>NZ_CAWNJS010000001.1:0-746485 GCF_963874875.1 Tolypothrix tenuis PCC 7101
TTACATACCTTCTCCCACCGCAGTACCAAAGCGATAGCCTTTACCATAAACAGTGTGAATTAACTGGCTTTCACCAGCTACTTCTATTTTGCGCCGCAATAGCCGGATTAATGCGGCTATCACGTTACTACTTGGTTGTTCGTCATCTGGCCAAAGATGTTGCATAATCTGCCCATGAGTTAGCAATTGGCCGCTGTGTTCCATAAAATACTGCAGCAATTGGCTTTCTTTTTGGGAGAGTTCAATCACTCGTTCTTGACGATAGGCTACTTGATTGTCAACATCGAGTTCTAAATCAGCTACTACCAAGCGTCCTGTAGGGGTGTTGTAAGTCTCCACACCAGAACGACGCAACAAAGCGCGGACTCGTGCTAATAATTCCCGCAATTCAAAGGGTTTAACTAAATAGTCATCTGCACCCGCATCTAACCCTGCAACACGGTCATCTAAAGTATCTTTAGCTGTGAGAAAGAGTACAGGAGTAGTTTTACCTTGACGGCGTAATTCCTGACAAATTTCTAACCCTGTTTTTCCTGGCAGCATCCAATCTAAAATCAGTAAGTCATAACTACTTGCTTGTGCTAATTGACTACCGCTTGTTCCTTCATAAGCAGCATCTACGCTATAACCCTCACGGCTTAAGACGCGGCTTAAGGGGTCAGTTAGTTCTGTTTCGTCATCAACTAATAAAATTCTCATGCTGCTTGTGGTGAGCATATCGAGATATTCTCAATAGTAATAAACTACCAAGACAAGGACACTTGCTGATGGGATTTTGCCAAAACTGCAAAGTGTCCGTAGCTCAAGATATTAAGGACAATAATGCTGACTGTTGCATTGCCAAAAGGGGAATTACTTAAAAATAGCATCCATCTGCTGCAATCTGTAGGTTTGGACTTTAGCGCTTTTTTAGATTCAGGGAACCGCCAACTACAAATTGTTGATGCTAGTGGACAAGCGAAAGGATTGCTAGTTAGGGGCCAGGATGTACCTGTTTATGTGGAATATGGTCAGGCACAAGTGGGTATTATTGGTTATGATGTGCTGCGAGAAAAGCAACCACAAGTTGCACAATTAGTAGATTTGCATTTTGGACATTGTCGGATGTCTGTAGCAGTTCAAGCATCCAGTCCTTATAAATCGCCTTTAGATTTACCCGCACACGGTCGGGTGGCTTCTAAGTATGTCAATTGTGCGCGTGAATATTTTCAAAGTTTGGATTTACCAGTAGAAATCGTACCTTTGTATGGTTCCGTGGAGCTAGGGCCGATTACTGGAATGTCGGAAGCGATTGTGGATTTGGTTTCAACCGGACGAACTTTGCGAGAAAACGGTTTAGTTGAGATTACAACTTTGTATGAAAGTACAGCCAGATTAATTGCCCATCCCTTAAGCTATCGCCTGAATACAGGTAATTTACACCAATTAGTAGAAAAACTGCGATCGCACATTCTCAGTACGGTCTAAGCGACTGGGGATTGGGCATAGGGCATGGGGCATTGGGCATTGATAATTGGTATTTTTCCCCTGCTTCCTC
Organism: Tolypothrix tenuis PCC 7101; assembly: GCF_963874875.1. Classification (NCBI taxonomy): domain Bacteria; kingdom Bacillati; phylum Cyanobacteriota; class Cyanophyceae; order Nostocales; family Tolypothrichaceae; genus Tolypothrix; species Tolypothrix tenuis. Next base: position 1,538 of record NZ_CAWNJS010000001.1, read on the forward strand.
ATCCCCCATCCTGCGGGTACTCCTACTCTGCGAGAAGGGCTACGCCCAACGGAGAACTCGCAAAGTGCCGCAAAGCGTCTACATCTCCCTACTTTCCCCAATCCCCAGTCCCCGATCCCCTTACAGATGCATCTCACGGAAGTTACTCAAATATCAAGATCCATAGGAGACTAGAGAAAGAAAAATACAACGTATATAGCGGGTCTTGACGCAGCAAATGCTGCTAATAGTTAAGGAGGATTTATGCGTGCAGTGCTGATGGCAGGCGGTTCGGGAACGCGGCTTCGTCCGTTAACGTGTGATTTGCCCAAACCGATGGTGCCGATTTTAAATCGGCCAATTGCTGAACATATCATCAATCTCCTCAAACGACATCAAGTCACAGAAGTGATTGCTACCTTGCATTATCTGCCTGATGTTCTGCGAGACTACTTTCAAGATGGTAGCGATTTTGGCGTGCAGATGACTTATGCCGTGGAAGAAGACCAACCTCTGGGAACGGCAGGCTGTGTAAAAAATATTGCCGAACTCCTAGATGAAACTTTTATAGTGATTAGCGGCGATAGCATCACAGATTTTGATTTAACAGCAGCAATTGAATTTCACAAACAAAAAAAATCAAAAGCAACTCTTATTTTGACCCGTGTTCCCAATCCCATTGAATTTGGGGTGGTGATTACTGATGAAGATGGCAAGATTAATCGATTTTTAGAAAAACCTTCTACTAGTGAAATTTTCTCTGATACTGTCAACACTGGTACTTATATTCTGGAACCAGAAGTTTTGGAATATTTACCAGACAATACAGAATCGGACTTTTCCAAAGATTTATTCCCCTTGTTATTGGCAAAAAATGAGCCAATGTATGGCTACATTGCCCAAGGTTATTGGTGTGATGTCGGACATTTGGATGCCTATCGTGAAGCTCAGTATGATGCCTTGTATGGCAAGGTAAAACTTGACTTTGCTTATACAGAGATTTCTCAGGGTATCTGGAAGGGTCAAAATACTTATATTGACCATACTGCTGTGATTGAATCTCCAGCTATCATTGGTGATAATTGCCGAATTGGTTCCAGGGTACAAATTGAGGCTGGAACTGTCATTGGCGACAATGTGACTATTGGCGCTGATGCTAACTTAAAGCGTCCGATTGTCTGGAATGGCGCGATTATTGGGGAAGAAGCACAACTTTCAGCTTGTGTAATTTCCCGTGGTACTCGTGTAGACCGCCGCGCTCATGTATTAGAAGCTTCTGTGGTGGGTTCGCTTTCTACGGTGGGTGAAGAAGCGCAAATTAGCCCGGGAGTGAGAGTTTGGCCTAGTAAAAAAATTGAGTCTGGTGCTATTTTAAACATCAACTTGATTTGGGGAAACACCGCCCAAAGGAATTTATTTGGACAACGCGGCGTACAAGGTTTAGCGAATGTTGATATTACTCCAGAATTTGCGGTGAAGTTAGGGGCCGCTTATGGTTCCACTTTGAAACCAGGTTCTCGAGTAACAGTATCCCGCGATCAGCGAAATGTTTCGCGCATGGTAACGCGATCGCTCATTGCGGGTTTAATGTCAGTCGGGACTGATATTCAAAACCTCGATGCAACGGCTGTACCAATAGCCCGGACAGTTATACCCACAATGTCAGTAGTTGGCGGTATTCATGTGCGGGTACATCCTGATCGCCCTGACTATATCCTGATTGAATTCATGGATAACAAGGGGATTAATATCTCCAAAGCCCAAGAAAAGAAAATTGAGGGGGCTTTCTTTAAAGAAGATATGCGGCGGGCGCAATTACACGAAATTGGTGATGTTGCCTATCCTAGCCAAGTTAATGACCTTTACTGCACGGCATTTGAAAAACTGCTGCACGTAGCAACTCTCCGCAACAGTCGCGCCAAAGTAGTAATTGACTATGTTTATTCTGTGACTGGGGCAGTTTTACCCCAAATGTTAGATCAATTTGGTGCAGATGCTGTAGTTTTAAACGCCAGTTTGAATAAACACGCTATTTCCACAACCGAACGTGAAGCTTTGTTAACTCAGCTGGGTCATGTAGTTGAGGCGTTAAAGGCAAATTTTGGTGTCCAAGTCTCTGCGAATGGCGAACAGATGATTTTAGTAGATGAATCTGGGATACCAATTCGCGGGGAAATGTTAACCGCCCTGATGGTGGACATGATTTTAACTTCTAACCCCAGAGGAACGGTAGTTGTACCAGTTCATGCTTCTAGTGCAGTGGAACAAGTCGCCCGTCGCCACGATGGTAAAGTCATCCGCACCAAAGCCAACCCCACAGCTTTAATGGAAGCTTCGCAGAAATACCCCAATGTTGTATTAGCTGGGAGTGGAGATACAGGTTTTATCTTCCCACAACTGCATCCAGGATTTGATGCGATGTTCTGTATTGCCAAGCTAATTGAAATGCTAACAATTCAAGAGCGATCGCTTGCAACTGTCCGCGCTGAATTACCCCGTGTGATTCACAGAAAACATACTGTCCGCTGTCCTTGGAGTGCTAAAGGCGCACTGATGCGTTATTTAGTCGAAACTCACCCTGCCCAAAACCTAGAATTAATCGATGGTGTAAAAATCGGTCAGCCTCATGATGACAGTTGGCTGTTAGTTTTACCCGATGCTAGCGAACCCGTAGTTCACTTGTTTGCTAACAGTAACGAACGCGATTGGGTAGATGAAAACTTAAGAAACTACCGTACCCGTGTACAAACCTTTGTGGAAAGGCAACAAGAACTACATCCCGCAGAAGTTCAATAAGTTCATGCCCAAAAGTCCACAGTCAACTATCCCAGCTAAGTTAACTGTGGACTTTTACGTTTCATTTCAATATTGATCAATTAATATACTGGGTTACAATTTAGGGCGATCGCACCAAGTAAGCATATAGGTGGGCAAAGGGGAAAGGGGAAAGGGAAAATACCAAACCGTTCCTCCTTCTCCCGACTTGTGCCAGAAGTATCATGTAACCCTCTTTTGTTACCTCTAGGAATCCGATTTGATTGCTGAAAAAATCTCAGCTTTGGCACGGATGCGTTACGCTATCGCTAACGCATCCTACGTGAATTGAGGATAAATCTCTTACTTATTGCTGAATATAAATCTCTCTTTTTGAGGAGGAATTAAATATTCTGACAAAATAAGCTTTTTTAAGCACAAATAAGCGCTGAGAATTTTTACTATGTCAAAAGATATATTTGATTTACCTGCTCCACCAATTAACTCTATCGTGGGGCATTTAGTCGAATTGGGACAAGACCCATTAGCATTTCTCACTAGTTGTCGTGATTATGGTGACATTGTTCCTTTACGTTTAGGATTAACACCAACTTGTTTATTAACTAATCCTGAATATATTGAAGAGGTTCTCAAAAATCGCGAGAGTTTTATTAAAAGTCCGGGATTTCGGGTGTTAAAAACCCTGTTAGGTGAAGGTTTATTAACCGCAGAAGGCGAATCTTGGTTATGGCAACGTCGTCTAGCACAACCTGTATTTCACCAAAAGCGAATTAATAACTATGGCGACATTATGGTGAAGTACACTGACCGAATGTTGCAAACCTGGCAAGATGGCGAAGTTCATGACATCCATGCAGATATGATGCGCCTCACCCTGGCTATTGTGATGAAATGTATTTTTAATACTGATGTTGATGCTGGGGAAGCCAAAGTAGTTGCCAATGCTTTAGATGTGACAATGCACTGGTTTGAAAGCAAGCGAAAACAGAACTTTTTATCATGGGAATGGTTTCCCAGACCGGAAAATATTCGCTATCGTCAAGCTGTAGCGGCAATGGATGAGGCTATCTATCAACTAATTCGCGATCGCCGTAATAGTAACGAGAAAAGCAATGATTTACTCTCAATGCTGATGGAAGCGCGGGACGAGGAAACTCAGCAGCAAATGGATGATAAGCTTCTGCGAGACGAAGTAGCCACTTTGATGCTGGCAGGTCATGAAACTACTGCTAATGCTTTATCTTGGACATGGATGCTTATCGCCCAACATCCGGAAGTACAAGAGAAACTCTCTGCCGAATTAAAAGCAGTCCTGCAAGGGAAATTAGCCACAATCGCAGATCTACCGCGCTTAACCTACACCCAACAAGTGATTAAAGAATCAATGCGGTTGTATCCTCCGGTAGCGTTAATAGGCAGAGAAGCGGCGGAAGATACGACAATTGGCGAGTACGAAATCTCCAAAGGCACAGTAATCATGATTAGTCAGTGGGTAATGCATCGCCATCCCAAATATTTTGATCGTGCTGAAGAGTTTCTACCGGAACGCTGGACAGAAGAGTTTGAAAAGCAATTAACTAAAGGCGTATATATTCCTTTTGGTGATGGGCCGCGGATTTGTATTGGTAAAGGCTTTGCCATGATGGAAGCAGCTTTATTATTAGCTACCATTGCCCAACGCTTCCAAATAGAAATAGAGCCTGGGTTCCCGATTGTACCGCAGCCTTCAATTACCCTCCGCCCTGAATATGGGATTAAAGTGCAGGTGAAGGGGATTGGGGATTAGGGATTGGGGACTGGGGATTGGGGACTGGGGATTAGGGATTGGGGACTGGGAGATGAGGGGGATGAGGGAGACAATACCAAATGACAAATGACAAATGACAAATGACAAATGACAAATGACAAATGACAAATGACAAAATTAAGAGGCGTTTACAGGCAACTTGATAATAAATTCTGTGCCTTCTCCGAGAACAGAATCTACAGTGATTGTACCTTCGTGTCGTTCTATGACAATTTGGCGGGCGATCGCTAATCCTAAACCTGTACCTTTACCAACGGGTTTGGTAGTAAATAGGTGATCGAAGACTTTGGCTTTGACTTCTGGTGTCATTCCTGTACCGTTGTCTTTGATGCGAATTTCCACATGGGGAGTAGAGTCACTATCACTCTGGGGAATATATGCAGTTTTAATGGTGATTTGGTGAGAATGGGGGCGAAATTCACCTTGGACGCGTTGCTGGTTAAATTCTTCTAAACTATCAATGGCATTTGCCAAGATATTCATAAACACTTGGTTGAGTTGTCCAGGGAAACATTCGACTTCGGGTAAATTGCCGTAATTTGTGATTACTTCAATTGCAGTTCGGCTTTCGTTAGCTTTGAGGCGATGTTTGAGAATTAAAATTGTACTGTTGAGACCTTCGTGAAGATTAAAGGGAATTTTGTAATCTTTATCAGCGCGAGAAAAGTTTCGCAAGCTAATACTAATACTGCGGATGCGATCGACACCAAGTTTCATGGAGTCAATCAGCTTAGGTAAGTCTTCACGTATATATTCCAAATCAATGGCTTCTATTTCATCGGTAATGACTGCACCAGGATCGGGAAATTGCTGCTGATACAAATCGAGTATTCCTAACACATCATTAACGTAATCTCGCGCAGGTTGCAAGTTACCGACAATAAATCCCACCGGATTATTAATTTCATGAGCAACACCCGCTATCAGGTTCCCCAAAGCAGACATTTTCTCACTTTGCACCATTTGTAGTTGGGTTTGTTGCAAATCTTGCAGGGCTGTTTCTAATTCTTGGGCTTTTTGCTGCGCTTGGGCTTCAGCTTGTTTGCGTTCACGAAGTGCAGCTTGCTGTTCGCTAATATTAATTGCTGTGCCAATTAATTGATGAATTCTTCCAGTGCGATCGCGCAGGGGATTAAAGGTTGTCAGCCACCAAGTTATTTCCTGATCAAAGGTAAGACATTGCTCAACGGCGATGCTAGTTCCTGCGTGAATACAACTGATAAAATGTTGTCTCACCGCAGCGCCTTCTACCTCACCATGAATCTCTTCGGGAGTTTTGCCGATCACTTCCTCTGCTACTACACCTGCAATCCTGGCGGCGGCTGGGTTCCAACTAGCATAGAAAAAGTCTTGCTCTGGTGTGACATTAATGACAAAAATTGGATGATCGACACCATCGTAGATACTGCGGAGAAATTGTTCTTGGGCGCGGATTTTTTCTTCAGCTAAATGGCGATCGCTAACATCGATCACAATCCCATCCCACATAATTGATCCGTCAGCTTGCTGCTGGGGTTGCGCCGCAGATTGAATCCATTTGATGATACCGGAAGGTGTGATAATCCGCCATTCATGTTGAAATGGCGTTAAATTTTCAGCAGAATGAGTTATTAATTCAGCAACCTGTGCCATGTCGTCAGGATAATTCATTTTATACAGGTTTTCTTTACCTGTCATCACATCTTCTGCTAACACCTCATAGATTTCGTAGCAGCCAGAACTGACATAGGGCGTAGATGTAGAACCATCAGCAGCTAAATGAAACTGGTAAATCATCCCCGGGATGTTATTTGCAAGGTTCTGGAAGCGGGTATCACTTACTTTGAGTTCCTCGAGGGATTGCTCTAACTGCTGGCTGTAAAGTTGAGCTTGTTGATAAAGATGGGCATTTTCTAAAGAAATCGCCGCTTGAGTACAAAGTAAATTTAGGAGTTCCACGCGATCGCTAGTAAAGGCGGCTGTGGCTTCTTTATTTTCTAAATATAAAATCCCTAAAAGTTTACCCTGATACATAATTGGTGTACATAATATGCTCTTGGGCTGGTAACGGAAAATATAGGGATCGGCTGTTAATAAAGGATGAGTGATGGCATCAATTAATACCGCAGCTGTCAAGGTTCTTTTGACGGTATTAATCAAGCCCACGGGTACTTCTTGACTGTTTTCTAGGGAAACTGATTGTAGGACTGCTGATTGTTGTCCCAAGGCAATCGTCGCTTCAATAGTTAGCTTGCCCTGTTTTTGTAGCAATAAAACACATTTATCCGCCCCGGCATTTTCTAAGACTACTTGCAATAAAGTAGAGAGTAATTTGTTCAGATGAATTTCGCTGGCTAACATCTGAAAAGATTTGAGGACAGTGGCTAAATCTAAAGCAGCAGATACGCTATTGCTACTATAGTTTGTATTATGACTGTCATTTGCATCAGATACCATTTCTGCTAATGGAATTGTGACATCAGATGAAAAATTGATGCTATCTGGTTGCAAAATGGGAATCAGAAAATGCGGATAGTTTTTTTCTAGTTGTTTAACTTTGGCAGTTGCACCCCAACGCGCATAACCATAGTAAGCGCTTAATAAATATTCTTGAACAATGTTATTTTTGCCCCATGCTAAATAGAATTTGGCTGCGAGTTCGTTGGCTAGGGCTTCTTCGTGGGGGTAATTATTAACTTTGGCTGTGGAAATTGCCAAATCATATAATTCAATAGCTGCAGCTTTGTTATGTAAAATGCGCTGGCGTTCTGCTTCCACTAAATAAAATTTATGCAGATGATTTCCTGGGGACGAATTAGCCCATTTCTGCATTTTTTCTTGGTTGCTGTTGACTCGTTGTTCAATGCGTTGTTTTTCTGCTGAAGAAACTTGGGGATAAATTGCTAGATGTGCCAGAGAATCGTATGTATAAAAGCTAGGAACGATAAATAATCCGGTAGCTGCACCCAAGTAATTTTCTGTAGCGATCGCAGCGTTTACTGCTGGCTGAAACTCCTCAGATAAATAATACAGAAAAAGTTTTTGGTAATGGAAATAGCACAGGGCTGTTTGATCACCTCCCTGTTCCAGAATTGGTAACATTTGGGCTTCATGAAAAGCATCGCCCTCAAATCGCCAAACTTCAGTATTATCTCCTAATAAATTGATCACTGTTTGCTGAAAGATTGTAATTTGATTGACTAGTGCTGGTTGCTGGAGTTGAGTTAATTGGGTACAAAAAGCAGTAGCATCTCGATTGATATCGTTCAACTCTTGACCTGCTAGCCAAGAATGCATAATGTAAATAATGCCGCAAATACTAGTCCAGACTAAATCGCCAGTTTCTAAACCACTTTGATAGCCTGCTTTTAGTAATGGTAAGCTGTTGATTACAGGTTCTCGCCAATGTAATGTACCCAGGCAAACTTCTCCATAAGTTCTAGCTGTTTGTTCTTTGATATGGGAGTTTTCGAGTAACTTCAGTGCTAATTTGCCAAATTGATAGCCCAAGTCAATATCTCCTTGGACTCCACATAATAACTGTCCATAACAGCCATAACTGTAAGGAGAAAATGGCGTATTACCGTAGGTAATTGATAAGTTAACTTGCTCTACAATAATTAACGGAAATAATTGCGGCACTGCAATATAAGTAGAAGAAGAAACCGCCGCCATAATTTTGATGGCAGCTAATTTTTCTGGTTCTGTCATTTGGGGCAGATTGACTAAATCTAAAGGTTGTCTACCTGCTAAAATTTTTTTAGTTTGATGCAGTGCTTGTGTAATATCTAATTCACTGGGGTTTTCTGGAAAATTGATGCCCAAAAGTTGCAGAATTTTGAGAGCAATTTTTACTGCTGCTAAGGGTTGATTTTGTGCTTGTAGCACTTGAATTTGAATTTCATAGGCTTTTATCTTATCTAATAAACTGTTAGCACTTGCTAAAATTACATCTGCCAAATTGTTCATTTGCTCTAAGTTACTACTTAGATACGCAGCTTCGGTTGCTGCTGTATACAGTGCTAAAGTTAATTCATACTGGGTTTGCCATTGATTTTTAGGCAATAAGTTAATGCCTGTAGTGAAATATTCTAAAGCTACTGTATGGGCTGTGGCGGTTCTCGCCTTTTTGCCAGCTTTTAAGTTAAGTTGAGCTAGTTGGGTATAGTGAATATCTTCCCCAATCCAATTTTTACCAATATTAAATTGGTTAACAATCTCAAATAATTTTTCCTCTTGTTCTGCAACAGTAGTTTTATGCAGTAGCAGTTTACCAATGTGGAAGTGAGTCAGTTGTTTTTGTGGTTCGGGAATTAGAGAATAAGCTGCTTGCTGGACGCGATCGTGCAAAAATTTGTAATGGGCTAAGGCATTACCACTAATAGGTAATGGACATGATGCATTTTGACAATCGCAGTCTTGAAAAAATTTATAAACTTCATTAGTAGGTAAAATTAATCCTGCTTGCAGTGCTTGCCATAAATCTGCGGCTGTTTCTGACTCGGATTTTTCGTAAACAATTGCTAAGGTGGATAAATCAAAATTATTACCAATGCAAGCAGCTAGTTTTAACACAGTTTGGGTAGCGGCGGGTAATTTCTGAATCTGCTGTGCCATAAATTCAACAACATCATCAGTCAGTGCTGATTCTCTAATTTCGGCAATATTACCTTGCCAGCAACCAGTATTAATATTAAAGCTAATCAATTTATCTACATATAATGCCTTCAGAAATTGTTTAACAAAAAAAGGATTTCCTTTGGTTTTTTGGTAAACTAAGTCTGCTAGATGTGCAGCAATTCCATCTGGACAACTGAGGGTATCAGCAATCAAATAATTTAAATCACATAATTGCAATGGTGACAGAGTAATGGTGTTAACAATTGCCGGAGATTTGTGAATCTCATCTAATATCAAAATCAGTGGATGAGCAGTTGAGACTTCGTTATTGCGGTAAGCACCAATTAATAGTAGATAACCTGTTTCTGCTTCAGTTATTAACAATTTGATGAGTCTGAGCGATGCTGAGTCTGCCCATTGCAAATCATCTAAGAAAATTACTAAGGGATGGTTGGGAGTAGTAAAAACTCTAATAAACTTTTGAAACAATAAATTGAAGCGAACTTGGGCTGCATCGAAAGCAAGTTCTACATATGGAGGTTGCTTGCCAATAATTTTTTTTAACTCTGGGATCACCTCAATAATTACCTGTGCATTATCTCCCAATGCCGCCAGGATTTTAGTTTGCCATTGCTCTAGTTGGCTATCTGTTTCTGTCAGTAATTGTGCCATTAAATCGCGTAATGCTTGCACAAATGCCGAAAAGGGAATATTCCGTTGGAACTGGTCAAATTTACCTTTAATGAAATAACCCCGTTGCCTGACAATTGGCTTGTGGACTTCATTGACGATCGCAGTTTTGCCAATACCCGAAAAACCTGCGACTAACATCAGTTCGCTTCTGGCATTGGTTTTGTGGGCTACCCGCTCAAATGCATCTAGCAACTGCTGAACTTCGGCTTCCCTACCATAGAGTTTTTCTGGGATGAGAAAGCGATCGCACACATCCCGGCTACCAATGATCAAGTCTACAATCTTACCTGTTTTTTGCAGTTGTTCTAAGCAATTTTCTAAATCAAATTTCAACCCTAAAGCACTCTGATAGCGGTCTTCGGGGTTTTTCGCCATCAGCTTACTTACAATATCGTAAAGTACTTGCGGTCTTCCTTCCCTTTCCCCGTTCCCCTTTCCCCGTTCCCCGTTCCCCAATACCGCAGGTATTTTTGCAATATGACAGTGAATCAACTCCATTGGATCATCAGACTGAAACGGCAATTCACCTGTTAGGAGTTCAAACAAAGTAATCCCCAAAGAATAGAAATCACTGCGATAGTCAATCCGGCGATTCATCCGTCCAGTTTGCTCTGGAGAAATATAATTGAGGGTTCCTTCTAAAACATTGGGATTTTTAATTTCCTGTGTTTCTCTTGGTAGCAAAGAAGCAATACTAAAATCAATCAGCTTCACTTCTTTGGAGGAAGGATTAATCAAAATATTGTCAGGTTTGAGGTCTTTGTGAATAACTCGATGCTGATGTAAATTATGTAAAATTTCAACGATTTGTAGTGCGATCGCTAAATATTCCCCTACTTCTAGTGGCTGTTTTTTGGTATAATCCTGCAGCGGAATACCACCAAAATCTTCCATTACTAATATATAGCTATTGCGATATGCTTCCAGGCTGTAGTGGCGTACCACACCAGGGAAGTCCAAATTTTTGGCGATTGTATATTGATTGCGAAATTGCAACAGTTCGTGAAAACTTGGGTAACTAGATTTAAGATATTTGATGATTACAGGTTGCTGATTGCTAACTCGAATGCCTCGATACACAATTGTCCTGGAACTAAAGTGCAGTTGCTCTAACACTCGATATCCTAAAATTCTGCATTCTAAATCCAGCCCTGCAATCATGCGTATTTACCTCATCTGCAAAGTTGTAATTTTTGATAGCTTTGATAATCTCAGTATTCCCATGAGCTAGCTTTTTCTAACTAGCATGAACCGCGTAAACTCATCATGCATAAAAATGACAATACAGGGTAGGGGCTAATACCACTAAATGAAATGCAAAAGTATTGAATTTCAAGCTTTTACACTGTTTTAAATTTTAGTTTTATTTCTTCCCCTATGTAGTGATCTGTATACTTAATTTGTATGATTTGGTTGCAATCGACTCTAGGCCATCATCCTGAGTCAGCACATTTTTCGGGGGTGAGCGATACCTGTATTTGGCTCTAACCCTGATGATTACGAGTACTCACCCTTCCCTACTGCCACCCCCTAGCTTTTATACCCTATTCCCCAGATCTTATACCTGAAGTCAGAAAAAATCAGAAAAAATCAGGTAAATCCCAATAAAGGCAGTGAAAAAAGTAAATAGCCTTAAAATCAGCTTTATAACTGAAATCCCATCGTCAATAACTGGGGTTATCTATTTCTTACAGCCTTTGGGAGCCATAGATTTGACTTTTGAACAAGCAATGCTAGTTTTAGATCTAGTGTTACAGCACAAGCATTTAAGTGATATTCAAGAGTTAGTCCTCCGCCAGTCTTGGGAAGGTTACACTTATGCAGAGATAGCTCAAAGCTCAGGTTATGATGATGATTACATCCGAGATGTAGGCTTTAGGTTGTGGCAGACTCTCTCTAAAGCTTTGGGAGAGAATGTCAATAAAAGTAATATTAAATCTGTCTTGAGACGGCGTTATACTACGCTTCCGCAAAGCGAATTACAAGTATCTTCCGTAGCTATGGAACAAACACTTCAAACAGGCCCACAACAAGATTGGGGCGAAGCTATTGATGTTTCTATCTTCTATGGACGCATACTAGAACACGTTCAGCTACAGCAATGGATTGTGCAAGAAAAATGCCGTTTAGTAGCTTTGCTAGGTATGGGAGGAGTGGGTAAAACAGCTTTATCTGTAAAATTAGCCCAACAGCTACAAAATGATTTTAATTACGTAATTTGGCGCAGTTTGCGAAATGCGCCACCGATCATGTCTCTGCTGAAAAATATCATTTTATTTCTTTCTCAACAGCAAGAAGTTAATATCCCAGAAACTGTAGAGGGGCATATTGCTTGCTTGATGAAATATCTCCGTTCTCAACGTTGCCTAATAGTTTTAGATAATGCGGAATCAATTTTAGAAGGTGGCAAAGCTTCTGGTTGCTATCGTTCGGGATATGAGGGATATGGGCAGCTTTTACGCAGGGTAGGTGATGAACGCCATCAAAGTTGTTTGATATTTACTAGCCGCGAGAAACCCATTGGTTTTACAGCTAGAGAAGGTGGTAATTTACCAGTGCGATCGCTGCAATTAACTGGTTTGCCTTTGGCAGAAGCCCAGCAAATTCTCAGCATTAAAGGATTAGTCAATGCTACTGATGAACGTGATAGTTTAATTCAGCGCTATACAGGTAATCCTCTAGCTTTAAAAATCGTTGCCACCACAATTCAATATTTATTTGATGGCAACATTTTACAATTTCTGCAGCAAGCTCCAGTGGTTTTTGGTGATATTAGGGAAATATTAGAGCAACAGTTTAATCGCTTGTCACCTCACGAAAAACAAGTGATGTACTGGCTAGCAGTGAAACGAGAATGGGTAACCATCACGGAATTACAAGAAGATATTGTCCCGAGAATCTCGAAGCGGGAATTGCTAGAAGTATTGTTATCTTTGCAAGGGCGATCGCTAATTGAAAAGCACTCAGGTAGTTATACTCAACAACCTGTAGTCATGGAGTATGTTACAGACCAACTGATTAAACAGGTATGTAGTGAAATTAACTCAGGAGAAATCGCATTATTTAATTCCTATGCTTTAATGGCAGCGACAGCTAAAGATTATGTCAGAGAAAGTCAAAGGTGGGTAATTGTTGAACCAATATTGAATCGATTAAAAACTCGTTTCACAACTCCCTCGGCAATTGAAACCCGACTTAAAGAAATTCTTGTCATCTTACAAGAAAATTTTTCTACAACGCCTGGATATGCTGCGGGTAATATTATCAACTTACTGCATCAGCTAAACGTTGATTTTACAGGCTGGAATTTTTCTGGTTTAACTATTTGGCAAGCTTACTTCAAAGATGTAAATTTGCATCAAGTTAACTTGCAAAATACCAATTTAAAAAAATCTGCTTTTAATGAGGCTCTGGTAAAAATTGTCGCAGTAAAATTCAGTCCTCACGGTCAGATTTTAGCATCCGGTGATATTCATGGCAGAGTACACCTGTGGAATATAGAAGATGGTCAACAACTGCGGAGTTTAGAAGGACATACTGCCTGGGTTTGGCAAATTAACTTTACCTCAGATGGTAAAACTATAGCAAGCTGCTGCGATCGCGGCATTATTCAACTTTGGGATGTAGAAACAGGGCAATGCCTGCATACTTTACAGCAAGAGGAAATACGTGGTTGGTTATCCAGCTTTAATCCCGATTGCACCCTACTAGCTTGTAGTAGAACAGAACAAACAATCAAAATTTGGGATATTAGTACTGGTGAGTGCCTAAAAACGCTGGAACAACAGGAAAACAAAATTGGTGGGGTAGCTTTTAGTTCCAATGGGCAAATTCTTGCTAGTGGAAGTGAAGATGCAACAGTGAAACTCTGGGATTTAATGACTGGTGACTGTCTTCATCACCTCAAGGGACACACTCAAGCAGTTTGGTCAGTTAGCTTCAGCCCTAACGGCAAAATTTTAGCTAGTGGTAGCCAAGACAAAACTGTAAAACTTTGGGATGTCAATAAGGGTAGATGCAAGAAAACTTTACAAGGGCCGCATATAGATATCGTATGGTCAATAGCCTTTAGTCCAGATGGGCAAACTTTGGCGATCGCAGGTGAAGCCCCTGTAATTAGTTTATGGGATGTCAACACAGGACAATGTATTAAAACTTTATTAGGTCACACAACTCGTGTTTGGTCAGTTGCCTTTAGCCCTGATGGTCAAATCCTCGCCAGTGGTTCTGAAGACCAAAGTATTAGATTATGGGAAGTATCTACAGGACGATGCATCAAAACTTTACAAGGATATCCCAGTTTAATCGGTTCAGTAGTTTTCCATCCCGATGGTCAATCTTTAGTGAGTAATACAGGAAATACAATTAGATTTTGGGATTTTCCAGATGGGAATTGTTTAAAAAGTTTGTACGATCATTCTCGCGATGTTATGGCCTTAGCTTACAGTAGCGATGGGCAAACATTGGCAAGTAGTAGCGTAGATAGCACAATTCGGATTTGGAATGTCCAAACAGGAGAATGTCTCAAAATCTTAGAAGAACATACTAGTTTTATCTTTGCAGTGTCCTATAGCCATGACGATCAAACTCTGGCTAGCGCAGGCGCAGACAAGATGATCAAAATATGGGATATAAACACAGGACAATGTCTCCAAACTTTAGAAGGACATAACGGCTGGATATTTTCAGTTACCTGGAGTTCTGATGGCAAATTTTTAGCTAGTTTGAGTGAAGATAGCATTCATTTATGGGATGCCAATACAAAGGAACTGATTCAAGTATTAGCAGGAAAATATGGTTTTATTGGGTCAATTGCCTTCAGTCCCAATAGTCAAATTTTAGTTACTGGGGATAGAGAATACAAAATTAAGTTTTGGAATCTTAGTACAGGAAACAGTTGGCAAACATCCCAGGGACATGAAGCTAACATTACCGACGTGAAGTTTAGCCCCAACGGGGAGATGATTGCCAGTGTCAGCCACGATCAAACTGTCAAGCTTTGGGATACCCAGACAGGCGAATGTTTAAAAACACTGCGAGGACATAGTAATTGGATTTGGGCGATCGCATTTCATCCTCATAGACCAATTTTAGCCAGTGGTTCCCAAGATGAAACAATTCGCTTATGGGATATCACTACAGGGGAATGCTTGCAAATTTTGCGATCGCCTCGTCCTTATGAAGGAATGAACATTCAAGGTGTCACAGGTTTAAGTGCTAACCAAAAAGCAACTTTAAAAATTCTCGGTGCAGTTGAGTAGTCAGAAAACATGGATATTTAACCGCAGATAAACGCTGATTATTGATCGGCGTTTATCTATACCTTATCAACGGTTAAAATAATTTGTATTTAAATTACGAATTACGAATTATTATGAGCGTTTCACCGGATTCATCCACGCTTCTAAACGACTAAATGCTTGGGAAGAAAGCAGCGTTAAGCATAGATAAACAACAGCAACAGCTATATAAATTTCAAAAGCGCGATAGTTATTTGCAACAATCAATTGTCCTTTACGGAATAATTCTTCAAAACCAATAACTGCCACTAAACTAGTATCTTTTAATAAACTAATAAATTCATTACCTAAAGGTGGAATCATCCGCCGCAAAGCTTGAGGAAAAATTACATAGCGCATGGTTTGTAGCGCACTCAATCCGAGAGATTGTGCGGCTTCGGCTTGTCCTAGTTCAATTGATTGAATCCCTGCGCGGACAATTTCTGCAATGTAGGCGGCGCTATTTAATGTTAATGCAACTACTCCAGCAGCCAGGCGATCAAATGAGAAAGTAATACCCAATTCTTGCGCGATCGCAGGTATGCCAAAATAAATCATAAAAATCTGCACTAGTAAGGGAGTTCCGCGAAAGAAGTCCACATAGGCCCTTGCTAGCCAGCGCACAGGTTTAATCCGGGAAAGGCGAACAATACCAATAAGGGAACCACCTACTAAACCCAGGACAACAGAAAAGATTGTCAGTTGCAGTGTTACCAAGACTCCTTGTAAAAGAGTGGGCAAAGCCTGCAAAATCACATTAAATGAGGCAAATATTCCTGATGTTGCATTGTTTTGGTTTTTAAAGCTTGTCGTAGCTGGTAAGGTTGGCGGGTCAGCTTTAAACCATTTGCGGTAAATTTGGGCATAAGTGCCATTTTTCAGGATTTTATCAATCCCATCGTTGATTAATACCAGATTGGGTGAGTTTTTTGGTGTGGCAATGCCGTAATATTCTTCTGTGAGCAATTGCTCTACTACTTTCAGTCCTTTAAGATTGCCTGTATTAATTGCGTATAAAGTAACTGGGGCATCGTTAATTACTGCATCGACGTTACCATTAGCTAATTCTTGCAAGGCAAGAGGTGCAGAATCAAAACTGCGAATTTTGGCTCCGGGAATATCCTCAGCTTTTTTTGCACCTGTAGTGCCAATTTGTACAGCAATTCTTTGATCTTTGAGACTATCAAAGTTAGTAATATCTTGATTGTCGGTGCGAATAGCGATCGCTAACCCAGCTTTAAAATAAGGACGAGAAAAGGAAACAGTTTTTGCTCTTTCCTCAGTAATCGTAATTGAACTAATTGCCGCATCTACCGTCTTGGCTTGCAAAGCTGGGATAATGCCATCAAAAGGTATACTCTGAAAATTAATTTTAAAATTAGCCGCAGTTGCGATCGCATTCATCAAATCAATCGAAAAACCTTGCGATTTACCCCCAGTTCCTAGAAACTCAAAAGGTGGAAATGCTGGTTCATTAGCTATCCGCAGAGTTTTTCCTACACTAGGATTAACACTACAGCCTGCAAGTAACAATAAACTTAAAGCTATAGCCACAAACGAATTTAACCAACGCCACCAAGCAAATCCAGCCATATTTATTTTCCTTGACTTTTGATGACAGACGCGATTAATCGCGTCTCTACAATTTTTGACTCTTTATCTTTAACTTTTATGAATAATTCCACACCCGCGATTATTTTTGAAAATATCGAAAAAAGCTTTGGTTCACTAAAAGTCCTCAAAGGAATCTCCGGAGAAATTAACCGGGGAGAAGTGATTGCGGTGATTGGTTCTTCTGGCTGTGGTAAAAGCACTTTACTACGATGTTTCAATCGTTTAGAAAGTATCAATCATGGGCGTTTAGTTGTTAATGGTATCGACTTATCCCACCCTGAAATCAACTACAGTCAATTGCGGGAACTCAGAACCCAAGTAGGGATGGTTTTCCAGCAATTTAACTTATTTCCTCATCTCAGTGTACTGGAGAATTTGACACTCTCCCCCCGCAAAGTTTTAGGTAAAACACCAAAAGAAAGCGCCCAATTAGCAGGATTGTATCTGGAAAAAGTCGGGCTTTTTGATAAAGCATCTGCCTATCCTGAGCAACTATCTGGGGGACAAAAACAACGAGTAGCGATCGCCCGCAGTTTATGTATGAATCCTCAGATTATGCTATTTGATGAACCTACCAGCGCTTTAGATCCAGAATTGGTGGGGGAAGTTTTGCAAGTCATGCAACAATTAGCCGCAGAAGGCATGACAATGGTGGTTGTTACCCACGAAATGCAATTTGCTAAAGAAGTAGCGCATCGGGTGATATTTCTCGATCAAGGGCTGGTGGTAGAACAAGGTATAGCCCATGAAGTTTTGACTCATCCCCAAAGCGATCGCCTGCGTACTTTCCTCAGCCGTCTCAATGCAGGTAAGCTGTAAATTACTGAGTAATGAGCCGCCAGCTAAAAATAAATCGTAAAGAAATGCTGGGATTTTTTGATTTTATTTATCATTACTCAATACTCTATTAAGAATTAAAATAACTAGTACTGTATTGCAGCGATCGCACACTGTAAAAATAGATTTTGGTTTGATTTTTATTAATTACTCAGAACTCAGTAATACTTAAAGATATTCACGTAGAAAGTCAAAAGGATCGTCTCCCCAACAAGGTTCAGGTATCATAAATAGCAAGCTTCTCAGGATATCCGCTTCAATTTCATCACTATCTTCCCTGTCAAACAATTCTGTCATTGCTTTCCAGTCCCGTTCTTCCAAAGAAGCAATCGCTGGGGCATATATATGTACAGTTCCTGGATAATTCACACGCTAAATTTAGAGTAGAATAAAGCGAAAAGATTAGTATATTTTGTTGATAAACAATCATATTCTAACTTGGACATTGAGCCTTAGACGGAAATCATAGCAATCCTCATATCGTCATCCTCCATTATTCTTGAAAAATTAATAATTCTCTAGCAATACCCACTAAAACACATATATGTGAATATTGCCCAGGTGTTCTCCGCAGGAGTACCCGGAGGATGGGAGACTTAATAGGAAATAGTTAGCTGTCTACAAGGTCACTTAGCATATTGAGGCGAACAGGTGGTTTATTTGGAAGCTCAACGGTAATAATGAGACTGCCGCCCATCGCGGCAATATAGTTTTGGAGAGTGGAAAGTAACATATCCGATTCTCTTTCCAGACGTGACACGTTCGACTGTGGCATTTCCAAGTTTCTGGAAATTTCCGCTTGTGTCAATCCTGCGGCTTTTCTTAGCTCCTGCAAGGTGAGATATTCTACTTCTAATTCTTCCGCCTGCGTCTGTATGCGCTCCTTGCGGTCGTCCGGCAAATTATCCCATATACTTTGTAAAATTTTCCCTTTAGTCATTGTTCTTCCTTTTGTAACTGGGTCAAATGATTGTCAAAGCGTTCATCGGCCTTTTTGATCAGTTGCTTGTAAAATCGTTTTTCACTCGTCCCAGATTTATCGCCAGCGACCAGTACAATGGCTTGACGCTGCGGATCGAAGGCAAAGGCCGCGCGCCACACACCATTATCTGCTGTAAATCGCAACTCTTTCATATTTGCGTGTTTAGAACCTTTAAGTGTGTCTACATGGGGTCTACCTAGCAGAGGCCCATACTTTTCCAACAAGACTATTTCGGCTAATAAACCATCTTGCACCGCTTCGTCAAACTCTAAGAATTCCTGTGCAAATAAAGGATGTAATTCAACATTCCAGCACATGCCAATAACTTATCATATATGATATATATCATTAATGATATTATTATTTGTGCTTGTTAATGAGACCAGGATATGAAAGTCAGTAGACCGAAAATAATTCCTTGTCTACGGACTCAACTAATTCCACTGCAAAGACTTCTGCAAAGGACTTTGCTATGTGGGGACGTACTTGTTCACAGGTAATACCAGGAATCCATGCGGCTAAACTGGCTACAGGTTTATCGGCTATACCGCAGGGGACAATTTGACTAAAGCCTGTCATATCAGGACAGACGTTAAAAGCAAAGCCGTGCATTGTAATCCAACGGCTGACTTTAATCCCAATCGCTGCAACTTTACATCCTTCTACCCAAACACCTGTCAAACCGGGAATTCGTTCGCCTTGCAAATTGTAAATAGCTAGTACCCGAATTAAAACTTCTTCTAGTTGGCGTAAGTACCAATGCAAATCTTTTTGATGGCGTTGCAGATTTAAAATTGGATACCCGATGAGTTGACCGGGACAATGGTAAGTAACTTCGCCGCCACGTTCAATTCTATGGACTTCAAATTGAGTTTGGTCAGGGTCAAATTTGAGAAAATCTAATTTAGCGCCTTGTCCCAAAGTATAAACCGGGGGATGCTCTAGCAAAATTAGTGCGTCATCGAGATGGGGATTTTGAATGCGATCGCTCATCAGCGAACGTTGCCATTCTAGCGCCTCAATATAAGGCAGCAACCCCTGGTTATATAACAAACAACGATGACGATACATTTGATTACTACGGATAAGAGCAAAAATCAACTGGTTTTGGGACGAAATATATTTCAAGTAGACGGGTTTGAGTCAACAATTGTCAAGCTATGCAAAGGATTTTAAAGGAACATCAAGGGAATTGGCTTTAGAAAATACAAAGTGCTAGTTTGAATATATAACCTCGAATGGTTCTAGGAGGAATCTTCTGCAATAAGCATCACGCCAACACAAGACGAAGAAATGCACTGGCTGATGACGTCTAAATAAATTGTTTGCATCGACAACAAGAGTATTCTCTATCCCACGTGAGCCAACCACCTGTAATATTAGCGGAACAACTACTTCTATTTATGTAAAGATTGTTTCAAAATTCCCGGCAGGTAAGGGATAAGCTGCTCAGACTACCTCAATACAGGTATCTCGCTTTGGTTAACTAATTGCCTGACAACCAGTTAGAAACTGATGCAGAGATAGAGAAAATCATCAGTGGAACGCGCAGTCATAAATAAAGATACAACAATGATGATGGTAGGCGTACCAGTAGTACATAAAAATGCTTCAAATATTGTTTTGGCGGCAGTGATAGACCTTACCGCAATTTCGTTACTAAACCAAACCAATTCATATTAAATATTGAGCGGGAGAGTTTACATGAAGCTTGTCATCCACGGCAAAAATATTGAGATCACCGATGCGATTCGGGATTATGTGCATCAAAAAATCGAAAAAGCAGTTAGTCACTTTCAGAACATCACCAATGAAGTGGATGTGCATTTAAGCGTAGCTCGCAATCCCCGAATTAACCCCAGACAGGCGGCTGAAGTGACTATTTATGCCAATGGTAACGTCATCCGTGCCGAGGAAAGCAGCGAAAATCTATATGCCAGTATTGACTTGGTAGCAGATAAAATTGCTCGTCAACTGCGTAAGTATAAAGAAAGACGACATGATAAGAAAACTCAGAGTCAACCTACTAATGAGGTAGTAGTTCCCCAACCTGTTGTTGCAGATTTAATTGGCGATCGCACTCCAGAATTACCCAATGAGATTGTCCGCACCAAGTACTTCTCAATGCCGCCCATGACTGTTACAGAAGCGTTGGAACAACTCCAACTGGTAGGACATGACTTTTATATGTTCCTCAATTCTGAAACAGGTGAGATTAACGTCATTTATGAACGTAATCACGGCGGTTATGGTGTAATTCAACCACGCCATAATAACGGCCATACCAACGGTCATAGCAATGGTAAAAATGGCAAGACAGCTAATGCTAATTTTGTCATTTCCGAAAAACCGTTTTTGGCTAAATGAGCAACCAGGGATAGGTTACTAAGAAATATAACAGCAACGTCAGGCACGGAGGATAACAAGACAAGCAATATAAGAAGGACAAGGGAGTGTTTCCCCTTGTCCTTCTCTCTTTTTAAGAATTGTTGACGGTTGACGGTTGACAGTTAACCGTTAACCGTTAACAGTCAAGCTGAATAGCTGAATAATTGATTTTTTGGAGTCGCTTAGACAGCTTGCAGTTGTTGCAGCTTTTTCAAAGCCTCGTCAACATGACCTTGAAAGTTAAACATTGAATCAAAAACATATTGCACAATTCCCTGTTGGTCAATTACATAGGTGACTCGTCCAGGTAATAAACCAAAGGCTGCTGTTGCACCATATTCCTTGCGAACTTTGTCGCCTTTGTCACTCAGTAGAATAAAAGGTAAATTGTACTTGGCAGCAAATTGCTGGTGCGATTGATTAGAATCACCACTCACACCAATCACCTCAGCGCCAGCATTTTTAAACACTTCATAGCGATCGCGAAAAGCACAAGATTCAGCCGTACATCCTGGTGTATCATCCTTGGGATAAAAGTACAGCACAACAGCACTTTTACCACGAAAATCTCTCAGGTTAACGGTTTCACCATTTTGAGCAGGTAAGCTGAAATCAGGAGCAGTATCTCCAACTTTAACTGGCATAGTCTTAAAAAAAATTAATACTCAATTTGCAAACACTATTAGGGATTCTAATTGATTGCAGAGAAATTTGTTTAGTTTTGTAACTTGAGTACAGTTAAATATTTCATTCAAAGCCTTATGGGATATAGACTCTAGCAAACATACTGTGGTCTTGGCTTGACGCTCAATGTTTGCCTGAGAGTGTCTTGGTTGAGTGAAAAATGTAATGCGATCGCAACTTTTACCTGGATGACAAAATCAGGTTGAGTGTATCTGTGCAAAAATCGCGGTATAGCTGAATTTGAGTTTAAAAAATTTTAACTTCTGTGTTTGTCTGAATATTTTCCTTGCTCGTCAGCACTAGCAGGAGTAATGTTAGATCTCTAAAGACAAATTTCTCTTTATGCGCCTGACCTCACTAGATGTTTTTCGTGGCATTACTATCGCCGGAATGATTCTCGTCAATATGGCGGGAGTTGCTGATGATAAATATCCTCCCTTAGACCATGCCGCATGGAACGGCTGCACGCCAACGGATTTGGTGTTTCCCTTCTTCTTATTCATTATTGGTGTGGCGATGACTTTCTCACTGTCAAAGTACACCGAAGGGGACAAACCACAATCGGCTGTTTACTGGCGGATTTTGCGCCGTGCGGTAATTCTCTTCGCTTTAGGTTTATTGCTCAACGGCTTTTGGAATAAGGGTATTTGGACTTTTGATTTCAGCAGCATCCGGTTGATGGGAGTGTTGCAACGCATCGGTCTGGCTTATCTATTTGCTTCCTTAATAGTCCTGAAGTTACCGCGTAAAGCTCAATGGATATTAGCCGCCGCCATACTTATTGGCTATTGGCTAGCGATGATGTATGTACCAGTACCCGGTTATGGTGCTGGCGTTCTCACTAGGGAAGGGAACCTGGGCGCATATATTGACCGCTTAATTATACCGAAAGCCCATCTGTACAAAGGTGATGGCTTCAACTTTATGGGCGACCCAGAAGGAGTTTTCAGCACCATTCCCGCAATTGTTAGTGTCCTAGCTGGCTACTTTGCAGGTAATTGGATACGCTCTCAGACAGTACAATCACGTATAAGTATTGGTTTAGCTTTATTTGGAATTGGTTGCTTAATTGTGGGTTGGGCGTGGGGATGGACATTTCCCATCAACAAAAAAATCTGGACGAGTTCCTATGTTGTCTTTACTAGCGGTTGGGCGTTACTGTTATTAGCCGCCTGTTACGAACTCATCGAAGTCAGGCAGATACGTCGCTGGAGTAAACCATTTGAGATTATGGGACTAAATGCGATCGCGCTTTTCGTTGCTTCAGTCTTACTGATTAAAATCTTCGTGAGAACCAACATCGGTACTGGTGATAATGCTCCTACTACCTACGATTGGATTTACCAAAATGTGTTCGCTTCCTGGGCTGGAACTTTCAACGGTTCACTATTATTTGCCCTTGTCACCGTTTTATTTTGGTGGGTAGTTGCAGCAATTATGTATCGGCAACGCTGGTTTTTGAAAGTGTAAAACTAATTCGTAGTTCGTAATTCGTAATTCGTAATTTTGAAGCACCAAAAACTTTGGGAGAGGTGATTTACGCTGATATACCCTTGTGCATTTCATACCAAGTTCCAATCAAATGTAGTATCTGTCATTGCGACCGGAACGCAGTGAAGGGAAGCAATCTCATTGATTTCAAGCTACTACAACAGACCACAATTTAGTATCAACCATCAAATAACTAAAAAACAAAGCCTGCGATCGCAGGCTTTGTTCGTTTAACTTCACGCGGTTTGAGCTTACAGTTTGATGGTCACTGTTTTAATTTCGGTGTATTGTTGCAAGCCATACTCGCCTAATTCCCGACCAATACCTGACTGCTTAAAGCCACCAAAAGGTGCAGCTGCGTCAAATACGTCGTAGCAGTTTACCCACACAGTACCAGCACGCACATTATTTGCGATCGCATGGGCTTTGCTAATATCCTGAGTCCACACAGCGGCGGCGAGTCCATACATGGTGTTATTTGCCCGTTGAATCACCTCATCAATATCCTTAAATTTGATAATGCTCATCACCGGGCCAAAGATTTCTTCTTGAGCAATCTTCATATCATCGCGAACATCCGCAAAGACTGTCGGTGCAATAAAGAAACCGCGATCGCCTACTTGAGTACCACCACAGAGCATTTGAGCACCTTCGCGCATTCCCGACTCGATGTAACCCATCACCTTGTCGAATTGCTCTTTATCTACCTGTGGCCCTTGTTCTGTATTAGCATCAAAGGGATTACCCACAGTCCGCCGTTTAGCTCTAGCTACAGCCTTAGCCACAAACTCGTCATAGCATTTTTCTTCCACAAACAGCCGCGAACCAGCACAGCAGCACTGACCTTGGTTAAAGAATAGCGCTTGGTGTACACCTTCAATTGCTAAGTCCATATCAGCATCAGCAAAGACGATGTTAGGACTCTTACCGCCTAATTCCAAAGTTACCCGCTTCAAGTTACTCTTGGCAGCAGCTTCCATAATCAAATGTCCAACTTCAGTGGAGCCAGTAAACGCTACTTTGTCCACATCCATGTGACGAGAGATTGCCGCCCCAGCCGTCGGGCCGTATCCTGAGAGAATATTCACTACACCAGGCGGAAAACCAGCTTCAATAATTAACTCACCTACCCGCAGTGCAGATAAAGGTGTTTGTTCAGCCGTCTTCATCACCACAGTGTTACCTGTAGCCAAAGCTGGTGCTAGCTTCCAAGCTTGCATTAATAACGGGAAATTCCAAGGGATAATTTGGCCTACCACACCCACAGGCTCATGGCGTGTATAGCAAAAATAAGGGCCATTAATCGGAATTGTTTTACCCTGAACTTTATCAGCCCAACCTGCATAGTAGCGGTAACAAGCAATAACTAACCCTAAATCACCCAAAGAATCATGTACAGGCTTGCCATTATCTAGAGTTTCCAGCCGCGCTAACTCATCAATATTCTGTTCAATTAAATCAGCTAGCTTATAAAGCAATTCACCGCGCTTAGTGGCAGACATTTTGGGCCATTCTCCACCCTTAAAAGCCGCGCGTGCTGCTTGTACAGCTTTCTCTACATCTGGTGCATCTGCTTCTGCTACTGTACAAATAGTTTCACCTGTAGCCGGATTAATCGTTTCAAATCGGCGACCACTGACACTTTCCACCCACTCATTATTGATCAGCAGTTGGGTTGGGCCGATTTTGACCTGTTGTGCTGGTACCGTTGCTGTAACCATCAGGCCCTCCTGAAGCGAAGAGAAAATTTGCTTAAATCTATTAATTATGTTTTCTCGGATACAGCTAATTTGTAATTTTCTTTATAAGTTCTTCACTTTTGCTTAACACAGTATTTACATACAGCTATCTCTTCAATTTATGACAACTTCCTACGGTAAAAATTGGTCATCAGTAAAAATTCTGTTACCAAAACTGTTACGAGAGCGTTGTGAGCGATCGCCTACTTTATGATGATCTGTAGTTAAACTCCTCACACACACTTACAGCCGTGGAACTTTATGTTTCACGGTCTTTTCCTCTGAGTGACAAATTTTTGTTGTGGTTATTTCACAAAAAGGCGATCGCTCTTTGAGCGTTTAGATATTGTTTTTTGTTTCGTGTACAGTCGTAGCGAAGCGATCGCCTACTCTAAATCTTCTATACTTGTACTATATAAAGGTAATTAAATTCTCTCTGATTACAAACAATAATACCCAAATGACAACCAGTAAATACCCATTTGCTCAAGAATTAATCACAGATACTCAAGGTAATATTCGTAAAGTAATTATAGATTTTCAAGACTATCTACGTCTATTAGAAGCAATTGAAGATGAAGGCTTGATATTAGCAATTAAGGAAGTACAACAAGAAACACCATTAAATATTAATGAAGCATTAGCCGAATTAGAAAAAGAGTGAATACCCAGTATCTACCAAATATTATTAAAAGATTTAAACTTTCTTTTAATCATTCCTCCAAATATAATAAATTGATAATTGTATATTCTGTTTTTTCTTCTCCAGTTGCAGGATTAATAGAAGATATCTCTTGAATTGTCGCAGTGTATAATTTTCCTATAGTTAACTCTATATCTCGGTTATTTACAATATTATTGATAGCTTTACCTATATACCTTTTATTGTCTTTAAAATCTTCTATTTCAAGATTATTTGTGTTTTTATTAGCTGCAATTAACTGTCCATTAACTGTATATTCTGATGGATCTTCAACCTCCATTTTATTTATAAACTCTATAGTGGTAATTACATTATCAAAAGATAATACTGCCTTACCACCTTTTTCAGGATTTACTGAACCCCAATCAAAATAAAAATTAGCTTCTGAGTTTAGTAAAGACATCAAAAACTTACGATATCTAGAAGCAGACCTCTTTCTAAGCCTTAGTAAATATTCTTTCAATCTACCTTTATCAGGATAGTTGCTGAGATGAATAAGTTCAATAAATGTTTCGCTAACTCGTTCTCCTAGAGGTCTCTCAAGAAAATTCAATTGTTGTGGATGTGGAGCTAAAGCTAGTTTTATACCAAAAGATCCTTGAAAAGTTTCAAATACGCAAAGTTCTGTTCTTTCAATAATTTCTTTTTGAATTTTTCCATGTTCTGATATGTGTCCTGATTCCGACTGACCAACAGCATTAAATAACTCTTGGATAGAAGTTAAGACATTACCAATTTTTTTTGCTGGAACTTGCCTTTTACTCTCTTCATATAAAAACTTAAATTTTAAAGTTAGAATTTCACGTTGTTTTTCTATTGCTATATCTTTAACATTCCTGACAGCATTAATAATGTCAGACAATGGTCTTTGTTCAAAAAATTCTAGAGTTTTAAAAACTTCATATATACGATCATAGAAATCAGGAATTTCTGGATCTATAGGCAACAAGATAGAAAATTTTTTACTATTTTTGCGTTTTGCCCATATAGATGCTCTACTATCAATTTTTTCTTCTTCCACCCAACCATTAGTAACAAGATAATCGACCACAGAAATCGGTTCTATAGAGTTTAATACTGCGAGATATTCTTGAGGTAAATTCATAAATCTTCTCCCCGCACTATTTTATCCATAATTAATGAAAGAGCCGATGGAGTAAATAAGTTTATCCGTGGAATATCAATTGTGATTGTACTATTATTGTTAGTTTTTGGTTGTCCTTTAAGAGAAATCCAATAACCACATTTTTTCATTAAAGTTTCGTTCTCTGATATGTTTAGCCATCCATTAATATCATCAGGAACTAAAATAACAATTAATAATTGAGGAGTTAAGGGCTTTTCATGCCTTAATTTAATATAATTTTTGACTTCTAGAGGAAATTTAATAAATTTATTATGAAAAATGCTTTGTGACGAAGTACATTTTACCTGTGCATCAAATTTTGGAAATAATGTTTCACCTATTTCTCCAGGGACTTCAATAGTTACATCTACTCCAGCATTATCCATAGCTCTTCGCTTGAGTTCAACGGTATATCCAGCCACTGAAGCAACGGCTTGTATATATGCATAACTAAATTCCTCTTTTTGTGTATTTCTATCCATTGATAGCGTCATAATTAACACAATAATAACTACAAAAACTACTCTAACTTATGTGTATAATATTTTCCAATGTTTAATATGATGATTATTTTAGGCTGGCAATATTCAGTTATCAAAAAAGATAAAGCTATGAGCCATTCTTTTATTAAGTAAAAAAGCCTGCCTCAGAAGCATCTAACTTCCAAGGCAAGCCACTCTCAAATTCTTTATTTACTTCGCGCTCTTCGCGCCTTTGCGGTTCGTTAAAGCTGTTTCACTTCAGAAACCAATTTCGACACCATATCCTTCGCGCTACCAAAAAGCATTGTGGTTTTATCCTTGTAGAACAACTCATTATCTACACCAGCAAAACCTGTACTCATCCCGCGCTTAATTACAATTGTCTGCTTTGCCCGATCTACTTCCAAAATAGGCATTCCATAAATTGGGCTATTCACATCAGTACGCGCCGCCGGATTGACTACATCATTAGCCCCAATTACTAAAGCTACATCCGCTTGTTCAAATTGGGGGTTAATATCATCCATGTCATACAACTGGGTGTAAGCCACATTCGCTTCCGCCAGCAGTACGTTCATGTGTCCTGGCATTCTACCCGCAACAGGGTGAATGGCATATTTAACATCAACACCCATGCGTTCTAGTTGATCTGCCAACTCGCGGACGCTATGTTGTGCTTGAGCAACCGCCATCCCATAACCAGGCACAATTACTACAGAACGGGCATAACCCAACATCATCGCGCCTTCTTCGGGATCGATGCTGCGAACGGTTTGATCAATTGCACCACCAGCCGCCGCACCAGCAGCAGCGCCGCCTGTACCAAAAGCACTGAACAGAACACTGAAGAGAGAACGGTTCATCGCTTTACACATAATCTCGGTGAGGATCAGCCCTGATGCTCCCACCAAAGCCCCAGCGATGATTAACATATTGTTCATCACTACGAAACCTGCGGCAGATGCTGCTACACCGGATAAGGAGTTTAACAGCGAAATTACCACAGGCATATCGCCCCCACCAATGGGGATGACGAACATAACACCGAGTATTAAAGAAACCGCAACTACTGCTAAGAATATAGGTAGGCTATCTGGTGTAACGATTAAATAGGCACTACCTGCTATATAAAGCCCTAGCAGTAACAGGTTAAATGGTTGCTGGAAAGGAAATGTAATCGGGGAACCGCTAATTAAACCTTGCAATTTGGCGAAGGCGAGAAAACTACCTGTAAAGGTAACACCACCGATTAACACATCCAGCAGCATGGAAATGTTGACATCCAGAGGTATGGGTGCGCCTGAATCCAATAAGCGCCAGAATTCGGCAACAGCAACTAATGCAGAAGCTGCACCGCCCAAACCATTGAGTAAGCCCACCATTTGGGGCATTTCCGTCATTTGAACTTTGTAAGCTGCGATCGCACCAATACCCGAGCCAATCGCCAAGCCTAACAAAATCATCTCGTAGTTCAGCACATGTTGATCCAACATTGTGGCGACAATCGCCAACAACATCCCCACGGCTGCTACAACATTACCGTTCCTAGCTGTTGCAGGTGAACCTAGCTTTTTTAAACCGAGAATAAATAAGGATGCAGCGACTAAATACGTTAACTGAATCCCAGTTGGTAGAAAATCGCTCACGCCTTAATCTCCTTTTTCTTAAACATTTGCAACATTCTGTCTGTCACTAGGAAGCCACCCACAACGTTGACTGTCGCTAGTATTACGGCAATTAAACCGAGAATCACTGACACACTTGTTTCTCTAGCACCAGAAGCCACAATAGCCCCCAGTACTGCAATTCCAGAAATCGCGTTTGATCCCGACATTAGGGGAGTGTGTAAAGTAGGTGGCACTTTGTTGATGACTTCAAACCCAATAAAAGATGCCAAAACAAATACAAACAAAGCAGCAAGTAATGCCTCTGACATGAAATAAAAACTCCTTGTTTAAATGGGCATGGGGCATGGGGCATTGGGCATTGGGTAATTGGTAATTGGTAATTGGTAATTGGGATTTTTTATTTCTCCCCAGTCTCCAATACCTAGTCCCCAGTCCCCAGTCCCTAGTCCCCAATCCCTAACCTCTAACTTTCAACGCTGCTAATTCTTCACTTACTCGTTTATTGCGAATTTCGCCTGCATAGGTAACGCAAGCTGCGTCAACGATGTCATCGGCAAAGTCCACTTGCAAAGCTTTTTCTTTGCTAATCAGCAGTTGCATCAACGATGTCAGGTTTTTGGCATACAGTTGGCTGGCATGAACGGGCATTGACGATGGTAAATTGATCGGCCCGATGATGGTGATACCGTTCCAGACAATGTCTTTACCGGGATCGGTGCAGGCGCAGTTACCACCTTGTTCGGCGGCTAAGTCTACAATCACTGAACCAGGCTTCATCTGTTTCACCATTTCTTCGGTGACTAACAGTGGGGCTTTTTTCCCTGGAACTTGGGCTGTGGTAATTACCACATCGGCATTTTTGACGTGTTCGGTAACAACTTCTTGAGTGCGTTGTTTGCTAGCTTCGGAGATTTCTTTGGCATAGCCACCAGCCGCCACAGTTTCTTCTTCGAGTTGCACTTCGACGAATTTTGCCCCTAAGCTTTGCACTTCTTCTTTCACAGCGGGGCGGATATCAAAGGCTTCTACCACTGCTCCCAAACGTCTAGCGGTGGCGATCGCTTGCAATCCAGCGACACCTGCCCCCATGATGAATATTTTCGCAGGGGCGATCGTGCCTGCGGCTGTGGTGAGCATGGGGAAGTATTTCGGTAATGCAGCAGCAGCTATTAACACAGATTTGTAGCCAGCTAGGGATGCTTGCGAGGACAATGCATCCATGCTTTGCGCCCTGGTGGTTCTGGGGATCAATTCCATACTCAAGGCTGTTACTTGGCGATTTGCCAGTTTTTCCACTATCGCCGGATTTCCTAAAGGATTCAGGAAGCTAATTAATACAGAGCCTGCTTTTAAAAAATCAATTTCTGAGCGTCCATCTTCTCTTTCTTGTGGGGGACTAACCTTCAATAAAATATCTGCTTCGCCCCATAAAGTAGCGGGATCGCCAATAATTTTTGCTCCTGCTGCTTCATAGGCAGAATCACTAAAAAATGAGCGCTCTCCCGCGCCTGTTTCTACCCAAACTTCTAAACCTTGTTTTACCAGTTTGGCAACAACATCTGGAATTAAAGCTACACGACGCTCACCAACTTCTATTTCTTTAGCTACTGCTATTCTCATGAAATCTCCTGGAGATAAATACCTAATCTCTGCAAATTTTGTAGTTTTTTGCTGAATAATTCCCCGCTCTCAATAGCGTATAGGCTGGTTATTTCAGCCATTGCACTACTCTATAAATTGCCGCTTGACCCTTGTTTTTTTACTGAATCGCTGCCTAGGTCAAGATTCAGCTTGCTACTCACAGATGTCAGCAATTCTAGATAATTAATATAGGATTACATACTGCACATCCTAAGTTGATTCCCCAATTGTGCATCTGTCTCTTCAGCTTATTTTAGGGATTTAAAAATTTTGTATTCCTCTATGACATATTGCAATATGCATCCACTTAGAAAAAACTTGATTATGCCCAAAGTAAATTTTGATGGCAACTGCTTAGATTCACGCGTGTTTTTATCAATCTAGCCCAACTTAACAGGCGATCGCTGTTTGTATCTCTCAATTTTTATAACAAGAGCATTACAATTCAGATACATTTATACATATTCAGCAACATAATTGTGATCCCCAGGTGAGGGATTGGGGACTGGGGACTGGGGACTGGGGACTGGGGACTGGGGACTGGGGATTGGGGACTGGGGAAAAGGGAAAAGGGGAAAGGGGAAAAGGGGAAAGGGGAATAACAAACAGCAAATGACAAATGACAAATGACGAATGACAAACCCCAATTACCAATTACCAGTTACCAATTACCAATTACCAATTCTCAATGCCCCATGCCCAATGCCCCAAAACCTTGTGACACTTTTTATTGCCCTTTAACGTCTATTTTTAGAAATTCAGTAGTAAAGTTTAGTTACGAATACTAAATTTTTAGTTATTTAGATAACCAAGCTTACTAGTTGATAGTGAGGAGCCTTAATTATGCGACGTTTACTTTCTACTTTAGCGGTGACTGGCTGCTTGCTGACAGGTTTCCAAGCTGTCAGCTGGGCACAGGGTTTACCAGGATTGACACTATTTAGCGGCATTAAATCTGAAAATCAACTGCCCTATCGTTTAGACTTTGGTGGACAATCTGATGGTTGGGATCGTTATATCTTCAGAATTCCTGCCAACAAAATGAAATTAGCAGTAGCTCAATTTGCTATTACTTACCCTGATTATTACAAAGGAACTTTTGACCCTAAAGAGGTGCAGGTAAAAGTCAAAGGCAAAGCTGTTCGCCTGTCTGAAGTGAAGTGGGATAAGGAAGGACGCGTCATCGAAATTTTTCCTGAAGAGCCAGTACCAGCCGGTAGTAGGGTGGAAGTTGAGTTATCCAACGTGAAAAACCCTACCTTTGGTGGAGTTTACTATTTCAATTGCCAAGTTCTCTCTCCTGGTGATGTACCACTGTTGCGTTATTTAGGTTCTTGGGTGGTGAGTATTAATTAAGTTGGGTAATGGGTAATGGGTAATCGGAAACGCATGACAGTTGACTCTTGACCATGAACCCTTAACCATTTACCGGAATCTCTAACTTTTATCTGTAATAGTGATAAAATAAGAGATTGTGATTTTTTATAAGCATCACCTAAGAGGAGAACTGTATGCAGAGAACGCTGGGCGGTACTAACCGTAAGAGGAAAAGGACTTCTGGGTTTCGCGCCAGAATGCGGACACCAGATGGCAGAAATGTCATTCGCGCCAGAAGACAAAAAGGCCGTCATCGTCTGAGCGTTTAGGGCAAATTAGGCGAAAGAGCATCTGTGGCTTTGCCCAAGGCGAATCGGCTAAAATCCCGAAAAGATTTCCAGGCAGTTTTCCGAGAAGGAATTCGGCGACATGGCGCTTATTTGACATTAAGAGCCTTGAAACCGTCGGCTTCCAAAAAGTCTTCTTTGGATACTGCCCCTGAGACTATACAGCTAACTGATGCTGATGCCACGCATCTAGATAGTACAAAATTTGGTATTTCCATTAGCACAAAAGTCAGCAAGCGTGCAGTAGTCCGCAATCGGATTAAGCGGCAAATAACGGGAGCTTTGTATCAGTTGTTGCCCAGATTGTCACCTGGATGGCGGTTAGTGGTAGTTGTGAAACCAACAGCAGCAGAACGAGAGTGCGTAAGCCAACAATTTCTGCAAGAATTAGAGCAGTTGTTAGCACAAGCCGAGGTACTCAATGGGCATTCGTGAAGAAATTTATTATGAAGGTGGCCCTCACGTTGGGGATTTAATTCTTAACCTGCTGTTTGGGCTAACTGTCATCGGGATTCCATTGACAGTTGGGGCAATTGTCAGAGCTTTGTGGCTACGCTACCGCATCACCGATCGCCGAGTCACTGTGATTGGGGGTTGGATGGGACGCGATCGCACTGACGTAATTTACGCAGAAATTGTCAAAATCGTCAAAGTTCCCCGTGCTATTGGCTTGTGGGGAGATATGGTGGTAACCCTCAGAAATGGTAGCCGTCTAGAAATGCGGGCTATTCCTAATTTTCGGGAAGTTTATGAATATATTAACGAAAGAGTTGTTGCTAAAAATCCCGAATATAGCGCGGCTGCTAAGTAGTTAATTAACTCATAGTGCTGAGTATGAATTTCTGGAGTTCAACGCCTCAAAAAGGCTTGAATCATAGGAATAAAGGATAAAATCAATCACTCAGCTTGTTTAGTCTCAATCATCTTCCCTACTCAGCACTTAAAAAAGCTCGTTGACTTTAACATTCAATTGTTAATATCATGTGCGGCTATCCGTAGTGAATGATAGTCGCAGACCGATCATGATTTAGATAAATTAGATTCAGTTAGTTTACAGTACCTCAGGTTGAATTCAGAATAATGGATTTTGGTATCGGGTTTCTCTCGAACAACGTGATGCTGCCAATCATAGATTTTTTCTATAGCATTGTGCCTAGCTATGGATTGGCGATCGTTGCTTTAACATTGATAATCCGCTTTGCGCTCTATCCCCTGAGTGCTGGTTCCATCCGGAATATGCGGCGGATGCGGATTGTTCAGCCTCTGATGCAAAAGCGGATGGCAGAAATCAAGGAACGTTATAAAGACGATCCGCAAAAGCAGCAAGAGGAAATGGTTAACGTCCAGAAAGAATTTGGTAATCCTCTGGCTGGCTGTTTACCACTGCTGTTGCAAATGCCAGTATTGTTGGCGCTGTTTGCCACTTTGCGGGGTTCGCCCTTTGCTGGAGTCAACTACAGCGTTAACTTACAAGTCTTTCCCTCTGAACAAATCGAACGAATTCAACCCCAAGCTTTTGCTACTCCCCCGCAAAACATCTACATTGCTGATGGGGAACACAGCCGTATTACTGCTATCCTCCCTGGAGGTAATAAATTAGCGGTAGGAGAAAAAACCAAGATTCAATATCAGACTCTTGAAGGCAAACCATTTCAGGTGCTTTTGGCAGAACACCCAGAAAACAATAAATTGACTCCTGAATGGAAAGTAGTCAAAGGTGAAGACAGAATTAAAATTGACGCTGAAGGCAATATCGAAGCCTTACAGCCTGGAGATGTCACCATACAAGGTACCATCCCCGGACTAGCAGCAGATAAAGGATTTCTGTTTATTGATGCTTTAGGTAGAGTCGGCGCAACCGATCCCGACGGCACAATCCACTGGGATATTGTGGCTATGGTAATTTTCTTTGGCATCAGTCTCTACGTCAGCCAAATTCTCTCTGGGCAAAATTCTAGCGGTGGGAACCCACAGCAGGATACAGTCAACAAAATTACTCCAGTGATCTTTTCTGGAATGTTTTTGTTCTTCCCCCTGCCGGCTGGGGTTTTGATGTATATGGTGATTGGGAATATCTTCCAAACTCTGCAAACCTTCATTCTCTCCCGCGAAGCATTACCGGAAGAATTGCAAAAAATCGTAGCAATCCAAGAAAAAGAAGCAGCAGTGGCAGAGCAAAAAGCATTGCCATTTGAGCCAAAAAGTTCTAAGAAAAAGGCTACAAATTGATCATGAGCAACAGTCCCATGCAGCGAGGGCAGCAATGGTTAAAAACATTGCTGCTACTTACTGGGGTATCTGCTGAGGTTGAGGGTAATTTAGAACCAGCTCAACCTCAGGGCGGAGACTCCGAAGAACCAGATAACTACTGGTTGACAATTGATGAAACGCACCTCAAACCTGAGCAAATCAGAACTTTAATTGGTAGCGATGGTTCAGTGCTAGATGCAATCCAATATCTAGCTAATTCAGTATTGAACATTAACCAACCACAAGAAGAGCAAGCTTCTTATACCATTGAGTTGAATGGCTACCGAGTCAAAAGAGAAGCTGAAATTCGTGCATTAGCAGAGGCTGCTTCTGAAGAAGTAAGAACTACAGGCAGAGAAGTAGAAATAAAATCCCTAAGTTCGGCAGAAAGGCGGCAAATTCACACATTTTTAAAAGAATTTGCAGATTTAGAAACCTTTAGTCGCGGCAAAGAACCACATCGTCATCTTGTAGTTCGTCCAGCACTCGAGCCTGAGGGGATTGGGTAATGGGGATCGGGGATTGGGGATTGGGTACTGGGTACGGGGAAAAACCTTGAACTTTGGCCCTTGACCCTTGACCACCGCACTAAAAGCTAAAATAAAGATCTAAATCTCAGCAATTTTGCTGGTAGTTAAACTAAGTTTCGTTTCGTGAGGGTATCTCACAAATCCTATGGACGCAATTTTTATTCCGCAGCTCACCAAAGCCCCGGAGCGGACAGAGGAAATTCAAGTTCAGGATTTTCTACCTGGTTTGGACACTTTGACTCCTGTTCGTGGTGTAATTCGCGTACAGCATCAAGGTAATTACTTAGAAGTGTCCGGTCAGGCAGAAGCAATTATTACTTGTACTTGTAACCGCTGTTTACAGCAATACAATCAGCGTTTAGTAGTTGATACTCAGGAGGTTATTTGGTTAGACGTAACAGCTAATCAAATCAACGACTTGCCATTGGAACGGGAAGTAGCAGTGGAAGATTTGCTGGAAACTCTACCTCCTGATGGCTATTTTTATCCTGGTGAATGGTTGTATGAGCAGATGTGTTTAGAATTACCTCAACGCCAGCTATGTGACCTCAATTGCCCTGGTATTTTGAGTACTGCGGCTGAAAGTTCACAAAAGTCAGTTGATAGCCGTTGGGCTGGTTTAGAGGCTTTGAAAAAGCAACTTCCGGGATAGTTGCTGGAATTGGTAATTACTTTTCTTGTTGATTTTGAGCGCTTGGGCGCTCACTAAAGATATTTTAACTAGCAAAAATAAGCTATTACGCATTGCAGCAGAATATTTGCTAAGTTTCTAGCTGTTGTTGTTTTTAGTTTTTAGTTGTGAGAGACCATACAACCTTTAACAATGGGATTAAGAACTAGTAACACTAACAGCTACTTATGAGCTTTCGTGAAGAGTTTAAACTGCTGCTGCGCGCCCGCTATCCTTTGATTTATATTCCTACATACGAAGAGGAACGGGTAGAAGCTGCAATTCGAGAAGAAGCAGCCAACCAAGGTAATCGCCCTGTATATACTTGGGATTTTGTGGATGGCTACCAGGGAAACCCCAATGATGAGGGTTTTGGGCGACGCAACCCACTGCAAGCTTTGGAATTTATCGAAAAGTTACCAGCTGCAGCACCAGGGGTAATGATTCTGCGGGATTATCATCGCTTTTTAGAAGATGTAGCGATCGCGCGCAAACTTCGCAACCTGGCGAGACTGCTAAAATCGCAACCGAAAAATATTGTCATACTATCCCCTCGGATTGCGATTCCGGACGACTTAAGCGAAGTTCTGACAGTTATGGAATTTCCATTACCAGCCGCCGCCGAAATTCAAAAAGAGGTGGAACGGTTGCTACAAGTGACTGGTAACTCTCTTCCTAGTAAAGTCATAGATGACTTAGTGCGTTCTTGCCAAGGGCTATCAATGGAAAGGATTCGCCGGGTTTTGGCAAAAGCGATCGCCACTCACGGGGAATTGCAACCAGAAGACGTGGATTTGGTTTTGGAAGAAAAGCGGCAAACTATCCGCCAAACCCAAATTTTGGATTTTTACCCCGCCACCGAGCAAATTTCTGACATTGGCGGCTTGGATAACCTCAAAGATTGGTTATTACGGCGGGGTGGTTCATTTACCGAACGAGCGCGACAGTACGGATTACCACATCCCCGTGGTTTAATGTTGGTGGGAATTCAAGGTACAGGGAAATCTTTAACAGCAAAAGCGATCGCTCATCATTGGCATTTACCTTTATTACGCTTAGATGTTGGGCGGTTATTTGGTGGTTTGGTAGGGGAATCAGAATCCCGCACGCGCCAAATGATCCAAGTAGCTGAAGCTTTAGCGCCTTGTGTGCTGTGGATTGATGAAATAGATAAAGCCTTCTCTGGACTGGGTAGTAAAGGCGACGCAGGAACCACTAGCCGGGTATTTGGAACATTTATTACCTGGTTAGCAGAAAAAACCTCACCTGTATTTGTCGTCTCCACCGCTAACGATATCCAAGCCTTACCACCAGAAATGTTGCGGAAAGGGCGATTTGATGAAATTTTCTTTGTCGGGTTACCAACCCAAGAAGAGAGAAAAGCAATTTTTAATGTCCATTTATCCCGACTGCGCCCCCATAACTTGAAAAGTTATGACATCGATAGGCTAGCATATGAAACACCCGATTTTTCTGGAGCAGAGATTGAGCAAACTTTAATTGAAGCGATGCATATTGGATTTAGCCAAAATCGCGACTTTACCAACGACGATATTCTAGAAGCTGCCAGTCAGATCATACCCCTGGCACGAACGGCCGTAGAACAAATTCAGCAACTACAAGAATGGGCGGCGGCTGGACGAGCGCGATTAGCATCAAAACAAACACCTTTAAGCGATACCTTCGGTAAGCTACGCTAACGCCAGCTGCAATAATAGTTGAGTCAATCGATTTTAGATTTTGCGGAAAGTTGCGTGCGGGGGTTCCCCCCGTTGAGCAAACTTTCCAAGACAGATTGTAGATTGACCCCGACAACATTTAGTACTTGGCTCAAGGATTGTAAATTTTAGATCTCCGGATTTGTTTCGCCCTAACTTGACGGGGTATATAAGTTACTGGTGTGCAGGGTCGCCCAAAAGTCTAAAATTGGCAATCTAAAATCTAAAATTTGCATTGTCCAGAGTCTAGATTCATTCACACTTGACCGTTGACCCTTGACTCTGGACAATTGACGATTGGTAATGAGGTTATAAAATATGTTTTCTAAC
The DNA here is from genome assembly GCF_963874875.1 of Tolypothrix tenuis PCC 7101. Classification (NCBI taxonomy): domain Bacteria; kingdom Bacillati; phylum Cyanobacteriota; class Cyanophyceae; order Nostocales; family Tolypothrichaceae; genus Tolypothrix; species Tolypothrix tenuis. The sequence continues at coordinate 39,147 of NZ_CAWNJS010000001.1, forward strand.
TTACTTAAATTTATACTTGGGTTTCTATTGGCGATCGCTATTTTAATAGGTACTGGTGTTGCTACTGCACTCTATTTCATGAATAGAACCGCTATACCACCTACCAAACCAATTTTTGCCAACGATCATCCTTCACAGCGAACCCAATCTCCCAAAGCAACCGAAGCAGCAGCTACCAAAACTGAATCTCAACCAAAAGCAACTCCAACTCCAACTCCAACTCCTACAACTACAGAAACACCCAAAGCAGAAGAATCACCCAAACCATTACCACCAGGAGCTTACCAAGGAAAAGTTACTTGGAACCAAGGCTTGAGTTTGCGAGCCGAACCAAAACAAGATGCTGAACGTGTGGGTGGGGTTGGTTTTAATCAAAAAGTGATAATTTTAGAGGAAAGTGACGATAAATTGTGGCAAAAAATTCGCCAGGAAGATACCAATCAAGAAGGCTGGGTGAAAGCAGGTAATACTGAAAAATTAGAAGGTAACGAAGAAGTACAACAGCCAGAAAAGCCACAACAAGACCAGTAGATACGCAAAGTAGGCTGCTAAATATCTACATCGTAAATGAAATTAATTTATCGCAATTAAAATTAATAGAGTGATTCCATTGATGAACCTGGCTAAGTTTTTCTTGCCAGGTCTCTTTTTTTGATGATGTATTAATTTATTTTCTAGTCTTCGTTATCCTATAGTATACTGGTAGCAAAAATTCCTCATGGACTCGGGAAGAGGGGCGCATAGGCTAGGGACAAGGGGCTAGAGAAGCAAAATTTTCATTCTAGGTAATCCCCAAACACAAGTAATGGACTGACTTAAAAATGGCATTTGGCGTTTGGTGTTTCTATTACCAATTACCAATTACCAATTACCAATTACCAATCCCCAATCCCCAGTCCTCAATACCCAATACCCAATACCAAACCCTCGATTTTATGGAAGTCATTGGTGATCTACATAGCTCCACAGTCTACGAAGCATCCGCAACCCTAGAAATTGTTCCTGTCCCAGCTAATTTGAGAATCTGGAATTGGACAAAGCTTTCTAGCACCTTGGCGATGCGTTTTCTATCTGTAGCATTAACCTTGTCACTTCTCAGTATCGCTGGGCAAACTTTAGCAGTACAGAAAGTAGGAAGTAATGGCGCTGAAGTTACAAACATACAGCAGTGCTTGCAAAAGTTAGGTTTCTTTCGTGGCCCAGTTAGCGGTAAGTTTGGTTCTATAACTCAGCAAGCAGTGATTGCATTCCAGCAGGCGAATAAACTACCTGCTGATGGAGTTGTAGGTGATAGCACTGCGCGATCGCTCCAACAAGCCTGTCGAGGTAGAATCGCCACTAATACTAGTAATACTACCAGTGGTAATCTGCGACTAGGTAGCAGAGGCCCAGAAGTTGTGAAGCTACAACAACGTTTGCAACGCCAAGGCTATTTCCAAGGGCCAATCACAGGCTATTTTGGCCCGCAAACTCAACAAGCCTTAACTCGCTCTCAGCAAGGTGGGCGCAACTCTACCAAAATTTCCCAAGCACCCTCAAATATCCCCAGCGCCGGAGGGGAATATCCTATTTTGTTGGAAGGTAGCCAAGGCCCGGCAGTAACTAGGTTACAACAGAGGTTACAACAACTGGGTTATTTTAAAGCTACTCCGACAGGTAAGTTTGGCCCTGTTACCAAAGATGCGGTGATTGCTTTTCAGCGCTATGCTGGGTTACCTGCTGATGGAATTACAAATCGACAAACTTGGAACCGACTTTTAGCTCCTACTATTAGTCCTTCTAATCCAGTTATACCCAACACAACTAGTCTTGCGCCGCAACAAATTCGAGAACTACAAGAAGGTTTACGGCAGTTAGGATACTTGCAAGCTAATCCTACAGGTAATTTTGGCCCTTTAACTAGAGATGCACTACTGCGATTCCAGCGAGATTACCAATTAGCTATTGATGGTGTAGCTGATACACAAGCCTTGCAAGCAGTACGTGGCGTTTTGCAAAATAGACAAGCTTATCAAGCTCCTCAAGTTCCTCAAGCTCCTCCACAGACTAGAAATTATCTCACAGTTGGCGATAGTGGCGATAATGTGAAAGCTGTGCAACAGCGTTTATTGCAATTAGGATTTTTTAATACAAATCCTGATGGTTATTATGGTGAAAATACTAGGTCTTATGTGTATGCATTCCAGCAGCATTCTGGTATTGCTCCAACTGGCAATGTAGATGCACAAACCTGGCAAGCATTAGGTTTAAATACCTCTCCTGTGAATACTAATGCTAATAACAATCAAAATCGCTATGTAGTTGTGGTTCCAATTCATAATGCCGATACTCTCAACAAAGTACGACAATATATAGCTAATCCAGTTGTCGAAAAATCTGGTTTAGGAGATTATGTGAATGCAGGTAGATTTGGGAATAGAACAGAAGCAGAAAATTTATCTAAACTGTTACGCTCTTATGGTTTAGATGCTAGGGTAGAGTATTTTTAAGAGTCAATCAATTTTAGATTTTAGATTGACTGTACCCACAAGCAGATACAGCTTGGAGATTTGAGATTTGTTCTAACCACGGCTGTACTTTTACTGAATAAATAATCCAAAATCCAAAATTTAAAATCTCAAATTGGAACGGTCAATATCAAAGGTGGAATGAAGGGAAAAATCTAACTCCAAATGACCAATTACCAATGATAAATTAATTTAAGCTACTAAAAATGAAGGATTCATCCGACGGGATTTAGTTTTTTTTAGTAATCTCGTTGTGTCTTCTGCCGATAAAGGGCGACTAAAGAGATAGCCTTGCATGAGTTCGCAATCTAGCAGTCGTAAAAAATTCCGCTGTTCTTCAGTTTCTACGCCTTCGGCAACAACTGCAAGCTTTAATCCATGTGCTAAAGCAATAATTGCAGTTGTGATGGCAGCATCATGATTATCATCAGATAAATCTCTCACGAAAGACCTATCAATTTTTAAGCAATGGATCGGAAAATTTTTCAGATAACTGAGAGAACAATATCCTGTACCAAAATCGTCCATAGAAATAGAAACACCTAAAGCGTGTAATTCACTTAAAATTCTTTTAGTGAACTCAACATTTTTCATAGCAATACTTTCGGTAATTTCTAGCTCTAAACATTTATGGTTTAATTGCGTTTCTGACAATATCTGCTGCACCATATTTACTAAGTTTGGTTGCTGAAATTGGCGCGCAGAAAGATTCACAGCTACTGAAAGCGAGGGCAAATTAAGTGCATCTTGCCAAGCTTTATTTTGAGCGCAAGCAGTTCTTAACACCCATTCTCCAATTGGAATAATTAATCCAGTTTCTTCAGCCAGGGGAATAAACTTTTGGGGTGGAATTAAGCCTAATTCTAAGTGTCGCCAACGTAGTAATGCTTCTATTTTGGTAATTTCACCCGTGGTAATATTGACCTGTGGTTGATAGTAAACTTCAAATTCTTGGCGTTCTAAGGCAGAGTGCAAGCTATTTTCTAAAGTTAGCAATTCTGAAGAACCAGAATTAATGGCTGAATTATAGAACTGATAATGATTTCGTCCTTGAGACTTGACGCGATATAGTGCCACATCAGCGTGTTTAATTAAAGTTTCGGCATCTTGTCCATGCATCGGATAAAGGGCAATACCAATACTGACGCTGATATGTAATTGGTAATTTTCGATTTCAAATACTGGTTTAAAAGCTGCTAAGATGCTTTCTACAATCTGGGTAACTTCTTGATTATCGTTAATTTCTGGCAAAATTAGCGTGAATTCATCGCCTCCCCACCGCGCTATGGTGTCAATCTCCCGCAGACATTCGATCAGACGTTGAGCCACAATTTGCAGTAATTGATCGCCAATGGCATGACTTAATGTATCGTTGATCACTTTGAAGCGGTCTAAGTCTAAAAAACACACTGCTAGTTTGGTATTGTGTTTCTGCGATTGTGCTAAAGCTTCTGAAAGTCGCTCATTAAATAGTACGCGGTTAGGTAAATCGGTTAACAGGTCGTGTAAAGCTTGATGACGGATTGTGGCTTCTGCTAATTTATGGGCTGTAATGTCGCGAAAACTCCAGACTCTACCGACTATTTTGCCGTTAATCCTCTGGGGTTGGGAATAACGCTCTAAAACTCTGCCGTCTTTAAAGGCGATCGCATCATAAAGCTGTGTATCTGGATTAAAGTATAATTCTCTAATCGTAGCAAAATACTGTTCTGGCGCTTCTAGCTGTTTCATCGCCAATCTCAGCACTTCTTTATAATTTCCGGAGGTGATTAATGACTCCGGAATGCGCCACATTTGCAGAAACTTTTGATTAAAGCCTGCAATCTTACCTTGATTATCTATTACTAAGATGCCGTCGGCAGTAGATTCTAAGGTCGCCCATTGCAAAGACAGTGATTTTTCTAGTTCTGTTTGTATCCGCTTGCGCTCCGCAATTTCTCTGTGCAACTCTGCTGTGCGTTCTTGTACTACATTTTCTAACTGATAAGCAGAATCTTGGGTTTCTAAAATTACTGTCTTGAGAGCATTATCTGCTAATAAGCGATCATGTACTAGAGAAAGTACACCTGCTACCGCTTGCAAAAATGCTGTTTCTTTGGCTTCCCAAATTTGTGCTTCTTTGCAGTTATCAAATCCAATAAAACCGACAAAATTACCTTTGGCGATGATTGGTAAAATCAATATTGTCAAAACATCCTCTAGGCCTAAAGCCTGAATTTCTGTTTTGTTCAAATCTGTGATTGTCTCAGCAACGATATCACCTCGCGCTAATAACTTTAACCAGCGTGGGCAGAATTTTGTATAAGATAGTTTGTGCCAAGAATGCTTTTCATTTTTGGATGTGATACCTTCAGCGCACCATGTAGCTTGCAGATGCATGATTAAGTCATCATCATTAACATAATTTTCAAATATGTATACACGACTAACCTGACAAACTTTTCCCAGAGTTTGCAGAATTTCTGTATAACATCTGAGTCGGTTATCGAAATTCAGTAACGACTGTTCAATAGCAGCAAGAGCTTCTAAATAAAAAGTGCCACAATTAGAAGCCAATTCTTTGACAGACTGGCTCAATTGATTAGCTTCATCACTTTCGGCTGCTGGAGATTGGTTATTTATTAGGAATAAATTAGGGTTTTCCTCCTTAGTGAATAAGATTTCTGGAGTATTGGCTCTGAAAACTTTTCTGGAGGAAGTTTTTCGTTGATTTTCAACTTTTGATGAACGATAATTTGCCCTATATAAGGCAATTATTCTGACTCCTAAGTAGATACATAAACCAACCATCAAGACAAGCATAGTAGTTTCTTTTATGGTAGATGGCGCATTTTTAGCTTGTAGTAATACCCTGGTAATTTGCATAATCAATAACCTGATTTAATATATAACCAATCAGCATGATTTTTCTTTCTAAGTATTTTAATTTATTTTTATGTTGATATTTTACGTACTTAAATTTGCTGTAACATTTTGATTTTTGTAATTACCAATATTTTTAGTAGTAAGTCATAATTTCTTGACTTTAGAGATATTTAGCTAAATATCTCTAAAGTTAGGTCGATAGATATTAATAAACATGAAAAACATCCCCGTGAATTAATGGGATATTAATTAAAAGAGAGTTGGACTAAATATGACAGATAAAACAACACTTAAATAGTGACTATCATATCAAATTTAGACATTTTGAATTTCCCTCTGCATAGTGAATCACATTAAAAAATATACTGTAAACACTATGTATTTGTGAATAATCAAATATTATATGATTCTCTGCAAATTGCATAGTTGTACCGGAAATTAACTATTATAGAAATTTACATTTAGTGAATCTTTTATATTAAATCTCTGTTTTTCTAATCTTATAAACTTAATATTAAATTAATATTTACTTTCGTTAATAAAACTTTAACAATTATTTAAAAATCCAATTTCTCTAGCAATATAAGAGATTTAATCGGGATTTTGGGCTTTTATCTGAAGATAAAACTCTTGATAAATAGATTGTTATTGAAACTTCAAGCAATCAAGGTTTATCTCATTGAAGATTTCAAATATAAATAATTAAAGCCGACAAATACCCATGAGATAAAATTTTCCTATATAGTATAAAAACAGACAAATCTATAGGACAATTTAGACATGGTCTCTGTTTAAAAAGGAACAGCGAAGAATTTTATAGCTGAGAATCTGTTCCTCTTTGAAACTGCTAAGTGCTGAGTCAGGGACTGCCAGAAAATAAATTATCCAATTTACAAGAGATCAGATTTTGATTTCTCCCCTGCTTGTTGAGACGCAATTAATCGCGTCTTGGCCGTAGCCTATACTTGCTAAAGCGATTGATTATTTTTTGAATTGGAAGTTTCTTATCTACCCAACTCGGCAAGTAAGCGGCGAATGGCTCCGGAATCTTCGGCATCAGGAACTTTTTCTAGATAAGTTTGCAAATCGTCAGCTGCTTGGGGGTAGTAACCGAGTTGATAGTAAATTAAACCGCGATCGCGTAATTCTAAACTCACACCAGGAAACAATAGTAAAATGCGCTCAACTGCAGCCAGGCTTTTTTCTAAGTCTTGCTGTTTGAGGTAAATAAATTTGAGATTTGTGAGTATCCGGGCCAATAACTGCCGATGGCTAACTGTTGCTAAATATTCTGGCTTGAGTTCCACAGGTTGCTGGAACATCTGAGACAATCTTTCCTGGCAATCTTGGGCAAATAAAATTTCCCCATCATTGAATGCATCGACAAAAACCTCCATCTCTGCAATATTGGGGCGGATGAGGAAATGTCCAGGCATTCCTACACCCAGCATAGGGAAATCAATTCGGCGGGATACTTCCATGTAAACCAATGCCAAGGTGATCGGTATCCCTAGCCGTCGCTCAATCACATCATTTAAAAAGCTATTACGCGGATCGTAGTAGTCTGCTTTATTGCCCCCAAATCCTAAATCATTGTAGAGATATTGATTAATACTTTGAATGATCCGCAGGGGATATGGTGAATCGGGTAAGCGCTCTCGCAACTCCAATGCCATTGTCTCAAAGGCATTGAAGTATTCTTCTAAGTCAAGCTGAGGATATTCTTCCTGGGCAATATATAAAGCTGCCTTTACCAGGTCGATATGCTCGTCAGGCTGCTGAATCTCCTGGTAAAAATATTGTCGTGCTGACGAGAAATTCATAAGCAATTACTCGGTGGAGGTATGAAGTTGAAGCGGGCGAACTGACAGCAGTTTTCCTTACCTATATTTATCTTAGGGATATTCACAAAATTTGAAAACGGAATTTATTACCAAGGTCAAAACTCATAAAGACGCGATTAATCGCGTCTGTACTCAAGGGTCAAAGGTCAAAATTAGTTTATCCTCCAATGCCCAATGCCCAATGCCCCATGCCCAATGCCCGATCCCCAATTCCCAACTCCAAGTCTTAACAATCAATTTATGGCGGATAAGGGGGTCGTTCAGTGTTAATCTGAAAAGTGACATTACTTCATATTATGTCGTCTACGACCCTATCTGAAATATAGCTTCAATCATTAGGCTCAGCATGGTCACCACCGCAGAAAAAACAAACATCGGTTACATTACCCAAATCATTGGTCCTGTTGTAGACGTTAAATTTCCCGGCGGGAAATTGCCGCAAATCTACAACGCCTTGACCATCAACGGCAGCAACGAAGCGGGTCAGGCAATCAGCCTGACCGTCGAAGTACAGCAACTGCTAGGCGACAACCAGGTGCGGGCTGTTGCTATGAGCACCACCGATGGCTTAGTGCGTGGTTTGGAAGTGGTAGATACTGGCGCTCCCATTCGCGTGCCAGTTGGTAAAGCCACCTTGGGTCGAATTTTCAACGTCCTTGGCGATCCTGTAGATAATCAGGGGCCTGTAAATCCTGAGGCAACATTGCCTATCCACCGCGAGGCTCCCAAATTCACCGATCTGGAAACCAAACCTTCAGTGTTTGAGACCGGAATTAAAGTTGTCGATCTACTAACTCCTTACCGACGTGGCGGTAAGATTGGTCTATTTGGCGGTGCGGGTGTTGGTAAGACCGTGATCATGATGGAGTTGATCAACAACATCGCTACTCAGCACGGTGGCGTATCCGTTTTCGCTGGCGTGGGTGAGCGCACTCGCGAAGGTAATGACCTCTACAATGAAATGATTGAATCTGGGGTAATCAACAAAGATAACCTCAACGAATCAAAAATTGCTCTAGTTTACGGTCAGATGAACGAACCACCTGGAGCAAGAATGCGGGTAGGTCTGTCTGGCTTGACAATGGCCGAATATTTCCGCGACGTTAACAAACAAGACGTATTGCTGTTTGTTGACAACATCTTCCGGTTCGTACAAGCAGGTTCTGAAGTATCTGCGCTGTTGGGACGGATGCCTTCTGCGGTAGGATATCAGCCTACTCTGGGTACTGACGTTGGTGCATTACAAGAGCGGATTACCTCAACTACAGAAGGTTCTATTACCTCTATTCAAGCTGTATACGTACCTGCGGACGACTTAACTGACCCCGCACCTGCAACCACCTTCGCTCACTTGGACGGAACAACCGTACTGTCTCGTGGTTTGGCTTCTAAGGGCATTTATCCAGCAGTAGACCCCTTAGGCTCTACTTCCACTATGCTTCAGCCAGAAATCGTTGGTGATGAACATTACAGCACTGCCCGTGCGGTACAAGCAACATTGCAGCGCTATAAAGAACTGCAAGACATCATCGCCATTCTCGGTTTGGATGAATTGTCTGAAGAAGACCGTCTGACTGTAGCACGCGCTCGGAAGGTTGAGCGCTTCTTATCTCAGCCATTCTTCGTAGCAGAAGTATTTACTGGTTCTCCTGGTAAGTATGTGAAGTTGGAAGATACCATCAAAGGATTCCAGAAGATTCTTTCTGGCGAATTGGACGATCTGCCAGAACAAGCCTTCTACTTGGTGGGCGACATTAACGAAGCGATCGCCAAAGGCCAAAAGCTCAAAGGTTAGTCATTGGTCATTGGTCATTAGTCATTAGCGTCAGTCCTAGTGACTAATGGCAAATTACGCAAGACAGAAGACAAAGGACAACAGACAAATGACATTAACCGTTCGTGTAATTTCCCCAGATAAAACTGTGTGGGATGCCGAAGCTGAAGAAGTAATTCTACCCAGCACCACTGGTCAGCTAGGTATCTTGAGTGGACACGCACCGCTGTTGACCGCCCTAGATACAGGCGTAATGCGTGTACGTGCTAACAAAAATCAAGATTGGCAAGCGATCGCCCTTTTGGGTGGCTTTGCCGAAATTGAAGAAAATGAAGTCACCATTCTGGTAAATGGTGCTGAACGTGGCAACGCTATTGACCTAGAAGAAGCCCGGACTGCTTATAATCAAGCACAAACCAAGCTGAATCAGGTAACAGCAGGCGATCGCCAAGCTCAAATTCAAGCAACCCAAGCCTTCAAACGCGCCCGCGCTCGGTTTCAAGCAGCTGGCGGCTTGGTCTAAAATTTTACTCAATATTTCAACTTTTGGGGGTGGGCTATTTGTCCACCCTTAATTTTTTAGGAAGTAGGGACTAGGGGGATGTCTTATACCAATTCAAATAATCTTTGCGACACATCAAAATATTCTAGCGGGCATGGCAGTGCCAGTGCCCGTACAATCTGTCGCATTCTTTTTTCCAATTGGTATTATTCATCCTGATAAACTTCTCTACGATGCCCTATTTTTACAACCGTAACTATTAATAAATCATCTATAATTTCATACAATACCCGGTAATCACCAACACGAATACGATATCTGTTATTGCTATTTTCAAGCTTGACAACTCCACTAGGGCGGGGATTTTCAGCTATCTCTTCAACTTTAATTTTGATTCTTTGTTGTACGTTTTCTGGTAATTTTGCTAGTTGTTTAGATGCCTTCCTCGTAAATTCTACTTGATAAGTCACAACCCTATTTCCCGTTTTACTTCTTCCCAAGGTATTCGGGGTTCATTTTTTGCCTCTTCAAAAGCTTGAATATCTTCTTTATCTTCTTTTTGACGAATATCTAGTAGTTCTATAACATCTTCTAAAGTATCTTCATAAGCTTGTTCTAGTTTTGCGTAGATAATTTTGAGTAACTGTTGTTTTCTAGTCGTAGTTTCCATAGTTAATTTTCCTACTTGTAAGCTATGACTGTTGCACTCTGCTTAAGTCTTAGTTTCCTTTCTCGCCTCTTTACAATCAATAATAATGCTTGCACTTGAAATTATAAAGAAAACAGTTGAAAACCTCCCAAATTAAAGGGTGAATCAGGAACCTTTTCATTATTTCACGTTCATTGATTCTACCTTTATTACTGAGGCGGTGGCGGACTGCGGAATTGCTGAATTGTTCTTAAATAAGAACGCAAAACCTTTCTTATATACTCAAACTCTTCTTCTGTTGATAACTCGCCTTGTAAAAAGTAAGCCAGTGCTATAAGTTCTTTTTTTCGGTTCCTTTTAATATCATTTATATCTTCATTAATCTTAAATTTAGTCCCATTGGGCAACTTGAGTTCCACAAGTTCTTTTTTGAAAGATTCTGAACCATGCTTAAGATACTTCTCTACTTCGTTCAATATTTGAGTTGTAAGTTTTGAGGTTTGATTTGTGTCAATTCGTATCCAAGCCTGAATTAAAAAAGAAAGTTTATCAATATCTTTTGGAAGCAAGTGCTGGATTGCGTGACGCACATCAGTGGAAATATTACCCGTTAAGCGTTCGGCGATGGAGACCCAGAATTCTGGGGGTGAATAGAACTCTGAGGGCTGGTTTTGTTGATAGCTGGCTTCTTGTTGGGTATTGTGGTTGGAGTTGGGCTGGGGATTGGTGTGATGACTGGGGTTAATGCTTTTTGCGGTTGAGCTAGTACCAAAATAGCTATCAGTATCAGGATCAGAATAATCCTGACGATCACTATCAGACTGGTGAGAGATGGTGGGGGTGGTGGGGGTAGTGGGGGTAGGGGTGGTGGTAGCGGGGGTACTGGATCTGGAGTCGATACTGGTGTTTTTTTTTCTTGCCAGACATTACCCTTGTAAATAATCCATTGGCGATCGCCTATTTCTTCTTTTTTGAACTCAGCGACAACAACTACAGGTTGCTCAGTATTAGGTAATGAGGTTTGACTAATTTGGTTTACCAGATCGTACAATTGGCTCTCAATATCAATTGTTTTTGGAGTTAACCAAATTGATTCAGAAGTATTAATATTATTTGCAGCGACTTCTGATAGGAGGCGATTTAAATTTGTGCCAGCGTCAGTGTATAATTGCTCAATTTGTTGGGCATTAACTTTAAAACTATTCAGTCCATCAAAGTCAATTGCACTGCGAATTGTGGTGAGAAAAGTTGAATCTTTTTGCCAAAAACTCAGCAATGCACAAGCAGCTAGTTTTCTCAGTTGAATCTCTACTTCTGGCGTTTCATCGCCAACCCACAAAACGATTTCAGAAATTCTCCGGTTCACTCTTTTCAACCTATGTTCTGCCGCATCAAGACCTGTAAGTTCTAGAAGTACTTTATTCTCATATCGAGCCAAAATTAGAGACGGTTTAGTATCAGTGATTAGAGCATTAATTGTTACCAATTTACCGTCATCTCTAGCAACAACTCTTTGCTTTAGCACAACTGGCTCTTCGTTAGGTTTTTCGGCTTTGCTTATATTACGCCAATGAATTCCCACTTCTTCACCTAATGGAGAACTTCTAACGTAAATTTCTACCTGACTATTACTCATAGAAGCCTCATCCGCTTATTTAGGAACTGGTAACCATTTGGCTCTACCTTGCAAAATTGCAAAACCACGGTCTTGTTTACAATCAATTGCAAATTTAGAAATAGCTGTGTTAAAAGCTTGGATCTGGGCTGCTGTGGCATCTACCTGCCCTTGAACCGCAAACTTTTGATTTTCTGTATCTTTTAAATCAGATTCTTTTTCTGTATAACTATTATTAGCGCCACTATAACTTGTATGAACGTCATCAAAAATGTTGGCAATCAGCCTGATGGGTAGCCAAAGTTGATTACGCTGATTAACACGTTGCTCTGCTAGATGCAGTCTGCGTCTAGCGCTATTTAGTTGATCGGCTTTAACACCAACTTCTTTTTCCAGTTGCTCAATATTTTTTCTAGCTGTTTCCAATTCTAACTTGCGGCTTTCATTATAAACATTCAATAAAAACCGCAATACATAACGCAGTGGTTGGTCTCCATCTTTAGGCGCATAAGGTGCATCTAGTGGTACTTTATTGTAAAAGAATTGAGTGTAACCATCAATAGTTTCAGCATGGGAGAAAGTAATATGTCCAATGGTTTGCACAGGTGTTACAACTACTGCAACTTTGTGATACTGCTCGTCTTCTTTGACGAACTCTAGTAATTCTCGATAGCCAATTTTAATGTGATCCAGCAAATCGTTGGCATCTTTATCAGTTTTCATGTAACTTTCGCACTTTAATGGTGCTAAGACAACTAATCTGGGTTTTGTTAAACTTTCATAGGCATCTTTTAATAGTTTAGTAATCCGAGCCGGATCGTTTTTTTGTTCATGCCAAGGGCTAATTTCTGTACTCTTTGTTCTGCCTATTTTCTTTTCCATTAAAGCAGTTGCATCAATGGGAATAATCACTGCATCACATTGATTTAACTGTTGCTTGATATACTCTTTTTGATCTAAGCTAGCAGCTGGTTTGAAATACTCTCCAGAAGGATCGGTAAAGCGAACTTTCATGAACTTTTTGCCTCCACTTCCGACTTCAAATACAAATCCTTCGTCTTCCCAGGGATCGAGTAAGGCTGAAGTTTGGACAACGCGCTTTTGTAACCGATAGTCCATATTTCGTAGCATACGTTTACATTCTACGATCGCATCTAATGTTCTACTATCGCTTGTCCACGTTGTTAACCCTGCACTTTCAAAGGTTTTATCAAATTCTTCGTGGATGGCAGCTAACAAACTGGTTTTGCCAACTCCTCGAGGCGCAACCATAATAATATTTAATTCTTGCAAGCTATTCATGAAATAAATCCCGGCTGAAAAATCAATTTTAGTCGATGCTCAAGAAGTTGCTATTAATCTCTTATTAGCTTAAAAAATTAAGTCAGAAATTGTACGGTTTCTACCAGATTAGCCTCTTCTAATCCCTTAACAATATTCAACCAGTCTTGTTGAATTTGTTGTTCTTGCTCAAGCTTACCAATTTCCTCAGCCCAGACTTTAGCTCTCACTCGCCGGAGAAACTTTTTCCAGTCTTTTTGAGCTTCTTCATGGTAGATTATATTGTCAATAAACTTCTCAATCCGTGCATAAGCAGCAATGCTTGGCTGATAAGTTAGCTCTTCTAAAGCTGCCTTAATTTTGGCAACTGTGCGATCGTAGTCAATTTGTAGAGCGTTCAAAATTAAATCAGCTTTTGTAGCCGGCCCGACTTTTAAAGTTGTCTCTTGAGATTCGTCATTAGGCAGTTGAATATTGCTCAGTGCAACCAAATGTTGATAAATTTGCGGTTCGATTAAGCTACTGTAGGAAAGTTCAAAACTATCAATAATTTGTAACCCTAGCTGGAGTCTTTTTAAATCTGAATGTTCTTGTTCTAGCAATTCTCTAAAAGCCTTGATAAATTCTGCACCTGCTAAAGACTGAGAAAATATATCTAATCTTCCTAATGTAATTAAAATTTCTGCTATTCGTGCTTTTACTTCTTCAGTTGTTTCTTTTAGTCCCTCATCTAAATTACTAAAGCGATCGGAAAGTAGAGTACGCAATAAATCGCGGTAATCACCGTAAGCTTTCATGGGGTTGCTACCTATAATCTGCACCTCAATGTCTTCTTCTGGTTTATTAGCCGTTAAAATTCCAGCATTTTCTTTACAATCTTTGTATACTTTCTCAATACTGGATTCTAGGCTATGAGATGGTAATTGACAGCGTTTAGCAAATTCAAGTCTTAACTCTTGGAAAGCAATGGTAATTTCTCGCCACCATCCATATCTATCAGTCCCGAATAACTCGTCATACTTATCATCAATAACTCTAGATAAATTGCTGTCAGTACCGCTAAAAACTTTTCGGGCAGACTGGATAATTAAATTGATATCTTGCTGAATTTTCAGTATACGTTCTTGACTTTGCCGAGCATATTCTTCATCAATTTCTAAAATATGATCTGCTAAGTAATTCAGGATACGATTAAAAACTTGATTAGCATCATCAGGGTTGGAGCAATCAGCAATTTCACAACTGACTACTTTCAATTGCAAAGTATCTTTAAGAGCTTGACAGGCATTCATGTTTTGCGTTCTTTGACTGTGGTTAATCACCATAAATGCTCTGCCTGCAAGGTTATTCAACTCTTGAGCAGCGATATCGTAAATATCTGTGTCAACCTTACGCCATTGGTAGCGTTGGGGGTCTGGGCGAGTTATAAACAGGACAACATCCACTGCTGTACCCAGAGTTTCTAACATAACTGTTTCATCGCCGAGTTTAGAGTCTCCCAAACCTGGAATATCAACTAGAGCAATTTTCCCAACATCAGGATTTTTAAAATGGCAAAATATATTAACCTCACGCACAGCCAGGTGTTTAAAGGTAATTAATTCTCCTTGGGTATTGCGTTCTTGTCTGACATATTCAGCTACTTCCTCTACAGGTACAACTTTCTGCTGAGGTTCTATTTCCGGAACAATCAGATGCCGATATTTTTCTAGGTTTTGGAAATAATCAGATCGCAGGTGCTTATAAACTGCTTCATCGGTTGCTCCAGTCGGCATTTGATCTGGTAAAGATGTTTGTGCAAATTCATCCAATGTACGTGGTTCCGGCTGGAGTTTCAGGGATTTGTAGTAAGGAAGAATGACTTCTTCTAAAAAAGTTTTTTCTGAATGAAGAACAACTTTAACTTCAATAGCACCTTCCTGATTGCAAACCACACTACGAACAGCAGTACAAGCTGCACCTTCATATGCTGGAATTTCGCGATCGCTCAGTCCACTTAAACTCTTGAGTAAGGTACTCTTCCCTTGTCCCATCAACCCCATCACGCCAATATTCAAACTATTTCGGGAAAAGCGAGTCCTGAGTTTAGATAATACCAGCAGTTCAGAGCTAATGCGCTGTTGAATATCCGCAAAATTTATTGCCTTTATTGGCTCCCAAATTTGGAGATTGACATTGTTTTGAAGTAACGCTTCTCGATGATTTTCCAGATTATATAAAGCAGATGCTCTTGCCTGAAGCTCTTTTTCAACTGTGGCGATTTTTTTTGGAAGATAAGCCGATCTCTGCTCAATAATCTTGGCAACTCTTTCTGCTCTAGAAATCATATTACTTTAATTATGTAAAGCTTTGTCATGCTAAATAAATAGCATTTTTAATAAGGTAGATACAAAAACACTGAAAATTGGCTTTCTGTTACATGATTTAATAATTTTTTGACCGTAAAGACTCGACAAACGCTAAAAACAGAGTTTTGCGCCTATTACCTGGAAAATTTTCTTATAACATGAGCTTTGATGCCAAAACCATATTCAAGTTATGCATTTTAATCTTGTTGGAGTAAGGAACTTAGGGAGATTGTGGGGAGAAGAGGACAAATGACTATTTACTTCTTATAAAAAAATTACACCAAGTTTAAGAAATATCGCCCCGCCCCCGTGAAGTGATACGTTAGATAATTAGTTGCCCAGAAGGGCACACATTATGAACAGCTTTCAATCTTCTTTTGGTAAGCGGAAACAAAATAAATTAGCTCGTTTTGCTGGATCTGTTGTCGCATCTTTAGCGATCGCTGGCAGTGTGAATTATGCCAATATTGCTAAGGCAACACCCACAAAAACATTTACAACCAACGATATCGTCTCAGTTTCAGTCAAACCTACACAGCAACAGCCCCTCGTTGCCCAGTTACCGAGTAGCAATACTCAATACCAGGCAATGCAATTATCGTCTGGGGTGCTAGTCCCAGTTATTGTTTTGGGAGGTGTGATTGTATTTGTCCCCTTGTTCTTTGGCGGCTTGGTGGTGATTGGCGAACGGGAAGTTGGCATTGTCGTCAGGAAGTTTACCTTATCTGGACGTGGACTCCCCGCAGGGCGGTTAATTGCGCTCAATGGTGAAGCTGGTTTGCAAGCAGATACCTTAGCACCTGGTTGGCATTGGGGTTATTGGCCTTGGCAATATTCTGTGCGGAAAGAATCGGTGGTAGTTGTACCTCAAGGTGAAATCGCCTTGATTGTAGCGGCAGACGGTGCATCTAACCCCCCAGAACGCATTTTAGGTAAAATTGTCGATTGCGATAACTTTCAAGATGCGCGGAAATTCCTCACCCACGGTGGCGAGAAAGGTCGTCAAATGGGCTTTTTGACGGCAGGTACTTACCGCATCAACACCGCTTTGTTTAAAGTGATCATGGCATCGAACGCTTCTGCTCATGGCATGAATCCCGAACATTTGCGGGTTTATAGTGTGTCATCTGATAAAGTTGGCATTGTCACTACTTTAGATGGTGTACCAATTGCTGGTGGAGAAATAGCAGGGCCAACAATTGCGGGACACGATAACTTCCAAAACGGACAGAAATTCATTGATGCAGGTGGACGCAGAGGCTTGCAAGAGCAGATTCTGCTTTCTGGTTCGTGGAACTTGAATCCTTGGTTTGTGCAAGTTGAACAAGTACCAATGACGGAAATTCCCATCGGCTATGTGGGCGTGGTAATTTCTTTCGTAGGTCAAGCTCAAGAAGACGTGAGTGGTGCAGCCTTCACCCACGGTAACTTAGTGAATCAGGGACATAAAGGTGTGTGGGTTGAACCACTTTATCCTGGTAAGCACCCGCTTAATTCCCGGATCATGAAGATTGAATTGGTGCCCACGACCAACATTGTTTTAAACTGGTCAGGTCGCACCGAACGTCATAGCTATGATGCTAAACTAGCTTCCCTGACTGTGCGATCGCGTGATGGGTTCGCCTTCGATTTAGAAGTAGCGCAAATTATCCACGTTGGTGCTTTAGATGCGCCTAAGGTAATTTCCCGCGTTGGTTCCATGCAAAATCTTGTAGACCATGTTTTGGAACCCACTATCGGTAACTATTTCCGTAACTCTGCTCAAAACTGTACAGTCCTTGACTTTCTGACTGCGAGAAGTGAACGTCAAGCCGAAGCTGCTGAGTATATTAAAGTAGCAATTCGCGCTTATGACGTGCAGGCCATAGACACCTTAATTGGTGATATTCAGCCGCCAGCAACCTTAATGCAAACTCAGACAGACCGGAAAATTGCCGAAGAACAGCGCAAGACCTACGAAGTGCAGCAAGCAGCGCAAACCCAAAGACAACAACTCGTCCGGGAAACAGCACTCGCTGATATCCAACAAGAAATGGTGAAATCAGAGCAGAGTGTCCACATTGCCGATTTGAAAGCGCAAGCGCAAATTAAGCAAGCTAATGGTGAAGCCGAGGGTACAAAACTCCGCGCAATGGCTGATGCTGAAGGAATCCGCGCCACAGGTAATGCTAAAGCTGAAACCTACCGCTCTGGTGTGGAAGCCTTGGGGCCACAAGGTTATACAGCTATGCAACTAATGCAAATTATTGGCGATCGCAATGTTCGCCTCATCCCAGATATCCTGGTTGGTGGTAGTAATGGCGGCACCAACGGTTTAGTTGATGGTTTACTCTCACTGATTTTGTGGAATCAAACCGCCAAGCCAGGTGAAGCTTTACCCACCCCATTAAATCCGCAGCCAATAGTCAAACCCCAAACAACCGCCAACGGACAAAGTAACATCCCACCCATAGTGGTTGATTTTATTGGCGATAAGTAGGAGGTTCGCCAAGGTAACTTAGCAGGATAAAGGTTAAGGGGTAAGGGGGAAAGGTTTTTTAGCCCTTACCCTTTTACCTTTCCCCAGACTTCACCCAATATTTTTAGGTTGGCAGACAACTTAAAAAGCTCTAATACCTACGATAGATATACATCTTTGAAGTAACTTTCTTTTGATAGAGTAAATAACCCTAGTTCTTGCAACATAATTAGTTTGTGTGTAATACATCATCTTAGGGCTTGAGGTCACTCCAAACACTCCTTGGGGTGGCATTTTTATTTAAGTGATTTTTATAAAAAAATAGCATTTTATGCTACTAGGAAAAACACTGTGGCAGATAGGTAGTAAGCTAACAATTTTGTGCCTTTATTAAGTATTTATCTATTGCGAAATTTCTGCAAATGAGTATGATAAAAAACTCCACCTACAAGGAGATGGAGTTTTTCGCCTTTCAAGAAAAAATACTCAAAAGCTCATTTATTCTTCTTAGAGTGAGCAAGGCAATTGTGTATGATACTCAACATCATCAAAATATAACTGCCGACAATAGCTATAGTTAAAGTTGTAAATGTAGGTATTTTAAGAGATTTAACTATAGCATCGAGAAGAATTGCTGCTCCAATACTAAAAATCAAACTAGCTATAAAAGCTATTAAGTTTTTATTCAAAGGATTTTCCTAATCGCTTTAAATACCGACTTAATTTACTAATATGCGATTTAGCTAGATCAAGACTGTAAATGTCGTTACCTATAATAACAATACAGTTCAGATAAGATCATTAGTGATTGATTTATCACTTGTTGAAACACTAGCTCAATTGGGGGATTCTCCCCCAAACCCCCGATTGGGTGACGGTTGCGTCCCCCAAACCCCCTCCAAAATTATTGTTTTTGTTGTCAATTTATTTTTTAAACTGAACTGGATTGACCTATAAAAGTAGAAATACAGCATATTCCAGGTAAATCATTTATGCGAGTAGGACACAGGGACTGCTCATACCTGTTAATTTAACCTTAAACCCTACCCCCCCTTTCAAGGTTGTTTGGGGGGATAAGCGCTTAAAGTTACAGCCGCTCATTTTTCAAAAAACCTCTAATATTTTTTGTATCACTTGCGAATACCATCATTATCAATTGCACTGTAACTGTCATTACTCATCAATCCCAACCAAGGATCGGAATTAGGAGTTAAAAACAATTCAGCGTAAACTTTTTCATTCAATTTATTCACATTATTTGTGGCATTACCCTGCATAAACCACTGATGAATTTGGTGATGCAGTGTATATTCGTTCCTGATTGTATCTAATGCCATTACAGTTTCAAAATTGCCCACAACTCGCTGTAAATTATCAGCTTTATTAGCTTGAAAACGCTTGTTACGTATTAATGCCACACTGTTATTATCTAACTTGGCATCTGCTTTGTAGAGTTGGGCAATTCGCTGCCATGTTGCTGAGTCAGTAATATCTTGAAGTGCTGTTTGATTGGTACTAGCAATATTAATATCTCGCAATAAAGGAGATTCAATTCGCATTTTACTCACAGCTATAGTACCAGCAACCGCGGCACTAGGTGTTTCACTATTATTAGCAGGTATTTCCACAAGTCGAGGAAGATTTTTAATACCTAGTTTTGCTAAATCTGCTCCCCATTGACGTTGGCTAGATGCTAATTGTTGACGATGATACTCTTGCAAAAAACCAGCGCGGGCTACACCTTGAGAATTAGTATATTCTTTAACTGCTTTTTCCCCAGCTACTAACTGACGCAGGAATGCTTGCGGCCCATATAAACCAGGAATTGCATCGACTGGTTCACCAGAACTATCGAGAATATAGTGAATGCTATTACCTGTAATGGTGCGTTCTAACTTGCGCCCGTCACCAAAATCTATGGTAACTTTGGGGACAGGACGTACCGATTGCCAGTGGAGAATATAGCGATCGCGCAGGAATTTGGAAATTTCTGCATTGGGATATAATGCTACGCGGAAAAAGCGACTATTGGCACAGCTTAAATCTTGGTCAAGATTTCCTAACAAACGTAATGAAAGTATAGGCTTATTACTAGCTTTAGCAGCAGCTTTTGCTTGTTCTAAATCGGTGTACCAATAAAGTTTAGAAGCATAGCAATCTCGTTGCTGACAAAGTTTATCTAACGCTTCTTTGATTTGTGGCGAGGGGTTTTTTAATTCTTGTGCATGATTATTAAGAAATGTCTCTAAACCTTTTGCCCCTTGGGGACGAAGTGATGCAACTTGCTGTGTAAGTTGTGCGTAATTTGCGCTGGGTGTTTGAGTATGAGCAGTTTGCGAAAATCCCACACTAATCAGCGATAAAGCGATCGCAATTTTAATAGACCTAACTTTCATATTGGAACTAATTTAATAAAAGAAAATAGACGTTTTCTTGGGTAATTAGTTCCCGATGAAAGTTAGAGCAATGAAGTGAACAAATGACAAATGGCAAATGACAAATAACAAATGACAAACGACCACCAATCAACTTACCATTACTTGCGATCGCCCATCGCGCCATAATTCATATAATCTATTTGCAGGCATTGTTAAATATAAAATATCGCCTGGACTCAGTTGAGTTTCTAATAAATCCCAGCCGTGAAAGGTTTGGCAACTCGCTTCTACGTACAAAGGGACAAAATCAGCCGACATCGCAGCATCTTTGACTAATTGACCGCAGAAAGGATGTGCTGGTGTAATCATCGTGGCGAAAGCTACCCACAAACTATCGGCGGTAATCCCATTACCTAGGATGCGTCCCCCTAATGCAGCCGCCGCAAAAGCTGGTGCAGCTAGTTCTGCAGGACTGAGTACGGCTTCAAAATCAAATACTTGTTGTGCCATCCCTGCAAAATCTGGGTCAGCATAATGCACAATGACAGGAATGCTGGGTGATAATCCTTTGGCTTTGAGAGCAATTTCTAAGTTAATAGCATCGTTGCTAGTAACAGCCAGCACGGCGACAGCATTATCAATATTACTGGCTTGGAGAATAGCGCGGAAACTGGCATCACCTTGAATGACGGGAATACCTAAGCCACGAGTTGTGTTGACAAATCTGTTGTTGCTGTCGGTTTCAATTACTACCACCTCATGTCCACTGGTATGAAGTTCTTGCACAATTCTCACGCCAATACCACTCAATCCGCAGACTATGTAGTGATGTCGCTGCGGAATGCGCGCAGCATCCCAAAATTGCTTGAAGCGGTTACCTAAAATAAAATCGGTGAGCATAGCATACCAAATACCAATTACTGCTGCACCAACTAACATCATTACGACAGTAAATAATTTAATACTGCTGGGAGCATTTTCAACTATTTTGTCATTACCACCTGCTCCCGTAATCATGCCGACTGCAAAATATAAAGCATCGATAAAAGAGATATTTAAACTAGCAGAAACATAGGTAAGTGTAGCCATCAAAATAATGGCAAATAACACCATTGCCATCGCTACAACTGATTGAGCGTGTTTTTGAAATTGCTGCAAACTAGTGAGAACTTTGATGAATTTTCTTACCCATGATTTGCGGATAGGACGAACGCGAGGTTGGATACCAACAATTAAGCGATCGCCTACTTTTAATTCTTGCCCAGATAGCACTGCCGCGACTAAATCTAAATCACCTTCTACAGGAAGGTAATAGATTAACATTCGCGACCTCTCTTCCCATAAATCGCCTAATTTACGACCTAACCAAGGATGATATTCGTCAATATATTCTTCTTGAATCGGCCAAGTTTGTTGAAATAATTTAATTTGTCCGATCGCTTTATTACCCAGTGCTGCAAAAGTAAACACTGGTGCTGCCAAACCTACCACACTCATACTTAAATGGTCTGGCAAAGTATGATCGAGACGTTCTGCCAGACTATTATTATAAAAGCGGTTGATAATGCGAATATGCGGATTTAGTATCCGCGCTTGCATCATAATTGCTAAATTACGCGCATCATCAGAGCTAGCAATGACTAAAGTATGGGATTCTTCAATTCCAGCGGCTTTGAGGGTAGCCGCCGTATGCAAATCGCCAATAATCACATCTCCTGCGGTTTCGCCAGGGATAGGCTTGTGATGAATACCAACTACAAACGCACCCTGCTGTCGCAGCAGACGAAAGACTTTATATCCAGTCCGTCCTAAGCCACAAACAATAATTCTAGGTTTCATGAAAGAGCCGCAATATTGCGATGAGGCTGCATTCTCAAGTATTTATTAACATTGTTGCTGAATTAGTTGTGTAGAACTGTAACTGACAACACGGTAATCTTAAATAAGATGGCACTTTCGCAAGATTTTGCGAGTCAATATTAATTAGATAGGTTGAATTTGCAAAAAATCTATATGAATACTTGGCTAAAATTAACAACTCTTGGTGTATTTCTATCTCCCTTAGCAGTGGTAGTAACACTTTTTGCTAAAGCACAAGCGCAACCAGAATCAGCAACAGGTCCAATTACTACACCAAATGTCAAATTAAATATCCAAAGTACTGCGGGTACTTGTCCTGAGTCAGTTGGTTTATGGTGGTTGACACTACCTTATGAAGGTGGTGCTGAACATACAGTAATTGCTGATACTAGACCATTTTCTAACACCACAAAATTAGTTTCATCTAATAAGCAAGTTGTAGAATATGTTGCCAGCTTAAATGATAAATATGCTTCTTGTGTTGGTCAAACACAGAATAAAGAATACACATTTTACAATGTGCAATTTAAGAATAAACAAGCATATTTCCGTGTAGATTTGCGAAAAATTCAGGCAAATGCTAAGGAAATCACCTACAAAACTGTAGCAGCTTCTCGACCTTATGTCAGATGGGCGATCGCGGATTAATAGGGACTGCTTGTCCAGTCAGAAATCTTCGACAAAAATCTGCACGTCGAGCTGGTGGTTTAAGCATTGGGTAACAAGTAGTGTTTGAGACCAAAATCTGAAATTGATATTACCCCTAATTAACCCTGTTTTGTCACTCTCGGAAAACAATAATCTCAGGCTGATTCTGAGATTATTAGTTAAGAAAATTAATTGACAACAAAACCACAAAACTAGTAGTCTGTCCCATAAGTTCTGAGGTGTTGAGGAACGAACCGCAAAGGCGCGTTCGACGAAGTCGTTCCCGCAGGGTAGTACACAAAGGAAGAGAAATGAAGAATGAGTTCACCCAGCAAAATTAATGGGACAGACCAATAGTTACTCAACAAAAAACCGAACAATAATTTTGGAGGGGGTTTGGGGGACGCAACCGTCACCCAATCGGGGGTTTGGGGGAGAATCCCCCAATTGAGCTAGTTGTTTCCACAACTGACAAATCAATCACTAATGATCTTATCTGACCTGTATTGAATTAGATTTTCCCAATCTGACAAAAGAGGATTAAGAACCACATGTACCCAAAGGCAATTGATGAACATTTGTCATCACATCGCCGCCAGGTTGTGCTTCACCCCTTTTGTTGGGGCCGTAGAGATAGTCCACAACAGTTGTGAGATTGTTATCTGTATAATCTCTGACTAGAGAAGGTACTTTCCTTGTATCTGCATTAATTATGTCATTGAAAGGGCTAGGGCCACGTACTTGAACACTACCTGGTTCTGGGTCTAAATTTTTGGGGGGATGGGTATGATATATTCCCACCACGTATACACCATTTTCATCAGGCGGGGTGTTTCCTGGTGCAACGCTACCACTAATGGGATCTCCTACTGTGACATTTGTCACTGAAAGTTTTCCAGTAGTGCTATTCCACAACACCCATCTCAGTCTCTCTCTATTATCAGCTTGTGTTCCTTGCCAGTCTTGGTCAAGAGATTGCCTGACTACAGGATTACAAAAGATTTCTAATTTTGATGGCGCTTTAGGTGTGGGTGTTAGGGTATTTCCTGTTCTGGGAGCAGATGAGTCTGGCTGTGAATTTGTATCATCACCTGTACCAGAAGCACCGTTTGCATTATTACCTGTACCAGGAGTACCGCTTGCGTCATTACCTGCGTTATTACCTGCATCGTTATCTGCATCGGGAGTACCTCCATCAGCCGGACGAGCTGATAAACCTAAGCGCTGTCTTCCTGTGTCACCAGGAACAGCAACTTCACCAGCTGGATTGTATTCTACGCCCCCATCTTGTGTTAGAAGTAATGCTTTTTTTGTAGACTTAGCTGCTAAGTTTACATTGGCATTTGCTTGCTTACGAAAATTATCAGGAACGTAAATTTGAATTAGTGTCTTGCTGTAGTAAGTAGGCAGATAACGGATGTAAAATCCTTGGGGATTAAGTGACCAACGACCCTCTGGTATTTCTGGCCCATCTCGTTGCGGTTCTCCAGCCAACACTGCAATTTGCTCTAGTTGCGTGTAACTTGTACTCTTGATTGTGAGCATTTCTCGGATACGCGCTTCTGTTTCAAACACCAAACGTAATGGAGAAGGCAAATTAGCAGTGGCTTTATCTAATACTGATTTGGGTATTAAGCCCAAAGCACCGCCGTTGAGTTGAAAAATATCATCTTTAGTGAGTAATTTTGCTGCTGTCTGCTGGATTTCTGCGTTAGTATCACTAATTTTTGTGCGGGCAATAATAGCCCATAGCAACACTTGTATATCTTTTTGGGGAATTTCTGGATGACGGACGGAGTTTTGCAGAATTTGCTGGATAAGTCCGGCTTTGGAACCTTTTAAAGGTGCGTAGAGATAGCCATTTCCCTGACTAGGCCCATGAGTACCTGCTCTTAAACAGTAACTTTCCACTGCCAATTCAAAAGCCCCCGGACGTAATAAAAAACCACCATTAGCGCCGCGTGGTAGCTGTGTTAAGCGTTGGAATTTCTGGGGTTTAAAGTTATCGGGAAGGGTTGATTGCTGGCGAGTATCGGCAAAACTGGTGGTGATCGGGGGGTCTCCCTCTAACAGTTTGGTAATATCGGGGATGGGAAGTTGTGGTGTTGGAATTTCAGGTATGGGAATGGGGACAGTTGGTATGGGGATAGGTAGAGAAAATTGAGCCATTGCTGGTGTTGCTGTCACTAGCAATAAGCTGATGAAAAACAATACAATAAACTTTTTCATCAATAAAATATTTGCTTGCAGTTGTAAGGTATATTAGGTAACCTTTGAGGTAATTATGCAAGCATTTTTTCGGAATTTAATCAAAAGAATATAACTATCAAAGTCAATTTTCGTAGTTTTTCTGTGAAAGTGTCAGCTTTATTGAGGATGGCAGCAAATTTCAATCATCAAGCCATCTTGATAGTAAAAATATACACCTCTACCAGTAGGACAGGTGACTGGGCTATGAGCGATCGCTATCCGATTAGAGATTTCCAAGAAATAAATTATTCCATCTTGTGGGGCAGGCAAGATGCCCGCCACATCAACTGGGCGGAAAAGATGTCCACCCCACAATAAATACTGGGATATTTTTTTATTTGTCAGTTCCTTAGCTCTAAATTTTCAAGCTCAAGGCTTGCGGCTGCAAAACTTGATTTAACTTACCACTGCGATAGCCTTCTAAGTCGAGGGTGACATAGATAAAACCAAACTCTTGAAAAGCAGACACGACTTGCGGTAAATCTATCGTCAATACAAATTCTTTGATTTGTTCTGGTGGTAATTCAATGCGTGCTGTATCACCTTCCGAACGCACGCGCAAATTTTTCAAACCCAACTTACGCAAGTAAATTTCTGCTCTCCCAACGCGTTGTAACTTCGCAACAGTAATCTCCTCACCATAGGGGAAACGGGAACTGAGACAGGGTTGCGCTGGTTTATCCCACCAAGGTAAACTCAGTTCCTGTGAAAGCTGGCGGACTTCCATTTTACTCACACCAACTTCCGCTAGAGGCGATCGCGCACCTCTTTCTTTAGCTGCTTGAATTCCTGGGCGATAATCGTGTAAATCATCGGCGTTTACGCCATCCACGACGTATGGATAACCCAATTCCCTAGCTAGAGGCTTGAGGGTGTCGTGCAATTCGCTTTTGCAGAAATAGCAACGGTTTACAGGGTTAGAGGTGTAATTGGGATTGTCCATTTCGTTTGTCTGGACAATTTGATGAGGAATCCCAATAGTTGCCGCTTGAATTTTTGCATCTTCCAATTCTTCCGGCAATAGCGATGGTGAAACAGCAGTTACAGCCAAAGCGCGATCGCCTAAAACATCATATGCAATCTTGGCAACCAATGTACTATCAACACCCCCAGAGTAAGCAATTAGCGCTTGCTCCATTTCTGCGAATATCGCTTTTAGTCGCTCAAGTTTTTCTTTCTGTGTCATTTTCCAGTCCTACCGCAATCCTATAGCACCCAACTCTATCTTAATGGAGCAATTTATCTCCCGTTAGCGCGACGAAGTTGACTAATATAGAACTAAACACAGCAAATCATTAACCGCGCAGAGGCGATCGCATTTTTGCACGGCAAATCGAGCATCAAATACCTTTAATATCGGCTATCAGGTTTTGCGATCGCATAAATTTTTTGTCTCTTCCTGAAAAAAATCGGTGCGTTGCGCTACGCGACAACACACCCTACTCAATTACGAATTACGAATTACGAATTACAACAATTCTTTCACCTTCTTGATAATACCCACTGGATCGATACCTTGATGGGGATACTGTTCCCACAAGCCACCGGAACCTTCTCTATAAGTTCCCAAGTGAGCATATTTAGGAGTCAAGCCGCGTTCTAACAGCCAGGAACCGAAACGGCTACCTAAGCCAGTGCGACGGTTGAATGCTTCCACTACTAAGACAAAGGGTGCTTTACCAATTTTAGCGATCGCTTCTTCATCAACTACGTTTAAAGTCGGTTTGTTAATTAAACCCACGTCTAAGCCTTCTTGCTTCAAGCGTTCTACCGCATCTAAAGAACGGTATAAAGCATCACCATAGCTGACAATATAGCCTTGTGTGCCTTCGCGGATTACTTCATCTTTATCAGGGACGAATTTGTAACCACTGCCAAAGAATTCATTACCGTTACTATCCAAAATATTGGGGACTTTGGAACGGGTGGAGAAGATAAACCGCAATCCGGGGTCAAAAAATACAGCTTCTACACAAGCTGTCATTTGATTCACATCGGCGGGGAAGTAGAGTCTTGTGTCATGGCGGTCATCTAAGCCATTATCGGCAAACATATTATTTAAGCCGAAGTGACAGGTATTATCCGCCATGTCATCGATACCAGCATGGGAAAAGTGACAGAGAACGTTAGATTGGTTCAACCGCGCCATTGTGATTTCAGAAATGCACATTTCTAAAAAGGCGCTGAAGGTGGCGAAAATGCCTTGTTTGCCTTTTACCATCCCAAACCCTGACGCAGCCGAGAAATTACCCCTTTCCATGATGCCAGAGGGGATAAATACTTCGGGATAGGTATCATGGATTTTCTTCAATCCGCAGGAGCCTTCTAAGTCGCTATCAATGACTAAGACTTTCTCCTTGCGTTCGGCTTCACTCATGCGGCTGAGGACATTTACCACAGCTTCCCCAAACACGTTGCGGTTAGCGCCCCATTTATCGCTAGAACCAATAAATGTATAGGTTTGCTTGGGTTGCTCGATATTTTTCAGGTATTCTACAGCCGCAGTCTGTCCGCGAGATTCGAGATATTTAATCGCTAAATCGACGGAAATCACATCATGACCGTGGGTTGAGCCTTCTAAGCCTTCAATACCGGGACACATGGGGCGTTTGTTGATGACTGCGATCGCACCGGGTGTATTTACGGCTTCGCATAGGCGGCTGTACAAATCGTCTAAATCTTCCCCATCTCCCTGAAGTATCTTTAATCCATGCCCTTCTAAGGTTTTGGCGACGGTGAACCCAGGTAAATATTTAGAAGGATGTCCGGCGATGGTGACATCATTATCATCAATAATCAGCTTGACATTGAGATGTTGAGCAACAGCCAACCGCGCCGCTTCTGCGTCGTTACCTTCCTGCTGGGAACCATCGGAACCAAGGCAGAACACTACTTTGCCAGGATTCGCCATTGCTACACCGTTGACGTAAGGCCAGACGTGTCCCAATCTTCCAGAGCTAAATTTTACCCCAGGAGTAAACCCTAATTCCGGGTGTCCGGGTAAATGAGAATGGGCTGCGCGATATTGTAGCAGGCGCTCTGCGGGTAAATCCCCATGCAGCGTTGACATGAGATACTGGGTAGCGACACGATGTCCAGCTTCATCAAAGAAAATCGGCACAAATTGCTCAGATACTCCCCGGAAGAAAGCATCGAGAATCATCACTTCTGGAACTGTATCGTATGGCCCACCAGTGTGACCACCCACGCCTCTAGCTGCACCTGTAGCGGTAAAAAACACGATCGCATCTCGGCAAAGTTGAATATTGGCTTTGAGTGCGTCTCTTTGTTCCGCCGTCAAGCTAGGATTCGCCGGATTAAGTGATAAATACTTGTAAGCACCGAGATCAATAGGAAATTTAGTCATTTGTTATTTGTCCTTTGTTAATTATTGGGCATGGGGCATTGGGCATGGGGCATTGTATTTGTTCCCTTTCTCCTTTTCCCTTTCCCCTTTCCCCTTTCCCCCACTCAACCATGCACGAATATGCTTGAATCCAAGTGAAGATACGGTTAAATGCACGAAAATATGCACTTTACCGCTATTGTGAAATGAATAACCCTTGCAGCAATCTCTCTTTTGGCAGAAGATAGGCTGAAATGTCTGCTTGCTGGTATAGGAAAAAGCAGCCGGAGGTGATATCAAGTCCGATTTAATACTGATCGATAGGTTGACACTGGTCAATCGAAAAGCTTACTCTGTAAGGATTCAGAGCGACAGGAGCAAGGAGAGTTGTTTGATTGGCAATTAGGCAGACATCAGATTGAGTCTAATGCTTGTGATTTATTTGTATTGAACTGTATGCAATAAGTATAAACTCACAAACGTGCAATTTCAAGATTAAAAACGCAACTTCCGGAAAATTAATTATGCTCACTGCTGAACGCCGACAATTCATCCTCGAAATTCTGCGTCGTGATAAAAAGGTGCTGTCAACTGAACTGAGTGCAGTTCTCAAGGTTTCGGAAGATACGATTCGGCGGGATTTGCGGGAATTAGCCGAAGCTGGACTTTTACAGCGCGTACATGGCGGCGCATTGCTAACTTCCCCAGCCACCGCCAGTTACGCCGATCGCCAAAAACAAGCGCCCAAAGAAAAAGAAGCGATCGCTATTGCTGCAGCTAAATTAGTTTGTCCGGGACAGGTGGTAATTTTAGATGGGGGAACGACTACGCTGCAAGTTACCCGCCATTTACCAAAAGATTTGCCAGCCACAGTCGTCACCAATAGTCCGCCAATTGCGATCGCCTTAGCAGAACATCCCCATATAGAAGTTGTAATGTTGGGTGGTAAGCTCTACAAAAAAGCCTTAGTGAACGTCGGTACTGTCACCATTGAGTCTTTACGGATGATTCGTGCAGATTTGTGCATGTTGGGAGTGTGCAGTTTGCATCCGGAAGTTGGCATCAGTGTACCGAATTTAGATGAAGCCCATGTTAAACGAGCCATGATAGCTGGTTCGGCTGAAGTAGTGGGATTAGTCACCGCAGAAAAATTAGACACAGCCGCCCCTTATGTAGTGGAGTCGATTCATGCACTGACTTACCTTGTAACTGCACCGACAGTATCTAATCAAATGCTAGCTGCTTACAAATCTTTAGGTTTGACAATTATTCGTGATGAGTAAACCTCAATACTTTGCTAAAGCACTATCTGGTTTCATAGCTTGAGAGTTAGCATTGCTGTTACTGCTGCAATATCTTATGGAAACTAGAGAATTTACAGCTTCAGACAGTTAATAATATGTGGATAGAATGCTGCAAAATAGCAAACAAATATGTTATGTTATGTCCGCAAAAGATAAATTGCTGTTGCTGAATTATGGAAAATTAAAACTCTTATCCTCTTTGCGGCTTTGCGCCTCTGCGTGAGCTAAATCATCCCGAATTGATGCAACATCGATAAATTTTATATTTAACCATCCCTTCCGATACTTATGAGACTTTTTCAAACATCTTTTTAATGAAATAATTCTCATAATTATTTTTAAATATCTAACCTTAATAGTATGTCAAAATTAGTAATAAAAGATAATTATATCCGTGCCACACTTATCGCTTTGACAATAGGATTTGTTGGCTGTGGTAACCAAGCAACAAGTACTTCCTTAACTCAAACCACCACTCGAGTAAATACTAATCTACCGCGAGTAGTTGCAACCACAAGTATAATATGTGATTTTGCCAGACAAATTGCTAAAACTACTATTAACCTTACCTGCTTAATTCCGCCAGGTACAGACCCGCATATTTACCAGCCAAAACCAGAAGACCGAGAAGCTTTAGAACAAGCTAATTTGATTTTATATAACGGCTACAATTTAGAACCAAGGCTGATTAGACAAATTAGAACAATTAAAAGCGCTGCACCTAAAATTGCCGTTGCCCCGCTTGCTGTTCCCAAACCACAAAAATTTAGGGAAGATGGCAATATAGTTACCGACCCGCATATTTGGCACAATGCTAAGTATGCTATCAGAATGGTTGAGATAATTAGCAGTAACTTAGGTAAATTAGAACCTAGCAATGCGAGAAATTATAATAGTAATAAAAGAAAAATTACCCAAGAAATCAACCAATTAGACCGCTGGGTTAAAGCGAGAATTGCCAGTATTCCTAATGATAAACGTACAGTAGTTACTACCCATAATGCACTTGGTTATTACACCCAAGCTTACGGTCTTTCCTTAATAGGAACTTTAGAAGGTATTAGCACCAATGACAGACCAACAAACAAACAAGTGAAGAACTTGGCTAAAAATGTTGAACGGGCGAAAGTGCCGACAATTTTTGCAGAAGCAGATATTAATTCTAATGTGATTCAGTCTGTAGCTAAAGAAGCTACAGTCAAACTTTCCGAAAGACAACTTTATGCTGATGGGTTGGGAAGGCCGGGAACTGAGGGAGAAACTTATCAAAGTATGATAGTTGCTAATACGCGCACACTAGTAGAAGGGTTAGGAGGGACGTACTTAATATTTGAACCAAAAGCTTCAAAGTAACACCAAATAAAAAACCTCTTCATCCTATCTTTAGTTAAGAGTTCTCTATCGTTTGTTGCGATCGCTTCCATATTAGAGCTTTTCTTTCCATCTCCTTGACGAATCCATCTTTCCCATTGACATATCCTTGGATATCTTGCGGGAATTGCTTGGCTAATTCACGTTTCAAGTCACTGTATTTGAGCGCATCATCAGGATGTGCAATCATGTAATCGCGAAAAGCCAAATGTCTTTGGACTTCAGCAACGTCAAACTCAAAAATGTGAACGTGATGCGTCCTTGTACCTGCTTTATTATCCCTGCGAAAGAAACGACGACCTGGTAAGCCAAACTCACCCATAGCTTCATAACCTAATGCAATCATCGCTGAACATTGCTGATCTAACTTAGCAAGGTCTTTCACTTGAACCAACAGATCAATAATCGGTTTGGCATAGATATTGGGAATTGAGGTGCTACCAATATGGTGAATTGCTACTATATTGTCACCAAGTGCTAGAGCAATTCGCTTGGCTTCCTCCTCAAATTTGACACTCCATGTTGAGTCATGCGGTACCACTTCTACTTTCATGAGGGAAATAGGGAAATATTTATTTAAACTAACTAGCAATTATACGGAAGTCTATGTTATCTGTGTTTTTTCAGGAATATGGCATTTATTGAACTGAATTGATGAAGTTATGGAAGTGAATAAAGCAGCAGCGATCGCTACTTCAACCCAGGTGAGAGTTGAGAAAGCTTATATTATCAGAGTTAAAGCTTAGTTTTCAATTGGTCGTAGCTTCCAGATTACTACACCAATTTTCAAGTTAATCTGACAAACGCAATGTTTAACTCTGCTTTTTGGCGATACTCAAAGTCTTTCCTAACTTTTTTGTGGCATCTGGTTATTAAGCGCCGTGCTGCACTCGTTATCTTGTTCATCGGCGTATTTTTACCGCTACAAATCTTTGGAGAATTAGCCGAAGAAGTTTGGGAAAAGGAAGGTGGCTTTGCTTGGGATGTACCTATCTTGTTAGCAATACACTCAACAGCCCAACCGCAACTAGATACTTTTGCTTCCACACTGACCAAATTGGGGGTATTCTGGGGTGTATTTCCAGTTGCTAGTGCGATCGCATTGGCTTTGTTTATCCGTAGAAAATGGCGTAAACTTGCGTACCTCCTCACCACTCTGCTGGGAAGCATCATCATTAATCGCACTGCAAAAGTACTGTTGCATCGAGTACGCCCCCATCTGTGGGAATCACCAGCCCCAGAGTTTGACTACGGATTTCCTAGCGGTCATGCTATGTCAAGTATGACTTTGGTGGTAGCCTTAGTAATTCTCACCTGGGGAAGCCGTTGGAGTCTATTTGTTCTGATTGTTGGAGGTATATTTGTCTTAGCAATTGGCTGGACACGCCTATATTTGGGAGTCCACTATCCCAGCGATATTTTAGCCGGCTGGACAGCTTCAATTGCCTGGGCAACTGGAGTCAGTTTGCTCATTAGGCCATATCGCACCAAGCGGCAGCAGTAGCCACCGAATTTTAGATTTTAGATTTTGGATTTTGGATTGAGATTTAATATTGACAGTGTCCTCTAAAATTTAGAGTCGCTGCGCCAGAAGCAAGCTACATAGAATCAATTTAAAATCCCCATATTCAAAACAAAATTGTTAATTGAAAACACAGCATTTGTTCACCCTTGGAAACAATCTAAAATCTAAAATCCAAAATCCAAAATTGATTCACCATCCCCAACTACCAGGAATACCTTTAAAAGGCCCAACAATATCGCTTGTAATCCAACCGCCGTAAAAGTTACCTGGTTGTGGTTGTACTTTTTCGCCATCGACATAGCAAGCATCCATTATATGAGCATAAAAAGCTACATAATCTTTGATAGATGCAAAAGCTGGTGTGGGATTAGGATAGAACCAGGCAGCATTTTTAACTTCTTTGTCACCAACACGCAGAGTGTAATAACCTGCACTTCCTTTCCATTCACAAAAGCTAGATTGTGGTGTCAGCAACAGGTATTCCATTTTGATATCCGCAGGTGGGATATAGTAAACCGGGGGATGGCTAGTTTCTAACACACGCTTGGCTGAGTGCGTGTCTACAATTGTTACCCCATTAAAAATAATTTGAATATGTTTACTTGTATCCTCAAGGCGCGGTGGACGGGGATAATCCCACACCGATTCTTGTCCAGGTAAGGGTTCTATGCGTTGGGGATAAGCCATAATAACCGAAGTTGCTAGTTAACGTAGATATAGTGTTGGAATTTGGTAATAGGTAATTGCTAATTGGGAATTGCGACAAAGTTTTTACCCATTACCTATTACCAGCCAATGGTATTGTAAAGGATGTTCACCTGGCGCATGAGAGGGCAGTTATGCCAGATGTGCGGTTTAACAAGTATTATCGTTACGCAGAATTGACCAATATCTTGCATAGTTATGCTGAAGAATTTCCTCACTTGGTACGCATTGAAAGCATCGGCAAGAGTTATGAAAATCGGGACATTTGGCTGCTGACTGTTACCAATTTCACTACAGGAACAGATGCCGAAAAACCTGCTTTATGGGTTGATGGCAATATCCACGCTACGGAATTAGCGCCCTCAATTGTCTGCCTGTATCTGCTGCAAACATTAGTTACAGCTTACGGCACTCAGGCAGATATTACTCGTTGTTTGGACAGCCGCACCTTTTATATTTGCCCCCGTGTTAACCCTGATGGTGCAGAGTGGGCTTTGGCTGACAAACCAAAATTTATTCGTTCTGCTACCCGTCCCTATCCTGAAGGTAGGGAAAGCAATGATGGCTTAATCATGGAAGACATCGATGGCGATGGTCGGATTTTACTTATGCGTATTCCTGATGCTAATGGCGCATGGAAAATCTGCCCTAGTGAACCCCGGTTATTAATGCGCCGTGAACCCACAGAAATAGGCGGTCAATATTACCGAGTTTTGCCGGAAGGAAGTATAGAAAATTATGATGGAGTGCAGATTAATATTCAGCCTCCGCAACAGGGGTTAGACTTAAATCGTAATTTTCCGGTGATGTGGCGGCAAGAATTTCAGCAGCTAGGGGCGGGCCCTTATCCAGCATCAGAAACAGAAGTGCGATCGCTTGTCCAATTTATCACGAACCATCCTAATATCACTGGGGCTGTATCTTTCCATACTTTTGGCGGTGTCATCATCAGACCTTTTAGCTATCACAGTGATGATGAATTCCCAGTTAATGACCTCCGTACTTATCAGTATATTGGTCAAAAAGGTGCAGATTTTACTACATACCCAGCAATTTCTGCTTTTCATGATTTTCGCTATGACCCCAAAGATTTCATCTCCGGGACTTTCGATGACTGGGCCTATGATGAACGGGGGATATTTGCTTGGACGGTAGAAGTCTGGAGTCCCCAAAACCAAGCGGGAATTAAAGATTATCAACACGTCGAATGGCAACGCGAACACTCTTTAGAAGATGAACTCAAGTTGTTGCGCTGGAATGACGAACAACTCTCAGGCAAAGGTTATGTAGATTGGTATGCTTTCGACCATCCCCAACTAGGTCAAGTAGAATTAGGTGGTTGGAATACTATGTATGCTTGGGTGAATCCACCTCCAGAGTTTTTAGAACGAGAGATAGCCCTTTTTCCTGATTGGTTAGTTTGGCATCTATTAATCTCCCCCCGCTTGGAGATTTATCAAACTAATGTCCATAATTTAGGTAATGACATATATCAAGTAGAGTTAGTAGTACAAAATACAGGTTGGCTACCTACCTACATTACCCAAAAAGCCCTAGAGAAAAAGCTTGTCAAAGGCTGTATTTGTGAAATTCAATTACCTGATAGCGTAACTTTAATCACAGGCAAACTCCGCGAAGAATTAGGACAACTAGAGGGACGTGCCTATAAACCTTCATATCCGACGAGGAGACAGAGTGATCCAACCCAAGACCGCGCCAAGGTTAAATGGGTTGTGCGTGGATCTGCGGGTAGCAAAGTTCAACTTTTAGCCCGTCATGAACGCGCTGGTGTTGTCCGTGCTGAAATCATATTGGCTTAAAATTGCTGCTCAGAAATCAAAGATTCATCTATAACTTATACACATTTCAATACTTGTCGGTTAAGGGCAAAAGGGGTAAGAAAAAACCTTTAACCCTTACCCTTTAACCTTTTCCCCAAACTAAATTCCGATTTGAAAATCCTTAACCGAGCAGTATATAGCAAAAAGGCTCAAGCATCTTGCCTGAGCCTCAGCCAAAATCTATATAGACTTATTTAAAAACAAATAAACCTGTATGTTGTGATGTCAAAACAGTAGCTTAATAGCGATTACGAGAACCACCGCCGTAGCCACCACCACGGTTACCGCCAAAGGAACCGCCTCTATTTTCCTTTGGTTTAGCCTTATTGACTTTCAGGTCACGTCCCATCCATTCAGCACCATCAAGTGCTTCAATGGCAGCTGCTTCTTCAGCGTCGGAACTCATCTCTACAAAACCAAAGCCGCGTAAACGACCTGTTTCACGATCAGTAGGCAGCTGAACGCGCTTTACAGAACCATATTCTGCAAATACAGCATTCAAACTCTCTTCTGTAACTTCGTAGGAAAGATTGCCTACATAAACTGACATAAGTCGTCTCCAAAATCAAAACGGTGTAGAGATTTAGATTTCGGAGAAAAGTTTGTGAATACCACAAGGAAAAAGCCTATCAATAATAAAAACAAACGCGGTCGCCGAATTAACTCTCCATTTCCAGTGTTACACAGCAGCCTGCTCTCAGGGGGTCAGTTACAAAAAGCGTTACAAAAAGTCATTTAAACACGGATATTTAAGTATAAGTGTTCTCTATTTACTGATTATTCAGGCTCTCGCTGCATTGATTACCGATACCAAAAATTGCTAAATTTTTAACAAAATACTCCTTTAGGGGGTTGTCATAAAACAGCATCTCATATTGTGGAGGACAGAGACGCAAACAGCAGCTAGGAAAGGTTTGATCGCCTAGAGGAATGGAGAAAATTTATCTTTTGGAGTTCAAAGACGGAAAATGAATAACGATATTGTTTTATTTTTGATTACTGCTGGTCTGATTATCTTATATCTATTTTTCTCGGCATTAACTGAGATGGGTACAAAGCTACCTTGGAAAAAGTAGGTTATTTTGGTAATGCCAAAACTTTGGCATTGTAATTTAAAACGAGCGCGGCAGGGTTCGAACCTGCGACCAACGGATTAGAAATCCGTGGCTCTATCCACTGAGCTACGCGCCCAACATAATACTGTGGCTCTTTAACGAGTCATCTCTCCAATTATATCGTTTTCTCTAGCAATAGGCAATTGAAAATTGCAGATTTGCTAGTAGCAAGGCTAAGATGCTAGTCGCTAGTTAGTCAATCTACAACTTTAAACGAAGTAAATGGACTATTTATTCAATATATTGTGTGGTCAATGGGTTATTTGGGTATTGGCGTAAATCACCTTTGGGCGAATTACTGTAGAGCAACCTCTGGCGATCGCGAGGCTGACCCCTACTGTACGTTAGGTAATCGCACTCTTGGCGATGCCTTGAAATCAGATTATAGATCGCATATTGAGAACGCCCCTGAGAGGAGTTATTTGCTAGTGCCATGTTTATTCTCAAACGGCAGGATGTAGAAATATCAAGCATTCCGCACCCTAAGCGAGAGCAGCCAATGCCAGTCCTCCACTATCAGGGGCAAACTTTCCGCTTGATTAGTGTTTTTAAAGCTAGTCAAGAGGAAGAAGCCAGAGCCTTGTGGAGAGAATTAACAGACGGGCGAGGTAAAGCCTGTGTCTTGTTGGAAGAACCAGACCGCTATAGCATTTGGGGAAAAATCCGTTTAGACCAGCTAGGTTCTGATACGGATGTCCACAGCAAGACAGGAGTGTTTATCCAAGCTAGTATTTTGCTGCTGCAAGCTGTCTATCTAGAAATAGAAGATTTTTTAGGTTCTAAACAAGCAGCTTTATTTGAAAAAGATATTACGGAAGTATTGCGGCAGAAGCAATTACCACAAGCATCTTCGCCAGAAGCCGTAAAATATTTGCTCAATGAAGATCCACTGGATACGACCAGTCTGCCTTCTTGGCAAGAAAATCATGTAATTACTCTGTTACAAGAACTCCATAAGCTAGGAAAAACCTATTTTGGTAATGCTAACTTCGCTCATCCAGTGGTTGATCGCTTACAAGATCTACCCGAAGGAGAGCGATCGATGTTTATTAGTTGGCTAAATCAATCTCCAATGAGTAAACTGTGGCAATAGCATTAACAAAGTGGGAAAAATATTGCCAAGGATAGTTGCTCTTGGCATTTAATTATGCATCGTTTGGTAGAGCAATTGACTAGTACATCTGTGCGGAAGTCAAAAGTAGCCATTGCTTGGTGCGGGTGCGCCGCGTTGTAGTAATTGGCATTCAAAAGCCTAGATTTTGAGCTTTTTGGCTGTTTTGTAGATACTAGACAGCTACTCTTACGAGTTCTATTTCCACCATGCTGTACTAGTTAATTTTCAGTACAAAAGCTTCTCACACAGTTATATAAGTCAAAATCCTGCCAAAGTGTGTTTACATAATCAAGTCATATTATGAGTAGTTCTTACGAAAGCTCCCAGCGTTCTAAATCTATTTTCAATACAGGAAATATAGTCTTAGCGAGCATTGGCTGGGCTGTACTAGCACTGTTATACTTTTTATTGTTTAGTGCTAAAGTCCCGGGTGCAGATGGCGTAGAAAGTCGTGCTGAATGGTATGTAATTGGTACAAATATTTTTGAAGCGTTAGCTTACCTGGGTGCCGGTATCTTATGCTTGAGGAATTGGCGTAGCCAAAAAATTGTCAGTGGTCGAAATGTTTGGCTCGCTATTGGCATAGGTATGCTGTCTTATTTCCTGGGGGGGATATTTTTCGGTTATACGGAAATAATCTTAAAAGAAGAACCGGATGTTTCTATTGGTGATGTGTTTTTTGTAGTAACGTATCTGTGTCTTGGTACAGGCATGATTTTAGCAGCGGCTCACAGGCGAATCAATCTCGAAAAATGGCAATGGCTAGTTGTCTTAGCTATTGGCGTGTTTGGCAGTTTGTTAGCTTGGTGGATTTCTCTGCAACAGCCAAAACCTCTGGATTTGCTAGGCACGGTATTGAATTGGTTTTACATCGTTAGCGATGTAGCTATTCTCATTATTGCTACTACCTTGCTCTTAGCTTTTTGGGGAGGAAAAGTTGCCCAGTCTTGGAGAATGATTGCAGCCGCAGCGTTTTCGCTATACATTGCAGATATGTGGTTTAAATACGCCCAAGGTCCCAATTATCAAAGTGGAGAAATATTAGAAGTGTTTTGGGTTTTTAGTGGAGTTTTATTTGGTATGGGCGCTGCTCTCGAATATGAGGCATCATTGAGCCGCTCGCGGCGGGAACGCGGACGCAAACGAGCATAAAAAAGATTTTTGGTGTCTACCGTGAGAAAATTAACAGATTCTGACAAACAAGAAATTCTTAAGTTATATCGAGAGACTGCCGAAACCACCTCAACTTTGGCAGAGCGCTATGACGTTAGTAACTCGACAATTAGCCGCCTGCTCAAAAGTACGTTACCAGAAGACGAGTATGAATACCTCGTTTCTTTAAAACGTGCGGCGAGAACTCCCGAGGGTAGAGCGCAGGTAAACTATGAACAGTTACCACTGTTGAGTAAACCACAGCCAGAAATAGACATTCCTCACGCAGAAAGTCGCCCTGTAGAGTTGCCGAAAGTTGAGCCAGAACCAGTAGTAGCGAAGTCTGAGGACAGGGATAGTCGGGATATAGCTCCTCCTATCAGGCGGGTACGGCGACGCTCTTCTGCAGAAGGAACACTAGAGCCTCCAGCAGCAGAGCAGCTAGAGATTTTACCCACCAAAAAATTACCTGAAATCGTCAGCATTCCCAGCCCTAAACCGCCGGAAATGCCCATTCTTCCCACTCCCAAGCGGCAAGAACCTGCAAGTATTTCTAGCCCATTGTTAGAGGACGAACGTCCAGAAGCCAACGTTTTAGCTCAAATGCTAGGCGAAGACTTGCTAGATGAGTCTGAAGATTTGGACGATTTAGACGACGATTTAGAAGATGATGACTTCGAGGATGACGATGAGGAATATGATTTTGAGGAATCAAGACCTCTAGTCACAAGGCGCAGACCAGGTGAAGCACCAGTCCAAGTTTTACCCTTGTCGTCAGCGCACTTGCCCAAAACCTGCTATTTGGTCATCGACAGGTCATCAGAATTGATTACTCGACCGTTGAAAGACTTTGGCGATTTGGGGCAAATTCCCAGCTTAGAAACCCAGCAAAGAACACTACCAATATTCGATAATCACCGCGTAGCCAAGCGCTTTTCCACTAAGCGCGATCGCGTGATTAAAGTCCCTGATAGTAAAATGCTGCAAAAGGCTAGGACTCATCTTCAAGCTAAAGGTATTACGCGGCTATTGATTGATGGTCAGGTGTATTCTTTATCTCCGGTGTAGTGGGGACTGGGGACTGGGGACTGGGGACTGGGGACTGGGGACTGGGGACTGGGGACTGGGGATTGGGGATTGGGATATGAGAGATGAAGGAGAAAATTACTCTTGTACAGACGCGATTAATCGCGTCTCTCCGTCTCTTTTAAAGACGCGATTAATCGCGTCTCTACGGCTCTTGATTCTATCCCCTAGCTGTAAACAGCAGCCGCAAAGCGGGTAGCTAAGTTAATAATGTCCTGCTTGCGGGCGATTTGGTTAATCCATGCTTGGGGGATATTTTCTACCCCATAGTAAATTCCTGCTAACCCACCAGTAACGGCGGCGGTGGTGTCTGTATCTCCGCCTAAGTTAACTGCTGTCAATACCGCTTGTGAGTAGGAAGAACTATTTAAGAAGCACCACAGTGAAGCTTCTAGGGTATCAATCACATAGCCACCAGAATTAATCTCTTCTACTGGTAACTGAGCAATTGTGCCACTGTAGATTCGGGCAAAATGGTGTTTCTCTAATAAATATTCGCGCTGTGAGTAAATTGGCTCCAGCTTGTGTAAGCTTTGCAAATAAGCCGTTTGCGGGTCAGCCCCTTCAAGTAAAGCAACAGCAATAGTGATATAAATACCACAAGCCATTAGCGATCGCGCATGGGCATGGGTAATTGCAGAAACATCATGTACCCGCGCGATTAATTCGCTGAAGGTGAGTATCTTGTGACAATAAGCCATTGGCAGGATTCTCATCAGTGAACCATTGCCATTGGTATTTTCGATTTTTCCCCCTGCTTCCCGGGGCAAAATACCCTGCTTTAAGCGCATAATCGCGGCATGGGTGGTATGTCCAATATCAAAGAGTTCACCACGGGGAGTCCAGTAAGCTTGCTTGTACCAGCGCCAGAAGGAATTGGCTATAGCATCTAAGGAATACCCGCGACAAAGAGTTTCTGCCAAACAAAACGTCAAAGAACTATCATCTGACCAAGTTCCCGGCGGTTGATTCCATGTGCCATAACCCAACATCTTGGTAACTGGAGATTGCACCCGTTCGGCGCGGCTGGTAAACTCCACCGGCACACCCAACGCATCACCGACACATAAACCCATCAAACCAGACAATGTTTTTGCAGCGGTTAGCATTGTTTAGTCTCCATCGAAGCTCCCAAAACTTTACTTTATATATTCCCTCTAGAGCTTGTTGCAATAGCTGCTACAACCGATGATTTCATTCTCTGTAAAAATAACCTATTTATCAGGTAATAGGTTAGTCGAGCCACCTCGATTAGATAATTTGTATTGCTAATTATTGTGCCAGTTGAAAAACCGTCTATCTTTTGGGAAAAGTCCCGGAAAGAGGCAAAATGTTTTGTAATTATAACTATTTTATATAAAAATTAAATGAATACCATGACTAAAGTTATATGCATCAATAGCAACAATGATTAAATATAAATTGCCAAATAATAGGAACATTTCTTGTGAGTTTGCGACTAATAATTTATCAGCATAATTCACGATTTTTGGGCAAGATTATGAAAGGTATTGTTAAATCTTTTGTGACAATTTCTGCATTGTCTTCTTTAGTAGTAGCTCCGCTTTTTTTAAATGCTGGACAAGCATCTGCACAAACACAAAAAGGTACTGATGCTAGCTATATCGGTGCGGGTGTTGCAGGTGGTGTAACTAATGGCGGACAAGTTGGTCAGGATGCTCAATTTGGTGGTAACGTTAGCGGACGTTTAAAATTGGGCCCCACTCCATTTTCTGCACGTACAC
Source organism: Tolypothrix tenuis PCC 7101 (assembly GCF_963874875.1). Classification (NCBI taxonomy): domain Bacteria; kingdom Bacillati; phylum Cyanobacteriota; class Cyanophyceae; order Nostocales; family Tolypothrichaceae; genus Tolypothrix; species Tolypothrix tenuis. The sequence continues at coordinate 80,430 of NZ_CAWNJS010000001.1, forward strand.
AAATCCTCTTTAGCGATCAGACGACAGCAATCATCCCTCAAGTTTCCGTAGACGCACCAATTGCTAAAGGAACTAACGTCTTTTTAGGTGCTGGTTATTCTTTTGTCGAAGCTAATGGTAAACAAACTCCCCTTGGTGACAGAGATGGAGTAGCGCTAACTGCTGGTGTAGAGTCGGAAGTTGCTAAAAACTTTTTGATCTACAGTAATGCTACCGTAGGTATGAAGACTTACCAAAATAGCCCTGCTTCTGCTGTTAGTATCCAAGGTGGTCTGGGTTATCGCTTTAGATAACAAACTATAGAGAGCAAGAGGAAAAGGTGAAAGGAGAAGGGAAAAATTCCTCTGATTCCCTGAAGTGAACAAATATTGAGACCCAGGGAAATCACTATTTTTTACTGGTTCCCTGATTACCGAAATATATGTATGCTGGTTTTGTGAAGTGTTACATCACTGACAAAGCCAGCTTTTTGCTATGTTAAAATTAAATATTCCCCATAATTTCGACCGGATATCCGGGGATCATCTTGCCGAATAGATGCTTTTAAATTTGCAACTTCGGCCTCTACTGATGCCTTATTCAGAATAGTCTACAACTCTAATGGTTAAATCTCCTCCTTCCCCGATAGCAAGCCGTAAGCCTTCCAAAGTCGAAGGAATCAAGGAAAATAGTAATTTTTTGCGTGAACCTGTAGCCACCGAAGTACTTCAGGATACGACTCACTTTAGCGAAGACGCAGTGCAGTTACTGAAGTTTCACGGGTCTTATCAACAAGATAACCGTGATAATCGCGTCAAGGGGCAGGAGAAAGATTACCAGTTTATGCTGCGGACAAAAAATCCTGGTGGTTTAGTACCGCCGCAGCTATATCTAGCTTTAGATAAGCTATCTGATGAATATGGTAACCACACGTTGCGAGCGACTACCCGTCAAGGGTTCCAGTTACATGGGATTTTAAAGAAGAATCTCAAAACTGCGATCGCTACTATTGTGAAAAATCTCGGTTCCACTTTGGGCGCTTGTGGCGATATTAACCGCAACGTCATGGCACCGCCAGTTCCTTGGAAGAATCGCCCAGAATACCAGTACGCTTGGGAATATGCCCAAAATGTTGCTGACTTATTGTCGCCCCAAACTGGTGCTTATTACGAAATTTGGCTAGATGGTGAAAAGGCAATTAGTGCAGAAGAAAGCCCAGAAGTCAAAGCCGCGCGACAACGCGATACGAATGGGACACTCATCAGCAATACTGAAGAACCCATATATGGCACCTACTATATGCCACGCAAATTTAAAGTTAGCGTGACAGTGCCGGGGGATAATTCGATTGATTTATATTCCCAAGACCTCACCTTAGTCGTGATTACTAATGAAAAAGGTGAACTTGAAGGATTTAACGTATTTGCTGGTGGTGGCTTAGGAAGAACACATAACAAAGAAGAAACCTTTGCTAGGCTGGCAGATCCCATTGGCTACGTAGATAAAGCAGATGTTTACGAAATAGTCAAAGCAATTGTTGCCACCCAAAGAGATTATGGCGATCGCACTGACCGCCGCCACGCCCGATTAAAATATTTACTGCACGATTGGGGTGTAGAGAAGTTCCGCGCCAAAGTAGAAGAATATTTTGGCAAAGCGATCGCTCCCTCTAAGGAACTGCCAGAATTTAAATATCATGACTTCCTAGGATGGCATGAACAAGGCGATGGCAAGCTGTTCTTCGGGCTTTCCATTGATAATGGTCGGGTAAAAGACGAAGGTTCGTTTCAACTGAAAACTGCTTTACGAGAAATTGTTGAGCAATTTAACCTGCCCATTCGCCTTACAGCTCACCAAAACCTGATTTTCTACGAAATTGCACCAGCAGATAAAGCCGCGATTCAAGACCTTCTTGACCGTCGCGGTGTCATCTCCGACCCCAGCAAAATTGCCCGCTTAGAAAGGCTGGCAATGGCTTGCCCAGCTTTACCAACTTGCGGCTTGGCTATTACCGAATCAGAACGTGCAATTCCTGGGATTTTAGAACGGATTGGCACAGTTTTGGATAAAGTTGGTTTACAAAATGAAGAATTTGTGGTAAGGATGACAGGCTGTCCTAATGGTTGCGCTCGTCCTTACATGGCGGAATTGGCTTTTGTCGGAAGTGCGCCGGAAAGCTATCAAGTATGGTTAGGCGGTTCGCCCAATCAAACGCGGTTAGCGCAGCCTTACATGGAAAGGTTGCACCATAACGACATAGAAACCCAGCTAGAGCCGATTTTTGTTTACTTCAAGCAAGCGAAAACAGCAGAAGAAAGCTTTGGCGATTTTTGCGATCGCGTCGGTTTTGATGCCATCCGCGAATTTGCAGCTAATTACACAACTCAAGCTGTTGCTACCTCAGACATTACAGACGATAGTGATGGTTTAGTTGAAGCCATAGCCGACTCCAGAACCGCAGAAAGCGAAGGACAAGAAGTGGCGATCGCAAATACCACCATTGCCACCTATAAGACTCGCCGTCGCGTGAGTTTGCAACATGAGGTGTATGACAAGCTGAAAGCTGCTGCAGCTAGCCAAGGTAGGCCGATGACCGAATTGGTGCATGAGGCGCTAGAAGCTTATTTCCAGAACCTTGAGAAGTAGGGACTAGTACCGCAAGGCGGAATTCAAAATTCGTCTTCTCCCAAAGGGAGAGGCTACGCCAAGGAAAGTTTGCTCAACGGGGGGAACCCCCCTCCGGGTTCACCACTTTGCTTATGCCGGGAAACCCGTCCACCGCAAGTGGTTCACCGCACGCAACTTTCCGCAAAATTCAAAATTCAAAATTAAGACAGAGTAGGCTTTTTGTTGATTTTGAATTGTCTGTTTCTCTTACAAAGTTTGGCGGGACGGAAACCGACACCGCCAACTTTGCGCTATTTACGCCGTGATGTACTAGTTAGCAATTTTAACCGCTGATATAGACGCTCTGCGGCTTCCCGTAGGGTATGCAGGTGAACGCCGATGATACAGATAGATTATCGGCGTTTATTTTTATTTATAAGTTCTCTTTAACTCTGTGTTCTCTGTGCCTCTGCGGTTCGTAAAAATTACGAATTACGAATTGTTATCATGTCTCAACTACAAAGAATTGCGATCGCACCCTCTCAACTCCAAGCAGGGGAAATTTCACTCACCAAAGAACAACAACACTATCTAGCAAGGGTTTTACGGTTGCGTGAGGGCGATCGCTTTATTGCGATGGATGGTAAGGGTAAATGGTGGTTAACGCAGCTAGTAGGGGAGCAAGGGCAGGTTTTAGAAGCCTTGGTGGTGGAAACTGAGTTACCTGTATCAATTACTCTGATGGTGGCTTTACCTAAAGGTAGCGGCTTTGATGAAGTCGTCAGGTGTTGCACAGAGTTGGGAGTCACAACTATTGCCCCCATATTGAGCGATCGCACTTTACTACAACCCAGCCCCCAAAAACTCGAACGCTGGCGGCGGATTGCGGCGGAAGCTGCGGAACAATCAGAGCGCGCTTTTATACCGACAATTTTAGAAGCTGTGGCTTTTAGCAGTAGTTTATCTTTTGCAAACAGCCACAGATATATCTGTGAAGCGCGAGGAAATTTACCTCACCTCAAAAATTGCTTGCAACACCAAGGACAAATGACAAATGACCAAGAACTAGTTATAGCTATAGGCCCAGAAGGTGGATGGACACAACAAGAAATTGAGAGTGCGATCGCGGCGGGATTTCAACCAGTTTCCCTTGGGCGGAGAATTTTACGAGCAGTCACAGCGCCAGTAGTTGCTTTATCACTAGTTTCCGCAGCGTTTGAAGTATAAATGATGTATATCTCATGCATTTAGCCCAGCCGTTACCGCAGGGTAGGCGCGAGACATTCTTTTCGCGTGGATGTAAACAAAGTGATGATTGAACAAGTTGCCACGGCCTTTGAACGTAAAGACTATAGCACCGCAGCTAAATTAATCCAACAGCTGTTAAAAGAATCACCAGAAAATCCTTGGGTGCAATTTTATCTAGGAAGGCTGCATGAAGTCTCGAAAAAGTACGAGAATGCGGAAAAAATTTATCGGCAACTACTACGAAGTACAACCAATAGTAAAATCTTGACGCAAGCGCGTCAGGGTTTGCAGCGAATCCAAGAAATTGAGCAAGAAGTTAGACAAAGGGCTATTATTCAGGCGACCACAGAACCTAGCGAGACTGAACTAGGCGTACTCGTCTTAGAACCTCTCAGCAACGAATTAAAAGCTGAAGCAGCACCGAAATTTGCTCAAATATGGCAAATTGACACCTATACTGCCAGGTTAACTTTGCCGAGTCGCGGCTGGAAGTTATATCGCACTGGACAAATCGGAGAACTGAAATTTTACGGCACACAATTACAAGCGGTTGGTATTCCCTGCTTTTGGGCAACAATTACGGAAATTAAGCAGATACAAGTATTTCAAGTCAATTATTTTGCAGAATCTGCGGCTGATACTACTGTTGTTTGTCGTAATCAAACCAGTCAACTTGGTTCTTTAACCTTTAACTGGTCAGAGGTGAAAGCACGGGTGTCGGGAATGTTACCGATTTTTGAACAAGTTGTAGATGTTGACGCGCAACGTAAACTAGAGCGTAAAACTCAAACCCAAGACTATGCCGAATTTTGCGATTTACACCTACCTGGTAGGCGTTGCATTTTGCGCCTTTCCGATCAAAGCTATCAATTCCAACAAGGGCTAGAAATCGCTACTCACCCTAACCAAAATACTATCAAAATTAATTGGAATCTTTTACAAGAATGGCTGGGACAGCAAATCCCTCAAGTCAAAGTATGGTCAGATTTTACACACTTTGCTGAGACAATATTAGACCATACAGAAATGCTGAGTAACATTCAGTCTCACGTTCTCCTATTTCGGAGGGATAAGACCAATTGGGACTCAGCATTTCATTTATATAGTGGGTTGGTATTTTCACATCTGAGGGAATTTTAGATTTTGGATATTAAATTAGGACTTACGCAAGTGTCATATTTTTTTCGTGTAGGTTTGTCCAGGGTCAAATGTCAATAGTCCAAAAAACCTAAATTTTTGACCCTTGACCCTTGACTCTTATGCCAGAAGATAACTGTGCCAGTTGCGTAAGTCCTGTAAATTTTTCGATTGAAAATTCAAAATCTAAAAAGCCCTCTGCCTAAATCAACTTAGCCAGGAGTTTTTACTTGACGTGCCATATCTAAATAAACACTCATGTTAGCTCCTGGACGACGGCGACCGTTGGAACTACCAGCGCCAGCAGCAACATATTTGGGTGCAAAAGTAGTTTCTTTTGGTTGTTCTTTAACTACTTTGGCTGATACAGCTTTGTCATTTTTACCAGGTTCAATTTTCAAGCCTTCAGCAGTTTGTACTAGAGCAACATCAGCAGGTTTTGGTTCTTTAGCTGATTTTTTCTTAGATGATGATTTCGATGCCGCAGTTTTTGTGCCGTTCAATGATGGTGCTGGAGCTTGTGATGTGACTGTTTCAGCTACTTTTTTGGCATTATCTGCAACTGTTTCGGCTGCTTTCTTGGTATTATCTACAGCTGTTTCGGCTGCTTTTTTAGCATTATCTGCAACTTCTTTAGCTGCTTCTTTAACAGCAGCTACTGGCTTTGCTTCCTTAGATTCATCAAGTTCCAAGTAGTAACCATTGCTTTTTTTATTTTTACCTGGTAATAGTCCAGTAATAAAACTGACAATCCCTGCAATCAACTTTTTGATAAAATCCATTACAATCTCTCCCTGCCTTTTAAATCTGTAATCCCTACCGTAATTGTTAAAAATTACGACATTATTTTACGTTTTTTTTACTTTTCGTCATCTTATTCTAGATGACAACCAATATAGGCTTCTACTTAATCAACATTGTAATAATAATACAGGGCAAGTGTTTTCGACTGATTTGTACAAGCACCTGCAGCCTGCGTACAATGCATACACTGAAAATTAATTATTAAATTTTACTGTAACTGAGGGCAAGATTCTGAAAGTCAGCGTAACAAAAATTAACATTTTGTTATCTACTCCATACCATTAGTAATTCTAATGTAGTGGCTAGCTGTTAACCAGTGAAACTACTGTCATATTTTCTTTGTCAATCAGACGCAGACTAGTTAGATTTTCTACAGAAGTGATTAAGCAAAGATATGGAGATAACTACTAACAACCAGCAGCGCAATCCCTTGTTGTTAATACATGGTATTGATGACACAGGCGCAGTTTTCTACCGTATGGGGAAATATTTAAAACAACAGGGTTGGTCTGTATATGCTTTAGATTTAGTGCCTAATAATGGTGCAGTCGGTTTAGATAAGTTAGCGCAGCAGGTAGCAGATTATGTCGCCAAAGAATTTCCCCCAGAACAACCACTAGATTTAGTTGCTTTCAGTATGGGAGGAATTGTCAGCCGTTACTATATCCAAAGGCTTGGGGGAATTAACCGCGTACAGCGTTTTATTACAATTGCGTCGCCCCATCATGGTACGGTGATTGCTTATGGTTCTCTGCGACCTGGTTGCGTGCAAATGCGCCCCAACAGTGCTTTGCTCAATGATTTGAATTCTGATGTCGCAATGTTGGAGGCGATTAATTTTACATCAATCTGGACTCCCTATGATTTGATGATTGTCCCAGCCAAGAGTTCACAAATGCCAGTAGGACGAGAGGTAGTTTTACCTGTGGGATTACACCCTTGGATGTTGACCGATGCTAGGTGTTTAAAAGTAGTAGCAGAAACCTTAACAGAACCAATTAAACCCTATCCCCAATTTGCGTATACTGAGAACTTTCAAAAATCGCCTCTGGGTGACAGTAATATTTAAACTCCATTAAGTTATAAAAGGGATCTTCTAAAAAGAAAGTACGATGTTCTAAAGGCAAACCAACAAAACGATATTTCGCTTCTTCCCTAAATAGTAGTTTTTGCTTTTGTGCCTTTTCTAATAAATCTTGCCAGTCTTGTTCGGCTGTAAAAACTAGCCCAAAGTGTCTAGGATAAATACCGCGTTGTGGTGTTAATGGTTCTTTAGTAACGTGAGCTACTAATTGATGACCATATAAATTAAGTATCAAAGCATGGGGATTTTCCCGGCCAGGAATACAGCCTAAACCATCAACATAATATGCTTTAGTTTCGGCAATATTAGTTACAGGGAAAGCAAGATGAAATAAAGTAGCGCTCATAGCTTTTGCCTAGAACACGAGTAGTTGTTATTACTATATATAATTTATGCTGAAATTATTAATTATACGAATAAGAGGTTATTTATAAAGTAAAAATAAAATTATCGTAGGATGTGTTAGGCGCTGGTTTACAAGATGATTTGTCACCAAAGAACTATCCTAGCGCCTAACGCATCATCCACGCGGCGGTGCGTTACGGCTAAATTCCATTGTCTCTGTGTCCCAAATCCTTTCATAGCCGTAACACACCCTACTTAAGATTTACTGAAATGATTAATTATACGAATAACAATTCAAATAATGTTGACGAAAAACAAACCCTTTATAGGGCACGGCACCAGTAAGATAATTTGATATACCGAAAGATTGTGGATGTTCCCTACCAATCTGTTGCGTTTTTTGCAAAATGGTATAATTAATTCACCATCCATCCGGCTTTGCGTTAGGCGCTAGGATAGTTATTTCGTGACAAATTATATTGGAAATCAGTGCCTAACACACTCTACTTTATAAGTAGCCTCTAACAAGTGAATTTTAGTACGTATTCAGCAATCTCAGTGCGGAAAATCGAGATTGAAATGCTGACTAAAAAATAATTTGATCATCAAAATTAATATTTTGAATCCCTAGCTTTATCCGGAAAGAGTGGAGAATTTCTGTAATTCTTGGACATAGGGTGGAGAAGAACCAGCAGCAAAGTGAGAAATTCGCTATTCTGTTGATATTCGGGCCACACTAATTGTCATATATTGCTAATGCTCTCTTTCTTTGATTCTGCAAATCCTTGGTTGGTGGGAGTCGGATTGAATGCCATTTTGTTGGCTTTAGTTTGGATTGCTCCCAAAAAGCTGCTGACTCCAGCAGGAATATTCCACGCTTGGGTATTAGGCGTAATTATTTGGGGAACATTAGGTTGGCAAGGGTATCTAGTAGTAGCGTTTTATTTTTTAGTAGGTTCTGGGGTAACGCGCATTGGGATAGCCCAAAAGGAAGCTGAAGGGATTGCAGAAAAGCGTTCTGGGGCTAGAGGCCCGGAAAATGTCTGGGGTTCGGCGTTGATTGCGGCGCTGTGTGCTTTAGGAATCGGAACGTTAAGTGCAGGATTCTTTTCTCTTCCCCAGTCTGTAGTCGCTAGTCTCAAATCTCTATTGGTTTTGGGCTATGTGGCGAGTTTTAGTACCAAACTTTCTGACACTTGTGCGAGTGAGGTAGGTAAAGCATACGGTAAACGAACCTTTTTGATTACCACACTGCAACCAGTACCTCGCGGAACCGAAGGCGCAGTGAGTTTAGAAGGAACCTTAGCTGGGGTTGTCGCTTCCATTGCGATCGCCTTTGTGGGTTGGGGTGTTGGTTTAATCGATTTTGCAGGCGTAGTTTGGTGTGCGATCGCAGCTTTGATTGCTACCAGTTTAGAAAGCGTCATTGGCGCAACGCTGCAATCTCAATATACTTGGCTCACCAATGAATTGGTCAATATTATCAATACCTTGATTGGTGCGATCGCTGCTATGTTAATTGCCTTTACCTGGGCTAGTGTGATGGCTTAATTCTCGCTCTGAAATCTCAATATATAAATGTTTCGTAGATAGGTAAAAGCTAAATTTAGCAATTCCCTTCTACTAGAAAACTATTAGCAATTAACAAAAATGATTTACTAAAACGTTTTAATTTAAAGATTAACGATATTTATTTGAATAACTAATTATATGGCTATTTATAGATACTTGTGGTTGTAATAGTATAAAAAATTTAATTTTTCCTCTCAGGATTGCTTTATGGAATCTTTATCATTTTTAACTGTTGATCAGCAATCTATTTCTATTGAACAAGCAGTAAAATATCTCCAAGCCTCTGGCAAATTGTCGCAGTTTATTGGCGATATTATTCGCCAGTACGTGATTGAACAAGAAATCAATACTAGAGACGATATTGATATCAATCCGGCTTTAACTGAACAGACAATTATTGATTTTCGTCTCAAAAATCAACTCACAGACCCCCAAATTTTTCAGGAATGGTTAAAGAAAAATGGCACAGATTACGCAACCTTTCATGCATCAGCTGCCTACAACTTTAAGTTAGAAAAACTGAAAGCTTTAGTTACAGAACCGAAACTACCAGAGTATTTCATTGAGCGAAAAATTTATTTAGATCGGGTGGTACTATCGAGGATTTTTGTTGATAATCGCGAGCTTTGCGAAGAACTACTAACTCAAATTGAAGAGGGAGGTAGTTTTGAGCAACTAGCTAAAGAATATTCCTTAGCAGAAGATCGCATTGTTAACGGCATGATGGGGCCAATTAGTCGGGGAACATTACCAGATAAAATCAGAGCCGCAATTGATGCAGCAATTCCCGGAGAATTGATTGGGCCAATAGAACTAGAAGAACGTTATGGTTTGTTTCGATTAGAACAATTTCTGCCAGCTTCTTTAGAAGATACTCAACTAAAGCAAGTGCTACAAAATGAGTTGTTTGAAAAATGGCTAGCAGAGAAAATTCAAAAGCTGACAGTCAAATTACAAGTGAAATAAAACTTCTGGATAATCAATCTTTACGAATAAACGTGCTAGCTTCTGTACCCTGGAATCAACCACCTCTATGCTGGCTGACTCCTGAACAACAAACTCGATTACAAAATCACTCAGAAATTCGTCGCTATCGTCTTGGTGAAAAAATTTGGTCAAATACTATTGGAGGTTATCAGTTTTTTCTTGTTACTGGTAAAGTGCGCTTGCGTGAAGAAAATATTGGCAAGCCATTAGCTGCTTTGCAAGCAGGTGATTGGTTTGGTGACTTACAAAATCTAGCTGTAGAGTGCAAAGCTGTAGCTGCTAGTAAAGAAGTCATTGTAGTCTGTTGGGAAACAGCATTATGGAAAGAAGTTTCTACGCCACAAATGGAAAGCTTCTTTCAAGGCGTACAAGATGAGCAGGGGAGCAGGGAGCAGGGAGCAGGGAGCAGGGAAGTAGAGGAGCAGGGGGAAATTATCACTTCTTCAGTTCCTAGTCACCAATCCCCAATCCCCAGTCACCAATCCCCAATCCCCAGTCCCCAGTCCCCAGTCCCCAATCCCCAATCCCTAATCCCCACCTATAACTATCCATTTGTCGCTAGCTGGAATACAGCCGCAGCTTGTTTAACGATGGTGGCGCAGCATTTGGATCATGCTGTGAAGCTGGAATGGGTACAACGCCAACTGCGGGGACAACGCCCGAAAAATGTTGTGGAAGCAGCAGAAAAGTTAGGGTTAGTGTTGCAGCGATTGCAAGTCAATTGGACTGATTTACGCGCCTTGTCCTTTCCGGCTTTGATACAGTGGAATGCTGGCGCGCAAGAAAGTCCTAGCTGGGTGGTAGCCTATGGAGTCAAAGGCGATCGCTTAATTATCGCTAATCCCCTCAATAGCGATCGCACTTGTGAAAGTCTCCCCCAATCTGTGGTAGAAGCAGCTTGGGATGGGCAAATGTGGACAGTAGAACTGATTTCTCAGCAAGAAAAATTTAACCTGAGTTGGTTTACTCCCGCAGTTTGGAAATATCGCGGATTATTAGGCGAAGTTTTGCTTGCGTCTTTGACATTGCAGCTGTTGGGGTTAACGACACCGCTAATTACCCAAGTTGTGATTGATAAAGTCATGGTGCAAGAGAGTTTACCGACTCTCGATGTCATGGCGATCGCACTTTTATTGGTAGCAATATTTGAAGCTGTACTCGGTATACTGCGTTTATTTATCTTCACCCATACCGCCCGACGTTTAGATTTAAGTTTATCGGCGCAGTTATTTCGTCACTTAATGCGTTTGCCTTTAGCTTATTTTGAATCGCGGCGCGTTGGGGACACAGTAGCGAGAGTTCAAGAACTCGAACAAATCCGCCAATTCCTCACAGGTACAGCCTTAACGGTAATTTTGGATAGCATCTTTGCTGTGGTGTATTTAGCATTGATGTTCTATTACAATATTCCCCTCACCTTTGTAGCTTTGGCAGTATTGCCATTATTTGCCACATTAACCATCGTGGCAACACCAATTTTGCGGGGTTGGCTGAACGAAACCTTTAACCGCAGCGCTGATAGTCAATCCTTTTTAGTAGAGACAGTTACTGGGATACATTCAGTTAAAGCCCATGCAGCCGAACCAGTAGCCCGCGATCGCTGGGAAGGTTTATTTGCGCGCTTCATTCGCACCAGTTTTAAAGCCTCTACTACCTCTAACATCAGCAGCAATTTGGGTGACTTTCTCACCAATTTTTCTACTTTATTAATTCTTTGGTTTGGGGCAAAATTAGTTATCGACCATCAACTTACAATTGGTCAATTGGTAGCTTTTCAAATGTTATCAGGAAGAGTCACCGGGCCATTGTTACGCCTAGTGCAGTTGTGGCAACATCTGCAACAAGTTCTGCTTTCTGTAGATAGAATTGGTGATATTCTCAACGTTGCACCCGAAGCAGAACCAGGGACGGGCTTAGTATTACCAGCACTCAACGGACAAATCACTTTTGAGCAAGTATTTTTCCGTTATCAAGCCAGTACAGAACCAGTATTACGAGGCATTTCTTTTAATGTTGAACCCGGACAATTTGTTGGGATTGTTGGGCGTAGTGGTTCTGGTAAAAGTACCCTTTCAAAATTACTGCAACGTCTATATTCAATAGAATCAGGACGCATTTTAATCGATGGTTTTGATATCAAAAGTGCCGATTTAGCTTCACTACGACAACAAATTGGTGTTGTTTTACAAGAAGACTTTTTATTTAACGGTTCCATCTTAGAAAATATCACCCTTGGCAACCCCGATATTACCGCCGAGCAAGTAGTAGAAGCCGCTAGGCTAGCCGTAGCCCATGACTTCATCAGTCAATTACCCTACGGTTACGAAACCAACGTGGGCGAGAGGGGTACAGCCTTATCGGGGGGACAGAGACAACGCATAGCCCTAGCGCGGTTGTTCCTTTCCTCAGCACCGATTTTAATTTTGGATGAAGCCACCAGCGCCTTAGATAGCGAAACCGAACAGCAAGTACTGCAAAACCTGCAAAAAATTTCCGCCAACCGTACCGTGTTTCTCATCGCCCATCGATTCGCTCCCCTCAAACGTGCGGATTTGATTTTGGTGATGGAACAAGGGGTAATTGCAGAACGTGGTACCCATCCGCAATTGTTGCAGCAAAAGGGGTTGTACTGGTCACTTTATCAACGCCAGCAAGCGAATATTTAGGAGCAAGGGCACGGCACCAGTAATATTATTGTCTGTAGCACAAGATTATAGATGCCCATTGGTGTCAACTTAAGCTAAAAGCTATATACGGCGCGTGTTGTACAAAAACCCTCGCCCTCATCCCCTCACCCCTTCTCCCCCAGGAGAAGGGGAATTAAATCTCTTGCTCCCCTCTCCTGGTGGGAGAGGGGCTGGGGGTGAGGGCAGAACGTTGTCGCCAAGAGGGTTTCACGTTAAGTTGACACCAATGATGGATGCCGTGCCCCTACAGTTATAATGCTATGTTTGCTGCAATATCGGCTTCAGCTTTCGCGATTAATTTATCTAATTTTCCCGATACCAAATCAGTTTCGATTTGTTTATCCCACATTTGTTCTAAATATTCTTCCAGCCAAGCAGCTAGTTGACGAATATCATTTTCCGGTAATTGTTGGATAGCAGCTTCGATTTCTGGCAAAGTACTCATATTTGAGTCAATACCTCAATGTTTTCCTTAATTTTATTGTTGTAGTCAAAAAACTTAAACTCTGTAGCAAATATATTAAAAGTCAAGCGATCGCCTTATTCAATTATTCAGTCGATCGCTTTCCTGTATGCGCTTAAGCTGGGGAAATATTTGTGAGGTAATTGGTTAAATCAGCTTGGCTAGTGAAATCTAACAGCGCCTCGGCTAAATCTTCTAATTGAGTAATAGATAAACCGCGAATCTGCTGTTCTGTTTGCGGTTCAACTACACCAAATCGTCGTGTCAAAAGACGCAGAATTAGTTGTAACGCCTCTTGTTTCTTTCCTCGTTCTTCTCCCTGTTGTAATCCCTTCTGCAAAATATCTTGGTAAATCACAGATTCTTGCATAATATCCTCTCGAAAAAGCTGTGTAATTAAACTTTTGTCAAACCGCAAACCAGCTAGAACTTGAACGCAAGCTGATATATTCTGTCGCTCATCTGTTTCTTCAATCATATCCACAGCAGTCGCTACTTGCTGTAATAAGTCTTCTGGTGAGTTACTTTTAAAGCGTAGGCGTAGCCAGCCGTAGGCATCGCACTGTGGAATTGTTCAGGCGATCGCCTCAGTATATTTACTGTTTAATGAGGAAAATAACCTCATTCACGAGCTTCTGAGCCTCATTCACGAGGAAAATAACCTCATTAATGAACTTCCGAGCCTCATTCACGAGGAAAATAACCTCATTCACGAGCTTCTGAGCCTCATTCACGAGGAAAATAACCTCATTAATGAGCTTCCGAGCTTCATTCACGAGGAAAATAACTTCATTAATGAGCTTCCGAGCCTCATTCACGAGGAAAATAACCTCGCCAACCAAAACCGCAATATCAATTACGTACAGCTTACTTTTTGGTTTAGCAGTAGGCTGATTAATTTTGGGATGCGATAAAATCTGGCAACGTCTTCACAGAAAAAAGGCGAAAGAGTGAATTTAAAAATTTTCAAGTAGCAGAAATACACATATCCACGTGGGATATAAATCCCTAAAAACTGCTGTAAACTTCTTTCTGTCCCCTTCCCCAATCCCCAATCCCCTTTCCCTATCATCAATGCTATACAGAAGATTTGGACGCACAGAATTACAAATCCCGGTATTTTCCTGCGGTGGGATGAGATACCAGTTTAAATGGCAGGATGTTTCGCCAGCAGAGATTCCCCAAGATAAGCAGGATAATCTGGAAGCGACAATTCGCCGGGCGCTGGATTTAGGTATTAATCATATCGAAACTGCCCGTGGTTATGGCACTTCGGAAATGCAATTGGGGCAAGTATTACCCAAGTTTCCCCGCGAAAAGTTGATTGTGCAAACAAAAGTTAGCCCTGTTGCAGATCCTCAAGAATTTAGAGAGACATTTGAGCGATCGCTAAATTATCTGCAACTAGATTATGTTGATTTACTAGGGCTACATGGCATTAATCATGCTGAATCATTGCACCATAGCATCCGTCCTGGTGGCTGTTTAGAAGTGGCAAAACAGTTACAAGCTGAAGGAAAAGTGCGATTTATCGGCTTTTCTACCCACGGCGCTACAGATGTAATTGTGGAAGCCATCAATACCAATCTATTTGATTATGTGAATCTGCATTGGTACTACATTAATCAATGGAATTGGCCTGCAATTGCCGCCGCTACTCAGCACGATATGGGAGTATTTATCATTAGCCCATCTGATAAAGGCGGAAAGCTTTACAACCCACCGCAAAAATTAGTAGATTTGTGCGCGCCTTTGAGTCCGATGGTGTTTAACGATTTATTTTGCCTCAGTCATCCCCAAGTGCATACCCTCAGTTTAGGTGCATCCAAACCCCAAGATTTTGACGAACACCTAAAAACTCTAGATTTGCTAGACCGAGCCGATGAAATTTTACCACCAATCATTGCCCGATTAGAAGGAGAAGCGATCGCCACTTTAGGAGAAGACTGGGTAAAAACCTGGCGCGTCAATTTGCCCAGCTTTGAGCAAACACCCGGACAAGTGAATATGCAAGTAATTTTGTGGCTATGGAATTTAGCGATCGCCTACGATATGATTGACTACGCCAAAATGCGCTACAACTTACTAGGCAATGCTAGTCACTGGTTTCCTGGTAACAAAGCCGACAAAATAGACGAACTAGACTTACGCTCATGTCTTGCTAATAGTCCCCAAGCCCATAAAATCCCCCAAATTTTAAAACAAGCACATCAATTATTAGGGGGTGAAGCGGTTAAACGTTTATCACAGCAATAATAGGGAAGAGGGGAAAGGGGAAAGGGGAAAGGTAAAAGGGGAAAATGGATAGAATTACCCATTACCAATTACCAATTACCAATTACCAATTCTTCTTAAATTTCATCTTCAAATTAGTAAAATGCAAAATTGCTTGAATCATTTCTTTTTGTTCTGGCTTTAAATTTAATTTATCTAAGGCTTGATTAAAGTCAGTACCATGATGCAATTCTTGAGCTAATTTTGCTCGTTGTGAGGAATTTAAAACAGCGTAAATTTCTTTATTTCTTCGTTGCCTTATCGCTTGGAGTCTTTGTTTCTGCAAGGGAGTTAAATCGCTGTCAGAATAAGAGTTAGGAGCTTGAGCAATTACCAAAGTAGATTGAGCATGAATTTTTCCTGGTAATGCTGTGGCAATTCCTGGCAGTAATAATATGATGATAAAAATATTAGCTAATATAGACAATAACTTAGTTAACTTAATTACCATATTTTATCTTCCCTACTCCAGTGTTCAGACAATTCTCAATGATTTATTTATTAAATATTGACTACTAGTATTTATCTTATGGGAAAAGGGGATCAAAAATAATTCGTAATTCGTAATTCGTAATTTTAAACAAGTCTACTTGGCAAATTAAATTTTATAAGTCAATACATTTCAGTAAAACTAGTTACTCAACACAAAACTGAACAATAATTTTGGAGGGGGTTTGGGGGACGCAACCGTCACCCAATCGGGGGTTTGGGGGAGAATCCCCCAATTGAGCTAGCTGTTTCCACAACTGACAAATCAATCACGAATAAACTTATGTAAACTGTATTGTTTTATAAGTTACGGCTTATGCTTAACCCACGCTACATGATACTTCAAATTGATATTAGCTCAGACTAGAGAATCTAAAAATATTAAGTGGTACGTTATTTAGCTAACGTACCACAGCAAAAATTACTCAGTAGTAAATATCACTCAGACCGTTTAATTCTGTTAATTTCCTGTTGCAATTCTTCAATTTGACGGCGCAAATTTTCTGCATCATATCCGGAAGATTCGGAGGTAACATTTACTGCTCCCGAAGCAGGCGATCGCTGATAGTTTCCTTGGCGAATTTGCTGGTATTCTTCTGATACCGCCCACTCACGTAAATAGTGTACACGCTCTACAGCAAACGGATGAGTTAGCATCATGCCTTGAGCGCCGTTGTACAACAAGAACTTGTACACTTGATTCAAGCCATCTGAGTCTAATGCTTTGTAATTTTCTGACTGGTTGATGAATTCTTGTAAACTACATTCGTGGGCATATTTGATACTACCACCAGAAATTTTCATCATCGAAGACATTACAGGATTCAAGTCATCCATTAGCAACAGCGCCGCACGATCCGCCGATAACTCTGCTTTGCGCCGCCATTCAAAAAAGGCGTAAATTAAGGCTTGAGTGACAAAATTTCCGATCCCAAAGGTTAACTCTCCTAAGGCCGAAGCAGCACTCATCGCCCACATCGCCATTTGAATTAAAATAGTATGACCACATTTAATATGCCCCAGTTCATGGGCTAGCACCGCCCGAATTTCGACTTCGTCTAGTAAGTCCAGTATCCCTGTATTTATGACTATGTAAGGATTCTCTTGCCCCAACGCATAGCTATTAGCTTGGGGGTTTTGCAAGACAAACAGTGCAGGTTCCGGATAGATATCCAAATCTCGCACACATTCGCGGAACATCTGGTAAATAGTGGAGTATTGACGTGGCCCAACTTGGATGGTGTTACCCATTAAATAAACTAATTGAGGGCGTTCATAGATAAATTCCACAAACTTACGGGCGATTAAATCAAATCCCGGCAAATTACGTAAAGCTTGCTCGGCTTGGCGATCCAGTGGATGCCTAAAGGCTTCGCTGGAAATTCCTGTGTAAGTTGGCATAATTTAGGGAAATAGGTGATTGGTCATTGTTGACTACAAATAACTAGTGACTGATGGCTAATGCCAAGATAATAGAAATGGGGCAATTGGAAGTAAAAATCATATTTTAATGGGATTAAAAGCGTGTGATAGAGGCAGAAGTTCATTTGTCATTACATAACTTCCTGCGATCGCAGGCGGGGTTCCCTTCCTGGCCCCATCATTTGACGATGGCAAGGTTGGTAGCACGCGCCTTGCGGTTGGGACGTAGCGCCTTAATTCAAGTCGGAGCTGTTAGCGGTTATCAGGGAAGATATCGCACTAGTTTTATAGCATCGGCATTGATGTGGCATGGCCCTGTAATTATTGTGGCTCCGGAATCCGTGCAACAACGCCTATTAAAAGTTGAAATTCCGCGGCTACAAGAGTGGCTGCAAGCTAAAAAGCCTATTAGAACTGGTGACGATTGGCCTAGTTCTGAGTTCCAAGGGATACTGCTAACTACCCCAGCAGCTTGGTTAAGCAGACAGATAAAAAATGTGCCACATTTCCCGGAAGGGATTCCCACAATTATTGATGGAGTAGATGATTTAGAAGATTGGGTACGCCATCAGCTTACCCAAACTATTCAACCCCACGATTGGGATGAGCTGATGCTGGCTTGTCCAGAACAAGCGGATTTAATTCGTTCGGCGCGATCGCATTTGACGAAAGAATTTTTTCAGCACCCAGCTAATCCCTACGAGTGTTATCTGATTTCTCAACTAGAAGTAGAGATTTTGCAGCGTCTATATTCAGCTTTAGATAGTACTCAACTACCCGACGCTTGGAAAAATTTCTGGCACTACTTTCAAGACATCAACGAAAAATTCTCTCTTTTATCCCCTCAATCTCCCACCGTTCCACCTCCCCCCCTCCTCTGGGCAACAATCGCTCGTCGTCAAGGTTCATTTTCCTTACATTGCGCGCCGATTGAATTAGGAAAAATAGTCGCACCAATTTGGCGACGACAACCTGTAGTGTTTATTGGTAGTGCCTTAGAACCAGAAACAGAGGCTCCTTTGTTCCGTCAGCGTTTGGGATTGGAGGATGTCACTTGTCTGAAGTTCTCGGTAGATAGCCAAACAGAAGCTATTCAACTGTACGTACCCTATAAGTTACCTCTACCAAACACACCAGAATTTCAAGCGGCCTTTATTCATAAAGTGCGGACGCTGCTGTGTCTCAGTGCAACTGCATCAGGATTAACAGTTGTGTTAGTTGGAGATGTACCACTAAAGGCGCAAGTTGGAGCAATTCTTGCTTCTGAGTTTGGTTCGCGGGTGCAAGTAGAAAAAACTTGCTTGGATGAAAACGGGATTTTAATTAGTGGTTGGGAATTTTGGCGAGAACATCAAGGCGTTTTACCCGCACCCAATTTGTTAATTATTGCGACTTTGCCCTTGCCATCTTTAGAAAATCCCCTGGTGGCTGGTAGAGTAGCCCACTATAAGCGATCGCATCAAGATTGGTTCCGTTTATATTTATTACCCACAGCCTTAAATGAATTGCAACGTGCAGTTGCACCAGTGCGCGAAAGTCAAGGTATTGTCGCCTTACTTGATGGGCGTGTCGTTAATCGCAGCTACGGTGCACAAATTCTCTCATCTCTGAGTCCTTTGGCGCGAATTAACTACCTCGATCCCAGTCTGTTCTCCCATCCCAACGCCGAAAATTCTGCTTAGTCTATATTTTTGACCAATGCCCAATGCCCAATGCCCAATGCCCAATGCCCAATGCCCAATGCCCAATGCCCAATGCCCAATGACTATTTACTTTTGTCAACCGCAATGCGTAGGCGTAGCCCGTCGTAGACATCGCTGCACAGCAAACGTTATCATCAGCTTATTGCGGCATTCCATGCTTCAATGGACTGCCAAAATCTCATTGGCACTGGAGATGGTATTCATTTGGAATCAATGCCAATCTACACTTAGAACATAAATGAATTGAGAATTTAAATTCCTGATTATGGGTGAAGCAAAGCGTCGCGTGCGATTCGTTGTTTAGTGAATCACGGTAACCAGCCCGTACATAACTAAACCAGTCCGACAGCAGATTACTGTCACTAAGGGCTGAACTCTCGGTCAGATGCAAGTGCAAGTCTTGCCATTCAGACTCAGAATTGACTCCTTATCTGCCCACACCGAACAAGCTCGGTTCTTGTAGAGTGAAGCTGGGAACAGGGCGCAATCAGACGACCGTTGCGGGTTGACACTGGCGCTAACAGGGAGTTCCTATGATGAAACAGAGCCTAGAAAAACGACTTATTTGCAGGCAGGGCGCAACGCAAAACCCCTGACCTCACTGGAGTTTATTCCCGCCGAACACGCGTCGAGCAACGGCAAGAGTCCAGGGAATCCAGTAGTTGAATTGGCTACATCTAACGGAACAATCAATCTCTCCGAGGGAACGAAGAAAAACGAACTGTGGGTCTTGAGACGGTCGAATCTCAGGTAGCCCAGACGAGCGGAGGAACCCCCACAGTTCGGGTAGGACAGTCCGTAATTGGACTGAGGTGTTCAGAGAATACGAACCAGAGAAGAGAAAATGATTAGACACAGTAGACATACTAGTGAATCTTGGAAAGCCCTACCGTGGAAGAAATTCCGCCGAAATCTTTTCCGCCTTCAAAAGCGCGTATTTAAAGCTGTTCAAGTTGGAGACAAGCGGAAAGCGCGGTCACTCCAAAAGCTCATTCTAAAATCCACCTCGGCTCGATTTCTTGCAATAAGACAAGTATCTCAGCTAAATGCTGGTAAAAAGACTGCGGGTATTGATGGGAAGAAATCCCTCTCATTCGAGGAACGCTTCAACCTTGAAGAATTACTAAGAATGAACAGCGGAAATTGGAAACATCAAGGACTAAGAGAAATCCCCATCCCCAAAAAGGACGGGACTATCAGAATGCTTAAGATACCTACCATCGCGGATAGGGCTTGGCAATGCCTAGCAAAATACGCACTCGAACCAGCACACGAAGCCACTTTCCACGCCAGGAGTTATGGGTTCAGAACTGGGCGTTCTGCCCATGATGCACAAAAATATATCTACTTGAACCTTAATTCCAAAGCGAACGGAATAAATAAGCGAGTAATTGAACTCGATATCGAAAAGTGCTTCGACAGGATTAATCACTCAGCGATAATGGACGAACTCATTGCCCCCAAAGGCTTAAAACTCGGTATCTTCCGATGCCTCAAGGCTGGAGTCAACCCAGAATTCCCAGAACAAGGGACACCTCAAGGGGGAGTGGTCAGTCCTTTACTAGCTAACATCGCGCTCAACGGGATTGAGAGTATACACAGATACCACGAGAACAAAGGACAGAGAATCACTGGCAAAACTTCTGCCAGTGATATCACTGAACCATCAGTCCGATACGCGGATGACATGGTTATCATACTCCGACCCGAAGATGATGCGACAGAGATACTTGAAAGAATCAGCGAGTTCCTCCGCAAACGCGGAATGAATGTAAGCCAAAAGAAAACCAAAATTACCGCTGCGACAGATGGGTTTGATTTCCTCGGCTGGCACTTCAAAGTCCAGAAAAACGGAAAGTTTAGATGCAATCCCTCAGTGGATAACTTCAAAGCGTTCCGTAAGAAAGTAAAACACATCGTCAACAACTCGAACTATGGTGCTACCACAAAGGCTCTTAAATTAGCGTCGGTAGTTAGAGGCTGGAGAAATTACCATAAGTTCTGCAAGATGGACGGGTCAAAGTTATCACTTTGGTTCACGAGTCACAGAGCTTACACGGTGTTCAACAAGGAAGCAAAACAAACACGCTATTCTAGCAAAAAACTGATAGATAAAGCGTTTCCAAAAGTTTCCTATTCCGAAAACAAACACATCCCCGTCAAAGGAACTAAATCACCTTACGACGGAGATATAGCCTATTGGAGCAAACGTAACAGTAAGCTCTATGATGGAGCAACCTCTAAAGCTCTTAAAAAGCAAAACCATAGATGTGCTTCCTGTGGTCTGAAATTCATCGGTGAAGAAAAGGTTCACCTGCACCACATCGACGGAAATCACGCCAACTGGAAGGAAAATAATCTAGAGGCAATTCATGAGAGTTGTCACGATTACAAACACATGAGCAAAAGCGCAAGCTAAGAACATCGGGAGCCGTGTACACGGAAACGGGTACGCACGGATCTAACTGAGAGGTGCGGGGAATAATATCCCCCATCGACTCAACCAAAACCACACTGGGAGACAAATACGGTCAAGATACTCGCATCTTACCGTGGGTTCCAATTACCAAAACTCAAGGTGAACTATTTGTGCAATGGACTACTCGCGGTGCCTGGATAGGTATTGGTGTCATGGTTGCTGCTTGGGTTACCATCCGTTTTATTGGCCCCGCTTTTGGTTGGTGGCAAGTAGTGTAGTCTCTTAAGATTGGGGACTGGGGATTAGCATTTTTACTCAGCACTCACAACTCTTGGAAAGACGCGATTAATCGCGTCTCTCAAACTCAGCAACGCCAGTTGCTACAACGGAGGGAACCTCCGCAACGCACTGGCTCCTCAGCACTCAGGACTATTTTCCACACAGAGTTAATTTAAATTTATAAAGGGGCACAATAATCCTGTGCCCCTAACTTATGTATGTGGATATGATCCCCAATCCAAAATCCAAATCCCAAACGCTCAAACATGAACTTTTTTGTATGTTATGTTACATTTGATTGTCATTGCCAAGATATTTTCGGTAGCTTAAACAACATTTCGCTATGATGTCAAAAGCCGTAAAAATCTTGCCTAAATGGCAACATAAATCTTCTAACTTTAGTTATTCTCAGTATTAAATCTACCAAACTTGGTTTTATATTTAGCATCTAGCCAACCAAGCGTATAAGTATAAACAAATACTGCTAAAGCAGCTTGCTTCTGAAATTGCCAGTCTAAAAGTTACACGTCATCTGCCAAAAGTTAGATATGTGAAAAAATGTGACTCTGCGTACCCAATCCGGGGCAATATCAAGCAGATGTTAGAGAATAAACAAGTTATTAAGCCAGTATTTGACATTGAGGCTACAAAAAACAGCCTGAAAGCCTTTACTAGTAATAGATTGGGCTATTCTGGCAGATAGAGATACAATATGTATCTTTCTATATGGTTGACTAGTGGCAAATTTGAGTTACTCTTAAATCGGATCGGTTCTCATAAGCATCTAAGCTGACAGAACCACATAAAGACAATCTTAAGTTTAAATATTCTGTCAGATATTTGGACTTCTTAAACTGAATACTTTGATACGGCATCAAAAACCGTTATCTACTACCCTAGCAAGATAGTCAATAAATAGACTACGTAAATGGATGGTTATTGTAATGGATAGTTTACAATACCAGAGGAAGAGAAAATCTAAAGAAAATATAAAAGAACTCAAATGACCGTGGTGTCTGGAGGAAAAAAGTGTTTCTAAGACTAGCGCATCAACATCGGCAATTCGTTCAAGACTTGGTAATGAACCTACAAGCATTAGCAATTGTACTGGAACGACGTGGATATCCGGCTTCTTGTTATACCTGTGGTGACCAAATGAATAGTGCTTCATTTATGGTCAGCTTGGGAGATAATCACCTAATTCGGTTTTTAGTATCTGACTATGGGATTACCTGGACAGAAATGCGGGATGACCGTGAATTAATGAAATTAGAAGGTGCAGAGGCGATTAATCAGCTACAAGAACTTGCTAATATTGTCAAGCACCAATCTGGGGCAATCTCCACAGCTAACAAAACCTTAGCCAAGAAGTTTTAAGGATTCTTGGTCGAATGGGTTATTTACGAAAAAGCGTCAAGCACTATCTGGTAATTGGGAATCGGTAATTTTGGGTGATTTTGCCCATTGATTACCTATTCACTCTTACCATTAATTGATTGTTTTATTGCTGATATCAGCCACAGACTTAAAAAACTCGAAGTTATTACAATCCATTACCAATTAAAATGAAAGGTGCCCAATAGTAAGGATGGCTCAAACCACTACTCGTTGCTATGGGAACATTTTTATTTTTTACCTTAGAGTCTGCATGAATCAATGCAATTTGTGCTTGCCTGAGGGCTTCGGCTTTTGTCAGCTTACCTGGGGATAACAAGGCATAAAAAGCGCTCATCAATGCTTGAGTACCGCCGTCATCTACAGACCATAAGGAAGCAATAGTTGCTCTAGCGCCTGTTTTTTGCATCTGGTAGCCAAACCCTAAAATCTCTTCACCGTTACCTAATTTGCCTCCCAAACCTGTTTCGCAAGCGCTTAAAACTACCAAATCGACATTAGTTAAAGACCAGTTGGCGACATCTCTGAGGTTCACGCGATCGCCATTGCCAAATAAGATAAATGAATCCTCGGGTTTACCTACCACAAAGGCTGCATGGGTAGCAAAATGGACAATGGAATAATCATCCATTTGCGGTATAGTCGCTTTGGGACTGAAAGCTTCATCAATTAGTTTTTGTGTTCCGGGGATCGTAGCTGCTAAACCTTCCACTTCTTGACCGGCAAATGGTAAGCCAGAAAAAGCTAGCCTTTGATTACCCACCTCAACTTGATAGTTACCCTTAGTAAAAGCGCCAGCTAAAACCCGCAAACTTGATGCTGGTGGAGTATTAAAGTTCGTGAGACTAGCAGCAGTGATGTAGTTAACACTGAAGCGTTCTACCAGCCATTGTTTGCCATCATGTAAAGCAGCCAGAGGAATATAGCGTAACTGATCGTCAGGTGCGTACATCAAATTCGTTGCGCCTGAAGCTTTAATTTCATTTTCTATAGGTTTAATTAGCCAGTTATATAACTGGTTAGCTGTCTTGATGACTGTGTCGTTACGTTCAGGAGTTTGTAGCTGCTGGCGAAAGGTAGCAATTGTTTGGTTGAGCTGTTCGCGTGTGACGGCAACTTTACGATGAATTGGTACAGATTCTGGGCTAACAACAACCAATTCCAAGTTATCATCCAAGACCAAAGGATAGATGAGGATTGATTTTTGCGATAAACGAGCCAAATTATCTCTCAGTTCGTTGATACTGGCCAAATCTAAACTTTGTCGCTTGGCTGTAACGCTAAGTTGCTCTAGTTGTGTCTTAACTGCTGGACTAGCAATAAAATTGTTAAATTGCTCTAAAAGTTTCTGCTGATCTAATACTAATTGCTCGATCCTCTGTTTTTGTGCTGGCGAT
This sequence comes from Tolypothrix tenuis PCC 7101, assembly GCF_963874875.1. Classification (NCBI taxonomy): domain Bacteria; kingdom Bacillati; phylum Cyanobacteriota; class Cyanophyceae; order Nostocales; family Tolypothrichaceae; genus Tolypothrix; species Tolypothrix tenuis. Next base: position 104,721 of record NZ_CAWNJS010000001.1, read on the forward strand.
CGCTGTTCGGGTGCAATTTTACGAAGTTTTGTTAACTCTTTACCTAGTTCTACAGCATTATTCCCAGTTTGCTCTAACTGTTGTTTAAGTGCTTTTTCTCCTGGGGCAATCTCAATACCTTTAGCGGTGCGTTGATTACCTGGTACATCTTTCAGAAATCCCTCGAGTTCTTCAACTTTGAGGAGATCCATACTCCGTTGTGCTTCTACTACACGTCCTTGCTTCAGGAGTTTTTCCCCCAAAATTCGATATGTTTGGGCAACAGTAACGTTATAAGCATCTGGTTGCGGCGCAGAAAGTACTGCTGGATTTAGACGCGCAATTTCACGATTAATTAAACAATGCTTGTAAAAGAAAATTGCTAACTCTGGTTGGTTTTGAATATCAAATAAGTAACCGATATTACTATAAGTTTTACCCAATTGGACGCGATCGCCAATTTCTCTATTAATGAATAAAGCTTGCTGATAAGACTGGAGTGCTTGTGAGTAGTTAGCTTGTTTTTGGTATAACCTGCCAATATTATTTAGGGTGACAGCTTCCCAAAAACGTTCTCCTTTGTCTTGGCTAATCTCTAAACCTTTCTCTAATTTCTGTAATGCTTCTTTAAATTGACCTTGCTGCAAGATATTAACAGCCTCGTCATTTAGCAGTTTGATTTCTGATTCTTGCTGATTCTGCGGTGAAACCTGAGGTGTTGCTGTTGAGCCTTGTTGTGTGCTGACAGGGGAATTTACCTGTTTATTATCTAGGTTTGTACAACTAGAAACTAGAAAGACCAGGATAGAAAAGGCAAAAAAATTGAATCGCTGAAAATAAGACCGCATAACAAAACACTCCCGATTTTGGGGAGCGTAGATGCTGAACTTTTAAATTTTACACATTTTCCCAGAAATTTATGCTCAAACTTTAGTTTTGGCTAAATACAGTTCAGTTAGGAAAATTAATTGATAACAAAACCAAAAAACTAGTTATTCAACAAAAAACCGAACAATAATTTTGGAGGGGGTTTGGGGGACGCAACCGTCACCCAATCGGGGGTTTGGGGGAGAATCCCCCAAGTATTCTGGCTTCTTTAATAAGTGACAAATCAATGGCTAATCAGCTTAACTGAACTGTATTGAGTTTTGGCTGGCTTTTAATTCCACAATCGACAAGAGTTTACTGACGGTAGTCAATTGTAGAGAAGAAACTAGTTCTCATCAGGGTTGAGAGGAAATATACAACAGTACCTACCCTGCAAAAATTGCTCTGATGCTGCAACTTTAGTGCTAGCTATTGTTTTTGATCCCAAAATAGAAAAGAGTTGGCTTGAACAAGTCTTGAATAATTGTGTCAAGCTATTCAATGTGAAAATTTACAGCTATTCAAAAATTGCAAGATGTCACAAGCACAATCAAGTCAACCCCAATTACCACCAACTAGTGCCATTGACAGTCCATTAAATCATACATCTGAAAATTGGTTCGCTTATCCTGTAAGAGTCCAACCCCACCACACCGATTATGCAGGAGTTGTCTGGCATGGTACATACATAAATTGGATGGAAGAAGCACGAATAGAATGTTTGCGGTCTATTGGTATTGAATATGTAGATTTAGTGGCTTTAGGCTGCGATTTACCAGTTGTAGAACTTTCCGTGCGCTACCATCGGTCTATTCAATTAGGTAAAGCGGTATTAGTTAAGACACGCATGGCTGATGTCACAGGTGTACGAATTAATTGGGATTACGCTATCACCTCCACTGATGGGCAGGAACTCTACGCAACTGCTAAAGTAACTTTAGTAGCGTTAGACCGGGAACGAGGTAAAATCATGCGTCAGCTACCTGCAAGCGTCAAAGATGCATTAGCAAGAGTTTCTTTATTACAAAATAACTAACTAAGAAGGGTGAAGGATAAAGTATGAAAGTTGTGCTACTTCATCCTTCATACTTTTTATTTACCACTACGTATTTGCGAGAGCGTTTGCGGTAAATTAGCGATCATATCCCAAATATCTTGGGGAGTAATACCAAAACTGATATTTAATAAGATGAGAATCGCCGCTACAGTCAGTGCAGTCCTGATAGTTGTCTTGACGATTTTCCACAAGATTGCAAATACGATCCAAGCTAAAATTAGGGTAGGAATCATAAGTATAAATTAACAAATCACCCTCTTAGTCAAGAGGGCCTTAATTTAGAAGGAATAAATTTTTTGTGCTAACAATTACGACTGCGAAAGCTAAGTTCTAGCTTTTGATGCGAGAGATTCTGTGAATTATACCAGAAAGTTACCCAAAAAATTAACGCGAAGTAATAATTTTTGCAAATTTGTGGAAAATATTGTCAGGGTGTAGGGGAAAGAGCAGTATTTTCTCAGAACTCAGCACGCACTACTCAGAATCATCATTTCTACCAAAAATATTTTTGTGTGTTTTGCTTTTATCAAGTAAGTATTCAGAGCATTCTTTTGCTTCTTCTGTCATTACTAGAGAAGGATTAACTGCACATTTAAGATAATGGTTGTTTGAATAATATTGACAATTTTTACAAGGAACTTTTTTTATACCATTAATTATAAAAAATCGCTTATTATCTACTATTGCTTGGCTTTTTCGTAACATTAAAAAGAAAACTATCCAACTGATTAGTAAAGCCAGAGGAGTTAAAGATATGGCAACATCAGGTATGTTTAATTGATTGGGTTTAGCCGGTTCGTACTTAACATCGCTTCTGACAACACCAGGCAGATTTTCATCTGCTACCAAATTTTTTTGTAGTATTTGCTCAACAGACATATTATTTACCTTTGGTTATAGCTTGACACCTTGATGGTTGATGCCTATTACCACTACGCAAATTCCAATTTGAAAACCCTACATTTGAGGTTATGCGGACGCGTAGAGGCTGAAGGCCAGTTATTAGCTTTAGCTTTGCACCCTACTAGTAATTTGAATTAAATATACTCTTTGCCGACAGCATAATGTCAGTATGTTTTTGGCAAATAATTAAAACCCTCTATTAAGAGGAATTAATTTTTATAAATTGGTTACTGACTTGTCGGAAATTAGATTTGCAAGGCTTCAATTATAGGTTTATCAAAAGAGCAGTCATCGTATATCTGCCAAGAGTTTTGCTTGTTATTTATTGATATATATCTAAAGGAATATATTAATCATTTCTGGGCATAAACTTGAGTTTATGCTATAATATCGTCGCTAATAAAGAGCTAAACTATTAGAGAATAAATCGAAAATCATTACATCTGTTCTATCCCAAAGAAGGATGTTTTATGTGGTGCTAGGCATAAAACTTAACGAATCAAAAGCTTGAGGAGAGGTGAATTAAGCTAGTGCTAACAGACTACTTGTATTGCAAAAATTAAAAAACAAGTCAAGTTTTAAATTGCAGTTGGTTGATTCGGCATAATATTAAATAATTATAAATAGATAATTAAGTTAAAAGTCACAAGTTTGTAAGAATTTAATTTTTAAATATTTTATGAATATAGAACTTTATCACAGAATTCCTTGGATACCTTTAGGATTACTCTGGTTAGCTTACGCTCTTTTAGGATGGTATCTTGCGGTTCATCACATTGTTTGGCTAGTAGGAGGTTTTATTGCTGCTGTGGCTCTAGCTATAGCTAGAAAAAGTTTCTCTTGGTTAGAGCGCTTAATTAATTTTGGCTCTCAAACTTTAATTGTGGTTTTATTTTTAAGCCTATCAATTGCTATAGTTGCAACTTGGTCGCTATTATTTAGCCTGTTTCTGATACCAGTAGCAACAACGCTTTTAGCAGATTTAGAATTGCGGTTTGCTGGTTTTACTAAACTAGATGCATTTTTAGTGTTAACAATCTTAGCGGTATTGGGTTTGGCAGTAGGTGAAACTATAGATATTCTACTTTTACCAAGTAGTAGGTTATAGGCCAATACAGATTAGATAAGATTATTAGTGACTGATTTGTCAGTTGTGAAAACAACTAGCTCAATTGGGGGATTCTCCCCCAAACCCCCGATTGGGTGACGGTTGCGTCCCCCAAACCCCCTCCAAAATTATTGTTCTGTTTTTTGTTAAGTAACTAGTTTTTTGGTTTTGTTGTCAATTAATTTTCTTAACCCAAGCGTATTGGGTTATAGGCAAGAACAAGAAGTATGAAGTATGAAATGGTATAACCTACCAATAGATGATTGCGGCTATTATAGGGCTTCTCATATTGGTAAGGTATAGCAATCAAAAATTAACAGCCGTTCGCGTAGCGTTCCGCAGGAATGGCAAAAGATATAGAGGTGTAAAAGGCTAATTTCCGAATTCTCCAAAGGAGTACCCGCAGGTTACGCTGATAAATACAGCATGATATATTAACCTTTTGACTTTTCAACGCCAGTTGCTACAACGCGAGGAACCCGCGCAACGCACTAGCTCTTTTTGAGTTCCAAGGTAGCGGTACTAGCTATATTTAATTGCAACGACCTACTTATTTGAGGATTTCATCTAGTAAGTTTCTTGCAGGTTGTGCTTTCGTGAGTGCTGCTTGATGATCGCTGTAAACACGCACCAGCTTTAGCAGTCCATTCACCCCTGATTTGAGTTGCTCGAGTTCTTCACCTACAAGCAATTCGCCATCTAGCATCCGCACTACCAAAGGTTTAATATCGCCAACTTCTTGGCGGACTTTTTGCAATTTTTCTACAGCACTCAGTAAAGCTTTAAGTGAGTTTAAGATTTCGTCAATGTCTTGGCTATCCTCAGCAGCTTGAGGTGTATCTTCAACGGTTGTTGTCTCTTCATTCTCTGCAACGGCGGACGATTCCTCTACAGGTGTGTCACTTTTAGCCGCGTTTGTCTTTGCCATTAGTCATACCTCAAATGATTTTTCCCAGTTTATCGTTAAACCGATTATCCGGTTTGTCAACTACCTTAGAGCAATTTGAGGAAATCAGGGTAAAGGGTAAAGGGAAAGATAATAGTTTTCCCCCTTCCCGTTTCTCCTTTTTACCCTTTACCAACAATTCTTAACTCATACCAATTCAAATAATGTTTGTGACAGATAAATTCTTTGTAAGGGCACGGCATCCACAATCTTTTGGCATATCAAATATCTTACGGGTGCCTATTGGTGTCAACTTAAGGTGAAACCCGCTTGGGTGGAAGGTTTTGCCCTCACCCCCAGCCCCTCTCCCTGTGGGAGAGGGGAGCAAGAGATTTATTTCCCCTTCTCCTGCGGGAGAAGGGGTTAGGGGATGAGGGCGCAAGGTATTTGTACAACACGCGCCGTATATAGCTTTTAGCTTAAGTTGATACGTATGACTGGTGCAGTACCACTACTCATCTGTCGCGTTCTTTTTTCAAAATGCACATACTGTTTGGCGTGCGCCTTTGAGGAAATCAAGAGGAAAGGGGAAAGGGAAAGATAATAGTTTTCCCCCTTCCCCTTTTTCCCCTTAACCAACAAGTCTTGCGCCTATTGTCTAAACCGACAAATATTGTTCAATCGACGGTTGTTGACGACGCAGGATATTGATAGCTTGCTGCTGAATTTGGCGGACTCGTTCGCGACTGACGTTTAACTTTTGCCCAATTTGAGCCAAACTGAGTTGTTGATCGTCTTCAAGCCCAAAGCGTAAAATTAGGACTTCACGCTGCATGGGTTTGAGAGAAGCTAGCAAATTTTCCATATCTTGACGCAACAGCTGTTGTGTTAGCTGTTCGCTGGGGGAAATACCTTCATCTGCTAAAAGTTCGTTGAGTTCGGTGTCTTGGTTGTCTCCCACCTTTAAATCTAGAGAAAATGGCTGTTTTGCAGCACTGAGATATTCTCGGATTTGGTTGGGTTGGAGGTTTAACGCTTCAGCCACTTCTGTAATTGTGGGAAAACGTCCAAGTGCTTGAAACTGTTCTCGTTGGACTTTTTTGATTTGATTAAGTTTTTCGGTGATATGAATTGGTAGCCTCACAGTCCGAGATTTTTCTGCGATCGCTCTTGTAATTGCTTGGCTAATCCACCAATATGCATAAGTTGAGAACTTATAGCCGCGATTTGGATCGAACTTCTCTGCACCTCGTTGCAAACCTATTGCTCCTTCTTGAACTAAATCCAAGAATTCCAAATTGCGGCGCTGATATTTTTTGGCAATTGAAACTACCAGCCGCAGGTTTGCTGTTACCATCTTTTGCTTGGCGCGTTGACCTAGCTTGAGTATCTGTTTCAATTCAGCTTCACTCTTGTCAACCTCAGCAGCTAATTCACTCAAAGTAGGTTCGCGATCTAATTTTTGCCTGAGCGTTTCTTTTTGTTGCTCGATGGCCATCATTTGCTGTACCTGCCTACCATAAGCAATCTCTTGGTCTGCTGTTAACAAGGGGTACTGACCAATCTCTTGCAAATAAACGCGAACTGTGTCGGGACTGGGGCTGGACATACAACTTTCAAGCTTTTCGATAATCAGACGAATCTAAAAGTATAAATCAAATCAGGATCTCTATTTTCCTGAATTCAAATCCGGAAAAATTTCATTTTGTCATTGGTTATTGGTCATTCTTACAAAGTTCTGATCGGAGGAAACCTGCGCTCAGACTTTGCGCTTTGTCATTTTGTGACAAATCACAAATCACAAAGCGGTAGGTGCGTCAGCCTGCAGTATAACGCACCACTGAGGATTGACGAGGGAGATGGACAGCAATGTTTGCTTGAGTAGGTGCGATCGCACTGCTTATCTTCACTTTTTTTATCCCGTTGCCGTGGTGATGCGATCGCCTAGCGAATGCTTTTCCCCTGACTACAGCTACTACTAATAGATTTTTATCCCCTTGCGGGGTGATGCGATCGTCAAAGCAAATAGAAATTCAACTGCGCTGGGCAATTCGTCGGTTTCCATCCCCTCTCAGGGCGATGCGATCGTCAAGTCGGTGCTGCGTCTATCGCTCCCAACACTTGTGTGTTTCCATCCCCTTTCAGGGCTAGTTGATCGTAAAGACAGCAATGGCTTCTTCCAGATGAGCTGCGCCACAGTGTTTTCATCCCCTTTCGGGGCGAGGTGATCGTCAAGACGCATCAATGTAGATGAAAACAGCCAGGCTAACAGTTTCCATCCCCTTTCGGGGCGAGGTGATTATAAAGGCAATTCATGGACACAGTGGCAGTGTGCCTGACCTGAGTGTTTCCATCCCCTTTCGGGGCGAGGTGATTGTAAAGATGACAAAGATGCTCTCAAAGGTACTATGGCTCAGAGTTTCCATCCCCTTTCGGGGCGAGGTGATTGTAAAGTTGGTTTTTTCAAGATTTGCAAGCAGCATGAAGTTGTTTCCATCCCCTTTCGGGGCGAGGTGATTGTAAAGGATTACAAGGCTGGTAGCCGACATCAAGGTGCTATTACAGGTGTTTCCATCCCCTTTCGGGGCGAGGTGATTGTAAAGAGTTCACTTTTGGAAACCTTACCAGGAGAGGGTTTGAAACCCCTCAATCGACACCACTTTTTTGAGTGTCAATAGCTCCAAAGAATTCTCAGTAAACCCAAGCTGTCAAAACCTGAAAGCTTTGCTGCGTAGGCAATCGACAGAAGTCAAAGAAATTATGCGGTTTTCAAGGTGCTGGTGATTGGTGTCGATGAAGGACACAAACTATCCTTAAAATACAACTTTTGCCGATTTTTAGTCAGATTTGTTACTTAATTTTTACATAAATCTAACTGGTGGATTTTGAGCAATAGTTGCTTTTGCTTGCTAAATACACTGAAATGAGAAAGTAAAAGCTGCTTTTGAGAAAGCAATAGTTGCTTTTGCTTGCTAAATATACTGAAATGAGAAAGCAAAAGCAGCTTTGAAGAAAGCAATATCTACTTTTGCTTACTAAATACAATTAAATGAGAAAGCAAAAGCAGCTTTGAAGAAAGCAATATCTACTTTTGCTTACTAAATACAATCAAATGAGAAAGCAAAAGCAGCTTTGGAGAAAGCAATAGTTGCTTTTGCTTATTCAATTTTTGTGAGTAAAAAAACCTGTACTTGAAGTAGTAGCGTGGCAAGACTAAAATAGTGCATTGCTCAAACTCTTGTGGGATGGGCATCTTGCCCGTCCTGGGCGGACAAGATGTCATAGGTGTCAAGTTAAGCTAAAAGCTATATAGGGCGGGCGTTGTACAAATACCCTCGCCCTCATCCCCTAACCCCTTCTCCCCCGGGAGAAGGGGAACTAAATCTCTTGCTCCCTTCTCCCTGTGGGAGAGGGGCACAGGGTGAGGGCGAAACCTTGCAACTAAGAGGGTTTCACGTTAAGTTGACACCATTAACAAGATGTCCACCCCACAAGAAAATTATATTGCCACATTTAAGGCTAGACACGCCAGTAGGGTGTGTTACGCCGCAGGCTAACGCACCGCCGAGAATTGACTTTAGCGGGGATCTGGACAGCAATGGTTGCTTGAGGATATGCGCGCACTGGCTTTGTTAATTTTGAATTGGGATAAAGCTACCAGTTCCTTAATATACAAAGGATTTTATACAGCGCCATTGAGGGTTGGCGGTGCGTTAAGCTACGCTAAGGCACCCTAGCACCTAATTCTGTGAGTTTTTTATGAGCATATTCCCTGAGTTTGATGTCTAAATCATTGCCAACTATGTCTTGTAATAGTGGTAAAGTTTGAGAATGATGGGGGTATTGCTTGATAATAATATCTAGTGCTACTCGTCGCGGGTTGGTTTGCCAACTGTTACGGCGCTGAAAGGGATCGTTAACAGCGCAGTTGTAAAAAATTTCAAACATCCCGGTTTTTTCTTTAAAGTGGCGCGCTAATTCTTGCAGTGCGGTTTGTCTTACCTGCCAACTTTCATCAGCAATGGCGCAGTATTTGCAGAAGTTGGGAATGTCAGCATCATCTGGAAAATTATTTGCTAACTCTTTTATGGCTGCACGGCGTATATGCCAATGAGTATCAATGGTAGCACGAGATTTGAGGAAGCAAATTGTCTCAGCATGATTTTGGCAGTTCCTCGCTAAGGCTTGCAAAGCGGCACGTCGCACGTAATAATTTTTGTCAGTAGTGGCGCGGGTTTGCCAAAAAGTAATTATCTCTGCATCATCAGGGAAGTTACGCGCTAACTCTGCTACTGCCACAAGGCGCACATTCCAACTAGAATCATGTGTGGCGCGATATTGGAGAAAGCTGATAGTTTCTGCATCATCTAAAAAGTTGCGTGCGATTTCTTCTACAGCTACACGGCGCACATCAGCATCATCATCTACAGTCGCGCGGGTTTTGAGCAAGTCGATAATTTCGGCATCATCTGGAAAGTTACTGACTAATGCTTGCAGTGTAGCTTGTCTGACATCGGCATCATCATCTGCGATCGCACGGTATTTGAGAAAACTGATAATATCACTGTTGTCTTTAAAATAGCAGGCTAACTCTACTGCAGCCACGCGTCGCACCTGCCAATTTTCATTAGCGGTGGCTAGGTTTTTGAGGAAGCTAATAACAGTATCATCGGCAAAATTTCTGGCTAATCCTTGAATTGCGCTTTGGCGAACATCGCTATCATTATCAGCAATGATGCGGTATTTGAGAAAGCCAATGGTATCTGTATGATTTTGATAATGACAAGCTAATGCTTCCACAGCGACACGGCGCACATCTGCGTCATCATCCACATTAGCACGGTCTTTGAGGATGCTCAGGGTATCTCCATCATAAGGAAAGTGGTGTGCTAATTGTTCAACGGCTACACGACGCACATCTGCATCCTCATCAACGGTAGCATGGTCTTGAAGAATAGCCATAGTATCAGCATCATCAGGAAAGTGCTGTGCTAACTGTTCTACAGCGACACGGCGCACATCCGCATCCTCATCTGCGAGCGATCGCTCTTGTAAAATGCTGATGGTGTCGGTATCATCGGGGAAATTGCAAGCTAATTCTTCTAAGGCGACACGACGGATATCGGCATCATCTGCAATCGCACAGTCTTTGAGAAACTGTACAGTACTGCTATCATCTCGGAAATTGCGCGCTAATTCTTCTAAAGCGACACGACGCACATCTGTATCTCCATCTGCAATCGCTCTATCTTTGAGGAACTGTATAGTACTGCTATCATCGGGGAAATTGCGCGCTAATTCTTGCACACCTGCGCGGCGTACATTCCAGCTTTCATCAATAATCGTGCGTTGTTTGAGAAAATTAATATTATCGCTATCATGCACAAAATTACGTGCTAATTCTTGCACTGCTGCACATCGCAAGTGCCAATTCTCATCTAAAGTTGCAACCTGTTTTAACCAAGATTTGATTTTGAAATCATCTTTCCAAGTAGTAGCGATTGCTGTCACGGCTTGGGTGCGAATTTCATCAACGAGTTTCGTTTCTTTGTCGTCAAATAATTGATCATAATAATACCAGAGATCATATTTGGTTAAATCTTGTAATTGCACTAGTAATTTATTGGCAGTTAACCCAATGACTGAACGCTTTCTCACTTCCGCCAAACATTTAGCAGCTAAAAATAGATTAGTAAACTTTTGCTGTTCGCCATTTTGCAACATTAAATATTCAATTAATGCAGCTACAAATCTTGGCTCAATCATGCCTGCAATTAACCGCAATACTTCATGCCAAGTTTCATCTTGCCAATGTTTACCAAATACTTCTTGCTTCAGTTCACTGAGAGATAAAGTTTGCGCTTCTTTAAATTGCCAAACAAATTCCCAAGCACAGAAATACTCTAAAAATGTGCGATGGACAAAGCCATAGTAATCTGCACCGAGAAAACATAACATAAAGTTACGAGTCCGCAGTTGATTAATTAACCGCCTTGCCTTATCTCTGGGTTCGCTGACTTCCAGATTTTTCAAATAATCAGTGAAAATTTTTTCTAAATTACAGGTGCTAATCCAATTACCAGCTAAACCTTTTTGACTAGTTTGCATATAATAGGCAACTTGCCGCAGCATTGCCTGTTTATCTTGATAATCAATGGTTGTGGGTAAATGCTGTTCATGAGATAAAGCACGTTCTACATCCCATTTATACAGCAATAATTCTGAAGCTTTTTTATACAATTCGGCTCTATCTCTTGGCAGTTCTTGATTACGATTGAGAATTGCCATCATTGTGAGTATGAGGGGATTACCCGCCAATTCTGCCATTGCTTTTGAGGTATGAATGGCGCGTAATAATCTTTCCCTTTTCCTTTGCTTATCTACTTCATATTTAAAAGTTAAATCATGCCAGCGATTAATAAAATCTTGAATTTGCTGGCTATCTAAATCTTGCAACATGAAATGGCGAAATTGAGCATCGCGTAAACGTTGGGGTTTATAACCAATGACGCGAGAAGTGACAATTACTTGGACTTGCGGATATTCATTGGTGAAACGATGAATTGCCGTAATCATATCTTCGCGCTTACCAGAATCAAACACCTCATCTAAACCATCAAACATCACCAAAGCATTGCCAGTTTTTAACTGCGCTTGCAATTGATGCTGATTGAGATGAGAAATTGCGCCGGGACTTTGATGGAAAAATTCTAAAAAGTTTTTGCAATGTCCATCATCATAATTTCGCATATAAGCGCGTAACTCAATCAACAAGGGAATTGGCGGTAGAGAAAAACCTCGCGTACCAATTTGATCAAGCGTTTTTTCTACCCAAGCTAATGCTAAATATTGCAATAATGTAGACTTACCTGAACCAGGATCGCCCAAAATCACAATATATCTATAAGTTTGTGGCTGATTGACAATATCTAACACCGAAGCTAGCGGCTGTTCAAAATACACCCGTTCGTATTGTTCTAATTCTTCCCAAGAAATTGCTGCAGATGCTAATTGATTACTGTCGCGCATCCGTCGCCAATGTTCTTTAGGTAGTTCGTGAACTTGAGGTAAAACTTGGTGAACTTCTCGCACATTAGGGGTGACAAATATACTCCATAACCTCAATTCGTTATAAGCATAACCACTAGTATCTAAACTATCTAATTTTAAATTGACATAGCGTTCGCGAATTGCTTCTTGATATTGCTGCAAGTCAAAGTTGGGAATAATTCCCGCAGCTTCTTGGCTATTAATTTGAATTGCTTGTAAGTTATGGGAATTGAGTATCTCGCGTAATTCTGGCGACTCTCTAAGAATTTGCTGACATTTTATAACATAACTATCTGTTACCGCTTGCCAATTAAAATCAACAGGTAACTCTGGTAGATTGAGACTTTGCCAAATAGTTGCTAAACTTTGATAATCTAAGCGCTTGCAATCACCGTCAAAAGCTTGACCTAGTATTTCTTTAACAGACTTATAGCAAATAAATTGCTGCAGAGGCTTATTTAATTTTTTAATATCATTATCAGCAAGCTGGCAACACTTTAACTCATCTTCTACGAGTTGTAGAAATTGATGGAGTGCTTCAGCGATCGCCTTTTGAATTGGTTCTTCTTTAAATATCTTAGTTGTATTCTGCAAACGGCTTTTAAAAAAGTCCTTGGCATAATCCTTGGCTAAATCCTTAGCAAAATCTTCATTGAGAATAGATTTCACGAGAAATCCTACAGCATTACTTGCTACCCAGCTAACTAACCATTCCATCATAAAACTCGCGCCTGTTAGAGCTACTGACTACGAGTATAGACACTAGCATTAATAAATTTCTCAGCTTTTAGGGATATTAACTTACTATCACAACCTGAAAAATGTGATGCTTGCAAATACTCTGGTTTACATTTACCCTGATGGTTTATTGAAAATAGAAGTTCCTATTATTTAAAATATAAGTATGCTGATAATTATGGTTGCAAAATAAACCAATATTTTCACAAAATAAATGATTTTGATTTTGATAATAAATCACACAAAAGCTCTGCTTTACTCTGATTTGATGTTATTTTCTGTATTGGTTATTTATTCTGAATTATTTGTGTAATGGTTTAATTTTTCTTTGAGTATATTAAGTGTAAAAAATATTTATCATCCTAGACATAGGCACAAATACAGCCTAAATAATTTAGGTTTACAAATATTACTTAAAAATACAATTTATCAAGAAACCTGGCAATTACTGGCATCGCATCATCAATTTGATTGTATTTCTCTACAATGTAAAATCGAGGCAAGTTAAAATTGTACCTAGTGATTATTCCTCAGCCCAAATGAGCATAGCAGAATTATTTCCAACCTTGCGTAATCTGTCTCGTGCAGAAAAATTGCAGGTGATGCAGTTTTTAGTTCAAGAACTAGCAGATGAAGAAGCATTATCACTGCAACCGAGAACAACTTATCATGTTTGGTCTCCTTTTAATTCTCATGATGCTGCTGTCAAGCTAGCTGCACTACTAGAAGAAGACAGAAAAGCAAACGATGGTTAATTTTCAAAGGTTTGCTTTCATTGAAGGACGTGATGCATTTGGAGATATTGACACAGTTCCACAATTACCTTTGACATTATCTTACCGAAATTCCAGTGTAGAAGTCTCTGGACTGCTAGATACAGGAGCCAGCGTTAACGTATTACCCTAATCTTTAGGTATTCAACTAGGAGCTGTTTGGGAAGAATTGAATTTCTGTACAACTAGCTGGTAATTTAGCACCAGTTGAAGCCAAAGGATTAGTTTTATCAGCCCAAATCGGTATTTTTCCACCAGTGAGATTAGTGTTTGCATGGAGTCTTACAGATAATGTGCCATTGCTGTTGGGGCGGATGAACTTTTTTCTAGAATTTGATGTTTGCTTTTACCGTTCCCAAATGGCATTTGAACTGCGTTCAAAGTCATAAGCTGAGAGTATTCAATTAGGAATGCGATCGCACTATCGCATCATCGCACGATCGCAAACTTGAGCCCTTGCATCGGCTAACAATGCGATGTCTATGCATCCAGAAACGTTAGGTGTTTGGCGTTTGTTGAGTAAACCGGAGGGGGGACACCTAGAAAAATTGTTTGTGTTAGATTAATTTATCGCTGTTTTAACCGCTTATCCGCCAACCCCAAAATTCTGGGTAAGGACTGGTGCTTTCACCCAATGCCCAATGCCCAATGCCCCATGCCCCATACCCCATAGGATATTGTAAATGGTTGCTCAAACTCGAGAATTAGATGCCCAAGACTGGGTAAAAACACGTTCTTCCCTCGATGCTAGTGAATCTACTTTTTTAGTATGGAAAGGTAAAATTTACGCCTTTATCCCCGGTGAGAAGCGGAAACTCTTATTTAAAATATTAGGGATGAGTGTCAGTAGATGTATTCCCATAGAACCAGGAGTTTGGGATTTTACTTCTCGGGAACTGAATTACTACCTTGACCCAGAGACAGAAGAAAAATTAAATAAATGGGAGAATCTTTGGACGGGAGAAATCCTACCGGTGATGCACGTGGCGAATAATCCCGTACAGGGTACATTTAAGGGGAAATTTCCCGCGCAAGTTGAGGGTGAGCGCACAACTTTTGTGTTTGATATCTTTCCCACTTACCCCAATCCTTTAGCAGGAAACCCAAAATTTGCGGAATACAGTCCCCAAGAAGTTTATCAAGCGGCGGAATTATTTAAACTCACTGTACCTACTGAAGATTTATCCAACTCAACACTAAATTCAGTTTCGGAAGTGAAACTCAGTTGGGATAGGATTGGTCAATGGCTACCTTGGATGAAAATGGGCGATCGCCCCGGTCAGCTGATTTATAGTGCTATTGGTGGTAAAGTCAACGGTTTCTCTGAGTTACCGCAACTGTTCCAAGATGAAATTAACAATCGCGTTCCTATATATAAGGAAGCACCACAATCAGCACTGGATGTGGAAGATATGACTTCTTGGCTTTACTTTCAAGAACATTTTGATGCTTACTTAGCGGGAGAAGTCTTTCCCAAACCAGCAGCATAAAACGTAGGATGCGTTAATAACGCATCCCCCAGTATTTTTTTTTGACTTTTGACTTTTGACTTCCGCTTTGCGGTACGTTTAAATCTGTTGCCAAAGTTTATTAATATCAATCTTGGCTAATAATATTACTCCAGTAAATCAGGTTGGTCGCGGACAATTCTGTTATAAAGTGTTTGAAAACAGAACCAGCCATTTGAAGGTGCGCCAATGTGGTTTCTGGTTAAACGAGCAGTATTATGTTCAATAATATGGGGTTTTCCCGCAGCCTCAGCTAAAAGTTGTGCTTGACTGGAATTTTCTAAATTAATAAACCACCAAGCAGCTTCATCTACTGATTGACCAACGGTTAACATCCCGTGATTACGTAAAATTATGGCTTTATTATTTCCCAAAGTTTCCACAATGCGTTGATATTCGCAAGCATTAAATAAGACTTCTGTACAGTCATGAAATACACTGTGGTGTTCGTAGAAAGCACAAGCATTTTCATTCAGGGGGTCAAGCGGACGACCTAGGATAGACCAAGCTTTACCATAAATTGAATGGGCGTATACAGTTGCGATCGCATCTGGTCTAGCAGCATGAATCTGAGAATGGATGGCGATCGCTTCACGATTTATTGCCTGGTCTCCTTTAACTACATCGCCATCGTGGTTAACTAATACTAAGTTGGAAACTCGAACATCACAGAACTCTACACCCAAGGGATTGACCCAGAAATGATCTGTAAACTCTGGATCGCGCGCTGTTAGATGTCCATCTGTACCTTCATTAAATCCTAACCGCGCAAACAAACGAAAGGCTGCGGCTAGGCGTTGTTTGCGGTGTAAGCGTTCATCTTCTACTCGTTCAAATACAGGGGGTTTAGGTCTTTCTAATTTAGGCATTTTCTTATTCCTAACTATTAATTAACCATGCGTTTTTTTGGCAATGGTTTAAAGTTGTTGTACTTTGCAATATATATTCCTAAACTCACCAAACAATCGGCATGAATAACAGATACTCTTGCCTTGGGTGATGATAGCCTTAGTCAGGCTCGAGAGCCGTAAAGATGTTGATTTTAATACAACAGATAACAATCAAACTCAGCTATGACATAATTGAATTTGCATAATTTGGCACGTATAAATTGCTCAAGCAACTACCTAAAAGTCGCTTCGCTAAAATAGCTCACAATTGTCTAAGCAATTGCACAAATTGATCCCAATTTGCTGGCTGCTTAGTACAAAAGAACTCATAAAACCTCAAACGTACAAGACGATTCTCAATCTAAATATAAATTGATATCACATATACAAATTAGAGTTGTTTTAGCTTACCATAACCTGCCTTTCGCCTTACTCTATCCTTTGGATTCTCCTGAGGATTAAAGTATAGCGAGATAAAAACTCCTGCTCACTACTAATACACAGTCACAAAAGAGCTACAAGCCTAGTTCACAAAAGTTTTTAATTTGAAATACGCGAATTTCGCACAGCAATAATAGAAAAAAAGACAAAAAGCCAAAGTCTAAATTAATAGAAAAATTATTACTGTCTAAGCTTTTCGCTTGTTTTAGTTAGGGCTTTATGTACGTTGTTCTGTATTAATTTAATTTATCCCAGGGTCAATCTTAATACCAAGTTGTTCTAGCCTAGACTGTGTCAGCACCTCCTTTAAAATAATTGTAAATGGATATCGCCGGAATACTTTTGCATCACCTTGTGACAATAGCTTTCTGGCTTGGCTGATATGTATGGGATACAAAGGTTGTTTGTTGGCATCCAGAATATAAACTTTAGTCATTATGCTTCCAATTAGCCTAGGCAATAGTTTTCAGGTGTTGGATTTAACTAAGCAATCTATAGATGCTCCTGTAGTTATTTAATTTGTATTTGTATTAAAAAAATACAATACAAAAATTAGGCGATCGCATCTTTTCGAGAAGAAAATTTTCTCATGCATAGAGTCTCGAGCGCTTTTTTCAACTGGAGATAAATGTAATCAATGATGGTAAAAGTAAGGGCTAGACTTCTCTTTGCCATCGCGTGACATGAATTTCTCTCATTATTCCTCAATAAACTGCATATTAAGAATAACGAATAAATATTTTTGAATTTTTTTAGTTTGTAATTGGTAATTTTTCATTCGTTATTTTTCGTTACCCCGTCCCTTTTCTTCTCTGCTCCCTAATGCCTACCGCACTACTTTTTAAGTCAGTTTAGTAGGATTAAACTGTAAAATATTTTGAATTTTAATTCTTGTGGTTCGGGGTTAATGCACCAGAGCAAACTTATGCTAAACTACAAGCCGCCGCAGCACATGCTGTCCGTAGCAATGTAGTTAAGCGATGATTATTTTTGGGTAATCATACTATACTTCCGTATCATACACAAGGAGCATTTTATTGTTACGCTTGAGCATACAATTACCTTTGACGATTCCAACCCAAGACTTATATAGGTGATTCAGTCCCATCATTTCTACGCAATTTTGCCAGCTGCACAGACTGTTTTCAATTGGGAAGCGGCAGATTTTATCAAGGTTATCAAAAATGCGGCTCATATAGCTCAACTCACTATTGTTGGTGAACTGGCTTATGCATTCCAACCACAGGGAGTTTCCGCAGTTATTTTACTAGCAGAGTCTCATGTAGCGCTGCATTTTTGGCCAGAAGAAGCAAAAGTTACAATCGATATTCATATATGCGACTACCAAAAAGATAATCAGCAAAAAGCTAGGCTATTAGCCGAAATTCTTACAAGACAAATTACTGATTCTGAAAGCATGGCTAACTGGAATTATTTAAATATTACTGGTTGATAAACTTTCTCATATACGGCTATGAGAGAATTTGATGATTAGAGACAATTAAATTTACGCTTAACTATCTATGTGGCGGTGCGTTACGCTGAAGCTAACGCACCCTACTAATAATTCATAATTTTTTAAAGACACCAAGCAATTAAAAAGGAAGCTGCAATATAAGCAAATCCTTCGATTAAACCTGCGCCAACATTGGGAACTTCTTGATTGGCAATTTCATCAGATATTTTTACACCAGGTACTAAAATTAAATCGGCTAACCAGCGAATTACAACCAACGAAATTAAGCAAAATATTAACAGTAATCCATACTGGGCAAAACTCACAACCCAGTTTTCAAATTCAGCAGCAAAGGCGACTCTGACAATGTTACCTGTAGCAATCAATAAACCCGCCAAAGCTACACCAGCAGCCGGGTTATTGCGCTTTTCAATTTCTGCAAACACATTATATTTAGTAACTTTGGGATAAACGAAACTGACTAACACGAGTAATCCTAAGCCAATTAACCAACAAACTATTCCTACCAACCAACCACCACTTTCTCCAGCTAAAGCCGCATTTAAAATTAAACCGTTGGCGATGTGATTTGCTGCTTCTACATTCGCCGCCCCAATATTACGGTCTTGAATAATTTCTCGTTCACAATTAAAATGACGCAGAATTAATTTATCTCCTACCCATGCACCAGCTAGCATTAATAAAATTACTGTGGCACCATAACTAATTAAATTCAGCGCTTTATCTTGCCAATTGTCTACGCTTTGACCGAGAACGCCACCTAAAGCAATAACTATACCAAAATAGTAACCTACTAAAGCCACTGCAACCGCAGGGTTATCATTAACAAACAATTCTAAATTTAATTCCATGCGGCGGCGAAACAGCTTTTGATAAGCAAATTGTCCCAGCCAGAATAAACCAAAACCTACAAATAATTCTAGTAAAATCACGCCAAATTGCGTAACTAGCGCCATCAGTCTTTCGTTCATTTGCTTCCACCTGCCAGGTTTTGAAATAAGCTAATGAGAGTATCAGCTAATTGGTCATAAAAAAAGTAATCGTGAGCGCCTATAGTTTTAATAGGTTGTCCACCAAACTGACTTTTAAATTGCGAAAACTTGGCATAACTATGATTTACATCTTGGGTAAAACCATAGAAATCATAAAATTGGCAACCGCGCAATTTAGCCCTTTGCATAGCTTCCCAATGTAAGCTGTAATTAGCCATAACTTTTGGATGTGCTAAACTCCGTCCACCATATAAATAAGTAGCCACTTGACCGCAATATACTACTAAAATTGCTGCTATGATTTCACCTTGCCAATAGGCTACACCAATTTCTGCCATGTTTGATTTAAATAATGTTTGGCAAAGATTGATAAAAAAGCCGTAGGGTTCACCAAAAAACTTTTGACGCTGTACTGTTTCCCAAAATAATTCATACAATACAGGAATTTTTTGGGAATCATTGCTAAATTCTGTTGTCACACCATAGCGTTGACTGAGGCGGATATTGTAGCGTCCTTTCGGCTTCATCGCCCCTAAAATTTCGCTAAGTTCTGGCGTTAAATCTATGAGTAAAGTTTCCGATGGTAATAAATCAGCAGGTGCGCGGACAAATTTTTTCAGGTACGCTGGTTTTGATGTCCATAGTGGTTCAATCCGCAGTGCGATCGCTCCTAATTCTTGCGCTAATTTTTCGGCTTGATGTAACAATAGCTGTAGCGCTGACTCTGCATATTCTTGTGGTAATATTGGCCCACCAGGCGCAATCAATAAGTTAGCTTTATTGCTTTGAGGATATAAATAATAAATACATCCTCCCGTTAATTGATTATTTAAAAATAAACCGTAGCGAAAGGTTTTATATCCCTCAATTTCTTTAAAATCTGCCCAACTGCAAGTTTGCATAAAGCAACCATTGGGATGATTTTTGATGAATGCATCCCAATCCTGTTGTGCGGCTGTATTCAATTCTCTAATATTTAAAGCTAAATCCTGCTGAGTCAATTTATTGGTGTGTGAATTACTTATCTGCATAAATCATATTATTTCCCTATGATTTAATTACGAATTATCTTCACTCTTCTCTTTGCGGGAAGAAGATATTATACAGCCAAACTCCCCCTACTCCAGTGAGACACATACCGATAAATTTATTCATAAATGTATCACCACTGTCACTATAGCTAGAATTGCTGCTACTGCTACTACCGCTACTAGAAGAGAAACCTTTAGCAAATACTGAATCAGGTGCAACTAAATTTGCCATTAATAAGGTTACCGATAGCATGGCGATTAACTCCACTGTTTGCGGATGTAGATTTGCTAATGCTTGATTATTACTAACTTTATCAGCTAATTTTTTCAAATCTTGAGCAATTTGTGGAGGTAAATCTTGCGCTCTAGCTAACAAACTCTGCAATAATTGCTTAATATCTATTTCTGCAAGTAATTCTTTGAGATGTGCTAGCCATGCTGATGTCATATTTTGGCTATGGTAGCGATGACGCACAGGTAAATACCGATTTATATCTGCTAACTTATCCTGTGTTTCTGGCAAAGCATAGATATTTTCTATCCAAAATTTCGCTACTGATGCTAAATCTAGTAAATCACCTTCTCCAATTGCGGCTGTTCCTGTCTCTTCAATATCTAAAAAATCAATGCTAGCGTCAGATTCTAAGCCTAAATTGTCTAACTGCGATGGAGAATTTAGCAGATAATAAAACAGTTGTGGACTCTCTAAAGTATGAATCATAACTCCATGCCGAGAATCTGCGATCGCACTCTCAAAAATAAAGGCTGGGAGTAGCTGACTACGGGTTAAGCAATGTAACTCTTCGGGAAAATTGAGGACTTCAATTTCATAGCGCGTAATTACCTGCGGCGATGCTAAAAAGAAGCCCCAATTACCATAACCATGATGAGAAAATGAAGGAATAGCTAGCTGTAAAGGTTTGACTGTGAAATCTGCTGCTAACAGCGTTTGATATAAACACCAAAAACCTGTTGTTCTATTTTGGGGAGAAACGCCGTTTGTGCAAATTACGCCATTAGAAATTAGTACGCGATTCAGCTTTTGGAACCATTCCCGACTATATATATTCGTGTCTTCTGCAGCATGGGGATAGGTAAAATCGCAAATGATGACATGATAATAATCATTTGGCTGTTGGGAAACAAAGTTAAATGCATCTTGAGTATAGACAGTAACTTTTTCTGATTCTAAGCTTCCCAAGTTATAAGGTTTAAAGACAGTACGCGCTAATTCTAAAACTTCTGGGTTGTAATCAACTAAATCAATTTCGCTAACTTGGGGAAGGCGTAATATATCTCTCGCTGCTAAACCATCACCACCCCCACAAACTAACACCCGTAAATCTGTCTGCGGAAATCTTTTAATTGCTAAAGCTATAGCCGGAATTACCAAATATTCATGATATATTGCTTCATCCGCCGTATCAAACTGCAAATCTCCGTTGATATAGAAAGCAATCCCATCATCATGTTGTTCAATAAATAAAGAATTAGGCATTTCCCTCTTATCCAAATATCATCATACAAATTCCTACTAGCAATAGCACAGCAGCAAATACAGCTTGCACAGATTTGACAATAATCTCTACAACATCAATCTGATTTGCATCTGCTAATTTTTGGATTGAGGAAAATTCTTCAGGACGGACTATTTTGGTGGAATAAATATCTAATTGATGATAAGGGAAAGCTTCTATAGCTAAATTTATTTGATGTTCTTCATCCCAGTAATCCCAGGTAATCCGAGATTTTATCTCACCTTCTGTCTGATAGTCTCCCTCTGTGCGTGACTCAAAGTAATAACGTTTATAGAATAGTTGTAATTCCGGATATGGTTCCGCTTGAGATTGCATATCGTCCCATAACCTGGGTACGATATCTTCTTCGGAATCTGGTAGTAACAGGCGTGGATTTTGTAGTGGGTTAGCCAGATACCAAGTTATAGAATGTGGCTTATTAGTTGGATCGAATTCTCTTAATAAGTAATATTCTGAACCCTTATTAGAAGTCAGCAACCACTCATCTGTTAAATATCCCTGCGGATCTTGATATATGCTGTAGTCTTCTACCTTCCAATCGACACCATGATATTTAACGCGATCGCCTGGGCGCAAGTCATGCAGTGTTTGAGTAACAATAGCCACCATACAAGCTAAAATATTAAGTAATTTTAAGCGTTTTAGGTCAGTAAACTGGTAAAAGATGCTTACTTACCCATACGCTTTTATACTATTGCATCTTTATATGGCTTGCACAATAGATGTTATATCATGTCCGTTTGAGGACTTATCATATCTGTGAAGGTCGGTAATGGGTAATGGGTAATGGGTAATGGGAAAGAAAAATTCAGTTTAACAATTACCAATTACCAACAAGAGCAACCATATCGTCAGTAATTAGTTGGACTTGATATTAGTTTGCCAGGAAATTAAACGCCGATAAGAGAGATAGATAAATTCTTTGTAGGGGCACGGCACCTGTAAGATAATTTGATATCGCAAAAAATTATGGTTGCCGTGCCCTTATCTATGTTTTTTCAAAATGGCGCTAAAATAGTTCTTTCGTGACAAATCATATTAGAAATTAGCGCCTCACACACCCTACTTTATAAATAACCTCTCAGCGCGATGCAATTGCAGTAAAAAAGTCAGGTTAATTCATGAGGTAAAAGCAGAGAATTTCGACAACTTTGCCATTCTTAAATGTAAAATTTAAACCGCCAGGGCTAGGGTTTTCGATGCTGTAACTTACTCTAGAAAGATTATCTTCTTGATAAATCTCCGCTTTGCCGTAGGTTCTCAGCACTTTTGATTGCCCATCGCCAACTTTTACGCCATCGATAGTGGCATATTTATTACTGGTAACTTTGATTTGATAAACGCTAAATTTACCTGGCGTAGAACCCTCATCTAAATCAACTGTGATACCGGGGTATTTGAGAGTCCGAACTCTCCCGATCGCAGGCATATTACCATTTTCTACTGTTACAGGTTTACCTAAAATTTTTCTGACTTGTATTTCACGCATAGAAAGTTTAATACCACCAATCCCCAATCGTTCCTCAGTTAATACTGTAGATTGCTGAGAATTTTGAGCAATTTGATACCCAGTAGTAGTGGTAGCAATTACTTGACTATGGTTGTAGTTAATTACAGGAATAAAAGAAAGTGCGATCGCTAACGAAATACCTTTTAACATATATAATTCCTTAATAGTGTTGAGTCATAGAGACGCGATGAACTCCCGACACGGATAGATAGACGCGATGAATCGCGTCTCTACAAGAATGATGATTTCTCCTCTGCTCCCTGCTCCCTACCCCCTTGCCTCTTCCCCCCTATCTTTCTTGGTAAAAATTAAGTTACAGTGATTAACCCAGTTTGCAGTAAAATTGTTCCTTTAGAGAGAGGAGAGCAAGATAGTGACCCGTGTCATCATTGTACGCCACGGCCAAAGTATGTATAACACTGAGCGGCGTATCCAAGGGCGCACTGATGCGTCTCTATTGACAGAAAAAGGTCAAACCGATGCCGGCAAATTAGGCAAGGCCCTCAGTAACATTTTATTCAATGCAATTTATAGCAGTCCATTACAGAGAGCAAAGCAAACAGCAGAAATTATTCAACGTGAGTTGACAAATCCAACTAGCAAGTCTGCTGTCTGCCAAACTGCCGATAAATTATTGGAAATTGACCTGCCTTTATGGGAGAGAATGCTCACATCTGAGGTGAAGCAACAGTTCGCTGAAGATTACCAAACTTGGCACGAACGTCCCCATGAATTGCGGATGTTAGTGGAAAGCGCAGAGGGAACTAAAGAGCATTTTCCGGTTCTGTCTTTATACGAACAAGCACGGCAGTTTTGGCAAGAAACTTTACCCCATCATCAAGGTGAAACTATCTTGATTGTGGGACATAACGGCATTAATCGCGCTTTAATTAGCACGGCGTTAGGAATTCCCGCCAGCCGTTACCATTCCATCCAGCAATCTAACTGTGGCATTACAGTATTAAATTTTGCTGGCGGTTTGGGCGACCCCGTACAGTTAGAATCTTTAAATCAGACACAACATACAGGCGAAACTCTGCCTTCCTTGCGTCCCGGACATCAAGGTGTCAGATTACTACTCATACGTCATGGAGAAACCGAGTGGAATCGCCAAACTAGATTCCAAGGACAAATTGACGTTCCCCTCAATGACAACGGTAGAAACCAGGCGCGCAAAGCTGGTGAGTTTCTCAAAGATGTGGAACTAGATTTTGCTGTCAGCAGTCCGATGGCGCGTCCCAAAGAAACAGCAGAACTGATATTGCAGCACCATCCTAGTGTAAAGCTGGAATACCAAGATGGTTTAAGAGAAATTAGCCACGGACTCTGGGAAGGTAAATTAGAAGTAGAAATCGAACAAGAGTTTCCCGGAGAGTTAGAACGCTGGCGCACAGAACCAGCACAAGTACAAATGCCAGAAGGAGAAAATTTACAGCAAGTTTGGGAACGTAGCGTTGCAGCTTGGCGCTTAATTGTGCAAGCAGCATCACAAAGTCATCTCAAAATTGGTATCGTCGTGGCTCACGACGCTACTAATAAAACTTTACTATGTCATATTCTTGGTTTACCATCAGACAACTTCTGGAATTTCCGCCAGGGTAACGGCGCAGTTAGCGTCATTGATTACCCCGCTGGGCCAGATGGTTTACCAGTGCTGCAAGCTATGAATATCACCACTCACTTAGGTGGCGGTGTATTCGATAAAACGGCAGCTGGAGCATTGTAGAGGTCAGTGTTAAGCTGTCGGTCAACTGAAGGCTGAAGTATAAAGTATGAAGTATAAAATTACCGGACTTATTGAGGGATGGAGTTTAAACTGATATCCATTCTCAGTGCAACCTACCTTTGTCCTTCATCCTTGATTCGGTCAACAGATAGATCACAATAGACTCACAGTTAAGACACTGATAAGTAATCGCTAAAAGCACACATGACAACTGAATTGCTACAACAAGTACGGGTAATTGACCCGGTTTCTGGAACAGATCAACTAGCTGATGTGCTAATTGCTGATGGTTACATCCAAGCGATCGCAGCGCACATTACTGACGTTAGTTCCGATACTCAAATTAGAGATTGTCGGGGATTAGTTCTAGGGCCAGGGTTAGTGGATTTGTACAGCCACTCTGGAGAACCGGGATTTGAAGAAAGGGAAACAATCTCATCTCTGTTAAAAGCAGCGGCGGCTGGTGGTTTTACCAGAGTCAGCATTTTACCCAACACATCCCCCGTGATTGATAACCCGGCTGTTGTGGCACAGTTGCAGAAAGGCAGAGGCGCAGAGGAGGCTGCAGCTACACCCCAGTTGCAAGTATGGGGTGCAGTTACCTTAGATTTAGCAGGGAAGCAATTAACAGAATTAGCCGATTTAGCGGCAGCGGGGGTTGTTGGCTTTACCGATGCTGTCCCCAGGGAAAATTTAGGACTAGTGCGACGGGTGTTAGAATATCTGCTGCCTATAGGTAAACCAGTAGCTTTTTGGCCTTGTGACCAACAATTAACAGCTAATGGTGTGATGCGAGAAGGGCCAGATGCGATTCGTCTGGGTTTACCGCCAATACCCGCCAGCGCAGAAACAAGTGCGATCGCAGCTTTATTAGAATTAGTCGCCGCCACAGGCAATTCTCACGTACATATTATGCGTGTTTCTACGGCACGTAGTGTAGATTTAATTGCATCAGCCAAGGCATCTGGTTTACCCATCACCGCCAGCACTACTTGGATGCATTTGTTACTAGATACCAAATCAGTCAAAAGTTATCACACCAGCTTGCATTTAGACCCACCCTTGGGTAATCCCAGCGATGTCAAGGCTTTAAGGGAAGGGGTACGTACAGGAATCATCGATGCGATCGCCATTGAACACTCACCCTTTACTTACGAAGAAAAAGTCCAAGCCTTTGCCGAAGCACCTCCAGGTGCAATTGGTTACGAGTTAGCATTGCCTTTGTTATGGCAACATCTCGTAGAAACTGGCGAATTTACCGCTTTAGAATTATGGCGGGCTTTGAGTACCAGATCAGCTGAATGTTTGCGAGACAAACTGACTGCGATCGCACCTCATCAAAAAGCCGAATTAACCTTATTTGACCCTCAGCAAAACTGGAAAGTCGAGAGCAAAAATCTGCATACCCTTTCTAGTAATACACCTTGGCTAGGGCAACAATTGCAAGGTCGCGTTGTCCAGATTTGGTGTTAGGATTCACAGTCAACAGTCAACATTTACAGTCGCTTGCGGGGGTTCCAAGAGTTATGCGGACTAGCCTGGGAAACCCCTTCAGCCCTTCAGAGTGAATCCTGCAGATACGCCACGCGACTGGCTCCCCTACAGCAATTGTATTTTTACTTTATAAATAACCTCTTACTGAGGTTTACTATATTTAGCTACCAAACTAGCTAACAATGGTAAATCAATAGGTTTAGAAATATAATCATTCACTCCAGCTGCCAGACAAATTTCGCGATCGCCTTTCATGGCCATTGCTGTTTGAGCAATTACCGGAGTCATTTGATATTGGGGATTTTCTCGTAACTGCCGCACTAAATTTAAACCATTATCATCTGGCAGATTTACATCCATTAAAATTACTGCTGGATTAATATCTTTTAATGCTTGCCACATTTCAGCAGCATTCTTGGCCACAGTGATTTGATAACCTAGTTTTTCTAAATAAATTTGCATTAATTTAGCATTGTTTAAGTCATTTTCTACTAGCAAAATTTCTAAAAAACAACTAGGCGCAATGTCTAAAGGCGTTGTAGCGGATGCAGCAGTCACATCACCCGTAATTCCAGTTAATTCTCCTACAGGATTTAAAGGAAGTATGATAGTAAAACGCGAGCCGCAATCAACCTTAGATTCGACTTCTATACAACCACCATGTACTTCAGCAAGTTTACGAGTTACAGCTAAACCTAAACCCGTACCTTCATTACGATTAACTGTGGGATTAGCAATTTGGAAATAAGGTTGAAAAAGTTTTGCCTGGTCTGTTAGAGAAATACCACTACCAGTATCCCAAACGGTAAAATGCAAAAAGCTACCTTTAGCGACTACTTGTAAACCTACAGTACCTACAGTTGTAAACTTAAGAGCGTTGAAAAGTAAATTTAATAACATTTGTTTGAGCCGTAAAGGATCGGCAACTATTGTTGTTACCTCCGGCTCAATATCTAATAGTAATTTTAAACCTTTATTAGCAGCTTTTTCTTTGACTAGTGCCAACACGTTCCGGCACAATGTCGGCACATTGACAATTTCCCACTGGACATCTAGTTGATTAGCTTCAATTTTAGAAAGATCCAAAATATCATTTATTAGTGCTAGCAAATGCTTGCTGCTAGATTGAATAATATTTAAATATTCTTGATGGCGTTCTCTCGTTGGGTCGTAGCCTTGCGCCAACAGCAGATGAGTAAAGCCGATAATCGAACTCAGTGGAGTGCGGATTTCGTGACTGGTATTTGCCAAAAATTGATTCTTGAGTTGATTAGTACGCTCCAACTCGCGATTAGAACTACCCAAATATTGCGACTTTTGTTGCCAGGATTGGAGATGTCTGAGTTTTGCCAACGCTACAGAGCAATATTTCACAGCCCGTGCGATAAATTGCGATCGCAGTTCTACTTCTGCTGTGTTACATAGTTCCCCATCCACTCTCACCTGCGCTGTCGCCACAATTAGCCAAACGGTTATACCGCCACAATCATTGGCCAATTGCCAAGCACCAGGCGTTGCTTGATTCTCTAGGTGCTGTAAATCCTCAATTTCTATCACCTCATCCAATTTCAGGCGTAACTTTTTACCTTTTTTGGATAACGCTTCTACCTGTAGAAGTTGTGAGCGTCGGGAGGGGGATGGTGGAACATAAAAAATTTTACCAGTTGTCTCTTGTGGTTGGAACAGCGCGATCGCCACCTTACTAGTATTTAAAGCATGGCTGATCTCGTTGACCAAAATTTGAAAAATTTCTGCTTCTGTAGCTCTTGGCTGTGGCAAGGTGGTACAAGCAGAAAGCAAGCAATCATTGAGATGGCTTTGCAACTGGTTCAAGCCACCTTCTAGCCACAACTCGGCTCGAAGTTGCTGTATTGTGGTCAAAAGTGTTTGGGTTGTATCTATCTGTGAGTTCTGTTCTGGTAAGCTTGAATACTGCTGCATGGTCAACTAGACCGCTGAACAAGTTGAGCTTCGCACAAAAGTGCGAACAGGATTCTATGTATATTAGCGCACAATTCCTGCTTATTTATAAAGCATAACCTATAGTGTCGAATGTGACGATGATCCCACCAATTTAATGTATGAAATCACTAACTAGGAAATTCTTAATAGCTGCTTAACACTATGGATCTACAACTTGCTCAATTAATTATTAATGGAATTGCTGTAGGGAGTATTATTGCTCTGGGCGCAGTCGGACTTACCCTTACCTATGGGATTTTACGGTTGTCTAATTTTGCCCACGGAGATTTTCTCACTTTGGGAGCTTATCTAACGCTGCTAGTAAACAGTGCTGGTGTAAATATTTGGCTATCAATGGTACTAGCTGCAGCGGGAACAGTAGTAATGATGCTCATATCAGAAAAATTACTGTGGTCAAGAATGCGTAGTCTCCGTGCTACTTCTACGACACTAATTATCATTTCTATTGGATTGGCCTTATTCCTCCGCAATGGCATTATCCTCCTTTGGGGTGGCAAGAACCAAAATTACAATTTACCTGTGACCCAAGCTTTAGATATCTTCGGCTTAAAGGTACCACAAAATCAGTTATTAGTGTTGGGGTTAGCAGTAGTGGCGATTTTGGCACTGCACTACTTGCTGCAAAATACAAAAATTGGCAAGGCAATGCGAGCAGTTGCTGACGATTTAGATTTAGCTAGAGTGTCGGGAATTAATGTAGAGCAAGTAATCCTTTGGACATGGCTAATTGCTGGCACACTCACATCCTTGGGTGGCAGTATGTACGGGTTAATTACAGCAGTGCGCCCAAATATGGGGTGGTTTTTGATTCTGCCTTTATTTGCCTCAGTAATTTTGGGGGGAATAGGTAATCCTTACGGAGCGATCGCAGCTGCTTTTATGATTGGCATAGTGCAAGAAGTCAGCACCCCTTGGCTTGGTTCTCAGTATAAACAAGGAGTAGCGCTGTTAATCATGATTTTGGTGCTGCTCATTCGTCCTAAAGGTTTATTTAAAGGCACGATTTGAGCAGCACCAATCAGCTTCTAATTACTCAATGATATGGAAGTAGTAAGCTGCAACTAAGAAGTTGATCGCTAATAAGAATAATGCCCAACCAGTACGGAAAGGATAGGGGGGTTTAGCTCCACTATCTGCTACTGGTGAACTTTTGCTTTTAGCAGTCATTGGCTGTTCTCCTAAATTTCAGGACTGTTTAAGAAATACCAAACAGAGGTACCGATTAGCCAGTTTCTTTAAAAATATTTGTGAGAAGGTTGGAAATTAGGGAATGGGTAATGGGTAATGGGATATTTATTCTCCTCATCTCCCTGCCCCCTGCCCCCTGCCCCCTGCCCCCTGCCCCCTGCCCCCTGCCCCCTTAATCTTCCCCCGCATGATAGGAACTCCGAACCAGTGGCCCAGAACGGACGTGGCTAAAACCCATTTGCCATGCTATGCTGCCAAGTTGATCAAATTCTTCTGGAGTCCAGTATTTTTGAACTGGCAGATGTTCTAGGGAAGGTCGCATATACTGACCAATAGTTAAGCGATCGCATCCCACGGCTCTTAAATCTTTCATCGCTTCTATGATTTCCTCAAAGGTTTCGCCATGTCCCAGCATTAAACCAGATTTGGTGGGGATAGAGGAGTCGATTTCTTTGACGAGTGCAAGTACATGCAGCGAGCGATCGTATTTTGCTCCTCGGCGCACTGGCCCAGTTAAGCGTCGCACCGTCTCAATATTGTGGTTAAAACAAGCAGGCTTTGCCTTAACAATCATCTCTATCCTTTGGCGTTGTCCTTCCTCCCCAACAGCGATACCACCCCAAAAGTCCGGTGTCAGCACTTCTATTTGAGTTTCTGGATTGCACTGGCGGATAGTTTCCATCGTTTGGACAAAATGCCCTGCTCCCTGATCTGCCAAGTCATCACGGGCTACAGAAGTCAGTACCACATAACGTAAACCCAAAAGCTTCACAGCTTCTGCCACCTTTTGCGGTTCCTCTAAATCTAAGGGCATTGGTGCATGACCTTTATCTACTTGACAAAATGCACAAGAACGAGTACAAGTAGGGCCCATTAGCAGAAAAGTAGCAGTTTTTTGGGCATAGCACTCCCCCCGGTTGGGACAACGTCCTTCTTCGCAAATTGTATGAATTTGGCGCTGCTTAATAATCCGTTGTACTGTAGAAATTTCGCTGGCTCTGCCGATAGAACGACGTAACCAACTGGGCATTGCCATAATTTCTGACTTGAGTTGGGCTTGTTGTGACGAAGTCATAGACATCCACGTGAGATCCAAAGGTATTGTGGAGCAAATTTTCTATGCTCTAGAGCAAGGTTAAAGCCTTAAATATTACCATGCCATAAATTGATGAGAACAAGGGCAGAGGTTCTAGAAAACACATCCCCGAAAATCACTTATACCGAAAATATACTCTCCCCCAATCAAGATAAATGTTGGATATAGTAAGAGCATTCTCAATGTCAATGGGCATAATAGCCATCTACACCTATAGTTTCTGTTAGAGTAATAAGTCGTGGCAAGTAACAAAATTCTAGTTATTGATGACACCACCGTTGTCAGGGTAAAAGTACGAGAGATGTTGCCGCCTGGCAATTTCGAGGTAGTAGAAGCAAAAGACGGGTTAGAAGGACTAAATTACATCCTTAAAGATAAATTTAGTTTAATCATGTTAGATTTTCTACTACCGAAAATGAGCGGTTGGGAAGTGTTCCAGCAAATTCAAGCCCAACCTGAGTTAAGGAAGATTCCTCTAGTAATGATGTCTGGGCGTAAAGAAGAGGTAACTGAAAAAATTTCAGAACCCTTTGAATATTTTGAATTTCTGGGTAAGCCTTTTGACCAGAAGCAACTTATTGGTGCTATCAAGTCAGCAATGACAAAAGCTAAACTGGTACGCCCAGAACCAGTTCTAGTGGGAGCAGGCGTTGCTGTTGCTCATAGTGCAACTGTAACTTCTAGCCATAGTTTTGCCACACCCCCAGCTGCTATCAATAGTAATGCTACAGTTCCTTCTCCAAGCGTTGCTACCGCATCCTCTGGAGAAATTGAGCTGTTAAATGAAAAAATTGCCAAGATGCAAGCAGAAATAGAGAGCTTGAAGAAACAGCTAACTCAGGTTGTGACCTTCATTAAACAAAAAGTCAAATAGTTTTCATCATAATGCGTAGAACATTCACGCCTAAAACTAGAGACTAAAGACTAGTACAACACGGCATAAATAAAGTAACCATTTCAACTAGCCAAAAGCTTTGATTGATATAGAAACTTTTTGACTGTTGACTTACTCGTAGCATTCTAGACGCAAATAAATATGCTCTTAATTTGATAAAACTAAGGGAGTTCTTAGAAATAAATTATTTTATAGAGTGAGCCGGACAGCATATATATGGTATGGGCTCACTTTTTAATTTTGCCTTGTTGCACTAGTGTAATTAGCCAATGAAACAGCGTGGGATTTAGAAATCAAGTTTAATTTATAAATCCTACGCTATTCTTTTTGAGTAAACCCCAGTTTGCAACATAGATGAATTTGAGATAAATATTTTGAGTACAATCAATAATCATAAAACTACCTGCCAGGCTTCAGCATTACAAAGAAAAAGGTAGGTTTTTTGTACTTTCTATTGGCGGATATTTATTTTTTCAATATCAGAGATAGGCGGTTTTTTCTTCTGAGATTAGAATAGCAGACTTAAAATAGTTTATTTTTTAGCCAAAATCTATATATTTCACATAATTTCCACATTATCTTCTGCTACTTCCAGTTTTGCAATGGGAATAATAATAACAGAATTATAATTACCCCCATAAGCTTTTATGTTACTCGTATCAGATACAGTGTCTCCCATCCTTGGCTATCGCATCACTGAGCAACTTTATTTAGGTAAAAAGACTGTAGTTTACCGGGGTATCAGAGAAAAAGACAACCAAAAGGTCATCCTGAAATTGATGCGAAATGAATATCCTACCTTTGCAGAAGTTAGTCAATTTCGCAGTCAATATACTATTACTCAAAACCTCGATATTTCAGGCATAGTCAGACCCATCAGCTTAGAAAATTACCGGAATGGCTATGTTCTGATCATGGAGGATTATGAAGCTATATCCCTCAAAGATTGGCAAATAAGAGAGCGAGAACAGGGAAATAATTTTGTTCCATTAAAAGAATTTTTTCAGATAGCTCTGTCAATTTGTTCTACTCTTGAACAACTGCATCGCCATCGCATAATTCATAAAGACATTAAGCCTGCAAATATTCTAGTTCATCCTACCACTAGAGAAATTAAGATTATCGATTTTAGTCTTGCAACTCTATTACCAAAAGAAATTCAATCTATTAAGAATCCTAATGTTTTAGAAGGAACTTTAGCTTACATTTCTCCTGAACAAACGGGACGCATGAACCGAGGTATTGATTACCGTACAGATTTTTACTCTTTGGGTGTTACCTTTTTTGAACTCCTGACTGGACAGTTACCTTTCAATACTAATGATCCAATGGAGTTAGTCTATTCGCACATTGCTAAAGAACCAGCGAAAGCCAGCCTGATTAACTCTAAAATTCCCCAAATTTTAGCTGATATAATCGGCAAGCTGATGGCAAAAAATGCCGAAGATAGATATCAGAGCGTGCATGGAATTAGACATGACTTAGAAATATGCCAAACGCAATGGCAAGAGAAAGGAAATATTACATCATTTGCATTGGGCGTTAGAGATATCTCCAATCAATTTGCGATTCCCGAAAAACTTTATGGTCGCCAAAAAGAAATTGAAACATTACTTACCACCTTTGAGCGAGTTAGCAACGGTAAAACAGAAATGATTTTAGTTTCTGGGTTTTCTGGTATTGGTAAGACAGCTGTAGTCAATGAAATTCACAAACCCATAGCACGGCAGAGGAGTTACTTCATCAAAGGCAAGTTTGACCAGATGCAAAGAGATATTCCTTTGTCAGGTTTGGTACAAGCATTGCGTAGCTTAATTGGCCAAATACTCTCAGAAACAGATGCTCAAATTCAAAATTGGAAAGCAAAAATTATATCAGCATTAGGTACACAGTCCCAGGTAATTGTAGATGTAATTCCTGAATTAGAAAAAATTATTGGTCAACAATCTTCAGTAGCTGAACTTGCTGGTGTTGCGGCTCAAAATCGGTTTAACTTATTATTTCAGAGATTTATCCAAGTTTTCACTAGTAAAGAACATCCTCTAGTAATTTTTCTAGATGATTTGCAATGGGCAGATAATGCTTCTTTAAAATTTATCCAATTATTAATGGGTGAAACTACTGCTCAGATTACAGATGATACAGAAGAAATATCCGAAGGTAAGGGGAATTTACTACTGATTGGTGCTTATAGAGATAATGAAGTTTCAAATTTACATCCTTTAACTTTAACTCTCAAGGAAATTGCTCAAACGGGAGCAATAATTAATCAAATTCAACTTTCACCTTTAAATCAAGTTGATTTAAACCATTTAATTGCTGATACACTTCATTGCCGCGAGGTAATTGCTGTTCCTTTAACTCAAATGGTATTTGCAAAAACCAAAGGTAACCCCTTCTTTGCTTCTCAATTTCTTAAGTCACTATATGATGACGGACTAATTACATTAAATATTGATGTTGGTTATTGGCAGTATGATATTGCTAAAATCAAAACTTTATCTCTGACAGATGATGTTGTGGAATTCATGGGTATTCAAATAGAAAAATTGCCCATAAATACACAAAATGTGTTAAAGTTTGCTGCTTGCATAGGTCATGAATTTGACTTAAAAACTTTGGCAATTGTCAATGAGAAGTCTGTAATGGATACAGCGTCAGACTTATGGAAAGCATTATTTGAAGGGCTAATCTTACCTCTGACTGATGGATATAATTTTATTTCAACAGATGACAACCAAATATTAGATGACTTAACAATTAGTAGTTACCAATTACCTAAATACAAATTTGTACATGATAGAGTACAACAAGCTGCTTATTCTCTCATTCCTGAAGAACAGAGAAAGCCAATTCATTTGAAAATTGGTTTACTTTTGCTAAGTAATATCCCAATAGCAGAACGGGAAGATAAGATTTTTGAGCTTGTCAATCAGTTCAATATTGCCATAGAATTTATTACTCATCAAGCTAAACGTGATGAACTGGCTGTAATGAATTTGACTGCAGGGCGTAAAGCTTTGATATCAACAGCTTACTCATCTGCAATTAAGTATTTAACTACAGGAATTGAACTGCTGACAGATGATTGTTGGGATACTAAATATGAGCTAACTCTCGCTTTGTATGAGACAGCAGCAGAAGCCGCATACTTAGCTGGTAAATTTGAGCAAATGGAGAAATTAGTAGAAGTCGTATTACAAAAAGCTAATACATTGCTTGACAAAGCAAAAGTTTATGAAGTCAGAATTCAGGCTTATGGAGCCCAAGGCAAAGGACTAGATTCTGTCAATATTTTGCTAACTTTTTTAAAGAAATTGGGTGTAGATTTTCCAGAGAACCCAAGCCAGTTGGATATTCATCTAGAAATGGAGAAAACTGCCTTAAAACTGGCAAATAAACGAATTGAAGATTTAATCGATTTACCAGAGATGATAGAAGTTAAAGCTCTAGTAGTGATGCGTCTCTTATCTAGTGCAATTACTTTCGCTTATCAGGCTGTCCCAGAATTGATGCCGTTGATTTGTTTGAAACAAATCAATTTATCATTACAATATGGTAACTCTCACTCTTCTGCTTTTGCATATGTTTGTTATGGATTAATGCTATGTGGATTAGTAGGAGATATTGAGTCCGGCTATAAATTTGGTCAACTAGCTTTAAGTATTTTAGAGAAAATGAATGCTAAAGAATTTAAAGCTAAGATACTGGAAACCTTTAATCGATTCATTAGACATTGGTATGAACATATCAGTGAAAGTATTAAACCTTTAATAGAGGCTTACACTGCTGGATTAGAAACGGGAGATTTAGAGTTTGCATCTCATGCTATTAACGGTTATTCATACTATTTATATTTCAGTGGTAAAGATTTGAATTGGCTCAAGCAAGAGATAGAAACTTACAGTAAAGCTATATATCAAACTAACCAAAAAAGAATATTCAATTATAATGAAATCTACCGTCAATTGGTCTTAAATTTAATAGATGAGGGTAATAAAAATCGCTGTGCTTTGAGCGGTGATGCTTATGATGAAGATAAAATGCTGCCGTTTCTCCTCCAAACAAACGATACTAGCGGACTTTTATATCTATATATTTGTAAACTACATCTATCCTATCTATTTGAAAATTTCTCTCAAGCATTTGAAAATTCAACCATAGCAGAAAAGTATTTAGACGGTGGGATAGGACAAATAGTTGTTCCTATCTTCTATTTCTACGATTCGTTATCTAGGCTAGCAGTATATCCTAATGTTGATGATTGCGAACAAAAAGCAATTTTGGAAAAAGTGCTAGCCAATCAATCAAAAATGGAAAAATGGGCACATTATGGTTACATGAATTATTTACATAAATTTTGTTTAGTAGAAGCAGAGCGATATCGAGTTCTAGGACAATATGTTGAAGCAATGGATTATTATGATCGGTCAATTAATCTTGCAAAACAACACGATTATCTTAATGAAGAAGCTCTGGCTTGTGAATTAGCCGCTAAATTTTATCTTGCATGGGAGAAACAAAAAATTGCCCAAACCTATCTCATTGATGCTTACTATGCCTATACTCGCTGGGGTGCAAAAGCTAAAGTAGATGACTTAAAGAAACGCTATATGCAACTACTTGCACCTATTCTTCAGCAAGAAAAAATGAACTATTATGCTAGTGAAAATAAGCCAAGAGAACAGAGTATAAATTTATCTACATTGAGCAATCAATCTACCATTACTAAAAATGAAACTCTTCTTGGCTCCAATACTAGTATTTCAGATATGCTAGATTTAGCATCTGTAATTAAAGCTTCGCAAGCAGTCTCTGGAGAAATTGAACTACAGGAACTTCTGTCAACCTTAATACAAGTTATTATGGAGAATGCGGGAGCTTCTAAATGTGTGCTGATTTTGAGTCAACCTAATAGCTTAGATTTAACTATTACCGCGGTTAATTCAAATGCAAATTTTGCAGTAACCACTTACACAGAGTTTTTAGCTATACCTTTAGAGTCCAGCGATCATGTTCCAATTTCTTTGATTAATTATGTCAAACGTACCCAAGAAATCTTAGTTATTGATGATATTAAGGATCAAGCTTCCTTTGCATTAGATACTTACATTACTCGTGAGGAACCCAAGAGTATATTATGTATACCCATCATTAATAAAAACAAATTGCTTGGTATTATTTACTTAGAAAATAATCTAACTACAGCAGCCTTTACAAACAGCCGCTTAGAAGTTTTAAAGCTAATAGTTACACAAGCAGCAATCTCCTTAGAAAATGCTCTTCTATATCAAAATTTAGCGCAAGCAAATGAACAGTTAGCCGAATATAACCATAATCTAGAGGTGAAAGTAGCGGAAAGAACACAAGAAATTAATGAGAAAAACCATCATTTACAACAAGCTCTAGAGGAATTAAAAAGCACCCAAAGCCAACTAATTCAAAGTGAAAAAATGTCTTCCTTAGGGCAAATGATAGCAGGAATTGCTCATGAGATTAATAATCCTATCAATTTTATTCATGGCAATATTAATCATGCCCATGAATATGTTCAAGACTTGCTAGACTTGGTTGGTATTTATCAACAAGAATATCCCAATGCTTCTACATTAGTAAATAACAAAATTCAAGATATTGATTTAGAATTCTTGGCAGAAGATTTACCAAAAATTCTGGATTCTATGAAGCTTGGCAGTTCGCGTATCCGGAATATTATTTTGGGCTTACGCAACTTCTCGCGTCTAGATGAATCGGAAATGAAACCTGTCAATATTCATGAGGGAATTGATAGTACCTTAATGATTTTGCAGCATCGACTTAAAGAAAATAGCAATCATCCTGAAATTGAGGTAATCAAAGAATACGCACAAATGCCAGAAGTTAGTTGCTATGCAGGTCAACTAAATCAGGTATTTATGAATATCTTAAGTAATGCGATCGATGCTTTAGATGATGACAGGTATAAAGATAATTCTCTAATACAAAATCCTCAGATTCGTATTCTCACTGAACTAAAAGATACAAATACGCTGAGGATTCGGATTGCGGATAATGGTCATGGGATGACTACACAAGTGCAGCAGAAAATATTTGACCCATTTTTTACTACTAAACCCATAGGGAGTGGTACGGGTTTGGGCTTGTCAATTAGCTATCAAGTTGTAGTGGACAAACACAAAGGTCAGCTCATCTGTAAGTCTGCTGTAGGAGAAGGGACTGAGTTTGTAATTGAAATACCGATAAGATATCACTAAGTACACATAACAGTATGTTGCTTCGGTACTACTGTTCTGCTACTGTCAGGTTCATTTGTCTTTTGATTGCTTTACAAACAGGACTATTTGACTCAAGAAAACCATCGATTACAGTAAAGTGATTTTTTCCAGGTTGTGGTAAGTACTCACCTTCCAATCCCTTTGCTCTCCATGCACAGAGAAACTCTTGTGACTGACGTTGAAACTCTGAACTCTCTTCACTGCCATAAGTTATGATTAGAGAGCCTGCTTTATCAGGAATATGGCGTATAGGGCTGTTACGAAGAACCTCTGCCCACGAAAGCTGCAACTTAGGCTGTAGCCATGTGTAAGGAAACGGCATGAGGTCAAACAAACCACTGATAGCAAACCCTCCTTTAATGATGTTATGTGGTAGTGCATAATCGTTTTCCCAGTCTGTAGCCATGACCATAGCAGTTAGATGCCCACCTGCTGAGTGACCTGATACGTAGATACGGTTAGGATCTCCTCCAAAGTTTTTGGCATTTTGATAAATCCAGGCTATGGACGCACGGTTCTGACGGACTATTTCGTCAATAGTTACTTTGGGACATAAAGCGTAATTTATCACTACTACTGTGACACCGATAGCCACTAAGCCCTTGGCGACAAAGCTAAAATCTTTACTACTAGCCATTATCCAGTAGCCACCGTGGATAAACACCAAGATTGGAGTGTAAGGTTGTGTTGCAGGAAAAATATCTACGTGCTCAAATCTTGTAGGGCCAAAAGGAATATTTAAATGACAAGATAGTTCTTGCCGTACCTGGGTACTATTTGTAGTGTAAAAATCCATACAAGCAGATGTATCTAGCCCTAATTCCTTGGGGTTATACTGAGCATCTAGTTCAGCTTGAGTTTGAAAATTTTGGTACAACATTGAGAGCCTCTAGCATGGTCATAGCATTGTTGAGTAATGCCAATTACTGAGTACTAATTAAATGGTCTGCAGTCTCTTGCTTTACTTCTTGTAAAAAGCGTGTGAAATCTGTACCACCAGTTCCCTTTGCGTTTTGACGACTGTGCTGTGCAATATAACAGGCAGCAATTTGCATATGTTTTTGTCTAAATTTCTCTAGAGCTTGAATACAATCATTGTAAAAATCGCAAACAAGGGGATAGTCATGTTTATAACTTAGTACAAATTGCCTAATAGAAGGACTGGCTTCTAAAGCTTCAATAAATTTACGGTGTGGAGGAGGCATATAGGAGCGCATTTTGTGCAAAAATAACTGGCTTTTATCTTGCTGGTGTTTAATACCTAGACCTGCATCTAGAGACTGAATTAGGGAACTCTGAGCAGCACTACCACCAACAAACTTTTGTGGCGTGTCACTTATGCCTTCGTAAACTACCCCTGGTTCAGGCCAACTGGCAATAAATGGACGCACGCGATGATAGAAAATATAAGGATCGCATTTTTCTGGAATTCGTAAAAGGATCGCATACATATCTGCAAGCACCGCAGCAATTTTTTTGAGTTGTTGTGCGACAACTTCAATTTTGCCAATAACTAAGGACTTTTGTGCTTCTACAAGAGATACTAAGGCTGGTGCTCCCTTGGCTTCAATTGCAACATTTGTTGCGTAAAACCATTGTTCATCAAGACCACCCAGAAATAACTGTAGGATAGCAATATTATTCAAGTCTAAGGGTTGACTTTTATCTAGCCTTCTCCAGTTGTCGAGTGCCATAGAAGCATGGCAAATTATTGGAGGACGACCAAGTTTCTCTGCAAGATTCCACCAGGGAATTGCTACTGTATGTGGAAGAATAGTAGCAGGCTGTTCGCCACCCCATACATAAGCGTTACCAAATATTGACAAAAGTAGAAAAGCACGCCGAATTTGCTGTTCGTCTTGCAGATAAGAAATATCAGGCGAATTCAAGTTTTTTAATGTTGAACGCAACTGACCGGTCATCAACAAAAGTGGAACTTGAGCCGCAATACACTCCCAAGCTTCAAATTCAGAGGGTAGGTACTCCAACGGATCTTCTTTGGGCAGAAAGCCCCGAATAGAATCGACCTGATAATATGCCAAATCAGTAATCATTTGTTGATCGCTTTGACTAAAATTCTATGACAAATAAATCAAGAATTTAGTGTTACTGTTGTAGCAATATAGAGAAAAAAAATTGATTTTTGAAATATACTTAAACCACAACTTCTATATTGGAGTTAATGCCTAATTGACAGATGCAATATATCTTCAAAAATCAAACTTGACTTCTATACTATACTTCCTACTGTAACTAAAGGTATCTGATTTGATAGTTGATGACGTAAGAATTTTAATAATGGTTGAACATGTACATCCTCGCACCACTCACTAGCGATATCTTCAATAATATGATGTTCATGAAGTAAAGTAGAACCGGAAAAGCGCCGAATTATTGGGTGAAGACTTGGGCTTTGTGCGGAATTTGCAATATCATCTTTGTGAACACGTTCTATAGCAAAAGTATCAGCATTGGCGTTGATAATATCTAATCCAAATTCTAATGTAATTATGTAGTAATGTTCGTGTTGACCTAAATTACTATCATGTACATAATCTATTGGTAACTCTTGATAGTATTGTGCTACTTTACCTTGAGCAGAGATAACTATTAAGTCACAGAGGAAACCTGTTTGCTGCCATAATCCTGAGCTTGTATTCACCCTTTTAACAATTGCCTCTGTTAAATTTTCTGGTGTAGAGTCAATTAATTGATAGGGCAAATCCTGATGATGGTACTTTTGCTCTAATAAATGGTGTAGTGAGCGGATATTATAACGGAAACCGTGGATAAAGCCGGATTGTTTTTTCTTGTAATCTCTCATGTGGTTGAGTATGCCAATAAAATATAAGTCTTTGATATTCGTCGATTCCCATTCACTAGTTTGAGCCGGGAAACGGTCATTGATAGCTAGTTCAGGTTTACACGATTCATCAAAAATAGAATCATCAAACTGGAATCCAGTACATACAATTACGCGATCATAAACGAGGTCTTCTTCTTCTCCATACGCATGGGTATAAGAAACAGAAACTACAAATTTATCGTTAAAACGGTGTATCTTGTTGATAGTTGCATCCAAAATAAGATTTTGGGATTTAAGCTGGTATGTATCTAATAAATTGTTATTGACTGCCCGCAAATTTCCCACATATTTTGTTTTCCAAGCTAGTGAGACTGGGTGAGGACTAGCTATGTGAATTAGTGAAGTTGTTCCCACTAGATTATTGGCGGTTTCAAAACCAGAATTACCCTTTCCAATAATCAACACTCTTTGATTGATAAAATCTTCAGGATTGATAGATACATTAGTGTAGTTATCTGTTAAATCTATTCCTGGTATTGAGGGAATATATGGTTTAGCACAACCTGTCGCTATGATTAAACATGGTGCAGAATAACTATTGCCATTGTTATCAATTAGCAGAAATTTTTCATCTTTAGTAATTTGGATAGCTTGGCAGTTGTATTTAATTTTTAGTTGAAAGTAGCTCGCAAAATCTCCAAGATATTTAACTATGTCATCTGTATTTGGGAAGTAATCTCTGCTGTATTTTTTAAACAACATTTCATCACTGTCACTCAGTAGAGAGTTCCAATCCCATCTTAGATTGATTTCAGTATTGTCATAGCCTGTATAAACCTTGTTAATTGAAATCAACTGTTTATGTCTAGGATACTTCTGAAAGAAACTGCCTGCAGTGTCAGATGCTTCCAAGATTAAATAATTGCGATTAGCTTTCTCTAAAAAATAGCCTAGTTGTAATCCAGCAGGTCCAGCACCAATAATTAAATATTCAAAGTCTGAAACTTTGTTCATGTCTCTAACTCCAAGTTTCAAAATAGAGATTCTAATCTTTGAAATAGCTATCATTTCTCAGCGATTTTACTTTTTCAATTCTTAAACACTGTATAGAAATGACAGCCACAAGCAAAAAAATTATGCTACTAATCCAGCTTGCTCAAGTAAAGCTTTTTCTGCATATGCCATCATCTCATTAACCAATTCTGTAACAATTTCAAACTCTTTCAACACAGCCTCACAAGCTTTATCTTTTTGCTCTTGTGTGAGTTTTATACTTTCAATAAATTGCTCCATCTCATCCGTTTTCATCGTATGAAATTCTACTGCATCTGAGTGAGTTTTACCGAAAAAAATGTATTTTTGGTTAGTAATTTCTTTTAGTTCCTCTGTTATTCGCGTGGTATGAGTGAAAATAATATCTTCTGTTGCTTCTATAACCTCAATCACTGCTAGCACTACGACAGGATCGGCCTGATATGTAAGTAGTGCAGTTTGTAAACAAGTCAAACGTGTGTTCTTCATTCCTTCATCAGCCCAAATAAATTTCAATGAATCGCTGAACTTCTGTGAATGGTCAAATCCTAATGCCGCTAAGTCTTCTAAAAACCACAGATAGTGAGTTTCTTCTTCATAAGTATTCTGGTTAATTATTTTCTGAATTTTATTATCAGTTGGTTCTTTTCTGAAAATGTATTTATTCAGATCTGTAAAACCCATTGCTATAGGGGCAAAGTAGGGAGTCCAAGATAGCCTTTTTATGGGGTCTATACTTCGATCTTGCATGAACTTAAATAAGGGTAATTCAGA
The DNA here is from genome assembly GCF_963874875.1 of Tolypothrix tenuis PCC 7101. Lineage (NCBI taxonomy): Bacteria > Bacillati > Cyanobacteriota > Cyanophyceae > Nostocales > Tolypothrichaceae > Tolypothrix > Tolypothrix tenuis. Next base: position 146,738 of record NZ_CAWNJS010000001.1, read on the forward strand.
AAATTCTTGTTTTTTATTTTGGATTAGCTCTAGAACTTCTTTCATATCTATTACTCCAATTTTGAATATTTATGGATTTACAAGCTGTTAAATTTCAAACTATTTATGTGTAAGAAATTTAATTAAAAGTAACTGGTACGGGGTGTCATTTGTCTTGTGGAAAGTTCTAACGAGTCTATGTCATTGCTCATTATTAAGGATTTAAACCTCATCTATTTTGATGTAAGGAAACCCAAAGCCAAAATATAGGCTAAGTTTTCCAGATCTAATTTAGGTTACGCGACGCTTAAATTAACTTGTGCCCGCATATATCTGCTGTTTGTGAGAAATGCAGTGACATCATATCTGCAACAGATAGCCTCTTCGACAACTTTGTACCCTGAATCTATAAAAATGTTTAACTGTGTAAGATATTGATATCTAGATGAGTTAAAATGACAACTATTGAACAGTAATGGACAGAATTAGGGAATATTTTTGTCTGTTCCTAGTTTTGCTTACAGCCTGAAAAAGTAGAGCTAGAAATATTCTTCCTTGATTTAATGTAATTATTTTTTAATTTTTTATTGAAAAAAAGATCAGTAATTATATGGGTTTAATATAAATAAATGAAGCTCAACAAGTACATTGTTGTAAAAATTACTAAATCTCTCTATACACATATTTTTTTAGCCTATGGGTGAGAGTGCTGCAAACATAGGTTTATTTTCATCAATGCAAATATGTATCTGTAAATTGCACCGTAATATGTATTAGAGATAACAATATACAAAATATTTATTTATTAAATTTAAGTTATTAATAATAATCATTTATAATTTTTTGTATTTTAAATAACATATCAATTACAAAGAATTACTTAAATGTCAGGACTTGTTAACATATAGTTTTTTTATACGCAGATATCAAAAACTTTTTGGGATAAAAACGCAAAAACTAAACATAGCAGCCTACACTCAGCAATTAAGTAGCAGTTTGATATCAAAGAAATAATACTGATGACAGATGACAAACTTAAAAAGTTTAGAGAATCTAATTTATTTTTTAGCGATCGCCTCAATGCCCAGACATTGACACTTTATGATATCTACACCCGGAGAATGGGCAAACTAATGCTGGTAAGAGTTTACTCTTCATTGTTCTAAATGCTCACAACCGAAAACCATGACATATCCTGGTGTTTTTAATTACCAGAAGTTACCTCTACGGCTGATAGTTGATGTCTCATTCTTAATCCAAGTTTTTGCCGCAGTGGGACTTGTAGGTTATTTCTGTTTTAAAAATGTACACAAAGCTGTCAACAACCTTGTTGAACAGTTTATGAGTAAGGTTAACATACTTGTCAATCACCATTTAATTACATATCTGACAACGCTTCATCAAATTCATCAAATCAATGCCGATGCAATAGAAGTAGGATGCCTAAATTTACGTAATTTCCGAGGTTCAGGTCGTTCTTTTTGTAGAAAAATACAGGTATTTCAGGATATTGGCTACAACAGCTATACTTTGACAACAGATGCAGGATGTTGACGAATGTCCAACCCTCTATACTTAGCCTGGGATTAGTGCCAGCAAGTAGTGCGATCGCACTTGGTACTCTGCAGCAAAAAGTAGAGGGTAGATTCGTGACTAGGGCAGGGTGATAAATTTGCGATCGCTATTTCTATCTAGCAATGTATTTGCCAAGAAGAATAATCTTTAAACCCTGCTGTGATTTTAAGTCTATGATAGTTTTTATACCTAATCGTCTCAGTGATATCTAAATCAGTTTTGATTCCTGAAATTATTTGCCTAGTACCGCAAGGCGGAAGTCAAAAGTCAAAAGTCAAAATATTTATATATATGGGCTTTTGACTGTTTAAAACGGTAGCTTTATTTACGCCATGTTGTACTAGGTAGGTAACTCTTAACAGAGAACGGAAAACAGGCAAGCAGAAATAACAGTGTACTTAACTCTTTTAAAAATTAAATATGAGTCTTACATATAAATTTTAATAGTACCAATTTTATGACTAACTTTATATTAAAAAAATCCAAAAAAATACCACTGCGACTTATTCTGATTCTGCCTTTTGTAATTCAGATATTTACTGCTGTGGGACTAGTAGGCTATCTTTCTTTTAGGAATGGTGAAAAAGCAGTTAATGACCTGGCTAGCCAGTTGATCAAAAAAGTCAACAGAATTGTTACCCAGCATCTTGATACTTATTTAGTAACTCCTCATCAAATCAATCAAATCAACCTGGATGCTAATAAGCTGGAAATGCTAAACTTGCAAGATTTTCGGAAATCAGAAACTTATTTCTGGAAGCAAATGCAGGTGTTTAATATTGGCTATATTAGCTTTGCTAATCCTAAAGGTGAGTTTATTGGCGTTGAAAGATTAAATGATGGGAATTTGTTAATTAATGAAGTTTCTCAAAAAACTCGTCTTGGTAAACTTTATGTTTATAGTTCAGACAAACAAGGCAATATTAATCAACTAAAAGAAGTCAAAGATTACGATCCGCGTCAAGAAGCTTGGTATGCAGATGCAGTTAAAGCCAATAAACCACTCTGGAGTCAAATTTATCAATGGGAAGATAAACCAGATATTTTTTCTATCTCTTCTAGTTATCCTGTTTACAATCGAGATAATCAGATAGCTGGAGTATTAAGCGTTGATTTGATATTGTCACAGATTAGTACTTTTTTAGCTAATTTGAAAATTGGTAAGGCTGGTCAAACTTTTATTTTGGAGCGTTCTGGATTAATAGTAGCTTCTTCTGCAAATGAATTACCATACAAGGTTATTAATGGCAAAGCAGAAAGACTATCAGCCTTAAATAGTCAGAACTCTTTAATTAAAGCAACAGCCCAGTATATACAGCAAAAATATGGTGATTTTCGGCAGATAGAAGGAAGCCAAGAAACAAATTTTATCTTGCAAGGTGAGAGACAGTATATTCACATTAACCCTTGGCGGGACAAATTTGGTTTGGATTGGTTAGTAGTTGTAGTTGTGCCAGAATCGGAATTTATGGCACAAATTAACGAAAATACCCGCACCAGTATCATTTTATGTTTCATAGCCTTGACATGGGCTACTGCGATCGGCATTTTCACATCCCGGTGGATTACACAACCAATTTTAAGTTTACAGGCTGCGAGTTTAGCGATCGCTTCCGGAAAACTCGACCAGAAAGTCGAAATTAAAGGTATAGATGAGTTAGAAAGTTTGGCACAATCTTTTAATCAAATGGCTACACAGTTAGCAACTGCTTTTATTGAATTAGAAGCTAGGGTTGAAGAACGTACCGCCGAATTAAAAGCAGCTAAAGAAATTGCTGACAGTGCAAACAACGCCAAAAGTGAATTTCTGGCAAATATGAGCCATGAACTGCGGACACCGCTCAACGGTATTTTGGGATATGCTCAGATTTTAGGGATGGAAGAAAATGTGACTTTCAAGCAACAGGAGGGACTTGACATTATTTACCAATGTGGTTCCCATTTATTAACACTGATCAACGATATTTTGGATATCTCCAGAATTGAAGCACGCAAGCTGGAATTATTCCCCCACGATTTTAACTTCACTAATTTCCTCAAAAGCATTTTTGAAATCTGTCGCATTAAAGCTGAACAAAAAGAAATTGGTTTTATTTACCAAGAATTTAATAAACTCCCTGCTGCTATATTTGCTGATGAAAAACGGTTACGCCAAGTTTTGCTGAATTTATTAGGTAATGCCATCAAATTTACAGATTCTGGCCAAGTAATATTTAAAGTCGATGTACTAAGTAATGCGGCTAAATTTGACAATCTGTCAAACCAAAGAGAAGCGGAAATCACTAGTCATAGCGACTATCAACAATTACCTATAATTAAAATTAGATTTCAAATTGAAGATACAGGACTAGGAATGAGTCCAGAGCAATTACACAAAATATTCCTTCCTTTTGAGCAAGTGGGCAATAAACAGCGTATGGCAGAGGGAACTGGACTCGGGCTAGCTATCAGCCAGCAAATCGTGCAAATGATGGGTAGTGAAATTCATGTAGAAAGTACCTTAGGTCAAGGTAGTAAGTTTTGGTTTGATGTGGATTTGCAAGTATCACAGCAATGGATTGATTTAGCTACCAAGAAGACTACTAATAATATTGTTGGTTATGAAGGTAATCACCCCATCAAGGTTCTAGTTGTTGATGACCGATGGGAAAATCGCTCTGTGATTGTTAATTTTTTAGAACCTCTTGGTTTTACACTAATGGAAGCAGTCAATGGGCAAGAAGGATTAGAGAAAGCTTTGGCTTGGAGTCCTGACTTAATCATCACTGACATTGTCATGCCCTTACTTAATGGTTGGGAAATGACGCGAAATTTACGTTCTCAACGCGAATTCTCCAACCCGATTATCATTGCGTCTTCAGCTAATGTCTGCCAAGTTGACCGACAACAAAGTTATGATTCTGGCTGCAATGATTTTCTGCCTAAACCTGTGGAATCAGAAGAATTATTAGCCAAAATTCAGCAGCATTTAGGAATAAATTGGATTTATCAAGAATCTAATCATAATATCCCAGAATCAGTAATTTTTAGTGAATATTCGCCTACAGAATGGGTATTCCCCGCCACAGATGAATTAAAAACTTTAGTGAATGCTGCCACAATTGGCGATATTACAGGAGTTGAGCAGGAAGCCCAAAGACTACAAAATTTAGATAATAAATATTTACCTTTTACTACCAAGCTTCTAGAACTTACTCAAAATCTAGATGAAGAAGCAATTATTAAACTAGTCAAACAGTACATTAGTCAGCTGTAAATATGCTTAGTGATAAACAAAATTTGATTATGATTGTTGAGGATAACCCAGTTAATGCCAAGGTACTGTTTGAGTTTTTGCAAGCATCTGGTTTTCGTGTTTTAGTTGCTAAAAGTGGCGAAAGCGCTCTAGAAAAATTACAACTAGTCTCTCCAGACCTTATATTATTAGATGTGATGATGCCGGGAATTGATGGCTTTGAAACTTGCCGTCGATTAAAAGAACAAGAATCGACCCGTGATATTCCAGTTATTTTTATGACAGCTTTATCAGATGTGGTAGATAAAGTAAAAGGCTTAACTCTCGGTGCGGTAGATTATATCACTAAGCCATTTCAACCAGAAGATGTACTGGCGCGTGTAAATGTCCACTTAAAATTGTGTCATCTCAACCAAAAGCTAGAACAAAGAGCAGCAGAATTAACTAATACTGTAGCGCAACTCAAACAGTCTCAAAAGCGCTTAGTAGAGAGTGAAAAAATGTCTTCTTTAGGACAGTTGGTAGCAGGAATTGCCCACGAAATTAATAATCCGGCTGGTTTTATTGGGGGCAATCTCACCTATGCTCAAAAATATATGCAAGACCTGATAGACCACATCCACCTTTATAAAAATCAGGCTACAGCACCAGAAATTGTTCAACATGCAAAAAAAATTGACTTAGATTTTCTCCTAGAAGACTTCCCGCACATACTCACTTCTATGCAGCAGGGAGTAGAAAGAATATCTGATATTAGTGCTTCTCTTCGCACCTTTGCTCGTGCCGATAGCACTGTCAAAATTCCTTTTAACATTCATGATGGCATCGACAGTACGATTTTAATTTTGAAGCATCGCTTAAAAGCTTGTGAGACTCGTCCCGCGATTGAAGTAATTCGTGATTACGGTAATTTACCTGAGGTGAAATGTTTTGCAGGGCAACTCAATCAAGTATTTATGAATATATTAGCCAATGCGATTGATGCTTTAGAAGAGTCTAATGATGGGCGGAGTTATCAAGAAATAGAAAAGAATCCTAATTATATTAAAGTTCAAACTAATTTAACTGAAGATAAAAATTCTATTGTGATTAAATTTAAAGATAATGGTTTAGGTATTCCCGATGATATTAAATCACAAGTATTTGAGCATTTATTCACAACTAAAGCAGTAGGGAAAGGTACAGGTTTAGGCTTATCTATTACTCGTCAAATAATTGTGGAAAATCACGGGGGTAGTATAGAGGTAAGTTCTATACGAGGTCATGGTTCGGAATTTGTGATTACTTTGCCGATTTGATGGTGTTTGGTGTTGGGTAAAAATATTAGGTTTTTTTCCATGTTTATTCGAGGATTGTTAAAAATTCCTCTGATTGGTAGTACAACATTTTAGATCCCCCTAAATCCCCCTTAAAAAGGGGGACTTTAAGAACTTTTTAGCACCTTAAGAAGAGACTAGAAGAAACAAAAGAGGGAAGAAATACTGCCCCCTGGGACTTTAAGAACTTTCCCCCCTTTTTAAAGGGGGTAGGGGGGATCAAGATGACGCAATTTATAACTATTCGGGTTGCTTGATAGTAACTGCACTTGCTTGCGAGCTGACAATTGTAGCTGTTTGCAATATGGCTGTATGAGCAACTGAATTGTTAGCTAAGGTAAATAAGGGATTTGACAAAATCCCGGCAATGGTAGTAGCGATTAAAGTTACTACCAACCCTACCTGCAAAGGTCTATAGCCTGGTAAATTCCAATTGATGGCAGGGTAATTTTTGACCACATCAGACATTTCTTGCGGTTCTTTTACTACCATCATCTTGACTACGCGGATGTAGTAGTAGATGGAGACAACGCTAGTAACTAAGCCTAACAAGACTAGCCAGTAAAGGCCTGCTTGCCAACCAGCCCAGAATAGGTAAATTTTCCCAAAGAATCCGGCTAGTGGAGGAATACCGCCTAAAGACAGCAGGGAAATGCTCAAACCTAATGTCAGAAGCGGGTCTTTTTGATACAAACCAGAGTATTCGGCAATCTGGTCGGTTCCTGTCCGGAGAGAGAACAGAATAATGCAGGTAAAACCGCACAGGTTCATGAACAGATAGACCAGCAAGTAAAATATCATACTGGCGTATCCGGCTTCAGTACCAGCTATCAAGCCAAGCATCACAAACCCAGCTTGGGCAATAGATGAATAAGCCAGCATCCGTTTCATGCTGGTTTGAGCTAGGGCGACTACGTTACCCAAAATCATGCTGAGAACAGCAAGGGCGGTGAAGACAAATCTCCACTCGTCAGCAACCAAGGGGAAGACAGTTGTGAGTAAGCGGATAGCTAAGGCAAAACCTGCTGCTTTAGAACCGACAGATAAAAAGGCAATCACTGGGGTGGGTGCGCCTTCGTAAACGTCTGGAGTCCATTGGTGGAAGGGTGCAGCAGAAATTTTAAAGCCAATCCCGGCAATCACAAACACCAGGGCAATCACTATACCTAATGATTGACCAATGTGAGCTGTAGCAATGCCATTTGCGATCGCACTCAGTTCTGTTTGTCCACCTGATAAACCATACAGCAGCGATACGCCATATAAAAATACTGCTGTACTGGAAGCGCCAATCAACAGGTATTTCAACGCCGCTTCATTAGAGCGCGGGTCTCGCTTGGTATAACCGGTTAACAAATAAGAGGAAATACTCAGGGTTTCTAGGGAGATGAAAATCATCACCAACTCGCTAGCCCCGGATAAGAACATTCCTCCTAAGGTAGCGGTGAGCAAAATCGCAATGAATTCTGCTAACGCCGTGCCACTCTGTTCCACGTAGCGAATGGACATTAAGATGGTGACTGCGGCAGATAAGGCAATAATCCCGCGAAAGACGATACTAAGGTCGTCACTATTAAAGCCACCGCTAAAAGAAATGGGATTAGTAGCATCCCATTGAAAATACAGGGCGACAATCGACGCAAGCAAACCTGCGATCGCTAGATACCCAATCCAGCGCGAAGATGTACGCCCTAAAATCAAATCAACAATCAAAACCCCCAAAAGGGTGAGTATGACAATACCCTCTGGTAAAATCGTTCCAGCATTTAACTGGGATGCAAGATTAGCAAAATCCATGAGTTGTATAGGTTTTGGCGATTAGACATCAAGGCTAACTTTGTTCATTCTATCTATTGTTCTGAACTAAAGTTCCATAAACCTTTTTGTCGGTTTCCATAGAGTAATCGAATGGGGGCTGGGTAATGGGTAATGGGTAATGGGTAATTGGGAAGAGATTCTCTGGCTTTCTCCTCCGCGTCTCTGCGCCTCTGCGTGAGATAATAACACTCTTTCTCCCCTTGCACCCTGCCCCCTGCCCCCTTCCTTTTCCCAGTCTCCCTCATAAGCAGTACGATCAATAATCATGCACGACCATTCGCTACAGCTGGGTTGATGCGAGATTCAGGGGGGAGGTTAATTGTGTTGGAAAGTAGGAGACGGCAGAGAAATCCCAGGTGGAATATGACGGAAAACCTGGCTGGATATCTATTTATGATGCCCGCCATTTTGGTTTTGGGGATTTTTGTGATTCTGCCGATTCTCTATGCTGTCTTTCTTTCCTTGCACAAAGTCCAGCTGCTTGGCGGTATTGAGTACCAGTTTATCGGCTTTCGCAATTTCTCACGCTTGGTTGAAGATGAGCGTGTTGGGATTGCTTTGAGAAATACAGCAGAATATGTTGCGATCGTTGTTCCCAGCCAAACTATCCTGGCTTTAATTTTAGCGGTAACGCTGAATTCTGGCATTCGGGGAAAAAATTGGTGGCGTATCCTGTATTTTTTACCAACGGTTACATCTTCAGCCGTACTAACGCTGATTTTTATGTGGATTTACAATACCGATGGGCTACTCAATGATTTTCTCGCGGCTTTAGGGCTACCTACATATAACTGGTTAGGAGATCCAGCAGTCGCCCTCAAAGGCATCATGATTATGAATATTTGGTCTACAGCGCCGTTTTTCATGGTGATTTACCTAGCAGCACTGCAGGATATTCCTCAATCGCTTTACGAAGCTGCAGAACTGGATGGCGCTAATGGCTGGCAAAAATTTATTCATGTTACTATCCCCATACTCAAGCCTGTCACCTTCTTTGTTGTGGCTATGGGGATAATTGGCACGTTTCAATTATTCGATCAGTCTTATATTTTTTCTGGTGGGACTGGCGGCCCAAATAATGCCACCCTCACTGTTGTACTGTTAATCTACCAAGCTGTATTTCGGAATTTACAGATGGGTTATGCAGCTGCGATCGCTTTTTTGCTAGCAGCAATTATTATTGCAATGACTTTGATTCAGCAGCGATTGTTTGGAGGTGACAGAATTTGACTAAAATCTTGCGCTTTCCCTGGCTGAAAATACTTCTCTATGTCTTACTCACACTCTATGCTGTCATCACTTTAATTCCTTTTTTATGGGCGCTTTCAGCCTCATTTAAGCCACTATCAGAAATTGTTGGTGGCGAACCAAATTTAATACCACAAAATTTCACTTTTGATAACTACAAGCAAATATTCTTACAAGAACCCCTATTTTGGCGCTGGTTGTTTAACAGTGTGCTAATTGCTCTCAGTGTGACAATTTTAAATTTACTGCTGAACTCAATGGCAGGTTATGCCTTAGCTAGATTGCGCTTTGCGGGGAAACGCTTCTGGTTCTTGCTGATTTTAGCCGTGTTAGCTGTTCCCGCTCAGATTACCTTGATTCCTACCTTTTTAATTTTAAAAGCGATCGGCTGGCTCAATACTTACCAAGGCATGATAGTGCCTAGTATGGTTAATGCCACTTTCATTTTCATGATGCGGCAATTTTTCGTTAATTTTCCTAAAGAACTAGAAGAAGCCGCACAACTTGATGGCTTAAATACCTTACAAATTTTTCGGCATATTGTCTTACCTTTAGCCAAACCAGCCCTCGCCGCCCAAGCAGTGTTTGTATTTATGGGTAGCTGGAATAATTTTTTGCTTCCTGTAGTAATTTTATTCGACCCCGAAATGTTTACCCTCCCCTTAGGGTTAAACACCTTCAAAGGTCAATACATCAGCTATTGGAACTACATCATGGCAGCTTCGATGGTATTCACCCTACCAGCTTTGGGAATTTACGCCTTTTTTAACCGTTACTTTATTCAAAGTGTCACATTTACTGGGGGGAAGGGGTAATAATATGGGCATGGGGCATGGGGCATTGGGCAGAGGTAATTGGTAATTGGTAATTGGTAATTGGGTGTTTGTCATTAATTATTTCTCCCCCACTCCCTCATCCTCCTCATCCCCCTAGTCCCCAGTCCCCAGTCCCCAGTCCCCACTCCCCACTACAAGAACAGTATTTTGGGCGACAAATTGCACTCTTAACGTGATATTGGTATTACAGCGACTCAATCTCTATATATCAGTTAAGAAAACATTATGGGTTTTGCAGACCTATGGATCGCAGAGATAGCAGCAGACCGCAGGAATACTGTGGAGAAAAGGTTTTCTCTGTACAACCACCTCTTAATTGCCGATAAACACCAAAAGACCCATTTGGCGTTGGCGGCTGCAAAGGCAATTATTTTTCACATATTGGCTGAAAAATATCCCATAAGTACTAGCGGCTTGTTGGGTGAAACTGAAGCCACCTGAAGGGCTTTGTTGCTATGGCTTTGGCTTAATAGCAATGAACAAATAACAACATGGAGATTGAGTCACGCTAAATAGCTGTGTTGAGTGTCAAAATCTTTAAGGGGAAACATGTTTAGAAGATTAATTGGCGTTGTTGTAGCTACTGTTTTATTAACGTTTCAATTGTTTGTCGGTAATGCGACAGCCGTAGAACTGGATAAAGCCACCCGGACAGTAACATTAAATGACAAGGGTGATACAACTGTACTGAGCTTGAAACAAGTCAAAGAAGGTAAACGTTTATTTCAATACGCTTGCGCTCAATGTCACGTTGGTGGTGTAACCAAGACTAACCAAAACGTAGGGCTGGAACCAGAAGCATTATCACTGGCTACACCAAACCGTAATAATATTGAAGGTTTGGTGGATTACATGAAGAATCCTACTACTTATGACGGTGAAGAAGATATCTCAGAATTACATCCCAGCACCAAGAGTGCAGATATTTTCACAGAAATGAGAAACCTAACTGATGACGACTTAGAAGCGATCGCTGGTCATATTCTCTTACAACCCAAAGTTGTAGGTAGCAAGTGGGGCGGCGGTAAGATTTACTACTAAATCCAGTCATTAGTGCTGAGGTCTGGGTGCTGAGTTCTGAAACTTAGGGACTGGGGATTTAAGATTACCCGCTAATTCCCTTCCTCAAAGACTCAGGACTGAGAATCTAGATCTCAGTACCTTGGTAACGCGATCGCAATATACTGCTTGTGTATGTTGGATAAATTTTTTGCTCGTTGTATTTTCCTGGTTTTGGTGATTTTCTTTGTTTTCTATGACAGTGGTAGCTTGATGGCTCATGCTGCCAATATTGACCCTTATATAGGTAGATATTTACACGTCACCGAGCCAATTGCCCTGGAAATGGATGAACAGGGTAATACACGTCTGTTTTCACCTGTAGAATTATCTGTGGGCAAAAAACTGTTTGAAGCCAACTGCATTAATTGCCATGTTGGTGGCGCAACTTTGCCCGATCCTCAAGTATCCCTGGCGCTAACAACACTCAAGGGTGCGAATCCGGCGCGCGATCGTATTAACGCGCTGATAGAATTTATGCGCCAGCCAATGACCTATGATGGTAGTCAAGAAACTTATTGGTGTCGCCAGTTAACTCCCAATTTTCTGCCACAACAGCAAATAGAAAGTTTAGCTGCTTTTGTTCTGGCCGCTGCAAAAAAAGCTCCTGGTTGGGGTCAAGAAGATTTTTGAACATTGATGCAGCTTTTATATAAAAAATTTCTAAAAAAAATATAAAAATACTTGCTTTTTATTTTTACTTGAGTACTAAACCTTTGTATATACAGATATTTTGCTATATGTCAATCTAGTATTTATTACTGATTGCACAAATTTTTATGAATGTGCGTTGATAGGATTGATGCAATAAATCTCTAAAATTCTTCTTCTTGGCTCTTCTATACGTCATATAGGGTAAGAAACTAGGAATTTCTCTTTGCTAGTCTGCGGTAAGCCGTTCCAGATTTACATTTGTTCAGATTTTGCGTCAGTATTGGTTAGCGATATTTTACAAAAAAAATTATCTATGACAGTTTGTCGTATTTAGCGTTATTTGTATTTAAAATAGGAAAGAGAAAACAAAAACTGTTTGTTAGGAGAAGCCATGAAATTGATTGCAGCAAGCTGGCGGCGTTTTAGCCTAGCTGTTTTGACAATTCTTTTAGTCGTGAGCAGCTTTGCTGTTTTTACTCCCAGCGCATCGGCTGACACATACCAGATCAAGCTAGGAACTGATAAAGGACTGCTAGCATTTGAACCCAGCAAATTGACCATTAAACCTGGCGACACCATTGAATGGGTAAACAACAAAGTTCCTCCCCATAACGTTGTATTTGATGGAGCTAAAAACCCTGGCAAGAGTGCTGATTTAGCTAAAGCCTTGTCTCACAAGCAATTGTTGATGAATCCTGGTCAAAAGCAAACCACCACCTTCCCTGCAGATGCACCTACTGGTGAATACACCTTCTACTGCGAACCTCACCGTGGTGCTGGTATGGTTGGCAAGATTACTGTCCAATAATTAGCAGCAATTGCGAACACCAGATAATTATCTTTGCTGTTGAACAAAATTAGCCAAGAAGCAACAAACTATAGTTGAGATTTTAATCATGGGGATATCTGGTAGCCCCAAAACTGGAGAGTCAAGCAGTTAAAGGAATTGACCCTCCAGTGCCATATTTTCCATCCCCACCAGGGGAATAAGTAATGGAATATAACTCGTGGCGCGACGCTGACTTTCGCGAAATTTAGATACCCGACTTTTTCAAAAAAGTCGGGTATCTTTACAGAGCAGACTTTTTAAAGTTTTGGATTTTGAATATTCAATCCAGAATCCGTCTTGAAAAGTTTGCTCAACGGGGGGAACCCCCGCACGCAACTTTTGTCTTCTCTACGAGAGGCTGCGCCAACGACACGCTACGCGAACGCAAAATCCAAAATCTAAAATTCAGTACTTACCACTTGTGTCTGATCCAATCGTAAATTTCTATATATTCGCCTCCAGGAATATTCCACGAGTAGTCATACTCCATACCCTGAATAGCTAATTGACGAAACTCTTCAGGCGAGTAATTCCACAAATCAATAGCCCGACTCATGGCTGATTCCAGCGCCTGATTATCGCTTTGATAAAACACAAAACCATTGCGTTTTTCTAGTGGGAGATTTTCGTCGTAGTTACGGTCAAATACTGTATTTACTAATCCACCTACACCGCGCACAATGGGTACTGTGCCGTACTTTAAGCCAATCATTTGAGTTAACCCACAAGGTTCATAATTACTGGGGACAACAATCATATCTGCCCCGGCATAAATTAAGTGGGATAATTCTTCATTAAAGCCCAGTTCTAAATGTACATCTGGGTTGTTATTTAAAAATTGTTTCTCATGTTGGAATTTAGCATTAATTGCTGGTTCTGTTGCTGAACCGAGTAATACAAATTGTGCTCCTTTATTGAGAGCATAATAAATAGCGTGATGTACAAGATGCACGCCTTTTTGGTTATCTAAACGACCAATGTAAGCAACAATTGGTTTATCTTCTTGGCGGAGTAAAAGCCGCTCTTGTAAAGCTTTTTTGTTATCAAATTTTTTGTCAAAATCGTCCTTGCTATAGTGAGAGGGAATGTAGCGGTCGATTTTTGGATTCCAAAAATCGTAATCGATACCGTTCAGCACTCCACGGAATTTATCTCTATGCAAATGCAAAGTATGCCCCAAACCACAACCTACATCGCTTGTACTGGCTTCCCAAGCGTGGTTAGGTGAAACTGTTGTGAAAGCGTTAGAGTAAACAATACCCGCCTTCATAAAATTAATGGCAAAGGGATTGAAGTTGTCACGCAGTTTATCGTATTGGAAGTAATATTCTGGGCGATTTAAACCTGTAGCTTCGAGAGTTTCTACACCTCCCATTCCCTGATGTTTAAAGTTGTGAATGGTGTAACAAGCTCGCTGATACTCCATGCCATAGTACTTGTACATTTCACTGAGCATGACTGGTACTAAGCCTGTTTGCCAATCATGACAATGGATGACATCAGGACGCTTATTACTTTGTAGTAAAAACTCCAAAGCGGCTTTGCTAAAAAATGCAAAGCGCATATTATCATCATCACAACCGTAATAGCAGCCACGGTTGAAGAAATTATCTTGAGAGTGGGGTTCAATAAAGAAACACACTCGTCCGTGTACCCAACCACAGTATACCGAGCAGTTAATTGCCCCACCATACCAGGGTACCGATAAATTACGATAGGCATCGTGCAGACCCCAAATATGGTCATAGCGCATACAGTCATATTTGGGCAAAATTAGCTCGACGCAATGTCCGCGAATCTCTAATTCCCGACTCAGTCCGTAGACAACATCCCCTAATCCTCCTGCTTTAATTACAGGAGCACATTCCGAGGCAATCTGTACAATGTACATCCCTAGTCCTCGCTTCACAAAAGTTCATTTTTACTATATTCTGATCAGTACATGAAAAATGTACTCATTGACACCTGATTAGTTGAATGATAAGTAAAAAAAGTTAAACACCCATCTAACAATAATTAAATCTATTAGCATTGATGCAAAATTATGCAATTTGCAAGATGCGATATATTCCTATGGATATGCTAGCTATTTGTCAGGAATTGTTTACATTTTAGTGTCACTGGTAAAGATATAGAAGAGAACGCTTACCAGGTAATAGAGACAAAATTACCTGTAGTTCAACAATCCAATGAACTCGAATAATTTCCAATATTTAGTTTGTATTATTAGGGCGAAAAAGATACATTAGTTACAATATTTATTATTTACAGGTAATAAGTAACTGCAATTTACAATAACTTACTATAAAAATCCGATTTGACTTCTGAAAAAAGCTCAGAACTGATGCGTTACGCTATCGCTAACGCATCCTACGTGAACTGCCTCTCCTACGTGAACTTAAAAAATCTATAGTTGCTAATACTATTATAAAATTATCAAAAAATTCTTAACTACGAATTACGAATTACCTTGCATTTTTGTTTGATAAACTTTCACTAAACGATTAATACCTTTGAAGGTGTAACTACCCATTTCATGAAAGTCTATAGGTTGGGAAAGCATATTGTAAGTTTCTTCACTAATTACACATTCACCAGTAGGACAAATTGGTTCCATACGGGCGGCTAGGTTAATAGTAGCGCCTAAAGCTGTATACTCAACCCGTTGAGAACTGCCAACATCCCCGACAACGGCTTTACCGCTATTCACAGCGATGCGTAATTGTAGCGGTTCTTGCCAAAAACCATTGAGATTAAGACGCTCTAAGCGAGTTAGCATACCTTTAGCCGCAGCAGTGGCGCGCTCGGCATGATCTGGTTGCGGTTCTGGAGCGCCAAAGAATGCCATAATACAATCGCCAATATATTTATCTAAAGTGCCACCATAGGTAAATACCTCTTGTAGCATTTCTTCAAATAAACTATTGAGTAATTGCGCGATCGCAGTTGGTGTTACTCTTTCTGAAATAGCGGTAAAACCTACCAAATCTGCAAATAAAATGCTAATTTCGCTCTCTTCAGGTGGTAAACGTCCATCTGGTAACTTACCGACAGAAATTAGCTGTTGAACTACAGCCGGAGAATGATAGCGTTCTAATCTGTGACGAATTACTTCTTCTTGCTTGAGTCTATCTAGCAGTAACCAGCGCTGAACGCTAGAAGCCACAAGGTTGGCTAAAGCCGAAAAAAAGCTGAGTTCTTCTTCGCCTTCATTCGCCCAATGGTAAGAAGAAAGATGAGCATCAGCGTAGAGAACACCCACAACTTTATTTTCATCCCATAAAGGCACCGCCATTACACTGCGAATACCTTTTACTAAAATGCTGTGTTCTCCAGCAAAGCGTTCATCTTTATGGGTATCCGCAGATTGAATAACAACTTTTTCTTCAAATACTTTTTGACAGATACTGCGGCTGATCCAACTACCATCAGGAGGCAGATTTTCCTGTTGAATGAGGTTGCGCGTTGCCGCATTAATTAATTCTAGATTACCGCCGCCAGCAACATCTATTAATAATGCCAAGCGATCGATGCTATCCAGGTAACGGAAAACGACTTGTTGTACCTGGAAGAAAATCTCTTCTATGGAAGTGGCTGCACAAAGATTTTTGGCAATATCTACCAAATCTTTCAATCTGGCAATAGTTTTATCCTTATTATTATTGATATCGCCATCTTTGCTATCGGCTTCTATCCATTGCTGTTGCAGTTGCTTGACGTTACGCAATATGGTTTTTTGATCGGCAGCATTCGTAGTTGTACTTTGCTGAACTACTGATTGTGTATGAGGAGTGATTACCAATACTACTAAACTCACATTACCCAACCAAACAACGTCTCCGTGATGCAACTGTTGCGGACGAGTCAGCAGACGTTCATTTACCTGTGTGCCATTTTTGCTACCCAAATCCTCAATAGTCCACACATCATCACCCGTTTTCACAATTTGAGCATGAGTCCGGGAAACCCCACCAGAAGGCAAGTATAAATTACATTCTGGTAACCTGCCGATAGTGAATACATCTTGATCAACTGAAACAACGGTTTCAGTATCTCCATCTTGTAGACGCAGTTTGAGTTCAGTCATGTGTGTGAGATATTTATCCTGGTATCTGGGGTTCTAGCATTTTTGGGCCAGGGTATACCCAAGGGTTAGCTCTGGGCTTTATATTTATGACACTGTTATTAGCATTCCGACAACTATATGTACAACTTTATGTCCTGAATATAGTGAATATTCCGAAACAATTATATTCAGATATACATCAGTGTTAGGGGGAAAATCGTAATAAACTTCTTCATTTAGGAAAAAGTGTATTCTAGTTAACAGTTAACCGCAGCCCAGCTATACCATGATCGGCAGATTACTAGACCAGCGTTACCAAGTGGTCGAATTATTAGGCAAAGGCGGATTTGGTCATACTTATGTAGCCTTAGACACTCGCCGTCCTGGAAACCCCACTTGTATTGTCAAACATCTCAAACCTATTAGTAGCGATCGCGAATTCTTGCTAACGGCGAGACATTTGTTTAATAGGGAAGCTGAAAGTTTAGAAAATCTCGGTCATCATGACCAAATTCCTCGGCTTTTAGCTTACTTTGAGGAAGAAGAAGAATTCTATTTAGTACAGGAATTGATTGCTGGCAATCCATTGTCATCGGAAATGGCAGCTGGTAGGTGGAATGAAGCGCAGGTAATTCAACTGCTACAAGATGTTTTACCGATTTTAGAATTTATCCATAATCAAGGTGTAATTCATCGAGATATCAAACCCGATAACTTAATTCGCCGTACTGCTGACAATAAAATAGTTTTGGTTGATTTTGGCGCAGTGAAGCAAATTAAAAGCTACTCACTGATGACTCCAGAACAGCTACAAAATGATACAGTTCCAGTGGGTACACCTGGGTATATGCCAAGTGAACAAGGGCAAGGTAGACCACGCCCTTGTAGTGACATTTATGCCCTAGGTATGACTTGTATTCAAGCGCTGACAGGCTTAAATCCCAAGCAATTTGGCGAAGATGCGACTAGTGGCGAAATATTATGGCAGCATCACGCCCAAGTTAGTGAGCAATTAGCATCTGTGTTAAATAAAATGGTGCGGCATTACTTTAAATTCCGTTACCAAACAGCAACTGAAGCACTGCAAGCAGTTGCTACAATTACCAATGCGAATACACCCGCAGCTGTAGCAGCTGTTGTAGGTCAAGTAATGGGTCACTATTTAAAAGATGGCTATGTGACTGCAACCAAAGTCATGCACTATCTACAAGAACTGGCTAAACCTAGCTATACTCCCCCAGATAACGGCACAAATAGCGCTACACCACAAGCATTTACAAATGCTTCTACTTTACGTGCCCCAGACGCAGAGCATCAACTTTCAACTACTACTTTAAATAATCCCACGCGATCGCCTAGCGTTTTACAACCAGGCTGGGGTTCTGTAGCTCAATCATCCCAAAAATTGCGCTGGCTGATTGGTTCTGGCGCTGCGATCGCATTAGTTGCTATGGGGATTGTATCTGCTAATAACTCCCAAAAAATCGCTTCCAAACCTGCTCAAAATCAAGTGAAGCCAGTTGCAACTGCTAATACTCCGACAAATAAACCTGCTGCTGAACAGAAACAAGGTTGTCTTGTAGTTGTGAGTTCCTCAAACTTACGTTCTTTATCTGGTTCGGGACAGCGCAAAACAGGAAAAGTAGTCAAAGCCGGTACTCAGGTAACAACTACCGGGAGAACAGAAGGCGGCTGGGTAGAAATTAGTTCTCCCGAACCCGGCTGGATTTGGAAAACCCGCATGAGGGATAGTTGTAGGAAGTAGGGGTTGGGGACTGGGGACTGGGGACTGGGGACTGGGGATTGGGGATGAGGGAGATGAGGGGACAAGGGGAAATAACAAACACCCAATTACCAATTACCAATTACCAAACACCAAACACCAAACACCAAACACCAAACACCAAATTACCTACAACGCCCTTCTGTATTACAGGCAATTTTTTGTTGACGTTGGGTGATTATTGTTTTTAAGTTGGGTCTTCCTGTGACAGCTAGTCGCCAGTTTGCCCAAATTCCATAGAGAAAATCTGCGATCGCACCAATTACTGGTAACTTAGTGAGGCTATAGACCCAGCCCATACCTAAAATTTCGTAAATACGACGAAATACTTCTATATTTTTTACGAGTGTGCCATCTGGTAAGACTGCATGGATGCGTCCCATTGCTGTTTCATAGTCAACTCCGCCATGTGCTTCGGGGTTGTAGTTATCGTTGGCGATATCTACAAAATTTACTAATCCTCGTCCAGCATCCCGTTTTTGCAGAAAATTCACTTCGCGCATACATAAAGGACATTCACCGTCATACAGTAGTTCGATTTGCCATGAGGGTGAAGTCACCGCATCATAACTGTAACTTTGGGTATTGGCTGAGGACATAGATAATTTTCTATTAAGATTTGTATACTTAACATATTTTAAGAAAATTTTTTGTACTTCATCCATTGAGAATTTTTTGATGATTTTGACAACCATCAATAGAATGTAGATTTATCTATGCCTAAAGAAGTAAATATTTATTCATATTTGTTAACAAAGCCTAGTAGAATAGCTTTATTCACAGATAAGTATTTTTTCTCATTGACATGATAGCGGCTCAATTTCCTTGGCTTACCGCGATTGTCCTACTACCACTGGTTGCTTCCCTGCTCATCCCTGTGCTGCCTGATAAAGATGGCAAGCGCGTGCGGTGGTATGCCCTAGGTGTAGGTATCGCAGATTTTGTTTTGATGTGCTACGCCTTTTGGAAGCATTACGATACCAGTAGTGCTAGTTTTCAACTCGTGGAAAGTTATGCCTGGATGCCGCAGTTAGGTCTTAGCTGGGCAGTATCGGTTGATGGGTTATCATTCCCGTTGGTGCTGTTAGCAGGCTTTGTGACAACACTGTCAATGTTTTCCGCTTGGCGAGTCGATCGCAGACCCAAGTTATTTTACTTTCTGATGCTGGTGCTGTATGCAGCACAGATAGGGGTATTTGTTGCTAAAGACTTGCTACTGTTTTTCATCATGTGGGAAGTCGAGTTGATTCCTGTCTATCTACTCGTCTGCATTTGGGGTGGACAGAAGCGTCGTTACGCAGCCACAAAATTCTTACTATATACTGCAGCTGCTTCTATATTTATTCTTGTGGCAGCGCTGGCAATGGCGCTCTACGGTGGCGGTACAATGACTTTTGATATTACCGCCTTGGGGATGAAAGATTACCCCATAGCTCTAGAATTGCTGTTATATGCGGGATTGTTAATTGCTTTTGGTGTGAAGCTGGCTATTTTCCCGATGCATACTTGGTTGCCTGATGCTCACGGTGAAGCATCTGCGCCTGTATCAATGATTTTGGCAGGTGTGCTATTGAAAATGGGCGGTTATGGCTTAATCCGCTTAAATCTTGAACTTTTACCCAATGCTCATGTTTACTTTGCACCTGTAATTGCAATTCTGGGCGTAGTCAACATTATCTACGGGGCGTTAAACTCCTTTGCTCAGACAAACATGAAGCGTCGCTTGGCGTACTCTTCAATTTCGCACATGGGTTTTGTCCTGCTAGGAATTGCATCCTTCACCGATTTGGGAATCAACGGTGCGATGTTGCAGATGATTTCCCACGGTTTGATTGCATCGCTGCTGTTCTTCCTTGCAGGGGTAACTTATGACCGCACCCACACAATGGCGATGAACGAAATGGGTGGTATGGGTCAAGCAATGCCCAAAGTATTTGCTTTAATTACTATCGGCGCGATGGCTTCTCTGGCGCTTCCGGGGATGAGTGGCTTTGCTGGTGAACTGTCAGTTTTCTTGGGTATCACCACCAGCGATGTTTACAGTTCCACTTTCTGCACAGTTACAGTTTTCTTAGCTGCAGTGGGAGTTATTCTCACACCAATTTATCTGCTTTCCATGTTACGCCAAGTGTTCTACGGCACTGGTAAAGCACTAACCTGCGACCTATCAGATGCAGGCTTGAAGAATCAGGAAGCAGATGAAGCGGTTTGTTTTGGTACAGATTGCGTTCTACCTACGGAAGCAGTATACAGAGATGCTAATGCTCGTGAAGTGTTTATTGCTGCCTGCTTTATCGTACTGATTGTTGGAATTGGCTTCTATCCTAAAGTTGCTATGCAAATGTACGATGTGAAGACTGTAGCAGTGAATACTCAAGTTCGCCAATCTTATACCATCATCTCCCAAGCGAACCCCCAGATTTATGCTAGTGGCTTGTTAACACCAAAAATTGCAGAACCTGAGGTAGCACCTGTTTTAGCAACGATGAAGTAAGCTTTCCCATCTAGATTATCTGTCGAAGCGTAGCGATCGCTCTTTTGTAGGGCGATCGCTTTTTTTGGGACTGGGGACTAGGGACTGGGGATTGGGGACTGGGGACTGGGGACTGGGGAAATAACTATTACCCATTACCCATTACCCATTACCAATTCCCAATTCTCCTAAGAATTCAACGCTTTCTCAACTAACTCATTAGTCAGCTTCGGATCGGCGCGTTTTTCGGTCTTTTTCAGAACTTGCCCAACAAAGAAGCCTTTGAGGTTAACATTACCATTGCGGTATTTTTCCAGTTCTTTGGGATTGGCGGCGATTACTTCATCAACGATGGGTTGTAAGACAGCCGGATCACTGATGAGTTCTTGTCCAGCAAAAGCTTTCTCTGGCGGCACACCATTGAGCAAATCTGGTAACTTTTGTTTAGCTTGGGCGTTGCTGATTTTACCTTTTTCAATGCGAACAATTACATCAGCGAGATTTTGGGGAGTCAAAGCAATTTCGCTGATGGTGAGTTTTTGCTTATTCAAATAAGCTGCGATATCTTGCGTAATCCAGTTTGCTGCGGCTTTAGCATTTGCACCAGCTGCGATCGCGGCTTCAAAATAGTCAGCAACGGGGCGATCCTCTGTCAAAACTCTGGTATCGTAAGCCGAAAGCCCTAAGTCAGTTTCATAACGATGGCGTTTTTGCGCGGGTAGTTCGGGAAGTTCGCCGCGCCAGTTGTTTAATTGTTCGTTAGAAACCTCAATGGGTGCTAAATCTGGTTCGGGGAAATAGCGGTAATCGCTAGAACCTTCCTTAGTCCGCATACTAACTGTACGTTGCGAACCTTCTTCCCACAGCCGTGTTTCTTGGATAATGCGTTCTCCAGCTTCTACAGCCGCAATTTGGCGTTCAATTTCGTATTCAATCGCCCTTTGGATGGCGTTGAATGAGTTCATGTTTTTAATCTCTACTTTTGTACCAAACTCTTTTTGTCCTACAGGACGCACAGAGATATTGACATCGCAACGTAGAGAACCTTCTTGCATATTGCCATCGCTTACGCCCAGATAGCGTAAAATCCGCCGTAGTTCTTCAGCATATTCTGCTGCTTCTTGTCCAGAACGTAAATCAGGTTCCGAAACAATTTCTACCAAGGGGACACCCGCGCGATTGTAATCTACCAAAGAATAGGTAGAACCAGAAAGGCGATCGCTTCCGGCGTGTACTAATTTACCTGCATCTTCTTCCATGTGCAGCCGTGTAATCCCAATCCGTTTGCGAGTAGGGTTACCATCAGCATCTACCAATTCAATTTCTAACCAACCATGTTCAGCGATTGGCAAGTCATATTGAGATATTTGGTAATTTTTGGGTAAATCAGGATAAAAATACTGTTTACGGTCAAATTTGCTATATTTTGCGATTTGGCAATTCAAAGCTAAACCCGCTTTGACCGCATATTCTAATACTTTTTGGTTGAGTACAGGTAAAACCCCAGGTAAACCCATACAAATTGGGTCAATGTTACTATTGGGGTCACCACCGAATGCTGTAGAACTGCTAGAGAAAATCTTGGTGTTGGTACTCAGCTGACAATGAGTTTCTAAACCAATAATCGCTTCGTATTCAGTTTTGACGGTTGTAGCAGAAGTCATAAAATCAAAAATCGGGCATAATCCTTCTTTAGGGTACTATTGTAGCTGTGTTATCAGTTCCCCTGAAGCCGGAAATGGTGTTGATTCCTCAACTAAAACCTTCAAAAAATACGAATGTTATTCTGAGCCTTAGTATAGATATGAATTAGGGGCTAATCTCTAGCCCCTATCCATTAGTTATAGCAATCGCAACAATGGTATTGCGTTATCTTATCGCGCTTTTTCCGAAGTCAAATGTCTTTCAATGCGACGGTCAGGAATCAACCACATCACCGCAACCATAATGTATAGCCCACAGGCTAACCATGAGTTAACAAAGGAAAGTGGAATTGCCACAGCATACAATACTAGTGATATCTTGCCCTTTAAGTCTCGACCGAGTGCAGACGCTAAAGTTGAATCTTTACCGTGATGACCAATCAAACTCAAGGTGAGAATATAGTAAGCGATCGCAGAGAATAAAAGTACCGTACCATAAAGGGCAACTGGTACAGGGGCAAAGTGGTTCTCGCCCATCCAAGCGGTAGCGAAAGGAATTACCGATAACCAGAACAGCAGATGTGCGTTAGCCCAAAGAATACGTCCATTTACGTGACGGACTGCTTGCAATAAGTGATGGTGGTTGTTCCAGTAAATACCAAGAAAAATAAAACTTAGCACATAGCTAAAAAATACTGGAATGAGCGGACGCAGAGCAGTTAAATCAGCACCATGCGGCACCTTCAGTTCTAACACCATGATTGTAATAATGATCGCAATCACGGCATCACTGAATGCTTCTAACCTCCCCTTCCCCATCTGTGTATGCTCCTTGTGTACTTAATTTAAAGTTAGGTGGGACACTTTAATTTGTACTTTACCGTGTCTGGGAACTGTTGTGGGAGAGCTTATATGTTTTTTCATTGAAGGGGTTTGGCTATTTCATCGATTTTTTGAAATATTGCTCTCCCAAAAATGCTAATGCTGCATTTTACACAAAAGCGAAATCTGCCAAGACTTGCTGATAGAAAGATGAACACGCGAATTTTAGCAAATGCTCATGACAAACACCTAATTTAGTTTTTAGACCTTACTTACCCACTCTAAAGATGGCTTGCGCTGAGATTTTACACAATCCTGTAAATAAAGATTGATGAGACTTTGATAGGAAATGCCTGTTTCTTCAGCTAGGGCTTTAAAATAATCAACTACATCTTCTTCCAGTCGAATTGTCACCTGCTTCTTCAGCTTCTTCAAATATGGATTTTTAACAGATTGGGAGAAATCGTACTCTTGTTTCATAAGAAAAAACTGTAGTATTGCTGACGCTCTTTTTTCGTAGCCTTTCGAGCCGAGATGATGCGGATAACTTCCTCACTGTGCTGATAAATATGACACACCAATAACAAACGTAGTGAATCACTCACACCTAAAAGTATGTAGCGATCCTCTTCTATAGAATGCTCAGGATCGTATATTACTCGAGCATTCTCATCATAAAAAGCAGTTTCTGCCTCCTCGAACGATACACCATGCTTTTGCTCATTAGATCTCGCCTTGCGTTCGTCCCACTCGAATCTCAACTGGCTCATAATTACAGTGTAGTTACAATGTATATCATAAGCAACTTGAGTGGTATGGAAAATACTAGCTTCTCAATACCACTGATGAAGTTTTGGCAAATGCTCATGACAAACGCGATCGCTCTCTAGATAATTTACACTCAAGAGAAGACTGATTTATTTGCAGCTGCTTTTATGTCTTCTTCTACAAACTCTTTACCACCTGCTCTTGCTAAAATTGTGCAACGCTTTCAACGCGCTTCTGACCCAAAGCGGCGCTATGAACAGCTCATCTGGTATGCTCAAAAGTTGTCAGAGTTCCCAGAAGCTGACAAGGTAGCAGAAAATAAAGTACCTGGTTGTGTTTCTCAGGTTTATGTCACCGCCATCTTGGAGGATGGGAAAGTTAAATATCAAGGAGATTCAGATTCTCAATTAACCAAGGGATTAGTAGCATTATTAATTGAAGGTTTAAATGGCTTATCTCCTACAGAAATTGTGCAACTGACACCAGATTTTATTCAAGACACTGGTTTAAATGTCAGCCTCACACCTTCCCGCGCTAACGGTTTTTATAACATTTTTAAAACAATGCAAAAAAAAGCGCTGGAATGTAAGTTAGAAGAATAAATACTGAGTGCCGAGTAAAAACTCATGTCTACCAATTTATTATCCACCGATGATGCTGTTGGATTTGGTGGAGTAGTTAAAGAATTTCTCTGGAATTGGGAAAACCAATCTTTGCGGGTGGTTTACGAAACTATGGGACAAGGTGCGCCACTGTTGCTACTCCCGGCTTTCAGCAGCGTATCTACTCGAGAAGAAATGGGTGAACTAGCGAGGTTATTAGCACCCCATTTTCAAGTTATCGCTCTAGATTGGCCTGGTTTTGGCGAATCTTCTCGCCCTAGTTTAGATTACCGTCCAGAGTTATATCAGCAATTTTTAGCAGATTTTATTAACTCTGTATTTAACACAGCAATTAATGTGTTAGCTGCTGGTCATGCGGCTACTTATGTGTTGCAATTAGCTGTCAAACAACCTGCTACTTTCGCCAAAATTGTGTTAGTGGCTCCCACTTGGCGCGGCCCTTTACCGACAATGGGGGCAAATCCTCAAATTGCGGGTATGGTGAGAGGATTAGTGCGATCGCCTATTGTGGGTCAGTTCCTCTACAAACTCAATACTCTGCCATCTTTTTTAAATTTTATGTACCGTCGCCATGTCTTTGTGGATGCAGCGAGGCTGACTCCTCATTTCATGGAAAAGAAATGGCAAACCACTCAAAAACCAGGAGCGCGATTTGCTTCGGCTGCCTTTGTGACTGGTAACATCGATGCAGTACATGAGCAATCTGAGTTTCTGGCGTTGATGCGATCGCTTTCTGTGCCACTGATGATGATAATTTCCGAATCTGGCCCGCCGAAATCAACAGCCGAAATGCAAGCTATGGCGGCGTTACCAGGGGTAACTAGCGTTGTGCTTCCAGGTTCTCTAGGTCTACATGAGGAATACCCCGCAGAGGTTCTCGAAGCCGTACTACCTTTTTTAAAGGCGTTATCATAGGCAGATAATGATTATCACTACAGTTGCCTTGAGATTATGATCTCTGCCGAAACATCTAATTCCGTACCTGTAACTGTTTTAACTGGCTATCTTGGTGCAGGTAAAACAACCTTACTAAATCACATCCTCACCTACGAACACGGCAAGAAAGTCGCTGTTATTGTCAATGAATTTGGGGAAGTCGGCATTGATAATCAATTGGTTATCGATGCCGATGAAGAAATTTTTGAAATGAATAACGGCTGTATTTGTTGTACAGTTCGAGGCGACTTAATTCGCATCATTGGTAACTTAATGAAGCGGCGCGATAAGTTTGACCATTTAGTAATTGAAACTACGGGTTTAGCTGACCCTGCGCCAGTAATTCAAACCTTTTTTGTTGATGAAGATATGCAAAGCCAACTGGCTTTAGATGCAGTAGTGACAGTAGTTGATGCCAAACATATCTGGCAGCATTGGGAAGCCGACGAAGCCCAAGAACAGATTGCTTTTGCAGATGTAATTTTATTAAATAAAACTGATTTAGTTACACCCGATGTTCTCGAAGAACTAGAAAGACGGATTCGGGGTATGAATGCATTAGCAAAAATCTACCGTACCCGCAATTCGGAATTATCAATGGATGCTTTATTGGGTGTTAATGCCTTTGATTTAAATCGCGCTTTAGAAATCGATCCTAACTTCTTAGGCGAAGATGCCCACGAACATGACGAAACAGTTTATTCTGTAGCTTTGGTAGAACAAGGCGCAATCGATGGGCAAAAATTAAACAATTGGATGACCGAGTTACTACGTACTCAAGGCCCCGATATTTTCCGGATGAAAGGCATTTTAAATATTGCCGGGGAAGAAAATCGCTTTGTCTTCCAAGGTGTGCATATGATCTTTGATGGCAGACCCGATCGCCCTTGGAAACCCAACGAAACTCCCAAAAACGAACTAGTTTTCATCGGTCGTAACCTTGACGAAGCCAAACTCAAACAAGATTTCTTAGCCTGTTTAGTTTGAAAATATTGCTATAGGGCATGGGGCATAGGGCATAGGGCATTGTGTAATAGATAATTTTCCTTTCCCCCTTTCCCTTTCCCCCTTCCCCTTTTCCCAATCCCCCATCCCCAACCTATGAACCCCACAACCAGCAAAACCCAGGAATTTGAAGAATACTCTTCGGGACTGTTATCAGATTATGTTACTGCGATCGCTTGGTCGCCTGATGGCAAAAATTTAGCGGCAACTTCTGCGGCTGGGGAGGTGATCATGTGGAATGATGCTGATTTAATTACCTTGCAAGCTGCGAATGGTAAATCAGCAGACTGCATCGCCTTTTCCCCAGATAGCAATTTCTTGGCTATTGGCGGACAGGATGGACAGGTAAAAATTTGGCAAGGCGATCAATTAATTACCACCTTAGAAAATGCCCCTGCCTGGGTTGATAAACTAGCTTGGAACCACACTAGTAACCAACTAGCTTTTAGTTTGGGGCGTTATGTGCAAGTTTGGGATGCAGAGACTAATGATATTGTGGTTACCCTAAATTTTGATAACTCATCAGTCTTGGGGATTGACTGGCGCAAGGATGGGCAATACTTAGCCATTAGCGGTTATCAGGGTGTCAAGATTTGGCAAACTCAAGACTGGGATGATGAACCATATATTTTATCCATGCCTACAGTTAGTGTAGCTATGGCATGGTCACCCGATAGCAAATTCCTCGCTTCTGGCAATATGGATCGCAGCGTCACCGTTTTGGAGTGGGGGAACCCCGACCCTTGGGTAATGCGCGGCTTTCCTGGTAAAATTCGCCAATTAGCATGGTCAGAAGCTACCACCCAATTAGGCGCGCCAATCTTAGCC
This sequence comes from Tolypothrix tenuis PCC 7101, assembly GCF_963874875.1. Taxonomy (NCBI): domain Bacteria; kingdom Bacillati; phylum Cyanobacteriota; class Cyanophyceae; order Nostocales; family Tolypothrichaceae; genus Tolypothrix; species Tolypothrix tenuis. The sequence continues at coordinate 174,234 of NZ_CAWNJS010000001.1, forward strand.
TCCTCCAGCGTCGAAGGTATTGTAGTTTGGGAAAAGCTAGAAGATGATTCCCAAGGCTGGGAAGCGCGAGTATTAACTAACCATGTAGAAGTAATATGTGCGATCGCATTTGCACCAAACAGCTTCCTTCTCGCTTCCGCCGCAGCTGATGGCTGGCTATGTCTATGGGATAAAGCCCAAGAAGTCAGTCAAATTCTTACAGGTGTATCAGCAGGATTTTCTTGCCTAGCTTGGCATCCCCAAGGTAATTATCTGGCAGCAGGTGGCGAACAAGGAGAATTACTTATTTGGTCAAAAGTATTGCCTGATTAAGCATTTCGGTATAAATTAAGTAATACAAAACAATAGCATACTTAAGTGTTTGTATTAGCATATCCAGGCTAATGTAGTGTATCGATAAGAATCTATCTTATCAAAGGTTTATTTCATAATTGTTTTACTATCAAGCCTGTTCAAACAGGTTTAATTTGTATAACCAAAGACTTTAGCTTTGATGCTGAAATCTAGGCAACAATTGAGAAATGTACCAGTCATTGATTTTAGTAATCGTTGTTGAACTATCCTCTATCAAAACTAGTCTGTATTTGCCAATTTATGAACATACTCAAATTGATTTTGCTGGCTTTTCCTGTTGTTCTAGCTTCTATCATGTGGGTAGCTAATCCAGCACAAGCATCTAGTCTAAAATCTGCATCTACTATACAAGTCACCTTAGTAGTATCTGCACAACAAAGCTCTGAATTAGTAGCTCCCAAAGTGGCTCCAGCTCCTCATACAATTCTAGATCAAGCTGGTTGCAGCTGTGCTAGTTGCACTCAGTCTAAATTTGATTTATTACAAGGTAAGCTACCTGCTGTCGGTATTTAATAACATTAGTTTTAAATAGGATTCATATTTGATTTTTGGAATTCACGTAGGGGAGCCAGTCGCTAGGGCGATGAGTGCAGCCACACGTGCAGTAATGCAGCCCATACTTGGGGAAACCCCAAGTAGAGGGACTGCTGCTCCCATAGCGTATGCGAAGGATTCACCCGAAAGAATTTCCCAGCTTAAGGCGGTTTTAAAGTTCTTATTTACAAATTAAAAGGTGGTTTGAAAGAGGTCACGAGTTCAATCTTCTTGGTTGAAAATAGAATTAGTAAGTAAACTCAACAATGATGATATTTAATGTGTTAAGAGCAGCAGTTATTTTGTCAGTGAACAAGTAATGCTTGTTAGCAGAAATTTGTCAGCACGGATAAAAAATCCAGACATCGATAGGAGACAAATTTAGATAGCTTTTACATAGCTTGTAATAAAAGCCCGTGACGAGGATTGAACTCGTGACCTCACCCTTACCAAGGGTGTGCTCTACCACTGAGCCACACGGGCAAACTTAAATTTGATTTTGAGTTAAGAGCTATAATCTTGTGAGCTTTACCAATCTCTCAGAGATTATAACTCTTACCTGTGAAGTGGTGGGCCGGGCTGGATTTGAACCAGCGTAGGCGTAAACCAACGGATTTACAGTCCGTCTCCATTAACCACTCGGACACCGACCCATTTGTCTCACGATTTATAATATTAGCGCCAATTTTTATAAATGGCAAGGGGTTAGGAAATAAAAAATATTTCATTGCTTTTCAGGCAAGGGGGAGAATATAACAAAGGCAGTCCCGATCAAAAAAGGCGGTGGTAGCTACCACCGCCTTTAAACTAACTCAGGAGTTCGCCTGTTTCTTGCAAGGAATGCAAGCGGCGATAAATACCTTCTTGGCGCAACAGTTCTTCGTGGCTACCCACTTCTACAATTCTTCCCGCATCGAGAACGACAATTTTATCGGCTTCTCGTACTGTACTCAGGCGGTGAGCAATGATAATTGTGGTGCGCGTACCTTGAATTGAACGCATTGCTAATTGAATGGAACGCTCAGACTCATAATCTAGGCTGGAGGTTGCTTCGTCAAAAACCAGCACGTCTGGTTCTACTAGCAAGGCTCTCGCAATTCCTAAGCGCTGTCTTTGTCCACCAGATAATCTCACACCACGTTCCCCAACAACGGTGTAATATCCTTGGGGTAGGTGTTGTACGACTTCATCAACTCTGGCAATTTTACAGGCTTCCTGAACCTCCTCCAATGTGGCATTTGGTCTACCATAGGTGAGGTTATCTAACACAGTGCCGTTGAAGATATCTACTTCTTGATGAACGATCGCTAGTCTGCGTCTGTAATTACCTACATCTAATGTGCGAATATCTTGACCATCAATGAGAATTTGACCTTGTTGCGGATCAAAATAGCGTAACAACAGCTTGACTAAGGTCGATTTACCAGAACCAGAACGACCAACTAAGGCTATTGTTTGGTATGGTTCAATCAATAAATTGATATCTTGTAGAACCAGACGTTTGGCATTATAGCCAAAAGTGACATGGGATAATTCGATTTTGCCGGTAAATTGATAAGGCGATTCTCTTTCGCTAGTTTCAGCTAACAAACTCTTCGCTTCAGCACCAACTGGCTCGTGCAAAAATTCGTGAAACCGTATCATTGAAGAATAGCGCCGCGCAAACACTTCTGCGAGGTTGCTGATAGGCTCTAATTCAGCATAAGCCATGCTGGAAAGAGTTAAAGTCATGACGAAATGACCAAGAGAAATCTTTCCACTTACTGTGGCTGCTAAAGTTAAACCCAAGATTGCAAATACGCAAAACTGAATTACAGTTTTTTGCCAAGTTAGGAGATTTACGTAACTTTTGTGGATGCGATAATCTACTACTTTTAGTTCCCTAGTTAAGCGTTGCTGTTGTCGCTTGAGTTCTTCCGCTTCTGTTGCAAATGCTTTCACCGTTTTGATATTGGTGATAAGTTCAGAAGTACGACTTTCGGTATTTTCCATGTACTTATCTAGGCGGCTTTCATACCCAATTATTCTTTGTAAATCTTTCAAACTGAACCAGAGAATAATTACAAAAGAAATTAGATATAAAGTCGCAATCCGCCAATCAATTAACATGATAAACACAAAAATTCCCAGCACTCGCAGCAATTTAGGAATTAACTGTCCGGCTATTTCGGGATATGTCCATGTGTGATTCGCAATACCTCTAGCTACTCTACCGGCAATACGTCCGGGGTTATTTTCATCATAAAATTCTAGTGGGAGAGTGAGAATTTTAGCGATTGCTGTTTGAGTTTTTTCTCGACGCGCTCTTAATGCTATATCCCAGTGAAACCAACTAGTTAACCAAGGCTGGGTAGGCGCTCTCACAACAGTTACAACAAAAATTATCCCCAGCAATATACCTAAAGATAGATTGTTATTAACTGGGTAATTAATTAGGTTGGAAAAATTTGCGATCGCAGCTGCCAGTGGTTTATCTAATGGTTGACTAGATAAGATGTTTAAAATTTGTCCAATGGCATAAGGTACAACCAAATCAATAATTTCGTAAATGCTGGATGCTGTAATACTGAATATACTCAGCCCCCAGTAGGGACGAAAGTAATGCAGAATATCTCTAAATTTGGTCATGATGCACTCTTTCCAAGGGCGTAAGCTTGAGCTTGGATTTTTATACTACATTTATGCTACAATGTAGTCAAGAGCAACATCACGAAATCATTCTTAAGGAATATTTAGTTATTAAATAGGAGAAAATTCTAGGCGATAACGGTAAAGAGCAACTGGCCTTGAGCCTGCAGTAAAGTAATCTGGATCTTGGGGTGATAAGTAAACAGCAGTTACTTGATCGGCTTCGATTGCTGGATTTGATGTAGAAAGTTTGTGATAGGAAGTTGTAGATTCTACAGAATTGAAATAAGGACGAGAACCACCTTTAAACAGTTGTTGAAAAACTTCTGTAGTGATGAATTTACCATCAGATGTAGTTTCTGTAGCGCGTGCTGTGACGATGGAAACTAGTTGCCGTTCTCCACGTAATAAAGTAATCTGACGATTTGGTGAATCTGGATCTACTTTTACTGATAATACTGCCGTATCACCTAAATAAGCTCGTGCCAAATTCAAGCTATTAAATGCTCTATCAGCTATAAAAGTTTTTGATTTACCATCATCTATCTGCGGAAGTATTTTTAATTGAGCAACAGGTAAATTTTCTTTAATAAATCTTACCAGAAAACTCACCGGCTGATTGAGTTGTTGGCGATTAGCTTCAAATCCAGGTGTAACAATATCTGGTGCTAAAGGTGCAACTAAATCCACCAATGTACTTGTAACTTGCCAAGAACCTCCCATCCATTCAGGATAAGCTAAATCCCCTACTGCTGGTTGCACAGAAGTTAATTTTTCCCATTGGGGAAAACTAGCTAGTCGTTGAGATAATTCCCCTGCAACAGCGTTTCCACTCCAGCCAAAGTACAAACAAGCAACCAAGCACAAACTCCAAATCGCCTTCATTTGTGAATCCAAACAAAATTTCTCTACAGAATAATTGTGTGGTATTTTGCTCGTTTCCAGGATTGCTAATTCAAAAACTCAGTAATTTGTAATTTGAGTTACATTGCTTAAATGCATATATTTGATGGAATTAGGATATAAATTTACATTTCTTGATTTTTTCACATATCTGAATCATGAAAAAGTTAGACGTGTCATCAAGCGACAACAATTGCTTAAGCTACATAAAAAGATATAAAAGCAGCTAAATACTGGTAATTACTGTTTATTCTTGCAAAGTAACTAAATACCGCAGAATATAGAGAATTAATGATGAGTATATTCATTATATATATAGGCAAAATAAGAAAATTTAATAGTTTAATGTTTGAAAAGGAAAATAATACTAGTGTAGAATCCGTTATTATACGGATATCAAAAATTTAGGGTGCAAATATCTGGTGCAATTGCTTTGTAAATTGCATCATTGAGGAAAAATATTTACTGACGTAATTCTCAAAGCAGAAGAAAACTACTGATGTACTCGCAGAGTATATTTGCATTCCTAAAATTCAGTGTGGGTAATGCTTGTTGCCTTACCTTCATAGAAAACAGATTTGCAATTATCTCAACTGTCCCAACGTTTCCTAGTAGCTAGGAAAGTAATATCCTTGCGGAGGTTTAAATGGAAATCCTACGCATTGCGATCGCAGGGAGCGTAGGTGCAGGGAAAACGAGCTTGATTCGCACTATTAGTGAAATTGAGGCCGTTGATACCGATAAAAACAGCACAGATGAATTAGCGCTACTGAAGACCAAAACTACGGTAGCGTTGGATTTTGGGCTGCTCACGCTAGTACCCAATCAAGTAGTTCACCTCTATGGCACACCAGGACAACCCAGATTTGATTTTATGTGGGATATCCTGATTCGCCAGGTTCAAGCTTGCATCCTACTTGTGGATGCTCATCGCCCAGAACATTTCCACTATGGGACTCAGATTCTCGATTTTGTTAACCAAAGGGTGCAGATTCCAATACTGATAGGGCTAACTCATACTGATTATCCCAGAACTGTAGAACCGGAAAAAATAGCGATCGCTTTAGGATTGCCAAATTTAAATCACCAACCACCTTTAATTGCTGTGAATCCTACTCAAAAAGCTTCAATTATAGAGGCTTTAAATCTCATCATCCCGAAAATAATTTAAACAACCATTTTGTAGTAAGCAGATGAGCATTGATGCATTTGGGAAATATTCTCAAGCTCCTCCCAAGAACATTTATCAGAATGTTTTTGATTGCAGATAAAACTGCCAAATTGTCAATAGATTCGCCAACAAATTTATTGGCAAATATTCAACCAGCTTTAGCAATAATCACTGAGGAAGAAAGCATGATTAATATTTCAATGTTACAAGAGGTTCTCCAAAACTTTGTTAGCGGAACATCTAACATTCAAGGTGCAGCTTTAGTTAGTCCTGATGGTTTAGCTTTAGCTTCTGTATTACCAGCAGAAATGGATGAAGACCGGACTGCTGCTATGTCAGCAGCAATGCTTTCTTTAGGCGAACGTATTGGTAGCGAATTAGTGCGGGGCACGATTGACCGGATTGTTGTTGAAGGGGAAAAAGGTTTTGGTATTGTAGTTAGCTGTGGCCCTGATGCAGTTTTATTGGTCTTAGCCAATGCTGCTGTCAAACAAGGCTTGTTATTTCTAGAAATTAAACGTGCCGTTGCTCAAATTGCACCTTTAATTAGCTAATTAACAGCCAAATATAGCTAATATTATGGTTTTTGGATGACATCCAAAAACCAAAACAAATTGCTGCGATAAATTTACGATTTCCAAAGTAAAACTAAATAATTTACTTTCTTTTGAATTGCCAGCCAACATTAATTTTTTGATTATTGTAGGAAAGCTGAACTATGACCTTAGATCCACATAAATTCTTCTCCATTTTAGAACGGCGTGTTGGCTTGACCCCTGAGGACAAAGAATTACTCAAATCGCAGGCAGATTGGGGTTTAGAAATAGCACCAAAGATGGCTGAATATTTCTATGATTACTTGGAACGCGATCCAGAAATGAGTGTGATTTTACATGATGGTAGTGGGCGCATACATCGCCTCCGGGAAACCTTTATTCAATGGTTTCACGAAATGTTTACAGGTATGGATAACTGGGGAGATGTTTACGCCGAAAGACGTTGGAAAATTGGTCTCATTCACGTCCGCATCGGTATTGGCCCACAACACGTTGTTCCTGCAATGGCGACTGTGATCTATGAAGTAGGTAAGCGTCTAACAAACGATGGTAAAAGCGCAGACCTCAAAGATGCTCTTGGTCGTATATGTATGATTGACTTAGCTTTTATTGAACAAGCTTATATAGAAGTATCTTCATCTGCAGTTTTGAAAGAAACAGGCTGGTCAGAAGGTTTGTTTAAGCGTTTGATTAGTACCGGTGCTAAAGCTATGTAATACCCTATCAAATAATGTTTGCTACACATCAATGATATTCTAGAGGGCACGGCAGTGCCCTTACAATCTGTCGCATTCTTTTTTCAAATTGGTATCAACAACTGAAATAAAGAAGATGTTGATAACAACTTATTTGCCCAATTCAGCAAAGATATTACCCACTTCTCCCATTTTGATAAAAATAAGTCAATCATGCTCTATCCTATCCCCAAAGAGTTGACTACGAATGGTTTTGAGGTTGGCTGGAATACACATCTGTCAGAAACAGATAAAGCGTTCATGGGGCAAATATATCCTGGGGTTACTAAGGGAAGAACGATAAGCTAATGGGTATTTAAGTTGCATGATCTGGGCAGGCAAGATGCCCGCCCCACAAGAGTTTGATTAAATTTAATATGCAAGTTAGATGTGTTTTAGCTTACTAGCTTCTGGTCAAACTTTACAGCCAGGGCAAAGTTTGCGATCGCCTAATCAGCTGCACAAACTGATTCTCCAAATAGATGGCAATGTTTTGCTTTACAATCGGTATTCTCAACCCCTGTAGGCAACTAATACTGGAGGATTAATTACGCCGGGTAAGTTGATCATGCAACCGGATGGAAATTTGGTTCTCTACAATACGAGCAATTATCCCCGGTGGGCATCGCAGACATTCGGTAACCCTGGAGCATTTTTCGATATTCAAGACGATGGTAATCTTGTAGTTTACTGCGCTGGTTCTCAAACTCAGACTGCGGATCATGCGTTAAGGGCATCCGCCAGTAATGATATGTGACGCATTCCCACGGATAAATCTGGGGGCTTTTATACCATTTCTCTAAATCCAGGCTACAGATAATTCTCCCCCTGCTCCCCTGCTTCTTCGGTAATCTCGCCTCTTCTGCTCTTTGCTTCATTGTCAAGCAGAAATATGCAAATAATTATGCATTAAATAGCCAGACTTAATAATCAAACATTCAGCATAATACAACACCAGGAAATCAATCAACACCTGCAAAAATTTGAGAAACTCTCAGGAATTTCTCAAAAAATAAATAAGTCTGTATTAAAAAGAGTAACAATATGGTTAGTAATTCAGCAAAAGTTGGTACCCGTAATTTATATGCTTTGCTTGTAGGTATCGATAATTATCCCCAGCCAATTAAGTCTCTCAAAGGTTGTGTAAACGACATTACAGCAATACAAGCCTATCTCAAAAACCAGATTGCTGGTGAATGGCAACTGAGAGAACCCAGAATTCTCACTAATGAGCAGGCTACTCGTGCGGCCATTATTGATGGTTTCCAAAATTATCTTTGTCAGGCTGGTAGTGAGGATATTGCTCTATTTTACTATTCAGGGCATGGAGGCCAAGAAAAGGCTCCAGAAGAATTCTGGCATTTAGAACCAGACCGTTTAGATGAAACTTTAGTATGCTACGACAGCCGTACCCCAGGGAATTACGATTTAGCTGATAAAGAACTTAGATATTTGCTGTTTCAAGTAGCCAAGAAAAATCCCCGTGTCATTGTGATTCTCGATTCCTGTCACTCAGGTTCGGGAACTCGAGATATCCCGCAAGGAGTACGTTTGGCTCCAGAAGATACAAGAGATCGCCCTTTATCTAGTTTTATTTTTGCTGAGGATGCAAGCTTTACAAATCTTCTATTAACTGCATCAGCAGTTAATAAGAAAAAGACAGGGTTAGAGTTGCCCAAGGGAAGACATATTCTATTGGCAGCTTGTCGAGATGACCAATATGCTAAAGAATATCAAGGAGATGATAATCAAACTAGAGGTGCTTTTTCTTACTTTTTTCTCAAAAGCTTAGAGCAAACTAATGGCAGTTTATCTTATTTAGATTTAGCTAGAAATATAGAAGCTTTAGTGAAGGGAAAATTCTCAGATCAAGTGCCTCAACTGGAAGCAACTAACCCAGAAGATTTAAAAGCATCCTTTTTAGGGGGCGCGATTCCCGAACGTCCTTTTTACTTCACTTTGCGCTACAATACTCGCCCTAACGAGCAGGGGTGGGAAATTGATGCTGGGGTAATTCACGGCATTCCCAAACCAGTTTCTGCTGATGAGACTACCCTATTAACTATATTCCCCGTCGGTATTACATCCGAACAGTTAAGCCAAGTGTTAAATGCTCCTGAAGCACGAGTGACTCAGGTATTAACCCAAAAAAGCAAAGTGGAAATTATCCAGGGTCAAGAGCGTTTGGACGAAAATAAAAGTTATTGGGCAGTCGTTACCAGTTTGCCTTTAAAACCTTTAAAGGTTTATATTCAGGGTAATTTAACAGAAGAAATAGGCATAGTCTTAGCAAAGAAAGCTTTAGAAAAGGCTAATTCTGGTCAAAATTCGCTCTACCTGAAGCAAGTTGAAAACCCCGCAGATGCTGATTTTAAGCTTGTAGCTCTCAACGGGCAATACTGGATTAATCAAGATGAACGACCTGTTGTCGCGCCTATTCCCAAACAACGCGGTTATAGCGAAAATGCTGCTAAAGAAGCAATTGAAGCTTTGGAAGCGATCGCGCGTTGGCACAATATTCTCAACTTGAAGAGTCCTCAAAGCAGCGAGATTAAAGCTAGCGATGTGGAGATGCAGATTCATCTGATTGGTTATGAAGGAAAAGATGGCGAGATTAAACCAGTTCAAGACTCAGATAAATCCCTAATCACAGATTCAGAACTGCGCCTAGAGTACAAGTATGAAGATGGGGAGTGGAGAAAGCCATTCATCCAAGTTAAACTACTCAATCACAGCAACCAGAAATTATATGCCAATGTCATCGATTTAGCAGAAGATTATTCTGTAGCAGTTCCTTTTTTTGATGAGAGAAGTAGTGTTGTGCTTCCAGCTCAAACAGCAGAGAGCGCAGGAATTGTTGAAGGATTTGATGATATTAGCTTCTCCATACCAGATGAGTTTTTAGAGCAAGGCATTACTGAATACAAAGATATTTTGAAGCTGATTGTGAGTAAGACTGATTTTAATGCCAGTTTACTAGAGCAAGAGGGACTCAAGCCTCCTATCAGAGGAACGCGAGGAACAGAATCCGAAAGCAGTCTCGACCGTTTAATGAATCGAGTTTATAGCCGTAATGCTGCTCGCGCTGGGAAAAAAATTGACGATTGGATTACCAAAGAAGTGGCAATTACTATTGTCAAGCCACGGGATGCTGAACAACTTCAACCAGGTAAAAGTGCAAAACTCCTGAATGGTTTGATTGAGGTGCAACCCCATCCTAGTTTGCAGGCACAAGTTACCCTAACCACTGTTTCCCAAACGACACGAGATATCGGTAATCTGATCGCTCCACCCATTCTGTGGGATGAACAAGGCGTGATTGAATCGTTTCAATTTACCAACAGTCGCGGTAGCAGTCCAGGGTTGAGTGGGGTGGAATTATTTGCAGTTAATGATGTCAACTCAGTCACCAAAGAAGCACCTCTAACTTTGCTGCTGAACCAAACCTTAGAAGAAGGAGAATATCTCTTACCTGTAAGCTATGATGGGGAATTTTTCTTGCCTCTTGGTGGTGGAGTCAACAAAGGAAAGCAAATAGAAATCAAGCTGGAACGCCTACCTCAACCGACTACAAGTAGCCGTAGTTTGATGGGTTCGATTAAAATTTTCTTTAAAAAGCTCCGCAGTCAAAAATTAGGAAATTCTTATGAATATCCTATCCTCGCTGCTGCTGAGGTGAAACAAACAGAAAATCAGACCGAGGTTATTTACGAAAAAGATCCACAAGCAGTAAAAAACCTAGTTGCTAATGCTCAGAAAATTGTCCTCTACATTCACGGTATTATCGGCGATACTGCAAGTATGGTTGGTAGTATTCAACAGGCAAAAGTAGAGCTAAACGGTCAACTACATCCGCTACGAGAAGCTTATGATTTAGTTTTAACTTTCGATTACGAAAATCTTGACACTACCATTGAAGAAAATGCGCGATCGCTCAAACAAAGATTGGAATCTGTGGGTTTAGGAGCGAATCACGGTAAACAATTACATATAGTTGCTCATTCAATGGGGGGATTGGTTTCTCGCTGGTTGATCGAAAGAGAAGGCGGAAATCAAATTGTTCAACATTTAGTAATGCTGGGAACTCCCAATGCTGGTTCTCCTTGGCCAGCAGTTCAAGATATGACTTTTACTCTTTTAGTGTGGGGTTTGAATCAACTCCCTGAGATAGTTTGGCCAGCAAAAGTTGTGGTTGATTTAGCAGCTAAATCACTAGAGTTTTTAGAAGCTCATGATAATGCACTCGACCAAATGCAACCTGACTCAGAATTTTTCCGTGCGATCGCTAATAACCCAGACCCTCAAGTTCCTTACACTATTATTGCTGGCGACAGGTCTCTGCCAACATTACAGTCTCCAGATCGCTTACGACGATTAATGGCAAAACTGTTGAATCCAGGCGTTAATCAGGTGGTTGATGATTTGGTGTTCGGGGGAGAACCTAACGATATTGCTGTTCGCTTAACCAGTATTAAAAGTGTAAGTGGCGATCGCACGCCGCAGCCAAAAGTTTTACCGAATGTTGCTTGCGATCATCTGACCTATTTCACCACCGCAGCGGGTTTAAAAGCATTGGCGGATGCTCTCCATCCATAGTTACAACAGCCCTTCTGATCCGCTTTGAATCGTCAGAAGGGCATCAAACATCAATAAAATTGCAAATTACTTCACTTTTTCTCCTAAAAAGGAGTATGTTGTGGCAAAGATTAACCGAAGTTTAGCGATCGTCATTGGCATTGACAAATATACCCATATTCCTACACTCAAGAATGCTGTTGCTGACGCTCAAGAAATAGCTAGTGTACTTCAAAAAAACTATGGCTATGAGGTCTTACTTTTACTCAATCAAAGAGCAACTAAAGAAAAACTGGATCAACTTGTAAGCAATCTTAAAAATAAGATTATTGAGTTCGATAGTCAATCAATTCAAGTTAAACCGACCGACCGTGTTTTATTCTACTTTGCTGGTCACGGATTTGCTGAGGAAGCACAAGATAGCGAAGATGGTAGACCGGCTGGTTATTTTATGCCTCAAGATGCAGATGATGGTAATTCCAATACCTGGCTATCCATGCAGAAGCTATATGCAGCTTTCTCTTCCTTAGACTGCCATCATTTATTAATGATTCTAGACTGCTGCTTTGCTGGCAGAATTTCTTGGGTTGGCAAAGGCAGAAATGCAGCACGCTCCCGTAAATTGTATCAACAAAGTTATGAGCATTTTATTAAACATCAAACTCAGCAAATCATCACTTCTGCCGCCTATGACGAGAAGGCACAAGATTCATTTCGTTTTGGACAAAGGGGAGATATTCATGGACATTCACCCTTCGCTTATTTACTGTTAAAAATCCTCCAAGGTAATTCTGATGGAGGTAAAGATAAATTCATTGAGGCAATTCTTGAAGACAAAGTAATTACTGTTCATGAGCTATTTACCTATCTCCAAAATCAACTGGGAAAAATCGCCCAAGGACAAACACCTGCTCTTTCTCAGCCTCGAAAATATGATCAAAAAACAGGTGAATATGTTTTCCTCAAGGGGGAATACCTCTTTCCACTTCACAACTTTAATCTCCAAGACTTAATACCCCTGAAGTTGGATGAAAATACTAATCCCTATAAAGGTTTAGCCTCATTTGAAAAAGAAGATAGTCAGTTATTTTTTGGCAGAAAACGGTTGATTGAAGAGCCAAAAGCAGGTTTGCACACAAAAGTGAGTAACCATCCGCTTACAGTAGTTTTAGGCACTTCTGGCTCAGGTAAATCTAGCTTAGTCAAAGCTGGTTTAATTCCGGCTTTAAAATTAGCAGAAGCATCTGGTCAGCAGCAATGGGTAATTCTTGATCCCATGCGACCTGGTGAGTCGCCATTAAATGCTTTGAACAAGATATTGCCGCAGTCAGGGTCAGCTTCTTTTACTATTCTGAATTTAAATTATCAAGAAAAAAGCAAGGTTATCTATAATAAAATTAACGATTTAATTACTAATAACTCTCAATTGTTATTAGTAGTTGATCAAGCTGAAGAATTATTTACTCTTTGTCAAAATCAAGAAGAACGTACAGATTTTATTAATCTATTGGCTCAGTTATTAAATAATTATCAACAACAGTTACGCATAGTATTAACTTTACGCTCGGAATTTGAACCTCAAATCAGAGATGCCATAAATGAAACCCACTGGCAAAAGCTTTGGAAAGATGGGAGGTTTATTGTAACTCCGATGAACAGGGAAGAGTTACAACAAGTAATCGAAGAACCTGCTGCCCAACGAGCATTATTTTTTGAATCTCCGAAGTTAGTCAACGATTTGATTGACGAAGTTGTCCAAATGCCAGGTGCTTTGCCCTTACTTTCTTTCACTTTGAGTGAGCTTTATTTAAAGTATCTCAAAGCGGAAGAAAATCTCGAAAGGAATGACCGAACAATTACTGAAGCAGATTATCAAGATATAGGTGGAGTTACACGCTCTTTAACCCAAACTGCTGATAAAACCTATGACAAGTTAGTGCAAGAACAAGTTGACGAGCAAACTAAAAAAGCTTATGAGTTAACTATTCGTGATGTTATGCTGCGAATGGTGGCTATTAGTGGTGGTGAACTAGCTCGCAGAAGAGTATTAACATCTGAACTGGAGTATCCAGAACCAAAAAACGAACAAGCAAAAAAAGTAATCGATCGTTTTATAGAAGCGCGTTTGCTTGTTAAAGGAGTGGATGCAGAAGGTCAAAAATATGTAGAAGGTCAAGAATATGTAGAAGGTCAAAAATATGTAGAACCTGTTCATGATGCTTTGATCATAGGATGGGCGAAGATTAAGTATTGGCTGGATGAGAAGCAAGAGATCGTCAAACAAAAAAGTGGGTGGAATCCAATCAAGAATTTGTTGATTGCTAGTAAAATCCCTCTGCCTTTAACATCGAAAAAAAATAGTGGTAAAAGCGATCGCCCTGAGGCTGAAAAGCAATTAAAAGTCAATCTTCCTTTACAAAGAGAAGTTAATACTTCTGCTAACAATTGGCGTAGCAAAAAAAACACTGACGGGAATAGAAAAGCTGTTGGTTTTTTTTGGAATGCTGATCCACGTCTTGATTTACTAAAACAGGTACTCAATTCGGAAAACAACTGGCTTAACAAAGTAGAAGCGGAGTTTGTACAGCGCAGTGTCGAGCGAAAAGTCTTTAATACTCGTCGAAATTGGAGCATTGCGATCGCAGTTATGCTGGGGTTAGGTACAGGTTTAGTATTTTCTTTGATAGGACAGAGAAATGCACTGATAGGTCAAATCAAAGCTACTGGACAATCTGCAGAATCGAACTTACCAAACCAAGAGTTAAATGCTTTACTTGAGAGCTTACGAGCAGGAAAATCTCTTAAAGATTGGCCTGGATACTTATCCTTATTCAAGCCAGAAAGTAAGCTACCGTTTTTAAAACCAGACAGTGAGCTTCAACTGCAAGTGTTACAAACTTTACGAAAGATATTCTATGTAGCTAAAGAACGTAACCGCGTAGAAGTGCCTCCAGACTTTAAGAAGATGTTTTTTACGCCTGATGGTACGTTACTAATTGCTACAGCAGGAAATGATGGTATTGTCCACTTACAAAACTTGAAGGGAGAAAAACTACCCAAAGTATTTTCAGGGCATAAAGATGAAGTAAAACTTGATGTTGATCGGGATGGTCGGTCATTAGCAACTATTGATCAACAAGGAACTGTTCGCCTGTGGAACTTAGAAGGCAAGCTGGAAGAGCCACCAAAGCTTGTAGCCTCTATCCCACAGTCTTCTTATTCCAATGTATATGAACGTGGAATTATTTTCAGCCCTGACGGTAAGAAGCTTGTAGCTTATGTAAATGGGGAGCTTAAGAGCGATACAAGTCTCCCACATACTGTCTATCTGTGGGACTTATCAGGAAATGAACCGAAGCTATTGAAAAAGGATCAACGCATTTTCAGTAGTATTAGCTTTAATACAAAAAACCAGCTAATTGTAGCTACCGACGAATCTAACGATACTCTCCGCTTGTCAAACTTTATGTCTGGAGAAAAGGTGGCGGAGTTCAAAGAATTTTCTGGAACCTTATTTGGCAATCTCGTTTTTAGCCCTGATGGTACAAACTTGGCAGCATATTTGGGAGCAGACTTGAGTACTGCCTACTTTGGAAGTTTAGATGATAAATCGTGGCGTGAGTTTAAACCTATAAACAGAGCTTCAAGTATTATTTTTAATGCCCGTGGTGATCTGATTATTGGTCAAGAGGGTGATGGTATTATCGGTGTTTATAATCCATCTTTGATTAAAGACAGTTTTTCAAACGGCTTGAAATTTGAACTGAAAGGGCATCAAGGTAGTATTCGTGAAGTTATTTCTAGCTCAAACGGCAGCAAATTTGCTAGTCGAGGTAATGATAATACCATTCGCTTGTGGGAAATAAATAACAAGCCAGTGGCAGAGTTAAGCAAAATTCCGAACTTAATAAGTATAAGCATCAGTCCCGATGGTAAGCAATTAGCTGTTGTAGAAAGTGATGGCACTGTCCGTCTGTTGGATTTGAATGCTAAGGAGTTGAAGCGATTTGTAGATTTTCAAGGCATAATTAGCCAACTCATTTTTAGCCCTGATGGTCAGCAATTGGCTGCGGTGGGTAAAGATAATAGGATTCGTCTATTGGATCTGAATGAGAAGGATTTGTATAAATCCCCAACTTTTGAAAAAACAATTAGCCAGTTTATTTTTCGTCCTGATGGTCAGCAATTGGCTGTCGTGGAGAATGATGGTACTATCCATCTGTTGAATTTGAACAATAAAACTTGGAAAACCTTACCCGACAAGGTAAGTCCTAAACATGATGGAACTAGCCGTATCGCTTTTGGCTCGGATGGTAAGCTGTTGGTGGTTAATTCACCATCTACTGACTCTAACCCAGCAGATGCAAACGATATAACTCTAAGTGAACTGAAGGCTGCGAAAGGGAAGGAATTAGTTAAGTTTAAAGGTGCGGTGAGAACCTTCAATAGTATCGGTCTTAATACTCAAGGTAACTTATTCGCTAGTGCGGATATGGTAGATGACAGCAATCCTATCCCTGATATCCATATATGGGATATGTCGGGAAGGCTATTGACTACTTTCAAAGATCAGCGTCAAGGCAAAATCACTAATATAAGTCTTAGTGCTGATGGCAACTTAATGGCTACTCTTGGCAAGGATGGCACTGCAAAGTTGTGGCGGATAGGAGGACTCGATGAACTCATAGAACAAGGTTGTAATTGGGTAAGTGATTATCTAGCCACCCTTGATGAGAACAACAGCGATCGCAAGTTATGCGAAGGTATTAGTGAGCCGGAAAAGCATGGGGAAATCAGCATGGGTGATAAAACCCTAGTGCCAACCCTCACGAGTTTTAACAAACAAGCTGGTGTAGAGGCGATCAGCAATGGTGATTTTGATACAACTATCAAACACTTGCAAGCTTACCTTAAAAATACCCCTAACGATCCAGAAGCCTTAATTTACTTAAATAATGCCCGAATTAAGACTCAAAAATCCTACACTATTGCCATATCAGCTCCCATTGGTAGTGATGTGAATGGTGCTTTAGAAATGTTGCGTGGAGTTGCTCAAGCTCAAAATGAAATTAACCAAGCAGGAGGTATTAATAAAGTACCGTTGCGAGTGTTAATCGCTGATGATGACAACAAAGCCGATACAGCCAAGAAAATTGCCGAAGAATTAGTCAAAAATCCTGACGTAATCGGAGTTGTCGGACACTACGCTAGTGATGTCTCCTTAGCAGCAGGGGAAGTTTATCAAGCCGGAAAACTGACGGCGATTTCCCCTGTCAGTACCTCCGTTAAGTTGACAGGTTTTGGTAATTACATCTTTCGCACTGTTCCCAGCGATTCTGTAGCAGCAAAAGCATTAGCAGACTATATGCGATCAAAGTTAGGGAAGAAGAATGCAGCTGTATTCTATAACTCCAAAAGTGACTATAGCGAATCTCTCAAGTTGGAGTTTGTAAAATTTCTTTCTCAAGAAGGAGGACAGGTATCAAAGGATTTAGTGTTTAACTTATCCGATCCCAATTTTAATGCGGCTCAAAGTGTAGAAAAGTCTATAGAGAACGGTGCTGAAGTTTTAGTATTACTGCCAAATTCTGAGAAACTAGATGATACCATGCAAGTCGTGAAAGCAAACAATCAGCGACTTCCGATTTTGGGTGGTGATGATGTTTATGCACCAAAAACATTACAAATTGGTGCAGCAGATGCAAATGGCATGATTGTTGCAGTTCCTTGGCACATTCTCGCCTCTGACCCCAATTTTCGAGCCACCTCCAGACGGCGTTGGAAAGCAGATGTTAACTGGCGGACTGCCATGTCTTACGATGCTACCATAGCCTTAATTACTGCTCTTCAACAAAACCCCACCCGTGAAGGATTAGCTCAAACCCTTCGTTCACAAGATTTTGTAGCGAAAGGTGCAACAGGGGAGGTTAAGTTTGATGCAAAGGGCGATCGCAGCAATCGGGGAATCCAACTTGTCAAGATTCAAGCTAATCCCCAATCTCGCTCTAAATATGGCTATGATTTTGAGCCTGTACCTTAGTAAGGTTAATGTATGGTGTGAAAGTGCGATCGCTTGCCAACAGATTTACTATGCCTGGTTGCGAAGTGCGAACAACTTACGTCGTGCAAGCCTCGCTCTTTTTGTGACAATGTACAACAGCCCTGTATTAGATTTGCACTTTTGTGCATAGATTAAAATTTTATCTCCAATTAAAATCAGCACATACTTCAATATTTGTATTCTTAAACTAAAAACTTCACCTTATTTAACAGGGTTAGAATTTAATGTCAGTAGTAAGCTTAGAAAAACATCAACTTTTTGGGCATTTACCAGTGGAAAAAAAGCTGAATATTTTGGTTGTCGATGACCATCAATTAATTTTGACTGGGACTTTTGATGTATTAAGTAGACAGTATCCAGAAGCGAATATACTGAAGGCGCAGACAGCCAAAGAGACACTAACTTTACTTCAATCTCAACAGTTTGACTTAATAATGATGGATTTGTCGATTCCCAGTCAGCAAGGGGAAACAGCAGAAATTGATACGGGAATTAAGCTATTGCAAACTTTGCTTAAGGAATATCCAAATCGCAATTTCATGGTGCAAACTAGTTACGTCAAGGCGCTAATCCGGATTAAACACGAGATTGATAATCATCAAGCAGGGTTTGCGATCGCAGATAAAGGATTACCGGAAGCCCAAATGCTGATGCGGGTTAATTTAGCACTTCAAGGTGGCACTCACACCAAAGACATCAAAACAGGTATCGAACTCAAACCCGAATGGTTGGAGGTGTTGCGGTTGGCTTTTGAAGAGAGTTTGACAGATAAAGCGATCGCCGAGCGAATGTATAAATCAGAACGAGCAGTACGCACTTACTGGACGAAAATTCAGGATGTGTTGGGAGTGTATCCCGAAGACTGCAAACAAAGCGGTAAGAATATGCGAATCCAAACCGAAGTTCGTGCCCGTGAAGAAGGTTTAATTGATTAATTATGATGGATGATTAAACCGGAAACAAGATGCAAAGGAGAATCTGGAATCGCATTCGCCAAGAATTGGGATTGTGGTCGCAGGCTGCACCGCCTGGGATAATGGTGCTGGTTGTAGTGATATTGATCCGGATCGCTGGAGGAATGCAATCTTTAGAATGGATGCTTCTTGATACTATGTTACGTCTGCGTCCGATAGAAAAAATCGATGACCGTGTCGTAATTGTAGGTATTGATGAACAAGATATTCAATGGGTTGGACAATATCCGGTTCCAGATGAAAAAATTGCCGAATTACTGACTAAACTGGAAACCTATCAACCATTAGCAATTGGATTAGATATCTTTAAAAACGTTCCTGTAGAACCTGGTGGTGAACAACTCCAACAGGTATTACAGAAAAATCGCAATATTATTGGAATTGAAAAAATATTATCACCAGGAGAAACTCCCCCACCCCAAAATTTGCCACCCGACCAAATTGGATTTGTTGATTTAGCGAATGATGAAGATGGCAAAAATCGCCGTTATTTACTGTATACATCGAATCCTAAAAACTTAACAGAGGATAAATATTCTCTAGCACTAACTTTAATTATCAAGTACTTTAAAAAAAAGGGAATTAATATAAACTCTGGTATAAATGATCCGAATACAATCATGTTTAATCGGGTCGAATTACCCCGCATTACTAAGAATTTTGGTGGATACGTCAATGTTGATGATGGCGGATTGTCAATTTTAATGAACTTCCGCAATAATTCTCAGCCTTTTATTGTTGTATCGCTACAAGATGTTCTCAATAATAAAGTTGATGAGAATTTGTTGCGCGATCGCATTGTGTTGGTTGGCAATCGCAATATGAGCGCAGGTGATTTATTTTATACCTCTGCTGTGCAAAAATTAGAATTAAGAGGTGTAATTTACGGCATTGACTATCACGCTCATGTCATCAGCCAAGTCTTGAGTACTATAATCGATGGTCGCCCCATGTTGCACAGTTGGGTTGATATAGGAGAGTACTCATGGATATTCATTTGGGGTTTTCTGCCGATGGTGATTGGCAGGCTGACTCAATCTGTGTGGGAAAATCTACTGAGTGTTGCTGTAGCTGTACTTTGTCTGTTTGGCTGCGGGTATGTAATGTTATGGGTGTGGGGGATCTGGATTCCTATAGCACCTAATTTGCTGATATTAGCGTTGAATGGTCTTGGTTTGAGTGCTTTTGCGTTTTACCAACATGATCGATTCTTGCGATCGCAAATTAGCGAACGTCAAAATACAATCCACCATACTTTCACCATAATTCATAATGGCCCTTTGCAAACTCTCGCCTATGGATTAAAACATCTGCGCGCTCAAGATATTCCCTACGAACAATTAGTTGGACAATTTGAAAAGCTGGATCGAGAAATTCGCGAAATTGGTGAATTTCTGAAACTTGAAGCATTAACAAAAGAAGAAAGTTTACGTTTGGGTAGCGGATTAATACTGGAATTAAACCGACCGCTTCACGATTTATTATATGAAGTTTATTCTAGTACTTTAGAACGTCAAGATTTTGAAAATTTTAAAACTTTAAAAGTTAAAATCCGCAATTTTGAGCCGATGGATGACAAGTATTTAACTCAAGAAGAGAAGCGGAGAATATGTCTATTCTTAGAAGAAGCTTTATGTAATGTTGGTAAACACGCTCAAGGAGTCAAGCGCGTTCAAGCATCGGGTATATATAGTGTGAATAAATATAAGTTGTCGGTCAAAGATAATGGTTCCGGAATTCAATCAAAGTCAGAAAGTAAAGGTACCAGAAATTCTAAAATCTTAGCCAAACAATTAGGCGGTGAGTTTCGGAGGGAATCGCTTTCTCCTCGCGGAACTATCTGCGAACTTAGTTGGACTCCTATGAGAAGATTTTAAATTTGAGATTTTATATCAATATAAATATTTTAAATATCACTTTAAAAAACTATAGCAATAATAAATATTTGTGAAATATTACAAAAAGTGCATTATTTGTTAAATTCTAACATTTCACAAATGAAATAGCATTGCTATATTTTTGTGTTTCAAAATTTGATTGTAAAAATAAATACTATAAATCAAAGCATTCTAATCTGCCGATGCTGTCCTAACCTAACCAGCAATATATAACAATCGAATACTACTCGGTTAAGGATTTTCAACTCGGAATTTGGCTTGGATAAAAGGTCAAAGGGTAGGAGTTAAAGGTTTTTTCTTGCCCCTTTTCCCCTTAACCGACAAGTGTTGTAAAAATTACTCATTCAGCCAGTGAAATCTCCACAGGGGACAGGAAAAAATCAAGTACGAATGTACTGATTATGTATAGCATTCAAAAGAATAATCACTAGATTTCAATCAAATATTCGATTGCATGAGAATTTTTTCCGAAAAATGTAAAAATCTATCTGTAGTGACTAAACAGCCCTGATTTTAGTTTTTTTCGCGTATTCTATTGCGTTTGCACTGTTAGATAACTATAAAATCAACAACAGCACTATGAGATATCATCATTGGCGAAATAGCCGCAGACTTACAAGCTTAGTTGTGGGAGTGCTTTTCTTGATGACGACATTCCCCGCATTTGCAGAGTTTAAGCCACGCGATCGCAAACCAGCTAGCGGTAATAGTCGTGCAGGTGGTTCACGTGGATGTTCAAATAATGCTCTAACGCAGCTTGCACCGCAGACATTTATTGGGAAAACTGCTTCTACACGTCCAATCTTTGTTTGGTATATGTTAATTTCCCAAAATGTGCAATTCCGACTGTTTGAATTTGATTCAGCAAAAAGTGTCAAACAAATCGGTAAAGTTCAAGAAATACCTACAATAGTGGGAATTAATCAGCTAAAACTTCCCCTAAATTACTCTGAACTCATAGTAGGTAAAACCTATTTATGGCAAATTGCCATTAACTGCAATAATAACACAATTATTAACCATGCAGAATTTACTGTCATTAACTCTCAATCACTTCCTCAGAAAAAATTTACTAGCATTCCAGAAAGTGTAAATTATTATGCTGTAAATGAACTGTGGTATGAAGCACTAGCAGCAGCATTGAAAGTTAGCGATCACGGTAAATTGGGGCCATTAGGGGCACAATTAGTTAAAGAGCTAGCAGAGTCAGAAATGCCAATGAATAGCGACAGTGAAATCAATAGAAAAAATATTCAGCAACGAATTGAATACCTCGAGAAAATCGCTAGCGAAAAAACAGAGAATTAGTAACGCTGCGCGGAAGTCAAAAATTGCAGAGACGCGATTAATCGCGTCTTTGAGTAGAGACGCGATTAACTTTTAAAGCCAATTACCGATGACAATCATGGGTGCCCAATATGCAGGATGATCGTATAGAGGATTGATATTTTCCGAAGAGGGTAATTTTTTAGCATTAATCATTCTAATTTGAGCTGTTTGCAGTGCCTCTGCAATACTCATACCAGCCTGACGATAGTTAGTGTAAAGTGTTTTGACCATTTCGGATGTCGATTCATCGGTGACACTCCACAAAGATGCGATCGCACTTTTCACCCCAACCTGCAATGCAACTCCAGCTAATCCTAGTGTGGCACGGTCGTCGCCCAATGCGGTTTCACAGGCGCTGAGTGTGAGTAGTTCAACGCTATGTGATTTGTTGTTGAGGTTTCGCAGAGATGTTTCTAATTGACTAATAGTCAGTTTTTGGTTTTTCCCTGTGACAATGAAGGTGTCTTCTGGAATGATGCCAAATTGAGCATGACTAGCTATGTGAATAATAGAATATGGGGTTTTTTCTAGCTTCTGCTGAAAACTTTCGGGGATAAAGTTATCGTCAATCAGGGGAGTACGATCGGGGAAGATACTTGCAACAGCACTGACTTCACTGGGAACAGCCAAAAGCCGATCAAAAGTCTTACCATCGATTGTGGCTGCTTGGGTTAAACCCAAAATTAATGCTTTTTGTGTACTGCGATCGCGTAATTTTGGATTGGTAACTCGTAAACTGGGAGTTGTGGCAACTGCATAGGTTTCGATTAAATATTTCTGTTGTTGGCTGTCATAAAGTGCTGCCATTGGTACGCTACGCAAAAACCCATCCTGAATAAATACTAGGGTTTTGACTTTCTGTGATTTGATATCTTCAGCAAAAGGGCGAATGATCCAATCATAAAGCTCTGCGGCAATTGTGGTATCGTAGTTAATCTCTGCTTTGCTAACTAGTCCTTTGCGAAACTCGGCAATTTTTTTCTCTAGAGTTTCACTGCTAACTATTTTATTTGCACCTGGTTGATAGGGGTCTTCAATCCATTTAAATTTGGTTGCTTGATTGGGTAACTGTAACAATATCCCAGTTTTGCCATCTAAAATTATGGAACTTAAAAACCCTGTATTTTGAAACGTGACACTATGATCTTCGAGGAGTTCACCTACTAATTTGGGGTTCAACCCACTCAAAATGCAATCATTGCCAAAATAATTCTGTAATTCTGCCAATCTCAAAGCATCAATGGTATTAACTATTTTTGATAGTTCCTTGGCACGTCGTTCGTCTGTAATTGCTCCTACTCCTAACAACTCCAGCCGCGACTGTGCCAATGTCCGATATAATGGTCTGACAACATCGCGTAAGTCAAACTGTACATCCCGTTCCGCAGTCAAAATATCCTGGCGTATATCTTCTAAAGTATCAAATGCGCGCTGATAAGATGCGATCGCTTCTTGTTTTCGCTTCTGTGCATCTAAAATCCGTCCCGCTTGCCACTCCCACAAATACAAGCTATCTTTTGCACTCAAATTGCTGTCTGCGGCGATAATTGCAGTTCGAGTATATTTTAATGCTTTTTCATAATCTTTCTGGCATTCCCAAAAATGCCCCAAAGCACCGTTAGCATAGGAACTTAAGCGATTATCTGGGATTTTTTTACTAGTTAATACTGAATTTTCTAGCAAATTTAAGGCTGTATTATTACCAGATAAAACCAGATCAGTTGGACAATAGATAAAAGGTGAAGTTACTTTAGCATGGCGCTGCAAGTATGCTAAATCAATTTGTCCATAGACCTTTGTTGCGGAATCTGGCAAATCTTGCAGAACATTTAAAGCATCCGCAAGAGTTTTGGAAAACTCCTCCTCATGAATAAATTGACCGCTTGTCTGGGAAGCCAGCTGAATTAAGTTTAATAATCCCCGCATCTCGGCTACAGCTTGCTTTTGGTTGCGGGCAAACTTTATACTATCCTGAAAATATTGGTAAGCTTTTTGATAATCATCCAAAGACTTTTGCGTCAATTCTTGTTCTTTACTAGAAATACCAGCCTTCATTGCGGAATCGGCTTGTAGTTCTCGCAATTGACCGCGACTTTTGTAAGCATTGCCCAAACTATTGAACACCAAGAATTGATATTCTGGAGTCACTTGTCGCGCTGCGTCTAAATATTTAATTGCTTGGTCGTAACTACCAATTAAGCGATAAGCTTCACCGAGAATCCCCAAAGCTGCAACCCGACCGCGTTGGTCGTTATATTTGGTAGCAATTTGTGCAGCACTATCTGGTGTGCATTCTATGTTCTGGTTGACTTGATATTTTGATTTATCTATTAATTGACCACATAAAAGCGCGATCGCTTTGCGAGGTTGTCCCAAATTGCTGTAAACTTGGGCTAGTTCTGACTTCATGCGTCCCAGTTGCTGGATATTTTCCACCACACCATAGTCACGAATTGCTGCTTCTAGAGATGCGATCGCTTGTTTATTGTCTCCTATTTGTTGGTAAGCACGCGCCAAATTTTCATTTACAACTGCCCTAGCTGAGGGATTATTTTTATACTGATTTAGTACTTCCTGCCAACGTGCGATCGCATTGGCAAAATTCCCCCCATTATAGTCTGTAATTCCTTGCTCAACTAATGCATTTGTATTTGGAGTTTTTGCCGTTACAACTTGTCCAAACAATAAACAAATTACCAGGGTTAGCAAAAATAATGATTTAATAACTTGATGACGATTTAGTTTTTTGTGTTGTTGAATACAAAAATAAATTATTATCTGGCAAAGGTTTTTCATCTTCTGCAATACATGAATATGTTTAAATGCAGAAAGTAATACTTTTAAATATTTATTTTTGGTTTTAATCTTGAAAATATGATGATAAAAGTTATGCTTATTCATATGTATAAAAGCAATATGCTGATATTTCCTGAATGATAGTGTAAGTAGGGTGTATCGCAACAAAGAAAAATACTCATATAAGAAATATCATGGATTTTTGATTTATCCAAGGTAAACTATTTATGAATTCAACACAGTAGCGAAAACAACTCAGTATTAAAAGCATTTTCGACAATAAAACTCATTTACGATTACAGGTTATAGTGCTTTACGCAATATTCCAGGATTCATATTAATTTCCTCCGATACAACTGGCGATGTGCGTAATTTTGAAGCAACATCCCGTCCTTGGAAAAGACAAAAATAACACATACAGTTTTCTGCAATCACGCGATCGCATTCATGCATTAAGCACTGTTTAATATTGCACACAAACAAGCAGGAAAGGTCGTATTTGTCACTAATTAATTAAGAGTAGTATTTATATTCAGAAAGAGCAGAAGGGTTGGCAAATAACCTTAAAAACTCTTTGAACATCTGAAAAATTAAAACATAAAGGAAGAAAATTATGAGTATGAATCTCCAAGTTGCCATTGACAAAGACACCACTGTGATTTCCGAAGAGATGGACAAAGCAACCACCCTGTTCGCCGAAGCAATCTCTCAAATTCTGCCCGATCTAGCTCAGTTATTCCAGCAATATCAGGTATCAGGAGTTTTAAAAACGAAGCTACTACCCGAAACTAGTCGTGGTTGCACATATATAGATGGTCGCGCCATATGTACTAAAGGCTTTCGTCTGGAACTAATGCGTGAATCTGTTAGTTTCGGCGAAACATCAACGCGAGATACTGAGACTGAGCAAAAATTTTGGACAGATATTGAATCAAAATTTCTTGAGATGGTGGATCTTTTAAGTCAATCTATCCAAGAAATGAGTGAAAGTTTTGAAGTTCAATTCTCTATCGAGACAGCCACAGTGAACATTGAACAACCAGTAGTGTGTCAATGGGACAGTAATAAAATTCTTCACTGCTCTTAAACTGTAACTATTCATTCCCTCCCGCTAAAATGCTAAAAATATTTATTTTTCGTTGAGAAGTAGGGGGGAGTGTAAAATGTTGTCTTAAACTGTGAATGTTGCCAATATTGTGTGAACATATTGCTTGTGTGATTCTGTCATTTTTTGTTAGATGTTCCTTCGAGTCAGTGGATGACTATGCTTCAAAGAAATATCAGCAAAGTCCAGATGCTAAAACTCCTAAGTCATTTAGCGATCGCAGGTACCTTTGTTATTTTTGAAGACCCAACCTTTGCCCAAGTAACACCTGACAATACTTTGGGCGTTGAAAAGTCCATAGTGACTTCTAACACTAATAATGATTCTCTCCGTCTGCAAATTGAGGGCGGGGCAATTCGCGGAACTAATTTGTTTCACAGCTTCAGCGATTTCAACATAGCTGAAGGGCAAAGCTTATATTTCCAGAACCCAAGCGGCATTACGAACATTATCAATCGAGTGACTGGGGGCAGTTCTTCAAGTATCGAAGGAACATTAGGTGTATCGGGTGGCACTGCCAATTTATTTCTCCTCAATCCAAATGGGATCATCTTTGGAGAAAATTCCCGCCTCGATGTTAAAGGCTCATTTGTCGCCACAACAGCAACTGCTATTCAGTTTGGTAATCAAGGCTTCTTTAGTAGCTCTACGCCTGATTCCCCGCCTTTATTAACTGTTAATCCATCTGCTTTTTTGTTCAACCAAGTCGCTGCTGCACCGATTGTTAATCGTTCCACTACTCCATTAGAAGAATCGGTTAGACGAGGGTTAAAAGTGCCAGATAGTAAGAGTTTACTCCTGTTAGGGGGTGAGATAAATTTTGCTGGGGGTGGTGTAAATGCGGCTGGGGGACAGGTGGATTTGGGAGCAGTTGCAGGCACAGGAACTGTAGAACTAAGTCTGGATGAGAACCGTTTGCGCTTGACTTTTCCCGCCACGCTTAATCGAGCCGATATTTCTCTAACTAATGGCGCTACAGTCAATACCAGTGGTGAAGGCGGTGGTTCAATCCAGATTTGGGGCAGAAGTGTTTTTATGAATGGCGGTTCTAAAGTTGCGGCTTTTACCCAAGGAGCAAAATCCGGAAGCAGCTTAACCGTGAATGCCTCTGAGTCGTTGGAAGTGAGAGGAATCGTCCCATATGGTAATATAACGACTTTGAGTTTCGGGGATGGAAAGGCTGGCGATCTGATGATCGAGACCCGAAGATTGAGTATTCGAGATGGTGCACAAATCATATCAGGGACACTTGGCAACGGTTCAGCAGGTCAATTAACTGTAAATGCCTCTGAATCTGTCGAGGTAGCAGGTCGAGATAGCAGCACTGGTAGCTCTAGCTTCTTGGCTAGTTTTACGGGCAATGCGGGGCAGGCAGGAAATCTAACCGTCAATACCAGAAGCCTAATCGTCAGGGATGGAGGAGCTTTATCCACGGAATCACTGATTGCATCCGATGATAGAAAGGCTTTCCCAAGAGATGGAGACAGTGGTAATCTAACGATTAATGCCTCTGATTCTGTGGAGTTGAGCAAAGAAGGATTCATTTTTACAAACACTGGAAACCCTAGAAAGGCTGGCAACTTAACGATCAACACGGGTAGGTTGCTGGTTCAAGATGGTAGTGTCATCGGCGCACCAGGCACAGGTTTGGGAAAGGCAGGCAACATCACAGTGCGGGCACGTTCAATCGTTCTGAGTAATCAATCACAAATAGACGCTACAAATGTTAGTCAGGGTGGCAATATCATATTAAAAGTGGGGGATATCTTGCTGTTGCGTGAGAATAGCTCTATTTCCACCAATGCTGGAACGGCTCAGGCAGGGGGAGATGGCGGTAACATCACCTTTGATGGCAAGTTCATCGTAGCAATTCCCAACGAAAATAGTGACATTAGCGCTAATGCCTTCGCTGGAAATGGTGGCAACATCCAAATCAACGCCCAAGGTATCTTCGGTATCGAGTCCCGTGGAAAACCAACTGATAAAAGCGATATTACTGCCAGTTCGGAACAAGGCATTTCAGGTGCAATAAATCTCAATCAACCCGATAACAGTTCAATTCAAAACAGCTTCAGCCAATTATTACCAAATGTAATTGATACAAATGCACTGATTGCCAATAGCTGTATTGCACGTGGCAGTAAGCGACAAGAAAATTCTTTTACCATCACAGGTTCTGGTGCTTTACGCAATAGTCCAGGTGATGCTTTAATTTCAACCTATTCAACTGGTGATGTACGTGGTGTTGAATCCACATCTCGTCCTTGGAAAAAAGGCGAACCCATCATTGAACCACAAGGATTATATCGATTACCTGATGGGCAATTACTGTTAAGTCGGGCTTGTAGTTAAGAGGTTATTTATAAAGTAATACCATTTTGAAAAAAGAACGCAACAGATGGGTAGGTAGGGAACATCCACCATCTTTTGGCATATCAAATATCTTATTGCTGCCCATTAGTGTCAACTTAACACCAAACCCGCTTTGTGCAAAGGTTTTGCCCTCACCCCCAGCCCCTCTCCCTCAGGGAGAAGGGAGCAAGAGATTCAATTCCCCTTCTCTTTCAG
The DNA here is from genome assembly GCF_963874875.1 of Tolypothrix tenuis PCC 7101. Taxonomy (NCBI): domain Bacteria; kingdom Bacillati; phylum Cyanobacteriota; class Cyanophyceae; order Nostocales; family Tolypothrichaceae; genus Tolypothrix; species Tolypothrix tenuis. Next base: position 202,421 of record NZ_CAWNJS010000001.1, read on the forward strand.
GGAGAAGAGGGGATGAGGGCGCGAGGTATTTGTACAACACGCGCCGTATATAGCTTTTAGCTTAAGTTGACACCAATGATTGGTGCCGTGCCCCTACAAAGAATTTATCTGTCGCAAACATAATTTGAATTGGTATAAACATAAAATTACTGTGGGGGAGCTAGTCGCTTGGGAAACTCGCTTACGCAGTGGCTCACCTACTGAAGATTTACTTTATAAATGGTCTCTAACGGAAATATTGCAGATTTAGCAAAGCTAGCAAATAGCACAGTGACGGTTGTCATTGTGCTATTTGTGCATTCATTATGCATTTTTCTGCAATGGTGCGATCGCTTTCATGTATGCACGAGGTAACAATCCTGCAATTAAACAAGCAGAAAAGGTCGCTGCTTAAGCAATTAACAAAGAATATTATTGCTATTAAGAAAGAGCGGAAGATTTAGTCAACAAGCTAAAATATCGCCTTTTCTCAAGACTCTATTCTTCCACATAGAAAATTATGTCTACTACTTCTCACCAATCTATGAAAAACAAACTTGCTCTAATTTTTTTTAGTTCAACCTTAGCTGTAAGTGCTGCTATACCTGCACTAGCTTATGCTGCCCACGAGCATCCTTTCCATCATAATGAGCGGATAAAATCAATGACTCAAATAGAAGGTAACGGATACTGTAGAAATCTTTTCCAACAATTAAAGGCTACAGGCGATCTCGGAGGAGGTTTTGACCCTAATCGAGTTAACCATGTCTGGGCACATATTCAGAATGGAGATTGTATTGCTAATACATAGTTGATTTTTAACTATTGCAGCATTTCAAAATTGGGCATAATTCAATCAGTTATTACGCCCAATTTTGTTGGAAGCATTAATAGTTTAATCTGCTAATGCATCTCAGAGATACCTCTCTACCGAAGACTAGAAAAGCATTTCAAAATTTGCTGTAGATAAAACCCAATTCCCTAATTTTCAGCCATTTTCTACACAACCCCTAATCACCAATCTCTTCTACTTGATACTTTGGAGGCAATATGACAACTCTTTTTCCTGGTCAAAGTCTATACCCAGGACAAAGTCTGCAATCAAATAATCAGATGCACAGGTTTATTATGCAATCTGATGGCAATGTTGTGCTTTATAATGGCAATTTTCAACCTCTTTGGGCAACGAATACTTGGGGAATTCAACCGCGTGAGTTAATCATGCAAGCTGATGGAAACTTAGTTCTTTATGATAGTTCAGGTTCTCCAAGATGGGCTAGTGATACATGGAACAACCCTGGAGCATTTTTCAAGATTCAAGATGACGGTAACCTAGTAGTTTATCGAGCTGATTCTCAAACTGAAACTGTGGATAATGCTTTATGGGCATCAGGTAGTAACGATATATGGGATTCAAGCGGGCAAGGCGGGCAGAATGCTCAAATTCAAGAAATTTTAGCAGCTCATAATAGGTACAGAGCTGAAGTAGGGGTTCCTCCACTGCAATGGTCAGAAAATTTAGCACTAAGTGCTCAACAGTGGGCAAATCATTTGGCAGCCATAGGAACATTGCAACATAGTCGTTCTGGAGAAAACCTAGCACAAGGCAGTACTGGCTTCTTTTCTGTCACGCAGCTAGTAGATATGTGGGGTGATGAAAAGCAGTATTTCAGTAACGCTGCTTTCCCCAATGTATCTAGTACCGGCAATTGGATGGATGTAGCTCATTATACTCAAGTTATTTGGAGAAATACAACAGAAGTTGGGTGTGGTTTAGCAAGTGGCAATGGTAACGATGTCTTAGTTTGTCACTACAACCCAGCCGGAAATGTCACGGAGCAAGAGGTTTTTTAAGCGTTCTCAGTCGAGTGAGGTGCAGATTTGATTTGTCTGTCTATCTATTGTGGGGTAGACATCTCTAAGTGTACCCATCAACTTCATTAGCAAACTCTCTAGAAATAAACAGAAGGAACAATATGCTTTTATTTTTTACAATGCCATTAGATGAAACCTCACAACTAAATAGAGGTAGATTATTTCTCGTAGATGATAATAAAGGAATTGTGGGTAGATGGGTGGCTACAAGTAGCACTGCGGATAAACAAGGTGTAAAAGATTGGAATATTCGCGGTGGTGTAATTCCTGCTACTCATGAATTAAATCCTCCATTGCCTTTTTACTCTGTTGCAGTGAAGCCTGTAGACCTGAGAAATGTTAAAGGTGTAGAAGGTAATGCTTACCCTATTTCACCCTTTGAAGTCAAAACTATTGATGGAGGAACCCGTTCTGACTTGCTGATTCATAAAGATGCAAATGTACCGGGAAGTATGGGCTGCATTGTGCTACCTGAATCAGAATTCACAGATTTTGAGAAAGCCTTTCAGAAATATTGTGCAGGAGAAGAGAGTGTTAAACTTCTTGTGGGCTATACTTATTAAGAGAAAATAAACATCAAACTCTTTAATCTTCTAATCATAACTGAGGCATCTGAAAAACAATCATTATTAGCCTCTTTGCTATCCAAACAAGGGCATATCTGTGCAGTTCTTACAGAGTAACTGATGCCCTAACAGTTTCAAAAAGCCATTTTTAGCAGCGATCCTTGCTAGAAAATGGCTTTTTATTTTTTCGGAAATCTATCAAGTATTACGAAAATCGCTGAATTATATATTTATGTAATTATTAAGCAAATATTGTGGTATTTTAATGAATATTAATCTTGTATAAAAACTTCAACGTTTCATAGATAAACAATGAGTTTTTACCTGCGGATTCAAACGCTATTTTTAACATTACTTGCTTTCCTTAGTATCACTTCGATGGCAACTTTTGCACAATCGAGACCCCCATCAGGTGTAACAATTCCTCCCGATACTCCAGGGAAAGTGGAAGAAACTCTACCCCAAGCAACGCCGAAGCCTCCTTCTCCTACACCATCTACACCAACTGTCCCGATACTTCCATCATCTCCACAAGAAAATCTACCCGACACAATCTTTCCTAGTAGTGAGACTTTCTTTGTCAAAGAAATTCAAGTTAAAGGCTATTCTGTTTTAAAGGATGAAATTTTTAAATTAAAACAACCTTTAGAGAATCAAAAAATTACATTTGAGCAGTTATTGCAACTGCGATCGCAAATCACTGAACTATATGTTAAAAACGGCTACGTCACTAGTGGCGCATTTATTCCCAACAATCAAAATGTCGCTAATGGTGTGGTGCAAATCCAAGTGGTGGAAGGTGAACTAGAGGGAATTGTAATTTCCGGGTTAAAAAGATTACAACTTGCATATGTGCGTTCCCGGATTCAACGCTTTGCAGGCAAACCCTTGAATCAAAAAAGCCTCGAAACAGCGCTGCAATTATTACAACTTGACCCAGCGATTGCAAGAGTTAATGCTGAGTTAACCGCAGGTAGCACTTCTGGAAGCAATATTTTACAGGTGAAAATTACTGAATCACCAGCATTCCATGCAGGAGTTATCTTTGCAAATAACCAATCAGCTAGCGTTGGTTCAGAACAAGGTAGTGTTTTTATTGCTCACGATAATTTATTAGGGTTTGGAGATCAATTCAGTGCTGAATATGGCATTACTGAAGGTTTAGATATTTACAATCTCAGTTATTCTATTCCCTTTAACGCCTTAGATGGAAGCATTGGTATTCGCTACAGCAACAGTAGTAGCCGCATTATCGAAAGCGAATTTCGTGACTTGAATATCAACAGCGAAGGCGAAACTCTTTCTTTTAATGTCCGTCAACCATTAACCTATACCCCGAACAGCGAATTTGCCCTTTCTCTCGCATTCGATTTACGGCGCAGCCAAACCTTCATACTCAATGATATTCCCTTCTCTTTTACCGAAGGCCCCGAAGATGGGAAATCCAGAGTGACGGTGATTCGCTTTTCCCAAGACTGGTTACAACGTAATGCTAATACTGTTTTAGCGGCGCGATCGCAATTTAGTTTTGGGATTGATGCCATAGATGCAACTATCAACAATAGCGGTACTGATGGGCTTTTTTTCTCGTGGGTGGGACAATTTCAATGGGTACAACGGCTGTCTCCCCGCATCTTGATGCTGGCCAAAATTAACACTCAACTTACACCTGATTCTTTACTGACGCTTGAAAAAATTAGCATTGGGGGAGTTGAGACAGTGCGTGGTTATCGTCAAAATCAACTTGTTGCTGACAATGGTGTAGTTGGGGGGATAGAAGTTCGGATTCCCCTGACATCGAATGTTGAAACCCTACAGGTATTGCCCTTTTTTGATATTGGTACCGTTTGGAACAATCGCGATCGCAACCCCGATCCACAAACCCTTGCTAGCTTAGGATTAGGGTTACAGTGGCAACCTATTAGTGGTTTTCTATTGCGTGTAGACTATGGTCTACCATTGATTGTCACAAGCGATCGCGGTAGTTCGCTACAAGATAATGGCTTTAACTTTTCAGTACGCTATCAGCCATTTTAATGCAAGTATGTATGCAAAATTTAGTTTATAAAACGTATTTGCGTTTTATCAGCAGCATAGCCAATAAATTTTGCATATTCGCTTATATCTCCCGGTTTCTCACTACCGAATCGCACTACGCATCACGACTCGTAACAGACAACTTGGGCGTGACATGACCATAATCTCAGCACCTATATTTCTATGCTAGGGAAACCCACGTTTTTAATGTGTGTTTATAGTAGTTAATTCTCCCTTTCCCAAGGGGGAATTCTATGTAAATTAGTAATCTTCAAATATTGTTTGCATAAAATACTGCTTTTTTATTACAATTTGTAAATTTTCTAAGAAAAAATGTAATCTTAATTTCTTTTTTATTGTTATTTTTGTGTTTACTAACACTTTTTTTATAGGTAAAGATTATTGTTTCACAAAATAATGAGCCAACAATAGTATTTTTGTCATAAAACTATAGCAAATTTTTATTTAATTAATTTACTAATTTAAAACAATATTAATTCGCCAAGTTCTTTATTCGCAGGACTTTACAGGTTTTAAGTTATAAAAATATTTTCGCATAAATGATTGTAAATCAATATAAAATATTAAAAATACAATTATCGAAAAATTGATTATACCTATTAGAATAATCATGAAACATTTCTTAATAAAAAATGCCAGCGAAGCATTATAAAAATAATTTGTAAGGGTTGAGAGGGAAAATCAAGTAAATAAAGACTCTAATTTTTTAGGTCTAAATACTTGACTTAAATAACTGAAAATCTTTCTAGAAAAAATGAAAGTATTTTCAGCCTTGACGCTAAAATCTATGTTTCAATCAAAACAAATTTGACTTTTTTTGAAACATGATGAAGCAGTCATAAAACAATAAAAGCTGAATGCTTCATTTTTCACTTAACCCCTCATCAATTAATTACTCAATTAATCAAAATTTAGGAGAATCACACTATGGTGCAAGATGCATTTTCCAAGGTTGTTTCCCAAGCTGATGCAAGAGGCGAATATCTAAGTGATGGTCAGTTAGATGCTCTCATCAACTTAGTTAAAGAAGGTAACAAGCGCGTTGACGTTGTTAACCGGATTTCTAGCAATGCATCTTCCATTGTTGCTAACGCAGCTCGTTCATTGTTCGCTGAACAACCTCAACTAATTGCGCCTGGTGGAAATGCTTATACTAACCGTCGTGCAGCAGCTTGTGTACGGGATTTGGAAATCATCCTTCGCTACGTTACCTATGCGATTTTTGCTGGCGATGCTAGCGTTCTAGATGATCGCGCGCTGAATGGCTTGCGGGAAACCTATTTGGCATTGGGTACTCCTGGTGCTTCTGTTGCGGTTGGTATTCAAAAACTTAAAGAATCTTCAATCGCTATTGCTAACGATCCCAATGGTATTACCCGTGGTGATTGCAGCAGCTTGATTGCAGAAGTTTCTGGTTATTTCGATCGCGCAGCAGCAGCAGTTGCCTAAACATCAAAACACTTTCTATTAGGCCTCTTGCATAAAAGCAAAATTGATTTGAAACAGCAATTTTTGCAAGAAGTCTATTCAACAAATTTTTTGTAAAAGCAATTAGGAGAAGTTCTTCCAATGACTAAAACACCATTAACTGAAGCAGTTGTAGCTGCTGATTCCCAAGGCCGTTTCTTAAGCAGCACCGAACTCCAAGTTGCATTTGGTCGTTTCCGCCAAGCAGGTTCTAGCTTAGAAGCCGCAAAAGCACTATCCAAAAAAGCTTCTAGCCTTGCAGAAGCTGCTGCTAATGCTGTGTACCAAAAATTCCCCTACACCACCACCACATCTGGCCCTAACTACGCTTCTACCCAAACCGGAAAAGATAAGTGCGTGCGTGATATCGGCTATTACCTGCGGATTGTTACTTACGGTTTAGTTGTTGGTGGTACAGGCCCAATCGATGATTATTTGATTGGTGGTTTGGCTGAAATCAACCGTACCTTTGAATTATCTCCTAGCTGGTACATTGAAGCTCTCAAATATATCAAAGCTAATCATGGTTTAAGCGGCGACCCTGCTGTTGAAGCTAACTCCTACATTGATTACATCATCAATGCTCTGAGCTAAGTTGGCTCAATTTAAGTACAGCAGCAAATGGTCGGTTGATAAATCAGATCAATTCGCAGCTATTGGTTCTTAAAAGCTTTTCAGTTTTGTGAAACACGGGTATGAAAATCCTTTGGTAATTATGCAATACAAATGAATAGTTTTACCAAATGATTTTTGGCAGTCATTAATCCTGTTACACAACAACTGAATATCAAGTTTGCAGCCGTAAAAAGTTGCAAATTGCAAAAGCGTCAAGCATTTGTGTAGTAAGCTGAGAAATTTATAAACACAGATTTCATTATGTATTAGCAGTCAAATACAGCTGACTCCAATACTTGTGTTGTCTGGGTAGATAAATTCTCATCTTATTACGCAAGGCTTTTTCTTAATTGTGAAAAAAAATTTATTAACAAATTTTGTAAATGAGGACTTTAGTCCTTTATTTTAAAGCACTAAAGTGCTGATTACGAAGTTGACCATTTTTTAGCTGTAACTTAAAAAATTTTTACCGAGTTTAACGGGTTAGAAAATAAGGAACAGATAAGATTATGGCACCGTTAACAGAAGCAAGCAGATTGGGAATTCGTCCGTTTGCAGATAGTGACAAAGTAGAATTGCGGTTTGTCAAAACCGCAGAAGAAGTACGGTCAGTTATTTGGTCTGCATATCGCCAAGTTTTAGGTAATGAGCATCTGTTTGAAAGTGAACGGCTATCTAGTGCAGAATCACTTTTGCAACAGGCGCAGATTTCTGTGCGGGATTTTGTGAGAGCGATCGCACAATCCGAACTGTATCGCCAGAAATTCTTCTATTCCAACTCGCAAGTGCGCTTCATTGAACTGAATTATAAGCATTTGCTTGGTCGTGCGCCTTACGATGAATCAGAAATTGCTTACCACGTTGATATCTATACTTCTCAAGGTTACGAAGCCGAGATTAACTCCTACATTGATTCTGTAGAGTATCAACAAAACTTTGGTGATTCTATAGTGCCGTACTATCGGGGTTATCAAACTACAGTAGGACAAAAAACTGCTGGCTTTCCCCGTTTCTTTCAGTTGTATCGAGGCTATGCAAATAGCGATCGCGCCCAAAACAAATCCAAAGGGCAATTAACCTGGGATTTAGCAAAAAATTTAGTATCCCCCATCTATCCTGCTGATGCTGGCTCTTTAACTGGCGTATCAACAGGAAATCGTGGTGGTAATACCTATCGGATTCGTACTACACAAGCTGCTTCTCCCAACTCACCACGCATTCGCCAAAGCATTACCGAAGTAGTTGTCCCATTCGATCAGTTATCGAATCGTTTACAACAACTCAATCGCCAAGGGCGCAAGGTAATTAGCATAGCTCTTTCTTAGTTCTGAGTGCGTAGAGGGTTTAGCATTGCTCATTGGTATCAACTTAACACCAAACCCTCTTTGTACAAAGGTTTTGCCCTCACCCCCAGCCCCTCTCCCTCAGCTATCCATTACCCGGATCTTTCTCAACATTTACGAGAGTATTCACTCACGCTTTTTATAACCCTGATTCCTTCGTCATCAATTCTCAATAAAAACCTAATTTTAGCGAGAAGACTAAGAGTTAATCTGTCAAGTATGTTTGACACCTCAGTGTTCAAGATGCCCACAAAATAAGCGTTTCAAGATTGTAAAGAAAGATGTGACTAATGGATAGCTCCCTCAGGGAGAGGGGAGCAAGAGATTCAATTCCCCTTCTCCCTCAGGGAGAAGGGGTTAGGGGATGAGGGCGCGAGGTATTTGTACAACGCCCGCCCTATATAGCTTTTAGCTTAAGTTGACACCAATGAGCATTGCTAAACCCCTAAAAAAATCTTTTTGTGTCAGAATTTTCGTGAATTAACTACTGAGTTATGAGCAAGATTTCAAACTTGGAAATGTTTTTCTTTTGGTAGGCGTTATTTAAACTCACTTACTAATCATAAGAAACCATAACCAAAGTCTGAAAATTTTTCTTTTTTAACTCAGCACTCAGAAATCAGCACTATTTTCAACTCAAAACCCTTCGTTAAGGAGACTTTTAGATGCCAATTACAACAGCTGCATCCAGACTTGGAACTTCTGCATTTAGTAACGCTGCTCCTATTGAATTACGTTCCAATGCCAACAAAGCAGAAATTGCACAGGTGATTGCGGCTATTTATCGTCAGGTTTTAGGTAACGATTATGTGTTGCAATCTGAACGTTTGAAGGGTTTAGAATCACTACTGACTAACGGGAATATTACAGTTCAAGAATTTGTTAGGCAGTTAGCTAAATCAAATCTATACAAATCCAAGTTTTTTTCTAATAACTTTCATAGCCGTGTGACAGAGCTAAATTTCAAACATTTGCTTGGTCGCGCTCCCTATGATGAATCTGAGATTATCTATCATCTAGATTTATATCAAACCAAAGGCTATGAAGCTGACATTGATTCCTACATCGATTCAGCAGAGTACCAGACAAATTTTGGCGAAAACATTGTGCCCTATTATCGGGGATTTAACAATCAACTAGGGCAAAAAACAGTAGGCTTTACCCGAATTTTTCAACTATATCGCGGTTACGCAACAAGCGATCGCTCTCAAATCCCTGGAGCATCAGCTCGTTTAGCTAGCGAATTAGCCAGAAATAGCGCATCAACGGTTATTGCTCCTGCTGGTAGTAACAATGGTTTTGCTTATCGTGCTTCTGTCAAAGGACAAACCCCCAGCACAGCATTTCAAGGTTCGCAAGCTTTCGGTTCAGGAAGGCTGTATCGCGTTGAAGTAGCAGCTATTTCTCAACCTGGTTATCCCAAAGTTCGCCGCATCAACAAAGCCGTAGTTATCCCCTACGAAGAACTATCCAATTATTTCCAACAAGTTCAACGTCGCAATGGCAAAATTGCCAGCGTTACACCGCTTTAGGGGTTGGGGGCTGTGAAAAAAGCAGGGGGCAGGGAGCAGGGAGCAAGGGAGAAATAACAAACACCCAAAACCTAACACCAAACCCCAATTACCCATGCCCAATGCCCATTGCCCCATGCCCCTTTGAATATTGTTCTTGATTGTTAGGATGTCAACATGGTTTATCAAAGTCGGAGTTTTCAAGTAGAAGTTTCAGGATTGCATCAAAATGAGGTGACAAATCAAAACAATTACCCGATTCGTGCTAGCGGTAGTGTGTTTATTACCGTACCTTTTAGCAGGTTTAATGAAGAACTTCAGCGGATTAATCGCTTGGGTGGCAAAATTGTCAATATTCAACCTTTAAATCTGCAAATAGGCGAAAATTAGTGTTCTCTGTTTCCCAATGAGAGGCTATGCTTTGTCTCTCAAAGGGGAATTGCAAATAAAAAAATAATCAATCGCTTTGGTGGGCATGGTGACGTATTAGGCAATTTTGAGCCATTTTGCTCTGCCAAAGCGATTAACTAGTTAACAATTAATTGCGATCGCCACTGGTAGTTTAATACCCAGCATTTTTATCGACTACATTACGCAGGGGTTGACCGTTGTAATATCGTGTAAAATTATCGATAAAAAGTGCGATCGCCCGCTCTCTAGTTTTGGGAGAATGACCAGAACAATGAGGAGTAATAAAGATATTTGGTTGCGTCCATAACTGACTTTCTGGTGGTAGTGGTTCTGTAAAGACTGTATCCAAAGCTGCACCAGCAATTTGACCAGTTTGTAAAGCTTTAATCAGTGCAGGTTCATCAACAATTGCACCACGAGCAATATTAATTAAATAAGCATCGGGACGCATAAGGCTAAATACTTCCTCATCAATCATCCCCTTAGTTTCGTTAGTTAAAGGTGTGGCAATAACTACATAATGCGCTTCACTTAATAGTGGTTTCCATTCATTTGCACCCACTATTTTATCGAAGTTTGGTAATGGTTGCGGATTACGGCGACTACCATAAATATTTAAACCAAAAGCTTGAGCGCGTTTAGCAATTTCTTGCCCAATTCCACCTGCACCAATAATTAATAATGTTTTATCGAGCAGTTCTTCATTTCTAAAGCCTCGTTGCCAACTTTTTTGTGCTTGTAGTTCACGCAATTTAGTAAAATTCTTCGCGTAAGACAAAATATAAGCAATCACAAATTCCGCCATCGGAATAGCATGAAGCCCCGCACCATTGGTTAGCAATATTTCTCTGGCTAAATATTGTGGTGTGAGAATATTATTTACACCTGCATTTGTTGCTTGATGCCAACGCAATTTAGGTGCTGCATCCAGAACTTTTTGCAAAGTTGTTGGTTTTATATAATAAAGCCAACTAAAATAAACCTCAGCATCTGTAGCATCACCATCAATATTGCCATCCACATCAGCCCGCACAAATGTTATATCGCTAGGTAGATGCGGTTTAATCTCATCAGCAACTTCTATAGGAAGAATGAGCTTCATTATCGCTTACTCCATTTATATTTGATTCAAATCTACTTATAAATTTTGATTTTTTATTGCTGTTATTAATAATTATAGTTTCTTAAATTATGTTTAAATATCATCTAATTTATCTAATAAATATAGTAGACTTTCTAAATAAATTCTTCAATGTTGAGCAATTTCCTACTAGCGAGAGAGGCGGTACATATTTACCATCATCAAATCCTGTAGAACGTTTAGGGTTAGCACTGGAAGCTGAAACAAGATTATATGAATGGGTCAGCTATAAACGTTTAGATGCATTATTCTTACATCGTCCTTGGAACTTAGAATTAGAGAAGCTTCCGCCAGAATTGGGAATAATTTCCTATCATCTCCCATTCGATGAGTGCTTAACTGTAGGTTTCAATCCTCGTTTAGCTCAAGTTTTGCAAATGTCTAATTTAGAAGTATTAGGCGAAAAAGAAAATAGAGCAATTGGCATGATTGGCAACATACAGACTCAATCTTTCGTCGAGTTATGTAGTCTTATCACACAAATGTTTGGCAACCCCAAACAAATATTACCAGCAGTTAACGATGATGTAAAACGCATTGCTGTTGTTGGTGCAATGACAGATTTATTAGTACGCGAAGCAGCAAAACGTGGTGTTGATGTTTATATTACAGGACAATTTCGCCAACCAGCGAAAGCTGCAATACAAGAAACTAAAATAGGCGTTATTACAGTTGGTCATCATCGTAGCGAATTATGGGGTTTACGTTCATTATCAGAAGTACTACAAGAACGCTGGCCTAGATTAGAAGTATTTATCTATAATGACTCTGAATCTACTTAGATTGATTATCTTCCAAGAGTTCGCGTAGGATGCGTTAGCGATAGCGTAACGCATCAGCTAAAATTTTTTCAGAAATCAAATCAGATTCCTATATGATGACACTTAATCTACTTAAATTCATCATCTAGCAGGATTATGTAACCAAGTTTCTGTAACATTATCCCAACAAGCATCAACCCAAAGCTTTTGATTTTCATCCCAGTAGGATAATGTTGCTAGATCTACCATTGGAATTTGAATCTCAATCTCTACTGCTGAGGCTAGCGGCCCTGAATCTGCAAAACTAAGTTTGTCATCAAGAATATCCATTATCCATCCTTGATATTCTTGCCCATTGGTTATTTTAAAATAGTGCTTTGTGCCAAACTCCCTAAATTCTTCTAGGATAACTTTTGCATTTTTCATCAAATTTATTTTCTTATCAATCACCACCTTTTACTGAATTGATATTTTAAAACTTTTATTGCTTCGCTATCCAATCATCTAATTTAAAATCAGACTGGGCTAATTTTTGCGAGACTAAAAATTTCTTTGTTCCTTCTAAAAGTTGTACGCCTTGATTGGGTAAAGGTTCTACTGGGAATTGTGTGATGGGAAAAGAAGCTTTCACCACATCAAGAGGATATCCTGATACATCAGCATGAAACTTGTAGTAAGCCTCTGGGTTGGCTTGAATATCTTTCACAGATGCTTGTTTAATCTGATTCCACTTTTGCGGTAAATCTGGATGTTTAGCCAAAAAATCTTCTGTAGCTACCGTAACGCTAGTTCCGCGTAAGTCTGGGTGTTGAATTGCTTCATCAATCACGGGATAGCCTTTTGCTTTTAACAATGGCCCGGTTCCCGTTGACGCTGCGATCGCAGCCACATCTCCCCGTTCTAATGCGGCTTGGGCTTCGCTTGGTAGCATATGGATAACTTTAACGCGATCGCTAATTCCAGCCTTTTGCAATAATCCAATTAAATAGCGATGCATATAAGAACCTTTAGAAGTCGCTACCTTCTGTCCTTGAAGTTCCGCGACAGAACCAGGGCCATTTTTCTTCGCCAATAACCAAGCATTTGTTCCTACTTGTTCTTGACCAATCAAGCGTGTGGGTAAACCTTTGGCTTTACCAACTAATGCAGGTGTATCACCATAAATTCCTACATCCACTTCCCCAGCTACCAAGGCTTCATTCAAGTTCGGCCCATTAGGAAAATTCAGCGTTTTGATTTCTGTAATCCCTAATTTTTGCAATTCTGGTAAAAGTTTACCTTGATGCATTGCCCAACCTGTCGGGCCAGTTGGTGTTTTTACTTTACCGTTAGTAATAAAACCTAAGCGCAATGTGGAAGTCTTAACTTCCGCCTTAGTTGTAGTTGTGGGATTGGGTACTGCTTGAGAAACAGTTTGATTAGAACTGCAAGCAGTAGTAAGAAATAATAAACTCGATACAGCTAGAGTTGGTAGTTTAAGCATGAAAAACGAACCGCAGAGACACGGAGAACGCAGAGAAGAGAACAAAATAAGTTAGTTGATGTGTGTATATGAAAATCAAGAAGCCAGAGTCTATGTAAATTTTTGACTCTTGACCCTTGACTTTGGACTCATTTTGCAGACGTACTATTTCATCTGCTTAAGAATTTGGTGTGTAGAATCTTCTTGGGCAGAGGAAATGCGATCGCGCCCCCAACCTACATTTCTTCGGTAGCTTCCCAAAAGTTCAGCCTCTTTCAGTAATGTTTCATCTACAGAATCCAGAGGATCAACTTGTGGGGCTACATATAAAGCATCCACCGGACAGTACAATTCACACATGAAACAAGTTTGACAATCACTCTGTCTAGCAATTGTAGGTGGTGCATCAGGCACTCTATCAAAAACATTTGTCGGGCAAACATTCACGCAAATATTACATTGAATACACCGCGACGCACTAACTAACTCAATCATACGATTTTAGATTTTAGATTTTAGATTTTGGATTGAGAAATGAGGCGCATTGTTGAACTGACTTTGAGAGGATAATCTTGCATTCTTCTTTGCGCCTCTGCGCCTCTGCGTGAGAAAAACAGATAACTAAGAAGACGCGCCTACCAATTCCTTCTCTATCCCCAATTCCTCACGTCGCACCCAGACTCGATCCAAACCACCACTAACTAAATAGTGTTGCTGATGAACATCCATCTCTGGAAAATCTAGATGCTTGTGCATACCGCGAGTTTCTTTCCGTTCTAAAGCGCTGTTATACATCCATCGCGCTGTAGCAACCATTGCCGCAGCTTCCCGCATCTGAATAATATTTTGCTGATTTCCAGCTTGACTACTACGAATTTCTTGCCAGAGATGATCTAATCTCTGCAATGATCCAGTTAAAGTTTGTTCTGTACGGAAAAGATTGCGATCGTAGGGGAAAACCTCAGCTTGGGTGGCTTGGATAACCTCTTCAGCTTTAATTTGATGTTGGCTACCACTAATCAATCCAGCTTCGCCAACGGCTTCTACAGGGCGCTGAGTTACCCCCTCTCCCAAACTTTGTGCGTATTCAGCCGCAGATTTACCAGCCCAGTAACCAGAAGAAATTGCCCAAGCTGCATTATGACTACCACCACCAGTAAAGCCACCACAAATTAATTCTCTGGTAGCTGCATCACCAGCAGCGTAAAGTCCTGGGACGGATGCAGCACAGCTAGAATCAACAATCCGAATCCCACCTGTACCACGTACTGTTCCTTCTAAACGCAAGGTAACGAGGAAACGTTGGTTAAAGGGATCAATCCCTGCGCGATCAAAAGGTAAGAAGAAATTCGGCTGTGCTTTCCGCATATTTGCCTGCATCTCTTCATTTGCTTTATCCAAAATGGCGTAAACAGGTTGCGTCAAAAGCGTTTGGGCAATTACTGAACGCCCTCTTTGAGAACCTGCACCAGATATAGGCGTGCCATCTTCGTATGTGAAAGTTGCCCAACTGTAAAACAGGGTTTTGGTAACCGAAGAAAAGGCGGGAGAGATGCCATATGCGTTAGAAAACTCCATCCCTGACATCTCTGCACCCGCTTCTGCTGCCATGAGGTATCCATCCCCAGTCAGGACATTGCAACCTAAGGCTTTACTTAAGAAAGCACAACCACCTGTTGCAATGATTACTCCACCTGCACGTACAACCCACTGCTTACCAGTCTGGCGGTTAATTCCAGTTGCCCCAGCAACGGCACCTTTTGCGTCTACTAATAATTGCAAGGCAGGGCTATTGTCTAAAATTGTTACACCCACCCGCTTAATTTGCTTCCGCATCAGGCGCATATATTCTGGCCCCTGAAGACTGCGCCGATAGGGTTTACCCTCTTCATCAACAGGAAAAGGATAACCCCACTCTGCTAATAGGTTGACGTTGGTATATGTCTGATCCAGTACCCGATCCATCCAGGTACGATTGGCTAAAAATCCCCCCAAGGCTTCGCGACTGGCTTTTGCAGCTTCTCTAGCTTCTGCATCAGGAGGTACATACCATACACCATTACCCGATGCTGCTGCACAACCACTCGTACCGCAGTAACCCTTATCGACTAAAACCACCTTGGCGCCAGCAGATGCAGCACTCCAAGCAGCCCACGTACCAGCTGGGCCACCGCCAATTACTAGAACATCTGTCTGTAAATTATGGTCAACATCAATGGTAGATGAATTCTGCGATCGCCAATGGGGACTACTCATTGAATTCCTCGCCTCAATATTTAGCTTATGAACTAAAAAACTTAGATAATCATGCAATAAATATGCCAGTTGCTAACTGCAATGATGTTCATTAGAACAGTTAATCTATGCATATTGTTGTAGCACTGGCATTTACAATACCATAAATTACGGTTAGTCGGTCAAGTTACAGTATTTATTTTCAATAAAAGCCTTGCATAATTTTTTATAAAAATCAAGAGGGTGTTTTGATCAAACTTCAAATCCTCAATAAAAAGCAGAGTTTTTTAAGAAGAATCCCATAAAATTACTGCTTAAAATCGTAGATTTATCCTAAAATCTGCCTATTATCGGTTTTTTATGATTTTGCGTAAAAAATTAAATATAAGTTGAAAATTATAAAATTTTATAAAAAGTTTATTGTGTGGTAGGCACTTTAGTGCTCACCTTAATAGGTTCTAAGCACTAAAGCGCTTACTACAGGTTTGTAGACAATCCCAAAAATTAAATTATCCAATCAGTGAGAGCAAAGACAATAATCAGATTTTTCCTCCTCTGCTTCCTCCGCTAACCCAACGAAGAGATAATTTATTTTTTAGTCCCCAATTATGGTGCTGGATTGGGATAACTTGTATGAACTGCGTCTAACTCTGCTAAAATCTCTGGGTTAAGAACTACATTTACACTTTCAATATTTTCTTGTAGTTGTTGTAGCGTTGTAGCACCAATAATTGTACTACTCACAAACCAGCGACTCCGCACAAAAGCTAAAGCTAATTGAGCAGGTGTTAAATTATGTTTTTTGGCAATTTCCGCATAAGCGGCGACAGCTTCATTGACATTTTGTTTGAGATAACGTTGTCCAAAACCTGGAAATAAAGTTATGCGAGTATTTCCGGGGTTGCTATTTTCTATATACTTGCCTGTTAACAAACCAAATCCTAGCGGACTGTAGGCGAGTAAACCAACATTTGTGTAATGCGAAACTTCTGCTAAAGCGGAATCAAAAACGCGATTTAGCAAGTTATAAGCATTTTGAATTGAGACTACTTTAGGTAATCCCAACTTTTTCGCAGCATGAACAAATTTAGTTACCCCCCAAGGAGTTTCATTACTCAAACCTATATAGCGGACTTTACCGGCTTTGATAACTTCTGCAAAGGCTGCTAATTGCTCAGAAATCTTCACAGTTTCCCGTTCTAACTCTGGTTTATACTCTGTTTGACCAAAAGTTGGAACATAGCGATCGGGCCAATGAATCTGGTACAAATCGATATAATCTGTTTGCAAGCGCCTCAAACTATCATCTACCGCTTGCTGAATATTCTTACTATCAATTTTGATATTTCCGTCCCGCAGCCATTTAAATGGACGACCGGGCCCAGCAATTTTAGTAGCAACAATTAGTTGATCCCGTTGCTGTTTTCTCAACCATTCGCCAATATAAGCTTCTGTTTTCCCTTGAGTTTCGCCACGAGGTGGTACTGGGTACATTTCCGCAGTATCAATAAAGTTCACCCCTTGAGCAATAGCATAATCTAATTGCTGATGGGCTTCTTCAATAGTATTTTGATGCCCATAAGTCATGGTTCCCAAACAAATTTCGGAAACTTTTAAATCACTTTCGCCGAGTTTGTTGTATTTCATAATTTCTGCATCAATTCTCTTAATTACTTTTACAGCAGATTATCAGGTACATGAGGTACCACAATTAAATTCATATATCAATCTTGTGGTGCGGGTATCCTAACCGCTACAGGTGTACCTTGTAAGAGATAAAATCTGCTGGATTTCACCAAAAGTCAAACCATTAAATAATTTGGGATTTTAGATTTGCTATTTTTGGCTTATCCCATACATAAGATTTGGGAAAAATCTTAAAATACTATTAATTTACCGGGTTGCCGGAGTTAACACCAAAAAAGTATACTACCAGACATTAATCATAGAAACAAGTTTATTTTGGGAATTTTAAAAAAATAGAGAGTATGTAACTAAAAATACTCATTCTCTACAGTTTTTCTGAAATACTGGTATCCTGTAATATTAATTCTACTATAATTCGACCAAATTACCGGACTTTAATCGCGACAGGTAATTTGGTAGTAGCTACAAAGTTATTTTCTCTCTCTGAATTTTGTACTTAGAAGAGAAAAATTGTGACGGAGATTTGTAACTCACTCTCCAGCTTTTATCTGGAGTCTGAAAGATAATGACACTGCCAACTTCAAGCATAAAATTTCAAAAAAATTTAACTAAGTTATTTGCTTGATGTCTTTGGCAGTACAGAGGATTTGTCCTAGATCGAATTGTTTGTTCAATCAAAATGAAAAAAATTTTTGGGAATTTATTGCTGACCTTACCAACGTTTGTAGTGCTGCTGTTATTGGCAACTAGCGCGAAAACTCTTGCTCAAGAAGTTCCTGCTCAAAAAGAAGTAGAAACTTCATTAACTAAATTACCATCTGTAAATAAAACTGTGCTTGAGGCTAATTTAACAGCCTCAGCTACTACAGAGACTCAGACAGAATCAAAACCATCTGTCATGGAGACAACACCTTTGAGTCCCATTGCACAAGTTCCAGTTATACAGCCTACAACCTCAACACCAAATAGCGATTTAGGACAAGTCACTTCTGTCTCGCAACTATCTGATGTTCAGCCTACCGATTGGGCATTCCAGGCGCTACAGTCTTTAGTTGAGCGTTATGGGGTAATTGCTGGCTATCCCGATGGCACATTTAAAGGGAACCGCGCCCTCACAAGATATGAATTTGCGGCTGGTTTAAATGCAGCACTTGACCGCCTCAACGAATTGATTGCAACTAGTACTGCTGATTTAGTGAAGCGAGAAGACTTAAATACCCTGCAAAAGCTGCAAGAACAATTTTCTGCCGAACTTGCAACTTTACGAGGACGAGTAGACTCTCTCGAAGCGCGTTCTGCTAAGTTAGAAGCCACTCAATTTTCTACAACTACCAAACTGCAAGGTTTAGCACAATTCTTTCTCGCTGATACCTTTGGTAATCGTGTCGGTACAAACAGAGATAATACCAATACTTTTTTAGGCTATCGTGCAACCCTCGCTCTACAAACAAGCTTTACTGGCAAAGACCAGCTGACAACTAGTTTAACAGCATCTAACTTTGTGGCTTTAGGCGGTGCGACTTCTGTTGGTGGTACACCGTTAACCGGAACTAACCAAACCCGGTTTAATACAGAACGCAGCACTGGTTATGCAGCAGACAGTAATCTTTATCTTGATAGATTGTTCTATCGCTTTCCATTCGGGAAAAACACTACTGTCTGGGTAGGTGCGAGGGCACTGCAACCTGTAACTTTTGCCCCTACTCTTAATCCTTTAGTTGGTAACGCCCAAACTGGAACCCTCTCACGATTTGGACTTTTCAACCCTGTAATTTACCGACCAGGTTTTGACGGCGCTGGTTTAGCTTTTGCCCATAAATTTAGCAATCAACTCCAATTCAATGCAGGTTACATCGTAGATGATGCTCTAGGTAGTAATCCTGGAGGGAACGCCACTAATGCAGGTGGATTGTTTGGTAATGCTTATGAAGCACTAGCACAGTTAA
The DNA here is from genome assembly GCF_963874875.1 of Tolypothrix tenuis PCC 7101. Taxonomy (NCBI): domain Bacteria; kingdom Bacillati; phylum Cyanobacteriota; class Cyanophyceae; order Nostocales; family Tolypothrichaceae; genus Tolypothrix; species Tolypothrix tenuis. The sequence continues at coordinate 221,438 of NZ_CAWNJS010000001.1, forward strand.
CTTTTACCCCTAGCCGCAGTCTAGATATTAGTTTCGCCTACGCTCGTAAATACTTCCCCACTCCGGTGTCTCCTGGCCCCAACGGTACAGTAGTTGTTGCGCCTGGTTCTGGTTATAACATCACTGGTGGTACAGGTACTGCTAACGCTGCTCGTCCTTTTGCTTTAGCACCCACATCCTCCGATAACTTTGGGGTGCAAGTTAACTGGAAAGCTAGTCGTGCTTTCCATATAGGTGGCTGGTTTGGTTATACACAAGCCCATCAAGAAGGCACTAGTAATGATGCAACCATCATTAACGCCGCGCTAACTCTGGCGCTTCCAGATTTAGGTAAAAAAGGTAATTTGGCTGGGTTTGTCTTTGGTATCCCACCAAAAGTTACTAGTAATGATGTAGCTGCTCGCAGAGATAACGATACCTCTTTTCATATAGAGGGTTTTTATACCTATAGATTCAATGACAACATTAGTGTGACACCAACTTTGTTTGTCATTACTAATCCAGAAGCTAATGCTAATAACGATCTAATTTGGGTAGGTGCTCTGCGTACTACTTTCACTTTCTAAGCAAAATCACCCGATTTTGTATTAACAGTTTTAACTAAGTATTCATCTCGAATAATCTTACCTATTCAATGTGCGATCGCAGTTTTATCTCCATAAACTACGGTAACTTGATTAACTTAATGTATAATCAAGGATCTCAGATAGGTAAATTCTGATGATGAGTTCGATTTTTCAGCGTTTGTTCGCCGGATTGAAGATATTCCGATTCACTCAATTTGCGCGTCAAAATAGTATCTTTTCCCTTGTGCGTCTTCCGGTGGCTGGGGCTTTTATTGCTAGCTTATGTCTCAGCCTTTTATTTTCATCTTGCACAGCTAATAATGGCAGCAATAATACTACTTCTGCTAATAATTCTAATCAACCTAAAACATCTGTAGTCAAGTTTGGCTATCAAAAATCAGCAATTCTTCTCAAAAGTAAAGGCGTTTTAGAAAAGCGGTTACAACCTCAAGGTGTTTCTGTACAGTGGATAGAATTTCCTGCTGGGCCACAGCTTTTAGAAGCAATGAATGTTGGTAGTATTGATTTTGGTCATACCGGAGAATCACCACCAATCTTTGCCCAAGCTGCGGGTGCATCATTAACATACATTGCGGGAATTGCGCCTAGCCCTGCTGGTCAAGCTATTCTGGTTCCGCCAGATTCTCCGATTAAAACTGTCACTGACTTGAAGGGCAAAAAAATTGCTTTTCAAAAAGGTTCCAGCGCGCATTATATGTTGTTGCAAGTTTTAGAAAAATTTGGCTTGAAATACAGTGATATTCAACCAATATATCTACCACCTGCTGATGCAAGAGCAGCATTAGTTAAAGGAAGTTTAGACGCTTGGGTAATTTGGGACCCATTTTATGCTGCAGCAGAGAAAGCAATTAATGCTCGTGTTTTGATTGATGGCACAGAAGTGAACAAGCAAGGAGGATATTACCTAGCTAGTCGCAAATTTGCTACCGAAAACCCCGAAATCATTAAGTCAATTTTAGAGGAAATTAAAACTCTTGAAGACTGGTCAGATAAACATCGGGATGAAGTAGCAGCTACACTATCACCTGTGTTAGGCATTGATTTAGAAACAATGCAAAAAGCTACACAACGGAAGAAATTCGGTGTTGTGCCTATTGATAGCAATTTAATTGCCATACAGCAGAAAGTTGCTGATAAATTCTATGAATTGAAATTGATTCCTAAACAAATTGATGTGAAGGAAGCAATGCTTTCACCAGAACAATATGCAGCCTTTTCACCAAAGCTATAGGTATGGCTAATATATAGCAATCCTATTTAATTGGTGACATTTTGTGCTGCTCAGATCCCCGACTTTTTACAAAAAGTCGGGGATCTATCTTTTTATGTTGAACTTGAGAAATTGATGTGTAAAATACTTGATTTCTACCGTTGTTTATGAGAAAGTCTGAATTAAGATAAATACGGTAAATCGATAGATTTTAAGTAATTAATGTTGAGCTAAGAAAGCATACTATTTGTCGCTCTAGATTCGGGACTATGCATTAGTCCTAACAACATACTATAGACAGTCATGCGTTCCGTTAGGTTGCCGCAGGCATCGCACTTTTCACAACAGCATTAAGTGCCTACATGATGGTTAAAAAATCCTAGTACATTGTTATGGCAATCAGTTGAGTCAAGGCTCACAAAAGTTTTTCAATTACGAATTACGAATTACGAATTACGAATTAGTAATTATCTCGACGATTTTTTTATCAGTGGAGACATCTTATGCCAGTAGATCCCTATTCTCACGAGAGTTCTGAACAGGATGCTTTAATTCCTAGTGAAACACCAAAAGTGAAGCGCACCGGACGCTTTTTGTTTGGTGGTGCTAGTAGACGCTCTTTTCTTGGTCGCGTCGGCTTGTTTACAACTTCTAGTGTAGTGGCTGGAGTTTTAGGTTCATCTATTACCTCGAAAAAGGGAGACAACATTGTTCAGGCTGCGGAACCTAAAGCAAAGTCTGACCATAACAACTTACGAGAGAAAGCTTTTCAAGTTCGGACAACAGCAGCAAAGAATAATCGAGAAATTCCTATTCCTCCTCATCCAACGAATGGAGATGAAGAGAAATACGCTAACAAAATTGCTACAGATACAAGGGGATTACCCCATAATCAATTGGGTGAAGTGGATCTAAAGGCCTATCAATCTTTTATTAATGCCTTAAACTCTGGCGATCCCAACGAATACGAAAAAATTATCTTGGGTGGTAAACGGAAGCTGGTACAACCACTCACACCATTAGCAATTAGTTTGAGTGGGGTAAACACCTGCCAATTGGCGATTCCAGTACCACCAACCCTCGACAGTGCAGAGCAAGCGGCGGAATTTCTGGAAATTGCTTGGCAACAACTCTTGCAGGATGTACCTTTTAGCGAGTTCCGCAATGACACAACTAACCCACTGATTCTGGCAGCTGTTCAAGATTTGAATCGGTTATCAGCATTCAAAGGGCCAAAACAGAATGGCAAGGTAACACCAGAACTTCTATTTAGAGGTACAGCAATTTACGCTGATGGTTCTGGTAAAACGACTTACCACACTTTACCAGGTGTAGAAGTCGGCCCTTATGTCTCCCAATTTTTACTAAGACCCATACCTGCGGGAACACATAGTTATGCTCAACTTAATCGTGTACCCGCAGCTATTCCCGAAAATACTTTCCAAACCAATTATGATGAATGGTTGCTAGTACAAAATGGTGGCGATCCTGGTCGCACAATTAAATTTGACTCTACTCGCCGCTACTTTATCAATGGGCGTGATCAATCAGAGATTGCTCATACACCACCACCAGTTTATACAAATGCGGCCTTAATTCTTGTCGCTAAACCAAGCAGTGATAATCCTCTAGGTGGTGGTGTGGGTTCACCTTACAATTCTGGCAATCCTTATAACAAGTCAAAAACCCAAGTAGGTGGTTCGGGAACATTTGGCCCAGGATATGCACAATCTCTCATCGGTTGGGTTAGCCCACACGCAATTAGAGCCGCTTACTGGCAGAAGTACTATGTTCACCGTCGTCTGAGAGCAGAGGCTTATGGTGGGTTAGTTCATAACAATAAGGTGAATAAAACGAACTATCCAATTCACCAAGAAGTATTTAAATCAGAAGCCCTCGATCGCATCTATAGCAAATACAAATCCTATTTGCTACCGCAAGCTTTTCCCGAAGGCGCACCGTTCCACTCTTCTTATCCAGGAGGTGCTTCGGTATCTGCTGGTGCTAGTGTAACAATTCTCAAAGCCCTATTTGATGAGAATTATGTGATTCCGAATCCAGTGATACCCGATCCCAAAGATCCTACCAAGCTGATTCCCTATCAAGGCCCGCCTTTAACTGTAGGTGGAGAATTGAACAAGCTAGCGGCGAATATTGGCTTAGGTCGTGATAGTGCTGGGATTCACTGGCGTACCGATGCGGCTGCATCATTGGCACTAGGGGAAGCGATCGCAATTGGTATTCTCAAAGATGAGAAGTTAACATTCCGCGAAATCTTTGAAGGTTTCACATTCACCAAATTTGACGGTACAAAAGTCACGATTTAAAATTTCGCAACTGCAAATGTGAGTGAGGAACTGGGGAAAAGGGAAAGGGATAAAGGTTAAAGGTGAATGATAGAAAGATGAGGGAGTAGGGGCGTATTTTTTCTCTTGTCTTCCTATCTTCACCTCTACTTACTCTGAAATATTGAGAATATTTAGCCGAAGAATCTCATCATGTTTAAGCTTCGGAAACTTTACCTGCGATCGCGGTTTGTATTGTTGGGTATTGTCTTGGCGATCGCACTTTTTATCTATAAACTGCAAGCCCCAGCTTTATCAACTGATATAGAATTAGGGGAGAAACTGGGCCAAGAACTGATTGCGGCTTGTCCTGTTGTTAACGATCCGCAAAATTTAGCAGCTTTCAACTCATGCGCGGACAAATTAGCTCAGTTAACCATCCTCCGCGATACTATGAATGTGCCATTTTTGTGGGGCGCTCAAAGTCAAGCTGGAAATTACAATCTTAAAAACAATCAAACCACTCAATTTGATCCCTTGGTATGGCGACGTACTTACCTGTCTACATTTATGTTTCGTGGTGAACCATTAGTTGAACAGGTTAACAACTTAATTGTTATACACGTGCCTACTCAGTTCCGCAATCAATTAGATATAGGAGATTTTCCTTATCCATTTTGGCACTCATCAAAAAAGTGGAGTTCCTACCAAAAAACTACTGAGTTACTTTTCTTTCTGCAAGATAAACAACTCAAAGGGGCATTGCGTTCAGCTGTTGTTGATCCAGAACGACCAACGGTAGATCATGCATGGGACGGTAAGTGGATTTGGACAGATACCAATGGCAAACAGCAACCTCATGTAACACTCTATACCCGTTTATTTTCTACATCCAACCCATACGTTGTGAAGGTTGATGCTGCTTATCGAGCATTTGAGGCTAAGTTGCGAGAGCATTCTTGTCTTACTTGTCATAGTCCTGACAACAGTAGTAAGCAAAATCCCTTATTAATCTTAAATTACCCTAATCAGGCGCTGACTTTGCGACATGAAACAGTGCGCCAAATCCAAGAAAAACGGATGCCTCCGCCAAATGGAATTACTGATGAGCGAGAACGACAAAACCTGATTGAACTTGCTCAAACATTTGCCAAAGCAGGCGATCAGGCTCTTGCTTATGAAGGAGAGAAAATCACTGTAGGAAAAAACTACAGACATCCTATTTGATTATTAAAAAAATTCCGTACATTTGCAGCTGAAGTTGATAGGAAAAAATGCCTGTTTTAACCCTGAGATGCTGGATATGATTTCAAAAGGTGAATGCAAAGCGCTCCCTACGCCTGATCCCCTCTTCTAGCTTAAAAGTGCTGAGTAAACATCCCCGCCTCGACTTTCATGGTTGGTGATGAAATTTTTTTCATTGGGACTGCTTCCTAATAGCGATCGCTCATCAATAGTAAACACTTCTGGTTTGACTAGTAACTTATGCCTAATTTTACCGAGTTGCTTAATCATCGTTACGGCAATAGCCCAGTTAATGCAGAGCTACCTGTCAATGACTTCATCTCTTCTCTGTTATCTCACCGTTCAATTCGGGCTTACTTAAGCGATGCTTTACCTACAGGAACCTTAGAAACTTTAGTAGCTGCGGCGCAGTCAGCAGCTACATCCTCAAATCTCCAAACATGGAGTGTAGTAGCGGTAGAAGATCCCAGCCGTAAAGGAAAACTATCTCAACTCGCTAATAATCAAGCCCATATTCGCCAGGCTCCATTATTTTTGGTGTGGTTAGCAGATTTAGCAAGGCTAGCGCAGATTGCGGAAAGTCGGGGATTACCTCATGAGGGTTTAGATTATCTTGAGATTTTTTTGATGGCGGCGATTGATGCAGCTTTAGCAGCGCAAAATGCTGTAGTAGCTGCAGAGTCCTTAGGATTAGGAACAGTATATATTGGTGCGTTACGTAACAAACCAGAAGAAGTGGCGCAGGTTTTAGAGCTACCCAAACAAGTGTTTGCTGTTTTTGGCTTGTGTGTTGGATATGCTGATAGCGCCGTGGAAACAGCAATTAAACCACGTTTACCTCAAACAACTGTATTGCATCGCGAAACTTACAAACTAGCAGACAAAGAAGAAGATATTGCTGCTTATAACCAAGCGATGGAAGCTTTTTATCAGTCTCAGAAGATGAATGTCCCCGGTGATTGGACAGAACATTCCGCTAAACGCGTGGCTTTTGCTCAGTCTTTATCCGGACGCGATCGCCTGCGGGAAGTTTTGCAAAATTTGGGTTTTGAACTACGATAATTTTTCGTAGGATACCTAGTTTTATCTATTAAATTTATTTTCAGCATTAACCCTACTTTCAACAACGAGAAAGTGGGGTTTAATTTTTATGTTTCTGTCTCTGTCTCTTCTGGGAAGGAATAATTTATTTGTTGATAGTCTCTCAAGTATGTAGTTGTCAACACAGTTTGTAAGTTTTTTTGTTAAAAGCTACTTGCCTTTTCGCCCCACCTATGTGAGACTACTATAAACATACTACTAAAATCTGACCAAAATACCGTAGTTTGCTATCAAGCAATGATCAAAAATTAGGCAAATTACTGGTGTAAGTGTCTTCTAAGAAGGTTGTGAGATTACCGAAGTTTAAAGGAGGAAAAGCAGTGTCACTCAAAAAAATCTTGTTGTAATCGTAGTTAATGACATTCTTTTCAGATATTAGCTGAGGTAATTGGTCTTCATACCGCATCAATCAGATGAGAAATAGAGTCACTGTAGACCATATAAGTTTATTTTGCTGGTATTTTTTCTGACTAATAGGCTTCTCTAGCCATCTAGAAACAGTTAGTAAGTTGACTGATATGAGAGGAAAAACAGGAGATTTGTAGAATGACATATCTAGTACGAGGGATGCATTTAAAACTACAAGGATTAACCAAGTCCTTTGGAGACAAGACAGTTTTGCAGAATATTGATTTAGATATTGAGCCTGGGGAATTTGTAGCTATAGTTGGGCGCAGTGGTTGTGGTAAAAGTACGATGTTACGGCTGATTGCTGGGCTGGATGCACCCAGTGGAGGCGGTGTATTTTTAAACGATCAACATTTCCACCATCGGATTAACCCAGAGATTCGGATGATGTTTCAGGATGCGCGGTTACTACCTTGGCAGAGAGTACTATCAAATGTGGAATTAGGTTTATTAGGTACTAACTCAAAAGTGTTAGCAAAGCAAACAGCTTTGCAAGTATTGCGCGCTGTAGGATTAGAAGATAGAGCCCATGAATGGCCATCCGTCTTATCTGGAGGACAACGCCAAAGAGTAGCGTTAGCTAGAGCCTTAGCAAGTAGCCCAGCTTTATTGCTGCTAGATGAGCCTCTAGGTGCATTGGATGCACTCACACGTATTGAAATGCAGCAATTACTAGAGAAATTATGGCAAGAACAAGGATTTACTGCATTACTAATTACTCACGATGTGGAAGAAGCTGTTGTACTAGCAGATAGAGTTTTACTCATTGAAGACGGTCAGATTGGTTTGGATTTAGAGATTAATTTGCCACGCCCACGAGTCAGAGGAGATGTAGCACTAGCTCAGACAGTAGAGAAGATATTACAACGAGTGATGGGTCAGCCGGAGCGCGAACCAGGATTAGCAGCAGACTCATTTACCTTTTCATCTGTAACAGTGTAAGACATTTCCGCTTCATCAGTGATAAATTCCATATCTGTGCAAAAATCGGAAAACTGTTTCTCCTATTCCCAGGTATTTGCAGCTTTAATGATCAGTCTGTAACCGAACAAAACATCATTGCCATCCATATTCTCAGACTATCTTCGTGGGTGGGATAACAATTTTTGATTGCTTTCAATAAAATGTACCTGATGTTTTTCGTAGTAAATAGTTAAATGGAATCCACTACCTACTCTTTCGGTATGGATAGGACTACGTACATTTCTATTTCTAATTATCAGTACAACCATATTGAAGCAAGCTTATTAAATATTTTGCCTCCGCCAGAGAAGTGTTGTGTAAATCTCTATTCTCGCGGACATCACACAGTACTTCTCTTACCTAAAATCAGCGTTCAAATTTGTAATTGATAATTACTCATTGTTGGTTCTTTAAACTTTGCAAAATAGTCGTTTAATTCAACAAATTCAATGGGCGAAAAGTTTTAATAGAGCATCCATCTTAATAATACAATTTTCCATCACAGTAACCCTCTCATGAATCTATCTTAAGGTGGGTAACTCCACCTTAATTACTCAATTTAAAGATTACGAATAAACTATAATTATATTTTTTTAGATGTTCTAAGATTTACTACGCTGCACCCATACTTAACAACATCCCATGACATTTCCACTCAATAGCAAAAAAAATATATATAACCGAAGTCCTTAAGTTAGTAGGTTATGAATTTAGCAAATTGATAGATTTTTCACGATTTTTAAGGCGGAGGAAAGCCAATTAATGCAAAGTCTGAAGCATAAATTTGAATCTTGGAAACGCGGTCATATTACTCGTCGTTCAGCGTTATTTGCTTTAGGTTATAGTTTAGCTTTATCTACAACGCTATTTAGTTGCAGCAAACCAGATAAAACTTCTCAAAAACAAGGTGATTCAGCTTCATCGAATACAGCTACTACAGCTAACACCACAAATACCGCCAGTAACTCTAGCAGCCAGAAAGTTATTAGAATTGTCCGTTCTAAACAACTAACTGCCCTAGCTGTGCTTGAAAAACAAGGTAAACTCGAAAAAAGATTAGCAGACTTAGGATACAAGTTAGAATGGCCTGAATTTGCAGCAGGCCCACAACAATTAGAAGCATTAAATGCCAATGGTTTAGATATTGCTTCTACCGCAGAATCACCCCCAGTTTTTGCCCAAGCTGCGGGAACACCTTTAGTTTATTTAGCTGCTAATTCCTCTGATGGTCAAGCAATTTCGCTTTTAGTTCCTAGCAAATCTAATATTAAAAGCGTTAAAGATTTAAAAGGAAAAAAAGTTGGCTTTCAGAAAGCATCTATTGGTCATTACCTATTAGTTAGAGCCTTAGAGAAAGAAGGACTAAAGCTATCTGATGTCCAGTCAGTTTTTTTACCACCTCCAGATGCTAATGTGGCATTTAACCAAGGTAAGATAGATGCTTGGTTTATTTGGGAACCATTTGTTACGAGAAATGTGCAAAACAAAGTTGGTCGCGTGCTGATAGATGGCGGTAACGGTTTGCGAGACACTAACAATTTCTACTCCACAACCCGCAAATTTTATCAAGAAAATCCAGAAGTAATCAAAGCCTTTTTGGATGAACTACAAAAAGCTCAAATTTGGTCTAAACAAAATCAAAAAGAAATTGCAGAATTACTTGCACCAGTGACACAACTGGATGTACCAACATTAGAAGCAATGCATAGTAAATATGATTTCTCGTTAGTACCAATCACGGAGAAAATCATTACTAAGCAACAAGAAGTGGCTGACAAATGGTATGCGTTGGGATTGATACCTAAAAAAGTAGATGTCAAAGAGGGATTTTTGACACCTGAAGAGTATGCCAAAATTACGCCTCAAGATGTTTTGGCGAAGCAGTAAGTAGATAAGGGAGATGAGGGAGATGAGGGAGAAAAACAATTCAAAATTCTGCCCTATTCCCTCTCACAAATACCAAACACCAATTACCCATTACCAATTACCTATTGTCAAAAGTCAAGAATACTATGCCCACGCTAACGTTAACAGAAGTTAAAATCACGCCATTAGATGCACCTTTGGGTGCTGTAGTTATAGGATTAGATGCGAGTCAAGCTATTGCGCCGGAAATTATTTTGCAACTAAAGCAAGCATTGCGCGATCGCCATATTCTCATCTTCAAAAATCAACAGCTGACTGATGAGCAGTTTTTAAATTTTGCATTCTACTTTGGCTCTCTATTTATACCACCGCAGGATATCCCTGTGTTGGCTTCGGAAACAGGCGCTACACCAGTGATTATTCCTGTTTCTAATGTCGATGGTGGTTATACAGGTACGGGTGAATTAGCTTTTCATGCAGATCACCATTGGACTCCCTATCCCTCTAGCGGTTCTCTACTCTATGCGTTAGAAGTTCCTTCTCAAGGTGGTGAGACTTCTTGGCTAAATTTAAATTTGGCCTATGAGACGTTAGATGAGTTTACGAAGAAGCGGATAGCAGACTTACAGCTGATTACTTACAATCCATTTTTGCGCGATCGCAATGCACCTCGTTCCAACTATCGTTTGGATAAGAGTATCCCATTAATTAGCCCTGTCTATCCCCATCCTCTAGTACGCACACATCCAGAAAGTGGCAAAAAAATTCTATACCTCGATTACGCTACAGAAGTAGAGGTTGTTGGTTTAGAACCTCAAGAGGGAGCAGAATTAATTTCTCAATTACGTCAACATCTTAATCACCCACAGTTTTATTATCAACATAAATGGTCTGTGGGTGACATTGTTTACTGGGATAACCAAGCTACTTTGCACCACAGAACACCATTTGACCCCAGCGAAAGACGGGTATTAAAACGTGTAAGTTTAGCTGGAAGCCGTCCGTTTTAGTCATTGAGGTTGTGAGTGGATAACTGCAATAGTTTTGATTTAATCAATATCATTTTTAAGCTTATTGCAGTTAATCACTCATCTAAAAAGCATATTTTTGAATTTAAATTTTGACATTAATTTAACATTAAATATATGACAACAATTCCTGCTTATGACCCAACTTTATTTGAAGGTGCAGCTTGGTACTATGCTCGTTATCGACCACAGTATCCACCTGTGTTATTTGATTTGCTCACCGAGAAATTTCAGTTAGATGGGCAAGGAAGATTATTAGATTTGGGCTGTGGCGCAGGGTTAATTGCTATTCCTTTACGCGATAAATTCAAAGAAGTTATCGGTTTAGATCCCGATGCTGATATGCTTTTAGAAGCGCAACGCCAAGCAGCAGAAGTAGGCGCAACAAATATAAGTTGGGTAAAAGATAGAGCAGAAAATATTTCTCTTGCTGTTGGTAAATTTCAACTAGTGACAATTGGTAGAGCTTTTCACTGGATGCAACGAGAATTAGTTATAGAACATATCTACAATTTACTTTCTCATAATGGTGGTCTGGCGATTATCAAAACTTATGAAGACCCCTGGAATAGCGAACATCCGTGGAAACAAACTGCCATTTCGGTTGTACAGCGTTGGTTAGGTGAAAAACGCCGCACAGGTCAAGGTGGTCAAGGAGAATGGCAACCTTTAGCAGTTCCCCACGAAGAAATTATAGAGAAATCATCATTTAATCGCCAAGCCAACTATGAAGTTAAATATGAAAAATCTTGGACAATTGACTCATACATTGGCTATTTATATTCCACAGCTTTTTGTTTACCTTCTTTCTTTGGTAATGCGGAAAATAGAAAAAAATTTGAAGCAGACCTGAGAGAATCTCTGCTACAAATAGAGCCTTCTGGAAGATTTACAGAAGAACTTCCTATTACTGTCATAGCTGCTTGGAAAAATTAATCAAGCTTGTTATTTGTCATTAGTCCCTTGTCTAACTATGTCCACATACGCTGCTATCAAGTAATAATACATCATGAAAACTATCTCATCTTCTCCTAATAGCTTTCCATCAAGGCAAACAATGAAAAAGCAAAAATCAAAATATCAATTTCTCAAAAATCGCCAAATTCAATCTTTCATTCCTTGGCTAGTACCCCTATCCATTATTGTTGTCTGGCAATTATTATCATCTATAGGCATAATCCCTACAAGAATTTTACCTGCGCCTTTAAGTGTGCTGGGCGCTGCTATTCATTTAGCTCAAACTGGTGAACTATTTAGAAATATTGGTATTAGTGCTGCTAGAGCAATTTCTGGGTTTTTGGTAGGTGGCAGTATTGGCTTTATTTTAGGTTTAGTAAATGGGATTTCTCCGATTGCCGAGAAATTGTTAGATACTTCTATTCAAATGTTACGTAATATTCCCAACCTAGCATTAATACCCCTAGTAATTTTATGGTTTGGAATTGGGGATGAAGCTAGATTATTTCTTGTATCTTTAGGTGTAATGTTCCCAATTTATTTAAATACATTTCATGGTATCCGGAGCGTAGATTCTGGATTAATTGAAATGGGAAAAGTTTATGGTTTAAATACTTGGGGTTTATTTTGGCGAATTATTCTCCCCGGCGCATTATCTTCTATTTTGGTAGGTGTGCGTTTTTCTTTAGGTATCATGTGGTTGACACTGATTGTTGCTGAAACCATCGCTGCTGATTCTGGGATTGGTTATATGGCAATGAACGCCAGAGAATTTATGCAAACAGATGTTGTAGTATTAAGCATTTTGCTATACGCCTTATTTGGTAAATTAGCAGATGTAATCGCCAGATCCTTAGAAACCTACTGGTTGCAATGGAATCCCAGTTATTTGAAAGGGTAAGCAAAACACTGTTAATTATCTAGGGTTATCCAGATTTGCCACATTTTCAGCTATAATTTATTGGCAATAGAGGTAGCTAATTACTCGCAGTGCGAAGCCTTGAAAGATTTGCAGCATATAGATTTGAAATGAATGGAGAATAGGGAACTCGAATCCCTGACCTCTGCGGTGCGATCGCAGCGCTCTACCAACTGAGCTAATTCCCCTTATCTAAGATTGTAGATAGCGAAATCTGAGGAATAATCTTCAAATTATGCATATTCACTATTTCCTATCTTACCATTTATCTGCGGTTGGTTGTAACTCTTTCTGGGAAAACACTTCTTGCACTCGTTCTAGTTCCAAATCAGTCAAATAATCTACAGTCCAGTTACAACAGCGCTGAAGCATATGGAAGGGGTAAGTATTAGCTACACCAACTACTTGCATTTGCGCTCTTTTGGCGGCTTGGATACCAGCTGGGGTATCTTCAATTGCTAAACATTCTGTTGTTTGTAGATTCAAGTCGGGATATTTTTGGTTGAGACGTGTTACTGCCAACAAATAACCATCCGGTTCTGGTTTACTGGTGGTGATATCGTCACCCGCGACTATGACGGGAAAATATTCAGTTAATTGCGCGCGTTGCAGTACTATATCTATTTCTTGGCGAATTGCACCACTAACTAGCCCTAGTTTGAGATTATGGGAGCGCGCTTGAAATATTAAGTCGTCTACACCTGAGTATAAAGGCAGTTTTTCCAGCTGCTCTAGTTCTTGGACATACATCTGCGCTTTTTGCTGGAGTAACTGAGTTAGATATTCTTCACTGAGGACACGACCGCGATTGTACAACAATTCTTGAAAACAAGCGCGGTCACTGCGTCCTAAAGATGCTTGACGTTCGCTATCCCGTTGCGGTTGCAAATTTTCTTGAATCAGAATCTCATCGATCAAGCGCAGGTGGATTTGTTCATCTTTAATGATGACACCATTAAAATCAAATAAAATCGCCTTTAAACTCATGCCTTTATGCCAAAAACTGGGGAGCCAAGATCCTCTAAATCATTATTATCGATTTTGCCATCTGTTGATTTTGATACGGTCTGCTTTACTGTGTTGTATTTAGTTACATCAACTTTTGATATGGGTTTTACGCCACTAGTTACTTGATGCATCCACCAAACATCTTTGCTTGATAAAGCCAAAAATCCTGCTTGATTCATGCTCTCATGGAGATTGAAAGCAGCATAGTCCCGCAGATAAAGCTCTTCAAACACTTCTTTGAGCCATTCTAACTGACGCAGGGCCTTTTGATTACTATCTAAAATTAATACTTGCCCACCAACTACCAGCAATCGGAAGCATTCGCGCAAAATGGTTTGGGATACGGTGGTGGGGATTTCGCGAAATAATAAAGAAGCTGTCACTAAGTCAAAAGAAGCATCAGGAAAGGCGGTTTTTTCAGCATTACCATGTCGCCACAGTATGTCTAAACCAGCACTTGTAGCTTTATGTTCTGCCATTACCAACATATAAGCAGACAAATCTAAGCCGATGACTTGGGCTTGGGGGAAAGCCTGTTTTAACATCAAGGTAGTTGAACCTGTACCACAACCCAAATCTAGTATGCGTCGTGGCTGGACTTGAATTGCATCAATCACAGCTTGGCGGACAAGGGTTTCATTTGGTGGCAGCAGATATTGCAGAATTGGATCGTAGGAAACTACTACCTTGGGGTGGAGATAACCACCCTCAATGCCACGAAATTTATAGCTACTGTAGTAAGAGGGTAAAATTACATCGTCTCTATGGAAGCGATCGCTCTGTTTTTTCCAGTCAATACTCAAAGCATACCGCTCTAATCCCTCTTCATCAATTAAAAAGCTGACTACAGGGGATATCAAACGTTCCCAGATTTTATGTTGAGGAACCGCCATAGAATTGCGCCAAATCGTGGATAGGTGATGGAAACCACAGTGCTATTATTTACAAATTTTAATATATTTCTCAGAAATCTGCCGTTATTGGGAAGCGATGCCTTCGGCTTCTCTGCTAGGTGCTGTGCCAATGCTAACGCAGATGATAATTCCTGATTCAGAACAGCTTTGATGCTGGAGTTGACATTTTCAGAATACAACTACTACATTTGTAGTATAGCTAATTCAAGCTTCCCACAACTGGTAAAGCTTCCTCATTGTGTGGAAGTTAAGCAAAAACTATATTGTATGTAAATTAATACTATGAACAATGATAAAAATACGTAATTTTGTCTTAAATTTTAAATTACACTCAAGAACTGGAAATTAATAGAATTATGCCCTACGAAAAATTAGAAATTTCCGCACCAACGCCTGTATTATCTTGGGCTAATCACGCTTTGGGTAACGAAGAAACCAAAATGGCTAAGAATGTAGCATCACTGCCATTTGTATTTAAGCACGTAGCTTTGATGCCAGATGTGCATTTAGGTAAAGGTGCTTTAGTCGGTTCTGTACTTGCTACTAAAGAAGCAATTATACCTGCTGCTGTGGGTGTGGATATTGGTTGCGGAATGGCGGCGATGAAATTGCCATTTACTGCTGAAAAACTTGAAGGTAAACTCAAGAAAATTCGCCTAGAGCTTGAAGCAGCAATTCCTACTGGATTCAACGAAAATAAAGAAGTTGAAAAATCTGTTACTAATTGGCAACGCTGGAGTGATTTTAAAGATTTGCATCGTGGTGTGCAAAATCTGGAAAGCAAAGCAATGAAACAAATGGGTTCTCTGGGAGGGGGTAAAACATTGCCCCTTACTGTAGTAATGCAGTAATCAAAACTCGTCCAAATCGGTGAAGGCTGAGATTGCTAATACCGAGGGAAGCGGTAAAACGCCCCGTAGAGAGCAGAGGGACTTGAGCATCCTAAATAATTTAGGATGAAGGTGTGCTCCGAACTATACCGAATAGGAAGGTATAGAATCAAGCAGAAATGCCTTGATCGATTGCAACTTTCATCTATGATATTGTGGTTTAATGAAACCCACTGATATCAATCTTGACAATCCCTATTACGCTTACTTATTTGGCTTCATCCAAACTGATGGACATCTGTACAATAACACTCGCGATCGAGGTCGTCTAAGTATAGAGGTCAACAAGAAAGATGAACATATACTGTGGGCATTCAAGAGCCTCTTACCGTTCAATTCTTCAATTACTGAGCGTGTACGAAAAACTAATTTTAGTAATAATCATACATCAGTTATTTGGAGAGTTTATGATAAACGATTTCGAGATTATCTTGAATTATGGGGTTTACCAAATGGATGTAAATCGGAGTTAATCAAAACTCCTAGTTGTAGCTTCTCAAAAGTAGATTACTTTAGAGGTCTAATAGACGGAGATGGATCGCTAGGGCTAACTTGCAAAGGCTTTCCTTTTCTATCTTTCGTTACTTCTAGCTCACATATTGTTGTTGAGTATATAGAATTAATTAGCCAAATTACAGGCAAAGTAAAGACTTCTAACAGAAATACGAGAGATAGCATTTACAACATAGTAGTGTACAAAGAAGATGCTCAAAAACTAGCAAAGCATTTGTACTATGATGGTTGTCTAGCTTTATCTAGAAAACTCATCAAGGCTAATGAAGTGTTAAATTGGAGCCGTCCTGCTAATATGAGGTGTGTCACAAATAGAAAATTTTGGACACCTGAAGAAGATAAGTACATTACTAATCATCCAATTGAGTCTTCAATGAAAGTGCTAGGCAGAAGTCGAAATAGTATTGAACTAAGACTGTGGAGACTAAATAAGCAAAGCAAGCAATCAGTAACAAATTGAACCATTTTATTGAGGTTTGCCTCGATACAGAGAATTACGTTTGGTTGATGCTACATTCTGGTTCGCGTAATATTGGCAATAATTTGGCGCAGTGCCATATTAATACAGCTAAAGAATTAGCGAAGCTTGCAGATAATAATTTGCCTGATCCAGATTTAGCGCATTTTGTAGCTGGTACTCCAGAATTTGAAGCTTACTGGAACGATTTACAATGGGCGCAGGAATATGCACGTTTCAATCGTGATGTAATGATGGCGCGATTTAAGCGGATTATTGAGAAACATCTTGCAGGTGGTAAAGCAACTAAACCTTTATTAGTAGTAAATTGCCATCATAATTACGCTGAAAAAGAAGTACATTTTGGCGAAGATGTTTATGTAACTCGTAAAGGTGCTGTCCGCGCGCAAACTGAAGATTATGGCATAATTCCTGGTTCAATGGGAGCTAAATCTTTCATTGTTAAAGGTAAAGGTAATGCTCATAGTTTCTGCTCTTGTTCTCATGGCGCAGGGCGTTTAATGTCTAGAAATAAGGCAAAAAATGCCTATACTCTTGATGATTTAATTGAGCAGACTAAGGGTATAGAATGTCGTAAAGATGAAGGCGTATTAGATGAGATTCCTGGTGCTTATAAGCCAATAGACCAAGTAATGGCAAATCAAGCTGATTTGGTGGAAGTTGTCGCTACACTCAAACAAGTTTTGTGTGTGAAAGGATAATCCAAAATTTGATTATAGATCAACACAGTTCAGATAAGCTCATTAGTGATTGATTTGTCACTTGTGGAAAAGCTAGCACAATTGGGGGATTCTCCCCCAAACCCCCGATTGGGGGACGGTTGCGTCCCCCAAACCCCCTCCAAAATTATTGTTTTGTTGTCAATTTATTTTCTTAACTGAACTGTATTGGATTCTAGATTGAAAATTAACTGCTGCGGTTGGCTTGTGTAAGTTTATCTATCGCTATCATTTTTTCAAATTTGTATAACTTTCAAAAGTGGGTAATACCCACTTTTTTAATATATATTTATACGAAAATTGTAAACGAGTAATGACATAAAGATTGTGGATGTTCTCTACCAATCTGTCGCGTTATTTTTTCAAGATAGTATAAGTTAAAGACGAGAATCTGCCTAAAGATATAAATCTTTTGTGTAAAAATTCCTTAGCCTAACTACTAGGCTAATCTAGCCCAAAATCAAAAAATTGCATAAAAACTGAAGTTGCTGCTGGCAATAGCAAGGATATTAATGGCTGATAGCGAAAAGCAGACTATTGTACGCGATATCATCGTCGTAGGTACTTCGGCTGGGGGAGTTGAGGCACTTACTGAGTTAGTTAAATATTTGCCGCCGAATCTGAATGCATCTGTCATTATAGTGCTGCATTTACCTAGTCATAGCCCTAATGTTCTGGCAGATATCCTCAATCGTGGTAGTAGATTACCAGTATTTCTGGCACAAGATGGGCAAGCAATTGAGAAAGGACATATCTATGTTGCGCCATCCGATCGCCATTTGTTGGTGAAAGCAGGATATTTGCAATTGTGGCAGGGGCCAAAAGAAAATGGCTCACGCCCAGCTATCGATCCATTATTTCGCACCGCAGCACGGGCTTATGGACAGCGACTCGTGGCGGTGTTACTCACGGGTTTACTTGATGATGGAACAGCAGGATTGATGGCGGTAAAAATGCGCGATGGTGTAGCTATTGTGCAGCGCCCTGATGATGCATTATATGCGGCAATGCCCAGCAATGCGATCGCTAATGTCGATGGCATTGACTATATTTTGCCACTATCGGAAATCCCATCCACCTTAGCCAAGCTAGCTAACACTCCCAAGGAAGAAGAACCAGAAAAACCTGTAACCAGGGAGATGGAATTAGAATCGGAGATGGCAAATTTTGATATAGAAGAATTAGAAAGTGACGCTATACCAGGGAATCCATCACCCTTTACCTGTCCCGATTGTGGTGGGAGTTTATGGGAAATCGAGGACGGGAAGCTGTTACGGTTTCGGTGTCATGTAGGCCATGCTTTTAGTGCTAAAACTCTGCTAACAAAGCAATCTGATAAATTGGAAGATGCTTTATGGATTGCAGTTAGGGCATTGCAAGAGAAAGCTACTTTGGCAGATCGCATGGCTTCGCGAATGCGCGATCGCAATTTATCTTTAGCAGCAAAAAGATTACAACAACAATCAGAAGATGCTCAACAGCAATCCGAAATTATTCAGGAAGTGCTAAAGATGCTGAATGGTAAGAGTGCTGAGTCTACTTAAAAACAAGCTACGCGTAGCTTACTTTCATAAGTATTCAAATAACCTATTATAAGTGTGTAATCGCTAGGTAAACATTCTGATATCATCAATTTTGTCAAATAAATACAAAATTGATTATGGAAGCCAGCTTTTTGACGGCCGTTGTTTTACCTGTTGCCCTGGCTATCATTATGCTAGGAATGGGTTTATCTCTGATTCCAGAAGATTTCCAACGTATAAAGAAGTATCCGAAAGCTGTCGCCATTGGCTTGATTAGTCAGTTAGTTTTTTTACCGATTATTGCCTTCGTCATTACTAAAGTTGTACCCATGCAACCTGCGATCGCTATGGGGTTAATGATTGTGGCATTATGTCCAGGTGGGGTATCCTCAAATGTCATCACATTCTTAGCTAAGGGTGATGTTGCCCTTTCAGTTACTCTCACAGCTTTTAGCAGTGTAATTACAGTATTTACAATTCCTGTAGTAGGAAACCTAGCATACCAGCACTTTATGGGAGAGACAGCTGCGATCGCTTTACCCATTGGTGCTACTATATTACAAATTTTTCTGATGACGCTGCTGCCTATAGGGTTGGGAATGGGAGTGCGGCAGCTATTTCCAGAAGTTGCTCGTCGTCTAGAAAAAGTAACTAACCGTCTAGCAGTTTCTTTCTTGGCGTTAATTATTCTGCTGCTGATTATTCGTGAATGGAATCGTCTACCTAGCTTTATTGTGCAAGTGGGAGTAGGTGCAGCGCTTTTGAATGTGATTTCAACGTTGGCAGGGTTTTATATTGGCAAGCTATTTAACCTCAATCCGCCGCAGCAAATCTGCATTGCCATTGAAGTTGGCATCCAAAATGGCACGTTAGCGATCGCAATTACTGCTGGGTTACTCAATAATCCTGATATGGCAGTACCAGCAGCGATTTACAGTCTGTTTATGAATGTGACAGCTTTGATTGCGATTAGCTACGGTAGAAAGTTGGCTGCAATCACTCCTGTTCAGCAGCCTGTGGAAAGTCAGGTTTAACAATAGGCAAGGGGGAAAGGGTAAGGGGGAAAGGTTTTGTATTTTCCCCTTCCCCTTTCACCTTTCCCCTTTTTCCCATTACATATACGAGTGTAGACAATTCGTATTAGCGGTTAACTGTACTCATGTCAGAATAGCGATCGCCTGCTGCTGTTCCTTTGGGTGCAACGGCTTCGATTTGGCTTAAATCTTCCTGAGTTAAGTTAATTTCGGTAGCAGCAATATTTTCTTCAAGGTAAGTACGGCGTTTTGTACCAGGAATGGGAACGATATCTTCACCTTGCGCTAATAGCCAAGCTAAAGCTAGCTGACTAGGAGTTACGCCTTTAGCATTAGCGATCGCTTTTACCTTCTCTACTAATTCCAGGTTTTTGTGGAAATTCTCACCTTGGAAGCGGGGAGCATTTCTGCGATAGTCATCAGCTGCGAGATCATCTGGACTTGCGATCGCACCTGATAAAAAACCACGTCCTAATGGACTGTAGGGAACAAAGCCGATTCCTAATTCCCGCACAGTTGGTAAAATTTCATCTTCGGGATCGCGACTCCACAGCGAATATTCTGTTTGCAAGGCGCTAATTGGATGCACTGCATTTGCCCGGCGAATTGTGCTAGGCGCAGCTTCCGAAAGTCCTAAATACCGAACTTTACCTTGCTGTACTAACTCCGCCATCGCGCCTACAGTATCTTCAATTGGCACATTGGGATCTACCCGATGTTGATAATAAAGGTCGATGACATCAACTCCCAAGCGTTGCAGCGAAGCATCACAAGCTTCATGCACATATTCTGGTGTACCACAGACACCCTTCCAGCCGCCATCTTCCGTGCGGACATTACCAAACTTAGTTGCTAAGATGACACTATCTCGACGGTCTTTAATAGCTCTGCCCACTAACTTTTCATTAGTAAACGGGCCATACATATCTGCAGTATCTAAGAAATTCAGCCCCAATTCTAAAGCGCGGTGAATAGTAGTGATCGCTTCTTGCTCATCTCGCCCACTATAAAACTCCGACATTCCCATACAACCTAATCCCAGTTGGGAAACTTCTAACCCTTGTTGACCAAGTTTTCGTTTTTTCATAATATCTCCTATTTTTTATCGGGCATGGGGCATGGGGCATAGGGCATTGGTAATGGGTAATGGGTAATTGGTAATTGGGGTTTGTCATTCGTCATTTGTCATTTGTTATTCCCCTTAGTAACAGCCTTTATGTTTTAGCTGCGATCGCACTGCGGTTTCATCTACCCTATGGCGCGAGACAAAAACAGGGTTTTTGTTGTAACAATCACAATTGATCATTTATTAGTATGAGGTGCAAGTGCGATCGCATCACCTTGGATCGTTAATGTAGAGCATGACAATGCCAATGCATCACCTTGGATCGTTAATGTGAGGCATGACAATGCCAATGTATCGGCTTACATCGTTAATGTAGAGCATGACAATGCCAATGCATCGCCTTGGATCGTTAATGTAGGGCATGACAATGCCAATGCATCGGTTTACATCGTTAATGTAGAGCATGATAATGGCAATGCATCGCTTTGTTATATTTTTTGTTGTAATGGGCACATTAAATATATGATTTTGCTTATATATACTTATGGTAGCCCCAGACCAAAAACGCCGTTTATCGCCTCAAGCAATTAATCAAGATATAACCTCATTTCACGGTTTGCAAACCATCAGCACTTATACTACAAACCGTACTGATGCTTCGGCTGCACATTTACAGCAAGCTTATCAAAATATGTTGGCACAGCAACAAGCCAAAAATGAGCAATCAATTTTATACCAAGCTGCGGCTGATGCGGCTCGATTAGCAGAATGGGAATTTCATAATGCAGTGTTAGCTATGAAAGAAGCCGTACTTGGGCAATACGGAGGAGATAGCGAACAAGCGCAAGCCGTTGGATTCAAGAAAAAATCAGAGCGCAAGCGGCGTATTCGTAATAGTTAAAGCATTAACCTTCAATCCTCTGTGATGCGTTACGCTGCGCTAACGCATCCTACGCCTTAATACGCCTTAAATGTTGAATTTTTTGAATTTTAATTTGCTATGACTAACTATCGGCGAATTGCAATCGCAGGTGGTACTTATTTCTTTACTCAAGTTACTCACGAGCGTTATCCTTGGCTATGTTATGCCAATGCTCGAGCGTTACTGCGACAAGCAATTATCGAAGTTCGCCAAAAATATCCATTTACTATTGATGCGCTAGTACTGCTACCCGATCACATTCATTGTATTTGGACATTACCGCCAGGAGATAGTAACTATGCTAAACGCTGGCGATTGATTAAAACCTACGCCACTAAAAATAAAACCTGCGATTTAGAAATTGATATCAGCATTAATGAATCACGAGAAAAGCGAATAGAAAGCAATCTTTGGCAGCGAAGATTCTGGGAACATTGGATTCGTAATGAGGCAGATTTTATCCATCATTGTGATTACATTCATTACAATCCGGTAAAGCATGGATTTTGTTCTGCACCTAGTGAATGGCCATATTCTAGTTTTCATCGCTTTGTAGCGCAGGGTATTTACCCAGCCAATTGGGGAGAAACACAATCACCAAAATCGTAGGATGCGTTAGCGCAGCGTAACGCATCCCACCAATTCTAAGGAGTATTAGGAATCAATCTGCCACAAGGATAAGTTGCTGCTTGCTGAGATGCATCTTCTGCAACAGCCGCAGGGATTTGATCTGATGGTTGTGATTTAGCAGCGAGATAATCTTGTCGTAATGTTTCCACAATTGCATCACGCTTATCATACAGCCGCTTCAATGGGCGAGATTGACATTGTTTGAGAACATATGCTGTCACCAATGGTAAAGCGATCGTGCTGTCGGTGTAACAAACAATGGTGCTGGGTAACTCTTCCGGGTCAATCTTACCCCAACTTACAGCTTCCGAAGGTGTCGCCCCAGATAAACCGCCTGTATCAGGACGTGCATCGGTAAACTGCACAAAGTAATCATGTCCCCGTTCTTCTAAGCCTAGTACTTCGTGCAGTTGCGGTTGAGTTTGTAGCAAGAAGTTCTTAGGACTACCACCGCCAATAATTACCGCCGCACTTTTACCTTCAGCTTCACGTGCATTGTAGGCGATCGCAGCTGTTTCGTTTACATCAATTGAAGGATCTAATATTAACTGCGAACCTTCCAACGCCAAAGCTGCAACGTTCATCCCAATTGAACTATCGCCAGGAGAAGAAGTATAAATGGGTACGCCATATTCATAGGCTGTAGCTAGCAAGCAGGAATTCTTTACACCCAATTGCTTTTCGATTTCCCAAACATACTTACCTAGCAAATGGTGAAACTCAGCCGTTCCCATGCGCTTTTGGAAAGGTTCAGCTTGCAGAATCTTGCGGATAAACGCATCGGTTTCTAGTAGCACATCGTAACCGAAAATAATGTCATAAATGCGGATAGTTCCTTCCTGGCGAAGCTTCACATCATCCAAAAACGGATTACCAGCGAATAGTTCAAAACCTAAGCCATAGTGCATATCATGATAAAGATTTGCACCAGTACTAATCATCCAGTCAATAAAGCCGTTGCGAATCAAAGGTGCAAGAACAGAAACACCGAAACCTGCTGGTGTCATTGCACCAGAAAGGCTTACGCCTACCGTTACACCATCAGTCAATACATCACGACTCAGCAATTGGCAAATTTCCCGCAACCGCGCCGAGTTGTAAGCAGTGAAGTAATTATCAATCAAATCAACCACACCAATATCTGCTGACATTGGTGTTGGTGCAATTTTTTGACCTAGCTGTTTTGACATTTTGAGAATCCCGAAAAGTAAACGCGCCGAATCTAATGTTAAGCTGTTACGCATTTAAATTGTAGATTTACTTTTCAGGGTTATCCTTCTTACAAAGTTCTGATCGGAGGAAACCTCCGCTCAGACTTTGCGCTTAGTCATTAGTCATTTGTGTTTGCTTCACTCTTCACCCGTCATCTTGTGCCTTTAACTTAATAAAAAGCTTAAGTTAGCAGCTTAAAACCTTTATCTTTACTGGTGCAGTTTCAAGATTGATCGGAAACTTTAGTTAGCAATAGCTAAAGAACCCTAACTTTAGTAGTGCTTTTTCGATAGTATTCAGAAACGTTAAATAGCAATTATGTAGAGATTAAGAAATTATTTATTTACTGTAGGGTGTGTTAGGCGCTGATTTCCAATATGATTTGTCACGAAATAACTAACCTAGCGCCTAACGCACCATCCACTCGGCGGTGCGTTACGGCTAAATTTCATTGTCTCTGTGTCCCAAATACTTTCATAGCCGTAACACACCCTACTTTCTAAATTGTCTCTAAAAGTTAGTTATTAAAATTTAAATGAGGATTAATAACAAGCAGCAATTCTCAGCAGACTTTCGCTTTGCACTGCCCATAGGGTATTACGAACTACAAATTACAAATTAGTATTGAGTTTCTAAATAAATGACAAGTTCAATTAAAATTGTCAGAAACTCACAATTCTGAACTTCCCCCAGCTTCAATGATTGATATTGCCCTAGGCCAGTCTGATGTAGAAATTGAGCGTTGTTTTGCGATCATGCAAGCACTTCGTCCCCATCTCATCGCTAGTGATTTTGTCACTCGCATTAGAAGACAACAACAGCAAGGCTATCGTCTTGCTTATCTAAAAGATGAAGGGACAATCAGAGCAGTAGCAGGATTTAGAATATCTGAAAGCTTATCTTGGGGTAAGTTTCTCTATGTTGACGATTTAGTCACTCAAGAAGGCGATCGCTCTCAAGGCTATGGTAGTAATCTATTAAATTGGTTGGTAGACTATGCCAAATCTCATGCTTGCGAACAATTACATCTCGACTCTGGCGTTCAGCGTTTCGCCGCTCATCGTTTTTACTTCAAGCAGCGTTTAGAAATTAGAGCTTATCACTTTGCTATCAACTTGACTCAGAGTTAACAGTGAGATAATTATTGGCAAGTAATAGATATACCACCAATACTTTTCGGTTAAGGGGAAAAAGGGGAATGGGAAAAGGGAAAGAAACAACCTTTCACCCTTAACCTTTAACCTTTTTCCCATTTGAAACCCTTGCTCCTAGATAGTCCCAAAACAATGATGTTGGTTTAGCGCCATTCACCTTGAAGAGTGAAAGGTGCCCAGAAATAAGGTGCGCTGTAGTCGGGATTGCGCCACATTTCTACTTGTGCCGCCCGTAATGCCGCAGCAGGTTTTAAGCCCTGTTGTAACATTTTGCTATACAACTTCTTCATTAATTCTGAAGTTCCGCGATCGTCTACACTCCACAGACTCACCAATACTCTTGGGCTACCAGCATACATAAATCCTCTTGTCAAGCCAATTAATCCTTCCCCCTTGACTTCTTCACCCAAGCCAGTTTCACAAGCGCTGAGTACTACTAATTCTGCTGGTAGTTTCAAGTTGAAAATATCATGAAGGCGCAAAAAGCCATTTTGAGGTTTGCCAGTTTCATCAAATAGCGACAGTACAACTCCTGATAATTCTGGGTTTTGACTGTTAAGGATGCCATGAGTCGCAAAATGTATGATTCGGTATTGACTCAACTGAGTATCGGTAGCCACTGAACGGTTAGCGGCAAAGTCATAGGCTTGCTTGCGTTCTTTTGCAGGGACTAAAGAGAGAATAGTATCGGCTTCTTGACGGGTAAAAGGTAACCGATCAAAGGCAATACTTGCTTCTCTGGCAGATCTGGATAGTTGTTGTAAGTCTAGGTTCTGATTGCTGCTTGCTGGAGTTGAGGGTTTCACCTTAACCCGCTCATCGTTGAGGGAGAAAATGGGATCAGCAATCACAGCTAAGGCTTTTGGGGCAGGTTTTCGTCCAGCAGTTTCTTGTCTCAGAACAGCCAGTGTTGAGGCTGAGGGTAAGGTAATTATTTCGTGGTTGACTGCTAATGGTTCATAGCTGTTATTGGCGCTAGGTGTATTCAGAGCTGCAAAGGGGATATATTGCAAAGCCCCATCAGCGACTATAACTAAGCGACGCTGTCCTAATTGCTGGGCGACAGGTGCGAGTATTATCTTTGTCAAGGGAGTAGCGGCTGCAGCTGGGCTAGTTCTTTGAATTGGTGAAATTAAAACCTTGCGAAAATTTTGGACGGCGGCGGCAATTTCGGCGCGTTTGGGTAGTTCGTAGCTAGTAATGCTGTTTTTGCTGACAGCCCAAAGATAACTGCGTTCTTCGCCTAGAGCGTACTCTAAGAGTAGGGTGTTGTCATCTAATATTTGTTGCTGAATCTGCTTAAGTGACAGAGTTTGCGGTTGTGTTAAAGCCGCATAGCGGGGACTAGTGGCTCTAATTTTGGCTTGCAGTTGTCGATACTGTTCTAGCAGTGCTTCTGTTTGCTTTTCTAGGTTTTGGATTTCGGTTTTGTTGCCACTACTAGATAATTTCAGCGAGAGTTTTTCTTGAGCATCAAGCTGTTTCTGCAAGCTGCGTTCACTTTCGAGTAATTTAGGATCTATACCTTCGCGAATATCTGCATTAGCTTCTGCTAGTAAATCCAAAAGACTCCGGGCGCGGGCGCGTTCGCTGGCTTGTAAAGCTAAGGCATCGTAACCTTTAGATGGTTGCTGTTTGTGCGATCGCATCAACAAGTCAATGTAAAACTCGTAATATTTCTGA
Organism: Tolypothrix tenuis PCC 7101; assembly: GCF_963874875.1. Taxonomy (NCBI): domain Bacteria; kingdom Bacillati; phylum Cyanobacteriota; class Cyanophyceae; order Nostocales; family Tolypothrichaceae; genus Tolypothrix; species Tolypothrix tenuis. The sequence continues at coordinate 247,753 of NZ_CAWNJS010000001.1, forward strand.
ACTGAGGCAAAGTAAGAAGTCCGCAAATCTTGGCTGGTAACTCTGGTGCGGATATCTTCGACGATTTTAATGGTTGATTCGATTTGGTTGCGAGCAGCTTCTAGGTTATTGCGATCGCGTTCACTAACGGCGATATTGTAAAGAGTTTCAGCTTCACCAGTGCGATCGCCTAATTGTCGCAATAGCGCCAGTTCTTGATTGTAATTTTCTATTGCTTGCTGGTACTGCTTTAAGGCATTGTAGACTTTGCCGAGATTACGGAGAGTGTTAGCTTCACCGCTAAGTAAACCTAATGCCCGAAATTTAGAGTTTGCTTGCTGGGAAAAATCTAGAGATTTTTGATAATCTCCTGCTGCTAAGTACACCCTACCCAATAAACCAAGGGCAGAAGCTTCGCTGAAAGAACTTTGCTGTTTTCTTGCCAAGGTTAGCGCTTGGTTGGCAGTATCTAGAGCTTTGGGATAATCTTTCAGTGACTCATAAGCTCGAATCAAACCTGTCAGCGTCGCAAATTCTTGAAATAGCGCTCCTTGTGCGCGCCACAGCTGCAAAGCTTGATTGTAATAATCTAAAGCTTTTTCTGGCTTTGATGCCGAGCGGTAAACATTACCAATATGATCGAGGATTTTAGCTTCCTGAGTGCGATCGCCAACTTTACGGAATTTATCTAGCGCTTGGTTATATGTGTCAACACTTAACTGATAATCTCCCAAGAACTCATATAGTTGGGCGAGTGACGTTAGTGTAGCTGCTTCTCCTGAAAATTCTTTGCTTTGACGCTGGAGAGTTAGCGCTTGGGTGTAAAAGTCTAGAGCTTGCTGATAATTGCCAAAGGATGCGTAAATATCACCAATATTGCCGAGGGTAAAGGCTTCGCGAGAGCGATTTTTTTGGGCGCGTTGGAGAGTTAGCGCTTGGTTCAAGACACCAAGGGCTTTTTGTTGTTGTCCTAATTCATCGTAGACAAAGCTGATTTGGATGAGAAGTTCAGCTTCGGCACTGGCACTACCAGACTTTTGAAAGAGCGATCGCGCTTGATTATAATATTCCAGTGCCTTTTGATAATCGTTAGCAACCACATAGGTGACACCTATACCCATATAAGTAATTGCTTGCTTATTAGGGTCTGGTTGTGGTAGCTGTTTTTGCAGTGCTAGTACTTGGTTTAACGTTTCCCTGGCTTTTTGATTGTCACCCAGTGAACTGTAGAGAGTGGCTATGTTCGTGAGAGTATCAACTTGTCCGGCAATATTCTTTCTAGTTCGCTGAATTTCTAAGGCTTGATTGAAAGCTGTTAAAGCTTTTTGTGATTCACCTAATTGCCCATAAACTCGACCAATTGTTTCCAAAGTGCTAACTTGTCCATCTAAATCCTGACTAGCACGTTGCAGATTTAAAGCTTGATTGTAAAAATCTAATGCCTTTTGGGTTTCACCAGAAGTAAAATAAATTCTGCCAATTCCAATTAATACACCAGCCGCAAAATAGGATTGTTTTTCAGCTTGAAATATAGATAAAGCTTGGTTGTAATATTCTAATGCTTTGGGCTTTTCTTCTAAGTTGTAATATGCGCCAGCAATCGACTGAAGCATAACAGCTTCTCCCAGTCGGTCTTTGAGTTGTCGTCTAATAGATAGACCTTGGTTGAAATATTCCAACGCTTTGGAGTTTTCGCCTTGGACATAATAAATAGTCCCAATGCTTAAAAGCGTAGTAGCTTCCTGAGAGCTATCGCCAATTTCTCGCCAAATTTTTAGTGCTTCCAAGTATTTAGCTAGAGCCTGCTGACGAGAGGCTGGGGTTCCCTGTTGTGACAGTTGGCTTGCTGCTTCTAATAGTTGCTTTGCTTGTGTATCAGCTCTTTGTTGAGCAGGGCTAAGATTTTGGCTGTTAGTGGTAGTTTTTTGCGCTATTTCTACATTTATTGCCCTTGCTGTCATACCTATAGATTCAGACAACAACATCATGCTGATAAAGACAATAAAAGTACGATGGCTAAAAATTGATATAAGCCGCCTGTGCATTAATTTAATTTCCCTTTTGATGATGTTTATTGATGATAAATCTAAATGTAATTCCTACTACTATTGTTAATTTACAAGCCTTAAACACCTATATCAGTAGGATCAACACCACAGGTAAGCAGTCTCCATGAAACAAAGTTCACCGTCAAGCATGAAGAATTTTGAGTCAGCACTTTCAAGCCAGAGGTTCCCACGGTTGAAGATGGTGTAGAACCGCCTATTTTCTGGAGTGCAAAATTTCTGTAGGGAAGCGATCGCTCTTTTCACCATTCCTCCAGCTACAATTACTTGTTTAAAGTACTAATTTATACTTTAATAAATTTTCTCATTCTCTGTATTTAATATAAAGATTGTATAAAATTAATAATTTTAGCTTTCAATACTGCTAATCTTTGCATTAGTTTAGTTATTCTTACTGAACATATTCTTTAAATCTAATAAAAATTATACTTAAATCTAAAATGCCGGAATTGTTATGTCTACGTATGTAAACGACCATTTATATTTACACAACACAAAAACAATATTTTTGCCTAAGGCTTGGATAATTCTCAGAAGAGTTGGCTTGATTGCAATCTGTGAGATGTTTTTACTCGTCAGTATCGTGGCTGAGAAAGCTTCCGCTACACAGATCAGCGCTATTAATCCCAGCCCTTCTACCTGTATCAAAGGTAAGGATGCTTGCGTCCAGAAGATTAGCAATGACACTGTGACAGATAAAGACGAAATTGATATATTTTTGCGGATTGAACCTTCTGCGGGTAATTCCAGCCAGCAGGGTTACAACACAGATGCACTTTTAGGCAAATCTCTCAGCACAGAGAAAGTTTCTCACTCATTAAAAATAAGCGATGTACCAATAGTTAATATCGGTGGTACAGATTATCGTGAGTTTATCTTAAGAATTAACGAGCCAGCTATTAGTAATAACAATCAAGATTTATCAAAAATTGTATTGGAAAAGTTAGAAATTTTTCTAGGAAATACTCCTGATTTAGCTAATTATCCTAATTTTGATGGTAATGCCACCAAAATTTTTGATATTGAGCAAAATTCGGTTCTACTTCAAGATATCAACTCTGACAATACTAGCTATGACTATTTCGTATATATAAAAGACAGTTTATTTTCATCAAAAGCTAAAGAACAAGAAGCCCAGAAATACGTTTACCTATTCTCTCAATTCACTAATGCGGAAGGTGGAGTAGAAGAATGGGCTGTGAGAAAGGAAGATAAAGAAGCTATCATACCGCCCATAATACCCGACGGCAAAGGAGGAGGTGGTGGTGGTACAGGAGAACTTTTATTAGGTTCTGTAATTGCAGGGCTAGGATTACCACAAATTATGGGTGGTGGAAAAGCAAATACTTCTAGTTACATCAGTCTACCAACTGTGAGTGGAAATAGGGTTTTACAAGAAATATCATTTCCACAATCAGAAGCACCAACACCAGACGCAACGAATCCAAGCGATGTACCAGAACCTACAACTTTGTTAGCTTCTTTGATGGGGTTGGGGTTAATAGTTAAAGCAAGGTCGATATCTCGCGATCGCAAAATTGAGAAATAGGAATTGGGTAATTGGTAATTGGTAATTGGTAATGGGAAACGGGAGAGTAAATTACTGTTTCATTTCCCCCGTTTTTTGAGATTAGAAATTGGATGATATTTCGCTTAAATCTCCTTCAGTCATCGAATTAAGCAATGTCCACAGTTGTAAGCTGGTGAAATCTGGTATTGCAATAAAAGCACCAACTTCTAGCAAGATTTTGGGGTCGTGGGTAGAAGCAATACCAAGGGTGCGAATACCAGCAGCCACAGCAGAACGAATTCCTGAGGGTGAATCTTCTAGTGCGATCGCTTGATCTGCCTTAATCCCCAATTGACTCAGAGCAACTTGATAAGGTGTAGGATCGGGTTTGCCGGCTGTGCAATCTTCTGCTAAAACAACTATTTCAAAAGCTTCTTTAATGCCTAAAACTTGTAGCATAAATTCGGCATTTGCCCTAGGAGCATTCGTTACTAAAGCGCGCTTTAATTTATGTGTATCTGTCCATGCTAGTAATTCAGCAAATCCATTTAGAGGCTTTAAATTAGGTGCAAGTTCGCGAAACAGCGCTTCTTTTTCATCGGCAAATTTTAGCCCTTCTGCGTCTGATAATTGTGGCAAAATGTCTTTAACAATTTCTGGGTTTAATCGTCCGCTAATTCTGGATTGGTAAAAAGCCTCATCAATTTCTATGCCATAATCAGCAAGCTTTTGTTGCCAAGCTATGTAGTGTATAGGGTCAGTGTTTACAATAGTACCGTCTAAATCAAAGAGAATTGCAGATAGCATGGTTTTGGTATTATTTAAATATTTGTTAACTTTATTTACATAGTTTACATGATTTTTTTAACTTTAGATTTAATATTGGTTAAAATTCCCAATTTTTAATTGCTATTTTTTTGAGTAATTATTCCTTAATGGTAGAGAGCCAGCATATTCACCGTCGAGTCAATCCAAAATCTAAAATCCAAAATTGTATAACTGCTATGAGAGTTACCTTTTCGGTAAAATAACTTGGCAGCTTTGGAAAAGATAGGTTAATTATCATGGCAGAAGCGCAGATTGGGATTATTGGTGGCAGTGGTCTTTACAAAATGGATGCACTCAAAGATATAGAAGAAGTGCAAATAGATACACCATTTGGCTCACCTTCTGATGCTTTAATTTTGGGAACATTAGATGGCACTAGAGTAGCTTTTTTGGCTCGTCATGGTCGCAATCATACGTTATTGCCATCAGAGTTGCCATTCCGTGCCAATATCTATGCAATGAAGAAATTAGGTGTAAAATACTTAATTTCCGCTAGTGCAGTGGGTTCATTAAAAGCAGAAGCCAAACCACTAGATATGGTAATACCCGACCAATTTATTGATAGAACAAAAAACCGGATTTCAACGTTTTTCGGTGAAGGAATTGTGGCTCATATTGCCTTTGGCGATCCGATTTGCCATAACCTAGCTAGTGTATTAGCAGATGCGATCGCATCCTTGAATTTAGCGGATGTCACTCTGCATCGTGGTGGAACTTATGTTTGTATGGAAGGGCCAGCATTCTCTACCAAAGCAGAATCCAATCTTTACCGCAGTTGGGGTGCAACAATAATTGGGATGACGAATTTACCAGAAGCCAAATTAGCGCGGGAAGCAGAAATTGCTTATGCAACTTTAGCGTTAGTTACAGATTATGATTGTTGGCATCCCGATCATGATAGCGTCACAGTAGAAATGGTAATTGGCAATTTACAGCGCAATGCAGTTAATGCTCAAAAAGTGATTCAAGAAACTGTACGCAGTTTGAGCGAAAATCCACCTACTAGTGATGCACATTCGGCTTTGAAGTATGCAATTTTGACTCCTTTAGATAAAGCACCAACCGCGACAAAAGAAAAATTGGGATTGTTGTTGGAGAAATATTTAAAATAGAGAATTGGTAATTGTAATTGGTAATTGGTAATTGGTTAAAGCCTTTTCCCTTTTACCTTCACTATGTTGATATATTATTCAAGGGTGCGTTAGCAGCGAGAGTACTGCACCTGTAGCAAAGCTTTTTGTGCTTTAAGGCTTACACTTAACACACGCTACATGATACTAGGATTTTTACAGGAATCCTCATACTTGTTGGTTAAAGACAAAAGGGGAAAGGTGCAAGAAAACCTTTTCCCCTTCACTTTTCTCTTGCGGAGACGCTACGCGTAGCTTGCTTCCCCGCAGGGATACACCTTTTCCCCAAACCAAATTCCGATAGATTGGACGTGAGCAAATAAAATCTATCCTAAGACAAAGGCTAAAACAGGACGCTAAATCTAAGCTAATAGGGTTTCCATTCATAAAAGTTCAAAACATATTTCTCTCGCGCGTCTTGCATGGAAACTCCTGAATTTATTCAGGTAGCAACAATGTGCAATCAGTATTTAACAGTATGAGCTTTATCTATTGCACGCTTAATTTAGAAGCAACTTTAGCAAATCAGCATCTTTGCTAACACAAAATTTTCTTTCGCATTGGCTAAATCATCGCTCAAAAGGTAGACATTATGATTGCTGAATTACCAAATTTCAGAGTTGCAGTTTTAGCAACCGATGGCTTTGAAGAAGCAGAACTCATAGAACCTGTACGGGCACTTAAAGAAGCCGGTGCAAGAGTAGAAATTCTCTCCAGCAAAATGGGTCAAATTCAAGCGTTTCGCCATCTTGACAAAGGTATAGCTGTGAATGTCGATCGCTTGCTCAATGAAGCCCAAGCTAGCGAATACGATGCAGTTTTGTTGCCTGGTGGGGCACTCAATGCCGATACCCTGAGAATGGGGCCGAAGGTGCAATCTTTCCTGCAACAAATGCAGCAAGCAGGTAAGCCATTCGCTGCTATTTGCCATGCACCTTGGGAATTAATTTCTGCCAACTTGGTGCAAGGGCGCACCCTAACTAGTTATTACACAATTCAAGATGACATCCGTAACGCAGGTGGTAACTGGCTGGATAGGGAAGTTGTCGTAGATAGAAACTGGGTAACAAGCCGCCAACCAGACGACATCCCCGCCTTCAATCAAGAAATGTTGAATCTATTTGCACAGTTCACACCTGCTGGATCTGGCTCACGTTAATCGTGGGCTGTTTTTCAAAAAGACAAACTACAGCTTGATTAAAGGAAAACATTAATAATGCTCAACAAAATACTCTCTACGGGTTTAGTAGCAATCTCTTTATCTCTGGCGACTGCTTGTGCGCCAACTACCCAGCAAGACCAAAATACATCGCAAGCACCATCAGGTACAGCTCAACCTGTACAAACAACAGAGACTACATCACCAACCACGTCACCAACCACATCACCTGCTACCACAGGGCAAAATAACCTCAGTTCTGCCGATAGGACATTTATGACTCAAGCAGCGCAAGGTGGTTTAGCAGAAGTTCAACTAGGGCAGCTGGCATCACAACGGGGTGCTAACAATACAGTCAAACAATATGCACAGCGTATGGTTCAAGATCATACCCAAGCAAATAGTCAGCTTCAGCAGCTAGCACAGCAAAAAGGTGTAACGCTACCAAAATCCCTCAACAATGAAAATCAGCAAGTTAAACAACAGTTAACAAAGCTTTCTGGGCGTAGCTTTGACCGCCAATACATGAGCCACATGGTTCAAGATCATGAAAAAACTGTAGCCTTGTTTCAGCAGGAAGCTCAAGAAGGACAAGATGCAGAGGTGAAAGCATTTGCCACGCAAACATTGCCCATCCTCCAAGACCACTTGCAACAAGCTCAATCTCTTGCTAATCCTGGAAGTTCAACCAGCACCCCAACACCAGGTACTACTCCGTAAATCGGGACTGGGGAAAAGGGAAAATTATTATAACCCATTACCCAACCCACAATTGCGCTAATTGGGTGGTAATTCCAATGGAATTTCACCCATGAAGCCTTTGCGATAATCTGTTAAAAGATGCCTAGCGGTTCTTTCGACATCACCGCTATAACGATGTTCCGCTAAAGCGTGTAAATAGGCTTCACCTGTATGGGGTGAAGAATCGAGTTCATAGCGCGCTTGTAAGGGTTTTTTTGGTAGTAAATTAGTAGCTACATCTTGAAGATAATTCAGTACATTTACTAATTCTGCTGCTACTAATTGATTATCATAAGAAGCTTCGCCAATATCATCACAAATAGCTAATTTTAATGCTGCTTCTTGGTCTTCTAATTTCAGGGGAATCACACCAGGAGCATCTAATAATTCTAATTGGTCAGAAATCCTCACCCAGCGCAGTTGACGAGTTACGCCCGGACGCGCTGCACTTTCTACTACTCGTTTACCCAAAAGCCGATTAATTAAAGCTGATTTACCAACGTTGGGAAAACCAATTACTACAGCGCGCACAGGACGAGGTAACATTCCGCGATCGCGTCTTCTGTTATTCAATTCTACCCCAGCAGCTTGTGCCGCTTTTAACACGGCTGTTACGCCTTGACCTTGTTGAGCATTAGTAAAAAAAGCTACCTCACCTTGGCGTTTAAACCAGTCAGCCCAAAGCGATCGCACTTGGGGAGAAATCATATCCAAGCGGTTAATCACTAATAGCCGCGTTTTACTTCCCACCCACTCTTCTATTTGCGGGTGATGTGTCGCTAAGGGAATACGTGCATCTCGTACCTCTAGCACCACATCTACCCGTTTTAGCTGTTCTTTTAAATTCTTTTCTGCCTTAGCAATGTGACCTGGATACCATTGGATCACATTTAATTTATAGTTTTGAGTTAAAGCCATTGGTTATTTGTCCTTTGTCATTTGTTATTTGGGCATTGGGCATGGGGCATTGGGCATTGGTAATGGGTAATTGGGGGTTTGGTGTTTGGTGTTTGTAATTAATTATTTCTCCTCTGCTCCCCTGCTCCCTCTGCCTCCTCTGCTCCCTAATCCCCAGTCCCTAGTCCCTAATCCCCAATCCCCTCATGTAAAATCAAGCGATTACCATCAGGATCGTAGGCGTAAATTTCTCTGCCGTGAGAAGCGACGGAAATCTTTCCGGGTGGGGGATAGCCCAAATTGCTAAGGTGAGCGATCGCAATTTCTAAGTTACTTACTTCTAAACACAAACTTATCTTACTTTTGGCTGTAGTTTCAAATTCGGTCTGATGTGGGTTTTTTGGTTGAAAAATACCTAAGCGCAAACCCGAAAGTTGAAACTCCGCATAAACATTAGGGAGCAATTTTGTTGGTTTTTGCTCCAAAAAATTGGTATAAAAACTCACTAAATTATCAAGATTAATTGTTGCTATCGTAACAAGTGCATCAGTATATCCAAAAACCATTGTTAGCTTGTGCTGCTAGAGATATAAGACGGTTCGTAAACCCTCATCTACTTCCTCTTGCAAGTAGTCTGGTAGTGAACCAATACGCTGAACCAAAAACGTTTTATCGACCGTGAAAATTTGCGAGACATTAGCAACAGAATCTTTTGACAAACCCGATACCGCCTGAGGTAACAATACATTACCCGGTACTTCTGCTAACTGAATATTAGAAGTAATAACTACGACAATAACTGTGCTGATACGACTTTGAGTAAAGGTATCATCTTGAATCACTAAAACAGGACGACGATATACCGGTTCTGAGCCTACTGGATCGGGTAAGTTCGCCCACCAAATTTCTCCTCGGTACATTACCAATCCTCATGAGGCAGAGACATAAACTGCATCCTTGCCATCACAGTATCTATCTCAGAAGACTCTTTAGAGTAAATCTGGTTTAGCTTCAGCTGGATTTGATTGCGATTGTACTTTTTCAAGTAAGTTTGTAATGCTTTTGTGTAAAGCTCGCTGCGCGACAATCCTAACTGTTGAGCTAGTGCTTCTGCCTCTTCAAAAACTGAATCTGGCAGTGAAATTGCAGTTTTCATAGCGCTTAATTGTTAATTCTTCTTTGGTTATACCTTGGTTATACCAAAACTACAAGAACTAGCATAAGCTGATACGCACCTAAATCAAATATTCTGGCGTTAGGACTGTCAAAGGCCAAGAGGAGCCAGTCACGTGCGGTGAGACCAGCGTTGCAGGAGGGTTTCCCTCCGTAGGCGACTGGCGCTCGCGTAACGTGTCCGAAGGATTCACCCGTTCGCTGTTCGGCAAAGCCGTTCTCGAAGAGTAAGCGTTCCCGCAGGGTAGGGAGGTTCCCTCCGTTGAGTGAACTGGCGTTCCAGGGTCAAGGGCTAGCTTGGACTTTGGACTCTTGAACGCCAGTTGCTTCAAGTCGGCAAAGCCGCCCAACGCACTGGCTCCTTTTGACAACCTGAGTGCGAAATATACAATTTAAATGCGTAACAGCTTACTCTTGTGATCATCACGAGAATCGCAATCATAGCTGTAAGCATTTTCAATTGGATGCGTCTATTCTGTCCCAGCCAGTGTATACATTAAATTTTTGCCCACGTAGAAATCCAATTAAGGTAATGCCAAATTCTTGAGCGACAGATACAGCCAAATTACTAGGTGCAGAGACAGAACCAGGACTTACGCAACTGGCACAATGCGATCGCTAAATTCAGATTTTTTCTAGGCGAGCGATCGCATTATAATCTGGTACACCTTCTACAGAACGTTTAGTTTTATCGAGCAGTATATTTCCTTCGAGCCAATGCACTTGTAAATTGCTTGGTTGAATAGGCACTAAATAAACTTGTCCTATTAACTCACCTAAATCATTAATTTAGCGATCGCCTTTACTAGCTATCTAAAAATCAATCAAGCGCTTTTAAGCTTTGTTCAGCCAAGATTCTAAAGCGTTGTTTGCTATTTTAGTGACCGCAAGAACGATAAATATACTTAACATCCCACTTTTGTAAAGATTTTTATCTGCATCATACTCAACTACAGATTTAGAGGTATTAGATGTTTGATAGTAGCAGGTACGGTAGAGAGTGCATGTTCTAGCATCGGTATTTTGAGCGATCGCTAAAGTGGCGATAGATGCGATTGAGGCAGCGATAATCAAAGACGCAAAGCGATTCATAAGTTGTAAGCTTAGAAAATCGAGATTCATGACTACACAAGCAAATCAGAGGATTCCTGAAATTAGCTGAAAAATAGAAATTGGCGATTGGGGGCTAGGGATGAGGGTGATTAGAGAAGTTCACAAGGTGAAATAAGCATATTAAATACAAATAAATTTCCCCATCTAAATAGAAAGGGAAACTAAATCCAACAAATAATCAAAATAGAGATGTGAGGCGTAACATTCTTAAATGTGTGATTTATCTCTTCACATTTTATTAAGCTGTTACCTTTTCTGTTTTCTTATTTTGACTGTTTTTCTGCTTCAAAAAGCCGCCAAAACCAATAGCCATTAAGCCAAGCATAGCGCTAGGTTCGGGGACTGATGTAGTATTATTGGGCTTGCTTTGAAACCAATCACTCTTGCTGTTAGGGCCAATAGCTTGAGCGTGCAGAGCAATTGCTAGGTTATTTTGAAGAAAACCATTTTCTATTGTAGATAATGTTGTACCAGGAGTTAAGTTAAACAGAATCTTGAGATTTTCGCCTAGTCCAATACCTTTTGCAACTATCGGTGTATCTGAATCAGCTGAAAAAGCAGATGTCCAGCCAAATTCTCCTGCAGGAGGTTGAGAAGGATTTGCCCAAGGAGAAAAGCTGACGGAAGTATTATTAATTATGCTGTCATAAGTCAATAAGTTAGAGAAGTTAGTACCTTTACCAAAATAGATATCAGTAATTGCTGATTGGATAGAACCTGTATTAGTAAATGTAAACTGAACTTTTCCGTTACTTAATTGATCGACAGCAATATTAAACTGGGAAGCAACATTCAGATTGGTGTTATTGGTAACTTGATTTACGCCCAAATTAAAAGCCTGTGCAGGCATGGAACTTGCAGCAAGAGCAATACCAGTTGTAGCTAAAAGAGCAGGAAATAATGAAGCTACTTTCATATATCAAAGAACTAAAGAACTCTATATAGCCAAAATATCTTGTATATTTCAGTAAATCAACGGTATACCTAATAGCTTTATCGAAATTTTATTCTAGCTATGAGTGTATATCTGTATCTTTACTATTCTATAATTCACATTAACATCTAATATCTTCTTGCTATTCTAGGTATTACAGACATTTGCCTTTCATCTAGAGTGGATTTTTTTTGTAAGAAATCTATACTCACATCAAAATTAGTTTTTAAATAATCAGTAAAATTATCGATGACCAAACCTAGTTGCTTACTGAATATTGTGCAATATGTTGATTTAAAATGGGATTTATAAAAATTTCAATTAAGTAGCAAAATTATATTTTTTGTTATATTTTTTTATGTTTCATTAAGAGCTATGATATTGCAGATAGTATATCCTTCCTAATATGATTAAAATCTATGGATAAGATAGATTAATATCAATACTTGTCGGTTCAGGGGAAAAAGGGAAAGAAAAAACTTAGACTCTTAAGCTTTAACCTTTTCCTCAAAACAAATTTTGAGTTAAAAACGCTTAATTGAGTAGTATTGAGACTCATCTTAATTCACAATTAGCCAAGCCAGATCCGAAAGAGGTGATTTGCATCAATATAGTTAAAAGATTTGTGAATAATAAAATTCCCGACTTCTTAAAGAAGTCGGGAATATTTGTGTTGCAATAGAGCCTTTGGCTAAATTCTGAGGTTATCAAAGTTGAACTTTTTTATTATCATCTTTAAGCTATCTATGGATGTAATAAAACCGTTGGCAACTCACATAATTAGTGAATTTCACTTTCCCAAAAATTAAACTGTAATTTTTACTGGAAGGACTTCTTTTTTAGCATTTTTGCCATTCTTCTTTGTCAATAATCCACCCATACCAAAAGCCATCAGACCAAAAATTGTAGCAGGTTCAGGCACAGATTGGGTAGAAGATAGACTGGTTACATAAGTATCACTACTGTTTCCATTTGGAAGACTGCCGACATGGATACCAACGCTGAGATTACCATTCTTGAGGGCAGTAATGACATCATTGTAATTACCATTGAAACTAACACCTAGGACTTCACCTGATTGCACTGAATTATTGTTACCACCGTCTGTACCTCCGCCAAAAATTGGATTCCATCCTGAAACTAAATTGCTTTGTGACAAGTTTTGAATTTTGGAGTTTTGATTTGTGATGTCGTTGGCGAATTTTACAGTACCAACATTGCCTACATTAACTTGCATATTAGATAGTAAGCTAGATACAGTAGGATTAGCACTGAAAACAAACTGCTTTAAAGCAGAAGTATTAGAATTAGCACTAGTATTCAAAAATTTAAATAAAACTGTATTGGTAGAACTTTGGCTTACATCTATTGAGAAATTGGAATTATATTGATCGCCAACAGTATCACCACCAGCAATGTTATTGAAACCAAAGGTTACGGCAGAGGCTGGCATTGCAGTCGCTGCTAAAGCAACACCTGTTGTTACTACAAGTGCTGAAATAAAAGCAGTGTGCTTATTCATGTGTGTCTAAAGTTATAAGTGTATAGCTCTATTCAAAATATAATTTAATGTTTTAAAAAAAACATCTTATACATGTTGATTTTATCGAAAGTTTAAGTAGGCAAACTAGATATATTTATATCTGCTATTCTAAAGGTTAGGATAAGTAATATCTTGTATTTCTTATCCAGCAAGTGTTTTCCAGATTTGATGCTAGAGAGCAATAGCTTTTTGATTGAGAAACCTATAGTGAAAATTATAGATTAATGCCTTATAAAAGATAAAGCTACGATGAAAAATAAAAATCACCAATTTCTAAATTGGTGACTATATATACTTTTAAATAGTTAAATAATTGATCGTAAGTTAAGTGCTTTTACTTATATATAACAGATAAAACTTCTCTGTTTTAGTTAAAATTAAAAATTAAATCAGTAATAATCTTATTTCTAATGTAATCACACTCATTGCGAGTGGAAGATGTAATAAGCTATGGATGATAATTTAACGGAGATAATATAAAGCGCTATCGCATTCTTTAAAAAGTACAAGAATGCAATAGCTTGTATTAGCGCTACAGTGCTTCTGGTGGAGAAATATCAGGCCCAACCATCACGCGAGTACTACCAGACTTGAGTCCTGGTTTAGCATTAGCTTCCTGTTTCTGGGTTGATTTAGGTAAGGATGAAGCGGGTTGGCTGTCCACATCAACACGAAGCGTTTTATCAGAGTTTGCTTGTGATGATACAAAGGATAATCCTCCTAATGCGCCAGCAACAAGGGCTGTATAGCCTACATATAAATGCATGGGGCGGAGTTCCAGCCCAAATCCACCGGTCGCTTTTTGCGCCTGACACCAAGAAGGTAAAGCTGCTTGTGATGCTGCTGTCTCATGTTTAGGTAAGGAAGCTGCTAAAGCTGTACCATTTAGCCCCAAAGTATTGCCAATAACGCGAATAAAGCCACGAACAAACACATCTTCTGGTAATAGATTTATATTTCCTTTTTCTAAAGCATCCATATGATGAATTGGCACATGACTATGTTCTTTAAGTTGCATTAAAGACCATCCTCTCAATTCTCTTGCTTCCTGAAATTGTTGCCCTATTTGACGCAAAGTAATTGCATACTCTTCATTAAGTGTTTGTTGTTGTTGTTGGGTAGTAGATGGTTTCTGATTGTAATTAAGCCACTTCTTCCATACCTTTTTAGTTAATTTAGATTCGGGTTTATTGACTACATCATCTGTTGTGGCTACCTGTGATGGCAAATTATCTATATTTGTATTGGCTACTGGCTCGGATATGTCTGATTTAATACTTGTTATTGATTGTGATAAATTACTAGAGTCTTCTGCTTCAATATTGGAAGAAATACTAGCAACATCTGCCTGCGGAACGATATTTGTAACTTGTTGATGATGTGTTGCAAATTGCTGAAATGCTAAAGCAATTGCTTCTCTACTGACTGCTTTAAATAAAACCTTGGCTTGCTCAGATGAAGACCCTAGCAACTCTTGTAAAGTACCTAAAGCATTCCTATAAACCTTACTACGGTGTAATTCAGCTTCAATATCAGCAAGCAGCGATCGCAATTGATCGCGAGGAATTTCAATAGGAGGATTTCCGGGGATTGTTAGCAAATATACAGATGTAGTAGTCATAGTTTAAGTCTCTTCCAATACTGGAGCCAAGAGTAGTTCCACCTGTATAATTGCTTCTTGTTTTTGCTGACTGATCCGGATGGTTCTCTGGGAATTTTCTACCCCTGAAAAGGTATTTTTATAAACAAAGTGATTGGTTTACTGAGCATTAAATCTAACTGTAGGTTTGGTCATAAACTACAGCTAGTAACTATGCCACGATAAATGTAATACGCAGTTGTTAGCTGAATAAAAACCTAGTACCGCAAGACGGAATTCAAAATTAAAAATTCACAATTCAAAATTAAGACAGAGTAAGCGTTTTGGACTCAAAATTGGTTTTGGGGAAAGGGTTAAAGGTTAAAGGTTAAAGGTTAAAGGTTTTTTATTTCCCATTTCTCTTTTTCCCCTTAACCGACAAGTATTGATATTGCAAACACAATTAATTCGCTGATGGAAAATCCTTCACCAGCTATGCATTAATTAGCAAAGTATATATTTACCTGATTGATTTACCTGCGAACATAAACTTGTTTTGAAAAATCATCAATCCATTGCAGATATTGCACACCAGCTAAATCTGCTAAATTGTTATGTCCAGCGTTGGGAACTAAAATTAGCTGTTTTGGTTCGGGCGCAATCGCATATAGTTTTTGGCTCATAAAAAACGGCACACTTGAATCTTCCATGCCATGAATAAATAAAACTGGCATTTTTACCATTGGTATTTTTTTTATCGATTCAAACCGTTGTGTCAGGATTAAATTGACGGGAAACATCCGAAACAAGTTCCTGTAAGCTACGACATCTCGAATAGAGGTAAAAGAACTTTCCACAATTAATCCCGCCGCTTCTGGGTGTTTGATAGCCAAATCAATTGCTATTGCACCGCCTAAAGAATGACCATAAATAAAAATATGCTTGGGTGAAATCTTTCGTTGCTGTACTAAATGATTCCAAGCTGTAGCTGCATCCTGATATACTCTGCTTTCGTTGGGAAAGGCCCCTTGGCTGCGACCGTAACCCCGATAATCAATCAGCAATACAGAAAATCCTAGTTGATAAAACCGAGATGCATAGGCAATATTTGCACCAATGTTGATCCCGTTACCGTGGAGAAACAACAAAACTTTGTCATGGGATTTTGTATCAGTTTGTTTAGGTTTAATCCACCAACCGTGGATGCGATCGCCTTTAGCAGTTCGCCCCGGTACTGGTAACCAAACTTCCTCATAAGGAAGATTAAACAACTCTGGTGTTTTTTCAATTACTGGAGAGGGAAAAAATATCAGCCGGGTTTGCTGAATAAACAAAAATATACATACACAAAAATAGGCGATCGCACCAATAATAACTAATCCAATGACCAGCTTGAATAATAAATCAAATGGCAGTTGCAACCTGTTTATGCTCATTTACCCTGATTTGTTAGTTTCTCAGTATCTCGAATAATTCGTAATTAAGACAGCATGAAAAACTTCACCAAATCCGAGGATTGGTGATTTCTGATTATTTTAAGTATTTATGCTTAAATTATTTAATTACGAATTATTTTAATGAGAGGTAATCTCAGTAATATTATATACATTAATTCATATAAGTTTATGATTCTATGAATCTTTTAATCTTTATGCAATAAAAATATTAGGGATTAGCCGAATAATCCTACCTAATCCCCATTACCCCTTATCCCCAGAGGGGGCCCCGAGTTCCCCAATCCCCAATCCCCAATCCCCAATCCCCAATCCCCAATCCCCAGTCCCTATTCCCTATTCCCTACCCACCAATCACTTCTGGCTGACGTAAATGCCAATTAGTAGATTGCTCATAGGCGTAAGCTACTTGAAATAGTTGGTCTTCTCGCAGAACTTTGCCAATTAGCTGCAAGCCAATGGGTAGTCCATTTTCATCGAAGCCGCAGGGAACACTTAAACCTGGTAAACCGGCAAGATTGACAGGAATAGTCATCAAGTCAGTTAAATACATACTCAAGGGATCGGTGGTTTTTTCTCCCGCCTTGAATGCTGTAGTTGGTGCAGTCGGAGAAACTAAGACATCAACTTGTTCAAAAGCTTTTTCAAAGTCTTGCTTAATTAGAGTGCGGACTTTTTGCGCTTTTAGATAGTAAGCATCATAATAACCAGCAGAAAGGGCGTAAGTACCAATCATTATCCGCCGTTTCACTTCTGTACCAAAGCCACTGGCGCGGGTACGAGTGTACATCGACAGCAGATTATCTGCATCAGGAACCCGTAAGCCATACTTTACGCCATCATAACGAGCTAGGTTAGCTGAGGCTTCCGAGGGTGCGATGATGTAGTAGCTGGGTAAACCATAGCGGAAGTTAGGACAAGAAACTACATGAATTTCTGCGCCTAAATGTTGCAGTTGTTCAATGGCTTTGGTAACTGCTTTTTCGACAACGGAATCTAAGCCTTCACCAAAAGTTTCTTTGATGACACCGATTCTAATTTTCTTTCTAGCTTTTAGGTCTGGTTTTAAAGTAGCAGCGTAATCAGGGATTTCTACTTTTAGGGAAGTGGAGTCTTTTGGATCGTAGCCTGCGATCGCACTCAATAATACTGCCGCATCTTCGACTGTGCGTCCAAATGGCCCAATTTGATCCAAAGAGGAAGCGTAAGCCACCAAACCATAACGAGAAACTAACCCGTAAGTCGGTTTCAAGCCTACCACACCACAGAAAGATGCAGGTTGGCGAATTGAGCCACCGGTATCAGAACCGAGAGACACAACACATTCTTCCGCCGCTACTGCTGCGGCTGAACCTCCCGAAGAACCACCGGGAATCCGCGATAAATCCCAAGGATTAGCTGTAACTTGGTAAGCTGAGTTTTCTGTGGAACTACCCATAGCAAACTCATCTAAGTTCGTTTTACCTACCATCACCGCCCCAGCATCCGCCAGTTTTTGCGTTACTGTTGATTCATAAGGCGGCACAAAATTTTCTAAAATTTTAGAGGCGCAAGTGGTGGTAATGCCTTTGGTACACATATTATCTTTGATGCCAATCGGAATCCCTGCCAAAAGCCCAATTTCTTCACCAGCAGCGATTTTAGCATCCACAGCACGAGCCTGCTCTAACGCCTGTTGGGCTGTCACACACAAGAAACTGTGCAATTTTGGTTCTAAAGTTTGAATACGGTCTAAAGCTTCTTGGGTAATTTCGACAGCAGAACGTTCTTTTTTAATTAGTTGTTCGTGCAACTCCCGGATGGATGCCATGATTGCTTCCTTAAGTGACTCAAGTCCTTGATTTTAGTACAGATTTGGGGGGATTGGGCATAGCGCATGGGGCATTGGGCATTGGGCATTAGTTATTTCTCCCCTGCTCCCTGCTCCCTGCTCCTCTGCTTTTTTCAGTCCCCAATCCCTATTTTCGTGTAAAAGTATAGCAGTGTTCGCCGTGAAATAGATTGTGTAGTATGGGCATTGTTTGGCTTACAATCCTGATTAATTGATAAATTAACGCATTTATATAGATTGCTGACGGGAGTATAGATAAATGGTCAAAATAGTTACACGGAGAGCTATAGGCGCAGCAAATGTCTATGACATTGGGGTGGAACAAGACCATAATTTTGCAATTAAAAATGGTTTGATAGCTTCTAATTGTTTTAATAAATCTCACTCCACAGCTTATGGATATGTCACATATCAAACAGCATATTTAAAAGCTAATTATCCTTTGGAATATATGGCTGCACTGTTGACGGCTAACAGTGGTGATACTGACAAAGTGCAAAAATATATTGCCACTTGTATGAGTATGGGTATTCAAATTGAACCGCCAGATATTAATCGCTCTGGGGTAGATTTTACGCCAGCAGCAGACAAAATTTTATTTGGATTTTCCGCAGTCAGAAATGTGGGACAAAATGCGATCGCCTGTATTCTGGAAGCTAGGGAAGAAAGCGGTGAGTTTAAATCACTGGGGGATTTTTGCGATCGCATAGATTTACGTGCTGTCAACCGCCGTACTTTGGAGTCACTGATCTCTTGTGGTGCTTTTGACAAAATCCAACCCAACCGTCACCAGTTAACCCAAGATTTGCCCCTAGTATATGATTGGGCACAATCGCGCGCTAAAGACAGAGCTAGTGGACAGGGCAGTATTTTTGATTTATTAGGCGGCTTTGCTTCTACAAATAGTAAAAACGGCAATAATGCTTTTGAAATTGCCCCCAAATCTCAACCTGTTTCTGATTTTCCTCCACAAGAAAAATTACGGATGGAAAAAGAACTCTTAGGTTTTTATGTATCAGATCATCCTCTCAAATCAATTAAGCAATCGTCTTTAGTACTAGCGCCAATTAATCTTTCCCAACTTGGCGAACAACGAGATGACATGATGATTTGTGCAGTTGTCATGCTCAATGGGGTGAAAAAAGTAATCACCAAAAAAGGCGATCCAATGGCAATTTTACAAATCGAAGATTTAACTTCCCAGTCAGAAGCCGTTGTTTTTCCTAAAAACTATGAACGGATTAGTTCTTTACTACAAGTAGATGCAAGATTGATTATTTGGGGAAAAGTAGACCGCAGAGACGACCAAACGCAATTTATTGTGGAAGATGCTGAACAAGTTGAAACAGTAAAACTAATTATGGTCGAACTCACCCCCATGCAAGCAGTCAATATTGAAGAACGCGATCGCTTAAGAAATGTTTTAAAGGAACAAGCAGGCGAAAAAGAGAAAGCCAAAATCCCTGTAATTGGAGTTGTGCAATCAGGAAATTCTCGGCAATTAGTCCGCTTTGGTAGGCAATTTTGGGTACAAGATTCTCTCAGTGCTGTGATTGCTCTCGAGAATGCGAGATTCCCAGCTCAAATTAAACCTTTGACTGGTAGTTAAAGATACAACACTAGAACTTCATCAAGTTTGATTCATGATGTGCTTCCAGTTATTATACTGATAATTGCTGGACTAGCTTGACATACGATTTACTACAGCGTCAACAGTAGATAGCCTTAGACAAACGGCAATCGATTTAAATTTTTTGGTTACTTCTGCGGATGATAACTTCCTCTTTTGCATGGTATCTTTTGATGCCATGCCATATAGGCAATAATCAGGGGAAGGAGATCAGACTTGATGATGGTAACTGAGTTACATAAATTTGTATCATATTGTAGAAAAATACAGCCTCAAACTCAAGAAGATATCAAAAAATTTTTTGAGGGTGTGCTTTTTTTCCCTTATGATAAAGAACTGCTATTACAAGCTTATTTATTCCTGAACCTGAATAAGTTATTTCCTTCCTGCTCAGAATTATTATTATTTGAAAAATCGCCAATTGCAGATTACACTGATTTGGGAAAATGTGATTTTGTCTATTTGACAAATCGCGGTAATCTATTTTTAATAGAAACTAAATTTATTGACACGGAAGCTACAGGTGCAACCGAAAGAAAAAGAAGGAATAAGCACAGAAACAAGGTTTTTGACCAAGTTATTACCTTGAAAAGCCGATTTAGTGAATACTGGAATATTAGAAATGACCAATTAGAATGTGGCGTTTTTACAACCGATCCAGAAATAGATTGGCGTGGTAACGATGCCAATGTCATAACTAAATCTATAACTATAGACAATCTTGAAGAATGGCGAGTAAATTATAGAAAGTACAATCAATTTGACAATCATTAATTTATTTGGCTGTGGATGTTATCAGTTTCATTTATTGAAAATATTTTTATTAACCCGATAAATTCAGAATACAACCGTACAAGCCAGCACTAAATTTAATATTTGCCATTTAAAAAGCAAATCTTTAAACCTGATTGTTTAACTTGTTCCCCACGCCAAATTTTAAGTTTAAAATTCTCACCCTTGTAGTATTAAAACTACATTTTCAAATCAGGCTCACTCCACACAGTAATTTTTGTTTACAACTTCACCACAATTAAAGTAGTATTTTTGTACTAATAACCTGTTAAAATGCCTTAACAGCTAGTTAGTCTTGTTAAAAAGTATGAAAGAATACAAAACAACACCTAACCTGGCAATTGTGCCATTTCCCACAAAAGCAGCAAAGACAGCGATCGCACCATTGCAATTGCCAAAAGACGATATAAGTGATGAGTGGCAGCGTTTATTATCGCAAGTACAATGCATCAATCAAATGGCTGCACAGTTAGAAGCGATGATTTTAGAATTCAAGGCGATCGCCAGCAAATTACAAGAGAAAAGCAAGCCGCATCAAAGCACTTGTCAGTATTTACCTTTGGCTATCCCTTGGGTGAGACAACAGTCAGATGAGTCATTTATTCTCACAACCCGCAAAATTGATTTATTTCAAGCCGAAAAAGAAGCGCAACAGCTAGCACAACAACTGCGTCAGCAAAGCCGTAGCAAAGAATTGCGATCGCAGTAAGGAATCAAGGCAGGGGGCAGGGAGCAGGGGGCAGAGGGGACTAAGATTAGTGTTATATCCAGAAAAATGATTGATTTTTGGGATTTCCCTAATATAAGGATGATAACCAAATACAGTTCAGTTAAGAAAATTAATTGATCACAAAACCAAAAAACCAATTACTCAACAAAAAAACAGAACAATAATTTTGGAGGGGGTTTGGGGGACGCAACCGTCACCCAATCGGGGGTTTGGGGGAGAATCCCCCAATTGATCTGACTTTTTTAATAAGTGAAAAATCAATCCCTAATGAGCTTCACCCAAGCGTACTGGGTAATCACCCTAATCAACAAATCTTAAAGTTCTCAGGGTGCAACTACAGCCCAACCAATAAACTGTAAAAGCTATGCTGATTAAAGTGGTACTCGATACCTCTAATTTAGAGGTCGTAGTGCCACTTGCTATTGTTAGTCAGGAAAAACTATCCTACTGGCAAAGCGCAAAGCTGAAATTGCCCTAAGATTTGCACTCACGAAAATGAGGTAAGGAAAAAGTGTTAAAAACTCTTTTGGTAATCGCCATTGGTTTCTTACCCTCCCTGTTCTCCTTATGGATAATCCGTAAAACTCATGTACGGACGAGGTTAAGGATGAGACAAGCCGCTATTAATGGCTCAAGGCTGAGAGCAAGACAAATTAGGCAGATTGAAGGCGATCGCTATTATTTAGAAGGCGTAGGTTATCTGGTTGGCGATATTAGCTGCAAATTTAATGCTCGTTCCGGACATATTCGCTGTGCTGTGAATCCCAATGGCCCATGTCAAGGATGTCGTCACTATGAACCGAGAGAATTAGCTGAGAACGAATCGAAAGAATATGCGTAAATATATATAAGATTTCCAATTAATAATTACGAATTACAAATTACGAATTATTAATTATCCCCTAATGCTATACTTTGTCTTAATTTAATGGGTTCTGATGGATAGCACCCATCAGACGTAAGGGGGAAAGTTCGGTGTAAATCCGTCGCTGTCCCGCAGCTGTAATCTCTTATTGAGTAAGTCAGAATGCCCGCCTATTAGTTATTGTGGAAACACATCTGCGAGGTACAGATGCGGTCTTATTTAGTATTGTTGCAAATAATTTATCCAGATCTGCCAACAAAGCGGCGGATATTGTTTGTTAAATACCAGAGTAGCGATCGCTCAACGAATTTTGATTGCCTACACTGTATTACTTAACAACTATGGATTTATTTAAAAAATTGAGCCAGCTTTTATCAGTAGCTAAATACCAAAAATGTCAAGATGCCTATAGCTGTGTAGCCAGTATAACTATGTGGCAATTTTGACTAATGTAAAGTTGTACTGCTACCACCTAGATTTATGCATCATATTATGTTGCATAGTCCTAATTGCTCTAGCTAATTAGTCAGAATTTGGATACTATTTGAAATCTGCTGAAACATCAAAATGAGAAAAAATCGCCTTAAGCTACATTTAGTTTTATTAGCATTAGGCAGCTTGTATTTTATAGTAGGCTTACCTAAACCTGCCTATGCGATGCACATTATGGAAGGCTTTTTACCAGTGCAGTGGGCAATTTTTTGGTGGGTAGTCGCCTTACCATTTTTTGTTTTAGGATTGCGATCGCTAACTCGGATTACCCAAGCTAACCCGCAGCTGAAATTACTCTTGGGGTTAGCAGGGGCTTTTACATTTGTGCTATCAGCTTTAAAACTGCCTTCTGTTACAGGTAGCTGTTCCCATCCTACAGGCACAGGGTTAGGCGCAGTCTTATTTGGCCCTTTGGCGATGTCAGTTTTAGGTAGCTTGGTGCTGTTATTTCAAGCTTTGTTACTTGCACATGGTGGTTTGACAACATTGGGAGCTAATGCTTTTTCAATGGCGATCGCGGGGCCATTTGCAGCTTACTGGGTATATCAACTGACAATGCGGCTAACTGGTAAACAAAGAATCGCCATATTTTTAGCAGCCGCTTTAGCAGACTTACTCACTTACATTATTACTTCTTTCCAGCTAGCTCTAGCTTTTCCTGCACCTGTGGGTGGCTTTATTGCTTCATTTACCAAGTTCGCGGGAATTTTTGCGATTACTCAAGTACCCTTGGCAATTAGTGAGGGTTTGCTGACAGTCCTAGTGTGGAACTGGCTACAATCATACAATCCTCAAGAATTAGAATTATTGAAATTAATTAAACGGGAACCCCAAACTAATGAAACAGTCTCATAAGGGATGGAATAACTGGTTTTTGGTGATTGCAGTGATTGGTTTAGCAGTCGCGCCGTTAATATTAGCACGCGATGCCGAATTCGGTGGTTCCGATGGCGAAGCTCAAAAGGCGATCGCGCAAGTAAAACCAGGATATGAACCTTGGTTTCAACCCTTATTTCAACCACCTAGCAAAGAAATAGAAAGTTTATTATTTGCATCCCAAGCAGCTTTAGGTGCTGGAGTTATTGGTTACGCTATTGGCTTATATAGAGGACGTTCGCAACAGCAAAGAGATCAAGAATGACGCTGCAACTAGACAGTTTAGCCTACACCAACCGACTCAGACATATACCACCAGAGCATAAAATAATTTTTGCGATCGCTACTCTTATAATTTCTCTTTGTACCCATCCATTAGGACAAATTCTCATTGCTTTGTGGATGGGTATTTGGATAGTTATCTACGCTAAAATTCCTGCTAGCATTTACTTGAAACTATTAATAGTCGCCAGTTTTTTTTGGTTAACCAGCTTACCAGCGCTGATACTCAATAGCACTTCTCTTGCTAATTCAGCCAGTGTGCTACCAGACTCATGGTCAGGATTAATGCTCGGACAATATTATTTTTACATTAGTCGTAGTGGTAGCGAACAAGCATTAGCAATTTTCACCAGAGCATTAGCTTCTATTTCTTGCCTATATTTCTTAATGTTAACTGTTCCTTTCACAGAAATATTACAAACTCTGCGCCGCATTGGATGTCCTATGCTTTTGACAGAACTTTTGTTGCTGATGTATCGGTTTATTTTCATTCTGTTAAGAACAGCTAATGAGTTGTGGACTGCTCAACAATCTCGTGATGGCTACCGGACTTGGCGCATTAGTATGAAGAGTTTAGCATTACTAATTGGGCAATTATTACAACGAACTTTACAACAATATAATCAGTTCTCTTTAGGATTAGAAGCACGCGGTTTTCAAGGTGAATTCCGAGTATGGCATCCTCATCGCTATCGTCCCCAACCGCGATATATCATAGAAGCAATTTTTGGCTGTGCATTATTAATCGCATTACAATTGTCTCAAGATGCAGGAATATTTACTCGAATTTGAGCAAGTATATTATAAATATTCAGGCTCACAGCAATCGGCTCTTAATGGTTTAACTCTGAGAGTACCTAAACACAAAAAATGTGCATTAATTGGTCAAAATGGTTGTGGTAAGACTACCCTATTTTTATTAGCTAATGGTTTGTACAAGCCTAACTCTGGAATGGTACGTTGGCGTGGTGAAGCCTTTAATTATAACCGTCATTATCTCAGTAATTTAAGACAAAAAGTTGGCTTAATATTTCAAGATCCAGAGCAACAATTAGTAGCAGCTACTGTTGAAGAAGATATTTCCTATGGTTTATGTAATTTAGGTTTACCGACAGCAGAAATTCAATTAAGGGTTGAGCAAGCTTTAGTTGAATTTGGCTTAACATCTTTAGCAGAAAAACCTGTACATCATCTCAGCTTAGGTCAAAAAAGGCGAGTTTCTATAGCAGATGTGATGGTGCTGCAACCAGAACTATTAGTATTAGATGAGCCAACTGCATATTTAGATGTCAAACATACTCGCAACCTAATGGCAACATTGAAAAAAATTCATCAAGCCGGAACTACTTTATTAATGGCAACCCACGATTTAGATTTAGTTTATCGCTGGGCAGATTGGGTTTTTGTGATGGATAAAGGGCGGCTAGTTTTAGAAGGTAAGCCTCAGGATGTATTTATGCAACGTGAACTGTTAGAAGAATTAGAGTTAGGTTTGCCATTAATATATGAAATGTTATTTGATGGGTTATCGCCTGAAGAATCAGCAGTTATTCAACGCATACAACAAAGGATATGGGAAAGAAATGAGTTAGATAATTGGTAATTGGTAATTGGTAATGGGTAATTGGTAATTTGAAAAATATCTTATTTATTATATCTTCATTAAGAAAAATCTCAAGGCACTACCAATAATCTCACGTGCCGCAACCTTCGCAGTAATATACCATTTATTTGATAGTCATTTGATAGTCAATTTAGCTTATCAATAACCTTTAAATAGTACTAAAGTACTTAATTTTAGCTGTCTCAAGATAAAAAATAAATCCCTGAAACCTTTGCTTTAAGCAGTTTTCAGGGATTTAAGCTGTTTACGGGACTGGTGCGTCTCGAACGCACGGCCTAGCGCTTAGGAGGCGCTCGCTCTATCCAACTGAGCTACAGCCCCAATGACGAAGCATTTATTATGATAGCAGTAGTTTTAACTAGACTGCCAGCTATCATCCCAAGAACCACCACCAGTTTCTAAACCACACAAAGAACTTTGTGCTTTGAGGATAATTCGAGGTTTGCCGTTAGTGCGATCGCGCAATTGTAAATCTAGTTTTCCTTTCATAGTATCTCGACAACAGTAAACTAAACCCTGCGCTGTCGGCGCTCGTAAAGGCGTACCAGGTAAATCTGTGGTTCCAATTAACTCTACTTCATAATCTGCGTTGTGTGCTTGCATTTGCCATCTACCCCAAGGTTGAATATTCCATTGAACTTTGGAGTTCCAGGGTACAAATTCATAAAATTTGCCTTGATAATGCACACCAATCATCGCTACAGATTCCATCCACCACAGCACACCTCTTCGTCCGCCACCTGCAGTTAATGCTAAGTCGGGTTCGTTGTGGAAGCTATTACAATTTAACCAAAACCATTTTTGCGGAAAAGCACCACCCCAATTTTTCTCTCCATAGGCTGGGGCGTTGGTGAATTCATAGATTTTGCCATTCCAATCAATCCAACCGCTAGCTAAACCATGAGCCATTAAAATTTGCCATCCGGGTTCAAAAATCTGCAAAAATGACAGCCAGCCAGCAGTGGATTGTTGCAGACTTCCATGATTACCCCAGGCATATACTGGCTTAATTTCGTACTGCCAACGACAATAATTCCCTGTAGCAGGGTCGCTAATTATGCCTTGATTTAAAGTAGCAGTAGCTTGATAGCCTTGTTGAACATGGCGTTCAAACTCTTGTGGGAGAAGGTAGAAGCTTTGGGTGGGTAAATCTGTTTTCCCCCAATGACCTAAACCTAAAACATCCCGACTAGCCCAAAATTTTTTCACATCAGGAAAAGTCCGGCAAAGATACTCATCTTGTGGCCCCAGAATTTGCGCTGCGCCACCACTGTGAGGTTGATTACCGATGGGGTCTTCAATTGAGTACATGAAGGCAAAAGTTTCACCACAGTCGGGTAAGGTAACTCGATAATACCAACCTTCAAAAAAGCGGCGGTTACTACCATCCCAGTGATAACCAGAATGGGGTGTTTGGGTGGTGTCGAGAAAGTTTCTGGGAATACTAAGCATAGTTTCAATATGTTGGCTATTTCCCAGTATGCACAAAAATGTCTATTGACTAGTCTGACTGAGTGATAGCGATTGCTATGGCTGTAGCAGGGTTATCACTAGATAGTAGTGAGAAATTTATACTCAGACTATGAGGTGTTTAGCTAAAACCCAAGAAATTTTTAGAAATCGCTAGCATAGATGTATATGGTTAACTATTTCTTCGGTTTACCCGATGTCTAACGATAAGCAGCGATCTAATCTACACCTCGATATCAATTATCCTTTTGAAATTTTGGGGCTGAAACCTGGTGCATCACAAGCACAGGTAAAGCAAGCTTACCGTCAGTTGGTGAAAACTTGGCATCCCGATCGCTTTGGGGATGAAAAGCAGAAACGGGAAGCAGAGGCAAAAATTAAACAAATTAATGCAGCTTATAACCTGATCAAGTCTCAAGGGTTAGCTACGACTGTTGAACAGCCAGCTGCGCCCAAACAATCTACCCAAGTATCTACTAATAGCTGGAATGCGGAAACATTCTACAATTTGGGAGTGGAGAATGCCAGTCAAGGGCGATATGAAGACGCGATCGCAGATTTTACACGTGCAATTCGCCTTAATCCTCGCTATATTAAAGCCTACAAATATCGTGGATTAGTTTGCTCTCAATTAGGGTTTGAGTATAGAGCCACTTCTGATTTAAATAAAGCCGCGCAACTAGAATTAGATTTGAGGATGCCCAAAACTGCTTACAAATCAGAATACTCAAGACGGTCAACCGCATCAAGACAAACATCACGGTCTAAACCACTAGTAAAAAGATGGTGTCAAAAATTTAAAAATTTATTCAATTTCAATTTGTTTTAGAAATTGAGAATTTTTTAATTTTTCTTATTTTCTGATTGCTCTGATTTATTACTACTAGATTCAGATTTCAGCCGATTGTCAAGTACTTCTTTTGGTTTTGGAGGCATAGCTGTAAAACGAATCAGAAAATAACTGTCATCATCAGCAGATCCCTTCAACACCTTGGCATAGATATCGCCTTCCCCGGACGCAATTTCTGGTGCGTTTAACAATCTCATCTTGAGGTTACTTAAAGAATCCAGCGAATTAGGCGATCGCAATATTGCACCATGCTCGGATAATTTAACAAGCTCTCCCTTAAATATGGTACCTACTGCGTGTTTACCTTCCAAAATTGTATACTCAACAGAAATTTCTTCAGACAATTTCAGCAGATTGTCATCAGATTTCGGCAAGTGAAGATTGTACTTACCACCAATGCCGCCAATGTCATAAATTGTAATCGGAGCTTTAATTCCTTTTGGTTCTACTCGTAATTGTCCATCAATTCTAATGTTAATATAGGGGTCAGTATTGGCATCTTTCAAAGTTTCTTCAGAAATCAAAATTTGACCACCAACTGTATAAGACTCAATCCGAGAAGTTAAGTTAACATGACTGCCAACAACTGAATATTTAGCACGCTTTTGTGAGCCAACATTACCTGCAACAACTTCACCTGTATGAATACCAATTCCCATTTCGATAATTGGTAAATTCATTTGTTGATTATGTTCATTTACAGGTTTCATCGCTAATTGCATAGCAATAGCACAAGCAATTGCTCTTTGGGAATCATCTTCGCGACTTACAGGCGCACCAAACATGACAAAGATACCATCACCAATAAATTCATTAATCGTACCGTTGTAATGGTTGATGACATCCGCCATTGCTCCCAAATAAACATTGAGAATTGCTACTACTTGTTCGGGTGGTAAACGTTCAGAAACAGCAGAAAATCCTCTTAAGTCAGACATTAAAACGGTGACTTTTTTCCGTTCTCCACCTAGCTTGAGTCCCGAAGGAGTTTCTAATAAATTAGCAACTACCTCATCTGTGACGTAGCGACCAAAAGTACGGCGCATTTCCGCAGCACTGCGCGCAATATACTGAGTGACTGCGATCGCAGAGCCGGTTAAAGCAAATAGAGGCGGTACAATAGGAATCCACCAAGCAAAAAGAAAAGCTAAATAACTCCCACCAATCAAACAAGTAGTTGCTAATATAATACTGCTAGTAGTATTGGTAAGTGAAAATTTCTTAGTTTCATGAATAATATGTCGATGTTGCCAACACAAAGTTGCACCAACTATCGACCAGAATAAAATCCACAACCATTCTATGGGTTCAGCTAATGTCTTAATTTGTGGGCGACCCTCCAAAGCCGAACTTAAAATTTGACTAATTAAATTGGCATGAATTGCAACACCAGCCATGCGTACAGGCGCACCAATCAATTTACTACTATATGGTGTCCAAAATAGATCATTCAAACTTTCAGCTGTAGCACCAACTAAAACAATCTTTCCTCGCATCAAATCTGGTGCAGTCCGCTTATCTAAAACATCATTGATAGATACTCTTGTGAACCGATCAATTCCCCCTCGGTAGTTTAAAATAATTTGGTAGCTGCTATCATCCGCTCGGAAGTAACCACCATCATTACTTTCAAAATTAGGAAAAATACCTTTACCTAACTGCAAATAGTTAGGATTATTTTTTGCTGGTTTTTCAGTAATTCCTTGTGGTTGCAAATATAATAAAGCTAATTTTAATCCAAAACTTTCCAAATTGTTGCCATCAGGCAAACCCGCATACAATAAAGCTCGGCGTATCTTACCATCTTTATCTAATGGAAAGTCATTTGCTCCTACTTGATTGAGTTTTTTTAGTTCTGGAGGTGGTTTAACTGGAGAACTATCAGAGGTATTAGATAATTTTTCTACTCCAATCAAGTTAGGGGTAGTATTAAATATATTTACTAAGTTCTGATGGCCAGGATTTAAAGGTAAATCTCGATAAATATCAAGACCGATGGCTAGAGGTTTTTGCTGCTTAATATTATTTAAAACTTGAGCAAGTACGTTATCATTTATCGGCCATCCTTTTAATTTCCGGATGTTTGATTCATTAATCTCAACTATGATAATGCGCTCATCAACAGGCTGTTGTGGACGTAACAGAAAAAACTGATCTAGCGCGGTCAACTCTAAGAATTCCAGCAATCCCATAAACCGCAGGATAATCACAATAACTGTCACATTGGGTACTGCTAGCAAAACTCCGCGCCATTGCCATAATAGCTGTTTTAGCTTGGCCCGCATACTATATAAATCCTAAATTACGAGTTTAAAATATGATTTGCGAATCAAGACCGAGAAATGACTGACTACTGACAAAACTTGAGAACACTATTTTGCATCAAAGAATAGTTCGATTACGCAAATGTTTCATTTTCTGTTTTGTTTCTTTGCAAAGCTTATTAAACACCGATTTTGTTTTCAACTCTTTAAAGCATATTCATGTTGGGTCACAGCAGTGCTGTACCCGTAGATTTTGCTCTATGTAGTTAAAAATTCACGTATAGTATTTTACTATAACGCAAATAATTTTATATAATAGATTACAGCATGAGTAGGCAAGATGCTCGCTCTACAAGAGTTATATGATAAATCCTCTACTCTTTATACTTAATAATTTGTTGTAATTATATAAACAGGCGGTTAAGAGTTTAACAATGCTAAACCCCTACGAAAAATCTATATTTATCAGGATTTGCGTGAATTGGGAGTTCAAATAATACTTACGCATTCAACAATATTTTTAAACCAGATTAAATTCTGCCATTGCTTTAGGAAAGTTTTTATTTTCATGTCCAGAACGGCTAAGTTTAATAAGAGCAAACCGCTCTAAAGGGGTTAAAGATTCCCACTGTGATGTTGTTAGTGTGATACCAATTTCTTGAGCTTGTTCTTGAACGCTAGTAGGTAAATTAGTAGAGTCCATCCAAGCCGGATGAGATTCAATTGGTAATTTTGTAGGTAATGTACCTGTGCGGTTTAAAATTAATTGTTCAAGATATTGACTATAAGATTGGATTTCTGCCTCAGTATCACAAGGTAATTCCACTAAAGCTTCACGTTCAGCTTGAGACATTTGATTCCAATCAAATAATTTGAGTTTAATACCACAGGTATCTAGTTTGTAGCGCACCTGCATAGGTATACATCGCAGGGATGTCACGAAATCTGCTTCAAATTCAAAAAAAATTTTATTTGTCATTTGTCATTTGTTATTTGTCATTT
The DNA here is from genome assembly GCF_963874875.1 of Tolypothrix tenuis PCC 7101. Classification (NCBI taxonomy): domain Bacteria; kingdom Bacillati; phylum Cyanobacteriota; class Cyanophyceae; order Nostocales; family Tolypothrichaceae; genus Tolypothrix; species Tolypothrix tenuis. The sequence goes on from NZ_CAWNJS010000001.1 coordinate 278,567, forward strand.
GGTGTTTGGTGTTTGGTGTTTGCTAAGATTCAAAAGCCAAAATTCAAGGTTATTTCTGCCTTGATGCATTTTGCTAATACCCAATCACAAATCACCAGTTACAATATATTTCTGAATGAAGTTATCGGGAATTACTAAAGCGAATTATTAAATAACTAATTGATAATGCTAAAACTGCAACTCCTAAACCAATAATATCAATCCCTGTCACTTTTTCCAAGTCAAGAATAATAATTTTTCTGGCAACAGCGATTAAAGAAGTAACAATAACTAATTCTACTTGAACAACGTGTTTTCTAAGATATGCAGTGATATTTTCTAAAATTTCTAAAGCAATCAAAATATTTAAAAATAATCCAAATATTTTAAATAAAGTTGTGTTAAAGGTGCCATAAGGTACGTCAAATAACTCTTTAATTAGAAAAACAGCCAAATCCCAGATGGCGGCTAAAATTACCACGACCATAAACAAAGATAGTACTTTAGAAACTAGCACCTCAATGTTTTCAATGAAGTGCATAAATTTCTCATCCTGCATCTTCTCTGGTTTGGGATTGCGGATTTTTGATTTGCGATTCTGAAAAATCGATTGATAATCATATTTAGCAATCCATTTCTCGTAATCCTTTTTTAAGTTTGTAGTATCTAATACTTGTTTAAGAATCTTTTTCATCTACTACACCCTATGTAACTTTTAAATTTTCACAACGCTTGATATTAAGTAATTTGTGTTATAAAAAAGCACAAATTTCAACTAATTATTTCAGCTATTATTGGCATATATTGGCGGTTAATGACTCTTATCCCCAGCCTATTAGTCCCAAGTCAACAGTCAAAATATAAAATAAAAATCCTATAGATTTATCTATAGGATTAGAAAAAATAATCATAACTATTGACTATTAACTATAGGTTAAATTATCAACTTACTGTTGAGTTATCTATTTAGCAGCTTACCATTGTGAGGACTGGAGTTGATAATTTTTGAGTGTAATTTCTGCAGAAATCGGTGTTAGATCCACAGCACAAGCTTTTAGTTCTGGTTGTAGAGAATCGGGACAAGATTCTGGATGAGTGAGTGCATTCGCTTCAGCTTCATCGGCCCATAGCGCCCCCCAGTGCATAGGGACAAACACTGTACCAGGTGCGATCGCTTTGGTAATTTTGGCAGGAAATTTCGCTTTACCTCGACGCGATCGCACTTCTAACCACTGGTTATCTGTAATTCCCAAACTAGCCGCGTCACGGGGATGAATCTCAATAAACGGTTCCGGGTGCATAGCGCGAATTTTTTCAATGCGACCAGTACGGGTTTGAGTGTGCCAATGTCCGTACAACCGCCCAGTAGTTAGCACAAAGGGATAATTAGGATCTGGCGGTTCCGCCAAACCCCGTGAATGATATGCACCAAACCGCGCCCTACCATCGGGGGTATGAAAGCGTAAATTTGTATAAAGCCTTTTTGAGTGCTGAGTATCGACAGGCGACTCAGCATTATTGGAGGGAAAAGGCCATTGGGTGGGGCCTTGTGTTTGCAATAGCTCGTGACTCATACCCGTCATGTCGCAGGGGCGATCGCGTGTGAGTTGGACAAATTCGGCGTAGACTTCAGCAGAGTTAGCAAAGGCAAATTCTTTGGTAAAACCTAATCGCCGTCCAACTTCCGCAAAAATTTCCCAATCGGCTTTCGCCTCCCACCAAGGAAAACGGAATGCTGGACACAGAGTTACTCGGCGTTCAGAATTGGTCATTACGCCAGTTTTTTCGCTCCACTGTGCAGCAGGTAACAGCACATGAGCATAGGCAGAGGTTTCTGTGGGATAGTAGGCATCTTGGTAAATTGTGAAAGGCGATCGCAACAATGCTTTCTTCGTCCGTTCCAAATCTGGCATACTGACGGCGGGATTAGTTGCAGCAATCCACAGTAACCCGACTGTGCCATTTTCTAAGCCAGTAATCATATCCCAAGCCGTCATCCCCTGTTCAGAAGAAATCTGTCCTGGCTTCAGTCCCCAAAAATTTTCTACTTCTGCGCGATGCTGGGGATTTTTCACCAAGCGATAACCGGGTAACAAATGCGATAAACCGCCAGCTTCCCTTCCCCCCATTGCATTTGGCTGACCGGTTAAAGAAAAAGGGCCGGAACCGGGTTTACCAATCTGTCCCGTCATCAGGTGCAGATTAATAATAGTTCTGACCTTTGCTGTACCTTCACTTGATTGATTTATCCCCATCGACCACATAGACAACACTCTTTGAGATTGTCCCCAGTAGCGCGCTGCGGTTTCTAAATCTGCAACGCTAATTCCGCAGCGATGCGCCACCACATCTGGAGAATAGTGACGAATCACTTCTGCATAGGCGGGAAAGTTACTAGTACAGTCATCAATAAATCCCACATCTATCTGATTCCAGCGCATCAACAAGTGGGCGATACCATTTAATAAGTCAATATCTGTACCTGGGCGAATCGCTAAATGTAAATCAGCATTTTCTGCGGTGGGTGTGCGCCGGGGATCGACCACAATCAATTTGACTTTGCGATTTTTTTTGCGATATTTCTCCAGTCGATTAAAAATTATGGGATGACATTCGGCGGTGTTAGTCCCAATTAAAAATGCACAGTCAGTTAACTCTAAATCTTCATAGCAACAGGGAGGGCCATCTGCGCCAAAGCTTTGAATGTAGCCAGCCACGGCGCTAGACATACATAAACGCGAATTTGCATCAAAATTATTACTGCCCAGACAACCTTTCATGAGTTTCTGAGCAATATAATAATCTTCAGTTTGAAACTGTCCAGAACCATACATACATATAGCTTCTGGCCCCTGAGTGAAGCGTACTGTTTGAATCCGCTTCGCAATTAAATCAAAAGCTTCCTCCCAACTGGCGCGACGAAAATCTTGATCCAATGATTCTCTAATCATTGGATATTGCAGTCGATTTTTATCTAAAGACTCAGCAATTGTCGCGCCTTTCACACAAACCATACCTTGGCTAGATGGGTGCGCTTTATCGCCCCGTACCCGCCAAATTGGAGTTCCTTGACTATCCCGATTAGTCGCTTTACCGTGTTGTGCTGGGGGCGAAACTTCCAGCCCGCAGCCAACACCGCAGTATGGACATAGGGTTTTGGTAAATTCACTCATGGTAGTTGTGGGAGGTTAGGATTTAAACGCAAAGGAAGGCGGAGGTTAATGTGATAGAGATACAGAGTAGCGTCGCAAAAGTTTGAGGGGTTGAGAAACGAACCGCAAAGGCGCGAAGTACACAAAGGAAGACAAAGAGGAAGAGAAATGAATAAGGTGCAAAATTAATACGATAGACCACCATTAGCTTATTCTTCAGCCAAAATTGGTGCGGATGGTGCTACTGTTTCGGTTGATTCACTTTCATAAGCACCAGCAAAGGAACCTTGAGGTTCTTTGAGGAAGAAGCCGCACATAAAAGCGCAAATTAAGGCGGCGATACCCATTGTGGTAAACAGTGTTGATGCGTCCGTTAAGCTGAAAATTGTCAGATAGACTACGCCACCAAAATTACCGTAAGCACCGACATTCCCAGCGATTTGTCCGGTAGCTTCTTTTTTAATCATGGGGACAATACCGTATGTTGCACCACAGCCAGCTTGAGCAAAGTAAGCGGCGAACATCGTGACTGCGATCGCTAAGGGAATTGGCCAGCTGCTATTAATAAAATGTGCCATTAAATAGCCAACACCAATACCAGCGCTAATAATTGTCATTGTCCATTTGCGGGAACCAAATTTATCGGAAATTAAACCACCGCTAGGACGGGAAACTAAGTTGAGGAAGGGATAGGTAGCAGCAATCATTCCAGCTACCACGTGTTCTAAAGCAAAGGTTTTCTCAAAAAATGCTGGTAGCATTGATACTGCTGCGAGTTCGCTACCAAAGTTAGTAACGTAGGTGAACTCGAGTAAAGCAACTTGACTAAATTGATAGCGTTGAGCCGCAGGGTAAGTTTTTTTGCCAATCAGTAAGTCTTTGTTAACTTGGTAAGCTTTGTAAGTTTGGTAAGCAAATAATCCTGCTAACACCAACCAAGTTAAATACATTTGGGTTTGATTGAGGAAGTGAATATTCTTTTGTTCCAGCCGCCAAGCTAGTAAACCCAAAGCGAAAATTAAACCAAAATTTGACGCAATCATCGCCCAGAAGCTTTTCACGCTGGTGACTTCCAAAGCACCATTCTTCTTGGGTTTCTTGTAAACTTTGCCAGCAGGTGTATCTTGAACAGTGTTGTAATAAATTACGCCATAGATAGCAGCAATTATCCCAGTGAGTGCGATCGCTAATCGCCAGTTGGAACCACCATCAGCTAAAAAGCCTGTCGCCACAGCAATCATTGGTAGGGCGAACTCTGCACCAAAAGCCCCAAAGTTACCCCAACCGCCATAGATACCTTGAGCACGTCCCATCTCTTTAGGCGGGAACCATTCCGCTACCATGCGGATACCGACGACAAACCCAGAACCAACAATTCCCATCAGTAAACGACTGATGACTAATTGATGAAAGTCTTGTGACAGCGCTGTTGCTAAACAAGGAACAGCAGCAAACATCAATAGTATTGAGTAGGTGATTCTCGGGCCAAAACGATCCAGCAACATCCCAATAATTAACCGCGCTGGAATTGTTAAAGCCAGATTACAAATGCCCAAAGTCTTAATTTGCTCAGGTACTAAATGTAATTCCTTACCAATCGTGGTTGCAAAGGGAGCAAAGTTGAACCAACAGACAAAGGTGAGAAAAAAGGCAAACCACGTCTGATGTAAGATGCGATAACGATCCCTGAATGAAAATAATCCTTTAAGCATTGCAATCTTCCTTTGTGAAGCGGATAAATAAGTTCGTTGTCAGGACATTTGTCTAGGATTTTGAAGCACCAGGGGATATTTTTAGAGTAAATAAATACTTAAGCTTACCGAGTTTTTACTCATCATCATGAGCAAAGCGGCGATAGAGGAAGTCTAGAGCGTAGTTTCTGAGGTTGTAATATTCTGGGTCTTCCATAATGCGGCGACGATTGCGGGGGCGGGCAAAGGGAACCTCTAAGATTTCGCCAATTTGAGCAGCAGGCCCGTTAGTCATCATCACTACTCTGTCTGCGAGAAACAGCGCTTCATCAATATCATGGGTAATCATTAATACAGTAACTTGATGCTCTCGCCAAATTTGCAGCAATTCCTCTTGCAATTCTTCTTTGGTAATTGCGTCTAACGCACCAAAGGGTTCATCGAGAATCAAAACTTGGGGGCGAATTGAGAGGGCGCGGGCGATCGCAACTCGCTGTTTCATCCCGCCAGAAATTTGGCTGGGCTTTTTGTCAGCCGCTTCTGTGAGTCCCACCATTGCTAAATGTTCTCTAGCGATCGCTCTTTTTTCGGCTTGGGACTTTTTGGGAAATACTGAATCAATCGCCAAGTAAACGTTATCAAATACACTCAACCAAGGTAGGAGACAGTAGTTTTGAAAAACCATCATCCGGTCTGGGCCGGGTTCCGTGATTGGTTGGTCTTGCAAGAGAACAATACCTTCGCTGGGAGTGTTAAATCCAGCTACCATATTGAGCAGCGTAGATTTACCACAACCAGAGTGACCAATAATACAAACAAATTCCCCTTCCCGAACTTTCAGGTCAACGCCATCCAATACGGTGTATGGGCCTTCGGGAGTAGGATATATTTTGCTGACACCTTCAATTACCAGAAAATCATCTGCTTTTTGCTTTAGTAATTTATTAACCTGACTTTGATTGTGAGTATTTTTGGCGAGTTGCATAAGAATTTGGTAATGGGTAATTGGTAATCGGTAATTGGTAAAGGCGGATAATCTATAAACTTTTGAGTACAGACGCGATTAATCGCGTCTCTGCAACTCTTGACTAAATAAACACTTCTTCCACGCGAATTGGTCGCTTAATTTCTAAACCTTTGAGATATTCGATTGGTTCGGAAGGGTTAAAAACTTTCCCATCAAATAAATGAATCGGGTCATCTTCGCCGATATCGAGTAAGCCGAGATCCCGCGCGGCTGTACCAAAAATATCTGTACGACAGACTCTTTCAATGACTTCAACCCAGTTTTTCGGGAAGGGTATTAAGCCCCAGCGCGCCATTTGAGTGACCATCCACAACAGTTCGGTGCGGTTGGGATAGTTGGTTTGATGCAGGTAAAACTGGTTGTAGCCTGTCAGTTCTTGAGGTGCTTTCCCGTCGCCGCGATTGTAGGGGTCGATAAATCCAGGGCGGATGTATGCAGGGTCAATATTCAAATATTCAGAACGGCTGAGTAATTCCAGAATTTCTTGGCGGTTGCGGATGTCGTCGCAGTATTGGCAAGCTTCTAATAAAGCTTTGATTAGGGCGAGATAGGTTTGGGGGTGTTTTTGCGCCCACTCTTCCCGCACTCCCAGGACTTTTTTCGGCTGTCCTGACCAGATTTCTAAAGCTGTGGCTGCAACAAAGCCTAAGTCTTGTTCAACTGCAAGGTAATTCCAAGGTTCTCCTGCACAGTAACCGTCAATATTGCCAGCTTTGAGTTGCGAAACCATTTCGGTGGGTGGAATCACTGCCAAACTGACATCTTTATCAGGATCTATACCACCAGCAGCCAACCAATAACGCAGCACGAGGTTCTGCATAGAGGTGGAATGAACCACACCCAAGGTCATAATTTGGTCAGGATTTTGGTTAATTGCCGCTTTTAAGCTAGCTAGGTCGCGGACACCTTGGTTATATAAATTTTTGCTTAAGGTGATAGCGTTAGCATTACGCGAAAGATTTAAAGCATTAATTACGGGAATGGGTTTTTGCTCCCCAGCGCCTAAAGTTAATGCTAAAGGCATTCCGGCTACCATTTGGGCTGCATCTAATTTACCCGTCACTACACCTTTAGCGATTTCTTGCCAGCTACTTGCACGACGGAGGGTGATATTTTCTAAACCATATTTAGCAAAGAAGCCTTTTTCTTGAGCAACGATTAATGGTGCAGCATCAGTAAGAGGCATAAAGCCAATTTCCAGATTGGCTTTTTCTAAAACATTCTCGGATGTACTCACGGCTACTGGAGTTTGCTGCATCCGGCGTTTTTTCGCCTGTTTTTGCTGGTTGAGGAAGTAAATCATCTCATTCCGCAGATTGTAGTAACTGGGATGTTTGACTACTTCCAAACGCTGACGTGGACGGGGAATTGGGACTTCGAGAATCTGGCCAATATGGGCTTCTGGCCCATTGGTAAGCATGACAACGCGATCGCTTAACAATAGGGCTTCGTCTACATCGTGCGTTACCATCACGCAGGTAACGTTGTGTTCGTTGCAAATTTTCATCAGTTGTTCTTGCAAACTCCCTCTGGTTAAGGCATCCAAGGCCCCAAAGGGTTCGTCTAGCAGTAACAACTTCGGACGAGTAGCCAAAGCACGTGCGATCGCAACCCGTTGTTTCATCCCCCCCGATAATTCTTTAGGACGTTTATTAGCTGCTAGGCGCAGCCCTACCATGTCAATATGTTCTTCAACAATGCCCCGACGTTCACCTTTGGGTTGATTCTTATAAACTTCATCCACAGCCAAAGCGATGTTTTCGCGGACTGTTAACCAGGGAAGCAGGGAGTAATTTTGAAAAACTACCATGCGATCGGGACTTGGTTCTCTGACTTCTCGCCCTTCTAAAGTCACGCCTCCAATACTGGCTCTATCCAAACCTGCAATGATATTGAGTAAGGTAGATTTACCGCAACCAGAATGTCCAATTAGAGAAATAAATTCCCCTTGTTTGATTTTTAATTCAATATTTTTCAGAGCGATATATTTATCGCCATTTGGTAAATCAAAGATGCGGTCAACGTGATCAACTTCCACAAAAGTAGTCATTTGTCTTTAGTCCTTAGTCATTTGTCATTTATTATTTGTTAAGAGCCAATAATCTACTTTTGATTTTTGAATTTGAACTATTGACTACTTTTGCTCTGCAACCACTTTGCTGGCGATAAAAGCTACCAATCTATCCAGCATTAAACCAACTAAACCAACATATATCAAAGCGATAATAATCTCGCTCATATTGGTTTCTGTAGTAGTGTTGTAAGCATCCCAAATAAACGAACCAATACCCACACCACCAACTAACATTTCAGCCGCAACAATTGCTAACCAAGATAAACCAATCCCAATTCTTAACCCTGTAAATATATAAGGTACTGTGGCGGGAAAAACTATTTTAAAGAAATACTTTGGCCCTTTTAATTTTAAAACCTTAGCTACATTAATGTAGTCTTGGGGAATTTGCTGTACACCAACTGTAGTGTTGATAATAATCGGCCAAATCGATGTAATGAAAATTACGAAAATTGCTGAGGGATTAGCTTGTTGAAATGCTGCGAGTGAAATAGGTAGCCATGCTAGAGGCGGTACAGTTCGCAATACTTGGAAGATAGGATCTACGGCATTATAAACTAATTGATTTGCACCAATTAATATTCCCAATGTAATACCGACAATTGTTGCCAGAGAAAATCCTAAACCGACTCTGCCTAAACTACTTAGAATCTGCCAACCTAAACCTTTATCGCTTTCGCCATTATCAAAAAATGGATGAATAATAAAAGGATTCCAAGTTTCGGAAACTGTTTCAATTGGCCCTGGTAACTTAAAGTTAGGATTTAAACAAAGTAGTTGCCAAATCACCAAAAAAATCGCTAATGCTACCAGTGGCGGTACAATTTTTTTCCAGAATAATTTATTAAGCGCCTTTTGAGACTTTTTTCTGTGAATCCGACTACCAGCAATAGCTGTCATTTTTGTATTACTCCAGGGCAGATTTAGTTAATTTCAAAAACAATTTTGTGGAATTTCGTAATTCTGAATTCCGAACTAGGAATTACGAATTACGAATTGTTATCAGACTTTTTTGATTTTCAAACTGCTGAGATATGCTTCTGGTTTCTCTGGATCAAATTTCACACCATCAAAGAAAGTCTCAACTCCTCTAGAAGTACTAGTAGGAATCTCAGCATCAGCTACACCAATTGCTTTCGCGGCTTTTTTCCACAGGTCTTCTTTATTTACCTGATCGACAATTTCCTTCACTTTTGTATCTTTTGGTAGATAACCCCAGCGAATTTCTTCAGTTAAGAACCAAGTATCATGGCTCTTGTAAGGATAAGAGGCATTATCTGCCCAATACTTCATGCGATCGCCAAAATTTTGCTGTGTGCGACCATCACCGTAGTCAATATTGCCCTTCGCCCGTTCTAAAATATCTGCGGCTGCAACGTTAAAGTATTTGCGATCGGCGCAGATTTTGCACATTTCCTCTTTGTTTTCTGCTTTATCGCACCACTGTTGCGCTTCTAAAACTGCCATTAACAATGCTTGGGCGGCGTTAGGGTTGTTATCGACCCACTCTTTCCGCATTGCAAAAGCTTTTTCGGGGTGATCTTTCCACAACTCACCTGTAACGAGGGCTGTATAACCTAATTTTTGGCTGACCAATTGAGCATTCCAAGGTTCTCCCACACAAAAGGCATCAACTGTACCAACTTTCATATTGGCTACCATTTGTGGTGGTGGTACAGGTTCTAACACCACATCTTGATCGGGATTGATCCCGCCAGCCGCTAGCCAATAGCGCATCCATAAATCATGAGTTCCACCAGGGAAAGTTATGGCTACTTTCATCGATTTCTTATCAGCTTTAGCTTTATCCGCAGCAGCTTTCAGCCCTTTACTTTCTAAACCTACTTTCAGGTCTTTAAGTTTATTAGCCACCGAGATAGCCTGACCATTAGTATTTAAACGCGCCAAGAGATACATTGGCACTTTATCGTTAATAGTCATCAGGTAAGGCATCGGGCTAAGGATATGTGCGCCATCAATACCACCACCAGCCGAGCCGATTTTGAGGTTATCGCGGGTAACAGGCCAAGATTTCTGCTTGATGACTTCAACATCAGTCATCCCGTACTTAGCAAAGAAACCCTTTTCTTTAGCAATGATCAGAGGTGCAGCATCAGTCAGAGGGATAAATCCTAACTTGGCTTTAGTAGTTTCTACTTTTGGTGCATTAGCTACTTTAGAGACATTCGCCGCAGGTGCAGCCGAAGGTGCATTATCCCCTGTAGTCGCTGAATTGGAACCATTAGAAGCGCAACCATGAGCCAGAATAGAAGCCGCCGCCGCCGCAGTGGAAGTAAAGATAAATTTTCTTCGTGAAAAATTAGTCATTGTTTGTTGTTAAGCAGTTTAGTGTTTGGTATTTGGCAAAAGTCAAGGGTCAAGGGTCAAGGGTCAAAGGTCAAAGGTCAAGAGTCAAGGGTCAAAGGTCAAGGATTATAAATTATTCCCCATTACCCATTACCCATTACCCCTTCCCCATCAATGAGTCATCAATACTTCCTGGCTGAGTTTTGCGCCAAAGTTTTGGATGAGTAAATCTCGTAGTACTGATTGCAAGTCTTCACAGGGAACGGCTTTTGTAACGCAAGTTCCTAATTGCGCTTCTTTACCAACTTTACCGCCCATATAAATATCTACAGCTTCCACGGTTTTACCGTTTTTGCGGGTTTTAGTCCCCATTAAGCCAATGTCTGCAACCTGGGGTTGTCCGCAGGAGTTGGGACAACCAGTCCAGTGAATTCGCACCGGATGAGTTAGAGTTAATTCAGCTTCTAGTGCTTTGATGGTTGCTAAAGCGCGATTTTTGGTTTCGATGAGGGCAAAGTTGCAGAATTGTGCGCCTGTGCAAGAAACTAGCGATCGCGTCAATAACCCTGGATTAATTGCAAACCTTTCTAGTAAAGGCTCTGTTAAAAATATTGCCAGCCGAGAATCGGGAATATTAGGGATAATGACGTTTTGTTCAACGGTTAAGCGAACTTCTCCACTGCCGTAAACCCCTGCTAAACGGGATATTTCAAACATATCACCCGCATACAAGCGTCCTACAGGAATATGTAAGCCTACGTAATTTAATCCTGGTTGCTTTTGTTTATATACACCGATATGGTCGCGTTTTTCCCAGTCGATTTCATCTTTCGGTGCTGCGGGTAATAGTGACTTACCCAAACACTTTTCGACCTCTGCACGGAATTTCTCTAAACCCCATTCATCAATCAGCCACATCAAACGTGATTTTTGGCGATTAGCACGGAAGCCATTGTCACGAAAAACCTCTACAATCGCTCTACTTACAGCAACCACATCTTCCGGCGCAACCCAAGCATTCAAGGGGATCGCCGCTTCACAACGTTTCGCAGAAAAGAAGCCACCCACCAACACGTTAAACCCGAACTTAGGAGATGGGCTGACTTCTTCCCCAGTCCCCAGTCCCCAGTCCCCAGTCCCTTCTTTAAATGCTGGTACAAATGCTAAATCGTTGATTTCAGCATGGACAGAATTATCTCTTCCACCAGTAATTGCAATGTTAAATTTGCGCGGAAGGTTGGTAAATTCGGGATTACCTTCACCTTTGTTGGTGATCATATCCTGAATTTGTTGTACCAACTCTCGGGTGTCAAACAACTCATCCGCATCTAATCCAGCCACGGGATCGCCTGTGATATTGCGGATGTTGTCCATACCCGATTGGATAGTAGTTAAACCAACTGCATGAAATCTGTTGAAGATATCAGGTAAGTCCTCAATCCTGATCCCCCGCAATTGAATATTCTGCCTCGTGGTAATATCGGCGCTGCCATCATCACCGTAACGCTGCACTACTTCTGCTAACACACGCATCTGATTGCTGGTGAGAATACCATTCGGTACTCGCATCCGCATCATAAACTTACCTGGCGTGACTGGGCGGAAAAATACACCCACCCACTTCAGCCGATGGTCTCGGTCTGTTTCATCCATTGCTTCCCAGCCTAGAGAGGCAAATTTTTCGATGTCTTGCTTGATAGCAAGTCCATCTTTTTCTGCCTTAAATTTCTCAAATTTATTGAGGCTGGTTGTAGTGGTAGTTGCTGTGTCTGTCATGAACTGACTCTCATTGCAAAGTTTTAATCCCGTAAACCTAAGTAAGTTATTTGCCCAATATCAATTAACCCGTAGTGCGATCGCTTCCTCTCCTACTAGGGCAAATGCATTCATAAACTAATATTTGTGTATTGAGATGATTGCTTCAGAAGGAATATTTGGAATATTTCCTTGTATCCATTGTTGGAAATTTGCTAAAGCTGTTTTGTTAACAAAAGTGTAACGATTTACATATTCCTAAGGTTAAAGGCGGTTTTCTGCTAAAATAGTATAAGTTGTTACAAAAATTTGGTAATAGTGCAAAAAATGTATCGCTACTATGCATTTTTTGCATTGATATTTACACATAAATTGTTGAATCAGCAGTCTGTGACTGATTTTGCCTGTAATATTGCCCTAAAAATTATTGATGCGATCGCAAAATAATTAAGCTGTGCGCTACATCCACAAGCAAAAATAGCTTTTTAACTCATTCACAGCAGCAGTTTTAAATAGCTTTCTTAAGCTCATTCCAATCCTTAAAGGGGCAATCGGATTTCACGTTGATGGTTGATGGGTAGCAGAAAACATAGTCAACCATCAACAGTTAACTAAAAGCAAATACAATTCAGTTTAAAAAATTAATTGATAACAAAACCAAAAAACTAGTTACTCAAAAAAACAGAACAATAATTTTGGAGGGGGTTTGGGGGACGCAACCGTCACCCAATCGGGGGTTTGGGGGATTCTCCCCCAATTGATCTGGCTTTGTTAATAAGAGACAAATCAATCGCTAATGACCTTAACCCAAGCGTATTGAACCAAAAGCCTTTTTTGTCGATAAATGATGCTGTTGTTTGATTGCCCTATTTCCCAACAACTCTGGGTAATCTAAGAACAAGGGGTAATTAGGAATTGGAGCGCGAAATCCGATGAAAAATGCTAGAAGTATCAGGATGTTGGCTATTAACTTAGCAGTGTTGGCATTCCTACCATCACTGCTATTTTTAGCATTCTGGCATCGTGCCACAGCCGAAGATTTGGGAAGCTGTTTTATGGTGACTTCCTCTGGTAGAACTATCAGTTTAGGAAAGCTTTGTGGTGTCACACCCCCAGACAACGGAGTTTTTCGCGTACCAATCAAACGCCGTATTGGGAAAACTCCTGTGATTGATGTGACTTTTAACCAGCGACAGACATTTGAGATGATTTTAGATACAGGTGCCAGTAGTACCCTGATAACTCTGAAAATGGCTGCAAACCTGCAACTCCAACCCACAGGTAAAATCAACGCGCAAATTGCAGATGGAACTGTAGTGCAATTTTTAACGAGTCAGATCAAAGATATTGCTGTTGGTGGCGCTGTAGCTAATAATATTGAAGTTGCGATCGCACCCAAAGCTAGCATTGGTCTACTAGGTCACGATTTTTTTGACAACTACGACATCAAGATTTTGGAAAAAGAAGTGGAATTCCGCCAGCGCTAAAGTGCTAGAGGCTAGGGACTAGTTTTCTACTTAGCATTCAGCAACGCCACTTGCTACAACGGGGGTAACCCCAACGGACAGTTTGCTCAAGTCGGGAAACCCGCCCACGCAACTGTCCTCCGCAACGCAGTGCTCCTCAGCACTATCAAGACTAACTATTAAAACTTGTATCCTCTAGCAAGCCAATATTGCCAGTCTGCAAGTGCTTCTAGGGTTTCTTCATCAGCATCTATTGCTTCTATTTCTGATAGCTTTGCCGAAAACACATCTTCATCGTTGCCGCCAGGATAGACTACATCGACAAACATATCTCTTAAACAATCTTCATCAGGTGCCATTCCTAAAACTTCAACTTCTTTTTCTTCGATGGCCCCGGTTTTGCGTACCTTCTTTTTCCATTTGGCTAAAAAGGGGACGTTAAGAGTATCGTCTAGGTAGTAGTACCAACCCATCGCCCGCTCCTCTTTATCATTACCAGCATCGACAATGATCTCTGTTTCAATGCGCTGTTCGCGAGTTTCATCCCTTTCGACATTAGGCATAAAATCCAGACTTGCATAGGATAAATGTTCAAATATGTATACCCTGTTGGAGATTGCCTGTCAATTTCTTATGACTTCTCTGGACTAAAAACTTCAGGAGTGATTTAGGCCAATTCCTCGATTTTTGGGTTTTTAAGCGATATATAAGGCAATTTAGACCCCCAGCTTTTTGGAAAAATCGGGGGTCTGGACAGCAACTTTTGCTTCAGTAAGTGCTATTCACCCATCAAGTGTGGTCTATTTACATCAGCCAGGCTCGCGCAAGCCTACCTTTACAAGTTGAGCGATTTGAGTATTGTGTAGCGCCAAAACAGTATTACTCTACCCTCAGAGTATTTTGTATCACTTCAGAAATAAGATACTTGTCTTGCCAGCGCTAGATAACGTTTATTTCATCAAGACAGAGGGTATTAAATTTGACTTAATTATTTTATTATCATATATCAAAGTCTTTTTCTTAAAGAGGGCAATAATTTTCTATATATTTTTGATAAAATCTTTAAAAGCCATGATTTCCATGCCACAAACATAAAGCATTTTGGTAAAGCTATTATAAAAATTCTTTAATTTTTGAATAAGTTTAAGTAAAAATTGTTGTAGTTTTAGTTATGTACTTTTCAGTAATTCCACTTACTTATTTCAGCAATGAGAATTTCTAAGTTTGGTAATTAAGTTTGCACAAAATGAGAATGACTCACCTGGGTACTTGCCTATATCGTATTAATCAAGCGAGGAGAAAAGCGAGCCAACAAGCGGCAAGCAACTCGCGAAACTAATACAAACCAGGAGACTTTAATCATGTCTAACGAACTATTTACCGCAGTATCTGTTGAAGAACAAGAAATCGTAACCGGTGGTGCACAAGCTAATTTGTTCACTCTTAATGGCTTTAAGACAGCAGTTACAGCTTTAGCTACATCTTCAGCTAATATCAACGGCGCACAATCAGGTGCAGGTTTTAGTAGCACTACTGAATCACTATCTGTCTTATTGGCTCAACTCCAACAGCCTTAATATTAGTGTATTGATGAAATCCTAACTAAGCTAAGTTGGTTATCAAGAAATCCGGTTTATTAAAACTGTAAATTTGGATTTCTTGAAACTACTAGGGTTCTATTTTTGCCTGAAACATCAACAATAAGCTAATAGTTTCATGCTTAGGAGTTCAGGTTACATAAATGAAACGACTTCAGAAGAAGTCGTTTCATTATCCATACTAATGAGCAATTTTTTTATTTAATAAATTGAGATTTCAAGACGGCAATACTGTGTCTAAAGATATCAAGCTCAATAATTCTGGATTATTCCTAGATTTGTCTGAAGAAGAACAAGCAGCCATAGTTGGTGGAATTTCCAGTTCACAATTTGCTTTCTTCTTTCAAATGAGACGGATAATCTCTTTAGCTGGCAGCCAAATAAGTGTTTCTGAGAGAGGTCAAAATGTTGCTCTTAGCCAACAAGCAGGATATATGTCTTCAGAAATTACCATTGGTGTTAATCCATCTTTTTTTGCAGGTGGGAGTATTCAAAGTAGAACCAGACGCTTTAATAGCTTTTTACGCTTATTATGGTCAATTATGAATTGATTATATATTCTTTAAATAATTTTTAATCACATATCACTAAATCGATAGTTTTTTAAATTGCCGGATGTGTAAAGTACTTCGCTTATGAGATACAAATTTGTCAAACAGCATAGTGAAGAAGATTGCGGGGCTGCTTGCATTGCTACAATTGCTAAACATTATGGGCATAATTTTACTCTCACCCACATCCGAGAAGCTGTAGGTACTGGACAATTTGGTACCACTTTATTAGGGTTAAGACGCGGTGCAGAAACACTGGGATTTAATACTCGTCCTGTCAAAACTTCACCAGAACTGTTAAACAGGATGCATGAGGCACCGTTACCAGCAATTATTCACTGGAAAGGGAATCATTGGGTTGTTTTATATGGTAAAAAGGGCAAAAAATGTTTAATCGCTGATCCAGCTGTAGGTATTCGCTATCTTTCTAAAAAAGATTTAGCTGAGGGTTGGACAGATTGGTTAATGCTATTACTGGAACCAGATCCAGTGAGATTTTTTGCTCAAAAGGATGATAATATTGGTGGCTTTTGGCGCTTCTTCAAACGTGTTTGGAATTATCGCGCAATTCTAGCACAAGCCTTACCACTGAATTTAATATTGGGCTTACTATCTTTAGCTTCTCCCTTTTTATTACAAATCCTCACAGATGATGTTTTAGTTCGCGGGGATACTAGCTTACTAACTACTGTAGCAATATCTGTAGTAGTAATGAATTTTATTTCTAGTAGCCTTTCATTTGTACAATCTAATTTAATTGCTAACTTTGCTCAACGCCTACAATTAGGGATGGTAATGGAATTTGGCAGGCAAATTCTCCGATTACCTTTAACTTATTATGAAACTCGTCGTAGTGGAGAAATAGTTAGCCGATTACAAGATATTGAACAGATAAATCAATTAGTAGCCCAAGTAGTTGTTGGCTTACCTAGCAAGTTTTTTATTGCCATCATCTCTTTAGGACTGATGATTTTTTATAGCTGGAAATTAACTGTAGTAGCGGTATTCATCTCTATAGTTATGACCCTGTCAACGATAGTATTCCAGCCCACATTGCAGCAAAAAACTCGCGAGTTATTAGTTACCGAAGCCGAAACTCAAGGACTTTTAGTAGAAACATTCAAAGGCGCACTTACCCTGAAAACGACTGCATCTGCTCCCCAATTTTGGGATGAACTACAACATAGATTTGGTCGTCTTGGTAATCTCACCTTTCGCACCATGCAGATAGGAATTATTAATAATACTTTTTCTGGTTTTATTTCTGCGATTGGGGCTGTTGTTTTGCTCTGGTTTGGTGGTAACTTAGTAATTAATCCGGCTGAAAACCTCAGTATTGGGCAATTAATGGCGTTTAACTCCATGAATGGGAACTTTTTGGGGTTAATTGCTACTGTGATTAGTTTTGTGGAAGAATTTACGCGGGCTAAAACTGCTACACAACGCCTGACAGAAGTTATTGATGCTACCCCAGAAAATGAAGGTGACGGACGCAAACCTTTAGCTTATATTGCCAATGAAGCTGATATTATCTGTACTAATCTCAGCTTCCATTATGCTGGTCGCCTGGACTTGTTAGATAATTTTTCGTTAACAATTCCTGGTGGTCAAGTTGTGGCATTAATTGGTAAATCTGGTTGTGGTAAAAGTACTCTAGCGAAATTAATTGCTGGTTTATATCAACTGCAATCAGGTAATATTCAAATTGGTATATATAATATCCAAGACCTTTCTCTCGATTGTTTGCGTCAACAGATAGTACTAGTTCCCCAAGATGCTCACTTTTGGAATCGTTCTATTGTCGAAAACTTTCGTTTAGGAACTCCTCATATTAGCTTTGAGCAAATTGTCAGAGCTTGTCAAATAGCTGGAGCCGACGAATTTATTAATAAATTCCCAGAGAAATATCAAACTATTTTAGGAGAATTTGGTGCCAATATCTCTGGGGGGCAACGGCAAAGATTGGCGATCGCACGGGCTATTGTCACAGATCCACCAGTTTTAATCTTGGATGAATCCACTGGTGGACTCGATCCAGTGAGTGAGGGACAGGTTTTAGATCGGCTGTTTGAGCATCGCCAAGGTAAAACCACTATTTTGATTACACACCGCCCCAAAGTAATTAACCGTGCTGATTGGGTGGTTTTATTAGAAAACGGCAAATTAAAACTGCAAGGTTCCTTAAAAGATTTGATATCCCAACCAGGTGACCATCTAGATTTTCTCATTCCTTAATTCACACTCATTTTCAGAGGGGATATGATATGCTCTACATCCATAATCAGAAAGTCCTACCTGAAGTCCAAGAAGATTTTATTCCTCCTGTCAGTCCTTGGACATCATTAGCAGGAATTTTTCTTGTTGGTAGTGTTGGTTCTGCGATCGCCCTCTCTTCATGGGTGAAATATAATGTCACAGTTAAAGTTCCAGCTAGTATCCGTCCTACTGGGGAAATTCGGCTAGCACAACCGAAAATGGAAGGAACTATTAAACGGATTTTAGTGAAAGAAAATCAAGTTGTTAAGCAAGGGGATATTATTGCTTATCTTGATGATGAAGAATTACAGATAAAAAAGAGCCAACTGCAAGGGAATATTCAACAGGGTAGGTTACAAATCACCCAAATTGACGCTCAAATTAATAATTTAGATAACCAAATGCAAGCAGAAAAGACAGTAATTGATAGAACTGTTGCTGCGGCGGAATCTGATTTATTACGTAACCAACGAGACTATCAAGAACGTCAAGTTACAACTCAAACCGACTTACAAGTTGCTGAAGCTAATTTGCAAAAAACTTATACAGATTTGCAAAAAGCTCAAGCTGATTTAGACTTTGCCAATTCAGACCGCGATCGCTACGAACAATTAGCAGAAACCGGTGCAATTGGGAGACGAGAATTTGAGCAGAAAAAATTCTTAGTTGAACAGACAAAAGCTGTTGTGGAAGGTGAGAAAAAAGCTGTTGAAATAGCTCAGGCTAAAGTGGAATCAGCTAGATCTGCGATTAATCCTACTGATGCAACAGTCGCAATCGCGAAAGAACGGATTGCTCAAGAAGTTGCTAGAGGTAAAGCCAACATTGCGACTTTAAATAAAGAAAGACAAGCTTTAATTCAGCGACGAGTAGAAATTCAATCCCAATTAATCCAATCTCACAAAGAACTCGAGCAAGTTTTCAATCAACTACAAAATACTGTAATTCGTGCCACTACAGAAGGTACTATTCTCAAGCTCAATTTACGCAATCCCGGTCAGGTGGTGGGCGCTAGTGATGCGATCGCAGAAATTGCACCTAGTAATGCACCGTTAGTAATTAAAGCCATGATTCCCACTCAAGATATTAAAAGTGTGGAAGTTGGTCAAGAAGTGCAACTGAGAATAGATTCTTGTCCTTATCCTGATTATGGGACGCTCAAAGGAGTAGTTAATACAGTTTCTCCAGATGTAATTACATCTCAAAATAACAGTACAAATTCTCCCACATCTAGTTCTAATATTCTGGCTGCTAGCTATTTTGAAGCTACTATCGCACCAGAAAGTTTATCATTCGGTCATCAAAATCATCAGTGTCATATCCAATCAGGTATGGATGCTAAAGCTGATATTATCTCTAAACGCGAAACGGCGCTGCAATTTATGTTGAGAAAGGCCAGATTAATTACTGATTTATAAATCAGTATATTTCATTTAGATAAACTTATCTCTGTAGTTAATAAATGGAGAAAAGAAATATAAATCTTAGATATTTTTATAACTAAAATTCAACAGTATAGCTAAATTTTACTGTTTACACAGTTGATTGCCTGAATTTAGGCAATCAAGATTTTTATTTGCGAAACACCAAGATTCATCTACTCATTAAAACTATAAAATTATATGCATATTTTTATAATTATCATCAATATTTTGGGTATTTCTCTTATTCAATTTAAACATTTTACAAAAGATAAATCTGATATATTTTGCTTTAAAGCTTTATTTAATCGGCATAAAATACCCATCAAAACTTCCTGTGAAACTGCTATTGTGGACGCAAGTTATACTGTTAATAGCCAGCTTCATAACCCTCCTCTGGTTTATCAGCTCTGAATTAAGAATTCGGCAAGCATTAAAATGGTGGTCTTATCAAGAGTCGATAAAACGATTTTTAGAAGCTGAAAAAATTCGTGATGATTTATTGCAGGAATCCTTTAGTATCAGGCGCAATCTAGAAATGTTAACAGTAGATAATTTAGATTTATCAGTTAACAAAATTCAAGAATCTGTTAAAAAAATTGATAGGTTCCATCAATCTTTAGTGGAATTGAGCGATCGCTTATTTCCATCGCAGCTACAGTATAGCTTGCCGTTAGCTATTGATTGTTTATTACAGTCTAAACTGACGAATAATTCTCAGTTATCTTTTCACCGTAATATGCCAGTAATCTGGCGACATCAGTCAACCGAACAAAGCTTAATAATTTTAAGCTTACTAGAAGAATTGCTCACAATAGCTTTGCCGCAAGTTTTAACACCTATATCAATTTATATCAATTTGAAACAATGCAAAAATTTATGCCATTTAATGGTACAAATTACTTATCCGGATGTATCTACCCGTGGTTCTTACGCTAATCTACGAGAATTACAATATTTGTGTGATAGCTTTTACCTATTAACTTCAGGTAAATGTTTTTATCGTAGTACAAGGCTCATGCTAACTTGGTATTTCTACTGGTAAGCATCAGTTAACATTGCTATCAGCAGTTTTAATTGAAGACCTCTAGATCGTCTATTTGATAATTGCTCAGGGCATCTTCCTTTGTCAATAACATAATTACAAATTATACAATCATAAATTCAGCGTTTTTTCTGATAAACATCAACAATCTAGCTTCAATAGCTGCTTTTACTTCGACTGATCGCTAAGTAGAGAGTCAGGAATACTAGTCCCTAATTTCCTTTTTATCGGGCGATTTTATGCAATTTATAAATATTTGCAAGGAAATACTGTGAATAGGGATGAAAAGAATAACAAATGACAAAAAAGCACAATTTTCATCTGTCTGGCTTTAGGCAGTAGATGAAAACTTAGTATTTACTTAGTTCGATAACGAGGTGTTAATTATGACACAACTTGTAGCAGAGAAGAAATTACTCACCATTTTGGTGATTGACGACCATGAATCAGTTTTAGGTGGCACAGTCGATGTACTGAAAAAAAAATATCCTAGTGCAAAATTTATTACTGCTATTGATGCTAAGAATGCTCTCGAGCAGATGATGATATCACAAGCAGACCTTGTAGTGATGGATTTATCAATGCCAGAACACCCCGGAGCAACAGCACGTCCTGATACAGGAATTCAACTTCTAAGGAATCTGATGAAATCTTATCCGCATTTAGATATTGTTGTGCAAAGTGCCCATGCTAGAACTTTAGTCAGAATTAGACCGGAGATTGATAGTCATAAAGGTGGCTTTACAGTTGCAGATAAAAGCCTTTCCACCCAAGAAATGTTAACTAGAGTTGATTGGGCATTACAAGGATTAACTCATACTAAAGATATCAAAGGTATCAATTCAGGATTAGAGGTGAAACCAGAATGGCTAAAGGTATTAACTCTCGCATTTGAAGAAGGTTTACAAGATAAGACGATCGCAGAAAGAATGTGTATGTCTGAACGCATGGTGCGTCATTACTGGAATAAGCTACAAGATGCTTTAGATGTTTACCCCGAAGAAGGTAAAAATATCCGCATTCAAACGGAAATGAAAGCTCGGCATGAAGGGTTAATTGATTGATCATAGTCAAGCTTTAGTAGGTGCTGTTTCTGTGCAATATCAAATATTTAGTTCGTAATGGTACAAGTAGTAAGACAAAATTTATCACACAATTTATGAGACAATGTCATTACGAATACAACAAAGTGAAAGTTTCCCATTAGCCTTTGGCGTTCCCGCAGAGTAAGCAGCTTTGTTGAAAGAATACTCTTTGGGAAGGCCAAAGGCGATCGCATTCAATGTAAATATTTTTTTCTATTTACTTCTATAGCTCAAACCCCTTGCTATCAGGGCCAACACTTAGATATAAAATTAAATCAGGATTTGAGTAAATCCCGATATTTAAGTTTGACTATTGCTTAGGTCTAATTTGTAACCACAATCAAATTGAAGTCAGAAAAATGTAATATGTATTTGTTAATAATCATTAATTTTTGCGTAATGATGAATTATTATCGGTGATTTTTATTTGATAACTAAAGACTAGGAAACTGGTTTATGCAGCCTGGAATTTGGAGAAGAATCAAAGAGGAAATCTCCATTTGGC
Source organism: Tolypothrix tenuis PCC 7101 (assembly GCF_963874875.1). NCBI lineage: Bacteria > Bacillati > Cyanobacteriota > Cyanophyceae > Nostocales > Tolypothrichaceae > Tolypothrix > Tolypothrix tenuis. Next base: position 300,479 of record NZ_CAWNJS010000001.1, read on the forward strand.
GTGTAGGAACGCTGCCCGGGATTGTAGTACTTTGTCTAGTAATTATTCTTCGTCTGACTAGTGCAATGCAATCTTTAGAATGGCTAGTATTTGATAGTTTCCTCCGTCTACGGCCTGTGGAACCTATAGATGAACGAATTGTCATTGTTGGCATTAATGAAGATGATATCCATAATTTTGGATATCCCATCCCAGATCAAGAAATGGCAAGCCTGTTAAAAAAATTGCAGGCTTATGCTCCTCGAGCCATTGGTGTTGATATTGTGAGGGATATACCAGTTGAGCCTGGTTCTGCTGAACTAGTCAGCACATTTCAACAGCATAAAAATTTACTTGGAATTGAAAAAGCATTACCTGTAACAATTAATCCACCACCGTATTTATCTGATGCACAAATTGGTTTTGTAGATCAAATTCCAGATGCGGATGGTAAATTAAGACGCAGCCTACTAGGAACAATCACACCGAAAGGATATAAATTTGCCTTATCTCTCAAGTTAGCAGAGATGTATTTAGCTAATGAAGGCATTCAGTTAAAATATGGATTTGGCGATCGCAATCCCATCTGGGTTGGTAATATTCAACTTCCTCGCGTTTACAGCAACTCTGGCGGATATGTGCGAACCGATGCGGGGGGATTTCAGGTATTACTCAACTTTCGTAGCGGCCAAGAACGATTTAGAACGGTGACCCTTGGCGATATTAAAGCAGGAAAATTCCAGCCTGAGTGGATACGCGATCGCATTGTCATTATTGGCATGACGGCCCCTAGCGCCAAAGACTTGACCACAACTTCTGCTATTCCGTCGTCAAAATTTGCACCACCAGGCCAAGTTTATGGGGTAGAAATTCATGCTCATGCTGTTAGCCAACTAATCAGTGCGGTTCTCAATTCTCGACCCCTCTTAAAGACTTGGCAAGATGAATGGGAATATCTATGGATTATTACTTGGGGTTTTTTAGGAATCGCTCACGCCAGGCTAACTAAATTACCTTTGCTCAATCTTGTAACGATTGGTTTTGCTAGCTTTATTCTCGTTCTCGTAGCTTATATATTTTTAATTTTGGGTTGGTGGATTCCATTAGCCCCAGCCATAATTATTTATACCTTAAATTCTTTAGGACTCACCGCTTTATATCAATACGAACAAGCTTTAAAAGCAGAAATTAATGCTCATTATACGATGATTGAACGCACATTTGAAACAATTCATAATGGGCCTCTACAAACTCTGGCTAAAGTTCTGAAACTTTTGAAAGAACAGAACTTACCTACAGATAAATTATTACCTGAAATTGAAAAAGAACTAGAAAAATTAAATTACGATCTCCGAGGAATTTATGAATTCTTGCAGCGAGAACCTGTAAATCAGGATAAAAGTTTATATTTAGGACAAGGGTTAGTCATCAATTTACATGACCCTATCCACCAGATTCTTTATCAAGTTTACAGTTATACCTTAGAGCGAGACTTTCCCTGCTTTAAAACCATCAAAATTAAAATCCGCACATTTGAACCTATCGAAGAGAAAGGATTGAGTATTGAACAAAAAAGAGGACTCTGCCGATTTTTAGAAGAAGCATTATGTAATGTTGGCAAACACGCCGCCGGAGTTACCCGTCTGGAGGTTAATTGTTCTTCTTCTGAAGGCTGGCACACTTTAAGTATTATAGATGATGCATTAGCTATTAGTTCTTATAAAGAAGGCAGAGGCACACAACAATTTAGGAATTTAGCTCGACAACTTAAAGGTAAATTTCGACGGGTTTCTCTATCTCCTAGAGGTACTCTTTGTGAACTTTCTTGGCCCGCTAACAAGTTTTGGTTCTATTAATAATTTAAATTTATATCACTCATATCCCGTTTGATCACTGGGGTTTCTCAAAAGAAATAATTAACAGTATTAGATTTTACATTTAAATAGATTATATAAGACTCAGGTTACGTACTACCAGATGTTAAAGTTTATATTTCTTATTTATTAATTTAGGTGTACAGTCTCGACGTTAAAAGCGTTTGCCCTTGATGTTTACACACCCGTGAAGCATTTAATGATTGGATGTTTGTAATTATATAGTTTGCTTCTCCGTCCTTAGCAAGTAACATCAATGAGGAACTGGTATAATTTATGTGAGATAATTTGGTTGCTATCCTTAAATATAAATTAGTTAAATCATGGCTTGTATACTCGCTCACCAAATAATTTAGAACTACTCTAAATTTTATTACATAAAAACTCTCTATCTAATGATAGATGCTTTTATCTGCTTGTATATGTATAATTGGATTGGCTTAAGCCAAATTCTATTTACATATGGGCAAAGCCAATTGTTGACACGGATACAGATGGAGTAAATTCTAAGATTAAGATATTCCGTTCATTTATAACAATTAGGCACTTTTCGATCAGAAAATAGAATTAATAAATTACCAATTTTTAAATTACCTTTTGGGTGCAAACTACTAATAAATACAGATTCAGCGCAATATTCCTAGCTTTCACTTATCAATGATGGTTGGGATTAGTTGCCATGAAATTAAAGGTAAAGATTAAGTTTAGCAATTAAGCGCTGAACTGTTAATAAGTAGGCTTGATTCAACCCAACTATTTAAAATTTTATAGGGAGAAAGGAGAACATTTTTCCCTTGACTCTTCTAAAAATAGTCATGTGCGATCGCTAACCTACTTATTCATACATCATTTGTCAAAAGTTTTTTGATAATTTCCCCGTGCAATGCCGGAGGCTTAACAATGATGAATTATATGAAGTGGCTTTTGCACCGATTTTTTATCATGCAGTTTTTCACAACTTTTGTTTTGAGTCTGACATTATGTTTCGCTATAGCTACACTAGCGGAATATCACTCATTACCACCCCAAAAAGCCCCTATTAGTTATACTGACTCATCAGGTGTGAGATAGTTAGCGATAAATTTCGGTCATCCCAATTTAAACAATGTTTGCGACAGATCAATTATTAAGAGGGTACAGCACTGCTCATTGGTGTCAACTTAACGTGAAACCCGCTTAGTTGCAAGGTTTTGCCCTCACCCCCAGCCCCTCTCCCACAGGGAGAAGGGAGCAAGAGATTTAATTCCCCTTCTCCTGCGGGAGAAGGGGTTAGGGGATGAGGGCGAGGGTTTTTGTACAACACGCGCCCTATATAGCTTTTAGCTTAAGTTGACACGTATGAGCACTGCTGTACCCCTACCTCACTTAAAAACTTGGGTTAAGGGGTTTGATAAATTATTACCCTAATTTTTCATTAAACATCTACAGGATGCTGTCCATAGTAAGGTAAAGCCTCAAACCAATGCGGACGCTTTCCTTGTTCCCAGTCTAGATAAGCTAGTTCCAAAATATTAGTGACTGTTGCTGCTAATGCAGATTTTGCTTCAATTAATTGATAAGTTGTTTGCCAATTCGCTAAAGTCTCTTGCCATACTTCAGGTGTAAACACACTATCTGGTAATAATGTTGTCAGATTTGAATTATCAGCATGAGGTTGATAAATAGCACCAAAAACTTGACCACGTTGAGCCGGCATTTGAATAGCGATCGCATCTGTTTTAGCAATACTATCTTTTGCACTCCAAGCAACTGCAGCTAAAGTAGATACTGCAAACACAGGAATTTCTAATTGTTGTCCTAATGTGCGTGCTAAAACTACACCAATCCTTGTTCCTGTAAAACCACCAGGGCCTTTGGCCACTGCCAAAAAGCCTATATCTGACCAAGTTTGTGGCTGAATAAATTCCACTAAGTATTGATGGACAAAGCTGGACAAATCACGCCCTAAATTCCATACTTGAGCGCGATTATCACCAGCAAAATTATTAATTGCTAATCCTAATTCGGGGGTTGTAGTGTGCAGTGCTAAACCATATTTTGTGACTGCAAGGTTTTCTAAGTAGGTAGTCAAAATTAAGTTAATTGGGGTTAAAGGTCAAGCGGAGATACAGAGAGACGCGATTCATCGCGTCTGTAAAAGAGTTAAGGGTTAAAAATTCATTAGTATACTAATTATTTTAAATGTGAATTATCATCACATTTAAAAGTAGGGGTGCAATCAATACTTGTCGGTTAAGGGGAAAAGGGGAAGGGGAAAAGGGGCAAGAAAAAACCTTTAACCCTTACCCTTTCACCTTTTCCCCAAACCAAATTCCGAGTTAAAAATCCTTAACCGAGCAGTATTGGGGGTGCAATAACTTACGCCCCTACCATAAATTTGACCCTAGACTCTTTTGGAAATTTCTATGTTTTATAACTTTAGAAAAAAGAGTATTACCAAGTCAACAAGATTTTAATTTTGAATTCTCACTAAACAGCTGCAAGTGGCTAGAATATCAAAACAGTCTTTTATCATCATTAAATTTTAAATACTGCTCAAATTCTAGCTACTATGGAAAACTCTAAAAGTTATAGATTCAAAAATTTTGAATTTGAGCATAGCACAAATTACGTTGGGACTAATTCGCCGGGACGCAACTTCGCCCACTTACCAGTTTCTTGTTTAAAGCTGAGACAGCCGACTACATCCCATTCCATTTCAATCACATCCTCTTTTGTACGGATGTTGACATTGATTGAAGGCTCATTAGGATCAAAAGTGGGTGTTTCGGTCAAATGGGGCTGTTGGTGCTGCGCTTCGACGGCATGATATGTTAAACATCGGTCTACATAGTGGCAGTTGACGCAAATACACATAATAGAACCAACTCCAGGAACCTTTATTGTTAATCTAGCTTAAGACAAACTTATATTCATTAGTTGCTAGGTTGATTTTTATTAAATATGAATAATTCAGTTACTTCTACCCTAGCTCCCGAAACTTGGCCTTTTAGCCTATCATTACTGCCACAACCAGCATATATGGTAGGTGGTGCGGTGAGGGATGCGCTTTTAGGTAGAAGTCGTGAATACCTAGATTTAGATTTTGTCATCCCTACTGATGCGGTGAAAGTAGCAAGGGCGATCGCTCAACATTATCAAGCAGGTTTTGTCTTACTCGATCCGCAACGCCAAATTGCCCGTGTCGTCTTTCCCCACGCTACAGTTGATATTGCCCAACAGGAAGGAGCTAGCTTAAAAACCGATCTGCACAGAAGAGATTTTACAGTCAATGCGATCGCTTACGATCCCCATAGCCAAGAAATAATTGACCCCCTACAAGGCGTAGCTGATTTAGAGAAGCGTGTTTTACGCATGATCTCACCAGCTAATTTACAAGACGATCCCTTAAGATTAATGCGCGCCTACCGCCAAGCAGCCCAACTGGGTTTTACTATCGAACCCGCTACACAACAAGCAATTCGTGATTTAGCTGCACACATCACTACAGTAGCCGCAGAACGAGTCAGGGTAGAAGTTGGCTATTTATTGGCTATACCTCAAGGTACGCAAGCGATCGCGATGGCTTGGGAAGATGGTGTGTTAGCACCTTTCTTTAAAAATGCTACAAATGAAAGCTTTGTGAAAATCGCCGCAGTGGATACAGCCGCCGCTTACATAACACAAAATTGGCAGCCCTTAGGGGTAGAACTACAAGAGTACATCCGCGACACCATTAAAACTACACACTTAGGTATCGCCAAACTTGCTTGTCTAGTTCACCCCCATCCCGAAGCTGCGGAAATCGAGCTATTGCAACTAACCTACAGCCGTGCTGAAATTCACTCTGTCATTACAGCCCTGAGACTTCTACCGAGGCTAAAAGCCACAAATATGTCTTTGAGAGAACAATATTTTTTCTTTCAGGAAGCAGGCAATGTATTTAGTACTGCTGTAGCGTTAGCCCTAGCTTGTGATAATCTGGTAGGGGCGATGTTTGGGGATAAACCACTTAGCGTTTACGCTCCTTTGATCAGCCGCTACCTAAACCCTGATGACCTGGTCGCTCATCCCTCTCCAATCTTGAGTGGGAAGGAGATTATTATAGCATTAAATCTCTCACCTTCGCCATTAATTGGGAAAATTATTACAGAAATTGCGATCGCCCAAGCCGAGGGAAAAGTCACTACACCAAAAGAGGCGATCGCCTTTGCCCAGCAGATAGTTACTAATTCATAAAATTACTGATATAAATTACTTCCTCTGTTCCTCTGCTCCACGGCAGTTGCTCTACTTGGGGCAACCCCAGACGCTCTCTACGAGACGCTGCGCGAATGCAGACTCGCTCTAAGCGTAAAGCCTGCGGCATAGCTTCGCTTAGGGCGCAGCCTCTCGCAGAGAAGGCTTTACGCTGCGCTATCGCTTTTAGCATCTCCTCTTGGGAGAAGACCGCACTGCCTCCTCTGCTTGCCTATACGTATTATTTTTAAATTGAAATGATATTATTTATCGCAGTTCTCTGTGATTTCTGATTTTAGAGGATGTTTGAAAAGTCTGTAGTAGTGTATCAAATATTTTTTACCCCACCCTAGCCCTGCCCTTAGAAAGGGGAGGGAACTGGATTTTCCGATCTCCCCCCTTGACAAGGCTACGGTGTATACACAAGTCCTAAAATCCTTGCCGCATAAGATGCAAGCCTTAGTAGGTAAGGTTTTGAGATTATCAATTAGATTGTCAATAGTCCTAACTTATTGATAAGCATTTAACGGAAAATCAAGGATTTAAAAAATAAATTTTCGTTCTTGTGCGTCAATTTGATTCCCAAACCAAGATGTGTATACACGGTAGCCTTGACAAGGGGGGATTAAGGGGGGTAACAGTGCAATTAAAATCACAGGGAAAAACTTTTCAAACAACCTCTTATATTTGACTGCAGGGATATCAAATATAAAAAATAATCATATAAGTTTTCTTTTGCAGATAAAATGCACGCAACTCTGTATTTCATATACAGTAGTTTACAACTAAATGAGGTACACAAATAGAGAATTAAAGATAACTATTCTTCTCTCCCATATTTCAAAACTAGTCAATTTGTACTTCAGGCAAATGAAATATGCTGTATATAGCAATTGCCTAGCGCAACAGATTGAAGCAGTTTATTATTAATGACGAATTACTTTAATCCTGGCATTATTCATGAAATTTATCAAAAAATTCTTAACTTGGCGAAGAATTATTTATTTTACTATTCCTATACTTATAATCAGTTTTTTAGCCAGCAATTTTACATGGGGGGCTGTCACAGTTAGTAGTATTGAGTTTATGGGAGAAGCAACAATCCCAAAGGGATTGCTGGTACAAAATACTCTAGTGGGAGGCTTATCTGGAATTACTTATGATGCCAATCATGATGTTTATTATGCTATATCTGATGACAGAGGCAATAAAGCTCCAGCAAGATTTTACACTTTAAAAATTGACCTCAGTCAAGGTTCACTCAAAAACAATGGTGTTGCTACTATTGGGGTAACAACTCTGTTAAATGAGGATGGTGAAAAGTTCGCTCCAGGTACTAGCGATACAGAAGGTATTGCTTTAACTCACAAAAAAACTGTTTTCATCTCTTCTGAAGGGGATTCTGGGGAATCAAGCAATCTTTTCATTAAAGAATTCTCATTGTCTAATGGTAAGGCGATCGCAACGCTACCTATACCAGACAAATTTTTACGCAATAAAAATAGTCAGCATGGTATTCGCAGCAATTTGGCTTTTGAAAGCCTCACTATTACACCAGATAACAATAAACTGTTTACAGCTACCGAAAATGCCCTAATTCAAGATGGGCCAGCTGCTCAACCTAATATCAGCACTCCCTGCCGGATTTTACAATATAACTTGCTCACCAAACAGCCAGAAAAGGAATTTTTATATTTTACAGAAGCAGTTTCACCCTTTTTAAATATTACTGGCAAGTTTGCTAGCGGCTTACCTGATTTAGTTGCTCTCGATAATCAAGGAACATTCCTGAGTTTAGAACGCTCTTTTACAGGCTTAGGATTTTCGATTCTCCTGTTTCAGACTTCTCTAGCAGGCGCTGATGATATTCATCATCTCGATAGCCTGTTGAATGTTCAGCAAAAAATCAAACCTGTGCAGAAAAAGCTACTGTTAGATTTACGAAGTCTGAATGTATTGCTAGACAATATTGAAGGCTTAACTCTTGGCCCCATATTACCTGATGGGCAACGTGCTTTAATTTTGGTCAGCGACAACAATTTTAATGCCCTACAACGTACCCAAATATTAGCTTTTAAGGTGAAAATCGATTCACCCTTAATTAGGCTGTTGCGCCGTTTTCTACCCAATTTCTAGCGCTAAATTAGAAAATACTTTTTTCAGCTTTATCTAGCTGGAGTAAAACTCCACTTAAGCCCTATTCCTCCACATCATAATGGTATAGAAATTCGTAGTCAGCACTTGAGAAACCGAAAGTTGTAGCTACGAATTTATTCTTGATGGGGGTTTGTAGAAACATCTAGTAATATGCACACTACAAAAGTTTCATTACTTCCTGAAGATTCTTTGTACTTACGTGTAATTACTGAGGAAGCAATACAAAGCAATCATCATTATTTGCGGATTCAGTGTAATTTACCATACGTTTAGCTTCACAAATATGTTACACCATGTTTAAGAGTTATTGCACACAGATTTTCCGTAATTTTATTAAAAATTAACCAGGTTTTATTGTAAATTTTAGCTGGCATAATCAACTCTATAAAAATGTGAATATCTTTTTAGATAAAATAAAGGCTGAAAAGGCACTTTATTAATAAGTATCTGGCTTTTTATTAATAAAAAATTTTATGCTAAATCCTATCCCTAATGTCACTAATGTTAAAACTGAATTAGATGTTTATATTGGTAAACTCCTCAATAATCGCTATCTAATCAGAGATTTGATTGGCAAAGGCGGAATGGGTAGGGTTTACCTAGCAGAAGATGTTGCTAAAGGCGGAATGCCAGTAGCCGTAAAAATTCTATCCCTGAGCTTGGGTAGTCAGCAAATGACTCAACGCTTTGCTAGAGAAATTTTTATTGGCGCTCAATTAGGACGGAAAAGTAAAAATATTGTGAGGATGTTTAGCTATGGCGTAACTGAGGAAAATATTCCTTATTATGTCATGGAATATCTCCAAGGAAAAAACCTAAAACGCATTCTCAAAACTCAGACATTTTCAATCACAAAAGTTTTAGATATCTCCAATCAAATTTGTCTAGGTTTACAGTGTGCTCATCAAGGTATCATCCTCAAAGGAGAAAATTATCCGATTGTACATCGTGATATTAAACCAGAAAATATTTTCATTATTGAAGATGGTAAAAAAGAGCCTCTGGTCAAAATTTTAGATTTTGGGATTGCTAAATTTTTAACAGAGCGTAGTGGTATGACGCTCACTGATTCATTTATTGGTAGTTTACCTTACTGTTCTCCAGAACACATGGAAGGGCGTAAACTCCTGGATGTGCGCTCTGATATTTACAGTTTAGGAATCTTGATGTTTGAAATGTTTACAGGAAAACATCCATTTCACACAACAAGTAACTCTTTTGGTATTTGGTATCAAGCGCATCACTTTCAAGCACCACCAGCATTTGCGGAGGTAAATTCGCAAGTCGTCGTACCCGATCAGTTACAAAAATTAGTAATGCGTTGTTTAGCAAAAGAAGTTAGCGATCGCCCACAAAATATTAAAGAAATATTAGAAATTTTAGAACAGGTCAAATCGGAAGTTGCAATTGCTTCTAATAGTAGTACTGAGAGGGTAGAAAGTAATCCAATATTACAGATAGTACCGCTAACATCATTCACAGAAAAAGAGTGTTTACAGAAAAGCTGGCCAAAAAATCGGCCAATTGCGACCATAGGTTTTCCTAGTTTATTACATACATTACAAGGAACTGTACCCACCTTTTGGGCAATGTTACCCCAACAAGAAATTAACAAATTTTTCAAGAAATCTCATGGCACTGAATTTATTGCCAAAATCAATGTTTATCCTATGATTTTATGGAGTACTTTACTATACAATACTCAAAATTCTCAAGCTAAATGGCTCTCATGCTTTTTAGATATGAAAGATAATAAAGGTCAAAAAATTCTGCGTAGTTTAGCAGAAACAGGATTTTATCATTTATTATTCTTTCCTTTAGAAGAACCGCACAAATGTACTAAGGTAATGACTTTAACTCTTAATGCTAACCAACGTCAGCAATTACTAGATTGGTTAGGGAGCAGTCAAAACGCCAATGAATTTATTTCTGCTAAACAAGCAAAAATTATTTTAAAGGCAGATTACGAACGTTTAAAATCTAGCATTCTCCGGAAAATGGTAGCTAATTTACCAAAGAACGATGATAATCTTAAATCTAAAATCATGAAATTGTTTTATACCTTTTTTCAGATGATATTGCGCCGTTAAGTCTGTATGGAAAAGGTTTGAATAATTCGAGTTAGAGAAGAGCGTTTCTCTTGTGAATGAATAGCTGGAAAACAGATATTAGTTTTGAGAAATCAGATAAAAGTCTTAAAGGGTAGATAGCCAGAATTATACATATATTAAAAATTGTTAGTTAAAATACTCATTATTAATTTTGGTGAGTATTTAAGAGGTTATAAAAGTGAATCAAAGCTCATCAGCGTCTCCCGATAGTAAAGGGTTGCTTGCCAATCGGTATCAACTGATCAAGTTAATTGGCACAGGAGGTATGGGCAAGGTTTTTTTAGCGAACGATGTTTTGTTAGGAGGAACACCAGTCGCTATCAAGTTTCTAGCTCAAACTGTTTTAAACCCAAAGTTGCAAAAAGATTTTGCACGGGAAGCAATGGTGAGCGCAGCTTTGAGCCAAAAAAGTATACATATCGTCAAGGCTTATGATTATGGCGTAAGTGAACAAGGTTACCCCTTTTACGTCATGGAATATTTATCGGGGAAATCTTTAAAGGAATTCATACCGATGAACTTGCCAATGTTTATGAATCTGACACGTCAGGTTTGTTTAGGCTTACAGTGCGCCCATCAAGGGATGAATATAGAAGGTAAAATTTATCCACTTGTTCATAGAGATATTAAGCCAGCAAATATTTTAGTAATGCCCGACCCTATATTAGGTTATTTAGCAAAAATCTTAGATTTTGGCATTGCTAAATTTGTAAATGCTGTATCAACAATTAGTACAAATAAAGGATTTCATGGCACTTTACCTTATTGTTCACCAGAGCAATTAGAAGGAGAAGAATTAGATAGTCGCTCTGATATTTATAGCCTGGGTGTGATGATGTTTGAAATGCTCACAGGTAAAAAACCTTGGGAACCAGAAACCGATCACTTTGGTGCTTGGTATAAAGCACATCACTTTGAGCCACCAAGAGCGATCGCAGCAGTTAAACCAGAACTGCAATTACCCAAAGAGCTAAATGAATTAATTATGGCTTGTTTAGCAAAAGCTCCACGCGATCGCCCTCAAAGTAGTACCCAATTGCTGCAAGTCTTAGAAAATATCAATCGCACTTATTATCTCAATTGGCCTGCAAATAAGAGTTCCATGAAAGTGGGTAGTAATATTCCAGCTGAATCAGTCAATGGCAACAATCCTCATATTGCTGCCAAATCTGATTTACCTGTGGCTGTAGAACAAATTTGTTGGAAAGCAATTTGGCCGCCAAACAAACCGATTCAGGAAATTGTGTTTCCGAGGCTTTTAGATATCGAAAAAAACCCTGTAGCCTCACTCTGGCTAATGTTGCCCAAAGCAGAAATTCAAAAGCGTTCCCATTCTATCCGTTACAACCAGTTTCTCTTCATCAAACTTCCTCACCCGATGCTGCTGTGGCTGACAGTTTTGTACAACAAGCAACTAGGGCCAAAGTGGCTACCCTGCTACCTCGATATGCAAGAACCGCAAAATCAAAAAATGGTGTATTCCTTAGCCAGCAATGAACGCTACCCGTTAATTTTATTTACCCTGGAAGCGCCTAATTCTTGTACTAGCGTTATGAGCAGTTACATTAATGAAACTCAGCGACAAACGTTGAAAACTTGGCTAGAACAGAGTAAAACCTTACCACCCTCATCTCAAGCGCATTTGAGTAAAAACCTCTTAAAGCAACAGTACAAGCAAATGCAATCCCAGATTCAGGAGCATTTAGCTTCAATGCCAGCAGCTGTAGGCTGAGGGACTTCTAAAAAAATAAGCAGAGGGAGCAGAGGGAGCAGAGGAGGAAGAATACAATTCTGGTCTTCTCTTTGAAATTTCCTCCACCAAATTGCTTGACAACTTAAAAAAAAATCTGCATAATAGCAAAGTCGGTAATCAAGGGACTGTAGTTCAATTGGTTAGAGCACCGCCCTGTCACGGCGGAAGTTGCGGGTTCGAGCCCCGTCAGTCCCGTTCTAACGAAAGATTAATAAGTGTTGAACGCTTAGTAAACTGAGGTAAAGGGAACTCATTATCAATATTTACCTCCACAAAGCACTGGTTCCTCAGTGCTTGTTATAGTGATCATGCTTTGCTAAAGAGAGAAAGAACTGTGACTGTTAGAGTCCGTATTGCTCCAAGTCCAACTGGAAATCTACATATCGGTACAGCTAGAACGGCTGTATTTAATTGGCTATTTGCTCGCCACCACGGTGGGAAATTTATCCTGCGAATTGAAGACACAGACCTAGAGCGATCGCGTCCTGAATACACAGAGAATATTCTTGAAGGGTTGCGCTGGTTAGGGCTGAACTGGGATGAAGGCCCATTTTTTCAATCTCAACGCCTGGAACTCTATAAACAAGCAGTAGAAAAACTACTAGCACAAGGTTTAGCCTATCGCTGCTATACCACCAGTGAAGAACTAGAGGCTTTACGGGAAGCCCAAAAAGCCAAAGGGGAAGCACCACGTTATGACAACCGTCACCGCAATCTCACCCCAGAACAAGAAGCTGCTTTCAAAGCTGAAGGACGTAGCTTTGTCATTCGCTTCAAAATCGAGGACGACAGAGAAATTGTTTGGGATGATTTAGTTCGGGGAAAAATGTCTTGGCGGGGTAGTGATTTGGGTGGTGATATGGTGATCGCCCGTGCTTCCGAAGATGGTGTTGGTCAACCACTGTATAACTTTGTGGTTGTGGTTGATGACATCGATATGCAAATCACCCATGTGATTCGGGGAGAAGACCACATCGCCAACACCGCCAAGCAAATTCTCCTTTATGAAGCTATGGGGGCAAAAATTCCCCAATTCGCCCACTCACCGCTAATTTTGAATATGGAAGGGCGGAAGCTTTCCAAGCGGGATGGCGTAACTTCAATTTCCGATTTTAAGCAATTAGGTTTCACTTCCGAAGGCTTAGTCAATTACATGACTTTACTGGGTTGGTCAGCACCAGACTCGACTCAAGAAATCTTCACTTTAGAAGCAGCAGCCAAGGAATTTAGCTTTGAGCGTGTTAATAAAGCAGGTGCAAAATTTGACTGGGCGAAATTGGATTGGTTAAATAGCCAGTACATCCATAATATGCCAGTCAGCCAGCTCACAGATTTACTCATTCCTTATTGGGAAGCAGCAGGCTTTAACTTTGATGGGGGACGTGATCGTGCTTGGTTAGAGCAATTAGTAGCTTTACTTGGGCCAAGTTTAACTCGCCTCAAAGATGCTGTCGCTCAGAGCCAACTGTTTTTCACTGAGACAGTTGAATTTAGCGAGGAAGCCAGTAAACAGTTACAACAAGAAGGTTCTGCGGCTGTTTTACAAGGAATTCTTGCAGCTTTAGAAACTCAAGAATTGCAAGAAGCTACGGCCCAAGAGATTATTAAGCAGGTGGTAAAAGCCCAAAATGTCAAGAAAGGCTTAGTAATGCGATCGCTCCGCGCTGCTTTAACTGGAGATGTTCATGGCCCAGACTTGATTCAATCCTGGCTATTACTCCACAAAATTGGTTTAGATCGCCCCCGCTTGAGTAAAGCGATCGCAGCAAGCAGTTAGCTCAGAGTCTTTGACAATATTTTAGATTTTTAGAGGCGTACTCAAGTGCGCCTCTATTCATAGATATTAAGCAGTCATAGGGATTGGGGATTGGCAATTGGGTAATGGGTAATGGGTAATTGGTAATTGGTAATCGGGAAAAGCACCCAACTCTAAACTAGTTAATTCTTCTATTTTTGGGAACTTTACGTGTAAAATTCATGTCATCAACTCCACTTAGATAACCATGTGATTAAAATGCCGAAAAGAGTTCTTAACAAAGGAATAAGATTATCATTAATGGTGGTTACACTCTTAGTCACATCGGTCACTCATGCTGGAGCAGATGTGCCACAAACGCCACCAATATTTGGAGATATCTCCATCGGTAAGAATTTTTCTCCTGACCCCTTCACTGTTCGGGGTATGAGTGGCGGTTCAGTTCCAAGTAACCAAGTAGCAAAGCGAACTGAAACTGCAACCGGGCCATGTACTGGATTTGTTGATGAAACACCAGACCATAAATTAGAAATCACTACTAAATTGGATTACTTGAAGCTACAAGTGCAAAGTCCTGAAGATACTACACTCATAGTCAAAGGCCCTGGTGGTACATGGTGTAATGACGAGTTTGATGGTAAAAATCCTGGGATGCTTGGTGAATGGCTCCCAGGAACTTACCAGATTTGGGTAGGTTCCTATGTCAAAGGCAAATATTTTCCTTACACTCTCCAAATCAGCGAAGTGAAATAATAAAAAAGTGCTGAGTGCTGAGAAGCCACTGCGCCCTTACGGGTTTCCCAGCTTAAAGCAAGGGGGATTGCTGAGTGAAAATTCTAATTGAGACTTTCATGCAGGGCTTGTGAAATTTTTTTCATTAAGACTGGCTCCTGCCTCAAAACCAGGCATCTATCTCATGTACGGCTGTAGGTTGCGAGAAGTGCTAACAGGTAGTTGCAGCTTACAATACATCAGCTTTAGCCCAAGGATTTCATAATCTAAAATCGAGCATCCACAATAGTATAGAGGGGGAGAGGAACAGCAATAGCTCAGGGAGTATGGCTTTGATGACGCTTCCTAATGCTGATGTTCCTCAAATCTCGTGTCGCGGTGGGACTATTATGTATTAAAATTAAGTTAACTTTAATTAAGATTCGTGTTGTCGCTCTAGATTTACTGTAAAGACCTTATAGTTCTAGGACACTGCACACAAAACATCAAATTCATCAAAATGGATTTATTAAGAGTCCGTTTCACAGCTAGCTAGCAACCAAGAAAGGATGGATGATCACAAAGAAGTTTTGAATTCTAGGATGACGCGCCCTCTAGCTAGTGCTGCAGGGTCAGTTAGTTTGAAAATTTTTATACTTTTTACTTCCATAATCAACCTGAATTTAGCAGGATGATTGATCATTTGGTTGCTAAAGCTGATGAGTTGTATTGGCATTTAGAGGCAGATTAAAATGAAACTTTCTTGGAAAGTCCTATTACTGTGGACGTTACCTGCTTTGGTAATTGGCTTTTTCTTCTGGCAAGGAGCATTTGCTGGCGCTCCTGCTGACATGACGAAGAATGCAGCCAATACGCGCATGACCTATGGACGCTTTCTGGAATATTTGGACGCTAATCGCGTCAGTAGTGTAGATCTTTATGAAGGTGGTAGGACAGCGATTATCGAAGCCGTAGATCCAGATATTGAAAATCGTATTCAACGCTGGCGAGTAGATCTGCCTGTTAACGCACCTGAGTTAATTAGCAAGCTCAAAGACAAAGGAATTAGTTTTGATGCCCACCCCATGCGGAATGATGGGGCTATTTGGGGACTTTTAGGCAATCTGGTTTTTCCCATTATATTGATTGCGGGTCTGTTCTTTTTGTTCCGTCGCTCTAGCAACCTCCCAGGCGGGCCAGGTCAAGCAATGAACTTCGGCAAATCCAGAGCACGTTTTCAAATGGAAGCCAAAACTGGCGTGAAGTTTGACGATGTAGCAGGTATTGAAGAAGCCAAAGAAGAACTACAAGAAGTCGTTACCTTCTTAAAACAGCCAGAAAGATTTACTGCTGTAGGCGCACGTATTCCCAAAGGCGTGTTGTTAGTTGGCCCTCCAGGAACTGGTAAAACTTTACTAGCAAAAGCGATCGCAGGCGAAGCTGGTGTACCTTTCTTCAGCATTTCTGGTTCAGAATTCGTAGAAATGTTTGTGGGTGTAGGTGCCTCTCGTGTACGTGACCTATTTAAAAAAGCCAAAGACAACGCCCCTTGTATCATATTTATTGATGAAATTGACGCAGTAGGTAGACAACGGGGTGCTGGTATTGGTGGCGGTAACGATGAGCGCGAACAAACCCTCAACCAGCTACTCACCGAAATGGATGGTTTTGAAGGTAACACAGGCATCATTATTATTGCTGCTACCAACCGTCCTGACGTATTAGACTCAGCATTATTGCGTCCCGGACGCTTTGACCGTCAAGTAACCGTTGATGCACCGGATATTAAAGGACGTTTGGAAATCTTACAAGTCCACGCCCGAAATAAGAAATTAGACCCTAGCGTATCCTTAGATGCGATCGCTCGCCGCACACCAGGATTCACAGGTGCAGATTTAGCCAACTTACTCAACGAAGCTGCTATTCTCACCGCCAGAAGACGCAAAGAAGGCATTACCCTCACCGAAATTGATGATGCGGTGGATCGGGTAGTTGCAGGGATGGAAGGTACTCCCTTGGTTGACAGCAAGAGCAAGCGCTTAATTGCTTACCACGAAGTAGGACACGCTTTAGTGGGAACAGTCTTAAAAGACCATGACCCAGTACAGAAAGTTACCTTGATTCCTCGCGGACAAGCACAGGGTTTAACTTGGTTTACACCCAACGAAGAACAAGGATTAATTACTCGTTCTCAACTGAAAGCGCGGATTACTGGTGCTTTAGGTGGACGCGCTGCAGAAGAAGTCATTTTTGGTGCTGCGGAAGTTACCACTGGTGCAGGTGGCGACTTACAACAGCTGTCGGGAATGGCGAGACAAATGGTAACCAGATTCGGGATGTCTGATTTAGGCCCCCTATCTTTGGAAAGCCAACAAGGTGAAGTATTCTTAGGTCGTGACTGGACAACTCGATCTGAATATTCCGAAGCGATCGCTTCTCGGATCGATGCTCAAGTGAGAGCGATCGTAGAAGAATGCTACGAACAAGCTAAGAAAATCATTCGTGAAAATCGTAGCGTCACCGACCGTTTAGTTGATCTGTTGATCGAAAAAGAAACAATTGACGGCGCTGAATTTCGGCAAATTGTGGCTGAGTACACTCACGTGCCTGAAAAGCCTCAGTATGCACCACAACTATAATCAGTAATTAAAAATTAGTTAAAAAGATGGGTATGGTAATAACATCATACCCATCTTTTTATGCTTAAACTCTTGAAAACTCTAACTATTTGAACGTTCTATCGGACGCTTAATTGCTTCATCTGCACGCATTTGTCTGAACTGCTTGCGAACTAATTCTAAATCTTCTTCTGTTTTAATAGCATCAAAATCTTCAATAAGTTCTTCAGCTTTAACTATATAAGAAGGATAAAAAGCAATTTTTTCTTGTACGTTGTAAAGTCTTTGAAGACTGATGAGTGCTGTGGATATTAATCCCAGCCATGCTGAAGCTGAAACACCAAGAGGAGCAGCCCAAGGGTTTTTAGTATCTTTAAAGGTAGGGCTAGTTCCAGTGATCGCAATTAAAACTGTTAGTAAAATAGATAAAGTTATGATTATATTATTGGTGTATTGATTGCGGATAAATCTAGCTTTATAAGCATTTCTATATGCTTTTATCTGATTTTTCAGTTCTTGATTATTATTAATAATTTCATTTTGACTAGACATAATATCAAAATATGTGTAATAGATATTAAATTTATTGGTTAATCATTTGCATGAACGCAAAAATTATTATATATTATTCAGCAATTGAGACCACTTCTGCTGCATTGTTTCCTTCAACGAGTTTAAACCCAGCGTGGGTTCATTTCTTCATAAGTTTAATTAGAAAATTTTTAGGCTCGGATTGCTTGACAAATTCTATAGTTAATCAAAGGTGAGTCCATAGAGGAAATTTTTTCAGGCATTACAATCCTATGCTTACTTGAATAATTTTATACTTTATATTCTTTTTTGGAGACGCTACGCGTAGCTTGCTTCCCCGCAGGGGTAGATACTTTATCCTTCAGCCCCAAAATGTTGTAAGAATGTCATCATAGTTAAGGTAAAAACATTCTGGAGATAAAGCTACGGTTTACGCACGTCCTTTAGCACGGTTAATTGAGCAACTGCAACGCCTACCGGGAGTTGGGCCTAAGTCAGCCCAGCGATTGGCTTTGCATATTCTGAAGCGGCCAGAAACGGAAGTAGAGGCTTTAGCACAAGCCCTAATTGATGCGAAAAAACAGGTAGGCTTGTGTTCTGTCTGCTTTCATTTATCTGCTGAACCAGTTTGTGAAATCTGCCGCAACCCTAACCGCGAGCAAAATACTATATGTGTGGTAGCAGATTCCCGTGATGTGATTGCACTGGAAAAAACCCGCGAGTACAAAGGTAAGTATCACGTTCTAGGTGGGGTGATTTCGCCAATGGATGGGATTGGCCCAGAACAGCTAACTGTTCAGGCTTTGGTGCGGCGAGTCAGTCAACAAAAACCCCAGGAAGTGATTTTGGCAATCAGTCCCAGCGTGGAAGGGGAAACCACAACATTATATATTGGTCAGTTATTGAAACCTTTTACAAAGGTAACGCGGATTGCCTTTGGTTTACCTGTGGGCGGTGATTTAGAGTACGCTGACGAGGTAACTTTGGCTAGAGCCTTGGAAGGCCGCAGAGAATTAGATTAGCAGCAGTTTTCGCCAACAAAAATCTACTCAGAGAAAAAATAGAAAGTGTAATGGTGCGATCGCTTTTATGAAGAGCGATCGCACTCACTAATTTTTAGACCAACCAAGACAATCCACAAAATTTTAGTCCACAAGAAAGACCCTGTTTTATCTGTGGTTCACAAAATTTTGTTTGGGGTCGCACTGTAGGCGAATCACTAAGTACTTGGGTATATTTCCTGGCATTGGATGCTACATGGGCAGAAGGCGAAAAGCTACAAGCCCGTAAATGCCTTAATTGACATAATGTGCAGCTTTTTGTTGAGGATTGAGCTGGGAAAGTCCGTAAAAGCCAATTTTTAGGATGTATATATTATCAGTTCTCTTCTCTGCCACCAAGCCAATGTATAACAACTACAATCAGTCTTCTTTTCCTACCGCTGGTTTATCAATCTGGCGGGGAAATTATTTCAACTATGTAGTACCAAATAATTGGCGAGTGGTTGAGGATGGTCAATTTGCTGTTGTTCTGGTTTCTCCAGACAATGCTGCTTTGACAATTATGGTGGGAAATTCGGGACTACCTGTAAACTATAACCCTTGGCAGTTCGTTTACGAGAAACTATTAGCACTCCAGCCTTACGACCTGCGAATTGGTCAACCCCGCCCAGCGCAACCAATCGCTGGATGTTCAGCTGCTTATGAGTTTGATTGCACATACTTCTCCAATGGTATTCCCTGCCAAGGTCTAGCCAAGTGCAGCGTCGCATATAGTTACAACATCTGTACTATGGTAATGACTTGTGCCGCATCGCACCAATCACAGTGGGCTAATTATGCTTCATGGTTGCCACAGGTAGCATCTCAGGTTTCAGCAAGCAATGGGGCCGCTTTTGGAATGCAAGGAATCATGGCGCAAAATCTGGAGATTTCGCAGACTGAAGGGCAAAGATATCGGGAATACCGCGAATGGTCTCAACGGACTTGGGACGAAGTCAACCGTCAACGAAATGAATCTCTAGACCGTCAAAACTTCCAGTTTCGTGAGAATCTGGGTAATGTCACAACTTGGACAAACCCTTACGGTTATCCAAACGCCGAGTTACCAAACAACTACAACTACTATTGGATCAATCGTCAAGGACAAATATATGGTACTAATAACAGTACCGAAAATCCTAACTTTGGTTCAACTCAAGATTGGGTAAGGATGAATCGCTATTTACCCTAAACTTTTAGCAATTCAAATAATGTTGGCGACACATCAATATATTGCCTTGCCCCTATAATCTGTCGCAATAGTGCTCGCTTAAGGATTTTCAACTCTTAATTTGGTTTGGGGAAAAGGTGTACCCCTGCGCTTAAGCAAGCTACGCGTAGCGTCTTTGCAGGAGAAAGGGTAAGGGTTAAAGGTTTTTTCTTGCCCCTTTTCCCTTTCCCCTTTTGCCTTTAACCGACGAGTATTGCAATCTGTCGTATTCTTTTTTCAAATTGGTTTTAGCTAAACGACCGCGATATTATCATCTAGGTGAAATAGTAAATTTTTAATTACGAATTACAAATTACGAATTACGAATTAGTAATTATTTAATTTAAGCTGGACGCAAATAGTATTCTTCTAGGAAGAATTTCACGAGCCAGTTTTTGACATTATAGGTAGCACGGCAGTCATCTTCGTTATAGCGTTGGATCATTTCTAAGAAAGTGCGATCGCCTGTTTCTAACCACTGATCGTACCAGTAGATACACTTAGCACCGCTAGCTTCTTTGTCACGCCATTCAAACCCTAACCAACGAGCAATTGCTTTTAGGGCATAGCTTTCAATCGGTAAGGCTACACTTTGAGTTAATTGCTCATATACATCCACAAACCGATTTAATACCGGGCGTACTGAAGCATACGGAGTTTGGTAAAGCTTTGCTAGCCGTTTGACTGTATCAAATTCGTAGGCGCAAAAATGATAAATTGGGGCTTCGGGATATTGCCCAACTAAATCTAAAAACTGCTGCCAAACTAAGCCTTCATCTTCTGGTTTTGTAGCTAACAAAGAATAAAATTGTTCTGTGTTAGTTTGCCGATTAACTACCAATACCCCTAATAAATAATCTAAATTTAAATCTGGTTGTGCCTCAATATCAAAGTAAATCTCAATTGGAGCCGTGAAGGTAATATTTTCTATTGGTAGGGTATAAGGTAAGATAAACGGACGATTTTGCACTACCGATTGCGCTTGGATTACCAGTTTATGTGCTACTTGATTGTCAAAACCAGGCAAATTTTCTAAGACACTGGGGCTAGTACTAGCTAGCGATTCTAAGCTAGTCAGGGAGAGTGATTGCAGTTGAGTATAGCGTAGCGGTGAAACTCCTGGTAACAGTGAGAGGTGTTTCTCTGATTGCGCGATCGCATAACATTGACTATGCCAGTGGCAAAGATTGCATTTTTGGCGAGAGATGAATACTTCTGGCCCTTCTTGTGACTCTAGCGCTTGAATTAACTCAGCCAAAATCAACTGCATTTGGGGCGACCATTTCAGTAAATCTACTGGATAAGTAGTTTCTTTAGTACGTAATTTTAGCAGCCCGATTTGGGGTGCAACTCCCTGCACCATCGCCAAAACTTGAGCATGAAATGCAACTCCCACTTGATATTCCTGCTTTGGGCGCTTACCCATTTCCATACTCGCCGGAACATACATCCAATCTCCAAAACGAGATTCTCCAGGATGTTTCACAAGTAAATCTGGGCGACTCAGCAAGGTATATTGTTGATTGTGGGGTTCTGTATCTTCCCACTGGTCGTAATTGACTAACAATATACCTCGATGAATGTAGTCAACACCACGCTGCATTAATTCTAAGGTTGCCGCTTGCCCAGCTTTCAAATTTCCTTTAGGATATTCTGGCTGCTCATAAGGCAAGTTAGCCAAAATATCCTTTTGATAAGCGATTTTATCTTGTTGGAGTTTTAGCAGCAACTCATTGGGAGTATCTCGCTGGCTTTTATCACCGTGACTATCTAAAAAAGGGCGGCGCTTACAGCGTTGATATTGCAGTAACAGATCGGCATTAATTAACATTCCTTTAAGCTAACAAGAATTCCTATTTTCTGTAAGTCTGTCAAATAACTATAATTCCTTTGGGCAGCGTGCAATGATGCACAACGATTAATCATGTATGTAAATCTTAGGCTAATCTGTTGCTTCCCAGTATAAAGCAGTTATTTTTGCCAGTTTAATCTAAAATTCTTATGATCAGTCTTTCTGACCTACAACAAAGTTTGCATCGCCATCGAGAACAATTTCCCGCTTTAGCAAATAAGACTTATTTCAATTATGGCGGTCAAGGGCCAATGCCCGTTGCAGCAATCAAGGCGATTTCTGAAACTCAAATGCACATCCAACAGCTAGGCCCCTTTGGGAATGAGGTGGGACGCTGGATTGGCAAAATTATTCAAGCCACAAAAGCTGCGATCGCATCTGAGTTGAATGTACCACCATCAACCATCACCCTTACAGAAAATGTGACTGTGGGTTGCAATATTGCGATGTGGGGTATTGAGTGGCAAACTGGCGACCATATATTGCTTTCTGATTGCGAACATCAGGGGATAATTGCGATCGCCCAGGAAATTGGGCGTAGATTTAATGTGGAAGTTACCACTTGTCCCTTAATGGACACCTTAAACGTAGGCGACCCTGTAGAAGTTATTTCCCAAAATTTACGCCCAAATACCCGCCTTGTAGTTTTAAGCCACATCCTCTGGAATACGGGTCAGCTTTTACCCTTAGAAAAAATTTCTGAATTATGCAGAAATAACAATTCTTTACTTTTAGTTGATGCTGCCCAGTCTGTTGGGGCTATGCCTTTAAATTTAACTCAATTGGGAGTAGATTTTTATGCTTTTACAGGTCACAAGTGGTTATGTG
This sequence comes from Tolypothrix tenuis PCC 7101, assembly GCF_963874875.1. Lineage (NCBI taxonomy): Bacteria > Bacillati > Cyanobacteriota > Cyanophyceae > Nostocales > Tolypothrichaceae > Tolypothrix > Tolypothrix tenuis. The sequence continues at coordinate 323,117 of NZ_CAWNJS010000001.1, forward strand.
GCCCGGCTGGTGTAGGTGGGTTGTATGTGCGTCCTGAAGTCCAAGCCAATTTGCAACCCACCTTTATAGGCTGGCGTAGCGTTGTTATTGATGAGCGCAGTAAGCCTGTAGATTGGGAAAAAGGTGGACAACGTTATGAAGTAGCAACATCAGATTATCCATTGTACATTGCCTTACAGGAAGCGATCGCTATTCATCAGCAATGGGGAACACCAGAAAAACGTTATCAACAAATTTGCCGTAACAGCGAATATCTGTGGCGCAAGTTATCAGCGTTACCCAATATCAAATGTTTGCGGACTTCTCCACCTGAAAGCGGTTTAATTTCATTTCAACTAGCTAACCAACAACCCCAAACTACCTCAGAAGTAGTGCAATTTTTAGAATCACAAAGAATATTTACCCGCAAAATTGCCGACCCCAACTGTGTACGCGCCTGCGTTCATTACTTTACTTTAGAATCGGAAATCGACCAATTAGTTGAGGCGTTGCGAGAGTAGGGATTAGGAGTTGGGGATTAGGGACTGGGGATTGGGTAAAAGGAAAATAGAAAAATAACTTTTGAATTTTGAGTACAGACTCGATTAATCGCGTCTGTTACAACTTTTGAATTTTATCCCTTGATCCCTACCCCTTAACTCTCCTTATTGACTATTACTAAAATCAAACTGTACTTGCGTTCCGTCATTACCGTTAAAAGACTGAACAGGAACAAATAAGACAGAACTGTTAGGTGCTGATAAGGTTTCTTTAAGTTGCAAACCTTCAGAGAGTTTATTATTTACTTGATTTTGATTGGAAACAGTTGCGGGATTTTGTTGCTCAAAAAAACTGTTAAAGTCTTGTTGAGCATTTCTATTATTAATTCCGGTTAAAGAATCACCAGTTATTGAATATGAGTCTATATTTTGGTTTGATGCTCCTGATGATTGTGCTTGAACCGGGTTTACTATGCTTGCAAAAGCTGTCATTATTGCCAATAAAGCAAAAATTCTAGCGTTCATAAGTTTCCCCCAATTCTCTGTAGATTGATATAATTTCGCTGCGTTATATTATTCTCAGCTTGATTATAAATTAACCTTTACAATTAATTGTAATCACCTATACTTAATGATTAATTAATTTTTTAATTATCTTAAATGAAAGTAATATATTAAATCAAAAATTTATTTTGTTTTACAAATCTGGTAACCACCTAGAAATAGATAACAATCAAGACTAATTTATTTTTACTTCCAACTTAATCTATGCAAAAACGAGATTTATCCCCCAAAATCAAGAAGAACTCATCTATAGAACTTATATTTTATTTTTGAAGTTCACGTAGGATGCGTTAGCTACAGCGTAACGCATCAGCGTCAACTCAAATTTTAGATTACAGGGCTGATTCATCAAAGAAAAAAGGGTAAAGGTGTTTTTCCTTTTACCCTTTTTGCTGACTGTGTTCTGATAGAGGAGGGGTTTCTTGGCTAAGATTGAGAAACTTACTTTGTTAAACAACTTGTAGCAAATATTGCAAAGTAAAAGTTAGCTGACTAATCCTGCACGCAAAGCACGAACTGCAACCTGAGTTCTGTCACTAACCGAAAGCTTGTTTAATATATTACGGACGTGAGTTTTAACTGTACCTACTGTAATATAAAGCTGCTCGGCAATTTGAGCATTACTGCACCCATCAACAATTAACCTTAATACATCTAATTCTCGTGTAGTTAAAGGATAAGCTAGTAAAAATTCGCTTTCTTCTGGTGATAAAGAGTTAATCGTCACAGTTGAAGATTTAGAGCCAGCGTTTGGTTCATCATAAGCACTATTGCTTTGCTGTAAAACAATCCGAGCAATAGCAGGATCAATCCAGGAATTACCTTCATGAGTAACTCGAATTGCATCAGCTAATTTTTCAATGCTGGCATCTTTCATATAATAAGAATCTGCACCAGCTGCAAAGGCAGCTAAAACAGTATCTTCACTATCATTCATTGTTAAAATTAAAATTTTAGTTGGCAGAGGTGAATCTGCATCTTCAGAATCTTTGAAGATTTGCGTTAATTCAACTCCACTCATATCTGGTAAGCCTACATCTACTATTGCTACATCTGGTTGCAGAGAATTCAGTAGCTTCAAACCTGAATTAGCATTTTTAGCCTCACCAATTACTTCTATTCCTTCTTGTTGTTTTAAAGCAGTACGCATACCCATACGGGTTAGATCATGGTCTTCAATTAAAACTACACGAATTGTATCCATCATTAAGCCTCAGGTTTTTCCTAATTTTCAGTAATTAGAGGTAACTAAAATCTGCTTTGCGGCAGGTTATCTCTGCTATTGAAAAAAATTGTAAGGCTTGAGAAAGATTTCAGTCTATCCGTCAGAGGAACTGTTTGTCACAATGAAATTGCTTTCTTCCGAATAATCTGCCATCATTCGGAAGAAAGCTGGTAAAGTTTGAATATCTAGACTAAAGATTTTTTATTATCTATCTATTGGTAGATGATTTTGCACAATCGGGCTGTTGATAAGTGTAGATTTCAAATCCAGCAACAGCCTTGAACCAAGCAACCGCAGTCCTAATATGCAGGTTTGCTTGATATCAAAACTAATTGAATAGCGTATTGATAGATGTGGTGATTGATTTTGAATTGTTCAACCATCATCAGTATTGGCTTTTATTGCACAACTCTTATAGACTGAGCGATAATCGCAGGTCTATTTATATATGATGTATAGTATTCGTCTTGTAAATTTAAATTAAACTCTCGCTCAATTTGAGGAATTTGTAAATTGCGAACTTGACCTGTAACTTGAATTTTTCTATTGCGATTAGCAGGTAAATCAAAAGGAACCCCTGAAGCATTAACTACTAAAAGCGGTTCTTGAATAATTCTTGGCTGATCATTGACGGTGAAGGAGGTTAAGCCTACTTGCTGTACTGGTTGGCTTCTAATTGTGACATTTTTACCCACAAATTTATCTGTATCGTTAAGTACTTCTGATGTTTGGGTAACACGATTCACATTATTAGTATCAGGCTCATCAACATTACCGAATCTCACCATGCCAGCTATCAACACCAAAGAAAATAGTAGTAGTGCATCCTGGAACTTCAAACTACGTGGGGTATCTTGGGCTTTACTATCGCGTTCCGAACGCTCTTTACTTAGTATATTCATATAGGAAAACTCTCACATTGATGATAAGTACACAGTCAATAAATATTTGTAAAAACCTGCTATTTTATTGAGGTTTAAATAAATTCAGAATATTAATTCATGAGTATTTAAATTTATTTAATCTTTTTTAACCATTGCCAAAAATCAACTAATATTTGTCCTAAAATTTCTTTACTTAAATCATTAAAACAAATTACATTTATATTAAAAAAATACTATGGTATTGCCTTCTGGCTAAAGTGATAAAATTAGTTTTAAATATATATACAATCCGACACAAGACTAGAGGAAGAGCGCAATCTCTCCAATGCTATAGATATAGTGATTCAGCAATGCACGAATTACCAATACCGAAATAACTAAGTAGACTCTGGAAAATCCAAAGCTTGGTATTTTATAAAATCCCTTTAGGTTACCTTAATCACTAACTATGACTGATGTACAAAATTCCCAAACCGATTTTCCTCGGACTCACAGCAAGGGAAAATCATTACCACCCAAGCTAATTATCAAGCTGGGTAAGTTTGTTTGGTCAACAATGTGGCATACGATGATGTCAAAGATTGCTCCTCGAAGTAAATCGGGGGAGTATATTCGTCCTAACAGTCAGTTTAGAAATTTTATTAGCACAGATAAAGATAGCCGCTACCCAGCAGCAGCAGGACGTTATCATCTTTATGTGGGAATGAGTTGTCCTTGGGCGCATCGTACCCTAATTGTGCGCGCACTCAAAGGACTTGAAGATATTATCTCTGTCACTGTTGTTTATCCTTCCCCCATAGCAGGCGGTTGGGTGTTTAATGAAGAGGAAGAAGGTTGCGCTAGCTTGGCTCAATTTTATGCAGCTGCTCAACCTGGCTACAGTGGACGCGCTACAGTTCCAGTATTATGGGATAAACAAACTAAGACTATCGTTAATAACGAGAGTGCAGAAATTATTGTGATGCTGAACTCAGAATTGAACGAGTTCGCTAAGAATCCAACTATGGATTTGTATCCAGAAAATCTGAAAGAGAAAATTGATTGGTGGAATGAGAAGATTTATCAAAGTGTAAATAACGGTGTATATCGCTGTGGTTTTGCTCAAACTCAAGCAGCTTATAATCAAGCCTGTGATGAATTATTTACAACTTTGGATGAGATTGAAGCAGCGTTACAAACAAGTCGTTACCTCTGCGGAAACCAAGTTACGCTGGCTGATGTGCGCTTGTTCACTACTTTATTCCGCTTTGATGTTGCTTACTATGGGTTGTTCAAGTGTAACCGCCACAGAATTCAAGATTATCCCAATTTAGGAACTTACTTAAGCGATATATATCAGCTTCCGGGCGTGGCTGATACCTGCAATTTGGAAAGTGTGAAGCAAGACTATTATGGCAATCTCTTTCCGCTAAATCCCGGTGGAATTATTCCTTCTGGGCCGGATATGGCATATCTACTGAAAGCACATAATCGCGATAAAATTGGCAACGGTGCCAATTTACCAGTCTGAAAAATCAAAAGCGATCGCATTCACTTCAATTAATATCATGCAAATAGTGCGATCGCTTAATTTGGGTGGTTTGGTGGGTGAGTTTGGAATACCGTGCAATGCTCACCCTAGAAGATATCACAGGCTTAAGCGGCTCCTGCAGCTTGGTCAGGATTATTTAAATTAGAACGATTCCAAGACAGCATCAGCCGGGAAACGCCAGAGAATAGAATGCTAACACCTAGCAGTGTACCAATTACCCAAGGTGCATCAAATGGCCATTGGAACCAAATCATTGCACCTAATACTAATGTGATAATGCCGTCACCTAAAACCCATGTCCAATTTTGTTGAGGACGCAGTTTAAATGCCAGAATTAACTCGAAAACACCTTCGGTTAACAAGAAGCTACCCAGCAATAGAGTCAATGTGAAAATACCCGTAGAAGGGTAAATCAATAGCATGATACCTGTTGCAATGTAGAGTACGCCTAACAGCAGTTTCCACAGAAAGCCACCTGACTGGCGGGTGTTATATGCATAAAACAGTTTGGCAAATCCAGCAGAAGCCAGAATCACCGCTACCCAGGTTTCTGCAAAAATTGTGGATACAGTAGGTACTGCGATCGCAATCACTCCTAAAACAATCAAGAGAATGCCGGTTAATAGCGACTTATTATCACTCTTGTTGATATCACTAGAAACATTAGCTGTCATACAAATTTTCCCTAATACCTTTATTCAACTCTGAATTTAGGCTAAGGAATTTTTGCCTACCAAGGCATCACCCTAAGGTAGACTCGTAAGTATTAATTTCAATGCATGACATCTCATATTTAGCCTTAGTCGGCAACTATAAAGTTAAATAATCTCTCGAAAGAATTATAACTATAATAGTTACTGCTGAATTTTATGTCTATCAGTAGATGACATATAGCATATTTCAGGTAACTGATGTACTCAGTTATGTTACTCACTCAGGTAAGGCGTTTCAGTTAGCTTATGAAGGCTAAGAATATACTCAAACTCATCAGAGATTACAATTTAAATATTTATTTATAAAATCAATTTTTAAATTTGTTTTATTTAGAAAATAGAAAAAATTGTTTGGTGCGATCGCACTATATAAATTTGACAATAAATATTTTTATCTAGGGAAGTATCAAGATTTCATCTAAATTTCATCTTGATGTGTATTGAAAAACAGCGTGTTAAGCTCAGAATTGAATCGAAATAGATTTTTTTATCCCACTGTTTGTGCAGTGGGAGTTTTTTTATCAAGATTTAAATCAATAGTTGATAAGTAGTAATTAGGGATTTGTTAACACTAGAGTAAACATTCACTACACAATAATTTCACTGACTTTAGCAGGACTTATATCCCCGACTTTTTCAAAAAGTCGGGGTTCTGGGCAGCAATGTTTACTTAAGTAAGTGCATTCATTCCTACCCATACTAGTTTTATTTTATGAATAGCAAAACTGCTGTTTGGATTTAGCTAATCAATTTTAAAGAATAATTTTATAACTTTTGAGAGGCCAAATATATCCCATTGGTTGATGAAAAACAGACTAAAAACTGCCGGAATGGTAATATCACATCCGAAAATGAACAATTTCTCTAAAAAAACTATGCAAACTCAAGTACAACCACCCAAATATGTTGAGCCTCCTTATACAACCGATAAAACAATAATTGACAGTTCAGCAGCAGAAACTTTGTCAACACTAGCTAGCGAGGCTCAATCTGAGAAACAAGGTACAGAAATAGGTAGAAAAACTGCAGAATTTTTGGAAACATTGCCGAAAAATGTGGCTAATTTCGTCAATGAATACAATTTTCTTGTCATTAGCTTCGTTGTGCTTGTGGCAACGGTAATTGCCCTTAGAATGTTAGTGGCAATTACAGATGCCATCGATGATATTCCATTCCTGGCTTCATTTTTTCAGTTGATTGGCTTTAGCTACGTCATCTGGTTTGTCTCCCGCTATTTCTTAAAAGCTTCAACTCGCCAAGAGTTAGCAGGAGAAGTTGATTCAGCTAAAGAACAGATTACAGATAGCAATGCTTCTTAATGGCATCACAGGCTGAATACACTGAATTTTAATTGCGATCGCTCTTTTAATCTACACATAGAAAGTTTGGCGTTGCTGAATCCCACTTACGGAGAGACAGCAACGCCAACGTTTAAAACCAATACTTAGGATATGTTCGCTCATGTGCCAAATTATTGAATACTACGGCACAAAGTACCAAAATTATCGAACCTTCTAAGGCAGGAGTTAAGAGAAATTGCCAGGATGCTTTTGTCATCATTACAACTAATGCAACAGCACCAGAAGGAGGATGTAAGGTTGCAGTAAGTTGCATCATCCCAATAGCTGTAGCCACAGCCATTCCCATAGCCCAAGGTTCTGAACCGAAAAGATGCAGAATAGTCAGGCTAACTAATGCTGCTACAAAATTACCACCAATTACATTTCGGGGTTGAGCTAAAGGACTGTCAGGTATACCAAAGATTAATACACTTGTCGCACCAAAGGGAGCCATCAACAAAGGAGAATTCATTTTTATAGACAGGTAAGCGGTTGCTGCTATGCCAATAAAACTGCCGCACCAACTCCAAAAGATGTGTTTGTGGTGAGGTCTATCTAAAGCAGATGAACGTCTAGTTCCACGTATTTTAAAGCAGTAACTTTTCCATTTATCTTGAACATATTCATAATTAAATCTGCTTAAATATGTCGAAGAAAGCCGCCCTTTGGGTAAATAACCTTTCATAAATCTCTACAGCAACTACAACTAACAGTCTCAAAACAAAAAAATTCCCTGTATTTATTGCTTTAGCTAATTCTGCTCAGTAACTTAGCTAAAAAAATACCTAAACTCTGTCAAGAGGTGGAATTTTAAATTAGAGTTATCAGCTAAAATTCCCATCTGATAAACAGAAATTTTTGCTCTAAATCAGCATTCTTAGCAGTAATAAATTTAAATTCATTGATTAAAAAAATTTAATTGAGCGCGAATGTCATGAAACCTTGACATATAAGATCCAAAATATACTTTCAACCTGAGTAAGGAAATAGATGAATTATATAAATAAGTAATATTGCTTATAATATTTACTTATATTGATATGGGGCATAGGGCATGGGGCATGGGGCATTGGAAACTTATTCCTCCTGCTTCCTCTGCTGTCTTCACCTACTCTTTTTCAAAGCAATTCGCGCTTACCTACTATTTCTCAAAGGAACTCGCGCTCAATGTACTGGTGCTTTTGCTCCAGCGCCACCTTTGCCTAAAAAGAGTAATAAAGGTAATGAGCAGAGAAACGCTACTCCTACAACTCGAAAGATATCTGCAAAAGACAAAACCGCCGCTTGAATATCTACTGTTTGGCTCAGTAAAGCCAATGCTTGTTGATGGGCTGTTGTTGCATCCATACCTTGGTTTTGCATTGCTGCGGTAAGCAAGTCAAGGCGTTGATTGGTTTCTGGACTGTAAGGGCTAAGGTGAGATAAAAGCATAGCGCGATGAAACGCTTCTCTCTTATCTAGCAGGGTGGTGAGTATAGCAATGCCGATGCTACCACCAAGCTGCCGGGTGAGGTTGTAAAAGCCAGAACCAGAGGAAATATCTTTTTTGGGAAGTGAGCCTAAAGTTGCCAAACTTAACGGTAGAAACATCAAGACTGTAAAGGCTCCACGCCATACCAAGGGCCAAAATAAATCATCGGCTCCGGTTTGGGAAGTGAGTTTTGATAAATCAAACATCACCATAGCTGTACCCACACCACCGATCGCAATTAAAATTCTGGCATCGACTTTGGTAGATAATTTACCTAACATCACCATGACAATTGCTGATGCTAACGCCCCAGGTGCTAGTAAAAGTCCCGTTTGGGTAGCAGTAAAATGCAGGATACTTTGGGCAAAAATTGGTACAGCAAATAATGCGCCATACAATCCCATCCCCACAATTGCAGATAAAAAACTCCCCGCAGCTAAGGAACGGTGATGCAGCACTCTTAAATCCACAGCCGGATGAGGCGTTTTCAGTTCTCGCCAAATAAACAGCACTAAGCCTAAAATACTGGCAATCGCTAAGGTGGTAATAAAACCGGAAGAAAACCAATCCTCTTGTTCCCCTTCTTCTAAAAAGGTTTGCATACAACCAATAGCAACCACCAATAACCCGATCCCCAACCAATCGACGGCTTGGTTTTTTGCTTCACTTTTACCTTTATCCTGCGGTAAAAACATTGAAGACATCACTACTGCCAAGATCCCAAAGGGAATATTAATAAAGAAAATCCAGCGCCAACCCAAAGCATCGGTGAGGTAGCCTCCCAAAGTCGGGCCAATTGCTGGGCCAGAAATCACTCCCACTCCAAACACTGCTTGCGCTAAACCTTGTTCGGCGGGAGGAAAGGTTTCAAATAAAATAGCTTGAGCTTTCGCTAACAATCCCCCACCAAATAATCCTTGAGCGATGCGGGAGACAATTAGCATGGGCAAATTTACTGATAGCCCACAAATAACTGAGGCGATAGTAAAGCCAATTAGCGAAAATATAAAGTAATTTTTTTTACCAAAATAATCACCCAACCAAGCAGATAAGGGAATTAAAACAACATTGGCGATCGCATATCCGGTGACTACCCAGCCAATTTCGCTCACTGTAGCCCCTAAACTGGCTTGCATGGAAGTCAGGGCCACGTTAACAATGCTAGTGTCAATCACCTCTAGAATCGCACCCAGAGACGCAGAAAAAGCGATCGCCCATTTCAAAGGCCCTTGAACATAACCAGCTTGGTTAAAATTAGAACTTTTAATATTAGTAGCCATATTGGGGACTGGGGATTAGGGATTGGGGACTGGGTAATAGGAACACCAAACCCCTAACACAATCATATACGCTACGGTAGCGTATCGTATAGTCTTGCTCAAGACGGCGGAAAGTAAAGAAATTTACTGAAAATTGCCAAGATGGTCGGGTTTAGTCAAGATGTTGGTATGAGTAAGCGAATTAATAGCCCATCTGGACGACCACGCAGTATTCAAGCTAATCAAGCGATTCTGCAGGCAACTCTTGACCTACTGGCGGAAGTAGGGTATCAAAGCATGAGCATAGAAGCGATCGCATCTCGTGCTGGAGTTGGTAAGACAACTATCTATCGACGTTATACTTCTAAAGAAGAACTAGTTGCAGATGCGATCGAAAGCTTAAGAGCAGATGTAGCGATCCCAGATACAGGTACCTTCTGGGGAGATATGGATATCCTGATTGATAATGCCGCGAAAAAAATCTTGAGTCCTCTAGGTCGTCAGACACTCGCTTTAATTATCAGTACAGCCTCAAGCAATCCGCAATTTGCCCAAGTCTACTGGACAAAATATATAATGCCGCGTCGCGAGGCTTTTGCCCAAATTCTGCAAAGAGCCAAATCTAGAGGCGAAATCCAGCCAGATGCAGATGTAGATCTCATCACCGACCTCGTCAGTGGGTCACTCTATTATGCACTGATATTTAAACCCACAGCAGAGCCAGTAGACACCTATATGCATCGCACTATAACTCTGTTGCTTCGAGGGATTGGGCATGGGGCATAGGGCATTGGGCATTGGGCATTGGGTAATTGGTAATTGGTAATTGGTAATTGGTAATTGGTAATTGGTAATTGGTAATTGGTAATTGGTAATTTATTCTCCCCCTGCTCCCTGCTCCCTGCCCCCTGCGTCCTCATCTCCCTCTCCCCAGTCCCCAGTCCCCGATCCCCACTCCCCAATACCAATGCTCAATCGTGAAATTTACGGAGTTTACAACTTGTTGTCAAAATAGCTGTCAACTGGAAGTCAGAGGTGGGATGATAAATAAACTAGATCACCAGGAAATGAATCATGATTTTTCCTCTGTATCTTCTGGTCGCAGGATAGCATCACAATATTGGATGAGAGTTGTCAAGCGATCGCTAATGGTTTGCCGCCTGGCTTGTGCAGTTGATACCTGCCTTGCTCCTTGGAAAAACATTATGTCAATTTCCAATAGGCGCAACTGCTTGCCAATCTCTGTCCGATAAGACTGTTCTCGCGAATTCAGTTCAGGTAAAGGTAGAATCTGCTGCCCAAACAATTGATTTAAGGAGGCTAAACGCTGCCGCAGTTCGCTTGCATCTAGTGTGGTCTTATTGGCATCGGAGCGGAATTGCTCTAACAAATTTGCCAAGTCCTGATATTTCTCTTGATTTAGAGACATCCAGTGGTAGTTAAGATAGTATTAATGTCAAGTAATTTTTCTACAATAATCTTTCTTCAGCTCTTTTTAGAACAAGAAGCCTCAAGTCACGCTTTGAGGCTTCATTTGCCAGAAATATATAGGAATTATGTAACTTAAAGCTCGCACTTGATGGTTACCATAAAAAATTAGTAATCATCTTCTCAAGTTTTTTCTACCGGCCTTTGGCATTAGCATTTTCCGGCGGCGATGCTGTTAGTTTGCTCCTCTCTAACCCCTATCCACAGATCACCTTTAGTTCTCTTTGTATGAGTACCATAGTTCTCAATTCTTCCATTGATGTTCCTCTTCCGGAGTGGCTCAAAAAATGTTTAAAAGAGTCATACAGAAATGGTGGCGTAGCGGAAGACGATCGAAGGCATAATGATACAGTTTTAATTGCTCGAGCATTCCAATTCGCTTATCAACTGCATCAAGGACAATACCGAAAATCGGGAGAACCATATATTTGTCATCCCGTTGCAGTAGCAGGATTACTGCGTGATTTAGGCGGTAGTGCTGATATGATAGCAGCTGGATTTCTCCATGATGTAGTTGAAGATACAGAGATTACAATTGAACAAATAGAAGAGCAATTTGGTTCAGAAGTCCGGCAATTAGTAGAAGGTGTCACCAAACTTTCTAAAATAAATTTCAAAAGCAAAACCGAAAGTCAAGCAGAAAATTTTCGGCGGATGTTTTTAGCAATGGCACAGGATATTCGGGTTATTGTGGTGAAGTTGGCTGACCGTCTACATAATATGCGAACTCTGCAATTTATGCCAGATGAAAAACGCCGTCGCATTGCTCAAGAAACTAGAGATATTTTTGCACCCTTAGCGAATCGTTTGGGGATCTGGCACTTTAAATGGGAATTAGAAGATTTATCTTTTAAATATTTAGAACCAGAAGCTTTCCGCGAAATTCAACAGCACGTTTCTGAGAAACGGACATCACGAGAAGAGAAATTAGCGAAGGCTACAGCAACTTTACGCGATCGCCTCCAACAAACTGGAATTAAATGTCTCGATATTAGCGGTCGTCCGAAGCATCTTTATAGTATTTACCAGAAGATGCAGCGACAGCAAAAAGAGTTTCATGAAATCTATGATTTAGCAGCATTGCGGATTATTGTTGAGACCAATGAAGAATGCTATCGTGCTTTAGCGGTAGTGCATGATGCCTTTCGCCCAATTCCTGGTAGATTTAAAGATTATATTGGGCTACCAAAACCAAACCGTTATCAGTCATTACATACTGGCGTAATTGGGCTGACTGGTCGTCCCTTAGAAGTGCAAATCCGGACAATGGAAATGCACCATATTGCTGAGTATGGGATTGCTGCCCACTGGAAATATAAAGAAACAGGCAATTCTAATAATAGTCATTTAACAGCAACAGATGAGAAATTTACTTGGTTGCGGCAACTGCTGGAATGGCAAAGTGATTTAAAGGATGCTCAAGAATATCTTGATAGCGTCAAAGATAATTTATTTGAAGATGATGTCTATGTTTTCACTCCCAAAGGTGATGTAATTCCTTTAAGTCCAGGTTCCACCAGTGTTGATTTTGCTTATCGGATTCATACAGAAGTAGGTAACCACTGTGCGGGAGCCAAAGTCAATGGGCGCATGGTACCACTGTCAACGCGGTTGCACAATGGCGATATCGTCGAAGTTATGACCCAAAAAAACAGCCATCCTAGCTTGGATTGGTTGAACTTTGTCAGAACTTCCGCAGCTAAATATCGGATTAAACAATGGTACAAGCGATCGCGCCGGGAAGAAAATGTGGCTCGAGGTCGAGAATTATTAGAAAAAGAACTGGGTAAAACTGGTTTTGAGAGTCTCTTAAAATCAGACGCAATGCACAGCGTGTCTGAAAAATGTAACTACCACAGCGTTGAAGATTTACTTGCAGGTTTGGGTTACGGCGAAATCACCCTCAACTTAGTTCTCAACCGTTGGCGAGAAGTGGTGAAAGCACAACAACCTATGGTTGTTGCACCCCCATTTTTGCCCAAAGAGTCATCCAGCAACGCCAAAGCTTTGCGAGATGCACCAGCAACCCATTCCCGCGCCAGCGATTCGCCAATTGTTGGGGTAGAAGGTTTGGTGTATCACTTAGCTGGGTGTTGTACCCCCATTCCTGGGGAACCGATTATTGGCGTAGTTACCCGTGGGCGCGGAATTTCTATTCATCGTCAAGGGTGTAATAATCTTGAAAGTGTGGAATATGAACGGCTAGTACCAGTAGGGTGGAACAACGCCGCCGAACATACTGCACGTCCCCATACTTACCCCGTAAACGTGCAAATTGAAGCCCTTGATCGCGTTGGAGTGTTAAAAGATATTTTGTCACGCTTAAGCGATCAGGGAATCAACGTTCGCCATGCTCAAGTAAAAACTGCGATCGGACAACCAGCATTAATGGACTTAGGTATAGAAATACGCGATCGCCCACAACTAGAGCAAGTGTTTACCCAAATAAAAAAAATGAGCGACATTCTCAATATACGTCGCGTCGGTCAACTTGAAGATTCCTAGGGGCAATGATGCCCCTATATTATTCAGTAGGTACAGGTAATTAAGAAGTAGTGGACTGACAAGACTAAAATGTGGCAATATAATTTTCTTGTGGGGTGGACATCTTGTCCGCCCAGGACGGGCAAGATGCCCATTCCACAAGAGTTTGAGCAATGCACTATTTTAGTCTTGCCACGCCAGTAGGCTAACGCACCTTAAATTTTTGATATAACTACCCAACTGCAAAACCATCAAATTGACGCATAAAAGGTGACTGATAGGGTATCAGCTTTAGCAACATTGTCTGGTATTGTGAGTAAACAAAGGCAGTCCGTTAAGTTTGCAGCAAGCTGATTGAGTGAAGATTTTAGTAATGGATGCTTAATCGCATCTAGTATCTGTTTGGCAACGAGGGGTAATTTATACTAACCAACAAAAACCTGTATATTCGGTGAGTAAAAGTTAGTTGTTTGCGAGTAGGAAGAACGCAGCTTTCAGAGACCAGGTTAAGCTGATACGCGCCTAGATCAAATATTCTGTCGTTAGGGCTGTCAAGGGTCAAGAGTCAAAAGTCCAAGCTAGCCTTTGACCCTGGATTCTGGACTCTTGACCACCTGAGCGCGAAATATACAATTTAAATGCGTAACAGCTTATCTTGGTGGCATATTTAAAACATCTGTATATGCTTGCATCACTTCTTTTGCAGCTTTCCTCCACGAGAATTTACTTGCTTGTGTTTGACTATTAGTCTTGAGAATCTCACGGAATTTGTCATCATCCAGTTTTATAAAACCTGCCAAAATATCAGCTTCACTGCTAGGGTCTACATATAAAACTGCATTTCCACCCACTTCTGGCAAGCTTGTAGTATCAGAAGTAAGTACAGCCGTACCAAGGCTTATAGCCTCTAAAACAGGTAATCCAAACCCTTCATAAATAGATGGATAAATAAATGCCCAACAATTTTTATATAGCCATTTTAGTGTAGGGTCATCTACATAACCTAGCCTAATAATATGTTTACTCAATTCTAAATGATTAATAAACTGCTCCAGGTCTTCTTCTAGCCATCCTTGTCCTCCAGCTAAAACTAAAGGTTTAGAGTCAGAATGTAAATCAAGATATTGTTTATAAGCGCGTAAAGTTCTACGTAGATTTTTTCTAGGTTCTAAAGTTCCTACTGACAGCCAAAAATTATGAGGTTCGAGAGATGCTATCGGTTTTTCAGAATCTGTATCTGTAAAACGACTTCCTAAATAAACTACACGAGTTCTCTCTATAGGAAAGTTTGGAAATATTTCTAAAAATCGTTGTCTTGAATATTCCGAAATAGCAATAATTAGATCAGCTTGCATTGCTGCATCAAAAACACCATTAAAACAATTCCATCGGTTTTCTTCAGAAGTATACTCTGGATAATCTATGAAGCTCAGATCGTATAAAGTATAAACAAGACGTGAAGAAGTTAAACGGGGACAGGAAAAATTGTTGGCATGAACAATATCTGGATTACCCAATTTGTCTTCATCTATAGATGTGCTAACACTCCAAAAAGCTAGAGAATCATGATGCGATAAATTATCTAGCAGGTGAGTACAATTCTTTTGAGAAAAACGGATCGTACTTTTGGCATGTTCTGAATCCCAAAAGGTATTGCCAAAGGCTGAATATAGCAGATAATGATTATTATCAGACTCTTCTACTAATTTTTGAATTAGACTCGCAGCAAAATATCCACATCCTGCTTTAGCTTTTCCAGTTTGACTAATATCAAAACCAATTCTCATAAACTTTTAAACAATAAAGATAAATTCTTCAGGATTGCTATATTTGCAGCAATTACCCACCAAACCATTCTGGCTGACGCAGTTATCGTTATAATTTTTTTCCAGTGATAAAATGACCACAGGCTGTGATAAATTACTGCCTGAACAAATTTTAAATTCTGAAGAGGATTGCTTCTATCTAACTTTAAAGTTTCTTCTACCTTCACATGGGCATAAGCGAAAATCCATTTATCAGGTACACTCCTAAATTTGGAATGCATCATATTATTTATCTCATAATGAACTGCTATTCGCTGACCAAGTGTCTTATTATCTTTATAGAGACGCGAACCAGCAAGCTTACGGGATAGGTAATAAAATGGAATATGTTGACCATAGCGAAGCCACAACTCATAGTCCATACAATACTTAAGAGAAGCATCTAAGTTTCCATATCTATCAACTAGATAGCGACGAAAGAATACAGCTGGTTGACACAGAAAACAAGTATCAATTAGACGTTGGAAATTCCAAGGTTCTGTTGGATAGGCTTCAATAAATACATCTTGTTCATCAATATGGTCAGCATTACCATAGATGATTTGTATCTCGGGATTTGATGCAAAAATTTCTTGAATTACTTCAAATGTTCCAGGATAATAGATATCATCAGAATTAATCCAGGCAATTATCTCACCTGTTGTGAGCGCAATACCTTTATTGACTGCATCAGCTTGCCCATTATCGGGTTCTGATATCCAGCGTAAATTGTCATCATAATGCTGCAAAATCTCTATAGTCTCATCTGTACTACCACCATCACAGATGAAGTACTCAATTTCTATATCTGAAGATTTTTGAGAGAGTACACTTTGTATAGTTCTCTCTATAAAACGACCTTGACAAAAAGAAGGTGTAATAACGCTAAATTTTAAGTTCACACCACACTCTCTAAAGCAAGAATTGAACTAGATTCGCCATCAGCTAACTTAAGACGGCAATCACGTACTATTACCCCAAGTTGGCGCTGATCTGAGTTAAGGTTAATTTGACTAGGCTGGAAGCTAGGTAAAATCTGCACAGTAATTTCTTCCCCTGTAGATGAAACTGGCCAAACAATCTTCTGTGATGCAGCTCGAATGCAGGTATAGCATGACTTTTTACCTTTTGTTTGTAACGTTATCCTTGCTTTTGTAGCTGGAAAAAATGCGGGAGTCTCCAACAAAATCTCTAGAGTTCGCCCTGGAGAACCCGGTTCTATAGAAATAGAAAACTCAGGTGCAGACCAGCCATCATCATAAATACCAGAAATCGATGTTTGAATTGATGTAGGATGATTGAGGGCTACTGTCTCAAATATATTGAGATACTCATCAGCCATTTTTTGCCCATCAAATAGCTTTAACCTTTGATATCCTTGATTAACTAACTCTTCAATTAATAGTGAATTGCTACTAATCTTGAGCAAGCATGATGCTATTTCATCGGGTTTGCGAGGATCAAAATAGATAACTGCATCTCCTCCTACTTCTGGCAAACTAGCAGCATTACTAGATAATACTGGTTTACCAAATGCCATAGCTTCTAAAACAGGAATACCGAACCCTTCATATAACGAAGGAAAAACTAAGCATTCACAACCTTGCCAAACTGATGTCAATGCTTCTTCATGCAAATAACCCAAAAATTTGACATTTTCACTCAGCCCCATTACTTTGGCTGCTGCCTTTAATTGGTTTTGTTCATCTTCTAAAGCTCCTGTAAATACTAAATCAAAACCATCTGGCAAATGTTTTTTATATATTCCATAGGCTGTTAATAGCATACGATGATTTTTATGCGGCCAATAGTTGGCTGGGTAGAAAATATATTTTCTTTCTGCCAAATCTAGATTTATCAGATTTTCTTTGACAATGTTTTCATTGAGTTTAGTTAAACGTTCATGAATAGAAATCGGGATAACAGCAAATTTTTCTGAAGGAGCTTGAAAGTATTTAATAAAAGATTGACGTGTAAAATCTGAGATACAAATTATTTTCTGCGATTTTCTTAGGAGTTCGGTGATAAATTTTGTGCGGTGTTGTTGTTCTTGAGGGGTAAAGAAAAATTTGTAGTCTAGATGTTGTAAATCATAAGCAATGGCTACTACTGGTATACCCTTTTCAGCATAAGTTGGTGCAGAGAAAGGGCAAAAAAGTAAATTAATATTATGTTTTTTAAGTAATGTACTCTGATTAATAGAGTCAATTAGCTTGATGCTGATTTTATTCCATATTTTCTGAAGCAGTTTAGAGAATAATCCCGATTGATTTGGTTTTGGGTTTTCAGTTAAATTAGAAACTAACAGACATTCTGTATTATCAGTTTCGTATTGCTTGATTTCTGAGTGATTCCAAGGTGCTGTCAGTAGTAAAAAATGATGATGAGGAGCTAATTTTTGAAATTGTTTAATTAAAGTTAGAACTAAGACCTTTGCTCCGCCATTTTCTCCTCCAACTCTTAAAGGAGTGAGGTCTATGGCAATCCTTAAAGATGATTGTATTTCACTCATATGATCATTTGAACATTTTTAAAATTTATAGTTTGTATCCTACTACTGCATAATCTTGCGGCCCATAAAAATAATTATTGAATTTTTCAGCTAACTCACCACCACTGACTTTATACGTGTCTGGGTAAGGATGCAGGTCTATAACTCTGACTTGAGATAAACCCTGAATCTCCAGCATAAATTTAATCAAAGCACTAGGTAATGGATGATTATGAGTCGGGTCAAAATAAAAGTTACAACTACCAACTAGAACATTTTGAGGATTAGGCGTTTCAAAAATAGCTAGTCCCCCAGGCTTAAGTGTTCTGGCTACTTCACTAAAAAATTTCATTAATATAGGAAAAGTTAAATGCTCGATGATATGAAAGCCAGTAACAGCACCTAAAGTATGATCAGGGAGAGATTGCAAATAAAGCATGACATCTGCTTCTATGACATCAAATCCTCTTGAACGAGATTGTTCTACCATTACCTTATTAATATCAAGTCCTCTAGCTGTATATCCGGATTCTTGCAATAACTCTAACCACTCACCTCGTCCACAACCTACATCCAAAATAGGGAAGTCTGGGTTACCAATATTTGTTTCTGCAATCAACGGTAAATACACTTTTAAGCGATTGAGAATTTCCTCTCGCTGACCACGAAATTGGTCTTCAAAAGCCACATAGAATGCATCTAATAAATCAGGTTCTTCATTAACAAATGTCTGCAGTTGTTCTTGATTGAAAGGTTCTGGTAAGCGTTTTTTTGATTCTTCTAAAAACATTTCAATTAAACGCTTCTGTTGGATTAAGTCATTTTTGAGGTAACTGTCATTAAGAATAAATTCATCTTGCAACTTTTTCAGGTGAGTATCTACAGATGCTAATTGTTGATCTATATTTTGTATATGGCTACTATTTTTATCTATGTATTCATCTAGCTGTTGCCTTAAAGTAGTTATTTCTTCTATTAGCTGTTGATTGAGAGCTACAGATTCTCGCAAAGCCATAATTAAATTCAAGTTTACTTCTCTTTGATCTTTAAAGAGAAAGTTGATACATTTTAAAATAAAATTTTGAAATCTTAAGCTTAAATTAAAAGGAAAGAAATTTAAATTACCAGGCCACTTTGTACGCGGTTGCGCTCTCAGTTCTGCATTATTTAATAAGTCTTTTAAATTATTAACTGATGACATTGGGTTTATCTTAATAAGTCTTTATTTAAATTACATCCTATCTGATTATCATACAGTTCTAGCTAAAAATTGATTAAACATTATTACTCAGAATGGCTTTAATCAGCTTTTAAATTGATTGTTATTGGAATATCTTGTTTTAAATTTATCGGTTCTTGATCGAACCAGCGCACATTCTCTTGCACAAGCGTCAGTCTGAGCAGATAATTACCATTTTCCTGAGGGATTTTAATTTTTACTTTGTATGAGTTTTGTGCTATCGGGTTTAGTGGTGGAAAGATTGCTGTTCTCTCTCCATCAAAGATAATATTATTGGTGCCTGGCTCATTCATCCAATGGTAACTAAGGTGAACTGGGTTAGGAAGAAAGCTATTGAAGATAAATTGACTATGATTAATTAATTCTATAGATACCTCAAAGTCACTGCCGATAACTAGATTTTGAGGAAAATCTTTCACAACTAATTTTAATTTTTCGGCAACCTGATACGGTAAAGGTTGCATTTGTAGCCGCTGCTTTAACTCACTCTGATTTATGGGTTGATGAGCAGCAATAGCAAATAAGCTAGTTGCAGAACGAAGTTCTTGTATTGAATATTTATTTACCAGGCTACCTCCGGGGTGAGTTGGTTCACCAAACCAAACTAGTACATATTCAAAGTGTCTAGCTAGTTGCTTTTTTAATACCCGGGGTGACTGTTCATTAATGTGCATTAACATTTCATACCTAGTACGTGGTTGTACTGGTAAATATGCACCTACAGATGCAGCAATCCTTCTTTTCCTTTTGTACTCATACTGGTAGTACCAAAGGTTAGGAAATGTATGTATGACAAACAAACCATCTGGATTGATGGCTTGAGAAATTTTACTGTATAGTAACTCTACTTCTGCAACTGATAGGTGTTCGATCACATCAGATGCTACTGCTAAATCATAGGCTTTGGGAAAGGATAAATCACATATATTTTCACATAGAAAATCTACATTATTTTTTAAATTCTCTTCATCTATAAAGCATTTTTGTGCTAAATCAATAGCACTTTGAGCGTAGTCAATCGCTGTTACCTGAAATCCTTGTTTGGCAAAATGGTAGGTTAGTTCACCTCTACCACAAGCAATATCTAAGACTTTCCCTGATTTTTTCAAACTAGCAATAGTGGCAACTGCTCTTAGTCTAGAGTCCTCTAACTTTTTACCTTGATATATTTTGTATGCATCAAACCCACCGCAATCTTCTGTATAATATTCCTTGGTATAAGTATTACGAATATCTGTGCTAGATGTAACTTGAATATTAATATTTTGATGAAATTGATTTAAATAATTAGGAGAAACTTTGATTAATAAATCTCCAGCATAACCAGGTATGACACCATACCAATCTAGTAAGTCGGAGTTAGTGAATAAAAAATCGCTAACTGCCATAAAATTTTGCCTTGTCCAGAGATATCCATCTACCAGGACATAACGTGACTGCTTAATTGCAAGTTCTAAATCATGAAAGGAACCATTACCATCTTGTTGTCCATCAACATGAATTAGATCGTATAAATCTCCAGGCAAGCGGTTCATAACCTGTGTATCAGCAATCATATATTCTGTATGAAATTGCTGAGTAATAGTTTTTGCCCAGTTAATTGCACCTTTGATACCACCGTAGGAATCTGTATCTAAATCGATACCAACATATTTGGCAGATGGATTTCCATGCAGAAAAGCAGCAGAGGAGTAGCCATAACGTACTCCGATTTCTAGGATTGTAGCGGGTTTGAGAACATGAGCGATCGCCCACTTTAGTTTGTAGTAGTCAAACCATTCGTTAAATAGATGTCCCAGTGGATCATCTGGGTTGGCGGTTTGTCGAAAGTCATATTCTGTCTGTCTTGCCTGCTGAATTATCTCATCAAACATAAGCCTGCTTATCAATAGAAACTGTGGGTGAAAGATTTACAATACCTGACCAACGTATAGAATTTGTATTTTTTAAAACTTTTAATACGGAAACATTATGAGCATAAAGCAAAGTACGTTCAAATGTACTTTCTCCAATAACACCATCAGCAATACCAAATGTAATTGTGTATTCTCCCTCCATTAAAGGTACGTAAAAACGGAAGCAAATTTCTACTAAAGTAGCGCTATCTACTCGACCGATGCTTTTTCCCATACACCAGGTATTGGTTTCAAAAATTACCTCACCTGTCTTCTCTCGGATTTTAAATCCGATATGTGGATCTGCATAGGATTGAAGAAATAAAATTCCTATGGATAATTGCAATAATTGCTCGCTAATAGCTACTAATATTTCTTCTCCTTGCTCATCCAAGAATCTGATAAACTTTATACTAACATCTGGAGCATTAATTACTACTTCATCAACAGCACTTGTTACAGAAGATTCCTGCTCTAATTTACGAGAGCCATCTTCTGAGATAATATCGATTTTAACTGCATCTGGTTGCACATCATTCTTCTGCAGAAGTTTAGCTTCATATAAATCGATTACTTGTTTTGGTTGTGCATCTAAGATTAATTTCCCACCTTCTAATAGCAAGGCTCTACTGCAGAGTTTATGTACAGCTGTTGAATCATGGGAAACAAATAACAGAGTTGTACCGATATCTCTCAATTTTCTAATGCGTTCATAACATTTTTGTTGGAAATAAATATCTCCAACGGCCAGTGCTTCATCTACTATGAGAATTTCGGGATTAACATTCACCGCTACGGCAAATGCTAGCCGCACAAACATCCCACTGGAATAGGTTTTTACTGGCTGGTCGATAAAACTACCAATATCAGCAAATTTTTCTATTTCAATAAATTTATGTTCTATTTCTTCTTTATTTAAACCTAGAATTTGACCATTAAAAAATACATTTTGTCGTCCTGTAAATTCTGGATTAAAGCCGCTACCTAATTCCAATAAGGCAGAAACTCGCCCATTTACTACTACTTCTCCTGTAGTGGGTGTGAGCGTTCTAGCAATAATCTGTAATAACGTACTTTTACCAGAGCCATTTTGTCCGATAATTCCTAAAGTTTCACCTTGATAAAGTTCTAGGTTAATATCTTTTAACGCCCAGAACTCTTGAGAATGAATGCTTTTCGGTATTAAAATTTCTTTGAGCCGATCTATAGGACGAGCATAACGCTTATAGCATTTTGAGACATTTTTTAGCGAAATTGCAATCTCATCACCCATAGCATCGCACACTTACTACTAGCAGATCTGAAAAATTAGACAAGATATCAACCCAGCGATCGCATGATTTTTTATGAAGCTCAATTTGGGTTAATTCCCCAGATTTATAACACATCAGCAAAGGCCGGACGCAACCGTCTATATAGGGAAAACCCACAGCCAAATACCACCAAGGAAACTATAAAAGCCACTCCCCATTCACCCCAGTGTTTTACCTCCCCGACTAAAATTAAATCACGATATACTTCTGCGATCGCAGCTATGGGATTTAACCAAAATATCCAACTGCGCCATTGCTCAGGAATAGTAGATGCGGGATAGACAAGCGGTGTTGCATAAAACCAGATATTTAGGATTACCCCTAAAGTCTGAGGAATATCCCGCAAAAACACTGTCAGTCCTGCTGTCAAGTAACCTAATCCGGCTGTAAGCAATAATTGTGTTAACCAGACTAAGGGTAACAACGCCAATGTAGTATGTAAAGTATGGGCACTGATAGCTACAAAAAAAATCAATGCCATTAAGCCAAAAGAGCTTTCAATAAATGTTGATAAAATTGGCACTAAGGGTAATAAAGCTAAGGGAAAAACTACTTTTTTGACTAAATTTGGCTGTGTAACTACGGAGTTAGCAGATTGAATTAGTCCGCCTGTAAATGCAATCCAAGGTAGTAAGCCGGCAAATAACCACAAACCAAAAGTAAAATTATTGTCTGGTAAAGTTTTCAGGGTTAATTTGACTTTGAGAACAATGGAGAATACATAGGTGTAAATTAATAATTGCGATAGCTGATTCAGCAAAGGCCATAAATTGCCTAAAACGGAACCTTTGTATCGCCCTTCTAAGTCTCTTCTGACCAAAGTTCTGAGTAAATCAAACTTTACCCATAATCTTTGATCTACTGGTAGAATACGCCTCAAACTTCCTGCTTTACGTACAACTCCTCGCATTGTTCTTAGCAATTTCTGCTCCCTTGCTCATTACAGATGGCATCCTAGTGCTATTGATGAAGCTAATTAGTGATTAAGGTTCCCTTTGCATGACTAAATAAGCAAATCATTATACCAATTTCAGCAGTCTTTGCAAAATACCAATATGTATCAAAATCGCTGATGTAAATCTTGAGCAAATTATCTATGGCACAATACAGTTCAGAGTTGTGGAAACAGCTAGCTCAATTGGGGGAAAATCCCCTAAACCCCTCCAAAATTATTGTTGAGTAACTAGTTTTTTGGTGTTTTTGTCAATTAATTTTCTTAACTCAACCGTATTGATCTATGGCAGCATTTTTACTACTTGATATTAATAGAAAATACTGTCTTGAATTAATTTGCTTTAATATCAATAAAATGTCAGGCAAGGTGATAATTAGAAAAAATTAAACGCAGATTAATCAACTCAAATTATCAGGATCTACGCCTAGCGAACGTACATACTCTGCCAATTTTTCTGCACGTTGCCTTTCCTGTTCTGCACGTTGCCTTTCCTGTTCTGCTTTTTCTGCCAGGGTAGGTACCCAGCCCTGTGCATTATACCAACGCAACCATAAACCTGTGATCTGCTGATAAGTGCCTTGCCACAATCCTAATCCCAGTTCTAACTCTTCTAGCCAAAAGCGGTTTTCTGTTAGAGATATTGCTTCATAACGACTGCCTATAAGTTGAAAGATCCTCAGATGATTTTCGTAGCGATCGTATACGACATAGTAAGGAACCCGCAAAACACGTTCATAAACTTCCCATTTAGTTGGCGGTTGATTGACTTCCCTGAGAGTTCTTCCTAAGTCTTCTTGTTCTGTACCGGGTGAAAGTAATTCAACTACTAAAAATGGATTAATTCCTTCTTGCCAAACAACGTAACTTAAGCGTAAGTCTTGCTGTTGGCTAGCACCAGCTACCCCTAAAACTACGTACCAATCGGGCCTTTTGTACCACAAAGGATGGCGAGGATTGTAGTACAGGTTTAAATCGCTAGCCAGTAAAATTTCTGTGGGTAAATAGTTGGGAGGTTGACAAGTTTCAGTTAATAAATCAGCCTGAATACAGTGAAATTCGTCCGGCAAGCCTGATTCCCCTATTAATTCGCTGGGTAAATCATACATCGTCGGCATTGTTTCTTGGGGCGGGCGCGGCGGATTTGGATCGTACATGGCTGCTCGTTGACGCAAAGAAAGCGATTTTTTACTTAAATCAAATTATCAGGGTTAACTCTTAGCTATCGCAGACAGTTTATCAATTGATGTTGTGATTGATTATTTGTTGCCTGATTGTTGATCTACCTCATCATCCTAAATGTATTACAGAAGAGTCACGGATTCAGTTAAACTGAGACTTGGTTTATTGCATTATATCTAGGCATGGAAATCGGACAGAAGGTTAAGGTCTTTCGTTTGCGCGATCGCGTATCTCCCGCTGTTGTAAAAAAATTAGGACAAGTTGGTACTATCCTCGGCTACAAAATGACAGATGGTAGCAGTGTGGGTATAGTGGTGCAATTTGAAGATAATTTCTCCACTTGGTTTTTTGAAGATGAGCTAAAAGTCGTACAGTAGGCGGAAGCACAGAATATTTGCCGAGTGCTAAGTTGGAGTTGAAAACATCGGCGGTAAGGTGGAAATCAACTAATGACTCTGATATTGACATTTTTGGGCAAAGGCGGCATTGCTCGTACCAAAATTGCGATCGCCGCCGCTAAATTATTGGCTAGCGAAGGCAAGCGCGTACTTCTGGCTGGATTGGCAGAACCAACATTACCGATTCTGCTAGAAACTAGCCTAACACCCGACCCTCAAGAAATTGCTCCCAATTTGCAAGTAGTACAGTTTCAAGCATCTGTATTATTAGAACGCCAATGGGAAGAAGTGAAAAAACTGGAGGCGCAATATCTCCGCACACCAATTATTAAAGATGTTTTTGGTCAAGAATTGGTGGTATTGCCGGGGATGGATGGTGCTTTAGCCTTAAATGCAATCCGTGAATATGATGCCAGTGGCAAATATGATGTGATTGTTTATGATGGCACAGGTGATGCTTCTGGTTTACGAATGTTGGGATTACCAGAGTCTTTGAGTTGGTATATGCGACGCTTTCGGCAATTAATTGTTAACTCAGATTTGGGGAAAACAATCGCTGAATCGCCTTTAATTCAACCACTGATTAGCACTCTGTTCAATTTTAATTGGACAGCAGATAACTTCGCTCAACCGACTAATCAAGTTAATAATTTTTTAGAAAAGGGTAAAGCTGCCCTTGCCAATCCCCAGCGTGTTGCTGCCTTTTTGGTAACTACACCAGATCCAATTGAGGTAGCCAGCAGCCGTTATTTATGGGGTAGCGCGCAACAAATCGGTGTGACGGTTGGTGGTGTAATTGTTGTGTCTTCCGAGACCAACCCCAATCTCACAGAGGAATTTAGCCCTCTGTCCATTAGTGTAGTGCCTGATGCCTCAACTGGTGAATGGCGATCGCTCATGGATGCCCTACCAGATTTTGCTCAGGAAGCACTAAAAGCTCCCAAACCCATAGAAGTAGATACCCATAACCGTCAGGTACGATTATTTTTACCTGGATTTGATAAAAAACAAGTCAAGCTAACTCAGTATGGGCCGGAAGTAACTGTGGAAGCAGGCGACCAACGGCGCAATATTGACCTTCCACCTTCTTTAAGTGGAAAACCCATTACTGGGGCGAAGTTTCAGAACAGTTATTTGATCATTTCGTTTTAAGTTAGAGATAGTGGGGACTGGGGATTGGGGACTGGGGACTGGGGACTGGGGACTAGGTAAATGAGGGAAGGCAAAAATCTTAATGCCCTATGCCCCATGCCCCATGACGGCAGTTGCTACAACGGAGGAGACCTCCGCAACGCACTGCCTCCCCCATGCCCAATCCCCAATGCCCTATGCCCTATGCCCAATTAATCTTATGTCTGAATCATCTCCCATTACTCCAAATTCCAATTCGGCGGAAGCAATAGAGTCCGTTAATACTACTGAAGAGATCACCGCAGTTGGCGATCGCAGTTCTAAAACTCGGCAACTGTTGGGGATGAAAGGCGCAGCACCAGGGGAAACCTCGATTTGGAAAATCCGGTTGCAACTGATGAAGCCGATTACCTGGATTCCCCTGATTTGGGGTGTAGTCTGCGGTGCGGCTTCTTCGGGTAACTATACTTGGACGCTGGAAAATGTGTTGAAGGCGGCGGCTTGTATGTTGCTTTCCGGCCCCTTGCTAACGGGTTATACCCAAACCATCAATGATTTCTATGATCGCGAAATTGATGCGATTAACGAGCCTTACCGTCCTATTCCTTCTGGTGCTATTTCCGTACCCCAAGTAATTACGCAGATAGTTGTATTATTACTTGGTGGTATTGGTTTAGCTTTTGTACTGGATTTGTGGGCTGGTCATGACTTCCCCAACATTACAGTGTTGGCTATCTTTGGTACTTTTATTGCCTACATCTATTCAGCGCCACCACTGAAGCTGAAGCAAAACGGCTGGTTAGGAAATTATGCCTTAGGAGCCAGCTATATTGCTTTACCTTGGTGGGCGGGTCATGCTTTATTTGGCGAACTGAATTGGAAAATTATGGTTCTTACCCTGGTTTACAGTTTAGCTGGACTGGGGATTGCCATTGTTAATGACTTCAAGAGCGTAGAAGGCGATCGCCAATTAGGATTACAATCACTACCTGTAATGTTTGGTGTCACTACTGCGGCCTGGATATGTGTAGTGATGATTGATGTATTTCAAGGATTTATTGCTGCATATCTGGTCAGTATCCATGAGAATTTGTACGCAGCAATTCTTGTACTGTTGATTTTGCCGCAAATTACTTTCCAAGATATGTACTTTTTGCGTGACCCCTTAAAGAACGATGTGAAGTATCAAGCCAGTGCCCAACCATTCTTAGTCTTAGGAATGCTTGTGGCTGGTTTAGCACTAGGTCATGCAGGTATTTGATTTATACTTCTAGAGTAAGAAGTTTAGATATAGGGGTTAGGAGGTAACATTACTTCTAACTCCTAATTTTTAATTACTATCAGAACTTGCCGTGTTATACCTAATTGTTGCTTTGATACATGGGATTCAGGCTTTGTTAGTCCCTATTTGCTTTGTTGTTGCTTGGGCTGTCATGATTCTAGGTGGTTGGAGTTTGTGGTCAGCAGCACGAGATAGCGTCAGTAAAGCCAAGCAAATGCATCAAATACCTTGTACAGGTTGTCAGTTTTTTACCGATAATTACCGCCTCAAGTGTACTGTACATCCTTCTATTGCTAATACAGAAGAAGCAATTCACTGTCATGATTTTCAGGCTAAGACCAATTCGATGTATTACTAACAGTCTGTGCCATTAACTTTAATAGTGTTGACCGTTTACACTCAACAGTGAACGGTCAATTATTCAATAAAGTTATTATGCATTGAAGATGTTTCTTAGCTTCATGCTATTGGGGAAACGGCATTGGGTGTATTCTATCCTTGTAGTTTCTACCTATTGACTTGCTAACCAAGCCTGTAAATCAGCAAGACTAGTAAAATCTAACAGCGCTTCGCTTAAATCTTCCAAAACAGGCAAAGATAAATGAGAAATTGCAGAGCGCGTTTCTTCAGATAGTTCTCCAAACCGCTTAGTTAACAGTCGGATAACGAGGTTAGCGATCGCTTCTTCTTTAATTTCTTTGTAAACTCTAGTTTCTTTTAATGTGATTCCCAGCATAGCCTCTACTTTCCTTCTGCTGAATTGTTCAAACTTGTACACCATAATTGTCGTAATTATCTCTATTATGGCTTGACTCGCTTGTTCTGTGACTTCTTGACTAGTTCTGGTTAACAAATATCTAGCTTCTTCTGGTGCTTGACTTTCCTCTACAGTAGTCAGTACCATCAGCGCTAACCATAAAGGTAATTGACGAATATCTCCCAACTCATTCAAATACACTCGATGCACTTGTTCGCTGTTAAGCAATGAGCGATGGGGATGAACATCACCTTGTTCAATATCGCGTGAAGGATAAATTATGACTGTTTGCCAGTCGCTAAATCGATGGCGATTACGGTAGAAATATAGTGAAGACTCCGCAAATACTCTTTCGTAAAGCTGTTCATCCTTTTGGAATTGTACCTCGCAGAAATACACAACTCCCGCACCTGCATTTTCTGGCGGTAGGAACACTCCATCAATTTCAAATTTGGGTTCTTTAACAGCTACCGAATCAAATCGATAAGCATCAGGATTGCTGGGAGGATTTGCTAGTAATTGAAACAACAGACTAGGAGATTGTTGAAACAGTTTGTAAAATATTGAATCTCGGCGCATGAAGTCTTGTCAGAAATCTGTGTTGCTTGTCTAGGAAATTTTTGGATGTCGGGCATTAAAAATATTTTTATTACTTCCCGTATACGTAGTTCATCAAAACTACACATTCTTAAATATTTGGTAAATTCACATTTACATAAGCTTTTCTTAACCTGAAACCAGCCACTACATATATTTAATAAAATCAGCTATTTATAAATCTTAAGTAAATGGATCTACTCATAGCCTGTTCTTAACCTTCACCCAGTAAATCCTAAGTAACTATTTACATCTGTAGAAATACAGAGTGCTGATTTTATGCAATGAACAAAAGAATACTCAACAAGGTACGACCTGTTTCAACATAGGCCGTGATTCTTTGCGTCCTCATTCATTTGTCTTACTTTGGCTCAGTTTGATTCTCTGCATGATTGCATCCAATCATTAATCTGCTTTTGACAATTTGCGAAAAACTCTCACCGCTACTTTACTAGGAGATTTTTTGATGGCACTGAAGACAGGCGATATTGCTTTCGTAGGTTTTAACTCTGATGGTAACGATAACCTAGCGTTCGTTACCTTGGTTCAAATTGAAGCTGGAACAGAAATTCACTTTACTGATAATGAATGGACAGGCTCGAGTTTTAATACTGGGGAATCTGGGTTTACTTGGACTGCTAATTCTACTATTCTCCCTGGTGCAGTCGTCACTATCGATAATATTGGCACCGGGACAATCTCATCAAATCTGGGAACTGTAGCTTTTTTTGATTCAAGTAACCGAGGTATCGCTAATAGTACTGAGGTTGTCTATGCCTATGTTGGTACACCAACTATACCAACAGCATTTCTTACAGCTATTGGTAACAACACATTAACAGGTTCCAGCGGCGGCGGCGGAACTCTCGATGGTACTGGCCTCATAGTTGGTACTAATGCTATTGAACTTGCATCCAAAGATGCTGATGCTGATATTGCTATATATAATGGCACTCGCAGTGGAGAATCAAGCTTCGCTTCTTATCTACCGCTCATTAATAACCCTGCTAACTGGGTGACGCAAGATGCAACTGGCGATCAAAGTAATGATGGGGTTGCACCAGATTTACCGTTTAGTACATCTGGATTCACTGTTACTTCTGGTATTCCCAGCGTCAATCTCTCTGTTAGCAGTAACTCTGGTTCGGAAGCAGGGACAACAGTAATTACAGTCACTGCTACCGCCTCTAGTGCTGTTACTGGTGACCAAACAGTTGACTTAAGTGTTTTGGGAACTGGTATTACTCCAGGGGATTACACTCTTAGCAGTAATAAAATCACAATTCTCAATGGACAAACATCTGGTTCTGTCACCTTTACAGTTGTCGATGATGCTTTAGTTGAAGGCAATGAAACAGCAACTTTAACTCTCAGCAATCCTTCTGCTGGAATTACTCTCGGTACAGCTTCGCAGAATATTGCGATCGCAGATAATGATACTCCTGCTGTGCCGACTGTGAATTTATCTGTTAGCACTACTGCTGGTTCGGAAGCCAATACAACAGCCATCACCATTACTGCTACTGCTTCTAGTGCAGTTGTTGGTAATCAAACAGTGAATTTAGCAGTTACAGGGACAGGTATCACCACTAGCGATTATTACCTCAGCAGCAATACCATCACCATTGCTAACGGACAAACTAGCGGTTCTGTTACCTTTATCGTGGCAGATGATGCGATCGCAGAAGCAACTGAAACTGCAACCTTGACAATCGCGACACCTTCTGCGGGTATTGCTTTAGGTAACACCACTTCCCAAAATATTACGATTACTAATAACAACACCAGCACTTTGCAAAAAGTTGGTGGCTTCACCAGTGCGAATGGCGCTGAAATCTCCGCCTTTGATCCAGGAAGCGATCGCCTGTTTGTTGTCGCAGGTAGCACCATTGAAATCTACAATGTCAGCAACACTGGAGGATTAACAGCAGCAGGTAGCCTGACTCCTGGATTTACTGCGCCTACTGGTACGGAAATTATTCCCAACAGTGTAGCCGTTAAGAATGGAACAGTAGCAGTTGCTTACGCTATTCGTAACACCACAACTGGCGCGCAACTTCTCGGACAGGTGGGCTTCTTTAATGCCGCTAATGGTTCTTTCTTAAACTCTGTGGAAGTGGGCTATCTGCCGGATATGCTTACCTTTACACCCGATGGTACAAAGGTCTTAACCGCTAACGAAGGTGAACCGAATAGCTATAAACAAGCTGGTTCCTTTGACCCCGAAGGTTCTGTGAGCATTATTAACTTGGCGAATGGAGTTGCCAACGCTACAGTGCAAACTGCTGGTTTCACGGCGTTCAATAGCCAAATTGATGCCCTAAAAGCAGCAGGTGTGCGGATTTTTGGCCCTGGTGCCACCGTAGCCCAAGATGTAGAACCCGAATATATTGCCTTTTCGGGAGATGGCACTAAAGCTTACGTAACATTGCAGGAAAATAATGCGATCGCAATTCTCGATATTACCAGCGCTAGCATCACCGACATTTTGCCCTTGGGTGTGAAAAATCACAACCTGCCTGGCAATGGTATCGATGCTAGCGATCAGGATGGCGGTATTAATATTAAGAACTGGCCTGTGTTTGGATTGTATCAACCTGATGCGATCGCTAGTTTTACAGCTAACGGACAAACCTACTACATCACAGCCAACGAAGGCGATTCCCGCAACTACACAGGATTTAATGAAGAAATTCGTGTTGGTGCATCTGCATATGTTTTAGATCCAACTGTTTTCCCCAATGCAGCCACCCTGAAGCAAAACGCTAACTTGGGCAGATTACAATTAACCAACGCCACGGGTGATATAGACGGCGATGGAGACTTTGATCGTATTGAAGCATTTGGCGCGCGTTCCTTCTCAATTTGGGATGCTAGCGGTAAGCAAGTTTTTGATAGTGGTGATCAACTCGAACAAATTACCGCTAGTAAAGTCCCAACTTTGTTTAACTCAGAGGGCTTGGCTGCTGGCTTTGACACCCGCAGCGATAATAAAGGGCCAGAACCGGAAGGTGTGGCGATTGGAGTTATCAACAACCGCACCTATGCGTTTATCGGTTTAGAACGCACTGGCGATGTCATTATCTATGAGGTGACAAATCCTAACAAGCCAACTTTTGTTCAGTATATTAATACACCAGAAGATGTGGCAGTAGAAGGGCTAACATTTATTTCAGCCGCCGACAGTCCCACAGGTAAGCCTTTGTTGGTGACAACAAACGAAGTTAGCAGGACGGTTGCTGTATTTGAAGTTACCCCACCTGTGAGAATTAGCGACATTCAAGGAGTTAGCCACACCTCCCCATTCAATGGAAAAACTGTTACCAATGTTCCGGGGATTGTGACAGCCGTTGCAGCGCGCGGTTTCTACCTGCAAGACCCCAACCCTGATACTAGCGATCGCACTTCTGAAGGAATTTTTGTTTTCACTTCATCAGCACCCACTGTCCAAGTTGGCGATGCAGTGCAGGTTAGCGGTACGGTGACGGAATTCCGCCCAGGTGGTAATGTTAATAACTTGACAACTACCCAAATTACCAGTCCCTCAATTATCAAACTTTCCAGTGGTAATGCTTTGCCGACTGCCACAATTTTAGGTAACGGTGGTAGAACTATCCCTACATCGGTAATTGATAACGATACTACTGGCAATATTGAAACCGGAACAACCACCTTTGACCCCGCCCAAGATGGGATTGATTTCTACGAAAGCTTAGAAGGGATGCTGGTACAGGTAAATAATCCTGTTGCAGTTAGCCCGACTAATAACTTTGGGGAAATTTGGGTATTAGCGGATAGTGGCGCGAATGCTACCGGACGCACAGCTAGAGGCGGTATCGCAGTTAGTGCTAATGATTTTAATCCAGAGCGTATCCAAATTGATGATACTTTATTTACCTCTGGTAGCTCTCCCAAGGTGAATGTCGGTGCAACTTTTGCCACAATTACAGGCGTGGTTGATTATAACTTTAGTAATTACGAAGTTCTACCAACTTTTGTAAGTGTTACCTCTGATACTCTCCAAAAGGAAGTTACAAATCTTACTTCTAGCGCTGATAAATTAACAGTTGCTACCTTCAACGTCGAAAACCTTGACCCTGGCGACCCTGTAAGCAAGTTTCAAAATATTGCCAATAGAATTGTCAATAATCTGAAATCACCAGATATTATCACTCTGGAAGAGATTCAAGATAATAACGGGGCGACAAATAACGGGGTAGTTGATGCGAGTACAACTTACCAAACATTAATTAATGCCATTAAAGCTGCGGGCGGCCCTAGCTACGAATATCGCCAAATTGACCCAGTAAATAACCAAGATGGCGGTGAACCTGGTGGGAATATTCGCCAAGGCTTCTTATTTAATCGCGATCGCGTGCAGTTTGTCGAGCGTGCTGGTGGTACTTCTACTTCTAACATTACAGTTAGCGATGTTAATGGTGTACCTACCCTTTCTGCTAGTCCCGGTCGCCTTGACCCCACTAACTCCGCTTTTAATACCAGCCGTAAGCCTTTAGTCGGTGAATTTACTTTCAACGGGCAGACTGTTTATATCGTTGGTAATCACTTTAACTCTAAAGGTGGTGACCAACCTTTATACGGGCCAAATCAACCGCCTACTCTCACCAGCGAAACTCAGCGTCAGCAACAAGCTACGGTGGTGAAAAATTTTGTTGAGAGTATTTTAGCCATCAACCCCAACGCCAATGTCGTAGTAGCAGGGGACTTGAATGATTTTGAGTTTTCCAAACCTGTCAGCACTCTAGAAAATGCTGGACTAAGTTCCCTCGTTGAAACCTTGCCGGAAAATGAGCGTTATACTTACAATTTTGAAGGTAATGCCCAAGTACTTGACCATATCCTTGTCAGTAAGAATCTGCTAAATCAACTCGATGGCTATGATGTAGTACATATCAATTCTGAGTTTGCTGACCAGGATAGCGACCATGACCCCAGTGTAGCGAGATTTAACATACCAGTTCCTAACACCATCAATGGCACATCCGGTAATAATATCCTCATCGGTACTGACAAAGTTGATATTATCCGGGGTTTAGCTGGTAACGATATCATCACAGGTAACAAAAACAATGATTTCCTGTATGGTGGTAGCGGCAATGATGCGCTGGAAGGTGGAGATGGTAACGACAACCTTTACGGTGATGAAGGCAATGATGGTTTGCTAGGTGGAAAAGGTGACGATACCCTGAGTGGTGGTAGCGGGAATGATGCACTAGAAGGGGGAGATGGTAACGATAGGCTGTATGGTAATCAGGGGAATGATGTTTTACTTGGCGGCGATGGCGATGATTGGCTAGCTGGCGGTGAAGGAAGGGACTTTTTAACCGGTGGTAGCGGAAGCGATCGCTTTTACTTAACTGGTACAGGTGAATTTGATACTATCATCGACTTTAACCCCGGCGTTGACAAAATCGTCATTTCTAAATCCGAATTTAGTCTCTCGCAAGCACTCGGTACACTGGATGCTGGTTTATTCCGCGCTGGAACAAGGGCGACGACAGAAAGCGATCGCTTTATTTATGATCGCCTTCGGGGTAACTTGTTCTTTGATGCTGATGGTACTGGTAGCAGCGCACAAATTCAGATAGGTCAATTATTCAATAGAGCCGCACTCACAAGTAATGATATTACTGTGATTGCATAGATTTGGTGGGATGCGTTGCTGGGATGCGTTACGGCTGCGCCTAACGCATCCTACGAATTATGAATGATTTATCTGTTGTAAAGTTGCTGGGATGCGTTACGGCTGCGCCTAACGCATCCTACGAATTATGAATTATCTGTTGCAAAGCATGATGGTAATTGCTATTGCAATGTGTGGCTTTGGTGTTTTTTGTTAATCTTGATAATTATCAGAAAACAGTTCAAGAATGAAACCTGCTCAACTACCACCTGGAAAATCTGGTTTACCTATATTAGGTGAGACGCTTAACTTTGTTGCTGACCCTTATAGCTTTGTTAAAAAGCGGTATCAGCAGTATGGTTCAATATTTAAAACTAATATTTTGGGTAGACCTACTGTGGTAATGGTGGGGCCAGAAGCAATTGAGTTTGTGCTTTCCAGTCACATGGAATGTTTTTCCTGGCGTGAAGGATGGCCAGAGAATTTCAAAGTATTATTAGGCGAATCTTTGTTTCTGCAAGATGGAGAGGAACACCGCAAGAATCGCCGCCTGATGATGCCGGCTTTACATGGGCCAGCATTAGTCAATTATGTCGCCACAATGGAAGATATTACACGTGTTTATCTCAAAAAATGGAAAGCTCAACAAGAGTTTACCTGGTTTTATGAGTTTAAACAGCTAACATTTGATATTGCCAGCCAGTTATTGTTGGGTACTAGTAATGGTTCCGAATCTGCGCGTCTGAGTCAATTATTTACCAACCTCACAAATGGACTATTTACTATTAACCCCCTACCATTACCATTTACAACATTTGGTAAAGCTTTAGCAGCGCGCAATCAAATTTTAGAACATTTAACTCAAGTTATCAAACAACGGCAGCAAAACCCTACTAAAGACGCGATTAGCTTGTTAATCCAGTCCAAAGATGAGGATGGTAATAGCATGAGTGAACGGGAACTGATTGCCCAAGCTGTGCTATTACTTTTTGCTGGACATGAAACTACAACTTCAATGTTGACTTGGTTATGTTTAGAATTAGCGCGTCATCCTGAAGTTAAGGAACGTGCTGTAAAAGAACAAATGCAACTTGCTAGTAAAGGTGCTTTGAGTTTAGAACAATTGGGACAAATGCCCTATTTAGAGCAAGTTTTATTAGAAATTGAAAGATTACATTCGCCAGTTGGCGGTGGGTTTAGAGGCGTAATTAAAGACTTTGAATTTAAGGGTTTTCATGTTCCGGCAGGCTGGCAACTATTGTATTCAATTTATGTCACCCATAGCTTAGAAGAAATTTATCCCCAGCCAGAAGTTTTTGATCCAGATAGGTTTAGTCCCCAGCGTCAAGAAAATAGACAATATCCCTTTAGTTTAATTGGTTTTGGTGGCGGGCCGCGCATCTGTATTGGTATTGCCTTTGCCAAAATGGAAATGAAAATTATTGCTGCCCATCTGTTACGTAGCTATGATTGGGAAATATTGCCTCATCAAAGTTTAGCTACAGTACGAGTACCCACGAATCAACCTAAAGATGGTTTGCGGGTGCGATTTCAACCCCGGTGAAATGTGCCATGACACCTCCAATAGATATGAATTTTTCTGAAGGAATTTGGCAAAGCCTTCAACAAGCGAAATATTTTGTTGATGATAGCGTTAATTCCTTGACTAACTCAGCACAGCAAGCAGGACAATCTTTCAAAGACACTGCAAATATCGCTACCGATAAAGCAATTAATACAGTTACAACAACCTGGGAACAAGCTAAAGGTTCTCTAGAACAAAGTTTACAAACTGCTGGACAAGTTAAAAGTACAACATCAACAGCAGTACAAACAGCGATCGCGTCTTCGATGAATGATTGGCTAGTGCAACACCCAGCAATTTTTCGGCTAGTGCAAATGCTCAGTTGGGCTGCTAATCATCCTATTATCAGCTGTATCTTGCTGGTGTTCATCTTGGCTCTGCTTTGGAGTATGATTAGAGCCGTCATGCGCTTGATTGAGACAGCTAGTTTGTCAATCTTGCAAGTGCCGCTCAAATTACTTCAGGCTTTAGCTAAAGTTATTTTTATCTCCTTCGCTACATTTGGTAGTTTGGCAGTGCAAAAAATTAAAGGCACTCAAGGGACTGATAAAACATCAGCTATACTGCCCATAAATGCAGAAATTATCTATCAAACTAAGCAGCAAAGATTAGCAGAAATTTCTACTCGGTTAGAGGCGATTCAAAAGGAACAGCAAGAACTTTTACGAGAAGCCGCAAGCTTAATCGGTGATGACAGTAGTGTCACAATAGAAGAGTGGAAATTAAATGGTCATCAAAAGTATACGAGCATTTAAAGACTTGCAACTAAAAAATAATACTATCGCTTTCTTGGCAGGGAGCAGGGGGAAAAATAAAATATTATCTCTTGTAAATTGGATAATTTGTTTTCTGGAAGTTCCTTAAATGCAACAGGATAAATCTGTCACTATAAATGATGTGCAAGCAGCCCAAAAGCGGCTTTTGGGTATTGCTCATTTAACACCTGTGCTAACTTCAACAACAGTGAATGAACGTATTCACAGCCAGGTGTTTTTTAAATGCGAAAATTTTCAACGCACAGGCGCATTTAAATTTCGGGGTGCGTACAATGCATTAGCACAGCTATCGGAAGCGCAAAAACATCAAGGCGTTCTCACATTTTCATCGGGAAATCATGCCCAGGCGATCGCACTTGCGGGAAAATTACTCAATATCCCTGCAACTATTGTCATGCCTGATGATGCGCCCGCAGTCAAGCAAACGGCTACCAGGGGTTATGGCGCTGAGATAATTCTCTATAATCGCCACACCACGAACCGGGAAGAATTAGCCCAAAATTTAGCCAGCGATCGCAATCTTACCCTGATTCCTCCTTACGATCATCCCCTCATCATCGCGGGGCAGGGAACAGCAGCTTTAGAATTGATACAAGAGGTAGGCGAACTGGATTTATTGCTAGTTCCTTGTGGAGGTGGCGGCTTAATTTCCGGTTGTGCGATCGCAGCTAAAGCACTTTCCCCAAACTGTCGGGTGATTGGTGTAGAACCAGAACTAGCTGATGACGCTACCCGTTCCTTTCATAGCAAAACTCTGCAAACTGTCACCAATTCTAATACAATTGCCGATGGCGCTCGTACTCCTTACTTGGGGAAAATTACCTTTCCCTTAGTACTGAATTATGTTGATGATATGGTGACAGTTTCGGAATCAGCAATTATCACTACGATGTTGTTTATTTGGGAACGGTTAAAAATTGTTGTTGAACCCACAGGAGTACTAGCCGCTGCTGCTTTATTAGCTGGTGTAGCGAAAGCACCAGGCGCGAAAATCGGCGTAATTATTAGCGGTGGGAATGTGGATTTAGGGGACTGGGGACTGGGGATTGGGGACTGGGGACTGGGGACTGGGGACTGGGGATTGGGGACTGGGGAAGGGGTAATGGGTAAGGGGTAAGGGGGAAGGGGGAAAGAGATTAGATTATCGATTTTTCACAGCGAAGGACAGAATTGTATTTTTTCTCCTCTGCTTCCTCTGCTTACCAAAGCAATTGATTATTTTTTATTTGCAAGTCTCTAGCTACTTGATGAGGTAGATTCTTCTGGCGATTTGACTTTGACTATTCTTCTACCCCAAGGTTTCAGGACGGAAATGCCAATAATAATAAGTACAGATAAAGTTTGAATTGTACCGCCAATGAGAACACCTTTGATGTCAAATGTATATAGGGGATTGCTCAATGCTTGCGATCGCTCTATCTCAGAAATACTTGTGGCTGCATTTAACCAAGGCCCTAACCACACAGTTCCTGTAGTAATCAACAGAACTGTCGCAATCCATTTGACAATTACCCAGTAATGCTTAAAAAAGCCCCAAATCGTTAACCAACAAAGCAGCCCTCCGGTTAACAAAGATAAGTTAGCTGAGGGAATAATCACGAAATCATCGATTAACTTCAAACTAGCATTGACTGCATATAGTTCATCACCGTTAGTAGTATGAGTATTTTTAAGTGCGATCGCTACTATGCATAAAGCCGTACCCAACCAAATGCTACCAAATGCAACATGGGCGGAAAGAAGCCAGTTTTTCTGCTTAACGTTGAGCTTGGGCATGAAGTCTCCAGATTTTCAGATTTTTGAGTAATAATTGCTGTCTACGTCTAGATTATGTCAATCTATTACCAAAATCATTCTAGTACTAGCTGAAACCACTAGGCGAGTGTTGTACAAAAACCCTCGCGCCCTCATCCCCTAGCCCCTTCTCCCTCAGGGAGAAGGGGAATTGAATCTCTTGCTCCCCTCTCCCTCAGGGAG
Source organism: Tolypothrix tenuis PCC 7101 (assembly GCF_963874875.1). Lineage (NCBI taxonomy): Bacteria > Bacillati > Cyanobacteriota > Cyanophyceae > Nostocales > Tolypothrichaceae > Tolypothrix > Tolypothrix tenuis. The sequence continues at coordinate 361,580 of NZ_CAWNJS010000001.1, forward strand.
AGGGGCTGGGGGTGAGGGCAAAACCTTGCAACCAAGCGGGTTTGGTGTTAACTTGACACGCATAGGCACTGCAGTGGTGTCAACTTAAGCTTAAAGCTATATACGGCGCGTGTTGTACAAATACCCTCGCGCCCTCATCCCCTAACCCCTTCTCCCTCAGGGAGAAGGGGAATTGAATCTCTTGCTCCCCTCTCCCTGAGGGAGAGGGGCTGGGGGTGAGGGCAAAACCTTGCAACCAAGCGGGTTTCACGTTAACTTGACACGCATAGGCACTGCCTTGACCGCTACAATTTATTGATATATCCCAAACATTATTTGATTTGGTATAACTCTTTCTGCGATTTTAAAAGTTTGTGGTTGATTAACTTTTTTGGTTGCATAGTTTGTCCTAAGGGTACATACGCGATTAAGAGATAGATGCTAGTTTATGGTTGCACAAACTCCTCAATCCCAATCGCGATACAAGTTATGACACTCAATTTATATTTACTGCGACATGGAGAAACTACTTTTAGTCAGAGTGGTAATTTCTGCGGTGAGACTGATGCGGAGTTGACTGCAGAAGGAATACAAATGGCGGAGAGTTTCGCTGATGTTTATCAAAAATTGCAGTGGGAAGCAGTTTATGCTAGCCCGATGAAGCGCACCATTGCAACTGCCAAGCCATTTTGTGATGCTACTGGTATAGATATGCAGTTGCGTGAGGGACTGAGAGAAGGTAGTTACGGCAAATGGGAAACTAAGAGTAAATCTTTTGCTCAAGAGAAGTATGCAGAGAACTATGTCAAATGGATGACAGAACCCGCTTGGAATGCGCCCATAGGTGGAGAAACGGCGGTAGATATTGCTAACCGTGCTATGCCTGTAATTGCGGAGATTCAGGAAAAACATCCCGAAGGTAATGTTTTAGTAGTTTCCCATAAAGCCACAATTCGGATTCTACTTTGCAGTTTACTGGGAATTGATTTAGGACGCTATCGCTACCGGGTAAATATTTTGGTTGCGTCGGTAAGCATGGTGAAATTTGATGTTAATGGGCCTTTGTTAGAAATATTAGGCGATCGCCATCATATACCCGATCATCTCCGCTCTCGTGCAGGAACATAAGGAACTTCTAACTCAAAAAATATTCACAGATGTAGGGTGTGTTACGGCGATGAGAGAATTTTAAACATAGCGACAATAAAATATCGCCGTAACGCACCATTGATGCTGTTCAATTACGAATTACGAATTCTCATTTATTAATAATTCTTTCCACTAAGATAGAAACATCTGGAAATGCTAGCGGTTGAATTATGCCAGCAGTTAGTGTCAATTTTGTAGCATATTCTCCATCTAGAGGTTCTCTGAATACTATTAAATGTAGCTTTTTGAGATTGACAACCCAATACTCAATAATTCCAACTTCTGCGTAAATTTGGCTTTTAGTTTCTAAATCTTTTTCTAAACTGGATTTAGCATATTCAATCACCCAAAATATATTTTCTGGGTAAGGATGATGCTCTCGATATTCCCGTCCTAAACGTTGCACAATGGCAATATCGGGTTCTGGTTCGGAGTTGTTAGGTAGAGTCATGGGTTTGGCTTCACGAATTGTAGCGCGCTCTCCCAATAAATTTGCTAAATACTCAGCAGCTTCATCACTACAATAAGCGTGAGGTTCCCCTTCCGGTGACATTTCTACTATTTCTCCCTTGAGTAATTCCACCCGGCGATCGCTTAAAATGCCAGCGTCAATCATGCGGTGATATTCGTCAATTGTCCACTTGGCAGTAATAACGCTCATGGCGATTGCTTCCTCCCAATTATTCTATCTATTTTGTCATATTCTTATACCAATTTAAATAATGGTTGCAACCAATAAATTCCATGTAAGGGCACGGCACCATTAAGATAATTGCATCTACCAAAATATTATCAATGCCGTGCCCTTGCCATCTGTTGTATTCTTTTTTAAATATCTGATTGTACAGTACATTAATTTGTTGCAGGTGCGTTGCGCTCCGCGACAACACACCCTACATTTAAATTATTATTCAATTACGAATGACAAATGACGAATTATTGTTGCAGGTGCGTTGCGCTCCGCGACAACACACCCTACATTTAAATTATCATCCCATTACCCATTACCTATTACCCATTACCAATTCCCCATTACCCATTACCCATTCCCCATTCCCCATTCCCCATTATTGCCAATTCCCCACTAATACAAAAGGTGCCCAAAAATAGGGATGCTTAAAGCGAGGATTTAATTCTCCTGAAAGTAGATATAATTGAGCATTACGCAAGGCTTCAGCTTTTTTTTGATGGTGAGCTATCTCTTTATAAAATTGAATCATTAAAGCTGCTGTCGCTTCATCATTTACACTCCACAGGGTTGCTAATGTACTGCGTGCGCCTGATTGTACTGCTATTCCAGCTATTCCTAAGGCGGCGCGGTTATCGCCAGCCGCAGTTTCACAAGCGCTGAGAATCAGTAAATCAATTACTCCTTGTTTGCTAGTTTCGTGAGACTTCAATACAGAACTGAAATCTCTGACATTGAGTCTGGTATTCCAAGTCAAAATGAAGGTATCTTCAACTTTGGAACTAAATTTACCATGAGTTGCTAGATGTAAAATGCCGCCAGAAAAAGATTTAATTGCTTGTTCAATTGTTTGCGGCGTAAAATTTTTATCGAGAAAGTTTCCTGAGGTGGAAAATATAGTTTTGATTTGCTCTAATTCATATTTTACGCCAGGTAATGCGGGGAATTCGTCACGCGCTTCACTCAATCCGCCAACTAATGCTTGTAATTGTTTTTTGGCTAAAGGTTGGGGTGGTAATAGTTCTAAACCTGGGGTAATGGCAATGTTATATTGTTTCTGAATTAAATATTGCTTTTTCTGTCTATCGTAAAGTGCAGAGATGGGAATATTTTGCAAGGTTCCATCTAAGACAAATACGAGATTTTTAACACCACTATTTTGTAAGTCTGTTTCGATAGGTCTAATCAACCAATCATATACTTGTTGTGATGTACGAATAAATTCATGGGCGCTGACAGCAAAGATTTTTTTATGTAGTTCTTTAACTGTGGTTTCAAATTGATTTTTGGGGATGACAACGGTATGCAATTTTAGAGATTTGTTTTTTTGCTGATTAGGTAGGGAAACGATAGTGGCGACGCGATCGCTTAAAATTACTGGGTAGATGACGGCGGTTTGTCGTTGCTGATCAATGTCATCAATTTGTACGGGTTTGCTGTCTAAACAAGCTTGGCGGAAAAAGTTATCTAGTTCGGCTAACTGTAAGGATTCGATGACTTTTCTGGCTTTATCGAGGTTATCGGCGCTGGGTTCCCCGGTTTTGGGCAAGAGCAAACTCACATACTCGCGGTAAACTGGTTCTACTTCATCGCGAAAGGAAAATTGCGCGTCACGGTTGACGCTAACTAAATCGCGCCGGATAGATTTTAAGTTCTTTACAGCTTGATCGTAAGCGGCTATTGCTCCTAGTTGATTATTTTTAGGGTTACCAGTAGCGCTGAGAATCCTTCCTAATTGCCATTGCCAACGATAAGCAATATCTCTAGCTTGTATACCTAAAGCCAATTTTAGCGCTTGTTGGGTGAGGATTTGCGCTTGGTTCCATTGCTGGGTGCGTTCGTACAAACTACCCAAAGTACCCAAAGCGTAGGATTGCGATCGCACATCTGCTAAATTTTGGGCTTGCTGATAACCTGTAGCGACAATTTTGGCGGCGGTACAGAGGGAAGCCGCAGCGGTACAATTATCCTGGCTAGTAATGTCACTCTTGGGTAACAATCCGGTTTTGGCTAGTTTTAGCAGCGTTTGAGCAAAATTAATCCGCGCAAATACACTGCTACGACTGGGGGGTAAAGTCTCCAGCTTTGCAGGTAAGGTATTTACTAAAGCGAGAATTTGCGGTTGAATTTCTGGTGTGGCTGAAGATTGCGTTAACAGATTTAATTGATTTAACTGTGCTTGTAACTGAGTTGTTTGCTGCGGGGAAAGACTCGCAGCGCGTTGATAAAACTCTATAGCTTCTTGAGTGTTTTGCTGTACTTGCGCTGTATTCCCCAAACTCAGGAGAATTTCTGCAAGCTTTTCTGATTCGGGGATTGGCTGTACTGGCGTAGTAGTTTGCGGATTACAAAGATTTTCGGAGTGCGATCGCTTGGCTTGCATCTCACAACTTTGTGCTAATATCTGGCGAGATTGAGTCACATCCCCCACTACCCGCAGGGTATTACCCAGACTCAGCAAGCCTGTTACCTTTAACAAAGAATCTGGTTGTTGATCTAAATTCCGCTTAATTTCTTCTAAAGTAATTGTAGCGCGACGGTAAAACCCTAATGTTTGCAATGCTTCGGCTTGATTAATCTGACTCCCGATTTTTCCTACCTGATCGCCAATTTTATTGTAAGTAGCGGTTGCTGCTTGCCAACTAGTCAAAGCTTTTTCAGTTTCTCCTTTGGCTAATTGTAATTGCCCTTGAGTATTCAACGCCTGAGCTAGGATAGATAAATAATCTTTACTATCACTTTTATTTTGTAATAGTTGCCAACTCTCAGCACTAGATTTTTCCGCATCAGTTAAATTTCCCAACTGTTGATAAGTTAAAGAAAGATAATTTAATACCAGCGCTTGATTAAGTTTCTCACCCTTCCCTTGAAAAGCTGCATAAGCCTGTTGAAAAATCTCCAATGCTGGGGAATATTGCTCTTGTTGATATAAACTTAAACCTTTCTCTAATAACGATTGAGTATTTGGAGTTGGATTACTAGATACTTGGGAATTAATAATTGCCGCTATTGATGTAACTTGGGAAAATACATGAGGATATTTGCCCAGAGATAAAGCAGTTAATAATAAAAATATAAACATAATCAGGCTCTAAAATGGTTGTGTATAAATGATAGAAAAATAAAGACCGTTTTCTTGCCAAGTATTTTTATTAGCAATATTAATCCCCAAAGGAATCCCCCAATCTAAACGCGCGGTTAAATTACTTTGTTGCCACAATAACCCGATACCAGTTGATGCGATAGTATCAGGATTAAGAGTCGTTCTCCCAGGTTGGTAAATATTCCAAGCTGTCCCAAAATCTAAAAATGGCGTAACTTGTAATAACCCGTTTACCTGTGGAACTCTCAACACCGGATAGCGTAATTCCGCAGTTGCCACAAAGCCATTATCAGCTAATATTTGGTCTTGACGATAACCGCGCACAGTCGCAACTCCTCCCAAACCAATTTGTTCGGAAGCTAACAATGGCCTATCAGCCAATTGCAAATCAGCACGGATTAAAAATAGCGTTTCTGGTGCTAACAAACGTACCCATTGCGCCTGTCCCCGCCAGGTAAAAAATCGCCCATCTGGGGGGTCTGCATTAATTGTCGTACCTAAAGCATCAATCCCCAAACTAAATTGAGAACGCGCCGCTAATACTTGTTCACTACTGCGCTGAGTCCAATCTTGAAATAATCTTAAGATAGTCACTTTTGTCTGACCATTGGTATCAGCACCCGACGAAGGAAAAGGTAGCCTTTCGCCTAATTGCGATGCTAAAAAGCCCACATCACTTTCTCGATGAGTTGCACTAATTCCTACTGCAAATTCTGTAGTGGGAGTTTGGATTAGTGGTTGACGGAAACTGACACCATACTCTTGAGAAGTTCCCTCAATATCTAAGAAATCAAAGGGTTGTTCAATGACATTACTAGATGCATAGCTATAATTAAACTGCAAAGTGCCATTGCGGGGATTAATCGGCAATTTATAACTGACATCTACACTATTACTTCCATCAGTATTCGCATATCCAATACTTAACCCATCACCCAATCCCAAAAGATTTGCTTGATTCAATTGAATTTGGCGCTGAAAACTCCCAATACCAGGAGTGCGGTTATTATCTAAACTAACTTGTGCGCTAAATGTTTTTGCTTCCGCCACTTTTACCGCTAACACCGAAGCACCAGGATTCACCCCATTCCCCAGTTCCGCAGAGACATTTTTAATTAGTGGATCTAACTGTAATAATTGCAAAGCTTGCAGCAACTTCTTTAAATTCAAAGGCTTATTTGTTGCTAAAGCTAAACGACTTCTCACATAATGAGGATTAAGCCGTTTTGTCCCCTGAACATCAATACTTTCTAAACTACCTTCCACAACTTGAATTTTGACTACCCCACCCGTAGCTTTAAAAGTTTGGTCGGCGGGGATATACGCACCGGAGTTAACATAACAAGGTAAATCGGTATTTTTATATTCAGCTTGACAGCCTTTAGTATAGAGTTGCGTAACTTTATCAGCTACCTCTAATAGTTGAGCAAAAGTCAGAGGTTTATTAACAAACTCTTGAGTAACTGCGCTGAATTCTGGCTGACTAAATACAGTACTCCCAACAACATCAAACCCCGTTACTTGAATTGTCCCCGCTAAATCTTGAGGAATTTTCTGCGGCGGAGTTATATTAGGAGATGGAGACTGCAACAACTCTTCAAAATTCGGTAACTCTGGTAACTTTGGCGTTGTCGGCTCAGGTTTTTCTAATTGACGGTCAATATCTTGTATTGGTGGTTCCGTAGAAGTTTGCGCTAATGCTTGAGAAGTAAATAACCCGATAATTAAACAGCTAAATATCAGCCAAACCCTACCCACTCTCCCAACTTTCTTTCTCTGCGAACTCTGCGTTCTCCGTGGTTCGTTAATTTTTAAATCTCTTCTAATATTAGATAATCCATACATATAAATATTTAGCTTTTTAACTTATTCTTTTGACTAATTAGATAAAACCAGAAATCATTTCACGCTGGGAAAAAAGACTTAATTTGTGCTGGAATCGATTTGTTTTTAAGAGGATGCTTGAAAAATATAGATCCCCCTAAATCCCCCTTAAAAAGGGGGACTTGAAGAACTTTTAACCCTTCGCTAGTAACTAAATTACCTAGCCGTTCCCTAATCTTAAAAAGGGAGACTTGAAGAACTTTTCCCCCCTTTTTAAGGGGGGTAGGGGGGATCAATAAATCTCGAAAATCACAGCCAACCACTTTTTAAACAACCTTTAACAGCACATCTAGAAAAATGCAGACAGTACAGAGAAAATCTCAGTACATCAAAGACTAGCACTACTTCGCTACTGACGCTAAATACCGCAATAATTATAGAAATAATTAATACACCCTGCTGTTTGAGCAAAGGTGAGATTGTAGTATAACTGCAACTGGGCTATTATGTCGTGTGCGGCAGTTGACAAATATCTTTACATAGTCAATTACTGAGTATAATTGCGTAGTTTACCCGCGCCTATACATACCAGACAAAGTCAATAATTAGCATTATTGGGTGCGATTTCTACGGATATACTGCGTCTACATAGCTTGCGATCGCTCATCCATAGAGAACATTGGTTCCTTCATAACCAACCAGATCGGGTTGTCTATCAACGAGCGCTCATCCATAGAGAACATCGGTTCCTTCATAACCAACCTGATCGGGTTGTCTATCAATGAGCGCTCATCCATAGAGAACATCGGTTCCTTCACAACCAACCAGATCGGGTTCTCTATCAATGAGATCTCCTTCACGCACAACCAGATCTCCTTCACGCACAACCAGATCTCCTTCACAACCAACGAGCCAATTTTTCGATTAACTAGCTCTCAATAATTGATGTTTTAGCCTTCCCTAATGCATTGCCTGTGCTGCTAAGATTGAATATCAGCCGCCCGCAACCATACTCTTTTCTTGCCAGAATGCGCGGATGGGTAGGTGTTAGAAAAGTAATCTCACCAAAAACCGTTAAAACTATTTGTATATAAGGCTTCCACCGCTTTATTGCTTCTTAATCACCCGCGCGCCTTACAGGGATTGACTTTCAGCCATTTTGGGTTTGCTGTTTCATTCTTGCTTATGTTATGATTGCACTGTCCGCGCAACCGAACCTTGAAAACTATATATACATTGGCTTTGGGGCTTCCGCAGTTTAAACTTCACTTAATCCCTATTAGGGATTGAAACTCTCAAACTTCTTTAGATGGTGCTTTTAAAGAGTGTTTAAACTTCACTTAATCCCTATTAGGGATTGAAACGAGCTTGTCTAGCCTTTCATCCCAAATCCCTTCAGTTTAAACTTCACTTAATCCCTATTAGGGATTGAAACCTAGGACTAATGCGCCAGAAAACGCACCAGATGAGGTTTAAACTTCACTTAATCCCTATTAGGGATTGAAACCCGCAACTATTGCTAAGTCACGAGTCTACTAAAAGTTTAAACTTCACTTAATCCCTATTAGGGATTGAAACTTAATGTGCAATGCGGTAATTGCTCATCTGGTAGGTTTAAACTTCACTTAATCCCTATTAGGGATTGAAACATTAAGATAACGATTTCCTGCACAGAGCTATTTTGTGTTTAAACTTCACTTAATCCCTATTAGGGATTGAAACAAGGAATTCAGACAGCAGGTATTGAGTTTGCTCAATGTTTAAACTTCACTTAATCCCTATTAGGGATTGAAACTAAGGGTTGCTCGTGTCCACTGTGGACACGAAGGGTTTAAACTTCACTTAATCCCTATTAGGGATTGAAACGCGCCGCTTTTAGTGCGTCGCACTGCGCCATCTAAAGTTTAAACTTCACTTAATCCCTATTAGGGATTGAAACAGCTAACACGCGATTCTCATTAACTGCTTTCTCAAGTTGAAATTTCACCTAATACCAATTTAAATAATGTTGGCGACAAATAAAGTCTTTGTAGGGGCACGGCATCCACAATCTTTTGGTAGATCAAATTATGTTACTGGTGCCGTGCCCCCACCAAGTATTAGAAATTGAAACTGATATTTAATTTCTCTGCACATTCCCTAGGCTGGTTGAAATTTCACCTAATACCAATTTAAATAATATTTGCGACAAATAAAGTCTTTGTAGGGGCACGGCATCCACAATCTTTTGGTAGATCAAATTATGTTACTGGTGCCGTGCCCCCACCAAGTATTAGAAATTGAAACTGATATTTAATTTCTCTGCACATTCCCTAGGCTGGTTGAAATTTCACCTAATACCAATTTAAATAATGTTGGCGACAAATAAAGTCTTTGTAAGGGCACGGCATCCACAGTCTTTTGGTATATCAAATTATCTGACTGGTGCCCATTGGTGTCAACTTAACGTGAAACCCGCTTGGCGACAACGTTCTGCCCTCACCCCCAGCCCCTCTCCCACCAGGAGAGGGGAGCAAGAGATTTAATTTCCCTTCTCCTGCTAACGCAGTTTTACCAAGTTAAGGGAGCTAATAGGAGAGGGGAGCAAGAGATTTAATTCCCCTTCTCCTGGGGGAGAAGGGGTTAGGGGATGAGGGCGAGGGTTTTTGTACAACACGCTTAAGTTGACACGGATGACGGGTGCCGTGCCCCTACCAACCCATCTGTCGTATTCTTTTTTCAAATTGATATAAGATTTCTCTTCTCTGTCCTTTGGCTTTGAAGGTAGATGATTTCATCAACTCATCTACTAACGCACTTTAAACCTTTGACTCAACTACTTGTTGCACTCCATTTAATTGCTGAGGCAAACTCCAGTCAGGACGCAAGTTAGCCGCATGACGCAAATATATGTGATAAATTGGCGCAGAAGTTGGCAGGTAGACGTGGATTAAAAAGCGGATACAGCGCTGTAAACTGCCTTCAACGTGCATTTGCTGCACATCCAACATAGCGACACCATCCCAACCTGGACGAGTTCTTGCGATCGCAGCTGGAAAAATTGCATCCAAATCCCGTGTCACAGAAAACGTCACACTAATCATATCCTTTGGCTGGAGATCATTTCGTTGTTCCAGTTCATCTAATAATTCTGTTACCGCTTCTCGAATCGCCTCAGTAGTATTTTCTGAAACCGTTATCGCTCCACGAATAGCCCGCATTTGCCACTCCACGCCCAATCCTCCTTAATTAGTCAGTTGTCAATTCTCATTGGGTAATAGCGAAGGGGGTAATGGGTAATGGGTAATGGGTAATGGGTAATGGTAATTTCTCCTCATCCCCCTCATCCCCCAATCCCCAATCTCCAATCCCCAGTCCCCAATCCCCAATCCCCAGTCCCCAATCCCCAGTCCCCAGTCCCCAGTCCCCAATCCCTACGGCCGATACAACCACAGGGGTAAACCACTGGTAGACATTTCAAATTCCAACCAGTCAATACCTGCGCCGATGCTTGATGAAGCTTGGCGACTTCCTGGAAGTAAGCGACTCAGCAGGGGTTTACGTTCTTCTAGAGTGAAACATTGTGTTTTTTCAGGGTCGAGGCCGACTAGTTCTGCTGTCCAACGACGTGCATCTTCCTCTGTTCCCAGACGATCTACTACACCTAACTCTAAGGCTTGCTGTCCGGTGAATATTCGACCATCGGCAAAACTTTTCACAGTTTCTACCGCTAAAGAACGACCTTCAGCTACGGTTTGCACAAACTGCTGATAACTAACATCAATCAATTCTTGTAGAATACCTTGTTCCGGTTCCGTCAGTTCCCGATCAAATGCCAAAATATCTTTGTAAGGGCCGGATTTAATGACTTTAAAGGAAACACCGATTTTATCTAACAAGCGTTCTAAGTTATTGCCACGCAAAATTACACCAATGCTACCCGTAATTGTACCAGGATTAGCCATGATGTACTCGGCTCCCATGCCAATGTAGACACCGCCAGAAGCCGAAATATTACCAAAACTGGCAACAATTTTCATCTTCTCCCGCAAACGTTTGAGGGCACTGTAAATTTCTTGAGAATCTCCCACCGTACCGCCAGGGCTATCAATCCGCAGCAGTAACGCCGGAAACTTCTTTTCCTCTACCGTTTTCAGTGCTTCCAGAACCCGTTTACGAGTGCCACCAGAAATTGCACCATTAATTTCAATTCGCGCTATTTGTTTACTAAACCTGGGCTTAAAAGGCCAAACCATAACAGTCATTAAATCTCGTAATACACCCAATATAGAATGCCCAGTGGTCAGACGACCTGCTTTTGTCAGCATCAAGTAATGCACAGGTACTATCCTCCACTAAACTTTAAGGAAGTTTTTAGATTGAAATAGCTATTTATTGAAAGTTATTGAAAGCTGCGGGAAACTCCATCCCCTTTTGGGTGGAGAGGGACAGCCGCCCCGCCGCTTGGGGCATTGGGCATTGGGGAGGCAGTGCGATGGGCGGGTTTCCCGACTTGTAGCAACTGCCGTCATTGGTAATTTCTTCCCCATGCTCAAAAACTCCATCCCCTTGTAGGTGGAGTTTTTCATTTAGTATTTTCATTTTTATTCAGCTTGCAAAAACTCAGAATCTCAAAAATCAATAACTCAAGTTGAGTGTGTAGCACCATTGCCACAAACACTTAACCTGTTTTTAACTTTAGTATAAATAATAGTGCTAAGTTGCAGAGACGCGATGAATCGCCCAGGTGGAGAGACGCGATGAACATACGTGTCAACTTAAGCTAAAAGCTATATAGGGCGGGCGTTGTACAAATACCTCGCGCCCTCATCCCCTAACCCCTTCTCCCTCAGGGAGAAGGGGAACTAAATCTCTTGCTCCCCTCTCCTGGTGGGCTATCCATTAGTCACATCTTTCTTTACAATCTTGAAATGCTTATTTTGTGGGCATCTTGAACACTGAGGTGTCAAACATACTTGACAGATTAACTCTTAGTCTTCTCGCTAAAATTAGGTTTTTATTGAGAATTGATGACGAAGGAATCAGGGTTATAAAAAGCGTGAGTGAATACTCTCGTAAATGTTGAGAAAGATCCGGGTAATGGATAGCCTGGTGGGAGAGGGGTTGGGGGTGAGGGCGAAACCTTGCACAAGAGCGGGTTTCACGTTAAGTTGACACCAATGCGCGATGAATCGCGTCTGTACAAGAGACTGCATTTTGCTTTAATTAATAAAATTCCAAGAATGCCCATCCAGAGCTAATTGAGGATAAGCATCCTTTAATTGTGAAATATAAATACTTATAGATTGGTCAGCCAATCAAAAATTGAATATGCTAATTCACTCAACTTAAGAATCAATGCGGAGAATTTGACACCGATAATAAGCGTAAACGTCAAACAGCGCTCCCACAAAACTACAAGTTAAACTAATAACAAATAAGCCACGCAGAGGCGTACCACTACCAAAGGTAGCGAGAAAATGTATAATTTGTTGAGCGATCGCTTCATTAATGCCTTGTAACCCGGGGATATGACCCAACAGGGATACCACAAGCAAGAAGCCACCAACTAAGAGCATGGGTAAAGAAAAACTAAAGACAATCGTAAGTAGTAGAGAACGGAGAAAGTTAGTAAACACAGTCATTGAGACAACACTCCGCGGTTAGGGTAGACAATAGCGATAAAAGCTGCAATGTCATCTTCTACAATACGTGCGATCGCTCCTCAGCAACCAAGATGTCAAAAATCTTAAGTTTTCATTAAAAAAAAGTCTGATCTCACAGATGAGTTTGGTTCAGCATAAATAGACTAAGAAGCGAGCCAAACCTTTATGATATATAGATTGTAGTTTATAGTTATCATCCAAAAGCAATTCCAGCTTGCTCAAAAAACGCTTAATTTTATGAGACGAGCTTTAAAGTAAGTTAATGTTTGGCATGGGGCATGGGGCATGGGGCATTGGGCATTGGGCATTGGGCATTGGGGACTGAGTAAGGCAAAGGGGCAGGGGGCAGGGAGCAGGGGGAAAATTCTTCATTCCCATTACCAATTACCAATTACCAATTACCCATTACCCATTCCCCATGCCCTATGCCCCATCCCCAATGCCCCATCCCAAACTTTTTCCATTTACCAATTCCCTGAAGGCGTTTAGTTTCGCTATTCTTAAGGCAGTTACCGAGTTAGCTACAAAACATTGAGTGAGACTACATCCAAATCCAGTCTAGGCGCGTGGGGTCAGCGGTTGCTGGCGGCGATTTTTTTGGGTGGACAAGTACTGGTTCACCTCCTACGAATCAGAATCCATTGGCGAAATACTAAAGAGCAAATGGCAGCAGTGGGCCCAGATTCGCTCTTTATTGCGCTGTTAACGGCGATTTTTGTGGGGGCTGTGTTTACTATTCAGGTAGCACGGGAGTTTATTAACTTTGGGGCGGGAAATTTTGTTGGCGGTGTGCTGGCGGTAGCCTTAACCAGAGAACTTTCGCCTGTATTGACAGCCGTAATTTTAGCGGGGCGAGTGGGTTCGGCTTTTGCGGCTGAAATTGGCACTATGCGGGTTACAGAGCAAATTGATGCTTTATTAATGCTCAGAACAGACCCCATTGATTACCTTGTGATTCCCCGTGTCTTAGCTTGTTGCATAATGTTGCCAATTTTAACTCTCTTGTCTTTGGTGACAGGGTTATTAGGGGGAATGTTAATTGCCACAAATTTATACGGCATCGCTGATACTGTATTTCTCGACTCGGCGCGGAATCTGCTTGGTCTTTGGGATATTTTGAGCGCCATGATTAAGGCCTTTTGCTTTGGCATTTTAATCGCGGTAATTGGTTGTAGTTGGGGTTTAACAACAACCGGAGGCGCTAAAGGAGTAGGACAATCAACTACCACTGCTGTAGTAACAGCCTTGCTCATTATATTTGTAAGTAATTTTTTCCTTTCTTGGTTAATGTTTCAAGGCCCTGGTAGTGCATTGATCAAAGGGATGTAGCAAGACTTTTCGGTTAAGGGGAAAAGGTAAAAGGGAAAAGGGTAAAATCACTCCACTGGCGACAACGCTATTAACCCGCGCAACCCAGTGGCTCTAAAATCCAACATTTAATAATTGGTATGACTAGTTCATTTGCGCCTAACTCTACATCTACAGTTGAACTCAAACCTAGCTACAATATCCCTGTAGTTTTGCTAGTTGCTTCGATTCCACTGCTGCTAGTTCAACCTTTAGTAGGCGGTGTCATTGGCTTGCTGGGTTTGTTTCTCATGTTTCAGGCTGGCATTATCCGGTTGCAATTTACCGCCACAGACTTGGATCTTTACAGAGGCGACAAATTAATTCGGCGGTTTCCTTATCAAGAATGGCAAAATTGGCGGATATTTTGGCCAGGGATTCCGATTCTGTTTTACTTTAAAGAAATTAACAGCATTCACTTCTTGCCCATTTTATTTGACCCAAACACCCTCAAAGCTTGTTTAGAACAACGCTGTCCGCGTATTTAGTGCTTTGCAACAGACGCGATGAATCGCGTCTGTACAAGAGTTTTTCCCATTCCCCAGTCCCCATCCCCAATCCCCAGCCCCCATTCCCCAATTAATATAAAATGCAGACTTAGGACTTTTAGTCCAGGTCAATTGTATATTTCTGAAAGCTATTTATTCGCGTCATAGGAATTACACTATTATTTATGAACCCAGAGGAATCTCAAACCCCAGAATCAATTGATGAGTGGTTGGCGCAAATAGAAGAGCCGAGCGAACCAGTTGCAGAGCCGGAAGACTCATCGGTTGACTCAGAGGCGGAAACAGAAGCACAAAATTTATTGGTGGACTCACAGCCCGATGACGCAACTTTGTCAGCACCAATTTCCCAAATAGAAGTAGAAGTTGCTACAGAGCCAACAGAAGATGCAACTGAGTTACTTGTACCATTATTACCAGTGGAAACTGTGGCAGTGCGATCGCCAATAAATTCAGAATCCGCAGATAATTCTCTATATACACAAGCAGCACAACAAGTTGCTGAGTTAGAAACTACCAAAGAAGCTCTCAAAGCCGAAATAGCTAATCTGCAAGCGACTTACAAAACTCTGCAAGCACAAGTTGGGGAAACTCAACAGACACTCAGTAAAATTGTGCAAGAGTCGCTCTCGCAATTAGAACAACGCAAACAAGCCCTGCAAATTTCCGTTGAACAGTTAGAACGCCGTCAAGAACGCATCCGTAATGAAATGCGTACCACATTTGCTGGCGCATCCCAAGACTTAGCAATTCGCGTCCAGGGTTTTAAAGATTACCTCACAGGCAGTTTACAAGATTTAGCCGCCGCCGCCGAGCAGTTGCCGCTAGTACCGCCGCCAGTAATTGAACGAGAAAGGCCTATAGTCAAAGAGGTAAAGCCTGCTGTTGAATCTCAGCCAGGTATCCCCCAATTTGCCCCCCAGCAGTTTCAAGATACTACTAAGCAAATTCGCCGCCTCATTGACCAATATCGCAACAAACCAGATTATTATGGCCCAGCTTGGCAACTGCGCCGCACCTTTGAGCCAGTCCACGCCGAACGAGTTGCTAACTGGTTTTTCACCCAAGGCGGTAGAGGTGCTTTGCGGACAATGGGTAGCCGCTTGCAGAATATCTTAATTTCTTCGGCGGTAATTTCTATCCTCAACAGTCTCTATGGCGATCGCGTCCGTGCTTTGATATTATCTAATACACCAGAACGTCTCGGTGAATGGCGGCGCGGCTTACAAGACTGTTTAGGCATCGGTCGTCCAGACTTTGGCCCAGATAGAGGAGTGGTATTATTTGAAACTCCCGAAGCTGTCGCACAAAAAGCAGAGCGATTAGTTAAAGCCAATCAAATGCCTGTAATTATCATTGATGATTCCGAAGACCAAATTAGTCTAGGGTTACTGCAATTTCCTTTATGGCTAGCTTTTGCCCCAGACCCCAAAACAATGAGAAATTATGATGATGATTTTTAATTAGTCATTAGTCATTGGTCAAGTATTATGGCTTTGGACTCTTGACTTTTTAAGTACAGACGCGATTAATCGCGTCTCTACAACTTTTGACTTTTGAATTTTGAATTGTTATGGCTATTTGGTTAAGTTTGTGCGGGGCGGTTTTAGTTGTAGCCTACCTACTGGGTTCTTTCCCTACAGGCTACATTGCAGTAAAGCAGTTAAAGGGTATTGATATTCGGGAAGTTGGTTCCGGTTCCACTGGCGCAACAAATGTGCTGAGAACCTTGGGTAAAGGCCCTGGGGCATTTGTGCTATTAATTGATTGCTTGAAAGGTGTATTGGCGATCGCTCTAGTTTATCAGTTATTTCACCTGGCCCCAGTTTATAACTTAGTCCCCGCTACGGTAGATGCTAACCTTTGGCAACCCTGGTTAGTTACTTTAGCCGGATTATCAGTAGTTCTCGGACACAGCAAATCGATTTTTTTGGGCTTTAGCGGTGGTAAATCTGTCGCCACTGGTTTAGGGACTTTATTAGCGATCAGCTGGCAAGTAGGTTTAGCAACAGCAGGTGTATTTGCCCTTTTCTTTGCCATATCGCGCATCGTCTCCTTGGGTTCCATTGCAGGTGCGATCGCAGTAACAATTTTCATGATAGTTTTCCATCAACCCTTAGCTTGCATTCTCTATGCTTTTGTGGGTGGGTTGTATGTGATTATCCGCCACCGCAGCAATATAGAACGTTTGCTTGCAGGCACAGAACCAAAAATTGGGCAAAAGGGAACGACGGAACCAGAACAACCTGCATAAATTCATCATTCACACTCATGTGAATTAGAAACCAAGAATGCGATAGATGAGTAGGGGTGCGGGCAATACCAGTGGTGTCAACTTAACGTGAAACCCTCTTGGTTGCAAGGTTTCGCCCTCACCCTGTGCCCCTCGCCCACAGGGAAAGGGGAGCAAGAGATTTAGTTCCCCTTCTCCCGGGGGAGAAGGGGTTAGGGGATGAGGGCGCGAGGTATTTGTACAACGCCCGCCCTATATAGCTTTTAGCTTAAGTTGACACCAATAGGGCAATGCCGTGCCCTCGAGAATATATTGATGTGTCGCCAACATTATTGGAATTGGGATAATTTCAAAAATTAAATATGAGTCCGAGATAATCGCCTTTCTCGCAATAATTAATGTTGACATTAAAAAGCTTATTTTCAAAAGATTAATGCTATAGCTTTGCTATAAATTGTGATTCAAAAAACTAAATACAGTGTTTTATGACAAATTAACCAGAGGATTTTTGTCTCGCACAGAGGCGCATTCGGCGAAGCCGTTCCCGAAGGGTAGACGCAAAGAAGAACGTGCGACTGCGATTCAAAAATTGCTTGCTATGTTGACAAAAATTACTAAGGTAATCCCAGGTATTCAAATAACTTAATTTCTAGAGAAAAGATATGTGTATAATAATGACTCATTGTTTGTTTTCCTAAGTGGAGAAACTAATGGGTCGCGCCAAAAAGGTTGTCCTGGCTTATTCTGGGGGAGTTGATACTTCAGTGTGCATTCCTTACCTCAAAGAAGAGTGGGGTGTGGAAGAGGTAATTACGTTAGCAGCAGATTTAGGTCAAGGAGATGAATTAGAACCAGTTCGAGAAAAAGCTTTAAAATCGGGTGCAAGTGAATCTCTAGTAGCGGATGTTAAAGATAGTTTCGTTAAAGATTACGCGTTTGCAGCGATTCAAGCTAACGCCCTCTATGAAAATCGTTATCCTCTAGGAACTGCGCTCGCCCGTCCACTAATTGCCAAGATATTAGTAGAAACAGCAGAAAAATATGGTGCAGATGCGATCGCTCACGGTTGCACTGGTAAAGGTAACGATCAGGTACGCTTTGATGTTTCCTGTGCGGCGTTAAATCCTAATCTCAAAATCCTTGCACCTGCACGGGAATGGGGGATGAGTCGGGAGCAAACCATTGCCTATGGTGAACGCTATGGTATTCCCGCACCTGTAAAAAAATCTTCTCCATACAGTATTGATAAAAATTTGCTCGGTCGTAGTATTGAAGCTGGGGTGCTGGAAGATCCAGCATTTGAACCACCAGAAGAAATTTATGAAATGACTAAAGCGATCGCAAATACTCCCGATCAGCCTGAATATATTGAAATTGGTTTCCACAACGGGATTCCGACAACTCTCAACGGAGTGGCAAAAAACCCAGTTGAGCTGATTGAACAACTCAATCAACTAGCCGGAAATCACGGTATTGGGCGGATTGATATGATCGAAAACCGCTTGGTGGGTATTAAATCTCGGGAAATTTACGAATCCCCAGCAATGGTGGTATTAATTCAAGCACACCGAGATTTAGAAAGCTTAACCTTAACAGCAGATGTGAGCCACTACAAGCGCGGTATTGAAGAGACTTATACGCAATTAGTCTACAACGGTCTGTGGTACAGTCCCTTAAAAGCAGCCCTAGATGGGTTTATTCAAAAGACACAAGAACGAGTTTCTGGTACTGTACGGGTGAAACTGTTTAAAGGTAACGCTACCTTAGTCGGGCGCTGGAGTGATAATTCTCTTTATACCCCTGACTTAGCAACCTACGGCGCTGAAGACCAATTCGATCACAAAGCTGCTGAAGGCTTTATTTACGTTTGGGGTCTACCAACCCGGATTTGGGCACAGCAAAACAAGTAAATATCCAAGTAAAAGCAATACTACAAGGGATAGCGTTTTGAACTCAAAATTAGTTAAGGGGAAAAGGTTAAAGGTTAAGGGTTAAAGTTTTTTTCTTTCCCTTGAACCATTCCCCTTTTTCCCCTTAACCGAAAAGTATTGAAAGTAAAAAGGCAAAAGCTCAAATAAATGAGGACTTTTGCCTTTTTACTTTTTACTTTTTACTTAAATTATTCTCCCGCTGCACGCTTGACTTGGCGAGATTCCAACCACAGGGGTATAACAATCAAGGCTACTAAAATTAGTAAGGCCGCGATCGCAAAATGGCTTACCCAAGAAACTAATTGTTCTAAAGAAACCACTTTTCCTGCAAAGAAAGCTAATGTCACCATGACACCAGCCCACGCACTAGCCCCTGCTAAGTTATATACAAAGAATTTTCCGAAAGACATATCAGCTATCCCAGCTAGTGGGGCTGCAAAAATTCTTAGTAATGCAAAAAAGCGGCCAAAAAACACAGCTTTAGCTGCATTTTCACTAAATTGCGCTTTAATATTTAGCAGTTTTTCTTCAGATATCCGGAATATCTTACCCATTTGAAGCAAGAAACTCCAACCTCCGAGTCTACCAATCCAATAGCCACAAGTGCCACCAAGCACAGCACCGGCAACGGCGTTCCCAAGCACAAACCAGTAATTAAGTTCATTACTGCCAGCTAAAAACCCACCCACAAGAGTTAAGGTTTCGCCAGGAAGGGGAATGCCTAAATTTTCTAGCAAAATTCCCAAAAATATTGCCCAATAACCATAATGGTGGGCGAATTCCTGGATGTTTTCTAGTGAAATCAACTCAAGAGACATTCCGCACCGCCGTCTTTACAATTTTTTACTTGTATTATAATCTTGGCTCCTTTCTGGCTGGCCTGTCAATCAAGCCAATTACAGGGTTTTATAGTTTCTACTCTATCTTAACTATTAACTATCGGTGCTTGACTATTAGTAATTAATAGGTTATTAGCATAACCGTATAGTTACTGATGGTCAGTATAATCTTTTTATAAAAAATTTATTAAAGGGCTAGCAAATATAAAAATCTTGTAAAAGATATTTAGGATACTGCCATTCTTAGGGGGTTATGCCTATATTGATGAAAGTTAAGACAAATTATACGGCATGAATACTGAAAAAACTTGTCTCAACTGCTATGCTGAGATTACCCGCAGAGTTCGGTAATACTGTCATGGTTGTTGTCAAGCGAACACAGTGTTAATGCCTGTTTTTTGTTTTTGTTTGTTATAGTGTTGCAATTTATTCAGTGAAATTCATGACTCTAAAACAGAAACATCAAGTGGTTTTGTTCCAACCTCAAGGCAGCATTGATTTAGAGGGTGGTGTAGCTTTAAGTAACGAGATGCTGAAAGTAGTACCCCAATCGCATCAACTTTGGGTGATTGATTTAGCCGCAGTGGATTTTATGGATAGTTCTGGATTGGTCTCCCTAGTAAAAGTATTAACAGCTGCGCGCCAAAGTGGATGTCGCTTAGTTCTGTGTGATGTAAAAGCACCCGTGCGATTAGTGTTAGAACTGACTCAACTAGATTCAGTATTTGAAATTTTTGATACCTATGAAGATGTTCACTCTCTTGTCCACGATCGCAGACTGGCTCTAGCAAGTTGAATCTCCATTGCATCGGAAAATACATGGTGAGGTCAATTAATTTTATAAATTCTTAATAATTTCTCTGGGTACTATATCCTCACCATGATTAACCATCACAAACTGGTGCTCACAAGAATTTACTTAAATTTTAACTATTCCAGAGAAAATCGCTCATTAAGCGTCAATAAAAAAACCTTAAGGGCAATTGCCCTTGGGGAATCTAAATAAACTTATATTTAAAAACTTTAAGTTGGATTATAAAAAGTCAGGGAAAGCGCAGGGGCAAACAATTCAAAATTCAAAAGTCCATTTAACCTCCGACTTTTGACTTTTGATTCTTGACCCTTAAGCCATGCTCAATAGCAAATCACTTATTAACTATTAGTTACAGGCGAAATAGAAGTTTCTTCTGATGCTGGACGGGGAAAAGTTGGCAAATCAATGCCACTATGGTTAGCATTACGGCTTTTGAGTGCTAATCGATAACTAACACTTTGTAATTCTGCTTGCAATTGCCGATTTTCACGTTGGAGTATTGCTACTTTTTCTCTCACAGGAGCCATGCGCTCCTCGAATTTGCGACGATAAATTTGGGGTAACTCTTGTACTACTTGCTCCAACATCCGACTGCGATCGGTCAATTCTTGCACGTTTTGCCGCAACTGATAAATTTCGGCATCACGCGTTGTAATTTGCTCTTGGTAGAATGTCACCTGTTGTTCAATAGCTTGCAATTGTTCTTGCAAAGCCTGCAACTGCTTCGTATCTTGCTCTGGCTCTGGCGGCTTTTGGGGCATAAAGCTAGTATTGCCCTTCACCAGTCGGAAGAGTTCTTGCGATAGCTGTTGCACTAATTGATCGCGAAGCTGCAACTCTTGGCGCAGTTGCGATACTTCGGTAGAGAGAGCTTGGATATTGGATGTATCAGATTGGCTCACAGAGGCTTACAGCTCCCATTCAAAAAAATATGCACTTTTAGGTAGAACTGCGGTCATACTTGCTCAAGCAAGTACTTGTTAATTTAGCATTACTAGCTAAGTTAGTCAGAAAAAAAAGCACATTTTTTTTGAGTTTTATGTTAACCATTTTTAAGTGCTGAGAGTTACTCTCAGCACTTAACTTGCTTAAGCGCTTACAGCCACTTGAGCCGCTTTTTCCTCGTGAACATCCTGTTTAATAGTCAGGTAGCGAATTACTTCTTCGCTTAAGCGCATAGCCCTTTCTACAGGGGCGATCGCAGTTCCCGGGCCAGTATAGTTGAATTGAATGTAAATGCCATCCCGCTGCCTTTGAATTTCATAAGCTAGACGACGCTTGCCACGATTTTGAATTTGGATATCTTCTGCACCGTGTTCTTTGAGCAAGTTCTGATATTTAGTAATCGCTTGCTCTACTTGTTCGTCTCCTAAGTCAGGACGCAGGATGAACATTGTTTCATAAACTATGGACATGGTTTTTAGTCTCCTTATGGACAAATAGGCTGCTAGTGTTAATTTATACATAAACTAGCAAAAGCAAGCTCAGTAATAATCAACATCTGAAGCAACAAGGAACTATAATCTTACCAGTTTTCAAATTGAATCTAGAGCCAAATTAGCCAAAGTTTTGAATCTCTTAGCTAACTAATGGTTGCTCTTGGGATCACAGCTTGTAATTGCATCCAAAAGGACATTAATCAAGGTTATGGCGCAACGCTATGTGCGAGTTCAAAATCAGGAAGGACAGATTTACTATGGGTTGTTACAACTCTCCCTAAATGTCCAAGTGCTAGATGCTCCGCCTTGGCTACAGGGACAACCTACAGATTTAATCTTGGAACCAGAAGAATATCAAATTCTGGCTCCTTGCGCTCCCTCAAAAATTGTCGCGGTGGGTAAGAATTATGCCGATCATGCAGCAGAAATGGGAACTCCTGTACCAAGTGAGCCACTCCTATTTCTCAAGCCGCCCACATCAATTATTGCCTCTGAGACGGAAATCAAATATCCAGTGCTATCACAACGAGTAGACTACGAAGGCGAGTTGGCGTTGATCATTGGCGATCGCACCAGTGAATGTACCCCAGAAGAAGCTCAAACTAAAATTTGGGGTTACACCATTGCCAATGATGTTACAGCCAGGGATTTGCAAAAAAAAGATGGACAATGGACGAGAGCTAAAGGTTTTGACACCTTTTGCCCCTTGGGCCCGTGGATTGTGCGAGAATTAAACCCGGGAGCGAGATTGCAGACCTTTTTAAATGACAATGTCAATCCAGTACAATCTAGCTGTATCGATCAAATGGTATTTGCACCAGATTTTTTAGTGTCCTATATCAGCCAAGTGATGACACTAATGCCTGGTGATGTAGTACTTACAGGTACACCAGAGGGTGTGGGAGCTTTGCAACTAGGCGATCGCGTCCGTGTCGAAATTGAAGGCATTGGCCGCCTAGAAAACATCGTTGTCTCTCGTTAATCCCTAGCGTACTTGCATATAAACAGCATCCGAAACTGCGGGAATTTCTGCGTAGCGTCCCATCAAAGACTGGGCAACAGAATATACCACTGCTGCTACTAAGCCGAGAAAGATTGTGCTAGCTACTGTTTGCACCGCAAAAGCTATCCCAGGAAGTGCAATCACCCGCAAAACTATACTGCCAAGAAACACAATAATATCTAAAAGAATTGCCTGCATCGTGTTGTAGCGGATGAAATGATTGATTTTTTCATTTCTCACTACTAAAAAGAATAAGGCAAAGAAGACAATTAATTGACCAAATTGTCCTAAACTACCATAAACGAGAACAACAGGCTGAAGGGGCAAAAGTAGCACTTGCAGCGCCGGAAATTCTCTAAATAAAGATACATAACCAAACATTAGCCCATCAATTAAGGGCAGCAAATAAGGTAAGCAAGCAAAAATCCGGTCGGAAACCGTTGTAGACCCGCGCCAAGCCATTTTGCGTTCTCCTGTGCCAAAAAATCAACAGTTACTTGAGCCTAGGATAACGCAGTTACCTGCTCATGCTAGCAAATCTAATTATTCTATATTGGCAATGCGGAAACCCATCATACATTCATACTGCTCTGGCTGTTGTGCAGTGAGTTTGCTGACCTGGTAACCGCAACGCAGTTGACCTTGACTCCAACGGGGTTGACCACTCCTATCAGCTAATAAACAAGACTGGCAAACCTTCCCAGGGGCAAGGATTTGATCTTCCATTAAAATGACTAGCATCTCATCCCTCCTGTAAATCCTCACTGTGACCCAAAATTTTACTGAGGAAAGGATCGGCCTTTCAGACGCTCAAGCCGTAGAATTACCAAATATTCCAGCTTTGCTCAGTCTAGACTGGGGGAAAAGTGGATTGTGATTCACATGGGCAATGAACGCCTAAAATTAACCTTTCAGGCTTTCCTGGGCAAAAATGTCAGCCAGAGCAACTCAAACACAATTGTCCAGTAGCCTCTAAATTTATTGTATGTTGTCTATCTTTTGAGAAGGGCTTTTTTAGTTAAAAGTAATACAGGGATTGGGAACTGGGTAATTGGTAATTGGTAATTGGTAATTGGTAATTGGTAATTGGTATTTGTTATTTTCCCCCTGCTCCCTGCTCCCTGCCCCTCTGCTTTTTCCCGATGCCCAATGCCCCAATGCCCAATGCCCAATAATTTATTTTCAAAAGCCATTGAACTATAGCCTTTGAAATATGTAATCTTGACTGTGGACTGTTGCTAAAATGTGACACTCAGGCAAAATACACAGTTGGGCAAATCCCCTAAGGATAGCGGAAGTGACTAAGACAAACTCAGACATTCTTAACTCTAGCGATCCGGCGATCGCAGAGCTACTTAATCAAGAATTACAGCGTCAACGCGACCATTTAGAGTTGATTGCTAGTGAGAACTTTACCTCTGCAGCTGTACTGGCGGCTCAGGGTTCTGTACTAACAAATAAATATGCTGAAGGACTGCCTGGTAAACGCTACTATGGCGGTTGTGAATTTGTCGATAAAGTTGAGCAGCTAGCAATTGACCGTGCGAAAAAGCTTTTTGGTGCTGCTCATGCGAATGTTCAACCCCATTCCGGCGCACAAGCAAATTTTGCGGTGTTTTTAACACTCTTAGAACCTGGTGACACAATCATGGGTATGGATTTGTCTCATGGGGGACATCTGACCCACGGTTCACCCGTGAATGTGTCTGGTAAGTGGTTCAAAGTGAAGCACTACGGCGTTAGCCAACAAACAGAACAACTCGACTATGACCAAATTCGCGAGCTGGCGCTAAGGGAGCGTCCTAAGCTACTAATTTGCGGTTATTCGGCTTACCCCCGCATCATTGACTTTGAAAAGTTTCGCAGTATTGCAGATGAAGTTGGTGCTTACCTATTAGCGGATATTGCTCATATAGCTGGTTTAGTTGCAACTGGTCTGCATCCTAACCCAATTCCTCACTGCCATGTAGTGACCACTACCACCCATAAAACTCTACGCGGCCCTCGCGGTGGCTTGATTTTAACAGGCGACGCAGAATTGGGTAAAAAGCTTGATAAATCAGTTTTCCCCGGAACTCAAGGCGGGCCTTTAGAACATGTAATTGCGGCAAAAGCTGTAGCTTTTGGCGAAGCACTCAAGCCAGAATTCCAAACCTATTCTGCCCAAGTAATTGATAATGCCCGTGCTTTGGCAAGTCAACTACAAAATCGTGGGTTAAAGATAGTATCCGATGGTACAGACAACCATCTCATGCTAGTAGATTTACGGTCTATTGGGATGACAGGTAAGCAAGCGGATCAGTTAGTGAGTGGTGTAAATATTACCGCTAACAAAAATACAGTTCCCTTCGATCCGCAATCACCATTTGTCACCAGTGGTCTGAGATTAGGTTCACCAGCTATGACCACTAGAGGTCTAGGTGTGGCAGAATTTACCGAGATAGGTAATATTATTGCCGATCGCCTATTATCTCCAGAATCAGAGGAAGTAGCAGCTGATTGTCGGCGCAGGGTAGCAGCATTATGCGATCGCTTCCCCCTCTACTCTCATCTAGAGATTCCTGTACCAGCTTTGGCATAGGGCATGGGGCATGGGGCATGAGGCATGGGGCAATTCAATTTTGGATTTTGGATTAGGTTTAAATTTAAAATCCAAAATCTAAAATCTAAAATTCCCAATCCCCATTACCCATTACCCATTACCCATTCCTCAATCCCTAGACAATTTACTTATTGAAAATTACAGATGCCTCCTGAGATTTATCATCTGATTTCCTTCCTAGTTGCGGCTGTAGTCGTTCTCTGGACAACACCAGATATTAGGAAAATAGGTATAAAAAGTGGACGTGTAGATCAACCTGGTGAGCGAAAAGTTCATCAGCGCCCGATGGTACGCTTGGGAGGAGTTTCTATTTTCGCAGGGACTATAACCTCTCTACTCATTGTCTGGTGGTTAGGTGGATTTGGCAGCCTACCCCCAGACAAAGAATGGCAAATTTGGGGTGTTACTTTAGGTGGTCTCGGCTTTTTCCTGATTGGGTTAGCTGACGATTTGCTGAACTTGTCACCCTTGTCGCGTCTGCTAATGCAAGTAATTGTGGCAGCTGGTGCCTGGAAAGCAGGGGTAAGTATAGATTTCGTAACTATTCCCACAATGGGGATTGTCAACCTAAACTGGCTGAGTTTACCGATTACAGTAATTTGGCTAGTAGGAATGGTTAATGCCATTAATTGGATTGACGGTTTAGATGGATTAGCTGCGGGAGTCAGTGGAATTGCGGCTGTGGTGATGCTAGTTGTCGCACTATTTATGCACCAACCAGCCGCCGCCCTCATCGCCGCCGCCCTTGCAGGTGCAGCACTAGGATTTCTCCGCTACAATTTCAACCCCGCTCAAATCTTTATGGGAGATGGCGGGGCTTATTTTATGGGATTCACCCTAGCTTCTGTAGGCGTAATTGGTCTGGTAAAAATTCCTGCTTTTACAGCTGTATTATTGCCTTACTTGATTCTTGCTGTGCCGATTGTCGATATGTCAGCAGTGATTTTAGCGCGGCTAAGACGCGGTAAATCTCCGTTTACAGCCGATAAAAGCCATCTGCATCATCGACTACTCAAAGCAGGTTTATCTCATCGCTGGACGGTTCTGTTTATCTATTCTTTAACCCTATGGGTGGGAAGTTTGGCATTAGCTATTGCGGGGATACCCAGTGGTATTGCTTACGCCTGTGCTGGTACTTCATTGCTGAGTTTCGCAGTTTGGCGAGTTTGGAAAATATCTCGATAAAATCCGTTATTTTAAATGTGTCAATTAAGTTTGTAGTCAGGAATTTAATCTTTATTTTGAAGCATTAAAGCCCTGACTGAAAAACTATCAATATACACTAACTGATATTTACGAATAATCTAAATCTAAAATCCTATGAGTGCAGAAATTATTTGTGTTGGTACGGAAATGTTGCTGGGAGATATTCTGAACAGCAATGCCCAATTTTTAGCGAAACAATTAGCTCAGTTAGGTATTCCCCATTACTATCAAACAGTAGTAGGAGATAACCCAGAACGGCTAAAACAAGTTATAGAAATTGCGATTTCTAGAGCGCAAATTTTGATTTTTACAGGTGGTCTTGGCCCCACACCAGATGACCTCACCTGCGAAACCATAGCTGATTTTTTTGGCGTTCCCTTGGTAGAACGTCCTGAAATCATCGAAGATATGGCTGAGAAATTTGCCCAACGGGGTCGGGTGATGACTTCTAGTAACCGCAAACAAGCTTTGATTCCTGAAGGTGCAGACATTTTACCCAATCCTACAGGAACAGCACCAGGTATTATTTGGCAACCCCGACCTAATGTCACTATTTTGACTTTTCCTGGTGTACCTTCCGAAATGTACCGGATGTGGGAAGAAACCGCAGTACCCTATCTCAAAAGCCAAGGCTGGAGTCAAGAAATTATTTACAGCCGGAGTTTAAGGTTCTGGGGAATAGGTGAATCTGCTTTGGCTGAAAAGGTCACCTCTTATTTTAATTTGCTGAATCCGACAGTTGCTCCTTATGCAGGTAACGGGGAAGTACGGTTAAGAATTTCCGCTAAAGCCCCTTCTGAAGCAGCAGCAGAAGATTTAATCGTTCCAGTTGAAACCCAAATTAAAGAAATTGCTGGCTTAGATTTTTATGGTGTCGATCAGGAAACTCTAGCTTCAGTAGTTGGTAAGTTATTGCTACAGTCAGGTGAAACCCTATCCGTGGCAGAATCCTGTACAGGTGGAGGACTGGGGCAAATGCTGACGGAAATTTCTGGTAGTTCAGAATACTTTTGGGGTGGGGTAATTTCTTATGACAACTCTGTGAAAGTAGGAATGCTAGGAGTTAACCCAGATGATTTAGCTAAACTGGGTGCTGTTAGTGCTACTGTTGCAGAGCAAATGGCAGTTGGGGTAAAAACTCGCCTTTCTACAACCTGGGGATTGAGTATTACTGGTATTGCAGGCCCTACTGGCGGAACAGATACCAAGCCTGTAGGTTTGGTTTACATAGGTTTAGCAGGGCCTAAAGATGAAGTAGCTAGTTTTGAATATCGATTTGGACAAACGCGGACTCGTCCTTTTATTCGCCATGTCAGTGCTTGTACAGCATTGGATGTACTGCGGCGGAAGTTATTGACGAGAGAGCCTTAAATCTAGCTAATTAAAGGTTAATCAACTACTTTCGCTCAAATAATGAGATTAAAGGGTGATGAGATACTAGATGTTGATTGAGAGTTTCCAGGGCTGTTTGCTGATGGCAGACATGAGCATCAATGAATAAACCAATCATTTCTGCTATCACATTTCGTAGTTGCTCTTCTGGTTGAGTTGCTGGAAAATCTAAGTAAGGTGTACCCGTGGTGGAATCAAAGGGATAGGCAATAGAAAAATGGTTGGCACCCTCTAAAAGCAGCAAATAATTATCTCCTCTATGACTAGAGATTGCTTCTTTGAATGTTCTGACTATTGGGGTTGTTGGATATTCCCAATTAATTCCATAACGATTGCTGCTTTGAAAAATTACGCCATCACAAGTGCCGCCAATTAACATTAGTGGTACAGCATTAGGCAAGGGTAAGATTGTGCCGGATGGATATCCTATCTGTACGCCTGCTGCGGTATGAGCACCATAGGCAAAAGACGCTACAACTTGGGGAACAAACTGTGGATTTGCACTTTCGATTGCAACTCTACCCCCAGCAGAATGACCTCCTAAAATAATATGCTGTAAATCAAGCAATCCAGCTAGAACACCCTCTGATTGTAAACGCTCTAATTCGGATAGTAATGTTGATAAAGCCCAGGCTGTTGGCCCTGAACCATAGGTGTTTGGAGTCAACATTTTAATATCAACACCAGGGGTTAAAGACACCATTCCCGGTAAATTTTGGGCAACCCAGGAAAATGTCACAACTACAAGCCCACGTTCTGCCAATTTAACAGCAAGCCATTGATATATTTCAGGGCCACAGTTGATGCCGTTAAAAAAAATTACTACTTTAAAGGGAGCCAGTTGAGAATCAGCAGGAACAATACCCATATCTTGTTCCTGATTACTACCTGACATTTGACCTGGATAGAAAACTTTCAAGTGAATGGTGTCATATGGGGGGAAAGCATCTTCGACTTTGGTAGCGTGGAAAAATGCTCGAACGCTCATACCCTAAAAATTTGATTTACTTCGGTTTAGTTAATTTTAGCGAAATATGATCTCATGATTTTTTAGCTTGAATTACTTGTAAACTTCCACCAGCATATAAAGTTGTCTTACTAACTTCAAAGCCGATTTCTGTTAACAATTTTGGCAAATCTGTCTTGATTAATTGCCAGGCTGTTTCTGTCTCAAACAACAGCAAAAACAGTGATACTCCAGGCCAAAATATGGGATTGGTGGGAGCGTGAAAATCTACTAATGTAAATACACCCCCTGGTTTCAGAACTCGATAAACCTCACTAATAATTTGCTGCAATTGCTGAGGTTCCATTTCGTGTAATGCCACACTTGTATGCACTACATCAAATTCACCATCTGCAAAGGGCATATTTTCTGCAAATGCTTCCACATAGAAGGCGCTAGGTACATTTTGCTTCGCCCGCTTCAAAGATAAGGGAGATGCATCCAGCCCTGTTACGTTTTGTGAAAGTTTTACTAAAAATTGTGTAGCTTGACCACTACCGCAACATAAATCTAAAATCTTGCTGTCTGAGGAAATGGTTAAGCCTTGCAAAGCTAGTTGCCGAAACCGAGTTTCACCGCCTACACTTAACGCCGCTAAACCAGATATGCCGTCATATAACCACTGATAACGATAACTCCAGTCTCTTAAAATTGTTGCCATGACATTATTGAGTCCTATTAACCTTTATATTTAATAAAGATATATTGTTAACATTAGTAAAAAAAACTGAAAGGGTTGGGGGAAAGTAACTGCTATGGGTCGTGTAGGCGTTTTATTACTCAATCTCGGCGGGCCAGATAAGTTAGAAGATGTTGGGCCATTTTTGTTTAACCTGTTTTCTGATCCAGAAATTATTCGCCTACCATTTCGTTGGCTGCAAAAACCCCTAGCTTGGTTTATTGCTTCACGACGTACGAAAACCTCACAAGAAAACTACAAGCAAATTGGTGGTGGTTCGCCACTAAGACGTATTACAGAAGCGCAAGGAGAAGCGCTGAAAGAACAATTGAGAGAGTTAGGGCAAGAAGCCAATATTTATTTGGGAATGCGCTATTGGCATCCCTATACTGAAGAAGCGATCGCTCAACTAAGTCAAGATCAGATCGAACAGTTGGTTATCTTACCTCTATACCCACAATTTTCTATTAGTACCAGTGGTTCTAGCTTCCGACTTCTAGAAAAACTTTGGCAAGAAAACCCAAAAATTCAACCTCTGGAATACACTGTTATTCCTTCTTGGTATAAACGACAGGGCTATCTGCAAGCAATGGCAGAACTCATCGCCCAAGAACTCGATCAATATCCTAATCCTGATGATGTTCATATCTTCTTCAGCGCTCATGGCGTACCGAAAAGCTACGTTGAAGAAGCAGGTGACCCCTATCAACAAGAAATTGAGGAATGTACTGTTCTGATTATGCGTACCCTCAATCGTCCTAATGCTCATACCTTAGCGTATCAAAGTCGTGTTGGCCCTGTAGAGTGGCTGCAACCATACACTGAAGATGCTCTGAAAAAATTAGGGGAAAAAGGCGTTAAAGATTTAGTCGTCGTACCTATCAGTTTTGTCTCAGAACATATTGAGACATTGCAGGAAATTGATATTGAGTATCGTGAAATAGCTGAAGAAGCTGGGATTCACAACTTCCGGCGTGTAGCTGCTCCTAATACTCATCCAGTCTTTATTAAAGCATTAGCAGATTTGGTGATTGATTCGCTAAAGCAGCCTAGCTTGAAGCTATCACAAGTCACCCAAATGAAGAAGAAGGTGAAAATGTACCCCCAAGAACGTTGGGAATGGGGGATTACAACCAGCGCCGAAGTCTGGAATGGCCGAATTGCCATGCTTGGCTTTATTGCTCTCATCATTGAGCTAGTCACCGGACGGGGACTGCTGCACATGATTGGCTTGTTGTAAAAACTATCGGAATACGAGTAGGAGTTATCAAACTACTCGTTGAGGTTTTAACGTAACGCGAAAGTCCCTACCTTCAGCGAAGCAAGGTAGGGATGAATAGCGGGTTACGACGATTGCATACCTGACCAAAATCAACCGCAAGGTTGATAAGGGAATGGTATGTATGAGCCCGGATTTCTCACCAAACCTCGAATGGAGGAGTAATGAGTAGTGAGTAAGGAGTAATGAGTAATGAGTAAGAATGCGCCTGTTGCTCTCTTACTTATTACTCATTACCCATTACTTATTACTCATCATCAAACGCTTCATAAGCTTGTGAGAAATGCGGATGAGGAGTAACCGATCAATCTTCTGGTGTTTCTTGAGATTGTATATATTGCTTGATTCTCTCGATTGGTGCGCCACCAGTAGAAGCAACATAATATGAACCAGACCAAAATACAGGTTTTCTATAAAAAGTAGATAAATGTTCTGAAAATTCTTTTTGGATAACTCTACTAGACGCTGATTTTAAACTACCCACAAGAGCAGATAGATTGTTATCAGGATGAAAGTCTATTAGTAAATGAACATGGTCTATTTCACCAGAAAACTCGATTAGTCTGCACTTGGTTTTGATACAGACATTAGCAAATATTTCATGCAACCGTTCCAAAATTGGCGCGGTTATTGTTTTGCGTCTGTACTTGGTCACAAATACAAGATGTAGGTGAATAGAAAAAACTGAATGAGAACCTTTTCTAGGAACCACTTGACAAGCCTATACGTCAACCGTAATATCATAAAACAAATCAAAAAAGGAGGCAAATAAATCAGTGGCTACAAGGCGAATGACTTTTCGGTTATACCCAAACAAGCAAATAGAACAGTCTTTGAGGTATCACCGAAAGTTACACAAAGACTTGTACAACGCTGCTGTTTATAACAGATTTACTCAATATCAAAAATTCAATCATTCTGTTAGCTATTTCGAGCAACAGAATTGTTTACCTGCATTTAAAGATGTTTGGACAGAGTACAAGGAAATTAACTCTCAAGCTTTACAAGCAACTCTAAAACGAGTTGATTTTGCTTTTGAAAGATGGTTTAAAAGTTTAGGTAAGCGCCCTAGATTTAAGTCTATTCGTCATTATTCTGGTTGGACATATCCAGCCAAAAGCGGGTACTCTGTTGAATCTAATGGGGAGAATGGATACCTCAATCTCTCTATGATTGGACGTATTCAGATGCGAGGTCAGGCTAAGTTTTGGGGAACTCCTACTACTTGCACCATTGTTCACAGAAATGGTAAATGGTACGCATCTATTACCGTTGATTTGCTAGACCAAGTTCTAAAACCAAATATTTTACCAGTTGGCGCAATTGGTATAGACTTAGGTTGTAATTCAGCATTATCAATTACCGATGGTGAAAATCATCAACAAATTGAAGCACCATTATTCTTGAGGAACGCTGAACACCTAATCAAAAAAGCTTCTAAGAGTAAAAGACGGAAGCAAGCGCCAAATAGAAATAAAAAAATCAAAGCTTCTAGAAGATGGAAAAAAGCCCAATCTAAGGTTAGCAAGATAACTCGTAAAGTTGCTAACCAGCGTCAAAATTGGGTACATCAAGTTGCATCAGAAATAGTCAGCAGTAATAGCTTCGTTGCAACTGAAAAACTAGAAGTCAAGAACATGGCTAGTAAAGCAAAGAAAGGCAAGCGCAAAAAGCAAAAAGCTGGTTTGAATAAGTCAATACTTGACGTTGGTTTTGGAATGCTTCGGAGTACCATCAAGTATAAAGTTGAGCAAATTGGTGGTGTGTTTGTAGAAGTTCCTACCAAGAAAGTAAAACCTAGTCAAACTTGCCCAAAATGCGGTCATCAGCACAAAAAGACTCTTGATATTAGAGTCCATAATTGTGCTGTTTGCGGATATCAACAAGACCGTGATATTGCTGCTGCTGAAGTAATGCTTTACTGGGCAAAAGGCACTCTACCGGGGTTAGGAACTAGCCTCGTAGACGCAGAGTCGTCTGGCTCTACTTCATGCACCAAGGCGCGTCAGCAAGCTGGAAGTATGAAGCAACTAGGGGCGAAGAAGCGTCAAAAATCTGTGGAAGTCTCCGCTAATAACGAACTGAGGGATGTAGAAACCCACAGTTCAGGCGGAGCCAACTGTGGGTAGTTCATTCAAGACTAGGGAAAGGAAAAGTGGGAAAGAGAATAGGGATTAAAGTTGACCTTTGACCCTTGACTCTTGACTATTAACTTCTAGCTTTTGAGCGTTGACGGCGATATTGCCAATACCAGTCATACCATTGCTTGGCGCTATGAATTGCAAACCAAAGAAGGACAAAAGTGATTAATCCTCCAGGCCAAGGAGCATTAAAGGCAAATAGTACTAAAACAACGCATAAAAAATCTTGTAGAAAGACTGCCCACAATGGTAAGCCACGTAAGCGATAAAACCAACCAACTTGCACCAGTTGAAATACCAAAGCCAACAAACCACCAATACAAGCCATTAGCCAATTTGGGGCAGATGTTGTGGAAGATACTGCTAACCCCATAATTGCGCCCACAATGGGGGACAATAATAACTCAAATATTTGTAGTACTCTCTGCCCCAAACGCTTTTTAGAAGCAAATAGCTCGAGCAAAGACCAAATGCTAAAGAAGCCTAGCAACACTGATGGCGAAATGTGAGCCAAAAGCGGAACTTTTGACCACAATTGACCTCCGTGCAACAATCCGATAATCAGTAAGGGTATACCAATTCTGATTCCTGCAGCCGCCGAAGCAGAAAGTGTGGCTAGGATATCAATCATTAGTGCATTCAATGTGCTACTAAATAGTTTTATAGTTATTAATTGTACTTGTGAAAAAATTAATCAACAGTTAGAGCTTCAATAATTTCAGTATACTGTCTATATAATATTTTACAAAAAATCTATCCGTT
This sequence comes from Tolypothrix tenuis PCC 7101, assembly GCF_963874875.1. Taxonomy (NCBI): domain Bacteria; kingdom Bacillati; phylum Cyanobacteriota; class Cyanophyceae; order Nostocales; family Tolypothrichaceae; genus Tolypothrix; species Tolypothrix tenuis. The sequence continues at coordinate 395,147 of NZ_CAWNJS010000001.1, forward strand.
TTGGGGGCTAGGGACTGGGAAAAAGCAAGAGAGCAGTGGAAGCAGGGGAGAAAGAGGAAATACATATGCCCCATGCCCAATGCCCCATGCCCCATGCCCAATTTTTAAATCCCTAACCGTTGGTAAACCTGTTCTAAATGACGCAGGTGTTGTTGGGGGTCAAAACAAAACTCAATTTCTGCTGGCGATAACTTTTGAGTTACACGTGGGTCTTTGGTAATTAAATCGTGGAAATTGCCTTCCGGCTTGTTCCAAGCGGTATGAGCATTTTCTTGCACGATCGCATAGGCTTCTTCCCGGCTAGCTCCTTTTTCTACTAAAGCTAGTAGCACTTTTTGGCTAAATACTACACCGCCATAGCAGTTGAGATTTCTTTGCATATTCTCGGGATATACCAGCAGGTTGGTTACCAATTCAGTAATTTCTACCAGCATAAAATGGGTCAAAATACAAGCATCTGGCAAAATTACCCGTTCTACAGAACTGTGCGAAATATCTCGTTCATGCCAAAGGGCGATATCTTCTAAAGCCGCACCTGCATGACTTCTGACTAACCGCGCCATCCCTGTTAGCCGTTCGGAACGAATGGGATTACGTTTGTGCGGCATAGCTGAAGAACCTTTTTGGCCTTTGGCGAAAAATTCTTCAACTTCGAGAACGTCTGTTTTTTGCAGATTGCGAATTTCGACAGCAAAGCGTTCAATAGATGCGGCAACTAAAGCTAATTGCTGCACATAATCGGCGTGGATATCGCGGGAAATGACTTGTGTGGAAGCAGTATCAGGTTTCAGTCCCAGTTTTTGGCAGGCGATCGCTTCTACACGTGGTTCAATATTGGCATAGGTTCCCACAGCACCAGAAATTTTACCCACAGCAATTGTTTTGCGGAGAGTTTGCAATCTTTCTTGGTGTCGCAATACCTCTGCTAGCCACCCAGCTAACTTAAATCCAAAAGTGATGGGTTCAGCATGAATGCCATGAGAACGCCCAATCATCACCGTATTACGATGTTCTTTTGCCTTTTTACGAATCGCCTGAATTAAATCTTCGAGACGCTGTAAAATTACATCTAAACTAGCTATCAATTGCAATGCTAAAGCTGTATCTAGCACATCAGAACTAGTTAAACCCAGGTGAATATAACGCCCAGCATCACCAACATATTCATTGACATTTGTTAAAAAGGCGATGACATCGTGGCGGACTTCAGCTTCAATTTCTAGCACCCGCTTTGGGTCAAAATTCGCCTTTGCTTTAATCTCTTCAACTGCCTGAGATGGGATGTAACCAAGTTCAGCCTGTGCCTCACAAACAGCTATTTCTACTTGCAACCAAGTTTTCAGTTTATAGGCTTCACTCCAAAGATTACCCATTTCGGGCAAAGTATAACGCTCAATCACAGTCCGCCACAGAATACAACCGTCATATTTTACATTTTTATTAGGGCAGATCGCTTTTTGTTTTAGATTCTTGGTTAGCTAGAGAACTAGTTTTAGAGTCGGATGTAATGACACTAATGCTACCGTCGGCTTCCATATAAGCCAACTTGACATCTGTTAAAAATTCTACACTTTGTTGGCGGAGCTTACTCATTAACTCGTCCTCTGTAATCAGTTCTCGTTCTAAATGCCGATGAATAATCCGACCATTTTTTACCAATAACAGTGGAGGCGGATTGAGAAAACGCTGAAACTCTGGAAGTTTGTAACCTAACCAATTAAGTAAATAGCTCCAAAAAATTACGGTTCCTACTAGAATGGCTCCCTCAGTAATAGACGTGTAATTACTGGCCATTGCATTTTGAGCAGCTTCCGCGAATAAGACAACTACTAATAAATCGGTAATTCCTAGAGTTCCCATTTGTCGGCTAGGAAGCAAGCGTAAAACTGAGAACAAAGCCAGATAGACTAATGAGCCACGGATAATTAATTCCAAAATACTGATGCTAGGAACAAAGATTGCTTGCCAATCAACAAAAAAGAATTTTTCCATGATTGCTAATTTTCTTATAGTTTGATAGATGCAATACACTTGCGGGGCATTTAAAATTCAAAATTAATTACCCTACAGGTTTGTATTAAAGCTGCGATTATGCTTGCCTTTAATAGTCGTGCCAACCTAAGTATTAATAGGATTTCACGTTTTTGCTAGTTACCTTATCTTTTGTAATATCAACAATAATTTTGAATATATTTATTAATGGTTTTACCAGAAACATCATTTACGAAATAAAAAAATCATTACCATGTTTTAGTAGGAAATACTATAAGAATCATATTTGTTTTTTTAAATTAGTACAGTTTAATTTATTCTTCTCTGCTCGCTATTCCCTATTATCTTACTACAGAAATAATTTCAGAAATTAAAGTAAATTTCTATAGTATTATTGATAATTGATTGTCAGAGCTTGACTTAATATACAGTAATTCTAGATAGGTCATGAACCAAAAATTATAATAGCGAAGTGTGTTAGGAGAGGCGATCGCAGGGAAGGATCTTGCTGACACCTACAGGAGGTAGACTTCAGCTAGCCATACATAGGGTCTTGTAGACAGTAAACGCATGAGGTAGAGGGTAGTAAAAGTGTCAAGGTTTAGGAACACAAAAATTATCCTGAAAGCTTTTTATTTAATTTCTTCGATGTAGTATATAAAAGCTGATCTATGCATAAACTGTAGCTCTTTAGTGAAAAGATAAGAATCTTTTTAATTGCATATTACTTGTGTTAATAGAAGCCATTGGCGTGAGATTCTAGATAAAGTCAACACGTCACAGGAGTTTAAACAGACATGGAACAAAATCGGAAGTCAACGGTTGTGATTACGGGTGCTTCTTCCGGGGTTGGGTTATACACTGCAAAAGCGATGGCTAACAAAGGCTGGCACGTTGTGATGGCTTGTCGAAATTTAGCCAAGGCGGAAGAAGCTGCTCAATCGGTAGGAATACCTAGGGACAGCCACACCATTATGCATCTCGATCTAGGTTCCTTGGACAGCGTCCGACAGTTTGTGAGCAACTTTAGGGCTAGTGGCAAAACTCTAGACGCTTTGTTGTGCAATGCGGCAATTTATATGCCCCTAATCAAAGAACCGTTGCGTAGTCCTGAAGGTTATGAATTGACAATGACCACTAATCATCTTGGTCATTTTCTGCTGTGTAACCTCATGCTTGAGGATATGAAAAATTCACCATATCGCGATCGCAGATTGGTGATTTTGGGAACAGTAACGCACAACCCTGACGAATTGGGTGGAAAAATTCCCCCACGTCCCGACTTAGGAAATCTGGAAGGTTTTTCAGCTGGGTTTAAAGCGCCAATCTCGATGATTGACGGTAAGAAATTTGAACCCGTGAAAGCTTACAAAGACAGTAAAGTTTGTAACGTGCTAACCATGCGGGAACTGCATCGCCGTTATCACGATTCAACTGGTATTACCTTCAGTTCTTTATATCCAGGATGTGTGGCAGAAACTCCACTGTTCCGTAACCATTACCCCTTGTTCCAAAAAATCTTCCCATTGTTCCAGAAGTACATTACTGGGGGATATGTATCTCAGGAATTGTCTGGTGAAAGGGTAGCGGCGGTAATAGCTGATCCGGAATACAAGCAATCTGGTGCTTACTGGAGTTGGGGAAATCGTCAAAAGAAAGAAGGTAAATCATTTGTGCAAAGAGTTTCTCCCCAAGCACGTGATGATGAAAAAGCAGAACGCCTGTGGGATTTAAGCGAGAAGTTAGTAGGATTAGCTTAATTCTCCAGTCAGTAGTTGTGCAAAATTAAATTCATGCATAGAGGGAACAGGGAACAGGGGAGAGAAAAAAAGAGCATTTAATAATTCTGTTTAGGTATTTATTAAGGATGGGGCATTGGGCATGGGGCATTGGGCATGGGGCATTGGGCATGGTTGATTTAATCAGAATTTCTCTCCTTGTCCCCTTGTCTCCCTACCCTCTGCCTCTCTGCATTACGAAAGGGGTTGCAGCAATTGCGCGACAGCCTGAATTAACATTTCTGGTTGCACAGGTTTGGAGATATGCAGATGAAATCCGGCGGCTAGGGCTTGTTGCTGGTTGATTTCTCCGGCATAAGCGGTGAGGGCGATCGCGGGAATGGTTCCTCCCTGTTCTGGTGACCATTCTCTGATTTGCCGAATTAGGGAATAACCATCCATTTCTGGCATACCAATGTCGCACAGTAGTAAATTGGGGGTAGACTGCTTTAACAGCGTCAAGGCTTGTAGTGCAGAAGCGGCGGTTGTTACTTGTGCCCCTGATTGTGTAAGGATAAATTCTGCTAAATCCCGCATATCTGCATCATCATCGACAACCAAGATGTTAATACCTGTGAGGTCGGTGAAACTTTCAGACGCACCATCATCATGAGATAGCTGCGGCTCGACAATATTTAAAGGTAGTAGCACTGTGAAGGTTGCGCCTAAATTCTGTCCGGGGCTGCTGGCTTGAACGGTGCCACCATGTAGTTCGGTAAAATGGCGGACGATCGCTAGTCCTAATCCTAGTCCCCCAAATTGTCTTGTGGTTGTGCCATCTTCTTGACGGAAGTATTCAAATACAAAGGGTATAAACTCGGGTTTGATGCCAATTCCTGTGTCTTTAACTTGAATTTGGGCATACATTCCCACTTGGTCTAGTTTTACTTCAATTTTTCCTGCGGCTGGGGTGAATTTTACGGCATTAGAAACCAAGTTCCAGAGAATTTGTTGTAGACGATTGGCATCGCCTGTAACGGTGCCGGCAACTGGGTTGATTGTGGTTTGAATTTCGATGCTTTTGGCTTGGGCTGCCAGTTGTACCGTTTCTAGGGCGGCTGTGATGGTGCTAGCTAAATTAACTGGCGCAACGTTTAAGGTCATTTTTCCTTGGAGGATGCGGGAGACATCCAACAAATCCTCAATTAATTGCGCTTGCAATTTAGCGTTGCGTTCGATGGTTGCTAAAGCTTGATCGGTTTTTTTAGCATCTAGCCGCTGACTGCGGAGAATTCTTGTCCAGCCAAGAATAGGATTAAGGGGCGATCGCAATTCGTGAGAAAGTACCGCGAGAAATTCGTCTTTAATGCGGTTGGCAGCTTCGGCTTTGGCGCGATCGCTTTGAGCTAATTGATATAACTGAGCATTATCGATGGCTAGAGAAGCACGACGCGCTAATTCTTCTGCTAATTCTAAATCGCTTTGAGTATAGCTTCGCCCAGATTCGGCACTCACAAAAGAAATTACACCTAAAATGCGGGCTTGAGTGCGTAATGGCACTGTCATTACCGATTTAAACCCAACAGAGCGCAGAATTTCTAAATGTTCTGAGTCATGGGCTGATTGCACAATTAATTCATCAGGAATATCTGCTACAATATCGGACTGCCCTGTACGTAACGTTAAAGCAGCGCCACGAGGATTATTAGGGTTAAAAGGATATTTATTATTGTTTTGGTTTGCCCATTCTAATTTTGCGGGGTCGCTGTGAGCTACGGCAATTTGCTCAATAGCACCATCTGCTGCAACAATGTGGACTGTACACCAATCTGCCAACTCGGGTGTTGCTAGCTGTGCTACTTGGTCTAAGGTGGTTTGATAATCGAGGGAAGAAGCTAAAACTGCACTGGCTTCTGCGAGAAATCTTTGGGCACGCTCTAAACGGACTTGCTCTGTAACATCGATAACATAGGCTAAAACATCTTCTAACTGACCCTGTGAGTTGATTGTGGGTAGATAGTAAAGATTGTAGTAACCGGGGGAGCGATCGCTACGGCTGGGAGCATTGACAGCAAAGTTATTGGCAACAAAGGGTTTACCTGTTGTGTAAATTTCTGAGAACAGCGCAACTATATTGGGGTCTATTTCACCAAAAAGTTCAGTAACCGAATGCCCTAAGTGTTGTTCGCGGGTTAAGCCGTTGATTTGGGCTAATGCTTCGTTGATGGCAACAAATCGTTGTTGAGCATCTAACAGCGCCATACCCACTGGAGCAGTATCAAAAATAGTTTCTAATTGGCGCTTAATCGCTTCAGCTTGAGTACGGGCAATGCGTTCGCGTTCTAGCAATAGTTCTCTTTCTTGTTCAGCCTGCTTGCGTTCTGTGATGTCAATGAGAACGCCAATCATTTGTATCGGTTGCCCTTGGGCATTGTATAAAAATCTGCCCCTAGCTTCTGTCCAATGAATAGAGCCATTTTCCCACAGCGTGCGGTATTCATGATGATATTCAGTTTTATTGAGCATAGCTTGTTGCAGCGCTAATTCTGTGTGCCCTAAGTCATCGGGGTGGACGCTGTTAGCCCAAAGTTCATAGCTGGGTGGGTACTCATTTGCTTGGAGTCCCATGATGTTGTAATGACTATCTGACCAGGTGAGGGTATTGATTTGCATATCCCAGTCCCAGGTGCCCATGCGTCCCACCATTAACGCTAGTTGTAGGCGAGTTTTGCTGTGTCGCAGTTCTTCTTCTGCCCGCGATCGCTCTACCGCTAGCCAGGTTTTTTGGGCAATTCGCTCCATGACTATGACATCGTCTTCTGTCCACTGGCGGGGGGTGATATGGTGTAAAACAAATAGGGCGACAAATCTTCCTTCCTTCACCAAGGGTACGCACAGAAAAGATTTGGTTTGGATGGCATCAAAAGCTACCGCCCCATATCCAGCAGTCCGCGGATCGGTATCGACATTATTTACAAAGATGGTTTTGCCCTGTTTGAGTTCAGCAATGATTTCTACACCAAAGGAATTCATGTAGTGACTACCAGCGATGCTGATCACCCCATTGCAATAGTCGCGATCAATAATTACGTATTCTTGGGTAGCATCAATCTCACCATAGGTACAGCGGCTAACTTGGAAATGTTGCCCCGTAGTGCGAACAACCTCCCACATAATTTCTTTGGAGTCTTGAATGGCGCGAATCGTGTCATTCAATTCAATTAAGAATTGCTGCTGTTTTTCTTTGTGCTGTAACTCTTGTAGCAATTGTTCAATTTGTTGCCTGGCTCGTACTTGGGTTGTAACGTCAATTCCATGCAGCAAAACCCCCTGAATTGTCCCTTCCGCATCCCGTAAAGCTGGAAAAACGCAATTAAAAAATGCTTCTTCTAAGACACCATCACCGTTGTTATCCCAATAAACAGGTGACTCATCTTCAATGAAAGGTTCCCCAGTTTGGTAAACCCAATCAAGCTGTGCAAAATAAATCTGTCCTTCTGTTTCTGGTAAAACTTCCCGAATTGATTTACCGATAATATCTGGAGTGCGTCCAGTCAGGCGCAAATAGGTGGGATTAGCAAATTCAAATATATGTTCTGCACCCCTCACGATCGCAATCATTGCAGGTAACTGCATGAGGATTTCATACAAGCGTTTGCGCTCGGTTTCTGCTTCTAACCTGGCAGCTTGTTCTCTCTCAAACAAGCGATCGCGTTCGGCTTCAATTTGTTTGTGTTCTGTGATATCAACTGAAACACCAGTCATTCTTACTCTTTGCCCAGTTGCATCGAGATAAACTCGTCCTTGGCTTTTGAGCCAGTGCGTAGCACCATTGGGAGCAATCACCCGATAGTCTTGGTTATAGTCAAATTCTCCCGCGATCGCTCTTCGCACTGATTCTATTACCTGTTGGCGATCGTCTGGATGAATCAGAGCAAAAAACTCGGCTGCTGTTCCTACTTGAATTCCCCAAACTGAGAGCGCATTAAAAGAACAAATCACTTGATTGGTAATTAAATCCATGTCCCAAGCCACCATTTGCGCCGAAGACAAAGCTAGCTCTAACCTTTCTTCCGTCTGCCGCAAATTTTCTTCAATTTGCTTGCGTTGTGTGACATCTTGAAAGATGACAACAGCAGCAACTATTTGATTTTGCTGATTGAGAATAGGAGCAGAATTGACATTAATTACAATTTGGCTGCCATCACTGTAATGCAAATATATTTCTTCATTAGCAATCACTTCACCTGTGAGGAGCGATCGCATTAGTGGATAATCGTTAGCCCCGTAGCGTCTGCCATCACCGTTAAAGCCGATAAAAGGAGTAATAGATTCATATTGTTCAATTTCTAGCGATGGTTCGTAACTATAACCAAGAATTTGCTTTGCTTGGTCGTTAGACAAAGCTAACTTCCCTGCAGCATCTGCTATGAGCACCCCGGCTGGCATTTGCCGTAAAACCGCTTCCAACCGGCTGCGTTCAATTTCTAATTCGTTCAGCAACCTTTCACGCTCGGTTTCAGCTTGTTTGCGCTCTGTGATATCACGAAAATACACTGCCAAACCATAAGCTGAAGGATAAGCATTCACTTCTAACCAACACTGAAGAGGCTCTCCAAATTCTTCCCATGAAACAGGGATTTGCTCTGTCATGGCTCGATGTAGGTTTTGGTAAGCTATGCTACCTACAAGGCTAGGAAAGATTTCTGTCCAAACGTTCTTGCCAAGTAGGTTTTCTGGGTTTCTGTGCAGAATTTTAACTGCTGCTCTATTTACGTAGGTATAGCACCAATTTTTATCAAAGGCGACAAAAGCATCTGTAATATTTTCGAGGATGAGAGATACTGAGTGCTCATTAGCTTGGGAATCGGGAGTATTGGCGAGTTGATTTTCCAGCTCTTGCTTTTGACGTTGCAAAAGTGCGATCGCTTCTTGCTGCTCAACAATCTTGGCTTCTAACACAGCTTGCTCCGTAGGGGAGGGATTCTGCCCAAAACTGCGAGCCATTTGTTCAATTACTTCCGAGCGAGAAATCCCTTGCTGGTGAGCCTCTTCATCCAGCGATCGCCAAGCCGTACTGGTAAGAGATATGCTAAATCGTTGTTTCTTTTCTGAATCCCAATTACTAACAAATCTACCAGTAATATCGCGCTTCATGAATTATTAATCCGTATGCATACACGGTTTCTTATATTGAATCTGACTAACACCCTCATCAGGATCTCCCTTCAGACTGAGGTTTGATTGTCAAAAGTCAAGGGTTGTAGAGACGCGATTAATCGCGTCTGTATTCAAGGGAGAGACGCGATTAATCACGTCTGTACAAGAAAGCTGTTTGGATATTTGACATTTGACGCTGAACGGCTTTTGATATTGTGAAGCTATGTAGTAATACGAATTACACAACAAATAGATAACAGATTTTCATGCCCCATGCCCAATGCCCAATGCCCATTTTCAAGTTAAAAATTAGAAAATGAACCAAGAATCAGGAGAATGTTGGAAAGTCCAGCATCGGTTTGTGGAAATGCGCTCAGATTGGCTAACTGTGATTGGCGAACATCTGCAAGACAATTGCGGACAAACTTTGGAATACTGGCGCGTAGAAAAAGCCGATTCTGTGGTCATTTTACCGATTCAGTCTCATCAAATAATTCTGCCACCCCCAAGTTACAGACCTGGATTAAGCAAACTCACCCTGGATTTTCCTGGTGGACGTTTACCCTCTGGAAAATCCCCTGATGTTGCAGTACCAGCTATTCTGCAAAGAGAACTAGGAGTTGAAGCTACAGCCATCAGCCAACTCATAGCCTTGAATAGTGAAGGTTGGCCTGTGAATAGTTCTTTTTCTAATCAAAAACTTTACGGCTTTGTCGCCCATCTTGAACCTACTCCCCCAATTAAGGCTAATTATCTAGGCGCAACCTATCCCGCAACTTCCGCAGGTGTACATGATTTACTCCAAAGTCTCATCTGTCTTCAATGTCGTGCTGTGCTGATGCAGTGGTGGTTAGAGTTAGGGACTTCCAAGTAAATAAATATTCCATCGCTTTTGAACTTTTGAGCCTTAAAGGTGCAACTTTCAGGTTCAAAACCGCAACTTTCCGATTGAAAACCGCAACTTTCAGGTTCAAAACCGCAACTTTCAGGTTCAAAACCGCAACTTTCAGGTTCAAAACCGCAACTTCCAGCTTCCAAGCCACAATCGTCAGCCTCCAAACCGTAACTTCCAGCTTCCAAGCCACAATCGTCAGCCTCCAAACCACAACTTCCAGGTTCAAAACCTCAACGTTCAGCTTCCAATCCTCAACTTCCAGGTTCAAAACCTCAATCGTCAGCCTCAAAACCTCAACTTCCAGCTTCCAAACCGCAATCGTCAGCCTCAAAACCTCAACGTTCAACTTCCAAACCTCAACTTCCAGCTTCCAAACCTCAATCCCCAGTCCCTAATCTCCAATCCCCAGTCCCCAATCCCCAATACAATTTAAAATAAACGCGATCGCACCCACATCATAGATAATGCAAATTACCAACAGTCTTCATACCGCCATTCTCGTTACTGACTTAGAACGCTCGGAATTCTTTTATGGCAAAGTATTAGGACTAGCTAAAATTGATCGCTCTCTGAAATACCCTGGCGCATGGTATCAAGTCGGTAACTATCAAATTCACTTGATCGCCGCGCCATCTTCCCCCACAGATAACCAAAATGAAAAATGGGGACGTAACCCCCATGTGGCGTTTTCTGTTGCAGACTTAGAAATCGCTAAACAAGAATTACTCGCTCAGAATTACCCTATCCAAGCCAGCGCCTCTGGTCGTCCTGCTGTTTTCACCCAAGATCCAGACGGGAATATTATCGAGTTGAGTCAGCAGTGAGGGGAGGGACAGGGGGGAAAGGGGAATTACCAATTACCAATTACCAATTACCAATTACCAATTACCAAATGACAAATGACAAATGACAAATGACAAATGAAAATCATCGCCTACAGCTACACCGATCCTTTGTTAGAAAATCCTCCTGATATTGATAGTTGGGGATGGGAAGTTGATCGGGTTTATCATGATTTGGGAGGGCGATTGCAATTACAACAATTAATCAAAGATTGCCAAACTGAAACTGAAAGTTATCTGTTGATCCGGCGTTTGGAAGAGTTGGGTGATACGGTAAAGGAAGTAAGCGATCGCCTCAACGAACTGGAAGCTATGGGGGTTGTGGTGATCGCTATTGAACAACCTTACACTTCCAAAAAAGGTAATCTCCGCGCTCAATTGTTGACTTTGTTACAGGAAATTCAACGTCAGCAACGTAGCCGTCGTATCCGCCAAGGACACGCCCGTAAGCGTTTGGATACTGCACCACCACCGGGGAAACCTCCTTACGGTTACAAAAAAAGTAAAGATAAATACACGATTGATAGAAGCACTTCTCCAGTTGTTAAGGATTTTTTTGAACAATTTTTGCTCTATGGTTCTTTGCGGGGAGCAGTTCGCTATTTAGCTAAAAAATACGGTAAGAAAATCTCGGTAACTACAGGGAAACGCTGGTTAACTAATCCGGTTTATCGGGGGAACACAGCTTATCAAGATGGCGAAATTATCTCTAATACCCACGTTCCCATTATTTCCCCAGAAGAAGCAGCCCAAATTGACAGGCTTTTACGTCGTAACAGTCGTTTACCATCTCGCACAGCTAGCGCGCCACGTTCTTTAGCTGGGTTGGTGATTTGTGGTGAATGTCAATCTCACATGACTGTCACCCGCGTTACCCAACGTCGCCAAAACAAAGAGTATCTTTATTTACGTCCAATTAGCTGTGCTAAAAATCCTAAGTGTAAGGCTTTGGCTTATGATGCAGTTTTAGATAATACGATTGCCAAAGTTTGCCAAGAATTACCCCAAGCAGTAGCAGGGTTAAACTTTCCCCAGTTGGATGCAATTAAAAATAGTTTAGGAGATGCGATCGCTCGTCAACAAGAAATACTCACTCAGTTACCTGCTTTAGTAGAATCTGGAGTATTAGATACAGAAACAGCAAAGTTACGCGCCTACATACTCCGCACCGAAATCTCTGCACTGCAAGCTAAGTTAGCTACTCTTCCACCAGTAAACTTACGTTCAGTAGCTCAAGCTGTTTCCATTCCTCAATTTTGGTACGATTTATCGGAAGCAGAACGCAGATTTTATTTAAGAGAATTTATTAGCCGCATTGAACTGATTCGTCAAGATGCACAATGGAGTTTGCAAATTATTCTGATTTTTTAATTAGTAATTATCAATTAAATTATTAAACAACTTTAAATAACTATAAACTTGTTTTGTCTGAGTATTTTTTACACCCAGATTAGGCAATTACAAAAATAATACAATGCCCAAAATATTGGCAACACATCTATTATCTATGTGAGCACATCTCTGTATACTCATAATCTGATATTTAGCTAATTACCAGTGGGAAATTACGGATTTATCATGAATACCATTTTCATTTTGTAATTAAATTAGCTATTTTTGAGTTTTGGAAATTACAAGTCATCAGAGTTTAATTGATGAGCTTCCGTGTTCACTTCTATGATGCAACACGGTGGCTGCTATTACTTGAGAAATTACATCAATAAAAGGTGTGAAGGATATCAATGAGTATCATATCCTAAGAGAGTTTTGAGATGGCAATTCTGATATTTAACTAAGGATACTAGATGAATTTTAGGCTCGGATCATGGTATTAATTATATCTTTTAAGCAAAGAATATTTTAGAGAAATTCAACTTTCAAAAACTTAGGTGTTTTTGTCACAAAAAAAAATTCCGATTCTGATAAATTTGAGTTAATTTGGAATCTAGCAATTACCAAACACACAGTTGATTACCGGGTGGCAACATTAGAGATTCGCTCTAATCTCTATGTAATCAAACCAGCAAACAAAATGATTATCATAGAATATGCAAGAAAGAAGCTTTATTTGGGGTCATCTAGGACAACGGTACCGCACAGTTGAAACATTAATTGATGGGGTATGGATAATTGTCCTGCTGATAGCAGCAGTATTACTGTTTAGCATCAATCTTGGTGGTGTACCTCTGCGAGATTGGGATGAAGGTACAGTGGCACAGATTGCGCGTGAAATTGTGCGTTCTCCGGCGAATTCTTTAAGTTGGCTTTACCCAACGCTGGGAGGTGTACCTTATCCGCATAAGCCGCCTTTGATGCATTTGCTAGTTGCTTGGGCTTACCAACTAGGAGGCGTTAATGAATGGACTACCCGCTTACCAGGGGCAATTTTAACAGCTTGTTCCGTACCTTTACTGTATTGTATTGGTCGAGAAGCATTTCGCCAACGCTGGGCCGCGATTTATAGCGCCTTAATTTACCTAACAATGCTTCCTGTGGTGCGTCATGGTCGATTGGCAATGATTGATGGCGCAGTGGTAAGTTTTTTAATGGTGATGATCTGGTGCTTGTTGCGATCGCGCCGAGATTTGCGTTACTGTCTGGGTGTTGGTTTGGCTTTTGGCTTAATTTGCCTAACCCAAGGGATATATGGTGTATTGTTAGGTGCGATCGCCATTGTCTTTTTATCTTGGGATACTCCCCGACTACTTACTTGTTATTACCTTTGGATAGCCGTTTTTCTGGGTATTTTACCTGTACTTGGTTGGTACGCTGCTCAACTGTGGCACTATGGTCATACTTTCCTGCAAATGGCTTTTATCAATCCAGCCATCAACAAACTAGGAACAGGTGCGGCGGGTAATTCCAGAACATCTTGGTACTATCTTAAAGAAGTTTTGCTGTATGCTTGGCCTTGGCTGCTGTTTTTACCGCACAGTTTGCGTTTAGCCTGGGAAAATCGCAATCTTAGCTGGGCAAAACTCGTATTAGCCTGGAGTAGCGTTTATTTAGCAATTATTGCTTGCATGGGCAGTAAAATTCTCTGGTATTTATTCCCCATTTACCCCAGTTTAGCTTTAGCTTTGGGTGTGCAACTCGCGGAAACTGAGAATTTACCATTACTCTCATCCTATCCGCGTTCGTGGATAGCTGGCTTATCTATACTTGCATTAGCGGCTTCTGCGGGAAGCATCTTTTTTAGTTCTGGTGCAAACCCAAAAACAGATTTACAGGTAATTTTTGCCGCAGTTGCTTTAACAATGACTTTAGCAGCGATTTACGCAGAGCGTGGTGACGGGCAATTTCTTAAAATTTTGTTTTGGGGAAGTTATATTTCATTGCTGCTGTTGATGAAATCTAACTACTGGGTGTGGGAATTAAGCGATGCATATCCCGTCAAACCAGTGGCTAGCATGATATTAAGAGCAAATCCAGCAGTCAAACAGATTTACACATCCTTTCCTTACAATCGCCCTTCCTTAGATTTTTATAGCGATCGCACAATTATTCCTGCAAGTATAGGGGAATTGCAATACTACTGGCGCTACAACGGACAACCCTATTTTTTGCTGAATGCATCTGCTTTCAACAGTCTCCACCTCGATTCCATAAAGCTGATTGATGAAGCTGAAGGCTGGAAACTGATTACTAAAGATACCAATCGCTTATGAGCATCCTCTGCGATCGCTCTCTAAAATCGTTAAAATATTAAGTAAGGTAAAGACATTTATGAGAAATCAACATCAAAATCAATGGGATTATTTGGATTTGGCAAGAAAACAGTAATACCTACCCGCGAGGAAGCTTTACCAGGAAGAGCAGCAACAATGCCGGTACCTGCTCATCATTATGTTAATGGTAATCCTCTCAAGCCACCTTTTACCGATGGATTAGAAACAGCTTTATTTGGTTTAGGCTGTTTTTGGGGTGCAGAACGTAAATTCTGGCAGCTTAAAGGAGTTTATACCACAGCAGTTGGCTACGCGGCTGGACATACACCCAACCCTACCTACCAAGAAGTATGTACCGGATTGACTGGTCATAACGAGGTAGTATTGGTTGTGTTTGACCCCAAAGTCATTAGTTATAGTGAACTACTGAAAGTGTTTTGGGAAAGCCACAACCCTACCCAAGGGATGCGCCAAGGTAATGATGTCGGGACTCAATATCGCTCAGGAATTTACGTTTATTCTGAGACTCAAAAGCAGCTAGCAGAAGCATCACGCGACGCATATCAGCAAGCGCTTCAAGATGCAGGCTACGGCAAAATTACCACAGAAATTTTAGATGCGCCTGAGTTTTACTACGCCGAAGAATATCATCAGCAGTACCTTGCTAAAAACCCCGGTGGTTATTGCGGCTTAGGTGGAACAAACGTTTCTTGTCCTGTAGGAATTGCTGAATCACAACTCAGCAGTTAATTATCAAGTCAGTGTAGTAGCGTGTTAGGCGTAGCCGTAACGCACAATTTTGAGAAGTTTTCTCCTTTGAACAAGCAATTTTAAGAGGTAGGATGCGTTAGCGCCAGCGTAACGCATCCTATTTAATCAGATCGATCATCAAAGTTTCCTGATGCCAGAAATTTAGGCTTTCAATTTTTATTTTTACAGATTAAATTCAGATAGAGTGTTGTAGGCGCACCAGGTTTCTGACTTACCTAAGTTTCCACCAAAGTGTAGCGCTGAATAGCACACCCTACAGATTTAAGATTGAGTTTATAGATTAATTCGCAGAACTTAGGACTCACGATGACTGAAGTCACAGCGCCTCGTTCCGACACCCGCATTCAAGAACGCTTACCGACTATACATTATCAGGTAGCAATGCCTCAACCAGAAACACATCTGTTTGAGGTAACTTTACATCTTGTTAACTATACATCACCAATTCTGGATCTCAAACTCCCAGTATGGACACCTGGCTCCTATCTGGTACGAGAATATGCTAAAAATTTACAAGATTTTACTGCTTTTGCTAACGATCAACCTTTACCTTGCTGGAAAAAAAGTAAAAATCATTGGCAAGTAGATAAAAGTAATGTTTCTGAATTAACTATTCGTTACCGGATTTTTGCGAATGAGTTATCAGTAAGAACCAATCATTTAGATATAACTCACGGCTATTTTAATGGTGCGGCACTGTTTTTTAGATTACCTGGTTGGGAAAAGCTACCAATTCTGGTCACTATTTTACCGCCTAACCCAGAATGGCAGGTAACTAGTCCTTTACCTACAGATGCTGAAGCTAGCAATACTTTTTATGCGGCTGATTTTGACACCCTAGTTGATAGCCCTTTTGAAATTGGTAGCCATCAAGTTTATCAATTTGCAGCCTTAGGAAAACCTCATGAATTAGCTATCTGGGGACAAGGAAATTTAGAACCAGAGCGAGCCATTGCTGATATCCAAAAAATCATTAAAGTAGAAGCAGATATATTTGATGGTTTGCCATATCAAAGATATGTGTTTCTATTACATTTATTTCACCAAGCTTATGGTGGTTTAGAGCATAAAAATAGTTGCTCTTTAATTTATCAACGTTTTGGATTTCGCGCTCAAGACAAGTATGAGCGGTTTATGCAATTGGTAGCACATGAGTTCTTTCACTTGTGGAATGTCAAGCGCATTCGCCCCAAAGCTTTACAGGTTTTTGATTACGACCAAGAAAACTATACGCCATCACTATGGTTCTGTGAAGGAACTACTAGTCATTATGATTTACTAATTCCACTGTGGGCAGGAATTTATGATAGTAAATCATATTTAAATCACTTGAGCAAGGAAATTACTCGATTTCTGACTACTCCGGGACGGAAAGTACAACCGCTTTCTGAGTCAAGTTTTGATGCTTGGATTAAACTTTATCGCCCGGATGCTAATAGTGGGAATTCGCAAATCTCTTATTATTTAAAAGGGGCGATGGTCTCCCTTTTATTAGATTTGTTAATTCGTGCTAAACATCGTAACCAACGTTCCCTTGATGATGTAATGCGGCAAATGTGGCAACAATTTGGAAAAGCAGAAATTGGCTTTACTGCCGAACAGTTGCAAAGTGTAATTGCATCGGTAGCCGACATAGATTTAGGTGATTTCTTTAAACGGTATCTTGATGGAACAGAAGAGTTACCTTTTAACGAGTGTTTAGAACCATTTGGTTTAAAATTAGCGGCAGAAGCAGACGAAGAACCTTATTTAGGTATCAAGGTAAATACTGAAAATGGCAAAGAGATAATTAAGTTTGTGGAAGCGGGTTCACCAGCACAAAAAGCAGGAATCGATCCAGGTGATGAGCTACTAGCGATTAATGGTATTAAAGTAACAGCAAATAATTTAAGCGATCGCCTCAAAGATTTCCAAGCTCAGGATACCATTCAAGTCGCAGTTTTCCACCAAGACTTACTCCGTTCTGTCAATGTCACTTTAGCCGAACCACGCCCTAGCCGCTATCAGGTGATTTCCATACATAATCCCGATTCCGTTCAGCAAGAGAATTTGGCTGGATGGTTAGGGGTTAGGGTTTAGGGATTCGGAAGATGCAGGGGGGCAGGGAGCAGGGGGCAGGGGGAAATAACGGTTGACTGTTGACTGTAGACCCTTGACTTTTTTTATCGAAACTGGTGGACTCAAATTTTGACCAAGCAAATGGGGAACTCTAAATAAAGGTCATCTTTAAAAGAGTGCTATGAGCTTGCAAACTAATGGTTCAGATTTACCACCAGTTTCCCATAATACAACTGCCCCAAAGGTAAGCCGCAAAGAGTGGTTATCAGCGATAGTTAATGGTCTAAGTATTGGTAATAAAATTAAACTAGGTTATGCTCTGGCGCTAGGTGTGGGAATTTTCGGAACTACGGTTGGGTTAGTTTTAAGCGATCGCTATCAGCAACAAGCCTTGGAAAAACAAGAAAATGCCTTTAGAGAACTGAATATACTTTATCGCCTCCAGACAAGTATTCTTCAGACTCGCACGCATCAACAACAACTAATTCCATTAGTAGGAAATCCGGAATTATACCAAGAAGAATACAGCCATATTATTCATGTACATGGGCCAGAGATTAAGCAGGTTTGGTCACAACTACAAATCTACACCACAACATCGAATTATATAGGCAAAAATCATACCGAGCATATTCCTCAATTGCTTAAAACCTATGATGGTGTACCAAACACTTACTTACAGGAGCTTGATACACTACTTCAGCAAATTGATGTATCGTCACTTACTCCAGAGAAAATTGTCATTGCCCAGCAACAATTGTTAAAGTTTACTAATAGTGAATTAGCACTCAAATTTGATGGCATTTCTGATGAACTTGTTACCATTATTAATGCGTCTTATGAAGATTTAAAAGCTGCCACTACTGAGTTTAATGCTGCAGAAAAAATGCGTTTCCAAATCATACTTGGTAGCATACTGTTATCAGTGGCGATCGCAGTGCTATTAGCAGTGTTAACGAGTCGTACCATCACTCGCCCGGTTCAAGCCCTAACAAATATGGCACAGCGGGTTACCAAAGAATCCAACTTTGATTTGCAAATCCCTGTGACGGCAAACGATGAAATTGGAATATTGAGCGATAGTTTTAACCAAGTTTTACAGAAAGTCAAAAGCTTACTAGAAGAGCAAAAAGCTGCAGCCCTCCGTCAGCAACAACTACAAGAAGCCCAGCTAGTGCAAAGTGAGAAAATGTCTAGCTTAGGACGAATGGTAGCTGGTGTAGCTCACGAAATTAACAATCCAGTAAATTTTATCTATGGTAATTTAGAACCGGCTATGAATCACGTAGATGATTTATTGGAATTGCTGCGAATTTATGCCCAAGAAATTCCTCATCCGCCTTTAGCAGTGCAAGATTATGCTCATGAAATTGATGTGGAATTTGTGGCAGAAGATTTACCTAAAGTCTTGCAGTCAATGAAATTTGGTGCTGATCGCGTGCGTCAAATTGTCTTGAGTTTGAAAAACTTCTCCCGTCTAGAAGAAGCACAAGCCCATACCGTAAATTTGCACGAATGTATTGATAGTACGCTCTTGATTCTGAATAACCGCCTCAAAAAAGGAATTACAGTTGAGCGTCACTATGGCGATATTCCCGAGATTGAAGGTTTTGCTGGCTCACTGTATCAAGTATTCATGAATATCCTCAATAATGCTTTAGATGCATTGGATGAAAAAGATAATACTCAAGAGCCACCAAAAATTGCGATCGCCACTGAACGCCAAAACAATAACTCTGTAGTTGTCCGCATTACAGATAATGGTTCTGGTATTCCCCTAGAACATCAAGCAAAAATTTTTGAAACTTTCTTCACCACAAAACCCAGAGGTGTGGGTACAGGAATGGGACTTTCAATTAGTTATCAAATTGTCGTCGAGAAACACCGAGGACAATTAACCTGTCAATCAGAGGTAGGAAGCGGTACAGAATTTATGATTTATCTTCCCATTCGCTTACAACCTGCTGAAGTATCATCTCTAAAGAGTAGTTCGAGTATATATCCCAGTTGTGAACTATCTCCTGTAAGAATTAATTTCGGATAGATTAACAGTTGCAAAAAATTATGCGACCAATACATGAATTTAAGGCTCATATCTGCGCGCTTTGACGAATTATTCATGTGTTGCTTAGGGTGTAACTACTCAACTTTATTGAGTTTTTCTATAATTCTTCTTCTACTCAAATATAGTTTTGGTTGGTTATAACAGAACAGCAGGCTTTGGTAAGCAAGGCTACTGGCATGAATCAATAGTATAGAAAAAATACTGGGATTATATAGCTGGCAACAGCTTAATTAGCCAATTCAGCGCTATTTTCTGTCAACAGGAGCATTTAGATGCCAAGGGAAACGACATATCTAGAGCTTTCGGATGGTAAGTCACATAAGTTCTATGAAGTCACAATCAATGATGTAGAGGTAACGGTACGCTATGGCCGAATTGGGGATGCTGGTAAAACGACTGTGACATCCTATGATACTTCTGAAAAAGCGCAGGCAGAAGCTAGCAAACTCGTTAATTCTAAGCTGAAAAAAGGCTATGAAAGCGCACAAAAAGGCGATCGCACTAAGCAACCAATTTCTCGAAGCGATCGCCGTTTAGCTCGGTTAAATCATTTGCGGCGCACTGGCTGGAAACCTTTAATTAAACCGACTCTTGATGCTCCCTTTGCATCTAAATATCTGGGTAAACCTTGGCTAAGTCCTGGTAATGCTCATCCTAATTGCTCTCGTTGTGGCGGTTCTCTCAACTTTCATTTTCAACTGAATCTGCAAGAATTACCTGAAAGTTTGCAAGGTAAAGTAGGGGCTGGACTATTTCAACTGTTTACCTACTTCACCTGCTACCTACACTTCCCTGAAGCAGTGGCAATTCCTGAAGCTGCAAAATCAACACCATCTATAGGGAATTCACAATTTAAAATTCAACTATTATGATGTTCGGATTTTTTCACTATCCCTCCCATGTCAACAGTTTCATTCCTCATGGGCATTGTTATCTCTGGAAAACAGGATTAGTGTGGCTCCACATTATTTCTGACGCGACAATTGCCTTGGCTTATTATTCTATTCCTCTGCTACTGCTTTACCTGATTTCTAAACGCAAAGATGTTCCTTTTAATGGAGTTTTTGTCTTATTTAGTGCTTTTATCCTTGCCTGTGGTACTGGACATTGGATGGAAATTTGGACGCTTTGGCATCCTGATTACTGGATTACAGGCGTTTTAAAAGCTTTTACTGCCATTATTTCCATATATACAGCATTTACATTAATTCACCTCATTCCTCAAGCTCTCACGCTACCCAGCCCGGCTCAGTTAAAAGCTATCAATAAAGACCTTTCACATGAAATTATTGAGCGCATAAAAACGGAACAAGCTTTACTACGCATTAGTAAGGCTGTGGAAAGCGTTAGTGATGCTATTGGGATAGCGGATGTTACAGGTAAGTCAATTTATCAAAATCCTGCCTTTATTAATTTGTTCGGTTATACAGTTGACGCACTGAATGCTGCTGGCGGGCCAATAGCAGTCTACAACAACCCAGAGCAAGCACAAACTATCTTCGCTACTATTGGTAACGGTCAGTCTTGGCGTGGTGAAATCACTATGCAACAAGCTAGTGGTAAAACAATGCAAATCGATTTACGGGCAGATGCTATCAAGGATCGGACTGGTAAGATTATTGCTTTAGTTGGTGTGCATACAGATATTACTGAGCGTAAGCAGGCAGAAGCGCAACTACAAACTGCTCAACAGTTTATGTGTTCTGTAATCCAAGCAATGCCTATAGCAGTCTTTGTGAAAGATGCTACTGACCTGCGCTTTGTTTTATGCAATCGAGCCGCCCAAGAGTTGGTTGGTGTCAGCGCTGATGAAATATTAGGCAAGACCGATTATGATTTTTTTCCTCAACAAGAAGCTGATTTTTTTACTCAGCGAGATGAAGAAGCACTGACTAGCAAAAAAGTTATAGAAATTCCTGAAGAGATAGTTCATCCAAACAATGGCGGTGGCGAAACCCGCATTTTGCACATTAGAAAAACTCCTATTATCGATGCTCAAGATCAGCCCCAATATTTGCTGGTAATTCGAGAAGATATCACAGAGCAGAAACAAATTCAGGCTGCACTCACAGCCAGCGAAGCGAAGTTCCGTAGCTTGGTAGAAAATGCTAACGATGCAATTTATGCCATGACAATTGATGGCATATTTACTTATCTTTCTCCAAACTTTACGCGTATGTTTGGATATGAAATATCAGAATTTATAGGGCAATCTTTCGTACCGATGATTCATCCAGACGATGTGGCAAATTTTATGGAGTTTCTGCACAAAGTTGCCCAAACAGGTCAAAAACAAGCTGGACTTGAGGTAAGAGTTAAACGTAAGGATGGCACTTACGGCTGGATTACATCCAACACTTCCCCCGTCATTGATACTAATGAAGAGGTTGTCAGTTTTCAAGGTATTATTCGCGACATTACTAATCGCAAACAAGCAGAAGCGCTACTCCAGCAGCAAGCAATAGAACTAGCGCAGACTCTCAAACAATTGCAAACTACTCAATCACAACTCATCCAGAGTGAGAAAATGTCTTCTTTAGGTCAATTAGTCGCTGGAGTTGCCCACGAAATCAATAATCCAGTTAGTTTTATTTATGGCAATTTAGCTCACGCTAACAGCTATACTCAGCAACTGCTAAATCTAATTCAGCTTTACCAAAGCAACTATCCAAATCCTGTAGAAGAAATTCAACAAGAAATTGAAGCTCTTGACCTTGATTTTTTAATAGATGACATACCAAAACTGTTTTCTTCTATGGAAGCAGGTGCCGGGCGTATCCGTCAAATTGTTGATTCTCTGCGGACTTTCTCGCGACTAGACGAAGCTGAATTGAAAGCAGTAGATATCCACAAAGGTATCGAAAGCACTTTGATGATTTTAGATCATCGCTTGAAACTAAAGCCCAACCAGCCACAAATTCAAGTTATTAAAGATTATGACAATTTACCTTTAGTAGAGTGTTATGCCGGGCCGCTGAATCAAGTATTTTTAAATATTTTGGCAAATGCTTTAGATGCCTTGGAAGATTCATTAATCCAAGGAAAACTTACACATAACCAGCCACAAATTAGCATTTGTACTCAACAGCTACCTAGCAAACAAATAGTTATCCGCATCATCGATAACGGCCCTGGTATTCCCGAACAAGTTAGGCAAAAGTTATTTGACCCGTTTTTTACTACCAAAGCTGTAGGTAAAGGTACTGGTTTAGGTTTGTCTATTAGCTATCAAATTATTACCGAGCGACATGGTGGTTCATTACAGTGTATTTCCTCACCAAACGAGGGCGCAGAATTTATCATTGAAATTCCAGTTGCACAGATGCATAAGTAATAAGTAGGGCGGTGCATTTAAAGATAACTAGCTAGTTAGGGCTGTCATTCTTACAAAGTTCTGAGCGGAGGTTTCCTCCGCTCAACGCCAGTTCGTTCAAGTCGGGAGACCCCTTCGGGTGAATCCTTCGGATACGCTACGCGAGCGGCAGTCCACTCGGCGGCATAGCCGCACGTGTGGCTGCACTCACCGCCACACGACTGGCTCGACTTTGCGCTTTGTCTTTTGTCTTTATCTGGATAAAAATATTACCTGCTATGCTCTTTGCTGAATTGAAAACCCATCTCTAGAGCGTTAAGCTATTAAAGCTCAATGCCTAACATGGTTATTAGTGTTTTTCACATCATCAGGTGTTATGAATAATCCCCTTTTAGACTACAACCCTAGTGGCGTAGGTGAAATTAATGGTAACCTCTTAGGTCTACCCTTCGATTACGAATCGGCAAACCTGATTGTGTTTGCTGTACCTTGGGAAGTCACAGTTTCTTATGGCGCAGGAACCGCCAACGGCCCGCAGCAGATCTTAGATGCATCTATTCAATTAGATTTATTTGATTTTGATAACTCTGATGGTTGGAAACAAGGAATTTTCATGATGGAAATTCCCCGAGATATTTTAGAAAAGAATGAATATTATCGAGGTTTAGCTGCAAAAATTATCGAACGCCTCGCCCAAGGGAAAGCACTGACAGATACGCCAGATTTAACACCTGTGCTTACGGAAATTAATCAGGCTTCCCAACAAGTAAATCAATGGTTGTTTGAGAATTGCCAAAAAGCAATTAATGATGGTAAGCGAGTCGCGGTGATTGGGGGCGATCACAGTTCGCCTTTAGGATATTTTCAAGCTTTAGCAGCTAAGTACCCTGAATATGGCATTTTACACTTAGATGCCCACGCAGATTTACGGGATGCATACGAGGGATTTGAGTTTTCTCATGCGTCGATTATGTTCAACGCCATGAAAATACCGCAGATTACCAAGTTAGTCCAGGTGGGTTTGCGGGATATTTGCCACGATGAAGTGCAAATAATTGACGAATCACGCGATCGCATCATCGCCTATTACGACCCAGCTATCAAACAAAAACTCTATTCGGGAACAACTTGGATTGATTTGTGTCAAGAAATTGTCAGCCATTTACCGGAATGCGTTCACATCAGCTTTGATGTTGATGGTTTAGATCCTAAACTCTGCCCAAGTACAGGAACTCCGGTTCCTGGTGGCTTGGAGTTAGAACAAGCGTTTTGCCTGTTCCGTGAATTGGTGAAGAGTGGCAGAAAAGTTATTGGCTTTGATGTCTGCGAAGTCGGTGATGCTGAGTGGGATGGTAATGTCGGGGCGCGAATCGTTTACAAACTAGCGAATTTCATGGATTTATCGTGGCGATAAATCGGGCAATCGTGGGCAGAAAAACCCCGACTCTCTATCATGGATGATTCCGAAAAACAACTGCCTTTAGACAGATGCATAAATATTCGTTGGTCTGTCAGATTAAAAACGTGAACTCAAATTACACTCACTGGAGATGAGTTTTTCGGTTCTACTCACCCAATTTGCCAAGTTCGCGGCAATCAAAGTGAAAGTCAATTGCAGATATCGAGGAAGAATTGTCTTCCCATATCTCAAATCAAGTCCAAGTGACAGGGACTTTTGACTTCTGAACCCTATACAGCTATGAAAATCGCACAAATCGCACCCCTGTGGGAACAAGTTCCGCCTGTAACCTACGGTGGAACAGAGCTTGTAGTGAGCCGTTTGACTGATGAACTGGTACGCAGAGGTCACGAAGTGACACTATTTGCATCTGGTGATTCTCAAACTCTAGCTCGTTTAGAAGCTGGAAGTCCGCGTGCTTTGCGTTTGGATACTAGCATTAAAGAACCCATAATGTATGAACTCATGCATGTTGGGGAAGTGTTTCAACGCGCTGATGAGTTCGATATTATCCACTCCCATGTTGGCGTTTGGTCGTTAGCTTTAGCGAGTGTTGTTGCCACTCCAACAGTGCATACCTTGCATGGTATCTTTACCAACGACAATACTAAAGTATTTCGACAATACAAAACGCAACCATTCATCAGCATTAGTGATGCTCAACGGTTGTTAAACCTGAATTATGCTGCCACCGTTTATAACGGCATCAGCGTGGAAAAATTCCCATTTTTTGCTGAACCCCAAGATCCACCATATTTAGCCTTCCTGGGACGCTTCTCACCGGAGAAAGGGCCACAACATGCGATCGCCATTGCCAAAAAGACAGGTTGGCGCTTAAAAATGGCTGGTAAGGTCGATGTAGTCGATAAAAAGTTTTTTGAAGAAGAAGTTGCTCCCCATATAGATGGTAAGCAAATCGAATTTTTAGGCGAAGTTAATCACGGACAAAAAGCTGAACTGTTGGGTAATGCAGCAATTACGCTGTTCCCTATCACCTGGTGCGAGCCCTTTGGGTTGGTGATGGCTGAATCTATGGCGACTGGTACACCAGTAATCGCTATGAATATGGGTTCTGTGTCAGAAGTAATTGCGAATGGCGAGACTGGTTATGTTTGCCAAAGTTACGACGAAATGGCAGATATGATTCCGAAAGCTTTAAAACTCAGTCGCCAAAAATGCCGCGAACACGTCGAGACTAAATTTAGCGTCACCCAAATGGTTGATGGCTATGAAGCAGTCTACGAAAAAATCGTTGGCGATCGCAACTTCAGACATTGGTTCAATGCTGCGATCAGAAACTCTTTAGAATCTTTCACATCTTTAAAACGCTAGTCAGAAATTTCTGTCAGCAAATGCTTCCTTAGCCTTCAAACTTGTACAAACTAAACAGTAAATAATCAATCTACATCTGCTCCCCTCATACGGGAGCTTTTATTTTTTCCGGAATAATAGACCTTTTGCAAAAGTGCTTTTTGTAAAAGATGGAAAAAGGGGAAGGGAAAAAAGGGGAATGGGAAAAGGGAAAGAAAAAACCTTTAACCCTTAACCTTTCCCCCTTTTCCCAACTTCTACAAGAAGTCTAGTCAACACTCCCACAGCCCAGATTATAGTTAAGCTAGATAAAGTCATATTAAGTATTAATAATGTCTAGTATTAAACAGCACGTAGGCACTTTCGCCAAAAAATTTGTGCCATCCCATAGATTTCTGCGAACACAAGAATCTACGATTGACAGAATCCACGTTATTCAAACAGCACTAGATGTGCAATCGATTAAAGTGCTGAACTGGAATATTGCCAAGAAAAATTATGACAAAACTTGGTTACAGGATTTTTTCAATATTCTTGAGGAATATCAACCAGACCTAATTTTTTTACAAGAATTCCGCCTAGATGTAGATGCAGATAAGGTCGCAGAATTGATAAATATGAGTTGGAATTTTGCGCCTAACTTTATTGATGCTCATCATCAAACTTACGCGGGAATTTTCACAGCAGCTAAAATTAGTCCTTTAAAAAAGAGAGCTATCATCACAAAACATTATGAACCAATTATTAAAACTCCTAAAGTTTCTCTAATGACTGAATATCCTCTATCTCATCACAAAGATAGCCTTTTAACTATCAATAGTCATTTAATAAATTTTGTAAATATCACTAAGTTTAAAACCCAACTTCATGAATTAGAAATCGCCCTATCTACCCATCAAGGGCCGATTATCTTTGCTGGGGATTTTAATACTTGGAGTCGCAAACGAGCATTACTTTTATATAAAGTAGCTACTCGCTTAGGATTAATGCCAGTAGCTTTTGCACCTCATCAAAGTAATAAAATTAAACGCTTCTTATTATCACCACCTTTAGACTATATATTTTACCGAGGACTCAATGAACAAAAAACCAGTGCCAAAGTACTAGAACATATTAATTCATCGGATCACAAGCCATTATTGGCAGAATTTAGTTATATCAATAATTAAAATAATTAATATAAATTGGGAATGATTATAGATACTGGTGCTATAACTCTTTTTAGTGCAGCTACAGTTGTGGTTCATGCTTTAGGAATCGCCCATGCAGCTCATGCAGTGATGAATGTTCGTTCTTCTCAAGGAGCGATCGCTTGGGGAATTTCTTTAGTTACCTTTCCTTGGCTAGCTATTCCCTTGTATTGGATTTTAGGTAGAACTAAATTTCATGGATATGCAGAAGCCTTGCGCTTAGTTTATGCACAGCACCATAAGCTAGCTCGTCAAACATATAATGATATTGCTAAATTTCAAGTACCGTTATCAAATAAAATAGCAACCCTACAACCATTAGCCGAAACATTTACAGGAGTTCCTTTTACATCAGGTAACGCAGCCGAATTGCTAATTGATGGTAAGAGAACTTATAAAGCCATGTTGAGTGCGATCGCCATCGCCACCAATTATATTTTGCTACAATCTTACATCGTTAATGATGACCAAGCAGGTCACGAGTTTAAAGAAGCATTAATTGCGAAAGCCCAGCAAGGAGTAAACATTTACTTTCTCTACGATGAAATAGGCTCTAACAAATTATCTCGCTCTTATCTTCAATCTCTACGAAAATCTGGTATTCAAGTTAGTGCTTTCCACACCACTAAAGGTAAAGGTAATCGCTTCCAACTCAACTTTCGCAACCACCGTAAAATTTTAGTAGTAGATGGTGAAATAGCTTTTGTTGGTGGTTTAAATATTGGCGACGAATATTTAGGAAAAAATCCTCGCCTCAGCCCTTGGCGAGATACTCACATGAAACTTCAAGGGCCAACTGTCCAAAGTTTACAAGCATCTTTTCTGCAAGATTGGTATTGGGCGACTCGCCAATTACTTGATGTCAATTGGCAGATTAAACCTAATCGCGAACTGAATCAAAGTGCATTTGTACTTCCCACAGGCCCCGCAGATCGTTTAAAAGCCTGTAATCTTTTCTTTGTCAATGCTATCAATGAAGCGCAAAATCGCCTATGGATTGCGACTCCTTATTTTGTCCCTGATGACGCTACTTTAACAGCATTGAAACTCGCTTCCATGCGCGGCGTAGATGTGCGAATCCTCTTACCAAATCGCCCGGATCATTTATTTGTTTATCTCTGTTCTTTTTCCTACTATAGCGAAATGGAAGCGTTTGGAATCAAACTTTATCGCTACAAACATGGATTCATGCATCAAAAAATTATTCTCATCGATGACGACATGGCAGGGGTAGGAACGGTTAACTTAGATAATCGTTCATTTTTCCTTAATTTTGAAGTCATGGGTTTTGTCGCTGCACCCCAATTTGTAACCAGTGTAGAGAGAATGTTAAAGGATGATTTAGCTGTTTCTGTTGCAGTTGATTTCTCGGACTATAAAAGAAAACCTTTGTGGTTTAAGTTAGCTGTGAGAATATCTCGTTTGTTGATGCCATTGCTGTGAATATTTACTAATGATTAGTTTTAAAAGCTTGTTTACTACTGCTAAAAAGAGTAACTCAAGGAGCGATCGCCTTAACTATCCACAATATCGGTGAGTGCTTCATTAATGACATCATCGCTGACACCAGGCCGTTTTAAAGGGTCTATGAGAGCAAAAATACCTCTCTTTAACTGCTGTTCTCTCTCAACAGTTAGATGCACCCTGTTTAGCAGGGTGTGATCCTATGAAAGGGCGCTTGAAAGAGTTTGGGGAAGAAAAATAGTGGATATCAGCAGGCGGGATTTAATAAAAGTAGTTTCTACTTCTGGTTTAGTTGCAGCCGGGTTAGCAGGTGGAGAAGCATTATTTTCAAAAGCCTCAGCCCAAAATACACCGACTCCCACTCAAACCAAAAGCGGCGAAATGCTCTACAGAACCTTGGGTCGCACAGGAGAAAAAGTCTCTGTGATTGGCTTAGGTGGTCATCATATTGGGCGACCTAAAGATGAGCAAGAAGGTATCCGTCTCGTCCGTGCTGCAATTGACCGTGGCATCAATTTTATGGATAACAGCTGGGACTACCATAACGGAGGCAGCGAAATTCGCATGGGTAAAGCCCTCCAAGACGGTTACCGTCAAAAGGTTTTTCTCATGACTAAAATTGACGGACGCACTAAAGATGCTGCTACTAAGCAAATTAATGATTCTTTAAAACGATTGCAGACGGATAGGATTGATTTACTACAACATCATGAAATCATCCGCATGGAAGATCCTGACCGCATCTTCGCTTCTGGGGGTGCAATGGAAGCGGTGTTAGAAGCGCAAAAAGCCGGAAAAATTCGCTACATCGGCTTTACCGGACACAAAGACCCGTTAATCCACTCGAGAATGCTAGAGGTTGCTGCTCAAAATAACTTCCGTTTTGACACAGTGCAGATGCCATTAAATGTCATGGATGCTCATTTCCGCAGTTTTGAACGGCAAGTTTTACCCAGACTGGTAAAAGATGGTATCGGTGTGCTGGGGATGAAATCAATGGGCGACCAAATAATTCTTAAAAGCAACACAGTCAAGCCTATCGAATGCCTGCATTATGCGATGAATTTACCAACATCAACTGTAATTACAGGTATTGAAAGCATGGAAATTCTTAACCAAGCATTCGAGGCAGTACGCACCTTTAAACCCATGAGTCAAGAACAAGTTAGAGAATTACTAAATCGCACTCGTGAAGTAGCAGCAAAAGGTCAGTACGAACTATTTAAAACTAGTAGTCAGTTTGATAGCACAGCTAAAAATCCCGAATGGTTAGGATAAAGAGAATAATCAGTAATGTCTTGTATAGTGAAATACAGTTCAGTGAAGAAAATTAATTACAGGACTTACTCAACTGGTACACCAATTTTCTGGTTTAAGAGTCAAAAGTCAAGTGTCAAAGGTCAAGGGTTAAAAATTCAGTTTTTTTGGACTTTTGACGGTTGAACGCCAGTTCACTCAACGGAGGGAACCTCCGCACGTGACTGGCTCCCCTGGACAGTCTAAACAAAAAATAATGTGACACTTACGTAAGTCCTAAATTAATAACAAAACCAAAAAACTAGGTACTCAACAAAAAAAACAGAACAATAATTTTGGAGGGGGTTTGGGGGACGCAACCGTCACCCAATCGGGGGTTTGGGGGATTCTCCCCCAATTGATCTGGCTTCTTTCTATAAGTGATAAATCAATCGCTAATGATATTAACCCAAGCGTATTGTTGTATAGTGGATATTCTGCCCAGCCCAATCATATAAATTAAAATTACATTAGCTGTAAATATTAGGAAAAATCAATCCAAAATCCAAAATCTAAAATCCAAAATTAATTAACCCCCATTTCTCTCTACAGCTATGCGAGAGGATGGAGGTTAATTGTTGTATTTAATAATGTCAAAATGCGACTTTAATAAAATATTAACTGTTTGTTTGAAAATAACAAACACAATAGCTTAAAATCTGAAAATTCCGACTTGCAAATGTCCTGAACACTTAATTAATAAATGACAGGTTAAATCAAAATAAAATAGAAAATCTAGAAACAGCCTACAAATTTGGTGTTGAGATTCATTTTTTACTTTTCATAATTCAAAATTTTGGTACTAGTGCGTAAATTTGAATTTTGAATTTTAAAGTTGAATCTTGCACTTCATCAGCCTGTTTGAACTTCCAGATTGCCGTTACGGATAGCCCATGCTAGGTCTAACAGTTGAGTCCAACGCTTTTGCAGTTGTTTGGGGGTACATTTGAGTGTTTTAGCGATCGCTTGGTCGCTGTGTCTGGCTGTTTTTAACTGCAAAATTTGCTGTTGCTGTTCAGTCAGTAGACCTAAAAAGGTTTGCCACTGTTGAGCAGATAAGCCCAATCTATGCTCTAAACCAGCACCTAACCATTGATGTACCAATTGCCAATGATGTTGCTTGGCGAATTTTTCTACATGATATTTAAAGCGTTGTTGCAGATAATCGCGCTGACGGCTGGTGAGACCGAGAATTTGGTCGATTTCGGGTGCAGATAGGTCTTGTAGTTTCAAGGTGAGGTAATCTACACAATCAGATTGACCTTGAGATTCAAGATAATTAATTAACTCAGTAATAACGCGATCGCGTTCTGATTCTTCTGAGGGATCGAAGTTAGTTTGGGCGATCATCTGGGATCTCAGCTGTTGTACAGCCGAGTTACGCTGGTAGGCTTCGCCTTCTTCACTCTTGGCAGACTCTACTGCCATTTCAATATCTACAGTAGTTTCTTGAGGCTGGCGACGCGCAAAACCTTGGGCGCGTAAGATAATTAACTGCTGACTCGCGCTACCTGGTAAATTGATGCGGCGCTTGGCATACTGTTCTGTAAATGCCATGTATTCCGCTAATTGTAACTGAGTGCGTGGTGTGTAATCTTCAGCTAGTTCATTTTCCCGGCGGAAAGCTTTGATAGCTTCGATATAAAAGGCTTGCAGAAAATCTTCAATCAGGTTGTAACGCCCCTGAAATCCCATATCTGAGCCGGAAATAGTCACATGACGGTAAACCATAGCACCGAGACTGCTATGTAATTCTACCCGACCTCTGCGTGATCCCAGTTGGTAGTAACGCAGACATTTTTGCAAACGATGTCTCGCTAAGGTTAGCTGCCAAGCTTGGATTTCTCCCGAGGTTTGGATGCGGGCGCTTTTATCACAAATGCGTTCCACTTCCTTCGCTATGCGTTTTGCTACCGCTTGCACACACCCAGGTGCAGCTTTTACTTGAGTTTGGATTTCTTCAACTAGCAGTTGCATCAAAGTATTAATGTTACTGGCTGTTACTTCGTCAGTTGCAGCTTGGAAGTCAAAAGCGGATGTAGAAGTTGGTAGATTAGCAAGGTTAGCTTTCATAACTTTTTCCAGGAAATGGTATTGCACCTTATAACAATGTCGTTTCAGCACCTGAGTTGTTTCTTGATTGGTGAAAATTTTGGTATTCATCATCAAGACTCCCTGTGAGCACCGCTCACATATATGACTGTAGGCAATCTGAAAAAGTTACAGGGAAGGTATTGTGTCGGTTTTTTCAAAAGCAACCTCATGACTAGTGGCACAGGGGGATTTACCATGTTCTAAAATCAGCCACAACTCTTGCTGCGCCGGACTTTGCCGTCAGCTGCTTCTAGCCGTTCCTCACCCTGTATTTAGGACAATTGTTAAACTGGAGCTTTTTTAATTAGATTTTCCGAAATCGACGAATCAGGTTGTGAATTATACTCTCTAAACCCATGCTGCTGCGGCTTCCCAACCTAAACCTCGTCTTGTAACCATTGGCTGATCTCCAGTTAGATCTAATATTGTTGACACTTCATATGTGGGTTCTTCGCCAGTGTCTACAATAATATCTACCAAGCTATCCAAACGGTCAAATAATTCTACCTGAGACAAATTAGAATTGGCGTTAGCTCCTACTATCCCATCATCATCCTCATCTGGCGGCAGATGAGCTGAAGTAGAAATAATGGGATTGCCCAGTGCTGTCAGTAATGCTAAACATACAGTATGGTCTGGTACTCGTATGCCAGTAGTTTTGCGCTTGGGGTTCTGCGCTAGGCGTGGTACTAACTTTGTAGCAGGTAACAAAAATGTGTATGGCCCTGGAATCAGGCGCTTCATAATTCGATAGCCTATATCACTTACGAACGCATAAGTTGCCACATTTGACAGTGAAGGACATAAAAATGTCAGTGGTTTGTCATTCGCTAGCTGCTTAATTTTCCGTACTCGTTCCACCGCCGATTTAGCATTTAAATCACAACCAATTGCATAGACTGTATCAGTAGGGTAGAGCATTACTGCGCCGCTAGAGAGTGCCGATTTTATTTCCTCTATTCGGCGGATTTGAGGATTATCAGGATGGACTGTGAAAATTTTTGCCATAAAAAGTTTAGGAAGGAAAATTGAGGGTTGTATATTGCCAGGAAAATATAAAATTGAATACTAGGATAGGCAGTAAAGATAACTATATTTAAAACTGCGAAAACATCCTCAAAAGTTATTCAGTTGTCAGTTGTGAGTTATCAGCTTTTGCAATTTGTACTGTTAACTGATTACTATGTACTGATGAGTAATTTTATATATGACCACACTTGTTTATCTTCAATGTCCATCGGGAATTTCCGGTGATATGTGTTTGGGGGCCTTGGTAAGTCTGGGTGTTCCCTTGGAGTATTTAAGTGAAAAACTCAACAAATTGGGAATTGCCAAAGAGTACGAATTAACAGCCCAATTAGTCCAGCATCATGGTCAGCAAGCTACTAAAGTCCATGTGGATTTAGTACATAATCATGCACACCATGATCACGAACATAGTCATCATCATGGACGACATCTGCCAGAAATAGAACGCATGATTTTGCAAGCCGAATTGCCACAAAGAGCAGAAGCTTGGAGTTTAGCTGTATTTCGCCAACTAGCAGTGGCAGAAGGGGCTGTACACGGCATCGCCCCAGAGAAAGTTCATTTTCATGAGGTGGGTGCCGTGGATGCAATTGTGGACATTGTTGGCACTTGCTTGGGGTTAGATTGGTTAGGCGTTGGGAGCGATCGCGCAGGATGGCCTTTACTTTACTGTTCAGCGTTTCCCACAGGCGGAGGCACAGTGCGTGCAGCGCATGGAAAAATGGCAGTACCAGTACCCGCTGTCTTGAAATTGTGGGAAATGCGGGGTTGTCCAGTTTATAGCAACGGAATTGAACGAGAATTAGTAACACCTACAGGAGCTGCGATCGCCACTACTTTGGCAAGAGAATTCGGTTCACCACCACCAATCACCATCAAGCAGGTAGGATTGGGAGCAGGTTCGATAAATTTGCCCATCCCCAATATACTACGCATGTGGCTGGGTGAAAGCAGCAGTTTACAGGCAGATATTAGCAGTTATGACGATACTAGCCCTACTCTCGAAACCATTTCGGTACTAGAAACTCAAATTGATGACTTAAATCCCCAAGCAATTGGCTATGTATTTGAAGCATTATTTGCCGCAGGTGCAGTGGATGTCTTCACTCAATCTATAGGGATGAAAAAATCTCGTCCTGGAATATTGCTCACTGTTATTTGTCATCCAGAAAATTTACTCAACTGTGAAGCAATTTTATTTCGGGAAACTACTACATTAGGAATTCGCCGCACAACTCAGCAACGGGCAATTTTACAAAGAGAAATTCAACAAGTAGAAACTGAATATGGTACAGTCCGCGTCAAGGTAGCTTGGCAGAGTAAAGGTGTTCTAGCTAATGTTCAACCAGAATACGAAGATTGTGCAGAATTAGCACGTAAACATCATATTCCTTGGCGCGAAATTCAACGGTTAGCGCTGCAAAGTTGGTATTTAAAAACAACAAGCTAAGTTAATCAAGCAAAGGGGAAAGGGGGAAAGGGAAAAGGTTAAGGGAAAAACCTTTAACCTTTTCCCTAAATTTAAGCAGTATTCTTGGATCTACTTATTGATTGCAAACATAAAAAATAGGGCAAGCATTTCGCTTACCCTGAATTTCATTTAACCGATGAGTGATTTTGATGAACTTATCTCAATGTTTTATTTACAGCATCACCTGCATTTCTGCCTAAGTCTTCAGCAGCATTTTGAGTGTTTTCTTTGATGTTTTCAAGACCGCGCTTGGTTCCTTTAGCAACACCTTCGCCTAATTCTGCAGCAGAACTACCGATATCTTCACCTAAGTTTTTCACTCTTTGACCAAAGGGTGTGCCTTGACGATAGTTTTCTACATATTGTCCTGTGCTATCAATGCTTTTTTCATCTATGTTTCTTTGAGAATTATCGCGCAAAGCTTTAGCTCTTGCTTCTGCTGCTTTTTCATCTGCGCGGGCGCGGGGATCTACATCACTAAAGTTATTCATACCACCTTTAGGAGAGGCAAGCTCATAACTCTTTGTGGGATCGTAGCGTTCAGCATTGGGTGGTTGAGAACCAGGTTGAGAAGGTTGTCCAGCTATTGTAGGACGGTTACAAGCTTGTGTTACTAATAAAAGGATTCCTGCTAAGAAAACTCCTACTATTTTCACCGGACGAAAGTTTTGTAGCCAAGCTGTGAATTTTTTCATGATGTTACTCCTTGCATTTTTTGACTAAATTATTGGACTGTAATTCCAGTACTTAACTTCAGTAAGCAAATAAATTTCTTATCTGCCTACTGCTGGATCTTTTTGTAATTCAGGTCTCGCACTTGCTTCATCTGCTTTCTCTTTCAAAAAGCCAGAAGCTTCTTTCACATTTTCTTTGACAGTATCAATACGGTCTTTAATGCGAGTGCCTACATTTGGTTCGCGCTGAATTAAACCACCTGGTTCGGGTTGTTTAAAATTCTTTTCGGTAATCAGGGGTAATTCACCTTCTTTTAGCACTCTACCTGTTGGTGTTTCTGCACCAGGATAAAGTATTTTGGATTCTTGATTAGTGGCAATTAACAGTCCTGAAATTGGTTCTAAGCTAGCTTGGTCACGTTCATTCCGGCTGCTAGAGTTAGTAACTTTCGGATCGGTGGACATTCTATAATTGGTATATTTATCTCCACCGTTTTTATATGGATTGTTTGCACCGCCAGCTTGTACAGCTGGATTTTGAGGATTTGCTCCTTGTGCATTTGCTCCAGTACAAGCAGTACTAACTATCAAAAATAGACTGGCCACACAGACAGTTAAAATTTGGCGCAGTCGTAGTTTTTTCAATAAGGCTGTCAAACGATTCACTAAGTCCTCCTTGCAACTGTAAGCAAGCAAATTGACGCTGAACATAATTTGTTTGTCAGCGAAATTTTTGCTTGATTTAGTTGAGCAATGTT
This sequence comes from Tolypothrix tenuis PCC 7101, assembly GCF_963874875.1. Lineage (NCBI taxonomy): Bacteria > Bacillati > Cyanobacteriota > Cyanophyceae > Nostocales > Tolypothrichaceae > Tolypothrix > Tolypothrix tenuis. The sequence continues at coordinate 430,375 of NZ_CAWNJS010000001.1, forward strand.
TTGTTCAACAATTATCAACAATAGAAACTTTAAAAATGCTTTTCCTCTAGCGTAGGTCACATTTAAATAGCAACCAAGACACTATTTTTATCTAACTATGGAGAGAGATTATCTAAGATAATTAGCTTGCAATACTGATGGTACCTATTATTAAGCTACGCATCACAGTATATGCTCTTGCTTGTAAATTTGATTTTCAATTTATACTTGCTAATAAAAGCTTGTTAAAGAATATTAAATATTCGAGTTATGCTGAAGATAATTAGTAAAATACTCTTTTGTTTTTCCGGAAGTAGCTAGTAAGTAGGCGTTTACTTAACTAAGTTGAATGCAACTAAACCGAAATCATAAACTTGATGTTAGGTTTCGTTTATTAACCCAAGTTCTACAGTTTTCAGTTTTTCTCTTCCCCTCAACCATAATGTTAATCAGCTGATGTAACATAAAATTTGAGATGTTCAGCCTGAGGGTATTTAATCGTTAAATTGCTGGAATGTGGAAAAAAATTTTACGTTGGGTAATTTTAGGCGGAACGCTGGTTTTTTTAGGCAAAGCCTTAAAAGATCATTGGCAAGAAGTAACAAATATCCAGATTGATACATCCGGATGGGCAATTTTAGCGATCGCAACTGGTGTGACTTTACTTGCACATACCTGGGCTGGCTGGGTATGGACTTGGATTCTCAAAGAGTTAAATCAACCTGTAGTATCCATTGAATTGATTCAGGTATATCTCAAAACAAATATTGCTAAGTATTTACCTGGCAATATTTGGCATCACTACGGCAGAATTGTAGCGGCAAAAAATGCTACAGGTTCTACTGGGGCTGCGACTTTAAGTGTCGTACTAGAACCACTCTTGATGGCTGCGGCTGCTTTAATTATCGTACTTGTATTTGGTACGCAATTGACTGCTGCCAATACTAATATTTTGTTTTTAATATTGCAATTTCTGTGTTTGGCTGTGGTGCTTTGTGCGCTTCATCCCTGGTTTTTGAACCCAGTCATTCACTTTGTACATAAATTGAAAGCGAAAAAGCTGGATCGACAGGGTAGCGACTCCAGCAGCAATGTGCGTATTGAACGCTATCCTGTACGCCCTTTATTAGGAGAATTAGCCTTTTTAGGGTTGCGTGGGGCTGGGTTTATCTTAACTCTATTTGCCTTGGGGCCTGTGAATGCAGACCAAATTCCTTTATTGCTAGGGGCGTTTAGTTTTGCTTGGCTACTGGGGTTTGTTGTTCCTGGCGCGCCTGGGGGATTGGGTGTATTTGAAGCCACTGCGATCGCACTTTTGCAAAATCATTTTCCTGCGGCTGTGGTGATTAGTGCGATCGCGCTCTATCGTTTAATTAGTATTGTCGCTGAAACTGCTGGTGCTGCTCTAGCTTGGCTTGATGAATACCTAGCTAAATAGTTATTGGATTTGTTCCCTGACAGAATTATTAATTCTCAGTCATCCATTCTCGACTGAGAGAAGACTCGATAATCATCTATATTTTCTGAATTTAATGCTTCTACGTCTGGCACACTTTCGTTGATTTTTATCAATGTGTATTCTACATTTTCGGCATAAATTGCAAATGTAATATTAAAGAACTCCAAAAAATTAATAAATTTTTGGCATTCTTCTTCTGGAAAATTTTCATAGTATCTAATTAAGTGAGCAATTTTAATTTCTAAATGGCTACGTGCATTTTCACAAATTAAAATAATTTTTAATAGTAAAATTATTAATGTTAAAGGATGTCCTTGAGAAAGCAACAAATTAAATAATGCTGATGGTTCCGTGCCATTCTCTATAATTAAACAATCAATTAATCGAGTACAAATTCTCAGGAATAAGTTAGGAGTAACAACCTTTTCATCAGCCTCTTTTTTCCAGGAAGATAGAGTTTCTGATAATTGCTGCATCACGGTGTTTGTACAACCTTGGGATGCTATAGTAAAAAATAAATAATTTTGCAGACTTTGTTTAAAATCTTTTAATTTCTGATTTTCTGTTTGTTTGATAAATATATTAGCAAGATTTTCATAACTGAATCTACCTTTTTTAACCAAAATAATTTTAATTATTCTGATAATATTATCACCCAAAAGACTAGGATTTTTGTAGCGAGATTTGCTAGACGCGGAAGACTGAGAACGAGCAATGTACATCGCTAATTCAAATTTAAATTTATCCTTCATCTGCCTAGAGAGCTTTCTGGCTACCTCTTGCTGTTCTCTGGGTTTCTTGTCGTCAAAGGCTTGGGCGGATAATAAATAAGAAGTGTAGCGATTAGCCCAGTTACTTTTAGTTGGTAAATCATTTACTTGTTTTTTGTATTTTTCAGCCAATAATTTGATGTCTTGATACTCTTGGCTGTTAATAAAATTTTTTAACCAAATCTTGTGTATTATCTCGTCACTGCTATTAGGTTGTTTTTGATATTGATAATCATCAAATAATTTAATTAATTCGTGGATATATTTATATCGCCTTTGAGCTTCCCAGTTATTTACTAATATATAAAAGCAACGTTTGATTGTATAACTAAAATCTTTTTCTTTCTTCATGAAAGAAATTCTATATAATCCAGTTGATTTAGCTAAATTAGGTGAATCATTGAAATCTATAAATAAACTTTTAAACTCTTGCAACGTATCATCTGGTCGCCATTTTTGCACTATTCCGACAAGAAAGCTGTAAAGCCTTTCTTGTGCAATTTGCAGATTCATTGGTTGAGACTTGCTTTTAACAATATCCTGCTCTTCCTGACTAATGTCTAAACCATTAATTGCCATACCTGTTTTCAAGAACCAAAGCGTTGCTGATCATATTGTTATCAGCTTAACCTTAGCAAACCAGAGTATCAATCAATAATTCATAAATTACGTAATTTTTTACCGAAATTTAGGTAAAAATACCAACAAATTTCTTCGATGTAATATGAAAATTTAACTTACACTTCAGCAGTCTTCACTGTTAAGTAAGCTTAGAGTATAAAATTTATCTCTAAAAAATGTCAATGTTTGTGTTTCTTTCATCTTATATTGGCTGCAAAGCCGCACAAGATCAAGATTTTAATCTAGTTTACTCATCTAATTTGTTTGAGCATAAACGAAATACTGTGAGCTTTATTACCTCTCGGACATTCTCTAAGCACATACATCTTGCTTGTACATCTTTGGGCTGATTTATACTTAAGCTGGTTAAATATTTTATTAAGTAATATTACAAAATAACTAGATTTATTAATGTATAAAAAATACTTGCAAATTTTGCGTTTAAAGCTTTTGGGAGATCGGCGTAATTCGCAATTCAAAATAACTGGAGAGGTTGGTCATTGGTCAGGGTTTCAAGCTTATTTACAGTTCGTAACATAGTTCGGTTTACTTCCACTGAGTTACTTATGTTTAAAAGCTGATTCAGGAGCATAAATTTTCCCGACTGCGCCTGATGCTCAAAACCTACAAGCAAACTTCAGAAAAATCTTCTGGACTAAATCCCCGGTTCCTAGTATAAAATTTCCCCTAATTCCACAGGCAGATATAAATTTATCTTAGTTACCGTTGCAAAGCTTAAACAAAATAATAATGATGATTTAGCACTATCTTTAAACAGAAGGACTACAATCAAAACGGATAAATTAGCACTGTAACCAAGGAGGCATACAAAGCTATGTCCGACTTAAATCGCGGAATTATGAAATTTGAGGGCGCTGACTCTCCAAAAGTGGTCACTATCTCTACCGTGCTGCTTTTGGGGTCAATTGCCGCCCTAATTATTTGGGCCCTACAAGCTGCCTATGCGCTAAACTAAGTAACTAGCAGCTTAGTATTTGGTAGTTTAGCAGGACACTGGTAAAAGCTTCTGCCATAGCCAAGTGTTCCCTGCTCATCCTGATAAAAGCGCCCTTAGACGCATCAATAAAATTTCCCACCGATTTTAGATTTGAGATTTGAGATGCAACGTGCAAAATGCAAAATAAATCTAAAATCCAAAATCCAAGATGTTTGAACTTTGGGGTGCCTTAACTATTTTAATTGTCTGCCCCCTATTGGGTGCTATACCGCTAATTGCCTGGATTACCTATGCCATCACTGGTAAAAACTTGGCAAGACTGGGGACAGGAAATATCAGTGTGTCAGCCGCTTTTTACCACGGTGGCAAACTGGTAGGGATTCTAGCAGTATTATCTGAAGCTTTTAAGGGTATTGCCGCAGTTCTCATTGCCCGCGCTTTCTTTGGCGAGGGGTCAACATGGGAATTAATTGCTATGATTGCCCTAGTCTTAGGTAGATACTCGCTAGGTAAAGGAGCTGGTACAACCAACGTAGTCTGGGGATTTTTGGTACATGATCCACTTGTGGCTGGGTTTATAGGTTTATTAGCAGCGATCGCCTTTTCAGTTTTTCAATCGAAAAATCTAGTGAAATTTGGAGTTTTGTTGCTGTTACCTATATTTGAGATTGTGCTGCACACGGAAGACTTCTCCAGAGTGATTGCAGCTGTAGCTCTAGCTGGATTACTAGGCTGGATTTATACCAGAATTCCTGATGATTTGAAGTTACCCGTCCCAGGGGCGAAAAGTGAATCAAAGCCCATGCTGGAATTTTTGGGCGGGGATATCAAGCTTTTCTCTCTGAATGAAGACTTAGATGAATCGATAGTTGGGCACAAAGCAGCCGCATTATCTCAAATTAAACGCTGGGGTTATCCCGTTCCCAAGGGATGGATACTAATACCCAATGATGATATAGATGCAGTCATAGATTTTTTTCAACCTTCGGAATTATCGCCATTAGTGGTGCGTTCCTCGGCAATTGGCGAAGATTCAGAATCCGCCTCGGCTGCTGGACAGTATTTAACAGTATTGAACGTTACCACCGAACAGGGACTAAAAGAAGCGATCGCACAAGTTAGAGCTTCTTACGATCATCCCACGGCTGTACAATATCGGCGCGATCGCGGTTTACCTGATCAATCGATGTCTGTATTGGTGCAGCAACAAGTCCAGAGTGTGTATTCTGGTGTGGCATTCAGTCGCGATCCCATCACTCAGCAAGGTGATGCCATTGTGATTGAAGCTTTACCAGGCAGCGCCAGTCAAGTTGTTTCCGGCAGAATTACACCAGAACAGTATCGGGCTTTTGTGGTGGAAACTGAGAATTTCTCCTCTGTGCAATTGGAAGGTACAGGAAGAGTACCACAAGCTATTATTAAGCAAGTGGCATTTTTAGCCCGTCGTCTGGAAAAACGTTACTACGGCGTTCCCCAAGATATTGAGTGGAGTTACGACGGACAAACACTGTGGGTATTACAAGCTAGACCCATCACTACCTTATTACCTATTTGGACAAGGAAAATCGCTGCGGAAGTGATTCCTGGTGTGATTCATCCCTTAACTTGGTCAGTGAATCGTCCCTTAACTTGCGGTGTTTGGGGAGAAATTTTTACTATAGGTTTAGGCGATCGCGTCTTAGGATTAGACTTTGCCGAAACCGCTACGCTTCATTATTCTAGAGCCTATTTTAATGCATCCCTCCTGGGAGAGATTTTTCTCAGAATGGGTCTACCGCCGGAAAGTTTAGAGTTTTTGACCAGAGGCGATAAATTAAGTAGACCACCCTTACTGGCTACATTACGAAGTATCCCCGGATTGCTGCGGTTAGTGCAGCGAGAAAGGGATTTAGAGCAAGACTTTAAGCGAGATTACCGGGAAAAATTTGTACCTGTATTGTCGCAGTTAGCCCATGAATCCATCAGCGATTTAGAACCAGCGCTGATTTGGAGAAGAATTGAATTAATTTTAGATGTGCTGCGCTTGGGGACTTACTACAGTATTTTCGCTCCAATCAGTGCTGCCGTCAGACAAAAGATATTTCGCATCAAAGAAGGGGAAATCGATCATAGCATTGCGCCAGAGGTAGCAGTACTGCGAGCTTTGAGTAGTTTAGCGCAAACTGCCAAACAAATATTACCGGAATTTGAGCCTGAGAAAGTGTTTGAGCAGTTGGATGAAACACCTGAAGGCAAAAACCTGTTGTATGATTTCAACGAACTGCTGCAAGATTACGGCTATTTAAGTGAAGTTGGCACAGATATTTCTGTGGTTACGTGGAAAGAAAACCCGCAGTATGTACAGCAGTTATTTGTGCAGTTAATGCAGGGAAACGATCCCCAGCCTGGTGGAGTAGATCCGATAAATCAGGTATTTTCTGGAAAGCGGAAGCGGGGAAGCGCGCAAAGAAGAGTGGATCTCAAAGGTCGAGTTACCGAAGTTTATTCCCGACTCTTAGCCGAATTACGTTGGAGTTTTGTCGCATTAGAAGAGATTTGGTTAAAATCTGGCTGGTTAAGTCAACCTGGAGACATCTTCTTTTTGGAATTTGAGGAAATCGGCAGTTTAATTGCCAATCCCGATTTAGAAATTAGTACTCAGTTACATAAGTTAGTCCAAAAAAGGCGATCGCAATTTGTTCAAGACGGCGAAATCACGCAAATTCCCTTACTAGTTTACGGTCATACACCACCCCATCCTCTACCCCCATCACCGTTATATTCTGACCAAGTTCTACATGGTATCCCCGCCAGCCACGGACAGGCGGAAGGCAAAGTTAAGGTGTTACGGAATTTACAAACAATTCCCGAAATTGATAAAGAGACAATTCTCGTCGTACCTTATACCGATTCCGCCTGGGCACCTTTCCTAGTAAGGGCTGGGGGATTAATTGCCGAAGCCGGAGGCAGGCTGTCTCACGGTGCGATCGTTGCCCGTGAATACCGTATTCCTGCTATTATGGATGTGCGCGGTGCTACATGGCTGTTGCAAGATGGGCAGAGAGTCCGCATAGATGGTTCTAGGGGTATTGTGGAATTATCCAATGATTTGAGACCTGAATGATTACCGCATCCTTGAACGATTTACCCGAAGAATCCGTTTCTCATAATCCGGAAATCAAGAAAAAAGTGATGCTGCGTCTGGGAGATTTACCTCACCTGACAAACTTTTCGCAAGCGCGTTTTGCACCTGGACAAAGCGCATCAGCCCACGCCCATCAAGATATGTCAGAAGTGTTTTTTGTCGAAGCTGGTGAGGGGGTAATTCATGTTGATGGTGTGGAATACCCCCTACTTCCAGGTAACTGTATAGCCATAGAACCGGGAGAAGTTCACGAAGTTGTAAACACAGGTAAAGATGAACTCATACTTACCTACTTCGGCTTGCGCGTTGAACAGCCCACATCATGAGTTCTATCTACAGATAATTCTCCCCCTGCACCCTGCACCCTGCCCTCTGCTATCTATGTTTTGGCTACTGGAGTTTCAAAAACTTATCCAAAGCAGATATCATGCTGGGAGGCCAACGGCGAATAGTTGTTACCCAGTTGATATCTTTGTAGCGTGTATCAAGTCCTACGGCTGCAACCCAGTTACTTTCAGCTTCGCCTTTTTGTCCCGTCACCCAATAGGCGGCTGTCAGCGCTGCGCGCATATCCGCAAATTTGGGATATTTACGGACTATATTCCGCATTTCGCGAATAGCTGGTTCAATTTGCCCAGTTTCATATAGTGCTAGAGCATAGTTAGCACGGGCAAAGGCAAAATTAGGAGCGATCGCAAATGATTTTTGATAGTCTGCGATCGCATCTTGCCATTTTCCCAATCCGGCTTTAGCATTACCGCGATTGTTATATGCCATTGCGTCCTTGGGATCTAACTCTAGGACGTGATTATAATCTGCGATCGCATCTTGCCATTTTCCCAATCCTTCCAAAGCTGTACCGCGATTTAAATAAGGATCGGTAACTTGGGGAGCCAGTTCTATAGCTTTGTTATAATCCGTCAGCGCTGCTTCTAATTTATTCTGACTCACCCGAGAATTGCCGCGATTACTCCATGCACCAGCATTAGTCGGGAATTGCTCAATAATCTGTGTCCAGTAGGTTTCCGCCGTCGCAAAATCGCCTTGATTAGTAGCAGCAAAAGCTTTATTAGCTAACTCATCCCCTTGTTCTAACTGTTCTTGAGTGACACTAGGAGTTTGGGAGAGTGCCATCACTGGTGTACCCCAGGCAAACACAAGTAAAAAACTGAGAAAAATACTAATTAATTGAATCATCTGGGTTTATCGGTGTCTATCTGTAATGGGGATTGGGGAATGGGGAATGGGGACTGGGGACTGGGGACTGGGTAACGGGGACTGGGTAATGGGAAAAATACCAAACTCAATGCCCAATGCCCAATGCCCTATGCCCCATGCCCCATGCCCTATCTAAAATCATTACAGCAAAGACATCTGTTCATTAGGTGGCTTAAAACCTAAATGCTTGTATGCTGCGGTTGTGGCGGTTCTACCACGGGGAGTGCGGCTTAAATAGCCAATTTGCATGAGGTAGGGTTCGTAAACTTCTTCAATCGTTTGGGTATCTTCTCCTGTGGCGGCGGCGATTGTTTCTAAGCCCACTGGCCCGCCATTAAATTGTTCAATGATGACACTTAACATTTTGCGGTCTGTCCAGTCTAAACCGCATGGATCTACTTGGAATAGTTGCAGTGCTTCACCTGCAATACTTTGGTTAACTTCACCTGATTTTTTTACTTCCGCATAATCACGGACTCGTTTTAGTAGCCTATTTGCTATCCGTGGCGTGCCTCGCGATCGCTTGGCAATTTCTGTAGCGCCATCTTCTGTAATGGGTGTTTGAAGCAGTTGAGCAGTTCGCAGGACAATTTTGCTCAGTTCATCAACTTCATAAAATCGCAATTTTTGGACTAAACCAAAGCGATCGCGTAGTGGAGAAGTTAAAGCACCTACACGGGTTGTAGCCCCTACTAGAGTAAATTTGGACAAAGGTAAACTCCGGGTGCGCGCACTGGAGCCTTTACCAATGGTAATATCAAGGCGATAATCTTCCATGGCCGGATAGAGAATCTCTTCGGTCATGCGCGAGAGCCGATGAATTTCATCAACAAAGAGAATATCTCCTGGCTTTAAGTTCACTAGTAGCCCTACAATATCCCGTGGACGTTCTAGTGCTGGCGCACTTGTAATTTTGTAGTTTACCCCCATTTCCGATGCTAAAATCATTGCCATTGTGGTTTTACCCAGTCCCGGCGGCCCGTATAGTAGCAAATGATCCAGCACTTCACCTCTTGATTTGGCAGCTTTGATGGCAATATCTAGCACATCTTTTAGATCTTTTTGCCCAATGTAATCGGCAAATCGCTGCGGGCGAATACTTTCTTCTTGTTTACCTTGTTCATCGATCGCAGCTTCGGCTTGCAAAAGTTCCTGGTGACCAGAAGCTTTCGCTGACTCGCGACGCTGCGGTGGTTGTTCATTGGGTTCTTGAGGCTGTTTTTTAGAGGAGATAATCGCCATAATTTCAGCTATCAACGGTTAGGGAAGACTGTGTAAGCACGATGTTGGCTACAAAACAACGCATAAACAAGGTATCCAAATATTTTCGCTTGAGAACACGCACGCCAATTTAAAATTTAAATTCCGGACAATTACCCAGGAGTACAAAAATTATTATGTTAGCTAAAAGAATCTTACCTTGCTTAGATGTGAAGGCGGGACGAGTTGTCAAAGGTGTTAACTTTGTTAACCTGCAAGATGCAGGCGATCCGGTAGAACTGGCAAAGGTTTACAACGAAGCCGGTGCTGATGAGTTAGTGTTTCTAGATATTACCGCCACTCATGAAGATAGAGATACAATTATAGATGTGGTGTACCGCACGGCAGAGCAGGTCTTTATCCCCTTAACCGTAGGCGGTGGGATTCAATCCTTAGAAAATGTTAAAGGTTTGTTACGAGCCGGGGCAGATAAGGTTAGTATTAATTCTGCGGCAGTACGTGAACCAGACTTGATTAATCGGGCAAGCGATCGCTTTGGTAATCAATGCATAGTTGTTGCTATTGATGCTAGACGCAGAGTTGACCCAGAAAATCCAGGTTGGGATGTGTATGTGCGAGGTGGCAGAGAAAATACAGGTAAAGATGCCTTACTCTGGGCACAAGAAGTAGAAAAGCGTGGCGCTGGAGAACTATTAGTAACAAGTATGGATGCTGATGGAACTCAAGCCGGTTATGACTTGGAATTGACAAAATCTATCGCTAACGCTGTCCAAATTCCGGTAATTGCTTCGGGCGGCGCGGGCAATTGCGACCATATCCACGCTGCATTAACTGAGGGGAAAGCAGAAGCAGCGCTATTAGCATCATTGTTACATTATGGACATTTGAGTGTAGCTCAAATCAAGAATCATTTGCGCGATCGCTCTGTTCCAGTAAGAATGCTTAACTGAGCAAAAACTTATTCTTATAGGGACATTTATCCCAGGTCAGAGACGCTTTCTTGAAACAGTGTTAATATAAATTAACTACTATGAATAAATATTAATAAATATGTTGATTCCTATTTTGTTATTCGATGTGGCGCTGGTGGCTTGGTCACTCCACTTAATGGAAAAAGCCTTTGAGCACAAGGAATTTTCTTTAATGTTGGCTGGAACCTTAGTGGCCCTAGCAGCGGCAGCTATGTTAGTAGTGTACTTTCTGATGGGACACTGTATCAGTTATTTGTTGCAAGTATCTTAGTTAAGCTCTGGAAGTAGAAATTCTCATTTACCAATCTTGACAAAGATAATATTATTCAGCGATAATTAGAAACGCGTATTCCGGGGTTATAGCTCAGTTGGTAGAGCACTTCAATGGCATTGAAGGGGCCAGCGGTTCGAATCCGCTTAACTCCATATGTACATTAAATTATTATTGTCAGTTTTAAAGAATTCTTGTCCATTTTGACGTAGTTAAGGGACATAAGTAACCTATTTTCTTGACTTTCAGCACTCAAACCAGTTTTAAATAATTATTGTCCAGAGTTGAAACCAGTTTTAAATAATTATTGTCCAAAATTAAGTTAAGTTTCTCGCAAGATACATTGACTCTAAATGTATCTAGAGATCTATGGGATCAACTGCACAGGTTTTGGCAATATGCCATTGAAGTGCTCCTTTCAAACCACCCTAATAAATAATTTTACAATAGAAGACATAATAGTGAAATTGCTGAAAACATAGCGATAAAATCTTTCAACCCACCACCAGCCGTGAGGGTTATTGAAACATAGCTACAGTATTTATTTTCATACAAATAAGCCCCTTTCAACCCACCACCAGCCGTAAGGGTTATTGAAACGTCGTACTTGGATTTAAGCCAAACGTTCGTGGGACGCTTTCAACCCACCACCAGCCGTGAGGGTTATTGAAACTGGCTTTCGCTGCTGGATATAACAACTACTTGACTCCTTTCAACCCACCACCAGCCGTGAGGGTTATTGAAACCCCGCACTTGTCAAACTCTTATCCTGACTATTTTCCAGAAGCGATTTTGGCAAGTCTACTTAAAAGCCTATTTTCTATCACTAACAAATAAACTTGCATTCGCATTGAAATGAATGAAATGCAGTCAAGACAATAGTTTTAGCCATTTGGCAGCACTCCAGGGATTTTGCCCCTGCTTTGACTTGCCAAAAATAAAAATTAGGGGGTGGTAGTTCGGTAGCCACCATGACGGTATACCCGTACCCTTACTTTGCTGTAAAGTAAGAGGTAATGATGTACTCATACAACCAAAATCCCAGATTTCAGTCATATAGTCCGCTCTGTCACCTAACACCAAGCAAAAAGAGTTTGATGTCAAGAGCTAAGGTTCTGGGCTGTTTGTCACCCTAACACCTTATACTTCCCATGCGTCTCGGTGCGAGTCCTTTCTCATCTAACAGCAGCATTTGCTTACCCAAGCAATTACTGCTAACAAACGCTTAGATGAACGCACAGGTTGAGTTGGCAGCTACCAGGGTCAGAAAGAATACGCTTGTACAAGCGTTAAACTAACCCATTCCACAGTATCTACACAAAGGGGCTGACACTGTCGCGTCATATATAGTTAACTCTCGAAAGAGCATATATATATGACGGCACCGATTTAATATAAAAGACAATACAATATTTAGGTAGAAATTTTATCTACCAATAGTATTAATTCTGCATTGGTAAGCAGACAATGCTAGATTTATCGCTTGTTCTTGCAGAGTGTCATAAGATGCCTGGATACTAAATTCAATACTAATTTTCAATTCGGCAGCTTTTGACTTTATGGATTCTTGAAGTCTGCTGTAGCTCCAATTGTGTATCTGGTGATTATACTCCTTCACATATAATTGTTGGGCATTTACATCTCCGGGAAATTTGGTTTCCGCTTTCGCTTGAATTACACTGGTACGAATTTCCCTTGTGTCTTTTAATGTTGGTAATACAATGCAAATAGCCTGATATTCCTTAGCGACTTCTACTATTCTCTTGGCTAACAATTTATCAACGTATTCTCCTAGTTGTGATTCACCTATATTACAAGGAGAGTCTTTTTTCTGAGCTTTTTTTCTTTCTTTACGAAAATGCACTTGTTGCCGTCGTCTACGACTTAACAGGGAAAAAGCATCACCTAGTAACTGTTTGACTGTTTTACAGATTATTTTTTCTTTAGTAATTATATCAACTACAGCAAGTGTTACTAATTCAACAGGATGGAAACTAACACCAACAATTATGTTAGACTGACCTCGATAAATTGGCTTACTGGGACGAGCAAATGAATTATTAAGCCGAGACAATGAAGATATATTTCTATTCAGGTTTTTTTGTTCATCGCTATCGATATTTTCATTAGCTTCTGCTTTAGTTACTTGTTTTTGTGTAGTATCAGTCTTTTCTTGTCTTACATCTTCAGTACCCTCTGCTGTCAATAAACGAGCATCATAGGTACAATGCAAAGCTAATTTATTAACTTTCCACGGCGCACCAGCGCCTTCACCTTGTTGCCACAACAACTGTACAGAACGTAGTGTAACCAAGCTACCTGAAAGTTTTGTTTCTCCTTTCTCACTTTCTTTAAGAGCTTTATAGTCTTCTAGAAAGCTCTTAAAAAAATGAAGTTGGCGTTTATTACAACAAATTTGAAAGTGAAATTTAGCCCAGCCATTGAAGTAAACACAAATTTTTTCTTGTTCATTTTTGTACCAAGTTAAATCGCTATACAAATAATCAATAGGATACGGTAAATGTGAGACTTTAGTTGATAAGCTAGCTATCCATTCTGCGAATTCTTCATTGTCTTGAGGTACTTGATTGATTAAATTATCAAATGCTTGATTATATCTTTCTCCTGTTATATCTCTACCATTAGGTAATTTCTTATTATGTATTTGTTCTTCTAGACGTTTGATCTGAACTTGTTTTTCAGTGCGACGCTTTTTAAGGTTTTTGATATCTTCCTCTATATCACTAACTTGATTATGGTTTTTTATCAGGTAGGCGACGGCACACTGCGTTAGAATATCCTGAGTTATTTTATGGATTTTATATAAAATTTCAGTCAATGTTTGCGGGATGTTTTTATCTACGTTTTCTTTTAAATCAGAATTTTCACTTTGTTTGGAAGCGTTAATTTCATTACTACTATTTTGAACTTTTTTCCTCGCTGACTTTGTTTGATTTAGAACGGCATCATTATTAATAATCTTTTCTAGAAATTCTTTTGGCTGGCTTAGTATATCTTGTGCTTTACAACGGATTGTCTGTAAATCACAATTGCTTTCTTCTACAAGTTCAACATCACTTTTGAGAATATTATTTAGAAAATATTCTTTACCTTCTTTCTGCTTTTTTATTTTTTGAGATAATGTAAGCCATGAGGTATAAACCTCTGTTACTAAAGAGTCTGCTGATGAGCCAAGACGACCTGACTGTTGTTGAATATCAGAATCGTTTGTTAGAGCTTTGCGTAATTTTGTGATTTCTTTTTTACTTATTGTTCCCTTCTCTTGATTGGCTTCAAATTCTGGTTGCTCACTTACACTCTTCAATAATTGAACAATCAGAGGAGTATTTTTTTGGGTCATTTCTTCCCATACTTTACGCAGTACATCTTCACTAGCATGGAGATGGCATCGTATAGTTCTATGGATTGGACTTGTGGATTTCTTCTGGCGATCGCGGCTCATAGTGTGAACCTCTCCATAAAATAAATAATTTCTTAGCTTGTGTAGTTAGAACTTGATTGCTTATTGGTCTTCGTCAGGTAACTATTGCTACTTGATGCGATCGCAATCTAAAAATTTCGGCGCTGTGGCAATATCTGCAAAATCTGCTGGCAACTTTGCAGATGAGGGAAGTTGCCCAAAATCCCTACAAGCTAAGTAGCAAATATTACTTAAGTGGCGCATAGCTTGGACTTTCGAGATATACAGATTTAACATTGCTGAACATTAATTTAATGTTCAGCAATGTTTTAAGTTTATCATTAAACATTGCCAAACATTGTTAAACATTATTTAGCCTTGTAACAAGGTAGTGGGGTTATGATGAACTGGCGATAAATGTTTTGAAGATTAATGAGCCAGAGCGATCGCGTACAAACTTCGATATATTTCCCCAAAGATATCCACGATGCTTTGGTAAGATGGGCGCAGGAAGAAGACCGTCCCATCAGTAATCTTGTTGTGCGGATTGTGAGTAAGGCAGTTGAAGAGCGAGAGAAGCAAAATCCGCCGCAATAATATGTAGCTGTTATATCTACGCCAATTTGAGCATTCCTGGTATAGGATATATCCTCAGCCACTACATGAGCTAAGTTCTTGTGCGTGGTATGTTATTGGTTCTTTGCGCGATGTAAAAACTTCAAGGCAAAGTGTCAGACGGGCTTGAGAACATCTGGCAAAGTTGATTGGGGAAAGTCTTTTAAAGGCTATACAAAATGGCGATTAAGAAAAGTGAACTTTATAGTTCGTTATGGAAAAGCTGTGATGAACTGCGGGGTGGCATGGATGCCTCGCAGTATAAGGATTATGTACTGGTATTATTATTTGTTAAATATGTATCTGATAAATATGCTGGTGTAACAGATGCGCTGATTGAAGTGCCTGAAGGTGGCGGCTTTCAGGATATTGTGGCGCTAAAAGGACAGAAAGATATCGGGGATGGTATCAACAAAATTATCACCAATTTAGCGGAAGCCAATGATTTGAAGGGCGTTATTGATGTCGCAGATTTCAATGATGCTGACAAGTTGGGCAAGGGTAAGGAAATGCAAGATAGGCTTTCCAACTTGGTGGCGATTTTTGAAACCCCTGCTTTGAATTTTAGTAAAAACCGTGCTGATGGCGATGATATTTTAGGCGATGCCTATGAGTACCTGATGCGGAACTTTGCGACGCAATCGGGTAAAAGTAAGGGACAATTTTATACTCCGGCGGAAGTCTCCCGTGTCATTTCTCAAGTTATTGGGGTTAATTCAGCCCGAAGCCAGAGTCAGACGATTTACGATCCGACTTGTGGTAGTGGTTCTCTGTTGTTAAAGTCGGCGGATGAAGCCGAACGGGGCTTAACTATCTATGGGCAGGAAATGGACAACGCTACCCGTGCCTTGGCTCGGATGAATATGATCCTGCACGGACACCCCACTGCTGAGATTTGGCAGGATAATACTTTATCAAGTCCTTATTTCAAAGATGCGGATGGTAGCCTGAAAACTTTTGATTTTGCTGTGGCTAATCCTCCGTTTTCCTCAAAAGCTTGGAGTAATGGACTTAATCCAGCCAAGGATGAGTTTCAACGGTTTGATGGCTTTGGTATCCCTCCGGCTAAAAATGGGGACTATGCTTTTTTGCTGCACATGGTGCGTTCTCTAAAAAGTAATGGCAAAGGGGCGATTATTCTGCCGCATGGGGTGTTGTTTCGGGGAAATGCAGAAGCGGAAATTCGGAAAAATCTGATTTGCAAGGGCATTATCAAGGGAATTATTGGGCTACCACCGAACCTGTTTTATGGGACGGGGATTCCCGCCTGCATTATTGTTTTAGACAAAGAAAATGCCGAGAATCGCCAAGGCATTTTTATGATTGATGCCAGCAAGGGGTTTGTTAAAGACGGCAATAAAAACCGCCTGCGGGAGCAGGACATTCATAAGATTGTTGATGTCTTAAACAAACAGCTTGAGGTGGCGAAGTATTCGCGGATGGTGACAGTTGAGGAAATTGCGGGGAATGATTACAACCTGAATATTCCGCGTTATATCGACTCTCAGGAAGAGGAAGATATTCAGGATATTGAGGCGCATCTGTTTGGAGGGATACCCAAGCGAGATATTGAAGCTTTGAAGGATTACTGGCAGGTTTACCCGACGCTGCAACAGGAGTTATTTGAGGCGGCGGATCGCCCAGGATACCTGATGCTGAAAATTCCAGGATCAGAAGTCAAAGCTTGTATTTTTGCTCATCCTGAATTTATCAGCTATGGGAAAGACATCCAAGCGGTTTTTGAGACGTGGCAAGAAAAACACACGCCTTTGCTCAAAGCCATCAAACCAGGAGATAAGCCCAAGGCGATTATTCACGCGCTTTCGGAAGACTTGTTGCAAGGGTTTATAGGTAAAAGTCTGATTGATAAATACGATGTTTACCAGCACCTAATGACATATTGGGTGGAAAGCATGAAGGATGATGTTTATATTTTGGTCGAGGATGGCTGGAAGGCAGAACTGAAAGCGGTGAAAAAAGGGAAAGTAACGGATTTTATCTGCGAACTTATTCCCAAGGAATTGGTAATTAACCGCTATTTTCCAGATGAAAAAGCCAAAATTGAGCAGTTAGAACTAGCAAAGGAGACTATCACTCGCCAAAAAGAGGAAATAGAAGAAGAGTACTCAGGAGAAGAAGGTATTCTGGATTGCTTAAAGAATGACAAAGGCAAAATCACAAAGGGTAATCTGCAAGACAGAGTAATGATCCTAAAAAATGAAATCAAAGAGAGCGTACTTTATTCAAAAGAGCTTAAAAAGTACGCACATGCTATTAAAAAAGATTTTGCTGCTGTTCATTGGAGTAAAGGGATTAATGATGAAGCATTTCAAGAACTAGATGTGATCTATGACTATCTCATTCTTATAGATAAAGAATCCGATTGCGATAATGCTATTAAAGAAGCACAAACAGCCTTGGATAAAAAAGTAATTAAAAAATACGGAGATATGACTGAGGATGAGATTAAAACACTGGTTGTAGATGACAAGTGGATGCCGACGCTGCGACAGGCGATCGCTTCAGAGATGGATCGGATCTCACAACGGTTGACGCTGCGAATTCAGGAGTTGGCGGAACGATATGATACACCTTTACCACAGTTGACGAGTAAGGTTGAGGAGTTGACGAGTAAGGTTGAGGCGCATTTGCAGAGGATGGAGATGGTATGGAACTGAAGCCGGGTTACAAGCAGACGGAGGTGGGCGTAATTCCAGAGGATTGGGAAGTGCGAGCATTACTCAGTGCTGTTCGCATTGCTAAAGGGCAAGTTGATCCAAAAGTCGAGCCATTTAGATCAATGACCTTAGTAGCACCAGACCACATTGAGAGCCGGACTGGTCGTCTTCTTGAACGAAGCAAAGCTTCAGATCAAGGTGCAATTAGCGGCAAATACTTATTCATGCCTGGAGACATCGTTTACAGCAAAATTCGACCCTATCTTAGGAAGGCGATTTTGGCAGATTTCCGTGGGCTTTGTAGTGCTGATATGTATCCGCTTACACCTGCACCGGATGTATCACCAGCATTCATGTTTGCTGTATTGCTAAGTAACTCATTCTCCTGCTTTGCCGAGAATGTATCTGTGCGAAGTGGCATACCGAAGATAAACAGGGATGAGCTTGCACAGTATATTCTTGCTCTCCCTCCTCTCCCTGAACAAAAAGAGATCGCCCAATCCCTCAGTGATGTTGATGCCTTGGTTACAGAGTGCGATCGCCTCATCACCAAAAAGCGGAACACCAAACAAGGCACCATGCAGCAACTCCTCACAGGCAAAAAACGACTCCCCGGTTTTAGCGGTGAGTGGGAGGTGAAGACTTTAGGGGAGATTGGAGACTGCATTATAGGACTGACTTATAAGCCAGAAAATGTTAAGGAAAACGGTTTATTAGTTTTAAGGTCTTCAAATATTGGAAACAACCAATTGAAGTTTGATGATAATGTCTACGTTGATGTTGCAGTTCCAGAGAAGCTCATTACGAAACAAGGAGATATATTAATTTGTGTTCGTAACGGTAGCAGACAGCTTATTGGAAAAAATGCAATTATTGATAAACATTCTGAAGGTTTTACCTTTGGAGCTTTCATGTGCGTTTATAGAACCAAATTTTATAAATATGTTTTTCATGCGTTCCAATCAAATGGTATAAAAAGACAAATTAACGAGAATATAGGCGCAACAATTAACCAGATAACTAACAAGAATTTAAATTCTTTCCAAATATTGCTTCCTCCTTTAGAGGAACAACAAGCGATCGCCCAAATCCTCAGCGATATGGATGCAGAAATCACAGCCTTAGAACAAAAGCGCGATAAATACAAAGCCATAAAACAGGGCATGATGCAAGAACTTCTCACCGGAAAAACGAGACTAATTACCAGTTCTTGATCAACGTTAGGGTTTTCAACCGCCAATCTCTAGAATAGAAGCAAGAACAAAAGTTAAACCTTACTATGGAACACATTGCTACCAGCGAACTACCTGAAACCCTACAACAAATATTCGCAGAAATACAACGCAGCAAAACACCCGTAACCGTCACCCATGATGGGGAACCCTTAGTCATTATATATCCCGCCACCCCTCAACCCCAGCGACCAGCATTTGGAGCAATGAAAACCTCGATAACCAAAAATCCATATTTATTAAATCCTTCTTCACCACTATGCAGTTTGTCATGGCAGGTAACGACACCGAAGGACTCCGCTACGCCACCATTGAAACCCCAGAGAAATACTTCCTCACCTGGAAAGAAGATACTAACACTGACATCGCCAACCCTTTAGATAAACACCTGCTGCAACTCTGCACCAAAGAACGCTTTTTAGAGTTAATTCACGACTTTATTGTTTTTGACAGGGGTATTAAAAAAGTTTGCCGCCACAATCAGTATTTTGGGGTTAATGCTGCCCAATCTTACCTGCGTCGCCGAGAAGGGGGTATTATCTGGCACACTCAAGGCAGTGGCAAAAGCCTGACAATGGTTTGGCTAACTAAATGGATTCGGGAAAACATCACTGATGCTCGTGTCTTGATAATTACCGACCGAGATGAACTAGACAAGCAAATTGAGAATGTCTTTAAGGGAGTCAACGAAGCCATTTACCGCACCACAAGCGGGCAAGACCTGATTAACAAACTCAACAACACTACCCCCTGGTTACTCTGCTCCCTAATCCACAAATTTGGCAAGAAAGACAAACCAGACGACGCAGACTATAACAGCTATATTGAAGAACTTAAGCGCAGCTTGCCCAGCGATTTCAGCGCGAAAGGCGATACTTATGTATTTGTGGATGAATGTCACCGCACCCAATCAGGCACGCTACACGACGCGATGAAAGAAATCCTACCAAATGCTGTATTCATAGGCTTTACTGGCACACCCTTACACCTGGATGACGAAGCAGTCCGTTTATTCGCCATCTCCAAATTAGCCTGGATTAAAAAGCATCAAGCTAACTTTGAAACACAAGAACGCCAGTCACCAAGAGAATTTGTATCTGGTGAAAGCCATTACTTCCAAGGTAAACGCTATTTACTAAATGTTATCTATTGTCAGGGAACTCCCAAAGTAGAAATTAGAAATAATACATATATTGACCTTTATGTGAGAGAAGGAAGTAATGAAGCGCAACGCCAACAAGTGATGATGTCCTGGTATCGACAGCAGTTAAAACAAGACATTCCCTCATTAATCGCCAAATGGCAAAAGAACATGGGAGTTCAGGTTGAGGACTGGGGGGTAAAACTGATGAAAACTAAATGGGGAACCTGCAACATTCAAGCCAAACGCATCTGGCTCAACCTGGAACTAGCCAAAAAAGACAAGTACTGCCTAGAATACGTTGTAGTTCACGAGATGGTACATTTGTTGGAACGTCATCATGGCGATCGCTTCGTGGCTTTGATGAATAAATTTCTCCCCAATTGGAAATTTTATAAGGATGAATTGAACCGCTCACCCCTGGGAAGTTACTGAGTTCGGCTTTTAGCCAGATTACATTGACAAGGTGCAGGCGATCGCTATTTTCTATGAAGTGTTATGAAACCAAAATAAATTTTCAGCGAAAACATCCTATTAGCTATCTTTGTTGACTAAGCCTCAGTAATTAGCTAATATTTGCTAACACCAGTAATTTAATAATTAACTGAAAATAATTATTTCATGGTAATATACTAAATTTGTTAAAATAAAAGGTGATTTATTAGGCTATTATTAATCTTTAAAAAAGATGTAAAATGTTCAATAAATTATGCAGGGTTCTATCATTGGCAGCTTTCGTAAATATTACAGAGAAATTAGGGGTGTTATAGATTTATTTGAAAGTGCAGGAATTTTTATTCTTTCTCCCAAAAAATCACAAGTGATAAACCCAGATGAGGAATTTATATTACTTGAAAGTGATGACTTAAACTACTCTCCTGTGGAAATACAACTCATAGCTTTTCATAGAATTTTAAGATCAAGTTTTGTGTATACATTTTGTCCTAACGGTTATATTGGACGTACTACAGCATATGAAATAGGACGAGTTGTAGAACGTAAAATAAAATTATTTTTCAGTGAAGCTCCAAAAGATTTACCTATTTTTCTGCCGCAAAATTCTATTTGGAGTCCAAAAGATTTTAGTAAATATTTTTTAACTAATGGAAAATTACCTGAAACTTTAGAGGCTGGAAGTAAAGCACTTTCAGAAAAGTTACATAATGATTTATTCTTAGGAAAGTATCAAGATTAAAGTAGGTACATAATTTATAGGTGTTAGTATGGAAAAAAAACATATTGTAATATGCGGTAGCATGTCTAATTATGAGGAAATGTTAAAATACCAAAATATTTTAATAAAAAATAACATTCCTTGTCTAGTTCCTGAAAATGAGGGAGAACTAATCAAACACCTTTCAAGAGATGAATTTAATGAGTTCAAAAGAAAAGTCTCAAAAAGGCATTTTGAAGAAATTATCAATAATAATGTTTTTGCAATTTTAGTAGTCAATCCTACCAAAAATTATATTCCTAATTATATAGGTGCTAATACCTTTGCAGAGATTGCTATAGCATTTTATAAACAAAGGCAAATATTCCTTCTCTATGATATATATGAGGGTTTCAAAGATGAATTGATTGCTTGGGATATAAAACCACTTCAAGGAAATATTAATTCATTGATAGAACAATACAATTCCTGTATTTACTCTCAAACTAAATAACTCAGTTTATCAAAAAATCTGATTAGAAAATTAAACAAATGAATGATAGGCAAGATACTGCTACACTTTTTGGATAATGAATTAATCACTTTATTTGGTATCAAACAATCAGGGAAAATTTCTAAAAAAATATATCAAGAATTTCGCTTGTCTACTAGATTAGCCTTCCTTCTATGTTCAGACAAGGTTGTCATTCCTGCATCAAACTATTTTGAATCACCTTTTGCCAAAAAAATTCTTGATGAACTACAAGAATTTAGTGAATTTGGTTATCTTGGTCTCATTTCTAGTTCAATGAATGTCTTAGAGTTTGTTGAAAAAAAGAAGGAGCAATATTCAACCGATAGAAATCGTTATCCCATATATTTTAAATCTCTTGAATCACAGTCTAGTCTTTCTATTTCTGCTACATGGATACCCCGCAATAAAAGTGCTACAGAAGACATTACACAAAACTGGATTACTAATATAGATAATAGTAGTATTTGGAAAAAGTTTTTTTCAAAAACATCTTATTCAACAGTTGAAAAATTTGAAATAGAACTGTCCAAAGTGCCAGAAAAGCTAGAAGATTCTGCATTTATATCTGATTTTGTTGTTCCTCTGTTGCTATGGAAAGATAAAGAATCTTTGTGGATCAAAAATAATGTTAACGTTTTAATAACAAAAGCTTATATTGAAAGTTTTTTAAATGAATATAATGCGATTTGTATGAGTGATTTTTCATTTTTTGATACTTCTATCATTTTACCAAATGATAGAACACACTTATCTGTATCCAAGATTAAAAGACTTTTATGGGAAAGAGGTTTGCTTGAATCAATCTCTCATATAAATGGTGAAAGTCTCTTTAAACTAAAACATAGTAAAGAATGGTCTAGTTTTCTCAGTGAAAAGATACACCCTCTTGTTTTTACTCAAAATAGTCTACATACCTCTTTAGAAGCATTAGATAGGGATATTCAAGAAAAAAATAATATTCCATTGAGCCAGCCAGTAGAGGTTATAGACCAAAAAAATACAGATATGAGACCTATTTATAATAATATTATTCAACTTAATGCACTAGCAGAAAACTATATGTCAAAAAATCAAGGAAACGACCTACGTGGTGCAAAGTTCGGAGGTGGATATGCTGAAGGAAATCAGTACGGTGGTATTCTAAATGATTATTCATCAGAGCAAAAGCAGAGTTTAGCTGAAGTAGCAGCAGAGATTGAAGAACTGTTGGTTCAATTACAGAATCAAGGAGTTAGTCCAGAAGTTGCTCAACAACAGGTTGCAGAGGATTTAGCTACTCAAGCTCAGAAGAACCCTACAGTTATGGGAAAGCTGGTTAAGTGGAGTCAATCTTTAAGTGATACGGCTGCTAAAACCACTGTAGCTGAGGCAGCAAAAGAAGTTTTCAAATTAGCTCTACGATTATCTGGAATTCCAATTCCATAACTAATTTAATAAATTTTGTTAAAAAACCCAACTGATAGTGATGCACTTGAGTTTTCTTTAACTTAGTGTAACTACCCTAGCATTACATAAGAATAGCCATATTAGCTTAGACACAAGAGTCTGCTAATTTGAGTACGATCCCCATCATTATCATTTAGTTACTACTTGTATATACTTGTAATAACTTTATTTTCCTTGACAAAGCTAAACCCGTCAACTGTCTGACGGGTCTTGTTGAATCCTGGGTGCAGAATTAATAATCTCATCTATCCAGCGCCTGAGAGAATCGTTTTCATCTCTCAGGCTGCGGTTTTTCCCAAGAGTTCGTTTTGAATGATTGCAACCTGTTGCTTTAAGTTCTCTAATTCCCTGTGCATTAGGGTTAAATCCGGTGCTTCGTGGCGTTCTTCGGTAAGGTAAGACCGAATCCATCCCATAATTAATTCCGAAGCTGTTTTCCCTTCAGACTGAACTTTATCCATAAAAGCTTCCTTCGTCTCATCATCCATTCTGACGATAATTTGATTGTTCAGCTTTGTTGACTGACGCTTTGCCATGTTAGTTATCGCTTCAAACCTTAAATCTGTAATAACTCTATTTACCTTAATTTTGCAGGGTTTGGAAAATTTTGTAGTAACGCTCTTGTTTTAGTAGTAACAAGTAACTACAATATAGTAACAAAGTAAAGGTGATCGCCCTCCGCCAAGAGTAATGCGATCGCCTTTTGTAAAACCCCATTAGTGAGGTTATTCACATGATTACACAAGAGGTATTTGACGACCAAACTTTGGCACAATCAGAGTTTGAGGAATACATTGACCAATTAACTGACCCAGCACCACCAGAAATAGAAATTGACTCTGTAACCGATGATTTTGGAGACATGTATCGAGTTTGGAATGGTTGGCAACTGCTAGGCACTTTTTACCAAAATCTTGAAGGTAAATGGATCGTGCAGCCTTGTAATAGCGATGAAAGACCTTGTTGCGATACTCCTTTGCAAGCGCAGTTGCTCATCATAGCTATTAATGGCTTGCTAGTGGCAGATGCAGCGTAAACGCTTTGATATATAAATTTCCCATCGCCTAGAGACGTGGTTCATTCCCGTCTCTTTTTTATTGCCTGTGCCTGCCAAGCTGCGGGAGATGGTAAAGGTATTTTGCAGTTACTACATTTGGTTTGCAGACGTAACTGGTAGCGATGTCTACGACAGACTAAGGCTAAGTATCTTTGAGAAAATGTTGGTAGTAACAACCTCTCGAACGCCTGGTTAAACCAATAAAACTTAACTAGCAGTATTGCTTAGTAAGCTTTCTGGCGCTTTTTCATACTTCTAAAAGGCGTATGGCATTTGTTACATTCTCCCTGTTCCCATAACGCTGGGATAGCAAAACGCTCTTTGCAAAAGGGACATTCGGAAAGCAAACGCAACTTGTGGCGATCGCAACCCACTGTTGATTGAAACTGCCACTCCAGTCGATGATATGCTTGCTCTGCATAACATACAGCACACAAGCGGATTGGCTCTAATTTCATTTTTTCACCCTTGGAAGGGAGCATTTGAGCAATTCGGTCTGCATCCAAGCCAATTAATTTACCAATTGCCTCTAATTCCTTTTGACTAGGAAACGGATTAAATCGAAATTTCTCCCACCTTGCTAATACTGGACCAATTCCTACAGCTTTACTTAAAGTTCCAGGTGATGATACACAGACTGCTTCGTGTCGCCTAAATCGACCAAAATAGTGACTGATACTTTCTCCTTCCTTCGGTTCGATATACCAAGGCGGATTTTGTAATACTTCTGGCTCCATGAACCCATAGTTTACGTTTTACTAAATACTTGAAATCAAAGCAAATAAGAGCCTTCAGCTTTTTCTTTTAAATTTAACTTTTGGTTCTTTACGTCTGCCAAACCGTTTCGTCAAATTATATTGATTCAGTTCAAAATGTGGCTCATCTATTTTTAGTATTGCAATCTTGCGAAGTAAATCATACAAAGGCTCAATCAAACCTCCAGATTTTAGCCGCAAATAAGAAACTACGCTCTCCATTTGGGTAAGATTTAATCGATGCTTCTCTGGTAAAAATTTTTCTTCCCAATCGTTTACAACCTCAATTACCTCTTCCTCATTTAAATTAGGAAACTCGTATGACTCTAAAAACGAGTCATGAACGCGTACGTATGGGAGACTTTTCCGTTCAAGAATATTATCGCCTAGATAGTAAGTGCCGACTAAGATAACGGGAATTCGCATTTTTGTAAAAACATCAATTAGCTCGTTAAAAGCTTCTAACGTTAAGTAGTCGGCATTACCAATGATGAGTATTTTGACACCATATCCCTTAATAGTTCCCCATGCACGCGATCGCAAATCTCGCAGTGTTCCAACATGAGCAAGCGGATGACCAATTTCTTCTAGAATCGAACAATATAAATCCGTTGGGCCACCATGCTGTTCAATTTCTGCATAGAGAACAGTTGCAGGGATTTCTAAAAGAGTTCCTCTTCGTTTTACGTATTGCGTCCTGTACAGTTGACAGGCTTTTAGTAAGCCAGAACCCGTAGCAGATGTAACATAACCACAGAGTTTTGCATCACGCTGGTCATCAAGCCAGTCAAATAATTCCGTATCACGATCTAGAGGAAGGTAAGTGTTAGCTTTACCAATTCTTTCAACCTCAGCTTGTGCTTCAGGCGATCGCCGTAGTTCCTCAGCAGATTGCAAACTCGCATCATACGAATTCTGAAATTCTAGATTGGCATTGGCTAAGTTTATCTCCGACATGGCAATTACCAATTATTCTCCAAAAATTGGTTCCAATCTTTCTCACCTACTCTAGGTCTTCGTCTAGCTTTAGATGTTTGATTAGGATTAGGTTTATTCTGCGTAATTTGCTTATCTATTGAATTTACAATATTTTTGGCATTTACGTCAAAATTAGATGTTAAATTTTCTTGTGAATTTATTATTTCCTCTGTTGTTAAATTTTCAGGAAATAACTCAACTATTTTGGATTTATTAGATTTAGCCTCATGTTTTTGCTGGGCTTTTTTCCGGCGGTGTCTGCGTCGCTCCTTGCGGTTTTGTTCAACATCCTCGAACGTAGATAATCGCTCATTCAAAATAGAAGAGTTATCAACTTCTTTACATGCATCACGCAATTTCTTCTTAATATAATTCAATTCTGCCAGAGACATCCTTTCTCGTTCACAATCTCTAGCTTGTATAACACCAATAAACTCTCCAGGTTCACCATTAATAGGGCGAGTATAAGCAAGAACACTTGTAATATTACGCTTATCATATCTTAAAGAAACTTGCTTCCCTTCATAATTTAGTAACCAATCTCCTTGGTACACCCAACCCTGAAAGTTGACAGAACCATATTTTTCTACATTGCGGATCGCAACTTTCATTAAACAAATATCTAGTTCACGTTGATCAAGGATTTCAGGTTCTTCCAGCAACCTTGATTTCCATCGCTCAATACGTTTTTGATTTTTCACCCTTGGGTAATCATGACGATTATAGTTGTCTACAAAATATCTCACTAATATTTTTTCAAGATCATCCAGCGTCAGACAAGCAGTCCTTTCTGCTTCTGGAGGACGTTCTTCAACACTGGAACCAGTATATCCACCATATAAGGACAAAATCTGCTGATTAATTGTGCCAAATATAGTTTCAATTAAACCACCTGCTTGAGGAAAAGCACGCAACCTTCGTTTAAAATCCAATTGCAGTGAAATCTGTATTAAATGCTCTGACTTAAATTCCTTAGCACGGTCTGTCACCATATATTCAGGAATGCCATAAATTTGCCATGTGTCTTGAAGTTCATATTCTGTTCCGTAGTGCTTTGGCAGAATTGCGTGGCGTAGAGCCAAACCAACTTCATGCGAACCAGCAGGTTCAAAACCTAAATAAAAGCCTGTGACACATCCAGAATAGCTATCCATTACTAACGTAATATAGGGACGAGAAATCACTTTCTTATCTTCTTCGTCAATTAACAAAATATCTAACTTTGTATGGTCTACCTGCCAAATCTGGTTGCTATGGGTAATTTCTAAAATTCCCTCTGTTGTTTGAATAATTTGTCCTTCGATGGGTGAACCGGGATGGCGAACTGTTTTATGTTTCTGTTCTAAATAGGAATTGATGATCTTATAAACAGTCACATGAGAAGGATGTGTGCCTGCTACTAAATCCTCCCTAACTTGAGAGTACTCCTTAAATTTTTCGTCATGCTTCTTGTGTAGCAGTTTTTCTCCTTGGGAGGCTAGAGCTTTTAAATAACCAAAAATCTGATTGTGATTAATCCGAGAACCTTCTCTGTTACCCCATTTATGAAGGTTGACAATAAAATCATGCCACTGCTGGGAAATACGATATTGTCCTTTATCCTTACGCCCAACAGCTAGAGTCGCAACTCCTACCTGCTCAACTTTCTCCACCATGCGCTTAATAGTTCGGGTGCTTTTACCCAAAGCTTTCGCCGCATCTGCGATCGCATCCATACGAGCTGCTTTGTTAGGCGCTTGGCGGATGGCATCTATTAATTCCACCTTTTTAAGATAGTCGGATGAATCTTCGTTAACTAGTAGGTGCTTTGTTTGCTCTTCTTCCTGATTTGCCGCTTCCTCAATCTCTAATCCTGGAAAGGCTTCGCTCGTAGGCTTCCTGGGCATCAGCTCATCTCCAAAAAATATGTCATCATTTACTTTAAAATTTTATATGATTTATGACATCATTTGATTTAAAAATAGGAAAAGAATAATCTAAAAACAAAATAGCTGAACCCCTTGCTATGAATAGGTTTCAGCTATAAGCGCTATAAATTGAAAATGGACAATAATTCTTTAAAATGGACAATAATTATTTAATGGACACCATATGGAAGTCAAATAATTATCGTTATTTTTAACGATAACAATAGTATAAATTGAGTTTTGGAAAAACTATATTTTCATTACTCAAATCTTACTCCTCAAAACTCTTAAAAAAATCCTCCTCCGCCTGGAGTTTCTATCACAAATACATCTCCAGGTTTCATTTCTACAGTTGCAGTGCTATCTAAAGTTTCTTGATTACCATTTTGACGTTGTACCCAGTTGCGTCCTACTTTTCCTGCTTCTCCACCATTTAATCCAAAAGGAGGAATACGCCGATGATTAGAAAGAATATTTGCTGTCATTGGTTCTAGAAACTTGATGCGGCGAATGACTCCATTACCGCCAGAAAATTTGCCTTTACCGCCGCTATCGGGACGCAAACTAAAGCTTTCTACTTGTACAGGATAGCGAGTTTCTAAAACTTCAGGATCAGTTAGGCGGGAGTTAGTCATGTGGGTATGAACTGCATCAGTACCATGAAAGTTAATCCCTGCGCCGGAACCACCACAGATAGTTTCATAATATTGATAACGTTCATTCCCAAACGTAAAGTTATTCATGGTTCCCTGTGAAGCAGCCATGACACCTAAAGCACTATATAATGCATCAACAATTGTTTGAGATGTCTCTACATTACCTGCAACTACGGCTGCTGGATAAGTTGGGTTCAGCATACAACCTTCAGGAATGATAATTTCCAAAGGTTTTAAACACCCTGCATTTAGGGGAATACTATCTTTTACTAAAGTACGAAAAACATATAATACTGCTGCCTGTGTGACAGCTTGAGGAGCATTAAAGTTACTATCTAATTGTGCAGATGTCCCAGTAAAATCAATAGTAGCACTGCGATTTTCATGATTGATTTTTACTACTACCTGAATTTTTGCCCCGCTATCCATTTCATAGCAAAATGAACCATCTTTAAGAATATCAATTGCTCGTCTAACTGCCTCCTCTGCATTATCTTGCACAAATTTCATATAAGCTTGCACTGTTTGCAAACCATATTGATTAACCATCTTATGCAGTTCTTGCACGCCTCGTTCATTTGCAGCAATTTGTGCTTTAAAGTCTGCAATATTTTGGTTAGCATTACGAGCAGGATAACGATGATTTAAAAGTAAATTTCGTACTGGCTGTTCCCGAAAGTTACCTTCTTCTACTAAGAGAAAATTATCAAATAAAATTCCTTCTTCTTCTACATTTTTACTGTGGGGAGACATAGAACCTGGGGTAATACCACCAATATCGGCTTGATGTCCGCGAGAAGCAACATAGAAAAGAGGACTGTTAACTAAAATATTTTCACTACTATCAAGAAATACAGGAGTAATTGCAGTGACATCGGGAAGATGGGTGCCGCCATTATAAGGATTATTAGATAAATAGACGTTTCCGGGTTTTATATTTTTGCCTTTATCGTTAATTAAACTGCGGACACTTTCACTCATAGAACCTAAATGTACGGGAATATGAGGCGCATTCGCTACTAATAATCCAGCAGTATCAAAAATAGCGCAGGAAAAATCTAGACGTTCTTTGATATTCACAGATGCAGCTGTATTTTGCAGAACAATTCCCATTTGTTCAGCGATAAATTGATAGAGATTTTTAAAGATTTCTAGACGAACAGGGTCGGGTTGAGAAATTTCGTACATTTTTGCTCCTATTTTTGAGATATAGCAACTTCCGTAGTTTTATATCATGAGAATTAAACAGGTGCTTAAAGCATACTTTTGCTTGTAAGGCGACAATCATCTAATAGTTGGTTTAATTCTGCAATCACCTTCCACGGATTTCGACCTTTTAAAAAAGCAGCAAT
The DNA here is from genome assembly GCF_963874875.1 of Tolypothrix tenuis PCC 7101. Lineage (NCBI taxonomy): Bacteria > Bacillati > Cyanobacteriota > Cyanophyceae > Nostocales > Tolypothrichaceae > Tolypothrix > Tolypothrix tenuis. Next base: position 459,893 of record NZ_CAWNJS010000001.1, read on the forward strand.
TGCTGCTTCATACGGATTCCTGCCAGTTTTTCTCACTGCTGATATCGCCGCTTGATTAGAGAATCCTCGCGCGCTAACTAGCCAAGCGGCTAAGATATGTCCTGTGCGTCCAATTCCCCCAGCACAGTGAACCACTACTTTTTCATCTAACTGATTTGCAAGTAGTAAGAAAGGCAATATTTTTTGATTGAGGGTTTCACTATCAACTAGTTGGAAATCTTCAATTGGTGCCCAACAAACCTGCTCAACTCCAAAGTTGTTTTGATAAATTTGTAGTAAATCTGAGTATCGATTGAGCTGAGTTTCAGCAAGTAAACAGCAAACACGCTGAATATTTTGACTCTGCATAAACTCAATCCACTGATTGATTTTTTGGCTACTATATCCAGGTCTTGCAGCACCAAATACAATAGTTTCATTTTCAGAAGCTGCAGCAAATTTGTACATAATTTGATATTTTTAATTTTTTATAATTAAAATTTATTATTAAAATAATATTGAAAAACTGCGCTATATTCAATAATTATTGAGATTTTAATTTATATTTTAATATATTTATAATCTTCTTAGCTTCATACTGGAAATTAATTGTTATTCCTGCATACCACAAGATTGAAACAAAGGTTAGCCATATAATTAGCATAAATATCATAAACATTGATGACTGTGAGCCTTGTAAAGCTTGTTCCCATGAAAAAATAATGCCAGTGATTACAATAGATAACATCAACAACCACATGCCCATCAATATTAATAATTCCCGGTTCGATGGTCGCATTTTTAAAGCTACAATCAATTCCTTATTAATATTTTCCATACTATGTATCTGGGCTTGAGTTTCAATACAAAGTTTCTTGTAGGCGTAAGGCCCATTAATGCGGAAAGAATTATTATTTATTGCTTTGACAAAATACCGTCTTTCGATGCTACCAAATAAGCCAGGAGTTCTATCTATAATTCCTGTATTGGATAAATCTAATAGGGTTATTTGCAAGTTTTCTAAAGAAAGTGTGATGTATAGATGACAACGTTTGAACGGGACAACATATGAAAATAAGTTTCTCAATTTCAAAATGGCTTGTGTCATAGTATTTTTTATGGCATATCATAATTTTCCTTAATGATGAGAATTTTAACTACTTAAACTTCAGTAGGCATTGTAGTATTTACGGTTAATACTCAATAGCATGGATAATTTGTTGATTATTTAGCAAAATCAATTAATCTTTACGATTTAAAATTAAGTGATTACGTTCAGTTAATTTTGCTTCCCAGCTAGGCTCAACTACAATTGTACTAATCTTTTCAACAATGATGGCAGGCCCATGAATAACATCTTCTGGCTGCAAATCTTCGCGACGATATACAGGTGTATTATGCCATTGTTCGTTAGCAAACATCCTCACTTGCTCAACAACGTGAGGCTTTTCATCTAAAGAACGAGTGCGAGTAACCAAAGGTTCTTCAGGTGTATCCATTTTTTCAATTAATTCAACTGAAGCAGATTCAACAATTAATTGCTTTTCTAGTTGAATGAAACCATAGCGAGATTTATGTTCAGCTTCAAAACTTGCTCGCATTGCTGTTACATCAGGCTCAAAATCAATTGTCAATATGGAGTTAGTACCTTCATATTTTAAATTGAGTTTAGCAACTATTTCCTGTTGCTGAGTATTCTCATCATTACTAATTTCACTAGCTGCTTGATTAGCTAAATTGGCAATTAAATTTTGTAATTGGGGAATTAATGCTGAAGTTAAAGGCTGTTCTACCCCTTTTTCTCTAATAGCACGGATATCAGCTAATCCCATACCATAAGCAGATAAAACGCCAGCATAAGGGTGAAGAAATATCTGTTCCATGCCTAAAGTATCGGCAATTAAACAAGCAACTTGTGCGCCAGCACCGCCAAAACAACAAAGTACATATTGCGTGACATCATAACCCCGTTGGAGACTGATTTTTTTAATGGCATTTGCCATATTCTCTACTGCGATCGCAATAAATCCGGCGGCTACCTGTTCCGGGGTACGATTGTTACTTGTTGCTGTTTTGATATCTTGTGCTAACTGGGTAAATTTAGCTGTGACAATCTCTTTATCTAATGGTAAATTGCCCTCAATCCCAAAAACTGCCGGAAAATATTGTGGGTGAATTTTACCTAACATCACATTAGCATCTGTTACCGCTAAAGGGCCGCCACGTCGATAACAAGCAGGGCCAGGATTTGAACCAGCCGATTCCGGCCCTACACGATAACTAGAACCATCAAAAAATAAAATTGAACCGCCACCAGCCGCAATTGTATTAATTGCTAATACCGGAACTCGCATCCTCGCACCAGCAATTTCCGATTCTAATTGGCGTTCATATTCTCCTTTAAAATGGGCAACATCGGTACTAGTTCCGCCCATATCAAAAGTAATTACTAACTCAAAACCTGCCCTTTTACTAGTTTGAACTGCACCAACAATTCCCCCAGCCGGTCCGCTTAAAATACTATCTTTGCCTTGAAATTGTTGGGCTGCAACTAAACCGCCGTCAGATTTCATAAACATTAATCTGACTCCAGGTAACTGACTTGCTACCTGGTTAACATAGCGCCGTAAAATAGGAGTTAAATAAGCATCTACAACTGTGGTATCACCACGACTAACTAACTTCATTAAAGGGCTAACTTGATGAGAAACCGATATTTGCGTAAAGCCAATTTCTTGAGCGATTTGGTATACTTGTTGCTCGTGATTGGGATAGCGATCGCTGTGCATCAAAACAATGGCACAACTGCGAATTCCTGTGTTGTAAACTGCTTGTAAGTCTTGTTTAACTTGGGCAAGATTGACAGCAGTTAATTCATTACCTTGGGCATCATAGCGTTCATCAACTTCAATTACCTCCTCATAAAGCATTGTTGGTAAAACTATATGAAGGGCAAAAATATCAGGGCGGTTTTGGTAGCCAATTCGCAACGCATCTTTAAAGCCTTTGGTAATTAGCAGGACGACGCGATCGCCTTTTCTTTCTAACAGTGCATTGGTAGCTACTGTTGTCCCCATTTTTACTACTTCTATAACTTCCGTAGGAATCGCCTCATCTTGGGAAATACCAATAATATCCCGAATCCCTTGGATAGCAGCATCTTGATATTGTTCAGGATTTTCTGAGAGTAATTTATAAACGATAATCCACTGCTGATTAGGCAGATTTACAATTAAAAAACGTTCAGGATGCTTTAATAATCTATCTATAATGTTTTGATTATTTGTAACTGCAACAATATCGGTGAATGTTCCGCCTCTGTCAGCAAAGAATTTTAACATTGCTCTGTTTATTTAATCGTCTAGAAGTAGGATAACAAGATTTCTTAGAGTATTTCTACTTCGACTATGAAATATTTTGACTAAAAGTATTGATTAGCAGTAATATTAATATTCGAGAAGTACTACAACTTGCTGTAAAATGTTTATATGTATTAAGAGTAACTTGAGGAAAAATCATCAATAAATATCATTAATAAAAATCAAATTCAATCAATATGAGCGAACCATTTTTAGAGCCCATATTACGATATTTTCGACTTAAAAGGGTTATATCTCATATTCCTAAAAACTCTGTTGTTTTAGATGTAGGATGTGGCACATCGGCAACTTTTCTTCAAAGTATTTCCCCTCACATTAAACAAGGATTTGGCGTTGATTTTAAAGTCAAAGATTTCCAGTTAGGCAATATACAAACTAAGCAGCTAATGCTGGAAAATAGTTTGCCATTTAAAGATAAAAGCTTTGATGTGGTGACAATGCTGGCAGTTTTAGAACATATAGAACATGAAAAAGAGATTTTAAAAGAGATTTATAGAGTTCTAGTTCCTAAAGGCAAACTAATACTCACAGTTCCATCAGTTTGGTCTCAGCCTGTACTAGAGTTTTTAGCTTACAGACTAAAAATCGTGAGTGAAGCAGAGATTAGAGATCACAAAAGATATTATAAGCACGAAACCCTCAGAAAAGTTCTGGTAGATTTCAGTGGCTTTCAGGAATTTCATCACCAATATTTTCAGTTTTGGATGAATAATTTTTGTACAGTGACTAAGAAGATTTAAGGATTATATGCAGCTATCTGTTGTTATTCCTTGTTACAACGAGTTGAAAACTATCAGTAAAGTTGTAGAAGCTATTAAGGCATCACCAGTAAAAAATTGTGAAATCATTATTGTGGATGATTGTTCCATAGATGGAACCAGAGAATTACTTCAATCTAGCATAGAGTCACAGGTAGACAAAGTAATTTATCATCAAAAAAATAGGGGTAAGGGAGCAGCTTTAAGAACTGGCTTTGCTGTAGCTACTGGAGATATCGTCATCGTGCAAGATGCAGATTTAGAGTACGATCCCCAAGAATATCTCCTGATGATTCAACCTATTTTAGATGATAAAGCTGATGTCGTGTTTGGTTCGCGTTTTCAGGGTGGTAGACCACATAGAGTAGTCTACTATTGGCATATGGTAGGTAATACTTTTTTAACTATATTATCTAATATGTTGACTAATATTAACCTCACAGATATTGAAACTTGTTATAAAGCTTTTCGACGGGAAGTTATTCAATCGATCAATATAGAAGAAAATCGATTTGGATTTGAGCCAGAAATTACAGCTAAGGTTGCAAAAATGGAATGCCGTATTTATGAAGTAGGTATATCTTATTATGGTCGTACATATAAAGAAGGTAAAAAAATAGGTTGGAAAGATGGAGTTCAAGCAATTTTATGTATTATTAAGTATAATTTATTTGCAAAATATAAAATTTATAAACGCTCTGAATATAACTAGCCTTTTAAATGTAGATACTTAAAAAGTAGGAGCATACAAGCTTGTCTTTGACTTAGTGAGTAAAGAAATTGGTGAATTTCCTAATTCAAAGAAGCAAGCCGCTTTACGAACCTAATATCAATGTAGAAAACAATGTCTTTAACTTATAGTTAATTCATCAATATTTATTTAAAAAAACTCAATTATTGAAAATTTTAAAAATTATTTTTTGAGAAAAATAGAGGAGGAAAACAAGATGACTATACAAGAATTTGCTTTACTAATTATATCTGTTGCGACAAGTGTAGGTGGACAATTTTTCTTAAAATTGGGAGCCATGAAATTGGCAAAATTCAATTCAGGTAATGCCATAAGTAATATTATCAGTATTGCTACCATACCAGAATTATTAACTGGATTAACTTGTTATGGTTTAGGTGCGATCGCATATATTTTGCTGCTCACTAGAGTCAATTTAAGTATTGCGGCTCCATCGATTTCCTTAGTTTATGTTTTCTCTATGCTGCTAGGTTATTTCATTTTTAAGGAAACGATTCCTTTTACCCGTCTCATAGGTTTGAGTTTTATCGTTGGTGGAGTTATTCTAGTAGTTTGGGATAAAAGGTAGTGATTAACCTTTTCAAGATTATTGTTTTAATACTAGGCTCTGATAAATGTGACTGCAAAAGCTCTGATTACTGGCTTAACCGGACAAGATGGCTCTTATTTAGCTGAACTACTTTTAGCTAAAGGCTACGAAGTTTTTGGCTTAGTGCGTCGTTCCAGCACTAGTAACTTGGAACGTATTTCTCACCTGTTTAGCCAAATCAAAATTGTATCAGGTGACCTTCTCGATCAGTCTTCACTCATGGATGTGATTGCTGAATCTCAACCAGATGAAATTTATAATCTCGCCTCCCAAAGCTACGTTCCTCTGTCTTGGACACAACCAGCACTAACAGCAGAATACACTGCTCTTGGTGTCTCTCGACTCTTAGAATCTATCCGTCGATGTAAACCAGATGCTAAATTTTATCAAGCATCAAGTAGTGAAGTCTTCGGTCAACCAGACGAGTCGCCGCAAACTGAACGTACCGCTTTTCGTCCCCGTAACCCTTACGGTGTTGCTAAGGCTTATGCTCACTGGATGACTATCAACTATAGGCACAAATATAATCTCTACGCTTGCTGCGGTATCACCTATACTCACGAATCGCCTCGACGCGGTACAGAATTTGTGTTTCGCAAAATTACAAATACAGTAGCGCAAATCAAACTTGGCCTGGCGAATGAACTAAAATTAGGCAATTTAGATGCGCGTCGTGATTGGTGCTATGCCAAGGATGCTGTTTATGCCATGTGGCTAATGTTACAGCAAGAGCAACCAGACGACTACATTATTGCTAGTGGTGAAACCCACTCTGTGAGAGAACTTGTAGAATGTGCATTCAACTATGTTGGTCTCAATTGGGAAGATTATGTCTCAGTAGACCCAGCATTTTATCGCCCTGATGAGCCTGTACAGTTAATTGGTTGTATTGATAAAATCAAAACCGCTATAGGTTGGCAACCGCAACACTCCTTTAAGCAATTAGTTGAGTTAATGGTTGATTCGGATATGAAAAAATTGATTCAAAACGGAGCCTGAAAATTTTCATGTTAAAAATTGTAGTTGATGCCACCCCTGTCGAACCAAAACCGAGTGGGGTGGGTTTTTATGTTGCCAATTTAATCCATTCACTTGATGCGCTACAAGCAACAGAAAATTTTCGGTTAGAGATAATTTATCAACCAGGTTTAAAAAAATGGTTAAGGCGAGATTTTAGTTTTCCTGATTCCTTAAAAAATTATTCTCACTTACATATGTTGCCTCTACCTGTGAGGCTTTCTGATTTATTATTAAAATCAAACTTTAAACCGAGTTTAGCTTATTTTGAGAAATACTTTGGTGCTGCAGATATCGTACATGGTACAAATTACACTGTTTATCCCTGTAGCCAAAGTTTAAAGGTAATGAATATATATGATTTAACTTTTATTAAATATCCTAATTATATAGACTCAGTTGTCAAAGCATATACGGAACGAGTGAAACGATGCTTAGGTTGGACAGACCTAATTTTAACAATTTCCGAAAGTTCTAAAAAAGATATTGTTGAATATTTGCAAGTAGAACCGCAAAAAGTCTATGTCACACCTTTAGCTAGCCGCTATTATCCTGATTATTTATCTGATGAATATACTCAGACGCTAGAACAACAAGTTAAATATGATTTTTCACAACCATATTTGCTGTTTGTCAGTACGATAGAACCCCGCAAAAATATTAATGCTATTATCTCAGCCTTTAACTTTTTAAAAGAAAAACATAAAATTGAGCATCAATTAGTATTGATTGGCAAAAAAGGATGGCATTATGAACCAATTTTTACAGCTATTGAAAGCTCTCCGTGGAGAGAACAGATTCATCATCTTGACTATTTATCTAATGAATTAGTAGCTTTATTCTATTCAAAAGCTGATGTATTTGTTTATCCTTCTCATTACGAAGGATTTGGATTACCTGTATTAGAAGCAATGACTTTAGGCGCACCAGTTGTCTGTGCTAATAGTTCTTCGCTACCAGAAGTTACAGGAAAAGCGGCTCTACTAATTGACCCTGATGAACCGATGCAATTAGCTGAAGCTATCCTCAAAGTAATTAGTGATTCTCAGTTACGCCAAGAGTTAATTCAATTAGGTAAAGAAAGGGCAAAGTTATTTTCTTGGGAAAAAACGGCAAGAGAAACATTAAAGGCTTATCGAGGCATTATGTCATGAATAACTTAGATAATGCCTTACCAGAAAAATTAATTATTAATCTCTCAATTATTTTTTCGCAATCAACAGGTATCAGTAATTATGCTCAAAATCTTTTTCCTTATTTAAAAATTCTCAAACCTACTTTATTAACTTCTAAAAAATATCCTGAATTTAATTGCTATATAGTTCCAGATAATCTGACTCCTGCTCAAGGTACAAAAGGTCATTTTCGCCGCTTAATCTGGACACAATTTCAAATACCGCAAATTTATCAACAGCTAAAATCGCAACTTTTATTTTCTCCTGTACCGGAAGCACCGTTATATACAAATTGTCGTTTTGTGGTCATGTTTCACGACTTGATACCGTTGCGGTTTCCTAGACGCTTTTCACCTTTAATACCTTATCATCGCTACTACACACCCCAAGTTCTGAAACAAGCACAACATATTATTTGTAATTCCCAAGCTACAGCTAAAGATATTATCGACTTTTACCAAATTCCTAGCAGTAAAATTACACCCATTCTTCTCGCCTATGATCGCACTCACTTCCGTCCGCTGAATTTACCCACCCGCAACTACTTTCTCTACATTGGCCGCCAAGATACTTACAAAAATGTGCATCGCTTAATTAGCGCTTTTGCTGGGTTACCTAATAGCAAAGACTACGAACTTTGGTTAGTAGGGCCTAGCGATCGCCGTTATACTCCAACTCTACAAGCACAGGTTGCAGAATTGGGTATAACCGAGCGAGTGAAATTCCTTGATTATGTAGCCTATAGCGAATTACCAACAATTATTAATGGTGCGATCGCACTTGTTTTTCCTAGTCTTTGGGAAGGTTTTGGCTTACCTGTTCTAGAAGCAATGGCTTGCGGTACTCCTGTAATTACTTCTAATATCTCATCTCTTCCGGAAGTCGCTGGCGATGCAGCGATTCTAATTAATCCCTACAATACAGAAGAAATTACCGCAGCCATGCAAGCTTTGGTAAATGATTCAAGTTTGCGATCGCATCTTTCGCTTCAAGGTATCGCTAGAGCAAATCAATTTAGCTGGGAAAAAACAGGACAAGCCACTGCTGAAGTTTTATCACGCTATTTATGAGTGCTAGGCTAAAGTAAACCTAAATATTTACCTTCTCAATCTTATGGTTGTGCAAACTCCCCCTCGCCTATATTCTATTGAGGAATACTTAACCCTAGAAGAGATTGCTGAGTTCCGTAGCGAATACCGTAATGGGGAAATTGTAGCAATGACTGGAGGCTCGATTAATCATAACCGTATTATTCGTAACCTAAGTAGACTTCTGGAATTAGGTTTACAAGAGCAACCTTATGAAGTTTTCATAAGCGACTTGCGCTTATGGATTCCTCGTTATCAGCAATACACATATCCGGATATTTTGATTATCAAAGGTGAACCCATCTTTCAAGAAGGGCGCAACGATACAGTTATTAATCCCAGTATTATTTTTGAGATCCTTTCTAAATCTACTCGTAGTCGAGATAGAGGTGATAAATTTACTTATTACCGTTCGATTCCCGAATTTCAAGAATATATTTTAATTGACCAATATCAATTTCATATTGAACAATTTAGCAAAACCTCTGAGGGTAACTGGTTATTTAAAGAATCTGACGATGAAGATGGCCTTTTAACTTTAGCTTCAGCCAACTGCCAAATTCCCCATCGCCAGATTTACGAACGAGTTAACTTTGATCAAAAAGATGAAGGATGAAAAAATCTTTCACACTTCAGCCTTCCTAAGGTGTTCCCACTGCGCCAGAGTAAATTAAACCCCGTTGCAAATCCAGGGTTAAAATTGCACCGTCTCTAATTACTTGTGTTGCTTCCTTCACACCCACAATTACAGGGACACCTAAACGCAAACCAATTACAGCTGCGTGGCTGGTGAGGCTTTCTTCTTCTGTAATAATTCCTGAGGCTTTGCGAATCGCTTCCACAAAATCGGCAGTGGTACGGGGAGCAACTAAAATATCTCCAGGATTAAAGTTGCTGACATCCATACCTTTGTGCGCGACTCTGGCGCGTCCACTCACAGAACCTTGTCCCAATCCAATTCCTTGTCCGAGAATTGCTGTGACGACTTCAACCTTGATTAAATCTGTCGAGCCGGAAACACCTTGTAGTGTACCTGCTGTCATCACTACCAAATCGCCTTCAGTGAGTAGTTTATTTTCTTGAGCAACATTGATAGCGGCTTGAAAAGTTTGTCCGGTAGAAGGTAGTTCTAGTACTAACAGCGGTTTTACTCCCCAGACCATTTGTAACTGTCGTGCTACGTTTACATGGGGTGTAATTGCCAAAATCGGTGTACGCGGACGGAATTTGGAAACATTGCGCGCTGTTGCCCCTGTTTGGGTTAAGGTCATAATTGCCGCTGCACCTAGCTGTTCAGCAATTTGTCCTACAGCTTGGCTAATGGCGTTAGGGATAGAACGTCTAGCATCTCTTAACAGACGATTGGCGTTTTGTGCTTCTTCTTGTTCGATGCGCTCGGCAATTCTCGCCATAGTTGCTACAGCTTCTACCGGGTAACTACCTACGGCAGTTTCATTAGAAAGCATGACTGCATCTGTGCCATCTAAAATTGCGTTTGCCACATCTGACACTTCGGCACGAGTGGGGCGGGGATTACTCACCATACTGTCTAACATTTGCGTGGCGGTAATAATGGGAATCCCCAAGCGGTTAGCAGTAGCAATCAGCCGCTTTTGCAGTACCGGAACATCCTCGGCTGGTAGTTCGACCCCTAAATCACCTCTCGCTACCATTACGCCATCACACAAAGCCAACACTGCTTCCATTTGCTCAATGGCTTCGTGCTTTTCAATTTTGGCAACTACTGGTACATTCTTACCTGTGCTGGAAATTAGCTCTTTAATTTCGATGATATCTTGAGGATTGCGGACAAAAGACAGTGCTACCCAGTCTACACCTTGATCTAGACCAAACATCAGATCTTCGCGGTCTTTGTCGGTCATAGCTTTGATGGAAAGGTAAACTCCGGGAAAGTTAACACCTTTATTGTTAGAAAGTTTACCAGCTACAGTAACACGGCAATGTAAATCACCTTTATCGCGGTTAATCTCCTCAACTACCATTTCGACTCGCCCGTCATCGAGGAGGATTTTTGCGCCAACTGGGACTTCTTCGGCCAAGTAATCGTAGGTAACACAGCTAATTTCTTGTGTACCAATGACCGGACGATTGGTCAAGGTGAAGCGATCGCCTTTTGCTAAAACTATAGACCCATTTTCAAACCGCCCCAAGCGAATTTTTGGCCCTTGCAAGTCTTGGAGAATTGCTACTGGCTGATTTAGTTCAAAAGCAGTTTGCCGAATTAAACGGATACTACGCTGATGATCGGCATGAGTCCCGTGGGAAAAGTTTAGCCGTAGTGTTGTTGCTCCCGCTTCAATAATTGCCTTGAGCATTTCTGGACTGCTAGTAGCAGGCCCAATCGTAGCGACAATTTTTGTGCGGCGTAGAGAATCTCTTAATTGCATAGGGGCTGATTCGAGGATCTATCTAGGAAACCATCGTAAATTAAAGGGCATTTCTATTTCCGTCACTGCTATATCAATCAGATGTAAGCAGTTAGAAAGGGGGAATAAAGGCCAGTTGGTGGCGCGAAATTTAAATTAATCTAGGCGATAGGGACTAAGGGCTAAGGATTTTCATGGGTTGGGGAATTTTCCCGTGAGTAATTGCCTTGAATAGTATATGTATTTCTGCCAAGCTGCATTAATAGTGAGCTAGGAAAAACTTACTTGAGCGTGGCGATTTTGGTAAGTGGATAGACTAGTTATCGTACACTAATCTAGGTTCCATCCTCCCCAGGAAGGATATTCTTCTATCTCTTTCTCACCAATTACTACACCCCAATTAATGCTGAAGATGCAAGTCCCGTCTGGCATCATATCGTATTTATCTATACAATCTGCTAAATGGCGGATAAAACTTGCTATACAAAAGTTTATAAAAGTTTATTATTCACTAATCTTTGTCGTATATTCGTAATGTTTGATAAATAAGGAGATCAGAATGCTCACGTCGGAGGCACAGAAGCCACTGACAGTCCCACCCAAGGAATTTTTAGCGCCTGCTGGTGATTTTAGTGCCACGATGCTGCTATTTTTTAGCGCAGTGGGGATGCTAGTGTTATCTAACTTTGGTTACTGGCTGTGGGAATGGCCGCATTGGCTATGCTTTAGTGTGAATACTCTAGCGCTACATTGTTCTGGGACAGTGATTCACGATGCTTGCCATCAATCTGCCCATCGCAACCGAGTAATTAATGCGATGTTAGGTCATGGTAGTGCCTTGATGCTAGCTTTCGCATTTCCGGTATTTACGCGAGTGCATTTACAGCATCATGCCCATGTTAATCATCCCAAAGATGACCCAGATCATTATGTCTCGACTGGTGGGCCGCTGTGGTTAATTGCAGTACGATTTTTATACCATGAGGTATTTTTCTTTCAACGGCAACTGTGGCGTAAATATGAGCTACTAGAGTGGTTTATTAGCCGCTTGATTGTAGGGACAATTGTTTATATCTCAGTGCAATATCACTTTTTGGGTTACATTCTCAATTTTTGGTTTATACCAGCATTTATCGTGGGCATAGCATTAGGATTATTCTTTGATTATCTGCCCCATCGTCCATTTGTAGAGCGCGATCGCTGGAAAAATGCTCGCGTTTACCCTAACCCAATTCTGAACATTTTGATTATGGGACAGAATTACCACCTAGTTCATCATTTGTGGCCGTCAATTCCCTGGTATAACTACCAGCCAGCCTATTATTTGATGAAACCACTATTAGATGCAAAAGGTTGTTATCAAACTTCCGGATTATTACAAAAGAAAGATTTTTTTGAGTTTGTTTACGACATCTTTTTAGGAATTAGGTTTAACCACCACAAACAGCCTGAAAATTAAGATGATATAGCCATTTACAAGCGGCAGGCGATCGCGCTATATATTCTGAAGTTATGGATGCGATCGCTCTCATTGAAAAAACTTAAATTGGTGCGTTGCGCTACGCGAGAACACACCCTACATTTGATAATCAATTCCGAATTTCTTTAAGATTTCTCGCGCCGATGATTAGCGGCTTGCAATAATAGAGATTCGGCAAAAGCGATCGCATCTGTGGCTGATTTTCCGCCGGCTAATTGTGCTAGTTCATCTCGGCGGGTGGTTAAATTATCCAAGGCGGTGACGCGGACGACGGTACGCTGCTCACTGCTGCCGTTGTTCTCTTTTTTACCCTTACTTTGATTGATAATTTGCTTATCTACCCGGAAATGCCTATCTGCCATTGCTGCTACTAATGGTTGGTGAGTAACACATAATACCTGTGAGCGTTGGCTGAGTTGGTGTAATTTCTCTGCGATCGCTTGGGCGACTCTCCCGGAAACACCCACATCAATTTCATCAAATACCATTGTCCCGGCTGCATCAGCTTGGGAAACACAAGCTTTCAGGGCTAGCAAAAAGCGGCTCATCTCCCCACCGGAAGCAATTTCTGTTAAAGGTTGTATTGGTTCTCCGGGGTTGGGACTAAACATAAATGTAATTTTGTCTGCACCTGTAGCGGTGGGCGCAGTAGGCACAATCTCCACTTTAAACTGCACCTTTTCCATTGCTAGGGGTTTGAGTTCCGCAATTAATCTCGACTCTAATTTATTAGCAGCTGTACGACGCAATTGCGTTAACTGGTTACAAGCTTGAGTCAGCTTTGCTAAAGTTGCTTGTTCTTGCTGTTCTAAGCTTTCAATTGATTGTTCGCTGTCGTTGAGTTCGGCTAATTCACCTTGGATTTTTTGGTAATAGGCGATCGCTTCATGCAGAGTCGGGCCATATTTGCGGCAAATCTGCTTTAATTCCCGGATACGTTCTTCTACTTCCTCTAAACGTTGGGGATCTGCTTCTAAATCTTCGCCATAGGCATTAATTTGCCTCCCTACTTCCATTAATGTAGCTTGGGCATCTCGCACCAAATCTAACAGTGGTTGTAGCTGGCTATCATATTCCACCATGTCATTTAAGGTGGCTTCGCTATCGCCTAATAAATCTGCGGCGGCTGGAGTTTCGTTATCGTTTTGATACAAAGCCTGATAGACCTTGTAACTCATTTGTTGTAAATCTACGACATGATTGAGGCGTTCACGTTCTTGCTGTAGCTGTTCAAGTTCGCTCGGATCGTTGAGGTTGACTGCACCTAATTCCTGCACTTGATAGGTGAGCAAATCTAGTTGCTGCAACCGTTCCCGTTCTGATGTCCGGCGTTTTTCTAAAGCTAAATGTGCTGTTTGGTACAAGTTAAACAAATTGGCGATCGCTTGACGCTGCTGCATTAAAGAGTCGCCACCATGTAAATCTAACCAATCGCGGACTTGGGCGGATTGTCCCACTTGTACAGTTTGACCTTGGGCAGTAATTTCCACAAGGCGATCGCGCAGTCCTCCCATCATCTGCCGATTAACCAACACGCCATTTACCCGCGATCTACTGCGGACATTGCTAGCAGTAGCAGCGATTTCTCGGCTAATAACTACAGAATTTTCATCTATGGAATCAATTTCTTGTTCGCTTAACCAAGCAGCTAAGGAAGCGTTAGATTTAAAAGTAGCTTCTACCATCGCCCGACTAGTGCCAGTGCGAATTACTCGACTAGATACCTTACCGCCTAAAGCTGCATCAATGGCATCTAAGATAATCGATTTTCCTGCGCCAGTTTCACCTGTTAATACATTTAAGCCAGCGCCAAATTCTAGTTCGAGTTGGTCAATTAGGGCAAAGTTTTCAATTCGCAGGCAAAGCAACATCAAGCCAAATTCTCCATCTAGGCAGATGCCGAATACTTCCAACTTTTAGGAATCTAGGCATGAGCCACTACTATAGAAGTAGCAGACCCATATAAGTGTAGCAAACCTAGTACAGTTAGGCGGAATTCGTAATTTGTAATTCGTAATTCGTAATTACCTTTTTATAAGGGTTATAGCTTTTCAATGGGAAGTTTATTTTTGCCTTAGTGTACTAGTAGTCTACCCGATTGATTTTGAAAGGTTGCGGTTGTTCAGATCCCCGACTTTTTGAAAAAGTCGGGGATCTATGACCTCTCATAATTCAATAGCTGAAATTCTCTTTTGAGGATGAGGTGAAACAACAATTTTTCTTTCAATATATAGAGATGTCAGCAAATCTCGTGGTTTGCTATTATTACAATCCAATTTCTAAGGATTGAGGCAACTAGAACAAGAAAACCACTTGTTCTAACTAAAACGGGGTGCTGGAAACAAAACATATTGTTACAATACTTAACAGAATCAATTCGACCGGTGCCATTCTTCATGATTGCGAAAACACTTCCCCCCACTTCCCGACCGATCGAGGAGGACAATCGCGGTAGCAACAACCGCCGCGATGAGGTATATGTTGCTGAAGTTGTGTCTGAAAATGACACACAAGGCTTAGTTGTTAAATCGCCGAGACTGATAGCAGCTCAACAGCAGAGAGCATTGAGGGCACCAATTGACACTGAGATGACACGTTACGATCCAGTGGAGATTGCAGCGCATTATCAACAAAGACCTCTAGAAGTTTTCGGGCGGATTCTTGCTGTCTTATGGCCGACACTCTCCTTTGCTTTGGGGTTGTGGTGGGATAGCAAACGGGGAATTGTGGTCAAGAGTGACCGCCGCCGCGCCGCGCAACTAAGAGAATTATTAACTAGACTAGGGCCTGCTTATATCAAAATTGGCCAGGCTTTGTCTACAAGACCAGATTTGGTTCCCCCCGCATTTTTAGAAGAACTCACCAAACTACAAGACCAATTACCACCTTTTCCCAACGAAATTGCTTACCAGTTTATAGAAGAAGAACTCGGCGCACCACCAGCAGAAATTTATGCGGAACTTTCACCACAACCAATTGCAGCTGCTTCTTTAGGACAAGTTTATAAAGGGAGGCTGAAAACTGGTGAGGAAGTCGCAGTTAAAGTGCAGCGTCCAGACTTAAAAGAAAGAATTACCGTTGACTTATATATATTACGTGGCCTAGCTGGTTGGGCGAAGAAACAGTTTAAACGAGTGCGGAGCGATTTAGTTGGGATTCTCGATGAATTAGGCGATCGCATTTTTGAAGAAATGGACTATATACACGAAGGAGAAAATGCCGAGCGTTTTTTCCAGTTATATGGTCATATTAAAGACATATACGTACCGAAAATATACTGGGAATACACCAATCGTCGCGTGTTGACGATGGAGTGGATTAACGGCATTAAATTAACCCAAACGCCGGAAATTAAAGCTAAAGGTATAGATGCGCGTTATTTAATTGAGGTCGGTGTCCAGTGTTCTTTGCGTCAGCTGCTAGAACATGGATTTTTCCACGCTGACCCCCACCCTGGTAATTTATTAGCCACACTGGATGGTAAATTAGCTTATCTCGACTTTGGCATGATGAGCGAGATTCAGCCGCCCCAGCGTTATGGTTTAATTGAGGCGATCGTCCACGTTGTAAACCGTGACTTTGACGGTTTAGCTAAAGACTACGTCAAGCTAGATTTCTTATCACCAGAAACCGACTTAACACCAATTATTCCCGCCTTTGCCAAAGTCTTTGCAGAAGCGCAAGGTGCTAGTGTTGCAGAGTTGAACATTAAAAGCATCACCGATGAACTATCGGCTTTGATGTATGAATATCCCTTCCGTGTACCTCCCTACTACGCTTTAATTATTCGCTCTTTGGTAACACTCGAAGGGATTGCCATCTATATAGATCCCAACTTTAAAGTTTTGAGTGAAGCTTATCCTTATGTAGCGAAACGCTTGTTAACCGATCCAGCGCCAGCACTGAGAGCATCACTGCAAGATTTGCTTTTTAAAGAAGGTAGATTCCGTTGGAATCGCTTAGAAAACTTATTACGAAATGCACGAGGTAATGAAGACTACGATTTAAATTTAGTAGTCACTCAAGGAATAGATTTTCTCACTTCTGAACGTGGCGGTTTTATTCGCGACAAATTGGTAGATGAATTTGTTAATGGGATAAATGCTTTAAGTCAAAACGTCCTGCATAACTTCACCTATTTACTGCGCGAACAAGTAGGAATCACCGCAATTAACGAAACTCCCGCCGCCACATCTGAGCAACAACAAACCTTAGAGCATATCAAACGAATTTTAGGCATTCTCCGCGATACCCGTGGCTTTGACCCAGTGCAGCTGGCTCCCCAACTTGCACAATTATTAGTAAATCCCGGAGTACAGCGTTTAGGTCAACAAATTACTAATCGTTTGCTGCAAAAGGCTTTAACTAAGTTGATTCGTGATTTGTTAGCAACGGAAGAAGTTAATCAGGCTCCAGATAGTAATTTACGCCAATCTGAGAGATTATCTTTACCTGCACGAGTGTAAAACTTTTTGTTTTTTGGAATAACCCTTGCTTTTCATATTTTTGATGGAAGCGAGGGTTTTCTTTTTTAGAAATTAGGTATTAATTACTTTATCCGCAGCAATAGTTAAGATTTCATCCATCTAAGCATTTATATTTTCATATATTTACCAAATACCTTTCAGATTCAGCACAAATCCAGGTAGTATATCTTCTCCTAATAAACTAGCAGGAGATTGCAGTATTTCAACATCTTGCTTGTGGCGATAAATTTCTACTCGTTTAGTTTCTAAATCAATTAACCACCCCAATCTAGAACCGTTATCTAGATACTCTTGCATTTTTTTCTGTAGCCTTTGCCAAGAATCACTATCAGAACGTAATTCCACCACAAAATCAGGACATACTAGAGCAAATCTCTCTTTTTGCTTCTGAGTAAGATTATCCCATTTATCGCGCCTTAACCAAGATGCATTAGGAGAACGAACTGCTCCATTTGGTAAAGTAAAACCAGTAGAAGAACTAAAAGCAACACCTAATGATTCATCACGATTCCACAACCCAAGTTGAGCAGTAATATTAGCATTGCAGTTACTAGTTAATCCGCCTACAAGAGGCATTAGTAGCAATGTTCCATCTGCATTACGCTCAAATCTGATGAGTTCGTTTATTTGGCAAAGCTGAAAAAATTGCTCATCTGTAAGCAGAATCACTGGGTTGAGATTGAGAGTTATAGCATCCATACTCTGATTAACAGGATATTAACTAAGCGGTTGCAAACTCTGTAAATTTTCTAACATCTGGGGGTTGAAAAGCTAGAACAATCTCACTATTATTCACACCTAACCTAATTAATTCTGTTGCTATTCCCTCTTCTGTCCAGTCTTCTTCTATGTATATTTTTTCATTCTTTATCCTAATATGAACATGAGTATATTTAAGTCTTTTGCTACCTTGCCAATCTACCGTCAACCAGAGATAATGATCGTTATTTTCATCAAATACTAAACAAGTTTCTGAATGCTGTTCAGGTGATTTGCGAGACAGACTATCATACTCAGTCAGTACCTGTTTAATTAACTCTCTATATTGTATTAATTTATCCATAAGGTAATTTCCTCTCGTTCGTTGTTAAAAATAATAAATTCAATTTGATTGCGTTTAACTACTGCTTGAATAGATTTTCGTTGAAAGAAAGTATCAAATATTGTATCTCTAATTGCTAAATAAATTTTATAGTCTTTATTAGCTAATTTTAAAATATCGCGGTATAAGATATATTGTCCAAGAGCATTTTCAAAATCTTTCATAAGTGAAGGGCTGATGAAACTCTTGATTTCAACAACTATTTTTCTTCCTTCTTGTTCTACTAATAAAGCTTTTTCTACAAATAAATCAGCATAAAGCTCTGCATCTTCATACTGCAAAAAGTAAGGATCGGCTATAATTTTCCAGCCATCTTTAATTAAGGCATTTTTAACAGCATCATGGTAAATGTCTTTTGCTGGCATTTTATCTCTGCTGACATCAGCTAATGTATTCACTATGATTACATTGATTATACTAATTAATCGACTCAGCGATGTCTAACGACAAGCCAGTGCGCCTCAACTCACTCCGCACGCATCAGGAAGCGATCGCTTGTTCTAAAACAGTAGTTGAATCGCTGTATATTATATTTAGCAGCAAAAAATTAAAGTTATAAATTATATGTCTAGTTATCAAGAAGTATTACATCAATCTCAAAGTCTCACATCCGAAGAACAAATACGCTTAATTGAAGACTTATCAAGATTAATTCGTCAACAAATGACAATAAAATATCAGCCAAAGCGTAGCATTCTCGAATTGCGTGGATTGGGTAAAGAAATTTGGAATGGTATTGATGCTCAAGAATATGTCAATGAGGAACGTGATTCATGGAATGGTTAGTCCCGCTAAAATCTCAAGTTGTGGGATCTTTGAAAAAATATTTGATGATGCCATACTCATAAAGCGATCGCTTTGCAGAATACCTAAATAGAAAAGCGATCGCCTTTTGTGGAAGTGCGATCGCACTACTGAGGTATTAATGAATGCTGACTTTCTATAACTTGTTCTTGATTAATTGCTTCTCTCCTAGCACTTTCACCATTACGGAATTGCTCAAATAACTCAAAAAAATTATTTAACGCATCTCTTTCATCCGTAGAATAGAAAAGAATAATACTATCCCATCCCTGGGCAGAAGTAATCTTAAACCTTGTTTGTATCCAATCTGGAAATTGATTAAATTCAATCTCTTGTTGAGTTGGCGGTAAGCCTAAATCTTCTCTGGAACTCATGTACCCATCTAAAAAAGCTCTCAACCGAGTAATTGAGGATTTACCTAAAAACATTCCCGGTCTTTGTTTAATTTTCTCTAGCATTTCATAGAGATATTCATTAAGAGTTATAGTAATCGTATGGTTATTTTCTAGCATAATCTTGAATAATTAAAAATTTTCTTCTGTTATTTGAAACTGCTGACCAGAATATAATTTATTATAAAATTGTAAATTACCTAGCCATTGCTCTCTCGTGAGTCCATCAGGATGGTGATTATCAAAAATAATCTCCACCTCATTTATTATAATGGCAATACCTTGATGACGACCGTTAAGAGAAATTGCATCTCCTGATAAACTATCATCATAAATATAACTATTACGCCCTATTGCTGAACCTGTATAAAGTTTTATCCGCTTTCCTGCAATTCCTTGTGATATTAAGTAATCTTGTATAGATTGAGCGCATTCAACACATTCAAGATTTTTATATTTTCTAATTATTTCTTTAATTTGGTGGATTTGCTCAATACTTATAGTCAAAATTTTTGCTATAAACTCAACAGTGAGTAATTATTTTATCACTGAGACGATCGCTTGTTGTGGAAGTGTGATCGCCTTGCAGAATACCTCAGAAAATGCGATCACCTTGCAGAACACCTCACAAAAGCGATCGCTTTGCAGAAAATCTCAAACATAAAGCGATCGCCTGTTGTGGAAGTGCGATCGCTTTGCAGAATACCTCAACAGAAAAGCGATCACCTGTTGTGGGAGCGATATCGCATATACCCACACTCCCAAAAAGTGATATTTTATTGTGCAAAATTCTAAAATTCTTTATTTATAAGGGTTTAGGCAAAGTTTATATTCAGCACAACAATAACTAAATATCGTATATCATAATAAGCAATCACTTTTATAAGTAAACCTAATATGAGTAACAATTTATTAAGCAATAATATTACAGAACAAATGCAGGAAGAAGCAGAAATTCAAATTCGCGACAAAAAAAAAGTTGTTGACTATAACACAATTGAGTATCCTATTGAAGTTATAGTCCAAAAATATCTAACTGGCCTTGATGATGATTCTAATGAATTATTTATTCCAGATTACCAAAGAGCGATGATTTGGGATGAAAAAAGACAATCTAAATTTATTGAATCTATTCTTTTAGGTTTACCTATTCCTTATATTTTTGTGGCAGATACTTCAGGAGAAGCAGTAGACGACAATCTTTTAGAAACAAAAGATTTAGCTCGTTTGGAAATCATAGACGGCACACAAAGGATTCGCACTTTAGCTAGGTTTGTTAATAATGAGTTATGTTTACAGGATTTAGAAAAGTTAGATAAACTCACAGGATTTCGATTTTCTAGTCTACCTATTGCACGTCAAAGACGTTTTCAACGAACAACCATACGAATGATTCAACTAACAGAAGATGCTGATGAAGAAACTCGTAGAGATCTATTTGAAAGAATAAATACGGGTAGTGTTGAATTAAATGAAATGGAAAAGCTTAGAGGTATTAGAAGAGGCAATTTTCTTGATTTAATAGATGAATTAGCGAAGTACCCAAAATTCATACATCTTTGTGCTTTTACAGCACCCTCAATTAAGAGAGTAGAACCTCAAGAATTTGTTTTACGATTTTTTGCTTTTCTAAATAATTATCAATATTTTAATAAAAATATTAATGAATTTCTGGATAATTATTTAAAGGAACTGAATAATGCTGATAAAAATACTTTAGAAAGTATGAAAAATGAATTTTATGCAATGATTGATTTTGTAGAAATGTATTTCCCAAGAGGTTTTAGACAAGGTAAAAACAAAGATAGAACAACAACTCGAATTAAATTTGAATCTCTTGCTGTTGGTATAACGTTAGCTTTAAGAGAGCAAAACAATCTCAAGCCTGCATCAGTAGATTTTCTTGATTCAAACAAATTTAGAGACTTCACTAGTAGTGATGCTAGTAGTTCTAAGAATAAAGTTATTCGTCGTTTAGAATATGTCCGTGACCAGATTTTAGGTAAAGTTAAGTGAAAAAAGTATTAGATTTGGAGGATTTCAACGAACGTGCTAAGGACGTTAGTGATTATCTTTATTTTCTAAGAGATTTGGAACAAGGTAATATTCTATTAAGTAAGGATGGTGCAATTTCTAAAATTGATTCTGAATTAGATAAAAGTTTAAAAGCTACAGGATTTTTATTGCTTTACAATCTTATAGAATCTACTATGAGAAATGCGATTCAAAGTATTTTTGATGAACTTAGTAATAAAGGTGTCTCTTTTGATGAACTTAGGCTAGAGATTAAAAAAATAATTTTGCAAAATATAAAAAAGAATATACAACAATCTGGTGTTAATGATTTTTTAGAACAAATAGAAAGTATTTTTATAGATATTATTCAATCTGGCTTTAATCGAGATGATTTGTTTTCTGGGAATGTAGATGCTAGAGAAATCAAGATAATAGCTAGAGTATATGGATTTTCAGCTACTACTGACAAAGATACTAGAGATGGAATTGATTTACTGTCAATAAAAAAAATAGAAATGATTTAGCTCATGGTGTTATGTCTTTTAAAGAAGTTGGTCAAAATACATCTGCGGAAAATCTTTTTGAAATAAGTGAAAGAGTTATAAAATATCTTAGACAAATTTTAGAAAATATTGATGAATATTTAATCAATCAGGAATATTTAGATTCTAATATAGAAAAAAAGGAGGTGTGATAACATAAAGCACCTCCTTTTTTATTAAAACCTACTCAATCCCTTCAATCCGGTCTTCAACTTCTTGGTACAACTCGCGGAGGCGATCTAAATTCTCTTCGCTAGTCTCCCAATAACCGCGTCCATTCACTTCCAATAAAGTTGATACAACTTTGCGGAAAGAATGGGGATTAAGGTTCATCAACCGTTTTTGCATTTCTTCATCTTTGATGAAGGTTTCATTGGTATCTTCGTAAATCCAGTTATCCACAGCGCCGGCTGTCGCACTCCAACCCATTGTATTTACCAACCGCTTGGAAAGTTCGCGCACACCTTCGTAACCGTGAGATAGCATTCCTTCGTACCATTTGGGATTTAATAATTTAGTACGAGCATCTAAGCGCACGGTTTCCGATAATGTCCGCACTTGAGCATTAGCTGTGGTGGTATCTGCAATGTAAGATGCTGGTGTTTTACCATCACCCCGCAAACTTGCTACCAACTTAGTAGGATCTGAGTCGAAGTAGTGGGAAACGTCCGTTAAGCTAATCTCGGAAGAATCGAGATTTTGGAATGTTGCATCAGCAGTTTTCAAAGTGCTTTCAAAAATCTGCCGGGATTCGTCCATAATTCCGGGGTTATCGGAATTGAAGGCGAAGGATTTCCGCTTCAGGTACATTTCTTGTAATTCGGCTTCGCTATCCCAGGTGCTGTTTTCAACCGCCAAGTTAATATTTGACGAGTAGGAACCGGAAGCATTGGAGAAGACGCGGGTTGCTGCTTGACGCAGGTTAATACCCATTTCCTCAGCTTGTTGCAAAGCGTGTTTGCGGACAAAGTTCATATCTAAGGGTTCGTCTATCTCCGCCGCCATTTTCACGGCTTGATCTAGCAGGTTCATTTGGTTGATAAACAAGTCGCGGAATACGCCAGAACAGTTGATCACAACATCTATTCTCGGCCTGCCTAACTCTTCTAAGGGTATCAATTCTAACTTGTTCACGCGTCCCAAGGCATCGGGAACGGGTCTTACACCAACCATCCACATGATTTGGGCTAGTGATTCCCCGTAGGTTTTGATGTTATCGGTTCCCCAAAGTACACAGGCAATGGTTTCCGGCCATTTACCGTCATTTTCGGCTTTGTTTCTTGCCAATAGCCGATCCACAACGATTTTCGCTGATTGTACCGCCGCAGTCGTGGGTATGGATTGGGGGTCAAGGGCGTGAATGTTCTTACCTGTGGGTAATACATCGGGGTTGCGGATGGGGTCGCCACCGGGGCCGGGTAGGATGTATTCGCCTTCTAAGCCTTTGAGTAGTCCACCGAGTTCATTATCTGCACAAACTTGTTGTAAGCAGAATTCCAAATACTCAAATAATGGCTTTAAGGCGGCGTTATCAACTTTGGTATAGCCGGATTGATGTAATGATTCTACCCAAGGTTCTTTTTTGCCCATGTTGAAGAAATTCAACCGGGAAACCAGGGAAACGCGACCTTCTGCGTCGGTTTGCTCTTTTACCAGAGCGCTAACTGCGGCGCGGGTGGCTAAGGTGATGTCTTGCAGTAGCTGGACATCTTCTAAAATGCCTTTGTCGTTATTGTGGTAAATATCGTCAATGTTCCGCCCAATGCTGTTGGCGATAATGCGGGGTAAGCTGAGAATTTCTTCTTCTTGACGATCTAAGCTAGCGATGTTGACAAGAGTTGCGATCGCTTCTTCGGCTGTGGGTGGTTTACCAATAATATGCAATCCACAAGGTAATAACCGGGATTCAATTTCCATCAGCTTGCGGTAAACGCTGCCAACAATATTATCCCGTTCATCTTCGGTCATATCCTTGGCATCAGTTTCGGGCAAGTCGATATCCTTATCCAGGTTCACCATCCGGCATTTATCCATGATGGAGTTAACAATGGGGATACCTCTTCCTGTATCTTTCAGGGTTTGGTAAGAAGCAATCAACTCGCTGAGTTCTTTCAACCCCTTGTATAAACCAGCATTTTCTGCGGGCGGTGTCAGGTAAGAAATTGTCTCGGCATAGCTGCGGCGCTTGGCAATTGTCGCTTCGCTGGGGTTATTGGCTGCGTAGTAATACAGGTTAGGAATTGTGCCAATTAGTTGGTCTGGATAACAATCACCAGACATCCCCATTTGCTTACCGGGCATAAATTCCAAGGAACCGTGAGTACCGAAGTGTAACACGGCATCAGCTTGCCAAACTTGCTCTAAATAGGTGTAGTAAGCAGCAAAACCGTGGTGCGGGCTAGCGGAACGGGAGAATAACAACCGCATCGGGTCGCCTTCATAACCAAAGGTAGGCTGAACGCCGATGAAGACATTGCCGAAATGCTTACCATAAATCAGCAGATTTTGCCCATCGCTGTTGAGATGTCCGGGAGGTGGGCCCCAGTTTTCTTCTAGGCGTTGGGAGTACGGTGTCAATGCTTCGTATTCAGGCACTGACATTTTATAGGCGATGTTAAGCTCTGGGCTAGCGTACTGTGCTTGAGCATCGTGGATGACTTCTTGCATCAGCGCTTCGGCGGATTCCGGTAATTCCGGTAAATCGTAGCCGTTATTTTTGAGCGCTTTCATCACCTCATAAATGGAACCGAACACATCTAAATATGCGGCGGTACCCACATTCCCTTTATCAGGGGGGAAACTGAAAACGGTAATGGCAACTTTTTTATCTAGTTTGGGTTTGCGGCGGAGATTTGCCCATTTTAAAGCGCGTTTGGCGACTACTTCCACACGGTCTTGGAGTGCGATCGCTTTTCCGGTAGCACCATCTCTACCTGATAAAATGATCGGTTCAATTGCTCCATCCAATTCCGGTATGGCAATTTGCAAAGCTACTTGAATTGGATGTAACCCTAGTTCGCTATCCATCCACTCTTCGGTGGTTTGGAAGACTAACGGTAAAGCTACCATGTAAGGGCGATTTAAGCGCTTGAGTGCGTCAATAGCTTTGGGATGATCTTGTCTAGCAGGGCCACCTACCAAAGCAAACCCAGTCAAAGAAATTACCGCATCTACTAAAGGTGTATTGGTAGTTGGTTCGTAAAAGTAAGCATCCACAGGCTTGGAGAAATCCAAACCACCCGCAAATACTGGTAGTACTTTGGCTCCTAGGGATTCTATCTCCTGCACGATCGCTACATAGTGAGCATCATCCCCTGTAACTAGGTGAGTGCGTTGCAATACCAAACCCACACAGGGAGCTAAAGGATCTTTGAGATTCTTGGATATATCCTTACGGGCTGTGTACCAATTGAGGTATTCTCTCACATCCTCAAACATACTCGGAGCCAGGGGATGCCAAATTCCCATATCTGGGTAAACCACTGGCGCTTCATAAGTTGTCGATGGCAGATTGGCTTTATCCACACCTTTTAATACATATTTATCAGTCAGCATCAGCAAGAAGTTTTCCAGGTTTTCTGGTGAACCTCCCAGCCAATACTGAAAACTGAGCATGAAATTGCGAGCATCTTGTGCTTTGTCCATTGGCAGAAACTTCAGCACTTGTGGCAAAGTTCGCAGCAATTTCAACATCCCATCTTGGAAGCCTGCACCGGATTTTTCCTTGCGCTTCCGCATGAACTGCGCGATCGCACTCTTGGATTGACCCAATTGTGCCAGAGAAAAGCTACCCATTTTGTTGAGGCGCATAACTTCTGGCATCGAGGGGAAGACAACAGCAACATCTAAGCGATCGCGATGTGGTTCTACGGCTGTTACTACTTTCTGTGCTAAGTCTTCAATAAAGATCAGTGAGGCAATAAATATATTGGCACTCTCAATCTCCCGTTTGAACTCCTCGTAGTTCTCTGGATCTCGGAGTTCCTCAATCAAGTACCCGCTGATTTCTATCGCTAGGTTGGGATTATTGGCGTTAATTGTGCGGACAGCTTGCGACAATGCACTTTGGTACTGGGACTCAAGCACGACATAGACCACCTTGATTAAATTACGTCCGCGTAAATTATCAGGCGCAATATGTCTGATGGTGGACTTGACGTGGGTGAACATGCAGATAGGCTCCTTTGATGCGCGTTCTCTACTAGAAGTTCATCACGGCTGATGCTGCCGTTCGTAACTTCAATTTATTTTTACGAATATGAATTTTTTTTATCAGAAAACGCCTACCAAATGGTAGTTTTGTCGTCTAACTGACACAAATCGATAAACATAATGACATATTTCTTTGCAGATATTGCTTTTACATAGGAGTGTTTGCTACACTGATTGTTAAAAAATGTAAAGCAATACCTGGGCGGCACTAATTATTGCGTCGTGGAAGTGCCTGCTATTTAACTATAGAGTCATCTTATTACTATCATTTTAAATCACTATCTTTCAGACAAAAAATTATTTTTTCAGCAAGCGATCGCAAAGAAGTTGGAGAATGGTAGTCTGTAGTACAGAATTTATGATTGAATAACATTAGGTCGCGCAGAATTATCAGCAATTTATTTAATAAATCACTTATATTTTTGTTGATAAAAATTTGCTGTGTTAGCTTTCAACTTGTCCTACCGTAAAAGCGATCGCCAAAATATTTAACCTTCCTGCACCATCCAAACCAACATCCCCAATAATATTTCCACTGGGGGAACAGTATAATCATGGAAATCGATAGTCAGTGTTTGTCCTTCTAACTTTAAAAACCGCCAAGCTGTGCCGCTGCTAACACTCCCATAAATTGCTTTAGTTGGTATATTATTAGCATCATTGAATTTTTGTGCCGCAATCATTTCTGCTGCACATTGCCCTAAACCTGGTTTTAAATCACCTTTTTTCGCTTCAATAATTACGATTACAGGCGCTTCAATAAATATTTGTTCGGGTGAGCGGCTAATCAAAAAATCACATACTCCACTTAAGCCTAACTCCGGTGCTACAGTAAAATCCTCACCCGAAAAAAAGCTGATTTTACGTTCTAGAATTTTCCTAACTTCTACAAGAATAGGACTAATAATTAACTCAGAGCGAGCTTTTTCTGAACCCGTCGCTGTTGCTAAGGGTAGCCCTTCGCTTAATGCTTCTTTGAGGTAAAGACTAGGTTTTATCGGCTGGGTTTCGGGTAAAAACCGTACACCTTCAACTGTAGTTAAATTAAAGTCGCGCTTGACTTTTGATAGTGAGAAGTCGCTATAAGACATTACCAAGAAGTATTAATTTAAGATTATTGATTTTATCGTAGCTATAGCTAAATACAGTTCAGTTAGGAAAATTAATTGATAACAAAACCAAAAAACTAGTACAACAAGGCAAAAGTAAAAAGAAAGAATACTTATACTGCGGGAGCATCCCAAATGTGTAAAAACATATTTTGTCATTGCGAGCGTAATGAAATGAAGCGAAGCAATCGCAGCAGCTAGACTTTGCGGTTGCTTCATTCCGCTTCGCTCCATTCGCAATGACTAGTTTGAAGTTGATAAATTTGCAAAATTGGGATGCTCCCTATACTGCCAGATTTTTCCCCATTTGAAATGGGTGGTTTATTTACGCCGTGCTGTACTAGTTATTCAACAAAAAAACAGAATAATAATTTTGGAGGGGGTTTGGGGGACGCAACCGTCACCCAATCGGGGGTTTGGGGGAGAATCCCCCAATTATTCTAGCTTCTTTAATAAGTGACAAATCAATGGCTAATAAGCTTAAATGAACTGTATTGTACTATGGCTGTTTTGTTATCAATAGTAGCTAAAAGCAGATTTAATCTCACAATCTCAAAAGTTTTCCAACAGACGGATATATGAAAAAAGCCTGCATTAGCAGGCTAAAAATTCTGATTTTTCGTAGTTTGCAGAGATTCCCTAATTCAAATTCATACGCGAAACTCCGTCTCTTCCGCTTTACCCATTTTTCTTCAGAGTAATTTTTACCTAAACCCTACCTTAGCTAGATGCGTGAGTATCGAAACCGAATCCTCAACAGACGTAGCCAACGCAACCACAGCAGCGAAGGTTGCTCAAAGAAAGTGAAAATGTCGCCGAAACCTTGGTTTGTTTTTTGATGGTGTAGCCAATGTCTCTCAGGAGTAGTAATAAATAGAATTTGACACAAAATAATTATAGGTTTTGGAGTCTCCCAAGCCAAAACACTTATGTGTCTCCACCAAACATGAAACTGTCCCAAAAGTAGCCCAGAAATTACACCAATTGGGGAGAAAGACCACAAAATTGCAGCCATAATTAAATATGGCAAAGCACCCAGCACACCATCTAATAAAACTTCAGGATTTAAAGTCAAAATTGCATAGTGGCGGAAATCTTTCTTCCAAGAATGATGCGTTTTCAGGTGGAGGCTACCAAAAACATGCTCGGGTATGTGGTAAACGAAAGTTGAAAGGAAATCACCAAAAAATAATAATAGCCAAGCTACAGCGATAGCCTCAAGCATTTGCACTCCTCACATCTAGTTAAGAAAACTCCAAAGAACAAACTGTACATCTCATATTTAAGATGTAGATGCTACTCACGCAAGCTACAGAAAGATGATAGTTACTTAAAAATAGGTAACTACTAGTTCAATTCTGATTATTTGCACGGTTTTACTAATTAACTTCGCAACACAGCGTTATCTGATTTTTTGATAGTTTCGTCTGTCTCAACTGCATTTTGCTTTTCTCAAAATACATGCATGAGAAGTTGCAGTTTCATCCATTTAATGTTCTATAGGCATTGCACACTAACTGCTTAAAGCCTGTCACCTGGATTTTTGGTCTAAGTATATGATGCTTATACATCTAAAGATCTATCGGATTTACGTATTTTAGCATATTGACCCCATAATCTTCTTATGAAGGCTTTCACCATTAGCAAAGGTTGAGTTAAAATCGGTAAAAATTTAGGTTAAGGCGTTCTCTTACCGCTTTTTTGTGAGGCTATTCGTTGTAAACGCAGAGTTTTGCGGAATTTGATTAGTAACAAACTTGTAAATTATGTAATTAATCCGGAGCAGATTACGTGATTAATTTTAACCAGTACAAGGTTTTAACTTTCGATTGTTATGGCACTTTAATAGATTGGGAAAGTGGAATTTTAGCAGCATTTAAGCAATTTTTGACTAAGCACAAGCAGAATTTAGATGATGAAACAATTTTGCAGCTTTTTGCACAATTTGAGTCAGAAATTCAAAAAGGAGAATATCTCACGTATAAAGAAGTTCTGAGAAAAGTAGTTGAAAGATTTGGTGAGCAATTTGGATTTGCACCTAATAGCGAAGAATTATACTCTCTAAGCAATTCAATTAAGAATTGGCTACCTTTCCCTGATACGGTAGAGGCGTTAAAATCTCTGAAACACCATTTTAAACTGGCAATTATTTCTAATGTAGATGACAATTTATTTGCTGATTCTACAAAACACTTAAAAGTTGATTTTGATTGGATAATTACAGCGGAGCAAGTAAAGAGCTACAAACCTGCTCTGAATAACTTTAAAGCCGCAATCCACAGAATTGGGATACCTAAAGAACAAATATTGCACGTTGCTTGTAGCGTTTATCATGACATTATTCCCGCCCAATCTTTAGGAATATCAACAGTTTGGGTTAACCGCAGAACCGGGAAAGACGGCGCT
The DNA here is from genome assembly GCF_963874875.1 of Tolypothrix tenuis PCC 7101. Taxonomy (NCBI): domain Bacteria; kingdom Bacillati; phylum Cyanobacteriota; class Cyanophyceae; order Nostocales; family Tolypothrichaceae; genus Tolypothrix; species Tolypothrix tenuis. Next base: position 489,567 of record NZ_CAWNJS010000001.1, read on the forward strand.
GGTGCTAACTTACCAGTATTTGCTCAAGCTGATTTAGAAGTTCCAAATTTACAAACCCTAGCTAATTTGAGTATGAATAAATAAGGAGCGATCGCAGTAAATAATTGACTAAAAAATATTAATTTAACGTAGGGTGTGTTATGCCGTAGGCTAACGCACCTGAATTTTTTGTTCTGCGTCGGTGCGTTGCGCTGCGCGACAATATATTTCAATATTATTTTAAGTTGTGAACCAGCTTAACCAAGCATCCCAATTTTGGACAATACTGGCAAATTCTGCATAACCAGCTTCTCTGGGATGCGCGCCATCATTAGCTTTGGCTTCAGCTAACCAAATAGATGAATTAACTAAAGTAGAAAACACATCCAGATAAGGAATATCAAGTTCACGACAAACTAAAGCAAACTGCTGAGATTGATGAGCAATTTGTTGGTTTCTCTGTTCTTGATTTTCATCTCCACAAGGTGGTGGCCCTACCATTAAAACCGGATAAAGCTGCTTGGCTTCACTTAAAATAGTGTGAGTATTGTCTAGAGATTCTGTTAAGTCAATTCCTTGCTGCTTACCAGTCCATCCCGAATCATTTACGCCAAAAGAAAATACAACTCGACCGTCATATTCCGAAGCCAAGCGATAGGAAACTTCTTTTCGCCAACGTTGCTTGAGAAATCGGCTAGTTTCAGCTCTCACGCCTAAATTATAGTAAGTAATCTCATATCCTCTTTGATGAGCATTGGCGCATACTCTACCTGTCCATCCTAGAAAATCAGGATCGCCTATGCCATTAATAAAAGATTCACCGACGAAACAGATGCGGATTTCTTTTGGTTCGGATTGTAATTTTGACATTACCGTAGTGATGCAAAATATGCAAATTATTTTAAATAAAAATACATAAAAAAAGAGGCAGATTATTCTACCTCTCTGGGGGAAATCAATAAACTAAGTAATGATTCCCCAAGATTAATTCAGCTTGCAAGCTTTAGTATCTGCTGGGTTTGTGAACGATGAAGCTGAGTACTTGGCACTGCTTGATGTTGTCAAAACCTACAACACGGATATAGCAGTTGCTATATTGAGAACGGCAAGACTGAACTTCATTTAGTACTTCTTGAGTGGACTTAGCGCCAAACAAAGGCAGCTTCCACATTGTCCAGAAAAATTCGGTTGGCTCAGAATTTTCGTTAAACTCAACTGCTGGGATATAACCTTGATTCAGGATGTACTGAATTTGCTTGGCAATTTGCGCGTCAGACAGGGGAGGTAAGTAAGAAAGGGTTTCGTAACGACGCTCTTTTGGTAAAGTTTGCATAGCTGTTGATAATGGGTTGCGATTTTTACTAAGTTGGTCGGCTAACTGGATAAGTTATCCAAGTTCGTATCTGAGCTTGTTTGCTGTTCTGATTGTAGACTGGGGTCTGATGTATCTATTTGAGTGATGCGTTCTAGATGCTGGCGACGCTGTTCCATATTGCCTTGCTGAATGCCAGTACGAACCATTTCTGGTAAAAAATCTGCGATTTCCTCAGCAAGATGTTCTCTAACAGTCATGATCCGCAATGCTAAGTCTGGCTTTTCCTTTAACAATTGGGCAATATATGACTCTCCATCCTGAATTTTGCCAGCGGAGAAGTTATGTAGCCAAATTGCCAATGGAGGATTAGTTTCGCCTAGCTGTGCCAGTACCGTCCTTAGTGCCTGATAAGTCAGGTAACTTTGGATAGTCTTGGCTGTGTCTTTCGCAATTTGTTTTAGATTCATGCTTGACCCCAGCCTTATAAAGTATGAAGTATGAAGGATAAAGGACGAAATAATGGAGGTAATTTAACTCCAGCCTCTATCCATACCACTTTCAGCCTTTATCAGACGGTATCCATTGCCTCGAATTCAAACTTGATTTCTTTCCACAGTTCGCAAGCAACTGCTAGTTCAGGAGACCACTTAGCAGCTTCACGGATAACATCGTTACCTTCACGAGCCAAGTTACGGCCTTCGTTACGAGCTTGGATACAAGCTTCCAAAGCCACGCGGTTAGCGGTTGCACCTGGTGCGTTACCCCAGGGGTGACCAAGAGTACCACCACCGAATTGTAGTACGGAGTCATCACCAAAGATTTCTACTAGTGCGGGCATGTGCCATACGTGGATACCACCGGAAGCAACTGCCATTACACCAGGCATAGAAGCCCAATCTTGGGTGAAGTAGATACCGCGAGACTTGTCTTGTTCAACATAGTTTTCGCGCAACAGGTCAACGAAGCCCATTGTGATGCCGCGTTCGCCTTCCAATTTACCAACAACTGTACCAGTGTGGATGTGGTCACCACCAGACATCCGCAGGGTCTTAGCCAAAACACGGAAGTGAATACCGTGGTTCTTTTGACGGTCGATTACAGCGTGCATCGCACGGTGAATGTGCAATAGAATACCGTTATCACGGCACCAACGAGCCAATGTGGTGTTGGCGGTGAAACCTGCGGTTAGGTAGTCATGCATGATGATGGGCATTTTGAGTTCTTTAGCAAACTCAGCCCGTTGCAACATTTGTTCGCAGGTGGGGGCGGTAACGTTTAGGTAGTGACCTTTGATTTCGCCAGTTTCAGCTTGAGCTTTGTGGATAGCTTCTGCAACAAACAAGAAGCGATCGCGCCACCGTTGGAATGGTGCAGAGTTGATGTTTTCGTCGTCTTTGGTGAAGTCCAAACCACCACGCAAACATTCGTATACAGCACGTCCGTAGTTTTTAGCAGACAGACCTAATTTGGGTTTGATTGTACAACCCAGCAAAGGACGACCGTATTTGTTTAATTTGTCACGCTCAACTTGGATACCGTGTGGAGGGCCTTGGAAGGTCTTCAAATAAGCAACAGGAATCCGCAAGTCTTCCAGACGCAATGCCCGTAATGCTTTAAAACCAAATACGTTACCTACAATAGAGGTCAACATATTGGTTACGGAGCCTTCCTCAAACAAATCTAGAGGATAAGCAACGTAAGCGATGTACTGGTTGTCTTCACCAGGAACGGGTTCGATGTCGTAGCAACGACCTTTGTAGCGGTCTAGGTCGGTGAGCAAGTCTGTCCATACGGTGGTCCATGTACCTGTAGAAGACTCAGCAGCTACAGCAGCACCAGCTTCTTCGGGTGGAACTCCAGGTTGGGGAGTCATCCGGAAAGCGGCCAGAACATCTGTATCTTTAGGTGTGTAATCAGGGGTGTAATAAGTTAGTCTGTAATCTTTAACCCCAGCTTGATACCCAGCTTTAGACTGAGTCTTCGTTTGCGCGTAAGACATACTTTATCCTTCCAAGAAGTCACACTTTATTGCTTGCAAATCACGCTGGGTGCAATTTCCCCCACCCGCTCTTTCCCCCTATAAGCGGGGGGAAGCTCAAGAAAATTTTTTTGTTAGGGGTTGTCTATGGCAAAGGGTAGTGGTTTCGGTTTAGGAACATTTGGTAACCTATCCAAGACATGATTACCAACTTCCCTTAGAGATTCACACAACTGTGTGCTTCTAATCTTCCTCTTTCCCAGGCATATAAGTTCTTTTTATCTCTTTGTCTCACTCTTCTAATAAGTTGCCTGGCCAAATTTACCCTGCTGTTCTGCAAGGACGGCTTATACCCATTTTTCCTAAAGGAGGATCTAGGTATTTGGGTTGTTTCGCACATAAATCTGGTGCTTTCCTCATAAATTCAGGAAATGCTCAGACTTATTTGGCTTTGGTGGGTTTAGAGGAATGGTGAGCGCAAGACAAAAATTGCACACCACGTAATTTGTAGCTTGTCTCACAATATATCAAGAAATCAATAAGTTATACTTTGAAACTTTTTAACTTATATATTTAAATTTGTTATTACATAAAGTTTTAAACATTTTGTTAAGAATAGTTTACAAATGATCCCTTGAGGCTGTAACGGGAATGGGTAATGGGTGATGGGTGATGGGTAACTGAGAAGACAAACACCAAACACCAAACACCAAACACCCAACATCAAATACCCAATTCCTGAGAAAAATTGCTACAGGCGTTTGAAAAACACTTGTTAGGGGAACACTGAGATTAATCCCCAGCCAATTTCAGCGACAGATATCTTTAGCGGTGGGAAAAAGGAATATCAATCTTTGAAAACCCTTTCCCTGACTTCTGTAAGCAGCCTAATGGCTTGGGTACTGTCACTAAAGGGAATGTCACCGTGGTATTTTTTTATAAGCGTACTAATGTATTGATTAGTTCTATCCTGGCGGGATTAATCGTGCTGCCGAGTATTGGAATCGTCGCCTTGACAAATCCAGTCAGAGCGCAAAAAACTGCAAATCCTGCTCCAACACAAAAAAAACCGGAAACTAATTCATCTAAACCAACTCCTGCTTACCCTGCTTCTGCGCCACCTCCGCGAGTAGACCCATTACCAGATCAACGAGAATTACAAGAAAATGCAATAGAAACTGATTACCGTGTAACTAACTTGTTGGGAGATGTTACAGGCAATCTTTGGGTAGCTTCTTGGCGAGGCTTGTCGCATATTGACCCCAAAACAGGTAAAATATTGTCGCGCGTTAGTTTACCTAATGTGGCTATTAGTGCTTTAGCCCAAGATAAAGTAGGGCGTATCTGGGTAGGGAATTATGAGGGACTAATCCGTGTCGAACCCCGCACCAGCGAAATCACCGCGCAAAATTTATTTTTGCCCTCCAAACGGGTGTTATCACTATTAATTGACAAGCGGGGTTATTTGTGGGCAGGTACTGATAACGGTTTAGCCTTAATTAGCCCTGATCAAGGCTTAATTATGACCACGTTAAAAAATTTGCCCGGTGTTAGCGCCAACGCCCTAACTTTGGATGCTGATGGTCATTTGTGGGTTGGCACTTTAGATGGGCTGATCAGAGTGAATAGTGCAAATGCTTTGATTATGAAGCGGATTGCTGATTTACCTGGCTCAACCGTGCAAGCTTTAGCTATTAGTCCAGAAGGGCTAATTTGGGCAGGAATGCCGAATAATTTGCTAGTAATTAACCCGAAAACAGGTGCTGTGTTGCGTTCTGTGACTCGCCTACGTGGGCGTAATGTGACGGCAGTGCGTTTTGCCCAAGATGGTAGTGTTTGGATCGGTACTAACAATGGTTTGTTACGATTAAATCCAAATACAGGAGCTGTATTAGACCAAGTTGCAGGGCTTCCTTCTAGCCGGGTACTTGCCCTTGCACCTGATATTGCCAATAAATTATGGATTGGCACTAGCGAAGGTCTAGCTTGGTTAATGCCCCAGGTGGGTACAGCAAAGCCCCATTTGGCTTTTAGTCGTGCTGTGAAGTAGGGGGCTGGGGACTGGGGACTGGGGACTGGGGACTGGGGATAAGAAAAGAAGAATTGCTGATTTTACTGTTTCCTTGCAACTCTAATCTCTAATCCCTAGGCTCTAACCAATAAATGTTAACTTTTAACTTTAGCCTCTCATCTCTAAACTCTAGTCCCTAACCTTTAACATCTAAACCTCTGTTGAAAATGGTAGTTACCACCCAAAAATTAATTCAATGGAAACAACAAGGACGCTCAATTGTAGCGTTAACCGCTTGGGATTATGCGATCGCACAACTGCTCGATGCAGCTGGGGTAGACTTAATCCTGGTTGGGGATTCTATGTCTGTAATTCTTGGGTATGAAACAACGCTGCCAATTACTCTAGACGAAATGCTATACCACGCTAAAGCAGTGCGCCGTGGTGTAAAGCGGGCTTTGATAGTGGTAGATTTACCATTTTTGACCTATCAAGAAAGTCTGCAACAGGCTATGCATTCGGCTGGGTCGGTACTTAAGGAAACGGGCGCACAAGCTGTCAAGTTGGAAGGTGGCTACCCGGCAATGGTAGAAACGATCGCACGTTTGGTGCAAGCTGGTATTCCCGTTATGGGTCATGTGGGTTTGACTCCCCAATCAGTTCATCAACTTGGGTTACGACAACAGGGTAAAACCCAAGAAAGCGCAGAGAGAATTTTAAATGAAGCGATCGCTCTCGAACAAGCAGGTGTATTTGCGATCGTGTTAGAGCATATCCCCACCGATTTAGCATTGCAAATTACGCAAAAACTCAGTATTCCCACTATTGGTATTGGTGCAGGGATTCACTGTGATGGTCAAGTATTAGTTACTTCTGACGTTCTGGGGCTTGCAGAAAGGCATCCACCTTTTGCGAAAGTTTATACTAATTTGCGAGATACCATCACTCAAGCTGTACAAGACTATGCGCTAGAAGTGCGAGAGCGAAAATTTCCTTCTTAAATAGGAACTAAATAATAAGCTTTGGGAAAGGTGCGTTACACTTTGTTAACGCATCCTACATGGCTGGGATTTTTTCATAAATTAGGCAAGTTCAAAGTTTTGTAGTTGCTTCAGTGATTAGCGAATGATAGTTTTAGCTAGAAGTTGCTTAGACAAAAAAATAGTAATTGCAGATAGATGTACAGCAACAGGCACCGCGAAAATTAATCAACTGCACGCATTCGCCGGTAGATTGCCATCACAACATCAGCAATTACTAGATATAGCTTGAGAGGAAATAAAGATAATAAATAAGTTGTTGGAAATAAAAGAAACTAGATTACGAAATGTCAATAGACTTGCAATTCTTACCAATGACTAATGACAAATAACAGCCTTAACTAGTTATCTTGAATTCCACCGACCTATTTAATTGGTTTGAGCAATTTCAAACAAACTTATATTGATTAAGAAAATAAGCAATAAGGTAGATACAATCGTCTTTGCCAGACAGATGAGAATCTGTATACTACTACATAGTTGCATAAATAAATTTCAGATTCCCAACAGTGCAAAAGCCTATAATTCAGTGCTTATGACTTACTCTGTAGCGGCACTAGACTTTGATGATTAGTCTTAAAATTTAGGGAAAATTGCATGGATGTTGGATTTGGATGTGATCAATTTTCAGTAAGCAGAGTAGCCAACTCCTCCAAATCCATCAATTGACAAAACAAACCTAAACTAGAGTAGTTTTAGAGTAACAGCATTAAGTTGCTTAACTCTTGGTGGAATGGTACAAGTGATTCTTTAAGAAAATAGGTTGGGTACGTCTAAAAATTGAAGAATCATCTTTTCTCGAGCGAAGACAGATTCATTTCTCTGGAAGTATCAATTCTATTCTTAATGGGAAGATTGCAACCTTTAATTTTGCAAATCTGCGTATCTTTGTTCGAGACGAAAATCAGGTGCAGGCTCTAACTTGAGCCATTGTTTACGTTTAGTCTTATTCTTGAGAATATTTACATAATTATCAGCATAACGGAAAGCTGATGCACGGTCATAAGCAGCAATAGCTACGGCTTGGGAAAATACCTTTGTGGGGATTTCGTAGCCTGCAAATTTTTGCAATAAAACTAACAAATCTTCTTCAGTTACAGGTAAGGAAACTTCTTCTACCTGTTCGGGTTCGTTAAATATTTCTTCATTTAGCGCTTTGGACATTGAGTACCTCCCCAAAAGCATAAGATGCAAAACCTGTGATGAAATTTAGCTGTTGCTCACGAGTCTGTAGATTTACTGGGAGTTCATTACTAGAACATCCAATCTCCCGTAAAATTTCCAAGCAATAAGCACTCAGTTCAGGATATGAAGCTCGTTCCCAATTTCGAGCCACCTCTTTCGCTTTCTCCAGGTTGACTCGAATCACCGTCATTACAGGGCTTGTCATAAATCTACCCTCCTTTTCTGGATATCGTCATTTTGCTCGGAACGACAAATCCATGTAACCGTGTTATTGCGGAATTTCTCTAGGGGGGCTAGGGGAATATCAGGGTATTTACGGTTTAGTTTTAGTGGCTATCAGTTGAGGGATCTCTATGTTTTTACACACAATTCATACATAGAGATTATTGTCATACTTTATAACAGAGAAAGGGTTGTAGCGAATAATAATTTATATTCTCTTAATAATGACGTGTGTTTACTTACATTTACTTAAGTGTGATTACGTAAAAAAGTGAGGGCAGAACTAAGGGAGATCTAACGAAAAAACCTACGTTTTTTTCCGTTAAAAAATATTGCATTAGGGGTGAGTAAGCAATATTTAACGGCAACTCCCCTTAGTTGAGGGTCATTCTCGAAGCCGAAAAAAATTATGGTACACAAAGGGGGAGATTGTCGATACTACTTAGGTGAGATTGCGGGAAAATACAGCGATCGCCTACAACAATGTCAGTATTCCCAATTTTCGCCATAAATCACCATATTTATGGCGGGGGATCGCTTTATTGAAAGCAGAGGATAAGACACTTCTTCCCCATGCTCAAAAAACTCTATAACCTCGGGGGTGGAGTTTTTCATTGTGATTTGGGCTAATACTAATACTTGTCGGTGAAGGACAAAAGGGGAAAAGGGGCAAGAAAAAACCTTTAACCCTTACCCTTTCTCCTGCGGAGACGCTACGCGTAGCTTGCTTAAGCGCAGGGGTACACCTTTTCCCAAACCAAATTAAGAGTTTAAAATCCTTAACTGAGCAGTATTGGGGCTAATACTACTACTTAAGAAAGACGTGAAGACCGATCCAGCTAGTTGTCACGCTTTTCTTACAATGACTTTATTAGAACTAATCTAAATTCCCTTTACCATCAACACTTAGCAAGGGCGGATGAACCGTTGTTTGCGGGTGCTAATTATCCCCTCTGTGTCTAGAGTGGTTTCTCCAAAAGCCTATGCAACCTACTAATCCCAACCAATTTACAGAAAAAGCCTGGGAAGCGATCGCCCACACCCCAGATATCGCTAAACAATATCAGCAACAACAGATAGAAAGCGAACACCTAATGAAAGCGCTGCTAGAACAAGAAGGGCTAGCTAGCGGGATATTTACCAAAGCAGGTGTGAATCTGCAAAGAATCCGCGATCGCGCCGAACAATTTATTCAACGTCAGCCTAAGGTATCCGGTAGCAGCACTTCTGTCTACTTAGGACGCAGTTTGGATACACTTTTAGACCGGGCGGACGGTTATCGTAAAGAATTTAAGGACGATTTTATTTCTATTGAGCATCTGTTGCTCGCTTATGCCAAAGATGACCGCTTTGGTAAAGGTTTATTCCAAGAATTTGGTTTAGACGAAGGCAAACTAAAAAATATTATTAAACAAATTCGGGGGAGCCAGACAGTGACCGACCAAAATCCAGAAGGTAAATACCAATCACTGGAAAAATACGGACGTGATCTTACAGAAGCGGCTCGTAAAGGTCAACTAGATCCGGTGATTGGGCGCGATGATGAAATTCGCCGCACTATTCAAATTCTCTCTCGCCGGACTAAAAATAACCCCGTACTGATTGGTGAACCTGGTGTAGGTAAAACTGCGATCGCGGAAGGATTAGCACAGCGAATTGTCGCTGGTGATGTACCCCAGTCTCTCAAAGACCGGAAGCTGATTGCTTTAGATATGGGTGCTTTGATTGCAGGGGCGAAATTCCGGGGTGAATTTGAGGAACGTTTAAAAGCGGTATTAAAAGAAGTTACCGAATCCGGCGGCAATATAGTTTTATTTATTGATGAAATTCATACTGTTGTTGGCGCTGGTGCAACTCAAGGCGCAATGGATGCGGGTAACTTATTAAAACCGATGCTGGCTAGAGGTGAATTGCGTTGTATCGGGGCGACAACTTTAGATGAGTACCGCAAGTACATCGAAAAAGATGCAGCTTTAGAAAGACGCTTCCAGCAAGTTTATGTCGATCAACCCAGCGTAGAAGATACCATCTCTATCCTACGGGGATTGAAAGAACGCTATGAAGTTCACCACGGGGTAAGGATTTCCGATAGTTCTTTAGTGGCTGCGGCGACGTTATCTAGTCGTTATATTAGCGATCGCTTTTTACCAGATAAAGCCATCGACCTAGTAGACGAAGCCGCTGCGCGATTAAAAATGGAGATTACCTCCAAACCAGAAGAATTGGACGAAATTGATCGCAAGATTCTGCAACTGGAAATGGAAAAGCTATCTTTGCAAAAAGAAAGCGATGCAGCTTCTCGCGAACGTTTGGAAAGGCTAGACAAAGAACTGGCAGATTTCAAAGAAGAACAAAGAACCCTCAATGCTCAATGGCAATCTGAAAAAGATATCATCAATAAGATTCAGGCTGTCAAAGAAGAAATTGACCGCGTTAATCTAGAAATTCAGCAATCAGAAAGGGATTACGACCTCAATCGAGCTGCGGAATTAAAGTATGGGAAGTTAACCGACTTACATCGCCGACTGGAAGCCACAGAAAGCGAACTCGCACAAGCCCAAGGAACTGGGAAATCACTGCTGCGTGAGGAAGTTACGGAAGCGGATATTGCGGAAGTGATTTCTAAGTGGACAGGAATTCCTATTAGTAAGTTGGTGGAATCCGAAAAAGAAAAACTGCTACACCTAGAAGATGAACTCCACAACCGAGTCATTGGACAAGAAGAAGCAGTAACAGCCGTAGCCGATGCAATTCAGCGATCGCGTGCTGGTTTAGCAGATCCTAACCGTCCCATTGCTAGCTTTATTTTCCTTGGCCCCACAGGTGTCGGTAAAACCGAGTTAGCCAAAGCCTTAGCAGCATATATGTTCGACACTGAAGAAGCTTTGGTGCGGATAGATATGTCCGAATACATGGAAAAGCACGCAGTGTCGCGCTTAATTGGTGCGCCTCCGGGATACGTTGGTTATGAAGAAGGCGGACAACTGACAGAAGCAATTCGCCGTCGTCCTTATGCAGTAATTCTCTTTGATGAAATTGAGAAAGCGCACCCCGATGTGTTTAACATCTTCCTGCAAATTCTCGATGATGGTCGTGTCACTGATGCCCAAGGTCATACAGTAGACTTCAAAAATGCAATCATCATTATGACTAGCAACATCGGTTCCCAGTACATTCTTGATGTCGCTGGCGATGATGCGCGTTATGACGAAATGCGTCATCGGGTAATGGAAGCTATGCGGAATAGTTTCCGTCCAGAGTTCCTCAATCGCATTGACGAATTAATTATCTTCCACAGCTTGCAGAAGCGGGAATTACGGCAAATCGTCTTGTTACAAGCAGATAGACTGCGTCAAAGACTTAGCGATCGCAAGATGTCCTTGCGGCTCTCTGATGCTGCTCTTGACTTTTTAGCAGAAGTAGGATATGATCCTGTATTTGGAGCACGTCCACTGAAGCGAGCAATTCAGCGCGAGTTAGAAACACAAATTGCTAAATCTATCTTGCGTGGCGAATTCAACGATGGCGACTCTATCTTTGTCGATGTCCAAAATGAACGCCTTTCTTTCAGCCGCTTACCTGTTGAAGTGTTTAGTAGCTAATTTAGCAAGTCTCACAAAACAGCGCAGCGAAAAGTCTGAGCGGATTTTCTCTGCTCAGACTTTTCCATAAAAATAAAACAAAGTATTGAATAAGCCATTAAGCCGTACAGAATTACTGAAGAATTGGCAATTGTCGTCCGCACTTTACTAGCTGGACTGTGAAATACCCTACATTTATCTTTGAAAGTAGAAGGTTAAAATGCAAAAATTATTTCTTGTATGCCTTTATGTTGGGTCAGTTACTGGACGGACGTTACAGAATTATTAAAGAATTAGGCGCTGGTGGCTTTGGTCAAACCTTCATCGCTGAAGATACTAAGCTGTACAATACCCAGTGCGTCGTCAAGCTACTTAAGCCATTAGCAACTGACCCAATCACTTTGCAGGTAGCTAGACGGTTATTTGAATCAGAGGCGCAACTGCTACACAAATTAGGTACTCACGACCAAATACCTCAATTACTGGCTCATTTTGAAGAAAATCAAGAATTTTATCTTGTTCAGCAATTGATTGCAGGACATCCTCTAAGTGATGAACTCACACCCAGAAAGCAGTTAAGTGAAGCCTATGCGATCGCTCTATTAAAAAATATTCTGCAACCTTTAACCTTTGTCCATCAAAATCAAGTCATTCACCGAGATATCAAACCGCCTAACTTAATTCGTCGCAATGGTGACGGTAAGATAGTCCTGATTGACTTTGGGGCAGTCAAACAAATTGCTACCCAGTTAGTCAATGCTCAAGGACAAACTCGAATGACTGTGAGTATTGGCACTCCTGGCTATATGCCCAGCGAACAGAGTCGGGGTAACCCTAGATTAAGCAGTGATATTTATGCTGTGGGGATGATTGGCATTCAAGCCTTAACAGGATTAATGCCCCACCAATTACAAGAAGATGTGCAGACAGCAGAAATTATTTGGCGGCCTTTAGTATCAGTCAGCCCACAGTTAGCAGATGTCTTAGATCAGATGATTTGCTATGACTTTCGTCAGCGATATCAGTCAGCAGCAGAAGCTTTAGCCGCAGTTCAACAGTTACAAAATCCCTACATCCCACCAACCCAGCCTTTACCTCCACAAAGTGACAATTCCACAGTACCGCTATACTCCCCACCACCCCCAGTTCCACCCCAATATCGTCAAGAAATTTTTGCGCCACCTCCACCTGCAACTCCTAAAACAGCACCAACCCAACCCTCTCAAGTAGAAAGTGACAATTCCACAGTACCGCTATACTCCCCACCATCCACAGTTCCACCCCAATATCGTCAAGAAATCCCTGCGCCACCTCCACCTGCAACTCCTACAACAGCACCAACCCAACTCTCTCAAGTAGAATGGGATTTTTATTCGCAGTGGGTGCTAGCTAATATAGGCGGATATCTTGGCGGATTGTTCTTGGCATACTATACATATAGGCCATTCGGTATTAGTTTCTCACTAATTATGTATAGCCTTTGGGGATTATTAGTGGGAATTTTACAATGGTTAGTCTTGCCGCAAAAACTTTCCCTATCTTTATGGTCATGGATATTAGCGACTACTCCAGCATTTTCCTTGGTAGTTGTATTTGTGAGACCGGGGGAATTTATTGCTAACTTTCTTCAATATTCTCAATTTTCATATACATCCCCATCCTCATCTTATACATTCACATTTATTGTGGCCATATTCCTATTGTTGCCTACATTATCTGGATTAATAGTTGGTATTGGGCAATGGTTCTTGCTGCGACGACTAGTGAACAAAGCTGGTTGGTGGATATTAGTAAATGCTATATGTGGTGGTTTCTGTGGTGTTACTTCGGGAGCAGTGTTAGTTTGGTTACTACGCCAGCCAAAAAGTCAAAACAATGGGTAAATTTTTGACGTTGCTCAATTAAAATGTAAAATCACAAAATTCTACTTATTTAGCTTGTTTTCTTATTGTATTGAAGTTTTATTAATGCTTATCCATACTAACCGGAATACACTTGTGTTCCTATGTAGGCTTTAATAGATCAAAAATTACAATTAAAGGAGCTAAGTTTTTATGTCAATACAACAGGTGAATGCCTTTTATGAACTACTGATATCTGAGCCTGCAATTTATGATCAATATCAAAACAAGTGCTGTAGTCAAGGCTTTTTCGGCAGTTGTCATTGGGATAAAAGTAAAATTGTGAGGTTTGCAGCGACTCACGGTTACAACTTCAATGAAAACGAGTTAGACCAAGTATGGTTTGAAACAGAGTCTAATTATGCTGATGATTCGTTGAATTTAGCTTAGTAAGGAAATTTTTCCTAATATTTAAATTTGATCCCAGCTTGCACAGGCGAACTGGTTTTATTTGGCTATACCCCAAAAGGATATTGTTTGGAAAATGAGAATTGGTAGAAGACGCTTTCCTCTATCTAGAAAGCGTCTTGCTATGAAATTACCTAAAAGAACGAATCAGGTTGCTTTAAAAACTCTATTTCCTCTGGAGTTGAAGGTCGTCCTAAAATACTATTGCGATGGGGAAAACGCCCAAAACGCTCGATTATTTCCATGTGGCGAAAGGCATACTTAATAGCACCAGCACTTTCAGGATCATCACTAATTTGCTGAAATAGCTTCACACAACGGCGCTGATCCTCTAAATTTTCACTATGTTCAAAGGGTAAATAGATAAACCAGCGCTGTACAGGCAAAAATTCGCGATCGTAGTGTCTCGCCACCGCTTGCTGTGCTGCTGAAAGCGCTTCCCAGTCAGTAGCAAAAGCTTCGGGAGTACCGCGAAACATATTCCGGGGAAATTGATCTAGCAGCAAAATCAAAGCTAGACAAGTTTCTGGTAAATCTACCCAATCATCTAAATATCCCGCTGCTGCTTTTTGGTAATCTTTCAGAAAACGGTTGGTCATTTCCCGATCAAAATCTGGTGTTTTGCTAAACCAAAAAGTCTGAGGTTTACCATAACCAGGTTCATCAGGATGACCAAACCAGAATTCCAAAATAGCTTTTGCCTGTGACATTGCTGTTATTGACCTTTACAAAGCACTTGCCGCATTTTACGCATATTAGCAGGTAATTCAAAGTTCATTGCTTGTTGAATAATAATTGAAGGAATCAAGAGATTGGGAGTAGCTTGCACATTATAAGCAAGCAATGTGCCATTTCCGCAATCTTGTAACTCTAAATTAGCTTTAAAGTCTTCAAAAGTTCCTTTTTCCATTCGGAACTGAATTTGCTGTCCTAAAACTTCCACAACATTCAGATAAATTTCTACCTGTGCTGTAAAAAATAAGAAAGCTTTTTGTGCAGCTTGGTATAGACGCTTAACTTCTCCTTTAGACACAACCTCACTTTTAGTAATGTCAGGAAAATAATGTACCCAACGGGGGTAGTCAGTTAATTGTTGCCAAACCTGCGATCGCACCAGTGGGACATACATCCAAGCAGTGACAGCACCACCCCACGCGGTGTGCGATTCTGTTTTTACCAATATTTCACCCTGTATGAGCAATTTTTGCTCGTTTTGACTCCAAGGCATATCTGAACCTTTAATAGTTGAGTCTGAGATGTGAGACGCAGACATATTTCCTACCTTGACTCCTCAACTTATCCACATACTATTTGAACTGCGAACCTACAAACTGGATCGAGTTCGACCCCTTAAATTCTAGTTGCAGTTCACCAGATCTATTTTCCGGAAATAGTGATTTCTCGGTAAATTTTTAGTGAATATACTGAGAGAATATGTATTTTAGATGAAGCAAATTTAAATAAAATATTGAAACGCTTTTACGCGAGTCACACTATTAAGTAAAAAAGGAAATTTATAAAGGATAGAATGGCACAAACATTATCAAATATGCAAGTTACTTTCAAAAAATATTGAGATCAAAGGAAAAATAGATGAGTCAATCTTCTTTAAATCGTAGATTAACCCAAGTTTTCGGTATCCTATTAGGCATGGGAATAGCCGTATGGTTGCTGAGAGGGTTTGGCGTTCTCACTTTTCTCCCCGGTGGCATTATTTGGCTGTTATTTCTGGCAGCGATCGCAGTCGCAATTCTCAGTTACGTCCAAAAAACTTGGTGGCGGTTTTAGGGGATTGGGGACTTGGTGAGGCAGAGGGGCAGGGGGCAGGGAGCAGGGGGAAAATTTTCAATTACCGATTACCAATTACCCATTACCCATTACCAAACCCCTCCCCAGTTAGTGATGCATGGTAGAAAGCCTATGGTAAAGTGCAGCAAAATCGGCAATTTACCAGGAGAAAGTACAATGTCTAAGTACATTTGTAGTGTTTGCGGCTATGAATACGACCCCGAAGTAGGCGATCCAGATAGCGGGGTAGAACCAGGCACAACCTTTGAAGAAATATCTGATGATTGGGTATGTCCAGTTTGCGGCGCTGCCAAAGAAGAATTTGAACCAGCAGAATAAGTGAGAAAATAACAGCTAGGCTAGAAAGTAGTTGTGATTGAGACCGATTGTAAACTTGTTACCGTTGAAAGTTGTAGTTATTGGGGGCGGGGCTGCGGGATTTTTTGGTGCGATCGCTTGCGCTAATGCTAATCCTCATGCCCAAGTTATTTTATTAGAAGCAAGCCGTCAGCCACTAGCAAAAGTTCGCATTTCTGGTGGTGGACGCTGTAATGTCACTCATGCTTGCTTTGAACCCGAGAGGCTGGTACAAAATTACCCCAGAGGCGAAAAAGCTTTGCGGGGCGCTTTTTCGCGCTTTATACCCCAAGATACAATAGCTTGGTTTGCTAAACGCGGAGTCACGCTGAAAACTGAATCTGATGGGCGGATGTTTCCCATCACCGATAGTTCACAAACAATTGTTGACTGTTTGATGAATGCAGCCACAAACGCTGGGGTAGAACTGCGCGTAGGTACACCTGTGGTTGCAGTCCAACGAGAAACTGAGACAACAGGGTTTGAGATAATTTTGAAGTCGGGAGAGAAGCTAAAGTGCGATCGCTTACTCCTCGCCACAGGTAGCAGCCTGGTAGGGTATAAAATTGCCCAGGAGTTAGGGCATCAAATTGTATCGCCTGTCCCTTCATTATTTACCTTTAACATTCCCGATCAACAATTAAGAGCATTAGCCGGAATTAGTGTTAACCCGGTACAGTTGCGTTTGCCTATGAGTGGCAAAGCTGCTTTACAACAAACTGGATCTTTACTGATTACTCATTGGGGTTTAAGTGGCCCCGCAGTTTTGAAGCTTTCAGCTTGGGGTGCGAGAGTTTTATATGAAAGCCGCTATCAATCGAAATTACTCATTAATTGGCTACCTGATTTATCACTAGAACAAGTGAGGGAAAAAATCTTAGCTGTCAAAACTGAATGGGGAAAGCGACCAATTGCTCTACATCGCGGCGTTGACTTACCGCACCGTCTCTGGCAATATATTCTTACGCGTGTAGGTATAACTACAGAACATCGGTGGGCAGAACTGTCTAACAAAACTTTAAACAAGATGGTGGCAGAACTGACTCAAGGAGAATACTTAATTGCAGGTAAAGGAGCCTTTAAAGAAGAATTTGTCACCTGTGGAGGTGTTAATCTTAAAGAAGTCAACTTTAAAACAATGGAAAGTAAGTTGATTCCAGGTCTTTACTTTGCAGGTGAAGTATTAGATATAGATGCTGTGACAGGTGGGTTTAACTTCCAAAGTGCTTGGACTACTGCACATCTAGCTGGTATATCTATAGGAATGAATAATTAAGTTTTACTTAACTTAACAATTAGTTTGGGTAATTGTTCGGTAATTCTAGCATAAATACGTAATTAAAAATCTTCTTTATATTATCAACATAAAATAAATTTGGTGAGACATAAAAATTAAATACTCGGTAAAGATGCAGTGAATTTTGTAGGTATGCGAGCTAGAAATGTTAACTTCTAACTAGCGAAAGCTCTTTCATGCGAAACCAAAAGTCGAGTTAGATGAAACAGATAGCTCTAAAAACCAGGGACAATCTACCTACTGAAGTTCATCCCCCTCTCGAGATAGATTCATCAATTGTTAATTTGGTGAGACAATATCTAAGTAGTATTACCAGTTGGGGAGGCAAGTTCAGTAAGCTCTTTAATGAGATATTCGGAGGCTATGATGTGGGAATTACATCTGCCAGTCGGATATATGTTACCTCTTGCCAACACCATAGCTTAAGTAATACCTGACAATTGCTATAGCTAGAGCGAAAAGGCAATGTGGCAACCAAAACCTTAATTACTATAGTTAAGTAATGAGTAAGCAAGCCACAAAAATTAAGAGGAAACCATAAATACTTACGTCTTGCTACTACGTAAAGTTTGAATTAAGAACTAATAAATAACCAATTTAGCAGCTTCTTCGTCTGTAAATTTTCTACAAGTTGAAGAGCAAAAAATTCTTGTGCATATATAACTTATGTGTACCTTGCTGCTGATGACATTGCAGTGCTTACTTAACGTCGCACTCAAGTTTTTAATCAACCTAACTCAAGTTGCAATTCAGCAAACAAATATCCTTGCTGACTGAAATAATCAAAGTAAAGTTTATGACAATAAAAACTGTAACTAATGCCCCCTTCAGAGAGCAGGGCTGTTTCATTCCACAAGATGAAGGAGTTTGTCAATATCATGAGAGAGAAATCTGTGAGCAATTGTGATGGAATGATAACCATTGCGACGAAGAATATTGAGTGCGATCGCTCTGATAATGGAAAGATTAGCAGGAGCGTTGCCAAGACGGATTGTAGAACAATCCTCTTTGAAAACAACGTCTTTCACCCAGTGAAGGCAGTTTTCGATACCCCAATGACCACGAATACCGAGAGCAAATTCCTTGGCGCTGGCGATCAGACTGCTAATATAACAAACAATTTCATGATATTTCTTACCCTTTCTCGTACCAATTCTTTCGACCCTGACTAAAGATTTTATTCCAGTCCATAACGGGTCAATTCCATTGATATCATGAAAGACTTCTACAGTACGTGTTGTACATCTATCTCTAGTTTTTTCGGTCTCAACTATACGAGAAGTAGGTTTTTTTGTAGCAGCAATACGTTGAATATGACTATGTAGTTTGGGCTGATTATCTTTAACAGCAATGACATAATCATTACCGCCCTCGATAATTATTTGACAAGTTTTTTTTGACAATGTAAGGAATCAAAGCTCAAGACCACACCTTCTAGACCCAATGCTGTGACTAACTCTTGTACAACTTGAATTTCGCTTTTATGCTGGTTCTCAAATTTCTCCATCCCGATAACCAGCCCTTTTTTTCCAGCAAATACTGATACTATGCTCACAAAATTCTGATGAGATGAACTATAGTTTTGTACTGTACCCTTAATACTTTTGCCGTCTATAGCACACCATTGTGATACCTCTAAATCCACATAATTTTTTGCCCATTCATTAAATTTATGAGCCAGTTTATCGAAATCCACTCCCATGACTATACGTCGGATTGTTGAATATGAGGGAACCCCATGTTTTTGAATGCCAAATTTATTTATTAATACTCGACTATGCCTTTTGACGAAATCCCCCCATCCCCGATATCCCACGTATCCATTCATTGTTCCCATTATGACAAATAGCAACACCAGCCACAGTGGATGTCTTCGTCCATCAGTCGTTCTAAAATCTTCCACTTGCTTTAATTGTTCAATCAGATCTGCACCCATATTTTTTCCCCTCAACACTTGCTATTTTACGTGTTTTAGGGAATGAAACAGCCCTGCTTCAGAGAGGCACCCCTAGACTTACGTGCATCTGTACCTATTAGGCTAAGAAAGGGCTTATGGTGGCTAAGATTCCTGACTCTAGGTTTACTAGACTCCACAGTTCTATTCCTAGCTTGGATATTGGCGAAATATCATACTGATGCTGTAGATTTTACCTGGCAAATACCAAGCACTTTTTCACCAATACTCATGACTATTGCTATTCAAATAGTAGCATTAGCCATTCAAGGTAATTATCAACCTGGAAAAAAGCGTTACGACTATTTAAATATTCTCAAAACATTAACTTTTGCCCACGGATTAATACTAGCTTTTGTATTTTTATACCAACCTGATGTTGACATTTCTCGTGCAACATTAATCTGGTCTTGGTTGCTCAGTACATCTTTAGTTAGTCTGGGCAGATTTACAACAAACGTGACACTCGAACATCTTCGTCATCGCAAAATATTAGGACAGTCTTATGTTTTTATTATTTGCGATCCCGAAGATACCGAAAAGTTTATCAGCCTGATCAAAAAAGAAAAGCGTTACATCATCTGCGGAACTGCTAGCCCCAGATGTTTAGATCGTTACTATCGCCAAGAGACTTTAGAAAAGCTCAATGATTTAGGCGTAACTGAAGTATTTATCGCTTGGAATGCCATCAAAAATAGAATGTTTATCCGTTGGCTATTTCAGTCATCTGGTATTCTGGTACATCTTTTGTCAGCAGAAATCAAAAACATTTATAGAAATGTTGAATTTAATGAGATTGGTGGCGTAACTTGTCTTAGTTTAGATTGCCCTATCATCACAGCCAAGGATTTTTGGATCAAAAGAAGTTTAGACTTTTGTTTAGCAGCAATCTTAATATTTTTGTTATCCCCAATTTTTCTGGCAATTTCTGTAGCCATCAAGTTAGATTCTCCAGGCACAGTCTTTTATCGACAAACCCGCATTGGTTTACGTGGCAGACCTTTCCAAGTATGGAAATTCCGGACAATGAGGTCGGATGCGGAGAAATTGCAAAGAGAGTTAGAGGCATTAAACGAGACTAAAGACGGAATCATTTTTAAGATTAAAAATGACCCTCGCATTACCCGTGTAGGCTCATTTCTGCGTCGTTATAGCCTAGATGAGATACCTCAACTTTTTAACATTCTTTGCGGAGAAATGAGTTTGGTAGGCCCTAGACCTTTACCTACCAGAGATGTAGATAAATTTTCTGAACACCATTTTATCCGTCATGATGTTTTACCTGGAATTACAGGTCTTTGGCAAGTTTCAGGCAGATCAAATATCTTAGATTTTGAGCAAGTAATCCAGATGGATCTTAGCTACATTGAACATTGGTCACTTTGGTTAGATTTTGAAATTTTGCTCAAAACAGTCAAAGTAGTTTTAACTAAAGAAGGCGCTTACTAACGTCTATTAATTAGCAATACTGAGTACTCACACTATCCATAAATATTAACTTGTGGAAGATAGCAAAATATCTAAAACAAGTCACATAACTGCGGTAACTTTTGGATAATTTTAGTCTAAATATTCCATACCGAGTTTTACTCAAAAAAACAAAATCACACCAAAAATATAGATAATGGGACAGACAAAAGTTCTCATCAATTCTCTGTCACTTTTAATAAATCGTCTGGCACAAGGGGTTACAACTTTTGTCTTAAGTGCGGCTATAGCTCGTAATTTGGGAGCTTATGCTTTAGGTCAATACCTATTAGCAATCAGCTATTACTATATCTTTGTCAACCTTGCTTCTCAAGGTTTAAAGACTTTGTTTACGCGAGAACTTTCCCGTTCGCCAGAAGAAACTCCTGTTTATCTCGTGAGTGGGACTTTATTGCAGTTAATTCTCAGCTTTATCGGCTACTTGGGACTTGTAGTTTGGGTCTTTTTGTTACCCTATAGCGCTGACACATCAATTGTTTGTTACGTTATGGGTTTAGCTATTTTGCCCTTTGCGCTTTCTAACATTACAGAAGCAATTTTCCAAGCCCAAGAAAAAATGCATTTGATTACTATCTCAACCGTGCCAATTTACATCATGCGTTTATTGGTAATGCTTTGGGTTATGCAAATGCGTTATGGAGTAGTACATATTGCGGGTATATTAGTTATTTCTGAATTATTAATTACTATAATTCAGTGGATTTTACTCACTAGAATGATCCAACCTCAATGGCAAATTAGACGAGACTTTATTTTCAATACTATCAAAGCGGCTCGGACATTTTTTGCGCTTGAAGGTGTAGGAATTATTGCTGGTAAGTTAGACGTACTCATACTCTCCCTGTTAGGGAATGAATTTTTAATAGGTCTTTATGGCGCTGTTACACAATTAATGCAGCCATTTTATATTGTGGCCAATAGTGCAAATATGGCAGCCTTTCCCCGTATGTCTAAGGCAGTATATTTGGGCAAAGAAGAACAAAGAGAATCTACAGAAAATATTATTGAGCTTCTACTTTGTATGGGGTTACCTTTTGCATTAGGATTGTGGTTCTTTGGCAAGGATTTATTATTATTTGTTTATAAAGATCAAAGCTTTTTACAAGCAGATACAATTCTGCATTTAATTTCATTAGGAATTATTGCAGGTACATTTTCTAAAGCACTGAGTTATTTATTAATAGCGAACGGTCTAGAGAAATTTAACCTTTTAGAAGTTGCTTTAACATCTACAGTTGGCGGATTAGCAGGCATAGTATTTATTTCACAATATAAGTTATTAGGTGCCGCATTGATGGGTTTGGTGATGTCTTTAGTAAACTTTAGTTTATATATGTATGTTACATATCGCCGTCTTTTTTCATTGCGTCTATGGAATGTCCTGCGTCGTCCACTACTAATCACATTTTTAATGTTAATTGTATTTCTGCTATTAGAAAAGCTAAATTTAGATTTCTTAGTAATTTTAATCACATCAATCTGTGCTTATGGCTTATTAATGGGTTCAATGACTGTGCAACAATTAGGAGGTATTCATAAAATCAGGCAGAAAATATTTAAAGAAGGCTAATTAACAGCATCTTTAACGATGATATTATGTCGTTAAAGATGAAATTTATTTGTTTACTAGCCAATAGCCAAAAATCTAAACACCAGAAATGAGGTTACTTATCTAATAACACAATAATTAAAATATCAATAATTTCATCCATTTTTAATTAAAATTTAATTGTAAATCAAATGGCTATTAAAGTCGCTTTACTCAATTTTTGCTTTGATGATTACACTATTGAATTAGCCAATAGCTTAGTGAATTATGTTGATTTAACTTTAATCCAACAACAAAAGAGTGCCCCTGCTTGCAAAGGTGTACTAGATGAACGTATTCCAGTACTGAGATTTGAAAAACCACCTATGCGTCATCCTGGCAATATCCGTTCCATAGCGGAGATGATGCGTATTATTCGAGAAGTTCAGCCTGATGTTCTCCATGTTCAAGAATCTAATGATATTTGGTATTTATTAAATCTTTTATTCGCAAAAATGCCACCCCTAGTGACCACAATTCACGATGTGTTTGGTCACCCAGGTGATGGAGAACAAGTATTTGCTTCTCAATATACTCGACCTATAGCGTTTTACCGTTCCCAACAATTAATTGTCCATACACAACAGCATCAAGAAACTTTAAATCAACAATTTCGTATACCAAAAGAAAAAATTAATATTCTGCCACATGGTGAGCTTGGCAGTTTATATCAGCGCCGTACACAGAAATATAGCTTCCCCAAAGAGCCATCTACCTTGCTATTTTTTGGCAGAATTTGGCCATACAAAGGCTTAAAATATTTGCTACAAGCAATGCCGTTAGTTGCTGAACATATTCCTGATGTGAAGTTAATTATTGCTGGTAGAGGCGAAAATATTCATCAATATTTTCCGCATGGATATGATGAACAGCGCTACGAAATTATTAATAATTTTATTTCCAATGAAGATGTAGTGAAGTTATTTCAACGTAGCACAGCTACCATTCTGCCATATATTGAAGCGTCTCAAAGTGGCGTAGCAGCTTTATCATATGGTATGGGAACACCAATAATTGCTTCGGAAGTGGGAGGTTTAAAAGAGATAGTTCGCGACCAAGAAGATGGTTTTTTAGTTCCACCGGGTAATGTGGAAGCGCTAGCTAACGCAATTATTCATTTATTAAGTGACCCCCAATTGCAGCAAAAAATGCAAATTGCAGCGCTATCTCGCTCTCAGCAAGACTTGAATTGGTCAAATATTGCTGCTCAAACAGTAGATGTTTACCACAAAACTATCAAATATGCGTAAATGAAGCACTTTTCAGTATCAGGATATGAAAAAACTTTGGGGATTTTTTGAGCAAGCATTCACAGTTTTGTCCCTGTTACATTATTCAGGTGGGCCACTAGTATTGATATTGATGGGTGGTCAAAGTGAGGGAGAAGCTCTAGTCCAGGATTTTGACTCTATCCCAGTTAGGATACTGTTCATAATTATTTATGCCATTACGCTATTGCTATTGATTGCTCGCTGGAAAAAAGTAATTTATTTACTCCGCAAAGATAAATTTATCTGGAGTTTAGTGGCAATTGCAGTATGTTCTATTTTTTGGTCTTATGACCCAGCTACTACACAGACTAGAGCTATTGGATTAGTAGGAACAAGTTTATTTGGAATTTACTTAGCCACACGTTATACCCTCAAAGAACAGCTTGAGTTATTGGCATGGACATTTGGTTTAGCCGTTATTTTAAGTTTAATGTTTTCTGTAGCATTACCCAAATATGGTGTAATGGGTGGGGTACATGCTGGAGCTTGGCGGGGTATTTACCCTCATAAAAATTCTTGTGGCATTATCATGATGCTAAGTTCGCTGGTATTTTTGTTACTGGCTATTGACAAAAAAGAAAAATCTCTGCCTTTATGGTTGGGATTTGGATTGTCAATCATCATGTTGTTAATGACAAGATCAACATCATCTCTTTTAAATTTTGGGAATATGATGTTCGCATTCTTTTTCTTTCGAGGATTACGCTTGCGATTAGATATGATGATTCCAGCCTTATGCTTTTTTGGTTCTATATTTGCCAGTTTATTTATTATCCTGCAGTCAAATAGTGATAGTATCCTGGCTTCTTTCGGTAAAGGTTCTAACCTCAGCGGTCGTACAGATCTATGGTTGGCTGTGTTGGATATGATTTGGAAAAAGCCTTTGCTAGGCTATGGTTACGGTGCTTTTTGGCTAGGTGAAAATAGTGAAGCTGTGAATGTTTGGTACGCAGTTGGGTGGAAAGCACCTTATGCTCACAACGGATGGTTAGATATTTGGCTGACAGTAGGAATTTTAGGATTAGTGTTATGTGCATTAGGTTTTACATTCAGTTTAATACGGTCATTAATTTGGGTTTCCCAAACCAAAACTGTTGATGCTTTTTGGCCTGGAATTTACATTACATATATCTTTTTAGCTAATATGACAGAAACAACATTTATGGTGCAAAATGATATATCTTGGGTGTTATACGTAGCCGTAGGACTCACTGTGTTACTACCACCAAAAAATCATAATCAACAGTTAAATAAACATAAATTGACTGCAACATAGATTATTAAATTGAAATCATGAATAAAATATTGATGATTGGCGCAAGTCTTCAACAAAATGGAGGCATCGCAACTGTTGAGAAACTAATAATTAATTATATTAATTATCCTATAGAAATTGAGCATATAACTAGTCATGATGAAGGTTCAATTATACACAGATTAATAGTATTTACTAAAGCTTTAATCAAGTTAATTTGGTGTCTGACGATTCAAAAAATTGCCCTTGTACATATTCATCTTTCAGATGGAGGTAGTGTTTTACGCAAAGCAATTTTGCTAATTGTAGCTGTAATCTTCGGTAAGCCTGTATTGATGCACGCGCATGGAGCAGAATTTCATGTAACTTACAGTAAATTACCGCTATGGGCACAAAAAACTGTCAGTTGGGTATTTCGCCAAAGCCAAGGATTTATTGTGCTTTCCAATACTTGGAAAGACTATTATGTGAGCAAATTGGGATTGAATCCCAAACAAGTGATTGTGATGCCTAATCCCACAGAAATACCTGCTCAAATTCCCAATCGGGCTAACTCTAATCAGCTAAATTTAGTATTTTGTGGACGGGTAGGTAAACGCAAAGGTGCATTTGATTTAATTGAGGCGTTTGCTAAATTACCTGATAGCCAAAAAGCTCATACCAAGTTGATTTTGGCAGGAGATGGTGAAATTAGCAAAGCACAAGAATTAGCCGATAACCTCAACCTGACAGAGAAGGTAACTTTTTTAGGTTGGATTAATGCAAAACAAATGAATGAGCTATTATCCCAAGCCAATATATTTGTTTTGCCTTCTTATAACGAAGGTCTACCTATGGCTATCTTAGAAGCTATGGGCTGGGGTTTACCCATAATTGCAACACCTGTTGGGGGTATACCTGAATTAGTAGTTAACCAGCAAAATGGTCTTTTAGTTACCCCGGGAAATATACAAGAACTATCGCAAGCAATAGAATTATTAGTTGCAGATGAAAGTTTACGCCTGGCTCTAGGGAAAGTTGCTAGGAAAAATGTTGAGCCATTTGATATTAAAAATTATTGTCATAATTTAGCCGAAACCTATTATTCAATATCGAACTTTCATCCAACTGAGGAGATACTGCATGAGAATTAATATTTGTGGTGTGGAGATAGATAAATATAGTTTTGCAGAAGTTACTAGCCAGATTGTTAATCATGCAATTTCTAGGAGTCAGCCCGAATATGTGGTTACTCCTAATGCTATGCATATTTTAACTTTACAAAAAGATGCCTATTTTCGAGAGATTTACCGCCAAGCTTTTTTAGTAGTACCAGATGGCGTATCTCTTTTATGGGCCGCTAAATTTTTGCAAACCCCCTTAAATGGTAGAGTGAACGGTACAGATTTGTTTGAAAAGCTCTGTGCTGTAGCAGCAGAAAAAGGGTTAAAAATATTTTTATTAGGTGGTCGTCCGGGAGCCGCAGATCAAGCTAAACAAAAGCTCAAAGCTAGACATCCAAATCTGTTAATTGTGGGTACTTATTGTCCCCCTTATGGATTTGAAAACCAGCCAGAAGAATTAGCAGCAATTAATTCCAACATTAAAGCTGCCTCTCCCGATATTCTATTTGTAGGATTGGGAGCGCCCAAGCAAGAGAAATGGATAGCTCAGAATTATCAAGAGTTAGAAGTACCAATTTCTATTGGGATTGGCGTAAGCTTTGAGCTAGTGGCTGATATGGTCACAAGAGCGCCAATCTGGATGCAAAAGTCAGGTCTAGAATGGTTGTTTCGGCTGATAGTTGAACCTAGCCGTTTGTGGAAGCGATATATTCTGGGCAATCCTACATTTATTTGGCTGGTATTGAAGCAGCGTTTTCAGACATTAATGTTGAACTAATCATCAATCAATAATCAGAGGGTAGAAGAGTGAAAATTAGTATTGGTATACTTGCTTATAACGAAGCTAATTGTATTAGCAGCACACTGCAATCTTTATTTGCACAGAGTATATTTCAAACAGATGATAGTAATATAGCAATTGAAATTGTGGTAGTGCCCAATGGTTGCACTGATGAGACAGCTGCGATCGCACGTACCACATTAGACAAGTTGGTTCAGTCTACCGTTAATCCTGGTGTCTCTGGGAAAGTCTGCGAAGTTAAAGAAGCAGGTAAGCCTAATGCTTGGAATAATTATGTCCATCAGTTTTCTGACCCCAGCGCTGATTACATATTCCTGATGGATGCGGATATTCAATTTCTGGCTCCTAATACTCTGCATTCAATGGTAGAAGCCTTGGAAGTCAATCCTGATGCTTGTGTATCTGTAGATACATTAGTCAAGGATGTAGCCCTGAAGGAGAAGAAAAGCTTAATAGATCAGCTATCGCTGGCTGTTTCTAAAG
This sequence comes from Tolypothrix tenuis PCC 7101, assembly GCF_963874875.1. Lineage (NCBI taxonomy): Bacteria > Bacillati > Cyanobacteriota > Cyanophyceae > Nostocales > Tolypothrichaceae > Tolypothrix > Tolypothrix tenuis. The sequence continues at coordinate 516,573 of NZ_CAWNJS010000001.1, forward strand.
TATCAGGAGCTAAATCAGTCTGGATTTGCGGGCAGCTTTATTGTGCTAGGGCGGCCGTATTACATAGAATTTGGATGCCCAAAGGTATTGAAGTAGAAGACGGCTTCTTGTGGAAGATGGTTGTGACCAATTTGTTAACTTCCCCAGAAGTACCAGAACGGGTGGTACGTGCTGATTCTGCATCCCATATATTTGAAGCTTATACTGACATTCGTCGCTTACTCCGCCATGAACGATGGTTGATTTTAGCTAACACCATCAACACATTGATTTATGAAGACTTACAAGCCATCTGCAACCAGCACCAAGATGCAGGTGCAATTATCAAAGCTCGCAATGAACAAGATCCATTATGGGTTAGCAAGTTAATCCAGGCCAACGTTTCCCAAAAAAGCGGTTGGGTAATTCCCTCATGGTTGCTGTTACGTCGATTTAAGAGCTTGCTGCAATTATCCTTACATAAAGCAGTGCTGTTTTTGCCTGTAGCAGTCACCGCATTTTGTGTAGATTTACTGGTTTGTTTGCAAGCCAATGAGAAATTAAACAATTGGCAAGAATACATTTCTAATAAGGCGTGAATCTATCAAGTAACAGTGATGAACTGTGTAGCCTAGAACGTTAAGGGTTAAGGATCGGTCAAAAGGTGCATCTTCATTTTTCCCAGTTATACATCCCCGATCCCCACTACCCCCCAAGTTCCCCAGTCCCTATTTTCAAATCGATAAACTTAGCTCACAAAATGAGGATGATGCGAAATGGTAAAAAATAGGATGCTGAATAGAAGAGGATTCTTGTACTTAGGCTTAGGAACGGCAGCAAGTATAGGTGCTTTGACAATTAGCAAAGCAATGCCCCCAAAGAAAACTATACCTGTATCTCCCTTACGCAGAGATTTTCAGGTAGTAGGACAAACTCCTTTAAAAATCCGTGCTGCTAGTAAGGGGTTAATTTATGGAGCAGATTGCGGTACTTTAAATTTAGAAGCAGAGCCAGAGCTAGCAAAGGTGCTTGTCAGAGAATGCTCGATGTTAGTTGCAGGCTTTCTCAAGTGGGATTTACTACGTCCAACACCTGATAGTTTTGATTTTCAGCGGGGCGATTGGTTCGCAAAATTTGCACGCAATAATAAGATGTCGTTGCGCGGCCATACCTTAGTATGGTATATGTCTTTGCCTGCTTGGTTTAAAGAGACAGTTAATAAGCAAAATGCCAAGCAGTTTTTGACGCAACACATTCAAAAAGTGATGGGTCATTATGCTGGGCAAATGCATTCTTGGGATGTGGTCAATGAAGCGATCGCAGTCGAGGATGGATACTCTAGAGGTTTGCGAAAGATGCCTTGGTTAGAGTTTTTGGGGCCAGATTATATTGAAATGGCTTTTCGGATTGCAGCTCAAGCAGACCCCAAAGCTCAATTAGTATATAACGACTATGGGCTGGAATATGACACTCCTGAAAATGAAGCGAAAAGGAATGCCGTTTTAAAGTTACTCGAGCATTTAAAATCTAGAGAAGTCCCAATTCATGCCTTTGGCATTCAATCTCATCTGTTAGCTCATGAAACCCGCTTTAATCCTCAAAAATTACAGAAATTCTTGAAAGAAGTGGCTGACTTGGGTCTCAAAATTATGGTGACAGAGCTGGATGTCATAGACCAAGAATTACCTGCGGATGTGGCTGTTCGCGATCGCATAGTTGCTGCAGCTTATGAAGATTACTTAGGTGCTGTCCTAGAAGTACCCGCAGTTAACGCTGTGATCAATTGGGGATTGAGCGATCGCCACACTTGGCTGGCGGAATTTCAAGCTCGTAAAGATGGCGCAGCAGTCAGACCCTTAGCGTGGGATGCTGACTTCAAACCGAAATTGGCATGGAATGCGATCGCTAGAGCTTTTGACAAAGCACCTAAACGCTAAGTTTTAGTATTTTTACTGAAACCAATAACAGCTCTTATCAATAACTTCATGGTTTTTTAATCTAATTAGTATATACTACTGATACTAATAAGATAGTAGTCTTAATTTAAATAGTAATATTTAATGCCCATATCCAGTAAGTAGTTGTTTACTTTATTGCCTTGAACCTGCACTTTTGAAAACTTTTTGTTGGGATGAGCTATGGAATCAAGAGAATCTATTGATTTCGACTTGAGTCGTTATTTATCGATGGTGAAACGGCAATGGATACCGGCAGCCAGTATCTTTGCATCGACAGTGGCTCTTAGTGTTGTCGCAACAACATTGCTCAAGCCATCCTATGAAGCAGAAGGCAAACTATTATTTAAAACACCCAGTTTTAATGTCGTGGGCTCTGAACTCTTACCTAGCGAAAGTCAAGCTAGAGGAGATTTGAGACCTTTAGTATCAACTCAAAACCCGATCACTACTCAAATAGAAGTTATCACTTCACCTTTGTTGTTGCAAAAAACCATAGATGAACTACAACTAAAAAACAAAGAAGGTAAACCTTTAACAACAGAAGCACTAAAAAAAGCCCTAAGTATCAAAATTATTGGTGGCACAGATGTGTTGCTAGTTAGCTATCAAAGTCCTAACCCTCAAGAGGCGGCCGCAGTAGTTAACAACGTGATGAATCTCTATTTAGAGAATGATATTCTCACCAATCGCGCCGAAGCAGAAGCAACACGCAAATTTATGGCGAAGCAACTGCCTAACAATAGAAGTGCTGTTCAGGATGCGGAAGCGGCGCTCCGCATATTTAAACAAAAATATAACATCGTAGATTTGGCAGAGGAGACGCGATCTGCAGTTGCAATTATTGGCAATTTAGACAGTAACATTAACGGTGTTAAAGCTGACTTCGATCAAGCAACTGCTCAAACTAATGAACTGCGTCAAAAAGTAAATTTAAATTCTCAAGAGGCTCTCTCGGCAAGTGCTGTTAGTCAGTCACCTGCGGTACAAGGAATTCTCACTCAACTGCAAGACATAGACAGACAATTAGCCAGCGAACGCAGCCGATTTTTAGATGATAATCCAGTAATTGTTAACTTAGAACAAAGGAAAGCTAACTTACAAGCTCTCCTCAAAAAAGAAATTGGTCAAACTGGTGCTGGGCCAGTCAATTATCAACCAAAAACCCTACAAATAGGGGAAACCAAACAAAACCTCATTAGAGATTTTCTGCAATCAGATGTTCAACGCCGAGGCTTAGAACAAAAGCTGACTTCGTTGTACAATTCTCGCTCGGTTTACGAACAAAGGGTAAGAATCATACCCCAACTAGAACAACAACAGAGGGATCTAGAACGGAGATTGGAAGTTGCCCAATCAACCTACCAAACTCTCTTGAAAAAGGTTCAAGAATTACAATTAGCGGAAAATAATAATACACCAAATGCTCGCATCATTGCTAAAGGTTCTGTCCCCAACAAACCAACATTAGGATTGAAACCTTTCATTTTGGTGCTAGGTGTTTTATTAGGTGCATTTTTAGCCACCACTGCTGTTATTTTCCTTGAAACTAGAGATAGATCTCTGAAAACACTTAAGGAAATCAGAGAAATATTTGGTTATACCTTATTAGGCATAGTTCCCTCATCTACGAAAAAGATTCGCTCTCGTTATCGCGAAACAGAGATAGCTACCCAAGAAATTGCAGTTATCGATTCACCTACTTCCTTAACTAGCGAAATTTACCGGATGATTCAGGCTAACCTGAGATTCCTGAGTTCAGATAAGGTACTCAAAACCATTGTGGTTAGTAGCGCAGTTCCTAAAGAAGGTAAATCTACAGTTTCTGCCAACTTAGCAGCTGCGATCGCGCAATTAGGACGCAAAGTCTTATTAATTGATGCTGATATGCGAGTTCCAACACAGCATCATCTCTGGCAAATTACCAATACAGCCGGTTTGAGTGAAGTACTTGTAGGTGAAGCGGAATTCAAAACTGCTGCATCTAACGTCATTGAGAATCTAGATGTCTTAACAGCTGGGGTTAGACCTCCTAATCCATTAGCTCTGTTAGATTCTAAACGGATGGCGACATTAATTCAAGAATTCTCTAATCAATATGACTTTGTCATTATTGATGCTCCACCCCTATTGTTGGCTGCTGATGCTGTGACTTTAAGCCACATGACTGATGGCATTTTACTAGTGGCTCGTCCTGGGGTAATTGATTCTAACAGCGCTAATAATGCCAAAGAATTGTTACAGCGCTCCGGACAAAATGTCTTAGGTTTATTAGTGAATGGCATTAATGAGAAAAATGAGTCTAGCAATGATTTCTATCATGCTAAGGAATATTTTAGTGCTGACACAGTAACAACGGAATCTGAATCTGGAGTCAGAACTTGGAGCCAAAGATAATTCAATAACTAAAAAACCTAGTTAGTTATAAAGAAATCTCAGGGGTTTGCACCTCTGGGATTTTTTATTTTGGGAAGGTTTGGATAGCAGCTAATAGTTGTTGGGTAAGGGGGAAGAGGGAAGGGTAAAGGGAGTAATACCAATTCAAAATTCTCTCTTGGAAAGTTCTGATGCCTGCGGCAACCCCTTCGGTGTACGGAGGAAACCTCCGCTCAGACTTTCCGCAAAATTCAAAATTAATAAAGCCATATGTAGCAAGGGTTTTTGAGTTTGGATCTGTTGCTGAATTTTGGAGAATTGGTATAAGATCAATTTTCCAAAATATGGCTACATATAGACAGCAGAGGGGCAGAGGGAGAATTATCTGTAGCCTGGATTTAGAGAAATTGTATAAGAAAAAACCTTTAACCCTTACCTTTCTCCTGCGGAGACGCTACGCGTAGCTTGCTTAAGCGCAGGGGTACACCTTTTCCCTGGGTTATCTACAACACTGCTGATGAAGAGAAGGAATATCATTGCTGAAACTCTACTTTGGTTAAAAAATATTACTGATTTTTAATCGATGTTTTGGTGAAAAGATAAGAAAACATAATTTTTGTAAGCGCGATCGCCTGCACCTATATTCACTAAAAATTCTGGCAATACTTTCTACCAAAGGTTTTTAACTACGAAAAACAAGCATTTACAACTACCCTGTGTGCTATATCCGGTTAAAATCAAGCAATTATTTTTCTAGATTTTTGCGGAATGTATCATCATAGGCTGGAAGTCAATGTTGCGATTTAATCTTTAGGAATTGCTACCTAGTTCAATAGTTAGCGCTAGTATATCTATGTCTTTTTTCGCAGTATAAATATGGTGCAAAATTTTTACGTAAATCCAGGGACAGGCAATGATAACAACTCTGGTACTCAACAAGCCCCCTTTAAAACTATTACCAAAGCTCTCAAAGTTGCTACTCCAGGCACCAAAATTCAACTGACAGAAGGTACTTACAATGCAACTACTGGTGAAGTTTTCCCGCTAACCGTGGCATCTGAGGTAACGGTAGTAGGTAATGAAGCCAATAAAGGTAGCGGTATTTTAATTGAAGGTAGTGGTAACTATCTCAGCCGTACTTTTGCAGGACAAAATGTCACATTTGTGATGCTGAATGGGGCACAACTGCGGGGTGTAACTGTAACAAATCCAGCTAGCCGTGGTTCTGCTGTCTGGGTAGAAGCTGGTAGACCAACAGTTGCAAATAGCACGTTTACTCAATCTAAGCGTGAGGGAGTGTTTGCGACTGGCGATGCTGATCCAGAGATACTCAGCAATGTGTTTTCTGAAAATGCTGCTAATGGTGTTTCTATAGCGAAAAATGCTAAAGGGCAAATTCAAGGTAACACTTTCTTCAAAACAGGTTTTGGCATTGCGATTAGTGATGCAGCTGCACCCACACTCATAGATAACAAAATATCTGAAAATCGGTCTGGAATTGTTATTTCTGGGACAGCACGCCCTATACTACGTAATAATTTCAGCGAAAAAAACACTGATGATGGTCTAACAGTGATTGCCAGCGCCTTACCAGATTTAGGCAGCGCTATTAGTCCTGGAGGTAACGTCCTACGCAATAACGGTAAATTTGATTTGCAAAATGCAGGTACCAATAAATTGATATCTGTAGGAAATCAAATCGACCCAACTAAAGTCAGTGGTAGCATCGAGTTTGCAGCTAGTCCGGTGACACCAACGCCAACGCCAACACCCACGCCAACACCGACACCGACACCAACGCCAACGCCCACACCCACGCCAACACCGACACCAACGCCAACACCCACACCAACGCCAACACCCACACCAACACCAACCCCGATACCAGTCCCGACACCAACACCGACACCCACGCCGACACCCACACCTGCACCTACTGACTTAACCGATATTGGCAATCATTGGGCGGCGGCTTTTATTCGGGAATTAGTGAAACAGCAAATAGTTAGTGGTTTTCCCGATCGCACATTTAAACCTGATGCGACGATGACTAGGGCGCAATATGCTGCCTTATTAGTCAAGGCTTTCAACCCATCTCCCAACCGTGCTGCTAGCAAATTCAAGGATGTACCAGCAGACTTCTGGGCAGCTAAGGTAATTCAACAAGCATACCAAGGTCTGTTTATGGCTGGTTTTCCTGATGGTACTTTCCACCCCAATCAAAATATCCAGAGGGTGCAAGTTATCGTCTCGCTAGTGAATGGGCTGGGGTTATCTGCGGATGATGTAACATCTTTCCAATTTGATGATCAAGCCAAGATTCCTGAATATGCCAAGGATGAAATAGCAAAAGCATTAGACAAGAAAATTATCGTCAATTACCCCAACCCCAAACAACTCAACCCTACCCGCGATGCTACACGCGCTGAGGTAGTGGCGCTAGTTTACCAAGCTTTAGTAGATGCCGGTCGTGTAGCGGCGATTAACTCGCCTTATATCATCAGTGCTTGATGCCTTGATACTACCCCAATACTGCTCGGTTAAGGATTTTCAACTCGGAATTTAGTTTAGGGAAAAGGTTAAAGGCTAAGGGTTCAAGGTTTTTCTTGCCCCTTTTCCTCTTCCCCTTTTGCCCTTAACCGATAAGTATTGGATACTACCCTGACTTTAGTGACCGAAGCGATTTTAGATTTTAGATTTTGGATTAAATGAAAATTTGAAATCTAAAATATTTGGTCTCAAGCCTCTGGGTTAACCCAGAAGAAAAACCAAAATTTTTCAATGTTTAAGCCTCTTCTTTATCAGGAGAGGTTAATCCAAAAGACGCTCGCGGACTCGCTCTAAGCGTTCGCGGTAGCGTCTCGTAGAGAAGCTATGCCGTTGGCGAAGCCTCTCGAAGAGAAGGCTTTACGCTGCGCTATCGTCAATCCAAAATCCAAAATTGAATGACGGGGATTCTACATTCACAGACTCGCCGCTAAATTTTTTGTAGGGGCACGGCATCCACAATATTTTGGCATATCAAATATATGACTGGTGCCTTGCCCTACCCATCTGTTGGGTTCTTTTTTCAAAATCGTCTAATTTTAGATTTTAGATGTGAAATTTTAAATCTTCATGCAAAATTTCTCATCCATCTAAAATCCAAAATTGATTTATAAATGCCGAATAATACGGCAAGGATTACCCGCAGCGACTACATTTGCTGGTACATCTTTAACTACTACACTCCCAGCGCCAATAGTAGTATTGTCACCAATGGTTACACCTGGACAAATAATTGCACCACCGCCAATCCAGACATTATTACCAATAGTAACTGGAGCAGCTAGTTCTCTACCAGAAAGCCGAATATCGGGTGATGTGGGATGGTAAGCAGCGTATATTTGCACATAAGGGGCGCACAACACATTGTCACCAATATGAACTGTATTGCAATCTAAAATTACACAACCATAGTTCATATAAAATCCATCGCCAGCATAGATATTACTGCCATAGTCACAATGAAATGGCGGCACAATAGATATCTTTTTCCCTATCTTCCCGAATAATTCTTGCAAAATTTGTCGTCTTTGCTCTTGTTGTTCTTCTGTTGTAGCGTTGTACATTCGTAAAAGACGACTGGCTCGCTTGTTATCACTTGCTAATTCTGCATCTTCTGCAAGATATAATTCGCCGGAGAGCATTTTCTGCTTTTCTGTTTTTTCCATCACAGAATTTTTAGATCTCCTAAAATAGGATTAATAGCATAGAGAAAATTCAGAATTATTTTAGATTTTCCTCTTGACTTGGCAATCATAAGCTTGCTTACTTATAAAGTACTCGAGTCATGCCAATGCTGTCCTATTCATAACTAAATAGATAGTTACTCGACAACTAGCTAATGGATGATTGTGGTACAGGCTACTATCTATACAGTCGATCAAAATATTCCATAACGCGCTTTTCCCTGACGTTTTGCACGGTACATAGCAATATCAGCATCCCGGAGCAGATTTTGTGGTTCGTCATAACCATGACCACTCAAAGCAATACCAATGCTAGCTGTGGGACATATTTGATATCCATTAATGTTGAGTGGGACGCTTAAAGATTCTTGAATGCGTTTGGCTACATTGGTAGCATCTGTAACATCTTTGATATCCTCTATCAGTACGGCAAACTCATCACCACCAAACCTGGCTACAGTGTCACCACTACGCAAACATGACTCTAAGCGGCGAGCGATCGCTACTAAAAAATCATCTCCTATGGAGTGCCCAAAGCGATCGTTAATTCCTTTGAACCCATCTAAATCTAAAAATAAAACGGCAAAATTATAGTCATTCCGCCGTTTGCTACGTTCTATTGTTTGTCTGAGGCGATCTATAAACAAAACTCGATTGGGTAGTGCAGTCAGCGCATCATGACAAGCATTACGCAGCAGTTGGGCCTCTATTTGCTTGCGTTTAGTAATATCCTGAAGAACTAAAACCGCACCACTAATATTTCCATCCAGATCACGGATGGGTGCTACACAATCACCAATCGGTACTTTTTTCCCATCCTTGGCTAGCAGGGTGCAGTTGTCTGGGAGATTTAACACCTCACCTGCTTGGATTGCCTGTGTAGCTAAATTATCTATGACTTCATCCATATCTTTATCAATTAGGCTGACAACTTCTACTAAATCTTTGCCATAGGCTTCTTCTTGCTTCCAACCTGTGAGGGCTTCCGCTACAGGATTCATCATTTGGATACGGCCATTAGCATATGTCACAACTACTGCACAGCCCATACTATTAATGATTGCTGTCAGCCTTTGTCTTTCCTCTTCAAATTTTCTGCTGATTTGGTGCTTGTAAATAGCCATTTCTACAGCAAAATGTAAGTCTTTTTCAGCACATTGTTTCGGAATGTGGCCGAAAGGCTCACTTAGTTGCTGTTGATGTAATTTAATTTCTTCCGAATAGTCCGTTAAATATAAAACGGGTATGTGGAAGTGGTTCTGGATAATATCCACAATTTTGATACCATTGATCTCCCTTGCTAAACAGATATCAATTAATACTAAATGTGGATTTGTCTCTGCTACTTTCTGGAGGACATCATCATCTGAAGCAGTAATTTCTGGAACTGAATATCCTAACTTCTGCAAACTATTTCTTATGTCTAAAGCTAGGACTTTTTCATCTTCAACAACTAGGATTTTGTGGTCGAACATGTTAGGCTAATCTGTTGGCTAAGGTTCCGATTTTATTTTCAGTCTCTACTCACTCTGAAAATCAATAATCCTATGATAATCAATCTCTAATCTACCTGTGTAGTTGCTTGACTAAAATAATCACTAAGTTTTCAATCATTGTCTTTTGCTTTTACTGATACAGTTAATATCCAGTTCATAACTCAAGATACAATTGAGAAATGTAAATTACCATACAATTACAAAAAACCAAAGACATATTTTATAAATCGATAAATTCTTAATAATTAAACATTACTAAAAATGCAATATATACGTACAATGACAATTTACTTACAGGTTAATAAAATTACTGTTAAATAAAAATATATAAGTAATTGCGAGATATATCAAGTGAATGCAAGCATCCTGGCTCTCTCTCGCTAAATAGAGGTGTTTTTTTGATACACTTTTTAATGATTAGTTAACTATAGCAAATAAGGCTTTTAAATTACTGGGCATATAATTTGTATATGTATAATGCTACACGTCAAAAAATATGTAATTGTAAAAGATAAAGCTTGAATTGGTGATTTTAAATAGTTAATAGCGAAGTTGCTGGATGTATAAAATAAATAGGAAAAAATTTTTACTTAAAACATCCGGAAAATCTGATGCTAGGCATGATAAAAGATGAAAAATAAAACTAGCTAATAGCCAAAGCCTTTAATTGCAGAATTTGTGTCTTAACTGCTGGCACAAAATTAGCTAGCAAAAAGCCCTATCAAGGAAAAAATTGTCAGCACCATGTATGGCGAAGGGCCACATTAGGATAAATCATTAAAAATTCCCTAAGACCATAAAAAAATCTATAGCAGTCCTAATTGACTGAGTAAGAAAAAGAAGCAACTCAACTGAGATATTGAGAAACAGATTTTGCTCACGTTTGACTTTGGACTGCCATAGTAAGTTTTAGGTAATAGCTTGAGTTCTTGTCAGTTCAATGCTAATTTTTCCGCCAAAGTCTGGGATAGGTGCAGCAGGTTTACTGAGTTTTACTTGAACTTGAGTAACGCGATCGCACTCTTGGAGGATAGAGTCCGCAATTGTACCAGCTAACTTCTCTACTAAAGCAAACTTGGATGACTTCACCAGATGTTGTACCAAGCTGATCACACTGCGATAATCTAGAGTATCTGCGATCGCATCAGTTTGAGCAGGCTTACTCAGATCCAACCATAACTTGACATCCACTTCAAACCATTGCCCTAGTACCTGTTCTTCCGGTAAATACCCCGTGTAACCATAGGCTCGAATTCCCGTTAAATGAATGCAGTCCATAATATCAGAGCGAAATTTGCATTTTGGATTTTAACGTTACTATGGGGCATGGGGCATTGGGCATTGGGCATTAGGTAATTGGTAATGAGTAATTGGTGATTGGGTGTTTGTTATTTCCCCTCATCTCTCTTCTTCAGCACTCAGCACTGAATAGACTCATAAGCCTGAAAAATATGCAAAAATGCTATGGCGCTGGTTACCAACGCTGCTAACTTATAGCTCTGTTTGCTTGAATGTCGAACGCCTGTAAAAATGTTAATCAACTTTGGGCTTATATCTTGACGGAGACGCTAAAGCGCCTGGGGTTGACTTGTGCAGTTATTTGTCCAGGTTCACGTTCTACACCGCTAGCAGTCGCCTTTGCCCAACAGAAGCCTGATATTGAAGCAATTTCAATTTTAGATGAACGGTCTGCTGCTTTTTTTGCGTTGGGACAAGCTAAAGCCAGTGGTAAGCCTGTAGTACTGGTATGTACATCTGGTACAGCTGGGGCTAACTTTTATCCGGCGATTATTGAAGCCAAAGAAAGCCGCGTACCATTGCTGATATTAACTGCCGATAGACCGCCAGAACTGCGAGATTGTCATTCTGGTCAAACGATAGATCAGGTGAAATTATATGGCACTTATCCAAATTGGCAAACAGAGTTAGCTTTACCTTCCCCACACATGGGAATGCTAGCTTATCTACGACAAACAATCATCCATGCTTGGGAAAAATCACAAATTCCTAGCCAGGGGCCAGTACATCTGAATATTCCTCTGCGTGACCCCCTAGCACCCATTCCCGATGGAACTGATTTCAGCTACTTAGAATCACAGTTTCACCCAGAAGAATTTTTCACAGCCGTCATAAACTCCATCCCATTCCCCATTCCCCATTCACCATTCCCCATCCCCTCAGAATGGCAACAATGCGATCGCGGAATTATTATTGCAGGTGTTGCTCAACCAAACCAACCACAGGAGTATTGTAGAGCGATCGCCCAACTTTCCCAAACTCTGAAATGGCCCGTCTTAGCCGAGGGACTCTCCCCACTCAGAAATTACGCCGACCTCAACCTCTATTTAATTTCTACCTACGACCAGATTTTGCGAAATCCCCAACTCGCAAAACAGCTAGCACCACAAATGGTAATTCAAGTAGGAGAAATGCCTACAAGTAAAGAACTGCGTAATTGGATAACTAGTATACAACCGCAACGTTGGGTAATTGACCCCAGCGACCAAAACCTTGACCCTCTGCATGGAAGGACAATTCATTTGCGGATGAGTATTGAGGATTTGGGGACAAGGGAAGAAGACAAAGGGGAAAAATCTTTCGCTTCTCTCCCTAATTACTTGCAACTTTGGTGTCAAGCAGAAACGCAAGTCAGGGAGGCTGTTGATCAAACCTTGGCGAAAATGGAAGATTTTTTTGAAGGTAAAGCCGCTTGGTTGCTTTCACAAATTTTACCGCCAGAAACGCCGTTATTTATCGCCAACAGTATGCCTGTGCGCGATGTCGAATTCTTCTGGAAACCGAATAATTTAGGAGTGCGATCGCATTTTAACCGAGGTGCAAATGGTATCGATGGTACATTATCCACGGCTTTAGGAATGGCCCATCGTCATCACAGCAGTGTGATGCTAACAGGGGATTTAGCCTTGTTGCATGACACCAACGGTTTTTTAATCCGTAATAAATTTGTCGGACATCTGACGATTCTGTTAATTAACAACAATGGCGGCGGAATTTTTGAAATGCTACCCATTGCCAAATTCGACCCACCATTTGAAGAGTTTTTTGGCACTCCTCAGGATATTGATTTTGCCCAACTGTGCGCTACCTATGGTGTAGAGCATGAATTAATTACTTCTTGGTCGCATTTGCAGCAAAGATTAAACCCGCTTCCAGATACAGGAATTAGGGTTTTAGAGTTGCGGACAAATCGTAAAAATGATGCCAAGTGGCGACAAGAGAATTTGAAAAATTTTGCAGCAGATATTGCAATAATAATCCCGTAGATTTATTATCTTTAGCTTTCATCATCTTGACTTTCATATTTCAGATGCTCTAGGTAATCATGCCCCTGCCAAGTTAGTCGAATTTCATTTTTAGGTGTTTGGTATTTGATAGATATCAGTCCAGCTTCCTCCATAATTGCGAGATGATAGTCTACTAAATTTTTGTTGTATTCTTCGCCTAATTCAAGATAAGGATATTTAACTGGGTCATATAAAAGACCTTCTGTTTTAGAACTTTCAATAAGCGATAGTATAGTTTTCACTAATTTCAAGTCACGCTTCATACTAATTTAGTGTGATTAATAAAACTAAATTTGAATTTCTGGACAGCTAGAGTACATAGGCTGTTTTCTACTACTATAGCGCAGCCAGTTTTTCAGCAAATCTTTCTGAAAGCGATTAAGCAAAACCACCATTCAATCTTGCTCTTAGAGCGCAAATAAAAAGAATAGCTGGAATAACTCTTTTATAACTAGGTTCTGTCAACTGCCATATTGTAAATAATCCTGCACCTATCCAGCCAACTGGCCCGATAATGACAGCTATAGCGCTTGACATTGTTGTGTAAACAACAAAAGGTAAAGTAACCCCTATTACTCCGGTAAGTGTACCCAATGTTGTTGAAGCTAGTAAGTAGATACCAAAACCAGACAATTTAGCACCTGTTAAAGCAAGAAAAATACTAGTACTTCCTAATAATTCTGTTCCTTTATCAAATTGTGATGCTGTTTCTCGTAACTGTTGTTCCATTTCTCGCTTCTGTTCTGGTGTCATTTTCTCCAACATTGTTGCCATTACCTTCTGTGCGATTTTGACCTCCATTTCACTAGCAGGTTCATATTTTTCACATTTGATTTTTAACTTCTTAGCAGCGCGCCTAACTATTTTTTGATAGCTTGGTTGATCATCAAATATTTCATTAAATACATAACTGACAGCATCTTGACTCTTCTCACATAGCCGATCAACGATAGAATCGGCTGTTGGTTTTGATGCCTTAAGAATATCTGCCAATGCTTTCCTTTCCTCAAATGAGGCACGATTCAGTAAATATTTAAGGTCATCCATATTTTTAAACCTCTGAGAAAAGCAATCCTGCTAATAGTCTTCCCAGAAGTATTGTTTCTATATCAAAATGGATTTAGCAAAGCTTACATTAGGGATAGACTTTACTCAACTAAAAATCGCTATATAGCCAACTCTTGCGTTCTTCTTTGTACCTTTGCTTGATATTTACCCTCTTACTTGACCTTGTAACCACCTTTCCAAATCCGCAAGAGTAGAAAAATCTAACAACGCTTCCCCTACAGCTTCCAACTGTTCCAGCGATAAAGCCTGAATTTGAGACAACAGCACATCTGGAATATTACCCAATCGGCGGTTTAATAGTTTGAGGATTAGCGATCGCGCTTCTATTTCTTTCGCATCCCGAATAGCTTGTGGTTCTTTCTCTGAATTCAGCCGCCGTGTTACTTCAATATCCTTTCGGCTCAAGGTAGAAAACTTTTAAAGACGAATTTTAGCGATCGCTTGTCCCTTGGTCTGCGATAAAATTCTCAAGCACAATAGCCGACTCCATAGCAATGCAAGTTAACTGGCAAACTGCCAAAACCTACGAAGATATTCTGTATCAAAAAACGGATGGTATTGCCAAAATCACCATCAATCGTCCCCATAAACGTAATGCTTTCCGCCCCAAAACAGTCTTTGAACTGTATGATGCTTTCTGCGATGCCCGCGAAGATACAACTATTGGCGTAGTTTTATTTACAGGAGCAGGGCCACATACTGATGGCAAGTATGCTTTTTGCGCGGGTGGAGATCAAAGCGTCCGGGGACACGCGGGTTATGTAGATGATACTGGTGTCCCTCGCCTGAATGTGCTGGATTTACAACGCCTGATTCGTTCCATGCCAAAAGTGGTAATTGCCTTAGTAGCAGGGTATGCGATCGGTGGTGGCCATGTCTTACATTTAATTTGTGACCTGACAATTGCTGCTGATAATGCCATTTTTGGGCAAACAGGCCCCAAAGTCGGCAGCTTTGATGGTGGGTTCGGCGCTAGCTACCTCGCCCGCATCGTTGGGCAAAAAAAAGCCCGAGAAATTTGGTTTCTCTGTCGTCAATATGATGCCCAACAAGCCCTAGAAATGGGTTTAGTAAATACCGTTGTCCCAGTAGAACAATTAGAAGCTGAAGGGATTCAATGGGCGCAAGAAGTCTTAGAAAAAAGCCCCATCGCTATCCGCTGTCTCAAGTCAGCATTTAACGCTGATTGTGATGGACAAGCAGGTTTACAAGAACTTGCTGGCAATGCCACGCTTCTGTATTACATGACAGAAGAGGGTTCTGAGGGTAAACAAGCATTTTTAGAAAAGCGTCCCCCAAATTTTCGCGATTTCCCTTGGTTACCATAAAAACTTAAAAATCGCACCTTTTCATAAGGTGCGATTTTTCTAAAAATTAATCGATTGTTACAAGACTAAAAATTTTAAAGGCAAATCTTAATTTCAAACAGAATACAAACTTATACCAAATTGGTTTAACTATTCAGTCTCACCAATCCTACATATAAAATCCAAAATTGGTATTAGTTGGGGAATATATAGATGACTAGAACATGGTTAAAAGATGGCTAAATTAGTACCGTCTCTGTTCTGGCTTGTTCAGCAGTACAGATAACAGTTTCCTCAACCGGAATAACTTTAGTAAGTTCCACCTCTGAAGGTAAATTTCCACATGGAACTACAACTGGGGTAGCATCTGGTAGACTCCAAGCATCTTCTAAAGTTTCCCAAGAAGGTGCAAACGGTGGTAGTGCTAAAGAACAAGCTTTCCAGCTTCCTTGAACTGGTGCGCCTAACTGCTGACACATTCCCCCACGGCGACCTTCGGGATTGTAATGGCGGCAATATCTACAAGCAGATGTCAAAAATTTATTAGGTTTCATGTGAGTGCTTCTTTTATTTAATATTGCGGTCTAAATTTATTTGTTTATATTTTCCTTCTATATAGAAAACCTGATTAATGCCATAAGTGATTATGGTGTATAGGTTTTAGCGATCCCAAGTAAAAAATTAATTTCAGGATATTTTTATAATTTTGTTATATATTTACATGATCGTTAGAGTGTAGACATGGTAAATTTTGACAAAAAACCATTGGGGATCAACGCTAAAATTAAAAGGATAAATTTTAGCCATCCTTTCACTTCATCCTTAAGGTATAGGATTTAAGATAGATGTGTCTTGCTATTCCTCATCCTTTGGGCATAATTCGACTCCAAAGTTTCTAGTCCGGCAAAAACTAGAACTATTTGGGTAAATAGCTGCAAAATCAGTCAGCATCTATTCGATTTAATAAGATAGTCAGCCAGTAGTTTTGACAGTTATGCTTTTTTTATGGCTGAGTTCGTTTAAAGTCAAATCAAAAGAGCGTCAAGTTAAATTTACTATGGCAAATTTTAGAGCCTCAAGCATATCAAGAAAACTCTCAATAGTTAATTTAGCAATGACTTTAGATGTGAGTTCTAAATTAAAAATAAAATTTCCCGCGAGTAGGTCATAGTAGTTGGAATTTGGAGTATTTTAAAATTTTGATCAATTGCTCTGCATTAGTTTCCTTTTGCTGCAACCACTCAAAGAGAGATTCTTAACGAAAAAAACTGGACTTTAAAGCGCTTCTATATATTTGAATCAATTTTATTAAGCCCAATTTCCAAGCAAATCACACAGAAATATGTAAAGAAAAATTAAGCGATCGCCATCCAAATAGAAATTAGGAAAATTAGAACCTATATATAGTCGGGGCTTAGATAGGCTCACATCTATATAGTTATTAAAAAATGGGTGAGTAATTACTATAGTTTGCAGCCCATAATAAACTTCTTTACTCTTGTCTTCAAGTCTTTTTTTAAAAATCCTCAGCCAATACTTGCCGGTTAAGGGGAAAAAGGGGAATGGGAAAAGGGAAAGAAAAAACCTTTAACCCTTACCCTTTAACCTTTTCCCCATCTGTGTATCAGTTCTGGGTTGAAGTCAAGCTATCTGTTGCGATCGCAGATAAAAATGATAAAGGTTGACTCATATTTGCTGCAAACCCCAAAATACCTGGATCTCGATGTTCGTAGAGTAACTCGCCTTTGCTATCAAACAGAAAAGTTCCACCGCGCTGAGTTAAGTAGGCAGAATTAGGTACGTAAGTTTGCCAATTGCTGAGAACTTCCACCATATTCCGCAGTCGGAGAGTAGCTAATTCAAAGGGACGTTGAAACCCACTACCGCCAGCTAGTTTGAAAAATGAGCCTTTCAAAGCAGGTAGAGGAGTACCTTGAATAATTTCATCATCTTCAATCAGTTGCGGGGCTTGGCGATCGCCTTTGTATCCGCGAAAAACTTCTCTTAGGGTTCCTGGGCTGCCAAACCCTGCACACATTAATATGAGATTTAGCCAAGCTTTAAGAGTCACCGAAAGTCCAGGTAAACCAAGAGTCAGCCCAGAATAAAGTTTGAGTTGCTTGTGTAGTTCTGCGTTTGGTTCAACAAATAAATGTTGGGGTGGAAATCCCGTATATTCACAGAATTTTGTTCCAGAAGCGCGATCGCCAATTCCCACTGCACGAATAGCGAGTTTTTCAGGAGGCCATTTTTTAGCTTCACGCTGTAACCACCACGCATATTCAAGGCTATCAAAATCCCCAAGTTGTGGCCAGACTAAAATAAGGATATATGAGGCGCGATCGCAATTTTCTAGCAGGGGTCTGGTTATGCCATCACTAACACGCTGAAGTTCGGTCTGATGAAAAATGTTGTAGGGATTCATTCAAGGAAATCAACTGCTATTTAGTCATCAAAATTTTAGTCTAATTAATGATAATTTTCGTCTATAGAACTCATATTTGATTTTTGAAGCTCACGTAGGATGCGTTAGCGATAGCGTAACGCATCTGCACCTAATGACAGCGATTAGCAGCTATCTCTAATTGCACCGCTTTACTTACAATCAATAGTAAATTTGCCAAGCAATAATACCAATTAATACTACAAGACCTAATGCTCTACGAAAATAATTCACACCTTGAAATAATTCTAGCCAAGCCCAAGTAAAAGATGCGCCATTAGCCACGACATTTAATACTGTATTGATTGGGTCGCTTGTCAACAGAAAAGATAGTAAACCTGTCACTATCCAGACAGTTAATGGTAAGTTTGGCTTTTGAGCTATCACAATATTGCCATTGCTATCACGGAAGGTTTTATCAACTAATGTATTTTCCATAAATTCCTAATTTGTACTGTAAACGCTATCTTTTACTAGCATTTAAACATTAGGATAAATTCTTTTTCATGCATCTAAATGCTGAGATAATGACCTTAAAATATATGCATATATGAGTATATTGAACGGCATACATATACTACATTATTCGTGTCTTTTTGATATGATGTGCAAAGAGGTAATACCAATTTCAATAATGTTGGCGACAGATAAATTCTATGTAGGGGCACGGCACCAGTAAGATAACGGAATATACCCAAAGATTGTATATGCCGTGCCCCTCCTAGCCATCTGTCACTTTTTGATAACTGATATAAAAACCTGAAAATTTCAATAATTAGGCAAGCAGCTAAATCCAGAAATCACTGAATTGCTGATATTAAGGTCAATATAATGCGTAGAAATATACACAAAAATAGGGTGAGAATTACTCACCCTAAAGCTTTAATAAAAAAGGTATTAATTTGGTTGATTTTAAATTTTCAATTTTGAATCTTGCAAAAAGATTGACATTAGAATTTGCCCAAACGAATTTTTAATTCCCCAAAGGAGTTGACCTTTTTTTGTTCCAGCCACCACAAACCAACTGCCATCACGGTTGAAGCCATCAACAAAGCTGCAATGACGCGAAAGGTAGCCTGTGTGCCAAAAACTAAAGCCTCCACAGGTGCATGGGTGACATCGATGTTGGGTGTGAGTTGGTTACTAGCGATCGCCACTAAGGAAAACAAAGCACCAACAAGCGGTACACCTGCTGTCTGTCCCAATATCCGCGATAATGACAACAATCCAGAGGTAATGCCTAATTGTCCTTTGGGTGCAGCTCCCATAATGGCGCTATTGTTAGGCGATTGAAACATTCCTACTCCTAACCCATAGGGAATAATACCCACAATATAATCGGGTACAGTTAATTCTGCATCAAAATTGCTAATTAGCAAACAACCACCAGCCATTAATATTAGACCGATTAAGCTAATAATTCTTGGGCCAAAGCGGTCAGAAAGTATGCCAGCAATCGGTGCTGTAAAAACTATGAGAATCGGTGGAATTGCTAGTAATAAACTTGTTTTTTCTGTGGAGTAATGCTGCACTAATTCTAGAAAAAACGGCAAGATAAATATTGCCCCTGCCATCACAAAATTGCCGATAAAACGTAGTGCTAAACCCAAGCTAATTTCTAGAGAGCGAAAAATTCGCAAATCTAACATCGGCTCTAATATATGGGCTTCCACAATTAAAAAGCAAGCTAAACTGATGACCGATAAAACTAAAAAAGTGATAGCTGTATGAGAGTTAAAACCTTCTCTTTGTAATAAAGTAATCCCGAATGTAAAGCAGGTTAATGTTAGGGTGAGAATTAGCGTGCCAATGGCATCGAAGCGCTGTTTTACAACACCAACTTTAGAAGGAGGCACTAAACGCGCTACCAGCAAAATGCCGACAATTCCAATGGGAACATTGACTAAAAAGATTAAGGGCCAACCCCCTAAACCAATCAGCAACCCCCCAGCTGTGGGGCCTAACATAATTCCTAACCCGAAAATTCCTGCCCTAATACCTAGCCCTAATCCGCGTTCTTCGGGGGGAAACACTTCCACAATCATCGCTGTTCCCAGCCCCGATATAAAAGCAGCGCCTAACCCCTGAAGTGCACGAAAGGCAATTAAAACACCTACGTTAGGCGCTAGTCCACAAAATAGCGAGCTGAGGGTAAACACTACTAGCCCAATAATATATAGTCGCTTCTTGCTCCACATATCGCCTAATTTTGCGGCACTCATCACAAAAATAGCGATCGCCAATAAATAACTTAAAACCACCCATTGAATGGTGGCAAAGCTGGTGTGGAGTGATTCCAGCATACTTGGCAGGGCCAGGTTAACTATATATACATCTAAGGCAAAGATAAATACGCCAATGCCAATGCCTAGCGTCGCCCACCATTTTTTAGATGCTTTTGTGTCTTGCCCTAGCTCATGTAATTCTTCTTCCTGGCTTTTTGACCTTACTAGCATGTTCTCTAGCTCAAAAAATTATCCAAACTATATTCAAGGTTGAATTTCATATTTTACTACTTCATCATTTCCAGCATTTACCAGTGAGGTTTTGCTAGCAATTATGCTCAGTTTTGTTAGTCTGTCAATAGATATATATGAGCTAAAGCTGTTAATACTCAGCTAAGTAAATCTATGGCTATAACAGCTATTTGCCAATCCAATTAGTAATTAGCTCGCTCAAGGCACAACGATCTACAATTGCTGGTAGTTCTTTTTCTACATCAATAGGTGTACCTCTTTTAGCAATTTCTTTAATTTCTTGCAAAATCTTTGCTACCAAATCAGGATTTTCTGCTAATTCGGCTCTACCAATTTGCTGAATTGCTTGTTTAATGGCACTACGTCCCGACTGCGTACCTAATGCTACGCTACTTTTTAATCCTAAAATTTCTGGATTGAGGCTTTGATAAAGTTCCTCGTCTTTAGATACAGCTTTTACATGCAACCCCGCATAATGAGTAAAGGCATTTTTTCCTAATATAGGTTGATGGGGAGGAATAGCAATATGTGAATGTTCGCTAACTAACTCATATAAATCTTTTAAATATTTGAGATCCCACTTGGTATTTTCCTCGCCTATATCTATTAAATTTATAAGTAATTGCGCTAAATCAACGATGCCAGTTCGCTCACCTAAACCCATCACCGTGACATCAATAATATCTGCATTAGCACTATAAGCATCTAAGGCATTTGCTAACGCTAAACCTCTATCATTATGACAATGCACTTCTATTTGTGGATATAATTCACGTTTAGCTAGTTCAGATTTAAGAGTTTTTACATAATAAGAAATACTGCGATTTGGCAGAAATGGTGTTGTGTATCCTGCCGTATCTGCTATGCTGATGATATTAGCTCCAGCCTGGACTGCGGCACTAGCAGCCTCAATCACATTCTCTATTTTTGAGCGAACAGTATCTTCTGGTGTATACCGAATTAATAAATTATCTTGCTGCTTTCTAGCATAGCTAATAACTTCCACAATTTTATCTAGCGCTGCTGCCAAATTTAAATTGTAGTCAAGTTGCAGCCTTTTTTCCGAAACACTAAAAACAATACCTAAAAAGTCAATACCACAATCTAAGCATTTGTTAACATTCTCAATGCTGCAAAGGGAATGAGCGCCTATTTTCGCCTTAATGCCAGCATGAGAAATTTTTGTTATGGCGTTAGCAATTTCCCGATCAACTGCTGGATTGCCAGCTTCAATAATATCAACCCCTACTAAATCTAAAAACTGTGCGATCGCCAGCTTGATCTCAGGAGAAAAATAAACTCCAGGAGTTTGTTCTCCCTCTCTTAAGGTAGAGTCCAGAATCTTGATCATATCACCTATATATTTAGGGATTAAATTTTCCTAATGGAGCTTTATTAGCTACTTAGTAATAGTCTATACTTATAACTGGTGTATTTATGTCATTAATTCTGATAATTTCATAGTCAAAACTGTAGTAGTTCAAGATTCAGCAAGCAACTCTTGACTACACAATTATTGAATCTTCAGAACTCGTGAAATAAAACCCTAGTAAATGAATACAGACGGGAATAAAGATTAATTTATAGAATTTCCGAACTTTGTCAACTGGCTATTGATTTTTTATGTTGCACTAGGATAAATCTGGTGTGTACTCACTAATTAAACTGATGTTACCAGAATTAGTGCCAGCTTCGTTAAATATAAGCAGACTTTGACAAAATAAATTATCAGTTATCAGTTCTTATCGTTAACTGATAACTGATAAATTTTGACTTTTTGCTAGTTAAGATTACTCTTTAGATGCAGTTGCTTCTGTCTTCTCTGACTGCTGAGGTTCATTTGATTGTTGCAACTGTTGAAGATGAATATTATTTACCTGCACAATAAAGTATTCGATAGCTTGGCTGGCTTGCAATTGTTGTTGACTAAAATCAGAAGCATCATAACAGCGATAAGGCTGAGTTATGCCCAAAATGAATTTTTCTTGTTCAGCTTCTAATAACTCAACTGCTGTATTAGCAGCAATCCAATTCTTTTGGAAAGGAAAAGAAGTCACAATACTAGCAACGATAGAAGCAATAGCGGGACAGATTACAGGAAGCCATTTTAGCCAAGCTTGTCCAGTTTCTAACTTATCTACAAGTACTAAAATTGGCGTAACACCAGATAAAATAACAGTTGCAATTTGCAAAATATAGTAAAGGTTTCTCGCCAAAGTGCGAGTTCTTTTATAATCTTCAATCAATGTTTGGCAATACTGTAAAGCCTTTGCTCTGGCTGGAGTTACAGAGTTGCGATCGCCTGAGTTATTATTGGCTGATAAATAATTATAGAGTTCAGCTTTTCTGAGGATATCAGATTGGTTAGTATTATTACTATATTCTTGAACAGCCTGTCTATTAATTAGAAATAGAAAAATTGCAATAATTAGACCAACTGACCCAGCAATGACTAGATTTTGATTATTTTGACCGAAAAAAATAATCATTCCAGAGCCAGCAGCTACGGCAAGTAAGAAATATTCTATCAGCTTCAAAGTTAACAACCTTTCCCGACCTGATGTAGAGAAAAAGCTTTCTAACTTATAGGAAATATCCCTGTGAGTTTTCTGCTCAAAATTAGTTATGTCAGAACTAGTCATGGTTTTGTACTCCATTAGTGATGAGGTAAATTTGCTGTAGTCAAAAAAAGAGTAGGTTTGTGGCTGTGTTGTTCTCTGCGAAACAGCTTTTACGCCGCTAGCTGTAGTCGGTGAACAAAATAAACAGAACTCTAAATCTCATAAAAACTGAGCAATAGCGTCTCTGATTGCACTCGCCTGTTACTGAGCAAAGTATCTAATTTAACTACTTATTTAATATGTTTCATACAATTTAAGCTGTTACAAGACTATCTAGGTCTCAGTATTGTTGATATTTTTTACTTTTTACAATTGTAAAAATACTTATTTGCAATATCTTAATGATGTTGGAACTCGAGAGTACTTCCGATTGTTGAATTTCGAGCCGAAGAGAGGAAAAATGTCTGATATTAATCGCATACTATCGCCTGATGCAGTTATAGCTGTGCCCTCACAAGTTCCTCAACTTTGAGATCTATAAGCATAGGTGTAAGCAAGTAAATCAGATTTTAGTGAAGGACTTGAAAATTTCTACCAATCTAGTACAGCAGCACGGGAATCAAAACACTAGCTCCTTGTAAATTTCCTGCAGCGAGCAGTACTAGCATCTAGAAACCAGAAACCTCACAGGCCATTTATCAACTCTAAGCGGAGGTACATATGTTCAACAAAATTCTAGTTGCATTGGATCGCTCGCCAATGGGAAAACAGGTTTTTGATCAAGCCTTAGCTTTAGCAAAGGTAACAGGAGCTAGTTTAATGCTAGTGCATGTGCTATCTGCGGAAGAAGAAGGTAGCCCTTACGCACCTATACTATCCAATTGTGACTATTATCCAGGAATAGGCAGCCAAAGCTTTGAATACTATCAAAAGCAATGGGATATCTTTAAACATCAAGGTATTCAAATCCTACAGTCCTTCTGCGCTCAAGCAAACACAGCAGGCGTAAATGCAGAATATACCCAGCACCTTGGTAGTCCGGGTCGGATCATCTGTCAATTAGCAACTAGTTGGGGAGCTGATCTAATTGTTATGGGTCGTCGTGGTCACGCAGGACTCAAAGAACTATTTCTAGGTAGCGTCAGCAATTACGTCCTGCATCATGCTCCATGCTCTGTCCATGTTATGCATCTAACGGATGTTTCACAAGCTGAAACAGTGGTTCCAGAAAAGGCGAGTGTGACTTGATGGGGGATTTGGGAATAGGTAATTGGTAATTGGTAATTGGTAATGGGGAAGACAAACACCAAGCACCCAACACCAAATACCAAACCCCAAATAAATAACTTGTGAGCCTCAAGCAGAATAAGGAGATACACCTAATGTTGCGTCGCTTCCTACAATCATTTTGGTGGATGCTTTTGCTGGGGATATTGACGATGTTGATATTCCTAGGTTTAGAAATCAAATCCTATCAAACTGCGATCGCAGCTATTACTAAATTTGAACAAGTACCAGGCGAGATAATTTATCGCTCACATCTTAAATTAGACGATCAATCGGGAAATACTTGGCAGGTTATCTTGTGGAAGCAAATTTATCCAGGTCATCCGCCTAGCGTCAATCTCCGACTGGTAGGGTTTCCGGGTTCTGCTGAATTGATTCATCCGCAACCACTGCGAATTACTAAAGCTACAGGTGAGGTCTTGACTGCTCCCGATGTTTTTTTAGAGGAAGCACCAGTACCTAGCATTGGTCAGTATGATTTCCAAAATATTTTGCCAAAATTGCCCATAGAACCGCTACAGCTTGGTATTCCTTTGCCTGTCCAGCACTTCATTAATATTTCGGTTCCGCCATCAGTAGTGCAGGAATGGCAATCAGTAGTTAGTAACTAATTATAAAATAGCAGGTATCAAGTTATTAGCTGTTAGACCAGAGAGCGATGCCAGTATTTTCAAAGAACTTTAAAGTTACTTAGTCAACTCTTGAGTGCTGGAAATTTACGCCCTTGTCTGCAGAGTTATTCAAAGATTCTCTGGGAGATAAATTATGTTAAAAGCCGCAGATATTATGACTAAAGATGTTGCCACTATTCGCGGTTCGGCAACAGTAGCTGAAGCTGTTAAATTAATGAGAGCAAGAGACTGGCGAGCATTAATTGTAGATCGTCGCCATGAACAAGATGCTTACGGTATTGTTAGCGAAAGCGATATTACTTATAAAGTGATTGCTTATGGAAAGAATCCTCATGCAATACGCGTTTATGAGATTATGTCTAAACCTTGTATTACTATCAATCCAGACCTCGCTGTAGAATACGTTGCACGCTTATTTGCTGAGTATCATCTACATAGAGCGCCAGTTATCCAAGGTGAACTGCTGGGTATTATCTCACTTACAGATATTCTGGCTCATAGTAACTTTCTGGAACAATCTGGAACAGCGCTACTGGAACAAGAGCTGCAAGCAGAAATTAAGAGAGCTAGGATCATTTGTGCTGACACAGGTATTCGCTCAAGAGAATGTGCTGCGGCTTGGGATGCTGTAGAAGAAATGCAAGCCGAAATATCTCACCAACGCGCTCATAAGCCACCTAAGACAGCTTTTGAGGAATATTGCGAAGAATATCCAGAGGCTTCAGAAGCCAAAATGTATGATATGTAATAATTTGTCATTTGTCATTGGTCATTTGGTAATGGGTAATGGGTAATTGGTAATGGCATTTTCTCCCCTGCTTCCTCATCTACCTCATCTCCCTGATTCCCCTCTGCGTTAAAGTTCAGAAGCTGTATCTGGAGCAACTACTTCGCCAGTACCTATTTGTAATATCAAATCTTGGTCAGTAATTAGTTCCGTAAGTTCTTTAACTTGCAAATTCATTTCTTCGCAAGCTTGCCTTAATTCATGGGCAAATTTGTTGAGATCGTTGCCATAACCGCATTGGTAAGCAGCAGTTTCAATGCCCTGCTTCGCATTTGCTCTAGCACAATCTACTAATTCTGTACCAAGCAATGGTGTTGTGGATGCCATATGTCTATTTGCTAATAATTACTTGTTGTTTACAGAATAGATTACTAAGCAATTAACATTTCTTCATCCATCTAATGGAGGACGAAGTATTCACCCTAAGGGTTACTAAATTTTATTTAATATGATTCACATCATTTATCAGTTAATGGCAAAAAGGGAAGGGGAAAAGGGGCAAAAAACCTTTAACACTTACCCTTTCACCTTTTCCCCAAACCAAATTAAGATTTGAACATCCTTACCCTGACTTATTGAAAAAGTTGGGTTCTATACAGATAAAACTTTATTAAATAAGCTAATTCTGTTTGCAGAAATTTAGCCGTTGACTACATCTCCACCATTAGGATGTATGACTTGACCAGAGATATAAGAACTATCGTCAGAGGCTAAAAATACATAGCTAGGGGCAACTTCTTCAGGTTGTCCAGCGCGTTTCATGGGTACTTGTTTACCAAAACTTTCCACTTTCTCTTCGGGAAAAGTTGAGGGAATTAAAGGTGTCCAAATTGGGCCTGGTGCTACAGCATTAACTCTAATACCTTTTTCTACCAAGCTTTTTGATAAAGAACGAGTAAAAGCTACAATTGCACCTTTAGTAGAAGAGTAATCAAGGAGTTGGGGGTTACCTTTATAAGCTGTTACTGATGTAGTATTAATAATGGTACTGCCTTCTTGTAAGTGTTTTAATGCTGCTTTTGTCAAGAAGAACATCGAGAAAATATTTGTGCGAAAAGTGCGTTCTAACTGCTCTTTAGTAATATCCTCGATACTTTCTTGGGGATGTTGTTCAGCCGCATTATTGACCAGAATATCGAGCTTACCAAATTCACCTATTGTTTGTTGTACAGTGTGTTGGCAGAAATTTTCATCGCCAATATCACCTGCGATCGCAACTGCACGCCGACCTTGTTGTTCTACTAAATGTTTGGTTTCTTTCGCATCGTCATGTTCGTTCAGGTAAACGATCGCCACATCTGCACCTTCTTTGGCAAATGCGATCGCCACAGCACGGCCAATACCACTGTCACCACCTGTAATTAGTGCTACTTTATCTTTTAACTTGCCACTACCCTGGTATTTAGCATCATCTGCTTTGGGTTTTGGCTGCATTTCAGATTCTTTACCAGGCGGCTGTTGTTGCTGGGGTGGTTGTAAAGTCTTCTCTTCTGGCATAAAGCTTTTCCTACAAATTAACCAAGTCAGGATAAATAATGAATCATGAACTGATTCAATTACGAATTACGAATTACCAACTACCTAATTGCCAAAAGTAAACCTTGGATCGAAAATTCAACCCAAGGGTTACTTTGTGTATTACTTAGCATTTATAAGTTAAAGCTGTTATAACCCGGATATTAGCTCAACCTAACTCATGTTTGGTAAATGCACGTCACTAAAATAATTTCTCCCCACACCTAACACAATCTAATAACTTGAACACGGCAAACAAGTATACAACTCTCTTGTGATGAAGGATTTATCCTGTTCATCTGCTTCAAAATTAACTTTTATGTTGTAAGACTTTATCAATCTAAAGATGTAAAAAAATTTTTGTTAGCTCAATCTTAAGGGGTAAATCCTAGGGAACTAGTAAATTCAGCATTATCAATTAAGTTACTGTACACAGCAATTGTTTAGCAGTCCTAGCTTGCGATCTGAGCGCTCATCTAGATGTACCATAGTATTAATACAGTCTTGGGATCAAGACAGGGCAGGGGTTATGGTAACAGCTAATATTTCTGATTTAGACCAGGTTGATCAGTTTCGTCGTCTGCAATCTACTTTACGCGATCGCTGGAAAACTATCGAGCTATTCGATAACAGTGAGGCGGATATTCTAATTATTCCTTCTTTGAGTATCGACCAGCGAGAACTGCAAAAGGTTGAAGGCTGCGAACATTATGAAGAAAGACTATTATTTTCTTTAATTCGGTTACGAAATCCGCGTACAAGGTTAATTTATGTAACATCAATGCCGTTGCATCCTAGCATTATTGATTACTATCTGCAACTGCTACCTGGAATACCTTTTTCCCATGCCCGCAATCGTTTACTATTACTTTCAACTTATGATTCTTCTCTCAAACCTCTGAGTCAAAAGATTTTAGAACGTCCTCGTTTACTAGAGAGAATTAAGCAATCTTTGCGCCATGAAAAATCATTCATGGTTTGTTACAATTCCACATTTTTAGAAGCGGAATTATCTTTAAAATTAGATGTACCTTTGTATGCTGCTGCACCAGATTTACAGATTTGGGGTTCCAAAAGCGGTAGTCGGCAAATATTTGCTGAATGTGGTGTCCCCCATCCAGATGGTAGCCAAAGAGTTTGGAACCAGAAAGATTTAGCAGTTGCAGCTTGTGAGTTATGGGAACGCCAGCCAACATTGCAACGCATGGTAGTCAAACTCAATGAAGGTATTTCTGGAGAAGGAAATGCGTTGCTAGATTTAAGACCGATTATGAATTTAGCACCGGGAGAAGCTGGTACGGCTCAAAGAATTGCTGCAATTAGCGATCGCTTTGCAACCATGCGCTTTCAAGCCAGCCAAGAGACTTGGGCTAATTTTTCCGGACGCATCACAGAATTAGGGGCGATTGTTGAGGCCTTTGTTGAAGGAGAAATTAAGCGATCGCCTAGCGTCCAAGGACGTATTACACCCACAGGTGAAGTTGAAATTCTCTCCACTCACGACCAAATCTTGGGAGGGCCAGATGGACAAATTTATCTTGGTTGTCGATTCCCCGCAGACGAACGCTACCGTTTGGAATTGCAGCAACTAGGTTTGCAAGTTGGCAGAAAACTTGCCCAGAAAGGTGCTTTAGAAAGGTTTGGCGTAGATTTTATCGCGGTTGATCAGGGTAGTGGACAGTGGGATATTCAAGCGATCGAAATTAATCTGCGTAAAGGCGGGACTACCCATCCTTTTATGACGCTGAAACTATTAACCAACGGTCGCTATGACCTATCTACCGGGTTATTTTATAGTCAACAAGGTCGTCCCAAATATTACATTGCTACCGACAACCTACAAAAAGACCGCTATCAAGGATTATTACCTAATGACTTGATGGATATCATCGCTCATTACAGATTACACTTTGATAGCTGCACAGAAACAGGTACAGTATTTCATCTCATGGGTTGTCTATCGCAGTTTGGCAAGTTGGGATTAACCAGCATTGGTGATTCTCTGCAGCAAGCTGAAGATATATACAACAAGGTTGTGAAAGTCATCGATCAAGAAAGCCGCAGTGACAATCAAGATTCACTATCATTCTCAGATTATGCCTTTCCTCTAATTTGGGATGGACATAGCCAGTAAGCTTTTCTTAGTCAAGCTTAGGTAAGCTGTTTATTTTTCGACAGCAGGGTGCTTTCATACGAAAAAAGGAAAATACATAAGTCTTGATTTCTCGTTTTGTAGCATGGCTTTTTCCCTCTCTCCAAACCTCTCTCCCACGGGGAGAGAGGCTTTGAAACCCACTTTTAGTTTTTCTCTGCTTGTATGAAACCACCCTGAGCGGTTTATTTTTCGACAGGGGTTCAGCCTATATTTTTCAAGCTAAACCCCTGTTTTCTGCTGTATAGGCTACACCAATGGCGTACCTTACTTCTCCACAGGGGTACATCCTGAAATTCAAATTATCTGTCTACGTATGTCCTGTGTGTATTTCGTAATAGGGATGGGTTACACACTTATGACCAGCGATCGCAATTAAAATCTTGCCAGGCTTTACCTTCAGTTTCTAGAGTAAATTTCCAGCCATAAACTGGTGATTTTTAGAATACAAGATACTATTAACCAGCTATTTATCACTATTTCAGCAATTTTGAATAGCATTGGCATTCAATAATTTTGCGATTATAACTGAATAGTGACTTGCCACCAGCCTATGAGCTGCACTCACACATAAGAACGGCTCATCTACCCAATACTACAGGTTGCTTCAACTCTTCACTTGTTCCAAAGTTCATTAAACCCAAAACTTGTAACAAAACATTTAAGTAATTAATACTTAAATTAATTTTTCTTTGCATCATTTGCAACTAGTGATAATACGGTGAAATGTGAATAACAAAAAATATTTTAAACCGATCATTTTGCCAGATTAAAAGACTAGTATCCTTCTAAAAAAAATCTATAACCCTTATAGATACGACTTTTTAGCTAATTTTGTCTATCCCATATAACAAAATTAGTATACTTTGCCTTGTCTTTATAAATACTTTGCTATAGGATAAATCAACCTTAGTACAGTGTTATGTTTTTTGCTTTAGTGTGAGGATTTTACTGTGTTAAAAGAAAAAGCCTTAAGTATATTATTACTCAACAGATTGCCGTCTATTTCCTTAGGGTTAGGAAAAACGTTAGTAACTGGTATTTTGCTGACTACAGCGATTTCAACGCATCCTGCTGCTGCAGCAGATAAGTTATTAGCTGATAATACCAGCAGTGAATTTAGTTCTGCTGACACAGCATTAGAGGATACCACCGCTTTTAAGAGCGCCATACAGCAGGATATAGACTGGAGAAAAGTCACTATAGAAGATAGCAGCCCCACTGTTGAATTCAGTTCTTCGCAAAGCCTGCAAGCATCTTCTGCTAGTTCTCATATTATTGCCAAGTCTAATGCAGACTTAAGAGCAAAAGATTTACTGTCTCAAAAGACAGAAACCGCATTCAACCACAAAAAACCCACGCAAATTGCTCAAACAGATTCTTCTGGAGTTGTAGGTGATACTTTAGGAGAAGCCAATAGGTTACGCCAAGAATTATTAGTTGAACCCTTAGTTGAAATACCCAGAGCTCGCTTAGGCGGCGCACCTGCTTCTAGTGCTGGTACTCCCACTGCTTATGGTGCTAGCTGGGGTCAAGCTTTCATTGGTGGGGGAATATATATTCCTTTAGATCAAGGTAAAACAGATGGTTCACTAGCTCTAGGCTTTGGTTTAGGAGATGCGGTGAAATCCGTAGGGCTGGAAGTTGACCTCAATATTATTAGCGTAGGTGGTCAAAATCCCAATTTTAGTGACTTTGGTGAAAGTGGCGGTATCGGTTTCAAACTACACAAATACTTTGCTGATGGAACAGCAGTCGCTATTGGTTGGTCTAACCCCATTAGCTGGGGGGATGCTGACAAAGCTAAAGACACAATCTATGGAGTGGTTACTAAAGCATTTTACTTACAGCCAAATAATGAAAATAATCAAATGCCTTTGACTGTTTCTCTTGGTCTTGGAAGCGGTGATTTTCGCTCTCTAGGTTCATTTAGGAACTCAAAAGATAATCCACCAAATATTTTCGGCAGTGTTGGCTTACGAGTTATACCACAAGCATCCTTAGTAGGTAGCTGGACTGGGAATGCTTTAAACATGGGTGCGTCTTTTGCTCCTTTTCCAAATACTCCAATAGTTATCAATACTATTTTCACAGACCTAACTGGCAGCTTCAGCAATGGTCTTGGTTTTAGTTTGAGTGCAGGGTATAGTATCCAGTTTTAAATTATGCCTGATGTGAAGAAAAAACTCCTCTTTATCAATCAAGGTTTCCAGACTTATTAAAAATTGTAGTTTTGGAACGATGGAAGAGGTTACAAAATTTACGGTACTCAATTCACATTAGACGTAGATTCTAAATTTTATCGCTGAATAAATCTGAGACAAAAGCATGAAAAAGCAAAAATTCCCCCTAAGTTTTGGTCTCGTGTTAATGTTATCGACTGTTTTGCTGGCTACTGCTAATAGAACAAATGCTGGTACATTTGTTAATCAAGGAACTAGCCAAGAATCATCAGGTTACTCTGGTGGTAGTTTCATTCCGCCAAATCCAATAACTCGCCCCCCCCAAATAGTACCAGGTACTAATTTAGAACTTGGCCCAAATGGAGAACTGATAGTTACAGCAGAAGCTCAAGCAGCGCTTAATCAAGCTGCATCTGAGATAACTAGCCAAACTGCTGGAGCTAATACAATATCTGGCGCAATTTTAGTCCTTTTGAAGGGACAAGATAGTTTTGATAGCGCCAAAACTCAATTACAGACAAACCTAGTCACTTTAGGAGCCAGTCAAGAATCAGTACAAGCATTTATCACCTCCATATCAGGTTTATTGGCAACAGAAAATGTCAATATTACTCAGTTCAATAACGCTGTGAATGCTTGGAATAATCTGATAAAACAACTTAGCCCTCAATCTCTCCGCGAGTTTATGAAAAATCAAGATATTGCGAAACTTGCGAAAGATTTGAAAAAATTAAGACAAGCTTTAAAGAAAGCTAGTTAAAACATCAGAATATCCTGATTTAAAGTGTCCATAATTCTGATTTTTTACCATCCCTCTTTTAAAAAGGGATGGTTTTTATTTTATAATTCAAAATTACGCCTGAAGCGCGAGTCAATGTTATTTGATTTTTTCTGGTTGCAAATATTGCAGAGTGTTTGAAGATTGCTAATATCATTTTGACCACCACGCGACAGAGGGATAATATGGTCGATAGAGAGGTTAGTTTCTAAAGCCGTTTTACCACAACTTTGGCATTGATATTTATCGCGTTGAAATACATACTTTCTTACTTCTACAGGTATATTAATGCGTGGGGTTTTATTCATGAAAATAGCTCTAAAAGCTAGAGAATAGAAAAGAGGAATTAATTGCTCACAAAACCAAAAAACTAGTAATCCACCACATTAATTTTGCTAGGCTGCGAGATACCCGACTTCTTCAAGAAGTCGGGTATCTGACACCTCGCAACCCCTCATTACTTATGTGGTGAACTACTAGTTACTC
Organism: Tolypothrix tenuis PCC 7101; assembly: GCF_963874875.1. Taxonomy (NCBI): domain Bacteria; kingdom Bacillati; phylum Cyanobacteriota; class Cyanophyceae; order Nostocales; family Tolypothrichaceae; genus Tolypothrix; species Tolypothrix tenuis. Next base: position 549,091 of record NZ_CAWNJS010000001.1, read on the forward strand.
AACAAAAAAACCGAACAATAATTTTGGAGGGGGTTTCGGGGATTCTCCCCCAATTCTTCTGGATTCTTTTATAAGTGACAAATTAATCGCTAATGACCTTAACCCAAGGGTATTGACTTAAAACTAGGAAAAACAATCGCAAGAATAATTGGAATATCTACATATAATAAATTATGAATTTATAAACTTACTGTTAACAGCAAGTTTATAAATTTCTGGAATTATTTGCCACAGTAAAACTTAGCTTTTCATCACGGCATTCAACAGGAAGTTTGCATCGAACCGTACTACGTCAGTACAGGGTAGCCCAGTTTCTTTTGTAGTTTGGGCGATCGCATCTTTAGCTGCCGCTTCATCTAAATGTGCTGTGTTTAATGCTATACCTACAACAGGCACAGGGGCAAAGGCACCAGCCGCACTAGCTACAGTTTCATACAACCGAATCACCTCTGGTAAAGGCGGAATGGGTACATGGGGATGATTGCGGATATGGGTTTGTCCTACTTTATGTACGAGTATTAATTGCGTCGGTTGGGAACCACGAATCAAAGGTAAGGTGGCTGTTGAGCCGGGATGCAATAAGGAACCTTGTCCTTCCACATGGACAATGTCGTAGTTTTTGCCGTAGCGCATCAGCATTTGTTCCACTGCACCAGCCGCAAAGTCTACCCGCACGGCATCCAGAGGTATACCATCGCCTTCTAACATTACGCCAGTTTGACCTGTTGCCAAAAACTTAGAACGCCATCCCCGGCGTTTTGCTGCCCAATGCAGTTCTAAGCTTGTTGACATCTTACCAATCGCCATGTCAGTTCCTACTGTCAACACCCGCCGACAGGGAAGGGTGCGCGCCAACCCACCAGCAACACCTAAATTCGGTGGTTCTTTGCGGACATCCCAAATTATTTGTCCTGGTTTTAGCAGTGCATTTAACTCTGGCATTGTTGCCAATGGTGTATGCAAACCATTGACTAGAGACATTCCCGCTTGTAGCGCATCTTTGATTTCATGCCAATAATCATCTGGTACGGCACCACCTTTAGGGGCTATACCAATTACCAAAACTTGTGGCTGATATTCTAAAGATGCGGCTACTGACTCCACAATCGGGACATCACGTTTGATACCCGTGAGTGCTGATAGAGATTTTCCTGCACAGTCGCGATCGATGACAGCCACTATAGGGGCTTCACTATAGCGTAAAATCGCCAACCCAGTTTTCCCCTGGTTGCCAGCAGTTCCCTCATGTAGCAAAATAGCAATTCGTTGATTAAGTGGCAGACGCACTGTGTTGTACCCCCAAACCTGGTAAATCGTTGGGCAAAACTCTTCCTTCTTTGATCAATGCACCTGTAAAAGGATCGTTGATGAGGTTGAGATGACTGTCTAAATCTAAATAATCAGCCAGCGGAGCCAGCTGTGCTGCGGCTGTATTAGCTAACGAACTATCAGAATAGCAACCAAACATCACTTGTAAACCATAGGCTTTTGCAGTGTGTACCATTCGCATTGCCTCTGTTAAGCCTCCCGATTTCATGAGTTTGATATTAATGCCATCTACATAGTTTGCTAGTTGAGGGATATCGGTGCTGGTAAAGCAACTTTCATCGACAAATATCGGCAGAGGCGATCGCGCTTTTAATTCTGCTAAACCTTGTTCCTGTCCCCGTGGTAGTGGCTGTTCTACATACTTTATACCTAAATCAGCTAACCAACTAGTCATGGCGATCGCATCTGGCAAACTCCAACCGCCATTAGCATCAACAAAAAATTCCAAATTCGGTGCTTCCTCACGGACTGCTAAGAACATTTTCCGATCCGCATCTATGCCATCCGGACTACCTAGCTTCACCTTGAAAACACGAACATCTGTAAATTCTAACCAGTCCCGTGCCCTAGCTTTGGCTGCTGCTGGTGAGTTGATGCCAATGGTAACTGAGGTAGGCACTATCAAATGGCGATCAAGTCCCCAAAGTTGCCACACTGGTAAACAGACAAGCTTACCTAGCCAATCGTGCATTGCCATATCCACTGCGGCTCTCACTGCAGAAGGAGCCTGTACTGCGATTAAAGCTTGTTCAACTTGCTGCCTTTGGAATGGGCTAAAAGGTTGCAAAATTGGTGCTATTTCTTGTAAAGCCTCTTTAATTTTCTCTGTTGATTGCGAATGATTGCCTACACCAAATGGTGACGCTTCTCCCCAGCCTTCAATCCCATCTTGGGAAATACTCACCCATACATTCGTTGTCTGTGACGTTGTCCCCCGACTAATTGTCAAAGGAAAACGTTTATTTACAGTAAATATTTTGACCTGAAGTTGCATATATATACTTTATCTATGGCTAGGCCAAATATCACAAATATCACAGTGTAGGGCTAAAGTTTAGTTGATTTGATACATCTGTTATACTTTTTTACATAGTCAAAATTGCCAGATTTAGACATATTGCTGTCAAATGCTAGCGTATATATGAAAAATCTCAAAAAATGGACAACTTTAACATCAAAGATGGTATTAGATCATCCTTGGTGTAAGGTCAGACGAGATGAAATAGAATTACCTAACGGCAAAATTATTGATGATTATTTTGTTAATCTCAAACCAGAAGTAGCTTTAATTTTACCGATAACTAGCAATCAAGAAATTGTGTTTGTCCGGCAATATCGTCATGCTGTTGGCGATTTTTTTATAGAACTCCCTGCAGGTAGTTTTGATCCACAACAAGAAAGTGCAGAAGTAGCAGCAGTGCGAGAACTAGCAGAAGAAACTGGTTATGTTACGCAAGCAGTACGAAAAATTGCCACACTATACGATAAGCCCAGTAAAGATACGAATCAAATTCATTTATTCCTAGCAGAAAATGTAGTGCAAGTTCAAGAACAAAAGTTAGATATTACAGAAGAAATTGAAGTGATCTTAATACCCGTAACATCGGTGTTAGAAAAAATTGCTCAAGGTGAAATTGCCGTGGCGGGTACTGTGGCAGCGTTGTTTTTAGGGTTAAATTTCCTCAAATCTGGTAAGTAATAAATTTGGCTAAGAGAATTTTTGAGAGATTGCGATCGCACTTGATTTAAACCTAATAAAAAATAGTTTTGAAGTTGATGAAAGTCAGAAATGCAACCCCTGATGATGTACCACTGATTTTCTCATTCATCAAAAAGAAGGCAGAATTTGACCGCAATATTGGCGCTTTTAATGGCGTGTTGCGAGTAACGGAAGCTAAAATTCGCCAAACAATTTTTGGTGAACTTCCTTTTGCTTACGTTTTGTTTGCAGCGACTTCAGAACGCGAGATTGGATTCGCTTTGTATGGATTTAGATACTCGTCATTTGCAGGACAACCGAGTATTTGGTTAGATGATTTATACGTCAATGAAGATATGAGAAGCCAAGGAGCCGGCGCTGCTTTGATGAGTCATCTAGCTCAAATTGCACAGCAAAATAATTGTACCCATCTAGCTTGGAACGCTGATGCTCGGAACACTCGCGGTTTGAGTTTTTATAATCGCTTGGGTGCGGAAATTACAGAGCAAAAAGGTAACCGATTTTTTCTAACTTGGATTCCTGGGACGAAGATAGAGAGATAAACTAGCCCACAAATTATCTATTTAAGTCAATGGTTAAGAGCAAAAATTTACACTAAATTAACCTAAGTACTATTGTTTGAAAGTCTCGAAACAGGCTTGTGGTCAAGGTTTTCAATTTAAAATCCCAAAGTTGGTATTAGACATTGAGTAGTTCAATTAGTCAAACTCAATGATAATGATAAACATTTTCAATAAATTTTATAGTTTTGTTGCTGGCTTTACTGGCTATACTACCGCTAATGCTGGATTTCAGCCTTTTAACCGTCATTTTGCTAGCTCAATTGTCCGCTTGACTAATCTATTAGGTTAAGAGAAACTAACTAATGACAAACGTAACGACTTATAAAATTAATAATTTTTGTAAAAATTCTGAGATATATATTTTGAGAGATGGAACATTAGTTAACAAATGGCAAGTTTGTATCTAAGTGGAATGTTCCGACGGCTATATATTTAGCCGACTGCTGAGGCAGTACAATTCAAGCGTATTATCGTGGTTGGCCAAGAGCATGGAGACATTAGAGTTCATAATTTATCCAGATGGTCGGGTACAAGAGAAAGTCACTGGCATTGTGGGTGCTTCTTGTGCTGAAGTCACAGCAGCAATAGAAGCACAACTTGGTCAAGTGCTTGTTAATGAGCCAACTTCAGAATTTTTCGCCAATAATCAGGTACAACAATCTGGTGTGGTCAATACGCAAACCGCTTTCAGTGATTGGTAATTGTTCAAAAATAGTCTATTTTAGTTAATTCAGAACCACCATGTCACACTTTAGCCAAATTAAAACTCAAATCCGTAACCTAGACTCTTTGAAAGATGCTCTCAGTGAATTGGGTATAGATTGGAAGCCAGGCCCGCGTGAAGTAAGAGGCTATCGCGGTCAAACTCATCCTGCAGAAATTTCCATTGAGCAGGAGAATGGTTATGATATCGGCTTTAGATGGAACGGCCAAGAATATGAATTGGTGGCTGACTTACAGTACTGGCAACAAAACCTATCTGTAGATGGATTTTTGCGCCAAGTGACTCAGCGCTATGCTTATCAAACAGTCATGAAAGAAACATCTCGTGTTGGTTTTCAAGTGACCGAACAAAAGCAACAAGAAGATGGTTCAATTCGTCTGGTAGTACAACGCTGGAGTGCGTAATGGCTGATTTTCTGCCTTCGCCGGAAGAACAAGAAGATAATCGTTCCGGGTTTGAACCAGAATTAGGCGGTTTTTTACGGGATGCTCCCGAACGCTCTGGTTTAGAGCCGGAATTGGGTGGAATGCTTCGCCAAAGAGGTGTATATGTGGACGAAATCACTTGTATTGGCTGTAAGCATTGCGCTCATGTTGCCCGTAACACATTTTACATTGAACCAGATTATGGGCGATCGCGTGTAGTTCGTCAGGATGGGGACGCAGAGGAAGTCATTCAAGAAGCAATAGATACTTGTCCAGTTGATTGCATTCACTGGCTTGATTACACCGAACTGAAAAAGTTAGAAGAAGAACGCAAATATCAGGTAATTCCTGTAGTTGGTTATCCGGTGGATCATGCTGTTGCTACTACAGAAAAGAGGCGGAAAAAACAAAAATTAAAAACAAAAAAATCTCGTTATTAAAATAATAAAAAACTATAGGCTGGTAAAACCAGCCTATTTTATTGGGTATTTATTATTTTTTGTTTGTCAAGGGTCGAGGGTCAAAGGTCAAATCCAATTACCAATTACCAATTACCAATTCCCCATTTTCTTGCTAAAGTATCTTCCACTAAGTGAAAACCTTGATAATTATTCGGTTTCTGGAAAGATTTGCACTTTACCATCTGGGCTAAGTACAGCTCTAAGTCTGACATTTCTGCCATATCTATTAGCAGAAACGAAAGGTGTACCGATATTTGGCATACCAGCGCTATCTACATAATCTCTGGCTGCTTTATTTAAGGGAAAAATTCGTTCAACAGTACCATCAACACCTACCATCACACTATATTCTAGTGTTTGCTTTAATCCAGAAGGTGGTTGCCAGCGTTTTTGCAGATATTGTCTAGCTTCTGCTATCTGAGGTGTATCAAATAATGTGCTGTCATTAGCTTGTGGCGTTATTGTCGTTGCAGTTTTTCTTGTTCCCCGCAATTTATTAACTAACGCACTCTCACTACTGGCTCTGGAAGTTGTGGTAGATGTTGTAGAAGCAGGATTATATTCTCCTTCTAACTTGGCTGTACTTGTTGGTTCATTAGGGATGACAGGAAGCGCTGGCGCAGTGATGGGAAGATTGGGGGTGACACTACGGCTAGTTCTATCTGTTGATAGGCTAGGCGGTAATTCTCGCTTTTTCGGAAGACCTAAATCGCTGGGGCTAATCGATCCAGGCTTGGTCTGTGTCAAGTTTGGTTGCAAAGCAATTTGCTGGTCACCGATGGTAGTAGGTACGCCAAACTGTGGATTAGTAGAAAAAGTTGGGCTTGTCTTTTGATTGATACCCAGTCCAGTTGCTGGAGATGGCACACCCTTAGGTAAACTCGAACCAGCAGATGTGGGAGCAGCAGGAAAATTAGTATTTGGTAATGTTTGGGTTTTGCTAGCCACTCCAGAATTAGGAACTAATAGAGGATCTGCTGGCAAGCTAGAAGTAGGAATTGGTGTAGTCGAGCCAATATTTGGTAATGGGGGAAAACTGTCAGGGGCTGCAAGTCCTGCTTCTGGGTTGACTTGAGGTGAGGGTTGCAGAGCAATTGTCCCTGAATTGGCAGTGGGTTTTTTCGCAGTTTGTTGCTGATTTGGCTTAATGTTATTCACATATTGCCAGGTTACTGGTAATAGTCCCACACCTAAGACTAATACAGCTGCTACAGGTGCCCAGACTGGGAATTTTGCTACCGAACTGCCTGTATTTTCCAGAGTAGGTAACGCCATAATATCAGCCGAGTATTCATCTAGAGCAGTTGCTAAATCGAATAGTTGCAACAGACTTAGTTCGATTACAGGGCCAGATGCTTGGCTGGCTAGGGAACCGAGAAATAGCTTGTGAGTCAAAGAACTGCTCGGTTCTAAATATATTGTTGTTGTAGGGAAAGAAGAGGGAAAAGACCTTAACGTTTGAGTACTAACTGGTTGTGCAGTCTGTTGAAAGTCTTGTATTTGCGCGTCACTAGCGACTTTACTAGAATCTTGTGGGCTGGGAAAACTCAGCGAAAAAGTTTCGGGAGATTGTTGGAGAAATTGTTGAATGTAGATTGAAACTGCATCACACAAAGCTTCGAGTTGATCGCGATCGCCCCGAATTGGGAGTCTGCTTTCTTCTGGTAGTCGCGGATCGTCAAACCGCAACTCAAAGCTGAGTTGCTTGAGGACAGTTTTTCCCGTCCACCGGGATAAAGGTGAGCTTTGCGCCAACACTTCGAGGGTACAGGTGGGGGGTGTGTAGCGACGAATGACAGAATTAGATAGAGGCATAGCAGAAACTGCGAAGGAGATGATTGGTGTTCGATTTGGGATTTAGGAGGAGCGATCTAAAATCAAAATCTAAAACTTTGTGGAACGGTCTATCAGTGCTAACCAAAGACGGCGGTGTCCACCAGGGGCGCTGTAAAACAATAAATCTACCAGCAGTTTGAGCGCTAAATGAGTTAATAAATCTGTAGAAATTTGCTCATCCTCTTCCATGCGCTCTTGGTAAGTATTGCAGAAAGCATCTATATAATCTCCCAGTAAAGCGGTTTGGTGAGGTTCCTGGTGATTTGCGGCCATTTGTTCTAATAGACCAACAGCACGACGAATCAATTCTTGGTGCTGTTTGGCAAGGTAGCAAGTGATGAGAACAAGCGATCGCGCCTCTTCTACATCTAGTTTTTTTCGCCCTCCTTGTCCTTTGCGTAGGGGATTTGACTGGCGCAAGCGCCACAAAGCTACGCGATCTGGCACTCTTGACTCCAAATTCAAACTAATTGCTGCCGAGAGCATCGCCTCGGAACCAAGACCAGTTAAAGTTTCTAGTGCCAACAGCACTAAGTCTAACTGAGTTTTGATATTATCCCATTCAACATAAGTTGGGGTTGGAAGCTGGATTAGATCCTCCCACTGGGAATTTGGGGTAGCTGAATTGGTGGCCGAGTGCATAACTTTTAGCATAGGTGATCGGGCTTATAGGGACGGTTGCTGTTACCCATTTTGAAACAGACTCTTAAGCATTCAACTGAGTTTCCTCTAGTCATTTAGCCTGAAACTTCAGATAGCTTTGATCACAGTGGGAATCAGCATGTATCTCTGTCTTACTCTAAATGAAAATTTATTTTCTACAAAGCAGAAATATTATTACTTCAAGAATACTTATGTAGCTTTCTGAATTTTCACGCCCTAAGTAAATGCATCAGGCAGAAATTGTAAAGAAAATGGGGATTGGGCATAGGGCATGGGGCATTGGTAATTGGTAATGGGTAATTGGTAATAATAATTTCCCCTTTTCCCCCTTCCCCCAGTCTGACAGGTGTAGGTTTTTTACATTTAGGAGGAGTTAAAACAGTATAAATCGTCAACAGGAGTAGAAGGAAAAGAACTCCAGCGATGAAGTTGAATAGGAAGATGGTTGACCAATGTCCTTTCCAACTTCCTGGTTCATTAGCTTGTACAACACACCATGCAATGGGAATTCCACATCCTGCCAACAGAATATTCAGCGATAAGACTACGAACTTACTGCCAATAGTTGTTGCGTCCAGTGCTAAGGCTATCTGTTCAATGTTTGTCGGCAGTAAACTTAATACCCACATCAGTAATGGTGCAAAACAACTGCTCACATCCAGACTGCGACGATGAAGCCCTTTTTTGGCTTCTGCTTCCTCATACCATTGTCTTAACCTTTGACGTACCGTTGCGGCTTTTTCGCCATTCACTCTGGCGATCAATTGCGCGACTTTTGTCAAGCTACTTGATTTGGTCATTACCATGCCAAAACTCCACGTCGCCAGCCCCACCACTTGAGGTATCGACAGATGTGGCATTTTCTCTGATACTATGCGTGTCCACTGTTTGAGATACTCATTTTTCAGCATTTGAGTCTCATCCACACCTTGGGTTTCTAATTTTATTTTCTGACCAGAGAGACTAAATACTCACACCCTTGTAAAAAACCTACACCTGTCAGCAGTCCCCAGTCCCCATTGCCCCTTATCCCCAGAGGGGGCCCCGAGTTCCCCAGTCCCCAATCCCTACCGCCTTACCAAACTCATCAGCTGTTTATCCAATTCGATGAGATAATCTCTGCCATAGGTACCATTCTCTAAACCCATCAAAAGATGATTGGGGATGTCTTGTGTGACTTCTTGACTGCATGAACCAGCAGCTAGGGCTATTGTGGCAACTGTATCCACATCTCCGGTGAAAGCTATACAGTCCTTTAACAGTTCGCTCATGCTATCATTTCGCATTACTGCAGTAATTGCGGCTCTGACGCTCATCCATCCTTTAGACTTAACTTTACCTTCCCAAGCCTTAGACCATTCTCCAGAAACATAACCTTCGAGAAACTGTCCTAATTTGCGCTTTGTCCCTAGTTGGTAAATAAAATAATGGGTCATTAACGCGGCGGCAACGGCGGCGTTAATGCCATCTGGTGTATTGTGGGTAAGAGCTGCTTGAATAGTTGCGGCTTCTATGACTTTTTCTGGTGTAGCAAAAACCCCAATCGGCCCTGCACGCATTGCTGCACCGCTTTTATCGCTATCAGCGTGGATTCTAGCTAGGAACTCGCTTCCATCTGGGATACTTTCTAGAAAATCGTAGAAGCGACTAGCATAACCTTTTCTGCGATCGCGTTTAAAGCAGGTCACAAAACTTTCAGCTAAAACTTGCGGTGTCCAAGGTGCAGCGGAGATAATTACTTCTGCGTTCACGAAGTGTCTCGGAACGAGAATCGCAATGCTCATTTGCGTGTCGTCTGTGTATTTACCAGCGATGAGTCGATGACGAGTATTGGTAACGTATCGACTCAAATCGTTATAGACGCTCATATCGTCAGCGTATTCAAAGCCTGCACCGTAGGCATCGCCAATTGCTAATTCTATGAGCATCTACAAGTTCCCACAATAGCTAAGAGGTTATTTATAAAGCCTAACCCACCATCCATGCGGCGGTGCGTTACGGCTGAATTTCATTGTCTCTGTGTCTCAAATCCTTTCATAGCCGTAACACACCCTACTTCTACGAGAATCTACAAGTTCCCACAATAGCTAAAGGTTAAAGCTGGGCTTCACCCTGATACGCTAACGCCTCTACAGGGTGAAATATCTGATGTTTTTCCCAGTCCCCATTACCCCTTATCCCCAGAGGGGGCCCCGAGTTCCCCAATCCCTAATCCCCAGTCCCTAATCCCCAGTCCCCATCCCTAAACCAAGTAAGGACGCGCTAACAAAAAGCTAGAGATTGTTTTCGCATCTACTGGTTCACCGTCTAAAAAGGCTTTCTCCAATTCTTCGGGTGTGTAATAGAGAATTTCAATATCTTCATCCTCTTCTTTCTGTGGCGGTGTCTCTAACTTTTCCAAATCTCGCGCCAGAAAAGCATAGAGGATTTCATCAGAATAACCCGGAGCCAGAAAGAACTCTCCTAATTTGTCCCATTTGTTCGCACGATAACCAGTTTCTTCCTGAATTTCCCGCTGTACTGTTTCTAAGGGATCTTCATTGAGTTCTAGAGTACCAGCCGGAAATTCGATAATTCTGCCTTGAATAGCAAAACGATACTGACGCAACAGAATTAGCTTACCGTCTTCTGTAACTGGCACAGCTAGAGCGCCACCTGGGTGACGAATACACTCCCATTCTCCCTCCGCTTTGTTGGGTAACCGCAAGCGATTAACTTCAAAATTAAACTTGCGCCCTTTATAAAATAAGCGTTGTCTCAGCAGCTGCGGTAATTCTCTACCTAATGGCATAGTATTAGTTGTTGTCTTTCGATACAAAGGCAAATATTCAGACTGGCTGTACAATCCAGAAGTTCTCTGTGTTTATGGGTGGTAATTTTAATTGCCCATGAATAAATGTACATCAGAACAGTCTACATCTTTAACCAGTTCTTTAATCACACATCCGGAAACTGGTTCTACCCAATTTGGTGCTATTTCTGCTAAGGGTACTAGTACAAAAGCCCGCTCCCGCATCCGGGGATGGGGAATTTGCAAATTTGGTGTGTGTAAAATCAAATCATCATACAACAGTAAATCTAAATCTAGGGTGCGGGGGCCCCACCTCTGTTGACGAACCCGTCCAAATTTCTGTTCAATTGCTAATAATGTTTCTAATAATAGATGCGGTAACATGAATATTCGCAATATTGCACAGCCGTTTAAATAATCTGGTTGTGGCGGGCCTACGGCTTTAGTTATATACCAATGGGATTGGGCTTCAACAAAAATCCCTGGTGTTTTGGCTAAGGTGGCGATCGCTGCATCTAAAATCAACCGCGAATCCCCGATATTACTACCTAGAGCGATAGCTGCACCTACACCTGTAGCAATCTCAGCAGTTTCATCCATACTAGTTATCTGGTCTTTATACTTATACCATGCGGTATATTTTTCCGCTAAGTCCACGGTCTGCTGAGTCCGAATAATTGATGAGAATTCTGTACTAATCTTTACGGGATCGTATTTAAAGAATTCTAAAAAGTCATCATATTTGACTTAATTTAGTTCTTTATTTATGGGATATTATACTAACACGAAAGTGGTACGCTAACCCCGTGATTTTTGGCTGGTGGTTAGGTGACAACTACATTTGAGCTGAGGAACTAACGTGGGGAAACTAACCTCCTGGTTCAAGCAAAGATCACCCGATTTCAGTGCATCTGACAAGGAGAAGCCGCGATTGTCGCCTGGTAATCATCTCGAGAACGAAGAACCTGCAAATGAGAACTTACCATCAACCAAGCTGGACAAGTTAAAGCCGGTACTGAGCCAGATGCAAAACATCTCATCTGGAATCGTTGCCAAACTCTCCAGCCGCGATAAACCTTTTTATCGTCGCCTCTGGTTCTGGGCTAGTTTGGGTGTAGGTGGTAGTGTGATAGCGATTAGCTACGGCATCGGGACAATCGATCGCACCTTGCCAGATAAATCGGAATTAAACGCTGTGATCCGCGAGCAGACATTAACTATTAAAGCTGCCGACGGGACAATTTTACAACAGCAAGGTGAAGCAGCCAGAGAACAACTGAGACTGGAGCAAATACCAGATAATTTCAAAAAAGCTTTTATCGCTTCCGAAGATAGGCGATTTAGGCAACATAATGGCGTAGATCCGCAAGGAATAGTCAGAGCAGTTTTAAATAATTTGCGATCGCAAGATGTGGTGGAAGGTGGTAGCACCATCACCCAGCAGCTAGCGCGTATTCTCTTCCTTAAACAAGAAAAAACTATTTGGCGTAAGCTCAAAGAAGTCCGTCTGGCACAAAAGATGGAAAATGAATTGAGCAAAGACCAGATTCTTGAGCGTTACCTAAATTTGGTGTATTTGGGATCTGGTGCTTATGGTGTAGCGGATGCAGCATGGGTATATTTTAGTAAAACTGTAGACCAATTGACCCTACCGGAAATGGCTACTATTGCTGGATTAGCCCCAGCACCCAGCCTCTACGCCCCAGATAAAAATCCTGAAGCGGCAAAAGCCAGGCGGAACTTGGTGCTACAGCGGATGCAGGAAGATGGCATCATTACCGCTGCCCAAAGGGAAGCGGCTACCAAAGAACCGCTAGTTGTGAACAGTAGTTTCCCCAAGCGACTGCAAGTAGAATCACCCTACTTTACTACCTATATTCAAAAAGAATTACCCAAATACGTTTCCCCTGATGTTTTAGCAGGTGGGGGGTTAGTTGTTGAAACCACTTTAAACCCAACTTGGCAGAAATTTGCCGAGGAAGCAGTTGCGAAAACCTTGAGGAATCAAGGACGCTGGGAAAACTTTAAACAAGCAGCAATGGTCGCTATTGACCCCCGCAACGGAGAAATTCAAGCGATGGTGGGGGGTAAAGATTTTGGAAAAAACCAGTTTAATCGGGTTACTCAAGCCCAGCGTCAACCAGGCTCAACCTTTAAAGGCTTTGTTTATGCGACTGCGATCGCTAGTGGTAAGAGTCCCTACGATAGCTATTTAGATGCACCCTTTGTTGTAGATGGTTATGAACCCAAAAACTACAGCGAAAACTTCCGTGGCTGGATGAATATGCGTGATGCCCTCACCCGTTCCATTAATATTATTGCGGTGAAGGTGTTGATTGATGTGGGATTTGAGCCAACAATTAAGCTAGCTAAAGATATGGGCATTAAATCTGAACTTAAGCCCACTTATTCTTTAGCGCTAGGTTCCAATGAAGTCAATTTGCTGGAATTAACTAGCGCTTACGGCAGCTTTGCCACTCAAGGCTTGCACACCGAAGCTCACGGTATTCGCCGTATTCTCAACCGCCAAGGGCAAGTAATTTGGTCATCTGATTTTTCCTCCAAGCGGGCGCTAGATGCTGATAGTGCTGCGATTATGACTTGGATGCTACGTAATGTTGTGGAAGAAGGGACTGGTGCAGCAGCCCAATTAGATAATCGACCTGTAGCAGGTAAGACTGGTACATCTGACGAAGCCCGGGATTTATGGTTTATTGGTTACATTCCCCAAATCGTCACCGGAGTTTGGTTAGGTAACGATGATAACCGCCCGACTTGGGGTAGTAGTGGTAGCGCTGCTTATACCTGGCATGAATTTATGGAACAAGCCGTTAAAGAGATGCCGGTCGAAAAGTTTCCCCCAAGGCCGAAATTAGATGGTCGTAAGGGTACGATTAAAGCCGAGCGCCTCAAGCCTAAAAGCATTGTCAATAAAGCTGTTCCTTCTAATGATGAAGATGAGGATAACTCTAATAATGAGGAACGCCCATCTAGAAGGCGGAGATATTCTCAAGAAGACCAGCAACAACAAGATGAAACCCCAAGACGGCGGCGCAGACGTTATGATCAAGAACAAAATGATGACACCCCGTCATATAGCAGACGGCGGCGCTATCGTAGCACAGAAGCTAGCAGCAGCGATTCATCTTCAGAATCTCGTCCTCGTCGGCGCAGGAGTGTAGAATCCCAACCTTCTTCACCTCGGAGATCTCGGAGTTCTGCTTCATCTTCTGGTAGTGGCTCATCTGGTTCCTCTGGTTCCTCAAATTCCACCCCTACCTGGCGGGAGAGACTGAGACCATCTTCCTCGCAATAAGTCTGGTTAGTGCTGAGTTGCAACAGACGCGATTAATCGCGTCTGTACAAAAGTGCTGAGTAATTTGAAGGGTAAATATTGACGTTTCCGTTAAATAATTGAGATTATTCTCATTATTTAACGGATTTTTAAGGCTTGAGACTATCATTCAATACCGTTCAGTTAGTCTCAAAAAGCTTAGAAACCATGTATAACCTCCATTTCGCTATGTGGTCAATGCAAAATCCCAAATCTAAAATCTAAAATCTAAAATTGCTGGGTTCAAACTACAGAGGGATGTTAGGTGATACGCTCGTTTTATAGTGTGTTAAGCAGTGTTACCTAGATTAGGAGAATATACTCATGCTTATATTCATGCAAACAGCCGCACCAATAGCAGATGGGCCTCATTTTCCTTTTGCTTTTACATTTGTATATGTATTTGGTTTTATTGCCGCTGTTACCATTGGTTCCATCGCCTGGTATAACTCTAAGCGTCCACCAGGTTGGGAAAGCAAAGAACGTCCTGACTTTGTACCCAAGGTAGAAAAAGAAGAAACTCCGGGACTGGGTGAACCGAAGTCATAAGTACTGATGAGTGCTGAGTTAAATTACGAAATTTAAAAAACATGGTCAGGCGCGAGATATCGCGTCTGCTTAAACCAATAATCATAAATCTCTTTTAATTTTGCACATCAACCCAACGGCGATAGAGCTTTTGAATTTGTTTGAGTAAAGTATTGTAGGCTGATGGATGTGACCCACTGGCTTTGCCTAACTCCTGTAATTTGGTTAGGAGTCTTGCTTCTTCAATTGCCACATCCCCGTCACTATAAATTAGTCCACTGATAGCTTCAATCAAACTTTCGTAATCTTCTAAGCTAGGATGATCGCCTAAATATTCTTGTACCCAGCTATAGCACTCATTTGGTTGTACAGGAACTAATTCGTACAACCAAGGCTTAATCTCTGGATCGGTGGCTACACCTTTAGCTTGGGCGATTTCGCGCAAATATTGGCGTTCTTCCGGTTGGATTCTACCATCAATCCAAGCTGCCCCGATCAGGATTTTCACTAAGTTTTTCACATTGGAATCAGTAACCATGCTGCATCCTCTGGGAGATTTCAACCTCGCTTAAATAGTACAATCACAAACAGTGTTCACTCGGAATTATTAGTTTTTCTTAAGCGCACCATAAAAAAGCCATCCATGTCTTGGCGGTGGGGCCAGACTTTACACCAACCTTCAGGGGTGGAATAGGCAAAAGCAGGTGAATCTTTCTGAGGCGGTTCAATTTGCCAATCAGGAGAATTAGCCAAAAATTGGGTAATTACAGCCTCATTTTCTAAAGGATGTAGGGTACAGGTAGCGTAGACAAGGACACCGCCGGGTTTGACAAAAGTAGCAGTATGGGATATAAGTTCTGTTTGCAGTTGAGAAAGTTCTTGCACAGTTTCAGGTGTTTGTCGCCAACGTGCATCAGCGTGACGGTGGAGAGTTCCCAAACCAGAGCATGGCGCATCTAATAATACGCGATCGCCTATATTTTGAAACTGTAAAAATTCACGACTGTCACCAGTACAAATTTCAATAGATTGCAAATTCAAGCGTTTGGCGTTTTCTTGCAATTTTTTGAGACGAGAAGCAGTGCGATCGCAAGCCCAAATTTTCCCTTTATCTCCCATCAACTCAGCAATGTGGGTAGTTTTCCCACCTGGCGCAGCACAAGCATCAATCACCACTTCCCCTGGTTGCGGGTCGAGTAAATGACTCACCAATTGCGCGCTACTATCTTGGACAACCCACCAACCTTCACGGAAACCAGGTAAATTTTGAATCGGCCCACTATTACTAATCAATCTTAAAGCTTGGGGTAGGTGGGGTATCCGCCTAACTAAAACATCAGCCGATTGCAACACCGCTTCTACCTCTTCAATAGAACAGCGAAGCGGGTTGATTCGCAAATCAATGGTGGGTGATTGGTTCATCCATTCACACAACTGTTCTGTATCAGAAACACTCAGTTGTTCCAACCATACTTGAAGAATCCAGTCAGGAAAGCTGTGTACAATCCCCAAGCGTTCCACAGGATTTTCTGGAAGTTGCAAGGGGAGATGGGATGAGGTAGGTTTTTCCCCCTCATCTTCCTCATCTCCTTCAACTTGTCTAATATATTGCCGCAATAGACCATTTACAAAACCAGTTAATCCCGCAAAGCCATTTTCTTTAGCTAGTTGCACAGTCGTATTCACAGCCGCAGAAGCCGGAATTCTCTCTTGATAGCACAGCTGATATAAGCCAAGATGCAGGATAGTGCGGAGTTCTTTGGGTTGTTGGTGAGATTTCTTTTTAGCGAATTGGTCAATTAACGCATCAAGAGTGCGTTGTCGCCTGACGCTACCATAAACTAATTCTGTAACTAAACGGCGATCCGTGTCTTGTAATTTAAATTTTTGTAGTACTTTATCTAAAGCAAAATCAGCATAAGCCCCTTTGTGAACATCTCGCAGGGCAAGAAAAGCTATTTGACGAGCATTTGTCATGGAAATCTTTAAAATGTTAGATTCTATAATCTAGAGAATTTTAATTATACTCAGACTATAAATTTAGAAAAAATAGGATTGCATGTAGGATGCGTTAGCGATAGCGTAACGCATCAGCTAAGATTTATCAGAAATCAAATCAGATTCCCATATATGAAATTATTATGACCAAATTATTTTAGTTCTTAAAAGTTACAAATCACAAACTTGTGAAGCATCACTTAAATCTAATTCACCAAAACTAATCAAACCTAAATGTTCGGGGTTTCTCATCAATTCTTTGGCTAATAAAAATCCAGTAATTGTCCAAGTTTGATATCTTCTCGCTTCTTTGCCAATTAATAAACCCCTAGTCCCATCATAATATTCTGGCCATTCATCTGCACTCAAGCGTGTTTCGGCAAGTGCGATCGCTTTTTCAGCAAGATTTATTCTACCTGTTTTTTGAGCAGCAGCAGTTAACAACCACAATAAAACAGGCCAGCTGCCACCATTATGATACGACCAAGGTATATTTTTAGGGTCACATCCAGTAAAAATCCTGTACTCTTCTTTTTCGACAGCCGGAAAGCAGATTTTCATCGGCATTTCTCCCACTAGGTCTTGCCATTGTTCTTCAATCAGGTTCATAATGGCTTGCGATTGGCGATCGCTCGCTAAAGAAGAAATAATTGCCATTAAATTTCCCAGTGCAAAAAAGCGTGTATCTAGCTGTGACGGCCCAACATTTCCTGCTAAATAACCACCAATTTTTGGTAACCAAAGAGCCAAGTTAATATAAGAAATTGAATCTGCATAAATATTAAATTGATTAACTGCTGTTTGTCCGTATTCCTCACCTTTAAAGTGATAAATTATATTCAGACGAGGTATATCTATCCAATAATGATTGCGAATATGCTCTCTTAATAAAGGTAAGCGGTTATTAATACCGATTACAATTTCTTCATTACCAGCACAAATTAATAGCTTGCGCGCCGCCCGTAAAGCTGCATAAAATAAAACTTGAATTTCTAAAGGATAACCATAAATACCTAAACGCCGATGAATCATACAAGAACCATCTGGAACTAATAGCGTTGGGTACATATCAAATCGCGTCGCCAAGCAGAGTTCCATAATTAACATGATTCCTTGCTGAAATTGCGGCTGTAAGGCAAATTTTATATCTTTTGTAGCTTTAACATAGGCATATAAAATCAGAATCCACCATAGACAAGAATCAACTGGTGTCACTCGTGCGATCGCCTGTTCACCAAAATCCGCTTCTAAGGTTTCTTGTCCATCTTTTACTACAACTTTAAAGCTGGCTGGTATCAAACCTTTACCACGAGTATAAGCGTTTAATTGATTTTGTGTAGGTTGTAATTTTAAAGTCTCTTCCAAAAAATTTTGGACAATATCATATCTACCTTTAATCAGAAAAAGTATGGCTGAAGAGACGAAATCTCGCACAAAGCAATGGTCATAATTCAACCCTGTTGATGATGGATCTCTTGCAGCTATTGTACCTACAGGACGACCTTGATAATAGAGAATTGAATTTTCTAGCAGTTCCCAGGCCTGTTTTTCTATATCATCAAATGTATATAATTTCTCTTTTTCCATAGCGATAAACACTCCATTTTGCTTGGATGTTGGCAGTAGATGATACTTTTATTGAGTGCTGAAGCTTTAATACTTTTACTTAGGTAATAGCTACAGATATATAGTTGCAGAGTATTTACCACACTTTCCCGGCACTATATTTCTTCACATATTCTTTCAGGATAACCTAAGTTTTTCAATTAATTCATTTGGTTTGATGACATATTATTGAATCTGTCATGGAGAACAAATGAGAAAAATATAAAAGCACTTTTAACTACAAAATAGCTTGGGGGATATTATCTCTGCAAGTACGGCATACTGCGTGAATTCTTGATTGATGGTGCGGCGCTTTGCGAAAATACACCCTATAAGAATTGATTAAACATGATGAATTAAAGATGTAATGTACAAAAAAATCCCGCCTGTTTAAAGCGGGGATTTTTCTGTATAGCTATAATTATCTATTGCCAGGTATTTCTAGTGTGATAGGTATGGATCTACACTGCTAATTTCAAATTCACAAGCTCTAGAAACTGCTTCTGGGGATAATTCATCAAAACTCACCAATTTTAAAGAACTGGGGTTAGCTATTAGTTCTTTTGCTAATAAAAATCCAGCAATTGACCAAGTTTGATATTTTCTAGCTTGCTTACCAATTAATCGCCCTTTCTTACCATCGTAATATTCTGGCCATTCATCTTCAACTAGACGTGTTTGAGCAATTTCAATTGCTTTTCTCACTAAACCTGTTTTGTGAGTTTTAACAGCAGCAGCCGCTAACATCCACATCAACACAGGCCAGCTACCAGCATTATGATATGACCAAGGAATATTTTTTGGATCGCAACCAGTAACAATTCTATACTCTTCATGTTCCAAAGCAGGGAAACAAATTTTCATAGGCATATCTCCTACTAAATCTTCCCATCTTTCTTCAATCAAAGTCATAATTGCTTGCGACTGTTCTTCAGTAGCCAGGTCAGAAATAATCGCCATCAAATTACCAAGTGAAAAGAAGCGAGTATCTAGTTGTGATGGGCCAACATTCCCAGCTAAATAACCGCCTTTTCTTGGCAACCATTTGTCTAATTCATAATAGGGAATAGAGTCTACATATATATTGAATAAATTGACTGCTCCTTTGCCATATTCTTCACTCTTGAAGCGGTAAATTGCATTAAGGCGATTAATATCTATCCAATAATGCTGACGAATATGAGCGCATAAAAGAGGTAAGCGGTTATCAATTGCGGCGAAAACATCTTGGTTACCATCGCAAATTAATAACTCACGCGCAGCACGCAGAGCCGCATAAAATAATACTTGAATTTCTAGAGGATGACCATATATACCCAAACGACGGTCAATCATACAAGCGCCATCTGGAACTAATAGCGTTGGGTACATATCAAATCGATTCGCCAAGCAAATTTCCATAATTAACCTAATCCCAGTTTGGAATTCAGGTCGATCAGCTAGCGAATAATCTTTGGTAGAGACAACATAAGCACGCAACAAAAGAATCCACCACAGACAAGAATCTACAGGTGTGACTCTAGCGATCGCGTGTTCGCCAAAATCAGCCTCTAAATACTCTTCGCCATTAATAGACACAACTTTAAAACTAGCAGGAATTAATCCTCTTCCCGGCTTATATGCATCCAATGCTCTTTCTTTAGGCTGTAACTTTAAGGTTTCTTCCAGAAAATTGCGGACAATTTCTGGTTTACCTTTGAGCAGAAAAATTAAAGCCGATGAGACAAAATCGCGAATAAAACATTGGTCGTAATTCAGCGCCTCTACAGACGGATCGTATGCGGCCAAAGTCCCAACAGGACGACCTTGATAATAGAGAATCGACTTTTCTAATGCTTGCCAAGCTTGTTCTTCTATATTTTCAGCTATTACCAATTCGTTTATTTGCATCGCCAGAATAACTCCACTAGATTTGTAAATTTGTGGTAGATGCGTTCGTTTTGACGTATGGACTTTGCTATCCCGATCATAACAAAGACGATTTTTTGGATAGCAAATGCAATTTGGGAATAAATGATTAACTCTACAAAAGCTGTCTATAACTGCCAATTATTATGCTGCTTAACTGGCAGTTAATTTGCTTTTAAGCAATAAGCATCTTGGTGAAAGAGAACTTTTTATCTCTCACCTTAAGAAATGATATTACTTTGAAAGCAGTTACGCAAAATATATTTTTAGCTTGAGCGCAAATCGACTTTTATGCCTGGAATGCTTGATTTATCAACCAAAAATATATTGCTAACACTGTTGAAGATTTCCTTAGAGTTTCAAATAGTTAAAGTATTTTTACGTAGCTAGGATTTAGTTTTTGACACTAAAAATTATTCTATTCCCCTATAACTTAATAATTTATAACGTTTTTTCAAATTATGCAATACGAATTCTTAAAAAAAATGAATTGTCAATACATCTTAGGGGCTATGTATTGTAACCTATATATTTATAAAGTGGCTAGTATATAGAAGTAAGTGGCTAAAATACTCTGAATACCAGAGTGATAAACTACTAATCTTTTATAACCTTGCTAATAAAGGAAAAATAGCTCATCTTAAGAGAATTTAAAGTAATTATTGTAACATTAGCAAATTTTAATAAATTTGTAGTTAACTAACATTAATGCTATTAGCTACAGTTCAGCTTAATAAAGATTCGTAAAGTAGAAGGTCGAGAAAAGCGATACCCACGATAAATGTACTTACTCTGTATAAGTTGGTAGCTTCCATTAATAAAATCTACTGTGGATATGACTATTCCATTGCTCCAGAAACTTTTGATAAGCCTGATTTATTGATTGCATTGAGGCTTTAGCATTCTCAGAAGCGTTAAGATCAGGATGGTAAAATCTTGCTAATCGACGGTAAGCAAGCTTCACTTCATTGGGATGAGCATCCCGATCTACACCCAAAACTTCCCACCACAACTCAGAATCTATATTTTCGAGTGTGAATTTATCAAAGCTTTGAGTTCTTTGCCAAATCTGGATTGTAGCATTATTACCACCACTAATCAGGCTTTTGCCATCAGGACTAAAAGCTACAGGACTACGACCATAAAAAGTTTGTATGATTTCTCCTGTAGGCAGATGCCAAATGTTAATTACACCATCACTGCTGCTACTAGCTAAAGTGTTACTATTAATGCTGAGACTAATAGATAAAACTGCCGTTGAGTGTCTAGTGAGGGTGTGGAGTAATTCACCAGTATTGAGATTCCAAATTTTAATTGTGGTGTCTGTACTGCCACTAATTAAGGTTTGACCATCAGAACTAATAACAACCGTATTAACTGCTGCTAAATGTCCAGATAAAATAGAGCGCTGTTTTCTAGTATTGACATCCCAAATTCTAATAGTTTTATCCGCACTACCACTCACAATAGTTTTGCTATCTGGGCTAAAAATAACGGCTAAAACTGCATCTAAATGCCCATTTAAAGTACATTTAATTGTTCCTGTATAACATCCCCAAATTCTGATAGTTTTATCATTACTACCACTCACAATGTATTTACCATCAGAGCTAAAGGCAACGGAGTGAATAAAACCGTTATGGCTGTAGGGAGAGTTTAAATAAAAAAATGTACGCAAGAATTTTCTTGTATCTATCTGCCAACTGCTAATTTTGCGATCAACACTACCACTAACAATTTTTTGACCATCGGGGCTAATAGCCACAGATAAAACCGCTTCTGCTTGTCCTGAGAAAGTATAAAGCCATTTTCCGCTACTTAAATCCCATAGATGAACTTGTTTGTCATTACTGCCAGTAGCTAGGAGATTACTATCAGGACTGATTGCGATCGCATTTACTGCTGCTGAGTGTCCCTTGAGTGTGCGTATACATTTCCAAGCTTCTGTTGTTGCAGTTGTTGGAGGAATGATTTTTGTTTCAATCTTGGCAGGAGAAGGTTCAGGATTCGTTTGATTTTTTTCTTTTAATTCAGCCTTCAATTGTTCCAATTCATCTTCAATTTCTAAAGCCGCAAATTTGGGGTTGAGATCCTCACCAGATAAAAATGCCTCTAACTCCATCACAGCTGCGGCATAATCATCCATCGCTAGGACTTTCTCTTCCATGCGCTCAAAAACTTGTGCAGAAGTTTCCTTACTTTCCGATTCATCTAACAGCTTGGCAATCCCATAAGCAGCGAGTCCCACTACCGCACCAACCCCTACCATAGGTACTGTACCAATACCAACCACCAGCCCTATTTTTGGCGCAACTAATCCCATCCCACCCACAACGCTAGAAAAGCCAGCACCACCAACTGCGCCAATACCCATTGCGCCAAAAGCTGCTGCATCTCCTTGGGCGATCGCACTAAACGCCCCATAAGCAGCTGCACCACCTACAGCACCAATCCCAACTACTGGAATTGTGCCAAGTCCCACAGCACCAAATCCTCCAGCTAATCCCATCCCGCCAACTGTTGCGGAAACGCCAGCGCCTGTTATGCTGCCTCCAGCAATAAATGCTGCACCTGTTTGAGAATTTTGAGTCACTTTCAATTCATTTGGAGAATCTCTTCATCAACGATGCTCCAGATAAAAAACAGATGAGAATGGAAAAAATACTTAAAAGTTTCTCTATCCTCTTCATGCTCAATTTCTATCGCCACAAAAAGGATGCAAACCCCTAAATTTACTTATAAATAACATAGATTGGTACAAGGCAAAAAACTTAAGTATGGGTATTGTAATGGGTGAATTTTGAATTTTGAATTTTGAATTTTGAATTCCCCGGAGGGGTTGACGGTATTGTAGTAAAAGCGATGCCTGGATAAAACAAAGAATTTATATGACTTCGGTTTCTCCTCATAAAAAAGCCAAAGCCTTAAAACCCACTAGCCGCCGCCCTGCTAAAGAACTGTGCAGCGAGTGCGGACTGTGCGATACATACTACATCCACTACGTCAAAGAAGCCTGCGCCTTCATTAATCAGCAGATAGGGGAACTAGAAGCACAAACCCACACCCGTTCTCGCAATCTCGATAACCCTGATGAACTATACTTTGGTGTTCATCAAGACATGATGGCGGCGCGGAAACAGCAACCCATCGA
Organism: Tolypothrix tenuis PCC 7101; assembly: GCF_963874875.1. Lineage (NCBI taxonomy): Bacteria > Bacillati > Cyanobacteriota > Cyanophyceae > Nostocales > Tolypothrichaceae > Tolypothrix > Tolypothrix tenuis. The sequence goes on from NZ_CAWNJS010000001.1 coordinate 572,127, forward strand.
AGGCGCACAGTGGACAGGTATTGTCAGTTCCCTGGCGATTGAAATGCTGAATCGTGGGCTAGTTGAAGGTGTTGTCTGTGTCCAAAACACCAAAGAAGACCGCTTTCAACCGATGCCAATTATTGCCCGTACCCCAGAGGAAATACTGGCAGCGAGAGTCAATAAACCAACACTATCACCCAATCTCTCAGTTTTAGAGCAAATAGAACAATCTGGGATGAAACGGCTGTTAGTGATTGGAGTTGGTTGCCAAATCCAGGCATTAAGAGCCGTAGAAAAACAGCTAGGCTTAGAAAAGCTGTATGTTTTAGGTACACCTTGCGTAGATAATGTTACCCGCGCTGGACTGCAAAAATTCTTAGAAACCACCAGCCGATCGCCTGAGACTGTCGTGCATTACGAATTTATGCAAGACTTTCGCGTTCACTTCAAACATGAGGATGGCTCTACAGAAATGGTGCCATTCTTTGGTTTAAAAACTAATAAGCTCAAAGATGTCTTTGCCCCCTCATGTATGAGTTGCTTTGACTACGTTAATTCTTTGGCAGATTTAGTTGTCGGCTATATGGGCGCACCCTTTGGCTGGCAATGGATTGTTGTAAGAAATGATACAGGAAAAGAAATGCTGGACTTGGTAAAAGACCAGTTAGACACGCAACCTGTCATGTCCCAAGGAAATCGCAAAGAAGCTGTACAGCAAAGTATTCCGGCTTACGATAAAGCTGTGACTCTTCCCATGTGGGCAGCAAAACTGATGGGTGTGGTGATTGAGAAAATTGGCCCAAAAGGTTTGGAATATGCCCGATTTTCCATTGATTCCCACTTCACTCGTAATTACCTGTATGTGAAGCGGAATCACCCGGAGAAGTTGGAAGCCCATGTACCGGAGTATGCCAAGAGAATCGTTGAGCAGTATAAGTTACCAGACTAATACGCAACGATTTTAAGCAGGGCCGACAGCTTCTATTGCTGCTTCTAGTGCGATCGCAATATGTGTCCAATGGGTACCCCCCTGGCAATAAACCACATAAGGCTCACGCAACGGCCCATCTGCGGAAAATTCCAAGGTGCTACCTTCGATAAATGTTCCCCCAGCCATCACTACCTGGCTCTCATACCCCGGCATTTCATCGGGGATGGGGTCAAGGTAGGAACCGATGGGAGAATTTTGTTGTACAGCTTTACAGAAGGCAATTAGCTTTTTGGCGGAACCGAGTTTAATTGCTTGAATTACATCGCGGCGAGGTGCAAGCGGTGCAGGATTGACCGGATAACCCAGTTTGTCAAAGACATAACCTGTGAGGTGAGTGCCTTTCATTGCTTCTCCCACCATCTGCGGCGCGAGAAATAAGCCCTGGAATAGAAGGCGATTTTGGTCAAAGGTTGCACCACCATAACTACCAATGCCAGGGGCAGTGAGACGACAGGCGGCAGCTTCTACTAAGTCAGCGCGACCAGCAACATAACCGCCAGCAGTCACAATTGTGCCACCAGGATTTTTAATCAATGAACCCGCCATTAAATCAGTACCGACATGGGTGGGTTCTTGGGTTTCGATAAATTCACCGTAGCAGTTATCTACAAAACAAACGGTGTTGGGATTTTGCTGTTTTACTAGTTGGACAATTTTTTCGATGTCAGCAATCGATAAGCTAGGCCGCCAAGAATATCCGCAGGAACGTTGAATTAATACTAAACGTGTGTTATGAGTCACGTTAGTACTTAAAGCTTGCCAATCAATATTTCCATCAGGTGTTAAGTCTAATTGGCGGTAATTTATGCCAAACTCAGTAAGGGAACCTTGACCTTTACCCCGTAAACCAATCACTTCTTCGAGCGTATCGTAGGGAGCACCGACCACTGCTAACATTTCATCTCCAGGACGCAGCACACCATACAAGGCACAAGCGATCGCGTGAGTCCCTGAAACAAACTGTACCCGTACTGCCGCAGCTTCAGCACCCATTATTTCGGCAAATACTTTATCTAAAGTTTCTCTTCCTAAATCATCGTGTCCGTATCCACTTACACCTGCAAAGTGGTGTGCACCTACGCGTTGATGACGAAAGGCATTTAGTACTCGTTGAAGATTGTGCTTGACCTGAGCGTCAATTCCAGAAAAAATCTCTAACAGTGCCTGTTCTGCTTGCCGCAGCTGTTCCAAGCTGTTCATTGGTTCCTCATTAAAAAAAAATTAAATAAATATGCGGATTTTGGGATCGCGCAGATTAGGCTTCACCTTTCCTATTCAGGTTACTCATGACAATTGCTACCTCAACCAAACTTAAAATTAACTGGGTTAATACCCTCTTCTTCGCTGCGTTGCACATCGGAGCGCTATTTGCCTTGCTTCCTAGTAACTTTAGCTGGAATGCAGTTGGTGTAGGTTTATTGCTCTACTGGATAACTGGTGGTTTAGGTATTACTCTAGGTTTTCACCGCCTGGTTACCCATCGCAGTTTTCAAACTCCCAAGTGGTTGGAATATCTATTGGTGCTTTTCGGAACTCTCGCTTGCCAAGGCGGGCCAATTGAGTGGGTAGGTACACACCGTATCCATCATCTACACTCGGATACTGAACAAGACCCCCATGATTCTAATAAGGGCTTTTGGTGGAGCCATATGGGTTGGCTGATTTATCACGCACCCGCTCACGCTGAGGTTCCTCGCTTCACTAAAGACATTGCCGATGACCCAGTTTATCAGTTTTTGCAAAAATATTTTATTCTCGTCCAAGTGGCGCTAGGCTTGTTGCTCTTGGCAATTGGTGGTTGGCCGATGGTTGTTTGGGGCATTTTTGTGCGGATTGTTTGGGTTTACCACTGTACCTGGTTGGTAAATAGTGCTACACATAAATTTGGTTATCGTACTCACGAATCTGGCGATCGCTCCACTAATTGCTGGTGGGTAGCTTTACTGGTGTTTGGCGAAGGCTGGCACAATAACCACCACGCTTTCCAATACTCAGCACGTCACGGCTTGGAATGGTGGGAAATTGACATGACTTGGATGACTATTCAATTACTACAAGTGCTTGGTCTAGCTACAAATGTGAAGTTAGCAGATAAAAAGTCATAAGCCAGTAATCTACTGTCAATTGCATCTTGACATTAGGCAGTTGATAGTTTACTGAGTGGCAAAGTTTTTTTAGTAACCAAAAATATTGGTTCCCTTAACTCTTAAACAAGAGTGAGTTGGGTTACTATAATCCGAGACGTTAATGTGTATAAGCTTTACGGCAAACCACTTTGTGGTGTGTTGGTGGAAGATTTTGTTGTTTTTCAGGTTTTCATGACTACATCAATAATCAAAATTCAAAATCAAGCTAATGACCTTGGTAGCTCCAACCTGAGGCTAAAAGATATTATTAAAACCCTGCCCAAGGAGTGTTTTAAAAAGGATAAACGTAAAGCTTGGACAAATGTGGTAACTGCCGTTTTGATGGTGGCTTTAGGCTACGTCAGTCTGGCAATTTCGCCTTGGTTTCTGTTGCCATTTGCTTGGATTTTTACAGGTACAGCTTTAACAGGTTTTTTTGTCATTGCCCATGATTGCGGTCATCGTTCCTTTGCGAATCGTCGTTGGGTAAACGATTTAGTTGGGCACATTTTAATGATGCCTTTGATTTATCCATTTCATAGTTGGCGGATTAAACATAATCATCACCATAAGCATACAAATAAGCTGGAAGAGGACAATGCTTGGCATCCCATCACACCAGAAGTATTTCAAAATTGGGGGACATTCCGCCGTTCAGTCTTTGAAGGCTTTATGCGTAAACGCTTCTGGTGGGTAGGTTCCATTGGACATTGGGCAGTTGTACATTTTGATTGGCGTAATTTCAAAGCTAAAGACCAATCAAGTGTTAAGCTTTCTGTGGCTGTAGTAGTAATTTTTGCAGCCGTTGCCTTCCCACTACTCATTGCGACAACTGGTATTTGGGGATTTGTCAAATTTTGGCTTTTACCCTGGATGGTTTACCATTTTTGGATGAGTACCTTTACCCTGGTTCACCATACTGCTGCAGATGTTCCTTTTAAGGCAGCTACCAAGTGGAATGAGGCTCTAGCGCAACTATCTGGCACTATTCATTGTGATTATCCACGCTGGATAGAATTTCTCTGCCACGATATCAATGTTCATGTACCTCATCATCTTTCTACTGCAATTCCTTCCTATAATCTGCGCTTGGCTTACAAGAGCATCAAAGGAAATTGGGCAGATTATCTTCATGATGAAAGCCAATTTTCTTGGGCTTTAATGAAGGAAATTACAGGCCAATGTCAACTTTACACTCCTGATGTTGGTTATCAAACTTTTGACGATTATTACGCAGGGCGATAAATCAAAGATGAGGTATAACTTGGAAGATTATTTCGTCTTCTGGAAAGTTTTACTTTTATCTGTGTAATTTCTCCTTGTTAGTGATTTGTATTCTGGCAGATCCTACTAATGAACATTGTTCAGGACATTGCCAGAAGAAATTTTTGTGCTGATCATCGCTCAAAAATATATCTCCGAAACTGCTCATTGCAGAGGTCAAACGATTTTGGATTTTGGATTAGTTACATCCTCTATGGGTGAGACATAATCACAACAAACTAAAATACGCCAATCTAAAATTTTCGGTAACATTTCCTTGTTTACAGCAAGGCTTAGAATTTATATTCCATTGAATCCAGTGCCATCAAATAGTATCCCAGCCGACAGCGTTAAGCTACACCATACCGTTAGCTCACAATCATCTGAAGATTCGGCAAAATTACCTTTTACCCTGCAGGAATTAAAAGCTGCAATCCCACCTGAATGCTTTCAGCCAGATTTAGGTAAATCTCTGTTCTACTTTTTTCGAGACATCCTGATTATTGGTCTACTTTACGCAGTTGCTAATTATCTGGATTCTTGGTTTTTTTGGCCGATTTTTTGGCTAATGCAAGGAACAATGTTTTGGGCTTTGTTTGTAGTTGGTCATGACTGCGGACATCAATCTTTTTCTAAAAAGAAATGGCTCAATGATTTAATTGGACATCTTGCACACACACCAATACTCGTTCCTTATCACGGTTGGCGAATTAGCCACAGAACCCACCATCTCAATACCGGCAATATCGATAATGATGAAAGCTGGTATCCTGTGAGCGAATCACAATATAAAGAAATGCCGTGGGAACAAAAGATAGGGCGATATTATGTGTTTTTCTTAGCTTATCCGGTTTATCTGTTTAAGCGTTCTCCTAATAAAGAAGGTTCCCACTTCTTACCCAGCAGCTCACTTTTCAAACCTTCTGAAAAATGGGATGTGATTACCAGCACTGTACTATGGACTTGCATGGTAGCTTTGCTTGGCTTTCTGACATATCAATGGGGTTGGTTATGGTTATTGAAAAACTATGCCGCACCCTACATTGTGTTTGTAATTTGGCTAGATGTAGTGACATTCTTGCATCACACTGAGCCTGATATTCCCTGGTATCGTGGTGAAGAGTGGACTTTCCTGAAAGGTGCTATTTCTAGCATTGACCGTAATTACGGTTTAATCAATCATATCCATCACGATATCGGTACTCATGTAGCTCACCATATCTTTTTGAATATCCCTCATTACAATTTGCTGAAGGCAACCGAGGCAATTAAACCAATTATGGGGGAATATTTCCGTGAGTCTCAAGAACCCATTTGGAAGTCATTATGGCGTTCCTGTATTAGCTGTCATTTTGTGCCCGATTCTGGGGGAAAAGTTTACTACACATCTAATAGTAAATTTGCTAAACCTTCATAAATAGACAGCATTTGATGAACTGAAAAAGCATAGCTCAGAAGATAATCTTCTTACGCTTTTTCAGTTTCTATTAACTAGTGCTAGCTTCTTAATGAAGCAGCACTTTCATATTAAATTTACGTGAGTAAATCTATGACAACAGCACCAGAAACAAGAGTTACTTTTACTAAAAACTTTGGTTTTAGGAAAGAACTGAATAAACGAGTTGATGCTTATTTTAAGTCCAACAATATTTCTACCCGCGATAATCCAGCAATGTATTTCAAAACATTGACTATTGCAGTTTGGGTAATTGGAGCCTGGACATTTACACTCTTCGGCCCACCGCAAATCTGGCTGAAAGTGATTGGCTGTATTGTTTTAGGATTGGGTATTGCGGCTGTCGGATTTAGTGTCGGACATGATGCTAATCATGGCGGTTATTCGAGTAAGAAATGGGTCAATACTCTTGTGGGTTCAATATATGACGTAATTGGATTATCTAGTTATTTATGGCGATATCGGCATAATTTTCTACATCATACTTATACAAATATCTTAGGCCATGATGTGGAAATACATGGTGATGGCTTAGTGCGAATGACTCCCTATATGGAGCATAAATGGTATCACCGATTTCAACACATATTTATTTTATCTATCTATACAATCATTCCTATTTACTGGTCTTTTGCAGATATTCACATCATTCTGTTTAAGCGTAAATATCATTCCCATGTGGTTCCTACACCCAAACCGCTAGATATGCTGATCCTTTTTGGCGGTAAAATCATCTGGTTGGCACTTTTTCTCGGAATTCCCATTGCTGTAGGCTACAGTCCTATACAGGCACTTGTAGGATTTCTCATTACTTACATGACCTATGGATTTTGGATTTGCATAGTCTTTATGCTGGCTCATGTGATGGACACAGCAGAGTTTATCCAACCAGAGAGTCAACCAGAAGAAATTGATGATGAATGGGCAATTTTCCAAATTAGAACCACCGTTGATTTTGCTCCTAAAAATCACTTCTTAAATTGGTATTTAGGTGGACTGAATTACCAAGTTGTCCATCATTTATTCCCTCAAGTTTGTCATATTCACTATCCAAAAATAGCTCCTATTTTGGCAGAATTGTGTGAGGAATATGGAGTGAAATATAATGTCTGCCCAACATTTACATCAGCACTTGTATCTAATTTTCGTTGGTTGAAATATTTAGGAACTACACCAAATGCAGAATATAAAACTCCAGCTTTAGTGAATAATTAGCACGACTTAGTAAGTGTTGCGTGTAGTTTTTAAGCTGTAATATCAAACTTTTGGGGACATAGTATTACTATGTCCTTAATTTAATGTAAAAAGGGGATCGGTAATTGGTAATTGGTAATTGGAATTTATTAATAATTGTTATTTCTCCCTTTTCCTCCTCATATCCCATTCCCCAATCCCCTAAAACCTCCCATTCCCCTGCACAATATGCTTAACAGTCGTCAGAGTTTCTAGGCTAATAAATCCCCGCCGATGACCTTTTTGATTCGACATTCCTAAAAATATGGAGTCTCCCCGTGAGGGGTTGCGAGAAAAACGCGGGGAAGCATTGATGTAGGTGGAGGCGCTATTTACTCCTAAAGCAAACTGGCGACTTTCTTGATAAGATTCGGTAACAATGCAGTCCGCATGACCGCTACTGTATTGATTAATCCACGCGATCGCAGCTTCTAAGCTATCAACTAATTTAAAAGCTACTGTTTTGGTTAAATAGGCGGTTCCCCATTCGGTATCTTTCGCTAGCTGCAATTGGGGAAAGGCTTCTACTAGTTCTGCATCGCCTTTGACTTCAAAGCCTTTGTCTTTTAAGCTGTTCCACAAAACGGCTAAGGATGACGGTAAGGCTTGGCGATGAATTAAGACTTTTTCAATGGCGTTGACGGGATCTGGATCGCTTTCATGGCTATCGATAATCATCCAGCGTACCATTTCCAAGCTGCTATTGAGCGACCAGTAAAGGTAACAGTTACCCATTGCTGACTTTAACACTGGGCAAGTTGCTTGTCGCATGACTTGCTGTACCAAGGTGGAACGTCCGTAGGGAATGACTAAATTTAAGTATTGGTCTTGAACAACCAAATCCCGAACGGAAGCACCATGTTCTGTGGTAATTAGTTCTAAACAGCCTGCTGGTAGACCAACTTCAGTAATAGCACTTTGGAGAACATTGGCGATCGCTTCGTTGGAATGACTCGCCTCAGTGCTGCCTTTAAGAATAATACTATTACCAGTTTTGATACATAAACCCGCGGCGATCGCTCCTAAATCGGGGAACGCCTCATAAATAAACCCGATCACGCCTAAAGGCATTAACTGGGAGTAACTTTGAGAATCATCCTGCTGATACTCAGCGTTTCTCACCCGCCGCAGCGGATCGGATAATTCCCCCAACCGTTGTAAAATTTCCACAGTCGTTTCTAGCCTGGTGGGAGTTAATTTCAGCCAATCCAAAATCAACTCTGGCACTGCCATTTCTCGGCTTGCTTCTAGGTCTAAGGTATTAGCCTCTAGAATGTCATCAAAAGCGCGTTCTATAGCCCGCGCCATTGCCAATACAGCACGACTGCGGTCTACTCCTTTTGCGATCCCCAGCTTAAGGGAAGCTTGGTAAGCGCGTTTAGCGCTATTTATTGGTTCGGGGATATCATCCAAAACTTCAACGGTCATTGAGTTAACGTCTGTAGGTAAGCCAGACCATAAGTGCTGGCAAAATAGCCAGAAGTACCGCCACCATTGCCCAAGCAATAATGGTGGAACCATTTGCTAATCGCAGTGCTAATGGTAGCCATATAATCACTAGCACGAAAATAATGCCCAGCGCTATCGGCAGATAGCTTTCTCCCAGTTTTGGATGGACAACGTGCCAACTATTACCCATCCAGCGCCAAGCACGTTTGTAGGGGTAGGTGGTGGAAAGTTGCTCTAGGACATAAGCATCATTTTCTACCACAAAGATTTGTTGACAGCGATCGCAACCAAATGCATCTGTCAGGGTAATCGGAATTAACCGTCCTCGGCGACGGCAAGGACAGGGATATTCCGTATTGAAGTCTATTTTTTCAGGTTTTTGAGATTGCACAAGCGTTCTAATAACTTGAGCTTATTTTTTACAATAGGTGAAAACACTATGCCTCGGTCTATGCCTTGGGTAGTGGTTTTCTGATTTTTTCAGATTGATACAGATAGGAGACAAAGCCGAAATTGCAATGATTCCCCAGGATCAATGAGGCTGAATGAGGCTGTGATTACAGCCGTCTTCACGTTCGGTTTGTTAAATAAAGCTTATCTGGCTGTTGTTCCCTATGTTGAGTAATTTTTTTTAAGAGTTTTCTCGTCTGCATCTGTGGCTTAAAAAGTAATCTAGTAGTGTTTTTTAGACATTTATTGTTTTTGAATATCTGGCACCGTTTTTAGTTTAAGTGGCAATATCTCATAAAACAACCGTTCTCTGAGGTCTAGCCTAACAATAATCAGTACCAGCAAATCAAGGTTAAGTTCTTATGTCAAACGACTTACAATTTACTTGTCAGACTAATCAAGAGTCAACAGTTCAAGTTAGTCTAAAACAGGCGATTGCAAAAGCCAATGAACTTAACAGTGCTAACTCTTGGTCTAGGTAGATTTTGGCTCACTTCACAGCCACAAGGCGCTTGACACCTACACAATATCGCTATCAATCTAGCCACCCTTGATCCAGTGTAGTACAATGCACAAAAAACGAATTGACTACATATATAAAGATTAGATTAAGCCTGTATCTCACTCATCAGAGATTTACAGTCTCACTTCGTCTATTCTTAATTTTTATAAAGCGGGTAACGCGATTCGAACGCGCGACATTCACCTTGGCAAGGTGACGCTCTACCACTGAGCTATACCCGCATTGCTCAACACATTTATTATGATGTCATAAATATCTTGGTTTGTCAACCCCCTGATTGAGGTTTTGAGTCAAGGAGGGGGTGAAAGAGCAGGGGAGCAGAGGAAGCAGGGGAGCAGAGGAGGAATGCTTAATCACCTTTGTACAGACGCGATTCATCGCGTCTCTGCAACTCTTATTAGCCCAATTCTTCAGACTCAGGGGAGAAATTGCCGATGCTGGCGCTGGGGAAAGATGCTGGTAGAGATGGGCTATTACGGGCGTATGGCTCTGCGAGATTAGAGCGTAATTGCCGCATCAGGCTGGCCATTTCTAAGGCATTCATGGCGTATTCCCAGCCATGATTACTTTTTATCCCGGCTCTTTCTAAAGCTTGCTGCATGGTGTCTACTGTCAAAATGCCAAAAATTACAGGCACACCAGTTTGAAAGCTGGCGGCGGCAATGCCTTTGGCTACTTCCGAAGAGACATAATCGAAATGGGGTGTTTGCCCACGAATGACAGCGCCTAAACAAATAATGGCATCATAGCGATGAGAAAGCGCTAATTGCCGGGCGACTAATGGTACTTCAAAGCTTCCAGGAACCCAAACGTAATCAACTTGCTTACCTTGGGGGTCGGGATCTACACCGTGGCGTTTCAAGCAATCTTGACATCCCTCTAACAGCTTTACGGTAACTAGGTCATTAAATCGACCAATTACCAATGCAAACCGCAAAGGTTCTGTTTGAGTAAAAGTTCCCTCAAAAACTGCCATGACCGCCTCTTTACAAACTATACATCAAGGCTAATATACATTTCTTCTGCAAAGATAGAAGAGCAGAAGAACACAATCAGCCAAAAAGAACAAGGTGAACAAAGAAATTCACTATCATTACTTTTTAGCGTAGCTCTTCTGCTCTGGTAATATCTTTGCTATTTAACTGTGTCTCTAAGCGATCGCTTAAACTACAAAAAAGTTTAATAGCCCTACTAAAAGTACCAAAGCGATCCAAACTCCAGAACCTAGCCAGAGTAGCTTTTTAGACTCAACCCAATTTTGGGGTGTTGCATAGGCAACAGGAACGCCAATAACTAATACAAAAGACAGCAGAACCAATCCTAACAAAGCAATTTGGAATATTATGGTCATTTTTGCTTCTCCCAAGACAGCGAAATACTAAAGATAGAATATCGTACAGGGCAATACTGACATTTCCTTATTTGTTAAGCTATCAGAAATTGCGTCACTATAGTCATTAATCCCAAGTCCAAATCATGAATGTTGCTTAGTCCTTCTGGAAGTGCAAAGGACAAGGGAGATAGGGAAGACAAGGCAGAAATATTTATATTACTATGCCCTATGCCCTATGCCCTATGCCCTATGAGCAATGACTATGGACTTAATTCTTTGCCACACTACAGCTGATTTTGACGCACTGGGAGCTGCGGTAGGACTGACGCGGTTACAACCAGGTAGCAAAATTGTACTAACCGGCGGCGCTCATCCACCTGTAAGAGATTTTTTAGCGTTGCATCGAGATGAGTATCCCCTGATTGAGAGGCGTTCTGTCAATCCTGAGAAAATTCGTTCCATAACTGTAGTCGATACTCAACAGCGCGATCGCTTGGGTAAGGCTGCTGAATGGTTCGATTTACCTAATGTTCAAGATATCATTATCTACGATCATCATCTGGGACAAGATACAGATATTCCCGCCACTCACACTCATATTTCCCCAGTAGGAGCCACTACAACTTTAATGGTGGAGCAATTGCAACAACAGCAAATTTCCCTCACACCATTTGAAGCTACAGTGATGGCTTTAGGTATCCATGTTGATACAGGGTCGCTGACATACGAACAAGCTACACCACGTGATGCTTTAGCTTTGGCTTGGTTAATGCAACAGGGAGCCAGCTTGTCTGTAATTTCGACTTATCGAGACCCTGGTTTATCACCGCAATTGCAGCAGTTATTAACTAAGGCGCTGGACAACTTGGAATATCTATGCTTGCGTGGATATACGATTGCGTGGGTAATTTTAAAAACTCATGATTTTGTGCCAGGGTTATCAAGTATTGCTTCCCAACTGGTGGAGTTAACCGAAATCGACGCTTTACTACTAGCAAACGAATACCCTTTGAGCGAAGATGAATCTCGGTTAACAATAATTGGGCGATCGCAAATTCCCGAGACTAATCTCAACGAATTATTCCAACCTTTAGGCGGTGGTGGTCATTCTCAAGCAGCATCGTTGAATTTACGCGGAGTTGATTCCCAAGCTGTCCTCAAACAACTCCTAGATGAGTTTAAAGCTACTATCCCCCATCCCCTCACAGCTAGGGATTTGATGTCCTCCCCTGTCCGCACTATCCGGCCGGAAACCACAATTACGGAAGCACAGCGGATTATGTTGCGTTATGGACACTCCGGTTTATCTGTAGTCGATGCTGAAGGGCAATTATTAGGTATCATTTCCCGCAGAGATATCGATATCGCTTTACACCACGGCTTTAGTCATGCACCAGTTAAAGGCTACATGACACCCAATATCAGGAGTATTACACCTGAAACCACATTGCCACAAATTGAGGCATTGATGGTGACTTATGATATTGGACGATTACCAGTATTAGACAACGGTCAATTAGTCGGAATTGTCACCCGCACAGATGTATTGCGAGAATTACATCAAAATAGCGCCGAGTTCCGAGAAATGGATTCTCAGTCGCAATTTCCCCTCAAAACTCAAGATTTTGGACTCAGCACAGAATTAAAAAATCGCCTGACTCCCCAATTATGGCAATTACTCACCCAAGCATCTCAAGAAGCCGAAAAACGAGGTTGGCATTTGTATTTGGTTGGTGGTGCAGTCCGGGATTTACTATTAGCTGAAGGCGCAAGCAAGACATTAATGATTAAAGACATCGACTTAGTAGTTGATGGCTTCCACAAAGCCGCAGATGTGGGTGCTGGTGTCGAACTAGCCAAAGCATTACAGCAAATGCACTCAGAGGCGCGCTTAGAAATTCATGGTGCTTTTCAAACTGCGGCTTTGCTATGGCACAAACACCCAGAATTAGATTCGTTATGGGTAGATATTGCAACAGCTAGAACTGAATTCTACCCTTATCCTGCTGCGAATCCGGAGGTAGAAGCGAGTTCTATTCGCCAAGACTTATACCGCCGAGATTTTACTATCAACGCTATGGCGCTGCGGCTAACTTCTTCCCGTCTTGGTGGGAGAACACAACAAGCTGCACCCCTACTCGATTTCTTTGGTGGATTACTAGATTTACAAGCCAAGAAAATTCGGGTTTTACACGCCAACAGCTTTATCGAAGATCCTACCCGCATTTATCGCGGTGTGCGTTTTGCTGTCCGCTTTGGATTTGCAATTGAAGCACAAACAGAAGATTATATTCGCTATGCCATTAATAGCGGTGTTTACGATCGCACTGCCCAAGAGAATAGCAGAACACCAGCTTTACAAACTCGCCTCAAAACCGAATTGAAACATATTCTTGAAGCGCCTTACTGGAAACCTGCTTTACAATTACTCGATAACTTAGGCGCATTGCAGTGCATTCATCCCACTTTGAAATTAGATGAGGATATCTTACGAGAATTGCGTTTATTAGAGTTATGTTTGCGAAGATTTGACCGCCAACAAACTTTAATTCATTGGCAAATGCGTTTAGAAACTTTAATTGCTCACTTATCACCTCAATATCGAGAGAAAGTTGCAAAAAATCTGCAAATGCAAGAAGAAAGTATTAGTAGATTGAACACCTTAGCCGAGGTACAAGCTGAGGTGATAGCATCATTATCTAATTTTCAATCTCCCAGTCAGATAGTAAATTTATTGCGACAGCAGGATTTACAAACACTGATTTTAATTGCTTTGAAAAGTCCGCGAACAATCCGGCGGCAGATTTGGCATTATTTAACAGTTTGGGCTAATGTTCAACCCATTCTCAACGGTAATGATTTAAAGCAACTTGGCTACAAACCAGGCCCTCAATATCGCCAAATCCTCGACGATTTACTCACAGCAACTTTAGATGGCATAATCAACAATAAAACAGAAGCACAAGAATATTTAAGCACGCATTACCCTCAATAAATTCTCTCCTCTCTGCGTCTCTGTACCTCTGCGTGAAAAAAATTATTTTAACTTTATCTTACCGCTTTTATGCAAACACAAACACAAAAAATATTCTACACACCAGAAGAATATCTCCAACTGGAAAAAACATCGGAATTTAAAAATGAATATTGGGATGGAGAAATTGTACCAATGGCTGGCGGGACAACTAATCACAACGAAATAGCTCTAAATTTTTGCACCAATTTTAAATTTACAACGCGAGGTAAAAACTACAAAATATATATGGGTGATGTCAAATTGTCGATACCACGTTATCGCATTTACACATATCCAGATATTATGGTCATTCAAGGAGAACCAATATATGAGGGAAATGGTACTACTACAGTGACAAATCCATTATTGATTGTAGAAGTATTATCTAAATCCACAGAAAACCACGATAGAACCAATAAATTTAGATTTTATCGTTCCATCCCAACATTAAAAGAATATATTATGATTGACCAGTATGAATATCTAGTTGAGCAGTTTACTAAAAATGCTGCTAGTCAATGGGTATTAACTGAATATGAGTCTGAAGATGCAGTATTATCACTTCAGAAAATAGACTTTCAAATTCCCTTTAGTGAAATTTATGCAGGGGTGAATTTTGAAGTGGGCGAAGAATGAATTTTGGCTTGTCTTTCAATTCGCATCTGGCGCATTTTTTCTGACACCTGTTTTTTTCTCACTCTATGACCATGTTCTATCCAGTGTAATATTTTAGTGAAAGCGATCGCACTACATGAAGGACTTGAAAAAAAGGTGATCCTATTCTTAACTAGCTAGATTATATTGAAAATTCACTATTAGCATAAGACTACGCTGCATATCTAATAATCTCGACCTCTGCGCCATTATTCACAGCTATTTCTGCCCTTTCTAGGACTTGTTCAGTGATGGAATCACTTAAATAATATTCTCCGCAGTTATCACAAACTTCTGCTGGAACTTTTTTAATTACGATAATACATTCATCTCTTTCTAAGGTAACAGTTACTAAACCTGGCTTAGTTTCTCCATGCTTGCAAATGACACATCTCATGGCGATAAAACATCTATTGGATAGCATGACGGGAAAAAATTAGATTCTGACAATACATTAATCTTTACAAATAAGACTTTTTGGAGAAGTGGGATATCTGTTTAGTTACGGCTTGATTAAATATTCTTCAGAGTCACGATATTTAGTAATTAAATTACGTGTTTTTAGGGGTGAATAAAGCAGCATGGAAAGTGCGGGTAAACTGGTTCCTGTTAGTGCTAACAAAATAAATGGATTTAGAAAGCCTGCTATTATCCCAGTTCCTGCGCTAGCTCCAAATCCTAATGTTAGTAGTATTAGTACAGTTGTAAATGAGTCTTCAGCCAAATTTATAACCCAATCCACAGCATTACCCACAGCCCCACCCACAAACAAACCCACAAACAAACCCACAGTCCCACCCACATACAAACCCACAACCCCCCCAGCCCAACCCACAGCCGAACCCGCAAACGAACCCGCAAACGAACCCACACAGAAACCCACAACCGCAGCCGCCCTACCCACAGCCTCAACCACAGCCTCACCCACAGAGTTTCCTTGCTTTCGTGCGGAATAACCGCTCCCAAACACAAGCATAAGTGAGCAAATGCCGACAAACAGAATCCATCCATATCCAGCATTAGTAATAAACCAAGTCGTAGCCATAGCTACCACCACAGCCACTACAAACAACCCAATTAAACTACCAAAGGGTATCTTTCGCTTTTCAATTGGTAAAGCAGCCGTCTGCACCTTCACTGTTAAAGTGTGAGTCTGTGGATAAGCATTACTGTGCAGTATCAGTTGACGTTTATACTGCTTATCCGCCATCAATTTACTCGTATCCACCAGAACCTGACACTGAGTATGATTCCCGCTAAACTGAGCAGGTGTCACCGCAATCCAAGCATGATCGTCTGGCGTATGCGGTGGGTCATGAGGATGGGGTGCAACTTCCCATCTACCTTGTAGTAAAGTATCTGCTATGGGGTTCTCAACTGTGATACTTTGCGTTAGCTTTTCCCCTAATCGGTTCGCTTTGAACTCTAGCACTGTTTCACTAAAATCAACTCCCGCTACACGGATAACATCAATTGGTTTGAGTCCTGCTAACGCTTCTTTCGCAGTGGAAAAACGGTCTTTTTGTAGGGGTTGCACCATCTTCTCCAACCAGCCTATAAAGCTTAGACTCAGCTGAGGTAGGCGATTTTGAAACTGAATCTGATATGGATTATTGCGATCGCACAATTCACGGATTTCTGTAGATCTAATTTCTGTCAACAGACAAATCAAAGTTGCACCCAAAGCATACAAATCTGTAGCTTTGGTAGGCTCAAACATTTGCTCTGGCGGAATAAAACCCGGAGTACCTTTAAATACACTACTCCCCGCCACTTCCTGACTACCAATGCGAGCAAAACCAAAGTCTATCAAATAAACGTTGCATTCTTCATCTACTAAAATGTTTTCTGGTTTAATATCCCGATGAATCACCCCAGGTTTGAGATTTTGTAGATAGACAAGAATTTCTAAAACTTGAATAGCAATTTGCTTTATTTCTTCTAATTCAAAATGACCAATCAGTTCTGCCAAATTTTCAGCTTTGATATATTCTTGTACTAAGCAGAAGCCATCACATATACTAAAAGAATCTATGTACCTGGGAATACCAGGATGAGCTAGTTTTTCTAGCACCTCAATTTCTCGTTGATGAGCCTCAAACCCTGACCAACTAGAGCCAAATTGGGCAAAGCAAAACTGCTTCACTACCACCTGTTCTTGACTATCAATTTTTAATGCTAGCCAAGTAATTCTTCCTCCTTCCCGATTGCGCCCCAATTCTCTAATTACTTGATAGCCGTGTTCACTAAAATCTGGATAGCTAATCATAGTTCAAGGACAACAAGTATAGTAATCTATGTATGCTTTACAATCTGCAAATACACTTAGGCTATCAGGAGTAATTTAATTAATCAATAATTTTAAGAATAGTTATTGATTGCGCGAACTTTATTGTAAAATTTGTTACTTGTTGGCCCGTTTCTAGCAGATTACTCACTGCTTTCTCAAATTGAAGATTTACCCCAATCATCCAATACGGTTTAGTTAGACTTGGATGCCATGTCTAGCAAGGTAACGCAAAAGTTAAATTTTTTTAAACCCCGAAATACTATAGATGCCCTGCCTCTACAATTTGTCTTAACACTAGGTGCATGACCGAAATACTTACTCTACAGCATAAGCGGTGAATTGGCGTTTAAAAGGTGAATAAAAACCAATTACAATATCAGAATTAGGTACACCACACTCCACTAATCTTTCCGCAATCAGTTCTTCCGTACCATTATATTGAATCCATATTTTTCCATTTAAAATATCAAAATGTAGCACAGGGCCAAATACCCTTTTATCGCCATTCCAGCCAACATAAGCTAATTGATAATGGTCGTTGTCATTATCAAAAATTAATTCTGCTTTCACATCATCTGGATTAGAACTTAATTCTGAATGTTCTTGCAAAATTTGTTTAATAATTTGACGATAGCGTTCTATTTTATCCATTGCCTTATTTCCTCCTCTTTAGGGTCATAGACTATCAATTTTACTTGATAGCGCTGAAGTGAGCGTTGCACAAAAGCAAGCTGAAAAAAGTCCTGATAAGTTTCATTAGGAACAGCTAAATAAACTATTCTGTCTGGCTCATATTCTTCTAATGCTTGACAATAATTTAGATATTGTCCAAGTGCAGTATGAAATTCATTAATATCGGAACCTGTAATAAAACTCTTGATTTCAACTGCTATTTTTTCATGACCACGTTCGGCAGCAATGGCATTTTCTGCTGCTAAGTCTATTTGTACTTTTACGACTTCGCTAATGCGAACTGTTAATGGGTCATTCGTAATTATCCAACCATCTTTAATTAAGGCATTTTTTACCTGTTGATGAAAAACATCTTTAGCCATATTAAATTATGCTTTCTTTTTAGCTGCAAGCATTTGTAATACTTGAGAATGAATGCATCTATAGAAAAATATATTTCTTATTTAAGGGTTATTAAATCATCGTATTCAAAAATAATGCAGAGACGCAAAGTGAATTTTGATTTTATTCTCCGCGTCTCTGCAGCGTAAGCAATTAACTGATAGTTGATTTGGCAATTACTCCCAATTGCATCCCTGATGGGTAATTACCATCTTCTTTAATACGTTTAATTTCAGCATCGCCAATTCGCAAGTTTAACTTTTGTCCTACAGTCCGCACAATATCTCCGCGATCAATTACGCCAGCTACAGCACCAGCTGGAGACAGGACTGTAATCCGAGGTAACTTTTCAGTTTCCATTTTGTTAATTAATTCCGCTAAAGAAGTTGATTCTGCAACTGTAGGAATTTCTGTTAATGGATGCACAATGCTTTGCAGAGTTTGAGTTTCCCATTGGCTTCTTTCTACTAAGCGTAAATCGTCAATAGAAACCATTCCCCGGTAACGTCCATCAGCCGCAGCAAAATAAACTTCTGGAGCATTAGTATCTAATAGATATGCATCAGCAAAGACACGCAAAGTTTGATCAGCATCGACTACGCGGAAGTCACGCGTCATCGTATCAGCAGCTGCGAGTTTCAGCAAGGTTTCTTGTAAAGTGGTGACGCTATCATAGCTGTTGGCGTTGCGAATTCCAAACCAACCCAACAACACAATCCACAAACCTAAAGCTATTTCCCTAGTAAAAAAGTCTATAGCAAATCCCAGAGCGATCGCACTATAACCCAAAATCTGCCCAGCCCTAGCTGCTAAATGTACAGCTTGAAAGCGGTTACCTGTAAACTGCCATAGTGCTGCTTTTAATACTTGCCCTCCATCTAAGGGTAAGCCGGGAATTAAGTTAAATAAAGCCACAACTAAGTTAATTCTGGCCAAATCATTGACCATTTCACCCAGAGGATTAGTATCAGGTAACACATAACCCAATAGACGCAGCATAAAAAATAGAGCAATACTCACTAAAGGCCCTGCGATCGCAACTTGAAATGCTTTACCTGGAGTTTTCGATTCTTCCTCAATCGCCGCAATCCCACCAAACAAAAATAAGGTGATGGAATTTACTTTAATCCCTTGCGATCGCGCTACTAAGCTGTGACCTAATTCGTGTAACAAAACCGAACCAAATAACAGCAGCGCCATGACTATGCCTGCACTCCACGCTACTGTATTCCCCCATTCTTGGTAGGCTACGCCAAAGTTGAGAGTTGCTAACCCTAAAATTACGAACCACAGAGGATCTAAAAATAGTGGAATCCCAAATAAAGAACCAATTCTCCAATTTGTTTGCATGACATCTTCCTAAAAGTAGATATTTGCTGTAGTAGATGATATAAATAATTCAAGTGTTCTTTTATACTATGAAGTGTGCCTATGGCGAACCTTGTGCCCCACAACTGTGACGATGCTCTAATTTCTAGAATAGACAATTAATCTTATTTAATCACGCAAAGAAAATAAAATTCTCATTTCCAATCTATAAGCCTTTTAATCATAAATATGGTGCAATGCAGCCTTAATCATTGAGCATACCTGTATTGCAATAATTATGCGTTCAAGACATAAGAGAAAGTGGAAATGAAGCAAGAAAGCTTTTTAAACGCTTGTATAATGTTCACAAATAAGCATTTACCCTCAATAAAAATAGACTTTTAGAGCCTATTCCTGCAAGTATTTTTCTGCTTTCAGAATTAGTCATCTATAAACATTGAGGTGGCAATTTTTACAGTCAATTAAGATCAGAGACTGCCAACGGAAAAAAATATACAATCACACCCTTGAGCAGGAGAAGCTGGGGAGGAAGAATTTTATGATGATCTTTGCTCTCACTCATTGCATAATTGATTTTCTGGAACTCCCGAAAATAATATGTTGAAAGTACTGAAGCAGTATTTTATTAAGTGAAATAAATTAGTGTCAAATAGGAAAACCCTAAATTTTGATGTAGTTCTTACTTAATAGATTTTTATTTTTGTTACTCTCACTAATAAATGAAAAGCGTATATACTATTTTTATTTAATTTTTGAAAGTCAAAGTAAATTTGTCAGTTCTTCTTTCTTATTCTTTATTCCCTACTTTAATTAATCATTTCCCAACTTCTGCAAGCTTTGCTATATATCAATTATTTATCTTTGTACATAGCTGAACTATTGTATAAGCAAGATTATGGTAGGGTGAGTTTAACGCTGGACTTAGTAATACTAGATTACCTGAGATAAACAGTATGCTTTTACCAGTTTTTTACATGGCAAGCATTGATGATATAGACACTGCAAATCTTTCTCGCGGTGAAATACAAGTGCGGAATATTGCTAAAAATATCTCTTTAATTCCGACTTTCGTTATATATGCGCTCTTTTTACCGTTGCTAATGATTTTATATTACTGCTACGAACCTGGGAAAGAAAAAATTCATGGCTTTATCTTTACTTTTATGATTAAGCCAATTCGCTGGTTCTCATATCAAATAGTTTATTTGATTTGTGATTTTTTCCGAAGGCTGAATAAATAAGCAGGATTAACTGCGGACAAGAACATGGAATACAACTTACTTATTTGTGTCTTCATGCCTTTGCGATTCAAGATTTTTACACAAAGGCACAAAGGCACAAATTTATGTTTAACTCAAGTGAATATAAAGCTGAATAGATTTTCAGCCTTAGAACTTACAAGAGATATGTAGTTAAGAACCTTGATGAATCAAAACTACAGACGACCGATGTTAGTCAATCCCAACACAATGCCCACACCGATAATGTGACCAAAAGCCATTGCTGCAAGGAAGGTAGTACCGCTAACGGGAAGACCAGGTAATTTAGGGCCTACATTAGGATATTCAATTCTGGTAGACAGCAAAAGTGCTACGACACTGCTGAGACTGATGATAATGGCCACGGTTGGATTCCATGCAGGTGTTGCAGGAACGGATGTTGCTGCTAATAAGAGGGATGACATCAATTTTGTGCCTCCTAAAATAGGAAAATAAATTTAAACCATCAAGATTATAAAATTGATTAGGAAAAAACCAGAAAATAATGGAAAAATATCTACCTTTTTACAGGTATTTTTCTAATATAGATAAACCTCTATGCGAATCAAAATTTGTGGCATTACTCAACCTCAGCAGTCTGTCGCGATCGCTTCTCTTGGTGCTACGGCACTAGGATTTATTTGTGTGCCAACTTCACCCCGCTATGTTAATGTACTGCAAATTCAGGCAGCAGTAGCGCCACTACCCCACCACATAGACAAAATTGGAGTGTTTGCCAACTCTAGTATCCAAGAAATTAGTCAAACAGTTGTAGAGTCTGGTTTAACTAGCGTGCAGTTGCACGGTAATGAATCTCCAGAGTTTTGCCACCAGTTACGTCAAGCTTTGCCAGATGTGGAAATTATAAAAGCTTTGAGGATTCGCAGCCACGAGCATCTTCAGCAAGTGACTGAATATACCAATTATATAGATACGCTATTACTAGATGCTTATCATCCGCAGCATCTTGGGGGTACAGGTCAAACGTTAGACTGGACTATGCTCCAACAATTCAACCCTGGTTGTCCGTGGTTTTTAGCTGGGGGATTAACTCCAGATAATATTTTAGATGCCCTGAGTCTAGTAAAACCCAATGGTATAGATTTATCTAGTGGTGTGGAAAGAAAACCGGGAGATAAAGATTTAGATTTAGTCGCCAAGTTATTTTTAACGCTGAATAGTTATGCGAGCGATCGCACAATCAGCGCCTGAAAATAGCCTGGATCTAGCCTAAGGGATTTCCAGAAAATGGCATATTTTTTATTTGGAAGTCCCTAAGCGCCCTATTTTCAAGGATGAAGCCTGAAGATTGAAATTATTCATTCTTCATCCCTTACACTTTATTCTTTAAAAGAATGCTGCTTGGTGACGAATCAAATTCAAGAATTCTTCGCGAGTTTTTTGTTCATCTTGGAACACACCTAGCATCGCACTGGTGACTGTCCAAGAACCTGGTTTTTGTACACCGCGCATTACCATGCACATATGAGTTGCTTCCATGACTACCGCAACTCCTTGGGGGTTGAGGATGGTCTGAACTGCTTCTGCGATTTGGCGGGTAAGTCTTTCTTGGACTTGCAGACGACGAGAGTACATCTCAACAATCCGCGCTAGCTTGCTGAGTCCTACAACTTTTTGGTTAGGAATATAAGCAATGTGCGCTCTCCCCATGAAAGGTAACATATGATGTTCGCACAAGCTAAAGAAATTAATATCCCGAACTAAGACCATTTCGTTATGGCCCTCATTAAAGATGGCTCCATTAACCAGTTCTTCTAGCGATTGGTTGTAGCCACTGGTCAGAAACCGCATTGCTTCTGCTACCCGTTTGGGTGTTTTCAGCAGACCTTCACGTTCAGGATCTTCTCCCACACCTAATAATATTTGGCGCACGGCTGCTGTCATTTGCTCCATCTCTTCTTCTTGAGGAGGATGCAAATTAGGCTCATGTCCGTCGTGGGTATTGCGATCAGGTCTGAGAGTGATGGCTTCTGCCAAATCAGGAATTAAAGGTGATTGTGAGCGATTAGAACCGTTAGGACTCGCGATAGTCATGATTTAAGTTTGGTAAGGGTTGATTGTCTGTCATTTGCCATTTGTCATTAATCATTTGTGATGAGCAAAAACAAATGACTAATGATAAATCAACGAAGGACTAATTTAGAGAACGCCAGCACTAGGCATGAGAGTTAATTCATCAATGACCGCTTGTGGTGGCAATAAAGCTGTGTGCAGAATCGACTGGGCAACAATTTCGGGTGTTAACATTTTTGAGCGATCGAAGTTGGCGTTGACTGTTTCTGTATCCCAAAGTTCGGTATTCACAGCACCAGGATAAATTGCTGTGACGCGAATTCCGTGGGCGCGTTCTTCTTGTGCTAAAGCTTGAGAAAGGGCAATTAGACCAGATTTACTAACGCTGTATGCACCCCAATTAGCAAAGGCTTGCTTGCCAGCAATTGAGACAATGTTGATAATTGTGCCGCTTTGGCGATCACGCATTCCTGGCAAAATCCCTAAAATACACTGGAAGACGCTGGTGAGATTTAAATTAATCACTTGCTGCCAGTCTTCTAAGGAAGTTTCGCTCAACATTCCTGTATACGCTATCCCCGCACTGTTTACCAAAATATCTATATCGCCAAAGTCATGAGCGATCGCTTGTATTTGTTCTTTTACTTGCCCAACACAAGCTAAATCGACAGCATAAATTTTTGCGGCAACGCCTGTATCCTTTGCTGCTAATGCCACCGCCTCCAATTTTTCTAGGGAACGGCTGACTAAGGCGACATCTATTCCCGCCTTTGCAAATGCCAAAGCAGTTGCTTTCCCAATTCCACTACTTGCCCCAGTAATTAGGGCGCGTCGTTTCGGCTCAACGCTCATGCTATCTCCAGATTTGTTGGCGGTTCTGCAAGCTTCTACATACCCAATTATTTAAATCTCTCGGTTTGGATAGATTAAAGCAATCTAATATATAGATTAAAAAAATCTAAAAAAGCCGATGATTTTTTGTGACAACTGCTATATTCGTTGCCAACATGGGTGTTTTTTTGGTTAAATATTTTTCCCTAGATGACCGCAAATGTTCATCTAGAAATTGCCATTGCCACACTCAATGTTATTACCAAATAACTAAATATTAGACAAACCAATCATCCAATAGAGTTGATTTGCCCAAAAGCAAACGCCTATGACTGAGAAGATTGTTAAAAATCTTTAAGCGTCATAGGCAATTATAGCATTGCTGCTATGCTAGGCAAGCATATTCAGGTTGTTACTGGGCAAGTTCAGTGAAAACGCCAATCTTGCGGAATTTTTCGTAGCGCAATTGACGGCGTTCGGAAGCTGTTAAACGATTGAGTTCGTCGAGATTTTCCAATAGAGCTTGTTTGAGGGTTGTAGCGGCTTCTATAGGGTCAGAATGAGCGCCACCAATTGGTTCTGGCAAGATTTGGTCAATAATACCCAAGTTTTTCAGGTCATGGGAAATAATTTTGAGAGCAGTAGCAGCTTGTGGGGCTTTAGTAGCATCTTTCCACAAAATAGCAGCACAAGCTTCTGGGGTGGCAACTGTATAAACAGAGTGTTCAAACATCATTAAGCGATCGCCTACACCAATACCAAGTGCGCCGCCAGAACCGCCTTCACCAATTACCGTGCAGATAATAGGCACGTCCAAGCAGAACATTTCGCGTAAATTGTAAGCGATCGCTTCTCCTTGCCCTTGATGTTCGGCTTCTACCCCAGACCAAGCTCCCGGCGTATCGATGAAGGTTAAAATCGGCATCGAAAACTTATTGGCGTGTTCCATCAACCGCAGTGCTTTGCGGTAGCCGCCAGGGTAGGGCATACCAAAATTACGTGCAATATTGTCTTTGGTATCCCGGCCTTTTTGATGGCCCAACATCACTACAGGCTGTCCGCCCAAACGACCAACACCACCCACTAAAGCCGGATCGTCACCGCCACAGCGATCGCCATGTAACTCCATCCATTCATCACTAATTGCTTGAATGTAATCGAGAGTACTAGGGCGACGCGGATGACGAGCCACTTGCAATCGCTGGGATGGGGATAGACTAGTAAAAATTTCCTCACGCAGTTGCATAGCACGTGCTTCTAGCTGGCGGATTTGACCAGAAACATCCACACCATTTTCTTCTGCGAGTTGGCGAATTTGATCGATTCGGGTTGCGAGTTCTGCTAGCGGCTTTTCAAAATCTAACAGTAGCGGTTTACGCTCGGTAGTTGCCATAGTTAGGGATTAGGATTAGGAATCGGGTATAGGGTATTTGGATATGGGGGGTTGAAAATTGGGGATTGGGAACTGGATAATGGATATAAGAAATTGGGAATTGAAAATTGGGGATTTTTGATATCAAGGTTCTGAAGATTGGGGCATCAAGATGAGAGATGAGGTTTGGCTAATTTCCCTGGTCTCCTCATTATGCTTTTTCCAGTCCCCAACCCCCAGTTCCCAATCACTAAACTAGCAGTGGTCTAAATCCATGCTTAACTGAAACCTGACCAATCTGCTCCATTTTGTCTACGGTAATCTGATTCCGTCCCCAAGAAAAGTTCGTATATAACTTCTCAAATTCCAGCAGCATCGATTCCGCAAAACAAGCAAACAATTGACGTGCTGGCACCTCCATATTGACTATTTTCATAATTTTCCAGTCAATGTCTAGAGAATGCTCTACAATCCCACCATTTAGCACATATACGCCAGGATGCTGAATCTTTGTCCCTAAATTTTTAGGATAACCACCATCAATCAACAAACAGGGTTGCTTTAATACAGTCGGGTCTATTTCTACGCCTTTAGGCATACTAGCAACCCAAACCACAATATCCGCTTGGGGTAGTGCTTCCTCTAAAGACAAGATTTTTCCCCGTCCCAGTTCACCTTGCAAATTATGGAGACGTTCTTGGTTACGGGCTATTAACAGTAGTTCTTTGACATCTGTTTTCGCATCTAGCCAACGAGTAACAGCGCTACCAATATCACCAGTTGCGCCACAGACAGCTACAGTCGCTTTGTTTAACTCAATTCCTAATTGTTTTGAAGCTTGTTCCACCTGCCGACAAATAATATAGGCAGTATGCGTATTGCCTGTAGTAAAGCGTTCAAACTCTAGTTTAATATTCCGAACTTGGCTAAACTGCTCCAAGTTAAAGTTTTCAAAAATGATGGAAGAAAACCCACCTAAAGCTGTGATATTAATGCCATGCTTTTGAGCATGGGCCATAGCATTGAGTACTTTGCGGGTTGCGGCTTTAATCCGGCGATTTGCTAGCATCTCAGGCAAGAAGCAAGATTCTACATACTGCCCTTCTATTTTCTGTCCCGTGACGCTAGTGACAGTAATCTTATCAACAATTTGCGGTGGGGCACTGCACCAAAAATCTAGCCCTTGATCGGCATATTCTGGGTATCCCAATTCTTTGGCTACCGCTTGAGCGTGTTCCAAACTAGTCAGATGTCCAATTAGACCAAACATGTATTGATATTTAAGCGCGTGCTGCGTCGAAAACGTGGAATCATAACCAAATTTTGGATATATAGAATGATACGAGATTTCTAGGCTAGCCTTGTCCCCAAGACTTTTTCCCCGAAATCTCCAATCTAAAATCCAAAATTGTTATGGGTGGGTTAAGAGGGAATAACTTACTCTTAAAAATACTACACAAAGCGTAAGCAGCATTAAAAGTATGAAGTGTGAAGTATGAAGTTGAGAATTTCATACTTCATACTTCATCCTTCATCCCTTTTAAGCGGCTACAAGTCCGTAAGCTGATAGGCGCATGATGTCACGAGTAGTGAAGCCAATATTACTTAATGCTTCACCGTACTGAATCATGAAATCTTCGACCAAAGCATCTTTTTCCATTGCCAAAACTTCAGCATCATCTGCTACTTGGTTGAGCATTTTCCAAACCAGAGGAAGGTTTTGACGATTTGCCTCTTCTAACTCAGTTTTGGATGCCTCGAAGTTGTCTTTTAACCAAACTTCGCCAAAATTGAGATGGCTATACTCATCTTTGACTACACCTTCAGTAATTTTGCGGGCGAAATCATCTGCCACAGGGATGTAGATGTTGTATGCTGCTATAGCAAAGCATTCAATAATTAAAGCTTGAATCAGCAAGCAAGTAACTACCTTTCCTTCTGCTGCTGCTTTTTGGAAATTACTATGCAGTCCCGAGAAAAATTCCTTAGCAAATTGCAGATCTGGCTCTACTTGTAAATTTCGTCCACAAGCTTCAAACCCTTTCTTATGGCGACTTTCCATTTTGGAAAGGCGAATCAAGTCTTCTTTATGTGTCGGCAGCAGTTGGGCCAGTTGAATGTAATTTTCATAGGCTTCTTGTTCACCTTCAATCACGATCGCATTAATACGGCTGTAAGCGTCTTTGTATTTTTCGCTTTGGAAATCTATTTCAGATGGCTCTGTTATCTGCTGCATGTTATCTTTACCTCTGTAAAGGTGAATCATTTGATACCAAAAATAAATTTACCCTATGATTTTAGGGTAACCACCACTGTGATTTAATTTAACTTAACAAGTCACTTGTTTATAGATTAGCTGTTACTGGGGGCGATGCTCTACTAATAGAAACATAAAAGCTTCAGAGCAAAATTCATGTCCAAACCACGCTGGAATCTAAAATCTACCGATTTTTTAAGCTTAGGATTATTACTACTGGGTGCTTTTATCGTTTTGCTACCCCTGTTTGTGGTCTTCCTTACCTCTTTTGCACCTGCAGGCGCAACACCGGAAGTTGTAACCAAAAATAGCTGGACTCTAGCTAATTATCATGATGCATGGCAGCGAGGTAAATTTTTGTTGGCGTTTGCTAATTCTACCCTAGTAGCGATCGCAGTGACGGCATTTCAGATTGTGACTTCGGCATTGGCAGGTTATGCGCTAGCACGTTTGAAATTTCGTGGCAGACAAGCACTGCTATTGATTGTCCTAGCAACTTTAGTCATACCCTTTCAATTATTGGTGATTCCCATCTTCTTGGTGTTGAAGTGGGGACATTTAATTAATACTTACGGAGCGTTAATTTTCCCAACAGCTGTCAACGGCTTTGGAATTTTCTTGTTACGTCAGTATTTCCAGACAATACCTGTAGAGTTGGAAGAAGCTGCGGCTATAGATGGGGCAAACAGGTTACAAATTTTGTGGCAAGTAATGTTACCTTTAGCCCGTCCTGCTTTAGTAACGTTGTTTTTGTTCACCTTTATCGGTGAATGGAACGATTTATTTAAGCCCTTAGTATTTACCACACGTCCGGAATTAAGGACAGTACAGCTAGCCTTAGCTGAATTTCAAGAGCAATTTACCAATAATTGGCCTTTGATGATGGCGGCGGTAACAATTGCAACTGTACCCGTGATGGTGCTATTTCTCATTGGACAAAGACAGTTTATTCGAGGTATTGCGACGACGGGGATTAAGAATTAGGGGATTGGGGAACTCGGGGCCCCCTCTGGGGATAAGGGGTAATGGGGACTAGTGACTAGGTAGTAGAAGGATAAGGAAGCAGAAGCAGAGGAGCAACTCCAATTACCCATTACCCATTACCCATTACCCATTACCCATCACTAAGTGATTTCTTGAATTTGCAAACGCACAGTATGTTCAACAGTGCCACTGAGTTGCAATTCCATGATTTCACCACCTAGGGGTTCTAAGTTACTCAGAAGCGATCGCAAATTTGGTGTACTTGCACCTGTATCTACGTACAACCGATCTGCTAAGTTGCTAATGCGTTTCCAAGTCATGTATAACTTAGCAATCGTTTGTTCCATTTGGGATGCTTGATTAACTAAGTCAGCAGCTATGCTTAAACAGCCTACACGTTGCGCTTCTTCTAAGGCTGTTTCAATGTCTACTTCTGCTTGCGTTAATGCTTGCACTTGAGCCGCAGATTTTAAGTATTTTGCCAAATAACGCGCTTCTGTAGTTACCTGTTTGAGGGTATCAACATCAGGATTGGCAGCAATTTCTTTTTGTAAGTATTTTTGGTGCGGTTCTGGCAGTTTTTCTAATTCCTTCACCAGAGGGGCAATGTAGCGCGGGGGAAGGGTGTTATCGGCGGCTTTCACCTTGACTGGTTCTGGTAGCAACTCCGAGGACATTGCTGTCCATTCGTCGCTGAGTTGACGGACTTCGCGCCGAGTGATGCGATCGCCTTTTTGGGCAGCTTCACTCACCATTTGTTGCACTTCGGGCGAAGCTTTGGATGTTTCGACAAAGGCCCGTTTACTAAAATTATTTACTGAACCTGGATCAAGTCTGCCTTCTTCTAGGAGTGTATCAGCACTGTTTGCTAACTGAATCCAGGCGTAAGCTTGACTTTTACTGATTTCTCGTTCTTTCAGCCATTTGAGGAAACCAGTACCTCTACCATCACCACCTTTTTTCTCGCGATCGCGAATCGCCCGCAAAATTCGCCCACGCCAGATTTCGGTTTGCAAATCAAAGCGATCGCACACCTGCCAAGCTACATCTAGCTGCTGTTGAAAATCTGACTCTGGAATCTGTTCGTCTTCTGGATCGGGTAGTTCAAAGGCAAGATCCGCTGGCTGTTGCAAAGCAGCAGCAATGTCGTTAATAGATTCGTTATATTCCACGACTGTAGCCGACTAGTGTATGCGTCGGCTTATTATGCCACAATCTGTGTGCTTTGGTAGTAAGATTGCGTCAAATTTTACCTAGTTCATTTGTATTAATTGCTGCTATACACAGTTTCAGCCCCAATATTTAGGTGTAGATATTGAGGCGATCGCCCCCCTTGTAGAGACGCGATTCATCCCGTCTTCTTTTCACCATCGCGTCTTCTTCTCACCATTGCATAAGCTGCAAATCGCCAGAGATATAGTAACTCGTAGCGTTCAATCAACAAACTAACTGCGACCTATGACCAAGCAAGTTGAAAATATTGGTCAACTTCCAGATTTCAAAGACGATGGCAGAAAATTCACCAGCAAAAATAGCCTTCAATGCATAAAGCCTTAGAAATTTAGGTGTTATCTATACACAAAACTAATTTAGTCTCTAGTCTCTTGGTAGGATACTGTCAATTAGGGGCAAGACCCCCCACCCATATAAACGAGAGGTTCAGCCTCAATAACTACTGCATTTTCAGACTGAGATGGGGAATTTAATTTGGCTGCACCCTTCCAGGTAATGCTACTCAGGCTTCATGCATATTGTGCGGAGAAAATTTTAACTTTTAATTGAGGATAGATGATTTCATGACTACAAAAGCTATTTACAAACAATCTTTCGCGCTTTTTTTTGCAGGAATTTTGAGTGCTGTAGCTTTAGGGGGTTCGGTATCTGTGCAAGCACAAACAGAATCACAACCTAGTTCTCCTCCTAAATTTACAAAATTCCAACCAGGCAAATTAAAAATACAAGGTAATGGCAACCCATTCAAACCTTCGAGAATGAGACAGTCAGAAAAACCAACTGGAGGTAGAAGAGGAATTCCTGATGGTATAGACGATCGCATTCCGATGCTGAGTCGAGATTACCCTTGGTCTGCGATCGGTCGGGTACAAGGAACAACAACTGATGCCAAAAGTTACCATTGCACGGGTACTTTAATTGCTGATGATATAGTTTTGACTAATTCCCACTGTGTTATTGACCCAGAAACTCATCAACTCAGTAAAAAAATTCTATTTCTACCAAATGTCATCAATGGTGAAGTCAGCAATGAAAGAGATATCGCCACTGTAGATCAAGTGATTTATGGCACGGACTTTACTGGTGATAGCACGATAAATCAGACTCATGACTGGGCAATTATGAAAATTGATAAGCCTCTTGGTCGTAAGTACGGCTATTTAGGATGGAAATCTCTCCCAGCCAGCGCATTGATCAAAAATAAGGAAAAATTATTCTTTGTTGGCTACTCTGGTGATTTTCCTAACCCTGACAAGAAAGGTTATGAGTTCCTCACTGCTGGTAAAGGTTGGACTGCCGGATTTCAAGCCGGATGCAGTATTGTCAAAGAGGAGGACGATGTATTATTTCATGATTGTGATACAGCTGGTGGTTCCTCCGGTGGGCCGATAATTGGTTTGATTGATGGGCAACCATATATTGTGGCCTTGAATAATGCTGAAATTAAAAACACCAGAACTCATCAAGATGTCATCAACCTAGCCGTCAAAGTGTCTTTCCTGGATGAATTAGCAGGCAGTAAGTAAACTCAGGTAAATGGAATTATCTTAAAATATTGCTCTATTCCCGACGTAAAGTCGGGAAGCTGACAAATTTAAGCCTTCAGCAATCATAAAAACCATGATGCGATCGCCTGCAAATCTTGAGAAGGCAGCTAATCAAATAAGTACCTTTTTATACCCAAAATCCATTTGCGTGATTTGCGGTTTTCAAATCCCACCTCAGTAGATTACATATTTATTTACAATAGCTCTGTAAAATATTTGCATCCTCATACTTGTTTTTGCTTTATCCTTGATACTTGTGTCTAAAAATATGAGGAACTTTTGAGGAGTCATAATTATCTTATTTTGCTGTGCTTGTAAAATTCATCCGATAGCAGCTGAAGATAATTTGTGAAGGGAAAAAGCAACTCAAAATTAGTTTCATATATCTAGGTTGAAAATTACATAGTTAAAGTCAAAGTCAGAGTTCTGGGCTAGAACAACTTAATGGTAAGTTGAACAGTAGCCATATGTATTTACTTAAACTTGGGAAGAATGATTGACAGAATAATTAGAGGTGCTGATTTGTAAATTGTAGAAGCTAAATCTTCAATTTTGAGTGCTGAGTTTTCATGGAGGAATGGGGTTATATGGTTATTACGATCCAATTCGGCTGTTACCTATATTTACCTCAAGTCTGCTGATTAATCCTGCAGTAATAATTTGAATACCTATTCCCACAGCACTATGAAATACCAGGTATTAGAGCGGATTTTTAATAAACCTTCCTTCCCACGTAAATTTGAACGCCTGGAACTCGATCATAATTTTCAGATTTTAGAGAATTCTGAGCAAGTACACAAGTTTGCCGAGCGACCAGAAGAGGTGATGCAAGGAAAGGATATTCGGCTAAGTTTCCCTGAATTTATAGGCATAGAAGATATTCTGGTATCTATCCTTCAAGGAGAACAAGAATTATTTGAATTACCAGGCATTAGACGTTGCTTGGATAATAATCAGGAAATATATATAGATATATATGTAATTAGCGAAAAAGTCGAATTTAAATCTGCAAATCGTTTATTAATTCTGATTGAAGAAGTTACTGATAGATTAGCATTTGAACAGAAGTTAGCACAGAAATATCATGAAGCGAGTCTGCTATCAAGTACATTAATAGCATACAAGAATTACATGGAACAAGTTATTGGCTCAATGGCAGATGCCTTACTAGTAACAAGTAATTCGGGTAAAATAAAAAAGATTAATACAGCTACAAAAAAAATATTTGGTTTCACTGAAGCAGAATTAATAGGAAAATCAATTTCTTTGATCATAGATGATTATGCTTTATTCAAAAATATCCTCAAAAAATATTCCTTATCTCATCAAAAATCCTCAAATATCGAGGTGGTTTGTCGAACAAAAAAAGGAGAAAAGCTGTTAATAGCTTTTTCTTGCTCAGTTTTTCCTAATCATATAAATAGCTTAGAAGATATTGTCTATATTGGTCGGGATATTACTGCTCGTCAGCGTCGAGAACAGAGGATATGCGCTCAGTATGCTATTACTAGGATACTCTCAGAATCCCAAAGCATAAAGGAGGCAATGCCAAAAATATTGCAAGCTATTTGCCAAACTATAGGTTGGGATTTAGGAGAACTATGGACAGCAAATGAATATATCACTAGATCTATCAAACGGCAGAGTAATCATAATATAGTCCTGAGATGTGTAGAAATCTGGTCAAGTCGAGTAGTTTCTGTACGGGAGTTTAAAGCGATTACTTGGCAAACTACTTATAAAACTGGCGTAGGTTTACCAGGTCGAATTTGGGACAGACGTTCTCCAATTTGGATTAAGGATATTGCAGATGATGATGACTTACTGCGATCGCAACCAGCCGCCACAGCTGGATTACACGCGGCGTTTGGTTTTCCCATTTTAGATGATCGAGAAATTTTAGGAGTCATGGTTTTTTTCAATCAAGAAGTACAGCAAAAAGACATAGACTTCTTACAAATGATGGTTTCAATTGGGAACCAAATTGGTCATTTTATTAAATGTAAACAAACCGAAGCTGCTTTAGTAGAAAGTGAAGAAAGATATCGAGATTTATTTGAAAATGTTACCGATTTAATTCAGTCTGTAAATGCCTATGGTCGGTTTTTGTATGTCAATAAAGCCTGGCAAAAAACTCTAGGCTACAGCGAAGCTGAAATCGCTAATATGACGTTGTTTGATATTATTCATCCTGATTTTCACCAACGCAGCCGTCAAAAGTTTTATAGCGTTATGTCAGGAGAAAAACTTGCACAAGTCCAAACCGCATTTATTACTAAAAATGGTCAAACGATATTTCTCGAAGGCAATATTAACTGTAAATTTGTTGAAGGAAAGCCAGTAGCGATTCGAGGGATTTTCCGCAATATAACTAAAAGGATACTAGCACAAGCAGTACTATACAATCAAAAAGAACAAACTGAACGTTTATTAAGTAATATATCACCAGTAGATATTGCCATTTCCAGACCAGAAACAGGAGTAATTTCCAAAGATTTTGTTGAAGTTACAGTTTTGTTTGCAGATATCATTGGCTTAAGCGAAATTGCTGCTTCTATGAGTGCAATGCAATTGGTAAGCTTACTCAATCCCATTTTTTCTGCTTTTGATAGTTTGAGTGAACGTTATAGTCTTCAGAAGATTCAGGCGATTAATGATGCTTATATAGTAATAGCTGGATTGCCAATGCAACGTACCGATCATGCTCAAGCGATCGCGCATATGGCTTTGGATATGCAAACTGCGATCGCCTTATTTAATAGCGAGCATCACCAGAACTTTAACATCCGGATCGGTATCCATACTGGCCCCTTAATTGTCAGTATGATGCAGGTACAAAAATTCGACTATCATCGTTGGGGAGAAACCGTAAACCTTGCTAGCTGTATGGAATCACAGGGAATACCCGGACAGATTCAAGTATCACAAATTACTTACGAGCGTTTATCGAATGACTTTCTTTTAGAAAAGCGGGGTGAAATTGAAATTACAGGAAAAGGTTTTATGAGCGCTTATCTTTTGCTTGGGCGACAATAATTATATTTAGATATGATTTTTATAGATAGTCATTCTATGTATGACTAACTTGATAATAAAATTAGCAACATAATTATTTAATTTCACTTAATCTTGGCTTTAATTTGTTGATTGGCAAGATTTTCTTCTTCATCAATTTTACTTTGTTTCTCTGAGTTTAAATTAATTTCGTATAGCAATCTACCAACAAATAGCGCTAGAGGAATACTTAAGATTACCCAAAGGCAAACAATAATTACCAATGTAGAAATCATCAGAATAAAAATAAATAAATTTTGTCAAGTTCAAGATAGCACAATCATCGAAAAAAGACCCTGCTATGGCATTCCTATTTCATTTGTGAAAAAAAACAAAGTTCATTTTTATATCCTTCTTGCCTGTTGCCCGTTACCTGTTCCCTGCCTTAATGAGTGATTCTCACAACTCATATAGGATTGCTATATGACAGATGTTATCCAATATGAGATGTTGTTGCGAGTCTTAGGAGCAAAAGCTCTCAGCAGACTCTTATGCTTTAATCTGCTGTAATTCTCCCAATAAATAGTTATAGTCTACAGCCAGGAAGAGAAAAACTCCTTTACCTGGTTTGTTTTTCTCCGTATTTATTGAGAGATTATCCTTTCCGAATCGGGCATTCTTATGCTAGCCTATCGTTTGTGAATAGAAAGTCTTCCTTGAGCTAAATTCAAAAAGCCTATTCTGCCATCAGTATTTATAGACTTGCCTACAATTATTTGTTGAAAAACTCAAGCAACTTCAAAGGGTTTATTGGCTGAATTCATATTAACGGTAAGCTATACTATCTCATTTTAAGGCTAAGAAGTTGTTTAAAAAGTGATTGGCTGTAATTTTAAGCAGTTATGAATTCCCCCAACCCCCTTGAACAGGGGGCAAAAACCTCTTAAATTTCCCTTTTTAAGGGGGAGCCACTGCGCTCTTAGTGGTTCGCTCTTCAGAGCAAGTGGCGTGGATTTAGGGGGATCTAAAACGTTTTGCTACTAACTAGAGGACTTTTAAAAAATGCTCCAAGATCAATGAAGAGCAACTGCAGATAATTCATAAATTTTATTCAATATCATGGGTACTCAATAGTAATTTCTAGCCTGGCGCGATCGCCAGCTAGCTAGAAGCTCTAATATAGTACTTTTGCACTATTTATATGACCTTTAGGTAGGTTATTGCTTTCCTCCATTTTGAGGTGGTAAATTTCCAGGGTTTATTCAAGATTTATCTTCAGCTATTTGTTCCAGCAAAATTGGGCAAACTAAATCATCAGCAAAGTGCAAAATCGTACAAAGATCAGGGTAACTCTACCAATTTTGTTGAATAAATTGAAATTTTAAAACGTAAAACCTACAACCTGTGTCTTAAACAGGAATCACCCACGATTTTTGGACATTGGAGCCAAATTTTCTATGCCAGATCCCAACATTGGTCGCCTACTTAGCAAACGCTACCAGCTTCAAGAGTTAATTGGTACTGGAGCAATGGGCCGAGTTTATCGTGCTAAGGATGTTTTGTTGGGAGGAGTACCTGTAGCAGTGAAGTTCCTGGCTTTGTCAATTCAAAATGAAAAAATGCGATTGCAAGAACGTTTTGAGACTGAAGCTAAAACTTGTGCCTTACTAGGACAAAAAAGTATTCATATTGTCCGAGTGATGGACTATGGTTTAGACGACAAGAACACACCGTTCTATGTCATGGAATATCTACAAGGAGAAAGTTTAAGCAATATTATTCGCCTACAAAATCTGTCTGTACCACGATTTTTGAGTATGGCGCGTCAGATTTGTTTGGGGTTACAGTGCGCCCATGATGGCATTTTGGTTGATGGCCATATTTATCCAATTATCCATCGCGATATTAAGCCCAGTAATATGTTGGTGATACAAGATGCCAGTTTTGGAGAATTGGTGAAGGTTCTCGATTTTGGGATTGCCAAGTTACTCCAATCAGATGGTAATGTTACTAACTATTATTTAGGGACGTTGGCTTATTCTTCTCCAGAGCAAATGGAGGGTAAAGAATTAGATAATCGCTCTGATATTTATAGTTTGGGCGTGATGATGTTTGAAATGCTCACAGGTAAGATGCCGTTGGTACCAACGACTTCCTCTTTTGGAGCATGGTATAAAGTGCATCGTCATCAAGAGCCAATTGCTTTTGCAGAAGCAGCGCCAGCTTTACAATTACCGAAGGCACTGGAGGATTTAGTTAAGAATTGCCTTGCTAAAGCACCAAGCGATCGCCCGCAAAATATCAGTGAAATCCTCGAGATTTTATCAGATATTGAACACCATTTTCATACGCGCCTGTCTTTACCACAAACTGATGCGGTGGCTGATGTGATGATGGCTAAATCGGAGCCTGAGTCACAAACAAAAGGTAATTCCCAAATATCTGGCGCTAGTAGTGAAATTCCTGCTATCTATTCTTGGCCTAAAAATAAACCAATAGCTGATATTGTCTTTCCCCAACCCATCCGCACTAATGCTGGGGTTGCACCTTCCCTGTGGGTGATGCTACCGCAAGAGGAAATTCAAAAGCGCTTAGTTTGTAAACGTTACAATCAATTTTTATTTATTACTGTTCCCCATCCTATGGCTCTGTGGATTACAGTACTCTACAATCGTCAACATGGTGCTAAATGGTTACCTTACTACCTAGATCTCAAAACTAATCTGGGGCAAGAAATAGCCAATCTCATGGGGCAAACAGGTTCTTATCGCTTGTTATTTTTTGCTAGGGAGTTCCCAGGTAGCTGTTCTCATATGCTAGTTTCTACTATAGCGCCAGCCCAATGTCAAAAGCTGCTAGAGTGGGTCAATAGCAGTCGAGTTATGGTTTCTTCGGCTGAACCGCAAATGAGTAAAACGCTTCTCAAACGCGAGTATGAAAAAATTAAGCCGATGATTCTGGCAAAGCTAGAAGGAATGAATACTAATTCCTGATTTGTAATTTACGTAACTTATGTATTATTAAAAGTGTATCAAATATTTGTGTTAACTTTTGTTAATAAAAATCTATATATAGTTGTAAGTTGTATTTAGAAAAAATATAATGGGCTACGGTAAGACTTGGAGAATCGAATTTTGTATGAATATCTACAAAAAATACATTGTAGTGTTTACAAAGTGAAGTAGATTCTCAAGAAGTATAGATAATTATCCTTATTGGTAGCTGACAGTAAATTAGCTGCGCTAATGTTCATAGTGAATTTAGCCTCAAGGCTCCAATAAATTGTCTTTGTGTTGTCAAGTTTAGAGATTGCCTATCGAAGTTGACGCCCCGGCATCCCCAGCTCCTTTCCTCCTTGGAACCGAGCAAGAGAAGGAGGTCGCCCACTGCGACATTAGAAAAGAATCTATGCCAAAGTGGAGCCTGAATCTAAGCCCCATTGGTGCTTAAGTAACTCTTGGTATGTTGCTTCACGTACTACCATTTGCTCATACAGCTTAACTAAAAAGTCTTTAGCTTGGTCATGGCTCATGTGCTGTACTTGAGTAGCGAAAGAGCGGATGCTGAATTGTTGTTCTAAGGATAATTCGATTGGGTTACTCATATTTAACTCCAAAAAGAAACGCGTAAAGGTTATGTTTGTTTAGGTTGCAGAAGCTGTAAAAGTAAAATCCTTGGGACTGGACTTCGTTACACTTTTGTTCTTCTGATATTAAGAAAGATAACAATTGTTTGACGAATTGCCCACCCCTAATGGATTGATTTTGCCCACTAACTTATGGGTTAGTTTGTGGTTGGCTGATCTACAACCTAAGTCTACTGGTATAGAACCGAAGTCTACCTCGGTAGTTTTCGCTTGTTTTGGCTGTTGATAAACCCTATTGGG
The DNA here is from genome assembly GCF_963874875.1 of Tolypothrix tenuis PCC 7101. Taxonomy (NCBI): domain Bacteria; kingdom Bacillati; phylum Cyanobacteriota; class Cyanophyceae; order Nostocales; family Tolypothrichaceae; genus Tolypothrix; species Tolypothrix tenuis. Next base: position 609,693 of record NZ_CAWNJS010000001.1, read on the forward strand.
TTAAACGCCTCAATTCCCCTACTATCTCGTTTAACACAAGATTAAATGAGAAGTGAAAGGAGTTGGCGTAAATTATATTCGCTATACCGCATTAAGCGCAAGATGTCAATTTGACAAATTGTGCAATTTCCGCATCCTTCTGGTCAGTTGGAAGCTTAAAAACATTTTTATCAAGTAGTAAATAGGAAAAATGCTCAGGCTGAACAATTGCTGAGTATATTTACCAAAAATGGTCAGGAGAACATAGGAAAGGCGAAAGAGGACAAGAAAAACCTTTAACCCTTAGCTATTTACTCTCATTCCCCGTCTACAAATCTTGCTGTTGAAAATTCGGAATTTTAACATAGCAATTTAGGATTTTAGATGATTTTTAGCTTCAGCCGGACTGTGGAGGTAACTAATCTAAAATCTCGAAGCAGTGTTTTTTGTTGGGCTAGTACAGTTCGGCGGAAATAAACCACCGATTTCAAATCAACGAAACCCTTACAGCGTATTCATTTTGAATTTTGAATCAACCTTGCGGTACTAGTATAGTCAATCTCAAAAATGCTCAGGACTGACTCTTGGTGCTGGCGTAGGCTCTAGCAACCCTTATTTTAAGCTAGCTGATGCTTAACATCTGTGTTTGCAACAAAAGCCTTTGAAGCTTCGCTAGCGCACACCTCAAAATTCAAATTGTTTGACTTTGATGTCGTTAATTGTCCTCTACTGCAACGAGCGCGACGGTAATATTATCATGTCCGCCGTGAGCTTTAGCAGCCTCAACTAGAGAGTAAGCAGCCTTATCTAAGACAGAGTTGTCTTGCAGACAGTCAGCAATTTTTTGATCTGCTAATTCTTCTGTGAGACCATCACTGCATAAAAGTAAGCGATCGCCTACCATCAAGTCTATTGGTTGCACGTCAATTTGATGTAAGTCCTCGCGCCCTAAACACCTTGATAAAACATGACGAAAGGGATGAACCCGTGCTTCTTCAAAAGTAATATCGCCTAGTTTAATTGCTCTGGCGACCCAAGTATGATCTTCTGTGATTTGTTCTAAATGTGAGCCGCGCCAGCGATAAAGCCGGGAGTCGCCAACATGGGCGCACCAAGGAGACTCGGATTCTCGGAAAACCACAACTACAGCTGTTGTCCCCATATCAGCACGTTCTGGAGCATTTTGCTGATCCTGCAAAATTGCTTCATTAGCACGCCACAAAGCTTGTACTAGTAATTCTTGAGCAGACTGAGAAGTTTGCCAATTTTGTGCTAAGTAAGCTTGAATTTCTTGCGTAGCGATGCGACTAGCTTCCTCTCCGCCTGCATGACCACCCATCCCATCAGCAACGATACAAAATCGTTTCTCTGGGTCGATATAATATGCATCTTGGTTATTAGAACGAATCAGTCCCGGATCGCTAAGACCCGCGAAGTTAAGTTTCATAAATTTTTACTGCAACATTAATACATACGTTCATAACGTTCGAGACGTAAAAGTAGGCGGATAAGTAGTACTGCGATCGCCGCTGCAATTAAGCCTGCTAATACTGCTAACAATACATAATGATTCACCAATAGAATCGTACCTGAAAGCGTAAATCCACTGACGAGGAGAGCGTAACTAATACCTATCTGAATATTACTTTGTCGCCTCAATAGGCGTTCAGTTTCTAGAGAACGGACTCGCATACGCATGTCACCTCGCTCTAGCTTTTCTAGCGTATCTTCTAGTCTCCGTGGTAGCCCAAAAGCAGTGGTACTAACTTGAACTGCTTGCCGGCTTAATTCGTTGAGGAAGCTATTGCCCTCAGAACCATTCATATCGGTCATCAGCTGCATTGCATATGGTTTAGCAACTTCCATAAAATTAAATTCTGGATCTAAGCCCTTGCCGACTCCCTCAAGAGTAGAAAAAGCTCGCATCACAAAAGTGAAGGTTGCTGGAAATCTAAATGGTTGATTATAAGCTATTTCGTACAGGTCGTCACTGATTGCCGCCACTGATTGATTTTCAAACGGCTTATCCATGAAATTATCCAGCATATACTGGACAGAACGCCGCACTGGCCCCATGTCATCAGTTGGTGCGATCGCTCCTAAATCGATCAGGGATTGGACAACGCGATCGCCATCTTTTTGGGCAATCCCAAACAGCGTTTCCATCAGCCCTTCACGGATGTTAGATTTAATCCGCCCCATCATGCCGAAATCGTAAAATATTAAGTCGCCATTTGGGCCAACAGCTATATTTCCTGGGTGCGGATCGGCATGGAAAAACCCATTATTGAGCAGTTGAATTAGGTATGCTTGGGCACCTTGACGGGCAATCACCTTGCGGTCTAAACCCGCAGCTTCTAATGCTTCATATTGGCTAATTTTGATGCCTGGAACATATTCCAAGCTCAGTACTCGTGACGAAGTATAACGCCAATGTACCCTCGGTACTTTCACCCACTCATAGCCGCGAAAGTTACGCCGAAAACTATCAGCGTTACGACCTTCATTGAGGTAATCAATTTCTTCCCAAAGAATGCGACAACATTCTTCGTAAATTCCGATCCAATCTCGCCCCCGTCCCCATTTAGGATGGTTTTGAAAATAACGGGCAATTCCCTTAAGAATTTGTAAATCTATTTCAAATAATTTTTTCAGTCCTGGACGTTGTACTTTGACAACAACCGCTTCGCCTGTATATAAGACGGCTTTATGTACTTGTCCCAAACTAGCAGCCGCTAGCGGAACCGGATCAAAACTCTGGAACAGTTCCGGAATTTTCTTACCTAGTTCTCGCTCAATAATCGCCTCTACTTGCTCATAACTAAAGGCGGGTACTTTATCTTGTAACTTTGCTAGTTCGTCTACATATTCGACCGGGAAAATATCAGCACGGGTGGAAAATAATTGCCCCACTTTAATAAAGGTAGGCCCTAAATCTAGCAGGGTATTACGAATCCAAATTGCCTGTGCCTTGCGTCTTGCAGCTTGCTTGGCCTCTGTTATGCCACCAGGATAACTCCAAGCTTTGTTGTATCGCCAAAGCTTGAACATTAAGGTCAAAACAAACGACCAAATATCAATAAAACGCCGTCGGCTAGAATAGTTTTCACGATTCCAACGGTAAGCCTTATCTGAATAACCTTTTTCCATATTGTTTGCGTACCGTTGGTTTGTCACCGAATCACTTGGAAGAAAAGACACTCTGATTCCTAAAATGTTTGCGATCAAATGTCATTTGTCCTTTGTCAGGTGTCATTTGTCTCGTGACTAATAACTAATGACTAATGACTAATGACCAATGACTAAAATATGCTTCCTAGTGGATTGTTCGCAGCTTTTACACAGAACTACTACGATACTTTTGTAATTCAGTACGTAATAAAGCGATTTCTGCCCGTAGTTCATCAATCATTGCTTGCAAATCAACAGGGTCAGAGCCACTGGGGCCACGCACTGTAGTAGACTGACCAGTACCAGCAGCCTCAGCTGCACGATTTGCCCGTTCTAGCACCTCATATGTGAACTGGCGCAACTGTTCTCTGGCTTCAGCGTCAAATTTGCCAATTTCACTCAAAGCATCAGTCAAAGCGACTTCTAAGCGTTCGTTTACTACTTCAGCAACTGCTCTCCCGACAAAGAAAGCTTGTAAAAGGGGGTTACTCATAAATTTTTGTTACGTCTCTCCGCAAGAGAATTATAACTTGCTCCCATGCTTTGCGGCTTCTACTTTTGGATTAGGGATTGGGGATTAGGGACTAGGGATTGGGGATGAGGGGGAAAAGGGGAAAGGGGAAAGGGAACAGGGAAATTATTATTACCAATTACCAATTACCAATTACCAATTACCAATTACCCAATTGATGACATTCCAGCAGTTCTTGATAATACTGCTGTGGGGTATTGGGTAAATAGCTTGTGATTTGCAAGGCTTGGTTAGTTAACTTGTAACTTTGAGTAATGTTGATGCGGTTGAGGAAATCTAAATCGTGGGAAATTACCCACAGCGCGCCTTGATACTCGTTGATACCTACTATCATTTGCTCGACAGTTTCGATATCTAAGTTATTAGTCGGCTCATCGAGAATCAATAGGTCAATTTCTGAGATGCTGATAATTGCGATCGCTAATCTGGCTAATTCTCCTCCACTCAACACTGATGCACTTTTGTGAACGTCATCATATTTAAATAAAAAGTGTCCTAGCTGTTGACGCAGCAGTTGATAGCTGAGACTGGGGTTCGCGGCTTGCATATTTTCTAAAATCGTCTGCTGGCGGTTGACTAGTTCATAGGTTTGATCGAGATATACGGCTTTTATGCCTGGTGCGAGTAAAATCTCACCTCCAGCCAAAACTGCTGCTGACTGTTCCATTCCCAGAATGGCTTTGGCGAGAGTCGATTTACCTGAACCATTTGCGCCAACAATTGCTATGCGATCGCCTGTGGTAATATGCAGTTGGATGTTTTGTATCAATAAGCGCTCTGATACCCAAAGATTGGCATCTTGAATATCAATCAAGTTGCGGCGTTTTTGAGCTTTTTCAGCTAATTGAATACTGGTTGCTTTTGTGGTTTTTACTTTAGTATCTGCCACGGTTTGCGTAGCTTTTGCTACTGAGATTTCATGCTTCTTTTTAGCGTTCCCAGAAGCAGCCTCAGCTTTGGTTTTAATCAATCCGGCTGACATCCGATCAATACTACCATTGAGAAACTTAGCACGCCCTTGACGCTGAGATTGCGCGGCGCGTTGCTGTTCTTGCATGGCTGTAGTTTGGACGCGTTTAAGTTCTTTTCTAGCGACTTCATGCGATCGCACTGCGGCTGCTAACTCAATTTCTTTTTGTTGGCGATATTCCGAAAAATTACCTCCATATACTTTCACCCCTTCAGATGTCAGTTCCCAAGTAACTTCTGTTACCTGATTTAAGAAGAAAGGCTTGTGGGAAACAATAATATATGCACCAGCAAAATTTACTAGAAATTGCCTTAAATTTTCTAGCGCTAGTAAATCCATGTGATTTGTGGGTTCATCTAGCAATAGTATGTTTGGTGCTTGAGATAAGCCAATTGCAAGAAATAATTTTGTGAGTTCCCCACCGCTCAAGTTACTTATGGATAATGATAAGTCCAGGTTGGTGTGGAATTGTGTTCGCAAGATTTCCTCAATTTGCCACCATTCATCAGATTTAGAACTTAAGAAATCGAGTACTGTATCTGCGGTAATCTCTTGCTTGATGGTGCTGATTTGGGGTAAATAATAAATATGATGTTTGCACCATACAGAACCATTACTAGGCGTAATTTGCCCTGCAAGTATCTTCAAAAGAGTGGATTTTCCCACACCATTACTACCAACTAAAGCGATGCGATCGCCTGAAGCAATACTTACCTGAACTTTCTCAAATAAAGTCCTGGTTGAACTGAGTTGATAAGCTAAATTATCAGCTAATAATATTGATTTTTTCTGCATTCTTCTCAAACCTCAATTGCCCAACTTCCACCCGTTGATTAATAACAATTCCGGGTAGATTCGGTACACAACAAACCAAGCCGCAGAGAATTTGCTCACGGCTAAATATAGAAAGGGTAAATCACAATATTTTTAGAACATGATTTTTTGAAGTAACCTGTCAAACTGCTTGTGGTGATTATGTTTTGACATTTGTTGCTGGAGTGCAACATGAGGTTGTTACTACTTCATTTCAGCTATCTCGCTAGCGATTTGTAGAGGGTTGATATTGAATACAGTGTAGCACTAATAAATTCCAGAAGGCTCAGAGTTTTTGTCAAAGTATCTGGCTGTGACATTAAACGCTTATTAATACCTACTACCCCCTTGAAAAATAGTGGAAATAGAATTAAATTACAGCATTTTATAAGTGTGATGGCTTGACAAGCTTAAATTCTCAACTAAAATTTTGCCAAAATATGTAAATATACTGGTTTTGCCTGTAAGAAGTTATTTAAGTGACATTGGGTAGGCGTTTCAAAAGTAAAAAAGCTAAGTTAGATATTTAGTGCTTTTGAATACTTTATCTAGCAATTATGAATAACAGTAAAGCGTTATATATTTTATCAAATAAGTCTAAACGCAATTTATCGGCTTTTAACTCACCTGTTAAAAAGTATAAATTGTTAGCAAGAATAGCTTTTGCGTTTTTGAGTTTAGGGTTAGTTAATATTACTCCTAGCCTGATTGCAAATACAGCGACAGCAAACAAAGCACAAACAAAAAAAGTGATTTGTCAATCAAAGAAACTGGGATATGAAGAAGCTTTATTCTTTTACTTAGCAAAACCACAACAAGAATTTAAGAGTGCGGGAGTCATCAATTTATACGAAGATGCAAGGTTGGAAGTACTCGCAAAAGGTATTGAAAATTGGCTATATGTAAAAGTGATTGATTCTGAATCTCCGAAAGATAAATTTTTGGAAGGTTGGGTAAGTTCAGCAGCCCTTAAATGTAACGCGAAAATAGCTGAAGTCAAACCAGCGATGTGCGAAGTAACCGGACTAGTGAAAGGACAGTTAAGTTTACGGCGTACACCAGGCGGAAAAGTTGAAGCTGGTTTAGATAATGGTAACAATGTCACATTATTAATGCGTGACATATCAAGCTTGAATGCTACTCCAACACCCTGGATTAAAGTACGCGTTATCCCAGAATCGAACCCTAAATTAGCAAATAAAGAAGGGTGGATTAATTCTGATTACGTTATCTGTTATAGCAATCAAAGCAATGACGCGATCAATTTTCCTTAAAGTTTATAGCTTGCTTTTCCTTAACGCGCCGTTTTTGATGTCATTGGTAGTGCGTGATTGCTTTAACCATCACGCACCAAAAGGGCTGTATACTTTCAATTGTGATGAGAAATAGCTAGCCTGTGGCAACATTAACGGCGTAAACTATGAATTAATAGACATCGTATAAGGTTCTAAAGTTGTGATTAAGTGAACGTTAAACTCTGCCTCAAATACCGATTTTTTGTAATCTAAACTCCATAGTTCTAAGGCACAGTCATCATCAGGATGGGATGGGAAAATTCGCAGATAAAATTTTATGGTGTGGGGATGATATTCACACTGTACCTTTTCAATAGCGCCAATTTGTCGTCTATCTAAAGCTACTGCCAATCTTAAAAGCGTACTTAATTGGCTAACTATTTGGCGGTGTTGTTTTGTGAGCAAGTTGCGGAAATTCTCGTGCTTTTTCTTGGGTGCAGATTTGCGATGATAGCGCGCTATGTTCGCAATAATTTCGATTTCGCTTTCGGTATAACCGAGTAATTCACTATTGCGAATTAGATAATAAGAATGTTTGTGGTGAGATGAATGGCTGACATGATGACCGCAATTATGTAATATCGCAGCAGCCCATAGTAGTTGTCGTTCTTCCTCGCCCCAGAAGTGTAATTTATTTTGAGTTTGATCAAATATACTTAGGGCAAATTCGGCGACGCGATCGCTATGCTCTAAGTTAATTTGGTATTTATTAGCTTGTTTGAGTACACTACGCTGCCGAATTGAGCTTTGGAAACGCAGTTTATCTTCGATTAAACCGTGGGCTAGCATCCAGTCCACGATTACACCTTCGCGCAAAGAACGCTCACAAGTCGTTATTGATTCAACGCCCAAAAGGGTCATAGCTTCCTGTAATATTACTGCGCCTGCCAGTATAACTTCCGACCGCTTATCTGGCATACCTGGTATCGCAGTGCGTTCAACGTTACTCAGTTTCCGTAGGCGATTTACCCAATCTCTTAAGTCTTTTAAACTTAATTGGTAGCCATTGAGCGTGGAAGGTTCATAACCTAATTTTTCCCTGGCATCGATCAGTGCTAAGGTTTCAATCGTGCCAGAAGTACCTACCAAACGTGGTGATTCCCCAAATTTGAGGTTTGCGATTACCTCTTCTACAGAACGTTCTAACATCCCCCGTGCATAGGCTTGGAGATATTGAAACTCGGCGTTACTGATGGGATCTGTGGTGATTAACTCCCCAGTCAGCCGGACTGCACCAATTTTCGTACTTGTAAGCGTGCGCGGTTCGTTACTATCCCCCAAAACTAATTCTGTAGAACCACCGCCAATATCAATAATCATGTGCGGTTGGTTGTGAAATTCCATCCCCGACAGCACACCCAAATAGATACGCCGCGCTTCCTCTTGTCCAGAAATTAAGTCAACGCTTAAACCTAAATCAACTAGAACTCTGTGTAAAAAATCTTTACCATTAGGTGCTTCGCGCACAGCACTAGTTGCGACAGCCACGATAGTTTCCGCATTGAAAGTTTCGGCAACTGTTTGAAAGCGTCCTAAAGCAGCGATCGCCCTGTCCATCACTTCTGGTTTAAGATTACCTGTAGCCAGATCGCGATCGCCTAGTCTCACAGTTTCTTTTTCTCTGGCAATAATGCTAAAAGCTGGTAGGGTAGCGTCAATTTTTACCACTACCATGTGCAGAGAATTGGTACCTAGGTCAATGGCAGCAATAATCCGATTTTGCTTAAATGTCGGAGTGGGAATGCTCACGTGGTTAGTCGAAACTAAACTTAGCATCTAGTTTTCTCTCTGTTAGTAAGGATAGTAAAAACTGGTGTGTCGGGGTCATAAAGGTTAAGTGAAGATAACTCAACCTTGATCAAGAATATTCACTCTGCTGCTCACAACTAAATTGACCTTTTAGATATATCTAAGGATGCAAGTTTAGGTTGTGTTTTTACAAATAGCAAATAAAGATATTCTATAGATGTAAAGATGTGTGAATTCATCTAGCTAAAGTAATTACTTGATTTTTTGTTTACTTCTATGTTAAGAACGCCAGAAAGCAATTCCGAACCGATATGGCTGATAATTATTCGGCTGTTGCGGTGGCATAAACCAGAAGGGCGATTAATCCTGATGATTCCTGCACTGTGGGCTGTGTTTTTAGCCGCAGCAGGTAAACCACCTTTGCCTTTAGTTGGCGTAATTATTTTGGGTACTCTCGCCACCAGTGCGGCTGGATGTGTTGTCAATGATTTGTGGGATCGGGATATCGATCCCGAAGTAGAAAGAACTCGCGATCGCCCCCTAGCTGCCCGTACACTTTCAATTAAAGTCGGAATTGTTGTCGGCTTAGTGGCGCTGGCTTGTGCCGCAGTTTTGGCGTTTTATCTTAATCCTTTAACTTTTTGGTTATCAGCAGCAGCAGTTCCCGTTATTTTGCTATATCCAGGCGCGAAACGAGTTTTTCCCGTACCGCAATTAGTCCTTTCAATTGCTTGGGGTTTTGCTGTCTTAATTAGCTGGAGTGCAGTTACACAAAATATTTCCCAACCAACTTGGCTACTTTGGGGTGCAACTGTACTGTGGACATTGGGATTTGATACTGTATATGCAATGAGCGATAAGGAAGATGATCGGCGAATTGGTGTTAATTCTAGCGCTCTATTTTTTGGTGATTACGCACCTTTAGCCATTGCTATTTTCTTTGTCGGCACAATTGCTTTACTGGCTTACTTAGGAGTTGTGATTCACCTTCACCTAGCATTTTGGATTAGCTTAGTAATTGCCACAATTGGCTGGGTTTGGCAATCAATCAAGTTAAGTAAACCAAATTTACCCAACCCTATTTATGGCAAGATGTTCCGTCAAAATGTCTGGATTGGTTTTATCTTATTGGGTGGAATGATTGCTGGCTGTTTCTAAGTTCTGATTTTTTGATATTTACCAAGGGGGTGAAAGAGCTATCTTTAATTAGCCTTTTCACCCCCTAAATAATGATTATTTTGCTGAAATTGATGCCAAAGTTAATTTTTATTTTCCTCTACTACAACTAACAGTCCTTCTTTATATGCCTTTCGGAGTGCGATCGCTTCTGCTACTATTTGTTGAGCGCTCAAACCTTCTGTATCAATCATGCTTTGCAGAGCCATCCCTGTATGCTCATCTTGCTCATGAATGGCGGGTATTTGGCAATATCTGCCACCATTCTTTGTTCGCCGCCAAATACTGGGTTTTTCTGGTTTTGGTTCTCTAGGAGTGCGTTTTTGTTTGACTAGAGAACGCACAGCTTCTTGAGTAATAGCCCTTAAGTCAAAAAGAGCCTCTATTACTGATTTATATTTATTACTATTATTTGCTAGCTGATAGACGGTCAATGGTTCAATCTGTGCCAAATCCTGGGGTGAAAATTCACCAAATACGGCTGCAATCTTCAGATATCTCTTTTCTTCACCTTTCCAGCCTTGTTCAAGTAATAACTGTTTATACTGTCTTAATGAAAGCTTTTGTTTTTGTTCAGCTAACCAAAAGGCATGATGTAAAATTGTTTTAGTAACATCAGCTAGGGAAAGTAGGGAAAATTCTTCTCCACTAGCATTTTTTAAAGCATTAGCTTTTTCTTGGGCGTATTGCTCAAACTCAGATTTTTTAACTACTTTAGAGTCAACCGGAGCGGGAATTACAGTCTGCACTTGTGCGATCATGATGTTGACCTCCTAAAAACTCCCCAATATTGCACAACAAATCAACCGCCTTGGGTAATTACTAGAAGGCGATGTCTAACGTTAAGCTGCATAGCAGCTACGCACTCAAGTTGCTGAAAGTTGGGAATTAAAGTTGCTTACTAGAACAATTGTACTACTTATAACCAAATAAGAATCCCCAAACATACCCAAATTTTCGCAGAGGTGATGAAAGGTTTATACATGGGGATTGGGGACTGGGGATTGGGGACTGGGTACTGGGTACTGGGGAAGATAAGGAAGAGTAGCTTTTAACTTTTGTAGAGAGGCGATTAATCGCGTCTGTTTGACTTTTGATTTTAAGCCCTTATTTAGATTCGCTGGCGGCGGATTTGAGAAGAATATTTAACAGCCCATTCATGCATAGCGTTGAGAATGGGTTGCAAGCTTTCGCCTAAAGCTGTGAGTGAATATTCTACTTTCGGGGGAATTTGGGGATAAACTTCACGATGGATAATACCATCCTCTTCCATTTCCCTTAGCTGTTGGGTAAGCATCTTTTGCGTAATACCATGTAATGCCCTTTGTAACTCACCAAAGCGTTTTACACCTGACATCAGTTCTCTAATAATTAAAACTTTCCAACGTCCACCAATCACCTCTAATGTAAGTTCTACTTCACAAGTTAGTCTGGTAGAGTTTTCTGCTTGAGTTTCCATAATTTGTCATTGGGTGTTTGGTAATGGGTAATTGGTAATTGGTAATTGGTGTTTGTTATTTTTTCCCCCTGCTCCCTGCTCCCTGCTCCCCTGCTTTTTCCCAGTCCCCAGTCCCTAATCACCAATCCCCCGATATGTGATTGTAAACGCTGCCCAATAATAGGGATGATTGTATAGTTTTTGTTCTGGGGACAGTTTACTGCTTCTGTACATTTGTGTGGCTACATGAGTCCTAATTCTTAAATCTTCAGGATGGAGATTATTGAGTAAATCTTCATACCATTTTGTCAGGTCTCTGGCAGTTAGTTCTCTCAACCAAGTTGTGACTTCAGCTAATGTATTGACTGCTGGTTGATCTGGTTGTAGTCGTCGGTAAAATTCTAAGACCACTAAATCATTAGCTACTGATTCTACAGTCCATAAAGTACTTAAAACTTGGGATACTCCAACATGTAGAAAAGCATTAATTAAACTTACATACTCACTAGTAATAGGATGATTATTATTAGTTGTAATTTCGCAAGCTGATAGGTTAACTAGGTTGTAACTTACTAAAGATGGTTGACTAATTTCTGCTAAAGTCAGCTTATCTTCACCTGCTAAAACTAGTTCCGATTTTTGCGGTTCACTAAAGTTGTTAATGACATGACCTGTAAAATGGAAAATATGATAATTATCAGTTAGAGCATTTTTAACGATGTGTTTATCTGCTTGTATGCCTTGGATGCGGTAGGAATTAGGGAATATATGATTAACAATTTCTGATTGCAGTTTGGCGAATTTTAATGGGGGATAATCTGTGCTGTGGGGATGTTCAACGCTGAGTAGTACTTGATTATGTTTATCACCAATAATTTCTGGTTTGATGGATAACCCTATTTGGACGCTTGGTAAGTAGCTAATTGTGAAATTCGATTCTAAATTTGATAAGTATTCTGATTGATTAGAGCCGGAAAATAGGGCATGGAGAGGCAATCTTTGTAAATCGCGGTGAGGAATTAAAATTAGCTGGGTAATTCCTTCCAATTCCTGAATAATACTAGGAATATTGAGAATATCTTTTAGCTCTGATAGCCTTTGCTCCATATCCATTCGCCAGGAATGGTGGATTTGATTTTGTTTATCTTCAGAGAGGCTACTATATTCTTGATATTGTTGATTCCAATCTTCTAACCAATCTTCAAAGGTAATTAAACGTCTGACTCCTTCTGGTAGAGGTAATTCTTGTAAACGTGAGGCTGTTCTTCCTAAGTTAAATACACCTGTATCTTGCATAGGTGTAAATATGAGGATGGGTGAAGGCGCTTGATCCTTCAATACAAATGTGTGTACTGAAGCTGGACTAATATGCCAGTAAATAATTGCTGTTTGAGGATTTAATAGCAGTTGAACTTCAGAATAGCTGATTGATGCAATTTCTTCTTGCCAACCATCAAGCTGCCAAGTTAAACAAGCATTTTTCGCTTGTTCGGCAATTTCCCAAGCTTCTACTAAATCACCATACTCTACGGCTAAATCCACAATTAATTGCCGCAAGCCAGCAAATCTTAAAGCTAACTGCTTTTTACTGTCATCGGGACGGGTGGAATCAGTGAGTAATTCTCTTAATAAATCGGTGCTGTATTGCAGTAAGTCTTGAGCTTGTGCTGTTTGTCCCAAACCGACAAGGGTTTTGATCAGGGATTGCAACACTTCTAAATGCAACTGCGGAAAATCTTCACTAGTCAGAGTTAATAGTGCCTGATTATACTCTGCTACCGCTTTTTGCCAAGGAGTGCGGCTAGCTGCATTTTTCTTACCGTAATCGTAATGAGTATTAGCGATCGCTAAATGCAATCTGCCCCAACCTTCGGGGTGAGTGTCTGGGCGGACATATTTCAAGCCTGCTTCGTAACTAGCTATTTTCCCTTCATAGCCAGTTTGCTTCAAGGCGGAACTGGTATCTGTAATTTTCGTGAATAAACCGGAAAGTGCATCTACATTCACTAAATTACCCGCAGCCGTTCCCCGCCCAATCCAAGCTTCCCAGTAATCTTGTTTGATTTCTAAAGCACTATCGTAGGAAGCGATCGCATCAGCATAGCGTCCTAAATAAAACAAGGCGACTGCTTGGTTATACCAGGCTAAATGGAATTCGGGGTTGATGGCGATCGCTTTCTTGTAGGAGTTGATCGCTTCTTCGCGTCTACCTAAATTATCTAAAGCGACACCGCGGTTATACCAAGCTAAGTAGAAATCGTTGTGAATCGAGAGGGCTTTGTCCCAGGAGGCGATCGCTTCTGACCATTGTTTTAAATTAAATAGGACTACGCCGCGATCAATCCAAACTTCATAGTAATCGGGGTCAATTTCTAAAGCTTTATCGTAGGAAGCGATCGCTTCTTCATGTTGTTCGTTAATACCTAGCGCTATACCTCGGTAATACCAGTTTTCTTGGTCTTGTGGTTCCAAAGCTAAGGCTTGGTCGTAACTTTCTATGGCTTCCCATAACAGCCCTAACTTCATTAATGCTAAACCCCGTCTAGCCCAAGCTTCTGAAAAATCGGGTTTGATGGCAATTACTCGCTCAAAGGAGACAATCGCCTCATCGAATTGCCCTAATTCTCCGAGAATTCCCCCCCGGTTATACCAAGCTTTGTAGTAATCGGGACGTAGTTCTATGGCTCTGTCGTAGGATGCGATCGCTTCATTAAAATGTTCTAAATGAAACAGTGTCAAACCCCGGTTAAACCAGTATTCATCAACATGGGGTTTCAGTTCTATGGCTGCATCATAAGAAGCGATCGCACCTAATAAATCGCCCGTTCTCGCTTGTTGCAAACCTTGATAAAACCATGCTTGCGCCCGATCAATTTGGGGCTGGGGTATGATTTGCGAACTTTGGCGTTGAATGGCTAGTTCCGAAGCCAGTTCTTGAACTAAGGAAGTACTTTGATCTAACCTGACTAACAACTCATCCAAAGCTTGAGCGACGTTAGGCTCTAATTTGGCTAAAGATTTGTCCCATGTCGGCGCTTCGGAAATTTCGGTGGGTTGCTCCTCTGCTGGCGGAACCAGACTAATATCTTCCTCTGGTGGCGTGGGAGTAGTTACTTCTGCTACTGGGGTGTGCAGAGGTTCTTCAGGAAGCGGATTTAAATCAGTAACCGGCGTGATGATTTCTGTGTCTGTTTCTTCATCATCAGGCGGTTCTAAGAACAGATCAAATAAATTGGCGATCGCATCATCTTCTGAAGGATTGAGGATAGCGGCTTTTGTAGCAGCATCTTCGCCGTCATATTCCCATAAAACTTCGCCAATATTGCCTGTCCATGCTTCTTCCACAGACATCATCTCAGGTATGGGAATTGTGGATTCAGTATCTTCCTCCTCATAATCCCATAACCTCTCGCCCAAGTTGCGGATCAATTCTTGTCCTGGAGTATTGTGAAAATTATCTTCAGGGGTAGTGCTTTCCATGCCCAGACGACGATCAAAATCGTCAATTGCTTCATAACTACTTGCGGAGTTACGCTTCAACAAAGTCAAACCAATGTCATAAGCAAGTTCTCCAATTCTGCCAACACCTAGTTCACCCAGTTGGATCATTCGCCCTGCTATTTGCTGGTTGGGTGCTGGGGAATTTAACAATCTTTCACCAAAATTCAGCAACCAATCGATCCAGCGTTCATCAGAAATCCGATGTTCCATCCGTTGCAGGTACTTCAGCGCCCACTGACGGCCTCTGGCTTGATGCACACCTTCCAGCAGCTGGGTAAACAACAGTTCTAGATCCGCATTGGTCAGTTCCGGTGGTGACTTTGCCACCCCGTATCCCCTTGCGGTATTTCGAGAACCAGCTTGTTGATTACTAAAAGGAAGCTGGAACAAGTTTTTTAGCCATTCAATTAGACGCCTGAGCATCTGTCACACTCTTGGATTTTTATTTAACCTAGATTGTAGCCATCGTTGTGTTAAAAAGATCATGAATTACGTAAAAACTCATGAGTACAATTACAAAAACTTTATGATCCTCGGCGGTAACAATATTTTCATCTGAGTATTCATGATTCTGTTGCTTCTGTAGCTGCTTGTTCTGTAGCTGCTTGATTAGCAGCATGGTATTGATTAATCAATTCTTGAATGATGACTTGTGGATCGGTCGTCTCCAGCCCTAGTTGTTGGGCAACTTGCTGGCATAAATTTTCATCTTGCTGCATCATTACAAACAACTGTTCTAAAGTAACAGTTTCGTAGGCTTCTGTTGAATTATTTTCGGCTGTGGCTGTTGCAGTTGCTACAGAGTCGATTTCTGGGGGTGGTGAGGGGTTGGTAGCATCTGGCCCATCATATTCCCAAATTGGTTCGCCTTGATTGCGTGTCAACAATTGCATCCCGATATCATAGGCAACATCTCCTACCTCACCAACGCCTAAATCACCCAATTGCACTAACCGTGCTGCCATTTCATTATTAGGTGTAGGGGCTGCTAGTAATCTTTCGCCCAACCGTCGCAACCACTCTATCCAACGTTCTGTAGGGATGCGATTTTCAATATTATGTAGCCACTTTTGTGCCCATGCTTGACCGCGTGCTTGGTGGACTCCTTCCAACAATTCGTTGAACAGAAATTCTAAATCGGTATCGCTGAGTGTTGGTGGTGGTTGTTTGGGAACCTCTGCACGCACTTGCGGGCGAGTTTTTTTACGTCCAAACAAGCCCTGAAACAAGTCTTTCAGCCATTGAACTAACCTCCTGAGCATTTGCTGCATGATTGTATCTCCTCCCCTTGGTGCCGCAAAGTCCTAGATGACGGAATTCATCGCCGCTTGATTCTGGACTTTTTTGAGTTTGATTACCCTAAGAATTTTAGTGATCGGTGTTGATTAAGTAACTGGTTCACTGGGCAAAATGGAGCTATGGCAAATAACTATAACCATCCACTTTGTAAATTCATTTGCAGTACTGGTGGCGGACTGGGCTTATCTAGCCTGAATCCGTCATCATTTTAAACACCCTACCGATGCACAGAGCTAAAAGCAATATATTGCTTTTAGGCGTGATGACTTTTTTAAAGTAGCCCTATTTAGACTAAACCTGGGTATCTATCGAGTAAATTAATCTTTTGTTCAGATTTTTCTTAAGTGTTTAGGCGATCGCACTGTACTATAGCGTTAATCTGCAAAACTTTCTAGAACTCATCGTTAAACGCCAAAGTTCCATCCCAGAGCAACCTATGGTGCAGTTCTGGTAGTCTACAATAGTAAAATCTTCAACTCTACTGGGTGCTATCCTCTTATGTCTTACGAACCCCTGCACCATAAGTATCGCCCAAAGAGTTTTGCGGAATTAGTCGGACAAGAGGCGATCGCTACTACCCTCACAAATGCGATCAACTCAGCTAAAATCGCCCCCGCCTATTTGTTCACTGGCCCTAGAGGTACAGGCAAAACTTCCAGCGCGCGTATTCTTGCCAAATCCCTCAATTGTCTGGCGAGTGGTAAGCCCACTGCTCAACCTTGTGGTAAGTGTGATGTCTGTCAGGGAATTACTCAAGGCTACTCTTTGGATGTGATTGAAATTGACGCAGCCAGCAATACTGGTGTCGATAATATTCGAGAAATTATTGAAAAAGCGCAGTTTGCTCCTGTGCAGTGTCGCTACAAGGTATATGTCATCGACGAATGTCTAACTGGCGACTCTTTAGTCTTAACTGATGAAGGACTCGTCAGAATTGACGACCCTACTATTCAGGGCAAAAAAGTTTTAAGTTACAACGAATTATCAGGGAATTGGGAATTTAAACCTGTTGTACGGTGGTTAGACCAAGGAAAACGTCAAACCTTGGTTATCAAGACAACTCATGGAGAAATTAGATGTACTGGCAATCATTTAATTAGGACAGATCGGGGATGGATAGCAGCAAGGGACGTAAAAGAAGGAGTGAAGATACTATCGCCTGTGAATGTGGATGCGGTAGCCTCATTTACAAATTCGGCACGGATGGACGCATTCGTCGATTTGCCTCAGGACACCAATTTAAAGGTAATCTCTCTAACTCAATCCCGACAATGGAATACAAGTTTGGCAACGGTAGAATCTGTCCACCTCGCTGGGGTTGAGCCAGTTTATGACATTGAAGTTGAAGATAATCACAACTTTGTAGCTAATGGGCTTTTGGTGCATAATTGCCATATGCTCAGTACTCAGGCATTCAATGCGTTATTAAAGACACTAGAAGAACCGCCTAAACACGTAGTGTTCGTCTTGGCAACAACTGACCCCCAGCGAGTATTGCCGACAATTATCTCTCGCTGTCAAAGGTTTGATTTTAGACGTATTAACTTAGAGGCGATGGTCAAGCATTTAAGCGCGATCGCCCAAAAAGAAAATATTAATATTTCTCTAGATGCTGTAACTTTAGTTGCCCAAATTGCTCAGGGGGGATTGCGAGATGCAGAAAGTCTCCTCGACCAATTAGCGCTATTATCTGGTGAAGTTACACCGGATAGAGTTTGGGATTTGGTTGGTTCTGTCAGCGAACGGGACTTAGTAGTATTGTTAAGTGCGATCGCTCAGGATAATGCCGAAGCAGTTTTAGATTGCACTCGTAAAATTTTAGATCGCGGTCGAGAACCATTAACTATTTTGCAAAATCTCGCTGCTTCTTACCGTGATTTACTCATCGCCAAGACTGCACCCAACCGTCAAGATTTAGTTGCTTGTACTCAACAAACCTGGCAAGCCTTAATTGCATTGGCTCAGAAGCTAGAAGCCAGCACAATTTTAGCAGGACAGAAAAATTTACGCGAAGCAGAAGTACAAATCAAAAACACTACCCAACCACGTTTGTGGTTAGAAGTGACATTGCTGGGATTATTACCCAGTGCCAACATTCCAGTGCAAGCCACCAACACGCCACCCAGTAGAGTCAGCACACCAGTCACAAATTATCCCTCCTCACCTCCCTTATCTCCCCCACCTTCCTCATCTCCCCCAATTTCCCCAATCCCACAGCCAGCAAATAACATCTCTGCTCCTGCTCAAGCAGTATCATCACCCCAGCAGTCAGAAAATATTTCTCATCCTCAACAAGCACCTCAAGTATCGCCACCACCAACAGCAAATAACTCTGTTCCTCAGGCACATACTCAGCAACAGCCACTAAGCACACCTGTACAACCAGCATCTTCTGGTGCAGATGTTGCAGAAGTCGTGGAAACAACACAGTCTGACTTAGCTCAAATTTGGCAGCAAGTACTAGGTTGTTTGTTAAATCCTGGCAGTCAGGCTTTATTCAAGCAACATGGGCAATTATTAAGTATCAATGATGGTTTAGCTCAAGTAGGAATGCCACCAGCACTAGTGAAGTTTGCTCAACCCAAAACGGTGGAAGTTGAAGCAGCGTTTGAGCGAGTTTACCAAAAGAAAGTAAAAGTTACTTGGGTTTCCAACCAATCGCGGAATGGGGCCAGTAATGGAAGTAGTGTAGCTTCACCCAAAGATTCTACTCGTGTTCAGCAACCACCTACCCCCAGGTACAACAACCAAAACACACCAGTAGCGCCGATACCGCAGCCTGAAACCCCGAAAGCACCACCAGTGACACCACCAGCACCCATACCAGCGCCAGCAAGAACTGAGTCAGCAGCTACAGGTAGAGGTGGTGTCCAAACTTTGCCACCACCAACCCCTACACCTGCACCACCCCCTAGCGAATGGGAAACGGATGAAGTTGCGATCGCAGCTCAACGATTAGCAGAATTTTTCCAAGGACAAATCATTCGTCTATCAGACGATGCTTTAGATTTTGGCGGTACTATTGCTGATTCTGGCTTAATGGATGAAGCAGATATTGATGATTAAGAAAGCAGACAGGGACAAGGGACAAGGGACAAGGAAAAAAGGGGAAAAGGTAATAAATACCAATGCCCCATGCCCCATGCCCAATGCCCATTTTTCATTCCACCCCTGTATGCACAGTTTTAACCCATTTCAGGCGTTTGGGACGGAATGACATCCGGGCGGTGGTACTGCTCATCACAACAAACCAGTGGAACATATATAAGGTGCCACGTAGGGTTTGCAGCAGTAACACTAAATATGTAGACAAATGGAATTTTTGCCCTTGATGTATCCGCTTCAAACCAGTCAACATACCGATGACTGAGAGAGATACAGACAAACCAGTAATCGGGCCGAAGATGGGGGGACGATGAAGGGCGATCGCCATTAATAAATCTGGTATCGCTGCTGTCGGTAAAATATACATAATGAGCATAAAGCTCAATAAATCCCAGGTTTTGCGGGTTCCTAGCCGATTCTTGAGCAGCAAATCCCAGTAATCTAAATAGCGCTGATATCCACCTTCTGCCCAACGGTTGCGCTGATGCCAAAGTGCGATCGCATTGGTTACACCTTCTTCTTCTACGGCGGGCGAGAAGACACAATCAATATCCCAATTGTCCAAATGTAGGCGCAGCGTCAAATCCAAATCATCGGTGATGGTTTCTTCATTCCAACCACCACAACTTTCTAAGGCTGCACGCCGGACAAATTGACCATTTCCGCGTAGTTCGCCAATTCCACCCAGCGCCGTCCGTTGTTGCTGAAAATAGGTATCAACGGCCATTTCTGCCATTTGCCCTTTAGTCCAAAAATTCTCTTTGGCATTGGCGATCGCTTTTCGCACTTGCACCGCCCCTACCTGTTCTCTTTGAAATAAAGGTACTACTTGGTACAGCAAGTCTGGTGAAACTTGAGCATCAGCATCAAACACGGCGATAATTTCGCCTTTAGTTAGTGGTAGGACTTGATTTAATGCCCCAGACTTACCACCAGTTGCTTGTGCTGAACGTCGGAAAGTTTTCAGTTGTTTATATTCTTTTGCCAGTTCTGTTAATAACTGGGGAGTGCGATCGCTGCTGTTATCATCAATGACCCAGAGTTCGTACTTGCCATCTGGATAGTCCAGACTGCAAAGACTCTTGACTAATCGACCAATTACTGCTTCCTCATTTTTCGCTGCCACCATTATAGATACAGAAGGTAAATCTCCTTCTATTTTTTTTGGGTGACGGCGGGGTCTGGTAAATACCACCTCCAGAGCGTGAATACCTAGAATAGTGGTCAGTCCCAGTACGAACAAAGAACCCCAGGAAACTAAATGCAGCGCGATCGTGATACTCCAGACTATAGTCAAAACTAGAGCTGCTTTGCGTCTGCGTCCTTGAAACCGGAATGGTAGAAACAAAGGGTCTGTCTCTACAATTGACTCCTCAGTTGCTGAGAGGTCAGACAACAGAGAGTTGAGCGGAGCCAGCTCGTTGCTAGAATCGTCTTCGGGCCAGAAATTCGCTGGCATAGGTTACTTGATTCCAAAACCACTATTTGTCTAAGCCAATAAAGAAGCTGAGAATCAGGTAACACTAAACTGTACGGTCTTGAGCAACGTTGAGCTAGCCTAAGATTGGCAGTGTTTTTCCGCCGCTTCTCACTCAAAATGAGCCAGGGGAATTGCCTCTTGATGGCAAATCTGGTTTAGGCACAGCGATCGCCAAGTAGCAACAGCTAGTTGTTGAGATCAATCGCAATTACAGCATCTACCTTTAGATAGAGGAGATTTTTGACTGTTATTGCTCTCAGCTTCCATAAAAGCCAATGCGGCCCTATTGTACATGACATTCATACATTTCTTAACAGTAACTTTGCTCTTAATTCAGTATTTAGGCAAAATTCAAGCTACAACTGAAGGTCAAGGAACTATTAACAGCTTGAAATGTATTTATTAATTTTTTTTAAGTATTTATAAATTTAAATAATCCCATCCCGAATGCTCAACTAGGACAACATTTCTGTGCAGAGTTTGGTAAAAACAACATCAAGAATTTTTCCAGCAAAAATATTCCAATGCGAGGAGCATAGCAAACAGAGTTGCACGATCAAGAAATTTTTTTGGGAATACTGAGTATTGAAACCAACTGATATCCCTAGCTAACAACAGTTGTGAAGTTAGCAAATCCACCAAGGTCGGAGTTTTCCGCCCTATCAGACACTCTATAACTAGGGACTGGGGTGCAGGAATCTGGATACTCAGCTTCTTCTCCCAATTTCTTATCCCTAGTTACTTTTACATAACTTGAGGAGCATTTAACGATGTCTATTGAGCAACTCCAGCCAGCCAGCCCGCAACAAGCAAGTGTTTATTTGCCCTACATTCAAGGTAACAAGCGCACTTTCTTACCCTATGCCATCAGTCTTTATCAAAAAGGCGTTTTGGAAGGAAACCGGAGAATCGAAGCTAGTGAAGCGATTCCTTTTGTTGCCACCTGGAATGTTGTCACCCTACCTTCAGACTTAACGCGTTGTCGAATGCAGTTTCAAGGTGATGCTGAACTGAGTTATGAAGTGATGATGGTGAATTCGGAGTTTATAACTTATTTAATTGAACTGATGGATAACTATAAACGCAATCGCAGCACCGATTTTTCTCAAGCATTTTATCGCAAACTGCTGCGGATTGAGGAATAAATTAGGATCAACACTAAAAATTATCTAATAAATAGATATTGCTAGTAATATCACAGGGAAAAGGTTTTCTGTGAACAATTCCTTCCTTTGAGCATTTAGACATTCACTTCTGTAACTAAGGTTTGTAACAACAGCGATGGCTAAGTTCGACCTAAAATTAGGAAACACCAAGCTGGGTTCTACTTCCTTTTGAAAATAGGAGTGCATGTGTGCCAAAATCCGCGAAATATTTGCTGATTGGATCAACTGAGACTTACAGTGGTAAATCTGCTACAGTTTTAGGTTTGTCTTATCAGCTACAGCAAGCAGGACTGGATATTTCCTACGGCAAACCATTAGGTACTTGTTGGAATGTATCTGTTGGTAATGTATTTGAGGAAGATGTCCAGTTCATTGCTCATAGCCTTAACTTGGCAGAAAATCGTATTGCACCACCAATACTGGCTTTAGATGAAGCCAGCGTGCAAAGACGCTTAGGTGGCGAAGACACAACTAATTATCAGCAGTCTCTATTACAGCAATATTTGCAAATGTCCAAAGGAGATTTGGTGTTGCTAGAGGGGCCTGGTGATTTGGAAGAAGGTAAGTTATTTGACTTATCTTTGCTGCAAGTAGCGGAAGTTTTAGATGCTGCTGTTTTGTTAGTAGCACGCTATAAATCGCTGGTTTCCGTTGAACCACTTTTATCTGCAAAACAGCGAATAGGCGATCGCTTAATTGGCGTTGTACTCAATGATATCCCTAGCGACCAAATAGAATCGGTCACTACTCTGGCGCGGCCGTTTTTAGAACAGCAGGGAATTCCTGTATTGGCTATGCTACCAAAACATGATGTGCTACGTAGTGTGAGTGTTGGCGAACTGGTTAAGCAGTTAAAGGCCGACATTCTCTGTGGTAGCGATCGCCTGGATTTAATGGTGGAAAGCCTAGCCATTGGCGCGATGAATGTGAACGCTGCTGTGAAATATTTCCGCAAACGTCGGAATATGGCAGTAGTTACAGGAGGCGATCGTGTGGAAATTCAGCAAGCCGCATTGGAAACTTCTACCCAATGTCTGATTCTCACTGGACAATTACCTCCTCCCCCGTTCATTCTCAGCCGTGCTGAAGAACTAGAAATCCCCATTTTATCTGTTGACTTAGATACACTCACAACGGTAGAAATTGTTGACCGCACTTTTGGACAAGTACGCGTTCATGAACCGCTCAAAGTTCACTGCATCCGCCAACTGATGAGCGAGCATTTTGACTTAGAACGCTTATTATCCAAACTGGGGTTAAGCCCAGCAGCTGCTTTACCTTAGGGGTTGGGGATTGGGGACTAGGGACTGGGGATTGGGGAGATGAGAAAGATAAGGGAGAAGTAGTCATTACCTATTACCCATTCCCAATTACCCATTACCCATTACCCAATGACCTTAAATTATCCAGAAATTGTAGCAAAATCTAACCAAAGTTGGCTTCGCACTTACCCTCTGTTTGGTAAAATAGCTGGGTCGTTTCATCTCATTTAGTCCATCTTTGAGTCAGTCAATAGACCTCATTAACCTCGATACATTAGCGCAAGAACTGGCGACAATCCAGCAAACAGGTTCTAAACGAATTGCTTTGCTGGGTTCCCGCCATGTGCCAATTACGCATCAAACTCTCATTGAAATGATGACTTACGCCTTAGTCTTATCAGGTAATCGAGTCATCACTTCTGGGGCTACAGGTACCAATTCAGCTGCCATTAAAGGCGCAATGCGCGCTGATCCCAACTTGTTAACGGTGATTCTACCCCAAAGCTTAGATCGCCAGCCCAACGAATCGCGCCAGCAATTAGAACAGGTAATGCACCTGGTAGAAAATCCCAGTAACGATAATCTGTCTCTTGCCGAAGCGAGTTACATTTGCAATAAGGAGATCATTTCCCGCTGTCAGCAACTCATTTGCTTTGCGTTTCACGACAGTCGCACTCTGCTACAAACTTGTAAAGATGCAGAAGAACAGAGAAAAGTGGTCACACTTTTCTACTTTGACTAATGTGAGGCCGAGTTTCCGTGGGCGTAATTATCAAGAAAAGAAACTACTCATGGTTAATGGGTAATAGGTTCTATTGCCCATAACCTTAAATTAGTGCTACTTATTGATTGGGTTGATGACAGACAACCGCCTGTTTCTGCTGTCGTTCAGATGGCGATCGCAGAGGAAGGGTAAAGAGAGGGGTAGCAATTCCCCGTTGACTCATCCCGAATATCTATCCCAAATTCAACATCTTAAACCCAACATTTTTTATGGCTTCTACTTTTTCTTTTGACATTGTGAGTGACTTTGACCGTCAAGAATTGGTCAACGCTGTCGATCAAGTTGTACGAGAAATTAAGGGCCGTTACGACCTTAAAGATACTGCCACTACTGTTGAGTTAGGTGAGCAAAGTATTGATGTGAATACCGATAGTGAGTTTACTTTAGACGCAGTGCAAAACATTCTGCGGGAAAAAGCAGCTAAACGTAATCTCTCTCAAAAAATCTTTGATTTCGGCCAAGTCGAATCAGCTAGCGGTAACCGTGTACGTCAAGAAATTAAACTCAAAAAAGGCATTAGCCAAGACATTGCCAAACAAATTTCTAAACTAATTCGTGACGAATTTAAAAAGATTCAAGCCTCGATTCAAGGTGATGCAGTTCGCGTCAGTGCAAAATCTAAAGATGAATTGCAAGCTGTCATCCAACGCTTAAAGCAAGAAGATTTACCTGTAGCTTTGCAATTTACAAATTACCGATGAATAGCGTTAGGGATTGGGGATTGGGGACAAGGTAAACAACAGACAATTTGACCCTTGACCCTTGACCCTTGACCCTTGACCTTTGACTCTTAACCTCTTTTTACAAAACCTTGTGTGTATGGGAATGCTGCTTAACGTTATCTTCTTTAGTAACTACTCTGGCAGCATTGAGTATCCGTTTGCGTTCAGTGGAATATTTCAAATCTGTGTAGGTTGTCTCTAAAGGGATTAGAGACTTGGCACTTTCACGACGCTTGTAAGTCCGAGATGCAGCAAATAAACGAGGTACAAATTCATCCCCAAATTGAGATGATTCGGGGAAGTCTGTAGGTAATAAAAGTTGATCCCCGTTGAATACAGAACCTAAAGTTGTCGCATAAGCCAACTTGTATGATGTGGGAATACCTTTCATCACTGCTTCCAACGCTGCAGAAGGAATAGGTTCAATCACTTCAATTTGATGAATTTCTCCATCTTCCTTGACAAAGCAGGTAGCCAAGCCGATAACAACGTAATCATCAGCCGTGAGATCCGGCGCGTCGGAATAAGAAATTGCAATTGTCATAAGAAAATTTTCTCAAAACTTAAAAGTCAGATTAAGAAACTAGAACCTAGGAAGCGTAAGATGCGAGCCTAGAAGTATACACACTAAGACAGCACTGCAACATTAATGCCTTACACAGTTCATACGTGTTGGGCAATTTCAGAGTAGTATAAGGCAAAGCTAAAAAGTTGCTTTTGCCTTCTTTGCATCGCCACTTTCCTGTGTTCTCTGCGTCGTCCCTATTTTGAACGGCTTGTTCGCATTCTACCAAGTTGTCGCTCTCACTATTTGAGCGTACCAATTTTCGATTTGAGATTGCCGATTTGAGATTTTTTTGGTAATCCTACAGAGAAGCAGGCTAAAAGCTTCATCATGTCAGGGTGGAATAAATCCAAAATCACAGCACTTGTGACAAGGGCAAAATTTCCACAACGCAGTGGTAGCAAAATTTGAAATTTTTGAGTCTAAGTAGCAAGCGTAGCCAGGGTCAATCCGACATCTCACATCCAAAATTAGATTGACTAGTCTTTGAGATTGATATTTGCTTTTTCTGGAATTTAACTTGAGGATGAGGTATCCATGATCAGATTAGATCATTGTGTGAAGTAAAGTCTTCGACTGACTTAAGGTTTGGATGGTCGAGTAATTATAGACACCTTAATAACTGACATATCGGATCAACCAGCAGCAACATAGAAAGTATATTTTAATTCACGAAAAAGAGTATAGGCGGCAGGAAAATATGACTAATAACTCCTACTTAGCTTTTGGGGATAAGGAAAATAACTTATATAAATTAGTATCGAATAATACAATTAATTCTCAAGATTTAGTCATAGAAGATAGTTATGTGCGCTCTTGTGCTTTAAAGTCAGCTCAACAAGGAGATTACACAAAAGCGATCGCATTACTCAGCCACCTGATTCGCCGTCATCCCCAAAATGCTGTTGATTATAACAACCGGGGGCTGGTTTATTTTCAAAGTGGAGAAGCGCAAAAAGCGTTTTGTGACTATAACACAGCAATCCAAATCAACCCGAGTTTAGCTAGCGCTTATAATAACCGTGCCAATTATTACGCCGCCTGTGGCAAATTAGCAGCTGCGATCGCGGATTATGATCGCGCAATCGATTTAAATCCTAGCCATGTGCGGGCCAGAATTAATCGTGGCATCACCTGGCGCGAATTAGGGCAATACGAGGAGGCAATTGAGAATTTTGATGTCGCACTGCTGTTCGGGCAATTAGAAGGTCATATCTGGGCAGAGAGAGGCAGAACATATCATTTGTGGGGAGATTGGAATTGTGCGATCGCTGACTACCGTCGTGCCCTGACTCAACTACCCAATAGCAGAAAAAATGTTATTGGTTGGCGCTTGCGTATCCAACTAGAAAATTGGCTAACCGAACTGCTATCTCCTGATTCTCCTAGTGCTTAGATGAATTCCTGTAGTCGGAAAAAATCTCAAATTTTTCTGAGAGATAGTCACCCTGTATAACTAAATAGCTAATAGATAATTGATAATGCAGCGTAGTGGCAATAACTATAACAAGCAATATCCTTGGAAAAGTGCTGAGTGCTGAGTAAAAAATACTAGCCCCTAGCCTCTAGTTACCAGATGCTGGTGTCTCATCTGGATTCATCAGGACGATTTGCCGTTGGTTGGGGTCAAATCGGTATGATTGTTGTTGCATAATGCTTTTTGCTTGATGGGGATCAAAGTTGCGGCTAAACTCAGCCTGCAAAACCTCCACACGTTTTTCCATCTGCTTGACTTCAGTCCGCATTTCTCGTAACTTCTCTTGCTGTAACCAGTGATAGGGCAAAAGTTGCACAAGGGCAGAAACTGCTGCGGTTGAGATTGCAATATTAACTGCAATCTTGGCTGTCACTTCCATCGCCATAACTTGATGAGACCTTTGACGAAGATGCCGTTTGGGACGAGGCATTACTTGACGTTTTTGTATCGGTTGTAGCGGGGGACTAGAATGTTGAATCGCGTTCATGATTGGAAAGAGACCTTGTAAATTGACAGAGAACAGCCTAAAAAGCTGACTTCCAACGATTACAGCCAGAGTTAGCTGCCATATTACTTCATTTTTCGCTAAATGCTACACGTGTATTCAATGCCAAAAAATAAACCTGGCATACGTACGTATGCTTGCTCAAACTGTTGATTGCATCTAGCGATCAATGTCGATCAAGTTTACTTACTAATGCCAGGAATTTTAGTCTAATAACTGTGTCACAGATTGGCTTTATTTGTAAAGCTCTGTAGCTAAACGCCAAGCTAGAAGCCCTGGAAGCAGCGCTACAACTAAAGCGATGTAAACTTGAGTATCTGAGAGAGATGTTACGGCTAGGAACATAGGAAACCTCCTAAACTCAATGAATTATTTGAATAGTTCGTTTACTACTTTTCCTTGTTTTGCAAGAATTGTGGAATATCTTGTAACAAGATGCAACAAAAGCAGTGTTCCATCAGTATCTATTATTTATTCTTTTTAAACAAAATATATAAATCTATGAATTTATTTCTGGGGATAGACTTTGGTACCTCTGGCGCAAGGGCGATAGTAATTGATGCTGAAGCTACCATCCAGACAGAGATCAAGTATCCTTGGGAAATTAGCGATGATTGGGTAGATGTTTGGCAGCAGGCTTTATTTACGCTTTTAGCGTCGATTCCAGCGGCTTTAAGGCAGAGAATTAAAGCGATCGCTATTAATGGGACTTCTTCAACTGTCTTGCTAGTAGACGCGGCAGGGAAGCCTGTAGACGCGCCTCTACTTTATAACGATGCGCGGGGCTCAGTGATGCTAGAACAGTTAAAAAGCATCGCTCCAGAAAATCATACAGTAGTCAGCGCTACTTCTAGCCTAGCAAAGCTACTGTGGATGTCGCAGTTATCCACCTTTAGCCAAGCTATATATTTTCTGCATCAAGCAGATTGGCTAGCATTTCTGCTGCATGGACACTTAGGTATAAGTGATTACCACAACGCTTTAAAACTGGGTTACGACGTTGAAGAGCTAAAATACCCCCAATGGCTAGAAAATTTGCATATTCCTATCCAGCTACCTGAAGTTTTACCTCCTGGTAAACCTATTGGCAAATTAACCCCAGAAATTGCAGCTAAATTTGGTTTACCCCATGATTGCTTGGTATGCACTGGAACGACAGATAGTATTGCGGCTTTTCTTGCAAGTGGCGCTAAATCTCCAGGGGAAGCGGTGACTTCCTTAGGTTCAACATTAGTACTCAAACTCTTGAGTCGAACTCGTGTTGAAGATGCGCGATATGGAATTTACAGCCATCGCTTGGGTGATTTGTGGTTGACTGGTGGTGCTTCTAATACTGGGGGTGCAGTGTTGCGGCAATTTTTTACTGATGCTGAGTTAAAAAGCTTGAGTAGTCAGATTGATGCTAGTACAGCCAGCCAATTAGATTATTATCCTTTATTGAAACCAGGCGATCGCTTTCCGATAAACGACCCCAATCTACCCCCACGCTTAGAACCACTCCCAGATAATCCTGTGGAATTTTTGCAGGGTTTATTAGAAAGTATTGCCCGCATAGAAATGCGTGGGTATGAATTATTACAGCAAATGGGCGCAGAGCAGTTAACGCAAGTTTATACTGCTGGTGGTGGTGCAGCGAATAATACTTGGACTGCGATTCGTGAAAGATATTTAAAAGTCCCTGTAGTTTCATCCAAAAATACAGAAGCAGCCTATGGGACAGCGCTTTTAGCCATGCGAGGGTTACGGAGTTCTGAGTTCTGAATCAGTTGCACAGACGCGATGAATCGCGTCTGTACAAAACAAAAGTATTTATCTTCCTCATCTCCCTTACCCCTTCCGCATTTCCCATTTCCCATTCCCCATTTCCATCAACTTCAGCTGAAGCTGTAAGAGTTGATCTAGCATAGGGAAAAGCCTGTTAAGATGGCATATTTGCCCATGTTATATTTGGGTAGATTTTTCAGAACACTCACTGATCAATCACTTTAGCAATCACTTCGCCAATGGTTTAGCAGCCGATGTCGCCTAATCAAGTTCCCAATCAATCAGAACAACCTGCAAAAATGTACTTACCTCGTAGCAGCGAATCGGAAAACTTAAAAAAAATCCGTCACACTGCTTCTCATGTGATGGCTATGGCCGTACAAAAGCTGTTTCCTAAGGCGCAAGTAACAATTGGCCCCTGGATTGATAACGGTTTTTACTATGATTTTGACAATCCAGAACCATTCACTGATAAGGATTTAAAAGCCATCCAAAAAGAGATGGTAAAAATTATTAATCGCAAATTACCAGTAGTTCGGGAAGAAGTCAGCCGGGAAGAAGCTGAACGTCGGATTCAGGAAATTAAAGAACCTTACAAGTTAGAAATTCTGGCAGATATCAAAGAAGAACCTATCACAATTTACCACCTGGGGAATGAATGGTGGGATTTGTGTGCGGGGCCGCATTTAGAAAATACCAGCGAAATTAACCCCAAAGCTATCGAATTAGAAAGCGTTGCGGGTGCTTATTGGCGTGGTGATGAAACCAAAGCCCAACTACAACGGATTTACGCTACTGCTTGGGAAAATCCCGAACAATTGGCTGAATATAAGCGGCGCAAAGAAGAAGCACAGCGCCGAGATCACCGCAAATTAGGTAAAGAACTAGGTTTATTTATATTTTCTGACCTCGTGGGGCCGGGTTTACCTTTGTGGACTCCCAAAGGAACTTTGTTGCGGAATCTGTTAGAAGACTTTTTGAAACAGGAACAGCTAAAACGGGGTTATTTACCTGTAGTCACGCCCCATATCGCCAAAGTAGATTTATTTAAAATCTCTGGGCATTGGCAGAAGTATAAAGAAGATATGTTCCCCTTAATGGCGGAGGATGAGGAAGCTGCGGCTTTAGAAAATGGCTTTGTGATGAAGCCAATGAATTGTCCTTTCCATATCCAAATATATAAGAGTGAATTGCGTTCCTATCGGGAACTACCAATGCGCTTGGCAGAATTTGGTACTGTTTACCGCTACGAACAATCAGGGGAATTAGGCGGTTTAACCAGAGTACGCGGCTTTACCGTGGATGACTCTCACCTGTTTGTTACCCCCGAACAGCTAGACAGCGAGTTTTTGAACGTCGTTGATTTGATTTTGTCGGTGTTCAATAAACTGCAACTCAAGAACTTTAAAGCTAGACTCAGTTTCCGTGATCCAGCTAGCGATAAATATATTGGTTCGGATGAAGCTTGGGAAAAATCTCAAGGTGCAATTCGCCGTGCTGTGGAACAGCTAGGGATGGAACATTTTGAGGGAATTGGTGAAGCAGCTTTCTATGGCCCTAAACTCGACTTTATCTTTAGTGATGCCCTAGAGAGAGAATGGCAATTAGGAACTGTACAAGTAGATTACAACTTACCAGAACGTTTCGAGTTAGAGTACGTTGCTGAAGATGGTTCCCGCAAACGTCCAGTAATGATTCACCGTGCGCCTTTTGGTTCACTGGAACGGCTAATAGGGATTTTGATTGAAGAGTATGCGGGTGATTTCCCCTTATGGTTAGCACCAGTGCAAGTGAGATTGCTACCAGTAGGTGAAGCACAAATTGATTTTACAAAAGAAGTCGTCGCGAAGATGCAAGCTTTGGGTATCCGTGCCGAAGTTGATCTGAGTGGCGATCGCTTGGGTAAATTAATCCGTAATGCTGAGAAAGAAAAAATACCCGTAATGGCAGTCGTGGGAGCCAAAGAAGTTGAAACCAACAGCTTGAGTATTCGTACTCGCGCTTCTGGGGAATTAGGCGTTATTGCAGTAGATGAGGTTTTAGATAAATTAAAAACTGCGATCGCTAACTTCGAGAACTTCTAGCAAACCGTTGGCTAGTGATTAGCCAGCCAAACAACAAAAGTACAGTAAAAAGTTTGTCTAAAGTAACTGAATTTCTTATGAGGATAGGCAATTTGCCTATCTCATTTTTATGTGTTTAATTAGTAATAATTACGGTTTTAGCTAACAATACTACTGAATAATCACATTATAGTAAATTACAAGGATAAGAATAGAGTGTTGAATGATAATGAACGTTATATTCCTTCAGAAGAAGAATATCTGGAAGCATTTCACTCAATTTATGAAGGATTGACACCAGGACACAAAGCAATTTTGAATAAGCTGTATCAGCACAGTTACTTTATGATAGACAATCGCAGATTACGTACTTGGGAGTTATCTGCATCTGCGGGATATAATGGTAACTCTTCTGGACAAATAGGTCATTTAGGCGTAAAGTTCTGCAACTTCTTTGAACTAGAATATGACGAATTTAGACCACCAGCACTGGCAATAATTAGTTGGTTTGCAGATGAAATAAATGGGTATTGGTACATTGAACTAATTCCCGAAGCAGCTAGAGCATTTAAGCGTTTTCGCCTAGAAACTGTCCAATGAACTAATGCGTAAACCAGCAACACGAGAAAACCGGATCAACTTTTGGCAGGAAAAAGTTCTTAGCTACTTATCGGGGTTGTAGAATATCCATAACTCACTCTATTACTACTAGCAATTGAGAATTTCGGGTGTACTACTAATCAACTCATGACAGAGGAACGCGAAAGAGCGGATCAAGATAGTCCTTGGAAAGAAATTTTAGAAGCTTACTTTCCACAAGCGATGCAATTTTTCTTTCCGCGAACAGCTGCATTAATTAACTGGGAATATCCCCACGAATTTTTAGATAAGGAATTTCAACAAATAGCGCGGGATGCCGAACAAGGAAGAAGATATGCAGATAAATTAGTCAAAGTTTGGCACATCCAAGGCGAAGAAATTTGGCTATTGATACATATAGAAATTCAGGCAACACCAGAAGCAAACTTTGCCGAAAGAATGTTTTCATACAATCTGCGAATTTTTGACAGATTCGGCAAACCCGCAATTAGTCTAGCCATTTTGTGCGATGCGGACTCGACATGGCGACCAAACCAATATAGTTATAATTACCCTGATACTAGGCTGAACTTTGAATTTGGAACAGTTAAGCTTTGGGATTACCAAACACGTTGGACGGAATTAGAAGCTAGCGATAATCCCTTTGCAACGGTAGTAATGGCACATTTAAAAACACAACAAACAACTAAAAAACCCCAAGAACGCAAAACTTGGAAATTTAGTTTAATTCGACGATTGTATGAACAAGGTTGGCAAGAAAAAGATATTCGTAACCTTTATCGCTTCATTGACTGGGTTATGATTTTACCAAAAGCATTAGAAGTGGAGTTTTGGGAAGAGTTTAAACAATTTGAACAGGAGCGAACTATGAGCTACATTACTACAGGTGAGCGCATTGGCTACGAGCGAGGAAGAGAAGAAGGTGAGCAAACTCTGGTTGTCCGACAACTACAAAAACGGTTTGGAAATTTACCCGAATCACTTCGCTTACGCATCCAAACTCTTTCTCTCAATCAGTTAGAAGAACTTGGTGAGGCTTTGCTAGATTTTACAGCCATTGAAGATTTGTTGAGATGGTTAGACACTAATCAAGCACAGTAGGAAGTTTCTCTTGCATCAGTTCCATCAGCGATCGCTCTATGAGTTGGCTGACTAACTGATTACCTTGTAAATTAAGGTGAATATGGTCTTGATATAAGGCTTTGACGTTGGCTGTTGAATTGAATATCGGTAATAAGTCTATATATTTAATCTGCTGTGCTTGCGTAAAGTCAGTTAAACGCTGACGTGCTTCTATTTCGTAATCGCGGGGGACTGGATCACCTATTTCTCGCAATAAGGGAGTCATCACCAGCAAAAATTGACTGTCTCTTTCGCGAGTTAGTGTTTTAATTTGAACGATCGCATCTAAATTAATTCCCACGCGATCTCCTGGTTCATTTTGCAAGGCTGTAATTTCTGGTATTGGCTTTTGCTTAGTGATATAGCGTTGCCAAACTTCCACTAAAGCCAAGGGTGGTTTACGATCTGGATAGTTGCGATCGCGTCCCACTGGTAAGGATGTGGGAGCAGTAGCAAATAAGTCATCAGTATTTATTAATAAAACGACTACCTGGGCTTGAAAATCACCAAATTTTTGGATATAGGCTAATTCATTTCTGGGGCCCCAAGAATTAGCTGATGCATTTAACACTTCAATTTGTTGATATTTCTCAGTGCGTGTAGCACTTAAAGAACGCATCATTAATTCCGAGATGGTATTCTTTTGATCCGTCCACCAGCCGCCATTAGCGATAGAGTCTCCCAGAAGCAGGATTCGCACAGTTGTAGGCGCAGGTGTTGGTGTAATCGCCCCGCTACGCATGGAATAATCGTTAATCTCAATGCGATTTCCAAAACGACGGGTGCGTTGGTTAGGTGCTAACAAATAACCGATTTCTTGATCGCCAATGTAAATTAGCGGATTACCAAAACCAAACAGCGATCGCAATCCCATCTCAATTACTAGGGATAACCCAATCACCACTACCAAAATGACTATCAGTGCTAACTTCACTGGCAAAGACTCTCCACATTCATCTCAAACCCAATGGGCGAAATCTTGACCATGATAACCGTCATCACTTAAATCTGAAAGAAAGAACAAAGCAATCCCAAGGGCGGTCTACACCTAAGGGTATATTATTGAGTTTTGATAAAACTTGCTTTGCTCCTGCTGGTTCGGCAAAACGAAAACCTTGCCACTCTTTATTTGCAAGCAAAAGCTTACAGTTGTGGCAAAGTTATGGGTAAAGTCACAACAAGAGAAAATTTAGATTTTAAATTTTTATGGGGGTGGTGGGACTTGAACCCACACGACCTTTTACGATCAACGGATTTTCATTCTCCCGCAGCTTTCGCTACTTCCTAAGAGTTGTTCACACTTTAGGTTTTGAGAATTGGACTCTCCCTTTACCCTCGGCTTTACGTTAGGGTAGCTCCCGTCGAGTCTCTGCACCTTCCCGCAACTTAAGATTTTAAAATTTTGATTCAAGTGTAATCAAAACTTAAATGTCTTAATTTTTCGGGCTTGGCTCAGGATTGCCATGTCTTTTACAAGATGTAGGTTTCCCTGAGTTTGAGAGCTGACACTTGAAAGATTTCTCTATCAAGGCTCAGTTGGCTAAGTCCGTAGCGTCTACCATTCCGCCACACCCCCCTATTTTGGCTAGGGGCTATCTGTATTTCAGAGGATTAAAAAACCTCCTCATACATTCCACCATTAATTGCGTTTTTGTGCAACTAAAATTTCAAAAAATTTTGTTCACAATTAGCAATTTTACCAGCTTGCTGCTTTCGCAAAAAATTATTATTGCATGAACATCAATAAAATTTTGCGATCGCTCTTTAGCTTTAGAAATACTTTTGTTTCCCTCTCTTTAACTAGGCAAAGCCTATTAATTTTGGGTTACGCAGTATTCTTTTGCCACAAGCCTTTCCTAGTTTAACACTACCTTATAGAAAATTGCAACTAAAAATTTAAATTGGGTGTTTGGGAATGGGTAATTGGGTGTTTATTATTTTCCATCATCTCCCCAGTCCCCAGTTCCCATTACCTCTAAGCCCCACTTCCCTGAGTTTCGCCATTCAGCCTATGATGAGAAATAGATGTCCTGAACGTTCTTGTCTATCTTAGAGAAAGAATTATGATTGTAGCCCTGCTGTATCTGACTTTAGCTGGAGCTTACTTGTTAGTGCTCCCAGTAGCTGTTTTATTTTACTTAAAGCTGCGCTGGTATGTGGCTAGTTCTGTAGAGCGTACCTTTATGTACTTTTTGGTGTTCTTTTTCTTTCCGGGGTTGTTGGTTCTATCACCATTTGTAAATATTCGACCCCAGCCCCGCAAAATTGAAGTTTAACAATATTGGTAGGTCATAAATCTCATGCGACGCATTGATGCTATAGGAATTGGCTTGGGCTTTTTTGTTGCTGGAGGTGTAGCATATATCGGCTTACAGCTAGTAGGGTTAGATGGTCAACAAGCTGGTATATGGAGCCAAGTCTTGCTAATCAGTGGATTGCTGGGCTGGTTAGCTACCTATATTTTCCGTGCGGTGGGTAAAAAAATGACCTACCACCAACAACGGGAAGATTATGAACAAGCCTTTTTCCAAAAGCGCCTGGACGAATTAACTCCCGAAGAATTAGCCAAAATTGAAGCTGAGATCGAACAAGAAAAACAAACTCAGGTGTAAGTAGGCGCGCTTTAACCTCATCTATATCAAGCTTTGTAGGGCAAAGGGGAGAGGTTTTCTTTCCCCTTTGCCTTTTTATCGTTATACTGATTGCTGCTGATTAACTCGAAGTTGTCATAGGCCGTTTGTTCGTTGTCCGTTGTTTGATACTATATGACAACTGACTCTTGAATCTTGACCAATGACTGCCATTTCCCACTGCTTTGAAACTCTTGGACGCAATAAAGAAACTGCTTTGATTCCGTTTATTACGGCTGGCGATCCAGATTTAGAAACAACAGCGGCAGCATTGCGGACTCTCGATCGCAGTGGGGCAGATATCATTGAACTAGGTGTTCCCTACTCCGATCCTTTGGCAGATGGGCCTGTAATTCAAGCGGCTGCTACCCGCGCTTTGGAAAAAGGAACCACATTAGATCGGGTGCTGGAAATGTTGCAAGCAACGACTCCCGATGTAAAAGCGCCAATTGTTTTGTTTTCTTATTACAACCCCATTTTGCATAGAGGGATTGACAAGTTTCTCCAGCAAGTTGCGGCGGCTGGGGTAGCAGGTTTGGTAGTACCAGATTTACCTATGGAAGAAGCTTCTGGGTTACTCCAACCAGCCAGTGAAATGGGAATTGACTTAACTTTGTTAATAGCACCAACAAGTTCAGCAGAACGCATAGAAGCGATCGCTCGTTCTTCCCAAGGATTTATCTATTTAGTCAGTGTGACTGGTGTCACAGGTATACGCTCGCAGATAGAATCACGAGTATCAGATTTACTCAAAAAAATTCGTAATGTTACGGATAAACCCATTGGTGTAGGCTTTGGTATTTCCCAAGCAGAACAAGCTCGTCAGGTAAAAGATTGGGGAGCCGATGCCGTAATTGTGGGTAGTGCTTTTGTAAAACGGTTATCAGAAGGTACACCAGCCGAAGGATTGAGTGCGATCGCCGAATTTTGCGAAAATCTCAAGGCAGCTATCAAGACAAATAGCAATTAGTACAAATACTCATCTTGCTCAGATAGAAAAAGTAGATTAAAAATATATAACAGTGTAGTTTTTTGTGCCCTTAGCTGGTAGACAATTTAACAGGTATAATCTTGAATATTATTCAGTAGATATCATGCTGTGAATAAACAGCTAAGATCATCGCTGTATATGTGATTATTATGTGAAGTACAAGAGCAAGTATGAGTGTGAGAGTGAGTAAATTAAAAATGTTTATAGTTCAGTCGCAGTTAAGGGGCAGAGGCGATGAGTGAAAGTATGGCATTTATCGGCGGAGTTGCTGTAGCTGGGCTGGCAGCTCTTGTATTGCTCAAAGGAGCAGGTGGTAATTCGCTACAACCTAACTTTGCTGCTGTAGCTCCGCAAATGCCAGCTACTGTGGTACCTCAGGTAGTTACTCCACCTCAGTATCCCTATCAGCAACCAATGTATCCGAATCCGCAACCTCTTGGGCCTAATTCTGATCAGCGAGCAGAATTGGAATCAGTGAAGTCGGAAATGGCGAAATTAAGAAGCGACAACGAGCAGTTGAGAGCACAAAATCAACAACTCCAGTGGCAATTTCAAACTTACAACCAGCAGCAGCAACAGCAACAGCTATTTGCTCAACAAAATAACCAAAGAGCAGCTTTACAACCACAAAATCCTTGGTGGTCTTCTCCTATAGTTTGGGCTGTGGGAGGTATGACTCTCACCATTGGTGGTGGTGTTGTCGTCGCTGGAGTATTGGCTTTATTTTCTCCAAAACAGCGTCCAGCCCGCACTGTGCAAGTAATTCATCCCTACCAAGGGCCTACACCTCCTTTAGTTCCTGTCCGTCGTGCGGAGTTTTTACCCCCTCGTTCAGAAACAAGACGTGTAGAAACACCAGAATACGACGAATTGCGTTAGTAGCCAAATATAGTAGTTAGCAGGGTTAGCAACTACCTTGATGTTAATTGGTCTTGATTAGGAAATAACTCCAAATACTAAAATCATATAAAAAATAACTCACATCTGATTCTTATCAAGAAAAATAGCAGAAGTGAGTATATTTACATATTTAGTAATTCGTAATTCGTAATTTGTAATTCGTAATTACTAAAACACATCTAATTTGCTTATATTTAGGAATCCGCTGAAATTCATGTAAGATGCGTTAGCGTAACGCATCTCTACTATATTACGCAACATAAATAAGCTTGAAACCCTTACCAATGCCCAAGGACAAATGACAGTTCTTCCCTGTTATTTTTAATTGCATCACCCTACTTATTCAAGACTTACGCAACTGGTATACTCATCTTCTGGTTTAAGAGTCAAGGGTTAAGGGTCAAAAATTAAGGTTTTTTGGACTTTTGACTTTTGACTTTTGACCCTTGACAGCCTAAACGAAAAAAATGTGACACTTGCGTAAGTCCAATTATTAAACAAATTTTTGATTAAATTCATAGATTAAATCTACTCTTCCCTTGCGTAACATTGCTGGATCTAATCTTTCTGTAGTATTGCAAGTCATCAACACTACTAAACGCTGCTTCATCTGAATACCAGATTCATCAACTACGCTCTGGTACAAAGTACCATCTAATAAACTAAGAATATGTTCAGTTTTATTGTTATATTGCGCTACTTCATAAGCGCGATTTTGGGCTAAGTTATCAGCTTCATTAATAATGATGCAAATTCTTTCTAGATAAGTGGGTGGCACAAAATTAGTAATTGCATCATGATCTAAGATAAAAATCACAAAGCCTAAAGGTACAAGAATTTCTTGGGCTACTGCTTGTGTCCATGCAGTTTTACCTGTACCAGGTTCGCCATGTACAACCACAGCTAACTGATGTTGATTGAGAATTGCTTGTTGTACTGTGTCTGTGAAGTTTTGAATATCTGGGGGAAATGTGCGAATAGGAAATAAGCTGTTAACTTTACCTACACGGCTTTGATAACCGCTTAACATCACGGCTAAATCATAAGTCGCTTTATTAATTAAGGTAGCCATATCTCTGGCCATTAAAGTATATTGTCGCCGTCCGCGATCGTAAGGGTCAATTTGCAGCCAAATATCGTATTTAGACCAGTACGCATACACAGTATTAATTACATCTATCCGTTCCCAATTGATAAATTTCTCAACAGGAAAGTAAAAATCACGTTCTGAATAATATTGAGTAATAATATCCGGTCGGTCTAAGATTTTTAAGACTCGCAATACAGTAATTTCTTGCAACCGATTTAGTACATAATCAATGGGAATACTATTGCGGCTGACAAATTGCATAATGGGAGTTTCTGTACTCAAAACTTCCTTATAGCGGTTATCTGGTGTTAGCGGCTCTGGGGTAATGAAATTCCAAAATTTTTGGAGTTCTCCCCTTGTATAATCGGAAGCGACATTTAATATATTTGCCCACCAACTGTAATCTCTTCTACCTAACGCATCAGCATAATAACTAGCTAAGTTAATAGTTTTTTGGGTTAACTCTTGGGTGTCATGAAAGAGAACCTGCCCAAAATACGCTAAATCAAAGTCACGTTGAAATGGTCGCCAACCGCTACTTAGAAGGTTTTGACGGTTGTTATTTGCGGAATTGCCATCGTTATTTCTAAAATCATCAAAAACCATATTTTTACTGATGTAGCGGTAGTAGAGTTAATTGATGTTGACGCATAAAAGGTCAAAAAGTTTTTTCTAGTATAATCTAGTACATTTAGCTGGGAAGGAAATATATCATTCCACAAAGCTATGTAATGCATGAAGTTGCAATTTTAATTTTTATAGAAAAATTTAAGGGTTATTTAAATTTAGCGTAGCGATAGTAGTTACTGGCGATTTGCGGCTACTAATACACATTAACCACCCAATGCGTACTACCCAAAACGTAAAAATCACTATTTGAGCTAGGATGAGACAGTACAAGCCTGACAAAAATTGCTATCTAGACAGAGTATATACACTTATCTAAAGGTGGCGAAACTTTATATTCTCAAGAATCAAAAAAACTGTGGTTAATCTTTGACAGGTTTCTTTCTGTATAAATGGAAAGAAGATAGAACGGCATCTAAATTTATATAATTGAGTATCCTTTGTATTACATTGTATTACAAAAATTTCCAACCTGTCAAGTCCGGACAACCCTGCTGAGGTTGGCATGATTGTCAATAAATTTAGATCAGACATGACAAGAGAAATTTCATTCTTAAATCATGCCTCTTGACAGATGTTATTAGTTTCTCTTTTTACTACTGGCAAAATTCATATTGATACTAGTTGCCTAATGTGCGCTTAAACTTTAGCTGTGATGCTGTGGGTAATCACCACTTACAATAAGTGCTTCAGAAAGCTATATTCATTTATAGGATGAGTTAGTTTTATAACCTTTGAGAGATGAGAAAAGTCCTGAATTAGCAGGCTATGCTTTTGCGTTAATTGCTGTAATTACAGGTATTTTCCTTTGATAAATACCTGTATATTTAACTGCCAATAATGTACCTAAAAGTGCATTATAGTTTGGTCATTAAGTTATATCTACTTTTCTGACTATTTGAAGTTTTTATGTTATAAACCTAAAAACATTCTTTAATTTTGCATATAATACAAGAGTAACTGCTATTGCTTCAGATTAAGCTTGATAAACTTCAGCGCATACACCGTGAATCAAGATTCTTAATTGCATGATAGCGAAATGCAAGTTCATCCTTAATGGTGCAAAATTTGTGATTTCGCTATAGGTAATTAGTCTTATTTAAATATTCTGGAGAAGAAATGTTAGCACATTCATTCATGAGTGATGAAAAGAAGCAAAACTCTCCGCGGCCTTTAATTTTGGCAGTAGAAGATCATGATGATAATCTCGTGTTGATGAGTTATGCACTTGAATCACTTGGTTGTAGATTTATTTGTCAAAAAGATAGTACTAATACCGTATTAGTTGCTAAAGAGTACCAGCCAGATTTGATTCTTTTAGATATTTTATTACCCACTATTAGCGGTATCGATGTAGTGCGTTATTTACAGCAAGATGCACTCACTTGCAACATTCCTGTAGTAGCAGTCACAGCTTTAGCCAGCAGAGAAGATAAAGAACGTATTCTGAAGGCTGGTTTTAATGCCTACCTCAGCAAACCTTATATGATTGAGGAATTAGAAACTGTGATTCGCCGTTTACTGTGTGGGAAGATTGATTCCACATCAGGGTTTGAGTTATGTAAAGAATGATTTTGGTAGTTATTAATTCGTAATTTGTAATTCGTAATTAAAACAAGCATGAATTTGTACGCTAATTTATTTAGTCTAAAGCAGCTTTCAAAAGCTGTACTTTATGTAAGCGACATTTATAAATTTTGAATTTTGAATTGCTTATTCTTCAGTATTTTTTGGCAAGTGTACTGTAAATTTACTTCCTTGACCTATTACAGAATTAACTTCAATTTTACCGCCATGTGCTTCTACAATTCTGCTGGATAGGTGTAAGCCTAAGCCACTTCCGGAGCGTTTGTTTTTACCTTGACGAAAGCGCTCAAAAATTGTCGCTTGGTCTTCAGGTGCAATTCCATAGCCTGTATCTTCAACTTCAATTGTGAGATAAGTTTGTTTTTGCGGCCCGTAAGGTTCTTCACTCAAGCGAATTTTTACGCCACCTGTATCTGTAAACTTGATAGCATTTCCTACTAAATTGCTCAAAACTCTTCTTAGTTCTAAGCTGTCACCCATAACTACACCAGCTTTGTCTCCTAGTGAGTCTAATTTATGAGTGTCTACTTTTAGAGTTAACTGCTTCTCCATTGCTAGGGGGTTCAGTTCGCTAACTACTTCTTGTGCTGTTTCTTTGAGGTCGCAACTTTCCCAGTTCAAGGTTTTTTTACCAGCCTCGAAGCGAGAAACTTCTAAGAGGGTATTGACCATTTGCATCAAATTTTGGTTACTGCGAATCATGACGCTGATTGCTTGTTTCATTTCAGGGGAGATTTTACAGAAAGCTTCTTCCTGAAATAAATACAGCATCCGATCGGCTGCTACTAATGGAGTTCGCAAATCATGGGTGAGGCGAGAAACAAAGTCTTCTCTCTGACGAGCCATTTTTCTTTGTTCGTCAAGACTTTCTTTGAGCCGTAAAAGCGATCGCACTCTGGCTAGTAGTTCATCAGTATCAAATGGTTTGCGAATAAAGTCGTCAGCGCCAACGTCTAGACCTTCCACTACGCTAGATTCATGAAAGGCGGTGATCAGAAGAATGGGAATATAGATTTTCTTTAGCTCTGGGTTTCCACGGATGCGACGTGTAACTTCATAGCCATCCATCCCTGGCATCATCACATCTAATAAAATTAAATCGAATGATGATTGTTCAACTTTTTTTAAAGCTGATAAACCATCGGATACTAGTTCAATCTCATATCCTTCACTTTCTAAAATTGTTTGCACTAATATGAGATTATCTTGAGTATCATCAACAGCCAGAATACGAAAAACTTTAGAATTTTCTGCAACAGACATGATCTATCAATTTAGCTTTTTTAGGATTAATTTTA
The DNA here is from genome assembly GCF_963874875.1 of Tolypothrix tenuis PCC 7101. Lineage (NCBI taxonomy): Bacteria > Bacillati > Cyanobacteriota > Cyanophyceae > Nostocales > Tolypothrichaceae > Tolypothrix > Tolypothrix tenuis. The sequence continues at coordinate 651,354 of NZ_CAWNJS010000001.1, forward strand.
GAACCTGACGTTAGGAGAACCCATCGATACCCTGTGAGATTCTGAATGATGTTTATGAGGATTCTGGCTCGATTCCGAATAACTTTGATGGGGATTCTGAGCAGAGCAAATAATATAATCATTATCATATTTTAACGCATGAGCATCAACTTTTGTAGTTGATAATGCGATTTGACGTGGCAATTCGATTCTAAACATAGAGCCAACTCCTAATAGGCTCTTGAGAATGATTTTGCCATTCATCATTTTGACTAAGGAATCGACAATTGCTAAACCCAAACCTGTACCTGGGTATTTGCGAGTAATACTTTGATCGACTTGCCGAAAAGCTTCAAAAATTAATTTAAAATCTCGAGATGCAATACCAATTCCCGTATCGCGCACAGTAATGGCAATACTATCGGTTGGGAGTTGACTTACCTCAACCCCAATATTCCCAGACTCTGTAAATTTTATGGCGTTAGACAGTAAATTAACTAATATTTGTTGGATACGACTGGAGTCATTAAATATTAAGGGATTTTCTAAATCTATTTGTACAGATAAAGATAGATTCTTAACTTCTGCTAAAGAACTAACTTCAGCGACAGTCGCATCAATTATTTTTGGCAAATCAACCCATTCTGGCTTGAGTTCAAACCTGCCAGCTTCTAACTTAGAAAAATCGAGAACTTCGTTTAATAACATCAGCAAATGTTTACCATTATTGAGGATACGTTCTACCATATCCTTTTGCTGATTTGTCAGTTGCCCAAATTTGGGACGTAGTAAGATTTGCGAAAAACCAATAATGGCATTCATGGGAGTTCGCAGTTCATGGGAAATTGTTGCCAAAAACTGCGATTTTAAGCGTGATGCCTCTAATAATCTTAAATTTTGTAGATGAATTTGTTGGCGCTGTCTTTCTAATTCTTGATTTTTTCTTAACAGTTGCTCGTTACTTTCTTTAAGTTGTTGATGAGCCAAAGCAGCTTGCATTTCCGCTCGATGAACGCGAATAGCATTCCGCAAAACTTGTGCCAAAATTTCTGCAGAGACTTTAGCTTTGGATAAATAATCTGTCGCACCAGCTTTCATCAACTCAACAGCAATTTGGTCATCTCCTTGACCTGTCAGTACTACGATAGGTACTTTAATTTCTAGAGCGCGTAATTTTTGAATCAAGGTCAAACCATCAGCATCTGGTAAGCGATAGTCAAGAAAAACGCAGTCATAAGTAGTAGTTTTGAGGGTAGAGATCGCATCATTACATACGCCTACTTCTGACAGTTCCATTGACACACCTGCTTGTTTCAGGGCTCGTCGTACTGCCATGCGGTCTACTTCATCGTCATCTACAACCAAAATTTTCAGCGTCTCTTCCATCGGCTTTTATTTTCGCTGTCAAATACAGGTTGATCTATAGCATTACCATTTTCAAACTATTTAACTAATCATATTAGATATTAGATTGGGTAATACTTACTTTCTATACTTCATCTTTATGGCTGTTGATTCCCAACGTACAATCAAAAATCCGGTATTTTACCCCTCAGGTATGAGCTGATTAAGGCATTTCGCACAGTATCCAATACCTGTTAAGAGTTGCCATCATCTCGACAAAATTGGAGAATGTGACAGGCTTTAAGATATAGCCAGCAACATTTAAGTTATAGGCTTCTACTCGGTCTTGATCCTGATTTGATGTCGTCATTACGACCACAGGAGTTGTTTTTAACCTTGGGTCAGAACGTAATTCTTGCAGAAATTCTATGCCGCCCATTTTGGGCATATTTAAATCTAGGAGAATCAAGCGGCGTTCTGTGGGAATTACAGGGGGTTGGTCACCATGACCGCGAAGCATATTTAATGCTTCTAGCCCATTATTGGCTAAATAAATCGGGTTAGTGATATTAACTTTCTTGAATGCCCGCTTGACATTCATGATATCAACTTCATCGTCCTCCACTAATAGAATGTTAATTACTCTTTCTGTCATCTTCTGCTTTTATATATTCTTTTTTTTCAGCAATGTGGTTAATCTCTAATGTATGAGCTTAAAATAGCTATTACAGCAGAGCTAATATATTCCGAAATGGAGAACATAAAAAAATTTCTCCTGCTAAATTAATTCACTTCAGTGTGGTGATCATTAGCAAGCAATTAATAAACAGGTGGTTATTAGCCCCTGAAAGCAGACGTAGCTGATAAAAAGTAAAATAAATTACTTTATCATGCTCAACCCAATTGTAAATGAGCAGGTGCCAGCCCGTCCTCAGTCATTGGTCTGAGTTGCTTACTAATAGATTATGTACCATAAGCTTGAGTACTTTTACTCATCAGGTTGCTTGGGCCAGGTAAAGCGAAAAATGCTCCCTTGATTGACTGCGGATTCTAAGCTAATCGTACCTCCTTCGGTTTCGACAATTTTCTTGACGATCGCCAAACCAATGCCTGTATTTTCTTTGCGATCGCGCGATTCTAAAGTTTGGAAGATCGTAAATATTTTATCGTGATACTCAGAGGAGATGCCCGGCCCATCATCTGCAATGGTGAATTCGTAGTATTTTCCTCTTTCTTGAACTGATATGTTGACCATACCATCTATTCGGGAGTGATGCTGAATGGCATTGCTAATTAAATTTGCAAATACTTGTTGTAGGGGTAGGCGTTTAGCAATCAAGGTAGGCATTTTATGGGCAATTTCGATGTGAAAAGTTGTTGGTGGTTGTAAAGAGTCAATGACTTCTTTGAGCAATACACCCACATTTACCTGGGAAGATGGTGTTTGAATGCGTCCAATGCGGGAATATTCCAGCAAGCCGTTAATTAGTGATTCCATGCGCCGCACTCTCCCACGTAGCAAACGCATTTGCTGTTGATTTTCTGGGGGAAGCTGTCCCTTGAGGTCTTCTTCTAACCATTCTGAAAGACTAGCAATCGCTCTTAAAGGTGCTTTCAGGTCGTGAGAAGCAACATAAGCAAATTGGTCGAGTTCTTGATTGCGCTTTTGCAAAATTGTGGTGGTTTGGGCCAGAATTTTGTTAGAGCGTGAAAGTTCTTCAGCTCGTTGTTGTAAAGCCTGTTCAATTTGTTTGTGATGGGTAATATCAATACATGAACCGATATATCCTACAAAATTACCATCTGTTGTAAATCTGGGAGTTCCTGTATCTAATATCCAGCGATATTTACCATCAAACCGTCGTAGGCGATACTCCATACTAAATGGTTGGCGATTGTCAAAGGCTGTAATATAAGTTGCTAAACAATATTGCAGATCATCTGGATGTACTCCCTGTGACCAGCCGTTACCTAATTCTTGTTCCATTCTCCGGCCAGTAAATTCCAGCCAGCTTTGATTAAAGAAATTGCACAGTTTATCTAATCCCGACATCCAAATCATCATCGGTGCATTATTAGCCATGATTTGGAATCTTTGCTCACTTTCTTGTAATGCTTGTTCTGTTAACTGACAATGAGCAATATGATCGAAAGCCACTCCTACGCAACGATTTGGTAAGGGAAATACTCTGACATTGAAAAAACTATAGGGAGTATTTTGATTGCAGTAATCAATTTGTTTGACTTCGCCTTGACCGGAAAGAGCTACTTTGGCATAAAGTTCGATATTTGCCTGATTTAATATCAACTGGTCAGGAGAAAATTCTGTAATTGATTTACCGATATATTCTGATAAATTTATCCCCATCAACTCACTAGCAACCGGATTAGCTGCTAATAATTGTAAGGAGTTAATATTATTGGGTTTGGCTAAATGCCAAATCTGCAAACCGAAGGGGATATTGTGAAATATATCAGCATCAAATGGCAATTGAGTGTGAGCATTTTCTGTCTTAGCTGTAACACTGTGTTCGCCTGTTAATAATTTGCGATCGCCTAAATCCCGACCTTTGAAAATTAACAAAATAATCCGCCCACTTTGATTTTTAATCGGGCGAATTGTAAATTCTAAAGTAGCGACTGTATTACTTGTTCCCAGAATTTCAACTCGATTTTGCACCAATTCGCCACTAGCAGCAACAGCGATCGCTTCTCGGATTTTTACCTGATTTGCTTTGGTTAACTGCCACCAACTAGCTTCCCATAAAGGCAAACCGACCACATCATTACTAGTTAGTCCGCCAAAATCTAAAGCTGTCTGATTAATATCAATCAGAATGCCATCTGGCTCTAAGAGAGCAATAAATTCAAAACTTTGGTTAAATATTGCCCTCATTGGTCGCTCAATTTGTTCTATGCCAGCTTTAGTTTGTTGATATCTTTCCATTTTTGTTAGCTTATTTTCAAGCTCTTAATCTCACAACTATAGTCGGAAGTTTTATGAGCGATCGCTCTCTAGCTAAAAACGAAAGAATAGGGCAAGCGGCAGTTTATCTAAATATTTCATTTTTTCTTGTAAAATATCTATACATCTGCGGTCAGATATTTACATCTATCCAGTCCAAAAAACGTAAATTTCTTATTTCTATCGGTGGATGCACGCAAGTGTAATAATCATCTATCTTTGGTTTGGTAAAAGTAGATAAATAGCTTACAAAACTTAGTATTTAAGCAGATGGAGTCACAGAACGTGAGTGTCGCAATGAGTGAAATTAGCATTATTTTAATTGAGGATCACGATTTAACTCGGATGGGTCTAAAGGCTGCACTACAGTCTCAGAGTGGACTGAAAGTAATTGGTGAAGCAGCCAACGCTACTCAAGGATTAAAACTTTTAGAAACTGCTAAACCCGATGTAGCAGTGGTAGATATTGGCTTACCTGACATGGATGGCATTGAACTCACCCGTAAATTTAAGCGCCAGCAAGCAGAAACTGGTCAAGCCACCAAAATTCTCATCCTGACAATGGATCATACAGAGGATGCCGTACTAGCTGCATTTGCTGCCGGTGCAGACTCGTACTACATGAAAGAAACTAGTATTAGCAGATTAACAGAAGCCATTCAAGCAACATTTACAGGTAACTCTTGGATTGACCCCGCGATCGCTAACGTAGTATTACGGAAAATGCGGCAAGGTTTACCCACAGACACCCAAGCTAGCGATAAGCCGAAAACAGTGAAAATTGAGGCTTTAGCATCAGAGTACGAACAAGTTTTAGAAACCTACCCCCTGACACAACGGGAATTAGAAATTCTGGAATTGATTGTTGCAGGTTGTAGCAACGGTCAAATTGCCGAAAAACTCTACATTACAGTTGGTACCGTCAAAACCCACGTCCGCAACATCCTCAATAAACTCTGCGCTGATGACCGGACACAGGCTGCTGTTCGCGCCTTGCGTTCGGGGTTAGTAGGATAAGGGACTGGGGATTAGGGATTGGGGACTGGGAAAAAGTAACTTGTGACTCTTGACTCTTGACTCAGCACTCACAACCTTGATTGCAAACACTCAGCAATGCGTTGTGCTGCGCCTGGTTGACCCATCCGCAGTAGACCGTTGTCGGCAATTATTTGCAACCTGTCGGGATTCTGGAATAAAGACTGCACTTCTTTGGCAACTTTGCTGGGTTGATCTACTAAAATCAAAGATGGCCCCAGAAGGCGACTTTGTGCTTCGGCAAAGCCAGGATTATATTGCGGCCCTTGACCGGAAATCGCGATCGCAGGTTTTCCTAAACCTACGAATTGTTCTGTGGCTGTACCTGCCATTGCGATCGCAAAATCTCCTAAATGCAAGCAATCGTTATAGGCTTGTTGTGTTAGAATAAAATAAGCATTTTTTTGCTTAAATGTCAATGCATTAGGGTCGCTCAGTTGGATAGGTAACTCAGACTGAGAACGCCAGCCTTGGATGGTGAGAGTTTTGGTTAAAGTGTTACAGTCTAAACTAGGTGCGATCGCTCCTAAAAATATTATTGTGCCAGAAGTGTTAAAAACCGAATCTCGTTCCCGGAAACTGGCAAGTAATGCAGACACCGCAACTGTAATGGTTTCCCAGTTATTATATGCTTCTGGTGCGCGAGAACCAGGGAGCAGAGTTACAATCAGTGGGCGGGCGATTTCTTGTTGCTGGATATCTCCGCTATAAAATCGTTGCGTAGGAAAGGATGGTGACAATCCATCCATCATCGGATTACCCAAATTAAAAGCGGGAATCGGCCATTTTTTTAAGATTTCTGTGGTTAGCGAATCTCTAGGGAACACCGCCCGACAATGGCGACGACTCATCAACCAACGTTCCCAGGGATGGTAAATCGAACCAGAAAAGTTTTCCCATTTTGCGCCTTTATTTTTACGTGGTAATAAACCAGATTCATCACGCACATAATATTCCGATTTCGCGGTGCCCACAAAAGCATAGTTAGCACCGCTAAATTTAGCAAATAAAAGTGGGACAATATCGCCTACAGCCAAAATTGCTTTTCTATTACCTTGTTTTTTTTGCGATTTCACCCAACGACGCACAGCTTTAATTTGGCTGAGGGTTAATTGCAATAAACCACCACGGACATCTTTGGCTAGTTGTCGTCCATCCATATAAATAAAACCGCCAGAAGGCAAAGTCCTTACCGAACCAATCACAGGAACATTCAACTGTTGATAAGCGTGTCCTTCACCCACCAGAGGTAAAGCAAAAATATCTGGTGGGTTTGATTGTTGTTGTAGTGCTTGCAAAATCCGGATAGCAATTACATCTTCGCCATGTCCATTACTTAATACCAGTAACTGCAAACGAGAACTAGAAGATGGCGCTGGGGACGCTACAGATAAGGGCGATACATCATTCATATGAAACAAAAATTCACTATTAAATGTCTTGTTGATTAATAAGGGACTGGGGACTGGGGACTGGGGACTGGGTATTACTTGCCCTTATCTTCTCTGTCATCCATGTCTCTTTTGTTTTTATTTTTCTTCAATTTCTCCCATGTCTTCCTTTTTCTTCCTCTATATCCCTCATTTCTTTAATTTCTTCATACCTTTATTCTCCCAGTCCCTAATCCCTAATCCCTAATCCCCAATCCCCACACACTAAGCTAATTATTATGCGAGTTTCTTCTGCGGCAATTTTTACTTTAGCGACCTTGGCGGCTAGTAATGCCACTCAGCAAGCAATGGCTGCGCCTGGCCAAGATTCTCTTCAAACTGAAAAAGCAAGTAAATTAGTAGTTCCGGTAATTGAAGACTCGCCAGCAAGGGTAGAAGCAGTTTCAGCACCGGAGACTGTAGTTGCCCAACAATTTTCCCAAAATCCTGTAGTTGTGCAAACAGGGGTGAATAAGAACTCCGCAGTTATGTTAACTCCGGAACAGGGTGAAAAGAAGAATGTACTTCCGACTCCACCTGTGATTGTTCGCACGCCTGCTGCACCTGTTTCTCTTCAAGGAACACAGGGAAATCCTCAGGCGACAATTCCTAACACTCCTGCCCCAAAGGTAATGCCAGTTGTTACGCCTCCAGCCGTGACTCCCCCAGCAATTGACAATAATTTAGTTGTCACCGCCACAGATGTGCAGATATTGGGTGCAAGTCAGGAATTACAACAAATAGTTCGCCAGGTAATTAAAACCCAAAAAGGCGGCGATACTAGCCAAAGCCAGCTGCAAAAAGATGTAGCAGCAATTTTGAATACAGGTTTATTTACCAGCGCTAATGTTAATAGCCGCACTACACCAGCCGGGTTGAATGTAGTGTATCAGGTACAACCCATAGTAGTGCGATCGCTGCAACTTTCTGGAGCGAAGGCGCTAACTTATCAAGTCGCCCTAACACCGTTCAAATCGCAAATCGGTGCTGTGATTAGTCCGGCTGCACTCCAGCAAGCAGTACAACAAATTAATAAATGGTATGCCGATAACGGTTATAACTTAGCGCGGGTGATGTCAATTAAACCCAACCGCGAAGGAATTTTGACTGTTAATGTTGCTGAAGGTTTGGTAGGGGATATCAAGTTTCGCTTTCTCAACGATGATGGTCAAAGCGTTGATAGCAAAGGTAATCCTGTTAGCGGACGGACTAAACCAGATTTTATTCGCCAACAACTCAAACTTAAGCCTGGTCAAATCTTCCAAGAAAATACTGTTAGGCAAGATGTGCAACAACTGTATCGCACAGGCTTATTTGAAACTGTGAATGTAGCTTTAGAAGGGGATGCCAACAAGGTAGATTTAGTTTACGAACTCAAAGAAAATGGGGCCCGTGCAGTTAACGTTGGTGGTAGTTATAACGCCGACCAAGGAGTTTTAGGTACATTAACTTATCAAGACCAGAATGTTGGCGGTAAAAATAATACTTTAGGTTTGAATGTTGGTGTGGGGTTGCGCGACTTCCAATTTGACACTAAATATACAAGTCCTTATCGCGAAACTAGCCCCGATACCTTGGGATATACAATTAACGCCTTTCGCCGTCGGGAACTCTCCACGACATTTGATGATGAAGTCCCATTACCAAATGGTGATAGGGCTAGAGAAGGGCGAATTGGTGGTAGTGTGAGCTTGCAACGCCCCATTGATGGTTGGGATACATCTTTAGGATTTAACTATAACCGAATTAGTATCCGCGATCGCCAAGGTAATCTCACCCCAACTGATGCCAAAGGAAATCCTTTAACTGCTAGTGGTACAGGTATTGATGACTTAACAACAGTATCTTTTACCGCCACCAAAGACCAACGCAATAACCCCATCAATCCTACCCAGGGTTCTGTTCTCAAACTCAGCACAGAACAATCAATTCCTGTCGGTCAAGGCAATATATCGATGAACCGCGTCACAGCGAATTATAGCCAGTATGTACCATTACAGATATTTAGCAGCAAACAACCACAAGTATTTGCCGTAAATCTGCAAGCTGGGACAGTTTTAGGGAATTTACCACCTTATGAAAGCTTTAACTTAGGTGGTTCTAATTCCGTGCGCGGTTACAATACTGGGGATGTAGGAAATGGTCGCAGTTATGTACTAGCTTCCGCAGAATATCGCTTTCCGCTTGTCTCAGCAGTGGGTGGTGTATTATTTGCTGACTTTGCCTCCGATTTAGGTTCTGGTAATAGCGTTATAGGAGATCCCGCCGGTGTACGCGGTAAGCCAGGTACTGGTTTTGGTTATGGTGCAGGGGTGCGTTTCGACTCACCCTTGGGTTTAATTCGGGCTGACTACGGTATTAACGACCAAGGAGAAAGCCGTGTACATTTCGGTATCGGACAACGCTTTTAAAAAAAGGATGACAGTGGTTGACCGTTGACAGTTCACAGTCAACAGTCAACAGTCAACAATAAAAATCGAATATTTTTATCTGGAAGTCTTTGAGATCAGAATACTTCATCCTTTCATTTAGCAATGTATTATGAAAAAGACAAAACTGTTGCGATAATAGGGAGGTTTTAGCACTGAGGGGAGAGATGATTTCTCCAGAAATCCCTTAAGACTCAGGATTCAGTACTTATCTGCTCACTCAGGACTTAGGACTCAGAACTCACAGAATCAAAAATCTTTATGTTAGCAGGTACAACTTTACAGGGTGGAAAATATACCCTTAACCAAGAAATCGGACGTGGTGGCTTTGGCATTACGTTTAAAGCTACGCATCATTACTTAGGTCAGGAAGTAGTGATGAAAACCATTAATGAAAGGCTGCGACAACATCCTGATTTTGCCAAGTTCGAGCGCCAATTCCAAGATGAGGCCAGAAGATTAGCTACTTGTGTCCACCCTAATATTGTGCGGGTCAGCGACTTTTTTGTCGAAGCTGGTTTACCTTACATGGTAATGGAATATATTCCCGGCGACACCTTGGGAGATGCATTTGTCTTACCAGGAATACCGTTACCAGAAGCCACAGCAATTCATTACATTCGGCAAATTGCTGCAGCTTTACAGGTAGTACATAACAATGGTTTGCTGCACCGCGATGTCAAACCAGATAATATCATCCTCCGCCAAGGCACTCAGGAAGTCGTGCTGATTGATTTTGGCATCGCGAGAGAATTTAACGGTGGTGTCAAACAAACACACACTGGCATGGTTTCTGAAGGCTATTCTCCCATTGAACAGTATCTCACACAAGCGCCACGCACACCCGCCACAGATGTTTATGGCTTGGCTGCCACATTATATGCATTGTTGACTGGGCAAGTACCCATACCGGCATTACTGCGCGATCGCGAACAAATGCCATCTCCCCGGGAATTGCAACCACACCTCAGCGCTGCTGTGAATCAAGCGGTGATGCGGGGAATGGCGGTAGAATCACGTTTTCGTCCAGCGACAGTTGGTGAATGGCTAAAACTGCTACCAGGTGATGGAGTAACAGTAGCCACACCTTCCGCACCAACTCATACAGTGGCAACTATTAATTTATCGTTGCAAGAACAAGAAAATTTATTTGGCAATACTGGCAAAAAACAAGTTACTGTGCCAACAACCCTCAAAGATGCCCGAGAAATAGCACAAAAACTAGCAAAATCTAAAGTATTTCTTGGCACTAGCGTAGCAGTGATTGCCGCTACTGCTGGATTTGGCATTACTAGTATGTTGCCGAAATCCCAACCCAAGCCACAGGAATCTTCCCCGCCGCTTTTCTCGCAACCCACACAAGAGCAAACACCGCAAACGCCTGTAGCAGATACAACGCCATCACCCACTAGTGAAGAAACTAAAACCTCTACATCCTCTGAGGTCAGACCAGTTTCTACTTCTTCCAGACGCAGGCGCTATCGTCGCGTTTCTCAAGAAGAATCTGCCCAAACTAATACTAATAAAACATCTCAAGAAGAAACTTCATCACGGGGTAGTTCTGAACAACCCGCACCTACACCCAGCCCTGCGGCTACATCAACTTTAGTAGAAAAATTACGGGCTTACCAGTCATCTCGTAAAGCTTCCCCCGCACCAGCAGTTAATAATTCACCTTCTACTAAAAAAGATTCTGCTGCACCTCGCACAGAGAAGCAGTCAAATCCTGTAGTTATACCAGCTTCTCCCGCAGCAGACACAAAACGTTCAGATCCTCCGGCTGTAGTTGTTCCCACTCAAGAAGTGAAACAAAATTCCAGTAGTGATAATTCGCCAAAGGTGGAGAAGTCAACGGAGAAACCAGTGGAAGAGAATAATTAAGCGCTATGCGGGGTTTGGTAATTGGTAATTGGTAATTGGTAATGGGTAATTGGTGTTGGGTGTTTGGGGTTTGCCATGAATTAATTCTCCCCTGCTCCCTGCTCCCTGCCCCCTTGCCTCATCTCCCTCATTTCTGAATCAGCCGATCGCGATCGCACAATCGAATGCTGGAACCGTTCATCTCAATGATTCCTTCTTGACTAAGTTTATAGAAGGCGCGGGAGAGGGTTTCGGGGATTGTTCCTAAAAGTGCGGCGAGTTGTCGTTTGGATAAATCGAGTTCAACGACATCGTTACCTATGCGATCGCTTAATTTTAATAAATAGTTTCCCAAGCGTTCGGGGACTTCCTGAAACGACAAGGTATCAACCAAATATGTTAGCTTTCGCAAGTGGCGTGCAAAGGTTGCCAAAATTGCGATCGCTAAATCTGGATGTTGTTGGATTACCATCAAGAAGGCTTTTCGTGGCACAAATACCACCTCAGAATTCTCAATTGCTGCTGCTGAGGCTGGGTAATTTCCGCCATCAAAGGTAGGTACTTCGGCAAAATGTTCTTCGGCTGTAAATATATGCAGAATTTGCTCTTTGCCATCTTTTGCTACTTTAAAGACTTTAATTCTGCCAGATTTAACGATAAAGAATCCTGTACATTCATCCCCTTCTAGAAAAATAGTCTTTCCTCTTTTATAAGTTTGTACGATCGCAATATTCGCTAAGGCTTGCAGCTGCTCATCTAAAACATTTTGAAAAATCTGTGTTTTTCGCAAAAAATCTTGAATTTCTAAGACACGTTCACTAACACTCATATTATTGAATTTTCGAGGTTGGATGATTAATTAACTTTGTATATATTGCATCCTTCTTATAGCAGTTTTACGACATTTTTAGCACCCACTGACTTTTAATTATGCAAATTTATGTAAAAAGTTAAGAAATCATAAATTGTTATGCTACCAGGTTAATCTATTCCCTATTTTAAATTAGAGATTTATATAAATATTTTTGGATTTTACGCAGATATTTAATGTCGTGCGAAAACGCAAGTAAAAGTTTTTAAATTAATTTAAACGTATTAAATATGTTTTTTATATATAATTAACACGCTTAAATTTGTATTTTTAAAAATAAAATAACCTAAAACTAAATATCAGAGTTACAGCATTGCAATAATTAACAATATATTAGGCTTGAGTCGTGAACTGAAAATTACAAAACTTTAGTTTTTTATTTTAAAAAACTAAAGTTTTTAACTTGAATGAAGTTTCAATTGACTAATAAAAGCGTGGATATCTTATACCAAGCCAAATAATGTTTGCCACAAATAAATTCTTTGTATGGAAACTCTAGAAATCCGATTTGATTGCTGAAAAAATCTCATATCAGATGCGTTACGCTAGCGCTAACGCATCCTACGACGTGAACTTTTATTTTTTTTGATATGGTGGGAAATTTTAGTTTAAAGAGGTGCGTTGGCTTTAGCATAACGCACCATAATCAAGTTATTGTATTTAGCAGCGTGAACAGCATTGTAATTAATTTGATGCAAATACTGCTAAATCAGTTTCAGGGTCAAAAAAGTGAATTTTATCTGGAATTAGCGATAACCATAATTGATCGCCAACACTGACTAATCTTTCGGATGGTACTCGTACTTGTAAATAATCACCTGTGTTAGTCGTGGGAGATTCAGTAAGCCTGACGCTGAGAAAACTATCGTTACCGAGATTTTCTACTAAATCTACTTGCACAGGGAGATTTTTTGTGGCGGGTACGCTGACATTAAAATGTTCTGGACGGACACCTAAAATTAGAGTTTGTCCATCATATTTTTGCAAAGCTGTGCCCCAAATTTCTGGTAAAGTCAATCGAAATTGGGAATGGGTAATTAATAAGGGAGCCTGAAATTTCACAGGAATAAAATTCATTGGTGGTGAACCAATAAATTCGGCAACAAAGCGATTAGCTGGGCGATTATAAAGTTCTAAGGGAGAAGCTACTTGCTGAATTTGTCCTTGATTCATAATCGCAATGCGATCGCCCATCGTCATCGCTTCTGTTTGATCGTGGGTAACGTAAATTGTGGTTGTCCCTAACTGGCGCTGTAATTTAACAATTTGCGCGCGGGTTTCTGCACGGAGTTTCGCATCTAAATTAGATAGCGGCTCATCCATTAAAAATACTTGAGGATTGCGAGCGATCGCTCTTCCTAATGCAACTCGCTGTCTTTGTCCCCCAGATAGCTGTTTTGGTAAGCGATTCAGCAAGGTTTCAATTTGCAACAATTGAGCCACATTCCGCACCTTGTGATCTACTTCCCGTTCTTTTTCAGAAATATAACGCAGTCCCTTCGGTAACTTGCGCGTCATTCCCACAAACAGGTGTTCCAACCAAGGGGGAAGGTGAGGAGATGAGGATATATTTTCTCCCCCTGCTCCCTGCTCCCTGCTCCCCTGCTTGTTCCCCCTGCTCCCTGCTCCCTGCTCCCCTGCTTCAACTCGGCGACGGAGTCCAAAGGCGATGTTATCGTACACCGACATATGGGGATAAAGGGCGTAATTTTGAAACACCATTGCAATGTCTCGTTCTTTGGGTGGTAAATCGTTTACCAAGCGATCGCCTACCCAAATATTGCCGCCAGTCATCATTTCTAAGCCAGCAATTAACCGCAGTAAGGTACTTTTACCACAACCAGAAGGCCCCACAAGTACCATAAATTCCCCATCTGCGATCGTCAGGTTAATGCGCCGCAAAACGCTGATATTTTCTGGACGTTCTGGCTGTGCATCGCTTTTCTTGCCAGAATCTAAAGCCAATGGGGGTGGCGAGGCGAGACCTTCCCCTTTGCGAGGGGGAAAACTTTTATAAATGTTTTCTAAAATAACTTGAGACACGAGTATTAATGATTCTCATTGGTTATGAGTCATTAGTTATTAAGCAAGACAAATAACAAATGACAACAGACAAAGACAGTTAGCCCTGATTTTACACATTCCATCTGAATACGAAAAGTTAAAAAACTGCCTTTCCGCCTCAAAAGGAAACTAACCTTGATTTTATGGCTTTCTGAAGGTCAGATTATGACTAACTCTGTATCCGAAAATCCTGCTCCAGAGCCAACGCTTAATCCTGTTCATGACATTGTAGACGTAAAAACCACCGATTGTTGCATTGTTGGTGGTGGCCCGGCTGGGGCTGTGTTGGCTCTGTTGTTAGCACGGCAAGGCATTCCTGTAATGCTATTAGAAGCACACAAAGATTTCGATCGCGACTTTCGGGGTGATACGATTCACCCGTCAGTCATGGAAATTATGGAGGAATTGGGGTTAAGCGATCGCTTGCTGCAATTACCCCATACGAAAATTCGCCAACTTCAGATTCAAACTGCCCAAGATAGCGTTACTTTGGCAGATTTTAGCCACCTGAAAACTAATTATCCTTACATTACAATGCTTCCCCAAGTGAAATTCTTAGAATTCATCATCCAAGAAGCGCAGAAATATCCTAATTTTCAGTTATTCATGGGAGCAAATGTCCAAGAATTAATTGTAGAAGATGGGTTAATTCAGGGTGTATGCTATCGTGGCGGCGGTGGTTGGCATGAAATTCGAGCGAAACTTACTGTTGGTGCAGATGGTCGCCATTCTAAACTAAGACAACTGGGTGAATTTGAATCAATAGAAACTTCTCCACCAATGGATGTCCTTTGGTTCCGTCTACCCCGCAAACCAGAAGACGCAGAAGGAGGTATGGGGCGAATTTCCCAAGGACATATTCTCGTGATGCTGGATCGGGGTGAAGAATGGCAGATTGCTTATGTAATTCCCAAAGACGGTTATCAAAAACTACGTGCTGCTGGCTTAGAGGAATTAAAAAAATCTGTTGTGGAAGTTGTACCAGAGTTAGGCGATCGCATTTCCAATTTACATGATTGGTCACAAGTAGCTTTTCTTTCTGTAGAATCCAGCCGCGTCAAGCGCTGGTATCGTCAAGGATTGCTACTGATTGGTGATGCGGCTCATGTTATGTCTCCCGTAGGCGGCGTTGGGATTAACTACGCCATTCAAGATGCTGTCGTTACAGCCAATGCGATTAGTAAACCCCTAAAAAATCAGAATTTAAGCATTCAAGACTTAGCAAAAGTACAGCGTCAGAGAGAATTACCCACAAGAATCATTCAAGGATTTCAAACCTTGATCCAAAAACAGATATTTGCCCGCATTCTCACCTCCGATCAAACCTTCCAACCACCAGCTTTTCTGCGCTTACCTATCTTGCGTGACTTCCCAGCACGTTTCATCGGCTTAGGGGTTTTCCCTGTTCATGTAAATATATAGGGGATGGGGCATTGGGCATTGGGCATGGGGCATAGAGGATTGGTGAAGAGAGAATAGTTAAGTGATGGGCGGGAAATTTTGGTTTCAAAGGTGCAACTTTCAGGCTTAAAGGTGCAACTTTCCGGTTCAAAGGCGCAACTTTCAAGCATAAAGGTGCAACTTTCAGGCTTAAAGCCTCAACTTCCAGGCTCAAAAGCTCAACTTTCAGGCTCAAAAGCTCAACTTCCAGGCTTAAAGCCTCAACGTCCAGGCTCAAAGGCTCAACTTCCAGGCTCAAAGGCTCAACTTCCAGGCTTAAAGGCTCAACTTCCAGGCTTAAAGCCTCAATTTCCAGGCTCAAAGGCTCAACTTCCAGGCTTAAAGCCTCAACTTCCAGGCTCAAAGGCTCAACTTCCAGGCTTAAAGCCTCAACTTCCAGGCTTAAAGCCTCAAAGTACATTCTCTTTTCACCAAAAATTGCGTCCTGCTTCTGTTGTCCCGTGATAATTTCTGTGTGAAACCACAGATAGGATGGTACAATTATACTACTCAGTTGTAGAATCAATGCTTGCCTAAGTCAAGCGAAGGTTGCGAAAGCATCCATCGCTTGGCTTTTATGCTAAAACTGACTGAAAATGAAGAATGTCTGTCAAAAATGCAAAAGTTAAAAAGATATATAGAGTAGGTTGGTGTTTTGAAAACAAAATATGTAAGATTTTTTGAGGAAAAAGGGTAAGGGTGAAGGGGTAAGGGTTGTTTCCCTGTTCTCATTACTCTTTTCCCCTCCAGATATAGTTCTGTTTATTTGTCATCATCTACTTAATCAGTAGAGCTACATAATTAAAACCCTACTTTCTAACTAGCAAGTTTAATTATCAGGAGGATTTTCATGAATAGCTGTGTTTTGATGGCGGAAATTATTCAAGAACCGCAACTACGCTATACACCAGATAAATTAGCAGTCACAGAAATGCTGGTGCAGTTTCCTAATTCTCAGCGTCCAGAAGATGCGCCAGCAACTTTAAAAGTTGTGGGGTGGGGGAATTTAGCCTCAGAAATTCAGCAAAACTATCATCAAGGCGATCGCGTCATTTTGGTAGGAAGATTGGGGATGAACACTGTTGATCGCCAAGAAGGTTTTAAGGAAAAACGGGCTGAATTGACTGTACAGCAAATCCAAAATGTTGGCGGTAGTTTCAATCTCAGTTCACCACCAGTAGTCACAGAAACTTACTCACCACCAGCCGCCGCACCTGTCGCCCCGACTCCTCAACCAGCAGCTACTTATGATGCACCCCGCCCAGTACCAGCCCCAGCTACTACTACAGCTAACGTTGCGCCCAGAGTGAAGAACCCCGAACCCATACCCCAACCTGCGAATTTTGAACGCACTACTTATCCCCCAGTCGAAGAACCGAATATCGATGATATTCCCTTCTAAGGAACTTGTAACTCAACAAATATACTATCGCTTTCTTGGCAGGGGGGCAGGGAGCAGGGAGCAGGGGAGATAAAGAAAACTATCATCTAAAATAAATTGGATAATTTATTTCTGCCAGTCCCTAAGCAACAGCGCGGTAAAGTTCACAATAAATAACGGATGTCAGGAATGAGTGATTTGTGACAAACAAAACTCAAATATCCCCGACATCCGTTATATTTTATTTATTCTCTTTTGTTATTACCTATAAGCTATCACTAAAAACTTAGAATTTAGAACTCTTGTACAGACGCGATTAATCGCGTCTCTCCAATTCAAAACCCTTGTACAGACGCGATTAATCGCGTCTCTCCAACTCACCACTCAAAATCGCTGTTAAACTCCAAATAACTATTAGTAAAAATTTTTAACTAAACTCCTATGAGAGAAACTATTCTAGAGGTTCGCAATCTCCAAGTTGAATTTTCCAGTGATGGCAATACCCTCAAAGCCGTTGATGGGATTTCATTTCAACTCCATCGGGGCGAAACTTTAGGAATAGTGGGAGAATCGGGGAGTGGTAAATCAGTCACATCCCTCGCAGTCATGGGTTTGTTGCAAAGTCCCGGTAGAGTGACTGGCGGGGAAATTTGGTTTACTCATCAAGAAAATAACCCACCCATAAACTTAGCAGAGTTACCGCCCGAGCAAATGCAGCTATACCGAGGCGGCGACATCGCCATGATTTTCCAAGAACCCATGAGTTCGCTCAACCCAGTGTATAACATTGGGTTTCAGCTAACAGAAGCGATTATGCGACATCAAGAGGTTTCACCATCACAAGCCCGACAAATTGCGATCGCAGGTTTGCAAGAAGTCAAACTCCTCCCCAGCGATGAACAAATAGCACAGCAATATCTTGATACTTGGAGTCAAACTAACTCCAAATCACCGAAACCCGAAGGGCAAAAACTGGCAGATTTGGTGAAGCAGCATAAAGAATCGATGCTAGAACGCTACCCTCACGAACTTTCTGGGGGACAGTTACAACGGGTGATGATTGCAATGGCAATTTCTTGTAACCCATTATTATTGATTGCTGACGAACCAACTACAGCTTTAGATGTGACGGTACAAGCAACAATTCTGGAATTGATGCGAGAATTGCAGCAACGTCGCGACATGGCAATGATTTTTATTACCCATGATTTGGGATTAATTGCGGAAATTGCCGATCAAGTAGCGGTGATGTACAGAGGGAAAATAGTTGAATATAATACAGCCACAGAAATTTTTAGTAATCCGCAACATCCATATACTAAAGGTTTAGTTGCTTGCCGCCCCACACTTACCCGCCATCCGCAAAAACTCCTGACTGTTTCCGATTACATGAGTGTGGAAGATAGTCCCACAGGTCAATTAGTAATTCAGGCGAAAGCACCTTCACCACCACCAGAAGTTACCAGCGAAGAAATAGTTAAAAGATTGGCAGACCTCGATAAAAAGCAACCATTATTAGAAGTTCGCAACCTTAAGGTTGGCTTTCCTGTGAAAGGCTTGCTGGGCGGCATTAAACGCTACACTATGGCCGTAAATAACGTTTCCTTTGAAGTAAAACCAGGGGAAACAGTGGGATTAGTAGGCGAATCTGGTTGCGGTAAAACCACTCTGGGCAGAACATTACTGCGTTTAATTGAACCGATGAGTGGTCAAATCATGTTTGAGGGACAAGATATTACCACCCTCAAAGGCGAACCATTGCAAAAACTCCGCCGAGAAATGCAAATAGTCTTCCAAAATCCCTTTAGTTCCCTTGATCCGAGAATGAAAGTTGGAGAAGCGATCGCAGAACCGTTGGTAATTCATTATGTAGGGAAGACAAAGCGACAACGCCAAGAACGTGTAGTTGAACTTTTAGAACGGGTAGGATTAGGTGCAGATGCAATCAACCGTTATCCTCACCAGTTTTCTGGAGGTCAACGTCAGAGAATTTGTATTGCCCGTTCTTTGGCGTTAAATCCCAAGTTTATTATTTGTGATGAATCAGTATCTGCACTAGATGTCTCTGTACAAGCCCAAGTATTGAATCTGCTGAAAGAATTGCAAGAAGATTTTCAACTAACTTACATCTTCATTTCCCACGACTTAAGCGTAGTGAAATTTATGAGCGATCGCATTTTAGTCATGAATCGCGGTCAAATTGTCGAACAAGGTACAGCCCAAAGCATCTACCTCGAACCCAAAGAAGAATATACGCAAAACTTAATTGCTGCAATTCCCACAGGTAGCCCCGAACGCAGACAAAATCGCCTACGAGCATCTTAAGCAAAAATAATAGTTTAGGGTCAATAGTCCAAACAGTTTTTGACAACAAAACCAAAAAACTAGTTACTCAATAAAAAACTCAACAATAATTTTGGAGGGGGTTTGGGGGACGCAACCGTCACCCAATCGGGGGTTTGGGGGAGAATCCCCCAATTGAGCTAGCTTTTTACACAACTGACAAATCAATCACTAATGAACTTATCTGAACTGTATTGACATATAGCCAACACAGAAGACCTTTTTTTGTAGCCTGAATAAAAGCTTCAAAATCACTCCCTGGTGTCCATTGGATAGTGCCATCTCGTTCTAAACATCTCTCGTAATAGCTAAAATAAAAGCGCCAGTGAATACGGTGTAAAAGCTGGCGCTGGTGTTATCGGTATTTGTGGAAGCATAATCTTATGCCATGTGTTGATGATGCGCTAGTATGGCAAGCCCCCTTACGGGTTTAACCCCTAGCAGAACTTGCGCTGATTAGCGATGAAACAGCACGAATTTATACACATTAACTACATTAAAAATCTTGAATAAGGTAATTCGTAATTAATAATTCGTAACATCCTGTGGCAATATTGCTCGGTTAAGGATTTTCAACTTTTAATTTTGTTTGGGGAAAAGGTGAAAGGGTAAGGGTTAAAGGTTTTTTCTTGCCTCTTTTCCCCTTCCCCTTTTGCCCTTAACCAACAAGTATTGCATCCTGTGGGTTCGCCTTGAAGCTGTCTCATTGAGAGTAGCTGCTACGCGTCTACGTAATTAAACACAGTTATAGATGTGGTCAAAATTTTCTGTCTGAAAAAAGAGTGATTTTTTGCAGTTACGTGTAGAAAAGGCGCAATCAACAGCGACAATTACCAATTACCAATTACCAATTACCAATTAATCTTTCCTTATTGCAATCCCACCCAAATATTCCCTTCTTCTACACGAGTAGGAAATACAGGTACTGATTTTTCTTTAGAAACCATACCCATCAACTTGTTAATACCGGGGGGAAAGGTAATCCATTCAGTAGGATTGCCAGTGGCAAGGTCAAAAGCACTACGGTGAAATGGACAGACGATCGCTCCATCATCTGTGATTTTACCCTTCTTCAAAGGTAGCTTCATGTGGGGGCAGGAATTTTCTAGGGCGTAGATTTGGTTATTGTGGTGAACTAATAAGATATTGCGTTGTTCTACTTTTACCACTTTGCGATCGTTAAGTGGCAGTTCATTTTCGGGAAGAACCTTAATCCAGTTCATAAATACCTCGATACCTCGCTGAACATCATCTACAGGGGCGCTGCTTGATGGAAGACTTTGAAATATTCTGCTCTTTTAGCCATCAACAAGCTGATTAACTACAATCATTTCACAAGTGTGTAGCTCTAGTTCTCAACTCAGACAATGTTTATAACTGTTTAGCCGCACACAGAGAACAAACCTGCCAACGCTGAAGTTCTCCAGGTGGGGTAGGACATTGACATTGAGGACAAAGCGGTAAACCATGCGATCGCATTTGCATAACTTTTGCCCAATGCCCAAAAGCCGCATTTGGATTAGTAGTATGAGGCTGGGTATCTTTCACAGAAGTAATTTCATCACCTAAATAACTGGGATGTTCGCTTGGTAAAACTGTTGGTTGCGACTTCTCTGGTTCTGGAGATGATTGCCAACCAGCTGTAGAAAAGCGGATATCTACCAAAGGTGTTGGTAACTTTTCATTCAACTTCAAAATTAGTTTCTGACGTGAAAAAGTCAGGTTTTGCGCCCAAGCAGCGCTAGAAGTTGCCACCCGTAACACATCACGTTGAATCGATAATGGTCGAGTATGTGCAGCAACTACTGTACCAACCACCTCAGCCCAACATTGCAGCAAGCGTTGAAAAGGTTGTTCCTGCCACTGAGTTTGTTGTTCAAGACCACTTAAAATATCATTAACGGAGTTAAACGACATCTTAACTAAAGGTTTTTGGCGTAGCGTCTTTGATAGGAGAAGGCTGAAGTATTAAGTATAAACTGGTTGCAGCCGGAACTTGTGACAATAGCGATCGCCTATAACAAGAGCATAAAAATATTTTTTTCTACTATTAAATTCCCATCCTCTAGTATGCCGATTTATGGGCCAGATCAAATTAATTTTGCAGGTGTGAATGGCGATCGCTATTGGTTTTATGAGCCACATCCTTATACTGGGATAGCTCATATCGATGAACGTTTAAGCGGCTTTCCCGTAGCTGTGTTTTTACCACCACATCGCCCGCTACAGCAAACACCTCTGGTGATTGGTTTGCAGGGTATGAGTGCCCCTTATGGTTGGAATGCTTTTATTGTGCCTACACTAACGCAAATGGGTATTGCTGTAGCTTTATTTGATACCCCATTGGCTGGTGAACGCAGCTTAGTACGCACCTTCAGTGCTGCGATCCAAAATGAGATTCAGCCATTAATTGCTCAAAATATTTCCTTTGATACGGCGCTGCTTTTAAGTATATTTCGCACTACTGCCAGTAACATTGCCAGTATTCATAACTTTTGCGGCGATCGCTATCATCTCAGCGATCGCAGGCTGGCTTTGTTTGGGGTAAGTATGGGAGTTTTACTTTCAGCCTACGCTTTTACAGCGAAAGGTTTGGGGGACAGATTGTTGGGGGCTATTGGTCATGCCGATCTGCAATCTTTTGCTAACAGTTGGGGCTATTGGTTATTGCCTGATTTAGCCGCCTCCCCTTTGGGTGGATTCGCCGAAAGGCTGTTAACCAGAGTACAGCCTGAGTTAACACCTGTAGTTAAGCTTTTACAATTAGCCAAAAATCTTAAATATCATGATGAATATGCTTGGGAATGCAACCCCATGAATTATGTTGAGCAAGTCAAGCTACCGCGTCGGGTTCGCTTTTTAGTTGGTGCTAACGATCCCATTGTTCGGATTCGAGATACTCGTGCTTGTGCTGAGAAATTCCCCGATGGTGCTTGTTATGTTGTCCCAGGAATGGGGCATGGTACTAGACAATGGGGTTCAGCATTTGTTGACCATGTCCGTTATTTTTTAACTACTCAACTAGGTGACTGGCAAAGTTAAAAATATCAGAATTAGCTGAGAAAGGGAAAAAGTAACGAGAAAAAGCACAACCTTTACCCTTTCACCTTTCCCCTTTTCCCTAAAAAATTTGACATAGTTTGGTATGACAGAAAAATCCCAACAGCCATTAATTATTGCGGCAGAATTTGCGATCGCCATCATGTTCAGGATACTGCCAAGAATAAGCAAAATGGCTCACTCCCTTGATTTGGGGGGCAAATTGTCGGAGTGCTTGCATCTGTACTTCCAACGATGGACGATTACTAATTGACTCTCCCCATTTACCTGCTAAGGCGGGAATGATTTGTGTACCCGGTTTTGCCATACTCACAACCCGTTGTACTTGGGAGACAATACAACTGACATCACCACAGTTGGCATAAGCCATAGGATGCCATTGCATAGTACTAGGGAAACGATCCCAAGGCTGTAAACGCGAATCATAGCCTTGGCCTAAAGTTTGGTTACCTTCAGGGAAAAACACCACTCCAGAGGGAATACCTTGTTCCTGTGCTGGATGACTGGCTAAGGCGACAAAATCTAGAATACCTTGCATGGCGTGGGCAACAGCTAGCTGCCACAAATCCCATTGCAACAGCGGTTGTTTGTCGATGGGATTGATAATTGATTTTTGCGCTGCGGATAAAGTTCGACCTTGCCATAAAGGTTCTTGTTCTTGCGGATAAAGCTGATCGACCTCTGCAATATCTGCTGCCGTAATATATCCTTTACTCAAAAAACGGCGAATTAAGTCTAAACCTTTATTATTCTGGGCACGACGAAATAAAGCTTCTTGGGTAGCAGTAGTAAATAACCATAAATCTGTCACTTTAGTGGCGATAGAATCACTGCCAGCTTGTCGTGGATAGCGTACATAATCAAATAGCAATCCATCTGGACGACGGCGCACTATTTCTTGCACCATTTGGTAATAGTCGCGTTTTGCCTGTAGGTTATAGGGGTCAATAAATACTTGAGTGCCGTTATCAACAACATATAAGCTAGTTTGACCTTTGCCATTACGCGCGATCGCCCCTTCTCTGTCTGGACGACGGGCGTAGCTATAGCCAAAGTTGACAGTATACATCCAGGCGTAAACCTTTAAACCTCGCTGTCGTGCTTTGTTAATAGCAGTTGTTAGTAGATCTACTTTTTGTGAACCTGGAGTGCTGATCACAGAAGGCCAAATTGTCGGATTAGAAGCTGCTGGTAACAGTACCCGGCCATCATAAAAAACTTCTAAATTCACTTGGTTATAGCCAAGGTTGACAATTCTATCCATAGTTTTGTCAAGTATTCCCGGCTGCATATCACAGGGATACAAACGCAACCAAACTGCTTGAATTTGCGGCCAAGTACGATTACGGCAATCCTGTAATTCCTTCGCCTGTTGTTTTAACAGCTGCTGGTAGCGCTTTTGGGCATCTAGATTTCCTCTAAGTGCTAAAATACGTAAATTTTCTTTTGATTGTGCTGCTGTAGGTGATAGATGGCAATATTCTCCCAGTTGCGCCTGCGCTGGCTGAATACCAAAGTTAGGAATTAACAAACTACTACTAAAAACTGCAGCTAACAGGCGGCGAAAAAACAAGGTTGACTGGGTGACTTTCACGGGAAGGTTGGACATACTTCAAGGTAGCAAAGCAAAACGGTAGACTTCTTATATAAGTTGGACAAAGATAAAGGTAAAGTCACTGATCAAAGAAATGAAATTATTCATTCTCCAATAATTGTTTCTCTAACTCTTGGTAAAGCAACTCGTATAAGCGGAATAATCATTAACCCCAAGGGGTAATCTCTGGCTTACATAGATAAAAATCTATGGAAAAAAATAGGGGTTTTGAAGCCTAATTGTGAAAGACTCCCAAACCCCTATTTCAGTTGCCGAATTTTGTTATGCGAGTAAATCAAATTTGTTTGAAAAACTCTGCTAAGAATAATTTTGTGTTAGCAAATTTTTGCAAAATGCAAAAGCGATTTACCTGATTCAACTAAACTTAACAAAGCCGCCAAGAGTCTCAATTGATAGAGAACTCTTGACTCTGCTTGTCAGGATGTTAAGCACCACGTTTTAGCGCTGCTTCTACCTGATTAAACTCTTGTTCTAGACGGTCTTTGAGCTTTTGTGGCACGGGGCGATTTGGGTAAGAGCTATAATGTCCAGCTAAGGAGTTTAAAGCTGTTCGCATCGTGGTAAAAGAACTCAAAGTAGAGACAGAGTTAGACCGTTGGTAACGAGCTGAAAAATCGTTTATTTTTTGACGCGCTTCTGTTTGAACTGCTGCTTTATTTGGTGAGTCTTCTGATAACTCTAGGACATTTCTCAAAATCCCGACTACCGCTAAGGTGTCTTGACGATAATCTCCTGTTAAACTATCAGGACTAGAACAGCCCATTAAGCTGATGCTTACAACCAAAAGCAGAGCAAGCAGACGCGACCAATAGCGCTTCATAAGCATTAAGTAAAACAACTCATAAATCAACGTCAATACTATCTTGGATTGGTATCTTGGGGATCATGAGCAAGGCGGAAGGATGAACTCTGAACTCTAAAATTTTGCTCATAAATTCAGCATACTGGCTGATAAAGAGTATCTCTTTGTTGAAAAGGTCGTCCTAAAGAAGCGATCGCTTTTTGTAATGTTTCTACTTCCATACAGGTACCACCCACAGCACCTGCCATTGTGGTAATGTGTTCTTCCATCAATGTACCGCCGATATCGTTGCAACCAGCAACTAAGGCTGACATTGCACCAGGTAAACCCAGTTTTACCCAACTAGGTTGATGGTTGGGTATCCAATTTCCTAAGAAAATTCGTGCCACTGCACCCAGTAACAACGCATCCTGTAAAATTGGTTGATCGCGTCCTACACGGCGACGTAAAGGCTTGGGTGCTTCTTGCCCAACAAAAGGTAATAAAATAAACTCTGTGATTTTGGCAGGATAGCCGTTATCAATCGCAGTTTTTTGCAGCGATCGCAATTTTACTAAGTGTCCTATTTGCTGTTCTGCGCTTTCAATATGTCCAGAAAGCATCGTGCTTGTAGTGTGTAAGCCTAATTGATGTGCTGTACTCACAATTTCTAGCCAAGTAGCTGTATCAATCTTTTCTGGACAAAGTACTCGGCGTACTTCATCATCTAGCACCTCAGCCGCAGTTCCTGGCATTGAGCCTACACCAGCATCCCGCACAGCCGCAATCACATCAGCATAATTTAGCCCATCAACTCTAGCGATAAATTGCACTTCTTGAGGCGAGAAAGCGTGCAAATGTACATGGGGAAATTCCTGCTTGATGGTTTCTACTAACTTGAGATAATAAAGCAGAGATTGACCGTTAATTTTGGCTTGTGGGTTTAACCCTCCCTGCATACAGATTTCCGTTGCACCCCGCCGCACACCATCTGTAGCTTTTTCCAAAATTTGTGTCCAATCTAACCAGTAAGCACCATCATCACCATCATCCCGCCGGAATGCACAAAAACTACAGTGCTGCTCGCAGATGTTAGTAAAGTTAATATTGCGGTTAATTACGTAAGTGACTGTATCACCCGCTTGTAGACGGCGGAGTTGATCGGCTGTGTTGTGAATAGCTGCGATCGCTTCGGGATCTGTTTGTTTTAACAATACCACTCCCTCTGCAGGAGATATATCATCTCCGCTTAAGGCACGGTTGAGAATAGCTTCAAAAGTAGTTATTACCACATTAATCTCGAAAGTATTAGGAAACTTCTCTATTAATTTTGTCAGTAAAATCTTAATACTTACGATTAAATTATTTCCATACTCCTACTTGGGGAGAAAAACACCGACTGGAGGAAAATCACCTACTCGAATATAAGTTGTGTCTTTGACAATCATCTCTTGAGATTTTTCTTGTTTGCTTCTTTTTGTTTCCATAGTCATAATTGCACAAGGTATAAAATCTTTATAGGGAGATTGGTTACTGAGTTGAGCAGAAATATTAGTAACATTTATATGTTGCATTTTTACTGTTTGTTTCTTCGTATCCTGCCAAATTTCCCAGTAAGGATATTCCCACGGATCGTTACCTAATGACAAACCAATATTTGAGCAGCCTTTTGACTGTAAGAAATTAACTGCTCCAACATAAGGTTCTTGAAGATAAGGTCTATTGCTGAAATATTGCTCAATTCGGTTAGTCTGAAAAATATTATGGCTATCAATTATAGGTCTATATTTATTAAAAAATACCCAGGGGAATGATGATATTAATAGAATGCTTACTAAAAATAACGCCATTTTTTGCTTTTTGATTTGGGATAATATCACACCCACAAACGGAGCTAATAATACAAAAAATGGTAGATGCAAACGGCTATTCCATGCTTGCCATTTGACTAAATAGCAAAATAACAGAAATGTACTAACTACGCTTAGTAGATAACTGAATATATAATCACTCTTTTTATATTTTTTAGTAACTATATAAATAACTATACAAAATAATATTATGCATAAATGTAATAAATTACCAGCACTGTTTTCGTTTCCAGGAAAACCTAGAGTTGACCAACCTCCCGGAACAAAAAATGTTTTAGAAAAAGTTATGCGTGGATCGTTAACATCTACCCCGAGAAATATATGTATGATTTGAATTAATTTATTTGCTATACCATTCCATAAACCAATAGGTGTTCCTATATGCAAAGCCAAATTTCTTAATATGTTAGAAAATAATACATTAATACCAAATATTTCATTTTTATAGGTACCAGGTTCTCCTAATGGCGAGCCAAATAAATTGTAATTACGCAAATAATGAGGAAAGTTTAAACATAAAGCCAGACTACCTACTACTAGCCCAGACTGCCATACTTTAAAACGCAAATATTTTATTTCAGATATACCTAGCCAAATTAAAAATGGCAGTACGTAAAAGTAAGCCGTTCCTTTAGTTAAAATTGCTAATCCTACACTACTTCCAATTAGGCATAAATTAGTCCAGCTAGTTCTTGCTCTCTCTTGTATCGAATGCAGAACATAATAAGCAAGACAGACTAACCAAAATGACAAGACATAATCATTTTGAGTACTTGAGGCTTGTAATATTCCCATAGGAATTGTGGCACTAATCACAGCAGCAAAAATCTGACCTCTTAAGTCTGCGCTGAGTTGTTGTGCAATTAATGAGACTCCTATTGTGCAACCAAGCATACTAAACCATTGAACTAAGTTAGCACAGTAATCAGTACCACTTAAAATTTGAAAATGCAGAATAACAAACTCTGACCAAGGGTTCTGATATAGTTGTGGTGTGTAACTTGTGGGATAATGCTCAAAACTATTATTTTGTATCCAATGCACAACACGAGTCATGTGATAATCCATTGAATCCCAATTATTTGGGGGCGCAATAATAGCAATTAAACCAACAGTAAAGATAATACAAAATATACCAGACAATAATATTTTACTAAAAGACGATATTTTAAGATATTTTTTCACTTCAACATAAGTTTCAATATTTGGTCTTATATATTTTGCAGTTTTAATTGATGATAGATATTGATAAATTAATAACAAAATGTTTAATGATGACCATACAGTTACAAGACCTAAGAAGTTAAGTAAATGAAACTGGCTTAAAACTTCACTAATGATGGTGATTACAACTCCCCAAATAATAGAAGTTGACATAAATGATTTACGCCAAATTCCATGATGTTTGAGAGAGATATTAAAAACAATTAGCCAAAAGACTATAGGCAGAATGAAAAGCATATCATCATAATTTATTTTTTATAAAACTAACATTTGTTATAACCTGAAAGTTGGGGATATTTACCTAAATTAGTTAAAGAATACAACTTTTTTGAGAAAAGATGGTGAATTAATATTCCCAGTGTTATAGATGAGGAATAAAATTGAATTAATGCCAAAATGCTCTGTTTTTAATATTCTCTTGCACTAACTGGATTTTGCTCTCATGTCTCAAAGCCAAAATTATCCATTATTATCAGTACCAACTGGTAAACTACAAATCTCTGAATCACCTTCTAATAATGCAGATACAGATGGCGAAGCGATTTTTCTTTCTTTAGTAATTCCCACTTATAAAGAGCGTGACAATATCAAAAATGTTGTCAAAATCTTGAGTCAAGTACTAGATGAGTGCATTTCCGGACGCTATGAACTGATTGTGGTAGATGACGATAGCCCAGATCGTACTTGGGAAGTAGCACAATCTCTCATGGAAGAGTACCCACAGTTGCGCGTCATGCGACGACAACAGGAAAGAGGATTATCTTCAGCAGTAATTCGTGGTTGGCAGGCAGCAAGAGGAAATATACTAGGGGTAATTGACGGGGATTTACAACACCCACCAGAGGTATTGACGCAATTAGTTACTGAAATTGAGCAAGGAGCAGATTTAGCACTAGCTAGCCGTCATATAGAAGGAGGCGGTGTTAGTAGTTGGAGTATTGTCCGGCGTTTCTTGTCTCGTGGCGCTCAAGTTTTAGGATTGATTATCTTACCAAGTGTACTGGGCAGAGTTTCCGACCCCATGAGTGGTTATTTTATGGTGCGTCGAAATGCGATCGCAGGAGCAATACTTAACCCCGTAGGATATAAAATTCTTTTAGAGGTAATTGGGCGAGGAAGAGTTGGTGCAATTGCTGAAGTAGGCTATGTATTTTGCGAACGCAAAGAAGGCGAAAGCAAGGTGACATGGAAGCAATATGTCGATTACTTACACCACCTGCTCAAGTTGCGCCTATCCACAGGACATTTAGGAACAGTGAGCAAGTTTAGTCAAAACATGGGTTTCCCAATTGGTCGATTTCTCCGCTTTGGATTGGTAGGATTAAGTGGGGTTTTTGTGGATATGGCAGTACTTTATTTGCTCAGTGACCCTACAACCTTAGCCTTACCCCTAACTCGCAGTAAAATCATTGCTGGAGAAATTGCCATTTTCAATAACTTCTTGTGGAATGATGCTTGGACATTCGCTGATGTTTCTATGCAACAGCAGGAATGGCGACAACGGTTGAAGCGCTTTTTAAAATTTAATGTAATTTGTTTGGCTGGACTAGTGTTAAATGTATTGATTTTAAATCTAGTATTTAACTTCATCCTGCCTAACCGCTACATCGCCAACTTAATTGCGATCGCAGTCGCTACCATTTGGAACTTCTGGGTTAACTTGAAACTTAGCTGGCGAGTCACTGATGTGAAATAGGGCATTGGGCATGGGTAATATTGGAATGTTGATCGCTTTCAAGAAACAATATGCAGTTTAAATGCGTAACAGCTTACTGTATATAACTTTTTGGTAAACCCACAGGTGATAAACCTGCGATCGCCCGTAAGTTTTGACAACGAATCAATTCGTTAAAACTTAAGCCAGAACGCCCCTCAATTTTGGCGACTGTTTCAATTGCAGATAACAAATGTTCTGCAGCTTCGGATTCTGAGTAACCTCGCCGCCCAGCAATGCGAATTGCTGCTACATCAGCCTCTAACTCCAACTCTGGAGATTGGTTTGTACGCCAGATGCGAAAACCTGCGATCGCACTCAAGCCAACTGCGATCGCTACACCTACAACATCAGATTGTGTTGATTCAACTAATCCACCTACCAGCCCTGCGACAAGTACACCTTGATAAATACTGGGTTTGAACCACTTCACTCCCGTTAGCCAGCTAACGGTTTGCAACAATAACAAATCCCGTTGTGGCTTCCCCAGACGAAACCATAAGTCAAAATTAATATTGATAGGCCGTTCTTGATTCCAAGGGAGTGGAAAGGAAGCATCAATTACCTTCGCTTGTTGGGGTTTGCTGACGATTTTGGTCAGCATTCGTGCAGAAGCAGGCATTACATCTAATAAACGACGAATTTCGGTATTTGGCTCCATAAATTTAATAATTAGCCATGATATGCATAGTATTCAATTATGCAAAAAATTAACTTTTCGTGCTAACCTTTGATTTGTAATAGTTAATCATAATGAGACCCTCTGCACATTGTTATTTGTCAAAGAAACACAGTTATCAGAGTCATCAATCAAGTAAGTGTGTAGTGTAGCGGGATTCTATGGTACCCGTTGGCATAGAAGTTCAAAACCTGAAAATTTTGAATAACCATGAAAAATTAAATTTTAACTACATGGAAGCTTTTTCCCCCACCCCGCCTGAATGGACGAATAACGCAATTCACGCTTATCAGTTTTGCTGTCCAAACTGCAAGTCTAGTAGCCGAGAAGCATTACAAGTTTGGTTGAATCGGCGATCGCCTGTGATGACAGAAGACCATCGCCGCAAATGGCAGGAATTTTACAATTGTCATTGTGGTAATGCGTGGTGGGCTTGGAGTAGCGATCGCCCACCAACTGATTTGTCTAATCAAAAAGATATTAATCCTATATAGTCAAATAATTTTGGATTTTGGAATTCGTCTAGAAATCATCTGCAAATCAATGAGTAATTAGCAAATTGTCTAGTAAATAAAAACCCGCCTCAAGGCGGGATAATTTTGATGCGGATTAGGTTAATGGCAGTTTTAGCACTAAGCCGCAGAGGTGTTTATTTTGACTACAATGTTTTTCCTTCTCTGATTGGGTAGGAAAAATTCCCACCCAAAAGTTTACTGCTAATAGATTGGCAATCTTAGAATGAGAAAGTAGTACGTAGAGTACCTACGTAAATGGTGTTGTTATTGTCGTTGTTTTCGGGATTAAAGATCACCAACAAACCAGGGGTAACTTGAATATTGTCAGATACATTCAACTTGTATAGACCCTCTAGATGATAAGAGGTGCCAGATTCTGAAGCAATATTGTTGCCACCAGTTACTTTCGGTGGTTGACCGAAAATCACACCCAACACGTTACCTTTAGCACCAAAATCTCTCACACCCAAAGCAGCTGCCCAATACCAAATATCTGCACTTCTGTTAGCACCAGTTACAGCATCTGCAGTGGTATAACCACCCCAACCACTCAAAGCCAACTTAGGACTGGGTTGGAAGGTAGCTTGTATACCATAATGGTTAGCTTCAGTCCGCGCACCAGCGAAAGGATTATTAGCAAAAGCACTACCTGTAGCTTGAAACAGGTTGGGGGCTGATTGATAAGTGCGGGCATAGCTAAATCCAATGTTCAACGCTTTGCTTGGTTTGAAAGCTATCTGCCCAAAGAAGGTATTACTGCCATTAAATAAGCCACTACCATCAGCTGGATTGCTAGCATTAGTGCCTTGAGCGAAGTAAGCAGCACTCAATGTTAATGGGCCTTTAGGATTAACGTTAACAGTTATACCAGCACCATCACCAGCTTGGCGATAAATAGGACTGAAACGTCCATAGCGGGATAAAGCACCTTTCCCAGAACTAGCAAAATCAGGGTTGAAATTATTAACGTTCTCATTCAACTCACCACCAGAAGCATCGACTTTTAGCCGTACTGCATCCGTGAGATTAAATGCATAGTTAATTTTATCAATAGCAACGCTGTTGTTTTCATTGCCGTCATAGCCTAACCGAGTCATGTTAGTACCAGTGACAGTCTGATTAGATACAGTGTTGCGACCTTGCAACCGGATTTGCAACTGGTCTTTACCTGTAAAGCTGCTGTATAAATTCAACCTTACTCGGTCAGAAAAGGCAGTATTAGAATTTAAATTAGCACCGCCTACTCTGGTATCACCAAAAGGCTGAGAAACGCTGAAAATTGCTTCTCCAACCAGCTTGGTTGTTGTGGAAAATTGATTAGCTTCTAGTTCAGCAGTACGGGCTTCTAAAGAATCTACACGACCACGTAAGGTAGCTAATTCTGCAGAAAATTCTTCTTGTAAGCGCTGTAATGTAGCTAAGTCTTGTTTATTTACCAAGTCAGCAGTAGCTGTAGCAATCAACTCATTCACCCGATCCAAACAAGCATTCAAACCTGCGGCGAATTCATAACGAGTCAAAGCACGGTTACCGCGATAAGTGCCGTTAGGATAACCTGCTATACAGCCATAGCGCTCAACTAAGGATTGTAAAGCTTGGAATGCCCAATCTGTAGGTTGTACATCAGAAAACTGTGAAACTGATGTAACTTGACCCATAGAATCTTGGGACAGTTGAGCAACACCATTTACAGGTTCATTAACTTCTGCAGCCAAGGCACTGTTAGCAGCCACAAATGTAGCCGCCATCACTAATGGGCTAATCTTTAAAAGACCCCAGAATGCTTTTGTCATCATTTTACTTGCACTCACACCTAAAAACTAATTAGCTCCTAGTAAAGCTCCCTAAAATTTTTACTATTAGGGAATTTACTTAATTAATTCAGCATTGATTTTATCTAACCAAGCAGAATTATTTTACCTTATTCTCTCATAAATTGATTAGTGAATCGCAGAATTATTTGGCGTTTAGAGCGCAAAAGCTTTCCTTCTTCTTCAAATTGCTGTAGAAGTCGTGTTACAGTTACTCTTGTTGTATTTAGAACTTCTGCAATCTCTTGATGAGTCACATTAATATCAAGCAGTTTACCTTGTTCTACATCACAACCAAATTTTTCACTTAGCCATACTAAAAATTGCCACAAGCGCAGTGACATTGGTTTACGATGCACTATGCTTAATAACTCTTCTGCTTGTTGAATATGTGATAGTAACGCATCGATATCTTGGTACCAAATATGCGGTGGTACCACACTTACTTCAACACTAGTTAAAGATTCTATTTGATAAGGTTTAACTTTAGATAAAGGATAACCAACTATATCACCTGGTCCCCAATAACCCAGAGTAATAAATGTTCCGTCTTCACTCCAAGTTAAAGTCCGAACTGCCCCACGCTCTATGCGCCACAGCACCTCATTACGTGGTGGAATTACCTGCCGCCGAGCAAATAGCCTTTGGGGTAACTGTTCATTTATAGTAGAATTATTGGATGTAATAATAGAGTGTGGCACAGAACTTTTAGTATACATTCAGAAGGTGGTTTCGCTACAGTAAAATTGCTTATGATAGTTAGTAAACAAGCAATAGTTTAATTGTTGAGTAATTGGAATCATCAGTTGTTCAAAAATGTTTATATAAATGAGAATTTGCTAATAAAATTAAGGTTTCATGATTAAAAACAATTATTAGGTATTGATTTTTATTGATATATTTTTAAAGCATAACAACTTTAATACTACTGTTTTTTGGTTAGCGAAATTCATACATTACGCAAGTAATCTATTTGGTTAGCAAATTCAGAAGATAGATAAAAGTAAATAGATTTATTGTAGAGGGAACTAAAAATTAACACTTGCAGTTGATGCAGCAATATTGATAATAGATCAAAATTTATACATATTTTGAATGTATGAAGGTTGAGCTTGAGTTTTTATAGTTGCTGTTTTATAACAGTTTTATAGATGGCAATAAAAGTAATACTGAGTTATTTATGTAACTATTCACTACTATCTTTGCTTAACTCTAAGGTTACAAGTTTAAGAATAGGTAAGCTTTTAGTGAAATATATGTTAGCTAGCTAATTTTGATGATTTATTAGCCCCTCAACCTATAAATTCTAGGCTGCATCAAAAAAATTAGGGATTGGTAAGCAAGGAGAAGAACCAATCCCTAATGTGATGATTTTGTAGTTTTGATTAATAACGTTGACCCGTAACAATGTATGCTACTCGTTGACCAATGTTAGTGGCATGATCTGCCATGCGTTCTAGACAGCGAATTGCTAGAGCTAAAAGGACTATAGGTTCGACTACACCAGGAACATCCTTTTGGAAGGCTAAAGTGTTATAGAGGCGTTCATAGGCATTATCAACAGCATCATCTAAATGCTGGATACTTCTTCCACCTGCTTCATCTAAATCGGCTAAAGCTACCAAGCTAGTGGCTAACATAGCTTGAGCATGGTGAGACATGACTGCAATTTCTGGTAGAGAAGCATGAGGCGGATAAGGAAAAAGTTTAATGGCAATGTCAGCTAGATCTTCAGCATAATCCCCAATCCGCTCTAAATCTCGCACTAGCTGCATAAAAGCACTCAAGTGGCGCAAATCCTGTGCCGTCGGTGCTTGCAATGTCATGATTGCTGTACAATCTGACTCTATTTGTCTATAAAAGCGATCAATTTTTTTATCTAATTGAGGAAGTTCCTCTGCTGCTGTTAAATTGCGCGCAAATAACGCCTGGTGGCTCAGACGAAACGATTGTTCCACTAAAGCACCCATGCGTAATACATCACGCTCTAAGCGCCTAATAGCGCGTGCTAGCTGGGTTGGATCGGGATTGGGAGGATAAACGATAGCTTTCACACTTGTATTTTCAAACGTGAAGATATTTTTTTAACTATAGTCTTGGCTTGCCGTATTTGCCATCATCGCTGGGAAGTGTAGTTGTATCCACGCACCTCCTGTGTCTGGATGATTCATGGCTTTGATTGAACCACCGTGCGCGAGGATAATTTGTCGCACGATCGCTAAACCCAAACCACTACCAACGATCGCTGTTTTAGAATTACTTTCTTGGATGGGATCGCGAGCTCGTGATTGATCTCCCCGATAAAAACGCTCAAAAACATGGGGTAAATCTACTTCTGCAAAACCAACGCCGCAATCTATGATATTGATTGCTAAGGCTGTAGAAGAAGAATTTTTGGTGGGACTATCTTTAGCAGAGAGGATTTCGGCTTGAACTTCAATCGTTGTGCAAGGCGGACTGTATTTGATGCTGTTATCTAGCAAGTTGAGAAAAACTTGGTATATGCGCGAGCGATCTGCTTTAATCCAGAGGTTCTCTGCTCCGGAGTATTTAAGATGAAGATGCTGCTTTTGTGCTAATGGTTCTAAAGTTTCCCAAACAGATGTAATGAGCGATCGCACTTCTACAGCTTCCGGCTGCAATTGAATACTGGGATCTGTTTCCATTTGAGTCAGCTCTAGCCAACCTTGTACCAAGTTAATCAACCGATCAACTTCTTGCATCAAGCGGGTAATCCAACGATCTAAAGGTGGTTCTAAACGATTTTGTAAAGTTTCCACAACCAGACGAATCGAAGTCAGGGGTGTTCTGAGTTCGTGAGCTAAATCAGAAAAAGAACGATCTCTTACTTGATTCATATCCAGCAGAGGTTGGCGATTTTCTAGAAATACTCCCACTTGTCCCTTAGGTAAGGGAAAGCTCGATGCCCGTATAGCCAGAGACTTTATTTCTAACATTGCGGCTGGGTTCTCACAAGGGGGGTGAAACACCCACTCTTTTACCCTTGGTTGCTGGCAATCGCGAGTTTGCTCAATCAGGCGATCGAGTTCATAAGAACGTACTAACTCAAGTAACAAACGTATTTGTCCTGGTTGCCAACGCTCCAAATATAATATTTCTCTAGCCTGTTGATTGCACCACAGTAGTTGATTTTCTTCATCTACCTGCAAATATCCCAATGGTGCAAAATCCAGCAATTCTTGATAAGTTTCTAGGGATTGCTGTAAATCTTGCCGTTCCTCCTTCACCATTGTAATTTCCTGGCGTAAGCGAGGAATTAAAGGCAGCTCTACTTTGGAATAAGGAGAATTGAAAGGTTTAACTACTCGCTCTAAATAGCGGTTCAGTTGAACCTGTTGCCAAATCCAAAATCCAATCCCTACCGCTAAACCCAGAGAAAATCCCAATAAAAACATTTAAGTCATTAGTTGCTTGATCACAACTAAAAACTAACAACTATCGTGAGCAATTATCCAAATCTATAGCCAAAACCTCTGACAGTCACAATGTATTCAGGACGACTGGGATCTAATTCTAATTTTTCCCGTAACCATCGAATGTGGACATCTACAGTCTTACTATCGCCTACAAAATCTGGCCCCCAAACCTGATCTAGCAACTGTTCACGCGACCATACCCGACGAGCATAGCTCATAAACAGTTCTAGGAGACGAAACTCTTTTGGTGATAGGCTCACCTCTTGACCACGAACCAGTACGCGACACTCTTGCGGATTTAAACTCACATCCTTGTACTTAAGTA
This sequence comes from Tolypothrix tenuis PCC 7101, assembly GCF_963874875.1. Classification (NCBI taxonomy): domain Bacteria; kingdom Bacillati; phylum Cyanobacteriota; class Cyanophyceae; order Nostocales; family Tolypothrichaceae; genus Tolypothrix; species Tolypothrix tenuis. The sequence goes on from NZ_CAWNJS010000001.1 coordinate 687,527, forward strand.
TCGGTATTTGCGGCAAAGTACTGAAGCGTTGACGACGAAGTAAAGCGCGACAACGAGCCACTAATTCCCGCATACTAAAGGGTTTGGTCAGATAGTCATCTGCTCCCACTTCTAAACCCAATACGCGGTCAGTTTCACTACCTTTGGCACTCAGCATCAAAATTGGCACTGGGTTACCTTGATGACGTAGCAAGCGGCAAATATCTAATCCGTTGATTTGGGGCAGCATCAAATCTAAAATTACCAAATCAAAGGAGAGTTCCCCAGAATTTGGTTCAAAATTCTTGATATATTCCACAGCCGATCGCCCATCAGTAGCAGTTACGACCTCATAGCCTTCACCCTCAAGTGCTACCAACAGCATTTCTCGGATTAATTCTTCATCTTCTACTACTAGAATGCGGCTTGTTTGCCCTATATCCGCTTTGGCAGGAAACTTGGTAGATTCGCTAGTGTACATTAGATATCACAAAATTTTTGTGTCTGTGCAGCTATCAAGATGATGATTGAATCAATTAATTATTAAGTTTCCGTGAATTTACACCCTAGACATTGCGCCCTAGTTTGTAAAACGTAACATAAATCACAGAAACTAACATATTATAAAGCACTGCGGCTACAAGCTGGCAAGAGTGTTTGCAGTAACTTGATATCTTGAAATTTTTGTATACCTGCATTTACTTCTTGACAATAGCAGCTTTTTTTAAGTACTATTATTTTTAGTACAAATATACTATAAACCCCCAAATTTTACCTTGAGATCATAAAGGCACTAATTACAGATGATCTCCGGTAGTTGTAAGTGTCTTTTGATTCTTGTTTCAGCATTTACACTGGGTGAAAAACCCTAATTTTTAGGCTACTCTGATGTCTGCATAGAGTAAGTCAGGGTATGGCTTGCTACACAAAAATTATTGCTTGTTTAAGGAGTTGGAGAATGACTACAGTTGCAGTCAAAGACAGCAAACAACAAATAGTGCAAGCATTTCAGCAAATCCTCGCTGAAAGGAAACAATTAGATTTAAAAATAGCTACGAAACAAGAAGAAGCTGAAAAGGTAAAAAACCAAGAAATTCTGGTAACTGCTTCTACATATACTGTTGATAGTATTGTTAAAGGTTTAGCAGATTTACAATTGGAGTTTGGCAGTATTGTTACTGCATTATCAGAAAAATTAGCGCAAGAAAATTCCAAATTAGATGAATTAAATAGAGCTATAGAAATTGCCACTCAGCAGTTAAAAGACTTACAGCAAATTAGAATTGTTGCTGATGCTTTAGATATTTTAACCCAAGAACATCAAGAGAAATTAAGAGTTCTTGAACAAGAAATTTCTAGTAAAAGAGAAGCACTAGAAAAAGAAATTACAATTAGACGTAAAGAGTGGCAGAAAGACCAAGCTGAATATGAAGAAGCAGTACAAGTATATACTGATTTAGTAGCTAAACAACGTGCATCAGAGACAGAAGAATATCAGTATAAGTTGGAAACAAACAGAAAACTGACTACTGATGCTTATGAAGATAAGAAGCGCAAACTAGAACGAGAAATTCAAGAAACTACTCAGCAGAAAGATAAAAATTGGGCCGAAAGGGAAAAAATTCTGACTGAACGTCAAGCTTTGTTTACAGAATATCAGCAAAAAGTTGTAGCATTTCCTAATGAGTTGGAAGAAGCAGTTAAGAAAGCTAGAGAAGAAGCCATTAAAGAAACTAGCCAAAAAGCTAAAGTGGAAGCCGATTTATTTGAAAAAGATTGGGAATCTAGCAAACAGAGTTACGAATTAAAAATCCAATCTTTAGAAGAGACTATTAAGAAACAAACTGAGCAAATAGAAGGAATTTCGGCTCAATTACAAACTGCATTAAAACAAGCGCAAGATTTGGCAATGAGAGCTTTTGATAGTTCCAATAGTAAATAGTCACTAATCTTCGGTTGTTAGCCATGAAAATTATCTTTGGATTCGATGGAGGTTTGTTGTGGTAGCTAAAAAACCAACAGATAAAAATACTAAAGCTGAAATTCTCCAAGCTTATGAAGAATTAGCCAAAGAGACAGCAGCAGTTAAATCACAACTTACCCAAACTTTAAAAGAAGCACAAGCTGTAACTAAAGAAAAGCCAAAAGTGGAGCCAAAACCTGCTATGAATGTGCCAACTACTGTTCAGCAAAGAATGAATTATACAATTGAAAGCCTAGCTAAAATCCAGTTAGGCTTTGGTAGTGCGGCGAATGAATTATCAGAACAGCTAACTACGCAAGCTTCAAAATTGGCAGAAATTAGAGAAGCTGTAGAAAAAGAAGTAGCAGAACTTAAGCAATTACATAATTTAGAAATTTCGGAAGATATCTTAGATAATTTGATCACCAGTTATGAGGATAATTCTAAGACTTATCAAGAAGAGTTTACAGAACGCAAAGAAGTCTTATTACAGGAAATAGATGAGCAGAGAAAAGCTTGGTTAAAAGAACAGGATGACAGTAACAGATTAATTAAAGAACGAGATGAAAATCTCAAAAAAACTCGACAACGGGATGAATCTGAATACAAATATAGTTTAGAACTTCAGCGAAAATTGCAAAAAGATGAATATGAGCAGCAGCAAAAAGAATTAAACCAACAGCTAGATGAATTTCAGCAAGAAACAGAAAAACAATGGAGTGAAAAAGAAAAAGCGATCGCAGAACGAGAAAAGCAGTTTGAGGAGTTAAAAGTTAGAGTAGAAGCCTTCCCTAAAGATAAGGAAGCTGCGATTAAAAAAGCTACAGAAGAAGGTAAAGGTATTGCCTATTACCAAGCTAAAATTAAGTCAGATTTATACAGTAAGGAAGTAGAGGGACAGAAGCGTTTTTATGAACAGAGATTGCAATCTCTAGAACAGACTATTAGTAATCAAGATACACGCCTACAAAACTTGACTAAACAACTAGAATCTGCGCTTAAACAAGTGCAAGATTTAGCAGTGAAAGCTATTGAAGGAACTGCCAATGTTAATTCCTATCAAGCAATTAAAGAAATAGCTTTAGAACAGGCGAAAAGTCAGGTAAAAAATAAATAAGATTACTTTGGATCTTGAGAATTAAGAATTTAATTCCTGACTGCAAAGTGATTATACCCTGATAACTAATTTAGAGGCGTAATTCAATTTACGTCTCTATAACATTGTGTAATTATAAATTTCTACTTGTTTCATGCAAAATTAATGTTCTCTTTTTTTGGGGATACCTTTATTTAGAGGTTGTTTCCGGCTGCTGGTTTCATTAGACTTATTTTTTTTGCTTGATTCTTGCTTGGAATTTTCTTCTTGATTGTACATAAGGATAAACCTTGCTAGACATTAATTATCTATATTTTAAATTTACATTATGTGCAGCCGGATTTACGGAAAATATGCAAATACTTTATATTCCAATCTAGTTCAGATAATCTTAGAGGCCAGATTTTGTATATCTTCGCAGGAGATTTATTTATCTTCCTAAAAATTTAAATCTTATACAAATTCAAATAATGTTTTCGACAGATAAATTCTTTGTAAGGGCACGGCATCTGCAATCTTTTGGCATATCAAATATCTTACAGGTGCCGTGCCCCTACTCATCTGTCGCGTTATTTTTTCAAAATGGTATTACAAGATAAAAAAATAGAGACGTTACTATTTTTACGTCTCTATAAAAGAGGAAACCCATTATGTATAAAAATTCAATATTAGAATTAAAAATTGAAAATTGAAATTAAAATACTAGTCAAATTACTAACAGCCACTAACGTGCTTTATTCAGTTTTTGACTTGGCTGTTGAGGGTTATTTTTGTTGATATTAGCCTGGATAGCACCAGTTTCAGTTTTAGGAGGATGTCCATTATCGCGAGGTTTTTTCCGAGTCATAATCAATACAATCCTTGTTGGTTAACTCTCTACAAATTGAACTACAAGCGTATAAATTGTGAATCCGGAAAATCCTAAAAAATTACTAGCTGGTAGCGAAATATATATTACGGCTCGAAGATCATCCCCAGTTGTTGTAAAAGTATGGGGAAGAAAATTGTCAGCTAAATTGACATTTGATTTGCAGAATTTAGGCGGGCAAGATGCCCACACAACAAGATACTGATAAAATTTAATCTGCAAATTAGATGTGTTTTAGCTTTCATCCCGATACTTTTACTCTCCAAAAAGAGAGCTAATGTTAAGCAAAGCTAGTAAAATCCAGATTTGGGGGAATATCTTGAATCCTTCCAGGCCCGATCGCACGCAATGCTTCTTTTAAATCAATATCGCCAGTATATAAGGCACGCCCTACAATTACGCCATTTACACCTTGAGGTTCCAACACCAACAAGCTCAACAAATCGGTAACTGAACTTACTCCACCTGAAGCAATTACGGGGATAGAAATTGTAGCAGAGAGTTCTCGCAAAGCTTCTAAGTTTGGCCCTGAGAGAGTACCATCACGGTGAATATCAGTGTAAATAATCGCTGCTGCTCCTAATTCTTGCATTTGTACAGCTAGTTGGGTTGCTAGTACTTCTGAGGTTTCTAACCAACCGCGAGTTGCGACTAATCCGTTGCGTGCATCAATCCCAACAATAATTTGTCCGGGAAATTCTTGACAGAGTTGTTGTACTAGTTGGGGTTGTTCAACAGCAACGGTTCCCAGAATCGCTCGTTGTACGCCAATATTAAATAACTGCTGGACACTAGCGCGATCGCGTAATCCCCCGCCTACTTGAATTGGTACTGATACCGCTTGTGCGATCGCTTCGATGGCTTCCAAGTTGACAACTTTACCTGCTTTTGCACCATCCAAATCTACTACATGGAGCCTAGCTGCACCTTGATCAACCCATTGCTTTGCAACATCAGCTGGGTTTTCACTAAATACTTGCGAGCGATCGTAGTCACCCTGATAAAGTCGTACACAACGGCCGTCTAGTAAATCAATTGCTGGAATTACATCCATTACCTCATCCTCAATCAATAATTACTAATTCGTAATTAAAAAAATGTTAGGCTAGCCCAAACATTGATGTTTCAAGAAAGTCAAGAATTGGAGAGACGCGATTAATCGCGTCTGTACAAGAGTCAAAGTTACTCTGGAGCAACTTTTGACTCTTGACTAATTAAAAGTACAAAACCCTATGCTTGAGTGTTTTCTGGTGAATTTTTCGCTTTTAACTGCTTTACAGCTTTCCAGAAACCTAGCACAATCAAAATGTTAGAAAGGGTTAAGAATAGCTCTGCACCACCGTGCAGCCAATCGACATTTGCTAAAGCCTCTTTGTAATGAACTTTGGCGTAGATTCCTGCTGGGATGGTAATACCTACAAAAACTAAAGTGCCGTAAAATCCATACAAAGCTAAACGTGGCATTAGCTTGCTGCTGCTGATAAACCACAAGAAACCCAAATAAGGAAACAGTGAAATGGCAAAAAGGGCATCTTTAGATATCATCGCTCTGATTTGATAGGTTGGTTTGCAACAGAATTAATTCCCTGATGAGCAGACTTGGCAGAACGCCAAATCCACACCGCAGCTGCCCAAAGGGTAAAATTACCAACTAAGGTCATGGTAGCTTGAAGTGTTACCAGCCATTCCAAAGATTGGGGATTATCAAAATAGTGCCAAGTGCAAGCACACATAGCACTAACCAAAGCGGGTAACATGGCTAAGGACAATCCCCACCAAGTCCGGTTACCAGTGAGTTCGCCGTAAGTCCAGATTAACCAAATAGCGGCAATCCACTCAATGACGCTAGAAACATGAATAATCCAGGTGGGAATTGAAAGCACATTCATAAGATTGCCGAAAAGTCAATAGTTAGGGGTCGAGATTTGTAGAGACGCGATTAATCGCGTCTTACTCAAGGGTCAAGGGTCAAAGGTCAAGGGTCACAAGGATGTATTTCTTCCTTATTTTCCCAGTCCCTAGTCCCCAATCGCCCCATCCCCCATCTTCCCACAAGAAAAATCTGATTTTTCGCGAAGTATGCCAGCCATTTCACCTAACATCTGGGTAAGTAGCAGATAATCAAGGTCAATTAAACTTGATCAGCTAAAATTTCAAATCAAAAATCTCAAATGAAACCGATGCGGGCTTTATTATCTGGGTATTACGGAAAAGGGAATGGTGGAGACGAAGCTTTATTAGCAACGCTGTTGCAGATGCTACCGCCTCATGTCACGCCTGTGGTGCTTTCTGGTAATCCTGAAGAAACCCGCGATCGCTATGGTGTGGAGAGCTACGATCGCATGGCTTTTTTACCTGTACTGCAAGCTTTGCGTTCTTGTGATGCGTTTATTTGGGGTGGTGGAAGTTTAATCCAAGATGTTACCAGCACCATTAGCCCTGTTTATTATGGGGGACTGATGGCATTAGCCCAAATGATGGGCTTAAAAACCGTTGCTTGGGGTCAGGGAATTGGGCCGCTGAAACGTGCCCAAACACGCTGGTTAGCACGAAAAACTTTTGCTGCTTGTACGAAAGTGAGTGTACGCGATCGCGCTAGTGCAGCCTTATTATCTGACTGGCAAATTCCCTGTATCCTGTCTCCAGACCCGGTTTGGGCGTTGGAAGCTAAACCAGTAACCGGACTTACGGATTTACCTGCTCACAGAGTTGCCGTAACTTTGCGATCGCATCCACAATTGACCGAAACACGCTTGGCAAATTTAACGCAGGCGTTGGTTAAGTTTCAGAAAGCTACACAAACTTTTATTTTGTTACTGCCTTTTCAAAAAAGTGAAGATTTAAATATTGCTGAGGCAATTCAACCACACCTCAAAGATGTCAGCCAGATTATGTGTTTAGAAGATCCACAACTTTTAAAAGGTGTGTATCGCCATGTAGAGATGACAATCGGGATGCGCCTACACAGTTTAATTATGGCTGCGGCTGAAGGTTGTCGCTGTTTTGCCCTGAGTTACGACCCGAAGGTAAATCGCCTAATGGAAGATTTATCTATGCCTGGATGGGATTTAGCGAATTTACCGGACGATCCCAATATTATTAGTAAAGTTTGGATAGAGCATTATGCTCATGGCAATCCATTATCCTCAGAGCAAATTCAGTCTCTAGTAAATCGGGCATTAATGCATCGTGAGTTGCTGATTGCAGCTTTAGAAATTTAAGACACATTCAAACTAATGCCAGTCGCCGAGGTCAGATTGACTTTCCAAAGCGCTGGCGAATTTTGATGCTAATGTTGGAAATTAGCGATCGCAAACAATCATGGCACTACCCTTAAGAGCAGTAATAGCAGCCTCAACAACAACAATCAGTTAGGTTTTTGTTAAAGACTATTTGTTATTTGTACAACAATCAATTATTGGGTCTGCTGCAAATGCATTTAAACCCACTGATTGTAAGAATACACCCCAATCAGATTTGACCTTTAAATTGTTCGGTTCACTACAACGTAAATCAATATAACTGCTTAGTGCTTCATGCCAAATACCAGCTTCTGCATAAAGTCCTGGGCGTTTCCGCGCATCTGCTTGTTGTAGAGCTTTCGTCAGGGTGGGTTCGGGTTGTGCGCGTTCAACCCATCCTTCTACATTAGGATTTCTGATGGGATTTTGCTCATCACAAACTAATGTCAAATACCAGTGATAGCGTTTACCGACTTTTAAAGGAGTAGCACTCGCAGGGAGGGTAAATTTCATAATGCCGGGTTTAGTCGGTACGTTTAAAGTAGTTTCATAAACTACATCATCATCATCGTTATTATCCTGATTTGCCTCAGCTAAAATCACAAACTGGGCTGTTTTGACAGAAGATGCAGGTACGTGCCAGAAAAAAGTTGGACGTTCTGCAAAAGTTAACCCTAAATTCTCTTTTGGCATTAAGGGCGTTAATGATTGATTTTTTTGTACACAATATCGGCCCCGAGTTGCACCACCTGCACTAGCTGGTGGTAATCCCCGCTTAGGTGGTTTAAAACCTTGACTGATTAACAAAGGTGGTTTTTGCGGCTGACTTAGCAAAGTTGGGTTAACTTGGGTTTGTGCCTGTGCTGTTAAATTGGGAATAGTAGCCAGTTCCAAAAGAAAAGGTACGGAACAGGTTACGAAAAGTAGAGGCCGCTTGATCCAATTCATGCCTAAATTTCCTCGCAACTATTTATGTAAATATAAAAGTTCCCTAGTTGTTGATAAACCAAAACTGTGGCAGCAATCAACAGGGGTAATCAATAGACTCTACAAGTACTGCATCATTGGGAAGTGAAAATATAGTATGACCTAGTGATAGGTTTTATACTGTGACAACAGTCGAAAACACAGAAGTATTGTTCCCGTTCGGTGGTTTAGCTACGCAGAATTTAACATTACCTCATATAGTCTTCAATAACCTTTGATTGGAGGTAATTGAGCAGTTGAATAAAAGTAATTTTTTTTCGGAAGAAAGTAATACATTATACATTATTTTAAGTATTAAATAATACAAGTAATGGATAATAGGTAATTGGGAAATAACGGAGTAAGTAGTTTTTGACTGTTGACTACAGATGCAATTAATTGCGTCTCTCCGATTTTTAGTTATTTCCCTAAAGCTACTACTGCATTTTGACCGCCAAAGCCAAAACTCAAACAAAGGGCAGACTGAATGTGATGGTGACGAGCGGTTTTTACAAGACTTAAATTAAATTCTGGCTGCTGCAATCCGACACAGGGAGGCAAAATTTGGTTTTGCAAGGCTAGGAGTGAAAAAGCTACACCCAAGGCTCCAGAAGCGCCGAGAGTGTGGCCTGTGCTTCCTTTAGTTGAACTCACAGCCACTTTTTGGGGAAACACCCGCTTGATCGCAATGCTCTCTGTGCGATCGTTTAGCTGTGTTGCTGTACCATGAGCATGAATATAATCAATATCTTCTGGTGTCAGACAACTACGCTCTAAGCATTGCTTGATAGATGCGATCGCGCTTTTAGCTTCTGGTTCTGGAGCATTACCATGATAAGCATCGTTAAGTAAGCTAAAGCCCAGCACTTCCCCATAAATTTTGGCTTGTCGCTGCTTGGCTAATGCTGCTGATTCAAGCACAAACACAGCTGCGCCTTCTCCTAGAACAAAACCTTCTCGTTGTAAATCAAAAGGATAAGCGCCAGTTTTTGCTAAAGCGCCCATTTGCTGAAACCCTGTCAAAGTTAGGGGTGTAATCGGTGCTTCTACGGCTCCAGCGATCGCTCTTTGATATTGTCCTGTTTGCAATAGCATAGTAGCTTGGGCGATCGCCCAGATTCCTGTAGCACAAGCAGCCATTGGTGCTAAAACGCTCCCAGTTGCACCAATTTGTCTGGCTGCGGCGATCGCATTCATGTGCGGTAAAGTATTTAACCAATTTTCCATCTCCCTCATGTGTAAGGGAGATGAAAGGCGATCGCTTTTGTACATTTGCTGCGCCAGTTTTTCCCAAGCAGCTTGATAAGCACGACTTGAGCCAATCACGACAGCACAATCAGGTAAAGGAGATGATAACCCAGCATCTTCTAAAGCCGCAGCTACAACCGACTGCGTCAGCTTTTCTAATGGTGCTGGTTGTTCAGCAATCAACCCTAAAGGAAATGCTTCTAGTTCTGGGAAAGGTTGATGTAATTTAATTCCAGATTTACCTGCAATTAAATTCTGCCAACTAGCCTCTAAGCTGTCTCCTAAAGCAGAAACTAGACCAATACCAGTGACAACAACCTTAACCAATTTGGGACTTGGGATTTGGGATTTGAAATTTGTCATGGGTAATAGGAAAAACTATTACCCATTACCCAATTTTGCAATCTTAACCAGGAGTTTTTAAGTTTTCTGCGCCTTGGGTGACTTTAGCAGATTCGATGCGATCGCCTTGCTTTATTTTATTTACTACCTCAAAGCCGCTGGTTACATTGCCAAACACAGCATAGTTTCCATCTAAAAAGCCTAGATCTGCTAAGGCAAAGTAAAACTGAGAAGATGCAGAGTTTGGTTGTTGCGATCGGGCCATTGCTACTGCACCTTGTTTATGATTCAAGGCAGGTGGCTGAGTAATCGTCTTACCGTAAATTGGTTCTGCTGCACCCTTGGGCTTAATTTCTAAGGGTATATAGCGCTCATTCTTAGTTTTGGGGTCAATATAGCCACCTGTCCCCAGCCTATTTGCTGGAACGCTTGGATCTTTACTTTGTGGATCGCCCCCCTGAACGACAAATGGTTGGGGATCGCGTACCACTCGATGGAAAACTGAACCATCATACACGCCCTTTTGCACTAAATCTACGAAGTTACCCGCTGTAATTGGGGCATTAGTGCCATCTACTTCGATAGTAATTGGTGCGCCGTTCACCGTCATCACCACAGTAGCCTTACCTTCGAGCCGTGGTAAATCATTCATTCCTGGAATACTCTCGCTAGTAGTTTGTGATACAGACGTTGCTTCAGTGCTTGTCTTGCTGCTTGTCTCAGTTGCTGTTGAGGTAGCTGCTGAGGTAGAAGAAGCATTAGAAGCATTTTGCTGTGTTGAACATCCACCCAAAATCAACGTCCCAACAATCAAAAGAGCAACCAAAAATTGTGGAAATTTTAACCGCATGACTAATTACTGACTCAACCAGAGTATATTATCGTTTCCCAAGCTTTTAGAGTGGGGATTTAATACTCATCCAAAATTTCTCATTTACAATTTTTTACATTTTCTCCAGAGCTATCTACTCAGTTCCTCAGTTCTTTTCTGCTTGAAAGTTAACAGAGTAAGCAGTCCCAATGAAAAAATTTCACCAGTCTTGCATGAAAGTTGGGGCGAGGATTTTTACTCAGATCTCAGCACTTGCAACTCAGGATAACAAAGCAACAAGGAAGATATTTGAGTACAGACGCAATTAACCGCGTCTGTACAACCCTTGACCCTTGTTAACATTCTTTACAAACCTTCTAAAGGTACACCCAAGAAGCGGGCTAACTCTGCGCCTTGAGTTTCTAACTCTGTGAGAGCTAAAGGTTGACCGACTCTAGTTAAAGGAATGTCTCTGCGACCTTTCACGCGTAGATAGAGGACGCGACGAGGATTCAACCCTTCTTTGATGGATATTTGCACGGATTGAGCGTCTTGTAAGGGGCTTTCAAACTCAATACGACGGTTTTTGCCAGGAAATCCATTGCGGAAAATTTTAATCTTGCCTGTTTCCTGGTTAAATTCGTTATATCCACCGCCTACATCCCATAAAATTACTAACCACAGGTATAAGGCTAAAAGCAGGCCAGCAGCGCCGTATAACCCCATAACTAAACCTTGGGGCACAAAAACTAGTTGTGTTGGATCGGTAACTATGAGTAAATTAACTTTTAGATAGCTGGATATTCCAGCTAATACAAAGCCTGTAGCTCCTAAGGTAACGATAGTTGCCCACCAGTAGTTGCTCAACCGACGAGAACCGAGAACGTTTTGCTTCAGGACACTTGTAGCCGAGCGATCGCCATTAGGCGAATTGCCTTTGTTAATTGTTGATGCCGTCATGGAACTACCTTGGCCTGTGACATATTCTCTTTAAAAGTCTGCCATTTGAGGAGTATGTCTTGCAAGTTGATTTTTGGGAATAGGTCATTGGTCATGGTTAATGGGTAATTGCTGTAGGGTTCAGTATTTAGTTTTTCGCGGTTTGATGATTTCCCCTTTTCCTCTTCTCCCCAATCACCAGTCCCCAGTCCCTAATCCCCACTCCCCATTTCCAATTGTGTAGATTTCTGAGAAAAGTTGTGTCAGATTGTTAAATTTCTGATATTCATAATATTTATATAGCTTCGTGTTAAATCACCTGATTCACTTGCGTGGATCGGTCACAAACCCGAACCGATGTGATAAGTTAAGAATCATTAAGTTACCACCAACTAGAACACTAGCCAATGGTACGGGTAATGGCATAACTCTGAGAAACGCTGACTGAACTAGGCGGTAAGTTCTCAGAATCTCAGTAGCTTTCAGGTTACGAGAATTTGTCAAAAAAACGTTAATTCCTCGCGGTAGTTGCTTTAAATAGGGAAAATCACCTACAGCACTGCTTTAGAAACGTTGCAATTTTAGTAAAAAAGAGGATTTTAGTTCAATGACCATCGCAGTTGGGCGCGCCCCCAGTAGAGGGTGGTTTGACGTTCTAGACGACTGGTTGAAGCGCGATCGCTTTGTATTCGTAGGTTGGTCAGGGATACTGTTATTCCCCTGCGCTTTCCTGGCACTAGGCGGTTGGCTCACAGGCACAACCTTCGTCACGTCATGGTACACCCACGGTTTAGCATCTTCTTATTTAGAAGGCTGTAACTTTATCACAGTAGCTGTATCCACCCCAGCCGATAGTTTGGGACATTCCCTCCTGCTGCTGTGGGGGCCAGAAGCACAAGGAGACTTCACCCGTTGGTGTCAACTAGGGGGGTTATGGACATTCGTGGCGCTACACGGAGCTTTTGGCTTAATTGGCTTCATGTTGCGGCAGTTTGAAATTGCTCGTCTAGTAGGAATCCGCCCCTATAACGCCTTGGCATTCTCTGCACCGATTGCAGTGTTTGTCAGCGTGTTCTTGATGTACCCCTTGGGACAATCGAGCTGGTTCTTTGCACCCAGCTTTGGCGTAGCAGGAATTTTCCGCTTCATCCTATTTGTACAAGGATTCCATAACTTCACCCTCAACCCCTTCCACATGATGGGAGTAGCAGGTGTGTTGGGTGGTGCATTGCTGTGTGCGATTCACGGTGCCACAGTGGAAAATACCCTGTTTGAAGACGGTGAAGCTGCGAACACCTTCCGCGCCTTCAACCCCACCCAATCAGAAGAAACCTACTCAATGGTGACTGCAAACCGTTTCTGGTCACAGATTTTCGGGATTGCCTTCTCCAACAAACGCTGGTTACACTTCTTCATGCTGTTTGTGCCAGTCACAGGTCTGTGGATGGCAGCAGTGGGTATCGTCGGTATCGCTCTCAACCTGCGGGCTTACGACTTCGTATCACAGGAATTGCGAGCGGCTGAAGACCCAGAATTTGAAACATTCTATACCAAAAACATTTTGCTGAACGAGGGTATCCGCGCTTGGATGGCTCCTCAAGATCAGCCCCACGAACAATTTGTATTCCCTGAGGAGGTATTACCTCGTGGTAACGCTCTCTAATAGATCAGCCGTCCTGGGCGGTGGACGCGATATAGAATCAACAGGTTTTGCCTGGTGGTCTGGTAACGCTCGTTTGATTAACCTATCTGGCAAACTGCTTGGTGCTCACGTTGCCCATGCTGGTTTGATCGTATTCTGGGCTGGAGCAATGACTTTGTTTGAAGTCGCTCACTTCATCCCTGAAAAGCCTATGTATGAGCAAGGCTTAATCTTGTTACCTCACATCGCTACCTTAGGATGGGGCGTTGGTGCAGGTGGCGAAGTCATCGATACCTTCCCCTACTTTGTGGTTGGTGTACTTCACCTGATTTCCTCAGCAGTACTAGGTTTTGGCGGTATTTATCACGCCGTTCGTGGCCCAGAAACCTTAGAAGAATATTCTTCTTTCTTTGGTTACGACTGGAAAGACAAGAACAAGATGACCAACATCATCGGCTTCCACCTAATCATCTTAGGATGCGGTGCGCTGTTGTTGGTTCTGAAGGCAATGTTCTTTGGTGGTGTTTATGACACTTGGGCACCTGGTGGTGGTGATGTTCGCGTTATCACTAACCCAACACTGAACCCAGCCATTATCTTTGGTTATCTGATCAAGTCTCCTTTTGGTGGTGAAGGCTGGATCGTCAGCGTCGATAACATGGAAGATGTTATCGGTGGTCACATCTGGATTGCTTTCATCTGTATTGCTGGTGGTATTTGGCACATCTTCACCAAGCCTTTCGCTTGGTCACGTCGTGCATCCATTTGGTCTGGTGAAGCTTACCTCTCCTACAGCTTGGGCGCTCTGTCCTTGATGGGCTTTATTGCTTCCTGTATGGTTTGGTACAACAACACCGTTTACCCCAGCGAATTCTACGGCCCTACTGGCCCTGAAGCTTCACAAGCTCAAGCTTTAACCTTCTTGATTCGTGACCAACGCTTAGGTGCTAACGTCGGTTCTGCTCAAGGCCCCACTGGTCTGGGTAAATACTTAATGCGCTCTCCTAGTGGTGAAATCATCTTCGGTGGTGAAACCATGCGCTTCTGGGATTTCCGTGGCCCTTGGTTAGAGCCTCTACGTGGCCCTAACGGTCTTGACTTAAACAAAATCAAGAACGATATTCAGCCTTGGCAAGCTCGTCGTGCTGCTGAATATATGACTCACGCTCCTCTGGGTTCTCTGAACTCCGTAGGTGGTGTAGCAACAGAAATCAACTCCTTCAACTATGTATCTCCTCGTGCATGGTTGGCAACTTCTCACTTCGTTTTAGGTTTCTTCTTCCTCATTGGTCACTTGTGGCACGCTGGTCGCGCTAGAGCAGCAGCAGGTGGTTTTGAGAAAGGTATTGACCGTGAGAATGAGCCAGCAATGTCCATGACAGAACTTGACTAGTTCTCAAGTTTTCTTTCATCACTGACAATCACATAATTTCAAGCTCTTGTTGAGAAACAAGAGCTTTTTTATTGTTCTTTTATGACTCTGATGAAATCAAAAAGTTGAGGATTCGCAGAATAATTTATTGTGTTGAGTTCCCATATTTCTATTTAGTTTCCATCCAATTATCACCTGCACGTACATCTACTAATAATGGCACGCTCAACTTGACCGCACCTTCCATTGCTGACTTAATTTGTGGTTGTAATTCTGCCCATTCTTGGGGTGGAACTTCAAACACTAATTCATCATGAACTTGTAATAACAATCTTGCCTGATATTTACTTAAAATCTCATGGAGTTTCACCATTGCAATTTTAATAATATCGGCACTAGAACCTTGAATTGGTGCATTCGCAGCAGAACGCAGTAACCCAGCATCATAAGCACCCAGATTCTTCAATTTACTCAAATCAATATCATCTGGATTGCTACCTTTTAATTTGCGTAAATTATTGCTGGTAAACTCAACATAACGACGACGACCGAGAATTGTTTCTACATAACCTTGGGCGATCGCTTCTTTTTTGACACGCTCTAAATATGCAAATACTTGTGCATAGCGTTCGTTAAATCGCTTAATGAATTCGCTGGCGTTGGCTTTATCTACTCCAGTTGAACGGGCAAATTTCAAAGAACCCATACCATAAATTACGCCGAAGTTGATAGTTTTTGCTAATCTGCGTTCGTCTGATGTGACATCTTCTTTTTCAAACACTAAGCGCGCCGTTACAGTATGAATATCTTCATTCTGCTGATAGGCTTGGACTAAAACTGGTTCTTGGCTTAAATGAGCCAATATTCTTAACTCGATTTGTGAGTAATCAGCTGCTACCATTAACCAGCCTGGCTCTGGCAAAAATGCTTTGCGGATTTGGCGACTAAAAGCTGTCCGAATAGGAATATTTTGTAAATTAGGGTTAGAGGAAGATAAGCGACCAGTAGATGTTGCTGCTTGGTTAAAATCTGTATGCACTCTATGAGTTTTTTCGCTTACCAATGCTGGCAATGCATCCACATAAGTAGACTTTAATTTAGAAAGAGTACGATACTCAATTAAAGCATCCACAAAACCAGTTTGATCAATTTCTTGCAGTTTCTCTAACGTCGCTGCATCTGTAGAGTAACCTGTTTGGATTTTGCGGGAATACTTAGTACTTAAAGCTAGTTTTTCAAACAATATATGGCTCAATTGTTTGGGTGAACCCAAGTTAAATTTTTCGCCAGCAATTTCTGTTGCTTTTGTTTCTAACTTGGTTAAATCTATTTCTAACTGCTGGGAAAGTTCTTTAAGATATCCAGAATCAACGCAAATACCTGTGTATTCCATTTCCGCTAAAACTGGTTCTAGTGGCTGCTCAACTTCTAGTAATAACTGATATAACTTCGGCAGTTGTTCTAGTTCCTCTCGTAATTTTGGGACTAATCCAAATGTAGAATAGACATCCATCCCACAGTAATCTGCCACTGTTGGAATATCTAAGTCAGCAATATTTTTGCCTTTAGGAACTAAATCTACATAACTTTTAGCAGTTAAACCTAAATATCTATAAGCTAAATCACTCAAATTGTGACTACCATCTGGATTTAGCAAGTAACTGGCTAACATGGTATCAAAAACCACTCCTGCCAATTTTATGCCTTGACACCGCAGAACTAAGCGGTCAAATTTAGCATTTTGCAAAGCTTTCGGATAATCAGCACTTTCGAGAATGGGACGTAGTGCTGCTAGTACTTTATCTAGCTCTAAATTATTCCCTGTTTTGTGAGCAACAGGAATATAGGCCATGTCATCCTGGTTGCTTCCCCAACAACAACCAATCCCTACTAAAGCAGCGTCTCGTGGTTCTAAATCAGTGGTTTCTGTATCCCAAGCAACGGGTGTCTCTGGATTGGTAAATTGTTGTAAGAGATTTACTAATTCGCTAAGTTTGGCTTCACTATCAATAATGCGTGGTTGGATTGCGGAATCTGGCTTTTGTTTAGCGGCTGCTGTATCAGCAGCACTAAAAAACCACAAATCACTATCATCTTCATCATTACTGTTGATTTGTGTTGTTGGTGTTGAAACTTCTGCAACTTCTACAACTTGTCCGCCAAATTTTTGCTGAAGTTCGTTGATTTGTTTTAAGAAGCGATTAAATTCTAATTTTTCTAAAATTGGTACAAGGACATTTTGATCAAATCCTGTTAATTTACAATCTTCTAAATTAACTTCTAAAGGAACATCAATAACTATTTTGGCTAAATAGTGTGACTTTTGAGCATCTTCTTGCCCTTCTACTAGTTTCTTATGAGTTGCTCCTTTAATTTCATCTAATGCAGCATAAATTTTTTCTAAGGAACCGTAAGTACTAAGTAGCTGTACTGCGGTTTTTTCTCCAATTCCTTTGACACCGGGGATATTATCTGATTTATCACCACAAAGAGCTTTAAAATCAACGATTTGTGTAGGTAAAACGCCCAGTTTTTCTTGAACTTGTTCTGGTCCAAATTCTGTGATGCCATTTGTAGAGCGCTTCCAGGCATCTGGAGTAAAATTTAAAACAGTAATTTGTTTTTCTAAATCTATGAGTTGAAATAAATCGCGATCGCCTGTAAGAATTTTCACTTTATAGCCAGCTGCAGTGGCTAACTGTGCTAAAGTCCCCAGTACATCATCTGCTTCGTAACCGGGAGCCGTGAAAATGGGCAGATTGAAGCCTGCAAGCAACTCATGTAAATTTTTTAAATCGGGGACGAAATCTTCTGGTGTCCCAGGGCGATCGGCTTTATAGGTATCGTCTGCTTCATGACGGAAAGTCGGTAAGCCCAAATCAAACGCGATCGCCATTGCTTGTGGCTGTTGTGTTGTCATGACTTCCAGTAGGGACTTGATAAAGCCAAAACATACACTGGTAGGAATCCCCGTTTTTGTACGTAACCCGCCATCTCGTCCTTTGGCAAAAGCAAAGTAAGAACGAAACGCCAGTGAGTGTCCATCTACGAGGATAAATGTGGGGCGTGTTGTTGTAGAAGAAGTTTGAGACATAGCCTTATTCTAGCTAGAAGCTTACATCCAAGTACCGACGACGCAGCTTCAGCATCAAAACGATTGCTTGTACAATTCAGTACAGTGCTGCGTAGACATGGCTCTTTTTGAGCAGGATCAATCATTGTATCAGCGCTCCTACTAATACCAAAACTATAAAAACTGAAAATTTAACTTCTTCTGACTAATTCAGAAATTGTAGCGTTTTTATTATTAAGCTTTTCAATATTTTTCTTAACTGTTAAGTTTTTTCAATGACTTAATGAAGTAGAATTTTGAATATAAAAAATTAAATTTTCGTAGCAAAATCACTACAAATTAAAATATTTTTATCTAATTATTTAGGATATAAGAGCATTAATATTGCCTGTCATTAAACAACGAACTTCAATAAACCTCCTGCTTCCATCAGATTATGCTGACTAAACAGGTTGTGACTCTTGGCATTTTTGTACCGACTCTGCAAGTTCTGCTTTGCAGTATGCGAGAGGCTTAAAATTCTGGTTCTCAAACATTTGTGCCAGAAATTTAATCTTGAAGAATTCCATACAAATTAGATGCCAAAGATTGAGCAGAATTAGGTGAAGATTTTAATACAATGCCAAAATGTCTGACGAGAATTTCAAATCTTGGGGATTTTTATGTCTAAAGCATCTGCTCAGAATCTTGTATCTAGCGATCATCAGGCTGTAGATCAAGCAGAAATTAAACTACTGGTTTTAGATATCGATGGTACGATTTCTGGCAAGTCTAATACTATCAGTAAACCTGTAAAGCGCGCGATCGCCGCCGCACAAGCAAGAGGAATTCAAGTGGCGATCGCAACTGGTCGAATGTATCGTTCAGCTTTACGCTTTCACGAAGCTATTGGCTCTATCTTACCCTTAGCAGCTTATCAGGGTGCTTGGATTCAAGACCCCGCTACCCAAAAAATTCATCGTCATTTGACTGTTTCTCGGGAAATTGCTCACAAGCTACTAGATTATTTTGAACAGCCAGAGTTGCGATCGCTATTGTCTGTGCATTTTTATATCAATGACCAACTTTATGTGCGGGAATTAACTAGAGAAACTAAAATCTACGCTCAACGTTCTGGAATTACCGCAACGCCTGTGGGTGATTTACGTCAAGTTTTAACAAATGAACCAACAAAGGTCTTAGCTTTGTGTGATGACACCGATGTCATAGACAGCATTTTAGGCAATTTACGCCTTCAATACACCCCATCTGAACTTTACCTCACAACATCAGTTGCAACCTTCTTTGAGGCGACTCACGCCTCTGTAAATAAGGGAACTGCGGTGCGTTACCTAGCTGAAGAATTACTAGGATTACAAGCTGCTAATGTCATGACTATTGGAGATAACTTCAATGATGTGGAAATGTTAGAGTATGCTGGCATTGGTGTCGCTATGGGCAATGCTCCTGCTGGAGTGCAAGCGATCGCCCAATGGGTAGCGCCTACTGTAGAGGAAGATGGCGCTGCTGTAGCAATTGAACAATTTTTACTATCCTAAGAGCCAATCTTTAAAATGTAAGTCTATATAAAATCAGAAAGGACACCGACGACTGGCCGTGTTTCGTCTCGGTGCCCCTGCTGGTTCGCTCCTCACACACCAGATAATATAGCTGATGGTATTGATTGAGTCAATATTTGCTTTGTAAATTTTTATTGATTTCGTTAGTGGGTTTACTGAGAAATCCATCAATTGATCATTTTCAAATCTTAATCCTATTCTGAATAACTTTGTGCTTGATAAACAACGAATAACTTTGTATTTGAGCTTTTTAAGCTTTATTTTTGTTTTACAGTTTATTAATAAAACTTTCTCATAATTCTTTGGGAGCAAACAACCCCAGTTTTTCTTCTAGTAATAACCTGAACACAGATTGAGTCACCATCAATAATCCCAATCTGGCTTGAGCTAGTTCTGGTGAGGTAGTTTTGACTTTGCCCCAAATGCGGCACTCGCGCCAGAAGTTTTCCCAGGCTTGGCTTAAATTCAGCGCAGCTTGTTCCCAATTAACTGTGCTGTTAATAGCATGACACTCTAAATCATCTACTACTTGCACTAACTCATTAATCAGACGACCTTCAGCTGAGTGATTGAGGCGAAGCTTTTGTTCGCTATCTAGCCAAGGTATAGGACTGGGAAATCTAACACTCCAATCAGCTGATATTGAATTGCTGAGTGATGTTTTTTGCAGGTCAATATTTTTTTCTGTATCTAAAAGCACTTCTTGCAGTTTAATTAATCCTTCTCGCTGCGCCTGTTGCAACAGGGAAGAACAGCGTGCATGAGCATATTGTACAGCAAATAAGCGTCTTGAATTGCTAACGGGAAGATTTTCATTGCTGGCGATTTCTCGTTCCCTAAAAACTCCCATAGCCAAATTTTGTAACCAAGCTGCTAAAGCAGGGTGAGTCAATTCCAAATGAATCCAGCCAGGGGGAACAATTTGAATATGAAAAACGTCTCCGTCACACTCTGATAAATTAGCTGCGATCGCCTGAGCTATATCTAAAGATTTTTGATTCTGAGATTTTTCTAACTTGAGTGCTACACCCGAAATATATAAAATTCTTTTATCATCTCTACCTTTATATAGAGGAAATTTCGCATCTTTTATGCGTTCTAATTCTGGGTTACAGGTATAAACACTCAGTGATTTCCACAGACAACTGTATATTAACCGTTTTATAGCTGTGTATTTGCTAACTAGTAAATTTAAATGCACGTAATTATCGATGAAGACAGCTTTATCGCCAATGTATCGATTTTCTGTCATCTATCAAAAGTTATAAGTTTCTTCTAGATAAAGAAAAATGAGAGTAGAATAAAATTTGATGAATATTCAATGAATAGAGGGTAAACTTTACTACCATCATTGTACAGTAAGAAGTATAACAAAAGAGTAGGGAGTAATTTCCTTTCTATTCTTTGAATGGCTGGCGCTGTTAGGCGTTAAGCCGAACTCGCCAACACAAAGACACTCCTTGCACCTTTTTATGTCGTCTTTGTCTTCAGCCGAACGCTCTTTGTTACCTATGCAATCTCCATCCTCTTTTTCCGAGGCTTCACGTCCGTTTTTGACTTGGCAACGAATTCTTGATTGGGCTCAAGAACACTACCGCTGCCGCACCTTCAGCAAAGATGAGCGCATTCCAGCTCGCCCTGGATTGCTATATTTGGTGCAAAGGGGTGCGATCCGGATGGTAGGAACCGCCCAAGTCAGCGCTACTGCTAGTCAGTTAACATCTCGACGCATTAACAGAACCCCAGAAGAAGCTTTCTTGGGTTTTGTTGGAGCCGGACAACCGTTTGAAATTGTTGCTCAGTCACCATTCACACTTCAGGCTTACGCTCATGTAGACCAAACAGCAGTGCTGTGGATGTACTGGCACGACTTAGATAACTGGCCCCACTTCCGTCGCGAAGTTATGGATGCCTTCCGCTATCAGCACCAACGGAAGTTGCTGTGGCTGAGTGCCTTGGGACAACGCCGCACAATTGACCGTCTCTTAGGATTCCTCACCTTGTTAATTGAGGAATACGGCGAGCCGGCTATGAGCGAAACTGATCCCGATGTGATTCGTGGCTATTGCCTGCCTTTCCCCTTGACCCATGCCCAAATTGGTAGTGCCATCGGTTCAACTCGTGTTACTGTTACCCGGTTGATGGGCAAATTACGTCAGCGTGGCTTAATCCTGACCCAAGGGGATAATTTGATTTGCTTACCAGCAGAGTCGATTAATCGAGCTAGCTAAAGCTCAGATCTGCTATCAATAGCAGGTGTCAGCGAATTCTGACAAACCCAGATCGGGCGATCAATTCCTGCCCCTGCTCAGTTAAAAGTAAGTTGGCATAAGCAACACCTGCTTGCTGCTCGGTTTGACCAGTCTGTTTGACCACCACAAACAGATTGCGTGTAATCGGGTATTTTCCGGATTGGAAAGCCTCAATGTTCAATTTGTTTCGTTTACCAGGACATTCAGTCGGGAGGACAAATGGTTCTTGGTAAGGAGGAACGTATGCCCCTTGCGTCCGCCCCAACGGTAAGGGTCTAATTGAGCATTGAGTAACCACCTCTGGGGCAGAAGCGTAATAGATACCGCCAGGACTACCAGCCAATTTTTGCAAGGCTTGGGTGGTTGTGGAGATAAATTCCACCTGAGATCCGAAAGATTGACCACCCAAGATGTCTTGGACAAAAAGCTCTACTGTACCGCCATCATTTATACTGCGGGAGTAAGGCTTGATGGGAAGATTTGGCCCTCCAACCTGGCTCCAATTATTAATCTTGCCTGTGTAAATAGACTTCAGTTGGTCTAAAGTCAGACCTGGTATATTGAGGTTGGCATTAACTGCTACAGCTAACCCATCAATTGCCACGGGAATTTGATTAAGGCTAAAACCGCGTTGTTGGGCACGGCTTAATTCTTGATCTAGAAGTGGTCTAGAGGATTGAGCAAAAGCTAGTTGACCATCAATGAGTGACTGTATACCAGTACCAGAACCAGGAGCTGCATTGCTAGGCTCTACATAACGCAAGCGAAACTCAGGTTTGGTAGCTGTAATTGCTGAGTCAACCGTCAGCCGAATTGGTGCCCAAGATGTGCTGCCTCCATAGTTAAATAATCCTATAGGGACATTTTGAACATCAGCAAAAGTTTTGCCACTAGGTTTTTCGGTTGCCGCCTGGGGCTGATTTGTATTTTTAGAAATACTTTGATTAAGCTTAAAATTATTATTTCTGGTAAACCACCAAAAACCGCCAGCTACTAACCCAACGGTAATTAATAGAGATAAAACCAGAATAGGTGTTTCATTTTTTTGAGACATAGCACATTAGCCTGTATGTCGATTAAATACAAGTGTGAGACCAATCCAAAATACTCTTCTCCTGACGGGGAAGCTGCGCTAAGGGAACGCCAAAGGCAAACACAATTCAAAATTAATAAGCTTTGACAGAATCTAAGTTTTTAAGTTTTAATGTGTTGTTGAATTTTAGGGAATAGGTATGAGAAAACTGTGAGATTTTTGAGCCAATGTGTTGCGGAGATTTCCCGCGTTGTAGCCAGTAGCGTGATTTTGGGTTGAATAATCCCTACTGCACTAATTCCTTGTCCTTGCCAGATTGTATGGCACGGGAGTGAGAACCGCTATATTTTTAACTAAGGAAATCACCGAAATATAATTTAATATTTTGGGCTTTAAATCTTTAATAAAGCTAAGAGTAAATCTAATATCCAAAATTGATTAGCTGTTTTAAGGTGTAATTTATATAACCAATATTTTATTAGCGAATTCTGACAAATCCAGCTTTAGCAATTAATTCTTGACCTTGAGGTGTCAGCAGCCAATTAGCATAAGCTTCTCCAGCTTGCTGATCGCTTTGTCCATTTTGTTTCACAATGACAAATAACCGCCTAGTAATCGGGTATTCAGCTTTTTGAAAGGCAGTGGTATTTATCTGGTTACGCTTTTGCGGACATTGTTCTAGAGGAACAAAAGGTTCTTTGTAAGGTGGAATGATTTGATCTGATGTCCGTCCCAGGGGTAAAGGTTGAACACTACATTGTCCAACTACTTCCGGAGCAGAAGCATAATAAATTGCGCCAGGATTCTTGGCGACTTCCTTTAAAGCTTGAGTTGTAGTGGCGATAAACTTGACATTGGCAGCAAATTTTTCACCTGCCATAATATTTTGATCAAAAAATTCGATAGTGCCTCCCTCTTCTAAACGGCGGGAGTAAGGTGTAATCGGTAGATTGGGGCCATTCACCTGTTGCCAGTTAGTCAGTTTACCCGTATATATATCCTTAAGTTGTGCCAGAGTTAAACCAGGAATTTTGAGGCTGGGATGAACTGCGATCGCAATCCCATCAATTGCTACTGGAATTTCTTTGAGTTTAAATCCCCGTTGTTGAGCCTTCTGATATTCTTCGTCTTTCAATGAGCGAGATGACTGAGAAAAAGCCAACTGGTTATCCAACAGCATTTTAATCCCAGTACCAGATCCAGGCGCACCAGTTGTGGGATCTGTGTAACGTAATTGAAACTGGGGCCATAGCTTTTGCATTCCTGGTTCTACTTCTTTGCGAATGGGGGCCCAAGTGGTGCTTCCCCCATAACTAAATAATCCTGAAGGAAAAGCATTTGTTGTTTGAGTAATGTCATTCTGCGGCTGAAAAACTTGGCGGGAAGAATTATTAGTAAAACTCTCAATTACACCAGAGTTGTTAGCCAACCACCAAAATACAACACCCACTAACCCTAGTGTGATGGTCAAAGTTAAAACCAAAACACCAGTTTCATTCGTTCCGTTCCGTGGCGACATAGTTGTAGTTTTGATTTGTAGATATACAGGCAATGTCCCATTTTGAAGATGTTTAAAGGTTAACAGAAGGTTAAGCTTTAATTGTTATTCGCTGCGATAAATATTAAAAAATAAATAATTTGCATTTTATTAAGCTGATTTAATAAATTGTAAAATAGCTAACCTCTAAAATGAATTTCATCAGACTGCTAATGATTCACAGAATTAAGGAAAGCAATTTGTAAATCAACCGAAATAGTGCAGTGAGTGCAATACTTACTAATGCAGCAGCAATTGCCAACACAACTACTTGCTGAATGCCAAGTTCACTGCGTAATAAAGGCAGAAAAAAGATAATCGCAAAAGTAATTCCGGGAATAATTAATAAATCTAACTTTTCAATCCACCTTCTAGTTTGGGCGAAAATTAGCATCCCCAAAATCAAAGCGGAAACACTGAGAGTAGTAATTAAGTTATGTAACAAACTAAAAAGAGCGATCGCAATTAATGCACCTTCAAATCCGCTAAAAGCTGCGCCTGCTAATAATTCCCAAGTCGAAAAAGTTGCTACTGGTGGTAGCGATGGTGAAACAACAGCGGGAGAACTTTTGACTGGTGGTAATGTCCTAGATTTGGGTGAAATTTGTGTTGGTGGCGTTAACTTTGATGTACTAATTCCAGCCAGTGCATCTAAAACTTCTTGCGCTGACTGAAAGCGTTGATTGGCAGCAGGTAGTAACATCTTATCTAAAATTTCCGCTAGACGTGGTTGCACATTTACTAGCGTGCGCCAGATCCACTGATTACTATAGCCATCAAATAACTTAGTTGCTTCCTGGCCAGTCAGCAAAGTCAGAACAGTTACAGCTAAAGCATATAAATCTGTAGAGGGGAAAACCTGATTTCCGGCCATCTGCTCAGGTGGTGCAAATCCCATAGAATAAATTCCTGTGGAAGCAGCAGCTGGAGAATTAGTCACTTGCTTAACTGCACCAAAATCTAATAAAAAAAGTTTGCCGTCACGACGGCGCATAATGTTAGAGGGTTTAATATCTCTATGGATAATGCCGCGCTCATGAACAAACTTTAGTACCTTGAGGATTTCTTGCAGTACCTCGAAAATTTCCTGTTCGGAGAATTTCCCTTTTTTAATTAATTCTTCCTCAAGATTCTCTCCATTAATATATTCTTGTACTAAATAAAAAAATTGGTCTTGCTGTCCTGATTGCAAGCCCTGAACTGTAATCGGAAAAAAAGCAAATAAATCGGGTATTTGGTCGTGTTCGTTGCCTATATGGGCTAAAACTTCTGCTTCTCTTTCAAATAACTGTTGTGCGAGATGCAGTTGAGTCAATGTTAAATTCCCTGTAGGTTGAAACTGCTTAACTACACATTGGCGCATTCCTGGAATCCGGCGGTCGAGTGCCAAAAATGCTGCTCCAAAACCGCCTCTACCTAACAACTTGATGGGCACATAGCGACCATCTAGCATCAATGGCATTCCGCAGGCAGTGCAGTATTTTTGTTGTGCTGTTTTGAGCGTCGTGTGATCATCCAAATCCGCAAAATAGTTTTGAGGACGTGGACAGCGTGGACGAGTGCAGTAAACTTCCATTTTAGTTATTCGTCAATAGTCCATAGTCAGTAGTCCATAGTACAGCGTGCGTAAATCAAGTTATTTCCAACACAGTGGTAGAGCCTAGAATCAAAGTCTTGTGAGTGTCAGTTTTTCCAAATCAAGTTACCTAACGCACTGGCTCTTTGGATTTCTTAGGCAGCGGTAATAGTCTTTTTAACTAATGACTAATGACTAATGACTAATAACTAATGACCAGAGGTTAGTCTTCGTCAGTGGAGTTTGGTATTACTGCATCCAATGTATTGACCATTAAATTTTTTTGTGTCAATTTTAACACATTGTGGTTCCATCCAGGGGTAGCAAACTGGGGCAAGATTTCTTGACTAAATGCCTCTGCTGCCTTAGAGCGATAGCGATTGGGATTAAAAATCAGCCAAAGTGTGCGCTTCACTACAACCCCTTCAATCGGGGCACAGTGCAATACACCCATTTGTAACTCTTTCGCAATGGCGGAGGTTGAAACAAAAGCAGCCCCTAAACCCGATTGCACGGCATTTTTAATGGCTTCTATGGAATTTAATTCCATTTCAATTTTAAACCGCCTAGTATCAATCTCACAGCGTGCTAACACTTGGTCAATAACTTTGCGGATAGTGGATTGGGAATCTAAAGCAATGAATTGGAGTTTATAAAGGTCGTCTTTTTGAATAGTTTCCAGTTTGGTTAAGGGATGAAACACAGGTAATATCAGCACCAGTTCATCTTCGGCGTAGGGGATAATTTCCAGAGACTCAGCTAATTCTCCAGGAATCTCACCGCCAATAATTGCTAAATCCACCTGTCCGTTAGCGACACTCCAAGCTGTGCGCCGCGTTGAGTGGACATGTAATTGTACAGCCACATCAGGATATTTTTGTCTAAACATCCCAATCATCTTCGGTAGCAGATAGGTACCAGTGGTTTGAGAAGCACCGACAATCAAAGTGCCACCCTGGAGATTTTGCAAATCTTCAATAGCGCGACAGGTTTCTTGACACAGGCTCAGGATTTTTTCCCCGTAACTGAGAAGTAAATGTCCAGCTTCTGTTAATTGAGCACGTCGTCCTCCACGGTCAAATAAAGGTACGTCTAGCTGCCGTTCTAAGTTTTGCACTTGTAAACTGACAGCAGGTTGAGAAACATAAAGACTATCAGCGGCGCGCTTGAAGCTCCCTTCTAGGGCGATCGCTTTGAGAATACGTAACTGATCTAAAGTGAAAGGAAGGTCAGACATAAGGCTAAACCTACAAACAAGAAAGGAGCGGCTTTAGCAAGAAATCAGCATTTCACACTGAGATTGATCAGTGTGATTAATTGCATCTTAAACTGGGAAGATTGACTCGAAACAGACAGTAGCACAACATCTTGACTAAAGTCCCCTTTTGAATACTTTGTGGTATTTGTGGTACTGATCTAATTTTTCTTTAATTTACTTCACCTACGTATAAGTTATGATGCTGACTTCTTGGTTAACCCCCAGTCATTTTGTCATATTGGGGTTACAGTTAGTTTTTGCGATCGCGCACAGTGGTGGTGCTGCTTTACGGCCTGTGGCAGAAAAATACATTGGGCCAAGGCTTTATCGGATTTTATTTGCCTTAGTCAGCCTGCCTTTGGCTGTAATATTAATTATTTACTTTTTTAATCACCGTTATGATGGTTTGCAACTTTGGCAGGTAAAAGATGTACCTGGTGTACAAATTTTAGTTTGGGTGCTGTCGGCGATTTCTTTTATATTTTTATATCCTGCTACATTCAATCTACTAGAAATTGCCGCCATCCAAAAGCCTGAGGTTCATCTTTACGAAACAGGAATTATTCGCATCTCCCGTCATCCCCAAATGGTAGGACAAATAATTTGGTGTGTTGCTCATACCCTCTGGTTAGGTACCACGTTTACCCTAGTTACCTCGATTGGTTTGGTGCTGCATCACTTGTTTGGTGTTTGGCACGGGGATCGCCGCCTCACTCAACGCTATGGTGAAGCTTTTGAAATTGTCAAACAACGGACTTCAATTATTCCCTTTTTAGCAATTATTGATGGTCGTCAATCTCTGAAATTGGCAGAATTTCTCCGTCCTGCCTATTTAGGAGTAGCAATTTTTGTGGCATTGCTTTGGTGGTCGCACCCCCTGTTATTGGCAGCAACTAGTAAGTTAACATGGTAGCTTTAGATGATCCCCGATATCAGAAGATAATGCTCAAATAGATGAAAATATCAAATTATCCATTGCTACCAAATCAATGTACGATAAATTCAAATAGCTGCGAGTGGGGGTGTATGGAGTCGGTTTGAGATTTGAAATTGATAGTTGCTAAACAATACATTGTGCTAGGAAAGAAATAGCATCTCTAGTCTAAATTGTCAGATAATAGTGGCTATTAAGACTTGAAAATCCAAAAAAGTAACCGTGAATGTCGCGCTGGCTTTGATCTCAGCGCCGCAATCAACGCGCTCAATTTTGTCTAACTATTTTGTATCCAATAGAGCGTCTATCGGCAGTAACTTGCTTGCCAATGCCACTACTGCTGATAATTAGTTTGATTAAAAACCCTATAATTCTAGAGGCATCATGGTGTTGTCGGTTAGTGAGCGGACATTTACTCAAGAAGTTTTAGAATCTCCAATTCCGGTTTTAGTAAATTTTGAAGCACCCTGGTGTGGCTTGTGCCGCATTATCCACCCCTTGTTATTACAATTTCAAGACGAATGTCAGGAGCAAATAAAATTAGTTGGTGTGAACGCTGACCAAAATTTTAAACTTTCTACCACTTATCGCTTAAAGTCACTGCCCACTTTACTGTTGATTGAGAATGGCACCATCCAGCATCGTCTTGAGGGTTTTCGTGGCAGAGATGATTTACGCAGAGCGCTAGAAGAAATTAAAGTGAGCTATAGCGATCGCTCTGTGAGCTACAATAGCCCAAAAACCGTAGACTTAGGCTGTCGCTAAGTCTAGTCGCTGATTTTTTAATGCAAAATTTTTCACTTCTGAGGTAGAAGCCTCAGGATTAATTCTGGGAATCAATCGAAAATCCCAAATACTAAATCCAAAGTTGATTGACTGTTGACTATATAATGATTAATTTGATCAAGCAAATCTAAAACCAAGCTTAACACCCCACCGCAATCCCTACCGGTGGGGTATTTTATGCTAAAGGGTGTGTGTCACAATTATTAACAGTTCGACCTGACAGTTGCCTGAGGACGGATAGTTGACCGTAACGGAGATTGCTTGAAAGTTAAGATGTTTACCCTAACCAACGGCAAGCCATTCGGAAAACTACGAGAAACCTAGCACTAACTGCAGTTGCCTGGGTTGGGAAAATGCAACTTGTTTGCTACTCTTTGGGAAGCCCCCTGGATCATGTCTACAAGTCCCTGCGGTTCAGACCCATCCTGGGGGAAGCCACAGCAGTGTCTCTTAACTTCTTTCTCTGTTCTAGTCCTCTGAAGACCGTCAGCAGCACTGTTTTAACTTAGTCAAGAATCCTAAAAGTACGCGTCAGTGATGGAAGTAATCTATCAATATGCCTGGCTGATTCCTGTATTGCCGCTTTTCGGGGCAATGCTGGTCGGTCTAGGATTAATTTCGTTAAATCAGGTGACAAACCGCCTGCGGCAGCTGAACGCTGTAGTGATTATCTCCTTAATGGGAGCAGCGATGGGGCTGTCGTTTGCCTTGCTGTGGAGTCAAATTCAAGGACATCCAACTTATGTCCGTACCCTAGAATGGGCAGCAGCAGGCAATTTTCACCTGAGTATGGGCTACACAATCGACCACCTAACAGCTGTGATGCTGGTGATTGTGACCACGGTCGCTTTTTTAGTCATGGTTTATACCGATGGCTATATGGCTCATGACCCAGGATATGTCAGGTTTTATTCCTATCTCAGTTTATTTGGCTCCTCAATGTTGGGACTGGTAGTCAGTTCCAACCTGGTGCAGGTGTATATATTCTGGGAACTAGTGGGGATGTGTTCCTACTTGTTGGTCGGCTTTTGGTACGATCGCAAGTCAGCAGCAGATGCAGCCCAAAAAGCATTTGTAACTAACCGTGTGGGAGACTTCGGTCTCTTACTTGGTATTCTGGGGCTATTTTGGGCCACAGGCAGCTTTGATTTTGGTGTCATGGGCGATCGCCTGGGCGAACTTGTACAATCGGGTTCCATCAGCAATTTTCTGGCTGTCCTGTTGGCGATTTTAGTTTTCCTCGGCCCGGTGGCAAAATCAGCGCAATTTCCTCTCCATGTCTGGCTACCGGATGCGATGGAAGGCCCCACCCCCATTTCAGCCTTAATCCACGCCGCCACAATGGTGGCTGCTGGGGTGTTCTTGGTTGCGCGGATGTACCCCGTTTTTGAACATGTGCCCGCCGCCATGAACGTCATTGCCTTTACGGGGGCATTTACGGCCTTTTTAGGGGCGACAATTGCTATTACCCAAAATGACATCAAAAAGGGTTTAGCTTACTCCACCATCTCCCAGTTAGGTTACATGGTGATGGCGATGGGAGTAGGTTCCTACAGCGCGGGATTATTCCACCTGATGACCCACGCCTATTTCAAGGCGATGCTGTTCTTGGGTTCCGGTTCCGTGATTCACGGCATGGAAGGAGTCGTAGGTCATGACCCCGCATTAGCTCAAGATATGCGCTTAATGGGCGGATTGCGTAAGTATATGCCAGTGACTGGCATTACCTTCTTAATAGGTTGCTTGGCAATTTCTGGTATTCCCCCCTTCGCTGGTTTCTGGTCAAAAGATGAAATTCTCGGCAAGGCTTTTGAAGCTAACCCATTTTTATGGCTTATTGGCTGGCTAACTGCTGGAATTACCGCCTTTTATATGTTTAGAATGTATTTCTCGACATTTGAAGGCAAATTCCGCGGTACTGACGAGAAAATCAAAGACAAGTTGAAGAAAGCTTCGACAATTATCTTGGAATTAGAATCAGGTGAACCAGCCCCGACTTTTGGGCCTGGGGCAATGAAAAAAGGCGAATTAGCTGCAACTGGTGGACATCATGGCGACCATGAATCCCACGGTCACCACAGTGATACTCCCCACGAGTCGCCTTGGACAATGACCCTACCTTTGGCAGTTTTAGCCGTACCTTCGATTTTGATTGGTTTGGTAGGCACACCATACGCCAATTACTTTGAGGAATTCATCTTCCCACCCACCGAAACTTTAAGCGAAGTACTGGAAAAAGCTGCCGAGTTTAACCCGACGGAATTTTACATTATGGCAGGGGCCTCTGTAGGTATTTCCTTGATTGGGATTACCTTGGCTTCCTTAATGTATTTGCGCGGTAAAATCGACCCAGCGGCGATCGCAGCGAAAATCAAACCACTGTATGAGCTTTCCCTCAACAAGTGGTACTTTGATGACATTTACCATCGCGTCTTCGTGATGGGCTTGCGTCGCGTAGCTAGACAAGTTATGGAAGTTGACTTCCGCGTTGTGGATGGTGCTGTTAACCTTACGGGCTTTTTCACCTTGGTCAGTGGTGAAGGGCTGAAATACCTGGAAAATGGTCGTGCTCAATTCTATGCCTTAATTATCTTTGGGGCTGTGTTGGGTTTAGTGATTTTCTTTGGTATTACCTAAGTGCCATCCTGAGTGCTGAATTCTGAGTTTGAATTCAGAAAATAATTCAGAGTCAGCACTCCTTCGACAATTCATCATCTGATTTTCTAGTGAATAGCCAAATAGTATGTTTAATAGAGATGAAGGCGGGTGAATCGATTGACCTACCTTCATCTTTCTTCATTTTTGTTAAATCAACCTAACAAGGGAGACTAAATCTCAAAAAAGCTGCTACTTAATAGCTAGTGACTTTTTGCCAAACATGATTTTGATTGCAGGCGAACGGCGATGAATACAGCTAACTTCCCGTGGCTGACGACGATTATCTTGTTACCGATAGCCGCGTCGCTACTGATTCCCATCATCCCAGATAAGGACGGCAAAACCATACGCTGGTATGCCTTAATTGTGGGATTGATTGATTTTGCACTGATTGTTTACGCTTTTTATACAGGCTATGACTTCTCCAACCCCGATTTGCAGTTGGTAGAGAGTTACGCCTGGGTACCGCAATTGGATTTGAAATGGTCAGTCGGGGCTGATGGCTTATCCATGCCCCTGATTATTTTGACTGGATTCATTACTACCCTGGCGACCTTAGCAGCTTGGCCTGTGACACTTAAACCCAGGCTATTTTACTTTTTGCTATTGGCGATGTATGGCGGTCAAATCGCTGTGTTCGCCGTCCAGGATATGCTGTTGTTTTTCCTGGTGTGGGAACTGGAATTGATTCCGGTGTACCTACTGCTGGCGATTTGGGGTGGTAAAAAACGGCAATATGCAGCAACCAAATTTATTTTGTATACTGCTGGCGGTTCGCTGTTTATTTTACTGGGCGCTTTGACAATGGCCTTTTATGGCGATACGGTCACATTTGATATGCGATCGCTCGCTTTAAAAGACATCGCCCTCAATTTCCAACTTTTACTGTATGCTGGCTTCTTAATTGCCTACGCTGTTAAGTTGCCTATTATCCCTCTGCACACCTGGCTACCAGATGCCCACGGTGAAGCTACAGCGCCAGTACATATGTTGCTGGCAGGTATTCTGCTGAAAATGGGTGGTTATGCCTTAATTCGCATGAATGCTCAAATGCTGCCTGATGCCCATGCTTATTTTGCACCTGTGTTAGTGATTTTGGGGGTCGTAAATATCATCTACGCCGCCCTGACATCATTTGCCCAACGTAACCTGAAGCGAAAAATTGCCTACTCTTCAATTTCGCATATGGGTTTTGTCACCATTGGTATTGCCTCTTTCACAGATTTAGGATTGAGTGGGGCAGTATTGCAAATGGTGTCTCATGGTTTAATCGGGGCAAGTTTATTCTTCCTCGTTGGTGCAACTTATGACCGCACACATACCCTCATGTTGGATGAAATGGGTGGTGTAGGTAAGAGAATGCGGAAGATTTTCGCCATGTTTACCACCTGTTCTATGGCTTCTTTAGCATTGCCAGGAATGAGCGGTTTCGTAGCAGAATTAATGATATTTGTTGGCTTTGCTACCAGCGATGCATATAGCTCCACATTTAAAGTCATCGTGGTATTCTTGATGGCAGTTGGGGTGATTTTAACTCCAATTTATTTGCTCTCAATGTTACGCGAAAT
This sequence comes from Tolypothrix tenuis PCC 7101, assembly GCF_963874875.1. Lineage (NCBI taxonomy): Bacteria > Bacillati > Cyanobacteriota > Cyanophyceae > Nostocales > Tolypothrichaceae > Tolypothrix > Tolypothrix tenuis. Next base: position 720,229 of record NZ_CAWNJS010000001.1, read on the forward strand.
TTTCTACGGTCAAGAGAACGAAGAGTTAGTTTCTCACCAAGCATTGATTGATGCCGAACCTCGTGAAGTCTTTATCATTGCTTGTTTGTTAGTCCCAATAATTGGGATTGGTTTTTATCCGAAGCTGCTAACTCAAATGTATGATTCTACAACAGTGCAGCTAACAGAAAGATTGCGCGATTCAGTACCAACATTAGCACAGCAAAAAGAATTACCAAAGGTTTCTTTAGCTGCGCCACAAATTGGTAACTAAATTCAAGATTGATAGTTGATATGACTATTAATTTTAGGGCGGGTATGTAACCCGCCCTTTTTTATTTATAAAACAAAAACATCGCTATAAGATTAAACATAAATGTAGAGTGTGTTGTCGCGCAGCGCAACGCAACAAAGCCCAAAATAGAATGCGTTATTCGTGATAACGCACCCTACACATACTTAGATTTTTTCAATAATCAAATCGGATTCTTATATCTATCATGATTTTAGCTAAAACCTGAATATTGCTGATATTCTCAGCAATAAGACGACGGAATATTTACAAATATCACTGCATTCTTTTCTTACAATCTATCTAGAGTCAGTATTTAGCATACCGCTCATGTTACACTACAACCCGTTGCATTGTTTGCCATCTTCCGAAGAATTACTCAACTCTGACGATACGCCTGTGGATAATCAATTACAGCATCTCATCCCTGCCTTGCTTGAAAGTACCCTGGCTATGATTTGGTCAGAACGTTGGAATTGGTTTTTTGGTGTGAATATGGGTATTTATTATGACCCAAACCAGCCAGCCCTTGTCCCTGATGGATTTCTAAGCTTAGGGGTGAAGCGCTTCGTTGATGAATACTTACGCTTGAGTTATGTGCTATGGGAAGAAAAAGAGTTGCCAATTTTGGCATTAGAAGTTGTTTCGCAAATACATCGGGGAGAATATAGTACTAAAAAAGAGCTTTATGCTAAAAAATTGGGGATTTTATACTACGTTATCTATAATCCTCTGCGGCGAAAAAAATCACCTTTAGAAGTTTATCGCCTCGTAGATGGCGAATATGTACTCATGTCAGGAAGTCCTGTTTGGTTACCAGAAATTGGTTTAGGAATTGGAAGACATCGAGGAATTTATCAAGGAATTGTGCGGGAATGGTTGTATTGGTATGACGAAGAAGGGCAAAGGTTGCTCACATTAGAAGAATGCATCGAAGAGGCAGAAGAAAGAGCAAATGTTGAAGGACAAAGGCGCTTGGCAGCAGAACAAAGAGCGCGAATACTAGAAGACAGATTAAGAGCTTTAGGTGTGGAACCAGAAACTTTAGCTTAACAAAAAAGGGGAAGGGATAATTGATAAAAACCTTTTCCTTTTTTGCTTATAACATTTATATATTTCGGTCTATTATGCTTACTGCTAGCTAAAGGTAAAAAACCGATTTCTCAGAATAGATAAATCAAAGATTATTTATCAAGTACAATCAATATTATTTGTCACGAAATAACTATCCTAGTGCCTAACGCACCGCTGCATAGATGACACGTTACAGCTAAGTCTCAAATCCTGAATACTGCGGAACCATAATTGAAAAGCAAAAGTCAGTGTGTCTGAGCTATAGGTACAATTTTATCTCTGTGCTTATATAGCAGTAGATTGTACTTACCATTAATTTAAGTTGACTTGTCCTATTCAATCATTAACAATTACACTAAAATTCATGAGGTTTCTGGGGGTTAGCAGTCATCTTGAACACACTGGCTGGACGCTACGAAATCATTCGGCAATTAGGCGGCGGTGGTTTCGCTGTAACATTTCTGGCTAGGGATAATTTGCAACCTAGCAGACCTTTGTGTGTAGTTAAGCAACTGCGCCCTAACCAAACCCATCCTCGTGTTGTAGAATTTTTTGAAAAAGAAGCGGCTATTCTCGAAAAACTGGGCCAACATCCCCAAATACCCAGATTACTAGCACATTTTAGTGAAAGAGAAAATCTTTACATAGTTCAGGAATTCATTGAGGGACAGGACTTAAGCCAAGAAATAATTCCTGGGAAGCCACTAAGTGAAGATTATGCAACTAAATTGTTGCACGATATTTTAGAAGTTTTGTCTTTTATACATAGTAAAGGAGTGGTTCACCGCGATATTAAACCCCAAAATTTGATGCGGCGACATCGGGATGGTCAGATTTTTCTCATTGATTTTGGGGCGGTGAAAGAACTTGGTTCTTTGATGGTGAATTCCCTAGGGGAAGTATATACCAGCGTGGTCATCGGTACTTCCGGGTATATGCCGTCGGAGCAAAAAAATGGTAGACCTTGCTTAGGTAGCGATGTCTATGCTGTGGGGATGACGGTAATTCAAGCTTTAACTGGCATTGTACCTTCACAATTGCAAGAAGACCCTTTAACAGGTGAAATTATCTGGCGAAATAAAGTACAGGTGAATGACCATTTGACTGAGGTGTTAACTCAAATGGTGCGCCGTCACTTCAGTTTGCGTTATAGCCAAGCATCAGAAGCTTTGGAAGCCTTAAGGTTACCACCAACAATTCTGCTTAATCCTTCTGCCAAGCAAATATATTTTCAAGAAGCTAGAAGTCGCGCGCAACAAGGTCAAGGAACATTTTCGATTTTTGCTTTAAAAATATTAGAATCTAAGCAAATTGATTTGGGTTTATCAGAGGAAGAAGCTGAAGAAATTCATGAACAAGTTCTCCAACCCTATCGCGAATATCAGCAAAAATTACAAGAGTATGAACAGGCTTTAATTGATGCAGTTAAACATCAATATCCCTTCAACGCCACTACTCAAAAAGATTTACAAGACTATCAGCAGTATTTAGGATTACGGCAAGAAGATATTGCAGCAATAGAACTAAAGGTATTTCCCCAAAAGTCACAGTCAAAAAAAGAGCAAATTCAAACTGAGATTTTTGAGTTTGAGTTTGCTACCTTAACTTACAAATCTGGATTTTTGGATACTACAAAAAATTGGGAAATTAACCGCATTCGGGGAGTATCTAAGCTTTTTATCGAAAACTTAAACAATGGCTTAGTTTTAGAAATGGTTGCCATTCCTGGAGGCCAATTTATGATGGGTTCCCCCAGGGATGAAACAGAACGATATAACTCTGAAAGTCCACAACATTTAGTGACGATCCAACCTTTTTTCATGGCAAAATATCCTGTTACCCAAAGCCAATGGAAAGCTGTAGCTGCACTGGAAAGGGTAAATATTCAATTAAATCCTGAAGCTTCCCATTTTAAAGGGGCTAATCGACCTGTTGAGCAAGTATCTTGGGATGAGGCGATGGAGTTTTGTGCCCGACTTGCTCAAGAAACAGGAAAACCTTATCGCTTACCAACTGAGGCAGAATGGGAATATGCCTGTCGTGCAGGAACGACTACACCGTTCTGTTTTGGTGAAACTATTACAACTGATTTAGCTAATTACAACGGTAAATACTGTTATGGTGCTGGGCCAAAGGGCGAATATCGTGGGCAAACAACTGATGTGGGCACATTTCCCGCCAACCCCTTTGGTTTATATGATATGCATGGTAATACATGGGAATGGTGCCAAGATAGCTGGCACAAAAATTATAAAGGAGCACCAGCAGATGGCAGTGTATGGATGAGCGATAATCATACTCGTCTGCTGCGTGGTGGTTCATGGAATATCAATCCCTGGAATTGTCGTTCAGCAGTCCGCAATTGTAACGCCAGAGATAATAAATACATCAATGTTGGATTTCGCGTTGTGCTGGGTTAGTTGCAGAATCAGGCGGATGCAATAAGGGTTTGTGATAGCTATTTAAAATTTTAGGGGCACAAAATATTATGCCCCTAATACGGTTTGGTTAAGAATTTTTCGTGATTATTTTGGGGTTGAAAAGACGCGATGAATCGCGTCTCTACAAGATGTAAACGTCAATCGATTTGTTTTATCAGAACTTTTATTGATTGTGCGGCTAACGAGGTATTTTATTTACCTGAAATAGGCTGTAATATGCGACAAAATTCTCAATAAACCTAGTACAACAAAGCGGAAATAAATCATTCATTCTGAATCAACAAAAAGCTGATGCTGTGTTGATTTGGAATTTTGAATTCTGTCTCGTGGTACTAGGTTGGTACTGCTAACAACTTAATTACTGGGCTTTGAGCAAAGATTTGCCAGCACTAAGGTTACATACATTTGGAAATAAGGGTACTAGGCAATTATGGATATAGTGGTGATTTATCAATACCACCAACGTGATTTAAAGGCCAAAAACGCAGCACAGCGCGACCAATGATATTTTGGCGAGGAACCACACCCCAGCAACGGCTATCGTAGCTACTGTTACGGTTATCACCCAGCACTAAGTATGAGTTTTGGGGTATTGTCTGAGGCTGCGCTAAAAATGGTGGCTGCTGTCCAGATGTGCAAACGTCAATTACTGTGCGTTGTTGGGAACTCAGATAATTTGCTTCTGGCAGGGGTTTATTGTTAATAAAGACTTTGCCATTTTTCAGTTCTACTTTTTCACCAGGCAAGCCAATTACACGTTTAATAAAAGCATCGTGATATTGTTCTTTTTGTAACTCATCTGTGGGCGAAAAGACCACAATGTCCCCTCGCTGCGGCTCGGAAAACTTGTACTTCAATTTATCCACAATGATCTTGTCTGCTTCCCACTGATTTGGAGTCCCATGCAGCGTGGGTTCCATTGAACCAGATGGAATCCAGCGAGCTTCGGCAACAAAAGTACGAATACCTAGGGCTAGAACTATACTTAATACTACTGTTCTACCTAGCTCTGCAATCCAAGAATGATCGGGTTGTTGACTAGAATTTTTATCAGACACTTGATTTTGCATGAAATTACTGAAGTTAAAAAAGATGCAGCTACTTAACTCGCCAAGGGGAACTATATTTTTGAATCTTAACAGGAGAACTTTGATATTCTAGTTATGTTGCCATATTTACAATTACATACATAGGTAAAAATAAACTTTTTTCTCACCCGCAGCAAAAATTGACTCTTAAGAGTGCAACCAAGTTTAACCTAAAAAGATAGTTCTCTGTTATGTATAGTCCTCTGTCTTAATATTGTTAACTCCATGTCATCTCCCAAAAGTTTACTGATTCGCCGCGCCCGTATCATTCTACCTAATGGTGAATTGATGGTTGGGGATGTGCTGACGCGCGATCGCCAAATTGTCGAAGTTGCACCAGAAATCTATACACCCACGCCCACTACAGAAATTGACGCAGCTGGGTTAACTTTGTTGCCAGGAGTCATTGATCCGCAAGTACATTTCCGTGAACCAGGGCTGGAACACAAGGAAGACTTGTTTACTGCTAGTTGTGCTTGCGCTAAAGGGGGAGTAACTTCCTTTTTAGAAATGCCGAACACACGTCCTCTCACAACTAATCAAGCAGCTTTAGACGATAAGTTACAACGTGCCTCCACTAAGTGCTTAGTTAATTATGGCTTTTTTATTGGGGCAACGGCAGAGAATCTGCCAGATTTACTAGCTGCCAAGCCGACACCAGGAATTAAAATTTTTATGGGGTCAATGCATGGTCAGTTATTAGTTGACCAAGAAACTGCCCTAGAGGCAATATTTGCTCAGGGCGATCGCTTAATTGCGGTTCATGCTGAAGACCAAGCTAGAATTAACCAACGGCGGCAAGAATTTGCAGGGATTCACGACCCAGCAATTCACTCGCAAATTCAAGATAATGAAGCCGCATTATTGGCAACGAAGCTGGCATTAAAACTTTCCAAAAAATACCAACGGCGGCTGCATATTCTGCATATGTCTACTGCGGAAGAAGCCGATTTGCTGCGTCAAGAAAAACCTAGCTGGGTAACTGCAGAGGTCACACCACAGCATTTAGTGTTAAATACCAGCGCCTATGCAAAGATTGGCACCTTGGCACAGATGAATCCACCTTTGCGATCGCCCCACGATAATGAAGTTCTGTGGCAAGCTTTACGCGATGGTGTAATTGATTTTATCGCTACAGACCACGCACCCCACACCTTAGCAGAAAAAGCCCAGGAATATCCCAACACTCCCTCTGGTATGCCTGGGGTAGAAACTTCCCTAGCTGTGATGTTAACCGCAGCGATGGAAGGGAAATGTACCGTTAGCCAAGTAGTGCAGTGGATGTCAAAAGCTGTGGCTGAAGCTTATGGTATTCCTAACAAAGGTGCCATCGCACCTGGGTATGATGCTGATTTAGTCTTGGTAGATTTAAATACTTACCGCCCAGTCCGCCGCGAAGAACTATTAACTAAGTGCGCTTGGAGTCCTTTTGAGGGCTGGGATCTGACTGGATGGGCTGTTACCACTATTGTTGGTGGTGAAATTGTCTACGACAAAGGCAAGTTAAATACAGAAGTTCGCGGTCAAGCATTAACTTTTGTATAGGTTGGGGACTGGGGACTGGGGACTGGGGACAAGGGGAAAATAAGATTTCTGTTGAAGTAAATTAACGGGATTTTCAAGGTAAATATCAGTATTTTTGACTTCAAAAGCTGATTTAGCTAATAATTTACTTCGCTAAAATGGCTGACTAAAACTATCGCAAAATAGTTCAAAATTTTCGGCAACTTATTTGATATAAAAGTGCCGCAAATAGAGTAATAGCTAGAGCGATAGAGTGAAGTGCTGAATACCGATTTTAATATACTTTTACTGCCGCTTAAATGTATGCTTAAGCGGCAAAGAATGCTTTAAGAGAAAATATTTTATGATTGTCACTATGACAAAATTTATAGATAGTTATAATTCCAATGATGACAACACATAAATCACTTGGTGTGCTGTCAGCACAAGAGCGTGACAAGAACAAATCAAACTAAATTTCCGTCAGTTTTGCGAGCCAGGTTGCGTAAAACAAGTAAAAATTACAGCTTAAATGCTTTCGGTGGACGCACACTAGCTCTAAAGTGGCACATTGTTTTGCTTGTGGCTGGGGCCTTGCTCCCAGTTGTCCTTTTTGCTGTTGCTGTTGTTCAAAGACTTTCTTTTAGTGAGCGTGCGTCTTCACAGCGCCGTTTGGTTATAGCAGCACGGAATCTTACTCAAGACTTGGAGCGAGAGGTTTCTAGCACAACTAGAACACTTCAAGCACTGGCAGCATCTGACAAACTTGACCAAGGTGATTTAAAAGCCTTTTATAAGGAGGCACAACGCACAGTACAAACGCAACCAACTTGGTTAAGTGTAATCTTGCTCACACCTGACAAACGCCAAGTCTTAAATACTTTTCGTCCTTTTGGCACCTTACTCCCTTTGGCAAATGAGCCTGAAAGTGTGCAGCGTGTTGTCGAAACGCAGCAACCAACAGTGGGTTATTTGGCTTTTGCACGTGCCAAGCGGCAATGGGCATTTCCTGTGCGCGTTCCAGTAGTGCGGAACGGCAAACTACAATATGTGCTTACTGCTATTATCTCCTCAGAATCGCTCACTCACACTATCAAGAACCAGCCACGTATTGATGGGGAGTGGACACGTACTGTTGTTGATGGTCATGGAATTGTTGTGGCTCGGACTCTTCACCCTGAGCGCTTTATGGGTAAACCAGGTACCCCGTCTTTTCTCAAGCGGATCGCGGCAACCAGTGAGGGTGTTTACCGCGAGACTACCTTGGAAGGCGCGCAGGTGTATGTTGCTTTCAAACGAGCTAATTTCTCTAACTGGACAACCGCTGTCGTCGTTGCAGTTGATGTGATTGAAAGTCCGGCTCGTCGTGCAATGTGGCTAGTAGTTGGCTCTGGTTTGGCCTTGCTCTTGGTAAGTGGTGTAGGTGCGCTCGTTCTCTCACAATGGATTTCACAAGGCATCACTGAAGCGGCAACAGCAGCGGAAGCGCTTGCTAAAGGTGAATACACACGTATAAGTCCTTCAACTATTGAGGAAGTAGCCTTGTTAGGCGAAGCCTTGGAATTTTCAGCTAACCTGCTATCGCAACGCGAGCGTGAACGTGATGAACATTTAAAGCAGGTTGAAGCAGCGCGAGCTGAAGCCGAAGCAGCTAACCGTCTCAAAGATGAGTTTTTAATTACCGTCTCTCATGAACTAAGAACTCCTCTCAACGCCATCTTCGGCTGGGCTCAGTTGCTACGTGGCGGGAAGCTCAACCAAGAAAAAACACAGAATGCGATCGCTACTATCGAGCGAAATGCCAAAGCTCAAGCACAATTAGTCAATGACCTCCTCGACACATCGCGGATTATTCTGGGAAAACTCCGCCTGGAAACACAGCCGTTAAATTTAGCTACCGTAATTATTAGTGCTATCGATTCGATGCGCCACGCGGCGGAAGTCAAAGACATCGATTTACAAGTACAACTTACCAATGTTGAACCTGTTTTAGGAGACCAAAATCGACTTCAGCAGGTAGTATGGAATCTGCTCGCCAATGCGGTTAAATTCACACCTCAAGGTGGATGGGTGGAAGTGCAACTTCAGCAAGTTGACTCACTGGTTGAGGTGAGAGTGCGTGACACTGGTGTAGGTATCAAAGCAGAATTCCTGCCATACGTCTTTGAGCGCTTCCGCCAAGCTGATGGCTCAACAACCAGGGAATATGGCGGTTTAGGCCTAGGTTTGGCTATTGTCCGTCATCTAGTCGAGCTTCATGGTGGAACAGTGCAAGCTGATAGTGATGGAGAAGGGAAGGGGGCAACTTTCACTATGAAACTTCCTGTGATTGCGCGTCAGGAAAGCATTAGCACCCCACCGATCACATCTGCAAATGGCACTTACAAAAACTCTGACAAACTTAAGAATGTACGGGTGCTGGTGGTGGATGACGATCCTGACGCACGCGATTTAGTTTCCGCAATACTCATGCAACAGGGGGCAGAAGTATGCACTTGCGCCTCTGCAGCACAAGCACTCAACAAAGTATTTGACTGGAAACCCGCCGTCATTCTTTGCGATATCGGTATGCCGCTAGAAGACGGTTACGATTTTATCCGCAAAGTCCGAGATTGGGAAAGTGACGTAGATGTGCATATTCCAGCTATAGCAGTGACAGCCTTTGCCCGCGAAGAAGATAAAATGAAGGCGATCGCTTCCGGCTATCAAATGCACATCCCTAAACCCCTAGAGCCAACACACTTGGCTGATGTGGTAGCCAGCTTAGTAGCCAGGAACTAGAAGCTAGCATTTTTACTCAACACTCTTGTACAGACGCGATTAATCGCGTCTCTGCAACTCAGCACTTTACAGTGCCCAAATTTCCTTGCCAATAATGGCTAATGCAATCCCAATCATCGCTATTAGTGTCACCTTCCCGCCAGGGACAAGTGGTTGGTGAATTTTATGTGAATGTTCTAAATTGTGGCGTTGCTTCCAAGTCATCAGCGCGGGAATTATGCCCGCTAAAACTGTAATGTTGAATGTGCCGACATAATCTAGAGCAATAAAGAAAATTTTGGGATTAATTGCCCCTAAACTCATAGCAGGTAAAAGAATCACCGAATAAAGCGGTAGACGGCTAGAAAATTGTACTTGGGTAACAAAGAATATTTCTTGCAAGAAATCTAGCAAGCCATAGACAAATCCAATGAATGATGTGGCGATCGCAAATTCTGAAAAAATTGAAACTAACACGCCTAACCATTCTCCAGCACTACCAGAGCGCAGAATTTGCAAAGGGTCAAATATAGTTCTACCATCGACAGTCTTCTGAAGAATCTCTGGATTGACGCTGCCCAAAATTACTGCATTCCACGCCAAGAACATGATTAAGGGAATCAGAGAACCAATCACAATAGACTGCCGAATTTTGCGGGTGTCGCCTTCTAGCTGCGTCACCACCACTGGCACAACGTTATGGTAAAACAGCGCTACAGCCATCACAGAAACGGCGCTACCTAAAGCACTCCAATTTTGAAATAATAATTGCGTGGTTTTCACCTGTTCGCCAGCTAGCAGCAATAATCCGAGAAAAGATAATAAAACAATGGCGACAAATACACTATTGAGTTTTTCTACAAACTTTTCTCGACCCAGATACATAATCCCGCCAAATATCAGGGTGAACACAATGGTGCCTAGCCATGCAGGTAATTGGTGGGGTATGCCCAATAAATTGGCGATCGCAGAACCTAAAATTTCGCCGCCTTGGGTAGTATATGCTACCAATAGGGCATAGTGTAGCAACAAGTAGGTAGCACCAGCAATGCGTCCACCTACAACACCAAGGGTATTTTCAACCATTGCCAGCATCCCTACACTGGGACGGCCTGCAACACGCATAGTATTAACAGTAGCTTCAGCAATTAATAATCCTGAGATTAAGGTGTATAACCATACACCAACCAGCAAGACTGTTGATGGTACAACCCCAGAGGGTAAAGTCACTGCAGGTAATGCCAAAATACCCGCACCAACCGTAGTTCCAGCAATCAGCGCCGTACTTCCCAACACGCTACCTGGTTGATGACTTAACTGATTGCCATCAAATTCCAAATTAGAAAACAATCGAGTGACTTGTTCTTGATTTGATTTGAGAACAGTCTGCATATTTTTCTAAATAAAAAACAAAATGTTAAATTATGTAACCAATCTTAGCAAAAGCTTTCGTTAGTGTCTTTATAAGCACGAGACATACTCATTTGTGGGAATAATATTATCTATTCACCTTTAAAGCATATCTAGCCAAATTCCTGTGTTTTGTTTCTCTCGTTCCTATAATTATTGTATTTGCTTGCTTGTTCTGGCTCTTGCTGGTTGTCAAAAAGTTCAGTCATTCAATAAACTTCCCGCACCACTACCCCAAGATCCATTAGTGCAGGTTTACTTTAACCATTCCGAGTCCTCAGAATTTACTGAACCTTATCGTCAGCAAATCCGTCTGGGAGATAATTTAGAACAGCAGATTGTCGATACAATTTCTCAAGCGAAATCTACTGTCGATGTCGCCGTTCAAGAATTACGTTTACCCAAAGTAGCTCAAGCATTAGTAGATAAACAAAAAGCTGGAGTCAAAGTCAGAATAATTTTAGAAAATACCTATAGTCGTCCTTGGAGTAGCTTCACACCCGAGGAAATTAGCCAGTTAGAAAAAAGGGAACAAGAACGCTATAACGAAGTTCGTAAATTTATCGATATTAACCAAGATAATCAACTCAGTTCTGAAGAAATTAACCAAAGAGATGCGTTGGTAATCGTACAAAATGCTAAAGTTCCTTTAATAGATGACAAAGCCGATGGTACAGCAGGTAGCAGTTTAATGCATCACAAATTTGTGATTGTAGATAATAGTATTGTGATTGTTACTTCTGCTAATTTCACTTTGAGCGATGTTTTTGGTGACTACAGTAATCCTAGTAGTTTAGGCAATGCCAATAACTTCTTAAAAATTGAGAGTCCAGAACTAGGAGCTTTATTTACAGAAGAGTTTAACACCATGTGGGGTGATGGCCCAGGTGGTAAGCCAGATAGCCGATTTGGTTTGCAAAAACCAGTGCGATCGCCAAAAACTATTACTTTAGGTGAAAGTAAAATTACTGTACAGTTTTCGCCAACTTCTCCCACTCAACCTTGGAGTCAAAGTACAAACGGTTTAATAGCTAATACTTTAGAATCAGCTACCAAATATGTGGATATGGCATTGTTTGTATTTTCAGATCAACAACTAGCTAATATCCTCGAAAATCGTCATCAAAACAAAGTCAATATTCGCGCTTTAATTGAACCACAATTTGCCTATCGTTCTTATAGTGAAGGCTTAGATATGATGGGATTTGCACTAGCTGAAGAATGTAAATATGAAGTAGATAACCGCCCTTGGAAAAATCCCATTACTACTGTTGGTGTACCAACTTTGCCAAAAGGCGATTTATTGCATCACAAATTTGCTGTCATTGATGGTAATACAGTAATTACAGGTTCTCATAATTGGTCAGAAGCCGCTAATAATGGCAACGATGAAACCCTACTCGTAATTGAAAATCCTAAAGTTGCTGCCCATTATGTACGTGAATTTGCTCGTCTTTATACAAAGGTAAAACTTGGTTTACCACTGACAATTCAACAAAAAATTGCCAACGAAGCTAAACAATGTCCGCAAATTAAATCTCCAACATCCAGTCCAAGTCAAATAGCTCCTAAAATCAATCTCAATACCGCTAGCCTAGAAGAATTAGAAACTCTACCTGGTGTTGGTAAAAAATTAGCACAGCGAATAATCATTGCTCGTCAACAGCAAAAGTTTACATCTTTGAATGATTTAGAAAAAGTCCCGGGTGTTAGTGCCAAAATGATAAATAAATGGCAAGATACTATCACTTGGTAGCCAAAAAAATTGAAATATTATAGCCTTTTCCATCTGAGTGAAATACCAATTTATCGGCGTGTATCTGTGTTAATCATCTTTCATTCCTGTGGAACGCTACGCGAACGGTGGTTAAATTTTTATTGCGGTATCTCACCAATATGAGAACAACTCTAAGCATATCAATTTATTGTGAGCCTCTTGCCTGCTCTTACAATAAACTGCTTAGGTGACATCAAGATATCAAAATCTGAAGACGATGCGTTACTAACGCATCCTACTTCTTGTAGAGTTGATTTGAATATCTTCTGACTCAGCCAAAAGTATAGTATTCGTATATCTCTGCTAGGAGAGGAAATTTGATTTATCAGTTTTTAACATAAACCTAAAGTAGAGATAACTGGAGTAGGTTTATGTCTTATAACAAGATAGACGAATTACCACAGGATATCAGAGAGCAACTTCCTGAACACGCTCAACAGATTTTCTTTGCAGCTTTTAATGCGGCTCAAAAAGACGGTATGAGTGAAAATGGAGCGCGTGAAGTTGCTTGGAATAGCGTCAGGAATGAATACCAACAAGGTAACGGTGGTCAATGGCAGAGAAAACCAGAAGATCCCCCGATACATAATAAAGCTATCACCACTGGGGGCAATTAATTGCCTTTTTCTTAAAGTTTAAATACCAGGCGGTTTGTCTTTGTTACAAACCGTCTTTTGCCAATTCAACAACAACGGGTAACCCCAGTACTTCTCTAGAAATATTTAGTACTATATTAGGGCGAAAAGGCTTAGTTATATATAAATCTGCACCTACATCAATACCTTGTTGTTTATCGAATTCCTGCCCATTGGCAGTCAGCATCACAATGTAAATATCCGGTATTGCTAGTTTTTTCTTCACAGTATTACAAACTTCTAGCCCATCCATTTTTGGCATAATTATGTCTAAAAAGACAAGTTTTGGCTTTTCTGTTTGAATAATTGCTAATGCTTCTTCACCATTTTTAGCCATCAATAATTCTACTTCTTCATCTTCTAGGCTTTCTAGCACTTCCTCCATTAGCAAACGCATACTAGCGTCATCATCAACAATTAGTAGCTTATTGTTCATACAAAGTAAATTTTTTCCTCAATAACTTCTAAAGAAAATAACTAATAAATATTTAGATTAATCCTTGCGTAATTACTATATTCTGGATTAATCATCCTCCTCTGATTAGTTGTTAGCCAGATTGGCATCTTGGATTTACTTACAGATGTGCCAATAATATTGTATATCTATGTATTTAATATGTCTGTCAGTATTTCTAAGGTTTAAAAGTTTTTATTTACTACTAAAACATTAATTATGAAACCTGCTATATGTGGCAATCCCTTAAAAACTATTGCAGAATAACTCTAATTATTAATCGGCTGATGCACAAGAGATTATATGTATAGTGATTTTCCATATTAGTGAGGTACAACTATAAAGAATTAACCGCGGTTCGTGTAGCATTCCGCAGGAATGGCAGTGGATAAACGCTGATAAATTTGTAATTGACTAGGTTAGGAAACGCTATGAGAATATAAAATATGTAATTCAAAAACCTAGAATATCTTGCTTTCACGGCTCTTTTTTCTCACCCAGTGCTTTATTTACAGGCTGAACTTATCAGGAAATTTACATTAATAAATAAGGCGGGGAAAATTACTTATTTATTCTTGGGTTTATATAAATAATTTAGTCAACAAATATATTATTGACTGGTTTTCACCTTAATCAGTAAAAAAATCATAATTGTGCATAACCGGAATTTCAATAATAAAAGTAGTTCCCATTCCTATTTGAGATATACAACGCAGCAATCCGCCATGTTTTTCAATAATTTGATGGCTGATAGATAGACCTAATCCAGTGCCTTTGCCAATAGGTTTAGTAGTAAAAAAAGGCTCAAATAATCGCTCTTGAATATCTTCTGGAATACCTGGGCCATTATCACTAATCTGAATTTTTAGGCAATTAGAGTTAACTATCTCAGTAGCAATGCGAATTTGGTAATTTTCAGGTGTTTTTGCCCCCATAGGTGGCCATGGACAACTGATCATTGACTCTTCTAAAGCATCGATCGCATTGGCAATTAAATTCATAAATACCTGATTAAGCTGATTGGCGTAGCCTTCAACTAAGGGTATATGACCATATTCTTTAATAATCTGAATACCTAAGTTTTTTTCCCTGGGCTTGAATCTACCTTGCAAGATCAGCAAGGTACTTTCGATTCCTTCATGAATGTCAACTGGCTTCATCTCAGCTTGATCTAAGCGGGAAAAGTTTCTTAAAGTTAAGGCTAGTTGGCGCATTCGCCCCACGCCTACAATCATGGAGGACAGCATTTTGCTCAAATCTTCGATGAGAAACTCTAAATCGAGATTTTCAATAACAGTTTGAATTTCTGGTACTGGTCTGGGATAGTGATGTTGATAAAGTTGCAATAAATCTAAAATTTCTTGCGTAGATTCTTGAATATGGCTGAGGTTACCGCTGACATAGTTAATGGGGTTATTCATGTCATGAGCAACTTCTGCAACCAAATTACCTAGAGACGACATTTTCTCACTTTGAATCAGCTTTCTCTGTGTTTGTTGAAGTTCAAACAGAGTCAGCTGGAGTTGTTGCGCTTGTTCTTGGGCGACTTGTGCTGCACTACAACTTTGCTCGTAAAGCAGCGCTTTTTCAATTGCACCTGCTGCTTGCAATGCCAAAATACTCAGCAGTTTCCAGTCTTTAGTAGAGTAAGTTGTGGGAGTCTGATTACACATAACGATCGCCCCAGTTAGCTGCTTTTTAGACAGTAAGGGTACGCAAATCAGAGAGCTAACCTGAGCTTCCATCTCCACAAATCTGGAATCTGCAAACACATTGTTAACTATTTCGCCTTTAGGCGATCGCAGAATTGTACCAATGATTCCTTGACCTAGTTTGAGGGGTTCTGACCATGAGCTAAGTTCGCCATATTCCCAAAGAATTTTTAGCCAACCAGTTTTGTCATCTAACCATAAAATTGCACCACAGCTAGAAGGAATGCATGTTCTCGCTTCCTCAATCACCAGTCGAGCAATTTCTTGCACATCTAAGCTAGCGGTAACTTGTGTAGAAAGGTCTTGAAATAAGTCTATTTCTTGATACTTTTCTAACAATTCCTTAGTTAATGACTTTTTCTCGGATTGCTGTTGTGCTAGGTAGGAAATGAGCGTAGCAATACTAGCTGCTTTTTGATCCCCAACTACCCAACCAATTACTTCTTCTAGCAATAGCACTGGGTATCTAGATACGCTTGCATCATTTTTAATACCTATTAATGCTGTACCCTTGATATCTTCAATACAAATAGTAGTGCCCATCTCCCTTTCCAGGTGATTGAGGATGGCCAGAAATTCTTTTTGGGTGACTAACTTACGAAAATTGATTGGAGTCATCTAAGTGTGGCACTACCATTTCACAGTATTACTGTTTTTCAACTCAGCTCGAAACATTACTAGGTGATATTAGTAAATTGAGCAGCCTTTGTGGGCCTAAGTTTATTGTTCCCATGCAATAGGCGGAAATAAATCATTACACTGAATGTTAGTTGCCCAATTGGGATGGATATTCCCTAAGAACAAATGACTCAACGAACTAATAGAATTGTGATCCTGGGTGGCGGGTTTGGTGGTCTCTATACTGCCTTACGCTTGAGCCAGTTACCTTGGGAGTCTACGCAAAAACCCGAAATTGTCCTGGTAGATCAAAGCGATCGCTTCCTGTTTTCTCCCCTACTCTACGAATTGCTGACTGGCGAACTCCAAACTTGGGAAATCGCCCCACCGTTTGCAGAATTATTACAAGGCACAGGTATACGCTTTTATCAAGCTGTGGTGTCTGGCATTGATATCGACCAGCAACGAGTACATTTACAAGATGGGCCGGAAATCAGCTACGACAGATTAGTGCTGGCGCTGGGTGGAGAAACACCCCTAGATTTGGTTTCTGGTGCAACATCCTATGCTTTCCCCTTCCGCACTATCCCTGATGTGTACCGTTTAGAAGAGCGCTTACGAGTTTTAGAAGAATCTGATGCTGATAAAATTCGGGTAGCAATTGTGGGCGCAGGTTACAGTGGTGTCGAGTTAGCCTGTAAGTTAGCCGACAGACTAGGAGAAAGAGGACGCTTCCGGCTAATAGAACTCAGCGACCAAATTTTACGAACTTCCCCAGACTTTAACCGCGAAGCTGCGAAAAAAGCTTTGGAAGCGCGAGGTATATTTATTGATTTAGAAACCAATGTAGAGTCTATTGCTCAAGATACTATTTCCCTAGAATATAAAAATCAAGTTGATACAATTCCTGTAGATTTGGTGATTTGGACTGTCGGAACGCGAGTCACTCCCGTAGTTAGATCCCTACCTCTGAAGCAAAATCAACGCGGTCAAATTACAGCTACAGCAACTCTGCAAGTACTAGATCATCCAGAAATTTTTGCTTTGGGAGATTTAGTAGATTGTGTTGATGCTCAAGGTCAGCAAGTCCCTGCTACAGCTCAAGCTGCTTTTCAACAAGCTGATTATACTGCTTGGAATATTTGGGCTTCCCTAACAAATCGCCCTTTACTTCCCTTCCAATATCAAAAGTTAGGGGAAATGCTGGCGCTGGGAGTAGACAGTGCTACTTTAACGGGTTTGGGAATCAAGCTAGAAGGGCCATTGGCATATTTAGCACGTCGTCTTGCTTATCTTTATCGGTTGCCCACTTTCGATCATCAACTCAGAGTTGGTTTTAATTGGCTAGTACGTCCTATTATAGAAACGCTTTCTCAGTAGCAAATAGTGCGTAAATATAACTATGCACTGAAGCTCGATCAGGCATAATCTCAAATCCAGGACTCAAAAGCATAACAGTTTGATGGAACGACCGAAAGTTATTTTTTTAGATGCTGTAGGCACACTCATCGGGGTCAAAGGTAGTGTGGGCGAAGTTTATAGTAAGCTAGCCCAGGAATTTGATGTGGAAGTTTCCGCTGATACATTAGATAAAACATTTATCGAAAGCTTTAAAGCCGCACCACCGCCGATATTTCCTGATGCAGACAACCAAGACATTCTCCAGCGCGAATTTGATTGGTGGCGAATCATTGCCCTCAATACTTTTGAAAGCGCAGGCGTTCTCAAGCAATTCTCTGACTTTTCGGCTTTTTTTAGTGAACTTTATATCCACTTTGGTACTGCTGAACCGTGGTTTGTTTATCCTGATGTGCTACCAGCTTTGATTAACTGGCGGCGGATGGGAATTGAATTAGGTGTGTTGTCTAATTTCGATTCCCGCATTTATTCAGTTCTGCAAAGTTTAGGACTCAGGGACTTTTTCACCTCCATCACCATTTCTACTGAAGCACGCGCCGCTAAACCCGATCCGCAAATTTTTGCTATAGCCTTAGAAAAACATAAGTGTCCACCTGAGGCTGCATGGCACATTGGCGACAGCCCAGAAGAAGACTATCAAGCTGCTAAATCTGCTGGCTTGAGAGGGATTTTGATCAATCGTGAGCAAAAATCAGGGCTCAATATTTAGGAGTTCTGAGTCAAGAGTCAAAAGTCAAATAAATTTCTGAATTTTGAATTTTGCATTGCTTGTCCCCTTTTCTGCCTTAACTTCCCCAGCTTTAAAAGTAATGGGATATTTTTTATTTGAAAGTCCTTGACCCTCCTATTTTACGGAGGGCTATTTTTGTGTCATTTTATGATTGACTTAACAGTCAGTCATAAAATATATTGAAGATAGTGGTGGCGATCGCATTCAGTAAAAAAATGCCATCACCTCATATAGGGCTGCAATTGGCGGCTACAAGGAGGATTTGCAAATGGATCTACATTACGAAATCCAAGGAAAGGGCGATGCGATCGCTCTCATTCATAGTGGTGGTGCAGATTTACGTGATTGGCTATTTATCGCCCCAGAATTAGCGAAGAAATATCAGGTAATCACCTTTGATGGGCGCGGTGCAGGAAAGTCACCACCGCCATTGGAACCCGCAAATTATGTTGAAGATTTAAGAAAACTCCTCGATCATCTCGGCATTTATCAAGTAACTCTCGTAGGACATTCCATAGGTGGTGAAATTGCCACCGATTTCGCCTTAACCTATCCTCAGAGAGTCTCCAAACTGGTGTTAGTAGCTCCGGGATTAACAGGCTTTGAATTCTCGCCCCAACTGCAGCAGTGGTTTGAGGAAATTAGAGCCGCCGCTCCAGATGTGGAGAAAATGGTCAAGCTAAATTTGGAACACTCAATCTACCAAACCACTGTAGCCAGCCCCCAGCGCGATTTGCTCTATCAAATGTTCAAGCACAATATAGAGCGCTACTTTGAGTGGCAAAGCGCCGAGCAAGTCTGGCCCCAACCACCTGCGATCGCCAGATTGCACGAACTCAAAACCAAGACCTTATTTATGATTGGCACAAAAGACAGTGAAGACCTCTTCCGCATAGTAGAGTTGTTTAAACAGGTTCCTGACATTCGCTTTGCAGAGATTGAAGGCGCGGATCATCTACCGACGCTGACACATCCAGCAGAGGTAACTAACCTGATTAGCGATTTTTTGAGCGAGTAATAATCAAAGATGCCCCGCACCCCAGCAGAAAATGAACGTATCCGTCAGGCTACCAAGGAGCAAATCTTAAAAGCGGCGATGGAGCTTTTTTTCAGCAAAGGCTATCACGCCACCTCAATTGACGACGTTGCGAAAACGGCGAAGATATCCAAGGGACTTCTTTATCATTATTTCAAAGGCAAAGAAGATTTGATTGCGGCACTGGTTGATCTGCGACTGCA
This sequence comes from Tolypothrix tenuis PCC 7101, assembly GCF_963874875.1. Taxonomy (NCBI): domain Bacteria; kingdom Bacillati; phylum Cyanobacteriota; class Cyanophyceae; order Nostocales; family Tolypothrichaceae; genus Tolypothrix; species Tolypothrix tenuis. The sequence continues at coordinate 739,360 of NZ_CAWNJS010000001.1, forward strand.
AGATTTATTGTTTGTCATGGAAGCCGCGGCTGCAAAACCGACACCTGCTGAACAAATCCGGCACATTGCTGAAGGTGCTTTAGAAGATGTCCGCCGAAAACCGGAAGTTTTCCGTTTTTACCTCAACCTGTTTACCCAACCCAGACTCGATCCAGTCGTAGCTAAATACAGCCAGAGGTTAATGGATGAGCAAGAAAAGCAGTTTGAGGTGCAGACGGAAATGTTCACAAAGCTGGGGGTAGCAAATCCACGCAAGCGATCCATCTATTTTTCCTCAACCTTACAAGGCATCATGCTGATGTTTTCTACTTATCCCAATACTTTTCCTTTGGATGAGGTGAAGGCGCAAGTAATCGAGGAGTTTTGCAGTCCGTGATCATACTCAGTAAGATGAAACAAGTATAGACATAGAAAATATAGACAGCGTTAAGCTTTTACACGTTGAGATGATCAATAGTCAAGACTACAGGCTCAAAGACCTACTTGAACTTTTGACCTTGGACAGCCCTAAGACAAAAATATTTTTGATTTTTGAAACAATCTAAGTAAACTTTTATTAGTTCTTCCCTATTCCCTCTCTACACCAATAATTTCACAAATCAAATCCTATTCATATATGTGTTTAATAACACAACAGCATTTGCAAAAATATTGTATCTTCTCTCACAGAAATGCAAAATTCTGTTCAGTCTTCTCCACAAAAAAATGAGTTTGGGAAACCTTACCAACTATCCCTACCCTAGTACCCGACGCGTGATTATGGGTAGTCGCGGCGCGATCGCAGCTAGTCAACCATTGGCGACTCTAGCAGGTATGGAAATGTTATGGGCAGGTGGTAGTGCTGTTGATGCTGCTATAGCTAGTGCGATCGCACTTACTGTAGTTGAGCCTACAGCTAATGGTATTGGTTCTGATGCTTTTGCTTTAGTTTGGGATGGTAAACTGCACGGTTTAAATGGCTCGGGTAAAAGCCCACGAAAATTGACTTTAGAACAGTTCGCTGGGCTGAATGCTGTACCAAAATATGATTGGCGTGCTGTTACCGTACCGGGTGCTGTTTCCGCATGGCGAACTTTATGGGAACGTTGGGGAAAGTTACCTTTTGAGAATTTATTTGCCCCTGCAATTCGCTACGCTGAAGAAGGGTTTCCTGTATCGCCAATGGTTTCACTGGCTTGGAAACGCTTGGAACAAAATTATCTTTCCCTTGTAGGTAAGGAATTCGACTTTTTTAAACAAGTCTTTTTCCCTAATAATAGAGCGCCGAACGCTGGCGAAATTTGGCATTCTCCCGCACACGCGCAAACCCTCAGAGAAATTGCGGCGACTGGTGGTGAAAGCTTTTATCGTGGTGATATAGCGCAACGTATCGCAGACTTTGCCGCCGATACTGGTGGATACTTAACTAAAGATGACTTAGCATCTCATCATGCTGAATGGGTTGCACCCATCTCTACAAACTATCGTGATTTCACAGTTTGGGAAATTCCACCCAATACCCAAGGAATTGCCACTTTAATTGCCTTAAATATCCTATCAGGCTTTGAATTGTCTCGTTATCAACGAGAATCAGCAGAAAGTTATCATTTGCAAATTGAGGCGATGAAACTCGCTTTTGCTGATGTTTATAAGTACATCGCCGACAAGCCTTTTCTAAAACTACCCACAGAGCATCTCCTTTCTTTAGATTATGCTGCCCAACGCCGTGCTTTGATCGCAGAACAAGCGATCGCTCTAGCTCAACCAGGATTACCAAAAGGAGGAACAGTCTATCTCGCCGCCGCCGATGGCGAATTAATGGTATCTTTTATTCAATCCAATTTCACAGGTTTTGGTAGTGGTATTCTTCCTGCTGATACTGGCATAGCTTTGCAAAATCGCGGCTATGGATTTATTCTTGACTCCCAGCATCCTAACCATTTTGCCCCAGGTAAACGCCCCTTCCATACAATTATCCCTGGCTTTTTAACTCAAGATAATCAGCCGATAGGGCCATTTGGCGTAATGGGGGGAGCTATGCAACCGCAAGGACATTTGCAAGTAGTGGTGAATTTAGCGGACTACGGCTTAAATCCCCAAGCTGCTTTAGATGCTCCTAGATGGCAATTTGTCTCTAATGCTACCGTGTTATTAGAGCAAACTGTATCACCAGAAATATTTGATAGACTAGCTAAACGCGGTCATGATGTATTGCAAAATGCAGATAATTTCTTTGGGCGCGGTCAAATTATTTACAAGCATAATCAAGTATTCATTGCTGCTTCTGAGTCTCGTGCTGATGGTTTAGCTATCGCTTGGTAAATGAGAATGATTTGAGAGCGATCGCACTTTCATACCCATTTTGAAAATGATTTTGACAGATTGAGTAATCAAAAATTTAAAATAGCTATATCCGGGAAATCGCTAAAAATGCCATCAATTCCTAAGCTAAAAAATAGCTCATATTCTTGTTTTGGATTACCTAGAAAATCTAGAGGTAAAAATACATCTTCATTGCGAAAAGTCCAAACATGAACTAGTAAAGAAGCTGCATGAGCATCGGTAACTAAGGATGTAGGTGGTAGTAATTTACCTATGCTATCTCTAGGAACAAGTAGATTTTTATGAATTCCTATCGCCTGTGCATATTCTGCAATTTCTTGTAAACCTGAGGTTGTAATTAAATCCCTATATGTGCGCTCATCATCACTAACTATAAAATCATAAGGTTTACCAATATTATTAATTAATTGCACCAGAGGCAAATCAGTTTTTGTTGATAAATATTTGAGGTTGCTAACTTCAAAAGACTGAATAAAAACAGGTGCATTTGCTCCTTGATAACCGTTAGCTGCTAAAGTGTTTAAGAGCGGTTCTTCTAGAGATAAATCAATCGATTGAAAATAGGTTGGGTGCTTGGTTTCTGGATAAATACCAATAGTACGATTAACTGCAACACTTTTAGCTTTAGCTAAATCGATAATTTCTTGCAGTGTCGGAATTGCAAATAAACCGTCATATTTTGTATTTTGCGATCGCACTTCGGGAATTCGCTCTTTTGCCCGTAGGGTTTTCAGTTCGGCTAGGGTAAAGTCTTCGGTAAACCAGCCTGTCTTACTTTCCCCATCAATAATTTTGGTAGTTTGGCGTTCAGCAAATTCTGCGTGGCTAGCAACATCAGTAGTTTCCGAAATTTCATTTTCGTGACGCGCAATTAATATCCCGTCTTTAGTAGCAACTAAATCAGGCTCAATATAGTCAGCCCCTAAATCAATTGCTAACTCATAAGCCGCTAATGTATGTTCGGGACGATAGCCGCTAGCCCCTCTATGGGCGATGATAATTGGTTTAGTATTTCGCAAAATAATAGCTATATTATTATCTTCTTAACTCTATAGTATTCCTATTTCATTTGTGAAAGCCAAAGTGAATTTGTAAATGCTTCTTTCCTGTTCCATTTTATTGTTTTTGAGCTTTTTCTTGCAGTAGCGATCGCCAATCAGCAATAGCCTTTTCTGTCCATAGCCAATTTTGGCTTAATTTATCTACCTGGAAATCTATCGGATCGTCCTTAATGACCATTTGGCGCAATTTTAGCGCTTCATTCATATATTGATACTGTTTTTCAGATGGTTGATTATATGCAGATTTATAAAGCCCTAAAGCTAATCCCGCATAAGAAGTTAAAGCATCTTTAGATGTAGTATTTTTAGTAGTTGCTTGTTGCTTAAGTGCTAAATTTAGAGCTTTAAACCAAGAGTCATTAGCTCGATTTAAGTTATCTTCTGCATAATAAGCAAATCCCAAAGCATTATTATATAAAAATGATTCTGGGTCTGCTTTTACAGCACTTTCCCAATAACGGCGGGCATCATCAATACTATATTTTTTATCTTTTATCTGCACAAATTGCCAAGCTAATCTTCCTTTAAAAAAGTTGACAGATGGATTATCAGCTTGCTTGGGCGGGACAAGTTTTAACGCGGCTTGGGCGGGTGGAAGCGCGCCACGGTTAAGTAATTCTTCTACAGCCTCTAGCCCTGCTTGTAAGTCGCCTTGACTCAATTTTTCCGTAGCGGTAGCAGTGACAATTCCAGTTGCAGCCGTCTTTAAATCTACAGGAGGTTGGACGGTAATCGACTGAATAGGGATTGGTGGGATGGGAGGTAATTTTTTCGCTTGATGGTTTTGCCACAAATTGACACCCACAACAACTGCGATCGCACTTGCTCCTACAATACCTACAATCGGCCAAATCTGCCGACGCTGGCGGCGTTTTGAGGAATATGTTTGTGAGCTGCCATAGGAATTATGATTCCAATTACCATCAAAACTTGTAGAAGTTTCATTTGCAGGTTCTGGTTCTTCTTCCCAAAAGCTAGCTTCTTGATCAGGTGTAGTCAATTCTGAAGAAAGTTGTCTTCCCCGCAGGCTATTGTCGTTTAACTGAGGCACAAGTTCCGCCGTCATGGAAGATGATTGCTCAGATATTCCTTTTTGGCTATCTAGTTGGCGAAACAAATCTGAAACCAATGCGGAATCTTCTGCGTAGCTGGGGTCATCATCATACTCGATTTCATCAACCAAATCGCCCCAAGTATCTTCTCCTAACCAATCCAACCCTGATGAGTCACGCGCTAAACCCGAAGGGATCATGTCCTCCATTAAAGACATATCAGTCTCGTCAGCGACATCAGAGTACATTGCTGCAGGATTTCCCCTGAAAGCGGGATTATACTCATTGAGTGCTTCTGCACTATCAGGGATTTCTGGGCTAAGAAAACCGTCAAATTCCGGTTGGAGATATAAAATTGGTAACGCCCAATACATGTGGTGAGAACCGTAGGCAGATATTAGCCCTTGGCGTACTCGACTCACACACAAATCCACAGGATATCCTTGATTAAGGTTGCGGTAAAACAATTGTGTCAGCGTCAGCGCCACTTCATCAGGAATGCGTTCTGACATGGCTAAGACGCTTCTAATACCGCGCTTAACTAAGCTTTCTGTCAGGTTACGTTCTCCAGTGTCCTCACCAGTATCGCTGTTAGCGCTGTATGCTCCCAAACAGGAGTTAAATACCGCCATTTGGATATTATTATTGACAAGCAAACCTGCCAAATCGTCCCCACTTAAGGTTTCTGTTAAGCCAGTTCTGTTATTAACTAGATAAATTTCGCCACCATTGGCACCAAGATTACTATGGCCGGAGTAGTGTAGAACGTGATATCGCCCTTGTTCTAGGGCTTGCGTCAATTCTTCCCGCCCTGGCTGATCTAAAACTTTAAGTTCAATATCTGGTAGATAATTACCGCTTTCTGCGGCACGTGGTATGTGGCGTTGGAGTTCGGCTTGCAGTTTAATAGCCTCATGTTTAAGCAAATCCAGACGGACTTGATCTGTAGGTGAGGCAATCACCATTAATACTTTGATACCACCTTCTTCTAAGGGTTGCGGTATATTTTTTGATGGCAACCGAGATGCTGGCAGAATTCCACTTTGGTAGCGAGAAAAAGCGACATAGGGCCCGGTGGCGAGAGGGCGATCGCCTGCGTGCATAACTTCCCAAGGTAGCCGCGCTAACCTAGTATCTTTCAAACCTAAACGTAGACGCAACACCTGTTGGTGATTTTGGGCGATACCTTGTGCTGTAATCCAACTATCTCTGAGGGTACCTTGAAACAGTGCATTATATAGTTGCTGACCCAACGCTACTAGATTGACTGAGTTTCTGGCAATGTCGCTTTCACGTCCACCAAAGGCGATCGCATCTCCTTGCAACACTGACATCAACGGATCGTTCATCAAATGCCCAGCAGCAGCTAACCAATCAGCTACAGGCCAAGTCACCAGTTCTTCTGCTAATGGCACCCCAGGCGCGACTTGTTCCGTCCGTACCAAGTAGTCATTTTGCCCTACTGGGGTTACGGAAATATGAAATTCCTGGGTCACAACTTCTCCTCTTCGCCTCCTAAATCAGGTTTGAAACGCGAAAGTTTCAAGTCGATTTTTCGCTTCTTCTGATACCTTAGATGCATCTTGCCACTGAATGTTTCTGAATGCTCGTTATTTTGCTTTTTTAGGTACTGATAGAAAATAAATTATCCAATTACTCAGATAATCTTTTTCTTCCTACTCCTACTCTACGAGAGGCTAACACCAACGTGCAGTTTCTTGTACAGAAGACTTTGCTGGCTCACCTGCTCCCTGCTCTTGTGCCTACAAGGCAATAGGTATTTTTTAATTGGAAATCCGGCTTTTACAACTTTATCCGGATTAGTTGACATCTGAGTAGAACAGTTTATTGGTAGATGCACCTTGATCTTCGACTCCCCTAATTGGCAAATGCCCATTAGGGGATTTTTTTATGTTGGCAAATAACAATATCCTCAGACACAAGCATTATTAGCTTGAGAACCTGGTAGATCAAACCGCCTTCCTGTGATTCTTTGCCTAGTATCCTTTGGGTTGGTTTTGACACATAACTAAAATACACATTTTAGTAAATTTATCCGGAGCTTGACGGTTCTCTGGGGAACAATTAAATGGTAGATGCACCCTGATAACTAACTCCCCTGGTAGGCTAATGCTTACCAGGGTTTTTTTTCAGCTTGGCAAATGAACAATAAAACCAATACATAGTGAATTTTATCCGGATGATGCTTGTTATCTAGAGAACAATTAAATGGTAGATGCACCCTGATAACTAACTCCCCTGGTAGGCTAACACTTACTGGGGGTTTTTTCTTGAGAAAACGAATAATCACTATTGTGACAATTTCATCCGGAGCTTACTTATTTCTTCTAGAACAATTAAATGGTAGATGCACCCTGATAACTAACTCCCCTGGTAGGCTAACACTTACTGGGGGTTTTTTCTTGAGAAAACAGATAGTCACTATTATGACAATTTCATCCGGAGCTTACTTACTTCTTCTAGAACAATTAAATGGTAGATGCACCCTGATAACTAACTCCCCTAGCTGGCTGGTACCCACTAGGGGATTTTTTTGCGGTTAACATTAATACACTTGTATGAGAATTTTATCCGGATGAGGGTAGTTACACTCAGAATAGTTAAATGGTAGATGCACCCTGATAATCCACTCCCCTAGTTGGCTGCCACCACTGGGGGTTTTTTGTGTTT
>NZ_CAWNJS010000001.1:746527-775058 GCF_963874875.1 Tolypothrix tenuis PCC 7101
AGCGAAGCGGTCAAAAATTTATCCGGATAAGGGTAGCTGCACAAGAAGAATTAAGTGGTAGATGCACCCTGATAACTCACTCCCCTAGTTGGCTACAGCCTCTAGGGGTTTTTGTTTTTCAACAATAATTGACGACGCACCAGAAATTTATCCGGAGCATCTAGATTTCTTCTGGAACAATCAAATGGTAGATGCACCCTGATAACTAACTCCCCTGGTAGGCTCATACCTACTGGGGGATTTTTTTATTATTGAAAAAACAACAATCTCCCTTTATCAAAAATTATCCGGAAGATTGTATTTAACATAAGAACAATAAATTGGTAGATGCACCCTGATAACTAACTCCCCTGGTAGGCTCATACATACTAGGGGTTTTTTGAGGAGATAGTTTGCCTCTAGCTGCCCACTGATAATTGATGAGGCATATATTCTAGCACAAAAACCGCGCTCTGAAATTAAATTTCTGAATATCGTGTCTTAGCGATCGCTTATCTTGCTGTCATCGTTAATTACATTTATCTTATCATTATTTTTCGATACTCGTTATGCCTTTCCCTGACTAAATTTCTACCTTTTTATGGGCTATTAGGCAGGTACATATTGTTATTCCACAATATATCTGCCAAATTGGCATAATTTTTAATTATTTTTCAAGAATTTAGCTGAATCAAGGTCAGTATTTATTACTATTTGCCATGCGATGCGGCTGAGATTCAAGATTTTCTGCTACAATAGCTTGCCTATGTCCAAATAGTCGCACAGTCAAATGAATTTAGCAGTAATTAAGTTCTCTTCGGAAGAATGCGGCATTTGCCACAAAATGTCATTTTATGACCAAAAGGTAGCTGAAGAACTCGGTTTGCAATTCATTGATGTCAAAATGCAGGATACGGCTACTTATCGCAAGTATCGTAAAATTTTGTTAACTCAATATCCCGATAAATCAGAAATGGGATGGCCTACCTACATTCTCTGCGATTCTCCTGAAGGAGAGTTCCAGATTATTGGTGAGGTGAAAGGAGGCCATCCCAAAGGCGAATTTAGAAACCGTTTACAAGAAGTTTTAGCTTCCGCAGCTAATCAGAACTAATTACATCAAAAGATTTTACTTCCAGGACAGGGCCAATCATGGCAGTAGTCATGACATCTTCACGTACCTTACCTGTAACTTTGGCTTTTTGTCCTGCTTTTAATAATTTTTTATCTACACTTCTAGGAAGTTCATAAGTAACGCCTTCATCGGTAACTAGCGCCCAAGCGCCTGTACCGATGTCGCGGTGTTCAATAGTGCCTGTAAATGTAGTACTCATATAATTGCTGATTGTTATTTGGTGTTGGGTGTTTGTTTAGAGGAAATAGGGGATAATTATGAATTTTGACTTGTTTATCCCCTTTTCTCATCCTCCTTGAGCCTGAATAGCCTGAATGCGAGAATATTTTCTCTACTGCATATAAGCTAATTAACTAGGCTACTTGTCTTTCGTTTTTCAACGCTAAACGAGCTAATCCATAACACAGCAGCGCATTAGCAATCAAGAAAACACGGGCTAAGTGACTACTGCCCAAACCCCAAACAGCAGGATCGTAAAGGGCACTGACTGTCAAACAGGCTGCTACACCAAGGGTAGAGCCAATGGCAAACCATTTACCGCTAGGATGTCCCAGTAGTAAGGCAACGAGAACTATAGGAATTAATACGCTGGCAAACAAGGGATTTAAATCACCAGTTCCTTGGAGACTGTTACCTAATTCGGGAATGGAACTACCCAAAAGTCGGAAAGGCCATTGAGGAAGGTCAAAGATATAAATTCCCTTGAGGAAGAATAGTCCTGAACTACCAGCAATTAAACCACTGGATAAAGACCAACTCCAAGTGAAAGGAAAGTAAACTCGTAAAAACCAAGCTAATAGATAAGAACCAAGTACCATCAAAATTTTGGGTAACAGCGCTACAGCACCGCCATCAATCCAAAATCCAGGGTTGAGATAGCCGTTATCCCTTAACCAACGGAAGAAATCAGAGAAGCTAATTTGACCTTCAGTTGCAAGTTTAACAGCAGCTTCGGCATTTAGCAGTCCAGAACCGTAGTAGTTTAAACCATCTTCTTGGATAACCCGTGAAGACTGTTTGAGGACTTTTAAAACTTCATCGGGGTCTGTGATACCTTTAGCTCTGATTAATGCAGCTACACCAGCAACGTGGGGAGATGCCATACTTGTACCTTGGAAGCCAAGGAACACGCCTTCACCTTGCTCATTGATGGTTTCTTGGAGAATCTTGCCAGCTTCGCTACCACCAGGGGCGGAAATATCAACCCCAGCACCAAAGTTAGAATATGGGGCTTTTTCACTGTCTGGGCCGTATGCCGAAACGCCAATAACATGGGGATAACGCGCTGGATAACTAGCACCATTCGCGTTTTCGTTACCAGCCGCAGCCACAATCACAACACCTTTGTTGTGGGCATAGTCAATGGCTTGCTTCATTAACTGGCTTTCTCCGCCACCACCCAAGCTCATATTAATGACATCTGCGCCTTTATCAGCAGCAAATTTAATCGCTTCGGCAATATCGGCAACTGTACCACCACCATAATCATTCAATACCTTCAATGGCATGAGATTGGCTTCGTAGGCAATACCAGCTACACCATATTTATTATTGGTAGCTTGGGCGATAGTACCTGCAACATGGGTACCATGTCCGTTATCGTCTTTGGCTTCTTCTCTATCGTTAACGAAATCGTAGCCTTTGACAAATTTCGTTTCATATAAGTCGCGTACGCGAGTAATACCAGTGTCAATGACAGCAACTGTAATGCCACTGCCCTTGGTTTGACTCCACGCACCTTCAATGCCAATATTATGTAAATTCCACTGCTTACTGTAATACTGGTCATTAGGGCCAGTTAATGAGGGAGTTACATTCTCCTCATCTTCATTGGGTTTTAAAAATTCTCCCAAAAAAGCAGCTTTACCCGGTTGGGGAATCTTGTAAATATAATTTGGCTCGATAAATTCTGTAGCTGAATTGAATTGTGATTTTTGCAGTTCTTTCAGCCGTTGGCGATCGCCTTTGATAATATACACATTATCTTTTGCTGAAAATTTATTATCGAGTTGGGGTGTAACCTGATATTGTTGAGCGATCGCTTGTAAGTTTTTCTCTACTACCTCTTTAGGTATATCTTCACGAAAATCAAGCAGAATCGTCTCAAACTCACCTTTGGCTGCTAGTCCCTGAAAATTGAGGAACCCAAATACAGCAGCCCCCAGCCCAATGAGAAACAAGCAAAATATTATAAGCCTTCTCATATAAAGTCATCACCGCTTTTTGCCAGTTGCTCACTACGATAACTTATCTGTGCCCCTAGTTGGTGTATTTTGCACTTAAGTTAAAACTTTCACTTAGCACTCAGGACTGTTGAAACAATGGAACATGGTCTATTGTGGTTGCCTTTGTTAGCGATGTTTTTCTGGTTGGCTTGGCAAGGCTCAAAAGAGTATCAAAAAGTTGAAGCTTACCGCAGCTGGGCCGAGCAATTTGAACGGGCAAAGTATGATATCTATGCAGTATTGGGTCAAAAAGGTAACAATATAACTTGGGGAAAACCTACACCCAAGGGGCCAATTAAACTGGAAACCTTTTCTTTAGATGATGTCCAAACAATCAATCTTTTAGTTGATGAAAAATCATCCAATTTAGACTCACCACCAGAAAAAGGTCGTCAGATTGAATTAGAATTTCTCTTTCCCGAATCAGCCAAATCTGTGAAAGTCCCTTTTACTGAAATCCCTTTAGCAGCAGAATGGGGGAAGTATTTACAAAGTAAATTAGGAACTAGGTAATGGGTAATGGGTAATGGGTAATGGGTAATGGGTAATGGGTAATGGGTAATGGGTAATGGGAACAAAATATTTAATAATTCAAGATGAATAAATATACTGAAATCTTGACCTTGAACCCTTAGCTCTTAACTCTTAACCTTAAATCAAATGAACGCTGTTACACAATCAAAGATACCTGTTGCTTTAACTATTGCTGGCTCAGATAGTGGTGGTGGTGCGGGAATTCAAACGGATTTACGCACTTTTGCTTTTCACTGTGTCCACGGAACTAGTGCTATTACCTGCATTACGGCGCAAAATACCTTGGGGGTCACCCGAGTTGATGCTATGCCTGTAGAGGCTGTAGTAGCCCAAATTCAGGCGGTGGTTGAGGATATTGGTGTACAAGCTGCAAAAACAGGAATGTTGCTCAACAAGGAGATTATCTTAGCTGTTGCTCAACAAGTAGAAGCTGGGAAAATCAATAACTTAGTAGTTGATCCGGTAATGGTTTCACGCACAGGGGCACAATTGATTGACGATGACGCGGTACAGACTCTTTGTAGTGCTTTAGTACCGCAAGCTGCTATTGTCACACCAAACCGCTATGAAGCCCAAATTATGAGTGGTTTAGCGATTAATTCCCTGGAAGATATGCAAGCAGCAGCCGAAACCATCCACCGTAAATTAGGTGCAAAAGCAGTTTTAGTCAAAGGTGGAGGTATGCAAGGAAACTTACGTGGTGTTGATATCTGGTTTGATGGGCAAAATCTAGAAACTATAACTACCCAACTAGTAGAGACCAAAAATACCCACGGTACTGGTTGTACTTTATCAGCTGCGATCGCCGCCAATTTAGCTCAAAATAAAGACCTCTTAACAGCAGTGCAGCAAGCAAAAAACTATGTTACAACTGCACTCACTTATTCCCTCGATATTGGCAAAGGACAAGGCCCTGTGGGTCATTTCTTCCCTTTGCTTCAGAAAGGCTAGGCGATAAGGAAGATGAGGGCGATGAGGGGGATGAGGAAGATGAGGGAGAAATAACAAATATCTATCACCCATTACCCATTACCCAATCCCTACTTTTTTCTCTATTCAATAATTTTTCAATAATTCTTCAGTATGGTTTCAGAGTTGACTATCTCTGATAGTATCTCTACAACATAATGAATTACCTCGATTTTTAATACCAGGCGACAAATGGTAACAACTACAAGTTCTATTTATTACAATCCAGATGCAGACAAGGCTCCAGCCCAGCCGCCATCTGTACCACTTTCCGTATATCGGGAGTTGGCGGATGAGTTAAAGTCAGCACAAATACAAATAGATGCACTGACATCTAAAAATCATAAACTAGTGCAAGAAAATCAACTGCTGCGACAAGAAATTACCAAAGTTGTTGAGTCTTTATTGCATTTGCAAAAGTTGGTGGATGTACCAACTCCGCCACCTGCTAAACCCAGCGATCGCCCAGCACCAACTCCTGAGGCGAATACTACAGCCGCAACCAAGCAGCCTCCAGCTAAAGAAGCACGTCCGCGTCAGCAAGTTGCTAGCCGTCCAACCGCTAAACCCGAAGTCCCCAGTGCTAAAGGCGCTAAAGGCGCTAAAGGCGATCGCACTCATATTCCTGTACCCGTAACAGAAATGCTACCCTCGATACCGGAAACAATATTAATAGAAGAGCAAGAGGTCAGATACTATGGCCCTAATGAGTCGGAACCCAAAGAAATAAGCGGATGGTGGTTAGCAATCTCAATTTTATTAATTATGCTAACTGCTTTTAGCGCTGGGTATTTGGTTGTGCGTCCCTTCTTTGAACATCAAAGTCGTTAATTCCGCTTTTTTGTTTTTGGCTTTAGCTGCTTACACAATTGCTCTTAAATTATTTGCTCAACTCCTAGAGGTTAATTCAGGGAATTTATATAAATATTAGTTGCAACACACACATCCTCTAATATTAAATAGAGGGATTTTTTCTCATGTCATAACCATAACGACTATTGAATTAGTCAGATTTATCATGGCTAATTTCATAATTGTTCCCATAGGGCAAATAAAGTCGTAAATTATTACATATTATTTTTAAAATAATCCTACTAGTTAAAGTCTGAGACAAGGGATCTGCTTAGATAGATTAACGAAGCTAGTAGAAATTTAGGAGACCAAAACATGAAAAAAGTAGAAGCGATTATCCGCCCATTTAAGCTTGATGAAGTGAAAATTGCCTTGGTTAATGCAGGGATTGTCGGTATGACAGTTTCTGAAGTTCGAGGCTTCGGTAGACAAAAAGGTCAAACTGAACGCTATCGTGGTTCGGAGTACACCGTTGAATTTCTGCAAAAACTCAAAGTAGAAATCGTTGTTGAAGACAACCAAGTTGATATGGTAGTAGATAAAATTATTGCTGCTGCCCGCACTGGTGAAATTGGTGATGGTAAGATTTTCATCTCTCCTGTAGAGCAAGTTGTGCGGATTCGTACTGGAGAAAAAAATACCGAAGCCGTTTAAAGTCTGAACATTTAGTTTTTATCAGCCAGTGCGTTGCAAAGCCAGCACTGAAAACAGTTTTTCCGTTGTAGGTAGCTGGCGTTGAGGTTATCCTCCTTTGCAGCAACTGGCATTGCTGAGTTGTTAGCTAAAAAAGCTAATAATTTGGCTAAATAAACTCAAATTCAGAACTTATTCCAGTATTTCATCTCTTAATTCCCAAATCAATCTAAGTGAAGACTTTAAATTGTCAAATCTGACGAATTTATCCAAATCAAAATTTAGTACTCAACCCTGCTAGCTTAGGAAGTAATGATTCAAAAGCCTTACCTCGATGGCTAATCGACCTCTTCAACTGTGGTGTCATTTCTGCAAAGGTTAATTGCTTATCTGGAAAGTAAAAAATGGGATCGTAGCCAAAGCCACGATTACCACGAGGTGCATGGAGTATTGTGCCATGACAAACCCCTTCAGATTCTAAAACGATCGCACCGTTAGGATTAGCGATCGCCACGGCACAGACAAATTGCGCTTTGCGGTTGACTTCGCTACCCAATTCGTTCAATACCCTGGCAATACGTTCTGAGTCGGTTCTAGCATAGCGTGCAGAATATACCCCAGGTGCGCCATCTAACGCATCTACTTGTAAGCCAGAATCATCGGCAATTGCCCAACTTTGCGTTGCTTTGGCAATTTGAGAAGCTTTCAGACAAGCATTCGCTGCAAAAGTATCACCTGTCTCTTCAATTTCTAATTCTTCTGGTTTAAGAGTTAATTGCCAACCAGAATCAACCAAGTATTGTTGCATTTCTTTCAATTTACCTGGATTTCCGGTGGCTACTACAAGTAGTTTAGTCATGGTCAAAGGTCAAAGGTCAAGGGTCAAAGGTCAAGGGTCAAGGGTCAAGGGTCAAAGGTCAAGTATTATGATTTTGGATTTTAAATGTTGGATTTTAGACTTTGGACTCTCGACTCTCGACTTTTGACTAATTTTACTCTGCCCAGTGTTTCGCCCACGCAAGAGTTTGATGTACTCGCTCAATTGTCGCGGCTTCGCAGTACAGGCGTAATACTGGTTCAGTCCCGCTAAAACGAATCATTAACCAACTGTTGTCAGCCAACCGGAATTTGTAGCCGTCAATAGTTTTGCAGTCAATTACGGCTTGTCCTGCAATTTCTGTTAAAGGTTGGGTTTGCAGTTGCTGCAAAAGACGCGATCGCACTTCCATACTCGCTAGGGGTAAATCAATGCGATCATAGGCTGATATGAAATTAGTTTGCTGTTGTAAGTCCTGATAATATTCGCCTAAATCCTTTCCAGATTCCACGATTGCTTCTAGAACATACAAGGCTGATAGCAGCGCGTCCCGTTCGGGGATATGGCTACCATAGCCAATTCCACCTGACTCTTCGCCCCCTAACAACACCTCTGCAGCTAGCATTCTGTCAGCAATGTATTTGTAACCTACTGCTGTCTCAAACACTGAGAGGTTGTGTAATTTTGCCACTAGGGGAATTAAGTCAGAACCACTGACTGTTTTGACGATTTCACCACTAAAATTGCGTCTTAAGGTTAAATGGTCAATTAATATCGGGATTAGCACCTGAGAACTCAAAAAATTGGCTGATCCGTCTACAGCTGCAATGCGATCGCTATCCCCATCAAACACTAATCCCACTGTTAAAGCTGTTTTATTGGTTTGTTGATGAGTTTTTATCACCTCAAATAGCTTTGACAGGTATTTAGGCAAGGGTTCTGGTGCGCCACCACCAAATAAAGGGTCGCGATTGCTGTTAAGTTCATGGACGCGATCACCTAGTAATCGGGCTAGTCCACCCGCCGCAGCCCCATGCATCACATCAGCAAATACAGTCAGTTTCCCAGAAGCTATGGCATCTCGCAGTTTAGCAATATCAACTTTCTTCTCTAAACCTGCGGTGTAACTAGGCCAAGGATCAAATGTCTCTAATTTGCCTGGATTATCTGCTTTTGTCGGTATTCCTTGGGGTAATAGCGCTTCTATCTCTTTGGTAACTTCCGGTGATACCGACCCGCCAAAGTAGCCTTTGACTTTTAACCCTAAATATGAACCAGGATTATGACTAGCTGTAATTACCAATGCACCCAAAGCATTGAGTTGTTTCGCTGCCCAACTAAAAGCTGGAGTGGGTGCATAGGTTTCGCTAAGTAGCACATCAAATCCAACAGCGGTAACAGCATCTGCAACAACACGGGCAAAGTCTTCCGCCATAAATCGGCGATCGTAACCGACAACAATCGTCCGGCTACCAACGCTAGAGAAATACGTATCATATAATACTTTTGCTGCTACTGGTGCAACTAAGGCGAGGCGTTCAAAGGTGAACTCATCACCAATCACGCCTCGCCAGCCGTCTGTACCAAATTTGATGGAGTTCGCTACAACTGGCATGAAGGTATCCTAAATTTTTTACCTGCGGATTCTACTATTTTATACAGTATCCTGTGTAAAAAATTCTAGTATATTACTAAGTATAATTGCTACTAAGCATAAATCAGGGATGCAATACTTGTCGGTAAAGGGCAAAAGGGGAAGGGGAAAAGGGGCAAGAAAAAACTTTTAACCCTTACCCTTTCACCATTTCCCCCAAACCCAATTCTGAGTTGAAAATTCTTAACCCGACGCGATGTGCAACTTTCCAAAGATGAAAGTCCCACCCTATGCTTAAGCCAGAGATTGTGATTGTTATCTCTTGCCAGGGTGGAACAAATGTTATCTATGGAAGACTTTATCACAGCAGTATTTTGCTGCGTAGATGATTTATTGAAGGAAGTGACCAATGGGAAACCTATGCGTAGTCGAGGATTTCAGGCATCTTTAAGTGACAGTGAAGTAATTACAATGGAAATTGTGGCAGAGTTTCAAGGTATCGATACGGATAAAGGTATCTGGTAATACTTTCGCCGTTATTGGTTCTCAATGTTTCCCCAGATGAAAAGCCGTTCAACCTTTGTACGACAAGCTGCAAACCTGCGGCAGTATAAGCAAGAGCTACAACAAGTCTTGGCTCATACTGTTTGTGTCTGGCTAAATCGTCTGTTTGGTTTGGAACCATTACAGTTTGATAGTCTTGTGACGGAATAAGTTGCACATCGCGTTAAATAACTTTTGACCATTGACCCTTGACCCTTGACTCTTAACTAATAACAAATGACAAATGACAAACCCCAAATCCCAACAATTAGCCGTTGCGCTCGATAAAATGGATTTAAATAGCTACAAGTAGGCTGCATGATTCCTATAGTCATTGAACAATCGGGTCGCGGCGAACGCGCCTTTGATATCTACTCACGTCTATTGCGTGAACGGATTATCTTTTTAGGACAACAGGTTGATAACTCCATAGCGAACTTGATTGTTGCCCAACTACTGTTTTTGGATGCTGAAGACCCGGAGAAAGATATTTATTTGTACATCAACTCTCCAGGCGGTTCGGTAACTGCTGGTATGGGCATTTTTGATACTATGAAGCATATTCGCCCTGATGTCTGTACCATTTGTACCGGATTAGCTGCCAGCATGGGCGCTTTTCTGCTCAGTGCAGGTACTAAAGGTAAGCGGATGAGTCTACCCCATTCTCGGATTATGATTCATCAACCTTTAGGTGGCGCGCAGGGTCAAGCAACTGATATTGAAATTCAAGCGCGGGAAATTTTATATCACAAGCGCCGGCTAAACGACTATTTAGCCGACCACACAGGTCAACCACTTGAACGCATTGCCGAAGATACTGAACGCGACTTCTTTATGTCGCCAGAGGAAGCGAGAGACTATGGCTTAATTGACCAAGTTATTGACCGTCATTCCGCAGGTAGCCGACCGATGGCTGTTGTATAGTCATTGGTCATTGGTCATTGGTTATTTGTTTTAGTGGTGATAGACCTTCGTTGATCCCATGAATCAAAATCCCCCCTTAAAACCTCTTCACCACTCAGGAAAGAAAGTTAAGGGGGGTATTTATTAATAACCAAGAACAAAGGAAAAATGACAAACCCATCAAAATCCCATTAACGGATCTTTTGGCGTGGGTTGAGATTCTAAGTATTGAAGAAATCCGTGTAATTCATCTTCAGTCAGCAAAGTCCGCCCCCGCTTACCATAGGTTTTAATTAAATGCTCCCTTCCCTGTTCTGGTGTCCAGCCCAAGCGCTGAAGTTCGACATCAGTTTTGGCAATCACATCAGATAAATCTACGGGTTCGCTTTTCTTCCTTTTCTTCCCTGTTGTTACTGTTGGTGTTCCCACATCTTCAGAGGAACTGTAACTGCGAGGAGTAAAGGGTTTAACATTACTAGGGGTAATGTCTGATAAAGGTAAAATTTCTGGCTCGCTGCTAGATGTAATGTCTAAATCGCCTGGGGTATCAAACTGGGCTTCTAACTCAGTATTTATCGGTAAGGGCTGACCGAATTCTGGGCTGTAAGTATCGGATTTACTGGCGCTGCGAATGTCGGTTGTGAGTTTATCTGGTTGGTTATGCTGTCCATTATCAGGCAGTATTGATACTTCTTTGCTACCGGGTACTGACCACTGACTACTGCCAAATTCTGGTTCTTTGCTAGGAGAATAAGCCGACTCATTAAACTTACTAGTTTTGTTCAAGTCAGGATGAGCTTGCAACGGTGATGCGGGCGGTGGAACAGTTACCACCGTTTCCTGAGGCGCGTTTTCTGTCCCTAAAACCATTAATGCCCGATTTCTGGCGTTATCTTCGGCTGCTTCGATGGTTTCTGCGGCTGCTAAACCAGTGGTGCGGGTTACGCCTTCGATTTGGACGCTAACACGGACAATATATTTTCCTTGAAAAATTTGCACTAACTCAGAAATAATACTACCTTTGGGATACAAGCTCTGGAATTGAGCCAACATCATAATGCCACCAATTTTAAGACTGTTGAATAAAGGGGGTTGATACTACCTATGTATACAAGCTAGTACCGCTAAAGAGTAAGTAAAAGTCACAAGAATTGTATTTTGAATTGATGAGACTTTGTGAGATGCTCTGTTGATTTCTACAGTAATGTACTAGTGTCACGATTAGGCATTAAAAAGTCAAAAAGCCTATGCAATAAGCTTTTGCCTATTTTGAATAGTAGCTTTATTTCTGGCTATTGTACTAGTATTGCACTAGAAAAATCTTGAGAAATATCTCAGGCTTAAGTGCTGACTACGTACTCAGCGATCGCAAATCAACATCTTCTTTCCACAAAACTTATCCACTCATCAGTTTGGAGTGAAAAGCTGGCGATCGCTTACTTTGCCATACTGTTATGGATCAAAGTAGTATTGGCACCTTACTCCTAGTCCCTGATTGTAGCAGTAGCTCTTTTGCGAGAAAATTTTTAGCTACTGATGGCAAAATCTGAGTAGCATCGCCTTCAATGCTATACTAATTACCCAATTCGATATGCAGAACTATTTTCTGGAAGTGCGCTCTAAATCTACAATAATGAAGATAAGGTTCGCCCTCACTGTATCTTAAGCTGCTTACCTAATTGTTACCGATTCTACATATGGGAAAATTGGGTTTATCGGCAGTTTCTCCTAGGTAAAAATCAGATTCTCATGCTGTAAAAGTACCTTCAGTCTAGACAATTAAACACCTGTTCCCCTGCATAGCATTTTTGAGCAGCATGGATAGTTCTACCAACCAAGCATCTCAAAAATCGGTCGCGTAATTACCTCATGGGGCAAAATCCGATCAGGCGTGCTTTGTCCGTTGGACTGGATGAAGGAACTCAACCGCAGAAGAATTCTGAGATTGTCGTGCAGTGAGAATGTAGTCACTTCTGCGCCTTTTCGCAGGGTGAGTCGGCTCCTTCCCTTGGAACTTCAGAATCCCTGCTTGCGGGTATTTAGTTTCTAGCTCGTATCTGTAGTCCGTGAGGGTATACAGGAAACAACAGATTAAAAGAAAAATGATGTTTTGACCAAAGGTCGGTTCACTGCATGGAATTTTCAATCGCTACACTCCTTGCCAATTTCACCGATGATAAATTGGTAGCTCGTAAAGTTTTGGAAAAGAAACTTGGCTGCGAGGATGAAAATAGTTTACAAAAACTTCACATTGCTCTAGACATCTTAGAAAAAATCGGAATTTTAGTCAAAGAACGGGGTAAATATCGCCGCGTGACTGAAGAAGGGTTGATTGAAGCCAAACTCCGCTGTTCTAGTAAGGGTTTTTGCTTCGCAATTCAAGATGTAGAAGGCGCTGAGGATATTTACATTCGTGAAAGCCATCTCAGTAATGCGTGGAATGGCGATCGCGTTTTGGTGAGAGTCCTCAAAGAAGGTAGCCGTCGTCGCTCCCCCGAAGGCGAGGTGAAGCTGATTCTCGAACGCTCAAATCACACTTTACTGGCCCGGATTAAGCAAGTAGAAAGCGGCTTTCGCGCAGTTCCTCTTGATGATCGCCTGCTGTTTGAATTGAAACTGCAAACAAATGGCATGAAATTAGAAGAGGCCCTCGATCACCTAGCCCATGTAGAAGTACTACGTTATCCCCTAGCACAATATCCGCCACTGGGTCGAGTGGTGCAAATTTTGGGTAGCGACGCAGAAGCGGCCGCTGATATCGATTTGGTCACTTGTAAACATGATTTAGCCCGTAATTTCTCTGAGACAGTAGCCGAAGCTGCTACCAAGTTACCAAAAAGACTATTAAAAGCCGACTTGAAAAATCGGCTAGATTTACGCAGTTTGTTTACCTTGACGATCGCGGGCGCTAATGGCGATCCCAAAGTCGTAGAAAATGCCTTTAGTTTGGAAAAAACCGCTAATGGTGCTTGGCGTTTGGGGGTACATATTAGCGATGTATCTCACTATGTTCAGCCAGATGAAGCACTCGACCGGGAAGCCCTGAGGCGCGGGCGGTCTGTGTATCTGGGAGAATTAGTACTACCGATGTTCCCAGATGCGGTAGCTGATCGCTGCTCTTTAGTAGCCGGGAGCGATCGCTTAACCCTATCATTTTTAATTAATATTGATCCCAAATCCGGCGAAGTCATCGATTGGGAAATTCAACCCAGTGTGATTCAGGTAGATACCGCCCTGAATAAACAACAAGCCGAAGCCGTTCTCAATGGTGATTCTCACAAGCAATCTGAGCAGGTTGTCCAAACTCTACAAGACCTCGAAGAGTTACGGAAAGCTGTGAAACAGGTGCGTTTGGCTCGCGGTAGCTTACAGTTAAATTTGCCGCCTAATCAAAATCCCTACTACGATGAGGGAATTTTGGGAGCTGTGGTAGTTAATGATTTACCTGTACATTCGCTGCTAACCGAGTTGGTACTGTTAGTCAATCAACTAACAGCTACTCACTTTAGCGCCCTGGGAGTACCCGCGATTTGGCGCGTCCAAGGTACGCCAGATGCTGAAGATGTCCAAGAAATGCTGAAATTGGCGATTAATTTGGGTGTGGAACTGGCGCTAGAACCAGAAGTAGATATCCAGCCCCTCGATTATCAACATTTAACCAGGGCGTTTGTGGAATCTGCATCGGAGCAAGTTTTGACCTACTTGTTGCAAGATACCCTGAAGCCATCGAGTTACACTACTACCAAATGGCCCCACTTTGGACTGGCTTTACCGCAATATCTCCACTTTACAGCCCCCTTGCGACGGTACCCCGATTTGCTGTTGCAGCGAGTGTATTATTCGTTGCTGGAACACGGACGCGATCGCCGCAATACTCGGGTGAAAGAACGTATCAACCTGCGTCATTCTTCTTCTCATATAGAAATTAACTGGAATGTTTTACCCCCAGAATTGCAACAAGAACTGCAAAGCGATTTAACGCGGGTAATTATCCAAATTAACGACAGAGAAAAAGAAGTTCAAGAAGCCGAAGCCGATTTAGCTGGACTGCAAAAAGCCCAACTGATGAAACAACGCATCGGTCAAGTTTTTCAGGGTGTAATTACTGGTGTGCAGTCTTACGGTTTCTTTGTAGAAATCGAAGTTCCCGCAGCAGAAGTTGCAGCAAGCGGTCATTTAGGTATACCACTGCGCGTTGAGGGATTAGTTCATGTTAGCTCCCTCAAAGACGACTGGTACGAATACCGCGCCAGACAGCAAGCCCTATTTGGACGCAAAAACCGTGCTTCTTACAGACTAGGCGATCGCGTCTCTGTACAAGTTAAGAGTGTCGATTATTACCGCCAGCAAATTGATTTAGTCACAGTTGGTAGTGATGGTGTAGCCAAAGGCTTAGATGTCAGTGCCCCCAGCGAGGATTTATCAGACATTTATTTATCAAACCATCTCGATCCCGATGACTTAGATCCTTACGGAGAGGATGAGTAAATACTTGTAACCAAAAGTGTCCAATAATACTTATCCTTTGATTTTAGGCGTATCAGGCGCATCCGGTCTGATTTACGCCGTTCGTGCTTTGAAATATCTGCTAGCAGCAAACTATCAAATTGAACTGGTGGCTTCTAAATCTACTTACATGGTTTGGCAATCTGAACAGGATATTCGGATGCCAGCAGAACCAGCTGCTCAAGAAAAATTTTGGCGCGAACAAGCTGGTGTCAGCAACTCTGGTAAACTCTATTGCCATCCTTGGAGTGATGTTGGAGCAGGAATTGCTAGCGGTTCTTTTCGGACTTTGGGCATGATTATTATGCCATGTAGCATGAGTACCGTAGCTAAACTCGCAGTCGGCTTGAGTTCCGATTTACTAGAACGAGCAGCCGATGTTCAAATTAAAGAAGGTCGCAAGTTGGTAATAGTGCCCCGGGAAACTCCTTTTAGTTTGATTCACCTGCGTAACTTAACCGCTTTGGCTGAAGCTGGAGTCAGAGTTGTTCCAGCCATTCCTGCTTGGTATCATCAACCCCAAACCATTGAAGATTTAGTTGATTTTGTCGTAGCCCGTGTTTTAGATCAGCTTGATATTGACTGTATTCCCATTCAGCGATGGCAAGGCCATCGTTAAAGTATGAAGTATGAAGTATGAAGTATGAAGTAATTCTTCTGCTTTATCCTTCATCCTTTATCTTTATCCTTTACTAAATTTCTATGAATGTAATTCGCTTAATTCTGCTAGTGGCTATCTTGGGGGGACTAACGCTGTTGTTAACCCAAAATTGGACACCTGCTATATCGTTAGTATTTTTAGGTATGCGGACTCAAGCATTACCACTGGCGATGTGGATGTTGTTCGCCACCGCAGCTGGGGCGTTAACATCTGTATTCATTACCAGTTTGTTTAAAATATCAAATTATTTTGTCAGACAACCACGGCAAACACGCTTTAAATCAGCTACAACTTCACCGCGTAATAAAACTACCTTTAGAAAAGAACCTACTCCTCCCCCTGCTAGTACACCACCGCCAGCTAGTAAAACCGAAAATACTTCCAGCGATGAATTTGACGACTGGAATACAAATAATCAAGATGATGACTGGAATTTTGAGCAGAAGCCGCGGGAAGCATCTCAACCGAGACAGCAAGCTCAAGAGTATGACGACTATAAAACCTACGAACGTCCGCAACAACCGCAAAGTTCTTCTCAATCTGGTTCAGTGTATTCCTACAACTACCGCGATCCCAAAAATACGTCAGTAGGAAAGAGTGAATCAATTTACGATGCGGATTACCGAGTCATCATTCCCCCCTATCAACCCCCGACTACTAATCAAGCGAATGATGATGACGATGATTGGAGCTTTTTTGAGGACGAAGATGATTTCCAGGATGAGAATGAGCGTCCCCGGAAGTAGGGATTGGGGACTGGGGAACTCGGGGCCCCCTCTGGGGATAAGGGGTAATGGGGATTGGGGACTAGGGATAAGGAAGATGAGGAAGAAATTTCTTTTACCAATTACCAATTACCAATTACCCATTACCAAATGACAAATGACAAACACCAAACACCAACTTGCTACTTAATACCGCAACGCTCACGGGACTCCTGCTTGACATTTCCATTCATAGCGGCTTCCTGCAAAGTCATGAAAGCGTTAAAATCTTCCAAATCATACCGAGTGGTCAAAAGATGTCTTAATTGATTTTCCGCCTCTACAGTTAGATAACCACTTGCTAAAGCTTTTTGCACAACGTCACGAATTCGAGTCATGGTTCGCACCTCATACATACCACTTTGATTTCTCTGGACTGACTCAGATGAGCTTTACAGTAGTTTTTCTGACTAAAGTATTAAAATGGCAAAAGTTTTTTGTATAATTTTTTTTAGAAAGTAAGTCATCATTTACACCTTTGTCTGCTAAATTGAGAGAAGAAAGCTTGTAAGAACTGAATCTGAGAATGCTTACGCTGTGCTACTAAAAACACAGTATTATGATTAACTAAAATCGCTCCACGAAAGACATTCTTAGCTATTTAGGTTGACAGTATTTGTGCGCTTAAAGTTTCAAACAATCTTTATTAAATTTCAGTTAAGCCTAAAGATAACCAAGCAAGAACCGCTAAGTCACCTAACGAATGTTATTAAATTCGTTATAAATTTATCGTTAATTTAATCCGATTTCACAGAAGAATCGTTAGTATATTGCCTTAGTTACATAAATTACATAAATAACGCTAATGGCAACCGATGGTTCTGCTCGAATGGAAGACGATTTTATCGAAGCTAAAAATTATTGGGAGTTAGAAAAATTATACGTAGATTTGGCATCAGCTAAAGGAAAAGCTTTGACACCTGTAGAAAAGAAATTTCTACGAGGTTTGCTTTGTGGTTGTAGTCCAGCAGAAATTGCCAAAGTAGTTTATCAAAGTGGAAGTAGTAGTACTGTTAGAGTTTATCTATCTAACGGATTATATAAATATATAGAAGAAATGCTGAGTAACCAGGCAGGTGACTCTGTCAAAGTTAAAACCTGGAGTCGGGTGACTCAGTTGCTAGAAAAAGCAGGTTATAAAAAAGGTTGGTTTCACTTACAACCAGTAATTAGTTCTATAAAAACAAATAGAGACAGAGATTTCGATTTATCTGCTCATAAATCAACACTGACACAACATAGTGATGCAGCCATAAATACTACTATGTTCCACGGAAGAACGCAAGAACTAACGCAAGTTCAAGCATGGATTTTGCAAGAGCGCTGTCGGTTAGTCACCATATTGGGTATGGGTGGAATTGGTAAAACTGCGTTTTCCGTCAAATTGGTAGAAGAAATTCAGGAAGAATTTGAGTATGTGATTTGGCGATCGCTCAATTTTGCTCCTCCGATAGAGCTACTCTTGGAACAGCTAATTCAAGTTATCTCACCAAATTCGCATCAAAATATTCCAGAAACCCTAGAAAGTAAAATTTGGCAATTAGTAGATGGTTTACGCGCTTGTCGGTGTCTGATTGTATTCGATGCTTGGGATGCAATTTTAGCAAGTAGCACAGGTATAAAAAATAATCATAAGTCTCAGATATCTCAAATTCGCTATCGTCAAGAATATCAAGGTTATGGAGAGTTAATTAAACGGTTAGGAGATATAGAACATAAAAGTTGTATAGTCTTGAATAGTAGAGAAAAACCTCAAGAAATTGCTGCCCTAGAAGGGGAAAGACTACCAATTCGTTCTTTTAAATTAAGTGGTTTGACTCAGCAAGAAAGTATATTAATACTCAAAACAAAAGGCTTAACTCATAAATCTACATCAGATGAATGTAGTGCATTACTAGAACGGTATGCAGGAAATCCATTATTTATTAAATTGGCAGCAACCACGATTCAAGAATTGTTTGCTGGCAATATATCTGAGTTTATAGCCCAGGAAACAGTAATTTTTGGGGAAATAAGAGCTATTTTAGATGAGCAATTCCACCGCCTATCTCAGATAGAAAAATACCTGTTGTATTGGCTTTCTCTCCACCCCAGCTTCGTATCTATTAGACAGTTACAAAAAGATACAGTATTGCCAGGATTATCACCTCTGACTTCGCAAAGACTAATCTTAGAAGCAATGGAATTATTACAGAAGCGATCGCTCATCGAAAAACAAGCATCTCGCTTTTCCCTGAGTCCAGTTTTAATCGAGTATCTAGTTGAACGATTAATTGAGGAAAACTTAAATTTAACTCGCGGCAAAGATAGCTACTTAAGTATGAGTCAGACAATTTTGACAGAAAACTTAAAAAATTTTATCAGAGATAATTGCCTTAATGGAGATTTAAATTTGTGATTTGGTAATTGGTAATGGGTAATGGGTAATTGGTGTTGGTTATTTTTCCCCCCTGCTTTTTCTCAGTCCCCAGTCACTAATCCCCAGTCACCAATCCCCAATCCCCAATCCCCAGTCACCAATCCCCAACCCCCAATCTCCTGATAAAGTTAGGAGTAAAGACAACTCATAACTGAGAATTGGAGCGCAGCAACTAGTGAGTAGTTTATTACAAGGGGTTAACCTGTATTTAATTGGCATGATGGGTAGTGGTAAGACGACAGTAGGACGCTTACTAGCAAAGCATCTAGGTTATGGATTTGTAGATACTGATGATGTCATTGTTCAAGTAGGGGGAAAATCCATCAATCAGCTATTTGCTGAGTCAGGAGAAACAGCCTTTCGTCAGTTGGAAAGCGATGTCTTATCACAAGTGTGTTCTTTTACGAAATTAGCGATCGCAACTGGTGGCGGTATAGTTACGCGCCAAGAAAACTGGAGTTACCTGCACCACGGTTTGATTGTTTGGCTAGATGCGCCAGTAGATTTGCTTTACAGACGATTGCAAGCCGATGATACAAGGCCATTGTTGCAGGATGTTGACCCCAGAGAAAAATTGCGATCGCTTCTCGAACAACGACAACCGCTTTATTCCCAAGCAGATTTGCAAATAACTATTAATGAAGGTGAAACACCAGAACAAATTGCCGAGAGAGTCATTGCAGCTATACCCAGCGTTTTAAAAACGCCAGTTTCTCACAATAACTGAGACAGAATTGCATAATTTATTAGCAATTCTGCTGTGATAACGTTCTCACTCTGCGTAGCTTTCTCCTTATCCTTCTGCTGTGGAGACGCTGCGCGAATAGTAAGAAACTTCGAGTTTACCTGTGCGGTTCAAAAATCTGCCAAACTATGCAAAGCCCGAAAGCTGTACAAGAATTTTACATTTAAAGCGGGCGGCGGGAATCGAAACCGCATTAATAGCTGGGAAGGCTAATTAAAATCCTTTATTTATAAGGTTTTCAGCTTATCCTAATAATTCTTACACAACTAATATCCAGGTTCTCCCAGCAATACAATTGAGCATTTTAATTCTCTAAGTACTTGGGTTGTTACGTGGCTGACAGCTAATCCACCGGCGGTGCGATAACGGACGGAACGTAAGACTGCTAAATCGAATTTCTCAGCTTCGCGGATGATGACTCTAGCAACATCATCACCCTTAATGGTTTGAATGTTGGTATTTACCTGTAACTGACTTTTAGCAGCGATATCCGATAATTGAGCAGCAAATCTGTCTACTAAATGCGGGGGAGTTTTGCGATCGCTCACGTGTAACAATACCACTTCTGCCTGGTTGACATCGGCTAAAATTTGAGCAAATCTGATAGCGCCTATGGTTTGGCGTGTTAAATCTCCCACTGGTACGAGGATTCTTTGAATAGTTGTAGGGCTGCTTAAAAGGCGTGTTACAGCCACCGGACAGTGAGAAGACCAGAAGACGCTATCAATCACACTACCAAATAACCGGGCACGCAAGCCTGTTGTCCGTGACCAACCCATGACAACCAAACTAGCGTTTTGTTCTCGGCTAGTGCGGCTAATTCCTAAAGCTGCATCATCATCAATCCGAATTGCTGGTGAAACTTCTACATCAAATTCTTGACTGATTTCTCGAGTTAAATTTAATCTTTGCTTACTTTCCTCCAGTGCGGTGACTAATTGCGGATCATCCATTTGGATATGGGCTTTAGTAATAGCTAATGGCACAATTCTCCCAGATTCATGACGACCAATTAGGGCTGCCATTTCTATGAGATAACGTTGGGTTTGGGGGTTGTATATCGGTACAATGATTGTAAAGGGATTATGTTTATCTTCTACTAGTTGTTCCTGTGAATTATCCCACCAATTTGTCAGCTTATCTGTGGCAAAATCTGATTCGGAAACTTGTAATGCAGTTGCAACCCTGGCGGTGATTACTGGGCCAAGAATTGCGGTAACTAGCATCAGCACAATCACACTATTTAATACACCTTCATTAATTAGCCGTTCACCCGCAGGATTGACAGTTTGATAAGCAACTAATGTAGCTGCTAGAGTAGCTGCTACCTGTGGTAATGATAATGACCACATAGTTAGCATTTCTGCTGTGTTGTAGCGGTAAAGCAGTTTAGCTAAAAATGCCGCTATAAACTTACTACCAATTAAAGCTATTACAATTACTAAAGTTAACCAAATAGAACTGAGAGTTTTGATAAAAGCCGGAATATCAATTAATAATCCCATGTCTACAAAGAAACAAGGGATAAACAAAACACTCCCAATAAACTCTACTTTTTCTTTAACTGGGCTGCGTCCAAGAACATCATTAACTGCTAATCCTGCTAAAAATGCACCGACAATTTTTTCAACTCCAATTATCTGCGCCCCTACAGAAGCCAAGAATAATGCTAATAAGATAAATAAAAACTGGTTACTTTGTTCATCTCCAGTGCGGCGAAAAAACTGTTTTCCAGCCCAATCAAAACCAAATAGCACTACTACAGAGTAAATGGCTAAACCACCTAATAAAGTTGCCAAGCTAATAGCTGAGAATTCCCCACCATGAATTCCTACACAAATTGCTAATACTAATAAAGCACCTGTATCGGTAAAAATAGTAGCACCGATTGTCACTGTAACGGCTTCATTAGTGACAACTCCCAAACGGCTGACAATGGGGTAAGCCAAAAGCGTATGTGAGGCAAGTAAAGAACCAATTAGAACCGAAGCATTCCAGCTAAAATTAAATAATCGCCCGGCAGCAATACCTGCAATTAATGGTACTAAAAATGTCAAAGTTCCAAAACCTATAGAGCGATTTTTAGTTTTGCGGAACTGCTCTAAATCAATTTCTAAACCTGCTACGAACATCAAATATATTTTGCCAATATCCGAGAGCAGTTTGATAGTATCAGACTCAGAATCTAACAACTTTAAGCCGTTTTGTCCTAAAACTACACCTGCAATTAGTAAACCCACTAATCCAGGTAATTTCAAGCGTTCAAATATTGGAGGTACAGTAAAGATTACTGCCAAAAGAATTGTAAAGGCAATAATAGGAGTTTCTGCGAATGAGCTGAGATTCATTTTTAAACAAGAAAGGTATTTGGTAAAAATCAGCATCCTAACTTTTATTTCAGGATGCTTAAATCTTCTCAAGTTAATGTTTATATTCTGCAAATTATGATGTTTGCAAAAATAATCTTTTATAGCTTAAGTGGTATAATGGTTTTTGTAAGTCTCTCTGGAGATAGTGTTTCTTGTATCTAGGGGAATAAATAATTTAGTCAAGCTGAATATTTATTTAAGTCTGGTATATCCAAGTTATTTAAAGATTTGGAATACAATTTTTTAGTAATAAATTATAATTATTAAATAGCAGAATTATTGAATTTGTGAAAAAACACAATACAATTCCCAAAGGCTTTTCGTACCAAACTGTTGCCTAGCTACGCAAGTATTTTCTCATACACGTAAAATATTAATCTAGAAAAATCTTTAAACTGAAGCGTTCTGCAAGGTTCCTATCAATGATAATTTTAAGCATTGGGAGACCTTAGAAATAGAAGTTTATGAACGCAGCCGACGATAAAACGATTGTTCGTGAGTATTTTAATTCCACAGGGTTTGACCGATGGAAGCGGATTTATGGCGATGGCGAAGTTAACAAAGTCCAGCTAGACATCCGCAATGGACATCAACAAACAGTGGATACAGTAATCGGCTGGTTAAAAGCTGATAACAATTTAGCAACCTTGTCAATTTGTGATGCTGGGTGTGGTGTAGGTAGTCTCAGCATTCCTTTGGCAGCAGAAGGTGCTAAAGTCTACGCCAGTGATATCTCTGAAAAAATGGTAACAGAAGGCAAGGAAAGAGCCTTAGAAGCCTTGGGAAGTTCTGAAAATCCCACCTTCGCCGTGCAAGACTTAGAATCTTTAAGTGGTAGTTACCATACTGTGATTTGTTTGGATGTTCTCATTCATTATCCTCAAGATAAAGCCGATGAGATGATTTCTCATTTATGCTCATTAGCGCAATCACGGTTAATTTTGAGCTTTGCACCTAAAACCTGTGCGTTGACTCTACTTAAGAAAATTGGTAGCTTCTTTCCCGGCCCCAGTAAGACAACTCGCGCCTATTTGCACCGCGAAGCTGATGTCATCAAAATTTTAGAAACTAACGGCTTTGCTGTACAAAGAAAATCCTTGACTAAGACTCGCTTTTACTTCTCACGTCTCTTAGAAGCGACACGTGTTTAAGGCATTTCCAAGAATACTACATTGTTAATTGTTGACTGTTGACTATTAACGGTAAACAGTCAACAGTTAGCAACTTTTAGGCTAAATATTTGATTGTTAGGTGTTTTCTTCATTATTGCAAGCCATAGAAAGTTTTATACTTTCTTTACAAGATTCTTGCTAGCTTTGTGCAATTACTGGAACCTCAGCCAAAGTAAGGTTAGAATCGCAAGCAAGGTTCAACTCTGAGATGGAACTATGAAAACTGCTGAAAAATTAGCCGCAGGTTGGCTACTCACACTCGGATTTATGTTTTTAACCCTATCAGTCTCAGCAGGAATTGAGAAACATAATATGTTGAAGCCAATCCCATCAGCAATAGAGGATGATGATGGGCCGAACTTTGTGAATAAGGAGGCGTTGTATCTACTCGATACTACTGCTAGGCAAGGTCTAATTTTCGGAGTTCCGACTTTAATTTTGGGGGGATGGCTCAGTTTAGGATTGTATCGTCAAAGCAGGCAAGAGAAGAAAGCAATCAATCAACAAATGAACGATCGCCTGCAATCCATTTTCTATCAAATGCTACAAGAAAATAAGGGCAGAATGACTCTTGTCGGTTTTGCAATTAAATCGGACTTACCTGCGATCGCAGCTAGGCAGTATTTAGACGAAAAAGCTAAAGAATTCAATGCTAATTTTAAGGTAACCGAAGACGGTGGGATATCATATCATTTTGAGATTTAACTGAAATCTCTGTTAGCGGTTGATTTTGATTTACCGCTAGCTCATAACTTAATTTACAGCTAGGTCTAATGACGCAGATTTTTTTAAGTATAGCTGCCATTTTAGGCGGTTTATCTGTTGCCGGCGGAGCCTTTGGTGCCCATGCGTTAAGAGAAAAAATTAGTGAGCGATCGCTCGAAATTTTTGACACTGGCACTCGTTACCAAATGTACCACGCTCTAGCACTGTTGGTAGTAGCGCTGCTACTTAGTCGTACCGAGTCACCGCCAGCCACTCTTGTAGCAAGTGGTTGGCTGTTTATTATTGGTATTGCTATTTTCTCAGGGAGTTTGTACGCCTTGAGCTTGACTGGTGTGAAATCTTTGGGTGCGATCGCACCTATAGGAGGCGCAGCTTTTATCGCTGGTTGGGGTGCTTTAGCGATCGCTGCTTGGGGTTTGAAATTTTAGACTTTGAGACAATTAGGAGTTAGAAGTGAAGAGGAAAATTTTCTAACTCCTAATTCTTAGACGTAACAGCAAGTCATGTAAAGCCGCTTTTGCCGTAGGTGATTCAGGTAATTGGCTTTCAGCATAGGAATTCTGCAAGCGATCGCGTAATCGCTGATATTCTGTTTGATGGAAAGCAATATCAACATCTGATAAATAAGAATGTTCTTCCCCTGCTAGCTTTTGAGAAATTAAATCAGATATATAAGATAAATTAAATACTTGATTGAGCTTGACCAAATTAGCTTCAACTACTCCAGTTTGCATTAAATAAATTCCCGTCAATAGCACTCGATAAACATAGAGCAACGGCTTAATTCTGTGTGGCTGTGCTTGTTCAAAATGTTTCCATTGACTAGCAGCAAAACCAAAGTAATGATGACTGTGATGACGGGTAATACAATCTTTGGCAATAAATTTTAGCTCTTCATACTCTGGGACATTTTGCAATACTAAAGGAGAGTAGAGTTGTTCTAAAACATAGCCATTTTTTTTGAGAAGTAGCAAAAAGAATTTTTTGACATCGTGAGTTACTAAATCAATTTGTACAGAATCGCGGATTTCTGATATTTCAATAGTTTCAGCGCCAGTATCTAACCCTACTACTTCTGTCACTGGTAATATATGCACACCTCGCAAGTCATAATCTGAATCATCTGATGGAAAGCCATATAAATGAGAACCACTAATAGCGGCAAATAAAATTGGATAAGGCTGTTGCTGAATAACGGTACTAATGGAAGCAGGAATTTCCATATAATGATTAAATCAAATTTAAGCTAGGAATAAAGACTTTCGGCTTTGCAATATATTTTATTTGGAGGTTGGTTAAAGTAATTTAACAGCGCTGGACATAGCCAACCTTGCATCTTTTTCTTACTCCAAGAGTACCAGTGACCGTTATTTTCTACTCTTAGCCAAAACAGTTCTACTTGATAACCGGGGAAAGGATAAGCAGAAAATACAAGTTTGAAACCTTCATCAACATGGGCTACATCTTGAACTAGAGTATCAATCATTTCAGGTGTACCACTGATAAATGGTTCTTGGGCTAATCCCATATATTCATCATCAAATACCCATGTTTGAGATATTCTATATGGATAAATCACCATTAATGAGTTTGCCATGATTTTGATTTGGTTGTAAGTGAATTTTGACAGTATTTGCCAGCAATATCTATTAGTTTTTTAGCTACAAAAATACATTTTTATTAATTAATGGTTGTTATAGAAGATAATCTTTCATTTTTGATAACACTACGTTTTGAAGTTAATTGAAAGTTCCAAATAGGGCTAGAGAACGACAAGATGTAGATAACACTGATATAAGAAAAATCCAAAAAAGCCGCAGCTAGTCTTGGGAAGCTGAGGGATGAACTATCTAATCTCAAGATTGTAACAATGATATTTCATTAGTGACACTGTTATTTAAACTGAATTTGCAATAAAGCCAAAATTCTCGGTTTTACGTGAATTTTGTGCTAATTCAGTTTAATTACTGAGTATTAAATTAGAGATACATTAGTGAACTTGACGAAAATAAAAAGTATAATTCCTAACGCTTAAGGACGTAGTTAATTTTGCAACAAGTAGATTTAACTAATCTAATTCAATAGTACTTAAGGTTATAAGGAAATCTTCAGTAGGGTGTGTTACGGCTATGACAGGATATGAGACACAGAGACAATGAAATTGAGCCGTAACGCACCATCCATGCGAAGGTACCTTAGTCGCTAAGATAGTTATTTCGTGACAAATCATATTGGAAATCAGCGCCCTTCAAAAGGGGGACTTTGATAGATATTTTCTAGTTCCCCCCTTTTTTCAAGGGGGGATCTAATTTTATGCAGCCTCATAAAGAATTTGTATTACTGCCCAACATCTAAAGTAAAGTAGAAACTCTTGTCAACAATTTTATTGCTGCCATCATATTTAATCATAGGAATCATAGCTTGGTGCATTCCTGGTTCAACTTTCCAGCTTTGGGCGAAATTGCCAACTTTGTGACAAACACCTGCGTTAATTGGGAACTGGCTAGGAGTGGATAGAAAATTTTGATAACTCTCAACTCCATTTTTGAAAAGAAAAGCTTTCGCTTCTAATTTATTCAGGCTGACTGCATTAGGTACGCAATAGTTGAGATTCAAAACTTTTAAATTATCTCCTGCTTTAAGTGGAATCCGTTGATGCTTATTCACTTGTAGAGGTTCATCGCTATTAATCTGCACAGTAAGATTAGCAATACATACTTTAGATGCAACATTTGGACTACATTCTAAAGCAGTGGTAGTGTGAGAGATGACAACTGATTTTACTTCTGAGTTACTCTGGGAATTTTTATTAATTAACGCAGGAACTACAACACCTGCAAAGCCTATTAAAGCTACTACTACAGGAACAATTACTTTTTCCATTGAAAATCTCATATTATTTACCTCCACTAATTAACTTTTTTCTAACATCACTATATTGAGCGGCGGTTGCACATTGAATTTGCACCACAAATTTTGTAAATTTATTTTGCGGTGGGCATCTTAGCCGCACAAGTTCTGCAACTTTGGGCTGAACTTTTGAATATAAAAATCATATATTTATCTTTTAAAGAAGTCCCAGAAAGGCATTTCCGGTGATTTATCAAAATAGCGGAAAAATTTTTCCGTATTTTCAGATAATCGGAAAAACGCTATATTGAGATGCAGCTAAATTCAGCCTCGCTTGTAATGATGTCGAGGAATATGACAGAACAATGAACTCTTGGGAAGCTTTTCTGGTGATGGAGGTATGTCGTAAATATGGTTTGAGCCAGAAGGAAGAAGCAATTATTCTGGCGAAGTTTCCTGATGAGAATACTGTAAATGATAATAATCAGGTTGCGGAGCAATCATTAGAAAACCCTGAACTCCCCATCTCGGCTGAAACGGTGAGAAGGCAAATGTGGACAATATATAATGAACGCTTTTCTCCGCAGCAAGACCGTGAAGGGTTCCCAGATTACAATCAGAGAAGTAGAGGCAAAGATTCCAGATTTCTAGCTTGGCTTCAACCTAAATATTTGGCATGGTTGAGAACCCAAAATTCTTACGTTGCTCCTTCTGTTAAAACTTTCACAGATAACCCATTTATTCCCCTGAATGACATCATCACTGAGCAGCATCAATTGTTCGGTCGCGAAAGAGAAATTACAAGAGTATTTGAAACCCTAAATAGTGGTAGTAGCGTAGCGCTGATTGGTGAGAAAAAAATTGGCAAGTCCTCCTTACTTCAGGCTATTTACCAACAAGCACAACATCGACTACTAAAACCACGCAAGCCAATTTATCTCAACTTAAGCCTAATTTTTAATGATGATGATTTTTATGATGAACTCTGCTATCAGGTGGGAATAGCTGTTAGCAAAGGTCGGCAATTAATTCGGGAGTTACAAAAACAGCAATTGTTGTTGTTATTAGACGAAGTACAACAAATGACTTGGGGTGGTTTCACTAGGGAATTACGCCAACAATTGCGCGGTTTAGCTGACGGACAAGCTAACCCACCACTGCGCTTAGTGATAGCAGCTAGCGAACATCTGGATGTTCTGTTTCCTGATAGCCGAGATAATCCTTCACCGTTTCAAGGCGTTTGCATTGAAGAAGTTATTCAGCCTTGGGACGAAAATATTGTGCGTGGTTTTATTGACAGTCGGTTAGCGAATACTCAGGTGAGTTTTACGGAAGAGGAGATTATTCAACTTATCCAAGAAAGCAGCGGACACCCCCAACGGCTTATGTATTTGTGTCATCGAACTTACTCGCGGTATATGGAGGGTATGAAAACTGCGTTATGAGTCAACACCAGCCTGTACCACGTTTAAATTTAGCGCCTAAATTAGACCGTCGCCTGTCGCTGTGGAATCCCTTAGATTATCTACGCCTGTTGTACTGGGTATTTTATTTTCCGCAAGCTTTGCTATGGTATGTAGATACTTTCGGGGGTGGGTATATACCTGAAAGTGCAATGAAGTGGAAAAATCCCATCCAGCGTCAGTTGTTTTTCCAAGGGTTGGTGTTAACAGTAGTTACACCAGTGGTTGTCAGTATAATTTTTGAGACAATAGGCGTTCCTGTTGACTGGTTCGGCGTGGCGTTCAGCGTGGTGGTAGGAGCGTACGGCGTGGCGTTCGGCGTAGTAGTAGGCGAGAGGCTTGGCTTGGCGAGAGGCGTGGCGTTCGGCTTGGCTTTTGGCGTGGCGCTAACCGTGCCGCTAGGCGTGGTGAGAGGCGTGGCGTTCGGCATGGCATTCGGCGTGGTGGTAGGCGAGAGGCTTGGCGTGGCGGTAGGTGTGGTGCTAGGCGTTGCGGTAGGCGTAGTGTTCGGCGTGCCGCTAGGCGTTGCGGTAGGCGTGGTGGTAGGCGTGGCGCTAGGCGTTGCAGTAGGCGTGCCGCTAGGTGTGGCAAGAGGCGTGGCGCTAGCTGTGCCACTAAGCGTGGCGAGAGGCGTGGCGAGAGGCGTGGCGGTAGGCGTGGCGGTAGGCGTGG
>NZ_CAWNJS010000001.1:775100-840434 GCF_963874875.1 Tolypothrix tenuis PCC 7101
CCGCTAGGCGTGGCGGTAGGCGTGGAGAGAGGCGTGGCGGCGGGCATGGCGGTAGGCGTGGCGGTAGGCATGGCGGTAGGCGCGTTAGGCGTGGCGGTAGGCGTGGCGGTTATGCGTCCAGAGAATTGGCTAGTTGGCTTACCTTTGAATTTACAAAAAATCCCAAATGGTAGTTTTTTACTTCCCCGTATTACTTCAATTCCCTTACTGAATCTTGATAAGCGGTTGCAGAATTGGCTGCAACAAGATTGGGAAACAGCTTTGCATAATACTAATGAATTGCTAGCTTATACTCTGCAATTTATTCCTGTTGTACAAGCAGTGAATAAAGTACTTGCCAAAATCCCATCAGAGGAAATTATTTGGCATATCTCTCGGCTAGTTGAAGCTCCTTTTGATTGGAACCTAGTACGTTTTGCCTCAACTTCTCTAGAAGAACAACTAAAATCAGACGCAGTCAAAGAGTTTTTTATTCTCCCTCGTTCTTGGAGGGAAAGGTTACAAGCTCGTTTGCTTACAGACCCCTGCTTAGATACTCCTGCTCGTGCTGCTGCTGCTGGTTTTTGGTATCTGCATGAAGAAGAACCAGTAAAAGCAACTGAAGCTTTTGCTGTAGTGCGTTCTCTTCTCTATGGCGAGGAAATGTATACCCTTGCTCAAACTCTTGCAGCATTTCACGAAGCTAAAGAACCAGTCTCTATTGCTGCTGTGCAATTACCTACTTTCCCGCCAGAACCCCTTTTACGCCCGGACACTTGGAAAGCTATTACAAGCTTGCGTCGAGTTGTTGAAGATGTCCAGTTTGTTAATCGCAGCGTATCTCGTTCAGCTAAGTCTTTGGCTCTCAATCGCGCTTTAGGTGAACTTACTAACATCCTGAATCAAGCTGACACTTTGCCGCAAGCAGAACGCGGACTAATTGTAGATATTGCCCAAACTTGGAAAGAAAGCTTGTTACAAATTGCTGGTGAGGTGGGAGCAGTTACCATCACCAAGCCTGTGGTTAATCCTTACATAGTAGGCGACCCCGTTCAAGGTAATCTCTTTGTTGGGCGGGAAGATATTATCAGACAGTTAGAAGAACTTTGGGTGATGGGTCATCAACTCCAGTCTGTAGTTCTCTACGGTCATAGGCGTATGGGTAAAACTTCTATCTTAGTTAACGCCGCTAATTCTCTAGGTTCAGGGCTTCAGCTAGTTTATGTCAACCTGCTGCGGTTGGGTGATACTCCGCAAGGAGTTGGCGAAGTGCTAATGGCAATAACTGATGAAATTTCCCAAGCTGTGAAAATTTCACCGCCAACTGATGCAGATTTGCTCAATCTTCCTTACCGGACTTTTGAACGCTATTTCAAACAGGTAGAAGCACAGTTAGAAGGTGGATTAATTATCGCTTTAGATGAGTTTGAGAAAATTGAAGAACTAATAGAAGCGGGAAACATCCCCCAAGATTTTATGGGATTTCTGCGGGGGTTGGTGCAAATGAGTTCTAAAGTTGCCTTTGCTTTTGCTGGTTTGCACACCTTAGAGGAAATGACGGCAGATTATTTTCAACCTTTCTTTGCTAGCGTCATTCCCATCCATGTAGGATTTTTGACACGTGCAGCTACTAGGCAAATTCTAGCGAACCCAGGTGAAGATTTTCTTCTTGACTATACCCCAGAGGCTTTAGATAAAATTTATGCTTTAACATCTGGTCAACCTTATTTAGTGCAACTGCTGGGATTCCAGCTAGTGCGCCGCTACAATGATTTTGTGTTTGAACAAGGACGTTCCCGCAGTCCGGTTTTTACGGTGGAAGATGTAGCAGCAGTTATCAGCGATTCTGAGTTTTTTAAGCGGGGACGCTACTATTTTGATGGGGTTTGGGGTCAGGCGGTGCGGGGTGCTAATGGTCAGCAGGCGATAATACAGGTACTTGCACCGCATCCTGAAGGGTTAAGCTTAGATGCTTTAGCTGAGTCTACAGGTATGGGTAGCGTACAGTTACAAGCAGCGCTGGATGTTTTAATGCGTCATGATGTGGTTGCAGAAAATGAGGGACGTTGGCGAATTATTGTAGAACTGTTTCGCCGTTGGGTTTTGCAAAAACATCATAGGTAATTGGTAATTGGTAATTGGTAATTGGTAATTGGTAAGGCGAATTTAAATAATGTTGGCGATAGGTAAATTATCTGGAGGACAAGGCAGTGCCCATACGTGTCAACTTAAGCTAAAAGCTATATACGGCGCGTGTTGTACAAAAACCCTCGCCCTCATCCCCTAACCCCTTCTCCCTCAGGGAGAAGGGGAATTGAATCTCTTGCTCCCCTCTCCCTCAGGGAGAGGGGCTGGGGGTGAGGGCAAAACCTTTGCACAAAGCGGGTTTTACGTTAAGTTGACACCAATGGGCAGTGCCTTGCCCCTACTATTTATCAGATTTTGGTGTTCAAGTTGGTATAAGTAGTAGAATAAAAACTTTTAATTTTTAATTCTCGCAACGATAATAGCTATTAGCAGTTAGCTAATTGCTATCAGATAAAAAATACTAAATGAACAACTATAAAAACGTTGTTTCGCTACTTTCTAATTCTTCTTCTTCATTTTCAGATTCTTTAACTCTCCGAATGGGTAAGTTGGCAATTAAAGCTGTGGTTCTTTGGTTACTTTCTAAAGAAAACTCCAACCCCTCTGTATCAACTTCTACATAGCGACAGACAATCTCGAGGATTTCTTCTCGCATTTTTTCTAATTTCTGGGGGTCGATGTCGGCGCGATCATGGGCTATCACCAATTGCAGGCGGCGTTTAACGTGGGTACGACTGGTATCTGGTGAACGAACAAAAAGTCTTTCTAGTAGTTCGAGAATCATTGCTAGTAGGTCTGCGGAGACGGGAAAATATGGTTAAGCAAGTTTTGTCCACAACAACTTTCTCAAACGAGTAAAAATGTTGTCGTGATGTGAGTCGAGTTCAAGAAAATCGACAGTTTCCCCTTCTAATCTCCGTGCAATGTTCTCGAAAGCGGTGGCAGCTATAGAAGGGTTTTCTGAGAGTACTAGAGGTTCGCCACGGTTGGTAGAAACAATCACACGCTCGTCGTCAGGGATGACTCCAATTAAAGGGATGGCAAGAAGTTCCTGAACATCTTGAACAGACATCATATCATTGGCTCGCACCATTGCGGGTCTGATGCGGTTGATTATTAGATGAATTCGCTTAATGCCTTGTGCTTCTAATAACCCCACTACACGGTCAGCATCACGGACAGCAGAAATTTCTGGTGTGGTGACAATGAGGGCTTCTTTTGCGGGTGCGATCGCATTTTTGAATCCCATTTCAATACCTGCCGGGCTATCGATGATCACGTACTGGTACTTTTGCGCCAGTGCGTTCACCAATAATTTCATTTGGTCGGGGGTAACTGATTCTTTGGTACGATTTTGGGCGGCTGGTAAGAGTACGAGATTTGTTTGCCGCTTATCTTTGACTAAGGCTTGTTCTAAGCGACATTCTCTGGCGAGAACTTCTACCGCCGTATACACGATGCGGTTTTCTAGTCCTAGCAGCAAGTCTAAATTTCTCAGTCCAAAATCCGCATCAACTAAGGCTACTTGACGACCAATTTTTGCGATCGCCATGCCTAAATTTGCTGAAACTGTGGTTTTACCCACTCCTCCTTTACCGGAGGTAATGACAATAATGCGAGTCATGATCGAAACACGCTCAATTAGGGTTTAGAAAATATAGTAATTACTTATGGCTCCAGATTCATCCTATTTAATTGACTTCGGGAAAAATCAATAGCCCTAGCGATGCGAATGCCTTGCGGTGTCATGTGCGCTACTTCAGGTGAAAACTGTGTAGGCGACTTTTCTGGGGCCCTGGCTACAGCATCGGCAATCCGCAGTTGGGTTGGTTCCATTTGCAGGGACATAATCAAACAATCGCGATTGCCACTAGCACCAGCATGGGCGATACCACGTAACCTTCCCCACACTAAAATATCTCCATCTGCAACTACGATACCACCTGGATTTAAATCTCCCAAGATGATGACGCTTCCGGGATGGCGAATTTCTACACCAGAACGTACTGTCATTTCGAGATAAAGTGCATCTGCCAAAGGAGTTGGTGCAACTTTTGGTTCTGAACTTAAGGAAGTTTCTAGTGGTAACTGTTCTACAGAATAGCCAGAGGAAACAGCTGCGATCGCAGTTTGACGGCGACTGGTAGCCACAGATTTTAGCTGGAGTTGGATTTCATTTAAGACCTCTGCTAGTTCTTGCAGTTGTCTGCTATCTAACAAGCGGTCTTTTGCTAGTAGATGCACTGGGGTATTTGGTACGCGGAAGCGATCGGCTTGTAAGCGTTGGCGCATCTGTTGCCAAATTTCATACCAGTTAAATTCTGCAGCAGGTACTTGTGCTTCGGAGGGTAAAATTAATAATAGTCTTCCCTCCTCAGTTTTCCATTGGACTTGGAGATCATTTTTGGCTTTATTGTCTGGTGATGGTGACTCTAGGGCATCTAAATCCGACAGGGTAGAAATTGAGTCTAAATCTGACATAATAGCAGAATTTTCCTTTTTATCAGGATTTTCTGCATTGGCGTAGGCTTTGCCCGCCGTAGGCATCGCATCTGGAGTCACAGCATTGGTATCCCCCTCAGGATTTTCTGAGTTGGTAATCGCTTCTGTAGATGGAGAATTTACATCCCCATCCAGGGTTTCTAAATTCGCTACCTCATCAGCAGGTGCAGAATTTACCTCCTCATCCGGGTGTTCTAAATTTGATTCCACATTATTAGGTATAGAATTTACCTCATCCTCAGAGTTATGCAACTTTGAGGACGCAGAATGTGTCTTTAAATACTGAAGAACAGAATTTAGTTCTGCATCTGGAAGAATAGAATTTAACTCTATACGAGAGAGGTTAGATTGTGAATCTGCATCAGAAAGTGCAGAATTTGACTCTAAATCGGCAGAATCAGAAGTCATACAGCACCAGCCAAAAAACAAAGAACAAACTGAGCAACGATCAATAATAGATTAGTTGCAACGCGCAATAACATCCTCACCCCAGAAACTACTGAGTGCAGAGTATATCAGAAGAATGATGAAGTATGAAGTATGAAATTAAAATATTCATCATCGCCAGCGCACACTACTTCTGCTTCTAGAGAAGCCACAAGTAGCTAATTGCATTTACATCCTTCACCTTTCCCCTTTCCCCTTTCACCCTTCACCCTTCTTAACTAATCTGCGATAACTTGTTGCCAAGGCATCAGCATCGCCAACATTACCAGGAAATAATACTACTGGCAAATTAGGAAATTGGGGATGGTCTGAGGGTGTTCGCACCATCGAACAACCAGCTAAAATTTGACCCATTAACCTAGCTGAAGTTAAAGCTAGTCCGGTACTTAAAACATCATTAGAGGTAATGCCGCCTTTGCTGATTAAGAATCCTATATCAGATGGTAAACCCCTAACAATATCCATTAACAAACCAGAAACTCTTTTGCCAAACTCTAGCCTGGTATTCACATCCTCAAAGGTAAGTTCTTGACGGCTGGTATAAACTACTGGTGTTTTGCCAGCGTCATGTACCGTCTTGATACTTTCTAGGATTTCGGTTAGCAGTGTAGCAGATTGATTCTCGTCATCATTAAGTAATCGCGCCACATTAACTTCAATTCCCTCTGTACCATCAGCTTGTAATAATGCTTCTAGCTGTTGCGTCGTTTTCTTGACGTGGGAACCGACAATCACTGCACCTGGTTTACCACCACGTACATACTCTGCCATATTTTCGGCGGCGATGGGTTGAGGAGGTAAGGCAGCTAAAGCAGTTAAGATACTGGCAGCACTGCGGAATAAAAAGCGTTTTCCCTGACTGGCGGCTGTTAAAATATCAGCAGCAAAGGTGTTGAGATCGGCTTGGGTTTCCCCATCAACAACAACGCACTGATTACCGCTAAGTTGTAACAACCTCTGCAAACTACCTGCACGGATATCATCTAGCAAGAATCTGGTGACAGACTCAGCCTTAATTTGTCCTTGGGTTTTTTCTTCTACATATTTCGGTAAATAACTGTGATGGTACCTGAAGACTGAATCACGAGCGAATTCAGTTTCATGCACTGGCTTAGGTTTACCATCAATGATTAAATAGTGGATGCTATCAATAGTGATGCGTCCCCCTTCAAAAAATGCCGGGACAAGAAAATGAGCATCAAAGGGGCCGAGTTCTTGAGCGATCGCATCTGTTTCAATGGGATAATGTCCCCTTAAAGTCGAATCAGAACGACTAACCACCAAAAAGTCGGTAATATTTTCGGCTTGTAACGCTACTTTTAAATTTTGACAGACTTCTTTAGTTACAGATGCCGCCGACTCTGGTGGCAGCGATCGCGTATTTGTCAAAATAAAGAAAATTGGTGAATCATCTCGCAAACCCAGGCGTAAAGTCTCCACATCCCAATGCATCAGCAGCAAACAACTGTGGACTGTTTGGGAACCCGTAGGATCATCATCCAGGACAATAATTTTTGGTTTGTTTGTCATGTCAACGTCGGGGAGACTGTAATTTGCTAATTTCTGCTTGCACATCTAAAGCAATCTGCAATGATTGATTGAGAAACTCAGCGTAATCACCAGCCTGACTACTTACTTGCAAGGCTTGGAGATTGGCTAAATTATTGACAAATAACTCTTGATTATTAGCAAGCAATTTTTTATTATCCCGTAAAATTCGTTCGGTTTTTAAAGCCCGAACTAAATCTTCGCGAATCAGTTGTAATGCGGAGATGACTTTATCTCTGTCATTGATGCTGCTTTGAGCATTGCCAGATGTCGCTAATTGGTCGTTAATATCGATAGCGTTGATTACAGAATGATATTTATCGACTTCATCTAAAAGGATTGTCAACCCGTGGGGACAAGTGAATTTTCGCCAGAGCGATCGCCCAATGATCACCGCAATGGGTACTAGAATTAATAACAGAATGCCTAATTTAATCGAAGAACCTATAGCTGGCAGAATAATAAAAGCATAAATTCCCCCCACAATAATCGGTGTTAGCGCCAGCGCCACCAACCCCTCATTCATAAAAAACCCCAATCGCTTCTCGCGGTCTGCCATAATAGAAGGTCGGAAAACGTCTTCTGGATCGAATCCAGTTAAGCGTCTCAATTCTCCTTTACTAATTTCCAAACCTAATAAATCCGGCTGCACTGCTGGATACTCCTTAAGGAAGCGCGAGTTGCGTATATATTGTAGTCGGGTTTGGCGTATATGATGGGATGAGAAATGTTGTTGATATTTATTTAAGAGTTTGTACGCCAGAATATGCCAGGATTTTTGCATCAGCAGT
This sequence comes from Tolypothrix tenuis PCC 7101, assembly GCF_963874875.1. NCBI lineage: Bacteria > Bacillati > Cyanobacteriota > Cyanophyceae > Nostocales > Tolypothrichaceae > Tolypothrix > Tolypothrix tenuis. Next base: position 782,456 of record NZ_CAWNJS010000001.1, read on the forward strand.
TAGTAAGGGACATCTGTAAATTCTGGCAGTAGCTACAATAACTTGGTCAAATGGATCTTTGTGAAAACCTGGGAGCTTGGTTGATTCAACGATAATGGGAATTGTTAGTTCGAGTAGCTGTACTCCTGGGTAAGCTAAAGCTGTAGTTAACCACTCTTCAATTGGAGACGGTACAGTTAATTTGCCAATCTCTACCAATTTGGCAACTTCCCAACAAGACATGATGCTGATTTCTAAACCTTGGGATTCATATTGTTGCAGCCAGTTTTGATATTGTTTAGTCAGTCTTGTATCACCTTGAACCCACCAAACCCATATATGAGTATCTAATACGATCATTGCAAGACTTCCCAATCTTCCAATGGCACAGCAGTTTCAAAAGGATCATCATAACGGTACGGTTCTTTCCCACGCAAAGGATAAGGATTCGCTTTTTGGCTATGAGTGTGGCTTTCTAAAATTATAATTTCCACGGCTTCCCCAGCCTGAAATGGTAAGTCTTTGATGAGCAAAGTTCCGTCTTCGGTTAAGGTTGCTTCAATTCGATGTGCTTTCATTGCTACTCTGCTAGTTCAGAATCTAAATAAATGAGCAATCGGCTTTATCTGCCGTATATTTTATTTACATCTTCTGTCTCTAGATGAAGCTTAAGCTTAACCATTCGCAATCTCTAAGGATTCTTCAGAAGCGATCGCTGCGTCAATCTGCTCCTTATTTACTGCATAAAAACTCAGAGCTTCTCTTACCTGTATTTCAGTCAGATCGTACTCATTCTTTATCTGACTTAAACTCATACCCCATTTTTGGGAAGCGATCGCCACAGTCTGCACTCGAATTCCCGTCCCTTTGATGATTGGTACAAGTTGCCCATTTGATCCCTGACGATAAGCAATCTGTGGAAACGATGCTTTCAGAGTACTTACTTTTTCTGTTACAGCCAACAGAATAAATTGGTCAAGCGAAATCCCCTGAATCTGAGCTAATTGCTCAATTTCTTGTTTCAACTGGTCAGGTAAATTTAGGGCATATGCTGTCATTTTCAGTTTTTAGTTTCTAGCGCTAAAAGGATCATATTCTAAATATCTCATTTTGTTGCCATCCTGCCTTGGAATCAATTTCAAGGCTAATAGCTAAAGTCCTAAAAAGCCCTGCCCGCAAACACCACAACCCGAAACCCCACGTTGTTGCTCCTGTCGTCACGCCCGAACCTGTAGCGATAAGCCGAGCGACAGTAACCAGGAAAGTAGAACCATGAGCCGCCACGCAGCACCTTTTGATTATCATTTTCAATTGACCAAGCACTGCCGTCTGCTGGTGCATTAGTATAGTTTCCGTGCCACTCATCTTTACACCATTCCCAGACATTACCACAAATATCAAATAAACCAAAAGGGTTAGCAGGATAATTTTCCACATCTGTTGTTCCCCCCACAATCCCCTGATAATTAGCTACATCCTTTGTAATGGTTTCGCCAAAATAATATGGAGTAGTCGTTCCTGCACGACAAGCATATTCCCATTCTGCTTCAGTTGGTAAGCGATAGATTTTCCCAGTCTCCTTAGACAGTCTGGCACAAAACTCAACTGCATCATCCCAAGAAACCTGTTCAACAGGTCGATTAGCGCCTTTAAAAGATGATGGATCGGGTTTTAAATCAATCTTAACCTTAGGTAAGGCGGTAACAGCTTTCCATTGGCTCTGGGTAACGGGAAATTTCCCCATGAAAAAAGGTTGAATCGTTACGGTGTGCTGTGGGCTTTCAAAGTCGTTGCGTCCTTGCTCCTTCTTTGGGGAACCCATAAGGAATTGACCGCCAGGAATTGCAACCATATCCAGCACTACGACATTACCAAGGCTTTCTGTAAAAAACTCAGCGCGTCCCCGACTACATTTAATTTCATGAACTTTTCCTCTTCCCCAAAATCCTGTACTTTTCACTATTGGGGTGGCGAACTCAAATTCAAAAGGCTGAGTGAGAATTTGCACAGGTGAGGGGGATTTTTGCACAGACACAGGTGTAGATGATGGAATTGGCTGTGGTTTCTGGGGAAATACCCGTGCTTCTATCGCTGCAATATCTTCATTCCGTAATCCTAAATATTGCTGATATTCTTGTAAATCTTTTTGCGTGGCTTGATTAAAAGGATATTGTTGCTTGATTGCATCAATCAACGCTTGTTCATAGTCTCGTAACTTACGCTGATATTCACGATAAGGTTGTAGAACTTGTTCGTGAATTTGTCTGGCTTCATCCTCAGATAAACCTAACTCAATGCGCTTAGATTCAAGTATTCTTAATGCAAAAACAGAAAAATTACCCTGACCTTGTTGTGCGCGAATTGTCGCTTCTTGAAAATATACTTCTTGAGCAGGATTAAAAATAATTGTTGGCGCTACTGGTGATGATGAAGCTGATGTTAAAGCTTGCAAAGCTTCTGTTGCATTGGCATATCGTAAACTGAAATGACGGCGTACCATCTTAGTTAATACCTCAGCCAAATGATCGTTCACTTGTGCTAGATGTCGCCAAATAATTTCACCCGTCAATGGGTCTTCTTGTAACTCAAAAGGTGAAACGCCAGTCAATGCTTGAATGATCGTCATCCCCAAAGCATAGACATCACTACCCAAACAAGGTTTACCACTGTTTTGCTCATAGGGCATATAGCCGGGAGTACCGATGATGATGCTGGACTTTACTTCACCTTGAGTGTTCACCATCAAAGTACCAAGTTCTTTCACCGCCCCAAAATCAATCAGGAAAATTTTACCATCCTGATGTCGGCGCATCAAATTTTGAGGCTTAATGTCGCGGTGAATCACTCCTTGATTATGTACAAAAGACAAAATTTCTAAAACATCTTGCAACAACTTGGTTGCATAACCCTCACTCAGTGGCTTACCAGGAATGATTTCTTTACTTAAGTCTTGTCCTTCAATAAACTCCTGAACTATATAAAGATTTTGATTTTCGTTAAAGTGTGCCAGTAATTGAGGCACTTGAGGATGTTTACCTAACCTTTCGAGAATAGCCGCTTCTTTGTCAAAAAATTGCACAACACGAGGATGGGATTGGTTAGGAAGTAGTTGCTTGACTACACATAAAGGTTTGCTAGGTTGCAAATTATCCCTAGCTAGAAATGTTGCACCAAAGCCACCCTCACCTAATTTACGAATGATTTCGTAGCGCCCAGCCAGTGTGTTCACGATGACTGTCAATCCATAGAAAACTAATGAATCTCAGTGTAATCGCCAACTATTAAATATGACAAGTCAATCTAAGCATTAGTAAGTGTAATTCGTAGCTATATAAGCGAAATCTACAGTTTTTACTTCTGATATTAAAATTGCGATCGCATCGGGTCACATTACGATTGCATCGCCTGACAATGCCAATGTATCGGGTCGCATTACGATTGTATTGCCTGACAATGCCAATGTATCGGGTCGCATTACGATTGTATTGCCTGACAATGCCAATGCAGCAAGTCGAATGTCGATTGTATCGCCTGACAATGCCAATGCAGCAAGTCGAATGTCGATTGTATCGCCTGACAATGCCAATGCATCCGGTCACATTACGATTGCATCGCCTGACAATGCCAATGCATCCGGTCACATTACGATTGCATCGACTGACAATTTATGATCGCATCGAGAATTAGATGCCACCTTCCCATAACATACAAAACATTGCGATCGCTTGTCTTTCAATTACGAATTACAAATTACGAATTACGAATTAATCCAAGTGGAACCGTTGGGAATCGAACCCAAAGCCTGCAGCTGTCCGTTTGTTGGTTTCAGAGCAGTCGAACACCAATCGCGGCCCCAATAATTTGATAGTGCCGAGAGAAATTGCTCAGATACACTCCCAAAAGTGATATCTGTATCGATTTCAAACTGGAAAGATTTTTTAGTATCTATATTACATTTGTAATACAAAGCTTACATTGTGTCAATGGCATACTACAAATTTTTTTCGCAAGTTTACGTAGGATGCGTTAGCGATAGCGTAACGCATCAGCCCCAAAGCTTTTCGTGCGTTACGGCTTACTGAAATTTTTTCACAAATCAAATCAGATTCCTATATGTTACAAAACCTAATTAGACTTGAAACCCTTACCAATCACCAATTACCAATCACCAATTACCAATTACCAATTACCAATTACCAATTACCAATCACCAACTATCTGTAATCGCATCACTCTACTTATTAAATTAGCTTTATTCAGTAATTAAATCTTCAAAAATACTACTCAGCGCTGTTAATCCTGCTGCTACACTCTGGATTTGCTCTTCTGGTAGATTAGCCAATACAGAAGCAATTCTTGCACTTGTCAACGCCCTAACCTGTTGCAGATGATACTTGCCTGTCTCAGTCAAATTCAGGAGAACATGACGACGTTCTTGAGGATTCTCTACTCTACTAACCAAATTCTTTTGTACTAGACGGTCTGTCAGATTTGAAGCTGTAGCTCTAGTTACCCCTAAATTTTCTGCAACTTGCGAAAGAGAAGCACCAGGATTGCGATCGAGGAAAGCCAGTGTCCGAAACTGCGGAATAGAAAGCGATTCTGGCAAAAATGAAGCATTCCGTCTCATTTCTGCGCGAAAGAACTTGATGATTGTGGGAATAGTTTCCATCATTTTGGCAGCGCATTGCTCTGGTGTGATTTCTGTAGCTAGTTTTTTGGTATTCATATTTCACGCAGTGCTAATGGACAGGAAGTAGCGAGACAAATCGATGAGAACGCCAGAGATTCAAGAAGATTAGCAGACTCCTTATTAATTATGAGAACTTCCTGCTGCCTCTTACAAATGACAAACATCAAATCCAAAAATATTTCTCAAGATAGATGTTGTGCTAACAGTTAGCAAAGCTAATTAATTTTAGCTAATATTGTGTTTGTATTTTTCAAATATCTGTTAAACCTTTATTGAGAGGCTCAAAATTAATGCTGCTGCTAGTCAGGATGAGATATTTATCTCGTAATTTCAAGACTAGACTTTCTTTAAATACGCAAAAATATATGTTGCCAGGACTTTTACCATTAATACCAAAACAGATCGGTAGAAACATCTTGCTATTGAGCTTAATTGCTGTATGTGGTTGTACGGCTACCGAGGCACAGTCTAATAAGCAACAAGGGAAGAATCAGCAGCGCGCTGTACCTGTTGTAGTAGCGACAGTAACACGTAAAACCATACCTGTTGAGTTACGACAAACTGGAACCGTCGTGGCGTATTCGACAGTAGGGGTAAAGTCACAAGTTGCCGGGCCACTCACAGGTGTTTATTTCCAAGAAGGGCAGAATGTTAAAAAAGGGCAACTATTATTCAAAATAGATTCTCGACCGCAAGAAGCGGCGTTAATGCAAGCGCAAGCCAATAAAGAAAAAGCGATCGCCCAGGTAAAACAAGCGCAAGCCAACCTCTCAAAGGCTGTAGCCCAAGTCAATCAAGCTAAAGCAAATCTCCTCAAAGACCAAACCCAAGCCAAAAACGCTCAAGTTCAAGCACAACGATATAGTACGCTATTGGGACAAGGTGCGATTAGTAAAGAGCAAGCAGACCAATTTCGCACGGCATCGGATGCCCAAAAAGCCACAGTAATTGCAGATAACGAAGGTATTAGTAACGCCGTGGCCGCAGTAGAAGCTGCAAAAGCCGATTTAAATAACGCTAAAGCCACAGTTACAGCCGCAGACGCAGCAATTGACAGCGCTAAAATCACCCTTTCCTATAGTTCGATTTATTCCCCAATTACCGGACGTACAGGTAGCTTGAAAGTCAATCAAGGCAACTTGGTCAAAGATAACGACACCAATCCCTTAGTGACAATCAGCCAAATTAGCCCAATTTACGTTACAACTTCCCTACCGCAACGCTTACTGCCAGAACTCAACAAATATCGGGCACAGGGAAAAATACAAGTTGATGCTTACATCCCCAAGGATGAACAGCGTCCCGAACATGGCGAACTTTCCTTTATAGACAGTGGTGTAGACCCCACCACTGGAACAATTCAACTCAAAAGCAGCTTTACTAACAGCGACGGACGCTTATCGCCAGGTCAATTTGTCAACGTGGTTGTCAGACTCACCCAAGAACCCAACGCCATAGTTGTACCAACCACAGCCATCCAGACAGGACAAAAAGGGCAGTTTGTCTATGTATTGAATCCTGCCGACCAAACTGTAGATATGCGTCCCGTTGTTGTGGGTAATGCTGTTAGCAATGAATCAGTCATTCAAGAAGGTTTAAAAGAAGGCGAACAAGTCGTTACTGACGGACAATTTAACCTTAGACCCAAAGCCAAAGTCCAAATAAAGCAAGCAGTCGGCACTGGACAAAGAACAGGAAACGTTAACCAAGGAAATCAAAGCCCCTAATTATAGTTTTTTTGTAAATATTTATACTTTTATATTCAAGAGTCAAGGATCAAAAAGACAAAGAGACGCGATGAATCGCGTCTGTACAAGAGCCAAAGGTCAAAATTTATTTCTCCCCTGCTCCCTGCTCCCTGCTCCCCTGCTTTTTCCCCATCCCCAATCCCCACCCCATGAACATCTCTGCGTTATTCATCCGCCGACCGATAATGACCACACTGGTGATGCTAGCCATCATGCTGTTTGGGTTGATGAGTTATCAATTGCTGCCAGTGAGTGACTTGCCAACTGTGGATTTTCCCACGATTCAGGTATCCGCTAGCTTACCAGGAGCCAGCCCTGAGACGGTGGCTTCGTCAGTTGCAACGCCATTAGAACAGCAATTTTCCAGTATTGCTGGTTTAGATTCGATGAACTCTACAAGTTCTCTGGGTTCGGCACAAATTACGCTGCAATTCAACTTGAGTCGGGATATAGATAGTGCGGCTCAAGATGTGCAATCTGCGATCGCTAAAGCAGCGCGTCAGTTACCCAGTAGTATGCCGAATCCGCCATCATACCGCAAAGTCAATCCAGCAGATTCGCCTATTTTGTATGTAGCTTTAAGCTCATCAGCGTTGCCCTTATCAGAAGTCGATAAATACGGGGAAACAATCCTAGCGCAGCGTCTTTCAATGGTTGATGGCGTGGCGCAGGTACAGGTTTATGGTTCGCAAAAGTACGCCGTGCGAATTTACCTAGATCCTCAATCTTTAAGTGCAAAAGGTCTAGGAATTGATGAAGTCGCAACTGCTGTTTCCCAAGGAAATTCTAATTTACCCACTGGTAACCTTTACGGCAAAAACCAAAACTTCACTATTGAATCCAATGGGCAATTAAACAATGCTGAAGCTTACCGTTCTTTAGTGATTTCTTATCGTAACGGTGCGCCTGTTCAATTAGGAGAATTAGGTAAGGTATTTGATAGCGTAGAAAACGATAAAGTAGCTAGTTGGTTTAACGGTACAAGGGCGATTGTCTTAGCAATTCAAAGACAACCAGGAAGTAATACTGTAGCAGTTGTAGACGGAATTAAAAAGATTTTACCGAGCTTCCGTGAGCAAATTCCGGCGGCGGTAGATATGACAATTTTGTATGACCGCTCCCAATCAATTCGTGAGTCAGTAAATGATGTCAAATTTACCTTGTTTCTGACAATTTGCTTGGTAGTTTTGGTTATTTTTCTCTTTTTACGTAACATTTCAGCTACCATCATTCCCAGCTTGGCAGTACCTTTATCACTAGTAGCAACATTTGGGGTAATGCTACTACTAGGTTACTCTCTAGATAACCTGTCATTAATGGCGCTTACCTTAGCGGTTGGCTTTGTGGTAGACGACGCAGTCGTAATGTTAGAAAACATTGTGCGTCACATGGAAATGGGCGAAAATCGTCTGCAAGCTGCCCTCAATGGTTCCAGAGAAATTGGATTTACCATTTTATCAATGACCATTTCGCTAGTAGCTGTATTTATTCCCATCATGTTTATGGGCGGTATTTTGGGAAGACTATTCAGTGAGTTTGCTGTTACTATTAGCGTTTCAATTTTAGTATCTGGATTTATTTCCCTTACCCTCACACCAATGCTATGTAGTCGTTTTCTCAAGCATGAAGGTGAGCATCAAGATTCAGAAAATGGACATCATCTAAATAATGATCATGTTATATCTAGCAATAGAAATCACGATTTAAAAAGTGATTATGTCATATCCAATGATGGATTTAACCATGCAGAAAATGGTCATGCATTATCCCAAGATGGATTTGATCATACAGGTAATGGTCATTCTACATCCAACAATGGAAATCATCATGTAGAAAATGGTCACGTCATCTCTAATGATGGGAATGGACATCAAATAAATAAATCCAAAAAACAGAAAGCTAAAAATTGGAAACGTCGCCTTTATAATGCTTCTGAATGGGTATTTGATACCATGCTGCGCGCTTACGAAGCCACACTAAAGATATCAATGAAATATCACCGTACAACGATGATACTTTCAGGCGCGATTTTAGTTGCAACCATATATTTATTTATTGTTGTTCCTAAAGGCTTTATTCCCAATGATGATACTGGACAGTTGAGCGTTAATACAGAAGCGGCTCAAGATATTTCCTTTGATGAGATGGTAAAACATCAACAAGTCGTAGCCAATATTGTCCGTCGCAACCCTAATGTAGAAGCAATTAACTCTAGTGTCGGTGCAGGTGGAGCTAATTCCACATCTAATGCTGGACGTATTTTCGTAAAATTAAAACCCCATTCCCAACGCCACCAAAGCGCTGATGAAATAGCGAATGAATTACGTCCTAAACTAACAGGAATTCCCGGAATTAGAGCATTTGTCCAAAACCCGCCATCTATCCGTCTTGGTGGACAGCAGACAAAAGCACTATATCAATTTGGTCTTTCTAGCCCAAATTTACAAGATTTATATCAATACGCGCCAGCTTTGGAAACAAAGTTGCGACAAATGCCAGAATTGCAAGATGTTAATAGCGACTTGCAAATCAAAAATCCCCAAATTAATGTTCAAGTTAACCGCGAACAAGCAGCAACTTTGGGTTTAACAGCTAATCAAATTGAAAGCACTTTAAATAATGCTTATGGTACTCGCCAAGTTTCTACTATCTATGCATCTGATGGTCAATATCAAGTAATTATGGGAGTAGATCCCCAGTATCAGTTAAGTCCCAATGACCTTGATTTATTAACAGTTCGTTCTACTAGTGGTCAAGAAGTACCTTTAAATGCTGTAGCAACTCTAACTAAAGGTGTTGGGCTATTAACTGTTAACCATTACGGACAACTTGCTGCTGTGACTATTTCCTTTAACCTCAAACCTGGCGTTTCTTTAGGGAATGTTACCGGAAAGATTGAACAACTAGCTCGTGAAACATTACCACCAACTATTAGTACTAGCTTTCAAGGTACAGCACAGGTATTTCAATCTTCGCTTTCTAGCTTAGGATTTTTACTAATAATTGCGATTTTAGTAATTTACATTGTGTTAGGAATTCTCTACGAAGATTTTATCCACCCGATTACAATTCTTTCTAGCTTACCTTCAGCAGGATTTGGTGCTTTACTCACCTTAATGGTGTTTGGTGTTGATTTAAATATCTACGCTTTTGTCGGCATTATCATGCTAGTTGGTATCGTTAAGAAAAACGGCATTATGATGATTGACTTTGCAATGGATGCCCAGCAAAATCAAGGTAAAACGCCCTTTGATGCCATCTATGAAGCTTGTGTAGTGCGTTTCCGTCCAATTATGATGACCACAATGGCAGCATTGATGGGTACTCTACCAATTGCACTTGGTTTAGGTGCAGGCGCAGAATCCCGCCGTCCTTTAGGTTTAGCAGTTGTCGGTGGGTTATTGTTCTCTCAATTACTAACGCTTTATATCACTCCAGTTTTCTACACATACATGGAATCATTGCGGAAGCGGTTGAATAAACAAAGTAGAAAGCAGAAAGATAAAGTTAAACAAGAACAAGAAAAGATAGAAGTCTTATGATTAAAATCTAATTATTGTCGTTCAAATTCTTACAGATAATCACGTTAAATTTGTTCAAAAATTTAACGTGGTTAGAAAAATATAATCAGTGATAAATTAATTCATAAATTAGTCAATCTACCTACCAGAGAAGATAGCCTAGAGACCCAATTACCAAAACCTTGGTATGAGATAAAAATTCCGCCAGGAAGATGCCCTTGTGGAGCGTTATCAGAGAATATTAGATTATTATATTCCTTCCAATAGTATTCATGACACCATCCAACAAGATTGCCAAAGTTACACCATATTTGATAATCTAGTTGAAATTTATTCTCAGTATTTAGCCAGATTTGCTGTTGAATTCTAAAGCCAAATTTTCCATTGCTGTGAGTGTTCCAAAGAGTATCAATTTGCTGGATATATTCAATAGGCAATTTTTTAATATCTTGTACATCTAGCCAACCTTGTTGTTGTCGATTAGAGAGCTTAAGCATTAGCTGAGTAGTTTCTTTATCAGCAGATCGCCATTTCTTCTGCATAAGCAAATCATTCAATTTACTGCAATCATCTCTTATTAGCAAAGTTGAATACTCACTAGTAGTTAAAAGTTTATTAGGTTGAGAATTAAAGAATTGCAAAACCTCCTCAACAGATTGATAGCGATTATTAACATAATCTTGAATTAATTTATCTAATGTTTGCCGTAGCTTAAAACTGATTGTTACATTTTTGGCTAAGAATTCACTCCATATCCATCTACCATTAATAGCATCATAAAGTTCATCATAACCGTCAGCTTTTGGCAAACATCCGGTTAATAATCTAATACAAGTTACACCCAAGCTATAAAGGTCACTAGCAGGAAATACCTGACCACGCATTTGCTCTAATGGTGCATAGCCATGTGTACCAACAGTAGTTCCAACTTTACCAATAATTGTTCCGATAGCTTGTTTAGAAACGCCAAAATCAATTAGCATTAACTGACCATCTTTATGGCGACGCATAATATTTTCTGGCTTGATATCTCGATGAATTACTCCTTGCTCATGGATAAATTGAAGAACTGGTAATAAATCCTTTAAAAGCTGTATTATCTTCGCTTCACTAAATGTTCCTTGCTGCTGTAATTCTTGTAGTAAATTGTGACCATCAATGAACTCTTGTACGAGATACAAACGCTGATCCTGTTCAAAATAAGCAATGAGGCGGGGAATTTGTGGATGTTCTCCCAAATCATACAAACGCTTCGCCTCTTGCTTAAACAATTCGGTTGCTTTTTCTAAAGCTGCTGTTCCTTGAACTTGTGGAAAAAATTGCTTAATCACGCAAGGTTCATCCATCCTATCCACATCTCTGGCTTCATAAGTCTTACCAAATCCACCCTCACCTAAAAGTCTAATCACACGGAAACGATTACGGAATAGAGGTGTAAGTATTTGTCCACAGCGAAGACAAAACTTATTGCTATCAGGATTAAAGGTATTTGAGCAATTAGGATTAGGACAGTAAAGCATATCTGGGTAGATATCAGCAGAGTGTGTATATGTTAAGTTTTCCCATTTCTATTTGCTGGGTTGAGATACTACCAAAGTTTTTGGACAAATTTACTTCCAGTGACTTGGATTGTCTGGGATGAATTTTGCTAGCGTGGTGATATAAGGTTTATTTTCCCTCAGCTATTAGCTAAGGGACACAGGGGTATAACATGGCTAATTTAAAACTGCGTCGCACCGAAAATGTCAACGGCGATTTTTATGTAGATTCTAGCTGTATTGATTGTGATACTTGCCGCTGGATGAATCCTGAAGTATTTTATCGTGTTGATGAACAGTCGGCAGTTTATCATCAACCTACAAATGAAAAAGAAAGATTAGCTGCACTGCAAGCACTTTTAGCCTGTCCTACTAGCTCTATTGGTACAGTTGAAAAGCCACAAGATATCAAAAATGCTCAACAGAGTTTTCCAATTTTAGTTGAGGAAAATGTTTACCATTGTGGCTATCATTCAAAAAAATCTTATGCCGCCGCTAGCTATTTTATTCAACATCCTGAAGGAAATATTTTAGTAGATTCACCTCGATTCACATCGCCTTTGGTCAAGCGTTTAGAAGAGATGGGCGGAATTCGTTATATGTATTTGACTCACAGAGATGATATTGCCGATCATCAAAAGTTTGCAGAGCATTTTCAATGTCAACGCATTCTGCACGCTGATGATATTTCGGCAGATACTCGCAATGTAGAAATACAATTAACTGGGTTAGAACCATTTACTTTAACAGAGGATATATTAATTATTCCAGTTCCTGGTCACTCAAAAGGGCATACAGTTCTACTCTATAAAAATAAGTTTCTGTTCACTGGTGACCATCTTGCTTGGTCAGAAAACTTGCATCAATTGAATGCATTTCGTGATTTCTGTTGGTATTCTTGGACAGAGCAAATTAAATCGATGCGGAAATTAGCTAATTACTCATTTGAATGGGTTTTACCAGGTCATGGACGGAGATTTCACGCTGATGTTGAAACTATGCAGCAGCAAATGCACAAGTGTATTGAGTTGATGGAAGCCGTTAAATAAATAATTACTAATTCGTAATTCGTAGTTTTATCTCCATCTTTCGGTAATTAATAATAATCCAATTACCCATTACCAATTACCAATTACCAATTACCAAATTTCTCGCCTTGCTCTCTGGTTTCACTAGAAAGGCATCCAAAATTGCCGATTTGTATTGAATTTAGCTGAAAACCTCTCTAAATGAGGAGGATTTTACAGCTTGATTGCGAGACAGTGAGTGGAAATGTCATCCAAAACTAGTGCAAGGTAGATTATGAAGGCAACTGTGTATTACGGAGCAGGTGATGTGCGGGTGGAGAATGTTCCCGATCCGCAAATTCAACAGCCAACAGATGCGATCGTGCGGATTACTCATGCTTGTATCTGTGGATCGGATTTGTGGTTTTATCAAGGTAAAGACCAATGGCAACCAGGATGGCGTACTGGACATGAATGGATGGGTATTGTCGAAGAGGTGGGATCGGAGGTGCGAAATTTCAAGCGGGGCGATCGCGTTTTAGCTCCGTTTGCTTTTTCTGATGGTGCTTGTGAATTTTGTGGCAAAAATCTGCAAACTTCTTGTCTACAAGGCGGTTTTTGGGGCGGTAAAAATGATGGCGGACAAGCTGAAGCTGTTCGCGCTCAGTTTGCTGATGGCACGTTGGTGAAAATTCCTGATGCTGTGGAAAATGATGCTGCCATGCTCAAGAAGATTTTACCGCTAACGGATGTGATGTCTACAGGACACCATGCAGCAGTATCAGCAGGCGTAAAACCAGGAAGCACAGTCGCGGTCATTGGTGATGGAGCCGTGGGATTGTGCGGGGTGTTAGCTGCTCACCGATTGGGAGCCGCCAGAATTATCATGCTTGGTCGCCATGATAATCGGCTGGCGATCGCGCGTAAATTTGGTGCAACAGATTTTGTCAGCAGTCGGGACGAACAAGCTATTCAAGAAGTGCAAGAAATGACAAAAGGCGGAGCCGAATCAGTTCTCGAGTGCGTTGGTACAGAGTCTTCCATGAAAACAGCGATCGGCATTTGTCGCCCAGGTGGAGCAATTGGCTATGTCGGGGTTCCTCATGGTAGCGAGACAATTAATTTGTCGAGGATGTTTCAGTCCAACATCACATTACGCGGCGGTGTTGCTCCTGCACGTGCTTATATTCCAGAACTGTTGATTGATGTCCTCGCTGACAAAATCGATCCATCGCTAGTCCTAGACGTTACCGTCGATATCAATGGCGTTCCTGATGGCTATCAGGCAATGAATGATCGCCAAGCTATTAAAGTCATGGTGAGCGTTTAGCGATCGCTACTCAATACTTTTAGGTGAAGGGGAAAAAGGGGAACGGGAAAAGGGAAAGAAATCACCTTTAACCTTTTTCCCAAAAGCTATTTTGAGTTCAACCGCTACTTTTCAGGAATTCCCAAAAAATAAATTCTCTTGGTCATGAACAATTTCGGTATTTAAACGTCATTAACTCCACCGATGAACGAAGTTACCAGACTCAGAGGTGGAGTTATAAATTCTTAACCAATTTTAGTTTTTTAATGGCTCAGGTCTGACTTGAACAGACGACCCCAGGCTTATGAGTCCCGTGCTCTAACCAACTGAGCTACTGAGCCTTGCTTTATCCAATGATTTCTAAATATAGCAGAAAAACTTCACAATTTCTAGTCTAATTGAAAATTAATTTTCTGTTTGGGGTTAGTGAATTGCTGTAAAGCAAAAGAGGGAGTTTAACTCCCTCTTTTAAAAAGGCAAGACAAGAATTGAATTCTAGACAGCCAGAAATTAGATTCGGTTCGCCAATAAAGTAATGGGGTTAACTGCGCCCTTACCTGTGGGATGAATTTCAAAATGGCTGTGTGGCCCAGTACTAAAACCAGTACTACCCATAAGAGCAATTGTGTCTCCTTGTCGTACTTGCTGACCTGGCTGCACTAAAATCTTGCTGTTATGACCATAGCGAGTCATGCTGCCGTCAGGATGACGGATATCTACGAGGTTACCGTAGCCACCGTTGTTCCAGCCTGCTTTTTCAATCACACCATCAGCAGACGCATAAACTGGTGTACCTGTGGAGTTAGCAACATCAATTCCTTTGTGCATTCTTCCCCAGCGCCAGCCATAGCCAGAGGTCAGAACACCTTTAGCGGGCCAAATGTAAGCTACAGAGGAGGAGGATGGAGGAGGAATAGCCTCGTCCAAAGGTTTAGGTAGATATTGGTCTACAGCTGACAAAGGCGGCAAACTTGGAGAAACGGTAGTTCCCCGCATCTTGCCTAAAGAATCAGAAGCATTAACGCCTCTGGGAGGTGTAGCAATCCGAGGTACAGATAGTTTGCGTCCAGGTGCTTGGTTGGAGAAGAACTCAGGATTTACTGGCTCGTTAGTTGGTTGAGTTGCACGGAACAGAGGCTTCACTGGTTGGAAGTTAACGGTTCCTCTAGGTGACGGTACAGGAATCTGTACTGCACTCCGTGAGAAAGTGGGGCTAGTAGCCAAATTATTGATATTAGCTACAGGAAGTACTGCTGCAGGCTGATTATTTTCGCTAACTACTGGTACAACAACTCCAGCTTGTTGAGCGCGATATTTTTCCCGCAATCTTTGGATTTCTGCTTGTAAGCTCTGAAGGCGCTCATTACTCTTAGCGCTTGCAAGCTTCTGTGGTTTTTGATTTTGCAGTTCTGCAAATATTTTTGGCACTGGAGCATCACCACCCATACCATAAGAGATACCAGGAGTGGGGGCTGTTTCCGCAGCCACAGTATTTGCGGGAATTTGATTGTTCGCTGTTGCTGGTGTTGGTACAGCGACACTGTTATTGTTAGCAACTGTTGGTAACTGTGGTGTTACAGGTAAAGTAACACTGTTATTGTTAGCAACAACTGGTAACTGTGGTGCCACAGGTACAGTTGGGCTGACAATAGCTGTATTCACAGGAGATGGCAGTGCTTTGGGGGTAGCCACTTCAGCCTGCTCTACAGTGGGGTTAATTGCTAACTTGGATGGGTTAGCTGCACTGCTGTTAACCCCAGTAGATGGCACAACCAATTTTTGGCTGATTTGCAGTTGATTGGGATTGCTCAGATGATTAACTTTGGCTAAATCTGAGACAGATGTACCATACTTACTAGCGATCGCAGCTAGTGTATCTCCTGGCTTAACTTCGTAAGCAGCAGTATTTGATGGTGCAGCAGCTTTGAGTGTAGCTGGTACAGGTGTAGCTACGGGAGCCGTATTCGCTTTTGCCTGTTTTAGCTTGGCGATCAAGCTTGCTTGGCTAGCATTTGTGGTGGTTGGTGACTGTTCCGTTGTCAGGTTGCTGGCGTTGATTTGTGGAGCTTTTTCAACTACAGCAGCTGTTGGTTCAGCCAACCCCTTGTTAGCCTCTGATAAATTCTGGGTCTCCTCAGACCGCAACTCCGCCAGACTTTCTTTTAAACGGTTCGATTTTTCTTGTAAGCGATTCAGCGCAAATTCTTGCTGTGCTTTCAGTTGAGCGGTAACTGCACTATCCACACCTTTAGTGTCTGTTACTGCTGTTAGGGATGCATTGGGTGAGCTAACTGCACTATTACCAATAGAAAGTTTTTGTACTTCAGGTAGCTTGTTGGTTGTTTGTAAACCATTTACTACTTGAGACTGCTGGTAGAGAGAAGTTTTATAAGTTGTTGTAGCTTTAGCAGTTGCTTCTGATGCTGGAACTGGCAAAGACATTCCACTGGCCGCAACCTGTAGTTTAGCTTCAAGCCCAGGCACTTGTGAAATTGCTGTTGGTTCCACAATCACAGGATTTTCCGGCACGCTCACGAAGGAGACGGTTTGGTTTTCCAGCGTTGTGGGAGCAAATTTCATCTCAGTGTCAGGAGCAGCTGGCATTGTTGAGGCTGCCTTTTGGCTGCCTACAGGAGCCGCTGCTTGGGCTTGATCGTTTTGCCGAGTCACCAAGAGGCTGGTTGCTCCCATTGACAGAGCCAAACCGATCATGGCGGCTTGTGTCCGCGCCCGGCGGTTAGCTACAGAATTTGCATTATTTGACGGTTCTACTGGGACACCATCATTGCTGGGAGTATTGTTCAGCACAGCTTTTACTCTCTTTTTCAATGCTCGTTTCAAAGACGACCTCCTAAATGTTCACTAGTGTTTAACTGACCTTGATTTTTTTTCAGTCTGAGACTAGTCAATGATTTAGATCACATCCAAAGATTGATCAAGATCACACCCACCAGAGATACTTACGCAAGATTAACCTGCTTCTCTGATTTAGACAAGTTCACACCTATTAGCAAAACTTTAAAATTGCTGTGCTGACTTGTCCGCTCCGTTCCTCACACCTTTAGGATTTTTTGCTGTTTGCATCTGTCTGCGCTTGCTTTGCTAAATTAACCGGGGCTGGACAAACATATACACTGTGCCATTTCCACTGGTTGCGATCAGCAATTAATTCGCTACGACTTCTAGAAAAGCAAATCCCCTGCTGTAGATATCTTCAAGAGATTTCCATCCAATCCGTCTACCCAACACGAGACTTTACGTTGATTATTCCCTAAAAGACAACCGTATTATCTCGCAGCTACTTTTTCGCTCCTTTTTTATCTTGATCGAGCAAAAAACGTTTAAATGCCTCATAGGACTAGCTTGTGACGTTTTTGTTCCCAAGATTAAGATAATTGAAGTTCATCAAAATCTATCATTCATTTGCGGAATCGTCGCTACTTTTCGATACAAATTTCTTATATAAGCTCACCTACATTCGTAAGTATTGTTTACCGAGCTTGGAAAAAGCTTTCAGAATCAAGTATATCTATTCACTTTATTGAAGCTGTAACAATCGATATATTTGGGTGAATTTGGGGGAAAGGGGACTGGGGAGATGAGGGAGGTGAGAGAGATGAAGGAGATTAGGGAGTCAAGGGACAAGGAGATACATACTATTACCAATTACCATGCCCTATGCCCCATGCCCTATGCCCATGCCTTATTGTAAATATCCCAATTGGCGGCGGGCTTCAAACAAGCTGACAGCAACACTTACAGACAGATTTAAGCTGCGAACATTGGGTTGCGCCATAGGAATATAGAGAGTGGTATCACAGGCTGACAAAGCTGTGGGCGGTAATCCTGTGGTTTCGCTACCAAATAGCAGCCAGTCATTATCTTGAAACTGAAATTGAGCATAATTGGAACTGCCACGTACAGAGAAGCCCAAACATCGACCGCCACGTTGCTGATGTACGGTTTTAAAGTCTTCTAGCGTTTCATGATAGTTAAGTTTGACATAGGGCCAGTAGTCTAAACCTGCTCTTTTGAGGTAGCGATCGCTAATTTCAAACCCCAAAGGCCCTACCAAATGTAATTCTGTACCCGTAGCAGCACAAGTCCGGGCAATATTGCCTGTATTCGGCGGAATTTGGGGATTAACTAAAACTACCTGGGGCATTTTCTCAGTGGTAAAAATGTAGTAGAAACAACAATGTATTAATTCGACACATTTTACCAATCTATGTTGATTATCTATAGGTTTTCTTAATAATTATGAAGCTAATTCTATTGATTAGTTTTTTAAAACATAAAAAAATAAACTCTTAAAAGGAAATCTAAGAGTATTCATAAGATAAAACAATCAATTATTAAATTTTTATGATCAACTAGTGCCATCACGCGAAAATCAACTTACTAAAATTTTGGCATTCAGGCGCTAGTTGGTCGTGTTCCTGGGTCTCCCAAGTATTCAAAAAAATCTACCATTTGTAACTGGGGAGGGGATGGGGTGTTACGCCATTGAGGGGGAACACAATTTATCTTCTAATTCCACTTCTCGTTCTTTAGCAGTAACAATTGCTTGGGTAATGACACGTTGAGCATCAACCCCGACTGCGTGTAATTGTAACCATTGTTGGGCTTCATTACCTTCGCGCAAAATTTTCTGTAAAGGAGAAAGGAAGCAATTAAATCCTCGTTCTTTAGCGATCGCCCAAAGTTCTTCATACATTTGAGCGATCCAATCTCTGGCAATAATAGTTTTGCCATCTTGCCAATGTGTCAATTGAGCATCCAAACTATTTGCTGCGGCTACTACTTCGTTACTAGCAGTAACAGCAATTAGTTCTTCGGGGGTAAAGGTGCTTTGGGTTAACGGATCAATGTGGGTGTTTTCTATTATCTGCAAGAGGCGAGCTTCCAGCAATGCGGTAATTGCGAGTAAAGCGATGGGATCTGAGACTAAATCGCAAATTCGCAGTTCTAGGCGATTTAAATCGTAAGGACGGCGATCTCCATTAGGACGCACTGATGTCCACAAATGACGGACATTTTGCATGGTTCCAGCAGCTAGCTGTTGTTCTACCCATTGAATATGATCGGCATGGCTAGAAAATAGAGGTACATGGCTAGGAGTTTGGGGGAAGAGTCCCCAACGAGTAGAGTGATAGCCAGTAGCTTTGCCATCAATGAAGGGGGATGAGGCGCTGAGGGCGAGGAATAAAGGTGCTTCGGTACGAATGACGCGACAAGCCCGCATTAAGACATCTGGATCGCTAATGCCTACATTTATGTGTACGCTAGCGGTCACTACTTTTGTACCGTAAGTGTTCTCAATGTAATCATGATAAGGATTTTTTGGGTCGGAACGGAAGAAGCGATCGCTCCTACCCAAAGACAACGTACTACCTGGAATTAAAGTATAGTCGCCCAGTTGCGTGAGGTATTTTCGTAGTTCTTGGCGAGGACGTACCAAGGCACACAGTAGCTGCTCAAAACTTTGTAAAGGTTTCGTAACATATTCAACGTTACGGCTATCTGGCTCTCGCATAAAACTTGGCATAGCCTCAACAATCTTGTCAGAGAGACCGACGATTTCACCCTGAGGTGTGCCCGTATACATTTCAATTTCAAAGCCTTTTAATAACCTCACCTTTTTCTCCTCGGCTCTCCTAGCCTATAAATTGTATCGAACACGACGATTTTCTGCATGGATGTGGTAGCCTAGTCCAATTCAGATTTTTTTACCCAGAAACTAAGAAACACAAGCATTTCGCCGATTTGCCTAAAAAGCAGCAATACTAAAGGCATAAATAATTTATGCCCTTAGTATTAGTGATTCATAATAAGTATTTCTCAGCGATCCATCTCTGCTGATAGACCTCATGAGCAGCCTTCTGCATTAGGGAGTATGTAACAGTTAAGCGTATGATTCCCAGGCGATCGCTTATATAGGATGAACACCAATTTTGTTTAAAGGCAAATAGTTACCCCATATTGATATATTCCCATAAATTTAGTGCTGATTTGCGTCTGAAAATCGTATTGTTAAAGCCCAATTCACACAGAGGTTTTGGCCCTTTAACTTGTTATAAATTTGTGAAATCTTGTATTTACTCCTTGACTTTTTTCCTCGTCTTCTTTTCGGTTGGTACTTTTTTTATTTTTGTTGCTGGTTCCTTTTTAGCAGGTTGCTGAGGGAAAGTCTGTTGCGAGATAAAATCATCGACTGAATCATTTTCTTGAGCAATCTGAAGACGAAGCAACTCTGACCATACTTCATTATTGAGCAAATTGACAGCAGTGTCACGATTCTGTGTGGCGATCGCATTAATAAATTGACGCAATCCCTGTTGCAATGAATCAATAAAGGGTGCTTCTGGTGTTACCTGACTCAACAATGAAAGTGCTAAGTTTAAACTTACTAAATTATCAGGTGAGTTTTGGGAATTTAATTTCGGCAAGAGAATATTTAGCCATACAGGAAGCAATTCTAGCCAGTTATTTTTCTCTATTTCTTTCAGTGCTATATTTTCCATTCCCATAGCATCCCATAGATACAGAGAATCTTTAGCTAATTGAGTGTCACGATTTTCTAAAGCCTTTGTCCATAATTGTTGAGTGTGTTTATGGAAGCGCTGGGTGAGAAATTCATAAGCTTCATTCACTTCCTGAGGAATTGTCACTTGATAAAAGAACTCACCTAATGGTATTTGTCCGCCGCTATATTCAAGCCATTGGTAGGAACTACAAATATAAATTTCTCTATCAACTATTACTTCTTTAATATGGGAATCGGCTAACTCAGCTAACTGTATATACGGTAAGTCTGCGGGTGTTTTTATGGCTGGTATTTCGGTTGATATTGGTTGTTCTATTTGCGGCGATATTCCATAGCAAATTAAAATTGAAACTCCGCGTTTTGCTGCTTGTTCTAACACAGCTAAAATTTCGCTATTGGTAATTACATGATTTACCCAAGGTGAATAGATAATTATCTGAAATTTCGCAGCATTGAGAATTTCTAAAAAAGTTTGATTAATTTGGCGATCGCTTAACTGTATAACCTTACCTGAGTCGCTAGATTTTCTGCGTCTCGTGCTAGGTTTGAGATGATTTTCTAAAGCTTGCTGCCGAATCTTGTTAAATCTAGACTCTATTTCGTCATTTTTATGATTACGAGCTGCCTCTAACTCAAAATTGGGAGATGTGTTTGATGATTTGCACAATTCAGATAAAGATATTTTACCTTCAGATAGCAGGGTATCTAGCCATTTTGAACTAGAATCTAAAATTTCCTTTCCGCGCCGCAGTTGCATAGTAATTTTGTCTTGATTAGCATCATAAATTACAAACATTGAGATTTTGCGCCAAATAATTTGCGGATTTTGTAATACCCTAAAAGCTGTGACAATCTTCCCGGCTTCAGGTACATGAAGCGCCACATCTGAAGCTTGGAGGCTCTTTTGTATATCCTCTAAACTTACGGAAGATATATCTTTATTTGGCAAATTGATATTTAAAAAATTTGCCAGATTGGGTAAATTGAGATTTATTTCATTTAATGGTTCAGTCTGAAAGGTAATATTGTCGCTGAAAACATCTGTAATTGCATAAATCTGTACAGCATAGGGTGGTTGTGGTACAGAACCTTTTTTATAAAATAAGCGCCCTTGTTCTGTCACTGTAATTGGCGATTTAGGTGCAAGAGTTTGTAACCTTTGCAAAGTTTTGATTGTACTTTCCACAAATATGCTATCTAGCCCCAGAATTGATGCTAATTCCTTGGCTGTTGGTGGCGGATCAAATTCTATTCCAGCGCGAATGATAAACTCTTCTAAAACATTTAACGGACGAGGTTCCGTGATGGTTAATTCTACAGTTGTTTGCTGCAAATTGTAGCGCAATTGACGCGCGGCTAAAACTGATAAATGCGGATTTTGGGCTGTAATTTCTTCAACTAAATTTTTGAGACTGTCATCTATGGGTTTATTTGAGGATGTGAGAAACATCAACAAAACCTCCATGATGACTAACAACATTAGCAACTTCTGAGTACATATTGCCAACTTTACCAGGTTGCTTGGTAAATAAATCGTGACAGCCTACAATTACTAGCAATTCTTGGGCGCGAGAAAAAGCGACATTTACCCGTTCTGGTTTTTTCGCAAATCCTACATCTCCTTTATTATTGTTGCGAACCATGCTGACAATTACAACCGGGCGTTCCATACCCTGAAATCTATCAACTGTACCAGTACGAATTTGCAGTGAAGGGAAGAGTTCTGATTGTAAGCGTTCATCAATTTTTCTGAGTTGAGCACCATAAAATGTAATTACAGCAATTTCTTTTTTCGGTTCACCACAGGCGACTTTTGCAGCCCAAGAATTTTCAAATTGCTGACATAAAGCTTCAATAACGTCAATTTCCTGAAGGTTAAATAAAGAAGTACCTTCGCGCTGTTCTTGAAATGCATCTTCTTTGGGCATTTTCACCCAAAGTAAATGGTGTTGAGGTTGAACTATTTCCCCGACTAAATCATGGGCGCGTTTGATATCTGGCTGTAAAATTCCACATTCCAATTTACCCTCATAAAATTGATTGATTGCGCCCATAATATTGGGGTGCATTCGATATTGGGTAGTTAACATTTGTTTGATGCTTTGATCTGCATCTTCAAATTGGCTTTTGAAGAGAGATTCTTCTAAGAATTGTAATTCTTCTCTGCTACTGCCAATTTCTTGCACAACTTCTTCTAAAGTACTAGTATCTAGCATTGGTGGTAATTGTTTATGATCACCCACCATGACTAATTTTTTACCCTTCAAAGCTGGAATTAGCAATTCTGGTGGCGTACATTTACTAACTTCATCAACAATCACCACATCAAAGCACTGAAATTCTTCGGAAAAATCACGATTTGCGGCTTGCACACAGGTGATACCAACAACGTTAGCATTATCTAAATATACCTGTCTTAAATCGTGGCGATCGCGTTCTGAGGGGTTGCGTACTTTTTCAATCCAATCTTGAATAAAATTACCATAGCGATTGAGGTAAACTTCATCTTGAGTGAGTTGCTCTTGTAAAGCCTCAAATTGAGATTTAATGCTGCGTAAAAATTCTAAATTATATAAATCAGTAGTATAACTTGGAATTTTAAATTTATCAGATATTCCTTGCCATTCTATCTGCCACCAGTTGCGCTCTAATAATAAAGTCTCTGATAATTCTGGTTGCGTCTGTTCGGATATTTTATTTAATTTTAGTTTTAAAGTCTCAAGCTGTTGTTGAACAATTGTTGTTTCTTCTTGCAAGATTGATAATTGCTCAATCAAAGAAAATTTAATATTTTCTAATACAGCAAACGGTTCAAGAGATGTAATTAAATTTTCTATCTGACTTAGTTGATTAATCCAAGTATGGACGTGTTTAGAGAATTCCTGTGGATGCTCCCAAATTTTAGCTTGAGTTGTGAGATATTGGTCAACTAAACTACGTAATTGCTGAGGAATGTTTGGCTGTTGGTTGAGTTCTTGCAAAGTATTGATTGCTCTTGCCAGTTTCACATTAGCATCTTGTCTGGCTGTTTCTATCTGATTTTGAATATTCAATATTTGCTGAGATACAGTTTCATGATTGTGCAGTTCATTTAACTGTCGTTCTAGATGTTGTAAATGTTGTTCTATTTCAGTTTTGACTTTAAAAACGCATTGACGCGCATTGTTAAGGATGCTTTCTATAAGTTCTTGGGTAATTGTATTGAGAGTCGCTTCAATATTATTGGCTTTCCATAATGCGCCATAGGTTTGCTGAATTCTATTCAAGAAAATTTGGGCTGCATCAACTATAGTTTTTCGCTGATTTTGCGTTAAATATTGATAGTTATTAAGCTGTTGAGCAATTTCTTGCCATTGAGTGCAATCACTCGTTTTCAAAACTAAAGGAATCTTGCTAAAATTCTGCTGGAGAAAATAGCTAAAACTATGCTGTCTACCTTTTCTATCGCTATATTCTCCCTCAATTTCGTAAGCGATCGCCTTTGCTAATAAATCCCAGTCTGGTAGATTAACTGTATAATTACTTGGCATCAATGATATTTTTAAATAATTAGCCAGCATCACCAATCCTGGCGGTAATTGCATTAGTTCTAAGGTTAAAGGTTGATTAGTCTGCCGAGAATTATTTAAAATTTCCGATAGACGCGTATTAGCTGTAGCCTTCCATTCCTTGACAGCAACGATAACTGTCTCAAGTTCCTGCTTGCGAGTTTCCCAATTTTGAATAGTTTGCTGTAGAATGTGCTGTTTACTAAAAAATTGCTGATTATCTTTTTGTAACTGTTGTAAATTGCTGGAATGTTGTTTAAAAACCTGAACTGCGGCTGCAACTTCTAACATTGCTACAGTTGCACTTTGAGCATAAATTAATGCGGTTTTAAAATCAGGGATTCCCTTGGCGACAGAGTCACGTAACCACACAGCCAATCCAAAAGCACCACATTGAGGGCGAAGAAAGCCAAGTTTATCAGTCAAGGTAATAGCTTTAGCGACATTTACTAAAAAATCTTTAACTAAAGTATTCCCTTCAGTATATGGGCGTAAATGCGGTAAAAAGTTGGTAATTTCTGGAGCTTCCCAATTAACTATTGATGGAGAATCTAAAAGATTTTCTAAACCAGAAATTAAGGTGTCAATTTCAGTCTTTTTAGCTAATGCATCCTGATAAAGCGCTTCTTGCTGTTGCAGATTAACTTGTAATTTAGCTCGTTTATGCGTTAATTCTTCCTGGTTTACTTGGAATTCTTCTTCTGCTTGGATATAAGCTGTAAATCTTGGATAAAATGCCAATAATTGACGATAATTTTCTAAATTTTGGCGGCGATTACTGAGACGAGTTTCACAGTCACTAGCAGTATTATCTAACCATGTGCCAATAACTTGGTCTTCTAAAAACGGCTGTCCTTCTTCGCCAACTTTCTCAGCACGTCCCTTACGTATCGCCCGAATTACAGGGTTATGAACTAATCTACTTAGGGCGTTATCTACTGCTAAATTCGCTTGGGAAGCAATCAAAGTCCGCCCACCTCGCAAAGCAACTTGATAACAAATCTCAGCAATTACGGTTGTTTTCCCTGTACCAGGTGGCCCCTGAATTAAAACTAAATCTTCGGCGGAAAGTACTGTTTCTACTGCTGCTTTTTGACCAGGATTAGCAGATGATAATAATAAATCTTCTACTGGTAATTCTACAGTGTTATGAATAGGTCGAGCCTGAGCAGCATCAAATAAGAAATTACCTAAATAAGGATTTTGTGTGCGTCCATTATTTAAATCATCTAAAGCTTTTTTCTTACGTTGGATTTGTTTAATATCACCAACTGCTTCAAAACATAAAAACCCAGTATCAGGAAGTTGATAACGTCCGCTTGTCATGTAATCAGCAAAATCGCGTTCCAGCCTCACACCAATGATGCGATTTTTGAGATCAATTTCTTCGAGTGAACCTAATAACCGACTTTGCTGCCAATTTCTGCCATTGGGTGCAGTTTCAAATAATTTGATGTCTTCATTTCTTGCCTTTCTTACCCGTTCCCAAAAGTTTTCAATATCTAACAAATTTTCTGGTGAACCATCGAGGGTAGCTGAGTTAACATCAATTTGAAAACTGATGCGTCTTTTAAAGTTATAGTTATGCTGACGGTAAGGCACACAAAACTGACGCGCTTGAGCAATTTTCTCTTCAATCTGTAAAAATGCTTTCCATGCTTTTAGTTGTTCTTCTGTAGGTACAAAGTCGCCACAAATAGGCGTGTTTTTTAATTGTGTAAATACAGTTGAGGGAATACCGATATGATGCTCATGGTTAGGCAGAAGCCGTAAGCGCAAGGGTACAGCATAAGCATCATTATTTCCCCGTGAAATTGGCAGTAAATAAGCAGATAAAATCCTTAAACCTTCGTAGCCATTGGGATGTACTGCAGCTTTAAATGCAAGAGTTTTACCTAATTTTTGCAGTCTCAAAGGTAACTTATTATTCTCAGAATCAGTGGCGATAATTAATTCCCAAATTTCTTCTTTGGCTGCTCTTCCTGCACCTTTACGACGTAAATAAAACAGGCAAGGATTTTGACCAACGCATTCCCACATTAATTCATGGGCGTATTCTCGACGTTCGCTAAAATCAGGGTATTCTGCGACTGTATCCGCGCCTGCTAAATGCCGGATTAAACTATCAATTGTTGAATTGACGAACATATAGCCCCAATCTTCTGAGGCAATTTTCATTTTTAAGGAACTAGTTTTGCGAGTAGTAGCAACTTTAGAAACTGCCGGTTGAGCTGCTTTGCGAACACGTTCTGCTTCAAATTCTGAAATTGTGCTGCTAGGACTTTTAGCGACAATATTAAGTTGCTGGCATATTACTAATAGCTTCTTGCTATCTACATTTATTTCCTTTGAAAGTTCGTAAATTCTAACTTTTGTTTTGTTCATCCAGTAATCTTCTGTAATATTTGATATTTATGAGAATAGAACTATTGCTAAAGCTAAAGATGATGTCCGCAAAATTTCTCTCAAACTCTTATTCTTTTGTTACTTTTCGATGATTTGTAGTTCATTGTTGATAAAATACATGGAGGTTTTAAGTATAAAAATTGCACGCAGAGACGCGGAGGCGCAGAGAGCAAGAGGGAGATTTTAAAGTTGTAGATCAGGGTGTGCGATTTTTCATCCTAAAGTTGAGGAATGACTATAAGTTTATAGTTTATATTGTCTGTACACTTCACTAGCAGCACGATGTACTAAAGAATGTCGCCAAACGAGGGATGACAAATCGTCGGCGTAACCACCACCAATAACACAGGCGACGGGATAACCAGCACTGACGCAAGTACTCAAAACCTGCATTTCACGACGGAATATCCCAGTATCGGTTAAAGCTAATTTTCCCAGGCGATCGCCTATATGTGGATCGACACCTGCGTCATAAAAAACGATATCTGGCTTCACCTCTGACAATAAATCAGGTAGATACTTTGCTAAAGTTTGCAAGTAGGCATCATCTTCCATCCCTTCTGGTAAAGGTACATCCAAATCGCTGCTTTGCTTAGTACCAGGAAAATTCACTTCACAATGCATAGAAAATGTGAAAACGCTGTCATCATCTTGGAAGATAAAAGCCGTACCATCACCTTGATGTACATCTAAATCAACTATTAAGATTTTTTGAGCCAGTCCGAGTTTTTGTAAAACGCGAGATGCGATCGCTAAATCATTGAAAATACAAAAACCAGATCCATAACTGGGAAAAGCATGATGAGTCCCACCAGCCGTATTGCAAGCTAAACCCTGGCTCAGTGCTAGTTGGGCAGTCAGTATTGTACCACCGACCGCTACACAGGTACGATTCGCCAATGCCGGACTCCAGGGCAAACCAATACGCCGCTGTGCTTTGGAATCTAATGTTCCTTCACAGTAAGCTCGAACATAGTCACCAGTATGAACCAACTCGATCAATTCGGTTGGTGGAAGCACAGGCTTATGAAATTGCTCAATTTGCGCCACCCCATCAGCTATTAACAATTCATATAACTGTCGAAACTTCACCATCGGAAACCGATGTCCCTCCGGTAGCGGTGCAACGTAATCTGGATGATAAATAATCGGTAAGTACATCGTTGTTTGGTAATGGGTAATTGGTAATTGGTAATTGGTGTTTGTTATTTCCCCTCATCTCCCCAATCCCCAGTCCCTAATCCCCAGTTCCCAGTCCCCAATCTCCCACAGTTGTCTACACTAAGAAGTGACAATGAAAACATAGTAAGGAAGCCTGCGTGCTTGATTTGTATCCGATGATGCAACTAAAAACTGTATGGCAATTAGGTAGCAATAATCCAGAAAATCAACATCACCTAGCTACTATTCGCCAATGGTGGGCAAATCTCAACAGTAAAAAAGTTACTTGGCAACAGAGAATAATTACTGAGAATAGTGAAGTCGATCAATTAGATTGGGAACCCAAGCGGTTTGATGAAGCGTTTGCGATCGCAAACCCAGATATTCGTGGTATTACACTCTATTGGCGTAAACCTGACTCTTCTGTTGAGCGTAACACCACGCCACATAAATTAATACTTGATAGCCTCAACCAATATTTATATATTTTTCCTAAGTCACAAAAAGAACTAGTTATCCGTGTAGGTTTTCCATCGATTGTTTATGAAACAATTTCACTAACAAATCCCCAATATTTATATAATTCATCTGGTGAAAATTACATTCTCACTTTGCAGGATGCATCGCAACAGCTAGAAGTCAAAGTTAGCATGAGTCCAGAAAATCTCAAACAGCTACTTCGACAACTCACAAGGTAAAATTAAGCCAACATACGTTACCCTGACTGAGTACCCTAATATTAAATACTTCATTTCAAGTTGATTATGATGCAATGGATTCTGCCAGTTGTATTTGTTCTTGCTGGCTTACTAGCGGGAATAATTGCGGAGAAATTTTTCTTCAAGAAGTTGAAAACATTTGTTCTCAAAACAAAAATTCCTGGAAGCGAACTTATATTTCTTTCATTGCATCGCATGACATTTATTTGGTTCGTACTGGCAGGATTTTCTGCAGCAGTTCTTAGCGCTCCCATCAAACCAGATATTGCCACTGTCCTGCATAAAATAGTCACTATAGTTATACTTTACTCAGTCACAATAGTTTTAGCTAGATTGACTGCTGGTTTTGTCAATTTATTTATTACTAGATCTGAAGGAGTTTCAGCATCACTCATTTCTAATATTGCTAAGACTGCTGTTTTCGTTTTAGGATCGCTAATTTTGTTGCAAACAGTGGGTGTAGAAATTACACCAATAATTACGACTTTAGGTATTAGCGGTTTAGCAGTGGGTTTAGCTCTCAAAGATACGCTAGAGAATTTATTTGCGGGCTTTTATCTGCTAATTTCTAAACAAGTTAGAACTGGAGATTATGTCAAACTAGCAGATAGTCATGAAGGATATGTGATAGATATTTCTTGGCGAAATACAACTATTAGAGAACTTTCAAATAACGTCATCATTGTACCTAATTGTAAATTATCTTCAGCAATTTTTATTAATTATCATCTGCCAGTTAAAGAAATTACTCTGACACTTAATGTGGGAGTTGATTACGAAAGCGACTTAGAACAGGTGGAAAGAGTAACAGTAGAAGTTGCTAAAGAAGTGATGGCAGAAATCGCACCACAATTAATCGCCAATGAACCATATATCAGATTTCACAAGTTTGGAGATTTTAGTATAGATTTTACGCTTTATATGCGCGTCAATGAATTCTTTGACCAACGCATTGGCAGACATTTATTTATTAAAAAATTACATAAACGATATCAAGAAGAAGGAATTAAAATTCCTTTCCCTGCTAGAGAATTGTATATACCCGAAAATGCTGCCAAACTTGAAAATTAAACACTTGGCAATATTATTGAAGTTGTAAGATTTTTTGTGTTCGTGCAGTATTTACAACAATATAATGTCTTTATTCCTACATTTAAACCTCGAATTTTTCAGGATATCTCAAAAATTCGAGGTTTTAGCATTTATAAAAGCAGACAAAATTTATAATAGATAAAGTATTGATCAAGTGGATCTTAGTTAGGCTGTGTTACAGCTATGAAAAGATTGAGGAATTAGAGATAATGATATTGAGCCGTAACGCATCATTTATGAAGCTTTATCTGCTAATACTACTATCAAAGGAGAATCAATAACCTTGAATACTCAACTAACCCTTAAAGAACAATTTCTAGCCCAGCTTGATAAAATTCAAAAGCACGGTGATAGTTCTCACGTTACCAATGTAGAGCTAGACGAAAATACTGCCACAGAAATTGAAAAATTAACAACGGAACTCGAAAGTATTAATCCCAATCCCAAACCTCTGCTCAATGCTATTTCTCTGCTAGATGGAACTTGGTTACTGAAATACTCCACTGCTAGAGAAATTAGGGCTTTAGCTTCTCTACCATTAGGGTTAAAAGTCGGTAAAGTATATCAAGTAATTAATGTTGCCAACAAATCATTCTTCAACATAGCTTTTGTGCAACATCCTTTGAAAATTATATCAGGATACGTGAAAGTTGCAGCTAGCTTTGAGCCTGTCCAAGAAGATTTATCGAATCTACCGGACAAACGTATCCAAGTAAATTTTGAAAAACGCTACTTATCAATTGAAAAAATTCTTGGTATTAACACCCCCCAACTCAACCCATTTAAAGTTGTTCCAGCTAGTAATCCTAAAGGTAGGCTTCCAACCCTAGATATTACTTATTTAGATGAAACTTTAAGAATTGGGCGTGGTGGAGATGGTAGTTTATTTATTCTAACTAAATCTCAAGATTTACCTGATCACTTTAGATAAATTTGAATGCGTAATTCGTAATTCGTAATTACAAAATACTGGCAGAATCTAAGTTGAGAGGTTTGAATATTTTGCAGAACTTTCAGGAATTAGATTACTCAACTTAGCACTCACGACTCAGCACTACAAAGGCATAAAGTCATACCCAGTCGCAGATTTATTGCTAGGTTGAATTTTTACTAAAACTGCTGTGCCATTGCGATCGCCTGATGGTAAAAATTGGATTCTACCTGTAGCACCATTAGCAACCAGGCTGGGACTATGCAGCGCTTTTTCTAAGCCATCGCGGGTGCTATCTTGTTGTAAACCTTTAGCGATCGCAATTGTCGCATCATAAGCTGTAGCAGTTCGCCAATTTACATTTCCGCCCCAAAGTTTCACCGCATTCTGTGGAAAAGGATTACCTGGAATTGCTTGCGGATGCCAAGGTATAGCTAAAACTAAGCCATTCACATCACTTTTGCCTACCTGTAGAGTTTGGAATGTGTAGAGTGTGGGGCTAGCAAACAGTGTTAATTTACCGCTATTTGCGGCTGCTAAATCTAAAGCTTTGTTAATCCTATCGACATGAGGCGCTAATACTAAGCTATCTGCACCACTGCTGATGAATTGGGAAATCAAGGCACTGGGATTAAAATCAGCCGCAGCAACATCGCAATTTGTGGGGTTAACTTTACCACCGCCAGCAACGATACCTTTGATAAACTCATCCTTGAAAGATTGAGTATCGATTGATTTTGAGTCTGCACAAATAGCAATATTGTTTTTACGCGCCGTTTTAATAGTGTAATTAGCAAGGCTGGCGGCAAATGAGCCATTACTAGGTACAGTGCGAAATATATAATTACCAATACCAGAGAGATTTTGTGCTGTGCTGCTGGGAGAAATCATCACTAATCCTCCCTCTTGGTAAATTGGTGCAGCCGCAATCGAAGCATTACTAGAGTTATGTCCCACTACAGCTAGAATGCTCTTATCTTGGACAAATTGCTTGGCAATCTGTTGAGCTTGGTTAGCCTCATTATCATCGTTAGCGATCGCCACCTGCAAAAGTTTACCATTGATACCACCGCTACGATTGACTTCATCTTGCGCCTGGGCGACACCCCGCAGAATTTCTTTTGCCACATCTAAATTCCCGCCGATAGGTACACTCACGGCAATTTTCAGGGAATTAGTATTTTTTGTCTGTGAATTATTGAAATAAATTAAGCTTTCTGGATCGTTGCGGTGTTTTTGCAGCGATGATTTTAACTTGGTGCTAGCAGTAGCAAAATCGCCCTTTGCAAAAGCTTGTACTCCTGCTTCTTTATCAGCACTCGTATCAGCAGCCACTAAAATTTTCCCGCCTAAACTGATCCGCTGTGATTGAGAACCTCCGTTACCTGGTTGCGAACTATTCCCAGATATTAAGGAAGTCAAATTGTTACCGGAAAATTGATTCCACACCCACAAGCCCAAACCTAACACAGCCGTAGTACAAAGCAGAGATAAAATTAGCAGCTTAATTTCTTTCTGAGAATTCATAAGTTATTGATATAGATTGCTCGGTAGAGTTGGTATTTTCTCTACTAAATACAATCAGAACGAAGAAAATAGGCAAACCTGCAACTCAATAACAGCTTACCGCGATCGTGGGGGTTGGGGATTAGGGATTGGGGACTGGGGACTGGGGACTGGGGATTAAGAAGAAACACCAATTACCAATTACCAATTACCCATTACCCATTACCCATTCCCAATTCCCCATTGTTACCAGTTCCAAAGTCTTCTACACTGACTGCATAGGTTTTAAGTCTTAAAAGCTCCTCGTAATGGTCAACGATACTGAGTACATTAGGCAAACTGAAGCCACTCGTGTAAAGGTACTTAGCGAAGCTCTGCCTTATATTCAACAGTTCGCCGGTCGTACTGTTGTTGTAAAATATGGCGGTGCGGCGATGAAAGATAGCACCCTCAAAGATCAGGTAATCCGCGATATTGTCTTCTTATCCTGCGTCGGCTTGCGCCCGATTTTAGTCCACGGTGGCGGCCCAGAAATTAACAGTTGGTTAGATAAGCTGGGAATTGAACCGCAATTTAAGAATGGTTTGCGAGTTACTGATGCGCCCACAATGGATGTTGTGGAAATGGTGTTGGTGGGTCGAGTTAATAAGGAAATTGTTGAGCTGATTAACCAAGCTGGTGGTTTGGCTGTGGGACTCTGCGGTAAAGATGGTAATCTCATCACAGCCCGCCCCCAAGGTCAAGAAGGTATCGGTTTTGTTGGGGAAGTCAGCAATGTCAATATCAAAATTTTAGAAACTCTAGCTAGTAATGGCTATATTCCAGTTGTGTCTAGTGTCGCCGCCGACGAGACAGGACAAGCTTATAACATTAATGCTGATACCATCGCTGGAGAAATTGCAGCCGCTTTAGGTGCAGAAAAGTTGATTTTACTGACTGACACCAGAGGTATTTTAAAAGATTACAAAGATCCTTCTACTTTGATCCCCAAAGTGGATATACCCGAAGCGAGAGATTTAATCGCCACGGGTGTAGTTAGTGGGGGGATGATTCCCAAGGTCAATTGTTGTGTGCGATCGCTTGCTCAAGGAGTCAAGGCTGCACATATAATTGATGGTCGCATTCCCCATGCTTTGCTATTGGAAATCTTTACTGATGTTGGGATTGGAACTATGATTCTCGGTTCCCAATTTAGACCTTGATTACCTACTGGTTGGGCAGTTTGCCCAACCATAAAATTACCAAGGGTAAAGAATATTGACTTGCGATCGCCCTCTGAATGGTTGATTATATCCAGGATGACGGTCAAATACTGGATTTCTGATTGTTGAGTTGCGGAAAATGGGGTTAACTACAGAGGGTGTATTTAAACTCGGATAGATATTATTCTGTCCCTCTTGTGGATAAGTGTAGATTGTAGTTGTGGGATAACGGTAATCATTGCGTTGGCGATAGCGGTAATTATTATCCCAATGCGTTCTCCCTCTCACCGGATTTACACGTATATGATTATACCTCTGATTCCCATATCCGAATGAATCATCGAAGTGTGTTTGCCTTCCACCATTAATAATAATCACCGACTGAGCAGCAGCAGGGGCAATAGTAGCGCCGAGTAATGCCAGAGTGAGGCCTGCACCCAGCCAATTCCGTTGTAAATCTTTAATCTTAGCCATATTTTGCTTCCCCAGTTTGATCGACTGAAATTTTCAGTAGCTGCTGATTGTTGGTATCTGAATGATTGGTTTACTAACTTTTTATGGATTTCTGATCAGTACTTCAGTGCTGATTAAGAAAATTATTTTTCCATCAATGTTAGTGTGCATTTTTTAACATACCTCAGTAGTGCATCTTTAGTACTGCTGCGGTGATTAAGAAATATTGAAAAAGTACAGGTAACTATTTTCATAAAAATTTTAGCTAGTCTCGTGAATTTCCACATCCATCTAAAGGTAGGGGTAGTTCATTTGTGCTATGTACCCCGAAAACATTTCCTAATGATTGCTGACATTGGCACAATAAATTTAAGAACTACTGATGTGTGTACAGAACGTGAATGCAGAAAGTTTAGAATTAGCCAGATCTCGCTACCAAGCAGGGAGAGTTGCTTTTGAAAATGGGCAATACCGAGAAGCTGTGGAGAATCTGGAAAAAGCCAGCGCCCTCTTGTCTGGTAATTCTCGCTTTGGGGGCGAAGTGCAAATTTGGCTGGTAACCGCTTATGAAGCTGCGGGAAGAACAGAGGATGCGATCGCCCTTTGCGAACAACTTAAACGCCATCCCTACTCAGAAACCAGTAAACAAGCCCGGCATTTACTCTACATCTTAAAAGCACCGAAGCTGAAAAGACCCAGCGAGTGGATGACAGAAATTCCCGATTTGGGTAAATTACCTGAAAATGAATCACAAGTGCGGATATCTGTCAAGCCTCGCCCAGCTACTAGCACCAAAAAACCGGAACCGGAATTTGTGGATCTCAGCCAAGTCAATACCAAAGATAACCGCTTTATTTGGCTGGCGTTAATTGTCATCGGGTTAATCCTGGGATACTTGGTTTGGCTAAATGTTTAATTGTCAAAAGTCACAGAGACGCGATTAATCGCGTCTGTACAAAAGTTAAAAGTCCAAAGTTTAAAACTTTTGGATGTGGATTTTCCACCTATATCTCTCAGGTGGGAAAATAACCATTGGGATTGAAAAGGATGAAGTGTAAAGGATGAAGGATGAAAGTTTTTCAATATTTAGGCTCTATTGATTTATCTTTGGGTTAATTTCATACTTTAGCCCTCATACTTTATCCTTCATCCTAGAAAATCTGATACTTGAGGAGACTAATTATTGATGAATTCTTCATATCTAGGAAAAGTTCTCAATTGGTTAATTAAACCATTAAGTTTTGTTATAAAAAAAAGAGAATTGTTAACAAAATTTGTTGGACATAAATCAATTAACGCCATATTTTCTTTCTCCCAAAACAGCAGCAATACCAAAACACCAAAACCGATTTTGTGGGTAGTCGTCTTAGCATCCTTACTGTTAACTGGTTGTGTGCAGTATGACGTAGGTGTGAACTTTAGCAACTCCAATCATGGGGAATTGGTGCAGCATATTAAATTAGGAGAAAGGCTCACCAGTTTTAGTGGCGACTATGTTTATGAATGGTTGAATAGTATAGAACGCCGTGCCCGCAAACTGGAAGGCAAAACAAAACGAATTTCGCCTGAAGAAGTGATTGTGACGATTCCTTTCACGAATGGGCAAGAATTACAGGCAAAATTTAATGAGTTTTTTAGCTCCCACATCAATCAAAACACTGAGCCTGTAGCCGCTGAATCTGATTCAGAACTACCAAAAGTTGAATCTAACTTACTCATAGAAGAGAACAACTTTTTACTATTGGTACGTGATCGCTTAATTTATGATTTAGATTTGCGATCGCTCTCGCTAATTGCCAGTGATGGTAATGTTTTAGCTAACGCAGGTTCAATTCTCGATTTGGATTTTAGTTTAAAAACCCCATTGGGAGCGCAAAACATCCCCATTGGTGAAAATCCCATTGAGCCAGAAAAGATTAACAATCAACTAGTGTGGAAGCTAAAAACTGGTGAACTCAACCACATAGAAGTAGTTTTTTGGCTTCCTAGCCCCCTTGGTATTGGTGCATTGCTAATTGCTTTGTTTGTCTGGGGTGGAATATATCTCAGATATACATTTATGCCAGATCCCAGACTGCAGTTTGCACCAAAACCAGCAGTATCAGAATAGTTCTGAGTGCTGAGTGCTGAGATGAGAATAGAGTCTCTAGCAAGAGATGTGACTAGTTTGACCAATTCCAAACAAGCTTTTGACTCTTAACTCTTGTACAGACGCGATTAATCGCGTCTCTTTATACTCAGCACTTATTAAGGAGATAAACGCTCAATTTTCCAATTGCCATTATCTAGACGAGTATAAAGCAGGCGATCGTGTAAGCGACTGGGGCGGCCTTGCCAAAACTCAACTTCTACAGGAATGACACGCAAGCCTCCCCAATTCACAGGCCGAGGAATGTCTTGAGTTTCATATTTGTCCTGTAATTCTTGCAAGCGCTGCTCTAAAACTTCTCGGCTTTCTATCACCTCGCTTTGATTAGAAGCCCATGCACCCAAGCGACTATTTTCAGGACGGCTGTAAAAATATTGATCGGATTCCGCTTCCGAAACTTTCTCCACCTGTCCTGTAATGCGAACTTGGCGTTCTAATTCCGCCCACCAAAACACTAATGCAGCTTGCGGGTTTTCTGCTAGTTCTTGACCTTTACGGCTGTTATAGTTGGTAAAGAAGACAAAGCCTCGCTCATCAAAATTTTTCAGTAGTACCATTCTGGCCGAGGGTTTACCGTCGGGCATAGCTGTAGCCAGAGTCATGGCGTTGGGTTCAGGAAGTTGGGCTGCTAGCGCCTGATCGAACCATTGTTTAAATTGCATAAAAGGATTAGGATTAACCTCAGTTTCGCTCAAATCTTGTAGAGTATAGTCTTTACGAAGATCAGCTATGGTTGGATTCATGGCGATGTACTTCCCTGGTATTTAGATCAGTTTTGTAGATGTCTTTATTCAAAATATCTTTTATGGTCAGCGCCAATACCTATTGAGCAATTTTTTTCTAGATTTATAGAAAAAATATTGCATCTGATACCAAATTGGGATAAATAATATTGTCTGAGATTGCCAGAGCAGCTTTTTGGTCAAGACTTTCAATATCAGAGGTTGTTTGAAAAGTGATTGGTTGTGTTTTTAGCACTTGTTGATCCCCCCAACCCCCCTTAAAAAGGGGAATTTAGGAGGAGCTAAAACGTTTTGCTACCAACCAGAGGACTTTTAACACATCCTCTAAAATCCACAATCTAAAATCCAAAATTTAAAATCGATATGATCCGCCGTTCAGCCTCCCTTCAAAGTTTGTTAATTTATGGTCTGAGCGGCCCGATTATCGCTCTTAATGTCTGGTTATTGTCAGTAGTGTTTCACTATTTCCAGCATCCCATCACTATCCTCAGTTCTGCAGCAATTCTGGCTTTTTTATTAAATTATCCGGTGGAGTTCTTTAAACGCGCGCGCATCACCCACACTCAGGCGGTGATTATTGTTTTGCTGGTCACTTTTACATTAGTAGTGATTTTGGGTGTCACATTAGTACCCATGCTACTTGACCAAACAATTCAACTTTTAAATAAAATTCCTGATTGGTTAACTAGCAGTCAAAGAAATCTCGAACATGTTGAAGCTTTAGCAAAACAACGGCGGTTACCCATAAATCTGCAAATAGTGGCTAATCAAATTAATGCTAATATCCAAAATTTGGTGCAGCAGTTAGCTTCGGGTGCGGTGGGATTTGCCGGCACACTGCTCTCAGGAATACTGAATGTGGTGTTAGTAGTGGTGCTAGCGTTTTATATGCTGATCTATGGCGATCGCGTCTGGGCTGGTTTGGTCAGTCTGTTACCATCTAATATTAGAATTCCTTTAACAACATCCTTACGATTAAATTTTCAGAACTTCTTCCTTAGTCAGTTGTTGTTAGGGCTATTTATGGTAGTGACTCTAACACCAATTTTTCTAGTTTTGAGGGTACCATTCGCCTTACTGTTTGCCATAGTTATTGGCATAGGCGAACTGATTCCCTTTGTGGGTGCAACTCTTGGCATTGGTTTAGTCACAATCCTAGTACTGCTCCAAAATTGGTGGTTAGCAGTGCAAGTTGCTTTGTCAGCAATTCTCTTGCAACAAGTTAAAGATAACTTATTAGCGCCTAAATTACTAGGTGATTTTATCGGACTCAATCCCATCTGGATTTTTGTAGCAATCTTAATGGGTTTTGAAATAGCAGGTTTACTAGGGACACTTGTTGCTGTTCCCATTGCTGGCACTATTAAAGGCACATTTGATGCTCTTAAAAGTGGTGAATCTGGTAATTTTGCTTCACATTTTTCTATTAATAATTACACATCTGATTTTGATGAAGAAAGTAAAAGTTAGAAATGGGTAATTGGTAATTGGTAAACCTCAGAGTGTGGAAAATATCGAAGAGGTAAAATATCAAATTATTTAAAAAATTAAAAAACTGCCAGATTTACTGAACATCTTAGATAAATAAAGTATTTTAAATTACGTTATTTACTTATTTGAAAGTCTAAAAACCTCATGTTATACTTCATCGATTATGGTGAGAATTATACTATTTGACTTTCCGGGTGCAATAAATGTATTATGCAAAATTCTACAAAACCAAACTTGCACAATCGAAAATTACCATTCACAATGAGAATAAAAGTGATTGCTTGCTAGTTATTAAGTATCATTTATTACAAAATATTCTAATTGAATGACATAGGTAAGACCTGTGCTAATTTTTATCTACAATACCAGCAAGGAATTCTTGCCCAATAAATCCAGTGTTAAAGTTAGGCACTTTTTAACTTAATTACTCAAAATTAATTAATGGATGCGTCCGAGCTATTAGAAACAATTACACTTCTGATCAAGCAAGCTGAACAAGGAGAAATTGACCCTTGGGATGTTCAGGTAATTGAGGTAATTGACCGTTATTTAGAACTAATGGCACCGCAGGCCACAGCTAGAGGCTATGAAGCCGATTTATCTCAATCTGGACAAGCTTTTTTATCAGCATCAATGTTGGTGTTATTCAAAGCCAATACCTTGATGCAATTACAGTCAGCCGCAGATGAACAAGAACTGATACTTGATGACGCACTGCTAGAAACCGAAAATGGGCTATTACACCCCGTTAATCGTCTGCCTTTAGAGCATCATTTGCGTCGTCGTCCAGCCGCAATGCCACCGCCTAAACGTCGGGTAACTCTGCAAGAGTTAATTGACCAATTGCAGATCATGGCGAACCAGCTCAAACTTGTTCAAAAAACTAACAAACCAGTCCGTCCTCGCCGTCAGCCGACTGTGCAAAGTATGCGAGCTGCGCTAGAACTGGCACACCAAGAAAACTTGACGGAAGTAGCTGGAGAACTAGAGCAAGTATTACAGCTGTCGGCACAAAAATTACATTTGGAACAAAATTATTTGAATTTGGAACAGCTTGTGGAGTTATGGGTCGAGAGTAAACAGCCATACGAAAATGGCTCTGCTCATACATCACCACATAGCCACTTAGTTAGCGTATTCTGGGCACTGCTACTGCTATCAGCTCAATCCAAAGTAGAGCTATTGCAAGAGGAGTTTTACCAAGAAATTAAAATTCGGTTACTGATAGATTCAGCGAACACTCACAAACCTGTGGAGCAGCCTATGAATTGAGAAATATCTATCAACTTATTTAGATAATTTATAGACTACGGTGCCATCAAACCCAAAGTCTAGGTAAATTTAAAAAGTAAGCCATTGCTCGTTAAATGACGATGCCGATAGATGCAAAAATCAGCAAATTCCCCTAATCTGTGCTATCAGGGATGAATAAAAAGAATAAACCAATGAAGTATAACTTGTTGAAAGTAAACTGGCTTGTGGTTGAGGAATAATCTTTATGAAGGCGATGATTCTTGCAGCGGGTAAAGGTACTCGAGTCCGTCCGATTACCTATACAATCCCCAAACCGATGATTCCTATACTGCAAAAACCAGTAATGGAATTTTTACTTGAACTGTTGCGTCAGCATGGCTTTGACCAAATTATGGTCAATGTGAGCCATTTAGCAGAGGAAATTGAAAACTATTTCCGTGATGGTCAGAGGTTTGGTGTACAAATTGCCTATTCCTTTGAAGGGCAAATTGTGGACGGTACACTGGTGGGGGAAGCAGTCGGATCTGCTGGCGGGATGCGGCGTATCCAAGACTTTTCGCCGTTTTTCGATGATACCTTTGTGGTATTATGCGGTGACGCGTTGATTGACTTGGATTTAACAGAAGCAGTCAAGTGGCATCGAGCTAAAGGGTCGATCGCGACAATTATTACGAAATCTGTTCCCAAGGAAGAGGTTTCTAGCTATGGTGTAGTCGTGACTGATGACGACGGGCGTGTGAAAGCTTTCCAAGAAAAACCCTCAACCGAAGAAGCCCTCAGTACCAACATCAACACCGGGATTTACATCTTTGAGCCGGAAGTATTTAAATATATTCCCTCTGGCATTGAATACGACATTGGTAGTCAACTATTCCCCAAACTCGTAGAAATTGGCGCGCCTTTCCATGCGATCGCAATGGATTTTGAATGGGTAGATATTGGTAAAGTACCAGACTACTGGCGGGCAATTCGTGGTGTACTGCTAGGCGAAATCAAAAACGTGCAAATTCCTGGACATGAAGTTGCACCTGGAATTTATACTGGCTTAAACGTCGCCGTCAATTGGGACAAAGTTGATATTACAGGCCCAGTTTACATTGGTGGCATGACCAGAATTGAAGACGGCGCTAAAATCGTCGGCCCGGCGATGATTGGCCCCAATTGCTGGATTTGTAGCGGGGCGACAGTAGAAAACAGCGTGATTTTTGAATGGTCGCGCCTCGGCCCAGAAGTTCGCCTCATCGATAAATTAGTATTTGGGCGTTACTGCGTCGATAAAACTGGAGCCACCATTGATGTCCAAGCAGCAGCCTTAGACTGGCTGATCACTGATGCGCGTCAATCTCCACCATCTCATACTCCAGTAGAAAGACAAGCGATCGCAGAATTGCTGAATACGACTGCTATTTAGGGCATGGGGCATTGGTAATGGGTAATGGGTAACGGGTAATTGGTAATTGGATTTTCTGCTTGTCCCCAGTACCCAGTACCCAGTCCCCAATCCCCAGTCCCCCAACCCCTAACTATTCAAATACGTGTATCTTCTCAGACTTTGCTCGTAAGTTTGTAGGAGCCGCTGAGATTCTGCTAGGGTGATGCGCTTTTCCTCCAGGGCTTTTTCACAACGCTGACGGATGTTTTCTACCATGTCTTCAGAATCGTACTGCACGTAGCTGACTACTTCGCTCATGGTATCGCCTTTGACGACATGTTCAATTTGGTAACCTTTGGGGGTCAATTGAATGTGAACTGCGTTAGTGTCGCCAAATAGGTTGTGTAAATTACCCATGATTTCTTGGTAGGCTCCACTGAGGAACATTCCCAAATAATAGGGTTCGCCTGGTTTAAAGGTGTGTAGTTCTAAAACAGATTTGACATCACGCAAATCAATAAAGCGGTCAATTTTGCCATCACTATCGCAGGTGAGGTCTGCCAAAATTCCTCGGCGAATTGGTTCTTCGTCTAAACGGTGGATGGGCATAATCGGGAATAATTGATCAATCGCCCAGCAATCTGGTGCTGATTGAAACACCGATAAATTAGCGTAGTAGATGGAAGCCATGATTTTTTCTAGGTCTTCCAGTTCGTCTGGTACGTATTCCTGCTGTCTAGTGATGTTTAAAATTTTCTGACAACAAGCCCAGTAGAGACGTTCAGCTTTCGCCCGTTCTCTTAAGCGTAAAATGCCCAAGTTGAAGCGGCTGATGGCTTCTTCTTTAAATTGGGCTGCGTC
Organism: Tolypothrix tenuis PCC 7101; assembly: GCF_963874875.1. Taxonomy (NCBI): domain Bacteria; kingdom Bacillati; phylum Cyanobacteriota; class Cyanophyceae; order Nostocales; family Tolypothrichaceae; genus Tolypothrix; species Tolypothrix tenuis. Next base: position 823,686 of record NZ_CAWNJS010000001.1, read on the forward strand.
GTGATAAAACTCCTGATAATTTTCTTTGTTAATCGATTGGTAGGTTTCCCAGAGGTAATTAATAATTGGCGATTCGCCTTCTTGTGGCGGTTCTGGTGTATCGAGGGGGACATCGCTGGTACTGAGAACATCAAAAATCAATACCGATTGATGGGATGCGATCGCTCTTCCACTTTCACTAATCAGTGTAGGTACGGGAATTTGCCGTTCGGCACAGGTATCTTTTAACTCTGCCACGATGTCGTTGGCATAGTTTTGCATATTGTAGTTTTTCGAGGCGTAGAAGTTGGTTTGGGAGCCGTCATAATCTACACCCAAACCACCACCGACATCGAGATATTTCATATCAGCCCCCAGCATGGCCAACTCTACGTAGATGCGGCTGGCTTCTTGGATGGCATCTTTAATCACGTTAATGGCTGAAATCTGCGAGCCGATATGGAAATGCATCAGCTGCAAAGAATCGAGTAGGTTAGCTTCGCGTAACTTGTCAACCGCCTCGATGACCTCAGGCATAGTCAGGCCAAATTTGGCGCGATCGCCACTCGAGCTACCCCAGCGTCCCATACCTTGAGTACTGAGTTTAGCTCTTACTCCTAAGATGGGTTTAATACCTAACTGACGATTAGCCGCAATGACTAAATCAACTTCTTCAATTTGCTCTAAGACAATAATCGGTGTTTGTCCTAGCCGTTGAGCCAACATTGCTGTCTCGATATATTCTTGGTCTTTGTAGCCGTTGCAAATTAATAATGCTCCTGGGGTATCCAAGATAGCCAGAGCAATCATTAATTCTGGCTTAGAGCCAGCTTCTAAACCAAATTGATGCGGCTTACCAAATCTGACCAAATCCTCAATTAAATGGCGTTGCTGGTTGCATTTAACAGGAAATACACCACGATAAACACCAGGATAGTTATAGCGAGCGATCGCCTTCGCAAAACAAGCATTTAAACGCTCAATCCGGTCTTCCAAAATGTCTGAAAAGCGAATCAACATCGGCAGACCTAAATTACGCTGCTTCAAAGCGTTGACCAATTCAAACAAATCCAAAGAACCACCGCGATCGCCTTTCGGGGAAACAGTGACATGACCAGCCGCGTTAATCGAAAAATAAGGTTGTCCCCAGCCTTCAATTCGATATAGCGCTTCGCTGTCCTCTATTTTCCAAGCGCGAGGCGAATCATCAGTGATAGTACTAGGCGCTAACAGCTTTTTTGGCTTATGGTTTTTCACTTCCGGTTTGTGTCCATTAGACGGCAGCTTAACTATCTCTTCAGATGTAGCAGTTGACTCAACACCCATTTATTCCTGACCTCTGTGTTTCACCCACGAATTTTCAATTTAACGCATTCATTTGCGATCGCATATGCACCCAGAGATAATTTCTGAGATAAACTCTGATTGGTCAAGAGTCGTGTGTTACTAGTCATTAATTATTTAGTCATTCGTCATTAGGGTCAAAATCCCTCAAGTATCCACAAATGACAAAGAATTAAGGACAAAGAACAAAAGATAATTGATCTTGAAAAATTTATTAAGTTTTCGGAGATAGCTTTGGAACGCACATTTTTGGCAATTAAACCCGACGGCGTACAACGCGGACTAGTCAGCGAAATTATCGGTCGCTTTGAAAAAAAAGGCTTTACCCTCGTGGGTTTAAAGCTGCTTCACCCCAGTCGGGAATTAGCTGAACAACATTATGACGTTCACCGCGAAAGACCCTTCTTTGCAGGATTAGTCGAATTTATCACCTCCGGCCCTGTAGTAGCGATGGTATGGGAAGGTGAAGGTGTAATCGCCTCTGCAAGAAAGCTGATTGGTGCAACCAACCCCCTCAACGCCGAACCTGGAACCATTCGTGGCGATTTGGGGATCAACATTGGTCGCAACATCATCCACGGTTCCGATGCTCCGGAAACAGCGCAAAAAGAAGTTGCTCTGTGGTTTAAGGATGAAGAATTAGTTAACTGGAAACCAGAAGTGACTCCTTGGTTGCACGAGTAGGGAGTTAGGGACTGGAGACTGGGGACTGGGGATTGGGGATTGGGGATGAGGGGAAAAGGGGAAAGGGGAAAGGGGAAAAGGAAAAAAAGGGAAATTATTATTACCCATTACCCATTACCCATTACCCATTACCCATTACCCATTACCAATGCCCCATGCCCAATGCCCCATGCCCTACTTCTGTACTTCCGTTTTTTCTGTCAATTCTTGGGGTACTTCTTCTATGTTTGTGCGTTTTGAAAAGCCCCAAGCTAGGATCAGACCGATCGCAGTAATCATTAACCATTCGGGTGGAACTAGGCTATCGTTGACCACCTTTAATAACAAACGCAAACCTACAAATGCCACAGTTATATAGCCTGCGTCTTCTAGGTTTTCAAATTCGTCTAGCCAACGGATAAATAATTCTGCCATGAAGCGCAGGGTAATGATCCCAATGGTTGCACCTGTGAGTACTAACCACCTTTCTTGAGAAACTGCGATCGCAGTTGTTACGCTATCTAAAGAAAATGCCAAGTCTGTAAAAGCAATTACTGGTATTGCTTGCCACAAAGATTTAAAACGCGGCCCGTGATGGTGATTTTCTTCGTCTGTTTCTTGGGACGTGAAGTGTTGGAATACTAGCCATAGTAGATAAGCCGCACCCAGAAGTTCAAATTGCCATAAATTTTGTACCCAAGTAGCTGTCAGGATTAATGTAATCCTGAGTACATAGGCAACAACCAATCCCAAGTTTAGCGCTTGTCGCTCAACCTTTTTATCTTCCAATCCTTGAGCGATCGCAGCGAGAGCGATCGCATTATCAGCAGATAGCACTGCTTCTAAAAACACCAGGATAAGCAGAACTATAGGAGCTTCAACGCTAAAGTGAAAATGAAGATAATCAAAAATTTTGTCTAGCATTCCAAGTATCTCAAGCAGCGAAAATTAAAAATTAACAAGAGCAACGAATTTCATCCTCTAAAGTGCAAGCAATTGCTACTTTTATCCAGCTTAACGTGGCTGTGGTTGATTCTAAAGACTCTGGAATTGGCGCAATTACAGGGTAGTTAGAGTTTGTTGAGTGTAGCATGACACACCAGAAGTCTTAATATTCTCTTAAAAAAACTCTCTATAAATCAAGTACGGAAATACCCAAATCAATTCCTATCTACCGATTTGTTGCAAAAAGCTAGGATCTAGGCAAAAAGTTTTGTTGAATTGACTCTTACTCGATTTCATACCAATTTCAGCTTTAAAGGCACAACATTTTTGGAACCAGACAATTAATTGATATGACAAATCACAACCCGAAAAATAATAACGCAGCCCTCAAGACGACCGAAAGGGTTGAGAAATAGCATTCTCTCTAAGATTGTGGCTAGTGGGAGGTATTACTATAAAAACAATACTTTAGGAATCTTAATAATGAATTTAACTACCCAACAGTTACCTTCAGCCACTTTAGAAAAATTCCTTTGGACTTGGCGGGGCTATAAAATTCAGTACACTGTTATGGGGACAGGAGAACCCCTAGTACTAGTACATGGCTTTGGCGCTTCTATTGGACATTGGCGCAAAAATATTCCAACTTTAGCTAACGCTGGTTATCAAGTGTTCGCTGTAGATTTGTTGGGTTTTGGTGGTTCCGAGAAAGCACCAATTGATTACAGCCTAGAAATCTGGGTAGAACTGCTCAAAGATTTTTGGTATGCACACATCAAACAACCTGCCGTATTTATCGGTAACTCCATTGGTGCATTAATCAGCTTAATGGTACTGGCAGAACATCCAGAAATTGCTGCAGGTGGTGTTTTAATTAACTCTGCTGGTGGTTTAAGCCATCGTCCCCATGAATTGAACCCACCATTAAGGGTTGTGATGGCAGCATTTAACAGAGTAGTGCGATCGCCCCTCACAGGCAAGTTTGTCTTTAACCGCATCCGTCAAAAATCCCAAATTCGCCGCACACTTTATCAGGTTTATCGCAACCGGGAAGCTGTTACTGATGAATTAGTTGATTTACTTTATACCCCAGCTTGTGACCCTGGCGCGCAGAAAGTTTTTGCATCAATTCTTACAGCCCCTGCTGGGCCTACTCCTGGGGAACTTTTGCCCAAGGTTGAACGTCCTTTATTAGTAATTTGGGGTGCTGACGATCCTTGGACACCAATTACGGGGGCAAAGATTTACGAAGAAGCGCGTGAGAATGGTAAAGCCATCAAAGTTATCCCCATTCCCAACGCTGGTCATTGTCCTCATGATGAAGTTCCAGATATTGTCAATTCCCAAATTGTGGATTGGCTAGCGCAAAGGTGATGATTTCGCGCATGGGCATCTTTAGATGTCTATGCGCCTTTGTGACAAGGTGCGATTAATTTGTTAGCAATCCACATCACTTCAAGAAGTCTGGAGTGTAAAGGATAAAGGATGAAACAAAATGCAAGTTATACCAATTTGAAAAAAGAATGCGACAGATAGTAGGGGCAAGGCACTGCCCATTGGTGTCAACTTAAGCTAAAAGCTATATACGGCGCGTGTTGTACAAATACCTCGCGCCCTCATCCCCTAACCCCTTCTCCCTGAGGGAGAAGGGGAATTGAATCTCTTGCTCCCCTCTCCTGCTGGGAGAGGGGCTGGGGGTGAGGGCAGAACCTTGCAACCAAGCGGGTTTAACTTGAAGTTGACACCAATAGGCAATGCCTTGCCCTCTAGAATATATTGATGTGTCGCAAATATTATTTGAATTGGTATTACATCTATGACGATTCATAGTCATAGTAGAGGTAATTTCACACTTCATACCTCATACTTCATCCTTTAGCCTTCAGCCTTCATTTGACCAAATCAAATTGTGTGGTAATTGTCTATGGGACTTGATGTGCAAAATGGATATCAAGGGAAGATTCCTGTCAATAAATATCCAGATTTTTCTCAGCAAGGCTATCAAGTTATCCGAGAACTAGGACGCAATCAACAAGCAGGACGTACTACGTATTTAGCTCATGCGCTTAAAACTGAGCAAAAAATCGTAATTAAAGAGTTCCGTTTTGCCAATGCGATTCCTGATTCGTCAGTTGTAAAAGCTTATAAAAGTGAAATTGCAATTCTGCAACAAATAAATCATGAACGTATTCCCCACTATGTTGATTCTTTTGCAACATCAGCGGGTTTTTATATGTTGCAGGAATATAAAAATGCTCCTTCTTTAGTTTCACAATATAGCTTTCATCCAGAAGACATCAAAAAAATCGCTATCTCAGTATTAGAAATTTTGGTTGATTTACAAAAGCGAGTTTCTCCAATTATCCATCGGGATATAAAACCAGAAAATTTATTAGTTGATCAGCAATTAAATGCTTATTTAGTAGATTTTGGTTTGGCTCGCAACAAAGGGGAAAAAATGACTCTCAGCAGTTTTGCTGTTGGCACACCCGGTTTTATGCCACCAGAAGAACAATTTGGTTATCCTTTAACAGAGGCATCAGATTTATATAGTTTAGGAGCAACATTGATTTGCTTACTGACTAATACTCGTTCTGTAAATATTAGTCAGTTGATTGATGATAAATATCGCTTCAATGTGCAAAAAATACTGCCTCAAATTAACCCATGTTTTCAGCGTTGGCTAATGAAAATGGTAGAACATAAACGCCAACATCGATATGGGAATGCAGCAGTTGCTTTAGAGGCATTAAAAACAATTCCAGTATTGGGTAATGCTACAGCTTGGGAAACTTTAGCGGCTAATATCAAAACTAAAAAGAAAATTTTTGTATTGGGATTAGCAACTATTGGTACAATCGCTACTGCTGGGAAAACCTTGATGATAGCTCAATCTGAAAATACTAATAAGCAAGTGCTAGAAGCAAGAGAATGTCACGCATTTAATGCAATTGCAAGTTGTCTCAATAAACCCAACCATTAAGAGACCATTTATAAAGTGAAACTTCTGTAGGGTGTGTTAGGCGCTGATTTCCAATATGATTTATCAAGAGAGAACTATCCTAGCGCCTAACGCACCATCCACGCGGCGGTGCGTTACGGCTAAATTTCATTGTCTCTCAGCTCGAAATCATTTCATAGCCGTAACACACCCTACAGATGAATAGCACTTACTTTAAGTAAACATTGCTGCTCAGATCCCCGACTTTTTGAAAAAGTCGGGGATCTAAAACCTGCTAAAGTAAGCGACATTTCACCCTACAGTATAGAATTTACTTCAGGTGAATAATACGCTGTTATAGTAAACTGCCTTTAGCAAATCAACTTGCTTGCAGTAATTTTGACAGCTTGTGAAGAAAATCCTGATTTTATCTGCTAATCCTACGAATACAGACAAACTACGCCTGGATGAAGAAGTGCGGGAAATTCAGGCTGGTTTGGAACGCGCCAGAAGCCGAGATCAGTTTGAAATTATCACGAAATGGGCAGTCAGAACTGACGATTTACGGCGTGCGCTTTTAGATTATGAACCGGAGATAGTTCACTTTTCTGGGCATGGTGCGGGAAATCAAGGTTTGGCGTTGGAAAATAATGCTGGAGAAATCCAGTTAGTAAGTACGGCTGCGCTGGCAAGATTATTTAAATTATTTAAAAATCAGGTTGAGTGTGTGTTGTTGAATGCTTGTTATAGCGAAGTACAAGCTGTAGCGATTCATCAACATATTGATTGTGTAGTGGGTATGAGTCAGGCGATTGGCGATCGCGCGGCGATTGAATTTGCTGTAGGCTTTTATGATGCACTGGGGGCCGATAGAACCTATGAGGAAGCTTATGAGTTTGGTTGTACTGCTATTGATTTAGAGAATATTCCTGAGTCGGCAACCCCAGTGTTAAAAAGTAGGAATAATTTAACAGATAACTCAGAAACGAATCAAGGAACTTCTCAAGAATCAACATCGGCAGTCAAAGTAATTTCTTTAGAAAATCCTGAAGGGCAAGTACCTCTAGATTCTGCTTTTTATATTGAGCGTCCGCCGATTGAAACGGACTGTTATGAAACTATTCTCAAACCTGGGGCATTAATTAGAATTAAAGCACCTCGGCAGATGGGTAAAACTTCTTTGATGACGCGGATTCTCAATCATGCTCATCAACATGATTATCAATATGCATCTGTGAATTTTCAATCAGCCGATGCAGAATTTCTGAGTAGTTTGGATTTATTTTTACAGTGGTTTTGTGCCAGTATCACTAATGAATTAAATATTCCTGTGAAGTTAGAAGATTATTGGCAGGGGGTTTTGGGTAGCAAAAATAAATGTACAAATTACTTTCAGCGCTATTTATTACCTGTAATTAATACTCCTATTGCTTTGGGTTTGGATGAAGTAGATGAAGTTTTCAAACATCCCGTAATTGCAGCAGATTTTTTTGGATTGTTACGGGCTTGGCATGAACGGTCAAAAAATGAATTAGTCTGGAAAAATCTTAGGTTGGTAATTGCTCATTCTAAAGAAGTTTACATTCCATTAAATATTAATCAGTCACCTTTTAATGTGGGTTTACCAATTGAATTACCAGATTTAAATCACTCACAAGTGCAGGATTTGGTCAAGCGTCACGGTATAAATTGGTCTGATTCCCAGGTGGAAGAATTGAGAAAGTTGGTTGATGGTCATCCTTATTTAGTGAGGGTAGCACTTTATGAAATTGCTCGTGGTAGGATAACGCTGCCGAAACTACAACAAATTGCGGCAACAGAAGAAGGGCCTTATAGCGATCATTTGCGTCGCCATTGGTTAAATTTGCAAATAGATGCAGAGTTATTAGCTGCAATTGCACAAGTAGTAACAGCAGATTCTCCTGTGAATGTGGGAGTAGAAGCAGCGTTTAAACTCCGTAGTATGGGACTGGTGAAATTTCAGGGTAATGATGTGATACCTTTGTGTGATTTATATAGACAATATTTTTCTGCGCGCCTCGGAATTAAACAAGGCAATTCCCCCACATAAAATATACAGTAGGGTGTGTTGTCGCGCAGCGCAACGCACCGCCGCATAGATGGTGCGTTACGGCTAAATTTCATTGTCTCTGTGTCCGAAATCCTTTTATAGCCGTAACACAACGCCACTTGCTACAACGCGGGAAACCCGCGCAACGCAGTGGCTCCCCTACTTTATAAATGGTCTCTTATTTATCAATTTCTAATCACTAGCAATATATTTATGGTTCAGATTATTCAGGGTAAAGATGTCAGCCTCAATCAGTTGATTGAGGAATTTGATTTACAACGTAATGATGATGAAAACTTCTTTCGTGAATGGCAGGAGAATTTACCAGAACTGAATGATTTAGAAAGGCAAAATATTGCAGAAATCAAAACCGAATATCAGCATTTATCTCGATATCCCATTTTAGAACCTGTAGTCAAAATGGTGGTACTTTCTCCACTATTGCGTCTAGCAGGGTTTTATCAACCACCTTTCTATATTGCTTCTGAGGAAGAGGTGGAAATTTCTTCGGAAGATGAAGGCACAATTATTCGATGACGCATTGATATATTGGTATTTCATCCACCATTATGGGTGCTGGTAATTGAGGCAAAAAGGGCGCAATATTCTTTAACTGTTGCCATTCCCCAAGCTTTAGCTTATATGTTAGCTGATACCAATACAGAAAAACCTGTTTTTGGCTTTGTCACTAATGGTAATGAATTTAGATTTATCAAACTGATCAAAGGTGTAATTCCTCAATACGCTCTATCCGATTTATTTGCTTTAGATAGCCGAGATGACCTTTATACTGTCATCAAAATATTAAAACGCCTAGCTGATTTAATTCGTAATTCGTAGGCATAGGTACGCTAACCCACATCATTTACCAGACAGTCAACAGTCAACCGTCAACAATCAACAGTCAACCGTCAACAATCAACAGTCAACCGTCAACCATCCCTTATGACAAAGTACCAGTATCAAGTCGGGGGGAGTTTGCCCCAAGATGCACCCACATATGTCAGACGACAAGCTGACGATGACATCTATGCAGGCTTGACTCAGGGTGAATTTTGTTATGTTCTCAATTCGCGGCAGATGGGGAAATCTAGTTTGCGGGTGCAGGTGATGCAGCGCTTACAGGCGGAGGGGTTTGCCTGTGCGAATATTGATATTACTGCGATCGGGACGGCAGATATTACCCCAGAACAGTGGTATGCGGGGGTGATTGATACCCTGGTGGGGAGTTTGAATCTTTATACTAGTTTTGATTTAGATAGTTGGTGGACTGAGAATAATTTGCTGTCGCCAGTGCAGCGTTTGAGTAAGTTTATTGAAACGGTTTTACTCAAAACAATTACCGAAAAGATTGTGATTTTTATTGACGAAATTGACAGCATTCTGAGTCTTTCGTTCAATTTAGATGACTTTTTTGCAGTGATTCGCGATTGCTATAACCGCAGAGCTACCCAAGCAGATTATAATCGCCTGACTTTTGCTTTGATTGGGGTGTCTACCCCCTCAGACCTAATTCAAGATAAACGTCGCACTCCTTTTAATATTGGACGGGCAATTGATTTAACTGGCTTTCGACTGGATGAGGCGGAACCTTTGGCGCGGGGATTGGCGGCGGTGGATGATTCTGGGGAGTTAATGCGGGTGGTGTTGGCGTGGACGGGGGGACAGCCGTTTTTGACACAGAAGGTTTGTAAGTTGGTGGTGGGGGGGGAATGGGGAAGGGGGAATGGGGAAGGGGGAATGGGGAAGGGAGAAGGGGGAGAAGAATCTAAAATTCAAAATCCAAAATCTGAAATTGAGTTGTGGGTGGAGGATTTGGTGAGGAGGCGGATTATTGAGAATTGGGAGGCGCAGGATGAGCCGGAGCATTTGAAGACGATTCGCGACAGGATTATGGCGCGGGGGGAAGAGAGGACTGGGCGGTTGTTGGCGTTGTGTCAGCAGATTTCGCAGCAGGGGGAAATTGCGGCTGATGATAGTGCTGAACAAACGGAGTTGCGTTTAACGGGATTGGTGGTAAAGCGGGATGGAAAGCTGCGAATTTATAACCGGATTTATGCTGAGGTGTTTAAGCAGGAATGGAGTGAAAAGCTTTTGGCAAAGCTGCGCCCATATTCTGATGCTTTTAATGCTTGGGTGGAGTCGCAACAACAGGATGAGTCGCGGTTATTGCGGGGAAAGACTTTGCAGGATGCTCAAGAATGGGCGACGGGTAAAAGTTTAAGCGATTTGGATTATCGGTTTTTGGCTGCTAGTCAGGAATTAGAAAAGCGCGATGTGCAAAGGCGCTTGGAGGCGGAAGAACAGGCGAAGCAAGTTTTGGCAGAGGCGAACCGCAAAGCTAATCGGCGGATTCAAGTTGGTTCTGTGGTGCTGGGGTTGGCGGTGGTGGGGGCGGTAGCATCGTTAATGTTTGCTCAATATCAATTAGGGCAAGCACGATTAGCTAGGACGGAAACGGATAATGCCAAAACAGAGTTAAAAGAAGCGCAAACAGAAACAGAAACCACTAAGCAAGAGAATCAGCGCATATCGGTAGAGAATAAAAATTTATCAGCGCAAGCAGCACAGGCACAACGGAATCTGAATAATGCCAATGCAAACTTGAAAGCTGCAAATGCCAAAGTGAATGAGGCACAGCAAAAGCTGAAAATAGCAGAAGAGAAAGTAGCAGTAGCTGATGCGAAGGTGAGTCAAGCTGAGGGAAAGGCAAAGGAAACTTTTGAACAATTACAAACAACACAAAAGCAGCGTGAAGAAGCTGTTGCAGGTTTAAATCAGGCGAGGCAAGAACAAAAGCAGGCGAGGCAAGAATTACGAACAGCTAAAACTGATCTGAATGCAGCTGTTAATGCCCGTGCAAAGGCAGATGAAGAGAGAAAAATTGCTTTAAAGGCTACCCAATTAGAAAAAGCTGGAACAAATGCGTTGCGAGTGTTTGATACTTCAGGAGAAATCAATGGTTTGCTGTTAGCAATGCAGACTGGAAAAGAACTAAAAAGTCTGGTTAAGGACAAAAAATCTTTAGCAGATTATCCTGCTTATAGCCCTTTTTCTAGTTTACAAAACATTTTGTTAAATATTCGCGAACAAAATAGCTTGGAAGGGCATAGCGGAGATGTTTTCAGCGTCGTCTTCAGCCCTGATGGCAAAACTTTAGCTTCTGCCAGTCGTGACAGCACCATCAAATTGTGGAATCGCCAGACAGGCAAAGAAATTTCCACCCTGAGAGGGCATAGCAATTCAGTAATCAGTGTCGTCTTCAGCCCTGATGGCAAAACTTTAGCTTCCGCCAGTTATGACAAGACCATCAAATTGTGGAATCGGGAAACAGGCAAAGAAATTTCTACCCTGACTGGGCATAGCGATGGGGTCTTCAAAGTCGCTTTCAGCCCCGATGGCAAAACTTTAGCTTCAGCCAGTGGTGACAACACTATCAAATTGTGGAATCAGGAGACGGACAAAGAAATTTCCACCCTGAGAGGGCATAGCGATGCGGTCAAAAGCGTCGTCTTCAGCCCTGATGGCAAAACTTTAGCTTCCGCCAGCGATGATGAGACGATCAAATTGTGGAATCGGGAGACGGGCAAAGAAATTTCCACCCTGAGAGGGCATAGCAATTCAGTAATCAGTGTCGTCTTCAGCCCCGATGGCAAAACTTTAGTTTCCGCCAGTCGTGACAAGACCATCAAATTGTGGAATCGGGAGACGGGCAAAGAAATTTCCACCCTGACTGGGCATAGTGATAGGGTCAACAGCGTCGTTTTCAGCCCCGATGGCAAAACTTTAGCTTCCGCCAGTGATGACAAGACCATCAAATTGTGGAATCGGGAGACGGGCGAAGAAATTTCCACTCTGAGAGGGCATAGTGATGAGGTTACCAGCGTCATCTTCAGCCCCGATGGCAAAACTTTAGTTTCCGCCAGTCGTGACAAGACCATCAAATTGTGGAATCGGGACACTGACAAAAAAATTTCCTCCCTGACTGCGATGAGAGAATTGGGCAACAACGTCGTTTTCAGCCCCGATGGCAAAACTTTAGCTTCTGCCAGTCGTGACAATACCATCAAATTGTGGAATCGGGAAACAGGCAAAGAAATTTCCACCCTGAGAGGGCATATTGATGGGGTCTACAGTATCGTCTTCAGCCCCGATGGCAAAACTTTAGCTTCCGCCAGTCGTGACAATACCATCAAATTGTGGAATCAGGAAACAGGCAAAGAAATTTCTACCCTGAGAGGGCATAGCGAATCGGTCATCAGTGTCGTCTTCAGCCCTGATGGCAAAACTTTAGCTTCCGCCAGTCTTGACAAAACCATCAAACTGTGGAGTCGGGAAACAGGCAAAGAAATTTCCACCCTGAGAGGGCATAGCGAATCGGTCATCAGCATCGTCTACAGTCCTGATGGCAAAACTTTAGCTTCCGCCAGTGATGACAAGACCATCAAATTGTGGAATCGGGAAACAGGCAAAGAAATTTCTACCCTGACTGGGCATAGCGATGGGGTCAACAGCGTCGTCTTCAGCCCCGATGGCAAAACTTTAGCTTCCGCCAGTGATGACAAGACCATCAAATTGTGGAATAGGGAGACGGGCAAAGAAATTTCCACCCTGAGAGGGCATAGCGCACCGCTCTACAACGTCGTCTTCAGCCCCGATGGCAAAACTTTAGCTTCCGCCAGTTGGGACAACACCATCAAATTGTGGAATCAGGAAACAGGCAAAGAAATTTCCACCCTGAGAGAGCATAGCCAAGGGGTCAGCAGCGTCGTCTTCAGCCCCGATGGCAAAACTTTAGCTTCCGCTAGTTATTATGGCATCATCAAATTGTGGAGTCTGAGTCTTGATGATTTATTAGCCCAGGGTTGCAGTTGGCTGAAGGGTTATTTGATTAGCCATCCTGATGAGGCGAAGGTGTGTGAGGGGGGGTAGGGGAAGGGGGAAGGGGGAAAGGGGAAGGGGGGAAGGGCGATTATGTTCTATGAAAATCAGTATAAATGTAGAGTAGATGGGGAGTGATGAGTAATTTAAGACAACGGTTTAAGTTCTGAACTCGGAGTTTCTTGTTTGAAACGAGAATGTTCCTACTTGAAACGAGAATGTTCTTGCTGGGAACGAGAATGTTCTTGTTTGGAATGAGAATGTCCCTATTTGAAACGAGAATGTTGCTGTTTGAAATGAGAATGTTTTTGCTGGGAATGAGAGTGTTTCTGTTCAGAACTCGGAGTTTCTTGTTTTGAAGGCGGAGTTTCCTGTTTTGAACGGGAATTTTCTCAGCGCGAAGCTGTTGGGAAAATTACAGATGCGATGAATGGAAATGAAAGACGCGATGAATGGAAATTAGGGATTTCCAAGAAATAAATTATTCCATCTTGTGGGGCGGGCAAGATGCCCGCCACATAAACTGGGCGGACAAGATGTCCACCCCACAATAAATACTGGAATATTTTTTTATTTGGAAGTCCCTTACAGATGCGATGAATGGAAATGAAAGACGCGATGAATCGCGTCTCTACAAGGGGTGACTTTAATTAAAATTGGCCTAGCTCTAAGTTGTAATTAAGGCTGAAGAACCAACCATTAAAATCTATATTGGGGGCGGTGGAACCGCCAAAGCTAACGCCAGTCTGAAGGTTAAGATTGCTGTTTTTGGAGACTCGATAGGTTAAATGCCCAAATAAGCGATGAAATTCGTCTTCGCGGGCATCGGGACGATTGGTAAAATTTGACAGGTTGAACTGATAGTTAATGCCAACTTGTAGCGGTTTTTGTACGTAGTAGCTTAAGGATAACCACAAAGAGTTAATAATCCGACTACGGCTTTCTGGATCAGCAAAACTGACGCTTAATCCATAGAAGCTATCGAGAAATAATTTAGAACTTAGGGGATCTCGCCGCCCTATAGATAGGCGAATGGAGTTTTCACTTAAAAAGCGATCGCCTGAGTTGAAGGTATCACTGTTATTGGCGTAGAACAACATCTGATTACTCCAAGCAATTTCCCCATACATCCGGCGTGAGAGTTGCTGGTACAAACTGACGTTGAATCTCAACTGATTGTAATCATATAGCGATTGATCAAAATAATGAATCTGGGTGCCGTCAATGGAACCACTGATATAAGTCCTCGAACCTAAAGGAAAATATGCAGAGGCTAATGTCAGCCCATAAAAAATTAAGCTGTCTGGGATAGGGTCAACAGTTGAAGAAAAAATGTTATCTGTATAAAAGTAGCCAACACGAGCTTCTAGAATACCTATAGGTTGAAACTGCGGTACGGGTTTTTCTATTGGTGTTGGTGGCTGTTGTTCTAATTGTGGTGGATCTTCTATTGTTCGTGGCTTCACCCGCAATCCCAACTCTAAATTGTTCGTTTCAGATGGCGATTGTGTTTGTCTTTGCAATCTCTGTCTTAGCCTTTCTAACCTTTGAGAATAGTTCAGCCGGGGAGTTTCTAAGAGTTGCTCTATTTGCGATGGTGAAGGACTGGGAACAGTATTAGGTTGTACTTCTAATGGTGGTGGATCGTTCGGTGGCGGATTATTTGGCGGTGGATTATTTGGTGGTGGATTATTTGGCGGTGGCTCGTTCGGCGGTGGATTGTTCGGTGGTGGATTGTTCGGCGGATTATTTGGTGGTGGGGGATTTGACGTATTGGGTGGCTGTTGATTAACTTGCGCTGTTACTTGTCCTGGTGCAGTAGACTTGGGTAATTTTTGTGAATATAAAACTTTTAAGTTACTTGGCTGTTGACACCAGTTGTCTTGACAGTTGAAATTGGTTTTCGCAGCTTCCACAGCAGAGTCAAGCAAGGATAACTGCAAAGAGTTATTGGATTTTTGAAAGTTTTCTAAACAACTACTGCTTTGATTTAAGTTCTGAATGTCAATCTGCCCAGAGAAGGGTATTCTATGTGTTGGCTTTGGGAAGTTGTGAATTCTATTTATTTTTGCTAACTCTGCTAGTGGATTGTTATTTGCATCTGGTTGCAGCAGCTCGCATTGTCCATTAGCAATTTGTGCGATCGCTAAAGATGTGACGTTTGATGCTAAAGTTTTTGGCGGATTTAATTTACTCGCTAAGTTCCCATGAGAACTTGCAGCCGATGCTTTACCTACTCTGATGCAGTAACAGTTTGCACCACCAATAGCTAACAAAACCGCAAATACAAAATTTTTCCAGCCCTTGGATTGCATCTTTGATGGCGTTGATCGCGTTTTCCCAACGTAGATCCAGTAGCTATCTCGGAAATTCCTCATTTAAATATCAAATTTCCGATTTACTCTTCCCTGATGTTTACTTCTCGTGCCGAAAAGTCTTAATCAATATTAGAAATTACTATATATGATATTTGTACTGCTTCAACCACTAAAGTAGAAACATTAAATTTTATTATGCATTTAAGTATTAATGTATTAAGTTTAAAATAAGGATGATAAACTTTCCGCGCATTTTATTAAAATACACTGACTAAGCTTCGCCGGATTGAATAATTTACTTAGAAAAGTATAAATTATAACTTCACAAAGAGAATCTCAAACCAGAATTTATTTTTACCAATAACAGTATTAATTAATACTTCTGAGTCTCGAAACTATGCTGCAAAAATTTTTACCACTTTTAGTGATTGGTGTGTGGGGAGCGATCGCCTTGCCTTTGTCAGGGCAGGCAAATGCAACAATTCCTCTCACCAGAGCTGAGATTCAGGAATTACGTAACTTAGTGCAACTAATTCCCCGCAATAGCCCTAAGAAGCGTCCAGCGCGCAAATCGGATGCGATGATTCCTGGTGATGGTTTATCCACTGGTAGAAAGTCCCTTGCAGATTTACGTTTCAATGATGGCTCTCTAGCAAGGATTGGAGAACAAGCAGTATTTCAGTTTTTACCGAAAACGCGCAATTTTCGACTCTCCAATGGCACAGTATTATTACTGATTCCACCTGGTAGGGGGCAAACGCGGATACAAACACCCAATGCAGCAGCAGCAATTCGGGGTTCAGCATTATTTGTCCGTTATGACGAACAAACCGACACGACAATTGTAGGTGCGCTTACCAATAGCGGTATAGAAGTATCCAATAAAGCTTCTCAAAGCCAGGTGCTAGAAGCCGGGCAACTGATGGTTATTGTTAAAGGTAGATTTCAAGGTTTATACGATTTTGACCTAAGAAATTTTTATGAAACTAGCGATTTAGTGCGAGGACTGGATTTAACTAGACAAAATCTTGCACCAACACCAGACCCTGCGATCGCCAGCGTTCAAGCTGAAACTGCAGCTGCTGTAGCTACACAAACACCACTTAAAGGCGAGGGAGTTGTCGAAAATCCCTCATTTTTACAGCTAACAGCTAGTTCTTCCAATTCTGCCACTCAAGATGCTGCCTCCGAAGATAGTAAAAGCGAAACTAGTAGCGCAACTAATAGCGAAACTAAGAAAGAAGGATCTTCATTAAACGGAAGCCAAGAAAGTCTGCCAGTAGAATCCATTGTGGACACTGGGCAAGCTCAATCAGATGAGCAAGTACGTAATAATACTGATACTAATCAAAAACCACCAACCCCAGATGGTGGCGGTAAACCACCTGTAATTGATGATGGCGGTGAAAAACCACCAACCCCGGATGATGCTGGAAAGCCACCTGTAATTGATGATGGCGGTGAAAAACCACCAACCCCGGATGATGGTGGAAAGCCACCTGTAATTGATGATGGCGGTGAAAAACCACCAACCCCGGATGATGGTGGGAAGCCACCTGTAATTGATGATGGCGGTGAAAAACCACCAAAGCCAGATGATGGTGGGA
>NZ_CAWNJS010000001.1:840476-1642976 GCF_963874875.1 Tolypothrix tenuis PCC 7101
TAACGGTGGTGGAGGTAAACCACCTACGCCTGGTGGCGGGACAACACCACCCACACCTGATGGCGGAGTTAAACCACCCACACCTGATGGCGGTATAACACCTCCCACACCAGACGGCGGGACAACACCACTCACGCCTAGTGGTGGGACAACACCACCACTTAATGATGGCGGTATAACACCTCCCACACCTGGTGCCGGGACAACGCCACCTCCTAATGATGGCGGTATAGCACCACTCACACCTGGTGCTGGGACAACACTACCCCCTAATGATGGCGGAACAACACCACCCACACCTGGTGGCGGGACAACGCCAACCCCCTAATCATGGTGTAAATACTCCACTAAAAACCGATGGTGAACCTTCCAAATCACCAGAAATACCAAAGACTTAAAAATATGAAGTTGCCTACATAACAAAGCAACTTAAGTTAATTAACTGAGTAAAATCTAGGGAAAGCCATCTTTATATCCGGCTCTCCCTAGTTTTTTTAGGCATGAATTTAAATGTATATTTCAATACAAAAATTGCTGCGAATATTTATAAATAGTACTACTGCTATCAAAGACTGAGTATTCTTGCTAGTGATGGTCAAGCATCTGCTAGCGCTAGATTAAATCAAGTACAGGACTTACATGGGTTAGCTTAATATCTTTTTTAGTTAAATTTAATCTGCCGTGTAAGTTTTTGGAAGTTTAATTGTTCCAACAGAGATAAATAAATTTATGACTTTTGATTACGATCTATTTGTCATTGGTGCTGGTTCTGGGGGTTTAGCAGCTTCTAAACGAGCAGCTAGCTACGGCGCAAAAGTGGCGATCGCAGAACATGATTTAGTCGGCGGAACTTGTGTGATTCGGGGTTGCGTTCCCAAAAAGCTCATGGTCTACGCTTCTCATTTTCCCTCACTGTTTAGTGATGCGGCTGGCTACGGCTGGAAAGTCGGTGATGCTCAATTAGACTGGGAACATTTCATTACTTCTATAGATAAGGAAGTCAAGCGGCTATCTCAATTACATATCAGCTTTTTAGAAAAAGCTGGTGTCACACTAATTCCTGGTCGAGCTAGTTTCGTAGACCCCCATACTGTAGAAGTTGGCGATCGCAAAATTACAGCAGACAAAATTTTAATTGCTGTGGGTGGAAAGCCTCTCAAACCAGATGTACCAGGGATAGAATACGCGATTACCTCTAACGAAATTTTTCTCCTAAAAGAACAACCAAAGCATATAGCAATTATTGGTGCTGGTTACATAGGTACAGAATTTGCTGCAATTATGCGGGGTTTAGGTTGCCAAGTTACACAAATTAATCGCCAAAACCAGATTTTGGCAGGTTTTGATGAAGATATCCGTACTGGTATTCAAGAAGGCATGAGCAACCACGGCATTCGCATGATTAACAATACCTTGGTGACAGCAGTTGAGTCTGTACCAGAAGGATTAAAGTTGTCCTTATCTGAAGAAAATCAAGAACCAGTGATTGCTGATGTGTTTTTAGCCGCAACTGGTCGGGTTCCCAATGTAGATGGACTGAGTTTAGAAAATGCAGGAATTGAAATTGTCGCCAGTGCTGAAGAAGGACACGGATATGGAACAGCAAAGGCGATCGCAGTTAATGAATATAGTCAAACTAGTCAACCCAATATTTTTGCGGTTGGCGATGTTACAGATAGGTTAAATTTAACACCAGTTGCTATTGGAGAAGGCCGCGCTTTCGCGGATAGTGAATTTGGCAATAACCGCCGCGAGTTTAGTCATCATAATGTACCTACAGCTATCTTTTCCAATCCGGAAGCAGCTACTGTGGGCTTAACTGAAGCTGAGGCTAAGGCAAAACTCGGTGATGATGGCGTGACAATTTTCCGTACCCGTTTCCGTCCTATGTACTACAGTTTAACGGGTGCCCAAGAAAAAACTATGATGAAGCTGGTAGTTGATGCCAAAACTGACCAAGTTCTAGGTGCTCACATGGTGGGAGACTATGCAGCAGAAATCATTCAAGGTATAGCGATCGCTGTCAAAATGGGTGCAACGAAAAAAGACTTTGATGCTACCGTGGGCATACATCCCTCAGCCGCCGAAGAATTTGTCACAATGCGATAAGTTTGATACAGGCGCGATCGCGTCTGTATTGAAAATACTAGCTGAGTTGAATTTTGAATTACTTTATTTACTTACACGGTTTTGCTTCTAGTCTTCATTCTGCCAAAGCCCAAGATATTAGCGATCGCTTTGCCAAAATTGGTATCAAGCTCACAATTCCCGATTTGAATGCTAGCGATTTTTCTCACCTGACAATTAATCGTCAGATCAATCAAGTTGCAGCAGAATTTCCTGATGATTCTGCACCAGTAACCCTGATTGGTTCGAGTTTGGGTGGTTTAACTGCTGCTCATTTAGGGCAAAAATATCCCCAAGTGCAAAGTTTGGTTTTATTAGCACCAGCTTTCGGTTTTTTATCTCACTGGTTACCCAAGCTAGGAGATGAACAGGTACAGCGTTGGCAACAAGAAAAATATCTCATGGTTGATCACTATGGGGAAAAGCGATCACTACCTTTAAGTTACGATTTTGTTACAGATGCCCAGCAATATCAAGAAGCGGTTTTGCAACGCCCCATCCCTACTCTCATTTTGCATGGCAAAAATGATGAAGTCATTCCTATTACAGCCAGCCGTGAATTTGCGATATCTCGTCCTTGGGTGAAATTAGTAGAACTCGACAGCGATCATGCTCTAGGAAATGTCATGGCAGAAATATGGCAAGCAATTCACCTCTTCTGCCAATTACCTGGCAGCTGTAAAATATGAACTTCTCACATTAATAAATTAATATCATTAGTCCTTTGTCTTGGGTCTTTTACTAATGACTAATGACTAATGACCAATGACTCTTGACTACAAACTATGCTTCCCTTCATCCGGTCAGATTTAGCACAATTTACAGCTTACAAGCCCCATCCCAGCAGCGATAACGCCGAAGCAGTCGAGACAAAATTTGATCGACTAGATACCAATGAAAGCCCTGATGATTTGCCGCCAGAGTTAAAAGAAAAGCTAGCTTGGACTTATCAGCAAGTAATTGAAACAAATCGTTACCCAGATGGGGGACATGAAACACTCAAACAAGCGATCGCGCAATATGTTAATGAGTCAGCAGCCCTTTCATCATCGCCAATTACCTCTGGCAATATTTCTGTGGGTAACGGTTCCGATGAATTAATTCGTTCTTTATTAATTGCCACTTGTTTGGGTGGAGAAGGAAGTATTTTAGTTGCCAATCCCACATTCTCAATGTACGCAATTTTAGCAAAAACCTTGGGTATTCCTGTTGTAGAAGTGGGTAGGAATGACAGTAATTTTGAGATAGATTTACCAGCCGCACAATCTGCGATTGCCCAAACTCAAATCCCACCAATTCGGGTGGTGTTTGTAGTACATCCCAATTCACCAACCGCTAATTGTCTAACTGCAGCAGAAGTAGCATGGTTAAGAAGTCTCAGCACAGATATTTTGGTAGTAATTGATGAGGCTTACTTTGAATTTAGCCAGAATAGTTTGGTGGGAGAATTAGCACAACATCCCAACTGGGTGATCTTGCGAACTTTTTCCAAGGCTTTTAGGTTAGCAGCTTTGCGTGTAGGTTATTGTGTCGCTCATCCAGATGCGATCGCTATTTTGGAAAAAGTCCGCTTACCCTACAATCTTCCCAGTTTCTCAATCGCTGCAGCATTATTAGCTTTGCAAAACCGCCAGCTTTTACTCAATTCAATTGCCCAAACCTTGACTGAACGCGATCAACTAATCGCAGCTTTAAAACAATATCCCAACTTACAAGTTACAGCCAGCGACGCTAACTTTATTTACCTGCGTGTGACTTCAAATGACAGCAACTCCCAAGTGACTGTTTTAAAAAGTATTCATCAGCAATTGCGTAACTCTGGCACACTTGTACGGCTGTTAAACGGAGGATTACGAATTACTATCGGCTCAAAAGCAGAAAACGCCCGTACCCTCAATCGGCTACAGGCTGCTGTGGCAAATCTTCATTTTTAAACAATAATGTACTTAGTAATTAAATCTACTGTCTAATTCACTGCCCAAACGTCTGACTACTCCTACAGTTTGTGGGAGTACACCTACTAAAAGGGCAAAGGTAACATCTGGTATTTGAGCTACTGTTTCTGGTGGAAAGTATTGTTCAAATTGATCGAGAATCTTTTGAACTCTTTGTTGTGGCACTGGGTTTTCTGTAATTTGTTTAATTAAGCGAATCCATTGCCGCCTAATTAAATAAGCTTTCTGACGCTCCTCATAAGATTCAGCAGTTAATAAAGATAAATTTCCAATCGGTAGGACGCTTTGGCAATCACAATCATATTCTCCTCCAACAGCTGCCCCAGGCCCAGCAAACTCTGCATGGTAGCGCTTATAGAGAATTAAACCATTTCGTTTCCGACTGTTGACTATGAAAACTTTTCCAGTACGTAGCAGGGTGAGGATATCCGAGCCTTGCGATTGCTCAGTTCCATCAGGCATGACAATATGGTCAAGGACACTGGTGTCAGGAGAATAGGTTGATACCATAGCAATCTGATAGCGTCGGCGTTGTTCGCTATCCATGTTTTCTCAGATTTGCGAATAATTGAGTAGTAGTATGCACTGAAAACAGGAACTTGCTGTTAAAGCAAAGTTAATTTTTGATTTTTCTTATTATCAAGAATTTTATGGTCAATTTGGCTAAGATAGCAATAATTAGATCGGTCTGAGCAATTAATTACTCATATTTTATGAGATTTAATTGGATTTGTCTCTCACTGAAGTGTATTTTTTTTAAAGTTTCTATAAAGATCAATCTCTTAAATACAAAGTTATTATGAGGAATTAATGATTAAATATAGTGTCTTTTATGGAAAACAATATCGTTTTTGTTATGTATATATTTGAAAATATTTATTGTTATTTTTAGATAAAAAGTAAATTAAAAAATTGATATATTAGCCAATATTAATGTTTTTAGATTTGAATAAACTAGTTAGAATAATAAATATTAATAAAATTTTCTTGAGTTAATTAACTCTAAATCTAGCAATTTTTCATCGACTATGAGGCTGATGACATATAGTAAAACAGCATTGTAGATATCTGAACTGTTAATCTCACTCAAGCAGGAAAGTTAAATATTTAAACTTTACAACCAAAGACAATTTCAAATACAGATATACAAATCTAGAAAATTGTTTGAAACAACAAAATTTAAAAAATTTCGTTCGAGAATATTATTTGAGTGATAAATGACATCTTTTAATTAATAATTTAGATGCCTAATTTATATCATAAAATTATTTTTTAAATGCTTGTGCAATAATATTTGACTTGAGTATTTAGGAAAGAATAGATTCCAGTGAGATTCAACTTTATATACCTGATAACCTAGCTTTAAATAAAGCTGTCTTGCCTGATGATTTCGTTCTAGAACATGGAGATATAAATCCTGAAACCCCCACTCCTGGCAGACTTTTTCACAGTTGGTTAGTAGGCTAGAGGCTACACCATGCCTACGGTATTGTGGGCTAACAGCTAAATTTGATAGGTAAGGAAAACTTTTCCCCGTTTGCGTCCATGCATCACTAAAACGTACAGCGAGTTCTACTGTTCCTACAAGATTATTAACGCCTTTAGTAGTATCAATAGCAACTAAACAAACGTGATGAGGTAAAGGAGAAGCTAGGCGCTGCTTCAAATCTTCATAAATTCCCAGACGTATTAATGGAAACGCCCATCCCCAAAAGCCATTTTGAGAGTGAAAGCTTTCAGTAATAATTTGAGCAACACTATAGAGATCGGCAGATGTTGCAGCACGGATTTGGAATTGTCGCTCAGACTGATCGGCGACAACTGTTACAGGTTCTGGGTGATATGAGTGGAAAAACCAGGATGTCAAGGCTAGTTTAGTATTTATGGGATTCAACGAAAATTTTTTCAAGTATCCTAATACACCGTACAAAATTTGTGAACAACATCAAATGCTCAAAGCATTGAATTTGCAACTTGGTTACAAATACTAATTTGCTCATCAAGCCAACAAACTACAAAGCCTTTTTGAAAAACAGACAGAGAGTCTTATTGCTTTAATTAATTGTTGTACACCTTGATATAGATGATATAGAGTACTTGGGTGATTTTTCAAGGTGGGAACGTAGTTGGCTAGGTTTTGGGTAATCTATTGACAGGTTATACTATTTCTCCCAATGATGACTACTGATAATTTCCTCCTTCCGCCCATCTGTATTTTGTTTTTTTCTCAAGCTACAAGCAACGAAGCAGAACATTTATTGAGATGAGAGACAACAATAACCAAATTCTTGGGTATTGAGAATGGGTAAGTTTGGTAGAGCAGCCTTTGCCAATGTTGGCAAAAGCACTGGGTCTTGGGAGTGCTATGAGTGGAATAGGCTTAAAGATTACCCTTTGTGGTTGCTGCAAGTTACTCAATTGATTCCCAACATCTGAATTTATCTGTGGGTTTGCGCCCTCAACTACCCCTAATCTTGTGAATCACACAACATTTATAAGATGGGTGCCAGACTATACAGGTATTCAGCTATAAGATGAACTAGCTCAGATAATCTCCTCAGGTAAGGTTTCTCAATCATAACTATGGAAGATTATTGGTGTAACAGATTAAATTAGAAAAAATTATTTGTCTAATTGTATACTTAGCGGTTACGTCTGACTTTTTGCCATGACTCTAGCATGATTAGCATAAATAAAATTTACTGACAAGTGTTAGTGTCACTGCTGCAACGGGAAAACTTAATATGCAGCTACAGATGGATTTTTGAGCCAGCCTTGAGCGCTGTATGTGTTTAGTATTTTCACAGTTCTCGCCGGAGGTGAGGGAAGATTTGGCAGCTATCAATTCTGTAAGACCAAAACTAAATATCAAAGCAATTATCTTGCTTGAGAGCGAATCGCAATCTTTACAAGCCATTGAGGTCAATTACAGTGAGTAAATACTTTCACAATCAGCACTCATGTAGCCAAATAGCCTTATTGGTCACAATGCTCTGCTCTTACCTGACTCAGAAACATCCCTGTCTGATCAGATTATTCTTTATCCAACTGCCGTTGCAGCAGGAAAGCGGTGCATGAAATCCCAACAAGCAAACAGTAAGCCGAAAATATTGGTTGTCGATGATGAGCCAGACAACCTTGACTTGCTTTACCGCACCTTTTATCGCGAATACAAGGTGCTAAGGGCAACTTCTGGTCCTGCCGCATTGGATCTATTGGCACAAGAAGGAGAAGTCTCTGTGATCATCTCCGATCAGCGAATGCCAATCATGAGCGGTACAGAATTTTTAAGCCTGACAGCCACTCAATATCCAGATATTATCCGGATTATCTTAACTGGCTACACTGATGTCGAAGACTTAGTGGAAGCCATCAACGCTGGTAAAGTTTTCAAATATGTCACTAAACCCTGGGAAGCGGAGGAACTTAAAGGCGTGGTACGCCAGGCATTGGATACTCACAATGTCCTCAAAGCCCGTACCCGCGAACTGACGCGTACACTCCGTCAAGAATCACTGCTGAACACTGTCACGAATACAATTCGTAGTGCTTTAGACTATCGGCAAATTTTACAAACAATTGTCGATACAGTGGGGCATATGTTGGAAGTGGATGTGTGTCTGTTACGTCCTTTCCAAGATGGGCAGTTGGTAGATGAAGGATTTATTTACCAGAAAGCTGCTCAAGAAGAAGCAAGCGCAGCAGAGAAAGAACAGGAAGAGCATTCAGATGAAATAGTAAAATCTTCCTCATCTTCTTTTCCTTCGTCATCTCTGTTGGCGGAGACAGTCTGGGAAACCCGCGAAGTTCAAGTTATTCATAATGTAGAAGATGATGAACGGATTCAGGGCAATATTCCTGAACTGGAACAACGTAGTGCAGCTTTTTTAGCAGCTAATATCTGCTCTAGTTTAGTTGTGCCGTTGATTTGCCAACAAGAACTCATGGCAGTGCTAGCCCTGCACCAATGCTCTCAGCCTCGGATTTGGAGAGAAGAGGAAGTGCAATTGGTGTTGATGGTAGCGGATCAGGCAGCATTGGCTTTATCTCAAGCTTATACTTATGAACAAGTCCGCGCTCTGGCTAAACGAGAGTCCCTAATTAATACAATTACTACGGCAATTCGCTCTAGCTTAGATCCTCAAGATATCTTTGCGGCTATTACCGAACAATTAGGGCAGGCTTTACAAGTCAATGGCTGTATTTTATCTTTATGGACTGAAGAAGATGAATTTGTTGAATGTGTAGGACTGTATGACAGTTCTCAATATTTAGAACATACTCTGAAATCAGTCCAAGAAACAGCCTTAAATCATAATCATCACCGTATAAATCAGGAATTACCTCATTCTCAAGCGCCAATTAAGCATAATCCCATCCTGCAAGAGATTTTGCGGACACAAGAGCCAGTGGTAATTACTGATATGAGCGACTGTGCTGATGAAATTAAAGGATTTGATTTGCCTTTGAAAAAGCCAGCGCGATCGCTAATGATTGTTCCCTTATTAGCGGATGGTAAGTGTATTGGTAGTATTACGCTACGTGAAGGTAGCAAAACCCGCCGCTGGTTATCTTCGGAAATTCAGCTAGCCAAAGCTGTGGCTGCTCAAGCAGCGATCGCAGTGCAACAATCGCGTCTATATCAAAAGACTCGTGACCAAGCAGAGCGCTTATTACAATTAGATAAACAAAAAACCGAATTTTTCCAAAATATTTCCCATGAGTTCCGCACTCCCATTACCTTAATTCAAGGGCCTTTAGAATCAGCCGTAAATAATGGTGATGGATTATCTTACGCCCAAAGTGCGATCGCTTTGCGTAACTCGCGGCGATTGCTCAGACTAGTAAATCAATTACTAGATCTGCAACGCTTAGATGCGGGGAGGATGCAGCCGAGTTTCCGTCCTTGTGATTTGGTCGATTTTGTCAACCAAATTGTGGAATCTTTTCGCCCTTACTGTGAGAAAAAGGGACTGCAACTGGTTTCGGAATTGGGTCAATGTTCTCAAGTTTACTTAGATATAGAAAAATTTGATAAGGTCGTTTACAACTTGCTATCAAATGCCATGAAGTTTACTCCCGAAGGCGGGACGATTACGATCAGGCTCATATCTCAAGATGATAGTTGCATATTACAAGTACAAGATACTGGAATTGGTATAGTTAAAGAACAAATTCCCCATCTGTTTGAGCGCTTCCGCCAAGCTGAAGGCTCAGAAAACCGTTCCTATGAAGGTAGTGGTTTAGGTTTAGCTTTGGTCAAAGAATTGGTCGAATTGCATGGGGGGCAAATAACTGTAGAATCTGTGTACGGTCAAGGTACGACCTTTACACTATGGCTGTTAACTGGTAATAGTCACTTACCTACACAGCAGATACAGGAAACCCCAGCAGAACTAAATACTAGCCGCGCCACTGTGGAATTGGCTGATTTAGAATTAGTCGAGCCAACCCCAGAAAATATCGAAAGCTTGCCGCAAGAATTAGTACCTACCCCTGACAACCCAGAGTCTCAAGGGTATAAAGATGGCAGTCTGTTGAATAGCGCTCACTCAATTTTAGTTGTTGATGACAATCCAGATTTACGAACCTACGTATCTGAAATCATCCGCAATAATGGCTATCAAGTACATACAGCCCGTAATGGTGCCGAAGGATTTAAAATAGCGCAAAAAATTGCACCCAGCTTAATCATTACGGACTTAATGATGCCTTTGGTAACAGGATTACAGATGATTCAGATGATCCGCAGTGAGGAGAATTTGAAAGGAATACCCATCATTCTGCTCACGGCTAAAGTTGATGAAGAAACCCGGATTGCTGGAACAGAACATGGTGCAGATGCTTATTTAGCTAAACCATTTAATGACAGGGAACTTCTAGCAGAAGTCAGGAACCTCTTAGCCTTGAAAGAAAATGAGCGCCGGGTTATGGAGTTAAATACATACCTGACAGAGTCAGTACTCAAGCGCTTTTTGCCGCCTGTTTTGGTGAAAAAAGCTGCTATGGGAGATTTAACCTTGGATTTACGTCCAGAACCACGCTTAATTACAGTATTATTTAGCGACATAGTAGGTTTTACTCAGCTAGCAAATACTCTCAGATCTCGAAGAGTAGCAGAGTTGCTAAACGAATATTTGGAAGCTATGACTAAGACTGTGTTTGACAATGGCGGTACTGTAGATAAATTTATGGGAGATGCCATCTTAGCTTTATATGGAGCGCCAGAAGAATTAACTCCTAATGAACAGGTGCGTCGTGCCATTAATACAGCCAGAGCAATGCATAGCTCATTAGATGAGTTGAATCGGCGCTGGCAAGAACAAGGCATATTTGACGCTAATGGGCATACTGGTGTTAAATTCCGTTGTGGTATTCACCAAGGTACTGCGGTTGTGGGTATGTTTGGCAGTGCCGAACGTGCTGACTATACTGCTATTGGCCCCAGTGTGAATATTGCTGCTAGATTGCAAGCTGCTGCTATTCCCGGTACTATTTTAGTCTCTGCTGCTGTGGCAGATTATTTAAAAGATGAAGAAATTACTAAAGTCAGCCCCTTAGAACTCAAAGGAGTAGACGAAACCGTTCTGACTTTTGCTGTTAGATCGGAAATTATGGCTAATCGCTGAGAGTAGACTGGATTTTAAAGCGTTAGTTTAGTAAAGAGTAAGAGCGCCCTATTAAATCCAGTTTGAAATTTAATATGACACCATCGGTTGCAGATAAAACTTCATCTTCAGTCAAGCTATGGAGACGACATACAGATCCACCTAGTTTTTGGGTTGCAGTCTTCATAGGTTCATTGAGCCTACATTTGCTAGCCTTCTGGCTGATTCGCTCCTACCAGTCTAGTTTATTGTGGCGACAGCAAAGTAAAGCTGCAATTCCAGTTGAGGTGATAGAAATTGCTTCGCAGCCGAAGTCAAAAGCAAAAACCAGAACACAAGTAATACCTGTTAATTCTCAAACTAAACCAGTATCTACAAATCAAAAGTTACAACCAAAAAATTCTTCCAAACCAATAGTAGTTAAAACCGATAGGTTAGTAAAAAACTCAAGTCCTACTGTCCCAGATAAAAATGCTGTAGCTTTTGCCGAACAGCGCCAACGTCAATTAGCTGAACAACAGCAACGCGAACTCGCTGAACAGCGTCAACGTCAATTAGTTGAACAACAGCAACGCGAAGCCGAACAACGTCAACGTCAACTAGCTGAACAACAGCAACGCGAAGCCGAACAGCGTCAACGTCAACTAGCTGAACAACAGCAACGCGAAGCCGAACAGCGTCAACGTCAACTAGCTGAACAACAGCAACGCGAACTAGCTGAACAACAGCAGCGTGAACTCGCCGAGCAGCGTCAACGTCAACTAGCTGAACAACAGCAACGTGAGAACTCAGGTAATCTTAATAACCCCGAATCACCTCCTACACCATCTAATACAGCAGGTGGAAGCTTAGTTGCAAGTTTAGTTGGAGAACCTCAACAGGAAGATAGAGGTATAATTGCTCACCCAGCTAAAATTAAACCTAGCAACCAGCCATTTAGAAAAGGTCTGGAATATGTAAAGTACATAGAAAAAAAAATTGGCGAGCCCGTAGAAGTGACAGCGCTATTAACAATTTCCGAGAAGGGTAAACTGGAGCTAGTTACCGTCCTAGATAAAAACATTTCCGAAGAAGAAAAAAGCTACTACGAAGACTTTTTAGTCAGTCAAGTATTAAATAACTGGGAATTTGAACCTGCTTATGATAAAGATCCCAACGATCCTAAGCCTAGTAATCTTATAGTACGTATCCGGCTACAGCCGCTACCTTAATCAATTAAGGCTTGTATTGTAAATACTGCTATGCTATAATATTAAAGTTGGAAATTCGCGGGCGTAGTTTAGTGGTAAAACTATAGCCTTCCAAGCTATTAATGCGGGTTCGATTCCCGCCGCCCGCTTACTAAGTAAAACCGCTGAAAGGCAAGCTTTTCAGCGGTTTTGTGGTTTTTATGGATAGATGATATTGATACATATGTTCTATTTGTCTCCAAAAACTTGGGGTAAGCTTGGGTAGTTTGGGCGCGAATTTGGTGTAGCTTTAAATTTACTAAAATGCACGCAAGAATAGACTATGTACATCAAAACTACTACAGGCAAGGCATAAAAGGAAAGTATAAATATCATTAATCCCAATGGTCACTTATAACTCAGCACTCTCCATGCCCGATGCCCAATTACAATAAAAAACCCCAGCACTGTGAAGCTGAGGTAACTGGGAGAATCCATATAACGATGGGAGTTTTCAATACCGAAGTTAAAAATATAAACTTCATTTAAACATAAGCAAAACTAACACGGTAATATTTAATACGTTTTATGCCGACCGTGCAAAGGCTAAATCGCGTATGAGTTGAGTTCTAGAGAATATGTAATCACTTAACGAATTCTTTTCTTCACGGCTGAGTGCTGTTTTGCTATCAACCTGTCCCAACAACTGCTTGGCTAAGTCTGTATCACTCAATCCCACCAGGGTGCTGGTTTGTGTTTGTTCAATCACAGACCACAGTTGGCGTAAAATTTTTGAGTTCACAAGGCATACATTCATAACAACCTTCTGATTCCTGCAATGCCATAAAAGTGCTGCGAAGAATCTAAATAAAATATTAAATTATTAATTCTAAAGAAAACCTTAAATTTTACAAAAGTTAAATAATTAGATGATATTCGAAATTTAAGCTTACAGAAATTTACTTTAACAACCTCTGCCAAGTCAACTCTTGTGTAGCTTCCTGCCAATGCCAGCGCAATAAATTGGCGGGTTGGCTGGGAGAAATGCCTGGGAGTGCGATCGCTCGTCTAGGTGCATCAGTAGCAAGTATAATGGCTGTCTCTATGTCACAAATGCCCCACTTCACTAAATTTTGCACACCAACTAATAAGGGTAAAGTTGTTCCAGATAAAGTCCCATCTGGTAGTCGTGCTGTACCGTGTTTCACCTCTATTTGCCGACTATCCCAAGGATATAAGCCGTCGGGTAATCCTAAAGGTGCCAAGGCATCGCTGACGAGGAATAATCCACCAGTAGCGCGAATGAGAATTTGTAACATTGTGGGTACAACGTGCTGTCCATCGGCAATAAAACCAGACATTACATGAGGATGGGTAATTGCTGCCCCTAATAATCCTGGTTCGCGGTGATGTAATGGTGGCATAGCGTTGAAAGCATGGGTAACCATTGTTGCCCCTAGTTCAAAGGCTTGCTGTGCTTGGGCGGCTGTTGCCTGAGAATGCCCTAAACTGACGGTAATACCCAAAGAACGCAAATATGGGATGACTTCCCCTGTTGGATCTAACTCTGGTGCAAGGGTGATAACTTTCACAATATGGGCATAGTTACCTAAAACCCGCTTCACTTCATTTAGCGTCAAAGGCAAGAGATATTCAGCAGGATGCGCGCCGCGCTTTTGAGAGTTTAAAAATGGCCCTTCTAAATGTACACCGAGAATTTGAGAACCTGTGGTTTGAGTTTGCATAAAATCAGCGATAATTGCTAGCGATCGCTGAAGATTTTCTACAGAAGTTGTTACCAATGTAGGCAAGAAAGCATCAACGCCCACATCCCATAAAAATTGCGATATTTTAGGCAATAAATTAGCATTATCTGGTTGTAATTCAGGAAATGCTAAACCTAAAGCCCCATTAATCTGTAAATCAACACCGCCTAAAGAAATCCAATCACCCGCAATATCTAAAACTTGCAAATTTGGCGCAGCAACTCGTTTAAAAACAGTACTCATCGGCAGAATTTGCTCGATGATTCCCGCTTCATTAATCAAGAGCATCTGCAAGTTTTTATACCCTGGAACTCTGGCATTAATGATATCTACATTCTTGGCGATCGCTTTTGGTGTTGCTTTAGTCATCACATTGACGGGAAAATAACTAAACCTCAACCGATTTTAGATGTAATAGTCGGCAATAATCCAAAATCCAAAATCTAAAATTCTATGTCTCCCCTTGTCGGTATTATCATGGGCAGCGATTCTGACTTGCCCACCATGAAAGATGCGATCGCAATTTGTGAAGAGTTTGGTGTCGAAACTGAAGTGGCGATCGTTTCTGCCCATCGTACCCCAGAACGCATGGTGCAATATGCACAAACAGCACACCAACGCGGTATTAAAGTGATTATCGCTGGTGCAGGTGGTGCGGCTCATCTTCCCGGAATGGTTGCTGCTTTAACTCCTCTCCCGGTAATTGGTGTTCCTGTTGCTACTCGTAATTTACAAGGTGTTGATTCTTTGTATTCAATTGTACAAATGCCTGGTGGAATTCCTGTGGCTACGGTAGCAATTGGTAATGCTAAAAATGCCGGACTTTTGGCAGTGCAAATACTGGCTAGCCATCAACCAGAATTATTAGCAAAAGTCCAAAAATATCGGCAAAATCTTTCAGAATCAGTGATGGCAAAGCAAGCAAAACTAGAAAAGCTCGGCTATCAAGAATATTTAAAAACGGAATTGCCATAGATTTACATCAAAACATGAGGGTTAATTGTAATTCTGAAGTGTTATTTTATTAACCCTTTACCTAGAAATAATACTGCTGATCTATTGTATTGAATAATGCAAAGTAAACATTAAATACTTTTTACTCACAGTAAATTTATTTATTTTTGTTATAAAAATTTAATATTTTTCGTAGTATTTTGATGAGATGTCGGAAAATCCTGACAATATAGAATTTCAGTTGGTTTTGCTCTTTAATTCAGATGCTAAAGCAAGCGGTCTCATAGATAATTCGTATCTCCTGATACAGAATTATCATTTTGGTAACATGGACAATCAATCAAATTTCTTAATGCTGGCATAAAAGTTAGCTACAGGAATCACTCGTGCGATTTCTGTAAAGCATTTTAGATGGCATCAAAAATTTTGTTATGGAGGTGAATTTTCACTTTCTGAGATGTTGTGATGCTTTCGCATTGAAGATGAAGGAGCATATCCCCAAGCTTCATAATTTAAGATTAAAGATTTAGTGAATTAGGCTTGACTTTTTCACAATTAATAATTCCTGCATGAGTAAACTTGCAATTTAGAAAAAATATTTACAAAAGTAGCAATCTTTCTTTAAACTCCTATTAGGATATTTGAGTTTCTGATTTTCAATATAAATTACTTGAACGACTAAATATCAACAAATAGTTGATGAGATTCAAGTGCTAGTGCTGTTTGCTTAACTACATTATTTCCTGTAAAAACTGTTGGGAGTAAAATGTTCAAACTGAAGCAGAAACAGAAATTAAAAGCCAAAATTAGGCAGAGAACAGCAAAAGGTCATTTTAAAAGTTCAAAATCTCAATCCAATATAGAGCGGTTAGCTCGCGCAATTAAGCGATTATCTCCTAATTGGCAAGCTAGCCTAGCTTTAGCTTGTTTAATTGTCTTGGGATGGGGCTATGCTGCATTTGCTCAAGCGCCAGCCGCAGGGCCAACAACAGCAGAATTAAAAGTTGCTATTGACACTTTATGGGTAGCGATCGCAGCATTTTTGGTGTTCTTTATGAATGCTGGTTTTTGTATGTTAGAAACCGGCTTCTGTCGCCAAAAAAATGCTGTCAATGTTCTAGCTAAAAACTTAATTGTCTTTGCCCTCTCTACAGTAGCTTTTTGGGCAATCGGTTTTGGTTTAATGTTTGGCGATGGCAATGATTTTATCGGGCTGAGTGGGTTTTTCCTAGGAGGCGCAGATAACAGCCCTGCAACTGGAGACGCTTACAAAGGTGTTTTTAGCGCCTTGAGTTGGACAGGTGTGCCTTTAGCTGCCAAATTTTTATTCCAATTAGTATTTGCAGGAACCGCAGCCACAATTGTTTCTGGCGCAGTTGCAGAACGGATTAAGTTTGTAGACTTCCTAATTTTTAGCGTCTTACTTGTAGGTATTGCCTACCCCATTACTGGACATTGGATTTGGGGTGCTGGTTGGTTGGCTGATATGGGCTTCTGGGACTTTGCCGGTTCTACCGTCGTTCACTCAGTTGGTGGTTGGGCTGCCTTAATGGGGGCTGCATTCCTCGGCCCACGCATTGGTAAATATCAAGATAAGAAAGTTGTGGCGCTTCCAGGTCACAACATGAGTATTGCCACTTTAGGTTGTTTAATTCTTTGGTTGGGCTGGTTCGGCTTTAATCCCGGTTCAGTCATGGCTGCTGATCCTGGCGCAATTACTCACATTGCTGTAACAACCAACATGGCAGGTGCAGTAGGTGGAATTGCGGCAACAATTGCAGCTTGGTTGTACTTGGGTAAGCCAGACCTATCGATGATTATCAACGGTATTTTAGCTGGCTTGGTAGGTGTGACAGCATCTTGTGCTTACATCAACGTTGGCAGTTCTGTAATTATTGGTTTAGTTGCTGGCGTACTAGTCGTCTTTTCTGTTCCGTTCTTCGATCGCATCGGTATAGACGACCCAGTAGGTGCGACCTCAGTTCACCTAGTTTGCGGTGTTTGGGGAACTTTAGCAGTTGGTTTATTTGCTGTAGGCCCTGGTGGTTATCCTTGGATGGTTGACTTAGCAGGGAAGCCAGTAGGCCCACATGGTCTCTTCTTTGGTGGTGGCTTTGGTACCCTAATTCCCCAAATAGTGGGCATTCTTGCCGTAGGCGGTATTACGGTACTTTTAAGTAGCATATTCTGGCTAGCACTCAAAGCAACTTTAGGTATTAGAGTATCTCAACAAGAGGAATTAGAAGGATTAGATATTGGCGAACATGGTATGGAAGCATACAGTGGGTTTCTTACCGAAGGATCTTCAGAGGGATTTTCTGATGATTTAATTTCACCAGGTCGCGACTTACCAAATCCTCTATAAATTTTGAGTTTTTTGATTCAATTGAGTGATAAAACCCATCCCTGTAGTTCTCATGCTGATACAGGTGATGGGATTTTTATTTCACACTTAAAAGCTCATAAATTTGTCAAATGATTAAGTCTCTGTTGTATTTTTTCTGTGCTGGTTTATTTGAAATAGGGGGTGGTTATTTGATATGGTTATGGTTACGTGAAGATAAGCCTATTTGGTTGGGAATATTAGGTGGAATTTTTTTAGCTATTTATGGGGTAATAGCTACTCAACAACCTGCAAATTTTGGCAGAGTTTATGTTGCCTATGGCGGGGTTTTTATTGCAATGGCAATGCTTTGGGGTTGGCGAGTAGATGGTGTAAATCCAGATATCTACGATTTAATTGGCGCTGGTTTAGCTTTGTTGGGTGTTTTGGTAATTATGTACGCACCGAGAATATAGTTTGACATTCTGTTACTGAATTAGGCAATAACTGATTACTGAAATTTGCTCATCAAATAAAAATAATAATTATTACATCAATATGTAAAACTACAGTTTTATTTTGTATGAATTTTTGTCATACTTACTAACTACTCCTAGAAAGTTGTTTGTAATAGTTATGTTTGAGAAAAGTGTTGTTTTGGTAAAAATGTCAATAAAATACCATTACAAGAAAATAAAAATGTAATTATTGTAACTTCATACTAATTATTTAAAATTTGGCATCTGCAATTAGTATGATGTTTTTATAAACCTTTCTAAACAACTAAACTGGAGTAACTAATTTAGACAAAATAAAGTATAAAAAAATACTAGTTTTGTCAAAAGTGAAACAACAATGTTGGTGTTCGGGGACAAAAACAAGTGTTGAAGAAAGTTGTAATTGTTGGGGCTATGACCCTATTGCTGTTGGGAGGGCCGTTAATGGGCAATGCTTTTGCCCAAGCTGCTGCGGCTGCTCCTCCGACTGCTGATACTGGAGATACAGCATTTATGCTGATTTCAGCAGCATTAGTGCTACTAATGACACCAGGATTAGCATTCTTCTATGGTGGATTTGTGCGATCGCGGAACGTCCTAAACACATTGATGATGAGTTTTGTGTTGATGGCGATCGTGGGTGTCACCTGGATTCTGTGGGGCTATAGCCTTTCCTTTGCACCCGGTTTACCGTTCATTGGGGGATTGCAGTGGCTCGGTTTGAATGGTGTGGGCTTAGAAGTCACAGATTATCTTAAAGGTTCCAACCCACCAGAGGTGGTTTCCTACGCTGGAACAATTCCCCACCAGGCATTCATGATTTATCAAGCCATGTTTGCCATTATTACCCCAGCCTTGATTTCTGGCGCGATCGCAGAACGGATGAGCTTCCGTGCTTATGCTCTATTTGTGCTGCTGTGGTCAACCTTTGTCTATACACCTCTTGCCCATATGGTATGGGCGAAAGGTGGATTCTTGGGATTGTATGGTGGTTTAGGTGCTTTAGACTTTGCTGGTGGGACAGTAGTTCACATCAGTTCTGGTGTTTCAGCCCTCGTTGCAGCGATCGTCCTTGGCCCTCGTAAACAACATCCCGATCGCCTCAGCCCACCACATAACGTTCCGTTTATTTTGTTAGGTGCTGGCTTACTGTGGTTTGGCTGGTTCGGCTTCAACGCCGGAAGTGCTTTGTCTGTGGCTGGTGGAACTTCGGGTAACATAGTCACCAATATAGCAACCACAGCCTTTGTTGCTACTAACACTGCAGCAGCAGCAGCAGCCCTCATGTGGTTGATTTTAGAAGCAGTTTTACGCGGTAAACCCACCGCAGTAGGTGCTGCTACAGGAGCAGTTGCAGGTTTAGTAGGCATTACCCCAGCTGCTGGGTTTGTAACTCCCCTATCAGCAATTTTGATTGGCTTCATCACCTCTTTTGTCTGCTTCTACGCCGTCAGTTTCAAGCACAAAGTACAAATTGACGATGCTTTGGATACCTATCCAGTACATGGTGTTGGTGGTACAGTTGGAGCAATTTTAACCGCAATCTTTGCTACTACCCAAGTTAACGGTGGCGGTAAAGATGGCGTACTGCGTGGTAACTTTGGCGAATTAGGAGTTGAACTAGCAGCCATTGTGATTGCTTATGTCATCGCTGCTGTTGGTACTTGGGTCATTCTGAAAATTATTGAGGCGACTGTTGGTCTACGCGTCAAGGAAGAAGCAGAATACCAAGGTTTAGATATCAACGAACATGGCGAAGAAGGTTACAACTCCGAATTTAGCGATCGCATGAATGTTTCTCAATAATTTCGAGAATCATCTCTACGCGTTTAATTGAGACAATTACGCGTTATAGCTTCAAAAGTTTGTTTGAACAATAGACATCTGGCTATTGAACAACAAAACTACTCAATTTAAATACCTCTTAGCGAATTACTTCACGCCCTTTGATGATTTGCCCCGTATATCAGGCAAAATTCAGAGGGCGGTTGCTTTTGGATTAGGGATTGGTGACTGGGGACAAGGGGAAAATACCCATTACCCATTACCCATTACCCATTACCCAAAATCAATTCTTTTAAAACTATACGCACTTTGATTTCTCTGAGTTATGATACCAAGCACTACAGAGATATCACTAACCAAAATCAGGGTAAAAATATTACTTAAATGAAGGGTGTAAGCCTCTGTAAGCATTATTACGCAAACAGCAAAATTCTCATCGACTAAATAGTTGATGGGAGTGGTTCGCAGTTTGATGCAAAATAATTGGTAAATTCCCTAGCCGTGACAATTTCTGCAAAAAACTTTCCTCTTTGGGCATTTTTCTCTTTAGTAACCAATGGCCTGTTGATGTTGGCGATAGTTCTGCTCATTTTGCAACAGCAGAGATTAACCAATATTGTTGGGGCGACTAATGCAGCTACAGTCAGTGAACCTCCGGTTGTGAAATCGGATTTAGGCCCGCGTCACCAACTTAATTATCAGCAATGGTTAGACATCTTAAACAAAGAAGCTCAAGTTGCTGCACAAAAACCTCCTCAGCATCTTACCATTTTGGCGGGAGATTCTTTGAGTTTATGGTTTCCCTCAGATTTGTTACCTGAAAACCGAAGTTGGCTCAATCAGGCAATTTCTGGAGAAACTAGTGAAGGACTATTAAAAAGAGTAGATTTATTTGATCGCACTCAGCCAAAAGAAATTTTCTTGATGATTGGTATTAATGACTTAATTCGGGGAGCCAGTGATGAAACAATTTTAGAAAATCAACAGCAAATTATTAATTATTTGCGCCGAATGCATCCAAAAGCGCGAATTTTTGTACAGTCAATTTTGCCGCATGGTGGTGAGGAATCTACTTGGGAAAGACGAGAAAAACTTTTAGCCATTGCTAACGATCGCATTTATCATCTCAACAAACAACTGCAAAGCATAGCCAAAAAGCAAGGCGTTAAATATATTGACTTATATTCATTGTTTAGTGACCAGCAAGGTAATATGCGTCGTGAATTTACTACTGATGGTTTACACCTGAGTCCCCAAGGCTATATGATTTGGCGAACTGCATTACAGATTTATAGCCAATTGCCATCTTAGTTGTTGTCTGTAAATCAAGTTCTGAAACTGTCGTAAATGTCAGGGCGATCGCATCCTTAAATACTATTAAGTTTAGTTGGCACGATTCAACTAAACTAATACCTATTGAAAAATAATGTTACAGTGTGTAGTGGACTGACACAGCGAATTTGTTGCAATAGCAAAGTTCATTTAATCCGCATTTATCTGCGGTTCATTTCATCAAATCTAATGCATTATTTTAGGCGTGTCAGTCCAGTATGGTGCATTAGCAATAGCGTAACGCAACTGTGGTAACTGAAATTTTCTCAGGAATCAAATTACATTCCTATGCAATATTTTGACTGAACTTCCCCCTTTGACAAAAGTTGTATGCAATGCATAGCAAGGGATTTCAAGAATTTAGTTGCGGGTTTACTGGGTACAAATCAAGGAAACGCCAAGCAAATCTAAAGCTTTTTGTTGTAATTGAGTCGGTTCAGTAATCTTGTCAAAAATGATGTCACTAGCTCCCTGAAGAGTAGATTGGATTTGATTTTTAACAATAGTGCCTAAATCAGCTAATAAAGTTTGGAAACTATGAACTGGCAAATTATCTTCAGTACGTTTGGTTTGAGCTTTAGCTAAAGTTTTATCACTTTGAGCAGCACAAACAACAGATATTTGTTTGAGTTCAGCGGATTCCCAATCATCTTCATCAAAAAGAATTGGAGATAAAACTTCTCGCATATGCCATTCGACATAATAAGCTAACATACATAAAAACACATGTGCTTTAACTCTTTGACTTGTATGATGATAAATAGGACGTATTTTTAAATCAACGGTCTTAAAACTGCGAAAAGCTTGTTCAACTTGTGAAAGGCTCTTATAAGTCTTAACAGTTTCTTTGGCTCCTAAAACTTCGGGTTTTACAGAAGTACGAATCACATATAACCCATCAAGTGCAGCTTCGCGTTCAATACTTTGTGCATTACGTTCATAGCTAAAACTATCCGCTTGAATATCTACGCTAAAATGCTTCCCTACCTTGTAACGATTGAGAACTTGTCCAACTTTCAAGCCAATATTCGATTCCCCTTTTAAACGACGTTTTTCTCTAGTTGTCGCCACCACAATTTTGTCTAATTCTTTTTGTGTTGCTTGCAATAGTTCTTCTCTAGTTTTGGCTCTATCTGCTGCCAGGATAGGATTACGGCAAGCAATCAGCCTTTCTCCTGGATAATCATCAGATGATATTTCAGCGAGATTGTGTTCATCAAATAAAGATAGTTGAATACTGTCTTGCTCAACCAGAGAACGGATTTGAGTCGAACGCAAAGCACTTATCCAGTCTACTGAACCTGCTGTTTTCAAATCTTCTTTAATACTTGTCGAAGTAATTATTCCTCTATCCCCAACCCAAATTACCTGTTTGATACCAAATCTATCTCTAAGTTTTTTGATTTGAAGAGTAAATGTTTTTGGGTCAGCAGTATTCCCGGAAAATACTTCTATTGCTATTGGACAGCCTTCTTGACTACAAAGTAATCCAAATACTATTTGTAATTTACCTCTTTTGCCATCACGGTTATAACCGTACTGAGCTAACGGACAAGTTTTTCCCTCGAAATAACTACTCGATACATCGTAAAGAACCAATGTTCCTTCGGCTAGATGCTTGGCTGCCAAGTTATTTTCAATTGTTTCTTGTTTGTCCAGCAACCAATCCATTGCCTGATATAATTCGTCTTCATCTGCGCCTTCTAGCCTCAATATTTCTCCAATGCTAGAGAAGCATGTTTCATCGCTGAGTCCTCTGGCTGTGGCTAGCTTTGAACGTGGGTCGATGATCCGCGCTACTATCATCGCCAATACTAATCTTCTTTCCCTGGTATTTTCTTCACTAATTAGGTTATGCAAACCAATATTTTTTAAGCTTCCCAATACTGCTGCCACATGACCGTGAGGACGACTACGGATGATCTTAAACGCTGATGGCAAGCTTTCAATTGCCACTCCTCCTTTCAATAAAACTTGCAACCCATTTACAGCCGAATCAGGTAATTTTGAGAGGTTTGCTAGGGTACGTTTGCGGACTTTATTTCCTTCACGATACGACTCGCGAAGTAGTACGGCAGGAGGAGAGTTTCTGTTAGGGACACGTTCTATATACATGTCTACAATTGTCCGATTTTATTGCCCTCTATAATCTAAAAATAATCTTAAATTACATGGGTACAAGCGTTCTCCAACAAAAGCCTGTATCCAAAGCAATACAAGCCTTTTAGGTCTGTTTAGTACATTTGCACAGGGGGAAGTTCAGTTTTGAGGTATTAAATTATCTTACTTTTGACGCGCTCATATAATTTATCTGCCACAAACATTATTGGAATTGGTATAAAATCCCCTGTTAATAAGTAAGTCGGTGGAAAAAACCAACTATTTAAGCAACGTAAATATGCTGGAAATCTTTACCAATTAAAAATGACAGTCTAAGCCAGTTATCTTTAATTTCGCCGACTTACATATTAGACTTTGTTTGCTAAATTAATTAACTGTTTGAAGTTGACTAAATCAATAACATTATTTGTAGAGTCAATTTCGATCCAGCCTTTTTCATTCAGCTTTTCCATAATTTTGCTAGCTTCGTCAACACTGATTTCTGTTACTTCAGCTAAATCTTTGATGGGAATATTAAAGATTTCTCTTCCTTGATCTGATTTTTGCCCATAGCTTTCACCCAAACTAACTAAAGTCTGAGCTAGTTTGACAGCTGGCGGAGAAGAGCGCATTTGTAGGCGCAGGTTAATTTGTCGCACTCGCCGTACCATCAATTGCAGCATTCGGTGATGCAAATGTGGATCTTTAAACAAAATTTGAATAAAGCGTTCTCGAGAAACACTCAGCAATTTTACAGGCGACAGCGCAATTACATCAGTTGACCTAGGAGATTCATCTAAAACTGCCATCTCTCCAAAAAAATCGCCTCTTCCTAATATCGCTAGCGCTACAAAATCTTCTCCAGAAGTTCGCCGCACTTTCACCCAACCAGAAACCACAAAATAAACTGCATTACCCCAAGCATCCTCCATTAATACAGCTCGTTCGGCTGGATACTCATGTTCAATTGCAACATTCAGCAGCCACTCCAGGGTCTGAGGATTGGCTGTACTCAGTAACGGAAAAAGTTCACTAAAAACCTCAGTCTGCATGAAATATCTGTAAATAATTAATTCAAGAGTAAAAAATCAGATCAGCTATTATTAATTGTTAAAACCGTAATTATTGGCAGTCATACGGTAGCAAAATCTTTACAAAATTAATGGTGAATTTCCAGAGTTTTAGCTCTGAGATTCTAGTACAACATAACAATTATGAATGCGATCGCAATCAGCAGTTTTACTGACAGACTGATTACTTCACATTTTTTTGTGGTTGGTTATCACTATTGAGGATGTTGAGATGTTTATCTAAATTTTCTACCAGGTGACTCAAAGCCACAACAGCTTGTAATTGCTCAGATTGGAGGTTGGTGTTAAGTAGTAGCCTTTGTTCTAGCTCACGTAACTTTAACTTTAATTGTTGGGTAATTACCAAGGTGTCATGGCTTAGATGATTCAACTGTTGTTGTTGATAGAACTTTAATGCGGCTCCTCTTAGTACTTGTAGTGTTGCTTCTTCACCATAAAGCCCTGGCATGATTCGCAAGCGTAACAACAAACTATTATGTTGATATAGCAATTCTTTCTCTACCTGTTTAGGTTCTGCAAGTGTGGTCACTGGTAACTCAGCAAATAGCTTTAATTCATTGATCACTTCTTGGAAAATAGAGATAGGCAGATTTTCGATGACAGATTGCAACACTCCATTATCACTCCAGAGTATTCTGCCTTGATCGTGCTGTCTTTCCAAATACAAGCGACCAATACCTCCCACCAAGACTCTTGCTAATAATTCTTCTAATAATTTCCTTGGCGTTAATGTTGCCAATACATCCAGAGGCGTTAATATATCTGGAATTTGCATTGACGCAGTATTTAAATTGCTTGGGAGTTTTCCCTTGGGAATATCCCTGAATTTGTCCTGTAAAGTAGAGATAGCATGATTTTTTCCAGATATATTATTAGTATTGGGGACGGGTAATAAGTCTGTTTGTGAATCATTAGTTAGTAAAACATCTGCCTGCTCCTCAACAAATGTTAATTCCTGGTCAAATTCACTCGAGGTTTTTGCAGAGGAGTTCTCATCATCCACGATATCAACTTCCTGATTTTCTAATGTAGAGTCTACTGTTGGCTGAGGCTTTTGTTCGCTATTTGATGGGGATGTATTCTTTTCGCGGAGATAAGCTGAAAGGATAGTCCGGTGAATAGTGCTAGCAATTGGCTTAGGCACCATTGTGCAATTAATATAAGCCAAAATACGACTAACGTAATTTAAAGCCTCTTGATCATGGGGATTGACAATCCCTACTAACAGCTTTTTGTCCTTTAACCCTAACGGTACAATTTGGTGGTGAAGGCAAGCTTCTAACGACAAAAAACTATCGATTAGCGAGAATATTTGCTCACGAGAGGTAGGTGGTTCCCTTGAGGTATCCGATTCTGGCTCCTCTAGAAGTGGGATTGTAACTGGCCTATGCAGTTCAGCTTCATCGTTATCAGTTAGTTTGCCTTCTGAAGACAACATATGTTTACTTACTCATTTAATTACTTCGTATTTGCTCTTAGTATTCCACCAAACCAACTGTGACACTCACAGAAAATCTTATTTCTAGCTAAAAACTGATCGTTAAGCCTATAAAGGCGCAAAAGTGAGGTTTTACAATCTTCTGCTCACATACTGGAATCAAATAGCAATCCAATTTCATTTTGGAAAATAGTGGCGTAAGAGGAAACAGGTGAAACTGTGCAGTCTTTTTGCAAGATACTGCGTCTTGAGGTTAGCCTCTAGTAGATAAGGGAATTTCCACGCCAGTTGCGACAATAGGAAAAACGCTGTAAAGTACCTTTCCTAGTCTCACCCGAGGATTTACCTGTTCGCTGTACTGCAAAGCAAAACCCTTATCCCTAAGGCGAATAAAGCTCCTCATAACATTTCCAAAAGGAGCAGGTAAACATTACCGCAGGGTAAGGGAACAAGGAAGAAGGAATAAAGCCATATCAAGTTTTTTTTCAAAAATCAAATACGATTCCCATATTGAAATACAGGGATTTAGTAAAAATACTTAGTGAGGGTAAAATAACTGAAATAATTATGACAGATTTTTAAACTGTGATTGGTAGATTACTAGTATTATTGTGCCTCTAATTTAGTAGTAACTAACAATGCTTGGTTAGTTTATTGAAAGCTGAATTAAATACTAATACTTTTAAAGAAATATCTAGGATTCTGGATTGGGGATAAATCCCAAATCCAATATTGAAAACTCCAAAATATGACTGTGATAATACTGAATATTAGGGCATTTAGTTCGTATAAATATAGCTACCTTCTCTAAGGTAATCAATTTTAGTACATAA
This sequence comes from Tolypothrix tenuis PCC 7101, assembly GCF_963874875.1. Lineage (NCBI taxonomy): Bacteria > Bacillati > Cyanobacteriota > Cyanophyceae > Nostocales > Tolypothrichaceae > Tolypothrix > Tolypothrix tenuis. The sequence continues at coordinate 866,455 of NZ_CAWNJS010000001.1, forward strand.
GACTATATACCAAGCTTATGTCTAAAATTTGTTACTCTTGAGTTCTTAAAGTCTGGGCTACAAGATAGACTTTGCCCCATTCACCCATCACTTGATGAGTTTTGAGTTTTAATTGTGTAGCTATCGCTTCAATGGAATTACCTGCTTTGCGTAAATCTAAAATTTGCCTCCCCAATTCGGTCAATTGATCGTAGAGTTGTTGCCATTGGTTTTGCGTCAGTCCCAAGTTATGCTCCTGCAAAGAAATTGCTAACCAATTATCCACTAATTCTGGTTTTCCTTTGAGAGCAAAAACTCGTACAGCGTGATAGCTAATTTTTTCTCGCAGTCGGTAAACCTCCTTAATCTGCTTACCCAGTTTCTTGGCAATTTCTTCTTGAGGCTTACCTTGTAAATAAAGCCGTAGCCACTCTACAGCTTCTGCTCCCAGATTTTCTTGTAGATAGGCTTCAAATTCTTGCTGTACTGTTTGCCTCAGAACCAGTTGTTCTTCTTGTTCTTGTGCCTCTTGATATTCTGCGATCGCTTGGCTATCAACCAAGTTCACTCGGTTATCATTGTCATCGGTGAGAATTTCTTCCGAAACTAGCCTAATCAAGTCACTGCTGGGTACTTGAGTTAAGCCACCACGTTGAGTCCGTCGTAGATAGTTGACAAAACGGTAAACCAGAAGCGGTTGATTGCGTACTGGTCGCAAGCAATATTCTTCGATGCTGGCAAATAGTAATGTATCTCGCAGTCGGCGATCGCTAGTAATTTCTGCAATCGTTGCCATTTGGTCTTGGATGTAAGTATCGCTTTGTAGCAATTCCTGAAGTACTTCTTGTAGTACATCGATGACGCTACGTTGGCGATCGCGGCTTAAAGACACCCAAGTCTGAATTTTATTCCGCAATGTCATTAAACTCGCCAACCGCGCTGTCAGGTTGCGATAAGCACGTTCTCTTCCTACTCCCAAGTAACGTTGCTGCAAAATCCGATAACGATATTCCATTGCTTGCTTGGCAATCTCTAGTTCCTTGGGGTTGAGCAGATCCAAGCGTTGGGAATCACGTCCTAACAGCCACAGAACAATACTTTCTCTGGTGGCTGCGCTTTGTTCTGGACAATCCGCCAATAGACGAGTTCGCCAATATTGCGCTAGTTTTTCTGCTTCCGTTACCATAGCGAGATTGCGCTCCTCAAAACCCTGCTTTAAAGTTTGCATCACAACCCCCATTTGTCGCACTTAACTTAATGTATTGGCAGCTGCCCCTCATTTCATCCTTATGATGAAAAATTTTAGTGATCCATTGTTATTTACGTCTGGAAGGACTCAAGTTATGCAAAATTATCTGGTGCTAGTTTAAACCTTTAAGCTGCAAGTCTTATAAACTCGACTATTTAAGGCATTTATCTCAAATTTGGAAATTTTAAATTTTTGTAAACCTTATGTCTTAGCGACTCAAAGAAAGCAACCTGCACAGCTAATGTCAAATCGGATACACTCTTGCTGTGTAAGATTTGAAAAAGGCTGACATTTTGTACCTGATCAGAGGAGCGAAGATAATTCACCTCCATCCAGACGTAGTTTTATGGCTATAAGTTTCGCCGTTTAGGAGTTGTTTTGTGGGAATATAAGCATTTTTTAATTCCCATCAACATTGGTGCCACCTTTTTTTGGCTAAAGACAAGATGTACGACATCATTTTGAAAATTCCACTGCAAATTTCATAGTACCCATCAGGGTACTATCTTGATCTATTATCTTCAACGCTGGCATGAAATGGAAATTTTATCTAGGCTCAAGAAAAACACGGCATTATGCAAGCAGAGATTACGTTTTATGTCAATGAGGTTATGAAAATCTCTGCCTCCCAGTTTTCAGACCTATTGTTAAGGGATTTCACCCACTATTAAAGGACTTTAGCTTAGAAACTATAAAATTCTGGCTTTTTAAGCTTGGTGATGAGCTTCAGAACGGTTATCTATTTATAATTATTATGATCAATCGATAATTTATCTATCTTTAGATAGTTACCAAACTCAATATGCCTACAAGCAACAGATTTGTGGATGATGCTATGCCCCTAGTCACGCCATTAATTGAGTTTACATTCCTTGGCTAACGTTTAATTTGCTGGACTTGGTTGCGAAGGGATTGAACTTATTTCTCAAAAACAAGGTAAAACAGACAAAATAAGCAGGAGGAAAGGGAAAAATAAGAGAATTGAACTTTTTGATTCTATTCATAGCCAGTATTGCATCACCTATGCAGTTGCTCCTAAAAAACTGCTGCTAACTACCGAAGTTTAGTATTTACTATTTTCAGCTTTGATTGTTAACCTAGTCATTCATACATAGATATAGGCACTAATCTAGTCTTGCTCTAGTAAAGCCTACTATAAATTTACTCTTCAGGACTTTTAACTAAAAAATATCCGCTGTCTAGGCAGGTGAACAAGAGGAGGAATCTGAATCATCGTTTTTGCACTCAAAATTGAATAATTCAATTTCTGGAATTTACTGAAGTAAGGCAAAACGAACGTACCAGAAGGCATTGTCCAAAGCTAAAGCATGAAAGTCTCTCTTAGCTAGCCCCTAGCTCTTAGTTACTAGCCCCTATTTTTCAGACAGAGTTTAGTTAAATGAATTTAAATAACAAAAACGATTATAAAGGTAATATTTTGGTGGTAGATGATACCCCAAATAACTTGCGGCTTTTATCAGCAATGTTAACATCTCAAGGTTATGAAGTCCGCAAAGCTTTAAATGGCAAAATGGCACTGACTGCTTGTCGAGTCGTTTTGCCAGATGTCATTCTCCTTGATATTAATATGCCAGAAATGGATGGATATCAAGTTTGTCAAGAACTGAAAAGCGATCGCGTGACTGCTGAGGTGCCAGTAATTTTTATTAGTGCCCTTGATGATGTGTTAGATAAAGTCAAAGCTTTTGAGGTCGGAGGCGTTGATTACATTACCAAACCGTTTCATGGCGCAGAAGTGATATCCCGAATTGAAAATCAAATTAATTTGAGATTGTTTCAAATTCAAATTCAAGAAAAAAATAATTTATTGCAAGATGCGCTTGATAGTCTGAAAGCAGTCCAAGTCCAACAAATTCAAAATGAAAAGATGGTAGCACTTGGGCAATTAGTAGCTGGGATTGCCCATGAAGTTAATAATCCCATTAGTTTTATCTATGGTAATCTCCAATACGCTGGAGAATATATACAAGATTTAGTCAACATCATTGCCGCATATCAACAAGAATATCCCCAGCCCACAACCAAAATAGAAAAAATAGTTAAAGAAGTAGATTTAAATTTTGTCACTAAGGATCTGCAAACTTTGATGGGTGCTATGTACAGAGGTGCAGATCGTATCCGAGAAATAGTGATCGCACTACAAAACTTCTCCAGGCATGACGAAGCGCTGATGAAGCAGGTCAATATTCATGAAGGCATTGATAGCGCTTTAGTCATGCTACAGCATCGACTCCGGGAAACAACACATCGTCCAGCGATTGCTATACTAAAAGAGTATGGAAGCTTACCATTAGTTACCTGCTATGCCAGTGAGCTAAATCAAGTCTTTATGCATTTGCTGAATAATGCCATCGATGCATTAGATCAGTCAGCCATTAATAGTCAAACAAGAGATAGTCAACAAAATGAGCATTGTCCTAACGCCTCCTTGTTAATTCAAAATCCCCAAATTCACATTCGTACAGAGTTAACAGAGGCCAATACAGTCAAGATTGCGATCGCGGATAATGGTTTAGGAATAGAAGAGTCGTTGCAATCGAGTCTATTTAATCCATTTTTTACCACCAAACCCGTAGGTCAAGGCAGTGGCTTAGGGTTATCAATTAGCTATCAGATTGTCGTGCAAAAGCATCGAGGCAAGATAGCTTGTTTCTCCTCACCAAGAGAAGGAGCAGAATTTGTGATTGAAATTCCTTTAGAACAACCAGAATATTTGTAAAGGTGTTTGTCATTTGTCATTTGTCATTTGTCATTGGGTAACTGGTAATTGGTAATTGGTAATTAGATTTTCTTCACCAATCCCCAATCCCTAGTCCCTAGTCCCTAATCCCCAGTCCCCAATCCCCAGTCCCCAGTCCCCAAAAGAAAATATAAAGAAATCGCGACTTTTTACCTATAAGGGACTACATTTTTTAGTCCCGTAAAAGCATAATAGAAGTGTGACTGATCTGTTTGCCCCTTTACAATCTCTCAAAGAAGGTCGCTGGTTCAAGCTCATCTGTGGAGCGAGTTTCCAGCATCTACCTGCGGTCAGAAGTTTAACATTAGCCTACACTTTGGCGGGCGCTGACTGTATAGATGTGGCAGCTGATCCAGCGGTGATTGCCGCAGCGCAAGAAGCGCTGCAAGTAGCCAAGACCCTATCTGGTGAAGCTGAAAAGCGAGGTTTTAAATCCCAAGGAAACTTACCATTTTTGATGGTCAGCCTGAATGATGGTGAAGACCCACATTTTCGTAAGGCAGAATTTAATCCTCTGAAGTGTCCCCAAGATTGCCATAGACCTTGTGAAAGTATTTGTCCAGCGCAAGCAATTGTTTTTAATGGTATAAAAGATAACTACTCAGGTGTCGTATCCCAAAAGTGCTACGGCTGTGGTCGTTGCATCCCTATTTGTCCTTATGATATAATTTATACAAGCTCATATATGACAACGCCGGGGGCGATCGCACCATTAGTAATGTCAACAGGAGTAGATGCCGTAGAAATTCATACACAGGTAGGGCGGTTAGCCGAATTTCAACGACTATGGCAAGCAATTTCACCTTGGGTTGAGCAATTAAAGTTAGTAGCGATCAGCTGTCCCGACGGCGAAGGCATGATTGATTACCTAAAAGCAATATATGACCTAATGCACCCGCGACCCCATGCCTTAATTTGGCAAACCGATGGTCGGCCGATGAGTGGAGATATAGGAGATGGTACGACTTTAGCGGCAGTGAAATTAGGACAAAAAGTTTTGACAGCTCAGTTACCAGGATATGTGCAGTTAGCAGGTGGCACTAATAGCTACACTGTTGCCAAGTTAAAGGCAATGGAACTGCTAAACGATTTTAGATTGCCGATTTTAGATTTTGGATTGGAAGATTCCAATTTAAAATCCAAAATCCGAAATCCAAAATCCAAAATTTCTGGGGTGGCCTATGGTAGCTACGCCCGTGTACTGCTGTCACCAATTTTGGAACAGTTAGAAAATAAGGAGGTGAGTAAAACCAATGTTAAGGCGATTGTCCGCCTGGAAGAAGACGATGTATTACTCTGGCAGGCTGTAGAGCTTGCCCATTCTCTCGTTTCCCAGCTCAAGTCACAACAGGAGCGCTAATCGCTCGTTCGTTATCTCTAAAAACGTCACCATAGTAAAGCATGACGATTACAGACGATCTCCAAAAGTTGTTAGACATTTTGCCCCAAGACCTGCGACAAGTACTAGATAATCATCCTAAGCGAGACTTTTTAGTAGAAGTGGTCTTGGATCTGGGCCGTCGCCCAGAGGCTCGCTTTCCTAATCAAGCTGAGTATCTGAGCGAGAAGCCTGTCACTCAAGAACAAATAGATGATTGCATTCAGCGAGTTGGAACCTTTGGCGGAGATAATCGGGCAGGAATCGAGCAAACATTGCACCGGATCAGCGCCATTCGCAATCGTACTGGCAAGATTATTGGCTTGACCTGTCGCGTGGGTCGAGCAGTATTCGGTACCATTGGTATGATTCGCGATTTGGTAGAAACTGGGAAATCGATTCTGATGCTGGGGCGGCCAGGGGTCGGTAAAACCACTGCCTTACGGGAAATTGCCCGGGTTTTGGCAGATGAACTCAATAAAAGAGTCGTAATTATCGATACCTCCAATGAAATCGCTGGGGATGGTGATGTTGCTCACCCTGCTATTGGTCGCGCCAGAAGGATGCAAGTAGCTCATCCAGAGCTGCAGCATCAGGTCATGATTGAAGCAGTAGAAAATCATATGCCAGAAGTCATCGTTATTGATGAAATTGGCACGGAATTGGAAGCCTTGGCCGCTCGTACCATTGCGGAACGAGGTGTACAACTGGTAGGTACTGCTCATGGGAACCAAATAGAAAACCTGATTAAAAACCCCACCCTTTCTGATTTAGTGGGGGGTATCCAAGCGGTGACATTGGGAGATGACGAAGCTAGACGCAGGGGCAGTCAAAAGACTGTTTTAGAACGCAAAGCCCCTCCTACCTTTGAGATTGCTGTGGAAATGTCAGAACGGCAACGCTGGGTAGTACACGAAAGTGTTGCTGATACAGTAGATACTCTTCTTAGGGGTCGCCAACCTAGTCCACAAACCAGAACAGTTGATGAAAATGGCAAAGTATCAATTACCCGCCAGTTGTCAGTAGTCAATGGTCGTGGTGGACAGCAAGCAACTGCGGAAGACTCCTTTGCTAGCTCACGTACATCTAACGGCTGGCGTTCATCGGGACAGATGGTAGCCTTACCGCCCCTATCTGTAGAACGGGAGAGAGTCACAGGACGCAGTGAGTTTGACCGCTTGCTGGATGAATCGTTTAATTACACCGAGGCTGTTGACTTTAGCAGCAGACAACCAGGGCCAAACGGTGAGGATTTGCCACTGCACGTTTACCCCTATGGTGTTAGTCGTCATCAACTAGAGCAAGTAATTAGCGTACTCACTTTGCCAGTGGTATTGACAAAAGATATTGATAGTGCTGATGCAATTTTGGCACTGCGATCGCACGTCAAAAACCACGCCAAATTAAGGCAAATGGCTAAAGCGCGTCATGTGCCTATCCACATGATTAAGTCCAGTACTATCCCTCAAATTACCCGTGCGTTACGGCGGTTGCTGAACATTGACGATCCAGAAATTGCTGATGATCGAGAACTGCAACTGCTATTACACAGTGGTAGCGATGACGAAATGGATGCCTTGGAAGAAGCTAGACTCGCTGTTGAGCAGATAGTTATTCCCAAAGGACAACCAGTTGAGTTATTGCCTCGTTCTCCCCAAGTACGCAAAATGCAACATGAGTTGGTAGAACATTATCGGCTCAAGTCTCATAGTTTTGGTGAAGAACCAAATCGCCGCTTAAGGATTTATCCGGCATAATCTCACCTTTATTCCCTCTTCTAAAACTAGAAGAGGGGATTTAATTTTGGATTTTGCGGAAAGTTGCGTGCGGGGGTTCCCCCCGTTGAGCAAACTTTCCAAGACAGATTTTAGATTTTGAATTTACAATCTTAGCCTTCTGACAGTCGCAAAAATCTCAAAAAGTACTAAATATACCGCTTAAAAGAATGTGACAGATAAATTATCCATCTGTCACATTCTTTTTTCAAATAGAGATGATTTCTAATTTTTTTAATCCCTCCTTTCGATAGAGTTAACCTCACAAAATCTAAGTTGAATAGAAAGTATTACATATTGCTAAGTAACTGAATTGAGAAAAGCACTAGTAATTTTTTCAATAAGTTGGCTGAGTAGTATTTGCTGTTAACAGATAGGATTCTGTGAAGATTTTCAGGAATTGGAGGTAAAAGAGAATATGGAAAACATCAAAGCGGCAAAAATTGCAGAGCGTTACTGTGCTTTGGGTATTGGAATTATCTATTTGCTGTTAGGTTTAGCTGGATTTATTCCAGCTTTAGTTTCAATACCAGGAACTCATATGTCTTATATCCCACTTAATGAATCTACTAACGCGTATTCTGCAGGATTTGGCTATATATTTGGACTATTTCCTACTAATTTCTTGCATAATATAGTGCGTTGTGGCGTAGGTTTATGGGGGATTGCTTCTTTTCTCAGTGCTAGCAGTTCCCGGATTTTCAATCGTGGTTTTGCAATAGCTTATATTGTCTTGGCAATCATGGGATTATTACCATTTGCTAAAACTTCATTTGGTTTCATGCCACTTTTTGGTAATAATGTTTGGGTCAATGCTCTAGCTGCGATCGCAGCTATTTACTATGGCATCATCATACCTGCGAAGGTTGAAGGCGTAAGTGTAGCACAAAGGTCTTAATCTCTAAATATTGTTAGCTCTTGGGTGTAGGATATCTATCAAAATACTCTACGCCCTATCTTTACTAGGCCTAATAATAATTCCTACAATAACGCGCAATAATTCTATGCAGTTAAAACATTTTGAGAGCGCGCTACCATTTCGGCACGGTTAACAACTTCTAATTTGCGAAATATTCTTTTGAGGGCTTGCTTAACTGAATTTTCTGTAATCCAAAGTTTTGCACCAATTTCAGCATTAGTTAAACCCTGTGCTACTAATTCAACTATTTGACGTTCGCGGGGGGTGAGGCGATGCGCTAGCGGTGAATTGAATTGTTGTGGCGATCGCTTTACCATTGCCAAACAAGCTGATAGATGAAGACATAAGGCACTTAAATCAGCAAGATGATCGTTGCTAAAAGCAGGTGTATGACCAACGCGAGCAAAGTGAACTGTGCCAATTATTTGACCACTACCGACAATGGGGCCTGTCATGATGTGTTCGTGGTCGTAGTAGGCGCAACAATTCTGATACAAATCGCATTGCTTCCAACCACCTGGGGGTAATACTAATTCTTCATGGGCTGGTGCGTGGCGTTCAACAACATAGCGCATGACTGGATCTACGGCTTTACCTACTTGCTCATAGCGCTCTAATAAGGATTCAGGAACACCAGCAACATCAACACTAGCAAGCCGAGATTGCTCATCGGTCAGGTAAATACCCCAACGCTGTACGCCAAAATGCTCTCCAACGTTATCCATGAAAGCTAGCCGCAATTTATGTTCATCATTGGCGGAAGCGATCGCATGAAATAAAGTTTGCAAATTAGCCATTTTCTCTCAACAAAGTGTACTCGATCGAGGACTAGGCACAGCTAAATAATCAATCTTACTCTAGCAGTGAATCCCAAATAGAGAAATCACAATTATGGGTAATGCAGCAGAGTACAACATTGGTTTAGTGATTTATCCTGGCATGACGCAATTAGATATCACTGGGCCGCAACAAGTCTTTAGTTTTTTGCCAAATAGTAAAGTTTATTGCATATGGAAAAATCTAGAGCCAGTCACCAGTAGCGATAATCTGACAATTTTGCCAAATACTACTTTTGCTGACTCTCCACAATTGGATGTTATATGTGTACCAGGCGGGCCTGGACAGGTGGAAATGATGAGAGATGCGGAAGTTTTGAAATTTCTGCAACATCAAGGCAAGGCAGCAAAATATATTACATCAGTTTGTACTGGCTCCTTAATTTTGGCTGCGGCTGGATTGCTGCAAGGCTATCGTGCTACTTCGCATTGGGCGTTTCGCGATCAGTTAGCGCTTTTGGGGGTTGAGGTCGTTAATGAAAGAGTAGTAATTGACCGCAACCGGATTACAGGCGGTGGTGTAACTGCTGGGATTGATTTTGGATTGGTAATTGCTGCTCATCTGTGCGGTGAAGACACAGCTAAACTTATTCAACTGTTGCTTGAGTATAATCCCGCACCACCGTTTAATGTTGGCTCACCAGAGAATGCTGGTGAGGCGTTAGTTCAGCAGGTACAAAAAGTAGGCGAACAGCTAATTGCGGCATCCTTACAGCAAACAAAAGAAACCGCTAAGTTGTTGGAGTTAGTGTAATTACGAATTAGAAACTATTGTTGAATGCAGCTTTGCTACCATCTCGCTACGTGCTGATACACCTAGCTTACGAAACATCCTTTTTAAAGCTTGCTTGACAGAATTTTGTGTAATCCAAAGCCTAGCGGCGATTTCTGAATTAGTTAAGCCTTGAGCAACTAATTCGGCAATTTCTAACTCACGGGGTGTTAGGGGGCTAGGTGAGGCAGATTTTAAAGTTGTTGGTTTTGCCCGCAAGGTAGCGAGTTTGGCTGAGATGTGAATACATAAGGCACTCAAATCGGCTAAATCGTTACCGTCAAAGGCTAGGCTACCTTTAGCACGAGCTAAGTTGAGGGTGCCTACAAGACGACCATCGCAGACAATTGGCCCAGTCATCACGTGTTCGTGATCGTGGCGCGGGCAAATATCTTTCCAATCTTCTGGAGATAGAATTAACTGCTCATGAGCAGGTGCATGACGCTCAACTACATAGCGTCCGATAGGATTGCCTTGTAAACAAACTGCTGGAATACCGGGAACATCAATCTCAGTCTTTGACTGGTCATCTATGAGATAGATACCCCAATGTTGCACGCCAAAATGTTCGCCAATTTTATCCATGAGCGCGAGTTTTAGCTCTTGCTCATTACGGACATTAGCGATCGCAGCAAATGCAGCATGAAGAGAATTAGCCATAAGTGTACCCAGTTGGGGACTATGCGGGGCTTAACAATTAACTCTATGCTAATACCAAGCAAAGATAAAACGCTAATATCACTACTGTTTATAGGTGAACCCATGACTGTTACACAAATTTCTGCTCAGGAACTTTTCCGGGCTGCTTATGAAAACCGTTACACTTGGGACAAGGATTTTCCTGGGTACACTGCTGACATCACCTTTAGACATGATGGGCAAGTTACTACAGCTAAAGTCATCGTCAATGCCAATCTGAAGGCGGAAGTATCAGATGTAGAAAATGAAGAAGCCAAGCAAGCGATTCACCATCAAGCTTGGGAAATAGCAATTCACCGTGTCCGTCGTTCCTTTGAAGATACCCACGGTGCAAATAGCTTTAGCTATGGCGCTACAGAAGAAAATGGCGCGGTTGAGATTTTAGTTGGTGGTAAAGCAGAGGGCGATAAATACAAAGTCCGCAATAATGAGGTGAGCCACGTTCATCGACTCATTCACGGTACTTTTGTAACCATTGACACCTTTAGCAGTCACCAAACTGGTGAAGGTTACTTATCTCACACCTATGATTCTGTCTACCATGACCCTGCAACTGGGCAACAAAAGGGTGGTAGAAGTGAATTTACTGATGAATACGAAAAAGTAGGTAAATATTTTATCCTCAATCGTCGGGAGATTAAAACCGAGACAGCAGGAGAAATCACAACTCAGGAATTTATCTTCTCTAACATCAAATTGTTAGAACCTGTGGCGGCTGAATAAGTTGTGACGCGTTTAAATTGGAGATTTTGGGCTGGGGTTGTCAAAAGTCAAGAGTCAAGGGTCAAAATATAGGACTCATATTGGTACTAACAAGTATTTTGTTTCACTCCTTGAATTTAAAATTAGCGATCGCATTTTTACTGGGTGCGATCGCTTTTATTTTTGGGGTTGTGTAGAAAATCCCGTTGCATCCCAATACTGCTCGGTGAAGGATTTTCAACTCGGAATTTGGTTTGGGGAAAAGGTCAAAGGGTAAAGGTTAAAGGTTTTTTCTTGCCCCTTTTCCCCTTCCCCTTTTGCCCTTAACCGACAAGTATTGCATTGCATCCTGCCCAAATTGAGAAGCGATAGACTTTATACAAGCTGACTATTCGTAATTTGTACAAAAAGTCTTATCCAGGTAGGTATTAGATCATGGTGCGTTTAAAACTGTGGCAATGGGTTGTACTAGCAGCGCCAATCGCTTTGATTGTGACTTTCTTACTAGTAGCGGCTGGTTCCCAAATCCATGCATGGGGGCTGAGTTGGATTTGGGCTGTGTTTACGCTGATATTTGTGGGCTGGCGTTGGTTGCTAGTCAAATGGACTCGTCCAGAGGTGGAACAATTAGAGGCGGTATTGGCAGAAGTTAACGAGGAATTAGCCGCAACAATAGATTCTAACCAGTTACCAGCCGGAAATGATGCTACTACTCAAGCCCAAGCAGTTTTAAGCGAAATTTTACAAGCTGCACAAAGCGATCGCCCGATTTGGGAAGATTGGTCAACTTTCTGGACTAGATGCCAAAATCTAGTTGTGGCGATCGCTCATATCTACCATCCTGAAGTTAAATATCCCCTATTAAATATTTACGTTACCCAAGCTTACGGGTTAATTCGGGGAACGGTAGATGATTTGGATCAATGGATACAAAGGCTATCACCAGCCTTGAATCAGGTGACAGTTGGGCAAGCTTATCAAGCTTATGAAGTCTACCGCAAATTAGAACCATCCGCCCGCAAACTCTGGCAAGCTTGGAATTGGGCGCAATGGCTATTGAATCCGGCGGCGGCTTTTGCTAAAAAAGCTAGTCAGCGTTCTACTAGCCAAGCAAATCAGCAATTGCTGGTAAATTTAAGCCAAATGCTGCGGGAAGCAGCTTTACGGAATTTGTGCAGACAAGCGATCGCTCTTTATAGTGGTAGTACTTTACCAACTGCGGAATTTTCCGCCCCAACTACTACTCCCGCATTACCCAAGGCGAAAACTCAAACTCTCCGAGAAATCCTCACCCAAGCAGAACCCGCTGAGACTGTTGCGGTAAAACCTGTGAATATTCTGCTAGTAGGGCGCACAGGTTCGGGAAAAAGCAGCTTGATTAACACCTTGTTTCAATCAGAACTAGCTGCTGTTGATGTGTTACCTAGTACCGATCAAATTCAGAATTATCAATGGCAGACTGGCAATAAAGAAACCCTCACACTTTGGGATACTCCAGGCTATGAACAAGCCAACCGCAGCGATTTTCGCGACTTAGTTTTAGACTATGCAACCAAGGCAGATTTACTATTACTAGTTACACCTGCGCTAGATCCAGCTTTGCAAATGGATGTAGATTTTCTCAAGGATATGCAGGCAGAAGTTGCAGATTTGCCCGTAATTTCTATAGTTACCCAAGTTGATCGTCTGCGTCCCATCCGCGAATGGCAACCTCCTTATGATTGGGAATGGGGCGATCGCCCGAAGGAAATCTCAATTCGGGAAGCTACACAGTATCGGGCGCAATTGCTGGGGGATTTTTCCAAGTTAGTTTTACCTGTGGTGACTAGCGATCGCAAAACCAATCGCGCAGCTTGGGGAATCGAAGCCTTATCTTTAGGATTAGTAGAAGCGATCGCACCTGCAAAACAACTACGTCTAGCGCGCTTTTTACGTAATTTAGAAGCCCGTACCGTCGCTGCTGCCAAAATTATCGATAATTACACCTTCCAGATGGCGACAACTCAAGGACTGACATCTCTGCTCAAAAGTCCCGTCCTGCAGTTTATTTCCACCCTATCAACTGGATCGCCCACTCTGGCATACTTGCTAGCAGAAAAAATTCCCGTGGAACAGTTACCTGTTGTCATTGGTAAGCTGCAAATGGCTTATGATTTATTTTCACTGTTGAATACAGATAACTCTGGCAAGCCCAGCTTTGATTTGCTAGCCCTTTGGCCCTTGCTGCTAGAAAATACAAATACCAGCGATGTCTGGGCTTTTGGTCATGCTTTAGTTGAGTATTGGACTCAAAATCTCACAATTGACCAACTGCGAGATAGGTTTAATTATTATCTCAATGTCTCGGTTGCTAAATAGTGCGATCGCACGCCAACCTAACTAAAGCGTATTTGAGGTAAATAAGGTACGCAGGTAGGGGCAAGGCATTGCTCATTGGTGTCAACTTAACGTAAAACCCGCTTTGTGCAAAGGTTTTGCCCTCACCCCCAGCCCCTCTCCCTGAGCTATCCATTAGTCACATCTTTCTTTACAATCTTGAAATGCTTATTTTGTGGGCATCTTGAACACTGAGGTGTCAAACATACTTGACAGATTAACTCTTAGTCTTCTCGCTAAAATTAGGTTTTTATTGAGAATTGATGACGAAGGAATCAGGGTTATAAAAAGCGTGAGTGAATACTCTCGTAAATGTTGAGAAAGATCCGGGTAATGGATAGCTCCCTGAGGGAGAGGGGAGCAAGAGATTCAATTCCCCTTCTCCCTGAGGGAGAAGGGGTTAGGGGATGAGGGCGAGGGTTTTTGTACAACACGCGCCGTATATAGCTTTTAGCTTAAGTTGACACGTATGGGCATTGCCTTGCCCTCTAGAATATATTGATTGATGTGTCGCAAACATTATTAGATTTGGTATCATTTTTTAACTCTTGCGACTCACAAACTAACTCTTGCGACTCACAAACTAACTCTTGCGACTAGCAAACTAACTCTTGCAACTCACAAACTAACTTTTGCGACTAGCAAACTAACTTTTGCGACTAGCAAACTAACTTTTGCGACTAGCAAACTAACTTTTGCGACTAGCAAACTAACTTTTGCGACTAGCAAACTAACTTTTGCGACTAGCAAACTAACTTTTCTACTCGTATATCAACGTCACAACTCTTATATCAGATTATTAACGCAAAAAATCAAGTTATAATTGTTCAATCGTTTAATTTGCCTATCTTCGCTATTTAATATCAGATTATTGCCCTTTTTTGTATTTCCAACTAAAACGGTCAACTCCTACAGGGAATTCAAAACTAACAATTAACTAACCCCACGAATCAATCGGGGACTTTCTTCCCAGTCAACTATCAACACTTAACAGTCAGCATTAATCAGCCTGTAATCCTGGACGACCATTTTCAACTACAAATGAAGCGCGGTTGCTAATAGTACCAAATGGGGTTGTTACCTCTAACATCGATAAATAGTCTGCTTTCCAGGTGTCTGGAGTTAGCGTACAGCGAACATACCCGCGCCGATTGTTATAGAACTTAATGTGTGGGTTATCACTTGTATTGAAGTATCTGTGAACAGCATCGTCTCCATTTCCACCAGAACTAATTGAGGAACAGACAATTTCACTCCCGACGATCGCAGATTGCGGGTTATTAAAGTCAGCCTTGAGATCCATTGCCCAATGACTATGTGCATCCCCTGATAAGCAAACTGGATTAGAGGGCTTTTGTTTAGCGAGAAAATCCATTAGGCGATCGCGATCAGCTAAATAACCATCCCATGTATCCATATTAAACGCACCACCTTCTCCTGCTTTAAAATCTGTTTGAGACATGGGAACTTGTTGAGCAAGGATGTTCCATTTAGCTTGTGAGCTAATTAAACCTAGTCAAAAAAATCATCAATGCAAGGTTTTTAAGCCTTAGTAATCTGGTTTTTTTGCAATTTTTTCTCCAAAGACAGCCTGAAAAGCTTATAAAACAATAGTTTGAAAGCTATTCAGCCAGCCCTAATTATTTCAAAATATCAATACTTAATTTGGTAGGTAATCAATTAAAAACTGCTCTTGCTGAAGGGATAGTCAAGAGCAGTCTAAAAATATTAAGCCTAATAATTAGTGAGACCCAAACTCTAAATTTAGGCATCTTCAAGTTCTAATTGAGCCACAGTCACAGCATTAAAAGCAAAAGCTAATACCAACGGCATAGGACATTTTAAGAAAACCGTAGACAGGACAGCTACGACTGTGCCAAGAATTGCTGATATTGACCACAGCTTTTCTTCCTTAGTCTGTCCCTTTTCGGCCTTAATCAGTCTCAGCACGTGAGTGGGAATTGGTTCTGGCATTACGCAGCCAGGAGGAAAAGCCCAAAAGTTATTACGACGCTCAACAAATAAATCTGTCCAGCCATTTTCTAGGCACCATGCCTCAATCCATTCAATCGCGTAATGATTCATCATCAGGTTTGCTAGGAGGAATTGTGAAATTTGTGTAGTTTTGTGAATAAAAACTCTTAGTTTATAGTTGAGAGCAGCTATTTGAAGGTTACAAGCTTAAGGTATTTCTCCACTAAACATAAAGCTTTATCAAGCATTTGAGAACTATATATAAATAAACTCAAACCATGCTTAACTTGTTTACCAGACTAACAGCCTAATGAGGCTGGTTAAACCAAAAGTCAATAAACTTAACTTACAAACCTAAAGGTAAACTATTGTAAATAGAAATCTGAACATTTACTCAAATCTAAAATAGTCATAAAACAAATATATATACTAAAGCTAAATAAGAACTAAACATTAAAAATGAAGAATTGTAAACAATAAATATCACGATTGAATAACTTCAATCCTCTTTGCTGATAGGGAAAAGGTTAAGGGGTGAGGGGGAAAGGTTTTGTGTTTTTCCTTTCCCCTTTAACCTTTCCCCTTTTTCCATCTCTTACAAAAGGCCTTAGTATGTAATGAGAAAAGAACAAATACAGCAGATTGCAATTTAGTAAACTACTGATGAATTTTAGGGCGCACAGATGTGCGCCCTAACTGTGTACTTCATTAAGCTGGAAGAAGCTAAAGAAATGATTTTGCCTGACATTTCTTATCTCATAGTGACGAATTCTTCCGCCGAACTGGGGTGAATTCCCACTGTTGCATCAAAATCAGCTTTTTTCGCACCCATTTTCACAGCGATCGCAACGCCTTGGATAATTTCAGCAGCATAATCACCTACCATGTGTGCGCCTAAAACGCGATCGCTTTCTTGATCGACAATCAGCTTCATCAAGGTTTTTTCTTCTTTGCCTGCTAGGGTGTAGTACATAGGACGGAAACGACTGCGATAAACTTGAATGCGATCGCTACCATATTTCTCAATGGCTTCTGCTTCCGTTAACCCTACTGTCGCCGCTTCAGGATTTGTAAAAACCGCTGTGGGAATATTTTCATAACTCATCACCCGCGATTTTCCACCAAAGACAGTATCAGCGAAAGCTCGTCCTTCATTAATTGCTACAGGAGTGAGTTGCAATTTATTAGTACAATCACCGGCAGCATAAATATTGTCTTCGGCTGTGCGGCTGTAGCTATCAACTAAAATCATTCCCGTTTCATCTACTTTGACACCAGTATTTTCTAAACCAATATTATCAGTATTGGGTTTCCGTCCCAAAGCTGCCAAACTAATCGCGTCTGCTAAGATATTTTCTTCTTTGTCTGTTTTCAGTTTGATATTCACACCACTATCAGTTTTTGTGATTTCTAAAATCTCGGCATTATTGATAATCTTAATGCCGTGACGAATCATCCCCTCTTGAATTTCTGTCCGTAAATCTTCATCGAAGCCGCGCAAAATCTTATCGTGGCGAATCACCTGAATAACTTCTGCACCTAAACCATTCAAGATACAAGCAAATTCAGAGCCAATATACCCACCACCCAGTAAAACTACTCGTTGAGGTTGGGGACTCATCGTAAATAAATCATCAGAAATTAATGCGTGTTCAATCCCTGGAATATCAGGACGGATTGGCGTACCACCCACAGCAATTAAGATTTTATCGGCAGTAACTTTAGTATCACCAATTTCCACAGTATGATTATCAACAAATTTTGCCCTACCCTGATATACCTGCACTTTAGAATTATCTAACATTCTTTGGTAGATACCATTCAGTCGTGTGACTTCATTATTCACACGATTAATCATATCTTCCCAATTCAGGGAACTTTGTACAGGACTCCAACCATACCCTTGTGATTCTTCAAAAATACTCGGGAAGCGCGCAGCATAAACCATTAATTTTTTCGGTACGCAACCACGGGTGACGCAAGTACCACCAAGTCTGTCAAACTCTGCAATACCTACTCTTGCACCATATTCCGCTGCACGCCGCGCAGTAGCAATCCCACCGGAACCTGCACCAATCACAAATAAATCAAAATCGTAAGTCATATCACTTCGCTCCTAATTCAAAATTAATTACTACAGCGATAAATATTTGGCTTAAATTAATATTGTTTGAGTTTCAATAAATTTATGTATAACTGAATTTTAATTACGAATGAAACAGGCAAAGGAAGTATTTTTGATTTAACTTCCCTTGCCTAGAAACCAACAATTGCAGAATTAATGAACGATAAAAATTTGAATGTTGACTGACTTAATTGGGCGATTCAATTTTAGTTTTGGACTCTGGTCTCAATCCAAAATCCAAAATCTAAAATTCAAAATCCTGCCTAGCCTACAAATGCTAATCGAGGTGCAACTTCTTTAACTCTTTCTACACCTTTGAGGTAAGCCAAAACTGTATCTGCATCAGATACTTCAAAAGGATCGGTGGCGCAGTTGTCTTCAAAACCTGGCTCAATGAACATCTTCTCAATTTGTCCATTGTTGACAACCATTGCATACCGCCAAGACCGCATCCCAAAGCCGATGTTAGATTTATCTACTAACATTCCCATCTTGCGGGTAAATTCACCACTACCATCGGGTAACAAGAAGACGTTTTTTGCTCCTTGTTGTTTACCCCATTGGAACATGACAAACGCATCATTTACGGAAAGACAAATAATTTGATCGACACCTAAAGCTGTGAATTGATCGTAAAGTTCTTCATAACGGGGTAGGTGGGTAGAAGAACAAGTAGGTGTGAACGCCCCAGGTAAAGCAAATAAGACTACTTTTTTCCCGCCAAAAATTTCTTCAGTTGTCCGGTCTTGCCAACGGTAAGGATTAGGGCCAGGTACAGACTCATCCCGAACACGAGTTTTGAATACAACATCAGGAACGCGAGAGATAGCAGTCATAAATACCTCGTTTTTAGATGGAATAATTAAACTTTTGTGTGAGCTTGAATATTTTGCTGTGGTCGCTTGCCACCTGTAAATCAGAATAATTCTGATATAAGAATTAGTAAATAGTTAGAAATACTTATTTTTTATAAAGCTTTTTTCTCTTGATAAATTATTAGAGTGGAAAAGTTATAATGTTTTTATAGGCGTATTGACTGTATTCAAGTACCTGCTATGCAGCAACAAGCTGATGAGATTATCAAGATACTGAAGAGTAAAGGATTGCGAGTCACGCCTCAGAGGTTCGCAGTCTATGCAAACCTGCTGGAAAGACGAGACCACCCCACCGTTGAGCAAATTTTGACGGATTTAAATAAAGACGTACCTACCTCATCACAAGCGACGGTGTATGCAGCGCTGCAAGCATTGCGTGAGGCAAGTTTAGTACGAGAAGTCTTATTAGAAGAGGGTGTTTCTCGCTACGATGCCAATGTTGCCCAGCATCATCATTTTCGCTGTACCAACTGCCGCACCATAGAAGATATTGAATGGGATACCTTCGGCAAGATTGATTTGAGCCACCTGCGCCCAGGGTTAAAAGCCGAAAAATTAGAGGTGATAGTTCAGGGAATTTGCGATCGCTGTCAATGAAGATAAGGGAGACAAGGGGACAAGAGAAAGTGAAAAACACCTATTACCAATTACCCATTACCCATTACCCATTACCAAACACCCAACACCAAACCCTAAACCCTTAAATACGATAAGCTAAAATACACCGACTAGATGAGCTAGTAAATATGTTTTGGCGGCAAAGCTTGGCATTGATTTTGGGGATAATGGTATTATTCATTGCTCCTCCTGCACTGGCAGACTGGACTCATCCTCTGTCATTTAGCAATGCACAGTTAACGAGACATGATTTTTCGGGAGAGAGTTTGCAAGCAGCAGAGTTTTCTAATGCCAATTTAGAATTAGCTAACTTTACGGGTGCTGATTTACGGGGAGCAGTTTTGAGTGCTTCAGTAATGACAAAAGCAAACCTGCACGGGGCTGATTTAACAAATGCAATGGTGGATCAGGTAAACTTAACTGGATCTGATTTAAGCGATACAGTTCTCAAAGAAGCCCTCTTGTTACGTGCAATTTTTACTGATGTGAACATTAGTAATGCAGATTTCACGGATGCAGTTTTAGATAAGGCCCAAATTAAAGAACTTTGCGCCAAAGCCAGTGGTGTTAATTCTAAAACAGGTGTGCAAACCCGAGATTCTTTAGGATGTCAATGAAGCTTGTTGGTATAATCGGTGGCGGGCAACTCGCCTGGATGATGGGAGATGCAGCAAAAAAGTTAGGTGTAGATTTGCTGGTGCAAACTCCAAGTAAAAACGATCCGGCTGTGAGTATTGCTCAGGAAGCAGTTTTTGCCCCAGTTGATGACGCTGCTAGTACAGCAGTGTTAGCGAAAAAGAGCGATGTCATCACCTTTGAAAACGAATTTGTCAACCTCGATGCTTTATCTACCCTAGAAAAACAAGGTGTTTGTTTCCGTCCCCGATTAGCGGCTTTAGCACCGCTTTTAGATAAATATCATCAACGCTGCTATTTACAAGAATTAAGCTTACCTGTTCCCAATTTTTTCGCTGTTGAAGAAAATTTAAATACTGTCCAGCTACAAAACATCCAATCTAAAATCGAACATTTGGGGTTTCCTGTAGTTGTCAAATCTCGTCGTCATGGGTATGACGGTCAAGGCACTTTTATAATTAAGGATGGGGCTAGTTTGAAGGAAAAGCTAACTCCCAATCCATCACTATTTTTAGTAGAAGAATTTGTACCCTTTGAGCGAGAGTTAGCAATCATCGCAGCTCGTTCTGTAGAAGGCAAAGTTGTGACATATCCAGTTGTGGAAACCCAACAAGAACAACAGGTTTGTCGCCGAGTGATTGCGCCAGCCGAGATTACGTCCAATCAAGCAGCAGAAATAGAAGCGATCGCCCATACTTTATTAAATAGCCTACAAGCAGTGGGAGTCTTTGGGATAGAACTATTTCTCACCCCAGATGGTAAAGTCTTAGTCAACGAAATAGCTCCTCGTACGCATAATTCTGGGCATTTTTCCCTAGATGCTTGTGAAACATCCCAATTTGAGCAACACCTGAGAGCAGTTTGTGGTTTGGCTTTGGGGAATACCGCCATCAAAACCCCTAGCGCTGTGATGGTAAACTTGCTAGGTTACGAAACTTCTCACAGCGACTACCAAAGCAAACGCCAGAAAATGGCAGAAATTCCCCAATCTTACATTCATTGGTACGGCAAGACAGAATCCCGTCCTGGGCGTAAGTTAGGACACGTCACCGTTTTGCTAGATAGTCAAAACCGCGACGAGGCGATCGCGATCGCCCACACCATAGAATCTATCTGGTATCCCAGTGAATTTTTCTAGAAAATTTCTTTATTGAACACACAACAACTTTTTGAAAGCTATAATGAGTTAGTTGCACTACGACGTTGGTGACTGCCATCAAGTTTTTTGATCTATGTCTTTAAAGAAAAGGGAATCAAAGAGTTCTCGTGGCAGTAGACCGGGCAAGTACCCGGAAACTTTAAACGAGCAATTTAGATACCCACCTGGTTTAACCAGGTCATAAACTTAGGTAAAACGGCGTCGCGGTGAACTCAAAATTTTAAGCTCCCAAGTTGGTCAAACTTTGGGAGCTTTAATTATGTTTGTCATTTGGTAATGGGTAATGGGTAATGGGTAATGGGTAATGGGTAATGGGTAATGGGTAATGGGTAATTGGTGTTTGTTATTTTTCCTCCCCTGCTCCCTGCCCCCCTGCTTTTTCCCAATGCCTCATGCTCAATGCCCAAATTTTATTTTAATTTAAACCAATTTTGTATAAATTGATTCGGAATTAAGTAAGCTTGAGAGTTAATATGGCCTGATTGCGTTAAATTGTGGTTAAAGCTACAAAAAATTGTCAAAACAACAATTGATCAATACCGTGTTCCCAGCCTCGGTTTTCCATCTAGACAATGGTTTAACGTTTATTCATCAAGAAATACCGACTACCCCTGTAGTTGTAGCTGATGTGTGGGTGCGTGCTGGAGCAACCTTAGAACCAGAACCCTGGTTTGGCATGGCTCACTTTTTGGAACACATGATTTTTAAAGGTACAGCGAGTCTACCGCCTGGGGTCTTTGATTATAACATCGAAAATAAAGGTGGAGTGAGTAATGCGGCTACAAGCTACGATTATGCTCATTATTCCCTAACAACAGCTGCCCCTTACTTGCACGAAACTCTACCGCATTTGAGTGAGTTATTGCTGAATGCAGCAATTCCAGATCATGAATTTATCCGCGAACGGGATGTAGTTTTAGAGGAAATTCGCTCTTACCACGATGACCCAGATTGGTTGGGATTTCAGGCGCTAATTCAGAGCGTTTACCACAAGCACCCTTATGGACGTTCAGTGCTGGGTACAGAAAAACAACTGATGCAGCAGTCACCAGAAGCAATGCGCTGTTTTCACCGTGCTCATTACCAACCAGAAAATATGACGGTGGTAATTGTAGGTGGGATGAATCAACAATCAGCTTTAGATTTAGTTAATTGCTCTTTTGGTAATTTTGCTGAACCTTCTGATTGTCCCTTAGTAGAAAAAAGCCAAAACCCAATCATTGAGGGAATTAAGCGTCAAGAATTGAGTTTACCCAGGCTAGAACAGGCGCGGTTGATGATGGCGTGGCTGGCTCCTGGTGTGGAACAACTCCGCACAGCTTATGGTTTAGATTTACTGTCCGTTTTGCTCGCAGAAGGAAGAACTTCACGATTAGTCCGTGATTTGCGAGAAGAACTACAATTAGTACAAGGGATCTGTAGTAATTTTTCCCTGCAACGGGAATCCAGTTTATTTACAATTACTGCTTGGTTAGAACCAGAGCATTTGGAGAAAGTTGAGTTTTTGATTCGCGCCCACTTGGAAGATTTGCAAAATCAGCCCATCAGCCAGCATGAATTAGACCGCACACGCAGGCTGCTGTGTAATGAGTATGCGTTTTCTACAGAAACGCCCAATCAACTTACTGGCCTTTACGGATACTACAATACGATCGCCCGAGCTGAATTAGCAGTTACATATCCTCAACAAGTTTTGTCTTTTGATGCCCAAGAACTGCAACAATTAGCTAAACAGTATCTTTCACCGCACAATTACGCTGTTACTATTCTTAAACCCTGTTAGTCATTAGTCATTCACTAAGGACTGTTGATCATAGCAATTTTAGATTTTAAATTTTAGATTTTAAATTTAAAATTACTTCGGTTAACACTAGTACTACAAGGCGCAAGTCAACAGTCGAAATTAATGCAGCGTAAGCGTTTCGTTGATTTGAAATGGTTTGTTTATTTCCGCCGTATTTTACTAGGCATTTCGTGCAACTGTGGGAGGGACTTCCAAATAAAACAATATCCTATAGCTGTGTCAGCAGAAAAAGAATAGAATCGTTACCTTAACTTTTAAAACTGGATAATTTCATTTCTGGAAGTCCCCGCAGGACAATAGAACAAATCCAAAATTTTATATTTAAAATTCTTGAGCCAAATAATCTTGTGGTTGGGGTCAATCCCAAGTTTGAAATCCCCAATTCTAAATCACGCCACTTGCTACAACGGAGGGAACCTCCGCAACGCAGTGGCTCCAAAATCCAAAATCGATTGATTGCTTCTTTCCCTGACTAATGACTCAAACTGTGAACTCATCCTTATCTCATTCTCCGATCCACCGTACAGTATTAAGCAATGGCATTGTCGTATTAGTGGCAGAGAATCCCGCAGCAGATATTATTGCAGCGCGAATTTTTGTCCGTGCGGGAAGTTGTGCTGAAGACCGGGATCAAGCAGGTCTGGCGCATTTACTCTCAGCAGTGATGACTAAAGGATGCGATGGACTGTCTAGCTTGCAAATTGCGGAAAAAGTCGAATCAGTGGGTGCAAGTTTAAGTACAGATACCGCCACTGATTATTTTTTGCTGTCCCTGAAGACTGTGACATCAGATTTTAGGGAAATATTAACATTGGCTGGGCTGATTTTGCGATCGCCTACCTTTCCTGAAACGCAAGTGGAACTCGAACGGCGTTTAGCGCTACAAGATATTCGCTCCCAAAAAGAACAGCCGTTTACCATCGCTTTTGAGCAACTACGTCAAACAATGTATCAAAATCATCCCTATGCTATGTCAGTACTAGGCGATGAAACAACTATGAGTCGCTTAACTCGCGATGATTTAGCTAATTATCACAAGACTTATTTTCGTCCAGATCGGGTAGTAATTAGTATTGCTGGCAGAATCACACCAGAGGAAGCTGTTAATCTCGTCGAAGAAGTTTTTAGTGATTGGCAACCTCCAGCAGAAACTCAGCCAGTATTAAATTTACCCGAAATTCAGGTACAACCCCAGCGCCAACTTCACCCCCTCCAAACCCAGCAATCAATTGTCATGCTGGGTTATTTAGGGCCAGCCGTGAGTTCTGCTGACTACGCCGCCTTGAAGTTACTATCTACCTATTTAGGAAATGGGCTTTCTAGCCGCTTATTTGTGGAATTGCGCGAAAAGCAGGGTCTAGCTTACGAAGTCTCAGCATTTTATCCTACTAGGCTGTTTCCTGCTTCCTTTGTGGTTTATATGGGTACAGCACCAGACAATACTACTGTTGCACTGCAAGGGTTAAAGAAAGAAGTAGATTTGCTTTGTACTACTGAAGTAGCTGCTGATGCACTCCAAGCTGCTAAAAACAAGATATTGGGACAATACGCCCTTGGTAAACAAACTAATGGGCAAATTGCTCAGATATATGGCTGGTATGAAGTTTTAGGCTTAGGAATTGAATTTGACCGTGAATTTCAGGAGTTAATTGCATCGGTAAATGTTGCAGATAGTATGGCTGCTGCTTGTCGGTATTTACAGGAACCTTACTTGTCTTTAGTGGGGCCAGAGGAAGCAATTAATAATGCTTTTAGCTCAGGAACTTCTAAATAGAAAATATCCTATTGTTGTGCCAGCAAAGGAAACAGTCTCAAGGAGAAAATTTCACCGCCATCCATGAAAGTTGGTATGAATGCGTTACGCTATCGCTAACGCATCCTACGTGAATTACGTAAACTAATCTTTTAAGGTACAAATTACTAATTCCGCAATTTGGCTGCTGACAGCTCAAATCAACGTAGTACGATTGTTCAAGTGAAGGGTAAGCCTTGCGTGACGAGAAGCGATCGCTCGCCAATAGGCACCCTAAAATGAGAGCAAAAGAAGATTATTCAAACAAGCACACTCCATGCGTATCTCTTTAAGCTGGCTGCGGGAACTAGTAGAAATAAAACTTAGCCCGGAAGAATTAGCCGAAACCCTCACAATGGCTGGGTTTGAAGTAGAAGATATTGAAGACCGCCGCACTTGGGCCAATGGCGTTGTTGTGGGGAGAGTGCTTGAGCGTCAACCCCACCCCAACGCTGATAAATTAAGTGTTTGTCAAGTAGATATTGGCGCAGCTGAGACTTTAAATATTGTCTGTGGTGCTGCAAATGTCCGGGCAGATATTTATGTGCCAGTTGCTACTATAGGTACTTATTTACCAAATATCGATTTAAAAATTAAGCCTGCGAAATTGCGTGGTGTTCCTTCTCAAGGAATGATCTGTTCTTTAAAAGAACTAGGCTTACCCACCGATTTTGATGGTATTCATATTTTTCCCCAAGAAAATCTCTCCTTGGGTAGCGATGTGCGTCCTTTGCTGGGTTTAGAAGATGTCATTTTAGATGTCACCGCCACAGCCAACCGCGCTGATGCCTTGAGTATGGTAGGTATAGCTAGGGAAGTTGCGGCTTTAACAGGTGGTAAACTCAGCATTCCGCAACCAGGGGAAGTTTCCATTAGCCAAAGCGGGGGAAATTTAGCTGTAAGCGTTTCGGAAACTCAAGCTTGTCCTGCTTATATTGGCACAGTTATTGAACAGGTAAAAATAGCTCCTTCTCCTGGGTGGTTGCAACAACGCCTACAGGCTGCTGGCGTGCGACCAATCAATAATGTTGTGGATATTACCAACTATGTGTTGTTGGAATGGGGACAACCGTTACACGCATTTGACAGAGAACGCCTGAAATCTGTAGCCGGAAGCGATAATGTGACGATTGGCGTGCGCTTCGCCAGTGCAGGAGAATCCTTCAAAACCTTAGATGGACAAACCCGTACCCTCTCAGCCCAAAACTTATTAATCACCGCCAACAACAAACCAGTGGCGATCGCAGGGGTGATGGGTGGAGAAGAAACGGAAGTTTTTGAAGGTACGCAAAGCCTTGTATTAGAAGCAGCCTTATTTGATTCCGTAGCGATTCGCCGTTCTTCTCGTGGTGTTGGTTTAAGAAGTGAATCTTCTGGCAGATACGAACGGGGCGTGAACCGCGCTGAATTAGAAGTAGCCTGTCGTCGTGCTTTGTCGCTGCTAACAGAATTAGCTGATGGCGTAATTACCCAACAAGAAATCGCCGATACTCGCCCCGACCCTTCAACCTGGACGCGTTCCATTGCGCTGCGCTTAGACCGAGTTAATCAAGTACTGGGGCCAATTGACTTAGGCGAAGAAACAGGAGAACTGGAAGAAAAGGACGTTGAGCGGATTTTAACTGCACTTGGTTGTGAACTCACCTCCACTGGCGATCGCTCGTGGAAAGTTTCTGTACCACCCTACCGTTACCGCGACTTAGAACGGGAAATTGATTTAATTGAAGAAATCGCCCGGCTTTACGGCTATGACAACTTTTGTGATACCTTACCCCACAAAGCAGAAGCCGGCTATTTACCTTTAGATCAAGAACTCATCCGCAAATTGCGCGCTTTGTTCCGCGCCGCCGGACTGACAGAATTAATTCAATATTCTCTAGTGAAGCCAGGGGAAAACAGACAAATAGTCCTGTCAAACCCCTTATTTGTTGAATATTCCGCATTGCGAACCGATTTAATCTCTGGGTTAATTGACGCTTTTCAATACAACCTCGAACAAGGAAACGGTTCACTCAACGGCTTTGAAATTGGGCGGATTTTCTCACGCGAAGAAGATGGATTACAAGAAAACGAAGCGATCGCGGGAATTATGGGAGGCGATCGCACTCTCAGCCAATGGACAAACAGCGGACGCGAACAACCCATGACTTGGTATGAAGCCAAGGGCATTCTCGACAGCGTATTTGGCCAGCTTGGTTTACAAGTAGAATATCAGCCTGATTGCCGCGATCCACGCCTACACCCAGGACGCACAGCTTCTCTCTGGATTAGAGGTAACAGCCTGGGAATTTTTGGTCAACTCCATCCCCAACTGCGGCGAGAAAAAGGTTTACCAGATTCCGTCTACGCATTTCAACTAGATACAGATGTGCTGTTAGATGCCCTGGATCAAGACGAAATTCTCACCCCAGTATTTAAATCCTATTCCACCTACCCAGCCAGCGATCGCGATATCGCCTTTTTCGCACCTGTGAAAGTTACAGTCGCCGAAATCGAAAAAGCGATTAACAAAGCAGGTAAAGAACTACTAGAGTCCGTGGAATTATTCGATGAATATCGCGGTGAAAACGTCCCCACCGGACAGCGTAGTTTAGCCTTCCGCCTAATTTACCGTGCCAGCGATCGCACCCTCACTGATGCCGAAGTTGAACCAGTACACAACAAAGTTCGCGAAGCTTTGGTAGAGAAATTTGGCGTGAATTTGAGAAGTTAGGGATTGGGGACTGGGGATTGGGTATTGGGGGACTGGGGATTGGGGGCTGGGGACTAGGAGAAAGCAGGGGGGCTGGGAGCAGGGAGCAGGGGGGAAAATAACAAACACCAATTACCAATTACCAATTACCCATTACCCATTACCTAATGACAAATAACAAATAACAAAGGACAAATACCAAATGCCCAAATATGTATTGTGGGGAAGCTACTGCGAGGATGTTTTAGAAAAACGCGCCCCTTATCGTCAAGCCCATTTAGATGGGTTAGCTAAACAAAAAGAATCTGGTGTGCTGATTACAATCGGCCCTACTAAAGATGTCACCAAAGTTTTTGGTATTTATGAAGCCGATGACGAAGCCACCGTACGCCAGTTGATTGAAAATGATCCCTACTGGCAAAACGGTATTTGGACAGAATACTCAGTTCAAGAGTGGATACAGGCGATTTGATTGGGGATTGGGGACGAGGAAAAAGCAGGGGGGCAGGGAGCAGGGAGCAGGGGGAAAAATAACAAACACCAATTACCCATTACCCATTACCCATTACCCATTACCCATTACCCCCTTCCCCATTCCCAATTTCTAGCTTTTTACAGATGCGATCGCCTGCTTGTATATGGGATGATCGGTATTCACGCCATAACGAATCGTGGTTGTTGTCTAGAATAAAAATAAAGTCAGTAAATACAACAACTTCGGTTGTGTGAGCATTTTTGGACTTTTTGAGAAAATACCGCTATGAATCTCAACTTAAAACGCACATTTCTACCCGGCTTGATGGCTGCAACTTTAGCCGGCGGTACCTTAATCCCTGCTAAACCGGCTTCTGCTGATATGTTACGCGATATCGGTATTGGCGCAGGTGCAGGTGTAGTCACTGGTGCTGTCAGAGGAAATGGTGCCGTCATCAATAATGCCATCAAAGGTGCTGCGGCTGGTGCTGCGGTGAATGCTGTCCACGGTACAAGAAGGCAAGCACGTAACCGCAGAGTTGGTAACTTAGGTCAAGACGTGGGAGTTGGCGCAGCAGCTAGTACAGTTACAGGTATCATTCTGCATGGCACCAAAAATCCTGGTGGTGATGCGATCGATGGTGCAGCTGCGGGTGCAGCAATCAACGTTCTCACCAATGGTCGTAGAAATAGATAATCCACAATCCATAATTAATCCATAATTTGTAGTTAAACAATTACGAATTATGGATGATGGATTCAGGGAATTCCCAATCACAAATCTCTCAGATTTTCTTGTAGGATAAGGATTTTGAGTTTCCAGAATCCATACATTTTGTCCATTTCGCTCTCTAATAGGCATAACTTAACTTTTGATTATGCCTGAAAAAAATATTCCCTAGCCAAGCTAGGGAATATTAATAAAAAACATTAAAAGCCTAAAACAATTATTCCGAGTTTGAAATTCGCTGATTATTGGCCTTTTAAAGCTTTTCTAAAGTTGCGGCGATAGGATGGATTTGTCGCAAATAAAGCAGGCCACAACAGAGCTAAACCAATACGATTAGTCAAACTAGGTCTAAAGTTAGTGCGCTCAAAACCCTTCCAGAATTTCCAAGCGCCATATACATAACCTGCAATTAGCCCAAAAATAATTAACTTAACAACCATTATTATTACTCCCAGCACATCTGACAGAATTTGAGTTAAGGATTTCTACACTATTTAAATAAGTGTTAACGAAAATCGCCAAGGAAAAACTATAATCTTCAGTTTTTGCTAGCTGTTTGCTGAACGATACTTCCATTATTCCAGTTTAGAGTAGCCTCTTGCAGAGTTGCTAGTACTGTGGCGTAAAATTCAAAATCCATAGGCTGTAGGCTTTTCATTGATTTTCAGGCAAAACCACAACAGATAATTTACAGGACTTACGCAACTGGTACACCAAACTTCTGGTTTAAGAGTCAACAGTCAAGGGTCAAGGGTCAAAAATTCAGGTTTTTTGGACTGTTGACTCTTGACTCTTGACAGCCTAAACGAGAAAAATGTGACACTTGCGTAAGTCCTAATTTATTTACTTGCCAGCTTAACTATAGGAATCATATTTGATTTGTGCGAAGCTATGTATACCTTGATTCTTGCTTCCACTGTTCTTTATAGGCATCAAGTCAGATAACAGTTAGCAACCATCTTTGATGCTCAAATTAAAAAATTCTCTAAAATTAGATAAATCAGAAATGTTCATAATTATTTATAAAGCCTGTGCTACCTAATAGCGAAGCCGCAAGACTTGCAGCCCTCCGCCAGTACCAAATTCTCGATACAGAACCAGAAGCAGCCTATGATAACTTGGCTAAGTTAGCAGCCTTTATTTGTGGTACTTCGATCGCTTTAGTCAATTTTATTGATGAAAACCGCCAATGGTTTAAAGCAAAATTAGGCTTAGATGTACCACAAATGCCTCGGAATGTAGGTTTATCCTATCTTTGCGTAGATCGAAGAGATTTTGTAGTTGTGCCGGATACATTAGCTGATGAAAAGTTAGCTAACAATCCAGTAGTCATTGCCTATCCCTTTGTCAGGTTTTATGCAGGTGTACCTTTGATTACTCCCCAGGGAGATATATTAGGAACTCTCTGTGTGCTAGATCAAGAACCACGACAATTAAACCCACAACAAATAGAAGCGCTGCAAGCTTTAGGTCGCCAGGTAATTGACCAATTAGAGTTAAGGCGTAATTTAGCAGAATTATCCCGTGTTTCTCTAGAACAACAGCGAGTCACAGCCGCGCTAGAACGAAGTCAGCAAGAACTGAAAGACTTTGTAGAAAATGCCAATGTCGGGATGCATTGGGTACAGGCTGATGGCACGATTCTCTGGGCAAATCAGGCAGAACTTGACCTTTTAGGCTACAAGCGCTCAGAGTATATTGGACACTCGATCGCGGAGTTTCATGTTGACCCAGAAGCGATCGCTGATATTATGCAACGGCTGAGTAATAAGGAAAATTTACAAAATTACGAAGCCCGGATGCGCTGTAAGGATGGCTCAATTCGCTATGTTGTGATTCACTCTAATGTATTGTGGGAAAACGGTGAATTTATCCATACACGCTGTTTTACCAGAGATATTAGCGATGCCTATTGGCAAGCTACGCAACGCAAACAAGTAGAAGCAGCTTTAATCGAAAGCGATCGCCGTCTTAAAATAGCATTGCAAGCTGCTAAACTTGGCTCTTGGGAGCATAATTTGCTCACAGGCGAGCTGTCAGTCTCTAACCAATGCAAGGCTAATTTTGGTCTAGGAGAGTTAGCTGAGTTTACCTATGACACTTTACTGCAAGCTATTCATCCCGATGATCGCGCTTATATGCAAGAGTCTGTCAGACAAGCTCTAGCAAATCACAGCGATTATGAGGCAGAATATCGCAATATTTGGCCAGATGGCAGCATTCACTGGATACTAGCGCGAGGTGTGGGGATTTATGATGGTGATGGTCAGCCGACGCGGATGATTGGTGTCACACTTGACTTGACTGCACGTAAGCAAGCTGAGGAAGCATTACAGGCGAGTGAACTACGTTGGCAACTTGCCTTAACTGGCAACAATGATGGCATTTGGGATTGGAATGTCAAAACCAATGAAGTCTTCTTTTCCCCGCGCTGGAAAGAAATGCTGGGTTATGCCGATCAAGAAATTCCTCATAATTTAGATGAATGGTCAAAACGAGTTCATCCTGAAGATTTAGATTGGGTATTAGCAGCAGTTCATGAGCATTTTGACAAAAAAACGCCATATTACGTGACTGAGCATCGCATTCAGTGCAAAGATGGCAACTATAAGTGGATTTTAGATCGGGGGCAAGCAGTTTGGGATAGTAACGGTGAAGTCGTGCGAATGGTCGGTTCCCATACCGATATTGACGATCGCAAACGGGCAGAAGAACAGATTAAAAAGCAAAATCAGCGATCGCAATTATTTTCGCAAATCATTGTCAAAATTCGTGACTCTCTCAAGATAGAAGAAATTCTGCAAACCACAGTTACAGAGGTGCAAAAACTCCTACAATCTGACCGAGTTTTAATTTTCCGACTGTGGCCAGATGGTTCAGGAACAGTAGTGAAAGAAGCCGTGTTACCTGGTTGGCCTGTCGTGCTGGGACAAAAAATTATTGACCACTGCTTTCAGCAAAATTACTTAGAGAGATATCGCCAAGGTAGAGTCAGCACCATTACAGATGTTGATCAAGCTAATATCCGAGACTGCCATAGAGCAATGCTGCACAAGTATGGTGTTAAATCTAACTTGGTAGTGCCGATTCTCAGTGGCGAGGGTATTTGGGGCTTGTTGATTGCTCATCAATGTAGTAGCCCTCGTGAATGGCACAGTCATGAACTGGATTTGTTACAGCAGCTAGCTAACCAAATTGGTATTGCTCTGTGGCAAGCTCAACTGTTAGAACAAGAAACCCGCCAACGGCAAGAACTAACTCGTTCCAATACCGAATTAGAACAGTTTGCTTATATTGCTTCCCATGATTTGCAAGAACCATTGCGGATGGTGACTAGTTACTTACAACTCCTAGAGCGTAGGTATAAAAGTCAGCTAGATACCCGTGCAGATGAGTTCATTAACTACGCTGTCGATGGGGCGCAGCGGATGCAAACTTTAATTAATGATTTGTTGAACTATTCCCGCGTCAGCACTAGGGGGCAACCCTTTAAATTAGTAGATTGTCATGCGGTTGTCGAAAAAGCGATCGCAAATCTGGAAGTAGCAATCAAAGAAAGCAATGCCGTAATTACCTGCGATCCTCTGCCGCAAATCATGGCTGATACTACACAATTGGCACAAGTCTTTCAAAACCTGATTGCCAACGCCATCAAGTTTCACCGGGAGGAACCGCCCCAAATTCACATCCAAGCGCTCAAAAACACCATCGAGACAGCAACAGAAATTCCCCATCTCACCCCCACAGGAAACGAATGGTTATTCTCAGTGCGTGATAATGGAATTGGTGTAGAATCCCAGTATGCTGAACGAATTTTTGTAATTTTTCAGCGTTTGCACAGCAGAAGTAAGTATCCCGGTACTGGAATCGGGCTGGCTATTTGTAAGAAAATTATAGAACGCCACGGCGGTCAGATCTGGATGGAGTCAAAACCGGGCGAAGGCTCGATTTTTTACTTTACGATTCCAGATCAAACAGGTAAGCAATCGTGAACAATTTATCAGCAGTTATGCCTATTGAGGTTTTGCTAGTAGAAGATAATCCTGGCGATGCGTTACTTACACGCATCGCTCTGGAAGATAGCAAAATCTCAGTGAACTTAAGTGTTGTTGAAGATGGGGTAGAAGCAATGGCATTCTTGCGAAAACAAGATAGATATGCTCATGTTCCTCATCCCGATATTGTCTTACTTGATTTAAACCTGCCAAAAAAAGACGGGCGGGAGGTATTAGCAGAAATTAAAGGTGACGAACATCTTAGACGCATTCCTGTCGTTGTGCTGACAACCTCCCAAGCTGAAGAAGATATTGTTAAAGCTTATAACCTAGCTGCAAACTGTTACATAACCAAGCCAGTGGACTTCGATCAATTTGTGAGAATTGTTCGTTCCATAGAGAACTTTTGGTTTGCGGTTGTCAAATTGCCACCGGAGTAACGCTAATGACAGGTGAAAAGATTAAAGTCCTGTTAGTTGAAGATAACCCTGGTGATGTCCTCTTATTGCAGGAATTTTTACAGGATGTCACTGCAGCTGTAGTGGAATTGATGCCGGTTGAGCAACTTGATGAGGCATTAAACCATTTAGCTCGCGCCAGCTTTGACGTGATGCTTTTAGATCTCTCCTTACCAGATAGCCAGGGTTTAGAAACATTTATTAAAGCGCACAATCAAGCAAAATCAACTCCGATTATTGTCCTTACAGGGATTGCAGATGAAACTTTAGCATTAAAAGCGATGCAACAAGGCGCGCAAGATTATTTAGTTAAAGGGCAAGTCACAGGTGATTTGCTGGTACGCTCCATGCGTTATGCGATTGAGCGCCAAAGGATAGAAGATGCGCTCCGTCAAAGTGAAGAGCGATTTCGAGTCGCGCTGAAAAACTCACCCATCTTTGTGTTTAACCAAGACCTAGAATTACGTTATACCTGGGTTTATAACCCTGCTTTTGGGTTTACAGCCGAGGAAATGTTGGGTAAACGTGACTCAGAATTGATTCCCCTAGAAAGCGCCCACCATTTAACGGCGATGAAATTGGGTGTATTAGTGACGGGAGTAGGTACTAGAGATGAAGTATCAATTACAACTACCCAAGGCACCCGATATTATGACTTGACGGTAGAACCATTAAGAAACGAAGCACAACAGATTATAGGTATTACTTGCGCTTGTATAGATATTAGCGAACGTCAAGCAGCTTTAGAAGAACGCAAGCTCGCTGATGCCACAATCCGCGAACAAGCGGCATTGTTAGATATTACTACAGATGCGATTCTAGTCAGAGATTTAGAAAACAAAATTCTCTTTTGGAACAAAGGCGCAGAAATCCTTTATGGTTGGTCGGCGGCGGAAGCTAAAGGCAAAAATGCCAGCGAACTGTTAGATAACGATGAACCGCAGTCAGATATGGAAGCAGCACTTTTGGAAGTGATCAATAAAGGTAAATGGCAAGGTGAGTTAACGAAACTTACCAAAGCTGGCAAAGAAATTTTAGTTGCTAGCCGTTGGAGTTTGGTATGTGATGAACAAGGTAAACCCAAATCAATTCTTACCGTTGACACAGATATTACCGAAAAGAAACGTTTAGAAGCGCAATTATTTCGTGCCCAACGTCTAGAAAGCATAGGTACCTTAGCTAGCGGCATTGCCCATGACCTAAACAACATCCTCACACCAATTTTGGCAGGAGCGCAACTCCTACCCATGAAATTTCCCGATGTTGATCAACGAACTCGTCACTTGTTGGAAATTTTGGAAGTTAACGCTAAACGCGGCGCAGATTTAGTTAAGCAAGTGTTGTCATTTGCACGGGGTGTAGAAGGTAAGCGCATTAATCTGCAAATCAGACATTTGATTGTAGAAGTTTCTAAAATACTGAAAGAAACATTTCCTAAATCAATTCAAGTCTCAACTGATTTGTCAAAAGACTTGTGGATAGTGTCTGGCGATGGAACACAAATTCATCAGGTGTTAATGAATCTCTGCGTTAATGCACGTGATGCTATGCCTAATGGGGGTAGTTTATCCATCTGTGCTACAAATTTGTATATTGATGAAAATTATGCTCGCATGAACCTGGAAGCCAAAGTAGGCCCTTATATAGTGATTACTGTTACTGATACAGGAGCAGGTATTCCAGAAGAAAATTTAGATAGAATCTTCGAGCCATTCTTTACCACAAAAGAAGTAGGACAAGGTACAGGCTTAGGTTTGTCTACAGTTATAGGAATTATTAAAAGCCACGGTGGTTTTATCACAGTCCATAGCGAAAAAGGTGTAGGCACAAGCTTTGAAGTATATTTACCAGCAGTTGAGGGCGTAGAAACACTGAAAGCAGACAATGCCAAAATCGCTACCGCAAATGGTGAAACGATTATGATTGTTGAGGATGAACCTGCTATTCAGGAAATTACCAAAACATCCCTCGAAACTCATAACTATAAAACCATTGTCGCTAGTGATGGCATTGAAGCGATCGCAGTTTACGCGAAACACATGGATCAAATCAGTGTCGTACTCATGGATTTGATGCTACCTTCCCTCGACGGCTTAACCGCCATCCGCACCTTGAAAAAAATCAACCCCAAAGTCAAAATTATCGCCACCAGCGGCTTGATGTCTAGCAACAAACTAGAAGCAGTCGCCAACAGTGGTGTGACAACCTTCTTACCCAAACCATACACCATTAATGAATTGTTGCTGACGTTGCAGAGGGTGATTGCGTAGGTGAGGGATTGGGGATTGGGGACTGGGAAAAAGCAGGGGGGCAGGGAGCAGGGAGCATGGGGGAACAATCACAAACACCAATTACCAATTACCTATTACCTATTACCCTATTACCCAATGCCCAATGCCCAATGCCCCATGCCCTTTTCACCGCAAAATATAAAGAGAATCATCCGGTTGCCATTGGTCGCGGGGGAGGGTGTAGTAGACTACATCATGACCGTAGTAGCTGGTATGCTTTTGATAATTCATCCCTAGCTTTTGAATGACACGCACTGAACCAATGTTTTCTGGATGTGCGATCGCAACTATCCGATCTAACTTTACTTCCCAAAAACCATATTTTAAAGTGGCTTGTGCTGCTTCTGTGGCTATACCCATATACCAAAAAGACTTGTCAAACACATAACCTAGTTCAACTTCCGGCGTATCTGCTAAAAAATCCAATCCACAACGCCCAATCATTTTGCCAGTTTCTTTGTGTATTACTGCCCACATACCAAAGTTGTTTTCTTCCCATTGTTTAATATGTCTGTATAAACTAGTCTGTGTTTGCTCTGCTGTTCGGGGTACCAGATATTTCATAATTTCCGCATCGCTGTAGATACGAAACAAGTCATCAAAATCAGCCAACGTTAAGTGTCTTAATCGCAGACGCAAAGTTTCTATTTCAGGCATAGTTTTACAAGGCAAAATTAATTTGATGGCTGGCAAACAAAATACTTATAGATGTGTCATTGCGAATGAAACGACGCAATATCTAGGGCTTGGAGTTCCTTCCCTGATGATAATGTTCAGTTAAGAACAGTTATTTATTGGCAAAAATGAGGTAGATGAGCAAGTAAAATCTTCTTTGCTCACCATATTTTATATCTTTTAAGTTAAATTTTATTGCCTTGAATCACACATAAAATAATTTCAAAGTAATTGCTGTTTACCATCAGTGAAATACTCAAGCTCAAACACATCTAAGCACATTAAATTTCATGAGTTTCCTGTGATATAGGCTTCTTGCCTAGCCAAGGTTACAAATTTGCCGATTACCCCTCATCTAATTACGAATTACGTAGCGCTTTGCGCTTCCCGCAGGGTATTACGAATTAGTACTTATCACCACCAGCTATATTCCAATTCTCCTGTTTGAATTTTGTCCCAAATATGTTCTCTGCAAATAACTAGCTTCTCAAATGTAATTTGAATATTTCTCCGCATTGCGATTTTAATACACTCCATTTCCTGCTTCGAGAGCTTGCCATCTGCCACAGCACGCTCAACAATAATTCTCAGGTGGTTGATATCTTCGAGTTCGTCAGGTGATAAAGGCTGATAGTTAAATCGCTTGAATTCCATAGTTTGTCTGCGTCTACCGAATTTCCTTGAATTTGTTAAGCTTGTAAATTGGCTACGCGCTTAACGGTGTCATGCTATGGGAATTTTTTAGTGAACTCATCACCAAACTTGATCAATACCCATAGCGAGAGAAAACCAAACTGCAATATAGCTTTTTTACCATAACTATACTGAGAATTTGACGAATTTCTTAAGGAGTAGTACAGACATAATGTCTAAAAAGCCTTCCCAAAGCGATTTTTTTAGCTTACAAACCTCTTCAGATAAATGGCAGCAGATGGTAACACAAGTTACATATCGTTTCAATCGCCAGTACGAGAATCAACCTTTTGAATTACCCGCCGAAGTTGAAGCGATGCCCATATATAGGGACTGGATTAGTGGTACATTACCAGGAAAAATTGCTTCTCACTTCTGGGAAATCGGGCAACCGCAAAAGAATCAACATTGTTTAGACATTGGTTGCGGTGTCAGCTTTCTCATCTATCCTTGGCGAGATTGGCAAGCATATTTTTATGGGCAAGAAGTTAGTGTCATAGCACGAGATACCCTCAATTCCCGGGGTTCGCAATTAAACTCAAAGTTATTTAAAGGCGTGGAGTTAGGCCCAGCTCATCAATTAAAGTATTCTCAAGCTATTTTTGATATAGCGATCGCAACAGGATTCAGCTGCTATTTTCCTTTAGATTATTGGACTGCTGTATTGTCGGAAGTCAAACGAGTCCTCAAACCTGGCGGACAGTTTGTATTTGACATCCTCAATCCCGAACAGCCTTTAGCAGAAGATTGGGCAGTTTTAGAAACTTATTTAGGTGCAGAAGTATTTCTCGAGTCGATAGCAGACTGGGAAAAAACAATTAAAGCCTCTGGCGCTAAAATCGTCACCCGCAAGTCAGGGGAATTGTTTGATTTATACAAAGTGAGGTTTTGAAGTGGTGATTGGTAATGGGTAATGGGTAATGGGTAATTGGTAATGGGTAATTGGTAATTGGTAATTGGTAATTGGTAATAATAATTTCCCTTTTTTTCCTTTTCCCCTTTCCCCTTTCCCCCTCATCCCCAGTCCCCAGTCCCTAGTCCCCAGTCCCCAACCCCCAATCCCTCCCCAGAGATAGCGTAATGCGTAGGTAGTTAACTATAATGCTCTTACTATGAGCACCTACTTACCCCTTAAAAAATCCTACAGGCAACACCGTCGGCGTGAAAATGACTGGCGGTTATTTTTGCGCTTAGTACCTTATGCTCGTCGTAGCAGTCGATTGCTAGCGCTGTCAATGTTATTGCTCGTACCTATCGCCTTAGCTAATGCTGTACAACCATTATTGATTGGACAGGCTATTTCCTTGATTCGCCAGGAACCCAGCGTTTATGAGTTTCTTAAAAATCGTCCGTTGCTGCAAGGGTTAAATATCCTGGAAGGGTTGTTGCTGGTTGCAATTACTATCAGACTCTCGCTTACAGGTTTTCAGGGTTATTTCGTACAGAAGCTAGGACAACAAATTACAGCAGAAATTCGTGATGATTTATTTCATCATGTGACATCTTTATCTGTACGCTTTTTTGACCGCACACCTATTGGTAAATTAATTACCAGACTTACCAGCGATGTGGAAGCTTTAGGGGATGTATTCTCTACGGGAGCAGTAGGAATTGTCTCTGATTTATTTTCTATGCTGGTAGTTATCAGCTTGATGTTTTCTCTGCAATGGGAATTGGCTTGTTTATTGCTGGTGATGCTGTTACCAGTGAGCTTGATCATTATCTACTTTCAACAACAGTATCGCCAATCAAATTACAAAGCACGAGAAGAACTTTCGATGCTCAATTCCCAGCTACAAGAAAATATAGTTGGGATTAATGTAGTGCAGCTATTCCGCCGCGAAAGATTCAATGCTGAATTATTCCGCACTACTAATCAACGTTATAAACAGCAAATAGATAGAACCATTTTTTATGATTCGGCAGTTTCCGCCATTTTAGAATGGATTGGCTTAGTGGCAGTTGCAGGGGTGCTAGTAGTAGGTGCTTGGTTGCTACTAGGAAAAAGCATGACTTTTGGGGTTTTGTCGGCATTTGTTTTGTATGCTCAACAATTATTTGAGCCTTTGCGGAATTTTGCCGAGAAATTCACCGTCATTCAAGCAGGTTTTACGGCGATTGAACGAGTTATTAACATTTTAGATGAACCGATAGAAATCCGCGATCGCCATAATTCCCGTATCTCTATTTATGATGCTAAATTCGGCTACATAGATGAGGTGGTTGCTAATCTCGAATCAGAAGCAGCTAAACCACAAACTGAATTAGGCGAAATCCGCTTTGAACACGTGTGGTTTGCTTACAAAGACGATGATTATGTTATCAAAGATTTAGATTTCACTATTCATCCTGGGGAAAAAATAGCATTAGTTGGGCCTACTGGTGCAGGTAAAAGTTCTATTATTCGGCTGCTATGTCGTCTTTACGAACCCACTCAAGGACGGATTCTGGTAGATGGGGTAGATATTCGTGACTTACCACAAGCAGAATTGCGGCGTTATCTGGCGGTTATTTTACAGGAAGGCTTTTTATTTGCTGGGGATGTGAAAAGTAATATCACCCTGGGAGATAATTACAGCTTCGATCAAATCCAACAAGCTGCACACCGAACTAATATCGATCAGTTTATTCAACAATTACCTCAAGGCTATGATACTCAACTTAGAGAACGGGGCACAAATATTTCTAGCGGACAAAAACAACTTTTAGCTTTTGCTCGGGCGGCAATTCGCAATCCCCAAGTATTAGTATTAGATGAAGCCACAGCTAGCCTAGATGTAGGAACAGAAGCTTTAGTTCAGGAAGCATTAAATCAGCTTTTGGTAGGGCGTACCGCAATTATTATTGCTCACCGTCTATCTACAATTCGCAATGTCAACCGCATTTTTGTCTTAAAGCGCGGTGAACTGATTGAGCAAGGAAGCCATGAAGAATTACTGCGAAAAGGCGGAATGTACGCCACCTTGCATAATTTACAAATGTTAGGAACCTAAACACCAACCTCACAATTAATAAAATTTTGTAGGGTGTGTTGTCGCGCAGCGCAACGCACCTTAATTTTTAATAGCTCTTTGAAGAAATCAAAATTCAATACGGTTAGGTTAAGCTCATTAGTTATTGATTTGTTAGTTATTAAAGAAGCCAGAAGAATTGGGGGATTCTCCCCCAAACCCCCGATTGGGTGACGGTTGCGTCCCCCAAACCCCCTCCAAAATTGTTGTTTTGTTTTTTTGTTGAGTAACTAGTTTTTTGGTTTGGTTATCAATTAATTTTCTTAACTGAACTGTATTTACGTAAAATTCAATTTCATCGGCGTTTATCTGCGGTTTATGCAATCAAATTTCGTACCTCATTTTGATTTTACATTGGTGCGTTGCGCTGCGCGACAACACACCCTACATTTGCAATTAATTATGGATTTAAAAAAATTTGCTACAAATTGATGATGTGAAATGTCTCAATTCTAAATCTGATTATTGGTAGATGTTCACTCCTTTGCTAATTGGAAGAATACAATTTTTTAAGCGCTCAAACTTACAACTTTTCTAGAATCTAAGCAAAGTGCAGCTATAGAATACTTAAGAACTACCGAGGCTTCTTTAGCATTACAAGAACTCTTCACTTCCACAGTTCTCTTTTCATCCTTCACTAACTTAGCTTTGTAAGTATATAGTGAGCCTGAATTATCTTCAAAACTAAGTTCAGCTAATAAAGTCTGATTATCTAAACTTTGTTCCAGAATTTTACCTGTTACTGCGTAATTAAACCAATCCCAACCATGACGCAGAATTAATTCCTTTTCTAAAATTTGTAAGGGAACTGGCAAAATTCCCCAGCCGCGATAGACTTGATTAAATAACTGGATATCTCCAGTACGAGCCAAAATTGATTTAAAAGTATCTTGGTCTAAATTACCATAATAGCGTCCTTCTGGTAAATCAATCATTGTTGGTGCAAATCTATGTCCACCAAAATGACTTGATTTCCAAATCCGCACATTTTCTAAGCTTGAATGAGCAATAGTTTCTTGAGCGTAGAAATAAAAAGGATTACCATATCTTGCACAGCATTTATCATGGCTGCCATGAGTACATACTAAAATATCTCTAGTAAATTTGGTTTCTCTTTCATAATCAGAAATATTACCCCATAAGAATT
Organism: Tolypothrix tenuis PCC 7101; assembly: GCF_963874875.1. Lineage (NCBI taxonomy): Bacteria > Bacillati > Cyanobacteriota > Cyanophyceae > Nostocales > Tolypothrichaceae > Tolypothrix > Tolypothrix tenuis. The sequence goes on from NZ_CAWNJS010000001.1 coordinate 907,050, forward strand.
TCTTTACTAGCGCTGCTACTTGCTCAATATTCGCTAGCTTAAATTCATGCTTGCGGTATCCTTGACTTAATCCCTTTTGTTTTTGATAAATTAACAGAGTTGTTTGTTCGACTTTATGTGATAAATCATTGGCAATTAATAGAAAACGAATTGGTAATTTAGCACGTTTTACATCCTCTACTAAAGCCTTTAAATTACTTGGTACCCATTTAGAATTAAAAGCCTCTGAAGTCCAAGGTGGAGGACATTCAACTAAAATATAAGTTTCGGAATTGGTAGCGCTACCAATTAAATTTTCTCCTATTTGTTTAGAATTATCTGAACAGAAAAAAGTATTCATCTATCTGATCTCATGCTGATATTTTATGGACAATGTGAGGACAAAATAAAATTGTGAGCCTGGTTACAATAACCTACAATTAACTGAATTAACTGGGTAAAACCAGGTAGCCACTTTATAACATTCATTTCTACTAAACCTATTTCCGGTTAATAAATTCTCCACAATAGGGGTAGAAAAGTTGAGAAAAATTTCTTCCGTACCGACAGAGTTATTTTTGTATCCTTTGCCATTTGACAGTTGAAAAATTCTCAATTGCTGATGACAGCCTTGTGTACTCTTGATGAAAGAGCCACAGTCAAAGTATTGTAGCTTTAGCCTACTTAAGTGATTCAAGTAACTGATAACACAGTCATAAATCTGGCTAAAATTACGAGAGTTATTTAAATTTTTTTTAATTAAATGATATATATAATCATTTGCAGTCCGTGTCTCTACATCTGTAGGTATAAATTTACATTTGTTCTGTTTTACTAAGGAACTTAGCTGTGTTAGCCACCATCTAATAGATTGAATAGCATTTTGCTCATCTACTCCTACGGCTGGATGTTGATTGGTCTCAGATAGAGAAATTGTCTGGATTGATTCATGGGTTTTTAAGTATTTATCTCTATTAGGATTTAAAATCATATTGAAAAAGATTCTCAATAGGCTTAGAAAAAAATAGAATTTTGTAACTAAAAATTAGGTATTTTGTTTTATCACCTTTACTAACATTGTGTAAGGTTAAGAAAAGCAAGATTAACTGTGAATAAATAAATTGCTGACTTTTGGCAGTAGGGAACTATTTATCAGCAAATATGGTTAATTTTGCAGTTATATTCAGTTTTTAAAGATATTGCTGTCCCTTTTACTCGTTTCATCTACTGAAATTTTCATTGGGCTTTAATTTTATACCTATTTTGAATGTAACTGAAGTTAAGAATAAATGCAAGTCTTTCATAACTTTTATGGAGTTTGCTGCAATTTACAAACTCATCAATCCAAGATAAATCAAGGCTAATAGCATAATTAATAGTTGAGTTTGCTGCTGATAGTAACTATTGTGTTCTTCAATACAAATAATAGTTTTTCTCAATAGTGAATTAATATTGCAGTGTGAAAGGTGACAAATCAATATTAGAGAACACAGAGGGGATAATTTTTATACTGTTACGTAAGCGCGATCGCATCTGAGCGAACTGCGCTACTGTACTGATAATGCATCAATTGTGTGGTTAGATTATTCTTGGGCAGTGGTGATGAGTCGAATATTGCGGCGCGTCGCGGGTAATGATACAACAAGAAGTCTGCAATGGTAACGTCGAAACATGGCAAACTACCTTTAGCCGCGATTCCATAATTTTGTGGGCGTTAAAGACTTACGATAAAAAGCGCAGAGAATACCCCCAGTTATTTACTCAACCAGAGTATGCCCATTTGAGAATTGTACATCTGCGATCGCCTGTTGCTACCGAAAATTGGCTACACAAGAATTTTGTCGAAAAATGAAAATAGAAGCGAGAATAAGCTTTATTCGCTTATCGCACAGCAACAGCTTTTATGAATGAGTATTTATTGAGATTTGCGGAAATTAGCTATTTTATCGATTGTGAACCTGATGCACGATCTGTAAACTTGATGCACGAGTTCGTGAACTTGATGCACGAGTTCGTGCAATTGATTCACAAGTTGTAAACTTGATGCACGAGTTCGTGAACTTGATTCACAAGTCGTGAACTTGATGCACGAGTTCGTGAACTTGATTCCCAAGTTGTAAACTTGATGCACGAGTTCGTGTACTTGATTCACAAGTTGTAAACTTGATAATTTAATTTCACCATAACGTCAGGGCGATCGCATATTGGTATCCCCTGGAAGCCGAGAAATTTCTTAGCTGTGGTTCCTATTTTGTCGCTACGCCCATAATATGAGGACTGACAATGGGGAAAGGGGCCTCGAAATGCTCATAATTTAACTTAGAAAATCCTGCTTGTTCTAAAGCCACCCAAGTTTCCCTGTCTGGATGACAACCATCACCTAAAAATTGCCAAATTGGGCGAACAGTACTTTGCACCCGTCGTAAAAAAGTACCACTGGGTGCGGCGATATGTTCAATAAATAAGAATCGTCCACCTGGTTTGAGAACCCTTAATATTTCTCGAAATGTAGCGGCTAGATTTGGTACTGAACACAGAACTAAGGTACTCACTACAGTATCTATGCTGTTATCTGATGCATCTATGCTGTCAGCGGTACCTGTACGGATATCGATGTTGAAGCCTAACTGTTCAGCTGCTTCTCGCAGATAAGAATGCATGAATGGGTTTGGCTCAACTCCAATCCAGTTAATATCTTGCGGGTAGTAAGATAGGTTTGGGCCTGTTCCGGGGCCTATTTCTAAAATATTACCGTGGAGATTGGTAAAGAGAGAAGTTTTGCGCTCTTTTACGGCTTTTTCATATTCAGCGCTACCTTTAGCCATCATCCAAGCAAACAGGCGTTTACCACAATTACTGCAAATATAATTTGCTGATTGTCCACAAGTTTGCTTTTCGGTCATATTCTACTTTGCCTAATATTTCAGCCTCTATATTTATTCAGCATACAATTTGCTATAGGAATCCGATTTGATTTTTGGAAAAATCTCACCTTTGATGCTGATGCGTTACGCTATCGCTAACGCATCCTACGTTAACGACTTGAATTTATAAAAATTAGGAATTTTTACGAAGTTTTTAGCTTTTTGATTTCTGCTAACCAAGTAAAAAACACAATACCGCAAAGGCCAGCAGTTAAATCAACTAAGTCAAAAGAACGATAAGGTACAAAAAATTGAATTATTTCATCTATGACACAAATCGATATCACAATTATCGGAGCCAATGGCAAAGAAATATTGAAAATTTGAATTTTACGTTTATTCCAGGCTAAATGGCTGATAAAAGCAGCAATACCTAATAGCAAAAAGTGCAAAATTGTATCGTAATGAGGAAATTGAGCTAGTTCGGTGGGGATAATTTTTAGATATGCAGATAGCGAGATAGACGTTAAAATGCCAAAGTAAACCCAAAATGCAAATACCCAAGGTTTATTAGCTTTCATTTTCAGCGCAGAGAAAGTATTTTTGATAACTCCAAGCATAACAAAGAGCATTCCGCAATCAGGAACGCTCTATTTAGAAAAATTTGCTAAAGATAATGAAAAGTTAACTTGAAGATTGCTAATATGCAAAATGCCTAAATTAGCCAAAAATTAGGCATGAAGATTTGCTTGTTCTTGTAACCAGGGGTCTACAGGCTGTCCATCTTTGCGACGTAATTCAATTTCCACTACCATAACTTCTTTAGAGCCAGGAGGAGCAGGTTTTTTATGGAAAATAATGTCATAGGCTAGTGGATCGTGATTACGTTCTTTCAACCATTCTTGCACTTTGGTCGTGGCAAAGAATGATTGACCTTGTTCAAACATCCGAGTAATCTGCATTTGTAGGGTGTAGGGATTTAGGCGACCCATTTTTAACCACCTTTGTTCAATAATTTGCAGGGTTAGCAATGCCTACCCTACTTGACACTTTCATGTTACTTGTATCATAAGTAAGTTTTCTACTGTAAAAGATATTAACGCCAGCTTAATATTGCCCTAAGCTAGCTGAGAAACAAAGCTTTGTACTTCTATGTGCAATCGCTGTCAGAGTTTCCACAATCATCGGTTAAGAGTTTTGAAATCAAAATTTGCTTTATTCAAGGTTTTTCCCGTTTTTTCCATTTCCCTTTTCCCCTTCAGCAAAAATATTGCGTCATGGTTTAGAGACCATTTATAAGTTAAGACAGTTCAGATCATTAGTGATTGATTTGTCAGTTGTGGAAACACCTAATTCAATTGGGGGAGAATCCCCCAAACCCCCGATTGGGTGACGGTTGCGTCCCCCAAACCCCCTCCAAAATTATTGTTTTTGTTGTCAATTTATTTTTTTAGGGATTTCCAAGAAATAAATTATTCCATCTTGTGGGGCGGACATCTTGTCATTGGGGTCAACTTAACCTGAAAACCGCTTGGTTTAAAGGTTTCGCCCTCACCCCCAGCCCCTCTCCCTCAGGGAGAAGGGAGCAAGAGATTCAATTCCCCTTCTCTCTCAGGGAGAAGGGGTTAGGGGATGAGGGCGCGAGGTATTTGTACAACGCCCGCCCTATATAGCTTTTAGCTTAAGTTGACACCAGTGCTACGCGCCTACCTCCGCGTTGTAGCAAGTGGTGTTGTGTTAGGGCTATGAAAGAATTTGGGATACAGAGACAATGAGATTTAGCCGCAGCACCGCAAAACTTTCTGTGTGATCATTGTTGCCAATTGTACTACCCCTAGAGTTATTATTTTGAGGTTATCTAACGCTCACTTTATTGCTTATTTAGGTAAATTGCATGGCAGCTGACAAATTAAAACGGGTTCCAATGGTTTTACAGCTTAAAGGCTCGGTGATCTCAGCTATTGCTAAAAATGTCTTATTGTTTGGAATTTTTGGGATTATTATTTCTATTCTTCACTATTATAAGTTTCCAGTTTCCCAACCTATATTAGGCAGCGTTATTCCCAGTATTGTTTTAGGTTTATTACTAGTTTTCCGCACAAACACAGCTTATGAGCGTTTTTGGGAAGGTAGAAAAAGCTGGGGTGCAATAGTGAATACTGTGAGAAATCTAGCAAGGCAAATTTGGGTAAGTGTTGATGAAGTTTCTCCAGAAGATAGAAAAGATAAAATTACAGCTTTATATCTATTAGTAGCTTTTGCTGTGGCGATGAAATTACATTTACGCGGTGAATCTGTCAATCAGGAGTTAAAAGAATTGATGCCGTCGTCTATGTATCAGGAATTGAAAATCATGAATAATCCGCCCATAGAAGTAGCTTTTTGGATTGGTGATTATTTACAGCAAAGATATAACTACAAATGCCTCAATAGCTACCAGTTAACATCTATGCAAGAATTATTGAATAATTTAGTTGATAATTTAGGGATTTGCGAACGGATTTTAAGAACACCCATGCCGCTTGCTTATGCAATTCATTTAAAGCAATTATTATTCCTTTATTGTTTGCTGTTACCATTTCAAATGGTGCAAAGCTTGGGTTGGTGGACTGGTTTAATTGCGGCTTTAGTCAGTTTTACATTATTTGGGATTGAAGCTATCGGCTTAGAAATCGAAAACCCCTTTGGTTATGATGATAATGATTTGCCTCTGGATGCAATTTGCCAAACCATGAAACGCAATATTGATGATTTAATCAGCTTAACGCCAAATGTGCGATCGCTTTCCAGCAACTTGACCAATACAGAAGATTTGAGTCTCGGTAATTAATCCCAAATTTACAGCCGCCGAATGGCAATTTCCAGCCCTGTAAAAACACTTGTGAGAAAATCTAAATCTAAGCTGGCAATCGTATCGCTTGGTTTATGATAATGCGGGTTCCGCATAAATGCCGTATCTGTCACCATAACTGCCGGATAGTCAGCATCCCAAAAAGGTGCATGATCACTAAGTCTCGTTTGCGGCACAATTAAACCGCGATTGGGGACTGGTAACCACTGGCTACCTATACCAGCTTGGCGAATATTGCGACTCATGCTAATTAAGTCAGGAATTGTTCGCAGATTTCCAATTAAAGCAATGAAATCTCCAGTATTGGGGTAAAAGCGTTCTAAGGGAGGGGGGTAACTTTGGCTACCAGGATTAGAGTCTTGATATCCCAACATTTCTAAAGACAACATCAAGCGTAGTGGTTGCTGTTGTTGGCGTAATAAAGCTGCATACTCAGCACTACCTAATAAGCCATATTCCTCCATATCAAAAGCTACCAGCCTCAAGGGATATTTAACTGGTTCAGCTGCGAACTTGCTCGCTAATTCCAACAGAACCGCCACACCTGTAGCATTATCATCAGCTGCTACTGTTCCCGGTACACCATCATAGTGAGCTGCTATTAAAATAGGTGGTAAATTTCGCTGTTGTTTTGTAGCTGCTGGCGGCAAATTTAAGATGAGATTCTGACAAATTTTTCCCCCAACATCAAAGGTGTGGATTTCCACACTTCCCCATTGGCTAAATTGCTGACGAATATATTCTTGGACAAAAAAATGTCCGGCTGTCGCCATATAGGGATCGCGTTCTCGCGCTATTTCTGATAGGTAAGCTTGGAGACGTTCTTTTAAATTCAATTCTTTATGTCAATGTTATCCTAGTCTTGCAACTAGCTTCTTTAGCTAAGGGTGCGATCGCTCTTACCTAAATCATCAATATTTAGATGAGGTATACCGATTCCACAGCATCAAGCTAGGGGCAGTCTCTTCCAATCATAATATATATAGTTAAGACACATTTAGGAGAAGAGTAACGCATGGGCAAGGTAGTCGGCATCGACTTGGGTACAACCAACTCAGTAGTCGCCGTAATGGAGGGTGGCAAGCCGGTGGTGATTGCCAATGCAGAAGGAACGCGAACAACCCCCTCCGTTGTTGGCTTTAGCAAAGAAGGTGAACGCGTCGTGGGACAAATGGCACGGCGACAAACCGTCCTCAACCCCCAAAACACTTTTTTTGCGGTTAAACGCTTTATTGGGCGAAAGTATGGCGAATTAAGCCCAGAATCTAAGCGTGTACCCTATACTATCCGCAAAGATGAAGTTGGTAATATTAAAGTTGCCTGTCCCCGGTTAAATAAGGAATTCGCCCCAGAAGAAGTTTCGGCAATGGTGCTGAAGAAATTGGCAGATGATGCTAGCCGCTATTTAGGCGAACCTGTGACAGGGGCAGTAATTACAGTTCCCGCTTATTTTAATGATTCCCAGCGCCAAGCCACTAGAGACGCAGGCAGAATTGCTGGTTTAGATGTATTGCGGATTCTCAATGAACCTACAGCCGCTTCTTTAGCCTACGGAATGGATCGGGGTGATACTGAGACCATCTTAGTATTCGATTTAGGTGGCGGTACATTTGACGTATCGATTCTGGAAGTTGGCGATGGGGTTTTTGAAGTTAAAGCCACTAGTGGAGATACACAGCTTGGTGGTAATGATTTTGATAGAAAAATTGTAGATTGGTTAGCAGAACAATTTTTAGAAGCGGAAGATGTAGATTTAAGACGCGATCGCCAGGCTTTACAAAGGCTGATGGAAGCAGCAGAAAAAGCCAAAATAGAACTTTCGGCGGTTAGCGTTACCGAGATTAATTTACCTTTTATCACTGCCACAGAGGACGGCCCCAAACACCTGGAAACCCGCCTGACTCGTGCCCAATTTGAAGGTTTATGTGGTGATTTGGTGGGACGTTTACGCACCCCAGTCAAACGCGCCCTCAAAGACTCTGGCCTAGCACCCGCAGATATTGAAGAAGTGGTGTTAGTAGGCGGTTCTACCCGGATTCCGATGGTGAAGCAGTTAGTGCGAGACTTAATTGGTGCAGAACCTAGCGAAAATGTGAACCCCGATGAAGTGGTAGCCGTAGGTGCAGCCATTCAAGCGGGTATTTTAGCTGGGGAACTGAAAGACGTGCTGCTGTTGGATGTTACCCCCCTATCTGTGGGTTTGGAAACCATCGGCGGCGTAATGAAAAAATTAATTCCCCGCAACACCACTATCCCAGTCCGCCGTTCTGACATTTTCTCTACGTCAGAAAATAATCAAAATACCGTGGAAATCCACGTAGTCCAAGGCGAACGGGAAATGGCAGCTAATAACAAATCTTTGGGACGATTCAAGCTGTATGGTATTCCCCCAGCACCGCGAGGCATTCCCCAAATTCAAGTATCATTTGATATTGATGCTAACGGCATTTTACAAGTAACAGCCTTAGATAGAACCACTGGCAGAGAGCAGAGTATCACAATTCAAGGCGCTTCTACCTTGAGCGAATCAGAAGTTAATCGCATGATTCAGGATGCTCAAAAATATGCCGATATTGACCGAGAACGCAAAGAAAGAGTAGAAAAGCGGACTCGTTCGGAAGCGTTGATATTACAAGCCGAACGCCAACTGCGAGAAGTCGCCCTAGAATTTGGAATGCAATTCGCCCGCAGCCGTCGTCAACGCATCGATACTATTTGTCGCGAACTCAAAGACAGTTTACAGCAAGACGACGATCGCGGCATTGACCAAGCTTACGCTGACCTGCAAGATGCTTTATATGAACTAAATCGCGAAGTCCGCCAGTACTATGCTGAGGACGAAGACGACGATTTATTTGGGACAATCCGCGACATCTTTACCGGTGGCGACAAAGAACGCGATCGCGATTATCCGCGAGGAGATTCCTATTGGGATAATAATTCCTATGGCGGCGGGAATTCTGGTAGAGACTACGGTAGAGATTCTAACAGAGACTATAGCGGCAATTCCGGTAGAGACTACGGTAGAGATTCTAACAGAGACTATAGCGGCAATTCCGGTAGAGACTATGGCGGGAATTCTAGTAGAGACTCTAACAGAGACTACAGTGGCAATTCCGGTAGAGACTACGGTAGAGATTCTAACCGCGGCTATGGCAGAGATAATCGTTCCTCCTCCTCTGACAATCGGTCGAATCGGCGATCGCGCCCCAGCTACCAAGATAACTGGGATGATGATGATGATTGGCTGTAACTCCTAGCTAATATCGCCAGCAGTCAGCAGTTAGAAGAAATATAGCTGGAAATTTAGCTTTTTGACTTTTGACTTTTGACTTTTGACTTCCCCGTAGCGGATGAAATTAATTCAAAATTCGGATTTGGTGATTGGTGATTGGTAATTTGTTATTAGTCAGCGTGAAGCAAAACAACAGCTGACAACTGACTGTATCCATTACCTATTACCAAAAACTACAATCTCAAATTTAAAGTTGAATACCTGAACTATGCAAAATTTGCAGAATTTTCGTGATTATTACGAGATTTTAGGAGTACCTAAAGAAGCCTCAAGTGAGGAAATTAAAAAGGTTTATCGGCGGTTAGCGCGACAGTATCACCCCGACCTTAACCCTGGAAACAAAGAAGCTGAGGAGAAATTTAAAGACATCGGTGAGGCTTATGAAATTCTTTCCGATACAGCCAAGCGCGCACAGTATGACCAATTTAGCCGCTACTGGAAACAAAAAGGCTTTAATAAACAAACCCCTAAAGCTAAAACCTGGGGCGATAATCGCAATAACAATCGCAACAATCAAGAAGTAGATCCCAGTCAATTTCCTGATTTTGAAAGTTTTATTAATCAGGTGATTGGCGTAGGTAATGGTAAAAGCAGCAAAAATGGTGCAGCTAACAACACAAATACCGATCCATTTCGCACCACTAAAAGCCGAGTTGAATATACAGTCCCCAAAAGCCCACCACGCCCCGCCCGTCGGGATATTGAAGCGAGATTAACCCTACCCCTAGAAAAAGCTTATGTAGGCGGTAATGAACGGATTAGGCTTGAGGATGGGCGATCGCTAGAAGTAAGTATGCCCCCTGGAATGGTCACAGGTCAAACTATCCGGCTACGCAACCAAGGTATTGGTGGCGGAGATTTATACTTAAAAATTACCGTCGAACCACATCCTTTGTTTAAGCTAGATGGTTCTAATATTTTCTGCCAAGTTCCAGTCACTCCCAGTGAAGCCGTTTTAGGCGGACAGGTAGAAGCACCAACTCTCGATGGCCCCGTAAAAATGACCATTCCCTCCGGAGTGAGATCTGGTCAAAGATTCCGTTTAGCAAATAAAGGCTACCCCAACGACAGCGGTAAACGTGGCGATCAATTAGTCGAAATCCAAATACTTACCCCTAAAACTATTAGTGCTGAAGAACGGGAACTGTATGAAAAATTGCGGGAAATTGAAACGTTTAAACCCCGTGCAGATTTAATAGATTAGGCATGACGCTTAATCAAAATCACAAAAATGGGGAAATGAAAGACTTTCTCTTAATTATTAATGGAATTTTTACACTAAAATAAATGTAAGATATAGCAATTTCCAATCATTTTTGAACCGCTAAAAATGATAAATTAATACTGAATAAAAAAATTATACAAATTCAAATAATGTTTTCGACAGATAAATTCTTTGTAGGGGCACGGCATCCACAATCTTTTGGTATATGAAATATCTTACAGGTGCCGTGCCCTCACCCATCTGTTGCGTTCTTTTTTCAAAATGGTATTAGATAAAAAACAAAATTTAAATAGGGTTGCTATTGCATGAATTTCAAATATATCCAGGAAAAATTTGCGCCTATTATCAAAATCATATCTACGGTTCTGATATCCAGCGCTATTGGCTTAGAACTGTGGAATATTTATGCAATTACCCATAATATTCAAGTACCAAGTAGCCTCACTCCAATTTTTTGGTTTGAGCGTTTTGCTGTCTCCTGCCATTTAATTGAAGCAATTATTGCAGGTTTCTATGCACCTTCCAGAAACCATCTACCCATAAAATACGCCACTTATACTTTTTTTGTTGGTACCGTTGGTTTGCTGGAATTATTTGATAAATCCAAGGAATAGCTACGATTATTAATTTTTGAAATTAACCTAGGATGCGTTATTAACGCATCCTACAGTTTTATGTAAATATTATGCGTTGTTTAGGTTCAGGAATTGTACGACCTAATTTTTTAGCAGTTTCAACCCATTCTTTCATAATAATTTCTGTATTTTTTAGTGCTTCTTGATAAGTTTGCCCATCAGCAGCACATCCCGGTAATTCTGGAACTTCAGCAATAAATGCTTGGTCTTCTTTACTCCAGTAGAGAATTATTTCATAACGAAGGTTCATTTTTAGTTCCTAACTGGTATTTCAGAATTACTGCACGGACTAATTTAATTTGGTAGGCTTTGGCTTTACCATTATGGTGTTGTAAGTTTAATATTTCTTCAACACCTTGTTTGGTAAAAATGTAATGTCCGCCACGAATATGTTCATTAAAGCCTAGTCTAGTTAAAAGTTGCCATAGTTGGGCAAAAGGGATTGCGGTATCAGATATCCCCGATAGGATTTTCGCTAAAAGTGGATCTGGTTGACTCACGAGTTTGAGATGATTTGACTGTATTCTATAGTGTCATATTTATAGAATACTGTCCTTATATAAGTGCGATCGCTCGCCTTGGCAATTGTATAATTACTTATCACCGCTATCCGCATTATCCCACCCCTGTTTTTTCTTTAGCTAAATATAGCCTGAAAATTTCGGGTGGTGATGCTGGAAACGCTTGTGTAGTAAGGAAAGCTGGTTGTGCGATCGCCTGAACAGAATTGAGATCCCCGACTTTTTCAAAAAGTCGGGGATCTGGGAAGCAACGGTGTTACTTTTGCTGTCTATTCATCAGAAGAACTTCCATCTCGCCTTCCTAGTTCATAAATACCAGAAGAAATACAAGCAAGTATTCCTGTACTAACTCCCCAACTACGACCTAAACTGATTTCCACACCCCAGTAAACTAAAGCGCCTACTATCAAAAACGGCACAATACTAAACAAGGAAGCGTAGAAAGCGTTTTGGGATTCTCTGGCTTTACGAGTTTTCTCGAATTCTGATCTACTGGTGTAGAGTGATTGTTCAGCGAAGTTAAACCAACGATTTAGCTGCACAATTACCCATTCACTAACTCGTGAAAAAGCTAAATATAATGCCAAAGACCACAAACTCGCTCCAGCGATCGCAATTTTATCCAATTCAAACTGGAAAGGCAAAAGTTCTGTCAGCATAGCTTGTCGGAGTGTCGCAAATGCCTAATTTTAGCGTTAAAGCTGGGATCGATGCTCAATTAGCAGTTTCATTAATTTTCTGACTAAAATTAACAGTATTTTACCGGATGTGCAATTCGCTTAGTAGTAAATTATCTCAGCCATGACTCTACTTATAGCCCTTGGCGAATAAACTTACATACACTATTACTCCGTGAAAACAAGCACAGGTATTTTCTCTTAGATATGCAATTAATCCGTAATTCCTAGCTAACCACTACGCCGATTAGCGATTATACTTGTGTACTGAAATGTATGATAAATGCCGAATTAAATCTGATTATTTGGTTTTTAATTGCACTAATTAAACCCACCAATTTGATATTTAAAAAATCTGATTTGTTAGCCAGATAACTTGACATGACAATGTTTACAAGTGATATATTATCATGTCTTGATATTGCAATATCAATAATAAATTGGCTGATACAGCAGCTTTTTTAAACATATTCAACTGTAATTTTCAAGCAATTTACTGATACATCAATTGGATTGAGGACGAAAAATGAGTATGCGTCAGAAAAAAGCATTAGTATACGGAGCTACTTTATTAACAATAGGATTGAGTCTGGTAAGTTTAATCACTATATTACCGAAACCAGAAGTAGCTGGAGCTAGAGAAGTTAAGTCAAATAAAGCCAATTCCAGCAATGCTTGGCTAGCTGCATCTTTTCCTGTAGAAAACTTTCAAGGCTATACTTCTGCTTTTGGTTATCGCCGTTCTGCTACTGGTGGTAGTAATTGGGAATTTCATGGCGGCTTAGATATTGCAGCTCCACAAGGTAGTTACATTCGCAATTGGTGGGCTGGTAGAGTACTAAAAGTAGGCGATCGCAATGCCTGTGGCACCCATATAATCATTAAATCTGGCACATGGGAGCATACTTATTGTCACATGGAAGGCAATGTAGAAGTCATCTCCGGTCGTCGTTATCTAGTCGATCGCGCAGGTGGAATTCAAATTGCTGAAGGTCAAAATATCCCCACAGGTTATAGAATTGGGCGAGTAGGAATGACTGGAAGAACTACCGGGCCTCATTTGCATTGGGGATTGAAGTATGACACTAACTATGTAGATCCAGCAATGGTTTTGCGAGAAATGTTTTCCCAACAGCAAATTGCTAGAAGAGGCGGATCAACAATTAATGCTCAACAGTCACAAGTCGTAATTCAAGAATCCGCAACTACTGGCGATTCTGGTTATTAGATTTTAAATAGGGGCTTGTCCCCTATTACCTATTAGCTGGAAAATAAAGATTATATACTCCCCGTAAGGGGATTGAAAATTTTACGAAAGTTGAGTAAAGAGCGATCGCTCTTACTTAACCCCATTCTGCATATACAGCAAGCAAGATGTTACCAAGCGAATAAATTAGCTAGAATTTTTGAAACTAAATAGATTTAAGAAGAAAATTTGATACAGTCCGGAAAAGATTGTTCCTAAAGTGAAGTTTGGCTCCAGTAGAAGATTTTGCTTGAGCTATGAATAAAAAATACTTATGCAGTAAGCTGGGATTACTGTTAGCACTTATATTGCTTTCCTCACCCTCTGTTGCTCTTGCTCAAACAGAAGTACAGAGTCAAGATGACATATTAATTGAAGCAGTTTCAACCGATCAGATTGATGTAGTAAAAAATTATCTTGATAATGGCGGCGATCCTGATAGATATTTTGCATTAGCCGTTAGTGATGGTGCCATGCAAAGCGTGCAAATGATGCTGCGGCGAGGCGCAAATGTGAATTATGGCGATCAATATGGCATTACACCTTTGATGGTTGCAGCTAGATATACCTATCGTGCTGGGGTAGAAATGACAAAGTTACTGCTAGACAAAGGTGCTGTAGTTAATGCCAAAAGCCTAAAAGATAGTACTGCACTCATGTTTGCTTGCTCTCCCCCTGCTCAATACTATGAAGATGATTATGTAAAAGTTGTACAAATGCTAATAGCTAAGGGAGCGAAGATAAATGTTAAAAATCAGATGGGTGCGTCACCACTGAGTGTTGCGACTGGAGGTAATTGGCAGAAGATAGTTGCTGTACTCAAGAAAGCAGGCGCTAAATTCTAGATACGGGTTTGTTAGTCGTCAACAGTCACCAGCCAACAAAAAATGCGATCGCACCCAGCAATTAGCAGTAAATCAATTTTGGATTTTGGATGCGTGGATTTATTCTACCTAGCTTGCTTCTTGAGAGCGAGTATAAATTCAGAAGCTTTAGAACTGGTGAGATATGAACTTATCAATCTTCAATCCAAAATTTAAAATCTAAAATCTAAAATCTAAAATCTAAAATTCGGTAAGCTGTTTGAGGGCGTTTTTCACAATCTACTATGGCAACGATTAACGACAACTACCTCAAGTTGAAAGCTGGTTACCTGTTTCCCGAAATTGCACGACGGGTGAATGCTTTTGCTGAAGCCAATCCAGATGCAAAAATCATTCGGCTTGGTATTGGTGATGTCACAGAACCTTTACCTGAAGCCTGTCGCACAGCCATGATCAAAGCCGTAGAAGAAATGGGCGATCGCGCTACTTTCAAAGGCTATGGGCCAGAACAAGGCTATGCTTGGTTAAGAGAAAAAATTGCGGCTCAAGATTTCCAAGCAAGGGGAGCCGACATCGACGCTTCCGAAATCTTTATCTCCGACGGTTCTAAGTGCGATACAGGCAATATTTTGGAAATCTTTGGACATGATAATGCGATCGCTGTTACCGATCCTGTTTATCCTGTCTATGTAGACACCAATGTGATGGCAGGAAATACAGGAACTGCTAACGATAAAGGTGAGTTTGCAGGCTTAGTCTATCTCCCCATTACCGCCGAGAACAACTTCACCGCAGAGATTCCCTCACAAAAAGTTGATTTAATTTATCTTTGCTTCCCCAACAACCCCACAGGTGCAACTGCTAGCAAAGCGCACCTGAAAGCATGGGTAGACTACGCTAAAGCAAATAACTCGATTATTTTCTTTGATGCAGCCTACGAAGCCTATATTACCGATCCGGAAATTCCTCATTCTATATATGAGATTGAAGGTGCAAGAGACGTTGCGATCGAGTTTCGCTCTTTCTCTAAAAATGCCGGCTTTACTGGAACTCGCTGCGCCTTAACAGTTGTACCCAAAACCCTCACAGCCAAAGCCGCAGACGGTTCTGATGTCGAACTGTGGAAGTTGTGGAACCGCCGCCAATCGACCAAGTTTAATGGTGTATCTTACATTGTGCAACGTGGTGCTGAGGCAGTTTACTCTCCAGAGGGACAAACTCAAATTCAAACACTAGTTAGCTTCTATTTAGAAAACGCCAAAATTATTCGTGAGAAACTCACAGCCGCCGGATTAGTAGTTTATGGCGGTGTGAATGCACCTTACGTCTGGGTGAAAACCCCCAATGGCTTATCTAGCTGGGAATTCTTTGACAAATTGCTGCAAACTGTCAATGTAGTCGGAACCCCTGGTTCTGGTTTCGGTGCTGCGGGTGAAGGTTACTTCCGCATTTCCGCATTCAATAGCCGCGAAAATGTAGAAGAAGCAATGCAGCGAATTACAACTCGCTTGTCTTTGTAGGCTATCAAAATTAGCAACGCTGTTCGTGCGTTACAGCTTACGCCTAATGCATACTACATGGTAAACCTGCATCTGTAGTAGCGATCGCTCTTAAATTGGTATTAGCTATTAGCCAGAGACTTCATTCTCTGGCGACTAGTCAATTTATATACCCAGCGTTTAACAGCAGATTTGCACTACCGATAGAGCGTAAATAAAATATTAATTGCTACAATTTCAGTAAAATATAGTATAATAATTTTCAATTTAATTACTGAATGTTACTTAACTAGTAAATAATTCAAAATTCTGAATTTAATTTGAGCTTCTAATCTAGAATCTCATCAGAACTGAAAAAAATTGAAAACTCCTAATAATTTTTAGAGTTTTTTAATTACGAATTAGTAATAATGTAGAGGAAATATTATGACTACCAACAAGCCTTCTTTTCATGATGAGACCAGCCTATCAGAAAGAGCTGAAGAATTGGGAAAAAAAGCTTTGGAATTAGGACTAATTCCCAGTTTTGTTGTGCGCTACTTTGCAGATAACAGACAATTTTATATTCCAGATGAAAACCAATCCGAACCACTTACACCAGAAGAAGCATATATGCGCCTCAAAAAGATAGTAGAACAAGCTAGTAAATAACCAAACTCTAGTTTTTAGTTTGAATTTAGCAGGAAATTTTACCTATTTTAATAGATAGATGTCAGGGCATAACATTCTTGTGCCCTATTATTTTGTTATCAATACTATTGAGTCTCGCAAGTTGAATCAGCTACTTAATTCTTGAGCTTGTTAACTATGCAAATTCCTCAAAATGAAACAGCCCTGCGGTAGAACCGAGGGCTTATCAGTCAGAAGATAATATCAAACCTAATGCTGACAATGCTAACGAAGCTGAATTTGTGGTAACTCTTTCAATAGCTAGAATATAGTTTTAAGCAATATTGTCATTAATATTACAAATAAAGCAGCAAATTACCAACATTAAGCCCGATTGTGCTAGCAGTTACAAATATGAGTATTTATAGTTCAGGTTTTCTCCGAATTAAGTTAATTAAGTTATAGAATTATTCATCTCTGAGGATAGAGAATCTAGCAACAACTAGAAACTAGTCTAAAAGAATAACCTGTTTCAAAGTTGCAAATAATATGACATCAAAAACTCCTCCCGATAACCGCCAAGATGAAGGTAAATACGACCCTGAAGATAATCCAGGAACCCAAACAACTGTACCGACTACAGAAGAAGGCGATACTCCTCTTGATGAAAGATATCGGATGACTGGCCAAGAATCTGGGACTGATGTTCGCCAGGGTGCAGATCCAGAAGCTGCTGGAGGTACTATTACAGCCCCTGGTCTTCCCAATCAAGGCACAGAATCTCGCTAAAAAATTTCTATAAATTTGAAATGGTAGGGGCACAAGATGTTGTGCCCCTATCTGTGTAGGTAAAGGTTTTGACGGGTAAAAATAGACCAGAAAATTTGATTCACAAGTATATTCGGAAACTTTATTTAGAAATATTTACAAAAATATACTTATAATGATACAAACAACCTTCTAAGGTTATATTTCCCTTCAAAAATTAAGGAAAATGCCTGATAGCTTTTTCTCTCGGACTGTGGAAGATGACAATAAGGAAAGAAATTTGTATCTTTAAGTAGATACTTTATCTGCCGCCTAGATTTGAAGAATTGGTATGACTTGATACAACAAATTGGCAGATTTGTTAGGGAATGAGGGAGTAGGGGAAGCAGAGGAAGAAAACCCAATGCCCCCTTCGGGTGAATCCTTCGGATACGCTACGCGAGCGCAGTCGCCTGCGGAGGGAAACCCTCCCGCAGCACTGTCTCACCATGCCTCATGCCCAAGCTAGTTACAGTTAGGTTCTTAGCGGTTAATCTGTATTAATTTATCGTAGAGAACCAGAGCTATTACTAGTATTAGCAAGTAAGTATGATTTGTCACGTCAAAGCGGTAAGATGTCATGACACATGATTTTGAACTACCCCCTAAAAGCTTATCTTTATTAGCTTCCGTGGGAGGGGTTGTTACAGCTATAATCGCTATCGCTAGTCTAAATTATTTATCTAAGCAGCTAACTAGTACTGATACTGTGCTAAAAACTGAAATTTCAACTTCTCACTCTGATACAAATAATAAAGCAGCACAAGCTATTGCCAAACTTGATGCTCAATCTTTAGCATTGCCTGGTACACCTGTGATTCCTAGTCAGGTGACAGTCAATACAATTCCTTATGTTGCGCCGGGAGTAGGAGCATTAACGCCTTGGGACGTTGCAACTGCTCATCAGGCTTGGTTGTACTTCCAACGTAATTGGAACAAAGAAACAGGCTTGGTCAACTCTGTTGATGGATATAACACTATAACAATGTGGGATCAAGCTTCTGCGATCGCCGCTTTCGTAGCAGCGAGAGAACTCAATTTTATATCTGCTACTGAATTCGACCTCAAAATCAGCAAAATGCTTGATACTCTAGCATCTTTGCCTTTATACAAAGGAGAATTGCCTAACAAAGTCTACAATTCTCAAACCCTAACACCTGTAAATTACGGACATCCAGATAAAAAAGCCGAAATTGGCTGGTCGGCTATCGATTTGGGACGAATGGCAATCTGGCTCAAAATAGTAGGTACAAAATATCCGCAGTTAAAATCTAAGTCTGATGCTGTCTGGCAGCATTGGCACGTTCAACGTCTGACTAAAGACGGGCAAATGTATGGTGCAAGCGTCATCGAAGGTAAGGAACAATACAACCAAGAAGGACGCTTAGGCTATGAAAATTATGCCGCCTATGGTTTAAAACTGTGGGGTTTGGATGTCAATGAAGCCTTAGATTATCAGTCTGACGTTGCCTTTGCAAATATTTACGGCAAGGGTGTACCTTTCGACCAGCGTAACTACGAAAATTCGGGAGCCAATAACTATGTTTTGAGCGAGCCTTATATTCTTGATGGCATTGAGACTGGTTTTCAAACTTTACCTAAAGCTTATGCCGATCGCGTTTTAGCCGCTCAAGAAGCTCGTTATCACAACACAAAACAGTTAACAGCCGTTTCCGAAGATAACGTAGATCGTCCTCCCTACTTTGTTTACAGCAGCTTGCTTGTAAATGGTGAACCTTGGGCGACAATCACAGAAACTCAAGAAAAACACAATAATTTGCGCTTTCTCAGTAGCAAAGCGGCGATCGCTTGGCATGTGCTTTATAACAATGCTTACACTCGCCAATTATTTGATTTTGTACAAAAAAATCTCAAGTCTGAGAAAGGTTGGTATAACGGCTTCTACGAAGATTTACAGCAGCCAAATACTTCTCTAACTGCTAATAATAATGGTGTAATTCTTGAAAGTTTGCTTTATAAGCATGTAGGCAAGCCACTTACAGTTTGGGCAGGGGTAAAATCAGGACGTGCTTCTGGCAAAAAATCTCTCTAATCCCAAATTGACTTTCAAAAATTAATTTTTTCAATATGCTGCAACGCCATAAAAAGACGCTAATGAGAGCGATTGCATTTTTTCTCATTGGCACATTTTTGCAATTTTGATTTTATTTACTCTGCTATTACGATCTACTTAATCTTAAATATCTTCATTCTTGAATGTTATGTTTGATCAAATCAGCACTGCTGGGCCTTTTCTTACTGCTTAGTCTAAACTCCAGCTATATATCTTGCAGATTTGATTAATTGAGTGCCAAAATAATAAAGTGAAATTTATTATCTACATAACAGGAAATTTAAGTAATGAAAATAAAATTAACAATTATAGAGCCATCGGGTATTTTAGATGCTATTAGGGGTAATCAATTGCGTCGTGAAGTTAGCGACATTGTCACTAGGCAAACAGGATTAGATGTTTTATTGATTGACCTCAAAGACGTGAGCTTTATTGATAGTTCTGGTTTAGGCGCTTTAGTTTCAGCTATGCAGATAGTACGCAATGCTAATGCGAAGCTCTTTGTATGTTCTGCTAGTTCTCAAGTCAAAATGTTATTTGAATTAACCAAAGTAGATAGAATTATTCAAAACTTTGCCGATCGCGATGAATTTCAACGTCATGTATTGTCAGTACAGTGAAATACTCTAGAGTTAATTAGGGTATAATATATAGAAATTTTATTATGACAATTTGGCGTACATAAATAAACTGTTGTAAGCAGCCAAAAACCCTAAATTAGAGATTGTTGAATTCTCTGCCAAGCTACTAATTTAGCCAAAGCTTACCTTCAGCAAAGATAAATCATCTGCTAGATTTTCTTGAGTATTTAAAGACAAAATCTCGGCGAATACTTGCTGCAGCTGAGTAGTCTGCTCAGTGCTACATTTGATTAACAATTCAATAAAAGCATTGATACCCCAAAGCTGACCATTAGGCTGATGAATTTCGTAAGCACCATCGCTAAAAATGTATAAACTGCTGTGAGCAGAGATTTCAACAGTCACATCCTCAAACTCCACATTAGGAACAAAGCCAATAGGTAGATTTAAAGAACTTAGCTGTTTGACACTCATGTCTGTTGTATCTATTCCAGATAACAATACTGCGGGTGGATGTCCAGCACTAGCGTAGATGAGGTGACGTTTTGAGCAATCGTAAACTCCATACCAGATAGTAAAGTACTTATCATTGTGATGGCTCATAGGAAAGGCTTGATTGAGAGCGTAAAGTACTTCTTTTGGTTGACTAAAGTTAGTGTTGGGTAGAGACTGCGATCGCAACACATTCAGTACAGATACAGACAAGAGCGCTGAACCCACCCCATGTCCTGATACATCCATCAGATAAATGGCTAAACGCTCGTCATCTAGCCAGTAGTAGTCAAAGCAATCACCACCTAACTGCGCTGAAGGAATAAACAGTGATTCTGTTGTGACTGTTCCCTCCATTGGGGATGGTAAAAGCGATCGCACATAATCAGCAGCTTCAGCTAGTTCTGCTTCTAAAATTTGCTTTTGAGTTTGCAGGCTTTGATTGAGTTGCTCTAAAGCCTGCTTTTGAGTTTGCAAATCTTGATTTAGTTGGTGTAGCCTTAACCCTGCTCTCACTCTTGCTTTTAATTCATTCATCTCTATTGGCTTTGAGACAAATTCATCTGCACCTGCATCTAATCCTAGAACTCTATCTTTTTCTTCTCCACGAGCTGCACCTTTAGCCGTTAGGAGAATAAAAAAAGTAGTTGCTAATTCTGGATCGGCTTTAATACGACGACAGACCTCTATTCCGTCCAATTTTGCCATCATCCAGTCACATATAATTAAAGCAGGAGTTATGCTCCTTGCTAGGGCGATTCCCTCTTCTCCATTGCTGGCTGTCGTCGTATCGTATCCTTGGTTTTGTAGTGTTCTTTTTAGTGCTATACGTACTATAGGATCGTCATCAATTATGAGAATTTTAAACATAAGTTTTATTTAAAAAAGCTTAAATTTAATTGAGAATATAATTAAGATTATCACTTATATTAATTAATCAAACTGTAATTAAATATTATATAATAAAATATTAAAGTTGCTAGTTTTGGTTTTGACTTAATGTAATCAATAATCAATAAATTTGACAGGTTAAAGTTACAGTGAATCATAAAATCCATCTCAAAGTTGATACAGATCTGAATAATTCTGCACAGGTTTTATCATGGTTTGAGCAGATAAATAGACCGCCCATTTCTGATGCAAAAATCTGGTGGCAATGCCAAACTTTGCTGATAGAAGGTTTTGCAAATATTGTGGAACATGCACATAAAAATTTACCCGTAGAAACGCCTATTGAATTAGAAGCTGTGCGTTCAAGGGAACATATAGAAATCAGAATTATGTCGAAAGGCCCTGCTTTCGATTTAGCTCGAAAATTACAAGAAGTCGCGGCATTTGAAGATAACGATCAAGAACGTGGACGTGGATTAAAAATCATGTCGGAGATTGCTGATAAGTTAACTTACGAGCCCACAAAAGATGCTCGTTACTGTTTATTTATTAGTAAATATTATTGATTATTTTGGTGCAACAAAAAAGCTTGAATTTGGCTGATGTATTTAGTTAATTCATCAATTAGTTTCGCAGTACCTCTCCGTTCCTGTTCGTGAGCTAGTTGTTCTAATTGTTCTGCAGCCCGGCGCATAGGTGTCACACCCACATTAGCGCTAGCACCTTTAATGTGATGAGCTTCTTGCGCTAGTTGTTCAAAATCATTATTCTCGATTGCGGCTTTAGTGATATCTAAATGAGTGTGAGTATCTTCAACAAAAATTTCTAATAACTCAAATTCAAATTCTGTATTGTCTTCTGAAAGTTGATGTAGGTGTTCCCAATCAATTAGTAAACCTAGGGGATTAGTGTCTGTGGTCTTGGCTTCAGGTTTACAAACCACAGTATCCTGCGGCTTCAAAATTATACTTCCCCAATAGTCTAACATGGCTAAAAGTTTGTCTTTAATTACTGGTTTACTCAAATAGTCATCCATACCAGCATCAAGACACTTTTGTCTATCTTCTTTCATCGCATTAGCAGTCATCGCAATTACTATAGGACGACGACGGCTAGCAAAGGAGCTTTCTGGCAAACGATGAATTTGTCTTGTGGCATCTAAACCATCAAGCACAGGCATCTGACAATCCATAAAAATTAAGTCGTAGGGAACTTTTTTTAATATTTCCAGTGCCTCTTGACCATTAGCCACCACATCCGCGCTATAGCCTAAGCTTTGCAATAGTTTGATAGCGACTTTCTGATTGACGAGATTATCTTCAGCTAGCAGAATTCTTAACTGAGATTTACTGGCAACTTTAGTTTGTATGGTTTGCACAGAATTAGACATTTTTGTAACTGCTGAATTATCGAAATTATGAGGTTCTGTCCCGTTTCCTAAGTTATTCATAATAATATCCAAAAGGCGAGATGGCTTCACAGGTTTGACTAAATAAGCAGCAAATCCTATTTGCAGTGATTGTCTAACTTCATCCCTTTGATTAGTAGAAGTAAGCATAATCAAAGGTATCTCACCAATGGCAGAATTGGCTTTAATTTTGGCTCCCAAACTTATACCATCTGTGTCGGGCATTTGCATATCAATCAAAGCAATATCATAAGGCTGTGACTGCTGATAAGCTTTTTGTATAGCACTGAAGGCGGCTGCTGCACAGTCGGCTGTATCTACCTGCATTCCCCAACGGGTAGCTTGATGGTAGATGATTTTACGATTAGTAGCATTATCATCCACAACTAATAAACGACGATTCTTTAAAAATCCCCGATCGCTAATTGGTACAACAGGCTGGATTTGCTTGGCAAACGTCACTCTAAACCAAAACTTTGAGCCTTCACCTAGCTGGCTTTCTACCCCAATTTCTCCCCCCATTAAAGTTACTAGCTGTTTGCAAATAGCTAACCCTAAACCTGTCCCGCCATATTTACGGGTAGTGGAAGCATCCACTTGGGTAAATGGCGTAAAAAGTTTGCTTTGGTCTCCTGGGGAAATACCCAAACCTGTATCTGTAACCGCAAAATAGATGGTAGCTGTAGTTGGAGTTTCTGATTCTAATTCTGCTCGGACTAAGACCTCACCTTTACTAGTAAATTTGATAGCGTTGCTGAGTAAATTCATTAAAATTTGTCGCAAACGACTAGCATCCCCTTTCAGGTAAGTAGGAACATCGCGTTGAATTAATGCTCCCATTTCTATCCCCTTACTATGAGCTTGGGGAACTAATAAATCGATTACCTCTTCCACACAGGTTGATAAATCAAAGTCTAGAGTTTCGAGAACCATTTCCCCAGCCTCTAGTTTGGATAAATCCAAAATCTCGTTGATTAACGTTAGTAAAGCATCGCCACTAATGCGAATAGTTTCCACAAAATCTCGCTGTTCGGCGTTTAGCACCGTGTCTAACAATAAGCCAGTCATCCCCAAAACGGCATTCATGGGGGTACGAATTTCGTGACTCATGTTTGCTAAAAAAGCACTTTTAGCTTGAGATGCCAACTCGGCTTGACTGCGAGCAGCTTCAAGTTCTTGTATTTGCAGAGTTTCTGCTTCTAGCAATTTAGCATGGGCTAAAGCCATAGCAATTTGGTCAGCTAATTCTCGTAAAAGTTTCGTTTCCCAATTAGTCCATTGCCTTGGATGGTGGCATTGATGAGTAATCAGTAATCCCCAAAGCTGACTTTTTAAGATAATTGGCACAACTAAGTTAGCTTTAACAGCAAATTGCTGGAGCATTTCAATATGGCAAGGTTGAATCTGAGATTGCTCAATATCGTTAATGGCGCTAACTCTACCTTGACGGTATTGATCAATATAATTTTCGCTAAAGCAAGGATCAAAAATATTCTGCCCCATGATTGTAGGCAAGTCAGGCATCACTACTTCTTTGAGGGTTGTAAAAGAGCCATCTGATTCTAATTGCAATATCAGTACTCGGTCTGCCTTCAGCAGCTTTTGCACCTCTGTCACGCTGGTTTGCAGAATTTCATCTATTTGTAAAGACTCCCGAATTTTAAGAGTGATATCAGCCGACAGTTGCGATCGCAAATTTTGGCGTTGGAGTTCTTCTTCTCCCTGCTTGCGCTCAATAAACTGACCCAATAAGTTACCAATAGTAGTCAGACTCACTAGCAAATCTAAATCTATTTGCTGCTTCTCCCGCTTGCGAAAAGCAATCACACCAAAAGTTTGGTTGCGACTATATACAGGAAAACCAAAAACAGATTGCAATCCTGCTTCAGCAATCTGTTGGTCGGCACAGTTGGCAGATGCCAACATATCATCAATCCAAATCGGTGTATTATCGGCCCACACACGACCAGGTAGACCTACTCCCAAAGCAAAAGTGGTTTGTCGGGTAAATGCTTCCAACTCTGATGTTGCTAAAGATGATGCATACCAAATATCAAGACAACGCAAAACATTGGCTTGTTGATCCACTAACCACATTTCCCCTGCATCCCAACCCAAACTCTCGCAGATTCCCTGCAAAATCAAGGGAATAGCTTCAGCAATATTATTAGCGGCGGTTAATACGCTGGTTGCGGCATATTGAGCATTCAAGTGTTGTTCTGCTCGTTTGCGATCGTTAATATCATGTGCAGTGCCCATAATTTGGCACGGCGTACCATCTGCTCTTTGCTTAAAAATGGTTTCACGATGCCAAAACCATCGCCACTCGCCACTACTATGCTTCAGTCGTTGTTCAAATTCTACTACCTCGTTGTCTTTGAGTTTTTGAGCAGCCTCGAAATATCTCATTCTGCTGGGCAAATAGTCAGGATGAATAATATTAGTCAAAAAGTCCGAACCCATTGCTGTAATTTCTTCTGGCTCGTATCCCAAATATCTACTCGCAGGTTTGTTGGTATAAATAACACTCATAGTGTCCAAATCGAACACATAAATTAAACTGGGTGAATTGTCCGCAATGCTTTCCGCAAACCATTTGCTATCTTGCAAAGCGGCTTCTGCTTTTTTGCGTTCGGTAATATCAACCCCTGTACCAATAACATATTCAACCTGCCCAGCATCATTCTTGAGGATGGTGTTTGACCACGCAATCAAGCGGAAACTACCATCTTTTTTCACCCAGTAGTTTTCGTACTCATGGAGAAATTGACCACCTTGTAGCTGTTGAAAAACGACTTTAACTAGCTCTTTTTCCTCTGGAGTTAGCAAGATGTCCCAGAAATATTTACCCCTAACTTCATCAAATGAGTAACCAGTGGTTTGCTCACAAGCTTGATTGAAGCGAACAATTCTTCCTTGCGCGTCGAGAACAATCACTAAAGCTGCAACTGTATTTAAAATTTCTGAGATTAAATAGCGTTCTTGTTCTATGATTGCTTCTGTTTGCGATCGCTCTTTAATTTCGCGATAGATTAGATAGTAAACTACACTGAGAATCATAAAACATAGGCTAATGGCGATGACGATTGTCAAAATTGTCTGCGTGCCACTAGCTTTGGCTGCTGCAGCATATTGTTGATGTTGCTGGCTGTCTTCATTTCGCATCTTCGCCATCAGCTTGCGAATCTCATCCATGAGATTATGACGGCGATTGCTCAAAAATAACTGCCAGTTAGAATCAGAACTATTTTGCTGACGAAAATTTATAGTTTCCTGAATTTCGGCTAATTTTCCTGTGATTAATATTTCTAAATGAGAAATTTGTTGTTGCTGTGGCTGTTTTTTAGATAATTTTTTTAGCTCTTGAACATGGGAACTAATATTATTAACTGCTATCTTATAAGGTTCTAAATATTTTTTTTCTCCTGTTACCAGATAATCAAACTCACTATTATCGGCATCTTTGAGCAGAGATAGTAGTTTTTCTTGAGTATAAATTTTCTCCTCTGTAGTTTTTTCTGCGTTCAGATTTTCAATAAATATTTTTGTATTATGGTAGGACAATATACCAGTTATTACTAATATGGTAGATGCTAGTCCTAGTGCTGCCGCAATCTTTTTTAAGAATTGCATACGTGTCTTTTTAATATATTTATTTTTCTGATATGGCAGCCCTAAACTTGTTAAATCGCGTCGCAGTTCTAGTTGCCTAATAGCATAGCGGCCTAAAATCCGTAAGGCTTCCATCTGTTCTACAGTCAGTTCCCTTGGCACATGGTCAATCACACAGAGTGTTCCTAAAGCATATCCATCTACATTAATTAGAGGTATACCTGCATAAAAACCTATATAAGGCTCTGATGTAACTAAAGGATTAGTGGCAAATCTTTCGTCAGTTTTGGCATTAGGAACCACAAAAACTTCAGATTGTAAAATTGCATAGGCACAAAATGAAATATCGCGGGAGGTTTCTACATCTGTTAAACCAACTTTCGATTTAAACCATTGACGGTTACTATCGACTAAGCTAACTAGGGCGATGGGAGTGCCACAAATATACGATGCTAAATAAGTTAGGTCGTCAAAAGCTGCTTCAGATACTGAATCTAAGATCCGATACTGGGAAAGTGCTTCAAGTCTCTGTGCTTCGTTATTAGGTAATGCTGCTTTCATCCTTGCGCTTGATTTGTAGGTCAAAAGACCTCAATAAATCGATCGTGCTGAACTTACGATCGCTGTCTAAGTAGTTTGTCGTAAAAATACCCAACATATAGAGCAGAATTTATACATTTAAAAAATAAGATTCATATATTAATAATGATGCTTTTTTACGAAAATCGTTATAGTAACTTCACTGATTATGGTACAGATACAAGACTGTTAACTCTTGATTACCGAATTAGATTCAAGATGAATCCATCTCAATACTTGTTGGTTAAGGGCAAAAGGAGATGGGGAAAAGGGACAAGAAAAAACCTTGTTGAAGCTTTGCAATAATTTATACTACTTAAACAAATGTGACATATCGCTGGGAACACAACTAATGTTGTAGCCTAATGAATTAATTTCAGCAGTGCAAACATGATTGAAATTGGTATTTAGTATTCATATCTAATATTTTATGGCAATAAAAACTTCTCCATATCTTCTGCTCAAAGTCTGAAATAATTAATAGTTAACTGCTAATATCGCGATTTCCGTATTGGTGGGTCAGAGGATAAATACAGATCTACGCAGATAAATTTGTACTGTAACAAATGAGTAAACGCTAGAAAAAATGGAAAATAAATTTTGTAGTCTTTTAGCTATTAAGGCTTTGCACAACTGCTTATACAACTCAAAGATTGTTAATTTTAAATTTTTAATTTGGAGTAAGCAACGTGACTGTGACTATTCCCTCTAAACCACGAAAGTTACCCCATCAAGCAATAGGAGCTAAAATTTTCCACTGGATTAATATCATTAGCCTGTTTATGATGTTGACTAGCGGACTACAAATTTATAATGCTAATCCGGTTTTTGGTGGGCGTACAGGTATACATATTTTTCCTTTATTTACATTAGGAGGTTGGCTAGCTGGGGGTAGACATTGGCACTTTTTTGCTATGTGGTTATTTTCGCTAAATCTATTATGGTATGGAGTTTATGTTTTTATTACTCGCCGTTGGCGGCATAGATTTGTCGGTGCCAATGATGTCAAAGCATTACAAAAAACTCAGAACAGCAAGCGATTAATTTATGCTTGGCATCGCATTGTTTATACAGCTATTATTCCTATCTTACTTTTGGCTTTATTTACTGGTATAGGTATGTATAAACCTGCTCAATTTTCCTGGATTGTGGATTTATTTGGCAGTTGGCAAGGATTGCGTATTGCTCATTTTGCCTCAGTGCCCATTGTAATTGTATTTGCGATCGCTCACTATTTTCTAGGACGTAAAGCTGGTGGTCAAGAACTTACAGATTCTATGTTTTGGTAATTTGGTATTCATCGACTTTTTTATTTGAGATTGGGTACTATACACTACAACAGCTTGCAGACACATAATTTTAAAAAATAATCTAGCTCTTGTGGAACAAGAATTTTCCTCTCTACTAGTGTATGAATATTGAATAGTGCTCACTCTGCAAATTCTATGTTTAGCTAAATTATTTCTCGGCTTTTTAATATGGGTTTAATTCGCAGCAATATTCCTCAATTTACACGTCGGCAATTTTTACAAATTTCTGGATTATCTAGTGCCAGTTTATTACTTGGTGGCTGTGGTACACCTAGCTTTGAAGATTTGGTGGGTAAATTATCGGAACCACTTAACCAGAAGGTAGAAACTTTTATCTTTAAGCCACAAAAGCCAGTACCAGAATTTTCGCCAAGTCAAATTCAACCAGAAGCTTTAATTGTGAATAGCTTTAGGTCTACTCCAATTATTGATGAGGAGAAGTATCGCTTAATTATTGATGGTGAAGTTAATCAACCTCTGAGTTTGAGTATAGCAGAAATTCGCGCTTTGCCCCTCACTTCGATGATTATCCGCCATGTTTGTGTAGAAGGCTGGGCTGCGATCGTGCAATGGGGTGGTGTAAGTTTAAAAGAAATTCTCACAATTGCTCAACCGAAAGCAAATGTTAAGTATGCTTATTTTAAATCAGCCGATGGCTATTATGAAAGTTGGGATAT
This sequence comes from Tolypothrix tenuis PCC 7101, assembly GCF_963874875.1. Classification (NCBI taxonomy): domain Bacteria; kingdom Bacillati; phylum Cyanobacteriota; class Cyanophyceae; order Nostocales; family Tolypothrichaceae; genus Tolypothrix; species Tolypothrix tenuis. The sequence goes on from NZ_CAWNJS010000001.1 coordinate 935,706, forward strand.
AGCATCAGTTTTACATCCCCAAACTGTATTAGCTTATCAAAAAAATGGAGAAGCCTTACCGATTGATAATGGCGCACCACTGCGTTTAGCTTCGCCAATTAAGTTGGGTTACAAACAGAGTAAATGGGTAACTCAAATTACACTAACTAGTTATTTATCACCTTTTAAAGGCTATTGGGAAGACCAAGGCTACGAATGGTTTGCAGGACTTTAGTTGCAATTAATATTAGTTTTTAATTGTTGAAATTTGGCTCTGGACTCATAATAACCATGAACTTTTTTGATAAACTACAAAATAATATTACCCATAACCAAAGCCTACTATTTGTAGGACTTGACCCCAATCCAGAGATGATGCCCAAGCGCTATGCAGATGAAGATATGATAGCGGGATTATGGAATTGGTTGCAATTTATTATTGCTGAAACTGCTGATTTTGTCTGTGCTTATAAACCAACACTCGGCTTTTATGAAGCTTTGGGAATTCCTGGGTTAGAACTGTTACATAAAACTTTAAAAGCAATTCCCCAGCATATTCCCATTATTTTAGATGCCAAGCACAGTGATTTAAATACTAGTACTATTTTTGCCCGCACTGTTTTTACGGAATGGCAAGTAGATGCTATTACTCTTAGCCCTTATATTGGGCAGGATCATGTAGCGCCATTTTTAGTTTATCCTGATAAAGCCGTCTTTATTTTATCTTGTACATCTAATCCCGGAGCCGAAAGTTTACAACAATATCCTACTAACGAATCACCGCTATATTTACAGGTAGTCAAAGAATCCAGAACTTGGGGTACACCAGAACAATTAGGTTTAGAAGTAGGAACTACCAATCCTGAAGTTTTGGCATTGATTAGAGCCGTAGCCCCTGAAAGAATAATTATGGCTCGTAGTATCTGGGCTCAAGAAAATAATCTGCATGAAATTTTAGCTTCAGGTTTGAATGATCACGGTGACGGCTTGTTGATTCCTGTGCCTCAAGATATGTTAAGTAGCCCACAGTTAGCTCAGGAAATTGCATCTTTAAGGGCAGAAATTAACTTAGCCAAAAATAACATTATTCAAGAGAATTCCAGCTGCTCTGTGTGGCTACCTGATGTATGTTCTTTTAACCAACATCCACAGCAAGATTTAATTTTACAACTGTATGATATTGGTTGCATTATGTTTGGTAGCTTCGTACAAGCATCAGGAGCAACATTTCCTTATTACGTCGACTTACGGAAAATAATTTCCAATCCGCAAGTTTTTAATCTAGTACTGACTGCTTATGCAGAGATTTTACAAAATCTGACTTTTGATAGGATAGCAGGTATTCCCTACGGTTCTTTACCAACAGCAACAGGGTTAGCTTTGCGTCTTAATTATCCGATGATTTTCCCACGCAAAGAAGTAAAAGCACATGGAACTCGTAAGGTAATTGAAGGTAACTTCCATGCTGGTGAAACTGTTGTGGTTGTGGATGATATTCTCATTAGCGGTAAAAGTGCGATGGAAGGAGCAGAAAAATTACAATCTGCAGGGTTAAAAGTTAATGATATCGTGGTATTTATCGACCATGAAGCAGGAGTGAAAGATAGGTTAAAAGCAAATGGTTACAACAGTTATGCAGTTTTAACTATTTCGGAAATTACAGAAACTCTGTATCAAACTGGACGTATTAATGAAGAGCAATTTTTGGCTTTTAAAGAAAGCTAGTGCAGCAAGTAAAACCAAAAGTAAAAAAATATTTTTATCTGCTCATCAACCTTAAGGGATAACATACGATCGCAGTTGTCAATTAACTTTCTCTTTGCCAACCAACATCAGAGTTTTGTAACTAAATATTATGAATTTCTCACTCAATCAACTAATTAAAATATTAATTTTAACGCTACTATTTCCTTTAGTGTTTCTTAATGCTTGGCTAGTATTTAAATTTTTTCAATATTTTCAACCAATAGTCACAATTTTTGTATTATCAAGTTTGTTTGCGTTTATTTTAAACTATCCAGTTACACAACTACAAAAACGCGGGGTTAAGCGTAATTATGCAGTAGCACTAGTTTTTATCTCAGCCTTATTAATTTTAATCAGTTTAGGCATTACTTTATTTCCCCTAGCTTTGGAACAATTTAATGAAATGGCTAAACTTCTGCCTCAATGGATTGATGCTAATGAGGCAAAAATTAAAGCTTTCAATCATTCTCTGAGTAATCAAAGATTAAAAGTTAATTTCGGTCAAATACTAACTCAGATAACTAATCACTTACCTGATGAATTAGAGTCTATATTTAATAATTTTTTGATTATTATCAAAGATACTATCGATAGCGTTTCTGAAGTAATAGTGACAGTTGTTTTGACTTTTTATCTATTGATAGATGGAAAGAGAATTTGGGAAGGTCTTTTTAGTAAAATACCAAGTAAGTCTGCTCAAAAAGTGAGAGAATCTCTGCAACAAAATTTTCAAAATTATTTAATTGGTCAAGTAAGTTTAGCTCTATTGATGGGTATAGCTGAAACACTATTATTTTTAGCTTTTCAAATTCAGTTTGCTTTACTATTTGGGTTAGGGGTGGGAATTTTAAGCTTAATTCCTTTTGGTGATGTCGTCAGCTTAATAGTAATTATTTTAATAATAGCGTCCCATGATATTTGGCTAGCAGTGAAGATTTTTGCAGTCGCTATTATTATAGACCAGGTAATTGACCAAGCGATCGCACCCCGTCTGTTGGGGCGGTTTACAGGACTGAGACCCGTATGGGTAATAGTTTCTTTATTAGTAGGAACTTATATTGGCGGCTTGTTGGGTTTACTAATTGCGGTACCTATAGCTGGTTTTATCAAAGATGCAGCTGATGGTTTTATATCTCTCTCTGATGATGCCAAAAACACTATTGAACCCCCAAGCCTACCAGAAATCTTAACAGAAGAATCCACTTAAATTGGCAATAGGGTAACTAGGTAAATAAATGAATCTTGACTCTTGTACAGACGCGATTAATCGCGTCTCTGGACAAACCCTATGCTCAATTATCTTTCCTAGCAATCTTCAACATCATATTACCACCTAGCTGTAATTCATAATCAACTTTTGCAATCTCTACACTGTAACCTGCTGATGTGTAATGCTTTACTATCTCATCTAAATAGGGAGAAGGTTTTGACATTAAAGTCAGTAAAGGAAATATTCTGATTTCTTGAGCAATTCGGAGCATTTCTGCAACCGAATTGAGATGAAAATCGTAATCAAAGTGTTCAGAATATAAAAATAAAAAATGTGAACAAAGAGCTAAATCAAATTCTTGACTTTGATAGTTTAAGCTTGGCAATTCACCAGTTATATATCTGCGATTCTGCTTACCAAATTCATAGTCAGCAATAAATTTTTCAATAACTTTTAACCGATGATGACGCAAATCATCTGGCGATTTATGGTAGCTCCACACCCAATTATTAGGCGTAGCTTTCACTTGGTCAATAATAGAATCAACTACTTCATTAAATCTAGCTAATATCTCTTTCGCAGAAAATTGGTATAGAGGATCAACGGAAATCACGTTTTTAACGAGAAGATTCATTTCTGCATTAAAACTTGCTGGCCCATCCCCAATACCAATAATTTTTTGGCGTTGCATAATAGAGGGATGAATTTAGGTGCGCTACTGTGAATTGTCCATACTGCGGCTCTACTGAGATTAGGAAAAATGGCTGGCGACGAGGTAAACAGAATCACATCTGTACTAATTGCGATCGCCAATTCATTGATATCTACAGCCCACCAAAAGGATACTCAGATGAGAAGAAAGTAGAATGCTTAAAAGCATACGTTAATGGTGCAGGCTTTAGAGCAATTGAACGTCAAACAGGGATTCATCACACGACGATAATTAACTGGGTAAAACAAATCGGCGAAAAGTTGCCGGAGGCACCGCCAACAGATAAAATACCATCCGTTGGGGAATTAGATGAACTAGAAACTTTTGTGCGGTCAAAAAAAACAAAATTTGGATATGGACGGCGTTAGACCACTTTAATAGGGGAATTTTGGCTTGGGTTGTAGGAGACCATAGTGCAGAAACCTTTAAACCTTTATGGAATATTGTTAGCCTCTGGGGATGCTATTTTTACGTCACAGATGGATGGCCTGTTTACGCTAGTTTCATTAACCCAGGAGACCATATTATTAGCAAAACATATATGACACGAGTAGAAGGAGAAAATACACGTTTACGCCATTATCTGGCACGTCTACATCGCAAAACATTATGTTACTCCAAATCTGTAGATATGCTTAAGCTATCAATTAAATTGTTACTACATTACCTGAAGTATGGAGAAATACCCGTATTTAGCTAATTCATCCCGCATTTATGCAACGCCAATTTTTTTATTTAAATCTGCATTTGTTAAATTAAACATTTTTACATATTCATCCATTGACCTCCCGAAAGGAAAAACTTTATCTAAAACCAGCGCCATAAAATTATCCTCATAAGTAGAACCTCATGAGGATAATATAATATTTCTATTTAAAATTTGGATTTTACTGAGCGTCAGTATGCTTGTTTTTCTCTTTTATCAGGATTTCTGTGGCTTTATCGGCAGCAACTGGACGATAGAAAAGGTAACCTTGTACATCTTCACAATTGATAGATTTCAAGAATTCTAATTCTTCTGCTTTTTCTACACCTTCAGCTGTCAACCTTAATCCTAAATTCTGCCCTAATACCACTATTGCTTTGATAATATGAGCTACCTTATCATCTCTGGTTAACTCTTGGATAAAAGACTTATCAATTTTTAAATGATGTAGGGGTAAAAGTTGTAGGCGAGAAAGAGAAGAATGACCTGTACCAAAATCGTCAATGGAGAGGTACACGCCCATTTCTTGGAGAGCATCCAACACATTTCGCGTAAACTCTAAATCTTCAATTGCGATTGATTCTGTAATTTCTAATTCTAAAAATTTGGGTTCTAGACCTGTCTCTTTTAAGATATTATTTAAAATTTCTACCAGATTAGGTTGACGAAACTGTTTAAGAGAGAGATTCACAGCCACTGTCAAGGGAGTAAATCCAGCATCTTGCCAAGCTTTATTTTGCTTACAAGCTGTCCTGAGTACCCATTCGCCAATGGGGACAATTAATCCGCTTTCTTCGGCAAGGGGAATAAACACGCTAGGCGCTACTAATCCCATTTCTGGATGTTGCCAGCGTAAAAGCGCTTCCATACCAGAAATTTGCCCAGTTATAATATTAACTCGAGGCTGATAGTACACCATGAATTCTTCCCTCTCTAGAGCAAAACGCAAACTCTTCTCTAAAGTTAGGAGTTCGGGTGTTTTGGTAGATAAAGCTGTGGTGTAAAATTGGTAGTTATTTCTCCCGGCATCTTTTGCGTAATATAAAGCGGCATCCGCGTGCTGGATGAGGGTTTCCGCATCAGGACTATCTTCATTCAGCAGCGCAATCCCCAGACTCGCACTCACATAAAGTTCGTGTCCCTCAATTTCAAAACAATTTTCTAGGGCTTGTAGAATTCTTTGAGATACCTGTGTGACTTCGTCAAGATGATTAACTTGGGGTAGTAAAATTGTGAATTCATCTCCCCCCCAACGGGCAATGGTATCCCCTGCTCTCAGACAATCTCTCAGGCGTTGAGCCACAGATTTTAACAGAGTATCCCCTAATGTATGACCCAAAGTATCATTGATTACCTTGAAACGGTCTAAATCGAGGAACATGACTGCTAGGCTGTCATGAGTGCGAGTAGCGTTAGGTAAAGCTTTATCCAGTAATTCATTAAACAGCAGGCGGTTGGGTAATCCTGTCAGTAAATCATGTAGTGCTTGGAAGCGAATCTTTTCTTCGACTTGCTGACGTTGCCAAGCGGCGTTAATACTAGCTGCCATAGTTAACAGCGTAGATTCTTCATGCCTTGACCAGCGACGCTCTTTTGAACAGTCAGCCAAGCCTACATAACCCCAAAACTTTTCCTCCAGACGCAGAGGCACGAGGAAGATAGATTGAATACTATCGCGAGCCAAGATTTTTTGTTCATCAATGGGAAATTCCTCAGTGATTCCCATAATTGACTCGCCACATGAGAGTGTGCTGTACCAACGGGCAAGTTCAGAAGATTGATAAGATATATTCTGCCAATTTTGCAAAGATGGTTCTATGTTTGAGCCTGTCCATTCAAACTTGAGGCTGAATGCTAATTCCCCTGTAATTGGGTGGATATGATTTCTAAAGAAATAAGCACGGTCTACTTGAGCAGCTTCACCCATCATAGTCAGAGTTTTCTCAATCCCTGTCTGGTAGTTCATTTCTACCAGCAAATAATTGGCCGATTCGGCAACTGCTTGTAGTAGCCTGTCTCGCTGACGCAATTCGGCTGCGGCTTGTTTTTGCTCGGTAATATCCCTAACTATAAAAGTTCTAATTAAATCACTTTCAGGCAGATAATGAATAGATTGTTCAAAAATTTCTGTGCCAACTTCTACCTCGCGCACAAAAGAATTTTCAGACTTAGCATCTCGATTCTTAATTGTATTGAGCAATCCTGATAATACTGGATGTTTTTCCCCGAATTCTCGCAGGTTAGGAAACTTGACAGATGCTGCCGGATTTAAATAAATGACATTTCCCTCTATATCCATTTCAATAATAGGATTAGGAATAAGTTCGGGAAAAGATGCTAGGCGTGCAAGTACGGTTTCGCTAGCTCCCTCAAAAGTAGAATCCGGCGAAATTAAAGTTTCAAAAGGATTAACTGGATTGGCTTGTTCGGATAAAAAGCTAGATATATCTTCTACTGTAATAGATTCCGAAAATGCTTTTTCGGAAATATTAGAAATAGCATAATATTTTGCATGAACTTGGTTATTACCAAATGCAATTACATCGCCATTTTGCAGATTATGGGAGAAGCATTTATTACCATTTACAAATACGCCATTAGTACTTTTTTTACCTTTAAAATCACCATCAATAATCCGAAAACCATATTGATCGGTTTCGGGAATCGTTACTCTTAATAAAATGGCGTGTTGCCTGGATACGGAGCGCGAACGTAGGACTATAGCGTTTCTCGAATCTCGTCCCAGAGAATAAGTAGCATCCTGAAGAGGGATGGTACGCTGCCCTTGTAAGTCTTTGACAACCAAAAGGTGACGTATTTTTTCCCGTTCATGTTCTGGCATGTCTTTTCCTCACATTGTCATATCTTCGGTCTTCTTTGACAAAATAAAACTTTAATAAGTCCTAACCTTGAGCTTCTATTTACTGCATAGAGCTACTCAATCACTGCGAGATGTATTAATGAAAGGATAGACTGGGATTAATTTGGAATTTAGCTATTGAATAAAATATTTCCAGTTATCTCGTACCAGTATTTCCTTAAGAATTTTAAAATTAGTCTCAAATCACTAGAAGATGAAAAAATTCGTCTTACAGTCAAATTTATCGACTTTTTTATGTATTCACTCCTCAGAATAAATTCAAATACCTCGGATTATGTATGGTATATTTGCGGATTTTTGTTTAAATTAGGTAAGAAGCTAACAAGCAAAAAGTTATAGTCAAAGGGTAGTTGCCTTGAAAAATCGATAATGTTCACAGTATAATTGCTGAATATAAGGAATAATATTATCACAGAGAACTTGATTTAGCTTACTGAGAAATACGATAATCTGGGTTTGGGTATTAAAAGCATGAGGAGAGAGTGACGAATCAAAAAAATTCGCATCCCTCCTAATGCACAAATTTTGTAGGGAGCGATCGCATGAGGCTACTGCAAAAGACACAGAGGCAATCGCTCTATTGAGTAATTATACTTAACTCTAATGTAGGAAGTATTTTTTTTAGCGATCGTGCGACTCTATACAAAGACTCTTCTAGGAAAAACTTATGGCTAAAAAATCTAAAGACAGCCTAGAGCAATCCTCGGATATCAGAGTAGCTGCTACTTCCAAAATCTGGGGACTGACAGTAGGAATCCTCGCAATTTGCATTCCGCTTTCAGCTGTGACGAGAAGTGGCGCAATTTTGCCTTTAGCAGCTATTAGTGGTGCAGCCGCTGGTACAGTGGCAATATGGCGTTCTGATGATAAAAAATCCAAAAATGGTTATTTGCAACAGCAGCAGATAGAGCTTTTAGAAGCAAGAATAGCAACTTTAGAAACTATTGTGAGCCATAACGATTTTGATTTGCAGATGAAAATTCAAAATTTAGAGGCAAACAACAGTACTAAAAATGCCTTACCACAAAATCAATCAGAAAATTAGCCAATATTGATAATTTATACTCTCTTAGGTATTTTCAGAGTCAGTAAATTAAAACTTCTGGACATGGCTATTTTATAATCTAAAATTGCTGTTACTGTTTGTGTCGGCTGCCAATCACACCATTTTTTCCTTTAAGAACTGTTTCCATAGAAACAGTATGTTATTCTCCATTGTAGTTAGAATAATTTGACATCAGTTAACTCTCTATACCTCAGCTATATCAGTTAATGATATGTTTGGGTACTATTTAGGTGCATCATGACCGTGAACTCATGCTGATGCTTGTGTTCTATGAAACCGATATAATTACTGAATTTTAATCAATAGAGATTATAAACTTGAGTAATTGGATTGGTATAGCTTACCGTAGGTATGCAGTAATGTGCCGCTCTCATGCAGATGGATTGGATTAGCTTACTAAAAGCTCAACAAACTGACTTCCTTAACCGCGTCAAAAAACTGAAAATAAATGACTTATCTATACTGAAAAGTCATGTAAAAAATTGTCATAGTGAAATTATGACAATTTGGGGTGAGCCATTGGCAAAACTGCAAAAGTTTTCTTGCCAACAAGCAGAAATTCTGGCCAAAAATCCACCGCCAACGCCACCTGAATATCCAGAACCGCCTGATTGGACAATCCCTTTTCCGCAACACTTTCAACAGCAGGCGGAAGATTATATTTTGCGGGAGCAAATTGTTGAGCAGGTAATGGCAGAACGCCTTGGTAAGTTGGTTAAAAAAGTGTCGCAAGACACTATTAGCCATATAGCTTTAGATGATGAGGGCAATTTACATGGTGAGAGTAAATTCTCTTATTTGCTCACAGCTAACCAAAAATTGACTCTTCAAGTTTATGCTGCCGATGGAGAAAGTTTTAATGGAATTAAGAAAAATAAGATTAAGTGGTCAGTTACTCAAGAGGATATAAAAAAGCATCATCTATTGATTTTTCTTTGCTTGTTGTATCCACAAAGTAGTAAATTAGGCGATGAAAAACAAGTAGTAATTACTGGGTTTTTACCTACAGAACAGGTGAAATGTAATGAACCAAAAATCTTCGTTACACCGAGCGACTTGTTGTATGCAGGTGGATTAAGTTGGTATTTAGAATCACTAGTAGGCAAAAAAGATGTAGCCATAGTGGTCAAAGAAAGAGCGATCGCACCTAAAATTGAGACTATCCCATCTGAACATCCCCTTAAGAGTATTGTAGGCGATTGGGAATATTGGCAGACCTTGCAAGGGCACACGAGAGGAATTAATTGCCTGGCTTATTCTGCGAGAATACCCACAGCTAATATGAATAGCTGTGACCTCAATAGAAAGCCTCCCATATTAGCCAGTGGTAGCCGTGGCGAAACAAAACTCTGGGATTTAACTAGAGGTGAACTAATTGAGACATTGTCAGAAGCGCCTTGGGTGGTATCTGGATTAGTCGATGAAGTAAATTCTTTAGCCTTTAGTACCGATGGACAAACTTTAGCCAGCGTTGGTGCAGATTCTACCATCAAGATTTGGCACGTAGGTGCATTAGATTTAATCGATATCTTGCACAAACATCATGGCGTAGTTAGATGTGTAGCTTTTACCCCAGATGGCAGAATGCTAGCTACTGGTGGTGATGACAGAAAAATCCTATTTTGGGATTTGATGAAGCGACAAGTTGCGATCGCTCTTTCATTAGATGATACAGCAGCTCATTCTCTCGCCCTCAGCCAAGATGGTCAAATTCTCGTTACAGGTAGCTATCGCAAAATCAAAGTTTGGCGTACTTCCCATTTAGCTGGAGTAAGCAATTTGCAGGATGTGCCACCACTCTACAACCTCATGGGCCATTCTCATATTGTACGTTCCCTAGCTATTAGTGCCGATGGTAAGCTGCTCATTAGCGGTAGCCGGGATCAGACAATCAAAATTTGGCATTTAGAAACTGGAGAATTAATTAATACTCTCAAGGGACATAGAGATGAAGTCTGCACAATCACCTTGAGTCCTGATGAACAAATTATCGCCAGTGGCAGTGCAGATAAAACTGTCAAGTTATGGCATTTAGCAACGGGAGAACTCCTAGGCACTTTTACAGGACATACTGACACAGTTACAGCAGTAGAGTTCACGGCTTCTGGCGAAATGTTGGTAAGTGGGAGTTTAGATAAGACAATTAAAATTTGGCAACGAAGTTAAGCACAGATTATACCAATTCAAAATTCAAAATTACGAAAGCCCAATTCCAAAAGGCTTTCTGCGTTTCTATCTGTTGCCGAATTTTGCTGAATTGGTATTAGTCGTTTATTTTTAGTGACAGGGAAAAGGAAGAAAATCTTTGTCATTACCCCTCCAGCTTGAAAGTGCTGAGTGACAATCCCCGCCTCGACTTTTATGGAAGGCTTGTGAAGTTTTTTTATTAGGACTTCTCCCCCTGCTTGCGAAAGTGATTAATTATTTTTATTGGGAATTCTCTAATGCGATCGCTATATCTTTAACCATCAAAAACTATCCTCCTAAAGAATTAAAATAGTTATTATTTGTCCTTACAAAACAAACTAAGTGTAAAGTAAGGTTACAAACCTTGGAAAAATATTGAGAAATTGACCTCTTGTCAAACCTGGCTCTAAGGTAGAACCTATAGGAGAGACTTGAGGCGGATATGATGAGCATGAATAATATTCAAAACTATCGGTTTGTCTGCACCTTGACCTTTGGCGATATCTACGGTCAAATTATCGTTTGGTTAATTACAATTACTATAAGTTTGGCATCAGCTTTGGCACTAATGGGTGCCAGAAGACCAGTTTATGCCTTAGCTACTGTTGGTCTGGTGGTGCTGCTATCGCTGCCTTTCTTGTTATTTGCATTTGTAACTACATTGTTAAATCATATTGAATTAACTGCTGTAGAACCAGGAACAAAAACTGAACCGATTCCAGGAAATGTTTCCCAGCAAAAACCTGTACAAGCAACTAGCTGAACTAATTCATTTGGCAATTTATGTATTGGGATAGAAGCGGTTAAGTTCAATTTAAACAAATAAATGAACATTCCCCCAATCTTCCGCTGAAGTATAAGGATGAAGGATGAAATTAATTTATCAATAACGGCATACTTATAAATAAAGAAAGTCTACAGCAGTTGCTCTTATTGGGCTGATACCAAAAGCGCACTGCCTCATCTTTTCCTAACAAAGGTAAGTATTGCTTTGTAAGTTGACCCTTTATCCTTATTTTTAGCAAAAGTCTCAAATTAGCATTCAAAATCGCTATCATATCCCTGTCACTAGACAGGGAATTTTTTTGTAGAGGCGGGATGTCTGCAACAAGCTGCAACTTAGTATCAACAATTTAATTATGAGGGTCAAGAGTTCAATGCTTATTGACTATTGACAACCTTTGCGAAAAAAATATGACACTTACGTAATTTCTATTGCAATCGGGGCTAATAAAGATTAATTATGCTGGAACATGATGTAATTATTGTTGGGGGTGGCTTGGCTGGATGCCGTGCGGCGGTGGAAATTGCCCGCATTAACCCCAGTTTAAATATTGCTGTAGTTGCTAAAACTCACCCAATTCGCTCGCACTCGGTTGCAGCGCAAGGTGGGATGGCTGCATCGCTGAAAAATGTTGATACGGAAGATAGTTGGGAAGCCCACGCCTTTGATACTGTTAAGGGTTCTGATTACTTAGCAGACCAAGATGCGGTAGCAATTCTTACTCAAGAAGCCCCAAATGTGGTGATTGACTTGGAACACATGGGTGTTCTGTTCTCGCGCTTACCGGATGGAAGGATTGCTCAACGGGCTTTTGGTGGACATTCCCACAACCGGACTTGCTATGCTGCGGATAAAACTGGTCATGCCATTTTGCATGAATTGGTAAATAATTTGCGCCGCTATGGTGTGCAAATTTACCAGGAATGGTACGTAATGAAACTGGTTTTAGAGGATGGACAAGCTAAGGGCGTAGTGATGTACCGCCTGTTAGATGGGCATATAGAAGTACTCAGAGCTAAAGCTGTGATGTTTGCCACCGGGGGATATGGTCGTGTTTATAACACCACATCCAATGATTACGCCTCCACTGGTGACGGTTTAGCCATGACTGCGATCGCAGGTTTACCTTTAGAAGATATGGAATTTGTGCAATTCCATCCCACTGGCTTATATCCAGTTGGCGTACTGATTTCCGAAGCAGTCAGAGGTGAAGGCGCATATCTGATTAACTCCGAAGGCGATCGCTTTATGGCGAACTATGCACCCAGTCGGATGGAACTGGCCCCTCGCGATATTACCTCACGAGCGATCGCCTACGAAATACGGGCTGGGCGTGGTATCCATCCTGATGGAAGTGCAGGGGGGCCATTTGTTTATTTGGATTTGCGCCACATGGGTAGAGAAAAAATCATGAGTCGCGTTCCCTTCTGCTGGGAAGAAGCCCATCGTTTAGTTGGTGTTGATGCTGTGACTCAGCCTATGCCTGTACGTCCTACCATTCATTATTGTATGGGCGGTATCCCTGTAAATGTTGATGGTAGAGTCCGTAGCAGTGGTGATAATTTTGTGGATGGCTTCTTTGCGGCTGGTGAAACAGCTTGCGTTTCCGTTCATGGTGCAAATCGCCTGGGAAGTAATTCGCTGTTAGAATGCGTAGTTTATGGTAAACGAACCGGATCTGCGATCGCTAATTTTGTGCAAAATCGCAAATTACCAGTAGTAGATGAGCAACGTTACATCAAGGAAGCGCAGCAAGAAATTCAAGCTTTACTAGAACAGCCAGGAAAATACCGCATTAACGAAGTGCGCCAAGCTTTTCAAGATACCATGACTCAGTACTGTGGCGTTTTCCGTACTGAAGAATTAATGAGTCAAGGTTTAGAAAAATTAGCAGAATTAGAACAACAATATCCACAGGTATATTTAGACGATAAAGGCAAATCTTGGAATACAGAAATTGTGGAAGCTCTAGAATTACGCAGTTTAATGGTAGTAGGGCATACAATTCTCGCCTCAGCATTAAATCGTCAAGAAAGTCGCGGTGCACATTTCCGTGAAGATTATGCCAATAGAGATGATGAGAAATTCCTTAAACACACAATGGCTTATTATTCACCAGCAGGGATTGATATTCAATATCGCCCGGTTGCAATTACCATGTTTCAGCCACAGGAAAGAAGATATTAATTACGGTAATTGGTAATTACAACTATTTTCAGATCTAAGGGCACGTTAGTACTCATTGGTGTCAACTTAAGCTAAAAGCTATATACGGCGCGTGTTGTACAAATACCTCGCCCTCATCCCCTCACCCCTTCTCCCTCAGGGAGAAGGGGAATTAAATCTCTTGCTCCCCTCTCCCTCAGGGCTATCCATTACCCGGATCTTTCTCAACAAAACTACAATTTACTTAAAAATAGCTAGAAAGCTGAGTAGGTATAGTTTTGTCATGGGAAGTAAAAACGGGTAATGGAAGATGGAAAAGTGGGCATCAGAAGAATTGAGACAAGCAGACTTAGGAGATGCAAGAAGAAATAAACGTTTAATAAGGATAGTGGAAGATTTAGCAGCACAACCTAGTGCGAGCATACCGCAAGCTTGTGGAAATGTAGCAGCAACCACAGCAGCGTATGATTTTTGGAATTCACCATACTTTGAAGCAGATGATATTAGGAATGCCCATATCAAAAGTACAGTCTCTAGAATCAAAGAACATGAGACAGTGTTGATGATTCAGGATACAACAAATATAGATTTGACAAAACATCCAGCGACAAGAGGAATTGGTTATCTAGATCATAGAAAAAGCTTGGGATTAAAAGTACATACAGCGTTTGCAGCCAGTACAAACGGAGTACCACTGGGAATCATTAATCAACAAGTTTGGACAAGAGATATAGAAGATTTAGGAATAGCGAAAAAACGCCGTCAACGACAAATACAAGAAAAAGAAAGTCAAAGATGGTTAGATGGATTAGAGAGAACACAAGAGTTTGTGCCCACAGAAACAACAGTTGTCACTATGGGAGATTCCGAAGCTGATATATTTGACTTATTTCGGAAACAACGCCCGAGAAATTCACATTTACTCATCCGGGGAACCCACAATAGAAAAGTCAATCACACAGCCAAGTATTTACATCAAGCAATCCGTGCTACCTCAGTAGGGGGAACATTATTAGTAGAAGTAAAACGTAATCCAGAAGCGGCAGCTAGAACTGCAAAACTAATCATTAAATATGCAACATTTGAAGTAGATGTACCACGGCATCACATAGCACGTTCACAACTTAAACCAGTAAAATTACAGGTGATTTTAGCAGAAGAAGAAAATCCACCAGTAGGTGTTAGCCCGATTAGTTGGCTATTATTAACGACCCTAGAAATTAAGAATTTTTCCGCCGCCATACGTTGCGTCAAATGGTATACCTATCGTTGGTTAATTGAACGCTACCACTATGCTTTAAAAAGCGGTTGTCAAATCGAAGAATTACAACTCGAAACTGCAAAGCGAATCAATATGGCATTAGCTACATATTCAATTGTCGCTTGGCGTTTATTATGGCTCACTTACGAAGCCAGACATAATCCAGATATTAGTTGTGAAACTGTTTTAGAGATATTTGAATGGCAGTCGTTATGCGTACATTTTACTAAAAATCCGATTCCACCTCAAAAGCCACCAACTCTTAGAGAAGCTGTACGTATGATTGCCACTCTCGGTGGTTTTTTAGGGCGCAAAAGCGATGGCGAACCTGGAGTTAAGACTATTTGGCGTGGATTGCGACGATTACATGATATCGCTGCTACTTGGAAATTAGCCCGGCTAACCCACTAGCCAAATCAACAAAATCCGCAAGGGTATGTCAACAACAATCCATATGGATACATATTTTTCTCACTCTGTCAACCACAGCTAAGAATCCTCAACGTGAAATTACTCCTATAAATGGCTTTCAGCTTTGTTAAGAAAGATGTGACTAATGGATAGCCCTCAGGGAGAGGGGCTGGGGGTGAGGGCAGAACCTTTGCACAAAGAGGGTTTCACGTTAAGTTGACACCAATGGTTAGTACCTTGCCCCTACCAGCGTACATCATTTACCTGAAATACTCTGTATAGCTATCGACAGCCAATAATCTTCATTTTTTGATTCGCGCTTGTCTAAATAGCGAGAAATTTACGTGTAATTACTGATAGACATTTGTCATTGTAGCTCTTTAAATAAGACTAAAGAAAATCTCTGAAAAATCTCTTTACGAGTTTTTACTGGAATTAACAAATTCTAGGGTTAAGAGCTATTTTCAACTTTCTCTTACAAGAAAACGAAAATACATATCTAAGGTAAAAAGTTTCTACTTCTTGTAATAGTAAAAAAATGGGTGTTACTACTATTTGGTATAGTTGTAAATTTGTTTGGCTGTTGCAGAATTCTCATCAGATGTACAAGCTGAACAGTTTCAATTTTACTATACCAATTTTCATACAGCTTTGAGTTTTTAGCATCAAGAAAATCTGAGAGGATGTTGGAAAAGCGGTTCGCCGTGATTTAGGCACAAATTGCTTCGGCTTTTATTTAAACAAAGCTACAGTGTATTGCTAGTCACACGAAGGCTTTTAAAACATACTGCAATAGGATTTTCTTATATCTAATTTCCACAAAATCTCTAAGTCTTGAAAAATGCAAGAATTTAACATTCCCCAATCGCTAGAGATAGAAGTATCACAACTGCGTAAAACTATTAATTCTCTGCTATGGGTAACTAAACTTTTTCGTACAGTTGGCTATAGCATTTTAGTTTTGGTATTTATTGATTTAATTGATATATTTGTGCCCTTGAATTTTATGAATCCTGTGTGGGAATTACAGATGATGGGAGCACTTGTAGACCTAGTGATTATAACCTTAATTGGGCTAGTTTTAGTATTCTCGGGTAAATTAGAGAAACGTCTAAAATGGGAATTTCCGTTTTTACTGTGGTTATCAAGATTATCTTTATTAGTAGGATTATTATATTTATTACTCATCCCATTAGGCATCAATAACACTATCAGTCTTTATAACGTAAATATTGAGGTATTAAATCAAGATTACAGTCAACAGGTACTACTCAATAGCAACTGGAAACAGCATATCGGCCCAGCTTCAGCCTCAGAATGGAATAATCTGCTTGAACATCAGAATATGCAAGAAGTAAAAACTCAAACATTAGTAGAGGTGAATCAAAAGCAGAATCATCCAGATAAAAAATTACCAGCTACAAATTTCTCTAGAAATTTCAAGTTGCTGAAGAGTTCGGTAAAATTTAATTTAGGAGCTTTGGTTGCTGCGGCTTTGTTTATTACTATCTGGAAGGAAACATCCTGGGCTAGAGCATGGGGCTAGTGCTGATCAGATACTTACTTATTCAGAAGTAATTGTAGGTAATTCAAATCGTTGGATTTCTATTAAATAACCATTTGGATCGCGCAGAAAACAATGATAAATTTTGTACTTCTCATTGAATGTAGGCGGTTTTGCAAATTTTACACCCTGTTGTTGTAGATACTCATACCACTCATCTACTTGTTGCGTAACTAAAGTAAAAATTACACCAGGTTTTTTATCGTTAGTTTTTGTAGCTAAAATGCCGTCTTCTTGACATAAACCCAAGTATCCAGAACCTGTAACAGTATAAATTCTACAAGTTTCTTGATCGAGCCACAGATGAAACCCCAGCTTGTCTTCATAAAAGCTGGCTGAGGCTGTGAGATCCTGGGTATATAAAAAGGTAATTTGCTGATCAATTGACGGGCGATCGCACATAAAATTGAGTTAAGAGAGCAAACAGATCTAAGAAAACCCTTTTGAAGTGGTACAGATTTGAGCTATGCTAGACTCAGTCTAACTTTTCTTCCTCAAGTCAAACAGAATTAAGCCAAACTCTACAGAGCAATTTTGTGTTAGGGAATCTTGCAAAATAATTGTGTTAGCGCTCTAAAAGATTTTGGTTTACATACAACAGTTATCAGTTAGCAGTCCTCCTCAAGGCTAACTTTTTGGGTGCTGACTTCTGAGTAAAAATACTAGTATCTCTTACCTAGTCGTCAATCACCAGTCCCTAATCCCAATTATTCGCGTAGTCCTTTTACTAACCTCAAGTTAATTTTTGAAAAGTTTAGTTCATCTAGGTATCTATATAGCCATAAAGTTATATAGAAATCCAAAACTGAAGGAATCAAGTATGAGTAGCGATCTAGCAAGCAAGTTGCGGGAAGGAACAAAACAATCCCATACAATGGCGGAAAATACAGCCTTCATGAAGTGTTTTCTTAAAGGGATTGTCGAAAGAGAGCCTTTCCGTAAACTAATAGCTAACCTGTATTTAGTTTATGGCGCTTTAGAAGAACAACTTCAGCGTTATAGTACTCATCCTGTAGTAAGTCTGATTTATTTTCCCATATTGAACCGTACAGCTAATTTGGAAAAAGATTTGGCTTTTTACTACGGTGAGAACTGGCGGGAGCAAATCGCAGCCCTGGAAGCAGGTAAAACTTATGTAGCACGCATCAATGAAGTTGCTGAAACTGAACCTGCATTACTAGTGGCTCATGCCTATGTGCGCTATATGGGAGACTTGTCTGGGGGTCAAAGTTTAAAGAAAATTATCCGTTCAGCGCTAGATTTACCACCAGATCAAGGTACTGGATTGCATGAATTTGAGCAATTACCATCGGTTGAAGCCATTAGAGCATTTAAAGGTCAATATCGTGATGCTTTAAATGCATTACCAGTAGATGATACTTTAGCTGAGAAAATTGTCGCCGAAGCAAATTATGCTTTTGCACTCAATCGCGATGTTGTCCATGAGTTAGAAGATGATGTGAGAATTGCAATTGGCGATCATGTTTTTGACTTGATTACACGCCAAGATAAACCCGGTAGCACAGAACGTTCACCTGGTAGTACTTCAGTAGAACTTGTCGCTGCTGACTAAGCATTACACATCAACAGTGAAATTTAGGGAAACTCTTGATTTTTGGCATTTTTAAAGTGTAGGTATCTTTGCTCTCCAAACTAGATACCTGCACTGAGAAAAGATTAAGAGGAATTAATACCAATTCGTAATTCGTAATTCGTAATTACTGAATCCCGAAATAATCTAGTAAAAATCACAGCATCAATTTGCGTTACTAGGTTTTAGGGTTTAAATCTGTTGCCGATTTTAGAGGATTGGTATTACTCAGCAGGGGTAATTATTACATTCCTATTTAGCCGCTAACACAGGATTAAAACATTCAAGGTTACTAGCATCATGAAACTTGCAACGCAAACAGTCCAATTCAACTCGGAGTTACTCAAAAAGTACGACCAAGCTTTGCCTCGATATACCAGTTATCCGCCAGCAACGGAGTTACAAGAGAATTTTGGTGAGTTGGATTTGCGATCGGGTATTGCGGTTGGCAATTATAAAAATACTCCCTTGTCTCTCTATTTCCATATTCCCTTTTGTGAAACTGCTTGCTATTTTTGCGGTTGTAACACAATCATTACCCAAAAAAAAGAAATTGTAGAGCCATATTTAAATTATGTGGTGCGTAACCTCGAACAGTTTTCTGGCGTAATTTCCTCAAAACGCAAAGTACATCAATTACATTTTGGAGGCGGAACACCAAATTATTTAACGATGCAGCAGATGGATTTTTTATGGAACAAAATTAATCGTCAATTTAGATTGGACGAGCAAGCAGAAGTTTCCATAGAAATTAATCCTAGATATGTAGATAAAAACTATATCTTTTTCTTGAAGAGTTTAGGCTTTAATCGCATTAGCTTTGGCATTCAAGACTTTAACTCGCAAGTCCAAGAGGCTATTAACCGTGTCCAACCAGAAAAGATGCTATTTGATGTCATGGAATGGATTCGGGATGCTGGATTTGAAAGCGTTAACGTTGATTTAATTTATGGCTTACCTTATCAAAGTCTTGCTACCTTTAAAAACACCATTCAAAAATCTATCAAACTCGATCCAGATAGAATTGCAGTTTTTAACTTTGCTTATGTACCTTGGATGAAGCCTGTACAAAGAAAAATTCCCCAGTCGGAATTACCTCAGGCTTCAGAAAAATTAGAAATTCTGAAGATGACTATTGAAGAATTAACTACAAATGGTTATTGGTTTATTGGCATGGATCACTTTGCCAAACCCAATGATGAACTAACCATTGCTCAACAACAAGGTCAACTTCATAGAAATTTCCAAGGCTATACCACAAAACCAGAATCAGATTTATTTGGCTTTGGTATTACTTCAATTAGTATGCTGCATGATGTTTACGTACAAAACATTAAGCAGCTAAAAAGTTACTATCAAGCAATTGATACGGGCTTAATGCCAATTGAAAAAGGAGTCAGTCTCAACCGAGATGATATTCTCCGCCGGACTGTAATTATGGAACTTATGTGTCAGTTCCAATTGTCAATTAATGACGTTGAAGAAAAATATCATATAGCTTTTGATACGGATTTTAATGAATATTTTGCTAGAGAATTATCTGAGTTGCGATTGCTAGAAGCTGATGGACTGATTCGGATGATACCTAATGGTATTGAGGTAACACCGAGCGGTAGATTACTCATCCGCAACATTGCCTCGGTCTTCGATGCTCATACCAAAAAGCGAAAAAATGCAGCTTTTTCTAAAGCAATTTAATTTGAAGGATGAAGTGTGAAATATTAAGGATGAAGTCAATAAATGTACACTTCATCCTTTATCCTTCATCCTTTTTCACCCTCTTCAAGCAGCAGGAAGAAAACTATGCGTATCATGATGATTCAGCCCAACTATCATTCTGGTGGTGCGGAAATTGCTGGTAATTGGCCACCGAGTTGGGTTCCCTATGTTGGTGGAGCATTAAAACAAGCTGGCTTTACCGATATCCGCTTTGTTGATGCGATGACAGACTATATTCCGGATGATGTTTTAGCAGAAATTATCGCTAAATATCAACCGGATGTGGTACTAGCAACGGCAATTACGCCGATGATTTACCAATCGCAAATCACCCTAAAAATTGTTAAAGAAGTTTGCCCTAATGCAAAAACAATTATGGGCGGGGTTCACCCTACCTATATGTATACTGAAGTTCTCGGTGAAGCACCTTGGGTAGATTATATTATCCGTGGTGAAGGTGAAGAGATTACAGTTAATTTACTGCGTGCGATCGCCAATGGTACAGATGTGAGCGATCGCCGTAATATTTTAGGTATCGCCTTTTTAGAAGATGGTCAAGTAGTTGCGACACCAGCGCATCCGCCAATTGCTGATTTAGATACTCTAACTCCCGATTGGGATCTTTTAGATTGGGAGAAATATATTTACACTCCTCTGAACGTGCGGGTAGCTGTACCCAACTATGCGAGAGGATGTCCATTTACCTGTCGTTTTTGCTCTCAGTGGAAATTCTGGCGCAAATACCGTTCCGGTTCTCCCAAGCGCTTTGTTGATGAAATTGAAATCTTGGTGAAAAAGCACAAGGTAGGCTTTTTCATTTTGGCGGACGAAGAACCGACAATCAACAAACCCAAATTTATTGCGTTATGTAACGAGTTAATCGAGCGTAATTTGGGCGTGTATTGGGGAATTAATACCCGAGTCACAGATATTTTGCGCGATGAAAATGAATTACCTTTATATCGCAAAGCTGGACTAGTTCACGTTTCTTTAGGAACAGAAGCAGCCGCTCAATTAAAGTTGAATTTGTTCCGCAAAGAAACGACAATTGAACAAAATAAGCGGGCAATCCAACTGTTAAAACAAAATGGTATGGTTGCCGAAGCGCAATTCATTATGGGTTTAGAGAACGAAACCCCAGACACAATCGAACAAACCTATCACATGGCGCTGGATTGGAAACCAGACATGGTGAACTGGAATATGTTTACCCCTTGGCCATTTTCCGAATTATTCCAAGAATTAGGCGATCGCGTC
This sequence comes from Tolypothrix tenuis PCC 7101, assembly GCF_963874875.1. Lineage (NCBI taxonomy): Bacteria > Bacillati > Cyanobacteriota > Cyanophyceae > Nostocales > Tolypothrichaceae > Tolypothrix > Tolypothrix tenuis. The sequence goes on from NZ_CAWNJS010000001.1 coordinate 956,946, forward strand.
GAAGTGCGAGATTATTCGCAATATAACTTTGTTACGCCGATCATGAAGCCAAACGCAATGGAACGGGAAGAGGTTCTCAAAGGCGTGTTGCGGAACTATGCGCGGTTCTATATGCGTAAAACTCTAGAGTATTGGTTTGTTAAAGATCCCTTTAAGCGGAAATATCTCTTAGGCTGCTTAAAGGCTTTTGCTCAAACTACTCTCAACAAACGCTTCTACAACCTGAAGCGGGTGAAATATAAAGGACTACATACAGAAATCGAGTTAGGTTTTGACGAGTCCAAAATTCTCACTCCCGAACAAATTGCTGAACGCAAGCAACAACATCCTGAATTAAAAGCAGATGTCGATTTTACCGGCAATATTTCTGCTTGTGGCGCACCTAACGACATTGAGGTTTCCGCTTGTGGCGCACCGAATGATCTTCCGGAATATCAAGGTGAAGAACAAGATGTGCCCAGCATGAAAATTTAAAACCTTCAGGCGATCGCTCAACAGCTTACTTAGCTAATCACAACAAGAGCGATCGTCTACTCTTTTGTCCATAGATAAAATATTTGTACAGCGTAGCAGAAGCCTGTGTTTAAGTAGAGCAGTGCAATTAAATATAATTGGTCTACCCCTTTGGTTAAGCTAGCTAATCGTAGTGTTTTCGACAAGAGAACGCTATCATTTGCCATTGGGAAGGGTTTCAAGATTATTTATATTTCGTAACATAGTCTGCTGCAATTACTAATTTACTTACGTTAAAAATTGCCAGCTTTTATAGTTCTGATAAAACTACATTTGACCCTAAAGGCATAATCGCGGTAGCAAAATGAGTTCTTTGTGTCTCCGAGTTATACCATTCTTTTATCAGTACAAACTCAGTCTCTGGGTCATAAAATAACACCGCCAAGGATATCTGTCCTTCCCAGCAATAACGCACATTGCCATCCTTAGAGAAGTACACAGCACCTCTACCATGTGCAGAAAAACCATTTACAGCCGCTCTGGTTAAAGTATTCCAAGACACATATTTCATAATACAACCTCCGGGAGTTAGATTTTATTCCTTCCATCCCAGATATACGTGCCAAAACATCACCCATCAGTATAAAAACTGATAATTTTTCCAATTTTTTATTGCCAATCAGAGATTGAAGTCATAGCCATTACAGCTTGTATCTCATCCTTGTCCCATAGAATCAATTTTTGGGTGAATCATTTAGATACATTAAATTGGTGTTTGGTAATGGGTAATGGGTCATTGGTAATTGGTCATTGGTCATTGGTAATTGATAATTTCCCCTTGTCCCCTCTACTTCCTCATCCCCAATCCCCAATCCCCAGTCCCCAATCCCCAGTTCCCAATCCCCAATCCCCAACCCCCAGTCCCCAACCCCTCTTCCTGTACCATGAGTAAATATCAATAACCTTTAATAAACAGCCTATGTCTTCGGCTCCGCTCACATTAAACTTGGTTGAAGGTTCTGTTTCTTTCAGCTTTTCCGCCCAAGCAGCACGGGAATTAAAAGCCGCTTTGGATGAATTAATGGTTCGCCTCAAAAATGTCGCTGCTAAAGCCACTCCAGGGGGCGGTAAAGTCACTCCCCAGCCTCCTGTCGAGTATCGCTACACTGGCGAAGTGTTCTTAGAAATTTTTTGTAACCCTAATATTTGGCCTACACCCTTCGCTGCTAAAGTCTTACTCACAGTCCGCGATGTCACTATTCGTTTAACAACAGAAGCAGAACTGACTCGTGTGATTGAAGATGTTAATCAGTACTTGGAACAAGTTGGATGAGAGTGCTGAGTTAAAAGACCCCACACAAGAGAAGAGACTAGCATCAAGGGAGTTTACCCATAAACAACCGTCGTGTGGGGCATTTACCAAGTGCGAGCATTACTGAGTACTATTGTTGCTACTCAACACTCAGTAATGAGTAGAGTAACACTCTGTCAGCTAAGGTTTATTAATCTCTATCTTTCCTGAAAAATTACCGGAGCAGTTCAATGGGATAACTGCCCCGGTTAGGGAATGCACACACTATATTCAGGGCGACATCGGATGTAAACAAGGATAGATTCCCGATGCGATCGCTACTGGTAAAGTTGTATAAATTAGACTCTAATGCTTCGTCTTAATCAGAAATTAAAGATTCTGGATGGGAAATTTTCATTAAAAACAGAGATGATCCCAAAAATTTTTCACTTGAATTATTTGTTGTCAGGCTCAATATGCAACACCAAGTCCCCTATCCAAAATCTGGAACTAAGGTTTGATTAGTCGTTGTCCCATTCTTCGCGACCAATCAAATCGCCAATGCGATCGCGTAACAAAAAGTCACATTTTTCTAATTCACATTCAACGCAAACCCACTCTCTCGCAGGGATGTATTGACAGAGTGTATATATTGGCTGTTGTCGGCTGACCATTCCCTTTTGCACCAGTCGGCGTGCTTCATCTTGAATTACATCTAAAGAATAGTAACTGATAGAGGGCACCGTATTCACACTCATGATTTTTACTCACAAATTACACGTAGATAGTGTTCCCGATATTTACTTGGAACAAACATTACAAGGATTAGGCTTGTGGCTAAGGTTTTGTAGTTTGCTATACGGAACTAATTCCATTTTGACGCTACATACCCTCAAATTATCTAAAGAAATGTAAACAAAGTCAACATTTTCTGACATTTATGTTGAATGGGCTTCATATAAGAATATCAGGGTAGTCAACATCACCTGTTCAAGAAATTTTAGGTTTGCGATTTAAAAGGGTAAAGGCTTGCTGTTAAAGGTTTAAAGCTTAATTGGGTCATTAGGAATAGTACAGAAGAAGGATTTCTGCACCATAAAACCTTATCTAGCTTTGCGGCTATTTGTATATAAATAATAGCTAGGAATCTCTAGCAGCAGAGATTAGGGTATAAAGTGTTGCCTAATATAAGCGTCTACCCTACACCAGAAAAGCTTGTAGCATCTCATCTGTTAATGATTTCTTAAAGAATTTCTCACTTACTGTGTTAACTGCGGCACAAAAGATAACAGCAAAATTTGTCATTTAGTTGTGATGTTTGGTGTTGGTTATTTTCCCCTAGCTTGAAAGTGCTGAGTGCTGAGTTCTGAGTAAAAGTCCATTGAGACTTTCATGGAAAGCTTTTGAAATTTTTTTCATTGGGACTACTTCTTCATCCCCCATTACCCATTACCCATTACCCATTACCCATTACCCATTACCCATTACCCATTACCCATTACCCATTACCCACATTAAAACAGACGCTATTTAGTTACGTCTGTAAACAGTTTGGCGAATTTCCTGGGATGAGATTGTTTGCGAAGTTACTTTGTTGTTTAAATTACTTATTCCGCAAAATCATCATCATAGTCGTCCGAATTGTTGTCATTCTCTCCTGACAATTCTTCGGATGGGCGGTCAGATTTGAGTTGGTTCAATAACGTCAGTACTCTTGTACCGCGTTCTAGAGAACGGTCTTCGATAAATATTACTTCTGGTGTGCGACGCAGCCTTACCCTAGCACCCAGTTCGCTGCGGACGTAACCTGTTGCTGACTTTAAGCCAGCCATTGTTTCTGCTTTAGCTTCTTCTGTGCCATAGATACTGACGTAAATTTTGGCGTGTTGTAAATCGCCAGAGACATCAACATCGGTAACACTTACCATTCCTGTACCCACACGGTCATCCTTAATCCCGTTAAGTAGCATTTGGCTAACTTCCCGTTTGATCAATTCAGCAACGCGGGAAACGCGGCGATTTGTAGCCATAAAAATTACGCCTCCTCACAGAGGTTGAACAACATCAATAAAAATATAAATGCAATTTTGGGAGGACAGTGCTTGACATTGACAATGCTGCAAGCAATTTTCTGTAGGGTAACCTCCCTAGAACCCTTGTTTAAATTGTACTTAAGCCCAGCATTGCACGCAGGGTGAAAGTAATAAAGGCTAGCCCACCAATAAAGAAACCTAAAAGAGCAATCAAAGTAACTGGACGTTTTAACAATGGAAACAAAGGCTCAAACGTGTTCAAAAAAATACCTAAGATGAGCGAAATTAAGTAGCGGGGGTAGCGCAGGACGTTCTCCCAAAATCCATCAAACATTTATTTAGACTGCCTTGTTATCGACTATAAGTTTGTTTTCATCTGCTTGTTTAACTTAATTGTAATCGATACCGTATGAAAATTAATAAATTCCGATAAAATATGATTCTCAGTTATATTAGTTAGATTTAGTAAATTTAAGTTCTAATGAAATGGTAAGTCAAATTCCCCAAGAAATTTGCCCGCGTCCGTTTTTGAAGTGGGCAGGTGGTAAAAGTCGGTTAATTCAGCAATATATCCCTTATTTACCAAAAAAATATAAGACTTACTATGAGCCATTTATTGGTGGGGGTGCAGTTTTTTTCTACCTAAAACCTCAGACAGCAGTTTTAACTGATATTAACGCAGAATTAATTACTACTTATCGTTGTGTTCGCGACAGAGTTGAGGAATTAATCTCCCTTTTAAAAGAGCATAAAAATCAACATAGTAGAGAATATTACTATACTGTAAGAAGTAATCCTCAAGGTACAGATTTAGAAAAAGCTGCTCGTTTGATTTATCTTAATAAAACTTGTTTTAACGGACTATATCGAGTTAACTCCAAAGGTCAGTTTAATGTACCTATAGGCAGATACAAAAATCCTAATATCTGTGATGAAGGTTTACTGAGAACAGCTTCAGCAGCCTTGGCACACACTAAAATTAAACAAGCAGATTTCTTGGAAGTCTTAAATTACGAGACCAACAGCGATGATTTTGTTTTTTGCGATCCGCCTTATTACCCAATAAGTAGCACCAGCTATTTTACAAGTTACAGCCAAAGCTCTTTTGATAAAGAAGACCAAGAAAGGTTAAGAGATACTTGTGCTAAATTAGCCGATCGCGGCGTTAAAGTTATGATTTGTAATTCCGATTGTGATTTTATCAGGAAACTCTATAAAGAAATTAATTTTAACATTTACCCTATAGAAGCATCTCGTTCTATTAATTCTAATACAAAAAAAAGAGGAATGATTTACGAAGTATTAATTACCTCATATTAATTAAGTAGATTGAAATTCGCAGCCAAAAAATAAATTTACAATTTACTAGTAAGTTTATTGAGTAGCTAATTAATTAGCAATATTTATTTGACCATGCGATAAATCTATCTAATGTATAAACTGCTAATAAATTACGATTATATGTAACTTGTTGTCTCAACCAATTAATTGCACCTTCCCTCATCCCTTCTCCACCAATCACTACTATAGTTGGTGCAGTATAAGACTCTTTAATATTCAAATTTAAATAAGGAAACTTTTCATCAACAGAACCACCACTTTCTTGCCATTTACACTCAATAATTAATCCTGATGGACTGGTTGACGCGCCTACAACAAAAAAGTCAACCTTTAAAGCAGTTTGATAAATTCCTGCGCCGATATAAACCTGCTTCGCATAACGCTTGGGTAATAAAGTGGCTGTGAGAAGAAACTCTGTGGACACATGATTTCCTACTTGGAAATAATTATGTCCATTCAAAATTGCTTCTACATTTCCTTCGAGGATATTGCCAGATTTATTTGCCCGTGCGCCTTGAGTCATAGCCATACCGAATTACTCTGCCAAAGTTTCCTAAATTCTAGGATTTCATGGAAGTAGCCACTATTGGTATGTTACTTCATATGTATTTTCAATTTTTATATAGCAATCAGGTTATGAGCAATTTAATCTGACTAGAAAGCACGCTAGGCGTAGCATTTGGTAGTAAACAGTAGGTTAAGCAGTAGCTATCATCAGGGTTTGAACAAAAGATATAGTATCGCTTACCCAACAAAATACTTGTGTTCGATAAAGGAATCAGTGTTCTAAATTGATAACCGGATTAATCGAGAAAAACTCAATTTTTTAGTACCTTTGTACCAAGATGTTTTATTAATTGATGGTAAATGCAATAGAAGCAGCGACAATGATTAATTCCTAATGAACTACCCACAGTTGGCTCCGCCTGAACTGTGGGTTTCTACATCCCTCAGTTCGTTATTAGCGGAGACTTCCACAGATTTTTGACGCTTCTTCGCCCCTAGTTGCTTCATACTTCCAGCTTGCTGACGCGCCTTGGTGCATGAAGTAGAGCCAGACGACTCTGCGTCTACGAGGCTAGTTCCTAACCCCGGTAGAGTGCCTTTTGCCCAGTAAAGCATTACTTCAGCAGCAGCAATATCACGGTCTTGTTGATATCCGCAAACAGCACAATTATGGACTCTAATATCAAGAGTCTTTTTGTGCTGATGACCGCATTTTGGGCAAGTTTGACTAGGTTTTACTTTCTTGGTAGGAACTTCTACAAACACACCACCAATTTGCTCAACTTTATACTTGATGGTACTCCGAAGCATTCCAAAACCAACGTCAAGTATTGACTTATTCAAACCAGCTTTTTGCTTTTTGCGCTTGCCTTTCTTTGCTTTACTAGCCATGTTCTTGACTTCTAGTTTTTCAGTTGCAACGAAGCTATTACTGCTGACTATTTCTGATGCAACCTGATGTACCCAATTTTGACGCTGGTTAGCAACTTTACGAGTTATCTTGCTAACCTTAGATTGGGCTTTTTTCCATCTTCTAGAAGCTTTGATTTTTTTATTTCTATTTGGCGCTTGCTTCCGTCTTTTACTCTTAGAAGCTTTTTTGATTAGGTGTTCAGCGTTCCTCAAGAATAATGGTGCTTCAATTTGTTGATGATTTTCACCATCGGTAATTGATAATGCTGAATTACAACCTAAGTCTATACCAATTGCGCCAACTGGTAAAATATTTGGTTTTAGAACTTGGTCTAGCAAATCAACGGTAATAGATGCGTACCATTTACCATTTCTGTGAACAATGGTGCAAGTAGTAGGAGTTCCCCAAAACTTAGCCTGACCTCGCATCTGAATACGTCCAATCATAGAGAGATTGAGGTATCCATTCTCCCCATTAGATTCAACAGAGTACCCGCTTTTGGCTGGATATGTCCAACCAGAATAATGACGAATAGACTTAAATCTAGGGCGCTTACCTAAACTTTTAAACCATCTTTCAAAAGCAAAATCAACTCGTTTTAGAGTTGCTTGTAAAGCTTGAGAGTTAATTTCCTTGTACTCTGTCCAAACATCTTTAAATGCAGGTAAACAATTCTGTTGCTCGAAATAGCTAACAGAATGATTGAATTTTTGATATTGAGTAAATCTGTTATAAACAGCAGCGTTGTACAAGTCTTTGTGTAACTTTCGGTGATACCTCAAAGACTGTTCTATTTGCTTGTTTGGGTATAACCGAAAAGTCATTCGCCTTGTAGCCACTGATTTATTTGCCTCCTTTTTTGATTTGTTTTATGATATTACGGTTGACGTATAGGCTTGTCAAGTGGTTCCTAGAAAAGGTTCTCATTCAGTTTTTTCTATTCACCTACATCTTGTATTTGTGACCAAGTACAGACGCAAAACAATAACCGCGCCAATTTTGGAACGGTTGCATGAAATATTTGCTAATGTCTGTATCAAAACCAAGTGCAGACTAATCGAGTTTTCTGGTGAAATAGACCATGTTCATTTACTAATAGACTTTCATCCTGATAACAATCTATCTGCTCTTGTGGGTAGTTTAAAATCAGCGTCTAGTAGAGTTATCCAAAAAGAATTTTCAGAACATTTATCTACTTTTTATAGAAAACCTGTATTTTGGTCTGGTTCATATTATGTTGCTTCTACTGGTGGCGCACCAATCGAGAGAATCAAGCAATATATACAATCTCAAGAAACACCAGAAGATTGATCGGTTACTCCTCATACATACCATTCCCTTATCAACCTTGCGGTTGATTTTGGTCAGGTATGCAATCGTCGTAACCCGCTATTCATCCCTACCTTGCTTCGCTGAAGGTAGGGACTTTCGCGTTAAGTTAAAAATGAGGCGTACTTTCAGTAGTCTAATTCCTCAACTTGACTTTTGTGAGTAATTCTTCTTTAATGCGGTTGAGAATAGAAGCCTCATCCAAAGTTGCCAAAATTTTACTAATTACTGCTTTTGGCCCATCAGGCCCCCATGTTGCGCCATTTGCTAAATAAGCTTTAGTAACTTGACCAATTCCGTAAGAAGAAACACCCGCTACCCCGGCTTGAGTTACTGCTACTGAAATATAAGGGCCAATAGCAGCACCAGCTGTCGCTGACGCAGAGATCCCCAGTAAGGTTTTTAATCCACTCAAACCTAAATTTGCCAATAGTTCGCTAGCGCCAATACCGCCCATACTCAGAGCAATTTTTTGCAGCAATTGCACAGCACCAGCTTCCGTCATGGGAATACCGTAGAGTTTCGATAAGCCCACAATCAGCGAAATATCAATGACAATACTGCTGAGTATATCTACTACAGTAACTGGATTGAGAGCGATCGCTAATGCTTTAGTCATGACAGCTTTCCAAATTAGCGCATTGGCGTTCTGTTCTCGAATCATCAGTTTACGCTGTACTAGTTGCTCGTTGACAACATCTGCATACAGCATCGTATTTAAAGCCACTAAAGCTTTACCTTCACGCTGCAAAATCTCTAAGATTTTTAACTTCAATTCGTCAACTTGAGCATTACCTGTACGCAACTGCACACCTCTGCTACCATCAGGACGACGAACTGCTGTTTTGACTAATGGTGATGCTGCAGCCATGACAATTTCTAGAGGCGAGAGTAACTCTTTAACTCGCTCATCGCGAATTTTATGATAAATTGCCATCCGGTCTGCTTCCGGATACTGGTCTACTTTGTTAAACACCAGAATTATCGGTTTACCAGCTTCTCGCAGCTGCGAAAGGGCCTGGTGTTCTAACTTGGTCATGTCGCCAGCAATAACAAACAAAATTAAATCTGCTTGTTTTGCTATTTGTTCGGCTAATACAGCGCGAGTTTCACCATCAATCTCATCTAATCCAGGCGTATCAATTAATTCCACCTGAGATTTGCCCACGGCTGGTAAAGTGACTCTTAAAGCACGTTCAGTTTCTCCGATTGCTTCCTCGTTGATACTCCAATTTACACGCTGTGCATCACGAGTCACGCCATGTAGGGGCCCTGTTTCAAATACACTTTGCCCAACTAAAGCATTGAGTAAAGAAGATTTACCACGCCCCACCATACCAAAAGCAGCAATCTGTACCACCATGCGTTCTAACTTCCCCAGCATGGTATCTAAATCATTAATTTCCGCCTCTAAGCCCTGTTTTTCTTGGGGAGACAGGTCAAGATTAGCTACCAAATTTTGTAACGCCGTTTGTGCCCTTTTATAGTTGAGTTCCGTTTGAATATCTTCAAAACTAAAAATGGCACTATCTAGTTCTTCCTCCCAGTTGGGTGAGTCGCTGTGATGAGGTTCGGGCAATATCGAAGTCATGTGAATTTTAGATGTGAGATTTGGGATTTACCTCAGATCTGATCCTAGTTATTTTTAACCGTCTTTCACCATCCACAGGAGAAAACTCAAAATAGTTTCAATCGGTGGTAGGGGATAATCTGTGAAATCAATTGTCACCGTTTGCCCTTCCAGTTTGAGAAATCGCCATTGCGTACCACTGCTGACAGTACCGTAAACTGCGGTGATAGATTGTCCTTTGGCTTCATTGAATTTTTGGGCAGCTACCATTTCTGCAATACATTGTCCCAGTCCGGATTTTAAATCTGATTTTTTCGCTTCAACAATGACAATTGCAGGTGCTTCCACTGTTAATTGTTCTGGAGAACGGCTGATTAAAAAATCACAAATGCCATTGAGTCCAATACTGGGATCAACGTTAAATTCTTCCCCAGAAAAGACGCTAATTGAGGAATTGAGGATGCGGCGTATTTCCAACAGTACCGGATTAATAATTACTTCGGAACGGGCTTTTTCTGTATCGACAGCGATCGCCCAAGGTAAATCCTCTAAAATAGCTTGCAGTCTAGGGGAAGGATGTACAAGTTCAATCGATTCGGGAAAAAAGCGCACTCCCTCTACAGTGTTTAGGTGAAAATCTTGTTTCACTTTTTCAATGGTAAATTGACTGTAGGGCATAAATACTCATTTTCTCAATTTACTGGATAGCCTGAGTTTATCTTCATTATTAGGCGATGAGGGCTGGCGGATGGAAAATAAAATTTTTGTGATAAATACCCTGGTTTAGCCCTTCTTGTGCCCAATACTGCACTCCTACAGAAAGGAGTGTCCGAAAAAGTAGTAAATTGAAAAATGCATCTAGTAGCGTTAGGAACTTGACTAAATCACCTGTGCGGAAAATAGTTATTGCCGGTAACTGGAAAATGTTCAAAACTCAGGCAGAGTCCGAAGAGTTTTTACGCGGATTTCTGCCTCACTTAGAGGAAACACCCGAAGAACGTGAAGTACTACTATGTCCTCCTTTCACTGACTTAAGTGTTTTGTCTAAGTATTTACATGGTAGCCGTATCCAATTAGGCGCGCAAAATGTCCACTGGGAAGAAAATGGAGCCTACACTGGCGAAATTTCCGGCCCCATGTTGACAGAAATTGGTGTGCGCTTTGTAATTGTCGGTCATAGCGAAAGAAGACAATATTTTGGCGAAACAGACGAAACTGTTAATTTGCGGCTGAAAGCTGCTCAAAAGAGCGGTCTTACCCCCATTCTCTGTGTAGGCGAAACTAAAGAACAACGAGATGCTGGTCAAACAGAATCGTTGATTATCGGTCAGCTAGAGAAGGGCTTGGTCAATGTCGATCAAGATAATTTGGTGATAGCTTATGAACCAATTTGGGCAATTGGTACAGGCGACACTTGTGAAGTCACAGAAGCAAATCGGGTAATTGGCTTAATTCGTAGCCAGTTGACTAATGCGAATGTTTCGATTCAATATGGTGGCTCAGTTAAGCCCAATAATATTGATGAGATTATGGCTCAACCTGAAATCGATGGTGTTCTGGTAGGAGGCGCAAGCTTAGAAGCTGAAAGTTTCGCCAGAATTGTCAACTACAAGTAGTTTCCATTTTGCGGTTGTCAAGAGCCGCAGAGACGCGATTAATCGCGTCTGTACTCAAAAGTCAAATAGAATTTGAATTTTGAATTATTTGTCTCTCTAGTCCCCAGTCCCCAATCCCCAGCCCCCAATCCCTATTTCCTCACCCCTAATTTGTCTATGTCAACTAACTTAATGATTCGGGGACGCTGTTTCCAATGGGGACAGCAGACTTATCTCATGGGTGTCTTAAATGTAACGCCTGATAGCTTTAGTGATGGTGGTGAATTTCACTCTACTGCTGCAGCTGTAGCACAAGCCCAAGCACTAGTAGCTGCTGGCGCTGATATTATTGATGTCGGTGGTCAGTCTACCAGACCAGGAGCAGAGCAAATAACTGTTGTAGAAGAATTGGAGCGAGTGGTACCAGTTGTCAAAGCCCTGCGTTCCGGAATTAATATCCCGATTTCTGTAGATACAACTAGGGCAGATGTAGCTAGAGCATCTGTAGCTGCTGGCGCTGACATCATTAATGATATTTCTGGCGGCACTTTTGACTCAGAAATGTTGTCAACGGTAGCTAGTTTAGGCGTGCCTATTGTGTTGATGCACATCCGGGGAAACCCGCAGACGATGCAACAACAGACTGATTATAAAGATTTAATGGCAGACATTTATAATTTTCTTGCAAAACAAATAGCTGCTGCAATAGCTGTAGGCATTGACCAGCAGAAAATAATTATTGATCCTGGTATTGGTTTTGCGAAAAACTATGAGCAAAATTTAGAAATTTTTCGCCGCTTGCGGTCATTGAGAGCGCTTAATTGCCCTATTTTAGTAGGGCCTTCTCGTAAAAGTTTCATCGGTCGGATTCTCAATCAAGCAGATCCCAAAGCACGAGTCTGGGGAACAGCTGCGGCTTGTTGTGCAGCTATCTTTAATGGTGCTGATATCCTCCGAGTTCACGATGTGCAAGAAATGCGAGATGTTTCACTTGTAGCCGATGCTTTGTTTCGGCAAACAACACAAGATTAGTGAATATGTTGTAAATAAATATACCGATTGACTAGAAACCTAGCGATCGCAAAACCACCTAAATTCTACGCCACATATCTAGGTATTCCCATTACCATTGGGTGTGCCATTACCTTCTATATTTGTACTCTCAGCAATCATCTCTTTCATCAAATCACCTGATTTGCCAGGATCTACAAAGACAACTTTAGCGTTTTGGCTTTCACCTAGCCTGTAACTAGCATTGATGTAATCTTGAGCCACCAGATAACGCAAAATTTCCTTACTTTCAGGATTTGTGCGTAAAGCTTCAGCAATTATTTGCATAGAAGTCATAGTTCCTTCTGCTTTCTTAATCGCGGCTTGACGTTCTCCTTCAGCCTCGGAAATTAGCGCCCGTTTTTTGATTTCGGCGGCTCTTTCCTCTTCCATTGACTTCCGCACGCTTTCAGGTGGCGTAATGCGTTGAATATCTAAGCGGATAATCTCAACACCCCAACCAGATGTTGTATCATTCAACTGGTCTAAAATGGCTCTGTCCATCTCTGAGCGAGAGACATTGGTTTCTTCTACCGTATTCTGAGCGATAATTTCCCGGAGAGTGGTGTGAGCTAGCTGTACCAGTGCGCCTTGGAGATCATCAATAGCGTAAAAGCTCTTTTCTATATCTTTGATGCGCCAGTAAAGAATAGCATCAACTTCTAGGTAGATATTATCTCTGGTGATGACATTCTGGGGCTTAATGTCTATATACTGCTCCCGTGTAGTATCTTCCATGACGATCTGATCCACCAAGGGAACAATAAAGTTCAGCCCTGGACTTAATTTACGATGATATCGCCCCAATCGCTCTACTAAAGCGACATTCCCTTGATTAATCAGTTTCGCAGATCCTAAGGCATAACCTATAAGCGCTAAGACTATAGCAATAATTGGCTCCATATCTGCTCCTAATTTAGCTTTTGGAGAAATTTTAGTTTAAAGGACATGGTACTATCTTGTCCTAAATCTCAGTCTAATGTTTTAAGTTTGTAATTTTCCGAACACGAGCCGTAACATTGCGATCGCAAGTCTCAACTCGTCTTGTGCAGATAGGGCATTTTGCCTCAATGCAATCGCTATTAAAGCACCTTGATTACATACTGGCAAGGTCTAGGCCTCTCATAACAACGGTTTTCAACTCCACCATTGTATTGTTTGCTGAGTGTGGTTGCGATCGCATATTGACCAAGCCACGAAAGGCTTGACTCTTTAAGTTGACGCACAAGCAGTCATCAAAACCAGAATAACGTTGATTGATAAGTTTTACTTAAGCTGTGGTGACGACAACATAAGCATTGGTCACCAACATGACGACATTGGTCACCAACATGACGACATTGGTCACCAACATGACGACATTGGTCACCAACATGACGACATTGGTCACCAACATGGCGACATTGGTCACCAACATGACGACATTGGTCACCAACATGGCGACATTGGTCACCAACATCACGACATTAGTCACCAACATCACGACATTGGTCACCAACATCACGACACGTCAGTACCCCTACTACTCAGAAAAAAACAATTACCCAATCCCCAATCCCCAATCCCCAATCCCCAATCCCCAATCCCCATTCCCCAATCCCCAATCCCCATTCCCCAATCCCCCTTTTTCTTGCGATAATTCCAAGGGGTACGCGCTTTAAACAGGTTAGTCAAGGGGAGATCATGACTATCAAACGGTTGGGTTTAATTGGATTAACGCTGATTTCCTTGGTGTTGTCTGGCTTGTCTTTATTTGGCAGTTGGCAGGAACCTCAGTTTCAAAGCCGCTTGGAGTTGTACCAAACAAATTTGGCGCTGCAAGCACAAGCTTGGCAACCAGAAGAAAGCAGCAAAGAAAATTTACAAGTGGTTCGCGAAACCATACTGGGTGAGGAACCTCTGGAAAATGCTGCCAAGCAATATCAAGATGCGCGGAAATCGGTACAAACCAATTTGGAGAAGGCTAAAACTCAACTGGAAAAATTGCGTTCTCCTGCAGTTGACACTCCCGCACCGTCTAAACCTTTACCAGAAACTCGTCCCGGAGAAAATCCGGCTAATCCACAAGAGCAACAGTTGCAGCAGTCTATCAAGCAACTGCAAAAGTTATCGGCGGAATTAGATTTACGTCTGGGAATTTTACAAGCACAGCAGGGAAAAACTGAGACAGCAATTAAGACTTGGGATGATCTCCAGCAACGCTCAGATATTAATCCAGAATTTCCCGAAACCTCTGCTGTGTTAACCGGGCTGTGGAGTAATCCTCCCCGTTTGCTCCCCAATGCTCAACAGTTGATTCAAAAAAATTTAGATGGTTGGTTTCGTGCTACTGCGTTAGTGCAACTATACCAACTTCAGCAACGTCCTGATGCACTGGCGACAGTTAAAGCAGCACAACAAGAAGCTGCTACTCAAGCTGTAGTGAAATTAGCGGTGATTGGGATCATCCCCACCTTGGCAGCTGTAATTGGGATAGTACTGCTAATTGCAGTATTAGTGCAATATTTGGTGAAGGGAAAAGCCGCTTTACTAGCTCAAAATGCTGATGTAGCTTGGTCAACTCCTTGGGGTGGTGAAACGATTCTCCAAGTTTTTGTCATCGGCTTTTTCTTGATGGGGCAAGTTTTTGTGCCATTGATATTATCCCTGCTCCCCTTCTCTTTGAGTGGTGGTGATGTGCGCTTTCAGGCTTTCTCGGTTTTGCTGCGTTATATTATCGTCGCATCAGGCGCGCTAGCAGTACTATATTTATCGATTAAGCGCTTTTTCCCACTACCAGAATACTGGTTTCGCTTCAATCTTCGCAGTAATTGGTTTTTGTGGGGGCTGGGTGGCTATTGCGCCGCTTTACCGATAGTAGTGGTTGTGTCTTTGATTAATCAACAGTTATGGCAAGGACAAGGTGGTAGTAATCCCTTGTTACAACTAGCATTAGAAAGTCAAGATACTGTCGCACTAGGAATATTTTTTATCACAGCTGCGATCGCAGCTCCTGTTTTTGAAGAAATTCTGTTTCGCGGCTTCTTGTTACCTTCCCTGACTCGTTACCTTCCCGTGTGGGGATCAATTCTGCTCAGTAGCTTGCTATTTGCTGCTGCTCACCTCAGCTTATCGGAAATTCTCCCTCTCACTGCCTTGGGGATCGTCTTAGGTGTAGTCTACACGCGATCGCGTAATCTCCTCGCACCGATGCTTCTTCACAGTCTTTGGAATAGTGGCACTCTACTCAGTTTGTTTATTCTAGGTAGCGGTAATTAATTATACGTAAATTTACGGTTGCCGAAGCAGAAAAATATTTGCTTTCATCTCCATATATGGCAATAATATATGACAATCATTGCGGCTATAAAGCCAGCTACAGACTAGTACCGCAAGGCGGAAGTCAAAAGTCAAAAGTCAAAAGTCAAAAGTCAAAAGGTTTATATATCTGGGCTTTTGACTGTTTGAAACGGTAGCTTTATTTACGCCGTGTTGTACTAGATGTTAGAGACTATGTACTAGTATTTTTTAATCATTACTTAGTACTCAGCATTTTTTCCAGTCAGTACTTACCATCAATAAATGCTATTTTTAGGGTCAATATTGCTGATGGTAAGCTAAACCACATTTAGTTTGCATAATCTAAAATTGTATATTTATTGTGGGGTGGGCATCTTGCCCGCCCAATATATGCAAGTTAAATATGGAACAGCTTATAAACCACTTCAGCAATACCAAAAAATACATAGTAGATTTCTAGAGTGACATTGAGTTACCTCTAAGCCATATCAGCCCTTGTAGAGATGGGGATTAGCTTACCAAGAATTCTGTTTCAGAATGTTTGGCAAAGTAGCTAGCAATGATTGATGAGTTTTTGCACAATCTACTTCCATATATTTTGGTAGCGGAAAAATTGTTTCTTTTATGTGGAAAGATGCCTATACTGGTACTTTCCATAAAGTTTCCGTTAAATATATCCTCATCATTGCAGCCATATCCAAAAAATTCCGGACATAAAACTGATGAACTTGTAAATAGGGGTATTCCAACATAGGGGTATTTGCTGATAATTGAAAGTGAATTCTCCTCAAGAGAAAAATTCACCTAAGATTTGGCAAAACTCATCTGTTGAAATTTGTTACCTAAAGATACAAAAGTCAATCAGGTATCGAAGCACGATATAGTTCCAGACAATATCAAATAACCTCTGTTTCAAAAGTACCCGATTCAACATTTTGAACAGAAAGTTTAATTTGGGTAAAAAATTTAAGGGTGATAGTTAAAGGTTTTACTTTTCCTTTTTATCCTTATCTTTAACCCTTAACCATTATGCTGACGATTCCTCAGGTATCGTAACAATTTGGTTATGCTTATTTATCTAAATTAGAGCTTTTTCGTTAGGGAAAGTAAAAATATATTTCCTCAGTGAATATATTTACTACTTTTCTGAAAGAATCATTTAAAATTACCCCCTATTTCTCCAGGAGCAGCAGTCAATATGGCAAATCTCAACTCCAGCCAAGCGAACAAACAACTGATCGCTGGTTACTGTGGCATTATTTTCGGTGGTTTTGGAGTACATAAGTTTATTCTCGGTTATGCTCCAGAAGGCTTTATTATGCTAGTTATCACAGTAATTGGCGGTACTTTTACCTACGGCTTTACTTTGTTAATTATGCAACTTATAGGTTTGATTGAAGGCATGATTTACTTAAACAAGTCTCAAGAAGAATTTGTAGATACTTATTTTGTAAATAAGCAGGGCTGGTTTTAGATTTATAGCTCACAATCTCACTGATATTTCAGGCTATGTAAGCTAAATGCATATACAAATCCTAAATCATGCATAAATATTGAGATAACCGACTTTTATAAAAAGTCGGTTATCTGCAAACAATCGATATCATTAATAAAATAAATTTTCTGCAAACAACTCTATATATAGGAATCCGATTTGATTTCTGAAAAAATCTAAGTATATGTAGGGTGCGTTATCACGAAGTGTAACGCACCGTGTTCTAGGCTTTGGTGCGTTGCGCTGCGCGACAACACACCCTACGTATTTGTTCAAAAATCAAATATGAATCCTATATTTACATTTTATATCTACTACTATGCTCAACATCAAACATCAAAAACTTTCCTTAGCCTTTTTCTTGCTAGTTGGTGCGGCGTATTTCATCACTATGTCGAATCTAGAAATCAACTATTTTTTAAAAAGCCTAATTGCTTTTCTGCCTATCCAAATTGCAGCATTAGTCTATGTATCTTATAAGAATTGGTAATTGGTAATTGGTAATTGGTAATTTATAAATTCATTTATTATCCCCCTCATCTCCCCAGTCCCTAATCCCCGATCCCCAATCCCCAGTCCCCAGTCCCTAATCCCTAATCCCCAATCCCTTGTTTAAATTTATCTGCGACAAGCAGTCTTAGTTCCAGATTTCGCCTACCCTCAAATTAGGACGCTCATTACAAGCGTCCTAATTTGCAGCGAATTTAACTAAACTCTTGCCATGCAACTTGTTCCCAAAACGAATCTCACCCCAGAAATGATGCCCATTACAGAGAAAATAATTCTGGATGTTGGGGGCATGAAGTGTGCTGGGTGTGTGAAAGCAGTAGAAAGGCAGCTAACTCAACATCCAGGAGTCAAGAGTGCCTGTGTAAACCTGGCGACTGAGGTCGCAGTTGTAGAGTCAGAAGTGGGTGTAGTGGATGCTGAACAATTGGCAAAGCATTTGAGTGCCAATGGCTTCCCTACCCAGCCTCGAACAGCCGCCAGCGCATCAAATAGAGAAGATCCAGAAGCACGTCAGCGCCGAGAAATGCACTCTGCACTCAAGCAATTAGTGGTTGCTGGCTTGCTATTAGTTTTTTCAGGAATTGGGCATTTTAGTACGATTAGCGGCTCAAATCTGCCAATTTTAAATAACATCTGGTTCCATTGTGGACTGGCAACAGTGGCGATACTATTTCCTGGTCGCCCAATTTTAGTTGATGGCTGGCTAGGCTGGCGGCGAAATGCGCCCAACATGAATACTTTGATCGGCTTGGGAACCTTAACAGCCTATACAGCTAGTTTGGTGGCGTTACTCTTCCCACAAATGGGTTGGGAGTGCTTCTTTGATGAACCAGTGATGATGTTAGGCTTCATTCTTTTGGGGCGGACATTAGAACAACAAGCCAGAGGTCGTGCTGCGGCAGCATTTCGGCAATTGCTAGCATTACAGCCACAAGTAGCGCGGTTAATTGCTAACCCGGAGAAAATTGGGCAAGATGGTGCAGGTCGAGATGCCGTTATCGGTTCTGCTAGCATCGAGATTCCTGCCGAACAGGTACGGGTAGGGGAATGGTTACAGATATTGCCTGGTGATAAAATCCCCGTTGACGGTGAGGTGCGGTGGGGACAAACCACAGTGGATGAATCCATGCTGACAGGGGAAGCTGTACCAGTAATTAAGCAACCTGGAGATTTTGTTACAGCAGGTACGATTAACCAATCAGGCGCGATCGCAATTCAAGCCACCCGTACAGGTAGCGATACCACATTAGCCCACATTGTCGCCTTGGTGGAAGATGCCCAAACTCGGAAAGCACCTGTTCAGAAATTAGCTGATACGGTAGCTGGTTACTTTACCTACGGTGTATTAGCAGCCGCTTCATTAACCTTTGTCTTTTGGTACTTCTTAGGTGTTCACATCTGGCCAGATATTGCCATGTCCACCAGCATGGAAATGGCCCACCACTCCCCACTCCCCACTCAGCACTCAGCACTCAGCACTCATTATTCTCCACTCCTGATCAGCTTAAAATTAGCGATCGCAGTTATGGTGGTGGCTTGTCCTTGTGCTTTGGGTTTGGCTACACCTACAGCCATTTTGGTTGGGACTGGCTTAGGTGCAGAACGTGGTTTGTTAATTAAAGGTGGTGACGTTTTGGAACGCGTTCACCAGCTAGATACAGTAGTCTTTGATAAAACAGGCACGTTGACTACAGGTAATCCCACTGTTACAGATTGTCTGCTAATTGAAGAATTAGCCTCTGAGGGCGAATCTTCCTTAGTAACTGATCCCCAATCCCTCCTGCAATTTGCTGCAGCTGTAGAAAGCGGCACATACCATCCTCTTGCTAAAGCCATTCAGCAGGAAGCACAGCAACAAGAATTAACTATCCCTGAGGCTGTAGATTTTCACACAGAACCAGGACTAGGTGTATCGGCTGTAGTCCAAGGTAAAAATGTCTTATTGGGAAATTGGGAATGGTTGAGTTGGCACGGAATTGCCATTAGTGAGACTGCACAACAGTTAAGCCAAAAATTAGCCGCAGAGGGTAAAACAGTTGTTTGTGTGGCAGTTGGCGGGATTTTAACCGGAATTATTGGCGTTGCTGATACCCTGAGACCAGATGCGAAAGCTACAGTCGATAAATTACGCCAGATGGGTTTACGGGTGATGTTACTCAGTGGCGATCGCCAAGAAGCGGCGAGTGCGATCGGTAAACAACTGGGACTAAGTAGCGATGATGTGATTGCTGGTGTTCCCCCCAGCAAAAAAGCCGCTGCAATCCAATCCCTGCAGACTGGCGAGATGACGCACAACTCCAAACCAAAATCTATTGTGGCAATGGTGGGAGACGGAATTAATGATGCACCTGCTTTATCACAAGCAGATGTGGGAATTGCTTTATATTCAGGTTCCGATGTGGCGATGGAAACTGCTGCTATTGTATTAATGCGCGATCGCCTCAGCGATGTTGTGGAATCAATTCACCTCAGCCGTGCCACATTCAACAAAATCCGTCAGAATTTATTCTGGGCTTTTGCATATAATACAATTGGTATTCCCTTAGCAGCAGGTGTTTTGTTACCAAGCTTGGGTTTTCTCCTTAGCCCATCTGGTGCCGCCGCATTAATGGCATTCAGCTCAGTTAGTGTTGTTAGTAACTCAGTTTTATTACGGCGTTTGGCTCATCGACCGTAAATTTCTTTTAGGAGATAATACTCTCAACTCAATCGTAATTCTGCCTTTCCCGACAGATTGAAACAATTATCAGGATTGATGCATCTACCACATCTGTTGAGAATCTTCCTAAAATGAAAGTAACAGGAGTAGAAGAGTAATATTCTACTCTATCGAGTCAAAATGCACTTAAATGCTTATTAAAGCAGTACCACAGACTGTAATGCGTAATAATGGCAGGAAACTATATTAAACACATCTTCAGCAATCAAATTTCAAGCGATTTTAGCAACGACGCATCAATGGCCGCAGAAACCAACGAAAGCCATCTTCTGATTCTGGAGGACGATCAAGGTCGTAAGGAATTTTCGCTAGAAAATCCCATCTACTCTATTGGTAGAGACCGTGATTGCAATATCCGGTTAGTGTCGCAGTTTGTCTCTCGCCGCCATGCCACATTGGTCAGATTACCGCGTGAACAAAATGGCCAAAGCTATTATTACCGAATTGTTGATGGCGATGCTAAAGGCAAACTCAGTTCTAACGGTCTCATGATTAATGGACGAAAGACACCATCCCACGATCTACGAAATGAAGACGAGATTGTTTTTGGCCCGCAAGTACGTGCCATTTATTACTTGTTAAGAAATACTCATCGCTCAGGTATGACGGATGCTAGTGAGTATGATATTACACTAATCAATCCGGGTATGACTGATGATTTAGAGGAAATCTAAAACCCATAAAATTATCAAATTAGAGGCGCTTGCTCAAAGAATTTCAAGCAGCCAATGTCTTCATAGGCTGCTTACAGATACAGAAGCTGTAAGCTACCGTTTGTCATGATGAGTTGGACATGACAACATCTATTAAACAGAGTTGACTCGAAAAGCCTAGAGTCAGTACTTTTGAGCTAAATTCACCATTTAAAATTGGTATGAGTATAATTTTTGGCGCGTTGCTTGAGCTAGCTTTGCCTGAAGCTAGCCGCAGCCGATGCCTAAAATGAGATGTAGCAAAAATTACCCTGCTAAACTTTCAATCAAATGCCAATGGCGACTGTGTTCAATCGCCTGCTTGAGAAATTCAAACATTTGTCGGCAGTGATTATCTAGTTGGAGTGGCAGTTCCTCATTTTTAACCACAATACTCATGCGGGTTTCTGTTTCGGTGGCTGTCGATTTATCAATCAGTACTTCCACTTTAACCATTTTAGAAAATGAAACAGTCCCAGGTATCTCTCGAGCCATAATGTAATCGCCTGTGTAGTATTGAATATCCAATTCACAGTCTTGTAGCAAATCTACAAGCAACGGCTGGAGATGCTCAACAGGAACAGAAACAATAAATGAACAGGTATAGCGAGCCATAATAGCCCCACGCCTTGCAACACTCCGTCCATCCTATAATATCGAAGCATGTAAACAGCAAGTGATTACAGATTCATTAAAGAAATCTCATCCAAAATCTCAAACCAAGTCTTTTTACCCAAAAAGAAGAGAACTGGAAGCTGAAAATTTGATAAAAAACTTTAAAATAGGTTTTGGCGGAGGTAGAGGATTATGAAAATAGCAATTGCGGGAGCATCAGGATTTATCGGTAGTCGTTTGGTAGAACGACTCCATCAAGAAGGTAATAGGGTGTTAGTGTTAACTCGTAATACAACCTTTGCCAGAAAAGTTTTTCCTTCTCAAGCGTTCCCTAATGTAGAGATTATTGCTTATACACCCACTGTATCTGGCTCTTGGCAGGATGCGATCGCAGGTTGTGATGCTGTGGTGAACTTAGCCGGGGAACCCATCGCTGAAGAACGCTGGACACCAGAACACAAAAAAGAAATTCTGAATAGCCGTCAGCTAGGAACACAAAAAATTGTGGAAGCAATAGCTAAAGCTAACCCTAAACCACAGGTGTTAGTCAACGCCTCAGCTATTGGGTTCTACGGTACTAGCGAAACTTCTACCTTTGAAGAAACCAGCCAATCTGGAAATGATTTCCTCTCGGAAGTCTGTCTCGCCTGGGAAGCAGAAGCAAACAAGGCAAAAGATGCTAGCGTACGCTTAGTCATTCTCCGGTTTGGTATTGTCCTAGGAATGGGTGGCGCTTTGGGTAAAATGATTACTCCCTTCAAACTTTTTGCCGGTGGCCCTATTGGTAGTGGTAGGCAATGGTTTTCTTGGATTCATCTAGACGACGCAGTTAATCTGATTCTCCAAGCGATCGCTAAACCAGAAATGGAAGGCGTATATAATGCTACTGCTCCTAACCCTGTTCGCATGACAGAGTTAAGCCAAACTCTAGGACAAGTAATGCATCGTCCTTCTTGGTTACCTGTACCAGCTTTGGCCTTAGAAGCGCTTTTAGGAGATGGTGCAAAAGTTGTTTTGGAAGGTCAACAAGTGCTACCTAAGCGCACTATGGCATCAGGTTTCCAGTATCAGTATCCTGAATTACCACCAGCGCTTAGACAAATTTTGCAGTAAGTCAACAATCAACAATTAAACTAATCAGCCTGGAATTTGCGCGAAACCCAATTGATTAAACCACTCAGAAGTGCGCCTCCCATGAGAATCCCAATCGCGGGGTTAAATAAAGGTTGCCAGAGTTGATGCCACAAATCTAGCCCTAAATTGATACCAGAAGCGTCTCCAATAACTGCGATCGCAAACCAGGCAAAGCCAAACAAAACCAGAAATACATCTGCGACTAAAACAAAGTTTAGCCAGCTTAACAATTTATCTTTCATACAGGACTAGTGATTGAGGGTTAGGGACTAGGAGCTAAGGATGAAAAACTCAGCTTGATTTTGATAGTCTCAATCATTTTACTATCTAGACCTTAGCCCCTAGCCTCAGCACCTCTAATTATCAAACAGCCAGCCTTTGACTTTTGCCAAACTCTGCCAATCTGGTTTTCTAGTTAAACCATCTTCAATGCTGTTTCTGACTTCCTGTTCCCACTCTTGATTTACAAAAATTAACTGTTGGGCGAAATCAATATGTTGCCGCAAACCTTTTTGACCGGTTTCTAACATAGCTACGGCGAGATTAATTCTGGCTTGTGGGTCTTGGGGATTGAGCTTAACTGCCTTGAGTGCAGCTTTGTAAGCTAAGTTGGCTTTGTTGTCCAGCATATATAACCAAGCCAAACAAGTCCAAGCAGAACTACTTTTAGGAGAGCGATCGCAAACTTCTTTAAAAACAGGAATTAAAGAAGCAGCGCTTTCTCCTGCTTTATAGCGTTCTAAACCTGTATCAAACAGGGATTCAACAGTATTAGTCATTGGTCAGTTGTCAAGGGTCAAGGGTCAATAGTAAAGGATCATATAGTGAAGGATCAATAATTAAGACTGTTGACTGTTGACTGTTGACTGTGAACTACACACCAAATGACTTACCGCAACCACAAGTTTGGTTGGCATTGGGGTTAGTAAATTGGAAGCCGCCACCAATCATGGCATCGCTGTAATCCAGCATTAAGCCATAGAGGTATAATAAGCTTTTGCGATCGCAAACAATTTTGAAGCCATCATAGTCAAAAATCTCATCCTGGGGGGTAATCTTGCTGGCATCTTCAAAGTCCATCATGTAGGACATCCCAGAACAGCCGCCTTGTCTCACACCTACCCGTAAGCATAAATCTTGACCTTGCTTGTCACGGAGAGATTTTACTTGACGTAATGCGGTTTCGCTTAACTGAATTCCACGTTGTTGTGGCTGAGTGGCTTGTGTCATATGCTGTTGTAACTCCTAAATTGCTGTCACCAGTATGCTGGGGTTGTAGTTAGTGTTTTTGTATCCATTCTAGCGACATTGATGTCCCTGATTGGTAAATTGTAAAGACTGCGTCAAAAGCTGCTAAATATTTTTATTCTAGAATTGAGAGATTCGGTGCGTTTTAAGATTCGCTATTTTTGGAGATTTAGCCTTGTGGTAGCCTAAATTGCCAGTAAATATTCAGGTAAAGGCTAGGAAAATTGTATCTGAGGCTAACCACTCACAAAAATTGACGGATAAATTGCTTCTTTTAATTAACTTACTCTATGACAAGTTTTAATCGCTCTACCAGTCGTCGGTTGAAGAAATTAACCCAAATTCCTTCTGTATGGGAGGGCGATCGCCGTCCGTTGTCATCTTCCCAAACCCAACCCAGAGATCCAGAAGGAAAGGGCGATTGTATTCTTTGGGTGGACGGTTCCCAAGGTATTGTCAGAGGAATGGATGTAGTTGCTACAGAAACAGGGCCGGAGGCGGTTGTTCGGACTTTAATGCGGGCGATGGAACATCCCCATAGTCCAGCAAAACCAGCTCGTCCCCAAAGAATTGTCGTGCGCGATCGCGAAATCCAATTTTATCTGCGTGGAGTATTACAAGATTTAGACATCGCCATTGACTACGCACCAGAATTGCCTTTAATTGATGAACTATTTCGCTCTTTTGGGGAAATTCTTGATAGTCAAATCCCTGATTTACCTCCTCAGTATGCCCAAGCTTTGCAAGAAAAGGCTTTCGCGATTTGGCAAGCATCTCCTTGGCAATTCTTGGAAGAACAGCAAATTTTATCCATAGAAATCAATAGATGGGATGTAGGTAAACTCTATGCCTCTGTAATGGGGATGCTGGGGATGGAATATGGCATTTTGTTCTACCGTTCCGAAGATTCCCTCAAGCAATTTCGTGCCGCTGTTTTACAAGATGAAGAATCACAAGGACGTTTGGAAGAAGCTTTTCTCAAGCAAGATTGCCTGTTTCTTACCTTTGAACGTAATGATGAAGATGAAGAAGATGATGGCGATTTAGGAGATCTACCGTTATCAGAAGTTGACCCTACCTTCGGTAATATCCACCCTTTAGAAGGATTGCGGTCTGTTTTGTATGACGAAGAAGCATTAGTTGTCTTTGTCGCTTTAGAAAGCCTTAACCGCTTTATCCGCGATCACCGTCGCCAACTATACGCAGATTCCTTCCCCAGCCTCAGCCATCGCTATCGGATTACACTTCCTCATGCCGATGAAGCAACGAAAACTGTATCTGTGACTGTCTCTACCATGCCAGAATTGACGGCGGAATTGGAGGAAATGGCAGGCTTAGATATTGATGATGAAATGGCAGACTCCTCCATGATGTTTCATTCATTACGAGATGATTTGATCCCCGAAGACTCGTTCTTAAGTTTAGGAGTAGTCTCTTGGGAAATGCTGGAGTATTTGCGCCAAGGCGTTACCTATCATCCTGTGGGTGAAATTGCCAAGGTAGGTGATGGTTTGCCGGTAATTTTAATTCAAACTTCTCGCCCCAGAGCAAAGACGGTAATTGAAAATCTAGAAGCCGCTGGGGGATTAAAAGCTATTTGCTTTAATCCTGGCGCAGATCCCTTTGATGGCAATCAATACGACTTAGGTTTATTACAAACCCAAAATGATGAATTATTTCTCTTCGGGGAATTTTTAGATGACGATCCCATCCACGTAGAAGCTCGCAGAAAATGGAATCAGCGCTGTAAAAATACTAAAGGCTACTGTGGTTTAATTATTGCCAAAGGATTGACAGGAGCGGCTCGTGGCAACCCGCAATTACGAGATATGATGGCTTTGTTTGAAGCGCGATCGCTTTCACCAAAAGATTTAGGTATTGGTACTTTGCAACTCGTACCTGAACTTCAATTTGAATAGTTTTTACTAGAAGGAGGATACATACCTCCTTATTAAAGGATTGTTAGATTTCATTGGGGATAGATATATTTATTCGCTCCCCTTATTTCTTAATGTTTGTTTTCAAAGCATCTATTCACAGCATCAATCCACAAGCAAGTATAAAAATCGTTCTTCTCTAGCTCCTAATCTCTATTGTTAAGTTAGTCAATCACGCCAAATTTTGGCACAACCAAGCATGAAAATCTTTCTCTCCTAGGCCTATGTCTCATGCCCCATGCCCTTTTTCAAGTTAGTACCTAGTACAGCACGGCGTAAATAGCGCAAAGTTGAGCCAGTTTGTTGGACGGGTTCCCCGGCTTAACAACGCAGCGATTATGATTTTGAACAAAGGACTAAAAAGTACTGTGGGGCGCACAGAATCTAAAGCTTCTGGACAGAACGACCTCTATCTAGGTGGGGAAACTCCTCTAGACAAGTTGGCTGGTTGAAAGAAGAATCCTACGGCTTCAAGCCGTGGGAGCGTAAATTCTAACTGAAGCAATATCTTACTGCCGTATTTCAAAAGTTGTGCTTTTCTGCGATGGAACTTGCCGCCAACCCAAAATTCCATGATGACATCAGTATTTTGACTCAGTATAGGCTGATGATTTACTTGCTCAAAACTTTATGAAGTAACTATAGTTTGCTGTTATATCCTTACTTATTCTGATATTTATAGATGTATTAATTAGCACTCTATCGACTGGGTTTGCTGCTTATTTGAGGCTTTTAAAATTATCAAACTTGAGCAGACATTTGTCTAGGTTTTAAATTACATATTAGGATTTTGTTATTTATGAATCTTATTCACTGAAACTTTAGGCAGTTCTATTTTCTTATGTAATTATTTTACAAAGTAAATAATTACTATGATTTAAGTCTTGGATAAAGATTGCTTAAAGTTTATACAGAATCGCTCTAATAAATGCACCCAAAAAATATTGAAGTGTACAATATTTTTTATACAGTAACCTGATGTTACAAAATAATGATTGAAGGCAAATAATGTCTTGTGGCAATCCCTTGCATATTCATCACTAGCTAGACAAGCTATTCAGGACTTATCTTGATAGTTATTATTCTAATTAGATGAATACTTAAAAAATGCCAACCATTTATAGTTGTCAACTAATTTAGCAACTATCTCAGAGCCGAAAAATTCATTGCTTTAAGAAAAAATAGTGGTAAATTGCCAGAAATATGAATAACAAAAATTACCAAAAATACAAATGTAAAGCTGTTAATTTGGTAGCAATTTTCTCTTAATTGATAGAAGTGAATAACACCATCATTTGCTATTGCCTATAGGAACAAGAATTGATAAAAGCAATCTACCTAATTAGGAGTTCATGACAATCTACTAAATTTTTACATCAAACTGTGCAGATGAGGTGTACACAGAAATTACCTCAACCTTCACTCTAATGGCATCTTCATCTATGAGTATGACGTTTTATGTCAGCAGCTAGATGCTATGAATGGTAAACACTTCAGAGCGGAGAAGGTTAGTTAATCTGAACTGAACACTGATTAATAGCCAACTAGATAGATTGCTAAAACACCTTTCCCAGAAAGCGTTTAACAATGTTAATGTTCTAAAACTTGATTGTTAGATCTTATGATATTATGTTTTTTCCAGAATTTTTTAACCAATTTAGTCTTGAGCGTAAAACAAATGCTTTTGCTAAAGAAAAAAATCAACTATCTTGATTTACTTAACAGTATGGCCAACCCTTGATTTATAAAACTTCATTGTTTTGCTTCTACCAAGATACTCGTACCGATGCAAGACCTTTCAAAGGCAAGTGTGCGGTATTTTTCCTGTCACAACAGTATTAAAGCAAATATACCTTTTATATTTTATTGGAAAATGAACAATCTTTGAGAAAACTAGCATTTTTAGTGTTAATGGCATTGCTTGTTTACTGACACTAATTCTAAGAATTTTATCCTTTTCATCTTTAATTAGCTGTCTTTGATGATGTTAATATATAGCAACTAACATGATAATGACAAATAAGAAGTGGGCTGTAAAACGTATAACTGTCAATCTCGCTGCACAGGAAGCTGAAAAACTCGAACAATACTGTCAGCAAACTGGTAGACCAGCAACGGATGTAATTCGCGAATTGATTAGAGGCTTATCCATTGCTGATGATACTAAAGAAGTAAGCAGGTAGACAGGTATTTGTCAACAATACTTTAAATACTTGTTTTTATTTCATTGCCCTCCAAATAGGCAATAAATCAAAGAGGAATCACTTTGGTCTTCTTCCAAAAGTAGAAGACTAAAGTTGAAAAAGCAGTGGGTCGTAGAGTTTACCACATAAGGTAGTGTTGCAGACTTAAAATATGTGTATTTTAGAGTTGGCTCAATGTAGCAACTGATGCCAAGTAGCATGATCAAATATGTGGGAATATGAAGCTCAACTAAAATTTCTTAACTTTCAATTTGAGGAATTCCAAAAATTCAATTATCCAAATTTCCCAGCATAGGCGATGAAGGAATTCTTCCTATATACATCCGTTGGTGATATAGCCTACCCCGTTGGGGAAGAAAACACGGTTATTGTCCTGCTGGAAGTCCCTTATTACCTATCCTCTAGTCTCTTGTTCATGAGACTCTGTTGACGCAGAGTCTCATGTTTTCATATCTGGTAATCAGCTGTACATCAAAAACTCTATCCACAAGGTGGGCATGGGGCATAGGGCATGGGAAAGGTTGCCTTGTCCCAGCATAACCCCAAAGCGCCGGCGCAACTATCCTTCTGCGCCCACAAGGGGATGGGGTTTGTCGTCGCTTTCAATAAATAGCAAATTACGACACCAAGACAGTTACAATCTGTAAAGAAACTGAAAAGGAACGACGGAATGCGCGTTGCAATCGTAGGTGCGGGACTGGCAGGACTAGCCACTGCCGTAGATTTAGCTGATGCTGGCTGTGAAATCCAAATTTTTGAATCCCGTCCATTTGTTGGCGGTAAAGTTGGCAGTTGGGTAGATGGCGATGGCAACCATATTGAAATGGGGTTGCACGTGTTTTTCGGCTGCTACTATCAGCTTTTTGACTTGATGAAAAAGGTAGGGGCGATAGACAATTTACGCCTGAAAGAACATACCCATACTTTTATCAACAAAGGTGGGCGTACTGGTGCTTTAGATTTTCGATTCTTTACAGGTGCGCCTTTTAATGGTTTAAAAGCATTTTTCACCACCTCTCAACTATCATTACAAGATAAATTGCAAAATGCGATCGCTCTAGGCACTAGCCCCATAGTTCGGGGTTTAGTGGACTTTGACGGAGCAATGCAAACTATCCGCGATTTGGATAAAATCAGCTTTGCTGACTGGTTTCGCAGTCATGGTGGTAGCCAAGGTAGCATTAAGCGGATGTGGAACCCCATCGCTTACGCCTTAGGATTTATTGATTGCGAAAACATTTCCGCCCGCTGTATGCTGACAATCTTTCAGTTTTTCGCGGTGAGAACAGAGGCTTCTATATTGCGGATGCTGGAAGGTTCGCCTCATGAATATTTGCACAAACCAATTTTGGAATATTTGGCAGCTAGAGGTACGCAAGTCCATACCCGTCGTCAAGTACGGGAAATTCAGTTTGCAGAATCAGACAAAGAAACCCGTGTGACTGGGATAGTGGTTGCCCAAGGTGATACAGAGGAAGTAATTACTGCTGATGCCTATGTCTTCGCCTGTGATGTGCCAGGGATTCAGCGGATATTACCGCAGCAGTGGCGCAAGTGGTCAGAATTTGACAATATCTACAAACTAGATGCTGTGCCTGTCGCAACAGTACAGTTGAGATTTGATGGCTGGGTAACAGAACTGCAAGACGAGGAAAAACGCAAACAGCTAAACCATGCAGCTGGCATCGACAATTTGCTTTACACGGCGGATGCTGACTTTTCTTGCTTTTCTGATTTAGCACTGAGCAGCCCTGCGGATTATTATCGCCCAGGACAGGGTTCATTATTGCAATTAGTACTGACACCAGGAGATCCATTTATTAAACAAAGCAACGAAGCGATCGCCCAGCACGTCCTTGGGCAAGTGCATGAACTCTTCCCCTCATCGCGGGAGTTAAATATGACTTGGTATAACGTAGTCAAACTAGCCCAGTCTCTCTACCGCGAAGCACCAGGTATGGATGTCTATCGTCCTAACCAAAAGACACCTGTGCCGAATTTCTTCTTGGCAGGTAGTTACACTCAGCAAGATTATATCGATAGTATGGAAGGAGCCACAATTTCCGGAAGGCGGGCAGCAAAAGTAATTTTAGAAAATGTGAAGCAATAAAGAACCGCACTCAGCAACAAAAGGCGCAGAGGAAAAAATGTCAGACTGGCTAGAGCATAGTGTACAGGTAGAAGTAGAGGCTCCTATAGATTTTGTCTGGAGTCTCTGGTCTGATTTAGAACAAATGCCCAAATGGATGAAGTGGATTGATTCGGTGACAGTTCCACCCGATAATCCAGAGATATCTATTTGGAAACTAAGTACTGGCGGTCTGGATTTTACTTGGAAATCTCAGATTCTCAAAGTTATACCCAATCAGATTATTCAATGGAAATCGATTGATGGCTTGCCAAATCAAGGGGCGATTCGTTTTTACGATCGCCACGATAGCAGTATTGTGAAACTCACTGTTTCCTATGCCATTCCCGGAATCATTGGCAAAATCATGGATAACCTATTTTTAGGACGGGCGGTGGAGTCTACAATTCAAGCGGATTTGGAACGGTTTAGAGAATATGCTTTGAATGCGAAAGCTGGGTAAACAATTATTTGTATTTTCGAGGATTACCCAGAATGAAGTCATTAGCTACTGAAATTCCAGTAAATACAATCATTCCTGTATTTACTGCTATAGGCGATCGTCAGTGGCAGAAATTTAAAGATTTAGAAGCAGATTTTATTAGCCAGCATGGGGTGGAAGGTTGACAAGAAGTATTCAACTTTCGAGTCTTACCAGCATTGGATAAAGATTCTAATCGATGGCTACTGATTCACTGGTGTAATGAGGGGATTATTTGGGAAAAAAATGTAGTGTAGCATTAGCTATCCATTGACTTGTTCCACCGCAAAATACCGCCCTCATCAAAATATTTGAAAGCAATCATATTATCAGCTTAGTGATAGCTGTCTGATCACCAAGTTGGATCACTAAAGAGATTAATGGTTAATTGTTCGCGTCCTGGGGGTACGGCTGTGATACAAGCGCGGATGGTTTCGCCATCTTCTAATTCCACAGTGCAAGCGTGACAAGTCCCCATGAGACAGCCAGTAGGGATAAATATCCCCGCCCGTTCTGCTACATCTAACAGGGGTTCTCCCACTTCAGCTTCTACTGTGACATCATCTGGTAAAAAGTGGACGCGAACATTCATCAAATACCAACCTCTCTAAGACAAAAACGGCGTTAAGTCTAAATGGTTTTCAATTTCAGTGGCTAGGGAGTCTAAAGTTTGCTCTCGCTGTTCTCGGTAGTTAGAAACACCAGTAGGCAGAGATTTGAGACCCCGTTGTTGACGGAGGCGGTTTAACCAAGCTCTTCTCCAAGGGCCGTTGTCAAAGATACCATGAAGATATGTACCCCAAACTGATTGACAACTATCTACTAAGCCTAAATTAATATCATCAAATAGAGGCTGGTAGGCTTGGCTATCTGGTTGCTGTTCAATACGCGATCGCCCTTGATGAATTTCAAACCCATAAACTGGTAAGCCCATTTGCGGGAAATTAGAGCTGACTTGGCGCTGGCGGGCAATTTTCTGTCCGGTAATTACAGTTCTGATGGGTAGTAAATTCAACCCTTGATATCTGCCAGCTTGTCCTTCTATACCCTCTGGATCAGCGATGATTTGACCCAGCATTTGATAGCCGCCGCAAATCCCTAAAACTGTACCACCAGAAGCCGCATAATGTTGTATGGCTTCTGCCATGCCGCTTTTTTGTAACAGTAGTAAGTCAGGAATTGTAGTTTTGGTACCTGGTAGAATTACTGCATCTGGATGACCCAATTCTTGCTTGGGATTGAGATATCTTACTGATACTGTTGGTTCTGATTCTAAAGGATCGAAGTCGGTAAAGTTAGAAATTCTGGGTAAACGCAGAACAGCAATATCTAAGTCAGCTTGGGATTTATGGGCTTTCCTCTCCAATAAATCTAGGGAGTCTTCTGCTGGGAACATATGTTCCAAGTAGGGGATAACACCAATCACAGGGATACCAGTCCGCGCTTCTAACCATTTTATACCTGGTTCTAAGATGGAGCGCTGTCCACGGAACTTGTTAATTACGATACCCTTGATTAAATCGCGTTCGTCTTGGTCTAATAACTCTAAAGTGCCTATAACATGGGCAAATGCACCACCTCTATCTATATCTACTACCAATATGGTTGGTGCATTTAAATACTTAGCAACTCGCATATTTGTCAAGTCGCGATGCTTGAGGTTAATCTCCGCAGGACTACCAGCGCCTTCACAAACCAACAAGTCAAATTCTGTACCTAAATGTTGTAGGGATTCTTCAATTGTCCGCCAACCCAGTTCAAAATATTGCTCGTAGTAATCTACCGCACTCACCTTACCTACAGGCCTACCTTTAAGAATGACTTGCGAAGTCATATCTCCTTGGGGCTTCAGTAAAATGGGGTTCATTTCTACCCAAGGTACAACTCCCGCCGCCCAAGCTTGCACTGCTTGAGCGTAGCCAATTTCTCCCCCGCTAGAGGTTACATACGAATTTAAAGCCATATTTTGACCTTTAAAGGGAGCCACTCGCCAGCCACGGCGCGATAAAATGCGACAAATAGCTGTAGTTATTAGTGATTTCCCCGCGTGGGATGTTGTCCCCACCACCATAATTGATTTCATAATGACTATCGGTTGTTCGACATAAGGGGCGGAATTTTAGGGTTGAACGGTAAGCTGGTAATCCGCTCGTCAACAGGTAACAAGCTAGGAAGTAGTTAGAGGAATGATTGTGCCTCTAGATTTCCCACATTTTTGTTGTAGTTTCTACCATCACCGCACAAACTCAGTCTCATGCTGATGATAAAGATTTTATAAATGGGGTCGATGCTTGCGTATATATTGTTCCCTTTTTCTCCCTCATCCTAACCTTATTAGTTTCAAATTCTAAAAAGGTAGTCGAAACCAACGAGTCACAGCGTTTTGAATGCGATCGCTCCATGAAGGCTGAGGCCAATTTTTATTTTGGTATTGTTCTGCTAATTTTTGACCTAGGGGTGTGAGGCGGAAACTATCGGTAATTCCTTGGCCATCAACTTCGCGCCGCAATACACCAACTTGAATTAGCCAGTCTAAAGCTTGATCGCAAGCTAACTCTGATAACGGCTGTTTGGTGTAGCCATACTTGATACCGTTGTCTTGTGCGATCGCACTCACTGAGACACTCCGCTGACGCATAGCCTCTAATAAAGCAGGGCTGAAGGGAGAACAAATTAGCGATCGCTCCGCACGTTCTATAGTGCTTTGAGAATAGGAAAAAGCTTTGGGGTTTGAAGAATTAACAGCAGTCATACAATTTTAGATTTTGGATTTTGGATTTTGGATTGATTACACAGCATAGCGAACGGGGGTTTGAGGATTTTGGATTTTGGATTGATTACACAGCGAAGCGGGGGGCTTGTACCATCAATGAACTATTGGTCATTTGAATCTGGGGAATTTTATTCCTTGAGGTAATTAATTTAATTATTGTAAATTATTGTAAAATTTCAAATGCCCCAACAATCTGAAATAAGAAGGGTTCATTATGGCTCTAGCAGTCGGTACCGATGCGCCTAAATTTACTGCCAAAGATACTAACGGCAACACTGTGTCTTTATCTGATTTTGCAGGTAAGACAGTAGTTTTATATTTTTACCCCAAAGATGACACCCCAGGTTGCACAAAACAAGCTTGTAGCTTCCGGGATGCTCAATCCAATTATCAAGGTAAAGATATTGTCGTACTGGGTGTGAGTGCAGATGATGAAGCTTCCCATCAGGCATTCACAGCAAAATATAATCTGAATTTTCCTTTATTGGCTGACACCGATCACAGCCTAATCAAAGCATACGATGTTGATGGTGGTGGCTACGCTAAACGTGTTACCTACGTCATCGACCCCAGTGGCAAAATTACCCATGTTGATGCCACAGTGAATACAGCTACTCACGCCAGTGATGTTTTAGCTGCTCTAGGGCTATAGAATTTCCCATTTAAAATCAACTAAATTATAGGGGCACAACGAAGTTTTTCTACGCTGTGCCCCTAATTATATAGATAATCGATTTTTGGTAATCCTTTAGTTTTTTGCTGGTGCTGTCTGCCCTGGAGCAGGATTTTGTGGGAGTATAATCAGCGGTGAACTTTGGGGAGCAGTTCCTAGTTGACCCTGATTTTGAATGGCTTGTTGTTGTCTTTTTTTAAACTCCAGGGTAGCTTCGTCTAGTTGCTGATTTTGCTGATCTGCATTCCAGTTAAGAGCGCCAAAATTTGCCTGGTGAATCAGGTTGAACATATTAAAATCTGAACTACCAGCACCAGGGAAGGGATTGGCATTATTTTGATTGAGATCACCACTATTACCAGAATCAACTGTACCTAATTGAGCCAAGCTAGGTTGAGCCAGTAAAGAGGCAAAGCTAATTCCTGCTACGGTAATCGCAGCGAGTTTAGTCAGGGGTAGGAATATTTTTTTCATAGGAATCTTACCCTAAATTTTGCAATGAAATTATGCTTATATCTTAAGCAAGAGTTCGTCGAAGTTGGGGTTGAATACTTAATAAAGCTACAACAGCAAAGCCCAGTAATATTAATAAGGCTTCGCCAAAGGTAACAGCACCCCAAGGAGCCTGCATTACAACACTACCTAATCCCCAATTGCTGTGGAGATAGAGATAGCGGATTGGTTCAATGGCGTAGCTGAGGGGGTTCAGGGTAGCCACCACCTGTAACCACTGGGGCATAAAAGATAAAGGTGCTAAAGCTGTACTGGCAAACAATAGCGGTAGGTTAGTGACGAAAATTACGGCAATGAGTTCAATGTGTCCAGGGAGAGCAAAAGCCAAACCCAGAGAAATGGCTGTGACACCCAAAGCCAAAAGGAAGACAATTAAAGCGATCGCACCTAGCCCAGCTATATCTGGTAACCCTGCGCCTAAAAATGCTGCTGCTCCCACAATTACCGCCGCTTGCAGTAAACTTTGGCTGATAATAAAAATTGCCGAAGCAAAGACAATCGAGAACCGTGAAGCTAAAGGCGCTACCAGTAAGCGATTTAAAAAACCAAACTCGCGGTCAAACATCACAGGCAAACCAGCATTTAAAGCTCCAGCAAATGCTGTAAAAACAATTACGCCAGCAGCCAAGAATTGACCGTAATTTGTCGTACTACCAAAAAGTCCTTTAGGAGCATTTTGGAACAAAGCACCAAACAGCACCAGCCACATTACAGGCTGAATAATTCCCGCCACCAAAGTTGAAGGACGGCGTTGCAACTGAATAAACAAGCGACGAGTTAAAGCTAAAGTCTCCTGTACTAATTCACCAAAAAAATTAGGAGTAGCATCAACATATCCTTGCGGCGATGTTGCTGGTTGCCAATTGATATCAGATTTTGGAGTAACACTCATAACAATTTTGGATTTTGGATTTTAGATTTTAGATTTGGGTATGGGGCATTGGGCATTGGGCATTGGGCATCGGTAATGGGTAATTGGTAATTGGTAATTGGGGGTTTGATGTTTGTCATTAATTATTTCTCCCCTGCCTCCTCTGCCTCCTCTGCTTCCTCTGCTCCCTTATCCCCAGTCCCCAGTCCCTAGTCCCCAGTCCCTACCTCATATTCTGCTTCTTCTCGGCTTTCGGATCGCGATTGGCTGAGGCTGCGAGTTCTGCATCCATGAGGGTGCGTCCGGTGGCGGCGAGGTAAACGTCATCTAGGCTGGGGCGAGATTGGGCGATGCCGAAAATGGGTAAGCCAGCTGTATTTAAGGCTTGTTGAATGGTAATCAGCGCGTCATTTTGGGGTGTGACTACCAAATTAAGAGAATTACCTTGGGCGCTGTTGATAATTACTTCCTGCACCAAGGGCAAAGCTTGCAGGAGGTGTTTAGCTTTTTCGGCTTCTTCAATGGGGGAGAATTCGCGAATTCGCAAAGTAATGCGATCGCCTCCTACTTGGTCTTTTAATTGTGAAGGTGTGCCAGATGCAATGACAACGCCGCGATCAATAATCGCCACGCGATCGGCTAGCGCGTCAATTTCTTCTAAATAATGGCTGGTAATTACTACAGTGGTTCCAGAGGCGCGTAACTTCCGCAAGAATTCCCAAACAATAAAGCGGCTTTCGATATCAAGTCCCACCGTTGGTTCATCCAACACCAAAACATCTGGTGCATGGAGTAATCCAGCCGCTAAATCCAGGCGCTTGCGTAAACCGCCTGAATAAGTTCCGGTTTTTTTATCAGCGTATTCTTGCAAATTGAGTAAATCTAATACTGTCTCAATTCGCTGTTTCCCTACCGCGCTAGGGAGGTGATAAAGCGCCGCTTGCAGTTGCAGCAGTTCTTTACCAGTTAGTACCTTATCTAAAGCGACTTCTTGAGCCACATAACCTAACTTTTGTCTGGCTACTCTGGGGTTACCCAACACCGAAACTCCAGATACTTCGATTTTGCCAGCATCCGGCGTAGTGAGGGTACACAAAGCACGCAGAGTAGTTGTTTTACCAGCGCCATTGGGGCCGAGTAAGCCAAAGATTTCTCCAGGTTCTACCTGAAAAGAGACATCTTTGACGGCTTCCACCGTGCCATAGCGCTTTTGCAGATTTTGAATTAAAACAGCGGGAGCCATGACAGCTAATCCCCAACGATACAAATCTCAACAAAGTCTATCTATATTGTAGTGGAGTAGTGGGAGGTGAAGCGATCGCGTTGATACAGCTCCCTCATTTTAGGGACTTCTAACTAAAAAAATATTCTATCGCTAGGGATAGGAGAGGGAGCAGTCTCAATGGGATTATTAATTTTGTACAGACGCTATTAATAGCGTCTCTCCAACTCAGAACTCAGCACTTTCCAGTCAGCCTGTCAGTAAAAAAAATACTTTTTGGATGTCACTGGTTT
This sequence comes from Tolypothrix tenuis PCC 7101, assembly GCF_963874875.1. Taxonomy (NCBI): domain Bacteria; kingdom Bacillati; phylum Cyanobacteriota; class Cyanophyceae; order Nostocales; family Tolypothrichaceae; genus Tolypothrix; species Tolypothrix tenuis. The sequence goes on from NZ_CAWNJS010000001.1 coordinate 993,815, forward strand.
TCAAGAACATTCAGGAACCAGAAAAGGTTATATGAATTGTTTCGAGTATTTTAACCACCATCATCCGTTATTTTTTACTTGCTTGCCTCTAATTTAGAGCAGTTTTCTTTCATTAAAAATACACACTGAATTATCTAATTTCTCATTGCACGGTATCTAATATGAACCACATACTCAAGAATAAGCGCGCACTCATTACTGGAGGCAGTCGCGGCATTGGGGCAGCGATCGTCAAGCGTTTAGCAAGTGAAGGTGCTGATGTTGCTTTCACTTATACCAGTTCACCCGACCGGGCTAACGAAATCGTCCAGGCAGTGCAAGCATTAGGTGTCCAGGCTCTTGCCATCCACGCCGACAGTGCCGATGCCAGGGAGGTAGTCGCAGCTGTTGAAGACACTGTGAACAAATTGGGCAGCATTGATATTCTTGTCAATAATGCAGGCGTACTGGCGATCGGCCCAATCGACGATTTCACGCTTGCGGACTTTGATCGAACCTTTGCCATTAACGTGCGTGCCGTGTTTGTGGCGACGCAAGCCGCAGTCAAGCACATGAAAGAGGGCGGACGCATCATCAACATCGGCAGCACCAACGCCGAACGTATGCCATTTGCTGGTGGCGGTGTTTATGCCATGAGTAAATCTGCTCTGCAAGGGCTTGTGCAAGGACTGTCTCGTGACCTTGGCCCCCGCGGAATTACGATCAACAATGTGCAGCCGGGGCCGATCGCTACGGATATGAATCCCTCGGAGGGTGAGTTTGCCGAGATACTCAAAAAGCAGATAGCGGTAGCCCGCTACGGCACGGTTGACGAGGTTGCAGGGCTGGTTGCTTATCTGGCAGGCCCTGAGTCCGGTTACATCACCGGCGCAAACCTGATGATTGATGGAGGGTTTAGCGCATAACTGCCGTAGGTGGATGCCTAATACCAATTCACGCCTAATGTGAATTAGAAACGCCTCTTATGCCATAAGGGTTTCAACATTTAATTCTCATTAAACGTAATTCGTAATTTGTAATTCAGCAAGCTGGATATATCCTGGGCTTATCTCTGTTGCTTGATTTTAGAAAATTAGCTAGAACGGCAAAATAAACTAGAGTAAGTTTGTAATGGTTGAAATAGGCGTAAATAAGTAAACCAAAATTTTCAACAATAACGAATTTACTAGGTTTGAGTTTTTGCTCTAGCTAACTTTGCCACTCTAGAAAAAAAGAATGATTCAACTATAAATTTGCGGCATTAATTACACCAAAACCCCATTTACTATCAAATGTTCCTGGGGGTTTACCAGGGATAGAACTATTTTTACGTAGTAAATCTTTTACTGTTACTGGGTCAAGTTTAGGGTCACGTTGTAAGAGTAAGGCGACTAAGCCAGTGACAAATGGTGTTGCCATACTGGTACCAGCCATCACCACAAATTTAGAATTGAGCATCATAGAGCGATCAAGACTAGCATTTGCAGACAGGGTGGAAACAATCATTGCTCCTGGTGCCGCTATATCCGGCTTCTGAGCATCATTCCGTAATGGCCCTTCACTGCTGAACTCAGACATGGTATCTAATTCTAAGCCCATGTCTCGCAGCTGATTGTCAATATCTGTGTACTGCACTTTTGTAGTATAGGCAGCAACTGTAATCGCACTGCTAGCTGCTCCTGGAGAGCCTATTTTTACAGCATCTTTAACACTTTTACCTGTAAAAAATACTGAGGAATGATCGTCAACAGCCCACACATCAAGACGAGTGTCGCTATCAGTGGTGTTACGTAACCGCAACTGCCAAATACCACCCATGACTGCAGAAGGGCCATTACCGCGAATTTGCACAAAGAAGTTATGGTCACCATTGCCTTTATCTGGGGCTGGGGTGACGATTTGCACCCGCGAATCTGGTAATTGATAATCTTGGGTGGGATTACCGTCTTTAATGATTTTTTGGTACGGGGTAACGAAACCGTTAGGACTTCGTAAAGATATCTCTAACTCTGTGTCGCCATCATACCAACCGTTTAACCAGACTATGCCTACTTGATTTAAAGGCACATTAAAGCGCATACTGGCTGACTTCTTAGCACCTATCTTGGTTTGACCGTGAATGTTGTCGTTTCCTTCATTACCCGCCGCACAACAAACAATTTTGCCAGGGCCAGTTTCAGCATCGATGATGCGAGATAGGGAATCACTACCATCATGGGAATCAGCGTGTCCACCTAAGCTGAGATTTAACACTACTGGGCGTTTCAAATCACTGGCTACACGGAAAACGTAGCGAACAGCATCGGCAATATGGGCATCTTGTAAGTCTGATTTCACAATGACTAATTCTGCTTCTGGTGCGACACCTGAAAAATTTTCATCTGCACCAGCCGCAATGCCAGCAACATGGGTACCATGACCATCAGTATCTTGAGAAACGGTGATTTGTTCGCCTGTAAATTCAGCCCCATAGTCACCTTCTTTAACTCCTGGCCCTGGGAGTGTTTGATCCCAAATGCGTAAAATCCGCCCAGCAAAGGCAGGATGTTTGGGATCAATGCCACTATCGACAATCCCAATCAATACCCCCTTGCCAGTCAATCCCGTTTTGTTTTTAAACTCTGGCAATTTTACCTTCCCTGCTGCCACATCCATCCGCAGATGTAGTTTGCGTGAAGGTTTGATGCGCTGAATGACTTCCTCCTCTGATAAAGGATCTAAAGCCTGTAGAGGTAAAAACGCCGTTCGCACACTGCCAGAACTCTGATTAACACGAATGCCATATTGTTCTAAATGGCTCAAGTCTGCATCAGGTTCGCAGTAGAGAAAAACGATACTCTTAGTAGGCTTAACAGAACTTTTATGAGCAATGATACCAAGCGATCGCTTGTGTGTAGTTAAAGCTTGCTCTCCTTCATTTTCATAATCTTGATAAGCCAACAGTAGCCCCGGAGAGAGTTTTTCGTGTCTCATTTTTTTCTCCACGTCTATGTGTTTTCCTAAAATTCATGTATTGGTTTTAGTAGTCTCAGTTGTTTTAGCACATACTGTTGGGACTGGGGATTGGGGACTGGGGATTGGGGACTGGGGACTGGGAAAAGCAACGGGGCAGGGGGCAAGGAGCAGAGGAGGAGAAATAATTAATGACAAACACTAATTACCAATTACCAATTACCAATTACCAATTACCAATTACCAATTACCAATTACCAATTACCAATTACCAATTACCGATGCCCAATGCCCAATGCCCCATTCCCTAATTCCAATCTTGCTCTTCTTTCTTACCGCGACTTTTATAAATTCCGCCGACATCATGAAGTTGGCGAGTCTTAGCAAATAATTCAGCTTCGGTCAAACCCCAGCGCTGTAAGACTTTATTTAAGCCTTGCTGAATGTCTCTAGCACCGGGAAAGCCTTGATACCGTATCCACAATCGAGCCAGTTCTGCTAAATTATAGTCTGTCGCCTCTTGAGCAAGTAAAATATCAATAGTGGGGCGATCGCGGTTTTGTAGGGGATGCTGTTGGTCTTTACCGCTAGATGCTTCAGTCATGGTAAATCCTATGTTCTGATTCCTGCGTTTTAAGTCTATCTAAGAGCAAAGGTACATCAAAGACCACTGAAAAATCAGCAAACTATGTCAAATTTGTTACTAATACTGGAAAGCTGACGAAACTCACTATTCTTACTGACGGCTACCACACCTGAACTCTTACGGCTCTCACTACTGTCATTCAAGTTTAAATAAAGATACATTGTCATTAAGAAAATACATGAAACTTTAGATGAGGGTGATATATTATTTCACCCAAAGTCCAAGCAGCAAGGGAGCAATAACCCGCTATGTTTGAACACTTCACTTCCGAAGCAATTAAAGTAATTATGCTAGCTCAGGAGGAGGCACGTCGCCTGGGACACAACTTTGTAGGAACAGAGCAAATTCTCCTCGGGCTGATGGGAGAAGGAACTGGGGTTGCTGCTAAAGTGCTGACCGAATTGGGCGTTACTCTTAAAGAAGCACGTCGAGAGGTTGAAAAAATTATTGGTAGGGGTTCTGGGTTTGTACCACCAGAAATTCCTTTTACTCCTAAAGTAAAAAGCCTCTTTGAGCAATCATTTAAAGAAGCCCATAGTTTGGGGCACAACTACATTAATACAGAACACTTACTTTTAGGTTTAACCGAGGCTGGTGAAGGTGTAGCCGCCAAAGTCCTGCAAAATCTGGGGGTTGACCTCAAAAGCGTCCGCGCTGCTGTAGTTCGCCACTTAGGTGACAACACCACAGTTTTCGCCGCAGGTAATAGTGGTCAAAAGCGCACCCAAACTCTCAGCCTGGAAGAATTTGGTAGAAATCTCACCAAACTAGCACAAGAAGGCAGACTCGACCCAATTGTCGGCCGCGATAAAGAAATTGAACGTGCTATTCAAATTCTCGGACGTAGAACTAAAAGCAATCCTGTCTTAATTGGGGAACCTGGCGTTGGTAAAACTGCGATCGCCGAAGGTCTAGCTCAACGCATTATCAATCAAGATGTGCCGGAAGTTCTGCAAGACAAGCAAGTTATCAGCTTGGATATGGGCTTGCTGGTGGCAGGAACTCGCTTCCGTGGCGACTTTGAAGAACGCATCAAGAAAATTGTCGATGAAATTCGCTCTGTCGGCAATATCATCCTGGTGATAGATGAAATTCACACCTTAGTTGGTGCTGGGGGTACAGAAGGCGGCTTAGATGCAGCCAATATCCTCAAACCTGCTTTAGCTAGAGGCGAACTGCAATGTGTGGGCGCAACCACCTTGGATGAATATCGTCAGCACATTGAGCGGGATGCAGCCCTAGAACGGCGTTTCCAACCGATTATGGTTGGCGAACCCACTGTAGAAGAAACTATCCAAATTCTCTACGGCTTGCGGGGTGCCTACGAGCAACACCATAAAGTGACAATTTCCGACACAGCTGTAGTAGCCGCAGCCGAATTGTCAGACCGCTATATTAGCGATCGCTTCTTACCTGATAAAGCCATAGACTTGATCGATGAAGCAGGTTCTCGCGTCCGCTTGAGGAACTCTCAGCTATCTTCTAACAAAGAACTGAAGCGTGAACTTGCTGGCGTGACCAAAGCTAAAGAAGAAGCTGTCAGAGTCCAAGATTTTGACAAAGCAGGTCAGCTACGCGATCAAGAGTTGGAACTACAAAACAAACTCTACGCTGAGTCAGAAGCAGGAACACCAGGAAAAAGTCCTGTTGTCGATGAAGAAGACATTGCCCAAATCGTCGCTTCCTGGACTGGTGTACCAGTCAACAAGCTCACAGAATCAGAATCCGAGCTACTGTTGCATTTAGAAGATACACTGCATCAACGCCTCATCGGTCAAGAACAAGCAGTTACTGCCGTATCTCGCGCCATCCGTCGCGCCAGAGTTGGCTTAAAGAACCCCAATCGCCCCATCGCTAGTTTTATCTTTTCCGGCCCCACAGGTGTTGGTAAGACAGAATTGGCTAAAGCCTTAGCAGCTTACTTCTTCGGCTCCGAAGAAGCTATGATTCGCCTAGATATGTCCGAATACATGGAAAGCCATACAGTATCTAAGCTGATTGGTTCACCTCCAGGTTATGTAGGCTACGACGAAGGCGGACAGCTAACAGAAGCCGTGCGGCGCAAACCATACACAGTGCTGCTATTCGACGAAATCGAAAAAGCGCACCCCGATGTATTCAATATGCTGCTGCAACTGTTGGATGACGGACACCTTACCGATGCTAAAGGTCGGAAAGTGGACTTCAAGAATACCTTAATTATCTTGACCTCTAATATCGGTTCCAAGGTAATTGAAAAAGGTGGCGGTGGATTAGGCTTTGACTTCGACAGTGCAGCCGATGCTAGTTACAACCGCATCCGTAGCTTGGTTAACGAAGAACTCAAAGCATACTTCCGTCCAGAGTTCCTCAACCGTCTTGATGAGATCATCGTCTTCACTCAGCTTTCTAAGGGTGAAGTTACACAAATTGCCGATATCTTATTACGCGAAGTTGCAGGCCGCTTGACAGAAAAAGGCATTACCTTAGAAGTGAGCGATCGCTTCAAAGAACGAGTAGTACAAGAAGGCTACAACCCCAGCTACGGTGCAAGACCCTTACGTCGAGCCATTATGCGCCTGTTGGAAGATTCTCTCGCAGAAGCGCTACTGTCTGGTCAAATCACCAATGGCGACACAGCAATTGTGGATGTTGACGACGACGGTCAAGTGCAAGTCCGTAAATCTGAACAACGCGAATTACTCTTGGCAAATGTTGGCTAATATTTATACCATGTCACTTTTGCGGTAAGATAGGAGAACTATTGCAATCCTGCCTGCCGCAGAGAAAGCAAGAGAGGAGTATTCTTGACAAAAATGTAGTGAAATGGTAATAGCTCTTTAAAACTCTGGTAGTAATACCAGGGTTTTTTTTGCGGCAAAAAGCTGAACAAGAAAGGGAACAAGCGCAACAGCAACTTGCAGAAATGGAAGCTATGCTGGCTCGTTATCGAGAAAGGTTTGGTGAGTTACCTGAGTAATATTATTCTGTATCCTACGCCTCACAGGGGGAACTAATTGATACTCACACCAGTCATGGTTGTAAGGTTTTATTAAGCATTTTGCGAAAACCACTCTCAGAGCTTGAAGTTATGATTATGTTAAGCTGAACGTAAATCAGTAGATACACATTAGTAATAAAACATACTCGTATCTGATGATTCTTAGGTAAAGAAATTTGCCATAAGAGAAAGGTTTATTTTGGTTGCCAACTAAAACATTAAAGTAAGTAGGATGGGTTCCATCAGATGACATCCCTACCATCATCAAACTCCTGGCATGGGCGCTTTATAGGTGATAACCAACGATACCGTTTAGACAAACGGTTAGCTGGTGGTGGCATGGGAGAAGTATTCCTAGCAACAGATACGCGTGTCGGTCAGCAGGTAGCTTTGAAGTTACTCAAAGATACGCTAGTAGCTTCAACCGAAATGAGAAAGCGCTTTGAGCGAGAAATATCTGTTTGTGCAGCGCTGCAAAGTGACCACATTGTCAAAATCAGTGATTGTGGAGTCACAGAAGAAGGCTATCCATTCTATGTTATGGAGTATCTGCGCGGGCAAACCTTACGCCACGTGTTACTCAAAGAAAAGCGGTTATCTGTTGAGCGAACTGTGAGTATTATGGCTCAAGTTTGTCAGGGCTTACAGCTAGCTCATGCAGGAGTGACTTTACAACGAGAAGGTGGCAAAACTTCCGAACATATTCAAGTTATCCATCGGGACTTAAAACCCGACAACATCTTTCTCGTACCCACAGACTTGGGAGAGTGGGTGAAGATTTTAGATTTTGGGGTGGCAAAAATTCGCCATGAATCTTCAGAACAAACCAATATCACCAATACATTTATTGGCACATTCCGCTACGCCGCGCCAGAACAAATCCAAAGCGATGAAAACCTAGATGCGCGGGCAGATATTTACAGCTTGGGACTGATTCTCTATGAAATGTTGAGTGGTGCAGATCCCTTTGGTTTAAGCGAGAATGCCAATAATATTAGCGAAGCCTCTTGGGTATTAGCTCATGCTTATGAGCCACCAAAACCATTGCGATCGCAACCTGGTTGTGAGTATTTTTCTATACAGCTAGAGGCTGTGATCCTCAAGTGTTTGCACAAGAATCCTGATAACCGCTTTAATACTGTTGAAGAACTCAGTCAGGCTTTACAAACAGTTGCTAAATCAGTAGTAGGGTATGTTAGTGCCGAGTATCAAGAAGAGATTGGGCTACATCCTACTGTACCGAAATCAGTTGTAAAGCACAAAACATTTGAGCGATCGCACCAGCCTACAGAACCAACTCGACTTGAAGATACTTTACCTCCTACTGTGCCTTTGTCTGGACAAGACCAAGAAGAAACCATTCTCCGCTTTCAACCAGTGCAACATCCAGGTGTAGAGGAACCGACAATCCTGCGTCCCTTGCAACCAACAGAAACAAACTGGGGGCAAGAAGAAACGATTCTGCGATCGCAACCCGTGCAACATCCGGGTGGAGAAGAACCGACAATTCTGCGTCCTTTACAGCCAACAGAACCAATTTGGGGACAAGAAGAAACCATTTTGCGATCGCAACCCGTACAGCATCCCGGTGCAGATCAACCAACAATTCTGCGTCCCTTACAGCCAACTGAACCAAGCTGGGGACAAGAAGAAACCATTCTGCGTCCGCAACCTGTGCAGCATCCCGGTGAAGCAGAGTCAAATACGCCGCCACAAACTGCGATCGCACCAAATCAACAAGAAGGTACAATTTTTCAAACAAGGCCTGTAACCCCGCCTACACCAGAGGGGACGATGTTTCAACGCCGTCCTGTACCCCAGCCTGAACCAGAAGGGACAATTCAATCCCGTCCTCTATCCTCGCCTAATGGTCAGCCAGTGCTACATGGCAGTACAATTTTTCAACGCCGCACCACTAATTCATCCCCACAGAAACCTTCTCGCAATTTTTGGTTAATTTTAGGAGTAGCTTTTGCTGTTGGGTTTGCTTTAGTGGCTGCTATCTATATATATCCGCAATTAAAATCTCCTCAAACTAACGAGCAGAAGGCTAATTAGTAAGGGCATGGGGCATAGGGCATAGGGCATTGGTAGGAACGCAACCAATGACTTCAATTAATTTTGCGTGGTTAATTTAGCTCTTTTTTGAGACAAGTTCTTGACTTGCCTTTAAGGGTTTCTGGTTTGACTTGCCTTTAACTGTATAGTCCATCGTTTTGATTGCCAGTTGGTGGTGCCACTTTTCGTAGCGCTTTCTAACATTGCTGTAACCAATTACCAATTACCCATTACCTATTACCTATTACCTATTTTCGCAATGCGCTAACATACCATTGTATAAATAACAGTGGTTAAACCGCGTAAATGTATGGATATTGCTTTAATTGTTAAATTTCTCGCGCCTTGTCTGCCATTTCTGTTGAATGTGGGTAATAAAGCCATAGAAGGCGCATCGCAGAAAGTTGGTGAGGATGGGTGGAATAAAGCGAAGGCTATTTGGGCTAAGTTACTACCCAAAGTAGAGGCGAAAGAAGCAGCGAAAGAAGCGGCGGCGGATGTAGCGCAAAATCCAGATGATGAATATTTACAAGCCAGCTTGCGAGTGCAAATCAAGAAGATTTTAGATTCAGATACTGCACTTGCAGAGGAAATAGCCAAGATTTTGCAAGCATCTGCTGATAAACCTGGTGACAATATTCAAGTGAATGCTAATGCTTACAACGACAGCACAGTCAAGCAAGTTGGGAAAATCGACGCAAACCAAGTGAGTTTTTAACTCAGCTATAGCAGTTCTCATTTATATACAGCAAAATATTATATCGCCAAGTGTAGGGGCACGGCACTGCCGTGCCCTTACCGCCCAGCCTACAAATTTGCTTCTGCGATCGCAGCCACAACATCCAGCACAATTTTTACCTGCTAAAAATAATGGCAGAAGAACCCAACCCCACTAACTCGAACAATATTGAAATGAATGTCACTGCTTCCGGTGACAGCAAGGTGACTCAAGTAGGGCAGATAAATGCTGCAGAAGTAAAGATTGTTGTTGAGCGCATAGAACCAATACTAGAGCGATTACAACAAATACCTAAAGCAGAATCACCTGGGGTTCTCAAAGCATGGAAAACACAGAAAAGTTTGGCTTATTGGCAAGGACGCAAAGCAGAAATTGCCCAAATACAGCGATGGTTAACTGATAACAATACCTTTTTAATTGGCATAGAAGGCATCGGTGGTGCAGGTAAATCGATGCTGGCGGCGAAAATTTATGAAGAAATTGCAGGTTTCCCCAAGCGATTTTGGGGTGATGTGAGTAATGGCGCAAGTTTTAGCGATTTAGCGCGTCAAGTACTGCGTGAATTTGGCTTTCCGGTTCCAGAAGAAGAAGCAAAGTTAGTAGAAGCGCTGGTGAGGTGTTTACGCAGTGGTGAATTTTTACTAATTATTGACAACCTGGAGAGTTTATTACAACCTAATAGACAATGGGGAAGTTTATTCTACGGCGAATTTTTCACCGCTTGGGTGGAATTTGGCGGTAATAGTAAGGTAATTGTTACCACTAGAGAAAGACCAGAATTAAAAGGCTTTGAGTGGCTACCTTTGAAAGGTTTGCAAGTAGATGAAGGGGTAGGACTGTTAACAGCATTAGGGATTCGGGGAGATTTAGCAGAGTTTGTTGAATTAGTAGATGGACATCCCCTGCTGTTGCGATTGGTAGGTGATTTATTAAAAGAAGAATATCCTCAAGACCCAGATTTAAGACGATTAGCAGATTTAGGTTTAGGCAATTTGCGGCAGTTGTTGACAGATCCTCAAGTAGTAGGTGTACATCGCCGGGAAAATGTGGGGATGGTGTTGGTTTTGGATGCTAGTTTTGAGCGATTGAGTGAATTGCAAAAGGCTTTATTGCTGAATATTAGTGTTTATCGTGGTGCAGTTGATAGTGCAGCAGCAATGGCAATGTTGCCGGGAAGTTCAGCAGTAGAGATTGAGGGAGAACTAAGGAATATTGTTAAGCGTTCTTTGTTGGTAGAAAAGCTGAATGGTAAGCGGCGGTTTGAGTTTCAGCCAGTGGTGTTGGAGTATGTGCGGTATAAAGCTGGCGATCAGACACAAGCGCATCAAAGAGCAATTTATTACTATCTTTTGAATGTTAAACAAAAACCCTGGCAGACTAAAGAAGATATTAAAGAACATCTAGAAATTTTTTATCACTGGTATCAACTAGAAAAGTATAATTGGGCATTTGATACATTACGTGTTTGCAATGATTTATTGATATTGCGTGGCTATTACACTACTCAAATTGACTTATATAGTCAGTTAATAGAAGCCTGGGAAAAAATTGGAGAGAAAAAGAATTTGAATCATGCTGCTGCTTTTACTTCTTTAGGTAATGCTTGCCACTCCTTAGGACAGTACCAGCAGGCAATGACCTGGCACGAGGAGTCTTTACACATTAAAAAGGAAATAGGCGATTATAGAGGGCAAGGTACTTCCCTAGGCAATTTAGGTAATGCTTACGATTCTCTAGGACAGTACCCGCTAGCGATTGAGTACTACCACAAGTCTTTGGAGATATTTCAAAAAATAGGCGATCGCTATGGAGAAGGTACTTCCTTAAACAATTTAGGTATTGCTTCCCGAGGCTTGAAGCAGTATCCTCAAGCAATTAGCTTTTTCCAGAAGTCTTTGAAGATATTTGAGGAAATAGGTGAACGCAGAGGTAAAGGTAATTCTTTAACAGGTTTGGGCAATATTTACTACCTGTTGGGACAAGATCAGCAGTCAATAGAGTATTACCAGCAGTCAGTGGAGATATTTAAGGAAATAGGCGATCTATCTGGTGAAAGCAATTCATTAGGAAATTTGGGCAATGTTTACCGATCCTTGGAAAATTATGAGCGAGCGATTAATTACTACCAGCAGTCTTTGCAAATACAAAGGAAGATAGGTAATCTTAGAGGACAAGCAAACGCCTGGTTTAATTTAGGGCTGACATTAGAAAAAGTTTATCAGGAATCAGACGCGTTAGGTGCTTATCGCAATGCCCATGAACGGTTTGAGGAAATGGGACTCAATGCCGAATTAGCACTTTGCAAAAATGCAATTGAGCGTCTTTCGCAACCAAAAGCGCCTGTAGTGTCTCAGCGTGGGTTTTGGGGGTGGTTACGTCGGTTGTGGCGTTGGGTTCGTGCTTGGTTTCGGCGGTGAAAAAGATATACGCTATAATCACTCTCAAGATTTCATAGAATTACTATGACAACTCCATTGCGGCCAACGCTTCATAATTTACCTGCTACCTTAGTTTTAGAGGGTGCAATCAGCATTGAGTTGCAAGAGGGAATACCTATATTTAGAGCATCTAGTATTATCCAAAATCGCATTGCAGCTTTACTAGCCAAACAACAAATTTCTCTACTCAATTCACAAGAAGAAAAAGAATTAGATGGCTACGAAGAAATTGATGATTATTTGAGTTTTTTCAATCGTGTAGCTAGAAATCTTGTGCAAAATACTGATAATCAAACTGTGTAAAGGTGGCTAGTCGTAAAATTCCCGATTCAATTCAACACAAATATCTGATCCCCCTAAATCCCCCTTAAAAAGGGGGACTTTAAGAACTTTTCTCCCCTTTTTAAGGGCAGGGCTGTTTCATTCCCTAAAACACGTAAAATAGCAAGTGTTGAGGGGAAAAAATATGGGTGCAGATCTGATTGAACAATTAAAGCAAGTGGAAGATTTTAGAACGACTGATGGACGAAGACATCCACTGTGGCTGGTGTTGCTATTTGTCATAATGGGAACAATGAATGGATACGTGGGATATCGGGGATGGGGGGATTTCGTCAAAAGGCATAGTCGAGTATTAATAAATAAATTTGGCATTCAAAAACATGGGGTTCCCTCATATTCAACAATCCGACGTATAGTCATGGGAGTGGATTTCGATAAACTGGCTCATAAATTTAATGAATGGGCAAAAAATTATGTGGATTTAGAGGTATCACAATGGTGTGCTATAGACGGCAAAAGTATTAAGGGTACAGTACAAAACTATAGTTCATCTCATCAGAATTTTGTGAGCATAGTATCAGTATTTGCTGGAAAAAAAGGGCTGGTTATCGGGATGGAGAAATTTGAGAACCAGCATAAAAGCGAAATTCAAGTTGTACAAGAGTTAGTCACAGCATTGGGTCTAGAAGGTGTGGTCTTGAGCTTTGATTCCTTACATTGTCAAAAAAAACTTGTCAAATAATTATCGAGGGCGGTAATGATTATGTCATTGCTGTTAAAGATAATCAGCCCAAACTACATAGTCATATTCAACGTATTGCTGCTACAAAAAAACCTACTTCTCGTATAGTTGAGACCGAAAAAACTAGAGATAGATGTACAACACGTACTGTAGAAGTCTTTCATGATATCAATGGAATTGACCCGTTATGGACTGGAATAAAATCTTTAGTCAGGGTCGAAAGAATTGGTACGAGAAAGGGTAAGAAATATCATGAAATTGTTTGTTATATTAGCAGTCTGATCGCCAGCGCCAAGGAATTTGCTCTCGGTATTCGTGGTCATTGGGGTATCGAAAACTGCCTTCACTGGGTGAAAGACGTTGTTTTCAAAGAGGATTGTTCTACAATCCGTCTTGGCAACGCTCCTGCTAATCTTTCCATTATCAGAGCGATCGCACTCAATATTCTTCGTCGCAATGGTTATCATTCCATCACAATTGCTCACAGATTTCTCTCTCATGATATTGACAAACTCCTTCATCTTGTGGAATGAAACAGCCCTGCCATTAATAAGGGGGGACAAGAAAATATCTTCAAAGTCCCCCTTTTTAAGGGCAGGGCTGTTTCATTCCCTAAAAGCCTTGAAAAATCAAGGGTTCAGGAGATGAAAAATCAGCAAGGTATTCAATTGGCATTCAATCTTAGGCATCAATATGGTCAATAATTCATGACTTTTGCCCGAATATTTATCGCCAATCATATTGACAAAATACATACCTTATCGAATGAATCAGCCCTGCTTTTTAAGGGGGATTTAGGGGGATCTACAAGCCTGAAAGACAACACCAAAATGTTTTCAGAAATCCACTCACAGGAAAACCACAAAATATCTATCAAAGTCCTTTTAGATAAATTATTCTTAAGGGTACAATAATTTTGTACCCCTACCTATTTATGGCTTTTCACCTATTTATATCGAGGCTTACGTAATTACGAATTACGCAGTAGGCACAGCTGCATTTTGACGCACAACACGTTTGCGATCGCTTTTCCTCGTACCCCCAGCCATCTGATATTCATGGCTATTACTGCCAAATTTATAGGCAATACCACGCAAAATGTTCTCAGAATAATCGGCTAAATCTTTTTCATTCTCTACAATTTGAGTTAATAAGTTATCTATTGTAGAGAGAGTACGATTATATTCTTTTATAGATTGGCGCAGGTTTTGGATTTTTTCCGTATAACCTTGGACTGTTAATCCTTCTCCTACATCTAAGCTGGAATTAATAGATTCAATACTAGCTAAACGTTGTTCAGCGTGGCTCAGAATACGTGAAGTGCGTTTTCTCCTCACCATAATTTGCACCCTATTGCAAAATTTTTCATAAATCTATAGTGGACAATTCTTGAAAAATTTGTCCTACGTAAAATTGTTGATTTTTCGTGAAAAACTCCAAATTTCAGTAATTTATCTGAATTTATAATTACAAAAGTCTCAAATCAGGTAATTTCTACTATTTAAATTTGTTGGTAAATTTCCGAGTAGAAATCTGTTTATCCTCATGTTAAAGCTGAAGCTTCTACAACTTGCGCGTAACACGGAAACGTTAAAGCTGAAGCTTCTACAGCTTGCGCGTAATACGGAAATGTTAAAGCTGAAGCTTCTACAAGGAAAGCGGAAGTTGCTACAGCTTGAGCCTAACCTATTTATGAAGTAGGGTGTGTTACGGCTATGAAAGGATGTGGAACTTAGCGACAATGAAATTTAGCCGTAACGCACCGCCGCATAGATGGTGTGCTAGTCGCTAGATAGTTCTTTCGTGAGCAATCATATCGGAAATCAGCGCCTAACACACCCTTGTATATTGAAAGAAGTAGTAAAAAATCAGTAGTAAATTATACTATAAAAATAAATAAAAATACTACTTTAAATAATCACCGAGTCCAACTAGCAGCCAAGGATAAAATACAAAATCCCTCCTCTGCTACCATTACAATCTATCGCAGAGATGATTTTCGCATCCGCATTTTAAGGCAGTCTAATTAAAGCAGTAATTTATAGCTCTTTCTACCTAAGTACAACACAGCCTGAGAAGCACAATATGTTGTTAGACTACTCGGTTAAGCGTTTTGAACCCAAAATTGGCTTTGGGGAAAAGGTTAAGGGTTAAAGGTTTTTTCTTTCCCTTTCCCCCTTCCCCCTTAACCTTTTCCCTACTTCTGCAAGAAGTCTATTGTGTTTCGACAATCACCTGTGTTCACGACGTGGGAAAATACTTAAAAGTAAGGGCATTTCTAAATTTGAGTAGGAATTGAGATGATTTACTCAAGCCAAAGGTAAATTATTTGCGCCTTGGCGGGGAATAAAATTCATCTGCTTACTCAGCAATGCCAAGTAGCTAATACTGAAAAAACCGTAGGATGGTTGATTTATTTACCAAGCCTACAAAGGATCAGAGGATGAGAGATGACACGCTCTCCTAATTCTAATCGGCGTTTGTGGTTGCTGTTACTCAGTCGTGGCAGCATAGCTTTGGGAGTAGTTTTACTCGCAGGGATTATTGGGGGTATTTGGTGGGCTAATAACTTTATTCATCAAAAATTAGTACCATTAATTGAAAGCAATCTTTTAGAGTTGCTGGGAAGACCTGTAAATTTAGGTGCGGTTCAAAGCTTTTCACCAAATAGCCTGCGTTTTGGTAACACATCAATTCCTGCAACTACAACAGATCCCGATAGACTGGTAGCACAAGCAGTAGATGTGGGTTTTGACCCTTGGCTATTAGTTTTTAATCGGACTTTGAAGCTCAATGTGACTTTAATTCAGCCTGCTGTTTATATTGAACAGGATCAGCAAGGGCGTTGGGTTTCTACGAGAATTAATACTGCGACTCAGGAAAAGAAGGGTTTTATTACCACTGAACTGGAGACAATTCGCTTGCAAAATGGCGGTTTAGTATTGTCTCCCTATACCCCAGCCAATAAACCGAGGGTGAACGTTGGGTTTAATCAACTGAATGGTGTAGCGCGGTTATTAGAGCAAAATCAACGGATTAATTTTGATGCTACTACTCAACCTGTGAATGGTGGTAGTTTGCAAATTTCGGGAGACACTCTGACCAAAACTACCGAAACGACGCTGCAAATCAATACTAGCAATTTGGCAGCAGCGACGCTGACGCAATTAGTACAGTCACCTGTGACTTTACCATCGGGGACTGTGGATGGTAATTTAACAGTTAAATTTCAACCGAAGCAACCAAAAACAACGGTTTTTGGCATAGTTAACGTTAATCAAGTTACGGCGCAAGTTAATAATTTTCCTAATAAATTAACTAACATCAACGGGAAATTACAATTCCAGGGTACGCAGGTGGCGCTGGAAAATATATCTACCAGCTTGGGTAATATCCCGGCGCAAATTAATGGCTCAGTCAATACGCAAACTGGTTATAATGTCACCGCGAATATCAAAGCTGTTAGCGCGCAAAATCTCTTACAAACCTTTAACATTAAACTCCCCGTCACCACTGCTGGAGATTTCACCGCCAATTTTAAGTTACAAGGTGCAATTCCCAAGCCTGTAGTTACAGGTGCGGTGAGTACAATTAAACCTGCGGTGATTGACCGCGTAAATTTTGAGAAAATTAGCACCCAATTTCGGGGAACACCGCAGGAAATTGTGATTTCTCAGATTCAAGCTACCCCAACGGTAGGGGGAGAAATTACAGGTAGCGGTCGAGTTGGGTTAGGTAAGCAGGGTGACGTTGCGATCAATTTACAGGCCCAAAGGTTACCTGGAGATGCATTAGCTCAAACTTATAATGCTAGTACTGCCAATATTCGCATTGGTACAATCTCTGCAAATACCAGAGTTTCGGGAACCCTAGCGAATTTGCGAACTCTGGTGCAAGTCCAAGCACCAATGGCTACTTATCCGGGGAAAGTTGAATTAGCAATTAACAAAAAACTGATTCAGTTCCAGAATACAGTTTTTCAAGTAGCGGGGGGGACAGTTGCAGCGCGAGGACAACTGGTAGGCGATCGCTGGCAAGCTTTTGTTGATGCCAATCAAGTTCCTCTGCAGAGTTTGGCTCAAGCTACTAGCAATCCAAATAATGCCAATGCGGCTTTACCAAAGCAATTTCAAGGTAATTTAAACGGGGAATTTAATTTATCTGGAACTACAAAATCTTTCCAATTAGCTAACATTCAAGCTTCTGGACAAGCAAATTTAAATGTCGCTGGCGGGAGAGTTAATCTCAATAATATTCGCTTGAATAATGGTCTGTGGCAAGCTGTAGCTAATGCTTCTGGCATTCAAATCAATCAATTTGCCCCAAATGTTCAAGGACAAATTGCTAATAGTAATATACAGGTTTCTGGTAATACTAATTCTTTTGCTTTAGCTAATATTCAAGCTGCGGGACAAGCGCGGTTGAGTTTAGCTAGGGGAAGCGTTAATGTCAGAAATATCAATTTGAGTAATGGCAACTGGCAAGCTATAGCCACTATTTCCCAAATTCAATTAAACAATTTATCACAAAATTTGCGCGGGCGGTTAAATGGTGATGTGCAAGTTGCGGGAACCACAGCTTCCTTCCAACCGCAAGACATTGTAGCGGCAGGTAATGTCAGGTTTTCCCAAGGTTTAGCGGCACTCACACAACCATTAACTGCCCAGTTTCAATGGAATGGGCAACGTTTACAAATTGCCCAAGCGACTGCACCCGGTTTGCGGGCATCTGGTGATATTGCTGTGGCATTGCAACCCACTCCCCAAATTACTGGCTTAAATCTGAATATCCAGGCAGATAATTACAATCTGCAAAGTCTGCCAATTCAGCTTCCTGGTAACATTGCTGTGGCGGGGAGAGTAGATTTTAACGGACAAGTTGCTGGTACACCAACTACCCCAATTGCTAACGGTAATATTCGCTTAGAAAATTTTGCCATTAATGGTTTAGCATTTGACCCTGTCTTAACTGGAAATGTTAGTTATCAAGGCGGACAGGGAACGCAATTTCAAGTTACTGGTAGACAAGACCAAATTGCCTTTTCTTTAGGTGCAAATAATCGCCCAACTGCATTTAATATTAGGCGCGATGGTACGGTTGCTACTGGCAATACTGTCGGAGATAATTTAGCAGTTAATGTCCAAGATTTTCCTATATCTTTAGCGAAAGGCTTCCTGCCTGCGAATGCAAACTTAGGCAGCATCAACGGGCAATTATCAGGAAATTTAACAGTTAATTTAACAGATTATAGTTTAGTCGGTAATGTCGCCGTAGCTCAACCGCGAATTGGCAGAATCCAAGCAGATGAATTTCGCGGCAATATTAGTTATGGGAATGGCAACTTTAATTTAACTAATGGGGAACTCATTCAAGGACAAAATCGCTATTTACTTAGTGGAATTTTACCGACTTCACTCAATAATCCCTTACAATTTACAGTTAGTTTTGACCAAACCAGAATTGAAAATTTACTCTCCACACTGAATATCTACAATTATCAAGACTTACAAACTGGTTTACAGCCTCCAAAACTAGCTGGTGCGGAAGCTTTACAAACTGAACCTGTGAGTTTACCCAACACCAATTTATTAGCGCAAATAGATTATCTCTCCAAAATTCAAAGCCAAGTCACTCAAGCAAGAACCCAAGAACAACGAACTGAACGCGTACCTAGTTTAGAAGAATTGCAAGGATTAATTAGCGGTAATATTGGCGTAACAGGTTCTTTACGCTCCGGCTTAAATATCGGCTTTAATATTACAGGTAATAATTGGGTATGGGGTAAATATAATATTAATCAACTTGTCGCTAGCGGCAATTTTGAAAATGGCAATTTAACCCTACAACCTCTGCAAGTTAATTTCAATAATTCCCTCCTCGCTTTTACCGGACAATTAAGCCAGCAAGCATTATCTGGACAAGCACAAGTCCAGAATTTAGCATTAGCAGATATTAAACCTTTCTTCCCCCAATTACCTGTAGATGTGGAAGGGAATATCAATGCCAATGCGACATTATCAGGAAGTTTAAATAATCCCCAAGCTGTAGGAGAATTAGCTTTAGTAGATGGTAGCTTAAATAATCAATCTGTACAGTCTGCCCAAGTTAGCTTTAACTATAACGATGCACGGTTAAATTTTGGCAGTAATGTTTTAGTGACTGGCACACAACCAATTCAAATTAATGGTAGTATTCCTGCCAAATTACCTTTTACATCCGTCGAGCCAGATCCCAGTATTAGCATTCAAGCTAACGTGCAAAATGAAGGCTTGGCATTATTAAATCTGGTGAATAATCAAGTCAAATGGGTAGATGGTCAAGGACAAGTCAACGTCCAAGTTCAAGGAACATTAGATAGACCAGAAACCACCGGCATTGCCACAATTAATAATGCCACAATCAATGTCCAAAGCCTCACAGAACCATTAACCAATGTTACAGGTACAGCACAGTTTGCAGGCGATCGCTTAATTGTCGATAATCTACAAGCACAATACAGTCGCGGACAATTAACAGCCGCAGGTATTCTCCCCATTTTCGCCAGTCAAAATGCCCAACAGCAAGCCGCTAGCAATCCCCTAACTGTTTCATTGCAAAACTTGCAGTTGAATTTCCAAGACTTATATCAAGGCGCAGTCAACGGTAATGCAGTAATTACCGGAACAGCATTTGCACCCCAACTCGGCGGGAGAATTCAACTCAATGATGGTGAAGTATTATTAGGAAACGCCGCATCTGTCAGCAAAACAACTTCCCAGCCAGCAAATTCCCAAGAATTTACAGTCACAACACCCGAAACCACGGCGAATAGTACCCCCACAGCACCCACAACCACAAATACAGCCAGAATCCCGATAGAATTTGCCAACTTACAGCTAGTTTTAGCCGACGATGTGCGCGTCACCCGTCAACCCCTATTTAGCTTTGTGGCGCAGGGTGATATCACGCTCAACGGAACCCTTACTAAACCCCGTCCCCAAGGAGAAGTTCGCTTGCGGGGAGGACAGATAAATTTATTTACTACCCAATTTACCTTAGAGCGTGGTTACGAACAAACCGCACTATTTACACCCAGTCGTGGTTTCGATCCCACATTAGATGTGCGCTTACTCGCCATTGTCCCAGAAGCCACTCGCAGCTTAGGGCGAACCTCACCCATATCTAGCGAAATTCAAGATATTTCTGCCATCAACTTTGGCACATTAAACACAGTTCGTATTAGTGCGATCGCTAAAGGCCCAGCTAGCGAATTATCTGATAATTTGGTATTAACTAGCGAACCTCGCCGTAGTCGCTCTGAAATCGTGGCTTTACTGGGAGGTTCCATTCTCAACAATTTACAGCAAGGTGATGCAACCTTGGGACTAATTAATATCGCTGGTTCAGCAGTTTTCTCTAATTTGCAAGGTACTCTTAGCCAAATTGGACAAACTATCGGCTTAAGTGAATTGCGACTATTTCCTACCTTGGTAACTAATACTAATACCAATGTTTCTGTATTAGGTTTAGCCGCCGAAGGTGTATTTGATGTATCGAATGATTTTTCTGTGTCGTTATCGCGAGTTTTTGCTAGCAATGAACCCTTACGTTACAACGTAATTTATCGCCTCAATGATGAACTTCGCGTGCGCGCTTCTACTAATTTAGGTGATGAAGGTCGTGCTGTCGTTGAGTATGAAACGCGATTTTAATTTATACAGACACAAAGATGCAATTTTAACTAGAATAAACAAATAAATTCTTCAATGTGGCTATATGACCACCGCTATCTCTACATCAGAAATTATTTATCCCAGCAGCGATGGAGAACCCATAGCAGAAACTTACGACCATGTATATGCTATTTTCGCTACACTACAAATTCTCAAACAATATCTTCAAGGTCGTCGCGCCACAGTTTTAGCCAATCAATTTTTGTATTATGTACAAGGTTTCCCTAAATTAAGAGTTGCACCTGATGTCATGGTTATTTATGACGTTGAACCAGGAGGACGTGATAACTACAAAATTTGGGAAGAAAAACAGGTACCAAAGGTAATTTTTGAATTTACCTCTAAAGGAACTCAAGAAGAAGACAAAACCACTAAGAACAATCTTTATGAAGGCTTAGAAGTAGAAGAATATTGGTTATTTGATCCCAAAGGCGAATGGATTACACAACAGTTGCAAGGGTATCGCTTAAGAGGAGATATTTATGAGCCAATTACCGATAGTTGCAGCCAAGCATTACAACTACGTCTAGCTGTAGAAGGAAAATTGATTGGCTTTTATCGCCTAGATAATGGTGAAAAATTATTGGTAAATGATGAATTGATTGCAGCACTGAAACAAGAAACTAATAAACGTATAGAAGCAGAAACACAAGCTGAACAAGAACGCCAACGCGCCGCAGAACTCGAAGCGCTGCTTTCTCGTTATCGAGAACAGTTTGGCGATTTACCCTAAATTCTTACTGGTCAGCTTCTAGATATAAAAAAGAAGAACGCAAATAAACTGTACTCTTAATACTTGTCGGTTAAGGGGAAAAAGGGGAATGGGAAAAGGGAAAGAAAAAACCTTTAACTCTTAACCTTTAACTCTTAACCTTTAACCTTTTCCCCAAAACCAATAGTAGTATTTACTGTACTCTGCGTTCTTCTATCTGCCTTTAAAAACTTTCTCTGCTAATTTAATGATGGTGATGGTGGTGATGATGTCCATCTAGGTGAGGATTTACTGTAATTCCTTCCCCATTCCTCAACTCACTAATGTGATCGTCAGCCCATTGTGCAGCCATCGCCAAAAACTCTGGATGGTCATTTACACAAGCCATTTGCACATAATCCACACCGTGATGCTTTTTCTCTAAAGCATGGATAATGTGATGGACATCCAATAAAGTTTCGTGATTTTCCGTCGCAAAACCAATTGGCATAAATATTACAACTTTGGCACCCAATTGAATCAAGTTACTAGCTGCTTGCTCGGCATTAGGTAGCGTCCATTCAATTAGCGGTGTGTCATGGTTTAGCCAACCCACAGAAATTAAAGGATACTTATTAATCAGTTTGTCCCGTACCAAGTCATACAGCGCTTGGCTTTCGACAATCCCAGAGGTAAAGCCTTTCGCTTTGTGGGGACAGCCGTGATTCATCAGCACAATCCCAATTTGAGAAGGTAGATAGTTAGCTGCTAAATCAGCATTAATTTTTTCTTCTACCAAATGTGCCATCAAATCAATATAAGCTGGCTCGTTGTAGAAAGAAGGAATGTAACGCAGTCCTTTTACCCAATGTTCTTCACCCTCCGCCATCTCAGCTAAGGCGTTATTCACCTGCTCGATCGCAATCCCACTAGTAAAGATAGAATCAACCACTAGTAGGGGATAAATCAGAATTTTGTCGAAGCCCTGGTTTTTAATCTCTGCTAAAACTTGTTTAGGCAAAAAAGGCGCACAGAAGTTAAAAGCTTTGAAAACTTGAACGCCTTCACCCCACTTTTCTTGTAACCGCTTCTCAATTCCAGCCCGTTGCTGTTCAAAAATAGCGTTATGTGGGGAAATAAAATCGTGGTGCGTATGTCCCCACTCGTGACGGTCAAATAACGCCAAAAGCTTTGCTAAGGGTGGGTAAATCCAAGTAGGGACTGGTGCAAATTTTGCTGTCAGTAAATTTAAAGCCTGTTCGTTATAGTTAGCGAAATCTTCGTAGCTTTCGACTTCGCCGTAGCCCATGAGCAATACGGCTACTCTATCTTGACGTGATGATTGCTCGTGGGTATGTTGTACTTTTTCCGGCGTGGCTACCACAGTGAGTTCCTCAATATAACCAGAATGGAGAGAAGTATCAAAGAAATAATTGATTATTTCCCGACTGAGTAAAATAAAATCCCATCCGGGGGGATAGGATAGTTACGAATATCATAACGGAGCAACGCTTCTTATACCTCTACCGTTAGGATATAGACAAAAAAATTTACTTAACAATAAGAACGGATACTCAGCTTAGTGTAATTAATATCACAAAGCTTGTTTGAGTTCGATGCGTTGGCTGAGAGAACGATCTATAAGGTATAAAACTAGCCAATATATAGGAATCGTACTTGAATTTTGCTAAGTATTTTGAGAAAAAAACCTGTGTATAACACGCTTATAGCGAATTAGTTTTTTCAGAAATTAAATATGTGTCCTAATATTACTCCATAATACATTTTCATATATATGAAAATGTAGATTTATCAGTAGAAATCACATAGGCGATAACTATATTAATTATGTATAAAAAATAATAAATGTTTAGATTTTATAAAATTTACTGTCTGGAATATCACTAATTTAGTAGTGAAGGATTGTTTGCAAATGAGTAATCAATATTTTAATTATGATCAGATTATAGAAAAATGCCAGCAATCAAATAGTATTCCTACATATGAAGATTTACTTTTGGCTTTAGAATGGAGAAATAAAAGAGATGAGATTCTAAGAAGAGATAATCATTCTTGCGTATTATGCCAACAAAAAGAGTTTTTACATATACACCATACCTATTATCTAAAATTAACATTACCTTGGAACTACCCTAACGAATCGCTTATTACATTGTGTGAAAAATGTCATGATAAAATACATAAACAAATAAAAGTGCCAGTCTTTGAAATAGTTAAAGGCTATTACGTAGATACAAATTCTCAGCCATGTCACAGATGCAATGGAACAGGCAGATTCCCAGAATTTAAACATAGAGATAATGGTATTTGTTATCGCTGCCGTGGTGCAAGATATGAAGAACTAATAGGCGTAAGTACAGGAAAGAAAAATAATGAGATTCATCAGATCGCTGAAAATCTTTATCCAGAAGATAAAGATAACTATGATGAAGATGAGTATGATGAAAATGGATATTATAAATCTTTAACAAAAATTGAATATTATGGTTATGAAATTGAATATGAAAATCTTTGGGATAAAGCCGATAGACTTTATGGAGTGCCAGATCCTAGACTTTTAAGTGAGGATGACAAGTTTAGATAGAAGCTTGTATCTTAATTATAAATTAAGCAAAATATGTTTTAGAGAGTATCAATATTTTGTCACTATAAAATCTCTTCTCATTTCTAAGAAGAATTAAGCGATATTAGTCATTGCAAGAGCTTGGGTGTTCTTATTAATACGTTAAGTTTAATCATTCAGTCGAATAATAAAAACTAAGATGCATTAAATATTATATTTGTAACCAGTATGTGCTCTGAACCAGAGACTTAAGATAGATGGATATCATCATTTGCCCTGGAATCCATGAGCCGGAATTGACGGAAAGTTTTATTTCAGGGTGCTTCAATTTAAATTGCGATCGCGCAGCGCTGCACCCAAGGGGCGATCGCAAACTTGCTCAAAATCCAGCTCACAATATTCTGATTTTTCCGGAACAGGGTGTACTGACCGTATCGCCATTTAAAATTTTACAATTTTTACACAATTGCTTAAAGGATAGGTTACAATCGCCCGTGTTCTTCATTAGCTTTAGCGCTGGTGTAGTTGGAGCAATTATCGCAGCGCGGTTGTGGCAACTTTTAGGGGGTACAGTCACAGCTTTTATTGCTGTAGATGGATGGGGCGTGCCACTATGGGGTGATTTTCCCATTCACAGAATGAGCCATGATTATTTCACCCATTGGAGTTCGTCTTTATTGGGTAGTGGGCACAATAACTTCTACGCAGAACCAGCTGTAGACCATTTATCCCTTTGGCGATCGCCCCAAACTGTACAAGGGGTGTTAACAGACCAGTCCCTAGGATTGTACCAAAATAGCGATCGCTTGAGTGCCTCTGATTTTGTGCATCTGCTATTAAAGCGCTATGAAGAAAAATAGTCCGGAAAATAAACTGGGCAAAGGGGAGTGAGAAATAGGGAAAATTTTCCAAAGGAGCGATAAAAATAAGGAAGATAAGGGAAAAGGAAGACAATGAGAGCAAAGCTCATACACTATTCTCCCTGCTCCCTGCCCCCTTGCCCCTTGCCCTTGCTCCCCCTCCCCTAATCCCATCTACCCTAGTCCCCATTACTTAGTATCAAATGTTTCCAACGGAACCTGCTGCTGTTAATAACGGGTTTGGCGCACTGCTGAAAAACCGTGGTTTTATGCTCCTGTGGATTGGGCAACTGGTTTCCCAGTTGGCAGATAAGGTATTCTTCGTCTTGATGATTGCCCTACTGGAAAACTACCCACCGCCACCAGGATTGGCAGAAAATTCAATGTACTCAACATTGATGGTGTCCTTTACAGTACCAGCCATTTTGTTTGGTTCTGCAGGTGGCATTTTTGTTGACCGCTTTCCCAAAAAGCTAATCATGGTTGGCTCGGATGTGGTACGTGGGTTATTAACGTTGCTGATTCCGTTTTTACCACGAGAGTTTCTGATTCTTTTGATACTAACTTTTGCCATATCAACGGTGACGCAGTTTTTTGCCCCAGCGGAACAAGCTGCTATTCCCCTGTTGGTAAAGCGGGAGAATTTAATGGCAGCTAATGCCCTGTTTAGCAGCACAATGATGGGAGCCTTAATAGTTGGCTTTGCTATTGGCGAGCCGATGTTAAGTTGGGCGAAAGATATTCTGGGAGAGGAATACGGTCAAGAATTAATAGTGAGTGGGCTTTATTTGTTATCGGGTGCAATTATGCAACCGATTAATTTTAAAGAACATAAACCGACTCATGAGCATCAAGCTAAAACTCATCTGTGGTCAGAGTTTACAGAGAGTTTGCGTTATCTGAAGAAAAACCGCCTGGTGTTAAATGCCATGCTGCAACTTGTCACCTTATATTGCGTGTTTGCCGCTTTAACAGTGCTGACAATTAGATTAGCAGCCGACTTTGGCTTAAAAGAAAAGCAGTTTGGTTTTTTCTTAGCAGCAGCCGGGGTGGGTATGGTTTTAGGTGCAGGAATTTTGGGACACTGGGGTGTAAAATTGCACGGCAAGCCATTACCCTTAATCGGCTTTTTACTGATGGCGCTAGTCTTAGGTGTGTTTACTTTTACCCACAATCTTTTATTAGCGTTGATACTTTGTGCCTTATTAGGTGTAGGTGCTTCCTTAATAGGCGTACCGATGCAAACTTTAATCCAACAACAAGCGCCACCTACGATGCATGGTAAAGTATTCGGCTTCCAAAATCATGCAGTGAATATTGCCCTTTCTTTACCACTAGCAATTACTGGGCCGTTAACTGATATGCTTGGTTTGCGCGTTGTCTTAGTAGCCATGAGCGTGATAGTAGCGGCTGTAGGTGTATGGGCTTGGAAAAATACTCGCCGCGTATTGCAAGACGTGATTTAGTTGGGATTGGGGTTGGGGACTAGGGATTGGGGATTGGGGATTGGGAACTAGGATTTAGTACTTTCATTGAGCAATATTTTTAAGACAGTTAATTTTAAGAAAATACTATTATTTAGTGTTGAAAATCGTTTTTTACCATTTCCTATTTCTGATTACCCAGTCCCCAGTCACCAATACCTAATTCCCACTCCCTTTTGTCAACAATTCCAGACAAATTATCTTCCTATGTCCTAAGCTGATGGGAAAATTAGATATGAATATAAGGATTTTATTAAACTTTTCTATTAAAATGAAATCTTAATTACAGAATCCAAGCATTAACTTAGCTATTCTCAGAGGTTTGACAGTGCGATCGCCTTCCCGAATCAGTCCCCCCCAAACCGAGAATCACACCCAGCCTAATACAATCAAGACTGTGGTAACGCCGCAACGGGCATCCGGTGGGTTCGCCCTCTTGGACAGCCTCCAGCGTCACGGTGTTGAGTATATTTTTGGTTATCCCGGTGGCGCAATTTTGCCAATTTACGATGACCTTTACAAGGTGGAAGCAACAAGTGGCATTAAGCATATTCTTGTGCGCCACGAACAAGGTGCTTCCCATGCGGCTGATGGCTACGCCCGTGCTACAGGTAAGGTAGGAGTGTGTTTTGGTACTTCTGGCCCAGGGGCGACTAACTTGGTCACAGGTATCGCTACCGCCTACATGGACTCAATCCCCATGATTGTGGTTACAGGACAAGTACCACGGGCTTCAATTGGTACAGATGCATTTCAAGAAACTGATATTTATGGTATTACCTTACCAATTGTCAAACACTCTTATGTAGTGCGTGACCCGAAAGATATGGCTCGCATTGTGGCAGAAGCATTCCACATCGCTAGCACAGGACGACCGGGGCCAGTTTTAATTGATGTACCTAAAGATGTAGCCTTAGAAGAATTTGACTATGTACCAGTAGAACCTGGTTCTGTAAAATTACGCGGCTATCGTCCCACAGTTAAAGGCAATCCCCGTCAAATCAATGCTGCAATTCAGTTAATTAGTGAAAGCCGCCGACCGTTATTGTATGTCGGTGGTGGTGCGATCGCAGCTGGGGCACATGAAGAAGTTAAGGAACTAGCTGAGTTATTCAATATCCCCGTAACCACCACTTTGATGGGAATCGGGATTTTTGACGAACATCATCCCCTAGCTTTGGGAATGTTGGGGATGCATGGCACAGCTTACGCTAACTTTGCTGTGACTGATTGCGACTTGTTGATTTGCGTCGGTGCAAGATTTGATGACCGAGTAACTGGGAAGTTAGATGAATTTGCTTCCAAGGCGAAAGTCATTCACATCGACATCGACCCCGCCGAAGTTGGTAAAAACCGCGTTCCAGATGTGCCCATTGTTGGTGATGTGCGGAATGTCTTAAGTGACTTGCTGCGTCGCTGCAAACACACAGGTACAAAAGGTACACCCAACCAAAACCAAGAATGGTTGAACCTGGTTAACCGTTGGCGAGAAGATTATCCCCTCGTTGTACCGCATAATCCCGATAGCATCTCTCCCCAAGAGGTAATTGTGGAAGTCGGTCGCCAAGCACCCGATGCTTTCTACACCACAGATGTTGGTCAACATCAAATGTGGGCAGCACAATTCCTCAAGAATGGCCCCCGTCGCTGGATTTCTAGCGCTGGGTTGGGAACAATGGGCTTTGGTGTACCTGCAGCAATGGGAGCAAAAGCCGCATTCCCTGATGAAGAAGTTATCTGTATCAGTGGTGATGCGAGTTTCCAAATGTGTTTGCAAGAACTGGGTACACTTGCACAATATGGTTTAAATGTCAAGACTATCATTCTCAACAACGGTTGGCAGGGAATGGTACGCCAATGGCAGCAAGCCTTCTACGGTGAGCGTTATTCCTGCTCTAACATGGAAGTAGGGATGCCAGATGTTGAGTATTTAGCCAAAGCCTATGGTATTAAAGGCATGGTGATTCGCAAACGGGAAGAACTCCAAGATGCGATCGCCGAAATGCTGGCGTATGATGGCCCAGTGGTTGTAGATGTGCGCGTTACTAGAGATGAAAACTGCTATCCAATGGTAGCCCCAGGTAAAAACAACGCCCAAATGATTGGCTTACCAAAGCAATCACCAAAAACATCTACAGAACCTGTTTACTGTAGCAACTGCGGTTCTAAAAATCTACCCACACACAACTTCTGTTCTGAGTGTGGGACGAAACTGTAACAATTCGTAATTCGTAATTCGTAATTACCAAGCAGGGGATGATATCCTCTGCTTTTTTTTGTGAAAAAATTTTTAAACAAATTACTAAATTTGTTATTTTTGCGATTTTCGTGGGAACCATAGCTTTCAAGCAGCTGTGTGTAGCATTTCTGGTGTGAAATACAAAATTTTTGGTTTCCCAATATGCGCCATCAGCAATATAAAGATAAACTGCCCAGCAATCAGGGAATTTTGAAAGGTTAATTATGATTAAACCCAAATTGAGCAACCGCCGTACTAATAGTTCAGTAGTTTTAGAACCAGAAGTTGCGATCGCAGTCATTGGACTTTTGTCTGCAGCGTCAGATGGTGAGGGGATAACTATAGAAGAAGAGTATGCTTTAAGTGAAATGCTAAGTGGGATTTCCCAATTTGAAAATTACTCTGATGAAGACTACCGCAACTTAACAGACAAAGTTTATAGTTTACTAGAGTCAACAGAACCACAGGATTTATTAGCACAAGCGATTGATTCCTTACCCGATCAGGATTATTGCGAAGCTGCTTATATTACAGCGCTTTTGGTAGTGGGGATTGATGAAGAAGTACCCGATTCTGAGCAAGATTATATTTCTAGCCTGCAAGAAGATTTAAATATTTCTGATAAACGCGCAAAACAGATTATCGACGAAATTTTTGGCGAAGATGATGAAACTGAATATGACGATGAATAATAATTCTTTGGCTTTTTGATTATTCAGGATTTACCTAACTAATCAGTTAGTTCATTTGTTCAATTGCATATTACTCAAGTGTGTAGCTCATGATAGCGTTTAAATTGCTAATCATGAGCTTTTTATTTAAATGATGACGGTTGACTGTTAATATCAATTCCCGAAAATTATGCCCATATCCCAATACTGCTCGGTTAAGGATTTTCAACTCTTAATTTGGTTTGGGGAAAAGGCGAAAGGGTAAGGGTTAAAGGTTTTTTCTTGCCCCTTTTTCCCTTCCCCTTTAACCCTTAACCGACAAGTATTGGCCCATATCCTCATACGCTTGGGTTCAGCTTATTAGTGATTGATTTGTCACTGATTAAAAAAGCCAGATCAATTGGGGGATTCTCCCCCAAACCCCCGATTGGGTGACGGTTGCGTCCCCCAAACCCCCTCCAAAATTATTGTTCTGTTTTTTTGTTGAGTAACTAGTTTTTTGGTTTTGTTATCAATTAATTTTCTTAACCCAATCGTATTGGCCCATATCCTCACTAAGGAATACTTAAAAACTCGGATTTTTGAATTTTGAATTGTATTATTATCTAATAGTTTTTAGTACTATATGATGACTCAAAAAATTACTGTTGGTTTAATGTTACTGTTTCTAGGTACTCATATTAGTATTACTCAGCAAGCAGCTACAGCCCAAACCCCAACACCACCAGCATCTACCACTAAAGCCATTTGTCCCGCCCAGTTAGGAACATCTATAGATGCTGTAATTAATCGCCCTTCATTTAATCGAGTACGCTGGGGAATATTAGTACAATCAATATCATCTGGGCAAACACTTTACAGCCGGGATGCTCAAAAATATTTTACTCCTGCTTCTAATACAAAATTGCTAACAACCGCAGCGGCTTTGCAGCAATTAGGTGCAAATTTCCGAATTCGTACCTCTATTTATCAAAATGCTAATGGAGTTTTGCGTGTTGTTGGTAGAGGAGATCCAAGCTTAAGCGATACTCAATTGCAAACTTTAGCCCAACAGTTACAAAAAAAAGGTATTACTCAAATTAAGCAATTAATTGCCGATGATAGTTATATCCAAGGAGATATAGTTAACTCAACTTGGGAATTGGAAGATGTCCAGTCAGATTATGGTGCACCTATTGGCAGCTTTATATTGAATGAAAATATTTTTAGTATTAAACTTATTCCACAAACTATAGGTAAACCTTTACAAATTGCCTGGAATGATACTAATGAAGCAACAAGGTGGCGGATAGTTAATCAATCAACTACAGTCAACAAAAATCAAGAAAGTAATATTAATATTACCCGCGATTTAACCGGAACAGTATTACGCATACAAGGTCAATTATCACAAGATTCTCAACCTTATTTAGTGACATTACCTGTAGTTGACCCTAATTATTACTTTTTACGCAGTTTTCGGACTGTATTAGCAAAGCAGAACATTACTTTAGGACAAACATTAGTACTAAATGGTGGAAGTAATCAACAGGAAATCGCTGCAATAGATTCGCCACCTTTATCTGAATTAATCAAGGTAACTCTTGAGGATAGTAATAATCTTTATGCTGAGTCTTTACTAAGAGCATTAGCTATCAAACAGCCCAGAGTTCAAAATAAAAGTACTGCTGATATTGGCTTAGATGTTATTAAAACGAGTTTAACGCAATTAGGAGTTGACCCCACCACTTATTTTTTAGTAGATGGTTCTGGATTATCACGTCGCAACTTAATATCGCCGGAAGCTTTAGTACAAACTTTGCGTTTAATAGCTAAAACACCAAACTCAGCTATTTATCGTGCCGCATTACCAGTAGCGGGAAAAAGCGGTACTTTAAAAAATCGCTTTCGCAACACGCCTGCAGAAGGAATTGTACAAGCAAAAACAGGAACATTAACTGGTGCAGTTTCCCTCTCGGGATATGTCAATGGGGCTAAATATGAGCCTTTAGTTTTTAGTATTATGGTAAATCAAAGCGAACAACCAGTCAGGAATTTGCGACCAGCCATTGATGACATCGTGGTGTTGTTAACACAGTTGCAACGTTGTTAGGAAAAAAATAGTTGATACAAAGGAAATATTGCCCAAAGAATTTTAAACTTTATGGGGGTTGTGCAAATTCAGGGATACTAACTAGAGTGACAATATAGGTAGTCATGATTATGAACTGGGGAAAGTAGATGAATCATTTTTGTCATTAGTTATTGGTCAAGAGTTAAGAGTTATAAATTATTTTTCTCCTATCTTCTTTGTTCCAATTACCAATTACCCATTACCAATTACCCAGTCCCATTCCCTTAATATGCAAATATATCTAGATTACAGTGCCACAACTCCCACCCGCCCTGAAGCGATCGCAGTTATGCAAAAAGTTCTCGCTCAACAATGGGGTAATCCTTCCAGCTTACATGAGTGGGGAAATCGGGCGGCGACAATTTTGGAACAAGCTAGATTCCAAGTGGCGGGATTAATTAACGCCTCTGTTCCCGAATCAATTATCTTTACCTCTGGTGGCACTGAGGCGGATAATTTAGCAATTATGGGTGTGGCTCGATTGTATGCTGTGCCGCAACACATGATCATTTCTAGTGTGGAACATTCGGCAATTTCCGAAACAGCGCGGTTGCTGGAAATGTGGGGTTGGGAAGTTACTCGTTTACCTGTAGATGCAAAAGGTAGAGTCAACCCCCAAGATTTAACAGCCGCATTGCGTTCTAATACTGTTTTGGTATCGATAATTTATGGGCAAAGTGAAGTTGGTACAGTCCAAGCGATCGCAGAATTGGGAACTGTTACCCGTAATCATGGGGTATTATTCCATACGGATGCAGTACAGGTTGTAGGACGTTTACCAATTGATGTGGAAACCTTACCTGTAGATTTACTGAGTTTATCTAGTCATAAAATATATGGTCCACAAGGTGCGGGCGCTTTGTATGTGCGTCCAGGTGTAGAGTTAATACCCTTATTTGGTGGTGGTGGACAAGAGAGGGGACTACGTTCTGGAACACAAGCTGTACCCATAATTGCTGGTTTTGGTGTAGCGGCTGAACTCGCAACCCAAGAAATGCCACAAGAAACACCGCGATTAATTCAATTACGCGATCGCTTATTTACTCAATTAGCTGATATACCTGGTTTAATTCCCACAGGCGATAGTGAGCATCGTTTACCCCATCATCTAAGTTTTTGTTTAGAATCTGCCGATGGCGAAAAACTGAGCGGTAAAACTATAGTCAGGCAATTAAATTTAGCAGGAATTGGTATTAGTGCTGGTGCGGCTTGTCATAGTGGGAAACTTAGTCCTAGCCCAATACTTTTAGCAATGGGTTATTCAGAAAAAGCAGCTTTGGGCGGAATTCGTTTGACATTAGGACGAGAAACCACCGCCGCAGATGTAGATTGGGCTGCGATCGCTTTAAAGCAGGTTTTACAGAGATTGACAAAATAGGCAGGGGAGCAGGGTGCAGGGGGAAAGGGAGAAAGAGTTTAAAATTCCCTATCTCAATCCACACAGCGTAACTTTTTGGGTAAGCAAGCTACGCATTACATGGCGCAGCGAAGGGATATTTTTTCCGAAACTTTGAGTAAAATTGGATAATTTACTCAGATAATATTTTGCTTTTCTCCCCCTGCTCCCCAGGGCTGTTTCATTCCCTAAAAGCCTTGAAAAATCAAGGGTTCAGGAGATGAAAAATCAGCAAGGTATTCAATTGGCATTCAATCTTAGGCATCAATATGGTCAATAATTCATGACTTTTGCCCGAATATTTATCGCCAATCATATTGACAAAATACATACCTTATCGAATGAATCAGCCCTGCCCTGCTCCCTGCTCCCTGCCCCCTTGCCAAGAAATTTGTGTCAGTTACAAATCCCTAGTACGGGCCAATTTGTGGGAACAAGCCAAAATAAGTAAGTAAAGATAAGGTTGCTATTACAGCCAGTCCAGAACCGATGGTCAATAACACCAAATCTCTGTTACGACTACGTAGGAAAGTTTGTAAATTCATGGGTATATAACCTCTGCGTGGTAGTTGATCGCGGTAATCAGTGTCGTAGCGCGCCATACGTTCAAAGGGTAACTCGCCTCTAGAACGCTGGGGTAAAATCCGCCGCCGTTGGAAAGGAACTGTATGATCACCAAAGTTATCGAGATATTCCTCACTGTTGAGCAGCTCTGTAATGAAACCTGCTATACCTTTAGTAGCAAGAACAATTGACCAAGCAAATTTTTCGCGATCGCTATAAATTCTCCGCCCTAAAACCCTTTGTACACAGATTTCTACAAAGCGGTAATTGTTGTTAACATCGTAATTCAGCCTTCTAAAGGAATCGGATAGAACCAATCCGCGAATAAATTCCCTCACGGTGATCATTCCTGTTCTCAGTTGAGATTCTAGAATGATTTGGCGATTACTAGACAGCATTTGCTGTTCATGAAAAATTTGCCGATAAGCTGCCAAAATCAAAGCATCCATTTCAGTCGCTGATGGCAGGTTGTCGGTTGTGTAAATTCTGGGTTTTTCATCACCAGGAATTTCAAAGCTAACAACACGCTGATTTTGAGATGAAGGAGTGTACTCCAACAAAGGAATCGACATGATAAACACCTTTACACTATTCGCGGACATGAAAAAGCACAGCATTGGTCGATCGATTTGACTCACACTCGATAACCGCAGCTTTTAATTCGCAGCCAATTGGCTGCTATCCAAATTCGGAATTTCAAAATTCAGAATAATCTTGTTTGGTAAATTCACCCTGTGATTTGCGAGAGAAAGCAGTAATTCGTAACACTTTATGAGTAATTTTGCTTATCTCTATCCAAACCATAAATTATCCCAATCTCTGGACTGAGCAAGATTGTTCTTCCCCCTGCTCGCTGCCCCTGATTCAATAGTCATGGGATATTAGTCTTCGTTAGCAGTCCCTGATTCTCCTCGCCAAAATGCTAATGGGTTCTGAGTGGGACGGCAATCAGGATAAAATCGCAGGTAAGATTCCATACCAGGTTGTAAAGGAGGAGGCGCAATACCCAATCCCAGGCAGAGGTGAGAGAGCGATCGCGCAAATTGTTGGTGATGACCGGGAGAGCCTACATGAGCATGGGCATATTCATGGACTACTAATCGCAGCCAGTCTGCCGGCACAACTCGTCCCACATCTATCAGAATGGTAATAGGATTTGTCTGAAGATTGCACAAAGCATCAATCCCAAAGGATTGAGCAATGGGAGCAGCAAAAATTTGAATCGTCGGTTGCTCCCAAGGGTGAAAACAATCATGGCAAGCCTGAAGACACTCTTCCAGTTCTTGGTTCACCGCATCAATATGTTCACAGATCCAGACACACAGAGATTTACGATTTTCTAAATCATACACCACATCGATCATCTCTGCATCAAGGGCTAGACTTCTCACTCCATAGAGATAGTCTAACCCTCGTGTAAAGGGATCTGTGCTGGTGGTGAAGATTAATTTACCAACCGAAGAAGGAGAAGTGTTTTGTGGGTTCAGCCGCATTGTTTATCTGATCGGGAGTCTGATTTGAGAGGTTAGCTTCATCCTGGTTAGAAGGAACCTCTGAAGCATCTGCAACCCGGAATTCGGTACAGAATGTGGCGGTGCTAAAACCACCAAATCTTTTAACAGTACTGCTTCTCATCCGGATGCTAGGACTCACAAACCAGAATCTCTCAATCGAACTCATGGTTTCATATTCGGTGATCAAGACTAATGCGTCTTCATCATCCATCTGATAGCGTCCTGCAACTGGGACAATTTCCGCATAGCCTCGTTCTCGCAGCAGCGATCCTTGACGGGGATTATCAACATCAGGAATCAGAGAAAACACTGTAGAACCTTCATGGTTTTCATCTTCTTTATCCCATCCCATTGCACCCTGCCAAGATACAAAGGCACCACCAATAGCCAACTTGGGGTCAACCTCATGGAGTTGGCAAATCTCGATCACTTTTGGATCGTCGGCAGCAAGGGCTTGAACAATAATATTAGATTCTCCCGCTTCAGATCTCTTGAAGGCTAGGTGGTGTGTAGTGCGTTGCGATCGCCATTTACCAGTACTTAGTTCAAAAAACTCCATTGCATCCATAAGCTACAGCTAACTCCAAACAAAAAGTTGAGTATCCCAATTCCTTATTAATTATAAAACTGCAAGCGCAATCCTAATTTCAATTACGCCTAAAGCTGCGTGTCATATTCTTTTAGCAAAGATTGTCAAAAGTCAAGAGCCAAGGAGAAGTACTGCGTCTCTTGGCACTCAAGGTTAATATCTATTGCTGCTGTGTCAGCAGAGGCGGAAGACTACGATTATTGCCTTCGTTCTGAAAAATTGAAGAATTTAATTTCTGCAAGTCCCCTAGCTTCTGGCTATAGAAGGGAATCGCTGTAGTTTATAAAATGTAAAGATAAACTACAAAAAATTTACTTTACTGCGATCGCTGTGAATCTCCAAACTGACAAAGACAAGCAACAAACCAACACCAGTACAAATATCGTGATAGAAACAGAGAAAATTCTTTGTTCTCATTGCCAGCGCACAGCTACAAATGGCATCAAATGTAAGGGAATCTGTGTGGCTGACAGTGACTATTAATACCCTGAATTATGGAAAGCAAGAGGGAGCAAGGCCCCTTTCTTTTATCCTCCGCGCCTTCTATGTGCTCTGTGGGTGAAAGGGATAGTCGCTCCGTCGCCTGGGGCATTGATAACATCTTTCCCATGCCCCATCCCCGATTCCCCATGCCCAAAAACTCCTGGATGGAGTTTTTCATTTTTTACCTTCCCTGATGAAATTGCTGCCATAATCCCAGACGCTTATTTTTGGCATTGGCTTCTGCAATTAAAAATTGAGTTTTGGTTTCGTTGCAAAACTCTAAAGATTCCTGATCGACAACAGCATTACCCTCTTCCACCAAACGCAGATTTACTGAGCGATTATCTACATATACTTCACCCAATGTACGCTCACCGTTCTCTAGATTTAAGCTTCTGATGACGACTCGGCTACCAGATGGTAGTAATTGTTTAAGTTTTTTAGTGGTAGCGGTAACATACTGCTGTTGAGTTTCTTTGGGCGTATTAATACAAGCTAATTTAACTGTTTTGGTTTGCCCAGTTTCATCTTTAAACCGAATTGTATTGCTATCTGCTATGCCAATTACTGTAGCCAGCACTAACATTAACTCTATTAAAGGCATCAAGTGTTTAGTATTGTTTTATGCATGAATATTAATTTTATAACCGTAATATCTCATAGATTGTGATTTAACTCACTCTTAAGCGTATTGCTACAGATGGGAAAAGGTAAAAGGTTAAAGGGACTTCCAACTAAAAAAATATACTATCGCTTTCTTGGCAGGGGGCAGGGGCAGGGAGCAGGGGTGAGAATAAAAATATTCTCGGACTATATTTGGATAATTTGTTTTCTAGAAGTCCCAAAGGTTTTCCTTACCTTTTTCCCATTCCCCATTTTCCCCTTCCCCAGTATTCACCCCCATAATAAGCGTGAAGCCAATCCGATCGCGCCTCCTGCTAGAACTAACCAAGCAGAATTGATTTTGAAGCGGAAAACAGCGATCGCACTCAATATTGCCAAGATAATCGTTAACCAATCTACCAGTGCGGCTCGTCCTAATGTATAAGTTACTCCTGCCATTAACCCTAGAGAAGCAGCATTCACTCCATCGAGAAAGCCGCTAGCCCAAGGTGATTGGCGTAATTTAGCCACCCAGGGATTAACTAACCATACCAACACAAAAGCTGGTAAAAATATACCAATCGTAGCTGCGATCGCCCCAGTGTTTCCTGCTAGCAAATAGCCGATAAATGTGGCGGTGGTAAAAACCGGCCCCGGTGTAAACTGTCCGATGGCTACTGCATCTAAAAGCTGCTGTGATGTTAACCAGTGGTTGCGCTCGACTAAATCCCGTTGCAGAAATGCCAGCAACACATAACCGCTACCATAAAGAACGCAGCCAATTTTCAGAAAGAAGAAAAAGACGTTAACCCAACCGACTGATGTGATTGCTGCTGTACTACCAACCTGGGAGAACAAGCTAGAAAAAGGTAACAGCCATACTCCGGTTGTTTTTCCTCTGGTTTGCCAATTTTTTACTAGCATAACGGCAATACCCAGCAAAATCAGCACCAGAATTTCATTCAAGCCAGCAAAGTAGGCTGCGATCGCAATTACTCCAGCAATGCTTGTCGGTACATCTTTAGCTGCTTTTTTACCCAAATTCCACACAGCCAAAAGTACAATCGCAATAATTACAGGTTTAATTCCATATAACAGCCATTCCACTTGGGGAACTGTTTGATAACG
Organism: Tolypothrix tenuis PCC 7101; assembly: GCF_963874875.1. Taxonomy (NCBI): domain Bacteria; kingdom Bacillati; phylum Cyanobacteriota; class Cyanophyceae; order Nostocales; family Tolypothrichaceae; genus Tolypothrix; species Tolypothrix tenuis. The sequence continues at coordinate 1,031,262 of NZ_CAWNJS010000001.1, forward strand.
AGCATAAATTGCAGCTAATACCCAAACTATTACCATCGCAGGCAAAATAAAGCAGCTACCTGCAACCAGCAAACCACGCCAGCCGCCTTGCTCATAGCCTATGTGAATTGCTAATTCCGTCGAGTTAGGGCCAGGAATCAAATTCGTAATTCCTAGTAAATCCAGCAGTTTCTCTCGACTCATCCATTGACGGCGATTAACTATTTCATTGTCCATCATGGCGATATGAGCAGCCGGGCCACCAAAGGCGATCGTTCCCAATCGCAAAAACACCATTGCTATTTCCCTTAATCGCTGCTGCTGTTGTTTGCGAGTCAGAGTATGAAAGGAAACCGCCGCTTGCTCTGACTGAATATTCTCAGTTTCCTCAGTCACTATAGTTTGCCTGATGATTTGATGATGTTGACAGCATCAATATATCGAAATTCGATAACGAAAATCTATAATATTTTTCAGTCATGAGTTCTGAGTGAGTTTCCTGCTTGCGATCGCGTCCAGATAAAAAGGCAATGTTCTTACCATCCAGTGACCATAATGGAGAACTATCCTTGATTTTATTTTTGGTGAGATTTTTTAATTTTGAACCATCAGCATTCATTACATAAATTTCTTCATTACCAGGATTATCCAAACTCATAAAAGCAATCTGCTTACCATCTGGTGACCATTGTGGTTCTTCTGCTAGTTGAATTTTTGGAGTTAAATCGATGACTTGGCACTGAACATTAGCAGATTTTTGGGTAGAAATTTCCGCTTTAGCTGCTGTAAAATTCTTGCTATTACAGCTAGTCAGGCTAATTAGCGTTCCTAATAATAAAGTACAAAGCAGAGGACGACTATAAAAATTCAACATGATTATTCGCTTTAAAATTACAGCAATGTATTTTGATGATAAGTTTATTGATTAACTCAATTATCTTGACTAGTTAGGATGAAATTTTGTTCGCGTTTTTTACAAAATTACTAATAGATATATGAATCCAATTTTATTTCTTAATAAATCTTAGGTGATGCGTTACGCTATCGCTAACGCATCCTACGTGAACTTAAAAAATCATCAGTATGGAAAGCTGACAATGCGTAAAACTTTACCTTGAATATTACAACTACAAACTGTGAGCCAGCGATTCCGCATTTTTATCAATAGTAATTTTTATTCTTGAAATCTATGTAGGATGCGTTAGCGCAGCGTAACGCATTTGACACTGTAAGTCAGAAACTTTCCCCAAAGGTGTTGATGTATTAAGCATAAGCTATAACACATCTTAGATAATCTGGATTTCTGTATTTATGGATTTAATCCTAAATTTGATGATTGAAGTTATGATTACAAAATCATAATTTATAATTGCTATAAAATCTACAAACGAATCCAATAAATTAGGTAATCTGCTTAAAATTATTGAATAATTAATTCCCGCACCTCTACCCCCAAAACATTAATGTTTCGCCTGAAATCCATAGTCTAGAGGTTGAGTTTATATTGAGTACAAAATTAATATATTTATATATATATAGAAACCTTGTGAGATAATCATAAGGAATTAGAGATAAATATAGAGCTAAAATCTGCCCATAAATTGTAATTTTAACTTGAGCAGAAGACAGTTCTTTAAAAAAGAATATTGAGAAATACTATTGCCTGGGATTGGCTAACTCTAATTCATCTATTCATACATTCCCTAATTTTTAGTAGCAGGCAGTTATAAATAAAACCTAGTTGGCAATGACTGGAAAAAAGAGTCCAAATTATGGACTCTTGATGTTTATTTATGCCCTTCTACTGAGCAATGTGGCTATTTTCGCATCTGGCTGACAAGGCAGGAGTAAATGATGAACAAAACCTTTGCTACTATTGACGGGAATGAGGCTGTTTCCCGGATTGCTTACAAATTAAATGAAGTAATTGCCATTTATCCCATCACCCCCTCCTCAACAATGGGTGAATGGGCGGATGCTTGGGCGGCGGAAAATCGCCCTAACCTCTGGGGTACGGTTCCCAGCGTGGTGCAAATGCAAAGTGAAGGTGGCGCGGCTGGTGCGGTACATGGGGCGTTGCAAACAGGTTCCCTGAGTACCACTTTCACTGCATCTCAGGGATTATTGTTAATGATTCCCAATCTCTACAAAATTGCTGGGGAATTAACAAGTACAACAATTCATGTTGCTGCACGTTCTTTGGCTACTCACGCTTTATCTATTTTCGGCGATCATAGTGATGTGATGGCAGCCCGGGCTACAGGCTTTGCGCTGCTATGTTCGGCTTCGGTGCAGGAGAATCTGGATTTTGCCCTCATCGCCTATGCTGCAACTTTAGAGGCGCGAGTACCGTTTATGCACTTCTTCGATGGTTTCCGCACCTCCCATGAAGTGCAGAAAGTAAAACTACTTGCTGATGATGATTTGCGATCGCTCATCAAAGACAACCTCATATTAGCTCACCGCGATCGCGCCCTCACCCCCGACCGTCCAGTATTGCGGGGTACAGCCCAAAACCCCGATATCTACTTCCAAGCACGTGAAGGTGCTAACCCTTACTACAGCGCTACTCCCGCCATTGTGCAGCGCTTGATGGATGAATTTGGCGATCGCACTGGCAGGTATTATCAAATCTATGAATATCATGGCGCACCGGATGCCGAACGGGTAATTTTAATTATGGGTTCCGGCTGTGAAACAGTCCATGAAACCGTAGATTACCTCAACAACCAAGGCGAAAAAGTCGGTGTCGTCAAAGTTAGACTATTCCGCCCCTTTGATGTCGAAAGATTTATCGCAGCCTTACCTAATACTGTACAAGCGATCGCAGTTCTCGACCGCACCAAAGAACCCGGTAGCGCCGGCGAACCACTTTATTTAGATGTAGTAACCGCCATCCATGAAGCCAATCCAAAATCTAAAATCCGAAATCTCAAATCGATAGTTGGTGGTCGCTACGGTTTATCCTCAAAAGAATTTACCCCGGCGATGGTGAAGGGTGTTTTTGATAACCTAGCTTTACCTACGCCTAAAAATCACTTTACTATTGGGATTAATGACGATGTTAGCCATACATCCCTAAGCTTTGACCCGAACTTCTCCACGGAACCCGATAATGTTGTCCGGGCAATGTTTTACGGCTTAGGCTCCGATGGTACAGTGGGGGCAAACAAAAACTCAATTAAAATTATTGGGGAAGAAACCGACAATTACGCCCAAGGCTACTTTGTCTACGACTCCAAAAAATCTGGTTCGATGACGGTTTCTCACCTGCGCTTTGGCCCCCAGCCGATTCGGTCAACTTACCTCATCGACAAAGCCAACTTTATTGGTTGTCACCACTGGGGATTTTTAGAAAATATTGACATTCTCAAAGCAGCTATTCCTGGGGCGACTATTTTAGTAAATAGTCCATATAATGCCGATACTGTTTGGCAACATTTACCTGTAAAGGTGCAGCAGCAAATTATCGACAAGCACCTGAAGCTATATGTAATAAATGCGAACCAAGTAGCCCGTAATAGCGGCATGGGTGGGAGAATTAACACCATTATGCAGGTGTGCTTCTTTGCCTTAGCCAATGTTTTACCACAAGAAGAAGCGATCGCTAAAATTAAGCAAGCAATTGAGAAAACCTACGGTAAAAAAGGTGCAGAAGTTGTGCGGATGAATCTGCAAGCCGTAGATAATACCCTAGCTAACTTGCATAAGGTAGACATCCCCCAAACAATTCACCATCCCCAATCCCCAAGCGAAAATTCCCCATTACTCGACCAAGCCCCAGAATTTGTACGGGAAGTTCTGGGTAAAATCATGGTTTGGGAAGGTGATGATTTACCTGTCAGCACCCTACCAGCTGATGGTACCTTCCCCACAGGTACAACTAAGTGGGAAAAGCGCAACGTTGCTCAAGAAATTCCGGTATGGGATGAGGATGTCTGCGTTCAATGTAGTAAATGTGTGATGGTTTGTCCTCACAGCGCCATCCGTGCTAAAGCTTATCAACCCAGTGAATTACTTAACGCACCCCCCAGCTTTAAGTCAGTTGATGCCAAAGATAGAGACTTTGCCAATCAAAAATTTACCATTCAGGTAGCCCCAGAAGATTGTACAGGCTGCGCTATTTGTGTGAATGTCTGTCCAGCCAAAAATAAAACTGAACCATTGAAAAAAGCCATTAATATGGCAAAGCAGCTACCTTTGCGGGAACAAGAACGCAAAAACTGGGATTTCTTCTTAAGTTTGCCCAACCCCGACCGCAGACAACTCAAACTCAACCAAATTCGCCAACAACAACTGCAAGAACCATTATTTGAATTTTCTGGTGCTTGTGCTGGTTGTGGTGAGACACCCTATTTAAAATTATTAACCCAACTGTTTGGCGATCGCTCCGTCATTGCCAATGCAACTGGTTGTTCTTCCATTTACGGTGGAAATTTACCCACAACTCCCTGGACAACCAACGCTGAAGGTAGAGGCCCAGCTTGGTCGAATAGCTTATTTGAAGATAACGCCGAGTTTGGTTATGGCTTCCGCCTTTCTTTAGATAAGCAAGCAGAATTCGCAGCCGAACTACTGCAACAATTGGGGCATGGGGAATTGAGAATTCCTAGTGATTTGGTAGACTCGATTCTCAATGCTAAACAAGATACTGAAGCTGACATTTGGGAACAACGGGAACGAGTAGAAATCCTCAAACAAAAGCTAGATGAATTGTTGCAAAAGCCGAATTTCTCAATGCCCAATGCCCAATGCCCAATGCCCAATGCCCAAATCCAAAATCTGAAAGCGATCGCAGATTACCTAGTCAGAAAAAGTGTTTGGATTGTTGGCGGTGATGGCTGGGCCTATGATATTGACTTTGGCGGTATCGACCATGTTTTAGCTAGTGGTCGCAATGTGAATATCCTGGTGATGGATACAGAAGTATATTCCAACACAGGCGGGCAATCATCAAAAGCCACCCCAAAAGCAGCCGTAGCGAAATTCGCCGCTAGTGGTAAGCCTGCACCGAAAAAAGATTTAGGCTTAATCGCCATGACCTACGGTAATGTCTACGTAGCGAGTGTAGCTTTAGGCGCTAGAGATGAACATACCCTAAGAGCATTTTTAGAAGCCGAAGCCTTTAACGGCCCATCGTTGATTATTGCTTACAGCCATTGCATCGCTCATGGCATCAACATGACCACAGGCATGAATCACCAAAAATCTTTGATAGAATCTGGAAGGTGGTTGCTGTATCGGTATAATCCTGAGTTGCAGAAACAAGGTAAGAATCCCTTGCAATTAGATATGAAAGCACCGAAGCAATCGGTAGAGCAATCAATGTATCAAGAAAATCGCTTCAAAATGCTCACCAAGAGTAAGCCGGAAGTTGCCAAACAATTGCTAGAACAAGCGCAAGCGGAAGTAGATGCGCGTTGGCTAATGTATCAATATTTGGCTAATAAGTAATAGGTAATTGGTAATGGGTAATGGGTAATGGGTAATTGGAATCTTATTACCATACCTCAATTATTGAAAGCGAGGAGAAACTTTATTTCCTTGTGGATGACGGTTCGGGTGATAATTTTTCGTCGTGATTTTGGAGTTTTAGAGACGCGATGAATCGCGTCTCTACAGGATTTAAAGGTCAATCGATTTGTCTTATCCGAACCGTATTCGATGAACAGGGATACTCACACCATCGCTTCGGGTTTGTGGCGGGACACAGTAACTTTTTCCTATGTCCTATGCCCAAAAACTCCACCCACAAGAGGGTGGAGTTTTTCATTTATTAACTTCTAACAAGCGAGAAGTTTGGAAACGTTCCATCCACTTTTCTAAATAGACTTGATTAGCTTGTTGTTCTGATGGATCTTCGCTATCTAATGAATAAGGCATTAATCCCAAAATCGTAGCTGTAGTTACACAGAACATTGACTTTTGGAAAGTAATACAAATTTGCACTAACAAATCATCTTCACCCCGACGACTGCGGCGATATACTTCATGCAAATACTCTGGCAAATAATGCCGCATATCCTGCATTAATAAAGTGGGAGGAATGCCCGCGCTACCAATAGGTAAAGGATCTGCATATAATGCACCATATTGAAAGCGCGATTGATCGGGGGGAATTTGATATGCTTGGGCATTATATGTAACTGTGCCAGAGAAAGGCGTTCCCCGGAAGAAAACAGCTTCTACATAAGGTATTGCTGTATCTGCTAAAAAGGTTAAACCAAGTTTCTTCGGCAGGAGTTCATAAACTTTGTTATCAATTTTGACTGCGTAAGTAATTGGCTTGCTGGCATCAGCAACTAAACCTGCTTTAATATGTTCTACAACTTGGGGAATGGTTGTGATTTTTCCTTGGTCATATAGGTCTGATAAAGTCAGGAAGATATCAGCCATTACCCGCCAAAATTGCCCCAAACCACTGTAATATGCAGAAACACGCAACTGTTCAATTAAGAAATCGGGAAACAGTTGGTGCATTGCCATAACTAAAGGATTGTTTTTAAATTTAGCCGCAATTACAGCTTGGGCGGCTGCTTGAAATTCTTTTGTATCTAAATATGCGTCCAGTCCACCGCCACCGTGCCACATCATGGACTTCATACAATATTCGGCATATTCAAAATTAATTCTGTCATGCCACCAATGACGAAATAATTTTTGCCAACTAAATTCACCATTAAAGTATTTAAAAAATGGGAAAAATACTAAAAATTGATGTTCAGCAATGTAGATGAGATTATTGGAGTAAGCATCTAAAACTACGCCATAGCTTTTCAGAATGCCAACTACTTCTAAAACGTTCTGTGGGCTATCGGTAAGTAGTGCTTCTCCTGTTTGCAAACGCTTGATAAACTCACCCAAAGGGTTGTTATATGGTTTCTTTTTGATAGTGACCATTGGCAGTTTCTCCTAGTAATTTAAAATATGATTTTTTCAAGCTTGATTTTTTATTAAAATGGGGAAATTAAGTAATTTTTATCTGCTTTTATCAATTGTTAATAATTCATCACCTATAAAATAAATAAGTCGGTATAAATCAACATCAATAGGCTGTAAAAACTTACTAATTACAAAAGACAAAGAACAAATGATAGCCCTGACTAGTTATCTTTAAATGCAACGCCCTACTTACATGATTGAGTTTGCAGTCAAGATGATGCAAGACTACAAACCCAATTTGGTATTTTAATTTTTGCTTTGATGATCCAAAGCCACAGTGACTACGGTGTTTTGTGTATTCACCATTGCTGTGATTGTTGGTTCAGTCCAGCGCGCTAACCAAGAGGGTTGGATACCAAAAATTACAATCACTACAGCTAATACTATCGATGGTAGGCGATCGCTCCAATATACCCTTGGTAGATTGACAACTTGCTCGGATAAGCGTCCAAAAAAGGCTTTATTCACCAGGATTAAGAAGTACACGGCAGTCAAACCTGTACCAATCATACATAACAAGGTCTGCACGGGAAAAGCTGGGAAACTACCCCGGAAGATGACAAATTCGGAAATAAATCCGATCATTCCTGGGATTCCCGCACTAGCCATCACTCCTAAAACCATTAAGCTACCAATTACAGGCATACCTCGTTCTGGATTGAGTAGCCCCCGGATGACATCTAAGTTACGGCTACCAGCTTTTTTATAGACAATCCCTACCAGTAAAAACAGCAGTGCTGAAATCAAGCCGTGGCTGATCATCTGCATAACGGTGCCTAAAATGCTTAACTGTGTAGCTGCTGCCGCCCCTAAAAGGATATAGCCCATGTGTCCAATGGAACTATATGCCACCATTTTTTTCATATCTTTTTGGGCGATCGCGCAAGATGCACCATAAAGTACACTGACTACAGCCCAACTCGCTAACCAGGGAGCTAAATAAGTCCAAGCTTCTGGCAATAAGTTCATGCCAAACCGCAGTAAGCCATAAGTTCCTAATTTCAACAATACCCCAGCCAATAGCACAGAAATGGGTGTGGAAGCTTCCACGTGAGCATCTGGCAACCATGTATGGAAGGGAACTAGAGGAATCTTAATGCCAAAACCAATTAAAATTCCGGCTAGTAACAAAAGTTGGGTAGCTAATGGTATTGTCGTGGCATTCAAAGAACCGAGAGCAAAGTTAGGCGCACCACTCAGCCAAACTAGACCTAAGAAGCTGGCTAAAATCAAAATTCCTGAAAGTGCAGTATAAATCAGGAATTTTGTAGCTGCATAACCCCGTTTTTCACCACCCCAAATTGCAATCAACAGATATAGGGGTATGAGTTCAACTTCGTAAAATAGGAAAAATAGCAGTAAATCCTGGGCGATAAAAGCGCCAGTTACCCCAGCACTTAGCAGCAGTATTAAAGAGTAATATAATCTCGGACGTTGCAGAGATTCATCACTGCTGTAGATGGCAATGCAAGTTAACAAGCCGTTTAAAACCAGCAAAGGCAGAGATAAGCCATCCACCCCTAAATTATAATTTAAACCTAAGGCATCTACCCAAGGTAAGAATTCTACAAACTGTTGACTAACTTCTCCAGGATTAAATTGAATTGCTAAAATTATCGACCAGACAAAGGCGATACTGGCAATTACAAAGGCTATCCCACGGGAGTTTTTACCATTTACCCCCGGGGGCCATAAGCTAATTACAACAGCACCAATTAATGGCACTAAAATCAACGCACTCAGCATACACAGAACTATTTAAGGATATGAGGAAGGAGGGCAGAGAGGAAGAGCAAGCAGCGGCGATAAATGATTATTGCCTATTGACAAATGACTAAAAAGGCAACTTATCCAGTAGTCCTAATGACCAGCTAATGAAAAAGCCCAAGACACTGACCACGAAGAGTATAGTCAGCATATAACCTTGGGATTGTCCAGAAATGCTGTATTTTAAACCTTGCCCGCTGAGGATGGCAGCAAATCCCACCAAGTTGACTAAGCCATCGATCAAATAGCGATCGCTCCATGCGGAAATTTTCGATAGGATGGCTACGGCACTAACTACAGTGACTTTATACACTTGGTCAATGTAGAAGTCGTAACCCAACAAGTCTTGGATAAATCTCCATGCTAGGATTCTTGACCTTGACCATGCTTTGTCTAGATACATTACCGAGCCGATTGCTACCCCGACTAAGGTTGAGGAAAGTAATATCGCTACTACATACCAGTTAATGCTTTCCCAACTAGGAAGTAAGTACCATTGCTGTAGCATTACGGGTAATAACAGAGTAAAGATGGTCAGTGTGACCATTGGGAATGCCATTTGCCAACCTATTTCAGGCGCACGGCGGGTTTTTTGTTGGGGTGTACCCCAGAAAATATACCTAAATACTCTAGTTAAATTGAGTGCTGTTAAGCCATTAACTATCACCAATACACCAATTACCCAAGGGCTAATATTCACAAAGCCATCAGCCCAAGCCAGCATTGCCCAAAAGCTACCTAGTGGTAGTAGTGTCACCATCCCTGCTGAACCGACAACAAAGGCAGTGGTTGTAGCTGGCATCCTTGACCATAAACCACCCATCTCTGTAAGGTTTTGGGTGTGGGTAGTAGAGATAATCGAACCCGAACTCATGAATAATAGAGCTTTAGCGATCGCATGAGTTAACAGCAACATCAAGGCTACACCTCCTTGCTGTAAACCCATTGCCAAAAATACCAAGCCCATGTATGCACTAGTGGAATGAGATAGTGCCCGCTTGATATCAATTTGTGCTAAGGACACTAATGTTGCACCAATTGCTGTCACCGTACCCATAATTACCAAGGCATTCAACGCCACCGGAGACAGTGCCAACAAAGGCTGCATTTTATATAGCACATAAGCACCACCTGCTACCACCAATGAGTTCCGCAGTATAGAAGCAGGGTTAGGCCCTTCCATCGCTTCATCTAACCACAGATGCAGAGGGAATTGAGCACATTTACCAGCAGGCCCAGCAATTAAAGCTAATCCTAATAATGCAGAAGTGACTGGATCTAAGCTGGCTGTTTGTGCCCATTCAGATAAATCAGAAAAGTTCAAACTACCAGCTAGGCAAGAAAGGGTCACTACCCCCATCAGCAGTAACAAGTCTCCGACCCTTTTTGTCCAAAATGCGTCCCGCGCTGCAGTCACTACTAAGGGTTGTGCATACCAAAATCCCACCAGCAAATATGTGGAAAGCGTGAGCACTTCCAACAGGGCATAGCTGAGAAATAGAGAATCACTAATGGCTAAACCACTCAGCGCCGCCTCGAAAAATCCGATCAGCCCAAAAAACCGCGCCAACGCCCAGTCTTTTTCCATATAGCCTAGGGCATAAGTTTGTGCTAAGAAACTTAACCCTGTAATCAGCACCGTTGCCCCAACACTCACGGGGGAAATGTCTAAGGCAAAGGATAAATCTAAATCTGCGACTTTGAACCAGTTAATTATCACTGTTTCTGGCTCTTTATCCCAGATATTTTGAAATATCAACAGGCTATGGATAAATGCGGCAATGGTCGTCAACAAGTTGAAGTATGCTGCTGGTCTTGGCCCTGTTCGCCGAATAATTCCCATGGCCCAGGGCAAGGTCAAAATAGCACCTATTAAACCATAAAAAGGCACAAACCAACTTGTAATGTAGAGAAAATGATCCATTTAAATTTCCTTTGACGACTCAGTATGGAATGCCTTGTTTTAAAACCAGTTTTATTAAATATATTTTCTCTAATTAGCTTGCCATTAGATCGCTAGCAAAAGTGAATATAACAGAATAAAAATATTTAATTCCTAAACTACAGTTGACTTGTAGGATGGGAATTCTTACTTTTACATTTTCAATTTATATGTATTATTAGTAAAACTTATCAGCCTTTTAGCCTCTAGCTTGGAGACAATAGATAAATCCACCAAAAGCATTACTGGCAAAGGTTATAGGCTCTTTTCAAATCTCTTGAGAAGAAATTACAAACTTTATTAATAGAAGTTTGACAAATGTAATTAAAAAATTATAAAGCTTAATTGACCGCTCTAGCAATCCGTAAAATTTCATCAACTAAATGACAGCATTAATTTTTGTTAAGTTTTCTTAAACAATTTTATTATAAACTATTATAGTGATTTATATTGCCAGGAACGCCAAGCTTTCCTATGCTTATTTTGGAAGTGTTTTCTTAGCTCAAGATGAGCTTCCCCGTCAAAAATTTCAAAGCTCAGTACTGATTGGATTAATTTTGTAGGAGTTCTGCGATGCCAATTGCAGTTGGAATGATTGAAACCAAGGGCTTCCCCGCAGTAGTAGAAGCTGCTGATGCGATGGTGAAGGCCGCCCGTGTAACATTAGTAGGATATGAAAAAATTGGTAGCGCACGAGTCACAGTAATTGTGCGGGGCGACGTATCGGAAGTGCAAGCCTCAGTTGCCGCTGGGGTAGAAGCAGCCAGAAGAGTAAATGGTGGGGAAGTAGTATCAACTCACATCATTGCCCGTCCCCATGAAAACCTCGAATATGTATTACCGATTCGGTATACAGAAGCCGTAGAACAGTTCCGCACTTAAAAACCCATTAATAAAATAGATTAACGGGGTTGCCTTCTTGAGTGCTTTTGTTGTCCAGAGTGAAAAACTGTCATTAAGGATTAAAACTAATGTCGATTGCAGTAGGAATGGTAGAAACGCTGGGCTTTCCCGCAGTAGTAGAAGCCGCAGATGCGATGGTGAAAGCAGCTCGCGTTACCTTAGTAGGCTACGAAAAAATTGGTAGCGGTCGCGTCACAGTTATCGTTCGGGGAGATGTTTCCGAAGTTCAAGCCTCAGTTGCCGCAGGCGTAGAATCTGTAAAGCGAGTTAACGGCGGACAAGTACTGTCTACCCATATCATTGCTCGTCCTCACGAAAACTTAGAGTATGTCCTGCCAATTCGTTATACAGAGGATGTAGAGCAGTTCCGGGAAAATGTCAACGCCATTCGTCCTTTCGGCAGAAGACCATAATTTGTAATGCAAATTGCTAAAGTCCGTGGCACAGTAGTTAGCACGCAAAAAGAACCAAGTCTTCGAGGTGTGAAACTACTGTTGTTGCAATTAGTAGATGAAGAAGGAAACCTCCTGCAAAAATACGAAGTAGCAGCAGATATTGTAGGTGCAGGAGTAGACGAATGGGTACTGTTCAGTCGTGGTAGCGCAGCTCGTCAAGTTCCTGGAAACGAAAATCGTCCGTTAGATGCAGCAGTGGTGGCGATAATTGATACTATTCATGTTGAAGATCGTCTCATTTACAGCAAAAAAGACCAATACCGTTAGTCATTAGTCATTGGTCATTAGTCATTGGTCATTGTTCATTAGTTACAGTTCATTAGTCCCAAAAATATGACAAAGGACAAAGCGCAAAGTCGAGCCAGTCGTGTGGCGGTGAGTGCAGCCACACGTGCGGCTGTGCCGCCGAGTGGACTACCGCTCGCGTAGCGTATCCGAAGGATTCACCCGAAGGGGTCTCCCGACTTGAACGAACTGGCGTTGAGCGGAGGTTTCCTCCGACCAGAACTTTGTAAGAGATGACAACTGACAAAGGACAACTGACAACTGACAAAGGACAACTGACAAAGGACAACTGACAATTTTAGGAGGAATCTCGCAATGGCAGTCAGCAGCACGGTGGCACCCCCAACCCCGTGGTCGAGGAACTTAGCTGAGCCAACAATCCATGAAAGCACATTTGTACATTCTTTTTCCAAGGTAATTGGAGACGTGCGAATAGGTGCCAACGTAATCGTTGCTCCGGGGACTTCGATTAGAGCGGATGAAGGTACACCTTTTTTCATTGGTGAAAATACTAATATTCAAGATGGTGTCGTAATTCATGGGTTGGAGCAAGGCCGAGTAATTGGTGATGACCAAGAAGAATACTCGGTATGGATTGGTAAAAATGCTTCTATTACCCATATGGCCCTGATTCACGGGCCTGCTTATGTTGGTGATAATTCTTTTATAGGCTTTCGCTCTACGGTATTTAATGCCAGGGTGGGTGCAGGTTGCATCGTGATGATGCACGCTTTAATTCAAGACGTAGAAATTCCCCCTGGTAAGTATGTACCTTCGGGAGCAATCATTACTACTCAGCAACAAGCTGACCGTTTACCAGATGTCCAATCGCAGGATCAGGAATTTACCCATCATGTAGTGGGAATTAATCAGGCACTGCGAGCTGGATATTTGTGCGTTGCAGATAGTAAATGTATTACACCCATTCGGGATCAAATAAAAAAATCTTCTACAGGTAATGGCATTACTGTTTTAGAGCTAGAAAGGAGTAGTGAAGTGGCAAGCGGTAGTTTGAGTGCAGAAACAATAGAGCAAGTACGCTATTTGTTACAACAAGGATACAAAATCGGTACAGAACACGTGGATCAAAGACGTTTCCGTACTGGTTCTTGGACTAGCTGTCAGCCAATCAATGCTAGATCAATTGGTGAAGCCATCTCAGCATTAGAAACTTGTTTGGCAGATCATGCTGGTGAGTATGTGAGATTATTTGGCATCGATAATGGCAGAAGACGTGTCCTCGAAACCATTATCCAACGCCCAGATGGCGCTGTTTCAGCACCTTCTACCTTTAAGGCTCCTAATAATTCCTCTAATGGTAGCTACAAAGCCAATAGTAACGGTAACGGTTCTGGTGGCGGACTAAACACAGAAACAGTAGAACAAATCCGTCAGCTGTTAGCAGGTGGTTACAAAATTGGTACAGAACATGTAGATGAGCGCCGCTTCCGCACCGGTTCTTGGCAAAGCTGTAGTCCCATTAACTCTACCTCCACCAATGAAGTGATTGCGGCTTTAGAAGATTGTATCAGCAGCCATCAAGGTGAGTATGTCCGGTTAATTGGTATTGACCCCAAAGCTAAACGTCGGGTATTGGAAAGCATTATCCAACGTCCCAACGGTCAGGTTAGTCCATCTAGCAGCACAAAATCTTTTACTAGCAGTGCGCCTACAGCCACAGCTACAGCCACCGCAACTAGCACCCGTTTGAGTGGAGAAGTCATCGATCAACTACGGCAATTACTAGGTGCTGGGTATAAAATTAGCGTTGAACATGTAGATCAAAGACGCTTCCGCACTGGTTCCTGGACAAGCACAGGCCCCATTCAAGCCAATTCTGAAAGAGATGCGATCGCAGCTATAGAAGCAGCCCTCGCTGAATACGCCGGAGAATATGTGCGCCTCATTGGTATTGACCCCAAAGCCAAGCGCCGGGTATTGGAGACAATTATCCAACGCCCATAGCTAGGAAGGATGAAGTCTAAAGGATGAAGTAGCTTGTGGTTAGCCACTTTTGAGGAGACTACATCCTTTAAACTCATATCTTCTTTATTTCCTAATTTTCCGGCTTCCGAGGTTAGAATTTCCATGTCTGTGCCGCCACTGCGCCTCAGCAACAACTTTGACTCTTACATTAGTGGCGAGGTGACTATTCATCCAAGTGCAGTACTTGCACCTGGGGTGATACTCCAAGCGGCTGCAAACGGCAAAATCATCATAGGCCCAGGAGTCTGTATTGGCATGGGGTCGATTCTGCAAATTGATGAAGGAACCCTAGAAGTAGAAGCAGGAGCAAACTTGGGAGCCGGTTTTCTCATGGTTGGTCAAGGTAAAATCGGAACAAATGCTTGTATTGGTTCAGCAACCACAGTATTTCACTGTTCAGTTGCACCAGGACAAGTAATTCCGCCTGGTTCAATTTTGGGAGATAGTAGTCGGCATATTGGTGGTATTACACCGGAACCATCAGCAAGTAATGTTTCTACAAATACGCAGGGGTTGAGAGAACAAAAAACTCTGATTGGGAGGCGAAGGAACAAGGAACAAGGTAGCAATGGGGAAACAACTACCTCCTCTACTACTCTCTCTGGTGGATTTTACCTGGAGTTACAACACCAATCTAGTTCTGAAACTCAACCTGCTAGTAATTTGTCAAATGAGTCTCCGGCTTTAGAAGAAAACCCATCATTGGGGAGTTCTGAGCTAGAAGCAGCCGCAGAAGCCTCACCAGAAAGCAGCCAAGAGTCACAATCAACTCAACCTGCTACCGAATCACCCAACACTTTTGGGACTCAGATTTATGGTACGGGAAGTATTCAAAGGCTGTTAGTTACACTCTTTCCCCACCGACAATCTCTAAATGAACCCATCTCTGACGAGCAGTCTGAATAAGTGTTAATTGTAAGATGTCATCTGAAGTATGAAGGATGAAATTCCTGCTAATTCAGGAGTTTAATGATTATATATTTTCATCCTTTAGCCTTTAGCCTTTATCCTGTCTGTGAGTATCCGGAGACTTCACATGGAAACATCTAATCAAAAAGCTCTTAGCACTATTAAGGACACCCGCCGTCGAGATAGCCTCAAGGATACTGCTTTGGGTATGGTATCTACGCTGAGTTTTCCCGCGATCGTGGGAACAGCCGATATGATGCTGAAATCAGCAGGGGTTCATTTAGTTGGCTATGAAAAAATTGGTGGCGGTCATTGTACGGCAATTGTCCGAGGTGGGATTGCCGATGTCCGATTGGCTGTAGAAGCTGGTGTCCAAACTGCGGAACAGTTTGGTCAATTGGTCTCCAGCTTAGTTATTCCCCGTCCTTACCCCAATTTAGATATAGTGTTGCCTATTACCTCCAAGCTCAGTAAAATTATGGAGGATGGTAATTACAGCCGTTTGAGTAACCAAGCCGTGGGTTTGGTGGAAACGCGAGGATTTCCTGCGATGGTAGGAGCTTGCGATGCCATGCTGAAATCAGCTGATGTACATTTGGCAGCTTATGAAAAAATTGGTGCAGGTTTGTGTACAGCTATTATTCGTGGTTCTGTAGCCAATGTTGCAGTAGCAGTAGAAGCAGGAATGTACGAAGCAGAACGCATTGGGGAGTTGAATGCCGTGATGGTAATTCCTCGTCCGTTAGATGAATTAGAGCAGACATTACCATTAGCAAGTTGCTGGATAGAGGAACGTCAACCAATCAACTTACCCATTAATATTAAAGAGCAAGTTGCCGAAATTGAACGCCTGCAGTTGCCAGATTTGGCTCAGTTACCCGTCAAAGTTTTAGAAGAATTAGAAGAATGATGAATGGTGAATGATGAATTAGGAATTATGGATTGTAGGCGATCCACATTCAGGATTCAGTATTCAGCATTCATCTTGAGCTGGAAGGCATCTTACGCTTTGCTTTGTTGTTTTGATAATAACTGTTCCACTCTAATAGGAAAAGATCTATCTCGTAATAGAATTCATAGAGTAGTATCTATACTTATGAATCATAATTTTTGTATGACCAATGCTATCGCTAATGCAAGTGTTCAGTGATACTAGATTAATATCTATGTATCGCTATTAGAGGAGAATTACCCTTGAACCAAGCGACGCTACACCAGTTGAAGGTGTTCGAGGCGGCAGCACGACACGGTAGTTTTACTCGTGCAGCTGAGGAATTGTTCCTCACCCAGCCTACCGTTTCCATGCAAATCAAGCAATTAACAAAATCGGTCGGATTGCCTTTATTTGAGCAGGTTGGGAAGCGCCTATATTTAACCGAAGCAGGACGAGAATTGTTTGCTACTTGTCGGCAGATTTTTGAAACCATAGCCCAATTTGAAATGAAAGTAGCAGACTTAAAAGGGCTAAAACAGGGTCAATTAAAATTAGCAGTAATTACAACTGCAAAATATTTTGTACCGCGTTTGTTGGGGCCTTTTTGTCAACTTTATCCGGGCATAGATATCTCGCTGCAAGTAACAAACCACGAGCGGATTTTGGAGCGCATGATTAATAATCTGGATGACTTGTATATTATGAGCCAAGTCCCAGAAAATATTGATGTGAATTGCCAACCATTTTTGGATAATCCCTTGGTGGTTTTTGCTCCTGTTAATCATCCACTAGCAAAAGAGAAAAATATTCCCATCGAACGCCTAGCCCAAGAAGCTTTTATTATGCGAGAACCTGGTTCAGGAACTCGTCGTGCTATCCAAAGCCTGTTTGATAAGCATGAATTAACAGTGAAAGTTAAATTAGAATTGGGCAGCAATGAGGCAATTAAACAAGCGATCGCAGGTGGCTTGGGAATTTCTGTATTATCTCGTCATACCTTAACTTCTGACTCTTCAGAGTTCAGCATTTTGGATGTAGAGCACTTTCCCATTAAGCGTACTTGGTACATAGTTTACCCTTCTGGGAAGCAGCTATCGATTGTGGCTCGTACCTATTATGATTACCTAATCAACGCTGCTAAGAATTTTATCGAGCAAAATACCTCTTTTTCTTGGGGTACCTTTGAGCAACTCCAGGAGGAGGAAGAGGTGAAGAATTAGGTAATGGGACTGGGGATTGGGGACTGGGGACTGGGAAATGGGTAATTGGTAATTGGTAATTGGGACAAACGCCGAACACCGAACACCAAACACCAAATTTGTTAATGACTTGACGGTAGAACCTTGAACCATTAACAATTAAGCAGCAGAATCATTCAAAATGGGGGAAAACTGGCAGTGGTTAACCCAGAAATGCCTTCTTTACGCAAGATAGTAGCAAGCCAGATTGTAGCTGTGACAGTTTACAGCGATCAAGCCCTAGTTACAAGACGGGGTATGGTTTCTCTCACAGGAGAAGAACAAGAATTAGTCGTTACCTCACTGCCGGTAACGCTAGAAACTGATTCTGTGAGGGTTGGTGGTAAAGGGACGGTAGGGGTGCGCTTGTTAGGGGTGAGTTGCGATCGCATCTACACTACAGAACCGATTACCGAACGGGTGGCGCAATTAACCAGACAGATTGAGCAGTTGGAGGCAGAAAAACGTCACTTGCAGGCTCAAATCGATGCTTTAGCATTGCAATCTAGTTTTATTGTTGGCTTACGGGAAAAGACAGAAGAACCCTTTTCGCAGAGTTTGTCACGGAAAAACCTCAGCCTCAGCGAAACTCTAGATTTTCTCAACTTTATTGGCAGCCAGTATAGCGAATATGCGATCGCCTCTGGAGAGTGCAAAACCCAACAGGAAGAACTCGACAAGCAGTTACAAGTACTGCACGCTTCATTACAAAAAATCCAAACGCCACACCCCAAAGAAAGCTTGAGCATAATTGTGCCAGTGGAAGTAGCTGGTGCGGGCGACTTTGAGTTAGAGCTATCTTACGTAGTTCATCGCGCTAGTTGGACTCCGCTTTACGACTTGCGCTTTAGCAGTACCAGCAATGTTGTTCATCTCACTTACTTAGCTGAAGTTACCCAAAGTACAGGGGAAGAGTGGCTTGATGTGGGTCTAACCCTTTCTACAGCTAAACCAGGCTTAGGTACTATTCCCCCAAAACTGCAACCTTGGTATATAAGTACTCCCAGCTATACAACAGACTTTATGCGGCGCAAAGTCACCCAAATGCCAATGATGGCGGCTCAATCAGAGTTAGCTGGTATGGCGCGGGAAATGGATGAAGAAGCGGACGAGGTTGCACAAGAAAAATCTATAGAAGCTGAAACTGTTGAGGCGGAAGTCTCGAAAACAGGAAGTGTAGTCACCTTTAAACTGACTGGTGGTGGTAATATTCCTAATGATGGCTCACCCCATAAAACTACAATTTTTCACGATGATTATTTGAGTAGTTGCCATTATGTTGCCATGCCGAGGTTAGTTAGCTTTGCTTATCTCCAAGCCATAGTCAAAAATAGTGCTAACAACGCAACTTTATTACCAGGCAAAGCTAATATTTTCCGCGACAATATGTTTGTGGGTACAACCAAATTAGATAATATTGCGCCAGGACAAGAATTCAAAATTAATTTAGGAATTGATGAAGGCTTAAAAATTGAGCGTGACTTATTTGAGCGGATAGTTGACAAAAAATTGATGAGTAACCAGCGCCGGATTACTTATGGTTATCGGCTGATAGTTACTAACTTGCTGGAAGAAGAAACCCATCTAATACTTACTGAACAAATACCAGTTAGCCGCAACGAAAAAATTAAAGTCCGCCTCACCCACAGTCATCCCCAAATTCAACTGGGAGAGATGGGGACTTTAGAATGGGATTTAACTCTGCTACCTCAAGAAAGACGAGAGGTAACTTATCAATTTACCGTTGAGTATCCACCAGAATTAACAGTTGTTGGTTTAGATATTTAAAATTTGATATTTGCCCTGCTACGCTAAACTTATAGGACTGAGACAGTGATTGCCATGTCTGTTGCCCAAGATTTAGCTACCCCAGATAATGTAATATTTCCTCCAGGAGATTTATACAGTAACGAACCACCTTTGGAAACTGATTTACATCGTCTACAAATGACATTGCTGATCCAATGTCTGGAGTTATTGTGGCGCGATCGCAATGACTTCTATGTATCAGGCAATATTACAATTTACTACAGTCCACGTCAGCGCAAGTCAGAA
Organism: Tolypothrix tenuis PCC 7101; assembly: GCF_963874875.1. Lineage (NCBI taxonomy): Bacteria > Bacillati > Cyanobacteriota > Cyanophyceae > Nostocales > Tolypothrichaceae > Tolypothrix > Tolypothrix tenuis. The sequence goes on from NZ_CAWNJS010000001.1 coordinate 1,050,657, forward strand.
GATTTTCGCGGCCCAGATTTTTTTGTGGTGCGAGAAACTGAACGCAAACCCCGTAAAAGTTGGGTGCTTTGGCAAGAAGATGGCAAGTATCCCAATGTAATTATCGAACTGTTATCAGATTCTACAGCTTTAACAGATAAAGGCTTGAAGAAACAGATTTATCAAGATACTTTTCGCACACCCGAATATTTCTGGTTTGATCCGCAGAATTTAGAATTTGCTGGGTTTGTATTAGTAGCTGGTAAATATCAAGCAATCGAAGCTAATGCTCAAGGTTGGTTGTGGAGTCAGCAGCTAGAATTATATTTAGGAGTTGAGCAAGAAAAGTTACGCTTTTTTACTGCTGATGGACAACTAGTTCCAACACCAGAAGAACTTGCAGAACAAGAACAGCAAAGAGCTGAACGAGAAAAACAAAGAAGCGATCGCTTGGCAGCAAAACTGCGAGAATTAGGTATTGATCCAGATAATATTGAGTAATATTCAATTGTTTGTTAGCGTAAAACTAAGTCAGTAATTAATGGTGCGTGGTCAGAATTTGCATTCGCTCCTGTGTTAATTTCGGTTACACTAAAATGCTGACTCACTAAGCAGTGGTCAATAGGAATATTCAGCAGTGGGATAATCCAATTTGGTAAATGGACGTGAGTTGCTGGTCTTGGCCAGCTGGGTAAAATGCCAAAACCTAAGCGGGTATTATGCAAGTTAGTTTTATTAATAAATCTGCGATAATAAGGAGACCAAGGTGTTAGGTTAAAATCTCCCATGATAATTAATGGTTGATTAATTTGTTGAATATAATCAGCCAGTGCTGCTAGTTGAAGATTACGTCTATGAAAAGTATTAGGTTTGATGGGTACTAAGGGATGAGTGCCAATTAAAGTAATTGGCTTTTTATCTACTACTAAATTTGCAATAATATTATGACCGCCTTTACCATTGAAATTATCTGCCTTAATATCTTGAATTGGTAAGCGGCTAAAAAAACCCAAACCACCACCGGGACTTCTAAAAGAATAAGGCAAAGTAGTTTTGAAGCCTTGCTGTAAAGTTTCAAATCCATTGCGGTCAATTTCAATCAATAAGGCGGCATCAGGTTGATTATCCTGAACTAAATTAATAACTTCGTTATAATTCTGATTATCAACATTCAGATTAAAGGATATTAGCCGAATTGGTTTATCGGCATTACTAGCTAACTTTTTTGCATGAGGTAAATACCAAGGAAGCACCTCAATGACATTCAAACCTACTAGTAATAATGCGGCGAAAATTATAACTTTACTTTTGAGATGGCGTGTTGTCCCAAGAACGCCTAAAATAATAGCAAATATTAATGATAAAATTAAATAATGAACCCGAAAATGGGAAAATAATTCTAGCGGCCACAACCAAGCAAAATAACTGCCTAAAGATAATAATCCTAAAATCAATAAGGCAGATGTGGCGAAAATTAACAATAATCGATGATTCATGAGTTGATAGGTTGCTGCAGAGCTAGTATTATCTATTAACATCAAACTCTATTAACTGATTTTCGGATAATTCTGGTAAATAGAAAGCCAGTTGATGAGGATGAAAGAAATTTACCAGCAACCTAAAATATATTTCAAAAGTAGCAGCAGAGCATAGATTAATTATCTCTCACCGCAAGTTTTGAAATGCTGCGCCTTGACCTGCAGAATTATTAAATGTTCAGTGTTACTGAAGTTGCTCGCTTAGTAGCAAAGATGTGAAAAGTTAAGAATCTCCCCCCTGTCATTCTTTTATCTGCTCACAAAAATGCTATTCTTCGTCTGGAAGCACCCATTTTGGCGGTTCCATGAATTTTCGCCGCAGTCGTTCTTCCGCAAGCGCCAGCATTTGATCTAAAGAAGTCTCTTCAATAAATTGTGCCGCAGCTTCTCTAAATTCAATATTGGGGCATTTATCCCCTAAAACACAACCATTAACGCAGGCTTCCGCGCAATTAATTTTTTGCTCCACAGTGAATCCCTCTCTAGTCAGAGCTTTTTTCTACTCTTCAGATAAATCTTACCTTGCTTATTGCTCCCTAATTGGTTTAAATACTTACCATTATTTAGTATATAATTCCTCGATCCCGTAACTTCTGCCCGTAGTAAGAGACGAGATCTACCTGAAAGGGACTTCCAACTAAAAAATATACTATCGCTTTTTTGGCAAGGGGGCAGGGAGCAGGGAGCAGGGGTAAAAATAAAATGTTCCTCTCGGAAATTGGATAATTTATTTTCTGGACGCTTGAAAACAAGGCGTAAATTCTACCCTTTCACCTTTTCCCCTTTCACCTTTCCCCATCTTATGCAAATCTACCTGCTAGTCTCATAATATATATCTGCTAAAAAGGGCGCTGATGTCGGAAGTATTTGCCACTACTGGAACCATTGCCGCGATCGCAACTGCTGTTGTTCCGCAGCAGGGTAGCGTTGGCATTGTGCGGGTGTCTGGTTCCCAAGCGATCGCGATCGCCCAAATTCTTTTTCATGCTCCTGGTCGTCAAGTTTGGGAAAGTCACCGCATTCTTTATGGTTATATTCGCCATCCCCAGAGCAAAAAACTGGTGGATGAAGCTTTGTTGTTGGTTATGCAAGCACCCCGTTCTTACACCCGGGAAGATGTGGTGGAATTTCATTGCCACGGTGGAATTATGGCGGTGCAGCAAGTATTGCAACTGTGTTTGGAAAATGGCGCAAGGCTAGCACAGCCGGGAGAATTTACCCTACGCGCCTTTTTAAATGGGCGCTTGGATTTAACGCAAGCTGAAGGTATTGCCGATTTAGTGGGAGCGCGATCGCCCCAAGCTGCCCAAACTGCTTTAGCTGGTTTGCAAGGTAAATTAGCTCATCCCATCCGCCAGTTACGCGCTAACTGTTTGGATATTTTGGCAGAAATTGAAGCGCGGATTGATTTTGAGGAAGACTTACCTCCGCTGGATGATAAATTGATCATATCAGCAATTGATGGCATCGCCGCAGAAATTTCTCAATTATTGGCAACCAAAGATAAAGGCGAACTACTCCGCACAGGTTTAAAAGTAGCAATTGTGGGGCGGCCGAATGTGGGTAAATCCAGCTTGCTCAATGCTTGGAGCCGGAGCGATCGCGCTATTGTCACTGACTTACCTGGAACTACCCGCGATGTTGTGGAATCTCAATTAGTTGTGGGTGGAATTCCTGTGCAAGTGCTTGATACAGCAGGCATTCGGGAAACAGAAGACCAAGTTGAAAAAATTGGTGTAGAGCGATCGCGCCGTGCTGCTAGTGCTGCTGATTTAGTTCTATTAACCATCGATGCATCTGCAGGTTGGACAGCAGGCGATCAAGAAATTTACGAACAGGTGCAACATCGTCCCTTAATTCTGGTGATTAACAAAATCGATTTAGTAGCGGCAGATGTAAAAAATAATTTCCAATCCCAAATCCCAAATATAAAATCTCAAATTTTCACAGCAGCAGCAAAAAATCAAGGCATTGAAGATTTAGAAACGGCTATTTTAGAAATAGTCAAAGCTGGAAAAGTCCAAGCTGCTGATATGGATTTAGCTATTAACCAAAGACAAGCAGCAGCGTTAACAAAAGCCAAAATTTCTCTAGAGCAAGTGCAAGTGACAATTGCTCAACAACTACCCCTTGACTTTTGGACAATTGACTTACGCGATGCTATTCATGCATTAGGAGAAATTACTGGCGAGGAAGTTACAGAATCAGTTCTCGATAGGATTTTTAGTAAGTTTTGTATTGGTAAATAAGTATATATTAAAATTTGAATTATGTCTTTTATCGATGAAATTAATCAGGTAAATGCTTTGATTGTGGGGGCTAATCAAGGCATTGGTTTTGGTTTTGTGAAAAAACTATTGCCAGATACAAGAATTAGCAAAATTTATGCAACATATCGTCAATTAGAGTCATCCTCAGAGTTAATTAATCTAGCAGCCGAACATTCCGAGCGATTAATTTGTTTAGCTGTAGATATTACTGAAGAATCGCAAATTGCAGAAGCAGCGCAAACAATCCGTAACCAAGTTAATAAGCTACACTTGGTAGTTAATTGTGTAGGATTACTTCATGATGATACTTTGCAACCAGAGAAAAGTTTAAGACAAATCAATCCAGACAAATTACTGCGCTACTTTCAAATTAACAGTATTGGCTCTGTATTATTAGCCAAACATTTATTGCCTTTATTTAAACATAAAGAACGCAGCGTATTTGCTAGTATTTCTGCCAAAGTTGGTAGTATTGGCGATAATCAACTGGGTGGATGGTATGGTTATCGCGCCTCTAAAGCTGCACTTAATATGTTTATGCGTACAGTTGCAATTGAGTATGGCAGAAGTAGTCCCCAAACTTTAGTAGTGACGTTACATCCAGGGACAACAGATACACGCCTTTCACGTCCTTTTCAAGGTAATGTACCACCAGAAAAGTTATTTTCAGTAGAACGTACTGTTAGTCAATTAATGAATGTTATTGAACAACTTCAGCAAGACGATAGTGGGCAATTTTTCTCTTGGGATGGTAGCAGATTGCCTTGGTAAGAGCAATTATATAAGGGCACAGGATTTCTGTGCCCTTACGAATTTTTTATACCAATTATGCAAAATTCAGTAACAGATACAAATTCGGTAATTATTGTTTGATTGAGTTTATTAATTTTGAATTTATATTACATTCTTTTGTCAAATTGGTATTAAATGCTTTGTATTTTCAGACTTTGCTATTAATCTAAAATCCAAAATACATTATCGTTGCACAATTTGCGCGATCGCCTGAATTAACTCGTCTGGATCGACGGGTTTGGAGAGATAGAACTGAAAACCAGCTTGCAGAGCTTGCTTTTTGTTCATATCCCCAGCGTAGGCTGTTAAAGCGATCGCAGGGATTTTTCCCCCTTGTTCTCTAATCTCGCGGATTAATGTATAGCCATCGATTTTTGGCATTCCAATATCCGCTAGCAAAATGTCAGGTTGAGTTTGCTGGAGTAGCTGTAATGCTTCTGTGGCAGAAGATACGGAGATAACGTTAGCGCCTGCTTCTTCTAAAATAAAATTAACTAAGTCTAAATTATCTACTTCGTCATCTACAGCTAACACCTGAATTCCCTGCAAACTCAAGCTATCTGTTATTGATTCTTCCACTGCTGTTTTTAATGTTGGTGTCGGTAATAAAGGTAAATTAACGGTGAAGGTAGAACCCTGTTCTATGCCTGGACTTTCGGCTTTGACAGTTCCGCCATGCAGTTCAACAATTTGCCGGACAATCGCCAATCCTAATCCTAAACCCCCAAAAGTTCTGGTGATACTACTATCAGCTTGCCGGAAATAATCAAAGACGTAGGGTAGGAATTCGGGGTTGATACCTCTACCTGTATCTATAACTTGAATCTGCGCCTGTGAACCATTTTTCTCTAAACGAATTTCTACCCTACCCCCTGTAGGTGTGAACTTCACCGCATTCGAGAGCAAATTCCAGATAACTTGTTGCAATCGCGTTGCATCGCCTAATACTTGCCCAACATCGGCTGCAAAATCAGTGTGGATGGGAATTGCTTTAGCTGCAGCTGCTAAATGTAAAGTTTCTATAGCCGCGCTAATAGTCGCTTTCAGGTCAACAGCATCAGAATTTAAACTGAACTTACCCTGTAAAATTCGCGAAATATCTAGGATATCGTCAATGAGCTGGACTTGTAACTTAGCATTGCGCTCGATTGTTTCTAGTGCCACGGCTGTTTTTTTGGCATTAAGATTGCCACTACGAAGTAATTTAGTCCAACCAAGAATCGGACTCAATGGTGTTCGCAGTTCATGAGAGAGGATAGCGAGAAATTCGTCTTTTGTGCGGTTGGCTGCTTCTGCTGCGGCTCTAGCGCGTTTTTCGGCTTCGTAAAGTTGGGCACGAGCGATCGCACCAGCAGCTTGTTGTGATAAAGCTAAGATAAATGCTCGCTCATCTTGATTGAGTGCGGAAAATTCTTGAAAACCAAGGGAAATTCCTCCCACTGCTCGACCTTCCAGCATTAGGGGTAAGGAAATCCAAGCAGCATAATCATAATTAGCGTAGATATCTGCCAGATGCGGATAGTGCGTGACTCGCTGCTCTATCGACTGTTCCCAAATCGGTTTGCCAGTACGCACTGCATCCGATAGAGGAGATGATACGTTAATGGCAACTCTCTGCCAACTTTTGACTACCTCTAGTTGAAAACCGATAGAATGAATGATGTCTAATTCCTTACCATTCTCACAGACAACTGCTACTAAAGCCGCCGCCGCACCTAAAACAGCAAAGCTTTGTTCTACAATTACTTCTGCAACTTCAGTTGGTGTCAGCGATTCCGAAAGGGCAGAGGTAACTAACTGTAAACTAGCGTTACGGTTAGCAGTTTGCTTGACTTGTTGATAAAGTCGAGCATTCGCGATCGCCATCGCTGCTCGGTCTGCGATATCTTGAAATAATCTGCGGTCTTCGTTGCTATAAGGTTCTCCAGGCCTTTCCCGCGAAATGCTCAGGGTACCAATAATTTGTTCTTGCACCTTCAACGGTATCATTAACAAACTATAAACACCGTAGCGCTCGACATAAGGTAAATATTCTCGCTTAATAGATTTACGAATTTCTTCTGGTGAAGCAACTGGCAAAAAAATCGTTTCCCCTGTTTGGGCGACGAGTCCAGTCATGCCATCATCAATAGAACGCCGTTGAGTGAGTAGTTCACCGATAAATTCCCGAACTTCGGGATTGACATGGTAATAAGAAACCGTATCTAGCCAAAGTTGATCCTGAGATAACAAACTCAAGACACAGGAATCACCAGTTAAATTACCAATCAGTTGGGTGATGGTATCCAACAAAGTTTGTAAATCTAACCTAGCGGCGGCAAAAGTTTGTGATGCTTGTGCTAGAAACTTTTCTCGTTGTTCTATGCGTTTGCGATCGCTAATATCCTGAAATACCATCACACAAGTTGCTGGGCGATCATACATTGCAGGTAAAGTATCAGCATGAACCAACAACGGGTAAACACCAGTAGGAGTGTGCCAATTCAACTCTGCGCCTTGAATTGTTTCGCCCAGCGTGACGCGGAATGTTGGCAGTTGCTCAGATGGGATAAGTTTTCCTGTAGCATCGGTACAGTAAAAGTCCTGATCGTATACTCCCGAAGGGCGATCGCTATACATTTCACCTCCTGCCATTGCTTTTGCAGCTTTATTGGAGAAGGTAAAACAAGTGGTATTTGGGTCAATAAATACCAATGGAATCGGTAGCAAATTTAGTACCGCCTCCAGCCATTGGCTTTGATTAGCTTGAGCTTGTGCTTGCTGCTGAAATACTTGTTCTAATTGCTTGCGGTCATTAATATCAGTGGAAGTACCATACCAACGGGTAATTTTTCCTGTGCGATCGCGGTTAGGAATCGCCCTTGTCAAATGCCAGCGATAAGAACCGTCAGCAATTTTTAAGCGACATTCTATTTGGTAATCGTTACCTGTAGCCACTGTTGACATCCAGGCATGGATACATTGCTGTAAATCCTCTGGGTGAACTAATGGATACCAACCCTCAGCCAGGAGTTGTTGCAAATTTATACCAAAGGTATCCAGGGCTTGCTGGTTGAAGTATTCTAATTCCCCATTGGGTTTACAAGTCCAAACTATATGAGGAATAACATCAAGAACTTGCCGAAACCAATCTTCAGCTTGCTGCCCATTTTCCGTATATTTAGTGCAAATATCTGTATTATCAAGCTGGACTACATTCAGTATTGCATCGGCAGTGCGTAGGCATAGCCCGTCGTAGACATCGCTATTATGGAGATTTAGTAGTGCTGCAACTGTGTCATTACTTTTGGCAAAATTATTCGCAGCATCAAGTTCTAAACTCCGAGCAAAGCGTTCAACAAGTTCAGAACGAGAAATGCCGCGTTTATGTGCCTCCTGCTGTAATAGTTGCCAAGCCGTCTTCGTCAACGATAGGTTAACTGGCTGCTTCGCTTCTAATCCCCAACTTTGGATAAACTTACCCCTTTTATCACGCTTCACAGAGGCACTACCCGTATACCTATATGGCTAAACTTATTAAATCACACAGCCTCATTTAAAAAATCAGACTGGCAGTTAGCTCATAATCTGTCAATTGGAAGATGACAATTGATAAAGGGGGTTTGTCATTTGTCATTTGTCATTTGGTAATGGGTAATTCAATTTTGGATTTTGCGTTCGCGTAGCGTGTCGTTGGCGCAGCCTCTCGTAGAGAAGACAAAAGTTGCGTGTGGGGGTTCCCCCCGTTGAGCAAACTTTTCTTGGCGTAGCCTCTCCCTTTGGGAGAAGACGGATTTGCAATTTTGGATTGGCTTTAAATCTAAAATCCAAAATCTAAAATCTAAAATTCCTATTCCCCAGTCCCCAATCCCCAATCCCCTTGTCTCCCTAATCCCCATGACAGTCTAGCCAATTTTGCAAATCAGCCACTACTTCTTTGTAATTGATGTCATTATGTAACTCATGATACGCGCCGGGATATACAATCCGTAGCTTATCTTTGGCAGAAGCTAACTCGTAAAATCTCTCACCTCCTTGTGGTAAAGCTACCTTGTCAGCTTCGCCGTGGAGAATTAGTAGCGGTAATTGCCATTCAGTAGCATGAGTATAAATCCAATCTACGGTAGCTAAATACTCCGTAGCTAAACGCGCAGTTCCTAAAGTATGACGTAGAGGATCTTGGGCGTAAGCAGCTAAAATCTTTTGATCACGGGAAGCTGAAGACAAATCCAAGCCAGTGCTGAGGCTGAACTGCGGCCAAATGCGGGAGAGTAACTGACCTAAAAGTAGGCGAAATTTTGACACACCTACTCCTAAAGCAGGTGCTAAAGCGATCGCACCTTTTAATGTAGATGCTTCATTGGGATAGTGCAAAATATAGTCTAAGACAACGACTGCACCTAAACTTTGACCCATAATAAAAATTGGGCATCCTGGCTGCTGAATCTCAATTAACTTGATGAAAGCTCTCAAGTCTTCACGAAACTCAGCCCAACTATTAATATGGCCTCGCTGTCCTGGGGAACTTCCATTACCACGCATATCAAAAGCGTAGATAGCATATTGTTGAGGTATCAGTTGGTCAATAATATTTCCAAATCTGCTACTATGGGCTCCCAATCCATGCACAATTACCAAGATTCCCCGTAATTGACCTTCTGGAAACCAGCTTTGGTAATACAGCTCCAGCTCCCCCAAACCTTTGAAAGTATCTTCGCTATGGTAAACCATTTAAATTTTTAGATTTTAAATTATATAGCGTTTCACAGTACAGATTTATCTGCGTCCATCTGTGTTTATCTTCTTCTATCGGCGGTTAATTTTTTATTAATATTTTTATAACCAGAGATTAGTTAATAATTGCACAACAAGAACTAAGATTTATTTACAAATTCAATCAGGCTATTATTTACAATATTTGTAGTGAAGTTGTGACTCAAAACTACACAGAAGAGAACAATTCTCAGATATTTGCAAAAGAAAAATCTAATTCCCGAGAAAATCAAATACAGTCATCTACCTTACCACCCTTAACTACAGAAAGAGTCAACCGGGTACAAGAGGGTTTAGCTGCGGCTGTCGATTCTGCTGTGCGCCAGCAGATTGCAGAAACGCTGCAACAGTTAACAGACATGACTTCCCAGCATCCAGAACCGCGAGTTAACGCTGGAGTGCGTCGTTTGGTGTTGCGATCGCTAATTCATACTTTTTTTCAAGTCCAGGTAGAATACTTAGAAAGATTTCCTCAACAACCAGCAATTTTAGCCGTCAACCATCTCCACCATATTGACCCCTTTCTTTTACTCAGCGAAATTCCAACTGCACCTTACTACTATATTTTGGGTGATGCTCGCACCCTTTATAACAAGTGGTGGAAACGCTTCATTTTAGGCTTTGCTGGTGGTGTCATCCCTTTAGAAAGGATGTGGAAAGAAGAATTTGCAGTAATTGCAGAGGCGAAAGCTGGACGAAAAGAACTAGCAGAATTAGCGACAGAAATTGAACAGAATGTTCCTAAAGGCACAGATATTCAAACACTAAGACAAATTGATCGCATTGTGCTGAAAATTTTGGCTCGTGGTGATGGGATAGTTTTATTTCCTGAAGGACGACTCGGAGAAACTGAGGGAAATTTACACCTTCCTTTGAAGCGAGGAACGGTGATTTATGCTCTAAAATCTGGAGTGCCAATTGTACCAGTAGCGCTGATTGGTACCCATAATCTTTACTTAAGAAAAAAGTTAACTATTAGATTTGGTCAACCATTATACTTTGCTGAAAATCCCATACCCAAACGTCAAGAAGTTGAGCAAGTATTGTTGAAATTGCAATCTGAAATGCAAGCTCTTTTACCAACTGATTATCAAGAACCAACTGGGCCAAAGTTATTATGTAATTTCCTCAATCACTTATTTTGGTGAAGATTTCTTTAAGGACTTCCAGAAATTAAATTATTCAATCAGCAAGGGCGAAGATATTGAGCAAATTCTTTCTCTCCCTCTGCTACCCTAGCGATAGAATATTTTTCTAGTTGGAAGTCCCTAATAAGCTAAAACACATCTAATTTGAATATTAAATTTAATCAAACTCTTGTGGGGTGGGCATCTTGCCCGCCCCGATCATGTAACTTAAATGCCGATTAGCTTCCCTACAGCAAGCAGTTGCGCGTCTAAGGAGTAAACCTCGCAAAAGATTTGGGATTCTGGCGTACACAACAGCGAGCTATTTTCGTTGTTGATAATCTTCAGAGGACATCGGATCTAGTTCCCAACGGCGATCGTCGCGCTCTTCTAAGATATCGTTAGTGCGAAGAAAAGAGCGGTCGTCCATTTCTAGCCCAACTGCTGCTTCTAAATCTTCAGTGACATTTTGATCGGGAGTGGGAGCAGTACCACCAACTGCTTCATCCCCCACCGCATCCGCATCTTCCCAATAAGCATCAACATCACCACCAGTCAGTTCGGGACTGGTTTCTGTATACTCACGCCGTTCTGCTTGTATGGAACGCCCACCGATATTGTACCCTGGCAAGTCTTTCACCCCAGTACCGTAAGATTCGGTGATTGCCTGAGGCAAATCATCAGAGTTGATTTCTTGGTTATGATTTTCTTCTGCCATAATGCTAGCCATTTGGTGCATCTTCACCATAACCTTTTACTAACAGAAGCTGTGTCTAACTTGGGATGTATAACTTTAGAAATAAAAGAATCTATCCCCTCGGAACGAAGATAATTCCAGATTTGAACAATAACCTTGTAAATATGAATTCATGGTCAAACCCCGTGTAGTTGAAGTTATTAGTTATGAGTAATAAGTTAATAAAGGAAAAATTTGCTTAGTGGCTTATTACTTATAACTAATTTTTATTCAAAAAATTAACAATATATTCAATTAATCTTTTTTGAATTTTCTTGTTGCTCTCAACTACCTGAATGCTAATTAACAGCATGAATGGGGAAAAACGGAGGTAGAAAGTGCAATACGAAGAGTTTATTACCCACGTACAAAGCCTGGCTCTATCAGATTCTCGTGTAGAGGCAGAACGTGCTACCCGGGCAACATTAGAAACAATTCAGGAAAGAATTCCTGCAGAGGAAGTACAAGCATTAGCAGAACAGTTACCTGGAGAAATTAGGAACTATTTAGAAACAAGTCAAGGACAACCTGGACAAATTTTTAATCTGCAAGAATTTATTAACCGTACTAGTCAAAAAGAAAATATTGAACCTACAACTGCCGCTATTCATGTTAGAGCAGTTTTTGCTGTGCTACAGAATGCAGTTGTTCCAGAAAAATTTGCTAGTTTTCATGCCTATTTTTCTCACGATTACGAAGAACTCTTTACTAGCGCCTCAAGTAGTGAAGTTTCTACATAAAAAATATATCCCATAGAGGATAAAACAAATTAACAAAATGGTTGACTATTTTACTAGTTGAATTTACAGATACATAGGAAGAATTAGATGGCACACACTAACAATCATTCTGCTAAGAAAAAAGTGGCAATTCTCATAGAAAATGGGGTTGAGGATGCAGAATTTACTGTCCCTTACAATGGCTTAAAGCAAGCAGGGATGGAGGTAGTAGTCCTCGGCGGACGCATGAATGAGAAGTATAAGGGAAAACAAGGCAAAGTCAGTATCCAAGCAGATGCTACCACCACAGAAGCGATCGCATCGGAATTTGATGCCGTAGTTATTCCTGGTGGTATGGCTCCCGATAAAATGCGTCGCAATCCTAATACAGTACGCTTTGTGCAAGAAGCTGTACAGCAAGGAAAATGGGTGGCTGCGGTTTGTCACGGGCCACAACTTTTAATTGAAGGCGATTTACTCAAAGGTAAGCGCATCACGGGTTTTAGAGCAATTCGCAAAGACATTATCAATGCTGGCGCAGATTTTAAAGATGAGGCGCTAGTAGTAGATGGTAATTTAATTACTTCCCGTGAGCCTGGAGATTTGGCGATTTTCACCACAGCGATTCTCAGCCGTTTGGGTTACGGTGGAAAGGATGCTGCTTTACCTAGCGAGAAGGATACAACCGCAGAATGGTGGAAACTGGCTGATGCTTGGGGTGGCTCAACCAAAGGTGATATCGTTAAAAATTTAAATACTGCTTTGGCTGGTGAGCGCTATTCTCTAGAAGCATTAGAGAAATATCTCGAAAAAGAATCTAACACAGAAGCGCGATCGCTGTTTCAAGAACTCATCGGTACTAAACAGCGCCATATCCAAATCATCGAAACCTATCTCGACAGGCTAGGCGAAAAACCCTCCTTAGCTGTAAATGTCGCAGAACAATACGCCAAGGTAAAAACCGCCTTAACTGGAAGTGATGATATATATCAAATCCGTTCCGCTTTGGGCGACTTACAAACAGGTATTGGCGATATTGGCAATTTGTGGGCGAAGCTTACCGATCCAGTAGCCACCGCTATTTTCAAAGAAATTTACCAGAATTTGTTGCAATACGAACAACGATTAGTCGGGTTGTATCGTAACACTTTAGGTGCTGAAGTTAAGCCACCTAAGCCAACTACAGGCGCAGCTACCGCTATGTAAATTCTGCTTCAACCACAGGAGAGGACACTTTTCAGCAGGGATAACCCAAAGTGGAAAGTGTCCGTTACGCAAAGAACTAGAGAGAGAAGAGAGTCTTTGCGTCTTCAGTGGTCATTTTACAGTAATCAGGAGAAAAATGACCAATAGTTAGTTGATGGTACAAGCCTCCGGATTTATCTGTGGAATCAATTCAAAATCTAAAATCTAAAATCCAAAATTGTATGACTGCGACTCCAGGAGATCGGACAAATACCAATCAGGGTGAAGCCAGTGAAGCCGAACGTTGGGCTTCTTTAATTGGTGGCGGCGCTATGGTGTTAATGGGTTTAAAACAAGGCTCTTTGCGAGGTGCGCTAACGGCTTTGGCTGGTGGCGGTTTGATATATCAAGGTGTAACCAAACAAAGCACAATCCAGCAAGCACAGGAAATTGTGGGTATGAATAAACCGATCAAAGTTGAAAAGACAGTAACAATCAATAAACCAGCAGAGGAACTGTACCGTTATTGGCACGACTTTGAAAAGCTACCCACATTTATGAAGCACCTCAAATCTGTGAAGGTGTACAACGAAAAACGTTCTCATTGGATTGCCAATGCACCTTTAGGTAACAGTGTGGAATGGGATGCAGATATTTTAGAAGACCGGGAAAATCAGTTTATTTCTTGGGCTTCTGTAGAAGGTGCAGATGTCGATAATTCTGGTTTCGTGCGCTTTCAAAAAGCACCAGGCGATCGCGGTACGGAAGTCAAAGTAGTCCTAGAATATAACCCCCCTGGTGGAGCCTTAGCAGCTGTATTCGCCAAACTGTTCGGTGAAGAACCAGAACAACAAATAGGCGATGATTTACGCCGCTTCAAAATGCTGATGGAAGCTGGAGAAATCGCTACTACGGAAGGTCAACCCTCTGGACGTAGTCATTAGTGTTTGTCATTTGTCCTCTCTTACAAAGTTCTGTTCGGAGGAAACCTCCGCTCAACACCAGTTCGTTCAAGTCGGGAGACCCGCCCACACGACTGGCTCGACTTTGCGCTTTGTCATTTGCAATCTACATCAATGACTAATGACCACTGACTACTAACTAATGACCAATGACTAATGACTATGGACTAAATCAATATGAAAGCTGTCTGTTGGCAAAGTGCTAATGAAGTCCGGGTAGAGACAGTACCAGACCCCACAATTCTCAACCCACGTGACGCAATTATCAAAATTACATCCACAGCAATATGTGGCTCAGATTTACATATCTACGGTGGCTATATTCCCACAGTCCAAAAGGGTGACATCATTGGTCACGAATTTATGGGGGAAGTAGTAGAAGTAGGTAGTGGAGTCAATAATTTAAAAATAGGCGTAGACGCGAAGCGGCTTCTCCCTGGAGATCGCGTCGTTGTTCCCTCAACAATTGGCTGTGGTCACTGCAACTATTGTCAGCGTGATATGTGGTCGCTGTGCGATAATTCCAACACTAAAGGTTGGATGGAAGAAAAACTATATGGCAATATCACTTCAGCAATTTACGGTTACTCTCATCTTTTAGGTGGTTATGCAGGCGCACAAGCCGAATATATACGCGTACCTTTTGCTGATGTGGGTGTGGTGAAAGTTCCCCCCGACTTACCAGACGAGATGTTGTTATTCATCTCCGACGCAATTCCCACCGGCTATATGGGAGCAGAATTATGTGATATTCAACCCGGTGATACCGTAGCTGTCTGGGGTTGCGGTGCTGTCGGACAGTTTGCCATGATTAGCGCCTACATGATGGGTGCAGAGAGAGTGATTGCAATTGATCGCTTTCCTGAACGTCTAGAAATGGCGAGAAAGTTTGCCAAAGCAGAAACGATTAACTACGAAGACGTTGATGCTGGCGAAGCGTTGAAAGAGATGACTGGTGGCCGTGGCCCCGATGCTTGCATTGATGCAGTGGGTTTGGAAGCACATGGTGTAGGTCTAGAAGACTTCTACGATCAGACAAAACAAAAGCTGAGATTAGAAACAGACCGTCCCCATGTACTACGGCAAATGATGGTGGCTGCACGTAAAGGTGGCACTCTTTCCATTATGGGTGTTTACGGTGGATTCGTAGACAAAATGCCCTTTGGTGCAGCGATTAACAAAGGTCTAACCTTCCGAATGGGACAAATGCACGGTCAGAAATATATGCATCTGTTGCTGAATCTCATTTTGGATGGAAAACTCGATCCATCTTTTGTTGTTACCCATCAATTACCGCTAGAGCAAGCACCCTACGGTTACGAGATTTTTCAACAGAAAAAAGACAACTGTATCAAAGTTGTTCTTAAACCTTGAAATAGCTAAAAGCTATTAACAACCTACACATTGTAATACAACAGAGGATGTCTATGACACGTGTATTTGCTTGGGTACAAAATGTACTAGTCCGCCGGATTGCGATGGTTTTCTTATTAGGTTTGGCGTTTTTGGGAATGCAGTTTTTCGGCTACAGTAATGGAATGCAAGCACAAGCTGATACTGTCAAAACACCAGAGGGAATCTATTATAAAGGCACACCCGATAACATTGGTAGCGGTAGCAGTGGCGGTAACTTGATAGATAAAGCTGTAGATAGCCTCAAATCCAACTCTGGCGATAATATCAGACGGAACTTCAATGACGATCGCAGTTCTTATGATAGCCGCGGATACTATGGCAATACTTCTAGCAATAGTTCCAATCGAGGCAACATTGGTGAGACAGTAAAAACACCAGAAGGTACCTACTACAAAGGCACTCCTGACAATAACCTCATTGAAAATAGCCAAAATAAACTAGGTAAAGCTGCTAATAGTATCCGCGAAAAGCTCAACCTAGATGAAGATACTCCTCAAGCTACAAAAGACTTTGTTGGTTCCATCAAAAACAAAGTTGGAGAAGTAATCAATTCCGGTTCTAGAGACTAAATTATCTCTCTTAAATTTTAGGTATTGCCCACCATAACACTCAGCTACATAGGATTTAGATTGTATTGTTAGGTCGGGCAACATACCCACAAAACAAGAGATTGTCAGCAATTGTAGAGACGCGATTAATCGCGTCTCCAAGATTAATCATGTCTCCAATTCTGACAAAGCACAAAGTTTAAAAGCTAAGGATTAATAATTATGAAAGCAGTTTGCTGGCATGGAGCAAACGACGTGCGGGTGGATACAGTTCCCGACCCTACACTGATTAACCCCCGTGATGCCATTATCAAAATTACCTCCACGGCAATCTGTGGGTCGGATTTGCATCTTTACAACGGCTATATTCCCACAATGCAAAAGGGCGATATCCTTGGGCATGAATTTATGGGGGAAGTCGTTGAACTGGGGAGTCGTGTGACTCATGTGAAAGTAGGCGATCGCGTAATTGTTCCTTTCACTATTTCCTGTGGTTCTTGCTTCTTCTGTCAGCGCGATTTATGGTCTCTGTGCGATAACTCTAACCCTAATGCTTGGTTAGCAGAAAAGCAGATGGGCTATTCCCCATCAGGTCTATTTGGCTACTCTCATTTGTTAGGCGGTTACGCTGGTGGGCAAGCAGAGTATGCCAGAGTGCCGTTTGCGGATGTTGGCTTATTCAAAATTCCTGATGGTTTAACGGATGAGCAAGTACTATTTTTAACTGACATTTTCCCTACAGGTTACATGGCAGCAGAGAACTGCAACATCAAACCAGGTGATGTTGTTGCTGTGTGGGGTTGTGGCCCAGTTGGGCAATTCGCCATCAGAAGCGCATTCATGTTGGGTGCAGAAAGAGTCATCGCCATTGACCGCATCCCCGAACGCCTCCAAATGGCTAAAGACTATGGCAAAGCCGAGATTTTAAATTACGAAGAAATAGATGTAGGCGACGCACTCAAAGAAATGACTGGTGGTCGCGGGCCTGACGCTTGTATTGATGCTGTGGGTATGGAAGCACATGGTACAGACGCAATGGCGGTATATGACAAAGTTAAGCAAGCAGTACGTCTAGAAACAGACCGTCCCACAGCCTTAAGGCAAGCAATTGTCGCTTGTGGTAAAGGCGGACACCTATCTATACCCGGAGTCTACGGCGGGTTTTTAGACAAAATACCTATGGGTGCTGCCATGAACAAGGGTTTGACTTTCAAAATGGGACAAACTCACGTTCATAGATATGTGAAACCTTTGCTAGAACATATCCAAAAAGGTGATATCGATCCGTCGTTTATCATTACCCACCGCCTACCTCTAGAACAAGCACCCCACGCCTACGAAATTTTCAAACACAAAAAAGATAACTGCATCAAAGTTGTACTCAAACCAGGAAATTGATGGATTATGAGTGACACCAGCGTTAAGAAAGTAGACTCTACTAATTCCCCTAGAGGCAAACTCGGCCAAAAATATCTTGCATCTGGCAAGGCTGTGGCTATGCGGATTTGGGAAAACGAACAACCCAGCGAAGAAAAACCGCCAACTTCCCGCGAATATGAAACAGTTGGTTATGTAATTAACGGTCGTGCCGAGTTACATATTGAAGGGCAAACAATTCTATTAGAACCAGGGAATTCTTGGGTAGTTCCTAAAGGATCAAGCCATACTTACAAAATTTTAGAACCATTTACTGCAGTGGAAGCGACTAGTCCGCCTGCTCAAGTTCACGGACGGGATGAGAATTAGGGATTGGGGATTGGGGATTGGGGAAGAAGGAGAAATAATTATTACCCTTTGTACAGACGCGATTAATCGCGTCTCTCCAACTCTTGACTCAGCACTGTACTCTACTTACTTTCATAAAAATTTAACCTCAGATCAACACAGATGCTCACCGATGAATTCACTGATTTATCGGTGTTTCTTTGTAGTTGCTTTTACTTTTGCTTTGTTCAGTCATTGATAAATAGACCTCTAACTTGGCTTTGGAAGCAGAATAAAACCTTCAAAATGTCCCCCTATTTGTAGAGAGTTGGGGAACTAACTTTTTATGAGAATTAATATTGCGATCGCCTAAAATCTGCTGACAATATTCTGTTCAAATTACATACTTAAAACAACAACACCCAAGCTCTTACTAACTTAGTTATTTCCTCTCCTTTCTCAGAAATATTCAGGGTTGTACCGATTTAACTCACGCTCACCGTGATATTCTAAAAATCAGTTACATAGCCCTCTTTTAGACTAATTTGAGGAAATGTAAGCGTTCGATTTGGGTGTTGTTGTCCGTTGACGAGACAGATATTTGAACAGTGGTTTTACCTCTTTACTTTGTTTAACTGTTGGATCTGCCAGGGAAGCTTCTTTCGCTTCAATTAATAAGTTATCACTCTTAGCTTAAGGAAATTACTATTGCAACTAATGTTTACTTGTATAGAAGTTTTTACTTGCATTATGTAAAGTAATTTGAATTAGAAGCCAGCCTTTCTTGAGGGATTATATAACTCCAAAATTTTGGAAAAATTGAGCAATTTTAGTAAATTTGAATGAATTCAAATCTTAGAGAACAACTCACCGTAATAAATGCCTTGCCCAGGCTCAAGCCCTGACTACTTAGCGGTAAACTCGCTAATATGCAGCACCACTTCGCCATGATCTGGAATCCACGCTAACCACTCATGTTTAGAAACCGCACACAATAACAGTGCTTCGTCAAAGCTATATGGATTAGGAAGTTGTAACAGCTTCACCCAGCGAGATGCACAAACCTGTTGTGATTGCTCTGGTGTATAAGGTTTACTGATACAATTCAAATTCTGCCTTTTAAATGGCACTGCAAAACTCGGTCTATCAAAATCTAGTTTCATGGCTAATGGGTTAGTGGCAAATTAATTCTGTATCTAACAATACAAAATTGATATTACTTTTGAAAAGTAAACTTCTTATAACTTTACGTTGTACTAATGTAAGTTTGTGCTGCTGTTGCAAATGCTAGAGGAGTTTGAGACATCGATTTTACGTAAGCGATCGCATCTCCTCCCCTTCCATCACAAATGCAACTATCCCTACTTTTCCCAATGCCCAATGCCCAATTACTCATCTGTAGGTTCTGTTACGTTTTCCCCCAACTGATAAAGGTAGAATTCATTTAACCAAAGTTTGATGGAGTAAAAACAGCAGCAGAGAGAACAGCTAAGTTTTGGGAGTAGACATCAAAAGAAAGTTGTTTTTTTTGGTAAATATAGCAACAAAATCTGCTCAATAGTTAACTAGAAACATTAAGGAAAATGTGATGTTAGGAACACCCTATTTTGATATAGCAGTTATGATTCATAATTGAAATCTACTGCAAAGTTAATCAACTAGCTGGATAAGTTCAGATCACATAAATCTCAATTATTCATAAAAGGTAGGGTAATTTACTGGTTGAGTTCAATTAATAATATCGAGCAGCATCATGCCAGTAATTCTGTCTTAGCTTGAGTGAATTTCTACTTTATAACCATCACACTTCACCGCATCCACTTAAATTGCGGCAAGCAAGTCGCTCCTTCAAAATTCAAATTTCGACAACATTTTATTCCAGGCTTTTGCGCTCTTTAGTCAAGGCAAAGCTATCATTTATCAGTAAATAGAATAAATTACTGGAAGAAAAGCTGGCTGCCTACTAAAAACCCGCTTTAATTAGTTGTCTACCTCATTAATTATGTTGGTTGTTTTTTCAATTAAGGAATCGCTTCCTCAAGAAAAATTTTAACCAGCATAATTCATCTGACAAAATATCGTTCTTTATCGCCTTGTTTTTGATGATTTTGTATTCAGTACTGACCTAAGTACTATTTATCAAGTTATTCAATCATCAAAACTAACGTCATAAAGTACCAATTTAATGGCGCTTAATACCAATTCCCAAAAATTCGGCATCAAATACAGCAGATTGCAATTTGGTGAGGTACAGATAATTGTCAGGGCACAGCAGTGCCCATTGGTGTCAACTTAAGGTGAAACCCGCTTGGAGAAAAGGTTCTGCCCTCACCCCCAGCCCCTCTCCCACCAGGAGGGGAGCAAGAGATTTAATTCCCCTTCTCCAGGGGGAGAAGGGGCGAGGGGATGAGGGCGAGGGTTTTTGTACAACACGCGCCGTATATAGCTTTTAGCTTAAGTTGACACATATGAGCAGTGCCGTGCCCCGAAGCGCGAACCTCATTTACTTGAAATACGCTGTAAATAAAATTTGATGTTCTTAATTACGAATTACGAATTGGTATAACTCGCTTTTCACTTCTATCAGCAAAATTCAGATAAACGGGCAATATATCATGTCAAGGGTGACTGAGAAGCCAAAGTCAAGGGAACAGCCGCTCGATCAACCTAAGGTTTTATGGAGCATAGCTGTGGCCCTACCGATAGTAATCGCTGCTGGTGTACTAGGTACAGCTAAAGTTGAACAGTTGAGAAAGTTAGCTTCATCTGTACCCATTAGACCGATGGCGAATACTGTTACTGCTGTCGGTCATATTGAACCACGCGGAGATGTAATTAAGCTATCTGCGCCAATGGGGGGAATGCAGGCTTCGTCGCGAGTCCAAAAACTGCTCATTAAAGAAGGCGACAAAGTAAAACAAGGTCAAGTATTAGCAGTTTTGGATAATCACGATACCCAATTAGCTGCATTAGAAGAAGCAAAAGCAAAATTGCAAGAATCCCGTGCTAATTTAGCGCAAGTTAGAGCAGGTTCACCTAGAGATATTCAAGCCCAAAATTCTGTAATTGCTCGTTTAGAAGCTCAGTTACGTGGGGAAAGAGATGCACAGCAAGCAACGATCGCGCGCATTGCAGCTCAGTTAAGTGGCGAAAAAATCGCCCAACAAGCAATGGTTAACCGCCTAGAAGCTGAACTCAGCGGACAAAAAGATACTTTAAGAGCCACCCTCACACGTATTAAAGCTGAACAGCAGAATGCTCAAGTTGATGCTCAACGTTATGAGATGTTGTATAGAGAAGGTGCAATTTCCCAGCAAGAGCGAGATAGAAGACGCTTGAGCGCGGTTACTAGCAATCAGCAGGTGGTGGAAAGCCAAGCAAGTCTCAAACAAGCGATCGCCACAATCAAACAACAGATTGCAGAAGCGAGAGCGAATCAAGTCAAAACTTTATCGACTTTACAACAGCAGCTTGTAGAAGCGAAAGTTAACCGCGATAAAACTGTAGCTACTTTGCAAAGACAAATCGACGAAGAACGAGCCAAATTCAAGCGATTGCTAGAGGTGAGTCCTACTGATGTGCAAATGGCGCAGGCTCAAGTGAGTAATGCGATCGCAATGGTGAGAAAAGCTGAAGCAGAACTGAAATTGAGCTATGTGAGAGCGCCTATTGATGGTGAAATTTTAAAAGTTCACACCAAATCAGGAGAAGCCATCACCCAAATGGGAATTGCGGAAATTGGACAAACCGATCAAATGTTTGTCATTGCTGAAGTAGCAGAAGACAGTATTGGTAGAGTGCGTCTTGGACAAACTGCAACTATATCTAGTGATAATGGAGCCTTTGCTGGCGAACTTAAGGGAACTGTGACGGAAATTGGCAGAAAAATCGGTAAGAAAGATGTCTTGAATACAGATCCAGCCGCCGATGTAGATGCCAGAGTTATAGAAGTGAAAATTGCGATCGCGCCAGAAGATAGTACCAAAGTTGCAGGTTTAACCTACGCTAAGGTTGTTGTAGAAATTAATAATTAAATAGTTTTCATGGTCAAGGGTTGCTGTTAGTTATTAGCTGATTTAGCTAATCATAATGTGCTGGATTGCCCATATTTTTTGAGTTAAATCTTATCTCATCTGATTACTCTATGGTAGTTATTCAATACCATATCCTGAGTTTGCTGGAAAAGGCTTAGGTCTATTTCCTAATTGAAAAATTCATCTTATATGGCTAATGATTGCTGAAAAAATTGCTAACTTCTTATCTACCTATTTAATGAATAAAAAAATTCCTTTATCATGGCTACAATTGACGCGGGAAAAAACCCGTTTGGCTGTAGCTTTGGCAGGAATTGGATTTGCCGATATTTTAATGTTTATGCAACTTGGTTTCCGAGATGCTTTGTACTATAGTAACGTCCGTTTACATAGCAGCTTGGAAGGCGACATTGTTTTAATTAATAGTCAGTCTAATGCTATCTTGTCGATGAGGAGTTTTTCTCAACGACGTTTATATAAAGCTTTAGATTTACCAGCAGTTCAATCAGTACATCCTATCTATTTAGATTACACAGCCTGGAGAAATCCGGAGACAGGTCGCCCTCGGAGTATTTTGATATTTGGTTTTAACCCGGAAGTTAATATTTTTAACTTACCGGGAATGGTAGAAAATTTAGATAAACTTAAACTCCCTGATGTAGTTTTATATGACCGTTCTTCTCGGGTAGAGTATGGGCCAATTGCTGCTGATTTTGAGCAAGGTAAAAATGTCACAGCAGAAGTGAGAAGACGACGGATTAAAGTAGTAGGTCTATTTACTTTAGGCGCATCTTTCGGTGCTGATGGTAATTTAATTACTAGCGATGTTAACTTTTTGCGAATATTTAATAATCGCCAGCGCGGTTTAATTGATATTGGGGTAATCAAGCTCAAGCCTGGTGCAGATGCGAATGTAGTTACTCAAGAATTAAGAAACTATTTACCTCAAGATGTTAATGTTTTAACCAAGCAACAATTTATCGATTTTGAGCGTAATTACTGGGCAAGTAGTACTGCGATTGGTTTTATTTTTACTTTAGGGACAATTATGGGCTTTATTGTGGGCACTGTAATTGTTTACCAAATTCTATATACTGAAGTTGCCGATCACTTGGCGGAATATGCGACATTAAAGGCAATAGGTTATACCCAAAACTATTTATTAACAGTCATTCTGCAAGAAGCTTTTTTATTAGCAGTTATTGGCTTTATACCTGGATTTACCTTTGCATTATTTATGTATTCTACGGCTAGAAACGCTACATTACTACCAGTTTTCATGAGCCTTGAGCGTGCTATTTTAGTACTATTTTTAACAATAGTAATGTGCTTCTTTTCGGGTGCGATCGCAGTGCGTAAGTTACGTTCAGCCGACCCTGCTGATATCTTTTAATCAATTAAATATTGGCTGTATAAATTTAGAAGTTTTTCAATACTAAAATCATTATAAATGCTCAATACTTATCAAAAATACTATTTTATAATCGATGATTAATAACTTATTTTGTTACTTACAGTTACCTTCGTAAACTCTTAACATCCAGCTACCCACATTATGATGCGACAAGAACCTGTAATTGCTATTAAAAATCTCAATCATTACTATGGTAGAGGCGCACTGAAAAGACAGATTTTATTTGATATTAATCTAGAAATTTATGCTGGTGAAATTGTGATTATGACCGGGCCATCAGGTTCAGGTAAAACTACATTACTGAGTTTGATTGGTGGGCTACGTTCTGTACAAGAAGGTAGCTTAAAATTTCTCAGTGAAGAATTATTAGGTGCCAGTCAAAATCAGTTAGTCCAAGTCCGCCGGAAAATAGGTTATATTTTCCAAGCTCATAATTTGCTAGGATTTTTAACCGCTAGACAAAATGTACAAATGGCGGTAGAGCTAAATGACGCAGTTGCCCAAAGCGAAGCAATTGCTAAATCAGAAGCAATGCTGACAGCAGTTGGGTTACAAGAGAGAATTAATTACTATCCAGACAATCTTTCTGGTGGTCAAAAACAAAGAATTGCGATCGCTCGCGCCTTGGTGAATCATCCTCCCCTCGTACTAGCAGACGAACCAACAGCAGCTTTAGACAAACAATCCGGACGGGATGTTGTAGAAATCATGCAACGCCTTGCCAAAGACCAAGGAACGTCTATTTTGTTGGTTACACATGACAACCGCATTTTAGATATAGCCGATCGCATTGTCGAAATGGAAGATGGGCTTTTGGCGCGCGATTCTCAAAGTGTAGTCAGCCATTACGATTCTGGCGTGAGAAATCAGAATTCATAAAGTGGAAAGAGCTGCACCCTACAATACTTAATGATTGTTAGCGTGACCTGATTGTTTAGCTACAGGCTGCTGCGGCACATTCTTACCAGGAGTAGCTTGACGGCTAGTACGGAAAGAGACATTGACACCATCATTTGATTGCTCTAGTACTAACAAAGGAGTAGGTTTAGCCTTCTGATCCCAATGCATATTAGCAATCCGTCCTTGAATTGTCGGTTGCCAAGTATCTTCATCATCTGTGGGGCTAAGGTAAGTTTCGATACAATCAATAATCTGGCTAATAGTGGCAGAAGTCGCTTGTGTTGGTAACTTCATTAAGCGAATTTGCACGCGAAATAGTACTCGCTTCGCCATGTTTGGTGGAGTACCAGTTTCATATTCAACATCAAAAGTTTCATCAACTTGCCGTCCGGTACTAGTGGCAATCCCTACAGATCCTTGTTGGGATTGATTGGGACGTAGAGCTTGAGAAATTTTTTCTTTAACTTGGATTTTAATTTGATTAACGATCGCAAAATGAAATACCTCTTCTGCCATCCGCATCCGCAGATAATCTAAGTTGAAATCGCGGGAGTTAACCAAATCGGGATTTGTTTCCATTTTGCGAATGGTTTCTAGCGCCAGCTTAAACTTTTTCTCTAGTTCTCGGGTGCGGAATTGTTCAAACCTGAGTTTTTTATCTAGTTGAGTCTTCAGGAATTTGCCATAGGCAACTAAAGCAATCACTGCTAACAACAGTCCTCCAGAAGTAAACATGAATATAGGAGCAGGAGGGCTTTGTGGGGTTTTTGATGGTACTTCTTGGGTTGTCTTTTTAGCTTTTCCCGCTGAAGTTTGGGCTGCAAAAATCAAATTGTACATGATTGGCAAACTGCTAAACTTAATTCCTGATGCTAGAGTGCCCAAATTTTGTATGCTAATTTGCGGTATTATTACTATTTTTTATTACTTTGACTAAATCGTATATGTACACACACCTTAGCCCTGATGATAAAGGTTTCATAAATCTCTTACCTTTGTTTGAAGCCAACTCAAGTTGTTGGCAGAAGATTCAACTGGTTGCTACAGATATGGATGGCACCTTGACCAAAAAAGGCAAATTTACCAGTAACCTTTTGCAAGCTTTAGAAAATTTAGCAGCAGCAAATATTAAAGTGCTAATTGTTACTGGGCGCTCTGCCGGATGGGTGAGTGGACTCAGTAGCTTAATGCCTGTAGCGGGTGCGATCGCAGAAAACGGCGGTTTATTCTATTCTTCAGGGAGCGATCGCCCAATCAGCTTAACACCTATTCCTGACTTAGCCAGCCATCGTCAAAATTTAGCTGCGGCTTTTGAGCAATTACAAAATCAGTTTCCACAAATCCGAGAATCTACTGATAATCGCTTTCGCATTACCGATTGGACTTTTGATGTCGCATCCTTAAATACCACAGAATTACAAACCCTGAGTCATTTATGTGAAGAAATGGGATGGGGATTTACTTACAGTAATGTTCAGTGTCATATTAAACCGCAAACTCAAGATAAAGCTGTAGGTTTGTTGCAAGTATTACAGAAAAATTGGCCGCAATATTCTTCAGATCAAATTGTGACAGTGGGCGATAGTCCTAATGATGAAAGCTTATTTGATCGGCGTTATTTTCCCATCTCTGTAGGTGTAGCGAATGTATTAGAATATGCCAACCAATTAAAGTATCAGCCTGCTTATGTAACTAGCACTGCGGAAGGGGAAGGATTTTGTGAGTTATCAAATTATCTTTTGCGCGGTGTAATGAATACAACCCCAATAAATTTATAGTTCACTTCATTTGAGTACTTTTCAGTACGCTCTTGGCTGAGTATGCGTAACAATTTATAACATTGGCTACTTAGTATCTTGCTTTATTTATAGTACAATAGTACCAAGTAACGCAAAAACCTATAATTGATAACTGTAGGTTCACGGAAAGTTATGTCTCAAGCAGATACTAGCTCAGAAATTTTATACCAACAAATACAGAGGCTTGGCGATCGCGAATTACAAGTTGAGTATTTAAACCAATTGCAATGGACAGAACCCATTGCACAGATATTACCCCTAGTAGATGATGAAACTGCGTTACGAGTGGTGAAGTTAGCTCTAGAAGTAGACTTATGTTTAGGAGCTAAACTCGCAGGAGCAGTGAAACCAGAGCTACAAAGCACTACAGTAGATTGGGTAATATCTACTGAGGTTTCTCCAGGATTCTTATTTGACTTAGTGGGTATAACTGGATCTGATGCAGCAATTCCGTTTCTAGTCAAAGTTGCGAACGAAGAAGAGCAAAATACATATTCTGCAATTTATGCATTAGGTGAAATTGGTACAGAAGCAGCAGTAAAAGCAGCAATACTAGCACTTACAGAAATTTACCACGACGCACAAAGGAACTCTTATCGAGAAAATAAGATATTGTCTGTCATTTACGCCTTAGAAAAAATTGGTACAGAAGCAGCAGTGGAAGTACTTATAGAAATAATGAACAATGAACAATGGAATGACTTTGACATATCAGAAACCTGCGTTGAAGCAGCACAAGCATTAGCAACTATCAATTCTGAGTCTGGAAGACAAGCGCTAATGCGTTGGTGTCTGAAATATTTCGATTGGACAGATTTTAGCGGTACTGCTGCTGACCTTCTGATTCCAATTGCTACCCCGGAGATTGTGCCAGAACTCCAGAAGTTGCTAGAAGAAAATGAAGATGATAATTATTATGGGGGTGAAGATGCAGCTAGGGTATTGGATGCTATTAATGCCAGAGCTAGCATTAATAAAGATGAGCCGCAATTAACTCCAACTAGCTCTCAACCAAACTTGGTAAACTTGGAACAACTTCTACACCATCAAGACGAATCAGTTCGTCTTAGCGCCGTGAAAGATTTGGGTGGAGTTGCTGCTGAAGCCGTAGTACCGTTGTTACAACAAGCTTTGAACGATGAATATGTTGGGGTACGTCGCTGTGCGGCTGAACAATTAGGGAATTTTACTTCAGAGTCAGCAGTAGCGGGACTAATACAGGCTTTGCAGGATGAAAATTCTGCAGTACGTTGGTCTGCTGCAGAAGGGTTGGCTAAAATTGCCACAGAATCAGCAACAACAGTACTAATTTCTGCATTAAATGATGAAAGTGCAGGAGTGCGATCGCTTGTTGCTCAGGCATTAGGTAAAATCCATACAGAAGCTGCATTGTTAGGTTTACAGCCAGCCTTGAGTGATGCAGATATTTGGGTACGTCTAAATGCGGCTCAGAGTATAGGCTCCGAAGAATCTGTAAAAATATTACGCCAGGCACTAAGCGATCGCAATCCCAAAATTCGTAGTAAAGCTGCTTTGGCTTTAGGAGAAGTTGGTGCTGTATCTGCAGTTCCAGAACTGATTGTGGCATTAACAGATGAAGACTCAACAGTGCGTGAAAATACAATCTCAGCTTTAGGTAAAATTGTCGCTCCAGAATCATTATCTGCACTATTACATAATTACTCAAAATTCGTAGGAACAATTCATTCTCTACAAAAAGCTCTTGGTTATTATCATCCCCGTTATTGTCCAGATAGCTAATGTCTCATCAAAGAATTGCTAAATTAACTCCTGAACAAGCAGCGTTAATTCCTGCATATAAACAAAAGTGGATAAATATTGCATTGACCACAACACCAATTGACCGCCAAAAAGCCAAAGAATCAGTCACAGAAGCTTACCTACTTCAAAGCTTACCTGAACCTGAAATTATCTTTTTTGATAGCCCTTATACAGCTTGGAATGAGCGATTGATCCAAATTATCAATCTGCCAAAGAAAGAAAGATGACAGATGATTCAGGAAATTCAATTGCTCACTACTAACTTGGAAACAGCTTTAATATATGAACTCCGATATCAATTAACTCCCCAAATTCAAGATGAATTGTTATTTTATTTGCATAAAGAGCTAGATATTGAGCCACTTTTAAGTAATGAATTAAACTTAATGTGGACTATGTTTGATAGTAAATCTAAGAAGAAAGTTGAAACAGCAAAACTATCTTTAGCCACAAGCGGTTTTTGTAATTTGTGGGCAAAAGCTGGTGCCTATTTAGATTTTTGTATTAATGTTTTAAATTGCGCCATTGACGGAAAAGATGGAGCATCTATCAAAATTTGATTGCAAACATTGGCAAATTATTTCCAATGAAAGAGCAGGTCGTGATATGCGAACGTCCCTGTAAGCTTTTATTAGACGATGAAAATCGCTTTTGTGTTACATCTGAGCCAGCAGTACAATTTATCGATGGCTACCAGATACATATTCCCGTGCAATGGCTTTGGTAATACCATTTTGTGGGTAGAGGGTTTAGTAATGCTTTGTCCTCTATATTTGGCACTGATGCGTCACGCTATCGCTAACGCATCCTACGCGAACTGATGGACTTTAGCGAGATTTAGATCCCCGACTTGTTCAAAAAGTCGGGGATATGGACAGCAAAGTTTGCTTAAGTAAGTGCTTAAACCTTAGCCGCAGCTGGTGTTGGTAAACTTACTTTCAATCGCTTAAACATGGCTTCCCGTGCTTGCATTGCCAAGGTATCATCTAAAGGTTCTAGGGTAATTGGCTGTTGATACTTCAACCGCAAAGCTGTTTGAATTAACCAATCTGCAACAAAGGGATTTTTGGGTAACAAGGGGCCGTGAGAATAGGTTGCGATCGCATTCTGGTAAAATGCTCCTTCTGTACCATCTTCACCGTTATTGCCTAAGCCGTACAAAACTTTTCCTAAGGCTTCAACTTTCCCCAGCTTGGTACGTCCACCGTGATTTTCAAAGCCAACTAAATAAGGTGTGCTACCTGTCATGGCTTTTAAATCTTGCGCTAGGCGAGAAGCTGTAACTTCAATCACTAAATTACCGATGCAGCGTTTAGTATTTTCACCAGGATGGACAGAAACTAAATCTAATATTCCTAAACCTTCAATGCGTTGTCCTAGTCCGGGTTCGTAATAATGTCCTAACAACTGCGGCGAACCACAAGTAAATACTCCCGGTGTGCCATTTTCGATTTTTTCACGCATCGCATCGGCTTTTGCACCTTGCAAATCGCGCATAACAATTTCCTGCTGGCGGTCTTGTGCGCCACCACCGACAATTAAATCAACAGATTTAATATCCTCTGCTGTCGCATTTTGATCCAAAGGTACAACCTTAACGCTGAATCCCCGCCATTGAGCGCGGCGTTCTATAGTAATTACATTACCGCGATCGCCATAGGTACTCATCAGCGTCGGATATAACCAACCAATTGTAATTTGCATAGTATTGGGGAAGGGGGAATGGGGAATGGGGAAGGGGGAGATAAATAACTTTTACCTCTTGTACAGACGCGATTCATCGCGTCTCTCCGTGACCAATTTATAAAATCTTGCGTCCTGTTAATACTTCACGCACATTCAACATTGCTGTGTATGTGGGTAAAATATGCAGGGTTTCGTTGTTGGGTGTACGCTCTAAGGCGGTGTTAATAGCCTGACGTAAATCTTCTTCCACAATTAGTTTAAAATTTTGGGCAGGATTGGGGTCACTGTAGCGCAGACGTAAGGCCATATCATAAGCGCGATCGCCACTCACTACTAAAGTCCCGCCACGCTGAACTAGTTTCTCTGTATCTACATCCCAAATCCAAGAGACATCTTCGCCATCTTGTACTCGGTCGTTTAATACTAGCAAAGTAGTTTTATCAGTACTTTCTGTAACTACGCGAATAGTTTCATTTGTCCCGACAGGATTTTTTGATAATAAAATTCTTACCTTTTTACCGTTAATTTCTAACTCTTCCGCACGACCGAAAGCTGCTTGGAAATTGGGAATTGTCTCGCGGATAGTGGCTGCATCAACTCCTAATTCTTGGGCAGCAGTGGCAGCAGCTAAGGTATTGTATTTGTTATATAAACCCACCAAAATTTGCGGCCATTCGCTACTATTCAGGCTCGGTTGACTTCTACTAAAACCACAATTAGAACAGCTATATTCCCCCATGTGGGACAAGTAAACGCCTTTGTAGTCTAAAGCCTTGCCGCATCTGGGACAATAAATCGAATCTACAGCATGGGGAATTGCTTCTAAATAATGTTCCGGTTCACTCAAACCGAAAAACGCCACTCGCTGCTGAGTTAATTGTTGACCGAGATAGCAAATTGTTGGGTCGTCGGCATTTGCCACTACGATAGTATCGGGTGATAAAGTTGCGATCGCTTTTCCCCAGCGCTTACTAATAGTATCTACTTCCCCGTACCTATCGAGTTGGTCGCGGAATAAGTTTAAACACAGAATTAGCTTTGGCTGAATTGGCGCTAAAACCCTAGGTAAAATATTTTCATCAACTTCTAAAATGGCATAGTCAACATCCAAGCTACCCAGGATGTTAGTGTTATCCATCAGCGCAGTCATCAACCCATTTTCCAAATTTGCGCCTGTAGAGTTATGAGCAACACGGTAGCCTTGGCGTTCTAAAATCTCCCGTAACAGCAGCGATGTGGTAGTTTTCCCATTCGTACCCGCAATCAGAATTGCGCCTTTTTTCACCTGCTGACTCAATAACTGCAACAGCTTAGGTTCAATTCGCCGAGCAATTGAACCTGGTAATACACTAGCAGCACCCAAGCGGAGCGATCGCACCATAAAGGTCACACCCTTTGCGACTGACACCGCCAAACCCAGTTTGAGCCTATCTATAAGTTGTATTTTGTTCGCCACAGTAGTTAATAGCTTAAGTTTTAAATTAATCTTGAGAGTTTAGCGAATCCTCGCACAAAAAGCCAGCCAAACCCTGAAGGGAATTCAAAATTCAAAATTCAAAATTCAAAATTCAAAAATTATTTATTTCTCCCCCATCTCCCTCATCTCCCTCATCTCCCTCATCTCCCTCATCCCCAATCCCCACTACTCCCCCGTCCCCATAGGCGTTATCTTAAAAATTAGTGCGTAGACGTAATCATCTATCCAGCGCTGTTGGCTGAATTCAGCACAAACTGACAAATTGTAGCTTTCAAGGTTTGTTTTGATGAATGGGATAAAGTCTCTGTTTTTACAAAAAATAGCCAATTGGCAACGATTGGTTTACAAAGCTTTGGTATTGCTTGTTTGCCTGTTCATTATCAATATCCAGCCAGCATTTGCTGGTATTAAAGATGACAATTTTGATGGCAATATTTTCGTGGTTTATGCTGGTAATGGTTCACTGGTTCCACCAAGACAAACACTAGCACAGACTTTAGAAGAGCATAAACCCGCTTTTTTAGCTTTTTATGTTGATGACAGCAAAGATTGTAAGGAATATGCCATTACAATCTCACGGGTACAGGAATTCTATGGTAAAGCCGCAGAGATTATCCCCATTAGTGTAGATACCATCCCTGCTCAAAAAACTTATGCACCTACGGAAGTAGGATATTACTACTCTGGTGCTGTTCCTCAAGTTGTGGTGTTAGATCAATCAGGCAAAGTAGTTTTAAATAAGCAGGGTCAAGTTCCCTTTGAGGAAATCGACGATCGCTTTCGTGAGGTGTTTGATTTACTACCACGCACCGAATCAGTGCAGTTAAAACGACGTTCTTTCAATGAGTTCAGTAGTGAGTTAAGTAAATAACTTTCAGGGTAGACCAAATTGGTCTGCCCTTAGTTTTTATCATGTCAAACAATTAAGACTGCTATATCTGATACTGCATTTCCTATAAGCTTAAATCATAATATTCTAATAATCTACTTTAGCCATTAATAAACTTAACCCATAATAAATCAGCAATATTCCATAACAAATGACAAATAACAAATAACGAATGACAAATGACAATTGACCAATGACAAATGGCAATTAACTAATTTAGAGTGTGTTCTGATGTCAAAGGTTTACACTACCGAAGAACTTATAAAAATTTTGGCAGATGAGCGTCAAGCTTGCCTGAAGGGTGAACGCTTGAAGTTAGAAGTCACGGTCTCTGGTAATCCTTTAATTGACCAATTTATCAGAAGCGATGGGCTACAAAAATTCACTGCCTATCAAGATTTTAAAGCTGCGATTCACGATTATCAAAGAGAAAATCATGTCTCAGGAATTATCTGGCATGAAGTGAATGTTAAAGGCAAAACCTTAAAATATCCTAAAATAGATCATGAGTTAATAGCTATCATAAGTGACTTGGCAATACTACATACTGCCAAAAATTCTATTTTAGAATTTTGGTATGAAGTCACAGCAGAGATGGACTTATATTTGAGTTTTAATAATAGCAAGCAATACCAGCAAATTAATAAATTAGATGTTGAAAGAATTGCTCAAATCACAGAATGGGCAAGTTTATGGAAATGGGAGAATTCCAACTTCCTAGAAATTATTTTGCAGTTGGGATGGGGTAAACCCGAAGAAGCTCAATATAAACGTGGTAGACCACATTCTGGTAGTGAATATATTCACGCAGTCAATCCCGGAAATCGCCCAATTGGTTAAATAACAAGAATAATGCGTTATACAGTTGTGATTGAAAAGGGAGAAACTAGCTACGGCGCTTATGTCCCCGATTTACCTGGTTGTGTAGCTGTGGGTGAAACCTTAGAAGAAGTTAAGCAAATGATTGCAGAAGCCATTGAATTTCATATTGAGGGAATGCTAGAAAAGGGTTTACCTGTTCCCCATCCTGCAAGCATTGCTCATGAGGTGGAAGTTTTAGAACCTCAAAGATAATAGACTAATCGTGAATTTAAGACTAATTGCTCAATTAACCAAGCACAAGGCGATCGCATTTTTGCATTGTACTTGGCTTTGTCGTATTTATTTCGCCAGCGTTTTCACACTCAATACCTGCGGTGGTGTTGAATCTGGCGGATAAATTAAATCTACCTGTACCATTTTTTTACTTCCAGGTGGTAGCGTCACCTGTAGTAATGGTTCTAAAACCTGTGCTGTTCTATGCCATAAATGTACATAACGCGTTTGTTTTTGCCCTTGGTCATCGGTATAGCGTAGCCGCACCGTACCCCGGAAGAAAGGAAAATCTAAGGATGGTTTGCGGAAGCGAAGATTTCCTTTAGCTAATTTATCTTCCTTTAATGGTGTTTCTAAAGTGATAGCAACTTTCTGATTTTGGTTAGTTGTATTGCTCAAAGGTAAACTGAGGTTATATTCCACACCATAATTACCGTGCGCTTCATAGGCGGTATCTGGATAGCGGACTAACATTTTTGCAGTTTGGTTTTGTTCGCTACCTAAACGTCCACCTTTAAGAGTGGCAATAGGATAAGAAATTGCTTTACCTGGTTGCGGAATTGTGAGAGTTTGGGCTTTGGGGTTATCTGTAAGAGATGCTTGCCATTGCGAACCCTGGGATATGCCAGCTACACGCCCATAAATCAGCGCACCACCTGTAGCATTTGGGGGAGTGGGGGTTTTATCTCGTGGCCCAGCAAAGTTACCATTATTAAGTAAAGCTTGCCATTCTGTGAGAGTAGGAGCGCGATCGCTTCCATCCGCGTTTTTCTTCGCAAACATTGCTAAACTAGCTGTATAGACTTTGCCACTACTACGCAACCGCATAAAGCTAGAGCGACCATTTACAGGCTTTTCCAGATTTTTCACCGGAATGGGATGATTCAGCAGCATTCGGCTTTCTCCTGGCGGAATTACCAGCTTCGCTGGAAAATCAGCTTGGCGAACTCCCCGCAATACATCACCAGCCGCGCGATTACCTGGCCCAGAAAAAGCTTTACCATCGTTATTGTCAATGTAAGGCCCCAACGTTAGAAACGGCGCATCCTGCATTAAATAACTCGCCGCTTGCAATACATCTACTGTTACAGCTTGCTTACCAGGATTATTCACAATTACACCCAGGTATAGCGTCTGTAAATTCTTAGGAGTGTGGGTATAGTGGTGAGCAAATAAATCAAAGCGTCCGGAAAAGGGAAAATTTAAATGGGCCGCCGCAAGTTTTTTCCCTTGTGGAGGAAATGTAGACAGCAAAATGCCTTCATTTTTAACCCATTCTGGGCTATTGCTATTAAATACAGGTATATTATCCAGCTTGCCAGGTAAAGCCCGGACTTCACCCTCTTGTACAATTTCTTGAGGTGCTGGCTTGAGAGAAGATTGGGCGACGACTGCGGAATTACGACTGTCAGTTTTTGAGTTTAAAGTTGCGTATGTCAAAGTTTGAGACAACGCAGTTCCTAATAAAAATAAGCATATAGGTGCAGTCAGTTGATATTGAGGCTTATTAGCTGGCATATATATTGATTTTTCAAGAAACCTGTAGTTTTCACGATGACCTCATGTAACTACAAGTTCCTGAAACAATATTTCTGATCATGGGCATGGGGCATTGGGCATTGGGCATGGTAATTGGTAATTGGTAATTGGTAATCGTATTTATCTCCTTTTCCCCTTGTCCCCAATCCCCAATCCCCAATCCCCAGTCCCCAGTCCCCAGTCCCCTATCCCCCAAACCCCGGAATCAACCGCTTCAGCGCCCGACTTGCAACATCGGCATAGCGCAATTCGCCGCAGAGAATTCTACCCATAGTTTGGGCACCAGTGGGGCTTTTAACGCCGACTTTGTAACCAATTTTGGGGAAACGATAAAATGCATTAGCTAATTTTTGTGCCCATGCCATTTCTGTACCCCATTGTTCGTTAATAGCATTGGTATATGCTTCTAAAGCATTGATATCGCCTGCAAGTGCCTCATTAATAGCGTTGGCTGCTAGCAATCCGCTAAAAATTGAAGGACGAATACCCTCTGCTGTCATGGGGTCAACTACACAAGCTGCTTCCCCAGCCAAAATAGCATTTTGAGTATGTAGCTTTTGATTACCATTCCACAAGCAAATAGGATGACCATATTGCTTGCAGATTTTGACATCTACATTAAAAGATTGAGAGTAATCATCCAAAATTTTCTTAAAATCTTGGGGTGCGCCACCAATAAAAGTACCAACGCCTAGAGAATAGCCATCAGCCTTGGGAAAGTTCCAAATATAGCCATTTTTGACCATCCCAAACTCGAAATGAGCCATTGATGTATTCTCAACATCGGCGGGAACTTCTGCCTCTAAAGCGCCTGCTAAGTGACGTTTGCGGTCTTTAAAACCCAGCCATTTTGCCATTGGCCCTTTAGCACCATCAGCCGCGATTAAGTAACGACCTGTAACTGGGCCGTTGGCGGTGTTTACCTGCCAAGCATCACCTTGAAACTCAATACCAGTTACCTCAGTTTTATCTTTGAGTTCTGCCCCTTGTTTCTGTGCTTGCTGAACTAAAAAATGGTCAAAAATATCTCGCCGTACCATCCAAATCGGTTCTTTATTAGGTATTTTCGCTTCTACAGGGTCTTCTAAGTTCCAGGTAAAGCGCAAAGAGTCTACCTTCACCGAAATTGCTGGGCTAAAATCAAAGTCAAACCATTGAGCAATTATTGGGGATACCCCACCACCACAAGGTTTGTATCTTGGCAAGGATTCTTTTTCTAAAATTAATACTGAGTGACCCCGCTTGGCTAAATGATATGCGGCTGTTCCACCAGATGGCCCGGCTCCAACGATGATACAATCGTACATAAGGCTAAATTTTATCTCCTCACTTTGTTGGCAAAAAAGTATATTTCTCTAATCTAGAGATAGACAGTGTCATAAGAACTGTAACTAATTTTAGAGTTTGTTGTTGAATATTTCTCAGCATTTTCTGATTGCATGTTTGCAGAAATGATTTACCATTCAAGCTGCAGTTGTGGCTCAGAAATACTTTTAAAATCCCTAGATATCAGACAATATCAACCCTAGCTATATGAGTCATATTTGCTTTGGCAAATTCACGCTAGTAGAGTGTGTTACGCTGAAGCTAATGCACCTTTATTAAGTGATATAAAATCAAATAATATTTGCGACACATCAATAATATTCTAGAGCGCAGGGCATTGCCAGTGCCCCTACAATCTGTCGCATTCTTTTTTCACATTGGTATAATATTTTGCCTAAATCAAATTCTTATATTGATCAGTTGTATCAATCCTGAAATTATTTTTCTAAAAAGTTTGTTACTTTGAAATTTGATGTCCCTTCCCAACAGTGATTTAAACAGGCGTTTACCCTAGCATTGGGTGTATCGGCTGATTCGTTGGAGGCATTAAACTGTACTGCAGTCACAATATATTCAAAAATAATGACACATTGTTTAGTTGGTGACATTCTCTCAACCACAATGGTTTCACCAATTCTAGGAATTTGTGGCAAATCCACAACAAACGTCTCCATCTTTGGCTTGTCTAGTGGATTCTTGAAACTAAAGTACTTACAGTAAACAAGAACTTTCACAAATCAACCCACGCATAATAATAGACAGGGACAATTCACAATATCAAGAATGAATACTACTAATACCAATTCAAAATTAAAAGTTAATAGACTTCGATATCATCTAAATTTTGGTTGTTGAATATGTTGGCATATTTTTACTAATTGGTATAAGTAACCTGATACGGCAAAGAGGATATAAATATATCATCAAAAATTTTCCTAGGAAACCGGGAAACAAGAAATATTTATGACTAAATCTCCTGAACAGGAACATTAAGAGTTATCTGATTAATTAGTTTTGATGCCTGATGTATTTGCAATATGCTGTAGCGATCGCACTTTTGTAATGTCTGCCATTAGTTCCAAGTAAAAAGTAGGATGGGCATTGCCCAGATATTTGCCTCGCAGCTAGATTGCCAGTAGTGCCCACCCTAGATTAATTGTGTTTGTTATACCATAACCTACGCGTTGACAGTCGCCAGAGCTTTGTCAACGGCTTGTAAGGCTGTGTTGACTTCGGCTTCTGTGACAATCAATGGTGGTACAAAACGGACGACTTTTGGCCCGGCTGGTACTAGCAATACACCTTCTGCGATCGCAGTTTTGACAATATCAGCTGCTGTTAGCGTGATATCTGCTTGCAATTCGAGTCCGTTAATTAAACCCCAGCCGCGAACGTCAGCAATGTGATTGGGATATTTAGCTGCGATCGCTTTTAAGCCATTTCGCAGTTGTTCTCCTCTATCTTGCACGTTCTGTAAAATATTTTCTTTTTCGATGGTTTGACAGACAGTTAGCGCCACACCGCAAGCAAAAGGATTACCTCCAAATGTGCTGGCGTGTTCCCCTGGTTGAAAAACATCGCAGAATTTTTTACTCATCATTGCGCCGATAGGGATACCGCCGCCCAGTCCTTTTGCACTGGTGAAAACATCCGGTTCCACACCGAGATGTTCGTAACCCCATAACTTCCCACTGCGTCCCATTCCCACTTGCACTTCATCGAAAATCAACAAAATGCCAGTTTCATCGCAAATCTGCCGTAGCTTTTTAAAGTAGGCAATATCGCCAGGACGAACACCACCTTCACCTTGCAACGGTTCTAAAAGAATCGCAGCTACACGGTAGTCACCTTCATCAAGTTCGCTAATCGCCGTCTCTACAGCGCCAATATCGTTGTATGGCACATAGTGGAAACCAGGAACCAAGGGATCAAAGTATTTTTGATACTTGGGTTGTCCAGTTGCGGTAATTGTCGCTAAAGTCCGCCCGTGGAAACTAGCATTAGCAGTTAAAATGATTGGTCTTTCAATTTCCAATACAGTATGGGCGTATTTTCGTGCTAATTTAATTGCTGCTTCGTTAGCTTCCGCACCAGAGTTACAGAAAAATACGCGATCAGCACAGGAATGTTGAATAATCCATTTTGCCAATTCACCTTGTTCGGGAATGTAATACAAATTAGAAACGTGATGCAGCTTTTGAATTTGCCGTGTAACCGCTTCTACCATTGCTGGATGGGCGTGTCCCAAAGTACAAGTAGCAATTCCAGCCACAAAATCCAAATATTCCCGCCCCTCAGTATCCCACACCTTACATCCTGCGCCCCGTTCTAGAGCGAGAGGAAATCGCCCATAGGTGGACATAACTGCTTCATTAAAGCTGTTGGGGTCAAACGGACTAGATGGTAAAGTATTTGACTGTGGGGGGATGGTGGCTGCGTCAACCAGAGTTTCTATGCTCACTACCGCTCCTTGTGAAAATCTGCGATCGTATAGTTATCTACTAGTGTCCTAGAAACCTTCCAAAATATCGACTATTTTCTTGGGATTTTGTCATTTGTCATCTGGGGTTTGGTAATGGGTAATGGGTAATTGGTAATTGGTGTTTGTCATTAATTATTTCTCCCCCTGCTCCCAGCCCCCTGCCCCGTTGCTTTTCCCAGTCCCCAGTCCCCAATCCCTAGTCCCCAGTCCCCAGTCCCCAATCCCCAGTCCCCAGTCCCTTTATTCCCTAACCATTGGCAGAGGTGAAAGAATTGTGTACTCAATGCCTGAGCAAAAATATCAACGTATCCAAAAGGAGTTGATGGCAGGAGCGATCGCTCTTGGTTGTGTTTTCATGATTGGGACTGTGTGGTACAGCCTGGTGGAGGGGTGGTCATGGGAAGATGCTGCTTATATGACGGTAATTACCCTGGCGACTGTGGGATATGGCGAAACACACCCACTGGGTAATCGCGGCAGGTTATTTACCATCGCCTTAATTTTGATGGGTGTCATCAATATCGGTTACATTGTCAATAGATTTACAGAAGCTGTGATTGAAGGCTACTTTCAA
This sequence comes from Tolypothrix tenuis PCC 7101, assembly GCF_963874875.1. Classification (NCBI taxonomy): domain Bacteria; kingdom Bacillati; phylum Cyanobacteriota; class Cyanophyceae; order Nostocales; family Tolypothrichaceae; genus Tolypothrix; species Tolypothrix tenuis. The sequence continues at coordinate 1,089,382 of NZ_CAWNJS010000001.1, forward strand.
GAAGGAATTCGACTACGGCAACAGAGGCGCATAATGGAATCGTTATCAGGACATTACATTATTTGTGGGTTTAGTCGCACAGGTCGCCAAATCGCCAAAGAATTTCGGGCTGAAGGTGTAAATTTTGTCGTCATTGATTCTGAGGTTGAATCTGTTCAAAGAGCGCAAACAGAAGGTTATGTAGTATTCCAAGGTGATGCTACATTAGATGACACACTTTTAAAAGTGGGCATAGAAAGAGCGATGTGTATTGTTGCTGCTCTACCTTCGGATGCAGAAAATTTATATACTGTATTATCAGCAAAAACACTTAACCCAGCAATTCGGGCGATCGCAAGAGCAAGTACAGAAGAAGCTTTGCAGAAGTTACAACGTGCTGGTGCAGATGCGGTGATTTCTCCCTATATCACTGGCGGTAAGAGAATGGCAGCTGCAGCCCTCAGACCCCAGATTTTAGACTTTGTTGATGGTATCCTCACAGGTACAGACCGCCAGCTGTATATGGAAGAATTTTTACTTGACCCAGCTTTTTGCCCTTTTGTGGGACAAAGTTTGCAAAAAGCAAAACTGCGATCGCAAACTGGGGCGTTAGTTTTAGCTATCCGCCGCCTTGATGGTAATTTAATTGGCGGCCCTACTGGTGATACTGTTTTAATGCCTGGAGACACCCTAATTTGCATGGGTACAGCAGAACAATTGCAAAGCCTCAACCAAGTTCTCGGGCCGATTGTTTCTAAAAAAGTGCGTAAACCGAAAAATAGTTAATTGGTGTTTGTTAATGGGTAATTGGTAATTGGTGTCTGTCATTAATTATTTCTCCCCCTGCTCCCTGCCCTCTGCCCCGTTGCTTTTCCCAGCCCCCTCATCTCCTAATAAAAAACCTCGGTTAACCACCGAGGCTATAGAGAAGTCAAAATGACGATTAGATACAGCGATTGAAAAGGAAAACTTTGAGTTAACAGTTGAAGCAAGCAAAACAACAGCTGCCACAAATAAAGGTATTGTGTCGTTGGTGTTATATATGCTGTGCTTGCTTTGGGTTTAACTTATGTAACTAAATTTAACAGTATTGTTACGAATAGTCAAGAAGGATTGACAAAAAATTTTGATAAGCGATCGCCAAACCTAAGATTAGAGGTTTTTTGTCCAGTTCACCTGGCTAATCTAGGGATGATTGAGAAAAAAATGCCTGATGTTGTTGTGATGACAACATCAGGTATGGATAGGAATCGTCTTTGATTTTTGTAAAGCTAGGTATATCTTTATTCCCTGTCCCCTGTTCCCCGTCCCTTGTCCCGTTTTTATGCAAGTAATTTCAAGAATCAAACTGGATTGCTATATCAGTTGAGAAAGTGAGATTGAATGGGAATTTCCAGATTTAAATCTGCTGCTTGATTTAGCAGATTAGAATTATGCTAGTTTTTGATTTGCACTAAATTTATGCTTTTTACGGATTTGGCTACCAGCAAAAGCTAATCCAAAAATTGTCAATCCAGCAACAGTAGAAGATTCAGGAACAGCTTGAGAGATAGCAGACTTGCTAAATTGGAAAGCAATAGTCTGCGTACCTTGGAATTTGCTGCTATCGTAGCCAGTACTCAGAAGTTCTTGTGTAATCGCTCCTTGGGATAGGAATGAGATGCCAGTGAGATATTTTCCAGAAGCTATTTCATTCAGGTTAAAACTGTTATTCTGTCCGTTATTAGTAAAGTAACCGCTAGTTAAATCACCGTAACCTACAGTACCACTACCTCTCTGAACTTGAGATTCATAGGAATTGTAACCACCTGCTAAACCTCCATAAGCTTGGGTATAGCCTTCTTTAATGTCAGTAACAGTTTTTGCTTGAACCCCGCTATAAACACCAAGTTGTTGTACACCAGAAGCATTCGCAGAAGCGAAGCGGATACCATATAAATCTCCGCTATTCATCGCATTTAGAAAGGTTTTGCCAGACATATTAAAGAATAAGTCGCCATAACCAATCTGACCACCAGCAGCGCCGGATTCGGCTTCTCCGGTTAACTTCATATTGCCGTTGATCGCAATAATTACGCTGTCAGCAGTTTCTTTGACAGCCATACCGGAAATATCATAGGGATTTACTTGTCCAGCTGCTGCACCAACCCAGTAGTTACCATTCATCCCATCTTTATTGGAATCAAATGCATACTGCCAACCATTAGCATCAGTAGGATTTTTTCCTAAGAGGAGACCAGTACTATCGTTTAAACATTCTAAGGATATGCTAAATGCTGATCCCGTTAAACTACCAGCATAAGCTCCTTGAGCTACAGAAAGAATCCCAACTGTGGTGATAGCAACTTTTAAAAAGCTGGATATTTTTTTAACTTTCATTTCTGAAGAGAAGTAATAGATTTCTGTCGAATCCCTATTAGGGATAATTCATTTTTATTAAAATACTTAAAAAATAAATAGAGTAATTATTCTGAATTTTTCATCTCCGTAAATCAGTTAAAGTTTATGAAATTAATAAATAAACATCTCAGTTTATAAAGAATTGAACAGCAACGTTACAAGTTGATCTGATGTAATTACATCCCTCTATCTAGGATGAAATTCAACTTATCCGTACTGATGGCATTTTTAGTGCATTTTTTGTTCTAAGTATTGCGATTCGCAAAGAGATATTAACCTGTCATCACTGAATAATATTCCTTTAGGAATATGTCTAAAGAAATAGGCAATCAAACTACTGATATATATCCCGTAAAAAATCTGCTTTTAGCAGCTACCTTAAGGATTATGAAAAAGTTATGATTGGCTAGATGGTGTTCCAAGAAGTGTTGGCAGCAGCCTTATTTAATGGGTTTCAGCATAGGGTTAAGTTTCCCCAAAGCAAAGAGTGCCAATGATGAACTTAACACTAGCCCCGCAAATAAAATCGGGGATCAAAGATATATAAATTACTCAAGGATAAGGCTATGTCCACTGAACAATTAACTAGAGAAAGCGACAGTTTAGATTTAAAACAACTATTAAGAACATTAAATGCCGTTAAAAAAGGTGATTTTTCCACAAGAATGCCGATTGACCAAACAGGAATTGCCGGAAAAATAGCCGATACACTCAACGATATTATTGACCAGAATGAGCGCATGGCGGCAGAGTTACAGCGCATCGGTAATGTTGTTGGTAAAGATGGCAAAGTCTCGGAACGTGCTTCTTTGGGAAATGTGCGTGGTTCATGGTTAAGTTGCGTTAATTCTGTGAACACGCTAATTACAGATTTAGTGCAGCCAACAGCAGAAACTACAAGGGTAATTAGGGCTGTAGCTAATGGCGATTTATCTCAAACCATCGCACCAGAAATTGAAGGTAGACCGCTGAAGGGAGAGTTTCTGCAAACTGCCAATATCGTCAACACAATGGTAGATAGGCTGGGTTCCTTTGCATCAGAAGTTACCAGGGTTGCTAGGGAAGTGGGAACTGAAGGTAAGTTGGGAGTGCAAGCAGAAGTTCGAGGTGTGGCGGGAACCTGGAAAGATTTGACCGATAACGTCAACTTGATGGCGGGGAATCTAACTGCTCAAGTACGTAATATTGCGGAAGTAGCAACTGCGATCGCCAATGGTGACTTATCAAAGAAAATTACTGTAAATGTTAAAGGCGAAATTTTAGAGTTGAAAAACACCGTCAACACGATGGTTGATCAACTCAATTCCTTTGCGTCTGAGGTAACCAGGGTAGCACGGGAAGTAGGAACGGAAGGGAAACTGGGCGTACAAGCCGAAGTTAGAGGTGTGGCGGGAACCTGGAAAGATTTGACCGATAACGTCAACTTGATGGCGGGTAATTTGACAGCCCAGGTGCGGAATATTGCAGAAGTGACCACGGCGGTGGCGAATGGCGATTTATCTAAGAAAATTACGGTAAATGTCAAAGGCGAAATTTTAGAGTTGAAAAACACCGTTAACATCATGGTGGATCAACTCAACTCCTTTGCATCGGAAGTAACAAGGGTAGCGCGGGAAGTAGGCGCGGAGGGAAAATTAGGCGGTCAAGCCGAAGTGCGCGGAGTGGCGGGTACGTGGAAAGACCTCACCGACAGCGTAAATTTCATGGCGGGGAGTTTGACAGCACAGGTGCGAAATATCGCAGAAGTGACGACGGCGGTGGCGAATGGCGACTTATCCAAGAAAATCACTGTGGATGTGAAGGGTGAAATTTTGGAGTTGAAAAACACCATTAATACAATGGTGGATCAGTTAAATTCCTTTGCGTCGGAAGTTACCAGGGTAGCGCGAGAGGTGGGAACGGAAGGGAAACTCGGCGTACAAGCGGAAGTTCGCGGCGTGGCGGGTACGTGGAAGGATTTAACTGATAACGTCAACTTAATGGCAGGAAATTTGACGGCTCAAGTACGTAATATTGCGGAAGTGACCACGGCGGTGGCGAATGGTGACCTTTCCAAGAAGATTACCGTAGATGTGAAAGGCGAAATTTTAGAGTTGAAAAACACCGTCAACATCATGGTGGATCAACTCAACTCCTTTGCATCGGAAGTAACGCGGGTGGCGCGAGAGGTAGGTGCGGAAGGAAAGCTAGGCGGTCAAGCAGAAGTGCGTGGTGTTGCGGGAACATGGAAAGACCTCACCGACAGCGTGAATTTCATGGCGGGAAGTTTGACCGCCCAGGTGCGGAATATTGCGGAAGTAACCACGGCGGTGGCGACAGGCGACTTATCCAAGAAAATTACTGTGGATGTAAAGGGCGAAATTTTGGAGTTGAAAAACACCATCAACACAATGGTGGATCAATTAAACTCCTTCGCATCTGAGGTAACCAGGGTAGCGCGAGAAGTGGGAAGTGAAGGGAAACTGGGTGTACAAGCTGATGTGCGAGGTGTGGCTGGGACGTGGAAAGACCTCACCGACAGCGTGAACTTTATGGCGGGAAGTTTGACAGCCCAGGTGCGGAATATTGCGGAAGTAACAACGGCGGTGGCGACTGGCGACTTATCTAAGAAAATCACTGTAGATGTGAAAGGGGAAATTTTGGAGTTGAAAAACACTATCAACACGATGGTGGATCAACTCAGTTCCTTTGCGTCTGAGGTAACTAGGGTAGCGCGAGAAGTGGGAACGGAAGGTAAATTAGGCGTACAAGCAGAAGTGCGGGGTGTGGCGGGAACCTGGAAAGACTTAACAGGTGCGGTGAACATGATGGCGGGGAACCTTACCGATCAAGTACGGAACATTGCAGAAGTTGCAACTGCGATCGCCAATGGTGACCTCTCCAAAAAAATTACTGTGCAAGTTAAAGGCGAAATTCTGGAGTTGAAAAACACCATCAATATCATGGTGGATCAGTTAAACTCCTTTGCATCTGAGGTAACCAGGGTAGCGCGAGAGGTGGGAAGTGAAGGGAAACTGGGCGTACAAGCCGATGTGCGTGGTGTCGCGGGAACCTGGAAAGACTTAACCGACAGCGTGAATTTCATGGCGGGAAGTTTGACAGCCCAAGTGCGGAACATCGCCGCAGTTACCACAGCGGTGGCGAATGGCGACCTCTCGAAGAAAATTTCTGTGGATGTCAAAGGGGAAATTTTAGAGTTGAAAAACACCGTCAACACGATGGTGGATCAATTAAATTCCTTTGCTTCGGAAGTAACGCGGGTAGCAAGGGAGGTGGGAACCGAAGGTAAATTGGGCGTACAAGCTGAGGTGAAAGGAGTTGCGGGAACGTGGAAAGACCTCACCGACAGCGTGAATTTCATGGCGGGAAGCTTGACAGCCCAAGTGCGGAACATCGCAGAAGTAACAACGGCGGTGGCGAATGGCGACTTATCCAAGAAAATCACTGTAGATGTCAAGGGTGAAATTTTGGAGTTGAAAAACACCATCAACACAATGGTTGATCAATTAAATTCCTTTGCATCGGAAGTAACGCGGGTAGCAAGGGAGGTGGGAACCGAAGGTAAATTGGGGGTACAAGCTTACGTCCGAGGGGTGGCGGGAACTTGGAAAGATTTGACCGACAATGTCAACTCAATGGCGGGGAACCTCACAGCCCAGGTGAGGAACATTGCAGAAGTTACCAAAGCGGTGGCGAATGGCGACCTATCCAAGAAAATTACCGTGGATGTGCGCGGGGAAATTTTGGAGTTGAAAGACACTATCAATACAATGGTGGATCAACTCAGTTCCTTCGCTTCGGAAGTAACGCGGGTAGCGCGAGAAGTGGGAACGGAAGGAAAATTAGGCGGTCAAGCGCAAGTTCAAGGTGTGGCGGGTACTTGGAAGGATTTGACCGATAATGTCAACTCGATGGCGGGTAACTTAACAGCCCAGGTGCGCGGTATCGCCCGAGTGGTAACGGCGGTGGCGAATGGGGACTTGAAACGCAAATTAATGCTGGATGCGAAGGGCGAAATTGAAACCCTAGCTGAAACCATCAACGAAATGATTGATACCCTAGCCACCTTCGCCAATCAGGTAACCACAGTAGCGCGAGAAGTGGGAATCGAAGGAAAACTAGGCGGTCAAGCCAGAGTCCCTGGGGCGGCGGGAACTTGGAAAGATTTGACAGATAATGTTAACGAACTGGCTGCAACTTTAACTACACAGCTAAGGGCGATCGCAGAAGTTGCAACAGCCGTAACTAAAGGCGATTTAACTCGGTCGATTGCGGTGGAAGCTTTAGGGGAAGTCGCTATCCTCAAAGACAACATCAACCAAATGATTGCGAACCTGCGGGAGACTACCCAGAAAAATACTGAGCAGGATTGGTTGAAAACTAACCTGGCGAAGTTTACGCGAATGCTGCAAGGTCAGCGTGATTTAGAAACAGTTTCTAAACTCATTCTCTCGGAACTAGCGCCATTAGTAGGCGCGCAACATGGCGTATTCTACATGATGGAAGCCGCAGATAATCAAGCATTCCTCAAATTACTGAGTAGCTATGCTTACCGTGAACGCCGACATTTAGCCAACCGCTTCTACATGGGTGAAGGTTTGGTAGGACAATGTGCTTTGGAAAAAGAACGGATTCTGTTAACAGAAGTACCTGGTGATTATGTCAAAATTAGTTCTGGTTTAGGGGAAGCTTCACCACTTAATGCTGTTGTGTTACCTGTATTATTTGAAGGACAAGTCACAGCCGTAATTGAATTAGCTTCCTTCCGCCGCTTCAGTGAGATACATTTAACATTCTTCGATCAACTCACCGAAAGTATTGCGATCGTCTTAAATACAATTGCAGCTTCCATGCGGACGGAAGAATTGCTCAAACAGTCCCAATCTTTAGCGGAAGAACTACAAACTCAGCAAAACGAACTCCGGGAAACCAACAAGCGGCTAGAACAGCAAGCTCAATCACTCAAAGCTTCGGAAGATTTGCTCAAAGGACAGCAAGAAGAACTGCAACAAACCAACGCCGAATTAGAAGAAAAAGCTGAGTTGTTAGCGCTGCAAAAGAAAGAAGTGGAACGGAAAAACTTGGAGATTGAGCAAGCAAGACGTTCCTTAGAAGAGAAAGCCGAACAGTTAGCCCTCTCATCCAAATATAAATCCGAATTTCTGGCGAATATGTCCCATGAATTGCGGACACCACTCAACAGCTTGCTGATTTTAGCGAAGCTGTTAACAGATAACGTTGAAGGTAATCTCACTACCAAGCAAGTGGAATATAGCCAGACAATTTACTCAGCTGGTACTGACTTGTTGACCTTAATTAATGACATTTTGGATTTAGCCAAAATCGAATCGGGAACCATGTCAATTGACATGAACCAAATGTTATTTTCGGAGTTGGGTGAACAACTTGAGCGGACATTCGGGCAAATCGCCCAAAATAAAGGACTCGCCTTTAACGTGGAATTTGCTCCCGAATTACCACAAACCATTTACACTGATGCCAAACGTTTACAACAAGTCCTGAAAAATCTCCTTTCTAATGCCTTTAAATTTACCGAAACAGGGGAAGTCCGTTTGCGGGTAGAAGTGGCGAAACAAGGCTGGAGTCAATCTCAAGAAACTTTAAATCGTGCCCAGAATGTGATTGCTTTCGCTGTTAGCGATACAGGAATTGGGATTGCACCAGAAAAACAAAAAGTAATTTTTGAAGCCTTTCAACAAGCTGATGGTAGCACCAGCCGCAAATATGGCGGTACAGGCTTAGGCTTATCCATTAGCCGCGAAATCGCGCGCCTATTTGGTGGCGAAATTAAACTTGTCAGCCATCCCAATCAAGGTAGCACCTTTACTTTCTACCTCCCCCAACTCTCTCCAGAGTCGAGAGTACTAAGTACTGAACCTTTATCAGTCAGGACACAAACCAGTCCCCAGTACCCAGTCCCCAATCCCCAATCCCTCATGGACGATCGCTCTATTCTCGCAGAAGACGATCGCGTACTGCTGATTGTGGAAGATGACATTAATTTTGCCCGTATCCTGCTAGATATGGCACGCCAGCAAGGATTTAAGGCGATTACCGCCCAAAACGGCAGAATAGGGCTAACCCTAGCACAGCAATATCTACCCTCAGCCATCTTGCTAGATATCCGCTTACCAGAAATCGATGGTTGGACAGTATTAGATCGCCTCAAACATAACCCCCGCACCCGTCACATTCCCGTACATATCATGACAGTGGAAGAAGGACGACAACGCGGTTTACAACTAGGCGCGATCGCATATCTGCAAAAGCCCTTAACCAGCGAAATTATCTCCGAAGCCTTAACCAAAATCAAAGGTTTTATCGAACGGCGGGTGAAAACCTTACTAGTAGTCGAAGATGACGAAAATCAACGCCATAGTATTGTGGAATTAATTGGTAACAGCGACGTAACTACCACTGCCGTAGGTACAGGTGCAGATGCCCTAGAAGCCATTCGCACCCAGCATTTTGATTGCCTCGTCCTCGACTTAGGGCTACCAGATATGACTGGGTTTGAACTAATTGAACAAATCAAGCAGCTACCTCATGGTGAAAATCTGCCTGTAATTGTTTATACAGGTCAAGAACTAAACCGAGTGCAAGAAACAGAACTGAGACGGATAGCAGACACGATTATTGTCAAAGACGTGCGATCGCCTGAACGTCTCTTAGATGAAACAGCTTTATTCTTGCACCGAGTCCAAGCCAATTTGCCTGCACCCAAGCGGGAAATTCTCGAACAACTCCATGCGAGAGACTACTTACTAACAAGTAAAAAAGTACTCATAGTAGACGACGATGTGCGTAACATATTCGCCCTCACCAGTATGCTAGAGCGTTATCAAATGCAGGTATTATATGCAGAAAACGGTAGAGAAGGTATTCACACCTTGGAAACCACCCCGGATATTGATGTTGTATTAATGGATGTCATGATGCCAGAAATGGATGGTTACGAAACCACTCGCCTGATTCGCCAAAACCATCAATTTAGAGCTTTACCAATCATTGCCCTCACCGCCAAAGCCATGCAAGGCGATCGCGAAAAATGTATTGAAGCAGGTGCATCCGACTACATCACCAAACCCGTAGATACAGAACAGTTGCTTTCTCTATTGCGGGTTTGGTTGTATAGGTAATGGGCATGGGGCATGGGGCATGGGGCATTGGGCAAAAGTCACATACAGTTCTTAATTTTGAATTTTGAATTTTGAATTTTGAATTGTTTATCCCTATTCCCTCAGTTCGCAAAATTTGTAACCTACGACAGTTGTAAAATACCTCTTCCAAGGTTGAAAGTCTATAAAATAGCGTAGAAATTTGTTTTTAGTCTACCTAGGAGTCTATACCTATAATGCCGTCCGAATTACCAGTAAATATTCTCCTGGTTGATGATCACTCAGAAAACTTGTTGGCCTTAGAAGCAATACTGCAAGGTTTAGGTCAAAATTTGGTCAGGGCGACATCAGGTGCCCAAGCTTTGAGATGTTTACTCAATCAAGATTTTGCAGTAATTTTGCTCGATGTACAAATGCCAGAAATGGATGGCTTTGAGACGGCTACACTAATTCGCCAACGAGAGCGATCGCGTCATACACCCATCATCTTTTTGACGGCATTTAGTACCAACGATTCAATGGTATTTAAAGGCTATTCCCTAGGCGCAGTAGACTATTTATTTAAGCCCATCGAACCGGAAATCCTCAAATCGAAAGTAGCGGCGTTTGTCGATTTATTTCAGAAAACGGCAAAGATAGAAAGACAAGCTAACCAACTAGCCGCCTTAAATGCCGATTTGAGAAAAAGCGAAGAACAGTTTCGCTCGTTATCTGCTTGCTCACCCGTAGGCATTTTTCTTACAGATATTGACGGCAATTGTACTTATACTAATCCCCGCTACCAAAGTATTTTAGGCATCTGTGATGAGGATTGTTTAGGCAAAGGTTGGTTGCGATCGCTGCGTCCTGAAGATAGAGATAGGATATTTGCTGATTGGTCGGCGGCGGCTCAACAGGGTCAAGAATACTATAGTGAATTTAGTATTGTTACCGCCACCGGAATTTTGCGCTGGTTAACTTTGCGTTCCTCACCCATGCTTTCTAATGAAGGCGAAGTCATCGGTTATGTGGGGACAGTAGAAGATATTAGCGATCGCAAGCAAGCTGAGGAAGAACGCGCTAAATTAATTCGCGAACAAGCAGCACTCAAGGAAGCGGAAGCTACAAACCGCATGAAAGATGAGTTCCTCGCTACCCTATCTCACGAACTGCGGACACCTCTGAACTCTATTCTCGGTTGGGCTAAACTGCTCCGCAATCGCAAACTTGATGAGAAAGCTACAGCCCGTGCTTTAGAAACCATTGAACGCAATGCACGTTTGCAGGAGCAGCTCATTGAAGATATTTTAGATGTCTCCAGAATTATTCGCGGCAAGTTGGTGTTAAATATTTGCCCTGTAAACCTAGTTTCGGTGATTGAAACCGCAGTAGAAACAGTGCGGTTACAAGCTGAGGCGAAAAATATTGCCTTTGAATTTGCGGTACCTGCCATTGCACCTACAGATAAAGCAAACATCCCCCCAACTAAAGAGGATAATGGCCATTTCTCTCTAGCAAAGCATCTAGCCTCACCTTTTATGGTTTCTGGCGATCCGGATCGCTTACAGCAAGTCGTCTGGAATTTACTTAGTAATGCCATCAAGTTCACACCCGAAAACGGACGTGTGGATATTACCCTTTCCACTGACAATAACTACGCTCAAATTCAAGTGAGTGATACTGGAATTGGTATCAAACCAGACTTTCTCAGATATGTTTTCGATCGCTTTCGTCAAGCCGACGGTAGTACAACCAGAAGTCATACAGGACTAGGATTAGGATTAGCGATCGCCCGCCACTTGGTAGAATTACACCACGGAAATATTTATGCAGATAGCGCTGGTGAAGGGCAAGGCGCAACTTTTACGGTGAAATTGCCGCTTTTAGCAGCAAAACAGTCACAAAATTTAAAAAAGGCGGAAATTGTAGAATCTGTATCTTCACCGCAATTACCTCTAAATAACGTGCAACTGCTAGTTGTAGACGACGATACTGATACACGCCTTTTTCTGTCAGCAGCACTACAGCAATCCGGGGCTACAGTTAGAGCCGTTAGCTCAGTTAACGAAGCAATTTTAGCAATTCAAGAATATCCACCAGAGATATTAATTAGTGATATTGGGATGCCTGAGGAAGATGGCTACACACTCATCCGTAAAGTCCGATTGCTGGAAGCAGAACGAGGCGGGCAAATTCCAGCCATTGCGTTAACAGCCTATGCTAGAGAAGAAGATTCTACAGAAGCCATAGCCGCCGGCTTTCATATGTATGCTTCTAAGCCAATTGAGCCAGCTAAATTAATTAATATGATAGTCAAACTATTAAAAGTAAATCTAAAATCTCCACTTAGTTAAACAAAATTTTAGGTACGTTAATCAGATGCTAATGTAGCTAATGGTGTTGCATACAGACAATATTTATTTGGCAGCTAATATCAAATGCAATTGCAGACAGGTATTTCATGCTGAAAACGAAAAAAGGAGATGAAATTTGCTCTGATCCATTGCATAATTTATTTTCTGGAAACCCTTTCCCCAAACCTATTAAATAGTTCCCTCATCTTGTTTCGCTTGAATTCTAGCGTCTTTTTGATAGCGATAAACTAATCCACAAACTGCAGATAATATTAACCAAAACAGCGTATTGAGACGGAAATCGTAGATAGTAACATCAACCATATTAAAGAGTACCCATCCCAACAAAACTAAGACATAACTAAAAAATATTAATCTGTCTTCTTTCTCTAAAAATTGTGGCTTTTGCAAAACCTTTATAGATGCAATCAAAACCCAAGCAATTAAACCACAAAATAATAGAGTGGCAGGTAATCCAGTTTCCGCAGATAACATCAAAAATAAGTTGTGCGGATGACCTAAACCAAGGTGCGTTTCGGCTTTATAAAGTTTTAAAAAATTGCGTAATCCCCAGCCAGTCCAAGGATGTTGTTGAGTTAAATTCCAAGCAAACTGCCATTGGGTTTTTCGCATTAAAGCCACTGGCCGATCGGGATACATATCATCATTTAAGCGCGCCCAAAAGAAAGCTGGAACAAAGTTGCGAAAGAACTGGGCAATTGGAGAAGGTGCAAATGCAGCTAGCAGTACAGTAGTCACGATAGCAGCTACACCACCCACTAAAATCCGCCAACCTTGGTATAGTGCATAAGCTAAACACACAAAAATTGCGATCGCCCATCCATTGCGGGAGTTAGTAAAAATTAGGGCGATGAAGTTAAGAATTCCCGTGATAGTGAGAAAGATGAGGGGGGTGAGGGATTGGGGATTGGGTACTGGGGAACTCGGGGCCCCCTCTGGGGATAAGGGGTAATGGGTACTGGGGATTGAGGAATTTTGAGTTTTCTTTTTGATTAATTGCCACTGTTCTAATGCTAAAGCTAAACCAAGAGTGAACATGATTACCAGGTAAGCAGCTAAGGTGTTAGCGTGCATTAAGATGGAAGCCATGCGCCCTGGGGGAGTTCCTCCTGGTGCGATCGTCCACTCTAAAACAATCCACAAAAACTTTAAATCTAAATTCCAGCCTAAAAATAACTGCCCAAAGCCCAAAATTGTAATTGGCGCGGAAGCGATTACTAAAATCCAAGCTATTTGTCGCAATTGGGCGGTTTTTTGAAACAGGGCACTCAATCCCGCAAAAACAATAAAGTAGGGAATGAAATTAAATAAACCAACGTAAGCTGTGGTTTTGTCATAGGCAAAACCAGCCGTAATTATTAACAATAAACTTAGCAGTGCAAATCCCCAATTAAGAGGGCGACGGATAATTTTGCTCCATTGGCGTGCCACAGTAATTAAGGATGCCAAGACTATCAACACAGCCCCCAGGAAGGGACTCAATGGGAAAAAAATCAGTCCCAATTGAGTTAAATTCCAAGGTAATTGCAAAGCCGGATTGGGATGATAAACAGCTTGCTTCAAGCTAACTCCCAACATTCAGTACGGGTGAGACGAATTTGCGCTAAGGCAAAGATGGTGGGAATGATTCTACCGTAATTAGTAGCGATCGCTCTCCATCCTAAATCTGCAAAAAACCAAGCCCACATCACTGGCCCAACAAAAGAGAAGATACTACGTACTGCTCCATAACGAGCCGCATTCACAGTCATACCTCGCTTTGCCATTTGCAAAGCTACATAGTTTTGAAACTGCGCTGTCGCCACTGTTGAACCTTGCAGTGCTGCTTCTTTAGCTACTTGATAGGTAGCAAAATGTGTAGCAAATTGGCGAGCAATTTGTTTCAATAACAAGGGTTGAATTACAGAAGTGACGGCTAAAGCACTACCACCTTTAAAAATTAATCCTAAAGGGTCTTTTTGTAATAAAAGTGGTAGGGGTTGTTTCAGTTCCGATTTCATCAACTGACGCTGTACCCGGACAGTTAATTTTTGCTTTTCCTGTTCGGGCAATTTTTTCCAGACTTGCCCTAATAGATGCAAAAATACTTCTGCTTCTAAATCAACAGTTGCTAGCTGGCTAGAATAAGGAATTTTTAAATACTTACATACTTGAATTAGCGCTTGTCGGTAAGTTACCTGGCTGGTGCGTCCCCGTAATACTGTCATCCCATCTGCAGCCAAAAAGCGAAAACGATTTTCTAATGTATCTAACCACGCTTTTCTATCTTGGCTTTGAACTTCAATCGGTTCAGGTGTGTGAACGTAGTCTAAAGGATTGAACTTACGACTAAACAGAATTGCCGTTAAGTCTTGCAATTCATCTTCAGTTGCTAGCTCTAAAGCCGCCCTCAGTTCATCCAACTTCCCTTCCTCCCTTCCGTGCTGCTTTCTGTACCTTATTCTACTACCAGCTTTCAGCAGACAATTAGTAGTCTTTGTAGCTTTGTCATCTGATAATAACCAATGACCGCTTCTCACCAAGGACGATTAATTGATGATTGATGTTGCAGTAATTGGTGCAGGGATGGCAGGTTTAGTCTGCGCCCAGCAGTTAAGAAAAGCCGGATATTCGGTAATAGTTGTCGAAAAATCTCGTGGTTTAGGCGGAAGGCTCGCAACACGTCGCTTACAAAGAACTTCAGCAGATCATGGCGCTTGTTACCTCAAACCCAAAGGTGAATTGCTACAAGGTTTTGTCGATTTATTATGCAATGCCAATGTGTTGCAAATTTGGACAGATACAGTTTACGAATTTAAAACTGATATTGGCATTATTCCACCCCAAAGCCTTAGCCCTCGTTATGTTGCTCCTCAGGGAATGAGCGCTATTGCCAAGTTTATTGCTCAAGGGTTGGATATTGTGCTGAATCAGCGTGTAATTGCCCTAAATGCAACTGAGAATAGCTGGCGGCTCACTTTGGAATCGAGTAACGAGGAAATTACAGCTAATGCCTTAGTTGTAGCAATTCCTGCACCCCAAGCATTGGCTCTTTTCGCACCTTTGGGCGGTAGTTTCTTAGATGCTACCTTTATTGAACATCTCAGTTCTGTAGAATTTCAACCATGTATTAGTGCGATCGCAGGTTATCCCTCTACATCTCAACCTCTTCCTGAATGGAAAGCTTTAACTTTTGTTGACGATCCTGATATTGCCTGGATTGGGTTAGACAGTAGCAAGCGTCCCAATCCTCAACAGCCACACTTTGTAGTGCAAAGTAGTGCAGCTTTTGCCCAACAGCATCTAGAATCTGCAGATTTAAATGCAGTTGGAGAGTATATGTTGCAACATACAGCCCAAACCTTAACAATTCCTTGGTTAGCAACTCCTGAATGGATGCAAGTACATCGCTGGCGCTATGCCTTTGTTAGTCGCCCCTGGCCGGAAACGGTTTTATCTGCTAACACTCCTCTACCTTTAATCTGTTGTGGCGATTGGTGTGGTGGCAATCTTGTAGAAGGTGCAATGCTGTCTGGAATAACTGCTGCTATGAAAATTAATCAACAGCTAAGGTCTTTACCTGATGTTAATTTTTTCAACTTTTCTCCCGAATAATTTTATCTATGAATACACTGGTTACTTAAGTATCTTATGTTACTTTTTCAGCTAATAGAGGCAATTTATGTAATAAATACAAGGAATTTTCTCAATCATCTATTTCAACTATCGCAATAATTCAGCTAGAACTGTAGCAAAGATTTATAAGTAATGTAAACACCATCATGCATTTACACGGATTAATCTTTAGCAACAATTAATTCTATTACGTTACTAAAATAATTGATCCCCAAAAACTTTTACTGCGTTTTGTGTAGTTTACCGATACAGACTAAAAAATTTTGGATAATTAACATTAGAGAGATAAAACACGGTACTTATCCATTTTATTGAATGCTGTTTCTACGATTTATACCAGCATTGAGTATAAGTTTTAACTAAAAATAGACAGGATAGAGCTTTGATAATTGTACCGAGATAAAATTTGCTATTCAGGGTTAGAGCATCTCTTAATGTCAATCAGTTCTAGCTGGTTATTTTGTCAATTTTGCCACCTAGAAACTTTATTTCTGACAAGTTATTGACTGGATAAAAAAAGGAGATGAATAGTTATGCAAACAGTTGTTAAATTAACACAGCAATCAGTACAAGGCGAGATTGAAAGTGTGTTGGATACCTATCCATACAACCCTTACCAACAAGCTTTTGCCATTCCTGATTTACGCCAAGAATTAATTAACTTTGTCCTTAACCGTATTCCTTGCCTTTATTACTCAAATCTTGAGGGACATATTCCATTTTCTGAAAATGACAAAGAATTATTAATTAAATCTAAGTTGCCGCGTAGTCCTTTAGAACAACAACTATATGTACAAAATTTGATTCATCAAGGTATTTATACCATTTTTAAAGATAAGTCAGATTGGATTAGTCATCATCTTTGCGAAAAAATCCAACCTGGTTTTGAACCATCTCACTGGTTTGGTTAAGATTGATACTAGGTCTTGTTGTTGTTGATTGCAGTAGTGAAATGACCTTGATTTATCTGGCTCATCATCAGGTTAAATGTAAAGTACTTAACTACCAAGCGATCGCTATTATTTGCTCACACTCCAGCTGAGATTTGCATGAAAGGTTGGAGTTGTGCTTTTTCATAGTTTGTTAACACCCTATTTCATAGATCGCTTGGTAGAATACCTAGAAATTAGGTGGCAAAATACATCAAATGTCAACAGTGAAAGTTGAAATCCAACTATCATTACAACAATTGCTCAAAGCTATTGAGCAATTAAACCAGCAAGATTTAGATAACTTTGTATCTCAAGTTCTAGCACTGCAAAGACAACGCCAAATTAAAAAGCAGCTAGAATACGAGGCTGAATTATTAGCAGAGATTAGTGAACCCATCCCTTTAGATATTCAAACATCTCATGAGAGATTAACAACTAAAAAAGATGCTGCTACGCTGACAAGCTATGAATATGGAGAGTTATTAGGCTTGACTGAACAGATAGAAACACTCCAAGCCGAGTATCTCAATAATTTAATAGAATTAGCAAGTCTGCGTGGAATTTTGCTCAACACCTTGATAGAGGCTTTAAATATTCAGACGCGAATATATACTGGACTTTAGACTAAAAGCACAAAAAGACTCAGGGAAGCTGAGTGGAAAAAAGCAAAATAAAAAATACGCCTGATGTGAATTAGAAACGCTTCTTATCCCATTAGGGTTTCAAGGCTTAATTCACATGAAACGTAATTTTGAATTTTGACTTACTCATTAGCAGTGCTAGCTTGTAGCTTTCTGTGACATTCTTGCCTCTACAATAGCGCGAAAATCTTGGATCATCTCTGGAGTGATTTGAGTAGCTTGCCACGATGGACGTGCTGTTAAGCGATCGCTCCAAGCGCTCAACTTGGGATAATCATTTAAAGATATGCCCACGCTAGGCAATAAAATTACTACAGTTCCAGCTACAACCTCTGCTAAGGTCAGGTTGTTACTACCAAAGTAAGGGCGATCGTCTAATAAACTCTCAAAGTACTTCAGTACTACAGAAATTTTTTCCTCTGACTGCCGGATTTTTTCTGGATCTCCTGGTGGTAAGCCTAGAAACTGAGGAAAAAATGTACTAGTTGGCGGCAAAAGTTCATTGACAGTTACTAGTTGTACCATTCGTGCGATCGCTAAATCTTTTGGATCTTCAGGTAGCATCATCGGATTGGGATATTTTGCTTCTAAATAATCCAGAATCGCTAATGATTCGATTACTTTAAAGTCGCCATCTACTAAAGCTGGAATATGGTGAAAAGGGCTAATTTCTAAAAAATCTGGTTTAAATTGCTCTCCATTGAGTTTGATTTCTACTAGTTCAAACTCTAGCCCTTTTTCTATCAATGTAATCCAAACTCTGCGCGAGTTAGGAGAAAGCGGTGCATGATAAAGTGTCAACATCGGCAAACCTCATGACTTTTGTTAAATTAATCAATGCCAATTTTCTACATTACAGCAATTTGTAATTCGTAATTCGTAGTTCGTAATTCGTAATTAAAGTAATTACAGTTTAGCTAGACTATTTGCTGGTAATTATTTGGCAAATATTCTAAAACTACTACAAAGCTAAAATTTAGCTAATAGTGTGTCTACACTGGCATTATGATCCAGAAAAGAAAATAAATGATAATAACGGAGTTTTCCATCCTTATCTAATACAAACTGCGCTGGTAAAGGCGCTCCTAGAGCTTGCCCTACTCGATATCTCCGAAATACTTTACAACCAGGGTCACTCAATAACGGCATTTTTAAGCCTAAATCTCTGACAACGATTTGACTTTGTCTTTCATCAGTACTCGTAATCATCAAAACTTCTATCCCACGCTTTTGAAATTCTTCATAGTTTTCATTCAAAGATTTGATGTGAGGATAGCAAAAAGGGCAATATTGCTTTTCTGTAAATATTCTGGTAAACGCCAGCACAACTGGTTGTTTGCCTCTGTAATTTGAAAGTTTCAGCAAAGTGCCATTTGTAATATCTGGCAGTTGAAAATCTGGTGTTCCTACATCTAATCTTAGTTCATAGATAGCAGGAATTGGTAGAAAATTGTGGAAGAAGCGCTCATTGAATAAGCCGCTAAAATCTGTTGAAGTTAGCATATTTTATCTTTGATAATTTAAAGTCAAGGGTCAAGAGTCAAGAGTCAAAAGTCAAGGGTCAAAAGGGATGAGAGATTTAAATATAAAAATATTCCATGCCCTATGCCCAATCCCCCATGCCCCACACTCTAATTCCATCCTAAAACATGAAAAAACCACAGATTGGCACTGAAGTTGACACGGATTAATGTTTATCTGTGTTCATCTGTGGTTATCTGTGGTGATAATTGATACTGCTCTTAAATCCAGTATACTGCTTTGCAGTTTTCTGGCAAGAGAAATTTAGTCAGATGGCAAGCCCAATTGCTGAGTTTGGGTGAGTAAAAGGGGGTAAAAATTTTTTCCTTTTTTCCCCTTACCCTTTCTCCCAGCTTCCTTGGCAAACTACTAGACAGCGGAGAAGTAAACTTTAGATTTCACGGGATCGGGATTCATGGTCTTGTCACCAGGTTGCCAACCAGCAGGGCAAACTTCATCGGGGTGAGATTGGACATACTGAATCGCTTGCAATGTCCGTAAGGTTTCATCAACGCTACGACCAAAAGCTAGGTTGTTAATGGTGGCGTGCTGGATCACACCATCTTTATCAATGATGAATAAACCGCGTAAAGCAATACCTGCTGCTGGGTCGAGTACGTTATAAGCAGCGCTTACCTCTTTTTTGATGTCAGCAACTAAAGGATAATTTAAGTCGCCTACACCACCAGATTTGCGGTCAGTCTGAATCCAAGCCAAGTGAGAGAATTCGCTATCAACGGAAACACCCAAAATTTCGGTGTTAAGTTTCTTGAATTCTTCGTAGCGATCGCTAAATGCTGTGATTTCAGTGGGGCAAACAAAGGTAAAGTCTAAGGGATAAAAGAATAAAACTACATACTTACCGCGATAGTCGGAAAGCTTGATTGTCTTAAATTCTTGATCCACTACAGCTGTTGCTGTAAATTCTGGAGCCTGTTGACCAACGCGGAGGCATCCTTCTGTTCCGTAAGTGAGGGACATGAACCTAATTCTCCTTCAACTTATATTTATTTACTAGCGTTGGAGTTCGGGTCAGGTAAAACTTACCCGTCCACGCTCTCACAGTTTAATTACGATCTGTTACGACTATATCATAGTCATAACGATTTTGAGTAGCAAATGGCTAATTTAGATACAAGAGAATGGTTGCTGACTAACGGGTTAGGTAGTTTTGCCAGTGGAACGGTTTCGGATATCCGTACACGTACCTATCATGGTTGGTTTTTTGCCGCGACAAATCCCCCTTCCGGTCGTACCCTGCTACTTTCACACCTCGAAGCAAGTTTGGAAGTTGAAGGGAAAGTTGTACCCTTAGGGACAAATTACTGGGACAGTAGCCGAATTGAACCAACTGGCTACCAACTGCTGCGTTCCTTTGAGCTTAACCCAGTATCAAAATGGGTTTGGGGTCAAAATCATTGGCAACTCAGTAGACAATTAATTATGCCCTATGGGTTAGAACAGGGGAGCATAGAAGCAGGGGGGCAGGGTAGAGACGCGATGAATCGCGTCTCTACAAGCAAGGGGGAAAATTCTCTTCAATCCTCCTCATCCCCAACCTTATGCCATCGCCTGTTAATCCAATATCGCTACGAAGGCCGGGAAGTAGGTATTTTAAGGCTGCGGCTGCTGATTGGCGATCGCGACTTTCACTACCAGCAAACTGCTTCTCCAGAATTACACTTCTCACAAATTTTGTTACCCCAACAAGTTTGTTTGCAAGCGATTGTGGCTGGAAAATTTGGTACACCTTGGCATTTGCGTTGGACACAAGGAGAGTATCAAGCTGACGCGGTGTGGTATTGGAATTACCGATTGTTAGAAGAAACCAAGCGCGGATTAGGCGATCGCGAAGACCTTTATAGCCCTGGTTACTTAACAGTGACTCTCCAACCCGGAGATTGTGTCACCTTAGAAGTAAGATTAGGCTTCCCCGATTTAAAATTAGCCCCTCTCTCTGACGACACTTTTATAGAAGCAATTGAAGCAGAACAAGAAAGACTTTCCCAGATTTTTGGTTGGGATCGGGAGGGGATTGGGGATCGGGGACTGGGTACTGGGGATTGGGAGGTTGAAGGGGATGAGGAAGTACCAATTACCCATTACCCATTACCCATTACCAATTCCCAATGCCCCATGCCCAATGCCCCATGCCCCATTTTGCAACAACTATTAAAAGCTAGCGATCAGTTTATTGTCTATCGCGCTTCCATAGCTGGCCCTACGGTTATTGCTGGTTATCACTGGTTCAATGATTGGGGGCGGGATACTTTGCTGGCTTTACCAGGATTGGCGCTAGTTCCCAAACGCTTTGAACTAGCAAAGGGGCTATTACGGACTTTTGGATATTACTGTCGGCAAGGTTTAATTCCTAATGCCTTTCCTGATGTTGGTGGTGAGCCTTTTTATAACAGTATTGATGCAGCGCTGTTATGGATTGAAACTCTAGGTTTATATTTAGAAGCTACTGAAGATTGGGAGTTTCTGGCAGAACAATTTCCTGTAGTGCAGCAAATTCATAAAGCTTTTGTGGGTGGCACTCGCTACAATATCCATGTTGATGCTACTGATGGGCTAGTGGGTTGGGAAGCACTTGGTGTCGCCTTGACTTGGATGGATGCGGTAGTTGGCGGCGAACCTGTGACTCCCCGGCTGGGTAAGCCTGTGGAAATTAATGCTTTGTGGTACTCTGCCTTATGTTGGTTGAGTCAGTGGGCAGAACGCTTGAGCAAAATTCCAAATGGAAATTCTTCCGAACGTTTGGCAAAGCAAGCGCAACGTTACGCCCAGCAAGCGCAACAGGTAAAAAATTCTCTGCAAAAGTTTTGGAATCCCAAACTCAGCTATTTTTACGACACTATAGAATTAGACGATGGACGGAATTCTCAAATTAGACCAAACGCCGTTTTAGCACTGTCTTTACATCATTGTGGGTTTTCACAACAACAAGGGCGTGAGGTATTGGCGCTAGCAGCTTCCAGTTTGCTCACTCCCTATGGACTACGGAGTCTCGCTCCCAGCGATCCGCAATATATTGGCAAATATCAAGGAACTCCAGAACAACGCGATCGCGCTTACCATCAAGGTACTGTTTGGAGTTGGCTGATTGGCCCATTTATCCGTGCTTGGCAACGCTTTTACCCAGAAGCCGCACCACCTTTTGATTGGCAACCTTTACTGAAACACTTCTCATCTGATGCTTGTCTAGGCTCAATTTCCGAGATTTTTGATGGCGATGAACCCCACATACCCAAAGGGGCGATCGCACAAGCTTGGTCAGTTGCAGAAGTGATTCGCTATTTGCCTAAGTCGCAGGGTTGAGGTTGGGGATTGGGGATTGGGGACTGGGGACTGGGGATTGGGGAAAGGGGAAAGGGGAAAGGAAAATTACAAACACCAATTACCAATTACCAATTACCAATTACCAATTACCAATTCACAATTACCAGTTACCAAACCCCAAACTTAAACATTTGTGCGATCGGTCAAAATTTCATAGCCTGTTTCTGTGACTAATACTGTATGCTCAAACTGGGCTGACAGGGCATTATCTACAGTTACGGCTGTCCAGCGATCGGCTAAAGTACGTGTATGTTTAGAACCTGCATTTAAAATTGGTTCAATTGCCAATGTCATACCAGCGCGTAGTTTGACATTTGGCATTTCGCGGGTGCGGTAGTTGAACACTGATGGTTCTTCATGTAGGTTACGTCCTACACCGTGCCCAGTGAATTCTTCAACTACAGTAAAGCCGTTCATTTTCACATGATCTTCAATTGCACCAGCAATATCCATCAAGTAAACACCAGCTTTCACTTGTTCAATCCCTTTATACAGAGCTTCCTCAGCTACAAGAATTAATTTCGCTGCTTCTGGGGTCACTTCACCAACGGCAATTGTAATGCAAGAGTCACCATGAAAGCCTTGGTAATAAGCGCCCGTATCTACCTTTAAGACATCGCCTGTACGGATGACTTTTTTAGGGCTAGGAATTCCATGTACAACTTCATTATTGATACTCGAGCAAATAGAAGCAGGGAAACCGTGATATCCTTTAAAGCTTGGTGTAGCACCCATTTCACGGATGCGTTTTTCCGCATGAGCATCCAAATCAGCCGTAGTCATTCCTGGCTCTACTAGCTCAGAAATTTCTTTAAGTACAGTTGCCACTATTTTTGCTGATTGCCGCATAATATCTATTTCACGCGGCGATTTAATTTCAATACCTCGGCGTTGTTTGGGAGGGTTCGGCTGTACTGTTTGTGAAAGTAAGTTACTGAGAATGTTCATGTGGGATTAAATAATGTTTGATGCTCTGTAGCTGAAGGTGAATTTTGTTCTAGCTTAGTTGAGAAATAATATCTATATTTAAATTAACTTATTTTTTTCTTTAGAATTTGCTACCTAAAAAAAGTGAGCTTGCTACTAGGAAATCAGGAAAAGAAATATGATCATCCCTTAGTTATGGATGCGATCGCTCGTGATGAGGCAAATAAAAATTGCCAGATCCCCGAATTTTTCAAAAATTCGGGGATCTAAGCCCCACTAAAGTCACTGATATGCAATCCCATAAACTACTAGCAGTAGCTACAGATACGATCAAATATATTAGGTGAAAAAGTATCAATTGCTAACAGTAATCTCACCAGTCATGCCCGCTTCTGCGTGTCCTGGAACAGTGCATCGCAGGCTATATTTCCCTGGTTTGAGAGGCACAAATACCCATTCTGCTGTTGCACCAGGTTTGAGTTCTACTTCGTGGATAGCGCCTTTAATTTCTACTTTGCCTGCTTCAACTTTTTGCGTCCAGATGCCATCGGCAAAGTCTTTAGCAGTAAAATAGTGCTTTAGTTGGCTAGGATTTGTCAGCCGAAGATTGTAGCGTTTCCCCGCCGTAAATTCTAAGGTATTTGGCTCAAATTTTAGTTCGTTCGCTGCATTTCCTAAACTCACAGGAGTTTCTATAGCAGCTTGTTTGAGGACATCGCCAGAGACATTTGCTGCTAAGATTGGAGTTGTATTTACAACAGCAAAGCTTAGTATTAATACTAATATGAAGTAAATGTGCTTGATTACTTGCATCTCAGGCAAATTGTTGATATTAATTCTGCATCTTAATCACAATCTACTGAAAATTTTGAATAATTTTTGTAAATTCCTAAATATTGCCTTTACCTCTTCCCCCTTCCCCCTTTCCCCTTCCCTCATTTACTGAATAGTATGATCTGCCAACACAGCAGGGCCAGCTGTTACCACAACAATTTTATCGGGGTGGAGTAATTCACGAGCAGCCTGATTAACTTCAGATAGGGTAACTTGATGAATTTTATTACTAAAAGAGCGCAGTTCCACTTCATTGAGCCCATAGACTTGATTCATGAGAATTCTTTTTGCTAATTCCTCTGGGTTTGCCAGTGAAACATTGTAGTTGCTGATGAGATTTTGCTTTGCTGCTTCCAGTTCAGATGCACTCACACCATACTGATGGATTTGCTTTAATTGCTCATGAGTACTAGCGATCGCTTTACTAGTATCTTCTGGGCTAGTTTGCATTTCAATCCAAAATGTCCCAGCATTCTTGCCTACCTTGAAATAGCTATAAATTCCATAGGTTAAACCTTGGCGATCGCGCACTTCTGCTCCGAGTCTACTAGATAAGGTGTCGCCGCCCAAAATCTGATTCAATACTGAGGCTGCATAGAATCTAGGATCTTGACGGTTAATACCTGTGTAACCCATATAAGTGATAGCCTGAACTTTACCGGGGAGGACTGAGTTGACACGCACTATTTTTTCCGGCATTGGTACTGGCGGATATTTTAATTTTGGTGGTTCACCGCTAACTTTCCAACCACCAAACTCAGCTTCAATGAGCGATCGCACTTTTGTGGGATCAAAATCTCCTACCAGTGCTAACACCGTAGTATCGGGACGATAATATTTTGTCTTAAACGCAATTACATCCTGACGCTTAATCCGCTGTAGGCTTTTTTCTGTAGGGTAAGTATGCAACGGATGGTTTTTCGGATAAATAGACTGAGCAAAAGTTCTAATTGCGACTTCATCGGGGTCATCTAAATCTAGTTTGAGATTAGTCAAAGCTTGCTGACGGTCTAATTCTAACTCTGTTGCCGGAAATGTACTATTTCTCACAACATCTGCTAAAGTTTTCACAAGTACAGGCAAGTCGCCAGCTAAACTTTCACCCTCAATTCGCACACCTTCGCGATAGGCTTCAAAATCTAAACCTACACCTCGTTCTTCTAAAGCTTTGGCAATTGCTAAGAAGTTCTGGGTTTTCGTACCATTCATCAAGTTATCTGCTACCAGTGATGCTAATCCAGCTTTATCTTCTGGATCAAATTCCATCCCTGCATTAATGTAGCCACTGAGGGTAACTGTGGGGGTACTTTTATCTGGTAGTAGTAATAACCGCAAACCATTAGCCAAGGTAAATTGTTGTGGTAGTTCGCGAGTGCTAAGATATGTGACTTCATCCACAGGCGGTAAGTATTTGATTACCTCTTGTGGTGCTACAGGAGAACCAGGGGAAAATTTTTCTGTAGTTTGCGCGTACTGAATTTTAGTAGTCAGTGCTTTTGTCTGCTTTTGGCTGGGTTCAAACCACCCTACTATACGTAATTCTGGTTTGAGATATTTATTAACTACAGCGATAACATCAGCTGGTTTGACTTCGCGGACACCAGCCAAGTACCTTTCTGTGTAGCGATAATCGCCCGTAGTTGTCTCATCATTACCTAATTGTATTGCTAGGTTTGTGAGATCGCGGTTACTTAAAATTGCAGATGCTTCGACTTGGTTTTTAGCGCGGTTGACTTCCTCTGCTGTCACTCCAGTTTTTACCAGATTTGCGATCGTTTTATTTAATACCGAGTCAATTTTTGCCAAATTTTGCCTAGGAGCAGCGGTAACTGACAGTTCATACCAGCCAGACTCCCGTAAGCTAGAAACATAAGCAGTAATGTCGTTAGCTAGGCCTGATTCTACCAATGCTTGATAAAGGCGAGAATTACGTCCTTCGGTCAAAATATAATCCATCACTTCCAGCGCTGGTACATCTGGGTGATTCACATCGGGTAGCGGATAAACCACTTGCAAGAGTTTTCCTGCACCCGGTTCTCGCAGCACAATGGGACTGTTGACTGTTGACTGTTGTACAGACGCGATTAATCGCGTCTCCCCAACTCTTGACTCTTGACTCTTAGGTAATTTACCAAAGATTTCTTTTACTGTTTCTAGAGTTGACTCTGTTTGAAAATCTCCTACAATCACCAAAATGGCATTGTCGGGGGTGTAAAATTCGCGGTAATACTGCTGTACCTGCTCGACTGTAAATTTTTCTACATCAGCTTTTGTACCGCCTACAGGTAACCCATATGCATGATTGGGAAAAGCAGCTCCCATGACGGCGCGATTGAGACGGTATTCAGGACTATTTTCGTAACCTTGTAACTCAGAAATGACTACGCGCTTTTCACTTGCTAGTTGTTCGGTATCAATGACAGCATTTTGCATCCGATCCGCTTCTAGAACTAAGAGCGATTTCAGCTTATTTCGTTCTGCAGTGCCGTAATACGCTGTTTGATCGTAGCTAGTAAAGGCGTTGGAGTCACTACCTAAAGCACTAAACAATCGCCCAAATTGAATAGGACGATTTTTAGTACCTTTAAACATCATGTGTTCCAACTGGTGAGCAATACCATTTACACCAGGTTCTTCATTGCGCGAACCCACCCTGTACCACACCTGCACAGTTACTACGGGTGCTGTATGTACTTCTTTTGTCAGCACCGTCAAGCCATTTTCTAGCAAAGTTTTGCGGACGTTGTCTGTCACTTTTATAGGTGTGGGTTTTTGTTCATTTACCATTGATTGATAATGTGTCTGTTGGGACGCAAGCACGTGTTGACTTTCAGCAGGTTTACCACTAAATGACAACACTGCAATCATCGCAAAGCACAACAGGAATAAAGTAAGACGATATCTATACAAGGTGGAAAACACAGACATTGATTTTGTAGATACCCTGTAAACTGAGCTACATTTTTGGTATTGATGACTATAGTCTAATCTTTGCGCTCCATTGGACACCTACGCAAAACTACAGAGATGTGATATTTTATCAGCAAAAATAATCGATATAAAAGCGAAATTAGTTGAGTTTTACTAAAATCCGAATGAATTCCAAGGGTAGTCCGTCATAATCCGCAATAAAAGCGACCTCATAAATGCGATCGCCTATCTGCTGCTGTGTTGGTTCTAAAAGTATTTTGAGAGGTTGAAATTGTTCTGGCTGGCTTTGAGCCGCTATTTTTAATTGTTCTTGTAAATTATTCAGCCAACTAGGTAAGTCGGGAGTAATTTCTGTTAAATCAAATGAAAGATGATAATAGCCCACATAATGCTCATCTGCAAAAGCATCTGGGGCTGGTTTTGGTTCGGGAATTTGGATAAGTTCAATTCTGCCACCCAATCCTTCCATCCAACAAGCTAGGGTATAGCCTGTAGTGAAGCGTTCACAAACTGTAAACCCCAGTTGTTCATAAAAGGCGATCGCTCGATGAATATTCGCAGTCCGAATAGAAGCGTGATGCATAATTTTGTCATTAGTCATTTGTCTTTGGTCATTAGTCATTTGTCCTTGGGCGTTTGTTTTTTTGTCATTTACTTCTCAGCAATGATCAATAACTCTTGACTAATAACTAATGACTAATGACAATTTACTCAAATAATCGGAAATAAGGGTAGCGCACAGGGACACCAGGCTCTTTTTCCAAATCAAAATTAATTACTTCCCAGCAGGGATCTTCTGTGGATTCGGGGCTAAAGTCCACAGGTAAACCGTACAGCCTTGCTGAGGAATTTTCGGGCTGTCCAGAACGCCAAGGAGTGCTGCGTTCTAAATAACCACTCATCAATTCCTGATAACGACGAGCGATAATGACTCGCGTGGCTCGGAAACCTTGGGTATAGAGTTTATCTAGTGCTTCGTGAATTTCAAACCGAATACCATCGGGATGGGTATGTTGTCGATACCATTCACTATTCCACTTTCGCCAATGTCGCCCCGACTGTAAATGAATTAATTCTCCCGTTTTGGGATTAGCCTCGAACGCCCCATGACGCGGACACAAATAAGTATCTGTCAGTGTCAGCGCCGGAATTGTTTGACGACAGTGGGGACACTGTATTTCAGGGCCAAATATTGGGTACTGCAAGCCTGGATTCATCATGAAGTGCGTAGAAACATAATTTAGTCTTCACCAGCGCCAGTGGGTTGGATATTACACTTCGGCTCCACCACTTTGGTTTACCCGCTCACTGCTAAAAAGTCACTGACTGATGCAGGAACAGCATTCACTAGTGTCTTAATTCAGCATAGAAGCTTGACCCTGTGATATTCTGGTTTTTGCAACCAGCCCGAAATGTTGGAGTTGTTCCAGTGTTCCTGGGTACCATATCCATATTCTATCGTGTCTATCGCTTCTTACTGGCCATCTCCTGATTTTTCTCAAGCTGCCTTTGTTGCAGCCAATGCGAGCGTGATCGGTTCCGTAAACATAAGGGCAGGTGTGAGCATTTGGTATGGGGCAGTAGTCAGAGGCGATGTAGAACGCATTGATATTGGCGAATGCACGAATATACAAGATGGAGCTATTCTACATGGCGATCCTGGTTTTCCTACCATATTAGAAGATCATGTGACCGTAGGACATCGTGCTGTGATACATTCTGCCTACATTGAGCGCGGCAGTTTAATTGGGATCGGTGCGATCGTGCTTAATGGTGTACGCGTCGGCGCTGGTAGCATTATTGGTGCTGGCTCAGTAGTCACAAAGGATATACCACCCTTGTCATTAGTAGTTGGTATTCCTGGAAAAGTAGTGCGCCAATTATCAGACACCGAAGCTGCAGAATTACTCGAACACGCCCAACGCTACCAAAAGTTAGCTTTAGTTCATGCTGGAAAGGGAACGGATATCGGATTTACTCAAAAGTCGTGAGATTAGGGATTAGGGACTGGGGACTGGGTAATGGGTAATCGGTAATTGGTAATGGGAATCTCTATCCCTTTCTATTGGACATTGGACTCGTGACCAACACCAAACAACAAACCCCAAAACCCAAAATTGTAAACATTCTTTACACGTGGGGCTGGAAAAATTGCCCACTTCAGCTAACAATAAAAAATGAGAGCAGTTGACAAAAGTTTAATTTATTTAACAGAGGGGTTCCAATATGGACATTGATTTTCGTGTAGCCATTGTTCTAGCACCAATAGCCATTGCTGCTGGTTGGGCTGTATTTAATATTGGTGCAGCTGCTTTACGACAAGTGCAAAACTTTTTAAACAGAGAAGCTTAAATTTTCAGAATAATTAACATTCTTTAGCCGACTGTTTCCCTTCAAAGGGGCAGTCGGTTCATTTGTATTTAGGTGTTTGGTGTTTGCCAAAAGTCAAGAGAGACGCGATTAATCGCGTCTGTACAAGAAAGTCAAGGGTAATAATTTCACTCATTACCCATTAGCCATTAGCCATTACCCATTACCCATTCCCTAATCTTGGATATCGATTCTCTATTACAATCCTTTCAACACTTCGGTATCAATCTGGGACTGTCACGCATTGTCAAACTTTTGGACAATCTTGGTAATCCCCATGAAAAAGTGCCTGTGATTCATGTTGCTGGTACTAATGGTAAAGGTTCTGTCTGTGCCTATCTATCATCAGTTCTGACTCAAGCTGGTTATCGGACAGGACTTTACACCTCTCCACATTTAGTTGATTGGACAGAACGTATTTTTGTTAATCAACAGCCAATTGCTTCAGAAGATTTGTATAAATTATTGCAAAAGGTTAAGGATGCAATCGCACCTGATGAAGAATCACCCACTCAATTTGAAGTGATTACAGCCGCTGCTTGGTTATATTTTGCCCAGCAGCAGGTAGATATAGCAGTGGTAGAAGTAGGATTGGGCGGACGCTTGGATGCTACTAACGTTTGCTCACAGCCTTTAGTGACAGTCATTACTTCCATCAGTCGCGAACATTGGCAGCAGCTAGGGCCGACTGTTGCCCATATTGCTGGTGAAAAAGCCGGAATTCTCAAACCTGGATGTGCGGCTGTGGTGGGGCCATTGCCAAAAGAAGCAGAGGCAGTTGTGCGATCGCGTATTCAAGAATTAGAATGCCCGATATTTACACCCCAGCCTGCGCGTTCTGTATCTTCTGGATGGGCGGAATATCAAACTCTGGATGGCAGATTAATTCAATATCCGCTAGCTTTACAGGGGCAAATTCAGTTAACAAATTCTGCCTTAGCTTTAGCTGCGATCGAAATTCTGCAAAAACAAGGCTGGCACATTTCTCAAACAGCCATAATTAATGGCATGGCCAACACTAAATGGCCTGGGCGTATTCAATGGGTAACTTGGAAAAAGCACAAATTATTGCTAGATGGTGCCCATAATCCAGCTGGTGCTGAAGTTTTACGTGATTATGTTGATACATTAACTAACCCTAAAATAACTTGGGTGATGGGAATGATGGCAAATAAAGACCATGCCGACATTTTCCAGGCTTTATTACGAGAGGGAGATAAGTTATGTCTCGTACCTATACCAGATACTTCTTCAGCAATTCCTGATGACTTAGCCAAACTAGCTGCGGAAATTTGTCCGGAATTGAGTTTTTGCCAATCTTACCGCGATTTAACTTCCGCCTTAGAAGCAGCTTTTGCTTCTCCCGAAGACTTAGTTGTTTTATGCGGTTCTCTTTATTTAATCGGACATTTTTTCAGCATTAAATAATTTTAAGATTAACTAGTAGATGACGGCGGAAGTATAACTACGATTCTCAATGTGCAGAAAGTTTATATGGGAATCCGATTTGATTTCTAGACAAAATATCAGTTTTGTTGCTGATGCGTTACGCTATCGCTAACGCATCCTACTTGAACGGCAAAAATCAAATATGAGTCCTCTAGCATATAGCTTTCAGACTTCAGCCTTCTTGTACTAGCTCTATCCTAGGCAAAGGCAAAGTGTCAGATTCACCCAGATCATCAGCAGCAATTTGATCTGGGCTAGTTTTTTGTAATACTTGCAACAATGCCACACTCTGGATTAATAAAGCTTCTAAATCAATGCCACCGTAACTGGAAGGGTAACGTCGCAAACGATTACTGCCTTCTCCTAGCAGAATTGCTGCACCCCGCCAGTTGTGATTACTCAAATGATAAAGTGCTACGGCAATTTGGAGAATGCCTTGATAAAAGGTTTTTTCAGGCTCGCTGGCTTCAATCCACAAAGCTTCTAAAGTGTCATGACAGGCATAGAACTGCCCAGTATTAAACTGTTCTACGCCTTGCCAAAACTCTTGGGGCATGGTTTCACTCATGCCATGCTGTCTCGCACTTCTTTGATGGTTTCAAGGGTGATTTCTTGCTGTTCTCCCGCAAACTCGTTGTCTGTGGTCAGAAACAGCATACAATGGCACTCCTTACGTTCCCGCATCGGCACACAGGGACAGTTCCAGTATGTGGCGTGTACTTCGGCTTCTTTATCTTCGTAGTGGCGGCAAGGGCACAAAGGCGCACCAAGTTCGTCTTTATGTTTAGCTAGCCCTTCAATCACGACTGCGGTAACCGAAGGTTCAGAACAGAAGTAGGTTCCAGTACGCTTGGCGTATTGTTCGGAAAAATGCCGCATTGCCTCTAGGCTTTTATCGCTGGATTTTGTATTCACTTCTGATGAGATCATTAGATCAGCCGCTCATAATTTAAACATTTCTTTGCATTGTACCTCAGCCTGAATGCGGTAATCTTGGGGAGATTTCCCCAACCTTTGTTACTAAATTGAAATAGCCTTTGGGCAAAGGCTGATATATCTCGGTTACCGGGACAGAAAAATATTTAAGTCATCAGAAAAACTTGACTTAGAAACAGACATTGAATTTTTCAATACATGGAATTGTCAGTAATTTATGAGTGTAAGGATTTTTGTAGTTGTGGTTGTAATCCTTGCTCAGTTTGTATAACAATACCAGGGTAATCTCGGTTAGCTATTACTGGTTCTGTGGCAGCAGGATGATTTTCCCATAAAATCCAGCGACTACCTAAAGGTAAGGAAGTAAGGGTTTGAGGATTGGAAGTTAGCCAAATTAAGGGATAGCCTTCTGGAATAGGTGCATTAGCATCTTCCTGCGGCTTAGTAGCTGCTAAGGCTTCTTGAACTATGCGATCGCCTTTAATTAATCCTGTGAATGCTGTCCACAGTTGGACTTGGATATTTTGACGCTGGGCATAAAAATATAGAGATGCGGCAGCGATGACGGCTTGTTCAAAATTCTCTTCTGCCCAATTCACTGTACTGTCAAGCGCAATAATAATTTCTTGACCGCTAGTAACTATTTCTAATTCCCGTACCCGTAATTCCCCGTAGCGCGCGCTGGTGCGCCAGTGAATCAGACGAGTAGGATCGCCTAGACGATAAGGACGAAGCGATCGCACTAGTCCAGTTGTCTCTGTTTGTAACGTTTTGCCAAGAAAGTTACTCATGTCGCTTTCGTCTTGCCCCATTTCATCTACTAGTGGGCAGTAAGTTAGCGGTAATACACTCGGATAAACAATCGCTGTGGCTGCACATTCACGCTGACGGCGACACCAGAACAAGCCTAAAGGCGCACCGCTAACGAGTTCGACTGTATGCCAGCGATAAACACCCCGGCGGGGCGTTGGTTGGTAATATACCCAACGGTAATGCTCATGGGGGGGAATGGTTTCTATGGACTTGGTTACTGGTTTCCCCAACACAAAAGGCAACATATCTTCAACTTGTAGCAAGTTTACAGCTTGCTTTGTTTGATTGTGAATTTCGATTTCTACCGTTAATTCATCTCCGGCGGTGACAGGCCTAATGGCACGGCGTTTCACGGTTAAACCCACAAGCGATCGCGGGGGCAAAATAGCCGCTATGGCTAACAGAGCAAAACTCACTCCACTGATGGCATAAAGCCAACCAGCCATTGTATTCACAGCAGCGCCAAAAAAGCAGATAGCAATTCCTGCTAAAACCCAACCGCTGTATGCAGGGACACAAGCGCGGGTTTCTAACCAGTTGATGGTACGTTTAATGATTTTCATAATTTCCTTTCTAGCCCAACCATGAATGAAATTCATAGAAATTCATGGTTTCACTAAAGAATTGGTAAAGACTATCGTAAAAACGAAAATCTTACCTAAGTATGTTGTAGATTGAAAATCTAAGTAACTCCACGGTTGACCTCAAAAGAATTGATTAATCTACAAGTTCTATTAACTGCTGACTTTGGGAATAAAAGTTAAGTTTTAACTTTTGTTTTAATCAAATATTTACTATAGGAAAGGCTAATGAACGGCGAATCTACCTCACAATATTTAATTCCCAAAATTCCTACTCTTCCAGCACCGCCACCACCACCATTTGCAATTCAGAAAAAGCTAGTTTCTATTCAACAGATGGTACATGATGCGTACAATCTGCAAGCTACTGATATACATATTCGTGTCGGAGAATTACCACGCTTTCGCATTCGCGGACAAATGGAAGTTTACGAATTAGTAGGTGTAGTCACACCAAAAATCTTTGACGATTATTTAGACGAGATTCTCTCCCCATCTGCCAAGCATCGGTTTGTAGAAACCAAAGAATTAGATACAGCAATTGTTTATCCTGGGCTTGTCCGCTGTCGCATCAACTGTTTTGAAACCTTAACTGGTGGCGCAATGGTGCTGCGGTTAATTACACTGCACGTTCCCAGTATTGATAGTTTGGGATTACCACCCATCCTCAAAAATGTTGTTAATAAAAAACAAGGATTAATTTTAGTTGCTGGGTCAACTGGCTCGGGTAAATCTACTACCATAGCCGCAATGATCCGCTATTTAAATGAAACTCAACAGAAACATATCATCACCATTGAAGACCCAATTGAATATGTTCATACTTCCCAAAATAGCTTAATTAGTCAAAGGGAAGTAGGTTTACACACTCACGAATTCCATGATGCTTTACGGTCAGCATTGCGGGAAGACCCAGATGTGATTGTAGTAGGAGAAATGCGCGATCGCATCACTGTTGATACTGCCATTAAAGCTGCACAAACTGGTCACTTAGTATTAGGTACTCTGCACTCTAAAGATGCAATTGGCGCAATTAATCGCCTTCTCAATCTTTATAATCCTGATGAGCAGGCAATTATGCGGGTACAAATTGTTGATTCCTTAGTTGCTGTTGTTGCTCAACGTTTACTCAGCACAACAGATGGTGGTCGCACAGCACCTATGGAAATCTTAATTAACACACCCACTATGCAAGATTATCTATTAAAGGGTGAAGACACAGAAGCATATCAACTGATGGAAGCTAGCCACAAAGAAGGTATGCAGGTAATGAATGATGCCCTTTGCGAATTGATGCTAACTGGTCAAATCAGTATTGAAGATGCCTTCAACAATACACCAGATATCGGTGATTTACGTCGTCGTTCTCGCAACGAAGGATTAGACCCATCTCATTCAACTGGACGTAGTTTTTTCAAAGCTTATAACTATAGTTCCAACTGAACTGAAGTAGTTGTTTAACCAATTTCTAATACAATACAGTTCAGATAAGCTCATTAGTGATTGATTTGTCACTTGTGGAAACAGCTAGCACAATTGGGGGATTCTCCCCCAAACCCCCTCCAAAATTATTGTTTTGTTGTCAATTTATTTTCTTAACTGAACTGTATTGATTTCTAATAGACTAAGAGAACTCCCGTTACAGAGGTAAGTCTGAACGGGAGATTTTTTAACGCAGAGTAACGCCATGTGTTTCCTCAGCTTCACTATTAGACTTCTTGCATAAATATTTTTGTCTAGGTCATCATGTTTTACTTTAGTTTGTAACTTACAATACATTAAAACTCTACGAAATAGACTCATGTGCAGCGTCAAATCCACAATTGCAAATTAGTTGACGCAATGATTGGAAATCTTGTTTAATCTCAGCCTATAAAGTCCTTTAAAAGCCTATGCTAGCGATGGGGTGAAGTCAGTCATTAGGCGATCGCTTGCAAACCGGAAAAAGGTACTCTTACAAAGGAAACAAAGGATAAAGCGCACATGAGTACAACTGTAGATACTGCCATTGAGGCGATTGTTGCCCGTGAAATTCTTGACTCACGGGGTAGACCAACTATTGAAGCAGAAGTACATTTGCTTAACGGTGCAGTGGGATTGGCACAGGTTCCCAGTGGTGCCTCTACTGGCACTTTTGAAGCACACGAACTGCGAGATAAGGATAAAAGCCGTTATGGGGGTAAAGGCGTACTGAAGGCGGTACAAAACGTTCACGATGCACTTGCGCCGAAGTTATTAAACTTGGATGCCCTCAATCAAGAATTGATCGACCGGACGATGATCGCTGCCGATGGTTCTGCCAACAAATCCAATTTAGGTGCAAATGCAATTTTGGCAGTTTCTTTGGCTGCGGCTAAAGCTGGTGCTGAGTCGCTAGGTATCCCCCTATATCGCTACTTAGGCGGGCCTTTAGCGAATTTGCTGCCAGTACCGTTGATGAACGTGATTAATGGCGGTGCCCACGCAGCTAACAATGTGGATTTTCAAGAGTTTATGATTGTCCCCATTGGCGCGTCTTCCTTCCGGGAAGCTTTGCGCTGGGGGGCAGAGGTGTTTGCTACCCTGAGCGAAGTATTAGCTGACAAGGGTTTATTAACTGGTGTGGGCGATGAAGGTGGTTTTGCCCCTAACTTAGAGTCCAATCAGGTAGCTTTGGAATTGCTAGTTGCTGCCATTCAGAAAGCTGGTTATAAACCTGGGGAACAAGTCGCGTTAGCTTTAGATGTGGCAGCTAGTGAATTTTACAAAAATGGACAATATGTCTACGACGGTAAACCCCACGCGCCCACAGAATTTATTGATTATCTCGCCCAATTAGTTGACCAATACCCAATTGTCTCCATTGAAGATGGCTTGCATGAAGAAGATTGGCAGAGTTGGCAATTGCTCACCCAGAAGTTGGGTTCAAAAGTACAGTTAGTAGGCGATGACTTATTTGTAACTAACGCCACCCGCTTACAAAAAGGCATTGAACAAAAAGCTGGCAACGCCATTTTGATTAAACTCAATCAAATTGGTTCTTTGACCGAAACTTTAGAAACCATTGACCTTGGAACCCGCAACGGTTTCCGGTCAGTCATTAGCCATCGTTCTGGTGAAACCGAAGACACCACGATCGCGGATTTAGCTGTAGCCACCCGTGCAGGTCAAATCAAAACCGGTTCTCTCTGCCGTAGCGAACGAGTTGCCAAATACAACCGCCTGCTTCGCATCGAAGATGAACTAGGCGATCGCGCCATTTATGCAGGTGCAGTGGGTTTAGGGCCGAAGTAGGGATTGGGGAACTCGGGGCCCCCTCTGGGGATAAGGGGTAATGGGGATTGGGGAAAATTCCAATTACCTATTACCCATTACCCATTACCAATGCCCCATGCCCCATGCCCAATGCCCTTTTACGGATAAAACCCAAGTTTGGGCAATCCCAAAGTTTCATCCCAACCCATCATGATGTTTAAACATTGAATAGCTTGACCCGCTTGTCCTTTAATCAGGTTATCGATTGCGGACATCACAATCACGCGTCCGGTGCGCGGGTCAACTTCTATACCTATGTAGCAAAGATTGCTGCCACTAGCCCATTTTGTTTGCGGGTAAACTCCACTATCGCAAACTCTTACCCAAGGGCAATTACGGTAAAAAGCATTGTAAATTGTTACCATATCATCCCTGACTAAACCGGGATCGCGCAGTGTGGCATAAACTGTCGCTAAAATCCCCCGCACCATCGGGATTAAATGTGGTGTGAATTGAACTTTAACTTCGTGTCCTGCAAGTTCGCTGCAAATTTGCTCAATTTCTGGTGTGTGACGATGGCGACCAACTCCGTAGGGCGAGAGAGAGTTGTCTGCTTCAGCCAAGAGCATATTAATTTTGGCTTGTCTGCCGCCGCCAGATGTGCCAGATTTAGCGTCAATAATGGCGGTTTCGGGGACAATTAAGCCCTGCTTCAACAGAGGAGAGAGTGCCAGCAGACTGGCGGTAGGGTAGCAGCCAGGACAGCCGACAAGCTGGGCTTCACTGATGCGATCGCGATAAAGTTCTGGTAATCCATATACTGCTGTAGCCGCAGTTGATTGATCGCTGCGCTCAGTTCCGTACCAAGTGGTATAGGTTGCCAAATCACTAAATCGATAATCGGCACTCAGATCTAGTACCTTACAGCCTTTTTCGAGCAGTATTGGTGTAATTTGGCAAGCCAGACCATTTGGCAAAGAGAGAAACACTGCTTCACAGCGTTGGGCAATGACTTCTGCATCTACCGCCTCAATGGGCAAGTTTACTGCATGAGCCAGATGAGGGTAGAGATCCGCAAAGGGTTTTCCGGCACTACTCTCACCGCCTAAATAAACTAATTCGACTTCTGGATGATCCATCAGTAGCCGAACTAACTGCACTCCGCCATAGCCTGACGCGCCAACAATCCCAACTTGTACGCGTCCATTTTTGCCCATGATGATGAAATCCTTATCAGCTTTTGTTTAATTGAGTTATTAGCTATCAACATATCAGCGACTAGTAGTCTACAAACCCAAAATTATTAGGTGAGGGTTGGGAAAAAGGTTAAAGGTTACATCTTTTCCCTGTCCCCCTTGCCCTTTACCCCGCCAAGTTTCCTTGGCGAACTACTAGAGGCGCAACGCACAATCAGCCACCGACTGAAGCCGGGGTATTAGTGGCTCTGCACTTAGTAGCGGCGAGATTTTATGCTCTCACCAAAAGTCAATTTTTTAGCTGTTTCCTCCCAAGGGGGCAGAAACAGCTGTTTACATTCTTTAGTGAAGAGGGAATTAGACATTGGGAAAATACCATATTCACGCAATTCCTGAGCTTTTTGGTCAGGAAAGAGCCAGAAATAATACTCTCGCTTTGAGCGTCTTACTGCCACACATGAGTATTAAACCTCAATTTTAGGGCAGAAATTTTTTGTCATGTTATCAAATCATTGCTAGTGTACTTCTCTGCCTTATAAAGGAGTTACAATCTAAAAGAAGAAATTGTTAAAAAAATTTACTTTTGGTAGCTGGAATTCCTCTGTGTCAAAGCCTAAGACTAAACGGCAGTCGCCAGCCACTCCCCTCAACTCTAGTGAACAGAGTACTGGGGTGGCTCCGCAAGTAGAGCAAGCCTTTCAGCAGTCGCCTGAGTCGGCTGATGGTGCTAGTGCTGCAATTTCATCCTTCAAGTTTGATTCCATTGACGCAGCTTTGGCAGATTTAAAAGCTGGGCGTGTCATCGTCGTGGTAGATGACGAAAATCGCGAAAATGAGGGTGACTTGATTTGTGCTGCCCAATTTGCCACACCCGACATGATTAATTTTATGGCGGTGGAAGCAAGAGGACTGATTTGTCTGGCGATGAGTGGCGATCGCCTCGATGAACTAGACTTACCGTTAATGGTGAGCAATATTACCGACACCAACCAAACTGCTTTTACAGTCAGCATTGATGCGGGGCCGCATTTGGGTGTCAGTACAGGGATCTCCGCCGAAGACCGCGCGCGGACAATCCAGGTGACTCTCAACCCAGCCACACAACCCTCAGATTTACGCCGTCCTGGGCATATTTTCCCCCTACGCGCTAAAGCTGGTGGCGTACTCAAACGGGCGGGACATACAGAAGCGGCTGTAGACTTATCTCGATTAGCAGGGTTGTACCCAGCTGGAGTAATTTGTGAAATTCAAAACTCCGATGGTTCGATGGCAAGGTTGCCCCAGCTAATTGAGTATGCTCATAGTCATCATCTCAAAATTATTAGTATTGCGGATTTAATTAGTTATCGTCTGCAACACGATCGCTTAGTTATTCGCGAAAGTATTGCCGATTTACCCACTCAGTTTGGTCATTTCAAAATCTACGCTTACCGCCATACTTTAGATAATTGCGAACACGTAGCCATTGTTAAGGGCGATCCCGCTACCTTTAAAGATGAGCCAGTCATGGTGCGGATGCACTCGGAATGTCTGACTGGTGACGCTTTGGGTTCTTTGCGCTGCGACTGCCGGATGCAATTGCAAGCTGCACTCAAAATGATTGAAGCGGCTGGACAAGGTGTCGTAGTTTACCTGCGTCAAGAAGGGCGGGGAATTGGCTTAATTAATAAACTCAAAGCCTATTCCCTACAGGATATGGGGCTGGATACAGTAGAAGCCAACGAGCGCTTAGGGTTCGCCGCCGATTTGCGAGACTATGGTATGGGCGCACAAATGCTCATGGATTTAGGAGTCAAGCAGATTCGTTTGATTACTAATAATCCCCGTAAAATTGCGGGGGTGAAAGGCTATGGCTTAGAAGTAGTTGATCGCGTACCGTTATTGATTGAAGCCAACGATTACAATTCCTATTACTTAGCAACCAAAGCTAAGAAGTTAGGACATATGCTGCTGCAAACTTATTTAGTCACAGTAGCTATTCACTGGCAAGATGATCCCCAATCGGTCACACAACGCTATGAACGCTTAGAAAAAATTCGGCATTTAGCGAAAAATCATCACCTATTACTGCAAGAAGAAGCGCGACCACTAGCGATCGCCCTCTTCGACAAGCCATCATTAACAGTACACTTGGGTTTTGACCAACCAAAAGTTGCAGATGGCGATTGGTATCAGCAAAAAGGTCATCCTTACCTGCAAGCCATCTGTCAAATTCTCGATCATCTCGCAACTTTGCCTTATATCGAAAAACTAGAATTTTTGATTTCATCTGGTAGCGATCCGCTGACGAATTTACAAGTCCAGGTAGATCGTCAGACCTTTGAAGCGGGTACACTACCCTCGACAATTTGCGATCGCTTAGAAACTCAGAAAATCTATAGCTTTAGTTAAATCCAATAAAACCCACGTCTCACCTGTTCAATGAGCGTGGGTTTTAACTGTAATTTCGTAATTCGTAATTAAAAACATAGCGTGTTTTATGCAGGAGGATAACGCACCTTTTATTATGGAAAATATTTCGGTGCGTTGCGCTGCGCGACAACACACCCTACTGGACTGACACGCCGAAAATGTGGCAATATAATTTTCTTGTGGGGTAGACATCTTGTCCGCCTAGGACGGGCAAGATGCCCATCCCACAAGAGTTTGAGCAATGCACTATTTTAGCCTTGCCACGCTACTACATTAAATTAATATTTAGATAAATAGTAGTGAATAGTTATATGACAGGAGCAGCTGCTCTAGTAAAGCAATATATCGAACAACGAGAGCAAGGGATCGCAGGAACAGGTATTTCTCCTGATTCAATAATCAAAAATGGTTTTAACTCAGGCGTTGGCGATAGCTATGAAGCAAATTAAAGAACTTGTCAAAATCAAAGTTTATTGGGTCAATTTTTTGGCGTGAACGGTCTACAGCTTTATGGGTAGTAATCCGCTCATCGGGAACTTGACTTTGAGCGATTAACCAAGCTAAAGATTGATATTGAGCTTCTGTATAGCCACTGTGATATTCTGCTTTGTCATTTCCCCAAGCTTCTGGCGGTGTTTCTAAAGAAACGTGATAGGCAAAGTTATTAACAGAAGGTGGTAAATTGGGATTTGTTTTCACCGTTTCCTCACCATTAGGGCCATCAAACACCGAATTACCTGCACCAAAGGCGCGTTTATCTGGAGGAATGAGATAAACCACTGTCCCATCTTGGGTAATTAAGGTGTGATAACTTGCTTGAATATTTTCATTATCATGGGGTGTTTGAAAAAAATTAACCGCGCTAGAAGCCGAATTACCAGTTTCATGTATGACTATAATTGGCTGGTTGTGGAGAGTCACACCATTAATATCTTTGGCGTAACGTTCTCCATAGTTGGTTGGGTTTACATTGGTGATGAGATATCGAGGTTTATAGCTAGCAAATGCTTGAGTAGTGCGATACAATCCTGCAACCGTTTTCTTTTTGGCTGG
Organism: Tolypothrix tenuis PCC 7101; assembly: GCF_963874875.1. Lineage (NCBI taxonomy): Bacteria > Bacillati > Cyanobacteriota > Cyanophyceae > Nostocales > Tolypothrichaceae > Tolypothrix > Tolypothrix tenuis. Next base: position 1,130,041 of record NZ_CAWNJS010000001.1, read on the forward strand.
TGGTTTGATTGCAATCTGAGGTTTAGCCTCGAGATTTTTCTCTGATTGTAATTGCGCCTGGGGATACTCACTCCAAGCTATAACATCTTGATTAGATATTGCATTATTGTTCTCAATTTTTGCTGATTTACCAGCAAAAACCGCCAAAATTAGAGTGGCGAACAATAAGAAAATAAGCATTACTTTAGTCGCCCATTCTCTAAATCTCATTTTTTTATACTAATAAAATACTTACTACTAATTTTAATATCTAGATATTACAGAAAAATAGACTATTAGTATACTTGTCTGGGCTAAGTATTTCTGTTAGGCTATAAATCTTTTCATATGGAAATATAGGTTAGGCTTTTAAGATTAATGTTGGGTTGTGCTGCACTTAACCCACCGACATCTGCTATATCTGCTGCTTGTAAGAAATGCAGGTTTAGCTATTACTCTATAAACCATCCCACTGAAATTCAGCTAGCATTAATAAACAAAAAGCCATAAAAGCGCCAGTAATGAGAAACTGCCAAGGAGCAATATAAGGTAATAAAAAGATTAACAATAGGTGCAGTATACCTGTGAAGATCAGGGCACGCGATCGCACTCCTAAAGCAGTACAAATGTATCCGATGCTGCTTAACCCTAACCACAATCCACAGAGATTTGATAGTATCTCAACCCAACCGCAATAAATACTCAAATCTGTTAAAACAACACCCAATAGCATTAATATTACCCAGGAATATAGCACCCATTTCACTTTTCTTTCGCTTACCCAGTAATTAGCCCAACTTATCATTGCTACTGTGCCGATACAACTGAGGATAGTCCATAAAGTAGCTTGCAAACTCCAACTAATAGGAAGAAACTGAGCATTTATAAATATTGTTAGTAATAGCAAACTCCAAAATATGCACGCTTGATCGACGCAGGTATAAAAAGTGGAATGAAGTTTCACACTGCCGATTTGCCAGTTAATATACCTGATTCCAAACTGTTTTTGAACTTCTAGAGTTAATAGTTTACGCACTAAAAGAGGTTGTGAATAATTAAAAAAACTCATTATGGAAAGTTTTTACCAAGTTTATATAATCTTTTTTGTTATATATAAAATTATTTGAGTTTTAATCTAATCTCTCTTGGGTGATAAATTTAGCTTTGTTATATTCTGTATTTAGTTATAATTTTGTAATTGTTTTTACAGAAACCTAGATGGATAAATAAACCTAAAGCCAGAAAATTTATCCGATGGCTGAATTATTATCATTTCATGACAAAAATTCCGACTGTATAGAGGTCGGAATTAAATTTTTTTTAATAGTAATTGGGTCAATAAATCACAGCTAATCTTTCAGATGATAAGACTTATTTTTGATTTTTGAAATTCATGTGGGATGCGTTACGCTGAAGCTAACGCATCCTACTTGGTAATGAGATTTTTCAGAATTTAAATCAGATTTCTAGATGGGGAAAAGCTGCATTAACATAAATGCTAAAGCCGCGCTACCTAAAGGAACTGTGAGATTATCAATTCCAAGAAACGAAAAAGCTTCTAAAGCTGTAGCGACAACAGCCACTAGCAAAGATACTACCCAAGTTTGCCAGATATTACCTTGGCTAACCAGCAAAACTAAACTACTGACTATGTAACTAGCAAAGGTCATTGTTAACGAGCCTTCCCAGCTTTTTTGTGACCCGAAAACTTTATACTTATGTTTACCAAAGCGCTGACCAATTAAAGCTGCGAATCCATCACCCCATGTCATTACCAAAATTCCTAAAGCTGCGTATTGGGGTTGTTGCAAATACCAGAAGCAAGCAATTAAAATGCCGAAACTCACAGAGTAAAAAAATGTCCCTAAACTTTGACGACCGACACTATTAATACCGGGGAGAATTGGCAAACGATAAGACAATAAGGTAACTGCACTGGCTACAATTGAAGCTGTAATACCAATACTTGCGGGAATATTTAACCACCACGCCAGTAAAATCACATTACCAGTGCCAATGTGAACTATCTTGCGGATGATTTCTGGTTCTTTATGGGCAAAGCGATTTACACCCCAAGCGATCGCTAAAATAAATAACACCCAAACTGCTGCGATCGCAATTTGTAGCCATAAAGGGGGAATTGACTCTAAACCAGGAATTGTAATCACCAAAATGCTAGTAGAAAACTTGGCTCTTATTTACTACTTTATTAGATTTAGGTTATTGCGATGAAACTATTATTGATTTGGCTGATTCGGGGCTACCGAATGTTTATTTCGCCGCTGTTTCCCCCAACTTGTCGGTTTCAGCCTACTTGTTCAATGTATACTATCGAAGCAATTGAAAAATTCGGTGCATGGCGGGGTACTTGGATGGGTATTCGCCGGATTTTACGCTGTCATCCCTTCCATCCTGGTGGTTACGATCCAGTACCGGAAGTTGTAGAAAAAGTAACCGAAGATTAACAATTTTTACCGTATATATTTTGAGCCTCTAGCTGCTGCAACAATGAGACCATATCACCAAATCCCGATTTTAGAATGTGGTGAACCTTTAATACCGATTCCCTTAGAACTATTTGCTGTAGAATCTCCCCATCCTTATGAAAAACTGGGTGCGCCTTATGGAGAACATTCTCCATATTATTTGCGGCAAAGCGTCGTTGAATGTTTAATCCAAGCGCAGAATTATCTGCGATCGCTATATCCTAATTGGTACATCCAAATCTTTGATGCTTATCGCCCCGTTGCGGTGCAGCAGTTTATGGTAGATTACAGCTTTGCCGAAGCATTAAAGCAAAGAGAAATGATTGAGGCAGAATTATCGCCTAATCAACACCAAGAAATTTGGGAAGCTGTTTATCAAATTTGGGCTGCACCTAGCTTAGATGAAAAAACGCCACCGCCTCATAGTACAGGTGCAGCAGTAGATGTGACATTGGTAGATGATACCGGGAAAATTGTGGATATGGGTTCACCGATTGATGAATTGTCAGAGCGATCGCTTCCCGATTACTATGCCAATAATGAGTCGCCACAGGCAAAACAGTATCATACTCACCGTGAGTTATTGCGAGATGTGATGTTAAAAGCTGGATTTTGCCGCAATCCTAGAGAATGGTGGCATTTTTCTTATGGTGATCAAATGTGGGCTTGGTTAAGTAATCAATCTCATCCCCATAATTCTTTTACAGCCCGCTATGGGCGTTTTCACATAAATTAATTTATTGTAATTAGTCTCAATTAATCTTCAATAAATCTAGTATTTCCCAGCAGTTAGATACTGATTAAATCTGTCCATCCTAGGCAGATATTAAATATTTTGAGGTTGATTAAGGGAAAAATTATTATAAATAATGTAGGAAACTCAATATCATATCTATCCTACTCAGGAGGTTGCTTGGCAAAGCGTTCTGCTGGATTGGTAACAATTGTTTGTTACAAAGCATTTGTAGCTTCACTTTTAATGGTTACTTCTATAGCTTTATTATTGGCCTTAAAAAATCATCAATATCTAGAAGAATTTTCCGATAATTACGTATTAGAAGGTAAATCAAGCATTATTAATTGGCTTGTGGAAAAAATTCTAAATTATAATCGTAAAACCCTTGTATTTAGCGGTACTGCTTCAGGAATCTATGCTATTGTGACTGCCATTGAAGCTATTGGGTTATGGTATGAAAAACGTTGGGCACATATTTTAGTGCTGATACTAGTCGGTATTAGTATACCGCCAGAAATATATGAATTAATTCGGGGATTATCTCCGATAAAATTAATTGTTTTAATAGTAAACTTAGGGGTATTTTGGTATTTATTAAAGAATTTCCCCAAGCATAAACATTCGTAGGATGCGTTAGCGATCGCGTAACGCATCAGCAACAAAGCTAAATCATTAGCAAAAAATTAAATTCCCAACTTCTCAAAGAAGTCGGGAATCTGGACATCATGCATTTTCACAAATTATCCCTAGCCTACGCATCTTCAGGATTTAGATGTTTTAACTCATCAGTAGTGTATGTGCCGATAGGACTCCAAACTAGATAAGGAATGAGTAAAAGCGCTGCCATCCACGAAATTGGTAAAACGCAAATTGTCAGAATCACACTTAAAATCAGACCACTTAGCCCCAAACTTTCCCCGATGTTGAGGCTATGAAATCTCAACATTACAGGAATATAGGCAACGGTAATAATTTCTAGTAATAGGTACAAACCCATGATTATCCAGGTAATTAAACTACCAGGATTTTTTTGCCAAACAATATTTGCGGAAGCTGCACCACAAATAAAAATCGTTGTCCAAATAAATGGAATAAGTGGTTCAAAAACTAGCCAGCGAGGGCGACTTAACAGCGCGAACCATTTAACATCACGGGGTGTGATGAAGAAACTACCGAGTGCAATCAAGAATGTGACAGCACCAATCACCATCCAAGATTCAATCATGGTGTTCACCTTTGCCTGTACATTTTGTTAAGCCATACAATGCAAGTGTGGCAATTACAGGCATGAGTTAAATCAGTCGCGGGTGGGATCTGGATATTGATTTAGGGTCTTCCTGAAAATAAATTATCCAATTTACTCAGATAATATTTTTCTTTCTCCCCCTGCTCCCTGCTCCCTGCTCCCCTGCCTACTCAGCGACGGTATATTTTTTTAGCTTGGAAGTCTCTTATGCTTCTTGAGGATTGAGGTGAAGCATCTGCCAAGTGGTATATGTCCCGATGGGACTCCAAAGCAAATAAGGAACTAATAAAAGTGCAGCCCAATTAGAAGTAGTTAAAACTGCAAGTGCTAATAGTAAACCAATAATAAAGCCTGTACCGCCTAAAATCGTACCAACTTTAAGGCTACGCAGGCGGAACATTACAGGTGTGTAAGCAATAGTTACAATCTCTAAAAGTAGATATATACCCATCAATAACCAAGTATTGTTAGTTCCTGGGTTTCTTTCCCACACAATGTAAGCAGACCAAGCACCACAAATAAAAATTACAGTCCAAATAATTGGAATTGCTGCCTCAAAAGTTAGCCATCGAGGTCTTTGCAATCGCTGGAACCACTTGCGATCGCTTGGCGTAATGAAGTTAGCGCCTAAAGCGACTACAAAAGCTACAGCCCCTATCACCATCCAAGATTTAATCATGCCGCCCTATCCTTTGCGATCGCTAGCAACTACTGAAATATCACTTATTCAAGTGCAATCATGGCAATTTAGCCCAGATTTCTCATCATCCCTGGGTTTGATTAAGTAGGTAGGTGCGATTAATCCGAATTATATAAAGTTTTGTAATGTTTATTGATGTAAATAATACCAATTAAAAATATAGCTGTGCGTCCCACTCATGTATCAATACGGTTCAGATTATTAGTGATTGATTTGTCAGTTGTGGAAACAGGTAGCAAAATTGGGGGATTCTCCCCCAAACCCCCGATTGGGTGACGGTTGCGTCCCCCAAACCCCCTCCAAAATTATTTGTTTTGTTGTCAATTTATTTTCTTAACTGAACTTTATTGACTCATGTATTTGCTCTATTCTATTCAGGACTTACGCAACTGGTACACAAATCTTCTGATTTAAGAGTCAAGAGTCAAGGGTCAAATATTCAGGTCTTTTTGACTCTTGACTTTTGACTTTTGACAGCCTAAACGAAAAAAATGTGACACTCGCGTAAGTCCTACTATTTTTAAACTGGTGTAACATTAAGCGCATCTATTTGATTTTAGCAATGAGATTGGTTGCTAAATTATTCCGGATATTGAATCATCCATCCCCAATCTCTAATACCAAATTGCAAAAAGAATGCGACAGATTGTAGGGGCACGGCATTGCCGTGCCCTCTAGAATATATTGCTGTATCGCCAACATTATTTGAATTGGTTTATTTAAAATTTCACAATTTGTTTTTACTAATAAGCAGATATAACAGCAGATTCACTTTCCTGGATTGATGACCAGGAATTAGTTTTACTACCAGATTTTTGTAATTATTGTCGCCAAATTTTAGGAATATGCAATATAATTTTTTGCTAACTTCAGTTAGGCTGAGAGCCTTCTCCCTGAACTGTGTCGGCTGATACGATATCAGCTAAAGTATGTGTAATAAAAATATCATCCTCCCTGATACGGAAGGATATATGTAAGTAGCAACATCAGAAAATGTATTGTATAAACAAATAGTACACAGGAGACAGATTAATGAATAAAACTAAAATTTAAGTATTCTTGGCAGAAACTTCAAGAAGTATCTGGAAAATAGAAAGTTATCCAAATACGTAATCCAGATTAATGAATCGAGTTTATATGAGATATTGTCAGGCAGTTGATGTATTAGTTGGCATGAGTAACTGTCTATAACTTAAATTTAATTGAGTACAAAATACATGGGACAAGGTTTTTTACAAATTGGGTTAACACTATGTATTGTGATAGCAATTACATCAGTGTTCGGAAGATACATAGCACGTGTCTTCATGGGAGAAAGAACCCTGCTTGATTCCTTCATGAATCCCATAGAACGAAGCATCTTCGTCCTAACGGGTGTAAAACCGAAAGATAGTATGACAGGTGGGCAATATGCCAGGGCTGTAGTATACAGTAACCTCGTCATGGGCATTGTAGTGTATTTATTAATATTTTTTCAGAGATTTTTACCCTGGAATCCCAATGGCTTTGGTGCGCCGACTTGGGATACACTACTGCACACTACAGTTTCTTTTGTCACGAATACCGACCAGCAACACTACGCAGGTGAGACGACCTTAAGCTATTTTAGTCAGGTAGCAGCTTTGGGGTTTTTGATGTTCACCTCCGCGGCTACCGGGTTGGCGGTAGGAATTGCCTTTATTCGCGGACTCACAGGTAGGAAATTAGGGAATTTTTATATTGACCTTACCCGTGCCATTACCCGCATCTTACTACCAATATCAATAGTGGGTGCGATCGCACTCCTCATCTCAGGTGTACCGCAAACATTAGGCGCACCTGTAGTAGTGAGAACCTTGGAAGGAGGTACACAGTATATTGCTAGAGGCCCAGTTGCATCTTTCGAGATGATTAAAATGCTGGGTGAAAACGGTGGTGGCTTTTTTGGTGTGAACTCTGCCCATCCCTTTGAAAATCCTAATGGCGCTTCTAATTTAATAGAACTCGTGGCCATGATTTCTATCCCAGCTGCTTTAATTTACACCTATGGGGTGTTTGCCAATAACCTCAAACAAGCTTGGCTGCTGTTTTGGATGGTGTTTGTAATTTTCGTTGTCTTAGTAGGAATCACATCCACCGCCGAACTACAGGGAAATCCCTTGATTAATGGCACTCTGGGATTAGAATTTCCCAATTTAGAAGGTAAAGAACAACGGTTTGGTTGGGCACAAACAGCGCTATGGGCAGTCATGACTACCGCCACCATGTCTGGTGCTGTCAACGGAATGCATGATTCCTTAATGCCCCAAGGAATATTTTCAACTTTATTTAACTTATTTCTTCAAATTATTTGGGGTGGTCAAGGTACTGGAATAGCTTATCTATTAATTTACGTAATTCTTACCGTCTTTCTCACTGGCTTAATGGTAGGGCGTACCCCAGAATTTTTAGGACGCAAAATCGAAAAACGGGAAATTGTGCTCGCCAGTATAGTATTACTGATACATCCGATTGCCGTATTAATCCCCAGTGCGATCGCCTTAGCCTACCCCATTTCCTTCGCTGGAATTACCAACCCTGGCTTTCACGGCATTTCCCAAGTAGTTTATGAATATGCCTCAGCCGCAGCTAACAATGGTTCCGGGTTGGCAGGGTTAGCTACTACTCAACCTGCACCTACAGCTTTGTGGTGGAATTTGAGTTGCTTATTTCCGCTTTTAGCAGGACGCTACATACCAATTATTGCCATATTGTTACTAGCTGATAGTATGTCTCGTAAGAAACCAGTACCAGAAACCCCTGGTACTCTCAGAACCGATTCTCTGCTATTTACTTGTGTCACAGCTGGCGTAAGTATCATTCTAGGCGTACTTACCTTTTTCCCCGTTTTAGCCTTAGGCCCCATAGCCGAAGGTATTAAATTATCTTCTGGCAGTTAGATATACAAGGAAAACAATATAAAAAATCTCCCTCATCCCCCTCATCTTCCTCATCTCCCCCTACCTCCCATCACCCTCACTCACTAAAATCTATGAATCAAGCTGCAGCTACCTCCAAAGCTAGACCCCCACGTTCTCGTTCAGGCGATCGCCGTCAACCACGCAAAAAGACTAAAATCAGTGCTACAGGCATCTACTTGCGAGCCATTAAAGATGCTTTTGTCAAGCTCAATCCGCAACACGCCATCAAAAACCCAGTAATGTTTTTGGTGTGGGTTGGGACGCTCATTACTTTAGCGGTGACAATTGAGCCCAGCCTGTTTGGCCCAGTTCAGCAGAATAATCCGCAACTCTTCAACGGCATCTTAACTGGGATTTTGTTTTTCACAGTCTGGTTTGCCAATTTTGCGGAAGCTGTAGCCGAAGGAAGAGGTAAAGCCCAAGCCGATGCTTTGCGATCGACAAAATTAGAAACAACTGCCAAAAAACTCGCCACCGATGGCACTATTACTGAAGTCCCATCCAGCAGCCTCAAACAGGGTGATACCGTCTACGTAGTAGCAGGTGATTTCATTCCCGCCGATGGGGAAGTGATTATGGGTGTGGCTTCTGTAGATGAATCGGCAATTACTGGAGAATCTGCACCAGTACTGAAAGAATCTGGCTCGGATGTTGCTAGTTCGGTGACTGGTGGTACGCGGATTATCTCTGATGAATTAATCATCCGTATTACAGCCGAATCAGGCAAAGGATTCATCGACCGGATGATTGCCTTGGTGGAAGGGGCAGAACGCAGCAAAACACCCAATGAAATTGCCTTGACTGTATTATTGGCAGTTCTCAGTTTAGTGTTTTTATTTGTAGTCGTCACTCTGCCTGCATTTGCTTACACCGTTAAAAATCCAGTCAGCATCCCAGTTTTAATTGCCTTATTAGTTGCACTGATCCCCACCACTATTGGCGGATTGCTAAGTGCCATTGGCATCGCCGGTATGGATCGAGTCGCCCAATTTAACGTTATTGCCACATCAGGTAAAGCTGTCGAAGCCTGCGGAGATGTTAATACCTTAGTTCTCGATAAAACAGGGACAATTACCCTTGGTAACCGCTTGGCAGAAGAATTTATCCCGATTAACGGTCATACACTTGAAGACATCGCCAATGTTGCTTGGGTAGCTAGCGTATTTGATGATACGCCTGAAGGGAAATCAATTGTGCGACTAGCAGAAAAATTAGGCGCAAGGGTAGATTTTGACTACAATCAGGCACAAGCAGTAGAATTTTCTGCCAAAACCCGCATGAGTGGCACCAACTTACCTGGTGGGAGAGAGGTACGTAAGGGAGCAGTGGGAGCAATTAAAGGGTTTGTACGTTCCCGTAATGGCCGCGAAACCCCAGAACTTGATGCGGCTTACGAGCGAGTTTCTCAGCAGGGCGGCACACCTTTAGCTGTGTGCTTAGACCATGAAATCTACGGCGTGATTTATCTTAAAGATATTGTCAAACCTGGCATTCGCGAACGCTTTGACCAGTTACGCCGTATGGGAGTACGTACCATTATGCTGACTGGAGACAACCATATGACTGCGGCGGTGATTGCCAAAGAAGCTGGCGTTGATGATTTCATTGCCGAAGCCACTCCCGAAGATAAAATTACTGTCATTAAACAGGAACAGGCGAAAGGCAAACTAGTCGCCATGACCGGAGATGGTACCAATGATGCCCCAGCCCTAGCACAAGCTAATGTGGGATTAGCCATGAATACGGGGACTCAGGCGGCAAAAGAAGCAGCAAACATGGTGGATTTAGACTCAGACCCCACAAAATTGATTGATATCGTCAGTGTTGGTAAACAATTGCTCATTACCCGTGGAGCGTTGACAACATTTTCCTTAGCTAATGATATTGCTAAATACTTTGCAATTATTCCCATAATCTTTGCCTCTGCTAATTTGCAAAGCCTAAATATTATGAAGTTGACTAGTACTAATTCAGCAGTATTATCGGCATTAATTTATAACGCTTTAATTATTCCTGCCTTAATTCCTTTAGCGTTAAAGGGCGTAAATTTCCGACCCTTAACAGCTAATCAACTACTGCAACGCAATATTTTGATTTATGGTTTAGGTGGAATAATTACACCATTTATCGCCATTAAATTAATCGATATTCTAATTACACTAGCAGGGTTAACTTAGTACACAGTATTTCATTAACTCATAACCAAGTTTTGAGGAAATACTCTGCGTTACTTTGCGGGAATCTCCGCGTTACTCTGCGTTTAATTAAATTATTTACTATTTAAAAGTAAATACTAAGACAACTTTGCAGAAATAATCCGACAGATGGATTGACATAACTCTTATATAAAGAGTAATTCCTAATCCAAAATCTAAAATCCAAAATGGTATAAGGGTGCAAAAAATCAAGCAAAATGAAAAAAAATTTTCAGGATAGAAGTTCAATACAGACAAAAAATATTGTCTGGTCAAAATTGCGTAAACAACAGTTACTCCTGTCAACCTTGATGGCACTAGGATTCACCTTAGCAATTGCCCCTGTAGTTTATGCTGCCTCAGATGTCAATTTAGAAAGTCGCACCACATGGGCAATTGGCATTTTGGGACTTGTCACGATATCCCTTGTTATATACTTATTTGTTGTCGTCTTTCAGCCAGAAAGCTTCTAACAGTTCAAAATTATTATTCAAGATTAAATTCAAAAGAGCGATCGCACAGATTATTGTATGTCTATTATTCGAGAAATCATCAAGTCAATTCGTATAACTTTAGTACTTTGGTTACTAACAGCACTTATATATCCCCTGTTAATTTTAGTAGTCGGTCAAGTTTTTTTACCTTTGCAAGCTAATGGCAGCATCATGCAAAATATAGATGCTCAACCAGATGCCCCACCAATTGGTTCTGCTTTAATTGGTCAGGTATTTACATCAGAGAAATATTTTCATGGCCGTCCCAGTACAGTGAGATATAGCCAAGGTAAAAAAGCCAAAGCAACTGGCATCTCTGGTGCGAGTAATCTTGCTCCTAGTAATCCAGAATTACTCAATCGTATTGTTGAGCAAGCTAATCAATTTCGAGACGAAAATGTTCAACCAACTGCAGATTTAATTTACACCTCTGCATCTGGCTTAGATCCGCATATTTCTGTGAAATCTGCTAGGCAGCAATTGGAGAGAGTCGCTAGTGCCCGTAACGTCAAAGCAGAAGAAATATTACCTCTAATTAATAAATATACTGATGATAGATTTTTATGGGTTTTTGGTGAGCCAGGAGTAAATGTTTTGCGATTAAATTACGCTCTTGATTTGCAAGAAATTAATCGTAAGGCAAATTAATAAGTTTAATTGGGCATGGGGCATTGGTAATGGGTAATGGGTAATTGGTGTTGGGTGTTTGGGATTTGTCATTAATTATTCTCCCCTGCTCCCCTTCGGGTTCGCCAGTCCCCCATCGTGACGGAGACCGCCAAGACGGGGGCTGGTCTCACCTGCCCCCTGCCCCTCTGCTTGACTCAGTCTCCCTCATCTCCGTCATCCCCCTAACCCAAGCTGCTGCTTCAATCCTGCTGGCACATTGAGCGCGGTTTCTAATCCGCGCACAGTTTCCCATTGCTGCTTTTCTCCCCAGGTCATTTCTTCTAGGTTGGCTTCGCTGACATCAGCATTGCTGAGTATGGCATAGCTCAGGTTGCTGTGGCTGAGATCCGCGCCATTGAGTAAAGCACCGCTAAGGTTACTACCGCTAAGGTTGGCTTGGTTGAGGTTGGCATAGCTGAGGTCGGTACCAAAAAGCATGGCATCACTGAGGTCAGCACCACTAAGGTCAGCATCATTAAGCATTACGCCGCTGAGATCAGCATCGTTGAGAATTACGTCGCTCAAATCTACACCGCTGAGATCTGCACCTAAAAACATTGCACCGTTGAGCTTCGCGCCTTGGAGTTTTGCACCGTTGAGTTTGGCGTAGCTGAGATCAGCAGCTACAAGAATGGCATCATTAAGCTTGGTACTGAAAAGAATTGTGTCGCTGAGGTTGGCACCGTTGAGAATAGCACGACAGAGGTCTGCACCACTGAGGTCGGCACGGCAGAGGTCTGCATGACTGAGATTGATGCTAGTTAGTTTAGCTTCGCTGAGGTTGGCACCAAAAAGTATCGCATGGCTGAGGTCACCACCACTGAGGTTAGCATCTTTGAGATTGGTGCTACTCAAGTCAGCACTAGTAAGATTGGCATTTTTGAGATTGGTACTGCTGAGGTCGGCGTGGCTGAGGTTAGCGCGGCTGAGATCAGCATGATTGAGATTGGCACCGCTCAAGTTGGCACTGCTGAGGTCGATGCGGCTGAGGTTGGCATTGCTGAGGTTAGCACCACTGAGGTTGGCATCACCAAAGTTAGCACCTGTCAAGTTGGCATTGCTAAAGTTGGCACCTGTTAAGTTGGCATCTCCTAGGTATGCACCTGTGAGGTTAGCACCGCTAAAGTTAGCACCTGCCAAGTTAGCATTTCCTAAATAAGCGCCACGAAAGTTGCCGCCTCTTAAGAATTCCCCAACGATACTAGTAAAATTACCAATTTCTATGGCATCGCTATAGTTAATAATACGTAGGAGTTGCGATGTGAAAAAACTTTCTGTATCCGGTTGGCTGGAAGGATAAAACATAATATGCTGCTGAAGTTCAGCTCGCCCTTGGGCGTAGCGGTGTAGCTCTAAAAGTAATATGAGTACATTAAGTCCTGTATATATATCTACTTGCCTCAGTCCTATTTCGCGATTTTTCGCGAGCATCTGTAGCATTTTTTTCTGTGGCAAGTTATCATTCGGTGCTGCATCGATAAATTCCCCGTGACACCAGCGACGATAAAATTCTTCTAGGCGTTGGCATAAGACCACTGGACGAAATTTTTTCCCTGCAATTAACAAGTTCATGACTTGTTCAACTATGTCTGGGGTCAACGCGCTCTGACCTAGTAAATCGTAAATTTGTGCATATAATTGGCGATATCTAGCGTTGAATCTCTGCACGTCTATACGGAGTGTAGCGGATGACATCTCGCTTGTGAAATCTGGTAACCCACTGCTGGGGTTTGACCATTCTTCCAATCTTTTTTGTAATTGTTGAGGTAGTAAAGAGTCTGGTAAAGTATCTTGAGCAAATTTCCAGCTTGGTTCAAAATCTGGAGTTGTTTTTTCCCTAGAAGACACTGCTTCAGCTTCCAGAGATTCTTTCTGCGAGAACTCTGGTAACTTTGTACCTCTGGCGTAATTGCTTAAACGCTTCCAAATTTGCAATAAATAGGACATTTGGTATCTTTGATTACTATCTGATTACTGTTTAGTTAGAGATGATTTAACGATTGAGATTGGCTCAGAAGCTGATCGGGCAAAAAAAATTTGTATAATTTATAACTTGTAACTATTAGAGATGTTTTGGTGGTAGCTAACCAATCACAGCCTGACAATTTTTCTTTGTGTAAATCGAAATCACAGCTTAAGAAGTTGTGCCTTTTCCAGTAATGTCATCGATTTAGCATAAATTGTTATACTTTCTTCCCAGCAAGTTTACTAGTCTGGTGTCAAAATAATACGTACTGTATGCTACAGACACAATTGTTAGCAAAAATACTACAGTAAAACTGTCCAATCAGATTCAAAAAAATAATGATAACTTAACGAAAAAGTTCACTGCTGTATATTAGCCAGCTAATAATATTTTTAGAATAAGCTTCAGTTAGATCAGCGCCAAGCGGCTTAACTTTACAACAATGAGAAATTAGCTATTGATTGTTATCGGGGATTGATTAAATGAATAGATTAACTTTTTATGTAATTTTGTTGCATGGTTTGTTTTTAGGATTAACAACCGCTAGTGCTAAGTCTCTACCTAATAACAGAGTAAATACTGAGTTACACAGTGTCCAACAGGTAGATCAAGTTAGTGTAAAACCAGTTACAGCTAAGGTTACAGAAAAATCTGAGATTAGCCTACAAAACCTGAAAGCTTTAAAAAAGCTAGACAATAATGCTCTCAAACGAGCCTTAGAAGCATCACAGTTACCCCATTCTTTAGGGAAAAAGACGGATCAAGTATGGGTGCTTAATCAAAATCAACAAGTACAGCAGCAACCTTTTAACTGGATAGTTCAAAGTCCGAAACAAGCTGGTAAACAACCTTTTTTACAAGCTGTCAAAACCCCAGACAAGCCCAGCGAAAAACCTAACTCATCGAGTAAACCACCAAAAAAGGATGACTTAGAGCCTTTTGATGAAGTCACCAAAGACACTGAAAAGTCAGCGGGGGTGTTCACGCTTTATCGCCAAAAAGAAAAGAATAAAATTTATTTAGAAATTCAGCCAGAGCAACTAAATAAAAATTATCTAGCTACCTCTACCTTGGAATCAGGTATTGGCGAACAGGGTATTTATAGCGGTATGCCTTTACAGGACTTTTTATTTTACTTTAAACGAGTGGATAATAACCTGCAATTTGCTGTCCGTAATGTTAATTTTCGTACTCGTGAAGGAGATCCGCAAGCGCGATCGCTCGCCCGGTCTTTTAGTGATTCTGTACTGTACACTATTCCCATTAAAAGCATTCATCCAGAACGCAAAACTCTGCTAATTGACTTGGGTGATTTGTTACTGACAGATTTAGCCGGCTTATCTCTAAGTTTAGGAATACCAGGTGGCACAGATCAATCCTATTTTGGCGAGGCCAAAGTCTTTCCAGAAAACCTAGAAGTGGAAACAGTTTTAAATTTTTCTGGTAGCGGCGGTAGCAGTAGCGACAGTGAAATGCTCAACTTTGAGTCTTTACCTGACAGCCGTGGCTTTACTCTGCGTCTGCACTATAGTATCTCCCAATTGCCAAACAATAAATATCAACCACGTTTGGCTGACGAGCGTGTGGGCTATTTTATCACTGCCTATCAAGACTTATCTAAAGACGATCGCGGCGACCCGTTTGTACGTTATATCAATCGTTGGAACCTAGAAAAAGCCGACCCACAAGCAACAATATCTCGTCCGAAAAAACCGATTGTCTTTTGGATTGATAATGCTGTACCTTTTGAGTATCGCGATGCCATTAAAGAAGGGATATTAATGTGGAATAAAGCCTTTCTTAAGGCAGGCTTTAAAGACGCAATTGAAGTGCGGCAAATGCCAGATAATCCCACATGGGACCCCGCAGATATTCGCTACAATACTATTCGCTGGATTAACACTATTGATGGTTTTTTTGCTAGGGGGCCATCCCGTGTTAATCCCTTAACTGGAGAGATTTTAGATGCAGATATTTTAGTAGATGGCAGCTTTGTCCGTGTACTGAAGAATGAATATCGTCAAATAGTACAGCCTAACTTAGCATCTCCACGTAGTTCCTTATCGGCGTTGATGCAAAATAATATGCTTTGCGTCAATGGCTTAGGTGGCAAATCTAAAGATAATCCCCAGCAGCCAGCAAAGCAAAAGCCTTGGTTAGGTCGTTTAGCGAAAATCGCTGGTGAGTCAGACTTATGCTATGGCATGGAAGCCTCGCAGCAATTTGCTTTGGGTTCCTTGGCAATGACACTCTTAGAAGACAACACCACTAGCCAAGAACAATTAAAAGACTATATCAATCAATACTTACGCTTAATTATTGCCCACGAAGTTGGTCACACCTTAGGGTTACGTCACAACTTCCGGGGTAGCAATCTACTCCCGCCAGAGGAACTCAACGATCAGCAGATTACGCATCATAAAGGTTTGACAGCTTCGGTGATGGATTATATTCCGCCGAATATTGCCCCCCAAGGTACCAAACAGGGTGATTATTTCCCCAGTATGGTTGGCCCTTATGATGATTGGGCAATTCAGTACGGCTATACACCCACTCAAGCATCAACCCCCATAGCCGAGAAATCATTTTTAGAAGAAATTGCTAGCCAATCCGATCGCCCAGAGTTGAGTTACTCTACAGATGAAGATAGATATGACCTCGACCCTACTGCTAATGCTTGGGACAATAGCGGCAATGTACTGCGCTATTCCCAATGGCAGCTAGATAATTCTCGTGTGATGTGGGATCGTCTCACCAAACGTTATCCCATTGCCGGAGAAAGTTTTAGCGACTTGAGCGATCGCTTCGGTACTGTATTAGGTAACTACTTCCAAAATATTTTTTACACCACAAAATATATTGGCGGACAGTCCTTTTATCGCATTCGTGCTAGCGCCTCATCTACCAAACTAGGCGGACAAAAGCGATTACCATTCCAAGCCGTACCAGTAGAAGAACAACGCCAAGCATTAGCGACATTAAATAAATATGTCTTTGCCGACGATGCTTTTAACTTCTCACCAGAATTGCTGAATAAATTAGCACCTTCTCGCTGGTACCATTGGGGTAGCTATCCCATGATTGGGCGTTTAGATTACCCAATTCATGACTTGGTGTTAATCTTGCAGAGTGCGGTATTGACGGATTTACTTTCAGGCGATCGCCTTACCCGCCTCAAGGATATTGAACTCAAAAATCCTACCGAAAAAACACTTAGTATTCCAGAACTATTTGATACTCTGCAAACTGATATTTGGACAGAAGTGATCAAACCTCAAAACAAACCCCTGAAGATTTCCAGCCTACGGCGAGGCTTGCAACGGGAATATGTGAATATTTTGAGCGATATGGTGTTACGCAAAGAATACGTCCCCGAAGATGCACGTACATTAGCCTGGTATAAAATCAAGCAACTCAACGAAAAACTAGCAGGAGCCAATTCTGACGATGAGTATACAAAAGCGCACATTTTAGAAACACGCGATCGCATTGAAAAAGTCTTGAATGCGCCGATCAGGAGTAATTAATTGGTATGGGGCATGGGGCATTGGTAATAGGTAATTGGTAATGGGTAATGGGTAATTGGGGTTTGGTGTGTGTTCTCCCACCTGACGGGAGCTGCAAAGCGTCTACATCCCCCTCATATCCCCAGTCCCCAGTCCCCAGTCCCCAGTCCCCAGTCCCCAGTCCCCAGTCCCCAGTCCCCAACCTTAACTACTCAAAGCTTTGAGGAATCTTTGCAAACTCTTAAACACACTTGGCTTTTTAGCAGGTGTAGAGTCTGTTCCTGTTTGGGATTGTTTCATCAGGATGAGATCTAACTCATCACCTGAAGGTCTGTTGGGTAATTCTGTAATTTTTTGATAGTCGCCGTCTTTTTCTACCCAAACTTCCCATAAACTAGGGTAGCAGCGGAAAACGGCAGTTTCGTCGTCTACAGGGCGGAGGTAGTAGGAAGATTCTATGGTGCTAATGAAACGTTGACGGGTTTGTCTTCCTGCGTAACCAATACCTACAGTTCCAGCATCTTCGAGGCGGGGATTTAAGAGAACTATGGGGCGATCGCCTATTTCTTGACAAAGTTTTTCCATCTGCGGTACTTCTACAGCCGTTGGCGTAATAAATAGAAAAATTTCATCCTCTGGCTGAACTTTTGACCCGACAGGAGTTGCTCTACCTGTACCGATATCCTCAATTTTATATGGCGTATCTGCCCATTCACGACGAGCAAGGGCAGCAGCACCAGCATCAGCAAAGAAAATCTTCAAACGAGAACCGTAGTCGGCAAACATCGGTAGAAAATCTGCCGCCACCAGCATCATTTTAAGTTCGGGAAACAAATACTCAACTTGTAAGCGAGTACAGCCATCTGCTAAAGCAGCTTGGGTAGCTATGCGAGATTGGGCGATCGCTTCTTCAAGACTCTTGGGAAGTTCACTCATTGTCGGCATTTTACTTGTGTGTATACTTCCATTGTTTCAGTATTGGCTGTCCAAACTGTATGGAAATATTATTTGGTCAGCTGATCAACTACAAAACCTAACCAGGGTTTGATATTTCTAGGTAAATCAGAATTCAGACGCAGGGGTAATTCTGGTTTAGAGAGAGATTGAGCGTAAGCAGGTGTCAAAAATGGTTGATAAATTTTCGCTTCTGGGGTTGACTGTTTGACAAACGCTAAGGTAACACCACGAACTAACTGACGCAGAGAATTGGTTTCGGAACCGCGCTTTTCTGGAAAAATGGTAGTGGCTGTACTAGCGCTATAGCTAGGATCGCTAATACTTAAGTGAGTTCCACCAATAGCAGTTAACAAATATTTGCTGCTTTGTAGTTGATTAAAAGGTGCTATCTGGTGTTTCAAGGATGGGGTTAAAGAATCTTCTGTACTAGTTAAAATTAATACTGGATTATTAATTTTATTTAGCCCTGTTTTACCAAACAGATTACCAACTACAGGGTTAAAAGCGATTGCACTTGTGACTCTTGGGTCTTTTAATTGTAGTTTCTTTTCTTTTAAAGGCGCAGCCGCACACTGCAACCAATCCCCAGGAGATTCGTTGATAGAAAGAGAATTTTGACAGAATTGTCTGACTGCTTCTAAGTCTACTTCTGGGCCTAACAAGGCTAAAGCTGTATAACCACCCAAGGAATGACCGATGACAGTGACTTTATCAGTGTTAAATTTTCCTTGTAGCGTTCCTGATTGATTGTTGAGTTTGGCTAGTTCGTCGAGTAAAAAACTGATATCTTTGGGGCGATCAATAAATTCTGTAGGTGCTAGGATTTGGGCTAAATTTGTTGGTGTTGAAGCTTGATAAATAGAACCGTTAATATTGCTATCTGGATGTTCCATCGCCGCTACAGTGAACCCGTAAGAAGCTAAATGACCTGCTAAGTAGCTCAAGAATTTACGGTTTGCACCCAAACCAGGAGAAATCACAACTAATGGTGCTTGAGTGTGACCTTGACTCCAATAAATATCTACAGGAATGCTTCTTTTACGTTGTTTATCTTGTAAAGTTAGGGTTTGTTGTTGTACTGCTTCTTTACCAATAGCTGCAGGATCAAAGCTAGGTTGAAAATTTGTAGTATTTTTGACTAACAAATCTCTTTCTAGCAAAGTCCCTAAAGCTTGGCTTTGCAGGTAATTGCTGTTGAATTCTACGGCAATTTGAATGGCTTTAGTTGCATCTAATGTCACATTTTCTTCTGGGTAGGCGCGTAAAAACCCCAGAACACTCAAACCGTTAACTTGACGTAGAGAGAGGTTGAGTGCGCCTTGGAGACCTTCTACTGTACTACCTGGAATCGCAACTCCCAATGATGAAATTAACTGTTGACCTTGTGGCGATCGCACCAGATCATCAAAAAACTTGTCAGCCAAAGCTGGATCTACTTGTACCCGCCGATTCAGTAATTCTTGAAATTGTGGAGTTAAGAAAGGGCGAAAAAGTTGTAGGTTTTCTGGAAGTTTCCCAGTTTTGGCAAATGCTTCAATATCGGCGATCGCGATCGCTTGCTGAAATGGCCCTAAGCGGATAGTAATTTTTTGGGCTGCTAAAGTTGAGGTCATCCCAGCACCCCAACTGAGTGCAATGGTGATGCTACATAGTAACCCTTGCACCCAGGATATTGTACGCTGCTGTTTGCTACGCCAAAAATGCATATTAGCCATTAATTATTATATTAGTTACAAAAAATTCATAACGCATAATTGTGACTGGCCAATATACACTTTTGTTGCAGTCTGGGGACATAAATCCTTAACCAGTGTCCCCAGTAACTAGACAAATTTAAAATCCAGAGAAGATAGTTCTAAGAATCCCGAAGACTGCGCCTACAGGACTAAAGATAGCACCAAGGGTATCTCCAGTGCGAGCTACACCATTACGGCTGACTACGACCACATCGTTATTGCGGAGGATGGGATTAGTTTGCTCATTGATTCCTTTGGAGAAATCTACTTGTACTACACGTTTGGTCACAGTTCCATTGGGATTTAAGCGAATCAAATCCACAGCACCACTTTTCGCTCTAGCATCGTTAAATCCACCAGCAGCTAGCAATGCTTGGTTTAATGAACTGTTTGGCTTCAGGTCTACAGAACCAGGTCTTTTAACTTCGCCTACCACACCAACTTGAATAACTGTGGGAGATAAAGTAGTAGTTGCTAATTGAGTCGCTTCTGCGGGGTTAATCTCGGTTGCTGTAGGGATAACAATTGTATCTCCATCTTGGACGATCACATCTTGGTTAACATCGCCACTCTGCAATAGTTGCCAAAGATTGATATCTATGGTTTGTTCTGTCCCAGTTCTGGTGGGGCGGCGGATTTTCAGATTGCGAATATCGGCTTGTGGTGTAATTCCCCCAGCTAGTTGAATTGACCTTGTGAGAGTTGGGTAACCAGTACCAGTCGCTCCACCATTTTGTCCTTCTGTACTACCTTGAGTCACAAGATAAGAGCCAGGACGGTTAACTTCGCCAATTACTGCTACCGTGCGTGGTTTTGTAGGATCGGCAGCAAAGTTAGCTGCAAACAAATTGCGTGCTTCTGCTACGTTAAAAGTAGTGGCAGTGGGTACAACGATGGTGTCACCATCCCTTAAGGTAATATCCTGCCCAATTGTACCTGTTTGAATAAATTGTTTTAAATTCAGTGTTACTGTTTGCTCGCCAGTCCTTCCCAACTTGCGACGTAATTGCACTTTAGTAACATCGGCTGCGAGTGTTACGCCTTCGGCTGTGGTCAGGGCTGCTAATACAGTTGGGTATTGTACGCCAGGATTGTTTCCTGCGCCTCCCTGTAAGTTGAGAGTGTAAGCTCCTGGGCGTGTAACTTCTCCTGCTACAAAAATATTGATGGGGCGTGGTGATAGCAGGTTAACGGAAATTAGAGGACGTTTCAGATAGCGTTTGTATTGTTCGCTAATTAAATCAGCGGCCTGTTCGGTAGTTAGCCCAAGAACTGAGATACTACCAATTAAGGGTAAGTTAATCGAGCCACCTGGGGGAACTTGGTATTCACCAGTATATTCTGGCACTTCAAATACGTTGACCCGTATCAGGTCGCCGCCGCCTAATAAATAATTAGTATCTATAACAGATGATACAGATGGCGCTGCCGGTGCTGTAGTAGGTGTTGTGAACTGAGCATTAGGTAATACTGGTCTTCTATTCGGTGATACCGGTTGTCCCTGAGCTTGACTAGCAGATGGCGCAGCAACATTAACAGCCGTTAACACAACCACACCCATAATTGACTGAGTGAGGATTTTCAGCAAACCTGTATTAAGCATATTTACCTAAGACTCTGAAACTACAATTGCTAAAATACTGTCTAAACATTTTAATCTTGACTATACGGAATTACTCAAGTTCCGCCACATTCTTATTTTCTTATAAAAACTTGACCTTCCGGAGAAGTATTTGTTGCCGGAAATTGAACTTTCAGTAAAGCTAATTTAAAGTTTGGGCAATTTAAATCTTAATTTATAGTAAATCAGGCAGTGATGTTACTGAAATATTTTGATAAATTTGCAAGTTAATATCAACTAAGTCTTGTTATCTACTTAATTCTGCTGTGTTATTTATAATTGCCCAGAAGTTTAACTTAGCTATTGCTTAATTTAATTTTCAGTATACTTAGCAGAAATTACCAATAGTAATCCTACAGTTAATTGTATTAGTGAGACAAATGATGTTTGTGTCGAATCTGTTGCATAAAAAACTCTTCAAGAGAGAGGCGCGACAAATTCATCGCCATAATTTGTCCTCCCATAAGCCGGAGGCTGGCTAGAAAATCATAGTAATTTTCTTGTTGTAGTGTACCTTGCCAAGAAGCATCAGCTTTAAATACAACATTAGGTAACCATTTCTCCAAAATCTCTCTGTTACCCCCTATACCTTTGACTTCATAGATGCTGGAGTCACCTAATAGTTCATGAAAGGAACCAGTACAGATTAATTCCCCTTGAGCGAGAATAGCAACGCGATCGCATAATATTTCGACTTCACTCAGGATATGGCTGTTGAAGAAAATTGTCTTACCTGCGGCTTTCAGTTTTAAAATAATTTCCCGCATTTGGTAGCGGCCTACAGGATCGAGACCAGACATCGGCTCATCTAGAAATACCACATTGGGGTCGTTGATTAGTGCCTGAGCCATACCAACGCGCTGTAACATACCCTTGGAATAACGACGCATCTGTTTTTTGCGCGCATCAGCCTGAGATAAACCGACTAATTCTAATAGTTCAGGAATGCGTTGGCGTTGAATATTTTGGGGAATTTGAAATATTCCCGCCGCTAACTGTAAAAATTCCCAGCCAGTGAGATAGTCATACAAATAGGGATTTTCTGGCAGGTAGCCAATATATTGCTTAACACTGCGATCGCCTAATGGTTTACCTAGCAACAATCCCCTTCCAGAGGTAGGGCGGATAATTCCTAGTAAAAGTTTTAACAAGGTGGTTTTCCCCGCACCATTGGGCCCTAGTAACCCAAAAGTTTCTCCTTGGTGAACAGTTAAAGAACAATTTTTGAGGGATGTAACTTTTTGATGCATCCAAAACCCAGTACGGTAGACTTTCCGCAACTCAGAAGTGAAGACTACGGGTGGTGCATCGGGAGTATTTAGCTGAAAGTTAGGAGCGTCTACAACAGACTTCATCGCAGTTCCATAAACAATTACCAAATTTGCCAAAGTTACGCTTTAGGGCTATAGCTTTGTTCACTATAGAGGGTACCCATTGGTTAGCAATAACTAACATGATTGTGAAAATTGTTGCCAATGAAGTACTTAACAGAGAGTTGACGGCAAAGCCTCATACCTTCTGAGGGCGTGATGAAAACCTGGCAAATTGATGCATGGTAAGCTAAAACATATCTAATTTGCATATTAAATTTCATCAAACTCTTGTGGGGTGGGCATCTTACCCGCCCCGATCATGTAACTTAAATGCCGATTAGCTTAATTTCCCCATACAAGCAAAATCCCACCCCCTGAAAAGGAAGTGGGATGAACTTCAGCATATTATGGTTATTGCTTCACAAAACCCCTTTAGAACTGGGAATCATTCCAGCACGACGGGGGTCGATTTCCACTGCAATCCGCATTGCTCTAGCAAATGCTTTAAAAGTTGCTTCAATGATGTGGTGGGAATTAATGCCATCTAACTGACGAATGTGCAATGTTAATTGACTATGGTTAACCAGCGCCACGAAAAATTCCCTTACTAGTTGGGTGTCATAGGTTCCTACCCGTTGTGTAGGGATTTCTAAACCATAGCTGAGGTGGGGACGACCAGAAAAGTCTAATGCTACTTGCACCAATGCTTCATCAAGTGGCGCGAGGAAATTACCAAAGCGGACAATACCTTTCCTGTCACCTAGCGCTTTACTGAAAGCCTGTCCTAAGGTAATACCCACATCTTCGTTAGTGTGGTGGTCATCAATTTCCCAGTCTCCTTTAGCTTGGACATCCAAGTCAATTAACCCGTGGGAGGCAATTTGATGCAGCATATGATCCAAAAAGGGAATTCCTGTAGCTGCCTTACAAATACCTGTACCATCAAGGTTGATAGTAACTTGAACATCAGTTTCACCAGTTGTGCGATGAACCGAAGCAATCCGAGGACTGGGATGAGGTGATTCGAGAGAGAGATTTATTTCGCGATCGCTGATTTGCATAGTTAGTGGGAATTGGGAATAGGGGACTGGGGACTGGGGATTGGGGATTGGGGATTGGGGAGATGAGGGGGATGAGGGAGATAAGGGAGATAAGGGAGATGAGGGAGAAATATCATTACCAATTACCCATTACCAATTACCCATTACCAATGCCCAATACCCAATGCCCCATGCCCAAAATCTACTACATCCCCATAATTTCATATCCTGCATCCACATATATGACTTGTCCTGTAATCCCAGTGGACAAATCACTACACAAGAAAGCAGCTGTATTACCTACTTCTAGCTGGGTGACTGTGCGTCGCAGAGGAGCAACTTCTTCTACATGGTGAATCATATCTAAAATGCCGCCGACAGCGCTAGATGCCAAGGTGCGAATCGGCCCGGCGGAGATGGCATTCACCCGGATATTTTGCGGCCCCATTTCTGCTGCTAGGTAACGTACACTAGCTTCCAACCCTGCCTTAGCAACTCCCATAATGTTATAGTTAGGAATCGCCCTAATGCTACCTAAATAAGTGAGGGTGACAATACTTCCACCTTCGGTCATTAAAGGTTTGGCTGCACCGCTCAACTGCACGAGGGAATAAGTACTAATTTGTAGTGCTGTGTTGAAGCCAGCGCGTGTTGTTTGGCTAAAATCTCCACTCAAATCGTCTTTATTAGCAAAAGCCAAGCAATGAACTAGGATGTCTAGCTTTCCCCATTTATCTCGAATGGTGTCAAAGGTAGAATGAATCTGTTCATCGTTTTGGACATCGCAAGGAAGAAATAAGCTGGGGTTAAGAGGTTCTACCAATTCCGCAACTTTTTTCTCCATTTTGCCTTTTTCATCAGGTAAGTAAGTAATACCTAAGTTAGCTCCAGCTTGGTGTAGTTGTTGGGCAATTCCCCAGGCAATGGAGCGGTTATTTGCAATACCTGTAACAAGGGCATTTTTTCCTGTCAGATTCAGCATGAGAAATGGTAAGTGTAAACAATCATTAGGAGCATACTAGAATCTGAGGCTAGTTTGTCTTTGTTTTACAGAGGATTTGTAAAAATATTATTGGTAAGGGTTTTTACAAGAATAAAATTACAGTTTATTCCTTAATAAATTCTCAAGAACTCTTGATTTTGTCTTTAAAAAAACATTGCTAATACAGCTGAAGTAACTAGCTATTCAAGAAGTACTAGCTAAAAATATCAAAAATTATGTATCATAATAAACAAATAATTAGGAAACAATAATTTTGAGTATAGGAAAGTACAGAAAGGTTGACGGTGCTTTATTGATTTTTCAGGTGTATTCTTAGGTAATCAGTTTTTGTTTTTCCGGCATTGGGTAGGGGAAGGGAGATGATCGTGACACAAGATAAAGCCCTAGCAAATGTTTTTCGTCAGATGGCAACTGGAGCGTTTCCTCCAGTTGTAGAAACGTTTGAACGCAATAAAACGATCTTTTTTCCAGGCGATCCTGCTGAACGAGTTTATTTTCTTTTGAAAGGCGCTGTTAAGCTTTCCAGGGTGTATGAGGCAGGAGAAGAAATCACAGTAGCGCTGCTACGGGAAAATAGCGTTTTTGGTGTGTTGTCATTGCTGACGGGAAACAAATCGGATAGGTTTTACCATGCCGTTGCATTTACCCCTGTAGAATTATTGTCAGCTCCTATTGAACAAGTAGAGCAGGCACTCAAGGAAAATCCAGAATTATCAATGTTAATGCTGCGAGGTCTTTCTTCGCGAATTTTACAAACAGAGATGATGATTGAAACCCTCGCACACCGAGATATGGGTTCAAGGTTAGTGAGTTTTTTATTAATTCTCTGTCGCGATTTTGGTGTTCCTTGTGCAGATGGGATCACAATAGATCTGAAGCTATCTCATCAAGCGATCGCAGAAGCGATCGGTTCTACTCGTGTTACCGTCACCAGGTTACTCGGCGATTTACGTGAGAAAAAGATGATTTCTATTCACAAAAAGAAGATTACTGTGCATAAACCTGTTACTTTAAGTCGGCAATTTACTTAAAAGCAATTGGGGAAAGCAGAGGAGGCGAATGTTGTGTTTTTAGAAATCACACCACTATGGAGGTAAATCTAAAAATTGATTAAGTTCAGCAATTGCCAATCTCTGATTTCCCGCAGAAGATGTTTGAAAGTAGTAGGCTGTATCTGGAAGCATTTCGGTAGCTGAAGATGACCACTGGGTACATCCTCATTGCAGCAATTTTAATTCTAGGGGGCGTACTTGCCACCGTGGGCGATCGCATCGGCACACGAGTTGGCAAGGCGCGCCTTTCTTTGTTTAAATTACGTCCAAAAAATACGGCAGTCATAGTAACTATTTTTACTGGTACTTTAATTTCAGCGTCTACTCTGGCAATTTTATTTGCTGCTGATGAAGGATTACGCAAAGGGGTGTTTGAGTTAGAGGATATTCAAAAAGACCTCAGACAAAAGCGCGAACAACTCAAAACTGCGGAAACCCAGAAAAGTCAAGTAGAAGGTGAACTAAATCAAGCCAGGAAAGAACAGTCCCAAGCCCAGCAAGACTTACAGGTAATTAATCAGTCCTTGCAGGCGGCGAATGCCAAACAACAGGTAACGCAAGCTCAACTTAACCGCACTCTTAAGCAACAAGCACAAACCCAAAATCAGTTGCAACGCACTCAAAGCCAATTAGGCCAAGTCGTAGCACAATATCAAAAAGCAATCACAGAACTGCAAAGCGTTGAAGATGAGAAAAAGAATCTGCTGGCGGAAATTGAGCAACGCAAAATAGAACGCCAAAGACTGTATGCTGAAGCCAAGAAAGCGATTGATGAAGCTAAAACAGCAATTGCCAAACGCGATCGCGAATTAGCTAATAGACAAGAAGCCATTGAACAACGGGATCAAAAAATTGCCCGGTTGGATAAACTCATTCAACAACGCAATCAAGAAGTTGCAGCCCGCGAGGAAGTGATTGCTAAACGGGAATCTCTCCTAAAAGACTTAGAAAAGCAACAGAACTATCTAGAACAAGAAGTAGCCAGGCTGGAAAAATATTATCAGTCATATCGTGACCTGCGTTTAGGGAAATTGGCTTTAGTACGGGGTCAAGTTTTGGCGGCGGCTGTAGTTCAAGTCACTCAGCCGACAGCAGCACGTCAAGCAATCATTCAACTGCTCCAGGAAGCCAATCAGAATGCTATCCTCGAATTAGCTGAACCTGGGACAAATACCTTAAATAATGTAGAAATCCTGCACGTTACCCCGGATCGCATTGAGCAATTGATCAAGCAGATAAATGATGGTCGAGAATATGTCATTCGGATTTTCTCTGCTGGTAATTATGTCAGGGGAGAAAAGCAGATAGAATTCTTTGCCGATTCAGCGAGAAACCAACTGGTCTTTTCTGGGGGACAAATACTAGCCAGCACTACTGCTGATCCCAAGACGATGACATCCTATCAACTCAGGCAAAGGTTGGATCTGCTGATTTCTGCTTCGCAATTTCGCGCCCGAAATGCTGGCATTATTGAAAATGTCCAAATCGATGGTACTTTTCTGCGCTTTGTTTCCCAACTTAGGCAATCCGATCAAGCATTAGAGATTAAAGCGATCGCAGCTGAAGACACTTTCACAGCTGGGCCGCTGAGAGTCAAACTAGTGGCAGTAATCGGCGGCCAGGTTATTTTTAGTACGTAAAAAATTAACCAACTAGATATTAATCCGATTTAAGCTGATTTAAGCGGCTGATATATCTTGAACTTGTAGTTCAAAAATAGCCAGCAGTCTAAATGAGAGTGTGGTTACAGTTGAACTTTTAAATTTTAATTTGCTTATGAATCTCCGTGAATTCTCACCGACACAACCAGTCATTTTAGGCTTTGATCCCGGTCGAGATAAATGTGGATTAGCAGTGATCGGGCTAGATCGGCAACTACATTATCACCAAGTTGTACCAGCAAATGCCGCGATCGCTACCATTGAAACCCTGCGTCAAAAATACCCAATTTCAATGATGGTAATGGGCGACCAAACTACAGCCAAGCAATGGAAACAACGGTTGCAAAAAGAATTAGTAGAACCGTTGAATATTATTTTGGTAGATGAACGCTATACCACGTTAGAAGCACGCGATCGCTATTGGCAAATGTATCCGCCTAAAGGACTGACAAAGCTGTTACCGCAAGGTATGCGACAACCACCACGCCCAATAGATGACATTGTTGCCATCCTTTTAATTGAAAGATATCTCAATCGCCTAGCAGAATCAGTTAACAGTTAAAAATTGTCAGTCAATTTTGGATGCGTGGATTGATTCCACGAATTAATTCGGGGGCTTGGAAGCCGTTTAGATTCTTTAAATCTTGAATCTTCTCCTAGCAAAGAGGCTACGCCAACAATCCAAAATTTAAAATCTAAAATTCGGTCAGGGAACCCTTACAGTTCAGCGCGAATAGTAAAAGCATAGTCTCCTCCAGGCTCTAACTGATAATCTTGTTTCTCCAAGAAGCGACCTAAAGGTTCTTTAATTAAGGCGCGACCTTGAGAAGGCTTTACAGACAGTTCTCCTCGGCGAAAATGCCATTGGAACTGCCATTCATACTCACCCGCACTTACTTCGCCCTCAAGGAAGCCGTGTTGCCAAGATTGGCGGGTTATTTTGACATGGGCGATGGTTTCTGGCAGACGTTTAGCACTCACAATGCTGTATATCAAGTTAAGAGTTACAGTTAACCACTTAGGCTAATTCTTTTAATACCAAACATAGCGTAAATTCAGAAACTGACAAAGTGAGTATTGTAAATTGGGACTAAAGACTGATACCCATTTGGGATTTTAGATTGAAAACCTTAAATACAAAGCTGTTCCTAGATTCTCAAACCATACTAGTATTTCAGTTTAGTATGAATTAGTAGCTACATAAACTAACTACAGCCCAACCCATAAAGGGTAAGCAATTTAATTATTAGTCGGTTCCTTAGAAACCATTTTTTCAACTCAAACTTCTTGCTGTTATATGACTGTTATTTTATTTTGGAAATACATTTATATGAACTCCAAAAAATAAATCAACAACACATAGGGGCATGGCATCCCAAGATTTTTATAAATTCAAATATCTTATCTACGCCGTGCCCCTAAGATTTGGGTATTTTTTTAATTTTTGTCAGTCCCGAATTACATTGAGTCTCTGTAGACAGGCTGAATTTTTTTAGCCGCGACTTCAGTCTTGCGGCTCGAATAATTTTAAAAGTTGAATAAGAGAAGCATACAGCGATGCCTTGCCCTAAGGCATCGCGGATTTTAGATTCAATCTAAAATCCTAAATCGATTACCGATTTACTGCTGCTGCTTCCCGCGCTGCAGCTGCTTGGTCAGGATGGATACCTAAACGTGTCAGGTTGATCCGACCTTTGTTGTCAATTTCGCGCACTTTGACAATCACTTCATCGCCTACGGCCACTTCATCTTCAACTTTGCCAACGCGGTAGTCAGCTAGTTGGGAAATGTGGATCATGCCTTCTTTACCAGGCAGAAATTCCACAAAAGCACCAATAGGTATAATGCGGGTGACTCGTCCCACATAGACATCACCTTCGTGCAATTTACGGGTCATGCCTTGGATGATGTTTCTGGCTCTCTTCGCCTTGCTTTCATCCACAGCGGAAATCGTGACGGTGCCATCATCTTCGATGTCAATTTTCGCGCCTGTTTCTTCAGTAATGCCTTTAATGGTCTTACCTCCAGGCCCAATCACCAGACCAATCATGTCAGGATCAATCTTGATGGTCAATAAGCGTGGCGCATAGGGTGAGGTTTCTGTGCGTGGTGTGTCGATGGTTTGCAGCATTTTTTCTAAAATGTGCAAGCGGGCTGACTTAGCTTGATGGACTGCTTGAGCAATAATGTCCAATGACAGACCGGAAATTTTCATGTCCATTTGTAAGGCAGTAATTCCCGTATCCGTACCAGCGACTTTAAAGTCCATGTCGCCTAAAAAGTCTTCAATGCCCTGGATATCTGTGAGAACACGGACTTCTTCACCTTCTTTAATCAAACCCATCGCCGCACCACTGACGGGCTTGAGAATTGGTACACCAGCATCCATTAACGCTAGGGTAGAACCACAGACTGAACCCATCGAGGTAGAACCGTTGGAAGATAGTACTTCCGATACCACACGAATCACGTAGGGGAATTGTTCTTTAGGAGGTAGCACTGGTAACAGCGCTCTTTCTGCGAGTGCCCCGTGACCGATTTCCCGCCGTCCTGGGGCGCGCATCGGCTTTGTTTCTCCAACAGAGAAGGGTGGGAAGTTGTAATGGTGTAAGTAACGTTTAGATTGGTCTGTTTGCAAGTCATCGTTGAGGTTTTGGGCATCTCCGGGTGTACCTAGGGTACAAGCGGATAATACTTGAGTGAGTCCGCGATTAAACAAGCCGCTACCGTGAACGCGCTTAGGTAACACATCAACTAAACAAGAAACGGGACGCACTTCATCGAGTTTGCGACCATCAACGCGGACGTTGTCTTCGATAATTTGACGGCGCATGAAGTGTTTGGTAATTTCCTTGAAGGTGTTACCAAGGGCTTTGCTATTGGCGGCTGTAGCAACGCGAACTGGGTCTTCTTCAGGGAGTTCTGCGATCGCATTGGCAATATTTTCTTTAACTACATCCAAAGCTGCATCGCGCTCTGGCTTAGTAAGTTCAAATTGCGCGAGAATTTTCTTAATCTCTTCACTGGCGCGATCGCTAATAAACTTGTCTAAAGTTTGGTCTACTTCTGGGGCTGTTGCTTGCACAATTTCTAGACCTAGTTCTGCAACCAAATCTTGTTGTGCTTTGATTAAATCCCGTACCGCTTCGTAGCCAAAATCAATCGCCTCGATGATATCGCGTTCTGGTAACTGGTTGGCTCCCGCCTCGACCATGATCACCCCATCTGGTGAACCCGCAACTATCAAATCTAGGTCTCCAGCTTCAATTTCTGCGTAGGTTGGGTTAATGACAAAGTCATCACCTACTAAACCTACCCTCACTGCTGCCATTGGGCCATTAAAAGGAATTTGGGCAATCAGGGTAGCAATTGAAGCACCTGTCACAGCTAACACATCGGGTGGTACTTGCTCATCCATTGACAATGTCAAAGCGACGATTTGCAAGTCATCGCGCAACCATGAAGGGAACAGCGGACGCAGGGGACGGTCTATCAGACGGCTAGTAAGAATTGTTTTTTCTGGAGGACGACCTTCACGCCGCATGATCCCGCCGGGAATCCTACCCGCAGCATACAGTCTTTCTTCGTAATCTACTGTGAGGGGAAGAAAATCAATGCCTTCTCTGGCTTGCGATCGCGTAGCTGTTACCAAAACAGCTGTATCCCCTGATTGTATCAAAACCGACCCACCAGCCTGGGGAGCTAGTAGGCCAACCTTCAGTCGAATATCCCGTCCGTCAAAGGATATTGACTTATCAACTTCTGTCATTCAGTTTTTTTTCCTTCTATGCACGCTATTCTCTCTCTGTGGCAATCCTAACATTTCTGCCCTCTGGCTGGCTTCAGGTACATACAAAGATAAACAACTTTGTCAACATAAAGCACGATACATCATCAGTGCGTCTACCGTTTGCCCATCAGCTAACTTAGCAGCTTGGGGAATGCGTCCAATAATCTCAAATCCCAATGTCTGCCACAGGGTAATTGACGGTATATTAGTTTCAAAGACCAAATTAAACATTACTGCCTCGTAGCCCAGACTAGTTGCGATCACTAGCATCGCCTCTCCCATAAACCGCCCTATCCCCTGACCCCGCAATTGTGGTTGTACAATAAAACCAGCGTTGCAAATATGGCTACATCGGCCGGGAAAATTTGGTTTTAGATAAAAAGCCCCTAATATATCTTTGGCTTTGTGTGTAGCACCCTGCTCAACAGACCTAACAACAAAGGCATCCTGACTCAACCAATAAGCCGCAAATTCTGCCAAAGAAAGGGGTTGCTTTTGAGGATAGGTTTTACCTTCAGTAATTACTAGATTTAATAATGCTCTCACTTCTTCCTGTTCTTGCGGATGCATATAATCTAGTTCTACAGTTATGCCATTTTTTATAACTTGATGATGGGGCAATTGCATTATTATAAATTTGTATTTATCCTTACTTTTTCCATGTTAATTATATTAAATCAAGGATAAATTAAATATTAAAAATGGCAAATTTAAAAATTAAATATAGTAAAGATGCCAGCCAAATTAATATTTATTTGTAACCTATTATATAAGTGAAAAATTTTTATTTGTTATTTGTATGGTGATACCCTACATAGATAAATCAAGCAAGTGCTGCTACATATGAAGATAGGAAGATTAGGAGTTTGATTAAATAAATTCAAAAACTTAGAGATGCAGAAATCATATATCGATATCTTAAAGTAATTAACCTCACGGATGATTGACGAATTTATTCTTGATTTAAGTAAAGCATATAAGTAGTTGAACGGTAGTTAGGAAATGGCAATTTTACACGGTATTTGGTTAAATAAACAGCAAAACAGTAGTTTATTTATTTGGGGAGAAACTTGGCGTTCTGCACAGGATAATGCTGATGGTAATGTTGGTTTTGATATTTCATTAAATCCCTTGGCAATGGCACCACAAGAGTTAAGCGAGTGGTTGCGTTCGCGAAATCTGATAATTCCTAATTTAATTCCAGAACCCCAGGTAGCTGTTAGCACTGGCAGAAAACGTCAAAGTGCAACTGTTACGGAAGTAAAATTGCCCAGCGAATCCCAAATTATTGCTTTACCAACTCAAATATCAGCAGGCGGTATTTTTCCGGTACATTCTGCGGTTGTGGAAACGCTAATATCTTCTCAAGCACCAGAATCACAGCAATATCTGCACCCTTGGCGAGTGGAGGGTTTTTGCTTAAACCCCAACGCCGCTATGAAATTTTTGGCTTCTCTCCCCTTAAGTAGTATTAGCGGCAATGATGCCTTTTTAAGCGGAGATTTAAGCTTTTGGTCGCAAATAGCTAGATGGAGTTTAGATTTAATTTCTAGATGTAAATTTCTGCCTAATATTTCTAAAGAAACTGATAGTTTTGTTGCTAGTTGGCAAGTACTTTTAGATAGTGGTGTAGATAGCACAAGGTTAGAGAAATTTTCTCAGTTGATGCCTTTAGCTTGTCGGACATATCAAATAGAGACTGGAGAAATAAATCAATCTCAAATATATATAGATTTGCCTTTGCAGCCGCAAGAATTACTATTAGGGTTTCTCAACAGTACAATTGATGCCCAAGTGCGAGAAATGATTGGTTCTCAACCCTTAGTGGAAAATAGGGTAATGGCATCTTTACCCGCTGGAGTGCGACAGTGGTTGCAAAGCTTAACGAGTGAATCGGCAAAAGTTAGTGCAGATGCAATTGGTGTGGATAGGTTACAAGCAGCAATGAATGCTTGGACGATGCCGCTACAATACCAATTAACTTATAAAAGTTTGTTTCGCACTTGCTTTGAATTGCGATCGCCTGAAGCTGGGGAATCGGAATGGAAATTGATATATTACTTACAAGCTGCCGACGATCCAGAATTTTTAGTAGATGCAGCAACGATTTGGCAGCATCCAGTTGAGCAATTAGTCTATCAAAATCGCACCATTGAACAACCCCAAGAAACATTCCTGCGTGGTTTGGGATTAGCTTCGCGATTATATCCCGCGATCGCACCTAGTTTAGAAAGTGAATATCCGGATTCATTTAGCCTTAACCCCATCCAGGCTTATGAATTTATTAAGTCTGTTGCTTGGAGATTGGAAGATAGTGGCTTAGGGGTAGTTTTACCGCCCAGCCTGGCAAATCGTGAAGGATGGGCGAATCGTTTGGGTTTAAAAATAACCGCCGAAACACCCAATCAAAAGCAAGGACGCTTAGGATTACAGAGTTTACTTAATTTTCAATGGAAATTGGCAATTGGCGGACAAACGATTTCTAAAGCCCAATTTGATCGGTTGGTAGCATTAAATAGCCCGCTAGTAGAAATTAACGGCGAGTGGGTAGAGTTACGTCCCCAAGATATTAAAACAGCTCAAGCATTTTTTGCTTCTCGAAAAGAAAAAATGTCTCTCTCCTTAGAAGATGCTTTGCGCTTGGGTACAGGAGATACCCAAGCTATTGAGAAATTACCAGTCGTGAGTTTTGAAGCATCTGGCGCATTACAAGAATTAATTGGGGCCTTAACCAATAATCAGGCGATCGCACCTTTACCTACACCAGCTAACTTTAAAGGACAGTTGCGACCTTATCAACAACGCGGTGCTGCTTGGCTAGCCTTCCTCGAACGCTGGGGTTTGGGTGCTTGTCTCGCAGACGACATGGGTTTAGGAAAAACCGTGCAGTTTATCGCTTTTCTATTACACCTCAAAGAACAAGATGCATTAGAAAAACCCACTCTCTTAGTTTGTCCGACTTCTGTATTAGGCAACTGGGAACGAGAAGTTAAAAGATTTGCGCCCACACTCAAAATTTTACAATATCACGGTGATAAACGCCCCAAAGGTAAGGCGTTTACAGATGCGGTGAAAAAGTACAATTTAGTCGTTACTAGTTACTCACTAATTCACCGAGATTTAAAATCACTGCAGAGTGTTGAGTGGCAAGCCCTAGTATTAGATGAAGCGCAGAATGTGAAAAATTCTGATGCCAAGCAATCTCAAGCAGTTCGGCAATTAGAAGCTACATTTCGTATTGCGTTGACTGGTACGCCAGTAGAAAACAGATTGCAAGAACTTTGGTCTATTTTAGACTTTCTCAATCCTGGTTATTTGGGAAACAAGCAGTTCTTTCAACGCAGGTTTGCCATGCCAATTGAAAAGTATGGCGATTCTGCTTCATTGAATCAGTTGCGTTCATTAGTGCAACCATTTATTCTGCGGCGACTGAAAACAGATCGTGATATTATTCAAGACTTGCCCGAAAAGCAAGAAATGACGGTATTTTGTGGGCTAACTCCCGAACAAGCGACGCTTTATCAAAAAGTGGTGGAAGAATCTTTAGCAGATATTGATACCGCCACAGGATTGCAACGCCGAGGAATGATTTTAGCTTTATTAATTAAGCTCAAACAAGTCTGCAATCATCCAGCCCAATATTTAAAAGCAGCCAGTTTAGACAAATATCATTCCGGCAAACTTCAGCGATTGGATGAAATGTTAGAAGAAGCTTTAGCAGAAGGCGATCGCGCTTTAATTTTCACCCAATTTGCCGAGTGGGGTAAATTACTCAAACCCCATTTAGAAAAACAGCTAGGACGCGAAATATTTTTCTTATACGGTAGCACTAGTAAAAAACAACGTGAGGAAATGATTGACCGTTTCCAACACGATCCCCAAGGGCCACCAATTATGATTCTCTCCTTAAAAGCTGGGGGTGTAGGGTTAAATTTAACCAGGGCAAATCATGTCTTCCACTTTGATAGATGGTGGAACCCCGCAGTTGAAAATCAAGCTACAGATAGAGTATTTCGAATTGGTCAAACTCGCAATGTCCAAGTACATAAATTTGTTTGTACAGGCACATTAGAAGAGAAAATTCATGACATGATCGAAAGTAAAAAACAACTTGCAGAACAGGTTGTAGGCGCTGGAGAAGATTGGCTAACTGAACTAGATACAGACCAACTACGCAATTTACTTTTACTAGATCGCAGTTCTGTAATTGAAGAAGATGCAGAATAATTCGTAATTCGTAATTCGTAATTCGTAATTCGTAATTACAACCTTTTCCCTTTCCCCCTTCACCCTTCCCCAAAAAATAAAATTATCAACTTGAATATTAATCATGACTAATTACACCCTACAAGCCAGCCGTGAATGGTGGTCACAAAGATGGCTCGATTTATTAGATTCCTATCGCTTTAAAAAACGTTTAGAACGTGCGAGAAACTATTCTCGTCAGGGCAATGTCCTCAGCATTGAATTTAAAGGTGCAAAGGTATTAGCCAGGGTACAAGGTAGCGAACCAGAACCTTATAAGGTATCACTTTCCTTAGACCCTTTTAGTGATGAAGAATGGAGTTATGTAATTGAAAGTATGTCCAAAAAGGCAATTTTTGCCGCTAAGTTATTAGCAGGAGAAATGCCCCAAAATATTGAAGAAGTATTCACTGCTAATGGACTTTCCTTATTTCCTTTTACCTTGTCAGATGTCCGCAGTAAATGCTCTTGCCCTGATAAAGCGAATCCTTGTAAACACGTAGGTGCTGTGTATTATCAATTAGGCGATCGCTTCAGCGAAGACCCCTTTGTCTTATTTAAATTGCGCGGACGTACCAAAGAACAAATTATCAGCGATTTACGCCAATTACGTAGCGCTAAAATTGAGGTTTCATCAACAGAAACATCTGATATTCAACAGTCAGTTACTAATAATCAAAATACAATTAAACTTGAATCATTCTGGCACTATAATGAACCACTTGATTCTTCTCTAGTCGTCATTGCGCCCAGTGGTAGCGAAACTGTATTAGATGTATTAGGCCCCATTCCCCTAGCTAAAGAAGAAGAGAACATCGGCAATTTAACCGCTAGTGATGTCGTCATGAAATATTTGCAGACAGTTTACCAAGATGTTAGACAAAAAGCGGTTTTAGCCGCAATGAATGTGGGAGGGGCTTAATACAGCCTAAATTGCATGAGGTACAAATTGACTACCTTATAACGTGAAAATGGGCATAGGGCATGGGAAACACCCACGCCCAAACATGAAAATTTGTCTTTCCCATGACAGCAGTAGCCTCTCCTGTCGGAGACGCTACACTTAGCTTGCTTCCCCGCACAGGAAACCCAAGCTGCCCAAAGCAATGTCTCCCCAATCCCCCATGCCCTATGCCCAATACCTCACTACTGATAAAATGCTGATAATGCGTTATACTTCGTTAACGCCCCTATAATAACCACAGGGGTGATTTTGGTTGGTAAATTTTCACCTCAAAAACCGAAAAATAATTTTACATTCGGGGTTGTATTTATTACAGGTGGTTGAATGCTATAAATTGCAGAGTAATCTGGTCAAACCCACATGGAAGCCCAAACTAAAGTTATTTCGGTACAATTATCTGATGGTACAAATGTAAGAGTCGAAGCTACCCTCATTGGGGAGCGTAAATTAACTATCCCCACTCGACCTTTTAAAGAAGTCACTATTGCCATTGAATCTCTGAGTAGGGATATTGCAGAAGTCATCCAGAAAGTGAACCCCGATAAGGCTAGCGTAAAATTTGGTATAGAAATTAGTCTGGAATCAGGTAAACTCTCACCTATATTAGTGAAAGGTACCTCCACGGCCAATCTGGAGATTACTTTAGAATGGGGGCAAACTCCTATAGAGGAACTAAAAATTCCCAATTCCATAGTTAAGCAGGAATCTCCTCTAAATATGGGCGCTTAGACTAGGGGCTAAAAGTTTTATTTAATACTTAACACTCAGCATTATTTATCTCCCTCTATAATTAAGGATTTCTACAGGTTAGTTAGTTTGATTGTTTTATTGTCCAAACTCTAATCGTGCTTTTTCAACCAAATCTGCTGTGATGACATCTTGCTTTGCTTGACGAGCTAGCTGCTCAATTCGCGCTTTTGCTTGCGTGCGTACAAAAAAGGGAATATTTTTTAGTTTTTCTTTTGCTTCTGCTGTCCATCCCAATGAATCTGAAAATTTTGGTTCACTCATAATTTAGTATCCTTTTTTCAGTAATACCAAGATATCAATACCAAGTATTGAAATAAACTTTGTATACCTTTCCTAATGACCTAAATTATGTCATGTGGCGGCAACAGCAAATAAAAATAAAATATAAAATACTCAGTAAATAACGAGTATCTGGGAATTACCAAAGATTGAAAAGGTAGGTAGCAATACAGTTCAGTGAAAGATAATTTTAGGTTGTGTTGAGCGATAGCGAAACCCAACAAAGCCTCTCTGATGTTGGGTTACTCTACGGAAAAAGTAAAATTTTACTGGGCACGTAAATTTTCAGGAAAATTACTCAATATCTTTCCATGTCTGCTTTAGAGGAATGCTTGTTCCAAAATCTATTTAGAGACAGAGTATTACTATTTAATTTGTTTGTCTTGAAGGAGTTGGTGAGAATCACCTCATCCTCCTAAATCGCGTAGCAATGCCTCTACCCTAGTTACACCATCAAAGTCATTCTTTCTTTGATATAAATCACGAGCTTTGTTGAGTAAAGTAGTAGCTTGTTTGCTTTGCCGTCTTTGCTTATACATTGAACCCATTAACTCATAGGTTTGGGCATTGTTGCGATCAATATTAATTGCTTGTTCGTATGCCCAGTTAGCTGCTTCGTAGTCTCCCAGACGAGCCTGAGTCACAGCTAATCCTAGATAAGCATTCAGATTGTTACGGTTTAATTGAATTGCACGGCGATAAGCTTCTTTTGCTCCAGGAGTGTCGCCCATATTACCTTTGATGTAACCCACGGCGTAATAAAAATCGCCGTTATTGGGGGTAATAGCTAGAGCGCGACGATAAGCTGTTAGTGCTGCCTGAAAATTTCCTTGTTGAGCATATAAATAGCCAATTCCTGAATGAATTTTGGCATTTTTAGGTTCAAGGCTGGCTGCTTGTTGATAAACAGAGATTGCTCCATTATAATCACCCGCATCTACTAGCCTCCGCCCTTCTTCTAGCAATTGCTTAACTTCTGGATTTCTGGCTTGAGATAACAAAACTTGTGCTTGAGCCGCAGGAGATATAGGAACGACAAAACTTCCTAATAGCAGCAGACTTACTATAAATGATATCCGTTTGTACACAGTAAATTTCCTGAATTTATAGGGAACTTTTTTCTTGTACATTAAAACAGAAATATTTCTTTTTGAAAACTGTATTTATGCCATTTTATAAAACATTAATAATTTCACATAAATACTCCGGGTATCAATAAGATGAAACCGAGATTTTACGTAAATTTTGAGGATGAAGTATTTAAAAACAGGTATTTCTACATATATATTTAGGCGAGTAAGAGAATGTTATGTTTAGAGATGAGGTTAAAATGATACGTTGGCGATAAATTTAGGTGTTTTAGATAGTCCTAGCTAAAAAAATATTTCATTGCTGTATAGATAGGGTGACAGTGAACAGGAGAATCAATTTTAGATTTTATATTGCCGATTTTAGATTGAATCCAAAATTAATTGACGCTTATAGCTAAGACTGTGATTAAAACCACATTTTGAGTTAAAAATCTTACCTCTTTTTGAGAAGACCGAGAATATATTTATACCCTAAGCAACAGGCAAGCTTGGTATAAAACTATCCTCCATGCATAGGTCGGTGTAACGAATTGTAGGCTTTAATTCATTATTCATAACTGATAATTTTCTGGGTGTTGATATTTCTCCCCATCGAACCATTGCTAGTTAAGATATATCTCACTTGCAAAATGTTCCTGCATTTCTCATTGGCTACTCAAGACCATGCTTGGTCAAACATCAACTGAGACTATTTTTGAGGCAAAATTTATGATTTTAACCACAACTGATGTGATTCAAGGAGCTGTGATTCAGTCGTATTTAGGCATTGTTACGGCAGAAGTTGTGTATGGTAGCAATTTCTTAAGAGATTTTTTAGCTAGCATTCGCGATATTGTTGGCGGACGCACTGGTAGCTATGAACGTCTTTTTGAACAAGGTCAACGTAAAGCATTAGAGGAATTACAGCAACGTGCAATGCGTTTAGGAGCAGATGCTGTGATTGGTATTGAAATTGATACTGGTACAATCAATGTCGATCAATCGGGTGTGCTGCTATTAATTACTGCCACAGGTACAGCTGTAAAGATACGTTAGTTTAAGTTTCATTTCGACCAATGTAAAAAAAAGATTCTCGAGGTTATAGATAAGTTCGGGAATCTCTACTTATTTATTTTTAGAAGCTAGATAAATATGATTTAGCACGGATGCCGTACTCTCGCTGCTAACACATCCTAGATAAACTTATTTATTTTTATAATCTAGATAAATATGATTTGGTAATTCTTTTAACTTTATAAAATTTTATAGTATCTTGTTGATATTAATTATTTCAAAGACTTATTAATTTATTTAAAATAAATAGAGCAAATAAAGAAAACATTTAGCTATATTTTTATGGAAAATACTATGATTTATTCCTACTAAAGATAGAGTACATAACTCTTTCTGTTGATAGATAGAAAAAATTATATTTAGCAATTTAATTTATAAACATCAAGTTTAAATATACCTGGAAAAGCTTTACTGAAGCATTAAGGGAGAAAATAGTCTATGTCATATGCAAATCGAGTAGGCGACCAAGTAATTCCACCTGAACAAGTGGTCACTGGTAGATCTGTTGAATATCACGATCTGGTGCGTTGGGGGCCAATTATCTCTGGTGTATTAGTTGCCTTAGTTACACAATTGATTTTAAGTGCATTGTTTGGTGCGATCGGTGCTGGAAACGTTGCAGGTTCAGGCGCACCAAGAACTATTGCGCCTAATGTTGCGAGTAATGTGGGTCTTTGGTCAACTATCGGTTTGTTGATTTCTTTATTTACTGGTGGTTGGGTGACAACTCGCGCTTGTGGCCCAATGAACCGTAATACAGCGTTGCTTAATGGTGCAATTCTTTGGGCAACTACTTTAGCACTTAGTTCTTGGTTGTTAGCAAGTGGGGTATCGGGTGCTTTTGGTGTTGCAGCTTCTAATGCAGCAGCAGTTCTCAACCAAACCCAACAATCGATTACCAATGTGCCACAAAATGTTCCTAACGTAACTGCAGAACAAGCTCGTGATATTGCTGCTGCTACTTCAAGGGGCTTGTGGTGGTTTGTTTTTGGTTCTTTGTTAGGTTTATTAGCTTCACTAATTGGCGCTGTTGCTGGTGCACGCAAACCTAGAGCTAACACTTACACCACTGAGGTTAGATAAGAAGGCTCGTAAATAATACTGAATTGATTGTTATAGCGCCTTTTTTAAGGTGCTTTTTGATGGTTAACTTTGATTTGCCATTTGTTGTTATCACGGTGAATGAAGCTTAACCATTAAATTTGTAGGGATTATTCTAAAGAATTTCCACACCAGATCGTCTTTAGCGATCGCTCTAACTTTCTATAGGCCTAGCTATGGCACAATAAAGAACGGTAATAAGAAAAATATTGATAAGGTAATTTAGTGAGTCCTACTGCTCAAACCACAGCGAGTACGCGACGTGTGGTATTTCCGTTTACAGCTATTGTTGGTCAGGAAGAAATGAAACTGGCCCTGCTGCTGAACGTGATTGACCCCAAAATTGGTGGTGTGATGATTATGGGCGATCGCGGTACTGGTAAATCCACAACTATCCGGGCCCTGGCCGATCTGCTACCAGAAATCTCTGTTGTTGCTAATGACCCCTTCAACAGTGACCCCGGCGACCCCGACTTGATGAGCGATGAAGTTCGCCAAATGCTCGAACAAGGGGCAGAAATCCCCACAGTTCCCAAAAAAGTGCAGATGGTAGATTTACCTTTAGGCGCTACAGAAGACCGGGTTTGCGGTACCATCGACATCGAAAAAGCTTTGTCTGAAGGTGTAAAAGCCTTTGAACCAGGACTTTTAGCCAAAGCTAACCGGGGTATTCTCTATGTGGATGAAGTAAACTTGCTAGATGATCACCTAGTAGATGTATTGCTGGACTCCGCTGCTAGTGGTTGGAACACTGTAGAACGGGAAGGTATTTCTATCCGCCACCCCGCCAGGTTTGTACTTGTCGGTTCTGGTAACCCTGAAGAAGGTGAACTGCGTCCTCAACTTCTCGATCGCTTTGGGATGCACGCAGAAATTCACACAGTTAAAGAACCAGCTTTGCGGGTGCAAATTGTCGAGCAAAGGTCAGAATTTGACCAAAATCCTCCAGGGTTTCTTGAGAAGTACCAATCCGAACAAGAAGCACTACAACAGAAAATTGTCAATGCTCAAAACTTGTTACCCCAAGTTACCAGCGACTATGATTTGCGGGTGAAAATTTCGGAAATTTGTTCGGAACTCGATGTAGACGGCTTGCGAGGCGATATTGTAACCAACCGCGCCGCCAAAGCTTTAACCGCATTAGAAGGACGTACCGAAGTTACAGTTGATGACATCCGTCGTGTAATTACCTTATGTCTGCGTCATAGACTACGGAAAGACCCTTTAGAATCCATTGATTCTGGCTACAAAGTAGAAAAAGCTTTTGCGAGAGTTTTTGGCGTGGAACTTCCAGAAAGTGATGCAGCACAAAAGAATGGTACTGGTCAAAAGTTAGGGGCGAGGAGTTAAGTCGTAGAGACGCGATTAATCGCGTCTGCACAAAATTCAAAAGTCAAAAGGTTTGTATATTAAGGCTTCTGGCTCGTTGAAATGGTTACTCTGTTGAAGCTGGATTGTACAAGAAGGGTATCGATAAATCAAAATAGACACGGATCAGCTTTCCGCAGAGTAGCCCACCTCTGCGGGCAATAAAGATTTAATCATATAAGTCTAAACTTACAGCCTGTAAGTATTTCTCACAAATTAGAACTCAGAACTCAGAACTCAGCACTTCATTAAAACTCTGCACTCAAAAGCTATGAGATTTTGGCATTTTTGGTTAAACAGCTTTATTGTATCCAGCCAATACAACCCACCCCGGTTTGTAGAGTTATTAATGTTAATGCTAGCGATCGCAATGCTAGGGATGGCGACTATTCTGCCAGAAAGTCCACCTTATTTAGTGCTGGGTTTGAGTTTGGTAGTTGGGGCATCGATTTCTATTTTAGTCAGAGAAGCGATCGCTCCCTCACCCCAAAGCAAAATTACCCAATTCACAGCATTACTCTTGCTCTTAATTAGCCTCTATGGTTTTGCTGACTTGTTGCAAACATTTTGATTAGGTTGGCGAAATTAAAAATAATTGGCTAAGGTTGTCATTTGGTGTTTGGTGTTTGGTGTTTGGGGTTGGGTATTCGGAATTAGACATTGCTTATTTTACTTTGTCTTTCTCTACTTCTGTGCTTCCCCTACTCTCCCTGCTAATACAGCAATAAGGAACATTGCTGGCTGAGTGCATAGTCTACTTACTGGAAACTAGCTTTAACTTCAAGAAAGCTAAAGAGACGCTAAAATCAATTCAGCCTTTGTATTGTAGCGGTTGTGTCCCACATCACGCAGAGTGCGGTTCACTGCATAAATCCTAATTGTCAACGCCCTTATCCCCAACCTTGGGGAAACAAATTTTGCAATAGCTGTGGCGCACCGCTACAGTTGTTAGATCGCTATGTGCCAATTCAGCCTTTAGGATCGGGAGGATTTGCCCAAATTTATACAGTTTGGGATGTTAAAACTCAGACAGAAAAGGTGCTGAAGGTGTTAGTGGAAAATTCCGCTAAGGCGCTGGATTTATTTAGACAAGAAGCCTCAGTTTTAATTAATTTACGGCATCCAGGAGTTCCAAGAGTAGATGCTGACGGATATTTCCTCATAAATTTAATTAATCCCGAACAACACCAACTACCTTGTTTGGTGATGGAAAAAATTAATGGGCAGACTTTAGAAGATATCCGCAAAGACTATCCTCAAGGCTGTCCAGAAGAGATGGTGTTGAGCTGGTTTACGCAAGCTGTGGAAATTTTGCAAGAATTGCATAAACGCCAGATTATTCACCGGGATATCAAACCTTCTAATTTGATGCTACGCAACTCTCTGTCAAATTCACCGATTAGGAATCACCTGGTGTTAATTGATTTTGGCGGAGCAAAGCAATTTAGAGATTCTCAGCCACGTTATCAATCAAGTTCAACTCGCTTATTTTCTTCGGGTTACAGTCCCCCAGAACAAGTGAGTGGTGGGAATGTGGGGCCGAGTGCTGATTTTTATGCCTTGGGTAGAACAATGATTGAGTTACTCACGGGCAAGTATCCGCCAGAATTAGAAGATGTGCAAACTGGGACGTTGCAATGGCGAAATCGGGTGAATATTAACCCCAAATTTGCAGATTTGTTGGATGAGATGGTGCAGGAGGATGTGCGATCGCGTCCTACAAGTGCAAATATCATTAAAAAAAGATTGACGCAGCTTTCTTCTGTCTCGCTACAACAGCAGTTATCTTCTTTACTGCAAAATACTAATCAGCAAGTATCTACTAGACTGGCTCTGCTTACTCAATCCCTAGAAAGTGCAGTAGGAAAATTTACTAAGGCTGTAAGTAAAACTACGCTTTTGATTATCAAGGCGATCGCGCAATTTTTGCTCGCCTGTATCATCACAATCTGGGCGATGATATTAACGGGAATGGGTGCAGCCGTAGGAGCGATCGCAGGTTTCTTTTTAGCCTACCGCACAATATTAGGCGATCGCGTGGCGCAATTTATCTTTCTGCAAGTACCTGGCTTATTTCCCGAAAATCAAACTGTCTTAGCATCAGAAGTGCTGATTTTTGCCGCCGCAGGTTTAGGTACTGCATGGGGACTGACTCTAGCTGGAGGTTTTGCCCAACGTAGGCGGTTTTTGGTGGTGTCGTTGATGGGTACAATCAGCTATGGTTTAGGCTGGTTAGCGTTGCAATTAACCATCCCTAGAAACAGCAATGAAGGCTTGGTAGTTTCAATTGTGTTTGCAATCTT
Source organism: Tolypothrix tenuis PCC 7101 (assembly GCF_963874875.1). NCBI lineage: Bacteria > Bacillati > Cyanobacteriota > Cyanophyceae > Nostocales > Tolypothrichaceae > Tolypothrix > Tolypothrix tenuis. The sequence goes on from NZ_CAWNJS010000001.1 coordinate 1,174,284, forward strand.
CCTGCTCACATTGAGTTTAGGGCTTCGCAGTCATCGCATAGTCTACGCTGTCATTACATCTTTGGGAACTGCGCTAATTTTTGCAGCTTTAATTCGCTTAGAGTTACTACCAACTATCTTTCAATTTTCCACCCCACCCCGATGGCCAGAATTATTACCACCAATGATTTATTTTGCTTTTGAGGGTATTTTGCTCAGTTTTTGGCTAGGCGTGAGTTATTACCTCATCGTTCCTGGGTTGCGCTTGTTAGGTTGGCGTTAGGAATTTCCAACTAAAAAATATCTTATCGGTGTGTAAGCAGAGGAAGCAGGGGCGCAGAGGAAGAAAATTCTAATTTCTTTTTCGCTCTCAAAATTAGATATTTATTTTTTAAAATTCCCTGAATAGAGGATTATGTAGCAATACAGTTCAGTTAAGAAAATTAATTGACAATAAAACCCAAAAACTAGTTACTCAACAATAATTTTGGAGGGGGTTTGGGGGACGCAACCGTCACCCAATCGGGGGTTTGGGGGAGAATCCCCCAATTGAGCTAGCTTTTTACACAACTGACAAATCAATCACTAATGAACTTATCTGAACTGTATTGAATTATGTAGCACTATGAAATATCAGCAGATTTCATAGTGCTTAATCATAAAAATTTTGCCTTGATATTAAACGTCAGCGGTAGGTTCTAATAACTGAACCGTAGCTGATGGCGTTGCTACTTTAACTGACTGTTTTTTGCTGAAAGTTAGCCCCGCTTCACCTTTATCAATGAAAATCGTGTCTCCAGGAATAAAGGTATTTTCCAGTAGCTTGGTAGCAATGGGGTTTTCGACTTCACGCCTAATTGCCCGTTTTAAGGGACGTGCACCATAAACTGGGTCATAACCTGTTTCTACAAGGTAGTCACAAGCCTCTGCGGAGATGTCAAAAGAGATTTTTTGCTCTTTAAGGAGATTTTCGACGCGTTTGAGTTGAATGCGAATGATATGGCGCATTTCTGAGCGACTGAGGGTGTGGAAGATAATAATGTCATCCACACGGTTAATAAATTCGGGGCGGAAGTGCGATCGCAAAGCTTCGGTTACCCGATTTTGCATCATTTCATACTTGGAGTCGTCACCAGAGACATCAAGAATATGTTCGCTACCGATGTTACTGGTCATGACGATTACGGTGTTGCGGAAGTCCACTGTTCTGCCTTGGGAATCAGTAATTCTACCGTCATCCAAGACTTGCAACAAAATATTGAAGACATCGGGGTGGGCTTTTTCCACTTCATCTAATAGCACCACTGAGTAAGGATGGCGGCGCACGACTTCGGAAAGCTGACCACCTTCTTCATAGCCTACATACCCTGGAGGCGCACCCACTAGGCGCGATACCGAGTGTTTCTCCATATACTCGGACATATCCAGGCGTACCAAAGCATCATCAGAATCAAAGAGAAACTGCGCTAAAGCGCGGGCTAGTTCAGTTTTACCTACTCCTGTCGGCCCCATGAACAAAAATGAACCAATAGGACGACCGGGGTCTTTCATCCCCGCCCTAGCACTACGAATGGCGGCGGCGACGGCGGCGACAGCTTCTTGCTGACCGATAACGCGTTGATGTAAATGATGCTCTAATTGCAGTAATTTCTGTCTTTCCGATGCCATCAAGCGATTTACGGGTATTCCTGTCCATTTAGCGACGATTTCCGCAATATCTGCCTCTGTTACTTGTTCACGCAGTAGTGTGGAACCTGTGCTTTGAATTTTTAACAGTTGCGCTTCTTTAGCTTCGCGATCGCGCTGCACTCCCTCTAATTTGCCATACTTCAATTGAGCAGCTTTGTTGAGGTCATAGTCACGTTCTGCTTGCTCAATTTGCACTCGTAAAGCGTCTTCTTCTTTCTTTAAAGCACTAATCGCTTCTAATATCTGCTTTTCACCTTGCCATTGGTCGTTAAATTTTTGCTGCTTGGCTGTCAAAGTGGTAATTTCTTGCTCAATACGTTGTAAACGTTCTTTAGTTTGAGCAGTACCTTTATCTTCTCCAGCTAATGACAGCTTTTCCATTTCTAGCTGCATCAAGCGCCGATCAATTGTTTCCAGTTCTGCGGGTTTGGAGGTAATCTCCATTTTCAGCTGGGCTGCAGCTTCATCTACTAAGTCAATGGCTTTATCTGGTAAAAAGCGATCGGAAATATAACGCGCTGACAATGTAGCTGCGGCTACAAGTGCGGAATCGGAGATTTTGACGTTGTGATGAACTTCGTAACGTTCTTTTAGCCCTCGCAGAATGGAGATTGTATTTTCAACACTTGGCTGATCGACAAATACCTGCTGGAAGCGGCGTTCTAAAGCTGCGTCTTTCTCAATATGTTTGCGGAATTCATCTAAGGTTGTCGCCCCAATACAGCGTAATTCGCCCCGCGCCAGCATCGGTTTGAGCAAATTCCCTGCATCCATTGCCCCTTGCTGGCTAGAACCTGCACCGACAACGGTGTGTAGTTCGTCAATAAACAGTACTATTTGACCGTTTGATTCTGTAACTTCCCGCAAAACAGCTTTTAAACGGTCTTCAAACTCACCTCGGTATTTAGCTCCAGCAATTAAACTACCAATATCTAAAGAAATTAGCTGGCGGTTTTTCAACGATTCGGGAACGTCACCGTTTACCATGCGCTGTGCTAAAGCTTCTGCGATCGCAGTTTTACCTACCCCAGGTTCACCAATTAAAACGGGGTTATTCTTACTACGGCGCGATAATACCTGAATAACGCGGCGTATTTCATCATCTCGCCCAATTACTGGGTCTAGCTTCCCTGCTTTTGCCTGTTCTGTTAAATCTCGACCAAATTTTTGTAAGGCTTCATAGCGCGACTCAGGATTTTGATCGGTAACTTTTTGGCTACCGCGCACAGTTTTGATTGCCGCCTCTAGCTTACTACTATCAACATTAAAGCGTTGGAGGAGCTTGCGACCGATGCGATCGTCTTCAGCAAAAGCCAGCAGCATATGTTCTATGGAGATGAAGCCATCTTTCATCCGCACTCGACTTTCTTCGGCGCGATCGAGTAGAACATCTAAACTACGTCCTAGATAAAGTTGATCGCTTTTCCCCACCTTGGGTTGACGTTTAGTAAAAGCTTCCAGTTGTTCTTGCAAGGCTACTGGATCAACCTCAGCTCGAGCGAGAATACGTATTGCGATGCTAGTAGGTTCTTCTAACAGAGCAATCATTAAATGTTCAACATCTAGTTGCTGTTGTTGATAAGCACGGACTATATCCTGAGATTTAACGATCGCTTCCCAGGCTTTATCAGTAAATTTATTAGGATCTGTAGGTTGCATCTTTAATAATTTTCAGGTTGAGATTTCAGAATTTTGCCGCCAGTGTAAGAGTTTCCTTGCTTGTTAGGATGTGGCGCGATTTTAGTTTAGAAATTGCCGTTTGGGGAAGGATAAAGGCACAAAAAGCTCAAGATAGTTAGCTTAGTCGTGGTCATAGCCGAGAATTAAAACTGTGCTACTTCATAGTTCATACTTCCTGCTTTGCTCGTAGTTTCCCCCTCAGTAAATATCGAAACATCATTCTTATGTATCGGCTTGTATCTCTAGGTGCAATTTAAAGTTGCTAATTTATAAGCGATAGTGTGACTGACTTCTATACTGATGCTATCGCATACAGTGTAGGCTGTTCACCAACTTGATCTGCCAAGCTGAAAGATATTGGTGAGCTTGTAGCCGTCATGAAAATCGCATTTGTGAATTAATGCATTAGTATAATGCCATCTTAAGGTCAACTTGTTAGCAATTAAATATTTCAGTTCTGTTATCTAAAAATCTTTAAATAAAAAGCGCTGATTCTGAAATTTATTGTTATTCAGTGAATTAACTTAACTCGATAGTAATCAGGAATACAAATTCCAGTTCAATGATAATCAAGAAAGCGATCGCCATACCTGTTGATAGGAAATCCTTTTTTTGAAAATAGATTTTTAGCTTTCAGCATTGGCGATCGCTCAAATGTTTTACTTTGATAATTACTTAGTTACCAGTGTTTGTGATTCCTGTTTACCTTCAATTCCTAAAGTACCCAATTGAATCAGTTCCACCCGATAGCCGTCTGGGTCTTCCACAAAAGCAATTACTGTAGTACCGTGTTTCATTGGGCCTGGTTCTCTTACTACCTTACCGCCACGATTTCTAATTTCTTGGCAAGTAGCATTAATATCGCTCACACCAATGGCAATATGACCATAAGCATTACCTAATTCGTACTTTTCCACCCCCCAGTTGTAGGTTAGTTCTATGACTGTATTGTCACTTTCGTCACCATAGCCAACAAAAGCTAGAGTAAATTTTCCATCTGGATAATCTTTTCGCCGCAATAATTTCATTCCCAGGACATCAATGTAAAATTTCAAAGACTCTTCAAGATTACCCACCCGTAGCATTGTATGAAGTAAGCGCATAATTACCTTTGCTTTGTGTTGGATTCAGCTATTGTTGTCTGCCAACATTGTACATACAACACCGTTTGAGTTTCAGGTCATGGCAAAAACCCAGTTTCTCAGCTTGTACTCCTATGGGGAAGCAAACTAAATAAAGCCTCTACATTGGCAGGCTGGTATTGAGCAATCATTATCATCAGGAATAAGAACAAAAGCTTTGATAGTGAACAATGAAAAAAATTACTGATAAAATTTTATGTTTAACTGCTGGCGGCTTTATTCAGATTAACTTTACATTGTCAGCTTCTACATAAATGCGTAATACCGCAGAAATTTTATTTTCAGAATAATATTACTTTTTCCGATTTAACCAAGCAAACACATCATCAGCAGAGAGAGTTAAATTCAAATCTGCTAACACTGGTAATATATCTTTTCCTGATAACAAATCTGGCAAAGAATTCGGTTGATAAACTAAAATACAGCGTTCATTTGGGTCAATCAACCATCCTAGCTGACTGCCATTTCGTAAACAGTGTAAAATATTGCCAGTTACTTTAGTTTGACTTTGAGTAGGGGAAAGAATTTCTATTAACCAAGTGGGTGCAAAATCAATACCAGTGCTAATAATTTCTCCACTTTCATCAAGTGGTAGTTGATTGTTAGAGATAACAACTACATCAGGAACGACTGAACGATTACCGAAGGTACAGCGCAATTCAGGAAAGGCTTCATAGTCACTTTCCAACCCATCAATTACAGCAACTAAGCGTTTTTGCAATAAGCTGTGTTTACCTCCTCCCATAGGTTTCTGAATTGCTTCTCCGTTAATATATTCCCAAGCTGGTGACTCCTCAATGTATGGAAGTTTTAAAAACTCCTCTATAGTCTTGCTTTCTGTAACTGTGCGTTGGTCAGTGGTTTGGTCAAGTAGTGGGGGCATCGCGTTTACCTCTAGCAATCCCTTCCTGAATTGTGGCATACTCTTTACCTGCATGACTATCGTAGGCAAGGAAAAGTATTGATTTGTTTTTTATTTATTAGGATAAATGCTGTTTTACCCAACTCCGAAAAGCTTTCAGCGTTGCATTTCTACCTGCGGTTTTACTGTTTTCCAGATATTGGGGAATTACTGCAATCAAAGGTAAATGCGGAAAATTTAAACTTGACTGAGACTCTACATAATTTCCATCTTGTAAAAGATTAATTTTCAATATACCTTTTTCAAAACGCCACAGTTCCGGCACTTTTAAAGCTTGATATATATTTGGATGAGTACGAGAAGTAATATCAATTTCTAAGGCTAAATCAGGTGGTGGATCAACTGTTAAATCTAGTCGCTTTTTGCCACGAATTAAAGCTTCGTTTTTAATATAAAAACATTGATCGGGTTCTATGCCATGAGCCATCAATTCATTTTTGAATGTAGTAGAGCCAAGACATCTAAATTCAATATCTAATTCTTCTAATAATGCTTTGATTAAATCACTGATAATTTCTTTATCGTCTTCATGTTCTGACAATGGAGCCATAATTTCTAAGATTCCCTTGTCATAAGCAATTCGCGCTGCACGATGTTCGCCCAACTCTTCAATAATTGTTTCTAATTCTTGCCAAGTGACATCTTGCAGTAATACTCTTTGCCCTGGTGGAAGATGGATGCGCTTTAACTCCAATAACATCTTTCTAGCTCCTTGCAGTTTAAAGACTTCAACTCCAACTCATAAATTTTCTGACTACATAAACAGTGATAATCAGATTCTCTCAAATTTACTGGACAAAGTGCGATCGCAGATTAATTACGTCCCCGTGATACAGTATATTTGCGGGAAAAATAGAAGGCGATCGCTTTATGTAAGAATCCCTGCTGACTAGCGATAGATTAGTCATTGACTCAAGAATTTGAGTATGGCAACGGCGATCGCAATTGCACTATTTTTGAGTAACTTCAGTGAGGGCTTCATGGATAACCTCATCGCTAACACCGTGACGCTTCAAGCTAGCAATCAGTGCTGAGATAGTATCCCCCTCCAGTCGTTCGAGATCAACTCTTAGCCCTTGCCCAATATAAGCACGCACTAACGGCTGATAGCCAGAAAATCCCAGTAATGGCGCTATTCTTTTCAAATCTTCAATGACATCTTCGGGAATACGAATTGTGATTGTAGTCATTGGACGATTTTTATCGAGTCGCTTTTTCAGTGCTTCAGCTTTCATAATATTCTCGCTCCTTGCGTGTTGCTTTACGAGCTGAAATGATCTTATTTCGTTTTCACGTTCAATGTAGACGACATACAGAAGATTCCACCGTCTGTCTAAGCCAATAACAGCATCTCTTTCTTCATCATTGCGACTTGCATCAACAACAACTAAAAATGGATCGAAAAATGCCTCTGTGGCTTGCTGAAATGTCACGCCATCATGATTGTTAGGATTTATCCAAGCTTTTTCTTCGTTCCAAACGAAAGTGACACCATTAAGCACGAAATACACATCCATAGGTTACATAGTAGACATTGTGTATTTACGTTGTCAATACGTTTTATAAAACAGAGATATTTCCGTACATTGATTTGATCAAGTTACGCGGCGTTGATTATGCTGATTCTAAATGAGCAACCGGAATTTGTTCGGTTCTTTCAGGGGGTTTTGCTCCAGTAGCAACAGCATGAACCGCATGAAGAATATCCGCTGAGTAGTAGCGATTGCCACAGGTATCACAAACACCAATCGTCACATCTTCGAGGATGACAAATCCATCTCTATGTTTAAATGCCTCGCGCTTGACAGTTCGGGGTTGAACAGTTCCTTCGCAATACTCGCATCTATATCCATACATACGGCTAGCCTTGAGCTTCAGTGACTTCATAAACAGTGATAATCAGATAACGTCCGTTGCTTGCGAAACGTCCAACAATCCCAACAGGCGTTTGTTGATCCAATCCAGTTCCTACTACTATATATTTTGTTCCTCTTGGGTCATCTTTTTCAACTCGGATGACTTGACCTGTTAGAACAGCTTCTTCTACATCTAAAATTGTCAGCATATCCTCAGCCATTTCTTCCATTGCATGGGCTGACATATCGTATTGGCGGAGTCTAATCTTTTCTCTGATCCGGTCAATATCACTGCGAGGCACTTGTTTGTTCAGGTAATATTTTGCTAATGATACCAAGCCTTAACTCAAAAAAATATAGCCTGGTTAAGGGATAAAGCAAATCAAGTTTATCAGTAATAAAGATTAAGGTCTAGCACTATTAAGAATAGTATTAGTCATTTCTATAAAAATATATAAATTGTATATTGTCGATACGTCCGTAACATACCAATTCTTTTTCAGCCAACCACTATTTTTTGTCCTAATGTAAAGTTTGCCTGCTGAAATATCTATACGTTCAACTGCTAACCAAGGTAGTGTAGCATTTTTAGCTTTTATTCCATGTTTACTGATTGTTATTTCTCCAAAAATAACCTCTTGTCCTAGATTATAGTTAAACTTGAGGCTAGGCATAAGATGTTTAAAAAGTTCATAATTTAAATACTTACCTAATTCCTCATTAGCAATTATTTCATCAATAATGATTATTTGACCATCTTTAGTTTGAATAGTGTATTCATAAGTTGTTCTACCATTAGGAATTATAAAGTATAGATAATATCTAGCGCTGTATTGCCATAACGCCACAATATCACTAAAATTTATAATGTTTATTTTCCTCTTGCTAGAATTATAAACTAATCCCTTTTCATATAGAAATAAACGTTCTTTTAGGATATTTATAATACCGTATGCTAAAACACTAGCTATTATCAGACATACTAAGCTTATAATTAGGCTTACGCTTCCTTGCGGTAACCCCAATAAAAACTGAAAGATACTAAACAAAATAAGACCAACAGTAATACCAATAATCTTACCAAGCTCTCTGGAAATTTTTGGCTTAAATTCTTTAACAAATTTTCCTAATATAGGATGATTTAACTGCTGCTTACTTTGTCTCATGTGTAATATACATCAAATATTATTAGACTTGTATTTATTGTTATACCCATTCTAAAAATGATGTTTACGCACCTAGCAAATAAAAAAGCCTGCTGATGCAGGCTTTTTTTGTGATTTTATTAACTAAGCGAGTAGGGAAAAACGACCTCTACAAATTACCGTTTCGCCAATTTCTTCGCCATCTTCCGCAGACGAATCGATTTTGGTGTAACTTCCACCAATTCATCGGGGCCAATGTATTCCAAAGCACGTTCTAAACTCATGTCTATCGGTGCTTGCAACTGCACTAGTTCATCACCACCAGCAGCCCGGTGGTTGGTCAACTGCTTGGTTTTACAAACATTCAGTTCTAAGTCTTGGGGACGATTGTGTTCGCCCACAATCATGCCTCTGTAAACTTTAGTACCAGGTGTAATAAAGAATGCGCCTCTATCTTCCGCATTCTTCATGGCGTAGAAGGTAGAAACACCTTCTTCAAAGGAGATTAAAACGCCTTTGTTCCGGGCTTCAATATCGCCAGAAAGTTGACGGTAATCCAAGAAGCTGTGGTTCATGATGCCTTCACCACGAGTCATCCGCATGAATTCACCACGGAAACCAATCAAACCACGGGCGGGAATAATAAACTCTAGTTGAGTGCGATCGCCACTACCTGGTTGCATATCTTGCATTTCGCCTTTGCGTTGTCCCAGGCGTTCAATACAGCTACCCACCGCATCACCAGGAATATCTAACACTAACAGTTCGTAAGGTTCACATGGTTGACCACTGACTTCGCGGTAAATTACCTGTGGCTGAGATACTTGAAACTCGAAGCCTTCCCGGCGCATGGTTTCAATTAAGATACCCAGATGAAGTTCACCACGACCGGAAACGAGGAATTTATCGGGAGAATCGGTTTCTTCGACACGTAAAGCCACGTTGGTTTCCAGTTCGCGTAACAGGCGATCGCGCACTTGTCTTGATGTCACCAACTTTCCTTCTTGACCTGCAAAGGGCGAATCATTTACCCAGAAGGTCATTTGTAAGGTTGGTTCATCCACTTTAATCAGTGGTAAAGCTTGGGGTTCATTGGGATCGGTAATTGTTTCCCCAATATAAGCATCAGCGAAACCAGCTACCGCCACAATATAACCTGCGGTAGCTTCTTCCATTTCCACCCGTTTCAAGCCTTCAAAGCCCATCAACTTGGTGATTTTGGACTTGACAATTGCGCCACTTTCTGTAATTAGCGCCGCTTGTTGTCCAGCCCGGATAGTGCCGTTGTGAATTCTGCCAATTACAATCCGTCCCAGGTATTCAGAATAATCTAGGGTTGTGACTTGCAATTGCAGGGGCTTGTTAACGTCGCCTACTGGTGGTGGAACGTGTTGCAGAATTGCATTAAACAGGGGTTGCATATCTACCGCCTCTGCTTCCATGCTTTCTTTGGCATAACCACCCATACCGGAGGCAAACAGATAGGTAAAGTCACACTGGTCTTCATCTGCTCCTAATTCCAAGAACAGATCCAAAACTTTATCAACAGCAATGTGGGGGTCAGCGTTAGTACGGTCAATTTTGTTGATGACAACGATGGGGCGCAGACCTTTTTCTAACGCTTTTTTAAGTACAAAGCGTGTTTGGGGCATAGGCCCTTCATTGGCATCGACAATTAAAAGACATCCGTCAACCATGCCCAGTACGCGTTCAACTTCGCCACCGAAGTCAGCGTGTCCAGGTGTATCAACAATATTGATCAGCGTCTCTTTGTAGCGAACCGCTGTATTTTTAGAGAGGATTGTAATCCCCCGTTCTCGTTCCAAGGCATTGGAGTCCATGACGCAATCCGGAACGTCTTCCCCTTCGCGGAAAATGCCGGATTGTTTAAGGAGTGCATCAACCAGGGTGGTTTTGCCGTGGTCAACGTGGGCAATAATGGCGACGTTACGAATTGGGAGCGTCATAGAAGCTTTACTGTGAACTGTAGAGGGGGTTATTAGGTGTACATTTCGATGCGAGGATTCTAGTACCGCTGGGCGGAAATCAAAAGAAGCCACTGCTTGCAGCAATTGGCATTCAAAAGTCAAAAGGGGCCAGTGCGTTGCTTTGATTCCAAAGTTTGAGCAACTGGCGTTCAAAATTCAAAAAGCTTATAGCATAGGCTTTTCGCGGGTTTTGAATAGTTGCTTTAGTTGCGCCTTGCTGTACTAGGCTGTTTTAACAGAATTGAGGATGAAGTACAAATTCTGTAAAGAACCTTTAACAATTCTAGCGTAATCGTCACAATTGCGGCGACTTTTGCGATCGCTGCCTAGCCAGAAAATTAAGCAAGTTAGATTCTATATTTCGGCTTTTCAATATTTACTCACTCGTGAAGCTGCATTTTTCGCAAAATTCTGGAATTTAGTTACTTATACTCACTCTTAGCAGATGAAAATCTAGACAATCCCCACTGAAAGACATTGATGTGTCTGTATGCCACAATTGACACCAGCGTTGTTAACTTGAGCATCATGACTTGGGCATCAGGAAAGCAATTACAGGGCGGAAAGTACAGGATTGAACAAGAATTAGGTGCGGGAGGCTTTGGTATCACTTATTGTGCCAAAGATAATAATGGGCGCTACGTGGTAATTAAAACTTTGAATGAGCAAGTGCAACGCCGCCCTGACTTTAGCAAGTTTCAGCAAGATTTTCTCAATGAAGCGATAAAACTCGCTAAATGCACTCATTCCCATATTGCGCGAATTGATGAGGTAATTCATGAGGATGGCTTATGGTGCATTGTCATGGAATACATTGATGGCGAAAATTTAGCTTATAGAGTTGAAAATCAAGGTGTTTTGCCAGAGGCGGAAGCATTACGATACATTCAACAGATTGGTGAAGCGCTAACTCTGGTTCACAATCACGGCTTACTGCATCGGGATGTGAAACCGCAAAATATCATGTTGCGTGCTAATGAAACAGAAGCAGTGTTAATTAGCTATCAAGTCAAAGAATCACCCTTAGCATTTTTAAATAACAATGGTTATCATCCCCTAGCAAAGGAAATGATGGATAAAGCTTGTAAAAGCGCAAATTTATAGTAGTAACCTCATCAGCAGCTTGTCTGTGTTTGTCAGAGATGTTAGCGCAAGCGATCGCCTAATTTTTCAGCTACAGTGCGATTGATATAAACTGTTTAAAATACAATGCTTTCCGAACGCTTTACCGTCGCCCTTGTCTACGCCACTGAACTGCACGCCACACAAGTACGTAAAGGTTCTGGTGTTTCCTATATTGCCCATTTATTAGGCGTAGCCAGTATTGCTTTAGAATATGGCGCAAATGAAGATGAAGCCATAGCAGCACTTTTACATGATGCTGTAGAAGATCAAGGTGGTGCAGCTACCAGGGAAGAAATTCGCCGCCGTTTTGGAGATCATGTGACAGCAATTGTCGATGGCTGTACTGATGCAGATACTATTCCTAAACCGCCTTGGCGACAGCGCAAAGAAGCATATATTGCTCACTTACCGACAGCATCGCCATCAGTTTTGCTGGTGTCAGCTGCGGATAAAATCTACAACGCTCAGTCTATTGTCAAAGATTACCGCGTCTTAGGCGAATCTCTTTGGCAGCGTTTTCAAGGCGGTAAAGAAGGTACTCTCTGGTATTATCAGACCCTTGTGGATACTTTTAAGCATACTGGGCCTACGGCAATGGCTGAAGAATTAGCAAGAGTAGTGCTAGAGATGGTAAATTTGGCATCTTAAAAAAAATGAAGGATGAAGTGAAAAAAATTCAGGCTTCATTCTTCATTCTTAATAATTAATTAGCTAAAACTGTAACGTTGGTGACAGTCCTTTTTCGCCTAGCGGAACATACTACTTACTGAACTATCTTCGTGAATCCGCCAGATGGTTTCTCCGAGTACATTAGCCACTGAAAGCACTACCAGTTGTGGAAAGCGATCGCTTTCTGGGATGGGGATAGTATTGGTGACAATCACTTCCTCAAATATGCCACTAGACAACCGCTCAATCGCAGGTGGAGAGAACACCGCATGAGTTGCACAGGCATATACCTGACGCGCCCCTTCTTCTCGCAGCAACTTAGCCCCGGCTGCAATTGTGCCCCCAGTGTCAATCATATCGTCTACCAAGACTGCCGTTTTCCCTTTCACGTCACCGATGACGTTTAAAACTTCGGCAACATTATGAGCTTGGCGACGTTTATCAATAATCGCTAATGGAGCATCGTTCAGCTTTTTGGCAAATGCTCTTGCTCTTGCTACGCCACCAACATCAGGAGAAACTACTACTAAATCATGCAGTTGTTTGCTGGCCAGGTAATCTAATAACACTGGCGAACCGTAAACATGATCGAATGGTATGTCAAAATATCCCTGAATTTGGGCTGAGTGTAAATCCATTGCCAGAACACGGTTGGCACCTGCTTGTGTGATCAGGTTAGCAACCAATTTTGCAGTGATGGACTCTCTTCCTGCTGTTTTCCGGTCAGCGCGGGCATAGCCGTAGTAAGGGATTACTGCTGTTACCTGCCTTGCAGAAGCACGACGACAGGCATCAATCATAATCATTAATTCCATTAAATGATCGTTGACTGGCTGACAACATGGTTGGATGAGATAGACATCACAACCCCGAATAGATTCTTGGATTTGAATATAAAGTTCGCCGTCCGCAAATCTTTTACGGATCATTGGGCCTAGATCCATACCTAGGTAACGAGCGACTTCATTAGACAGTTGTAAATTGGCAGAGCCAGAAAAAAGCCGCAGGCGATGATTTTCATTCAGTCCTGTTGCAACTGGCTGCACTTTGGATAAAGTTGCAGAACTGAGCACAGCAGATCCTCGATGTGCATTCATGGCAATCTTAACATCAGCAATTTAGCAAATTTAACCGAAATAGTGTAAAAAAATATCTGCAAAGTTAAATCATTGCTCCTGAAAATTATGATTTGCTAATTTTTGACTAACTTTAGTTAACAAACCATTGATAGCTTAACTGAATACCCTATATATTAACTAGGCCCTTTGTTCGGATTTTTTGCTGTGTAGAATAAAAACACCAGCTTTCCGAGCATGGTTTGGTGGATCGCTGCTTATACGCAGCTATTTTGATGCCTATAATAAAGTTTTTACATTTCAGTGAAATGACAACGGGGTATTCTCTAGTAGAAAGCAGAGCAACTCTCTAAGGAGCAGCAAGATATTCTATAATCCTATCTGCAAATTTATCAACTGGTATACTTGACCATTTTTAAAATTTTAATTTTGCAAATATTTTCCACAAAGCAGATTCATCTATGGGTTGACAAAGCTGAGTTCTAGGTGCGGCTATATGCTTAACACTTAGATACTGAGAACAAAGTGTCAAAATCAAGTTGAGTCAGTCTGATTCAGGCTGACTTCGCACACAATAATAGGCAAGTTCTAACCTTACCAGAAAGCGCAGCTAACAACAATTACTGATTCTCTAATTATTTTCAAATGCTAATCAACTGGGAGAGCATTTTGCATCTGGGCAAGTTTTGACCAAAATGCACAAAGCACAGTCCGGTTGTTATAAGTACTTATAAGGTAGGGTAGAATATCGCCGCTAGTAATTGTTGTCACTGCTTAGACTTCATCTTTTAGTAGAGACTTTATTCTCAGTTGCCATAACATTTAAATTAATCTATTATGCAACCACCCATTACAGTTGGTACTGTCCTGCAAAACCGTTATCGGATTATCCAAATTCTCGGACAAGGGGGATTTGGCAGAACATATCTAGCGGAAGACCAGAGGCGTTTTAATGAACTTTGCGCTATTAAAGAATTGATTCCGACCACAACCGGAACTTCGGTTTGGGAGAAAACGCAAGAACTTTTCCACCGGGAAGCGGCAATTTTGTATCAAATTGAGCATCCACAGGTACCCAAATTCCGAGAGAGGTTTGAAGAAGACCAGCGTTTGTTTTTGGTGGAAGATTATGTTGCTGGCAAGACTTACCGGGCTATCCTTTCGGAACGTCAAGCTGTTAGTCAGACATTAACAGAAAAAGAAGTTCTACAGATGCTGCGCTCTTTGCTACCTGTATTAGCGCATATTCATAGTCGGGGAATTATTCACCGAGATATATCACCAGAAAATATTATTTTACGTGATAGTGATGGTCAGCCAGTGTTAATTGACTTTGGGGTAGTTAAAGAATTAGCAACGCGATTGCAATCCCCCAATAGCACCGCATCAGTTACCACTGTGGGTAAATTAGGCTATTCTCCCAGTGAGCAAATGCAAACAGGACAAGCTTACCCTAATAGTGATTTATATGCTCTTGCCGTCACTGCGATCGTTTTGTTGACTGGTAGAGAACCCTCAGAATTATTTGATGAAAATCAACTTACTTGGAATTGGCAACAATGGGCGAGAGTAAATCCCCAATTTGCTCAAGTTTTAAATCGGATGTTGAATTATCGGCCTAGTGATCGCTATCAAAATGCGGCTGATGTTATTCAAGCATTACAATCTGTGGATCAAGCAAGTGTGGCTATTCCTAATGTCACCAACACCAATGCTGTCTCTAATATGCAAACGATCGCAGTTGGTGGTCGTCCACCTCAGCCAGCACCACCCCCTTCTCCCAACAGACCTGCACCTGTCATTCCACCCAGCAATCATAGCTCTGTTTTAGATAATCCTTTAGCAATTGGGGCGATTGGCAGTGCCGTGGTAATTTTAGCAGGAGTCGGTTCTTGGGCTTTAGTTAGTTCAATTCGCAGTCGCTCGACTACACAACCAGAAGCACCAGTACAAACTTTCCCTTCACCAGTTGTTTCCGGTGGGACGACATTAACACCTACGCCTACGAATACTGAGCCATCTGTAATTAGCAAACGCCTCAATTTAGGAACAAATAATATAACTACAGTAGAAGATACTCTAGAGGAAAATCAAATAGTTCAGTATACTTTTTTTGGACGTAAAGGTGCAAAATTATCTACTTCTATTGCTCAAGGAACCGGTATTGTTTTATCAGTGTTAGATGCTAATAAACAACCAATTGATAATACTGCTAATCAAGTTCAATCTTATGATGGGATATTGCCTGTAAGCGGGAGATATACTATTCAATTAAATTTAGTTCCTGGTGTGGCTGAAAGTAATTATAGTCTCAATGCGGCATTAGAAAGGGTAGTCAGAGAAACACCCACACCCATAATAACTTCTACGCCAACGCCTACAGAAACTCCTACACAAACACCTATAATTACTCCTACACCAACGCCTACGGAAACTTCTACACAAACACCTATAATCACCCCTATACCAACGCCTACGGAAACTCCTACAGAAAGTCCTAATTCTCCGGCAGAACCAAATAACTTACCTAACGATAGAACTTCAAATCCAAGTAATCAATAGAAAATTGGTAATGGGTAATTGGTAATTGGTAATGGGTGATTGGTAATGGGTAATGGGTAATGGGTAATTAGGAGAAAAGAAGATTTTGCATCTAATTTATTTAGGTAAAATTTGGTGGAAATTAGAATAAAAGGGAAATGTCAAATATCAACGCACTACTAATTACTGGAACCGATACTGAGGCGGGTAAAACAGTTTTAACAACAGCATTAGCAGCTTATTTGCAAAAATATTTTCCCCAACGCAATTGGGGACTAATGAAGCCGATTCAATCGGGAGAAGGCGATCGCGAATGGTATCAAAAGCTGTTTTCCCTTAAGCAAACGGCGGAAGAAATTACACCGTTGTACTTTCAAGCACCTTTAGCGCCTCCCATCGCCGCCGCTAAGGAAAACCGCCAAGTTGATTTAGCCGTAGTTTGGCAAGCTTTCTCTAAAGAGCGATCGCGTCGGGATTTTGTGTTGGTAGAATCTTTAGGGGGTTTAGGCTCACCAATTACCGATGAATTGACAGTGGCAGATTTAGCTGGAGACTGGCATTTACCAACAGTTCTGGTAGTTCCAGTCAGGTTAGGTGCGATCGCGCAAGCAGTGGCTAATGTCGCATTAGCTAGACAAGCAAAAATCAACCTCAAAGGAATTGTGCTCAATTGTGTACAACCCCGTTCTGATGCTGAAATAGCAGACTTAACGCCACCAGAGATGATTCAATCACTCACCAATATCCCAGTTTTAGGCTGCTTACCTTATCTAGAGAACCTCACCGATTTAGATAAATTAGCTCAAGTAGCCTCAAATTTAAATTTAGAAACACTAAATCTTTGATAACGATACACTGGAAAAATACTCATCAGCTGTCGTAACTCTAACTTGCATTGTTGACCCTCCGAATTTTAGATTTTAAATTTTGCGGAAAGTTGCGTGCAGGGGTTCCCCCCGTTGAGCAAACTTTCCAAGACGGATTTTGGATTGTTTTTAGTTCAAGTACAGCCTTGGGCGGAACAAATCTCAAATCGTCAATCTAAAATTGGTTGACTGCTGACTGTTAACAGTCAGCAATCAACGAACCTCATGAGTGATTGTGTAATTTAAAAGCGTAATAGGTATCATGGTTTCTACCTTCCCCAATCCTGGTGCTGTTGACTTATCTCATGTTCGGCTTTCGATCCGTGCATTACAAACTCAACTAGTAGAATGGCGACGGTGGCTACATCAAAAGCCAGAGTTAGGTTTTCAAGAAAAACTCACATCCGAGTTTATCTCTCATAAGTTGCAAGAGTGGGGAATTGAGCATCAAACTAATATTGCCCAAACTGGTATTGTTGCCATCATCAAAGGTAACAAACTTAGCAGTGGTAAAGTTTTGGCAATTCGTGCTGATATGGATGCTTTGCCAATTCAAGAACTCAATCAAGTACCTTATTGTTCGCAACATGATGGCGTAATGCACGCTTGTGGACATGACGGACATACTGCGATCGCACTTGGTACAGCTTACTATCTTCAGCAGCATCGCGATGATTTTGCGGGTACTGTCAAAATTATCTTTCAGCCGGCAGAAGAAGGGCCAGGGGGTGCAAAACCAATGGTGGAAGCAGGGGTACTAAAAAACCCTGATGTCGATGCCATTATTGGATTACATCTGTGGAATAACTTACCCTTGGGGACAGTTGGTGTCCGGGCTGGGGCATTAATGGCGGCTGTAGAATTATTCCAATGTACAATTTTAGGCAAAGGTGGACATGGGGCGATACCGCATCAAACAGTAGATTCTATTGTCGTTGCTGCTCAAATTGTCAACGCCTTGCAAACTATTGTGGCGCGGAACGTCAATCCTATTGATTCCGCTGTGGTGACTGTAGGTGCGCTTCATGCTGGTACAGCGCATAATGTAATTGCTGACACAGCCAATATGAAAGGCACAGTTCGGTATTTTAACCCAGCTTTTCAAGGATATTTTCACCAGCGGATTGAGCAAATTATTGCAGGAGTCTGCCAAAGTCATGGTGCAAGTTATGACTTAGAATATATTTCCCTTTATCCCCCAGTCATTAATGATGCTGGGATGGCAGAATTAGTGCGATCTGTAGCAGCAGAAGTGATAGAAACTCCTGTGGGAATTGTGCCAGAATGCCAAACTATGGGTGGTGAAGATATGTCATTTTTCTTGCAAGAAGTTCCAGGTTGCTATTTCTTTCTAGGTTCTGCTAATCCTGATAAAGATTTAGCTTATCCTCATCATCATCCCCGTTTTGATTTTGATGAAACTGCCTTACCAATGGGTGTGGAAATATTTATTAGGTGCGTGGAGAAGTTTTTAAATTAGTTAGCTGGAATAGCATATTTAATAAAAGCGATCGCATTTCTGTTGTGAGTGAGTACGCCTTAGCGTAGCCCGCAGTATGCATCGCTTTTGTCATTTACAATCTAGTTAGCAATCAATACGCTTGGGTTAAGCTCATTAGCGATTGATTTATCACTTATTAAAAAAGCCAGATCAATTGGGGGAGAATCCCCCAAACCCCCGATTGGGTGACGGTTGCGTCCCCCAAACCCCCGATTGGGTGACGGTTGCGTCCCCCAAACCCCCTCCAAAATTATTGTTCTGTTTTTTTGTTGAGTAACTATTTTTTTGGTTTTGTTATCAATAAATAAGACTTTTGTGCGCTAATTTACTACATCTATAAAGCGTTAAATATTTAGTACAATAATAATCCAATTAATAACTTACCGTTTAATTTGCTTAGGAAAATCAGGAACTAATAAAGATTGTTCTAATTCACCTTGTTCATTATAAAATTTCATTTCTCCTTGTTCATTACATAACCATACTTCTATAGCTTTAGCTTCTAAATATAATTTCTGTTTAAACTCTATTTCTTCCAAACTGTTACCGCTAGATTTAACTTCTATACATATTTCGGGTGCAATTGATGCTGAGATTTCATCTTCAATTTGAGCAAATCTTTCCTCTGAACACCAAACCACATCAGCAACTTTTACTCCATCTGATGTGTTAATAGCGCATTCTGGCATGACTTCTCCCGTACTCAGTAAAGATTCTAATAAGCGTTGAATTCTTCCCTGGTAAAAAGAATGTTTAATCTTTACGGGACTCATGACAATTTGACCCCATTTATTTAATTCAATTTTGAAAGGTAAATTTTGTAAATTTTTATTTTCACAAACTTCTTCCCATCTCATAATTAATATTTTCCGAGAGCAAGAGAATGATTGATTTAATTTTAACTGATTCATTAACAGCGATGTCTACGACGGGCTACACCTACGCACGCTGCATAGTTACAAAGGCGATGTCAAATTTGCTGTTGTAGCAAATACTTAGGGATAAAAGTCAACGCTAAAACTTGGACTCTTGACTCTTGACAGCCTCAGCGCCAAATCTACAATTTCAAGAGTAATAACTAATTCAATCAATCTTCTGCTTGCAACAACCAAAAGCCACTGTAAGTCATCCCGGAATCATCTGGTTGCACTAACAAAAAGTGTAGTTTCTGACTTAGCTGTTGACGCTGTTGATAAACCTTCGCCGCCGCCGCTACTTCTGCATCTTCAAAGGTAGCGACAATCCACCTATCTGCTAAACCTGCTTCTAATACCAAGCCATCTGGCGCACCCGTAATATAATTCAAAGATACTGGACGTGCTTCATGTAACCACCTTGCTAAACGCATCGATTGTCTTCCTCCGTAAATCACTACACCGGGAACTGGTGCTGTGGAAGGTAAGCCGAGATTCAGGGGTTTGAGAAATTCTGGCAAATGGAGAATGGGAATTGGGCGATCGCTAAATGCAGTTTCTACATCACCAGCACTCAGCGTTGCAAAGCGCCATTGTTCTCCCCAAAGGTTTTCTGGTAAAGGTGCAGGTGGTGCTTTATCTATAGCTATGGAATATTGTTTTTCTTCTAACCATTGCTTTAATGCTAAAGTGCGGCGGGTAGGTTCAACATTAATACCCAAATTACGCCCAGCCGCTTCAATTAAACTTAAAGACTGAGGGCGAAATACTTGGATTGTATCTGGCAATTTTTCACCAGATACTAGCTCAAGTTGAGCAGTCAGCCAACTGGAATTTGCTTCTTTTTGGGGACAGCTAGCGACATACTCAAAGCTGCGATTCGCATCACAAATTAACAACTCCCAAAGCACTTGTCCTGTTGTATCTTGCTGTGGACTCCGGTAAAAATCAGCTTGCCAAATGTTCATATTAAAAACCTAACTGCTAAGTGCGTCAAGGAAGAAACCAGTATTTATTATCGGCTTTGATCTGCACTTCCAATTAACAAATCTTGTGGCGGAGACATCCTGCTTGCCTTAATAATGCAGCTTTAATACCAATTAGCCTATATGCATAAGCATTTAATTATAATTTTTAATTACGAATTACGAATTAGAAATTATTACTCGATTTCCTCACAGCGAATTAATAGTCTTTCCATCGCCTCAGCTAGGGAAATTAATTCTATCCAAGAGGAACCGCTAACTAAATTTTGCGCGTGCGCTAATCGGTTGCGTAGCTGTTCGGCGGATTTGAGAAAACGTTCTCCAGAACGCTTTGATTTTAGTTCAAGTTGCTGAAGCAGTTCTGGTTGATTTAAAACTAACTCTCGTTTATCACAAAATTGCAGATAATCTAGCAAATCTGTAGCTTCATTTCTCTCTTGGCTTTCTCGCCAGAGACGTTGTGCTACTTGTAAGCGTTCTGGTTTGAGAACTTTTTGCCAAGAATCTTGAGGATAGTAAAGCCGCACCAAACGCAACAAATTCATCTCTAGCAGCGTTACTAAGCCAAATAGCAGCATTCGTGCGGGTGCTTTTTGTAAATCGCCACAAGTCACAATCCCTGTGACTTGATTGCAGTCAAGCACAAATAGTCGGGGAGTTTGTTGGAGAATAGGTAGCAGTTTCATCAGTGGAGTAGAAATCGCGATCAGTTCTTTGGGATGAAAAACTCGCTGATAGTCACTGCAATTACCAGCTTTGGCTTTCATCAAGCTGCTGCGTTCTACATAACCACTGATAGTGTCTCCCGACTCCACACCCACAACATCAAAATCCTTTGCTTGCATCCAACGCAGAACTTCGATGACATCAGCTTCCGCCGAAACGGCTTTGAGGGGTTCTGCAACATATTCAATAGTGATGTTGTTCTCAAACAAACTCCGCAAATCTTGAGAACGCGATTTAAGATGTTTCATCTGCGTTTATTGATAAGTCATCCGCAGTATCAGTATTTCATGACAGCCTGCATCGTTTCAGTGCAAACTGTATCCTACTGCGGTTAGCATCCTGCTAGCTAATTAAAATATTAGGCGATCGCTTCGATAAATAAAAAGCTGAGTACTATGTAGCGTGCGTTAGGCGTAAGCCGTAAAGCACGAAAAGCTTAAGAAGATTTACATTACTCTGAAGCGATTGCATTAGCAAAAACCAATGTTTATCAAGGATTAATTGCTAATTTTCTTTAAAATCAAGATATTTCTTTTAAGGAAAGTATCATATTCTTGGCTAAGTTTGATTGTAAACTGTTTTATTAAGAGTTATAGCAACACATTGCTAAAGTACTTTGTTTTTGATTACTCTTAGTAATTTTCTTTAAGATAAATTATGAAATTTTTAGCCAATCCAAATTTACCAAAAATTCTCAATTTAATCTCACTTGGTTTGTGTTTAAGTGCAGGCAGCGTATTAGCTCAAACATTAGCTATCCCTAATAATTTAATTGATTTTAACTCTGATGATGGTAAAAAATTATTGATTGAAAGCCAATCACGAGAAGATTTTTTTCCTCTTAGCAGTCAGTTTGTTACCCAAAATAACCAAGCCTATTGTGGTGTTGCAAGTATTGTCATGGTGTTGAATGGTATGGGGATTCCAGCACCAGAAGCGCCACAATATAAACCCTTTCGCGTGTTTACTCAAGATAATTTCTTTAGTAATGAAAAGACTAAAGCTGTGATTGCGCCTGAAGCAGTCTCACGCCAAGGTATGACTTTAGATCAACTGGGAGGATTATTAGGAAGTTACGGTGTGAAAGTAGAAGTTTACCATGCGGCTGATAGCAGTTTAGAAAATTTTCGGAAGATGGCAGCAGAGAATTTAAAACAATCAGGAAATTTTGTGATAGTTAACTATTTACGCAAAGAAATTGGACAGGAAAAAGGCGGTCACATTTCTCCTTTAGCTGCATATAATCAACAAACAGATAGATTTTTAATTATGGATGTTTCTCGTTATAAATATCCGCCCGTTTGGGTGAAAACAGCAGATTTATGGAAAGCGATGAACACCGAAGATAGAGCCTCAGGTAAAACACGCGGTTTTGTATTTGTCAGTAAAGGTTCTTGATTTCACACCAGGATGAAAGCTGAGTTTTAGATTTTTGTGATTCAGAGTCCACATAGCAGGTTATAGCCTCTCCCTAGAAGCAACTTGGTAGTTATGCTGTGACAGTCATTTTCTGGGGATGTATTTTTTCATCGTCAGCCTTGGCGAAGCTTCTCATTGAGAAGGAGAATAACCTGTTGCAAGGTTTCCCCTGTTATGGGCTAATTCCTCAGTAAAGATTGACTAGTCGGAGATTTAAAACCCCAATTTTTGAAAAACTTGGGGTTCTGGGCAGTAAGTTTTGGTGGAGTCAGTGCTTTTCACGTTTCAGGCTTCTGGGCATGAACCAAAGTGATTTTTCATCTAAAATTGGCATGGTCTACCTGTATCAGCCATATAGTTAGCGCTTTAGCAGCTTACAAGCACTGTAGAGGCCAAGTGTTGAAGCAGCGAACCTTCTCTAAACTTCTGGCAGAAAAGGCAGTTGCTATTTTGGGCAAGGTACAGGCAGTTATAGAAGCTATATATGAACCTAATTTGATATTCTTAAAATTTAAATTAATGTGGTAAAGAATACTAAATATTTAATTAATCAACGTAAATTGAATGCATACGACTACAACGGCAGTAGCAATGAATATATTATTCACAGATTTCCAACGTCCGCTCAAATAATTTTAATTTTCACAAAGCCAATTATCAGATTTATGAGCAGTGAGTAAAGCTATAGTGTATTTAGCCATGCCGCAGTGACAGCAGTCCCAAAATAGTATATGAGACTTCTAAAAGTTAAAATCCTGATACAACAGACAATTTTTGTGCAAAATCCGAATGAGATTGCTGTAATGCGGTTAAGCTGAAATTCTCATGCCAAAGTATTTTAATAATTAGTTGAGACACGCACTCTAACTCGATGACAGGCAAATACGCAAGACATAATGCATTTCTGCGGCTAGTGTCTGGTAATGGAGCACCATTAAGGTCAGAATCCCGCTACTCGCTGCTCCCTAGTAAAGAGATGATAATTGGACGCGACCCTAGCTGCCAAATTGTCTTGGATGCCATGATGTACCGGATGGTATCTCGTCGTCATGCTGTGGTTCGTCCCCTCTCTTCATCTCCAGATAACAAGTTCAGCTGGCTAATTTGTGATTTGAATAGTGCTAATGGCACGTATTTAAACGGACAACGTTTACAAGGTTGTCAGGAATTACACTCAGGCGATCGCATTGCTTTGGGTACGGATGGCCCACAGTTTGTGTTTGAGCATGAGCATATCTCCCAAGCTACAATTATGACCAGGCCGGCGGCACCCCTACCTTCAGCTGGTGCCTTCTCTGGTCAATCAAAGTCAGATTCTGTCAGTTTTACACAACTGTTCCCCATTATTTCCACGGGTAAAGATTTAACTCGTAAAGCTTACCTAGTACCGGGAATTTTAACAGTTGTCTTTGTGGTACTCATGTTTGCTACGGTAGGTCAGCCGCAAGCAAACCAAGTTATTGTCGCAAGTTACATCGCATTTGCTGCCTATTACTTTGTTTACCAACTTTGCGGCAAACAAAAACCTTGGTGGGTACTTTTATCAGTGGCGTTGGGTACAGCGCTGATTTTGAAGAGTCCCTTTTTGGACTTATTTATTTTTATCTTCCGGGGAATTTTGCCTGGTAGTTTACCCTCAGCCCAAGATTCGATTACCTTCACCGAATTACTGGTGCGAATGTTCTTTGGTGCTGGTTTAATGGAAGAATTGCTGAAAGCAATACCTGTATTAGCAGCATTAATTATCGGTATTTTATTGCCCTCACCTTGGCGAGAACGCATCGGCATTTGGGAACCTTTAGATGGGATTCTCTTAGGTACTGCTTCGGCTGTGGGCTTTACTCTGTTAGAAACTTTAGGTCAATATGTGCCTGTGATTACTCAAAATGTGGCTCAACAGGCGGGAGTAGGAACTGGTCAACTAGTAGGGTTACAGCTACTAATTCCGCGCATTTTAGGGTCTGTCGCCGGACACATGGCTTATAGTGGCTATTTGGGATATTTTATTGGCTTGGCTGTTCTGAAGCCGCGTCTGATTTGGCAAATTCTGCCCATTGGTTATGTTAGCGCTGCGGCACTCCATGCTTTGTGGAACGCTACTGGTTCGATTAATGCTTTGCTATTGGTAATTGTTGGGGTGTTATCTTACGCCTTTTTGATGGCAGCAATTTTGAAAGCACGAGCGCTTTCACCAACGCGATCGCAAAATTTTGCTACCCGGTTTCTGGGGCCTAAGTGAAAAATCGGGAATAGAGGTGCAGGGGAATAGGGAAGCAGAGGAGCAGAGGGAGCAGAGGAGAAATGAAAAATCACTTTTGACTTTTGACTTTTGACTTTTGACTCTTGACCCTTGACTAATATTCTCTGTCTTTCGGTAGATAGCGCTGCTTTTGTAATCAGCCTATAGTTTTAATTATCTTGGGTAAAGTGTGCTGAAAAAATATAAGCAAATAATTATAAGACCCGCAATACAAATGTTGTCGAGTGCGGGCAAAGCTAAGAGTCGTCTGAACTGGCTCCCAATTATTGGGATATAAGACTACTGAATTTAGGATTCTGACTGAAAGCTATTTAATTCGTTCAGGGCATAGTAAGAAATCGCTAAACTAACCTTTGCTTGCTCGACTTCCGATAAACTTGTCCACTCACGATTGCCCAGCTTAGTAATCATGGCTTTTGGGCATTGAGGCTCGCCACTACGCATAGCATAAGCATAAGGACGGGCTAAAACTAAGAGATCATCAGCGCCCCAACTTGGTAACATATCTTGGACGCATTGTACTAGTTGTTCGCCAATTGACTGTTGGGAGGAAAAAATCTCAGCAGCATTTTGGGCAATGGTATTCAGCCACCCTTGGGGTACTACTGTAAAAGCTTCTTGCAGACTAGCCATCAAAATCTGTCTCAGATTATGGCTTTTGGAGGCTGTATCTACATTATGTGTAGACCAAAGGTTATCAAGTTGACTGGAAAAATCTTGCGATCGCTTGTTAAGCTCATCTTCTTGCCATAAATCATCGCTGAGAAACTGTTGTTCTAATTCGTTAAAATAAGCTTCTGATTCTTGGTCAGCAGGATTCCAGGGATAAGTTGCATCTGCTGGTTCTAGTAAAGCTGCTAGAAAATCTAATTCCACTTGAGATGGTGAAGAATTGAAAGTATTTGAATTGTTAGTGTTGTTAATCATGTGACGCTCCCGATTGTTTATTTAGCGGTATTGACAGCTACAACTGTCACGATCGCGTTTCCGCAAAAATAAATTGAAATTTGTCTAGAGTCAAAAAAATCTTTTCAGGATGTTGTTAGACTGTTACAGATTGCAATTGCAAATAGACCGATGCTAGTTGTCATTTGTTATCTGTAATTTGTCATTTTTATGAAGAAATTGCTAATTACTAATAAGGCTTTTGTTAAGCCACAGAGAATATCTCAGCACATTCACTGATTAAGACTCTTCAATGAGAAACTCCCATATTTCACCTCTAGAACTACCAAACTTTAACTGCATTCCCGATGTCAGGAGGACTTCCTCACGGAGGATTTGTTGCCAACCGTTAGCACTAAAAACCCAAGTAGTGCCGTAGGTGGATAAATCTTGCAAGTAATAACTTCTTAGTGGAGTACTACCAGCCAAACTATTACGGCAGATAATTTCAGCGTGGCGTTTAGAAACTGAAGGTTCTGCGATGATAATATCATTGTCTTTGATGCGACCAATGCGAGTGACTCCAGAACGTAATAACCAGGTTTTACCTCCTGGTGAAAGCGATCGCAAAAAGGCTGTAGGTACCGAGGCAATTATACTCGGAATCGTAGTATCTGGTAGCTCTGTAATTCCCTCATCAAAGCTTTTAATTAGTTCGCCACAAAAATCTGGATGCTGATAGAGAACTGGTAAAGTCCAGGCAGGTTGATTAAACTTATATACTGTTAATAATTCCTGTCTAGCTTCTGCTACAGCCTCATCAATTGGCTTGCGCGATCGCAATGCTTCGGTAAAAGCTTGAATAAAACTGTAGCTTTCTTGATCGGCAATTTCATCGCGCATTCCTAACACTGCTGGTACGCCATGACGAATCAATACTTCTGCCAAACTACTAGAAGGTATAGCTTGGTTATTTGCAGATGCAGGTTGTGCGCCCCAACAAGCATTAAAAACTGCTAACTTTACACCATTTCTGGTTAATACTTGGGCTAATTCTATGCCATTTAACCGCATCCCCGGTCGCAACAACAGTAACCCGCCATCTGGATCGGGGAAACCATGTCCGGCATAGAAAAAGACATTGTAAGCTTTTGTTTCCAACTCCTCAATCAACTCTTGGGGGGTGGGTTGCAGCAGGGTATGTACCATGCATGGCGCATAACCTTGAGAATTGCTGCCTAATGGCCCCGCTTTAGTGAGGGTTTGGGTTAAAATTTCTGCTTCTTTTTCCAAATCTAAATCCTGGTCTTCTCCTAAAACTAAGAGAATATTCAAAGCTTGATCTGTTCGCAAATAAGGCAGCGATTCCACTTCACTGGTTGTCCGGCTAAATACTATATCTTGAGAGAGAGACATTGCCGATTGACCAGGCTCGCGTTGCATAATCTCCCAAGGTAAGGCAATCAAATCTGGATCGCGAATTTCCAAGCGCAAGCGCAAGCGTGTATGCAATCCCATAGCCATACCTCGGCTGCGTTCTAAACTGCCAAGAATTGGCCCATCAAATAACCAGCGCCACAAACTAATCCCCAAATATTGCATCAGACGGCTACTGTAGCCAGCCGTTTGCCCGGAAGGGGATGAAATTAAATTTAATGGTAATGGAGCTGTCTGTGGCAGTGCTGAACGTGAGGAAATATCTAAGGGAGTATGACCGGCAAACATCTCCTGCCATTCTTGCCAAACTTGAGAGAGTTCAGGCGGCCAGATACAGTCATGCAAAACATAGCCACTAGGATAAGGAGCCTTTACAACCCAAATGGCAAAGTTATCAGTGCCGGTGTTAGTTAAACGCGCGATCGCCAGGTTCAGGCATGGCAATGAATTCATTAAACTAAAAGGTGAAAACGAATTATTAATAACAATTTCTCAAGGTAAAGATTGTAGGGTGTGAGGCATTGGGTATTTGTTATTTCTCCCTATTCTCCTTCTCCCCTTATATACCTAGTATCTATTCCCTAGCCCCTAGCCCCTAGTCCCTGCCCTTACCTGTATTATTTCAGTTTTTCTGAGTTTATGGGGTGTGGGGCTAAGTTGGATTCTCATCTTTTTGCGGCGTAGTTGCTGGCGGTTGGTTGACTGGCGCTGCTGGTGCTGTGTCCTCACATGGATTAGTTTCGCCTGGTTGCAAGACAATGCCGCTAGATTGGAGTTTGGAGAGTTCAATCCGTAAGGTTTTCTTTGGTGGCTGTGATGCAGCCGCGTCTTTTGGGGGAGTGGGTGTATCTGGATTAGGACATTCT
The DNA here is from genome assembly GCF_963874875.1 of Tolypothrix tenuis PCC 7101. Lineage (NCBI taxonomy): Bacteria > Bacillati > Cyanobacteriota > Cyanophyceae > Nostocales > Tolypothrichaceae > Tolypothrix > Tolypothrix tenuis. The sequence continues at coordinate 1,201,956 of NZ_CAWNJS010000001.1, forward strand.
TGAAGATTCACCAAAGAGTCTTTATTAGCAGAATTAGGGATGGGTTTTTGATCAATAACTTGAAAATAAGTCCCTTTAGGAAACTTTTGTTTACTATTGATGATTTCACGATTGGTTTCAATTACCCAACCTTGTGCCAGATTCTCAATTTTTCTTACTGCTGTTGGTTCTGGAGTTGGCTGTACAGTGGTATCAGGATTAGATGCAACTGGCTGAGTAGATAAGGGTAATCGCAATCGCATCAAGAAGTAGCCAAAGGTACCAGCAGCCACAACCAAGATTAACGGCACAATCCACTGTAGAGGGAGTTGAGCAATTTTGGCGCGGGGATTTTCTGGAATTACTTGCGTTTTGGCATTAGGATTGCTTAAGTCTTTTGTCTGTGCTGTCCTAGTAGGCTCAACAGCTTTTGTAGAGACATTTTCGGGAATGAAGGGAGTTAGGCTTGACTGTGGTTCTACATAGTTGACTTGATAATGTACCAAAGCAATAGTGACATTATCATGTCCATTTTTCGTATTCGCGATTTCTACTAATTTCTCTGCCACCTCTACGACATCGGTTTGCCCTGTCAGTATCGGCAATATTTCTGTTTCCCAGTAATCTTCGACGCGGTCAAAATCACTTAAGCCGTCTGATGTGAGGAGAAATACTGCATCTTCATCCAAAATAAATCGCTGGGAAGTGGGATGTAATGAAGTACTGGGACTCATCCCCAAAGCCTGTACCAAGGAACCAGAACCACTCTGTTCGATTGCTTCCCGATACACAGCGTAGCCTAATCGGACTTCGCGAGAGGCGACATCATCATCTAAAGTAACTTGATAACAGCCTTGGCGTGTAATCCAGTAGGCGCGACTATCACCGACGTGGGTAATGTACATTTCATGGGCTATGGGCAATGCCATTACCAAAGTGGTGCCCATGCGTTTCCGCCCTTGGCGATTCTCGCTATCGTTCCTCTGGCTAATTTTATCATTCACCACTGCTACAGCCGATTCTAGGTCTGTGAGCAGCATTGCTGGGTCTATATGGTCGGAAGGTACTTTAGTTAGTTGATTTACCTGCTGTTGAATCGTTTCAATCGCTAAATTTGATGCCACATTGCCACCTTCATGTCCCCCAATCCCATCGCAGACAATTGCTAAGGCTGTGGGCTGTGGCGGTTTACTCACTAAGGTGTCAGGCGGGGGATAACAAGCATCTTCATTACGTTGGCGGCTGGGGCCAGTATCAGTTTTGGTAAAAATTTTGATTGTTGGCTTTTGCGATCGCCCTAGTTGAGCCAATCCATTATCCAAGACTGCTATTAATTGTTCCGCCGATCTGATTTCTTCGTTAATTAAAGAACTACTAATTTTATGAATTAATTCCGCGATCGCAGGTTTTGCTTGCTTGTGTAACTGCTGCCAAAATTCGCCTAATTGAATTAAGCTAGGCGCTGTTGAGTCATCATTACGTAATTCCAACAAGCGGACTAAGGAGCCTTCTACCCTAATTAAATATGGGTCAAGTAAGCTAGATGCTACTCCTTCACTTAACAGAGGTTGCCACAAATTCGCAATTTGCCACAGCCAGTTGAGTTGGCGCATAGATGTGGCATCACCCCAGGCTGTAATTAAATTTGGGCACAGTTTGACTTCTTGAGTTGTGCCGTCAGTCAGTAGGGGTGGTTTTTCTAACAGTAAGATGCCGTTGGGGGAACGTTCATCTATTGGCGGTATGATGCCATATACCTGCGGTATGTTTAAGCGATAGGGAATTAACCTGAGATAGGGTCTGATATCTGACAAATTATCTAATTCAGGTGCTTGTGGCGATATTCCTGGTTGAGTATCAAACACCACAGATTTATCGATGACTAAATAGCGATCGGCTAAGATTTCTCCAGCGGCAAAACTGAGACCATCTCCCTGAACCCAGAGGTAGCGTTTGGGTAGGGGTGTAGAGCATCGCAAGCAAAACTTGTGGCTTATTGGGTTAGGAGCTTGACAAAGTTCATTAGGGCAGTAGAGTGTTGCCGCATCATTTTCCATAGTTTTACTCACCGATCAGCAATTGGCAATTCCTTCAACAGCATTGGCAGCGGTAATTACACCGCTCAAGTTTCTTGAACCTGACATATCCAACTTTGGATCAATGATTTTAGCTGGCGGATAGCAGCAGGTGCTAATACTTATTGATCTACTTATCCAAAGAACTCACTCCTGAGTCAACCCTACAGCCTCATCATAGCCTCTATTGCTCTAAAACTTTCCATGTATCAGCACAGCTTACTCTAACTTTTTCACCAAAACATAACCCCAGCATTACTATATTGTTTGTTAATGAATTATTACATCAAAATAGGCTGATAATGCTGGTATTTCTTTAGTTTATAAGTTACTACATCGCAGTTAACTGTAAATTAAAGAATGCCAGATAGCTAAAATACAGCAGATAACCCAAGTTTAAAATTTGTAAAATATTTAGCTGATTAATTACTAGTTAAATGCTGCCAATACTTGCAGTGGTTGGAGTTGTGGCTGAACAAGGACAAAATACTTATGCCTATTTTCAATAAAGGGTAATGAAATATTTACTCAGAGTACAAGAATATTCTCTTTCCAGAGTGTTATAAAAATTAATAAATTTTCTCAATTGCAGCTACTAATCCTACAGGGACTTGCAACGCCAAAAAAATATCTGAATCCTAGTTTAAGCAGTCCCAATGAAAAAAATTTCACCGCCAGACACAAAACTCTCAAGGATTTTTACTCAGCAGCCCCATTTGCTTTAAGCCAGGAAACTCGTAAGGGCGCAGTGGCTTCTCAGCACTCATCACTCTCAAGCTAGTCATTCACGCCCGATTTTGGCACAACCAAGCTAAAATCTATCTTTCCCATACCCCATGCCCCATGCCCCATGCCCCATGCGCTCATTCCCATCTCTGGTGTAGTTTGGCAAAAAGGTCGCGGGAAAAGGAAAAAGAGTGAATTCAAATTATGCACCCCTTTTCCTTTCTCCCTTAACCGCAAAATATCGAGTTAAATCACTAGAATTTAGCTGTTAATTCTACTTTTTCTCGTCAACTGCTACTTGGGGAAGACCCATACTGTAGTTATTGACGCGGCTTTGGAGATTGTAGCTGATGTCACCTTTTTGTAAGAGCGATCGCAGATAATGCTCCAAGTCTGAACCAACGCGGCGTAAGTTGTAGTCTGTTAAGTCTGCGCCACTAGATGCTTCTACTAATTCATCGAATTTTCGATAAATCTTTTGTAGGGCATCTTCATTCCAGTTGAATTCGTTGTCTGGGTCTACGTCTAACGTTAAGACTTGATTACTGGGAACTAGTTCCCCATCCCGGTCAATTTCTGCGGCAAAAATGCGAATATGCCGGGTTGTAGACTTGAGCAGCATCGGGTTGTCCATAAAAGGTGTAAGATTTGGGTTAATTACACTGAAATCATTGTAGACGTTATGCCCTAGCTTAAAATGCCGGAAATAAAAAGGAATTGCCTTAATTAGGTAAGCAGTCCCAATGAAATAAGTTTCACCACCAAGCATATAAGTAATTCTTACCTGTTCCCCGTTCCCTGTTCCCTATTACCTACTTACAAGCTAGAAGCAAAAAGCTTGTGCATTAATTTATGAAGCTGCTAACAAATAGGCAAGGGAGGTTTGTTCAACTAGGAACGGCAGACAAAATTTCCTCCAGAGAAAATGATGGGGTATGTAGTTCTCATTTCTCTACAAACTACAATTTTGTGGCGGCAATATGCAAACCATATTTCAGTAATAATGTCAAGCTATTAAGACTCATTAGGATTGACCGAGGTTGAAGTTAGGCTAGTACGGTTCGTAGGAATTCACCAACTAGATGCACACGGCTCAAAATCCGACTTAATCAGCCTTTTGGCTTCTACTTTGTAGTAAAAGGCGGTCATTACTGTGTTTTCCTGCCTATAATTTTGATTCAGAACAAAAATAAACTTTTAATGACTTTGCTACTCAACCTCTTCTAATTTTGAGCAGAAAAAAACCTGCTTCTAGTAAATTTACGTAGTTATGCTACAACAGTCTTGAGGTTTCATAAAAAATCAAAAATTTAGTGTTTTCACGTAAGTAAAATCACCAAAATTTCAGTAAAATCCCAAACTGTTGTTGACGTTGAGATAAAGTTGATGTAAAAACCTTTAAAAAGCTCGAACAACTTCTTACAGAAACTTTATTGTATAGAATCTTAAAAACTGAATAATAGTTATGGCTTACCTGAACCACCTCTGGTCTAGGAGGACTACAACCTACGTAGCCAAAGCCGGAATCGAAAAAGACACAGGAGTGTGAGATGGAAGACAAATGTGATGGATAAAGAATAATTCTTAATTCAAAACTATTTGGATTCAAAAGACAATATAAAGAATTTTGGTGGAGATCTAACTCCTAAACTTCATGACCACTAAGTAAAGGAATCCTCAAATCTATGAATTCTAAAGCCTTACCACGCCAAATAAATAATATTGAAGTAGGTGTTTATGAATGCGAAATACATCTCAAATTCCGATTAGTTGAAGAAAAAAGCCTGTTAAGCGATCGCGAACAATTATTGCAAGTGCTGCTAGATGCTTTAACTGAAGGCTCTGATGACTTTTTAGAGACCCTACACGCGTCTGTAAAAGCCCAAGAAGTTTCTGAGTTTAAAGCTTCACCACAAATGCGTCGTCAGCTGATGCGCTTACGTAATTTTGCAGATAATAGCCAATGATTATTTGTATTATTTAAGTAGTGAGAAGTTAGGAATTGAGCATCAAATGGTGAATTTGTTTTCAGTTGATCCATCTGCTGTCAAGATATATGGAGTTGGCTTGTGTAATCTAACCCCACGGCTAGGAGTTAAACAGACTCTCTAACAGCCTCAGAAAGTCTTACAGTAGCCCTCACCCTTTGCACTACGGAAAATACTTGGGTGCCTACTAATGCAGTTCTGCTTCAATAATCAGGGCGGGTTAAATTTGTTAAAAAATTCTCTGTTCTGGGAAATACGTTTAATCAGGGTGTCACTTCAAGTTGGCGAAGTATTAGCTAGCAATCTTTGGCTTTATATACTCTAAACATTTAAAAAATTGTTCAATTAATCACTTATGTTTTGAGCGATTGCAGTAGTTGAAAGTAGTATTTTGCCAGCTTGAAGTTACATTCCGCCCTTCAAACTGGTTTAGAAGGACAATTTTACTTAAATCATCAGGGATAAATTAAATTTGCGAGCAAATCTAGGGTTAAGAAATAGGCCTAGTACAGAGGGTGCATAAATCAACAGCTCATTCAAAATGGTGTCAAAGCCTGGAATACAATTCTTTTGACTTTTGTACAAACGTGATTAATCGCGTCTGTGTGACTTAGGAGGATAAGAAAAGCAACGAATTAGAGTAAACATGACAATAGGCGAGCAAATGCACCTATATGGGAATTAACAGGTGCACAGCCTAGATTAATTACTGACTATTGGCTGTTCAATCTTGCCCTTTTTGCTCTCAGCTAATATCTGCAATTCATGACATTTATTTAGCAAGCCCATGTTCTAAGGCAAACCGAACTAACTCTGTACGGCTGTTGGTACCAGTTTTACTAAATAAACGGCTAACATACTTTTCCACATTCCGCACACTAGTCTCTAAACGACGGGCGATTTCTTTATTCATCAGCCCTTCAGCCACCAAATTGAGAACACTTTGTTCTCTGGGAGTTAGATCGATTTTAAAAGGTGCTGGTGATTGAGAAATAGCGTTTCTTTGGGTTAATAACGCCTTAATTTGAGCAATCTGATGCGCTAGTTCCGCAATATCAGGAGTTTCCGTTTCTTCTCCTGTTGCTGGAGTCTTAGCAATGCGCCGGGCAAGCAAATTTTCTACAATGGCAATTAACTCATCTGGATCGAAAGGCTTGGGTAAGTAAGCATCAACACCAGCTTGGTAACCTTGGATGCGATCGCCTGTCATTCCCTTAGCAGTTAAAAATACTACAGGCAGTGCTTGAAAACGGGGATCTTCTCGCAGTTGTTTTAAAAACTGATACCCGTCCACCTGCGGCATCATGATATCCGAAATCACTAAGTCAGGTGTATTTTGTTGCATCAATTCCCATCCCTCACGGGCGTTACTGGCAACTTGAACGCTGAAACCGCTTTCTTGTAAATAATCTTTTACGGCTTCCCGCAATCCTGGTTCATCATCTACCAGTAACAATTGTGCTGACATTGAAAATTTCCTTGATTATACCTTTTTCCAATTTAGCGAAAGTTGGCAGAGATTGGATAGTGGGGAGGAAATTAGGGAATGGGGGCTGGGGACTAGGTAATGGGTAATGGGTAATGGGTAATGGGAGATGAGGGGACAAGGGGAAATAACAAACACCAATTACCCATTACCAAATGACAAATGACCAATGACAAACACCTATAACCATTCAATGATTTGGGCTTTTTCTGGTAATTTGGCTTCGCTTTGACCAGAGTAGCGGGCTTTGGCGGTAAATAAACCGATGGGGGTACTTAAAAAGTCTACAAGGGTGGCTTTGCCTGCGATCGCCTGCAAAATATTTTTGGGTATTTCTTTCAATAACCAGCGGATTAAGCGATAAATATAGTCTTTGGGTTTTAGCCCTGGCATTAACTTGACACCGTACAATTCATGTAAGTAGCGATTGGAGCGTCCGTAGCGTCGCCATTGGCTTTGTAGCTCTTTGAAGGTGCTGCGGTGGCGATGCTTCACTATCGCACCTGGAGCAAATTTTAAATCACCGATTTTGGCTAAGAGAATCCGCCAACAAATATCTGCATCGCCGCCTGTAGTGAGGTAAGGACGAAATAAACCGACTTTTTCTAAGACGATGCGACGAATGGCTAAATTAGCTGTTTGACCGTAAGCACAGAAGGGATGAGCAAGTGTGTGCTTTTGTGATAGAGTATCTTGCTGATCGGCGTGTTGTTCTAAAATATTTTTACTTGGCAATGCGGCAATTTCACCGACCACAATCACTATATTTTGGTCGCTAAAAGGTTGAATTAATAATTCTAGCCACTGTGGTTGCGGGCGACAATCGGCATCAGTAAAGGCGATAATTTCGCCTGTAGCGGCTCTAATTCCCGTATTACGAGCTGCATAGGAGCTTTGAATTTGATTTTCGCTTAAAGGGCGAATTGTGAGGGGAGAAAGCTCTGCGGCTGTATTTAAATAAGTGAGAGTGCGATCGCTACTATTATTATCTACCAACAAATACTCTACCCGGTCTTGAGGGTATGTTTGCGCTAATAAACAAGAGATTAAATCTGGTAAATCTGTCTCACCATTATAAATAGGAACAACCACCGACACCTGAGGCCAAAAGCTGTGGGCAGTGGTTGCATCAACTGATGAATTATTCATAAAAATAAAATTTTGGAGATGGGATTAATTAGATTCCTAAATTAGTATTCCCATTCCAAAATTCTAAAATCAGTAATAGTAGCTTGAGATTGAAAACTAAAATTTCAAGTCGTTAGCACGGCTGCTCATTGCACCAGAAGGTTGACTTGCAGGAGGTTGAGCAAAGTTAGTATTAGAGAGAGCCGCAATCGCCTTAGCATATTGTGGATCGCTTGGTGTACCGAGTAAATCGGGATTAGATGCTAATTGACGTTCCTGTGCTTCTGTCAAATCCAGCTTGATATCTGGTGCGATTCCTTTATGGTTAATATCTGTTCCCTTAGGAGTGTAATAGTGAGCAATAGTTACTGCCAAACCAGAACCATCGGTGAGTTCGTGAACTGACTGTACTAAAGCTTTACCAAAGGTTTGACTACCAACTACCACGGCTCGCTTATTATCTTTCAGTGCGCCTGTGAGGATCTCGCTAGCACTAGCTGAATTACCGTCTACCAATACAGCTAAGGGCAGATTTGTGATGGCAGTACGATTAGCTTTAGTATCCTCTGTGCCACCTACACGATCTACTGTGCGGACAATTCCACCGTTATCCAGCCACATCCGCGCAATTTCAATGCTGGCTTGCAATAAACCGCCAGGATTACCCCGCAAATCTAAAACATAAGCATTAACTTGCTTACTATTTAAATCGCGAATAGCGCGCCGCATTTGATCCGCAGCATGGGAACTAAATTCTCGTAAGCGAATATAACCAACGCGACGGTTACCTTCTTGTTTGACGGTATAACGTACTGTTGGTACTTCAATAGTCGCTCGGGTTAGCTTTAAATCAAAAGCACTTTGCCCTGTACGTCCTAACCGCAAAGTTAAAATAGTACCAGCTTTGCCACGAATTAGCTTGGACGCATCATCCACTTTCATTTGCTGAGTGGGTTTGCCATTAATAGCTAAAATTTCATCGCCGGCTTTAATACCTGCTTTCAGCGCTGGGGAATTTTCTATAGCTTCTACAACAGTCAGCCGCTTGGTTTTTTCGTTCAATTCCATGCGAATGCCAATCCCCGAGACTTCCCCAGAGGTTTGGCTGGTTAGCGCTTCATATTGTTTGGGATCCATAAAGCGAGTGTATGGATCTCCCAAGGTTTGCAAAGCTTCACGAATTGCAACGTATGCTTCTTCACGAGAAGAATAGTTTTTATTTAAAAGGCTCTGTCTAGTAGCTTGCCAATCTTGTTGATTAAATTTACCATCAACATACTCACGATTTACCAATTGCCATACTTGGTCTACTAAGGCTTTCGGGCTATCTTGGAGCGCAGCACGAACGCAGCGTGTCCAAGCAGGGCCAAATACGGATACAGTGGCAGTCGTGGCGATCGCTCCACCAATCAAGGCTACTTGGAGCGGCGAGTAACGTTTCGCAGATTGGTTCATGTATATTAGCTGGAATAATTGTGTTGTTGACAGTTTAGCAATCAGGATTTCCAGAATTTTTTAAGTTTTTATACTCAAAGTTCAGCTATCCTTTCTTCATCATTTCTTCTTAAAAGAATGATAAAAATATAGCTTAACTTTATTAATAATCATTTCTCCGTTGGCTAGCTTTCTCCGGAATATCATCTGGGAGTTATGACACTGTAATCTGCATCAACTTTACACCCTTGATTACTTTTATAAGATAGCACCTTGCTAACTTAGTTGCAGGTATTTTAAACATCCGCTAACCAAGCTTTTCGTAACTGCGTCATGAAACGTAATGGTTCCATCAAATCACAAATTTCCCACGAGAAAAAAGATAAGAAACTGTGGCGATTGATACGAAAAGTCGCTTGTGGTACGTGCTTTGTCCTGGGTACTTGGCTGATTTGTACCACTATAACCCTAGTTTCTGCATCTTCACAGTCTGTAGATGCCCTTTTTGTGCTTGGTGGCAGCATTCAGCGAGAAATATACGTAGCTCGAGAGGCAAAAAGGTACCCGAATATGCCAATTTTGATTTCTCATGGTTCCCTAGAGCCTTGTATATGGCTCTTATTCCAGAGAGAAGGTACGGAGTTGCAAAACGTTTGGTTAGAGGATTGTGCAAATTCTACCTGGGAAAATTTTTATTATGGGATTCCGATTCTGCAGCGATGGAAAGTACATAAGGTAAAGTTAATTACATCATCTACTCATTTACCGAGGGCGCAATGGATGGCGCAAATTCTCTTAGGAGCCAATGGTATTTGGGTAGAGCCAGATATTATTCAAGAGCAAGGTATCCCTGGTAATCGTGAGTCTTGGCAGAAAACTGCATTAGATGTCACCCGTAGTTTGTTATGGGCGGGTTTCAGCCAAATTATTCAACCCCAATGTTCAAAGGTGAAAAGATTGGCTGAGGTGGATATGCAAGCTTGGGAGAGTCGAGGGTTTAGATGTGAGCATCAGGGGATGTTGGGGAGATCAGGGAGGTGAAGGGCAAAAGGGGAAGGGAAAAAGGGGCAAGAAAAAACCTTTAACCCTTACCCTTTTACCCAAACGAAATTCAAAGTTGAAAATCCTTAACCGAGCAGTATTAGGAGATGAGGGTGTATTTCTCAAAGAGGCAGACATTAAAATAACGCTGGGAAGAATTGCAAGTAAGTTTATGGCAGATATTCAAGTAGCAATTGAGGGTGAGGATGCGATCGCAGCAACGGAGGAGTTGTTGGCAATTCCTGGTATATCTGGTGACTATACGGTAAATACAGAAGCACCGGAACGAGAAACAGTAGTTGCAACGGTGGCGACTATCGTGGGGATTGTTGGGGGTGCGATCCCAATTGCTGAACAAATCCGCAAGTGGTATCAGGAGTATCAAGGGAAACAATCTGGTAAAAGAATTGAAAAGGTGTTGATTGTGGGGCGCAATGGTAGGCGGTTGTTGTTGAAGAATCCGACTTTGGAGGAGATTCGGCAAATTTTGGAACCGTAAAGGTGGGATGAATCGTAAAGACGCGATGGGTTAAGACGCGATGAATCGCGTCTCTACAAATATGGGACGGGATTGGGGGTGATAGACTTGGGGATAATACTGGGTTGTTGGGATTGGGAATGTGCAAATTATCCACATTGAGCTAAAGTACATTGCGGGTGATTACGTAGAGTTACGGTATTTTGTTGATAATCCAAATTTGAAGCGGAGGAAGGGCGGATTTTAGCAGCGACGGCGCGACAACCTTTAGCTTTGACAGTGGAAGAAAGCGGCTGTTTGTCGGAGTTGGGTTATTTAGTTGATAGTTACGACCAAAATTATTTTGATGTTTTACACCTGACTGGTCATGCTACTTTACAAGCTGGGCAACCGCGCTTTGTTACAGAAACCCTCACAGGTGAAGCTTACTATGCCAGTGCAGCAGATATCGCCCAAGAATTACAATTTCGACTGCCTAAACTGATTTTCCTCTCTGGTTGTCGCACTGGGCAAGCTGGTAATGGCGGTGATGTACCTTCAATGGCGGAAGAATTGCTGCAAGCTGGTGCGAAGGCGGTTTTGGGTTGGGGACAAAAGGTTTTAGATCCAGAAGCGACGGCTGCGGCGGCTGCATTGTATCAGGAATTAGCGGCGGGGAAGCAAATTGTCGAGGCTGTTGCTAGTACTTACCAAGCATTAATTAAGAATCAAGCGCGGGATTGGCATTTGTTGCGGCTGTATGCAGCAGGTGATTTACCCGGTGCATTAGTCACACCCTTGCGGACTCGTGGACGAAAACCAGCACCAGCGCCTTCTGTGACTACCCAGTTTTTAGATCCGGCGGGTAAGGTGAAAGTCCCGACGCGAGAAAGTTTTGTTGGTCGTCGCCGTCAGTTGCAAAATTGTTTAAGGGTATTGACGCAATCAAGCAATGAAATTGGGGTGTTGATTCATGGGATGGGCGGTTTGGGTAAAAGTAGTTTAGCAGCTAGGCTATGCGACAGACTACCGACTTTTGAGCGTGTTGTTTGGGTGGAGAGAATTGATGAAGGTAATTTGGTGAGTCGGTTGGCGGAAAACTTGGATGATAACGAACAACGCAAAAGCTTACAAAATTACGAAGAAGAATTGAAATTTCGCTTGCGGCGAGTTTTGCAGCAATTGCATGAGGTTGGGAAGTCGTTTTTGTTGGTGCTGGATGACTTTGAGGTGAATTTAGCACCCCGCAATGAAGGTTATGTGTTGCAAGCGGAAGCAGCCGAGGTGTTGAAGGCTTTAGTTTGGGCGATTAGAGAAAATTACACGTCCCACCGCATCATTATTACTTGCCGTTACGATTTTGAATTTAGTCTGTTGCAGTATTTCTACAAGCAGCCGTTGGATGCACTGCAAGGCGCAGATTTGCGAAAAAAGTTTAATCGCCTCACTGCTTTTGGTGATAAATCTCAGGTTGATGAGGCGTTGAAGTTACAGGCGCAGAGGTTGGCGGATGGGAATCCGCGCTTGTTGGAATGGTTGGATAAGATTCTGCAAAATAAAACTGTTGATCAAGCAGCAATTTTGCAGAGGTTAGCAGCAGATCCGGTGGAGTTGCGAGAGCAAGTTTTGGCTGAGGCGCTGCTGCAACAGATGGATGAAACTATGCGGGAGATGTTGTCACGGGGTTTGGTATTTGAGTTACCAGTACCAAGAGAAGCATTAGCCGCAGTTTGTGAGAATATCCCTAGTTTGGAAGATTATATTAATCGGGCTGTGGCGTTGGGGTTGTTGGAAGTAAGCCATGATGAGGCGTTGCGAGTGCCGCGTATTTTGCCTGTGTTAGCGGGAGATGGGGAAGTTTTGTATAAGCAAGGGGCTGAGGTTTTGTATCGCCTGTGGTGGGAACAAGCGGAAACTTCAACTGAGGAACGAGCGTTAGAAATTCATCAGCTAGCATACAAAGGCAAAGCAGAGAAAATTGCTGTAGATGTTACAACTGCACTTGCAAGAACATGGATTAATCTCAGCCGATTTCGCCAAGCAGTTAACATTTGCCAGGTTACTTTAAAAATTACCGATAACTATCATATTTTTCATCAGCTAGCCCGTTCTGAAAAAGAACTTGGTGACATCGAATCAGCACTCAAAGACTATGAAAAGGCTCGAAGTCTTTGTCCTGTTGAAGATGAAAAAACTAAGGCAGCAATTATTCATAATCTGGCAGGAATACATGTTCTCCAAGGCCAATTTTCAAAAGCTATGAGTTTTTATCAGCAGTCCTTAGAAATAGCAATACGCATAGGTGACTATAAGGGGCAAGCTGCCATATTGCACGATATAGCCAGTATGTATGCCAGCCAGGGACAGTCTGACAAAGCCATCACCTATCTACAGCAGGTTAATGAAATAGACGAACGCCTTGATAATTTACCAGGCAAGGCAACAACCTTGAATACCATAGCTACTATCTATGTCAATCAAGGTAAACTTCAAGATGCAATAACATATCTTCAGGAATCATTCGGAATCTATAAAAATATCGGTAATGTTCAAGGTCAGGTAGTAACGTCCCTTAATATTGCAAATATCTATGATATGCAAGGTAAGTATAAAGACGCAATTATTATTCTAGATGAACTTTTGATAATTGAAGAAAATAATGGTTATATCTATGAACAAGCCGTAACATTAAATAGCATTGCATTTATCTACAGTAAACAAGGTCAATTTGACAAATCAATTGCATATTTTGAACGCTCTTTTGAAATAACAAAAAGCCTCAAAAATGTTAATGGTCAGGCAACAACACTTACTAACAGAGCATTTATTAATGCTAGACAGGGTAAAGTTAAAGAAGCAATTCTCTTATATGAGCAATTATTGGAACTTCAAGAAAGCATTGATGATATTCCAGGCAAAGCCGCGACACTGCGAATGTTAGGGCAACTGTTGGCAAAACAGGGAAACTTTGATATGGCACTTTATAATTTACAGCAATCCTTGGAGATATTGCAGCGTATCCAATCGCCTCATGCTGAAGAAGTTAGGCAAATGGTGGAGAGAATACAAGGTTTAATTGGTAATTCGTAGTTTGTCATTTGTCATTGCGAACGGAATGAAGTGCAGTGAAGCAATCGCGAGGGCTGGGATTGCTTCACTGCGTTCGCAATGACAGTTATCATCCAACTCAATTTTGCTGGGTGCGATCGCCGATTTTGCCTTAAGCTAACTTATCCACCAGCCTTTGATACTCATTAATGAGGCTCGGAAGCTCGTGAATGAGGCTCAGAAGTTCATTAATGAGGCTCGGAAGCTCGTGAATGAGGCTCAGAAGTTCGTGAATGAGGCTCAGAAGCTCATTAATGAGGCTCGGAAGTTCGTGAATGAGGCTCAGAAGTTCATTAATGAGGCTCAGAAGTTCATTAATGAGGCTCAGAAGCTCGTGAATGAGGCTCGGAAGTTCATTAATGAGGCTCAGAAGCTCGTGAATTAAGCTCAGAAGTTCATTAATGAGCCTTTGATATTTGTTTACCTGCTTTTTAGGGTAGTACTTGGGTTATCCTACCTTGCGATCGCCCCAATTCAGCCCAAAGCAAGCTCTAAACTAAAGTATCTGCCCTTCTCTAGCATCAATCAGCACATCTTATATTCATCGCGGCTGATAAATTTTGTCAATCAATCGCCAGCTTTGTTCATCTAATTATCATTATGTCTTGGGATTTTACCCAAATCCGTAATATGCGATCGCCTGTATTGAAACAGATATTTTAAACAGGATGGAAATGCGATCGTTTTTTGATTGTAAAGATGAATAGCTTTGGTTTTTGTAGGAATAATTCCGAGTTTTTTGGGTTGGCGATTACATAAATGCAAGGCAATAATTGCATGATTATAAATTCTTTGCATTAATCAAAGATGTAATCATGAATAATTCTCATCCTCAACCAAATAATAATCAACCTAAATACAACGGTAAATATCGAGTTGATTCTACACGTTTGCCAGCATGGAATTATGCAACTAATGGGGCATATTTTCTGACTATTTGCACGAAGGGTAAACAATGCTTTTTTGGTGAGGTTGTGCAGGGGGAAATGCAGTTATCACAAGTTGGAGAGGTTGCACGAAGGTTGTGGGGTGAGATTCCTAATCAGTTTTCTAATTGTGATATTGATGTGTTTTGCGTTATGCCTAATCATATTCACGGGATTCTTATACTTAATCAAACACAAATGGAATCGGTGAATTCGGAAGAAGGCGCGATGAATGCACAGGAAGACGCGATGAATCGCGTCTCTACAAGAGGGGGGGTGACGGGGTTGTTTAATCCGATGTTGTCGAAAAATTCGGTTTCTAAAATTGTGCGGTGGTATAAGGGACGATGTACGTTTGAAATTAATCGAATTTATCAAGGTTTTGGGTGGCAAGAACGGTTTTATGATGAAATAATTCGCAATCAATTTGCCTTGGATAAAATTCGACAATATATTATCGATAACCCAATCAATTGGGAACGCGATCGCGAACAACAACCCCATCCCCCCTTGTAGAGACGCGATTCATCGCGTCTTCCTCCAGATTCATCACGTCTTCTTCGTCGTAATTCATCGCGTCTTGCTTGCAAATGAGTCATCGAGTGGATTCTCATTACAATTGGGATATTGATTCTCCAAAGAAATCGCATTATAGAGTTGATCCAACATCGCCCGCACAGATGGCGGCATGGCTGTAAAGTGGATGTAGAAACTACCCTCAGTCGTCGGTTTTTCTAACACCTTGCCATAAAAATCTTCCCGTACTTCTTGAGGCAAATTCTCATTCAGCAAAATCAGCTTGAGATTTGTTAGCGGCGGTAATTTACCTTCATGGCTTTCACACTGAATCAACGCTTCCCGTTGGGAGAGTTTGATAATTTGCGCTTCATACCAGCGATCGCCTACGTGTTTGCTTTCTAAGGTGACGTACTGGAGTAAAATCGGTTCTGGTAGTTCGCGGAATTCTTCTTCTGATTTGGAGAGAAATAAATTATGTTCTCCCCTAATACCGCTAATTTCATACAAATTAATGGGGTCTTTCACTCCTTTCATCTGTACTTGTTGCGTGGACTCTACTTGCACCATATCTCGCACTTCTGATAAAACATCCTCGGAGACGATAATTTGTCCGCCAACGCTACAGGATTCTATGCGGTAGGCGAGGTTGATGTGATTTCCTACGACACCATATTTGGTACGCTTTTCTGAGCCGATGTTACCCACTACAACCTCGCCTGTATGGATACCAATCCCCATTTCGATTTCTGGGAAACCCCATGCTTGCATTTGTTGGTTGACGGGAATCATGGCTTGTTGCATGGCTACAGCACAGGCGATCGCTCTTTCTGTATCGTTAGTTCTTACGGTAGGCGCACCGAATAAAGTGAGAATCCCATCCCCCATGTATTCATCAATAGTACCTTCGTAGTGGGTAATCACATCCGCCATATATTCCAGATAAAAGTTGAGGATAGCAATTACTTGTTCTGGAGATATGCGTTCTGATGTTGCGGTAAAGCCTCGTAAATCGGAAACTAAGATGGTGATTTTCTGCCGCTTTCCGCCTAACTCTAACCCTTGGGGATTTTCTAAGAGATTGCTAACAATCTCATCACTGAGGTAGCGCCCAAAAACTTTCCGAATCAGCGCATTTTTGTTTTTCAGTTCGCCATTAATTTTGGCGATTGCTTGAGTGCGATCGCGTACTTTTTCTTCTAAAGTAGCAAACAATTCTTTTAGCTGTTTCGCCATGCTGGTGAAGGATTCAGCCAATTCGCTAATTTCATACGATCCATCAACTGCTAGTTTTTGCTCCCAGTTTCCATCTGCTAGTTCTTTAGCAGCAGTATTCAAACGCTGAATCGGCTTGACAATCCACAGGGATGTTTGCAGCCCCACCACCGTTGCAATGATTAGCGATAGCAGACACAAAACAACTGTAATTTTAGTGTTTTCGTGAATGCGCTTCATGAAATCTGCTTCTGGTACAACCACCGCAATTAAAACATCTAACCCCCTGCTATCCTTTAATGGCGTAACCTGGAGAAATTGCCGTTCTCCTTGGATTTCAAAGTCTAGTAGTTGACTGCTGTTAATTTTGCTAAAATCCCCAAATTTTCGTTCTAAATGTTTGGCACTTTGTTGGATGAGATAATTTTGGCTCTCAGAAGCTTTAATTCGTTGTGTCTGATTAGTCCGATTGCGATAGCTGGGATCGGGAGTAGATGTAGCTACTAGCAATCCCGAACGTTCCATAATAAATGTCTGTCCAGATGTACCAATCTTGAGGCTTTGCAGAAATGTGTTCACCTCGGAAAAAATAAAATCGCTACCCAGAACCCCCTTGAGTTTCCCTTGCTTGTCATAGATAGGTTGAGCTGCAGTAATTGCTAGTCCACCTGTACTAAAGTCGGGATAGATTGTACTCCAAATCGGTTTACCTGCGGCTACAGCTTGCTTGTACCAAGGGCGTTGTCTGGCATCAAAATTCGGGAGAGCTTGGATGCGCTTTGTGCGATCGCCCTGTGCATTGGTAGCAAAGTACTGATTGTATCCAGTAGTGCGATCGCGTTCGATTACCTGTAAGTCACCATTGGCTAAACGTCTGGCTCCTAAATATTCACCTGTAACATTTCCGTAAAAATTGTAGGTAATCACCGGAAAGGTACGGATTTGCTGCCAAAAATACTTCTGCTTATATTGGATATTTTGTTTATCTAACTCTCCTAACTCAATTGCATTAGCATTCAGCCGATTAATCAGATGCGGTGTTTCTACATACACTAGTAGTTGATCCTTCACCCTACCAGTCACCTCATCCCGGAGTTTAGTCGCGACTTCATTAACTGCCCTTTGCCCATTGCGAAAGGAGAAGTATCCAGTGAGTCCGACAGCAGTAATCACCTGGAGTAGTGTAGATACAACAAAAATGACACGTAACGGCATTTTTCTATACATAAAACCAATTCTTAATTCGTAATTTTTAATTATTAAAGTCAGATTTTATCTTGCTTGTTTTACTGAGTTCAAATCTGTTACTGAATTTTAAAGAATTGGTATAGCTTGACGCGTAATAGCAATTTAAAAAAAGAAGGCGACAGATGTGGTTGTTGGGTTAAACGCACTGAAAATCAAGATATATAAAGATTTTAGGCGTTTATGAAGATGTCAGTTGGGTTTCCTCGCTCAACCCAACCGACATCTTTAGCGATCATTCTTCAAATTCGTATAATTTTGCACCAGTATTTATCCTCCAGGTAAATGTTCCTGTCTTTCAGGATTCCCAGATTAGGAGGTGATATTGTGTTTACCGAAGACTTTCAGCAGGGAGATGAGGCAAGGGGGCGGGGAGCAGGGGAGAATTAATTAATGGCAAACCCCAACCACCCAATGCCCAATGCCCCATGCCCAATGCCCAATGCCCAATGCCCAATACCCTTACTGAGTATTCACCATTGCCACAATTGTAGATAAAGGCACTTCGGCAAAATACTCACGTTGAAATTGTTCTTCGCGGACTGCTGCTAAAAATTTTCCCGCAGCAGCATCGGCTTGAGTTTCGGAGATATTTTTGGGTTCTGGGATAATTCGCAAATAATTATCTTGGCGTTGTACTGTGAATCCCAAATATTTTAAGGCTCTGATGCCTAAGAGCAAGGCTTGGTTGCTAATGCCCAGTTTCTCTAAAAGTTGGACGCGGGTAACTGGTTGATGGGTGCGGCTGAGGTATTTGGCAATTCCGATGAGAGTCAGCCAAATTTGATTCGGGGATTGCTGGTTGGGTTTACTCCATGCGATCGCAAGTTGTTGATTATTGTACAAACATCGCTTCCACCAGGCGCGTAAATCATCCCAGCTTGTCGGACATTCTTCTAAGATGAGTGCTGAATGTTGAGTTCTCAGTTGTGAATGTTCTTGATTGCGCCAGTCTAATATCAGTTCTGAGTTGTGGGTGGTGAAGACTGAATTAGCGCTGGGGCGAACGGCGATTAATCTGATTTCGTAGCGTTTTTTAAAGGTGTTGTAATCTAGTTCTGCTATGCAATCACATCTACCTATGGGTAATTCATCTTTGTAGTGTCCCCACCAAATCCCAGGAAACGGATTTCTCGTGGAATCATCCCGAATATCAAAATCGGTTTTAATGTACTGTATTTTTTTCCCTTGGGAGTCCTGTTGATTGCGATGCCAAGCATTTTCAAACCAGCAGTTTTGAATCAACAGTTTTGGCACGGGATTACCCATTCCACAAGGTTCTAGGATTTTCAGTTCTAAAAATAAATCTTTCCCTAAGTCTGCAACTGTTACCACGATGTCTGCTTGGACTGTGGCTGTGAGGGTTTTACCACCCAAGGATTGCCGTAAACGTTGGTTAATCGCCTCTGAAAATAAGGGAATATTCTCCACCAACATACTCAACCCAGCTGCAAAGGGATGCCCGCCAAAGCGATGTAATAAATGTGCTTGGTCTTTGACTAATTGGTACAAATCGACAGAATTTATAGAACGAGCAGAACCTCTAGCTAGGGACTGGGGATTAGGGATTGGGGATTGGGAAGAGTCTTCCCCAGCCTCCAATTCTTCTGTACTCAAAAGGATAGTGGGGCGACCAGTTTCTTGTGCTACTTGTCCGGCTACTAAGCCTAATACGCCTACGGGCCATTGGGCATCGGCGAGGACGATCGCACTTGTGGTAGATAAATCTAATTGAGTTAGTTTTTGGGCGACTTGGGTTTGTACGTCTTTTTGCAAAGATTTCCGGCGGGCGTTGGCTAGTTCTGTGTCTTCTGCGAGTTCGCTGCAGCGTTTGATATCGCGGCTGGTGAGTAGTTCTACACAAAAGCTAGCATCACCTTGGATGCGGCTAACAGCATTGATGCGCGGCCCCAAACCAAAGGAAATATCTGTGGGGCGATCGCCACTTTTCTGACACAATTCTAATAATCGTCCTACTCCTGGTCGTCGTCTGGCTGCTGGTGGTTGTTTAAAGTCTTCCTGTAAGCGTTGAATCCCCAATTGCGCTAAATAGCGGCAATCTCCGCTTAACTGTACTAAGTCGGCAATTAACCCTACAGCCACTAAATCTAGTAAATCTGTTAAAGGATGTTTTGGTATATTGGGCAGAGTTTGATACAGTGCTTCTACTAATTTGTAAGCTACCGCCACCCCAGACAAATTATACAGGGGATGTTCATTCGGCAAATTGCGCGGATTGATAATTGCAATAACTGGTGGCCGTTCTGCTGGTAATGTGTGATGGTCTGTAACTATGACATCAATACCCAGCTTTTGAGCATAAATAATTTCATCAATATTTGTGCTGCCAGTATCGCAGGTAACAATTAATGTACAGTCTTGTTTTGCTAAATTATCGATACCTGCATAGTTCAGCCCGTGAGATTCTTTGAGACGGTTGGGTATGTAGTAGCTTAACTGCGAATTTTGAACGAAAAATTCCCCCAAACCATCCCACAACACAGATGTAGAAGTAATCCCATCCGCGTCAAAGTCGCCCCAAATCGCAACTTTCTCCCCAGCATTACGTGCTAGTTGCAATCTTGCCATAGCGCGATGCATTTCTTCCCCAAACTCAAAAGGGCTAGCTGGTTGATAAGTTTTATAGTTAACGAAACCTTCTAATTGCTTGGTGTCACGAATACCACGTTGCCATAATAATTGCGCTGCATAAACTCCACTTGATGCAGGCGTATACTTTTTCACAGCTTGGATAAACCACTCTGGAGGTTGTTCAGTTGCGGCTAGAGTCCATTGCATAGTGGGGGATTGGGGACTGGGGATTGGGGAGGCAGAGGGGCAGGGGGCAGGGAGCAGGGGGAAAATTCTTAATTCCAATTAGCAATTACCAATTACCAATTACCCATTACCCATTACCAAATGACAAATACTAAATGCCTACTCATCATTCAACTTTAAATCTATTTGCGGTTCTGTGACTAAGGGATTGAGGACGACTTCGTTAGCGAAACCATCAGGCTTACGGGCGCGAATTGCAGCTGGACGCGATCGCCTATAACCTGCTCTTTCAGCTTTTTGATGTTCATAATCAATTAGTCTGCCATAGTATGGATGTTTACTTAAATTCATTGATAAGAAAATATGCTGGCGGTTGTTACCAAATCCTTTGCGGTTGAAAAATTTCACGGCTGGGGTATTGGTAGGATCTGTATCTACTAGCATGAACCGCGCGCCATCTTCAATCATGCGGGCGACAGCTTTATCAACCAGCTTGTCTGCAACTCCCCGACGCTGAAAATTCGGGCTAACTCCTAACCAGAGAATATATCCGTAAGTCCATGAGGCTTTGGTAATGATGGTTCCTAAAATAAAGCCTGCTAAGTCGCCATCGATTTCTGCAACCAAACAGTATTCTGGATCTGTGTTGTAAAGTCCAATGACTTCCCACTCATCCCAAGTTCTATATAAATAAGGATATAAATCGCTGGTAAATAGTTCTTCTCCCAAATGGTAAATCGGCGCTATATCGTCAATTCCTAATTCACGGACGTAAACTGTGTCCATGTCATCAACGTTTGTCATAACTTTTAAGTATATATTCTGCTTTCATCTTAGCGAGAGTAATAAGAGTCAAGAGTCAAAAGTCAAAAGTCCAAAGAGGTAGGATGCGTTAGCCTTGGCGTAACGCATCACACATTTCTATTTTTTGTTGACCGTTAAATTTCACAGCGCTACTTCTTCTATACTGGCGATATCTGGTAAGGAATTACCTTCGCTTTCTTCTTCAATAGCCTGGATGCGATCGCAGCGAGTACCAAATTGACAATACCCGCAAGCTTTGTTTCCGTGTGGTAGTTGGGGAAATTGTTCTTTGTGTTGATAACGTTCTAACCAATAACTTAAATCGTTTAACAGTTCATTCAGTTCTTTTGCTGTTCGCTGGTGCTGGGCAGTACTGTAATTAAATTTAATATTTTGCGGTTTACCTTCAGATTGAACAAACCAATAAGTCATAGAGATATTTTCTGGCAAATATTCGCTAGTTTCTGCCAAAACATACAAATAAAGACGAGTTTGCCAGTTCTGCTCTAATTTACGTTTATGTAATGGTTTAGGATAGGTTTTCCAGTCGAGAATCTGCGCTTTTTCTTTATCGGCAATTAATAAATCATAAACAACAGTCAGCAAATAATTTTGTACTTGCAGAGTGCGGTAATGTTCACTTTCACGAAAAGTTTGACTACCAGCAGCAGGTGAGAGAATTTCTGGTGCAGTTTCCGCAAAAGCTGACATCCAATTTTGTAATTGACTATCGGCTTGCAAAATACTATTAATTGGCAAACCCATTTCTCGTTGCTGCATCAGCAGGTGAAATCGGCTACCTAAAGTTTGCCGTTCTTCATGTTCTGGATCTGAGGGAGAATTGAGATTGTCGAGATAAGTATGTTGAAACTGACGGGGACAACGTTCTAATAAATTCAGTTGTCCTTGGGAAATGCGTAATAGTTGAGTGGAAGTTGACAGCATTTTTCTATTTTAGAAGCGATCGCCGCTCTATCTTCAGACAGTATGTTGTAATAAAATACACATCTTTTTTAATAAATGTGCGGTTAAACATTATTTAATTTAGACATTTTTTACTTTTTTTAAAATTTGAGAGATGATTACTTTTACGTTTTTTGAATTATATAACATATACATTTATATATAGTAGTCCACTCATTGATAGATTTTTTACTACTCTGAAACAACCTACTATTATTTTAAATAATTAACTTTTTGATAGCCTTATATTATTTATAGAAATTTTATACATTAGCTAGTAATTACACTCATAATAATTCTGATTATTTATCCTAAACTTTTAAAAGATTCTGATTAAAGTTTACTGCGGTATACATTACTAAATGCTCAGTTCCGACAGCGTAATCTATAACTTTTTTCTTAGTGTTTTGTCTACAAAAGTATTTCTTTTTTCTGTTATTGCTTAACCTCTAAGAGCATTGAACCAGAGACTTAGATATTTTCCACCTTGACGCACATTTGCGACTTGGAACTATTTGCACAGCAATCACCCCGAATGTGTTGAGTAAAATTCAGCACATATACAAAGATTGTTCGCCATTGTTTTGCTCAGTAATTTGCTAACTCTCAATCAAGATTTATGAAACTCAACTACAAACTTTACCTGTACTTATCTTTATCTAATTTGAAATTGCTCAAGAGAAGTTATCCTGCCAAAATCATGTTTGTGGCCTTTGTAGGTACTCACATACCACTTTTGACATTACTTTTGAGTTTTCTCATTTCCAACTCTTATTCTTGGGAAATGGCGGTACGAGTTTTAATTATTGCTCTGTTGGCGACGTTAACAGGTACAGCAGCAACTCTCTATGCCATACATAATCTCCTCGCACCAGTCATGTTGACATCGACTGCATTGCAAGACTATCTAAATAATCGAAAATTACCTGAACTACCTACAGAATATGTTGATGAAGCTGGGACACTCATGGCAGATGTTTCACAGACTCTTAATAAATTAGATGAGTTGATTCATTACATTACTAATTATGACGAATTAACAGGACTACCTAATCAAAATTTATTTAGCGATCGCCTATCGGGTGCTGTGGCGAAAAAGTATTTTCTTCCAGATAACACAAAAGAAGTTGGGATACAACTTCATCTTGGCGATCGCTCTAATTTAACTTTCTCTCCATCTCCACAACAACAAAAGCTATTAGCTATATTTTTATTAGGTATTGATGATTTCCTGAATCTCAGTCATGCATTAACGCATAATACCCTAAATTTGTTACTGCGAGCAGTTGCCCAGCGCTTAAGCACTTGTGTTTCACAAACAGATATTATTGCCCATTTGAGTAAAGATGAATTTGCAATTGCCCGAGTAGAAATTCCTTCTTTTGAAAGCGTGATTAAGCTATCACAATTGCTGCTAAATACTCTGGCAAAGCCCTTTTTAATAGAGGGTAACTCAATTCATATTACTGCCAGCATTGGTATCACAATTAATGACTTAAATGAGAGTAATGGTGTAGAGGAACTCTTGCAACAGGCGCACATCGCACTCTCCCAGGCTCAAACACAAGGGCGTAGCCAATATTTATTTTATTCACCAGAAATTAATGCTCGCTTACAAGAGCGACTCACTTTAGAAAGCCAATTATATGGGGCACTGGAACGCAATGAAATGCAGGTTTATTACCAACCTTTAATTAATTTGCATACGCAAAAAGTAACAGCAGTTGAAGCGCTAGTTCGCTGGAAACATCCTACTTTGGGTTTAGTTTCCCCAGCAAAGTTTATTCCGATTGTAGAAGCTAATGGTTTAATCACCGCAATCGGCGAATGGGTTTTGCGAACAGCCTGTACTCAATGTCGTGCTTGGCAGCTGGCTGGGCTACCTGCGATTCGAGTATCAGTGAATCTGTCAGCTAGGCAATTTGAACAACCCAATTTAGTAGAGGTTGTTAGTCAAATCCTTCAGGAAACTGGACTACCGCCATCTTACCTAGAATTAGAAGTCACTGAAAGCTTTTTGATGGCTGATATTCAGCACTCGGTAAAAATCTTGAACCAATTACGAGAATTAGGTATTTGGCTAGCTTTGGATGATTTTGGTACTGGTTATTGCTCGTTGAATTACTTAACGCGCTTTCCCGTCAATATGCTGAAAATTGATCGCTCATTTGTACAAGATATAACGTCTAATCCTGATAGCGCTGCTGTTATCGATGCCATTATTGCTTTAGCCAATAGTCTGCAATTAAAGATTACAGCAGAGGGCGTGGAAACCGCAGAACAAATGCACTACTTAAAAAGACGGGGATGTGAGGAAGGGCAAGGATTCTACTTTAGTCGCCCTGTTCCTGCTGATATAGCTGTTGAGATGTTGGAAAACAGTTATCAGCTAAGTAAACAATTACGATGACACGCAGCAGTAATCCAAACGTCATGTGTACTTAGACAAAAGTAAAAGGTAAAAGGCAAAAGGATAAATTTTGTGATTGCTCCTTCTTCCTTTTACCTTTTCATGTACCTGATGCTTATTTAATGTTAGCCTTTGCGTCCCTCACTGCGGCAAAGAAAAATAATCCTGTGAGAGGAATACTCAATACCAAGATGATCGTTGTGGCTTGAACGCCTAAGTCTGGTTGTCCGTAACTCAGTTCAAAAATCGAACCAACAGCCGCGATCGCTGCTACACAAGAACCAGCTAGAAATAATCCGCTTTTTGGAGTTAAATACACTACTAAACCACCCTATGCTACTGGTTTCACCGCCTGATACGAGAAGCCATTTTTAGATAGTTCCTGGGCCAAAGTCAAGGAATTATCTACACGATCTACGAATACCACGCCATTGAGGTGATCCATTTCGTGCTGAATGCAGCGTGCGAGTAAGTCAGTTGCTTTTATTGTCTTAGGACGGCCATTTTCATCCTTATAAGCAATTTCTACCACTTCTGGACGCTTGACATCCATATACACGTTAGGAATGCTCAAACAGCCTTCTTGAGCAACGCAGATTTCTTTGCTTACCTGTTTAATGGTGGGGTTAATCAATACCAATGGCGGATTAGCAGGATTATCTGGTTCTAAATCGATGACAATTAGTTGTTTATGAATGCCAACTTGGGGTGCAGCCAAACCAATGCCATCTTTGCTGTACATAGTTTGCAGCATATCCCGGATTAGTTGGCGCAGTTCATCATCTACTTTGGCAATGCGCTTTGCTGGTTGACGAAGAGCGCGATCGCCTAAATAGTGAAGTTGCAAGGGCGGATTTTTTAACTTTTTTTTCTCGACAGCAATTTCGGAGGGCATGATTCCTTATGGCTTGATTGTGAAAATTCTTTCTAGTTTAATTCTATCAATCCCTTAATGGCTGAAATCTTGCTGACTCTGCTATCAATATCAGTAAACACACAAATTCTACACAGTCGAGTATAAATGTGATGTTATCGCGTACCATGACTTCAGTATTTTTGTCAGGGCGCTAAATTCAGTTACTAGGGTGATGATGTGTGTGGAAATTTTTAACTAAACTCGACTACCTCCTCAAAGAAACCTTCCTCGGCTGGCTGCGCGGAGGTTGGATGAATTGGGCAGCAGTCAGTACTGTAACAGTATTACTATTTTTATTTGGGATGAGTTTGCAAACCTCCTGGCAAGTAGAAAAATTACTTTACCAGTTTGGTAGTCAAATGGAGGTTGCAGTTTATCTAGATTCGGGGATATCAGCTGTCAATCTAGAACCACTAGTGAAACACATACCAGAAGTGGTAGGAACGCAAGTAATTACCAAAGAAGAAGCCTGGACTAAGTTAGTGAAAGAACTAGGAATTTCTGATATTGAAGGTGCAAACCAGCAGCTAGCAGAAAATCCCCTAGTTGATGAAATTAAAGTCAAAGCACGTAACTCGGAAGTTGTGCCGAATTTAGCAACTAAGTTGGCTAAATTACCGGGAGTGAGTACAGTGCAGTATGTTGATGAAGTCCTCAAGCGTATCGCCCAGTTACATCAAGGTTTAAACTGGATTACAGTAACAATTACCATCATCCTCACCTTAACTGCGATCGCTGTCACCAGCATCACAATTCGCCTCATTGTGATGGCGCGCCGACAGGAAATTGAAATCATGCAGTTAGTCGGTGCGACTACAGCTTGGATTTACCTACCGTTTATTTTACAGGGTATAGCCTTTGGCGTATTTGGAGGTGCGATCGCTTGGAGTTTGATTACTGTCATTCAACAATTTATCAGCAACTTGCTATCCAACCAGCCTGAATTTATTCAATTTATTAGCCACGGCTTGCAACTTACTCCAGTACAAATTTTATTATTACCCCTAATTCTTGTAAGTTTTGGTGCAGCTGTAGGATTAATAGGTAGTTTATTTGCTGTACGGCGTTTTGCCAGAGGTTAGTTATTTGGCATTTGTCATTTGTCATTTGTCATTAGGTAATGGGTAATTGGTAATTGGTAATAGTTATTTTCTCTTGTCGCCTCATCTTCCACCCTTCGGGAAGCTGCAAAGCGTCTACATCTCTCCAGTCCCCAATCCCCAGTCCCTAGTCCCCAATCCCCACTCCCCAAATTCTTATGACATCTAAATGGGAAAGATTACTATTAAATATTGGTGAATGGCATGGTTCATTTACCAGTTTCTCTGCCCAAGGTGAACTGCTGCAAGATATCAAAAGTGTCGTTTCTCTAGAAGGGTTAAATAATAACCAGACAATTCGCCAAATTGTGAGCCTTCAAGGACAAGAAGATTTAGTTCTTGAATATAGTTCTTTGTCTAAAAGTATTTTATTGTTTGAAAATGGGGCATTTTCCCAAGGTTCAATTCAATTTGGGCCTTTTAGTGAATTTGGTGCAGAATTGGGTTTGATTTATGAAAATCGTCGATTGCGGCTAGTTCAATTATTTGATAAGAATAGTCAACTAAATAAACTCACATTGATACCAGAACATTTAGCTGGTACTGAACCTATAGCAAGCCAGAATCTACAAATCGAGGACTTGTTAGGAGAATGGCGCGGTGAAGCAACAACAATATATACAGATTTTCGCCCTACTAATACTGTCTCCACAACCCTAAAATTACAACTTGATGATGCTGGGCAGTTTATCCAAACTCTTTCTTTTGGACAATATACAATTACTTCCAGCGCTACGATTAAAGGCTCGATTATCCACTTTGATCAAGATCCACAAAAGCAGATGCAAGTATTACTCCTACCTCACGGTGCTTCTGCAACTTCGCCACTCAAGATAAACTTACGTCAAAGTTTTATTTTAGAGGTGGGTTGGTTAATTAAGCCAAATCTCCGCCAACGTATGATTCGCAGCTACAGCGATAAAGGCGAATGGGTAAGCCTTACTTTAGTGACTGAAGAAAAAGTTTAAAAATTGGAAGATTTAAATTAAAATTTTGCTCAATTTTCCCAAGATTCTCTGGTCAACAGCCATTCAGTTTGACTCCAGCCGCGTTCACGCATCCAATCTGGGCTAGGAATTGTGCCAATTATTACAAATCCATATCGGAGTGCTAAACGCGCAATCCGCAAATTTGCACTGACAGTAATACCTCGAATCTGTTTTAAATCTAGATTCTGAAATCCAAAATCAATCATCGCTTTCGCCACTTCAATTGCGTATGCGTAACGCCCCCAGAATTTAGGTGCTAATTCTATCCCTAATTCCGCCTGTTCAGAACTGTAATTTTCTCGGCGCAGTCCACAACAACCGATCAATTCTTGAGATTTGAAACGTTCAACAATGGCAAGCTGATAATTGATACGCGGATGTTCATTTGCCCACTGACGAAACAGATAAAAAAGCTCACGTGTATAATTGGGTGCTACTTCTTCCGGCGAACAGAATTCAGCATACCTTGGATCGGTGTGATAGGCGAAAAATGCAGGCTCATCTTCTGTAATAAAGTCTCGCAGCAGAAATCTTTTAGTGACAATTTCCATAGCTAGTGACTCCAGCCTGATTATTCAAGTGCAAATAAAAGGCGATCGCACCTACAAATACAGAACTGTTCGCAGCCCTTCATCTAGTTCTATCAGGCTCTTTTTTATACTAAACTACAGGGACTTTGCAACGCTTTGTGTAGTAGGGCTTGATATTCTTCATCATTAATGCGATAAGCACCAAATCGTTCTAAATGCGGATTCATCATTTGTGCATCAAACAGCAAAAATTTATTCTGGCGCAATCTCTCTACTAATTTCACCATTGCTACCTTTGAGCCTTCGGGAATGCGATAAAACATGGATTCGCCAATAAAAGCACCTGCGATCGCAATTCCTAAAATTCCCCCAGCAAGTTCGTCACCTTGCCAAGTTTCAAAGCTAAAAGCGTAACCATTCTGATACAAAAGCCAATAAATCTTTTCTAATTCCGGCGAAATCCAAGTTGTCTCGCGGTTAGCACACCCAGCCACTACCGCTTTAAAATCACGGTTAATTGCCACTGTAAACCTTTCTTGATTCAAAACACGCCGCAAAGATTTAGGATAGCGAAATCTTTCATCTAAGGGAATTAATGTGCGATCGCGACTACCATACCAGCCCAATCCCTGACTATCATCAGCCATGAGAAAATAGCCTTGAGCATAACCCTGAATAATAGCAGCGATATCATATTCCATAGTGAAGATCACAATTCAAAAACTCATATTCCGAACGCTATTCGATGTTAACAGTCATCCTTTGCGTTCCTTTGCGTCCCTCTCCCTCTGCGTTTAAAAAAAAATGACAGAACCAATTCCACCTATCACCCTACCACCATCAGAAAATCCCCAGCTTGAAGGCGAATGGTTACAACAACGCCTGCTGCGGTGGCTGGATGCAGAATTTCTGCCAGAAATTGTCAATCAAAAGATTGCTCAACGCGCCGCCCAGATTTTTATGCGCCAACGCATGG
Source organism: Tolypothrix tenuis PCC 7101 (assembly GCF_963874875.1). NCBI lineage: Bacteria > Bacillati > Cyanobacteriota > Cyanophyceae > Nostocales > Tolypothrichaceae > Tolypothrix > Tolypothrix tenuis. The sequence goes on from NZ_CAWNJS010000001.1 coordinate 1,230,746, forward strand.
AAGGAGAAAACGACCTTGGTTCTCTGGTAATTGCCATTGTCACAGAGATGCAAGCGTTTGATTTTTCTAAAAGCTTTTATGGAGAGTTTGCGATCGCTAACGCTGTCAGCGATCTACTCTTAGAAAGTTTGGGAATCGATCGGTGTTGTGGTCAATAAAGAAAGTCCACGGTCAAAAGTCCACAGTCAAAAGTTTTCTCTTGACTCTTGACTCTTGACTCTTGACTCTTGACTCTTGACTCTTGACTCTTGACTACCAGCTAGACTTAACCACGCCAGGTAAAAGTCCTTCGTGCGCCCATTCCCGCAGGACGTTCCGAGACAGACCAAAGTCACGATAAACGCCTCTGGGACGACCTGTGACCCAGCAACGATTGCGGCGACGGTTAGGTGCGCTGTTGCGGGGTAGTTGTTGAATTTTGCGGTGAATTTCTAGCTTTTCCAGTGGAGATTCAGCGCTTTCAAAGTCGCTCATCAACGCTTCACGCTTTTCAGCGTACTTTTCTACCAACTTAGCGCGTTTTTTCTCGCGCTCAATCATGCTCTTCTTTGCCATACTTTCTCGAATTTATTTAAAGACAGCATTTCCCATTCTACAGTTAGCACAGGCATTTGGCCTTTCTAGCAATAGGGCTGCTATTATAGCTTAACCTAAGGCCGCTGGCTTATTTGCGTCTGGGCATAAATCTGCTAATTCACAAGCGATACATATAGGGGAACGGGCTTTACAGATAGCGCGTCCGTGATAAATTAGCCGAATTGACCAATTTTCCCAATCTGGTTGAGGCAATAATTTCATTAAATCTTGCTCAATGCGGACTGGGTCTGTATGTTTTGTTAAACCCAGGTGATTGCTCAGTCGCTTAACGTGAGTATCGACCGTTACCCCGGCATTAATGCCATAAGCATGAGCCAAAACTACATTAGCCGTTTTCCGCGCTACACCAGGAAGCTTTAACAGCTGTTCCATTTGGTTAGGAACAACAGAGTTAAACTCAGAGACAATCATTCTACAGGCAGCTTGAATATTCTTAGCCTTATTGCGATAAAACCCTGTAGAACGTACCAAATCTTCTAACTCTGCTAATTCAGCATTGGCTAAACTCGCAGCATCGGGAAAGCGAGCAAACAAAGCTGGTGTGACTTTATTTACCCGCTCATCTGTACACTGTGCGGAGAGAATTGTTGCTACTAAAAGTTGTACAGGTGTTGAGTAGTTCAAAGAGCAAGTTGCATCTGGGTAAAGATGCTTCAGGCGATTTAAAATTTCAAGCGCCCGTTGCTTCTTAGATAAGGCTTTACGCGTAATGGTCACTGGAACAGTTTTTGTACCCACTCCAACTGGATTGTTAATTGGGTAGTTTCTTTAACGATGAGAAAGATACCTAGTCCTAACAGTAGCACCAAACCAGTTTGCATAACACTTTCTTGAATGCGGCTAGGTAATGGTTTACCGCGCACACCTTCAATCAACAGAAACGCCAACTGTCCACCATCTAAAGCAGGTAGAGGCAAAATGTTGATAATTGCTAAGTTAATACTGATCAGTGCCGCAAAGAAGAACAAACTACCGGTATCATTTTGGGCAATATTAGCGCCAATTTCCACAATTTTAATTGGCCCGGCTACCTGTCCAGCAGTTTCCCCAAAGTTAGTAATTAGTTGTCCAAAACCTTTGAATGTCATTACCACAATGCGTTGAAATTCAGTAGCACCAACACTCAACGCTTCGATGGGATTAGCAACACGGCGACGCTCAACTTTACCATTGGGAGAAAGTCCAATGCCAATTGTACCGCCGCTAGGTTTGGCATCTGGAGTGACATTGACAGTCACTTTTTCATCGCCTCGGGCAATTTCTAACTGAACTGATTTACCTGCACTAGTTTTAATTAATTCTCTAAAAGCGTCTATTTCTTGTAAAGAAGTACCAAATTGCCTTTGATTAGCCGCTACGATCACATCTCCTGGTTTAATTCCTGCCTTCGCGGCTACAGAACTAACTTCTGGGGCTAGCTGTTGAATTAATACACCGGGTTGGCTAGCTTGTCCCACACCAACAACACTCACCTGTCCCACTAAAAGTAAATAGGCGAATATTAAATTGGCAATGACACCTGCACTAATCACGATCGCCCGATCTAATATAGGACGATTACGCAGCAGATTTGGGTCATTGGGGGGAATATCGCTATCTGGATCGTCATCGGGAAAGCCGACAAAGCCACCTAAAGGAAAAGCGCGGATAGCATATTCGGTTTCTGAACCTTGGTATTTCCAAAGAACCGGGCCAAAACCTAACGAAAACCGATTAACATGAATGCCCTGAGAACGTGCTGCAATGAAATGTCCTAGTTCGTGTACCAAGATCAAAACAGCCAAAACTGCGATCGCTGCTAAAACTGACATAGATCAAACAAGATATTAAGCTATATACCTATCTCCATTCTAAAATGTGTCACTGGCTAGCACTGGCAGTAAATCGTCTGAATTGAACAATTTCCATCTTGCGATCGCCAAATATTAGCCAATGGTTATAAGCCAATAGGAATTACCCCCACAAAAATTATTCAACTCTTGTGGAGGCAATTAAATCCTGTAGGATGTGTTACGGCTCGATCAATATAGATTTCCTAACGAATAATTCAGTGTTTAGCCGTAACGCATCGCCCAAACTAGCTGTACAAATGACAAATGACAAATGACAAATAACTACAACACCTCACGCCCTAAATAAGGTTGCAACACTTCTGGTATGCGTACCGTCCCATCTGGTTGTTGGTAATTCTCCAAAATTGCTGCCATTGTTCTTCCTACAGCCAAGCCCGAACCATTTAAGGTATGCAAGTACTGAGTACCTTTCTTTCCTGCTTCTTTAAAGCGAATATCAGCCCTTCGTGCTTGGAAGTCAACAAAATTGGAACAACTAGAAATCTCCCGATATTTGCCAGAAGAAGGTAACCAAACCTCTAAATCGTAGGTTTTAGTAGAAGAAAATCCCAAATCCCCAGTACATAAATTAATCACACGGTAAGGTAATTTCAAAGCTTGTAAAATTGCTTCTGCATTTCCCACCAGTTTTTCTAGTTCATCAAACGAAGTGCTGGGATGAACAAATTTCACCAACTCCACTTTATTGAATTGATGCAGGCGAATTAGTCCCCGCATATCTCGCCCATAACTCCCAGCTTCCCGACGAAAACAGGGAGTATAAGCGCAATGGTAGATAGGCAATTCTTCCGCCGTGAGAATTTCTCCCCGGTAGAGGTTAGTAACTGGAACTTCTGCGGTGGGAATTAGCCACAAGTCATCATCGGCACATTTAAAGCTTTCTTCCGCAAACTTTGGTAACTGACCAGTAGCAGTCATAGATTCTGTATTTACCAAAATCGGTGGACTGACTTCTACATAACCAGCCTCAGTCTGACGCGCTAGCATAAATTGAATTAATGCCCTTTCCAGCGCTGCGCCAGCACCTATCAAGTTCACAAACCGACTTTGGGCAACTTTCACAGCCCGCGCCACATTCAGAATACCGAGCTTTTCGCCAATTTCCCAGTGAGGCAAAATATTCTCATTTTGCGGAATATACTCATCACCCCAACGCCGGACTTCTACATTCTCTTCTTCACTTTTGCCAATCGGTGTGGAATCGCTAGGCAAATTAGGGAGTGCAAGTACTAGTTGCTCAATTTCAGCTTTTAGGGCTTTTTCTTGCGGTTCAAGTTCGCTCAATTGAGTTTTAATAGCGTTCCCCTCATCCCGCAAAGATTGAATTTCTGGAGACTGAGGATTGGTTCCAGATTTAATCTTTTGCCCAACAATTTTACCAACTTCGTTGCTGCGGGCTTGGAGTTGATTACGTGTAACTTCCAGTTCCCGTTGTTTTTGATCTAACTGCAATATTGCTTGAATATCGTATTTACCACTACGACTATTCAAGCGTTCTTCAACTAGTTGGGGATTTTCCCTTATTTGCTTAATATCCAGCACAGATTTTTCTTTTATTTTTTGCCTAGTATCTTCTGCCAACACATCAGCATATCCTGATTTTGGTGCGACATAACAGGATTTGTAATACAAAATTTAATTAAATTGGGGAATGGGGACTTAGCAGGGCAAGGGGGCAGGGAGCAGGGAGCAGGGGGGAAATTCTTCATTTCCATTACCAATTACCGATTACCAATCCCCCATGCCCAATGCCCTATGCCCTATTTAAGGTTTATTAATCCTATTCAGCAGCCAAAGTGAGGCTACTAGTCCGCCAAAGTGAGCCATGACTGTGTTTGTGTTAGCTTGAACAACAAACATATCCAAGCCGCTGATAAATGGTTGGTTGCCTTGAGGAGAAAATAAAAATTGAGTTTGGGTAATTGCCCTGGCTGCTAACGTTCCGACAATAGCCTGTGCGCCTAACAGAGTTAATAATATTCCTACTAAACTCACCATTACTCCTAAGCGCAAAACTTGTATAGTTTCGCTTTTACGCGGTCGGTTATTGGGATTAGCCGATAGTAGTTGAGCGCCTAGTCTGGTATAACGAAAAGCTAAATAAATACCTACACCCAAGGAGACTAACCCACAAATAGCCAAAAAGATACCAAATCCTGCTCCGGCATTATTACCTGAGCTACCAGGCCTTTGGCTAGAAATTGCAAATAGTAACAGAATTACACCAGAAACTACACCTAGTACTAACTGTATCCAAAAACTAATCCAACCTGTCAGCCGGAACTTTTGGCCAATTGCCCGAATATTAGAAGACGATGTTGCGTCAGGATTTTGTGACATACTGGTAACGAATTATCTAGGCGCTGCATAAAAATTGGGCATGGGGCATTGGGCATTGGGTAATCGATAATTGGTAATTGGTAATCGGTAATGGAAATTAAGAATTTCCCCCCTGCTCCCTGCCCCCTTGCCCTGCTAAGTCCCCAGTCCCCAACCCCATATTCTAAGGTCTGCACTGGTAAATTTATTGTAAAAAAAGTGTTTATTAACTTTTTACAGACAAAACTGCATTTTACCTGTAAAATTTCTTCGATGGCATCTTATTGCTACAGCAGTTCTAACCAGCTCGGCATCACTTGACACAAAGATGTTGGCTTTGTCAATATCTTAAATTGCTCCTCACCACACCGTCTTGAGCTTGGATAGGAACGTAAAATCCTGCGTTCCTGAACTCACACACTCGTCCCACAACTGTCAAGAACGTGGGTTATCGTTTAATGTTTACGCTTTGAAAATTTCGCCTAAGTAGCTTTAGATACTGGTACAAGTGCCGGAGTATCAGTATATACTGACTACAAGCATTGTAGATCTCACCTTAAGGCATTTTTTAGCCATCCACTAACCATGAAACTTGAGGATATATATCATTTCTTTGAAAATCCTCCGCCAACTTACCTCTGTCAGGAACTAGCAGTTTGTTACATTCTGTACGTTTTACTACAAGGTGAATCATACGGAACCGAGTTGATCCAGCGCTTGGAGAATGAATATCCTACCTATCGGCTTTCGGATACCGTACTGTACAGTGCAATTAAATTTCTCGAAGACCAAAGGGCAATAACTGGGTATTGGAAGAAGCTTGAAGGGCGGGGCCGCCCAAGGCGGATGTATCAAGTTTCTCCAGAATGGCAGGTTCAATCACAAGAATTAGCCCAGCTTTGGCTAGAGTACATCAATCCGAGAACAAATTAACGAATAATTAGATATTGAGAATGAAATGAATAAGTCTCCTCCAATCAAATAGTACTTTTTTAGTTATGGATACTGCTATTCTGCCATCAACGTTCCTACTGACCTTATTGTTATCGGTTGGGCTGTTTTTCTTTATTCGTGCTTCCACTAAAGAACGCACGCAGACAGCGCAACTGATATCTGAACAAGATGAAGCTAGTTTGATGCCTCAATTACAAGAGTATTTTCGCTCTCGGTCTTATCGAGTGGCAGCGCTAGACCGAGAACAAAACCAAGTGACTTTTGAAGGGTTTGTGCAACCAAGCTGGTTTTTAGCAGTGTTTTTGACGCTGTTAGCAGCTATTGGTTTACTTTGTTTGTCACTGGTTTTGGCAATACTTTTTCCGAGTTTTGGGACTCTGTTTTTGGGGTTAATTCTGCTGTCCCCTTTGAGTGGTATTTTTTATTGGCAAAAAGCTGGAAGACTTGAGAAGGTGTCGCTCAAACTGGAAACTATCCCGAATCAGCAACACTCCTCAAGTACAATTACTGTGACTGGCCATCGTGACGAACTCACAGAGTTGCAGAAGGCTTTACAGTTAAAACCATTTAAATAAATTTTGATTTTTTTGGAATTTTTTGCACCTCTCACAATTATGAGATGCTGCATCATATCCAATCTTTTCCGGAAAAAGAGTTTTAACAGTTGAATATACAAGCTAGAAGTTATGAATATTCCCTACGAGGTAGAGTCGTAGGGAATATTCTATATCTTTTGAAAGAGCGTCCTGAGCAATCTACCGAATGAACGCACAATTTCGCTCCCGCTTGTAGATACTTTTTGCCCTATGCTGGCTTCTTTCTATATCATGCGATGATCAACCAACCTATGCAAACAAGTATGGTTTGAAAATCTCTCCTGGCAAATCAGCTACAAACTTAAAAGAAATTGGAATTTTTGCATAACCAGAGCAATTTTGCCAGTTAAATGATTGTCAGAAGTCGCATAAAATGCGTAAGATAACCACTGATAGTTTAGCGACCAGCTAAAGCCAATGCTTCCTGACCAGTAGGAGATTCTAAAGTCCTAAGGCTGGGAAACAAGAAATGGTTTTCTTCAACGTATTGAGCACCAAACAAACCTTTTTCTGCCCAGAAATAACGGTCTGTAGTGTGTTCATTACGTTTTACTAGTAGCAATGCAGGTGGCGCGATACCTTCAGCTTGAATAAATTTTCTTGCTGCTGTCACAGGCTTTTCTTCGCCACTCTCGATGCTATATTGAGGCACATGTTCTAGGATTCGCCGCCCTTCTTGGCGACGACGACTTTTCCGCTTCCGTCTCCTTGCCAACCTATTTTCCTCCTCTTTCAAGCTATAGATTGTAGTGATAGCTACAAAATCCGTCGTAATTATATAGGTTCTAGTTCAAAAAATCAACCGTTTTTAAGGCTTTGATACAACTCAATTAATGTGTGAAAAGCTAGACAAATCAAATTTAGGGAAATATATAATTCCCTGAACCAAACCATTAGTAAGAAGATTTAGTTAAGCTTTATTAAATGAGCGAGGAACAAATTCCCCTCTTCTTTAATTTACCCTTAAATTCTATAATCTTGAGCAAAATCTGAAAAATGTTAATGTCTGCCAGTTCTGATTTTGTTGCTCTATGCCGAGAGCAAATAGCATTGTTAACCCAAGGGCTAGGAGCATCGTTAAGTGTTGTCTACTTAACACAAGAATTGGTGGGGTCTCCTACAGGTGAGGCAAAACTGATTCCTGTAGTGGTATATCCAGAGACGGCTATATTAAAGCAGGGTGAGGAGACTGCTGAGGTGAAAACACCTAAGCACAAGCAAATCAGCAATGTTTTAGCTTTACCGCAATATCAGGGACAAACATTGCCGGATGATGGGGAATCATCAACTTCGCCACAGGATTCTGAAGCATCGGAGGAATACCTACTGAGTGAAAACCAAATTGTTTTACCCTTAAGTCATGAGGGTGTGATGATGGGGTTACTCGTGACGGGTAGAGAAGACAGGGCATGGAATGAACAAGAGCAAAGCCAGATTCAAAGCATAGCCCAAAGTCTAGCGATCGCTTGTATTTTAGATCAACGTCGGGCTTGGTTACAGCAGCAATTGCAACAACAACAGATTTTGCAAGAACAGCAGCGCGATTTGCTAGATAATCTCTTGCACCAGTTTCGTAACCCCTTAACAGCAATTAGAACCTTTGGCAAACTGCTAATGAAACGCTTGCGCGCTGGCGACCCGAACCGCGATGTAGCTGGTAACATCATCCGAGAAAGCGATCGCCTGCAAGAATTATTACTACAGTTTGATCAGGTCGTTGATTTGTCAGAAGCAGATTTAGCACCTCTCCCACTTCCAGAAACTCAAGTAGTAGAAGCTACTCTGCAAAAAGAACCAACGAAGCCACCCTTGTTATTACCAGGAACAGGAGAAAAAGAAGCTGATTGTGCTTTAGCAGAGTTATTAGCGCCGTTATTAGTGTCAGCTAAAGCAATTGCTCAAGAAAGAAATTTACAACTAATTACTAAAGTTCCTCGAAATTTACCCTTAGTCCGTGCCAACACTAAAGCATTACGAGAAGTATTAAATAACATCATCGATAATGCATTGAAATACACGCCAACAGGAGGCAAGATTTTCATTCAAGTAGGGCAAGAACAAGATAATTTACAAGGAATTGCTATTAGCGATACTGGCCCGGGAATTCCCCCAGAAGACTTAGCGCATATTGGCGAACGTCATTACCGAGGCGTACAGGCGCAAACAGATATCCCAGGTACAGGTTTGGGATTGGCGATCGCTAAACAGTTAATCGAGGAAATGCAGGGTAAAATCGAAGTTTTTAGCCCTGCAATTAATTCCATCATCGCCTCACCCAAAGCACCGGGAACGACGTTTATTATTTGGTTACCGGAAGTTGAAGGTTAGTCAACAGTCAAGGGTCAAGAGTCAAGAGTCAAAATTACTAAATAACCTTTGACCCTTGACTCTTGACCCTTGACCTTTCACTATTTGAGCGATAACAACAGGTTTTGATTGATGGTCATTTGTAGGTCGGTGTCGGGGTCGATAGCAATTAAATCAACACTGTTCTTGCCGAAGAATAAGCCAATTAAAGCACCGATACCAGCGCCACCGAGAACTTCTTCTGTTGCGATCGCGCGATCGCCTGTGACTGCAGATACAGCAGCGGCGGCTCCAGCGCCCAGGACGGTATCTTTAATGATGCTTCCTGTACTAGTCCCCTTGTTGACGGTTTCTGTCTTGGTAATGACCTCAGAGGTGGCGCTAACTTGATATTCTTGGCCATTGGTCAATACAAGTTTTTGGGCGACGAATTGAGAACCGCCTTGTGCTGGTTTGATTTGACCAACTACCTGACTACCAGCCGGAATTACTACAACACCGTCTTGAGTAATGACGTTTTGCGCTACGGTTAGGGTTAAAGGTGCAGTCTCAGTTTTGGTAACGAGAATTTTTTGCGCCTGATCGTACTTCACAGGGATAGCAGTTCCTTGAGGAATGGTGACTGCTACAGGTGTGGGTGTGGTAGATTGAGCCACCACAATATAAGGCGAGTTAACAGCAGAGGCTTGATTGGAACTAACCAACGCTTGATAAATAAACGCTGCTACCTGCGCTCTTGTGGCGGTGGTAGTAGGATTGAGGAACTTCACATTGGGATAGTTGACGACAATTTGTTTTTCCGTAGCAGCTGCGATCGGACTGCGGGCGTAGTCAGCGATATTAGAAGCATCGTTGAAATATTGCAGAGTGCTTTCAATATTGCTACTAGGACTATATTCCAAACCGTTGGCGAGGGAAACTAGAACCTGCTGGCGAGGAATTGCTTGGTTTGGTTCAAAGCGGTTACCGGGATATCCTGACAAGAAACCAATGGTATAAGCTTGCTGAATAGCACTAGATGCCCAATAGTTGCTGGGTACATCTGTAAAGTTAATTGCTTGCCGTTGTGGAGATTTTTGGAAAGCTTTGTTAACCATAGCAGCAAATTGAGCGCGGGTAACTGGTTCTTCTGGACGGAAACTACCATCAGGAAACCCAGCAATTACTCCTCTTTGTGATAATTGTTGAATAAATTGTGCTGCCCAATAATTAGAAGAAACATCAGAAAAAGTAGTTTGAGCAAAGGAAGGAGCAGCTGTAATTAAAGGTGCTACTGTAGCAGTTGTAATACTTAAAGCCATTAATGCAGCTGTTCCGGATTGCCAACGATTTAAAGCAAACATAGAGTTTTAGTCCAATATAATTTATTTGTTTTTCTGTTACTTACCTAGACAATTGATGGATGCTAATGTTCCTAAGTATTCTGCCTTTTTATAAAACCGTGACTTAAGTCACAGTTTGTTATTAAAGCATCTAGATAAAGTTAAAAACTGCAATACCAATAGTTTGATTTAAGGGTTAACCTAAGCAAACATTAAGGTAGAGTATTGAGTTTTGATTGTTTATATTCAAGGCGAAATAAAATCATCCGGATGAAATAGAATTAGCCGGATAAAAGACCTATTAAAAATTAAGCGATCGCACACATATAAAAAGTGGCGATCGCAGATTAGGGATGATTGAATTCACTACTGAAAGTTAGTTGAGTCTAGTAGCGAGATAGTAGCAATCTAGAGTTTAATGTGATACCTAAATCCTGTTCAGGACGCAAGACGAAAACATCAGCTTGGTTTTTCCGTAGCAGTACACTGGCTCCAGCACCAGCCGCCGCACCAATAATAGGTTCTAAAACTTCAATTTTGCGGTTACCTGTAACCAATGAAATTAAAGTTGCAGCACCAGCGCCAATAGCAGCATCTGTTAAAATACTGCCTGTATCAGCTCCTTTAGAGATTCTTTCAACTTGAGAATATGTGCGAGAACTAGCACTAATTTGCTGACGACGACCAGAAGAAAATACTAATTCTTGAGCGACAAATCTGACACCTTGTTTATTGTTATTATTATTTCTGTCACCAGAATAAACGCTACCAAGGTTTACAGGTTCTAGTCTGCCAACAACATCAGTTCCCCGAGGAATTAATACATTCCTGTTATTATCGATAATATCGCTCGCGATTTTGAGTGTTAGATCCATTCTTTCGCCAGGCTTAACAATTACTTTTTCTTTTTCGTAAGTAACAGGAAAAGTTACATTAGCAGGAATAGTAACTGTTCGGGATTGGTTAATATTATATTGAGCACTAGCAGGAGCAGAGGCAAATAAAGGCGCGATCGCACCTGTAGTAATTGCCATTGCCATGAGTGCAGCAGTTCCAGTTTTCCAACGATAAAGGCGTGTCATACTAGGGGTTTCCGTTTAAGTCTGAGAGATTTTTAATGACGCAGATTTACTGAAATTGTTTCAGCATATTTTTAAACCTGTCTATGGGGATATGCCGTAGGTAAAGTAGTTCTAAGACGCGTAGTATTTGCGATCGCTATTGGGCAGTTATATGCTGCTAATACGCGCCTATTAATTAGTTTGCTATACATATATATGATATCTGACGGCAAACGTGGTCAGATTGTTCCTGAAGGTTGATATTTGCTAAAAAACTGGCAATTACAAAAATAGTCAAATCGTAGGAAATATATAAATACAGTATTTGATCAAGACATTTAGCGATGTCTTCTTCTCATAATATCTCTTGGCTGGAATACTCTTATCAATCAGTTCTCTGTTATGAAAACTGAGATTTTTATAGATTTTCTTACTGGACTAAAAGGCTAAATGGTGAAAGATTAATATTGAGTATCTTAGTAATTGAGTACTTAAATACAATAAAATTTACTTTTAATATATCAGTATTAAGTTAATGGAAGCTTTACCCGATAACTGGGCAGATATCGAACCTGATATTATATATCTTTCCAACAGCAGCTTGTTAGTTTCATTTGCCTGCGAACAAATCAAGTTAGGATTAAAATATGATCAGAAGGGTAAACATTTAAAAGCTATTGACAAAGGACTAGTATCCCCTCGCGGTAGTGTTGGGCTGGTACAATCTCAAGAAGTAGGATACGATTTGAAATCTAAAGTATTGGGTAAAGGTGGCGACCACCGATTTCATGCAAAATTTATTGAGGTTATATTACACTTTCCTGGTTTAGTAACAGAACATTAAACACATAGTACTATGGCAAGACTCGAATTAAAAAATCATCAAGTCTGGCGAGATTTAACCGAAATATTAGAAAGTTTAGATGCTAATATTCTTGTTCAAGAACATCTTGAACAATGTGATTATAAAATCTGTGGATATTGGGATGAACAAGATGAACATTATGAAACAATTACCTTACCTCGTACCCTAGAAGCAGAATTATTTAGCAGTTATATCGGTGTTTCTCATAAAGAACGATTTTTAGAACTCAAGTTTTGCCTTATAGCTGATGTCATACCAGCAGGAAATAATAACAAACAAAAGATTGGTGAGTTAGTTCTTGTTTACAATGAAAATTTAGAATTTGTTGATGAAAATTGGCTTTTAGATATTGATTCTCCGATGCTGGAGATAAATTGAACCTCGACTCAATACGGTTCGGTTAGGAGTTTTTCGTCATGATGTTGGGGTTGTGGAGACGCGATAAATCGCGTCTCTACAAAATTTAAACGTCAATAGATTGGTTTTATGCGAACTGTATTGGAACCAAACTCACTACTTCTTTGAATATACAAGGGTGCGTTAGTAGCAACTTAACGCAACTGTGGCAACGCACTGGCTTTGCTACATGGTATTGAGATTTTTTCAAAAATCAAATCTGAATTCCTATATTCCAGTAATCAGTAATGTATTTTATACTGGTAATTGCATTTTGGGTAAAAGCATGAGGGCAAGAGTTAAAGGTTTACTCCCTTTTCCCTTTCACCTTTCCCCCTTCACCAACTACTATTAACCCCACATCTATATATAGTGACTTGTCTGGGTTGGGATTTTTTAAGATTAATTACAAAATCCCATGCTCCGACTATTGTTAGAAAACCTTGGCATAAAAAATTGTCTGATAGTTGCCTTTATTAGACTTGACAATGTGACAAAACTAGCTGCTAAATCTGGGAACTTACAATTTTTTTGTCATCAAGGGAAAATATTTTAGTCAACTCTCACCATACTGCTAAGGCTAACTCAATTTGCAGTTGCGACTCCTCTACTACCCATGCATAGCCGACGCAAGCAGAGGTTTATTTGATTTTCCTGGGTAAATGTGAAATGCTTTAGCCAGTTCTCCCTAGCTAAACTAGGCGATGAAAATTTGCCGTTACTTGGCGGTTTATTCGACTGTCAAACAAGTCAAAAATCAAAAACTTCTACTTTCCCAACTAGTAAATATGCTTACCTAGCTTTCTTCTTAGCCAACAGGGGTAAATATAGGCGCATCTTGCAAGGAGTTTAATTTTTCTTTGCGCTTTACAAAAATCCTTTAGCCAACAACAAAAAACTGCTGATTATGATGTTAAATTTTGTAAAATAGAGGTCTTCAAGGCTAGAATCAACATATATAGATAGTTAAACTAACAAGATAGTGCATCTTTACTGTTAATTATTAAAAGTAAATGTGGCCCAATAGCCTCAATGATCCCAATACAACTAATTCTCAAAAATTTTCTCAGTTACCGTGATGCAACTTTAGATTTTCGCGGTTTACATACAGCTTGTATTTGTGGTTCCAATGGTGCGGGTAAATCTTCCCTTCTGGAAGCAATCACTTGGGCGATTTGGGGTGAAAGCCGCGCCGCTGCTGAAGATGATGTTATTCATACAGGCTCTAAAGAAGTTCGGGTTGATTTCACTTTCCAAAGTAACCAACAAAAATATCGAGTGATTCGCACCCGCGTGCGGAGTGGAACTAGTGTTTTAGAATTCCAAATCGAAACGCCTAATGGTTTTCGTCCTCTGACTGGCAAAGGAGTGAGGGCAACCCAAGATTTGATTCTAGAACATATCAAGCTGGATTATGATACTTTTATTAATTCTGCTTACTTACGTCAAGGGCGGGCGGATGAATTCATGTTGAAGCGCCCGACGGAACGTAAAGAAATTTTAGCGGAGTTATTAAAGCTGAATCAGTATGATGATTTGGAAGAACGCGCTAAGGAATCATCCCGTCAGTTTAAAGCGCGGGTGGAGGAATTGGAACGTTCTTTAGAGTCGATTAAAATTCAGTTACAACAACGTGAAACAACGCAAGCGCAAAAAGTTGAGTTAGAAGCAGAACTTAATCAACTGCAACAAGTGCAAGCTTTTGAAACTATTCAATTACAAAGTTTGCAGGTTGTACAGCACCAACGCCAAACAAAAGTAGAACAACTAAATTTTGTAAGACAACAATACCAAAATCTGACTCAAGATTGCGATCGCCTGCAACAAGAGCAGTTAGCTGTTAAAAACCAAATTGCGGAATTAGAAAAGATATTAAGCCAAGAAGCGGAAATAAAAGCTGGATATCAACAATATCAAACCTTACAATCGCAAGAAGAGGCTTTTGCTAATAAATTTGCAGAATTTACCCGCGCACAACAAAACCGCCAGCAAAAGCAACAGCAGCTGACGAAACAAATTAATGAAATTGAACGCCAACTCCAACAAGCTCAAGCTCAATTAGAAGCTTTACAGCAACAAGAAAGGGAAATTCAGCAAACCCTGACTAAATCTGGTGAGGTAGAAGCTGGTTTGGCGCAACTCACTGCTGCGCGTCAAAGAGTAGCGCATTTCGATCAGTTGCAAATGCAAGTGTCTCCTTTGTTACAACAACGCGCCACTTTACAAAGCCAAATAGATAGATTCCATGCGGGTTTGGTAGCGCGCTTAGAACAGCTAGTAACCACAGAAAATCAACTCCAACGCCAGCAACATCGCCAACCCCAACTGCAACAAGCGGTGATGGATGTAGCGATTCAAATTGAGGAATTGGAGAAAAAGCGGGTTTATTTGCAACGCGTACAGGAGAAAGGACAAGAAAGACGACATTTTATTGAACGTTTACAAGCGCATCAAAGAGATTATGAAAAACTCTTAGGAGAACTAGAGCAAAAACTGCAAATGCTCCAGACTCCGAATGCACTTTGTCCCCTGTGCGAACGTCCCCTTGATGAGCATCACTGGGATCGAGTGGTATCGAAAACCGAAGAAGAATTAAAAGATACACAAGGGCAATTTTGGGTAGTCCGCGAACAGATGGCTGTATCCGATAGAGAGATTCAAGTCCTTAGGCAAGAATACAGAGATATTTATCAACAATTAGCTAGTTATGATACCTTGCGGGAACAAAGGGGACAGTTAGCCGCCCAGTTGGAAGCTACCAGCGATGTTCAACAACAGTTACAACAAATTGCGGCAGAAAAACAACATTTAGAGCGATCGCTCCAATTAGGTGATTATGCCCCGGACAAGCAAGCCGAACTACAGCAGCTAGACCAATATCTGCAAAAACTCAATTACAATGAGCAAGACCATGCGTTAGCACGTAGCGAAGTCGAGCGTTGGCGCTGGGCAGAAATTAAACAAGGGCAGATTAAAGATGCAATTAAGCGGCAAACTCAACTAGCCGCACGTAAACCAGAATTAGAAGCGACTATCGCCCAATTACAAACCAGAATTCAGCAAGAGCAAGTAAATTCTGAGTGCGCCCAACAAATAGCCGCCCTCGATCGCTATATTACAGAACTAGGTTATAGCCCTGAGCAGCACAATCAATTGCGTCTGGCTGTCAAGCAAAATCAAGCTTGGCATTTGCGCTATCAACAAATGCTGTCAGCCCAGCAACAGTATCCCCAACTGCTGACGCGATCGCAAGAATTGGCAGCAGCCAAAACTGCGAGATTAGCAGAACGGCAAACCCTAGCTAGCCAAATTGACAGCATTAGCGAGCAATTAGAGGAAACTGCTAACCCAACAGCCCAAATTCAAACCTTAGAACAGCAACTTCAAATTCGCAGACGACAACTCGACGAACAAATTGCCAAATTAGGGCGTTTGGAACAGTTGGCGGTACAGCTAGAATCACTGCAAATCCAGTACGAACAGCAGCAACAACAATTACAAGCCACTAAACAGCAACAACGTGTATATCAGGAATTAGCGCAAGCTTTTGGTAAAAATGGTATCCAAGCACTAATGATTGAAAACGTGCTGCCACAGTTGGAAGCTGAGACAAATCAGTTACTTTCACGACTCAGCGCCAATCAACTGCACGTACAATTTATTACCCAAAAAGCCGGACGCAATGGTAAATCCACCAAGAAGAATGTCAAGCTAATCGACACCTTAGATATTTTAATTGCCGATGCCAGGGGCACAAGATCCTATGAAACCTACTCTGGTGGTGAAGCTTTTAGAATTAACTTTGCCATTCGCCTCGCCCTAGCCAAACTCCTAGCACAAAGGGCGGGAGCAGCTTTGCAATTGTTGATAGTCGATGAAGGATTTGGTACACAGGATGCCGAAGGATGCGATCGCCTAATTGCAGCCATCAATGCGATCGCCTCCGATTTCGCCTGTATCCTCACCGTCACCCATATGCCCCACTTGAAAGAGGCTTTCCAAGCGCGGATTGAAGTTGATAAAAATCAGGAAGGCTCGCACGTGCGGATTTTGACTTGAGGATTGGGGAATGAGTAAGGCAGGGGGGCAGGGAGCAGGGAGCAGGGGAGAAATTCCCATTACCAATTACCCATTCATGCCCCATGCCCAATGCCCAATGCCCATTTCATACCAAATTAAAAAGAGAATGCGACAGATACACAGCCATAAACCTTGTCCTATCTGGATTCTTAATTTTGAATTTTGAATTTTGAATTTTGAATTGGTATCACATCCTTTCCACCACCTGTTTTAAACGAATCAATTGCGCTTGCATATCTTGTTTTGTCCAAGCGGCGGCGAAGGTATTGAAACCCCAACTGACTACAGGGTTGGGGATATCGAATTCAAAACGATTGATTAGCTGCGTTCCCTTTTCTAGCGGTTGACATTCCCAGCGATCGCGTCCTTGGAAAAATCCTTTAAATTCCCAAACAACTAAACCCGGTTGTCGTTCTGCGACAACCGTTTTTAATGTGGGTTGAATTACTGGAATTTGAATGGTGAAAAGGCTTTGACTACCAACATCTGTACTCCAGACTTCACCCACAGGTTCGCAACGTAAAACCGGATTTAGCCAGCGATGCATAAGAGTTAAATCGGTAATACAATGCTCCACCACTGTAGCTGGGGCATTAATTTGAATCGATTGTTCCAGAACTTGGGGCATATGGTTGATGCAGCTTTTGCAATTAGAGTAACTCAAAATGGGGACTGGGGATTGGGAAAAAGCAGGGGAGCAGGGAGCAGGGAGCAGGGGGAAAATAACAAACACCAATTACCAATTACCAATTACCAATTACCAATTACCAATTACCAATTACCAATTACCAATTACCAATTACCCATTACCAAATGACAAATAACCAATAACAAACCCTGAAGATTAAAAATTACTCCGGATACCAATGTCAAAGATACTTTTACTGGTACATTGTTAGGCTAAATACTCGTGAACTTACGGGGATAAAGGATTGAGTAAGACAATCCATGTCAGAACACTGAAGTGTTTTGGCGTAACAATCAACTTTTAATTCCGAAAAACCATGAATACAACTTGGCTAGGAATAACCCAGGTATTAGATATTGGTTGGTCAATCAGGGTGCAGCAGCTTTTGGCACAATCACCAAGCCTACCACCAGAGCAATCGGTGGTTAATCAAGGAATTGGAGAGGTGCGAGGAATTTTCGACCAGATAATTCTGTTTACACCTCGCTTGCTAGGAGCTGCAGCCATTCTGTTAATTGGTTGGCTAATTGCTGCAATTATTGCCGCAGTCACCAGGGGAATCCTCAATCGCACTGATATAGATAACCGCATCGCTTCAGGAGTAACGGGCCGTGAGAATGTTCCCAACGTAGAGCAATTAATCTCCGGCTTAGTTTTTTGGAGTATTATTCTGTTGACTGCGGTAGCTGTTCTACAGACTTTAGGGCTAGAGGTAGCCTCTCGACCATTAAATAATTTTGTCGATCAGCTTGCAGGCTTTTTGCCAAAGTTGTTTGGTGCAGCAATTCTTCTGGGCGTTGCTTGGTTATTAGCTACCGTTGTGAAGCTAGTAACGATCAGAGGACTGCAAGTGTTGAGGTTTGATGAGCGTTTGAATCAACAAGCGCAAGACGCTGACTCTACACCAGGACTGAATCAGTTATCTGTCACAGAGACAATTGGTAATGCTCTGTACTGGTTCATCTTTTTACTATTTTTGGTTCCAGTGTTAGATACTCTGGGGCTAAGGGAAGCATTACAACCAGTCAAAGCTCTGATAACAGAGATTTTGTCAATTCTGCCCAATATTTTAGCTGCAACATTAATTGCGGCTGTGGGCTGGTTTGTGGCAAATCTCATTCGTCGTGTTGTTACCAATTTATTGATTACAACTGGAATCGACCATTTGGGCAGTCGTTTTGGACTTTCGCCCAATGTTGGAGCGCAACCACTGTCGAATATTATCGGCACAGTGGTTTATATTTTGATTTTGATTCCTGTTGCGATCGCAGCGCTGAATGCTTTGAAAATTGAGGCGATTTCAGTCCCTGCGATCGCCATGTTACAACAGGTGCTTAATGCCTTACCTGCAATTTTTACAGCCCTCGGCATTCTGATTATTGGCTATTTCTTGGGAAGGTTTGTCTCGGAAGTCGTCACGAGTATCCTTACCAGTTTAGGCTTCAACAACATTTTTTCAGTGCTGGGTTTGCCATCCCCAAGACGAACAGCAGTCTACACGGAAGCCGGCGCACCAGTAACTACACCCACCCGTACCCCATCAGAAATTGTCGGTATTATTGTCTTCGTCGGCATTTTACTATTTGCAACGGTAGCAGCTGTCAATATCCTCAATATTCCCGCACTCACCGCGCTAGTATCGGGAATCTTGATTATATTCGGCAGAATTTTATCGGGATTAGTGGTATTTGGCATTGGGCTATTCTTAGCAAACCTGGCTTTTAGCATCATTGTTAGTTCCGAAAGCGCCCAAGCAAGGATTTTAGGACAAGTAGCGCGGATTGCCATCCTGACTTTAGTCTCAGCAATGGCACTGCGACAGATTGGCGTAGCCAGCGATATTGTAAATTTAGCATTTGGGCTTTTACTCGGTGCGATCGCAGTGGCTATTGCTCTAGCTTTTGGCCTTGGCGGTCGAGATGTAGCCCGCGAACAAGTTAAAGAGTGGTTAGACTCTTTTAAGAGTAAGGGTTAACCCATGTTTTTCTCGGCAGCTTGTCTGCAAATCTCGGCACTTGCTGCTAAAAGCATCATAATTTGAGAAAATATCTCGGCAACTCACCTTGAGATATTAAAACTTAAAGCTTTGAACTTGAATGTTCAACCATAGAAGTTGACATTCCGAGTTCAAAGCTTCAATTTTGCTGTTCCAAGCTCGACATTTCTAGTTCCAAGCTCAAAGGTTCTAGTTCCAAGCTCAAAGGTTCTAGTTTCAAGCTCGACATTTCTGGTTTCAAACTCGAAGGTTCTAGTTCCAAGCTCGAAAGTTCTAGTTTCAAGCTCGAAGGTTCTAGTTCCAAACTCGAAGGAATAGGTAATGAGTGAGAATTCCCACCCATTACCAATTACCAATTACCAATTACCAATTACCCATTCCACTTATCGTCCAACAGAGTTAGATATATCTCTACCTGCTTGAGCTGCGCTGTCTTTTACACCGCCAGCAGTTTCCTTAGCACCTTCTACATAGCCGGAGCCGAATTCTTTCAAAGCTTCTCCTGATTGTTGACCAATCCGTTGCAGTCTTTCGCCAGGATTACCTTTTGTTTCGCGAGCTTCGCGGTTCCATTGTCCTATAGTCTTTGGTCTTTGAGCATCATTTTGTTCTACACTTTCCCGAACTTGCTGGCGTAACTGTGAGTTACTGCGTCCAGAATCAACATTTGTGGTGAGTACAATCAAACCAACTACAGCTACAGCCAAAAAGCGCTTTACCTGAAGTCCTTGAAACAGAGAACTGATTTTAGCGATCGCATTAGAAATCCAATTTGTCATGCCAATACTCCGTTGATGCATTCTTAATTTTTGTCAGACCTTCGCAATATCATTGGCTCACTCTAAATTCAGTTAATGACACGATGAATAAGCTGAATTTCTAGATGTCACTAACTAAAAATTTAATTATTTTAGAGATTAAGTAATGCAATCTGGTGCAATACTGCCTATTTTGAAGCAAATTGTCTGTTTTGATTACAAATTCCAGACTAACTGTAAAAAAATAATAATTCCTCTAACAAAAGTCAGAGGTTGTTTCTAAATAAGCAATACTTATTTAGGTCTGTGGTATGGCAAATCTCTTAGTTTGCAACTGAATACAGCAAAATAAATTTCAATTTTCATACACATCATTAATTCTTATCGAGCCTCTATTGATTAAACAAGAGACTATTTATAAAGTAAATCTTAAGTAGGGTGTGTTACGGCTATGAAAGGATTTCGGACACAGAGACAATGATATTTAGCCGTAACGCACCGTCGCGTGGATGGTGCGTTAGGCGCTGGGATAGTTATTCCGTGACAAATTATATTGAAAGTCAGAGCCTAACACACCCTACAGTAATTTTATTTTTACTTTATAAATAACCTCTAAGAGAAAAACCATAAAAGTATATCTTGGTAGTAAAATCCAAGTTATTCTAGCTGCTGCGATTTATCTATTAAACCAAAATCTCAAAAAATATATCTCTAGGCTTATTCCTCAAGAAATATGAAATATATAGTTGGCATCAGCATATTGTTTTTGATTGCTGCCATTGCAATACTCAATTCAATCATTAGAAAAAAACTTTTACCAGAATCTGAGCAGCAATCATTGAAAGTATTATTTATTGGTAATAGCTATACCTATTACCACGAGCTTCCTAAACTGGTGCAAAATTTAGCACTAACCGCAAAAGAAGCTAAAAGATTTGAAACTGAAATGGTGACAGTTGGTGGAGCTACATTAGAACAGCTTTGGCAACAGGGTAAAGCTGTAAGCAAGATTAAGAATGGCAAATGGGATTATGTTGTCTTACAAGAACAGAGTACTTTACCTATCACTAATCCGAAGTTAATGTACGAATATGCTCGGTTATTTAACGAAGAAATTAAGAAAATTAATGCTCAAACTGTGTTTTACCTAACTTGGGCAAGACAGAATAAGCCAGAAACACAACAAGCACTGAACGATTCATATATGACCATTGCCCAAGAACTAAAAGCAATAGTCGCTCCAGTGGGAATAGTTTGGCAAAAAATTCAAGAACAGAATCAAAATTTAATGCTTTACGAGCCAGATAATAGCCACCCCAGCCCGATTGGTTCCTATGTAGCAGCTTGCGTATTTTATGCAACTATTTATGGTAAAAGTCCTGAAGGCTTAAACTATCCGAATAACAAAAATAACTCGAATAATACACCAGAAAATAATAAGACAAAATTAGAAGAATTAAATAATACAGATATGACAATGATTCAACATTTGGCTTGGGAAGTTGTTAGCAGAAAAACATCATAAACCTTACTTTAGCGAGGTTTATATCCCCGACATTTTCAAAAATTCGGGTGTCTAGGCAGTAACTTCTGCTTAACTAAGTGTCTTTCTAATGTAGGGTGTGTTAGGCGCATATTTTCGATATTATTTGTCACCAAATAACTATCCTTGCGCCTAACGCACCGCCGCGTGGATGGTGCGTTACGGCTAAGTTAAATTGTCTCGGTGTACCAAATCCTTTCGTAGCCGTAACACACCATAATTCAGATTTATTTAAGGCGATGCGTTACGGCTAAGTTTAATTGTCTCTATGTCCGAAATCCTTTCATAGCCGTAACACATCCTACATTTTATAAATGGTCTTTAAGGAAATCTGTTTTAGGGTTGATTATATTTTGAGTTTTAAATTTTGAATTTTTAATTCCCTCTTTGGGGGTACAGTATTGCTTTACTTTGGGCGGAAGATTTTGGTTTTCCTAACTATTAATATTTTTGCTTAATTATGCTGTTTTCTGTATGCGATACTCTTGATTTATCGCTATGGGAATATGCATTTTTCTCACTTCTGCCAGGTTAAATAATTTGGAGACTTGAAGTTATGCGCTGGGAATTTGGGCGAAGAAGTACCAATGTTGAAGACAGGCGAGGAACTAGGATTTCGGCTCCTGTGGTAGGAGGTGGTATTGGAGCAGTTATTTTATCGTTGATAGTTGCTTTTTTGGGTGGCGATCCTAGCGTCATTTGGGAGCAAACACAAAAACCGAGCGATCGCCCTAACTCGCAATCTCCCCAAACCCAAAGTTCCGCAAATAGCGATCGCATGGCTGATTTTGTTTCCGTTGTTCTCGCAGATACAGAAGATACATGGAGTAGCTTGTTTCAGCAACAAGGAAAAACCTATCGAGAACCAACTTTAGTTTTATATTCGGATGCAGTGGAATCTGCTTGCGGTTTTACGCGATCAGCTGTAGGGCCTTTTTATTGTCCTAGCGATCAAAAACTCTACATAGATTTGAGCTTTTATCAGGATCTCAAAAATCGCTACCAAGCACCAGGAGATTTTGCCCAAGCTTATGTGATTGCTCATGAAGTGGGACACCATGTGCAGAATCTCATGGGAATTTCCCAACAGGTGCGAACCCTACAACGTCAAGCAGATCAAGTAGAAGCCAATCAACTTTCCGTCCGCCAAGAATTACAAGCTGATTGTTTTGCTGGAGTTTGGGCTTATCATGCTGATCGCTCACGCCAAATTCTAGAATCAGGGGATATTGAAGAAGCACTCAATGCGGCTAGCAGTATTGGAGACGATCGCTTACAAAGTCAAGCCAGAGGATACGTAATTCCTGAGTCTTTTACTCACGGTAGTTCAGCTCAAAGAGTTCGTTGGTTTAAACGTGGTATTCAAACAGGTAATCCTGAACAATGTAATACTTTTAGAACCACAAATCTATAGAAGATAACGTAGTAGGATGCGTTAGCAGCAAGAGTACGGCATCAGCACTAATCCAAAATCCAAAATCTAAAATCCAAAATTGTATAAGGATGCTCAAATACTCGCTAAAGCTTTGCTCCAGCGAGTTGATCTGAGCCGATCAAATCGCCAAATTAGCTGTCAATTAACTTAAAGCCCCAAGGTTTGAGGGCTGCTTTGGCTATTTCTTTATCTATACCCTCATAAGCTTCCCATTCAAATGGGTGATCTTTAGGATGTCCTTCGCCGACATTACCCGCAACTTTAATGATGGGACAATTAGCCAAGCGATCGCGCTCCAGTCGTTTTGGCAATGCTAATTGGACTTTGCGCCCAATAAATTTCGATACACTTTCTTGAGCCACAGATTCACGGATTAAACAGATATCACCAGCCATACCCCAAGTAGTTTGGTAGATATAAAAGAAAGATATGTAGGTTTGTGGCTTTAGGGATCTTTTGATAACTTGCATTACTTGTAATCCTTACACAAGACGGAAAAATTCGTTAAAAAACGATAATCATCCACATACCAGCCGCCAGCCCAATCGTTGCTAAATGTTGCCAGAGTAGGGCTTTCAGCGGTTGACGTGCGATGTTTTGGGTTAATACTACGGTTAGCAACACGGATATAATCAGGGTGCTGCCTTGCAGAAAGTCAATTACTGCGGGGTGTGCTATCAATACGGGTAACTGTTCTCCATTTAAACCAAAGGTAGCAAAAGTTACAGGAAGAATTCGCCCACCTTCTCCTAAACCTAAACGCAGATAATGGGCAAAGTTACCTCCTAATACTAATGGTAGGTAACCATAAGCCAGCTCAATAAATTTTTTAGGTTTTCGTCCAGAATTAAACAGTTGCGTGAAGCCGTAAGCTAATAAGCAAATTCCTGCCGGAATAATCAACACTACCACAGACAATCCTAAATGCTGCCAAAAAATTGTTAAATCTAGGTTTAAGCCTAACCAAGCTTGTAATTCTGGCAAGCGATGCAGATATATACCACCCAAGAGCAAAAATAACAGTGCTACTTCATAGTTGTGGGCAACATGAGTTGTCCAGAGTTCAATTCCTGGCGGGCGTAAGTTAAACTCGACGGAACGATGGGGACAGGCTTTCAGGCAAGTCATGCACAGGACGCAATCTTTGTTATCTTCTAATTGTGCAGGATGGGAGTACAAAGGACAGCCGTTGGTTTCCATGCCCTCACCTTTTTGCGGCCCGCCTTTGTAGCATTGGTAAGTCGTACAACTGGCGGAACAAATACCTTGTTGGGCGCGGAGTTCTGTCATTGAGAGTTTAGCAAATAAACCATTCATACCGCCGATGGGACAAAGATAGCGGCACCAAAACCTGCGTTCAAACAGGGCGGAAAATATCATTGCCCCAGCGGTGATTAATAGCAGCAAGCAACCCGAAAGGTAAGCTGTATCTTCTAACTTCCAGAGTTCTTCCCATAGAAAAATTAGGGTGAATAGCCCAAATAAAAACCAGCCACCCCATTTCTCAGCTTTCTCTCGCGGCCAGCGCTGGAGTTTGTGCGGAAACAACTTCAGCGATAATTTTTGCGTAATTTCACCGTAAATCATAAACGGGCAGACAGAACACCAGATGCGCCCCAGAAAAGGGAAGAGAAACAGAAAGAACGGCCACCACCAAGCCCAAAAAAGATTTAAAGCAAAATTGCGATCGCGTGTTTGCGGGCCAATAAATAATACACCAACCAAAAAAGCAAAGGCTGCAAAGGTAAAACCATAATTAATGCGATCGGGCCACCAGTCACTACGCAAGAACCTCCGCAAACCAGGATAAGCATTTAATAAATTAACGCGAAATTGCTTCTTCTGGGGTTCGGCTGACCAAAAGATTTCTTCTGTGAGTTCTTTCCCTTCTCCTACCTGGACGATCGCCCGTTCTACCAAATTTTTCAATTCTTTGAGATTACCCGGGAAGTCGTAAGTTTGTAGGCGGCGTAAGGCTTCGGGGGTAATATGTGGTTTGGATAAACCGCGCGCACGGCTGTAGAGACTGATGTAATATTCCACCTGTACTTTAATATCTGCTTTGCGTACCCGCAACGGTGGTACTTTAATTACATGACCGATACAGCGCTCAATCTGAGAATCAGCTTTTTCAGAAACAATCAAAATTCTGGCGTGACTTTTACGAGATTCAGCTTTTGGTTCTCCCGGACGGCTAATAGGAGTATATGTATTTTTACTGAGTAAATCGGCAACCTCAGGTAATAATTCTGGTGGCAATTCTTGGAGGTTATTGAGGATTAAACTACCTTCCCCTAACCATTCTAATAATCCTGGTTTTCCGCCAGCACGACCGAATAATTCTGCGCCACTGGTTTGTAGAATCCCACAATTGATTTTAATAATTGGCTCTCGCCGCTTCGGAGAACTAAAGTGAATTAAAGTAGCGATATTATCTTTTTCTAACCCAGGTTCGCCAAAGATTTCTACAGATTTGCGATCGCTGCTAGCTTCTCGGATTTGCTCCCGCAGACGTACAGCATATCGGCTGGTACCCACAATTCCCCGTTGCGCCTTGGTGACTAAATATGGTCGCAAAGCTACAGTACGTTCTTGTTCATAGCTTAAAGCCGATGTTACCTCAGCCAATTCTTGCGCCAATAGCCGGAAAAACGCTTGATTAATTTCTGGGTATTGAGTGACTAAAGCGCGAAATTTATCCGCAGGTACAACCCATAATTGACATTCTGAGATGGTAGTAATTGTGAAGGGTGTTGATTCATCTAACAGTAATTCTTTGAGGTGAATCACTTCTCCCGGGAGAAATCCCCGAGGTAAGGCTGAGTTAGTTTCACTAGGTTCGCTTTCTAACTGACCACTTTGGACAATATAAAGTGCTTGCGGAGGAGAACCTTCGCTTACTAGAGTAGTGTTAGCTGGCACAACTTGTAACTCCATCACCTGAGCGATCGCTTCTAAAACCGTAGGTGAGAGAATTTCTAAAGCTGTACGTTCTTGTAGCCACACTGTATCTGGAGATGTCATCATCAGTTTCTCCATGCAGGCTGCTTACGGTATAAAAGGAATTATCCCTGATAATGGAATGGCTGCGTGATGAGTTGGTCAGATATCCCGAATCTCTGGGTTCCCTTGGCAATGTTAGGTTTAATTGTGATAGCCGCGGTGTTTTTCAGCCGTAGCGGTTAATTTTGCAACGCCAGACGCGATTAATCGCGTCTCTACAAAAGGCAAACAATCTTATTGACTTATCCCGTCAGAGAACTTGGTTTGGGGAAACTAGATTGCAACTGTAGCGTCAAAGAAACTATCTGAATACTCATTCGCTATCAGGATGCACTTAATATTTAGTAACTTCAGCGTCACCGCTAGTAGCAAAGTAGTACGCAAATTTAAATAATTCCCGAAAAATTATCATTATTAAGTGCTTATTCCTGAGAATTGGGATGAGTAGCTAGTTTAACTATGCAATTCTCAAGGTAATCAAAGCATGACAAATATTCATAAACAATCCCATGTGAGCAGCGTTACAAGTCACATACCACAAGGCGTGATTTTAACTCTAGCGCTAACCAGCCTCCTATCTTACGGAATTGGACTTAGCAGTAACAATACTGCTAATGCGGCTCCGCGTGCAGCGCAAGTACAGTTATCCCAAAATGTCCAAAATAGTGGAAACAGACTACCCAAAGCTGTTGCTCAAGCTGTACTTAATGATGCATCAAAGCGTTCGGGAGTAGCGATCGCTAATTTAAAAATCACGCAAGCTACAGCCAAAACCTTTGCTAATCCTTGTATTTTCCAGTTTGGGGAAGTTTGTACAAGAGAATACAGACCAATTCAGGGTTGGGAAGTAATTGTACAAGTTAATGAGCAATCTTGGACTTATCACGCTAATAGAAATGGCTCACAAATTCTCTTAGATCCCAAAATTAATGTATCGGGAAATGTTACTTTACCAAGAGCGATCGCTAATAAAGTTTTAGCAGATGCGGCTAAACGTTCTGGGGTAGCAGTTGCGAATTTACAAATTACCCAAGCTACAGCTAAAACCTTTGGTAACCAATGTCATTTTAATTTTGGCGAAGTTTGTGCAGAGATTTACAAACCAGTAGAAGGCTGGGAAGTTAGCGTCAAAGTAAAAGAGCAATCTTGGACTTACCATGTGAATAAATCTGGCTCACAAATTGTTTTAGATCCCAAAATTAAGACATCGCCAAATGCTACTTTACCAAGAGCGATCGCTAATAAAGTTTTAGCAGATGCAGCTAAACGTTCTGGGGTAGCAGTTGCGAATTTACAAATTACTCAAGCGACAGCTAAAACTTTTGGTAATCCTTGCGAATTTAACTTTGGTGACATCTGTACTAAAGAATTTAATCCTGTTGAAGGCTGGGAAGTCAGCGTCAAAGTAAAAGAGCAAGCTTGGACTTACCATGTGAATAAATCTGGTTCTCAAATCGTTTTAGATCCAAAAATTAAGGTATAGAACAATGTGACGTAAATGATATCGTTTTCGGTAAACGTGAACTCATAACATTGAAATCCAAAATTCGCTTTGGGGAAAATGCTAAAACCTCCCCAATTATCCAATTATAGGAGTTTATTTTTCCTTTTCCGTTTCATATAGGAATCCGATTTGATTTCTGAAAAAATCTCAGAATTTTGTCAGGTGCATTAAGGCTTATGCTTTAATGCACCTTACGCACTAATAGCACTTACTTAAGTACACATTGCTGCCTAAATGCCCGACCTTTTCCAAAAGTCGGGCATATAAATACCGCTACAGTAAATGACATTCCAGCCTAAGCACGTAATTTCAAAAATTAAATCTGAGTTTTATATATTTCCTGATTGATACTTAATTTGCGGGCAAATACTGTATATTTTTTTAAGGTTTTTGTGAACTTAGATTATGTATCCTAAGCAATACGGTAGTAAGATTACTGAGACATTTAATTAAATAAAATGAGGATCTAATTCATTTCGATAAATCATTATTATCTATGATTTTTAGATTTTTGATAACTCAAAAACCTTACACATCAATCATTTTCAATATATATTTCCTTATCCATGATGCAGCTTATCCCAAAAAGAGATACTAGCTATAGTAGGATTACCTGTTATTTATAAAAACTTTATGATAGAAATAAAATTTTTTATAAAACTGTCGGCTTTATTCTAAGTAATATTATTGCCCACTTTAATAAATATTGGTGAAATTGCAATCTTTTCATTCCGTCTATTTAAGTAGAGAATGGATTCACAAAACAATTGAGATGATTGAAAATGAAAAACGTAGTAGAAAATATTAGAGAAATAGACTCTTTAATTGAAGAATTAAGTGATGAAGAACTGGCAAGTTGTGTGGGTGGTTGTGGCTGGTATAACCCAGCAGGAAATGAATGCGAAATTGAAACACAAGAGGATGGAACATTTAAAATCACATAGTATGTTATAGTTGGTGAGCAATGGAATTCATCTTCATATACAACCAATTCCATAGCTGATTATTGGTACGATCCCAACGGTTCAGCCCGCTACAAATTCTATTAAATAGAGAAGATTATGGAATTAAGTATAAATAAAAGATCAGAGGGAAGTATCCAAACAAGATTAATACTATAAAGAATAGCGTTTTAAACTGTTGATTTGGTTTTGATCAAATGTGAATCGCTCAAGGTTAAAGATTTTTCTTTCTCCTTCTTCTCGCAACTGACAAGTATTACCGCCCTTAAAACTATCGCGGCTTTACCTCTATAAACTATATAGATCTGCCAATGGCAGATCTATTCGCATTTTGGGGTTATTTTTGGTCATGCAATCTGATGAGCTTAGTATATAATGATAGATTGTGTCGATCAAAGCCAAACCATGCCTAAACTCAAGACTCGTAAAGCAGCGGCAAAGCGATTCCGTGCCACCGGTACAGGTAAAATCGTTCGTCGCAAAGCTTATAAAAACCACCTTCTAGAGCATAAAACTTCAGATAAGAAGCGCAGTATGTCCAAGTCTGGACTTGTACATGAACGCGACGAAGATAATGTACGTTTGATGCTCCCCTATTTGTAAGTCCCTCAGGAAAATTAAGTTATGACACGGGTAAAACGCGGTAACGTAGCTCGTAAACGCCGCAATAAAATTCTCAAACTAGCTAAAGGTTTTCGCGGTTCCCACTCAACTCTGTTTAGAACCGCTAATCAACAGGTAATGAAAGCACTGCGGAGTGCTTATCGCGATCGCAAAAAGAAAAAGCGCGATTTCCGTCGCCTGTGGATCGCTCGTATCAACGCTGCTGCAAGGGTACATGGTTTAAGCTACAGCAAGCTCATCGGTAATCTCAAAAAAGCCGATATCCAACTCAATCGCAAAATGTTGGCGCAATTAGCAGTTGTCGATCCAGCTAGCTTTGGCAAAATTGCTGAATTAGCCGCCAGCCAAGCTAAAGGTTAAAGGATTAAGGATGAAGTATAAAGTATGAAGGCTGAAGTATACCCCAATAAATTGGGGGGCTGGAAGAAAGACAGCATACTACACAGAATGCGTGTCTCGCAGCAATACTGGTTTTCATCCTTTATCCTTTACTCTTTATCCTTTTTATTAATTGTTTGCTTGTGCTTTTTGGGGACAGTACCAATTGCATCTGCCGCCCAAATGCCAGAAATTCAGCGGCGAGGCTATTTTACTATTGCTGTCAAAGATAACTTCCGTCCCTTGGGATTTAGAGATGCCAATGGTAATTTGCAAGGCTTGGAAATTGACTTAGCACAGCGTTTGGCAAGTGATTTGCTAGGTAAAGCAAACGCTGTGAAATTACAACCCGTAGCCAATCGCGATCGCTTATCTGTAGTATTCAACAATCAAGTTGACTTTGCCATTGCGCGGGTAACAGCAACAGAGTCACGTTCTCGCTTGGTAAGTTTCAGTGTTCCTTACTACTTTGATGGTAGTTATGTAGTTGTAAAGGATACTGGAATACAGCGAATCAATGATTTAGCAAAACGCAAAATCGCTGTACTGAATAACTCCACGACAATTGCCGATGTCAGGTACTATGTGCCGAATGCTGAGTTAGTAGGAGTAAAATCCTATGAAGAAGCGAGAGAAAAAATAGAAAGCAATGCTGTCACCGCCTTTGCCGCCGATGCTAGCGTTTTGAGTGGTTGGGTGCAACAATATCCCCAATATCGGCTACTACCAAGCAAACTATCCACAGCCCCGTTATCTGTAGTCATGCCCAAAGGCTTGCAATACGATGATTTAAGACTAAAGGTAAATGGAGCGATCGCACGTTACATAGACGAAGGCTGGCTCAAACAACGCGCCCAATATTGGGGTTTACCATAAATTTGTCATTTGTCATTTGTTATTTGTCATTGGGTAATTGGTAATGGGTAATTGGTAATGGGTAATTAGATTTTCTCCCCTGCTCCCAGCTCCCTGCCCCCTTGCCTCATCCCCAGTCCCCTTGCAGCTGATAATAAATAAGAAGACTCTTTATATTCGTATTTCAAGACAATGGATAACAGTCTAGCGGTTGTTTATCTCTCGATTTTCATCGGTATACTCACATTTGCTGTTGTGGGTGTTTTTCAGCAAATTTTCAAAACTCGTAAGATTGAAAGTTCCTTGTCTCGCTTAAAAAAGAAGTTGAGTAAGGATAAAGGAACTGCTCAAGAATATTACGAGTTAGGCAGTATTTATTCTCAAAAGAAAATCTATTCCCAAGCGATCGCGCTGTTTCAAAAAGCCCTGAAAGCGGCTGAGGAAGAGGGAGAAGAAGCTGTTGCTCCTATCTACAATGGGCTAGGGTATGCTTACTTTGCCCAAGAGCAGTATGATTTAGCAATTCGTCAGTACAAAGAAGCGCTGAAGTTAAAACCTGATTATGTGACAGCGCTCAATAATCTCGGCCATGCTTATGAGCAGAAAAAATTAACTACACAAGCACTACAAACTTACGAAGAAGCCCTGAAATTCGCGCCTAATAATTCTACAGCTAAACGTCGTGCCGAATCTTTGCGCC
This sequence comes from Tolypothrix tenuis PCC 7101, assembly GCF_963874875.1. Lineage (NCBI taxonomy): Bacteria > Bacillati > Cyanobacteriota > Cyanophyceae > Nostocales > Tolypothrichaceae > Tolypothrix > Tolypothrix tenuis. Next base: position 1,261,542 of record NZ_CAWNJS010000001.1, read on the forward strand.
GTTTAGTTTCTGCATAAGTAGTTGGTTTTGGGTGTTGGGTGTTTGGTGTTTGTTTTCCCATTACCAATTACCCATTACCCAATCCCCAAAAATATTATTTAGCTAACAGCAGTGAATATTTTCCTGGTAATTTGTAATTCGTAATTCGTAATTCGTAATTCAGAGGTAGGGTGTGTTACGCCGTAGGCTAACGCACCTTGAATTTCTGATTACATTTTGCAAATTCAAATAAATCTATTCGGGTTAGCAACACAACCTAGGAATATAGATAAAACCAGTTCTATAAAATTCGTATATCCAAATTTTGTAATTATACCAATTCAAATAATGTTTGCGACAGATAAATCCTTTGTCAGGGCACGGCATCCTCAATCTTTTGGCATATCAAATATCTTACTGGTGCCGTGCCCCTACTCATCTGTCGCGTTCTTTTTTCAAAATGGTATTACGAACTACGAATTACGAACTACGAATTGGTATTATACTTTCCTGCACATATCTAAAGAATGATTAAGACATTACGGTTCTTTAGTTTAGCTATTGCCATTATTATCTTTATGGTTGGCGCTTTAGGTTATCGGGAAATGTTATTTGCACAACAGCCTGCGATTTCCCATCCTTTAACAGCGTTAACATCAGCAGAAATTAATACAGCGGTTGCAGTGGTAAAGAAAGATAAAAATCTTACTGACAAAGCTGTATTTCCTTTAATAACTTTGCAAGAACCAGATAAAAAAGTAGTTCTTAATTTTACACCAGGCAAATCTTTTCAGCGTCAAGCTTTTTTAGTAGTGTATGAGAGAGAGAAAAATCAAACCTATGAAGCTGTAGTTGATATAAAAACTCAAACATTGAGTTCTTGGAAACAAATACCTAACGCCCAACCTGCATTAATTAATCCTGAATATGATTTAGCACGCGAAATTGTCAAGTCTGACCCCCAATGGCAAGCGGCAATGCAAAAACGGGGAATTACAGATTTTGATCAAGTTAAAATTAATTGTTGGGCACCTGGGATTTTAACTGATAGCGAAACGGATAAAGGTAAGCGTATTTGTCGTGCTTTATCTTACTACAAAGGCAAGAATTGGAATTATTTTAGCAGTCCGATTGAAGGTGTACTGGCTACTGTTGATTTAAACGCAGGTAAAATCGATAGTTTTATAGACAACGGAATAGTATCTTTCTCTCAACAAAATTGGAATTATGATATCCAATCTTTAGGTAAATTACTTTCCCCACCAAAATTATTAAAAATTCTCCAGCCTCAAGGTACTAGTTTTCGAATACGAAATAATACAATTAGCTGGCAAGGTTGGAATTTTCGCTATCTAATGCATCCCCGCAGTGGGTTAGTTCTTTATCAAGTAACTTATGATGACGGGGAAAAAATTCGCCCAGTTTTATACCGCGCTAGCCTATCAGAAATGGTAGTGCCTTATGGTCATCCTAATTTTACCTGGGCTTTTAGAAATGCCTTTGATGTTGGCGAATATAACTTTGGTTCTCTCGCAACTTCAATGGAGTTAGGTAAAGATATTCCCGAAAATGGCTTGTTATTAAATGCAGTGATGGCTAACGAACAGGGAGAACCTTACGAAATGCCCAGGGTAATTGGCATTTATGAACGAGATAATGGGATGTTGTGGAAACATTATGAATATAATATCCAGAAAAATTATGTCCGTCGTAATCGCGAATTAGTGCTGACCATGACGGCGGCGGTGGATAATTATGATTACAGCCTGAATTGGATTTTTCACCAAGATGGCAGTTTAGAAATTGAGAATGATTTAACAGGAATTGTTTTAGTACAAGGGACAGACGCAGAGAAACAGTCTCAAGATAATTCCTATGGAAGGTTGTTAGCGAAAAATATCTTCGGGGTAAATCATCAACACTTTTTCAACTACCGCCTAGATATGGATGTAGACGGACAGGCTAATTCTGTGATGGAAATGAATGTGCAAGCCTTACCGTTGGATAATCATAATTCTCTGGGAAATGCGATCGCAGTTACCGATACTCCCTTAACTACAGAAAAAGCTGCTGTGCGCGATTTGGATATGAAACACAGCCGCGAATGGATGATTGTTAACACCAAGCGCCAAAATACTTTAGGCACTCCCCCAGCATATATGCTGATGCCAGGCGGTAATACAGTATTCTTCCCTGTAGAAGGTTCAAAAATTCGTGAGAAAGCTGGCTTTGCAACACATCATGTTTGGGTGACAAAATATCAGCCAGATGAACTCTATGCTGGCGGCGATTATCCTAACCAAACGCAACCAGGAAAAGGTTTACCTCAATATATTGCCAACGATGAACCTTTAACTGGTGAAGATATCGTACTGTGGTACACAATGGGCGTTACCCATATTCCTCGCCCTGAAGATTGGCCTGTGATGCCAACGCATCGAGTTAGCTTTAAACTTGCCCCTAGAGGATTCTTTAGCCGTAATCCTGCGATTAATTTACCTTGAGCAGAAATTCAACCTCAACTATCTCCTTCTACGTTTTTTTGTTGAGAGTTTTGCAACTGTTCCTCTCATTACAATTAAAAGAGGAACTCCAGAAATCATTAAAGATGGGATTAAAGCGTAGGTGAAAGAAGATATAGCCACACTCAAAAGCAATAAAAACAACCCGCCAAACAATACCCAGCCTGAAATCAGTATCCACCAAGGCATGGTTCCAGAAGACATATTTCTCATTGCCCGACCTCTCAGGTAAATCTCACCCATCGGGTCATACCCAGAGGGAATCCGCTCCTGATAAGTTGGTTGTTGCTTGCTAGGAATCTCAACTCTAATTTTATCTGAGTCAAAATTGCTGCGATCGCCAAAAAAATTTTCTCTTTCGTCGTTATTGCTCATTGTTTGTAGCAGATCATTTTCACGGCACATCAAGGCATTGATATACTATACAACTGCTAATTGAGCAATTTCGGACGCTGGTTAACGCTCATTTTTTTGTTGTTGGGTGCGATCGCTTTTTTGTTTTAGGAAAGAGAAATTTTCACTTTACAGTTGTCTTGATTTCTGTTGGTCTACTGAATACTGCTAATTCATCTGATATCTAAATTCGCAGTTTTCATCTCCCTGGCTTGTTTAATGAAAGGTTGCAGAAAATAAAGATTTATGTCACTTAAACAACATCATTGTTGTTTAAATTAAGCGCTAAAACCTTGATGGTACAAGAGTTTGAGCAATATCACTTGTCTTGAAACTTAATAATTTCCCCGTTTTATTAGGGCTACAAGTTTTGAGACAATCAGACAACGATGAGAAAACCAGCAATCATAAGTCCACCTCTTAACGGACTCTGTGTTATTTCAGTTTAAAAGGGAGAAAACCTGATGAAATTGGCTTACTGGATGTATGCAGGGCCAGCGCACATTGGTACGCTGCGAATTGCCAGTTCTTTTAAGAATGTCCATGCCATCATGCACGCCCCACTAGGCGATGACTATTTTAATGTCATGCGCTCCATGCTATCGCGGGAAAGGAACTTTACTCCGGTAACAGCCAGTGTTGTAGATCGCAACGTTTTAGCACGCGGTTCTCAAGAAAAGGTAGTAGAAAATATTACCCGCAAAGATGCCGAGGAACACCCAGATTTAATTGTTTTAACTCCCACCTGTACTTCTAGTATTTTGCAAGAAGACTTGCACAACTTTGTGGAACGGGCACAAATAGAATCGAAAGGCGATGTCATGTTAGCGGATGTAAACCACTACCGCTACAACGAACTACAAGCTGCCGATCGCACTTTGCAACAAATAGTGCAATTCTACATTGAGAAAGCCCGGAAAAAAGGCGAACTACCAGAAGGCAAAACTGCAAACCCCTCAGTCAACATCATCGGGATTTCTACCCTGGGTTTCCACAACCAGCATGATTGCACCGAACTGAAAAGGCTGATGGCTGATTTGGGAATTGAGGTGAACACTGTAATTCCTGAAGGCGCTTCTGTCAACGAATTAAAGAAGATGCCCCAAGCTTGGTTTAACCTAGTACCTTACCGCGAACTCGGTTTAACAACAGCTCGTTACCTCGAAGAACAATTCGGCACTCCTTACGTAGATATTACGCCAATGGGTGTTGTAGAGACTGCCCGTTGTATCCGCAAAATTCAGCAGGTAATTAACGCCCAAGGTGCTGATGTCGATTACGAAGAGTTCATCAACGAACAAACTCTGTATGTATCTCAAGCTGCTTGGTTCTCCCGTTCCATTGACTGTCAAAACTTAACTGGTAAAAAAGCTGTGGTGTTTGGTGACAACACCCACGCCGCCGCCATGACTAAGATTTTGTCACGGGAAATGGGGATTCACGTTGTTTGGGCGGGAACTTACTGCAAATATGATGCAGACTGGTTCCGCGAACAGGTAAGCGAATATTGCGATGAAGTTCTCATTACCGACGATCACGGAGCAATTGGGGATGCGATCGCCCGTGTCGAACCCTCTGCTATCTTCGGTACGCAAATGGAACGCCACGTTGGTAAGCGCTTGAATATTCCTTGCGGTGTCATAGCTGCACCTATCCACGTGCAAAACTTCCCCATTGGTTACAAACCATTCTTGGGTTACGAAGGTACAAATCAGGTTACAGATTTAATCTACAATTCCTTTACTTTAGGAATGGAAGATCATCTGTTAGAAATCTTCGGCGGACACGACACCAAAGAAGTGATTACCAAAGGAATTTCTGCCGAATCTGATTTGAATTGGACAAAAGATGGTTTAGCAGAACTCAACAAAATTCCCGGATTTGTGCGCGGTAAAGTCAAGCGCAACACCGAGAAATTTGCACGCGATCGCGGCATTAAAGATATCAATTCTGAAGTTCTTTACGCTGCGAAAGAAGCTGTTGGTGCTTAATTGAATAGTTGAATTCAGAAAATTCAGGGTGAAGAGTAAGAGATACTTTTTACCCTGATTTTTTAATTATAAATGTAGCATTTACTACATTATTATAAGCCGACTGTGCGTAGGCTCTAAGCAAGTTGAAAAGACAATGCGACAGGTGGCTAGGCAAAACGCACTACCCACTGTGCTAAGTTAACGTGAAACCCTTGTAAATTTTCACGGTTACCTACTTAGGGATTACAAATAAAACGAAGTGTGTATAATAGTTAATCCTGCTTTCTAGCTATAGGTATGAAATTCCTTAAAATTGGGCATCGACTTATTAACTTAAATGCAATAGCAACTGTTGAGTTTTCCAGCGAAAAAGTGATTATTGGATTAGTTACTCCTACTCAAGAAAATATTGAATTTTATGGGCAGGAGGCTCAAGATATAAAAGATTACTTTTATGATTCAAATTTGATATATATTATTCCCCCACCGCCAAAACCACCACTAGAAGTCCTCAGTTAAATCTTTTTAATTCAAGGGCGTTGGTTAAAAAATGCCCTTGGTTATATAAATTATTAATAATTGTAAAGATAATTTTCTGGATTACTTAGGTCGCTCAAATAACCGTAATCCATAGATGTGTCATAATCCTCTTTATAAAAAGACTCTTGATTCCAAAAATCATCAAATTCTTCAGAATCTAAATATGCTTGCTCCAAAGCTTCTATATTATCTAGTTTATCTTTATTCTGCTTCTGGAGAGGTTTATTAGAATTAGCTCTGAATTCTTGTAATATATTGTTTGCTACTGTTCTATTATATTCCTGTGGATCATTATTAGCTATTTTTTCAATAATTGCAATTGCATTACTAGGTAATTTTATTACTGCGAGAGCTTTCAAAACATACTGCCTAACCTGTGGAGCAGGGTAAGTTAAGTTATCTAACAAAAGTTCAATAGCTAAATCAGGAATATTGCTGAATCTCATAGCAAGTTTACGCATAGCTGATGCAGCTAATCTCTTACCGTCGTAGGAGCTTTTTCTTGATAAGTATGGAATAAGATAGGTAATTGCTTCCTCTCTATTAGATTCACCTAACTCAAAAGGATTCCAAACAGCTAGTTTTTCTGATTGATCATTTTCGCAAAATAATTTGGCAGCTATTTGAAAGTCTTTAGCAGCTTCCTCATTTTTCTTCAGTTTATGAAAGCTTTTACCTCGATTATAGAATGCTGGTGCAAAATTGGAATTTATATGTAAAACTTGATTAAATTCCTTAATTGCTTCTTCATACTCTTGGAATTGTAACTTACGTAGTCCATTTTCATACTTTCTGAGATCTAGTTGAACTGGGTGCCCTGGTGGTGATAACTGTTGCCCATCTATATGTTGATAAATTTTTCCTATTTGATATTTAGCATTTGAAAACTTGGGTTCGAGATGAAGAGTCTGGCTCAAATCTTGAATAGCACCATCATAATCTTGTAGTTCAGCTTTAGTTTTACCTCTATTGTAGTAAGCATAAGCATTATCAGGGTTAATACTTATTGCTTCACTAAAAGCTAAAATTGCTCCTGCTTTATCTCCGTTCTGAAGAAAGTCTACTCCTCGGTTAAAGGCACGCACAAAAGCTGGATTTTCTGACATGACAGCACGATTTGAATATATATCTAAATTTTAAGTTTTAGATTAATAGTTAACCTCAGAAATTCTACTGTTTAGATTCGATGAATAATTTATAGTTACAGATTTAATCTACAATTCCTTTACTTTAGGAATGGAAGATCATCTGTTAGAAATCTTCGGCGGACACGACACCAAAGAAGTGATTACCAAAGGAATTTCTGCCGAATCTGATTTGAATTGGACAAAAGATGGTTTAGCAGAACTGAATAAAATTCCCGGATTTGTACGCGGTAAAGTGAAACGCAACACCGAGAAATTTGCACGATATCGCGGCATTAAAGATATAAATTCTGAAGTTCTGTATGCTGCGAAAGAAGCTGTAGGCGCTTAGGCTAAAAATTTATAATCAAAATAATTTAGAGCATCCATAAAGGACGCTCTTTTTGCTATTGTATTCCTCATTAATTACGAATTACGAATTACGAATTACGAATTACGAATTCTCTAAGGTGTTCTTGTCGGCGTAGGGGTAGCCGTCTCTGTCGGTATTGGCGTACTTGTCTCCGTGGGTGTTGGTATAGGTGTTTCGGTAACTGTTGGTGTGGGTGTTGGGTTTGGTGGGGTAGGAGATTCGGCTTTAATGCTGAGTTCATAATCTGCTGATTCTGAGGCTGTGGAAACAACCACAAACTCATAAAAACCATCTTCTGGGAGTTTGATTGATAAACTCCTTTTCGACGAATCTTCTAAAAATTTGATTTTGCCAGATGGCGAATAAGCTGATAATAAAACTTTGGTACTTGCTTTCAAATTCGCTGTTAAAGATTGTTCTTTAACTAATTGAGCAATGTAGACTTTGCCATTACTAGGAGAAAGAGTACCACTGACAGTTTTACTAACAGTACCTTGGTCAAAAATTATTTTTTCAACAGCGCTTCCAGATAAAATGGCGCTGAGTTTATCACTAACAAAGCCATACCAAACTTGTCCAATTGGTTTATCAATAAAATTTTTGTTGCGCTGGGTGGGAAATGCTGCAAAGAAAGCTGCATCGCCTAAATCATATAAAGAACGGCTACCAACATTAACTTGGTTAACTTCTACTTTCCAGCGATCGCGTTCTGCTGATGTGTAGGTTCCTAGTTGCTGACGTGCTTTGGCGCTGAGTAGGGCTAGTTTGTCTAAAGCTTCTGCGGCTTGTTTATCCCATTGCGCCCGTAAACTCTCATCTTCAGGGCCATCGCTGAGAGTTCTTCCCTGCAAACTGGGGTTTTTCTCCCAGAAAAGCTGATTTACCAAATTCACATAAAAGTTATAGTCTATTCCCAATTGTTGACGGCGATCGCGCAATTTATTTTTGCGTTGCTGTTCGGCTTGGGAATACTGGGGTGCGGGTGTGGTGGGCGTTGCGGTAGGTGTGGGTGTGACTCCGCCAATGTTACCACCGTCGGATTGAATTAAATTCTTGATTCCCCACAAACCAACTCCCGCAAGACTCGCCCCTACTAGCACCGCTAACACAGTCTTTAGGGGTGATGAGGAATTTTGCGGTTCCGGGGAACGAACGGGGATAGGGGGAGGGGGAGAGGGTGAAATCGCAATAGTTCCCGATTCAGTAGGTTGTGTAGGGCGTTGAATCGGCGGTTGGATTGGTGGTTGAATGGGGGGCTGTATTGGTGGTTGAGTCGGCGCTTGAGTTGGTGCATTCCCAATAGTCACTACTGGGGAATTCAGCAGTTGTAAAACTTGATGCACCGATTGATAGCGATCGCCTGGTCTGGGCGATAACATTTTATTGAATAATTGCCCCAAAGCTGGGCTGAGACTAACTTCCCGTTCCCATTGCCAACTGAGGGTATAAGTATCAATTAATTCGTTTGGCTGTTTACCTGTCAGTAAAACTAACATAGTAGCCGCCAAAGCATATAAATCGCTGTGGGGAGACACCAAGCCAGTTTGCATTTGTTCTGGAGGTGCAAATCCCACCTTACCTAGGAGAGTGGGTGAAGGAGGCGAGCCAGCAACACCCGGCTGGTAATATTGGGAAGCGACAGTGGCGACGACTTGCTTCACACCCCCAAAATCAATTAAGACTGGCAATTGATCGCTTTTACGAAGAATTAAATTATCTGGGGAAATATCGCGGTGAATCACTCCCAAGGAGTGAATGTACTCCAATACCGGGAGAATTTGCTGTAAAAGTTGACGAATTTCCGCTTCGGTAAACCGCAAACCTTGCTGCTGACGATTATTTAATAAAGAACTATAAGTTTGTCCTTCCACATAATCTTGCACCAAAAACAGATATTCCTTCCCACCCAAATTGATGCGTAACATTTCCCGAAAGCGGGGAATTTGGGGATGTTGTAGCTGGTAGAGAACACTGGCTTCACGCTGAAACAGTTCTTCCGCCTTTTGTAAAACATAAGCCGTTTGTACTTGCGGCGAAAACTCCTTTAAAACGCAAAGTTCGCGGAATCTGTTAACATCTTCCGCCAAATAAGTGCGCCCAAAACCACCTTGTCCAATTTGACGCAAAATCGCATAGCGATCGCCTAAAACTTTTCCCGCTTGGATACTATAACTTACAGGTTGATCTGCTAACTTCTCGCCGCAATTATGACAAAAGCGACTACCAGCCGGATTTTCATGTCCTTGAGAGCAATACACAGAAGGCATATTAATTTAGTTTAGATTCATAGGGCATGGGGCATGGGGCATGGGGCATTGGTAATGGGTAATTGGTAATGGGTAATTGGTGTTTGGTGTTGAGTGTTTGTCATTAATTATTTCTCCCCCTGCTCCCTGCCCCCTGCCCCGTTGCTTTTCCCAATCCCCAGTCCCCCTAATTGCCAGATTTTACTTTACTTACTTGATCGGCTGCGATCGCATACCAAATTTGACCATAGGTTTGTTGATTGAGTTTCCCACGCTCTTGACCGGGAAACAACCGATCAAATTTGGCGTAGGTATCTTTTGTTAATTGATTCAGGGTGTAATTACCAAATTCACCGTTGCTTGCTTGTCGCCTCCAAGTGTCGAAATCTTTTTGACTGTAGCTTCCTAGTTTACGACGAGCGGCTGAAGAGAGATTAGCTTGTTCCAATTTTTGCAACAGGTTGTCTGCAATCCCACTCCATTCATCTCGTAATCGCCCATCTTCGGCGCTAGAGGTAAGGCTACGCCCTTGTAATTCTGGATGTTTTGTATAGAACAAGTTATCTACCATGCGAATGAAAAAGCCTTCGGGAATTTCTAGTTGTTGACGGCGACTTAAAATATCACTGTTGCTGCTTTTTCCTTTATCGCTAACTGGTTGACCAATGGGTAAGGAAATCGAGGGAATTGATGGGACAGAAATTGAAGATACCGCCCGAATTACACCATTTACTACCGCAAAAGTACCTGCAACAATTAATCCTACTGCAGCCGTTCCTCCCAAGCTGACAATAAAAGGACGTAACCAAACTGGAGCAGGTATTTTATTACTAATTAATTGCGTTTGGCTCTGGATTTTACTAATAATTTTATTAGTCTGTTTACCTTGTTTACCTCCCGGAGCGACAATCATTGTCTTAATTTTGGTAATGTAAGAGTTTGGTGGTTTGGTAGACATTTTTGTGGGTAATTCTTTCAAGACTTGATTGGCATTTTGGTAGCGAGCATTCGGTTGATAAGCTAACATCTTTTTGAATACTGCTTCCAATTTGGGGCTGACTTTGATTTCCTTGCCCCAACGCCACATTCCTTGATAACTATCATAAAGCCCTTGCGGTTCTTTACCTGTGATCAATACTAAAGCTGTCACCGCTAAGGAGTACAAATCACTACTAAAAAATACTTTACCTTGTCGTAATTGCTCCTCTGGAGCATAGCCTTTTTTACCTAATAAAGTATTATTTGCCGCTAATTGCGTAAACCAAAACCCTTGAGAAGCTGGTAATTGTTTCACGCCACCAAAGTCAATTAAGACTGGTAAATTATCAGAACGCCGCCAAATTAAATTATCGGGAGAGATATCGCGGTGGACTACATCTTTTGAATTTAAATAAGCTAATACAGGTAAGATTTTTTCTAATAATAAAAGTACTTCTTCTTCGCTAAAAGTTTTACCTTGACTTTGGCGTTGTTCTAATAGCTGATAATAATTATCACCATCTATATAGTCTTGGACTAAAAAGAAAAAATCCCTACCACCCAACTTCTCTTGTAACGAAGCGTGAAACCGAGGAATTTGTGGATGCTGGAGTTTCGTCAGTACATTTGCTTCTCTCTCAAATAACTCCTTAGCTTTTTGTAAGTCCTGCGGTTCTTCTACCTGGGGTGCAAATTCCTTCAGCACACATTGCTGATCGCCTTGATTTTTATCCTCTGCCAAATAAGTACGCCCAAAGCCACCTTGCCCCAATTGACGTATAATTTTATAGCGTTTATCTACCAGCTGCCCTACAGGAAGAGGCAATGGTTCACCGCAATGAGTACAAAAACGGTTACTGCCATTATTTACGTGTTGTTTAGTGCAATATACCTGCATGGCGCTGAGGGATAAATAAGGATTTTTAATAAATTGCTACAAGAGGCTAGGCCCCATTTACAGAAATTGTCGCAACTTCTACCTTGAATCAGCAACAGGCAAAAAGTTTCCTTACATATATTAGTCGGAGAGACGCGATTAATCGCGTCTCTACAAAAGCTTGCGTAGGGTGTGTTGTCGCCAAGCGCCGCACCGAGACACCATCAAATATTTAAGGTGCGTTAGCCTACGGCATAATACACCCTTGTATATTGAATTTTTATAGCCGCTCATGTTGTTTGAATTGAGATTCAATTTAGCCTCATATAACTTTCATGCAACATCGTGCAGGGTTAAGGCTTAAAGTTGTAACTATCATGCAATATCGTGCAGCATTAAGGCTTAAAGTTGTAACCTAAAGGCAAAACCTTTCAGCATTAAGCCTTAAAGTTGTAACCTAAAGGGTTAATGTTGCAACATGAAGGCTTCAAGCCCATCACTAAGGAACTTCCCATTACCAATTACCCAGTCCCCAGTCCCCAATCCCCAGTCCCCAATCATCTGCTAGACTAGCGTAAATTTGCAATTATAAAAGCTGCTAGCTCAGGGTTGAATATATAAAAATATGAGTGAAGCCTTATTTCGTGTCGAAAATCTGCGAGTTGCCTATCCTCAGTCTAGCGAAGAAGAACTCAATTGGGCGGTTGATGATGTATCTTTTACGCTGCAAGCTGGCGAAAAAATGGGGCTGGTGGGAGAGTCAGGTTGCGGTAAGTCAACTCTGGGAAGGGCTGTCATGCGTTTATTGCCTTCATCTAGCAGGATTGAAGGCAGCGTAAATTTTCTAGGTAAAAAAGTATTTGATTTAACACCTCAAGAAATGAGGAAGTTTCGCGGGGAAGCGGTGGCGCTAATTTTCCAAGATCCGATGACGCGGTTAGATCCGTTGATGACAATTGGTAATCATTGTTTAGAGACACTACAAGCGCACTCACCAGAATTATCAGCGAAGCAAGCCAAAGAAAAAGCGATCGCAACTTTAGAAAAGGTAAAAATCCCCGCAAGTCGCTGGAATCAGTATCCCCATGAGTTTAGCGGTGGGATGCGTCAACGGGTAGCTATAGCTTTGGCTTTACTTCTCAACCCGAAGTTAATTGTGGCTGATGAACCGACTACTAGCTTAGATGTCACCGTCTCCGCCCAAATTTTGCAGGAATTAACTCGCCTATGTGCGGAAGAAAATATGGGACTATTGTTAATTTCTCACGATTTAGCAATGGTTGCCGAGTACTGCGATCGCATTGGCGTAATGTACCAAGGCAAAATGGTAGAGATGGGTTCTACCGAGTCAGTATTTCGCCAACCTCAACATGAATATACGCGATCGCTTTTACAAGCAGCTTTGCATATTCAAGCTGTTGATGATATCGCCAATGAAGATTGGGGATTAGGAAGCGAAGAGATTCCCGCGCAAAACCCCATCTTGAAGATTACGGAACTTAAGCAGCATTACACCATCGAACCAAATTTTATTGAACGCCTATTTAAAGGACAAAACCAAACCATTAAAGCCGTTGATGGGATTAATTTAGAACTATACCCAGGCGAAATTTTAGGCTTAGTTGGAGAATCCGGTTGCGGGAAAAGCACATTATCACGGACAATTTTGCAGCTTATTCGTCCTACTGCTGGTAAAGTCGAATTTTTAGGAAAAGAATTAACCAGCTTATCACGCCAAGAAATTCGTTCCTCACGGCGACAAATGCAGATGGTGTTTCAAGATCCTCATGCTTGTCTCAATCCAGCGATGACGGTGGGACAAAGTATTGGTGATCCGTTATTAATTCACAACTTGGCTGATGCGACGAAAGCCAAAGAACAAGTATTGTCGATGCTGGAAAAAGTCGGGTTAACACCAGCAGAAGTATATTATCAGCGTTATCCCTCAGATTTATCTGGTGGACAACAGCAACGAGTAGCGATCGCGCGCGCTTTAATTACTCGTCCTAAACTATTAATCTGCGATGAACCCGTGAGTATGTTAGATGCTAGCGTACAATCGCAAGTATTAGATTTGATGTTGCAATTAAAAGAAGAGTTTGAGTTAACATACTTGTTTATTACTCATGACTTGTGGTTAGCAAGATTTTTATGCGATCGCATTGCAGTCATGAATGGTGGACAAATTGTCGAACTCGGCCCCACAAAACGAATTTTTGCTAATCCTCAACATCCTTATACTAAAACCCTACTAGCTGCTGCACCTTTATTAGCACGCGCTTAGGAGATTTCAATACTTGACGGGGAAGGGATAAAAGGGGGAAAGGCTTTGTATTTACCCTTTACCTTTTACCCTTTACCCTTTGCCCATTTTTGCAAAATGATACAAATTCTCTGGCTCAAAATTCAGAAGAAAACATAAAAGGATTACAAGGTTAATCAGCAAGAAACAATAGTTACCTCTCCAATTGCTTGTAATCCTTAGACACCACAATAATCTTCCAGCATTAGAGCAAAACTTGTTATTAAAGTACCTAACTTTAGATACAGTACACTTCTATCTAAAGGCAGAAGTCAAGATTAAATCTTAATGTAAGATTTATCACACTTAAATTGATAATTGCTGAGATTGCTTCGTGATAGATTATATCACTAGCTAACGGGGCATGGAGCATTGGTAACTCTTCACCATGCCCCATGCCCTATGCCCCATGCCCTATGCCTCAATCACCACTCGTAAATTGCCGCGTTTTTTAGCTACACGACAAGCGGTAGTGCTACCAGAACGCTCAAATTCTAAATCGAGGACGGTAGGGCCGACGTGCAAATTATGCAGGGAAAGGCGATTGATTGACTCTGGTAAAGCCGGATCGATAATTCGCAAGCAGTTATTTTGCGCGTCAGGAACGAGGTTGACGATCATTTGCAGCAGTTGGAAGATACTACCAGTCGCCCAAGCTTGGGGAGTACAAGCGACAGGATACTGTACAGGCGCATTATCACCGTTGCGTTCGTAACCACAAAACAGTTCTGGGGGACGTTGATATGGTTGCTGGGTAGTCATATCTACCAAACCTTGGAAGAGTTCTAAGGCTTGGTCGATTAAACCTAGCGATCGCAATCCCATTGCAATGATGGCATTATCATGAGGCCACACTGAACCAATGTGATAGCCCATTGGGTTATAAGCTGGCGATAAACTGCTGAGTGTGCGAATCCCCCAGCCATTAAACATATCTGGGGCGCGTAACCTTTCGGCGACGCTGTAGGCTTTTTCGGGTGTAAAGATGCCCAAATGTAAACAATGGCCGGGGTTTGAGGTAATACTATCTACCTGCTTCCCGTCACCATCTAAAGCCAAGGCGCAGAAATCTTGGTCTTCCATCCAAAAATCATGGTTGAACCGCATTTTCAGATTTCTGGCTTCCTCTAGCCAACGATCTGCTAAATCCAGCCGCTTTTTCATCCGTGCAATTTCTGCTAGGCGCATTTTCGCTGCATAGACGTAAGCTTGCACTTCACAAAGGGCGATGGGGCCGTTAGCTAACTCTCCCTTATGGTCTACAATACAATCGCCGGAATCTTTCCAGCCTTGGTTAGCCAGACCGCGTTTGGATTTACGATAGTAGCTCAAGTAGCTAGTTTCTTTAGTGTTGCTGTCAATCCATTCCATTGCTGCTAAAGCATTCGGCCAAAGCTGCTCTAATGTTTCTTGATCGTGCGTCCAGGCATAATATTCAGCATAAAGCATCAGCCATAGGGGTGTGGCATCAACAGTACCGTAGTAAGGTGTATGGGGAATTTCCTGACACCTGGCCATTTCCCCTAAGCGCAACTCGTGTAAAATCTTTCCAGGTTCTTCTTCGCGCCACTCATCATCAACTTTGCCTTGATATGTCGCTAATAGCGTCAAGGTTTCTTTGGCGATGCGGGGGTTTAACATCAAAGTTTGGGAAGCTGTAATGAGGGAATCTCGCCCAAACAATGCCGAAAACCAAGGTACACCAGCCGAAACAGTTTTATTCTTACCAAATGACTGGCGCAACAAATACATATCTTGTTCCGCCCGTTCCACCACTCGGTTAAAAGTGCTTTTATCGGTACTGATGCGGGTAATTTGTTGCACCCAATGCTGTTCTTCCATTAATTCAGCGGCTTTGGCTTGTGCTAAAGTCACCGCCGCACTTACAGTTGAACTCGGCTGATTATTTCGCAACATATTCACCCGATAACCCAACTTTTGGGTTTCGTGAGAAGCCAACTCTAGCTGCCATACCGCAGTGTAACCCTTAAAATAGTCTGGTTGCCGATACTGGAAATTAATCCGCGATTCCATCACCAAACCATCCAAACCTTGATAGGCGAGGGTTAAGGATTCATCCCGCACCATCGTTGGTTGAGTTTGTAGCGGGGAACCACCATCAGCAGCTGTTCCATCTTCTGGTGTTGGCTCTACTAAGCGTAACAGCCTACCGCGCTTGTCTCTGCCATAGCCACGCACTTCAAATAAATCCACAAAATCGGCATCAAAGCTGATACTCAGTTCAAAGCTAACGGTAGTTGTGCTGTAGTTAGAAACTTCAATCTCTTCAAAAAGTGCGCCATTTAGCACCAGTTCGCGACGAATCCCGACGGTATCAGCTTTGAGGCGTTCATCAATTCTGGGATTAGTACACAAAACCGAGAGTGCAAACCCTTTATCTGCAGTACTGCTAAGTAAAACAGGCGATCGCCCTTCAATCTGCAACTCTAGGCGGCTCAAAAAACGCGTATCACAGCAAAACAGCCCCATGCTAGGATTACCATCGTTGAGAGAGCATCCAGAAATGTTACCTATTGTATCTGTGATAAAAAATAAGTCATCATCTTTGACCGTCAGCGTTGGTTGTGGTCTTTCGCTTATAACACAAGGCCACTCCGGTATAGGCAATTGTTCTGCTGGAATATAAGTCTTTCCGTCTAAGAAAATTTTTTCCGGTGTCATCAGTATATCCGATGTCATTAGCCAGTCTTCCGTGTACAGGTCTAGATTTTCGCGTCAGCATAGCCCGCCGTAGGCATTGCATCAGCGTCAACAGGAAACAAGCCCCAGTTGAGGTTTGCCTCATTCGGAACTTAGGCACTAAGCTGAGTAAACTCAGTTGAGCCATTCAAGCCTAGATAATACTTACACAATCTGGAAAAAAGGGCAGCTATTAAATCTACAACAATCAAATTTTTAGCAATTGATAATTTCGACTCAGAAGTGTTGTAAACTCTTGAAAGCAGAAGCTTTTGAGTGTGATAACCCGAAAATATAATTAATCAAAGCTTCAGGTTGCAACTGCCTTTATTAGAAATTTATATTTTTGCTCAATTTTCGAATGTTTCTTTAAGGTTTGAGCAGGAGAAAATTAAGCATAAATACAGATTCAACAATCAACCGATTTCAGAATTGCAGAATTGCGATCGCCTTCTGAACCTGAAACTATACCATTGTGAAAAAAGAACGCCACAGATAGGTAGGGGCACGGCATCAGTAAGATAATGGATACACCACAAAATTGTGGATGCCGTGCCCTTACAAAGAAATTATTTGTCGCAAACATTATTGAAATCAGTATTAAATTCGCGGCTGTGCTGTGTCAACTGTAAATGAAAGCTAGAATAGCCTATAGCTTGTGCGAATTATTCAGCACGCGCCTGAGCATATATTTATAGAAATTTGCTTAAATTAGCTGGTTTATCAATTGTGACGCTAATGCACGATTTGTAAACTTGATTCACGAGTTCGTGCACTTGATTCACGAGTTCGTGCACTTGATTCACGAGTTCGTGCACTTGATTCACGAGTTCGTGCACTTGATT
The DNA here is from genome assembly GCF_963874875.1 of Tolypothrix tenuis PCC 7101. Taxonomy (NCBI): domain Bacteria; kingdom Bacillati; phylum Cyanobacteriota; class Cyanophyceae; order Nostocales; family Tolypothrichaceae; genus Tolypothrix; species Tolypothrix tenuis. The sequence goes on from NZ_CAWNJS010000001.1 coordinate 1,278,394, forward strand.
CACAAGTTCGTGCAGTTGATTCACAAGTTCGTGCACTTGATTCACAAGTTCGTGCAGTTGATTCACGAGTTCGTGCACTTGATTTTTGAGTTGAAAAATAACTAATAGCAATTTGAACAAAGAATGCCACAGATAGGTAGGGGTAAGGCAGTGCCCATTGGTGTCAACTTCAGCTAAAAGCTATATGGGGCGCGCATTGTACAAATATCCTTGCCCTCATCCCCTAACCCCTTCTCCCCCGGGAGAAGGGGAACTAAATCTCTTGCTCCCCTCTCCTGGTGGGAGCTAAGGTGTACACACAATTTATCGAATCATTACCATTCCTCGAATTACCCCACCCTAACCCTCCCCTTGCAAAGGGGAGCCACTGCGTTGCGGGGGTTCCCCCCGTTGTAGCAAGTGGCGTGAGGGAACTTGATTTTCCGGTTTCCCCCCTTGCCAAGGGGGGATTAAGGGGGGTAAAACCCGGATCTCAAAATAACTCCGATTTGTGTGTACACCGTAGCCTGGTGGGAGAAGGGCACAGGGTGAGGGCGAAACCTTGCAACCAAGCAGGTTTCACGTTAAGTTGACACCTATGTGCCTTGCCCTTACCCGCATACCTCATCTACCTGAAATAGGCTGTATCATCAAGTCTCGAAGAGTTGATACAGTCTATCCTGTGTCAGCAGTAGAAACGGTAAACAAACAAACTAATACTCTTGCTTAAATAATCCTAATAAGGGAGCAAGAATTATGCCAAATACAAAACCCCCAATATGTGCCCAGTAAGCAACTCCGCCTGTTTCAACACTCATATTAGCTGCTGTTTGTAGGCTAACCACACCAGAAAGTACATTCTGAACAATGAACAGCCCTATTAATATCATTGCTGGAACTCTAATAGTGGTGACAAAAAATCCTAAAAAGGCTAAAGTCATAACTCTAGCGTGAGGGAAGCGGATAATATAAGCACCTAAAACTCCAGAAATGGCACCACTTGCACCCAAAGAAGGAATCCCAGAATTCATGCCAATAAACCATTGGCATAAAGCAGCTAAAGCACCGCAAGTCAAATAAAAAATTAGATATTTGAGATGACCTAAACGGTCTTCAATATTGTTACCAAATATCCACAGAAAAACCATATTCGAGATTAAATGCCACCAACCACCGTGTAAAAATTGTGATGTAAATAACGTTGTCCACTCTGAGGAAAAGTTGGTGGTTAATTCTCGTGGTACTACTGCATATAGTCGAAAAAATTGCTCTAGTTGTGCATTAGATAAACTCACTTCATGAAGAAAAACTAAAACGTTCATCCCAATCAGCCCATAAGTTAAGTATGGGGTGATGCGCGTCGGATTTTCGTCGTAAAGGGGAAACACAGGTGTTTTTCCTAACTATTATTATCTGCAATTTGACACTCGCCCGCTAATTGCTAACGCAATGTAGCGGGAGATTCTTGTTTCTCAGAAACACGCTTTTTGGTACAAGTACCAACGAGTCTTACTGCTTCTCCACAAGCTTGAATTTCTGTGTGCCCCACAGTATTTGTTGACAGTATTCTTATCCCTTCTGCTCTCAAGTTCCGTGATGCATTTTCATCCCTATCATGAGTTGTTTGGCAACCTAAACAAATCCACTCACGGATACTTAAATTCAGTAAATCATTTTTATGACCGCAGCATGAACAAAGCTTTGAACTAGGAAAGAATCTGTCAACTGGAACGAATTTACCTCCCTCTCTATCTAGTTTGTAGGTGATGAAATTGAGCAGCGTACTGAAACCAGCATCATGTATTGATTTGGCTAACTTGGTACGCGCTAATCCTTTAACACAAAGGTTCTCAGCTACTATAACTTGGTTATCGTCAACTAACTTTCGTGAGAGTTTATGGAGAAAATCTTGTCTTGTATTTGATATTTTTTCGTGAACTTTGGCAACTACTTTAACTGCTTTACACCTATTACTAGATCCTTTAACTTTGCGAGATAAAGATTTTTGTCTAACTCTTAGTCGTTTGGCGTATTTTCTTGTGGGTTTGATTGGGTCAACCTTATAACAGGTTTCACCGTCAAAAACAGTTACTAGGCTATTAAACTAAGCCGCTCCGTCACCAGAGCGACTCGTCTTCAAAACCGTGCGTGAGAGTTTCCCCTCACACGGCTCCTCAGTGGTTTGGTGCTTGTCCAAGTGCATACCTCCACCCAAATCATCTTTGGCTGTTTTTGAATCGTGGCAGTGTTTGTGAAGTACCTGAAGGTTTTTATATTCGTCTTTTCCCCCTTGACTCCGGGGTAATATGTGGTCTACTTCTAGGAGGTCTTCCATTTTGAAATACAATCCGCAGTGAGTACATTTTCCTTTCTGCTTTTTCAAAAGTGTTGTCACTCTTTTGGGCATTTCAGGATGTGTACCCATTCTTGAACTCCAGTAAACTAGGTCGCCATTGTATGGGCTGGATTCACCTTTTACTTTTATATGCCTAACTATTGAGGTGTCGGCATGGTCGAAAAGTCGCATTGGGTTTTTGCCTTCTTGCGGGGTGGAAAATACCCAGTTATCACCACCGATTGTGTGCCAATATTTCTTTGACACCCATTTCCCTGTTTTGTTGGGGTGGCGGTGTTGTGCCCAGGCTTTCAGCTTTGGATACATGAGATTATCTAACCTGGAGTAAGCTTCTTTGCTTACGACCGTTGAATAGTAATTAGACCATCCTTTGATTATTGGATTTAATTTTCCAATTAGTGCCTTCTGAGGCAATGCCTTATGGTCATAGATGATATTAGCTATTCTTTCGTAGTGTATCCTTTGCTTTTCTTCGCTGGGGGTGATGATTGTTTTAAAGCCTTGTTTTGAGTGGTATTTACCCACGGGGAATTGCCTAATATTAAAACCGAGAAAGTCGAATCCTGGTTTTTCATTTTCATACTTGTGGAGGGTATGGGTTAGGCGTGTTTTTGATGGCTTTAATTCCAAACCCATGTCTTTTAACCACTCAGATATGATTATCTGGCATCTTTGGACAACGGTTATGTCTTCATGGAGAATCACGAAGTCATCGGCATATCTCACAACAGTGAGAGAACTAATTTTATCCTTTGCTGCCATTATCTTCCCGTTAGGGTAGTATAGCTTTAGTGTCTGGGCTAATTGTTTAGTTCTTTCTTCAATTCCGTGGAGGGCAATATTTGCTAAGAGTGGGGAGATGACCCCACCTTGCGGTGTACCCTCAGATGTCTCTTGAAACTGCTTGTTATCCATCACCCCCGCTTTTAACCAAGCCTTGATTTGTCGGCGAATGGTGGGGAATGTATTTAATTTTTTTAGCAGTGCCGAGTGGTCGATTTTATCGAAACACTTGCTTATATCAGCATCTAATACGAATTTGGGCTTCTTATTGATGCTGTTAAAGATTGCTTCAATAGCGTCATGACATGAGCGTCCTGGTCTGAACCCGTATGAGTTCGGTTCAAATTTAGCCTCCCATTCTGGCTCAAGTGCCATTTTTACGAGGGCTTGCAAGGCGCGGTCATACATTGTGGGTATACCCAATGGTCTTTTCTCTTCCTTACCAGGTTTTGGAATCCATACACGCCTGGTAGGTTTGACCTTTGAGCCTAGTTTTAGTTTGGCAACTAAGGCGAAACGTTGCTTTGGGGTCAGTGACTTAACACCGTCCACACCCGCCGTTTTCTTGCCCTGGTTATCTTGTGTTACCCGCCTGACCGCTAAACATTTTGCTGACCAAGACTTCATCAACGTCTTTTGGAGTCTGCGAACTGCATTGACTTCACCACGTAATGAGGCTCTGTAAATTCTTTTTTGCAACTTAAAGACACGTTTTTCTAGCTGTCGCCAGTTAATATGCCTCCATTCCACCATCGATTTATCATCCTGATTTAGGGGAATTGCTTTGTCCTTCAAGGGAGGGGCACTTGCTTCCTTTGATTCAGTTATGACTTGTCGTGTTTTAGACTTATTCATTACATAATATGACTTTACATTCCAAATCACCGTGAGTTTGTCAGCATATCCCTGGCATTACCCAAGGCGTTCGCTTCTAACTCAATCTTTCCTAGCTGCTGCATACGGTTAGCACCTGCTTGGTATCGACCACCCAAGAGCAAACAGCTTTGTTACTTCGTTCCGATTGACAATTGGTTGAGCCTTTAGAGTTGATGCTATCCACCGGGTTTATTGGGAGTGCTGCTAGTCAGCTAAACATCTGCTAGCCCCTTATCCTTTTGCCTTTTGGCTCCTCCGTGCCAGCCTTATTACGGAGGTTCCTTGTAACGATGGTTTGGGCACATCTTCGCTTTCGCTACTCATAGGTTCTTGCTCGAAGGGAACCAGTTTTAGGCTGCCAGTTTTACCTCCTTTTCACCCCGCTTCAGGCTTTGATGGCTAGTCGCAAACCTGGGGGTGATGCTTTCACCGTTGCACCTACGGGGAAGGACTTTTAACTCCGTACTCTAGGATTTCTGAGTTAATCACCTTCATGGTCAGTCAGTTATCAGGTTTTGTTCTGGTTACCCAGTTCTTTTACCTGTCACTCATCCCTGAGTATTTCTACTCATTTCGAGCGAACGAATCGCACATTTAGCCCAAGGTCAATTCCTGATATCTTCCCAAGATGAGTTGTGGTTAATTCGTCAGTCTCGAACAGTATCGCCGCAAAATATTTATCTGTACTTGTCTTAGAAACAGTTACGGATTTAATCTTGCCATTTACACTCTTGGAAAGACTAACTTTAACCAATCCAAGTTTAGGAAGTTTTAAACTACCATTCTTAATCGAACAGCTTTCAGGAAAGCGGATTGACTGTTTAGAATGTTTACTTTTGAACTTAGGGAATCCAGTACGTTTTGAAAAGAAATTTTTAAACGCAGTTTCTAGATTTTTAAGCGATTGTTGTAGGACGGCAGCAGTCGGTTCTTGTAGCCATTCATAATCAGATTGTTTCTTCAACTGAGTCAGGTCTTTTGCCATTTGGCAGTAAGTCATCCCCGAACCTGTGTCTTGATATTGAGTATTAGTTTTGTTGAGGTAGAAATTCCAAACAAAGCGGGAACACCCAAAGCTCTTAGCTAAAGATATCTCTTGCTCTTTGTTTGGATAAATTCTGACCTTTAATACATCTAACATCAATATAATTTGCGCGAAACTAGTGGTAATATACTATTTACCGCTATGCTTGTCAATATATGTATAATAATGGTTTCAGGTCTGTTTACAGGCTTAACGCTCATATTGTTTTGGTCGTGAAATACCGCAGAAAAGCTATTAATGCAGAAATCCTAAACAGGCTAAAAGAAATAATCACGGACACCCTCAAAAAGTGGGATTGTGAGTTATTGGAATTTAATGGAGAAGCAGACCATGTACATTTATTAGTTGACTACAAGCCTGACAAGCCCCTCTCAACACTCATTGGAAATATCAAAACAGTGAGCAGCAGATTAATTCGCAAAGAGTTTCCCTGGCTAGCTAAAAAATACTTCTACAACAAACCTTACTTTTGGACTGGCGCGTATTTTGTAGCTAGTTGCGGGGGTGTCACAGTTGAACAATTAAAAAATTACGTTGAGAAGCAAGAACAACCAAAATAATGATTCGCTGTGCTCAGTTTTATATTGGTCGCAATTCATCTCCCGTTACAGTCGCAGACTTAACGGGAGATGAATTGCTCCATTAAGATAGCTTGAGCGACGCTTCGTTGCGAAGTTTAGGTATTTACACCTGTTTTGGTCATTTGTCATTTGTCATTTGTCATTTGGTAATGGGTAATTGGTAATTGGTAATTGGTAATTGGTAATTGGTAATAGGAATTTCTCCCCCAGTACCCAATCCCCAGTACCCAGTCCCCAATCCCCAATCCCCAATCCCCAGTCCCCAATCCCCAATCCCCTCACCCCCAATTCCTAGAGGCTGTTCGGGGTTTGTCGCTAAATAAGCCTAAGATGGGGCCGAGAATTGCGCCAAATAAGAACCCACCAGCGTGCGCCCAATATGCTATACCACCGTTTTCCATCCCGATGTTGGTGGGTGTTTCCAGGCTAGCAACGCCGTAAAAGGCTTGTTGAATGAACCAGAACCCTAAAAAGAAGTATGCTGGGACTCGGAAAGTGGGGAAGAAAAACCCTAAAGGGATGACACCAAGAATTTCGGCTGTGGGAAAGCGAAGAATATATGCTCCCATCACACCTGCGATCGCACCACTCGCCCCTAAAGATGGAATACTAGAATTTTGTGAAAAGTACCACTGGCTTAATGATGCCAAAATTCCGCAAGATAAATAAAATAGCAGATATTTAAAATGACCTAATTTATCTTCGACATTATTTCCAAAAATCCAGAGGAACAACATATTACCCGCTAGGTGTAATAAACCACCGTGCAAAAATTGTGAGGTAATTAAAGTAGCCCACTCTGGTACAGGTTGATGTACAGATATCCCAGCAAAACTTAAAGTCAGTTCTTTGGGAACTACCGCAGCCAAGCGTAAAAACCCATCTAAGGCTTGAGGAGGAAGACTAGCTTCATAAAGAAAAGCTAGAACATTGGCAGCAATTAGCCCAAAGGTGACATAAGGCGTGATTTCTGTAGGATTATTATCTCTAATTGGAACCACGGGCGTTTATTCCTCATCTATAAGCAACTAGCCTCACAATACTGAATTTTGCTAGTATTCGCTTCTACCTCATGGATGGATATCAACCTAACCCCAGTTAGGAATTGAATTTTTTCAAACGAAATAGGGAAGAGAATAAATTTTTATTTACAAATTTCTTCTATAAATTCAAGTTTTAAAAGTAGACACAGTTAAGAAGCTATTTATAAATTAAAAATAAAATTATTGTAGGATGTGTTAGGCGCTGGTTGCCAATATGATTATTCATGAAAAAACTATCCTAGCGCCTAACGCATCATCCATGCGGCGGGCGTTGCGTTACTACCATATCCCGAAGCAGCTACCTCATTTACCTAAAATATGCTGTATTTATTATTTATTATTAATAGTCACAATATTTTTTGAAATCAAAACTATTGATGATATATGTTTTAATCAGTATCTAAAAAATAAATTTATTACTTAAGATAGATGTGAAATATTCAGATTAACCAACAGCATTATATTAACAAGTTATCTCAAGCTTAAAAGTTAAAATGCCACACGTCTTACTCGTGGATGATGAAGCAGCACTGCGTGACAGTCTCACATATACATTACAAAAAGAAGGCTACACAGTAAGTACAGCCATTGATGGGCATAATGCAATTAAACAGTTTCACAAGCAAGTACCAGATATCATCTTGCTAGATTTGATGTTGCCAGAAGTTGATGGCATGGAAGTTTGTTGGCGAATTCGAGCCTTTTCTAATGTCCCTATCGTCATGCTAACTGCTAAAGATCAGGATGTAGATAAAGTGTGGGGATTGGAAGCAGGCGCAGACGATTATGTAACTAAGCCATTCAATACTCGTGAACTGTTAGCACGCATTAAAGCAGTGTTGCGTCGTCGTTTAGAGGAGCAGCCTTGATGAAAGGCTTTTTACCTCGAATTAAATTAAATACGATTCATGCGAAGCTGTTAGGCACATATTTAATGTTGACAGCTTTTGGAACATCGCTGTTAGCAGGTTATATTCTGTGGTCGTTCGCTAATTATTTTATGCGAATGCGACAAGTAGATTTGGATAACTGGACGAGTGCATTAAGTGAAAGTGTTGCAGATGGACTCGCAGAACAAGATATTCCCCGAGTACAGTTGCTAGTAAAAAGGTATGGCGCACCGCAAAATGTGACCCTGCGAGTTTTTACTCCAAAAGGTATCCTGATAGCAACTTCTGACCCCAAGCTAGACAGCCGAGTTAAAGACTGGTATGCAGTTCCAGGAATGCGCGCTGCTCTACAAAATCGCATACAACAAGGAATTGGTAAAGGAGTTTTATCAAAGCAAGACCGACTCTACATTGCTAGACCGATTCAACGCAACGGTCAATTTTTGGGTGTGTTGCGAATGTCGATTACTCTCGAGCAGTTTCAGCGACAGTTTGCTAGGGTGTTTTGGAGTGTTTTGGGCACGTTAGCTCTCACAATTCTACTCTGTGCATTAATTAGCAGTCGATTTGCGCGTAGTCTTGCAAAACCGATTGAGATTATGCAGAACTTTGCCATTCGCTTGGGTAGCGGTCATTTTGGCGATAAGCTAACGATCCATGAAAACAATGAGTTGGATCAATTAGCAACAGAACTCAACCGCATGAGTGAACGATTAGCTTCCCTAGATCAAGAACGCCGGGTGTTTTTAGCCAATGTTTCTCACGAACTGCGGACTCCCATCAGTAACGTTCAGGTAACAGTGGATGCACTCAAAGGCGGAGCCTATGAAGAACCAGAAATACGCGATCGCTTTTTTCAAACTATCGACAGCGAAATCAAACGTTTAGCAAGATTAATTCATGACCTCCTAGATTTAGGACGTTTAGAAGCGGGAGTCACGCAACTAGAACAGCAAAGCATCTCACTGCAAGGATTGATTAACCGTGCTGTGAATGCAATCGAACCGCGAATGCAAACTGTCAAAATTTCTGTCCAAGTGAATGTAGATTCCCTCACGATCCAAGGCGATCCAGAAAGGCTATTACAGGCAATTCTCAATTTATTAGATAATGCAATCAAACATTCACCAGCCAACTCGCAAGTTTTGATTTCTGGTTATAGCAGAGGAAAACAAGCAATTATTCAAATTCAAGACCAAGGTAAAGGTATCAAGGAAGGCGATTTACCCCGGATTTTTGAGCAATTTTATACCACAGACCCCTCACGTAAAAGTAGCGGTAATGGTTTAGGGTTAGCCATCACTAAGCGGATTATTGAAGCTCATCAAGGTAGTATTACAGCTACTAGCCTTCCCAATCAAGGCGCAACTTTCATAATTTCTTTACCACTCAAAGCCTAAGCTGGTATGCGTTTAGATCAAAAAATAGCTGTTGGGAAAAAGGTTAAAGGTGAAGGGTTAAAGGTTGTTTTTTCCCTTTTCCCATTCAATACAGTTCATACCAATTCAAAAAATTTTTGCGATAGATAAATGCTTTGTATGGGCACGGCACCTGTAAGATAATTGAATATACCAAAAGATTGTGGATGCCGTGCCCCTACCCATCTGTCGCGTGCTTTTTTAAAAATGGCATCAGTTAAAAAATAAATTGACAACAAAAACAATAATTTTGGAGGGGGTTTGGGGGACGCAACCGTCACCCAATCGGGGGTTTGGGGGAGAATCCCCCAATTGAGCTAGTACAACACGGCGTAAATAGCGCAAAGTTGGCGGTGTCGGTTTCCGTCCCGCCAAACTTTGTAAGAGAAACAGACCATTCCAATCATACAAATTCAAAAAATTTTTGCGATAGATAAATGCTTTGTATGGGCACGGCACCTGTAAGATAATTGAATATACCAAAAGATTGTGGATGCCGTGCCCCTACCCATCTGTCGCGTGCTTTTTTAAAAATGGCATCAGTTAAAAAATAAATTGAAAACAAAAACAATAATTTTGGAGGGGTTTGGGGGACGCAACCGTCACCCAATCGGGGGTTTGGGGGAGAATCCCCCAATTGAGTTAGCTGTTTTCATAACTGACAAATTAATCACTAATAATCTTATCTGAAATGTATTGTTTTCCCATTTCCCCTTAACCTAATTGACACTTGCGTAAGTCCTAGATATCAAATCAAGAAAGCTTCACAAGCACTGGTTTTGGCTGAGATAGAACCGGCGCTTCCAAAGGATCGTAGCCTAATTGTTGAGTAATCCTTTTTCTAGCTAAAATCCGATACTTCCAGAAATGTTCGCCAGCAGCGCATAAACCCAAATACATATTGAGCACTTGCGGCTTTTTCATCAGAATTATCCACAGTTGTCTCCAGAACTGTCCGCGAATTTCTGCTCTTTGAAAGCCTTGCAGCCAGATTAATTGTATAACCAGGCGCAATCCTTGACCTGGAGAAAACTGCATAGTTTGTTTTCCCTCTGTTCTTGAGTCAATATTGAGACATTGCTGCAAACAACGTCTGAGATAGTTTTGCGGTTCATACAAAGTCCAGAAGGTTTCTACATACTCTCTGGCAATTTCAGCTAAGGGGCGAGTCGGTTTAAAATTCATCAAGGAATTCTGATCTCCTACTTCCGTTGCACCCACACCCGTGACTAAACGCTGTTCTTGTTGCAGACGGTTCCATAAAGCAGTATTGGGTAAAGCTTGGAGAATACCCAACATGGGTTGAGGAATACTAGTTTGTTCCACAAAAGCTTGTATTCGTTTTCCTGCACCTGTGCGTTCGCCATCAAAACCGATGATAAACCCTGCATAGATCAACATTCCCGCTTGATTAATTTTGCGACAGGCTTCAATCAGGGGATTGCGAGTATTTTGTAATTTGTTTGTCACTTGCAAGCTATCTTGATCCGGGGTTTCAATCCCCAGGAAGACTGCATAGAAACCCGCTTCTCGCATTAAATGTAGCAGTTCGTCATCTTCTGCCAAATTCACAGAAGCTTCTGTGATAAAGGTGAAAGGGTAATTATGTTGCTTTACCCAAGGAATCAATTCTCTTAAGAAACGTTTGACGTTCCGCTGATTACCAATAAAGTTGTCATCAACAATAAATAGAGAACCCCGCCATCCTAAATCATACAGAGTTTGCAATTCTGCGATCGCCTGGCTTGGTTCTTTGGTGCGTGGTTTTCGCCCATACAGGGTAATGATGTCACAAAATTCGCAGCTAAAGGGGCAACCCCGAGAAAACTGCATCGCCATCATCAAATAAGCATCGCGCTTTAACAAATCAAAACGGGGCATAGGACTCAGGGTAACATCCGGTTTTTCAGCAGCGCGAAAGATTCCGCGGTTTTTACCTTGACTTAATGCTTCTAGAAATAGGGGAACCGTAATCTCTCCCTCATCCAAAATTAGATAATGCGCGCCAGAATCCAGCGCATCCTGGGGTAAAGAAGTGGGATAGGGGCCACCTACTGCGACTTGTTTCCCCAATTGCACAGCTTTTTTAATCAAAGCGTGGAAATCTGGCTTCTGCACCAACATCGCGGAGATGATTACCAAATCGCACCATTGCCAATCCTCTGCGGTTTCCAACGTGACATTGCGATCGCAAAATCTAATTTCCCAATCTTGAGGTAAAAGTGCAGCAACGGTAATAATTCCCAATGGGGGAATCGCCGCCTTTAACCCTGCAATTTCCATAAAGCGATCGTAAGACCAAAAAGACTGAGGAAACTGGGGATAAAGCAATAGTGCTTTCATAAACATCCTTAGAGCATCTGTAGTGGACTTTGAACTAAATCAAGATGCAGGGATTAGTTAAAGCCTTGGCACTAGTCCCTGCGATAGATTTCTCAACGAAAGACTTCGCGATCGCAGTGGCTACAACGCTGGTACATTATCTGTACCTCACAAAGCAATTTGCTGTATGTAATTGATTAGAAAGTACTTCGTATTAAATAGATATTTTGAGATAGTTTCAAACTCTATTTAGAGGTTATGTTTGCTCGTAAATCTATCTGATTATTCATTTGATTACCTCTATCTGTAGGCAGGTTTAATGTGTATTTCTGCACTTCCCTGCGTCAGTTTATATTTTTAAACTATCTCACCTAAAAGGTATATTTTATTGTTCCACTGAGAAAAATACAGAGAAAATTATTTTTCATTTAATCCTCAAACGCTTAAAAATAAAAGCTTTGGCTCACCTTGATATAACCTTGGTATGAGTAAGTAAACAATATTGAAGTTATTAATTACCTCGGTAGCATGAGGACATAATTCTGTAATTTGAGAAAATGAAATTGTAAGAGTGAAATATATTACCAATTAACAAACACAGTTTCTTTAGTAAAACACATCCGTAAATCTTTTACTGATGGTTGAGCTTTTAAAACTGCAGGGAGGAAGAATTATGAGACAGACATTGTTGACAGCAATAGCTTTATTTAGCACGCTATCTTTAGCTGCTCCAATTTCTGCTCAAGCAGGCGAAACCCCAGCTCAAGTAAAACGTTTATTACAAACCGGAGCCTGTTCTGGATGTGATTTAACAGGTGTTAATCTCAGCGGCGCTCACTTAATTGGCGCAGATTTGAGAAACGCAAATTTAAAAGGTGCTAATTTAAAAGGCGCAAATTTAGAAGGTGCTGATTTAGCAGGTGCAAATTTAGAAGCAGCGAATTTAACAAGAGCCTTCGCCAGTGGTACCAGCTTCAATAACGCTAACCTAACTAACGCTGATTTAAGCGATGCTCATCTACATAATGCTCAAGTAGATGGCGCTGTGATGATTGGAACTAATTTAACTGGTGCTGATGGATTTGATATCAATCTCGGTATCGGTGGCGGAGAAGAATAGCCACACAATTTTAGATTTTGGATTCTGAATTGCTGTCTAGTTGAGACTTGTGTGACTCCATCTGTCGCAATGATTTTTTAAATTGGTGTTAGACAATTTGGGATTTTGTTATATACCCCTTTTCTATGGAACGCTCCGCAAATAGGAAAGCAAGCTAATACCATTTTGAAAAATAATGCGACAGATGGGTAGGGGCACGGCATCCATAATCTTTTGGTATACTCAATTATCTTACTGGTGCCGTGCCCTACAAAGAATTTATCTTGTGCAAAGCAAAAGTCAGGAGTAGATAAATACTCCTAACTTTTAAACGCTAATCTCCAGTAATTGATAGTTCATTAACCCAGATGCGAGGACAAACGCCGCCTGGTGTTAACTCAGCTTCTTTTTCTACACAAACAATCGACTTCAGAACTTCTAAGAAATCACCCGCAACCGTTGCTGATTCAATACTCGTCTTCACACCTTTATTGATTAACCAACCATCAAAAGGTAAAGAAAACGAGCCTTGTAAAGCTTTTACCCCTGCATGGAGAGCTTGCAAATCATCAATTAAAACTACATTTTCAGCAGTTTCTAAGCTTAATTCTTGCTCAGGCTCGGCGGCTCTAAATACATGAAAAAAGTTAGGACTAACGCTAACCTTTGCACCAATACTCGCATTTCCTGTAGGTTGGGCATTCATTCTTTTCGCAGTTCCAGCACTGTGCAGAAAGCTGGTTAATACGCCTTTTTCAATTAGAGAAATGCGGCGAGTCGGTGTTCCTTCACCATCAAAACTTTCTGCACCAATGTTAGCAGGATGTAGTGCATCATCTGCCACTGAAAGCATAGGCGAAGCGATTTGCTTACCTAAATCATCAGGAGTAGATAAGCTTTGATTGTCCAAAATATTTTGAGCGTTGTACAAGTTAGAAAACGCGCCCAATAAACTTAAAAAAGCTTCAGGTGAGAAAACAACCAGATATTTACCAGTCTTAATTTTTTCATAGTTTAAGTGGCTGATAGTTTTCTCGGCTGTTTCTTGAATGCAACCATTAATATCGAGATTTTCAACACCACGGTTGATTCTAAAAGCGCCAGCACTGCGTGGTTTTTTCCCTTCTTCTTCAGTTTTGCTGTAAAGATAAACCGATGCTATGGAATGGGATTCAATTCTGGCTGCACCTTCACTATTGAGATAAAAACGGTCAATATCTCTCTGCGCCAAGCCATTATAAGGTACGCCTTTAATTGCTGGGTGCGCTGAAAGTAATTCTTTTTCAGCTACTACTAATTTTTCTATCAGTTCAGAAACAGGTGCTTGTGTGGCTTTATCGTGGGGTGTATTGTCGATAGGAACTGTAGCCTCTGGGCTAAAATCAGGCACATTTTCCTTGACACCAAAGAAACTAGCTTCGTAAGCAGTTTTCAAAGCTAATTCTAATCCTTTGGGGTCTACATCTGTAGTACTGGTAACACCCATTGTATTGTCTTCATTCCAAACACGAACTGTAACACCAGAACGGTTAGAAGCTTTAACTTGTTTTGGCTCACCTTGGTCTACTTGCACGCTAGTTTCGTCTACAGTAGAGCCATAAATGTCGAATTTTTTAATGCCAAGCTTTTCTGCATTTTCCTTGGCGTAATTTGCAATTTCGTTGATAGTTGCCATAGTCAATAGTCAAGTCAATTTGAATTTTTGATTTTTAACCGCAGATGGACGCAGATAAGCTAATCGACATTTATTTTGCATAATCATGGCGGGCAAGATGCCCACCCCACAAGAGTTGGATGAAATTTAATATGCAAATTAGATGTGTTTTAGCTTAGATATTGATTGATGTCCCGCTACAAGACTCACTTTATAAAACGCTTTATTATTTCGTACCCAATTATTTTTAGATACTCTGCGTAACTTTGCGTTTCCTTTGTGTTACTCTGCGCTTAAGAACTCTCAAAGAATCTATAAACGTTAATCTTGTAGCGAGCAGAAATAGCTATTAACGTCCACCTACAGTAATAGAATCAACCTTAATATGAGGTTGTCCTACTGTGGTGTAAATGCTACCGCTAACGGAACCACAGAAACCAGGTGCTAGTTCTAAATCTTGAGAACACATGGAAATTTTATTCATAATTTCCGTTGCTTCACCAATTAGAATTGCGCCTTTTAATGGTTTGGTGATTTTGCCATTTTCAATCAAATAAGCTTCATCAACACCAAAGTTAAATTGACCAGTAGCACCTACGCTACCACCACCCATTTTCTTGCAGTAAATGCCTTTATCAATGGAACTAAATAAATCATCAATACTATATTCACCAGTAGCGATGTAAGTATTTCTCATCCGACTGGCGGCAGCAAAGGTATAATTTTGACGGCGACCGCTTCCGGTTCTGGGGTGTCCAGTCCGCCAAGAACCTGTTCTGTCTGCTAAGAAATTCTTCAGAACGCCTTTTTCTATTAATAATGTTCTTTGAGCGGGCATACCTTCGTCATCCATGTCTATTGTGCCGAAGGCATTGTCAGCTCGCCCTTCATCCCAAGCTGTGAGGCTTTCGTGGGCAATTTTCTCACCTTTTTTGTCAGCAAAGGGAGAAGTATTACGTTCTATTTGAGTAGTTTCTAATAAGTGTCCGCAAGCTTCGTGGAAGATTACCCCGCCAAAGTGATTAGCCATAATAATGGGGTATGTGCCAGATTCTACATAATCTGCATACAGCATTTTCCCAGCAGATTCGGATATTTGCTCGGCTGCTTGTTGGTAATCCCAAGTTCTCAGGAAGTTAGCATCACTGGTATTACCAGCACGTTCGCCAATGGAGGCGCGGTTAGCTCCATCTGCACACAATAGGTTAAATCCTACAGATTGAGTGAGGCGGATATCACGGGCAAAAGTACCGTCACTGGCTGCAACTAATACTTCTTGCCAATCGCGGAAGTAAGTAGCGCGGCGGGATTGTACGTGGCTAGCTTTGCGCTGCAATTGGGCTGTACCATCAAGTAGAATTTCTCCCATTTCTCGGATAGAACTACACAGGGGTAACCAGCCATCTTTTCCTCTTTTTGTGGCGTAGTCTCGGAGTAATTCTAGATTGATTTCTGGGATAAAAGCGTTAGGTGCAGGTAATTGTAATCCCAGGATAGAAAGACCTTTTTCTAAGGCTGCTTTCAAACCGGAAAATGTCAGATTATTGGTGCTGACGTAGCAATCAGCTTTACCGCGAAAGACTCTAACTCCCGCACCTGTGGCGAGGCTAGGTGAAATACTGGTGATTGCGTCATCTTCTGCAAGGCAACTAATATAGTTGCGACGCTCTAGAAAAAATTCCACAAAATCTGCACCAGCAGCCCTTCCTAATCCTAAAAGGGTAGCTAGAGGAGCTTCCCAAGTGTCATCGAATCGTTCCGATGTGGAGGAATACTGTAAATTGGGCAGTTGGTTCGAGAGAAGTAGCGTACTTGTAAGCATTTATAGCCTCTTCTGCTGGCGTATTCAGAGATTTGACCGAAAGTTCCTGGTGTGTTCAGTCTAACAAATCAGTGAAAGACGCAGTCGGCAGTTAAGGTGTAGGGGTTTCCTCACCCCAAACACTCTACGATTTTGGATTTTGAATTACTGATGCTTAGGGGTTCTGTCAAGATAAATTCCCAGATTGAAGCGATCGCACCAGAAATTTTGCAGCGATCTGAAGTATTGTAATTCCATAGTGCAGCCCTGGATTTTTACAATGTGTCAACTGCTGGGAATGAATTGCAATACCCCAACAGATATCTGTTTTTCTTTTGAAGGTTTTTCTCTTCGGGGAGGAAGAACTGACGATCATTGCGATGGTTGGGGTATTGCTTTTTTTGAGGGTAAAGGATGTCGGATTTTTTTAGATGCTAAAGCCTCTGTTCATTCGCCAGTGGCAGATTTAGTCAGACGTTATCCGATTCATTCTACTCATGTAATTGCTCATATTCGCAAAGCTACACAAGGTGACATTGCTTTGCAAAATTGTCACCCTTTCCAAAGAGAACTTTGGGGTAGATATTGGGTATTTGCTCATAACGGCAATTTACCAGATTTTAATCCGGCGAATATGGGTTTTTATAAAGCTGTGGGTGATACCGATAGCGAAAAAGCATTCTGTATCATTTTAGAAACTTTGCGGCAAAGGTTTCCTGAAGGAAAGCCACCGTTAAAGGAACTGTATTCTACCCTCAGTAAAGTTACTGCGGAGATTGCAGCGCAGGGCGTGTTTAATTACTTACTGTCGGATGGGGAACACCTTTTTGCTTACTGTTCCACTAAACTGAGCTATATAGTGCGCCAAGCCCCATTTGCTGCGGCTCATTTAATCGATCAGGATATGACAGTGGATTTTCGCGAGTTGACTTCACCAAGCGATCGCGTCGCTATTATTGCCACTACCCCCCTGACTGACAATGAAGTTTGGACAATTTTGGAACCCGGACAACTCCTAGTTTTTCAGGATGGTTTACCAATCATGTCAGTAGATCGGTGCAATTAAGGCTGTTATTGGTCATTTGTCATTTGTCATTTGTCATTGGTAAGGGTTTTAAGTCTATTTACGTTTTTGAGATTTGTTTCTACCGACTTACTTATTAATATGATACTGTCAGAATTCATCACCTCACTATGAGGATTTCAATCAATCAATTAATAATCAAAATATAAATTTTATATTTATGTACCAACTTTACCCACCTATTGAACCATATAAACAAGGTTATTTACAAGTTTCAGAATTACATAAAATTCATTTTGAAGAGTCAGGAAATCCCCAAGGAAAGCCCATAGTTTTACTACATGGCGGGCCGGGTGGTGGCTGTCCACCTTTCTATCGGCAATATTTCAATCCTGAAAAATGGCGATTGATCATGTTTGATCAACGCGGTTGCGGTAAAAGTACACCTCATGCCGAACTGCGGGAAAATACGACTTGGGATTTAGTCAGTGATATTGAAAAACTGCGGGAATATTTAGGAATAGAAAAGTGGGCTGTCTTTGGTGGAAGTTGGGGAAGTACGCTGTCATTAGCATATAGTCAAACCCATCCTGAAAGGTGTAGCGGCTTAATTTTACGCGGTATATTTATGCTGCGACAAAAAGAATTACGCTGGTTTTATCAAGAAGGTGCTAGCTATATTTTTCCTGATGCATGGGAAGAATATCTCAAACCAATTCCCATTGATGAGAGAGATGATTTATTAACAGCTTATTATCAACGTTTAACTAGCCCAGATTCAAATATCAGATTAGAAGCAGCCCGTGCTTGGTCAATTTGGGAAGCTAGCACTAGTAGATTATTTCCCGATACAGCCTTGATGCGAAATTTTGGTCAAAATGATTTTGCTGAAGCCTTTGCGCGCATTGAATGCCATTATTTCATCAATAAAGGATTTTTAAATTCAGAAAATCAGTTACTGTTAAATGTTGATAAAATTCGGCATATTCCGGCTGTAATTGTTCAAGGTCGTTATGATGTAGTCTGTCCAATAGTATCAGCATGGGAATTACATCAAGCTTGGCCAGAAGCAGAATTTATTGTGGTTCAAGATGCGGGACATTCTATGAGCGAACCAGGAATACGTAGTGCGTTGATTGTAGCAACAAATAATTTGTGATATTGTTGGAATGGTCTGTAATAATACCCATAACTTCAGTCAAAATCAATATTAATCACCAAATGCAAGGGACACAACTTTCTTTTTTTCCT
Organism: Tolypothrix tenuis PCC 7101; assembly: GCF_963874875.1. Lineage (NCBI taxonomy): Bacteria > Bacillati > Cyanobacteriota > Cyanophyceae > Nostocales > Tolypothrichaceae > Tolypothrix > Tolypothrix tenuis. The sequence goes on from NZ_CAWNJS010000001.1 coordinate 1,296,516, forward strand.
AATGAGGAGGAACACAATCCTACCAAGAAGCAAAAAAAACCTAAGTTAGGACGTTATGAACGTATCAAAAGAGAACTAGAAAAAAATGATTCTGACCCATATAAAGTATTTATTGATGTTGATAAGTTACCAATATCATCGTCTAAGTATACCTTTGTAGATCTATTTTGTGGTGCTGGAGGAATTACACAAGGACTAGTACAAGCTGGATTCCAACCATTAGCAAGTGTAGAAGTTAGTCCTATTGCTTCTGCAACTCATCAAAGAAATTTTCCCCAATCTCATCACTTTTGTGGAGATATTGAACAGTTTTATGCCCAAAATTGGCTTGAACAAATTGGGTCTCCAGAAGTGCATCTTGTTGTTGGGGGTCCGCCATGTCAGGGTTTTTCAGTAGCAGGAAAACGCGACCCTAAAGACCCTCGTAATAGGTTATTTTATGAATTTGTAAGGGTTGTATCAGAAATACGCCCTTGGTATGTAGTGATGGAAAATGTACCAGGGATTTTGACAATCCAAAAGGGAAATGTTAAGCAAGCAATTATTGAAGCTTTTGAGTCAATTGGATATCCTAATATTTCTGTAGCAATTCTAGAATCTGCTGCTTATGGAGTTCCACAAATTCGACCAAGAGCTATATTTATAGCTAACAGATTTGGAATGCAAAATCCCTACCCCAAGCCGCAATTATCACCCGAAGAATACAAACCTATTGAGTCAGCTATTGCAGATTTACCAGCATATACTCCCATCCCAGAAATTAATCATGAGTGGACTAAGCATTCACCAGAGTATATGGAGCGTATTGCTCAAGTCCCACCTGGTGGTTCTTTATATGAAAAATTTGTTGATGCTTTTAAACGTCAATATCCAGGGAAACCAAGTATGACTGTGAAAGAAAATCATGGTGGTACTCATATTCACCCTTATTTAAACCGTGTAATTTCAGCTCGGGAAATGGCAAGATTACAAACATTTCCTGACACATTTATTTTTGAGGGTACTATGAAAAAAGCTATGTGGCAAATTGGCAATGCTGTACCACCACGTTTAGCAGAGTGTATTGGCTATGCACTGATATCAAATCTAAACAATATCACACAAAAGACAAACACAAGAGTTAATATTAACAATCTTTAGCAGACCGAGCCAATTTTAGATTAAGGGCATTACGCCAAGCTTCAAAATCATACCAGCCGCATCCGATACAGCCATCTTCAGCCTCAGCACCTCGCTTATGTATAGAAGGCCAATCTTCACCTGCTTGATACCAAAACCGAATACCAAAAGGCGTACCGCGTTTACCAGTATTGATACAGCGCTCACAACTTCTAGATTTTAGAAGATTGTGATTACCAGATGTGTCTTTTTTAAGTAATTGAAACTTTTTCTGAATTTCTATATCACTCATAGAAATTAAGTGTGGAGGCTCATTATCTCCCCAACGTTCCATAGGAAATCTATGATCAATGACTAATTCATGAGCAGCTCGTTTTCGCTGTTCTATTACGTCTGTATATGAATAAACTTGGAGTATTCTTTGAACTAACGATTTTGGTATGTTAGCAGCAGAATTGGCTGATTTTATCTCTCCTGTCCAGCGATCCCACTTTACTTTTCTGCCACAAACTTCACAATACTTACTCTCAGTTTCGATAACAAGACCAGCACGCTGTTTGTTTCCACGTTGTAATCCTTGAATTCCACCACCACCAGCATACTGATCTGATGCAACGGCTTTGCCTTCATGCTTACGACAATGCCATTTGTGATCCGACAGCAGATCAAAGACTTTGAGTTGTATTGGAGCCGTTTTAAGTTGCGCTCGAATTTCTGCTATTAAGTTGTTACTCACTTTCTTTTATCGGCTTCTATTTCCAGATTTTCCAGAAGAATGGAAACACTAATGCCTAAGCCGCTTGCAAGGCTTACAAGAGCAGTAAGAGAAGGATTTCTAACTCCGCGTTCCACACCAGATATGTATGTGCGGTCTAAGTTAGCACGTAGTCCTAATTCCTCTTGTGAAATTCCTTGTTCTGTTCTGTATTGCCTCACAAGATAACCCAAAGCACAAAGAATCCTCTGTTTCGATTCATCCATGTGCCGATCTTGAATCTCTATGGACTATCAGTCTACGGACGATGTGTCACATTTGAAGGTATTGTCTAGCAATTTAGAAATAATGAGAGAATACACAAATATTTAAATTTATAGAAATGAAATTTCTCGGTATTGATTTAGGTTGGAAATCGCAACCCAGCGGATTGTGTTGTTTAGAATTAATTGATGGTAAATTACAAATTCTGGATTTAAACCGGAAAGAAGCGATCGCAGATATTCTCGCTTGGATTGATACTTTTGTTCTAGCAGAGGAACCAGCACTAATCGCCGTAGACGCACCTACTCTCATTCCCAACGCAGAGGGTAGTCGTCTACCAGATAAACTAACTCACAAGTATTTTGGTAAATATCATGCGGGATGCTACCCAGCCAATTTGGGTTTAGCTTTTGCAGAGCGTACTGTTAACTTTGGCTTAGAATTAGAATCTCGCGGTTTTGCACACGCACCCAGCATTGAAGCGCAAAAGCCTGGTAGATATCAAATCGAAGTTTTTCCCCACCCGGCGATTGTTCATTTATTCAATTTAGAACGAATTCTGAAATACAAAAAAGGACGCTTGGGCGATCGCCGTTTAGAACTGCTCAAACTCTATAATTATATTGGGGAAATCTTGCCCACTTTAGAACCGCCGCTACATTCTCAAATTCTGAGTAGTTCGTTTTTACCAGAAATTCCCCACACAGGTGCCGCGCTGAAAGCTGTTGAAGATAAATTAGATAGCCTCATCTGCGCTTATGTGGCTGCACATTGGTGGTATTGGGGTGAACAACGTAACTTAGTGCTAGGCGATCGCACTACTGGTTACATTGTCATCCCCAAATCAGTTCTGAGTGCTGAGTGCTGAGTAATGAGTAATGAGTAATGAGTAATGAGTAATGAGTAATGAGTGGTTAACTTGTCTACTGACTTGTTACTCAGGAATTGGTACTCGTGTCTTGAAGATACTCATTAGTGATGTACTTGGTAACTTGCAAGGACAATCATAAGCGATCTTTTAACTCGGCACTCAGCACTTTTAACTCAGCACTGTTTACTCAGCCCAAGCAATTAACCTGGGTTCGTAAGAGTTCGACAAATGCGGGTGTTTTGGTAACACGCGCAAAGACAAGCCTTGCAAACCAGAGACAGTGTAAATGATATTAGCCGTGTACACACTTAAACCCTGTTTATCTTCGCCTTGGTAATCCATGACCACAGGTATAGCGCTGACTATATCACCATTGGCATCAATTGCCCCTTGGTAAAGTTCTACTTGGACATCTTTGTTTGTTAAAGTTGCCAAATCTACTTTGGCTTTGACTGCAACGGTTTGGTTAACTTCAATATCTGCTGATGCTGATACGTCAATATCTTTGATTTTGATATTAAACCAGTGTTCGCTCAGATTAGCTTTCCATGCAGCTAATTCTTTAGCTGGCGAGTAATTATTTGCAGTCAGGGTATGGAAGCGATCGCTAGCTGGGAAGTAAGCGCGTTGAGCATATTCTCGCACCATGCGGGCGGTGTTGAAAAATGGACAATTCAGACGAATTGCATCTTTCATTTTGGCAACCCAAGCACGGGGTAAGCCATCAGCATCGCGGTGATCGTAGAATAAGGGCACAACTTCTTTCTCTAACAAATCGTAGAGCGCGTTGGCTTCGACTTCATCCTGGTAATTGGGATCTTCGTAATTTTCACCATGTCCAATCGCCCAACCGGTGCGAACGTAATCAGCTTCATCCCACCAGCCATCAAGGACGCTTAAATTGGGTAAGCCGTTCATAGCTGCTTTCATACCGCTAGTACCGGAAGCTTCCCGGGGACGACGGGGTGTATTTAACCAAATATCGCAACCAGCCACCATTAACCGGGAAATGTGGATGTCGTAATTGGGAACAAATACAACTTGTTTTTCTAAATGTTGTTCGCGGATGAAATGGTTGATATCACGGATGAGTTCTTTACCGGGAATATCTTTCGGGTGCGCTTTCCCAGCAATTACAAATTGGACTTTGCGATTTTTATCAGCTAGTAAAATCCGGCGGATTCTTTCTAAATCGCGCATCCACAGAGTAGCACGCTTATAAGTAGCAAAGCGGCGGGCAAAACCAACTGTTAAAACATTAGGATCTAAAACTTCCTGTGCTTGAGCAATTTCGGAACCTGACGCACCGCGATCGCGTAAATGCTTGACTAAATGATCTCGCACATACAAAACCATATCCAAGCGACAGCGTTCGTGATTGCGCCACAATTCCTCATCAGGAATCGCGTCCATCCTCTCCCACACTTGATTATCTGGTGGTGCTGATGACCAGTTAGGCCCTAAATAGCGATCGTACAACTCCTGTGTAGATTTTGCTACACAACTGCGCGCATGAACACCGTTAGTAATGGCTGCGATCGGGACTTCTTCAACTGGAACTTTCTTCCATAACCCTTGAAACATCTGGCGCGATACCACACCATGCAGTTGCGCTACACCATTAGAAAATGTCGCCATTTTCAGCGCCAACACCGCCATACTAAAGGGTGCAGATAAATCACCTGTATTTTCTCGTCCCAAACCTAAAAATTGTTCTTCAGGTAAGTTGAAGATATCTGCATAGTATCTCAGGTAATCCAAGATTTTCTGGGGCGGGAACAAGTCAATCCCGGCGGGAACTGGAGTATGGGTAGTGAAAATATTACTGGAAGCTACTACTTGTTTCGCATCATCATAATGCAACCCGTCTTCCTGGATCAGCATCCGAATCCGTTCTAGGGCGGAGAAGGCGGCGTGTCCTTCGTTCATGTGGTAAGCAGTAACTTTATACCCCAAAGCTTTTAACATCTGCACGCCACCGATACCCAGCATAATTTCCTGGTGGATACGCATATCGATATCACCACCATACAGCTGGTCGGTAATGTCGTGGTCGTAGGGGTTGTTGGGTTCAATATTGGTGTCCAATAAATACAATGGCACCGTACCCACCTGTACCCGCCAAACTCTGGCGTAAACTTTACGTCCTGGGTATTCTACGGCAATCCGCAATTCTGAACCATCAGAATTACGTTCCAGGTGTAAAGGCATATTGTAGAAATCATTGATGGGATAGCGTTCCTGCTGCCAACCATCGGCGTTAAGATACTGAGCAAAGTATCCTTGTTGGTAGAGTAACCCTACGCCTACTAAGGGTAGCCCTAAGTCACTGGCAGATTTCAGGTGATCTCCCGCGAGAACCCCCAAACCTCCCGAATACACAGGTAGACAATCTACTAAGCCAAATTCAGCCGAAAAATAGGCGTAGCATTCTTTGGGTGAATTAGTGCGCTGTTTTTGATACCAAGACCGTTCTTGTAAATAATCTTCTAGCTGACGCGCAGCTCTATCCATTTGAGCCAAGAAGCCTTCATCTTCTACAACTTCCAAAAGTCGCCCTTGGCTGATTGTACCTAGCATTAAGACTGGGTTATGGTGGCTAGTTTCCCACAAATCGGGGTCTAAGCGGCGAAATAAATCTTTGCTCTCAACGTTCCAGTCCCAATGCAAGTTATATGCCAGCCGCCGCAGCGGTTCGAGTCGCGGCGGAAGGGAAGGAGAAACGTTAAATGTACGAATTGGCTGCATAGGTTGGCAAAACTCCAAGTTTAGCTATGGTTATTGTTTACTGTCTTTAGCCAATGTTGCCAATTCTTTATACTACATTTGTGAAAATGCTATGACTTTGTTAAGCATTGAGAATCGTTCTTGATAATAGTTCCTAACGTTTACACTATATAGTATTTTTCAGCTTACGTGGTCTTGTTTTGCTGCTCCTGACGCTCGTAAAACTTAACTATTTCCTGTGTTTTCAGAATCACTCTCAAGATGACTTTGTGTATTTAATTTTATCCAGTATTTATATTTATTTAAGATTTCCCCCTAGACAGCCTAGAATTACTAAACTCCTCCCTGAGCTTACTTTCGCGGCTTCTAGCTGCAACTAAAAACAGTCTGTTGTTAGTTCCAGCAAAAAATAAATTTTTAATTATTTCTTAAGAAAACTTTCAGTTACTAATAGTTAATTGAGAGCAAAAAACTATTATCATGGCTGGTTGTCTGTGATTTTTTTGATGCAGTAAAGTGTGTTACCTTGACAACTAAATGATGTAGTATTTTATGCTCCTAAATAAGGAGAATCATTAGTATTTTTTGGTAGACTCAAAGCCATCGCCGCAACACAAGCAAGTTCAGCCGCCACCTGATAAGCAAGTTTAATATTTGATGCTTTATCCTTAGAGGTAGAGGAAACAGCAGTTTGATGATGGCGTGCTTCTTTGGTAACATCACCTGCCACAACAGCCCGCTGTAAAATAATGTAAGCATCTAAATCATCTGAGTCATAATCACTAGCGAGCAGCGATTGAATCTGATTTTGGGCTGCAATAGTCAAATATCCAGTAGTTAAAGCCTGTTCAACAATTTCTTTCATAAAAATTGCAATTATAGCTAAGTGTGGTCAATTCTCTTGGCGAGAAGAGTTACTTTGCTAGCCAAGAATCTCTAGGTTTTCTTCAAAATGTATAATGCCGACTGATGAGTACACATCACCCGAATGGGTTATCCAGGCGGGTGATTTACAAATTGTTAGGTAAAAGCGCTTAGGCAATTCCTAATATATGAGCGATGATTAAAAAATTAATGAAAGTAAACTTCAAAACTCTAAAATATTTTTATTTGTATGTATAAAATATTTCTTCTTATGAAGAGTAAATGAAAATTACAGCCTAATATTGTTATTTTTTTAGCCCAAGTTAAAGGAACCAATTAATTTATTATAGCGACCCATAAAAAATAAAATGTGTTATATTGATGGTCAATTGTTGTCAAAAGCCACTCATATAATAGCAAGAGTGATTTGTTTTGTACGTAACATCTGTGTGCAACATGATTAGAGCAGCATACTCTAGAAATCCGTTGCAAGAAAGCCGTCATAATAGTCGGGGAAGCGCTTACTTGTTTGCACCGATGGTTAATTTTAATGTGATGGCTGAAGTCGGAGACACTCCACCCTAGGCGGTTTTTACTAGGGCATAAATACTCATAATTATTTAACAATAATTACATTTTGCTAGCTTGGCTATATAGAAATCCTCAATCTAGCAATTTATCCCATTAATTTTGATGAGTTTTGAGATCCCCGACTTCTTGAAGAAGTCGGGGAGCTGACCACCAGTAAGTAACTTCTCATAACTAATGGGAAAAAACGCTAGTGTAAAAAATCTCAAGTATTGTAGAGCGGATAATGCCCAAAATAGAGTTTTTTTATTAGGCATTATTAGCCCCTAATTACTAGGATAAAAATATCTCATAGGAATTCTATTTGTATCAAAAAATGTAATTTTGTTAACATTAATATTTTGCTATAGCTATTGCATAGCATTTCGCTACAACTAGGTTTTGAAATTAAGCACCTAGAAATCAGCATATTCCTCTTCACTAAACAAATTGTGCAGTTTAGTAGCTGCATTTTTGTTGTTCAAAACTATGGCAATACTGCGCTTGAAAAATACTCAAGATTAAGGGCATAGCAATACTATTCGGTTAAGCGTTTTGAACTCCAAATTAGTTCTGGGGAAAAGGTTAAAGGTTGTTTCTTTTCCTTTCCACATTCCCCTTTTTCCCCTTAAACCACAAGTATCGAATGGCATGAGCATAACCCGAAATATAGTGACGACAAATTATCTTGACGAGTCACAAAATCTATTTGAGACAAATTCAATTATGAAAATTCAGCAATATTCTGCCAAATTTCAACGTATAGAAGAAATTATTGCCACAACTTTACTAGGAGAAATTCCTTCACTACTACTAGGCCCAAAGTTACGCAATTTTGCTTATCGCAGTATATTTGCTCGCTTAGATAGTCCGGTTTATATTCAAAATGGTGTGGAATTTATTAGCACTGATTGTATTGAAATTGGCAAAAATGTATTTATCTTTAAAGGTGTGCGGATAGATGCTAGAGGCAACAAAAATAGAATTTATATAGGAAATAAAGTGGCAATTGAGCGCAATGTAGACATTGGTTCTTTAGATAATACTTCTATATATATTGATGATGAAACATTCATCGGCCCGAATGTGTGTATTGCTGGCCCTGGGAATATCAGAATTGGCAAACACTGCATGATTGCATCCCACTCGGGAATATATGCGAATAATCACAATTTTGCAGATCCAATTGAGCCAATCAGAAACCAAGGGATCAGCCGCCAGGGAATCGTCATTGAGGATAACTGTTGGCTAGGGCATGGAGTAACTGTATTAGATGGAGTGACTATCGGTAAAGGTAGCGTCATTGGTGCAGGTGCAGTTGTGAGCAAAGATATTCCTCCCTTTTCTGTAGCTGTTGGTATACCTGCAAAAGTGATTAAAAGCCGTATGGGTCAGGGACTGGGGGTTGGGGATTAGGGATTGGGGACTGGGGATTGGGGACTCTGACAGGTGTAGGTATTTTACACGAAGGCTAAAACCCTGATGATTGCGTGGTCAATATGTAGGATTATGAATCTTAAAAAGGTGTGTTGTGTATGAATCCATAATTTTTGACCGACTTCTCGAACGATGATTCAAGTGTTCCAATCATTGGACAATTGAAGTGTGAAGTTTTAAGAGAGTTCAAAACGTTGATTTTCAAGTATGGACTCATACCCATGCAAAAAACCTACACCTGTGAGGATTGGGGACTGGGGACAAGGAGAAATTATTATTACCAATTACCGATTACCAATTACCAATTACCCAACACCAAACAAATTCTTTGTCTACAACTGGAAACCTAAACCGTGAGCCAACGTCACAAGAGTAGCGAGTCCACAAGTTCTTGATTGGGAATATCTCAAAGATAGATAGACAACAACAGCAAAAACAAATACTCGACCTGTCTCAATAGAGTCCTCCAAAAAAGGTACGAGATTTGGGTAATATAAAGGAGCTATCTTTTCTGCATAGCAGATACCGAGAGAGAGATTTGCTGTTTCTCATACCTTTTGGAGATATCTCTGATGCTTACTTTAAAAATCGTTGTTTATATTGTTGTTGCTTTCTTTGTGACTATCTTCGTTTTGGGATTCTTGTCTAACGATCCAGCTCGTAACCCCGGTCGTCGGGATTTCGAGTAAAAACGCGATCGCTCATCCGCGTAGGATTGCCGGAAGGCGGAAGACACCAGAAGCTATGGACACTTGCTATTGGGTTCCCTACGCCAGGCTAATCTATGTTGTAGGTTTGGCTTTGAGGTAAATAACTCACTGCCCAGACACATCAATAAAATAGTCAAAGCTAAAGGCATTTGCTACAAAGGAGGGAACCCTAAATTTTGTCCAACAGGAAGCCCTCCTGGCGGATTCTTGTAGTGCAAAAGTGTCCATCTCCGGCCAGCTTGCTGCAAATAGGCAGAAGGCATAGTCGGAAGGCAATAGGTGTATTCTCCTTCCGGCTACTAATTGGCTATTTGTTTGCTTGATTGTGCTGAAATATGCTTCATCCCGTCCTGCCTCCCGCCCTGCCTCCCGTCGCGGAAGCGTTACAACCTGCAAATCCTACCGCATCTGCTATTGATACTAAGTTCAAATTATCTGTAGCAGCCGATACTGGTACGCAGTCAAAACAAGAGAAATCCCAGCCGCAACAAGCAACGCCGCAGCCTTCGACTGTGGGGGAAAAATCTCAACCTCAGCCCGATGCCAACAAGTTGACGCGGGATAAATTAGTAGGTTCTCCAAATCTCAATCAACCAAATCCACCAAAAACCGTTACACCAGACTTTTCGCCCCCGAATGCGCCAATGAGTGCGGCGTTATTAGGGGAGCCGATGGGCATTGCTTACCCACAGCAAAATGAAAGCGATCGCTTAAATATCGGTGATGCGATTGTACCTAACCCCATCAGCAAGGAAAACTTCCCTGCACCTACCGCTACAAATAATCAAAGCTCATTCCCCACGCCGCAAGTAACACAGCCTAGCAAGACTCCAGCAGCGCCCACAACAGTTGCCCAAAACATCCAGCAACCGCCGCAACTCGTACAAAATACGATTGAGTTTAAGTCTCGCAGCCAGACAAACGGCCCGGTAGTGCCCTCAGCTATAGAATTTACTTCTCCTGCGCCAACTCCCACCCCCAGCCCACCCGCAACAGCGCCTCAGGGTGAAACCACGAATCAACAACCAACTCAACCAGCAAATACAACTCCTCCTGCGAATACACCGCCTCGACCGAGAACTGTAGAAGTCATTTCCGATCGCCAGGTATTTGACGACCAGCGCCGGATTGTGACTGCGGAAGGAAATGTGGTAGTCCGGTTTGATGGGGCTGTGGTTGATGCCGATCGCCTACAAATTAATTTAGATAACTTGATTGCCGTAGGTGAGGGTAACGTCGCCTTAACACGGGGCGATCAGGTGTTACGAGGACAAAGGTTTACATATAACTTTATTCAAGATAGTGGGCAACTGCAAAAAGGCCGGGGCGAAATTTATATGCCCACAGTGGAACAAGATGTGGCATTTTTACCCACAGATGTGACGGCGGGAGGAGTTTCACAGCGTCCGCCTAGCGATCACATTCGCGCCAATCAACCGGTTTCTAATGTCAACAGTCCAGGTGGAATTAATGTCACAGTAGGCGGGAGGTCAGGTGCCAGCAATATTCCCGCACCAAGATCAGGGGGTATAATTAAACGCCTACGCTTTGAAGCGGAAAATATTGATTTTTACCCCCGTGGCTGGCAAGCGAAAGATGTCAGCATCACTAACGACCCCTTTTCACCGCCAGAATTAGTCTTACGGGCATCTAACGTCACTTTAACTAGAGAATCGCCCTTAGTAGATAACGTTAAAAGCCAGGGAGCAAGGTTAGTTTTCGATCAAAACTTTGCTGTTGGTATTCCCCGCGAGCAGCAGCAGATTGACCGCCGAGAACGGGAAGTGACTCCCGCAATTGTTTCCCCAGGTTTTGATGGCGATCAGCGCGGTGGTTTGTATTTGGAGCGTGGTTTTGATGTTGTAACTACAGACAAGACACGCTGGACAATTTCGCCACAGTTTTTTGTGCAGAAAGCCGTACAAGATGGGACTGGTGATTTAGGAGCTTTGTTTGGTCTTAGAAGCCGACTGAGCGTGAATTTGAATCCCAAAGCTGTAATTGAGGGAAATGGAGAGTTAACCAGTTTTAACCTCAATAAAGTAGAAGATAACCTCAAAGCCAGCCTGCGTTTGCGTCAGCAATTAGGCAATCAAAATCCTCATATCTTAAATTTAGAATACAGCTACCGCGATCGCCTTTATAACGGTACACTCGGCTATCAAACCGTGCAAAGTAGCTTGGGCGGTGTGGTGAGTTCGCCAATCATTCCTTTAGGTAACAGTGGTATTGTCCTGAGCTATCAAGCCGGCGCTCAATATATTAACGCTAATACAGATAGACTCGACTTGTTAGCTGTGGATCGAGACAACGATCGCATTTCTCTCGGTCGCTTGCAAGGGAGTGTAGCCCTGAGTGGAGGTTTGTTGCTGTGGCAAGGGCAACCTTTACCCCCCACTGCCACTGGAGGCTTACGATACACACCTAACCCCGTGGTTCCTTACTTGCGAGCGATCGCTGGTGTTACAGGCACTACTAGTTACTACAGCAACGGCGATAACCAGAGTACCCTCATTGGCACAATTGGTTTAGAAGGGCAAATTGGTCATTTCTCCCGCCCTTATTTTGACTATACTGCCTTTAATGTCAGCTATTCCCAAGGTTTCAATAGTGGATTATCACCTTTCTTATTTGATCGCGCGGTTGATACTAGAGTGTTGAGTGCGGGAATTACCCAGCAAATCTATGGCCCATTCCGCTTAGGCTTCCAGACATCGGTCAACTTAGACACTGGTAGAGAAACTAGCACCGATTACATTCTCGAATATAGCCGCCGCACCTACGGGCTGACTTTACGTTACAATCCCGTACTGCAATTAGGCGGTATTAGTTTCCGCATTAGTGACTTTAACTGGAGTGGCGGTACCAATCCATTTTCAGGAGAGAATGTGAAGCCAGTCGTAGGCGGTGTGACGCAGGAGCCTTAGTCGGTAAAGCGGTGGGGAGCAGAGGAAGCAGAGGAAGCAGAGGGGCAGGGAGCAGGGAGCAAGGGGGAAATATCTATTACCAATTACCAATTACCAATTACCAATTACCAATTACCAATTACCTATTTTCATTCATTGAAGATAATTGGATTTAAGGGCAAATTCACTGTAAATTTAGTACCAACACCAACTTGACTGGTGAAACTGATTTGGCCATTATGAGCTTCTATTGACTTTTTAACAATTACTAAACCTAGTCCGTTTCCTTGGGTTAATTTAACATTAGAAGCTCGATAAAATGATTCAAAAAGTTTACTATAGTCTATTTCGGGAATACCAATTCCTTGGTCTTGAATTTCAAACGTAGCTATGCCTGTCAAAGAATCACATTGAAGATGCAGTTGAATTCTGCCACCTTCTGGCGAATATTTAACTGCATTGGAAAGTATATTTCCTAATATGTAATGCAAGAGGCGTTCGTCCATTACCGCATCTGTAGTTTGACTTTCGCAAGTAAAGACAAATTCATGGATGCTACCTTCAACAATTGTAAATTCTTCAATGATTTCTTGGCAGAATTTATACAAGTTTATGGGCACAGGGTTAAACAAAAGTTTTCCAGCTTCAGCCCTACCCATGAATAGTACGTCATCCATGAGATGCTTCATGGTTTGCACAGCAGTGAGAATGCGCTTGACGTAGGTTGTTCTTTTAGCATCTGGTAAATTTGCGCCTTTGAGATCAATCAACTCAACTGCGGTTTGAATTACTGTTAAGGGATTACGGAATTCATGAGAAACAGTAGAGATAAATAAAGATTTGAGACGATTAACTTCTTGCTCTTTTTCTAAAGCTTGCTTCAGCAATTCTGTTTCACGTTTAGCACTGAGATCCCAAAAAACCACAACTACACCACTGATTTGATTTGGCCTTCGCATCAACGGTGAAGCTTTATCGTTAATGGGTATTTTTTTACCATCTTTGGCAATTAGAGAAATATAATCTCCTGAAGAAACCACTTTTTGCTCTTGCAGCGCTCTGGTTACAGAGTTTTCTATTGTGGTGTTAATCACATCATCGATTAACCGAAAAATCTTTGTTATGTCATTTCCTAATGCTTCTTCTTTACACCAGCCAGTCAATTTTTCCGAGGCGGGATTCATAAATGTAATAATTCCGCGATCGTCAGTAGCAATCACTGCATCGCTCATGGAGTTTAGCAAAGTTGCTAATTGATCACGATTTTCTCTAAGTTCGCATTCTAGCTGATATTTTAAAAGGGCTATTTCTATCGCTATTTGTAAATCTTTAATCGTAAATGGTTTAACAATATACCCAAAAGGCTGAGTAATTTTTGCCCGTTCTAAAGTATTAGCATCGCCATAGGCTGTGAGAAAAATGACTGGAATATCTAATTGTTCCCGGATATAACTAGAGGCAGCAATACCATCCATTTCTCCTTTGAGAATAATATCCATTAACACAATATCTGGTTTAATTTCTAAAGCCTTGGCAATGGCAATATTCCCAGAAGAAGCTGTACCCGTAACAATATAACCAAGTTGGCTAAGTTGGCTAGCAATAGTTCTAGCCACAATCACTTCATCTTCTACAATTAAAACCCTCACATTAACCATTGGAGATTTACTACTATAAAGTTAATTGTGGAAATTGGATTTTGAATAATGTTCCTCGCGCATTATCTACACTAATATTGCCTTCTAATTGAGCAGTGGCTAAATCATAGACTAACGAAAGCCCTAGTGAGTTAGTATTTCTTAAATCAAAATCATTTGGTAAGCCAATACCATCATCTTGCACTACCATTTCTATGGTATTTACAAGATTATGCAGGCTGATAATAATGTTACCTACTTTTTGGTTTGTAAAAGCGTGCTTAAGAGCGTTGGAAATTAATTCGTTGATAATTAAGCCACAGGCAATTGCTTGATCAATATTCAAGCTCACTGCATCTATATAAGTTTCTAAACTAATTTTGGCAGGTTCTATTTGATAAGAAATTAATAAGTTAGTTGCTAAATTATCGATATATTCGGCAACATCAAGTTGTCCAATATTTGGTGCGGTATATAAGTTTTTATGAATTAAAGAGATAGAATCAATGCGATTTTGACTTTCTCTGAGGACTTTAATGGCTTCTTGGGAGTCGAGGGTTTGAGATTGCAGTTGCAATAGGCTAGAGACAATTTGTAAATTATTTTTAACTCGATGATGAATCTCTTTGAGCAACACTTCTTTTTCTGCCAATGCGCTTCTGAGCTTAACTTCAGCTTGCTGTCTCTGGGAAATTTCCATCTGAGCTTGCTGTAAAATGCTAGATTGTTGAATGGCGATCGCAATTGGCACAGTCAGTTGATCGAGTAAATCTATTTGATGTTCTTCCCATTTGCGAGGATGAGAACATTGGTGCGCCACTAATAAACCCCAGAGGCTAGAGCTAGGATTTTCCTCACTTACCTGCAAGAGAATCGGTACTACTAAACTTGCTTTGACTTCAAACTGTTCTAACATCTTAATATGGCAATCAGTAAGTCCGGCTTCGTAAATATTCGCGATCGCTTTGTTACGGCCTTGATAACACTCCAATCCTGTACCTGTTTGAAAACAGGTATCTTCTATCTCTACACCAATACAAGCAGTCCAGCCATTTTCTACTGATTCGGCAACAATTGTACCACTCATATCTGCAGCAAAGCGAAAAACTATCACTCGATCGACTTGAAGTATGTCTCGTACCTCTTGCACCGTGGCATTGAGTATATCTTGGAGATTCAAAGAGTGGCGAATTCTCCCAGAAACAGTTCGCATCAAATGCTCTCGTTCAAGTTGAGTTTTAATCGCCTGTTCAGTTTTTTTCCGTTCTGTAATATCGCGGTTATAAACTAAGCAAGCGTATTTACCATCATATTCTATGGCGTGTTTAACCACTTCAACATCAATAATATTGCCATTTTTGAGACGATGTTTAGCTTCTCCAGAAAAGCTAAATTTACTATTTTTGTGAACTAAACATTTCTGTAATAAAAGCACGTCTTCTGATAAATCTATTTCCGTAATATGCATTCTTAATAACTCTTTTCGAGAGTAGCCATAATGAATAAGCGCTGCTTCGTTGACATCCAAGAAATTCAGTGTATTGCCGTCATACACCCACATGGGATTAGGATGATTTCGGAATAAAAGATTAATCATTTTTTGTTGATAATTAGTATTTTTATCTCGATGTAAGTCTAAAGCCCTCACTACTTGTTTAGCTAATTTTTGTAAGATTGCTTGCTGTTGCAAAGTGAAGTGCCGAGGTACAATATCAATTACACAAAAGCTACCTATAGCTAAACCATCTGCGGCAATTAAGGGCACTCCCAGATAACTGCGACAATAAGGTTCAGAAGTCACAAGCGGATTTTTGATAAATCGCTCATCTTCTAATATGTCTGGAATCATCAATATTTGATTTTCGAGAATTGTGTAATTACCAAAAGCAAAGCTACGCGGCACTTCAGCTTGATTGATGCCAACTTTAGACTTAAACCATTCACGTTCAGCATCAACTAAACTAATCATTGCAATCGGCATTTCACATAAATCCGCAGCCAACTGCGTAAGTTCATCAAAAAATTCTTCTCTTTCTGTATCTAAAATCCGATATTGATAGAGTAATTCTAGACGTTGCCTTTCATTATCAGGTAACAGCATTAGTGCTTGTATATAAAAAATTTGCTCGATTGATTCCTGAAATTATTTGTGAAGGTAGGAAACAGTAAAGCTGGGAATAGATGTATAAGATAAATTCAAAATTCAAAATTAGCAAAACCCGATAGCAAAAGAGTTTTTGAGTTGGGATCTGTCGCTGAGTTGAGAGAATTGGTATAACAAGAATCTTCATTCCGCCTACTGTTTACTCCCAAATTTGTCACCAAAATATAGGTTAAATTGTCCAGATCCATGTTGGGTGGCGCTGCGCTTAACCCAACCTACATCTGCTATATCTCCTGCTTGCGAGAAATGCAGGTTACTATGGGTTGCCAAATAGAGAATCGGTTTTCTAGCTTCACAAAAATCAAATAGGAGTCCTAGAGATGAGATTGTCACTTAGAGAAATAATACTATCCCTACAAAATTACTAGCAGCCAATAGTTAATTTTTGTAACGGGATTAAGATTAATGGCATCGTCAATGAAGAGCGATCGCTATTTATATAGAAATCCATTTAAATATTGAAACAATTTCAGCATCATGTAGGATGTGTTAGGCGGAAGCCGTAACACATCAAAACCTTTCAAAAAGGTGTCAACATTAACGAGGTCTTCCCAAAGTGGTAATGTATAGAACTGCTTCCTCAATAGGAATACCTAAAACATCATTGACTTGATCGTCAAAAAAGCCACCAATACCGCTAACGCCTACATTGAGTTGAGTAGCAGCTAAATTGAGCCTTTGCCCTAAATGTCCGGCATCCATGTGTAAATAACGGTAAACGCGATCGCCATATTGAGCGATCGCAGATTTCAGATCGGCGGTATGAAATATTACGGCTGCAGCATCTCGCCCTAAATCTTGCCCTAAGCAAAGGTAGTGTAACTCTCTACGGAAGTTTTTAAAGCGAATTTGGCGTAATTCTTGAGCTTTAGGTGCGTAATAGTAACAGCCGTCTTCTAGCCGTTTAACTCCGCACACAGCAATAAAGGTTTCGATTAAATTCAAGTCAAAGTAGTCGGGGGCTGGATCTAAGCTTTGGTAAATGTAATTTTGCGGTTGATAAGTGAAATCTAGTAAGGCTTTGAGTTCATCAAAGGTGATGTCTTCACCACTGTAAGCGCGGGTAGAACGGCGCTTGTGCATGGTGTTTTCTAGGTCTACTAGCTTATTTCCCCACTCAATTGCCGTGGTAGCTGTGGGAATTTTCAGACAGAAGGGGAAGTTATATTTATCCTCAAGGGATTTTTCTTGTTTAACTGCTGGTAAATTGAGTTTGCCAGTTGTACCAGATTGAATTTGAGTGTGGTGATGAAAATATTTAAGTAACTGACCATCGGGTATGTGAGGATAATCGGTTTCGGTAGCAGAAGGTAGTGCTGTTCTTCCCGGTGGTAAATTTTGTTTGATATCTAATAAGTCTGCCAGAGGTAAAACTGCGATCGCACCTTCTTGTTGTGGATCGATATAAAGTAAATCGTTGATAGCTTCATCCACAAAACCGCCGATTAAATGGGGACGATAGTCATTGACAGATGCGGCTAACTCGATATTACCTAGCAGATGTCCTGTATCTAAAAAGATGCGGCGATAAGCGCGGTCTTCATATCGCCAAGCAGAACGGTAAAATACCGCAGTAATCACAATGGCAATTTGTGTACTTTCTAAGGAAGGGTGCCAAAAACAAGCTTCTTGTAAAGCAGTCCACACATCGCGTTCCCAATAATGCATCAGCGAATGACTCCGACATTGGTAGTTATATAGCCCCGGTGGTAACAACTCCGTTCCTCGGGAAACTATATACACCTCAGCTGGGTACAACCCACCCGCACTAGGCGCAGAGCGTAAATATACCGCGCTACCCATAGAAGGCATTTTCGCTGTTAGTCCATAACTACGAAACAGTAACCGAGAAATTCTTTGCCACCATTGAGCATTTGCAGTGTCAGGAACTGGGGTATTTTCGAGAATGTAGGGTTTGAGATCAAAAGACGAGCCAATTCTATATTCTTTAAACGGTACTGGTTGTTTAGCCCAATCTAACCTCTGGCTTTTTGCAGACAGAGTCTCAGGGTCATATTTAGTACGTTCGTGGTAGTGATGAGCAATTGATTGGTGTATTTCTGGCATAGTACTGTCAATAGCATTGGTCGTCCTTGTTTGATCTTGGCATTCCTGCGCCTAATTATTTCGTGTTAATTAGTACAATCTTAATAATTACAACTGAAGTTGAGTAACTCTAGTAATCAAGAGGGAACAGGGAACAGAAAGCTATCAAGAAAACCAGTAGGGAATAGGTAGTTTTTGAATAAAAAAGGTAAGACTCTGATTATTTAAGTAGTTAACTAATTTCTTAGTAAAAATAGCTGCATTAAACTGTTGCTACCCGGAGTTGTTTTTGCCTCAAACCTCAGTTGTTTACTCATAATTTTCTGCTGGTGGTGTTGGTCTTACAGGTTGTGAATTGCGTCGCCAACGGTTCAAACCATAGATAGCCGCAGCCAAAATCAACAAGTAAGGGCTGTATACCATTAACCAAATACCCAACTTCAGCAAACCCACGCTAAATTCCCCAACAGAGTGGCTAGAGTTATTCCAGGTTTCCTGAATTTGTGAACCTAAACCCCGCCCTTGACTGCTGCTAGAAACTGCTGCTTCCAAGTTTAAAGTAATAGTCGAGTAGGCAACTTGATTTTGAAGATTTTTTAATTGAGCGTCAATTTGCTCAATTGATTGCCGCACATTACTTAGTTCTTGAGCAACACTTAATACATCTCTAACGGAACCAGAGCGATCCATAATTTTTTGCAAATTGGCTTCTGTTTTCCGCAGGTTTGTTAATCTAGCTTGGACATCTACAAGTTGATTACTAACATCTTCTGCCGTAATATTACGATTTTCTACTGTACCTAATTTAGCTAGTTCGTTGAGAGTTGAGTCTAGCTGATTTTGCGGTATTCGCAGGGTAATAGATGCAGTATGACGGGCATTTTCTTTAGTTGGTTGATACTCGTTTAATCCGATTAAGTCTCCTTGTTTGTTATTGATAATTTTGGTAACTGCATCAATACTTGGATCTACAGAATTAACAATTACAGTCATCGCCGCCTTTTTAATTAGTTGCGGACGGGTTTGGGGTACTGGTGCAGCATCAGCTTTTTGAGATCCACCGCCACTTTCAACGGCAGGTGCAGCTTGATTAAGGGTATTCCCTGTACTGGGAGGTAATGCTTTACTCCTTGTTTGTGGAACCGAAGCACAGCTAGTAAAAATCACAGTTCCCAACAACGCACTAACAAATAAAGCCGATTTGCCTGGTAATCGAGTCGAGGCTGGCATAATCTAAACCTAAGAGAGATGAAATTAATTTCAGTATGGCTGATGGCACAATCGAAGTTTGTATTGTTGCAATTTATGTAACGCAAGCGGTATAAGCGAAAATAAAATTCTAAGTTTTGCAAAAGTCTGCCCAATGAATGGAAGAGAGTTTTACTCGAGTTTGATTAGACTTCACATTCTGCATCATGCAGTTCAGGAGCCAATTTTTGGGCTAGGCATTATTGAAGAACTGGCACATCACGGCTATAAACTTAGTGCGGGAACGCTCTACCCGATGTTGCACGATATGGAGCGCAAAGGATATTTATCTTCTGTTGAGGAGCGATCGGGGCGACAAAATCGACGAGTCTATCGCGCTACCGATTTAGGAAAAATTACTCTAGAAGATGCCAAAGAAAAAGTCCGAGAATTATTTGGTGAGTTATTTGAGCAATAACAAAGAATACTAGACATATTGCAAAAGTGCTTTTTGCAAGAGATGGAAAAAGGTTAAAGGGAAAACAAATCGCTTATGAATGCTTACAAAATGGACAATCGCATATTTGTCTTTTGAATATTTAAGAGATGATTGATAAAGTAGGGTGCATTAAAAAGATGTTGCCCTGCTTATTGCCTTGCCAGTAGTAGTGCAGATGGTATGATGATGCTTCGCTTCCAGAAACAGGAGAACTGAGGAAATTACTGAAATCTCAGCAACTTTATGAAGGTATAGATATAACAGATGTGGTTTATCTCACAAAAGTACAAATCAAAACTTTAAAAAGTTGAGGAGCAAAAAAAGATGAATAGAAAACTACAAAATGCTTTGATTGGGATTACCACTTATGGGCGCAAAGACGCATCACCATTTTCTTTGCCAAGTACTTACATAGATGCTGTCCGTGCCGCAGGTGGTACTCCCATCTTATTACCACCAGGAGAAACCGATCCAGCCAGGCTTTTAGAACCGCTAGATGGATTGATTATTTCTGGTGGTGGAGATATTCACCCCTTACACTACAACGGCTGTGACCACCCAAGCATTTATTCTGTAGATAGCGATCGCGATACCTTTGAACTGCAACTAGCTCAGTTAGCCCTGGAGTATCATTTACCTGTATTGGGTATCTGTCGGGGTTTGCA
This sequence comes from Tolypothrix tenuis PCC 7101, assembly GCF_963874875.1. Lineage (NCBI taxonomy): Bacteria > Bacillati > Cyanobacteriota > Cyanophyceae > Nostocales > Tolypothrichaceae > Tolypothrix > Tolypothrix tenuis. The sequence goes on from NZ_CAWNJS010000001.1 coordinate 1,316,895, forward strand.
AATTCTCATTGTCGCTTCTGGTGGTACTCTCATTCCTCATTTACCAGAGGTATACGGTACTTCCGTCTTACATCGTCTAGATCCGGCACCTGGAAGGCGTTTATCAACAGAACACATGGTAAAAATTAGTCCAGATAGCCGTTTAGCTGATTGTGTCAAAAATACTCATATTTCTGTAGTTTCTTGGCACCACCAGGCTGTACACCAAGTTCCACCTGGATGGCGTGTTGTTGCCCATGCTTTAGAAGATGAGGTAATTGAAGCTGTAGAACACGAACATCATCCTTGGGCTATTGGCGTACAATGGCATCCAGAACTTTCAGCTAACGATCCAAATCATCAAAGAATTTTTCAGGCTTTTATTCAAGCAACATATACTAAACAACGGTTATTAATAGCTTGAATTATTATTAAATGCTGAGTTTATAGAATAATGTAGACGCGGTGTGGCTTGTTGTAGGCTACCGCAAATTATACAAAGAGAAACAACAAAATATAGACAGAAGGGTAGGGTGTGTTACGGCTATGAGAGGATTTGGCACCCAGAAACAATGAAATTTAGCCGTAACGCACGAAAAGCGTTGTGCGGATGCGTTACGCTATCGCTAACGCATCCTACCTGAACTTCAAAAATCAAATATGAGTCCTATATATTGCGATCGCCTTCCCTGATTCCTTCTACCCAAAGTCCCAAACTAAGCTAAAATTCAAGCATAGTAAGCATTTCCCGGTCATAATGCCCCATGCTTGAGACTTTGCAAATCCAACTTTACAAACTAGAACAATTTGCCAATGCCCTAGTCTCTAATCAGCTGGGACACCTCAGCGTGGTGAGTATTGGCGTTATTTTCGCGGCTGGTTTATTAACTAGCCTCACGCCTTGTATGCTTTCTATGCTGCCAATTACCATTGGCTATATCGGCGGTTATGAAGCTAAAAGTCGTCTGCAAGCAGCCGCCCAATCAACTTGGTTTGCCCTGGGATTAGCCACCACATTAGCTGGAATGGGGATTATAGCGGCTTTTGTGGGCAAGGTTTACGGTCAAGTGGGAATGGGTTTGCCGATTATTGTCAGTATTATCGCCATTCTCATGGGGCTAAACTTGCTGGAAGCACTACCGCTACAATTTCCTTCTTTGGGTGAAACAAATTGGATTTCCCAAGATTTACCCCCAGGAGTGCGTTCCTACTTAATAGGTTTAACTTTCGGTTTAGTTGCGTCACCTTGTAGTACCCCAGTTTTAGCCAGCTTGCTGGGTTGGGTGGCGAATACTCAAGACTTAATTTTAGGTGCGGTGTTGCTCATTGCTTACACAGCAGGTTATGTCGCACCATTAATTTTGGCAGGTACATTTACAGCGGCGATTAAAAGGCTGCTGGAATTACGCCGCTGGTCTGGTTGGATTAACCCCGTTAGCGGTGTGCTGTTAGTTGGGTTTGGTGTATTTTCCTTAATTTCGCGGATTCCGTTTGGAAGTTTTTAAGCAATGACAACAGACAATTCCACGACCACAGAATTAAGTTGGTGGTCAATACCTGGGCGATTTTTGCGGCGAGAGTTTTTACCTGTACTGACAGATTTACGATTAGCGATCGCACTTTTACTGCTGATCGCCCTATTTAGTATTAGCGGTACTGTCATCGAACAAGGTCAGTCACCCGCATTCTACCAAGCTAATTACCCAGAACACCCAGCTTTATTTGGTTTCCTCAGTTGGAAGGTAATTCAAGTAGTGGGATTAGACCATGTATATCGTACTTGGTGGTTTCTCAGCTTATTAGTTTTATTTGGGACTAGTTTGACTGCTTGTACTTTTACGCGCCAACTTCCCGCCTTAAAAGCTGCCCAAAGGTGGAAATATTATGATGAACCGCGACAATTTCAAAAATTAGCTTTAAGTGCAGAATTAGATAAAGGTTCCTTAAATAGCCTCATCCCCATATTACAAAAACAGCGTTATAAAATTTTTCAAGAAAAAGACGATATTCTTTATGCCCGTAAAGGAATAGTGGGACGCATTGGGCCGATTATTGTGCATATCGGCATCGTCACTATTTTATTAGGGGGAATTTGGGGGGCTATGACTGGGTTTATGGCCCAAGAAATGGTTGCTAGCGGCGATACATTTCAGGTAAAAAATATTGTCGATGCTGGGCCTTTGGCATCATCTCAAGTTCCTAAAGATTGGTCTGTAAAAGTTAATCGATTTTGGATTGACTACACACCCACAGGTGGAATTGACCAGTTTTATTCAGATATGTCTGTGTTAAATCAGCAAGGGCAAGAAGTTGACCACAAAAAGATTTTTGTCAATGAACCTTTGCGTTATCATGGTGTCACTTTTTATCAAACAGATTGGGGACTGGCGGGGGTTCGCATTCAATTTAATAACAGCCCCATTTTTCAACTGCCAATGGCACAACTAGATACTAATGGTGCAGGGCGAATTTGGGGTACTTGGATTCCCACAAAACCAGATTTAAGCGAAGGTGTTTCGTTAATCGCCAAAGACTTACAAGGGATGGTGTTAATTTATGATGCTACTGGTAAATTAATTGATACCGTCCGTGCGGGAATGTCTACCCAAGTGAATGGCGTAACCCTGAAAATTTTAGAAGTCATTGGTAGTACTGGCTTACAAATCAAAGCTGATCCAGGTATTCCCATTGTGTACACTGGCTTTGCCTTGTTGATGCTGGGTGTAGTCATGAGTTACTTTTCCCACTCCCAAATTTGGGCATTACAAAAAGGCGATCGCTTGTTTGTTGGCGGTAAAACTAATCGCGCCCAAGTTGCTTTTGAACAGCAAGTTTTGGAAATTTTAAATAGCTTGAGTAATCATTCAAATGATGAGCAAGTAATTACTGAAAGCAGCCCAAGTTGATATGAAGTACATGGTTAGAGAGAAATCGATTGACGCGATAAATCGCGTCTCCACAACCCCAAAATATGACGAAACATTTCTAATCTAACCTTGTTGAGGGCACGGCACCAGTAAGATTATTGAATGTACCAAAATATTGTAGATGCCGTGCCCCTACTTAGAATTTATCTGTTGCCAATATTATTAGACTTGGAATCACAAATAAATTCAAAAAAAAGCTCAGTTGTTAAGCAACTGAGCTTTTTTAAATTAAATTACAAAACGCGCAGAGATATTAGACTTGTGCATTCGTTGGAACTAGATTTACGCAGAAGCTTGATCCAAATTCACTTTGACAACTTTATTTTTTTCTGCTTCTACTTTTGGCAGTGTCAAATTCAAAATGCCATCTTTGTAATCTGCGGTAACGCTGGTATTTTCCACTCTTGCAGGTAGAGGAATTACACGTTGGAATTTACCATAGTAAAATTCGCTCTTGGTAGCGCCTTTTTCTTCAGTTTTGGTTTCTTGTTTGCGTTCACCGCTAATGTAAACTGCCTTTTCTGTTACTTGTACATCCAAGTCTTTAGCTTCCATCCCTGGAATTTCCAGCTTCAGCAGAATAGCATTTTCAGTTTCTTCTAACTCAGCAGCAGGAACTCTAACTATACCTCTTTCAAACAAAGCAGATGGAACTCTGGTGTCTGCAAAAATGTCATTAATTTGACGTTGTAGGGTGTCAATTTCTCTCCAGGGATTCCAACGAACTAATGCCATAACTTTTCCTCTTGAAATTTTCTCTTTATTGGTTTATTTGGCGGTTAGCTTTTTGCTTACATATTCATAATATGTAGAGTTTAACTAAGCGTAAATTCGGTTTTTATCACTGATTATTTGATGATTACCGCCCTAATCTAGGGCTCACAAAATAGGTACGGTAGACTCTAATTTTAGAGTTCGGTAAACCGAAATTAGTGTTTGGTAATTGGTAATGGGTAATTGGTAATGGGTGTGTAGGATGCGTTAGCGTCAGCTTAACGCATCTCTTGCTGCTTTCAAATTCCAATTACCCATTACCCATTCCATTAAAAAACCCACGTCCTTGCGTTTACCAATTTAATGCAAGTGCGTGGGCTGAAAATACAGCTAGTAAATAATGTTAGTAGATGCTGGGATTTTAGCCATGAGTCATAAGTTATGTAGTAATTGGCAGGAGAACATTAACAAATGACAAATGGCAAACAAATTTCTAAATATCTCCTCGAATTTCTTCGACAATACCATCGCGGATAACGATTTCAACTTGGGTTTTGCTGATTAAGTTATCGCCTGGTTCGATGCGGAAAAAGCCTTCCATTTGGAATTGGTTGACTTCCTGATCTAATTCCAAATACTGGACTTGCTGGAGATTTTGCAGGAATTGGTTTTTCTGTTCTAGCAATTCGCTTTTCTTTTGATTGACTTGCAGTTGAATATTATCAATCTGTTGGAGAGTTTGGGGCCCTGGGGGTTGCAAACTTTGCTTTTGAATGGCGGTAATCGCTCTTTGTCCTTCAACGTCTAGTTGTTGCAATTGCTGATCGGTTTGGTTAATCTGCGCTTGCAATTGCTGTTGTACTTCCTCTTTCCATAGAGGAGTGACAATGACTTTGACATTCACGATCCGTTTCAGAAGCAATTGTTGGGATTTGGAAGCATCCATAAAGTTTCACGTTCACTCTATATTTTGTAAGTGGAATTATCAAGCAAACATGGCGTTAACAATATCGCGATAGCGTTCGCTGACGACATGTCGCCGGATTTTTAGTGTTTGTGTCATTAAACCATTTTCAATAGAAAACGGCTCTGGAATGAGCTTAAATGGGCCGATGCGGTCATCTGCTCTATAGCCTGGACGATTTTGCACTTCCCGATTCAATTCCTTCCGAAATAATTCCTGGATTATTTTACTCTCCAAGTCTATTTTTTGACTGGCTGAGGCGGTAACATCTTCATTTGGTTTACTCAAATCGATATTTTGAGTTTCTGCCCATTTTACTAATGCTTCCAAATTGGGGACAATCAATGCACCAAGGCTACGCTGATCTTGACCAACTAGCATAATCTGATCGATGTAGGGCGATCGCAAACACGCGTCTTCGATTGGTTGCGGCTCGATATTCTCCCCATTAGTTAAGACAATCGTATCTTTTGCTCTGCCAGTCAGTACTAGGTCATTTTGTGGTGTTAACCAACCCAAATCGCCGCTATCAAACCAACCTTCAGCGTCGATGGCTTTTGCTGTCGCTTCGGGATTTTGGTAATAGCCTTGCATAATTTGCGGCCCCTTCAATAACACCAAGCCTCGCTCCCCGATAGCTAGAGGTTTGCGAGTCTCTGGATCTACAATTTTAGTTTCTGTTGCGGGTAATGTCTGACCGGATGAACCACGGACATTATGCCAAGGGCGGCGCACATTAGTTACAGGAGATGTTTCGGTTAAGCCATAGCCTTGCAAAATTTCTACACCAATAATTTCAAAAAACATATCGATGTGCTTGGGAAGTGCGCCACCACCGCTAATGACTTGCTTGATTCGCCCTCCTGTTGCCTCACGGACTTTAGCATAAACTAGCCGCTCTCCCAAGGCATGGAGGGGAAATAAAGCCGCAGCTTGAATTTTCGCGGTTAATTTCTCTATTCCTGAGGATTCGAGATGATCTAAACTGACTCCTTCAGCAATGCGCTTGGCTTTAATATAGCGATCGCTCTTTTCAAAGAAAAAGTTGATCAGGCGTTGCTTATTAGCTGGTTGTTCACGAAACTGTTTTTGCGCTCCTTCATAAATTGATTCCCAGAGGCGTGGTACAGCTACCATAAAATGGGGTTTGCGGTTTTTTAAATCGTTTTTGACGGCACGCAAGTTAGTATAAATTTGAGTACAACCCTGAGAAAGTAAGAAATACTCTACGGTTCTTTCATAGCTATGCCAACTCGGAAGAATACTCAAAGCTACATCACCGACATTGGGCTGTACTACGGTACCCATAGTTGTGATTTGATGAATTAAATTGCTATGAGCCAGCATCACACCCTTGGGTTTGCCTGTAGTCCCGGAAGTATAAATGAGCGTGGCTAAATTGTCTTGATTGTACTCAACTGGTTGCAAGGCATTACTAGCACCAATTTCTAGCAATTGCGAAAAATTCAAGATTTTCAGGCTATCTTCTGGTGGTGTTTCATCGGAAAGCAGAATTACAAATTGCACGGGTAAATCGTTGAGGCGATCGCGCAATTTTTGCAGTGTCTTTAAATCTTCTAGTACTAGCCCTGTACTGCCGCTATTAGCAATAATAAACAGTAATTCTTCCTTTTCGGCTTGGGAACTCCGCACCGCATCCACCGCGCCAGCCGTCATGATTCCTTGATCGGCTACAAACCACCTGGGACTATTATCGGCAATTAACGACAGGCGATCGCCTGCTTTGATTCCTAAAACCTGTAACCCAGCCGCAAATTTTTGAATTAGCTCTGCTAACAGCTTGTAAGTAATTACCACCTCTGGTTTAGCATGGGGGTTGTGCAGCGCTACTGTATCCCCAAATGACTTGGCTGCTAAGGGCCAAATTTCTGGGATTGCATTGATATGGGTGTAATCTTTTAACCGCTGTAATGCTAAACGTTCTGGTTCACTAATATTAGATAAGTAAATCGCCGCAGATTGAGTTTTTGACATCACACATTACCTAATTACTAAATTTGCTGTTTTTCGAGATGATTTTGCTATTGTGTCTCAATAAATGTCTTTAATATACACAATGCTTTCCGCGTCTATATTTTCGGAAAGTTCTAGCTTCCATTTACAAATATTTATGGTAGAATTCACTTATATAGACTTAAAGCAATGGCTGTCATTACATTAATTGTCATGACATCAATATTTGCTGACAGTAGATCAAAGCGACCACCTATTTACACAGGGGGGTGATTACCTATCGTTGTACAGGATGCTGCATTGCTAACAATCATCAGTACTATTGCTTGCTTGGCATTTCCTAAGCTGCTATCTACTATTCTCTCACTTAAAACCGAACCGACTGAATCATCAACCAGTTCCCAAGCAAGTAGAGTCCCAATCACGACCTTTCCTTATTGTACGGTTCACCCATTGACAGGCAGCCAATTTTGTAGATTCCGTCCTCGTTTTTGCGATCGCTGTACTCCAAATTAATGATACTTTCAGCTTCTTTAGTTGGAGCTTTTAATGAGGAGAACAACCCACCGGTGCATTCATACGATGTTGAGTTCGATTGCCATCCTATTTGACTTGTGAAATCTCTCGTAGCCTCATCAATAGTTTTTCACAAATAATTTGGGACTGCTATATTTGGGAATTTTTTCAGCATTAAATAGCTGACTACGTAATCTTCAAAATTTTTGGAGATAGGGATACAAACTCTCGATTGTTTGTGAGAAATATTTATGAGGGTTAGACGAGCAGTGTAGAATTAGTACGCTGTTTCCGTCTTGCCTATGTTCTGTTGCGAGGAAGTTGACAATTCAAATAGGATATTTTCACATACATGAAAACATCAGCATAAGCGCATCACCAACCAATAATTTTTTCTATGGTTGGCAAAGAAAATAAATATATTTAACTTGCTTATATAAAGTACAAGTAATTCCAAATGATAGGTGTATTTGCAAATACAAAATTTACTGCTAAGTTAAGAAATAGAATCAAAAAAATATTTATTTTATGGGGGGATAATCTATGAGTATGATAGATGCACTACTATTAACTCTGGTGAGTACTGTTATTTGCTTGTCTTTCCCTAAGCTGCTATCGATAATTTTGGCACCCAAGACCAAAGAAGCTCAACCTTCTGTGGTTCCTCTTGAGGTACCAGAACCTATTACAGAAGTACCCAGCTTTTCTTCATAAAATCTGGTAGTATTCACCAAAATTGCGATTAATCCAAGCTCATCATTTTGATTAAAGCGTGATTTACGGAAAGTCAACAGAAAACAGAGAAATCCCCCTTGTCATTACCTACATTTTGTCAAGGTTCCAGTATCAAAACAACCTGTCATCTCACTACAAAATCTAACTTACGATAGGTATGGAAATTTATTTCCAAGTGAGTAGACGGCAAAGCAAAAATTAAGCTAAATCCAATATATTTTGCATATCTACAATATTTTAAGATGTTGTAGAACAGGCATTATGCGCGCCTAAATTATGCAATTTAAATTGGGAATAGCTTAAAGTTTGTAGGTAATGACAAGCTTTTAAAATCACAAGTTGATAATACCTTTTTATAAGCTAATCAGCATTTAAATTGCATGATTTGGGCGGGCAAGATGCCATTGGTGTCCACTTAACGTGAAATCCGCTTGGTTGCAAGGTTTTGCCCTCACCCCCAGCCCCTCTCCCACCAGGAGAGGGGAGCAAGAGATTCAATTCCCCTTCTCCCTGAGGGAGAAGGGGTTAGGGGATGAGGGCACGAGGTATTTGTACAACGCCCGCCCTATATAGCTTTTAGCTTAAGTTGACACCAATGGCAAGATGCCCACCCCACAAGAGATTGATAAAATTTAATCTGTAAAATCATACCATTGTGAAAAAAGAACGCAACAGATGGGTCAATAGGGGCACGGCATCCACAATCTTTTGGCATATCAAATATCTTATTGGTGCCGTGCCCCTACAAAGAATTTATCTGTCGCAAACATTATTTGAATTGGTATTAGATGTGTTTTAGCTTAAACAGGGCAATTACCAATTACCAATTACCAATTACCAATTACCAATTACTTCCTTTTCTCCCTTCGCCATCTTCCCCGTACTAAGCGAATTTCATCATAAGTATAATTCTCACCCAGCTGTTCACGAATGGGGGTGAGAGAAATATCACCTAGCACTTCTAAGACTTGCCAAATCTTTTTTTGCTTTTCTAAAGGAACCAATTGATTTAAATCTACAGGCTGATTATTTTCAATTAAATCTACTAGATGTCCTACAACTGTACTAGAACGAATATTTCTTTGCTCGGCAATTTTGGCAACAGTTAAACCGCGTTGATGCAATTGTAATGTTAATAATTCTGTAGTCGAAGGTAAGCGAAAACCAAAAGCTGGTTTTTCATTCACAACTACATCGATCACACCTTGTTCTTGACGATAGGCGCGAATTTCTGCCAGAAATTTATCACCATATTGGGCGAGTTTGTGGCTACCTACACCAGAAAGTTTGGCAAATTCGCTGAGGGTTGTGGGTTGCACCTGTGCCATTAATTTCAAAGTAGAATCTTGAAAAACAACGTAGGGTGGTACAGATTGTTCATCAGCTAGTTGTTTCCGCAGCGATCGCAATCTCTGCATGAGTAGTTCTACCTCAACTGCTTTTTCGCTAGTTTCTTCCCAAGTAACTTTTTGCACTGCTGACACAGCTAAATTGACGGTACGTTGTCGCCGCATTACTTCCCAACTCAAGGCGTTCAGCTTCAAAACCGAGTAACCATCAGCGGTTTGTTCGAGTAAACCTTGATGTAAAAGCGATCGCCCCAGCATTCGCCATTCATCCACAGTTCTATCTTTACCGATACCATAGGTAGAAAGCTTGTCATGTTCGTTTTGCAGAATTTTCTGGCTTTTTCCACCCCGCAGCACATCTATAATATGCAGCATCCCAAATCTTTCTTTACAACGCGCTACACAAGATAAGAACTTCATCGCCTCAATTGTCCAATCTTGCATCGGTTTGGGATAACGGCAATTATCGCAGTTACCACAATTACCAGCAAAGCGTTCGCCAAAATAACCTAGTTGAATCGTCCGTCTGCAATCTGTACCTTCGGCATAGTCGATCATTTGCCGCAATTGTTGTTTCGCAATCAACTGTTCTTGCTGATCGGTTTTTTGGTTAATACTCCATTCAATAGTTTTAATATCACCATAATTAAAGAACAGCGTACAGCGCGAAGGTTCGCCATCCCTACCCGCCCTCCCGGATTCTTGATAGTAACTTTCTATATTGCGTGGTAAATCAAAGTGAACTACTAAGCGCACATCCGGCTTATTAATTCCCATTCCAAACGCAATGGTGGCGACAATTACCTGCACATCATCGCGAATAAACCGGGTTTGGTTTTTGGTGCGTTCGTCGTCAGTTAAACCCGCATGATAAGGTATGGCAGAGATTTTATCGTTTTGCAATTTAAAAGTTAGTTCATCAACTTTTTTACGAGTTAAACAATAAATAATTACCGAACCTTGAGTTTCGCGAATTAATTCTAATAATTCTGCGTAAGCATATTTAGATTTAGAACGGATTTCATAATAAAGATTTTGACGGTTAAAACTAGCAATGTGGATACTCGGTTGCTTTAACCCTAGTTGTTGGATAATATCACTCCGCACGCGATCGGTAGCTGTAGCAGTCAGGGCGACAGCAGGAATATTAGGGTAACGTTGGCGTAGCGATCGCAATTGCCGATATTCTGGACGGAAATCATGTCCCCATTCCGAGACACAGTGCGCCTCATCAATTGCAAAAGTAGAAATCCCAATTTGGTGATTAACTAAATCCAGAAACGGCAGAAATCTTTCACTCAACAGCCGTTCCGGTGCAACGTAAAGTAATTTCACCTTACCACTGAGGATTGCTTCTTCCCGCGATCGCACCTTATAAGCATTCAAACTACTATTGAGGAAAGTAGCGCTAATATTATTATTCCGTAACGCCTCCACCTGGTCTTGCATCAAAGCGATCAAAGGAGACACCACCACCGTCAAACCCTTCTTTAACAGCGCTGGTAACTGAAAGCACAAAGATTTTCCCCCACCCGTAGGCATCACCACCATTAAATCCCGATTTTGCAGCGCATCCTCGATAATTTGCCGTTGTCCCGGACGAAATCGGTCATAACCGAAGTGATATTTTAGCGCTTGTTCGAGATTCGGATACTGAAGCATAGCGATCGCTTTTTCTGGTGCTTTCTGCGTGAGTAGTTACGAGGATAACAGGATTTTAGCAATCTCCTGGGATGTGTGGGGACTGGGGACTGGGGACTGGGAGATGAGGAAGAATAAAAGACAAACACCCAATTACCAATTACCAAACACCAAACACCAAACACCAAACCCCAAACACCAAACCCCAAACCAAAAGCCATATTGCACTTAGATGAAAACAGCTATAAACTTTGTAATCTGATTACTCAACCGTAGAGATAATCCAAAGTTCAATATCTCAAATTGCCCATGATTGACATTGACGGTTCCTACGGAGAAGGAGGCGGACAAGTTCTTCGCACTTCCTTGAGTTTAGCGGCTATTACTGGTGAATCTATCCGCATTGCAGGTATTCGTGCTAAACGTAGAAGACCAGGATTAGCAGCACAACATTTAACAGCAGTTCGTGCTGCGGCTAGAATTTGTGATGCCAAAATGCAGGGTGATACTTTAGGTTCCATGATGCTGGAATTTATTCCTGGTAGTGCTGTAAAGCCGGGACAATATACCTTTGATGTCACCGAAGCACAACAAAGCGGATCGGCTGGGGCGATGACTTTGGTATTACAGACTGTTCTTTTACCCTTGGCTTTAGCTTCTGCGGAATCGCAAATAATTTTAAAAGGTGGAACTCATGTCCCCTTTAGCCCCACCATGACCTATATTGAACAAGTATATTTGCCAATGCTGCGCCGCATGGGAGTGAAGGCGACAGCTAAGTTACGCGCTTGGGGATGGTATCCCCAAGGTGGCGGCGAAATGCATATTAAAGTGAATGGTAATGGCAAAATTAACGGTATTACTTTGCTAGAGAGAGGTAACTTACAGCAAGTCAGAGGGTTAGCAGTAGTCACAGAATTAGCCTCCCATATTTCTCAACGCATGGCGAATCGCGCCCAGAACTTATTACATCAAGCTGGTTTAAATGCAGCTATTCAAGCCTTGCGAGAAAAAGGAATTGCACCGGGGGCTGGAGTTTTTTTAACTGCTGAATATAAAAATAGCTTGACTGGATTTGGTGGCTTTGGGCGTTTACGCTTACCAGCCGAGAAAGTTGCAGATATTGCTTGTCGCCAATTGTTAGAATTTCATCACACAGGCGCACCAGTCGATGAACATTTAGGTGATCAATTATTATTACCAGCTACCTTAGCCTTAGAAGAAAGCCAATATGGGGTATCTAAAATTAGTACCCACTTAACCACAAATGCGGCGATTATTGAAAAATTTGGACTAGCGCGGATTACAGTAGATGAAGCCAAAAAGATAGTCGCGATCGCACCCATACGTGTCAACTTAAGCTAAAAGCTATATACGGCGCGTGTTGTACAACAACCCTCGCCCTCATCCCCTAACCCCTTCTCCCTCAGGGAGAAGGGGAATTGAATCTCTTGCTCCCCTCTCCTGGTGGGAGCTACGGTGTACACACAAGTTATCGCATCACTACCATTCCTCGAATTACCCCACCCTAACCCTCCCCTTGCAAAGGGGAGGGAACTTGATTTTCTTGTTTCCCCCCTTGCCAAGGGGGGATTAAGGGGGGTAAAACCCGGATCTCAAAATAACTCCGATTTGTGTATACACCGTAGCCTAGTGGGAGAGGGGCTGGGGGTGAGGGCAAAACCTTTGCAGAAAGCGGGTTTCACGTTAATTTGACACCAATGACCTCATACAAAACATTAGACTTATTGTACAAGTCGGGAAAAGCGGAAAGCGAAAGTGGGAAAGGTTTTGTATTTTCCCCTTCCCCTTTAACCTTTAACCCTTTCCCCAAAACCAATAGGGAAAGGGGGAAAGGTTTTGTCTTTTCCCCTTCCCCTTTAACCTTTAACCTTTTCCCCAAAACCAATTTTGAGTTCAAAACGCTTAACCGAGTATTATTATCACCCCCGCTATCCTGTTGACAAAGCCAGCAGTAAACAGATGCATAATAGACCTAATATCAACAGCAAGCCCTGATTACGTTTAATCCAACCTTTCACAACCACACCAAAACTCTGTTCAGCAAGCTGCTGTTGTGACTCCAACTTACTCTCCTCCAAATTTTGGTAAAGGGTACAGTCTTTGGCGTAGGGACGTTTAGGAAAATTGCAAGTATCATCCGCATGATAGGTGCAAGTATCGCACAGATAACCATCACCACTCACACGATGCAAGGGAATACCTGGATGTCCGTAAGCCTTGAGAGTTGTCTGACAATAAGGACAAGTAATAGCCTGATGATCAACCAGTTGATGGCAGCGAGGACAAGTTACAGTAGCCACAACCTAACTAAGCGTAAATTATTATGTAAACATTTCGATTTTAGCGACTTCTCACACCAAAAAGTAAAAAGCAAAATAAAACACTTTAACTTTTACCCTTTAATCTCTACCCCAAAACAAATTTTAATTCCCAAATTATATAGTAATCATCTTTGATTTAAATCCACGTAGGATGCGTTAGCGATAGCGTAAGGCATCTGCATTCACTTAAAATTATCTAATTCATACTTCATCATTTATCCTTCAGCCTTCATCAATTTATCCGGATTAACTAGTCAAAAATTGAAGAATAATTTATATTGATTCAGGCTATTCAAAACTATGGAAATGCCCCAACGCGTATCAATTCGCTACAAAGACGCGTCTTACAACACCAACGAAATTAGGTTAAAAACCTTCAGGTTAGCTTTTCAATTATGGGAAGAAGAAAGCAAACCCAAAAAAACAGAATTATATGAATTTATCTCATCTTGCTTAAAACAAATTGACCGCCAAGACCGATTTATGATTTCTTTTTTATTCCTAGAATTAGCAGACATGATCCGTGATTCTGCTTTGAATAGAGAGATGAAAGAAGTTTTAATTAAAACAGCCTTTAGAGAATTTTCCTGCGCTGTCTCTGATTTTGAATCTAGTTCTAAATAAGAGATTATTTATCAATCAAAAATAAATCTTGTTGTAGGGTGTGTTAGGCGCATATGATAGATATTATTTGCTACAAAATAACTAATCTAGCGCCTAACGCACCGCTGCCGAATATGGTACGTTACTTAATAAAATATAGGAATCCCATTTGATTTAGGAAAAAATCTCAGTAAGCCGTAACGCACGAAAGGCTTTGCTGCGGATGCGTTACGCTATCGCTAACGCATCCTACGTAAACTGAATCAATTTCAGGGTTCTCGGAATTAACATCAGGGTTGGCGTTTCCGTGTTTCGCGTAGTCGGAATCAATTTCAGGGTTCCCGGAATTAACATCAGGGTTGACGTTTCCGTGTTTCGCGTAGTCGGAATCAACTTCAGGGTTCCCGGAATTAACATCAGGGTTGGCGTTTCCGTGTTTCGCGTAGTCGGAATCAACTTCAGGGTTGACGTTTCCGTGTTTCGCGTAGTCGGAATCAACTTCAGGGTTGACGTTTCCGTGTTTCGCGTAATTTGTAGGAAATTTCGCCTTGAGGTTAACAAAAACATACTGGCGTTCTAAAATTCACTAACAGTTTTAAACCCTAGAAATGACATATTTTGAGACTTTCTTAATTAGAAATTGCGCTAAATTACGGAAATTTTGAGATTTTTCTGAAAAATCAACAATTCTACGTATGACAAATTTTTCCATAATTGTCCACTATAGATTTAGGAAAAATTTGCTAATAGGGTGCAAATAATGTCAAGAATGAAACGTAGTTCACGTGTTCTTAGCAAAGCTGAGAAGCGTCTAGCTAGTATTGAATCTATTAATTCCGGCTTAGACGTAGGAGAAGGATTAACAGTCCAAGGTTATACTGAAAAAATCCAAAACCTGCGCGAATCTTTAAAAGCATATAATCGTGCGCTCTCTACTATAGATAATTTATTAACTCAAATTGTAGAGAATGAAAAAGATTTAGCCGATTATTCTGAGAACATTTTGCGTGGTATTGCGTATAAGTTCGGTAGCAATAGCCATGAATATCAGATGGCTGGGGGTACGAGGAAAAGCGATCGCAAACGTGTTGTGCGTCAAAATATAGCTGTGCCTACTTCTTAATTGGTAATTCGTAATTTGTAATTTCAAAAACCGCCATACAAATTGGTAAAAAATTGCATAAATGGGTAGGGGTATGGCATTGCCATGCCCTTAATCACAACTATGGTTTATCATTTGGTAATAGGTAATGGGAATTGAAAATTTCTCCTCCGCTTCCTCATCTCCCAATCCCCAATCCCTAATCCCCAGCCCCCAATCCCCAGTCTCCAACCTCAAGATACTGAACGACCTAAATCTTTGAACTTCCATTTCATATATGCCTCAACAGAAGGAAAGTATTGCATAATGCCATCTAACCCTTCTGGCCTTCCTTTGAGGTAAGCTTCCAAATATGCAGAATCTTGCATTTTAGGCAATAACCCAGCATCGCGATCGCAACAACCTTGTTGATAACGAATTTCCCGTAAGTTATTAAACATACTAATACACCCATTTATATATGTATGTATCCAGCTACTACTTCTACTTTATGCATTCCGCAAGATAGGAGCAAATACTCTTGTTTTTCAAACTCATAAATACAAGTTATTGTTAATACGGAATCATTCAAGATTTAATTGCTACCTTTTCCTCTTTAGTTTTAACGTAACGCACCTGTTCTCAGGCTTTGCGTGCGTTACGTCTTACGCCTAATGCACCCTACAAAATAATGAAAAACTCCACCCACAAGGGGATGGAGTTTTTGGGCATTGGGAATTGGGCATTGGGAATTGGGCATAGGGGAGGCAGTGCGTTGCTGGTTTCCAGTATTGTGCAAACTGCCGTCATGGGAAAGAAAATACCAATGCCCAATGCCCTATGCCCCAAGCGGCGGGGCGGCTATCCCTCTCCACCCACAAGGGGATGGAGTTTCCCGCCGCTTTCAATGAGATTGATTGAGAAATCAAATCTGATTCCTAGAAGTAGCAATTATCGCCAGAAATCATTGCTCTCATGCCGTATCCTCTGAGCAACTCAGCTTTTCTACCAAATATAAAATTGTTACAACATATAAACACGTAGTATCCTAAATGATTAGTGTTTAAAATAAGTCCAAAGTCATGAGCAAAAACTTCTTAGGATTGCTACTAGGCGGAGTGGCTGTTAGCTTGGGACTTTCCTCTGGGTTAGTTCAAGCACAACAGCAGGTTGCGGATGCTCAAGTTACAGCAATGGTAGAAGCGCTACGAAAAGCAGCACCGCAAACTGGCAAGCAAAACGATGGACTATATAGTCAATGGCAAGTCAAACCAGAAACTCTCAAAGGTTGGGGAAGAACTTGTCTCAAAAAAGAGCTAACACCGACGCAGTTTGAAAACAGTCCGGAAACAGCACGCCAAGTTGTCTCTTGTATCACGCGCCGGGAGTTAAATAACCAATTTCGCGCTACTAAAAATAATGAAACTGCGGCAGTTAATGGCGTAGCTTGTTGGTGGATGACTGGGAATTATACAGGCTGTAACAATGGCTTTACTGCTGCTTATGTGAAAAAAGTGTCCCAATTTTATCAGCAAGAACGTGCCAAACCTGCACCAAGTTCATCTACAGCGCCAACTAAGTCAGGGACTTCCAATTAAAAAATTAATCGCTGTGTAAGCACAAGTAAGGGAAAAAGGTGAAAGGGAAAGGGTTAAAGGTTGTCTTTACCTTTAACTCTTGGCAGATGAATTGTTTTTAAGGGCACGGCATTTACAATCTTATAGTGTTTCAAATTATCTTATTGGTGCCGTGCCCCTACCCAGTTGTCCGGTTCTTTTTTCACTTGTCCTGTTATTCGCTACATTTCTTTTATTATTCAGGGAAGCTTCTTTCATAATCTTTTGAAAGAATATAGGAATCCGATTTGATTTATGAAAAAAATTAGTGGATGCGTTACGCTATCGCTAACGCATCCTACGTGAACTTCCACAATCAAAGACGAGTCCTATATTTTAAATAAGGTTAATTATATTGTGTTAAATATTGGCAATAAAAAACAAAAATGAGCATGGAATTGATATAAATATTCACGCTCAAAATAAATATTATTTCTATATGAATTGTAATAATTCTTAGTTTATTTGTAGAGACTATAAGTGAACCTAATAAACTGCGATCGCCAATTTGATCTACAAAATCTAAATAGCGATCGCAAACCAACCTAACCTGATGCCCGATTACTTCTTAGCAATTACCCAAATTGCATGGACAATTCCGGGAATATAGCCGAAAAAGGTCAAAATAATATTAATCCAAAAATCTTTACCTATCCCTACTTGCAAAAACACACCTAAAGGGGGTAAAAAAATCGCGGCGAGAATCCGAATTAAATCCATGTAAGCCTCCTGTGAATGTTAATAGTGAGCAGACATTTAAGTAACAAATTCGCAACTGCTCAGATATCTATTAATATTTCAACGATAACATTAGCCCATTTGTTGCCTAATGCTCGTAATTTGACAACAATCTCTACACTAGCCGCCGCTAATTTTGGCTTTATAACCAAGCTTAGTCAAAATTTCGACAATTTTTTGCTTGTGGTCGCCTTGAATTTCAATTTCCATTTCTTTAACTGTGCCACCTGTACCGCATTGAGTTTTTAATTGTTTTACTAAATCATTGAGGGTTTCTGGCTTGGACTGAAAACCACTAATGACAGTAACAGTTTTACCTTTACGCCCTTTGCGGCTAGCTTGCACTTTCAGATTTTGCTGTTGTGGTGGGAGTTCGGCAATTGGTCTTTCTAAAGCTGGTGAGTCATCGTTGCCAAATTCACGATAGACGAAACGTTTGTCTGAAGAATTGGAAGGAGACATAAATTTTAATCAAAAGTCAAGAGTTGGAGAGACGCGATTAATCGCGTCTGTACAAGAGTCAAGGGTCAAAGGTCATTTATATCCTTATATCTTCAGTGTCTCTTGTCTAGCTAGTCCCTAATCGCAAAAACTTTTTTCTATGTAGCAGCAAGTGAGCGATCGCACTTCTTATTCTATGCAGCTCATACTTTATCTATAATAAAATTCGTTCTGTCGTAGAGATCAGTCCGTGACTACCACACCCATATCTCCAAGTTCCCCATCTACTGCTTCTGTTCCCGATACACAAGGACGCTTTGGACGCTTTGGCGGTAAGTACGTCCCGGAAACATTGATGCCTGCGCTGGCTGAACTAGAAACAGCTTATCAGCAATACCGCAATGACCCTGAGTTTCTTTCTGAACTGCAACAACTGCTGCGAGACTATGTAGGGCGCGCTACACCGTTGTATTTTGCTGAACGTTTAACTACTCATTATGCTCGCCCAGATGGTACTGGGCCGCAAATTTATTTAAAGCGGGAAGATTTAAACCACACTGGCGCACACAAAATTAATAATGCCCTGGGTCAAGTGCTGTTGGCAAAGCGCATGGGCAAACGCCGAATTATTGCGGAAACTGGCGCTGGACAACATGGAGTAGCCACGGCAACGGTTTGCGCTCGGTTTGGCCTGGAATGCATTATTTATATGGGCGTTCATGATATGGAACGCCAGGCATTAAATGTATTCCGCATGAAATTAATGGGCGCAGAAGTGCGTCCTGTAGCTGCGGGAACTGGAACCCTCAAAGATGCAACTTCTGAGGCGATTCGGGATTGGGTAACAAATGTAGAAACAACTCACTACATCCTCGGTTCAGTTGCAGGCCCCCATCCTTACCCGATGATGGTACGTGATTTTCATGCCATCATTGGTCAAGAAACTCGCGCCCAAGCTCAAGAAAAATGGGGCGGTTTGCCAGATATTCTCATGGCTTGTGTGGGTGGTGGTTCTAATGCGATGGGACTATTTTATGAGTTTGTCAATGAATCTTCCGTGCGCTTAATTGGCGTGGAAGCAGCCGGAGAAGGAGTAAATACCAATAAACACGCTGCTACCTTAACCAAAGGGCAAGTAGGTGTACTGCACGGCGCAATGAGCTACTTGCTGCAAGATGAAGATGGGCAAGTAATTGAAGCCCACTCCATTAGTGCTGGGTTAGATTATCCCGGAGTAGGGCCAGAACATAGCTATTTGAAAGATACATCTCGCGCTGAATACTACAGCGTCACAGATGCCGAAGCCCTAGAAGCATTCCAAAGATTATCTCGCCTAGAAGGAATTATCCCCGCATTAGAAACATCTCATGCGATCGCCTATCTAGAAACCCTCTGTCCGCAACTCACTGGTAGCCCCCGCATTATAATTAACTGCTCCGGACGTGGTGATAAGGATGTGCAAACTGTAGCAAAGTTTTTGAATCCGGCGTAAATGGGCATGGGGGATTGGTAATTGGTAATATCCCCAGTCTCCAGTCCCCATTACCCCTTATCCCCAGAGGGGCCCCGAGTTCCCCAATCCCTTACCCCACGTAAGCCACTGTGACACCGCTACCACCATCTACTTGTTCTGCGGCTTCGTATTTGCTGACTCTGGGGTGTTGCTGCAAATAATTATGTACACCTTGGCGGAGTTTACCAGTACCGTGTCCGTGAATGATCCATATTGGCCCTGTAGCTTCTGCCAGTGCTTTATCTAAAAGCAATTCGGCATCGGCTACCCGTTTACCTCGGATATCGATGGTATTTTTGGAAGTCCGAATTGCTAGGGCTGGTGGCGCAGCTGGAGTAACTGGTGCTGGTGCTGGTTTTGGTTTGACGATGGGTTCAGCTTTTTGCCCATCTAAAGATTCTATGTCTTCCAGCTTGACTGTCATCTTCATGATGCCAAAACGCACAGTTAACTCCCCATCTTCATCGGGAGCAACTAACACCTCTGCTGTTTGCCCAAACTGAGAAATGCGGACGCGATCGCCTACTTTGGGCATAAATCCCACTTTGGGTTTGGCTGGTGCGGCTGGTTGAAATTTCTGCCCAATTTGATTTAAAGCATTAGTAGCTTGTTGAGCATCTTGTGCTGTGGGTGTCCCTTGTTGCAAGCGCCGAATTACTTGGGCGATTTCACCTTTAGCTTGAGCGATCGCTTGTTGTACTGCTGCTTCTTGGGAGACTTTTAAAGCTTTTTCCCTCTCTTGTAAGTTTGCCGCTTTTGTAGAAACTTCTTTATATAAGCGTTCGGCTTGCTGCAACAAATTTTGGGCTTCTGCGGCTTTGGTTTCTTGGCGACGGCGTTGGGCTTCTAACCCCGCAATCACTTGGTTAACTTCGTCTGTTGCGCCTCCCAGATGGGTTTTTGCTGTTTCGACAACTTCTAGTTTTAACCCTAAGCGCTGGGCAATTGCTAAAGCATTGGAACGTCCGGGAATTCCCCACAACAACCGATAAGTTGGTGATAGGGTACTTTCATCAAATTCTACAGAGGCGTTTTCAAAGCGCTCATCTTCATATTTCAGTGCTTTCAGTTCTCCAAAGTGAGTTGTCGCCACTGTCAGTCCTGCATGATCTGCGAGATATTGCAGCAGCGCGATCGCTAAAGCACTACCTTCGGCTGGATCAGTTCCCGCGCCGACTTCATCAAGTAAAACTAGGGATTGGGCATGGGGCATGGGGGATTGGGCATGGGGTATTGATGATTCTTCATTGTCCCCCAGTCCCCAGTCACCATTCCCCAGTCCCTTCTCACTGCCTACAGCATTCAAAATCCGGCTAATGCGGCGTATATGACCAGAAAAGGTGGATAAGCTTTGCTGTAGCGATTGTTCATCACCAATATCTGCTAATACTTGGCTAAACCACGGTATTTCTACTGGCTCACGGGCTGGTACAAATAAGCCGACTTTGGCCATTAATGCTGCCAAGCCAAGGGTTTTTAAGGTGACAGTTTTACCACCAGTATTAGGCCCAGTAATAGTTACTACCCTGATATGGGGGTTAATCAATAAATCTACGGGAATTACGGCTGGGCTTTGCTCGTGTTGATGCTGCCACACCAACAGGGGATGACGCAGCTGGCGTAGAGTGATGCTTTCTGTGTCCGCCCAGTCAATGAATCTGGGAGGATTTGCCCCTAGCCAAAAACTGTAACGCGATCGCGCAGTTGCTAAATCTAAAGTGGTAACAATTGCTAGCAACCTCTCTAAATCAGGTTTAACTGCTGCTACTTGCTCTGTTAAGCCGCGTCTAATCGCTTCTTCTTCTGTTTGCTCTCTTCTAATTGTCTGACGTAATTGATTTCCCCAGGGCACGATGCTATGAGGTTCTACATATAAAGTGGCACCACTGGTAGAGGTATCGTGAACAATACCGGGGATAGCGTCTTTGTGTGTTGCTTTGACAGGAATTACAAAGCGATCGCCTCTTTGGGTAATCAGTTGTTCTTGCACTGCCCCTGACTTCGCTTGTAAAATATTTTGCAGTTTTTGGGTGATTTGACTCCGCAATCTCCGCAATTCCGTGCGAATTTCCCCTAGCTTTTGGCTGGCGCGATCGGTTACCTGTCCGCGTTCATCGATACAACGGTGAATTTCTTGTTCAAGTTCGGGATAAGTCCGTAAATCGGCAACCAGCTCTGTCAAGATAGGTAAATCTTCCTGGTTGTCAATGATTCGGCGTAAGTTCCTGCTGCCAGAGAGAGTAGTTGCGATCGCTAACAATTCATCTCCGCCCAAAATCCCTTGGAGTTCTGCCCGTTCCAGGGAATCACCAATATCTTGAATCCCCTCAAAGGATAAACTGGGGGATATACGGCTTTCCAGTTGGTAAACTTCTTTAGTTTGTGCCAACAACTGCGTACTTTCCGCTTGAGAATCGGGAATTTTTAGCTGACGTGCTGCGATCGCCCCTAACTTAGTTGCCGCAAATGTCGCAAGATGCTGGCAGAGGCGATTCCATTCTAGTAGTTCTAAGGTTTCAGATTGGATCAAGGCTTCAATATCTCATCTGAACCTATAGTAACAATTCTAGCTGCTTTAAAGCTTAACCTTGTTGCAGTTAATTGCGTTGGGACAAATTTGTGGAGTCGTAATTAATTACACATCTTGTTTTTCTGTTCTCCGTTGCCCCAAAGAAAGTTCTCTCTCTCCACCTATGCCTCTTTTGATAGAGTTTTAGACTCTAGACTAGGTTGGGATGGTGTCTGTTGAATTAGTCTCATTAATAGACGTAATCCTTCATTAACTGCTCCAGAATCTGGAAAAATTGCTGCTACATCTGGATCTAGCTGAACAGTTAGGGTAGATCGTTTGCGCCCTTGTCCCCTGGCTACAACTGGGAGTCGGGTGAAGTCATATTCAGGGCGTAAGTCATCATCCATTTCAAAGGTCTGACTCATAAGCTTTACGTTCCTTGCGGGTAGCTGGGCGGGCACTGATTAAGCGCGTGGTGCCTGCACGATCGGTGTAAGAGACAACTAGCAATCGTCCCCTAGCTGATTCTCCCATAATAATAAAGCGTTGCTCTTGCAGGGAGTGTTCTGGATCGGCAAAAGTTAAAAATAACGGATCGTCAAACACAGAAGTGGCTTCATCAAAAGAAACATTATGCTTGGCAAAATTGCTTCTGGCTTTTTCCTCGTCCCAATCAAATACCATGTTTCCAAATTGTACGGTTCCAGATTGTACGGCTCCAGTTAATTTTATATTAGGTGCAATCTGGCAAATCACGAGCTTCCCACCTTCTCCTGTATCTTGAAGCTCATTTGCCTGGTTTTCTTCTGTAATGTGCTCTTACAGGTTTCCCATTGCGGATATGCGCTCTAACAGGAACATAATCACTTTGATTAGAAATCCCTTGATATTCTTCTACTGAAATTCTCTTTTCTGTCGCTATCGTCTTAGTAGTTTCTTGTCGTTGTTGTGGAGAAATATAAGTAGGAGTAGGAGATGTCCGTTGGTTAGCTTCTAAAAGTTGTGCCCTCAAATTAGCTATTTATTGCTGTTGTTGTTGATAGTACTGATAGAATTTTAAATACTGTGACTCTAACTCAGATTTTTGAGTATTTAACTGTGAATTTTCATTCTGTAATTGTTCTATTTCAGATACTTTGTTTTTCGCGGAAGCAGAGAATTCATCAATTTCACCAGTCTTTCAAGGTCTTCCTGAAACCTTTTATCCCACTCAGCTTCACTTAATATCGCAGCTTCTAAAAGTTTTGGTTCAGACCCTCTAATTTCAATTTTTCCTTGAAATCGTTGTATCAAAAAGTCTCTAATATCTGCTCCAGCTTTCTCCAATGCCTCACCAGCAGCCTTATCGGTAGAGTTGATGGGCGGTATTTGCTGCTTGTAAAGCTATTACAGATAATTCCATGTCGGTAGTGTTCCTTTTGATTCCAGAGCCTTTGTCAATTTATAGCACATACGCAGATCAAGCAAGCCCATGCTTAGAGCAGTCAGCTTCAATAGGGCAACTGTTGTAAGAATTTTACAGGCTCTCTTAAGCGCTACTTACTGACAGTTACTTGTGAAAAAATTGCACCAACTTTGCCCACAATTTGATACCCTAGCTTAAACAGATTTGAGATAAGTTAAAGCGTGGACATTCAACTTGGGCGGGGAAAAACAGCTCGGAGAGCTTACGGAATTGATGAAATAGCTTTAGTTCCTGGCAGAGGAACACTAGATCCGAGCTTGGCAGATACTAAGTGGCGTATTGGTAATATTGAGCGAGAAATCCCCATTATTGCCAGTGCTATGGATGGCGTAGTCGATGTGCGTATGGCTGTACGTTTGTCGCAGTTGGGAGCATTAGGTGTCCTCAACTTAGAAGGTATCCAAACTCGCTATGCTGATCCAGAGCCGATTTTAGATAAGATTGCTGCTGTAGGGAAAGATGAATTCGTTTCCCTCATGCAACAGTTGTATGCCGAACCAATCAAGCCGGAATTAATTGAAAAGCGTATTCAGGAAATTAAGCAACAAGGTGGCATTGCAGCAGTCAGCGCCACACCAGCCGGAGCCAGTAAATTTGGTGAGGTAGTAGCCAAAGCTGGGGCAGATTTATTTTTTGTACAAGCTACTGTTGTTTCTACGGCACACCTGTCACCAGAGTCAATCGTTCCCTTAGATTTGGCAGAATTTTGTCGTACTATGCCCATCCCTGTGATCTTGGGGAATTGCGTTACTTACGAAGTAACTTTAGATCTATTGAAAGCCGGGGCAGCTGGTGTACTAGTAGGGATTGGCCCTGGTGCTGCTTGTACTTCACGCGGTGTATTAGGTGTAGGTGTACCACAAGCAACTGCGATCGCAGATTGTGCCGCTGCACGCGATGATTACTATCGGGAAACAGGTAACTACATACCGATCATTGCTGATGGTGGTTTAATCACTGGTGGTGACATTTGTAAGTGTATTGCTTGTGGCGCTGATGGCGTAATGATTGGTTCTCCCTTTGCTAGAGCCGCCGAAGCACCTGGACGAGGTTACCATTGGGGAATGGCAACTCCTAGCCCTGTACTGCCTCGTGGGACTCGGATTCGCGTTGCTACCACAGGCACCTTAGAGCAAATTCTCATTGGCCCCGCAGCACTTGATGATGGCACCCATAATCTTTTAGGAGCTTTAAAAACAAGTATGGGTACATTGGGAGCTAAAAACATCAAAGAAATGCAACAAGTTGAAGTTGTGATTGCTCCTTCCTTGCTAACTGAAGGCAAAGTTTACCAAAAAGCTCAACAATTAGGTATGGGTAAATAAAGGTTTAGGGAATAGGGATTATGGACTGGGGAAAAGGAAGCAGAAGCAGCACAGAGGAAAAGTAAAATAAATTTGAACGTCCAATTTTATCTTTCCTCCTCCTGACTTGAAAGTGCTGAGTGCTGACTGAGTGCTGAGTAAAAATCCCCGCCTCGACTTTCATCCTTGGTGGTGAAACTTGTTTCATTGGGGCTGCTTACAAATGCCAAAGATTAAATAAAAAAATATGCCCCATGCCCCATACCCTATGCCCAATATCCAATACTAATACCTAATCCCTAGTAGATATTTCAGGCAAATCCATCAGGAAATTTTTCCAGAGTCTTAAACAACCACTGGAAAAATTACATATGTCGCCTACAATAGAGATAGCGGAGACGCATGTTTCCGTTCACTCCTCACACCACACTCCGCCCGGACTACTGTTCGGGCGGTTCCTTATGTAAATAGAAATAAATTCTCAAGCTTCTTTGCAAATGTACATCCGTTCGCTTCCAAGCAACTGTTTTTGCTATGGTAGAATTTTCACGAAACGCAGAAATATAATTGGCAAGGTTTTTAGGCATGTCAGCAGCCGCACAAGTTACCGATTCTACCTTTAAGCAAGAAGTAATCGACAGTGAAGTACCTGTTTTAGTTGATTTTTGGGCACCCTGGTGTGGCCCCTGTCGGATGGTAGCCCCTGTTGTAGAAGAAATCGCCGTTCAATATGACGGTCAAATCAAAGTTGTCAAAGTCAACACTGATGAGAATCCTAATGTTGCTAGTCAGTACGGCATCCGCAGCATCCCCACATTAATGATTTTTAAAGGTGGGCAAAAAGTTGATATGGTTGTCGGTGCTGTGCCTAAAACTACATTAGCTAGCACATTGGAAAAGTATCTTTGAAACTTCATTGGTAATCAGAGCTTTCTGATTTTTCCATTTGCTCTTGCTTTTAGGTCAATTTTTGTAAAGTTTGAGAGGCGCGATGTTTCGCGTCTCAATAAAACTTTTTACATAGATCAATCTGTATAAATTTACCGCAGTTAAATTTACTCTTTTATTGCTGTTGATACATTCCTACCACAGCGCGGCGGAAATCAACATTCCACACTCCTTGGGAAGCCCCCAGAAGGGGTCTAAAAATCACTGGACACTTCATCAAGGGCAAACCCCTGACTGCGGACTCCGTAATCAATGCAGGGCGACCCTTCCTAATAGCAGCTGATCTATGCAGCGTTGTCTCACTGCTATGCGTCTACAAAAGCACCAAAAAGCCTATGTCAAGGCTTTGAGAGTTGTTAATTACATGTATACGTAAATCTGTCCGTAGAGTAGCGGTAAGAGCGCCTTGGTTGATAATTAGCCAAAGGTGCTTTTTGTTGCCCATCAATAAATAGGCGAGAAGGGAGATCAGAGAGCAGAGACGCAGAGGAGAAAGAAATGATGAACTTTTTGACTCAGGACTTTTTCCAGTAAGCTAATCACGGTAAAAATTTGATTACCCAGTCTCTCTTCTCTAGTCCCTATTGCCTAGTCGGTCTATAAACAAAAATTTTTAGCGATCGGCGTAACGGCTACGTGAAGCAGCTGATAAATAGCACACCAAAATTAGATAAAATATAAAGCCATTGTGGCAGCAGTTATCATGACTTCATCTGCGTCGTTTGATACATTAGAGTCTCTACAGGCGGATATCGCTGAATTAATTGATCGGTTACCGACGTTAAAAAATCAGCAACTTATCAAACAGGCACTTGCTACTATAGTACGCCTGGCTGATAGTAACATTGAGCGCCTCGATTGGAAAATATTGTCTGCGGCTTTAGCAGACATGGAACGGGGTTTTCAACTCTTTTATGACTACCGACACGTTCGCAAAGTTACGATTTTTGGTTCGGCTCGTTTAGCGCCAGAAACCCCAGAATATAAAATGGCATTGCAGTTTGCTTCTGTTGTTTCTCATCTGGGATTTATGGTGATGACTGGCGGTGGTGGTGGAATCATGCAAGCCGGTCATGAAGGCGCTGGGCGCGAAAATTCTTTTGGCTTAAATATTCAATTACCTTTTGAGCAGCAGGCGAACCCGTTTATTGAAGGTGATCCTAAGCTAATTAATTTTAAATATTTTTTCACCCGTAAACTATTTCTGTTGAAAGAAAGCGATGCTGTAGCTTTATTTCCTGGTGGTTTTGGCACCCAAGACGAAGCCTTTGAGTGCATGACATTAAGCCAAACAGGTAAATTTGGCCCAGTACCTTTAGTTTTAATTGATCGCCCTGGTGGTGATTACTGGCGGTCTTGGAGTGATTATATCGATCGCCAACTAGTGCAAAAAGGTCTTGTTAGTCCTGATGACCCCAGTCTTTATACAGTGACGGACAACCTGGATGTAGCTTGTAATGCTATTACCCGTTTTTACCAGGTTTATCACTCTAGTCGTTATGTCGGCGATCAGTTGGTAATACGGCTGACAACAGATTTATCCAACGCTGAAGTCGAAAAGCTTAATGCTAGCTTCAGCGACATTTTAGTTAAAGGAAAGATTGAAAAAAGCCAAGCATTATCTCAAGAAGGACAAGATGAGACAGTTAATCTACCCCGTCTTGTTTTGTACTTCAATCAACGCGATTTAGGACGCTTGTATCAAATGATTGCTGTGATCAATCAGATGGGTGTTCATACTGTAGAGGATACAGGGCATCCAGAAAGGAAATAATACTGAGATATGGGAATAAAAATTACACATTTATTTTGAAAATTTCTCAGGTAGAGTTGCTAAAGCTAGCAAGTTCTAGAGTAGGGGTACAGCATCAATCAGATGTTTGGATAAAGCAAAATCTTGTTGATGCTGTAACTGTCAGGTATATTTTGTTTCTAATCATCATTGATAGATTTAATACCAATTCAAATAATGTTGGCAACATCCCAATAACTAATACCAATTCAAAATTCTAAATTTACAACCTAGACAGAACAAGGTTTTGGCTCTGTGTATCTGTCACATTCTTTTTTTAAATTGGGATAAGTTGGGTTTGGTTCTGGAAACGCCACTGCACTGAAAACTGATAAACTCTTGAAATATTGATACTTGCAGCAGTTAGCTATTGTGCGTTTAAATAGCAAGGCTGAAAGATTTGCTTGTCATTAAGTTCCAGTGACGCAATTTTAGGTTAAAGGCTCAAGCTTAACCAGATTGTGCTATGAATACTGAGAATTTATTCAGGTATTTACATTGCAATTTATTGGTATATACTGTGAGTCGCAGCCTTCAGCATAGTGATAGTAAGTAACTTCTACAATGTACTATTTAATGCTGCTTAAAAAGTTACATCTTATATATGTGATCTACCCTACTCACTAATGGGGAAAACACCAGTTATTATGACTCCATGCTGATGAGCTTCACAAAAACTTGTATATTAGCACAGTAAATAACTTCATACATCCTGATAGAGGAACAAAGAATGCTGGAATTATTGAGTTCAGGTTTAGTATCGCTGTGGCTGGAAATGGCAGGGTTACAAATTAAGCCTTTAGATGCTTTAGATGCATTGGCTTGGCAAAGTAGCCCTGGCTTAGTGCTAGCACCTGATCCAAATCCGGCTAGTGCTAATACAGTGCAAGATTATTTGAAAGGTTTAATTACATCAAAACTCATTGCACAAAATCTGACAGCAAGCCAGGGAATTTGGATGCAGTCAGGGCCGATGTTGATGGCTAATCATGAAGGAACAACACCTTTACCTGCTGCATCTTTAACTAAAATTGCTACTTCATTAGTTGCTTTTAAAACTTGGGGCCCAGATCATCAATTTGAGACTGTAATTAGTGCTACAGGGCCAATTACGAATGGTATATTGCAAGGTGATTTAGTGGTGAATGGCGGTGGCGATCCCATGATGGTTTGGGAAGAAGCGATCGCCATTGGTAATGCTCTCAATAAGATGGGTATTAAGCAGGTGAAGGGAAATTTGGTGATTACTGGCTATTTTTCCATGAATTTCCAACGTCACCCGCTATTAGCAGGGCAATTATTTAAGCAAGCGCTTAATTCTGCTACTTGGACTCGTCCAGCGATTTACACATACTCGATTATGCCCAAGGGTACACCAAAACCCCAAGTAGCGATCGCAGGAACTATCAAAGTTGAACCGCAAGCAAACCCACAACAAGCGGTGCTAATTCGTCATCTCTCTTTGCCTATGAGACAAATTATCAAAGAGATGAATGTTTATAGTAACAACGATATCGCAGAAATGCTCGCAGAGTCGGTAGGAGGTCATACTGTAGTTCAAACTACTGCGGCAAAGCTAGCTAGAGTTCCAGAAGGAGAAATTCAGTTAATTAATGGTTCAGGATTAGGCCCAGAAAATCGCATCTCTCCTCGTGCTGTTTGTGCGATGTTAATGGCAATGCAACAAGAAGCAGTGGCTCGTAATCTCACTTTAGCGGATTTGTTTCCTATGTCTGGGTTCGATCACCGTGGCACACTGCACGCTAGACATATGCCAGTTGGTACAGTTATGAAAACTGGAACTTTGCGAGATGTGAGTGCTTTAGCTGGTGTGATGCCAACACGCGATCGCGGTTTGGTTTGGTTTGCCATTATTAACCGTGGTAATAATGTCTCCGGTTTCCGCACTGGACAAGACCAACTCTTACAACGTTTGGTACAAAAGTTGCAAGTAGCACCCCAAATCCCTGCCGCTTTAACTCCTCATTCCACCATCAACACCTTACCGGAACTCGGTGCTAGTAGCCGCAATCAAATTTTGTTTAAAAGTTAGTCAAGAGTCCAAAGTCCAAAGTCCAAAGTCCAAAGTCCAAAAACTATTGACCTTTGACTATTGACCCTTGACTCTTAACTATTTATTGCCCCTTCACTTTTTCTTGAGGAATAATTTCTGTAACTACCCTACCGCCACTATTGCCGCCTTTAACAACGATGTTTTCGGTTTGCAGATTACCTACCGCTGTCTCCCCGGCAAAATTTAATGGTGGATCAACTTGTCGATACGTTACATTACCCTGCGCTTCTACTAATTTCTTGTCTAGATACCAAGTTAATGTTTGCGACTTTAAAGACTGGCGACGCTGACCAATAGCGTTGACATTGCCTGTTAAATAAACAGTTTTTTGTGGTATCTTCATTTCCCCTTGGTTTGCGGTTACTGTCACATTTTCCGCTTTATGAAAGACACGCACAGGTGAAGTTGTGGTGACAGTTTCAGTATTCATGTTCCAGTTCATAGAGTTACTAGCGATTTGCATTGGTGGGTCTAGTAATTCTAGCTGGGCATTTTTTGTCACCGTGGCAATTTTGGTTTTCAAATTAATTTCCGTAGCATTTCCTCGTCCACGGTCAGTAATTTGATTATTTTTGTAGCGGTCAATTTGTACGGGGCGATCGCCAATTAATTTTTCTTCTTTAATTTGCCAGATTAAATGCTCAGTTCGCATTTGTAATTGCGGATCGGCTGAGTTAGCGATGACCTTACCCGATAATTCCATACGCTGTTCGCGGGTTTTAACTTTGGCTTCTTGGGCTACTGCTTGTAGTTTTTTATGAGTCCCGTTAATTTGGTTACGAACAATTAATAAATCTTCCTTGGGTCGCCATTCTAATTCATTACCTCGCAATACTATGCCATTACGAGGGTCTGTAGCCACTATTTTTCCTTTAAGAAATAGTTGCTTACCATCTTGCTCAATATCTGCCCGTTCTGCTTTAATTTGGTAGACTATTTTGCCATCTTGATACAGTTCACCATAGGGGCTTTCAGCTTGACCAATTTGTTTTTCTTTGGTGTATTTTGCTTGTTTAGCATTGACTTTCCAAATTGGTCGCCCTACTTCATCAAACTGTTCAAAAGCTACATTAAAAAATGTCAAATTACTATCTGTATTTTGTCCAGATGTATTGGAGTTATTTGCTTGATTTTTAGTATTTCTACCGCTACAAGCAAATAACCCAACTATTAAAAATAATGTTAAAGATAGGCGATGCCAATTAACTTTAGTGTTTGTAGCACTCAGAGATGGGAATAAAAAGAATTGGGGGGAATATCTCTTATTTCCCCCCTCTTTCACTAAACCGCTGCTCCCTTGATGCTGATCTGCTTCCTGCTTCATTAATCTTGAATTTCTAAATGTCCGTCAGTCTCTCTTGGATCTTCCAAAAAGCCCATACTTGATAAAGGTCGATAGGGGTAGCTTTGGCGAGGGGTTTTTTGGATATCTTCTTTGATGGCTTCTAAATCGATATAGCGATCGCTCACATTAATTAAGCTGTCGCTAGTCATGGAACGCAAACTCACAACTTCTACCCTGACACCCCGATAACTAACTGAGTTGACGGCATAGGCTAAATCGCCGTCGCCACTGACTAAGACTGCTGTATCATAAGAATCAACTAAAGCCATCATATCTACGGCAATTTCGACATCTAGATTGGCTTTTTTTGAGCCATCAGGTAGCTGTACTAAATCTTTAGCAATCACCCTATAGCCATTTCGACGCATCCATAAAAGAAACCCTTGTTGTTTCTCATTGGTGCGATCTACTCCTGTGTAGAAAAAAGCACGCAATAGTCTCGAACCGCCAGTTAATCGACACAGTAACTTAGTGTAATCAATTTCAATTCCTAGTTGTAGTGCTGCATAAAAGAGATTTGAGCCATCAATAAATATGGCTACACGACCTCTATTCTCTAAAACTTGTTCCGGTGTAAATATTGAGTCATTTTCTAAATTATTCAACATTGATGTCATACCTCAGTTTTTATTCTTGTTATTTTTGATACTAAAAAAATAGTTTTCACAGGCAAGTTAGAACGGTTTATGATAATGTTCCGAGGCTAAATATTAAGTAGCCCCGATATTTTTTTGACAAAATTAGAGATTGAACAAAATCAAAAATTCAAATTACTAATTGTTTTTTGGCAGTTCTATCCGCTTAAATATTGGTTGGGGTGTACCCAACTGTTGTTTATCGGATAGTACGCCCCAGGTTGCATGAACGCTAAAAGGAGCAGCATTGGCAACTTCTAGCTGATCGTTAAAGTTAATTCCAAAGCCCAATTGCTGATAAATATCGCTACTGATATTTGGAATCACTGGGGACAGCAGGTAAGCTGCTAGTCTAACTGATTCTAGAACTGCATATAGCACTTGTGCCAATTGTTGCTGCTGTCCTTGCTTATATAATGTCCAAGGGGCTTGTTCATCAATAAACTTATTGCAAGCTTGCGCTAGCAAGAGAATTTCTGTGCAAGCTTGGTTGAAAGCTAACATTTCGTAAGCATTTTTCACCTTTTCCCCTAAACTTAGCCCAATCGCTTTTAAAGGATTGTCAGCCGGAATCGTCTCATGGGCGATTGATGGCACATTACCGCCGCAGTACTTTTTCACCATGTTCAAGGTGCGATTGAGCAAATTGCCTAAATCATTTGCCAAATCTGCATTTAAAACATTGATGAATCTAACTTCATTAAAATCGCCATCTTTACCAAATTCGATTTCCTTAAGGAAGTAATAACGAACAGCGTCACTACCATAGCGCTCAACTAGTTCTATGGGATTGAGGGTATTACCCAGACTTTTACCCATCTTCTGACCATCTTTGGTTAAAAAGCCATGCCCAAATACTTGCTGTGGTAATGATACGCCAGCTGACATTAACATTGCTGGCCAATACACTGCATGGAAGCGGAGAATATCCTTACCAATTAGGTGCAAATTCATTGGCCACCATTTGGCTAGGGCGTTGGCTAAAGTTGGTTCTGCATCGGGGTCTAATAATGCGGTGACATAACCCAACAATGCATCAAACCAAACATAAAGAGTATGTTTAGGATCTACAGGTACAGGAAAACCCCAATCGAGATTCACCCGCGAAATCGAAAAGTCTTGCAACCCTTGGTTGACAAAGTTGAGGACTTCGTTACGACGACTTGCAGGCTGAATAAAATCTGGTTGAGACGCGTACAGTTCTTGCAGTTGGGTTTGATATTTAGATAAGCGGAAGAAGTAGTTTTGTTCGTCGCGCCATTCAACTTCTTTGTTAGTATGAATTGGGCAACGATTTCCTTCTAGGAGTTCTCTTTCTTCTTTAAATTCTTCACAAGATACACAGTACCATCCTTTTTGTTGCCCCTGGTAGATATCGCCTGCTTGCCAGACTCGATCAAAAAATTCCTTGACAATTGCTTCATGGCGAGTATCAGTAGTGCGAATAAAGCGATCGTATTTAATGTTTAGTAACTGCCATAGAGAAAAGAAGCTTTGAGATATTTCATCACAAAATTCTTGCGGTTCTTTGCCTAAATTTGCTGCGGAACGCTGAATTTTTTGCCCATGTTCATCTGTACCTGTAATCAGCAGTACTTGATTCCCCAACAGTCTCTGAAACCTGGCAATCACATCTGCTGCCATTGTCGTATAAGCACTACCTACATGAGGGACATCGTTTACATAATATAGAGGAGTGGTGAGTGCAAATGTCTTTTCTGTTTTATTTATTAGATTCATGCAAAATAAAAAGCAACTTATTAAAACGTTTTATCTCTTACTTATGTCAGCAAAACCACGTAATTATATAACATTACTCCTGTTTTTTCAAATCACACCTTAATATTAGCAAATCTGGACAGACCACAGTTTATTTTATGCCTGACATAAAGCCAGCTAATTTCTCCTAATAGATTTTAACTAGCTGCTAACAATAGTTAGTAATGCTTTTTATGGCACTTATTGTGGCGAAAAACACAAAAAACTAGACTCAGAAAATATCGTTGTTTTTGATAATTAGACATTTCTACCTTAAGACGGTCGTGATAGGAGTGAAGAAATGTAAATCTTAAGTCAAGATCAGCTGCGATATTTTCAGAAAAATATATTGATTTTTATGAGTCTAAATAGCCCTCTAGACATTTCTCGTTGGTCATTAGCGGCATTATCAACGCAATTGTTTCGTTATTACGAGGATCGAATTCCCTATGACGCTAGTGTGTTAGTTGTCAGCAATCACCGCAGTTTTATGGATGCTTTAGTATTAATGGCAGCGCTATCGCGTCCTATCCGCTTTGCTTGCCATCACTACATGGGACAAGTGCCAATTATGCGGGAATTGGTGACCAGCCAGTTGGGTTGCTTTCCTTTGGAGGATATCAAACATCGGCAACAGAGCTTTTTTGCTCAATCCCAGGTACTATTGCAATCCCAGCAAATGGTAGGGGTGTTTCCTGAAGGCACCGCACCAATGGTAAAATCTACCCAACCAAATCAATTAGGTGAATTTCAGCGTGGATTTGCTCATTTGGCATTACGAGCATCTGTGAGAGACTTGGCAATTCTGCCCATTGCGATCGCCTCTCTAGAAGAAGTAAATACCGCTGGTGTACCTTTAAGGTTGTTGAGTTTGTTTGACCCTTCAGAAGCCTTATTTAATCAACCAGGTTGGCATCCTTTGGTCATTTATCGTCGGGTGGCTGTGTTAATTGGTAATCCTTATTGGATTAAGCCCCAACATCAAAAACAATATCAAGGAAAACAAGCCAAAACTGTTGTCAATGAACTGACAGAACACTGTCATTGTGAAATTGCCAATCTGTTAAGACAAGGTTGTTATTAAAATATCTCGCAGTGTGGATGGATCAACTAACCATCCACTAAATAATAACGATTGCCTCTATAGATTTCAGAGCAATTTATCTGCTAGAGTCAAATCTGTTTATTGATACCACTCCCTTCAATCATCTGTCAAGGAGTGCTAAATTTGTGAATTTCTTAATCTTAGGTCGGCGGAATAAATCAATTAATTGCAAACTTGAAGTTTATCTGGAATTTTGTGCATAAAGCTACGATTTTTAGATAATTTTGAATGTGATAGAACAAATTAAACCTGGCAATTGCTCAAAGATAAAACATATTGAGCTTTTACAAGGTAAATTTTAGAAAACCAACAAAATTAATTAAAATTTGACAATGCTGGAAGTTGAGTTAAAGCCGTGTTTCCTGACTCCTAAGCGCATACAGCCGCAGTATCCCCTGTTTGTATACTTACCGGGAATGGATGGCACAGGTCAACTATTGCGATCGCAAACTGCTGGGTTAGAAGTTGGTTTTGATGTGCGCTGCTTGGCGATCCCCAGACAAGACCTCACCACATGGGAGATTCTCACCAAGAATGTATTGGATTTAATCCACGCGGAATTAGAAAAAAGCGCCCAGCGACCAGTATATCTATGTGGAGAGTCTTTTGGCGGCTGTTTAGCAATGAAAGTAGCTATCCAAGCGCCACATCTGTTTAAGCGGATTATCCTGATTAACCCAGCTTCTAGCTTTCATTTACGTCCTTGGTTAACTTGGGCATCGCAACTAACTAACTTAGTGCATCCTTGTTTGTATGAAGTCGGCGCTTTAGCATTATTACCATTTTTAGCATCCCTACAACGGATGACCAGAAGCGATCGCCAAGAATTACTCAAAAGTATGCGTTCTGTACCACCAGAGACAGTAATGTGGCGATTGTGTTTGTTGCGAGAGTTTGATGTTAAAGAAGAACAGTTACGTTGTCTCACACAACCAGCATTACTTATAGGTGGTGGACAGGATCGGCTTTTACCTTCTGTAGAAGAAGTAAAAAGATTAAATACTATCTTAATTAACAGTAAAACCGTAATCTTACCTCATAGTGGGCACGCCTGTTTATTAGAGAGCGATACTAATCTCTATGAAATTATGAAAGCTAATAATTTCTTAGAAAATAGTGCTGAGGTACTTGAATCATTTCAACTTAAAGATGCGGTGAGGTGAGATGTAAGCAGGCTACTAAGAAATGCATGATCCTATGGTATCGGGAGCAGAGGAGGTAAAAGAGCATAATCTTCAATCTTTAACTTCCATAATTTAAGTTTTGAATTTTCTGCAATAAAGTTGCATATCCTACTTAGGAAATGCAACTCTCTTAATTAAATGAAATAATAAAATTTATATTCTTCTTTGCAAAGACAAATATATGAATAACTCAGAAGAATCGTTGTAATTACACATAAAAACGCGTCCAGGCAAAACTTTATCTATTCAAATACCTATAGACACTTTAGCTTCCTTGGCAAAAGTAGCAAACAAACGTGATATGTCTGTTGAAGCCTTGCTAAAATTCTATATTGGGCAAGCTTTGCGTCAAGACTTAGCTAGATTATTTTCCGATTGAGTCTGGAAATCACAAGTAGATTTTTATCTATCGGCTTATCCTTGAGGAAAGAGGTAAAAATATACGCACCTTTGCTACAACCAAGAATAGAAAGGCTGTACACTGAAGGTGTCATGCAATGGCAGATAAAATTTCTCAAGAAATAGCAAATAAAAAAATCAATAATTTAGCCGATAATACAACAAAAGATAAACTATCATTTTTGACATCTGTTGGCGAAACATTCAACTGGCTAGCGGGGACAGCCGTTGCAGTAGGAGAAACAGTTGCTAAACAAACACATAAGTTAATTGAACAATCAACTCAAACAAGCGGCAAAGTAGTAGACAACCTTAGCCAAAATTGGTTAATTCGCAGACTATCTGGGGTATT
Source organism: Tolypothrix tenuis PCC 7101 (assembly GCF_963874875.1). Lineage (NCBI taxonomy): Bacteria > Bacillati > Cyanobacteriota > Cyanophyceae > Nostocales > Tolypothrichaceae > Tolypothrix > Tolypothrix tenuis. The sequence goes on from NZ_CAWNJS010000001.1 coordinate 1,352,904, forward strand.
AAATCTCAATTGGTTGATTGGTGCTAGTGAAAATGTTGATTTAGCAAAAGCAGAAGCAGCAGTTAATCAACTCAAACAACAATATCCCCAAGAGTCACCTAGCCAAATTTCCCACAGAATCATGGTGGAAAAAGCTACAAAAGCAGGGGGAATTGGTTTAGCAACGAGTATTTTGCCAGGTGTAGCGGCGGCTTTATTAGCAATTGATTTAGCAGCGACAACACAATTGCAATCAGAAATGCTTTATGAAATAGCATCCGCCTACGGGTTAAATTTAAAAGACCCAGCGCGCAAGGGTGAGGTTTTGGCAATTTTTGGTTTAGCTTTGGGCGGTAGTCGGCTGTTAAAAGCTGCGGGGTTAGGCTTACTGCGAAATGTACCTTTTGCTGGTGCTGCGATCGCAGCTAGTTCTAATGCGACGATGATTTATTCTTTAGGCTATGCTGCTTGTCGATTTTACGAAGCCAAGCTGGATGAATCCACCTCGTTGACTGACAAAGAGACATTAGCAACATTAAAGCAACAAAGTGAAAAATACTTAGAAACAGCGATCGCTCAAGAAGCTGTCATGGATCAAATTTTAGTACACATGATCCTTGCCAGCCATCCAGAAAAGACTTGGTCAGAAATTCTCCCAGAGTTAAAAGCTATAAATCTCAGCGAACATTCATTAAATACCATCGCTAAAAATATTCAATCACCCCAGCCTTTAGATAGCTTACTCAATCAACTCAATCGTGATTTTGCTATTCCCTTGTTGGCTCAATGTCAAAAAATTGCCCAACTTAACGGTGAAACTACAGAAGTAGAGCAAAAGATCATTGATGCGATCGCTCATAAGTTTAATCTTTAGGGGAATGGGTAATTGGTAATGGGTAATTGGCAGAGAATCATCATACCAATGCCCCATACCCTTTTCCTAATGCATGAACAGAGAATTTTAAGCAATACTGGTACAAGAACTTTTACACAAAATACAAAAATGGTAATTCGACCTAGCGATACGCCGCTTTTAGAGTGGACAGGAGATACTTTAGCAATTGGATTATTTGAAGATAACCTAGAGTTAACAGGCGAATTAGCGACTTTAGATAGCAAATTTGCCGGAATATTAAAAGAATTAATTACTGAAGAGGAATTTAAGGGTAAAGCCAACAGCACTGTTTTCACTCGGATAGCAGCTAGTACCCCAGTCAAGAAAGTAATTATCGTCGGTTTGGGTAAACCAGACGCGCTAACTACCGATTCCTTACGGCGCGCGGCTGCAGCTGTGGGAAGGGTAGCTAAAAAGCAAAAAGTAAAAACTTTAGGTTTTAGTTTCCCATTATGGAACAACGATCCAGCAGCAACAGCCCAAGCGATCGCGGAAGGCGTGCAATTAGCGCTTTATCAAGATACTCGCTTTAAGTCTGACCCAGAAGAAAAAAAATCACAAGTAGAAACCATAGATTTACTAGGTTTCGGTGGGCAAGAATCCGCTATTAACCTCGCAAATCAGATAGTTTCTGGGGTAATTTTAGCCAGAGAATTAGTAGCAGCCCCAGCAAACTCTGTTACACCAATTACAATGGCGGAAACTGCCGAAGCGATCGCTAAAGATCATGGTTTGCAAATCCAAATCTTAGAACGGGAAGAATGCGAAAAGTTGGGCATGGGTGCTTTTTTAGGAGTCGCCCAAGCTTCAGATTTACCTCCTAAATTTATTCACCTCACCTACAAGCCAGAAGGCACACCCACACGCAAACTAGCAATTATTGGTAAAGGCTTAACCTTCGACTCCGGCGGACTGAATATTAAAGGTGCTGGTAGCGGTATCGAAACTATGAAAATTGATATGGGTGGTGCGGCTGCAACTTTAGGCGCAGCCAAAGCCATTGCCCAAATTAAGCCCAGTGCCGAGGTTCACTTTATTTCCGCCGTCACCGAAAACATGATTAGCGGTCATGCAATGCACCCCGGTGACATCCTTACCGCCTCTAATGGCAAAACCATCGAGGTAAATAACACCGACGCTGAAGGACGTTTAACTTTAGCCGATGCCTTGGTATATGCCGATAAATTAGGACTAGATGCGATCGTCGATTTAGCCACCCTCACTGGTGCCAACGTCATTGCTTTGGGTGAAGATATTGCAGGTTTGTACACCCCCGATGATGCGGTAGCTGCCCAAATAGAAAAAGCAGCAAAAAGCACCGGTGAAAAGATTTGGCGGATGCCAATGGAAGAAAAATATTTTGAAGGGCTAAAATCTGGCATCGCCGATATGAAGAATACTGGCCCTCGTCCTGGTGGTTCCATTACAGCCGCCCTATTCCTCAAGCAATTTGTCAAAGATACCCCTTGGGCGCACCTAGATATTGCAGGCCCCGTCTGGTCAGATAAAGAAAACGGCTACAACGGCCCCGGTGCCACAGGCTACGGTGTCAGAACTCTAGTTGACTGGGTATTAAGTTCAGTGGAATAGGGCATTGGGCATTGGGCATTGGGCATTGGGTAATAGGTAATGGGTAATTGGTAATTGGTAATTGGTAATTGGGATTTCTCCTTGTCTCCCAATCCCCAGTCCCCAGTCACCAGTCCCCAGTCACCAGTCCCCAGTCCCCAGTCCCTAATCCCCAGTAAATTCATCCGGCTACCTAAAAGTTCCGATTTTTGGGCGAAGCCATCTGGTAAAATTTGTAAGGTTTCTAAAAGCTTTGAGCAATGGGATCGACTGGCGTAAGGATCGCAATTGATGCAATGGGAGGGGATCATGCACCCGCTGAAATCGTGGCTGGCGCTGTGCGCGCAGGCGAGGAGCTGGGTGTAACAGTATTGTTGGTGGGTGATCCCCAACAAATTGAAGCTGCCCTGCCGCCAAAAACCAACCTGGCGCAGGTAGAGATCGTTCCTGCTGAGGAAGCGATCGCAATGGATGAGGAGCCGCTAAACGCAGTTAGACGCAAGCGTAAGGCTTCGATCAATGTGGCGATGGATTTGGTGAAGCAGCAACAAGCTGATGCTGTGTTTTCCGCAGGACACTCTGGGGCAGCTATGGCCTCCGCTTTGCTCCGCCTAGGACGCTTGCCGGGAATTGACCGCCCAGCCATTGGGACAGTTTTTCCTACAATCAAAGCTGGCAAGCCAGTACTCATACTTGATGTTGGTGCCAATGTAGACTGTCGCCCGAAATTTTTAGAGCAGTTTGCTGTAATGGGGTCGGCCTACAGTCAATATGTACTGGGTACACCAGAACCAAAAGTAGGGCTGTTGAACATTGGCGAGGAAGACACTAAAGGTAATGAAGTGGCTTTGCGCGCCCACCAACTCCTCAAAGAAAATACTCAAATTTCTTTTATTGGCAATGCTGAGGGGCGTGATGTCCTGTCTGGTGACTTTGATGTCATTGTCTGTGATGGCTTTGTCGGCAATGTGTTACTAAAATTTGCCGAAGCCGTAGGCGGAGTGATTTTACAAATCCTGCGGGAAGAATTACCCCAAGGCTTGCATGGTCAAATCGGTACAGCACTTTTAAAACCCAACCTGAAGCGAATTAAGCAACGGATGGATCACGCAGAACATGGCGGTGCTTTGCTTTTAGGTGTGGATGGAGTTTGTTTGATTGGTCATGGTAGCTCACAAGCGCCTTCAGTTTTTAATGCAATTCGTATGGCCAAAGAAGCTGTAGATAACCAGGTGCTACAACGCCTACGTACCCAATATCAAGCCCTAGAGCGTGAAAGTGGTTAGCAATCAGCCAGAAAGCAACAGAAAATAGCACAAGACGAGTAATTAGTCAAGATTAAATGACTAATTACTCATGATTACTAATGACTAAACGCTGATAGGTGATATTGTGGGAGACTTAGGAGTGCATAACATAGGCATAGCAATTACTGGCAGTGGCTCGGCAGTACCAGAAACTTCTGTGGATAATGAAGCGCTGACTGCACTAGTGGAGACCTCAGACGAGTGGATCGCCACAAGAACAGGAATTCGTCAAAGGCGGTTGGCAAATCCAGCAGAGTCATTGAGTGTACTCGCTGCTCGTGCTAGTAGTCAAGCGATCGCATCCGCTGGAATTAGCGCCGCAGATTTGGATTTAATTATTTTGGCAACCTCTACCCCTGATGATCTGTTTGGTAGTGCTTGTCAAATTCAGGCGGAAATTGGAGCAACTAAAGCCGTAGCATTTGACTTAACTGCTGCCTGTTCTGGCTTTATATTTGGCATGGTCACCGCAGCCCAATACATTAGAAGCGGTGTATATCAGAATGTACTGTTAATAGGGGCAGACATCCTCTCTCGTTGGGTAGATTGGCAAGACCGCAGCACCTGTGTACTGTTTGGTGATGGAGCTGGAGCAGTAGTCATGCAGGCCAATGAGAGCGATCGCTTACTAGGATTTACCCTGAAAAGTGACGGTAGCCAAAACCACTTCCTGAACCTTGCCTATCAAGCCTCTTGTCAAGAATTGATTCCTAACGTCAATATCTCCCAAGGTAAATATCACCCCATTACCATGAACGGCAAAGAAGTCTACCGCTTTGCTGTGCAAAAAGTACCAGAAGTTATAGACAAAACTTTATTTCAGGCGAACCTCAATGTCGATCAAATAGATTGGCTACTCTTACATCAAGCTAACCAGCGCATTCTAGACGCTGTAGCCCAACGCCTCAATATTCCCAAAGAAAAAGTTATTAGTAATCTTGCCAACTATGGCAATACCTCCGCCGCCTCTATTCCCATTGCTTTAGATGAAGCTGTGCGGCAAGGCAAAATTAAACCCAATGACATTATTGCTGCATCTGGCTTTGGTGCTGGCCTGACATGGGGTGCAGCAATTTTCCAATGGGGAAGATAAATCTTTGAGTCAAGAGTCCAAAGTCAAAAAGTCCAAAGAATACATCTTTCAGTTTTGACCCTTGACCCTTGACCCTTGACCCTTGACCCTTGACTCTCAAACGTTGTCTATTGAACTGACTATTGAGCAATGACTAAAACTGCATGGGTTTTTCCCGGACAAGGTTCCCAAGTAACCGGTATGGGAATGGACTTATTAGAGATACCCTCAGCGAAGGAGAAATTTGCCCAAGCTGAGGCCATCTTAGGTTGGTCTGTTATTGATATTTGCCAAAGTGATGGCGACCAGTTATTTCGTACACTCTACACTCAACCCTGTCTTTATGTAGTAGAAAGCATTCTCGCCGATTTGCTTCAAGAAAGAGGACATCAGCCAGATTTAGTGGCTGGGCATAGTTTAGGAGAATACTCTGCCCTGTACGTTGCTGGTGTTTTTGATTGGTCTGTTGGCTTACACTTAGTCAAGCGTCGTGCTGAACTTATGGAAGCCGTTTCTGGTGGGATGATGGCAGCGCTGATGAACTTTGACCGCGAACAGTTGGATGCGGTAATTGCTGCCAAGCCTGATGTAGTGCTGGCAAATGATAACAGTCCGGCTCAAGTCGTAATTTCTGGGACTCCAGATGCTGTACATGAGGTTATGTCCCAAGTAAAAAGCAAGCGTGCGATTCCTTTAAAAGTTTCTGGCGCATTTCACTCACCTTTAATTGCATCTGCGGCTACAGAATTCCAAGAAATCCTTGATGGTGTGGAATTTCAAGCAGCAAATGTACCTGTAGTATCTAATGTAGAACCCATACCAACTGTTGATGCTGAGACTCTCAAACAACGGCTGATTCAACAAATGACCGGTTCTGTCAGATGGAGAGAAATTTCCCTGCTACTACCAACTCAAGGTATTGAGGAAGTCATAGAAATTGGCCCAGGTAATGTGTTAACTGGTTTAATTAAACGCACCACTCCTGGTTTAAGCTTAAAAAACATCCGGAATGCTGCTGAGTTACCGGGTTAGGGGATTGGGGATTGGAGACTGGGTAGAAATAATTGATCAATTTTGACTTTTGAGTACAGACGCGATTAATCGCGTCTCTACAACTTTTGAACCTTTTCCCTTTTCCCCTTTAACCACCACCTAATTCTTTGATTATGAGCAAAAGCCGTGAACCTTTAGTTAGCCTGGCACTTTATCACGCTTTTAAGTGGTCTATTGTCAGTCCAATGCTTCATGCTTACTTTCGGGTCAAGATTCATGGGGCAGAAAATGTCCCGCAATCTGGGCCGTTATTAGTCGTGAGTAATCATGCTAGTTACTTTGATCCGCCAATAGTCTCTAACTGTGTCCTGCGTCCAGTGGCTTACATGGCGAAGGAAGAATTATTTAAAGTCCCTGTTTTGGCGCAAGCAATTAAATTGTATGGTGCTTATCCAGTCAGCAGGGGCGCAGCCGATCGCACTGCCATTCGTTCTGCTTTAGAGTGTATAGATAATGGTTGGGCTGTGGGTGTGTTCTTGCAGGGTACTCGCACAAACGATGGTCGAATTACAGACCCCAAACGAGGCGCAGCACTGTTAGCAGCAAAGGCAAAAGCGCCCATCTTACCAGTCAGTTTGTGGGGTACTGAGCAAATTTTACAAAAAGGCTCGTCTATACCCCGTAATGTTCCAATTACTGTCAGAATTGGGCAGGTGATTGATACCCCTAGTTCCTCAAATAAGGAGGAATTGCAAGCTTTGACCCAAAAATGTGCAGATGTGATTAATCAAATGCATGATTTAGGACGATGAGCCAGAAAAAGCAGAAAATCTACTTAAGGGAGGGTGCGATCGCTTCTGTAGTTTCTATAAAGTTAATTTCAATATTGTGGTGACAATTTGTGCGCCCCAGTTGAAATCTCAACTCTCAAATTAATATGACCGGCTTAGAAGCCAAGAATTTTTGGCAGCGATTAAACAATCTGGCTTTAGTCCGCTTTTTACTTTTAGTTGCTGCAGGTTGGGCAATTGTACAGCTTTTAGCCTACTTTCAAGGGGTGATTGTAATTTTTACATTCGCCGCCATTTTAGCTTTTTTACTCAGTTATCCTGTAAAGTGGCTTCGGCGTTTTTTACCCCACGGTGTTGCTGTTGTTTTAGTTTTCCTACTCAGCATTGTGGTGTTGGGAGGAATTGCGATTACCTTGGGTTTAGCTGTTTTATCCCAAGGACAACAGTTAATAGATAGTATAACTACTTTTTTAAATTCTTTAGCACCTTTAATTGAGCGATTAGAATCTTTTTTACGTAGTCGTAATTTACAAATAGATTTAAATTTTATTGAAGACCAGTTACGCACTCAAGCAATCAATAGTCTGGTAAATAGTTTAGCTATTTTGCAACAATTCCTGACTAACTTTGTAACTTTTATATTGATTGCTGTTATTTCATTTTTTATGCTGCTAGATGGTGAGAAAATTTGGCAATTAATTCTCAAAATAGTTCCCAGTCAAAAACGCAATCGCTTTAATAGAATCATCAAAAAAAGTTTTCTAGGATTTTTTCGCGGTCAGTTGTTATTAACTTTATTTTTAACAACTGCTACATTTATTGTATTCGTAGTTTTAAATGTTCCCTTTGCCTTACTTTTATCAGTCATAGTTGGTTTACTGGATGTGATTCCTGGGATTGGCGCAACATTGGGGGTTAGTACTATTACTTTGATTGTCTTATCTCAAAGTGTTTGGCTAGCATTGAAAGTTTTAATAGCTTGTATTGTACTACAGCAAATTCAAGATAATTTAATTGCGCCACGAATTATGCAAGGGGCGCTAAATCTAAATCCTATCGTCGTATTTTTTGCTTTACTAGTGGGTGCGAGAGTCGCAGGGTTGCTAGGTATTTTTATCTCTATTCCTATAGCTGGGGTAATTGTATCTTTGTTTGAAATAGAAGAGATGCAAGCAGAATCTTAGGAAACAATTAAAGTATTACAATAATGTAAGGAAAAAATAATTAACTGCCGATAGAAGAGGATGTACGCAGATAAATTGGTAATTCCTCAGATGAGGAAAAGCTATAACTATAAATTTCATATTCATGTAAAATTATAATTAGACTCATAAAATAATTGAGGAATTATGCCGGATTTTAGAGCGGAATTAGCAGAAAATTTAGATGAATCTGAGTGGGAATGGCTAATTCCTCATGTGAAAAGAGATGCGGTAATTGTAGTAGCATCGGGGTTAGATTTATTAGATGTGGGAGTTGCGATCGCCACTGATAATATTCCCCAAGTTCAACTATGGATTGATGAGCAATTGATTACCAAACCCAATCCAGAACAGTTGGGAGAGTGGAATGCCAATCCTCAAAAGCGATTTCAAACACTCATTGTTCAGCCTTATGTCATAGTGCAAGAAATAGCAAATACCTAAAAAATAGTCAATAAAATAACATCATTTGTAGGGTGTGTTACGCCGCAGGCTAACGCACCTTAATTTTTTAATACTAGTTTGAATTGAGAATTCCTGTCTATCTGAGATTTGAGTGATAAGTATAACTTTTTTGCTCGATTATTTCTAATTAAACTAAAGCTTTTAATAAAGCCTGAAGTTTCAGTTGCACCTCTGCAAACTCTTTTTCAGGATCGGAACCTGCAACGATACCCGCACCTGCGTATAGTCTAGCGCGATCGCCATCAATGAGCGCAGAACGAATTCCTACAACAAACTCGCAGTTACCCTCAGAATCAACCCAACCCAGAGGTGCAGCATATAAACCCCTCTCAAAGTTTTCGTAGCGGCGAATTTCCGCACAGGCGATATCTCTGGCTGCACCGGCGACGGCTGGTGTAGGATGCAGTTGTGCGACAATTTTTAAGGGATGGACGTTAGCAGGAACTAAGGCGCTAATTGGTGTCCATAAATGCTGAATATTCGATAACTGTCGCAATCGTGGTGGTAATACCTGGGGTAATAAACCGATTTGAGATAGCCGTTGAGTAATAAAATCAATAACTAGAGAATGTTCGTGCTTTTCTTTTTCGTTATTAATTAACAGATTGGCATTAGCTGCATCTTCAGTGGGTGTTTTACCACGTGGTGCAGAACCCGCTAACGCATCTGTAATCAACTTTTGATCGTGAATACAGATTAAACGTTCTGGACTTGCGCCAATAAAGTTTTGTCCCTTGCCATTACTCGTAGAGAATATATAGCAATTAGGATGTATTTGCCGCAGATTATTTAAAGATTTAAATAAATTAAAATCATTGCTAGAGTGAACATCTAAAGCATCCGCTAACACAATTTTGGTTAAATGATTATTACGAATTTTTTCTAAAGCAGATGTTACAGAACTTTTAAAATGATTCGCATTGCTAACGGATTTTTTGCTAAAATTAGCAGGAAAAACTTCCAGATTAGGCGAATAATATTTTAAAGAATTAATTGTGTCGATTTTATTGCACAGAGTTTGTAATATCCGATTAATATTTTCGCTGGCTGTGACAACTGAATTCATCACTAAAATGCAGCGCTGATTTTTGATAGATATTTGCCAACGTGGTAGAAAAATTGTTGCCGCAGAAAATGGGTAATCTGCTTGGGAGTTTTTGGGAAAAAAGCTAAAGTAGCAGAAAAAATGCGGGCCAGAAAAAGGTAAATTATCGTTACTAAATTTAACTATATTTTTGAGAGAATTTTTGATAAAATTTTCGGCTTTACTAAATCGATCAGTTCCATCAATACTTAATGTCGCCACAGCATCAATAGCTGCGATCGCTTCTCCTTTCCCCTTATTTTCAAAATAAAAATTTATCTCATTTACTTCAGCCAGTTCATCTAATACAACTAGGGGATCTACTAGATCAATTTCTAGCGAAATACTCACAAATTGCTTGCAATTATTGTTGAGGCAATTTTCTTGAACTGCTGTGAGAAATTGGTAGAGGTCTTTGTACTCTACGAAGAAGCTGTTGCGACATGGTGAAACTGTCATGGATCTAGTAATAGTAAATTTTTTTTAAGTTAACTTCCTAAAGTGCAATTAAACATGGTCTCGTATTTCTACAGGTAACATATTCAGTCACCATTTAACCAGAGTATGGTTTGCCTTGTTTTTGGTGTTACAAGACCACGACAAGCCATGCTCAGTTTTATGCTGCAATATAGAGTAAGTTTGATCAGCACAGAGTTAACCATTTACAGAAAAAAACGCAGTTTTTTTGCAAATTCACAACATTTAGTGTCGCTCAAACCCATAAAATTTAATATGAGTAAGGTTCTGGCAATTTAGTTAATCACGACTGATGACTACACAGCAGATTTTATATCCCAAAAGCAAGTTATGGATGGCAGCGATTAAACCGCCGATGTATAGTGTTGCCATTATGCCTATTTGGGTAGGAACATCGGTAGCATTTGCAGAAACCAAAAATTTTAATGCAACAATATTTACTACTTTTATTGCAGCAGCAATTTTAATTCTGGCGTGGGAAAATATCAGTAATGATGTCTTTGATTCCGAAACGGGGATAGATAAAAATAAACACCATTCACTGGTAAACTTAACAGGAAAAAAGTTAGTAGTATTTTGGTTAGGAAATCTTTGCTTAATTTTGGGTTTGCTGGGCATACTAGCGATCGCAACTTGGCAAAAAGACCTAACTGTGATTGGGGTAATTCTGCTTTGTTGTGCTTTGGGCTATATGTACCAAGGGCCTCCCTTTCGTTTAGGATACCAGGGTTTAGGTGAAATTCTCTGCTTTTTTGCCTTTGGCCCGTTGGCAGTGGGTGCAGCATACTATAGCCAAACCCAAACTTGGTCAATGACGAGCCTACTAGCTTCAGTAATTGTCGGCATTGTTACCAGTTTAATTTTATTTTGCTCCCACTTTCACCAGGTAGATGATGACATAGCAGCAGGAAAGCGATCGCCTATTGTCCGCCTGGGAACCAAAACAGGATCTCAAGTTCTCATTTGGTTTACCGCGAGTATTTATCTCCTCACCTTGATTTTGGTGTTATGGGGAATTTTCCCTGTCTGGACGCTGTTAAGTTGGCTAAGTCTACCCTACGCTTTCAAATTATGCCGCCACGTCCAGCAATATCATAATCAGCCAGACAAGGTGAGTAATTGTAAATTTATCGCCGTAGCCGTACATTTTTGGGCTTGTTTGCTGTTAGGCGTGGGATTTGTGCTTTAAAGGATGAAGCGTAAAGGGTAAAGGGTAAAAGGTGAAGGGTGAAGGGTGAAGGTAAATACCTTAACAGCTTGATAATTCTCTATTCATCTTTCAGCTTCATCTAACACCGGCAAGGCTTTATTCTTTGTGGTTCATCTTTGTACTGTCATCTAAGGATAAATGACAAAGGACAGAGAACAACAGTGTGACTTACAGATTTGAATTTCGTCTGATAGCGCGGAAATTTTTGCGATCGCTTACTACCAGTCATGGTAATTGGGATATCCGCGAAAGCATTATTCTTCGTCTGATTGATGCAGCTGGTAGAGAGGGATGGGGCGAAATTCCGCCGATTAGTTGGTTTGGTTCAGAAACTCTCCCACAAGCTTTAGATTTCTGTCACCAACTACCACAGGAAATCACACAAGAGATCATCTTTTCGATTCCCGATGCTTTACCCGCCTGTCAATTCGGTTTTGAGTCAGCTTGGGAGGGATTGGGGACTGGGGATTGGGGACAAGGGGACAAGGGGACAAGGGGACAGGGAGATATCCCAATTACCAATTACCCATTACCCATTACCCATTACCCATTACCCATTAGCGCCTTATTACCAGCCGGAGAAGCAGCATTAAATACATGGCAAAAACTTTGGGAAGAAGGATATCGGACGTTTAAATGGAAAATTGCTGTTGATGCGATCGCAAATGAATTGAAGATTTTTCACTTACTGATTGACAGTTTACCAGCCTCTACAAAACTGCGATTGGATGCGAATGCCGGACTTAGCTACCAAGAAGCAGAGTTATGGCTAGAAAATGGTGATAAATTTCCTGAAAAAATGGAATTTCTCGAACAACCGCTAGCAGTGACAGAATTTGAGGCGATGTTGCAGCTTAGTAACCGTTATCAAACAGCGATCGCTTTAGATGAATCTGTCGCTACACTCTCACAGCTTCATGCTGCTTATCAACAAGGGTGGCGAGACATTTTTGTAATTAAGCCAGCGATCGCAGGTTCACCATCCCGTCTGCGGCAGTTTTGTAAGCAGCATAACATTGATGCTGTCTTTTCCTCCGTCTTTGAAACTGCGATCGGGAGATACGCAGCACTCAAGCTAGCAGCAGAATTATCTCAGCCTAACCGCGCAGTTGGTTTTGGAATCAACCATTTATTGAAAAAAGAAGAAGAAACATGGCTTCAACGTTTATGGCAAAACCTGTAAGCTATCTTAATATTCTGAATAATTTAGGTATTGCTGATTGCCTAATAGGTTGTGATAGTTCTCAAATGCAGCAATTAGCAGAGGAATGGTATTCAGAACTCTTGCAATTGTCTGCATCAGGAACAAAACTCAAAATAATTTTAGCCGAACGCCAACCAGAGCGATTTTTAGCAGGTTTTATAGCAGCTTGTGCTGCTAATTTTCCAGTATTTCTCTGTAACCCCGACTGGGGAACACAAGAATGGCAACAAGTTTTCGATTTAGTACAACCAGATATCATTTGGGGAGACTTAAATAAATTAAATCTTTCTCGCCCCTCATCCGCCTCATCCCCCTTATCTCCCCCACCCCCCCACTCACCACTAATCATGATTCCCACTGGTGGATCGTCAGGGAAAATTAAGTTCGCCATCCACACTTGGAACACATTAATGGCATCTGTGCAAGGATTTAAAGAATATTTTCAGTTAAATTATATTAATTCTTTTTGTGTATTACCGCTTTATCACGTCAGTGGTTTAATGCAATTTATGCGCTCTTTTACCACTGGTGGAAAACTAGCTATTTTACCATTCAAAGCATTAGAAGCTGGTCAAATATATGATATTGAAATCTCAGATTTTTTCATATCTTTAGTTCCCACTCAGCTAAAACGCCTCTTACAAAACCCCTCATTAACTAAGTGGATATCACAATTTCAAACAGTTATGTTAGGTGGTGCGCCTGCGTGGGATGAACTATTAGAAAAAGCTAGGTTTCATCAAATTCGATTAGCACCTACTTATGGGATGACAGAAACCGCCTCTCAAATAGCTACCTTAAAACCAGATGATTTTCTCAATGGTAAAGTTAATTCCGGTCAAATTCTTCCCCATGCTCAAATAACTATTTGCAATCAAAAAGGAGAAATCTTAAATTGCAATCAACCAGGAAATATCACTATTCAAGCACAATCTTTAGCACTGGGATATTATCCAAAAATTTGGGATAAACAAGATAGTTTTTCAGTAGATGATGTTGGCTTTTTAGACGCGCAAGGTTATTTAAACATTCTGGGGCGTAACAGTGACAAAATAATTAGCGGAGGTGAAAACATCTATCCTGCCGAAGTTGAGTCAACCATTAGAGCAACTCAAATGGTGGATGATATTTGTGTAATTGGTGTACCTGATAAGCATTGGGGGCAAGTATTAACAGCAATTTATATTCCTAAAGCATCCTATACATCATTAGAAATTAAAACAGCTATCCAAGATAAACTATGTAAATTTAAAATTCCCAAATACTGGATTTCTGTATCAACTTTACCTCGCAATTCCCAAGGTAAAATTAACCGCCAACAACTACAGAAATTAGTACAAGAAGGCTTAAGTATGAAATAATTTATAACTGATAGAATACTCTAACTTTTAGCAATGACAAATGACTAAGGACCAATGACAGCCCTAACTAATAATCTTGAATCGCAACGACTTAGAGACCATTTATAAAGTAAATCTTAAGTAGGGTGTGTTACGGCTATGAAAGAATTTGGTGCTTAGTGACAATGAAATTTAGCCGTAACGCACCATCAATGCGGCGGTGCGTTAGGCGCTAAAATAGTTCTTCTGCGAGAAATCATATTGGAAATAAGCGCCTAACACACCCTACAGTAATTTTATTTTTACTTTATAAATAACCTCTTACCTACATAGTTTCCCTTGCCTTTCTTCTCTCTGCTTCCTCTGTGTCTCTGCGGTTCGTTTCTAACCAATTGGCTATTTCCACAGGCAATTCCTGCTTAGTTCGACTATTCGCATCAATACAAACGTGCCTTGTAATTGCCTTAGCAACTATTACCTCAGACACAGAAATCTCATAAGCAATTTCAAACTTCTCACCACCTAACTTTTGTGGCATTAAACACACTACTAGCTTATCGCCACAAAACACCGGACGGAAAAAATCAACATTAGCATGAACAATCGGAAAAGCTACCGATGGATTGCTAAAAAAAGTTTTTAAATTAATACCTGCTGCTTCTAGAGATTCTTCATAAGCTTCATGACAAATCCCCAAAATATTCGCAAAATATACTACCCCAGCAGCATCAGTATCTTGAAAGCGAACGCTACGGTTATATGTAAAAGGCATAGTTTAATAAATCAAGCATAAAAATAGCAGACTTACTGCCTGCTCTACATAATTTTACCGTAACTCAGCTAACACACTGACATATTGCATTACTGGCATTTATCTACGGCTAATTATCTTATTTGGACTGTATCATGTATCCATATTGATAGGATAGACATCAATACTTCAAGGGATAGCGTTTTGAACTCAAAATTGGTTAAGGGGAAAAGGTTAAAGGTTTGTTAGTTCCCTTTTCCCATTCCCCTTTTTCCCCTTAACCGATAATTATTGGGATGGACATTATTTAACTCTATATGCTGCCCACCCTAAATTTATTGAGAATGCTACAAAATATTAGCTGAGAGGAGAGTAAATATCCTGAGAACTAGGATTGAGGTAAGGACGCTGCACATCTACTAGATGACGGTTAAAGTGGCGGTTAATAGATTGCATCCGTTCATCATAAGCATTCCTGCCTTTATACCAAGCATCCAACAAAGCATTGGCAACAATTTGACAGCGATTCATGCCAAAAGTTTCTTGTGCGGCAAATTTTTTGATGGGTTCTTCAGCTAAACTTAGCCCAGGTGCCAAAAACTTAGTAAATAGAGGAATTTCGGGGTTAAAATGCGCCTCATGTTCTGCATACACACCTTGCAGAACCTCACGGATTGCTAGATAGTTGTTACGTTCAAAGTAGAGTACCCCTGAATCGTAACGTCCATAAGCAGCAGGATTATAGGGAACTTGGAAGCTAAAAGGAATACCAGCTTCGTTGAGTTCCATTGTCAAACTATCCATGAGCGCGATCGCACCAAATGGTGTAAGATTAAAATAGATTCGTCCTGTACCCAAATCATCCTCTGGGTTGTCTTGTCTTTCCTGTCCAAAATTGCTAACTGCTAAGTAACAGCCGTTTTGGATGCGATTTTTCGGCATCCATACTGACACTAATTCGCCAATTTTCGCAGCTTGAGAATGAGCCTTCAGATGGCAGTCTGGTTCGATGTACAGTGTCAAACCACCCTTATTCACAGCCATGCTACCATCTGGTTCGTGCCGCAACACTTCCCAACTAGGATCAAAATAACCTGTCCCGTGGTTGCAATTATGCAGACGTTCGTAAAATTCCCCGTCAATTCCTAAAGCGGAATAGTTTTCTAAATTTTGATGTGGTAATTGGTTTGCAGCATCAGCTTTGACAGCTAAAACATTTTGTAAGGAGCCATTGTAATAGATACCATACAAAAAATTCCGCAGTAATAAAGTTAAATATTTCTGCTGTAAATCTGCAGAATTTTGCTGAAATCTATCTGCTATTTTGGCAGGTAATGCAAATGGTTGATAATTGGGATGGTGGATGCAAAAGTTCGGCTCAATCTGAATATTGCTAGCAATATCAAATAGGGAAGTTAGGGGTTGTTGAACAGAAGAATATACCATAGTTAATTACCACCTCAAAATTCAGAATGGGAAATTGGACAACCAACAAATAGCCAATACTGTGCCTTCCCTAATGCATACTTTAGGTCATAAAGACTTTAGGGAAAATTCAGCAGATAAATATATGATGGGAAAAACTTCAAATGCAAAAATTACAATTTTGCATGTTTAATTGTATGCTTGATTCGCTTAACAACCGCGGAGACGGGTTTTTTCGTAATACAAACGAACCAACTGCTTCTCTCTTTCTGGCTGCGGCAATTTATGTACTTTCGCTACAGGTTTTAAGATTTCGGACTCGGAAATGCCAAACACAGTCAATATACCTTGTTCCGGCATAGTTAATAGGTTTTTCGCCACCGACATCATACAAATGTCAGTATTATCAAAATCTTGGCGATTTTTAATCTTGTCCTGAATTTGGTGAATCAATCCCAACCCAACAAACTGAACAACTCGTAAAATAAAATCACTACGATACTCTAAAATTACGGGGAAAGCATTTAGGTAACCTCGAATTAAAGCCAATATTGAAGGCTGAATCACTTCCAAGGGTGTCACCGCCAGATGCAAAGATTCTTCCAACTGTAAAGTAGGATCTACTACTAAACTAGAAAGCCAAATCTCTAAATAGCTGGCTAATAATGTACCCAAGTCAAAAGCGGGATCTCCCCAACCGCAAGCTTCCCAGTCAATTAATCTAATCAGGCAATTATCAAGCTGCTGCCAGCGAGAATGCACTAAAATATTGTTTAACTTCAAATCGTTATGAGTGAGACAGCAAGGATTCCATTCATAAGCTAAGTCTGCAATTGCTGACTCTAAACTTTCGTAGCGCTGGTAGAGTTGATAGAATTGCAGCGCTTGGGTGGGAACTTGAGCAAAAATCTCTGGTGTAATTGACTCTATCCCTTGAGCCGGATTATAGAAGTGATAACGAAACTGTCCCGCAGGCGCAGTATTCATAAAATCGCGATACTCTCGACCATTGAAAGTAGCACGGTGTAACCCTGCTAAAGTTGTGCCTATAGCTGTAGCAATTTCATCGGCAAAAATATCAGTTTTTTGATAAAAATGCCCTAGCTGTTCATAGTCACTCAAATATTTACGGACAAGGATAGAATTTTCCTCGTCATAATGTAGTAATAATGATGCGATCGCAGAAATATTACCAATAACCGGAAACTGCTGTAGCAATTGGTGAAACAGCCACTCCTTGAAAAACTCTTGGGGAGTTCCATCATGATGATTGCTGACTTCTTGTTTAACCAGCAGTTTGCGATTATCTTCCAGACTAACTATTAAATTCAAATT
Source organism: Tolypothrix tenuis PCC 7101 (assembly GCF_963874875.1). Taxonomy (NCBI): domain Bacteria; kingdom Bacillati; phylum Cyanobacteriota; class Cyanophyceae; order Nostocales; family Tolypothrichaceae; genus Tolypothrix; species Tolypothrix tenuis. The sequence continues at coordinate 1,370,003 of NZ_CAWNJS010000001.1, forward strand.
CTTAGTTCTATCTGGTAACTCAGATTCGTTGGTTGCTCCATCTTCTGAGCTACACAGACCTGCTTCTTGCAGATACCGGATAACATTTTGAGAAGACAGTGATAATACCATGTATTATTATTTCCTAGTACGTAAAATTGCGGGAAGAATCACCTATCTCAGGATTACCTGAAATCTAGTATTTTTAGGTAGATAGCAACTAACGTATGAATATCTATAATTATTCGTACTATCTATTAATATCCCATCTAAATTACAAAAATCTGCCAAAATGCCAATATATTATTTGCTGTTTCTTTAATATCCCTTTACAGTTTGATAACTTAAATTGTGCAATCTTTACATTTATGAGCATAGCTACGTAGGTATATTTTGATTTCTGCGCTTGTGTCTTTTGATGTACACAGGTTTTCACGTTTTGGCAGCTTTAATAAAATCTAATGACATTATTAATACTGCAATCTTGTTGGATTTAACTAAGTAGTGCAGTTATTAAGCTGTATATATCAAGCTAGATATTTTAGGCATTGGCATTTGACATTTATTCTCCTCATACCAATTACCAAATGCCATTGGAAAAAAACTCTTAGTAATGGATGTTGTTAGATGCTAAAAACAGAGTTTTGGAGATGATAAAAAACGGTATTGTGCATCACATAAATGTGATGATTCACGCTTCTACCAATCTTCCAGACTCTTAGATTCTCAAAATATGAGATTCAGCATTCATATTTTTATTTAACATCATCAAGCAAACAAAACCGGATATTTTAGCTGAGTAAAAATTATTTTTTTTAGAGAAATTTTAATATTTACTTTCCAAATTCATTGTAAATTGTCGCTTTGATAACTGAATTTTTAATCATTTCTAGACACACAGCGCAAATTTTCCTGTGCGGCAGGGCTTAGTATGCATATATTACGAGGTCAAACTTAGATATTACAAACTTTCTAACAACTAACTGAGAATAAATGATGTTGTAGAGCAATTGATTGAGGGGTATGACCCATCATTTATGATTTACCTAAATTACAAATGCTAAAACTATTAACCCGTAATTTATCTATGTACAAATAACAAGCGCCAGATAGCACCTGCATCATGAGGCGTTAAACTCTTCTAGGCAATAATAGAACAAATATACTATATAATTACTTAGGGCATTAGGCATTGGGCATTGGGTAATGAAAATATCTCCCAGTCCCCAGTCCCTAATCCCCAGTCCCCAACCCCCTACTTCACACCCACCATTTGATTTACCATCAGTATCAATGCCAACACACCCAAAATAATCATTAATCCTGAAGGCATAAACTTGCGGGTTTTCGCTAGCCGCAAGCTAAAGAAAACCACTAATGCAGCAGTAATAAAAGCTGCTACAAATAAACCCCATATTTGGCCTTGTAATTGCAAAAAGGCAGCAATAATGAGTAATAAACCGCTAATACTACCACTTAGCAGGGAAATTTTACTACTTGCTAGAACATAGCCAATGATGCCGCCAATCAAAGCCAAAATACCATAGACAAATGCGGCAACTATACCTAATTCCATTGTTAAAACCTGTGTAGATTTTGATTTTGCGGCCGCGGTCGCCAGACAATTTACCATAGCTGTTGAAGCTCATCACCCAATTGATTGATGGATAGTCAAGCGATGTTGTCTACCGGAAGCACTTCATCCTCTGCCAAAATTCAGTTCCTCCAGCGCCAAGCAGCCTCACTATTACTTTACCAATCTGTTCTGCAAAGCGAAGTGGGGATTGCTTTTCTGGAGTTGTTGCAAGCGATACGATACACTGATGCCGATGGGCGAGGTTGCCTACAAGCCTACGGCAATTACTTTCACGCCTTGGCTGCGAACAATCAAAATTGGGAAGATTACCTCATTAGTCAAATTCTGATTGCGGAAAATCCCTTTAGCAAGCAGGCGCAACAGCAAGAATTTGCAAATATCCCTGTTGCATTAGTCGCCGCAGCACAAAATGATTTACACCTGTTGCAGAGTTTATATGAGTGCAGTAGCGCGGCTTTGAGTGAGTGGGTACAAACGGTAGCACATCTACCAGTTTCACCTGTCGTTTGGTACAAAGAGCAAGATAAGGCCGAAGTAGAAAATAAGGCAATTGCATCTCTTCACAATTCGGATAATTGGGCTGATGCAGTAGAGGATTTAGCAGCTTATTATCGCCAGTGTGGTACAGGTTTATTTGCAGAATATCGGGCTTTGCGCTGGCAAGGTGGTAACTTTGTGGGTATTAAGCATCCTGACCCTGTGAGACTGGGTATAATTGCAGGTTATGAGCCACAACGGGACGCTTTGTTAAAAAATACAGAATTTTTATTAGCAGGGGAAACTGCACTGCACGTATTACTTTATGGTAGCCGCGGTTCAGGAAAATCTTCTTTAGTCAAAGCTTTGTTAAACGAGTATAGCGATCGCAATCTCCGTTTAATAGAAGTCACAAAATCGGAATTGCGAGACTTACCGCTGATTGTAGAACAATTGCGGGGTGTACCACAGAAATTTATTATTTTTGTCGATGACCTTTCCTTTGAAGAAGATGACGATGCTTTTAAAGCCCTCAAGGTAGTGTTAGAAGGGAATTTAACTGCACGTCCTGAGAATGTAGTTGTCTACGCCACATCCAATCGCCGCCACTTGATTCGCGAGTTTTACACAGATAGGCCTGCGCCCAAAGATCACGAAGAAATCCATGTTTGGGATACCATGCAAGAGAAGCTTTCCTTTAGCGATCGCTTTGGTTTAACCTTGACCTTTGAGGGGGCAGATCAGAAAACATATTTAAAAATTGTCCGGCATTTAGCAGCACAAGCAGAAATTAATATTAGTCAAGAAGACTTGGAGTATCAAGCATTACAGTGGGCTACTCGCCATAACGGTCGTTCTGGACGCACAGCAAGGCAATTTATTGATTTCTTAAAAGCTGACTTAGCAGTTTCTGGTATAAAAAATCATACAGATGAGCCTGAATAGGGCAATTAGTAAGTTGTTAGTTGCAATCTTTGAATACTTTCAGAACCATGTTATGTGCCAATCTTCACAACCGCAGACTTCCCAGAGACAAAGTGAGGGGTCATGTCCTTAAAAAGTAATGATGTTGACAAGGTGACTAGGCCAAAAATCAATAATAATATGCACTCAGCAGTATTAAGCAATCGATTATTTCTAGGAATAGTAGCCTTTAGTGTCAGTTTTGGTCTTAGTCTTGTCCCCAACTGGGATTATTCTAAAGCCTTTGTCACAGGTATCATTACTGTAATTGCTACCTATGCAGCCGCATTATCTGTAGATAAGCGGCGCAAAAATCACGAAATGCTGATCTTAAGTTCTTTGCGAAAGCGCATCAAAGAACTAGAGGAATTAAAATCTCGAATTGCTAGAGAAGTGCATCAACTTGAAGAACACCGCAATTCCTTATATACAGAATCAAAAAACTTACAAAATAAAGTAGCTGAATCTCGCAATCAACGAGATAGTATTCAACGCGAACTCAGTACTTTTGCGGGACAAAAGAAACAGTTCGAGCATGAAATTACCGTTATTAGTACAGAAATTCATAACTTAGAGCAAAATAAAGCAGAACTGAATAATGCAGTTTCTATGCTCAATGCAGAAAAACGCCGTCTGGAATTAAACTGTAACGTCTCTCGTTCCGAAATTAATCAGTTACAGCATCAAATTAGCGAACTTCTGCAAGAAAAAGAAGAAATAGAAAATAATATAACTCTCCTAGGTAGACTGAAACCACAAATCGAAGAAAAACTCTACGAACTGCGAATTGAACTGCAAAATTTAGAAGTTGAGTTTAACCAAAAAAATCAATTATTGCTAAACACCAGCAATAATACAGAAAATATAGAATCTAACTTAAATGACGTACAAACTAAAATAGGAGAACACCAAGCAGAACTCCAGAAATTACAAGCGCAAATATTTTTATTACAAGAAGAACGCGACTTGTTGCAAAGTCAAGTTTGGGAATTACTTCAGCAACTGGAAACACTTAACCCCGAACCATTAGCAGATAGAAGACATGAAGAAAATGTAGAATTATTTCCGTTTGCAGAATTAATTGAACCCCTAGAAACAATAGATATCAAAACTGATACATTTGAGGCTTTATCTGAAGAATGGCATCATTTATTTGAGCATCTACAAAATCATGAAATTGACGTTATCAAAGTCCTAGCATCTCCCGAAAATAGCCAAACTACCATTAAACAGATTGCAGAAGCAAATATTACCATGCCAAATTTATTAATAGATGCAATCAATGGTAAAGCCAGTGATACTTTAGGTGAATTAATTATTAATACAAATGTGGAGCCACCAGAAATTTATCCAGAATATATCAGCAATGTGAAAAAAATGCTGGCTAACTATCAAGAAGATATATAATAGCTCAAAATAATAGGTCAAATTATTGATTTAATTAGCAGTTTCATAGATGACATCGCATTGCTACAAGTAGATTGTCTGCACCAAATTTATTAAAATATTCATACCATTGTAAAATTATTATAAGGTATGGTATATACCTGACTTAACTTGCTGGCTATAAGCCTCTGCTTTCAAAATCAGGTGAGATCAACTACATGGCAAAGCTCAAACTCTCGAAAAAAATATCCACTGCTTTAATTAATTCCCTAGGTGCGGGAGTAGTACCTCGATTAGGAGTTGAACATATAGCAGTAGGTCGGGAACAAGAACTCAAAAGCCTATTACAGAATCTCGATGATATTGCAGAAGGGGTATCGGCATTTCGGTTTATAATTGGCAACTACGGTTCTGGGAAAAGCTTCATTCTCCAATTGCTTCGCAGCCGTGCTATGGAACAAGGTTTTGTAGTAGCGGATGCGGATTTATCCTCAGAACGCCGCCTAGCAGGAAGCAATAATGAAGGTCTAGCAACCTATCGCGAATTAATGAGTCGTTTCGCTACAAAAACTCGTCCCGATGGTGGTGCTTTAGTCTCAATTTTGGAAGGATGGATTAATAAAATTCAACAAGAAGTAGCCAAAGAAACTAGCTTACGTCCCAATGATGAAGGCTTTGATGACAAAGTTGAGGAAAAAATTCGGGAAGTTGTTCAGTACATTGAAGATTTAGTCCACGGTTTTGATTTTGGCAACGTCATTATTGCTTATTGGCGTGGTTATCGCTTGGATGATGATAACTTAAAAAATGCTGCTATGCGGTGGTTAAGAGGAGAATTCACCACCAAAATTGAAGCGAAAGCTGCTTTAGGTGTGCGTGTGATCATTGATGATGATAGTTGGTATGACTACATTAAACTCTTAGCTAAATTTGTCGCAGAAATCGGTTATAAAGGGCTATTAGTTTTTGTTGATGAATCGGTACATTTATATCAAATATCTACTACAGTAACGCGGGAGAAAAATTATAATCGGCTCCTCGCAATGTTTAACGATACTATGCAGTGCAAAGCCGAACATCTCGGTATTTTTATTGGTGGAACTACAAAATTTTTAGAAGACCCAAATCGGGGATTATTTGCAGACCAAGCTTGGCGCAGACGCACCAAAGAAAGCCGCTTTGTTACTCAAGCTGGGGTACAAGAATATTCAGGGCCAGTAATTAGGCTCAATCCCTTAAGCAAAGAAGAGATACTCACGCTATTGCAACGCATAATTGAGATTCATGCTCAAAATTTTGGCTATGAAAAGACTTTGAGTAATCGCGAGTTAAATGAATTTGTCAAAGAAATTGTTAATCGCTTAGGTGCAGAAGCCTTGCTGACACCAGGAGAGATTGTCAGGGATTTTATTAGTGTATTGAATATTCTGCATCACAACCCCAAGATGGTATTTTCGCAATTGATTCATGATGCTAAATTTAAACCCACTGTTGCCGGAAAAGATGCAACTTTAGATGAAGATAATGCAGCAGAATTTAGTTTGTAATTTTCAAATTATAGGGTGTGTTAAGCCATAGGCTAACGCACCCTCTTTTAATATAATTAGTCACGAATTTGTGTAATCCTGTCCTCAAATAAGTTAGTTATAAATTAAATTCGTGCGAAGTCTCGAATAAATTCTCTCTGGTACTAAAATCTCGCTGATAGATCAATACAGTTCAGTTAAGCTCATTAGGGATTGATTTGTCATTTATTAAAGAAGCCAGATCAATTGGGGGAGAATTCCCCAAACCCCCTCCAAAATTATGGTTTTGTTTTTTTGTTGAGTAATTAGTTGTTTGGTTTTGTTATCAATTAATTTTCTTAACTAAACTGTATTTGCTTATAAATATCCAAACTCATCCTTGGGAACGTTTAAGCGAACCATCAGCATATAGTTCTAATGGCACTAGCTGCAGCTTCCCATTAACTTTTACTTGGGAGTAAACTACTTTTACTAGGGGAGCATTATTTTGGTTATAACGTACAGACATAATTCCTTACCCTCTTTATAAACTTATTAACTTCTGAAGTTATATTACCCATAATCTACTCAATTTATGACTGAGTAGTGTTGCTTCTTCTGTATGATTATTTATCCTACTTTAGAATTAATAAAACAGGTTAAAGATAGGTATAAGTATGTCTGGACGCAGATAAAGATTTTAAAAATATTTTCAGTCCTATCTCCGGGAAAATTCTGTCACCAGATGGTTAACAACAGATGATAATAATTAACTGATACCGCTCTCATCTGTAATATCATTGCTAATACCAGAACTCGATCTGGCTTGGCTCACATCTTTAACTTCACAGTCACAGGGTTGATTTCCGCAAGTTGCGCCTACTAATACCATGAACACTACGTCAGAATTGTATGCTCGCCTAGAGAATTACTATCAGCAAATCAAAACAATTATTCTTAGCCGTCAGAATCCCATTACTGGTTTGCTACCTGCGAGTACAGCTATAACAGCCCACGGCGATTATACTGATGCCTGGGTAAGAGACAATGTTTATAGCATTTTGGCAGTGTGGGGTTTAGCACTTGCGTATCGCAAAATTGATGAAGACAAAGGCTACACCTATGAACTAGAGCATAGTGTAATCAAGCTGATGCGTGGATTGCTGTTTGCAATGATGCGACAAGTTCATAAAGTAGAACAATTTAAACATACTCAGTCTCCCTTAGATGGCTTACATGCCAAATACAACACTGCTACTGGTGATATTGTGGTAGGCGATGATGAATGGGGACATTTACAAATAGATGCCACATCAATATTTTTGTTGATGTTGGCACAAATGACTGCTTCCGGCTTGCAAATAATTTATACCATTGATGAAGTTAATTTTGTCCAAAATTTGGTTTACTACATTGGACGAGCCTATCGCACACCAGATTACGGCATTTGGGAACGTGGTAACAAGATAAATCGAGGTAATGCGGAGTTAAACGCTAGTTCTGTCGGGATGGCTAAAGCGGCGTTAGAAGCCATCAACGGATTAGATTTATTTGGTGTACGTGGAAGTCAAGCTTCAGTAATTCATGTTCTCCCAGATGAAATTGCGCGTGCGCGGGTAACTTTAGAATCGCTATTACCGAGAGAATCTGGTTCCAAAGAAATTGATGCGGCGCTGTTGAGTATTGTTAGCTTTCCCTCGTTTGCAGTAGAAGACGATAAATTACGCCATCGCACCCTTAACGATATCATTAGAAAACTTCAGGGGAAATACGGCTGTAAACGCTTCCTGCGAGATGGACATCAAACTGTTTTAGAAGATAACCAACGTCTACACTACGAACCGTGGGAACTAAAGCAATTTGAGCATATAGAGTGTGAATGGCCTTTATTTTTCACTTATTTATTATTAGATGGCTTATTTAGGAACGATAAAGCACAGGTTGAATATTACCAAGAGCGTTTAGCATCCTTACTCGTAGAACGCGATGGCTTGCAGTTATTACCAGAACTATATTATGTGGCTGAGGAGAATATAGAAGCTGAAAAAGCAGCACCCCAAAGTCAACCCCGATTACCGAATGAAAATGTTCCCCTAGTATGGGCTCAAAGTTTATATTTCCTAGCCCAAATGTTAAATGATGGGCTAATTGCCATTGGTGATATTGACCCTTTAGGTAGACATTTATCTAGCGGTAAAAAACGAGAATCCCTCGTCCAAATTGCTTTAGTAGCAGAAGATGAAGAACTACAAACAAAACTCGAAGTTTATGGAATTGAAACCCAAACACCCAAACAATTAGAACCGATTCAAGTTAGAAATGCTGGGGATCTTTCAACTATTTATACCCAAATTGGGCGTAACGATAAACTAGGCTTAACAGGGCGACCAGTGCGGCGCTTACGCAGTTTAACGACATCGCGCATCTTTCGCATTCATGGTCAAACAATTGTATTTTTACCATCTTTCTTAGATGCCCAACAGTTTTACTTAACTCTTGATTACCATTTTCTGCTCGATCAAATTAGAAGTGAACTCGCTTACATTCAAAAATACTGGAGTGATTTAGGTCGTCCTACCCTGACTTTGATGTTAACCCATACCATGTTAGAAATTGGTTCGGATGCCTTATTAGAATTAATGCAAGAATTGAAAAATGGTGTATGCAATGGTGTCAGGGTAAAACTAGGGCGATTAAATCAATTAATGTTAACAGCAGCAATTCAAAGAATTGATTTTCTGCGAGATGATGAATTTTCCCTACCAGCCGTCAAAGATGCAGGGCTACATTGCTATTATTTGGCATATCATCCCGGTAAAAATTGGCAATTAGGGCATACCCAAGAATTCCAAATGGAATGTGAAACTAACTTGGGATTATTGCTATCAGCTTTACGTGCTTCCGAAAATATTTACGAGCAAATTGAGCTATTGCAGACTTTAAGCCGCTTGCAAGGGCTAGATTTTGATACTGGGTTTGGTGGGCCCAAGGCTGTGGTCACAGTAGATAATTTACTGGATGAAGTATATACCAAAGCTGGCGACTTAGGACTGTGGGCGATCGTGCGTCGGGTTGCAGGTTTGCGACAAATGGTTGATATTGGTTTGTCCGATGCTGTCACGAGTATTTTAGTACGGGGTAAGCAAATTTCTGTAGGTAGAGCTTACAGCGAAGATTCGCTCATTACTGTACCCAAGTCTCACCATGAAATAGCCGAGAAGATTAAAAACTTTTGTCGTGAAGATATCCGCGATCGCGTTTTGACCCAAGAGATTATCATCTATCTGGGTGTCCTAATTAGAACTGAACCCGAACTCTTTCGCGGATTGCTGACATTAAAAGTTGGCTACCTCATCCTATTAATTACCAGCAAACTAGCTAGAGAATTAAACGTCACTCAAGATGAAGCCTATGAATACTTAATGCAGTTATCACCGTTTGAAGTCAAGACGCGGTTGCAAAACGTCTTAGCTGAATATGCGGGGATGAGTAAGCTGTTACGCCAGCAAGAATCACTCCACGTCAAACAAAAAGAAAGCGATATTGATTGGGTATTACCATCCACTAATGATCCAGAAATTGAAGTTTCAGCAGGTGGATGGCGGCGATTCCGCCAAGCTGAAGGCGCAACTGGACGCGTACCCAAAGACTTTTTCCAGCAAGTTTGGCTATTAATGAAACATTGCAAAGGGATCGTGATTGGCGATAAACTAGAACGCCGCAATCGCTTGGATAGTGAATTAATGCTGTCAGAAATGACACCAGGCGAAAAAAACTTTGCTTTATTAGTTGAGCATCTGCTGAATAAAATTGAGGCTCCAGAATACCGTCAAGTAAATATTGAAGCATTAGTTGAGCTAGGAGCGATCGCAGCCAATAACCCCAACCTGCAAGTAGAAGAATATATCGTCTTAGATGTATTAATTGGTCATGCCGTCAGATTAGCATGGTTAGATGCCCATCCCGAAAGAGGCGATCGCTATGATGAGGATAAGGCCAATGCTTGGCGATCGTTTTACAATACCTCTCCTAGAGATTGCGCTAACTATATTTTGAAAGCTTTCCGCTTCTTGACGGAGTTTGTCAAAGAGATATAAACCACCCGGGAAATAAGCTTTTACGTCACAAAAAATATCCCCCTACTTAGAAAGCAGGGGGTTCGTCAAATTTTATATTTTTTAAAAAACTACTTGACAGATACAGCATCAACATCGACAGTATTTCCGGTGGCGCTAGAATCCTCGGGTGTAGTACTTGTATTGGTTTCTACATAACCCTTACGAGCTTTCCAGCCTTCAATCACGAGTCCAGATACCTCAGTCACTAGCAGGGTAAGCAGTAGAACATCATCAATTTCTCCCACAATGGGAATAAAATCTGGGGCGATATCAATGGGGCTGACAATATAAACTAGTGTTCCTAAAATTACCCACCAACGGTATTTGGGATTGCGAAGCAAATTCCGATACCAAGTGTAAACTGATTCAAGTGAAAATTTCATGTTTTGAACCTCCAGTTACCTTTAATTTTGGCAAATTGTGCTTGAAATTCCCGGTGGGAATAACCGTCCAATTTTGTCTGGGAGATGCTACTAGGGAACTTCCAACTAAAAAATATACAATCGCTCCCTTGATTATGGGAAGCTGAAGAAGCAGTGGAGGAAGAACTATACAATGATATTTGCTCTGAACTCATTGCATAATTTATTTTCTGGAAGTCCTAAAACAATTCAAAATTCCAAATACCTGTGAAAAGGCTTAGGTCTACAAAATTCAAAATTGTTAACTCTAGAGATGATCAGCATTCTGGCTGCTGAGGTTATGTACAGTGAAAATGCAAGATAAATATTGTGATTATGTAATCCGGCATAAGAGTATGGTAGTGGTGCATTAATCTCTAGAATTAAATTGCTTTGGCATAGTTGCTCTAGATATGCAGAGAGGAGACTTAAACCGTGGATATTTTAGATTTGTTTCACAAAGGCGGCCCAGCGATGTGGCCTTTGCTGGCGCTGTCAATTTTAGCTTTGAGTGTGATTTTTGAGCGTTTGTGGTTCTGGCTGCGAATTCTCACTCAAGAAAAAGAAATAGTTGATCGCGTTTTAGATGCTGCTGCTGAGAATTGGGAAGTAGCAGCAGATATTGCTAGACAAGCTACAAATCAACCTATCGGTCGGTTTCTCTATGCTCCGTTGAGACTCACAAAAAACGATGCAGAAACCTTTCGCTTGGCGCTGGAAGCAAACGCAGAAGACGAGCTAGCTGGAATGCGGCGAGGCGAAAAGCTTTTAGAAGCTGTTATTGCACTTGCACCACTTTTGGGATTATTGGGTACAGTTTTAGGTTTGATTCAATCTCTACGTTCAATTCGGATTGGTGACTTGGGAACCGAATCTGCTGCTGGGGTAACTACTGGTATTGGTGAATCCCTAATTAGTACAGCCAGTGGATTAATAGTTGCTATTGTGAGTTTGGTCTTCTACCGCTTATTTCAAAGTTTTGTAGTTAACCAAGTCAAGGTTTTTCGCAAAGCTGGTAATGATATGGAATTGCTTTACCGTCAGTCGCCGCCAGACTTGAGTAATACTGCATCAATAATTTTGCGAGAATCTGCACGGGAAAATTTCACCCCACCCCGTAAACGCGGTAGAAACAAGTTTTCTAATTCTCCAGAAGTTTCAGAACCAACTGATTCATTAGATTCTGAGAATAATCAAAGCAATTCGTAGTTGATAATTCGTAATTCGTAGTTACCATCGTTAATAGGTTTTCCTGAAATTACGAATTACGAATTAATAATTGGTAATTCCAACTCTCAAATAGCCACCAGAGAAACAATGAAAATTAATTTACATACCCCAGTTGAAGAAGTTCAAATTCAGCTTATTCCCTTAATTGATGTCGTTTTTTGTATTTTGACATTTTTCTTATTGGCAGCTTTGCAATTCACTCGCCAAGAAGCAATTAATGCTATTAATCTAGATTTACCTAAAGCTAACACTGGTACATCACCAACTGCCGCACTACAGGGTAATAGCAATATATTACCTGTAACTGTTGACGCTGTTGGTCAAACCTATGTAGAAAAACAAATGGTCAGACGAGACCAATTAGCAGCAATTTTAAAGAATTATGTTCAACAAAACCCTAATGGCGTTTTAGTACTGAATGCATCGCGGACAGCAACATACAACGATGTTATCGAAACCTTAGACTTACTTCGCCAAGTAGGAGGCGATCGCGTATCTTTGGGAATTATACCAAACCAACCTCAAACACCTACTAATTCTACTCTTCCTGGTATTCCAGCTTTTCCCACTAACCCTGGTGCTAATCCTGTACCAAATAATGCACCAGAACCAGGCATCAATCCCCAAGGTAATGTTAATCCTAACTTACCCACAGCACCTACTTCGCCTCAAACTGGTCAAAATCTTCAGATTGCTCCCAATACCACAACACCCAACACAACTGTAGCACCAGGAAAAACTACTTCAACTCCTGCAAGATGATCTGCAAATGGTGCGTTAATTAAGTAACGCACCTTACTGATTATTTAGATAATTTATTTTTTGTATTACCTAAACTGTCACGTATTTAATTTTGTACTAATATTTTTACTTCTTTTTGTAACTCACCTATTACTGGCATTTTAAATTACAAAGTCACTCATGTTTGGGATTAATAACTGTTAAATATCAACCGTCAACATCCACAATTTAATGATGCAACTTGCATGATATACAGCTTAAAACTAAAAATATTCCAAATAAACTTTGCCGAAATAAAAAAACTCTGCTAATTTAGAAATAGTAAGCTGATTTTCAAAAATTGTTTCCCAGTAGACTGAGCATTTATTCGTCTGTTTGTAGTCTTGGTGGGGGTACATAAGTTCGTAATTAGTGCTTGAGTCTTGAAATTTTCAGCACAAGGCTAACTCATTACGAACTCATCGAGATGAATTACACAGGCTATTAAGTTAAAACAGGTTTATTTTGCATATTTACTCATTAAGATAGCTCTTTCTTGAATAGAGATTGACTAGTTAATTACGCTGGCTTTCTGCGTTTATTAAACTAGCATTCCCAAGCCAAGATAGACAAAAATTAATGCAAGAATGTGCAACTTAAATGGGTAATAGCTTAGTATTTTTATCTCAAGAATCAGCACTTTTTCATTTCAATTCCTATCGCCATTAGCATTTTCAGGGTTGTGGAAATGAGTGAAATTTGGAAAATTGTGGTTGTTTGGATAGTAACATCTATCAGTTTGTTGATTATTAGTAAGCTCCCTTTGGGAGTAGAAATTGATACTTCTGATAAAGCATTACTTTCAGCAGCAGTTCTCGGCATTGTAACAGCATTAGTAAGACCAATTCTCGGACTCGCTTTTGTATTACCAAGTCTGCTTACATTAGATATGTTATCCGGCTTGTTTACATTTATGGTCGCCGTTGTTTGTTTTAGTATTGCTGCTTGGTTAGTAGAAGGTTTTCGCTTACGCTTCGGTATTTGGAGTGCCATATTAGGAGCGTTTGCACTCACTATCATCAACAATTTAATTTACCGATTATTGGGTGTATAGCGATTAATCTGAAGTGAAAAATACCCAATTTTCAACCTTCAGCAACAGAGCCAAAACAAAAACCTATTTTGTTATCTGGCTTGGCTAATTTTAAATTTTGAATTGGTATGACTCGAATCTAAAACATACAAACCCCGTAGCCTGATGGTCGGGGTCAATCCAGAATCGAAAATAGTTTTACTATGTACTATTCGTTGGTACTGGGAGGTGCAACAGTAGTAGTTGATTGTTGCTTGCGCTGTTCGCGTTTTTTGCGATCGGCTAAGAGCATATCTGCCATTACTATTAGCGCCTGTGCTATTTTATCGAGATTAGATCGGTAAAGATCCAAATCTTTAGTGAATTTATCATCAGACAGATGCAAGCCAGTAGCAATCTTTTTCAGAGCTTCATTGCGCTGCTTTTCGTCTTTGACTAATTCAGGATCGGAAATTTCCAATAACGAAAATAAACCAATTGCAAATAAGCGGTTGTATTTAAAGTTAGGATTATTGGCGATCGCTTGCAATTGCGCTTGCAAGTCAGCATCTCTATCTAAAGTAGTACTTTGACTCAGCCAGGCAATTAAATCATTTACTGGTAAGCTTTTAGCTATACCTTGCAATCTTTCAGCATCTTGTCTGTAGCGTTGCTCGTCTTGCTCTACAGCCTGACATAAAGCACTAAAAATCGATTCCTTATCCCGTTCTGGTTGGTAGCCTTGCATAAACCGGTCAAAGGTTGTGACAACGCCCAAGCCATAAATCGGATTGTAGCTAAAATCGACATTTACTGACAGCAGATGCATTTCCACCATCAACTCTTCCACTACCCGACGATAAATCGTGTTGATTGGACGGGTGTGAGCAGAGTAGAATGTTCGTTTTGTATCAGAGACAGTACGGACGTTATTCACAAAGAAAATGTTAAGGGCGACGTGTTTTTATTCTCTCGCTTAAAGTCCACTTTGCCAAGTTCGGGTTTCCACTAGCGAGTAAGTGGTTTACAATATTTTTACATTATTAACTATAGTTTACATTTTCATCATCTTAGCTCTGGTATCAAGCTACAGTTAGTCCCCATAAAAATTTTTATGCTTGAGTAAGACAAATATATAACCAGATATTGGCATTGATACAGAGATTTTTATCTGAATATCAGCCTAAAAGTACTATGTTTAACTTTTTATAACTAAATTTATGAGTCTCTCTCCCGAGTTAATCGCTTTAGGTGAGTACCTAGCTGGCGAATTTGATAATAAAGAACAAGCCATTGCTGATCCTGTTTGGTATGTCCACCTCCGAATGTGGCAAAGACCAGTCAATTTATTTACAGAAGACAGTATTACTTTGTTTGCGGAACAAGCTAGTATTGTTAATCTAGATCATCCTTATCGGCAAAGGATTCTACGCTTACAACCAGGACATAGCTCTGATGCACCTGTAAAAGTACAATACTATATGTTTAAAGACCCCAGCCTTTTCATCGGTGCAGGTCGCAATCCAGCTTTACTCAATACATTAACAGCCAGCCAATTAGATTTATTACCAGGCTGTGTCCTCTCAGTTACTCAGCAAATAATAGCCCCTAACTGTTATAAGTTTGCTGCAACCCCACTGCCCAATACTAATTGCAGCTTTACTTATCTAGGTAACACCATCCATGTTTCTTTAGGTTTTGAAGCCTCTGCAACAGAATTTCACAGTTACGATAAAGGAATTGACCCAGAAACCAGAAAAGCTACTTGGGGCGCAGTTTTAGGCCCTTATCGCTATACTAAGCGAGAGCAGTACTGAGTGGTGACTACTAAGGAAGAAATAACATCAAAGGTAATTTGATTTACCTTTGTTACCTTCGGTTGGGGAAATTTCTCCAACTCAGTACTTATGACTCATAACTCAGCACTGTTTTAACTAGCAATGCTCCGAGGTACACCTTCTAAAGCTTCTTCTTCTGTTTCAAAGATTTCAAAAACAGTATCCATCATTGTTACTTCAAAGACAAGTTTGGCTTCTGTGTGTACGTTACAGATGCGGAAACTGCCTTTGAGTTTATCAGCATCCCGCATACCAGCGACTAAAGAAGTTAGTCCAGAACTATCAATAAAATTGACCTGACTGAGATTCACAACTACATGGCGACTGAGTTTGGAAATACATTCCTGTAACTTCAGGCGAAATTGCCAGGCGGTGGTGATATCCAAGCGCCCTGTCGGTGCCAAGACAATAACGGTGTTACCATCTTGGGTTATATAGGTTTTCTGCTCTATCTGAATCACTTAGCCTCCCTATGGCAGTTCTTTGAGAGTTAACTACGTATTTAAAGCTGTTATTGGCGAGTCAAAAGACTTACTTGTTTGGGACGTTTGTTCCATTACTGGGATGATGCCAGCAAAATTAGTAAATTAATTGACTCACCATTAACAGAAACATTTAATCCTGTACTTGAGATTAACAAGCAACAGCTAAAAATGTCACCTATTTTTACTAGGTGGTTATCTTTAGTAGTTTAACTCACTAAAATGGTGCTGAGTGTCCAGATACACGTCTTGGATTTCCAAAAGCAGAAAATAGCAGAATCACAGATGCAAAGCCCTAAATACCAATTCTCTTCGTTAATTCTTGCAGATTGATACCTGCAGATTTACAGAGAAAACTAGAACTCCACAACCCTTAATCCGCAGTATGATTGGGTGCCCAATTTATCCAATCTTGAGGCTTGAGGAAAGTTTCGTACAATTCAGCTTCTGGAGTATTAGCTTCTGGTTGATACCCGTACTCCCAACGTACTAACGGAGGTAGCGACATAAGAATTGATTCTGTACGTCCGTTGGTTTGGAGTCCGAAAATTGTACCTCGGTCGTAAACCAAGTTGAATTCTACATATCTTCCCCGGCGATAGAGTTGGAAATTCCGTTCGCGATCGCCATATTCCATTTGATGGCGGCGTTCTACAATGGGTAGGTAAGCTGGCAAGAAAGCTGCACCACAGCTTTGTACTAAAGCAAACAATTCTTCCCAAGTTCTTTGTGGTAAAGTTCCTACCTGGTTGCTATAAATAGCTGCTTCCCCATTGGGGTTAGGGCCGTGATATAAGGCACCTTGACCATCTTGATAATCCAAGAATAGACCGCCTACACCTCTTGTCTCATTGCGATGCTTGAGGTAGAAATATTCATCACACCAGCGCTTGAAGACAGGGTAATACTCTGGATGATGTTGATCGCAAGCTTGCTTCAGTGTTTTATGGAAATGCTGCGCGTCTTCAGCAAAAGGGTAGTAAGGTGTCAAATCCGCACCACCACCAAACCACCAGACTGGGCCTGCCTCAAAATAGCGATAATTTAAATGGACAGTTGGTGCATAGGGGTTACGCGGGTGTAAAACCAAAGAAGTTCCTGTGGCATAAAAACCATGTCCAGCTGCTTCCGGACGTTGGGTCAAAATGGAAGGTGGTAAATGGGAACCCCAAACTTCAGAAAAATTTACACCAGCCTGTTCAAATATTGCACCATCACGCAGAACACGCGATCGCCCTCCACCACCTTCTGGCCGTTCCCAACTATCTTCGTGAAAATTAGCTTCACCATCTAAATTAGCCAAAGCTGTACTAATTTCATCTTGTAGCTGTTTCATAAACTGACTAACTCTAAGTTTCGCGTCAGTTGGTGGGAGAAACTTAGATGAGTCTACGGCCAAAGTAGGGGTTTGCGAGTTGATCAACATAGATTCCCGAACCTAAATTACAATTTCCAAACAATCAGAAACTTTTAAATTAAAATTTCTGACAAAACACTTGGTTAAAATTTGCTTTTTTCTTACTTGTCAAGCATTTATACGATTGATTAGCAAGACTAGAGTTTATTGTCCCTCAAATGCGTATAGGCTTGTATATTGACGAAGGTTTTTTTTTGAATTTTTTTGATGACAACATCTGGTATTTACACAAGACTCTGGCACATTAGTTTCAAACACTCTCAACCTTGAGACATCAATAGTTTTGGCTGGAATGCTCACAACTAGAACACCTAATCCCCAATTGTGTTCCACAACAGGGGGGTGTAATCTCTCTATCATCGTACTAGCGTCTGCGACCTACGGGGCTTGCTATGTTTAGGGGCATTTTGAGAAAGTTTGAATGAAAAGTCTGAGTTAAAAGTGCTGAGTTAAAAGCCGGCAACCCTATGCCGTACCAGCAAGATCAGGGACTATGACAGTTTTGAATACCCAGTCATTACCCGAAAATCTTACTCAGCGCTGATTTAAAGTCGAGGGCTAACCAAAATTGCCCACCATGCCAGAGTTCCCAGAAAGTCTGTAGCTAGGAGGATTAGGCACATGCGAAGTTGTTTATCCAAATTCATCAATCAGAAACGTCGCCGATTTTGCGCTTCGCTGGTGCGGACATATCGAGAGATTAGTTCTGCGTCTGTAGATGAACTTTGGCAACAGGTGGTAAACTTCACAGACGTTTCTTGGCACCCTTTACTTAAAAGTACAAATGTACCTTATGGATTAGTACCCAAACCAGGCTTAATTTTCCAGGCAGTAACTCGGTTTTCGCCAATTCCAATTCGGATTTTTGTAGAACGTGTCAACCCCAGAGAAATGTTGAGTATCAGAGTGTTGGCCCTGCCTGGGATTGAAGAACGCATAACTTACCGAGTAGAGTCAACGGTGTGTGGTACTTGTTTATCTTATTCTGTGACACTACGTGGTTGGTTGTCACCCCTAATTTGGTCTTTGTCTCGTCCCTATGTCGATCGCGTGGCTCGTTCTTTAGTCGAAGCAGTAGAGAAAGCAGCATTACAGGCAGTTTCTAGCCAGAAAAAGTCCATTAATGACAGTTGTTTTGATTTTTAGAAATTGAGGATTAGGTAATGGGGAATGAGGGGGATAAGAAATCACAAACACCTATTGAGTAATCCATCAACAAACTGAATATTTACCATCAATAAATTATGTATTTTTTTTAAGATTTATTACAGCGATCGCAGCACAATGAGGGTATCCAGTTACTAGTTAAGATACTTGCCACAAATGGATTTCTTCTTTTTGAAATTAAAATTTTGAATTTTTATGTACGATGTTCTCGATGCTCGCTCGGTGTTAGATGTGTTGCGACCAGTTCAAGACCCAGAACTGCAAAAAAGTCTGGTAGAACTGAATATGATTCGCAACGTCAAAATTGATGGTGGCAAGGTTAGTTTCACTTTAGTGTTAACCACACCTGCCTGTCCTTTACGAGAGTTTATTGTTGAAGACTGCCAAAAGGCTGTGAAAAAACTCCCTGGTGTGACAGATGTTACTGTCGAAGTCACAGCAGAAACACCCCAGCAAAAAAGCCTACCCGATCGCACTGGTATAACTGGGGTAAAAAATATTATTGCAATTTCTAGTGGCAAAGGTGGCGTGGGTAAAAGTACCGTCGCTGTGAATGTTGCAGTTGCTTTAGCACAAACAGGGGCAAAAGTTGGCTTACTTGATGCTGATATCTACGGCCCCAACGATCCCACCATGTTGGGATTGAGTGATGCCCAAATTACTGTACGTCCTGGCGAAAAAGGCGAAATCCTGGAACCAGCATTTAATCACGGCGTTAAATTAGTCTCTATGGGCTTTTTAATTGACCGGGATCAGCCAGTAATTTGGCGAGGGCCAATGTTAAATGGAGTCATCCGCCAGTTTCTCTATCAAGTGGAATGGGGCGAACTAGATTATTTAATTGTAGATATGCCACCCGGAACTGGGGATGCTCAGTTAACTTTAGCCCAAGCAGTACCGATGGCAGGGGCAGTAATTGTTACCACACCCCAAAATGTTGCCCTCTTAGATTCACGTAAAGGATTGCGGATGTTCCAGCAGATGAACGTCCCAGTACTAGGAATCGTGGAAAATATGAGCTATTTTATTCCTCCAGATATGCCTGATAAACAGTACGATATCTTTGGTTCTGGCGGTGGCGAAAAAACCGCAGCCGAATTGGGAGTGCCATTGTTAGGATGTGTACCCCTAGAGATATCTACAAGAATTGGTGGTGATAGCGGCGTACCGATTGTCGTAGCCGAACCAAATTCTGCTTCTGCAAAAGCACTAAGTGCGATCGCCTTATCCATCGCTGGTAAAGTATCAGTTGCAGCATTGACATAAGAATTACAATTTTGTCTGGTTCCTGGGCTACAGCCTAGGAATACAGATTTTAGTAGGCAAAGTCAAAGCTGAAGTAGCAAGTATGAAGTATAAAATGAATACATATCTAGCTGATAACTCCTAGCTTCTATTTAACGCTTCATATTTCTTTAGTCACTAAATTTAAAATTTAACAGTTAAAGTCTAAACTCACACAATGTTGTTAAAAAGTTCGCTCCCCAAAATTCGTTGGAAGTATTGGGTTAAACCTTGGCAGCAAGTAGATTGGTTACTATTTTGTTTGCCTGTAGCCGTCAGTATATTTGGCGGTATTATGATTCTCAGTACGGAACTTAAACAACCAGTAACAGACTGGTGGTGGCATTGGTTAGTAGCTACTATTGGTGCATTTATTGCATTATTTATCGCTCGTACCCGTTACGAAAATCTGCTTCAGTGGCATTGGGTGACATATGGACTGACCAACTTTAGCCTCATTGCCGTCATGATAGCTGGTACTAGCGCCAAAGGGGCACAAAGATGGATTAATATTGCAGGTTTTAACGTCCAACCCTCAGAATTTGCCAAAATTGGCATAATTATTACCCTGGCGGCTTTGCTACATAAACGCACAGCCTCAACCATCGAGAGCGTTTTTAGAGCTTTGGCAATCACCGCTGTTCCTTGGGGATTAGTATTTTTGCAACCTGATTTGGCAACATCACTAGTATTTGGTGCGATCGTCTTAGGGATGTTGTATTGGGCCAATGCTAATCCAGGGTGGTTGATATTGATGATTTCGCCCATAGTCGCTGCTATTTTATTTAGTACCCCTTGGCCTTTATCAGAACCAATCGTTTTGTTGAAAGAACTAACTTTCAGTCCTTTGGGCTTATGTTGGGCAGGAGCAATGGGTATTGTGGGCTGGCAGACTCTCCCTTGGCGTAAATTTAATTTGGGCGCTATAGGTGCATGGGTGCTGAATATGCTGGGCGGTGAATTAGGGGTTTTTGCCTGGAACCATGTCCTCAAAGAATATCAAAAAGACAGACTGAGCGTATTTATCAACCCCGAACACGATCCTTTAGGCGCTGGATATCACCTGATTCAATCTCGCATTGCCATTGGTGCTGGTGAAATTTGGGGATGGGGACTGTTTAAGGGCCCGATGACTCAACTCAACTTCGTACCCGAACAGCATACAGACTTCATTTTCTCTGCCGTGGGAGAAGAATTTGGTTTTATTGGCTGCTTAGTAGTACTTTTCGTCTTCTGTTTAATCTGCCTACGCCTATTACACGTAGCGCAAACAGCCAAAGATAACTTTGGTTCTTTGTTGGCGATTGGTGTTTTGTCAATGATTGTATTTCAGTTGATTGTGAACGTTGGCATGACAGTGGGTTTGGCACCTGTAGCTGGTATTCCCCTACCGTGGATGAGTTACGGACGTTCTGCTATGCTGACAAACTTCATCTCTTTAGGAATCGTAGAATCCGTAGCAAACTTCCGTCAACGCCAGAAATATTATTTATGAGTCAAACAATTTTGGATTTTGGATTTTGGATTTTAGATTGACGCTCTGCCAGAAGCGGATACAGCTTGGGGATTTGAGATTGACGATTTGAGATTTGTTTTCCCACGCCATTGCTCGACAAGAAGCGGGGCTTTTAGCAGAAACAATCCACGCATCCTAAATTTCAAATCTAAAATTGGCATGGTCAAGCCATAAGGATGGAGAGGACGCAGGAAAGAAATTTCCATTACTTAATTATCCAATGCCCAATGCGCCATGCCCCAATGACAAATCCCAAATGACAAATGACCAATGACAAGTATTAAGCTATATAACAGGAAATAAGCGAGGATAAAAATCATGATCCTGCCTGGAGCAACTGTTCGCGTTAAGAACCCCGCAGATACCTATTATCGCTATGAAGGGTTGGTACAAAGGGTAAGTGATGGCAAGGTAGCTGTGCTGTTTGAAGGCGGTAACTGGGATAAATTAGTTACCTTCCGCTTGCCGGAATTAGAAGTTGTAGAGACTATAGGTAAGAAAAAAGGGAAATAACACAAAGCATCAAGTATGAAGTATGAAAGATAAAAATTCATACTTCATCTTTTATCTTTCATCCTGAGATTATGCGCCTTCCTTTACCACAGTTTGCCACAGGCGATCGCCATCCTCATCACATTGCTGAAGTCATTGAAACTACCACTACTGAATTTCTGGCACAGTGTTTGGAACCGGAAGACTTAAGTTTTCCCCCCATGCCACCTTTTGGTAGTTGGGTTTGTTCGACAGATGAAGAATCGGGCAACCAAATTTACGCAGTGGTGTATCATGCTACCACCATGCCCATAGATTCCGTACATCGTGCAGTGGCTTTAGGGCTTTCATTGCAAGATTTGCGAGAAGAACAGCCCCAAATATTTGCCATGTTGAAAACCGAATTTCGGGCTGCGATCGTGGGTTTTGAACAGCCTTCTTATACTGAAGGTTATAATCAACGAGTATACCAGTATTTACCACCTCGACCTCCGCAAATTCATCAGGCAGTTTATCGCTGTGATGCGGAAAAAATTATTCATTTCACTGAAGAACTAGATTTTTTACAGACAATACTTTCTATCAAAGGTGCGCCTATCGAGTCTTTGGCAGCAGCGGCTATTCGAGAGGTTTACCAGTTACGCAAGGCTGATCGTAAATGGTTAATCAAAGCTGGAAGAACCCTCAGTACTCTGTTAAAAGATGACTACGATCGCTTGCGGTTCATTTTAAGCCAGGTTCACCCATAGGTAGCCGTTATCAACTGCCCATACCAGGATGATTTTCGGTAATAGTCAAAAGTTGAAGAGACGCGATTAATCGCGTCTGCACTTTGCTAGTATCCAATCCCCAATACCTAATCCCCAGTACCCAATCCCCAATCATTAAGTTAAGGTTGTTTTTAATTTCTACTCCTGGTAGCTTTTGCAGTTATATTGATCGGTCGATTGCTTTCAGGTAATCGCAGCTTCACCATAGCCCTTTCCAGTTCTACCTATGGAACTCATTTCACAAGTTCTAGCATTAGAACCAACCTCCCAAGTTCTTGGCAAGGAACCAATTGTTCCCTTCGCTATTTTGCTAGTAGTCATTTTAGTGGTGCCAATTTTATTTGAGCGCCTGAGACTACCAGGTTTAGTAGGTTTGGTTTTCTCTGGGGTAGTACTTGGCCCTTCAGGCTGGAATTTATTCCAGACAGAATCACAGACAATTAACCTGCTAGCAGATATTGGGTTAGTTTACTTAATATTTGTAGCTGGACTAGAAGTTGACATAGAACAGTTCCAGCAAAGAAAAAATCGCTCTTTCGGTTTTGCTAGCTTCAGCTTCAGCTTCCCCTTAATTATGGGAACCCTTGCTGGGCAAATTTTTGGCTTTGATTGGGTGATATCAGTATTAATCGGCTCTTTATTTGCTTCCCATACGCTTTTGGCATATCCCATTCTGAGCCGTCTGGGAGTGGTGAAAAATGAAGCTGTTACAGTTACCATTGGAGCCAAAATTTTTACTGATATTGGCGCTTTGCTCATATTAGCTCTCTGTATCGCTTCTGCCTCGCCTCTAGGAGTATTTAACTTAGCAAAGCTACTAACTTTGTTGGGTTGGTTAATTATTTACTCTGTTGTCGTGTTAGTCGGCTTCGATTGGGTGGGTAAAGAATTTTTTCGGCGTTCTGGTGGTGAAGAGGGAAACCAATTTTTATTTGTGCTGCTGACTGTGTTTCTTGCTGCTGTTGGCGCTCAATTGATTGGAGTCGAAAAAATTATCGGAGCCTTTTTAGCAGGTTTGGCAGTTAATGAAGTTTTGGGTGAGGGCCCAGTCAAAGAAAAAGTAGTATTTGTTGGTAGTGTTTTATTCATTCCCATTTTCTTTGTTCACCTGGGGCTACTAATTGATCTGCCCAACTTTATTCACAGCACTAGCAATCTGCAATTAACAGTGTTCTTGGTGTTCAGTGTGATTGCCAGCAAATTTATTGCGGCTTTATTGGCGAAACTGCTATACCGCTATAATTGGCAGGAAAGTATCACAATGTGGTCACTGTCAATTCCCCAGGTAGGTACAACATTAGCAGCAACCCTAGTTGGGTATCGGGCGGAATTATTGCCAGTGGAAGTCTTCAATAGTGTTGTGGTGGTGATGCTAGTTACATCAACCTTGGGGCCATTAATTACTAGTCGGGTCGCGGTGGGTTTAGCTTCTGCAACAGTCACAGAGCCAACAATCACAAACCAACCAGAGCCGCAACCCCCAGATACTAGCACCGCTTTTACTATAGTTGTACCAGTATACAATCCCCAAACGCAGCAGTATTTAATAGAATTAGCAACATTATTAGCCCGCCAAGCCAATGGCAGAATTATACCGTTAGCGATCGCTACTGCTGCGGCTAACATGGATGCACCACAGTTAGAAGTATCTTTACAGAGGAGCGAGCGTTTGCTCGCCAAAGCCACAGCACAAAGCCAAGCTTTAGGTGTAACCGCAGAGCCATTACTGCGAATCGATGATGCTTTTGCTCAAGGAATTAGCAGAGCATCTCGCGAACAAAAGGCTAGTTTGATCGTCATGGGTTGGGGTAAACGTACTGGGTTAAGAGCGCGGTTATTTGGTAACGTAATTGATAACGTTCTTTGGGCATCTCATTGTCCTGTTGCTGTTACTCGTTTAGTAGACTCTCCTAAAAAAATCCAACGGATTTTAGTTCCCGTAGAAAACTTAATGGCACCAACGTTACAGCCTGTGCATTTTGCTCAATTGTTGGCAGATGCCAATCAAGCTCAAGTTACTGTACTCAATGTGTGTGAACGACGCACCAGCTCCAGCAAAATTGCTGCCAGGCGATCGCATCTTGCTGCAATAGTATCTAAATTGGCTTTGCCCAATCCCCCAGAAATTCAGATTATCGCCCATGAAAATGTGGCTCAAGCTATTTTACAAGCCGCACGCTTGTATGATTTAGTTGTGCTACCTTTTACACGCAATCGCACCAGTCCTGGTGGATTAGCCATTAGTGATGTTACAACTCAATTAGCCAGACAATTAACTTGCTCAATTATTATGCTGGGAGAGCCACAACGTACTCACGCAGTACCGCTTCCAACTGGGATTCCCAGTACTACATCGGTTATGTAAAAATACCAGAGATTGCTTGTAGCATGATTTTATAAATTTTTATGTGTTTACTGAAAAATCTCTTGCCCCATTATCTTTGATCTGAGTTATAACAGTTGGCACATCTAATTCTTACAATACTTAATATTGTTAAAGATTTGATGAATTCTCGAATTTGACGCTCCAATCTTGAGACTATGTTTGTTATTTTGCTAATGTAATTGTATAAAAAAAGAAACTTAATGTAATAAAATTACAAGCGTAGAAATACGGGTAAATTTTAAAACCCTAAGTCAGAAAAGTCATACACTTTTAGACTTTTTACATAAATTGCGTAATAAAAAATACGTAAAATAGCAACTGACAATACTTGTACTGACATTGGTAAACTATGAGAATTTTAGTAACGGGCGGTGCCGGGTTTATTGGTTCCCATCTCATCGACCGACTAATAGCTGATGGGCATGAAATTCTTTGCTTGGATAACTTTTATACAGGCAATAAAGATAACATAGTTAAATGGCTGGATAATCCTTATTTTGAACTGATCCGCCATGACATTACTGAACCCATTAGGTTAGAAGTAGATCAGATTTATCATTTGGCTTGTCCTGCTTCGCCCGTACATTACCAGTACAACCCCGTCAAAACTGTGAAAACAAATGTGATGGGAACGCTCAATATGTTGGGTTTAGCTAAACGTGTCAAAGCAAGATTTTTCTTAGCTTCCACCAGTGAAGTCTACGGCGATCCAGAAGTTCATCCCCAAACCGAAGAGTATAGAGGTAGCGTCAATCCTATTGGCATACGTTCCTGCTATGACGAAGGTAAACGTATTGCTGAGACTCTAGCATTCGACTACTACAGACAAAATAAAGTTGATATTCGAGTTGTACGTATTTTTAATACTTATGGCCCGCGGATGTTAGAAAACGATGGTCGGGTAGTGAGTAACTTCATAGTTCAAGCTTTACGGGGCGAACCTTTAACAGTCTATGGTGACGGTTCCCAAACCCGTAGTTTTTGCTATGTATCCGATCTGGTAGAAGGATTTATCAGATTGATGAATAGTGACTATGTAGGCCCTGTAAATCTGGGTAACCCTGATGAATACACCATCTTAGAATTGGCTGAGGCTGTACAAAACCTGATTAATCCCGAAGCCAAAATTAAGTTTGAACCACTACCTTCGGACGATCCGCGTCGCCGCCGTCCAGATATTACAAAAGCAAAAACCTTGTTAAATTGGGAACCTACCGTTCCATTACAACAAGGGTTAAAACTGACTGTAGAAGATTTTCGCAATCGGATTAATAAGGAGAAAAAAGCGTCAGTCTCCTGATTAGCACCGAGTATTGCTCTGAACTTTCGTGCAGGCTGAGTTGATTTGTAGCCCGTACTATTGCGGTAAATTTTTCTACCCCATAAAAGTTTGCACTGAAAACTTCTGAGCTAATAAGAAGAACAGAAACAACGAGGAGTTCAAAATAATGCGTGTTTGCGTCATTGGTACTGGTTACGTTGGTTTAGTTACAGGTGCTTGCTTGGCTCACATCGGTCATGATGTCATCTGTGTAGATAATAATGAAGAAAAAGTTAAGTTAATGAAGTCTGGGCAGTCCCCAATTTTCGAGCCGGGACTCTCGGAAATTATGCAATCTGCTATTCAATCAGGAAAAATTGAATTTACTACAGATTTGGCTGCAGGTGTAGCTCACGGAGAAATTCTCTTTATTGCAGTGGGAACACCACCTTTACCAAATGGTGAAAGTGATACACGTTACGTTGAGGCTGTAGCTCGTGGTATCGGCAGTCATCTCAACGGTGGTTATAAAGTAATTGTTAATAAATCTACAGTGCCTATTGGCTCAGGTGACTGGGTACGGATGATTGTTTTAGATGGCATTGCTGAACGTCAAAAAACCCTAGTAGCAGCAGGTAGCGTTGCAACTGAAGATAAATTGCCAGAGATTGCATCTCATTTTGATGTAGTCAGCAATCCAGAGTTTTTACGGGAAGGTTCAGCGGTTTACGATACCTTTAACCCCGATCGCATTGTTCTCGGTGGTAACAGTCAAAGAGCAGTAGGCTTAATGAAAGACCTGTATGCTCCAATTGTGGAACGGCAGTTTGCTGAGGATAAATCTTTACCACCAGTATCTGTGCTGGTAACAGATCTCAGCTCGGCAGAAATGATTAAATACGCTGCTAATGCTTTTTTAGCAACGAAAATTAGTTTTATTAACGAAGTTGCTAACATTTGCGATCGCGTCGGTGCTGATGTTACTCAAGTAGCAAAAGGTATCGGTTTAGACTCCCGGATTGGTAACAAGTTTTTACAGGCTGGTATCGGTTGGGGTGGTTCCTGTTTCCCCAAAGACGTAGCCGCGCTCATTCATACTGCTGATGACTATGGTTATGAAGCACAATTACTCAAATCAGCCGTTAGCGTCAACGAACGCCAACGGCTGATTGCTTTAGAGAAACTGCAACAAGTCCTCAAAATTCTCAAAGGTAAAACAGTAGGTCTACTTGGTCTTACCTTTAAGCCAGATACTGACGATTTACGCGACGCGCCAGCACTCAACTTAATTGAGCAGCTAAACCGATTGGGAGCCAAAGTTAAAGCTTACGACCCCATTGTTTCCCAAACAGGTCTACGTCATGGGCTGTCTGGTGTACTAGTCGAAACCGATGCTGAAAGACTAGCCGACGGTTGCGATGCTTTAGTACTTGTGACTGAATGGCAACAATTTAGCCATCTAGACTATGTGAAAATGGCTCAACTGATGAATCACCCTGTAATTATCGATGGACGTAACTTCCTTGACCCAGAAACAATGGTCAGAGCTGGTTTCCAATATGTAGGTGTTGGCAGATAGAAGATAAGAAATAAAAATTAAATCTTACACAAAGACGCAGAGGTAATAACAAGCCTTTGCGTTTTTTGTATGGCTATAATGTGATACCAATTTGAAAAAAGAATGTAACAGATGGGTAGGTTGGATTATAGCTTGCTTACCCGTAGGGGTACGTAGTTAAACCCAAGATTTAGAGATTTAGAGGGTTTTTAAGCTTCAGTCGAGGGACGAAACCCAACCCCATCTGTGGTTGAATTCTAGAAAATTGGTATAACCCTGTGTATCAAACCTTGTTTACGTTAACAACATTAGTCTCTAGACGCTAGCTCTTTGCCTGTTGCGAGGTATTAGGTATACGCTCAATCTCAGCATATCCACTGAAGATTAACTTTTGACCTTCAGTTTCTAAACGGTTAAGTCGCATTTTTACCCCATCCAGGTCAAAGCGATCCAAATCGACCATATTATCTAAAATTTCCACCAGTGCGATGCTCAAAGTTCGCGATATTTCCCTTTGCGCTTCTGGCACAAGGTCAAGGTCAAATTGAGGGTCTTGGAAGGAAACTCGTCGCCGACGTTCCACAGCCAAGCTGACAGTCATATTTAGCGGTACGAGTTCGCCATTATCTAAATCTGCTTTTGCTAAAATTCGCAGACGATTCTCTGGTAACAGTTGTACCTGAATCTCAGGGAAAGACACTGGTTTACCCCCAGATAACGCCGTTAAGCTAGGGACAGTCAGGTTGACTAAACGTTTTTTAACCAGTTCGGCATTAAAAGCTTGATTAATACCTGCTTCTGATAATATTACTTGGGCGATCGCCTGGGTAGGCTGCTTAAGAGTTAATTTACCGCTTAAAACTGAGCCAAAGTCAATGGCAACTGCATCCGTTTCAAAAGACATCTCCTCGACTGCGAAATCTCTCCGGATGACTAAGCCACGTCCACTCATTTTGAAACTATCAATGCTGCCTTGCAACAGTTTGCTGGAGGGATAGCAGCGCACAAAGACTTCTACTGACTCGCTTTGGGTAAACAGGTGGCGAATCGTTTGGCTAGCGACTGTGTTGAGCATTCGCTCTCCCCAGTCTGTGCCTTTAGAATCTGTTAAACCAGTAAGTCCGCCGAACATGAGTTTTGGCTCTCTAGAAGTTCTTTGTACTTTTGTAACAAACTGTGAAGAATACAGCAAGCGATCCCCTGATAAATTGTACTGATGGGCAGGAGTAGAATAACTGATGGTTAGCAGCTAAATGTATCAGATATTACTAAATTTTCTGCGAAAAGGAGATTTTTATTACACGAGATGGAGTACAGGTGTAATTTTAGCAGTCTGATACATCGTAAATGCTGTATTAATTAAATTTAACTGACGATGCTGCCAATAAAATAAGTTTTTGTGAATAAATCAAATTAGTTTTTTTAGAGTACTGCTATAAGCAATGGTAATATCCATAATCTATGGCTGAGTATCTATAGTGAAATCAGCAGGTTATATGCAACTAAAGTTCTTTTTTTAAAAAATATCGTTGATGTCCTAGGGGAAAGTTGTCCAGAACACCAAACTTTTGGTAGCCAAGGTGTTCATAAAACCCAAGAGATTGAAAACTAAATGTATCGAGGTAGGCGTAATTACAACCACGCTGTTTAGCAACCTCCTCTGCTTTCAGTATGAGTTGTTTGCCATATCCTTGACCTCGAAGCGTTTCCGCCACCCACAGGTGAGAGATAAACAGCCACCCCCATTGTGTTTTACCAATTAAACCCCCAAAAATTTCGTTTTTATTGTCTCGAATCAAGACGGCTAGCGGTTGGTATACATCTTTTTCTATTAGGCGATCGCTGTTATATTCAACAAGCTTGTTAATAACAGTACGAATATCCTCTGGTATCGGATTCTCCTCGACTATAAATTTTAAGTCTGCCATCTTAATTTCACAAAGCTAAACAACTTTAAATAAAGTATTTTATCAATTCTGTATAGCATTACTATTCTTTACAAAAAGTAGATATTGCTAATACTGATTTACTAGAACCAAATAGCGCTACAATGACACAACCTTGGGTTTTTTTAACCCAATTATTGATTGCTTTTAACGCAGTGTATCCCTTGGGATAATACAATGGAAGCAAAGTTATGTGCTGTTTTAAACTAGCAGAATAAAGACGTTTCGTAGCAAATTTGACAAAATGATACAGTGATACTCTGTATCTAATAAGGCTTGTAGCATCTCAACGCTTGTAATATTTTTTATGACTTCCCCGATTCGCTTTTTGATGTGCGCTCCTGACCACTACGATGTGGACTATGTGATTAATCCCTGGATGGAAGGGAACATTCACAAATCATCGCGCGATCGCGCTGTGGAACAGTGGCAAAAACTCTACCATGTCCTGAAAGACCATGCCATTGTCGATTTAGTACCACCAGAAAAAGGCTGGCCTGATATGGTATTTACCGCCAACGCTGGTTTAGTGTTGGGGGATAACGTAGTTCTGAGTCGCTTTTTACACAAAGAACGTCAGGGAGAAGAGCCTTACTTCCAAAAATGGTTTGAAGCTAACGGTTACACAGTGCATGTATTACCTAAAGACTTGCCCTTTGAAGGCGCAGGAGATGCACTTTTAGACCGGGAAGGACGCTGGTTATGGGCGGGTTACGGCTTCCGTTCAGAATTAGATTCTCACCCCTACTTAGCGAAGTGGTTGGATATTGAAGTATTATCCCTACGGCTAATTGATGAGCGTTTTTATCATTTAGATACCTGCTTCTGTCCCTTAGCCAACGGTTATTTACTTTATTATCCTGGTGCGTTTGATTCCTACTCCAACCGCCTAATTGAAATGCGAGTAGCAGCAGAAAAGCGCATCGCCATTGAAGAAGCTGACGCGGTGAACTTCGCCTGTAATGCGGTGAATGTCGACAGCATCGTGATCATGAACAAGGCGAGTGATGCTTTGAAAGCACGCCTAACAAATGTAGGCTTCCAAATCATTGAAACACCGCTAAAAGAATTTCTCAAAGCTGGTGGTGCGGCGAAATGTCTCACCCTGCGAGTCACAGAACCAGTGAGAGATGAAGTTCATGCGAATGTTTCTGTAGAAAGTCGGATTATTCGCCTAGAAGGTCACTTGCTGGATTCTGGCTTGATTAACCGTGCTTTGGACTTGATTGTCGATACAGGTGGAAGCTTCCAAGTATTGAATTT
The DNA here is from genome assembly GCF_963874875.1 of Tolypothrix tenuis PCC 7101. NCBI lineage: Bacteria > Bacillati > Cyanobacteriota > Cyanophyceae > Nostocales > Tolypothrichaceae > Tolypothrix > Tolypothrix tenuis. Next base: position 1,400,831 of record NZ_CAWNJS010000001.1, read on the forward strand.
CAACTTGGGAGAACAGCGCCAAAGTACCTCAGCAGCTGAAGTAAAAGTTTCAGCACCATCCCATGACGTGATGGAAGAGATTATTTCTCAACTGATTGATTTAGGTGCTGTAGACTTACCTCAAGACGAGCGAGATGCCAAACTAGAACCTGTGGTGCAAGCTGGTGTCGCACCCGATGATTTCTATGTGAGTACAATTTATCCCACTGAAGTACGGATTCATGGTGAGTGGGTAAAGGTACAAAATCAGCGCATGGATGGCGCGATCGCGATTACTCAATCTGCAAGTGGGTATGTTGCCAAGTGTAAAATATTACGCAATTTAGAGGTAGGCGAACAAGTTGTAGTCGATGTCCAAGGTATCCGTACCATCCGCAAAACCGAATCGCGGGAACAGCGCAATGCTCAAGAATTTAGCTTTATGTCCGCAGGGGTTTCTAGCGAACGCCGTGTGGAATTAGTCGTAGAGCAAGTAGCTTGGGAATTACGTAAAATTCGGGATGCTGGCGGTAGAGTAGTGGTCACGGCTGGCCCTGTGGTGATTCATACTGGCGGTGGTGAACATCTATCGCGGCTAATTCGGGAAGGTTATGTCCAAGCACTGTTGGGCGGAAATGCGATCGCTGTCCATGATATTGAGCAAAATATCATGGGTACATCTCTCGGCGTTGATATGAAGCGGGGTGTGGCTGTCCGAGGTGGACACCGCCATCACTTGAAAGTTATTAATAGCGTTCGCCGCTATGGAAGCATTGCCAAAGCTGTAGAGGCGGGTGCAATTAAGAGTGGGGTAATGTATGAATGTGTACAAAATCATGTACCGTTTGTACTCGCTGGTTCAATCAGGGATGATGGGCCTTTACCTGATACCCAAATGGATTTGATTCAAGCACAGCAAGAATACGCCAAACACCTGGAAGGTGCGGAAATGATTTTGATGTTGTCTAGTATGCTGCACTCTATTGGTGTAGGCAACATGACACCAGCAGGCGTGAAAATGGTCTGTGTGGATATTAATCCAGCTGTGGTCACCAAGTTAAGCGATCGCGGTTCTATAGAATCTGTGGGTGTAGTGACAGATGTAGGATTATTCCTCAGCCTCTTAACTCAGCAGCTTGATAAGTTGACAAGTCCTTATCGAGCAGTGGTAGGTTAAGAAAAACCTCACAAAAATTTAGAAAGGGAATAATGAGAGTAGCTTTCAACAGAGAGTTGCAAATTAATTGGATCAGTGCAATCGCTGATTTTATGCTAGCGGGTATGGTAATCGGCCCGCTAGCAGCTCCCTTTCTTGCTGCCTCTGGGATATTTTTATTACCAGAAATTGCCAATATTATTTATTTCATGGGCGATCATGTTTGCCCGCAACCGGATATGGGGTTAGATTTAGCACCACCTTATATCATGGCTGTATGTATGCGTTGTTATGGCACCGTCACAGGTTTATTCATAACGCGCTTATTGTATGGTGTAACTGGTGGTAAAGGTTTTTACTGGTTAAGTCAGTATGGTTGGAGTGGTGTAGCCATAGCTAGCGTGTTGATGATGGCTTATCCCTTGGAATTAGCAGCACAAGTTCTTGACTTGTGGAATTTTAATAATTATGTTGTCACGCCCTTTGGATTAATTACAGGTTTGGCGTGGGGGTTATTTACTATGCCAATTTTACATGGGCAGCTTTCATCTGATGAAAACTGACTCTATTTTTGATCAATTGTTTCAAAACGTCCCCAGCATATTTTCTTGAAGTTATAAGCGAACCTGCGACAGTTTGCAATGAGTACACATTTACCTCTGTAGAAATTAAACAGCCCTGACGATGGATTGTGCAACTTAAAAGCAGAATAGCTTACCATAAATAAATTTTGCGTGAAATCGGCGTAGGCGCAGGTAGGGGTCGAGGTGTGCATTACTCACCCCTCCCATCCGAAACCATGCTTGCACCTTTGGGTGCACACGGCTACTGAATGTGGGATCTATTTGTCCTGTTCAGACTCCTACCCTTATGACAGGCCAAAAAACTTCTTACTAACCGTAAATAGGATAGTAAAATCAAGCCTAAATAATCACACCTAATCGTTACTTATATAAAAAAATACAATATCCAGGTGATCGCCAACTTGTGAGAATGTCTAAATTTGCACTCATGAACCGAATATTTAACCTTTGATTCGTCTTACACTTACTCATCATTTTGAGATTCATGTTTCTGATTACAAGATAACAGCATAATCACTTACGTAATTTTAATAGCATAATCATTAGTTAATTATAGATAAAATCAAGTTTTTATACGCTTAATAAAGCTTTTATTCTTATTAGTATTCGCATAAATATGTTATGAAATATACTCGATTGCTATTTTTATTTACGTATAGCAGTGCTAGGTTAATGAATGTAGGAGAAAAACAGTCGCAGACAATAACATAGCTGAATTTTCTTTCTACATGACTAGACTTTTATTTAGCCCCTTGTATTGATATGAAATTTATTCCTGCTGGTCTTCAGAAGCTATCAATTGCTAGTGTTGTTTTTTGTTCAGTTTTGAGTGTTAGCCAAGTTAAGCCTGCTAGCGCTAGCAATCTGGTGGTTAATGGTAGCTTTGAACAAACCTTACTGACTGGTGGTACAGACATCAACGACGGTGGTTGGAAAACATACGACGAGATTTTAGGTTGGAAGGCTACTCCAGGTGGCAAAATTGAAATTCAAAGGGGAGCAGCAGGAACAGCTCAAGATGGGAAACAACTGACAGAATTGGATAGCCATAGCTATACAAATAAGGACAAAATTGGCATTTTTCAGGATATTGCTACCGAAATAGGTAGTAAATATCGCCTATCATTTTTCTATTCACCACGCCCTAATACAGAAGCAACGGAAAATAACTTTACTGTTCTGTTTGGTAACGTACTCAACCAGACTATTTCCGGTGGTAAAGGAGGTACGCAAACAAAATGGTTGGAGTATACTGCTGATATTGTTGCCAATAGTAATTTGTCTCGCTTACAATTTGACTATGATGTCAAGAATGATTCTCTCGATACCTACGGTTCTTACATCGATAATGTTCGCTTAGAAAAAATTCCAGAACCGGGGACACTATTAGGCATTGCACTGGTTGGTTTAGCTTTAGCCTACAACAGAAAGTTTGCTGCTTAGTCCTGTTTAAGCACTCTCGCTAGATAAAGATTTAAAACCCTAATTTTCCAGGCTTTGATTAATTGTACGTGAGTATCCCAGGAAGGCGCATCTGCGGGAAGGGCGAAAGAAACAAAGGTAAGGCAAGGGGATGAAGAAGTTGTAATCTAGGGAGCAAGGCAATTCTTGGGCAGTAAAAACCGCAAGCACAGTGGTGCGAATTCACCCGTCGTGAGTCTGGTTTTGGTTTAAGCGAATTTGGGATAAGATATGACCTCTGTGGTAAGCCTCTCTCCTGGTAGGAGAGAGGCTTAAAGATTTTTTTGAATAAAGTTAGAACTTACAAAGTCATAACTACGAACCTAAAATAACCCTATTTAATAACTTTCGGTAGATAAAAAGCTAAAACTCTGCAATGATCAGAGTCTTATCAATTTAGGCAGAGGTTGGTTTGAGAAACGAAACCCAACACCCAAAGACTTTGGTATTGTTGAGTTTTCATACAGTAAGCGCAACATTGATCTTAAATATCAGCGCTCTCTTCCCTAATTACCAAAGTCTACTGCGCTTTCTTAAACCACTCCACAATCCCATCCGCTAGCACTTTCGCCATTTTCTTCTGTTGTTCTGGGTTCACTACCTGCTCAAATTCCTCAGGATTACTCATAAACCCTAACTCCAGCAACACAGATGGCGCAGCAGTAGGGCGTGTCAGCGCTAGGTTATCCCAAAACACACCATAGGAAGGTTTGCCAAGATTTTTGACTACATAGTTATGCAAAAATAATGCTAAACTATGCGATTGGGTGTTATACCAAAACGCTGCGAATCCCTTAGTTTTTTCGGCATCACCATCATCGGGTAGCGAGTTGTGATGAATCGAAAGTGCGATCGCAGGTTCTTCTTTACTGATAATTGCCTGCCGTTCTCCTAAAGATACATCGCGATCGTCCTCTCTGGTTAGTACTACAGTTGCTCCACGCTTCACCAATTCGTCGCGCAGCAGCTTTGATACTACCAAATTGACATCTTTTTCTAAATAGCCAGTTGGGCCACTGGCACCTGATTCTTTACCCCCATGTCCGGGATCTAGTAAAATCCTGATACCGGATAAGGGTTTGCGTGTTTTGCCTTTAATTATAGGCGGATGACGCAAAGTCAAAATCAAGCTTGTACCTTCATATCTCAGATGATATCCCCACTGTTGAGATTTTTTGAGATTAAAGGTGTATTGCGCCTGTCCGGGAGCCGCCTGTCGCCAATCTAGGCGAGAAATTAGGGGATTTTCATCCGTGCGAACAATATCCGTTTGGGCGGTTGTATTGTAAAGAGTGAGAGCAAAAGAGCGCTCGCTTTGTTGTACACTCACAGGAACGGGAACTTCTAGCGGAAACACAATCTCTGTGGCGCTGGGAAGTCTTCGATAACCTACACTCCGAATAATAGTGTGTGGTGAAATAGCACCTGGTAAAACTTGGGTTTCTTTAGCATTAATCCAAGCACCATAATCTAGACGTAACCATTCACCTTCCTTCCCTGTGACTGCGGCTTGTGTTCCTTTTGGTAGTGGTGTGAGTCTAGAATAGTCAGTACTAGGGCCAGTGCGAGCTACGCCTGAGTCTGCTGTTACTTGAATCACTGGCAATTGTGTGGGTGCAAGAATTTGAATTTTGCCAGTACCCAACTGAGTTATGGTTTTACCATCCAATGCCAGCTGAAACTCAGGTGTTCCCAAATCAGCTGCGGCTGCCATTGTGGTGCAGCCTTGGTAGTTTCCTACGGTAGACTTATTAGCAGGTTGATTTCGCCCTGTTAAGGCAGCCAAATTACTTGGGAGCTGTGCCTTAATAGGTTGGGGTGCAAGGGCAATAGTTTGATTAGCCAATTTGACAGTAACACTGGCGTTTGAAGGTGCGATCGCACTAAAACAAATCAATTCTCCTGGTAGTTTGGCAATGTCGGCTGCTGGAGTGAGAGAATCTTTGGCAAAGGCTAAACCTTGTGGTAGAACAGGCTGAGTACTCAGCCTTGTCACCTTAATCTGACGTTCTTGATTTTGGTGACGTACAGTAAACAGGTTATCTCCCAATTGTAAGGGGACACTGGGAGCAAAATGCCCTGCTTTGCTGCGGGTAACGGCCTTACCATTAATCAAAACCTGACCATTTGATGGTGCGGTACCCAGAAAAAATATTTTTTCTGCACTGGTTTGGTAGTTTGTCTGAGGAAAAACTACTAAGAGAGACGAGTTTGCCAACGCGATTGAGGAGGTGACGAGAAAGCTAAATATTACTAGTAGTACAAGTTTTTTCACAGCGAGAACACAGAAGATTTCACAATAGTGACTGTGGCACAATGACGGGATGTATTTTTAGAAGTGGCTCGAAATTCAAATTACTATGACTAAGTTTATCTTTGTAACTGGGGGCGTAGTTTCCAGTATCGGCAAAGGCATTGTAGCAGCAAGTCTGGGGCGTTTGCTCAAATCGCGCAATTATTCTGTATCGATTCTTAAACTTGACCCCTATCTGAATGTCGATCCAGGTACCATGAGTCCCTTTCAGCATGGGGAAGTTTTTGTTACTCAAGATGGTGCAGAAACTGATTTAGATTTAGGCCATTATGAACGCTTCACTGATACCTCAATGTCACGGCTGAACAGCGTTACTACTGGCTCAATTTACCAATCAGTCATCAATAGAGAGCGTCGCGGCGACTATAATGGCGGCACTGTACAGGTGATACCCCACATCACTAATGAAATTAAAGACCGGATTTTAAAAGTTGCCAAAAATACAAATCCAGATGTAGTAATTACAGAAATTGGCGGTACGGTAGGAGATATTGAATCACTACCGTTTTTAGAAGCAATTCGCCAGTTTCGTAAGGAAGTAGGACGGCAGAATGTGCTGTATATGCACGTTACTCTGTTACCTTGGATCGCCTCAGCTGGGGAAATGAAAACTAAGCCGACACAGCACTCGGTGAAAGAACTCAGATCTATTGGCATTCAACCGGATATTTTAGTTTGCCGTTGCGATCGCCCCTTACCTGTAGGATTAAAACAAAAATTATCCGAATTTTGTGATGTTGCTGAGGAATGTGTCATTACTTCCCAAGATGCCAAGAGTATCTATGAAGTACCCTTGATGCTAGAACGGGAAGGCATGGCAGAGCAAGTGTTAGATTTGCTACAGATGGAAAAACGGGAACCAAATCTCGTACAGTGGCAAAATATAGTACAACATTTGCATAGCCCCAAATACGACATAGAGATTGCTATTGTCGGTAAATATGTACGATTAGGTGATGCATATATCTCAGTAGTAGAAGCATTACAACACGCGGCTATTTCTACTTATGGGCGACTGCGTCTGCGTTGGGTAAACTCAGAAACCTTAGAAACCGAATCAGCCGAAAAGCATCTTGAAGGTGTGGATGGTGTACTTGTACCTGGAGGTTTTGGTATTCGGGGAGTAGATGGAAAAATTGCCGCCATTAAATATGCCCGCGATCGCCAAGTGCCCTTCTTGGGTTTATGCTTGGGAATGCAATGTGCCGTGATTGAATGGGCGAGAAACGTTGAGGGCTTAAAAGATGCCAACAGTGCCGAGTTTAATCCCTATACTAGCGCCCCAGTCATTAACCTCTTGCCAGAACAACAAGATGTAGTTGATTTAGGTGGAACAATGCGCTTGGGTGTTTACCCCTGTCATGTTCTCCCCAATACTCTAGCTTCTAAACTCTACCAAGAAGATGTAATTTATGAACGCCATCGCCATCGGTATGAGTTCAACAATGCTTACCGCAACCTGTTATTAGAGTCCGGTTACCTGATTAGTGGTACTTCTCCCGATGGACGCTTAGTGGAAATTGTGGAATTACCCAAGCATCCATTCTTTCTGGCTTGCCAATTTCATCCAGAATTTCAATCGCGTCCTAATAATCCCCATCCTTTATTCCACGGATTCATGCAAGCTGCGATCGCTCATTCTCTTCCTCCACTCGTACAACAACACTAGTACCGCAAGGCGGAAGTCAAAAGGAGCCAGTGCGTTGGGCGGCTGTGCCGACTTGTAGCAACTGGCGTTCAAAAGTCAAAAGTCAAAAGGTGATACATCAAGGCTTGTGACTGTTTGAAATGGTAGCTTTATTTACGCCGCGTTGTACTAGTTCCCCTGCACCCAAGTCAAAAGTTCAACAGTTCATGGCGTAGACTGTTCTCGATTTTGTCGTCATGAAAATTCTAAGTAAGCCGGTGGAAATAAACCAAACTATGTTACGAAACCTAAGTAGGCTGGAAACCCTTACCAATGACAAGGGACAAATGACAGCCCTGACTAGTTATCTTTAAATACACCGCCCTACTTAATTTAGCCTTCTTGCCCAGAGCGATCGCTATACTCGCAAAAAATAGCATCTTTATTTCCCCAGGGCATTACTGGTGTAAGCTAGCAACAGTAATTTAAAATTCAGAATTATAGAGTAGCTTCTTTGCGATTTGAATTGTGAATTTTTGTGAAGTAGCAGCGACATCACTGGGGACATGAGGAGATTTTGTGGTGTACTGGGTGAAAATCCTTTACGAGAGGAAACAATACGTAGTCAATTTCGACCGTATTAATGCGTTTTGTTATGAACAAAATGGCAGGGTTACCTTTTGGTTACCCGATTGTGCAATTCCGATTGTAATTAACCCACAAAATAACCATCAAGACTATCAAAAGATTTTGACTTATATAGAACGGGTGACAGGAGTAGAACTAGAAGATGCTTATTGGGTAAAAATTATTTATGAAAATAACGAATACGTAATTAACCTCAATTGCATCAGTTCTTTTTGCCAAGAAGCCAACGGCAGGATAACTTTTTGGTTGCCTGATGGTACTATTCCCATCATCATCAATCCAGTGAGTAATCCAGAGTCCTATCAAAAAGTATTGCAATACGTTCAGAAAGCCACAGGATATTCTTTATATTAGAAAATCTGTGAAAAATTTTTATCCAGCCTAATGCTTGCTAATTTAGTAGCAATTGGCAAACTTTTACTATTAATTTTTCCCCTTGTTTAAAAAAATAATGTAACGGATAGGTAGGGGCACAACATTGTTGTGCCCTCACTAATAATTTATATGTTGCAAACAATTGAAATGCCAAAAGTTATAACAAAATCGCATCTTTTGGCATACTTTGTGGTTCGTGGCAAAAACGATAATTCACAACCTGGATAATTGCTGCCATGCCAACTTTGCAGCACCTAACATTCCCGCAGCATTGCCTAATTCTGCTGACAAAATTTGTAAACCTACACGGGATGTCGGCATCACTCGCTGCTCAATTTCAGCTTTCATTGCAGGTAAAAAAAACTGGAAACAGGCACTAATACCACCACCAATGACAATCGCTTCTGGTGTTAAGACGTAAATTAAACTCGTCAAACCAATACCTAAATCTCTACCATATTCCTGCCAGAACTTCAAAGCCTCTACATCTGTTGCATGAGCCAAAGTACTCAATTCATGAGGTTCTTTACCACTACGGCGACGAATCGCTGTAATTGAAGTGTACTGTTCCAAAGAACCGCGATTACCGCTATTACAAACAGGGCCATCTGGGTTAAAGCTAATTAAACCTAATTCGCCGCCTGCACCTTGATGCCCAATAAATAATTTCCCATCAAGGATAATGGCACCGCCAACGCCAGTGCCTAAAGTCAGCATAATAAAATTTTGGAAATAGCGACCAGCACCTAACCAAGATTCGCCTAAACCTGCACAGTTAGCATCATTACCCACAATTGTCGGCTTACCCGTTTTCGCTTCTAACCAATCGGCTAAAGGGACATCTCGCCATCCTGTCAAGTTGATGGCGATTTTTGCAATCCGTCCCTTTGCATCAGCAGGGCCAGGAGTACCAACACCAATAGCTATAGTTTGATTATCTGGATCAATTTGGGCGATCGCATCCACCATTACCGCCACCACAGCCTCGGGTGTGGATGGTTGGGGAGTTGCTACTGTCAAAGATTGCAGGCAATTGCCATCTCGATCAAATCGCCCCAGCTTAATCGCTGTTCCCCCCAAATCAATACCAATTACTTGAGAATTTACCACTTTATTCTGGGGATTGGGGATTAGGGACTGGGGACTGGGGACTGGGAACTGGGGACTAGGAATTTTAGATTTTGGATTCTAATCTAAAATCCAAAATTGTTTTCAATGCCCAATGCCCAATCCCCCATGCCCCATTCCCAATTACTTGTAAAAAGCATATTAGCTTTTTTGCGTTTTGGTACTAAAAAATTCCCAGTCCTCAGTTTTATTAGCTGCAAATTGTAAATTCGTCACGTTCGCCACCCGTGCATTTGATTCAGTTTGCCAAGCGGTGACTGGTGTGCCCCGTAAAATACCAGATAAAGCCACAGAAAGCATAAACCCACCAGTAGCGGCAGCAATTAAAGTCAAGTTGTCTTTCACACAAATCTCCAAAAGGATGAATGATTAAGGATAAAGAATAAAGTAAAAAATTAGGACACGCCCATTATTAAAAAAGATAGGTTTTTCCTTGATGAGTTCCTCACCCCTCTATAGGCGGCTGAATTTCATACTTTATACTTCATACTTCAGTTGACTGAACTATTTCCGAATACTATTTTGTCGTCGTAAACGGGGATTGACAAATTCATTTAAACCTTCACCAAGTAGTGATAACCCTACCACCATCAATGTCATTGCTAAACCGGGGAAAAGCGTAGTCCACCAAATGCCAGTAGGAAGTGCTTCTAAAGCTTGTTTTAAATCATGCCCCCATTCTGGAACTTCTTCTGGTAGCCCTAAACCCAAAAACCCCAACCCGCCTAAGACTAAAATTGCATCGGCAGCGTTGAGGGTGAATAATACAGGTACGCTTTGAATAACGTTAAAAAATAAATACCGAGAGAGCACAATCCATGTAGAAGCACCCATTGCTTGAGCCGCTTCGATGAACACTTCAGTTTTAACGCTCACAGTGTGGTTGCGAACAACTCGGTAATATTGAGGAATGTAAGCAATGCTAATCGCGATCGCAGCATTTAATATTCCCCGCCCAACCACAAATGCTAGCGTTACTGATAGTAGCAGCCCAGGCAAGGTATAAATACTATCCATCAAAAACAGCAGTACTTTATCCAGCTTACCGCCCAGATAGCCGCTAACCATACCTAATGGCACACCAATGACCATACTCAGCGCTGTTGCTAAAATTACCACTTGCAAAGCAGCTTGAGCACCAAATAGCGTCCGGGAGAACACATCATGTCCCAGGCGACTAGTACCAAACCAATATTGAGCTGATGGTGGATCGTGAATTGGGTTAGATAAAAAATCTTTGGGGTTTTGCAGCCATCCCCAAGCTTGAAATACCGGAGCGAAAAATGCCAACAAGAGAAACAGCAGGGTGATAGCTAACCCAATCAACATGAATCGCTGAGAAAGATTCGGATTTTTCGGAAAACGTAAAAAAGACGGCAGCTGCCGTTTTATCATGGCCATGAGCGATCGCCTACATTAAGCGAGATACGCTGACCATTTTACATATCAGAGTAGGTATTGGGAATTGGGGACTGGGGACTAGGGACTGGGGATTTGGTGTTTGTTATTTCTTCCTTGTCCCCTTTCCTTCATCCGCCTCATCCCCCTCATTCCCAGTAAAGAATCCCCAATCCCCAGTCCCTCACAAACTGTTCTCAATCAACTGGCGATATTCGCTCTTTTGCTTTACGCCTTTGACTTCCTTCAACAGTTCTTTATTCTTGAATACTTGAATTGTTGGTGTTCCTGTCACACCAGCATTTTCAGCAATATCTCGGTCTTTATCGATATCGATTTCGACAAAGTGAATTTTGCCGTCAAATTCATCGACTACCTTATTTAATATTGGTTTGAGGGTATGACAAGGGCCACAGCCAGGAGAAACGTATTTTACCAAAAGTAAGCGATCGCTTTCGTGGAATAATTTCCGCAAAGCATAACCACCTTCATGGCGCGTAGCATTTAGATTAAATTCGGCTTCTTGTTCTGCTTCGGTTTTATTGGCTGCTGGCTGATGTTCTAATTCATTAACTGGTGTTTCTGGCTGTTGATGGAATTCTTGAATCAAACCAGTAACAGACAACCAGCGTTCTGCCAACATTGCTGACATACAACCGCTACCCGCAGCCGTAATTGCTTGGCGATACTCATGATCTTGCACGTCGCCTGCAGCAAAAACTCCTTCCACACTAGTTTCTGGGGAACCATGTTTAGTCACTATGTAACCCACCTCATCTAGTTCCAGTTGCCCTTTAAATAGTGAGGTATTGGGATTGTGACCAATAGCGTAGAATAAACCCTTGGCATGGATTGTGCTTTCTTCGCCAGTTTTAGTATTGCGAATTTTTACCCCATCCATGTGGCCGTTACCAAAGATGTCTACGGCTTCTGTGTTCCAATGTACTTGGATTTTAGGATTGCTCAAAATGCGGTCTTGCATGGCTTTAGAAGCCCGCATCTTATCAGAACGTACCAACAGATTCACTTTAGAACCGTACTTGGTTAGATAAATTGACTCTTCCGCCGCCGAGTCACCAGCACCAATCACAGCCAATTCTGCACCGTGGAAAATTGGTGTCGCGCCATCGCAAATTGCACAAGCTGAAATCCCGCGACTCCAAAATTCATGTTCGCTAGGTAAACCCAAGCGCTTTGCCGTTGCACCAGTAGCAATAATAATACTGTTGGTTTTAACTTCCCTTTCTTCTGAGCGTACAGTAAAAGGACGCTGACTCAAGTCAACTGATATTACATCCTCTGTATATAACTCAGCCCCCCAGCGTTCTGCTTGGGCTTTCATCCGATCCATTAGTTCCGGCCCAGTAATACCTTGGGGGAAGCCAGGAAAGTTCTCTACTTCCGTCGTTGTCATTAATTGCCCGCCAGGTAATCCCCCAGCTTGGAAACCTTCAAATACCACAGGCTTCAAGTTAGCGCGTCCTGCATAGATAGCCGCTGTGTACCCGGCTGGCCCAGAACCAATGATTACTAAGTTTTCTACTGTCGGGTTAGTCATACTATTTATACGAACTCATAACGACTACGTTTAATCTAGCATAACAAACTTCAATTGGCTACGCCATAGGTGAAGCTATTTAAACCTTGATCAATAACAAGGTGCAAAGACTCTCGCGAGTTTTTCTGCGCTCATCACTTTGTCAGGCAGGATTCATAACAGCCCTTGCCACCAATATTGAGTTGCATAGCTCTATTTACGAGTTCATGGGCGAATTCTACTGACCATGAATATAAAAATGTTTTTTGTAATCTATCTTATTGTCTTTCAGCATTTACCGACTTAGGTGAATTTTCCCTGAAATTCGTTCTTCAGGCTGCTACAGTGAACTAACAAGTACATAAGTTGTTAAATATAGCACAAAAAATATAAGTGACTTACAATTGCATCTGTACAAAGTTAATGATTCCAAACCAAGAATTTTACTTGAGTCGCATTAACTATTATCACTTTTAAATTCACAGTAGTTATTATGAATAATTCAACCTCTGATTTATGGGATAAAATCCGCCAACAATTTGATAGCGCACCCTACCCTAACATACCGCTAGAAAAGTCTCCTAAAAAGGATATTAGCTTACTGTATATCCATAATTTAGCAACTGCCTACTATTTGCGAAATCAGCAAGTTATAGACAGCCATAATAAAGTTATTTTAGATGCAGGTTGTGGAAGTGGTTATAAATCTTTAGTGCTAGCAGAAGCTAATCCAGGAGCCAAAATCGTTGGTATTGACATATCAGAAGAATCAATCAAATTAGCAAAACATAGGCTGCAGTACCACGGATTTGATAATGCAGAGTTTTATGTTCTGTCAATCTATGATTTAGCAGAATTGAACTATAAATTTGACTATATAAACTGTAATGAGACTTTATATTTATTTCCTGATATTGTTCAGGCACTAAAATCCATGAAATCTGTTTTAAATGATGCAGGCATAATTCGAGCTAATTTACACAGTGCTATTCAGAGGTTTAATATTTTCTGCGCTCAAAAAGCATTTACTATTATGGGTTTAATGGAAGATAATCCTGGAGATTTAGAGATAGAAATTGTTACTGATATGATGAAGTCACTTAAAGATAATGTTTTACTCAAGGATAGGACTTGGAGTCATGATTTTGAACAGGAAGATAAAAAAGAACGTATTTTGATGAATTATCTATTTCAAGGAGATAAAGGCTACACAGTTAGTGATATGTTTGCAGCTTTAAGAGCAGCAGACTTAGAATTTATTAGCATGTTGAATTGGCGGCAGTGGGATTTAATGAGCTTATTTCAACAGCCTGATAATTTACCTGCTTTTTTAGCCATGAGTTTACCAGAAATTTCGATGGAGGAACAGCTAGAGTTATTTGAGTTACTACATCCCATGCATAGACTACTAGATTTTTGGTGTGGATACCCTCAACCAGAGCGCACTTTTACACCCATTGCTGAGTGGGATGATTCTGATTGGCTCAATATTAAAGTCTATTTACATCCACAGTTTAATTACTTAAATTTTAAAAGCCATATTGATAACTGTATTAGCAGAAGTAAAGTGTTTCCCATTTTTAGAAATGTCACCTTGAATAAAGAAACTATTTATATAGACAGTTCTATGGCTCTGTGTTTACTTCCTTTATTTGAAAAACCATATTTAATGATGGACTTAGTAGAGTATTGGCAGCAACGTAGACCTATTGATAGCTTTACGGGAAAACCCATAGAAACTGATCAAGTATTTGAATTCGTGAAAACAACCCTATCAACACTAGAAGGTTTTGACTGCATTATGTTGGAAAAGTTATCTTCCTAGGCTAAAGGCAAGAAGTTCTAGTGCAGAGCATTAGCTGGAATATAGCAATAGCAAGAGTTTCAGGCTTAGAGGACAGAATAGAAAAAATTTTTTCAGTTGGGTGATATGAATTTATCCGAAATGGGTAAGTTCTTTATAGAACAAACAACCCACCCTACTCCTGGGAAAACACTTATGAAAACCGAACTAAAAGCTAAATTTCTCCAACACATCCTCGGTAAAAAGAAAGAAGGAGAAGGTTTTACCCTTATTGAATTGTTAGTTGTAATTATCATTATTGGTATTCTGTCTGCTATTGCTCTACCTTCCTTCTTGAACCAAGCTAAAAAGGCTAAACAATCTGAAGCTAAGACCTACGTTGGTTCTATGAACAGAGGTCAGCAAGCATACATGACAGAAAACGACGCATTTACTGCCAGTATTGATTCAATGGGAATTGGTATTTCCACCCAAACTGCAAATTACAAATTCACTGCTTCAACAGGTACTAACAACACTCTAGCTTATGCCATCAACGACTCAAGCTTAGTAACATCAAGCAGTGGTTTGAAAAACTACGGTGGTCATGTGTACTTGAAAAAAATTGGCGCTAATTCTGAATTAACCAGTATAGCTTACCTCTGTGAAACTAATAACGTAGGGCCACGGGGTTCAGCTACAATCACAGCAGGTGGTACAACTTGTAATAGTGCAGGTAAATTAATTAAGTAATTGTTCTATTGTTACTTATTACCAGTATTAAGAAATTGTAATTCACCTTCCATGCAAAAGATGGAGGGTGGATATTTTTATTTATAGTACAGTTAGTCAAATAAGAAATTATTTATGAATCAATTAGTTAATGAATGGCAAAAACAAGCAAAACAGTATCTTATTGATGAACAGTACAGTTATGCTATTAAACTTTATGAAGAAGCTATTGAGAAAGAGCCTGAAGTTAAAAATTATTATTGGAATTTAGGCTTATTTTTATTACTACAAGGTCAAGAAGCAGAAGCTCAATTTACTTGGTTTACAGGCTTATCTGAATTAGCAGAAGCAGATGGTGATACTCAAGAATTATTAGAAATTTTAGAGACAGAAGCCAACCGACGCACCACAATTGAAGACTTTCATGTTGCTTGGGCGATCCGTCAACATATCAGAGAAATTTCTCCGGAAAATATTAATAATCTATTACATATTGCTTATCTCATTACTAAATTAGAGGCATTTAAAGACGATTGCCCAGAAATATTAGCAGAAATTTGTAATTGTTTACCTCTCAATATAGATAATTGCGATGTTCGTTTATTAATAGATGTTATCACAGAGATTTTAGTTTATTTAACGACAGCCGCCGAAGCACTTGATTCTATATTTAATTTTGTGCAAGTATCTTTACAAGCATATTCAGATACCTATGTAATGTCCATAATTGAGGGTGTAATGCTGCAATGCATTAAATTTTCTGCTTTCTATAGGAGGCCAGATTTAGCATCAAAATTTGCCGAGCTTTGTTTACAACAAGTACCAAAAAATTATCATCTTGAATATACAGAAATACTGACTTTATTATCACATTTCTATCAAAATGAGGAAAAATATACAAAGGGAATAGAAACAGCTAAAGCTTGTTATGATTTGAGTAATACTTTAGCAGATAAAATTTGTGCCAATTACCTTGTTATGCGAGGATTGATGGCTTCTGGTAGCTATTGGCAAGAAGCTCATTCTCGGTTACAAGACCAGATATTATTAACTCAACAGTTAATAGAAAAAGAACCAGATGATGTGAATATAGTGCAAGTTACAAGGCTGTTTGATGCTTTATTTTTCTTACCATACTTTGAAGACCAGCCACAAAGAAATCACACTATTCAGCATCAACTATCTAGTTTTTGCCAATCTAAAGTTATTCAATATTATTCAGAATCCTATCAATCCCACAATAAATATTTAAATTTACGTAAAATAAATTCTACTAGAAATACCGTTCCACTGAATATAGGCTATATTTCTCATTGTTTTAAAAGGCATTCGGTTTCTTGGTTATGTCGATGGATTTTTAAATATCACAATCCAGAAAACTTTAGAATTCATTGCTATTTTCTTCATGAATCTGAAGTATTAGATAATTTTACGAAAAATCATTTCATTAATCAATCATTTAAATTTCATCAATTTGGTCTCCGCAACCATGATCAAATTTGGAGACAAATTCAAGAAGATGAAATTGATATTTTAATTGACCTAGATAGTTTGACATTAGATCAAGCTTGCGAATTAATGTCTATTAAATCTGCGCCTATACAGGCGACTTGGTTAGGTTGGGATAGCTCAGGATTACCATCAATAGACTACTTTATTGCTGACCCTTATGTATTACCAGAATCAGCAGAAGATTACTACAGTGAAAAAATTTGGCGATTACCTCAAACTTATATAGCAGTTGATGGTTTTGAAATAGATGTCCCTGATTTACGTAGGGAAGATTTAGGCATTCCTAATGATGCAATTATCTATTTTATGACCCAAAAAGGATATAAAAGGCATCAACCGCATTTACATTTACAAATGAAAATTATTCAGGAAGTGCCTAATAGTTATCTTTTAATTAAAGGTGATGCAGACCCAGAAAAAACCAAGGTCTTTTTTGAAGAGATTGCCCAAGAAGAAGGCGTAGATTTTTCGCGGATCAAATTTTTACCTTATGCCCGTAGCGAAGCTGTCCACCGTGCTAATTTGCAGATAGCAGATGTTGTACTTGATACATATCCATATAATGGCGCAACAACTACACTAGAAACTTTGTGGATGGGTCTTCCTTTAGTTACAAGAGTTGGTGAACAGTTCTCTGCACGTAATAGCTACACAATGATGATGAATGCGGGTATTACAGAAGGTATTGCTTGGAATGAAAAAGAGTATTTAGAGTGGGGTGTGCGCTTAGGTAAGGATGAGAAACTACGACAGCAGATTTCTTGGAAATTGCGTCAGTCAAGACATACATCACCCCTATGGAATGCCAAACAGTTTACCTATGAGATGGAGAAGGCTTATCAACAGATGTGGCAAAGGTATCTGGATAGTTAATTAACTCTCTTTAACCAATTTTGCATTTTTAGCGATTATTTTTCTATTCTTCAAATTGGTATTAGTTAAGGGCACAACAATCTCTGTTGTGCCCTTCCTTGTAAATTTATTTAGCTGAAAAACGCTGTATAGTTCAAATTTTGTAAAATCCCTGTCTAACTAGCAGCCCAAAAAATTCAATTTAGTCAGTAGTTAAACTCAACTGTGGAAAAGTAGCTATGATATTTTTTATCAAGCTATCTAATTGATAGCTTTGTATGTCAATTACAGGTGCTTCTGCTAAAGCTATTTCATCTTCATTAGTCAGAATTATTCGACCGTAGATCAGAGGTAACAGATATCGCCATTGCATATCCCCTAATTTATCTATTAAAGAAATATTTATGGTATCAGTAATATCTAAATCTTCCATCAAAAGATTCATGGCGACACTAGATAAAAATATTTCTGCATCTTCAGTAGTTATATTAGCTGTATAAATCAGCAAGTTAATCTTTTCACTTTCAGGATGAGTGGCTAAAGCTTGAATTATTTCTTGTAACTCTAACCCGAGTTCTTCTTCTGATTGCGACCAATCGGGAAAGATGATGAGATTAATATCTTTTAGATTTAAGGATAACAGAGTTGCATCAATTAGCGCCTTGCTAACTGTTTCAGCCATCTTTGTCCAGGAGAACTTTTGAGCCTGTGCTAACCCTGCTGTAATTAATGCATTACGTACTATAGGCTTTTGTACTTCGCACAGAGCATTTGCTAATGCATCAACATCATCCTCTTGAACATAAATAACTGCATCTCCTGCTACTTCAGGAATAGAAGCATTAGGACAAGTGATAACAGGACAACTACAAGCCATTGCTTCAACTACAGGCATTCCAAAACCTTCATATTTAGAAGGATACACTAATGCCACTGCACCAGAGTAAGCTATAGCTAATTCTTCATCACTAAGTTGTAGTGTATGAATAGCGCTACCTGAAGTATAAGCTCTATATTCTGGCTCTATCATACTTCCTGCCCCAGTCGAAATAATATCAAATCCGTGGCTGCTAGTAAGTTGTGAAAAAGCACGGAAGAATAAAATACTATTTTTATAACCGCTACCACCACCAACTACTAAAAAGTATGGTTTATGAATACCGTATTTATTTTTAAAAGCATTAACTAATTCTGCTTGGGCTGGTGAAAAAGTATTGCTAACTCCACAATGAGCTACAGTGACAGACTCTAAAGCTACATTATCGAAATATCTAGCTAAGTCATGGGCTGTATTTTCAGAAATTGCTATATATCCTGAGGCATTTTGAATCGCTAGATGCTTTTCTTTCCACATAGGATTATTTAAATCCCATCCCATTACTTCTGGGATCATGTCATAAGCCATGAATACAGAAGGCGTTGTAATTGGAGAAGTATAGTAAGTAGAAATAAATAATTTTGCGTCTTGTTCATCGCAGATGTGTTGAAGCATCTGTTTATCAGCTGCGGTATTGTTATAGTCGTATGGAGGAATTGTCAGATAACGGATACCATTAATTTTTGGTGCAGTGTTGGCTCTATCTAACACTAAAATATGATTTGTAAATTCAGTATTTGCCCATTCTTCTAGTAACGATCGCCAAACTCTAGCTATTCCTGTTTTATAAAGTTGGAAAAATACTCCATCAATGATAACTTGTGGTTGAGCATGGACATTAAAAATTAAGTTTAGATAATTTTTAATGAAATCTAAATCTCTATTTTTATTAAATTTTAAGTGGTTATCTAAATCTTTAGTGTATTGGTAATCTATAAACTGTAAACCTTCTGCTGTTAATAAAATATTCCAAGGTCGAATATCAGCAACATTATCTAGCTTTTCCAACCTATCAAATTCATCTGCTATTTTTTGATTACAAGTTTCATAACTAGGTACTAAAATCTCTCCAATTTGAGCAACATCAGATAGAACTATGCCCGGAACAGTTCTAATATCTTGATTAAGATGTGATTTATGGATGATTAATCCTTCTGCATCAGTCTTGAGAAAATAATTACGAGGTTGTAAAGGATAACCTATATAAGGAAAAATAGATTCTCTGGCATAATTAGGTGAATCTGCATAATAAAATGAACGTTTTAAATCAGTGTCACAATGGGTTGCAGCTTCATAAGGCATTTTGAGAAAAACAGGTTTAACTTGACTAATTTTTTCTAAAGTCAGTTGTTTTTTCAATATATCTTTACCACATACCTTTGACTCATCAGGGTGAGGAAGTTCAATAATAAAAGATTTAGAAATTTCATTTAATTCTGTTAGGAAAGTTTCTGCATCTGGAATATGATGTAAAACTGATAATAAAAGAGTAACATCAAAGTAAACACATGCCTGGGTAGCTTTATATAGCCATTCTGTAGTGACTTCAGAGTGAATTAAAATTACATTATTTACACCTTCTAATTTAATTAATTCCTGTTGCAAGCGTGCATAAGGATATTGTTTTTCAATACTTACAAAAACATTTTCAGGAAATAATTTGGCTAGATTAATGGTAAAAAAGCCTACATTAGAGCCAATATCAAGAATAGTTTGTTTTGGTTTGATATAATCTTTAATAACCTCTAATCTTTCAAAATCATTTGCTCTAACTCCTTCTCTAATTAATTCTCCATGTAAATAAATAGATTGATAAACTTCAGGTAAATCATCTATTAAGTTATCTAATTTTGAGAGGTCTTGTAATTTAATATTCATAAAATTAATACCAAAATTTGATAATTTAACCTTTCCTATGAGAAGAATCAGTATACTGAGCATCTTTAGCCGCTTTAATTTTTCCGCAGAATTCTTCTATATTAGCTAATGGTTGTGTTGCGCCATTAATAAAACTATTCGTTTTTGTAAAAACTTTGTCTTCTATACAAACACCAGCAATCCCTCTTTGCTCTAATTTTTTGACTAGACGACGAACATTATTAAAATTACCGTAACCCGTATCTCCATCTAAGAGAATTGGTATCGAAGTAGTATCACACATGAATTCAAGTACTTCTAGTACTTGTGTCCAACTGGCTTCGTTATTATCTCTGACACCCATAGCAGAAGATATAGAAAGTCCACTTGCCCAAATACCTTTAAAACCTGCTTCTTGAACTATTTTAGCGCTTAAACCGTTATGAGCTTCTATTAAAAACTCAAGATTATTTGAATTAATAATTTGTCTTAATTGCTGTGTTTTTTTCATCAATCATATTTATCAAAAAATTAGAATAATTAATTTGCTAACTATAGTTTTTTAATATGCTTAGTTATTTTCTATACTCTCCTGAAAACACAACTTTAAAATTTCATATTATTTAGGTCGAGACTGATTATTTGGTTTGGGAATTACCTTTGACTTGTTCTTTCTTCAACTTCTCTAATAAAACTTTGTAATTCTGGTTATCAGGACTCAACTTGACTAACTTCTCTAAGGGTTGAATTGCACCTTGAGTATCTTTTAAACCTAAGCGCACATTTACCAGTCCCTGCAAAGCTACTTGATTATCTGGTTCTCGTTGTAAAACTAGTTCAAATCCCGTTTCCCGCTGTTTAAGTGCAGAATCTGGAGATGCAACTACTGTATTGGATGGCTGAATAGCCTTTTGAATTACAGGAACTGCAGAAAACACAATGGAGCCTAAGAAGGACGCTAGAGATACAAAAGTGAGCAACTTTTGTCGTCGCTTAATTTGTTTTTTGCGATTAGTGAGGTAGTCTTCCCCTGAACTAGCCATACTTAATGAATACTGTGGTAAATACTTAGGTGATACCAGTCCTCCCGATATGAGGATACCCACGGCTCACCACAAACTATCATTTTGGCGAAAAATGTTTTACACAATATTCAAAGGTAGATTTTGAATACTTGATGTTATTTGTGCTATGCCAATAAAACATGAATGATTCTTGGTTGCGATCGCCTACACTCAATCGAGCAACACAGCAGCTTTACTAGCGATCGCATTCTCTGCCAAAATCACACATTAATAGTATTGGCATGAGTGATGGATTTATGAGATCTATTCACTCCATCTATCTTGAGCAAGATTTTTATATATGCAAACCGTAAGCTATGATACTGTTGCGCGATCGCAATTGAGCAGCAACATGAAAGTTTTATAAAGATTTGCAATCTGATTGTTGAAGTTTAGATGTTTGCGATATTCTATATAAGATGCAAATACAAAACGGTAAAATTGTTTTGCTGTTGCATAACAAAAATTCTCAACTACCCGTATTGTATGGGTTCTTCAAAATTTGCAAATATTCCGTTGACTAAAACCAATATAGTTTTACAAGTCGTGTCTGCCTATGTTATCCATGCATTGATGAGGACGGCTGTTTTGTGCTTTTAGTGTCTACGATGACTGTGCGATAGGCATCTTTGTTTTGTGGTGGTAATTACCGTACAAAACCGATAGACCGCCAACTTAGTAGAGTAAGTTATGGTATAGTTAAATAGTTAAGACTAGCTTTGCCAGATTAGAACGCTCTACGCATCGGTAGCATTTACAAAACGGAAAGCAGTTTTGATTAAGCATTTACTAAACAAAATCTGAATTAAATCGAGGTTATGACTCAGCAAGTAATTCACCCAATGGTGAAATTGCAGCGTAACGTGCAATCACTCGTAGAATCAAATATTATCAAGCCAACTGATAGCATTTGGAAAATCGCTTTGCTCTATGGCAACGATTGGCCACACTGGAAACAAGAACTGTTAGATTTTGGATTTACTATGCAAGATCCAATCAGCGAATTGTTAGCAGTGGAAGCTTGGGACGAAGAAGAATAAAGGATAAAGGATGAAGGATGAATTTTCAACCTTCAGGCCTGATGCTTATTTACTTAATTTATCGGCAAGTAGCTAATGCTGTAGCCAGTTCTTTCGCAGTTTGATAGCGATCGCGTGGTAATGGCTCTGTAACGCGATCAATCACCTCTCTTAATTGGGGGGTGATTGTAGGAACACTAGCTACTTCAAACCGAAAATGTCGTCCTCGTTGGTGGTAAAACTTGAACGGGTTTTCACCAGTCAGTAAAAAAATTAAGGTTGGGCCGATAGCATACAAATCGGATTGAGTCAGGGGTTGTCCGCGTTCTTGTTCGGGAGCGCAGTAACCCTCTGCACCAATGCGAGTACCTGGTGCTGTACCAATTTCTTTGACAGCACCAAAATCTAGCACGACTATGCGATTATTAGAACTTCGCACCATTAAATTCGCCGGTTTAATATCCCGGTGAATTAGTGGTGGTTGTTGGCTGTGGAGATAGTCTAAAATATCGCAGGTTTGGATCATCCAAGCGATCGCTTGATTGGGTGTTACAGGCCCGGTTGTATAAATCCGTTTTTCTAAATCCTGTCCGTGAACTAATTCCATTGCCAAATATTTTTTGCCGCCTTCCACAAAGAAGTCATAATATTTGGGAATTCCTTCATGGTGCAAGGATTTGAGAGTATGTGCTTCTCGCTCAAATAATTCTTGAGCTTTAGCAATTTTCACCATATCGGCATTCATCTGCTTTAACACCAACAGTTGTGGGTGTTTGGTAGTCACACCTGTTGCATCCCAAGCTAAATAGGTAGTCCCCATACCACCTTGCCCCAGTGTTCGTAAGACTTGATACTGGCGAATTGTCTTTTGCACTGATAAAGGTTGACCACAATGGATGCAAAATAGATTATTTGGGGAGTTACCTTCATGGGTGCAGGGAACAGATCCAGGCGAGAGGGTTTTTTCCATTGAGCCTGGTAGTTCTTTTTGCTGCAACCAAGAATCTGGTGCTGTCACCTCTTGCAGTTGGAATTTGAGTATTGGGCCTCCCTGTGCTAGCTGTAACAGAGAATTATCTGGCAGTTGATTCTGAGTCACAAGCACACCATTTAAGAAAGTGCCATTTGTGCCTTGACTAATGACTTGCCACAAACCACCACTTTTTACAGAATTGACTTGTTTGAGTTCTAGATGATAGCGAGAAACTAAGCTATCAGTTAAAACAACGTCATTATCCGCCGCACGTCCAATGCGAATCACGGAGGAATTCTCGAAATACCATTGCTTAAGCGGCGTTTTTTGTTGCGGTTCTAGCAGTGTCAGAGTAACCACAATACGAAGATAAAGGATGAAGGTTAAAGTTTAACAACAGAGATGTAACTGAGTATTAGCTACAGTTCATTTTAGAAAGTTACAGTCATTAGAATTAAAAATTTATACTTCATAATTCATATTTATTTTTGGCTGTCTAAATTGGGACGCACTTTAGCCCGAATCAGTATAGCTGTAATATTGTCATGGCCATTGTATTGGTTTGCTAAATCAATTAAGTCTATTACGCCGGATTCTAGGTTAGTACCAGAGCCGAGTAGAGGTTTAAGGTGGGTTTGCCAATGTATTTCTAATAAATCATTATCCGATAAACCGTCTGAGGCTAGGATAAATAGGGTATCTTCATTAATCTCGAAAAAGTCTACATCGGGATTAATTGAGTGTTCGTCACGGGGCCCTAGAGCTTGGGTAAGTTGGTAAGCGTCGGCGCGGGCATAAGCGACGCTAGGCTCTACGCCTCTGCTAATCTCCCTTTGACCTACTTCATGATCTACAGTGATTTGTTCCAGCCCCCGCTTATGAGTGACGCAATAGAGGCGGCTATCTCCTACATGAGCTACAGCAGCGTGACTATCCTGTATTAAGAGCATAACTAGAGTAGTACCCATGCGCCCAACTCCCGAACGGGCATCTTTTTGATTCAGGTCATAAATCGCCTGATTTGCTAGGTATACTGCATCCCGGATGCTCTCTTCGCTTGGTAGCTGGTTATTAACCCAGTGTTCTTGAAAATATTCCCGCAGGGTAGTCACTGCCAACTCACTAGCTATCTCGCCACCAGCGTGACCACCCATACCATCACAGAGAATATACAAACCACGGGCTTGTAGAACTCTAGTTTTAGGTAACTCTAGTTTATTAATCTTGGTTTCAATGCCAAAGAAATCTTCATTGTGATGACGTTGTCTGCCAACATCAGTAGCACCCGCGTCTTGCAGGCTACTTAGCTGCATTGGTAGTACCACTGTGGGCATATCATCATTTCTGGCACTAAAATCCTCTGAGTCATCAAATTGCAGCATAGTTGGCGCAGTGGGATATTCTTCCTCTGTTGGCGGCAAAGTTTCAATAGTTGGTGCTACTAATTCAGTAGACATTTCTTCCAGACGCGATCGCAATTGTGCGATCGTTTCAATTTTACCGATTTCCAAATCCCCTAACATCTGAACTACAGAGCCAAATTGAGTGCGTTGAGATTGTCTGAATAATGCCTGCCAAACTCGCCCTAATGCTTTAATTGTTAAAGGCTGCTCTGTTTGCTCGGATGTCTGGTCTGCTAAATCTGCTGTCACATCGCCTAAGAAATCAGTATGTGAGGATTCTGGATATAAACATCCTAGGGTAAGCGTTTGGTCTTCATCCAACAGCAAATTCACCAAATCCAAAAGGCTATGACGACAATTCACTGATTCTAGTACTGTCCACAATTGGGTCATCTGATAACACCAGTGAATTATTTGTAGCGAACTGGTGGTGTTTTCTTGCCACAGGTCGAGTAAACGCGGCAAATGTGAGCGGTCTTGGATGACTACAACTTGCATTTCACCTTGCTGCCATGCATCATGAATTGGCGGTATCCCTGGGTTTCCTTGGGCTTGTAAGGCAATATAAGGTTTAGCGAAGTGGGGGATTCCACTAGCTTCTACAGATGGTGTTACTAAACCCTTTTGCCAATTGCCTAATATGGCTTCCAGCGGTGAAATCTGATATGGTTGGCAGTCTAATACCCTAAGACACACCTCAGTGTTAGCGGGAAGTGCTTCTAAATTTGGTAATGGTTCTAATAATTGATAACGCTGTTCTAAGTCTAAATAAGAGCCTACTGTAAGCTGAGAGCTAGTTGGCATAGGAGATACAGCAGATATTACTGCTTCTTCTCCTGCCTCATTTTCTGTACTATTTTGAGTAGCAATTTCCGCTTCTGCAGTGGCAGCTTTGGCAATTATTGCCCACCAAACAGTTCCGCATTCTGTACCACAATTGGAACAATTGAGTGCGTTGATAGGTACAGAGGTACTGCATTCCGGACAGACCTTGTGGGTCAAGGATGTACCACAATTTTGGCAGAATTTGTTAGAGTTCAAGTTTTCAAATTTACACTGAGGGCAAATCAGCATAGTGGAAGTTCCTCATTCCCATTCCAAGGTGCTTCTTGCCACTTAGATCCAAAAGTGCCACAACTGGCTACCCCTGCCTACAGTAGACCGCTCAGAAATTGTGGTCACTATTAAATTTTGGTGGCAGTATTAATTGTGACGCATATTAGCCTAATATTTCAGATTTCAGCCAGCTAATTTATCTAACAATGGTACAGGGGAGTAGGGTAAGCAGGGAAGAAAACACTAAATCTCAAATACTAAACTTCCATTGTTTAATTTCCCTCACACCTCATTACTCAATGGTAATTGAATCGCAAAACAGGTACGGTTTGACCCACTTTCAACTTCGATTGTTCCTCCTAAAAGTTTGGTAAGTTTTTGTACTAGTGCTAAACCCAATCCTGTGCCACCTTGCTTCCAAGGGTCATTACTGGGAATGCGATAAAATTTATCGAAAATCCGTGGTAGTTCACAACTGGGAATTTCTACACCCGAATTAATTACCTGGAATTGCATATTTTGCGATTTCATTTGAGCAGAAATTGTAATTTCGGCATCCGGAGGGCTGAATTTACAGGCATTGGTGAGCAGTTCGATTAGAATACGCTCTAGACTGAATGGATCGCAAGTTAATAAAGGCAGACTATTCGCGATGCTGAGGCGTAGCTTTTGCTGACAAGAGTTGCGGTTACGTGCTTTAAATAGCTCTACTACTCGCCATAGCCATTGCTGTACTTGAATAGTTTCCAGCACCAAGGGCTTAGTATTATTATCTAGCCTTTGCAAATCTAAGAAATTACTAATGAGATTAATTTCGCGATCGCACTCATTGTCTAAAATTTCATAATAGCGAGCTGCCTTAGAACGTTCTATCTGTGGCTTCTCCATCTCTGAAAAAAAGTTTTGCTCTTGATTGAGCGCTATACCCAACATTTGGATTGCCATTTTCATATTAGTTAATGGCGTGCGTAGTTCGTGCGACACAGTACTGAGAAATTCATCTTTGAGACGATTGAGGCTTTCCATTTCCTCTAACTGTGCTTGCACTGATTCTTGACTATGTTTGAGAGCAACTTCTACTGATTTACGCTCTGTAATATCTATACAGCATCCAATGTAACCGACAAATTTACCATTAGGGGTAAACCGAGGAATACCTGTATCTAACACCCAACGATATTCATTATCATGGCGCTTCAGCCGATATTCCATCTCAAATTTAGCTCTAGCATGAAAAGCGGAATCATAGATTTCTTGGCAGAAATCTTGCTCTTGTGGATGTACTCCTTCTAGCCAGCCTAAACCTTGCTGTTGCTCCATACTACGTCCAGTAAACTTTAACCAGGATTGATTAAAAAAGGTAAAAAGTCCATCACATCCCGCCATCCACAACATGACTGGTGCAGTATTCGCCATAGAATGAAAGCGTTGTTCACTTTCTCTTAAAGCATCTTCCGCTTGCTTGTGAGCGGTGATATCTTCCAATACCATCAGAATTTGCGGATGCTTTTGATGATGTTTATCTGTTGAGTTTGAGCCTAAGTCTAGATGAGAAAATCCATCATCAGCAGGTAATAATCGGGCTACAACCTTTACCCATACAATCTCACTAGCCGGACAATTTAAACGAAACTCCCATTTAGAGACATCGTTAAAAGATGCAGTTTTTGCTAATTCCCCTAATGCATCAGATAACTTTTGCTTGTCGGAATGTTCAAACAAATTCAAAACCGACTTATCAATCAATTCTTCCACACTGTAACCAAGA
Source organism: Tolypothrix tenuis PCC 7101 (assembly GCF_963874875.1). Taxonomy (NCBI): domain Bacteria; kingdom Bacillati; phylum Cyanobacteriota; class Cyanophyceae; order Nostocales; family Tolypothrichaceae; genus Tolypothrix; species Tolypothrix tenuis. Next base: position 1,427,934 of record NZ_CAWNJS010000001.1, read on the forward strand.
CAGTTGGCACCAAATTTATTTACAGACAAAATAATTCCTGTGAGATCTAAACTGAAATATACAGAAGGAATATTTTCATACAGCCTACGATACAAAGCTAATTCCTCTTGGTTAGGAAGCAGGGTTTCTGCTGTGCAAGGTTCTAAATCTTCGGCTCGTTCAGACACAAGTTCTAAGCGCGCAGATTTTGCAGACAAGATATCTTGTTGACGGCGATTTTTATGCCAGATCGATTGCTGATTACGGCTCATAAGACTGTACAACTTGCACCCAAGGTTTTGATGTGGATATGGGCAGGAATAAAAAAAGATTATTATACTGCTTCTGAATTGATTTTTGTCAAAGGGTGCAAGTAAAAACTTATGTAACAAAAATCATCCCGATTTAGTGAGTTTTTGAGTTCTAATTAAGCACAAATGGCTCAATATGTTTAGCAAAATACATTTATTTGGATATTCCTGTGATGAAAAAAGTAATTTTTTATATACAGGATGACAGTATCCAAATCCGGAGGATTTGGCTGAGTAATCTCTGAATAGAGAATAAGCAGAAATGTTCAAAAATAGCTAACTAATTGTTATGCTTAATAAATGATTTTTTTTAGCAATACAATAAGGGCTTAACCCCTCAAACTAGCAACATTTTCAGTTCAGAGTCAGTGAGAGTACGCCACTCACCTGGTTGTAAACCCTCTAATTTTAAGTGGGCGATACTCACCCTGATGAGCCGTAAAGTCGGAAATCCTACTGCTGCTGTCATCCGCCGTACCTGACGATTTTTCCCCTCAGTGAGAGTCATTTCTAGCCAGGCTGTGGGTATATTTTTGCGAAATCTGATTGGCGGATTGCGATCGCACACTGGTGGTTCTTCAGATAATAAACGCACTTGTGCTGGACGAGTGCAGTAATCTTGAATCTTCACACCTGTTTGCAACTTATTTATAGCATCAACATCTGGAATGCGTTCTACTTGCGCCCAATAAGTACGTTTATGCCCAAATCTTGGATTAGCCAAGCGATGTTGTAGCTGTCCATTGTTCGTCAACAACAGTAACCCTTCGCTATCCCAATCTAAACGCCCTACTGGATAAACATCAGGAACCTCTATATATTCTTTTAAGGTGCGGTGTTTGGGAGTTTCTTGGGTAAATTGGCTCAGAACGCCATAAGGTTTATGAAAAAGAATATATCTATATATAGAAGTCATTTGGCCTTTGTTATTTGTCATTGGGTAATGGGTAATTGGTAATTGGTAATTGGTGTTGGGTGTTTAGGGTTTTTTATTTCCCCTTGTCTCCTCATCTCCCTCATCCCTCTCATCCGCAACAGTTATCATGAACTGTGTACACCAGCACGCATGAAAATCTGTCTTTCCCATGCCCAGCGCCCAATGCCCCATGCCCTATTTTTAAGCTAGTTTCTATTGTTATCCATAAATCATCTTCAATCTCTAGTCCATACACCTCAGGAATTGTAAACAGCGTTGCTCACAGCTATAAGCAAGGTGGTACAATCTACTTCCATGCTAGGGGTGCCCGAATAACCAGGCTGAGATCACACCCTTAACACCTGAGTCTGGGTAATACCAGCGGAGGGAAGCTGTTTATCGAGGAATTTAATATGCGGACAGAATGGGTTGCCAAGCGGCGTGGGCAGAGCAATGTAACTCAAATGCACTACGCGCGTCAGGGTGTTATTACCGAAGAAATGCACTACGTCGCCCAGCGGGAAAATCTTCCTGCAGATCTCATTCGCGAGGAAGTGGCGCGAGGGCGGATGATTATCCCTGCTAACATTAATCACACCAACTTAGAGCCAATGGCCATTGGCATTGCCTCTAAATGCAAAGTAAATGCCAATATCGGTGCTTCACCCAACTCTTCTAATCTTCAAGAAGAAGTCGATAAGCTCAAACTAGCGGTGAAGTATGGTGCTGATACCGTGATGGACTTGTCTACAGGCGGTGGTAACTTAGATGAAATTCGTACCGCTATCATCAAAGCTTCGCCTGTTCCCATTGGTACAGTGCCAGTTTACCAAGCTTTAGAAAGCGTTCATGGCACTATTGAAAAACTCACCCCTGATGACTTTCTCCATGTCATCGAAAAACACGCCCAGCAAGGGGTAGACTATCAAACCATTCACGCAGGAATCTTACTTGAGCATTTGCCTTTAGTGAGAAGCAGGATTACTGGGATTGTCTCTCGTGGCGGCGGTATTTTAGCGCGGTGGATGCTGCATCACCATAAACAGAACCCCCTTTACACACACTTCCGAGATATCATTGAAATCTTTAAGAAGTACGATGTCTCATTCAGTTTAGGCGATTCTCTACGTCCTGGCTGTACTCATGATGCTTCAGATGCAGCACAATTAGCAGAATTGAAAACCCTCGGACAGCTCACTCGCAGAGCTTGGGAAGATAACGTACAGGTGATGGTAGAAGGGCCTGGACATGTACCAATGGATCAAATTGAGTTCAACGTCCGCAAGCAAATGGAAGAGTGTTCTGAAGCACCTTTCTATGTGCTGGGGCCATTGGTAACAGATATTGCTCCTGGTTATGACCACATTACCTCAGCTATTGGCGCAGCAATGGCTGGTTGGTATGGTACAGCAATGTTGTGCTATGTCACACCTAAGGAACACTTAGGATTACCCAATGCTGAAGATGTCCGGAATGGCTTAATCGCTTACAAGATAGCCGCCCATGCAGCTGATATCGCTAGACATCGCCAAGGTGCTAGAGATAGAGACGATGAACTGTCTAAAGCCCGTTATAACTTTGACTGGAATCGTCAATTTGAATTAGCACTCGACCCAGAAAGAGCTAAGGAATACCACGACGAAACTTTACCAGCAGATATTTATAAAACTGCGGAATTTTGTTCAATGTGTGGGCCTAAGTTCTGTCCTATGCAAACCAAAGTTGATGCTGATGCACTAACAGAACTTGAGAAATTCTTAGCGAAAGAAACTGTTACCCAATCTTAAATTACTCAAGTAGGGTGGGCGTTCGTTGCCAACCCTACTGATTTCTAGGTTCGACAATGCGGCCTCAGAAATTGCTTTGATATCACAGGGTAACATAATCCTATTAACTATTTTTGAACTTAAGAGATAGACTTTTATAAATTTTTCTGAGCTGGTTGGGTAGAAATTGTTATAAAAGCTTGCACCGAAAACATTGTTGCCAGGTATTGACATTCGCGCATATCTGTGGAGTTCTCTTAACTTAAAAATGCTGTGGCATAGTAATAATTTTTTAAGCTTGTGGGAATACTAAAATTATGTTTATTTAAAACATCGTCTTATGATTACAGCACGGTTGAGAACTAGAGCATTGTTAAAAGTATTGAAAAAACTATTTCCACAAGAAGAATGGAATTCCAGGAGACTATATAATGATGTGTCTAAAAATAACGATACTTATCGGTATGCTGATACCACAGTAACGTGGGTTGCTCATCCTGATAAACTTATTGGGCAACATCAGCATCTTTATGAAATTACTTCAATAAGGAAACAAGATTTGTTAAATGCGCTAACACATTCTGGAGTACATTATGATTTAATAACAGGTATTTAATAGCTTGCACTATTATTCACAACTGTAGATTGGGCAATAACGGGCAACTTCAAAATCAGCTTTTTAGACATTACCTCAGATTGCCCATCCTACGAAAAACTGAAAGTGAAAGGTTATGAGTCATTCAAATTGGCGGGATAGTAGACATAGTTTTGTAAATTAGCGTAATGCACCATCCATTTATTAGTGCGTTAAGAATAAAGTCCATAAACCACCCTACTAAGTCTAGGCAAGTATTTCAGAACTTTTATATACACTAATATATCTAGGTGATAAAATTTTTCGCTAACTAGCTAAGTTAATATCACTACTTTGATCGTCTTCCTGTATCCCTAACTTTTGGTATAATTCACTAACAGATTGAGGCTCAACAATTTTTTCTTTTGCACGTTGTAAAGCAGTAAATAAACGAGTAGAATTTGCTGGAAAACGAAGTAAATAAAGTGTTTCCAGTAGGCTTTCTAGTTCGGTTTCAGCAATTAATACAACGTTTTTACCATCAGGTCGGCTAATTCTGACTACTTCATTAGTCTCAATAATTTGATTACAAATGCTATCTAAATTTTGAGCGGCTTCTTCTGATGTTATTTTAATTGACATAATAATTGACCGATTTTGACGATTTTTTTAGCTTTTTAAAGCTACATACTTATTCGTAATGATATCGAGCTTTGAGGAAATCAATTCTGTCATTGCTAACTAGGTAAACAAGCCGATGTTCTTGATTGATACGAGGCGACCAACATCCAGAATACTCATATTTTAACGGTTCAGGCTTACCAATGCCTTCAAAAGGATCTCGTAAAATTTCTTTGACTATTTTAAGTATACGCAGCGCCATTTTCCGGTCTTTGTTAACCCAGTATTCTAAGTCTTCTATAAATTCTGGCTGAAATACAGCTTCACGCTGACGTTTAATGTCACCCTCATCACCCATGCAATCAAACCTTTAAGAGCAGTTTTACATTTAATCGCTAATCTATAAATCAGTAAAGCTAATTTGTATCAACACTCACTAAACCTAAATAAGATAATATATTAAGACATGGGTTCTACGTAATTCTCGAAGAGTAGACTCTTAATTACCAAACTGCATTATTTTCCAGAAATTCATACTACTAGTGATTGCATATTAAAGAATGCGATCGCACTCTTTATTAGCTAATTACCAACAAAGCAATTTTGCGATACCTTCGGCACGCCAAAGGCGATCGCATTCTTGATTACCTGACTAATTTCCTAATTCCCGATACCGCTTTTGAATCTCCTCAATTGAGAACAACGCTTCAAACTTTAATCCTGCTGACTGATATAACTCAGCGCCTCCTTGTAGGCGGTCTACTAGTGCAATTACCTGGTCAACGGTATAACCTGCTTCTTTGAGACGGTTAACTGCTTTGAGTGCAGATTGCCCAGTCGTGACCACATCTTCTAAAACTACAACTTTTGCGCCTTCTGGCAAACTGGGCCCTTCAATATAAGCCCTTGTTCCATAACCTTTGGCTTCTTTACGTATAATCAGCGCTGGGATTGGTCGGTTGTCATAGACAGAAACCACACTGACTGCGGTCACAATAGGGTCAGCACCCAAGGTCAAACCCGCTACAGCTTGGGTATCTACAGGTAATAAAGGAAACAGTAAGCGTCCAACAGCTAAAGCGCCTTGGGGATGTAGTGTTACCTGCGTCTTGTTAACGTAATAAGAACTACGTAACCCAGAAGACAGAACAAAATCACCCTCTTGATAAGCGAGTTGACAGAATAAATCTAGTAAATTGTGGCGCAGGGTGGTCAAATCAGCAGTAGCTGCCCAAATATTGGATGGGTTAGTGGTTTCAGTAGAATAAGTCATTACAAGACGTTATAAATTGTGCTACACCAAAGGTTGAACTCATCAGAGTTCTGAATTTAAGCATAAATTAAGATTCGCGCAAAAATTGAGGAGTAGGGAATATGGGTATAAAATTTCAGACCCCAAGTATTTTTTTACTACTGCTAGCTACTAGTATTGCTGTTCCCTCTGTGGCTAGCGCCCAAACAGCAACACCTAATTATGAAACACCAAGTGAGGCTCTGGAGCGAGCTTATTTCCGCCACGATCCTAATTTCTATCAAAATCGCAGCTTACAACGTCAAGTAGACTCCCTTGTTGGTGCTGGTTCCTTTGGCAATTCCTTTCCAGAAAATGAAATTGCCCGTGATGGTGAATTAATCCATAGTGTTTATCAAGATATGTTAAACCAACAAGCCACCAACGACCCTTACCTGCGTACCCCAGATTTACCCAACCCATACGGTACATCACTACTATTATCTCCTCGTGCAAATGCCGAGCAGCTCAAAGTGGGGACTGAGTTTCGTTTCGAGACTTCAACAAGGTAAGAGTGTTGAGTACTAAGTGATAAGTAGGTAGTAGTTAGTTAAAACTTAGCTATGAGATTATGGTAGTTTTTCTAGCTCCTAATCCCTAGCCTCTAGCTCCTTAGTAGCTTAGTGCTCAAAACTTAGTCTTAAATTAAATCCAGGGTGCAGGAGTTGAACCTGCCTTGGGCGAATTATGAGTTCGCTGCCTCAACCGCTCGGCCAACCCTGGTCAATTTTTAATTTTAGCGTAACTTTGGTAGCTCGTGTACCCTCGAAGATAGTTTAGCAGATTTTTTTACTACATAATTTGATTATGGAATAGTGCAGACTAATATTGATTAAGTTCTTTTAAGGATTGAGGTCAACGGAAGGCTGAAGTATGAAGTATAAAGTATGAGATTACTTGAATCATCAAGACAAGGGATAAAACGACTTGTAGGCGATACAGAGTTCTGATTTGCTCACAAAATCCTTTAAACTTGAGATTTCTTTAGTCAACAGCTTCAATCGGTTTCAATAAAAGAGAATTATTCTGCAATAGCCTGTCAGCGATGAAAATTAATTCCACTGTACTTCTAACGTTAATTTTGTTAACCCTGATGTTAGGGGCAGGTTCTGTGAGCGCGTTTTGGGGGTTTACTCTAGGGAGTTCAGCACTTAAAGGGGTAACAACACCAGATGGTCGTCCCACAACCAAATTTACCAGTGCTAAGTCCTCTAACTCGCAACCAGGAACCTTAGCGTTATTAAAAGAAGAAGAGATACTAAAAATTGTTAAAGCCAGAATTGAGGGTAAGACCAAAGCTGCTAAATCGGAAAAACTAGAGGAAGATGATGAAGAAACCAACAATAGTAAACAGAAGCCAGAGGAAAAACCCCAGGAAATAGCTGAGGAAAAACCCCAACAAGGATTTCCTATTAATGCTGAAAACAAGGGCGTAACTCTCTCTGTGCAATCTGCTCGCTATTCCGGTGGAGATCTACTATTAAAGGTGAAGATGCAGAATAAAGGCGCTGATTCTGTACGCTTTTTGTATAGTTTTTTAGATGTTACCGATGACAAAGGGCGAACTCTCAGTGCTAGTACAGAGGGTTTACCAGCAGAGTTACCGGCAAATGGCCCAGCCTTTTCAGGCACAGTGAGTATTCCTACCGCTCTACTTGATGATGTGCAAAAGGTTTCACTGGCGCTGACAGATTACCCTGCTCAACAATTAAAGCTAGAAGTTTTGAATATTCCTGTAGCAAAATAAGCGAGACAATTGTGATATGGGGAATTTGAGGTGGGAATTTAAGAGGAAAAGTCTAGTGAGTTGTTAAAAAAGTTTGCTCTGCCAAAAAGAAATCGCAGTAGAGTGCGACAAGTTGTTAGACAACAGAACTGCGAAAATTTGCTTTCAGATAAAACCCAGTTAATCAGCCTTACATAGCTGTAACTGGGGTAGTTGGGCACCAGGGATGGCGAAACAGCGCAACCACTATCCCCAATTCCCGAATCTCAAATTCTCAATTTAAGAGTGGGTGCGTAGTTGTACACGAGCTTTAGCAGTGAGTGGTTTTCCTAGCTTAATTTGGACAGATGTGGGGCTGCGATTGTTATCAGTGCTGCTACTGATTGCCATCAATGCTTTTTTTGTCACAGCTGAATTTTCAATGGTGACAGTGCGGCGATCGCGTATCCATCAGTTAGTCCAAGCTGGTGACATTCCTGCGATCGCTGTGGAAATGTTGCAACGTAGTATTGACCGATTGCTATCTACCACCCAGTTAGGCATTACTCTTTCTAGTTTGGCGCTGGGATGGATCGGTGAAAGTACGATTGTGGTTTTGGTGGATACATGGCTGAAATCCTTGCCGTTACCTGAACGCATGAGTTTGTTAATGGCTCATTCGTTATCTATCCCCATCACATTTTTTTTAATAGCCTATCTGCAAATCGTTTTAGGAGAACTTTGCCCCAAATCTGTAGCGATGCTGTACTCAGAACAGCTATCCAGATTTTTGGGGCCTTCAGTCAAAGCGATCGTGCGTTTTTTCAGTCCCTTCATTTGGATTCTCAACCAATCAAATCACTGGCTGTTAAGACTTTTTGGTATTGAATACACAGGTCAAGGCTGGAGACCACCTGTGACTCCAGAGGAATTGCAGCTGATTATCTCTACAGAACGGGAATCAACTGGGTTACAGCATTCAGAACGCGAACTGCTCAATAACGTCTTTGAATTTGGGGATGTGATGGCGCAAGAGGTGATGATTCCGCGCACCAGCATTGTAGCTTTGCCCAGAGATGCTACCCTTCAAAGATTACTCAAGGAAATGGCTTCTACTGGTCACTCTCGCTATCCCATCATGGGCGAATCTTTAGACGACATTCGCGGCATTATTTACTTTAAAGATTTAGCACAACCTTTGGCGGTGGGAAAATTAACTTTAGAATCACCCATCCAACCGTGGATACGTCCAGCGCGCTTTGTCCCAGAACATACCCCATTAAGTGAACTACTGCCCATGATGCGGCAGGAAAAGCCAGCTATGGTCATGGTAGTGAATGAATTTGGCGGTATTGTGGGATTAGTAACGCTGCAAGATGTAGTAGCGGAAATTATTGGTAGTGCAGGTGTACTTGATAGTGCTGAAGATTTGCTCATTCAAATGTTAAATGAGCAGACATTTCTAGTACAAGCACAAATTAACTTAGAAGACCTCAACCAAGTTTTAGATTTAAACTTGCCTTTAACTAAGGAATATCAAACACTAGGGGGTTTTTTGCTGTATCATCTCCAAAAAATTCCCGCCAAAGGGGAAACCTTCTTATTTGAGAATCTCGAATTTACAGTAGTTTCCGTCATTGGCCCCCGCTTACACCAAATTCAACTCCGCCGCTTGCAACAGGATAAGTGAATTGGGCATAGGGCATTGAGCATTGGGCATTGGTAATTGGTGTTTGTCATTAATTATTTCTCCCCCTGCTCCCTGCCCCCTGCCCCGTTGCTTTTCCCAGTCCCTAAACATAAGCAACTGGGTCTTTCAAGCCTAATTCAGCAAAAGCTGCTAGCCTGAGGCGACAGGAATCACAGACTCCGCAGGCGACATCCGCACCAGCGTAACAAGACCAAGTGAGTTCCCAAGGAACGCCGAGTAGATTACCCAACTGGATAATTTCGGTCTTTTTCAGGTTAATTAAAGGTGCAGCGATGGTAATGGGTTCGCCTTCTCGTCCTTGCTTGGTTCCCAGGCGAAAAACTTCTTGCATCGCTTGGATATAATCAGGGCGACAATCAGGATAACCAGAATAGTCTAAGGCATTGACACCGATGTAAACACGTTGAGCGGCGATCGCTTCGGCGTAGGCGAGGGCAAAACTTAAAAAGATGGTATTCCGGGCTGGTACATAGGTGACAGGAATATTTTGCGACATCTCATCTAGAGAACGTTCTTCTGGTAAATCAATGCTACTGTCTGTCAGGGCAGAACCACCCCATTGCCGTAAGTCGAAATTGACGACCTGATGTTTAACTACTCCAGCTTTTTGCGCTACTAACCGGGCTGACTCTAACTCGCGCTGATGTCGCTGTTGATAATCAAAGGAAAGAGCGTGACACTCATAGCCATCAGCTTTGGCTTGGTAGAGAATTGTGGAAGAGTCTAATCCTCCTGATAACAGAATTACAGCTTTCATCGTGCTTTTAGTTTTGAGATTTTCAATCGCTAAATCTTATTGCTTGAGCCTTTGGACTTCTATTGGCGATCGCATCTCTCTTACGCCCTAAAAATTCAAAGGTCAATATCTACTACTAGTGTCGTGAAAATTCGCTTCACAATCTGCAATAGTTGCAGATAATTATGTAAAAATTATTAAAGTGTATCATTGGTGATCTTTATCAGTAGATTTTTTAAATTTTTCTTCAGGCAAAGTCTCAGTGTAGTACTTTCGTTTTTTCGTAATTTTACTGACACAAAATTATTAACTTCTAATTATCAATCTCTGATTGATGCAAATAATTATTACCTTTAGGTATTACTTAGATTATTAAGTTAATAAAAAGACATCAATTATTTTGTGTAACGTGTAAAAAATATATCAATGGGAGACTGACTATACAAAAGATACTCAGATTGCGGGAACCCATAACAAACTTTGAAATTCTTCATAAATAGAACCTCTATGTTACCATCTGGATGGTTTTAGACGGATCGTCACTGGCAGTTAAGTATAAAGGCCAACGACCGTAGCGTCTCTAAATTTGGTGGTTGAGGAGAGAATCATAGTGCAGGATAGCATGTCAGTAGCAGAACCCAATCTATATACACAGCGCAACCAACCACGACCAATTCGCATAGGCGTGATTGGGGTGGGTAACATGGGGCAACATCACACTAGAGTCTTGAGCTCAATGAAAGATGTTGAACTGGTAGGTGTTTCAGATATTAATGTTGAGCGAGGATTAGAAACCGCTAGCAAATATAAGGTCAAATTTTTTGAAGATTATTGCGATCTTTTGCCCCATGTGGAAGCAGTTTGTATTGCTGTCCCCACCCGCCTACATTACGCCGTAGGCATTAACTGTTTGTTAGCGGGAATTCACGTTTTAATTGAAAAACCAATTGCCGCAAGTATTTCTGAAGCAGAATCTTTGGTTAATGCTGCTGCTGAATCGCAGTGTATTCTCCAAGTAGGTCACATTGAGCGCTTTAATCCGGCATTTCGCGAACTGAGCAAAGTGCTGAAAACTGAGGAATTACTTGCCCTAGAAGCCCACCGCATGAGTCCTTATTCAGACCGCGCTAACGATGTTTCTGTGGTCTTGGATTTAATGATCCATGACATTGACTTACTTCTTGAATTAGCTGCTTCCCCTGTAGTTAAGTTAACTGCTAGTGGTACTCGTGCCCTAGATTCTGGTTATTTAGATTACGTGACTGCTACCTTAGGATTTGCTAATGGGATTGTAGCTACTTTAACTGCCAGCAAAGTGACCCATAGAAAAATTCGTCGGATTGTTGCCCATTGCAAAAATTCATTCACTGAGGCAGATTTTCTCAAGAATGAAATTTTAATTCATCGGCAAACAAATACCAACTCTTTAAACGATCATCGGCAAGTACTTTATCGCCAAGATGGTGTAATTGAGAAAGTGTACACCACTAATATTCAACCTCTCAGCGCAGAGTTAGAACATTTTGTTAACTGTGTACATGGAGGGAATCAACCTTCTGTTGGCGGAGAACAAGCTCTCAAAGCCTTAAGATTAGCTAGTTTAATTGAACAGATGGCTTTGGAAGAGCGGGTTTGGAACCCATTAGATTGGCAATCGGAACCCAGAGTGCAATCACTCACCCCGACAGTCTAAAAATTAAACAAGATTCAAAAGTCAAAAGTCGCAAGATTTTTGACTTTTGTTTTTTGTGTTCACCTTTACTCTTTTAATCCAAATTACCAGTGAAATTTCTAGTTTTACTACCACTAAGTCTAGCTAGGCTCCAGCCAGCACATATAAATTTTTTGATGATTTTTGTGAATCTAAATTCCCAATTTCTCAGTCCGATAATTTTGGCATCTTGACCCTTGAACGCGACTTCGATATCGAACAAACCCTTACAGTCCTAGGGATAGGAGACGACTGTGCTGAAGTAAGCTACGTCCAATTAATGGGGAGCCAATATCAGACTGCTGTAATTAAAGAAAAAAGCTACGCTCTTAAGTTCGGTAAAGTTTAAAAAAGTTAACGCTGAATTTAACCACCACACTGGTGTAGTATTTGCAGGAAGTAACCAAATGCTCGAATGGATAACTAATACTATCAACTCCCTAGGCTATTGGGGAATTGCTCTATTAATGTTTTTAGAAAACCTTTTTCCGCCGATTCCTTCAGAGTTGATTATGCCACTAGCAGGATTTACGGCTAGTCCCTATCAGCCAGGAGGAGCAAAGCTAAATATCTTAGGTGTATTTGTTGCTGGACTGATTGGTTCTGTACTAGGCGCACTCATCTGGTACTACCCAGGAAAATTTTTAAGTGAAAAGCGCTTGAAATCTTTAGCAGACAAACACGGTAAATGGATTTCTATTTCTGGTAAAGATATTACTAAAGCCAACAACTGGTTTCACAAGCAAGGTAATAAAGCTGTATTTATTGGTCGTCTAGTGCCGGGAATTCGTACTTTAATCTCTGTACCGGCAGGGATGAGTAATATGAACTTGCTAAATTTCTTATTTTACACTACCTTAGGTAGCGCTGCTTGGGTAGGTTTGCTAACATACTCAGGATATTTGTTGGGTAGTCAGTATGAACTTGTGGACAAGTACCTTGCTCCTGTATCAAAAATTGTGCTTGGGAGCTTGGTGATCGCATTTTTCATTTGGGTGTTCAAACGTAAGCAAAAAACTACTAGAAAATGACATACATAAGCCTTTGTCCACAAAATTAGGTTTTAAAGATGCCTAAAATTGGCCTACACTATCCCAAATAATGCTAAATTCGCGATCGCCTGACTTAATTTTTTGCGTATTTCTAGCTACACTTGACGCGGCTGGAAATTTTTGGTACCTCCCATTTTTGTAAGATTGAGCAGGATAAGTTTTTACAGTTAAGTTAGGACTAGGAGCTTTTATGACAGACCAACCTTCCGCTGCCACCCCAATGAATGCCGCTGCTATTCCTATGAATAGAGTATCGGCATCTACCCCAATCAACGCTACTACTACTCCTAAGCCCAGTACCTCCTATTCAGGTAAGGCCATTCTCAGCGTTGATTTAGGTAGAACTTCTACTAAAACTTGTGTCAGCCGCGAACCAAACAATGTCGTTTTCGTACCTGCAAACGTCAAGCAAATGTCCATCGAACAGGTACGTGGTGGTGTGTTTGAAGCGCGTGCTACTGACCCTTTAATGGATTTGTGGTTGGAGTACCAAGGTAGTGGCTATGCTGTCGGTCAATTGGCAGCAGACTTTGGCGCTAATTTAGGCGTAGGTCAATCTAAAGTAGAGGATGCACTGGTAAAAGTTTTAGCTAGTGCTGGCTATTTCAAACTCAAAGACGAAATTTCCGTTGTTCTGGGTTTGCCTTTCCTGTCTTTAGAACAGTTTGAAAAAGAAAAAGCACAGTTGATCAGCGCGGTAACCGGGCCTCATGTTTTAAACTTCCGAGGTGAATCCGTCTCACTCAACGTCACTAAGGTTTGGGTAATGCCAGAAGGCTACGGCAGCCTGCTGTGGACGGAAGCTCAACCTCAAAAAGGTGCAACACTTCCTGATTTTACGAAAATTTCAGTTGCAATCGTTGATATCGGTCATCAAACCATCGATTTGCTGATGGTTGATAACTTCCGCTTTGCTCGTGGTGCTTCTAAGAGTGAAGATTTTGGGATGAATAAGTTTTATGAATTAGTTGCTGCTGAAATCGAAGGCGCTGATAGTCAATCTCTAGCATTGATTTCCGCTGTCAATAAACCCAAGGGCGAAAGATTCTACCGTCCCAAAGGTGCCAGCAAGCCTACAAACCTAGATGATTTTCTCCCCAACCTGACAGAAATGTTTTCCCGTGAAATTTGTAGCCGCGTCCTAGCATGGTTGCCAGAGCGGGTTACAGATGTGATTATCACCGGAGGGGGTGGTCAATTCTTCTGGGAAGATGTACAACGTCTACTTAAGGAAGCTAAAATTAACGCTTATTTAGCTGCACCTTCCAGACAAGCCAATGCCTTGGGGCAATATATTTATGGAGAGGCGCAATTATCCGCCGTTCGCTCTTCTAGGGCTTAAAACTGATGTTCCAATGGTCAAAAAAAGTAGTGAAATCGGTCACGTTCAATCCAGGGGTCGCTGATGAAAGTTTGTTGGCGCTTGTAGAAAGCTATTTGGAGAAACAAGTCGATAAAACTTTCAGCGACCTGTGTAAAGAAGCTCTATGGCAGTCTTTATGTGTACCGGAATCAGTAAAACCTATTCCGCAAACAACAACAGCAACAACAGATGCGGTTGAACAACAAATCGGTAAACTGCAAAATCAACTGGCTGACCTTGAGGAACGTTTTTTTGCCAAGGAATCTCATCGCTTGGAGGTAATGGAAAGCCAAATTCTGCAACTTACTCAACAAGTTGCCCATTTGGCTATTATGGTCGCTGAAAGACCAGTGATTCATTATTCTGCTCCAACAACATCAGCCCCAGCAAGCCCAGTAGTGGAAGTAGTAAATAATACATATGTTCCACCTCCACCACCTCAAGAGGTTGATCCCGTCATCAGCCGACTTAGCCAGTTTCTCGATGATTTTTAGAGTCACATCAGGGTTTTGAGCATCTTTTGCCGTTATGTAAAATCCTTAATAGGAAAAACTATTAAGGATTATTAATATTTGTGTAGATTTATATATTCATTTAAAGGATGCGATCGCAGTTGTTCCCGAACTCAGAACGCCATCTTTTTTGTTCTATCAAGGGAATAAACCCATCCCTAATCCATACTGCTCGGTTAACGCAATGTGCAACTTATTCCGTCACAAGACTATCAAACTGTAATGGTTCCAAACCAAACAGACGATTTAGCCAGACACAAACAGTATGAGCCAAGACTTTGCGATTTAAACGACTTGTCAAATGCCACATATCTCTAGCCCACAATTTTTCAATATTAAAGCGATGCCTGCGGCGAGCTACGCTAACGCAAAGTGTACAAAGGTTGAACGGCTTTTCATCTGGGGAAACATTGAGAACCAATGACGGCGAAAGTATTGCCAGATACCTTTATCCGTATCGATACCTTGAAACTCTGCCACAATTTCCATTGTAATTACTTCACTGTCACTTAAAGATGCCTGAAATCCTCGACTACGCATAGGTTTCCCATTGGTCACTTCCTTCAATAAATCATCTACGCAGCAAAATACTGCTGTGATAAAGTCTTCCATAGATAACATTTGTTCCACCCTGGCAAGAGATAACAATCACAATCTCTGGCTTAAGCATAGGGTGGGACTTTCATCTTTGGAAAGTTGCACATCGCGTTACCAGTCCCCAATCCCCAGTCCCTTCTACCGGGCACTTTTTTTCATCGTATGAGTCTGAATACTTATCCCGTAATCACGCTCACCAACCCTAAAATATCAGGGTGTGCTGCAAAACCTTTGTAGCATGGTGTTCACAGAAATCAACATCTTCACCTAGCTGGTGGTTTTTTGTCAGGTGTTGGTAATATTTTAAACATTTTTTAAGATTACCAACTGTAATTATCCGGAATATTTACTAAATTCCGGTAATGCAATAGTACGGGGTGTAGTTAGAGTAACGAATTCTATCTGGAAACGCTGTCCACCGAAAGGGAGACCTGCCATGCTGGAAAAACTTGTGCAAGCCGCCATCATAACTTTCATACTCCACCTAATAGCAGGAATTAACCCAAATACTAGAGTTGAGACAAAAGCAGCCATGCCTATGTCGGAAACACCAGCTTCAATTGTCAGCTTACTGTTTCCCTCTGGGCGCTAAGAAGATTTTGTGAATTACTAAGTACTGGTTTCGCATTCTCTACACTTTTTGCTTCTTGACTTCAGTCACTACTATTACTGCTATACAGTTACCCCTTTAACCAATCTCGCTAATGCTGGATATTGTTAAAGGGGTAATTTGTCTTTATCCATAATTGTTGGCTTGCGAGTGTAATAGTATTTTCCGATACAGTTTCGCAATCATAATTTATAGAGCGATCGCACTACAATCAGCTTGCAAGATTTTGAGGATGAATGTTGTTTTTTCACTCAGGCTTTTGAACGATAGACTGAGCAAAGAAGGCAACTCACTCCCATCCGATCATGACTAATCGTCTTGTTGAAGCTAAGAGTCTCTATCTCCGCAAACACGCTGAGAACCCTATTGATTGGTGGTCTTGGTGTGATGAAGCACTAGCAACTGCAAAGGAAAAGAATCTACCTATCTTTCTTTCTATTGGCTACTCTAGTTGTCACTGGTGTACTGTCATGGAAGGTGAGGCTTTTTCTGACCTAGCTATTGCTGAGTACATGAATGCTAATTTCCTCCCCATCAAAGTAGATAGGGAAGAAAGACCAGATATCGATAGCATTTATATGCAAGCTTTACAAATGATGAGTGGTCAGGGAGGATGGCCATTAAATGCATTTCTCTCTCCCGATGATTTAGTGCCGTTTTACGCTGGTACTTATTTCCCTTTAGAACCGCGTTATGGTCGTCCGGGGTTTTTGCAAGTTTTACAAGCGATTCGGCGCTACTACGATACAGAAAAAAATGATTTACAGCAACGCAAAGCTGTAATTACGGAAGCCCTCCTGACTTCGACTGTGTTGCAAGATGGTACAGGTGGGGATGTTGCAGAAAATGAATTACTCCGCAAAGGTTGGGAAACTTGCACTGCAATAATTACCCCAAACCCATCTGGGAATAGTTTCCCGATGATTCCCTATGGGGAATTAGCACTGCGTTTAAATCGGTTAAATTTTCCATCACGGTATGATGGCGCACAAGTTGTTACTCAACGTGGGCTAGATTTAGCACTGGGAGGTATTTTTGACCATGTGGCTGGTGGTTTTCACCGTTATACTGTTGACTCTACGTGGACAGTACCGCATTTTGAAAAGATGCTCTACGACAATGGTCAGATTGTGGAGTATTTAGCGAATTTGTGGAGTGCAGGAGTAGAAGAACCAGCATTTGAGCGAGCGATCGCTAAAACTGTACAATGGCTCACAAGGGAAATGACTGCTCCTGAAGGTTATTTCTACGCCGCCCAAGATGCTGATAGTTTCACCAACTCCACCGCCATAGAACCAGAGGAAGGTGCGTTTTACGTTTGGAGTTACGGTGAACTAGAAGAACTACTGACAAATGAGGAACTCACGGAATTACAACAGGAATTTACAGTTAGCGCTAATGGTAACTTTGAAGGGCAGATTGTGTTGCAACGGCGACATCCAGGGAAACTGAGTGACACCTTAGAAATCGCTCTACATAAGTTATTTACGGCTAGATACGGTGTAAATGCTGAATCATTAGATACTTTTCCCCCTGCACGCGATAACTTAGAAGCCAAAACTACCAACTGGCCGGGACGCATTCCCTCAGTCACAGATACAAAGATGATTGTGGCGTGGAATAGCTTAATGATTTCTGGTTTAGCAAGGGCTGCGGGAGTATTTCAACAAGCATCATATTTGGAAATAGCAGCAAAAGCGGCAAACTTCATTCTGGTGCATCAGTTCGTTGATGGGCGGTTTCACCGACTGAATTATGAAAATCAACCCCATCTGTTAGCGCAGTCTGAAGATTACGCGTTTTTTATTAAAGCGCTACTAGATTTACACCAAGCTTCTTTGGGAATGGGAAATGTATCTTCCCCCACATTTTGGTTAGAAAAAGCGATCACACTGCAAGATGAATTCAACGAATTCCTCTGGAGTTTAGAATTAGGTGGCTACTACAACGCCGCAATTGATGCGAGTCAAGATTTAATTGTCCGCGAACGCAGTTATGCAGATAATGCTACACCCTCAGCCAACGGTATTGCGATCGCTAATCTTGTGCGTCTCACTTTACTTACTGATAATCTGGATTATCTAAATTTAGCTGAACAAGGTTTAAAAGCTTTTCGGAGTGTGATGAGTAGTGCTACTCAAGCTTGTCCCAGTTTATTTACAGCTTTAGATTGGTATCGCAATTCTACTTTGATTCGCACTACCAATACTGAACATATCAAGTCTTTAATTCCCAAGCATTTGCCTACAGTGGTGTTTGCCGCAGTATCAAATTTGCCAGAAAACAGTATTGGCTTAGTTTGCCAAGGTTTGAAATGCCTTGCACCAGCAGAAAGCGTAGAACAAATGTGGCAACAAGTGCAGCAGAGTCAGAGTAGGGGATAGGGATAAGGGAGATGAGGAGGATGAGGGAGAAAAGGCGACAAGGGGACAAGGGGACAAGGAGAAAGCCCAATTACCAATTACCAATTACCAATTACCCATTACCAATTACCCATTACCAATTACCCATTACCAATTACCCATTACCCATTACCCATTACCCATTACCAAATGCCCCATGCCCCATGCCCCATGCCCAAACACCAAATTAACAGCAATTGTGCTTGCGGGTGGTCAAAGTTCGCGGATGGGTGAGGATAAAGCCTTGCTCAAAATTCAAGGAATACCTTTGTTAGAGAGTGTTTGTACCATTGCTCAAGCTTGCGCTGATACCGTTTATATAGTTACTCCCTGGCCAGAACGCTATCAACACTTGCTTCTCCCTGATTGTAAATTTATCCAAGAATCCCCCTCATCCCCAGTCCCCAGTCCCCAGTCCCCAATCCCCAGTCCCCAATCCCCAGTACCCAATCCCCAGTCCCCAATCCCTAATCCCCAACCCCACGGCCCCTTAGTCGGATTCGCCCAAGGACTAGCGCAGGTGCAAACAGATTGGGTGTTGTTGCTGGCTTGCGATTTACCTAAGTTAAGGGTTGAGGCGTTGCAAGAGTGGATAGCTAGATTAGATACTGTGGGAGATGATGCGATCGCAGCTTTGGCTCATCATGCTAAAGGATGGGAACCTCTGTGTGGTTTTTATCGCCAAAGATGTTTACCACAACTCTTAGAGTTTATCAATCAAGGTGGGCGTTCATTTCAACAGTGGTTGAAGCAAAATTCTGTGCAAGTTTTGCCTTTGCTGGAACCAGAAATGCTGTTTAACTGTAATACTCCAGAAGATGTGTGGAAAGTTAACTAAATTCCCATGTGCGTGATAGCTGCTTCTTTGTTCCCGCACTCTTGATGAATGTGAAGTATAAAGTATAAAAATTTCTACCTTCGATAGCAGAAATCAAGACTTGATGAAGTATTTTTTTAAGTAAAATAATTTACTATAAACTATCTATGATTTCTAAATATTTGTTCTTGTATGAACAATATTTTAACTACTTATTAACCTATATTAAATATAGTATTTCTCAATAAACCTTGTATAGTTACTGGCGAGTAGCACTGTCACACCTGATTCAGGATTTTTGGCTAGTGTTATTACTCGTCTTTTTTTATTTATACTAAAATGTATAATACATTACAGAAATATTGAGAATATGTTGATTGCTTCTGTCTTAATTTATAAGATATATAATTTGTATCTATAGATTTCATTGAATTTTACATAGTAAATTTTAGGATACTCATCAAATTTAAATTTAAAATTATTTACTAATATCAATTTAAAAAAAGAATGCGACAGACTGTAGGGGCAAGATATTGCCTTGTCCTCTAGAATATTCTTGATGTGTCGCAAACATTATTTGATTTGGTAGAAGTTATTTAAACACCAATAGGACTTATGTAACTGGCACAGTGATACTCTGGCATAAGAGTCAAGGGTCAAGGGTCAAAAATTTAGGTTTTTTGGACTCTTGACATTTGACCCTTGACAAACATCAACGAAAACAATATGACACTTGCGTAAGTCCTAACCAATATAATTACTAAGGATTCATGATGCTTCGTCGTTGGATATTATCTACTTTAGCAATTTTGCTAAGTATCTTTTTGTTTGCTTGCAATTCTGCAAATATTCAGCAGCCATTGGATAAATCAACTGCTAACTCTAATTCTCAAGCGTTAGCAAAAGTATCAGCAAAAAGAGTTGTGGCGCTATCTTCATTATCTGCTGATATTATTTATCAACTTGATAAAACTAAATTAGTAGGTATTACTGGTAGCAAATTATTTAAAGATAACCCCAATTTTGCTAATATCCCCCGTGTGAGTGAAGGTCAAACTCCTCCTAATTTAGAAAAAATTATCGCTTTACAGCCAGATTTAGTAATTGGTGCAGAAGGCTTTTCTAATCAGCCGATTGAGAAACTCAAGCAACTGGGAATTTCTACTATTCTCACCCAAGTTAATAGTTGGGAATCTCTAGAAAAATTGACACAAAAACTTGCTGAGTTAATTGATGTAGATCCTCAGCCTTTATTAAATCGCTACCAAAGCTTTTTAGCAGATAAACCAACTCATAACCCTTCAACTTTGGTGCTTGTTAGCCGTCAACCAATTCTTGCTCCTAATAAAAATAGTTGGGCTGGAGATTTACTCGCTAAATTTGATGCTAAAAACTTAGTTGCAGACTTTCAGGGTAAAAGTCCTATTGGTGGGTATGTGACGCTTTCGGCTGAAAAAGTTTTGGAGGCAAATCCAGATGTTTTAATTGTTGTTAATAGTACAGACCCTCAACTTTTAAATTCTTTGAAAAAAGAAGCTTTTTGGCAGCAATTACAAGCAACTAAAAATAATCGAGTGTATAGTTTTGATTATTATGGTTTGGTCAATCCTGGCAGTATAGATGCAATTCAAAAAGCTTGTCAGAAACTCACACAAGTTTTATCTTCATCATGAATTATTAATGGTGCGTTATGCTGAAAATAACGCACCCTAATTTTATTGTACAGAGCGCAAATTCTTAGTAGCTTGATCAGAAGAATTACCTGTGATACTGCGGAAGTAAAGACCACCAACTGTCAACAAAAATGTTAAATAGCCTACTGCTTGCACAAGATAGAGATTATCTCTATAGCCAAACAAAGACTTGATAATAATGCCGGGGAATTGTTCATCGGGCAAGATTTTAGAAGTATTTAAAACCATTGGTCCTAAAATGCAAGAGTGAATTTTAGTAAAGCGCTCGTAGTAAAAACAAAAGCTTTCTGTAGCGCGGCTACTGAGTGCTAAATTAGCAACGCCATCGTCAAAATGTTTCAACGCAGAAACTACTAATCCTGCAACTATCAAAACTAATAAAACGCCCATAACTTGGAAAAATTGGCGAATATTAATTTTGACACCCCATTTAAACAAGAGTACACCAATCACTACTGCTGATAATAAACCACCAATGGCACCCAACGCAGGCATAAATCCTTGTTGAAAATTAGCAGCAATAAATAAAACAGTTTCAAAACCTTCGCGAATTACTGCAATTAAAATTAATGTAAAAACACCCCAACCTGCATTTGAGTTTTGTGTTAGCGCTTCGGTAACCGCACCCTCAACTGTCGCTTTCATAAATCTGGCTTGTTTCGTCATCCAGATTAGCATCCAACTGAGCATGACTATTGCCAAAACACTAAAAGTGCCTTCCATTATTGGCTCAACTACCGAAGTATATTGAGGATTAATTGCGCCTAAGATTTGAATTAACCAAGTAAAAATTACACCTATAAGCGCGCTTAAAACAACACCAACACCAACACCCGCATATACCCAAGAATTGAGTCGAGATTGTTTGGCTTTTTTCAGCAAAGCCAGCACAATTCCCACTACGAGAGCAGCTTCTACTCCTTCTCTGAGCGTAATTACAAAAGTAGGTAAGGCAGTACTAAAATTCATTATTTGTCCTTTGTCCTCTCTTACAAAGTTCTGATCGCCGGAAGCCGGCGCTCCGACTTTGCGCTTCGTCCTTCGTCATTAGTCATTAGTCTTTAGCAATAACTAGTGACTAATGACTAACGACAATTAACTAAAATCGCGTAACATTTTTTTCAATTCAAGATTATGCATCTCTTCTTGACCAATCATGCCACGGGCAAACTCTTCTAAATAAATGCTGGCATTTGTGACAGTATCTAAAAGAGCCTTATATAAATCTAGCGCTTTCTTTTCGTGGGATAAGCTTTCTGCCAAGATATCTTTGACTGAATGCTTGTAGGTTTCTTCCATTGGGGCGATTTTCAATGAAGGATGTCCATCTAAACCCGTCAGAATTTCTCCTACTTGTTGAGCATGAAGTAACGATTCACTAGCTTGTGCTTTGAAAAAAGCCACGATTGGTAGGCGATTAGGGCCAGTTACCATCAGGGAATAATGTGTATAACGCACTACTCCTGCTAGTTCAAATTCCATGATGGCGTTGAGTAGATCAATGGTCTTTTTTTGGTCAAGTTCTTGCATCAGTTGTTAATTTCAGCAAAGGTTACGAATGTAGAGTAATGAGAAATGAGTTAGAAGTTATACTTTTTTGAAGTGTTAAAAGTTGAAACGAGCTTCACTTTTAACTTCTAAATATTTCCTCACTATTCACTCATTTTAAACTCGTCTATCTACATCTCCAATCCGGCAGAATTGCTATTGTTGTGCTTGGGTGCTAGTTTTGTCAATTACTATTTGCGAGTTTTGCTCAATGGTTTTGATTAGCTTGGTGACATCTTCAGGCGTTTTCACTGGGTTTGCTGGTGGGATAGCTGCGGGCCAAACTTTGACTAAGTCAGCAAAACTTGCTTCTATTGCTTTATTGGCTTCCGGGCTGGTTTGGGTTACCTGGCTAGCAATGCTCTTATATAAGTCATTAGCGTAGACGACAAAGCCACGAGAATCTTGATATTCGATTGCAGCTGCTATTTTACCGTTAGCGATCGCAGCTCCATATTCTGAGTTAGCTGCATCCAATAAGCCATTAATTACCTGGAGTACGAATCCTGGCTTGGAACGTTGCGCTTCTGGTAAAGTTGCGATCGCGCCATCTACGGCTTGCACAGAAGTAGTAAAATCTGTTTTCAGTTTGGGATTTTTGGGATTAGATTTGACTAAATCTTGCAAACTCACCAAAGTAGTCTTAAATTCTTTGACCTTGCGTTCGTTTAATTGCTCTTCCACATCAACATAAATTTCCTCAACTGGATGTCCAATATGAGGTTCAGCCTGTTTAGGTTGATTTTGATCTAAAAGTTCTTTTGCTACTAAAAGATGTCCCTTCATTAACCCCAATTTGGTCATGTAATCAACATCTTTCGCCTCACCTGTGAGTACGACTTCTTGCACAGTTACCATATCTTTGATCTGGTCAAACTGTTCTTGAGTAATTACCTTTTTGCTTACCAAATCCTCTGGAGTTGCATAGGGACGGCTGGCTTGAATTTTGTTTGATAACGCCGGCACCCCTAGCTTGGCTTCAAACTTATCTAACTCAGACAAGATAGCAGTATTGATATTAATTTTTGTTTTGCTACCGTGATTGCTATGGCTTCCTGCTTCCGTAACTTGGGTAGTGGAGCTAGTTGCAACTGGTGCGGGTGCATTACTAGCAGTTGGCGTAGTATTATTACAAGAACTGAGAGAAACGATAGCACAAGCAGAAATAGCCAAGCAGAGATAGCGGAATTTAATCATTGTTGCTCCTCAAAAGTTTTCCAGCCGATAATTTAATGAGTTCCAGGGTTTATCAAAATCTATTGATAGTATTTTTTATTAGGTATTATTTTGATTTATCACAAATGCAATCTTTTATCAACTAACAGACAAGATTGCGATTGTATTTTAAGGGTTTTTACAGCTTTGATTGGTAATTTTTCTCGCCAATGCAATGTATTATGGGGTTTCCCAGGTAAAAGCCTGGGAATGCTAAAATTAAAACACAAGAAAATCTAATCAGACTCCGTATTAGCTATCATTCTTGATGCTGTATGGGGTCTTTACTTTACAGAATTATGGGCAATATGTCCGTCTAATTGCAAAGATTTGACGTGATAACCTTGGAATTTTGGCTTTTGACTCACGCGAATCATTGCTGTGGGATAAGTAGCAGCTAATAGGCTAAAAACTCCCACCAACATCCAAATATATTTGTGCATTTCTCGGCGGGAAATCCGGCTTTTTTGTGTTTCCATAACTTCAAGTTTCCTTAACTTGTAATTAACTCAACGGTAGGTAGGGAAATAAGGGATGCCAACTCATAGCAGCAGCAGCAATAATTAAGGTAGACATCCAAAAAAATATGGTTCTGGGTTGAATTTTCTTGTTATTCCATAACACAGAAAGAATAAACCAACTCACCAGCCAGGCTATCAACAACATTGTTTCTTTGCCTGTATAACTACCAATATTTCCCCATAATTTGCTGGGGTTATGACTTCCTGGTATCCAACTACCAAGATTCCAAACCATATTTTCGATATCTTTCGAGGTATCAGATAAGTGATGAGTAACCATCATCGTAAAACATCCAATACCCACACTTAAAAAAGCTGCTGCTGCTGGCCCATAAACTGTTGGGGGATTATTTGAACCTGCAGCTAAAATTCTGGGAAAACCTTTTAATGTTTCCCAAATTTGACTGTATAAAGGTTCAGATTGTAATTCCTGGCTACGATATCTTGTTCTACTCATTTAACCATCCTTAACGTCAATCATTGATTGCATCTTGGTACTTGCTTTTACAAAGCATGGATTTTCGCAACACCAAGTCCTGTCACTAATCCACCCATAGAAAAAAACATCATCGCCATTAAAGCTACACAAGTAGCTGTCAAAATTGGACGATTTTGCTTTTCTAAAATCGAGTCACCATACTTCCACAAAACCCAAGTACAAGCTACTCCTAATGGCAGAGTAAACAGAACACTAAATTCGTGATATTCCATTAATACGTATTGCGTTAATGGCGAGTTTTCTTTCAGCCAAGCGCGCGCACCGCCAAATTCTAAACCTGCACGATAACGCATATATGCCAGGTTACCTGTAGCGATCCCCAAAAAAGTAATTACACTCGACCAAAAAGTCAGAGTACGCATTTGAGGCAGAATATTACTAACTCCTCGCAATAAAGGAAAAGCTAAATGTCCTGTGTAAACAGCAACAACTGTTGCTAATAATGCACCACAACCATGAATTGTCCCCATCCATCTTTGCCAAGGACTAGGATGCAATAAATTCATGAATGGCAAAAACAAAAATATTCCAGCAGATAAAATGCTTAATCCATAAACAGCGACTTGTGCAATATCTAGCTGTCGTGGAAACTGACTGGAACCAGAATCAACTTGTGAATCTAACGCCATAAGCAACACCTGGTAATTCAAAAATGGCTGTTGACTTTAAATCTCAACAGCAAAAAAACTTGATACAATCACTAAAGATTGCTAAATCACTTCAAATACACCCATACAACCGTTTTCTGCGATCGCATCTTGATGGGGATGAAACATATATTTCCCTGGATAGCGAAACGCAAATTCTAAGATGTGCCTTTCAGCTACACCCATCGTGATCACATCAGCTTTCTCGCTAGGAGTCATCGTCATACCAGTACGATAGACATCAAAGAAATTGGCATGAAGATGAAATGTCACTGCTGGGTCATATTCGATGATGTTGAGGACATAAAGCCGAATTAACTGATCTTTGTAAATTCGGATGGGATTGTCCATGTAGTGATGAGGTAAACCATTGAAAGCGTAATATTCATTACGGCTATCGTCATTAACGTCATACCCAGCCATTACCAACACAATTTCATCGGCTGGCGGACGTGGTTTTGGGGGATCGATGATAAACATCCCATATAGCCCCTTAGCAATGTGACGGGTAACTGGCTCAATATGGCAGTGATATAAATGAACGCCGTAGGGTTCAGCATCAAATTCATAAATTGTCGCACTCCCATTACTCACAGGGCGAATACCATCCATATCTGATGAATGAACCCCATGAAAGTGTAAAGAATGAGAATGTCCTGCCTTATTGAGAAATAATATCCGTACTCGTTCGCCTTGTTTGACGCGTAGTGTTGGCCCTGGTATGTGACCGTTTAAATCCCAAATGTTATAGGAAACAGCACTATTAAGCTGGATGACAGAAGTACCCGCAGTTAACTGAAACTCTCGGATAGTGCGTCCATTTTCTTTTTTCAACGTCCCATAATCGAAATTTCTTAGCATCTTCATGGGTTGAGTAACGCCTTCAGATGCAGCAATTTCTAGGGGTGGCACTTTGACGATTGACTGACTATTGACACTCGCCGCGTGCCACAAGGCCGCTGCTCCCGCCATACAAGTACCACCTAAACCCAGCTTCAGTAACTGACGACGGCCCCAAAGTTGTTCTTTTCCCAAAGCTAAGTTGTTGGGCATGACATTAAATAACGGTTAGCGCTAGAATAGAAAGTTGCAAATATTTTGCAATTACTCTTGGTATATTAGAGTGATTAAGAATTATTGTCAATAAATTAGTAAATCTTTTCTCATCAATAATCGCTGCCACTTTTTGGTGGATGTCAGAATTTTTTGACTTTTAGCTATAGATAAATTGGCGTTAGCAAAAACGCAAAATAGTTTGTGGCATACCAGTGAATTGCTACACACCACTTAATTAGCCAAGATTAATAAATTAAATTTTATTAAAAAATTTTAAAATATATTTAGAAAATTATTTTTATAATTCCTGCATAGCTTTTAACTGATTGACTGCTCAAAGATTGGCTCACTATGTGTTATTAAATACTATTGCTGCGAAAAGTAGCAAATTTAGTGATGAGACAGAATTAAATATCACTAATTTGTCTTATGAGAATTGTTGGCTAGAAAAATAAATTTATTTTTAGCTTTCGTTTTTTACCGTAGATAGATATCAAATTAATTTGCATCTAATCATAGATATATATAAATATTTGTCAATTGAGCAAAAGCGTAGATTCCAGGTTTAGCATCTATCGACAGCTTATTTTCACTAATTTTAGTATTTAATTGAAAAATAAAATTAATAAAAGTTGATATATTAAAAAATAAGTATATTATTTAACGTATATTGTATTGTCAATCTGTCGAAAGTATCAGGATAAAATCCCCCAAGAGGGCATTGCAAAAAGGGGAAGTTTTCTGCTTTTTATTAATTTAATGCCGCAATTACATGACGTAATTTGTGTGAATCAAAACATCATACACGGGGCAAATCATGCATATTCCTGATGGATTTGTTTCTATACCCGTAGCAGGTGCTACGGGTATAGCGAGTGCGGCAGCACTCTTAATTGCATTGAGGCGATCGCAAGACGCTTTTGGGGTACGCCGCGCTCCAGTACTGGGTTTAACTACAGCTTTTATTTTTGCTGCCCAGATGGTTAACTTTCCTGTCGCCGGGGGGACTAGTGGACATTTATTAGGAGGAACCTTAGCAGCAGTTATTTTAGGCAGTCCTTGGGCTGGAGCATTATGCATCGCGACGGTCTTAATTATCCAAGCGGTGCTGTTTGCAGATGGAGGAATTACAGCCTTAGGTGCAAATATTTTGAATATGGCCTTTATTGGTGTTTGGGTTGGTTGGGGGTTAACTCAAACTTTGCAAAGGCTTTTAGGAGGGTCGAAACAGCGCTTACCTTTAGCGGCTGGGATTGCAGCTGGTATCAGCGTAGTAGTAGCAGCTATAGCTTGTGCCTTGGAGTTAGCGCTTTCTGGAACTGCATCGATAGCTGTAGTTTTACCAGCCATGACTGGTACTCATATTCTGATTGGCATTGGTGAAGGGCTAATTACGGGTAGTGTGTTAGTTTACCTCGCTAGACAGAGACCAGATTTATTACCCGGGGAACAGCAGCAATTTCGCGGTTGGTCGGTACCAGTTGTTAGTATTTTTTTAGTGGCGGGTGTCCTGTCACTTTTTGCCTCAGCTTGGCCAGATGGCTTAGAAAGAGTTGCCGAAAACTTAGGCTTTATTAACTTATCCGAAAAAGTAAGGGTAATTGTGCCTACACCCTTAGCTGATTACGGTATCCAAGGTTTGGGAACAATAGGCACCAGTATCGCTGGGCTAGTAGGAGCTGCAGTTTGCTTTGCTGTCGCCTTTGGCATAGCCAAGGTGGTGAGACCGAATAATGCTTAACATCTCCCTACCATTACGTCTGCAACTGTCGCTAGTGATTGTGATTGGCGCAGCATTATTAAAGCATCATGCTTGGCCTTACTTGGCTGTATATGGTGCGATCGCACTTTTTTGGGCCTGGTTGTTGCGCGTACATCTTCCTCATCTGGGAAAATTACTCGGTACAGAGTTGCTGTTTTTATCCTTGCTGGCTTTGCCTTTGGGGTGGGAACGAGCAAGCTTTTTGCTGGTTCGTTCTGTAATCTGTTTAATTGTGATGAATAGTTTCTTGTTAACTTTACCTGCTCATAGTTTCGGCATTGCGCTGAAAAGCTTACCTTTACCATTACCTTTAAAGGAGAATTTGCTATTAGCTGGACAATATCTAGAAATTTTATTGTCAGAAGTCACAAGAATGCAGCGCAGCGCTCAATTGCGCGGTCTTAATGGTTCTGCTGGCTGGCTGCGTTACGCTAGTGCAGCGATGATTGGAGCCTTATATCTCCGGAGCTTAGAACGGGCAGAACGAGTTTACACCGCAATGATCGCTCGTGGTTACAACGGTCAGTTACCAATAGACTCAGGATTAAGACCAAAAGAGAGGCTGGCTTTGTTAGCAGCTTGTGCGATCGCGGCTTGTTTAACCATTAGTTCCTACCAGTTAACAGTCAACATTTAACAGTTAACTATTAACTGTTAGTAACAGCGCAGTTGTGAATTTCGAGTTGTGAATTTTGAAATCTTTAACATCTAATCCCCAATCTCCAACCCATCACCCTCACCCGGCTGCGGTAGAGGTGCAAAACTTGGTATACGCCTATCCCAATCAAGAACCAGTATTGCGCGATATTTCTTTTACATTAAAAGCAGGCGATCGCGTGGCTTTGATGGGAGCCACTGGTTCAGGAAAAAGCACTTTGCTAGAGAATCTCATTGGCTTAAAACAACCACAAAGCGGGAGAATTTGCATTAATGGCATTCCCGTAGAACCTAAAACTCTATCCCAAGTGCGTCGTCACATTGGCTTTGCTTTTCAAGATGCCAATGACCAATTATTTATGCCCACCATCTTAGAAGATATTACCTTTGGGCCACGTAATTATGGTGTTTCCCCAGCATTAGCAATTGATCGCGCGCGTCAGTTGTTAGCTGATTTTGGCTTAGAAGCCTATGCCAACCGTTCAGCGCATCAACTTTCAGGTGGACAAAGACGCTTGGCAGCCCTCGCCGCAATTTTAGCTCTAGAGCCGGCAATTTTGATTTTAGATGAGCCTACTAACGGTCTCGATCCAGCATGGCGGCGGCATTTAGCACAGGTGTTATTAAAATTGCCAGTACAAGTAATATTAATTGCTTCCCATGACCTCCATTGGTTGGGTAAAGTTACTCAACGCGCTTTGGTACTGGCTGGAGGTCAGATTCCCATAGACAGAGAGATTCAGCCACTTTTAAAAGATGGCGATACCTTAGATCGGTTAGGTTTGCCAGTAGATTGGTAAGCTTTTACGCATTTAATTTGCATAAGGGACTTCCAAATAAAAAAATATCCCAGTATTTATTGTGGGGTGGACATCTTGTCCGCCCAGTTTATGTGGCGGGCAAGATGCCCGCCCCACAAGATGGAATAATTTATTTCTTGGAAATCCCTAACTACTCATTAGGATTGTCCAGAGTCAAGGGTCAAAAGTCCAAGTTTAGCCTTGACTCTGGAACGCCAGTTCATTCAACCGAGGGAACTTCCCGACGTGACTGGCTCCTCTTGACCTTTGACGACCTAAACAAGAAAATCTGCAATTTAGATGTGCATCAGCTTAATTCACTAATCAAAGCGGGATGTAGTTATTCCCGCTTTTTGCCGTTGAGTCTAATTGAGGATTAGAAAACAGTCCCTAGCCCTTCGCCCCTAGTAGTCTGTCAAGAAATAATTGACGGATAGATTTCTGTAGAGACGGCGATTTATCGCGTCTCTCTAACAGTCAAAATGAATTTGACAGACCACTAGTCCAGTAACGTAATCAAGTAACCGATTTAAGTCACAACAAGACTGTGGCAATATTGGGTACTATTATTGGGATTTTACTGCTAGTGGTGAGTTAATGTTTATTTTACGTAAATATACTGTTATTGTTCCTGTTAGCTTGACTATTGCGTTGTTAATGGCTGGATGCAATGAGAATAAAGCTTCTCAATGCCAGCGACTAATTCAAGCGGTAAACGAAGGTAATTCTCTGATTGATAAGAAAAAAGGACAGCAAGTAATTACCAGCGTGCAACTATCTAAAGATTTACAAGCTGTAACTAAATCTATAGAAGACTTAAACTTAAAAGATCCCAAGTTACAAGAATTTCAAGGCAAATTTGCCCAGGTGTTCCGGAATTTAAGTCAAGCGATCGCCAAAGCAGCTCAAGCACTTGGTTCAGCTAAAACAGCCGAAGCCTCAGAAGCAGGGAGAGAAAAGCTGCAAAAAGCCAGAACACAAATTGACACAGCACTAACAGCTGCAGCTAAAACTGCTGGCAAGGAATCTGATAAGTTAGTAGGCGATCTGAATAAATACTGTAGTCAGCCTGAAAATTGATTTTTCATTTTCACTGAACTAGCAGAAGAGGGAGAAGAAGACACAAGGAAATAATTCTCCCTTTTCTTGTATTCTCTGCTTTCTATGTTTAACAGCTAAAGAAAAAGATATACAGCGTTTTATCAATAATGTTTGCGATCTATATCTTGGGAGAGGCATACAAATGTATGCCTCTACAGTTATTCCAGGTATCGTATTTTTTTGTCACCAGATATAAAAGCTATAACTGTGCGCCATGACAATAATCTCTAAATCTTGTTGGCGTAGCCTTTCGTAAATCAGGTGAAATCTGCTGTATCTAGAAATAGCAGCTTTTCTAATATGTATTTTTTCTTAAAAAATGTGCTTTTTATAACCACTAATATTTATAAATGCTTAAGATTTCCCACTCATGTTTTTCTAGTTATACTAGTGGATTAGTCCGATTAATAACTAAATGAGACATTAGTAGGACTGGTAACACCTCATATGTAAGTTAAAATCACTCTGTAATCTCTTCACCAAATACCCAGTATTTAGTTCTTACAAAGAAAATTACCTTATTTGGAGTTTCAATAAATAGATTTCATGAGGCTGGGGCATAAAAACTTTATTTCATCTTGGGAGTGGTGACAATCACTCAATTAATTTAACAGTATAGAGTAAACCAACATTAATTAAACGATTGCGAGATAGTGCTTATGAAAACAGAATTAGTTGAATTGCTCATCAAACTAGTACATATATTACGAATTAACATGAGATGGATGACCTGGAATCTATTTCTAGCTTTCATCCCATTGGCTTTGAGCGTTTGGCTATTTCGCAGAAATCGCGGTAGAAGTTGGGTTTGGTGGCTAGGATTTCTAGTTTTCTATGCTTTTCTACCAAATGCGCCCTATTTATTAACAGATGTCATTCACTTGATAGATGATATCCGCACCATTCAATCAGTGTGGGTTATTACATTAGTGTTAATTCCGCTCTATATTTTAGTAATTTTCGCTGGATTTGAAGCGTACGTCGTATCTTTAATTAATTTAGGCTACTATTTACACCGGATTGGAAAAAGCCAGTGGATTTTATGGGTTGAGTTGATTACCCATGCGCTATCTGCTGTTGGTATTTACTGGGGAAGGTTCTTGCGTTTCAATAGTTGGGATTTTATTACACAGCCAGATACATTGCTCACCATAGCTGTAGAGGAAACTTTAGGTAAACAGCCTCTAGTGATTATTGCCATCACCTTTGTCATCCTGATAGGTTTGTACGCCATCATGAAACGAGTAACTTTAGGCTGGGTTCAACAACGGAATATCCCTATACCCATGAATTCGCAACAGACTAAAAATGGATGAGGGAGATGAGGCAAGGGAGCAGGGAGCAGGGAGAGGAATTCCTATTACCCATTAGCAATTACCCATTACCCTTTCCCCCACAAAATATACTCCCCTCGTAAGTCCACAGAAAGATGAAACTTTACCCTCCTTGACGTGAAATAAGTCCAGATTCAAGGATTGTGGCTGCAAAAGCTGCATCAAAAAAAGATGAAATCAGTTCTTTGAATGTATGGTGCTGATGTCATTGTCTGGTCACGTTGCTAGGAGGGATATTTATGCAAATAATTTCTAGAGAAGAAATCAAGCCACTGCTAGAACAGCCTAAGGGAAATTGTGTTTCTATTTATATGCCAGCGCACCCAGCCGTGCCAGAAGTGCGACAAGATCCAATAAGGTTTAAAAATTTAATTAAAGAAGCTGAAGCACGTTTGGTTGATGCGGGTTTGGAACCCCAAGAAGCAACGAAATTGTTGCAAAAAGCTATTGACCTTGATACCCCAGCATTTTGGGAACAAATGGGAGAGCCAGGACTGGCAATTTTTATTTCTGAAGACTTCTTTCGTTACTATCCCTTACCAATCAATTTTCAAGAGTTGGTTGTAGTTACAGATAGATTCCATATTAAGCCACTGCTACCAATTTTAAATGGTAATGGTCGGTTCTATGTTTTGGCTCTGAGTCAACAAGATGTGAGGTTTTTTGAGGGAACACGCTACACAATTAATGAGATAGAAGTAGAAAATATGCCTAAAAGCGTCGATGAAGCTCTACAAAGAGATGAAACGGCGAAAGAGGGTCAATTTCGGATTGCTTCTTCTAAAGGTGGCACAGCTAATACTTTTGTACAACCCGGTGAATTTCACGGACAGGGAAGTCCTGACAGGGATCAGCACCAAGAAGAAATTCGCCAATTCTTTTACATAATTGATCAAGCATTACACGAGAAACTTCGAGAAGAAGCAGCACCTTTAGTTCTAGCTGGCGTAGAGTATCTTTTACCTTTGTACAGACAAGCCAATTCCTATCAACATTTAATGCCAGAAGGGATTACTGGTAATCCAGAAGTTCTCTCGGCTCAGGAGTTACACGAGCAAGCTTGGCCAATTGTTGAAGCTGATTTTCAAAAGTCACAACAAGAATTTGTAGAACGTTTTCAGCAGCTATTTGGTGGTGATACTGGCAAAGCTAGCAACGATTTACAACAAATCATTCCCGCCGCTTATTACCAGCGAGTCGATTCACTCTTAGTTGCAGTTGGTCAGCAGCAATGGGGTTTGTTTGATCCTGGTTCGGAAACAGTGTATTTGCACGACGAGAAAGAAACTGGCGATGAAGATTTGTTAGATTTGGTTGCTACTCATACCTTGTTAAACGGTGGTACTGTTTACGCCGTTCCTCCAGAACAAATTCCTTACAGCACTCCTGTTGCAGCTATTTTCCGATATTGATGATTATGATGGTGTTGTATTAAATCAGTAAGATTTACGCGAGTGTCACATTTTTTCGTTTAGGCTGTCCAGGGTCAAGAGTCAAAAGTCCAAAAAACTTGAATTTTTGAACGCCAGTCGCCTCAAGTCGGGAAACCCGCCCACGGCGCTGGCTCCCCTTGACTTTTGACTCTGGACTCTTACACCAGAAGATGGGTGTACCAAGTGCATAAGTCCTAATACAGTCTTAATAGATACAACACCATCAATGAGTGCTATTCGTAGCTTTATTAGTCAATCTTTAGTTGGTTTAGCTTTTTTAAGTGCTTCATCTGTATTGTTGCAAAGCGCTACAGCAGAAAGTATCAGTGGCAAATCTGGTAATGTTCAGGCACAAATTACCTACGAAAAACCACAGGAATATCAGTATAAAAATGTGCGGTTACAAATTAGCCGCTCGGGTCAAACTGTTTTGGATAAAAAGCTACCCCAAGAAAGTGAATATGACAGACCTATAGGGGACTTACTGGAAGGACAAGAAAAGAATATTCCAGTCCTAGATTTAGATGGCAATAAAGAACCAGAAGTAATTGCCGATTTCTTTACAGGCGGCGCACATTGCTGTACTTATTCGTTAATTTACCGTTACGACAGCAAAGCCAAGCAGTACAAAAAAATTCGTCATGAATGGGGTAATGGTGGTTATCGACTCAAGGATTTAGATAATGATGGATTACCAGAGTTTGATAGCCGAGACGATCGCTTTGCTTATGCTTTCAGTTCCTATGCTGCTTCTGGCTACCCCCTACAAATTTGGCAGTATCGCCAAGGCAAAATGGTGAATGTTACGCGCCGCTATCCCAAGCTGATTGCCAGTAATGCGGCAGAACTCTGGAAAACCTACAACGAAATCCGCCAGCAAGGTGAAGACGGTAAAGGCTTCCTCGCCGCTTATTTAGCAGACAAATATATGCTTGGTCAAGGACAACAAGGCTGGCAACAAGTACAGCAAGCTTACAAAAAAAGCGATCGCACCGAATTTTTCACAGAATTACGCAAGTTTCTACGTGAGACGGGGTATATAAAATAGGGCATGGGGCATTGGGCATTGGGGATGGGGTAATGGGTAATGGGAATTCTTCCTCTGCTCCCTGCCCCCTGCCCCTCTGCCTCACCCCCTCAACTGCCGGCGTGCGGCTTCTAAAATCAGGCGGTGTTCTGCACGGGCGATCGCGTCGTAGGTGCGACTTACTGCTTCTGGTTCTACGGAAATGGCTGTGATGCCCCATCGCACTAGATGATCGATGATTTCTGGATAAGTCACTGGGGCTTGACCGCAGATGGCACAAGGAATTCCGGCATTTTTCGACATTTCTATGAGTTGAGCGATCGCATTCATAACTGCGGGTTGGAGTTCGTTAAATACTCGCGCTAGCTGTTGTTGCTCTCGATCTACTCCTAGCAGTAGTTGGGTTAAGTCATTTGTGCCAATGGAAATCCCATTTACTCCCGCTTTCACATATTCTGGCAGTAAAAATAGTACGCTGGGTACTTCTGCCATCATCCACAATTGAAACTGCGGCTGTTGGGTTAATCCAGCTTGCTCTACTTTGTGGCGACAAAAAGTAAATTCTTCTACACTCCGAACAAAGGGCAACAAAAGGTTAATGTTGCTGTAACCAGCTTTTTGCACTGTTGCTAAAGCATTCAGTTCTAACTCAAAGACTGCGGGATTGAGTAAATAGCTAAATATTCCTCGTTCGCCCAAAACCGATTTTGGTGAAGATTGCTGCTGATTGGGGAAGGAGGGTAATTCGTGCGATCGCCAATCTAAAGAGCGGTAAAATACTGGTCGCGGCGCAAAGCCACGGGCAAATTGCATAATCTGCTCAGTCCAGAGTTCTAATAATTCTGCTTGTCGTCCATCTATGAGCCAACTATTAGGATGTTCGCCTGCTAGGATGTTGAGGATCATCAGTTCTGAGCGTAATAACCCTACTCCATCTACAGGCAAATTTTGCACTTGCTCTATGAGGTTAGGCTGGCTGAGGTTGAGTAATAACTGAGTAGCAATTAGCGGTTTGGCTGACGCAAAACTAGAATCAGGAGATTCCCAAGAATTGGTAGGCGAAGACATGGAAGAATGCAGGTAATTCAGTTCTAAAGCTTCTGCTGAACCCCATCTGGGCTGAACTTCTTCTAGCGCTACATCTGCTTTGATGCGATAAACTTCTGCGCGATCGCCATCTAATATGAGTTTTTCACCGTTCTGTATTAAAGCGGTGACATCTGTAGCACTAACAACTGCAGGGATACCCAATTCCCTCGCAAGGATTGCTGCATGGCTCGTCAAGCCGCCTTGCTCCGTAATAATACCTTTAACTTGTTGCAATAAAGGTAACCAATCAGGTTTGATAGAACGAGCAACTAAAATTGCTCCATGGGGTAGCTTTTCTGGTTGAAAGTGAGAATTGGCAACGACATAGGCAGTTGCAGTTACACGTCCTCTAGCTGCCCCTAATCCTTTGATGATGTGTACATTAGGGATGGCAGATTGAGGAGATTTAACTTGTGTCAGGTAGAGCTTGGTAACGGGATTTTCCTGCAAAATCGTCCATTTCACAGAAAAATGTTTACCGAATTCACCCACAAGTTGACTAGCTAAATCTATCACTTGTGGCAGGTGTTCTTTTGGTAAAGCGTATTGTTTTTGTTGGTTATCTGGCAGTAAATAGGTATTTAAAGCCGTGTCATCTGCGATTAGTACTGAATCTGGTAATGCTTGCCATTCATCTGTACTAGCTGGCTCGTCAACATAATAAGCCAAGATTTTATTACCGAGGTGTTTCTCGAGCAGTTTGCCTGTATCTGGTTGAATATAGTAAACATCTGGCTGAACTTCACCATTAGCGATCGCTACTTCTAATCCACAAGTAGCAGTGATTTCCCACGCAGATGTATTCGCATTAATTGAACCACTGGCAATGGCATTGCGAACTGGCTGTACTAAAATTGCTAAATTAACTTGTTGCAGGTTAATTCCTGCTTGCTGCCAATATAGTAGACTTCTGGCTCGAAATAACTGACTCCAAGTTTGCTTTAATGCTTTAGCGATCGTTTCTTGATCACAGTGACAAAAAATTGACTCCAGCAACCCAGAAATATTACCAACTTGCTTGTTATTATTTGGCACAGTTAGGCTAGGGCGCAAAATTAGATAGCTACTTTCCCATTCTCTTGCAGCTTTGAAAAGCTTATTCATCCATGACGATGGTAAAGTGGCAGCAATAATTTCCTGACGCAAACGCCCTGCTACCTGCTGGAGTTGTCGCCAATTACCAACATCTAGGTGCAAAGAAGAATATGGCAAATCAGCGACTAATGACTCTGAACTATTGAGAGTTTCTAAGAATTCTCGCAAAACTTCTGCCCCAATGACAAAACCCGGTACTACCGGGTAGCCACGCTGCATAATTCTGCTCAAGTAAAACGCTTTGTCACCTACTTTGGCGCGGTCTTGGAGTTTAATTTGGTCAAGCCAGTAGAGTTTGTCCACTCAATTTTTTGTACTCAGTTGTCATTCAATTGCTTGGGTCACCGTAATGACCATTTATACAAACTTAAGCTCTAATCCTCTCTGGTACTTAACGCCAAATTCCTCTGTTTTCTCTGATTCTACGTCTTCTAAATTTTAGAGTAGTTACTCTGCTGGAATTTTTGGTTTTTGCAAAGGCGTAAATGAGAATGGGTAATGTCGTCACCAGGGATGAGTTTGTTGGGGAAATTACGCTGCTTGTGAATCGCTTGTTAACTCACCGATGCGCTTCTAGTTTTTTGTATCTATTTTTAGCACAACTTAATTTTGGAAAATCAGCAGCAAAGCCCGAAAACTTTACTGGAATTAGCTAATGATTGAAAATTAACAATCAAAACACTAATTATTAGTGCTTAAATTGTCCAATATAAGGAATCCATAATTTTTTTAATTCATAATATTTCCGCTCTCCAAAAGTGTTATCTCATTTAATTATTGAGTGTATGGTTAAATTTAGCAATTTGTAGTGCATTGTGCAGATTAAACTAGTTTACATAACTAAATATCGATATAATAAGCTTTAAATTTAGTAATTTTTATCTCTAGGATAAAAATTACTGTGAATTCATATTGCCATAATATGTATCCAGCTTAAGGTAGAAATTTGCCAATAAATTAGCCGAAATTAGGAATTTATTGCAAAAAGAGTCCAGAATAAAAACGTTAATAAGTGCAAAACTTTCAGATAGGTCTAGAATATCTTCTCAATCTACATGAGAAAATATGGACAAGAATGATAAACAATTAGCAATTTTTATCCTTCACATTTATTGCTCAACGCTGAACTTAGCTCAGTATTATTAAACACTTATCATATTGATACTTAATGACCAACGATTGGCTAAATATTATCTTTAGGTTGTGTATTGCATTGGTGAGTGGGGCGATTATTGGCTGGGAACGCCAACTGCGACACAAACCAGCAGGTTTAAGAACTCATATGTTAGTCAGTCTTGGTTCTGCTTTGTTTACCCTCATACCTTTGCATACAGTTGGGTTGCAAGCTAACGCTGATGCACTTAGTCGCGTGATTCAAGGTATTGCTGCGGGGATAGGATTTCTGGGTGCTGGTGAGATTTTGCGTGAATCTTCCAACGATTCGCAGCGTCCGGAAATTCATGGGCTAACATCAGCTGCGGCTGTTTGGGTGTCAGCAGCGTTAGGAATTGCTGCGGGATGTAATTTGTGGCAATTAAGTTTAATTGGCGCTTTCCTCACTTTTTTAGTTCTCAATATTTTTAAAAAATTAGAAAAATGGAATTAAAAGATGATCTATAAGGTAGGGTGTGTTAGGCGCTGATTTCCAATATGATTGTCACAAAATAACTATCCTAGCGACTAACGCACCGCCTCATAGATGGTGCCCTGCGGCTAAATTTCAATGTCTCTAGACCCCAAAACCTTTCATAGCCGTAACACACCCTACATATAGTTGATAAATTGAAATCAAGAATAAAGACTTTATCTAATTGAATAATTTCAGAGTCTTAGCAAAGATAGGTTCTTCCATCCTAGTTTGGAGAATCAATTTTACTGAAGTAATTAAATCTAAATTAGGCTGTATATCATTCTCAATTGTTTTACTAGCTGCATAAAAGCTAACATCGTTGCAATTGAGTTCATTAGTGGTACCAGTTTGTAATTGCCCTTTTTGATAGTCCCAAGAAACTGATTTACCTCGTAAAGTAAATTGAAACCATAATATTTCCTCATCTTTTAATTCAAAGAAAACATCTAAATAAGGTTCCTCTCCTTGGAACCACATTCTTGTTATTCCTGGTTGTTGACATTTTTTGAGTAGCTTTGGCTCAATTTCTCGCAAAGATGCGCCTAGTGCAACAATCTCGTCTTTATTTAATAAATAATTTTTTTGCAGCATATCTAAAACTTAATGTAAGATCATCACGTTATTATTTGCTTAAATAAAAGGCTATAAAATAGTTGATAAACGCAACTCCAATTTAATTGCAGTCATGCTAAAAGGCTGGATAAAAATTTATGGAAAAGCAAATACTTTATCAATAAAAATTATTTAGTAAAAATTTTTATTGATAGCTGAAATAATATTAAGCAAAATTTGTCATTTTGCTATAAAACACCTTAATCTTTATTCTGTCGGTTGTGGAGACTAGTGAAGTTTCACACTTTATTATGTTGGCTTAGTCAAGCGGATTTGGCAATGATATTTCTCCGGCTTTTACCAAGAGAATTTGCGAGGAATTCAACCACTGTGAGTCAAAAGAACCAAGATGAGTTGTGGTGATTATCGTTTGAAATCGGTCTTGAATTGTATCAAGTAACTGATTTTGGCGATATAAGTCTAGCTCTGCTAAAACATCATCCAGCAATAGCAATGGTGGTTCGCCAACAACTTCTTCAATTAATTGCAATTCGGCTAATTTCAACGCGAGTACTAGGGTGCGCTGCTGACCTTGAGAACCGTACTGACGCGCTGGCGTTTGGTTAATGATTAATTCTACTTCGTCACGATGAGGGCCTACTAGGGTAGTGCCTTGGCGCAATTCTGCGATCGCTCGCTGCTGAATTTTCTCTAAAAAAGCTTGTTGTACTTCTTGGGGATAATTTTCTCCCAAGGGAACGTTGGGTGCATATTTAATTTGCAATTCTTCCGTACTACCACTGATGCTAGCGTGCCAATTAGTTGCAATTGGTGCTAGCCGTTGTAGCGCTCGCTCA
The DNA here is from genome assembly GCF_963874875.1 of Tolypothrix tenuis PCC 7101. Classification (NCBI taxonomy): domain Bacteria; kingdom Bacillati; phylum Cyanobacteriota; class Cyanophyceae; order Nostocales; family Tolypothrichaceae; genus Tolypothrix; species Tolypothrix tenuis. The sequence continues at coordinate 1,467,125 of NZ_CAWNJS010000001.1, forward strand.
CGCCTTCTAATAACGCGTGTACCGTTGGTAGCTAACTGAGCATCCCATACAGCTAATTGTTCTGATTGCTGGCTACTGAGTGCTGAATCTTGAGTTTGTTTTAAAAATGCATTGCGTTGTCGCAAAACCTGATTGTATTGCTGCAAAATGTGAGCATATACAGGTTCGAGTTGAATTAATAAAGTATCTAGCCAGCTACGACGACCTTCCGGGCCACCACGTACCAAGTCTAAATCTAAGCTAGAAAACTCTACAGCATTCAAAACACCAAGAAAATCCATTTGGCGACGCACAATTTCACTATTGAGCGCCACTGTACGCCGTCCATTGCGGCGGAGAGTTAAAGTCAAGTCACTAATACTAGATTTGCGCTCTAGGGAAGCATTAATTTGGGCGATCGCTTCTCCTTCTTGAACTAAATCGCGATCGCGGGCCATACGATGCGATCGCAATGTGGCTAATAACTCCACCGCTTCCAACAGATTCGACTTTCCCTGAGCATTATTACCTACCAAAATTGTTTTGGCAGCCGTAAACTCAACCTTTTGGTCTTGGTAATTACGAAATTGTCTCAGGTGAATCGATTTGAGAAACATAGCAAAGAGATGAGAGAGCAGGGGAGGGGGGGAAGCAGAGGGAGCAGAGGGAGCAGAGGGAGCAGAGGGAGCATTTTCTCTTCCATCCCTTGTCCTACCTCCCTTGTTATTTCCTCCTCATTCTCATCTCCCTCATATTTCATCTTCTGGGTTACAGCATTAATCCAAAATTCAGCATTTTGAATTTTGAATTTTGAATTGTTATTAAACGGTCTTTTTACCCATTAAGCGGAAGAATATCTTCTCCAATTCCACCCATACAAACATTAAGGCACTAAAGCCAATACAAATAGCTAACTCCTGTGGTGGTAACCAGTGGGTACCAAAGAAATCTCGTAGGGGTGGAACGTAAACTAGCATCAACTGCAAAATTGTTGTCACAACCACAGCACCCAAAACAAACGGATTCGAGAAGGGATTCATTTCTATGGTGAGTTGGTTATTCGAGCGGATAGCTATAGCATGACCCATTTGGGCAATACACAAGGAAGTAAATACCATTGTCTTCCACCGTTCTGGGTCGAGTCCTGGCCCCGTTACGGCTTTGGAATGGAAATATGCCCATTCCATGAGAATAATCGTGATGATCGCAAAGATAATCCCGATGCGAACCATATAAGAACCCAATCCCCTAGCAAAGATACTTTCTCGGGGGCTAAAGGGTGGACGCTTCATCACGTCTGGTTCTGGGGGTTCTACCGCTAAGGCTAAGGCTGGTAAACCATCTGTCACGAGGTTCATCCAGAGAATTTGTAAGGGAGTCAGAGGAACACCGCCCAGCCCTAAAATTGGTGCAGCGGCGATTGTTAGCACTTCACCGATGTTACTGCCCAGAATGTATTTAATAAAGCGGCGGATGTTGGTGTAAACTACCCTACCTTCCTTCGTAGCAGAAACGATGGTGGCAAAGTTGTCATCTAGCAGCACCATGTCGCTAGCTTCTTTACTGACATCTGTGCCGGTAATGCCCATCGCAATCCCGATATCGGCTTGCTTCAAGGCGGGAGCATCATTAACACCATCTCCTGTCATCGCCACAAATCTACCACGGCGTTGCAGAGCTTTGACAATTCGCAGTTTGTGTTCTGGGGAAACTCGGGCATAAATACTGACTAAATCGACATTTTGCTCCAATTCCTCATCACTCATGCGCTGTAATTCTTGCCCTGTGAGTACACGAGAGCCTTCCTCGGCTATGCCTAAATCAGCCGCGATCGCTCTGGCTGTTAATTGGTGGTCGCCAGTAATCATCACTGGACGAATCCCAGCTTCCCGACATTCTTGCACGGCGGCTCTCACTTCTGGGCGTGGTGCATCTAGCATCCCCACTAACCCCAGCCACACTAAATCTTGTTCTGAGGCTTCATCGGCACCTTCTGGGGGGATTTCTGCCCAAGGTTTATAAGCGAAACCCAGTACCCGCAACCCCTTACTGGCCATTTGATCGTTTTCCGCCAGAACTTTTTGGCGTTGTTCTTCTGTTAAGGGGGCTGAGTGTCTACCCAGATAAATTTGACTGCAACGCGCCAAAATCAACTCTGGGGAACCTTTGGTAAACATTAAATAATTTTCCGATTGCAGGAAACCTGCGATCGCCGGGTCAATTCCTGTTCCCGAAGCATCCCCGGTTGCAACCTCCTGTACCTGAGCAATCACGCTCATACGCTTACGTTCTGAGGAAAAAGGAAATTCCGCTACACGAGGTAATTTACTTTCCCATTGGTCTTTTTCAATACCTGCTTTCCCCGCCAAGGTCATTAATGCGCCTTCGGTGGGGTCGCCCAAAATCGCCCATTCCCCTTTTTCTTTTTGCAGTACGGAATCGTTACAAACAGCACAAGCAACTAGTAAAGCGGAGATTTCGGGGTACTCATCTGCAGAAATTTTTTGTCCGTTTAATTGAAAATCTCCGGTGGGGGCGTAACCTTCGCCTGTAACCCTAAAAGTAGAATTATTTGTATAAACTGATTGCACCACCATTTTGTTCTGAGTCAGCGTACCGGTTTTATCAGAACAAATTGTGGTGACTGAACCTAAGGTTTCCACTGCTGGAAGTTTACGAATCAAGGCATTTTGCTTGACCATCCGCTGGGTTCCCAATGCCAAGGTAACGGTGATTACGGCTGGTAAACCTTCCGGTACTACAGCCACCGCCATACTCAAAGAAACTTCTAAAAGTTCTTGTAAGTTGCTAAAACCTCTGGCCTGGATGATACCGCCAATGACAACAATCGCCACCAAAATTAAAGAACCGCTGACTAGGACATTACCTAGTTGCGTCATCCGCTGTTGCAGAGGCGTTGGTTCACTTTCCACGGACTGTAACAAAGTAGCAATTTTGCCTAACTCTGTTTTCATCCCAGTACTAGTAACTAGAACCTTGCCTCGTCCTTGGACAACCTCGGTTCCTTGATAGACAACATTAATGCGATCGCCTAATCCTGTGTCTTCAGGTAATTGTAATGTGGCTTGTTTATTAACAGCTTCGGCTTCACCTGTGAGCGCCGATTCTCGCACTTGTAAATTAGATTGTTCAATTAAGCGTCCATCTGCGGCTATCTGTACCCCAGCTTCCAGCAGCATCACATCCCCAGGAACGATTTCCTTAGCGGCGACATCCAATAGTTTGCGATCGCGGATGACTCGCACTAAGGGAGAGGAGAGTTTTTTCAAGGCTGCGAGGGCTTTTTCGGCACGGCTTTCTTGCACATAGCCCAAAATCCCATTGAGGATGACAATCGCCATAATCGCGATCGTATCCTTGAATGGCACTTCCCCGGGTTTGAGGTTACCTCCTTGCCAAGCCACGAGGTCTAAAACCCCAGAAATGATAGCTACAGCAATCAGCATCAACAACATAATGTTCTTGAACTGATCCAGCAGAATCTCCCAAGCGCTACGGCCGCCATGTTCTTCTAGTTCATTGGGGCCATATTTGTGCAACCGTTGTTCCACTTCTTGGGGTGTCAAGCCACTGTCTGCATTACTATCAAGCAGTTCGAGCGCTTTTTCAACTTCTAAACTATGCCAAACGGCGGCACTTTCAGGCAGAGAATTAGCAGACATCACTTAAGTTACAGGAAAAGGTTACAAAATTCGATCATAATTTAGTGATGGTCAGAAAACCATCCACTAAAGTTACATAAAGGCTCTCGCCAGTTTGTATCAGTTCAGTTTAGATGTGATTCCTGACATTTGTCATCTGAAGGATTAATCCTTCATGAGTATTTTTATGTGTTATTTCCTAGGTCAGAGTTTTTTTGGAACACATTGCACTGATAATTGTAAGCAGCACCACTCTGAAAACTTGGTCACATTGGATGTACCACAATTTATTCTAGGCGTGCTAAACGGTTAAATGAATATGCTTAATATGAGTTTTGCACTCCCCAGTATGACCGTTAGCCAGATGTTTGGTCAAAGAACGATTCGACCGCTAACTGCTGCCGCACTAGGTGGCATTGCTTTTATTCAAGATAGACTGATCGCTATTGATACGATTAAGGGACATCTACTGGAGATTGACCCAATATCTGACAACAGTAAAATACTGAATCCTCATCAAGTTAAGGAATTTACTGATGTCACAGGTATAGCAGTCTGGGAAGATACCCTGTGGGTAACTCGTGGTAACACTGTTTATCGCTGCCAAATGAATGCTTTAGGATTAGAGCATTTTGTGACATTGCCTTATCCGGCTGAGGGTATTGCTGTTTGGGAATCCACGGTCTACATTAGTTGCCAAAAGTTAGGCTATATCTTGATTTATGAATCGGATGGCCGCAAAGAAATTACTAGGTTTTATGCCCCAGGCGTAGGACAAGAGAATTTAACTGTCAGTCAAGATACTCTGTGGGTGAGTGATCGCACCGAGCAAACAGTTTATTCTATGGATCGGGCGACAGGGGAAATTCAATTTAGCGTCCTTACGCCCTTTGACTCGCCTACAGGTATCGCGGTACATAAAGATAGCGAAACAGGCAAAGAAAGTCTTTATGTCGCCTACGCCTCAGAGGAGCCTTATATCCGGGATAATCCCAATGCCGATCCAAATCACGAATTAACATACCGCGATCGCACTTTTATTCATCCCCTCTATTATCATTACGAGCCAGAGAAACGTTACGCCCTCTCTAATGGCTACCTGATTGAAATGTCCTACGCTGAGGAAATTGCCCCCTTAGAAGAGGTCTATTTAACAGACTTAGAATGGCGGATTGCTTTACCTTCAGAAACTGAACGCCAAAAAGTCAAACAAGTCGAACCGATTGGGCTACCCTTTACAGAAGAAGTTATTGATGGGCAAAGAATAGCAGTATTTAAATTTGATACTCTTACTCCTGGGGAACGCCATATCTTTGGCTGGAAAGCTACTTTAGAAGTGCGCGGCATTAAGTATCGCATTACACCCAAAGATGTGGAAGATATTCCCCCAGTTACTCCAGAATTTGCTAGCCGCTATCTGGTAGATGACGATGAGTTAGCAATGGAGACTAGCATTGTCCGCAGGGCTGCACGCGATGCAGTTGGTTCGGAAACCAATCTGCTCAGGAAAATGTACAGTATCCGTAATTATGTTTACGATGAATTGTCATATGGTATTAAACCATACATTGATACGCCAGATGTGGTTTTAGAACGGGGTGTAGGTTCCTGTGGTGAATATGTAGGCGTATTATTGGCTTTATGCCGTTTGAATGGTATTCCATGCCGCACAGTCGGTAGATACAAATGTCCACCCAACGGAGAATTGCAAGGCATACCCCTGCAACCAGACTTTAACCATGTGTGGTTAGAATTCTACATTCCCAATTTCGGTTGGTTGCCGATGGAATCTAACCCTGATGATATCGGTAATGCAGGCCCCTATCCCACCCGCTTTTTCATGGGCTTATGCTGGTATCACATTGAAATTGGCAAGGGAGTTTCTTTTGAAACCATCAGCAGTCAAGGTGTACGTCTCACCAAAGAAGATATCCCCCTTGGCGACCTAGCAATTAATCACATCCGGTTTACAATTCTTAAAGAATTACCACCTTTCTAAACCTTGTAGAGACGCGATTCATCGCGTCTCTCATCACAAAACAAACGTAATTTATTCCTCTTGTCTATTTTTCCCCCAGTCCCCAATCCCCAATCACCCATTCACCCTTAAAATCGGCATAGATTGAGACTTTAACTTAGGATTATCTGCAAAATCACAGATAGAACGAAATGGACAATATCGACAGTGAGAACCAGGATTAGGGGGAAAAATTTTGCTGAAATCTTGGGTTTGTTGGTGATATTTTTGTAAATCTTGCTGATGCTTGCGGGCAATATGTGCCAATTCAAATTCTAAGGAGAGTAATTCTTGATGGGTGATGTGAATTAAGTCAGATTTTTTACAAAGCTCTAAATTATAAAATGAGGCAACAGCTTCTTGTTCAGGGTAAAGATAACGCGCAGCCAGGAGATAAACTAAAGCTTGTCGCTGGTCAAAAGCAGCTTTGCCAGTTTTAAAATCTAAAATATGTAAAGTGCGATCGCTATCAATAAACACACAATCCATCGCAGCATATAACCGGAAGCAATAATCATCTTGGTCAATTAAAATCGGTTTAGGAAAACCTTCGTCGCCCGGTGTTAATTGGATGATGCGTTTATTCAACAGCAACGGCTCATTGTGATATTTTGTCAAAATTTGCAGCACCCGCTGTTGCACTTCTTCCGAGGAATGGCTTAATTTCAGTAACTGAGCAACTTTTTCCACACCATCTGTTTGGCTTAATAGATGTCGATGATGATGAAATTCATAAACGCCTTTTTGGGCTAGTATGCCAATCCTTTGGGGTGCAGTCGCCGTGGCTAACAGCGCTTTTACTTTCGGTTCATGCTGACGTGCTTTAACAAATCCTCGTCTCATCTGGCAATGCCAACGTTCTTGTCCCGTAGCTGGGGCAACTAAAGACCAAAGGTGGTAACTGGCAAAAGGGCGATCGGGGATTGACATTGCAAACAAGCAGTGAGAAAAATAACGATGGGGATAGTTGCGGCTACACAAGCTTTGCGCGAAGCTTCCCATAGTACAGAAGTTACAAGGGAAACTGTGGCAAACATGAGTGCTAGTAGCAAATCCAGCAAAATTCAATTTGGCACCGATGGTTGGCGAGGAATTATTGCTGATGACTTTACTTTTCCCAATGTGAGGAAAGTCACAAGAGCGATCGCTAGCTATCTGGAAACGGCCTATAGCAAAAATAGACCAGTTCTTGTTGCCTACGATACTCGATTTTTAGCTGACCAGTTTGCCCAGACAGCCGCCCAAGTCTTAGCTGAATTGGGTTGGAAGGTAAAAGTAACAAATCGGGATTGCCCCACACCAGTCATTGCCTACAACGCCCGTCACCTAAATTCGGCGGGGGCGTTGATGTTTACTGCTAGCCATAATCCTGCACCATACTGTGGGATAAAATATATCCCAGATTATGCTGGCCCAGCCACTCCAGAGATTACTGATACTATTGTGGCAAATATAAAAAGTGCATCAGATGCACCGGCTAGTAGTAATCCATCGGATTCTATTTCTATTTTCGATCCGAAACCTAATTATCTGCAATTTCTCTACACCTTAATTGATATAGAAAAAATCAAAAGTGCCCAGTTAAAGGTAAAATACGATGCTTTGTATTCTACCTCTCGGGGTTACTTAGATGAAGTTTTGCAACAAAGTGGTGTAGAGTTAGAAACTTTCCACACTTGGCGGGATGTGCTGTTTGGTGGTGGAATGCCAGAACCGAAAGGCGAACAATTAGGTGAATTGGTAGCAGCAGTACGCGCCGATCAAGCCGATTTGGGTTTAGCAACTGATGGCGATAGCGATCGCTTTGGGATTGTGGATGAACAAGGTAATGTTCTCACTCCTAACACTGTGCTGCTAGTTTTAGCCAGTCATTTAATCAAAAATAAAGGTAAAAGCGGTGCTATTGTCCGCACTGTCGCCACAACTCATTTATTGGATAATTTCGCAGCTAAACATGGGCTACCAATTTATGAAACTCCAGTAGGCTTTAAATATATTGGGGAAAAAATGCGGGAAACCACCGTATTAATTGGTGGTGAAGAATCTGGTGGTTTAAGCATTATCGGGCATATTCCCGAAAAAGATGGCATTTTAGCCAATATGCTAGTCGCAGAAGCGATCGCCTATGAAGGTAAGCCCCTCAGTCAGTTAGTTCAAGAAGCGATCGCCGCAGCTGACGGCCCGTTGTACAATCATCGCTTAGACTTACACCTTACCGAGTCTCACAAAACTGCTGTCATCGATTCCTTTACCAAAAATCCCCCCACAGAGGTAGCAGGATTTAAAGTTAAAGAAGTTGGTCGTAAAGACGGAATTAAGCTGTATTTAGAAGCAGGTAGCTGGATATTACTGCGTCCCTCCGGTACAGAACCACTGGTGCGCGTTTATTTAGAAACCAACTCACCAGAAAAAGTGACTCAAATCGCCCAAGCTATGGAAAGTGCGATCGCTAAACTAGAATAAGAGTTTCAAGCGCTTTAAACACAGAGGAATGTTGATGATTATCTGTGCTTGTCTGTGTTTAGCTTTGGTTTTATTGAATTTGTTATGAAAAGTATTGCTAATTTGCTGATATCTGTAGTTATAGCTGTATGGGTAATGGCGATCGCTATTCTCTCAGTGCAAAACGCTACTTTAGTATCTTTAAAGTTTTTGAGTTTCCGATCCATTCAAATCCCAGTTGGTTTGGTGCTGGCTTTTTGTGTTTGTATCGGCTTAGTTGGAATAGCTGTGCTGCAACCTTTGTGGGGGCTGGCTGAGGGGCGCGGTAATTCTCGGTTAGATGAGGATGCTGAATTTTTTGTTGATGATGAAGATTTTTAGCGCATAAAAAAGCCCTCAGACCAGAAGCCTGGGGCTATCAAAACAAAGCCTGCCGAACCATGCTATTAAAGTTTTTAGAAAGAGCGATCGCACTGCTATAAAATCAAAATGTCCATTCGTGGTTGGGATCATTCAAAGCAGCACGAACATTAGTTAAGTTGGCAAGGTCTTTGAATGGGCTTGATTTAGCGATTTCTGTGATTGTATTTAAGGTAAGCGCTAGTTGTTCGTTATTTCCGGATGCGATCGCACTATCAACCACAGCAAATAAAGCTCGAAAGTTTTCAGCACGTTCATCAAAAGAGCGATCAAGATAAGCCATCAGCAAGTCACGCTGGGCGTTAATCTTGGTGATTGATGCTTTTTCCCAAGCATCAATCTTATGTCGTTTAGTTTTTTCTTGTTGAGCAACTATTTTGTACTCAGCGTAAGCCGAAACAATTTGCTGTATACATTCAACAGGATTTAAAAGTGCAATTTTTTGTAATGACACTTCTAATTATCTCCGAGATTACGATACTTACATTGGATAGTCGCAGTAGTAGGATTAAGCTGGCCTTCAGCGTCCAAAATAGGAGTTTTCATAATTTCTGCTAGTGCTTTAATTAGAAGTGCTACTTTTTGAAATTTGCCAGCATCGCGGTTACGATCAAACGGAAGAGACTCTAGAGCGTTGAGACTAAGAATTGCATGATAATTCAAATTTTCCACTAACCTACTTAACTCAATAATTCGCCGTCTAACCTGTGGCAAAAAATCTCTAACAATTTCGATTTTTGCAATTTCAGTGTTAATCTTGGCTTCATATTCTCGTGCTTTTGTCAAAGCCTCCTCTCCTTTACCAGCTAGCATAAATCCACCTACAGCCAAAGCTGGGCCAAGTGCAACACCCCCAAGTACAGCACCACCAACTGCCATTCCGCCGCCTCCAAGAAAAGATACTGTACCTTGTAAAGCTGCAACACCACTAAGTTGGGAAATAGCGACTTGGGTACTAAACAATCCAAATAATTGGGGAACGGCAACTGTTCCAAAAGAGTAGGCTAAACCAACTGCACCAGCACCAGCTGTTGCTCCGGCCCCAGCGGCTGAAGCAAATCCCTTATATATTTCTTCAGCTTCAACAGCAGTAATCCTATACTCTTGAATTTGTTGAATTGAAATCTCCTTTATTCCAGCTAAAAACTGCCTATCATTTTGAGAGCCTCGCTGGCCAATTCGCTCAATAAAAGCAACAAATCTCCCAATTGTTTGCACTTTAACATCTATTTGGAGTTCCCCATATTCTTCTGCTGTCTTGTTTGTATTCTCCCAAACGATTTTTAACTGTCTGATGTGACTCTCATATAGTTTTTGAGCCTTTTCCCCAATTTCCTTTGCCTGATTCATATTGCCAATACCTTCAGCACCTTTTACTGCTCCTATAGCTCCAGTAGCCAAAGCAGCAGCACCCAAGATAATTGGAATCATTTAATACTCCTGAAATTTGCTTTTAACAATGTTCATCCAGAAATTTGGCAGGCTAACTATAAATAGCTCTATAAATAGATTTCCCTTAATTAACAGCTATTAACTGTTTAAAAATCCTATAAGTGTAAAGTTTAGGTAAAATTTTTATAAGATTATTCTGGAGATGCAAATATGCATAATTTTATTCAAGGTAAGCGAGGAGCAATCGAGCCTACACCACCAAGCAAAACTTGCATTACAATTCGCCTAGATGATGAACTCAAACAAAGGTAAAAAGTATGACAAAATCTCTACAAAAGTTATTTACATTTGATGAATTTTTAGAATTTCTAGAAACACAATCAGAAAACATTCGTTATGAGTTGTACGATGGAGAGATTGTTAAAATGCCACAACCACTGGGAACACATGAACAAATAATAATGTTTTTAGCAAGGATGCTTTTGTTAAAAATAGTAGAACTTAAACTTCTTTATGATATAAGTAGTAAAAATGTTCTCGTGAAGCCAGAGAATAAACAATCAGGTTACTATCCAGATATTCTTATACTAAACCTTCCTAACTTAAAAAATGAACCTTTATGGAAACAAGTATCGACTGTTAGTAACCCAGATTCAATTCCCCTAGTAATTGAAGTAACTAGTACTAACTGGAGAGATGATTATCATAAAAAGTTTGCTGATTATGTTCGCGTAGCGTCTCGAAGAGAAGAAATGGGTATTCAAGAATATTGGATTGTTGATTATGCTGCTTTGGGTAGTAAGGAATTGATCGGTGATCCCAAACGACCAACAATCATAATTTACTCTTTAAGTGATGAGGGTGAATATCGTGGTAAGCAATTTAGAGGTGATGACACTTTAATTTCACCAACATTTCCAGATTTAAATCTCACGGCTGCACAGATTTTTTCCGCGAGTTATTGATAGCATCAAAAATCAGCCAATTAACTGGTAAATGCTATTATTGACTACTTATCTAAGAGGTTGTTTGAAAAGTTTTTCCCTGTGATTTTAATTGCACTGTTACCCCCCTTAATCCCCCCTTGTCAAGGGGGGAGACCGGAAAATCCAGTTCCCTCCCCTTTCTAAGGGGAGGGCTAGGGTGGGGTAAAAAATATTTGATACACTACTACAGACTTTTCAAACATCCTCTAAGTTTTATGATTAATTTTCCGTTGTCTGCCAGTTGAGTGGCATACTTTGTCCCATATTCATACATAATTGGTATGTAATGTGTCTGAATATTTCCTCGGCTTCTTGTGGAAGAAATGGAAATAATTCTTCAGTGGCGATCGCAAACCGAATTGGTACTGGTGCATAGCTATAAAAGTCTGGTGCTAATTTGATGAGTTTTTGCTGCACAAAATCGTTAATCCACAACACCAAAGGAAAGGGAAAATTGTGCAGAAAATCATCTCGTAAGCGATTCAAGGAAACTAAAAAATCATCGACATTCTGCAGTGATTCGATGCCAAATACAATGACAGCATTGGGGTGTGGAGAACCAATTGTGGCTGTCATGGTGGAATAAAGGCTATGGGATGAGGCTCGTAGGTTGATGGCTAAAATTTCTAACCCAGAACGCTGCCTTAATTCTGCTAATATTTGTTCTTGTAAACCTGCGTAATTGCAGCGTACTAAAATTAAAGTGAATCGTCCTTGGGCATGGGTAATTGCCCTACTCAGAGTAGTAAGCGATCGCTCATGTTGGACTGTCACATCATCTTGGTGGTTTGGCTTATTCATAACGGCGATGGTTTCGCTGCCCTGAGAACAGGTAGAATCAACCACTGCCATTGTTGACTATGACATTCAAACCCGAACAAACTTATTGATAAAGTTTGGTAGTTCGCTTCGCTACTACCGCTTTGTTTATATACCACTGTTCGTTATCAATTTTTTAAGCCTCTGTAATTTATAATACTCAAGCTTTACTTAACTGCCTAGAGTGAGACTGTTTAAGATCTGTATCAAAAAAGAATTGTTCGTGAAGAAGCAAGCGGATAACAACTTGATGCCTAAAGAATAGTTTGAAATATCAACATTCTTGTGCTGCATCACTAGGGCACTTCAGGAACTTCTTAACGAAAATCAAAATACTTATGAGTAATTGCAGTACAGAATAGTTTTCAGTCGCAATTTCATTACAGATATGTCCCAACCGACCATAGAATCAATCCTACAAGAAAACCGCTTATTTCATCCGAGTGCTGAATTTTCACAAAAAGCGCAAATCAAAAGTCTGGCAGATTATCAAATTCTTTACGATCAGGCTAAAGCCGATCCCGAAAAATTTTGGGCAGACTTGGCAGAAAGTGAGTTGCATTGGTTCCAAAAATGGGACACAGTCTTAGATTGGCAACCACCTTTTGCTAAATGGTTTGTTGGTGGTAAAACTAACATTTCTTATAACTGTCTTGACAGACACCTGACTACTTGGCGTAAAAACAAAGCTGCACTGATTTGGGAAGGTGAACCAGGAGATTCGCGGACTCTTACCTATGCTCAATTACATCGAGAAGTTTGCCAGTTCGCTAATGTACTAAAGCAACTGGGAATCCAAAAAGGCGATCGCGTGGGGATTTATATGCCCATGATTCCAGAGGCGGCGATCGCAATGTTGGCTTGTGCGAGAATTGGCGCACCCCATAGTGTTGTGTTTGGTGGTTTCAGTGCTGAGGCTTTGCGCGATCGCTTAATTGATGCGGAAGCTAAGTTAGTGGTAACGGCTGATGGTGGTTGGCGCAAAGATGCGATCGTTCCCCTCAAGGAACAAGTAGACAAGGCGATCGCCAATAACGCTGTCCCCAATGTGAAAAATGTGCTGGTAGTGCAACGTACAGCACAACAAACTCACATGGAGCCAGGACGTGACCATTGGTGGCATGATTTACAAAAGGGTGTATCAGCCGATTGTCCGGCTGAACCAATGGATAGCGAAGATTTGCTGTTTATTCTCTACACCTCTGGTAGCACTGGCAAACCTAAGGGCGTTGTTCATACCACTGCGGGATACAACTTATATAGCCACATCACCACCAAATGGATCTTTGATTTACAAGATACAGATGTATATTGGTGTACTGCTGATGTCGGTTGGATTACGGGGCATAGTTACATAGTTTATGGGCCGCTTTCCAACGGTGCCACAACTCTGATGTATGAAGGCGCTCCCCGTGCTTCTAATCCTGGCTGTTTCTGGGATGTGATTGAAAAGTACGGTGTCAACATTTTTTATACCGCACCTACAGCCATTCGTGCCTTTATTAAAATGGGCGAACATCATCCTAAATCACGCAACCTCTCTTCCTTGCGCTTGTTGGGAACCGTGGGCGAACCAATTAACCCAGAAGCTTGGATGTGGTATCACAAAGTCATTGGTGGTGAACGCTGCCCAATTGTGGATACCTGGTGGCAAACTGAAACTGGCGGGATTATGATTACAGCCCTACCAGGCGCAATTCCCACTAAACCAGGTTCTGCAACCCTGCCTTTCCCCGGCATTCTTGCAGATATCGTAGATTTGGATGGTAATTCTGTCGGGGACAACCAAGGTGGTTATTTAGCAGTGCGTCACCCCTGGCCGGGAATGATGCGAACAGTTTACGGCGATCCCGATCGCTTCCGCCGCACCTATTGGGAACATATACCACCAAAAGATGGTAAGTATACTTATTTTGCTGGTGACGGGGCGAGAAGAGATGAAGACGGTTACTTCTGGGTAATGGGACGGGTAGATGACGTATTAAACGTATCAGGACACCGCCTCGGCACAATGGAAGTCGAATCAGCCTTAGTTTCCCACCCAGCAGTTGCAGAAGCGGCGGTTGTGGGGAAGCCAGATGAACTTAAAGGTGAAGAAGTCGTGGCTTTTGTGACTCTGGAAGGGACTTTCCAAGCCAGCGATCAGTTGAGTAAAGAACTCAAGCAGCACGTCGTCAAAGAAATTGGTGCGATCGCCCGTCCTGGTGAAATTCGCTTTACTGACGCTTTACCAAAAACGCGATCGGGTAAGATTATGCGGCGCTTACTGCGAAATCTGGCTGCGGGACAAGAAGTATCTGGCGATACTTCAACTTTAGAAGACCGCAGTGTTTTGGATAAGTTGCGCGAAGGGGCTTAAATAAGTCTGGGGACTGGGGACTGGGGACTGGGGACTGGGGAAAAACCTTTAACCTTTTCCCCTTTCCCCCTTAACCTCTCCTACTCAATTAACGATCGCAGTGAGAGTTTGGAAGAAACTTGGATAAGAAATCGCAGCAGCTTCGGCGCGGTGAATGGTGGTTACGCCATTGGCGACTAAGGCGGCGATCGCTAAACTCATGGCGATACGATGATCTGTATGGCTATCGACATCTGTACCAACTAGGGGAGTACCGCCAGTAATTTCCATCCCATCGGGTAGTTCGCTGACCTTAGCTCCCATTTTATTGAGTTGCTGGGCCATGACAGTAATGCGATCGCTTTCTTTTACCCTTAACTCGGCTGCGTCGCGAATAATTGTGGTTCCTTGGGCAAATACGGCTGCTACTGCCAAAATGGGAATTTCATCAATCATTCTGGGAATTATATCCCCAGCGATGGTGCAGCTTTTTAAATTGCTGGAACGTACCCTGATATCGGCTACTGGTTCACCTGCGACTTCGCGCTGATTTTCCAGTTGAATATCTGCTCCCATCAGCTCTAAAGCTTCTAAAATACCTGTGCGGGTGGGATTTACACCCACGTTTTCTACTACTAGTTCTGAACCTGGAACAATTGCGCCAGCTACCAACCAAAAGGCTGCGGAACTAATATCGCCGGGGACAACTACCTTTTGTCCAAACAATTGCGCTGGCCCGGTTACGGTAACACTATTAGTTTCGGGATCAACGCTGAGTTCTGCACCAAACGCCCGTAACATCCTTTCACTATGGTCGCGGGAAAGGGCGGGTTCGGTAACGGTGGTTTTTCCTGCTGTGGCTAAACCAGCGAGGAGGATACAGGATTTAACTTGCGCTGAGGCGATAGGAGAATGATAGTGAATTGGTTTGAGGGCTTGTCCAGCAATTGCTAGGGGTGCTAAAGAATTCCCCTTGCGTCCCCAAATTTGCGCCCCCATTTGTTGCAAAGGTTTAACTACCCGGGACATGGGACGCGATCGCAAGGAATTATCGCCTGTGACCGTAAAAAAACGCCCTGCATGGGATGCTAACAATCCCAACATCAAACGCAACGTTGTACCAGAATTCCCAGCATTTAAAACATCTACTGGTTCTTGCAAATTTCCTAAACCAATACCCTTCACCCGTACTAACTCTGTATTGAGTTCCGAAATTTCCGCCCCCATTGCTTGAAAACAACTAGCAGTGCTGCGGGGGTCTTCACCTAAGAGAAGACCTTGAATTTCCGTTTCACCTTGGGCGATCGCACCCAACATCAAAGCACGGTGGGAAATAGATTTATCACCTGGAATGCGAATACGACCTTGCAAGGATAGCCCAAAAGGAGGTCGTTGAATAACTAACTTATCTGAAAGGTCTTTTTGCTTTTCTAGGGTTATAACAGCAGCCGACATTAGGATACACTGGCTTTTGAATACATTGAAAGTACATGAGCGACTACATATGCCGCTACTGTGAACTTCTTCCCTAGTATCCTATCGTCTTTTGCTTGCTCAAACTTAATCAAATCTTCCAAAATTAGTAAAGTTAGATGTGCAGTTGTAAAAAAGTCTAAATGTATGGGATTTTTGACTTTTGATTTTGCAAAACCTCAATCAGGGACTTCCAACTAAAAAAATATTCCATTGCTGTGTATACAGAGGAAGCTATCCCAATGAAATAAGTTTCACCACCAAGTATGAAAGTCGAGGCGGGCATTTTTACTCAGCAACGCTACTTGCTTTCAGCCGGGAAACCCGTAAGGGCGCAGTGGCTCCTCAGCACTCAGCACTCAGCACTTTCAAGCTAGTCCAAGCATAATTACTCATTTGGGTTGTCAACTCTGAAAAGACAAGGTTAATCTGGAATTTGGACTGCCAAACGTGAAGAAATGAAGAATTTTATTCGCGCATTCACTTGCCATACTAGCTCTTATAAAAGCAAAGAAAATTGTTCTTCTTGTGTTTTAGCGAATAATCCAGCTATATTAATTCCGGAATCTAAAGATTATTTACAAAATATTCCGTAAGTTTACTTTTAAATCACATTTCCGGAGAAAAATCGCAATTTTTGCTTTTTAAATTAGCACCCTAACTGTTTGCATTTTTGTTGATCTGGCTTACCAAATTAGCAGATTCAGTTAATATCTAAGCATGTTTTACTATTAGTTTTTGGCCTGAGACTGATAGAGACCTTGGTGTTGATTTCATTTTGTTCACTAGCTTTTAGCCCTTATCGCTCCCATGCTGACCCATCACCGCAAGCCCGTGTGCTTATCACTCATTTCCACTGACCTGCCAGTTTGGTCTGTTGTGGAAACTGCCGGGACATTGTATCAAAAAGATACTAATCGCTTTCATTTACTATTGACTGCACCGCCTTTAATTACCTGCGAAGTAGCGGGTTCCCTAAATCCTGAAGATAAGCTTCCGCACAAGAGAAACAACGTACCCACCAGTCCCAGAGTTTTGTGGTTAGAGATTTCGCCTTACCGAGTCATCATGACCATGCAAGGTAACGCCGAAGTCAGTTATCGCCATTTCTGGGAACAGGGTGTTTATGGTATTAGTCGCTATTGGTTGCCAACTGAGACATGGCAAACCAATGAGCCAATTCGCCTCCGTAACTTTACCAATGTTATGGCGCTTACTGGTCATCCATTGCCAGAGCATTTACGGATAGAATACGAATTATGGGCAGACAAAGTCCAGTTAGGGCGCTACATCCTCAATTTGGAAATTAAGCACTAATCGCTAATTCTCACTCTGACAGTTTGAGATCAATCGAACCACATTTCCTGACTCATTTTTCGACTTTGGATGAAAATCTAAGTATTTATGGTGCAACAGGTGCATTTACCATCCCCAATGCTTTCACAGCATTGGGGAATATTTTTAAATTTTGGATTTTGTAGCCAAAGCTTTGATGCGTTACGGCTTACGCCTAACACATCCTACAGAATATTAACTATAATTCGGTGTATTTCCAGCTTTCCATTTGATATTGCACCCAATACTAGGCTTTTGTTCATCATCTATAGGTTTATCTGCCAGTACAGCCTCAATTGCAGCACGTAAATCTGCACCAGTTACAGGCTTACCATTGCTGGGTCGGCTATCATCTAATTGCCCGCGATAAACGAGTTGGCGATTGCTATCAAATACAAAAAAATCAGGGGTGCAAGCTGCGGTATAAGCTTTAGCTGTCTCTTGAGTTTCATCGTAGCATAAAGGAAATTTAAAACCCAATTCTGTAGCCATTGTCTTTAATAAATCTGGTGCATCATCTGGGTAATTTTCAACATCATTGGCGCTGATAGCAACAATTCCCAAATCACTTTCAAAGTAGTCTTTTCCTATTAGCGCTAGTTGTTCTTGTACATACTTTACAAAAGGGCAATGCCGACAAATAAACATTACTAGCAGAGTCTTTTTATCAGCAAAACTAGCTAACGAAATTATCTGTTGAGAGACTACATCTGGTAGCTGAAAATCTGGAGCAAGCGTACCTAAAGGCAACATTGTAGATGCAGTTAAAGCCATAGTTATAACCCTGGTAAATAATTGCTAATTCGTAATTCGTAATTAAGAGGCTATTTATAAAATAAGGAAAAATCTTAAAAAACACAAATTACGTCCGTGGGAAATACAAAGGTTTCGTATTCCAGAACGGGACTTAGCACGCTTTATTTCTCAAATGGAAGTAGTGTTGGATCTTGATAGTCACCTGCATAGTGAACTAGAACCCATGATCTGTATGGATGAAGCTTCTATTCAACTAACTGGCCATGTTTTTGAGCTAATTCCTCTCAAACCCGGTGATGATGCAAAGAAAGATTACCACTACACTCGTGCAGTGAGAGAGTCGGCAGAGCGGCCTAACGCACTGGCTCCTCTGGACAATCCTGATGAGTAACCATGCAATTGCAATGTGGAACAGCTGATTAGTCAGAGCATTGATAAATCCAATTGGTGCATGATTAAGCTGCATCTATCTAATGGTAGATTGTAGACTAGTTGCGACCATTTTAAAAAATGAGTATCAATCAAAATTTTGATAATTCTACATTTGATGAAGTAAAACTATTTGGCTTACCTGCACAAAAAGGTCGTTGGCTACTAATTCCCTTGGGTGTACTTGTTCTACTTTGTTTAGGAACTGCTTATTCTTGGAGTATTTTTCGGAATACGATTGAAAAATCTCTCGCAGTAGGAGCAACAGAAAGCTTACTACCTTTCACAATTTTATTGGTTGTATTTTCAATTTTGATGCCCATTACTGGGTTTTATATTGAAAAAATTGGCCCGCGTCTGGTAACTGCGCTGGGGGCAATTGTGATGGGGATTGGTTACGCCACGTCGGGTTTGGTAAATAATATCCCTTTGTTAACTATTACTTACGGGATCATTGCTGGTGCTGGTGTTGGGATTGTTTATGGTGTACCACTCGCCGTTAATGCTAAATGGTTCCCCGATAAAAAGGGTTTAGCTGTAGGTGCAACTGTGATTGGCTTTGGTTTATCACCCCTTGTAACGGCACCTTTAGCTAAGAATTTAATTGCTGCTAATGGTGATAAGGGTTGGCAACCAACATTAATCATTTTTGGGATTGCTTTTACCCTGATAATTTTAGCGATCGCCCCTGTAATGAAATATCCGCCCAAAGGATGGCAACCTGCTGGGTGGACACCGCCTGTTAAACTGAGTGAATCTGCCAGCAACAGCAGTACACCTTTATTAAAATCCCTCAGCTTTTACGGCTTGTGGTTATGCTTTACCATTGGTACTTTTGCTGGGTTAGCTGCTATTGGGATCGCTAGTCCAGTGGGTACAGAAATTATTGGTTTAGATAAAAATACAGCAGCTAGTGCGGTGTCATTATTTGCAGTGTTTAATGGTTTAGGCAGACCGTTATTTGGTTGGCTGGCCGATAAATATAAACCGAAAAATGCGGCAATTATTTCCTATATATTGATTATTGTTGCCTCAATAATGATGCTCAGTACCACTAAGGGAGCGATCGCAACTTACCTAGTGGCTTTTAGTTTGATTTATCTTGCTCTTGGTGGTTGGTTAGCTATTGGGCCGACATCGACTTTAATTCTGTTTCGGAGCCAAGATTATGCCAAAAACTACGGCGTAGTTTTTACTGCCTTTGGCATGGGTGCATTGCTAGGAACTTTACTTGTTGGTAATATCCGCGATATTTTTGGTAATTATTTACCGTTTTTTAATGTCACGATTGGATTATCAGTTTTAGGGATTATCCTGGCTGTATTTTTGTTGAAGCGCAAAGATTAAAAAATTTCAATTTAATATTCGTAGTCAGAACTTTAGTCCTGATTTGAAGAACTAAAGTTTCTGACTACAAAATTTGTCTAAGCGAGTTGGAAGAGGAATGTTACCATATCGCCTTTACCCAAACTGATGCGATCGCCTGGGCGCAGACGGTGTCTATTCCCCGGTAAAAGCGGCAAATTGTTGATGTAGGTGCCATTGGAACTACCAACATCTTCTATATAATGAGCGTCTCCCTCAACACGAATATCTGCATGAATCCGCGAGACAATTTCTGAATTGGGAAATCCAGAAACATCTATATCTGGGGGAATCCGGTCATTAGGCTTGCCGATATGAATTACAGACAAAGTTTGAGGTAATTCCAGATTCGCGTTGCTTTGAACGTGGAATAGGCTGGCTGTTACCTGTTGTAATTGCGTTCTCGCAGGACTAACTGCGGGCGCTGGTGCTGCTACAAATGGTTCGGGCTCAGGTGGTGCCACTGGCTCGGGTTCTGGTTCTGGTGCTGGCGGTGGTGCAATTGGTTCAGGCTCGGGTGCTGCTGCCACTGGTTCCGGTGCTGGTGGTGCAGGAGTAATTTCTACCGCAGCAGGTGGCGGTGCAACTGGTGGGACTTCTGCAGGAACTGCCACTGCTGTTGGCGGTAGAGTTGAACCCGGAGGATTAACAACGGCTAAAGGATCTGGTTGTATCAGTTCTACAAGTGGATCGGGAGTAACCAACGGTGGTACTTCTAAAGGCACATCGGGAGCAACTGTAGGTGCTACCGCTGTTGGGGGCGCTGCTGCGGCATTAGCGCGCAGATTAAAACCACACTGACCACAGAAAGCGGCATCTGCCTGCACAGTTGCCCCACAGCTGGGACAGTTATTAGTCGCTGGTAACGGCGTATAACAGGCTTCACACTGGACAGCGCCGTCTGGATTGGGATGATTGCAATTAGGGCAGACGATCATGGATTTAAGCCTTTGTTCAAGCTCATCAAAAAATGGTACTGGCAAGCACAGAAAACTCCCAGTGGCGGCTACCCTTCAGGAGGGCTGAATACCAATTCCAAATTCAGAAAGCTAGATTTCTCAATGATGAAGAAATTTACATTTGTTGCTGAATTTTGGAGTATTGGTATAATAGCTAACTGTTGTAGACGCGCCCGGGCTTGCCGCAGCGAAAAGTCAGAGCGGGTTTTCCGCCGTGAACTTTTCAAAACAGGTATCGAAAGTAGGTATAAGAAACACCTAGCTTTCGATTCTAACAATTACCCCTGATAGGTAAGATACTTAGGTTTGGAGTTCCGCACCCGCCGCCGCATCTAGCAACCACCAAAGCTCTCCTTGGGGTTGAATGAGGCGGGACGGATAAGTCAACTCATCGGCTTGGGGTGCAAAGACTTGAGCTAATGCTGGTCGTTTATTGGCACCTGCAACTACAAACATAACGCTGCGAGCCGCATTGATAAATGGGTAAGTAAAAGTAATGCGGATACTGCTATCTTTATTACCCACAGTAATTAAGCGATCGCGCACTTGCAATGCTTGAGTGTGGGGAAACAAAGATGCAGTATGTGCATCATCACCCATTCCTAGCAAGACTACATCTAAAGCAGGAAACTCTCCAGATGCAGTATTAAAAAAGTTTTGCAGATGCTTGTCGTACTTAACTGCTGCAACTGCGGGGTCAGCTTCCAAGGTAGGGATGGCGTGAATATTCGCAACTGGCATATCAACGCGGTCTAACCACGCACGACGCGCCATCAGCTCATTGCTATCAGGATGATCTGGTGGTACATAACGTTCATCACCCCAGAACACATGAATTTTATCCCAAGGAAGTTTTTGTTGAGCGATCGCCTCATACAATGGCTTAGGCGTACTGCCACCAGACAAGGCAATGGTAAACCGCCCTCGCTCTTTAATAGCAGCGTCTATCTTAGACAGAATCAACTCTAGCGCTCTTCCAACTAGCGCCGACTGATCTGGTAGAACTTCGACCTTTTTATTCATGGCTCGATCATCACTTTGCCTGCTTCCAGCAATACCATACCTAACTTATAGCGGTTCTCCTTTTTAACTTTTGAAACTTTTAACAACATTAAGGGGGATTGGGCATGGGGCATGGGGCATTGGGCATTTGTTATTTGTCATTTGGTAATGGGTAACGGGTAAAGGGTAATCGGTGTTTGGTGTTCGTCATTATTACTTCTCCCCTGCACCCTGCACCCTCCCCCCTTGCTTTTCCCAGTCCCCAGTCCCCAGTCCCCAACCCCTAACCCCCCACAAATATCGCATTCCAATCGGTAATCGCTTCTTGCTGGGCGATTAATAATTCTTGGATTCCGGTTTCTGCTAAATCTAATAACTGATTCAATTGGTTGCGGGTATAGCTTCCTTCTTCTGCTGTTCCCTGCACTTCGATGATTCCCAAATCTTGATTCATCACCACGTTGAAATCTACTGTGGCGGCTACGTCTTCGATATAGTTGAGATCTAAAAATCCCTCTCCTTCCAATAAACCTACTGAGACAGCGGCTATTTGTCCGCACAGGGGCGATCGCGTTAATACTCCTTGGTGCAATAATCGGGAAATCGCGTTAGCTAACGCCACAAAAGAACCTGTAATTGCGGTTGTTCTCGTTCCCGCATCGGCTTGCAATACATCAGCATCTACAGTTAAAGTGCGTTCGCCTAATACTTCAAAATCTAATGCTGCTCTTAAACTACGCCCAATCAAGCGTTGAATTTCTTGCGTCCGTCCGGATAATTTCATCAATTCTCTTTCTTGCCGTTGTTGAGTGGCGCTTGGCAGCATCCGATATTCAGCAGTTAACCACCCCTTGCCACTTCCGGCTAAAAATTTTGGGACTCCCTCGGTAACGCTAACAGTACAAAGTACTTGAGTATCACCACATTTTGTCAGCACAGAACCAGGCGCATAACGGGTAAAGCCACTGTCAAAGTTGATGGGACGGAGTTGATAGGGTTGCCGACCATCTGGACGCTGCCAAGCCATTGGGGTTTCCTCAACATTTTCATAAGAGAATATCCATTAAGGTTACCTTAGTGTCGCAATCTCTCTATACCCCTAACAATTGAGTCAGCACAAAACTTAGGTAGTGAAGCTTGGTAGTTAAATTAAAGATTTTTTTAAGAAATGGAAAGCAGGTTAAGAATACTTTGATGTACTGCGTCCGGTAGTTGGTCGCCATTAATAGTCAATAAACGGCGACGACGGTCATAATATTCCAAAATCGGGATAGTGCGATCGTAGAATAACTCTATGCGACGCTGTACGATTTCTGGCTGCTCATCGGGAAGCGATCGCCCCAAACAGCGATTTACCATTGTCGCTTCTGGTACTTGTAAATAAATTGCCCAATCTAATTTTTGTCCTAAATATTCCAATAAAAAATCTAATTCCTCAGCTTGGAACGCCGTACGCGGATAGCCTTCCAATAGCCAACCCGATGGGATATTCAGCTGTGTTAGCTGCATCCGAATCAAGTCAATCATCCTTTCATCCGGGACTAGCTCCCCTTTTTCTACGAATGGCTGTGCATATTGTCCCAAATCACCGAAATTAGCGTTAACGTACAGCCGCGAAGCATCTTCCCGTAAGGCTAGTGACTTGTCACCAGACATTGCTTCTCGTAAAATTTCACCTGTAGAAACCTTTGGAATATCAAAGTGTCTACAAAGGCTTTGTGCTTGAGTGCTTTTCCCCGATCCTGAACCTCCCAGAATCACTAATCTCACAACAATTCACTCCTCACCTGTCAAATTTACTACTTGCCAACCATGTTGTGCCCAAACGAATGGGAAATCTAACATCTACAATTTTCAGCCCTTGCACCCAACTTTTTTCTTGAATCTTACTATTATTACTACGTTATTATTTTTACAGCCACTTGCTTTTACCAGCTATTCATGTCAATATCATTAACTCTTGACTTGAACATAAACCTAGTGGTTGACTAAGAATGCAACTTGCAAACTACAATACACTTGTAAAATTCAGATTGATTATACAGCTAGATTTGCGATCGCTTACCTCAGCAATATCTCTTTGATAATTTGTAATATTTTAAACTCAGCTATATGGTTGCCCAGTTAGATACCCCAAGTGTCAATTCGACCCTCAGTGTAGCATCTCCTATTGCCGGACTAGTACAAGTTTTCACTAGTAGTCACCGTAACTTTTTTACTAACGTCATGGCCCAAGCACTGAGAATTGCCGGTCAAGGTACTTCAGTGTTAGTCGTGCAATTTCTCAAAGGTGGTATTCGACAAGGGCATGAGCGACCCATGCAATTGGGGCAAAATTTAGATTGGATTCGTTGCGATTTACCTCGTTGTATCGACACACCCCAACTAGATGATACAGAAAACGAAGCTTTACAAAAGCTGTGGCAACATACACAACAGGTAGTATTCGAGGGTAAGTATTCTCTCGTTGTCTTAGATGAGTTAAGTTTAGCGATTAACTTTGGTTTAATTTCAGAACAAGAAGTTTTAGCGTTTTTAGCAAAACGCCCTTCCCATATTGATATTATCCTCACCGGGCCAGAAATGCCAAAATCTCTATTAGATGTAGCAGATCAAATTACAGAGATCCGCCGTAGTCATAGCCCATAAAGAATGGTCATTCAATTTTGGAGTTTGGATTGACGATTTTGGATTAACCTCTCCTTATAAAGAAGAGGCTTAAACATTGAAAAATTTTGGTTTTTCTTCTGGGTTAACCCAGAGGCTTGAGACCAAATATTTTAGATTTCAAATTTTCATTTAATCCAAAATCTAAAATCTAAAATCTAAACTCGCTTCGGTCAACTTCACGATATTCTAGTAAGTCGATTTAAATTAGCCTTGAACTTGTGATTAAAAACGATATCTGGATTACAGAAATGGCTCAAAAGGGCATGATTTCCCCCTTTGAGCCAAGTTTAGTCAGAAAAGTACAACCACAGGCAGATGTAGCGGTTCGTCCTGTAATCAGCTATGGTTTATCTTCCTATGGCTACGATATTCGCCTGTCTCCTGCAGAATTCCGCATTTTTCGCCACATTCCTGGCACTGTAATTGATCCCAAAAACTTTAATCCCCAAAATTTGGAATCAACCCCACTACATACAGATGAAAATGGTAGCTATTTTATCCTACCTGCTCATTCCTATGGATTGGGCGTTGCGTTAGAAAAGCTAGCTGTTCCAGACTATATAACTGTAATTTGTATAGGTAAATCCACCTACGCACGTTGTGGAATTATAGCAAATTTAACACCTGCAGAGGCAGCTTGGCGAGGTCACTTAACCTTAGAATTTTCCAATTCTTCCAGCGCTGATTGTCGCATCTACGCTAATGAAGGTGTAGTGCAACTGCTATTTTTAGCAGGCGAACCCTGCGCTATCAGTTACGAAGCAAGACAGGGTAAATATCAGGATCAAGCTGAGATGGTAACTTTGGCTAAAGTGTAAACACCTCACAGCAGTACTAAGGCGCTAATCTCGCTTTACCTAAACGAGACTTTTCATACCATTCTGCGATCGCAGGTACCCACTCAGCAAAATGGGGCCACATCATTTCACATAACTTTTGAATTTCAAGTTGAGCGTCTTTCTTATTTCTCAAATCACAGAAATGTAAGAAAGACCTTAAATTGAAACTCACTACAAAATGTTGGCGATAATCAAAGGGCATTTTACCTCTAGCGTGTTCCTCAGACATACCACCTTCAAAGTCAGCTTTATATCGTTTAGCTGCTTCTAAACACCACTCTAAGTCTTTTGCTCTTTGCTCTGGTGAATAATAATATTTTTTACCTTGTCTATCAGTGTAATAACCAACAGGACGCAGATAGAAAACATCTTCAATATCTTTCTTACCGGTTACTACATCAATAAACTGGTTTCCGGTGTAACGAAATGAGTTGTGAACTACAATGCCATTAGCGACAAAATTATGCCAACTGCCTTCTACTTCTAGGTCATAAGTCATTTTTTTTCCAATGTACTGCACAGTTTTTACTTTAACTGGATGGGCTTGTAATTTTCTACCTATTGGCTTTGGTTTAGGTCGCCAATTTTCAGTATCTATTATGGGGTTAAAAGAGCTAGCAAAATCAGCTTCTTGATGATTTTGGTGAATATATTCGTGACACTCTTTGCATAAAGTTACTAAATTATCGAAGTCATAAGCCAAAGATTCGTCAGCATATACTGGGATTAAATGATGAGCATGAAGGCTACCACCCCTAACTCTACATCTTTGACAAATATAATTAAACTTCTCATGTACGGCTGGAGCAATATCTCTTGTCCAGGCACCTATTAGTTCCCGTTCTGTAGATGTTCCTCCTTTCCAAAAATTAGATTCTTCTCCTCTTTTTGTATAAAGCTTCGCGTTTTCTCTACGTTTTTGACGACTTGCTTGAGAAAGGTTTAAGTGGTAACCAGTTTGACCCTTATTCCAAGGGTTTCTGGAACCTCTTGATCTCTTATTTAACGACAAACCGTAAGCATAAACCCATTTTTTTATTGCTTCTATTGAGCAGTTAGCTAAGGCTGCCATCTCATCAACATAAAGTCCTTTAGCAATTTGCTCTTCTAACCAAATTTTGTCTCGATAAAGCGCATTAGGATTATAGTTCCAAGGCTGATGTTCTTTAGGGAATTTACTATCATTTTGATTTAAATTTAGTTCATACTTATCAGCCCAATTTCTCACAGTATTTATAGAGCATTCAGATAGTTGGGCAATCTCTAATGTAGATAATCCTTTGAGAATTTGAGATTCAAGCCATTCTCGATTTCTATAAAGACCATTGCCTACTACTGCCATACCATTACACATTAAATGGCAAGGCTTAGTGCTTTTAACTACACTGCCATCAGGGTTAGTAATTAAACCAACTGCATCACCCATTGTTTGCCAACCATCTGATGTAAATAAGCGATGATTAACAGTGCAATCTAAAGTTTTTCCATCCTCTAAAGTTACTCTGTAAACTGGCTGAAGACCACTGCACATGACATCTTTAATATGTCCAACCTCAAATAAGCCAGTCTCTTCGTTGAGAACTCGCAGGCGCATTTTGCGAATCCGTTGTTTACAATCACGCCGATATTCACCAGGTGGTTCTCCATTCCTACCTTTAATTGACCTTGTACGGATTGCTTTTTCTCCGTTAGTCCAGAGTTCGTATAACTCTCCAATAGTTTTTTTCAATTTCTGGTTACTGTCGCCTTCACAGTTCACAAAAGTAATTTCATTATCAGCAGACAGACATTGAACATCAAAGGATACACTAATTCTATGAGTACGGGCCTGTTGCATTACACTGTGGGGGAAGTAGCCACAGTTAAAAACAATTTGGGGATGCTCTAGAGGCCCGTAATGTCCTCTTTCTCCTGCTAAAAGTCGCTTCACAATAACTTCACCACATTGAGACTCCGAGGGCCATGAGTCCCGTTCGTCATACACGAACGCCTCAGTGTAGTCCTGGTGCATGGCGGCGTAAATCACCTGCTGAGGATTTGGTGTTTTAGCAATAACCTCTACCCGGAATCGATCCATGATCTGCTAGTTAAAACTTGATTGGTGGCTGGGAGTGCTTACTAATCAGTTGTTTAGCCTGTTCGTGAGACATCTCCATGAGAACGATTCATTATCATATCTCTGCCTTGGGCTTCATCTTCAAGATACTCATTTACTTTACAAAAATTAATAACTGCGTTACACTTCGTTACATAGTAAATAAAAACGGGAAAATCTTATGCGTACAAATGCTTCTATCGTTGACGACCAAGGTTTAATGAATAACTTTGCAATCGAGCCTAAAGTATATGTAGATGAGCAAGGAAATCGCACTGGATTTACAACCTATGCAGAACTCCTCAATGGTCGTTTAGCAATGATTGGTTTCGTCTCCCTCATTGCATTAGAAGTTGTCACAGGACATGGTATTTTTGGTTTGTTAGCAAATCTGTAAAATCTAATTTTAATTTTTAATATTACAAGTTTGACAAAATGTAGAGGCAAGATTTATCCTGCCTCTACATTTTTTTTGCATAAAAATTGATGCAAATATTCAAAATTTGCTATTTCATCCAGTAAATTATCTACAACACTTTATTCAATAAGTAAGCTTACTTAAGAGATTACCGAAATTATTTGAGTAAAAAATTAGTAGTAAATAACTAAATAAGTAATTTAGACATTTATTATCTCGCAATACTTTTGTTAGGCTCATAAGTATTCATCTATGAATAATGAGTTGATTATTTACTATTGCTCAGTCTATCTCCTTCATATTAGTAATACAAAACTATTTGTTAAATAAGTTATTCCTTAACAATTCATACAAAATTTACTGATTGGCAAAGAAATAATTATATGACATAACTTTATTCTAACCACATACCAACTATCTCAAACTTATTAATTATGGATTTGTCTATTATTTGTGCAACAGAGCAAAGTTATTTTAATCCTCTAGAAAACTCTATTCTGCAAACAAGTTACTGTAGCTTTACAGATTTATTAGGGGAATCTCAATATCACGGACAGATGGCGATAGAACTATCTTCTGTCCTCTCGGAAGTAGGCAGTAAACTAGATAATTTTCTTCAGAAACCAGATTTTATTAATCAGATGCAACTGGCTTTTGGCAAAGGCTGGGATCTGCAACAGGCAACAAATTTAATAAAGGGGATCGTTAATGGCAAGTCTATACCCCAAATTGATATTTTGCCTATTGAGTCATTACAAGCTAAAGGGGCTTATGCCGGAGATAGCATCTATTTAGCACAAGAATTATTCAGTAATCCAGAAAAACCAGAAGCATTAGTTTCAGTTTTATTAGAAGAACTTGGACATTATGTTGATTCGCATTTGAATGTTCAAGATTCTCCTGGAGATGAGGGGGCAATCTTTGCCCAACTCGTATTAAACCAACCTCTACAAGGTGAAGAACTGTTAGCTTTAAAAGCTGAAGATGATAGCGCAATATTAAATTTAAATGGCAAAAGCATTTTAGTAGAGCAAGCAGCTTTAGACTCTGGTACATTTACCGTCGGAGTGGATGGCAAAGTCAGCATTGAGTTTTTAGCTGATGCTGGCAGTTATCATAGCGAACTGGGTATTTTCAGTTTGCAGGGAATGGGAAACTTACAGCCAGGTTCCCTGGAATTTATCCAAGAATCTGCGCGTCGTGTTATCAGTAATTCTAATTCTGGTTACCTAGCAATTTCTGATGCAACTGAAGGAGCAAAATTTAGTGGTGATTTAGGAGAAAGTGAAAGGAATGATGGCAGATTTTTAGGAGAGAAAAACTTTGTCATGAACCCTGGCGATCAGTTTGCTTTCTTACTGGTACCGGATGGAAAAATTAGAGAATTGTTAGATAATCCCAATTTAGCTAAGGATAAAAATCCGCTATTTTCCATCGCCTCAGCTAATGCTGACGGTTCTGTACATTTTGCTCAGTTAGGACAAGGAACAACGAAAGGCGGGACTTTTGGCGTAGAGGATAAGCTGGCTAGCCAAGGATCAGATTGGGATTACAACGACTTCGTATTTCAAATTAAA
This sequence comes from Tolypothrix tenuis PCC 7101, assembly GCF_963874875.1. Lineage (NCBI taxonomy): Bacteria > Bacillati > Cyanobacteriota > Cyanophyceae > Nostocales > Tolypothrichaceae > Tolypothrix > Tolypothrix tenuis. The sequence goes on from NZ_CAWNJS010000001.1 coordinate 1,496,098, forward strand.
GGCGCTACCGGAAAAACTGCTCCCCTAGAGACATTTATTCAGTCGAAACAAGAGTGGCGCAATACCCAATCAGGGAAAGAATTAATCGAATATGCTAAACAAGTCAGCCTATTTCTGACTTTAGCTGCTCCCTTCAGCAGTTCTTACACTGTCGCCAGTTTGGGTGAATTACCAGGATTACCAACTCCTTACGTAGGATTAGCCTTTAAAGCTGACGATCCTAATACTTTATATATCGGTTCAACACCGCAAGGAGAAAAAGGCGAAATTTTTGCGATCGCACTCAAACGCGATGCTAATAATCACATTGTAGGATTTACAGGCTCGGCAAAATTGCTCTCCTCTGCACCGGGACTCAGTGGCGGTTTGAATGATGCTGGCTTGACCTTTGGCCCCAATAACGTTTTGTTTTATACAACCTGGAATGACAACACAGTTGGACAAATTAAACTGGGAAGTTCTAGTCCTGACAAACAAGTAGAGTTAAATTCCCTGGGCTATCAGCCTTCTGTCGGTGGCTTAACTTTCGTTCCCCAAGGTTTCCCAGGTGCGGGAAGGCTAAAAATTACCTCCTACGATACTGGCAATTTTTATGACACAACTGTGTCCGCCGATGGTACAGGTACTTGGAATATTGCACCTGCAACAAAATCAGTGCAAATTACCGGGGGGCCAGATGCTTTTATTTATGTATCTGCTTCTATGCCACAATTTACGAGCGCACGTATTTTACTTGCAGAGCAAGATACAGATACAGTCAGCGCCTATAATATCGATGCTAATGGCGATCCCATTCCTACCACTCGCCAAGAATTTTTAACCGGAATAGATGGCCCCATCGGTGCAGCCATTGATCCTTTGACAGGCGATTTCTTCTTCTCTACCTATTCTTTTGGCGATTTTAATCCTCAAGGATTTAATCAGGTGGTAGTCGTGCGGAAGGGATGATTCAGGGGAACTGGTAAGAATTTCGTTTTTATAATTAGTGATGGCTTGCCCTTAGATAGTATTGATTAAGTAATAATAAATTGGTGAGTTACAGCAATATAAAATTAACCGCCGTTCGCGTAGCATTCCGCAGGAATGGCAGAAGATGAATCAATTCAAAATTCAAAATTCAAAATTTAAAATTAAATACAGCCACCCACAAGGGGGTGGGGTTTCTACATACCTTGAGAAATAAGGATTTTTTTACCCACCAGGGGCGAGGTTTTGAGCCTAGCTTTTTCCTATAAACGCAGCTAAGAGTTTGCGCGTCCGGGTCTCCCGGCGCAAAACTTTTCAAGACAGATACACACCGATAAATTGGTAATTCACTAAACTAGGAAACGCAATAATTGGTAATTGTTAAATAGTAGTGATCACCTAACAAACGTTAAGTAAATCGTTATAGGCTGATCAGCAAAAAAGCGAAGCTACAATTAGTTTTGCTTTCCCGTTGAAACCTAAACAAGTAGATTAGCATGGAAGAAAATACAGCCTTGCAAGTAATTACGTTAAGGAAAGTGATCCATGCGGGAACCAGGAAAAAATTTTGAAAACTTGCTCCCTCAAGAAGCACCTAAAGAAGTAGAACGAATGGGGTTAACCTGGCTAATTGCGGCTGCGATCGCAACGGTTGTGTTGTGGCAAGTGCCAGCAGGCGATTATATTTTATACCCGTTTACTATCCTGGCTACTTGGTTTCATGAAATGGCTCACGGCTTAATGGCGCTGATTTTGGGGGGACAGTTTGATAAATTACAGATTTTTGGCAATGGTTCGGGTGTTGCAACTTACCGCATTGCTAGATCATTAGGGCCTATTGGGCCAGCATTAGTAGCCGCCGCCGGGCCAATGGGGCCGCCAATTGCTGGTGCAGCCTTAATTTTGGCTTCCCGCAGTTTTAAAGCTGCTTCCCTGAGTTTGAAAATATTAGGTGGTTTTTTACTACTGTCTACATTAGTTTGGGTACGTTCCTTATTTGGATTTGTGGCAATTCCTCTACTAGGTTTAATTATTTTAGGTATTGCTTTCAAAGCACCGCGCTGGGTACAAGGTTTTGCAATTCAATTTTTAGGTGTACAAGCTTGTATCAGTACATACCATCAAGTTAATTATCTATTTAGCTATAGTGCAGGCCCGCTGGGACTTTCAGATACAGCACAGATGGAAAGGTATCTGTTTTTACCTTATTGGTTTTGGGGCGGATTAATGGCGATCGCATCTTTGGTGATTTTAGTCCGCAGTCTCCAAGTTGCTTATCGTTGAGTGTGATGGGAAAAAAGCATCACAAAAAAGCGATTGTTTCCTTAAATCAAAGGATTGTCGAACATCAGGAAAAGATTAGACTGGAATCAGCAAAGGATTTTCCCGACGAAGGTTTAATTCGACATTGGGAAAAAGAGATTCGTGCTTTTGAAAAGGCAATCGAACAAGTGCGTAAAAGATTGGGAGAATGAATATGCAGATTAGCGATCGCCCTCTGACAGTCACGAATTCAACTCTCAGTACTCTAATTGCTGAATTAGGTGCAGAATGCAGTAGAGTACAAGCCTTAATCAATCAATTACAGTTACCAAGTTTAACTACTAATCAGCAAGCAGAAATTCTGGGAGAACTACTAGCGGCTACTGTTCATCTCCATACTCACTGCGATATGGATTTTCAAACTCTCTTAGCTGATGAGATGGAAAAATTGCCTGATGAACAAAAATGATGATGTAGTGTCTGCTTAACTCTCCCACAGGGTATTTTGAATTTTAAATTCTGAGTGCAGCGATATGAGTAGCCCGCCAGCAGAAATTACTGTAGAGTGTCCACAGTGTGGTCAATACTACGATGCATGGTACAGACCCTCACTTAATTTTATGCTAGAGGATTTTGATGATGAATATATTGAACGAGTATCTACTAGTACTTGTCCTTATTGTGGTTGTAAAGCTTCGCTGGGGGTGCTGATTGTCAATAAAACAGGAGACTTTAACTTTCAGCTACCGCAGGCAAATTTTAGGCGCAAGGATGAGGAGGCTATGTGTAGTATTAAAATTGAAAGCTTTGACTCCTCAAAGCGCCTAGATGTGATGAAAGTTTTACGAGAAATTACTGGTTTAGGTTTGATGGAAGTTAAGAGCTTACTTGATAATATCCCCGAAATTATTATGAGGGATATAGAACAAAGAAAGGCAGAGTTATTCAAGAGAGATTTAGAAGCAGCTGGCGCAGAAATATCTCTCAAATGTTTTTAGTCAGGTTCAAGCAATACCATAACCTGTATATTCTCTTGCATAAACAGGCTGCAAGCCCAATATAATATCCTGCTTGGGTACACCCATTGCCACTAATTCATCAGCGAGTAATTTATCAGTCTGGTTACGCTGAATCCAGATTTTGCCATTTTTAATATCTAAATGCATTACACAATTGTAGATGCGGCGATGTTTATCCCACCCTACATTCAGAATTTGATAATGTTCGTTTTCCGTATCAAAAATTCTTTGTACTTCAATATCTTCATTGATTGGCGGTACTTTGCTGTATTCGGTTAATAGTTCTTGAATACATTGACGATAAAATGTTAATTTATCCATTTCACTATTACCTCATCTACTGGGTCGTACACAATGAGCTTGACTTGATATTGTCGTACTGATGCTTGTGGTAAATCACGTTGAAAGAACGATTCATAAATTGCAATTGGGATGGCGAGATATAAAGTTCGCTCTTGTTCTTTTGTTTCTAAAACTAAACGATAATTCAAAAATTGACCCAATGCCAAATGAAAATCAAACAGTGCTGAGTCACTTAAAAAACTTTTAATTTCTACAGCTATCTTCTTTCCAGCTTTTTCTGCTGCTACTAACTGTTCTGCACCTAAATCAATTCTAACTTCATCTTTTTCACCAAACTCAATTCTTAAAGGGTCGTGTGTAATTACCCACTGCTCTTTCTGAAGGCTAGTTTTAACTGCTTCATGAAATCGGTCTTTGGCTGACATTGATTCTCATACAATCTGTAACTTGATTTTAAATGGCTAGCGTGTTCAAAAAATACCTAACTACAGATGATTTTGCCAAGTACTGCAAAGGACGCTTTGTAGCCGATTGCAAAAACTGCAACACTTATACACAGACCTAACGTAAAACTTAGGCTACTATATCCCCTATTCCTCTTGGTTCGTTGCGTGGGGAGTAGTCCAGGTTAAATATGAGCATCATAGAAGATATCAAAACCCAAAGTACAGACAATCTAGTTTCTATTGCTGAACAATTCGCGCTTCAGGGTGAGGTGACAAGTGTTCAGGCTTTTGGTAGCGGTAATATTAATGACACTTTTTTAGTAAATATAAATTCCTTAGAAAATCAGAATTTTGTTCTCCAACGTATTAATACACAAGTATTCCGCCAACCGCAACTAATTATGCATAATATGTGTATTTTTACTGAGCATATTCGGAAAAGGCTGGAGCAAAAACCACTTAACCGCCGTTGGGAAGTACCAAGTGTATTATTAACCAAAAATGCACAAGACCATTGGCGGGATGCAGATGGTTCATTTTGGCGGGCGATTAGTTTTATTGCAGGTTCGCAGTCTTTTGACACAATGGGCGATCGCTCTCAAGCTCCGGAAGTCGGCTATGCTTTGGGGATGTTCCATAATCTCATCAGCGATTTACCACCAGAAAAACTCGCTGATACTTTAGAAGGCTTCCACATTACACCCCGCTACCTGCAACACTACAACGAGGTTTTGCCGAAAACCACTGTTAAGAGAACCCCAGAGGTAAATTATTGCTTGCAATTTGTGAGCGATCGCCAACTTTTTGCCAGTACCCTGGAAGATGCAAAAGCTGCGGGTAAGTTACCACTGCGGCTAATGCACGGCGATCCGAAAATTAATAATGTGATGTTTGACACCGCAACTGGGCTTGCTGTCAGTGTCATTGATTTGGATACTGTGAAGCCAGGTTTAGTACATTATGATATTGGCGACTGTCTGCGTTCTGGGTGCAATCCCGTTGGGGAAGAAACAGAAGATTGGGAAAGCGTGACTTTTGATACTGAGACTTGCCAAGGTATCTTACAAGGTTATCTTGCTGTTGCTAAGGCGTTTATGACAGAAAATGACTATGCCTATATATATGATGCAATTCGTTTGATTGCATTTGAATTAGGGTTGAGATTTTTTGCTGATTATTTAGCAGGGAATGTCTATTTCAAAGTTAAGCATCCAGAACATAATTTAGCGCGGGCGCTGGTGCAATTTGCACTGACAAAAAGTATTGAATCTCAGGAAACAGCAATTCGCGCCATTATTCAGGATGTCAAATGAATCATCAGTCATTTTCTCTGCAACCTTTTCCGGGTACTGGGAAATTTCCCGATGTTAAAATTGCAGGTAATATCGCTCGTAATGGTAATCAATTGACTATTCAATATAGCCTATTGGGTGACATCAAAGAAATTGCCATTACCCTACCATCAGCCACACCATCACGCAAGCATGAACTCTGGCAAAATACCTGCTTTGAGTTCTTTATTGGTATTAAGAATTCTCCCCGATATTGGGAATTTAACCTGTCCCCTAGTGGCGATTGGAATATTTACCGCTTTGATGATTATCGTCAAGGAATGGAAGAGGACACAGCTTTTTCTACACTTCCGTTTATTGTGAAACAGCAAGCAGAGAGTGTAGAACTAACTCTAGATTTAGATTTGGAGAAAATTATTACCCAAGAACAAGCCTTGGAAGTCGCAATTACCACTGTGATTAAAAATCAAGATGGTGATGTAACTTATTGGGCTTTAACTCATCGAGGGGCTGAGGCTGATTTTCACTTGCGAGATAGTTTTATTTTAGAATTACCTGTGGCAAATTAAGCTGTGGGATGCGTTGCAACGCATCCTACAAATCACAACAATCCGCGATAGCGAATAAATACTAAAATCGCCGCCCAAGAACCCAACGCAACTTTAATTGCAACTAGGATATTGAGGATTGGTATAATTCCGCCGCTAAAAAGTGCGCCCATTTCTCCTTGGGGTAATTCATAACCGGATAAGGTGATTACCGACAGTACAATGAAAATCAGTACCGAAATTTTTTCCCATTTAGCAGCGTGCCAGCGTTGGTAAATTGCTTGCATCCACTCTGGGGATGAGGTAATTGCTATAAGTCCGATCGCAGTTCCGCCGGCTACACCAGCCGCAAAACCACCACCAGGTGTCAAATGTCCGCGAATGGCTAACTCGATACTTACTAATGAGGTAATTGTGGCACCTAAACGCGCTAGCACAATTGAGGGTTTATCGGTGAAATTATATATGGCGCAGGATGGCCTTTCATTCGCTAGCAGAAAATAAGCGCCCATGATGGCGATTGTAAATACTATGACCTCAAAAATCGTGTCATAAAGACGATTGCGGAGAATAATGACTGTTACCGCATTGGGGATACCACCATCTTTGACAATTGATTCCACAATGGAGAAATCTGGTAGTTGTGGTGCAGGATTGGGTAAGACAATCATTTTGATATACAGCGCTATCCCGGCGGCGATGTAAATCCATTTCATCATGATTTATGCCCCTCCCCTAACTCTGGTGTATCTACATAGTTGAGGCTGGTTGTTGGTGATGAAAGTTCGCTTTGCATGATGTCATAAACTCGTTTCACCCTCACAGCAGTGTGATAAAGCAAGTTTTCATCATTTTGTTCGAGTTTGCTACAGCTAGCATGAACTTCCTTATCTAGCAGCGCCCGTTCTAAAGCTTGTTCATTTGGGTAAGGAACAAGTTCTAGGCGCATATGGCGTTTGCCAAAAATTCTGCGTAACTCATCGGTAATTTGCCCAAAATGGCTGTCTGGTAAAGCGTCGCCATCTTGGATGACACCTAGACGCATAACTAGGGATGAACGCACTGCGATCGCATACAGTGTAATCGCCAGCATTGTACCCACTAATGCTTCGGTTAAAGCTACATCGGCAGCGCCTAAAAGCACATATAATAATGCTGCTAAAGCTCCCAGTATTCCCCGCATTACTAAAGCATTGTAGGGATTGACTTGCATGATCAGCATACAAGCAGACATGGGCAGTAAGGCAGTGATGAAATAGATAAACAAATCGTATTTAGTCATCATTACCTCCACTTGTAGAACAGTACGCCAACACGTAACCCAGCATTGTGTTCCAGATTGCCAAGCAAATAATGCCGAGAATCAACAATGGCCATTCTCTGGGTATTTTCAGCAGCAAACCAAAGACGATACTCATTGAACCCAGGGTATCGGAAACCGAAAGAGTATGCAGCTTGAATAAAAGCGATCGCTTCCCCAAAAGAAATGATGTTCCCCAAAACCAGAAGCAAATACCGATAATTATGCAGGTATAACTTAAAACGGTAATCATACATCACCCATGCGTTTTAGTACATTTGCCAGTAGCATTAACGCCGCATTCCCCACACTCAGGATGATCACCCCAACAATGCCAATCATCCAGTCATCACGTAAAACTGAAACAACCAAAATCATCACGGAAGCTTTAGAAGAGATACTGGCAAATGCCAACATCTTCTGCCAAACGCCATCGTTTCTCCATGCTTCATAGATGGGTATGAGTAAAGCCAAAATCATGGCAATTACTATCAGGTTCATCAGGCTTTCCTCCGTTGAATCCGGTGGACTTCATACCAGCCATCTTCGTGATATTTCACAACAATGGTTTTGGGTGTAAAGGTAATAATGAAAATATCTAAAAAGATGAGTCCGGGTGTTCTTCTGGCGGGAACACGTTCCATGACTATTTCTTCTTGAGTATGGGGCTGGAAAATGATTTGCAATGCTTCGATATAGGCGGTGGGAATTGCTTTTAATCCTTGCCACAAAGCCCGCAGCCAATCTTTTAATTTTTCTCGTGATTGGTGATTATGTGGCAATAACAGGGCAATACTGACACCAATGATGATATTTGCCACAGTAAAATTAGCGGTAAGCAAGAACCAAATAGCCAGCCGCAATAATATATTTAGATATCCAGTCAAGTCGCTTCCCTCCAATTCAAAATTCAAAATTCAAAATTGCTATTAATCGGGACTTGTACCCAAAATTGTTCAATTCAAAAACAAGTTTTTTAAGCTGGATTTTGGCATTTTGAATTTACATAAATTATGGAAATGCCATCCAGAAGATTAGTACTAACATCAAACTCATAAAACCGATGAGATGGTCAAATTGCTCAAGCACACGAGGCAGCTTGACTACGAATCTTTGCACTATGAAAAAATATACAAGCCAGCCAATAGCAATGGTTGCCAGTGATTTGCTGATATCTGCAACATTGTATGCTTGGAAATACACAATATTGGCAGCAATTAATCCACCAATTAACAGCATTACCCCAGGCCAAAAACCAGGTTTGACTTCTCCTGTACCGCCACGGGGTAAAAAGATAAATTTGGCAAAAGATATTGCTGTTCCTACCGCTGCAACATTCATAGCAATAACTTGCCAAGGTGCGAGATTTTTCATGGTCAATACTTTTGCCCCAAACCCAGATAATAAGGGAAAGCCGGATATCGACAAGCTGGCAATAACAAGGGCAATCCAAATAGTAGTATTGATGGGCTTGTGTTGCAAATCCTTAAAATTGCGGCTGGGTAAAGCACCTGCAATTAAAAACAGCGCCGATTTGACTAAGCCGTGAGTTAAGGCATAAAAACCACCGACAACAGGTGCAGCTAGGATAAAACCTAATTGGGAAACAGTGTGAAACGCCAACATTCGCTTGGTATCTTTCTCAAACATGGCGTAGGAAACTCCCAAAAGTGCTGTACCTACGCCAAAAATTCGGATGATAGGATCAGTCTCACCCATAATCAGCGCACAACGCACTAGGGGATACACTCCGGTTTTTACCACAACTCCTGATAGCAAAGCTGATACTGGCGTTTCTGCTTCCGAGTGGGTTAACGGTAGCCACAACCCCGATACAAATACTCCTCCTTTGACTAATAATCCCAAAAATATCAGGGCAAACGCCTCTGGTGGCGCGCCGCTTAAGGCAGAAAAAGCAAAGGAATGATTTGTTTGATAAGCCAGTACTGCACCTACCAGATAAAACAACATAGAAACGTTGCTGACAAATAGATAGCGCAAAGCCACCCAAATTGACCTATCAGTGCGGGGATAAGCTATTAACAGAAAGGCAGCAATTCCGCTAACTTCTAACGCCACATATAAACTGATAAAATCCGTACTGGCAAAGGCCGCATTGACGCTACCATGTAGCATCATGGTTTGGGCGTAAAAAAAAGTTGTCTTATCGCTTTGCCAACAGTAGAGGATAACCGCAGTTGTTACCAGGGCATTTGTTAGAATAAAGTAACCAGTCAATGCATCCAGTGTTAAAGTCACACCGAAGTTATCCAGCAGTTTTAATTCCAGTGGCGATCGCTGCCAAAATAACTGCGCTGCATATCCAGCCGAAGCCAAACCCATAGCTAACGCCAGGTATTTGTCCAGCTTGGGTAGTAAATAAATGACGAACCCCACCAAAAATGGTAGTGTAATCCAGACGAGTGTAATGGTAGTCAAGTCGCTTCGCTCCAATTCAAAATTAAAAATTCAAAATTCAAAATTAAAGACAATTAGCGGGGGCTTGAAACCCAAAATTAATTAATTCAAAATTATTTTTATTATTCATTTTGAATTTTGCAATTTGCATTTTGAATTCAAAAAAGGTCATGGTGTATTATTTTTCTCAATTTCGCTGCTTTCCAAGGTGGGATTATCCCGTGACAACTTCATGACACCGACTAGCATTAAAGCTTGAATCGAAAAGCCGATGACAATCGCCGTCAAGATGACAGCCTGGGGAACTGGATCGGCAAAAGCGCCTTTTTTAACAGTTGATAAAATTGGTGTAAATAAGCCTTCCCGTGATGCGATTAGCACGTAATAGGCAATCACCCCCGTACTCATGACATCCATTGAGACGATTTTCATCACCAGATTTTTTTTCAGAATGATGCCAAAAAATCCGCATAATATGGTGGCGAATACACTTGCTTCTAATACAGGAATCATCTGTAGAGTAAGGGTTAACCTTGATTAATTTTGCAGAATGCTGATAAGTAGAAAAGCAAAATATAGACGATAATTACAGTCTTTTACTTAAGAAAAAACTGCAATACTTTTTCGCACGTTAGAGATACTAACGCTTCATTTGCCAGGAAATCTTGTATTTGATTTTGCTTGACTACCTAATATGAAAAAAAGCTTTTACCACAATCAGGATATGCAAATTTTAAGAAATCCTTGATATCAAGTAATTTCCCCAACCTCTGATGACAAGAAACGGAGTTCTTGTTTTTCTTTGGGATTGAACAAATTTGGAGAATGTTCTGACCACACCCATGATTTTTGACACTAGGCTTTAGTGCTTTTAACGATTTAACACGCTTATTAACTCAACAATATGCCGTCTGCGGTACTCAAAGCAAGAATTTGGCATCAGCAGTCCTTATGGACTGCATATATTAAGACAATGATTCGCTATGAGGATAAGGTTACAAACACAAGCTAGGGCAATACTTGGCGGTTAAGGGGGAAAAGGGGAATGGGAAAAGGGAAAGACAATACCTTTACCCTTCACCTTTAACCTTTAACCCTTGGAGGCTGGAAACCCAAAAGCGTAGGATGCGTTACGCCAAAGGCTAACGCATCCTACTAATTTTCATCTTCGAGATATTTTCATTTGGGAATTACATCCGGCAAATTCCTAATTGAATTACTCTAATATTAGTAATATTTAAAGTATATTTAAAAGCTATGAAAAAAATTATCACGCTTTTTACTGAAGAACGCAACCAACTACAGATAGATATTGAAAATGCCAAGAGTATTGATGCTGTAGTAAAGCTAGTTCAAAATCGATTAGATAATTTAGAAAGAGTTTACATTAGTGAACTAAATTTAACACAAGTGCGATTGGCAGCATTTTTTCTAGATATGCTGAGACAATCAATTAGCAGTCTAGCAGCAGCAAATTTTCAGCCTATTACGACAAAAGAAGCACAGCAAGTTATTAATCCAGTTAGCAAAGTTTCTGCCAACAGATTAATTATCAAACTACTAAAAGTGCTGCTTTATTTAGGAATTGTCGCTTGGTTATTTTATTTAAGTAAAACTACACCCGGCGCTTGGATGGGGATTTTATTAACTGCTGTGCTTTTGGGTTTAGAAGTAGTGCTACAACTCGATAAAAGCAATGCAGAAGAAAATTCAATATCAGCAGCAACCTTGAAATTATCTCAACCTACCCTACGGGTTGATAGCAAAATTTTGTTAGATAACCTAGCTGATGCACTCAACACTATCGACTTAGCAGTTGCTAGATTTGAAGAAGGAAACAAATCAACCGGTGAAACTGGTATAGAAGAACTTCCAGAGTTGTTGGGTTTTTTGCAAAAGCTGATGGGCGCATCATTTTTGGATAAACCCCAAATGGCGATCGCACTCACGCAACTTCTCCCCCAGATTTTAATGGAACAGGGCATTCGGGCGCAAATTTACAAAGCCAACGACCCCACAAGCGATCGCAATTATTTCGATTTTGAGCCGAGTATCGACCCTGACACCCAAGATTACGTTACTTTAACACCAGCGCTGCTAAAAGGCGATCGCTTGCTGCGACGGGGTAGAGTCATTGAACCAGCGTATTCCCAGGCTAAAGAATTATAAGGGACTTCCAAAATATATTATTGCTTTTTTGGCAGGGGGCAGGGAGCAGGGAGCAGGGGGAAGAAAGAAAATATTCTCTCTCGTAAATTGAATCATTGATTTTATAAAATTCTCTAAGTAAAAACACATGAGGTTGTCCTTTGTTATTTATTATTAGTCATTGCATTGACAAAGGACAAAAGACTAATGACCAATGACAAATGACCAATGACAAATAACAAGAGTATGGAAATTTTAGAAACAGTCGGTTTTGATTTAGGACATGGTGAAACAGCTGTAGCCAAAGCTATAGTCGAGAGTATTGAACCTCCACAAATGCTAGAGGTGAATAATAAGAAAAATCAAATTACAGCGCTTGGTTGGCATCCTAAATTGGGCTATCTTGTAGGAGAACAAGCCTTAATTCAAGCTGGTGTTACTCGACTAGAAATTTCCTTTAAAGAAAAACCCAAAAATGATGCTAAATATCGCGAAACTCTTAGCACATTTGTGGCAACTTACTACCGCCTGTTAAAAGAAAGTAAACAAATTGAAGGTGGCGAAACAACATACTTTTATGTGGGTTGTCCTTCTGGGTGGTCAGTTAGCGATCGCACCGAATATCAAAAGCTACTCCAATCAGCCGGCATTGATTTACTAAATGTTGTGCCTGAATCACGGGCTGCTTTTATGCAAGCCAAAGAAGCCGGAAAATTAGAGTATGAAAAACTGCTTTCATCAGTATTAATTGTTGATATTGGTTCTTCTACAACAGACTTTACTCTGGTGAAAAGCTTACAGGAAATTCCTATAGATTTTGGTAGTAATATTTTAGGTGCATCATTAATTGACAAAGCGATTTTTGAGCGTACTCTTGCCAAACATGAGCAAAAGCAATTACTAGAAAAAGTCTTTGCGGAATATCCTCACCACCAAGCACGTTGTGAACTAGCTTGTCGGAAAACTAAAGAAGATTACTTTTCTAACGAACAGCTATATAGCGATGCTCAATCATTTGCCCGTGGCTTTGAGTCTATCAACGAACAAATTTATTTTATCCCCCAAGTTAATAAGTTAATTATGGAGGAAATATTGCATCAACCTTTAGCTGCGTTGGCGAGAAAAAGTTGGATGCAAGCATTTCGTGAAGCAGTCAAAGAAGCAAAAGAACAGCTAGATAAACAAGGAATTGTACCGAAAATTTTGCTGATGACTGGGGGTGCATCGCGAATGAAATTTACCCACCAAATCTGTCAAGAAATCTTTCCCGAACCTGAAACCTTCGTGCGTCCCGATCCCGAACCAGAACGTTGTATAGCATTGGGTTTAGCACGTGTTGGGAGATGGGATTTACGGGCTACCGCTTTTAAACAAGAAGTTAATAAACTGGTAGAATCAAACAAGCTAGAAGAATTAATTTCGCGGCATATTCCCGAATTAATTGAATTGTTAACCCAGCCCCTAGCAAATGGTTTAATTGAAAATGCAGTACGCCCAGGAATCAAAGACTGGCAGAAAAACAAAATCAAGACCTTAGCCGATTTAGAAACCTCAATGAAAAATCGGGCAGAGGATTGGTTGCAAGGTAATATCGCCCAGCTAATAATTAACAATCAATGTATTAGTTGGTTTAACAAAAAAATCCAACCAGACTTAGCCGCAGAAACTGATCCCATCTGCCGAAAGTTTCAAATACCTAGAAGTAGTTTAAGATTTGAAGATAGTATAGACCCGGCTTTTGTTAACCCAGAATTAAGAATTGGTGATGCAATTCTTGCCGAAACTGTAGGGTTGATTGTTAACGTCATCATTGGTGGCGGTACTCTTGCTAGTATCATCACCCTAGTATTAACTGGACATTTTACCTGGCCAATTGCATTAGTATATGGCGCTTCCGCGATCGCAGCGGGAATGGAGTTAAATCGTAAAGGTGTACAAGATGCAATCAAAGCTAATGTTGATGTTCCTGGCTGGTTGCGTTCGAGTTTTTTAAATGACAGAAAAATTGACGAAATGTGCGAGAGAATCCAGCCAGAGTTAGAGCAAGTTTTTCAAGAACAGCTAACAGCTAATCAAGAAGCTTTTGATAAGTTAATCGCCAAAGTTGAGCAAGGATTAGAAACTGCGCTTTCCACCAAAGTGCAAGAAGCAATCATCCTCATCCAATGAAATATCATCTAAATAAATTGGCTAATTTCTGTTCTGAAAGTCCCTAATTTCAAAATATCAAGATAGAAGTTGCTGCAGCTTGCGCGGAACACGGAAATGTTCAAGCAGAAGCTGCTACAGCTTTTACAGAAGCTGCTACAGCTTTTACAAAACAAAAAAACATCAAAGCAGAAGTTATGGCAATTTGAAAAAAGAATGCAACAGATTGTAGGGGCAAGGCATTACCCATTGGTGTCAACTTAACGTGAAACCCGCTTGGTTGCAAGATTTCGCCCTCACCCCCAGCCCCTCTCCCACCAGGAGAGGGGAGCAAGAGATTTAGTTTCCCTTCTCCTGCGGGAGAAGGGGTTAGGGGATGAGGGCGCGAGGGATTTGTACAACACCCGTCGTATATAGCTTTTAGCTTAAGTTGACACCAATGGGCATTACCTTGCCCCTAACTGTGCAATTCATTTATCAGAAAAACCCAGCATTACATCACGTGAATTTTATCGGTGTGTATCGGCGTTTATCTGCGGTTAATTATCCAACAACTTGCGAACTCAACGCCTCAAATTGTTGCCAGCAAAGATACAACGCACGGGGTACATGGAAACAGCCTTTCCATTTACCGCCTTTAAGATTTAACAACACTTCCCCACGCCGATTTAAATAACCAAACCACTCACCATATTCTGGATCGGCAAAGTGCGACCAAGTATAATTGTGCATCTTATTATACCATTCTCGACACTCCGCACGACCTGTTAAGCGATCGCCCATTGCCAATGCAACCAAAGATTCTAAATGCACCCACCACAACTTTTGATCCCATTCCAGTTGTTGGGGAGGATGTCCCGCCGCATCCATGAAGTAATACAAACCGCCATGTTCATCATCCCAAGCAAAATTCAGGATATTTAGCACTACATCCACCGCTTGGTTAATGGTTTTGGTATCATTGCGGCGGTTGGCAATATCCATAATGAACCACATCGCTTCGATACCGTGTCCGGGGTTAATTAATCTCCCCTCAAAACAATCTACGTGAGAACCATCCGGGGCAACGCTTTCATACATCAGCCCTCGTTCTTTGTCGAAGAAATCGTTCATCACTTCCTCAACAGTCATATCTAAGACTTTCTCCAAGGTTTCGCTAGGTAGCAACCATGCCATTTCCAGGGTGAGGTTAGCTAAAATCATCGGTACAGCCAAGGATTTCATCGGGCGTGTACCTGGGTAAGCCTTAGTATATTTGCCCTTGGGGTTATCCTTGCGGCGCAAAACATTATTGTAAGCTTGCATGGCGATATCTCTTGCCCAATCTTCACCACAGGCGAGGGCGTATTGGCTAAAAGCCATCGCTGCAAAGCAATCAGAAAAAATATTGTAAGGTTGGACTAAAGGCTCACCTTCACGAGTTAAGGCGAAATACCAGTTACCATCGCTATCTCTACCATGTTGAGAAAGGAAATTTGCGCCGTTAGTAGCAATTTTGAGCCAATTGTCGCGTTTCTCTAGCTGGTTATACAGCATCGAGAAAGTCCACACCTGACGATTTTGCAGCCAGATAAATTTATCTGTGTCATAAACTTTACCCTCACGATCCAGGCAAGTGAAATAACCGCCTTGTTCCCAATCAATCGAGTATGTTTCCCAAAATGGGAGTACATCGTGCAGCAATGTGTTTTTGTAAAGTTCAGCTAGTTCTTGAAAATCCTGCCCCATAAATGCCCCCAGCCTTGTACTAAAACTAACAGCGTTAATTATTACCGAATTTTAGATTTGAGATTTTGAATGTTGGATTGACGATTGAAAATTTAAAATTTCCACAGGTTTGTTCGCGTAGCGTTACCAGAAGCTAGCCTCAACTTTAGAGCTTTGGAGTCATAATTTGGTAAATTTTGTTTCAGGTGATTAATTTGGCATCAGGGGCAAATAGCTGTAAATGTAGCTGAAACAATTGCGAAGAGGAAATATGGAAAGTCGAGAATTCGATGTGGGTGAGTATGTTGAGCAGATGGCGTTGTTGGTAAATTTACAACTGCGAGATGAGTACCGTGATGGAGTGGTGGCAAATTTTGAGAGAATTAAAGCGATCGCTCAACTCGTGAATGAGTTTCCTATAGCTGAAGAAGTTGAAGTTGCACCTGTGTTTGAACCATGAATGATGCTGTATCAATAGCGGCGGCTATACGTGCGGGTAAGGTTAGCGCTGTGGAAGTTACTAAAGATGCTTTAGCCACAATTGCAGCACGCGATCGCGAAATCAATGCTTTTACGGCGGTAATTGCGGAAACGGCTTTGACTGATGCAGCACGCATCGACAAAGAAATTGCCCAAGGTAACAATCCTGGTGCTTTGGCAGGTGTACCTTTTGCCGTCAAAAACCTTTTCGATGTCGCTGGGTTAACAACTCTCGCAGGTGCAAAAATTAACGCCGAAAATCCCCCAGCTACCCAAGATGCAACCTTAGTAGCCAGGTTGAAACAAGCTGGTGCGGTGTTAGTGGGTGCGTTAAATATGGATGAGTACGCCTATGGGTTTATGACAGAAAATGCCCATTACGGTGCTACTCATAATCCTCATGATTTACAGCGCGTCACTGGCGGTTCTTCGGGTGGTTCGGCGGCGGCTGTGGCTGCGGGGTTAGTTCCGTTAACGCTGGGTTCTGATACTAACGGTTCGATTCGCGTTCCGGCAGCTTTTTGTGGAATTTTTGGTTTAAAACCGACTTATGGCAGGTTATCGCGGGCTGGGGTAGCTTTATTTTCTACCAGTTTTGACCATGTTGGCCTCTTTGCTCGTTCGGTGCGGGATATTGCCACGGCTTTTGATATTCTCCAAGGAGAAGACGATCGCGATCCGGTATGTACAAAACGCCCACCGGAATTATGTTTACCCCAAATTCACGAAGATATATCTGGGATTAAATTTGCCATTGCTGGGGATTATTATACTCAGGGTGCAGAACCGGAAGCATTGTTAGCAGTCGAACAAGTTGCGCGGGCTTTGAATGCAACTGAGTATGTAACCCTACCAGAATCACATCGCGCCAGGGCTGCAGCATTTGTGATTACCGCCAGCGAAGGCGCAAATCTGCATATAAATAAATTGCGATCGCGTCCCCAAGACTTTGATTTTGCCACACGCGATCGCTTTTTAGCCGGGGCATTAATCCCGAGTCAATGGTACTTGCAAGCCCAGAGATTTAGAAGATGGTATCGCGATCACGTGCGAGAAATCTTTCAAAATGTCGATATAATTCTGGCACCAACTACGCCAATGGTAGCCCCATTAATTGGGCAAACCACGATGGTTTTAGATGGACAAGAAATTATCATTCGTCCCCATCTAGGATTATTTACGCAACCATTATCTTTTATTGGCTTACCTGTAATCTCAGTACCAATTCAACGCCCCAATGCCTTACCTTTAGGCGTGCAATTAATCGCTGCACCCTATAATGAAGTCTTAATTTTAAAAGTCGCATCTTTCCTAGAAGCGCAGGGTATAGTCTCCGCGCCTGTGGTTTGAAGCAGGGGAGAGAAATAAAATATTAGTTCGCGTAGGATGCGTTAGCGATAGTAACGCATCAGCACCAAAGCTTTTTGCAATTATATGGAAATACAGTTCAGTTAAGAAAATTCATTGATAACAAAACCAAAAAACTAGTTACTCAACAACATAGCAGAAGAATACTTTTGGAGGGGGTTTGGGGGACGCAACCGTCCCCCAATCGGGGGTTTGGGGGAGAATCCCCCAATTCTTCTGGCTTCTTTTATAAGTGACAAATCAATCGCTAATGAGCTTATCTGAACTGTATTGAATTATATGGGGGAAAGGTTAAAGGTTTTTCCCTTTCACCCTTACCTTTTCCCCCTTGCCCTTCTGACGTGTTGATCTACCATACGATCAGAGAATTTCAAGAGTGTATTTATGACTGCTGAAGTAACACCTACGGCTACACCTGATTTGGCGATATTATTCCAAGCTGCAGCTGCTTATCGCGGTGAAGGTGGTAAACTTCCGACTGCTGCTTTGGTAGTGGATGCGTTGCTAGCAGCAGAAAAGGCAGCCAAGCAGGAAAGATTAACTTATGATTTTGAGTCGCTGGTGGGTAAATGGCGGCTGTGCTTTGCTACTGGTACTCGTAAAGTCAGACAACGTGGAGGAATTGTCTTAGGTAAGGGTGTATATATGCCCAAATTTGCCGCAGCACATATTTCTTTTAGTCAAACTTCCGAAGCAGATTTAGGTAAAGGCGAAATAGGGAATCAAGTGCAAGTCGGCCCAGTATTATTGAAGCTGACAGGGCCAGCAAAATATTTAGGTAAGAAGAATCTCTTGGCGTTTGACTTTACGCAAATGCAAATTAGCTTATTCAATTATATTGTTTACAACGGGCAAATTCGCTCTGGTAAAGTTGAAAATCAAGATTTTTACACCCAGCCAATCGCAAAGCAAGCCTTTTTCGCCTTCTTCCTAGCTACAGAAGATTGTATTGCAGCTCGTGGTCGTGGCGGCGGATTGGCGATGTGGATTAGAGAAGGTAATACCAATTCGTAATTCGTAATTCGTAATTCGTAATTAAGAATTGGTATAAATTTTTAGCTTACCAAGACCTTATTATGTCCAGGTTGTGGTTGCGGACAGATTTCGTAGGGACAATCTCTTCCCTGTTCAAAGTCGGTGATATTTGATAGAGTTGTCTCCGCAATATTATGTAGAGCTTCTTCTGTAAAGAAGGCTTGATGTCCGGTGATGAGAACGTTGGGGAATGTTGTCAGGCGTTGGAATGTGTCATCTTTAATGATTTCGCCTGACAAATCTTCAAAGAATAATTCTGATTCTTGCTCGTATACATCAACACCTAAGTAGCCAATTTGACCAGATTTTAAGCCTTCAATCACGGCTTGGGTATCAATGAGGGAACCTCGGCTAGTATTAATTAACATCACACCCGGTTTCATTTGAGCGATCGCATTTTCATTGATCAGGTGATGAGTTTCTGGAGTTAGGGGACAATGGAGGGAGATGATGTCAGATTTAGCGAATAGTTCTGGTAATTCTACATACTTACCACCCATTGCTTCTATTCCAGGGTTTTGATAGACATCATAGGCGAGGAGGTTACAGCCAAAACCTTTCATAATCTGCCCTAAAATTAAACCGATTTTGCCAGTCCCAACAATCCCGACTGTGCGTCCATGCAGATTGAATCCTAGCAAGCGATTGAGGGAGAAATTACCTTCCCGAACGCGGTTATAGGCGTGATGAATTTTGCGATTGAGGCTTAAAATTAAACCTACGGCGTGTTCTGCGACACCATAGGGTGAGTAAGCTGGGACACGCGATACTCGAATTCCTAATTCTGCTGCTGCATTGAGATCTACGTTGTTAAATCCGGCACAACGGAGAGAAACCAGGCGAGTTCCGTTTTTGGCGAGAATCTTTAAAGTTGAAGCGTCAACCTGGTCATGGACAAAGGGACAAACGGCTGGAAAGCCAGAGGCTAAAATGGCGGTATCTCTATCTAAACGCGGTTCAAAGAATACCAATTCGTGCTGTTTAGAAGAATTTGCAGCTTCCAAAAACTGCCGGTCGTAGGCTTTAGTACTGAAGACTGCTACTTTCATGCAAAACCTTTAGTTTGATGCTGCATAGTTTCCGACTACATAATAGCTTGACTTGAGGACTTGCGATCGCTCTTGCAATGCTTGTCAGTCCTAGGTCTGAAGCGGTATGTCAGCTATGGTGGAATTACAGCAAAAATTTAGAATTGGGAATTGGAGATTATCTTGTACAGACGCGATTCATCGCGTCTCTCTTTCGCATCTCCCCATCGCGTCTCTCCATCGCGTCTCTCTTTCGTGAGATAAATAGGCGGATGGGCCTTGCCATCGGTATCCGCCTCAGATAAACAACAATACTATGAACTTAGTCCATGATTACAGCTAATGCAGCCCTTTTGCTAGGGCTAAATTGCAAAATAATCATTAATTTAATGTAATAACTGTATTTTACTGTAGCGATCGCATCTATCTCGGTGAAGAAAGCAACGCCATTGACAAGTATTTACTGGGGAAATTGTACAATTTGAGCCTTTATCTGGTAAAGCTGCGAGTGCTGCTCAACATCATTCCTGTTCTAGAATATTCTCTATATCTTGTCCAGCATAGAGAAGGCGTACAATTTCAATGCTTTCATCTCGCTCAAAATAAAAAATTAGATACCTTTTAAATCCCTTAACAGCCCATTTACGCAAACCTTGTAGACGCGGATTGTCTACAGGATAACGACTACCCATTCCAGACATTCTGGCTAACTGTGCAAAAGTTTTTCTTACAGAATCAAAAAATAAAAGAGCTGTGTCCCGGTTTTCTTGAGCAATGTAAGCAAAATACCCATCAATATCTAAACTGGCTTTGGGCGTAATGACTATCCGCTTTGTCATTATTTATCTTCATGTAGCTGGTTTATCAGGTGTGTGCGTTTTTGCTCCCACCATTCATCATTAACTTCTATTACCTCTCCACTTTCAAGCCCAGCAATTAAATCTTCTTCTATCTTGTTTTGTGCTTTACGTTTTTGGTCTTGGCTGATTAATGCTTGTAAGTATTCGCTGATTGAACCGTAACCACCTTGCACTACTTGCTCTTCAACAAAGGCTTGCATAACTTCAGGTAAGGAAATATTAATGCTGCTCATCACGTTGATAGTTCAGTTGAACTGTTTTCTCTATATTATCAAGGTCTTCAGGTACTATCTTTGGATAAATCTCTGATAGCATCTGGCATCAAAGTTTTCTGGTAATTGTCCATCTACAACTAAAATGCCATCTTTGCGGTAAAGTTTTGCTGATTGATGAGGCAATAAATTATTCGTTTCTGAGGGTTGGGAAGTATGTTCTTCAGCTACTTGCTGACTTAGAAATTCTATTTTTTCTATAATAGCTTGCAATATAAATTCCTCAGTCGATATTCCTTGACTGCTTGCCCATTTTTCAATTTTTTGTTGGAGTTGGGGAGGAAAATTCATAAGTATGAATATAAATATTACTCTAATTGTAAAAGGCGATTTCTACGACGAGCTATATCTACGCAGTGTTGTTGATGAAAGCGATCGCCTTCATCGCCCATTGTTATACCAATTTTAAAAAAGAATGTGACAGATGTAGCGATCATTCTTCAAGTTGGTACAAATTAGGAATTTTGCAGACTTGGCGATCGCACTTTTGTTGAAGAGAGGATGCGATCAATCGCACTTGACATTCAAGACAGTCGCTACGTAACTGCGTATCTCAGCCTTTTAATTACGAATTACGAATTACGAATTATTCTCTTAGTCAATCGCCACAGCAAGTAAAACGGTAAAATTACTATAGCTAAAAGAATTTGCAAAACCTGACCTAATCGACGTTTCCAAATGCCAAAGGGAGTTAACTGGCGTTGCAGAATTGTGAGATTTTCTCTAGCTTTTACCGTATAAGGATGATTAACACCTAACACCCGTTGATACATCGCCAAGGCATCAATGTAGAGGGGTTCAGCTTGGCTGTACCTCCCTTGGCTATGGTAGAAGAAAGCTAAATTGTTCAAGCTAGAAGCCACATCGGGATGGTCGCCTACAAACAGGCGCTTTGTCATCGCCAAGGCATCAATCCAGAGGGGTTCGGCTTGGCTGTACCTCCCTTGGCTATGGTAAAGACTAGCTAAATTGTTCAAGCTAGAAGCCACATCGGGATGGTCGCCAGCAAACAGACGCTTTCTTATCGCCAAGGCATTAATGTAGAGGGGTTCGGCTTGGCTGTACCTCCCTTGGCTATGGTAAAGACTAGCTAAATTGTTCAAGCTAGTGGCGACATAGGGATGGTCGCCAGCAAACAGGCGCTTTCTCATCGCCAAGGCTTCAATGTAAAGGGGTTCGGCTTGGCTGTACTTCCCTTGGCTATCGTAGAGACCAGCTAAATTGTTCAAGCTAGAAGCGACATAGGGATGGTCGCCTACAAACAGGCGCTTTCTCATCGCCAAGGCATCAATCAAGAGGGGTTCGGCTTGGCTGTACCTTCCTTGGCTATTGTAGAGACCAGCTAAATTGTTCAAGCTAGAAACCATATCGGGATGGTCGCCAGCAAACAGGCGCTTTCTCATCGCCAAGGCATCAATGTAGAGGGGTTCGGCTTGGCTGTACCTCCCTTGGCTTTTGTAGAGATAAGCTAAATTGTTCAAGCTTTGTGCTATATCGGGATGGTCGCCAGCAAATAGGCACTTTCTCATCGCCAAGGCATCAATGTAGAGGGGTTCGGCTTGGCTGTACCTTCCTTGGCTATGATAGAGAAAACCTAAATTGTTCAAGCTTTGTGCTATATCGGGATGGTCGCCTACAAATAAAGCTTGGGAAACGTTTACGCATTCTTCACGCCAAGGTTCTGCTAATTGAAATAGTCCCTGCCCTTCGTAAAATATGCCAATCCCCACAAAGACCGAAATTACTTGCTCACGGGAAACTGATACTGAGGAATTTATCTGCTGTTCTTTTACTTGCTTTATTTCTTCAATTAACCGTTGTCCCAGGTCTTCAAGATGGGGAATCACATCCCTGATGCGTTCAATATCCTCAGAGATGGGTGACAGGGGAACGCTTTGAGCTTTAGTTATCATCGCATTGGCGAAAGTTGTTTCTAACACTGGTTTCATTTCACCAACATCGGCTAACTGCTCTTGCAAGAACCAGCGCACTAAGGCATGAATTTTATAATATCCTTCGCTGTCTTCTACCTGTTGCAACAAGTTACGCCCGTAAAGTTGCTTTTTCGCTGTGTTTAATTCTTCTGCATTCCACCCAAGCAAAGCTGCGTTTTCACTTCCCTCCTCACTGGCGTTTAGGGTTTCGGGGTGGGGTGCTGCTATTTCTGTTTGCTCAAGGTTTTGACTTTTCGTCGCTACCCAAATTACTAAATCCCAAAGAATTAATTGGGGAGCAAATAAACTCAAAAATCTGCCTAATTGTTGCGCTAGGGGGTTAAGTTCTGCCCAGGTTAAGGCGAAGGCGGCTTTAACTCCTAGTTGAGTTGCAGTGAGAGTTTCCCGGTTTTGTAAGGCGACTTCGGCTAATTTACGTGCTTGCAATTGCCTCAACATCATATCTAAAGCTAAATCCGGGTCGCGGACTAAATAACCTCCCACTAACTCGATACCCAAGGGTAAATATTCTAAACATTCACAAATTGCGGTGGCTTCAGTTAATTGGTTTTCTACGCGTCTGTCTCTGATTCCTAACAATCCTTTTAACAGTTCTACGGCTTTACCTGGTTCCTTTTGAGGCGAGAGAACATCTAAGGGAATTGCTTGAATAAAGTTAGGGTCTAAATATCGCAGGCGAGTAGTTACGAGAACGCAAAAGCGGTGGTCTTGGGGAACGACTTCGCGGAGATTGGCTAGGTCGGTGACATCATCAAAGATGATTAAAATGGGTAAATTCGATTGGGGATATTGCGCCCAGCACCAAGCGACTTGTTCTTTGAGGCTTAACAGTCTTCCGCTTTGTTCTTGGGGAATCTCGAAGCCGAATTTCACGAAAAATTCCAAGACTGCGGCGGCGAGGTTGGTTTCTCGGTCGTTGAACCAGGCAATTCCACTATAATCTTGTTGATAGCGTCTGGCGTATTGGGTGGCTAATTCTGTTTTCCCTACCCCTCCCATCCCGGCGATAGCTACATAATCTCCGCGCTGCAATTGTTGATGCAGCATGGTGAGTTCGGTTTCTCGCCCAACAAAATGGACAGAACCGCGATAGGGGATATGATATTTGATCAGGTTTAGCTGTTTTTGCCCTTCAATGATTTGAGTACCGATGTTTACCTGAGCGCCAGGAGCAGCAAAAACACCAATCTTATCAGCAAACTTCCCAGAATCTTCAGGCATACATAGTTAAATTAACTGCGATCGCACTGCTGTGAATAAAAATGTAGGGTGTGTTGCAATACTGCTCGGTTAAGAATTTTCAACTCTTAATTTGGTTTGGGGAAAAGGTGAAAGGGTAAGGGTTAAAGGTTTTTTCTTACCCCTTTTCCCCTTCCCCTTTTGCCCTTAACCGACAAGTATTGGGGTGTGTTGTCGCCAAGCGCCGCACCATCAACGATTCAAAATGTGACCATAGTCATTGGCGGTGCGTTAGGCTTCGCCGTAACACACCCTACGATTCAATGCTTTAAAAGGACTGGTTTTCAATATTGCCGGTTCCACCTGGCATAACTACCTGACCAATTTTATCAGCCAATTTTGTGAGGTTAGGCGTACCCATAATTTCCGCAAACTTAGGATTGGTTTCCGCTTTAGCGGCTGTTGCTAGTTCTTGTGCAGCTTGCGCCAGTTCAGGATTAGCCTGAGTCGCAGATTCTACTTCTAGTACAGCTTTGCCATAATCGAGTGGTTGGTCTGGTGCTTTCTCAATTGCAACTACAGTTTGGGGAGAGTGTTTTCTCAACTTGACGATAAACTCACCTGTCTTATCCCAGACAGCTTGTCCAACATTTTCGCCTGTTTTTTCTAAAGCTTTAGTGGCAATTGTCGCGCCAATTGCGATCGCAGCAGTAGTTAAAGGTTCCATTTGCTACTTTCTCTCGATGTCAGCTATTTATTTATTAACACATAGGTTTTGCGGGATTTTCCGTAATTTAGCTGGGAAATCTTTATCTTGCAGGTTTTTCAGGGTTTAGCAATGCTCACCTGTGTCAACTGAAGCTAAAAGCTATATACGGCGAGTGTTGTACAAAAACCCTCGCCCTCATCCCCTAACCCCTTCTCCCGCAGGAGAAGGGGAACTAAATCTCTTGCTCCCCTCTCCTGCTGGGAGAGGGGCTGGGGGTGAGGGCGAAACCTTGCAACCAAGCTCTTTTCACGTTAAGTTGACACCAATGAGCAATGCTAAACTCCTACGAAAATTTTGTTTGTGGTCACCAACGCGACGATGTTGGTCACCAACGCGACGATGTTGGTCACCAACGCGACGATGTTGGTCACCAACGTGACGATGTTGGTCACCAACGCGACGATGTTGGTCACCAACGCGACGATGTTGGTCACCAACGCGACGATGTTGGTCACCAACGCGACGATGTTGGTCACCAACGCAAACCAATTCCCACAACAACATCATTACCATGCCCCATGCCCCATGTCCTATGCCCTATGCCCTATGCCCTATGCCCTATGCCCTATTTCCGATAATTTACGGTCATTTTCCCAAAATCTTGTAAAAAAAATTTCAAATTCCAGAAATTATGCTGAACCGGAATTCAGGTTGTTTAAGGCAAGCTATTTAAGTAGGCATGATTAATCCTAGCTATATATAGTGTTTTAACGAAAAAGGTTAAGGGAAAAAGGTAACGGTTTTCTCTTTTTTCTTTACCTTTTTTTCTTCTCAATTATAGTTACGTGCAATTGCCGACTTAATTAACTTTTAAACTATTTGCGATTGGGTGTATTTATGACGCGACAAAAACGCACATCTCGCGTGTTAGAAAGGGCTGTTTTGAGGGCGCATGGCTTTAAGGCAATTGATCCCAATATGAACTTTGGGGAAGATTGCGACTTACAAAGTATGCTAGAGGAAATGGAGAAATTACGCAATAAGCTGGAAATTTATAATACTGCTTTAATCGTAATTGACTCTACTAAAAGTGAAATTGAGGAAATAGAGAAGGCTTTGGGCAACATTTCTGAGAGGTTGCTGTTAGCAGTTGCTTGGAAATATGGTAACGATAGCAACGAATATAAGATGGCGGGTGGTGTGCGGAAAAGCGATCGCATTCGTAAAGGTACGGCTACTCGTCTGAAAGCTGGAAGTAAGGCGAAACCTGCGGAAGATACTCCTACAGCTTAAGTAGTGTTGGGAATAGGTAATGGGTAATGGGTAATTGGTAATTGGTAATTGGTAATTGCGTTACTCATTACCATCATCGTCGGGTGTGTTGTCGCCAAGCGCCGCACCATCGGAGGTTGTTCCCAAGCATTGAAGATATTACAACCGTGTCATCATTGGCGGTGCGTTACGGCGAAGCCTAACGCACCCTACGGTTATTGCTGTAATTCGGTGATTAAGTTGAGGATTTCGCGATAATATTGGGTATTTCCTTCTTTGTAATATAGATGGGCGGATTCTTGGAAATCGGTAATTGCGCGTTCGTAATGTCCGAGGTTGCGGTAAATATCGGCGCGGACAAGATAGGCTTCTGTCCAATGTGGTTGTAATTGTAAGGCTTTGTTGAGGTCTTGGAGTGCGGTTTCTAAGTCGCCGATTAAGGAATAGCTGCGGCCTCGGTTATACCAATCTTCGGCAAAGTTAGGCTCAATAGCGATTGCCTGATTATAATCTTCGATAGCGGCTTCATAATCTTCTAGGGCATAGTAGGCATTACCGCGATCGCTATAAAATGCGGCGGAGTGGGGATTGAATTTGATAGCTTGGGTATAATCGGCAACAGCACCTTCATATTCTTCCCACGCGTAACGCAGGGAACCACGATTGTAATAAGCTTCTATTAGTTCGCGGTTGAGTTTGATGGCTTGGTTATAATCAGCCATTGCGCCTTGTTCATCCCCAATTTGGCGGCGGGCGTTGCCTCGATTACAATAAGCTTCGGAAAAGTCGGGGGCAATTTCTATGGCTTGGGTGTTATCGTTAATTGCACCTTGATAATCTTGTAAGGCTTCGCGGACAATGGCTCGACCATAGTAAGCTGTGGCTAAGTTGGCATCAAACATCAAAGCCCAATCGTAATCTTTGATCGCCCCTTGATAGTCGCCTAAGCTACGACGGGCTGAAGCGCGATCGCAATATCCTTCTGCTAATAAGGGGTTGAGTTGCAGTAATTTAGTACTATCTTGAATGGCTTCTTGGTAATCTCCCATGCGTCGGCGGACGTTGGCGCGTAAGCCGTAGACTAAATCTAAGGTGGGGTTTTCTTGTAATGCTTGGTTATAATCTGCGATCGCACCTTCATAGTCTCCTAAGGCGCTGCGGACTAAACCCCGTTCGTAGTATGCTTGTACATCATCGGGATTGAGAGCGATCGCTTGGTCTAAGTCGGCAATGGCTTGTTGATACTTTTCTAAATGAGCGTAAACTAAACCCCGATTATAGTAAGCTCCAGCAAATTTCGGGTTAAGTTCAATAGCGCGGTTGTAATCGGCAAGCGCTCTGGGATAATCTGTCAGGGCATAGCGGGCATTACCGCGATTATGGTAAGCTTCCGTTAAGTGAGGATCTAGCTGTAATGCTTGGTCATGGTCGGCAGTAGCTTGGATATACTCGCCTAAGATTTGGTAAACATTGCCGCGATTAGTATAGGCGGCAGCAAAGTCAGGATGAAGCTGCAAAGCCTGATTAAAATCTTCTATAGCCCCTTCATTATCACCGCGATCGCAACGTGCCACACCGCGATTATGGTAAGCATTAGCAATATCAACATCTATATAAGTAGATAACTGGGGATTAATTTGAATTGCTTGCTGAAAATCGGCTAATGCTGTTTCGTAATTTCCCAGGGCAAAGTAAGCCTTACCTCGACTATGATAAGCTTCCGCTAGTTGGGGATTAATTTTTACAGCCTGGCAATAATCAGCGATCGCCGTTTCATAATCTTCTAATAAATAATGGGCGTTCGCTCGGTTACAGTAAGCTTCGGCAAAATCAGGATTAATCGCCACAGCCCGACTAAAATCTGCGATCGCACCGTGATAATCTTTGATTTCATTAATCAAAATAACTCCCCGGTTATAATAGGCTTCTGCATAGTCAGGATGAAGTTGAATGGCTTGGGTATAATCTGCGATCGCCCCTTGATAGTCACCTTGAGAATTCTTGTTGAAACCCTGATGAAAAAGATTTGTAGCATCCATAATTTAAATTGGTCATTTGTCATTTGGTAATTGGGTGTTTGGTGTTTGGTGTTTGGTGTTTGGTGTTTGGTGTTTGGTAATTGGGTGTTTGGTAATTGGGTGTTTGGTGTTTGGTGTTTGGTGTTTGGTGTTTGGTAATTGGGTGTTTGGTGTTTGGTGTTTGGTGTTTGGTGTTTGTTATTTCCCCTTGTCCCCTTGTCCCCTTGTCCCCAGTCCCCAGTCCCCAGTCCCCATTCCCCAATCTTGATAAACTAAACGGAGAAACTATATTATTTTTAAGCTTTCTGCTATCCATATAATTACTTATGAGTCAGATGCAGCGCACTGTTTTGATAGTTGATGATAACCCAGAAGATTGTGAGCTGTATCGGCAGTATTTTTTGCATGATCGGGAATACCAATATACCGTTGTGCTAGCAGAATTGGGGCAAACTGGATTACAACTGTGGCAAGTTCACCAACCAGATATTGTATTACTGGATTACCGATTACCAGATATTGATGGTTTAGAATTTCTCAAGCAACTACAAGCAATTACCCGTCAGCCGTTGTTACCTGTAATTGTAGTTACAGGACAGGGGAATGAAGCGATCGCAGTGCAGGCGATGCAAGCAGGGGCGCAAAATTACTTAGTCAAGGGTGGGATTACTTCTGAGGAAATGCGTCTAGCAGTGAATGGGGCGATTGAGAATTTACAGTTACGCACTCAACTGCAACAGCGCATCGAAAAAGAGCGATTAATTACCCAAATTACCCAACAAATTTATAAATCCTTAAATTTACATGAAATTCTGCAAATTACTGTCAATGAGGTGCGGCAATTCCTGCAGACGGATCGGGTAATTATTTTTCAGCTATTTGCAGATGGTAATGGCCAAGTAGTTGCAGAAGCGGTTGGGGAAAACTGCCAATCTGTGCTGGCTTCCGCAATTTTCGATCCCTGTTTGGCTGAGGAATACATTGAACGCTATCGTCAAGGACTGCTAAATCAAGAACCCAGTGCAGTTGAAGAGTATATCGAACGCTATCGTCAGGGTTTAGTTACCGCCACAGCAGATATTTATGATGGTACTGTTGAACCTTGCCACAGGGAAATGCTAGCGCAGTTTCAAGTCCGGGCAAATTTGGTAGTCCCAATTTTGCACGATCGCTATTTTTGGGGAATGTTAATTACTCATCACTGTACAGCACCCCGCAAATGGCAACAGTTAGAAATTGATTTGCTGCAAGAATTGGCAACTCAGGTCAGTATTGCCTTACGTCAGGCGGAAGCACTACAACAGGCACAAACTGAACTAGCTGAACGCAAACGTGCTGAGAAAATTTTACAAGAAAATGAAGTCAGACTGGGAAAAGCCTTAGAAGCTGCGCGGATGGGGACTTGGGACTGGAATATCATTACAGGTGAAATTCAATGGTCTGCCAACTTAGAAGCTTTGTTTGGCTATGCACCAGGCGAGTTTGATGGCAGGTATGAGACCTTTGTATCTCGCCTACACCCAGATGATCGCGATCGCGTCCTCGCAGCAGTTAATACTGCGATCGCTACAGGTGCAGACTACAACATTGAATTTCGCGTAGTTTATCCCAATGGCAATATTCGTTGGGCCCTTAGCCAAGGTAAAGTTTTCACCGACGAGACAGGGCAACCTGTACGCATGACGGGTGTAGATTTAGATATTACAGAACGCAAACACTCAGAAGCAGAACTGCGAGAAAATGCCGCTTGGTTGAAATTAGCGCAAAAAGCTACAAAATCAGGATTATGGGATTTAGATCTGACTACAGGTAAAGCCAAAATATCCGAAGAATACTGTATGCTGTTGGGGCTTGACCCAAGTATCAGAGAAATTAGGGGTGATGAGTGGTTGCAGTGGGTACATCCTGACGACCGCAGCCGCATCAGCGAGTATGTTGGTCAAATGATGCGTGAGCGACGGCAATATTATGATACAGAGTTCCGTGTCTTGCATCCTGATGGCGAGCGCTGGTTGGCTGGGAGAGCGCAGGTATTCTATGATGCAGCAGGTAACGCTGTGCGTAAAACAGGTAATGTCCAAGATATTACCGATCGCAAACGCGCCGAGGAAGAACTGCGAGAAAGCGAACGCCGTTATGCAACTTTAGCTGAAGCAGTACCAGTAGCCATTTTTAGGTTTGATAACAATAACAACTGTATTTATGTCAACAATCGCTGGTCGGAAATTACAGGTAGACCAACGCATACAGCATTAGGCATGGGATGGCTAGAAACCTTACACCCAGAAGACCGCGATCGCATTTTGAGAGAAACACCCCTAAGATTACAGCCAGGAGAATTTTATCAGAATGAAGGCAGGTGTTTACGCCCAGATGGGAGCATCATTTGGTTTTACGCCCAGATACTAGCGGAAACTGACTCCAATGGTAATGTTATTGGTCAAATAGGCTCTCTCACGAATCTTACTGAGCGCAAACGTGCCGAGGAAGAACTGCGTCAAAGTGAAGAGTTTAACCAACGAATGCTAGCCAGCAGTAACGACTGTATTAAAGTCTTAGATTTAGATGGTAGACTTTTATACATAAATCCTGGCGGCATCTGTCTATTAGAAATCGATGACCTCACACCTTTGCTCCACACAGAATGGCGCTGTTTCTGGGAAGGAGAAATGAGGCAAGAAGCAGAGAATGCGATCGCCATAGCTAAAGCTGGGGAATTAGCCAGATTTCAGGGTTATTGCCCCACCGCCAAAGGTACGCCGAAATGGTGGGATGTGGCGGTTACGCCCATCCGCAATCCCGCAGGGCAAGTCATGCAGTTGTTATGTATCTCTCGCGACATAACCGATTACAAACAAGCTGAAGAAACTATCCGCCAAAGTGAAATCCGTTACCGTTATTTAGCAGAAGCCATTCCCCACCTTGTCTGGACTTGTGACGCTCACGGCTATTGTGATTATGTTAACCAACGATTATGTGAATATACTGGATTAATATTTGAGCAAGCCTTGGGTTTTGGTTGGCTAGCAGCCGTGCATCCAGAAGATATGCCAGAATCTCAAGAATTGTGGATCAATGCTGTTGCAAATAGCACTTTCTATAAACATGAATATCGCTTCCGGCGTAACTCAGATGGTAGTTATCGTTGGCATTTAATTTTGGGCTTACCCCTCAAAGATGAACAAGGGCGGGTAGAGAAATGGTTTGGCACCTGTACAGACATTCACGATCAAAAAGAAATAGAAATCGAACGCGATCGCATTTTGCAACTAGAACAAGTCGCCCGCAATGAAGCCGAAAAAGCCAACCGTGTTAAAGATGAGTTTTTAGCAATTCTCTCCCATGAATTGCGTTCCCCCCTCAACCCCATCCTCGGCTGGACAAAACTACTGCAAAGTCGCAGACTGGATGCTCACAAAACAGCCGAAGCCTTAGCCACAATTGAACGTAACGCCAAGCTGCAAACTCAACTGATTGATGACTTATTAGATATTGCCAGAATTCTGCGGGGTAAACTCACCTTAAACGATGATGCCGTTAATTTAATATTTGTCATTGAAGCCGCCATTGATACCGTCAGAACTGCCGCCGTTGCCAAATCAATTCTGATTCATCCAGAATTACGCAACGTCGGGCAAGTATCCGGTGATGCCGTACGCTTGCAACAAGTATTGTGGAATTTACTGACTAACGCCATCAAATTTACCCCCAACGGCGGCAGGGTAGACATTCGCTTAGAAAGGGTAGAGAACCAAGCCCAGATTACCGTCACCGACACAGGTAAAGGCATCAACCCCAACTTTCTCCCCTACATATTTGAATCTTTCCGCCAAGAAGATGTCTCCATTACCCGCAAATATGGCGGATTAGGCTTAGGGCTAGCAATTGTGCGCCACATCATCGAAGCCCACGGCGGTACAGTAGCCGTTAACAGCCCAGGCGAAGGACAAGGGGCTACTTTCACCGTCAGTTTACCATTACAGAACATTGAACCAGAGAGCGATCGCACCGCAGATTTAGCAGCCGATGAACTCAATCTTGCAGGGATCAAAATCTTAACCATCGATGACGAACCAGACAGCCGTGATTTTCTCACCGTCTTGCTAGATTATTACGGTGCAGAAGTCGTAACAGTGGCTACCAGCTACGAATTTTTAGCCGCCCTAGAATCATTCCAGCCAGATGTCATAGTCAGCGACATCGGTATGCCCGAAGTCGATGGCTACACCCTGATAAAACAAGTCCGTTCCCTGCTACCAGAACAAGGCGGACAAACTCCTGCGATCGCTCTTACGGCTTATGCTGGAGAAATCAATCAACAACAAGCTTTAGCCGCCGGCTTTCAAAAGCATTTATCCAAACCCATCGATCCCGATTTGTTAGTACAAGCAGTTGCACAAGTGGTAATGGGTAATGGGTAATTGGTAATCAATACTTGTCGGTTAAGGGGAAAGGGGGAAGGGGAAAAGGGGCAAGAAAAAACCTTTAACCCTTACCCTTTAACCTTTTCCCAAACCAAATTAAGAGTTTAAAATCCTTAACCGAGCAGTATTGAATTGGTAATTGGTAATTGGTAATTGGTAATTGGTAATGGTTTTTTCTTTCCCTTTTCCCATTCCCCTTTGTCCCCTTAACCGACAAGTATTGTATGACTATGCAGCAAGGATTTTTATCTTGCTTTCCTGGGCCTGTTAGAATGCTATCTGTTTTTGGAATACTAATGGGTAACACCAGATATCAGGAGCTTTAGATGTATAGATAGTCACAGTGCTGTTAATAACAAGGATAAGAGAACAAAGTTATATTTTTTGGGCAATTCTATCGCTGCAATGTTTAGGAAGGAAAATTAATTGAACCGAAATTATTAATGTTTGAAAGCACTGTTCGCAAACATTCAGTTTTAAGTTTAGTTACATTCATCATCCTTAGCGTGTAAGGAATATAGAAAAAATCTAGAAATGCCAACTTCCCCATACATGATGGGGCATTCCTAAATACAAAATCCTTATAGAGTCTTTGTGAGATAGGTTTTTCAGTTTTTATATGGCACTAAAAGCAGCTTTTTTATTGTTAATGCTTACAGAAAGGGTAATCCAATGAAAAACTCCATCCCGTTGTGGGTGGAGTTTTTGGGCATGGGGAATGGGGCATAGGGGAGGCAGTGCGTTGTGGGGGTTCCCCCCGTTGTAGCAACTGCCGCTCTCCACCCACAAGGGGATGGAGTTTCCCGCCGCTTTCAATGAATTTCTTAAAACTTGTATAAAAGCTGACAACCTCTGTGGAAATTAAAACTCATCTGAGCTGCACCAGGACAACCGAATGTATTAATTAAAAGGTTAATCAGATATGAACCTCTCATCCCGGCAACATTTACGCGCTGGCATTAAATTCCTGAAGTATCTAACAATACTGCTGACAGCACTGTGGTTCAGCATTTCCCTTCCCGGATGCAGCTTGTTCCCAGCTAATGTATCTCCAAATGCCTCCACTCAATCCACCAAAACTACAGCCCCTCTACAGCGCTTTGACGGGATAACAGTCAATGTTGTCACTCGTTCAGGTGTAATTGGTGCAGGGCTAGAACGACGAATTCCTGAGTTTGAATCGCTGACGGGAGCTAAAGTCAAATTGACGATGCACGACTTTGGCAAGGTCTATGATATGTTGCAAGCCGACTGGTCGAGTGCATCTCCTAAATATGACATGGCGGTGGCCATGCCCCAGTGGTTAATTGACTTCGTTAATGCTAATTATCTGGAAGATTTAACCGCTCGTGTCAAGGCTGATGCAGCGTTGCAGTGGGAGGACATTGTCCCCTTCTTTCGCAATGCCAATGCCATTCATAATCAGCGCATTTACGGTGTTCCGCTAGATGGGGACTATCATCTACTCTACTATCGTACCGACTTGCTGCAAAAAGCCGGATTAACGCCACCCTTGACTTGGGATGATTATTTGAAAGTAGCGCGGAACTTTCATGGCAAAGACCTGAATGGGGATGGAACTCCAGACTACGGCTCTTGTATTGCCAAGGAACCGGGACACGTCGGATTTTTTATGTTTAGCTCGATCGCCACATCCTATCTACAATCCAAAGGCACAGGGCAGGGGGCATTTTTTGACTCGGAAACCATGAAACCATTGGTAAAAAATGAGGCGTTTGCCAAGGCTTTGGATGTTTACAAACAAACGATGGCCTATGGGGTGCCTGATGATGCCAACTTGAAATTTGTTGAGGCCCGCAATGTTTTTCTGGCAGGGCGATGTGCCTTGATGATCGACTGGGGCGACATTCCCACGCTGGCAATCGATCCAACCCTTTCAAAAGTAACGAATAAGGTTGGGGCAGCCATGACACCGGGTAGCTCCCAAGTGCTTGATCAAACCACAGGCAAATTCACAGTCTGTGATAAGTTTGTCTGTCCCTACGCCATTGACGGCATTAATCATGCCCCTTTTGCGGCTAACTTGGGCTACACCGGAGTCATTTCTGCCAAAGCCGCGCCCAAAGTAAAAGATGCTGCCTATGCCTTTCTGTCCTATATGAGTCAGCCAGCCCAGGCAAATGTGGATGTGACAATTGGTGCAACTGGGTTTAACCCCTATCGGGTTTCACAGTTTAAGGACGTGACTCCCTGGATTCAAGCAGGGATGTCAGAGGAAGCGGCCAATAACTATTTAGGAGCTATTGGCATTACCTTAAGCAATCCCAACATGGCGTTAGACCTGAAATTACCCCACGCCAAACGTTATCAATTGGAAATTCTTGAGCCAGCGCTGACAGATTTCATGGCCGGAAAAATCAGCCGCGAACAGACAATGGGGCGGGTTGAGCAGGGTTGGGAAAAAATTACGGATCAGGTAGGACGGGAATCCCAAAAAACAGCGTATCGCTACAGCTTGGGATTGCAATCTTAGAGGAAAAACAATGCAGAAACAAAGCCTCAGCCGCAAAATTGTTTTAGCCTATTCGCTGCTAGTAACACTAGCGGCTGGGCTGTTGACTACAGGGTTGTCCTGGCAACTCCGCACCGTCCAGCGTCAAGAAATGCGCGATCGCCTGATGGAACTGTTGCGCCTATCTGTCCCCCAAATCGACAGCGATTATCTGGCGTTGACAGTGACACCCAACAGCATGAAGGAGCCATTTTACAAAATCAATCAGGAACGGCTGAAAAATATTCAAGCTGCTAGCCCCTCAATCAACCACATCTATACCCTACGGCAACAGTCGGACGGGAAACTGGTTTTTGTGTTGGATTACTACAACGAAGGGCGTTCTAATGCGCTGGTGGGAGAGCCTTTGCAATTCATCACCCCTGGACTAAAAGGCGACATTGCAGACTTAGAAGCACCGCTTGTTGAACCCGATATTCTATCAAGTTCGGCAGCTAAACCTGTTCTCTACGGCTATGCCCCAATCAAAAATCAGTTTGGGCGCACCAATGGCGTATTAGTGATTGAACTAGATGCCAATTCGGTGATTCAAAGCGAGCAGCAAGCTGGTGTCATTGCCTTAGCCATTCTCTGTCTGGTCTTGCTGTTGACTCTAGTAGTGATTTGGTGGCTGTCTCAGTCATTGGTAATTCGTCCTGTTCTGCAATTAAATCAGGCGGCTAAACAGCTAGCAAGCGGTCAGTGGCAGCAAGCCCTGCCAAGCGATCGCAGCGACGAGCTCGGTGATTTGGCTAAGTCTTTTGATTACATGGCCAAGCAACTGCAAGAATCTTTCGCCACCCTGGAACACCGGGTGCAAGAGCGCACTACTGAGCTGGAAGCCGCAAAACTAGCTGCTGATTCGGCGAGTCGGGCTAAAAGTGATTTTTTGGCGAATATGAGCCACGAACTGCGTACACCTCTCAATGGCATTCTCGGCTATGCCCAAATTTTGCAGCGCTCTAAATATTTGCAACCATCCGACAAAAAGGGGATCAGTGTTATTTATCAATGCGGCAACCATTTATTAATGCTGATCAATGATGTCCTGGATTTGGCGAAAATCGAAGCGGGAAAACTGGAGCTAAACCCGTCAGATATCCATCTGTCATCGTTTTTGCAAGGGATTGCTGAGATGAACCGGATCAGGGCTGAACAAAAGAAAATCATTTTTGCCTGCGAACCTGCGGCAGATTTACCGCAAAGCATTTATGCTGATGAAAAACGATTGCGCCAGGTGTTAATTAACCTATTGGGCAACGCTATCAAGTTTACAGAGCAAGGAAGTGTTTACTTTCGGATTACGGCTCATCAGCATCATGAATCCCTCGACTCCTACAGAATCCGCTTTGAAATTGAAGACACGGGTGTGGGGATGAGCCCTGAACAGCTAGAAAAGATTTTTCTGCCGTTTGAGCAAGTGGGGGATGTGAAAAAGCAAGATGAGGGAAGTGGCTTGGGACTGGCGATTAGCCTAAGAATCGTCTCTCTCATGGGCAGTAAAATTCAGGTAGAAAGCACCTTGGGGCAAGGTAGCTTATTTAGCTTTGAAGTTGATCTCCCAGCATCGCTGAACTGGTCAATTCAAGAGCGTCAGGACGGGAAAAACATCATTGTGGGCTATGGTGGGCAGAGACGCACAGTCCTGGTGGTGGATGACAAATGGGAAAATCGATCGCTGATTGTCAGCTTGCTAAAGCCGATGGGATTTGATGTGGTTGAAGCCAGCAATGGTAAAGAGGGTTGGGAGCAGATCATGGCTCACAAACCCGACGTACTGATTACTGATTTGGTGATGCCCGTCATGCACGGCTTTGATTTGCTTAAACAACTACGCCAGTCTACTGAGTTGTCGCACATCTTAGCGATCGCTTCATCTGCCAGCATTTTTGCCCAAGATGAATTTCAAAGCTTGGAAGCAGGAGCTAACTGCTTCTTATCCAAACCCATCCAAGTGGATGAGCTACTGGAGATAATTCAAACCCATCTCAAGTTGACCTGGATTTATGAAGAACCAACTACAACCATAGAATCCTACAGCCAAGAAAGCTATACGCCTGCTGTGATGCAACTGCTTCCTCCACCAATAGAAATTCTTAATCAGCTACAAAAGCATATTCAGGAAGGCGATCTAGATACAGTGATTAACTTATGCGAACAGATTCAAAAGTCTCATCCCACATCATTTGAGTTTGCCAAAAAATTGATTCAACTGTCTGAAGATTGTCAGCTCAAACAGATGCGTGAATTGCTACAAGAGTCCTTAATTATTGCTGATAGCAAAATGCGCTAAGACACCTGAAATACAAATTTTCTCAATTTTATATATCGCTCATGGAGGACAGCAATGACAACAGACCATCCGATGACCAACAATCAAAGTCGTGAATTCGTTTTGGTTGTGGATGACAATCCCACTAACCTATCGCTCTTGCGGCAAGTGTTAAAAGAAGCAGGCTTTCAAGTGCGGCTAGCAGAAGATGGGAAGAGTGCAATTGAGCAGGTAGAGCGCGCCTTACCTATCTTAATCTTGTTAGATGTGCAGATGCCTGTCATGGATGGTTTTGAAACCTGTACCCGCCTCAAAGATAATCCTAAAACTCGCGATATTCCCGTGATTTTTATGACTGCACTCTCCGACATCAGTAACAAGCTGAAAGGGCTATCCCTAGGAGCAGTAGACTACATTACCAAACCCTTTGAGCAACAGGAAGTCTTGGCGCGGGTTATGGTACATTGGCGTATGCACAAGCTGACGCAGAAATTGCAACATCTGACCGAGACCCTGGAAGAGCAAGTTGCAGAGCGAACCGCATCCCTTCAGCAAGCGCAGATACGCCTAGTGCAGCAAGAAAAGCTTTCGACACTGGGGGAATTAGTCGCAGGCGTGGCCCATGAAATGAACAATCCCATCAGCTGTCTGGTCAACAACATTCCCGAGGCTAAAGAACATATCAGCACTTTGCTACAAGCATTAGCACTCTATCAATCTGAGGTCAAGCAGCCCTCCGCTTTACTTCAGCAGTCCCTAGAAGATTTAGATCTAGAGTTTGTGGCAGAAGACTTACCAAATTTGTTAGGTTCAATGCACCTCAGCACCGATCGCATCAAGGAGATATCCCTTGCCCTACGCACCTTTTCGCGGATCGACAATACATCCAAAATACCCTTTGATTTGCATCAAGGGCTTGACAGCACGTTGCTAATTTTGCAGCATCGACTCAAGGCATTAGGGAAACGACCAGCAATCCAAGTTATTAAGCAGTACGGAGTATTGCCCCTAGTAGAATGTTACCCTGGACAGATTAATCAGGTATTTATGAATCTTTTCGCCAATGCTATTGATGCGTTGGAAGAAGCCAATCAACAACTTGGCATAGAGGAGAATAGAGAAAATCCTAATTGTATTACCATCACCACTTCATTGAAAGATCAACAGATGGTAGAAATTCATATTGCAGATAGCGGCATTGGCATGAGTGAAGATATCAGAAGTCGCATTTTCGACCATTCCTTTACAACCAAAGGGATTGGTAAAGGAACAGGGTTAGGACTAGCGATCGCTCACCAAATTGTGGTGGAGAAACACCAGGGCCATATCGATGTCTACTCCCAGCTTGGACGCGGAACTACCTTTGTCCTCACCCTACCCATTCATGGTCAATTTGGATAATTTATTTTCTAGAAGTCCCTTACCCATTACCCATTACCCAATCCCTAATCCCCCTACCATCTGCCATTCCGATATCGAATTAACCGCCTCATCCCTCATATTTCGCAAATGAGTCAACATTAATTCATCGCGTTGTTGCCAAATTGCAAATACTTTCTGTCTACCATCTGCAAGGGTTTCTGCGTCAACTTGATAACCTTTATCTCCTCGCCTCAACCTTAACCCCAGGAAACTTAACAAGCGACTGAGGATTTTAATTCCTGAAAAACTTTCCGGCGCGCTTCCCAAATTAATACCCAGTACTCTTTTAATATGTTTACTATTTTGCACAGCCAAATTCTTCAATAAAATTAAATCTGGCTCATCTTCTGTAAATTCTCTCCCTACTTCTAGAAAATCTACCATTCCCAAGGCTCTCATGGCCTCAACCTTCAGCGTATAAGTCTTTAAATCTGGGAGAAAAACCTGCCCATCACCCCATGATAATTGTTGGTGCCATTCCTGGCGATCGCGAATATGGAAATACTCGCTTTCGTGGGTTAGATAATAGTGAGTTAACAGTTGTCCGTAATAGCCTCTATCATCTTGCAACTTTAGATTCGGCGTAACTTCTATACCGTATCTTTGCCTGAGAATATATTTCTCAACGGCGTTCCGTTCATCTTGCGTGAGGGAATGTTTAGCCAGCAAATTCTCATGCTCAACATAATCAATATCCCTAGCATTAGCTACAGCCGTTGCTGCTAATAATTGATTTTGCTGTTTTATATCGCGAATTTTCCGTTTGATTTCTTTAGACTTTTGCCGTTTTTCTGTCCATTCCTTTTGGACTTTGACAATTTCTAAAATCAACCGCTTGCGATTAGTGAAGTCTTGCGGATCTGTTGCCAAGAATGCTAGGCGTAAATCGCGGATAATATTATTGTGTACAGCGTTGCTTCTTGTCCAAACTTGATGCCCATCCGCCGTTAATCCTTCTTGTAAAGATTGACGATAAAGGCGAATGGAAGCATTTACCCTAGCAGACAACTTCGCCCAGGTTCGTAAATGAATTGGGTCATACACTAAGGGTAAATCAACATCAATTTTATGTAGAGGACTGAGCAAAGCTAAATTATCTTTTTGATTTTCTTGATACCAATAGGAAAGCAAACGATAATTTGTACTACCACTACCAATTAAGCCAATACCCCGCTTGGCACACCAAACCACACGCGGCACATTATCCCGCACTCTTGCTAATGCTTGGCGAGCTTCTGAATCTGGAATTACGCCTTGAAATATGCCATATACTCTATCAAAATGTTGCACATCAATGCTAATTCCTGTGCCAATACTAGGAGTAACAAATACCGTCTCATATTCAGGAATCTTGTCATTAATTGCTGCTACAAAATCAACTGCTGGATGTCCGGGTGTATTTGTAGTTTGGCTGCTAACAACTAAGGTTTGAGGAAATTGGCGGCGTAACTTCTCTAACCGTTCTTTTAAATAACGCTCAATAGTTTCGCAACTGTAACGCCCAGTACGACTATCAGTAGTGACGTAACATTTCCGCCCAGCAATTAAATCTAATTCCAACTGATGAATTAACGGTGTTGGGTTCGGAGAATCATAAAAAGTCACATCCCAGCCGCGCTCTGGTTGCCATTGATTTAAAACTATCCAAGGCGTTAATTTATTACCTGCTAAACCTTGTAAATATTCTAAAGATACATCAGATAAATCTGCATCTTGAGCAATGATTAATCCGCCAGTGCTTAAAACTGTAGCAATTAGTTGTTGGAATATCTTTAATATTCTGACGCGCTTTTGTTTACAAGTATTACTGTTGAGTAGATGCCATAAAGACTGCTCTACTTCATCTAAAATTACGATTGCTCCTTGCCAATCA
Source organism: Tolypothrix tenuis PCC 7101 (assembly GCF_963874875.1). Lineage (NCBI taxonomy): Bacteria > Bacillati > Cyanobacteriota > Cyanophyceae > Nostocales > Tolypothrichaceae > Tolypothrix > Tolypothrix tenuis. Next base: position 1,536,335 of record NZ_CAWNJS010000001.1, read on the forward strand.
TCTGGGTTTAGCTTCCAAATAGAATCAACACACAATCCAAAGGATTTGGGCATGGGGCATGGGGCATGGGGCATGGGGCATTGGTAAATATTTTCTTGGCGTTCTCCGTAATTAATGCCCCAGTTAATGCCGATTTTTTCACATAAAAATTTTCCCAGTTGGATTCTATGGGTAATTAATAAAATAGGTTGATTTCTATTTTTGGCTTGATGAACGACAGCTTTTAAGCCTGTAGTTTTACCTGTTCCTTTAGCTGATTTCACACCTACTAACCCAGAGGTAGGAAAAGGAATTTCACCTAAATAAGGAGAATTAACTGTAATTGCAGCCGGAATAGTTAACTCGGTATGGGGTTTAGTTAAAGCTAGATAAACTTCTAAATCAACGCTTTGGCGATAAACCTTTTCAAAACTACCCGCACCTTTAGCAACAATAAACTCATCAACGCCTTTTTCCAACCCTGGTAATTCAATAACTTTTACAGGGCAGTTTTTTTCTTGAAATAAAAAGCCTAGTTGAGAAATGGCGTTATTAACTGCGGCGATAGTTTTGGGTTTAGTTTCAAAATCAAAGCAAATATAAAAGGTACGTTTTTTGAGAGCAAAAATTCCTAAGTCAGGAATTAGCTGACGACGAGTGACTTTTCCAAAATCATCTTTAACAACGCGATAGCCGCTAGTGATTCCCGGAATTGCGATCGCAGCGTATCCTTGACTTAAGAGTGTGGCGGCTTTCTTCGCGCCTTCGCAAATAATCAGGGGAATGTTCTGTTCCATCACCCATTGCCAAAAGCCTACAGCTTCGCCACTGGCAGCAATACTAATATTGTTGGGTAGAGAGATATTGTAACGCTGGGCAACTTGCTGCCAAACATCTAGTGTCACGCGCAGACAAAACACCCGTGTTGGCGTACTGGGGGGGTGTTCGTACTTGATAGCCTTACCATTTTGATTGATTCGCGGCTGATTTGGCTTAAAGCATCCCCATTCCATCATTTGCCAATGATTTACCGGATCGAGTCCCGAACACCACCAGCCGCCTTCGGTGATATGGGCGTAACGCTGCAACCAGGCGTTTTTTACCATCCCGGTATTGGTGCGGGGAAGCAACTCAGAAATCAACAGGTACTCATAGGCGTTGATCCCCTGAAGGGACAAAAAATTCAGCTTCGCAATGTGTAAATTTATGCCACTGCTCTTGACTAATTCCTCAAGGTGTTGGGGGTGTAAATAGTGCAGATGCATAGTGCGAGGCTCTAAGCGAGGACGTTGGATTTAAAACTTATCATGCATCTGCCGATTTTTTATCATGGTTTTCATGAGGGTTTAATGATGTTTTTTTTACTCAGTGGCGGGAGATACATCGGTAAAAGACAAACTAAACGATTTTCTCTTTTATCTTGGTGCGGTAATAAGTTTGTATTGTGATAATTGTTCGCAATTAATTTTTAATTATCAGTAGAATCCTAGATTAAGGAATGCGATCGCACTGACACAGCAGTTCAGTTGTATTACCTGCCTAATAAGCTCAGTTTATAGATACTATTTAATCTTTGTTGTCAACGTGTATTGACCAATCGTAACAATATTAGTTAAATTACTTTACATAAAGTAACAACCCAAAGAAAAAACTATGTATACCACCATTAACGAAAACGGCATTCTTAACAATTACGCAACCGAACCCGAACTTTACTACGCGGAGTATCCCAACCAAGAGTTGCAAAATCGTTACAAGTTTCAAGCTGCAATTGGTACTTTATTAGTTACAACTCTATTTCTAGTTGCTTTAGGCGTTAGCTAAGATTTTTTACTTCGGTACAGCTATTTCTCATCCAAGAAGGGACTACTTTTAATTACCTCAGCTATTAAGCTGAGGCTTTTTATTTTTACAGATGATTTTATTGCTTAAGCTAATGCGCGTCCAAATTGCATAAATACTAATAAGGGCTGTGAACTGTTGACAGTCAAAAGCCTTCACGATGGATTATGTGTTAAGCTTCAGCCGTAACGCACACACCGTCATTTCGTTACTTTCATCACGTTTGCATTAATCAAATTGGTAAATTCTGAACTATATATTTACTCAACTTAAGTATTAAATAAAATGACTACCAATAAACTAGGAAAAGCAAAAACGTGAACCGTTTCCAAAAGCTGTCCTCAATGGTTGTCCTGCTATTAGCTTTCATCTATCCGCCTACTCTGGCTGAAGCTAAGGATACTACCCTCAATCATGTGTTCAATGAACAGAGTATTGACACACAAACAACATTATTAGGAGAGCAAAGTGAAGAGCTTTTGTTAGCTCACCGACGCACTCAAAGACGTTACCATAGACAGCGACATGGTGGACAATATTATCAGCGCCACCGGAATCGCAAAAATTATCATAGACGAGGTTATCGTTCTACACGTTATCGCGGACAAGCATATCGTTATGGGCAATGGGAACTTGTGCGCGATCGTCATGGCAGACTAATGTATGATTGGCGGCGTTAATCATTAACGTTGTCCTAATTCCTCAAATATTTTTGATGCGTAAGTCCTCATATATTTAGACCGATTATAGATAAGTTCTTATTTCAAAAATATCCTCATATTCATTAAATTAACCGTAAGCTCCATTGGGGATAAATCCTAAAAGTTGTTTTAATCTTTCGTCTGCTTCTTCATAGCAGTGACTCGGCATTTGATAATTCATAAATGGTGCATACTTGTGACCAACCAGTCTCTTAGCGTAGGTAATTTGTGTAATGTAGCGAGTCATAGAAGAAGAGTTTCTAGAGCCTCTATGCCATACCTGATTGTTAAAGCAAACGGCAGAACCCATAGCACCCAAGCAGCTATAAATTTGGTTTTCATATCCAGAAATATCACCATTGCAGAACTTACCAAATAGATGAGATCCAGGAATCACCTGAGTAGGCCCATTTGCTTCAGATAATACATCTGTGAGGTAATAATTCACAGTAAATGCCAGAACATTTAAACGAATATTAGTTAAAGGTTTACCATCCAGCGAAATTATGTGCGGTGTATCGTCTTGATGCCAAGCATTTTTCGCCAACCCGTCAGTTTCCGAAGGAATTTTAAATGAGTTATTGTGAATCACATGAATGACATTAGCATTGGGAATCCCATCATGTATTGAGTATCCTATGCCATTTGCTTCACCAATTAAATGTTCTGCAAATGTCACAACTGGTTCCAAAGCAAAAAGATTCAGATTATTCTGAGAATGTTCAAACATTCGCTTCATAATCTTTTTGGATTTATGATAATTTTTACCTTCAGTCTGCTGGAGAGCAGCATCTAAATCATTTCTTAAAAGCTCACATTGGTAAGGTGTTAACACATTGTCAATTACCAGAAAGCCATTAGTATGAAAAAACTCAATCCATTTCTTTAATTGCTCTGTAGTTGGCTTATTTCCAGCTAAATATTCAGACATTTTTCCTTGAGATTTATATTTATATTGGTATGTAATACAGGCTTTATTGTTGAGCCAGTTAATTCTAGTCTAAGAGATGATCAGGTTATATAATCCATTGAGTAGGCGATCGCTCTACTATCCACCGTTACCAAAAAAGCCTAAACTTGGACAGGTACGTGCTGGTGAGCAGAATGAAGACTTACGACTGGATTGTTGTTGGCGCAGGAATTACAGGTGCGACACTTTCCTACGAACTAGCAAAAGTTGGCTTTTCGGTTCTCTTGTTAGAACAATCGCCAACACCAGACAACGCCACCCGCTATAGTTATGGTGGGTTAGCTTATTGGTCAGGAACTACACCGTTAACTCGCCTACTCTGCGAAGAAGCGATCGCACGTTATCAAATCCTATCGCAAGAATTAGACGCTGATATTGAATTTCGCGAATTAGATTTATTACTAACTATTCCAGCCGATATTAATCCAGAAATTACAGCCGCATCCTACAATAATGTTCGCGTTCCACCTCAGCTACTCACTGTTACTGAAGCTTGTGAACTAGAACCACTGCTAAATCAAGATGCAATCTCAGGTGCTTTAACAGTAAAACACGGTCATATTAACGCAGAAAAAACTACACAAGCTTACATCCAAGCTTTTCTCGGGATTGGCGGTGAACTCAAGATAGAACAAGTATTACAGATATTACCTAACGGCGTTAAAACAAATACTGCGACTTTCAATAGTGCTAATGTTGTGATTTGTGCTGGTGGAATCAGTCGCCAGTTACTTAAATCTGCTGGAATTCCCGTCAAAGTGTATTTTACCCACGCAGAAGTGATTCAAACTCCACCTGTTGAACAGCGGTTAAATACCTTAGTGATGCCAGCAAATATGCAAAGATTTCAACTAGAAGCCAAATCTACTCAAGTTGATGAATTATGGAATCAAGCAGGGAATGAGCCAGTACCACCAATCCTAGATGCAGGTGCGATTCAGTTTCAAGATGGTAGTTTGCGCTTAGGACAAATTAGCCGCGTCCTCACAAATCCCGATGCTGAGGTAAATCCCCAGGAAAGTGAAAATTGGCTGCGAAACAGTATTGGCAAAGTTTTACCAGCATTAGCAAATTTACCTGGTACTTGGCACAAATGTTTGGTGGCTTTTAGTAGCAATAGCTTACCTTTAATTGGTGCGGTTCCAGAATATGAGAGCATACATATTTTTTCTGGCTTTAGCAATCCCTTAGTTTTAGTACCACCTTTAGCACAACACTTTGCTAACTTTGCCAGCAGCAAGCAAGATGATATTATTCCCCAGCTATTATTAAAGCGATAAATTTAACTATTTACTCTTGTACAGACGCGATTAATCGCGTCTGTTGCAACTAATTAAATTCAGCCTCCACAGGTAATAAAACACATCCGTTAATTTTCCATGTAATATCAGGCTGCCTTTCCATTACATATAATGCCTTAACAGGTACTCCATCCGGGCCAAGTAGCAGTACTGGTTGAGTAATTTTGCCGTGAATATTTATTATATTTTGAAATAATACAGAACGAGGACGATAAACAGCCGGATAACTTACCCGCACCATTTGCATAAAGTTTTCTGCGGTGCGGAATTGGGTTTGAATTCCTGGACTAGCAAAGGCAAAAGCGCCTAAAGTATCATCCCTTTGGAAAGCTTCTAATTGACGTTCAATAACATAACGTATGGCGATCGCATCGCTATTAGTGATATTCATAATCTAAATTGCGATAGCTTAATTATCGCGCTGACTTAGCCTTAATTCTATCTGCTCTAGGGCTGCCTGCCACACTTCATAGCCATCAGGGGATAGATGTAAACCATCAGTGGTTAACTCTAGGCGCAAATTACCTTCAAAGTCTGTAAACCACCTATACATATTTGCATAACTAACTTTTTCTTGTTTAGCCATTAATGCCAGTTGATTATTGAGATTACGAATCCGTTGGTTAGAAATTGTTGACAAGCGAGTAGGTAAAATCGATTGCACAATAATTTGCGCTTTTGGATGATTCTGCTTTAAGCGGCGCATAATTTGGCGATGATTACGCAAAATTACATCATCACTTAGACCTTTGCGTAAATCATTAATCCCAGCCATCACATATATTACATCTGGTCGCGTTTGGGAAAATGCTCCTAATCTTTTTAACACACCACCAGAAGTATCTCCAGATATACCTTGATTGAGCCACAATTTAGTGGATGGCAGTTTTTCCTCAGGAAACCACATACTCAAAGAATCGCCTACCATAATCCCTAGATGATTTCCGCCTTGACTTTGAGCAACGGCTTTGGCTTCTAAAGCTAATAAACGTTTCCAGTCTTCGTAACTTAACTGTGGTTTCTTAGCTGACTCCGAGAGCGATCGCAAGGTATCATCATCTACAGCTTTAGAAACTTGACCTGATTTTAGAGCTGCGAGTCTTTGATAATACAGTTGGCTACCTGATGCCAAAATGCGGTTTGTACCCACAGAAATAGGATTAAGTGATGATTGTAATGGCGTTGCTAACTCCTGGTTAGTCAAATCTGGTAAAGAGAAATTACCACTAGGGATAGTTTTTTTTGCTAATGCTGGCTGCGTATTTAAAAACTGCAAAGCCTGACTAGTAAAGTCCGATAGGGAGATGTCAAAACTAGGGATGGCTTTTTCGCCTACTGTTAGCTGTGAATTTTGATTTAATTCCCACTGTAATTGAGAATTTTCTGGCAGGATAATCGACATCTGGGGAAGAGCCGATGCTGGTATTGCCAATCCTGTTAACAAACTTGCTGCCAACAGATAAGAATCCCTCATCGCTTTATCTCTCCTATACTCATTACTTAATTTGATGACAGTATTACCTGAATGCACTCAGGCAAATTTTACTTCGGTTAAGTCTTATTGTGATTGACTTCGTCTAGGTCTGTAAAGCAGGTTCACGGACTCCAATTAGACAATTTACAATCTCTTTAAAGCAGGTTTTTGCTCAAATTAAACAACTTTGCCCTATAGCAAGACTTTAAATACCACACTGATTTTACTATCCCTGAGACTGGTATCTCTGATATTTCAGTGTTTTACGCGAATCTTGGCTGCCTCAACAGGATAAATCTATAATTTTTGTGTAATCTATTGGACTATTTATTTAAGTAAATACACATACATCAAACTGTGAATGCTTTTTGATGTTTTCATCAACGCCCGATCTAAGTGGAACATACCGCATACCACGGATGACAATTTCATGCAGTACAGTATTACAGAGGTGTTTATAACTTTGCACCGTACTTGTTGTAGAGAACATCTGCAATCTTCTGTTACATACAAATTTAAATTCTATATTTCGCGTACAGGTGGTCAAAAGTCAAGAGTTTACGTAGGATGCGTTAGCGATAGCGTAACGCATACTAAAACAGAGATGTTTTTACATCAAATTTCTATAGACCTGTATCCCTACACCTTGGTCTATTTACCTAATAACAATTTGAAACCTCAAAACTTTGAGGTTTTGAGGTTTAGGCTTTGGGGTTTAAAGTTAATTGTCTCGCGCAAAGTTTATAATTCTGGCTTTGATACTTGACCTAAAGAACAACGGTCAAACCACTCTTGATATTTTTGGCGGTGTTCTTCATCTTCCACAACAATTGAAACTTGTACCTGCTTACAACCTTGCTGCTTTTCAAGTGCGATCGCATTTAACAGTAGGCTAGCAATTTTCGGAGAGGTAAACAAGCCACTCACTGTTAAACCATCTGCCAAACTTGCAACTTGTGGTATCTCCCCTGCATTCAATCCCATCCCAGAAATTTCTTCTTGTCCTAAATCAATTTCAGCTAATTGTTTATGTTCTGGACTAACTTGTTCCACAATTAGCTTTTCACGCCGCACAGGAACTTGCACCATCCTGGTTTCAATTTCTTTACGGACAATTATATCTCCAACTTTCCGCTTTTCACTATTAATTACCAAGCGTTCTTCTAGTAATTTAATAGTTCTTTCTTCGCTAATTTCTGAAGATTTAGCAGTATCTAAGCTGCCATTTACAGTTGGGCTATAAGCCATTTCCCCAGTTGAGCCATTAGATACTATTTGCTCGCTGGGTTTATTTTTTCCTAAATTATCTGACATATTTTCTATCTCTGATTTTTCTAAATCTATGAGGATTGATTTAGTAGGATTATCAATTTTTTTAATTCTCTGGCTCCTGAGTAGAAATGACTTATGCTTCTCAGCGACTCGTTGAGAACCAGATTCTATATTATTTTGATTTATCTGTTTAGATATAACTAAATTTAGTCGATTTTGAGCATCTAAAACTAAATCTTTAACGACACCAAGCAGTTGCCCTTGCCTATCTATAACCGCAAAATTCCTAACTTTGCTTCCCAAATTATCCAGCAAGTTGCTAATACGTTGATTAATGGCTGGACTTACTTGCCCATTATTGCGTGACAAAGTTTGGCTATTCATAAGGCAAATTTTATTTAACTGCTATGTGACCAGCAAACTGCTATTTTGAGCTAAATAATTGAGTAGAAGTACAGGCAAAGCTATCGGCTAACTTCACCTGCACTTTATTTAATTAGTTATTAGCTATTAACTAATAACTAAGCAAATTAGCGTTCTTCAATTGGTAGACCACCAGTGGTATCTATATCTAATTCTTCACGACGTACAGTTGCTTGAGCTTCTGATGTTTCTTGCTCAACAACTTTTTTGACTCTGACTTCTTCACGAACTACTGCTTCTTTACGAATGTCAGGAGTTTCTTCATAAAGTTCTACACGAGCAACTTCACCTTCACGGAAGTTAGCTTCTCCAGGAGTCACAGCAGTACCCGCATCGGTTGGTGTAACACGCTCAATTACTACGCGTTCTCTTTCTAGAGGAATCGCTACTCTTGCAGTGTCAGTTTCGACGCGCTTACCAATTGCTACTTCTCCAGCTTTTTGGCGTTTCTTATTAGCAATTAGCCGTTCTTCATATAATCTCAGAGTCTGATTATCCGCCTCGTTAATTCCAAACAAAGAAGGCTCGTTTTCGTAACGGTAACTATCGCGGTTGTAAGCTGGGGTTGGTGTAACTGCTGGTTGATAATTTCTATCTAGAGGTGCAGCAGCATCTACAGGTGTTGCTGATTCTAAAGTCGATGTGCTTTCTACAGCTCGGTTTGATGCTAAGTCACCGGGACGACGATATACACCACGCACCCGTTCTTCATAGTCATAATCAACGCCTGAGCGTTCATTAAACTCAGGTAAATCATCTGCTTGCTGTCTGGTCATGCCAATAGCATAAACTCGATCAACGTTATAGTCGATGCGCGCACGTCCAATGGGTAACAATACTTTTTTACCAAAAATCCAGAAACCCAAATCAACGACTAAATAACGGAAATGTCCTTCATCGTCTACTAAAACATCGCTCACGCTACCAATCTTGTCATCAGTGCCTTCTGCATAGACACCAAGTCCCTTAATATCATCACCTTGAAAAGTATCGCGGTAATTGGGATCAAAATCTTCTAGTTTGTAAAGAGCCATTTTATATTTACCTCAAATTATTCTCTTTCATGCGTTAATAACTAAAGTAAAAAATTATATATTTTTTGCCATCTGACCAACGACTGAAGTAATTCAATATTTTTTTATCTCAAGTAGTATATTTTTTGTAATTTATATAATCCTTAATCCTCGATTGACTCATATAAATTAAATATTTAAAATCCCTCAATCAGTATTTCAAATTTATTAATTTTAATTACAATGTTTATTCTTAAAAAATTAGTTAATACATATTATTTCATCTCATCTAGGTAGCCCAGTAGCATTCAAAATGCCTGTACTATAAGATTCATAGCAATTTGAAAAAATGTGACAAATTGTAGGAGCAAGGCATTGCCCATACGTGTCAACTTAACGTGAAACCCGCTTAGTTCAAGGTTTCGCCCTCACCCCCAGCCCCTCTCCCTCAGGGAGAGGGGAGCAAGAGATTCAATTCCCCTTCTCCCTGAGGGAGAAGGGGTTAGGGGATGAGGGCGAGGGTTTTTTTACAACGCCCGCCCTATATAGCTTTTAGCTTAAGTTGACACCAATGGGCATTGCCTTGCCCTCTAGAATATATTGATGTATATCATCCTTATCATAAAAAAATAGATGGGTTAATAACACCCATCCAGATTTTCTAGTGGAATTGTGAGCTTTTACGTCAGTTTGTTCTAATTAGAGGACTGCATATAATGGATAATATGTCGTTCTCTTGTGAAAATAAAACTGGATTTGATATCTTGAAATCTTGAATGTGACTAAATTAAGTTATCTCTACCAGGAGCAGTTTCATTCACATTCAAATTACCAGAAGTATCAATATCTAACTCTTCACGACGAATTGTCTCTTCTGCTTCAACTGTGTCGCTATCAACCACTTTTCTGACTCGAACTTCTTCACGCACAAAAGTTTCTTTCCGAATCTCAGGGGTTTCTTCGTAAACTTCTATGCGTGCTACTTCTCCTTCTTGGAAGTGGGATTCTCTAGCATCCACTACAGCATCTTCGACTGTAGGAGTAACTCTTTCAATTACAACGCGCTCTTTTTGAATAGGTACGGAAACTTGTGCAGTTTCAGTTTCAATGCGCTTACCAACTGTAACTTCTCCAGCCTTAACCCGATTTTTATTAGCAATCAATCTTTCTTCATAAAGTTTGAAAGTTTGATGATCTCGCTCATTCAAATCGTATAAATCAGGCTCTTGGTAATTATATGTTTCTCGGTCGTAAGTGAATTGGCTATTTGGCGAACGATAAGTACTGCGGACATTCTCTTCATAGTCGGGATCGACGACTAAGTTATCTCTATATTCAGGTAATCTTGCTACCTGTTCTTTACTTAATCCATCAACATAAACACGTTTTTGATCGTAATTAATCCGAGACAGCCCTATTGGTAGTAATATCTTTTTATCAACAGCATCTAAACGTGTATTAATAACTAAATAGCGAAAACGTCCATCTTGGTCAACTAAAGCATCATCAACAGCACCAATTCTATCTCCACTTTCAGTGTAGAGATCCAAGACTTTAACGTCTTCACCACCAAATATTTCTTTGTAGTCGGGTTCAAAATCTTCAAGTCTGTAGAGAGGCATAGGTTATTCCAATGTGGCTGAAAATATCTATGCATTAGCCTAAAAATTATAGAATTATTTTTCCTCCTGCTGGCGACTGAATTACAGAAAAATCTTCATACTTAATAGGTGAAAAATTTAGAAGTATCAACTAATTTAATTACCAATTGGCATATAACTTAAGATATAGGCATCCCCTATAATTGCTGAAATTACTTGCATGGCTAGAGAATAGGGAAAAATATTCTTAAAAATTAACTAAAAGTCTTATATAAAATAAGCTTATTAGGTGAGCGATATATTTGTAATCTAGAACACAAATTATCCCAAGGTGAATTATTAAGGTTTCCTTGGATATTGGCTGCTTATGTTAAGCGCGATCGCAATCTTAAATCATCACTGCCTACTTTCAAGCCACTACCTCTTACTTTACGTTTAGTTCACAGAACTATAGCAAACTTATGTTGATTTATTTCTACTGAGTGATTTAATTGGCAGTTAGTTTAGAGTGAAATTAAAACCTCGCTCATCAACATGGAAAAGTTTTATGTGGAAAACTGTGTTCTTCACACTGATACTATTGATTGCTTCAGTGTTACTAATTGCTGAAACTACCTTTGCAACTCCTTGGATTGAAGGAAACACATGGCTTGCTGAAACGGCTTTAAACGCTTCTAAACCTGAGGTAACACCATCACCAGAATTACCAAAGGCTAATGATGAAGCGACAAAAAATCAACAACCTCAAGAAAACGAAACAGAAAATCAGAATACAGCAGCACAAACACAATCAGCTATCAAGACCATCCGTCCCCAAACTGCTAATCCTTACGATATAGATGCGATCGAAAAATATAATGAGGAAAATTACGGCGCTGGTAACTAATAGTCCATCAAGCAAAAATTTCTTGATTTGGGCGGGGAAAAGGTGAAGCAGTTAAAAATCTTTTCCCTTTACCCTAGCTTATTTAGCGAATTACTCAGACTAAAGCGTCGTCAGTTGCGAAATTGGTAGCGCAGGTGCTGTTGTCACCGGGTCGGGGCCACCTTGACCAATTTCAAACTGAGTCATCATGGCATGGTCTTCGTGAACAAGATTATGACAATGCATCATAAATTTACCTTTGATGTCTCTGTTATCCCGACTGCGAAATTGAGCAATCACTCTTACAGTCTCGAATTCACCCACTAAGAACACATCTTTCCAGCCTCGCTCGTAAGGACGAGGTGGTAAGCCGTTGCGGTCGAGTAGCTGCAAGTCCACCAGATGTATATGCACAGGATGTATCCAGCCACTACCAGGGTTGACCAATTCCCAAATCTCTACATCCCCTGGTTGTGGATTAGCATCTACGCGCTTAGAGTCCCAAGTCAGGTTATTTATCTTCCACTGTCCATTGTTGCGTTCAAAACGGAAGTTGCGAGTTCTAGCAATTGGCTTATCTGTGAGTGAATCTACAGGGCGTAATTGATTGGGAATAATACTATCATCCGGTTCTTGGCGCACAACGTCAAAACGCATAATTGTATGTGTGCGGACATCATTATCGACTGTACCAGAGGCAACATTGCGTAAGTACAGTTGGGAACCAATGGGATATTTAGAAAAATCAATGACGACATCATAACGTTCTGCCATGCCAATTTGTAGACCTTGCAATGGCGCAACCAACTCTACTGGTGATGCTAGTAAACCGCCATCGCTACCAATCACAATTAATCTTTCACCACTGGTTTGGGCTTCTGGTTTTTGGCTCAACACCAGTCGGTAATTTCGAGAGGCTGAAGCGTTTAAAATTCGGAAGCGGTACTTACGATTAGCCACTTGCATTTGCGGCCAAGGTACTCCGTTAACCAGAATCACATCTCCATATAGGCTTCTTTGATTGTTGTCATTAAAGATTAAACTGCCATCGCTAGCTAATCGTTTATCTTGAATAATTAGCGGCACATCATACTCACCTTTGGGTAAAGGCAAATTCAATTCATAGTCATCTTCCACAATGTACATTCCGGCTAAACCCATATATACATTGCGTGAAGTTAAATCAAGAGTGTGGTCGTGGTACCAAAGAGTAGCAGCGCGATCGTTAGGATAGATATAATCTTTGAAATATTGTGGCGGAATATAATCAATAGCATAGCCATCATATTGCGGCAGAGATGCCATGCCATGTAAATGGATGACATGATTGATTGGCCGTCCTTGAGCATCTTTATCTAGCTGATTAATAAACCTAACTTTCGAGAATCTTCCCCCTTCACTACGCTTACCGCCTCGTTGTCTAATTGTTGGGCCGGGACTGATGCCGTTATAGCCCCAAATCTCTGTTTTTAAACCTGGTAAAATCTCAATTGCAGATTTCTGAATGGTGATTTCATAGTAATCTGTGGTGTCATCACTACGTTGAGGTTTGAGTACAGGCGGTACTCGAAAAGGTAACTGAAACCGAGGGATTTGCGGACTCAATTGTGCAGCAGCAATACTGGGAAATCCAAAAGGTGATAGTAGCACACCACCGCCCGCTAAACTGAGTTTAATCGCCTCTCGTCTGCTAATTTTCATAATTTGTCTTGCCTAGAAATGACCCAGTGATTCCACTATTTCTTGACGAATAGTTGGTTGAAAAATAAGCAATTAGGAAGACTCAGGAAATTAATTTTTTCTGACAGCAGAACTTGCACCGCAAAATTAATGTACAATCCGCTATCTATGAGTGCAAATCAACGTTTAAGCACAGATAGGCTGTACATTACTTAATATTGTCTTCCGTTTGCATCCAGGAGTACGCCAATAATAGATATATTTCTATCTACTGAATATAAAGAAAAATCTAGGACGTTTGGTAGTAATTGATTGAGATAGATATAAAAATTTAAACCTTATCTCTCTTCTAAGAAACAGAAATGTTTCTTTACATCCATTGGGAATGCGATCGCTTCCCTCAGACGCTTTTGTTACTACGAGGAAAGTATAATCAGGAAGAAAACCAAAAGCAGTAGGCTTTGTTGCATAAAAGAGAAAAAGAACAAACCAATCCGAAGTATGGAGATGTGTTAACCTGGCGCTAACGCATCCTACTATTGCCGTCCAAGTGTCCGTAATTGCTGTGAAATAAACTCAGCTGGTGCTAATATTGCGTCTTACACACAATTTGGCAGTCAATGTTAGCTTTACAGAGAGTTTAATGGATCAAGCAGCAAACCGCACTATACATTTTGCTGCGATCGCTCAGATTTTGATACAGATGAGCTATAATATCTCAGATTAAATTTGCAAATTTACACCAAGTATGCATAAGTGATCCTCTATGACTTCCTGACCTAAGTGCATTGGGTATGGCGAAATGATATTTCCCATAGACCAAGCAGGTGAGTATCTTAAATAGTGAGGAACACGACATAGTGCTTTTAAAGCTTCTTCTGGTTGAAAATCTGGGCGTACAAAGAACGGTACAATTTCCACTAGCTGTTGATGTTTGAATGGAAAGTTAGCACCGAATTTATCCTCTTGATAACCGAGTTTATAAAGTTCGGGTATTGGCTTTTCATCTTGCGCCTTCTGTGTTTTTGGGAGTTTTCCCACAGAAAAGTAATGCAGTAGTTCTGGTACTGATTTATCGTAAAAACCGCTCAAATGTTGAAAATCTCGTGCTGGACAATCTTGGTTCCAAACCTGTCGATTGGTGATGTACTGTGGTGTTTCTTTATCAGTGCGAATCCGAATTACTGCTAGCAAGTTCTCTAGTTGGTTACTCTCACGGCTGTACTCGCAATTATGACCAGGAACATGGCGAAAGTCTAGAACGTTGCGTTTTGCCAGCAGGTACTCATTTTTCAACTGCAACCAGACTGAGCCATCATTATCTTCACCACGTTCGTTACGCCACCCTTCGGCTTCAACTAAAACAATGCTTGGCCTGTCTAAATGTTTGGTTACTACCCGCGCAACAAACTGTACTAATTCTGTACCGCTCAACTTGATTTTACTTTGAATGCGTTTTGTATTTTCTTGGCGATCGCGGCGTGCTTCAGCAAAAATCTTTCCGACAGTGATCCCCGCCTGTGAGTAAGGAATCCAATCATCACTATCAGGAAGCATTACATCTACCGCACCCGTTGCACGCAAACGAACCGCAAGCACATAGTGAATATCACCTTGATATTGGTTAGTTTTGCGACGACAAAAGGCAATTACATCTAGTTCTTGGGCAATTTCTTTGGGTATATTTGCTTGTTCATAGAGTTGAGAAGGTAGTCCGTATAGTACCCCAATTTGACGTAATGTCCCATCCAGTACAGCATTCATCACTCTTCCTTTTGTGGCTTTGCTGTAGGCTGGCGATTTGTCTTCATCGTCTTCTGTGTCACTTGATTTTGCTGTAACTGTCTGTATCATTTGGGAGCTAATTCCCTCTCTGACACAAGCTTCACGAATAGCTCCTTTGATATTTTGTTGCGGAAGAACTCCCTTTGTTTTGATGCGGCTAATTTCGATAATCGCTAAACAGTGGGGATTAGTCTCAAAATTTATCTGTGGAATAGCGTTTTTTTGGAGAAAAATTCGCCATGCTTCTCGCTTTGCTTGATGCTGCTTACGTATTTGATCATCGAATTTCTTACGATCTTTAGGCAAAAATCCACCTGTATTAAGTGGCTGCAAAAGCGTCGCATCATCAATCAAAATTTTTGAAACTGTTATATCTTGTGGAAAATCTTCATTTTCATTGAGAAGAAATACATCACGTAATTGCTGGTAAACTACTTCACAAGTGTCTTGTTCTCGATAAATCAGAAAAATGTGCATTGCTTTACCCTGCAATGCTCGGTAAATAGCATCAGTAGCAATTTGTTGATAAGGTTGGCGTTTTTTGCGAGGTCTAGAAATAAATTCATAATCCCGCATTGCTAGTGGTGCTTTTATCCCAGATGGTGCTGGAATATCAGATTGCATAGGATTATCTGGGATTAAAACGCCGTTGAGTAGTTCTAATACCCGTGCAATAATATCGCCCCGTTCCAAAAAACTAAAGCCAGTTTTTATACTGTGTCCTCGTTTAGATTTATCATGCTCGTACTTATATCCTTCAGCATGAACTATATAATATTCGTCCCTGTCACCCCAGTTATTTGAGTTATCTAAATTACCAAATACTGCGGGATTATTCAGAATATTTTCTGGCTGTTCTAAAGCGCGTGCTTTAAATGCAGCAAGTAATTCTGGTAGTTGTAATCTCCACAAATTTTCTTCTTCTTTGCCATTGTTCTCAATAACAAGACGTACTAAAGTTGAATCCACCTCATAATCAGATAAACGTGCCTTATTCATACCCATGAGAACAGAGATATCACGTCCATAGTTAGCTTCTAAAAGTGGTTTATGGGGGTATCTTTGACAACTCAAATATAAGAAAATCCACGGTTCTAGATTGCCATTATCATTGAATCTTCCTGCTTGTGTTTCAACATTAAAGTCTAGACGGTAAGCAAAATAACCTTCTTTTTCCTTACCATAATCATCTGTATAATTCGCCTTAAACGGCTTACTAATTAAGTAAAGTCCTACTCTACCCGAACCGCCTCCCTGTACTTTGCGCCATTGAATTTCATGTTGTCTTTTTTTAGAGTTAATGATGCACTTTTGACCATGCAACATGGTTGCTAAAAGACTGGGAATGGCTTGAAATCCCAATCCTCTCTCTGCGTTGATATCACGCACAAGTGTTTCCGGTTTAATCCTTTGCCAGTCCCAATCAGGTGGTATGATAGCCATTCTTTCGAGAAAGCGATCGCACACGCTATTCACTTCATTTTTTGAACCATACTGTTTCGTCCACTCCTGCGCCCAAATTCTCACTAATTCATGTATCTGCTGTGGTGTGGGAGTTTTCAATGGGTTCTCAGGTGTTCCTACAGCTAATGCTTGATATAAAGGAAGCTTGGTTTCCTCGTCAGAACCAACATACTCAAAGCCATATGTCAGCGTAGATGCACAAGCAAGCAAAGCATTATTTAACTGTCGATATGGTGGTGTAACCTCCCTGTTTTTACCACGATACAGGGTTGGTTTGATATCGTGGCAAAAGTCTCTTACTATCTGGACAAAAGGAAATGACAACACAGCAATCTCTAGGTTGGCAAAGGCATTTTTTACCAAACTCATCCGTGCAGGTAACAGAATATTTTCTGGTGTAATTTTGCTCGTCATACTCTTTATCTATCTCTTGCATCTATTTCCCAGTTGAAGCCATCAATATCAACCAAAGCATCTGCTATTGATTGGTATAAAGCTTTACTTATCGCATCTTCTTCAACATAATCACAAAGCAAATCAATGATTGCGGCTAGCAAGCTAGTACGTGGTGTATCGGGCTGTTGTTCTTTGGCATAGTTTGGCCCCCAAGCAGCATCAACAAAGTAAGCGTGAAAGGGAACACCTCCGCGCAAAAGACGACCTACAGCTTGAACGATTACGCCAGCCGTAGTCGCGGCTAAATCTTGACGGGGAAAGGCGCGTAATTCTTCATTTTTATACAGTGTTTTGTAGTAAGAACGATGTTCTACCGATCGCCAGTAACGTGCAGCTAATTGGCGCACAGCTTCCGCACGACCTAAAATTCCGTCTTTTTCCCAAGCTATGAAATTCGCATCTTCTACCCAATCCAAAGCACGACGGTTAATTTCTTGAGCGATCGCTTGAGTATCATGGGGATGAGGATAGGGACGGGTGAGAAAGTAAACCGCACCGAAAGCCGCTTTACCATTAGCATTCAAAATGTTGAATCCGCGCCCTATAGCACTTATCGGTGCAGCCAGGATTTTACCGCCAGTCAGTGCGAAAGTTTCGATATCAGCACGGTTGAGCGCACCAACTTCCATCCTTGAGAGATAGTTGATGTCATCCTCATTCAAAGTTTCTGTGCGATCGCGCTGCAAATGGTAGACTTGCTCGCGCATACCCCACCAACATTGACGAATTTCCTCTGCTACCCATCGCGCCTGATCGTAGGAGTTGACGAGTAATAGTATGCGTTCCCTATCCTGCCAAAAATCTGGATTGCTCTGGCCAAGCTGTTTCAATTCCTCAAGTTCCTGTCCTAAATCGCCACTACCGTTGTTACCAACTAATGCTTGTGCCATCTCTTTAAACATTCCCATCTTTTGGCGTTCTGGTGTCCCAGAAATACGGATAGGTTCATCTTTGTGGTTCGATTGGGGTAGAAACTTGAAGCGACTTTGAGCGATCGCTTCTGTTGCACTCACCTCGGGCATTAAAATACCTTGGGGATTGCCAACATGAAACTGTGTAGAATCTTGTAGATAAGATGTTCCTGATAGTGCCAAGACGTTAGGGCCGCGTTGACCATCCAAGTCTGTCAGCAAGCGATGAAAGTTCAAAACATAGTAACGACCAATGTTGGTATAGGCAAATATAGATAAAGCATTTTCGCTGCTATTCTCAGATTGGTTGTGATTGTCATCCTTGCGGGAATAGTAAGTACCAAACTGCCGTCCTGTTGGCGGTAAGGGTAAAATATTTAACATTGCTGTCGGCATCCGACGATGTGGTGGCTCGTCATCTAAAGTGGGTGGTCGATGATGCCATTCATAAAAAACAATGCGCGTGTGCCGATCTAAAAGGGTGATGGTCAAGGCAAACTGTAAACGATAAGCTAGGGTTTCGAGGGTATCTACCGGATCTGATTCTTCCTCCTGTTTTGGGGAAAAAATCAACTATCCAGGCTTTGCAAGCACGATAAATATTATCGTCGGTAGCACTTTCGCCAATACTATTAATCTGTTGAATCAACAGTGCTAGTCTCTGAACTTTAGAATTTGGTCGAGGTTGCCCAAGTAAAGGGTCATCATCAAGTAATGCGTCAAAATATCGCATTATCTGCTGTACACGTCGATTATTAGCTTTAATTTCTTGCTCAGTAACATCAGGATGATCTAACTCTTCAAGTCCAGCTAGGCGACGGGAAAATTTATACAGGAGAGAATTAGGTGTAAAGTAGCCACGTTCTATCCATTTACGTAAAAACTCGTGACCTAAATGCTTATCTAATAGGGTTAAAGTTGCTGTAACTACACTTTGTACATGACGTTCTGCGGTTGTCCATCGCTGCATCAATGGTGGGGTGACACGGTTGAATCTCATGTAATCTTCAGTTTGTACCCCAATGTCATCAAAAACACCACCATTGGTCAGTAAAACTTCTTCAGCATATACGTCATCAAACCACTTAATAACTGTGTCTACTTCATCAAACACAACAATATCGGAATGTAGATAAACGAGTTCCCCTATTTTGATCGGACGTAATTCTAGATGACGCGGTAAACCAGCCATTGCCATTGCACCTGGAGTTGTAATCCAAACACGGGCATTTGGCATATCACGATAGACCTGTTGTGATGGGCAAGCGGCAAAAAACGGACACAAGTGAGAGACACTAGGGTAATTGTTTTGTTTTTTACGCTTGCTTTCGCTTTCTGGTGCTTCTTTCAAAGAGTGACATGGCTCTGTTCCAGGTATGAGTGGCTTACCATGCAAACGGTCGAAGATATCGCTAGCTTGTAGTAGTCCTTGCAAAGCACAAGCCGTTCCCAAAAAGCGATCGCCCCAATGTGGTTGTCCGCGTTGCCAGTGTTCCTGAAAGTCTTTTGAGGCATAGAAGCTTTTCAGAGTGCGTCCTAATAAAGGTACTGCAACAGGCTCATCGTTTTCGGGATCGTCACAGAACCACCAATTAATTTGATTTGCTAACCGAATTGCTGATTGTACGTCACTGACAACTAAGGTGATGCGGCGATCGCTATGATTTCGTAATACATCAACAGCAAGCAAAGTTGACAGGGTAGACTTCCCAGAAGCAACCTGTCCTGCAATATGTACAAAACCATCCAAATCTAGTGGTTCTGTATTGCGATCGCTCACCGTCCCGTCTTCCTGAATTTTATGAAAGTTGATTTTACGAAAGCGGCTTACCCAGTGTCCTTTTTGGGTTTCATGCCAACCATATCGGCGTGCTAATAACTTTTCACGGACATCAAGGAACTCTGCATCTGATTCTAAATCTGAAATTCGCACTGAAAAAGGGTTGCGATCGCAGCACCAATAAGATTCATTTTCTTTACAGTCTTCGTAAAGTTCGCCAACATCATTAATAGATATGTAACGTGTCTTAGAAAACGTCTTGCGTAGGGTCTCTAAAGTAGTATAAGGATTCTCAATTAAGAATCGCCGCAGCAAAACATATTCTTGCACAGCGCGTTCAGCATCCGTTTCATTGGCTTCTTGCAGTCTCTCCAACAACCTCTGAAACAGGAAGTTCTCCAGCGCAATTTGCTGTATTTTCACAGAAGCAAACTCAGGCAGTTGTCCTCGTTTTATCAACTGTTCGTAGAAATACTGACTTGCTTCTTCACTTAGGGCTTTATCGTATATGAAGCCATATTCTGAGTCAAACTCTTTCGGTATTGATAAGGGATACCATGTTTGCAAGGGTTTTTCTAAAAGACTAAAAAGACCTTCTAAAGTACGTGGATAAGGAATACCTGTCATCTTTAATGCCAGTATTGCAGGCACGCTGTAAAAAATCAGGGTACGGGTATTTAGGGATTTGATATTGAGTATCTAGATGGAAAAACTCTACTAAACCAACAATCAGGAAATCAAATATGATAATTTCGCTGTTATCCAAGCAGTACCTTCCTTGTATAAAATAAACTTTGGAGCTTATAGTATGGTAAACTAAGCAACTTATTTTTCAACAAAACACTCTTGCTTTTGTACAAAATATGCTACTGTTTGTATAATCAACTATTAAGTTTGTACAAAATGAGGGGCGCAGCACATCATAATACTGAAGTAAATGAAAAATTTATTGCTGATCTGTTACGAGCACGCGCTCGTCTGATCTCAAATCCTCCTGCAATCAAGCTTGAGAAAACAATCCCCTATCGCCAAGGATTTGCGCTTACTGTCCCCAATACTTCAGGGATTTATCTATTTCATGATTTGCGTGGAGTCTTTTACGTTGGTCAGTCATGTGATCTGCGGCGGCGCTTCGATGAACACTTTTGGGAAAAGGATAATCCTCTTTTAGCTAGAGCACTTAACAATTTTGTTGGCGAAGTTTACTTTAGCTTTGTCAAAGTAAATGCTTTAGAGATGAATTCATCTGAACGTCAGCTAATTCACGACTTTTATCCCCTTTGCAATCGTATCTTGTATCTTTCCAGCAATAACTAAACAGAGAGAATCTATGGCAAATGTAATTCCTGCTATTGAAGCCAGAATGGGTAGTATTACTTACTATGAAGCTATTATGTCAGCCCGTGCCTTGGTCAGTTCAGTTCGTCCAGCGAACGAGTCAGATGAATGGGCAATGTGGGGAATAGAAGAACGGATGCAGCGCGAGGTTGATGAAAAGCGCATTCGTGAAGAAATCGTTCCTTATCTTGCTAAATCTCCTGATCGGTTTTTTGGATCTATCATTGTGCTTGTCTATAAACCGGAGGTCTTTTCTTTTGAGCCAGTAGGGACTCTTGGCAAGCTGCCTGCTGCATACAGCAGTGTGGCAAGAAACATGGGTTTCCTTACATTGGAAGGTGGAGAGTTGATTATATTAGATGGACAGCACCGTACAGTTGCGCTACGCGATATTATTAACAGCAAAGAAAAACCAGAAGGAGAGTTTATCTCAGAAGTTCCGAGCGACGAGGTGTGCGTCATTTTTCTTACGCATGAGAGTAATGAAAAGACTCGTCGAATCTTCAACAAAGTCAACCGCTATGCTAAACCGACGAGCCGTGCTGACAATATTATTACCTCCGAGGATGATGGCTACGCGATCATTGGGCGACGATTAATGAGGAAGGGAGCACCTTTAGGAGGGGAGTATTCAGATGATAAGAGCGGACGCGAACTGATTGTAGATTGGAAGAACAACACTATCACAGGACGGAGCAAGAAATTAACAACAGTAAGCGTGCTTTATGAGACAGCACGGGACATCTTAGCCTATGAGGGTATTCGAGACTTTGATGAGAAAACGAGAGTTCGCAGACCTTCTGAAGATGAGTTAGATGAAGCTTATGCACATGTAGCAAATTGGTGGGAAGACATTTTGGCAGAGATCAAACCATACAAAGAAGTTATTGATGAACTTTCTAAGGGTCAATCGCCTTCTTGTGCAGATAAAAGAGACGACGAATACCAATATTCCCTACTCTTTAAGCCTGCTGGACAAATTGCTTTAGTTAAGGGCCTTATCTGTGCAGTGGAGCGTGGTTTAAACCGCAAGGAAGCTCTGCGACGGGTAAACAAGGTTGATTGGCGTACCACTTCTGATATTTGGACTGGCACTATTGTTACTGCTAGTGGGCGTATGAGTACCGGTAAGCAGTCTTACGACTTGGCAGCAGAACTGATCGCGTATTTGATAGGAGCGGAATATATAAAAGATGAAGATATAGAAATTCTGAAAGAGCGGTATAACAAGGCTCGTGGATACGACTACAAAAATCAGAAGCCGGAAACAAACCCAGAGGAATTACCACAACCGGTGTCCTCACGATAACTGGCGGAGGACTTACACAAAAAATAACGAACGTAGAGGTAATTGGTGAATTATCTCTATCCAAGAAGGCTTTTGGTCTCATCCTGCGTAAGTCCTGTTGCTAATACCATTGCCTTGTACCTTTAACTATAAAAATAACCTCTGAGAGTTATAGCACCTTTACTTGGTACAATAGTACTCCATCAGAGGTTATTGTTGAATCGTTTTATTAATTGTTGAATCGAATTATTTATTGTTCAACTTTATTATGTTTCGACAACAACAACTATATATCTAACTTGCGACTACTCTACAGTGACACTTTTTGCGAGGTTACGAGGTTGATCAACATCTAAACCACGACGGGCAGCGATATGATAAGCCAATAGTTGCAGGGGTACTACGGAAACAAGGGGGGAAAGTAGTTCATCTACAGTTGGTACTGGTAATAAATCGTTGAAGATTTCGCCTGCTTCGCCATCTTTGACAGGAGTTACGCCAATTAAGCGAGAATCTCTGGCTTTGGCTTCTTGGGCGTTAGAAATTACTTTTTCGTAAACGCTACCAGGAACTGCGATCGCAACTACTGGTACTTTAGCATCCAAAAGGGCGATGGGGCCGTGCTTCATTTCGCCGGCGGGATACCCTTCAGCATGAATATAGCTAATTTCTTTTAATTTCAAAGCACCTTCTAAAGCGATGGGGAAGTTAATTCCTCTGCCTAAAAAGATGAAATCTTGGGTTTCGGCAAATTGATGAGCTAGTTGTTCTGTTAAACTTTCTTGAGTTTCTAAAGTGGCTTCAATTTCTTTAGGAATTTGTCGCAATCCCTCAATAATATCGGCAATTTTATCAGGGGAAATTGATTGACGATGAGCAGCTAAATCTAAGGCTAAAGCATAAAATGCCATTAATTGAGCTACAAAGGTTTTTGTGGCTGCAACCCCTATTTCAATCCCTGCCAATGTATTAATAATATGGGGAACTAGATGACCTAAGCTGCTTTCTGGGCGATTAGTAATACCCAACAATCGCGCTTGATATTTAGCTTCTTTACCTTGGCGGCGTTCTTTTTCCATCGCTAAAGCTGCCAAAGTATCCGCAGTTTCTCCTGATTGCGTAACACCAATAATTAATGTGTTAGCCATCAAAGGTGATGGTGCATAGCGATATTCCGAAGCATAATGTACTTGTGTAGAAATACCAGCTAATTGTTCTAGCAAATATTTTCCTACTAAAGCTGCGTGCCAACTAGTACCACAAGCCACAATTTGAATTTGTTCTATATCTGCATAGAATGATTCAGGTAAACCTAAATTAATCGGTGACTGGCTAGATCTAGCCGCATTAGCATCATTATTAAAATAAGCTTCTAAACTAGCGCGTACCACTCCCGGTTGCTCATAAATTTCTTTGAGCATAAAGTGTTTGAATCCCTGCTTTTCTACCATCGTGGGATTCAAGTTCAGTAGTCGGGGTTGTTTTTTCAGCCTATCGCCAGCAAAATTATAAACTTCTACGCCTAGAGGTGTTAAACGGGCAATTTCGCCATTGTCTAATGGTAGTACAGCCCTGGTATAGGCAACGATCGCGGGCGTATCGGAAGCGCAAAAGAACTCGCCTTGCCCAAAGCCAATTACTAAGGGTGCTTGTTGCCGAACTACAATCAATTCATCTGGATAGTCAGCAGAAATTACAGCCAGTGCAAATGCGCCTTCTAAGTGGCTAACTGCTTGACGCACTGCGTCTAATAAAGAAGAGGGAGATTTTTTGATAATTTCTGCAATCAGGTGGGGAATGACTTCGGTATCTGTTTCCGAACGAAACTGATGTCCTTTCGATTTTAAGTCTTCTCGCAACTCCCGGTAATTTTCAATAATGCCATTTTGCACTACCGCCACTCGCATTGCTGTGTCTAAGTGGGGATGAGCATTATACTCTTCTGGTTTACCATGAGTTGCCCAACGAGTATGACCAATACCAATTTGGGCAGGGGTTTCTAATTGTTCTAGTTTAGAACGTAAGTTATGCAGTTTACCCTTAGCCCGCACACATTGAACATCACCTTCCCAGATGGTAGCAATTCCAGCAGAATCATACCCACGATACTCGAGTTTTTCTAGTCCAGCTAGTAGGATTTCTGTTGCTGCTTGGGTACCGATATAGCCAACAATTCCGCACATTTAGTTCACCATTCCCTGTTGAGGATGACTCCAACCTGTTTAAGTTGGTATCATAGATGTGACATTTTAGCAAAGAAAAAAGGAGCGTATTACTCCTTTTGATAGTCACTATTTTTAAAGAACGATACTGTAGGGTGGCAAGTTCCCACCCTACGTTGCTAAAGGTGCTTGCTAATTAAGACAATAGATTGCGAGCAAAATGAGAAATTAAAATGAATTCCTCAAAAACCTAGTAAGCTAGACCCATGCTGCGAGTAGTTTCAGCACCAAGGTAAACCCGGATGCTTAAAAAGTCTGTAGGACAAGCGGTTTCGCAACGTTTGCATCCTACGCAGTCTTCTGTACGAGGAGAAGAGGCAATTTGAGCAGCTTTGCAGCCATCCCAAGGTACCATCTCTAATACGTCAGTAGGGCAAGCGCGGACACACTGAGTGCAGCCAATGCAGGTATCGTAGATTTTTACGGTATGAGACATTGAAAAAAGGCTCCTTTCGAGTGTTCTTCTCTGCGAAGGAATTATAATCAAGGCATAGTTTACCGCAGTGGCTGAGGCTCCGTAATCAAAAGGCTACATAACTTTAAACAATGTAATAGGCTCCTAGGAAAAATTGCCTTTTTGATCGCGGTCTCTATCGCCTGTTCCCCCTAATAAATCAACCACATCATAGGCTGGAATCGGCTTTGCCGACTCCCAAGCAGCGCTCCGCCTTTGTGAAGATTTATGAATCAAAACTCAATCTATATTAAACAGCAAAGAGCAGGCAAGAAAGTCGCATATGGTACTTAGCAGGTTGAGCTTCAATGCAAAACACAACTGCAGCACTGACTAAGCGATCGCCTAGATTGATTTCGATGCCAATCATAGCATTTTGTCAATCATAATTTGAAGCGCGATCGCCGTTGAATCAAGAGTGTTTAAAATATGCGATCGCGCAGTTTATTTAGTAGCTTAAATAACCGATTAATTCGCGTAACTATGAGATGCGATCGCTAGATAGTAACTGTTAGGAAAATCAGCAAACTATTAATTATAATCTAAATCCGATAAGCTAGAAGAGGTTATTACGATACCATTTTTATAATGTAAATCACATCACATCAGCTTATGGAGCCAGACTCTTTACCAACCGAGGTAATATTGACGCATCCGCGTCAGTACCTCGGTAGAACGCAGCTTGATTGGACACCGCAACCCGGAAACTATCTCGATTTTGACGGTAAAACCTACGCAGTTTTAGAGCGCCGCCACAAATATCAATTAAAAGCGGGGCGCTACCGCTTGCATAATATAGCCCTTTATGTACAGTCTGCTCAAAGACCATCTGAGAAAAGTTTGGTACAGGGGCGATGGGTAATCGGCGATGCTACCTGTAGCTTCAATGCCCATTCAGAAATTGTACGTTGTGCAGTCAATCCCAGTGGCCCTTGTGATTCTTGCCGTTTTTACGAAAAAACCAAGGATGAAATTCCGACTACATAATTTATCTCTTAGCCATTTGCAAACACTTCTCCTACAGTTAAGCGGGTACCATTAACGAAATCCCATCCCGATTGAGGACGTTTCCCAGCTAACTGAACCTCTCGTAGCAACAACATACCTTCGCCAGTTTGGACAATAGCGCCAATTCCCTTGGTAATGCTTACCACTTCTCCCGGGCTACCAGATAAAGTTGACAAATCCGGCAATTTATCAAGTATTTTCGTTAATTCTGGTGGTAGCTGATAGCTATAGGCACAACCAAGGGGAACGGTAGCAGTAATTTTCATAACTTGATTGCGGAAGCTAGCTGTGCAGTTAGGATAAAAGCCTCGAATTTGATTATGTAATTGCAGAGCGCTCTTAGACCAATCCAATCCATAATCTGGTTTTTGAATTAACGGTGCATAAGTCGCAGCACTATCATCTTGAGGAATCGGGGTAAGTTCTTGCTGTTTGAGTTTGAATAGGGTTTCCACTAATAAGTCAGCACCAATGGTCGCCAGCCTCTGGGCTAAATTATCGGTATTATCCAGTAACTCAATAGGTGTAGTGCCCTTGAGCAGCATGGCCCCTGTATCCATACCCGCATCCATCAACATCGTTGTAATCCCCGTTTCTAGCTCGCCATTATACAAGCACCACTGAATGGGAGCCGCACCCCGATACTGTGGCAAAATTGAGCCATGAACATTAATACAACCCAACTTAGGCATATCTAAGATTGTTTGGGACAATATTTGCCCGTAAGCTACAACCACAAATGCATCTGCACCTGATTCTTTGAGTTTAGTTAAGGTTGCAGTATGCTTTTTGAGCCTCTGGGGTTGCCATACTGGAATATTAAAAGCAGTAGCAAGGGTTTTGATCGGAGAAGGTGTTAGTTTATTCCCTCTTTCTCGGCGTTTATCTGGTTGGGTAACCACTGCCAAAACCTCAATTTCTGGGTGATGCAGCAATTTTTCTAAAGTAGGAACAGCAAATTGAGGAGTACCAAAAAATACGATTTTCATCTGGGTTAATAGTTAAGGATCAAGAAGCACAGAGACACAACTAATCGCGTCTTTACTCAAGAGTCAAGCGTAACAGCCCAGTAAAACTGAGACTATGGATACTTGACCTTGAATATTTGACTTTTACACCATAAACTTTTAACAAATTAAGTTTTTTGGTGCTAAAGTGTTTTGATATTGGTGAAATTCAAGGTTCCTTGATAGACTTATAATTAAGTTTATGTTAGGTAGCAACTAGGCTAGTAATAACAGCTTTTGCTCTAGCAAACTTAGTTTTTTGGCGATGTCTGACGACAATTCCTGAGGATTTTAAATCGCGGAAGGAAAACCACTGCATCGCTACCATACCACCGTGCATCTACAAGAGTAGTTTCGTTTCTTTGTGTTTCCTTGACGTTAGCTGTAGGTGTATTTACATCGCTAAAATGTCACTGTCTTCTCACAATTAATGTAGAGCAGATGACAAAACTACGATCTTGAGTAGATACTAGTAGTGGTTTTTGAGTAGTCAATATGTTGCGCGTCAGCTTTGCTAGCTTTTCAACTAACGCCTCAAATTCCCCTAGATTCGGCTTCTGCGCTGTTGTCGCAGGTTATATATAAGGAAGCAGCTTATCGGTTAGCTATCCTCAAAAAAAGTCCTGACAGCCCGGTTATTTAAATCTTGGCTGTAGTTATTATCTGTCTGAATTTGCGTTTAATACCTATATGCCCATGCCCCTCGGTACGGTTATGGTATTAGATGCTGAATACTGAATAGTTTATTTGGTGCCTTATATTGCTTGGTTAATCTGCATTACTACTGTAATAGCAGATAACAGTATACTAGGAAAACAAGGAGTTAAATATGATACTTAAAATTTGTAAAGCAGTCATAAATTTGAACAAATTATCTCGTTAAAGTATTTAGTTTCTTGTTATACCTATATTCATAGCCTAATTCATTGCTGCATAGGCTTGCTCCCCACACAGCAACTGCCACCCCCTAGAGAGTCAACACATGCTTAAACCTCTTTTGCTGTCAGGATGGTTCCGCGTGCAACCATTTGTTAAATATGCTGTCGTTGCGATACTGATTGCACCTCTCGTGGCAGCATCAGGTCACTCTACCTCAGCTAAACAATCAGAAGTAGCAAATAGCACTCCTGATATAGAAAAACCGAGTTCAGCACCAGTAGAAATAGCTACTGCTAATGAACCTAATGTAACTGAATTATTAAAAGCAACTGCAATTGATTCCTTGACAGGAGAATCTGACTCTCAGCCACAAGCAATGGCTACTGTTGGGGAACCACAATTATTACCATCAGAAGCAATTGACCCTTCGGCAGTAGCAGCAAATTCTCACTCTGTACCTAGCAGCAATGTACCTGTGAGCGATCCATTATCAAAAGTGGAACTCGCGCCATCCACAAAGCTGAATTCTAGTCAATTAAATTTATTGAAAAAATTAAAAGACTCGAAAATTCAATCTTTGACAGCAGGTAATTCTCAGATACAAGAGTTAAAGATTGCTCAAGCTTTGACAGCAACTCAACCGCTTCCTAGAGATGCACAGCCAAACTTTGCAACGGAAGTTCCTGTTTCTGAACAACCAGGGCCAGAGCAAGCAGCACAAGCAGATCCTATAGGTAGTCCTCATCCAATTCCTTGGAAATGGATCACAGCTACTCAAGAAGCTTTTAGTTCTCAAGGTCGTTCCGGAGTCCGTTACTACCGCAGTGTACCTGTAGTTTCTCCGGATGGTAAGTATGTGGTTTATAGTAGAGTGCGCCTAGAAGTACAACCCCAAATGTACAATAGCCGCGTTACTAGCGTTTTGTTTGTTGAAGATGTTCAAACCAAGAAGTTACGGGTGATTGCTTCAACTTCTGTACTTAACGATCCGCTATTAGCAACAAAAGCCCAATCTCCAGAAGCAATACAGCCAAATGGCACAATTGGTGTATTAGTTCCTGTGAGTTGGTCAGAAAAAGGCGATCGCTTCTTAGCTCGTCGCTTTGAAGGTATATTCAATACAGCAGATTCTACAGATCGTGCAGTGATTTGGGATCGACAAAATAATCTTGCTAACACTGTATCTCCAGCACAAGCAGAAGACGAGCATGAAAAGATTGCAGTGTTATTAGGCTGGAGTAAGAGCCAACCAGATCACGTGCTATTTAGAGCTGGCGAACTAGGCGAAGAAGACTGGCCTTTAGTGAAAGTAGCAAGTGATGGTAAAACTGTAACTACAAATACAGATACAGATCAGCCTATTACTTTCGGTCAAAAGCTAACAGAAGTTTGGGCAGGCCCACAAGTCGCTTATCGATAGTTCAATTTATATAACATTCTATTGATCCCGTTGTTGCTGAGTTGACAACGGGAATTTTTTTCAATACTCGGAATAGCTAATGTTCACGGATAGATAACCTTAAGCTTTATTCGTTACAACTATAGAGTTTTTGATGGTGATTACCTTGATATCGGAAATTTTTTGAGCTAATAGGTATTCCTCACAAGTTCCTCAAATTTTGTCTTTATAACAAATCAGTAAGATGAGAATCAGAAGTTAAAAACTCTTGTAACTACTGATATTCATCATTTTAGATCGTGCCAACTTGTCATCAAACCAATACCCAACTCTGATGCAAGACTTCTTGTTCTCACTCTCTCGAAACTAAGACGATGGTAGTGGTGTTAGACAAGTCTGAAGATAACCCTGATGAAGTGTTGCCTATCCAATTGTTGCGAGTTGAGTTCAATCAATTACTAATTAATAAATCCCTGCCCTACAGGAAAACCTAACAGCGCACAGTGCTACGTAATTTCTCATAAAGAAACTCAAGCCCCTATTATTGTTATGAACCACTACACATTTCACGATGAAGCTACCTTAGCAGAACAAGCAGAATCATGGGGAAGAAAGGCAGTTAATTTGAAACTGATTCCTTCTTTTGTTGTTCGTCACTATGCTGATAGCCCGGTATTCTATATTCCAAGTGAAGAAGATTCAATCGGTTTGACAGCACCAGAAGCATACCTAAAATTTAAAAGATTAGTTGAGGCTTCTTTATCGAAGCTATAACTCCAGTTGTGTTGGAAGCAAAATTGCGATCGCAGGCAGGGATTTGTCGAATTCCTAGATTTCAGCTATATTAGTGTTCCCTTAAGTGTAAGTTATGGTTCCCAAGCTAGAGCTTGGGAACCATAGTTTTATGAGTGAAGCCAAGAGCGATCAATAATTCTTAATATAGGCTGTGTCATATATTTGTATTGCTGCTGATGTACTTCAGCGAATTTTATCTGAGTTATATAACGCCCCACAGAGGCGCAGAGAAAAGAGTTTATGGTGAAAATCGCTAATTTATTCCCAAAAAAAGAGGCAGATAATTGATCTGCCTCAGAACACTATCAGGGATAAAAATTTATGGATAAAGACCTCTGTCAGTTAGTGCTTGCGCTACACGACCAACACCCAAGGTATAAGCTGCTAACCTTAGAGGAATTTGCCGCAACTTCGATTGTTGAATTACTTGATGGTAAGCTTGCACCATCAAATGTTCCATTTCGCGGTTAACTCTTTCCTCATCCCAAAATACGTAAGAAAGACCTTGTACCCATTCCAAATAACTCACGACAACACCACCAGCGTTCGCCAAAATATCAGGTAGGACGATCGCACCTCGCGCCTCTAAAGCCCGGTTTGCTTCTAGAGTGACTGGGCCGTTAGCCGCCTCTGCAATAATCTGGGCTTTGATTTGGTTCACATTCTCTTCGGTGATTTGATTTTCCAAAGCTGCGGGAATCAACACATCGCAAGGTAAGGTAAGCAAATCTGCATTGTTAATTGCGATCGCATCTGGAAAACCCACAACACTGCGATGATTTCTACTGGCGTAGGCTTTCACTGCGGGAATATCTAAGCCAGCTTCCGAATATATTCCCCCACCACTGGTAGAGACAGCAATAATTTTTGATCCGGCTTGGTGTAGTAATTCAGCGGCGGCAATACCTACATTACCAAAACCCTGAATAACTACTCGCACTCCGTCTAAGGATCTACCTTGATCGGCTAAAGCTTCGCGGACAATAATCATCGCACCCCGTCCCGTAGCCATTTCCCGCCCTCTGGAACCACCTACAGAAATTGGCTTACCAGTAACAACGCCAGGAACAGCATGACCCACATTTACAGAATATGTGTCCATCATCCAAGCCATCTCACGGGCAGAAGTTCCCATATCTGGCGCGGGAATGTCTACAGATGGGCCGATATCTTTAATTAATTCGCTGGTGTAACGTCGGGTAATTCGTTCTAATTCGCTAGCACTGTACTGTTTTGGATCGATCGCAATTCCTCCCTTAGCACCACCGTAGGGAATTCCTAATAACGCACATTTCCAAGTCATCAGCATTGCTAAAGCAGACACTTCTCTTAGTGTCACCGCCGGATGGTAACGAATACCACCTTTATATGGCCCTAAAATATCGGAGTGTTGTACCCGATGTCCTGCAAAGACGCGAATTTCGCCGTTATCTAGTTTTACCGGAATGGACACTGTCACTACTTTGCGTGGGTGGCTAAGAATTTCTAAGACTCCTTGGTCTAGTTTTAATTCTTTAGCTGCTGCTTCTAAATAGCTACAAGCTTGATCGAATGGACAAATATACGCTGGAGAGGCAGGTTCCAGCGGCAGCGTAGGTGTTGCAATCATAAAATTTTCTCCCAATCGCGGTATCTTTGCGAACCGGAATATATATATGTCTGGGGGGAAAGGTTAAAGGGTAAAGGGTAAAGGGTAAAGGATTTTTCTTTCCCTTTTGCCTTTAACCGACCAGTATTGATATATGCCTAGCTTATCCTTTCTGATCAAGAAATTAGAAATTTTGTAGTTTTTGTTACAATTTTATTTGAGTTTTATGCAGTAAAAGCCAAAGGAACACAGAATCAATAATCTGTGTTCCTTGGTAATGAGGCGATCGCTATTCTTGAATTAGCCTTGTACAAAAACTTCAGGTGTAAAGCTACCATGTAAACCGTAGGGTATATGATGCTGGAGATGCAAACGCGCGATCGCACCTTTATGCAAATCCCGTGCATCCAAAATCACCACATCTGAGCGCTGATGAGCCGCATCATAAACTAAAGCCAATAGCCAGCCGTCATCTTCTGTTTGAGAATTGGGACGGGGGACAAAAATTGGCTCGCCTATAAAACCGCGGGGTGCAGCACTCCACAGTTGTCTTTCACCAGAATCTAAATCGATTTTCAAAATTGCTTGTAAGGGCGCATTACCTATTTCTGCATGAGCTGCACCTATATATAGATAACGATATTGGCGACCTACGTTATCTGGATGAATAGTAGGAAACTCACAGCAACGGCTTTCTATTAATTGTCTTTGGACTGTGCCATTTTGCAGTTGTAGTGCAAACCGCCAGATTTGTCCCGGTGCAAGTGCGTCAAAGTTAACTTGGCGAAAATCGCTTTCGGGTTCGACTTGTGATAAGGAATCGTAGCAAATCGAGTCAATGACAATTTCATCTCCCACCTCAAAAGCATTGACGTGATGAAAGACGAAACCTGATTGAGTTTCCAGAATTTTCACACCTGCTTTTGCAGTTTCGGGGTTGCGGGGAATGACTATGATCCGAGTTGGTTGATTTGGCTGAAACTTGATACATTCCCCAGCCGAACGGATTCCCAAAGCGAAAGGTAGGGGATTGAAAGTAACAGGATTTTGGAAGAAGATGCAGTAATTAGGCGTAATCAAAAAATCGTGAATGAAGCAGAAACCAGGCACACTATGAGCCTGTTTTCTGATAATTTCCCCTGCTGGATTAAGTTCAAAAATCGTAATTGTGGTAGATAGTCCTGGCTGAATCGAAAAGTTGACCAAACAAGGCGCGCCATTATCTTGGTTGCAGCTGGGGTCAAGGCGGGGATGAGCGCTAAAAGCTTCACCTGTTGATAATACACCATTGAAATATTCCCTTTCCAAGGTTTCTAAGGTGTTGGGGTCGAGGCGATGAGGTTCAGCAGCTTCCCACAGTGCTAAAAGTTTACTACCCCAGTAGATGACGTTGGTGTTAGCAATATCTTTCATTTTGAAGTCAAAAATATTAGCTAGCCAACCGCCTGGTTTTTGTGTACCAAATACACCGCGATACAGAATTTTTCCTGCTTTTTGTTCTTCTAAGTAGCCTTCAGTGCGGATAAAGCGATTGCGAAAATGAGCGCGCCCATTAATAAAGCTAATCCGGCTAATCATGCCATCGCCATCAAAGGGGTGATGAATCTGTTGACCGTTGATATCCAGTAAACCAGGGCCGTTTCTAAATAGCGTACCTTGCAGTTCTGGGGGAATTTCTCCTTCAATATCATCAATCCAATAATCAAATTCTTGCTTTAAAGATTGATATCCCCCCTGCCAATCTTCACGATTGTAGGATTTTTCTAAAATTGCGTTTTCTGAAATTTTTGAACTCTGCATCTGAGTATATATTCTTAAAAAGGATGAAGGATCAAGAATGAAGTCAGAATAGATCAACGCTTAAATCTGGACTAATGCGTTATCTCTTGTTAGGTGAAGTAATTTCACACTTCTGACTTCAGCCTTCAGTTAACTCGGGTGATGGTAGCCTCAACGTCAGTGATCAACTCAGGTAAAAATGCTTCCCCTTGAGTTGCTGAGGCTGGTTGCAATGCTGTGGATATTTGACTTTGGTCTTCTGCTGCTGGTAGCCAGTTAAGAAACGGTAGTGGTAACAAAGTACTGAGGTTAGTAATCATCACCAACAACCACAGAGAATCAAAGTTAGTTTCTGTAATTCCCAGCCAATGCATAATAATGGCCCCAAATTCATAGGAAACCATTCCTGCTAAATTCGACACCGACATTAATAAAGCAAATAATGTCGCTTCTACTCCCGGTGGGCAAAGTCTAGCAGCCAGTACCAAGACAGGCATATAGGCGATTTGCCCCATGACGGTGAGAATTAAGCTATCACCTAAACTAAACCAATGGTCATCTATACCTAAAGCGCGGTTTGTATGGGTGACTAATAGCAGCATTGTCATTCCTAAAGCTGCTGATAGCACCGTACTCCAACCAAAAATCACGCGAAAAGGTAAGCTTTTCAGGTATCGCTGGAAAATCCAAATCCCTACTAAAGATGCAAGATTTGTAACTAGGCGCACTCGTCCCAAAAATTCTGGTGCAAAGTGCAATTCGTTGGTGGTGAAAAAGAAAAAGGCTGAGTCAGCAGTTGGTGTCGCTTGCCAAATAAAGACAAATGCTGTTGGTAGCCAAATTGCCTTTTGGGTAACAGCTTGGCGGAGTTGGCTTAGTTGATGCTTAACGCTGACACTGTTATTTTGAGAGGAATTTTCCGCACTTTTATTTACAGGAGATTCGGCAATTAACCAAGCTACAGCCGAAACCAACAGGGGAAAAACGGCGGTAATCAAAAATACAGTGTGTGTAGAGAAATGCTCTAGCAGCCAGCCGCTAAAATATGCTGTAATCAAACCACCAAATGCAGAAGCACCCCAGCAAATAGATTGTAGTGAACCTGCATCGGCTTGGGATTCTGCTCTGGCGCGTTCAACTACTAGGGAGTCAACGATTACATCACTGACTGCAACTGAAAGTGACCCCAACGCGATCGCTAGTGTTGCTGCCCAGGTAGTATGAACTAATGTGGCGAGGCTTACCCAGGAAATGGTTCCTAATATCCCCGATAAAATGAGATATGGGCGGCGACGATAGCCAAATATGGGCAAGCCATCGGAGATAAAACCAAATACTGGCTTAATAATCCAAGGTAAGGCGACTATTCCTAGTAGCGCCGATACTTGGGTGGGACTCAGCAACAGTTCATCTTTCAGGAAAAAGCTGACGGCTAAACGCGCCAACCCTAAAATTCCTTGGACAAAGTAGACGGTAAGAATGGCGATTAACTCGGCACTGGGTTCATGGCCGAAGAAAATTTTCTGTTTTACTGAGTCTTTGACCTTGGACAAGCCAGAGGAGTGAATCAGCATTAGGTAAATATTTTTTAAGCTTTATCTACTTTTCTATATTATCTATGTTCTGAGAAATGGGGGTAAAGGTAGAGCCAGCGATCGCGGATGTACAAATTCCCTACGCAAGGCAATAGCGTTCAGTTAGCGTCAAAAAGCAAGTTTTGTGATCAACCTGAAAATTAAATGCGATCGCACTCAGCCAGATAATAGCGACCAAGCTAAATCATCAACTATCTTCTGTCAAGGTGACCTTGAAGGGTTAAAGGTGTTTTCTTGCCCTTTTTCCCCCCTTTTGCCCTTAACCGACAAGTATTGAAAGTATACCTAACTATAAAGTAGCTTCTGTAACATTAGTGATATTTATTGTAATTAGATAGTTCAGCAGGCTTTTTGATTGATAACCATATTTGCTATCAATGATAATTTTTATACTTTCAATTGTTTGTATGAGACGATCAACTGCCTATTTTCCATCAGTATCACACTTTAGTTTCTGGTTAAGATTAGCTCATGATTAAGTAAATTAATGATTACTATCTGAGGGTTGCAAAGCTGAATAGTCAGCTGTAGCCAAAATTCCTGGGAGCGCATTCAGTAAGTGATTTGCGGCATTCGATGGCATTTATACATATCATTGATTCTGCTAAATAAAGGCTCTCATAATCAAAGCGATCGCTTGTTGGTGATGGCAATGCATAAATTGCCAATTAATTCTGTAGCCGCCATTATTTAAATATAAATACAATAGAAAAATATTTTGATAGATTGTTATTTATTCATGGGTTAAATAATGCTTAAGTAGCAAGATATTTTAGGTTAATTTAACTCACCATTATAGATTAAAAATTATTAACTAAAGTCTTGATAGTCATAAGGTAGACAGATAAAAAATTTCTAGCCAGCAATGAAAAATAATTTTTTAGCCCAGCTACCCTAGCCGAAAATTAAAATACAGCAGGCAGAAGCAATCTCATGAATAGATTGAAAGCGTTCAAGTTTCACTAGAACATTGACAAACAAATCTTATCTTCAGGAGCTATATTTTCCGAATTGCTGTCCTCTGGCTTTCTTTGCCACTTCTAAGAAATTAACTTTAACTATATTGCTATTTAGCGATATCGCCAATTTGAGAATTAGATTGATAAAAATAAATGTACATAATTCCTGTACATCTGGATGAGATTTATGCGAAGATAGCTAGGTCAACAAGTTTTTTGTTTTGATTGTCCAAAAATTAAGTTAATTAACAAGCGATCGCGGCCTGTCTAGAGTGGCTAAAAACAAATCGCCCATAACAATTTTGTCAGAATGACAAGCAAATTTTACAATTTGTTATCACCAAGAGAAAATCATAATTTACATAAAAAATTAAGAATCTGATTGGACAAACTGGAGAAGTAAATATTATTCTAGTAGCGTGTTTTAAAAATTACCCTCTAACAAAATTACTTGATCAGGTGAGGTAATTTTCCGAAATCACCAAAGACGCAAGTGTAGGCTTATAAGTTGCCTACTTGAATACACAAGATAGATACTATCTGGCTTTATGGTTTTCCTCATATAAGCCTGTAATCTGGTGGGCTTTGTCTCAATCCCAAAGATCAACTTTTCATTAAGTATCAAAGCTGTAGATGCGTATTCCTGATCAGGATAGCTAGCGACTCAGCTGCTTCTAATAGGAGTGGGATAGAGGGCGCAGTCGTATCTCCAGCAAGGGTAGTATAGTTACAACAGGATTCTGAGAAAACCCTGGGCTTTTTCACTAATAACCTGTAACTATAAATACCATAACTGTGATATTTCTATTTCTGTGAGCCGTAACAAGGAAATAAGACAATGACAAAAAATGTTCTCTTTATCATTTCAGAATGGGGCTACTGGGGCGAAGAACTCATTGGGCCCTTAGAGGCATGTGATGCTGCTGGATATAACATCACCTTTGTCACCCCCAACGGCAAAAAACCAACGCCACTATCTGTAAGTTGTGCGCCTGGTTATATTGATCCCCCATTAGGACGTGGCGTGACCTCAGAAGAAATGGGAGCAAAGACCACCCGCGTTCATGAGTCAGACAGACTCGACAGTCCTAAGAGTTTAGCTGATTGGTTTCCTTTAAGAGCTTATCCTAGCTCTCCTACATATCTTAGAGATATGGAAGCCTACTACCAAAAAATAGACAAAATTATTGCCGAAGAACTAGTCAATTACGACGCGATGGTCATCGTTGGTGGTAGTGGTGCGCTAATTGATTTAGCTAATAATTCCCGTCTACACGAACTCATACTTGGCTTTGTCAAACTCAACAAACCTATTGCAGCTGAGTGTTATGGAGTTACCTGTCTAGCATTTGCTAGAGACTTCCGCGAGAAGAAGAGCTTGATTTGGGGTAAGCACGTTACTGGGCACCCAATTGATTACGACTACCTAGACGGTACCGGATTTGAAGGGCCCCACGCTATTGATGGCTCTAAAAAGGGATTTGGCGACGGCTACATTAATTTTGGCCCTCCATTCTACCCTCTAGAATTCATTCTTCGTGACGCTGTTGGCCCCGATGGAGCCTTTATTGGTAACGTTGGTCACCAAACTTCCGTTTTAGTTGATTATCCTTTCATTACCAGTCGTTCTACAGCTTCTTCTGTTGAGTGCGGTCGGATATTAGTAGAAGTCCTAGAGAAAGGACTGACCCGTTATGGATGGTAAACCTGATTAGTCTTTGCTACTCAAACAAGACCAATCAATGACCTAAGCACTAATAACGACAGAATCCATGACTCAAAAAACTGGTCGTTTTGCCATTCTTGAGCAATTCCTCGCAGATGGCATCCACTATATGTTTGGTAACCCAGGCACAGTGGAACAGGGTTTTTTGGATGCCCTGTGGGAATATCCAGATCTCAAGTACATTCTGACTTTGCAAGAAACCGTGGCTGTGATGACAGCCGATGGTTACGCTCGAGCTACCAAAAAGCCAGCATTAGTCCAAATTCATAGTGGTGTTGGTTTAGGTAATGCGATCGGCGCACTTTACCAGGCCATGCGTGGTCACGCCCCTTTGGTAGTTATCGGCGGAGATGCGGGTATCAAATATGCAGCAATGGATGCTCAAATGGCAGCAGATTTGGTCGGTATGGCCAAACCCGTCACTAAATGGGCTGCCACAGTCAATGAGCCATCTTCATTGCTGAGAATGCTCCGCAGAGCTATTAAGATTGCCTCTACACCCCCAATGGGGCCAGTTTATCTCTGCCTTCCTCAAGATATTTTGGATGCGCCTGTAGTCGAGCCAATCATACCTACCTTGACTCCTTCTACTCGTGTAGTACCAGACGATGAGACAGTTAAGGCAGTAGCCCAGACTCTAGTAGCTGCCAAAAAACCCATGATTTTTGTTGGCGATGGAGTTGCTTATTCTGGAGCCCAGGCAGAGTTAACCAAAGTTGCTGAACTTCTAGGGGCAGAGGTTTGGGATGTAGACTCTGGAGAAGTCAACATCAGCTATGCTCACCCTCTATATCAAGGGGCGACAGGGCATATGTTTGGCTCTAGTAGTCTGCCAATTACCACCAAAGGGGATGTCAATCTAGTTTGTGGCACTTACATGGTGCCAGAGGTCTTTCCGGAACTAGGAAATATATTTGCTCCTGGCGCAAAGGTGATTCATATTGATTTGAACGCCTATGAGATTGCCAAGAATCACCCAGTAGATGTAGGGATTGTTAGCGATCCCAAACTGACGCTAGCTAAACTAGCAGATGCGATCAAAGACATCCTTACTGCACAAGAGCAAAGCGCAGCGCAAACCAGAGCCGCAGAGATTGGTAAGGCCAAAGCAGACAAGATTGCTGCAGCGAAAGCAGCCGATCAAGCTGTCAGAGACTCAGTTCCTCTGCATTTCTCTCGGTTTATGGAAGAGCTTGCACCTCTGTTACCAGAAGATGCAATCTTCTTTGATGAAGCTTTGACCTCTTCACCCAATATCGTTAGATACAAACCACCCAGTAAGCCAGATCACTATTTTCTGACTCGTGGAGGTTCTCTAGGGGTGGGAATTCCTGGAGCAATTGGTGCTAAGTTAGCTAATCCCGACAAGAAAGTAATTGGCTTTACAGGTGATGGCGGTGGGATGTATACCATCCAAGCTCTCTGGACAGCAGCTCGTCATAATGTAGATGCCATATTCATCATTTGCAATAACCGTTCTTACAAGCTATTGCAATTGAATATTCAAGCTTACTGGCAAGAACAAAGTGTTGCCAAGCATGACTTTCCTTTAAGCTTTGATTTGTCAAAGCCAGTGCTGCGCTTTGATGAAATGGCTCGTTCTATGGGGGTTGAAGCCGTAAGAGTTGAGAAGCCAGAAGAAATTGCCCCAGCAATTAAGCAGGCATTAGCACACAATGGCCCTTTCCTCATCGATGTTGTCTTAGAGGGTGATGTTCGCCCAGATATGATTGGAATTCGGTGTGGTCAATAAAGGAGCTAGGGGATGAGGGGGTAGGAGAGCAGAGGAAGCAGAGGAAGCAGAGGAGAAATCAAATACGCCCAATGCCCAATGCCCAATGCCCCATGCCCCATGCCCCATTCACAATTTTGAGTCTAGTTTCATAAGGATGCCTTAAGTATGAGTACTACTACTACACCAGGTCGCCAATTCTTCGATGAACACATGAAGTACATCGTCGCTAAAGACGTGGTTGGCATGGTGACCAATACCTATACAGAAGATGCAATTCTGTATAATGCTTTTCCTTTTTTAGATACTCCACCCCCAAATGTAATCAAGGGCAGAGAAGCATTAATCAAAGCTTTTGAAGGTTACCTAGAATATCAAGGTGAAATTCAAGTTGATTCTTTATACAACTTTTTAGAAACTGACGACGTAATTTCCTTCCAAGCTACAATTACCTCTCCCAAAACAGGTAAGTGGGCAGTAGGTGATGTGTGGGTACTTCAAGATGGCAAAGTGGCTCGTCACTTTGGTTTTGCTCACAGGCTAGGAGATGCTTAATCAGCATTTTGGCTGGTAAGGTGTCTTAGTACTACGAAAGTTCATTTAAGTTGTAGATCTGTTGCGTTGATCAAATCTGCGGTTCTGTAGCAACATCCAAACCTTTGAGTAATTAACTTTTCAAAAAAGGAAATAAATCATGAGTGAGCTAGCACCACTAACTCAACCAGAAGTTCTAGAATTTGCAAAAGCTTGGTATAGAAAACTAGACGTTCATGTACCTGTGGAAGAATATGCTCCTCTGTTGGCATCAGACGTAGAATTAAGATTTCCGGAGGCCACAGTCAAAGGCTTTGAAGGATATAGTGGTTGGTACGATCGCGTCATCAATATTTTCTTTGACGAAGTTCATACCGTTAAAGAAGTGACAGTCAAATCTGCGACAGCCGAAAAAGCAGATGTACAGGTGGTAGTGAAATGGGAAGCCAGTGTGTGGAAAGCACCAGCCGCTAACAGCGAACGGATTGTTTTAGATGCTTATCAAACCTGGGAAGTTAAGCGATCGCCCGAAACGAATAAACCAGTAATCTCTGTTTATATAGTTGATGAACTCAAATACTACGAGGGTTCAGCTACATTGTAAATAATAGAGAACTCTTAACAGATAACGTAAAAAACAGAAGATTACATAGATAGATTTATAGCAAAATAAATTGTCCCTGAGAGAATGGGAAAAATCTCATCTATTGCTGATTCTATATACAGAATAAAGCTCCTATCCTCTGCTTTTTTTGTCTTTTAAGAGTTCTTTTTACCTAGTCTAAAGGGTTTGTGTAATCAAAATTTACGGAGAATCGAAAATATGGGCAAGCCTCCCGATACTGCTTTAGGAAGACTATACGAAGAACACATTCAATTAATCCTGAAAAAGGATATTGAAGCATTATTAAATCAATATACTGAAGATGCAGTTTTAATTAGCAGCTTTGAGAAAGTTCCTAAATATTTTCGCGGACGCAAAGAACTCGAAGAACACTTTCAAGGCATCCTAGGAATTGAAGGTTTACAAACAGATATTGCTTTTTGGGCAGAAACAGAAAATCCCCAAACCCTCATGATTGTTGAAGCTATTACTATGCAAGCTGGGGGACAAGAAGCTAAGATGCGGTTTGCCGATAGTTGGGTTTTAAGAGATGGTAAAATAGCCATTCACTTTGCTGGCATGACTCAATATCCCGATGGCACAGTAGCTTAGATTTAGTTACAGATTGCTGAGTTATGAGTGCTGAGTTCAATACCATTACAGCAGTTGTTAACCTATAAGTACGTTAGCAGTTAGCGTCTTCATGGGTAAGTCCTGGGTAGAGTATGTACAGAGTCAATAATTGCTGAGTAATTTATTGACTCAGCAATTATAACTATCTATTTATTACCGAAATCATGGATTTAACCAATCAAAAAATAGTCATCATTGGTGGTAGTTCGGGAATTGGATTAGCAACCGCAAAAGCAATTGTAGCTGCAGGGGGAAATGTCGTAATTGCCAGCCGTTCAGAAGCCAAATTAAATGCTGCTAAAGCTGAGATTGGTGAACGGGTAACTACCTTTAGCTTAGACATCACCAATGAAGAAGAAGTGCAAAAATTATTCTCTTCAGTTGGTAGCTTTGATGGTTTAGTCATCACTATTTCTGTAGAAGCTATGGGTGCATTTGTGGAACTAGATTCCCAAGTAGCCCGCCAGATATTTGAAAATAAATTTTGGGGGCACTATTATGCAGCTAAATATGGTGCAGCCCAATTAAAACCGAGTGGTGCCATCATCTTCTTTTCTGGTTATGCATCGCAAAAACCGGTACCTAATCTTTCTATCATGGCATCTGTGAATGGAGCGCTGGAAGCATTAGCTCGTTCTTTAGCAGTTGAACTCAGCCCAATTCGCGTAAATGTTGTGTCTCCTGGTTTAGTAGCAACTCCTCTCTATGAAGGAATGCCAACAGAACAACGGCAAAACTACTTTAATTATGTAGCTGATTCTCTACCTGTAAAGCGGATAGCTCAACCAGAAGATATTGCTGAGACAGTTCTATATTTAATCAACAACAAGTTTACAACTGGTGCGGTTATTGATGTAGATGGTGGAGCGAGGTTAGTATAAGCAGGTATGGAAATTTCCTTGACAGTTAACGGTAAGAAATATACAGCAGATGTTGAACCCCATTTACTGCTATTAGATTTTCTTAGAGATCATCTGGGTTTAACAGGTACAAAAGATGATGGCGGTTCAACTTCTGGTGTGTGTACAATTCTACTCAATGGCGTATCGGTAAAAAGCTCATTTGTGCTAGCAGTACAAGCAGATGGTGGCGATATTGTTACCATTGAAGGTATTGCTAAAAATGGACAACTGAGCGTTATTCAAGAGGCATTCTGGGAAAAGCACGCAGTGCAAAACGGCTTTTGTACGCCAGCAATGATCTTGTCTTCAATGGATCTCTTACAACAAAATCCCAATCCTACAGAAACAGAAATCCGTGCTTGGTTAGATGGGATTTATTCACGAGATACAGGCTATCAAAATGTTGTCAGTGCCATTAAATATGCGGCTGAAAAATTACAGCAAAGCTAGGTAATGGTGATGGCAGAGATGCGGGAAATGCGGGAGACAAATAATATTCCCAATTACGCCCTATTCCCTGTTCTCTAAATAGAAATAATATGGAGCAAATAAAGCTATGAAACTTGAAGGTAGTGTAGTTCTAGTTACGGGTGCTAGTGGTGGTATTGGAAAAGAATTCATCCAAGGATTACTAGCAGCAGGTGTGGCGAAAATTTATGCCGCAGCACGTAAAGTAGAAGCTCTGGAAAATTTGAAGGCTGCTAATCCTGACAAAATTGTGCCGATAAAACTTGATGTGACTAACCTAGCTCAAGTTAATGAAGCAGCTGC
This sequence comes from Tolypothrix tenuis PCC 7101, assembly GCF_963874875.1. NCBI lineage: Bacteria > Bacillati > Cyanobacteriota > Cyanophyceae > Nostocales > Tolypothrichaceae > Tolypothrix > Tolypothrix tenuis. The sequence continues at coordinate 1,579,065 of NZ_CAWNJS010000001.1, forward strand.
CCAATACCATGATGTCAATGTACTGATCAACAATGCTGGGATTACCCGTGACCAAGGAGTAATTTCTGCGCCAGACATTGATGGTGCGCGCCAGGAAATGGAAACCAACTACTTTGGTACGATGGCGATGTGTCGCGCCTTTGCTCCTGTACTGAAAGCGAATGGCGGGGGAGTGATAGTTAATCTGATTTCTTTATTAGGTAAAATTAATCTCCCCTTTATGGGTACATACTGTGCTTCTAAAGCCGCAGAACTATCCCTAACTCAATGTGTACGCGCAGAATTAGCAGCCCAGGGAACATTAGTTGTTGGTGTGATGCCTGGTACAGTCGATACTGCATTTGCTAAGGATTATCCACCGCCAAAGGTGGCACCCGCAGAAGTTGTTAGAGTAGCTTTAGATGCTGTCATTAATGAAGTTGAAGATGTCTATCCAGGCGACCAAGCAACTTACTTGTCAGCTGAACTGCTTAGAGATCCTAAAGGATTAGAAAAACAACTGGCAGGAATGTTACCAGGTATCTTGGAGCAGCTAAAACAGCAATAGCAATCGAGGTAAAGCACCGATGAAAGAAGTAATAGACGAAGTCGAACAATGGCTAAATCTGGGACATACTGTAGCATTAGCGACAGTGGTCAACACTTTAGGTTCCAGCCCTAGGGAAGTCGGTGCTGTAATGGCGGTTAACGATGCTGGAGAAGTTCTCGGTTCTGTTAGCGGTGGTTGTGTAGAAGCAGCCGTGGTAGAAGAAGCGCTGATAGTCATAGAATCAGGTAAACCACGGCTGGTAAGTTATGGGGTCAGTGATGAATTGGGTCTATCGGTTGGCTTAACCTGCGGCGGTACAATTCAAATTTTTATCCAGCAGTTCTCAGACAAATTACATAGCAGTCATCTCAGTTTGAGGGAAATTTTCCAAGCAATTCGCCAATCATTACAGACACCCATAGCTATCTGTACAGTGGTAGAGGGACTGCAAGCGGGAGCCAAGATGATTGTCACGGAAAAGGGCGATCGCTTGGGTTCTCTCGGTAATGCAGAGATTGATTGCATAGTGGCTGATGATGCTCAAGGAATGTTGCATCAAGGGCTGACTAAATTGTCTGACTTTGGTTTAAATGAAGAATGTCGGCAAGCAGAAGTCACAGTTTTTATAGAGTCCTTTGCACCACCACCTCACTTAATTATTTTTGGTGCCATTGACTTCACGCGATCGCTCTCTGTCTTAGCTAAAGTCCTGGGTTACCGGGTGACTGTTTGCGATGCGCGCGATAGCTTTGCTACAGTTGCCCGCTTTCCTGCAGCTGATGAAGTGATTGTGGAATGGCCGCATAAATACTTAGACAGCACTCATGTAGACCACCGCACTATGATTGTTGTTCTCACTCATGATCCCAAATTTGATGTCCCCGCTTTAGTTAGCGCTGTGAAGACACCAGCCGCTTATATTGGGGCAATGGGTAGTCGCAGAACTACTAAAGATAGAATCAGTCGTCTTCAAGAAGCTGGGCTAACTGAGGCGGAAATTAACCGGATTTCTGCCCCAATTGGGCTAGATATCGGCGCTCGTACCTCAGAAGAGACAGCAGTTTCAATTATGGCTGAAGTAATTGCCCTCAGAAGCGGGCGCAGTGGCGGACGGCTATCTCACAATGAAAAACCAATTCACGCCAGATAGTCAAGCATTACCTAGGAAAATCACGCCAGTGGCGTGATTTTCCGCTAGCGATGAAGATTTAGGAAAATCTATGAAAGCAGTACGCACTCATGCCTACGGCAAACCAGAGGTACTTGTTTATGAAGATGCACCTCTTCCTGGAATTGGTTCGGAAGAAGTTTTAGTAGAGGTTCATGCTGCTGGAGTAAATCCCCTAGATTGTAAAATCCGTGAAGGTCGCATGAAAGCGATTTTTGATTATCCAAAACCCTTCATTTTGGGATTGGATGTATCCGGTAAAGTTGCGGCGATCGGGTCAGCAGTGCAAAACTTTCATTTAGGTCAAGAGGTTTATGGAGTTGCAGAAGTGAGCCGTTCTGGTGCTTACGGCGAATATGCGATCGCGCAACCGCAAAAGTTAGCCGCAAAACCAAAAACCCTCGACTATGTTCAAGCCGCATGTATTCCCGTGGTCGCTATGACAGCATGGCAAGCTTTATTTGATGTCGCGGGAGTATCACCAGGGCAAACCGTACTCATTCATGCAGCATCGGGTGGTGTGGGGATATTTGCTGTACAGTTGGCTAAGTTAAAAGGAGCCAAAGTCATCGGCACAGCATCAGCTAATAACTTGGAGTTTGTCAAAGAATTAGGCGCTGATGAGGTGATAGATTACAAAACTACCAAATTTGAAGATGTCGTCAGCAATGTAGATCTGGTTTTAGATACAATCGGTGGCGATACGCGGGAACGTTCTTGGGGAGTTATTAAACCTAATGGTATTTTGGTTTCATTAATTTCCTCTCTTCCTCCCTCTCAAGCCACTGCTCTAGAAAAAGGCGTTCGTGCGGTGGGATTGGTGATGCAGCCTAACGCTTCGCAATTAACAGAAATCGCAGCCCTGTTAGATAGCGGCAAAATTAAAACTGTTGTTGGTAAAGTATTACCTCTGGCTGCAGCTCGTCAAGCGCACGAATTGATTGAGAATGGCGGGACTCGGGGAAAAATTGTGCTGCAAGTCGAACAATCCTCAACATAGTTAATAGTCAATCATGAAAATCGGAATTCTCGGTGCAGGTAATATTGGCGGTAATCTGGGTAAAATCTGGGCAGCAAAGGGACATGAGATTTTTTTTGCTGTGCGAGAACCTCACAGTGATAAGGTAAAAGCTTTATTAAATGAGTTAGGGTCTAGCGTTCGCACAGGTAGTTTACAAGAAGCTGTCTCTTTTGGAGAAGTGGTGTTACTAGCTGTACATTGGCAAAATGTGCCAGCAGTTTTACAAGAAATTCAAGGGCTGATGAGCGATAAAATTCTTATCGACAGCACTAATCGCATGATACCCCCGCCTCCTGATACTACTGGTTCAGCAGCTGAGGATATTGCTAGGGCACTCCCTGGAGCTAAAGTAATAAAAGCATTCAGTACTTTGGGTGCAAACAATCTCACTAATTTAAAGTTTGGCTCTGAGGATGCTAGCACTTTTATTTGTGGTGATGACCCAAAAGCTAAAGCTATAGTTACCCAACTGGGGGAAGAACTTGGTTTTGATGTAGTGGATGCAGGACTATTAAATACTGCTCCTTTAATAGAGTCCTTAACTAAGCTTTGGGTACAAATATCACGTAACTATGGTAGAGAAATTGCCTTGAAGCTATTGCGACGGTGAAATTTATAGGAATATACTATTCAATTAAACTAAAAAAGAAGATAAATTGACAAATTGAGTTTCTTCTTTTTCCCCAACAATTGATTTTAAATTTTATAAATTACTAATGAGTAACTTTTCGGGCGTTACGGCTCAATACTTGTCGGTTAAGGGCAAAAGGGGAAGGGGAAAAGGGGTAAGAAAACACCTTTAACCCTTACCCTTTCTCCTGCGGAGACGCTACGCGTAGCTTGCTTAAGCGCAGGGGTACACCTTTTCCCCAAACCAAATTCCGAGTTGAAAATCCTTAACCGAGCAGTATTGCGTTACAGCTTACGCCTAACGCACACTACAAAATACTTAATTTATATTAATTAATCTTGTTAAATTTTATGAATTACTAATTAGTTATATATAAAACCAAAATTTTCATATATTTAAATAAATGAAAGTATTTATGCTGATATAAAACAATTACTTATCATAGATAGACAAGACAATATCAATCAAAGCTAGTACTAGAAAAGATTTCCAGATAATTGTCAACCTTGATACGTTTCGTAAAAGTGTCAATTGAAGCAACTAGATGACCATCATCTCGCTTGATTGCCGTCTTAATTAACAGTTATTCTGTTCTTAATTATCAGGGACTTTTGCTTTAGTATTGGGATTGACAATTTATGAAAAATCAATGCGTACTAGTGACAGCTAAAGGTGGTTCAGAAAATTTAAAGTTAGTTGAGCAAGATATTTCTGAACCAAAACTTGGACAAGTGCGGATTAAGATTTTAGCAACCGGGGTTTCTAGTGCAGATATATTAATGCGTGAGGGAGTGTATCCAGTAGATCCTCCCTCTTTTCCATTTGTTCCGGGATATGACATTGTCGGAATTATTGACAAATGCGGTGATGGAGTCAAAAAATTCCAAGTAGGTCAGAAAGTCGCAGCATTAACTAAGATTGGTGGCTATGCAAAGTTTATTAATTTATCAGAAAATGACTTAGTATTAATGCCTGATGGACTTGATCCCATAGAAGCTGTAGCTGTCATCTTAAATTACCTCACAGCTTATCAAATATTGCACCGCATAGCAGAAGTCAAAGCTGGTGAAAAAGTATTACTTTACGCTGCTGCTGGGGGTGTAGGTACAGCATTTCTACAGTTAGGTCAATTAGCAGGGCTGGAGATGTATGGTACAGCATCTCCAGGAAAACATCAAACAATTACCGAATTGGGAGCCACTCCCATTGACTATAGAAATGGCAATGTTGAAGAAAAAATTAAGAGTCTCACTGGTGATGGTGTAGATGTGGTTCTGGATTCCATTGGGGGAGAAAATTGTTTCCGTTCTTATCAAACTTTGCGACCACAAGGTAGGATAGTAACTTTTGGCGCTTCATTCATTTTGCATGGACAAGCAGAACCAGATTTACAAGAAGTATTCTTTTGGTGGCGTGCGTCTTTAGCATTAAATTTAATATCTAAAGATAAACAAGTCTTAACTTATGCCATTTCTACTTTTAAACAAGAACATCATGGCTGGTATTTAGAAGATTTAACAACTCTTCTTAAATTGTTAGCTGAAAAGAAAATTCAGCCATTAATTGATAAAACAATGAGTTTATCAGAGGCAAGAGAAGCACATCATTTACTTGATACACAAGCTGTAAGAGGTAAGATAGTTTTATTGCCTTAATTTAGAAGAGTTAACTAAAAGAGAATATGGCTCAACCAATATTGGGAACCTCTATTAAACGGCGGGAAGATCCAGAATTATTGCGCGGGGAAGCCAAATTTACAGCAGATATTACTCTGCCAAATATGTTACATATGGCAATTTTGCACAGTACTGAGGCTCATGCTCTCATTAAGAGCATTGATACCAGTGTGGCAGAAAAAATGCCAGGAGTGGTGCGAGTAATTACAGGAGCCGATACTAGCGCCATTTTTCCCCTCCCTGTGATTATGAATCCTGGCGGTGCAGAGGCAAAATTCCCGCCCCATCCCTATGGCATACCAGCAGGTCAAACTATCTTAGCCATCAATAAAGTCCGCTATGTTGGCGATTTTGTGGCTGTGGTGGTGGCCCAAACCCGTCAACAAGCATATGACGCTCTTAAAGGCATTAAGGTAGAGTACGAGCCGCTACCAGTTGTGACTGATGCGGAGGAAGCGCTGCAGCCAAATGCACCGCAACTATATGACAACATACCTGGTAATTTGAATCAGTATGCCAGTTATGGAGATAAAGAAGCCACAGAAAAAGCGATCGCATCTGCTGAGGTGATCATTAAGCAAAAGATTCGCATTCCCCGGGTGATTGCCAATTCTAGCGAAACCCGCGCCACGATCGCAGATTACAATCCCGAAACTGGAGACTATACCCTGTGGACAAATACCCAAATTCCCCACGGTAACCGCTTTTTGCTATCACAATTAGTTTTAGGAATTCCCTTCAACAAACTGCGGGTAATTGTTCCCCACATGGGTGGAAGCTACGGTTCTAAAGGATATCTGTATCAAGACACAGCCATCACATTATTTTTAGCTAAAGAACTCGGTCGCCCTGTTAAGTGGGTAGATACTCGTCAAGGGTTAGCACGTACCACCGTCCATTCCCATGATCATATAGAGTATGCCACCCTCGCTGGTAACAGAGATGGCAAAATTACAGCCCTCTATTGCACCAACTACGCCAACCTCGGCGCATTTTCTGGCACCAACGGCCCTGGTGCGCCTACAAGTTTGACAGGTCGCAGCATATCAGGGGCTTATGCCATTGAGCATCCTTTTTATGAAGTTTACTGCGTATTCACCAACACTACCCAAACAGGCCCAATTCGCGGTGCAGGACGGACAGAAGCCCACTGTGTAATTGAGCGTTTGGTTGACCTCTTTGCTGATGAAATTGGTTTAGATCCAGCCGAAGTGCGCCGTCAAAACATGGTTCCTCCTGATAAGTTCCCTTACAAGAACGGTTTGGGCTGGACTTATGACTCTGGTAATTATCAAGTCGCCCTTGATAAAGCTTTAGAAATGGTGGATTACAAAAATATTCCCCAACTCAAAGAACAAGCCAAGGCGCGAGGTAAATATTTAGGTGTCGGAATTGGTTCCTTTGTCGCCATATCTGGTGTAGGCCCTTCGCCAATTATGGCTACAGATATTGGTCTCAATGGTAGTACCTGGGGTAGCGTTCACCTGCGTGTACATCCTACAGGTGATGTAAGTTTAATTACAGGTAGTCAGCCCCACGGTCAAGGTCATGTAACCACTTTCTCTCAAGTTGCTGCCCAAGAACTAGGGATTGATATTGAACGTATTGAGGTAATACATTCCGATACCAGAGGAGCTATTTACGCTCAAGGTAGTTATGGTTCCCGTAGCTTTAGCGTTGAAGGTGCGACAATCTATAAAGCTGCCCAAAAGATTAACGAAAAAGCCCGGAAAATGGCAGCTCATATCTTCAAAGTTCCAGAGGATGAGATTATTGTTGAGGACGGTAAATTCTATCCTAAAAATCAACCAGATCAAGTCAAGACTATACAGGATATAGCTTTGGCTCTTTGGTATGCTTGGGATTTACCACCAGGAATGGAACCAGGATTAGAAGTCATTACCTTCTTCGATCCACCAGATTTTAGCTATCCCTTTGGTACTCATATCGCCGTCGTGGAAGTCGATCAAGAAACTGGTGAAGTTGAAGTAGTGCGCTACGTCGCAGTCAATGATTTTGGCAATGTGGGCAATCCGATGATTGTTGATGGTCAAACCCACGGCAATATTTATCTAGGGATTAGCCAAGCCTTATTTGAAGAAGCTGTTTATGATGAGTCTGGCAAAATCCTCACAGACGACCTCACCAGTTATGCGATCGCCAAACCTTCCGATTTACCCCATTTTGAACTGGCGCGTACCGTCACCCCCACCCCCCATAATCCTTTAGGAGCCAAAGGCGCTGGGGATGTCAGCAATCCACCCGTAGCACCTGCAATAGTGAATGCTGTTTGCGATGCTCTTAGTCCTCTCGGAGTCAAGCATCTAAATATGCCTTTGACACCAGAGAAGGTTTGGCGGGCGATGAATGGGGTGTAGGTGATTGGGGACTGGGGACTGGGGACTGGGGACTGGGGATTGGGAAGATGAGGGAGATGTGGGGGAAATTTCCATTACCAATTACCAATTACCAATTACCCATTCCCCAACCCCAATTTTATAAATTAAAACCCACGGCAATTAATAATAAGTAAAGACATAACAACATAGGTAAACTTTATGGCTAAACCAATGATTCTGACCGTGGATGACGATCCTCAGGTTTTACAAGCGATCGCGCGGGATTTGCGGAAGGAATATGGCGATCGCTTCCGGATCTTACGTGCAGATTCAGGCGCAGCAGCACTAGAGGCCATCAAAGAATTAAAATTACGTAATGAAACAGTAGCACTATTTCTGGCTGACCAGCGAATGCCCCAAATGACTGGGGTAGAGTTTCTCGAACAAGCAATTGCTATCTTCCCCGAAGCGAAACGCGCCTTGCTCACTGCTTATGCAGATACCGATGCCGCGATCGCGGCTATTAATAAGACAAGTATTAATTACTACCTAACTAAGCCTTGGGACCCACCAGAAGAGCGGTTGTATCCTATCCTCAACGATTTGCTAGATGATTGGTTCGCTTCTTATCGCCCACCTTTTGAGGGAACTCGCGTAATTGGTCATCGTTGGTCGCCTAATTCCCATAAAATCAAAGATTTCCTTGCTCGTAATCACGTTCCTTATCAATGGTTAGATATTGAACGAGACCAGGAAGCCCAAGAGTTAGTTAACTATAGTGGTGTAGATAACGCCGAATTACCTTTGGTGATTTTGCCAGATGGCGAGCGTTTAGTAAAACCCAGCAATATTGAAATTGCCGCCAAGGTGGGATTGCAAACCCAAGCTAAACAGCCATTCTACGACTTAGCAATTGTTGGTGGCGGGCCTGCTGGGTTAGCAGCCGCAGTCTATGGCGCTTCTGAAGGGCTGCGAACAGTGATGATTGAACGCGAAGCCCCTGGCGGACAAGCGGGAACTAGTTCGCGGATTGAAAACTACCTCGGTTTCCCCATTGGTTTAAGTGGTGCAGATTTAGCCAGACGCGGTGTTACCCAAGCCAAACGCTTTGGTGTGGAAATTCTCACACCCCAAGAAGTGGCAGGAATTCGTACCAACGGTAACTATCGTTATGCATTGCTCAAAGATGGTTCAGAAATCGCTTGTCATGCCTTAATTTTGGCGATGGGTGTTTCTTGGCGGCGGTTAAATGTCCCCGGAATCGAAAAACTCACAGGTCGGGGCGTTTATTATGGTGCAGCCATGACCGAAGCAATGGAATGTAGTAACGAAAAAGTCTACATTGTGGGTGGTGCTAACTCCGCCGGACAAGCAGCGATGCATTTCAGCAAGTATGCCCAGCAAGTACATATGTTAGTACGTGGTGACGATCTGGGTAAAGGGATGTCACAATACCTCGTCGATCAAATTGGCGCTACAGAAAATATCATCGTGCAACTCAATTCCAGCGTCGTTGAGGTCAAAGGTGAAGAAAGTTTAGAAGCCTTAACTATTCTCAACAATGTGACTGGTGAACAAGAAACCGTCCCGGCTAACTCTCTGTTTATCTTCATCGGTGCTGTTCCCCATACCGATTGGTTAGATGGAATTGTCGAACGGGATGAACGTGGCTTTATCCTGACTGGCCCAGATTTAATCAAAGATGGCAAACGTCCCAAAGGCTGGAATGTAGATAGAGATCCTTACTTACTCGAAACCAGCGTACCGGGAATTTTTGCTGTAGGTGACGTACATCATGGTTCTGTGAAGCGCGTAGCTTCTGGAGTGGGTGAAGGCTCGATATGTGTTAGTTTTGTCCACCAGTATCTTGCTAAGGTGTTGTAATGCTGGACATAGAAGAATTACGCCAAGTGGAATTGTTTGCCAGCTTAAGTGATGAGCAATTGCGGTGGCTGTGCGAACAAGGAAAAGAAATATGGCTACAACCTGGTGATATCCACCGTTCTGCGGGCGATCCTGCCGAACAAGTCTTTATTATGATTGATGGTGAGGTACAAGTTACCCAGAAGGTAGGCAATCAAGAAATTGTCTTAGTTACTTATGGGCCAAAAACTTTCTTTGGGGAATTGCCCATTTTAACTGGGGAAACTCACTATTGGGCGGGTGGCAAAGCTGTGCAGCCTTGCCACATCCTAGAATTGGACAAAGATAAATTCTGGCAAATGCTAGCCACCATGCCGGCTGTCACCACCTTGATTCTGCAAACAATGGCGCAGCGGGTACAAGAGTTACAATCTATGTCTCAGCAGCGAGAAAAACTCGCGGCTTTAGGGACAATGGCGGCGGGACTTTCTCATGAAATGAATAACCCGATGGCCGCAGTTAGGCGGGGGACTGGGGAATTGCAAAAGCTATTTCAACAGTTACCCTCGCTAGTGTTGCAACTGAGTCAAAGACAATTCACACAACCGCAAATAGAATATTTGGGTGGTTTGCAGCAAGAAGTAATTGCCAAGCAGCAGCAAACTACTCAATTGTCTCCCCTTTCAAGATGCGATCGCGAAGATGAACTGGTTGATTGGTTAGATGACAATGGTGTCAGTGATGGTTGGAAACTCGCGCCTACCTTAGTTGCAGTTGGCTTAGATGCCAATGACCTCAGTAAAATTACGCAGCAAGTCCCAGCGGAGTCTTTAGGGGATATTTTGGCTTGGCTAGAAGCTAGCTTGAGCGGATTAAACTTACTCTCCGAACTAGATGAAGGTTCATCCCGCGTATATGAGCTAGTCAAAGCTCTGCAAGACTACTCTTACATGGATCAAGCACCCTTACAAGAGGTGAATGTCCATGACGGTATTGAAAGCACCTTAAAGATGATGCATCATAAACTCAAGGATGGAGTAGCCGTAATTAGAGAGTATGGCAATTTACCCAGAATCAGCGCCTATGGTAGCGAATTAAACCAAGTCTGGACTAACCTGATTGATAATGCAATTGATGCAGTTAAGGGTCAAGGTCAGCTTCGTATACATACAAAGTGCGAAAATGAGCAAGTTTTAATAGAAATTATCGATAATGGCACAGGAATCGCGCCAGAAATCCAATCGCGCATTTTTGAACCCTTTTTCACCACCAAAGGCGTAGGTGAAGGTAAAGGATTAGGCTTAGATATCGTTTACCGCACTGTAGTTGGGAAACATAAAGGAGATGTCCGATTTACCTCCTGTCCTGGTAACACTTGTTTTCAAGTTCGTCTACCAGTTGTGTTGACGGATTGATGGGGGATTGGGGACTGGGGACTGGGGATTGGGGACTGGGGATTGGGGACTGGGGACTGGGGACAAGGAGAAAATTCCTATTACTCATTACTCATTACTCATTACTCATTACTCATTACTCATTACTCATTACTCATTACTCATTACTCATTACCCATCCCCCATCCCCAAACTATAAATTAATTTCTATAAGGTATTTTCTATGCTGCAAGAACCCAATGCGATCGCACTGTTTCCCCAGTTATCAGATGAAGTGTTGCAGCATCTTCAAGACTATGGGACTGAGATTGATTTAAATGTAGGTGAATATCTATTTAAAGAAGGCGAACATAGTTACGATTTCCATGTGGTTTTAGATGGAGAAATTCAAGTAACTAAGCAGGTGGGGGGACAAGAAAAGTTACTCGCCAAGCATCAGCGAGGTGAGTTTATTGGTGAATTGTCTATATTAACGGAAGCTGATTCCTTTGCGACTGGCTATGCAACTCAGCCTAGTCGGGTATTAAAGCTGGAACTGAAGACTTTTAAGCAAATTATTGCCACTTTTCCACCATTGGCTGATGTTGTGCTTTCTACTTTCGCCGCCAGAACCAAAGCTGTAGAATCGCAGTTACAACAGCAGGAACAATTAGCATCATTAGGTAAACTCTCCGCCGGATTGGCCCATGAGTTGAAAAATCCTGCTGCTGCTGGCGCTAGGGTAGCTGAGGAGTTACGGAAAAGGTTTCAAGAATCGCAAACTTTAGCGCTGCGTCTCCATCAATATTCCTTTACCCCAGCACAACTAGATTTTTTAGCTCAGTTACAGCAAGATAACCGTGTGTCCCATAAACTAGATTTAATTAGCCAAAGCGATCGCGAAGATGAAATTACAGATTGGCTAGAAGACCATCAGGTAAATCAAGCTTGGGAAATTACCTCAACTTTAGTTGATGCTGGATTAGATGCTGAAAAATTAGATGCTTTAGCCGATCAAATCCCAGATGTCGCCATCAGCGATGTTGTGCATTGGTTAGGCGCAAATTTAACTACTCTGGGACTAATTGGGGAAATTGAACAAAGTACAGCCAGGATTTCCGAATTGGTGCAATCAATCAAATCCTATGCTCATATTAATCCGCTTTTACAACATCAAGTAGATGTACATCAAGGCATTGAAAATACTTTAACAATGCTTGGTCATAAGCTCAAGGGAGGTATTGCTGTTACGCGAGAGTACAGCCAAAATTTACCACTTATCAATACTTATGGCAGCGAACTCAACCAAGTTTGGACAAATCTTCTGGATAATGCTATTGATGCGTTAGAAGGTAAAGGCAAAATCTGGATACGTACTTATCAAAAAGATAATTATGTGATTGTAGAAATAGCCGATAACGGGCCTGGTATTCCCCCAGAAATTCAGACCCGAATTTTTGAACCATTTTTCACTACAAAAGGAGTTGGTAAAGGTAGCGGTTTAGGTTTGGACATCGTGCATAGTCTCATAGCTGATAAGCATCACGGCCAAATCCACCTCCACTCTCAACCAGGAGATACCAAGTTTCAGATATTGCTACCGATAGTGGGGAATGGGGAAGGGGTAATGGATAATGGGTAATGGGTAATTGCAAAGAATCTATCAACCTTTGACCCTTGACCCTTCCCCCTTCCCCCTTGACCAATTAAAAATTAAACTGCGTCCTTAAATTACCCACAAAAATAGTCGGGTTGTTATCGAAGTTATTTGCATTCATCACCACAGAAAAAGAGGGGACGAGGGCGATATTGCTTGATATTGGTAAGAAATAACTGCCCTCAACCTCATACCAAGTACCACCATTACCGCCTCCAGATACTAGGTACTGGCGACCCGATAAAATATCCATTGGCATGAGGAAAGAAAGCTGTCCCATTGCACCTGGTTTTCCTAAGTCTGGGAAAGCCATACCAAACTGGAATGACTGAGTGTTGATTTCTCCTCTGGGGATACTGGGGTTAACTGGACGAATAGCGGTACTACCGTAAGTATAACGGCCAAAAATGCCAAATTTCGGGGTAATTCGCCAATCAGCGTTAATACCAAAGGTGTCTGCAGTCCCATTATTGAGATCGCCACCAAAACCGTCATCAGCTACGCCATAAAAAGGTTCTGTGAGTCCATACCCTAGTTGTCTCACACCATCTCGATTGAACCGATAGCCTTCAATATTTGTACGGGTGTAGAGAAATCTGATATTAGACGTATTACTGGGTCTAACAGTTAGTTCTGCTGTCAGGGTGTTAGTCCCGCCAAATAAACCCTGAAACGGGTTGCTAGCTGAGTTAAATGGTGGACTAGGTAAATATTCATCTGTCTCACTGAGATAAGCCAGTTTGAGCAGAAAGTTTTTATTAATATCCCACATTGCTACAGCACCAGCACCACGGTCAATGGCGTTTACTAAGGTACTGTTAGCAGAGTTAAATGTAATGTAGTTAAAGATTGGTGGCCCTTGGGTGAAAGCAAAGGAAAATTGGTTTCCTTCTAGGAAGCGGAAGAAGTTAAACCTGGGCCCTACTACGAGTTGAAGGTTATTGGAGACGGGAAATTGGTAGTAAAGTTCTCGAATCGTGACCTCAGTCGGGATGACTGCCCCAGGGCCAGTAGTAAAATCAGCGTATGAATAATCTAAGCCAGCAGAAGCATAAGAATTAGCTAAGGGGCCGGGAAATGCAGTGCTAGTACCCATTGCTAGTTGTAGTACTAGGCTATCTTTACCTGTGAAAGAAGTGACAAAGTCCAGCCAGACTAAGCCTGTAAGGGTAGCATTGGGGTCGTCAACTCTGACAATTTCGCGATCGCTACTTCCTCTAACTACCCGGTTCCCAGTCTCCTTCTGTATACCACCTCCAGAAAATCCGGCTGCTAAGTTCATCCAAGCAAAACCAAATAGTTTGGTAGTGGTAGAAAATTGTTGGTTTTCCAGTTTAGCGGTTCTTGCTTCTAACCCATCTACACGTCCCCGTAGGGTTGCTAGTTCAGCCGTAAACTCTTCTTGTAACTTTTGTAGAGTTCCCAGGTCTTCTTTTTTAACTAAATCGGAGGTAGCTGTGGAAATTAACTCTTGTACTCGTTCTAAACAAGCATTCAAACCCGCCGCAAATTCATAGCGAGTCATGGCACGGTTACCCAAAAAAGTCCCACTTGGATAACCCGCGATACACCCGTAACGTTCCACCAAGCTTTGCAAAGCTGTAAAGGCCCAATCTCCAGGTGACACATCCCGTAACTGCGATACGGAGTTGACTTGCTCCATATCATTATTAGTATTCTCTTCACCTGGCGTTAAGCTGAGGTCAGCAGCATTCGAGCTAAATTGACTTAACCCAGTTGATGGAGTGAGATCGGATATTGTCAGAGGCGATCGCAATTCCTGTTTGTTCTCAGCCAAACTAGAGTTATTGGTTGACGGATCTAAGTGATTTAAAGGATTTTGATCGACTACAGTTTGCTGAGGAGTAGTCAGTGGCTGTTCTACTGTACTAGTATTCTCTGATTTAATATTATTTACTGCATCACCCTCAGCCTGAGCTAATACTTGTAGAGGGTTGGCTATCACGCCCGAAGAGAGCAGCAAAGCAATCCATACAGCTTTTAATGCAGCAAGTTTAGCTTGCCAATGAGTTAAATTATTCAACATGGAATTCTCACACCTGTTTTTAAGTCTTCGCCACAGAATTCACAAGCACCAACTCATGAGTCTTTAATAGGATACCTGAGAAGTATTATTTACTAGTCTTTTGGGCGGCTATTACCGTCGCTATCACTTAGCATTGAATTATCTTCTCTTCAGACCTTCCAGACATCCTTATAAGTTGCAAGATCTACCTTTGTCAAATCATACAGTAGTCTAGGATGTCTGAATAGTAAAGAAAAATAACTCGTAATTAACCAACTATATAGTCTCTCACTTTGTAGTAACGGTCTTTGATAGTTATGGTAAATAAATTTTTGCGCCCTCTTTGCGATCGCGTCTTTGCCATTCTCTGTTGAATGGTGAAATCAGCTAAAACACATCTAAATTACATAACTACCCATGAAGGTATGCCTTCATCATTAGTCATTCGTCATTTGTATTTACATTAGACAAGAGACAAATGACCGTCTTAAACAGAGCGATGGAATATTTTTTTAGTTGGAATTGCCTAACTCTCACAGGCTGCGATCGCCAATAGATAACTGCATAGGAAAATATTAATTTAGTAATATTATTTACTGTAACATCAGCGTAAGCACTTATATAAAGTTTTAATAAGGTTAAAATTGATCGCCGCATGAGCGTGAATCGCCAGAATCCTCATCTTTTTTAGGTTTGACTCGATTTCTGTGCAGCGTTTTTAGATTTGCTTTATATTGATAATAGTGATAATACTGAAAGTTAATGAGTTTTTATACTTTATAAAATGCAACTTTTCTGGGGTTGGCATCTTGCCGCCCTGGTGATGTAATTAGATATAGAAGCTACCAAACTAATCAGTTTTTATGCTTAAATTTACATAAACTCAGCAGTATATCTCAGTTAGATTATACCTGTCTCAGTAATTACTAGGTCATCAATATTATTATGGCACCACTCAGGTAAATTATTATTCAATATCATCACCAAACCAATTGCTAGCAAGCTCTTCAATAAATATCTCAGACACCTTGTCATAGAGAGAAAATTCTATAGCGTTCATAGGTATCATAAATGTTATAATTCTGACTGTATTGACAGCATCTATCCGACAAGGTAACTCAATTACATTACTAGAACTATTGAAGGTATCAAATATCAAGCTAAAAGCGAGCAATTATCCAAGCATCAGCTATTTTTTTAGCTGCTGTTTTAGAGGGTAAAACACTAGTTGAAGGTATTGAGATATTGCCAATTTTTCGGAACATCATCACAAGAAAAGGTGAAGTTCCTGTAATGTGTATCTAAATTAACCTGTGCAACTAAATGTCCTAACTTAAAGCACAGGCGCAAAGCTGTACCAGATTCATGACTGCAAAAATTTGGTTTTAGTACATAGTATGCTATTTGCGGCTTGGTAATGTATAGAGAGCGTCTAAACAATTCCAAAGTAATAGAAAGAATGCTATTTATATTTTTGATTTTTCCTGCTTCCTGGCAATAATAGGTTTTACAAGCTTAGTTAAAACCTATTATAAAATTAAAAATTTTTAGCAATATTTTCGTTACTTGAGGTTGAGTTTTAGAGAATAAATTGCTCAGAGCTAAAAATTTTGAAAAACTACTATTTAGTAGATAAAGTACTAAAAATCAATTAAAAAATTAGCATGGTGATTTTTAATAATTGCCATGCATAATGCAATCACAGAACTTTATTTAATGATGATTTTGTAGAAACAATACTGGAGAAGTAGTAACTTTTTGGATTGTCAAATATCATAAATACTCAACAAAGAGGATAATATGGCTTACACTACCCAAGAACAAAACAATATCAATGTAGTTAAAGGCTTTTTCGCGTCTTTTCGCCAGAAAAATGCCACAGCGCTTAATCAATACATTGATAGCAATGTCACATCCGATGGCAGATTTATCATCGTCCGTGGTGGTAAAGAACTATACGATGGCTTAGACGCAAACAATCAAGTCGTATTTCAACTAGCTATTCCCGGTGGAGAGACACCACAAAAAAATCTCAATGATACCAATGCTTATGCTGATGATCGATTCTCTCACGAGCGCAATGCTCTGGTTCCAGAGACCACAGAATACATCGGCCCAGCAGGTGTTAAGAATTTTATCGCTGCGTTGGAAGCTGACTTTGACTTTAATAGCAAGTTTTTCCAATTCAATGACCTAAAATATATTGCCGATGGTAATAAAGTCGCAGTTTACGGCTACCTGCGGTACGTTCACTCGCGTACAGGTAACTTTGTTAGTACTCCTTTTGCCATCAACATTACGATGAGTAATGATGGCAAGATACAGCTATATCATTATTACGATAACTCTTTTGCTTACGCAGCCGGCTCCCGTGAAGGTGGCACTTGGCAAGGACAGTATGGTGTCAACCTATGGGAGCAAAATGCTAGCAGTCCTCTAGGAGCAATCCATCCCGTCAATATTCGCTGGGGTACTAGAGCCAGTGAAGCTTTAAATGGTGACAGTAACCCTAGTCAACTCAGAGATGTCATTTATGGTTACCAAGGCAATGACACTATAACTGGTGGTATCGGTGATGACTACCTCAACGGTGGTAGTGGTAACGATATTCTCAACGGTGGCGATGGTAATGATATTCTCTGGGGTGGTATTGGTTTTGATACTGCTACTGGGGGTGCTGGTAATGATTTCTTCGTGTTGTACTCCGATGCCAAAGTTGCTAAACCTGGTGACGAAGGATTCTTGACAGTTACCGACTTTGCCGATGGCGCAGATAAGTTGGTAGGAGCGCCAGCCCTTTTAGATTCGACAGATGGAATAAATGTCACTGAATTAGCGCCTAAAATCACCTTTAGTATGCTCAAAATTGAGCAACAGGGTGCTGATACAGCGATTAGTCTCAATAGCACAGGTGAAAAGCTAGCACTTCTGAAGAACATTAACGCTAGCCAAATTACAACAGATGACTTTATTGAAGCTGGCCCTCAGACTAAATCTACTGTTTTACAGGAATTTCCGGCTTTTCGCGGTTACCCAACCGACAATGCTGACCCAGCAAACTTTACTACACAAGCAGAAGCAGGTTATCGCCAAACAGTTCTTGGCTTCTTTAACGCTTTTGGCAACGGCACCATAATAGACTACATTGCTAATAATTTCGCCAGTGATGTTAAATACATCATCATTGAAAGCCAGAACTCCTATTTTGAAGAATACAATTCTGATATCAACGGTTACTCTGTATCTTTCTCTCACGAGCGTTTTGGCATCACCCCTCCCACTCAAGAATGGCAAGGAATTGCAGGTGCCCAAGCATTTATCAATAGTCTTGGTGAAGCTAACGACTTAACAGATTCAGTCACTAAGTTTTTGATTGATGATGTTTTCCAAAATGGGCCAGATTTAGCCTTATTTGGACGGTTTGAATATCGCGATAAAAATACCAAAAACGTTCATGATGTGCCCTTTGCCTACGACTTTCACGTCAACCCCACCAGTGGCAAAGTAGATTTTATCCATTTCTATGAAGATGCCTATTCTTATAGTATCGCTGCTCGTAAAAGTGGTACTTGGACTGCTAATTTAAGTGCAGATCAAACCGTTGATTTTACCTTTGGTACCACAGGCGAAGATGAAATTACTGGTGGCGATCGCAAAGACCAAATCTATGGCTATCAGGGTGATGATACCATCAATGGTGGAAAAGGTAATGACACCTTGATCGGTGGTGGCGGACAAGATACTTTTCTTTTAGCTGCGGGTCAAGGAACTGACACAATTAATGACTTTGAAAAAGGTGCTGACAAAATTAAACTGCTCAAAGACCTGAATTTTAGTCAGTTAACCATTACTCCCACTAGCGGGAATGTAGAAATCAAAGTAACTGCGACTAACGAAGTCTTAGCTGTAGTTAAGGGATCAGTGCAGCTTGATGCATCTGACTTTATCGCCAGTCTCAAGATTGGCACACCAAATGCAGATGATCTTTTTGCTGGATTAAATAATTTTGATGGTAACGCCAACGTCGTGTTCACTGGCGCAGGTGATGACAAAGTCGATCTCAGTACTTCCAAAACTGGGCGTAACCGCCTCTTTGGTGGTAGTGGTGGCGATGAGATATATGTAGGCAAGAACGATCGCGTGTTTGGTGGTTCAGGTAATGACACCTTCGACGCTACTGATGGTCAAGGTGGTAACCGCATCTCTGGTGGCGTTGGCGATGATACATTCTTCCTGCGTGCAGGCGATCGCGCGCTGGGTGGTGAAGGTAATGACATATTTATTCAGATCGGCGATAAAGACAAGACTCTGATATACGGTAATAACATCCTGACTGGTGGTGCTGGTGCCGATGAGTTCTGGCTGGTGAATGCGGAAATCCCAACTGCTCCTAACACCATCACTGATTTTGTACTAGGCACAGATATCGTGAAAATTAACGGCTATCAAAAAACTGACCTCACCTTTACCCAAGATGCTCAAAGCAACGCCATTCTCGCTGTCAGTGGTACTAATGTTGCCACATTCTTGGGGATTACCCAAGCTCAACTACAAACCGAAAGCGCTAAATTCGTGTTTGCCTAATCTCAAATTTGTGAGTTTGCTATTATTACAAATTCAATTGTGAATTTGATTTAATTTTTAAGCCCGCTTGTACGGGCTTTTATTTTTTCTACGTGTATTAATAGGCTATTGAAAGTATATATAAAGCGTTGCTTAATTAAATACCTTGCAAGTAATTAACTATTTAGCTATTCAGAAAAATATCAATACTAAAACTCTCTCCACGTCTTCTATAGATTCAATGTGATGACTGGAGTTAGAACAGTTGCAAAACAGCATGATTTTTTTTCAGTACTGATTGCATAAATCTATTTTTAGATGTTGATAATTTAAATAATGGTGAGTTACGCCAATTCAAAATTTCCCATTAATAAACCTCGAAACCATCTAAGTTTTGGGGTTTGAATGTGTTGTCTAATTGGCGAGAATTGGCGTTAACAGTCTTTATTTTGTATTTTTACTGCTGCTTTTTAGCACAAATTACGAGGTTCAGATGCACAAAATAACACAGTAAAATCCCACGGTCAAGAAGTTACCAGTAAAAGAATCCTTTAACAATCAGGGTTCAGGCTTTCGATAAATTTATTCTGGTAGATTTCAGAAATACAGCACATTCGGTCTGTAGTCTATATAACCCCCAATACAATCTCAAATTTATTCCAGATATTTACTTTTTAATGATGCAACAGCACTAGGAAACTTTGGGATAAAGCTTTCATGGGTTTTTTCGCTTTGAAAATCTCTGTAATTCATGGTGTTTACCAAGACAGTACACACAACACACTAGACGGAGTTTATTTATTAATATGACCGGATATAGCTTAGAAGAACAAAAGCATATACAGCTATTAGAAAATTTCTTTAAAGCGCAAAAAGACGGCACTATATCAGAAAAAGCGGCTAATTTCTTTACTAACAATGGGCGATTTATCTTTATCCGTGGAGGTGAAGAAAGGTTAGGGAGAGGAGATGAAACAGGCCCGGAAAGTCTCATTTCTAAAACTCCCACAAAATATTCAGATTCCAAAGGTGGTTTACCACTTAAAGGACTTAACTTTCTCACTTCTGACCCATCCAAAGGGATATTTAACCTTTACGATGTCAAAGTCGTTCCTAGAGTTGGTGGTTATACAACAGAAACTACTCAGCAAGACACCAATGCTTACACAGATGCATCTGTAGCTCATGAAACTCGTGACTTGATTCCATTTAGTGACAACTTTGTTGGGCCGGATGGAGTAGTTGATTTTTACAAAGACTTTTTCAATAACTTTGAAATAGTTTCCTTTATCACCAACACAGATGAATATGCTGCTGCTAAGGGTAAAACTTCACCATATCCCTATGGAATAATTGCCAATGATGATAATTTGGCAGTATATGGGGAATTTGAATTCCGCAACAAGTTTACCGGAAATACTGCTAGGTCACCTTTCCGTATTGATATTGAGTTTGAAGATGGTTTAGAAGGAAAAATTAAAACCTATCACTTTTGGACAGATCCTCATACTTTAGCCGCATCTATGCGTGAAGGTGGAACCTTTAGAGAACAATATGGTTTGCAGGTCACACCAATAATTAAAACTGGGCCAAATTCAGAAGATTTTCGTTTTCCGACGGTTCCTGAATTAAACCCAAATGACTATGTACAGCATCCATTATTTGGTCGTCAATACGATCCCAAGGGCTATCTGATTGATGAAAATGGCAATCCTGTTAACAATAACCCCTTTCAACAAGGCAAAATAGATGAACGACTATTTTTGCCACTTTATATTCAATGGGGTACTGGTAAGGATGACCTCCTCACAGGCTTTGCAGATAAGACAAAGTACTACGACCCCAACTATCCCAACGACCAACTATATGGCTTACAAGGTAACGACACCTTAATTGGTTTGGAGGGTGATGATGAGTTTTATGGGGGTAGTGGAAATGATGTGATAGATGGTGGTTCAGGTAATGATTTGATCAATGGTAATACAGGAATCAATACCCTCACAGGTGGTTCTGGAAGAGATACATTTATTCTTGATGATCTATTTGATTTGACATCTGAACCTACAACTTCTACAATTACCGACTTTTCTATTGCTGAGGGTGACAAAATCGGTCTAGGGGGAACATTAACCTACAGTAAATTAACTATTTCTGATGGTGTTAATGGTGCAGAAATTAAACTGACTGGTTCAAATTTACCCACTTTAGCTATTGTTAAAAATGTCACTGCTGTTCAGTTGACAGCAGATAAGTTCCAAGAAATTAGACCAGATTTTCAAATCGGTGTAACCACACCAGATAATGTGATTGGGGACGCAAATGAGAATAAATCTCTAGTACTTGGTTTCTTCCAATCTTTCTTTACTGGTGACATCTTTAAGTACATTAAAGAGAATTTTACTCAAAACTCTCGTTACATAGTTATTCAAGGAGAAAATAACACCTATACATCAGACGATGCATTTTCTGCTGAACGCTATCGCATTACACCAACTACAAAAGAATGGACTGGGATTGATGGCGCTCAAGGTTTTATTTTCAATCTCTTCCAAGTAGTTGATGTTCTAGGAACACGCTGGCCAGATCAAGCACCAGCTACTAATTTTTATATTGAAAAAATTGTTCCTGACTCCGCAGACCCCGATAATGTCGCCATCTTTGGACGGTTCTTGTATAGGAATAATAGTACCGGGATTCTCACAGATGGGCCGTTTGCTTACAACTTCCACATTAAACATGAAGTCGATCAAGCTACAGGTCAACAAGTCGCCAAGATTGATACAGTTAGCTTCTTCGAGCAGTATAACGCCTTCGGTTATTCATCCCGTCAAGGTGGGACTTGGACAAGAAATTATAATGGCAAACTAACCAATATTTATTGGGGTACAACAACCAAAGACACTATCGATGGTAGTGACATTGAAGATATCATCTCTGGATATCAAAGCAATGACACAATTAATGGTAAAGCTGGAGATGACACCATATATGGTGGTGAAGGCGATGATACGATCGCAGGTGGTTTAGGTAACGATAATATCTGGGGAAATCCTGGTAAAGATACTTTTGTATTTGCTGGAAATGATGGCACTGATACCATTAATGACTTTGAAAAAGATCAAGACAAAATCAAACTCTTAGATGATTTGTCTTTTGATCAGTTAACCATTACTCCTACTAATGGGAATGTCGAAATCAAGGTAACTGATACTCAAAAAGTCTTGGCTGTAGTTAAGGGTGGAGTTCAGCTTGATTCATCAGACTTTATTGCTAACCCACAAAAGCAAAATTTTGGTACTCCTAACGCAGATACCTTAATTGCAGGACAATCAGAATTTAAGGGTAACCGGGAAATAGTTTTCACCGGCGCAGGTAATGACGAAATAGATGTTACTACTTCGCAAATTGGGCGCAACCGCATTTTTGCTGGTAGCAATGACGATATTATCTATGTCAGCAAGAGCGATCGCGTGTTTGGTGGTTCCGGTAACGACACCTTTGATGCTACCGATGGTCAAGGCGGTAACCGCATTTCAGGTGGCGTTGGCGATGATACCTTCTTCCTGGGTGCAGGCGATCGCGCTTTGGGTGGTGAGGGTAACGACATTTTCTATGTTCAGAGTGGCGGTAATAACATCCTGACTGGTGGTGTTGGTACCGATCAATTCTGGGTGGTGAATGCGGAAATCCCAAATGCTGCGAACACCATCACTGATTTTATACTAGGCGCAGATGTCGTAGGAATTGGCGGTTATCAAAAAGCTGACCTTACCTTTAGCCAAGATGCTCAAAGCAACGCTATTCTAGGTGTCAAAGGTACTAGTGTTGCCACATTCCTGGGGATTACCCAAGCTCAACTACAAGCCGAAAGCACTAAATTTGTATTTGGCTAATCTCAAACTTGATTGTAAATTTGAGTTAATTTTTTAGCCCGCTTATGCGGGCTAGATTTATATCTATAACAACACTTTTTAGAGGGTCTAAAAAGGCATTTTTGGTTTAACTTTGTAAATCACTTAATAACTATTTGGCTATTCATAAATGTAATAATTTATATTAACAACCTCATCTATTAGAGGAAAATTAATTGCAATACTGGCATTCCATAAGTCAGCTAGAGTCCAATTTTGCTAGCTGAAAGCTATTCATATCAGGCAAAATATCAAGATGCTAGAATTTCGCTAGCAATGATTGAAAAATTTACATTCACTGGGAATGAATAGTGTTATATTACACTCGTCTCATCTAATTACTAGATCCTTAAAAGTGAAATGAGTTCCCAAAGGGCAATGGCCTCTCCGGATAATCAGCGACACACTTTCGAGCAAGTAATTCAGGAACGCTCTAAAAAACCTAGGTATAGGGGTACAACAATCCCAGTTCATCGCTATCACAAGTGTTCTAACCCCTATTGTGGCGACAATATCGAACTAACTTTAAAACTCAATCAAGCTAGCGACACTATTGAGGAGATTAAATTCCAAGGTGAAGGTTGTGCTATCTCCATCGCGTCAGCTGATTTAATGGCTGGTTATGTTCAAGGGAAAAGCATTAGCGAAGCCCTCAAGATGATCGAATCTTTTCATAGCATGATGCAAGGAGAAACTGAATTTCCCAGAGAATTACAAAAGCTCAATCTTCTTAAAGGAGTATCTAACTTTCCTTTGCGAGTTAAATGTGCAACCTTGGGATGGAAAACGCTGAAAGCAGCAATAGAATCCTCAGCACCTATGACATAGTTATGCTTTTTCTGGGCGTGACTTTCGTTTTCAACTGTGATAAATAATACAGCAGGAGTAAGAAAACCTTTCTGCTCTACTTTCTATTCTCAAATTTAGAAAAGTTATATTCAAATACAGTTATGAATCTTTAAAGTAATTCAAAAAATCGCTAGATGGCAAGAGAATATTGATTTATATCCTTTTAGTTATCTATAGGTGTATAGCTAGCCGGGGTCATGGAAAAGTACCAAGCCGTGATTTAAGCTGATTAACTAAAAGTTAAATGTTTGATAAATGAAGTAGCATAAAATCTTAAATTGAGAATTTTGAGATCTGAATGTAAAAATGATTTATTCGCATACGAAATATTAAAAATATAGAAAATCTTAAGGTTTTCTAGCTAGAAATATTAACTCGAGAAACCGCATAATTTCTATTAAATTCTTATCAGAACTAAAAACAAATATTAGCAGACACCTGATAAAATAATTACCCAGTACATAGATGGGGAAATTTATCGGTATCAAAATCATTTAGTTCAGCCCTGATGTTTAAACAGCCATAATCAAGAGTAAAAATTAATATGCTTCCCGTTCAATTTGACTATGTAGCGCCAGAAAGCCTGGAAGCTGCAGTAAAGTTCTTGAAAGATAACGCCGAGGCTTTGATTTTAGCTGGTAGTCACAGCCTGATTGCAGAAATGAAGCGGGGTAGTATTTCTCCTTCCCATCTGGTAGATTTAGGTAAAATTCGCAGTTTGCGAGGAATTAACCATCAACCAGGTAATATCCTCCAAATTAATGCCATGACTACTTATGCTCAAGTAGCAGCATCCCGCGAAGTTCAGGAGAATTATCCAGTGCTGTTTGAGGCTATTAACAACATTGGAGACGCTCAAATCCGTAACTGGCAAACAATTGGTGATGTTTTTGCCTATCGCGATCTAGCTTGTGATTTCACAGCAGTAGCTTTAGCACTAGAGGCAACTTTCAATACTCTTGATACAGAAGGTAGCCATGAGATTGAAGCAGCACCATTGATTGCTAAAGCTTTTCAAAATAATTGGCAGTTAAAAGAAATTGTCACAGCAATTAATTTACCAACTGATGCTTCTACTAAAGGTAGTGCTTACCAAAGTTTTAAGCATCCTGCAACTGGCTATACTCTTTGTGGGATTGCCGTCGCTGTTGGTGAAATCAACAATGGTATAGTCGGCAAATGCCATGTGGCAGTGACTGGTGCAACCCCTTATGCTGTCAGACTAACTGCAGTCGAGGCTGCTATAGAGGGTAAAGCACCCACAGCAGAAAATATAGCAGCAGCCTCTACATTGGCAAAAGCAAGTGTGGATTCTATATTAGGCGATCGCTATGCTTCTGCAGAATATCGTGCCCATCTGATGGAGGTCAACATCAAACGCACCCTGATTCGCGCCTTAGAAAGAGTTGGTATTGTAGTTGTTTAACTTCAATTTTATTGATTTTCCTAGGTTCTACAGCCTATTGGAGTTATAAACCAATACTGGACATATAAATAAAAACCAGACTTTCCGTAAAGTCAGACCGAGAAATTGTAGAGAAGAAAGAAAAACATTATTTCCCAGAACTTGAGGATAGCGGTAACTGAATTGTCTACTAATCAAAAGGGTAGCTGAGGTGCAAGCAGAGTTAATGAAAGCACTGATTCTCGACCGACCAGGTTCTCCAGAAACCCTCCGCCTTGCCCAAGTACCTCAGCCCCAACCCGCAGAGGGAGAAGTTAGAGTTAAAGTCAAGGCTGTCGGCTTAAATCCAGCAGATTATCAATTTATGGGGCGGGGATTTCCTAGTTGGAATTATCCCTTTATTCCTGGTCTAGACGTGGCTGGTACTATAGATGCTATTGGTGCCAATGTCACAGGTTGGGAAATAGGCGATCGCATTTATTATCACGGCAATTTCTCTAAGCCAGGTGGGTTCGCCCAATGGGCCATTACCACCGCCCATACTATTGCAGCTTTACCCAATCATCTCTCTTTTACTGCGGCTGCGGCTTTACCTTGTGCCGGGTTTACCGCCTACCAAGTTCTTTATCGCAAATTACATATCCAACCAGACCAAACCATCCTGATTCATGGAGGTGCGGGAGGGGTGGGAGGCTTTGCTGTGCAATTAGCGGCCCTCGCCGGACTCAAGGTAATTTCTACCTGTTCTAGTCGTAACAAAGAATGGGTACGTCAACTAGGCGGTAGTGAAGTCATTGATTACAACAGTGAGGATGTTAGCGCTAGAGTCAGGGAAATTACCCAAGGACGAGGCGTTGATGCGATAATTGATACGGTCAGTTCAGCTAATGCCACCTCTGGACTAGATTTGCTAGCTTTTGGTGGCAGTATTGCCTGTGTAGCAGGATTACCTGATTTCAGCCATTTACAATCCTTTGGCAAAGCCATTTCTGTGCACGATATTGCTTTAGGAATGGCTTATTTATTAGGTGATCTGAAATCCCAAGCAGAACTAGCAGAAATTGGTAGAGAGTTAGCGAAATTAGTTACCCAACATCAAATTAATCCTATCCTCCAAGAAGTAATTTCTCTAGAAGAAATTCCTCAAGCATTAGTGCGTCTTGCTGGTCGCCATGTCAGAGGAAAAATAGTTGCTCAAATAGATCCTGAAGGTTAAGCCAAAATTATGAAACTCAAAGGAAAAAAGATTGGTATCCTAATTGAAAGCGACTTTTACGAACATGAGATTTGGTATTACAATTACCGCTTTCCCGAAGAAGGTGCAGAATTGCATTTTCTCAGTCGCCTTTGGGGTCAATCATATCTAACTTTCAAAGGACATGAATATCATGCACCCTTTGAGTGTCACAAAAGTTTTGAAACTATAGATGATGAAGAACTTAAAACCTATGCGGCAATCATAGTGCCATCAGCAATGGTTTCTGACCGCTTGCGATACACAGAAGATGTGACTCAACTTCCTCCCGCCTGTGAGTTTCTTAAAAGAGCATTCGCAGACAAAAATATTCTCAAGGGAATTATTTGTCATGGTATGTGGTTAGTATCTCCCGTACCAGAATTAGTCAAGGGTCGCCCCGTAACTTGTCATAACAACCTGCATGGTGATGTAGTAAATATGGGCGCTATCTATACCAACGAAGATGTCGTTGTTGATGGTGATTTAGTCACAGGGCGTAGTGGCGGTCATGCTCACTTATTTGCCAAAAAAATCATTGAAATTCTAGCAGAACGTTAAGAAAAATTAAGGATAAAACCAGTTATGGGTTTACAAATTTTTTCTCAGGTTGCACTTACTTGTAAAGATCCGATCGCCACTGAAAAATTTTACAGCAAATATTTTGGCTTTAAGCGCGCTAGAGTCGCAAAACTCCCTGATGGCGACCAGATAGTTTTTATTAAAATGGCAGATAGTGCCTTTTATTTGGAACTATTTAAAGCCAAAGAAGAATCTCCCGTACCACCACCAATTAATGACGGGCCGCAATACCCAGGAGTACGTCAATTAGCTTTTAAAGTTGATAGCGTAGATGGCAAACTTGCAGAAATGGGAGGCGATGCCAAAATTACCCTTGGCCCTCTCAATTTTGATGATTATATTCCTGGCTGGCGTACTGTTTGGGTAGCCGATCCAGATGGCAATATTGTGGAAATTAGCCAAGGTTTTACAGATGAAGACAATCCTCCGCCACTCTAATTTGGTTGAGGCAATCATCAGAGTTTCACAGTTTTGCGTAGAACTTTAATAATTTATACTTTTCCTACATTATGTATGCCATACTGACACAAAATTAGGAAGAGGATTCAGGAGATCGCTACTAATGTCTAACGAAGACAACACTGTTAAAAATGAAAAACCAGGGGCGGCTTTTCATGGAAATGAGCGCATAATAGCCTTAAGTGATGGCGTTTTTGCGATTGTCATCACCTTGTTAGTGCTAGAGATTAAAGTTCCCCATATCGAACCAGATTTGATAGATAAAGAACTGCCTCATGCACTGATGCATTTGTTACCAAAAATTATTGCTCATATCATCAGTTTTATTGTCTTAGGCATTTATTGGATCAGTCATCACAACACATTTATGCACATCAAACGCCATGATAGAGTCTTGTTATGGCTAAATATTCTCTTTTTGCTATGTGTTGCTTCGATGCCTTTCCCCACAGCTTTACTCAGCGAGTATCCTAATCAACGAATTGCAATCATTGCCTACGCTTCAACTTTAGTCATGGCTGGCATAGCTATGGATGTAATGTGGTGGTATGCTTCAACTTATCGCCTCTTAGATGAGACTCAAGAGGATAAAAACTTTATTGCTTTTGTTCACCGTCGTAACTTAATTGCACCCCTAGCTTATTTATTTGCTATCGCCGTATCTTTTGTCAGTCTCACATTAGCAAAATTAGTTTTTATCATCGTTGCCTTGTACTACATATTGCCAAATCCCTTAGACCGCAAGCGTCTTCAACAATTATCCCGTCGTTTTGATCGCTAACTGAAGAATAAAGGATGAACTCTGTTCGCGCAGCGTCTTTGATAGGAGAAGGTTGCAGTATATACAACTAAATCCAGGCGGGTATAACGATTTTTTTCATCCTTTAGCCTTTCTCTCATCCTCCTCTAAAATTTCTTGGAGAAGCCTACCATGAGTATCAATTTCCCCTTCTCAGATTTGATCGCTGGCTACGTTACTCACTATGACGCAAATGGCGATGTGTTTGGACTCAAAACCTCTGATGGTAGAGAGTTTAAAGCCAAACTGAGTCCGATGGCTTATGCCAAACTAATTCAGAATTTTGACGAAGGCTACCCTGATGCCACTGGTAGCATGAAATCTATGCTGGCTCCAGGTAGATTTTTATTTGCCTACGGGGTATTTTATCCAGATAGCGATTTATTTGATGCTAAACAAATAGTATTTGCTGGTCGGCAAAAAGGCGATTACGTATTTGAAAAACAAGATTGGTGGATTAAGCAAGTTAATGCTTTGGGTAAGTTCTACCTCAAAGCTCAATTTGGCGATAAAGAATACGACTATCGTAACTATCGCACCACTCTGAGTTTGAGCGGAGTTCTATCAACTACCAATTTCCGTCAAGAAACCGATACGATTTCCCGCCTAGTATATGGTTTCGCCACAGCTTTCTTGATGACTGGTAATGATAGCTTCTTAAGGGCCGCCGAAAGAGGTACCGAATACCTGCGCGAACACATGCGGTTTGTCGATTCAGACGAAGGCATTGTCTATTGGTATCATGGCATTGATGTAAATGGCGATCGCGAAGAAAAAATCTTTGCTTCCGAATTTGGGGATGACTACTACGCGATTCCCGCCTACGAACAAATTTATGCTTTAGCTGGCCCCATCCAAACCTATCGCTGTACTGGCGATCCCAAAATTATGGATGATACCGAGAAGACTATTAAGTTGTTTAACAACTTCTTCTTGGATAAAGGCCCAGAAGGCGGATACTTCTCTCACCTCGACCCCTTTACCTTAGATCCTCTCAGCGATTCCCTCGGCCATAATAAAGGCAAAAAGAACTGGAACTCTGTTGGTGACCACGCCCCAGCTTATCTAATTAACCTGTGGTTGGCTACAGGTAAGCAAGAATATGCCGATATGTTGGAGTATACCTTCGACACCATCGAGAAACGCTTCCCAGATTACGCCAACAGCCCATTTGTCCAAGAACGTTTTTATCAAGACTGGTCTGCTGATACAACTTGGGGTTGGCAGCAAAATCGGGCTGTAGTTGGTCATAACTTGAAGATTTCTTGGAACTTGATGCGGATGCACAGCCTCAAAGCCAAGGAAGGCTATGCTAACTTAGCCCAAAAAATCGCTGATATCATGCCTGGGGTAGGTAGCGACCAACAACGTGGCGGTTGGTATGACGTTGTGGAAAGATTGCTAGGAGAAGGCGAAAAACATTATCGCTTTGTTTGGCACGATCGCAAAGCTTGGTGGCAACAAGAACAAGCCATCTTAGCTTACTTGATCTTAACTGGCATTGTGGGTAACAAAGAATATCACCGTTTAGCTCGTGAATCCGCAGCCTTTTACAATGCTTGGTTCCTCGATTTAGAAGAAGGAGGCGTTTACTTTAACGTTCTCGCCAATGGTATTCCTTACCTAGCTGGTGGTAACGAACGGGGTAAAGGGTCGCACTCCATGAGTGGTTATCACTCCTTTGAGCTATGCTATTTAGCAGCAGTTTATACCAACTTGCTAATTACTAAACAGCCAATGGACTTTTACTTTAAGCCCATTCCTGGAGGCTTCCCTGATAATATTCTCCGAGTATCACCGGATATTTTACCACCTGGAAGTATTAAAATTGGCAAGTGTGAAATCGACGGAGAACCTTATAGCAACTTTGATGCTCAAGGTCTAACTGTAACTTTACCCAAAACAAACGAACGGGTGAAAGTTAAGGTGCAGATTGTACCTGTGTAGCTATAGATGAAACAATGGGAGTAAGAGAAAACCCTTCTCTTTATTCCCATTCCTTCATTACGAATTCAGTGGAACTTGGCAATAAATCATGGAAATTAACATCAAGACAATTGAAGACGTAAAGGTAGCTGAACTTACAGGTGATGTAGATGCAAGTACAGCACCATCTGTTACTAAAGAAGTTTTACCTTTGGCTGAACCAGAAAGTAAGATTCTTCTCGATATGACTGGGGTACCTTATATGTCCAGCGCTGGCTTGCGGATGTTGCTGTCCCTATATCGCCAAGTCACTGCTAAAGAAGGCAAGCTAGTACTGGTTGGCTTAACTGAAGATATTCGAGATACCATGTCAGTCACCGGATTCCTCGACTTTTTTACAACTAGCGAAACTATCGATGAAGCATTAGCAATACTGACATAGGAGGATTGGCAGTGACTGCTGACAACGGGAAAATAAGGACAAGTAACAATGGAAAGAATTGATATTCATCCAACGCATACTTATGAAGGTTTTAAATTACGTAACGGCAAACCATTCCCGTTCGGTGCAACTTTAGTACCGGGAGGGGTTAACTTTTCTATTTTTTCGAGTCAAGCCACATCCTGTACTTTAGTCCTATTTAATAAGCACGCCCAAAAACCGTTGGTAGAAATTCCTTTTCCAGAGGAGTTTCGGATTGGTAATGTCTATTGCATGGTCGTATTTGACCTAGATTACGAAAATCTGGAATACGGCTATCGCATGGACGGGCCAAAGAATTTCCGTGAAGGGCATTGGTTTGACAAAAGTAAAATATTGATGGACCCCTACGCCAAAATTATTGGCGGTCGGGATGTTTGGGGAGTTACTCCAGATTGGAATGATATCTATCACCATCGAGCTAGAATTGCCTTTGATGATTTTGATTGGGAAGATGACCGTCCGCTAGAAATCCCACCATCAGATCAAATCATCTATGAAATGCACGTCCGCAGCTTTACCCGTCATCCTTCCTCGGGAGTCAAAGATAATCATAAAGGAACATTTGCCGGAATTCGGGAAAAAATTCCTTACTTAAAAGAATTGGGTGTCAATGCGGTGGAATTGATGCCCATTTATGAATTTGATGAGTTTGAAAACAGTCGCCCTAACCCGCAAACAGGGGAAACTCTTTACAATTATTGGGGTTATAGTACAGTTGGTTTTTTTGCTCCCAAAGCTGGTTACGCAGCTACAGGTAAATTTGGGATGCAGGTTGATGAGTTGAAATCTTTAGTCAAAGAATTACACAAAAACGGTATTGAAGTAATTTTAGACGTAGTATTCAACCACACTGCGGAAGGTAACGAACACGGGCCAACTATTTCTTTCCGAGGCATTGACAATAAAACTTACTATATGCTGACCCCTGAAGGGTATTATTATAACTTCAGTGGTACTGGTAATACTCTCAATTGCAACAACCCCGTAGTGCGGGGGATAGTACTAGATTGTCTGCGTTACTGGGCATCAGAATATCATATAGATGGCTTCCGGTTTGACTTAGCCGCCATTTTAGGGCGCGATCCTTGGGGCGCACCTCTAGCAAATCCACCGCTGCTAGAATCTTTAGCCTTTGACCCGATTTTGGCTAAATGTAAACTGATTGCGGAAGCTTGGGATGCAGGCGGTTTATACCAAGTAGGTTCTTTCCCTGCTTATGGACGTTGGGCAGAATGGAATGGTAAATACCGTGATGGTATCCGTAAATTCTTAAAAGGAGATGGTAGCGTTGGCGATGCAGCTCAACGTTTACAAGGTTCTCCCGATTTATATGCTTGGTCTGGTCGCGCGCCAGCAACTTCTATTAATTTCATTACTGCCCACGATGGTTTTACCATGATGGATTTGGTTTCCTATAACGGGAAACATAATGAAGCCAATGGTGAAAACAACAACGATGGCAGTAATGATAATGATAGCTGGAATTGCGGTTGGGAAGGGCCAACCGACGATCCAGGAATTAACGCCTTACGTCATCGCCAGATTAAAAATGCTGTGGCGATGCTGATGGTGTCTCAAGGTGTGCCCATGATTCTCATGGGTGATGAAGTGGGACGCACTCAAAAGGGCAACAATAACACTTATTGCCACGATAATGACTTGAACTGGTTTGATTGGACATTGCTAGAAAAGAACGCAGATTTGTTTAAGTTTTTTAAACACTGCATCGCCTTCCGCAATGCTCATCCAGCGTTGAGAAATGAATGGCATTTCCAAAATCGGGATTATGTAGGTAGTGGCTATGCAGATATTACTTGGCATGGTACTCAAGCCTGGAATGCCGATTGGTCTGATTCCTGTAAGACTTTGGCGTTTATGCTTTGTGGCAAACACGCCAAACAGGGAACAGTAGCAGATAACTACATTTATGTAGCGATGAATATGCATTGGGAATCTGTTTGGTTTGAAATTCCGCGATTGCATCCGGGGATGAAGTGGCATATCTTTGCTAATACTGGTGCCAACCCAGCAGAAGCTAGCTGGGAACCCGGTAAAGAACCAGTACTAGAAAATCAAGCTGCATTGCTGATGGGCGATCGCTCTGTGGCAATTTTAGTAGGTAAATAGGTTAAAAGTTGGCAAAATTCAATTGCCATTTTTTAACCTTTTATCTTTGGTTAATCAATCACAACTAAGAACTTATAACTCAAAAAAGATCATGGCTTTTTCAGCAACTCTCGAAACAGTTGGTAATGTCGCTAAAATCACCTTAGCTGGCGAACTAGATGCGAGTACCGCACCCGAATTTAAGCAGAAAGTTGAGGAGGCTGCAGCACAAGAACCCAAACGGTTAGTGCTAATTCTCAACGAATTGGAATATATGGCCAGTGCCGGATTACGGGTGTTAATCTTTGCTAAACAAAAGATGGGTAAAAATGTTGATATGTATGTAGTAGGAACTCAGGAAATGGTGCTGGATACTATCACCAAGACTGGCTTCCATCACAGCGTGATTGCGCTGGATGAATATGACGCATCTGTGATAGAAAACGTCTAGATGGCAAAAATGAAGTGTGAAGTAGAATTTTTATCCTTTACACTTCAAACATTTTTTTCTAAATAATTGAGAAAATTAGCAAAACCAGATCAGAAAGTTGTCTGAGTTGGCATCTGTTGCTAAATTTTAGAGAATTGGGATTATTGATGTTTCGTTGATTGATCAAGGTTGGTGCATCAGGGCTGCTTTGAAGAAACATCGTACGCAACAGTGAAATTAATCATCAAAATATTGGTTTAGGCAGAGATATTTGAGAACACAAAGCAATATTTTGCTACTTCAAATATAAAATGCTAATACTTTGTTGAATATTGGGAATCCTAATTACAACAAAGCAAATAAATGCAAAATACTTCAGCCATTGGACAAAAAGATTCATCTTTATGCTGATTCAGCAAAGGAAGTGCTAGGTATGACAACTTTAACTTTACCAGGAACTCTCGACTCTTTAGGCGCGATCGCTAAATATGTCATGGAAGCAGCACAAACAGCTGGTTTGGATAAAAAAGCCGCCTATAAGCTGCGTTTGGCAGTGGATGAAATTGCCTCTAATATTATTATTCATGGCTATGAAGAAGCTCATTTAGAAGGCGCAATAGATCTGTCTGCTGACATTAATGAGTCAAGCTTAACCATTATTATTGAAGATACAGGCGCTAAATACGATCCTTATGAAACTGTAGCTGTAGAAGAAGAGCAATTGAAAAAGCCCTTAGACGAGAGACCTATAGGTGGGTTAGGAGTATATCTCGCAATTCAAGGTGTGGATAAGTATCTTTTTGAGCGTGTTGGCAACCGCAATCGCAATATTTTTGTGGTTAATTGTTGAACAAACTCCAACATCCAAAGTTACATTATTAACAACCTGATATAAGCTATATTAAGGTATATATATCTTACATGGCTTGAATATTAGGTGTTACAGCTGTTGCCAAATTTTTCAGTAATAAGTATTATTGAAAACACCAGCTAAGAATACACTTGCTTATTTGTTAAAATATTTGCTTTACCTTATCTTAAAAAATCATTCGAGTCAAATTTATTTTCAATTAACAGTTTTAATCCCTGTGTAGGTAACAAGATGGGCGTGCAAAATCAATTCAAAGAATGTGATGAAGATGAATTAGAATCACTGCGCCAAGAGGTCGCAGAACTGAAAACAGCACTTAAAAATGAAGAAGCCGCTTTCCAAGCTCAATCAAAACTACTCGAGAAGTTCGTGATGATGGCACGTTCTTCTACGGAGGAAGTGCTAAAAACAGCATTACAAATGACATTAGATGTCGCCGCCGATCAAACAGCTTCAGAAAAAGGCAGTCTCTTTTTACTTGAGCCTTCAGGGAAAGTATCTGACGCAATTCTGTCACGCACTGAAGTTACAGCAGAACAGAGAAAACGTCTCATTGGTACAGTCATAGATAAGGGTTTAGCAGGCTGGGTAATCCGCCATCGCGAGCTAGGATTAATTGATGATACCGAAAATGATGATCGCTGGCTGACCTTACCCAATCAACCTTACGTTGTGCGTTCTGCCTTGGCTGTGCCGATTCTTCGGGGAGATGAATTACTAGGGATTATCACCTTACTACATTCTGAACCAGGACATTTTAGCCATGAAGCAGCTAACCTCATGCAGGTGACAGCCGATCAGATGTCCTTAGTTTTAGAAAATGCGCGGCTTTACTCAAAACTAGAGAAATATTCTAAAGCTCTAGATGCAGAAATGGAAAAAGGGCGGCAGATTCAGATAGATTTTCTGCCCTATGAAATGGTGAAGCAGCCCAATTGCGAGATTACAGCTTGTTTCTATCCTGCTCGTCAAGTAGCTGGCGACTTCTATGATGCCTTTGAGCTGGATGATAAACAAATAGGATTAGTGATTGCAGATGTCTGCGATAAAGGCGTAGGTGCAGCGCTATTTATGGCTCTAATGCGGAGCTTAATCCGGATTTTTTCTGCAGAAACTCAATTACGCGGTATCGCCCACGAAATTCTAGAACAGCATAAACCGCTTCCAGATGGGTGGATTGGAAAATCTATGTCTGCTAACTTAGCTCACCTGAATGCGCTGCAAGCAGTTACCCGAACTAATGAATATGTCGCCGAAAACCACTGGCAATTGAGTATGTTTGCTACGCTGTTTTTTGGAGTGTTAGAGCCGGATACGGGCATACTCACTTATATTAATGGCGGACATGAACCACTATTTATTTTGGGTGAGTCTGGTATCAAGAAAACTCTGAAATCTACAGGGCCGGCTGTGGGGATGATGGCGGGGATGAAATTTAAAATTCAGCAAGTGCAGATGGAGCCGGGAGATATCTTAATTGGTTATACGGATGGTGTGACTGAAGGTAAAAATCCTGATGGCGAGCTATTCACCGATAAAAGATTGCGATCGCTCTTAGAACAACCATGTTCTTCAGCTTGTGATTTGTTAGAGCGGATTAAAACCCATTTATTCGCCTTTATTGCTGATGCACCACAGTTTGATGATATTACCATGCTGTCTGTGCGTTGGAATCCGGTGAAGTGAGTTCTGAGTAAGTTTATTCTGCTTGATATGAAAAGTGTCAGAGTTAGCGATTAGCGATCGCAGTAGACTCAAGAAATACAGCTACCTATCTAGTTGACACAGTGTATGCTTGTCATTGCGAAGGCTCGCAATGACAAATTTTATGATGTTGAGCAAACTCAAAGCTATTTTTGCTGCCAAAAACTCTGGGAATTTAGGCGATTTTGCGATTCTCAAGTCGGATTTCTTGGGTGCAAAAGTTGCTCCCGAAGTCGCTGAAAAATTGCGATCGCTTGCAGGATATCATCCGCCAATCGATTTAGCAAAATTAATTCAGTACCCTCAAGGTTCCTTTGGACGAGAGTACGCCGAAAACATGAATGCTAACCATGTCCAGCCATTAAATGTTAGCCCTGAACTTGATGAGGTAGCTAAACGCAATGTTTTTGCTTTGCGCTATGTCGTCACTCACGATATTTTTCATGTTTTACTCGGCTTTGATACTACCTATGCTGGAGAAATTGGCGTTTTGGCTTTTGCGGCTGCTCAGAACTACAGCAAATCGCTAAAAATTAGTTTGTGGTTAGCAAGCTTACTCTATCCAATTTTGGCTCCTCAACAATTTTCAGAAATTTTTGTTAACCTGCAAAAAGGATATCAATTAGGTAAAAAAGCTGAGTTTCTCCTCAGTTACCGCTTTGAAGAGCATTGGGAAGAGCCAATTATTGAATTGAGAAAACATTTAGGTTTATCTCCAAATTCCCCAATCTCATCTTGAATTTAGCCCAAATTGTAGCTGAAGCTTGTTAATAAATATCAGGGTAAAAGTCATGATTAAACTTCAAGAAAATTCTGCTGAAACAACTGTTGCTAAACTCCCATCTGGGAGGCAAAAATCTCAATTATTGCAAACCATCAAAATAATTTTACAACCGATTCAAAATCTGGAAAATCTGCGCCAGCGTTATGGAGATATTTTTTATAGCGAATTTGCTAGCTTTCCACCGCAATTAATTATCAGTGACCCAAAAGCTATTCAGGAAATTTTTACTGCTGATTCTCAGCTATTTGAATCAGGTGCAGGAAATCAAGTTATTCAACCCTTGGTAGGAGCAAATTCACTAATTTTATTAGATGGCGATCGCCACGTACAACAGCGTAAGCTTTTAATGCCTCCTTTTCACGGTGAACGGATGCGAGCCTACGGCCAAATTATCCGCGACATTACAGCGCAAGTCACTAGTCAATGGGTAATTGGCAAACCTTTTGTAGCGCGTTCCAGTATGCAGGATATTTCCTTACAAGTGATTTTGCGGTCTGTTTTTGGTCTGGAAGAAGGAGAACGTTATCAACAAATTAAGCAGATCTTAGTTGCAATGTTGAATACATTTAATACGCCATTAAGTGCGATTTTACTATTTTTCAAATCGCTACAAAAAGATTTAGTCCCTTGGAGTCCTTGGGGAAAATTTGTGCGGCGCAGAGAGTTACTTGATAAACTGCTTTACCAAGAAATTCAGGAGCGTCGAGAGCAAAATAAAACTGACGGTGAAGATATCCTTAGTTTATTAATGTCTGCACGTGATGAAGCTGGACAGCCAATGAGTGATGCAGAGTTACGCGATGAATTGATGACGATGTTATTTGCAGGTCATGAAACAACTGCGATCGCACTGGCGTGGGCTTTATATTGGATTCATTATCTCCCCGAAGTCCGCGAAAAATTGCTACAAGAACTCAATTCTATTGATATCGCCAATGCAGACCCAATGGCGATCGCGCAATTACCATATTTAAATGCTGTTTGTTACGAAACTCTGCGGATTTATCCAGTGGCTTTCTTTACTTTCCCCCGCATTCTGCGGACTGATATGCGATTTATGGGCTACGATTTACCAAAAGGGATGTACCTATCAATCTGCATTTATTTAACTCATCAGCGCCCTGATATTTATCCCGAACCTAAGCGTTTTCGACCAGAACGTTTCTTAGAACGGCAATTTTCACCCTACGAATTTATACCTTTTGGCGGTGCTAATCGTCGCTGTCTGGGTGCAGCCTTTGCCATGTTTGAAATGAAACTGGTATTAGCAAATATCCTATCGCACTACTCCTTAGAATTGCTCGATAAAGTGCCCTTGCAACCAGTGCGTCGCGGTATAGTATTTGCGCCTCCTGGGGGTGTGCGTTTGGCGGTGAGAGAGAAGGTGGGGAAGGGGTAATGAGTAATGAGTAATGGGTAATGGGTAATGGGTAATGGGTAATGGGTAATGGGGAAGGGGTAATGGGAAAACAAACACCGTTACTTTAATATTGCTTTGGTAGTTGCGATCGCATCTATTGCACTATCAACTAAATAAACATTGTCTGGCGAAAGTTTTTTAAAAAACGCTTTACTTTCTGCATCGTCATTCAATAAAATTACTGGCTGATTTGCTTTCACAGCCAAGGCGATTTCCAAACCAGTTCCCGCACCCATTCCACAAGCGATAATCACATTACTAGAGAGAACATTAATATTGTTGCGAGCGTTCCCCATGTCTGTGAAAATTGCAATATCCACCTCATCAGAAATGCTATCTTGTTCATTTCTCGGTAAGATTCCCAGCGTTAAACCATTCGCAGATTTTGCACCCTTGTTTGCTGCATCCATCACCCCTGCATTTCTCCCGCCAGTAAGCAAAATCCATTTTTCCTGAGCAATGAGACTACCTAATTGATAAGCATTTTGCAAATCACTTGCTGTAGCCTTCTCTCCTGGCCCCATCACTCCTACAATAATTTTTCTCATGGCGGTGTCAATTTTTGAAGAGTCAAGAGTCAAGGGTCAAAAGTCAAAAGTAATATTTGATATTTCCTGTAATTCTCCATTCAATTACCAATTACCAATTACCAATTACCCAATCCCAAATCCTTACCATTGCTCCGCCCAATATACAATTTCCGAAGCTGAACTATCAATTGCTACACCATAGCTACTACCATGATTCCACTTGAAGCCTGGGGTACCCCTATCTTCAGCATTCAAAACTAAGATTTCATAACTAGGTGGGAAGGATTCTTCAGATTCGTCACCTGTATAAAAAAACGTTGTTGGCACTCCGTTTTCAAGATTAATGTGTTCATTAGTGTTACCACCTCTAAACTCACGTTTAGCAACAGGTTTATATTGCGAAAGTAATTTTTTTACCTCTTGTGGTGACTGTTTCATGCGTACTTGAAAAAAACTACCACCTTGTAAAACCCCTGGTGAATAAGCAATCCGAACATCTTTTGCGTCATTAGGAACCTGAATCGGAAAATGTTTTATCTTGTAATCTTTAGATAATAATGTATTCAGTATTTCCGTGTAACGTGACGCATCAGTAACTACTTCAGGTTCGCCAGAACTACTAAAAGCTTTTCTGAGAAAAAAACTTCCCCCAACAACACCCAGACTGCCAAGGGAAAATAAAACTATCATGGCGATTTTGACAAGATATGATCGCTTCATGGAGTTGGATAAGGAGAAAATTTAGAGTTATATATCCAACTACTAAACTAAACTCGTACTATTTCGGAGATGAACTAGAAATTTTGATAAAAACTTTGTGTACTCGGGAAAAATACTGCTTGTTTGTGAAACTTTGATGAAGCGAATTAGAGTAAGTAGTCAAAAACCGCAGGTAAGTATACTTAGCATCTATTAATACTAGTGTTTTCTTCTCAGTGTTACTTGATTACGGGGAAAAGGTTAAAGGTTAAGGGGAAAAGGTTTTTTCTTTCCCTTTTTCCATTCCCCTGTTTCCTCTTAACCGACAATTATTGAGGTTGGCTTTGGTTATATAATAAAATTTCTAGCGTTGAAAAACTATTTGTTGTTCGCTCTACTTTCTTGGATTACATGAATAATTGATGGCAGTAGGGAAACAACAATAATTAATCCAATAATGGGTAACAAATATTTATCTACTTGTTCGGCTGGTAAAGATTTTCCTAAAAAGAATCCGAGAAAAGTAATTCCAAATGTCCAAACAAAGCCACCTACTAAGTTATAAGACATAAATGTCTTATAATGCATAGCACCAATACCAGCAACAATGGGAGCAAAAGTGCGTACAATCGGTACAAAACGCGCTAAAACAATAGTTTTTTTACCATGTTTTTGATAGAATTTTTGAGTTTTAACAATATGTTTTTTATGAAATAACCAGGAATCTTCTTTGCTAAATAACTTGCGTCCAAATCTATAGCCAGTGGTGTAACCGACATTATCACCAAGGACGGCACAAATAAAAGCACCAATAATCAAAATCCAAATATTGAGTAATTGCTGAGAAGCAACAAATCCAGCTGTAAACAGCAAGCTATCACCAGGCAGAAAAAAACCAATTAGCAAGCCAGACTCAGCAAAGATAATTCCCCATACACCAAAATAGCCAAGTGATTTAATCAGCGCTGGTAAATCAAAATGCATAGACATCTTACCTTTAAGCAGAAACATACAACATATTAACGTTCAGCAAATTTTCGGAGAGGAAAATACGATTAATTTTACGAAAATTTATTGCTTAGTATAGAAAATATTCATGAAAAACAGTAGATTTTGGTTTAAGGGTACAAAATGCGAAGATACTTGAAAGTACTCAGACTATTTTGGAGTACTGCGATCGCAGCTGAGATGGAATATCGGGTTAACTTTATCGTTGCTACCATCACCAGCGTGGGGAATTTAGCAGGTAGTCTGTTTGGACTGTTCTTGTTTTACCGCACTGGCTATACTTTCGCTGGTTGGTCATGGAATGCAGCTTTAGTTGTTCTCGGTGTTTTTACGCTATTACAAGGTTATTCTTCAACTTTTTTGGCTCCTAACCTCAATCGCATTGTCCGTCATGTGCAGGAAGGGACGTTAGACTTTGTGCTACTGAAACCTATACGCAGTCAATTTTGGCTTTCTACCCACACTATTTCACCTTGGGGTATGCCAGATTTAGTTTTTGGTACAGTGATTATTGCTTATGCAGGTATGCGCCTTGGTTTGAGTCTCAACAATTATTTAGTCAGTGCATTACCTCTAGCATTAGGCTTGGTAATTCTTTACAGCCTGTGGTTTATCCTAGGAGCAACTAGTATTTGGTTTGTCAAAATATACAACGTCACTGAAGTGCTACGGGGTTTATTAGAAGCTGGCAGATATCCAATGACAGCATATCCTGCAGCTTACCGCTTTTTCTTTACCTTCGTTGTGCCAGTAGCTTTTTTAACTACAGTGCCAGCAGAAGCCATGTTAGGAAGAGGACAAATTACCTGGTTAATAGGTGCAATAGTATTGGCATTAGGGCTATTTTCACTTTCTACTTGGTTTTGGCGTTTTGCGTTGCGTTTTTATACTAGTGCTTCTAGTTAAACACATAAACGAAGCAAAATTGAATTTTGCTTATTTTAAAGTAATTTCTGACTGTAAGACGCTTTTCCTGCACTTAATATTATTGCAACACTTCCATGACAGAAGTGTTTAAAAATATACGCATTTGGGCATATTAAATTGCGTATAAAAAGAGGTAGGAAAATGCGATCGCTCTTTGTTGTCTCAAGTTTAGTGAATCGCGTATTGGCAAGTTTGATGCTGCCATTAGGAATGATTTTTCTTGGCAACAGCTATGCTCATGCTCAGGTGATCTCTGATGGCACTATCAACACAAATATTAAATCTAGTGATAATAATTTTACAATTCTTAATGGTATAGCTAAAGGAAATAATCTATTTCATAGCTTTAGTAATTTTTCTGTTCCCACTGGTGGTACAGCAACCTTTGATTTAGTCAACACACCAAATATTACAAACATATTTAGTCGGGTGACAGGTGGAAATGTCTCCCAGATTGACGGGTTGATTAGCACAATCAATCACAATAACTCAGTCAGTTTATTTTTGCTGAATCCAGCAGGAATTGTATTTGGGCCGAATGCCAGCTTAAATATTGGTGGTGCATTTGTGGGGACAACGGCGAGTAGTATCAAATTTGCTGATGGGGTGGAATTTAGTGCAGTAAACTCCGCGACACCACCATTATTAACGATGAGTGTACCTGTGGGATTGCAACTAGGAGCGAATGCTGGAGCGATTCGCACTCAAGGTAACTCATCAGCCAACATCCTGTATGGTTCTCCACAAATATTTAAGGCGCAAACTGTAGCGTTAATAGGTAGTGATCTTGATATTAATCAAACCTATTTGGCTAATCCTGATGGCAAAGTCGAATTATGGGCATTGCGAAATGCAGAAGTAGGTTTAAATAATCAAGGCGGCTTACAACTCACTAGCCCTGCTGCGGCTGATTGGGGAAATATTTTGCTCAGACAGTCCTCATATATCCAGACTAATGGCATGAATGGCGGAGCAATCAATATTCGGGGGCGAGGTTTGACACTTCAGGACGGTTCGCAAATCAGTTCCAGCACTGGAACCTTAGGAAAAGGGCAAGGGATAAACATTAAAACTACAGAATTTGTAGATTTGTTAGGCGCATCTGCTGCAGACCAATATTCTACCCCCGGTTTACACACTAGCGTTGTGGGGAATCAAGGTAGAGCCGGAGATATTACAGTCGAAACAGGGCGTTTACGTTTAGCCAATGGAGCTTGGCTTGAGTCTACTCTGAGTTCTCCCTTCGACTTTATATCCTTTAGCCCCATCCCCAGTAATGACTCCAGAACGGGAGATATTAATATTAAAGCTGCAACTGTGGAAGTTACTGGTTACAATCGATTTCCTTATTTCTTTATAGGTTCTGATTTAGGTCTATACTTTGCTAGCGCTATTACTACTTTAATTAGCGGTGGTCACTCGAATGAAAATGGCAAGGTAACTATTGATGCTCAAAGGGTGAGTCTGCTTGATGGTGGTTTTATTAGTGCAGATGTGATCGGTTTTTATATCCCTGGTTTTTCTGAGTCTCCCACCATTGGTAAGTCTGGAGACATTGTAATTCGAGCCTCCGAGAAACTAGAGATTTCAGGAGTGGGCGTGGATGGCTCAAACAGTGCTGTGATTAGTTCAATTCAACCTTTTACAGTAGGACAAGCTGGCAATATTTTAATTAATACTGGCCACTTGACGCTGTCAAAGGGTGGCTCAGTGGCTAATGATGTCACAGGAAATGGTCAAGCGGGAAATATAGAGATTCATGCTCAGGATGTAGAAGTTAGTGACCCAGTAATCAATAGTTTTAACCAAGCGGTGAGTGGTATTACTGTGGGAGTCGGTAAGGATGCTGTTGGTCAAGGTGGAACAATTAACCTGACAGCAGATAGTTTGCGTGTGTTTAACGGTGGACAGATAACTTCCTCCAGTTTGGGTCAGGGATCTGCTGGTAGTGTTAACCTCAACGTGAAAAATATTGAGGTACAAGGAACTTCCCAAAGCCTAATTAATGGCAGTTATCTGCCCAGTGCGATCGCTGCATCCTCCGCTAATAGCTTGCCTGCGGGGTCTATAAATATCAAATCAGACAATGTGACTGTTAAAGATAATGCAGTAATTACTGTCAGTAATACAGGCAATGGCGATGCAGGTAACCTCAATATTACAGCTAAGAATCTTTTCCTAGACAATTCTGCTAGCCTACGTTCTGAGGTAAATGGCGGTGGTCAGGGAAACATCCACCTCAATGTCAATGATGTACTGCTATTACGGCGCGGTAGTAAAATTATTACTAATGCTTTGGGTGCTTCCACAGGTGGCAACATTAATATTAACGTGGGGTCGATGGTAGCTGTACCCAGCGAAAACAGCGATATTTCAGCCAATGCTGTCTTAGGAAGTGGTGGTAATATCCAAATTACCACTCAAGGTATCTTTGGGTTAGAGTTTCAAGCCCAACCCACACTCAATAGTGATATCACTGCCAGTTCACAATTTGGGCTGAGTGGTAATGTACAAGTGAATACCATTGGTGTTGACCCAAATTCTGGTTTACTCGAACTACCAGAGAATGTCACCGATTCATCGCAGCAAATTGCTTCAGGTTGTGCAGCAAATACTGGTAGCACATTTGTAGCGACAGGTCGAGGTGGAATACCTCAAAATCCGATGCAAGAAGTCAGGAGCGATCGCACTTGGTCTGATACTCGTGATATCTCTACATATCGGAAAAATAGTGGAGTGACAGCACGAATACCTCAATTGCCCAACAAAACTCTCGTGCAAGCTACTGCTTGGCATCGTCGGGCTGATGGCAAAATTGAGTTAGTCGCAGCGTCATCTCCCGCCAATATCCAGCCACCGTTAACTTGTGCTGCACT
The DNA here is from genome assembly GCF_963874875.1 of Tolypothrix tenuis PCC 7101. Classification (NCBI taxonomy): domain Bacteria; kingdom Bacillati; phylum Cyanobacteriota; class Cyanophyceae; order Nostocales; family Tolypothrichaceae; genus Tolypothrix; species Tolypothrix tenuis. Next base: position 1,622,915 of record NZ_CAWNJS010000001.1, read on the forward strand.
TTCTCAAATTTAATTGATTCAGGCAATTAAATTTGAGAAAGTCGATATCAATTTAAAAAAAGAAAAAGGGGAAAGGTTTTAATTTACTCTTTCCCCTTAGCTGTCTCTACGCTCTTCAATTTATGTATGAGGCTTCGCCCTTATGCTTTAACTAAGGGTATCTTTTACTACCCGCGCCTACGACTCCGATTTTGTGGCGATAGGAGAGTTCTGCACCGAACCACCCAGAAAGGCTAGTCAAAGTTCCTACAACCAAGGAGATTAACAATCCCCAAGGTAGTATGCGTGACTCTACATCACCAAGACGAATCAGGAAATTAACAAGAGTTAAAACGAGGACAGAAACATTTAGTATCAAATGTGCCCAACCAGCCTGACGCTTACGGACTCGCTCTATTTTCATAAAGTCGCTGAGGCCGATGAGTGCGGCTAAGACACCTCCGGCTAATCCTAATCCGATTAACCAGAAGGAAGCCCTAGCCCAAAAGAAATCTTTGGTTAACCAATAACCGAAATCACTTCCCAAAGCTGCGGCTAAAAAGGCTATAGGAAAGATCACACTTAGAGGGTGTAGAGGATGACCTGCGATCGCAACTGTACTGGGTACACCGCTATCATGATATTCGCGATCGTCACTTTCAATAATTGGTGGCAGATTAGGAAATGGTGTCGAGGTCGTTTGGGTATTCTCTGTAGTTTCCATTATTTTAGTACCTTAATTTGAAGAAGGAATTTGCTCAACATAAGCTTGAGCTTGAAGTATGAGTTTCCCTGGTTCTACCTTTAAACTGTTAACTTGTAAGGTCATTCCTTCCAAGTCAAAGTTGCTCAAGTTTAAAAGTTCGCTGGTTTGATTAACCAAAGCTTTTGTGAGTTCTGGAGATATTTCTTCACCTTCTCCATACTCAACATTCTCTAAAGAAACAGTTTTGCCGTTAGCACTAACACGGGGTACTGCTTCAAAAGCAACTTTGTGTGTTTCACCAGTTTCTACTAATAAAATGTTGGCATTGATAGCAACTTTCCCGTCACCTGGTAGGCGAAAATCTACATTTTGTGGGTTAATTGTTCTCACTTCTCCATTGACTTGTATTTTCTGACTTTGAAGTTGCGAACGAACATAATCTGAGTTAAAAGCGCGGTTAATATCTGCTTCATTTAAAACGACTCGCGCACTTCCCACAGTGGGTTTTGTTAGCTCAATTTTGCCAAATGCAACACTTAAAGGATTGATGGCAACGCTTTGGATTTGCATATCCATTTCCTCCACTCGGAGGTCTTTTTGCATTACCATACCCTCTCCTTCAATGGAGACTGAATCTACCTGTCCTTGAACCAATTTGAGCGGATCGGTTTTAATCTCGACATCTAAATTTTCTACTTCATCTAACTGGCTAGATAAACCGACTTCTGCCGCTTTATTCAGCGCTTGCTCTCCTAGCCCAGGACTGTCAGTCATGATAATTTAATCTCCGATTTTGACCATAAAAATGAACTATAAAAAATGATAGATATTTGTATTTTTTACGCCTGTAAACTAAGTAGATAAATATCTATTTTCAAGATTTATAACCTATTTATAGAATTAGAGCGTAATTTTATACATCATCTTTCATTCTTGAGCATTCATCTTTTAATTGACTACCTTTGAGTCAATCTAGAAAATTGGAGCAGAAAAATTATCTATCTGACGGCGGAGTAAATATTGAATATCTCTATATCTAAAAGTAGAAGTATTTATTTATGAGTAAAAATTTTTATTTTTCTACCCGAGGTTATTAAGGTAATCACTCAAAAGAAAGAGGGAAGGATTCTCAGCCGTATGCAAACTTGGTATTAGTGACAAATAAGAATTCTTTCTGAGGAGAACTGAATAATGGTAGCTAGTTTAGATGATACTAAACGTAATGCAATTGCCGTTAAATTGGCAGATATGAAAGCTTTGCAAGAGTTGGTTCTACAAAATGAACAACAACTTTTACAGCAAGGTCTAGATTCCGAAATTTCTGACCGCATTCGGGATTTCATCAAAGACGATCAAAAGAATTTAGGGATTTTGGAAACCGTAATTGGTCAGTATGGTATCCAAGCTCAACCCAGACAAACAGTTCAACAATTTATTGATAAAGCACGTCAACTGTTCCAAGGTTCCGAACTCAGCTTGTATGAGAAGGTATCTCAGCATGAATTGTTGAAGCATCAAATAGTAATGAGTGGCTTAATCGTTCATAAGGCTGCTCAAAAAGTTGGTGCTGACGTAATGGTTGCGATTGGCCCTTTGAATGCAGTTAACTTTGAGAACCGCGCTCACCAAGAACAACTCAAAGGCGTTCTGGAAATTCTAGGTGTTCGCGAACTCACTGGTCAAGAAGCAGATCAAGGTATTTGGGCACGTGTTCAAGATGCTATGGCCGCAGTTAGTGGTGCAGTAGGTAGCGCCGTTACCCAAAGCAGTGACAAAAAGGATATGAATATCCAAGATGTCATTCGCTCAGATCATGCCAAGGTAAATACTCTATTTACTGAACTGTTGCAAAGCAACAATCCCCAAAAAATTCAAGAGTACTTCGGTCAAATCTACAAGGATTTAACCGCCCACGCTGAAGCAGAAGAAGAAGTAGTTTACCCACGTGTACGTGCTTTCTACGGTGAAGGTGATACCCAAGAACTGTATGACGAGCAAGCTGAAATGAAGCGGGTGTTGGAAGAAATTAAAGCAATTAGCCCCTCTTCAGATCAATTCAAAGATAAAGTCAGACAGTTGATGAATGACGTTGGCGATCATATCCGCCAAGAAGAAAGCACAATGTTTGCTGCTATTCGCAACAACCTCAGCAGCGAACAAACCGAACAATGGGCTACTGAATTCAAAGCTGCTAAGAAGAAAATTCAAGAAAGACTTGGCGTTGTCAGCGAAGCTAACGTCTAGGATATCTTCAAGCCTTCTTTGGAAGCTAGTAAAGGTTAGTTAGAAGCTACTCCCAGCACCTCGGTGTTGGGAGTATTATTTATAAATTCTTGTAAACTTCATCATCATTGCGCTTCCCAACTCTAAACACATCAACTAATTGAGTCTCGTCATCAATAGTGTAAAGAATTCGGTATTCGCCAGAATCTACACGATAACCACCTTCATAGCCTTTTAGAGTTTTACAGTCTTGGGGTCTAGGATTACCTTGCAATGATAAGATTTTCGAGACAACTTGCTTAAATTGTTTAGCTTGCAATTCAAGTAAGTCTTTTTCAGCTGTCTTTGTAATCCTCAATGTATAACGCTCACTCATCACCACGCTGTGCCATGATTGCTTCTATTGTGGTAAATCCGTCATTCTCTTCTACAGCACGCCGAAGTTTAGCTGAGTCAAGCGCATCCTCAATAGCTTCTAGCAACTTCAGATCCTCAAGATTAATAATCGCCACAACCGCTTTACCGTGACGCTCAATTACAATACGTTCTTTGCCGTACTCAGCACGGTTAATTAATTCTGGTAAATTAGCACGAGCTTCCGTTGCACTGACAATATCCATATTTTTAGCAATTTTGTACAAATTAGTAATATTGTACAAAATCTACATTATTTTATTTAGCAAAAAAGCGATGCCTGCGGCGGGCTGCACCAACGCACTTTATCAGGCGATCGCATCAAGATAAACAAGATTTTAGACAATTTGAGGAGACTGCCAATACTTATAAGCTGTATAAGCCATAGTCACCACCCCAGTGATAATTGCAGATTCATCAACCTCAAATTCTGGATGGTGTAGCGGGTGATTAATAATTCTATCTTTGTAGCCTACGCCCAAACGGAACATGGCACCAGGGGCGTGTTCTAAATACACAGAAAAATCTTCAGCACCCAGGGAAGATTCAGGTAAGACTTGGACGCGATCGCTACTCCATGCTTCTTCTGCTGATGATTGCAATAATTGTGTCAGGGCATAATCATTTTGCACGCTGGGTACACCCTGGTGATAATTGACTTGATACTTGGCCCCAAAGGAATGGCAAACATTAGCCACAATTTTTTCAATCCAGTTAGGGAGACTAGCACGAGTTTCGGGGTGAAGCGATCGCACAGTTCCCAACAACCGTACTTTATCAGCAATTACGTTGGGCGCTCTGCCACCAGTAATCTGCCCAATGCTCAAAACTACAGGCCGTAGGGGATTTTGTGTGCGGCTAATGGCTTGTTGCAATGCAGTAATTACCTGCGCTGCAATCCAAATGGCATCTATTGCCTCATGGGGACGCGCCCCATGTCCAGACTCACCAACAATGATAATCTCTAAATCGTCAGCCGCAGCAGTTAACGCACCATAACGTACACCAATGGAACCTGCAGGTATAGAAGGGAAAACATGAACCCCCAAGATGGCTGAAACTTTTTCCATTGCCCCATCTTGTACCATCCAGCTTGCACCCTGGGCAATTTCCTCGGCTGGCTGAAATAAGAATCGGGTTTTACCGCCTAATTCTTCTGCTATTTGGGATAATACCATTGCTGTACCCAAACCCACGGTAGTGTGGACATCATGACCACACGCGTGCATCACACCTTCAGCGCGAGAGGCGTATTCCAAGCCTGTGCGTTCTTGGATGGGTAAAGCGTCCATATCGGTACGAATTGCCAATAAACGCTCATCACTACCATTACCTTGTAGTTCTCCAATCACACCAGTTTTTCCCACACCCTCTTGCACATGAAGGCCACTGGAAGAAAGTACACCTGCAACAAAAGCAGATGTTTGGTATTCCTGACCACTGAGTTCAGGGTGAGAGTGAATATGACGGCGAATTTCAATCAGACGAGGTGCTAGTTTTTTGGATAAATCTTTAATCTGGGTAAGCATGGATTGATCGCAAGTGACAGGCTTTGTTCCCATGATAAAGAAAGGGTTAAGGGTCAAGAGCCAAACAATTGTAGATTTTGCGGAAAGTCTGAGCGGCGGCTTCCGCCGATCAGAACTTTCCAAGACGGATTTTAGATTGACCATTACCCATTACCCATTACCCAGTCCCCATTCCCTATTTCTTCTTCTGATTCGCTTGTGCGTCTGGCCCTTCTTGTAAAGACCAACCATAGGGTTTATCAGAAGTAACCACACCATTAGCCATAGTTGTCAGCCGGAAATGTGCCGCCCGGAAATTAGTGAACAGCAATGTAGAGCCTTTGAGGTTAGCTGCTTCTAAATTGGCACTGATAAAACCAGCATAAGAAAGATTGGCATTTTCTAAAGTTGCTGATTTTAAATTTGTACCTGTTAAAGAAGCACCAGTAAGATTTGCAGAAGTCAGAACCGCAGCTTCCAAATCCGCACCAGTGAGGTCAGCATTTGTCAGGTTTACTTGAGAGAAATTAGTTGCCCTCAAATTAGCATCTCGTAAGTTTGCACCAGCTAAATTCAGTTGTGTAAGGTCAGCACCGCTTAAATCGCACCGGGGACAGGAACTTGAAGCTTTTAATTGATCAACGTCTTGCTGATTGAAGGCTAAAGCTTGTTCTGCTAACCCAAAACAAGCTAACAGGCTAAGGATAGCAACAATCTTGAATTTCATATTTGTTACGGATATTTGCTAACTAGATGATATGTAATATCTTGTACCGTTTAAAATCCATAATACTTACATTGTTCCCTTACCTTACAGGTGAGGCAGCGTGACAGATTACAGTTTATTCGCGGATACAAGATGTAGTATCACAACTATAGCCGTTGTCATACCAAACATATCCGAATTTTTCGCTAAATTACAGCTAATGAAGCGTCAATGAAGAAGTGATAAAATTAGTATAAATTCTCGTGGTTACACTACCCAAAAGCAAGTCTAGGGTTTAGAATCGTTTCGTAACCAACTATACTGAACCTCTTATAGACTACCACATATTGCGATCCCCCAAGCTCACGAGAAAGAGCAGTTTGGGGGATCTTAAATTTTTTAGAGGAAAAGCAATCAAGAACATTGAAAATATAGCGGTCTGAAAAATCAGGGCTAGCAGAGGAACTCCCGAAAAACTGACACATCAAAAATATTCTTCTTACTGAAATCTGAGCAGGCTAGGAAAATTAGTCAATAATAATCTGATACCCAAATTAAAAGTGATAATTTTGCAATCATATCAATAAAATTTCCTAGAGAAATCCTACATTTTTAGTAATAAAGAATTGCATATTTAAAGTTGAAAAATACAAGTATTACGTAGGCTGTGTTAGGCGAAAGACGTAACATATCAAAACATTTATAAAAGATGCCGTACTCTCAACATCACATATCCTACTTATAGAATCCGATTTGATTTCTAAAAAAATTTTAGTAAGCTGTAACGCACAAAAAGCTTTGGTGCTGATGCGTTACGCTATCGCTAACGCAATGCCAGTTGCTACAACGGAGGACATCTCCGCAACGCACTGGCTCTCCTACATGAACTACATCTTACAGATTAAACCTATAGATAGATGTTGAATATTTGCTAGCTTTGTTATCACAAAACAATTATGAACTTCCACAAAATATTTGCTCAACAACCCGAAACCGAAGCCAGTGCACCAGGAAGGGTAAACCTTCTAGGAGAACACACAGATTATAATGATGGCTTCGTTTTACCAACAGCTATTCCACAAAAAACAACGGTACAGTTAGCTTTTAGTAGTGATGGAAAACATCATTTTTACTCTGAAAATTTAGATGAGATAGTTAGCATCTTAGGAACCAACCATACGCCATCAGGATTTGCAAGTTATATATTTGGTTGTATCCAAGTTTTACAACAAAAAGGATATACAATTCCACCACTTAATTTGTATGTAAAGTCATTGGTACCAATAGGTTCGGGTTTGTCTAGTAGTGCGGCTTTAGAGGTTAGCACTCTCAAAGCAATGCGCCAACTTCTTAACCTTCCAATTAATGATGTAGAAATTGCCCAACTCGCACAGCAAGCGGAAATTCATTATGCAGGTGTGCAATGCGGCATTATGGATCAGATGGCTTCCAGCCTAGCCGATACTGAGCATATGCTATTTTTAGATACTCGTACTCTAGAACAGCGTGTGTTATCTTTACCTTCAGATGCAGAGATTGTAGTCATAGATAGCGGTGCGCCTCGTAGTTTAGCAAGTAGCGGATATAACCAAAGACGCGCAGAATGTGAAGAGGCGGCGCGATTGCTAGGAGTGAAAGCACTGCGAGACATTAGTGATGCTAGTGCTGTGCAAGATTTACCAGAACTCTTAAAACGGCGGGCGCGTCACGTAGTTACAGAAAATAACCGCGTTTTGGAAGTGTTGCAAGGAGTTTCATCTCAGCGCTTTGGCGAATTGATGAATGCATCCCATGCTAGTTTGCGGGATGATTACGAAGTTTCTGTACCAGCATTGGATACATTAGTTGATATTTTGCAGAAAACCCCAGGCGTTTTAGGCGCAAGGCTAACGGGCGCTGGTTTTGGTGGTGCTTGTGTTGCTTTAGTATCAGGTCAAGGAAAAGCCTCAGCTTACGCAAATCAGGCCCTAACAGCATACAATCAATCTGGTTACACCGGAAAAATTTTGGTGCCAGAAACTTTCGCCAAATAACAAATGACAGATAAAAAAGTTGTTTTCGGTAACGCACAACAAGAGGGCGCAAATCGCTGGGGATGGTTCATGGGACACTTTATTACCCCTGTGGACGATCCGCGTTCCACAGAAGAGTTAGAAGTTAAATGGGGTGTTCATAAAGCTGGTGATAGTAGAACTCAATGGGCAGTAAATAACCAAGCTGCTACTATTTCAATTCTGATTAATGGAAAATTCCGTTTGCAATTTGAAGACAGAGAAATTGTATTATCGCGTGAGGGTGATTACGCTCTGTGGTGTGTAGGTGTACCTCATACTTGGATAGCTGAATCTGATTGTACAATTTTAACTATTAGATGGCCTTCTAAACCTGGTGATAGTGTTGGAATTACAACCAACTAGAGGTGCATAGATGTGCGCTTGTACTCGAGTTACTAGAGAATATTCTTTTTAAAACTCTAACCCTTTGTTCTGTAAATTCTGTTCAATCTGCTGTATATTTTCTACCGTTTCTCCTGCTACTATTCCATAAATTTCGGTGTAAATTTTGCCGTATTTAACCTTTTCCAAAGCTGACAAAACTATCAAGTCTTTGCGTTCTAACTCTGGTTTTAAACTTACTAAAATAGAGTCTAATGTCCCATCTATGCGGTAGTCAGTAGAATATTTAGCTACTGTTTTGCCTAGACTTAATAGAGTATGGCGCTGCAAGCAAAGTGGAGTTGAGCCATTAACGCGGAAATTAGCATCTATCACATAAAACTGTCCTTCTTTATCTTCCAAAACATCGAAGCCAATCACCCCAAAATAGCCCTGGTTGTGAGCATACTGACCAATTGCCGCAATCATGTCATAAAATCGGCTCATGTCAGTATTGCGGTAATCAATTAATCCACCTAAATAGTCGCCTTGTGGGGTAACTACTTGACTTGTAGTACCAATGAGGTTGATATCTCCTAATTTATTGACATAGAATTGGACACACCAATTCTGGATAGCATTTTTGACAAACTCGGAAACAATAATTGTTGTGAGTAACTTAATATCGAGATATTTTTTAATTTCTGTCAGGCAATAATTTAAATCGCTAGTACTTTTAATAATATAAGTACCTTCGCCAGAAAGCCCGTGAGATGTTTTGATGAGATAGGGGAATTTTTCTGGTAATTGAATATCTTCAAGATTGACAGATTGTAGATTGTAGCTTTTGTATTTAGGACATTGCACTCCTAATTCAGCTAAACTGACTTTGCTGAGTAAACGGTAATGGATATCGGGTGCGATCGCGTGTTTTTCTTCCTTCAGATGATCGAAGGGAAATAGAGTAATGATTTTGTCAAAGTCATCACTATGGCTGAGTTCATCTAAATAAACCGAGCAATCTCTCATTTCCATATTGCTATATTTACTGGGAAAATGCGATCGCCAGTACTCAACTAGCAACTTATGCGGCGGAATAATCACAATTCCCGGAATAGCATCGCCTAAAACAGCTAGATTTTTCCAAGGTTCCTTTTGACAAATTTTGTCGAATGAGGTTTTACTAGCTTCGCTGCTACCATCTTGAATAAAATATTGTTTTGTGTTGGGGTAAGCCGCCCAACTAGCGGTTGCTGGATAGTTTAAGAGGAACCCATAAGCTTCATCAGTGATGTCTTGAGCAAACAGATCGGACAAAAAACTCCCTTGAAAATATTGAAATTTATATCTAGATTTCATAAGCAAACTTTTCAAGACATATTTCTGCAATTACCTGATCAACAGGGTATTAATTGTAGAGTTGTGTATCTTCTGTCTATAAGTATAAAAAAAGCAGCTATAAGTATTAAAAAAATATTTTACATCTATAACTTTTGTATTAGTAATTTCCAATGCAATTACTAATGCTCAATTATTTATATTATTCCTGTTATTTCAGCCTTGACATTACTAACAGTATATTTAGATTTCACAAAATACATTGATTATGTATAACTAATGACAGAATTTAAAATATAAACATTAGATTAGCTTAATATTTATCGAAGATTTAAAATTAGCCCGAAGAAGCATTTTTACTTATAAAAAAGCCGTAATAAATTAAAAAATATTTTTCTAATCTAAAATTTTTAACTCAACAATTATATATATAGTAATCTGCTGTCAGAATGTGTCTTATTCTGCATCTACCAATTATCCACAATCAACCAAAATTCACAAACATAGAAAATTAGACAAAATCTAAATTTCTTAATTTGAATTTTGAATTGCTACTAAGCATTGATTACAAGAATCAAGAGAGTTTATTCCTTTTCGCAGTATTTCTTCTAATTCTGTAGAGATTTTTGGTTAGCACCCATACCTACACACTAAATTTTCGTTTCAATTGAGGAAATTAAAATGGTTAGCATACAACCTCAGAACTCCCAAATTGATCGGTTAATGCGCGATCGCGTTGTTCTTATTACTGGTGCGAGTCGCGGAATTGGTGCAGCTACCGCCAAATTGTTAAGCCGTCATGGTGCAGCAGTAGGAGTAAATTACTACAGTAGCGAGGAAGCTGCTCAACAAGTTGTGGAAGAAATCTCGTCAGATGGTGGGAAAGCACTAGCAGTCAAGGCGGATGTGAGAGACTCTCAGCAAGTAAATGCAATGGTGCAAGCAGTTTCTGAGGCTTTCGGTGCAATTGATACTCTTATAATTAACGCCAATGCGAATTTTCCTATTGCACCTTTCGTAGATTATCGCTGGGAAGATTTTGAAACCAAATTACTAGGAGAACTTCAAGGAGCTTTTTTTCCTTGTAAAGCAGTTGTACCATCAATGATGAAACATCAACGGGGTTGCATTATTGCAATTAGTAGTGGGCTATCTCGTAATCCTGGTGAGGGATTCTCCGCTCATAGTACTGCTAAATCAGGATTGGATGCTTTTGTGAAAAGTTTAGCATTAGAACTCGGGCCACACGGAATTAGAGTGAATGCGATCGCACCGGGATTGACTATCACAGATGCAACAGCAAGATTACCACAAGAACACAAAACAGCATCGGCTCAATTTACACCTTTGAAAAGAAACGGAATGCCAGAAGACATCGCTAGTGCAATTCTCATCTTAGCTTCTGATGAAGCCAGATTTATTACAGGTGCTTATTTACCTGTTAGTGGTGGTGATCAAATGCTTTGATCCCACTTTGAAAAAATAATACAAGAACAATCTAGGGACACAATATACGTTGCGTCCCTAGATATGTTTTTATTTCCTTTTCAACTTGGTAGTTCTTGCTTCTACCGAATTAATTACGAATTACTAATTAATTTCGGTGCTTTCGTATGTGAACCATATAGCTCCACAAATCTTTTAAACAGCAACATTGTTTGATGATTGGAAGCAAAATTTATATTGAATAACCGCTCAAGATTTTTTTCGCCCAAGTTGCGTAAATAAGGTAAATCTTCAAACAGCGTCAAACAAGCAGCGAAATGCAATAATATTTGCATGATAGGCTTTGGCCATTCTAAATCACTGTAGATTTCTATAAACAGATAATGCTCCCTTTGAGTTAAAGGTAATGCATAAAACATGACAGTGATGCGTTTGCCATTATAAACTGGAATACTAAGTTCAACTGTATAGGGAGTATGCAAGATTAAATCCACTTCTACAATTGGTTGCCGCCAAATTCTAAGTGCGTTAACTGGAGACTCTAAAATTGTTTGAAATTGGATTTTTCCCCCAATTTCTGTAGGCTGAAATGAGTTGATATTAATTACTCGTAGATTGTTCAGGCTGAACTTATGGATAGTTTCTAAATGTTTTAAATTCAACAAATGATAGATTTGGCAGAGATAAGGGAAAGGTAAAATATATTCCTGGCTGATCATGTGCCGCTTTTTCAAATCAAACTTGCTATCTTGAATCGGGCATAGAGAACCTGCATTGCTATTTACATCTTGTTCTGGTCTTAAATAGAGCCAACTCAAAAAGAAAAATGATGCTGTAAATAGCTGAAACACTTCCAAAGCAGATATATAACCATCGGCAAATGCAGCCAAACTTCTATCAGTTATGCCAAACAGCCAAGATGGAATCCCCGCTAGCCAAATACCATTCCTGAGATTTAAGATAAAAAGACCAAATTCAAATTCTAGAGATTGAGTAGTATTTTCAGAAGTTGGATTACTCTGCTCATGTATGAGGTTAGTAGGCATATTCTTCAAAATAAAATTTATCGCTATGGCAATAATTACTATCTGCAATTGCCTCGATTCTAGCTATGGATAATTTCATCAACCTCTACCTATGGCTGGAAATAAAATTACCCAATGGGCTATGTAATTTAATGGAGTTAACATCAAAAAATACTACTCAAATAAATAATATACATTTATCCAAAAAGTAATTTTAGCTACTGTATAAATCAATGATTGTATATTTTATGTTTGAGATTTACTTAGCAGATTTATAAAATATATTTCTTGAAGAAGAGGTCAAATCATATAACCTGATTCAGAAAATTAAGACTAGAGTAAAGATAAGCTGATACGCGCATCAATCGAATATCCTGGCGTTAGGACTGTCAAGGGTCAAGAGGAGCTAGTTACGTGCGGAGGTTCCCTCCGTTGAGTGAACTGGCGTTCCAGGGTCAAAGGCTAGCTTGGACTTTTGACTCTTGAACGCTAGTTACTTCAAGTCGGCAAAGCCGCACAACGCACTGGCTCCTTTTGACCACCTGAGCGCGAAATATACAATTTAAATGCGTAACAGCTTATTAAGTTTTAGGGTGCAAGATTAGGTTGATTATTTAGTTTTTGAAATAATTCTGGATGCGCGCCTTAGTGTCATTTAGTAAAAGCTGTGGATCACTCGTAACTATTTTTTCTACCGTACATTACAAAAGCAATCTGATCAGCTGTAACAGCAGTAGTTGCACTGATTGCTACTCATATTGAAATAGTTACACTAATTGAGGTTCATGAAATTTCCATAGATGAACTCATCAACATATTTAGTTGCACCCAGCAGCAACAACGGCTCGTGCAATGTCAACAGAACAATTAATACCTCAACCTATAGAATTACTACCACTAAAGCGGTATTATCTTTAAATATTTTCGCCAAAATTCCCAGAGACAGCAGCAATGACTATTCGCCATGCGACTGAAATTGACTTACCAGCTATTGTGGCAATTTACAATGCTGCAATTCCTACCCGCATGGCTAGTGCTGATTTAGAGCCGGTGTCAATAGAAAGCCGCCTCAATTGGTTTCGCGGGCGATCGCCTTCACACAGACCCCTGTGGGTGATAGAAGTAAATAGTGTAATAGCTGGGTGGCTAAGTTTCCAATCTTTTTACGGACGACCGGCTTATAGTAAGACTGCCGAAATTAGCATTTATATTGCCCCAGAGTTCCAAAAATGCGGTTTAGGACAACAGCTTTTAGCACAAGCAATCAAGCAAAGCCCAGATTTAGGCTTAAAAACTTTAATTGGCTTTATTTTTGCCCATAACCAGCCCAGTTTAAAGCTATTTGAACGATTTGGATTCACACCTTGGGGACATTTACCCAACATCGCAGAACTTGATGGCGTAGAACGTGACTTAGTAATTATGGGGCTACGACTCACGAACTAATCACAACACAGAGGACTTATTTTCTGTAGCCTGAATAAAGGCTTCAAAATCACTCCCTTGTGTCCACTGAATTGCGCCATCTCGCCCCGTAAAGAAAAGTTTCGTTTGACTTTGGCTAAGTTCAGACAAAACCTTTGGTTCCAAGTCAGGGGAAGATGCGATCGCAATTTCTGGTTGTAGTGCTAAAACTAAATCTTTCAACGACTCAGGCACACACCATAATACTTGGGGACGTGGTAAACTCCCAGACTTGACTAGCTGTGCTATTTCTTTAGACTTGAGGTTACCTACTAATAACCAATTCTGACCTTGAATTTGCAATTGCAACATCGGCAACTGGTCATTAATTAATTGTGCAACTACTGAGCCAGTAGTGATTGCTTGTCCCAATGCCAAAGGCTGATACACACCTTGACGCTGTTGTAATTCCTGTTGAATTACCTGCGCTTCCACAATGTTTTCTGGCTTAGGGGGATAGCTGTAAAAATTTTTGATGGGTAAGCGTTGCATCACTTCCAGCCAACCGCTACTCTCATGATCTTGAAAATCAGTTGCGATCGCCCAATCGATTTTATTCACACCTTGCTGTTGTAAAAACGGTAAAATTGTAAAGCGTCCTGTACTTTCATCTCCACTATTAATCAGAGTAACTGTTCCCCTATCTTGAATCACTAAAACTGGTTCTGCACCTGCTGCTAATACAGTAATTCTGAACAAACTGTTAGCAGAATGCCAAACAGGAATGAGTACTAAACCAATAGCAATAAAACTAGCAAACCACCAACGTTGTCGCCACCAGCGTGCCAAAACAACTAATAAAATTAATGTATATAGAGTGAGCATTTGCCAAGGAGAAATGCTCCCAACAGCAAAGGAATTCCCTGGTAACTTGCTAAAAAATTCTACTAATTTAATTAGCCAATCAGTAGGGGCATGCAAAATTCCCGCTAAAAAACTGCCAGCGGCTGGCCAAATTAATGCTGCCAAGGCACTAATAATTCCACCGATACTAATAACAGAAATCAATGGGGTGGTAATAATATTGAGGATTAAGCTATAAGACGGTACTACCCCAAAGAAAAACAACTGCAACGGTAAAGTCCAAATTGTTGCAGCTAAGGGGACAGCAATTAAAGATGCGATCGCAGGTGGTAACCAACCTAAGCGTTGAATTATCGGTGGTACTGTTACCACTAATCCCAGCGTCGCTAAAAAGCTAAGTTGAAAACCCAAGTCCCAAATCCATAACGGATTAAATAGCAATAATATTGTTGCCGCTAGTAATAGCGAGCCTAACTGTTTTACCTTTCTTTTTAAAGCTAATCCTACTAATGCCGCAAAACCCATAATTACGGCTCTTAAAACCGCAGGCTGAAAACCAGTTAAACTCAAGAAAATCAGCAATCCTAAACAACCAAGGATAAATTGAGTTCCCTTTTTTGCACGCCTCGTTAATTGTAATATCACTCCTAAAATCAACGAAGTCTGGAACCCGGAAGCTGCTAAAGCATGAGCCAAGCCAGCCTGGACAAATAAATCGCGGATATCATAAGGTAAATCAACAGTTTTGCTACCTAAAACCATTGCACTGACAAGGGGCCCTTCTGGAATACCCAGCCAACGAACTTGCGATCGCACAATTCGCTCCCGAATTTGCCACCATCCCCATTTACGTGGTTCTTCATCCAGAATATTTATCTGTCTGCCTGTTAAACCTGCAAATGTAGCTTCCTGTTTGAGAAACTTTTGAAAATCAAAAGCACCAGGGTTAGATGCTGCTTTTGGCTTATACAAAACTCCAGTTACCGCAATTTGTTGACCTGGATATAAGCCAGTTGCCTGAAGTATTGGCACTGTCACATATAACTTACCCGTTACCCCTTTACTTACACCTGCGGGGCCATCACCTTTTTTAACCTCATCCAGTTGAGTCGCTTCCAACCAAAATTGTCCTCGCTGAGTGCGAGTTAAACGTGGTGTACTTGCCACTTCACCACGCACACTTACTACTTGTTCTTGATTACTACTATTTCCTGGCGGGACAAATTTACTAATATCTTTTGGACCTGGTTCTGGTACTCGCCATTGAAAATACAGGGTAGCCAATAAACCTACTAAACCTGCAGCTAACCAAATTCTCGGTTGCGGAGTATTTTGCCAGAAACTAGATATTGCCTTAGTTTTAGTTGCAGCATTTTCTGGTTTTTGAGTAAGTTGCCGTGATTTAAGAAAACGTAGCCGCAACAGCACTGCTATCAATATTCCTAGCAACAAAATCCATACACCGCCCCAAGGAACTGCTGTAAATAGTAGTCCCAGAATATAGCCAAGACAGATAATTACACCACTAGCCTGAATCATAAGACTTCTAATACAAGTACTTGCTGACTATAAAATGAAACCCGCATCTGCGGGCTGTGTTTGTAGAGCCAGTGACTACCAGTCTTATGGGGCACAGGCTTTATTTGTACAACTTTTTGCAATAACTTTATCAAAAAGATGTGCCTAAATTAAACCCTAATACTGCATGGATAAACAAAATCAAAATTGCTGTAGTCCCTAAGTATGCATGAAGGCTGCGTAATCCTGTATTATCACCAGCAAATCCATTTAGAGAAATCACAGCATTAACAAGTAGCAGCAACAGCACAATAGTACCAGTGTAAAAATGGGGGCTTTCAAAAATTGGTTGACGTTGCATCACCAAAGACAATACCCCACCTGTATAACCTGCTGCTAGAAAGAAGAATAACCAGGGTGCTAGTTTACGATGATCGCTGCGGCTTTTAATTGCTACATCTTTATCTGCACTAATTCTCCCCCTCCAACCTGCTATTGCTACAAAACTACCCATGACAAATACAACAATCGCCATCATCACAGGATGTCCCCAATGCACAATTGGATAGGGCAGTCCTAAAGAACGAAACCAAGCTGCGATCGGTTCTAGTAACTCGCTCCAATTCAACATTTCTCACACACCATCACTATTTGCTTGCTGGGATAATATAATACCAAACCTCCCTTTTTGAAGGAGGTTATAGGGGTTTAGCCAAGTTGTAATTATCCTCAGTGTTAATCTCTACTGTTTAACTTACGGCATTTTTGAGTAGCGGAAAACCTAATTTCTCTCTTTGCTCAACATATAAAGTAGCTACTTTCCGCGCTAAATGCCGAATTCTCCCAATATATCGAGTCCGTTCTGTCACGGAAATTACACCCCGTGCATCCAGTAAATTAAAAGTGTGAGAACACTTAATGACATAGTCTAAGCCAGGTAAAACCAATCCCTGCTCAGTCAATTGAGTAGCTTCCTGCTCATACAAATTAAATAGTGTCAGCAGCATCTCCGGATTCGACGCTTCAAAGTTGTAAGTACACTGTTCAATTTCTGCTTGCAGGAAAACATCACCATAAGTAATGTTGTCCGTCCACTGAATTTTAGTGATGGCTTCTACCTGCTGGAGGTACATCGCCAATCTTTCTAAACCGTATGTAATCTCAATCGATACTGGACGGCAATCAATTCCCCCACATTGTTGGAAGTAGGTAAATTGGGTAATTTCCATTCCATCTAACCAAACTTCCCAACCAGTACCCCAAGCACCTACAGTTGCATCTTCCCAGTTATCTTCCACAAACCTTATGTCATGGTCTTCAGGATGAATCCCTAACGCTCTTAAAGAATCAAGATAAATCTCTTGGATATTATCTGGTGAAGGTTTAATCAGAACTTGGTACTGATAATAGTATTGAAAGCGATTAGGGTTTTCACCATAGCGCCCATCTGTAGGACGACGGCAAGGTTCCACATAAGCAACCGCCCAGGGCTCTGGCCCCAGCGCCCGTAAAAAAGTATGGGGATTTTTCGTACCTGCTCCCTTCTCAATGTCGTAAGGCTGGGCAATCAAGCAACCGCGATTTACCCAAAATTCATGCAGTGAAGCTATTACCGACTGAAAATTCACGCTCTACCTTTCCTTCTTCAGCACAGTGCATCAACCATTGTTACCTAAACCCAGCACTGTGAGGAGTTTTGCGACGCAAAAACAGACTCAAAAAAATTTTCCCAAAAAAAAGTTGACAAACCAAAGGAGGCTCGATATATTAGATAAGTGCCTGAGAGCGGAGCGCGAAAAGCGGCGCTGGTAGGGACACCGAACCTTGAAAATCATATAGTTTGAAAGCCAGTATATAACATATACCCTGCGTCAGTAAAGAGAATTACCAGACTGAGGTATAAATCAGTCGAATAAGAGCTAAACGAACTTTATCTACAAAATGGAGAGTTTGATCCTGGCTCAGGATGAACGCTGGCGGTATGCTTAACACATGCAAGTCGAACGGTCTCTTCGGAGATAGTGGCGGACGGGTGAGTAACGCGTGAGAATCTAGCTTCAGGTCGGGGACAACCACTGGAAACGGTGGCTAATACCGGATGTGCCGAAAGGTGAAAGATTTATTGCCTGAAGATGAGCTCGCGTCTGATTAGCTAGTAGGTGTGGTAAGAGCGCACCTAGGCGACGATCAGTAGCTGGTCTGAGAGGATGATCAGCCACACTGGGACTGAGACACGGCCCAGACTCCTACGGGAGGCAGCAGTGGGGAATTTTCCGCAATGGGCGAAAGCCTGACGGAGCAATACCGCGTGAGGGAGGAAGGCTCTTGGGTTGTAAACCTCTTTTCTCAGGGAAGAAAAAAATGACGGTACCTGAGGAATAAGCATCGGCTAACTCCGTGCCAGCAGCCGCGGTAATACGGAGGATGCAAGCGTTATCCGGAATGATTGGGCGTAAAGCGTCCGCAGGTGGCTATGTAAGTCTGCTGTTAAAGAGTGAGGCTCAACCTCATAAGAGCAGTGGAAACTACATAGCTAGAGTGCGTTCGGGGCAGAGGGAATTCCTGGTGTAGCGGTGAAATGCGTAGAGATCAGGAAGAACACCGGTGGCGAAAGCGCTCTGCTAGGCCGCAACTGACACTGAGGGACGAAAGCTAGGGGAGCGAATGGGATTAGATACCCCAGTAGTCCTAGCCGTAAACGATGGATACTAGGCGTGGCTTGTATCGACCCGAGCCGTGCCGGAGCTAACGCGTTAAGTATCCCGCCTGGGGAGTACGCACGCAAGTGTGAAACTCAAAGGAATTGACGGGGGCCCGCACAAGCGGTGGAGTATGTGGTTTAATTCGATGCAACGCGAAGAACCTTACCAAGACTTGACATGTCGCGAACCCTCTGGAAAGGGAGGGGTGCCTTCGGGAGCGCGAACACAGGTGGTGCATGGCTGTCGTCAGCTCGTGTCGTGAGATGTTGGGTTAAGTCCCGCAACGAGCGCAACCCTCGTTTTTAGTTGCCAGCATTAAGTTGGGCACTCTAGAGAGACTGCCGGTGACAAACCGGAGGAAGGTGGGGATGACGTCAAGTCAGCATGCCCCTTACGTCTTGGGCTACACACGTACTACAATGCTACGGACAAAGGGCAGCGAGCTAGCGATAGCAAGCAAATCTCATAAACCGTGGCTCAGTTCAGATCGCAGGCTGCAACTCGCCTGCGTGAAGGAGGAATCGCTAGTAATTGCAGGTCAGCATACTGCAGTGAATTCGTTCCCGGGCCTTGTACACACCGCCCGTCACACCATGGAAGCTGGCAACGCCCGAAGTCATTACTCCAACCATTCGTGGGGGAGGATGCCGAAGGCAGTGCTGGTGACTGGGGTGAAGTCGTAACAAGGTAGCCGTACCGGAAGGTGTGGCTGGATCACCTCCTTTTAGGGAGACCTACCCAACTTTGAAATCGAAAGCAAACAGTGAATAGAGACAAAGATGGTCTACTCTAGGTCGGTCGCAGGAATAGTTAAGGCTTTCAAACTATAGAAAGGTTCTCAATTATGGGCTATTAGCTCAGGTGGTTAGAGCGCACCCCTGATAAGGGTGAGGTCCCTGGTTCGAGTCCAGGATGNCCCACCTGAAGATAATTAGTAATTACTAATTCGTAGTTCGTAATTAATTACGAATTATGCAATATGAATTACGAATTATTTTGATGGGGGTTTAGCTCAGTTGGTAGAGCGCCTGCTTTGCAAGCAGGATGTCAGCGGTTCGAGTCCGCTAACCTCCACATTATCTCTGTAGTGAAAGTAAAAAAAGCAATAAAATTGTTTTTGAGACGAAAGCAGAGAATGTGGTAAGACGAAAGATTGTGGATAAAATCAGCAATTGACTCTTTGTTTAAATAGTCAAACTGCTGGAATAATTCCAGCCAGAACCTTGAAAACTGCATAGTAACGCGATAGAAAGCAGGCAGACACAGGCACGAATAGTGTTGGTGAATGCAAGTTGGAAAACCAATGGAATAGTGGTCAAGCTAATAAGGGCTGATGGTGGATACCTAGGCACACAGAGGCGAAGAAGGACGTGGTTACCGACGAAATGCTCCGGGGAGTTGGAAGCAGACTGTGAGCCGGAGATATCCGAATGGGGGAACCCTAAATACTACCTGCTGAATATATAGGCAGGAAAGAGCCAACCCAGCGAATTGAAACATCTTAGTAGCTGGAGGAAGAGAAATCAAATTAGAGATTCCCTAAGTAGTGGTGAGCGAAAGGGGAAGAGCCTAAACCAGAGGGTTTACCTTCTGGGGTAGTGGGACAGCGAGAACGAATCTAGCGGTTAGACGAAGCAGCTAAATACTGCACCAAAGAAGGTGAAAGTCCTGTAGTCAAAAACTCAAGGATAGGAGCTGAATCCCGAGTAGCATGGGGCACGAGGAATCCCATGTGAATCAGCGAGGACCACCTCGTAAGGCTAAATACTACTGTGTGACCGATAGTGAACCAGTACCGCGAGGGAAAGGTGAAAAGAACCCCGGAAGGGGAGTGAAATAGAACATGAAACCATC
>NZ_CAWNJS010000001.1:1645476-2162976 GCF_963874875.1 Tolypothrix tenuis PCC 7101
TTAGGGAGGCTTTTGTTATGGCTAGCATACTTCTTCTCAATATATGACCAACTACCAGATCTCGTTCTAGCTGATTTCGATTTTTGAGGTTGTGGCAAAAATCGAAATCTCAGTTTTTGGTATACGTATATTAATAACGCTTGCTCTTCCAGTGTGGAAAACTTGACAGCGATGTCTTCAACAAGCTGTGGCCAGGTTCTGATTTATTTCCCAGGCTTTCCTGTAATCACGCAATATTGTGACAACCGAAACATACCCGACTTTTTTTGTCGGGTATGTTTGACTGGTATTTCTACTCGTGTTAGTATCAGGCGAGAGTTGACAGACAAACAGGGAAAGCTAGGTTTATGACTCAGACAAAATCCGCACTTAACGAAGCAGCCACATATTTTCAAGCCTTGAAGTGTAAGGAATGTGGTGAGGAATATGAACTGAAAGCTAACCATGTTTGTGAATTATGCTTTGGTCCTTTAGAAGTTAAGTATGACTATAATGCGCTGCGTCATTCTGTCACTCGTGAAAAAATTCAAGCTGGCCCTAATTCTATTTGGCGTTATCGTGCCTTTCTGCCTGTAGCAACTGACAATGTTATAGATGTGGGAACAGGTATGACTCCCCTGGTTCGTTCTCACCGTCTGGCTCGTCGTCTGGGTCTAAACAAGCTTTATATTAAAAATGATGCTGTCAATATGCCCACCCTCAGCTTCAAGGATAGGGTGGTTTCAGTTGCTTTAAGTAGAGCTAGAGAGTTAGGCTTTACCACTGTTTCTTGTGCTAGTACTGGTAATTTGGCAAATTCTACAGCAGCGATCGCAGCTCATGCTGGTTTAGATTGCTGTGTGTTTATCCCCGCAGATTTGGAAGCAGGTAAAGTCATGGGTAGCCTGATATACAGCCCAACATTGATGGCTGTCAAGGGTAATTACGATCAGGTTAATCGTCTATGTTCGGAAGTAGCTAACACACATGGCTGGGGTTTTGTCAATATTAATCTTCGCCCCTACTACTCAGAAGGTTCAAAGACTCTAGGTTTTGAAGTTGCTGAACAATTGGGTTGGGAATTACCTGACCATATTGTGGCTCCTCTAGCATCTGGTTCGCTATTTACAAAAATTTATAAAGGATTCAAAGAATTTGTAGAAGTTGGTTTAGTAGAAGATAAGAAAGTCCGTTTTAGCGGCGCGCAAGCTGAGGGTTGTTCTCCCATCGCGCAAGCATATAAAGAAGGACGTGATTTTATTAAACCAGTCAAACCAAATACCATTGCTAAATCTATTGCAATTGGTAACCCAGCAGATGGCGTTTATGCCGTAGAGATAGCTAACAAAACAAACGGTAATATTGAATCAGTCAATGATGCAGAAATCATTGAAGGCATCAAGCTGTTAGCTGAAACAGAAGGCATTTTCACAGAAACAGCTGGTGGTACAACCGTTGCAGTGCTGAAAAAATTAGTAGAAGCTGGCAAAATTGATCCAGATGAAACTACTGTGGTATACATCACTGGCAATGGTTTGAAAACTCAAGAAGCACTTCACGGCTATATTGGCGAACCTTTGACAATTGATGCCAAACTTGACAGTTTTGAACGCGCACTAGAGCGTTCTCGCACTCTTGATCGTTTGGAATGGCAGCAAGTACTCGTCTAAAGGATGAAAGCTGAAGGCTGAAAGATTAAACTCAATCCTTCATACTTTATACTTTTTATTTCACACTTCTTACTTCAATTATGTCTGTAACAGTTTTAGTTCCCACAGCTCTTCAGAAATTTACCAATAACCAAGCTACATTAGAATGCAGTGGCAGTACGATCGCAGAATTATTTGATTCTTTAGAACAAAGCTGTCCTGGTATAAAAGCGCGCTTGTGTGATGAAGCAGGTGCACCACGGCGCTTTTTGAATTTGTATGTCAATAGCGAAGATATTCGCTTTTTGGATGGGACAGCTACACTTCTCAAAGATGGCGATGAAGTCAGTATTGTCCCTGCTGTTGCAGGTGGTTGATAGCGAGAAGTTGTAAATTTGTTAAATATACATATATAAGCGTGCCCTAACAGCACGCTTATATTGTTTAATACCATGTGGTTAAGCTTTTTAGGGTTGGGGTAGGAGATGTCACTAAACTTCAGTCCTGGGAATTTCAGGATGAACCAGAACATTGCGGAATAATTTATTTTTTGGAGTTCCCTAAAAAGATAGTCCAATAATCTTTATCTCGTTGTTCTATAAATTGTTTGACTGGGGTCGGTGCTGCTGTCATCGGACTCATAGCTACTGTATTGTTATTATGGGCTCGAACTGCGATCGCTTATCAACTGGCGAGAATTTTTTGCAGTTTTTGTTTAATTTCTATATGTCTTTGTACACCTTCAAAAGCATAGCGATTATAACCATTACGCTGAATGATTTCTTCTAAATAGCGAACTCGTGCTTCAGAGGTGGGATGGGTACGCAGGTAAGCTGGAGTACTTTGTCCTTTTTCTTGTTGTTTGAAAGTCACAAATAAGTTGCGTAAACCATCAGCCGCATAACCAGCAGCAGCTAATACACGAGTGCCAATAATATCAGATTGAGTCTCGTTTTGACGGCTATAATCTAGACTTGCCAAAGTAGAAATCAGATTGCCAAAAGGTATGATTTGCCCTACATTAGCAAGTAAATTCGCATTGGTAATTCGCTGAAATCCATGAGATAAAACTGCATGACCAATTTCATGTCCTAATAATCCTGCTAATTCTGCTTCTGAGTTAGCAGCCATAATTGCTCCGGTGTTAATAAATACTTTGCCACCAGGGAGAGCAAAAGCATTAAGAGAATTGTCTTTAACTACATTAAATTCATATTTAAAATCAGCCCGCCCCATCAAATTAGCTATATCATTACCAATACGGCTGACATATTCTAAAATACTCGGGTCATCTATCAGAGGTAATTGCTGTTTATAAGCAGCAGCAACTTGTGCCCCCATAGCAGATTCACCTTGGAGCATTAAAGGAGCCAATCTTACAGCTTGGTTAGCTCCATCACCTGTGAGAATCCCAACAACTGCACCCACAACTCCTTGGAAGATAATTTGTTCGTTGAGCTTGCTACGAAAGCGATTAAAGTTCTTATCTGCAATGCTAGCAAACTCCGTCGCTTCTGGATGTTGAGGATAAACAATCGCAAATTGACGAGCAATAATAGAAGCTTCCAACCATTGATCGTTTTCTTCCTGAGCTTTGATTAAAGCTTTATTTAACTCTACAGAATCAGGGAAGGTTGCTACGCCCCTCTCTAGAATGGGAATTACATCTTTTTGATCGCCGTACTTCTTAGAAGCTTCTGCATACAGTGCATATGCAGGGACAAATTCCGGCTGTTTTTCTAACAGCATTTTTAGCGGTACAAAAATTTTACTCGTTAGTCCCTGTTGCATTCCTTCGGTGGCATTACGCCAGTATACCCGACCTGCTCCTGAAAGTTGTTCAGGGTCAGTAATGGCTTTAGGAATGCTATTAGCCGTGGCTGTTTCTTTAGCAAATGGAGGTTTAGCTTGGCGATAGAGTTTTTCCGCACCTGCGGTATTTCCTGTAAGGTAAAGTTCATCTGCTTTGGTTAAAGTTTGCAACCGATTAGCTGCATTAGAATTTTGTGCAGAAGAAATTATGGGTACTAGTAAGTTAATAGACAGAAATAAAACTGCACCAAAAACCACCCATAATAATTTGGAGACTTTTTTCATTGATAGCACCTTGATAGTTTATTAGTTTGAAAATGGGCATGGGGCATGGGGCATGGGGCATGGGGCATGGGGCATGGGGCATGGGGCATAGGAAAGAGAGATTTTCATGTTTGGTTATGGGTTTTTACCATGCGGGGCTAGCTTGAAAAGAGCATTGACTGTTGACTGTTGACTCGGAAGAAATATTTTTATGTTTTTGACAAATAGTTGTAGTTTTAATTGAAATTATGGGAATGTAAACCCTATTGAAAATTACAATCCGGGAATTTTGGGAACTTGACGCAGAATCCCCGGAATGGGATTTTTAAAACCTGGAATAACAGATTCAACCACATTCAAAATATTGGAAACTTGTGCTGCACGATAAGCAAATTCACTGTATCCTGTAAAGCCGACATCAAAGATACAACCATCTAATAAACTTGCATCAACTCTCGCATTAAGACATTGGGATCTCGCATCCTCAAGTTGTGCAGGAGATAGCATATCTAGTGTCAAGTAGGCATCAGGAAAAGCTTTATCTGTAAAAGTTGCTGTAGACTGAGCTTGTCCATAGTCAAATAGAGATTCTTTCTGGCTGACTCGCCAACTATTACCAAAGTCTTTATTTAATTTATCAAGGTAAATTTTCTCCAATTCACCTAATGGAATCCGAATTGGTGATACACGCTCAATTAATTGGCGAACATCTCCATAAGTTGATTTAGAAGGTAGAATATCTCCACTACGGAACCGTAAATCATCATTAACATTACCGTTAACATTTCCCAGCAAACCCACCATTTGATTGGCTTGAGATTCTAGAACAAAAGGAAAGACATCCATGTATTTAAACTGTCCACGGCTATAAATTGTGATTGCAACTTTCTCACCTGTAGACCACTCAACTACATAGTTGCTATCATTTTGTTTATGAATTACCCCACCTCCTGGTAGAGATAAGGAATCACCTTCTACAGCAGTAGGTTTTCCATTAATTCGTAGGGGGGTATCAGTATTGGAATCTGGGAAATCTTTTGAGTAAAAAGCTACACGATTCTTGCCAACTTTCATCGCAACTGCACTGTTGAGAGAAAGGGATTTGTTCACTGCAGATTGACGGGTTTGGACTTCAAAAATACCATCAGTTGATTTTGCGAGGATGAATTCGCCAACTGTTTGGAAACTGTATCTGTGTCCGTCGAAGGTGATGAGGTGAGGATCGCCGTAACTTGTACCTTTGACTGGCTTTCCTGTTCTATCTTGGGGTTTTTCTTCTGGTTCTTTAGAGTAGATTGCGATCGCTGATGGAATACCAATCCTGATTGTAAACCGACCTCCTTGAAGGAGGATATCTTTACCCCAGGTCAGAAGTAAACTTCCAGCGCCATCTAACTGAGCAATTGATGTCGCTCCAAAACTTGTTAATGTATCTCTAGCTTGCTTCAGAGTTGCTGAATTACTAGAGAAAAACAAGACTGTACTACCTTGAGCATTACCATTTCGGATTCCGACGAAAGTTCGCCCTCCTAGAATAGGTTTTTCATCTGGATATGTTGGAGCGGTAGGAGCATAAAGACCAATAAAATTTGGACATTTGCTAGTATCTTTAAAAGCCTGAGCAACATCATTTAGAATAGAGGCTGTTGTTGAGTCAAAACAGAATGCTCGGTGAGCAAAATTAGAGCCGACTTTCTGAGGGTCATATTCCTGAATTTTTTTTCCCTCAGTTCTTAGTCCTAGAGGAATAATGCGTTCACCATCGACTAATATATTTCCGATAGTCTGGTCTGATTCTCCATCAAGAGTGCGAAAAAATGTACCATTTACCATCGCTCTCAACTTTAAGCCTTGTCTGTTAAGGTTCTCAATTTCATCATGTTCATTGAGAAAATAATCAGGGTTTTTAGCTTTAATGGTATTGTTCTTGGTGATTGGCCCAGTCAAATTAAAAAGTTTAGCTTTACTCAGATCTACTGTAGTTATATATGATGATTCTTGAGAGTAGAGACACACGCCATTGGCAGATTGGTAGAGAGTAAAGCCATTAATTTTATCTTGACAAGGAGAATCTGATTTAGAAGCCTGAGTTTGAATGGGTGATTTGAGGGAATCTTGGCTTGAGTTTTGCGGTAAAACTGCTGGAGAATTATTCTGAGGTACATTACTAGGCTGGGGGTTCTGCTGACGAACACGGGGAATTTGTGCGAGTTCTGAAGGCGTATCTATTTGAGAGTTATAAAACTGAGTCTCACTACCTACTCTATTATTGACAACTTGAATGATAGAGTTAGTACTTGAATATGTGTTAGCAGCATTTGCTTTGCCAGTATCATGCAAAAAAGCGTTTGAAATTGGTGAGTTTAAGGTAATAATTCCACATATAAATATTAGAATATTATTTATAAAAAATTTCTCGTTTATAGCAATCGCAAAGCTAATAAATCCAATAATTAATGGACGAATATACTTGATCATTACTGCTTAAAAATATAAAAAATATTGAATAAAGATACAATAAATAACTTATTTTATAGTCAGGCGATATGATATTGACTTTAAAATTCAGTGCTAGTTTTGGGATTAATTGGGCAAATATTCTTGAAAGTACCAGAAAACTTGATTGGAATTTAAACATTGTTCTATTTCTTTACTGTTTTCCCAACTGCTAGTAACTTGTTTACTTCCAAGGGCGATGAGTGGCCCATAATGAAGTTCATTTGATGTCAACTGAATTAAATAAAATGGCTCTTTTGACCAACCTTTTTTTTCAACCGACTCAAGTTTATATAAACTGAGGTATCGGGGGTCACGAACAACAGAAGCAACTGTTCTAGCAAGGCGGCCAAGTTCTTCATAACAAATGCGATTTCCTTGGATGGCAATTCGAGTACTACTGCTAGATCCTAGAGAATAAAAACCTGATTTTAGTTCTTGTGAAGAAGCCGGATTAAAAAGACGACATACAAGTAAATTAGCTTCTTTTAATGGGTTAGCTTCGCTATGTCTGATAACTTTATTCAGCTTTTCTGTCTTGATTAATTTACCGTTTTTAAAGTAACGATTTTGCAAAATTTTGACAGAGTTTATATCGTTGCAGTTGACATTAACTTCACTTTCTAAGAATTTTCTTTTTTCTAAACGGTTTTCCGATTGTACAAATTCTGCTACGAATTCTGCTGCTACAAAGCTTTTAACGTATTTATAGTTACTAGGTGAAATTTGCTTAACTTTTGCTAAATCAACATAAGAAATTGCAGGTTTTAAATTTAATTGGCTCTGGCTAATAAAATCTGCGCTCACATAGGGACTAGCCTTAGCTACATTTATATAACTGGAAAATGTAACAGTAAAACTGGCAAGTAAGCAGGATGATAAATTTTTTATTCTTATCATTATTTTCATAATTTAATCATTATTAATGTATTTTATTCAACAGAAAATATATTTCTTAGTTATGGAAGTATCAGCAGTAAAATCCTTAGAGTATTAGTATCTGAACTTAATATGATTACCCTTTCTTTTAACTACAGAATGTCTCTCCCCATTTAAGAGGTCTTCCTAACGCTGGAGCATCTACGTTCTCAAATTCTTTAACTGTGCCATCACCCATTAATCCAAAGGTAATTCCGCAAACTGCTGCTAACGTACTACCAAAATAAACTGCACCTATTGAGTTACATTTGCTGATGATATTTTGGCTGATACTTTTCAGAAATTTAGGGGAGTTTCCAAGCTGTTTTATACCAGTTTCTACCATACGACCATTACGCACTGTACCAGTGAGATGAAATATATATTCGATAGGTCGCTCTGCTGGTGAATCGGAATAATTTTCGGAATTTTTTTTCTGATAAATATCTTGAATTAAGACATTAGGCACTTTCTGTAAACTGGTTTTGGCATTAGCGATCGCACCTTTACAAGCTGCTGTTAAATCCTCTGCTTTAACATCTGTTGGCAACATCAAAATATTGACAAAACTAAATACAACAACTGTCATTATTTTTTGAATTACAATGTTAAACATAATTTTGTATTACAGAAAATTTTTAAGTTACAATTTAGTAAATATAAATGCTAATTTTTCACTGAAATAAACTTACCGACTACTCAAGCATCGTTGCCAAGAAATAGATATCGCTTCATCATCTCCAATAGAGATGGCCCATGTACCTGATAATACTTTTGAATTTAAACTTGAAATATAAAGTATATCTTCAAAAGACTCATTATTAGAATTGGTATGAGTAATAGCTAAAGAGTCAGAACTTTTTCGCTCGTATTTTCCCAGGAAAAAAATATTCCAGCTACCTGTATCTTTTTCTTTGACTAAGGATTGATAGCTTCCATCTGGCATAAACACATAACGAGAGGAATTACATTTCCCTTTTTCACTCCATTCGCCTACTATTAAAGAGAAATCAAACCTATTTTCTGCCAATACATATTCAGGCAAAGTTCCTAAAGAAAGTGTACCCAAAACAGTCAGAGACATCAATTTAATAACTATTTTTTCAAGTTTATATAATTTCATTTCAACAAGTAAACTAATCATAAATGTTATTTAACGTAATTACATTTTAATTACTTATTTCGTTTAAATTGTAAACTAATAACACATAATTTTCATGATATCTATTTTCTGCAGAACTCTACCTTCAATACAAAATATCAAAACCAATTCTTGTAATAAAAAAATCAGATACGAAAAGTATAGGAACTAAAAGAAGTGCATTCCGAGAAGATAAACGCAGTACTCCAATTAATGCTGTATTCAAAAATAAAACAACTGTTGTCCAGCAGAAAATAGAAACTAAAAATATTAATTCTCCACCGCTAGTGCCTAATAAGCATAGCAATAGCCAAAATAATGTAATCGGAGCGAGGGAAAATCCAGTCACAAAAATGAATTGTTTGTAATTACCTGCGCCTTTAAATATTTGTCGTATGCACCACAGTACAGCAATCATCCCTAACACTGGAATACTTGCACTTATGAGGATGCGGATATGTTCAAAAATACTTAATTGTTGGTTAAAACTCGTGCCCAACAAATTTACAAAACTCAACCAAGCTGTGAGAGATGCTATGACTTTTAACGCTGCCATCCAAAAAGCTAAAATGAACAGCACACAAAGGGCAATACCTGCGTTGAAGGCGCGGCTGTCTCCTAAACTGGTAATGGCTGTCTGTAATCCGTTAGCTGGATCTTGCCAGATTAATTGAAACACACTCCAGACATCAAAAGCAGCTTCTTTGCTAGCCTCCACAACTGGCTGTGAAGTTTCTGAGTTAAATTGAGAACGGGAATGAATAGGTGCAGAGAAATTAACTTGTGTCTGACTTTGCGGATCAAAAACCAAATGATCCGTATCCGTTTGTCTAGCTTCCTGCTCAATAGAGTCTCGATCTTCAGGTGGGATCGCATTGGACATATTTTTTACCCAATTTATGATAGTGAACTATGACAGAAAATCTTCGTAAACTGCACCCATTGAGAAATTAAGCAGCATAAATATTGAGTTGAACGGTGAAAAAACACTGAGACAACTACAGTTAAGCTAGATAAAATTGCACTCAAAAAAATTTGTATTTAAGTAGTATTACAGTATTTCACCGTAAATCTACTGAACTTAAAATAATTTAATTTCTTCTTATGGTTGAAAAATAGCCTAAAAAAGCCTAAATAGAGCGTATGGCATTTTTAGCAGGCGATGGCTTATTCAATTCATTGAAAGCAACGGGAACATCCACGCGCCTTGGTAATTGGTCGAAATTGTTCTAAAACCTGAGATGGCTAATAGCTCTGGCTATGTAAAGTTTGGGCGCGGATGAGCGTTGCATTCATCCCATCAGCAGAACTCGCCCGTACTGGTATGACTCCGATGAACAACACCAGAACACCAAACTATAAATTTGTGCTTTTGATGATTAATTTTAACCAGATCTTGACAACTTTTGGGTCTGGTTACATTCAGTCTGTGAAACATCTGCAAATTTTGTCTTCCTTGCACCAACAAACTGAGCATAGATATATAAAAATTTGTATGCTGAGGTTAATAGGTCTTAATAGTTCTTTTTTTTAAACTGGTGCAAGAAGATTTTAGGTTAATTGTTGATTTAGTCTCCGTTCTCGCCGTTGCTGCTGGTGGCGGACTGTTGGCGGCGCTGTTACGACAGCCTGTGTTGTTAGGGTATCTCATCGGCGGTATGGTGGTGGGGCCGGCGGGACTGGGATTGATTAAAGAAGTGATTCAAGTAGAGACTCTGGCTCAGTTTGGGGTCGCTTTCTTGTTATTTGCTTTGGGCGTAGAATTTTCTTTTGCCGAACTGAAGAAAGTAAAAGCGATCGCTCTGGGTGGTGGAGGGCTACAAATTGCGCTGACGATTTTGATCACGGTTGTGATCTGCGGTGTTACAGGCGCTTGGGGAGCCTTACCTGCTAAAGGCGTATTTTTGGGGTCAATTCTGTCTTTATCTTCAACGGCAGTTGTCCTCAAATGCTTGATGGAAAGCAACGAAACAGAAACGCCCCACGGCCAGGTAATGCTGGGTATTTTGGTGGTGCAGGACTTGGCATTAGGGCTAATGCTAGCAGTCCTACCAGCGCTGCATGAACCAGGTGAAGCGATTGGTGTTGCGGTGGTGACAGCGCTGGTACGCATTGGCTTATTTGCAGCTGGTGCAGTTGTCGCGGGCATTTGGCTGATTCCTCCACTATTACGACTTCTGGCTCGTACTGAAAGCAAAGAGCTATTTTTATTAGGTGTAGTGGCACTCTGCTTGGGTATTGCCCTTTTAACAGAGTATTTAGGGCTATCCATTGAAATGGGGGCGTTTGTCGCGGGTTTAATGATTTCCGAGGTGGAATACGCCGACCAAACTTTAACCTATGTGGAGCCGCTCAGAGACATCTTTGCCAGTTTATTTTTCGCATCTATTGGGATGTTGATTGACCCAGTGTTTTTGTGGAAAAACCTGGAATTGATTTTGGGTTTAGTGGCAATAGTTTTCGTAGGTAAGTTTTTAATCATTACTCCTTTGGTGAAACTGTTCCGCTATCCCCTAAAAACAGCTTTAATTGCTGGGCTGGGGCTGGCTCAAATTGGGGAATTTTCTTTTGTACTAGCCAGTGAAGGGCAGGCTTTGGGCTTGGTTTCACGTACTGTGTATTTACTGATTTTAGGAACTACAGCAGTAACACTTGTTATTACCCCATTTGTGCTACGTTTGGTGCCATTTTTATTTACTGTGGCAGAATCGATGCCGTGGCTGAAACCTTATTTAGAAGAAGTCCAACCTCGGGATGTTGCAGATGATTTGCCATTAAAAGGGCACGTAGTAGTTTGTGGTTATGGGCGAGTCGGCAAAAATTTAGTCAAATTATTACAGCAACACCAGCTACCTGTAGTCGTCATCGACCAATCTGAAAGCAGAATTCAGAAATTGCGGGAAGCAGGAGTGCCTTATGTATATGGCAATTGTGTGAGTTTACATGTTTTAGAAACTGCTGGGGTGAATCATGCTAAAGGAATGGCGATCGCACTTCCTGACCCCATGAGTACACGTCTTTGCCTCAAACGCGCTTTAGAACTCTGTCCAGAATTAGATTTAGTGGTGCGCGCTACCCAAGATAAAAATATTGAAGTGCTTTATCAATTAGGCGCTAGGGAAGTTGTACAACCAGAGTTTGAAGCCAGCTTAGAAATGGCAACCTATTTATTAAAAGGTTTAGGCTTGGCAGGAGATGTTGTCCAACGGGAAATGCAGCAAATTCGCAAAGATCATTACTTAGACTTGCGGCCAGAACAGACCGCCTCGGAAGTTTCTCGTAATTTAGAACACGCAACACAAGATTTAAATCGCCGTTGGTATCCCCTACCATCTGGTTCGCCCCTCATTGGTATGAGCTTAGAAGAAGCAGATATGCGTTACTTAATTGGGGTGAGTTTAATGGCAATTCGTCGCGCTAATGGCGAAGAAATTGACTATCCCAATAACCAAACGCGATTACAAGAAGGCGATCGCTTGCTGGTAGTGGGAGCAGATGAAGAACTAGCAGCTTTGGCAGAATTTGCTGTGGGTAGAACAGCAGTTCCCGGAGAAGATAGCGCTTGTCAGTGGACAGCAATTAATGCTGATACTCCAATTTTAGGTAAAAATTTAGCAGATTTAGATATTACTAACAAATACAGCGTAAAAGTAGAGGCAATCCGGCGTGATGGTAAATTTATCCGCTCTCCTGATAGCCATATGGACTTGCGAGACGGCGATCAAGTATTGTTATGTGGCAGCTTAGAGAGTCTCAATCAACTACAACCTTTATTTACGGCATCTGAGGCAGTGCCGCTATCCATACCAATGGTAAAAACTGATGAGGCAGAAGCCCTAAAAGAATTTCTGCCTGTAGATCAGTCAAGAAATTAAATAGCATGGTTAAAGAAACATAACCTGCAAATACAAATTTGAGGAATTTAGCCAGCAAACAAGCCTAAATTTTAGGCTTAATGTAAGCGATCGCCTGCTTCCAAATTGTAGTTTGCTGGCTGTTTTCATCCACAATACAGACACAGTTTGGATCTTGCCAAATGATCCTGCCTGTGACCAAATCGCCTGTCAGCAGTTTGAAATCTACTGTTGCTGTATTTTTAATCAGGTTTTGTACTTGCCGAATGCTGGGCAGTGAAGTATCGAATTCCGTAAGGGTTTTTGGTGGTGATGAATGCATAGGGGATTGGGGATTGGGGATTGGGGATTAGGGATTGGGGATTAGGGAGCAAGGGAGAAAGAACAAATGCCCATTAGCAATGACCTATTACCGATGCCCAAATGACCACTTTCTCATCCATAATCGACAGTAACTAATCTTTGATAATTCATCCTTGGGTAAATGGCAATCGAATTTACTAAGTATCACGGTTTGGGGAATGACTTTATTCTCATTGATAATCGCTCTTCATCTGAGCCTGTAATCACTCCAGCGCAAGCAATCAAGTTGTGCGATCGCCACTTTGGTATCGGTGCGGATGGTGTAATTTTTGCTTTGCCAGGAGAAAACGGTACTGATTACACTATGCGGATTTTTAATTCCGATGGTTCAGAACCGGAAATGTGCGGTAATGGTATTCGCTGTTTAGGTGTGTTTTTGGCTGATTTAGAGGGCGAATCGAGAACTCAAGACTTATATCGCATCCAAACCTTGGCTGGTGTCATTACACCCCAACTGATGGCTGATGGTCAAGTAAAGGTGGATATGGGTTTACCTAAATTACTGGCTGGAGAAATTCCCACTACCTTGAGTGCTGCGGATAGCAAGGTAATTAATCAACCCCTAGAGGTGGCTGGGAAAACTTGGGAAGTTACCTGTGTGAGTATGGGCAATCCTCACTGTATTACTTTTGTGGAAGATGTAGCCGCAATTCCTTTAGAATCTATTGGGACTAAGTTTGAACATCACCCAGTTTTTCCCCAACGGACAAATACTGAATTTATTGAAATTGTCAGGCGTGATTACTTGAAAATGCGAGTATGGGAACGAGGTGCGGGTATTACCTTAGCTTGCGGTACAGGTGCTTGTGCTTCCTTAGTGGCTGGTGTGTTAACCGAAAAATGCGATCGCATTGCCACTGTAGAGCTACCTGGTGGGCCTTTACAAATTGAATGGTCAGAAATTGACCAACGGGTTTATATGACTGGCCCAGCAGAACGAGTTTTTACTGGGAAATTATAGTTTCTTATCGGCAGGTATATTGCCTGCCATACCCAAAATTAATATCATCATGTAATTTTTCCTCCTCTGTTCACCAAAGTGATTGTCTATTTTTTATTTGGAAGTTTCTTAGCGTATAGGAATGGTAATTACAAACTCAGTCCCTCTTTCTGGCAATGAGAAACACTCTAACAATCCTCCATGTTTTTTAGTCACAATTTGATAACTAATTGATAATCCCATCCCAGTACCTTTACCAACTGGTTTAGTAGTAAAAAATGGTTCAAATAGATGCAGTCGAACTTCTTCTGTAATTCCTGTACCGTTATCAGCGATTTTAATAATAATGTTTTTATTTACCTTTGCAGAAGTAATACGAATTACTGGTTCAGCACAAAGCTCTTTTTCAAAAGCTTCTTCTAAAGCATCAATGGCATTTGCCAGAATATTCATAAATACCTGGTTCAATTGTCCTGCAAAGCAAGGTATTGCTGGTATTTCACCATAATCTTTGATTAATTCGATTTGAGGGCGATTGTTTTGTGCTTTTAAACGATGTTGTAAAATCAACAAAGTACTATCGATACCTTGGTGTAAGTCTGCCGTTTTAAACTCAGCTTCATCTAACCGAGAGAAGATTCGCAAACTCAACACAATCTCACGAATGCGCTCAGATCCAATCTTCATTGAAGTCAGTATCTTAGGCAAATCTTCTATTAGATATTCAATCTCAGCTTCTTGTTGAGCATTTTGAATTTCTACTTCTGGATTGGGGTAATATTTTTGATAAAGTTGAAGTAATAAAAGCAATTGTTTAGTATATTCATCAGTGTATTTAAGATTACCGTAAATAAAATTAACTGGATTATTAATTTCGTGAGCGATACCAGCAACTAAGCGCCCCAAAGAAGACATCTTTTCGTGCTGGATTAGTTGTGACTGGGTAAGTTTGAGTTCGTTTAAAGTTTGCTTAAGATTAAGATTTTTTTGCTGTATTTCTTGCGTGCGCTCTCTAACTTTTTGTTCTAAGTTTTGGCTATAAACTTCTAGTTTGTTGTTAGCGTCGTATTGTTCTACCAGTAGTCGTTTGACCTGTTGAATTAACTGATTCAAAGCAATGGCTAAAATACCAACTTCGTCTTCGGTTGTCACTGAGGCTTGGAGATTAAAATCAGAGCTATGGGTAACTTGTTGTGCAATCTGAGTTAAAGCTTTTAAAGGACGAGTAATAGCTCGCGCAATTAAACTCCCCATAATTGCCACAATCAAGCTTCCCAGCAAAAATAACACTCCCAAATTTTGCCAGAGTTTCCATCGAGCTAGGTCTAAAGGCAAAATGGGATATAACACTGTAGTTACTAGAGAATGGCTTGCGCCTCGAGATAAGATGCTTTTAGCTAAATAATTCTGGTTGTCAATCGTAATTCGTCTAGCGGGTGAATCAGGGCTAGGAAATGCTTGTTTGCTACTAGGTAGTGTTGATAATGTTGTAGCGACTATCTGTTTTTCTCTGAGAACAATCAAATGCTTAGAAGAACCAGCAGCAATTTTTTTCAGAAGCGTATCATCCACTGAATAACCAATGATCATTCCTCCTGAAATTCCAGCCGATGATTTAATTGCATGAGTTACCACTTGCAGAACTTGTTTTTCGCCTTCTACATTTAACAAATCAGTTAAATGTGCACCACGACTAGCGCTATTACTAATTGCTTCATCCAATATTTTAACTTGATATAAAGAATTGTTACGCGCATCTAGTAATAAGTTGCCTTGGGAATCAACTATTTTAACCCAATCTAATTTCAATACAGACTTAAGTGGTAGTAATATTTGTAAAAGTAAGGATTGATCGCGCTTTTCCACAGCTTGATTAAGCTGATTTTGTGTAGCAATCAACTCAATTTTAGTTTCTAATGTTTGCTGCTCATACTGAAAATCTTGAGCAACACGTTCAGCGAAACTTTCAACTTCTTGGCGAAAATTCTGTTCCAAACTATCTGTGAACCAATGTCCTAGAGCCAGTAAGCCAAACATGAATACGCTAAAACAAACTATTAGTAGCGGTAGAACTATCTTTTGGCTTAGACTCAACCGCCCAAAAAATCTGTGCATAACAAGTTTTATTTATTGAGCAGGGGCAAAGCCATTTTTTTGTAGCAGTTTTTTTCCTGTCTCGCTATAGATGAAATCTATAAAACCCTGGGTTTGTGCTGAAGGTTTTTTACTCGATATAATGCCAATTTGACGTAGCATTGGGTATTTCCCATTAATTAAGTTTTCTTGTGTAGGTGCAACTTTGTTGAGGCTGAGACGATTGACTGGTAATTGATTGATGAGTGAATAAGCTAAAGAAAAAGCGCCGATGGAATTAGGAGTATTTTGTAAGGTTTCTATTAATTCACCCTCTTTGTTTAGAATTACAGCTTTAGTTGTAGTCTTATCATTACCTAAATAATATTTTCGCAATAATTTTTTTGCTGACTCATCTTCTGGCCGATCTAACACTACAATTTTTGCATTATTCCCGCTCAGTTCTTGCCAATTAGTGATTTCACCTTTGTAAATTGCTTTTAACTGCTGAGTTGAAAGATTGCTTACACCTTTAACGCTATTATGGGTAGCAACAATTAACAAGTCTTTTGCCAATTCGCGATACTGAATTTGGCCGTTATCTTCTTCAGGCTTGAGTTGTTTACTAGTACTAGCAATATCGATAAGATTGTTTTTCAAAGCTGCGATCGCACCTTCAGATTGGCTATTAGAAACAAACTCAATTTTAATTGCTTTATTTTGAGCTTCATAAGCTTTTGCTAACAGTGTTGAGACTGTTAACGTTGAACTAGAGCTACCCATTTTGATAATTTTTTGGGCTTGGGAATCAGTCTGACTAGCAATTTGACGAGAATCTTTTGGGACAGTTGAATTAATGGAATTACAACTGTACAGCCCAAAGACCATAATTCCCATGAACAACGAGTAAGTAATTTTTTGCATAAATTAACGATTCAATTTTTGATGTTGCATTGCTCTACAAATTAATTTAAAAACATAAAACCGATATCAATTTATGATGTAAGTATATTTATACATACGGTATGGATTTGAAAAAAATTTACTGAGCGATAGATTATACTCTCTGGTATGTTTAACCAGAATTGGAATAAAACCCTATTGTGGTAGATACTATTTGAGAACGCAAGCTATGAGGTGAAAACAAAAGTAAAGATTAGCCTAACACAAGAATACTGGGAATTATAGTTTACTTTATTTGATTTTTTTATTTTCTGTAATAACACTGAGATAGTAGTGCCATAGGATTCTGGTAGCAACTGCACGCCAAGGCCGCCAATTTTGGGCGATCGCTTCTATTTCTGTGGGTGTGGGGCGTGTGGTTAATCCTTTGAGCTTTTGTAAAGCGATCGCTATTCCTAAATCGCCTTTGGGAAACACATCAGGACGTTGTAGCGCCATCAGCAAGTAAATATCAACTGTCCAATCGCCAATCCCTTTGATGCGCTTTAATTCAGTTCTAATAGTCATTTCATCCATTGTCTCTAGTTGAACTAAATTCAGTTGACCATTAGTAATTGCTTTCGCCAATTCTCGACAATAGAGCATTTTTTGCCGACTAAACCCAATTCCTTTTAATTGCATATCGTCAAGCGTTAAAAAATTCTCTGGTGTGAGTGGTTGGATCGCTTCACATAGGCGTGCATAAACAGCCTTGGCTGATGCTAAGGAAACTTGCTGTTCTAGAATAATCCGCAGCAAGGTAGGAAAACCCCTTTCTCTTTCCCACATTGGTGGAGGCCCAAATTTTTTGAGAATGCGAGCAAAATCGCTGTCAAGATGAGCAAGCACCATCAAAGCATGGGTAAAAGTTTCTGGAGTTAGTGATTCTATTTCTGGTGTTGGAGAAATTGTTTCTTTTAAAGTCATTTTTTAATTAAATTGGCAATTTAAAATTAAATTTTCTCAATAGAATTGTGCATATTTAGACCGTTGTTGAAATTAAAAAATATTAAAGATATACCATTTCATAAGTATGTAACGAATTAAAATTATAAAAGCTCTTTGTTAATGAAGCGTATAGTTTTATTTAAGCGTGCTAAGAATTAATACATATATGTAATAACGATTGCCAAGAACAGCAATTAATTAATTGAATACTAATAATTTTGGTAGGTGGCATTGCTAGATATTGCGTTCATACTTTAATGATAAGTAGTACTTACTCTAAAAGTTCCTGAATAGGGAATTGGTATTCTAGTACAATACGGCGGAAATAAGCCACCCATTTAAAACAAGTGAAAAGCTTACAAAATCATCATTCTTTCTTTTTACTTTTGCCTTTTTACTTTTGCCTTGTTGTACTAGTCTATTAGCTTGTTGATTTTTGACTACTATTCAGCACTAATTTAAGATCTGTTCACCCGATTGGGGGAATGCGATCGCTTCAAGCAGAATTACCCTGAAATAAGGGGTAGTTTTGCTGCTGACAGCAATGATGTTACCCGCATCAAAATTGTCAAGATGGCAACAATTGCCTCAATTACATTAGTTCCTGGCTGTACAAAGGCACAAAAAGTGGATGAAACTGTAAAATTACTGCATAAACCAGATTTTCCACATAGGACTCTAACTTTGTTGGAGAAAATTGCTGCTAATTTACCGGGAATGATTTTCCAAGTCCTGCAACGTCAGGATGGTTCTGAACAGGTGATGTATGTAAGTTCTGGTTGTCGTGAACTATATGAATTAGAACCAGAAGTTATTCAAGCAGATTTGCAGGTACTACACAAACTAGTTCATCCACAAGATGCGAACAGCCTCGCAGAATCTATTGAAGTTGCAAAAGCTACTTTGTCACCTTGGCGTTGGGAAGGTCGCATCATTACACCGAGTGGCAAAATTAAGTGGATTCAAGGCGCTTCCCAGCTAGAACTACAAGATAATGGTGATTGGCTGTGGGAGGGTTTGGTAATAGATATTACAGACCGCAAGCAAGCAGAAGAGCAATTGCGAACTAGTGAGAGGCGCTATAAGGCGATTTTAGATGCGATTCCCGATTTGATGTTTCGCCTCAGCCGTGCTGGTGAGTATTTGGACTTGAAAGGTGATGGTGCAAATATAGTTTTGCCCAGAGAAGAGATAGTTGGTAAAAACTTGGAAGATATTTTACCGACAGATGTAGTTGCAATTAGCCAAGACGCGATCGCTAAAACTTTAGATTCTCATAATTTGCAAACCTGTGAATATCAACTACCAACGCCTTTAGGAATTCGCGATTACGAGGCACGTTTGGTAGCTAGCGATACGGATGAAGTGTTAGCCATTGTCAGAGATATTACGGAGCGCAAACTAGCAGAAGCGAATTTGCAAAGCTTGGCGCAGAAGTATTCAAAAGCTTTTCGTTGCAGTCCCAATCCTATCAGTCTCAGCACCCTGGAAGAAGGACGCTACATCGAAGTTAACGACAGTTTTGTCAGGCTTTCGGGTTTTGAGCGAGATGAGGCGATTGGGCGCACATCTTTTGAATTAAATATGTGGGTCAATAACCGCGATCGCATGAAATTATTACAACACTTGCGAGACCTGGGTATGGTAAGGAACTTAGAAATAGAATTTCGGGCTAAATCAGGACAGATTCTGACATCGCTGCTATCGGCAGAAATTATTGAATTAGATGGCACTCCCTGCATCTTAGCAGTCAATCACGACATTACCGAACGTAAGCAGGTAGAAGCTCAATTGCGCCTTTCCGCCCAGCGCGATCGCTTGTTGACAGAAACTTTAGCCAGAATTCGCTCTTCCCTCAACTTAGAGCAAATTTTGCAAACTACGGTGACGGAAGTTAGGCAATTTTTACAAGCTGACCGAGTGTTTATTGGTCTGAATGATGCCCAACAAGGAGGTAAAACGGTTGCGGAATCAGTAGATCCTAAATATCCCGCCATTTTGGGTTGGACAACTGAAGATAAAACTTATCTCCAAGAGTTAAAAACTCTCCTCTCTACTAATCGGGTGCGTTTAGTAGAAGATATCGATCAAATAGCTGCATCGCCCAAATTAAAGGAACACTATCAACAATTCCAGACGCGGGCTACCTTGGCTGTGCCAATTATGGTCAATAATGAATTATTGGGGGCATTAGTTGCTAACCAATGTTCTGGGCCGCGTCAGTGGCAAGCTATAGAAATAGATTTACTGCAACAAATGTCAGAGCAGTTAGCGATCGCTATTCAACAAGCTCGACTTTACCAAGAACTAGCAATACTCAATACTAATTTAGAACACCAGGTAGAAGAACGCACCGCCCAACTCCAGCAGAAAATGCAGGAACTAGAAGGACTGCAACGGGTGAAAGATGTAGTATTGCACACCGTTGCTCACGATTTGCGAACTTCGGTGATGGGTAATTTATTGGTGCTGAAAAATTTACTCAAAAATCGCGGACAGAATCAGGAAGCTTCCCCAGCAGAAATTCCCGTCCCGCGTTCAGTAATTGAGCGAATGATTCAAGGTAATGACCGTCAATTAGGAATGATTGACTCACTGCTAGAAATTCATAGCTGTGAAGGTCAAGGAATGTCCCTGCGCCGGGAATTGGTACATTTTAGTACGCTGCTGGAGTCAATTATTAAAGACTTGCAGCCGATGCTCAACCAAAACCAAGCGATATTGAATAACTTACTGCCTGACGATTTACCATTGGTGATGGCAGATCCAACTCAGTTGCAAAAAGTCGTTGCTAATTTATTTACCCATAGATTGCAAAATAATCCCCCAGGATTACGTTTTACCGTTAAAACCAAAATTGAACCAGGCATGATTCGCACCGAAATTCACGATAATGGTATCGTTATGAGCAAATTAGAGTGCGATCGCCTATTCGATTTATCTGTTCGCGAACCGCAAGCTTGTTGTTCCACGAGTCTAGCTTTAAAAATGTACCTCAGTCGGCAAATCATTCAAGCACATGGTGGCGAAATAGGTGTGAGTAGTAGTCGCAAGTATGGTTTAACTTTTTGGTTCTCATTACCCTTAGCCACTCCATCACCAGTAATTCGTAATTCGTAGTTCGTAATTCGTAATTGATATTAGGGACTTCCAGAAAATGAATTATCCGATTTACGAGAAAGAATATTTTCTTTCTCCCCCTGCGCTCCTTCGGATTCGCCAGTCGCTCATGGGGGAAACCCCCAAGACCGCGCTGGCTCACCTGCTCCCTGCTCCCTTGCTTGGCAAGGAATAGTATATTTTTTAAGTTGGAAGTCCCTTACCCCTTTAATTAGCCCTAGTGAGAAATTCACGCCAAAATACCAGGGTATTGTGGCAGTCTGGAAATAGGAAACACCTACGATTTATGGGCAAAGTGGGTAATAAGCGGATGGCTACCTTATTAAAAGCAATGAAAAGGTGGGCTAAAACAGCCTTTTGTACATCAACTAATGAAAAAATTGCTGTTGCTAAAACTAAAATTCAAGAATCCGAATGGTTAGCGGCTAGACAGCGCTTTTTATGGCAAAGGTTGCAATTATGGCTATTACTAGCGCTAATTTGCTTATTTACCTTTACTTTGCGTAATATTTATGACTTATATTTTCCTTTAAAAGAATTTGACCCATTACCAGAGGCGTTCAGAACCCAAGGATTGTTGATCAATCTTGCTATGCTGGTAATTCTCATTATCTGCTTTAGCCTGCACAGAACTCAGTTTGGTCAGCGTTATCCGGGACTATTGTTTGTCGGGTCTTCTTGGTCAATTAGTCTCGCATCACAGTTATTTGCTACCATCAAAGGCTTTGCATTCCCTGATACCCTGGGTTGGTCACTGCTGTTTTTAAGCCAAGCTACATTTATTCCTGTTTCCTGGCGTTTACATTTGATGTCTCAGGTGGGTTTGCTGATTTACTATTTTGGTGTCAATACAGCCTTAGGACTACCAACCCCCATAGCAGAACACCCAGAAATTTATAATGTCACGTTTATCTTGTACGTTTTTTGGCTATGTGCAATTTGCGATTTGGGTGTTTATCTTTACGATCGCCTACAACGTTCAGATTTTTATGCTCATCAAGAATTAGAATCGGCTTATCAAAAGCTGAAGGTTGCAGAAGCAAAATATCGCAGTATCTTTGAAAACGCTGTGGAAGGGATTTTTCAAAGCAGTCCCGATGGTAAGTACATTACAGCTAATCCTGCCTTAGCTAAGATTTACGGTTACTCATCGCCAGAGGAAGTAACAGCTAACTTCACTGATATTGAGCATCAACTATATGTTAACCCCAACCGCCGAGCCGATTTTGTCCGCCTGATTGAAGAAAATGGTAGCATCTCAGAATTTGAATCCCAAATTTACCGCCGAGACGGGAGTATTGTTTGGATTTCCGAAAAAGCTTACGCAGTTCGCGACGAACAAGGAAAGCTGCTTTACTATGAAGGGCTAATTGAAGACATCACTAAGCGCAAACAAGCTGAAGAAGCTTTGCGAGTCTTTTTTCACGCAGTTTCTCACGACTTACGCAACCCAGTATTAGGTACTTTAATGGTGCTGAAGAATTTACTGGCAAATCCAGACAGCAAAATTACTATTTCTCGTTCGATTTTAGAACGGATGGTGCAAAGTAGCGATCGCCAACTCAGCTTAATTAATTCTTTACTGGAAGCCCATAGCAGTGAGGTACAGGGGATAGCCATACAACGCCAGCCAGTACAATTACATACAGTTGTCGAAGCTGCGATCGCGGATTTAGAACCGATGCTAGCGGAAAATCAAGCGACACTGAAAAATTCAGTCACCGCAGATTTACCATTAATTAACGCCGATTCAACGCAACTGTGGCGTGTGTTTTCTAACTTGATTGTCAATGCAGTGAAACACAACCCTCCTGGGTTAGAGTTGACAATTAACGCCACCATCAAAGAAGACAAGATTTATTGTACAGTCAGCGATAACGGTGTCGGCATTAGCCAGCAACAAAGCGATCGCCTTTTTGACCTTTACTATCGGGGTAATAGCTCTCGTAATTCCGTAAGTTTGGGATTAGGATTATATCTCTGTAAGCAAATTATCCTAGCTCATGGTGGCGAAATTGGCGTAAATAGCGCTTTAGATAAAGGTGCAACCTTCTGGTTTACATTGCCAATACAGTAGTCATCAAATTGCTTACATGAAGGCGTTTGGTAATGGGTAATAGGTAATTGGAATTGTTGCTTATGTTTATTCCCCTCATTCTTAATGCCTAAATTGTTAAAAAAGTATGACATTTTTTGGTTAATAAAGTTACTCTGATTGTTCCTGTGAGAGGAACAACTTTACTCATGTCATCTAACTACACTTATTTAGGGGAGTTTGCATTCCTTTATAGATAATAATTATCAGCAACATCACCATATAAATATCAGTAAATTATGGGAAATTAAATCAAATTAACGGTAATCACATCGAGTTAGTAAACTTATAAATTTGCTCTTAAAAACACTATTGACTCCTCAAAAATATGAGTCTAATGTGATAAGTAGTCCTACCAAGGACTACTCACAATGCATCAGAAAGTCAAGAGGTATTTCCTATGATGATGATGATGGCTGAATCCATGACAACCGAAATGCAAACTTGCATGGATGCTTGTATGGAATGTCATAAAATGTGCATGGAAGCCATGACTCATTGTATGTCTATGTTCAAAGGCGGTAAGCAAATGGACATGAACATGATGAGCATGATGGGCATGATGCGTGACTGCGCTGAAATGTGCATGATGTGCATGAACATGATGATGGGCGGTTCCGAATTTATGGGACGCACTTGTATGTTATGTGCAGAAATGTGCGATCGCTGTGCAATGGCTTGCGAACAAATGAGCGACAATCCCAAAATGATGGAATGTGCTGCTGCTTGCCGCAAGTGTGCAGAATCTTGCAGAATGATGCAAATGATGCCTGCTTAATTTCAATAACTCGCAGAAGTTGAATCTGCAACCTAATATTCAAGCGCTCAGGCTCACAAAGTCTG
The DNA here is from genome assembly GCF_963874875.1 of Tolypothrix tenuis PCC 7101. Taxonomy (NCBI): domain Bacteria; kingdom Bacillati; phylum Cyanobacteriota; class Cyanophyceae; order Nostocales; family Tolypothrichaceae; genus Tolypothrix; species Tolypothrix tenuis. Next base: position 1,668,914 of record NZ_CAWNJS010000001.1, read on the forward strand.
GGCGCTTGAAGTCTAATGGTAGAAAAAAGCGTATAAGAAAGAATTAAAATAACAAGTATCAATAGGTATATTAAATATTGAAGATTTCAATATTTAAATAATCGCTATCAAACAATTTGACCTTTAAATAAATGAATAAAATATGATAAATGTTGATTTATCAAAAGCTTTCCAAACAGGTCAAAGGTTAAATACACAATTTGGTGTTTTTGTTCTTAATCCCTATAAAATTGGGGAGTTAAACTTAACTTCAGGAAAATTAGTAGCTTGTGATCCCCTAGTTTTTCCTGGTACAGATCCCTTTAGTCCCAATTTTCAACCTGGTTGTTACCCAGTTTTTTTGAGCGTTGCACGGAACCTCAATAACGAAGAACCAATGGTTGCTTATGCTATGGTTCAGATTAGCGAAGTAAGCGCAATACGGTGGGAACTAGCTACTAGAGTTGGTGAAAAATTAAGTGATTTAAAAGAAGGAGAGGGGTTTTTTGGTTATGGAGTTGATTCGGGAATAGGGTGCTTTATGGATGCGGATGCTGCTCAAATTATTGTTAATAATACTTGGGAAGCAGAAATTTACGAAGACACTTTAGCTTGCAAAATAGATAATTTACTCGAAGAAGAAAATAGGCTTGGCATAATGTTGGCTAATATGTGTGTCAATGAGTCCAATGGAGCAAATGTTATTGCATTTGCTACAGCGTTAGGTGATGGGTTTTATTATAATTACTTTGGATACGATAATAATAATAATGTTGTTAACGTTATTACAGTGAGTTTATCTGGAGATATCCAGTAAGAAGAAAGTAAGAATACTTTCTGATAATTGAAATCGAAAGTCTAAAATACAGAGTCTTCAGCATCCATTACCGCGCACCTTGATTTACGAAGTCGGGGCGCTCGCTTTTTTTCGCGATAATATCTAAACAGATGTTATAGAGAAATCAGTATGAAATAAATGCAGAATTCACCTTGATTCAAAAATTCGTAGGAAAGATGACAATGGTTAGTAGCCTTAAAGAACTAATTGATGAGCCAGAATTGGGTCATGGTAACGATCCAGAAGAAAGGTTTATTAGTAGCGGTGTGAGTTGGGAAAGCTATGAATCGCTACTGGCAAAACTAGAAAACAACTCTCATTACCGAATTAATTATTTAGATGGAATATTAGAGATTGTGTCACCATCAATCAGACATGAAAAAATCAAAACGAATTTAGGGATGCTGTTGGAGCGTTTTTTCTACAGTAAACGTATTCGTTTTGTACCTATGGGAAGTTCTACTTTTAAAAACAAAGCAAAAAAAGCTGGTGCAGAACCAGACGAGTGTTACTGCATAGGTGAAGAGAAAAAAGTACCAGATTTAGCTATAGAAGTAGTTTTGACTAGTGGCAGTGTTAGCAAACTGGAAATCTACCGCAGATTAGGAGTGGCAGAAGTCTGGTTTTGGGAGAGAAACCAGTTTAAGTTATACCATCTACGGGACAATTCTCAACAAGAACAAGCTACTGTTTACCCTGATACTTATGGGTATGAAGCTCTCTCTAAAAGTGAGATTCTACCAGAATTAGATATTTCTTTGCTAGAACAATGTCTGACAATTTCGGATTCAATTCAAGCTATTGACGAATTTGAGCAGGGGTTAAAAGCAGCCGATGAGCGCCAGCAATAGCTCTGACAATTAAAATCTGTAATTAGACGTAGGCAAGGGTATATTACGTCTGTATAAGGGTAGGTAATGAAAACCGATAAATTTGGTAGGTTGGTAATAGGATAGGTGAAATTAAAATTTCCTGTCTGAATTACCAAGGATTTGCTTATGAATTATCAGAAGCTAGACGCTGCCCTAGCCACAGCCCTTAATGATGTACCAGACCCAGAAACACCAAGTTTAACAGTGTTTATCCATACCGAACCTATTTTAGATGCGGACGCAACTGCTATCTTAGAAAATCTTAATGTGGCTGGCGTAACTCCAGGCAAAGATACTTTTACAGCCACCCTTTCTGCCAATGCAATTGCCCAGCTATCTGCACAACCTTGGGTACAACATCTCAAGTTATCGCAGAAATTGCATTTAGTTAACACCAGGTTAAATTTCCGTAAATTGGGTGTTTAATTTACTATTTAGCGATCGCACTCTTATTAGCTATGTTTCTATACAGTTAAACACTGCATATTAAGAGTTGGCAAAGACTAAGCAAAAATATTGTGAACAGAATTTGACAATTTTTCTTAAAACTATAAGTAGCTACTTTGTTCTTTGTAAAACCTTGAGCATAGTAAGGCTTACTGCCTGAGAAATTGGGTTTTGTTAAAAAAAGCTAAGTTTTGAAATAGAGAGATTGCCGAGTTGTCAAACTTGGTTGGCGATCGCATCTTTTTCCCAGGTGTTAATCAATACATAGCTTTTGATGTGCTATTTATTGGCAGCGACATATATCACCGGCAGCATTCTGTAAAATTCACTCGCGATAATCTTTGATCCCCCCTTACCTATGGTGGCAGACAGTCCTAAACTTAAGGTGAGAGTTGAAAGGCAGTCGGGAGACATTTTGTGAAAAAAGTTATAGCAATCATTCTCGGTGGTGGTGCAGGTACTCGCCTTTACCCGTTAACGAAACTACGTGCTAAACCAGCCGTACCAGTGGCAGGAAAGTACCGCTTAATCGATATCCCTGTCAGCAACTGCATAAATTCCGAAATATTTAAAATCTACGTCCTGACACAATTCAACTCAGCCTCTCTAAATCGCCACATTGCTCGTGCTTACAATTTTAGTGGCTTCAGTGAAGGCTTTGTGGAAGTATTAGCAGCCCAGCAAACCCCAGAAAACCCCAACTGGTTCCAAGGTACGGCTGATGCTGTGCGTCAGTACATCTGGTTGTTGGAAGAATGGGATGCAGATGAATATCTAATTCTTTCTGGCGATCACCTCTACCGCATGGATTACCGCGAATTTGTCGAACGTCATAGAGAAACGGGTGCCGATATTACTCTCTCAGTTATTCCTATCGACGATCGCCGCGCTTCGGATTTCGGCTTGATGAAAATCGATCAATCCGGTAGAGTGGTTGACTTTAGCGAAAAACCCAAGGGCGAAGCTTTAGCTCAAATGCGCGTTGATACTACCATCCTGGGATTAAGCCCAGAAGAAGCCCAACGCCAACCCTACATCGCCTCGATGGGAATTTATGTCTTTAAAAAAGATGTTTTGATCAAATTGTTGAAAGAATCTTTAGACAGTACAGATTTTGGCAAAGAAATTATTCCTGATGCCGCTAAAGATTACAACGTTCAAGCTTACTTATTTGATGATTACTGGGAAGATATCGGAACCATCGAAGCCTTTTATAATGCCAATTTAGCCCTAACCCAACTACCCCAACCGCCCTTTAGTTTCTACGATGAAGAAGCGCCAATTTATACACGTGCTCGTTACTTGCCTCCCACCAAGCTGTTAGATTGCCAGATTACCCAATCCTTGATTGGTGAAGGTTGTATTCTGAAAAATTGTCGCATTCAACATTCAGTTTTAGGAGTGCGATCGCGCGTTGAATCTGGTACTGTCATCGAAGAATCCCTAATTATGGGTGCTGATTATTACCAATCTGCCATAGAACGCCGCCAATGCAACACAGTCCCAGATGAGATTTCTGTAGGAATTTGTGCAGATAGCATCATCCGCCGGGCAATTATTGATAAAAACGCTCGCATCGGTTGTGATGTGAAAATTATCAATAAAGACAACGTCCAAGAAGCAGATCGTGAAAGCCAAGGCTTCTATATCCGCAGCGGCATTGTAGTCGTGTTGAAAAATGCCGTAATTCCTGATGGGACAATCATTTAGTGATTAGTCAAGAGTCAACAGTCAAGGGTCAACAGTATATATTTTGACTTTTGACTTTTGTACAGACGCGATTAATCGCGTCTCTGCAACTTTTGACTGTATACTTTGGACTGATGTCTAAACTCTTGTTGTTAATTGGTCTTCCGGGTAGCGGTAAGTCAACTTGGGTAAAACGATTGCTCGCAGAATGCCCCCAAACACAGCTGATTTCTACAGATGGCATTCGGGGGCAATTGTTTGGGAATGAAGCGGTTCAAGGGCATTGGCTGCTGATTTGGCGAGAAATTCGGCGGCTATTACACCAAGCTCAAACCCAAGGGAAAACAGTGATTTACGATGCCACCAACGCCCAGCGTCGCCATCGCCGTGAAGTGATTGCCCTAGCGCGTGAGTTCGGCTTTACCCACATTACTGGGTTATGGGCAGATACCCCAGTATGGCTTTGTTTAGCAAGAAATCAAAAGCGCGATCGCCAGGTTCCTGAAGAAGTCATTTTCAAAATGCATCGTCAATTACGGGATGCACCCCCAACCTTAGAAGATGGACTCGATAGCCTAATTCGCTTATCAGGATTGCGGGAGTACGGGAATTGCACTCATCCTACGAGCAAGAACCCCACTTGATTTTTGATGATGTTTGTTAATTTAAAATCAGAATCTAATTTGCTGGGCATTATACCTGGCAAATAACATATCTAACATCTTAGAAATAGAACATAACAGAAATTTCTACAGGAGGCTGGTAGATGGCTGCAACCGACTTCAAAGACTATTACGCAATTTTGGGAGTAAGTAAGACTGCCAGTCCAGAGGAAATTAAACAAGCTTTTCGGAAATTAGCCCGCAAGTTTCACCCTGATGTTAACCCAGGCAATAAACAAGCAGAGGCGAGTTTTAAAGAAGTGAACGAAGCCTACGAAGTTTTGTCAGACCCAGACAAGCGCAAAAAGTATGACCAATTTGGTCAATACTGGAAACAAGCTGGTCAAGGCTTCCCCTCTGGTGCTGGTGTCGATATGGGCGGTTTTGACTTCAGCCAATACGGTAGTTTTAATGACTTCCTCAATGAGTTATTTGGTGGTGCTGGCCCTCGCAGTAATCGTCAAAGCTATTCTTATAGTACTTCCACAAATGCTTCTTCCAGAAGACCAGGCGGTTTTGGCGGTTTTAACGATTTTGGCTTCCAAGATATGGGAGCAGGGACTAGCCAAGATAGCGAAGCCACAATTACACTGACTTTTGCGGAAGCATTTGCTGGTATTCAAAAGCGCTTTAGCTTAGGTAATGAAACTATAGATGTGCGTATACCTGCTGGTGCCAAAGCTGGTACACGTTTGCGTGTGCGTGGTAAAGGTCAAATCAATCCTATGACTCAACAGCGGGGTGATTTGTACTTAAAAGTGGAACTTCAGCCGCACTCCTTCTTCCAATTTGAAGGCGATAATCTTGTCTGTGAAGTTCCCATTACACCAGATGAAGCTACCTTAGGAGCTTCTATTGATGTTCCCACACCCGATTGTTCAGTGAATGTAAAACTGCCTGCGGGAGTACGTTCTGGCCAATCCCTGCGTCTGCGGGGTAAAGGTTGGCCCCTAGCCAAGGGTGGACGTGGCGATCAGTTGGTAAAGGTGGCGATTGTTCCACCAAAAGATATGAGCCAACAAGAGCGCGAGTATTATGAAAAAATCCGAGCTATACGTACCTACAACCCCCGCAGTCATTTGCAGCAAGTCAAGCTATAACTTCGCCGCAGTTGCAAACAAACAAAGCCTGCTAATGCAGGCTTTAAATAATTAAATTGTTAATCAAACAAGCATTCAACATTAATAAAAGTTTTATCCGGAATTAATTTACGCCTGATGTGAATTAGCAACACCTATGATTCCAAGTGGGTTTCTATCTAACCTGAGTTCGGGATAAGCTGAAACCCTCATTACACCGTTGCTTGATTCTAGGATATTTCAACGTGCTTGCGTTGTTTCAGACATTTAAGCTTGAATAAACCTCCTTAACCCGAACTGACGTTATCTAGTACAAGAAGGCTGTACCCCCACTGTGAAGCAAGCTACGCATAGCGTATTTGCAGGAGAACTACGGAATAAATAAGTTTTTATAGTCAGCCTTTCAGTGATTGAGAATAGTTGCTTTATTGATGCAGTGTTGTACTAGATTTGCCCCAAATCATTATTTTGGAACTACTTAGATAATTACCAAGGTTTCAAGATGATTCCTGGAGTTATTCCTCAACATTCTCCAGTGCATCAGGCTTATGCGCGGCTTTTTTCCCTGTTTTGTCGCTTTCTACTAAATATTCTGGATTGTCAGGAGAAGCAGCTACATGATGCCCTTTAATATCAGTAGGCGAAGTAATCTTTTCTTGCACTTCACCAGTGGTTTCACCTTGCGCTGTATTCCACTTTACCTTATCGCCTTTCTTAAACTCTTCAGTCATGGGTTATTTTCACTGCTGTTTTATACCTGTTCATTATGTTGAACTTGTACAAAAAATTAATCATTCGAGAGACATAAAACGAAGCTAAGTAGGGCGATGCATTTTAAAGATAACCAGGACTTACGCAACTGGCACAGTTATCTTCTGGCATAAGAGTCAAGAGTCAAGGGTCAAGGGTCAAAAATTTAGGTTTTTTGGACTATTGACATTTGACCCTGGACAAACCTACACGAAAAAAATATGACACTTGCGTAAGTCCTAATAACTAGTCATAGTCATCTTCACTTCAACGATTTCCCTTTTGAAAGTCAGTTTTTCGATAATGATGACAACGAAAAACTGCATCAGCCTGTAGAGCTTTCACAAGTACCAAGTCTACATAAGTGCCATTTCTACCCTACAGTAAATTTATTTTTACTTTATCAATAAATACAGTTCAGTTAAGAAAATTAATTGATCACAAAACCAAAAAACTAGTTACTCAACAAAAAAACAGAACAATAATTTTGGAGGGTGTTTGGGGGACGCAACCGTCACCCAATCGGGGGTTTGGGGGATTCTCCCCCAATTGATCTGGCTTCTTTAATTAAGTGACAATCAATCGCTAATGAGCTTAACTGAACTTTATTGCTTTATAAATAACCTCTCAGCATTACTCAAATTCTCCAGTTATGGGATAACAATCCAAATTTTTGCTTTTTGGGAGTACGGTAAACCTCATAACTGATATTGATGAGTATGAGTCAAAATTAATCTATCTCAAGGGAAAGCCGCAAAATAGCCGGAGTACGGTAAACTGCAATACTAAACTGCTGAAGCGAAGATTACAATAAAAACTATAAAGCAAGTGGAGGAGCCACCAGGATGCAAGTTACATACGACCCTGATAAGCGTAAATTGCTATCCTCTCTATGTCATGGGGCGATTTTCTTTAGTACAACATTATTTTCTATTGGTGTTCCCATCGTAATTAATATTATTTCTGATGACCCAGTTGTCAAAAATAACGCTAAAGAATCGATTAATTTTCACTTTAATGTTTGGTTCTGGGCTACTGTAATTGGAGTACCAATTGCGGTTCTATCTTTCCTAACTTTTGGTCTTGGCGGAATTTTATTCTTCCCTGTTGTAGCTTTGGGTTTTGCAATCCACTGGGGATTAACAATTTGGGCGCTATTTCACTGTCTCACAAACCCAGATACACCGTTCCGTTATCCGTTTATTTTTAGAGTTTTTTAATCTTACAAACTACATATAGAAGAGGATGTTTGCTAAAGGGATTGAGAATATCATCCCTTTTTTTATGAGATGCGATCGCAGGAATAAAACTCTCAGGAAACATGAGTATCTAAACGAAGTTTTATCCGACCTCAAATGCGCTAATAATATCTTCAGGTAAAGGTGCATCAAAATCATCAGGTACTTTAAATTCTCCTGCACACAAACCAAATGGGCGTTGCTGTTTATTGGTGATTGTGATTGCTGGTAATTCAGTAGTTGATTTATCTGCTGGGAGAATGGTAAAACTGTCACCAGCTTCAAAGCGATTAGGATATTTTGCGAAATCTTTTTGCATCTGAGTATTTTGTCATAGTAGTATGAAGATGGTGTATATTCTGAGTGAATTGTAGTGCGATCGCACTTTGTAAGCATCACAAAACTGGATGTGAATTTAGAATAAAATATATACAGCTTTTATTTACTAGTCCATGTCGCCAAATATTCAAAAATATTTTATTCAGAAAACTCCAGGAATTTGCGGAGGTAATGCACGCATTCGTAATACTCGCATTGCTGTTTGGACTCTAGTTTCTTTTCGTCAGCAAGGCGCTTCTGAGGAAGAATTATTGAGAAATTATCCAACGTTAACAATTGAAGATTTAGCGTCAGATTGGTCGTATTATAAAGAACATCCACAGGAAATTGACCAAGTGATAGCTGACGACGCATAACATGACTAAAGTTTTATGCTAATGAGAATTTTCCTCTTGATTTAGTTCGAGAATTACCTTGGTTCTGCTTTGTTTAACGCTATCTATTATTCAATCTTTAATCTGGTTTAATCCAACCTTTGATAATAGCTTTAGCAATATTTATATAAGAATTATCCAAAAACTCTTCAATTGCAGCTTCACTACCTCCTTGTAATGCGCCAACAACACGACGCTTAAAGTTAGGAGTAGTTTCATCATTTACATAATTAATTCTTTCTGATTCAGTCGCTATAGGATTGTTCTGTTCCGACTGTTTGACTAATCTTTCTATTTCAGCAGCAGCTTCAGCAAGAATTTGATTTTGTTCAGATATTTGAATATTTTGGTTTGCTTGCTGGCGTGCGTTATCCGCTACTTTGTTAGCAAAATTAGCAATATTTACTCTCTGAAATTCGTTGTTAAAATTTTCTGACATTACTCCCTCCAGATTATGAATAGATCCTGAGCCAGTTGCCTGTAATATAACATTAATATTTTTATTTGCTAGATTTTTGGCAATTTCGCTTAAATCAGCGTTCTGCTGACGATACAGTGCTATTTCGTGCTCTTTTGCGTTTATTTCTGTTCGATATTGAAATTCTAATAAATTGAGAGTATTTTCATACTTTTCTTTCAATTCACTTTCAATCATACGCTTAATTTCGTCAATATTGATATCTGCCTCAACATCAAATTTCAATCCAATAATCAAAGCGCTATCTTTGTCTTCAATTCTTTGAATGGCAAGTTTGTATTGAGAGTAATTTTCACGTAATTCTTGAAATGATTGAAAAAATGCTTTCCAATCAATACCATCAGTAAAAGTCAGATCTATAGTTTCTAATGCCTTTTCAAATACTTTAAAGCGTTGTGTAAACTCGCCATGTGTAAAAATACTATTTGAGTTGAGAGGACGACGTTGCTCAAACTTTCCTGTATCTTCATTAATGTGGATATAAATATAATCACACTTAACATTCTCTAAAACGGTAGTATGATTAATATTCCAATTTGCTATACATGCTCCTGTTAAATCAACATCAGTAAAATTTACACCAATTGCCTCTAAGTAACTTAAATTAGAATTTCTTAAATTAGAATTTCTTAAATCAGCATTCCTTAAATCAACTCCTTCTAAATCTGATCCACATAGATTTACTTCTTTCATATTGATATTTCTTAAATTTAATTTTCCTCTGGAATAATTCAGCAAAAATTCCAATCCCGAAAATAAAGTTACCATAACGACAAAAAATATAAATAACCGGATTATTGTATATAATGTCAGTTCTGTAAATGGAGATGAATTAATATTTGAAAATGCGGTTTTCTCAAAAATATTGACAATATAATCTGTTATTTTTGTCTGTTGTAAAAGAAGAGTAACCAATAAAGATATAAAAGGTGCTAGGCTTCTCCAAGCCTTTAATTGGTTTCTTCTGGCTACTTCATGAACTAGATAAACTCCGCTAAGATCTACATTTATATTTGGATTTTCTGTTCGCCACTCATTCCAAGCTATAACGCCCTCTGCAAGTTTTTTGAGATGAACTTTATTTGCCATTATTTATAAATTGAACTGAACAAATTATTTGACAGCGAACCTGTAAATTACCAGCAAAAAATAAATGGTGAGTTATTGATACACTTAACCCACCATTTTATTAGCATTTTTGATACAGGCAAGATGTCTGTTCTACAAGCAATTAACTCAACCCAGCTTTTAAATCACTCAGCGCTTGTGTTAAAGCCTCTGGTAACTTACTTGCATCACGTCCGCCAGCTTGGGCTAAATTTGGTCTTCCACCACCGCCACCGCCGCAAATTTTGGCGATCGCACCGACAAATTTACCGGCTTGCAAACCTTTCTTGTTCACCTCTGCGCTAAAGGCTGCAACTATACTCACTTTGCCAGCTTCGGGAACTGAACCCAATACCACCGCACCGTTACCAATTTTTTGTAATAAGCGTTCGGCTGCGGTTTTCAAAGATTCTGGATCGACATCATCGAGTTGAGCGACAATGATTTGATAATCGCCTACAGATTGAGCTGTTTGCAGCAAGCTATCAGATTTAGCGATCGCTAATTGTCCTTTCAATACATCCAGTTGTTTTTGGCTGGTTCGCAGTTCGTTTTGCAGAGTTGTGATTCTCTCTGGTAGTTCTTCGGGTTTGACTTTAAAGCGATCGCTTAAATCCTTCACTACTTTATCCCGGACATTGAGATAATCTAGGATTGCTGGGCCGGAAACCGCTTCGATGCGTCGCACTCCAGAAGCCACACCAGCTTCGGAAATAATTTTGAAAACACCTATCTCAGCAGTATTACTGACATGAGTGCCACCGCACAGTTCCATTGATACGCCTGTGAAGTCAATCACCCGCACTTCATCGCCATATTTTTCGCCAAACATGGCAACGGCACCCCTAGCTTTGGCTTCTGCTAAAGGTAATATTTCTATCTTTGCACTATGTGCCTCGGCAATCCAAGTATTTACCTGTTCCTCAACTTGCTGGACTTCTTCTGCTGTCAACGCACGGGGACAGTTGAAGTCAAAGCGTAATCTGTCGAAGGAAACCAAAGAACCTGCTTGGGAAATACCTTCATCGACAATTTTCTTTAACGCTGCTTGTAACAGGTGAGTTGCTGTGTGGTTAGCTTGCAGACGACGACGACAAGCACGGTCGATTTGAGCAGTCACAGCATCTCCTACTCGGATTGTACCGCGTTCAATGCGCCCGAAGTGGATAAAGAAATCTGATTCTTTTTTCACGTCATCAACGCGAATCACCACGCCATCGCCGGAGATATAACCGCGATCGCCTATTTGTCCCCCAGATTCGGCATAGAATGGGGTCTGATCTAAAACCAGTTGTATTTCTGTGCCAGCTTCGGCTGCTTCTTGAGCTACACCACCCACTAACAGCGCTTCGACTTTGGCGGTGACTGTAGGTTGGGTATAGCCTAAGAACTCGGTAGCGTGGATATGTTCTGCTAGTTTATCCAGGGAACCTTGCAAAGTTAAATCGATGGTTTCGTGTGCGTCTCTACCGCCTTGTTGTTGAATTTCCATTTGCTTCCGGAATCCTTCAGCATCAACTGTTAGGTTGTTTTCCTCAGCAATTTCTTGAGTAAGTTCAAAGGGGAAACCGTGGGTATCGTAGAGGGTAAAAGCACTTTCACCACTAATTGAGGTTTTTCCTTGCTGTTTCACCTGTTGGATAATTTCCTCCAACAATTTTTCGCCTCGGTCGAGAGTGCGGAGGAAATTGGCTTCTTCTCGTTGCAATTCCGCTTTAATTGCTGCTTCCCGTTGCCGTACATTAGGGTAAGCTGATTCCGATAGTGCGATCGCAGTTTCGGCGACTTGGATGGTAAATTCTCCCGAAATCCCAATTAATCGCCCATGACGTACCACCCGGCGAATTAATCTCCGTAATACATAACCCCGTCCGACGTTGGAGGCGCGGATTTCATCAGCAATCATGTGAACAACAGCACGCACATGATCGCCAATTACTTTGAGGGAGACTTTGGTTTTCTCGTCGCTGCTATGGTAATCAATCCCCGCAATTTTGGCTGCTGTTTGAATAATCGGGAAAATTAAATCTGTTTCGTAATTATTCGGGACTTTTTGCAGGATTTGGGCCATGCGTTCCAAACCCATACCCGTATCAATATTTTTATTTTGCAGCGGTGTTAAATTCCCTTCTGCATCCCGGTTATATTGCATGAAAACCAGATTATAAAACTCGATAAACCGGGAATCATCTTCTAAATCAATGGTGTCGTCGCCACGTTCTGGGTGGAAGTCGTAGTATATCTCAGAACAGGGGCCGCAAGGGCCAGTGGGGCCAGATACCCAAAAGTTATCATCTGCACCCATGCGCTTGATTCTAGCTGGTGTTACGCCGATTTGATCGCGCCAAATGGCATAGGCTTCGTCGTCTTCTTCAAAGACGCTAACAACCAGGTTATTGGGGGAGAAGCCAAAAACTTGCGTGGAGATTTCCCATCCCCAAGCGATCGCTTGTTCTTTAAAATAATCTCCAAAGCTGAAGTTACCCAGCATCTCAAAAAACGTGTGATGGCGTTTGGTACGGCCGACGTTTTCGATATCGTTAGTGCGGATGCATTTCTGGGAAGTGGTAGCACGGTTAAAGTCCGGCGTACGTTGTCCCAAGAATATCGGTTTAAATGGTAGCATCCCCGCGATCGTCAGCAGCACAGTTGGGTCTTCAGGCACAAGGGAAGCACTTGGGAGAATCTGGTGTCCCCGTTGAGCAAAGAAGTTAAGGAATTGTTGGCGAATTTCGTTACCGCTGAGGTTTTGGGGATTGGAAGACATGGGTTTTTACAAAGTGAGTATCAATTAACTGGGAAGGCCGACAGAGGATCTTTCTTCGCTTTTACAGACAAAGTATGCCGCAATCCAGGACATCTGTGCTAAAAGTTTGTCACTCCTAATATCTAGCACTATTCTCATTAACCTTCGGGTGGAATGTTACAGGACTTAGGCACTCCCATTAAAAAATATCCCATTGCTTTTGCAGATTGGGGAGAAAAATCTATATCGTGGCGTATCCGGATTCATGGCATATATCTCTTTATGCTTATATATTTTTCCATTTTCACGAATCCCGAAGTTAGCCAATTACAGGAAAATGCTCCTAACCTAGCCTCATTTTTAATCTATTCATTACACTCTAGGTTTGGGCACAACCAAGCATAAAACTCTGTTTTTCCTATGACCTATACCCTATGCCCTATGCCCATTTTCAACCTAGGAACCTTAATTGTAAAAGCAGCTATGTACTACAATTGTCTACCCGCAAAATCACCTAACTCTGGTAAGATGAACAATTTTTACAGCGACGATAATATTAAACCTTAAGAAGATATTAAGATTGTTTTTGAGGTTAGATTAATGGCATTAAAACTGAAAGTACCGAATATAGCTTGTGAAGACTGTGCAGCTAAAATTAGTAAATCAATTCATGTCATGGAACCAGATGCCAAGGTAGATGTAGATGTTAAGGACAAAACTGTTACCGTAGAATCTGCCGCTTCAGAGGAATCCATTAAACAGATTATTGTTGCTGCTGGTTACCAAATTGAAGGTTATTAATCCTAAGATTAGCCTGCAGAGAAATTGCATCTCATAAATTTTGACACGCAAATAATTTGTTGCTGTGATTGTCCGTCTCCCACCGAGGCGGACAATCCGCTATTTAAGGACAGACAACTAATAACTACGTAGGTAAAATATTTTTTTGCAAGATTGTGCCCTGGTTAAAAGTTGCAAAAATGACCATTAATCCTTGACTCTTGACCATTAACCCTTGACTCTTAGCAGTTTGTCCCTCTAGCATATGATATATATACTTGTTACCTAAGTCATGATAAATTTGAGTAGAGTCACGGGTTATCTGGCTATTTATGTAAAATTACTGATAGCCTTTGCAAATATTTTATGAAGATGTAACTGATTAACTGTATACTCAATATCAATACTTTGAATATAGAAAGACTATGACTTACTTTGTGCTATCCAATGCAGCAATATCAAGGCTTTATTATTAGGCAATGATGATTCAGTATTTTAAGGGATATAAGATTTTATCAAGTTAGTAACTATCTTCGGTTTTCACTAGCGAATAAAAATTTTTATCTTTTTTTAAATTTTGTGCTTCAGTAATTTTTTATCTTTAGAATATGCTGGTTTTTATAAATCATTAAATTACATATTTAGCTACAAATGTTTAATACATGGAAAATACATAACCAATTTTGTCCTCCCCAGTAATATTCAGTAATTATACTGTTTGAAAATTATTAGGGAAAAGCTGAAAGTATTTTCATCCGACCTTTTGTTGTAAATATAGTTGAGGTAAATTCTTAAAAGGAGATTAAAGTTATAATAAAAAATTAAATTAGGTAGTAAAACAAACAAATATAGGGTAAACCTCCCTAACCGAAAATACTGATGTACTCAGTATTATTTAAGTAAACACAGCAAGTTTTACCAAGTCATCCTTTTGAAATTTTAAATAGGGTAAAAAGCAAAGCAATGAATATTTCCATTCTGGTCTTTGGGTGCCATAAATTTCTAAACACACTTCCAGATCAGATCCGTTATGCCACAGCTTTTAATGTAGAAGTTATTGACAATTTTGATCTGGCAGTTTCATATATTCAAAGTACACCACCAGACATCATAATTGTGCAGGCTAGTATTGATGGCAGTATAGAAATATGTACCTGGTTGAAAGACCAAGTAAAGCTATCTTGGATCTACTGCATTCTCTTGGAAGACCGTTCTCAGCACATCATTGAAAGAGCTAACTACGGCTGGGAATGGGATTTAGAAATGACTTCCGCTGCTTTAAAACAAGGAGCTGATGCTTATATTTGGCAAGTAAATACAGAACCAGCCATCGATAATTTGCCAGAAGTAACTGCTAATCATCGACTCATATTAGCTCAATTGTCAGTTGGCTTACGGAAAGCAGAAAAGTATCGCGATTTGATGCGAAAAAATGATTTATTATCATCAATTGCCTTAGCAGATTCTTTGACAGAACTAAATAATCGTCGCGCTTTAGAATGGGATTTACCTAGACAAATTCAAAAAGCTCACGAACAACAACTTTCTTTGAGTTTAATTATTTTTGATGTAGATTTCTTTAAGAAAGTCAATGATACCTATGGACATTTAGTAGGCGATCGCTTGTTGCAATTATTGGCTACTCGTGTCAAACACAATTTACGCTTCCAAGATACAGCTTTCCGCTATGGCGGGGAAGAATTCGTGATTTTGTTAGCTAACACCTCTGGCGAAGAAGCCGCAATTGTGGCGCGTCGTCTGAATCGCATAGTTAGCGAACAACCATTTGCGATTAACAATCAACTGAGTATTAATGTCACCATTAGTTTGGGTACTGCTTCACTCCAAACTGACGATGACGCGCAAGGAATTAGCCTATTGCATCGTGCCGATCAGTGCCTCTTAGAAGCTAAAAGCAGCGGACGTAATCGTGTCATTAGCTGGGAAAACTTCTGTCGTATCCCATATTTACAAGTTGCTTCTTCATAGCATCAAGATTTAATTCTGCTATTGCCATTTGGTATTGGACATTACTTTTTAATAAATTTATTCCCATCATTTAGTCCCGGGTTTGTGTTCCCTATTTCCCAGCACTGGGTAACTCATGGACTCCAAGTTGAGCATGATCAATCGCAATTTGACACTCAGCTATCGATGCTTTTTGAGCCATAGCATCAACTAAAGCTTTATAACTAGACCAATTTTCTTCTAATAGGGTTTTGGCTTGGAGAGTATGAAAGCGTTGTTTCTGTTGAGCATTAGCAGCAGAAAAGCCGATATTTGCCAATACACCTACTAGCTTAGTGCGATCGTCAGCACCACCTTGAGCATTTTGGAAAACTAAGGTTTCTGCCGCCATCCCCGCCATCCAAACCGTGCAGTAGCGATCCAAGATATGTGCGCTAATTTTACCCGCTTCCAGTTGAGATACTAATTCCGCATCATTAAAAGTGACACCACCTTGTCCTGGTTGTCCCTGTTTCCAAGCTTCCCACGCACTGAGGGTATAAGCACTAATTGGGATACCCAGCAGGTGTGCAACGAGAAAATGTCCTGCTTCGTGATGCAGAATGCGATCGCGGTGTTCGCTGTTAAAACCTGCTAGCCAATCTAAAAGAATAGTACCGCCTTTTCCCTGCAAGCTGAAACTGTCTAAGGTAGCTATCCCCAAAATAGCAAAAGTGGCAACTGCGGGGATTGCAGGTGAAAAATTCAGCAATGGCCCCAACAGCACCGATAGAGTCATTAAAAAGATAGATATGGCAATTAAATTCAGGGCAGTTTGGCTCATACTAAGTTTTATGAATGCAGCTTAATCTTTCTTTATTATGAGCCGATCTGCAAATGATATTCAGTTTTTCCGGGTATTAAGCACGTTAATTTTTAAACTTCCATAAATTTTTTGTACAACAGCGTCTAATACTCTGCATAAAGACGAAGCATTCAAAAAACTGGGAAACAATAAAGGTTCAATTTCAACATCTGACATCACTACATCCAGTTCCGCCTCACTCAGATGTTCCTCCCATAATCCTTCTTCAACCAAGTTATTGGATAGAACAATAATCCGTTCGCGCAATAACCTTAATTGTTCATGCCTTGGTGCAGCAGGTAGGCGGATGGTACAAGGACAAGTCCCAAACAACACAACTACTTTTCCTGGGAGATATGGCGGCATATGTTAAGAGTCTGGAAATTGCGATCAATTTTGTGATTCTTCTTCACCTGCCTTAATTGTACGCTCTTTTTTGTTGGCAGCATGAACAATCTTGACTACAGTATTGTAAGCTAATCCACTAATGCGGCTAATGCCTCTTAAACTAATACCATCAGCATAGGACTGTAGTACAATTTGCACATCTTCTTGATTAACTTGCCTGCGGTAGTAAAACGTATTAAAAGTTTCACTGAAAGTTTGCCGACAGCTGAGGCAGAAGTAGCGTTGGCTACCTTTACTTGTCTTACCGTGTTTACGAGTGTGAGGATGATTACATAAAGGACAGGGTACTGTCTGTTTCGCAAAACTTGTCTGCTTTTGATTATGGAAACCACTATTGCGGTAAGAAACTATCAAGTTACTAGCAACTGTGTCCATTTCTAATTGAACTGGCATAAATTTCAATCTCCCTGGTAACAGAATTGAATTGGTCAGTCTTGTTTGAGTGGCTTTAATTGCTTTGCTGTTTTCCGAATAAAACAGTGACAGTCACGATCCACGTCTCATACAAGAACCTGGGGAGTTGAATACCAACTGGGTACTAAACTCTAGTACAAACACTAGTTAAGAATTCTGAGGAAATTCTGAGGAAGCAATATTTTTGGCACAATATTGGTCATCACCAGTATTTTCATCAAAGTACTGATACCATTGCATAGCTCCTTGCAATCTTGATTTCAGCCTTTTGTGTTTAAGAAGAAATCACCCTGATGGATATTCGTAAACCATTGCTGACAGTTACAAAAAATATGCCGATGCTTGAGGTGATTCAATTGATGAATCAGTCTCATACAAGCTATGCACTAGTTTTAGATGCCGAAAAATTAATTGGTATTTTTACAGTTAGAGACGTATTTTTTGCCACTAGTAATCAATCTGCATTGGCGGATACAACTGTTGCTGAATTCATGAGTCAACCTGTAATTACCTTGAACGCAGCAGAGGCAAAAAATTTATCCACTGTGATGCAAAGATTTAACCAGTATGGAATCAGCCACTTACCAATACTAGATAATTACGGGCAAGTATTCAGCGTAGTTACCAAGGATGAAGTGATTGAGAGACTCTGTCAAACTCTTGATTGCAAAGCAGCAGAGTTGGAACGCGAAGTAGCTCAAACAGAGCAAATGAGCAAATTGATCGCATACAAAGAAAACTGTTATCAAGCATCACAAGCCATCATCCAAGATATTCTTGATAGTGCGATCGCTACTTCGATTACCAGTTTCAGGGTATTCCCCAACCGTGAATGGCAATGTGACTATCAATCACCAGGTAGCAAAGCTTTATTTGGCTATACACCACAAGAAATTATCTCTCAACAATACCTTTGGATATCGCGAGTGCATCCAGAGGATCGAGAAAAAGTGATCGAACCTTTATTTGAGGATATTTTGGCTGGGCGTACAACCAATATAGAATATAGATTTCATCACAAAGACGGTTCGCTACGTTGGATTTGTGCTACTTATACCTCTCGTTATGATGCTAGAGCCAACTGTTGGATAGTCACAGGTACTAGTGGCGATATTAGTGATAAAAAATTGGCACAAAAAACTTTATTAGAGCAAGCCAAACTCTTAGAACTTTCTCATGATGCTATCATAATTCGCAATCTCGATAACCAGATTACATTTTGGAATCAGGGAGCAGAGCGAATCTATGGCTGGACAGCAACAGAAGTCATGCACAAGAATAGTCACACTCTGCTTGCAACTCAATTTCCCATCCCTTTGGAGGAAGTCAACGCAGGCCTGATTAATGAAGGATATTGGGAAGGCGAATTAGTCCATTCTCGACGAGATGGTCAGAAAATTGTCGTAGAAAGTCGCTGGGCGTTGTTCAAACAAGCTGATGGTACACCCATATCTGTGTTGGAAATTAATCGAGATGTTAGCAAGCGCAAACAAGCAGAACTTACTTTGCAAGAACGAGAAGCAATGTTGCGCGGCATTGGAGATAATTTGCCTAATGCTGTAGTGTATCAAGTTATCCGCGAACTCGATGGTAGCGATCGCTTTTCCTACCTGAGTGTAGGATGTGAAAGAATCATGGAAATCAGTACAGAGGCGGCGCTACAAGATTCTAGTTTGTTGTATAGCCAGGTAATTGCAGAGGACGTACTTCGCTTAAAGCAAGCAGTTGAGCAGTCGATGCAGAATATGTCTGTATTTGATATGCAACTGCAGATCAGAACTCCTAGTGGTCAACTGAAATGGTTAGATTTATGTTCCACACCACGCAAGTTGCATGATGGTCGCGTTGCTTGGGATGGGCTGATGGTAGATGTCACCGATATTAAACAAACAGAAGAAACCCTACGCAAGAGTGAAGCGTTATTGGCAGAATCCCAACGCACTGCGCGTCTGGGTAACTGGGAATGTGATGCAGCTACAGGTAAAGCCACTTGGTCAAAAGAACTGTTCCGCCTGTTCAATCGCGATTTCGACACAGAACCCAACTATCAGGAAATACTCAGTTTATGGCAATCTGATGATGGTGAAAAATTGCAGCAAGCCATTGAAGAAGCGATCGCTACTGGTAAATCCTACCACTTAATTCTGCGTGTACCCCAGTCTGATGGCTCTCATAGCTATTTAGAGGTGATTGGACACGCACAATCGAACGCCGAAGGTAAAGTGGTTCGCCTTTATGGAACTGCTCAAGATGTTACCGCTAGAGAAAAAGCACTTAACGAACGCCAACGAGTAGAGCAAGCACTGCGCGAAAATGAAGCCTTTTTACGTAGTATCTACTATGGAGTAGGACTATCGATTTTTGTGATCGATGTTGTCGATGATGATTTCCGCTATGTGGGCTTAAATCCGACTCACAAGCATCTTACAGGACTCACAGCAGATGAATTACGTGGCAAAATACCTGAGGAAATCTTTCCCCCAATTGCAGCGGCGGCTGTACGACAGCATTATCAGGATTGTGTCCGATCTGGGGAAACTATTACCTACGAAGAATGCTTACCTTTTCAAGGTAAGGATATTTGGTGGATTACTAGCCTCACTCCTTTAAAAGATGAAAATTCCCGCGTACACCGCATTATTGGCAATAGTCTTAATATTAGCGATCGCAAACATACTGAACAGATATTGGAACTACAAGCAATCATTGCTCGGAATATGGCTGAGGGAATTTCCTTGATTCGAGCCAGTGATGGTGTTTTAGTTTATACTAATCGCAAATTTGAGCAGATGTTTGGTTATGAAGCTGGAGAATTAATTGGTCAGCATATCTCTATTGTTAATTATGCAGATGCACAAACCGATCCTCAGGCAGTGTATGAAGCTATTACTGCCCAGATTAGGCAAAATGGTGAAAGCATTTATGAAGTTCGCAATGTAAAAAAAGATGGTACTCCTTTTTGGAGTTCTGGTGCTGCATCGGTTTTTGAACATCCTGAATATGGAACTGTGTTTGTAACTGTGCAACAAGACATCACAGAACAAAAAAAAGCTGAAGACAAACTTAAAGCATCTTTAAAAGAAAAAGAGGTTTTACTTAAGGAAATTCATCATCGGGTCAAAAACAACTTAGGAATTATTAGCAGTTTGCTACAAATGCAGTGTAGGCGTATCCAAGATACTCAAGCAATCTCTATCCTACACGATAGCCAAAACCGCATTGCTTCCATTGCTTTAGTGCATGAAAAATTATATGCTTCCGATCATCTGAGCGATATTGATTTTGCTCAGTACATTCTCGATTTAACAACTCATTTATTTAAATCTTATAATTTTAGTTCCAGCAATATCCAATTAAATATTCAAGTTGAACCTGTGCATCTAGATGTTGAAACTGCTATTCCCTGCGGATTAATAATTAATGAACTAGTTTCAAATGCTTTAAAATACGCCTTTCCAGACCAACTCTCAGGTGAAATACAGGTAAAATGTTATCAAAATTATGAATATTGCTCAAAGATTTCGCTTCATTCCGATTTAGTTATGATTATCCGAGATAATGGTGTTGGACTACCTGCAGATTTTGATAGCAAGAAAGCAAGAACAATGGGAATGACCCTTCTTCATGGATTAGTAAAGCAGCTGAGGGGAACAGTTCAGATTCACAACCAGCAGGGAACAGAGTTTAAAATTATTTTTCCAAGAAGCAAGGTAGAAAAGCAATGAGCATCTCATCAGCAGTCGAAACAGCAAATATGATTCAAGTACTGGTTGTTGAAGATGAGTATATTCTTGCGATCAACCTCCAAGAAAGTTTAGAAGGTTTGGGTTACACAGTTGTAGACATTGTAGATTCTGCAACCGAAGCAATTGCAAAAGCAAATGAGCTACGTCCAAACTTAATTTTAATGGATATTAGGTTGCGGGGAGAAATGGATGGTATTCAAGCAGCAGAGGAAATTTGGAGAAAACTGCAAATCCCAGTAATTTACCTCACAGGACTTTCTGATAAAAATACAGTAGAAAGAGCAACTTTAACATCACCTTTTGGATACATACTCAAACCTGTTAGCGAACAAGAACTTTATGTTGCGATCCAAACAGCACTAGAACGCTACCAACGCGAGCAATTTTTAAGCACTGTTCTCCGGGGAATGGGTGAAGGTGTAATTGTGGCTGATTCTCAACTGCAAGTACAATACCTCAATCAAGTAGCCGAAACTTTAACTGGCTGGCGATTGGAAGAAGCCAAAAACCAGATGTTAACCGAAGTCGTGCAACTAATTGAAGAACAAACTCAGCGTCCTGCTGAAAATCCGATTGCCATAGCTTTACAAACACAAACAACTATCTATCTCAAAAATCGCATTTTACTGGTTACCAAAAACGGGACAAAAATTCCTGTTGCTGATAGTGCTACGCCTGTGAGAGATAAAAGCGGAACCATCACAGGTGCTGTGATGGTTTTTCGTGATGATACACAACGCAGACTCAACGAAGAACGCAGCCTTGCAGCTGAAAGAGCCAGACAAATAGAAATTCAATTAACAGAACTGCAACGACTCAATCAGTTGAAAGAAGATTTTTTAGCAACTACTTCTCATGAAATGCGGATGCCTTTGTCAAATATTAAAATGGCAATTTCTCAGCTAGAAAATGTATTAAACCAACTGGGAATATTGAATCATGAAGAAATGTCAGCTTCTGAGTCTGTTGCTAAATACTTAACTATTTTGCGTAGCCAGTGTGAGCGAGAGCTAACTTTAATAGACACTTTACTCGAAATGCGGATGATTGATGCAGATGTCTATCCACTGCAATTAACTAAAATTAATCTGCACAATTTTCTGGCGCAAATTATTGAGAGCTTTCAAGAGCTAGTGCAAGCACAACAACAAACTTTAGAAATTAATATTGCTGCAGATTTACCACCTTTTTTTGCCGACCTCAATCTTTTAACTCGGATATTGACAGAACTGCTAAATAATGCTTGTAAATATACCCCTTTGCGGGAAAAAATTACCGTCAATGTCGAATATATATACTCAGCAAATAGTTACACAAATGAGTATAAACAATCTGAGATCATAGGTAGTTATCCAGAACCGATACTACAGATAAGAATTAGCAATTATGGTGTGGAGATTAACCAAGAAGAGCTAGCTTTAATCTTTGAACCTTTCTATCGGATCAACAAAAATAAAGCCAAACAGAAAGCAACCGTCTTTGATCCAGATTACCAAATTAACATTAGGAATCCTTTACAAAATAGCGGTGCTGGCTTAGGTTTAACTTTAGTTAAAAAGCTAGTGGAACATCTGCAAGGCAGCATTACAGCTACTAGCAATCATCTCTGCACAACATTTACTGTATCATTACCCTTTATTCAGTCTCAGTAATTCAAGATATCAGGAGACAGGCAGAGTAGAAGAATTATTCAAAGACTACAGTTCTATTAGCATAGACTAAAACCCGATTTTGTAAATGTAAGCGTACTGCTCTAGCTAACACAACTCGCTCTAAATCCTTACCTTTTCTAATTAAGTCTTCAACATCATCGCGGTGGCTGACTCTGACTACATCCTGTTCAATAATTGGGCCAGCATCTAACTCAGGCGTGGCATAATGTGCTGTAGCTCCAATAATTTTAACTCCTCTTTCAAAAGCGCGGTGGTAAGGGTTTGCGCCTACAAAAGCAGGTAAAAATGAGTGATGAATATTAATAATTTGCGGAAATTTAGTAATAAAATCAGCACTGACAATCTGCATATATTTTGCCAATACAACTAAATCAATTTTGTATTGCTGCAGTAATTCTAATTGTTTAATTTCCTGCTCTGCTTTGTTGTCTTTACTGATGGGAATATGGTGGTAATCAATGCCAAATTGCTCGGCTACTTTTTGCAGATGAGGATGATTACTAATAATTAACGGAATCTCAGCCGCAAATTCTTGAGCACGATGTCGCCAAATTAAGTCAAACAGACAATGGTCTTGCTTACTAACCCAGATAGCTATACGTGGTACAGTATCCGAAAAATGTAGTTTCCATTTAGCACCTAAAGGTTGGGCAATGGCATTAAATGCTGGCCCTATTAAATCTCGTGGCAGGTTAAATCCCTCTAGTTGCCATTCGATGCGGCTGAGAAATAACTCAGCACCAAAATCTGTATGCTGATCGGCATGGATAATATTACCGCCATTAGAGTAGATAAAATTCGCAAGTTTCGCCACTAATCCCCGCTGATCGGGGCAGGAAATAAGCAAGGTTGCTGTTGGTTTGGTCATGTCATTTGTAATGGGCATTGGGCATGGGGCATTGGGCATGGGGCATTGGTAATTGGTGATGGGTAATTGGTAATGGGCATTTTTCCCTTTTCCTCTTCCCCCTTCCCCCTTTCCCCCTTTCCCCTTGTCCCCTTCTCTCCCTATTTACTGCTGGGAGTTGGTAAAGGTGTTTTATCGTTATTAACTACTGGTTGTTTCCACTCGGATATATCGCGATTGACTGCGTTTTCAAAATCTGTGGAAACCAACAAGACATCTATATTACCATCGGGTTTTACAGATGGGTCAACCTGAACATACAAGAGACGACGGTTAAAATTAGTCGTACCTAAAAGCAATTGATGACTTTGCTGATTTTTCAGGGTGATATTAATTGTCGCCTGGGGGTTGTCTAAGCCAAAATCGCCTTTTTGATTAGGCGAGATAGATAAAGTGCGATCGCTCTTTCCTTTTACCAACAAATCCATTAAATAAGAAACAATAGCATCATTCGCTGGCTCTGATACAGGTGATTTTAACAACCACTTAGGCGGACTATCCTGCGGGTTTCGTTCCAAGGCTAAAGAGAGTTTTGCCGTTGCGATTTTCAAAGACTGCACATCATCAGCAGTAAAAGCGAAAATTTGCTGTTTTTTCTCCTTTACTTCCTCCCGCTGAGTCTCCCCCCGAATTTCGTAGAAATAAACAAAGCTACCCAAACCCAGGGCTAGCAATATCAAAATTAAAGTTGTGCGCGAAAATTTCATGTTTTAATTTGTCATTTGTCATTTGTCATTTGTCATTTGGTAATGGGTAATGGGTAATTGGTAATTGGTAATGGGAATTTCTTCCCTTGTCCCCTCATCTCCTTCATTCTCCTTTTCCCCAGTCCCCAGTCCCCAGTCCCCAATCCCCAATCCCTCACCTCCTCCGCCACCAAATTAGAAAGGCGGATACTAACCCAATTAAGGGTAGAAGCAATAGAGATGACAATGTTAAAAGATTGGCTTGGGCGGCTGTGATGTTGAGGCGGCGGTTTTTGGCTTCTTTGGGGCGAATTGATAAAGGTTGTCGATCCTCTTGTTTACTTAGCCAGGTGACTGAGTTGAGGAAGACATCACCGTTTAATTGCTGTTGAAATAAGCCATCGGTAGCAAAATCAGAATTTCCGATGACTACTAATCGAGATTCAGTAGCAGGTTTTTCACCTTGCTGATTGTTTAAAGGTGCAGCAGTTGTAGGAGTTGGTGAAGGTGTAGCTGTGGGAGTTGGCGAAGGGCTAGCGCTGGGTGTAGGTGAAATACTAGCTTTTGGTGTCGCCTGTCCTTGGGTTGTGGGTGATGGTAATGGTGAAGGTGTAGGGTTAGGCTGAGTTGAGGATGGGGCTGGTAGTTTTTTCTCTAAAGCTACGCCCAAAGTTAAAGGCCCTTTCAGGTCTTTATCGGCATTAAACTCTAATTTCTCGCTTTGCAGGTCGCTTTCTGCCCAGCTGTTAGGATAAGGTTTGGTTCGCAGCAAGGGTGTAGACTGAACACCAGCTACGGGATTAATTTGCAACGGTCTTGCTAACCGATAAAAAGAAATGTTGTTACCAAATTCTTTAGTAATTGGATGTTGACCATAGTCTGTAATGATGGGGACGGCTGGCCCTTGTTTTGCACCTTGTCCAGAAACATCAACGGCTAAACGACTATCCAGGGTAACACCCCACTGTTTCAACAAGTTCTCGAGTTTGGGGTCGGTACCAGGGTCAATCATTAGCAGTAAGTTACCACCACGATTGAGGTATTGTTCTAAAGCTTGAACTTCACCCTCAAATAGGGCTTCTTTTGGCCCTGCTACTACGACCGCCGCCGCATCATCAGGTACTTTTGCGGCTTCTGCTAAATTTAAGGGCGAGGTTGTGAAATTTTTATCAGTTAATCCCTGAATAGCTTGGGACATTCCACTTTCAGCTGCTGTCAATGGATGTTCGCCATGACCTTGAAGGAAGTAAACTTTGGCGGCGTTAGCAGTAGTAATTTGTTGCAGGCGATTAGTTAACCGCACTTCGGAAAGTCGTTCATTTTCTGGATTAACTACTTGTACTAACTGCCTTTTATCTTGATATTCTAAATAAACTTCTCCATAGTCTTTGTAACCAAACTTTTCAGCTAATCCTGGTCTAGCATCTGGATCGACATACTCAAATTGAAACTTAGAGCTTTGCCGACGATAATTTTCTAGTAAATCTCGGTCTTGGGGATTTTGATTGACATCAAAAATCCAGACTTTAACTGGCTGATTTAGATTATGTAATAATTCCTGAGATTGGGGTGCCAGGGTAAATAATTGCGTTTCTGTTAAATCGGCACGGTAATGGTAGCGAACACCCAAAAAGTTTATTAGTCCTAAAATTATCAATACTGCTAAAGTGGCAACTAAAGCATTAGTCCCGGCTTGGGTAGAACGACTTCCTAACCATTGATTGTTTTGGATTTGTAAAATAATCCATATACCAATAACTGCAATTCCGGTAATGAGAAATGCTAATGAAATGGGACTCCAATATGATGAAATTAAGCTAGCCGTTAAGCCCGCCACTAAGAAAAATGGGCCAAGCCAAAATAGATATTTCCAAAGTTTCTTTTTTGCAACGATTTTCATGGGATTTGTCAAAAGTCAAAGGTCAAGGGTCAAGAGTTAAGGGTCAAGGTTCAAGGGTCAAGGGTCAAGGGTTAAGAGTGGAGAATTTTGACTTTGGACTCTTGACTTTGGACTTTGGACTCTTATTTATTGACGCTGAAAGCGTAGGGCATCAATTGATTGAGATGTGAGGAAGATACCCAGAAAGATGTAACTGAGAAATAACAGTAGGGCGCTAGTATCAAAAATGCCTTCGATAAAAGTATTAAAATGTTTGAGTAAGGAGATATAACTCAAGGCTTCGCCAATGGGGCCGGGGACAGTTTTAGCAAGTAAATCAACGAATAACAGTAATAAAATCACTGCAAAAGTGAATACAGCAGAGAGAATTGTACTATCTGTTAACGATGAAATAAACATTCCCAAAGACAAAATTGCGGCTGCTAGCAAGATTAATCCTAAATGCCCAAATAACAGCATGGTTGGTGCCATAGGTGGATTTGATTGTTGAATCACAAATGCTTCCAGTGCTAGCAAAGGTACAACCATTGTGATGAAAAAAGTTAGCACGCCTAATAACTTACCCACAGCTACTGCCCAGTTTGTAACTGGTGACGTGGCTAATAGTTCTAAAGTGCCGCGTTTACGTTCTTCGGCATAAAGTCCCATAGAAAGAATGGGCAGTACAAATAATAATAGCCATCCCATCCGGTCTAGAAATGCCCTTACAAATTCATAAGGAACATCAATCGGCGGTACTGGTACTCCTAATTGTTGTCCTTGTAAATCTAAGGCGGTGATTGTTGGCAAAATACCACCTGGCCCTAGCAAAATCATGACTAAGAATAAGCCAGAAATAAACCAAAATATGCCAGCAATCACATAAGCCAAAGGTGATACAAAATAACTCTGCAATTCTCGGCGATAAATGGCAATAATATTACTCAGTACTATACCCATCTACGCTGCTTCTCCTTCTTTGGGGGCTGAGTCTTGGATAGATTCTAAATTCTTTTCTTCTGTTGTTAACTGCAAAAACACATCTTCTAGGGTAGCGCTGACACGGCGCATTTCATATAAAGCAAATCCCGCACGGACTATTGTGGCAGCAATATCTTTTCCGGGTTCGCTTCCTGGTTGTGATATTACTCGTAAATAGGCGCGGTTTGCTGAAACTGGGTGATGACTCCCAGATGTAGGAATTGATTCTACCAGACTCACACCTGATATGTTTTGCAATACTTGTTTTGCCAGGCTAGCTTCGCCTTCAATTTCTAATTCATACCCAGAGCCACCTGTCAACTGTGTCATGAGATTTTCTGGTGTATTGGTGGCGACGACTTTACCGCGATTAATAATGGCAACGCGGCTACAGGTCATGCTCACTTCTGGGAGAATGTGGGTAGAAAGAATAATAGTATGAGTGCCGGCAAGACTTTTAATTAAATTCCGCACATCGATAATTTGCCGGGGGTCAAGTCCTACCGTCGGTTCATCTAAAATAATCGCTGGTGGATCGTGGACGATCGCCTGAGCAATCCCCACTCTTTGACGGTATCCTTTAGACAGCTTGCGGATCAGTACCTTACGCTTATCTTCTAAATTACACCGGGCGATCGCAGCTGTTACTTTATGATTGCGATCGCCTGCGGATACTCCTTTAATTCTGGCGACAAAATGCAAAAACCCTTCCACCGTCATATCTGGATATAACGGCGGCGTTTCTGGTAAATAGCCAATCCGCTGACGCACAGCCAGAGAATTCTCATGGACATCAAAGCCAGCAATCTTCGCCGTCCCCTTCGTTGCGGGTAAATAACCAGCTAAAATCCGCATAGTAGTAGTTTTACCAGCACCATTAGGGCCTAAAAACCCTAAAATTTCCCCAGGTTCGACATTAAAAGTCACATCAGTAATCGCTGGAGTCGAACCGTATATCTTACTTAGATGCTCAACTTCAATCATCAGTCTCAGGCGATCGCAATTTTATAGAATACCCAACAATATTAGATCACGACGTTGGGAAAAGAGGGATTGATTCGGGGGATTGGGGATTGGGGATTGGGGACTGGGGATTGGGGACTGGGGATTGGGGACTGGGGACTGGGGACTGGGGAAAAGGGGAAATTATTATTACCCATTACCAATTACCAATTACCAATTATCCAATTTGAGAAAGCAATATCGACTTTGGCTTGCTAAATATACTGAATGGAGAAAGCAAAAGCTGCTGATGAGAAAGCAATATCTGCTTTGGCTTGCTGAATATACTGAATGGAGAAAGCAAAAGCTGCTGGTGAGAAAGCAATATCTGCTTTGGCTTGCTAAATATACCGAATGGAGAAAGCAAAAGCTGCTGATGAGAAAGCAAAAGCTGCTTTAGCTTGCTAAATATACCGAATGGAGAAAGCAAAAGCTGCTGGTGAGAAAACAATATCTGCTTTGGCTTGCTAAATATACTAAATGGAGAAAGCAATAGCTGCTTTAGCTTACTAAATTCGACTTTATGTATTTTTTTGGTGAAGTGATGAGTTATAGCGATCGCCAGCAGTAAAAATAGTATATTTAAATACATTTAAGCTAAGAAAATTAATCGGCAACAAAACCAAAAAACTATTTACTCAACAAAAAACAGATCAATCCTTTTGGAGGGGGATTGGGGGACGCAACCGTCTCCCAATCGGGGGTTTGGGGGAGAATCCCCCAATTGAGCTAGCTTTCTACACGACTAACAAATCAATCACTCATGATTTTATCTGAACTGTATCAAAATTAACTGTAGAATTTGCTCGTGATTGAATAAGAAAGCGTTAAGGCTTAACGAGTCAGCAATAAAGCGGAAAACACCAAAATGAGAAGGCTGTAATTTTTAGGCATTTGTAACAAGTATTAAATTAGACTTGAAACACATTCTCTCGGGTAACTCTCTCAAGTAAAATATCTGATAAAACTGATACAAGATTGCAGCAGATGCTCCAGCAGCTTTGGCTATTAATCAAGGATTATATTCAGCAATTATCCGGCAATGAACAGTCTAGTTATAATTATTTAACAGAAGAAAAGCTAGCAGAAATACGCAGGGAGTTGGAAGATACGGAGTATGAATCGTTATTTATTCATTTATTGGTAAGAGTCAATGATGAAAGCTGGAGTCGAGGACAAGTAACAGGTTTTTTGGATGCAAATCGCATCAATCAGAGAAATTTAGCCAAATGGTTGCGTGGTTTTGGTGAAACCTTATTAGCATTGCCCCAAGAGAATGATGCGTTAGCGAGTCGGATAGTGCGTTTAGGGGAGTTGGGCGCTGGGGAAATTAGTGATGTTGCCTATGATATTGGTGTGCGCTTATTAGGGTGTGGGAAAGCAACGAACCAGGTTTTTGAAGAATCTCGCCCAGCAAATGCAGAGGAAGGTAAGGAACAAGGGGACGCAGCAGCTTGGTTTAACCAAGGTAATCAACAATTGATGTATGGTGATTTTGCAGGTGCGATCGCTTCATTGAAAAAAGCTACCAAAATCAACCCTAACTTACATATAGCTTGGTTTAACCAGGGCGCAGCATTTTATCAATTACAGCAATTTGAGCAAGTAATTATTGCTTGTGACAAAGCCATAAAAATCAAATCTGATTTTTACCAAGCTTGGTTTAATCGGGCTACAGCACTGGAACAGTTAGGAAGATTTGATGAAGCAGTTACTTCATTAGAGAAAGCCATAGAAGTAAAATCTGACTTTTACCAAGCTTGGTACAAACAAGCTGAAATTTTGAGTCAGTTAAAACGATTTACGGAAGCGATCGCCTGTTGCGATCAAGCCGTAAAAATCAAACCTGATTATTATCAAGCTTGGTTCCATTGGGGCTATATATTAAATCAACATGGGCAATTTGAACAAGCAATTATTTATTACGATACTGCTATAGCCATCAAACCAGACTACTATCAAGCTTGGGTAAATCGCGGTGCAGCAATGCACGCGTTAAAGAAATTGTCAGATGCACTCATATCTTATGAGCGAGCGATAGAAATTCAACCGCAAGCTTATCTAGCTTGGCATAATCAAGGGAACATTCTCACGGAATTAGAGCAGTTTGGCGAAGCACTAAATGCATATAATCAAGCCTTAAAACTTGAACCAAATTATTATCAAGCTTGGAATAATAAGGGTTTAGTATTAAGAAAATTGCGGCTATTTCAAGAATCAATTGCTGCTTATGATCGCGCTATAGCTATCAAACCTCAAAATGACTTAGCTTGGAATAACCGGGGGTTAACGCTGAGTGAAATGGGAGACTATAAAGCAGCGATCGCCTCTTATGACAAAGCTATCAAAATCAACCCTAACAATAAATTTGCTTGGAACAACCGAGGCGCAGCCTTATCCGATCTCCAACTATTTGAAGAAGCGATCGCCTCATTTGACAAAGCCATAGAAATCTCCTTTGACTTCTACGAAGCTTGGCTAAACCGGGGTATGACAGCTGGTAATTCTGTGAATTGCGATCGCTTGCTGGCTTTGTTGAGTACAGTAGCAATCCAAAATCCTCTGCTTAACCAGCGAGGCTATGAAGGAGAATTAGCCAGTTATGAGGAAGGGTTAAAGTACTGCTATCAAGACACCCACCCCAAAGGTTGGGGAAAATTATATCAAGCAATGGGTAATGCTCTCTACTTCCGAGGGAGAGCCGATTCTCGTCCCCACAGCTATTGGTACAAAGCTGTTACCAACTACAACGAAGCACTAAAAACTCTCACAGCAGCAGATTTTCCCCATTTGCATCTAGAAGTATTACAGAATTTAATTCGCGTGCAGTTGAATTTGGGGGAAAAAGCTAAAGCAGAAGAACTCAAGCGACGGGGAACTGATATTTTACGGCGTTTATTGGATGAGTGCAAAAGTCCTGAAAAGAAAAAGCAGTTAGCTTTGAAGTTTGCAGGCTTTCAACAGTTAACTGTAGATTTAGCCGTGCAGTCAAGAAACTTAAGTACAGCCTTGGAATTAGCAGAACAAGGAAAAAATGCTTGTATGTCTTGGCTGCTAGATGGGTGGAGTGATGAATCTCCTAAATGGGTGGAAATGAAACAATTACTCAATCCCCATACTGCCATAGTTTATTGGCATCTCAGCCCAGCCGCCTTACATACTTTCATCTTCCAGCACAATACACCATCACTCATTGTCTTAGGAGCAAAGTCTCTAACACCAGTACAACGTCTGCGTGATTTTGAAAGCTGGCTGAAAACTTGGAATGAACAATACGCCAATTATCGCCAAAGTAAAGACAAGCATAGCGAAGACGCAAAAACTTGGCGCGACAATTTACCCGCAATGCTGAATCAACTGAGTGAAATTCTCGACATTAACGCTATTGTTTCCCAAATCTCAGATATTACCCAGTTAATTCTCATTCCCCACCGCGACTTACACCGCTTTCCTCTGCATACCCTATTTCCAAGAGAATTCACCATCAGCTATTTACCCAGCATTCAATTAGGCTTAATCTCCCAAAGCAATGAAAATCAGCTAAGTCATCAGCTACTCAGTATCGAACATCCCAACAGCGCAGGTTATCCCGAACTAGAATTTGCTCAAGTTGAATCGGAGGCGATTTGTCGCATCTTTCCCCACAACACCCGCCAGCGTTCTGAGGAAGCCACAAAAGATGCAGTTATCAAGGCTTTGCCTCAAGGCTACGGTATCCTAAACTTTACTGGGCATGGCGAATATAATTTCCACAATCCAGCTTTATCTTTCTTGGTGTTAGCAGATAAAGATAAACTGACTCTCACAGATATCCGCGATTTTGATTTACGCAGCTATCAACTCGTCAGCCTAG
This sequence comes from Tolypothrix tenuis PCC 7101, assembly GCF_963874875.1. Classification (NCBI taxonomy): domain Bacteria; kingdom Bacillati; phylum Cyanobacteriota; class Cyanophyceae; order Nostocales; family Tolypothrichaceae; genus Tolypothrix; species Tolypothrix tenuis. The sequence goes on from NZ_CAWNJS010000001.1 coordinate 1,700,653, forward strand.
CTGCTTGCGAAACAGCAATTACAGGTAATCACACCATCACCACAGAATATGTGGGACTTGTCAGTGGTTTTATGAGTTGCGGCGTGGCTTCTGTTGTCAGTACTCTGTGGACTGTGGAATCAGCCGCTAGTGCTTTAGTGATGATTCAGTTTTACCAACGGTTACAACAAGGTAAATCCAAGGTAGTGGCTTTAGCTGAAGCTACCCAATGGCTGCGGAATGTCACTCATGATGAACTAGCCGCATGGTATGCAGAGGAAATTGCTAAACTCCCAGAAGACGAAGGTATTTTGCGCCGTTTTTTATTACGTCATTTAAATAATCTTAAGAATCAACTAGAACCCATTAATCAACCCTATAATCACCCATACTTCTGGGCAGCTTTTACAATTACTGGTATCCTGCCAATAATACTCAAGTAAGCGTTTTGATTTCAAAATTGGTTTTGGGGAAAAGGTTAAATGTTTTTTCTGTCCCTTTTCCCATTCCCCTTTTTTCCCTTAACCGACAAGTATTGAGTATCCTTCTATCATGCAAAATTTAAATTTATTGAAAATGGTAGGGTGTGTTGTCGCCAAGCGCCGCACCGTCAACAAATCATGGAAGGTGCGTTAGCCTACTGGCGTGGCAAGGCTAAAATACGCCGCTAAATAACCGCATGGGTACATTCGGTTATTTCATCTTCTAATACTTTTCGGTTAAGAGGGAAAAAGCGAAAAGGGAAAGGAAAACAAAATACCTTTAACCCTTATCCCTTCCCCTTTTCCCTAAACTAAATTATGAATTCAAAATACTTAACTGGATAGTATTGTCTATGTCCCAACGCAAAATCCAAAGTATCTACACCGATGGCGCTTGTACAGGAAATCCTGGCCCTGGGGGTTGGGGTGTAGTCGTTTATTTCAATGATGGCTCAATTCACGAAATCGGCGGCGCATCATCCCACACCACCAACAATAAAATGGAAATGCAAGCTGCGATCGCAGGTCTGCAATTTTTGCAAACATCTGGACAAACTCAACCTATCACCCTTTATACCGATAGCGAATATTTGATCAAATCTGTTACCCAGTGGATCAAAGGCTGGAAACAAAGAGGTTGGAAAAAAGCCGATGGTAAACCCGTGCAAAACCAAGACCTGTTAGAAACCTTGGACGAACTTAATAGTTATATAGTAAAGTGGGAATATGTCAGGGGTCATTCTGGTAATGTAGGTAACGAGCGCTGCGATGTCATTGCTCGTACTTTTGCTAGTGGTAGAGTTCCAGATCTTAAACAATCTTTTACCACAGATGCCGATCAATCTTTACCACAAACTAATCAAATAAATGTAGCAAAAGTAACTGAATCTTCAGCAACCTCTACAATAATTGACACAAGGATACCAGAAAGCAGTACTCTTGCATCAAATATAACAATTATGGAGCCAACTATCACAAACTCTACTAGTCCAATTGAAGATAAGCCACCAGCCCTGAGGGTAGAACAACTGCGTGACTTGGTTGAAACCCTACGGATCGCTGATGAAATCGCCACAAAAGGTTATTTAATCACCAGTTCCGAACTCGCTGACCTCATGGATGTTCACGCTAGCGCCGTTACCAGTCGCGGCGACCAATGGCGCTGGCGTAACTGGATAGTTTCACGGGTAAGACGTGAAGGTAATCAAATTCTCTGGGAATTGGAACGTGGCGATCAGGTAGGAGGTGAGGAGGAGTAGCGGGGATTAGGGATTGGGGATTGGGGATTGGGGACAAGGAAAAAATAATTGTGACCCTTAACCCTTAACCCTTAACCCTTAACCCTTGACCATTGAGTACAGACGCGATTAATCGCGTCTCTCCAATTGACCCTTAACTATACTTCCTTCCCCGCCACTCCTTAGGAGTGCGGAATGCAGATAAGAAGATTCGCAGTACAGCTAGAGGATCGGCTAGGGGTGAAAGCCAGAATAACCAGCCGGCTTTAGCAGTTGTGCGATCATAGGAAGGTGCGATCGCCAATAGCATCGCAAAGCGAATCACTAGCAGAAATATATTTAGTCCTAATAATAAATTCAAGGGAAGCAGGGATGGCTGGGGGAAGAGGAGAGCCAGCAAACCGTAACTAAGTAAAATTATTAGGGGTAAACCTTGCACTGCTGAAAGTAGCCATAAATCTCCCCAAATCTGAGCGCGGGGTGATGCATCTTTTAAATCGAGGCTGCGTCCCCATTCTTTCCAGGTTTCAATTGCACCCTCATACATCCGCACCTTTAGCACCTTCGCGCCATCTAAAAAGCCTACTTTAAAACCTTGAGCAGCAATATATCGAGCTAAGGTAACATCATCACAAAATGAACCACTGGCGCTGGTATAACCATCTACAGCAGCTAAAACCGAACGCCGACATAAAAAGCATTGACCATTAGCCATTACCCTTTCTGGCTGTTCTGTATTCACACCAGCCGGATCGAATCGATACAGCAGAGTCATTAACAAAGCAGGCTGTAGCAAACATTCCCCTGGATATTTGAGAATAAACTGAGGTGAAAGCGATACCAAGTCATAACCTTGGGCTTTGGCTGTCTGCACCAAACCAGCAACTAAACCAGGATGGGGTACAGTATCAGCATCCATTCCTAAAAACCATTCACTCTCTGGAGAACTCTGCAAAAAGCCATTATGTAAAGCCCAAGGACGACCTACCCAACCAAGGGGTAAAGGATCGTCTGTAAATACACGAAAACGGGGGTCTTGCTGTTGCGCGGCTTTGACTAATTCTGGCGTACCATCTTGCGACCTGCTGTCTACAACGATCGCTTCCCTAACTTCATAACTTTGTTTACTTAAGCCAGTTAATAAAGGGCTAATACGCAAAGCCTCATTAAGTGTTGGCACCACAACGCTGACACTACCCAAAATATCTGGTGTAGGCTGTTGTGGTTGAATCGGCGGATGGCGTGTCGGCCCCTTAAATAATCTTGAAAGAAGAATCGCTGTTGCTGGTATTTGCAGTAATAGTAATAAAAGCGATAGGTTGCTAACTAAAATCAAAGCATCATCTCCTAGGGCATGGGGCATTGGGTATGGGGCATGGGGCATAGGGGAGGCAGTGCGTTGCGGAGGTCTCCTCCGTTGTAGCAACTGCCGTCATAGGGTATAGAGCATATGAGTATTTCTCTCCTCGTCTGCTTTATTCCCTGTTTCCTCACTGTCCTCCAAACACCAAACCCCAATCCCCAAAACTACTTCAAAGCAACTTTGACATTTGCTACTGAAATTTCCTGAGTTGCTGGTTCGATCGCCACAGGTTGTCCATTTGAACCTTGCCACCAAAGTGCTAAAGCTGGAGCTACACCTGTTAACAAGCCAAGCAATACAGGGATAGAGAAGCCAGCAGCCAAACTCATTACAGTCGCAAAGGTGAAATTGCCTAAATAAACTATCAAAGGCAAATTGAGTTGCGATCGCTCTAATTTAATGGGGTTGTTTCTCCAGAGGAATGCTGCCACAGTCATAAATAGTGAACCTGTTCCCAGCCAGCCAGCAAAGTTTTGGTAAGGCATACCAAAGAATGGGCCTGGTTGTTGCCAATACCAGAAGGGGAGAGAGGTTTGGCTCATGGCTGGATCTAAGACAAAATCCCAAGAGGTTAATAATAAAGCACCTAATGCGATCGCACCTATATGACGCAACAAGCTAGGCTTTTTGTCTACTTCTAAGCCAGCACGCGCCAATAGGTAAGAAACACATCCCACATAAAACCACGATAAGGGAATTGTGAAGGGAACTAAACCAGCAATTTTATAGCCCAGTCCACTGAGGTAACTATAGTGCCCAAAAGGAAAGCCAGTGCTGGTTCCCGACAGTTCGCTTCCTAAGGAAATAAACACTGATGGCAGCAAAAATGCCAAAGCGCGACCCAATCCCAACGTCCGGTAGGCATACAAAAAGACAGCCGCTGCGCCCAAAATCATATAAACAACACCGCCTCCAGCCATACTCCACTGCATGGCGGTTTGCCCAACCTCAGTTAGGTTCATAATAATTTCCGCATTCGGCACAACTAGTAGTATGCCTACAAGTCCAAACACCATCGACACGATATGACCAATCAGGCATACGCGCTCAACAATAACAAGTTGTCTCATGATAATTCCTTAACAAGATGTGACACGCGGCTACTCGGCTGCTAACAGTTTACAAATGTTTAAGAAAAAATTTAACTAGTTTGTCTGCAAATTCTCTGTGAACTTGCTGGGATGTTGTGACAACAACATCATCAACAATGGCTGAAAGCCAGAACATACAAGCAATTTTGCAGATTTGGTACCTGCTAACCTTTTATTCAAATCCTGATGATTATATTGTGGACACTACCCAACCTCAAGTTATGGCAATGTTACAAGATGTCAGCCAGAGCATCATCAACGATTGTTAACAGCTAGAAAACATCAGATGATAGAGTTATAGTCTACGGCATGAGATTAACAATCTATACATTTGACTCAAATGTTTCTTGATTGTGGTGTGCGATCGCTCCCAACAACAGACCCATACAGTCCTACTATCAAGGAGCAAGTTCGGGAGCTATATCTGTAAAAACTCCCAAAACCTCATCCTATCAAGTCTTTTGTTATTTCATTTAGTTGAGTAATAATGGTTTAACTTGCTACCAAAAACTTAACCCATGTCGATTTTGCAACGCATACCTTGGGTTTCCCTAACACTATTATTACTAAGTTACAGCACCCTCGGCTGGGTCATATCCGAGACAAAAGCCCCTTTATTTGTCTGGGCAATAACTGTGCTTGCTATCTTGCTGTTTGTAGGAAGCTTAACCGTTCCCTGGACAAATTTGGCACGAGTTTCTAGTACTGTATTTAAATCCAGTACCAGGACTTTTGTATTTTCAGTTTTCGCAGCATTCCTGTTTTTTGTCATGCTTGCTTGGTTTCGGATGTTCCTTGACACTTTGCTAATTATTGCTGCCGCCATCTTAGCGAGAATAGATTTTCAAGCAGCAGGTGTGAAGGAAGGAAAAGCTTTTTGGCTGACATCTCTACTTTCACTGGCGGGTGTCGCTTTAGGTGCAGCAATGCAAATGCTATTTGTGCGTCACGTGTTAATTCGTTAATTTCACAGTTTATTGAGTATAAATTTTTAAGGGTGGGCAATGCCCACCCTTTTTTTAGCTAGCGGTTGCCTCAGCAGCCGCAGCAGGTGCGTAAACACTAACTTTTTTACGGGTTTTACCTTTTCTTTCAAAGGTAACAACGCCATCAATTAAGGCAAACAACGTGTCATCGCTACCAATGCCAACATTGTTACCAGGGTGGAATTTGGTACCGCGCTGGCGCACGAGAATGTTGCCTGCACGAACAACTTGACCACCGTAGCGTTTTACACCAAGACGTTGAGCATTAGAGTCACGACCGTTGCGTGTACTACCTGTTCCTTTCTTATGAGCCATAATTTCCTTTTTTGACCTAACTGTTATTGATTATTCAGCAGCGGTTTCTTCAGCAGAAGTCTCTTCAGCAGCTTTTGCTTCTTCCGCTGCTAGGACTGTACCATTGAGGTTAATAGAATTAATCAACAGTCTAGTGATTTCCTGGCGATGTCCGCGTTTTTTGCGGGTTTTCTTTTTCGGCTTCATTTTGTATACCAGGACTTTACGACCTCTGAGATGTCGTAATACTGTCCCTTCTACAGTCGCCCCTGACACTAGTGGCTGTCCAATGTTGACTTCGCCATCGTGCTGTATGAGTAAAACCTTATCTATTGTAACTTTCTCATCAGGTTGGGCAGTCAGTAACTCGATATCGTAAAAGCGACCAGCCTCAACTTTAAGTTGTTTGCCGCCAGTTTCAATAATTGCGTAAGTCATGAAATTGTCCTTGAGGTTGCCGTACAGGTATCTGGCTAATCTCTGTTGTGGAGATGCGATTTAGCGCTTTTGCCAGCTTTTGTAGGATGTCTACCTGATCCGAGCAGGAATTAGACAGACAATCTAAAATCATATTTGATGAACTGCTATAGAGTCAACACCTTCGACGGATTTTGGATTTTGGATTTTGAATTTTTGATTAAAAGTCTTGTCTGCAAGGACTTTTGACTAATTGCTATGTAGGCGAGTCAAAAAATATCAGATTTTTTGCAAAAATTTTGAGTTAATTGTCGAAATAGAGATTTGTGCTGCTGTAGTTAGATGAGACACAGAACAGCACCGACAAGTCTGAGTAACTGGAGATGTTGCTCAGATTTTCTCTATATATAGCGGCACTTTATTTAATTTTTGAAATTCATGTAGGATGCGTTAGCGATAGCGTAACGCATCTGTAACAATGCTTTGCGTGCGTTACTTTATAGCACCTCTTTTCATTTTTAAATGAATAATAACCTATAAAAATAGAGCATTTTACCTGCCCATTTTATGAAATATTAAATGTATAAAAGATTAATTTAACGATTAGCAAATACTAACAAGAAACAACTACCATTTAATAAAGCTGTAATCACGGCACCAATAATTACACCTTTCATCATTGCTAGGCGCTGTTGTCTTCTGAGCAAAATGCATAAAGGAATGACATATAAAAGCTGCCAAATAAAAAATCCCCAACCGCCAATCAGCCAAATACCTAAATAACTATAATTAGCATAGCCAAATATTTGACCAGCAAGTAAACCTACTCCAAATATGATGCCTACTGCTATCAAATGCAAACCAAATAAAATTAATATTCCTAAAAAAATCTGTAACCCTTCATTCCTTTGAGACATTAACTGAGTCCTATAGATGACACTGGTAAATTAGATTTACGAATTACGATTATTCACTAAATGGTAGCCAGCACTGCCTTCGCGGTAAAACATATTAAATGTATCAAATGGAATAATCCTACCATCTGGATGCACAATGTGAATACAAGAGCGTTTGACAGAACGGACATCAAAGTTAAAAGCATCAAGAAACTGCACAATCATTACCCGAAATACATTGGAGTAGTTAATACCTTCTGGCACAGCAATCATTGGCAAACAACACAAAAGCTGCTTGAGCGATAAAGCCGCAGAATTGGGTGAATGACTTGTTGAAAATAATTCAAATATTTGTTTTTTCAGTTCTTCGTTTTGTTCATAAAGTACGCTATTAGGCATAATTTTTACAAAAACATCTGGATTAATTAACCCAGTTAACGGTATTACTTGACCATTTAGTTTTAATGCATAAGCCATCGCTAAAGAATCAGGATGGCAGGGAACAGGGAGAATATCTTCAGGTTTAAAATAAGGACTCTGTTCTAAAATGGAGCGTCGGACTTCGGTTAAAGTATATCTATCTCGTTTAGGGTCAAATCCTTCTAATCTTCCTGCTGCTTGTATTGGTTGAAATGTCACGCCTCGAATACATTTCTGCTGCAAAGCATACTCAATAATTTTGCCAATCTCACCATCATTCAGACCTTTTTTGAGAGTGACAACCAAAGTTGTAGAAATATTATATTCGTTAAGATGCTCAATTGCTTTTTGCCTAACTGCCCGTAAATCTGCACCGCGTAACTCTTTTAAAGCCTCTAATTCAAAGCTATCAAATTGCAAATATATCTCAATGCCTGGCATATATTGGCTGAGGCGATCGCAAAAAGATTTATCCTTAGCAATCATTACGCCATTGGTATTGATCATTAAATGCTTAATCGGCTTTGTTTTGACAATATCGAGAATTTGAAAAAACTCAGGATGAATCGTAGGTTCTCCACCACTTAACTGCACTATCTGCGGTTCTCCTTCATTGGCGACAACTGCATCAATCATTTTTTCAATTTGCGTTAGACTCCGATGCAGTCTTGGTTGATGGGAGATTTCTGAAAATTCTTCTGCACCAGAATCGGCATAACATATAGGGCAGGAAAGATTACATTTATCTGTAACTTCAATTAATGTTAAACAGCTATGCTGTTCATGATCCGGGCAAAGTCCGCAATCATAAGGACAGCCATATTTTATGGGTGTATTAAACTTTAATGGCATATCTCCAGGTTTAATAAACTCTAGAGATTTTTTATAATATTCAACATCATCCGCGATTAAAACTTCTTCGCGTCCGTGGGTGGGACAATGTTTTACTAAGTAAACACAATCATCCTGAAATATAATTTTTGCTTCTACCTTGACTAAACATTTTGAACAAACGCTATTAGTTAATGCATAAAAGAGATAGTTACGAGTAGGCATGATAAATAAATTTGTAAGTTGTTACCAGGGTAGACGCGATGCTAAACAAGCAAGATTTATGGATTTTATATAGCGTACTGAAGAACTCCTATTATTAAGAGTTTCTAAATTTAAATGTAAATCAGGTTTTAAATTGAAATATCTGAGAGATGGTGTGGCGATAATACACAATAGTTAGTAAACAAGCCACTTGAATTGCACTCAAACCCCAGAAAGGGTGAAAATCAGGTTTAATGAAATCTACCAGAAAACGAAAACTAAAATAAGAAATTAAATAAAATTTAAATAAATCGCCATTTTGATAGTGATAGCGACTACGAAATTGCAAAAATATAATTAGCAAGCCTAAAAATAAGATTTCATACAATTGCGTGGGGTGGCGGAGAATACCATCACCAAAATCTATACTCCAAGGTAATTGTGTGGCGATTCCATAAGTGCGATCGCTCAATCCCGTGAGAAAGCATCCAATTCTACCAATGGCTGTGCCAACAATCAGAGGATACACAAATACATCACCTGTAGACTGATGAATCCCAATAATTTTTTTGGTAAGTTCTACACCAATTAATCCACCTAAAAGTGCACCTACAACTGTTTTACCCTGGAGTAATAGTAATAGAAACTGCTGCTGATTTTGCAAAATAAAATTAATATGTTCCAGCCCTACCAGAAGTTTTGCTCCAATTAAAGCGCCTATCATACCGCCCACAATTACAGAACTGCGCTGGCTAGGTGCGATCGCATCTTTGCGAAGCCGAAATATTAACAACCGAAATGCTATAGCATAAGCTAAAGATTCAAATAAAATATGAGGATGAATTCGCAATGAACCCAACCAAATATAAACAGGGAAAATCATCATAATTTGTAATTATATTTAGCACTTATGCCATAGTTTTTACACTGATAAATATAGCGTTTTTCCATCTCTTGATGTACAAATTTATCTGTATCTATCTGCGGTTAATTTTTGATTGAAAACACTTCTATCTAACAGATTAAATTCTTTGATTCACTTGTAAATGGGGCAAGATGCCCATCTGAGAGTACAACGCCTACTTCAGCAATAACATGATTTCGTCACACCAAGCTAGCCAGCCCATTTCATAGTGAATTCCTTTCAGCAACGTCATGTACTGGAACTTGAAGGTGTTGGACAACTCTTGCGGCTTCTGGAAGTACTGGTTCTGAATTTCTTGATAGATTGCTAATCGCTGCTGATGTTGCCGACGATGCACTTCCAGCTTGGCTACTATCGTTTGCTGAGGTACAAGATACCCAGCATAAAGTTTTAACAGCAATTCATCCTTGAGGGGTGCCATTTCCTCAGATTCAGCAATCCACTCACATAAATGCTGTTTACCTAAAGCCGTCACAGTATAGATACGTTTATCGGGTCGATTTTCTTGCTGTACAGATTCAGCTTGCAGCCATTCCTTTTGTTCTAAGCGGTTCAGTTCTCGATAAATCTGTTGAAAACTGGCACTCCAGAAAAAACCAACCGACCCTTCTACCGAGGGGTTGAAACGCTTGGCAAGGTCATAGCCGCTACTAGGGGCGCTAACTAAGACCGACAGAATGGCATAGGTAAGAGACATGGGTGATGGGTTGACATATTCACTTAGTTGAATATAACTTAGAATAAATATTCAATTAAGTGAATAATATCTTAATTGAATATGTTATCTGCCACAAAGCAACACCATCAACAAGTCTCAAGAGGGTAGTGCCGTGAGTTATTCAATTTACCAAATTAATTTGCCAGAAAGTCCTGAGGCTGTTGTCTTTGTCAACGGCATCATAGCGCGCGATCGCGCTGGGTTTTTCTGGATGTGGAAAAATCTATTTTGGATCGGGAGTTCAACTACCAAAGCTGAAGGCTGCGTGCAGGTAAAAGCAGGAATTTGTGCAGCCAACGAAGTAATTATGGTTAGCTACTGGCGTTCCGCCCATGACTTGAAACAGTTCTTCCGTGGTGAACCCCATCGGCGGATGATGCAGTTTGTCAGCAAAAATCCCAACAGTTTGTGTTTGTATAACGAGACATACCAACCACAGCACAGTGGCAAATACAGCCATGAACCGCAAGCAATGGCAAGGCTGTATCCAAGTTTAGCGAAATGAAAAATAGAAAATGGGATATGGGAAAGAAATTACCAATGCCCAATGCCCCATCCCCAAAGCGGCGGGGCGCACACCTTACGAACCCAAAAGAGAATGGAGTTTCCCGCCGCTTTCAAAAAAAAGAGGTGGTTAAGCCACCTCTATCATCTAACCAGGAAACCCAAACTTTCTAAACTAGAACCTTCGCTAAAATCGGTTCTACACTCTTAGCAATTTCTGGGACGTAAACCTGGGAAACATAGTCAGCAATCATCCTATCGGTGTTAAATAATGGTGCATTGGTTTTAATTGATGTCTTCATCATCTGCACCCAACCCGAGGAAACACCTTGAGCATTTTGGTTATAGTACAAGGGTACAATTTCTTGTTCTAATAGCTGATAAAGCGATTGAGAATCTATGCGATCCTGTAATTCTTGATCGCTAGTGTGAGCATCTTCACCGATAGCCCAACCATTAAGCCCTTTACCATCACTTCCAGCCTTATAGCCTTCGCACCACCAGCCATCAAGGACACTTAAATTTAGTCCACCGTTAAAGCAGACTTTTTGCCCACTGGTACCTGATGCTTCTAGAGGACGACGGGGGTTATTTAGCCATACATCCACACCTTGCACAAGTTTCTGTCCGGTGTAAATGTCGTAATCTTCAATAAAGGCAACACGATTATTCAGCCCAGAATTACGGCACCATTCCATCAATCGTTGGATAATTCGTTTACCTTCTTCATCAGCCGGGTGAGCTTTCCCTGCGAAGATAATTTGAACTGGATGTTGAGCATTACTGAAAATCTTCTTCGCCCGTTCTGCATCTCGTAAAATTAAATCCCCGCGTTTGTACGGGCTAAAGCGACGAGCAAATCCAATCGTTAACACATCGGGATCTAGCAGGGTGTCAGTAGATTGAATAAAGTGGTAATCCTCTCCCCGTTGTTCCCTAGCTTTCCTGATTTTATAACGGGTGTAGGCAATAAGCCTTTCTTTGAGGACACGATGTCGCCACCACAATTCTTCATCAGGAATATCGTCAACTTTCGCCCACATTTCCGGCAACATGGCGCGAGTTTTCCAGTCTTCGCCTAAATACTGATTGTACAAGTCACCTAATAAAGGCGCAGTCCAGGTAGGTGCATGAACACCGTTAGTAATGTAACCAATGGGAACCTTATCTTCTGAATGTTGCGGATAAAGGACAGTCCACATTTTGCGGGAAACTTGACCGTGTAATTCACTTACGCCATTGCAAGCACGAGTCATCCGCAAAGCTAAAACCGTCATTCCGAATGGTTCCCAAGGATCACCCAATCTTCTTGCGCCTAATGCCAAAAATTGTTCGCGGGAAAGTCGCAACTGGGGCCAGTATTGAGCAAAATAGGAGTCAATTAAATCTGGAGAGAAGACATCATGTCCGGCGGGAACGGGGGTATGGGTGGTGAATACACAACGATTCCGCACCGTTGCTTCTATGTCATAGAAAGATTTGCCAGTCTTTTCGATTTCTAAACGGGCAACTTCTAATGTACAGAAAGCAGCGTGTCCTTCGTTGAGGTGATAGACGGAAGGTTGAATACCTAAAGCATTCAAAGCACGGACACCACCAATGCCTAATACTACTTCTTGGGCGATACGGGTTTCTAAGTTACCGCCATAGAGGTGTCCAGTTAGCCAGCGGTCAATGGGATCATTGTCTTCGCGATCGCTATCGAGTAAATATAAAGTTACTCGCCCGACTTGTACCTGCCAAATTTGGACTTTTACTTGCCTTTGACGAACATCTAGGTGAATAATCAACGGTTCCCCATTTTGAGTTTTCACCAACTCAATGGGCATATGTTGGAAAGGGTTATCAATATAATAATCTTCTTGCCAACCTTGACGGTTCAAGCGTTGACGAAAGTAGCCTTGGCGATATAGCAAGCCTATACCCACCATTGGTACACCCAAATCTGAGGATGATTTGAGGTGATCCCCAGCCAGAATTCCTAAGCCACCTGAGTAGACTGGTAAGGATTCATGAATACCAAATTCCGCGCAAAAATAAGCAATGGGATTGTCTTTGCTAAGTTGCGGTGCAACGCCACTTACCCAAGTATCTTTCTGCAGCAGATATTGGTCAAACTCTTTTGCCAAGGCAGAGATTTGCTTCAGATAAAAAGGGTCTTCTGCTAATTGAGTCAGACGTTCATAACTTGCTGACTCTAAAATCGCCACTGGGTTATGCCCACAGCGTTCCCATTCTTGGGGATCGATAGTTTGGAATAGCGCAATGCGATCGCCACTCCAACTCCACCAATAGTTATAAGCCAAATCTGCCAAACGCTTTAACGGAAAAGGTAACTTTTCGCTTAAGCGTAGCGCTGCGGTAACTGCACTACTATTAGCCATAAATTCTCAGTTCTCTGCTATTTTCTCTAGTTCACTTCACATCTGCTTGCGCGTAACTGCTCTTCAGTTCGATTGCAACGGCGACTTCATCGATCAATTCTCCCGGAAGTCGAAGCAGTTACTCAAAAATTAAACACAATTCTAGTGAATAGTTTTTATTGTTTCTACGATTACAAAATTATCTCTGTTTTTGTGATTTTTTTATATCAATTTCAATCACATTTTTTTAAACAAAATATTTGATGCTTAATATTTATTTATAAGCTGCAATAATTCACTACAAAAAATGTTAATTAATTCCGAAAGTCAATATCTGTATATATTCTGTTCTTTACAAAAATAAGTTTGCACAGAGAATAACTGTAATTTCACTGTGATTTATAGCCAACCTAATGGCTTTTCAAGGCGCAATGAATGAACATAATATTCATTTTGTAAAAATACGGAAGGTGAATAGTGGATTTTGATACTGGATTGCAAGCGATCGCACTCAGAACAACATCATTCCCCCTCAGAACAAGAACATTCTCGTTTGGAACAAGAAAGTTCTCACTGGGAACAGAAACGTTCTCATTTGAAATAAGAACATTCTCACTTGAAATAGAAACGTTCTTGTTTGGAACAGGAAACTTTGAGTTCAGAACACGGAACTTGGAGATTAAAGCTTGATTGATGAGGCTGAGAACTTGAATTTTACTTTTCTGAGGCGAGGCGATCGCATATTTACTTATATACAGTGATTCTATTTAGCTGTTATTGGTTGATAGTAGAGAAGATAATGAATGACTTTGCAGCCATACACATAATTTTATATTTGCTGGATGTTTTGGGGTTAATTTAGATTCATCTCTTTGAATTTCTTCTATAGTGCCACCAAACCTTGATTTTTCCTTCATTAGGTCTTCAAACATTCCCAGTGGTAATAGTACTACACTTTCAACCTCTACATCATCTTCACTGAATACAATAGTCTCAAATCTAAACCTATAGCCAGACCATCTGATAGTAGGTAGTCTATCTACTGCACTTTTTAAATTTTCCAGGATGCAATCATACTTTGGATCAGGAGTTTTCTTTCTGCCTTCTATCCACCAATAAACATTGTGCCTAACAAAATGCTTCCCATTTTCGTTAGCGCACACCTCTATTTCCACATCATCCACAAATAAAAATTGACGAGTCATTACTCTAGCTTCACCTTCAGCCATTGGTTCTAATTCCTCCCAAGGTTCAACTTCTACTACACTTTCATTATTAGTATTGCTCTGATATTTTTTATCAACTAGTTCTATGGGAATAGGGTCATCCTCTAAAGCTTCTAAACCGGAAGCTTCTTCCTTAAACTCTGGTGTATTTTCTAGAAGTATTTCTAGTTGCTCACTACTAAAAGCCATAAGTTCAACCCCTGCAATAGTGCGACGAGTCGAATTATCCATAAAGTGAACTAAACTCTGAAATGGCGCTACATCTATTCGTATACCGTTGTAATCAGTCTGCCAATAGCCAAATTTTCCTAACCGCTTAGGGTCTGTATGGTACTCTTTCCACTTCAGTGTGCTAGCTTTTTTATTAATATTTTTCAGCGCAGATCTGATAGTTCCTGATAAACCACGCCTATCGTAAACAGGATAAACCAAATATATTGTTGGTGGTTCTTCATCAGCAATTGGATCGAATCCAAATATCATAGTGTTACAGTTAGCCAATTGCTGGAGACTCTGCTGTAATGCTGTCTCGGCTGGAGTTATTCTTCTAATTGGTGCTACAACTTTCGACCAATTCAATGGCGGCTTATATAAATTGATTAGCTCATTTTCGATAGTTGGAAGAGCATTGATCTGATTACTGCAATTTACCCAACTAATATTAATACGGTCTTTGCGATTAAATCTTTTTAGCTGTTTAAATCTATGATGTTCTCGCCACCGCGCAGCTAAGTTGATTGTTCTGCCAATATAAATAATCTGACCTTTGCTATCAGAAACAAAGTAGATAGCTGCACAATTTGGTAACTTGTCTTTATCTAATAAATAAACCGATGGTAGTTCAGATAGTTTGATATTTTCTAATAACATCTCATGACTTAAGAAAAAATGAGCAATTGAAATTTATCAAACAATTAGCCCTTTAAACTATAGATATAATCACTCCATATTTGCCGATAAAAGAGTGACATAATCTCATTGTCTGGAGGCTACATTTATAGATTTCCCTCAAATTATCTCAAAGTAACATTTTCAAATTATTTTAAAAAGTAAACTGGGAATAGGTGAAAAATTGCGCTTTTGTGAAACATCCAAAAAATTTACCCCTCTCCGCCGCCGGAGAGGGGTTAGGGATGAGATATCACACTTCTCACTGCTGACACTCAGCACTCAACACTGTCTAATAAGCGTCTTGCAACTCGTAGAAATCAGGCGAGATGTAATCCTTCCGCAAAGGCCAACCTACCCAATCTTCAGGCATTAAAATCCGCTTCAGGTTGGGGTGTCCTTCATAGACAATGCCGAACATATCATAAGACTCCCGCTCTTGCCAGTCTGCAGTCTTCCAAATCCAGTAGACTGAAGGCACTGTGGGGTTTTCCCGTGGGAGGAACACTTTCAATCGTACTTCTTCAGGGCGATCGCTATTATCACCTACTTTAATTAAGTGATATACACTCACCAACTCTTGCCCAGGGCCGAGGTCAACACCACCTTGGAACTGGAGACAATTAAACCCGTAAGCATACAAAGCTGTAGCAGTGGGGAGTAAGAAATCTCGTTCCACCTTGAGTATTTCTACTCCGTTTACATCGGGTGCTAAAACTTCATGGTCGAAGCCATTTTCGCTCAACCACTGGGAAACTTTTCCGGCTTTTACCAGAGACTCTTCGGCTGCTGGTACTGGCTTAGATTCTTCATCAGCCACGGTTTGTTTCCTCCTTCTGTTTCTGGGATGTCAATAAAGCAGGTGGAACTGGTAAACCAATCGCTTCCGCCAATTCCTTGGGTGGTGTAAAGCGAGTATCTGACTGCATATACTTACCAGTCAAAATTTCCGCTACAGGCTTCAAGTTGTGAGTTGTGCTGTAATAGCGGTGAGTTTGCTTAATTTGATCCCGTTCTTGGATGGAATCATTGGCTATCTTCTTCCGCAGCTTAATAATTGCGTCAATAATCGCTTCTGGACGCGGCGGACAACCAGGCAAGTACACATCTACAGGAATGAGTTTATCAACTCCACGCACAGCCGTGGGGGAATCAACGCTAAACATCCCGCCTGTAATTGTACAAGCTCCCATTGCAATTACATACTTTGGCTCAGGCATTTGTTCATAAAGACGTACCAATTGAGGTGCCATCTTCATGGTGATTGTGCCAGCCGTAATAATTAAATCGGCTTGGCGGGGGCTGGAACGGGGAATTAGCCCAAAGCGGTCAAAGTCAAACCGAGAGCCAATTAAAGCTGCAAACTCAATAAAGCAGCAAGCCGTACCAAATAGCAACGGCCATAAACTAGAAAGGCGTGCCCAGTTGTAAAGGTCATCAACCGTAGTCAGAATCACGTTTTCTGAAAGGTCTTGAGTGACAGTGGGACGCTCAATTGGGTTGATGATGCGTTCTTTGTCCTGAGTTGGTAAATTAGAATTCAAGACCATTCCAAAGCTCCTTTACGCCATGCGTAAACTAAGGCGATTACAAGAATTGCAATAAAAATTAGCGCTTCAATGAATGCCAATAGCCCTAGACGGTGGAAAGCTACCGCCCAAGGATACAAAAACACAGTCTCCACATCAAAGACGACAAAGACCAGCGCAAACATATAGTAGCGAATGTTGAACTGAATCCAGGCTCCGCCAATGGGTTCCATCCCGGATTCGTATGTGGTGCGCCGTTCCGCACTTTTGCCGCTGGGTCGTAGGAGCTTGGACGCTGAGAGCGCCAGGGCAGGCACTAGGCTACAGATAATGAGAAAGCCTAGAAGGTACTCGTAACCGCTGAGAACAAACACAATGGATATCTACCGCTTATGGTGTAAATAACGCTGTAACTTTCTTTTACATTATATCTTTTAGGCTTTTCTGAAATCTGGGAAACAGAAGCTCTGAAGGTATTTGATTCGTTTTTAGTTGTGATAGAAAAATCTAACAGTTATGTCATAATTTGTAACGTATATTTAATATTTGCCCCTCTGCGAGGCCTAAGCAATGAGCGAACAAAGCGAACCAGCTGTTGAAACTCAAGTATTAGACCGCTATGAGTGTCGCTCCTGCGGTTACATTTATGAACCTGAGAAGGGAGATGACAAATATGAAATTCCCCCTGGAAGACCCTTCGCAGAACTGCCCGTAAATTGGCGCTGTCCTGTATGTAGTGCAAAGAAGCAAGCTTTCACCAACATCGGCCCAGCAGGTCAAGCATCAGGCTTTCGCGAAAATCTTGGTTATGGCTTAGGTGTCAACACCTTGACACCTACCCAAAAAAACCTGCTGATTTTCGGTGCTTTAGCACTAGCTTTCTTATTTTTCCTCAGTCTCTACGGGTTACAATAGATACTATTTGTTGCCCAGTCTCGGTATTTAGCAGCCACCACTCAATTTTGAGGTTGGTAAATCTTTTTCCCAAACCCGTACACAAATTTAGAAACAACTAAGAAATAAAAAATACTGATGCACGCAATTTTGAAAAGTTGGCAACGAATATTTGCCGTATTGATAGTTGTCCTGATGTGTATAGGTTGTAGCAAAGTTCCTTCTACCAGCTATAACCCCTGGGCAGTTATTTCTGTCCCCACAGAAGCAAAGCTGTTTGATATTGCTTTTACAGAAAATCCTCAACATGGCTACATAGTCGGTAGCAATGCCACCATTTTAGAAACCAATGATGGTGGAGATAGTTGGAAACCCTTAAACCTAGCCTTGGATGACACTAGGTATCGCTTTGATGCTGTTAGTTTTGCAGGTAAAGAAGGTTGGATTGCTGGCGAGCCTGGTTTGCTACTGCATACTACAGATGAAGGCCGTTCTTGGTCGCGCATTCCCCTAAGTGAAAAATTACCTGGTAATCCTATTAGTATCAGTGCATTAGGGGCAGATACTGCTGAGATGGCTACGGATGTAGGCGCAATTTATCAAACCAAAGACGGTGGTAAAAACTGGAAAGCTCAAGTAGAAGCAGCTGTGGGTGTGGTACGTAACTTAGAACGTTCTACTGATGGTAAATATGTTGCGGTTTCTGCTAAAGGTAGCTTTTACTCTACTTGGGAACCAGGGCAAAATGCATGGGTACCCCATAACCGCAATAGTTCTCGCCGTGTAGAAAACATGGGCTTTGCTGACAATGGACAAATGTGGATGCTGGCGCGGGGTGGACAAGTGCAATTTAGCGACCCCACCAAACCCGAGGAGTGGCAAGAAGCACAAAATCCCGAATTATCTACGAGTTGGGGTTTACTGGATTTAGCCTATCGCACACCTAATGATATTTGGGTAGGTGGTGGTAGTGGTAATTTACTGCACAGTGCTGATGGTGGTAAAACTTGGGAAAAAGACCGGGATGTTGAAACAGTCGCTGCCAACTTTTACAAAATTGTGTTCTTCCAACCCGACCAAGGATTTATCATTGGCGATCGCGGCGTTTTACTGAAATATAACCCCAACGTGGCCACAACCTCCCCAGCAGAGCCAGCTTAAGGTAACACAAGCCTCTGTAATTATCCAGATTTCTGAGAAGGACGTTGCAAGTTGTAACTCTTTCTAAACTTTGTAGGATAATAAACTCAATAACTGTCTTTGTGAAGGTAGGAAATCAATGTCAGGTACCACTGGAGAACGTCCGTTTTCGGACATTATTACCAGCATTCGTTACTGGGTAATTCACAGCATCACCATCCCAGCATTATTTATTGCTGGTTGGTTATTTGTCAGCACCGGACTGGCTTATGATGTTTTTGGCACACCCCGCCCTAACGAGTACTTCACACAAGTACGCCAAGAAGTACCCATTGTGAATAACCGTTTTGAAGCTAAAAAGCAAGTAGAAACTTATATCGGAAAGTAGTTTGAGATTATGACTAGCGGCAACAACATCAATCAACCAGTTACCTATCCCATCTTTACAGTTAGATGGTTGGCAGTTCACACCCTAGGTGTACCTACTGTCTTCTTCTTGGGCGCGATCGCCGCAATGCAGTTTATTCAACGCTAGGAGCAACTCATGGAAAGAACGCCCAATCCCAATAATCAGCCGGTTGAATTAAACCGGACTTCACTGTACCTGGGACTACTACTGATTTTTGTTCTGGGTATCCTGTTTTCCAGTTACTTCTTTAACTAACTGGCAAAATCTTTGTTAATCATTTGTTTATTCAACTTGTGTTGATTTGTTGTTAAGGGAGGAGAAAAGCTGTGTCAGGAAGTGGGAGAATTCCCCTGTGGGTCGTCGCTACGATCGCAGGATTAGGTGTAATTACAGTTGTAGGCATTTTCTTTTACGGAGCCTATGCCGGAATCGGTTCTTCACTTTAATAGTAGCTGGAGCCGAATAGCATAATAATGTAGATTCTCTAGCAGTTGTTTAGAAATCAACATCATAAAAAAACCGCCCGTCTCATAGAGATAGGCGGTATTAATTATTTGTGATTTGTCATTTGTCCTTGGTCAATAGTTTACCAGTATCGGAGTACTATTGACTAATTGCTGTAGCACAAATTAAGCAATATCTTCGCGTTCAATATAGATAAACAAAAACGCAAATACTGCGATGGGTACACCCCAACCAATAATGGGAACGAACAGAGCAGGCAAGTAAGAAGTACTAGCCAAGATTGAAGGAAAAAGTTCAGTTGTCATAGCTAATTATTCCTGTTGAATTACACTTCAATTCAAGATGAGCTTACTGCAAATTCTGTCCCATTTTTGAAAATCTAAAGATTTTTAACACAGCAGGATTTAGCAAGAATGTCTAAATACCTAAGAGTTCCTCTAGCTGCAAATTCGGCAAATCAGGAGGAATTACAGAGCGTGTTAGGGAGATTTTGTCACTTTCCTGTTGAGTTTCCTGATTAAGTGCGATCGCTTCTACGCGCATTTCTAAGCAGCCAAAAGGTACGTGTAATTGCGTTTTTACTTCCAAGACTCCCGAAGAGTTTGGTAGTAACTCTTTGAGGATATAGGGGCCGTCTATTAACCAACGTGTTTGGCAATCTTTAATCCATAACTTCACCACAACTTCTGGCGGTACCTCAGGTAGTTCTATGCGTACCCGTACAGATGTACCAGCAATTAATTCTCCCTCTGGTAAATACAGTTGCGGAATTGGTAAAGACTCAACAACTGCTACAGCCATCAACGGTAATGGCGATGGTGGTGCTATTAATGGTACTTCCTCTTGTTCTTCTTCTTCTTCAGGAACGCTCGGAACTATCTCTTCTTCCGGCTCAATGTAAGTATCATCTACAATAATTTCTTCTGTAACCCGAACTAGGGGTATCTTCGGATAACGTGGTGGCGGGGGAGGTGGCTCTGGTACTGGTAGCGTTAACTCTACTTCTGATACATTTTCTGCTGTCTCTAGCTCCTGTTGGACAAGCTCCAACTCATCTGCAACTATTCCCATGTCAGCATCTAAGTTGAATGACAAATTGAGTTCAATATCAGTGCTTTCAGGGTTAAAAGCATCACTAATTTGCTCATCGGGTGTTATCTGGTGTGCGACAACATCCATTTCATCATCTTGATCTAGCAGATGGATCGGTTCGGGTAAAGAGAAGCCTTGGCTTTGCAACCACTGTGTAATGAGTGGGGATGAGTAGGGATTTCCCTCTATAACTAATTTGGGACGAGTTGGTGTAGCTGTTTGTGCAACTGCATCATCAATTAATTGCGAATCCGGTGGTGTAGTTGTTTGTGCAGCATCATCAATTAATTCAGGAGGTGGTGGTATAGCAGGTTGTGCAACCGCATCATCAAATTCTGGCAAAGTTGGTGTAGCTACTTCTGCAACTGCATCACTAATTAATTCAGCAGGTGGTGGCGTAGCAGGTTGTGCCACTGTATTATCAAACCCCGGCCGAGTTGGCGTAGATACACCAGCAATATAGGCATCAATTAATTTAGAGCGACGTGGTACAGTTTCTTCAACAACAGGTTGATTTTGAGATTGTGAATAGCTACGTAATAGTTCAGCGTTCAATTCCAGATCAGGTAAATTGACATCTAGCGCTGTTGATGCTTTTGGAGACTGAGAATCTGATGGAACTGCTTCCTCACCACCGGGTAAAGCTGGTAACGGTTTCAAGAATGGAAATGTACCGCTAATCATCGGTAATCGCCGATTTGTAATTACCAGCTCATCCATGTTGATCGCGGCTAACGTATCAACCTTGTCGAGACTTTCTTCTTGTTGCGGCGGCTCTGCTGTCAGTGATTCTGCTACCTTAGCAGGTATAGGAGGTAACGGTGGCATATTCGGCAATTGAATCCCACTATGAGACTCTACAGATTTTTTTGGCGATCGCGTTTTAATTTCTGGGGGAAGAAATTTCGGCACCGACGCACCAAGAGTTAAAGAATCATCTGGTTGGATCGTTTTTACTAAATTCAACAGTGACAAATCAATACCAGGTGATGACTCAGCAGTTGCAGGTGCAGGTATTTCTTCGACAATCTCTGGTTTTTTGGCTGTGAGTTCGGCTTTGATGACCAGTAATTCGCTCACATCTGCTGTAATTGTGAAAGACTGGCTAGCTAATAAAACTACGTCCCCACCCTCATTAACTGCACCATATAAATTCACATCCGCCAAAATTAACTTAGATTCGCAATCAGCAGGAATATCAATTGTGGCTGGGATCTTAAAAGGTACGACTTTGTTAGGCAAAGCTTGCCGTACCTGATGCAAGGTTTCTAAACCAAGAGGTGAGCGTAAATCAATTTCTAATTCTAGAGAATAGAGAGTTTGTTTCTCAGGAATCTCAACTTCTTCATTTTCTGGTTTTAGCTCTAATTGCCCATTAATTGCGAGACTTCCTCCCCAACGAGCAACATAGGTTTCCTGATCGAGCTTCAGCAACAGAGGTGGTAACCCTGGCGTTGCTGGCGGATCTGTCAACATTTCCTCATCGAAAAGCGGCTCAGAGGTAGGTAAGGCAAATTCTATTAAGTTTTGTAAAATCTGCTCTGCCGTTACTCCCTTCACCCAAACTGGGCTGACAGGCTGATCGATAATGGCATCTTCTAAATATTCAATTGGAACTTCGCTTCTGGGAGGGCTAATTTCTATTGTAGTTATTGTGGCTGGGGCAGTATTAACAGTTTCTGGTGGTGCAATGCTAATTTCTGTCTCTTCAGGAACAGCAGGTGCGAGATCATTAACAGGAATATGAGGAGAGTCTGGAGGTGTATCTAATACTGGATTTATCTCATCTGCTTGCTGAGATAAAACCCGCACATAGAGGTTGTATTGCCACGATTGACCGCCGAGAATATCCGACATCAAGTCGCCAGAGCATTGCAGTTCCCAAATTCCGGCTTTGAAGTAGGTATAAGGAATTACCGCCATTAAACCTTCTGCATTAGTGCGACGCGATCGCTTCTGAATTCGCCGCTTGGGCGGGACTTCTTGCGTCGATGAGTGAATGACCCGTACTTCCACATCCGTATTAGGACGGTTAGAACGAGCCAAAACTCTATACCGACCTTCGATAATTTCTACCTTTGGCGATTCCAGGGTATGCCAAGCGCGATCGCCCTGTCTCTGTATCAGAAATTGCCAGTGTTCCATTGTGAGTGATGCCCAGACCGCAGACCAGCTGAGTAATATTTTGCATTACTTGCTTGCAAGTTTACCTCAGCAATTTACAATTGCATAATCTTAGGCCATGTTTTGATAAAGATACTGTTAAAAGGTAACTCTTCACAGTGAAATCATCATCAGTAAAATTTACATTACGGCCAGCAATTAATTGAGACTGTTTTTCCAGTATGACCCTTTAATAATACTCTCTCAGCATATTTAGAGCTAAAACTAATCTGGAAACACTAAAGTATCAGGCTCTTCAAGCTGTCCGTAGTCTCCTAGATTGGAGATAATAATTTCACAGCAGTAATTCTCTATTATCTATGACTCAGTCCATAAGTAAGCTAGTAACCTTTGAGGAATTTGTCGATTGGCTACCTGAAAACTCAGGGTTACGCTACGAATTACATAATGGAAGTATTGTAGAAATGGCACAACCAGTAGGGGAACACGAAGAAGTAAAGGGTTTTATAGCTAGAAAAGTAACAGTTGAGTTTGATCGCTTAGACCTCCCCTATGTTATCCCCAACCAAGCTATAGTCAGACCACCTGAAAAAGATTCTGGTTATTTTCCTGATGTTTTGGTGCTAAACCGTGCCAATTTAGTCAATGAACCATTGTGGAAAAAAGAATCTACTGTGAGTTTAGGCGCATCAATACCTTTGGTAATCGAGGTTGTATCAACCAACTGGCGGGACGATTACTACTTAAAATATGCTGATTATGAGGAGATAGGAATTTCCGAATACTGGATTATAGATTATGCAGCTTTAGGTGGACGCAATTTTATTGGTAACCCCAAAAGACCCACAATCTCTGTCTGTCACTTAGTTGATGGAGAATACCAAATCAGTAAGTTTCAAGATAGCGAGCGGATTATCTGTCAAACATTTCCAGAGTTAAATTTGACTCCAAAGCAAATTTTTCAAGCAAGTTTGCTGTAGCCTTTTCATTCGTCATTAATTCTGAAGCTATACTTTGCTAGCTATAGTTTTTTTATAGCAATTTTCTGCTTTATCTATGGGATAGTTATTTTCAAAAAAACTAATTTAAAAATAAAGACTAGAGACTGGGAACTAGGCAGGAAATAATCTTGCCTAGTCCCTAATCTCTAGTCCATATTTTCTTTTTCATGTGTCCTAATGTACACAGTTACGGAAGACAACTTCTTAGTTGAAATCATCAAACATTATAAAGACTTCGATAGTAAGCCAAAATTTGCTGAACACGGTGCCGACTTGAAGACTTAGGGTTGGAAACCCAAGAAATCCATAAACCTTCAATTTGACTTTGATAATAATCAAACTGTAGAGACGACTGAGGTATCAAACCTACTTCTACCCCTTCAACTTGACGCAAATGAGCCCCTATCTCTCGATAGACAGCTAAAGGCAAACCAGCAAACTCAATTTTTTCCTTCGTCTCCATTGTAATGAAGCTCCGACAGCAACAAGATTGTTAAGATGGCGTTGTCTGCGAACCAGGATTTCCACCGGGATTCGTAGTTGGTGTTGCTGAGTTGGTAGGTGCATCTCCCACCATTCTGGCAACTTCAATTCCATATTGTTCCACAATCACAATAGGATTGGAGCCTTCATTCATTTCAATACGCTTAATTAAAATCCCATTGGCTAGTCGCTGTCCAGCTTGCACATAGCGACTTGATGGCTCATTTGGTACTTTAATAATCGCCTGTAGTTGTTTACCAATTAAAACTACACCCGTTACAAAAACTGACTTTGCTAAATCAGGTTCTGGTGGTTTAGGTAATACAGATACCAGATTTGGGCTAGGAAGTACTGGCGGCAGAACTTTTGGCAAAACAGGAATTAGCTTAGGAATAGCAGCAGTTTTTTGGATTTGTATTTTTCTGGGTTGGATAGTAGCTGCTTTAACTGCACTTCTAGGTGCTGTTGTTACTGGTACTGTTACTGCTGGCGGTTTAGGAATAGGCAGAGGCGGTAAATTAGGAACAGGTCTTCCTTGTCCGTTAGGAAGTATGCTATTACCTCCTTGTGCAATAATTTCCGCAAATGGGTCTGTTCGTCCTTTTGATACCAAAACTAACCGCTCTGTAGCATTAGTAGGTTGAATCAAAGTAGAAGCAGGACTATAAGTTGCGGCGGCAACTTTTGACACCTGTTTTCCAGGGACGAGAGGGTTATTAAAAGTTTGCGTAGCTGGTGGCGATTTGACTGCTGGTTTGGCAACCGGGCTAGGATTAGTAGCTTGTGGTGTTTCTTCTGTGGTACATCCAGCGATCGCCAACGCTAAAATGGCTGCACCTGCGATTGTGAAATTTTTTCTATCCATTAGCCGTTCTCAAAAGCTATAGGAAAATTTGTTTAGGAAAATTAACCAGCCTTAAATTTGTATTAAAGACTAAGTCTGTTCCCGTTATAACCTAATTTTTTACATTTGCCTGGTTATTTTTATACTGTCAGTACAGCATAAATGCGGAGTGAATATTTGCTAGTTACTCGTCTACCACACCCATAAGCTTTTTCAACAAGTCCAGCCCTTTCTTGACTCTCCGGGAAACCGTGACTACACTAATCCCTAAATGTTCTGCAACTTGTTTTTGTGTCAAATCATGTAAAAATACACATTCCAAAACATCACGGGTGCGCTGTTCCAACTGAACCAACGCTTGTTGTAGACGAATTTGATCTTCTTGCGCTAATTGAAAACTGCGATAGTGAGGATCTGGAACTAATTCTCCTAGGCTTGTAGAACCTTCTTCTCCATCTTGTATTGGTACATCCAAGCTCAAAGGCGCACGATTAATCCATGCTAATTTAATTTCCTGCCATTCATTAGGGGAAATTTCTAGTGCAGCTGCTAGTTCAGAGTCAGTAGGTTGGCGATTATATTGTGCACGCAAAGAACGCGAAACTCCTATCGCTTGCTGTTGCAGTGCTAAGTAGCGTCGGGGAATGCGTACAGTTACACCTTTATCTCGGAGGTAATGTTGAATTTCACCGCGAATATAAGGAACAGTAAAGGAACTAAAAGCATGTCCTTTAGAAATTTCAAATTTCTCAATTGCCTTAATTAAACCTAAACAGCCGACTTGGAGTAAGTCTTCATAGTTTTCATGGCATTGATTCATCCAATAGTGAGCTTCTCTTCTCACTAGTCCAAAATTGAGTTTAACTAGCTGATTGCGAACGGTTTCTGAGCGCGATTGCTGATATTCTCGCAACAATTGCCAGGTTTCATGCTTCAGTTCAGTGGTGACAGTGGTAGGCATAGCACCGAGTTTATTGAGCAAAGCAAATAAAGCGTTAAGTAATTGCTTGTAAACTTAGATGCGATTGAGCGATATGAACGTAAATATCAAACTAAATTACCCAATAGATTTACGACACATAACAAATTTGTTATGACATAACCTAAGATGGGTAAACAATCGAGCTAAGTGCAAACAAGCATATTTGGTATTTTGTTTGTTATCTAGCTTTGGTATTACCTAGAGCCAAAAAACTATATAGACACAAAATATAAAACTTTCTATTGTTTTTCAAACCGAGATTGTACCTAACTTTGGTTATTAAGTATCAGGTTAGATGGTAGACAAAAACTTTGATTATCTGATGATGAACTGGGATTTTTTAATCTTGATTGGCTCAGTAAAAATACGACATTAACTAGCAAAAATCATCATTATTTCAAGCTTGCTAAATATATATGCAAAAATATACGTACTTGTTATTAACGATTAATTAGTTAAAATCGATTAGAGTTTTTATCAAAAATGAGATTTTAGATGGATGCAGTTAATTATAAAAATTTAAAAATACACTTTAAAGATTTTAAATTTCCTGTTCAAATTTGAAATAAAAAATTCCAAATATAAAAATTTTACAAGTATGATAAATTTTTGAATAAATTAAGCCTAATGTAATTTAAATTTAAATTAAAAAATGGCAAATAGCGCTGTGATGAATAGAGAGACGGATCACCCAAAAGTAGCTTCTCTAGATAATTTCATCCATCAACCAAATCTCAAAAGCTTTCTTGCGCTATCTTTGCCTACGCCAGTAAATAAAAAATATAGAGATTAGCCGATTTGCAAAAAAAACACATACGCCCTTGATTTAAGAGGGGGTATGTGAATTAAATCTTGCATTCAAGCCTAATGCATACAGAATTGTTGTGACTATCTGAGTGCCCGTAATTTGCGGTACTCAAGCTAACTTAGCCTCTGTTGGGTTCAACTCGAGCATAGAAAAGCCCACGTATCTTCACTTCTTTAGGTTCACCAGCACCTAAATCAGTATCAGATGGCTGTTCACTATCGAAAGTACCTGCAATTTCACCAGTAGAGTTATCAACTTTAGCTACTTGCAAGGAAATTTTGCCGCTCAGACTTTCAGCGCGCTTAACGTTAGTGCGAGTCAGTTCATCATCATCCGCTTGGGCAGGCAGCGCTACAGCGTTATCATAACCAGTAACCACACCCCGTCCTTTGGGATCTAAGAAAGCAGCACCACGATATGAAGGTACTTTGAATGTGCCTTCAAAATCTGTAGAAGTATTCAAGCTGATTGAACCAGGTTGTGTTTGAGCAACTAAGTTCTTGATAGTAAACAGGAAAGGTACTCGCTCACCACCAGGTAGTTGTACGGTGATGGCCTGAAAGTCTAATCCATCTTTTTCTGCAAATGTCAAGCTGCTGTCTGAATTGATTGTCAGATCGCCTTGCACCTGGTCAATAGTGGATGTATACCTAGTTAGGAGCTTACCAGCAACAAATTCTGCTTCTTGGCGTTTATTAGCTGGTTCTTCTTTGACGAAGAAATTAGTTGGTTCTAAGCAAAGTTCTTTAATGGTGTAGGACTGGCTAGAATCCAAGGGAATGGAACCACGGCTTGTTTCTGCCAATTGAGGGCACTTGTTAGCCAAACCAGTGCCGCGAATTTGTTCGTATGTCAGTATGTCTCTACTGCTAGCAGAGGAACCATCACTACAAGCAGTTATTAGCCCTAGGCACAAAGCCAAGAATGCAACAATTAAAGCGCGATACCTCATGATCAACCTCAATTTCAAAAATTAATATCTAACGTTGTAAAACTGCACTTAAGTTTCGATCTCTGGTGAGAAACCGCCCTAATATAGGGACGTTGACTGCAGTTTACCCTTATGCCTTTCCGTTTCCGGTTGGGCACAGTTCCTTCCCTACGGGTAGGGTTGGGTAATTGCCGCTCAAACTTATGTTTGCTAAACGTATTTAAACGTGTCGCTCTTTTGACTCTGGGATAGAAACCCCAGGCTAGCTAGTACACTGCATCCATTACGGATGTTTGGCCCAAACGGTCAAAAACCAGCAGTTTTACTATTGTCGGCATTTGGTAGAGTTTGGGCGCATCAATGATTGTGCCCTGACACAGAGCGGCATCAGCGCTTGCCTCTGAGGACACGAAGAGTAAGATTCTCTTCGTACTTTCCTCTAGCGTATGGCAAAAGTGGCATCGCTTTAATCGTTCTGTATTATGTATGTGTCGCCACTACATACAGCCCATTGTTTAAATAGGGAAATCAGCCAGATCATACGATTTTTTGAAACTCAAAATCAAAGCACTCTCGTATTAACCCAGAATATCAGGAGTAGATTTAGCTCACGTATAGGCTCTAATGGACGTAATTGGGTTGTTTTAAAGGCGAACGCAATTGTGTTCAATGAGGAGATAAATGAGCAGCCTGTAGGAAGCTACCTGTAGCTTGCTTCGCCTAGGGAGTAAGATTTAATGTCAGATGGGTAACGAAGGAGTAGAGGCAGGAAATATAGTTTATTGATTTGGTGAAATCGGATAATTTATGTTTTCCGAGTTTTCCCATCGGAAAGTTTTCAGACACTTAAGGCTGGATAACCAAAAGGCAGCAATCCTCAACAACCGTATAAAAGGCTATTGAGAAGATATAACACTGCTAGCCAATAGAAAGCCAAAAATGTTGGGTAAATTTGATTAGGCCATTTATACGGAAAAGCTGGCATGAGTAACGAGAGAAGCTTGGAAGCAGAAAATCTGTCTTCTAAACTACAAATAATTTCAAATACTGTGTATGAGGCAGCAAAAAGTTGCCAAGGAGATGCGATCGCGCTTTTAGCTTTATTACGGCAGTTAGAACAGTTACACCGCGAGATTCGGGATGGAGCTTTTCAAGCAACTTTACCTGAGAACCGTCAGCAACTCTACTCATTGCTCAAAGATATTGAATCTGAGGGAGGCTGGCCTTATATTGAGCGCATGAGACTACAAGCCTTTTTAGCAAACTTGGTAGAAGGTGCTAATGAGGATAATAGCGGCGGTGTAGTCAACAGCGATCGCTCCTGTGGTTGGTAAATTTTGGTTATTTGCTGTTGGTAATGCCATCGCAAAGCAGGCGATCGCGTGGATCAACATTATGGTTGTGCTGCAGGTAATCATCAACCCAGCTGCAACCACGAACCAGCAGGTCATTAAGATTTAAATTCCACAACATGATCGTGTTGTCATCACTAGCAGAAGCCAATGTTTGACCATCAGGACTAAAGCTGACACTTAATACAGCACTCTGATGTCCAGTGAGGGTTTTTATTAGTTTACCCTCACGGCTCCAGAGTTTGACTGTTTTATCCCAGCTGGCAGCAGCAAGTAATTCTCCATTGGGACTGAAGGTAACAGCGTTAACGCTATCGCTATAACCTTTTAACATGGTTTTCAATAACTTCCCATCTCGCCGCCATAACTTCACAGTATTATCCCAACTAGCAGAAGCTAATAACTGGTCAGTGGGGCTAAAGCTGACACCTAAAACCCAGCTGTCTTGAGGCGAAAAATTTTTCAACAACGTCCCATCCTTGCGCCAGAGTTTGATGGTTTTGTCGTCACTCGCAGTCGCTAACAGCTGACCGTCTGGGCTGAAATTGACACTATTCACCCAACCTTTATGTCCTACTAAAGTTGTCAGCAAGCGGCCATCACGATGCCAAAGTTTCACTGTCTTATCTTTACTCGCTGAGGCTAACAACTGTCCGTCTGGACTAAAACTGACGCTCATGACGCTATCAGTATGCCCTTGCAGTGTCTTGATTAAAGTCCCATCACGCCGCCAAAGTTTGACAGTTTTGTCGTAACTGGCTGATGCTAATATTTCACCTAAGGGATCAAAACTCACACTGGGAACTTTATCTGTGTGACCCAGCAGAGTTTTATAAAGCCTAGTTTCTACCTCTCCATTTCTAGTCTCACGTTTCCAAAGTTTAACTGTATGATCTTTGCTGCCAGAAGCCAACATTTGACCATCTGGACTCCAAACTACGCTTAAAACTCTAGCAGTATGACCTTTGAGAATGGGTATAGTTGAGTCATCTAAACGCCACAACTTGACGCTTTTATCATAACTGGCTGATGCTAGGAGTTTGTTATCTGGGCTGAAAGCGACACTAGCAACAGTATCGCTGTGTCCCTTAAAAGTATTTAGTAGAGTGCCTGTGACACTCCAGAGATTGATGGTGTTATCGTCACTGCCAGAAGCGAATTTTTGACTATCGGAACTAAAATTCAGGCTCCAAATTGTCTTGTGATGCTCCAGTAAGGTTTTGCTGGGGCGAAAATCAAAGCTGTTTTTGTTACTATTACGCTCTCTGCGCCAAAGTTGTATCGTTTGATCTCTACCACCGGACACCAGTACTTGACCATTAGGGCTGAAAGCTACAGCAGTTACACCCTTGCGATGTGCCTGCAAGGTGGTAACTAAACTGCCATCTCGTCGCCAAATTTTGACAGTTTTGTCTTCACTTGCTGAAGCAATAAATTTTCCATCTGGACTGAAGGTTACCCAGTTAACCCATCCCTGATGTCCCTTCAGAATTTTTAATAAAGTACCATCCTTGCGCCAGAGTTTAATTGTGGCATCCTTACTACCAGTAGCTAATGTCTCACCATCTGGGCTGAAACTGACGCTATAAATCGATTCCCCGTGCCCTTGTAGAGTTTTGTATGGCTGTAGGTCAAACAAGCCTGTATCCGCATTTCTCTGCCAAATTTGCACGGTTTTATCCAGACTAGCAGAAGCTAAGGTCTGACCATTTGGACTAAAACTTATGCTAGTAACACCATCACTATGACCTTTGAGAGTTTGTAGTAAAGTTCCGTCAGGTCGCCACAACTTTACCGTCTTATCTGTACTACCGGAAGCCAACAATTGACCATCAGGGCTAAAAGTCACACCCCAGACAATATCTTCGTGCCCCTCTAAGCGATTTTTCTCTTTGATGCCATAAACAGCCTGTTGTAGGGCTGTGACAACTCGCATCTTTGTATCTGCTTGAATGCTATCATCTGCTTGCTTAAGTTTTTTCCAAGCCCGCAAACCCTCTAATAAGGCATCAAACTCTTTATTAGAAGCAAATAAGGCTTCACTAGAAGCTGCGATCGCGCTAATTTTGAAATTTGTTTCGCTGCGTTCAGCTCTTAATGCTTGCCGCTCGGCCACTCTCTTTTGTAAATCTGCTTGCCACCATAAGACTGCTATTGTCCCTGCCATTGCTGCCAAAGCCACACCTGCTAGACGTGCTTCTCGCAGTCGCCGTTGTAAAACTAAATTCAGTTGCTTTTGAGAGAGTTTTTGTGCTACTTCAGCGCGATTTTTTTCCGATCTGACTTTTTCTAACTCGGCAACCATGCCATAGTCGTTTTTTTGACGGATCGGCTCAACTAAATAATCGTGAACTAACTGGTAGCGATCGCCTAATTCTTCTGGCTCTCGTAATACCAATCCTGACCCCACCAAAATTTCTAAAATAAATTCCCACTCTGAATTAAAATTAGATATTGCGTTTTGATTCTTTTCCAGGGCAACCGCTAAATCAGCTTTGGTTTTGAGGGGTCTAGTCCCTTTTTCATCTGTTAATTCAAATAATAATTTCCAACTCAGCGCTTCGTTTTCTTCCCCACAATCTTTGATCACTTCCTCTAGCCAGCGTTCAACTAATTTTGCTGAACCACCACACAGGTTATATTGTGCGAGCGTTGTAATATTTTCTGCTTGCAGTTGAGCGCCAACTATTTGTAATTCAATCGGATGAACTTCGTTAATTTCTCCTGCTAAATCCTTGACTAACTGATGAATTAATTCTTCATTAATTTCATAATGTGAGCGTTGAGTTAGACTTTTAATGATATTAATTGCATCATCACTATCAAAATTTCCTAAGTAATAGCGAATATCTTTATCTAAAATATTTTTATTAATTACACCTAAATCATATAAACCATCACTATTTTCTTTGCTCAATCGCTCAAATTCTAATAAATAATGTAAATAATCTTCGCGAATTGCCAAAATTATTTTGACATAGCCGATATTTAAACA
The DNA here is from genome assembly GCF_963874875.1 of Tolypothrix tenuis PCC 7101. Classification (NCBI taxonomy): domain Bacteria; kingdom Bacillati; phylum Cyanobacteriota; class Cyanophyceae; order Nostocales; family Tolypothrichaceae; genus Tolypothrix; species Tolypothrix tenuis. Next base: position 1,732,527 of record NZ_CAWNJS010000001.1, read on the forward strand.
TTCACTGAAAAATTTATAAAATTGGATTTTTTTCTCAGGAGATGTACTGATAAAGAAGAATTCTTCAAACTGATCAAAAATAATGACTATCGTATGATTACGTTCAGAAACTAAACGTAGTTTTTCAATAAGTATAGTAGGTGTAATTTCTCCAGCAGTAGATATTTCTGACTGTGCTAGTACTTGATTGAGATTGCGTCCTAATGCTGTCACCCAATCTGTATACACAGATAAAACTATAGGTAAAGCAATACGTTCACCAATAGCTTTTCCCGTTAAAGCTGGTACTAAACCAGCTTTGAGAATAGAACTTTTACCTACACCAGATGGGCCATGAATGACTGTGAGTTTGTAATCAGCACGCGTAATCCGTTCAATTAAACGATTAACATCTTGTTGTCTTCCAGAAGCAGCTATTTCTTGGGCCACTTCTTCAGGAATAAATGGTATTTTCTGTGACGCTAAAACTGGGTTAATTCTATAGCGCTGTGGTTGTAATTGGCTGGCACCAATAAAGGCACGAAAACGATACTGGTGTTCGATTTGAATTTTTTCTTGCTTGAGAATAAAGGCTTCTGTATAGTCATGACGCTCATCAAAGTAGAGCGATCGCAACTCCTCTAAAATTTCTAAATACAGCAATGGCTCATACTGTAGCTCACAAACGACTCTTGCCCATTCCAGGTTATTGATAGCTTCTTGCCATTCACCCAAATGTCGCTGTGTACGTGCTAGCAATAAAAGATACCAACTTTCCTGCCTGCGTGACACTTCTGTCGCTAATTCAGCAATAGAAAGTGCTGTATTGGCTAATTCATGGGCTAATACCCAGTTTGACTCTGAAGCTGCCACATCTGCCAGAAAAGCGTAATCTTGTGCTACTTGTGCTGGATTGGCATAAGTTTCATGCAAGCGCAACGATTTTTTCGCTAATTGCTCTAATTCTTCCCAACTTTGTAAGCGTTGTAGCATTTCACAAGCGGGTAAAATGAATTTAGCAACTAAGTCTTGTCTTTGTGCCTCTTCCAATACCTCCAAGCATTTTGTAAACCACAACAGTGCATCTTGCCAGTACTTACTATCTGCACCTTGGTATAAATCTGCCATGCGTCGATAACACAACCCGATGTGAAATATCACCACAGCCTGTCTTAGAAGTGGTGGGGATGGTAGCATTGGCGGATAAGGAGAATAGACTTCTACATTCTCTTCTAAATCCCTAAATCCACTTTCACCTGAACCCACCTGCTGCCATAGCTCTAAGCTTTTTTGATAGTGAGCTAAAGCATCATCAATTTGATCGTTGGCATATTCATCACGTCCCAAGACAAATTCTAAACTTGCCTCTAATTCAGGATCTAATGTCACACCATATAAACGCAGCAAATCGTTACGAGCTGATTCAATTTCCCGACGATTTTGTGATTTTGGCGCTAAATCAAGAGCATCATTAGATAAAAATCTATCTGCACCTGCTTCTAAAACTTTAGCAAATAGAGAATCTGTTTCCTGACGGATTAGCGCTATTAAATATTCTTGTGCTAGTTCAAACTTGATGGTGGTTGCTGCCCAGCTTTTGAAATCTGGCGCTAATCTTGACAGCATAGAAGCTACTTCATCTTGTAGCCAAAATATTAATGGGAAGGGAAACGTAGCTGCATAAATATCTCGTGCTTGGTTGACACCAGCCAAAAAATTATCGAGAGCAATAATTGATTCTAGTCCAAATACCATCACGGCCGATGGCAAGGTATCTTTGACAACTACAGGATGATCTAAAAATAGCTCTGTAATTATTTGAGTATGTAAAGCATTAGTTGATGGCTGGAGAAATATCTCTCTGATATTGATATCTTTAGTCAGCAAGCGAAGATTACCCAACATTTGCTCACGTAATTGCCCATAATTACACCGGACTAAAATTAGGGCAAATTGACCTTTAGAAAGATTGATTGCCCGAATCATCCTTTGCAGAGCATGTTGATTATCATTAACTATAGCTGCTGTGAATTGCCACTTTGTCATAAATAAAAACCGGGCTTTATAGGAAAAATAAGAAATTACACATCAAGCAGCAGCAAGAAGATTTTTTGATACTGGTTTTGCATTTTGTAAAAAATATGGTGAAGGTGTGATTCCCATAGCCAAATTTTCTAAATTAATTTGGCATAGCTCACTTATTTTGCTGCCAGAGAAGGACTTTTTCGGTTTCTGCTAATGCTGGACTAATTCCAAACCAGCGACCTTGGGGATCGCGGTATTCAAACAAGTACATACTTCTGAGTAAACTTTGATAGTCGGATTCGCCTTTGACGCTTTGTTGCTGCACTACTTCAAATAGTAATTTCCATTGATGTTCATCAATAGCTAATAACAGGTCGTCCCGGTAGTCTTTGATGACAGCTTCTAAACATTCTCTGGAAAATGGGGGATCTTGACGTTGTAAGCAACTATAAAGCAGTCCCAATAAATTACGAATGTGACCACCACTGACACGACAAATTCGATCTAATGTCTCGGGATGATCGAATAAATCTGTGATTAATAAAGGTCTTTCATCCCACTTAACTTCAGGAAAAGCTCGTGCTAGTACTAACTGGCGCAATAGTGACATCCCAGGTTCAAAGTCGCTACCATCTCTTTTCCGCACCAATACCATCGGTAATACTTTGGGTGCAATTCCTCCACCTAAGCGATTTTTGAGAGTTTCGTACTCATTAGAAAAAATTAAAGCTAGGGGAATAGTGTAAACTAAGTGGCATTTGAGTCGGCGTAACTGCTCACCTCGGTCAATAAAAAGATACTCGGGTTGGGTACGTCCAGAAGCAACGGGGCGCATATCAACCCTATCTAAGTTATCAACGATCACGACCAATCCCTTTTGACCGCGTTGCTTGAGCTGTTCTACAGCTTTTTCTAATATCTCCTCGTTAATTGCTTGCAAAATACTGTTAGTACGTGGCTCTAGGTATTGTCTTAATTGATTACGTGTCTGGGCGCTATCTTTGGTTTTGGCAGTAATTTTGGCAATCCCCAAGGATAATTCTGCTTGCCCAGATAACTCTATAGGGGTTTGCAAAAAATCCCCGATTTCTTTAAATAAATTACTAAAGTAACCTGGTCTAAATTTAATTCCAATTCCTTCTAAACTGACACTGACTTGACGAGCTACACTCAACAAAATATCACTAACATCTATATCCGCCATATCTAGGTCTTGGCTGGACTCAAAATAAACCACATGAAATCCTGCGGCTTCTAGCTCTGCTTTGAGGCGCTGTAACTCTGTAGATTTACCGCAACCAATATGACCTGTAAACAATTGGCAAGTCGGCTCATCTGGAGAAATGCGAGTAATAGTACGTTGTAGTTCTTCAACAATTTTGCAACCACGGACATCAGAGAAATCTATATAGTACTGCTTATCCAGTACCTCACCCATATTTAATGTGTAGCTTGGGTTACACGCTTTATAAAAACGTGACAAATTTAATGTTGTTTTCATGTAGATGCAGATCTAGTTTTATTTGTATCTTTTGCTATGCAAAAATCTCGATCAATTTTTAGAGGTACTTAATTGAATACAAGTTAGTATCGGATCACAGACAGCCCTGAAAGGGAGAATCAATGCCGCAAACATCTGTCAGTATAATGGCAGAGATTAAGTTTTTCCTTATACGTTAAGTATCTCTGTCCTTTTTACAGCTGGTGTTGAGCTTTTGACAATCTATAGGCATTACCTGAGGTTGCCAAATCCTGAGCGGCTAATCAAGATGTTAAAAAAAATACTTTCTTAGCTAAATGGAAGGTTTGCTTATGGATGGTACACATATCACTTATTTTTATTTCCGTCAATGTAATACGTAAGATTATTTACAACTAAGTTAACATTTTGTAATTATCTGCAAAAAAAACTCAGATGTCTATATGTTTTCAATGGCACTTACTACTATATATTTAGCTAGCTCGTAAGAGTTGATCAAATAGCACTAAGTTAACCTTCAAGGTAGCCCATATAATGTGACTTTTACAGAAAAATTGTCTGTTTATTTCTTGATTTACCCTAGTAATAATTAAAGCGCTATTTACCTAGAACTGTCAGTCCGATGGAGAATTTTGCCCTAATCAAGGTTAAGAAGAATTTTGATTGTTACTCTCATTTGTAAAGCGTATAAATACTGAGAAGATATTGCAGCCAATATACATATAACATTATATATTTCAATACCAATGATGTAGCTTTTTTGGCAGATAATGGCTATCACCCTACAGTAAAAAATTGACATTGGGTCTAGAATAGACAGCGCCAACTGCTAAATGAAGAGATATTGCCCCACAATCATCCTGTGGTTGCTGTAAAGTGTTACTAAAAAGTGAAAAAATTCTGGAAAAAAGGGGCTAATAACTGCCACCAAAGTTTACTGAAATTAATTAACGATCTAAGTACTAAAGAATTTGGACTGGAACCAGCAAGGGGTTTTAATGGCTGACCTAGTATCACTTTCCCGTGCAGATTTAGCCCAGCGCCGTAAAAGATTACGGCGTAAGCAGCATATGAAAATTATTCAGGCAATTTGGCGAAGCTTTGCCATTACCAGTTTGGCAGGTTGTTTATTGTGGTTGGCAATCCAGCCTGTTTGGGTACTGAATACACCCAAACAAATTGTGATGAAATCAGGTAATGAATTACTCCCAGAAGAGACAGTTAAATCTCTGTTGGTATTATCTTATCCTCAATCTTTATGGCGGATTCAACCGTCAGCGATCGCCGACTCTTTGAGACGGCAACCAACTATTGCACAAGCAAGCGTCAGCCGTCGTCTATTCCCGCCTGGACTGATTGTTGACATCACCGAAAGAGTACCCGTAGCTATAGTTCAAACACCTAGAAGCGGAAATTCTGAAGGTGCGAATAAGCAAGCATCTGTTGGCTTAATAGATGCTAGCGGAGTCTGGATACCTCTAGAAAAATACACATCACTGAATCCCACAAGAAAATTACCTAGTCTCAAGGTAATTGGGTTACCAGAACAATACCTTCCTTATTGGAATCAACTGTATCTATCTATGAACCAAAGTTTGGTGAAAATTCAAGAAATTAATTGCCAAGATCCCACAAATCTAATTTTGAAAACAGAACTAGGCAATGTATATCTCGGCCCACCAAGTCCCCAGCTATCTGAACAAATTAAGATCCTTGCCCAAATGCGCCATTTATCTAGCAAGTTAAATTCAAGTCAAATAGAATACATTGATTTGCAAAATCCTGAAGCCCCATTAGTACAATTGAACCAAAAAAATCAGAAAATTAATGTTCGTAATCCTTAGAAATATTTAACATGTTTAATATATATAAGGCTTTTAGTAAATTAACAAAGTTTTATGATAAAAAATTATTTACTATTTTTTTATATTTCGAGTAATAGTCACAAAATAGGCGTAAACTTCTCTTTAAAATGAGACCATTACTCACAAAGCCTGCTTTAGGACTAAAGGCAACACAATTGTTACCCTAGCATCTCACGATTGAGCGCAATACTTGAGAACGCTAATCATGGCTTTGGCTGTGTCAACCATCTTATGTTCAGGCAATTTTTACATAAAGTAAAATTTTCCCAGCAAAAACCAGTATCTGTCTCTACCCTAACTCTTCTAAGCTACGAAGCTAATTTAGTACACCTAGATATATATGGACGACACCAGTAAGGATTCTATAGGGTAGAATATTTCTCCAACCAATAGTCCGTTAAAACAGAGCAAATAGCTAATCAATTTCAGTTTTCCATAAATTGACCAGCAATTTCTTCTCTGCCCCTAACTTCAAAATAAGTAAGTACAGGGCAAATTTTGTGTCATAAGGTGCAATCATTCCCAATGGTGAAACCTATTAACTATATTATGGAAAGAGATCGGACGCGCTATGGTGCATCCTTACAAGTTGTGCTATCCGAGTGTAATTTTTGGTATAAAAGTATTTATGCTGAGATAAACAGTATCTTTGATTACCATAATTTATATATAGGGGCTAAATTTAACAACAAGAATAATCTCTTTCCTAAGTATTTTTCTTTGGAGAAAAATTATAAAATATACAAAATTAACCTTGTAATAGTGGCGATTAAGGAAAAAAAAATCAATACTGTAAGTTGTAAAATTAATGACTCATCAAAATCATTAGTAGTAATTAAGGAAGAACATATTAAATGCCAAAGAAATCCCCCAACAAATCGGCAGCAGCAAAGTAGAGATCCAAATCTCTGGTTGAAGTTATACAGATCATTTTTAAGTAAATATAGGTATACTTCTTTAGAACTAGTTGTGCGATCGGCTGCGTTCTTGGCTGATGCCGTAGCGAAATTTCGCACTGACAATCCTGTTAGGGTTGGAAGTAGTGAGAACAATAAAGAACACTGCCATATCTGTAGCAGTGTCAAACTATAGTTGACTCTTAGGTGAGTAACACCTGAAAAAGTCGTTTATCTACCTTTCACAAATCCAATGACACTTGATAATAACCAAGGGCTTACCTATAAAAACTCCCAGTCAGTGGGACAGTCAGGGTTCTCACTGGCTGTAAACTCCACCAATCCTTTTAATCACTCTGGGCTAAACTTCAGTCAAAATAATGACGGTAAAAAGATTACTGCTGAAAGCAACCGCATCGGCGAGATCGTTCCTGGTAGGGTTGCTAACATCAAAGTGATTGGTGTAGGAGGCGGTGGTGGTAATGCCGTCAACCGCATGATTGAGTCTGATGTCAGTGGCGTGGAATTTTGGTCAATCAACACTGATGCACAAGCTTTAACATTGGCAGGTGCTCCTAGTCGCTTGCAAATAGGACAAAAACTGACAAGGGGTTTAGGTGCCGGTGGTAATCCTGCTATTGGTCAAAAGGCAGCTGAGGAATCAAGAGACGAAATTGCCACAGCTTTAGAAGGTGCTGACTTAGTATTTATCACTGCTGGTATGGGAGGAGGCACAGGAACAGGTGCTGCACCAATTGTGGCTGAAGTTGCTAAAGAAATGGGCGCGCTTACAGTTGGTGTGGTCACACGTCCCTTTGTCTTTGAGGGTCGCCGTCGTACCAGCCAAGCAGAACAAGGTATTGAAGGTTTAAAAAGCCGGGTAGACACTTTAATTATTATTCCTAACAATAAGTTGTTGGAAGTGATCCCCGAACAAACCCCTGTACAGGAAGCTTTTCGTTATGCCGACGATGTACTGCGTCAAGGGGTACAAGGTATATCCGATATCATCACCATACCTGGTTTAGTCAACGTTGACTTCGCTGATGTGCGAGCTGTGATGGCAGATGCGGGATCGGCATTGATGGGTATAGGCGTAAGTTCAGGAAAATCCAGAGCCAGAGAAGCTGCGATCGCAGCTATTTCTTCTCCATTACTAGAATGTTCAATTGAAGGCGCTAGAGGAGTTGTCTTTAACATTACTGGTGGTAGCGACCTTACCTTACATGAAGTTAATGCGGCCGCAGAAACTATCTATGAAGTGGTTGATCCCAACGCCAATATTATTTTTGGTGCAGTGATTGACGATCGCCTCCAAGGAGAAGTGCGAATTACTGTCATTGCAACTGGCTTTACAGGTGAACCACAAGCAGCGCCACAGCAAAATGCCGCTAACACTAGGGTAACAACGCCTCCACCTAGAAGGCCTGTAGCACAACAACCTACTGCCAATCCTACTCCCCCAACCCCAATTGCAGAACCCAAAGACAAACCAATATTAGATATTCCTGATTTTCTGCAAAGGCGACGTAACCCACCCAAAAATTAAGTGATGCTAACAGTTTGGATTTGAGATGAAATGGGAATTCCGGGTTTACCTGGTTCCTGTATACAATCTGCTAAGTTTTGAGTTTCCTACATGGGGGAATTCGCTAGTTCGTTGTGCATCTCGGAAATATCGCCAATTGATAACTAAACTGCATAACGTTAGCCGCAAACAATTAACTTGGGCAGGAGTCTGTTGACTCTCATGTCCACTAGTATTTTAGGAAAAAGCACAGAAATTTAGAGTGTTGAAGAATCTTGCTGCGTGCTTATCGCTTCATCAGCATCTGTCTGGAAAACGGGAAGACTAGTTCAATTACAGCAATACTTGCTTGTCTAGGTTCGCTAGATTGTCAGGTAAATTACATAAGTGTAAGCTTCCCGTAAAAGATAATTCTAAAAAACAGATAAGGTAAATTATTTTTCTTTTTTACTTTTTAGAGTCTGTTCAATCCATTGAATGACATCTCTTCCTAGGTGAGTGTGATCTAATCTGTCGATTTCACGAATTCCAGTTGGGCTAGTAACGTTAACTTCCGTAAGGTAACCACCAATAACATCAATTCCTACAAAAATTAATCCGTCTTGGCGTAATTTTTCAGCTACTTGGGTACAGATTTCCTGCTCTCTTGGGGTAATTGTGGTTTGAGCAACTGTCCCGCCTGCCGCCATATTATTACGAAAGTCGCTGCCACTAGAAAGGCGATTCAGCGCACCTATTGGTTCTCCATTGAGTAAAATAATTCTCTTATCTCCGTCTTTGGCTTCTGGTAAGTAGGTTTGTACCATCACAGGTACTCGACCTTGAAAAGTACTGAGTTCAACAATTGAGTTGAAATTGCGATCGCCTGATTGTAAAAATAAAATCCCTTCCCCAGCTTTGTTACCCAGTGGTTTGAGAACAGCAGCACCTTTTGCATCCACAAATTCTCGAATGACCTGCTTATCAGCACTCACAATCGTTTCTGGAATAACATCGGTAAATTGAAGAGCATACATTTTTTCGTTTGCTCCTCGAATACCATTAGGACTATTAATTACTAGGGTTTTGTTTTGATCAATATAGTCCAGAACGTAGGTGGCAAAAAGGTAAGCATCATTTACTGGTGGATCTGTCCGCATCAAAACAGCATCCATTGTTTCTAAGCAAGCAAAAGCCCGTTGGCCTGCGCTCAACTTGTACCAAGGATTAGCTGCAAAATAACGTCCTTCTACCAACTCGACTGGTATTAATTCTACCCGTTGTAAAATAGCCCAGGCTTTACCTTCTACGACACTCAACAGATTTGCCTGTGTTATCCACACTTCGTGTCCAAGGATCTGTGCTGCTTCCATCATGGCAACACTGGTGTCATGACATGGATCAAGCTGATGGATGGGATCAATAATAAAAGCTAGTTTCACGCTTTTTGCCTCAAGCACCAGGAAATTTAATGGTGTTCAATTTAAATTATCCCCTGATGTTCTGACTGATTGACACTTGCTGATGTTACCAACAAAGCATAATTGCCAGATTTTCTGCATCTAGAGGCTAGTAGCGGCCAGTAATTCATCTAGCTTTCCTTGCCTGTCTAACGCGTGAATATCATCGCAACCGCCAACATGATTGTCATTGATAAAAATTTGAGGCAAAGAGCGTCTTCCATTTGCTCTTTGTGCCATTTTCTCTCTTGCGTCCTCATCTCCGTCAATGCTGTATTCGACAAAATTCACCCCCTTTGTATTCAGCAAGTTTTTAGCACGGATACAAAATGGACAAGTTCTCCAAGTATAAATTTCTACCTTAGCAGCCATAACATCCTCTATTTATTTGAATATTCTTCATTTTAGAACGTAGACACTAACTCTAGCTGCTTGAGCTAGTTTTACTAATTTCCAAAGTAGCTTCATCAATTTACACAAATAAAGGTTAGTCAAAAGTCGTGAGACTCTTGACTAATTTAATGTTTGCACCAGTTTTCTTCATGAACCGATAATATTACACTTTAAATACCAGCTACCTCAGCAAGCATACGGTGATTGTCGGGCTCTCATAATTTTATGACCGTATAAATAGCTAGAATATTTATACATTAATACTAGTAAAAAACACGGTTTATTGGATTGGACTACTCGTAGTTATCATAAAGTCAACAAATAATCCTGACCTAAAAGATAGATAAATCAGGATTATAGGAGGTCACTTAAGAATATTACAAAATGTACCGGATACTATAACTAAAATTTTTAAGTAGCAATATTTACGTCTATTTTTGGATTTACAGTATCCGGTACATCATCGGCATCAAAAAAAAGAGAGTATTATTTAAACCATAAAGGTTGCTTTTTTTCTCAGTGTTTGGGCTGCAATCACTGCCAATAAACCTAGAGATGCTGTTGTACTGGGTTCAGGCACTTTTTCTGGTGATATCTGGCTGCTTCTGGCCAATAATTTAAAATCGGGGCCGTTAAAACTGGCTTCTGCTGTCAGTTGAATACCACTTAGAGAAGTAACACCTAACTGTTGCAGTTTGACACCCCATGAACCTACTTGTTGATTGCCACCAATTTCCATAGTGTCAATTTGGAAGCCTGCATCGCCAAAAGTGGCTGAATCTAATGTAATTGCTGTACCAATTACTGTGTTATTAGCATCAAGTGCTTGAATTTTTAATTTACTGTTCTTACCTCGTTCCCAAAAGAACAAGTTATCTAGTCCAGTATTGTCTTGGCTGATATTAGAACCGAACTTTAAGTTGATTTTGAACTTACCAGTGTCTTCGGTATCAATAATATTGTTTAAATTGTTGTTACCTAAGAAAGCAGCAACTTTAGCTCCATCACTTGCATTACCCGCTTTCAAGTCTTCTTGAGTAAGAAAAGGAGAATTAGCTTTATCGCCTTTATCTGTACTAGCTGCACCTGTATTACCGCCAGTGTAGGCATCGTTCTCTAAGATGCTAGCACTAGTGACAAAATTGAAGTTGCTAAATGTAATTCCATTCTGAGTAATAGAGTTTAGCAGAATATCACCTTTAGAAGCATCTGCACCTGTGAGGGCTGTAGTGAAATTACTCTGAAAAGTTGCAGCCTTAACAGATGGAGACAAACTTAATAATGTTCCAAAAGATAGGCACAAAAAAGTGGAAATTTGGCGAATTTTCATAGTGTTTACTACGATATTGAATATTTAAACGCTATTACCTTACTTCTATGCATAAGTAAGATAATTTTGAAATTTATTGCCAGCCAGTAATTGCTGTATTTAGATAGCTAAACTTTTAGTCATCCGCTAGTTCACATAGCGATAAATGCACTCGATGATGATTGGATTATCCAAGCTTGTATAGATATAACTTGCCATAAATTATGTCTCTTAGTACATCGGTTATCCACAGACTTGAGAAAATTTAATTGAAGCTAATAGAGTGATTTTTATATGTATTTACATGGGGAATAGTAATTTCACCGATAATAGGATTGGGAATAAATCAGTGATTCAACGGCAATAATTCCAGATTTATTCATATCTATATATGATTTGAGCCACATATCCAGCCGTCACAACCTGTTGGCTCGCTTACAAAAAATCCTGTGGTTGATAATAAGTCTTTAAAATCTGTTTTTTATCTAGTATCTACACTGAATTAGCTGCACGGTTAACCCAGCCATTAATTGTAAAACGGCTATCGGCAAAAACTTGAGAAGGGCAATTAATAGGAAGTACTTCATGCAGATAGCGGCTGAGGAAGAAGACAATACTATTGTTGCGTGGCTCAATCGTTGTGAATGATTCGGAATTTACATAAAAGTTGTTGATGATTTTGCTATCGTATATCAACAACTCGCCACCAGAAAATTGCTTTGGTTCTTGATGAAAGTAGTAAACATAAGTGAGTTCTCGGAGAGATGTTTCTGGACTACCGTTATCATTATGAATTTTGAAATAATTACCATCATTATGTGCAGTGAGTTGGCTTTCAATATAGGTGATGGGAAATGATGGTAAACCCAAGCTATTAATTACATCAGGTATTAGCGATTTTATACGCGTAGTAATTAGCTCAGAAAACTCAGGAAATGAGTAAAGCACTTTTGATTGACGGTAATTCATCTCATTAGTTGAAGTTGTGGTGGCAACAAACTGTGATTCGCGTTCGAGAACATATTTGAATAACAGTTGATGTTCTTCTGCTGTAAGAAAGTCTTCTATTTGAACATAGCTAGAGGTCAAAACTGGCTGTATTTGCGTGATTAAAGTATCTGATTCTGCAGTCATAATTATTTGCTCTGTAATCTAAAAAGCCGTAGTCATTATAACTACGGCTTTTTGCAGCAAAATACAAAATTTACTTGATTTTTAGTATTTACCGAGAGTCAACAGCATATTGAATTAGCTGGGTTAAGCGATGGCGTAGGGTTTCTAATCCCAAACGCTGACTAGCAGAAATAAATACTGCTAGAGGAAATTCTTCCCGTGCTAAAGCGAGAGTTTCGCTACTGACTTGATCGATTTTGTTAAAAGCCACTAATGCTGGGCCTGGAGTCACCGGCATTTGAGCGAGGATTTCTCTAACTGAGCGAATATGGCTCAACCAAGCTGGATGAGACAAATCAACCAAATGCAGTAAAGCATCGGCCTCTGTGACTTCCTCTAAGGTGGCGCGGAAGGCATCCATTAAGGAGGCAGGCAATTCATGTATAAACCCTACTGTATCTGTTAGCAGAATCTCTTGGGTTGCGCCAGTCTCAGCGTCAGAAATCACCAGACGGCGTGTGGTGGGGTCAAGAGTAGCAAATAATTGGTCGGCTGTGTAAACTTCGGCATTAGTGAGGGCATTGAGCAAAGTTGATTTGCCAGCGTTCGTGTAACCAACCAAAGCCACTGAAGGAACTTCCCGATGTTGTCGGCGTTGCCGTAGGCGGGAACGATGTGCTTGCAACTGGTTAACTTCTTGTTGCAGCCGAGAGATGCGCCGTTGAATGGCACGACGTTCAGTTTCTAGTTTGGTTTCACCAGGGCCCCGAGTCCCGATACCACCACCTAACCGAGACATCGCCTGACCTCTACCAGTTAGTCGCGGCAGCATATACTCAAGTTGTGCCAGTTCTACTTGTAACTTACCAGCACCAGACTGAGCGCGTTGAGCAAAAATATCTAAGATGACTTCGGTGCGGTCTACTACCCGGACACCAATTTGGGCTTCTAGGTTGCGGACTTGAGCTGGTGAAAGGTCGCGGTCAAATACAACTAGATTAGCTCCTAAAGTTTGGGCAGTTAAGGCAACTTCTTGAACTTTACCTTCACCAACTACTGTTTGGGGATGAATACGCGATCGCTTTTGTTGTACTGTCTGTAGTACATCGCCCCCGGCTGTATCTACTAACCGTGCCAATTCTGCCAAGGTGTCTTGGAATTGTAGCGGAGTCATTTCATCGGTCATCACTCCCACAATTAGCACGCGATCGTGGTCAACATCTACTTCTTGGGCAACGAATTCGCGCTGAAATTCTGCTTCGAGATTTTCTACTAAATCAATAAAGTCTTGCTGTGCTAATTCATCCAAACTCAGCGGTTGTGACACAGTCCAGTTTGGAGATTGGATATTGTTAGATCCACCCTTTAACATAGCAGGGCTAGTAATGAGTGTACGAGAATCTTGGGGTGTCAAGTGAGCTAAATAAGCTTCTTTGACGTACCCAGTCGCACCGCCGCCTCTACGTGTAAATCCTGCCCCAGTGATATTGAGTACAACTAAGACATCTAACCGTTGCAAAGCCATTGCTGTCAGTGCCGCTTCATTAGGCGGTTCTGGCTTCAAATGAGTAGCTATACAACGAATCCCGCTCAGTCGTTCTGCACCATAACGGGGCAATTCTAGCGGTGGGATTTGCGTTTGACGCGGTGTGCCTACCCCCACACGTATCACTTGTCCGCGACGGTTGAGATAGGCACACACAGGCTGATTAAGTTCTGTACTAATTGCCGCCAGACGCTGAGAAAAATCGGACGTACTAATGCTATCGCCCGGTATGCGCTGATGATACAGCCGCTGTAGTTGCTTTAGCTGGCTGGATTTTAAACCTTGGAGATTTCCGTAGATAGTCTCTATAGGCGTTTATGACCAGTAAATGGCCCCCCGAATCCTTCTTTGTTTATTTTACAACATCCCTAAAACCCAAAACTATATCTTAAGGGGGTTGCGTAGTGATTTAATCACATTTACTTCTTAATGTAACGAGCCTTTAATGTTATAATTCTATCCCTGCTATGGTAAAGAGATACTCTTAGTACTCCTGAATAGAAAACTTGAATTTAGTTTGATGTTTATGACTGACTCAACAGAAAATTGGTATGTTGTCAAGCGTCCGGCTGGTAATTGCGAGATAGTCTCCAACTTAGATGCAGGAACGGTCGAGCCAGAAATTATCGAAAAGTGGGGGCCGTTTAGTTCCCAAGGAGATGCGATCGCACGTCGTATAGGATTAATTAGGGCTGGCAAATGCCAACCCCAATAAAAGGAAACTGGGACTGGGGATTTATTGGGAATTACCCAAATCCTGAGACAATAGCTTCCCAGTTACAGACACTTAAAGTGCTGATTTAATTTTTCTCAGCACTTGTAGTTGTTGTACCTTTAGCCGTAATTTGTTTGCCTAGGACTTCTACTGCTTTAGCAAATTGCGGATCTTCTAAGGTTGCGAGTTTGTCACGTTCGCGTAGCCATAAATCTTGTTTTTGAGCATCAGTCAATTCAACCTTGATATCAGGATCAATGCCGTGCTTGTTAATATCTTTACCGCTGGGGGTGTGATATTTAGCAATTGTTACCGCTAATCCCGAGCCATCTTCTAGAGGGCGTACCGATTGTACCAAGCCCTTGCCAAAGGTCTGCGTACCTACCAACGTAGCGCGCTTGTTGTCTTGTAAGGCACCTGAGAGAATTTCACTAGCGCTGGCTGAACCTTTATCAACTAAAACCACCATCGGCTTATCTGTTAAGGCGCGTCCATTAGCTACTTCTCGCTCTTGTTCACCTTGGCGATCGATAGTAGAAACAATTGTTCCTTTATCCAGCCACATCCGGGCAATTTCGACGCTGGAGAAGAGTAGACCACCAGGATTACCACGCAAATCTAAAACGTAACCAACAACTTTTTTGGTTTCTAAATCCTTGATGGCTTGTTGCATTTCCTTGCCAGCATTAGCACTGAACTGGTTCAGGCGAATGTAACCCAGGTTACCTGCAGGGCTAGTTTTTTGTGAATATTTAACGGGATGAATTTCTATTCTTGCCCGTGTAATTTCAAAATCTTTAGTTTGACCGCTACGCCTAATAGTTAATTTTACTTTTGTACCAGCCGTACCCCGAATTAGAGATACAGCTTGGTTAGTATCCATTCCTTGAGTACTTTTACCATCAATTTTGAGAATCTCATCTTTAGATAAAATCCCCGCTTTAAAAGCTGGAGTATCTTCTATAGGCGCAATCACCACTAACTGTTTAGTTTTTTCGTCTTGACTAATTGTGATACCAATACCTGTGAGTTCCCCAGAGGTATCAACTTGCATATTTTTAAATTCATCTGGATCCATAAACCGGGTGTAGGGGTCATCTAGCTTTTTGAGCATTTCCCGGATGGACTTATATGCTTCTTTTTTACTACTGTAGGACTTACTTAAATATTCTTTCCTTACAGCCTGCCAATCTACCTGATTAAAAGTACCGTCTACGTATTGGCGCTGAACAACTTGCCAAACTTCGTCTATCAATTCCTTGGGACTGTTATTTAAAGCCTGACCTCGTGAGTGAATCCCAAGACTTGTAACAGCAATAGTTGAGAGCGTCACTGCCGTAGCACCCAAAACCAGCTTACTTTTTGTAATCACCATAATGACAGCTGCGCCAGAGGAAAATTTGTATAGTCAGTATGCCCAATCTAACACAGGGTATCACTGTAACAGACGAGCATGTATTCTTATTACAGCAAAATACTTGGCAATCCGGCGACCTTTGTGGTCGCCGTTACGCAAATCTTAAGGATCTACCCAACGCCCATCGGATTTGATGAGGTTAATTAATTCCTCTACTCCATTATCTTCTGGGACTTTTTTGATTTCTTCTCTGCCACGATATAAAGAAATATAACCAGGAGTCTTGCCTACATAGCCATAGTCTGCATCTGCCATTTCACCGGGGCCATTTACAATACAACCCATCACTGCGATGTCTAAACCGGTTAAGTGTTTGGTGGCTTCTCGAACTTTGTGCAGGACTTCTTCCAAGTTAAATAAGGTACGTCCGCAAGAAGGGCAAGCTACGTACTCTACCATAGTTTTTCGTAAGCCTAAGGCTTGCAGAATGCTATAGCAGACCGGAATTTCCTTCTCTGGTGATTCTGTGAGTGAGGCTCGAATTGTGTCGCCAATGCCATCAGCCAGTAATGTGGCAATACCTGCTGTAGACTTGATTCGTCCGTATTCACCATCCCCAGCTTCGGTGACACCTAAATGCAAGGGATAATCCATACCCAGCTCATCCATGCGCTTGGCCATGAGACGATAGGCAGCTACCATGACTGGTACGCGCGAAGCCTTCATGGAAATTACTAAATTGTGGAAGTTGAGAGATTCACAAATGCGAATGAATTCTAAAGCTGATTCCACCATCCCCTCTGGGGTATCGCCATAGGTAAATAGCATTCTCTCAGCGAGAGAACCATGATTTACCCCTATTCGCATCGCTTTCCCTTGATCTCTTAAAGAAACAACCAAAGGTTCTAGGGTTTCGCGGATTTTGTCGCCAATTTCATCAAACTCTGTTTTGGTGTATTCGCTTCTATTACCATTTGGCTTTTCAAACACATATAAACCGGGATTAATCCGTACTTTTTCTATGTGCTTGGCAACTTCCAAAGCGATTTTCATACCGTTGTGATGTACATCAGCAACTATGGGTACATCTCGGTATGTTTTAATAAGTTTTTGCTTAATTTCCGCTAAAGCTTTGGCATGAGCCATACTAGGCACAGTAACGCGGACTATTTCGCAACCAATTTCGTGCAAACGACGAATAGCTGCTACAGAACCATCGATATCTAGGGTATCTTCGTTGATCATCGACTGTACTACCACAGGGTAGCCACCCCCAATGATGACATCCCCCACTTTTACCGGACGAGTTTTACGCCGCTTAATTGTGGTATCAAAGTTAGGTTCGCTAGATGTGGTGTTTACAGTTGTAACTGTGGGCAGAGTTTGCATAACCTCATTAGGTAAATTTGCTGTAGCGAAAATATCAAATTTCAAAATCTCTGTTTCTCAGATTGCCATAGGTGGGGCGCTTTTGGTCAATTACTGTGCAAAAAAAAAAGAATGTGAGATAAGACTAGAAATAAAGAAGATTTATCGATTTTTTTTGTCAGGGAAAATAGCCTATTTACTAGCCTTTGCCAGTTGATAGGAATCACTTTATTACTGAGTTATAAATGATAGCACTAATGCTAATTAGTTTATTAAATCAGCTTGCATAATTTTTATCTATGAGATGCATCAAGCAGCAGCTTTCATTACTACGGCATTTTACGAGTATATAATTAACTCATTCCCCTTCAGAGGATGACATAAATCAACAAATTATCATTACTTAATAGTTCAAATATTTATATCTATCTCATATAGATTTTTCTGCTTTTTAGATGAAATCCAATTTTTCTTCATCTCAATTTTTATATTGCACAATATATTCAACTTTATTTTCTAGCATTTTGGTATTACAGAAGATAGCATCAGCCAAATCTGTATATATCGAATAAGTCTCTCATAAGTCGGTATGGGAGAAATTACCATATTTATTAATACAAATATACTATTAAAGCTATGGGCGAGCAAAAGATGAAACGCGATCGCAATACTACAAGGGATAGCGTTGTGAACTCAAAATTGGTTTTGGGGAAAAGGTTAAAGGTTTTTTCTTTACCTTTTCCCATTCCCCTTTTACCCTTAACCGACGAGTATTGAAACGCGATCGCTCTCGGTTAAGTTAATTACAATCATCTACTGCTGAAGTTGTGTAAGTCGGATAAGCTAGGGAGTTACAGAGGCGATCGCTCTCACAAATTGTTACATTAAACTTAATTTAACTTCAATATGAATACTCAAAGCACAACCCAACTGCCAATTCCTTCATACTTTCAACCGGAAAAAGTGGGTGAAGTTTGGCGTGTACCCTATCAAGAACGCGCAGCACAGGCTGAAGCATGGGCGCAACAAAATAATATCCAGCCAGCAGCTTCCGATAAGCGTCGTATTTGTTTGCTATTAATTGATGTACAAAATACTTTCTGTATCCCAGAGTTTGAATTATTTGTAGGCGGAAAATCTGGTATGGGAGCAGTAGAAGATAATCAGCGATTATGTGAATTTATTTATCGCAATTTAGGATTTATTACTAAAATTACTCCTACCTTAGATACTCATACAGCTACCCAAATTTTTCACCCGATTTTCTGGATAAATTCGGCTGGCGAACATCCCATACCAGCAGCAACAAATATTACTCTCCAAGATGTAGAGCAAGGTATTTGGCAAGTTAACCCCGCAGTTGCTCACAGTATTACTAGAGGTAATTACGAATTATTAGAAAAGCAGGCTTATCACTATGTGAAACAGCTAAGTCAAAATGGGAAATATCCCCTGACAGTTTGGCCGTATCACTCAATGTTAGGCGGGATTGGTCATGCTTTAGTTTCATCTGTAGAAGAAGCAATTTTTTTCCATTGCATTGCACGTCAGAGTCAAACGCAATTTGAAATTAAAGGCGAGAATCCTTTAACCGAGAATTATTCGATTTTACGTCCAGAAGTGTTAATAGGGTTTGATCAAAATCCGCTAGCGCAAAAGAATACGAAATTAATTCAGCAACTTTTAGAATTTGATGCTGTAATTATTGGTGGTCAAGCTAAAAGCCACTGCGTTGCCTGGACAATTGACGATTTATTAACAGAAATTAAGCAGGTAGATGCTAACCTCAGTAAAAAAGTTTATTTGCTAGAAGATTGTACTTCTCCTGTTGTGGTTCCTGGGATTGTTGATTACACAGAACAAGCTGATGCCGCTTTTAGTAGGTTTGCAGCAGCAGGAATGCATATTGTTAAATCTACCGACTCGATCCAATCCTGGTTTTAAAGTACTACTCTATTTTTTTAAATAAGCTTTTGGATCTTGAGCTGTCCAACCGAGAGATGAGCTAGAACGTACTTCAAAATGCAGGTGGGGTTGTTTAGCTGCTGGTTGTCCCGTCGTTCCCACAGTTCCCAGGACATCGCCTTTTTTCACTTGCTGACCAGCAGTAACCTTGATGGTGTCAAGATGGGCGTAGCGGCTTTGCAACCCACCACTGTGATTAATAATTACCAACTTGCCATAACTACCTTGTTCCTTTGCAAAGGCGACAACTCCAGATGCGATCGCTTCTACGGGTGTACCAACGGCGGCTACCAAGTCTACCCCACTATGGAAAAAGACTTCGCCGGAATGAGGATTAATTTGCCAGCCATAAGGTAACGCCACAGTAGTTGCTGCTGATAAAGGATAGCCACTTAGTTGGGTAGGCGGCTGATTAGTCTGCGGAGGCGTAGCGACAACGCGATTTGATCCACCATTCACCCCAGGAACAAACACAATTCTAGGGTCTTTTTGACAACCATTGATTTCAAACATGGCATCAGCACGCACTTTGTATTGTGCTGCTACTTGTCGCCAAGTTTGACCTTGAGGCACTTCGACCACAATTCCATTGTAGGGAGGAATTTGAAGTTCACTACCAACCGTCACTGCGCCGTTTTTCACAGATGGGTTCATCACGGCGATAGTTGTTGGAACTAGGTTATAGAGTTGCGCTATACTCTCTAAGGTTTCGCCATGAGCAACTGTATGGCGCTGGAAACGAGACAAGGCTGGAGTTGGACAACTCTCTGCAGCAGATGTGGAGCTTTGTGATGAGAGTATAGATCCTAGCCCCAAAGTGCTGACTAAACTACAGATAAACACTAAACGGTAAGGACGAGTCATGCCTACTAGTAAAGAGAGTTTTAATTTTTAATTTTAAACTTGGGTATTGGTGAGTAGAAGCTGATGGGAAGCTAGTAGTTCCCTGAAAATGTTGTAGAAGGTAGAAGAATTACTGAAGCTTCTCCGATTTTTTATTGACTGTTCTGTCAAATTGCTCTGTCCACTCGCTGTTTGCTTGACTAAACTTATAAATTAGTAGCCGCATTGCTATCTTTAGAGCGAAATTATTATGAAGTTATCTTTAAAGCAACTGGCCGTCTACATATCTTTACTGGTAATTGGCGGTGGTGCAGGTTTGTTAGGTAGTGGTTATCTCCTACCAAAGCGTTATTCGTTTCAAGAACTAAAAAATGTTACCGCAGCTTTACCTTCAGAATCAGTAAACCCTCCTGCTTATAGCGGGCCGATTGGGAATACTGGTGGGGATAATGTGAATTTTATTGCTACTGCTGTACAAAAAGTTGGGCCGGCTGTGGTGCGAATTAATGCTACCCGCAAAGTCGCAAATCCGATTTCTGACGCTTTAAAAAATCCTTTACTGCGCCGCTTTTTTGGTGAGGATGAGCAACCAATGCCAGAAGAAAGAATTGAGCGCGGTACGGGTTCAGGATTTATTTTGACAGACAATGGTTTATTGCTGACTAATGCTCATGTAGTAGCAGATACCGATACTGTACAAGTAACCCTCAAGGATGGGCGAACTTTTGAGGGTAAAGTGCAAGGCGTAGATGCAGTTACAGATGTGGCTGTTGTGAAAATCCAAGCAAAAAAATTACCTACAGTCAAGCTAGGTAATTCACAAAATTTGATACCTGGGCAGTGGGCGATCGCAATTGGTAATCCTTTAGGTTTAGATAATACTGTCACCATTGGCATTATCAGCGCTACCGATCGCACTAGCGCTCAAGTTGGCGTACCAGAAAAGCGCGTCAGCTTTATCCAAACTGATGCTGCAATTAATCCTGGTAATTCTGGCGGCCCTTTATTAAACGCCCAAGGTGAAGTTATTGGTGTCAATACAGCAATTCGCGCTGATGCTCAAGGTTTGGGTTTTGCGATTCCTATTGAAACAGCTGCCCGCATCGCTAATGAACTGTTTACGAAAGGGCGTGTAGATCATCCTTTTTTGGGAGTAGAAATGACAGATTTGACTCCCACCAAAAAAGAACAAATTAATCAAGAAAATAAGCTGAATATTCAACAAGATGCTGGTGTGGTCATTAAAAGCACCCTAGAAAATTCACCAGCAAAACGCGCCGGACTGCTTCCTGGTGACGTGATTCAAAAAATCAATCGTAAACCAGTTAAGACAGCAGCCCAAGTTCAAAGACTAGTCGAGTCTAGTTCTGTAGGAGACACGCTAGAAATTGAAGTTAGCCGCGAAGGTAAAAATCACATCTTCAAAGTACAACCAGGGGCTTATCCGCAAAAGAAGTAGCTAGAGGTAAGGGCTAGGGGCTAGAGGTAAGGACTAGGGGCTAGAAAGTTAGAGAAAAATAATTTAATAACTGATGATTCTAGCGGCCGACTCTTGACCCTTGACTTTTACCTATTGACTAGACAAATGGTCTAACTGCATCCTCTGTTCCATCTGACGCAGGAAATAACCAGTCATCATTGCTGACGCTAACAGGCCTGCAAGGTTTTCCCTATCTGTTGTGATTTGCACGTTAAAATTTTCCGGGGGTAGCATTCCCACCAGCCCTTGAACATTCTGCGAAATTATTTGTTTAATTTCAGGACTAACGGACTGGGCAACGCGGGCCATAACTTCCGGCGACTGATGCTGTAGATATTTGAGCAACTGATTGGGATTTTCCTCAAAGTAGTCGTTTAGAAGCTGGTTTGGGTTTTCCTCAGAGTTGTCATTCAAAAAGTCAGGATTAAACTCCATTGGCAGTTTTTTGTAGCTTAGTTGCTGATTCTACTCTAAACCATAGTCAAAGGGTAATGCATTCACCACGGGTATAACCTGTTGATTCTACCCTAGGGAAGGCGGTTACCTGATTTCTAGCAGAGCAAGTCCCTGTAATAAGGATTTACAACTATTTTACGCTGAACTTTACTGGCTAGTGGTGGTTTTGATATTGGTAAATATTTCAGTATCAGTACCATCTATTCTGCTACTGCTTCTGCTTTCAGTTCTAAATCTAACTCTAATTGTTGTTCCTGTTGATTTTGGGAAAGTATTTGCGGGAGTTGCTCAATTTGAAAATACTGATGAAATTTTGGTGTTATTTGTAGCGAATACGAGCGAGAATCACTATCTCGGCGCTTGCGAACAAAACCAAGTTCCACAAGTTCCGGAACATGTTGATATACTCCCGAACCCCGTAAGTTAATTAAGTCGCTTTGGAGTATGGGGCTATTTAGGGCGATCGCAGCTAAAGTTCTTAGTGCACCTAAACCTAATTCAACCGGAATTAGCGTTTGCACTAAGTCATGAAAATCAGACCTCAGTTGCAAACTATAACCATTGGGTGTCTCTACGACTTCTAGGGCGCTGTCTCGGCGGGCATAATCGTCAATTAGTTCCATCATGCCTTCTTCAACCGTAGCGCGATCGCACGCGGCATACTCGGCGATTTCACCGAGCGACAAGGGCTTACCCTTCAAATAGAGAATTGCTTCTATCTTCGTCGCTGTGGCTGTATTCATTAGTCGTTAGTCATTAGTCATTAGTCATTAGTCATTAGTCATATTTGACAACTGACACCTGACGCAAGACGAGTTCCAAGTGAGTGGGATATTATCATACATAATATGATTTGTCAATGAAGATTGGGCATGGGGCATGGGGCATGGGGCAATGGGTAATGGGTAATGGGTGTTTGTTTTTTCTCCCCTGCTCCCTGCTCCCTGCCCCCTTGCTTTTCCGAGTCCCCAATCCCTATTCCCTACTCTTAAGAATAAATTCTGCGATCGCCAAATCTTGAGGAGTGGTGACTTTGAGATTTGTCTCTTCACCTTGGACAATTCGGACTTCGATGCCACATTTTTCAAACAAAGCGGCATCGTCTGTGACTTCCCAACCTTGACGTACACCTTCGGCGTGGCACTGTTTCAAGAGCTTGACATCAAAGCCTTGAGGTGTTTGTGCCGCCCACAATTGACTTCGGTCAGGTGTACTTTGGATGATGCCATTCTCATCGACAACTTTAATCGTGTCTTTGACTGGTATAGCGGCAATTAACCCAGGACAGTGACGAATAGCTTCCGCACAGGCATTGAGTAAATCTGGCGTAGCTAAACATCTCGCTCCATCGTGAATTAAAACTTGCTCTGCGGCTTCTGGAAGCGCCAGCAAGCCATTGTAAACAGATTCCTGCCTGGTTGAGCCACCAGCAATTAATTCCACTGGTTTATTGAGCTTTAAGTCAGCAAGGATGGCTTTTAAATCATCCCAATCAGTGGGTTGAGAAATAATTCCAATCCAACTGATGCTACTAGCTGCATCTGCAGCTTTGAGAGTCCAAGCAATAATGGGTTGCGATCGCACCGTCAAGAGGAGTTTATTGCGGTCACTCCCCATTCTTTTTCCTAAACCTGCTGCTGGAATTAGTAAATACACAGAACTTCTTAAATCGTAAAACTGGAGCTTGGGGATCAGGGATTGGGGATTGAGGATTGGTAACTGGGGAGGAGATGAAGGAGATGAGGAAGTAGGGGAGAAATTCCTATTACCAATTACCAATTACCCATTACCCATTACCTATTACCCCATGCCCAATTCCCAATCCCCGATTCCCTAATACCTATATTCCCCTAAAATAGGGAGCGAGTAAGCGTAAATAAATATTATGCGAGTAGTAGCCCTTGTACCTGGCGGAATTGGCAACCAAATTCTTATGTTTCCGGCTCTAGATGAACTGAAGCGCTATTACCCAAACGCTCAGATAGATGTCGTGGTGGAACCCCGCTCAAAGGCAGCTTACCGGGTTAGTAAGTCGGTGAATGAGGTATTGACCTTTGATTTTAAAGACCGTAACAGTTTGGCGGATTGGGGTAACTTAGTGGGCATTATTCGCGATCGCGAATACGATGTGGCCATTACAGTAGGACAAAGCTGGTTAGTAGGCCTGTTTCTGTGGTTAACAGGAATTCCTACCCGGATTGGCTATCAAGGTAAGGGTGCAGTTTTTCTCACTAATACTTTACCTTTCCAGTCATCTCAGTATTTAGCAGTGGGTTATCATAATTTACTGCAACCGTTAAACATTCAAACTCCTTGTCCAGAATTGTCATTAAATGTGCCAAAACCCGATATTGAGTGGGCACAACAGGAACAGAAACGCTTAGGTGTGAATGAAACGGGCTACATCTTGATTTATGCTGGCTCTAGTCTGTCAGCTTCAGCTAAAAGCCGAAATCCCATTTATCCTGTAGAAAACTGGCAGCAAATTATACAAGAGTGCCAACGCAAGCAGCCTGATTTGCCTATAGTGATTTTTAAAGGCCCTGAAGATGAACAAATAGTGCGATCGCTTTTGGATTCCTGCCCAGATATTAAGGTAACTTCCCCTGATAATATTGGTAAGCTAGCCGCGATCGTTACTGGAGCAAGTTTGATGTTGGCTACGGACAGCGCACCTCTGCAACTAAGCGTGGCAGTTCAGACTTATACAATTGCGCTGTTTGGCTCTACAGATCCAGCACAAGTGTTACCAAAAAGTGAGAAATTCCTGGCTATTAAGTCTCCTACGGACAAAATGGGCGATATTTCACCCAAAGTAGTGTTAGAGAAAATCTGGAACGGTTAAACCAGCAGTTTTCTTAGACGGCGATGGTATATGAGATCCAATTAAGGCAATTCTGTTAATCATGAATCCCTGTAATTGAAGCCTTTTTGTTCGTTATCCACATCTTTTCAAGATTTCCCTACGTTGGCTAATCGCCTGGAAAATTGTCTTCCTAGGCGATTAGCTCCATTAATCTCGCGCTGATTGCGTAAATGGTGTTATTCCTAATTAATTTAGATTTTTACGCTTAAGCGAGTTGTGAAATACTAGCTAATATTTAGCTAATTATGACAGTTGCTGCCAAGAAAATATGTGGTAGCGCTAAAGGTTTCAATGTTAATAAATTTCAATAAATTACTTTTTTTAAAAAATAACTTTATTTTTCTCAAAATCGTTAGTTTCAATGTAGTTTTGGGCAAAATAAAAATTAGATGACTCCAATCATCTGTTTTTACCTAGGCTAGAGCAAATCGAGATTGAATCAATTTCCTTGCTATTAAAGAGGATAAGGAGCAATTAATCGTTGAGGCTGAAGTTTTTACCAAGTCTCTATTGCTCATAAAGTTTTACTCAATTCCCAATGCCTAGAAAATAAATAGTAACTTTAGGCATTTTGCTTTAACCAAGGAATTTGCAGTTGTGTTACGAAATAAATTACCCACAGTCCAAGATTTACATGAAAACTGAAAAGATTCAGCCACTCAGCAACTAGAACTGAGAATACTCAACTGATCTCCGAATTTAGTGAGTTAGCGATCGCACGGCTGTATGATCACTTAGTCTTTTCAGCATGAAGTAAATCTCATTCCCTATTTCCTATATTAGTGTTCCCTAGTGACCGTATTGTCTTGAGGCAGGTGCATTTTCCGTGACTTACGTTGAGTTATAAAAAGGAAAAATCAATGGCGATTCGATTACATGGGTTTCTTAATAGTTCCAAGCGTTACTTTCAAGTAGAAAGTCAGCCGCATCATATCACTGGAATTTTTAAGAAAATCATGCACTCTCAAAGCTTACATAGCTGCGAATTTACGGATGTCCATAGAGTTTATTATGAAGATGAAGCGGACGGAACTATAACTTTCTACCAAGCAAATCAAGATAACAACAGTCAGCCTGGTATTTGGACTTATCTTGTATATGAATGTTTGGAAAGTGAAGAAAAAGTATTTAGTGATGCTGTAATTGATACCAATATCAGCCCTTTACTGGCACTATTAGCTGGTCAAAAGCTACCGCAAGTTCCTGTTAATATTTGTGAATATCTTAATTATAAAAATTATGAATGTGAATATTTAGATGTGCAGCTGCCTTCTGAGTTGAATAATCAAACAGGGAGAGAAATTGCTCATCTGTTGTTAGATGAAATGAAAGCTTTCAAAACATCAGCTATTTTTACAGAAGATGTAGGAAAAAAATACCAGAAAGCAGTGTTAGAAGGATTTATCCAAGCTGCACGGGAGATTTTAGCTAAAAATGGTACAGCTAAAGATTTTGAAACGGCTCAATATGATGTGCTAAATAAAATTCCCATTGATGATGTAGCCAACTTAATTATTGCTTATAACGATTATCGAATATGGCAGGCGGCTTTACCCAGTAAATCTAAAGCAGTCGAATTTGCTTTTAAGACAGCATTAAATTTAATTTGTCAGATTAAGTGATCTCAAATTTATGTAATTGATAATTTTTAGGGACGTTATGCATAACGTCCCTAAAGCTAATGCGTTGATATGTTTAAAATGCCTCAAAGAAAGCATCATCTAATTCATAACCTAGCATTTGCGCTAAGGATTTGAGGCGTGATTGGCTTGGTAAACCCTGCTGTTTTAACCAATCACTTAAAATAAATATTTTGTGCATCAGAAAGATTTCTAAGGCTTCGGGATTAAACTGAATCCCTTCTTTAGGACTAAACTGGTGTGGCACCAGCATGGCGGTGTAACGAGCAAATTCTCCAGCTTTCCAATCTAAGAGAAATGGTAGCCAGGGATATTTAGCATCCAGACGAACAAACCACAGCCGCACTTCAGGAATCTCCGAAAGTTCGCGGGGATCGCTTGGTTCTAAGGCATATTTGATATCGAAGCGTAGTTGCTGTTCTTGGGATACAATTGCTTGCTCTTGGAATATTTTTTCAATTACCGTTGAGACGGGCGATAGATCCAGATTGTTAATGGAATCAGTATTAATTGCGATCGTGATTGTCATTGACTCAGCAGCCACTCTATTTATGCTCAACTGTAGGCTTGAGAATACACAGTAGCAGCTTTCAGGTATAGTTGGTATATTTACGGCGAATTTATCAGGATTTTCAATTGCAAAATTAAAGACGCGAATAATATCGCGTCCCATAACGTCTTTGTCTATTTGCCGAAATTTAAAGGAATATCATCTTTCTAAGAGTTATTGGCATCCGTTTCCCTGCTAGACCTCCTGTTGCAAAGATTAGGTAGTCTGTGGCTAAGAATGACATATTGCCATTTGCACTTTGTGTTTGCCTAAAGTTTATACCTATTAACATTAATGCATTCATAGTTAATACCTGAAGGTATAAATTATATGATTTGCATATTCTCATCCTTGAAATTTTTATTTGCTCTAGTTACTTACTCCATGAAAATTACACATTAAATACTGAATACTGAAAGTGAAGAAAATCTTAATTTTGATTTGCGCGATATCAATATTAATTTTCGGATTTCTGTATTCACCTGTTAGACATTATGTAAATTTGCGGACGTTATGTTAATACGTGGATATGCTGAAATTTTAGGGTCTGGGACAATGATTTCCGTGTTAATTACATTACGATTTTTGCTTGGCGATGCTAAAAGAAAATCTCTTGCTTTTTCTGTAGTCAAACCACTCGACTGAGGTTTTGCGCTAGAGCGTTTATTAGCAAGGATTTAGGGAATTTAAGCTCTTAGTGATAAATTCCCTGTTTCTCAAATATTAAAAAAAGTTGAAAATAAAACCTATTTCTAAAGTAAATATTAAATTATCTCAGGTAAGTTAAGCTCACTATGATGTTTCATTTTTGAAAGATTCAAATATTTTTTGCATGATGATACATGAATCAATCGTTCACGATTTCTAGCAATCCTGATAAATTGAGTTGATTGGTGGCAACTTACTGAAAAAACTATTTTAAATTAGGGCAAGTTGCTACTCTTACTTATCGTATTTTTATCATATTCAATGTAGCAAATAAAACTTTTGTACTGAAAATATTTTTACTAAAAAAGTCAATATACAATCAATATTTCTTGACCTTGCAGGCAAACAAGAGACGAAAAAGCTTGCCCTTAGTGGACATTACTCACTATTTTAAGCTAAAGTTGTAATGAGTTTGCTTTAGACTAGGATGTGACAAAACAACAGTCAACAAACAAAAAAATTCTTGCCCTAGCGTGTGATTTTCGCAGCGTTAAAAAGCAATCGCCCAGGTAGAGGTGCAAAGTAATAGGAATATCCTCGCATATACGAACAACCCATTAACCTTGAAATGGGAAAATTAGCCCAATAGTTAACAAACTTATAATATGCAAAAACAAACAATATCTACCAAACCAATTCGTTCTCTAGAAGATGCGCTTGAGCAGTGTCAACTGCTAGGAATGCGGGTTAGTCGCCAGCGGCGCTTTATTCTAGAACTGCTTTGGCAAGCTAAGGAACATCTATCTGCTAGAGAGATTTACGATCGCTTAAACCAACAAGGTAAAGAAATCGGTCATACCTCTGTTTATCAAAATTTAGAAGCTTTATCTAGTCAAGGTATTATTGAGTGTATTGAACGTTGCGACGGTCGTTTGTACGGTAATATTAGTGACTCTCATAGTCATGTTAACTGTCTAGATACTAACCAGATTCTTGATGTGCATATAGAGCTACCAGAAGATTTTGTTCGCCAAGTTGAACAGCAGACTGGAGTACGGATTACTGATTACAGCATCAACTTTTATGGTTATCGTAACCCGCAAGCAAGCTGAGTGGATATAGATCAATGGGACAGGGGAACAGGGAATAGAGACGAAAGTTGACTGTAATTGACTAAACGAAGTATTAGCTTAGTAGTCTAGAAAACTTTGACAGTTACGTAGTTAGCATTTTAGTTATTAAATCAAAGCTGCAGCTGTTGCTTGTAGTAACTATGATGCTGGGTGCGAAAACAAGTCACAATGGGTAGGACTAACCAAAATACCAATGCTGTTTTCTAGCTAAGGTAAAACAGCCTATCTGTTGTTGAACAGACTATGAGCGATCGCCCTTTAAAATTCTTGTTAATTGACCAAGACCCTATCTTCCGATTAGGACTGCGGGTAGCGTTGGCAGAAATTCCGAATTTGCAAATAGTATCGGAAGTTGAAACAGATACGGCTGCTTTGCAAGTTTTGGCAGAATTAGCCCAGCAAGACCCTAATTATGTCAATTTGGTGGTTTTGGAATTAGGTAATCCTCGCTTTCCTCAGCTTCAGCAGCAGGGATTACAATTTTGTAGACAACTAAAAGTTTTATACCCCAATCTTCCTGTATTACTCCTTAGTTCGGTTACAGAACCGGAATTACTTTTAGCAGCCAAAGCTGCTGGTGTAAATGGCTATTGTCCTAAAGGAACTGCTGTGTCTGAGTTGGTTACAGCTATGCAAGCAGTAGCACAAGGTGGTTCCTTTTGGTTTACAGTTGGGCTAGCTCAAAACTCAGCACTCCCAACTCAGAACTCAGTACTTACTCAAAATTCCCCACTTCCTTTTGCTAGGCTGCGAAATAATTGGCGTTTGTCAGGGATTGCTTACATT
This sequence comes from Tolypothrix tenuis PCC 7101, assembly GCF_963874875.1. Taxonomy (NCBI): domain Bacteria; kingdom Bacillati; phylum Cyanobacteriota; class Cyanophyceae; order Nostocales; family Tolypothrichaceae; genus Tolypothrix; species Tolypothrix tenuis. The sequence continues at coordinate 1,761,907 of NZ_CAWNJS010000001.1, forward strand.
GAAGCTAGCCTCAACTCAGTAACAGCACAATTGCAAGTGCCAGGATTACCAGTGATGGATCAAGCGATTCTAGCAGGACGGCGACGAGAACTATTAGCAGCGCGTTGGTTGCTGAATCACTTGCTAGCTGCACCACAAGAAAGACAACCAGAACCGCAAGTCATACCTGATGCTATGCAATTACCGTCTCCTATGACTTCGCTGAATAATGCGATCGCTCCATCAAATACATCAAATTTAATACAACTACAAGATTCTTTACCTTTACTTAGCCCTAGAACACTGCAATCTAATTTATTTGCAGCTTGTATCACCAAATTACAATTACCTTTAGAAAATGTTACAGATATTCCTTTAGAGATTGATATTCTGCGTGTTGATAAAAAGCGAGAATTGCTTTATTTAATTTTGCAGAAACTAGCTAAACAGTTAGATGAACTGCGCGTTGCTGAGATATCAATCAATCAATTATATGATTTAAAAAATTCTCTGATATATGATTTGTGGCAATCCACAGTCGCAGATTTTTTTGGCAGATTTTCTCGTTTGCAAGTAGGCGATCGCAAATTAGAAATCGTCAATATATTGCTACAAAATCCGCAACCAATACAAACAGCAATTCTGCAAAAAATTCCTTTATTAATGGAGTTATTTACGTATTTGCTCTTTCAAAGAGATTTACAAATAGATAATACTTCTTACCCAGCAGATAGCCCAGAAGCACAGTCACAAGCATTAATGATTTTAGAAAACTTCTTAATTCAATTAGCAAATGGGGTAGTACAACCGCTACTTAATTATTTTGCTGATGTAGAAGTGATTAAACAAGATTTTTATGACCGCAGATTAATTTCCACGAGGGAGATTGAACGTTTTAGAAATGATTTGTCTTGGAAATATCGTTTAAATAATTATATTAATGAGCCAACGGCAATTTTTGAAAGCCGCTATGAGCTATTTGTATTCGCGCCACGTGGAATTGCGAAAACCTCAATTTACGCACCTCGTAATCAGGAATTAACCCAACTATCTGGGATGCCACTAGCGGTAACATTACTGTTAGAATTTAGGGATGCGATCGCACCTCGCTTAAAATCACTATTAGCGATTTTTGGTAGTGGTATTGTCTTCATTCTCACCCAAGTAATTGGTCGGGGTTTGGGTTTAATTGGTCGCGGAATTTTACAAGGAATTGGTAATGTTTCGTTAACAGACAAAAACCTGAGGCGTAATAGCGAAAAAAGACAGAGGGGATAAATAATTCAAAATTAAAAATTATGTTTTGTTCTCTGTTAGCTATTACAAACAGCAAACGCTAAATGACAAATGACCAACAATGATTTTATCGGATTAGCAGCATCTTATAGTTATGCGATCGCACTGCTTCTCTTTGGTGAGGGATTAGGGAGGCTATTTCATGTCCCACCAAATCTGACTCGGAAAATTATCCATGTGGGTGCAGGAATGTGGGTATTTGGGATACTGCTACTATTTCACAGTTGGGAAATAGGCATTGTACCGTTTGCTAGCTTTATTGTCGTTAATTACTTGCTTTATCGTTACCGAATTTTTAAAGCAATGGATACCGATGACAGTTCACCAGGTACAGTTTATTTTGCAATTTCCGTAACGCTGTTGTTTGGATTGCTGTGGCGACCATCTGGGCCAGTAGATAATGTTGCGATCGCGGTGGCTGGAGTCATGGCGATGACTTGGGGAGATGCGCTAGCAGCATTAATTGGTAGGCGTTTCGGACAGCATAAATATCAGGTGGGAAGTTCTATCCGTTCTTGGGAGGGTTCAGTAACGATGTTGCTTGTGAGTACGATAGTAATTTTTTTAGTATTGCTGTTACTACCAAGTTCATTACTGAGTCCTTTAGCAGTAACTTATAGTTTTGAAAAAGCTTTTTTAGCTGCTGTTATTAGCGGTGCTTTTGCAACCTTAGCTGAAGGTGTTTCACCTCACGGTACAGATAACCTCAGCGTTCCCTTAGTTACAGCAGGTGTTGTTTGGTTATTTAACTATTTTTATGTATAGCTTTAAGCTTCATCATTACCAAAAGTGACACAAGGACTGTCAATTTCTTGTGCTGGATTAAAGGAACTACAAAACATAACTCTAGCGCAATTAATACCTGATTCTTCGGGATGAATGCATTCGATAAAATCTTCTACTTTTATATGAAAAGCGCAGTCATGACAGATACTTTGAGATGGCGGTGTTTGCAGAGATTCTTCATTCATATTGGTCAAGTATTTGAAGATAAAAAATACTCCAAAACAGCAAATAATATAGAAAAATATTTTATAAATTCCAATCGCGACGAACAGCAAAGAAACTTTCGATAAATTCTTGCCAAGCAATGTTACTATTGGATTTTTGTTGAAGCCAATCTCTGGTACATTGCTCAATAATTTCTGTAAAACTGGGATACAAGGGAGACAAATTTTCTAAATGCTGAATTTTAGTATTTTGAGACATTGCTAAAGCGATGAAATTAATTAACTCTCCTGCTGTTGAGCCAAATATTTCGGCTCCTAAAATTTCTCCGTTGCGTAAAACAATTAATTTACAAATACCTGTAGTTTCACCACGAATTTGGGCTGATGCTAATGATTTAAAATATTGACGTAAAACTAAAATCTCATTGGGATTATATTGCCGTCTTGCTTGTGTCTCTGTTAAACCTATTTTTGCTAACATCGGTTGCAAAAATATTCCTAAAGGAATGCACCGATAATTAACTTGTAATTTTGAGAAAAAGAGGGCATTTTTGATGGCGATTCTCGCTTCATAATTAGCAACATTAGCAAAGTCATAACCACCAATCACATCACCACAAGCATAAATGCGGGGGTTGGTAGTTTGCAGTTTATTATTTACTACTAAATGCCGTTTATACCATTTCACATCTACTGCTGCTAAATTGAGAGATTCAACATTTGGTTGCTGTCCCGTTGCCACTATAATTTCATCAGTTTCTATTGCCTTATCTCCAGCTTGAATCCACTTTTTATTATCAATTCGCATGACTTGAGTGACGGGTGTATCTGTCAAGACACGCACACCATCAATTTCTAACTGTGCTTGCAATAGTTGGGCAATTTCTGGATCGATATCCGGTAGAATTTGCGGACGTTTGACAACCAGTGTCACATGACAACCCAAGCGTACTAAGGTTTGCGCTACTTCTATACTTTGGGGAACACCGCCAAGAATAATCCATTCTTTGGGCAATAATGTCTTGGATTTGCAGCGTTCATCAAGGAATTGCCAAATATTCCCTAAAGTAAGGTAATCGGTAGTTGATAATCCTTCAATTTCGGGTATAGCTGGACGAGAACCACTAGCTAGTAAATAAGTGCGTGCGCGTAGTAGGCGTTGGCTAACAGCAAATACGAGATGAGGGGAAGATTGAAATTGACCATTCTCACAAATAACATCAACTCCCATAGCCGCCAGGTGAGGAAGAGAATGTTGTGCTTCTAAATTAGCGATCGCATTTTTTGCATATAGTATCGCCTCTGGCAATGCCACAGATATTGGTGTTTGTTGTGGAGTTTCAACTTGTGAAGAATGAATATTCAGCCCAACTTGATTATTGAGATGCTGTGCTAAGTTGCCGATTTCGCTAATCGTTTGGTGATACACAAACCCATAATTAACTTTGGGTTCTACCAAAGCAACTTTAGCACGTAGTTGGGTAGCAACTAGGGCAGCGTAGCGTCCAGCCAGACTACCACCAATAATTACAACATCGTAGTCAATAGTCATTAGCTAAGTAGTTGTGCAAGATACATTTATGGAGAGGTAACAAGGAACAGAAGAACAATCTGTGTACTTAATTCTATGGAGATACTTAATATTTATTAATAATAATCAGGACTTATGCAACTGGCACAGTGATCCTCTGGCATAAGAGTCAAGGGTCAAAAATTTAGGTTTTTTGGACTTTTGACATTTGAACGCCAGTTCACTCAACGCAGGGAACCTCCGCACGTGACTGGCTCCCCTTGACAAACCTAAACGAAAAAAACATGACACTTGCGTAATTCCTAATAATGATTTAGTGAGTGGCCAGTTGAAAATCAAAAATCACTGGCCACTAAAAACTGACAACAGAACTCAGCACTCACTACTCATAACTGAGTGTAACGCCGTGAGTAAGCGTTGATTATCGACTTGAGTACGTACAGCAACTCTAAAAAAGCGATCGCCTAGTTCTTTAAAACTCAGGCAATCACGAATTAAAACCTGATGATGCTTGAGTAATTGCTGCTGTAAATGAGAAACAGACTCTTTTGACTCTACCAGTAAAAAGTTAGCAGCACCTTTTCCTGGTGTTAATCCTGGAATGGCTTCTAAACCCCCCAAGAGTTGATTTCTTGCAGGGGGTAACCATAACCAAGTTTGCTGTTGAAATTCCCTATCTTGAAGTGCCGCAATTGCCGCCGCAGCCGCTAACGTGTTTACTGGCCAGGGGTCACGCCACAATTGCCATCTTGATAGGCGGTGAGGATGAGCGATCGCATATCCCAGTCTCAGCCCTGGGAGACTGTAAAATTTTGTGAGCGATCGCAACACTACTAAATTCTCGTATTCCTGTATCAGCGAAATCAGACTTTGTTCCTCTTCGGGAGGTAAAAAGTCCATAAACGCTTCATCTACCACTACCAAACCAAACTGATCCAGGTAGGGAAGAATTGATTGCCGCAAAAAAAGTTTTCCTGTTGGGTTATGGGGATTATTGAGGAGTAGCCCTACTTCTTTTAAGTTTTGTGCTTTGTCAAGAAACAATGACAAATCTGCCTCAGATTCCCAATTAACAGGGAACTCCAGTAATTGAGCGTTATATGCCGATAGAGTTCGGTAGTAGTCGCCAAAAGCTGGAGTCATAACAACTGTTGCGGCTAATTCTGCCAATTCCCGACCTACTAAAGTAAGTAATTCTGCCGAGCCGTTACCTGGCAGAATAAACTCAGAAGGCAGTTCATGAAAGTGACTGAGAGCTAATCTCAGTTCACTGTAACTGGGATCTGGATAGTGCCGAAGATTACCAATATGGGACTGAATAGCCGCGATCGCGCTATCAGGTGGCCCCAAAGGGCTAATACTGGCAGAAAAATCCAGAATGGCATCAGGGGGACAGCCAGCCAGCGCTGCTGCCCAAGCTAAATTCCCCCCGTGTGCAGGTTGCCGCATCAAATCTAGGTTCCTAAGCAGAAAACCTATGATTTTGGGGGTGCAACCTTTTCCCTAAACAACTTCCCAGCAGAGAAAGCTGGAACTTTAGTGGCGGGAATTTCCATCTTTTCATTGGTTTTGGGGTTACGACCTTCACGGGCTTTACGTTCCCGTGATTCAAAGGAACCAAAACCAACTAGGGTTACCTTATCGCCAGAGGAAACAGCTTCGATAATTGTTTCCAAAGCAGCAGTTAAAACTGCGTCTGCTTGCTTCTTGGTAACGCTAGCCTTTTCAGCTACTGCATCAACTAATTCACCTTTGTTCATATAAACTCCTTGAGGTTTACTTGAGATTCTCTACAGATGCACCCTGATGCATCTTTACCAAAATCTCTGTTTTGGGGGATACAAAAGTCTGCCTTTGGGAGCATTTTTACTCAAAATGCCTGCAAATCCCATTGGCTCGACTTTTCAATGAATCATTCTAAGGTGAACAAGCCAGATGTGGATATATGAAACCATTAATTTATATAGATTTCAGGATTTTTTGTGATTTTAGGGTCAATGTTGCCCTCGAAACCAGCATTTTGGTAGGAAAAAATACTTAGTGAAAACTCTGGTGTCGGGGACTGGGGATTGGGGACTGGGGATTGGGGACTGGGGATTGGGGACTGGGGATTGGGGACTGGGGATTGGGGATTGGGGATTGGGGATTGGGGATTTGGGATGAGGGATGAGGGAGATGAGGGAGATGAGGGAGAATATAAATCTCTATTACCCATTACCCATTACCAATTACCCCATGCCCCATGCCCCATGCCCCATGCCCATTTCCTATTTACACCCTAAAGACTCGCGGGTATCTATGCCAGTTTTGGAATTTACGCCGCTGGCTTTGGCACAAAGTTTTTTAACTTGGACTCCGTCTAAGACGGCATTGGTAAAATCTGCGCCTGTGATGTCCACATCATCGAAGGTGGAACGCAACATCATGGCATCTGTTAACACCGCATCGCTTAAATTAGCGCTTCTGAATTTTGCTAAGTAGGCAATTCCGTTACTAAAATCAACACCATGAAAATTTACTCCCTGTAAGACGGTACCGTTAAAAACGCCGCCTCGGAGGTCAGCATTACTGAAATTGGCGTTTTCTAAATCAACGTTGGTAAATTCGCTGCCAATCAGGCTTTGCCCTGAGTAATCTTTGCCTTTGAGTTCATCGCCAGCAGAACGGGTAATACTGGAGGAACTTGCAGCTTCGGCTGATAGAGGAAACAAAAAAAGAACCAAAGCTAAGACAAAGCTAGCTAATAGTTGCCAATATTTCATAATTTCTGCTTAATAAATCTCAACATTTACATCTTTCAATATTAAACAGCACTGGAATGAAGGATGAAGTGTGAAATTTTCAGCCCACCCTCAAAGAATTCCCAGAGTCAAATCCTTTAGCTTTTAGCCTTCAGCCGTCATCCTTCAGCCTTTCTCGTAGGATATATACAATGTGAAAGTGCGATCGCAAAAGCAAAAGTACCTGTGGCTAATCAAAAAATAGAAATTGTTCCATCTTTGCTGCGAACCCCTTTATACCAGTTGGGGTTAAAACTCAAAGCCCGCTTTACTAACTTTAGTGGTTGGGAAATGCCAGTGCAGTATTCTGGCATTACTCGCGAACATGAAGCTGTAAGAAATGAAGCAGGAATGTTCGATATTTCCCACATGGGTAAATTTACTCTTCAAGGTAAAAACCCTATTGAGCAGTTACAAAAGCTAGTTCCATCAGACTTAAACCGCTTAAAGCCAGGTCAAGCGCAATACACTGTATTATTAAATCCCCAGGGTGGAATTATTGATGACATCATTATTTATTACCAAGGAGAAGACAGTACTGGTAAACAGCAAGTAGCAATTATTGTTAACGCCGGAACTACAGATAAAGATAAAGCCTGGTTATTACAACACCTAGATTTAAATGCCGTAGAATTCCAAGATTTGTCACAAGACAAAGCTTTAATTGCTGTACAAGGGCCAAAAGCTGTTCAATATCTTCAACCTTTTGTAGAAGCGGATTTAAATCCAATTAAAGCCTTTGGTCACCTGCAAGCGCCTGTACTAGGAAAAACTGCCTTCCTCGCCCGCACAGGTTATACGGGAGAAGATGGATTTGAGGTCATGGTCGATCCAGAGGTGGGTATAGAATTGTGGCAACATCTTGCTGATGCTGGGGTAATTCCCTGTGGGTTGGGTGCGAGAGACACTCTGCGCCTAGAAGCAGCAATGGCACTTTATGGGCAAGATATCGACGACACCACCACCCCCCTAGAAGCGGGTTTGGGTTGGTTAGTTCATTTAGATACTAAAGGTGATTTTATTGGTCGTGCTGTTTTAGAAGAACAGAAAGCCAATAAATTAAAGCGCCGTTTGGTAGGTTTACAGATGCAAGGCAGGAATATTGCCCGTCATGGTTACCAAGTATTATCTTCAGGTAAAGTAGTAGGGGAAGTTACCAGTGGCACACTGTCGCCTACACTCGGTTATCCTGTTGCCTTAGCTTATGTACCTTCCCAGCTTGCAACTATTGGTCAGCAACTGGAAGTAGAAATTCGCGGTAAAGCTTATCCAGCAGATGTAGTTAAACGTCCTTTTTATCGCTCAAAAAATCGGGGGTGAAAGGGCATAGGGCATAGGGCATGGGGCATTGGTAATAGGTAATGGGTAATAGGTAATGGGTAATGGGTAATAGGTAATGGGTAATCTGAAATATCCCCCTTATCCTCCTCATCTACCTCATCCCCCAATCACCAGTCCCCAATCCCTTTTTCAAAAATAATCTGTTGTGAATTAGTAAATCTACAGTATGGTTAATTACCAGATATGCCTTGGAATCATGTATTAGCCATAATGTTTTTGATGTGGAGGGGTCAGTAAATATGTCTTTTGAATATCCTCAGGATTTAAAATACCTGGATACTCATGAATACGTACGCTTAGAGGGCGAAATTGCTACCATTGGTATTACTGAGTTTGCTGTCGATCAATTAGGTGATGTCGTATTCTTGGAATTGCCAGAAGTTGGCGATGCTATTACCAAAGGTGATACCTTTGGCTCGATTGAATCAGTCAAAGCTGTAGAAGACCTGAATGCACCAGTTACCGGCACAGTTATAGAACGCAATGATGATTTGATTGATTCTCCAGAACAGGTGGCTGAAGACCCTTACGGCGAGGCTTGGTTAGTCAAAGTTCGGGTCAACGATCCTGATGAGGTTCATGATGCTTTAAATGCAGATGAATATCGCGCCCAGGTAGAAGGGGAATAGTGGGGATTGGGGATTGGGGAACTCGGGGCCCCCTCTGGGGATAAGGGGTAATGGGGATTGGGGATGAGGAAGATGAGGGGGATAAGGGGATATTTCCGATTACCCATTATCAATTACCTATTACCAATGCCCAATTCCCCATGCCCCATGCCCAATTCCCAATTCCCCCAACTTATTTACATTAGTTATTGCAAAATATTAAATAGTAATATCGGGAGAGCAATTTAGTGGTAAGCTACGCCCCTATTCCTAAGTCTAGCGATCGCCAAATCGCGACTGAAGGGAAACAAAATTTAGATAATTTTAGAAAAAGGCATATTGGGCCTAACTCTGATGATATCGAGCAAATGCTTGGTGTCTTAGGCCTTCCCAGTCTAGATGTGCTGATAAACAAAACTGTGCCCCAAGCTATTCGTTTGCAAGGGGCATTAAATTTACCAGAGGCGCAGACTGAGTACGCAGCCCTGGCAAAATTAAAACAAATTGCTGAGAAAAATCAGGTTTTTCGCTCATTTATTGGGATGGGATATTACGATTGCATCACGCCTGCGGTGATTGCGCGTAATATTCTGGAAAATCCTGGTTGGTATACTGCCTATACTCCCTATCAGCCAGAAATTGCCCAAGGGCGCTTGGAAGCGCTGCTGAATTTCCAAACGATGATTATTGATTTAACGGGTTTGGAAATTGCTAATGCTTCGTTACTCGATGAAGCTACAGCCGCAGCAGAGGCAATGAGTTTGAGCTACGGTGTTTGTAAAAATAAGGCAAATACCTATTTTGTCTCCCGTGATTGTCATCCTCAAACTATCGATGTGCTGCAAACACGGGCTGAACCTTTGGGGATAAATATTATTATTGGCGATCATCAAACCTTTGATTTTGAAAAACCAATTTTTGGGGCGATTCTCCAATACCCGGCTAGCGATGGCACAATTTACGACTACCGCGCTTTTATCGAAAAAGCCCATGCTAACGGTGCATTGGTGACGGTAGCAGCTGATCCTCTCAGCTTAACTTTGCTGACACCTCCGGGTGAATTTGGTGCTGATATTGCTATTGGTAGTACTCAGCGTTTTGGTATTCCTTTGGGATTTGGCGGGCCTCATGCGGCTTACATGGCAACCAAAGAAGAGTATAAGCGGCAGGTGCCAGGGCGAATAGTTGGTGTATCCAAAGATGCCCAAGGAAAGCCTGCATTGCGCCTGGCTTTACAAACCCGCGAACAACATATTCGCCGGGAAAAAGCTACGAGTAATATTTGTACTGCCCAAGTTCTGTTAGCTGTGATGGCGAGTATGTACGCAGTCTATCACGGGCCAGATGGACTGAAGGCGATCGCAGAAAATATCCACAACCTCACGGGAATTTTGGCAGATGGCTTAAAACGTCTGGGTTACAAAATTAGTTCTGAATCTTTCTTTGATACCTTGCAGGTAGAGTTAGGAACACACAGCCTAGAAAAAATTCTGGAAGGTTGCCAAGAACATAATATTAACCTGCGAATTTTTGATGAGACTGCTGTGGGTATCTCTTTAGATGAGACAACTACAGTAGATGACGTTCAAGATTTGTTAGAAATCTTTGCTTTGGGTAAAGAACTATCTTTTACCATCGCCGAACTAACTGCTGCGCCGCTTCCTCTATCCCGCAGTAGCAGTTACCTCACTCATCCTGTATTTAACCGCTATCACTCGGAAACTGAGTTATTACGTTATCTACACAAACTAGAAAGTAAGGATTTGTCTTTAACGACATCGATGATTCCCTTGGGGTCATGCACGATGAAGTTAAATGCCACATCAGAGATGATACCAGTCACCTGGGCAGAATTTGGCAAGATTCATCCTTTTGCACCACCCTCGCAAACACGGGGTTATCAAATCCTCTTCCAGCAACTTGAAGCTTGGTTAGCAGAAATTACTGGATTTGCAGGAATTTCGCTGCAACCAAATGCAGGTTCCCAAGGCGAATACGCGGGGCTGTTGGTGATTCGTCACTATCACGCCAGCCGCAACGAAGGACACCGCAATGTCTGCTTAATTCCTACCTCCGCACATGGCACAAACCCTGCTAGTGCGGTGATGTGTGGCATGAAAGTTGTCGCCGTCGCTTGCGACGCAGACGGTAATATTGATATTGCTGACCTCAAGGCAAAAGCAGAGAAGCATAGTCATGAACTCGCTGCTTTGATGGTGACATATCCCTCAACTCATGGGGTGTTCGAGGAAGCAATTCAAGAAATCTGTGAGATTGTCCATAAGCATGGCGGACAAGTTTACATGGATGGCGCGAATATGAACGCCCAAGTTGGAATTTGCCGTCCGGGTGATATTGGCGCTGATGTCTGTCACCTAAACTTACACAAAACCTTCTGTATCCCTCATGGTGGCGGCGGCCCAGGTATGGGGCCCATTGGGGTAGCTTCCCATCTTGTCCCCTTCCTTCCTGGACATCCTGTTATCTCCCTCAATAAAACTCAGCACTCTCAGGGTGCTGTGGCGGCTGCGCCTTGGGGAAGTGCCAGTATTTTGGTGATTTCCTGGATGTATATTGCGATGATGGGAGCAGATGGATTGACAGAAGCCACCAAAGTGGCAATTCTCAACGCTAACTATATAGCCAAGAGACTTGAGGAATATTATCCCGTTTTATACAAAGGGAAAAATGGCCTAGTTGCCCATGAATGTATTTTAGATTTGCGATCGCTCAAAAAATCTGCGGCTATCGAAATTGATGATGTTGCCAAACGGCTAATGGACTACGGCTTCCATGCGCCGACTGTCTCCTGGCCTGTGGCAGGTACAATCATGGTGGAACCCACAGAAAGCGAATCAAAAGCAGAATTGGATCGTTTTTGTGAGGCTTTGATTTCTATTCGCCAAGAAATTGCCGAAATTGAAAATGGCAAGATGGATGCTCAAGATAATCTCTTGAAAAATGCACCCCATACTGTTGAAAGTTTAATTACTGGAGAATGGCATCATTCTTATTCTCGAGAACAAGCAGCCTACCCTGCACCTTGGACAAGAGAACATAAATTCTGGCCTGCTGTTGGGCGCATTGACGCTGCATTTGGCGACAGAAATTTTGTTTGTTCTTGTCTGCCAATGGATGCTTATTCCTAGCAATCGCTGCTGTTAAAAATTAATCATTAAATCTCACGCAAAGGCGCAAAGTCTTTGCGTGATTTTTTATTTTTGCATGAATACCAATTTGAAAAAAGAACGCGACAGATGAGTAGGGGCACGGCACCAGTAAGATATTTTATATGCCAAAAGATTGCGAATGCCGTGCCCTTACAGAGAATTTATCTGTCGCAAATATTATTTGAATTAGTATTACCCTTTCACTTTTAAAACTACTATTCTTTGTATTATTAATAATTATGTTATAATTTCACACTAAAGGTAGAAGAATTTGAAAATTTGACCCCTGCCCGACTACACTAGAAACGTTAATTTGTCCTCCATGAGCTACTACTATTTGTTGAGCGATCGCTAATCCTAATCCAAACCCACCAGTTTTACGGGAACGCTCCTTACTCACGCGGTAAAATCGCTCAAATATATGGGCTAAATCACTTTGTGAAATACCAATACCATTATCTGCAATTGCAATCACAGCTAGATGATGTTGTGTAAACAACTGTAATTTAACTTCACCACCAGCAGGAGTATATTTACAAGCATTATTCATTAAATTAGTTATAGCTTGACGCAGTAATTCAGCATTTCCATAAATATTTACACGCTCTCTATTTAGTTCGCTTTTAAAATTTAGATGCTGTGCAATCTCATGTTTCGCATAATCATCAATTAACTGCTGTACTAAATTTTTTAAATCAAATTTTTGTAAATTTTCTTCAGATAATCTACCTTCATGACGGGCTAAAAATAGTAAATTATCTACCAAGTTACTCATTGACTTGGCAATATCAACTATTTTTTGAAAGCGTTGCCGTTGTGCTTCTAAATTATGAGTAGTAGACAATGAACCATACTGAGCATTACTAATTAGTGCAGCTAAAGGAGAACGCAGTTCATGGGAAGCATCTGCAGTAAATCGCATCAGTTGCGAGTAACTGTGGAGAATTGGTTGCATGGCTAATCCTCCCAACCACCAACCTGTTAGTGCAATGACTCCTAAAGTTGTTGGTACTGCAATAGATAAAACTAACCGTAACTGAGCCAGATTCTCTTCCATTGCTGTCATTGGTATTGCTGCTTGTAAATAACCAATTAACAATCCATTTTGGTAAACAGGCAAAGTTACTTGACGCAGCCAAATGTGAGCATTTTCAGTTTCTAATGTATGGAAACCATTCGCGATCGGTATTTGTTGTTTTGGCAGATCTCCAAAAAATTGTACTAATTGCTTTTGCTCATCATACCAACGCACATAAACAAATTGGCTATCTGGTGGTAGTTGTGCCCGACTTCCTAATAAGGGGACATTTTCTAAATCTACTTTCTGTTGCTGATTATTAAATTTATATTTAACATTAGCTGCCATTACTGTGGTTTTTTTATAAATTAATCTATCAAGTTCCTCTAGTTCATCTTTAACCTCCATAGAATAAACTATCGCCGCAAATGCTATTAAAATACTCCCCATCGCCAGGGTAAACCAAGTTGCAATATTGCGACGGCTACGATTAAACATAATTGAAATTGGGCATTAGCGAAAAGGCAGATAATAATATTTTTTTAACCTATTACTGTTTCAGGCGATTTTAAACTGTATCCCATACCGTAAACAGTTTTAATCCAATCTCCTGCACCAATGATTTGTAACCTATGCCGCAATTTACGTACTAGCACAGTTAAAGCATTACTTTCTGGCTCTGCACCCCATTCCCATAATGCTTGTTCAAGTTGATCACGGGTTAAAATTTGATTGGGATGTCGCATTAAATATTCTAGTAATTGGGCTTCGCGGTGAGATAATTCCACTGTCTTAGAACCGCGCTCCAGAATTAAGCTATTTAAATGTAATTGTAAATCTGACACAGATAGCGAATCTCCTTGCCAAGAAGGAATTCTTCTTCCTAATGCACGTACTCGCGCCAATAACTCGATTAAATCTGCTGGTTTAACCAAATAATCATCGGCTCCTGCATCTAAACCCATGACTTTATCAACTGTAGTATCCTTAGCTGTAAGCATGAGTACAGGTGCATTTTTACCAGCACGCCGATACTGTTGGCAAAGACTCAAACCGCTAACATTTGGTAACATCCAATCTAAAATTAATAAGTCATAATCTTTGTTCGCTAATAACCACTGAGCTGTTTCGCCATCTTCAACACCATCAACGGTATATCCAGCTTCGGTTAAAATCCCTTGTAATGGTTCTAACTGTTCAAGGTCATCTTCTACAAGTAAGATTCGCATATATCCGTCGGTTGAAATCTATTTATGTCAATTTCTTCTCAGAAAATCTTAAAAAAGTCTCGGGCTATTCACATCTTCCGATGGTGATAAAGTAGATTCATTCTTAATGTTGATATTTAATGTTAAGGACACTGATGCTTTACGCTGTCGCTAACGCATCCTACTAAGTCAAATTCAAAAATAAAATATGAGTTCCAATATTGCTCGGTTAAGGATTTTCAAATTGGAATTTGGTAAGGGTAAAAGGTGAAAGGTTTTTTCTTGGCCTTTTTCCTTACCCTTTTACCCTTAAGAAACAAGTATTGATATGAGTTCTATATACGCAATATAAAGTGGCTGAGAAAAATTAGATTTGGTGTTGATTCAATTTAATTTTTAAATGTAAAAATGCCTAGATTTAAAGTCAGATATTTACTAGTTATACTAACTTTGGTCATGATTGGTATTGCTTTTTGGTTGTTTAGTGGTGTAACAACCAAACAATTATTGCGGCGCAGCTATGGAACAGTAGATCAACTAGAAGCTGATACTAGACCACAAGTGGATTTAAAGTTAAATTTAACAGTAGTTGCGACAGAAATTGACAAAGAGCCAAGTTTTACTCAGGTTGAAGTCAAAACAGAATCCTCTAATTATAAAAAATTAGAATTTGAATTTTCACATCAAGCATTAACGCCAGAAGAAGCCATAATTGCACAAGAACTGGGTTTAGCTAATTCATCAGCTAAAAAGTTTAACGGTAAGAAGCAAATTTTGATAGAACTACCAGTTATTTTGCGAGTTATGAAAGCTGAAATTGATCGAGCGAACAATTTAACTGAGATTGAAGTCAGTACTACTAATTCTATCCTTACCAAATTTAACTTAGAGTTTAACTCTATAGATATTGACCAAGTAGAGGCAATGATTGCCCAAGAATTAGGATTATCTTTAGCAGAAGTTAAAAAATTGATCCGCTATCGAATTAAAAAATAAATACCGACAAAGATGAAACAGCAGAGTTGTCTGTGTTCCCCTGCAAAAGATATTCCCCAAAGTTTTATGATGAATAAAACCAGTGCGATCGCTCATGATGAATATTTTGATGTTGGATGACCTGCAACTGAATTTATCTACCAATTGGCAAGAATGGGTAACTGTCTTTGGATACTTAGGTTTAACAGCCGTTGTGATCTGGGGTGTGTTTACCGCACAGAAGAAATGAAAACTACTTCTTGAAGAAATTGCATATCAGATTACCAGGGTCTTGAGGCGCAAATGGTACAGTATCTCCATCTTGTAAAATTTTAACTTGAGTGCGGCAGTTATAAACTGTCATAGGCTTTTTCACACCATCCACACTAATGGCTGCTCTATATTCCCAGTAATTTTTAGCGCTTCGTTGAATACTGAGAACGCAAATTTGATGTCCGTTGTAGTTTCTACATACAGATGCAGCGGCTGGAAAGGCTATTGACAAAGAAAGTATCAATACCGCCAAAAGAGTTATGGATCTGCTCATGCTGATCTCAAATGTTATTTGCGGGCAATCATATCACTTACCCAATACCTCGCCAAAAAGTCTTGAGATTGAACAAGGCATATGTTTTGAAACTATGAGAATTCACGGTGATTTTTGTATCAAAACTAACATATTTTGCCTTGTATTGCAATTTACGCATTGAAAAAATGTATTTATTGAATAGTAGAGTGTTAATATGACCCTAAAAAATGCGATCCTCGTGAGTGGGAATAAAGATGAACGCCCCCGGTAATTACCGGGGGCTTTTTGTTTGCTTGTGCAAAAGCGCTACATTGAACCCAATTTAAGCTTTAAAAGTCAATATAGGACTCAACCTTGCAACGACATCCACCATATTTGCTTCTACCTGCACATCAATTACAGACTGAATAGGTTTGTAAGCGGCTGGTGCTTCCTCAATGCGGCGTTCTTCCCGTAAGGTAATGCAATCAACTCCAGTTAATCCTAATTCGGCTTCAGTGTGGGATGCGCCTTTGCGGTTCAATTCAAAACGCGATCGCACTCTTCCTGCGCCATGTGATGCAGAATGGCAAAATGCGGGATTACCTTTACCCACCATCAGGTAGGAATAAGCACCCATAGAACCAGGGATAATGACTGGTTGTCCTACATAGGCTGGACAAGCGCCTTTGCGTGTTACCCACCTAGCGATTTTAGATTGGGAATTGGCTTTGTCTCCCGAGTCTGCTGAAGGCAAGGTGATGTTGTGTGGTAAGTCGTAAACTAATGGTGCTTCTATATCGCCATAGACTTCTCGCAAACGCAGACGTAACAGTTCTGCTAACAATAGGCGGTTAATAAAACCATAGTTAGCAGCCGTTGCTTCCGCTGCTAAATAACTGGCGACTAGTTCCGGGTGAGAATGAGCAGAAAGGGGAAATATATGAGATTCAGGGTATTTTAAACCTTGAGGCCAAGCAGCCTTGGCTCTATCTCGCCACATTCCGCCAATGTACTTACCTACATTCCGCGAACCAGAGTGAATCATAAAGGCTAATTGTCCTTCGCGTACACCCCAAGCGTGAGCAAGGGCGCGATTTTCGACTTTATCCACTCGTTGCACTTCGACAAAGTGATTTCCCGAACCGATGGTTCCTAGTCCGCCATCGCGCACCAATCCATCATCGGGAACCAATTCTGCCGGTGCAAGTTTCCAGTTACCATTCATTGAACCATCTAAGAAAATGCGATCGCACTCTTGGGATAGCTGTTGTAAATCAGACTTAACTACACTCCCCGTAGCGTTATCTAGCATCGCATCCAACCAACCGGGAACGCCATACTGAAATAATGCACGCATTGTATGAGCAGTCATGGTGACATCGCGAGTACCAAAAAAGTAATCGCCTTTCATGCGTTCTACAAATAAATCACGCTTTTTGAGGAATTCATCGATTGTTAAATCAGCAACATGGAGGCGCATCCCACAATTAATGTCAGAACCAACAGCACCAGGAATAACTTGATCAACAGTTTCCACCACCGAACCAATAGCAACCCCAGCATCACCAGGGTGAAAATCAGGGGTAGCACAAGCACGACAGACACATCCACCTGCGGGATGGCGCACGTTAGCAAGATTTGCTAATTGTTTGAGTGCTTTAGCTTCCACAGGAAAGCCTTCCGGTAACAGAACTTCTGCTGCTGGGGTATCAGGAGAATTAGCAAGCCGAACAGAATAGGTGCGTAGGCGTAGCCCGTCGTAGACATCGCTATAAGTAACATCTAAACCTTGCCGTCCTAAAGCACGCAAGAGACGTTGAAGATTTTTTGGCTGCATGAAAAGCTTACGGGAGTCTTGAACAAGACTCTTGAGATTGAAGAGATTAAGAGACTGGGGTTCAGCAGCCGCGTCTCAAGTGTAGTAGGAGGTTTTTCCCAGGCTTTTGAGGAAAATTATATTTTAATTCTTTCTAGAGTTGAGGTCAATCAGCATAGGGCGCAGTGGTTCAAGCTCCCCTCGTTATCGCAGTGAATTTATATTTATTCTTCCTTGGGAGGGATGCATGAAATCTTACCTTACCTACCTTATAAGATTAGCGATCGCACCCCAATATCCCAAATTTCAGCCTGTGATTTTTCATGGTTTCACAAAGTAAATAAGGATTTTATGATGACAACTGAAACCAACAAATTAACGGCATATCACTTTATATATGCAACATTTTATATTCTCCTTGTACCAGGATTAGTAATCTTGATTTCTGGTGATTGGCTTTGGATTGAAGGATGGATTTTTGCAATTTGGTTTCTGGTGCTATCGTTAACGACAATGATTTATCTGTATCGTCAAGACCCAGGATTATTGCTAGAAAGATTTAAACCTCCTGGTTCAGATAATCAAAAAACATGGGATAAATATTTTTTGTATGCGATTCAAATATTATTTTGGGTTTGGCTGGTAGTTATGCCTTTGGATGCTAAAAGATATGCATGGAGTGCCAACTTTCCATCATGGTTAAAAGTTGTAGGGGGAATCGAACTGCTAATATCTTTATTCTTTTTATATCGCTCGTTTACCGATAACAGTTTTTTATCACCTCTAGTCAGAATCCAAAGTGAGAGAGAACATAGAGTAGTATCAACAGGAGTTTACGGCTTTGTCCGACATCCTATGTATCTGGGTGCAATTTTCCTATTTATCGGCACGCCTCTGTTACTCGGTTCTTTATATGGGGTCTTAATTGGTGTAATTTTCTCTTTGGTTTTAGTAGCCAGAATATTTGGTGAAGAAAAAATGCTAGTTGAAGAATTACCAGGTTACGAAGATTATCAACAGAAAGTAAAATATCGGCTGATACCATTTATTTGGTAATAATTAACAAATAGTAGGATGCGTTAGCGATGGCGTAACGCATCCGTGTTAACTGTTGATTTTCATCATTTTTCATATAAAGTCCATTAAAAATAAAAAGACCTGGAAATTATTTAATTCCAAGTCTCAAACCTAAATTTATTTTTTTAAAGAATCTCTGTTACATAGTCAAAGATTGTGGATTTGTCTCAATTAACTTAGCTAAATCTTGCAAGAATGCAGCAGCATGAGCACCGTAAATAATGCGATGGTCGGAGGTAATATTTACCTGCATTTGTTGACGTACACCAAATAAACCATCAGAGGTTGCTACAACTTGCGGGCGAGATGCGCCAATCGCTAAAATCGAACCTTGTCCAGGGGGTAAAATTGCGTCAAATGTATCTACGCCAAACATCCCCAAGTTGGACAAAGTAAAAGTACCACTGTTGTATTCGTCTGGTTGCAGTTGTTTGGCTCTAGCACGTTCTACCAAAGACTTCCAACTGCGGGATAGGGAATAAAGATCTACTATGTCTGCATTCTTTAATACAGGTGTAATCAATCCGCCATCATCCATTGCTACAGCTACGGAAATGTTGATGTCAGAATGATAAACAATTCCTTGATCGGAATAGCTAGCATTGATTAGTGGGTGTTTTTGCAACGTTACTGCTACGGCTTTTGCCAATAGCGCTGTCATTGTTACCCCTTTGGACTTAACCTGCTTATACAGCTTGTCTAGTGCATCGGTGGTAATTGTATAACCCACACGGAAAACAGGTACAGATAAGGTAGCTACCATGTTCCGTACCACTGCATTTTGGAAGGTAGTTAGAGGTACTACCTGGCCAGGAACAGCGCTAGCTGCTGCGGGAACAGGTGCAGGTGCGGGTGCAACTTTTGGAGATGGTGGTGCAACTGGGGCGGTTGTTGGTACAGATGGTGGCGGTGTAACTGGTGCGCTAGCGGCTGGCTTACCTTTATTTGCAGCAGCTTCCACATCTTCAGCCACAATGCGACCGTAGGGGCCACTACCTTGAAGCGTCTTTAAATCGATTTTTAACTCTTTTGCCAATTTACGAGCCCGTGGAGAAACTACGAGCCGTCCTTCTTGATGGTTTGAGCCGTTTTGAGACGCTAAGGCTGGTGTTCCACCAGAAACAGAAGCGGCGACTGGCTGAGGCGCAGCAGGAGCCGGGCTAGCAGCACCACTAGAACTAGCAGTCGCCTTAGCAGCTTCGATTTCAGCTTCTGTTTCTACAATAAAAGCGATCGCATTTCCTACAGCCGCAGATTCACCAGCTTCCACTAAAATGTGAGCCAGATATCCTTCATAGAAGGATTCCACATCCATATCTGCCTTATCTGACTCGACAACCACCACTGTTTCGCCTTTTTCCACTTTATCGCCTGGAGACTTCACCCAAGAGACAATTTTGCCTTCGGTCATGGTGGAACTCAGCGCCGGCATAAATACTTCGTAAATGCTCATAGGGTGGTTTCAGAATCAATGAATTTTATGGACTTTAACAGCTTTCACCAGATCGAATTGTATCTTGGTGTGAGAATTTTCGGTTCAGGATTTTTGGGGATTGGGGATCGGGGATTGGTGACTGTGGGGACTGGGGACTGGGGACTGGGGACTAGGGAAATGAGAGAGAAGCTAATTACCCATTACCCATTACCCATCCCCAGGAACTTAAAGCCAAGATAAAGGTCTACATATAAATGCAATTCTCAAGGGGTTCCTGTATGATGCAATTGCGATCGCCTAATTTGGTGATATATCTTAATTTTCTGCGCGATCGCTCAGGGGAGCAAGAAGGCTGCCCATAATCTCAAGATAGAAGCTTAGTAGTTAGGCTTCCATTTACAATTCAAAATTGATAATTTACTGTTTGAAATTTTTGTTTGATTTTATGTCAGTAAAGTGGAAATTGTTCTTGATTTTGATACTCAGTATGTTTGCCACTGCTGGCGCTGGAGTTTATCTCTCCCAAAACCAGCCATTTGCAACCAGTATTGATATAAGTCATGGTCAAACTCAGCAGGTAGCAGCAACTCAAATATCTCAGAATATTGCAACTGAATCAGAGCGTATCCACTATAAAACTATACCCCTGGAAAGTATTAACTCTAATCTTCAAGGTAGCGATCCGGCTACATTGGCTCTGAATGCATTTGAGGACACAGCATCAGATATCGGAACACGTAAAGTAGAGGTGGTATATCCGCAACGCAATCAGGCTTTAGTAACCGTTACGCAAATTTCCCATAGTAATAATTTAGTTGGTGCAGTTAAATACCGATTTGAGATGACTACCTTTGGGCGATCGCTATTAGTCACTTCGCCCCCTGTATGGCAAATTGTCTGGGCTGGTTCTCAAGTGCAATGTTTAAGTGGAAATCGTTCCAGAAAGAATTTCACCCAAAATTGTCAACCATCTTATCGAGAAATCAGCAACTAGTAGTTAGTCGCAAAAATTGCGCCCAGCCTCTATATTTTTGTGATTAGAAATTAATTTTGCAAAAATTGCTAAATCGGTGCAATTAGAGCGATATAGTTTTATTTTTGTAAAATCTATGAAATCATATAATTTTTTCAGGTATTTGTTGACTTTGCATGTTTTTTTGTTGTGTACGTTTACCTGAAAAAATTAGCAGGTTGATTCATTACTGAACTAAAATCCAAAATTGATTGACTCTACAACATCTTTAACATTTAATTATCAAGTTCAGTATCAATCTGCATTTGAATAGTCAGCTAGACATCAAAAGAATTGGCTAAACTATTCATTCAAGCTAAAAAGTCACATTTCTATGTCTGCTCAACTTCAATTTAAGCGATCGGCTCCTTTGTTAGCCCTAATTGCTGTTTCGTTGAGTATTTCTTCCTGCGCTGCTGATTCTAAAAGCGTCAAGGCTGTTTCTGTTGTGGGTGCTGGGGCAAGTTTTCCTGCACCTTTATATCAGCGCTGGATTGCAGATTACCACCAACGAAATCCCCATGTAGAAATTAACTATCAGTCTTTAGGAAGCAGTGTAGGAATACAACAACTCATCCAAGGTACTGTAGACTTTGCCGCCAGTGATGTAGGAATTACACATGAACAAGCCGCTCAAGTCAAAAGAGAAGTGGTTGCTTTACCCATGACTGCCAGTTCAATAGTGTTAGCTTACAATATTCCGAATTTGCCAACTCAGATGAAGCTATCACGTTCAGTCTACACAGATATCTTTTTAGGAAAAATTACCAATTGGAACGATCCAAAAATAGCAATAGCTAATCCAGGAGTAAATTTGCCGAATCTGCCAATTCAAGTTATCCACCGAACCGATGGTAGCGGTACAACTAGCGTCTTAACACAACATCTCAGCGCTATTAGCCCAGAATGGAAAAACAAAGTTGGGGCTGGTAAATCTATACAATGGCCAGTAGGGATTGCAGCTAGGGGGAATGAAGGCGTTACTGCTCAGATACAACAAACCCCAGGAGCTTTTGGTTATGTCGAGTATGTCTATGCCATACAAAATAAATTATCTGTAGCGACTTTAGAAAATAAATCTGGGAATTACATTCAGCCCACACCTGAGTCAGTAGCTAAAACTTTAGAATCGGTAAAATTGCCCAGTGATACATTAATTGCTTTTATCGCCGATCCAAGAAATCCTCAGTCTTATCCAATTGTCACTTATACTTGGCTGTTAACTTATAAACATTATGAAGACTCAGCCAAAGCCCAAGCAATGAAAAATTTTGTTGACTGGGCTGTGACTGAAGGGCAAAAGTCTAGTGGAAAACTGGGATATATTCCTCTGTCTCAAAAAGTTGTAATTCAGGTGAAGTTAGCAGCAAAGAAAATATCTCATTGAAGATATTATTTTGCTAGCTTTTGATGACGCACTTCCACTACTGTATGCACATTCCCACGGGGAGTAAAATCTGCTTTTACTGTAGCTTCTAAAGGGTCACAAGCTGCCACAAAATCATCAAGAATTTGATTAGCAGATTCTTCGTGGGAAATATAGCGATCGCGGTAACTGTTAATGTAAAGCTTGAGTGCTTTCAATTCCACTACACGCTCATCAGGTACGTAGCTAATATAAATTGTGGCAAAATCCGGATACCCTGAAAACGGACATTTACAAGTAAATTCCGGTAACGTAATACTAATGTCATATCTTCTACCCACACGCGGATTTGGAAATGTAATCAGCTGTCCTTCCGCAATCTCGCGTTCGCCGTATTTAATTTCTGTAGTGTTATTTGTCATTTGTTATTTGTCATGTGGTAATGGGTAATGGGTAATGGGTAATTGGGTGTTTAGCGTTTGTCATTAATTATTTCTCCCCCTGCTCCCTGCCCCCTGCCCCCTTGCTTTTCCCTGTCTCCCTCATCCCCCTCATCTTCATTACTGTTCCCAGTCTGGACAATTATTATCATCCCAGCCGTGAGGGTGCATGGCACAGACTAATAAGTTACCACCATAAACTTGACCGTGGTAGTTAGTGCAACCAATACAGGCGGGATTTTTTTCGGGTGTGGGTTCTACTGGATAAGGAAAACCTGGATCTACATCAGCCATGACATCTTCTAATTCCCAATAAACTTCCATCATGGGTTCAGTCAAGTCATGTAAATACTGGTCAACTTCAGTGGCAATTGTAGTCTGTACTTGTTCTGTAATTTCTTCTGTCATTTCCAGAAAAGCGTCTACCATTTCACTCATTCCTAGGAAAAAGTGCTCTACTTCAACAGCCACAGTTTCAATGATGTCAATTAAATCTTTTTGCCACTGATCCATAAACTTTATATCTTTTCTGGCTATAAATAGAGCATTTAGTACAGCTTTACTGGCAGCAATAGGCTATACCCTAGGCCAAGTATATTCAAAAAATTGCTATGTTTTGCTTTATTAATCAACTGCTTACGAGTTATTTTTACTCGTCACGTTGCAGTCGTTTTAACTCTTCTTGTAATTCTAGGACTTGAGCGCGCAATCCATCTACATCATTAGTTGCAGAGGTTGCGGTATTTTTCACCGTTGGCTCTTCATCATCTTCTAAAATTTCTATGCGGCGGGGTTCAGCAGGTGGTTTTTGCTCTGCATCTGCACCAGATGTAGGCGGCTGTTGAGCTTGCTTCATCATATCTTCGACAAAGCGACGGGCTTCATCTGTCGTCATTTCGCCCTTTGCCACCATTTCATCTGCCAGTTTTTGGACTTGCGATCGCAGTTCCGCTAATTTTCCTCCTGCTTTCTCACCTGCGTAAGAAGCTAACCCAACACCGAGGTAAAAAGCTTTTTGAACAATATCTCCAAAACCAGGCATTGCTGCTGAACGCTCCTAAAAATAGGGCGACCCGGAGACTACGCCTACCACAAGCATCCCGTATTGCTGCTACCTTCCGGTCCTGACAAGATTTGGGCGTTGAAGTCGCATAGATCCAGGTCTATAAATCATCATAACATCAAAATTTAGTAATTTAATGTTATTCCATAACAATTCGCCATTCGTGTAACTGATATTTCACACAGCCGTTTTTTACCAAGGGATCAAGGGCTACAATCGCTTGGGCTTCCGCCATCGATTCTGCCTCAAACACCATCATTCCCCCTCCCAATTCTGCCCAATAACCGGTCTTGGCTTTGTGTCCTTTGGCAATTAAATCCTGAACATAAGCTTTATGGGCAGGAACGTATTGATCAAAGGTAGGTTTATCAACTGTACCTTCTTCAATCTTCACAAAAGTTGGCATTTGCTTGCGACCTCTAGAATTTTCTGTATCGTAATCTAGTAGGGATTGGGGATTGGGGACAAGGGATGAGGGGGACTGGAAAAAGCAAGGGGGCAGGGAGCAGGTGAACCAGCCCCCGTCTTGGCGGTCTCCGTCACGATGGGGGACTGGTGAACCCGAAGGGGAGCAGGGGGAGAAATAATTAATGACAAACACCCAATTACCCATTACCCCATGCCCGATGCCCGATAACCTTTGACTTTTGACTTTTGTAAATGAATCTCTTTTTTATTGCATTGCTACCACCGCAAGATATTCAAGATTACGCAAACCAAATCAAGCAATATTTTGCTGATAATTATGCTAGCCGACACGCGCAAAAGTCGCCCCCACATATTACTTTGCAACCACCCTTTAAATGGGCTAATAGCGATGTGTCACGCTTAGAAGCATCTGTGGCAGAATTGGCGATGAGAAAACAGGCAGTATCGATTAACCTCAAGGGGTTTGCTGCCTTTGCGCCCAGTGTCATATATATAAATGTATTGAGAACGCCAGAACTGTTGAATTTGCAAGCCGATTTAATGGCTCATGTCGAAGCAACATTAGGTATTGTGGATGAGGTTGGTAAAACTCACCCCTTTGCACCCCACATGACAGTTGCATTTCGGGACTTAACAAGACAAAACTTTAAAGCAGCTTGGCCAGAATTTGAAAATCGTCAATTGCATTTTGAATTTATTGCCGACAAGTTAACACTATTAATGCATGACGGTAGAAGATGGAATATTAAATCTGAGTTTGCTTTATTAACAGATTAAATACCAAAGTTAATCGGCTAATATGAGCCTATATAAAATATTTTCGTGATTTCTTGAGTGTAAAATTTTGCTGGCGATCGCATTTTAAATTCAGTTACATAATCTGCTGTAAATGCAACACAAATCCAGGTAAAACATCTTCGCCTGATAAACTTTCAGGGTTATCTAATATCTCTACATCTTTTCCTGGACGATAAATTTCTACACGCTGATTTTTGCGATCAATTAACCAGCCTAAGCGAGCGCCATTTTCAATATATTCCCGCATTTTTTCCTGCAAATCCTTTAAAGAATCGCTAGGGGAACGTAACTCGACAACAAAATCAGGACAAATAGGGGCAAACTTTTCTTGTTGTTCTGGGGTTAAAGCATTCCAGAGATCAATTTTTACCCAAGAAGCATCAGGGGAACGTTCTGCACCATTGGGTAATTTAAAGCCACCATTAGAGTCAAAAGCGATTCCTAAATCATTGGTATCTACCCAATTAAACAGCTTTTGAGTAAGTCTGCCGTTACGATTACTAGTTTCTCCACCAGTTGGTGCCATAATTAGTACTTCCCCTGATGCCGTACGCTCAAATCGATAATTGCGGTTTTTCTGACACATCTGGAAAAACTGCTCATCAGTCAAGTCGATTTCTAATTTTAGGGTAGAAGGCAAAGTGATTGTCGCTGTGTCCATAAACTTAGCCCAACATCTTACTTTCTATTTTAGTAGAGTTTGGGGAGCGATCGCATAAAAGTAAGCTTACTTATACTAAGCGATCGCGCTTTGCAAACCAACATAAAGGCGATCGCTAAATATTATTCGCACCTTTTAGTATATGCAAATATGTCTTAGGGGCTAAACTGAGCTAGATTCTCACTAATTATCTTTTCTATTTTTACAAAGTCATCTTTGATAAAATTGTCCCAAGAGTTATGAATCTTTTGCATTAAATCCTCAACGTTTGCATCTTTATAATCTGTACTATTTAAAATATCTTTTTGATAAATAGTTATCCACCTCTCAGACCATCTAGTATTTTTCTTAAAAATTGTCTGGCTACTTAGGGAAAATTTATGTAGCTTTTCACGTATAGATGTCTCACCAGCACTAATTCCTAACTGTATTCCAAAATATTCTAAATTATTATCCAAATAAAAGTATAGTGGTAAATTGCTATTTTTCCATTCTTTGACATCAACTCCTATAGATTTACTTTTAAATAAAATTACCGTGAATTTTTGCTTTTCAATATCTCTACTTAATAAGTCATAAACCTTGGTGACTATTTCGGATTGTAAATCCGGACGATGTTCAAAGATTAAATCAAGGGCTTTTTTATGCTTAAAATATATTTTACGGCAGAGTTCAGCAACTTCTGAATTATTCATAATCTGTCTCCTAATTAATGTAGAATAATGAGTTATCAATGTATAAACATCTGTACCAAGGGTCGATTTATAATTATTGGAAATACTATCAAGTATTTCAACCACATTAGAGTACTTATATATTCTCCAATTTTCGTCAGATGGTTGCTCACCTTTTGGCGTTAAATAAATCAATATTTTTCGATAATGTCTATATTCATTCTCAATAATTTCGCGATATCTTTCTAGTTGATTTGAATGTTCTCCAGAATCAACCTTGTTTTCTATCGCACAAACTAATTGATGACGCGGTGATTGTATTAAAATATCAATATTTTGCCACTCTCGTCTAACCTCAGCATCTTTTAAATCAGCTATATCAATATCAACAGCGCTAATATTTGCATACTTTTCATCTTTAGGCTTCTCTGTCTCTAGCAATACTCGCTTGAGAAATCGCTTCAGAAAAATATCATCTAGTCTGTGATTTTGAGATGGGTTTAACAAGAATGCTAAAAAGTTTGAGTGACGTATTTCCTGGCGCACTACGCCAATTGCTTCAAAAATATTGAACTGTGCGAGCTTTGATTCCAGTTCTTCTAATTCTTCATTATCAACAATAAATTTTTCTAGTAATGCTCGGTCTTTTGTTGTTATTGTCATTACTAATGAATTTTCTGATGAACAACAGTTGTATTGTTCCCAGAAATTAAGCAAAGATAACCTTGATACCAAAAATCAGGTTTTTACCGAATTTTCAACAGAATAGTTCCGTAAATAATGACAAAACGCTTTTTTTGATTTATAGTCTCCGCTCAGGGGAAAAAGTGTCAGAATCGAGGAAGCGATCGCAATTTTCTATGATCGCACTGTTCCTCAAGGCAAACTCTGGAGGGTAACTTGCCTAAATCGATTCAATCTGTTCAACCACCACTCAAATTTATCCCCCAACGCTTGAACCGCATTGTCCTCCAGATTTCTCAGTGGTTGTTACCATTTTTTCTACGGTTTCGCACTCGCCCCTGGTTAGTGGCGGGTATTGTTGAGATTGAAGCTAAAAATGCTGAGGTGTTAGCCCAGCTTTATCAACAGTTTCAATCTGGTAAAGTTCGCTTTTTGTTGGCGTTTCGACATCCAGAGGTGGACGATCCTCTGTGTATGTTCTATTTACTGTCTCGGATTGTACCCAAGGTTGCGAAGGAAAAAGGAATAGCCTTGCAATACCCCGTTCACTCCCATTTTCTTTATGATCGCGGTATGACTTTGTGGGCTGGGGACTGGCTGGGGTGGTTTTTCTCGCGCATGGGAGGTTTGCCAATCCGTCGCGGTAGGCGATTAGATAGACAAGCTATCCAAACAGCAAGGGAGTTATTTGCTAATAGCGGTATACCGATCGCAGTAGCACCGGAAGGTGGAAATAATGGTCATAGCCAGATTGTTAGTCCCTTAGAACCTGGTGTGGCTCAATTGGGGTTTTGGTGTGTAGAAGATTTACTCAAAGCCCAACGTTCTGAGACTGTTTTTATTGTCCCGGTTTCTGTTCAGTATCGCTTCGTTAATCCACCTTGGGCAAAGTTACATCGGCTGTTGAGGAAATTGGAAATTGATAGTGGTTTATCAGTACAATCATCCGATCAATTAAGTGGCGATCAACCGCAAGAAATTGATTATCAACGCCTCTGTCGGCTAGCAGAATATGTGATTTCTGAGATGGAGGAGTTTTATCGCCGTTTCTATCATCAACATTTACCAGATACACCCGAACTGGAAATTATTGAGCGACTACATCGCCTCATGGATACTGGTTTGAAAGTAACTGAGCAATATTTTAATATCCAGTCGCAGGGAAATTTTATTGATCGCTGTCGCCGCTTGGAAGAAGTAGGCTGGAGTTATATTTACCGTGAAGATATAGCTGATATTCATGCTTTACCACCCTTCAAACGGGGATTAGCTGATTGGATTGCGGAAGAAGCAGATTTGCGGATGCGACATATGCGCTTGGTGGAAAGTTTTGTTGCTGTTACTGCTAGCTATATTCAAGAACAGGCAACTGCTGAACGATTTGCCGAAACATTATTAATCATCTTCGATATGCTATCTCGAATTGGCGATCGCCAAAAAATGCCCGCCCGTCCCCGCTTAGGATGGCGAAAAGCCCAAATCACTATCGGCGAACCAATTTCGGTAAGCGATCGCTATTTTAAGTCCCAAGGCGATCGCCAAGCATCTAGACAAGCTGTCAGTCAGTTAACTAAGAATTTAAAAACTGAATTAGACCAATTGATTGAATAGTTGGGGTTTGGTAATTGGTAATTGGTAATTGGTAATTGGTAATTGGTAATTGGTAATTGGTAATTGGTGATTGGTAATGGGAAATCGGTGATGAGAAATTCTTCTTATATCGCTCATCTACCAGTCCCCATTACCCCTTATCCCTTGCTGTTTTTCTAGCCACCAATCAAGCTGTTAGCTTCAGAAAATAGAATGAGGAGGAAAGCAACTAATAATACAAAACCGATCAAACTTAAGCTAGTAGTCCAGTTAGCACGGGCGATGAAAACTGAGAGACTAAAACGCTCAGATTGGGCAAACATACCCGTAGGAATCGTAAAGTAGGAACGGGGAAGCTTGTCTCGGTAATCTGTACCATAACGCGCCATCCGCGCAAAAGGTAATTCACCTTGTGTGCGTTGTGGTAGGATGCGGCGGCGTTGATAGGGAACAGTATCATACCCAAAGTTGCTGAGGTATTCTTCGGTGTTGAGTAACTCATCAATTAAGCCTTGCAATCCTTTAGTTGCTAGCACAATCGACCAAGCATGTTTTTCGCGATCGCTATAAACATTACGACCGAGAATCCGCTGAATGCAAATCTCCGCAAAGCGATAGTTATTGTTACTGTCGTAGATCAGTCTTCTAAAGGAATCTGACATTAGCAATCCGCGAATAAAGTCTCTGACAGTAATTTGACCTGCGCGTAATTGAGACTCTAAAAATCGCTGGCGATAGCTATCTAACATTTGTTGCTCGTTAAAAATCTGGCGATAGGCTGCGGCGATTAATACATCCATTTCAGTAGCAGCAAGGATGTTGTCGGTTGTATAAATCCTGGGCTGCTCATCACTGGGAACTTCAAACCCTTTTACTCGATGATTTTGAGATAAGGGTGCATACTCTAACAGAGGAATCGACATCAGGGTTCTCCAATCAAATTGGTTGATTAAATTTCCTTGAAAAACTTGTGTATTTAATCCAAATATTGTGTTTAGCCACGGTGAGCAGTTTGCAGGCCGATGGGAGAATTAATACCAATTCAAAGTTAAGCAAGGTAGATTTCACTAGTACAGAGGCTGCGTAAATCCTGAGACCTTTTAAAATGGCGCAAAAGCCCAAATACAATTGTTGAGTACAGACGTGATTAATCGCGTTTTTACTTCCAAAGCAGCGTTACTAGAGTTTCTCTGTGAAGATGGGTTTTCCGCTTTTAGAGAATTGATATCACTTCGTCATCAACGCCTCTGACACTGGATGATCGCATACCAGCAGTAAGGAAAATGGTTTGGAAACGGTAAAGAAATCGGAAAGAATTACTAATAGTAATAAATATTGATAGATTGTTATATTTATTTGAGAAAAATAGTCACGTTATATGATAGAAATTTTTCAATTAAAAAGAACTAAATTTACAGGAAATTTGCAGGACAATTTCTCGTAAAATTTATGTAGGGAATCTCAGATTTAAAGATGCAAATTTGTTAAACATATTGCAATTTATTATGAGGATTCTCCTAGTTGAAGATGATGTGCTGCTAGCAGAAACTTTGGCAGAGGCCCTAACTAACCAGCTTTATGTGGTTGATGTAGTCCATGATGGCGAAGCTGGTTGGTATCAAGCAAAAACCTTAGATTATGATTTGCTATTGTTGGATGTGATGTTACCAGAATTGGATGGCATCAGTCTTTGTCATCGCTTGCGATCGCATAGTTATCATTTGCCTATCCTCATGCTCTCAGCTTGTGACACAATCAACGAGGAGATTAATGGGCTGGATGTGGGAGCAGATGACTATGTAGTGAAACCTGTAGAGTTACAAAAACTCTTTGCGCGGATTCGCGCCTTGCTGCGGCGAGGATCTATGACTTCATCACCAATCCTTCAATGGGGAGATTTACGTCTCAATCCCAGCACTTATGAAGTCAGCTATGGAGAAACACCCATCCATTTGACACCCAAAGAGTACGGAATTTTAGAACTGCTGTTGCGAAATGGTCGCCGGGTTCTGAGTCGCCGCGTCATGATTGAACATATTTGGGGATTAGAATCACCACCAGACGAACATGTTGTGAAAGTTCATATCCGGGGACTACGCCGAAAACTGAAAGCAGCTGGTGCTGCTGAAAACCTAATTGAAACAGTTCACAGCATGGGTTATCGTTTGAATCAACAGAATGATTAATTCGTAATACCCTTCGGGAAGCCGCTACGCGTCTACGTAATTCGTAATATCATTTACGCCTGCAGCTTGTCGTATTACAAGTGAGAGCTTGATAGTTTCCTATTTAGCTCAATTCTCAACTATTTTGTCTTTTCCAGGCGAAGTAAGAATTTAAATCTCTATTGGTGACTATATAAATCAGGATGATGATACTCAGAACAGCCATAATCAAACTTCCGATGCTAAGAAAAAGGGAAAGTTTGCCACTCAGTAAAATAACCATTGTGACTAGAATGACAGCCAGGAAACTACAAAGACTCATCATCACCCATTTTGCCCATTTATGCCCTTGCAGCACAAAGTACATGACTACAATTGTGAGTAAAATCCGTCCAATAGCCCATCTATCTCGTGCAGCGATCACCAGCGTAGTATCTAAAATACAAAGCAAGATAAACATAGCCAGTAATGTATTTCGAGCTTTTAAGGCAGCTTGATCTATCTGGAGCATGGCTTTTTTATGGTAGTAGGATATTGATAGTTATTTTGTCATAACTATATGAATCTGATTTAATTTCTGAAAAAATCTCAGTCAGCCGTAATGTACTAAAAGCTTTGGGGCTGATGCGTTACGCTATCGCTAACGCATCCTACATGAACTTCAAAAATCAAATATGAGTCTTATATATAGGCAGATAAACAATTCTTCATTATGTTATTTTCTGCCCATATCCGAATTAATTAAATATCAATTTTGCGCTGCAAATCGATGCAAAACAGAAAACAAATTATCGCCGCATTTCTACTATGCTCATCAGCGAATTGCTTTCAAAGCTTGCATTAATTAACTTGAAAAAACTAGCTTTAGCTAATATCGTTTCATATTATGACAGATTGTATACAAACAGCCTGTTAATTGATATTAGAATGCTTAACATCTGCAAAATTCGGGATGTTGCCCATCAAATTTGAAATTTTAGATTTTGGATTGAACATTCACAACTTAAGATTTAAAAAAGTCTGGTTGCTTGATAACAGTATGAAAGCAAGCAAGATTATTTGCGAAATAAATCCAAAATCCAAAATTGATTGGTTGAGTTATCACCATTCTTCTGTAAAAGAATATTCTCCTGAACTGAAAACTGGAATCGGTTGTGGTTCCTGTTTTACGGGAGTTGGTGGTTTAATCTCACAACTTTCACTAGAGTGGTTCTGTTCTTGATGGTGAAGCGATGAAAAGGGAGATTCAGCGTAATGTGCTGAAGTTGGGACATGGCTTTCAACAATGTCAGATTGTGGTTGCAGTAACTCAATATGTGCGACTTGAGTATGGGAAGGTGATAAGGTAACGCGGGTAATCTTACCACCGAGGCGATTAATACCCTGAATAGTTTGAGACAGACAACTATAAGGAATTGTCTTGATGTACTTAGCCTTCCGCATTAATGCTCGATGACAGCCCCCTGTCACTTCAATTGTCACTTGGCGATCGCTATAGTCACTAAAATCGCCAGGATCAATTATTGTGGTCGCCATACAAATCACCTTGAATTTCGATGCTGTTAGCAACTTATCATCAACCTGAATCGATGGACAACCGAAGTATTAAGTAAATGAATTACACACTGTAATTAAATGGGAACAGAGAAATATCCCTAATCAAAATTAGGCTGTAATTAAATACGGATTCTAATACTGCTCGGTTAAGGATTGTCAACTCTTAATTTGGTTTGGGGAAAAGGTTAAAGGGGAAGGGTTAAAGGTTTGTTCTTACCCTTTTTCCCCTTTCCCTTTTGCCCTTAACCGACAAGTATTGGTACGGGTTCTTGATTTTTCTTAATAAGGTGTGCCGTCTTTATGGGTAAACTGCCACTTACCTTCTACAAGTAAAGCTTGAATATCATCATCGGGATATGTTCCTTCATCCCCTGGTGTGCGATCGCCTATTTCTAAATATAAAACTTCCTCTGAGGTTTCGTTGATCAGGTTGTGGGCGTTTCCAGTTCCCGCTTTGAAGCCTGCACACATCCCTGGTGAGAGCTGAGTTCGACCTTCATCGGTTTGTAGGGTAGGATTCCCCTTTAAAATGTAGATAAACTCGTCTTGCTTGGAGTGAGCATGACGCAGGGCGGAAATTGCGTGAGGAGCTAATCTTGTGAGGTTGACACCAAAGTTCGTCAGACCGAACAAATCGCCCAGTGGATGTTTCTCTCTACCCGCTATGCGAGAAGCAAAAGGCTCTGGATAGTTTGTCAGCTTAGTGCGTGGCGGTGCTTCAGTTACGTGGATGGCGATGGGATTGATTGGTGATGCCATAGAAGCGCTCTGAGAACATAAGACAAGGGTTAATTATAATTATTATGCGTAAACAAGCAACCTCGAAAGCGATCGCCATGATTGACTGTCTGATTTTTCAATTTGAGAGGTTTTGGTTAACAAGCTATCCAAACTGACTACACCCAAAAACCATTCTTCATTGGTAGCCGCATCCATGAAAATCTTGCTTGTAGAAGATGATGACGTATTAATTAAAGTTCTGTCCAAAAATTTGACAACCCATCACTACATTGTAGATGTTGTAAAAGATGGGGAAATGGGCTGGACTTACGGCTCTACCTTTGAGTATGACTTGATCATACTGGATATCATGCTGCCAAAGTTGGATGGCATCAGCTTATGCAAGCGTTTTCGGGCACAAGGTTACACAGTGCCAATTCTGTTACTAACGGCTCAAGATAATATTACTGCCAAAGTACAAGGATTAGATGCAGGTGCAGATGACTATGTTGTCAAACCCTTCGATCCCATAGAATTAATTGCTAGGATTCGGGCATTACTGAGGCGTGGCAGTAACAATCCTTTTCCCTTACTGACTTGGGGAGATTTGCTGCTTAATCCTAGTACTTGTGAAGTCACTTACAATGGCCGTTCCCTGAACCTGACAACGATGGAATATGATTTACTAGAACTTTTGCTGCGAAACTGTCAGCATGTGTTCAGTAGCGAGGAACTTTTAGATAAATTATGGTCTTCAGAAGATTTTCCCTCTGAAGCAACAGTACGTTCTCATATTCGTCGCCTGCGGCACAAACTTGTAACTGCTGGTGCGCCCCATGATTTTATTGCTACCATGCATGGAAGGGGTTACTACTTAAAAGCACCAAGTACAGAAGAAGCGAATGATTTATCAGCAACCCCAGAGAATAATTCTCATAGTGCTGCTGTTATAGCTAAATCTAAAGAAACCGAGAGCGATCGCCCACAGCATTTAATACCATCGGATTCGCAACAGCAATACTTGGCATTTCTCAACGAGACTTGGACGAGGACTAAACCACAAAGCCTCGACCAAATGGGGATTTTATTACAAATCATCAGAGACTTACAAACCAATCAACTCACACCCCAGCAACAAACACAGGCGCAACAGGTGGCTCACAAACTCGCAGGAACTCTGGGAATTTTTGGGTTAACCAAGACAATGCATATTGCACGGCAACTAGAGTATTGGTTAGGCGGTAGGGAGCGACTGCAACCAAAACACGCACCATTAATGAAAACTCTGGTAACGGCTCTCCAGCAAGATATAGATCATACTACACTGATCCAAATGTCCCAGATTCCGGCTGGCCAGTCACCGCTATTGCTGATTATCAGTCCAGACAATGAATTCAACCAGTCAATCGTAGCTGTAGCAGCCAGTCGGGGGATTCGCATTCAAATTGCGCCTGCGCCGGATGTAGCGCAAGCAATGCTTACCAATGAATCTGTCTTGGATGCTTTCGGTGAAGATCCTGATGTTATCCTGATGCGGTTACCCTCAATTCCATCGAGAGCAGAAGTCATCGATCAGCCTAATTCAGAGTTAAGTAACTTTTGGGAGACATTGCAGACATTCGCCGAACGTTACCCGAAATTACCTATTGTTGTGATAGGCGATCGCGGTGAGATGAGCGATCGCTTAGAAGCAATGCGGCGGGGTGGCAAACTATTTTTGGTAACGCCGACTCCACCAGAACAAATAGTTGACACTGTCGTGAATTTGCTGCGCGATCCAGAGATTCCCAACAAGATAATGATCCTGGATGACGATCAAGATTGGTTACGCACTCTCCCCACCTTGCTGAAACCTTGGGGATTTAAAGTAACTACCCTTGCCGATCCGCAACAATTTTGGGCAGTACTCCAAGCAGTTACTCCCGATGCTCTGGTATTAGATGTAAATATGCCACAAATCAATGGATTTGAACTCTGCCAAATTCTCCGCAGCGATCCGCATTGGCAGCGGTTGCCAGTATTATTTTTGAGTGTACTCACAGATCCTACTACTCAGAATCAAGCTTTTGCTGTTGGCGGTGATGATTATCTATGTAAACCCGTGAAAGGGGTGGAATTAGCTAACCGGATTCTGCGGCGTTTACAAAGAGTTAGAGCTTGGGCGAATTGATGATAGGGCATAGGGCATGGGGCATGGGGCATTGGGCATTGGGCATTGGGCATGGGGTAATTGGTAAGTGGAATTTTATCTCCTGATCCCCTAATCCCCAATCCCTAATCCCCCTTATTTTTACCCAAAGCATTACGGCTAAGATAGTTAACTTAATTCAGGCTCATCAAATACAACAACTGTTGATGGTAGCTGAACCCCAAATATTAGGTATGATGCGCGATGTGATCGCGCCTTTATTAGGGAAAAATATTAAGATACATGAATTAGCAAAAGAGATTTGTCATCTGAAAACTCATGAAATACATGAGTATCTTGCTAGTAAAAACTTGTTACCACCACACAAAAGAGCTTCAATCTAGTGATTGCCAATGGCAATCACAAAAATTCAGTCCATTAACTAAATGAACTGATAGTTTCGCAAGGCTAAAAAATGTTACTTAAAGTTTACTGAACATTTAATGTAGCAATTCTTGAGAGACAATAATCTTATGAGGAAGCTGAGATTAACAACGTAACCTCAGCCTTTCCTTACCAATCTCCTTAAATGTTTTTTGTGTTGTACAGACACACACATGGAGGTAGAAATGTTACACGATATTTTAGTACCAGATCCCGGCACGTACCTCATCATCAAAATTTCTGTGTTGATTTTGGCACTGTTAGTATTGATGATTGTAGCTGCGGCTCCAGTTCTTTAAGAATTAACTCAAAAATTAAGGTTCTCACTCCGATATCTCACAGATGTGAGTAGTCTTTGCTGCTTGATTGGCAAAATCGTTAATTGCGTAAAGATGACTGTATCTGCTTTGGGGTACAGTTGATGGCAATCGAATCGCAAGTGAAGCGGTAGCGATATTATGGGCGTGAAATCAGCAGAATAAAAACCTGAATCTGGATTTAAATAGAATTCACCAGAGAGTCTGACAATTAGCCTAGGAATGATCTTTCGTATTACCAAAGATGGAGAAGATACGATTGAGAGGATTCTATATCGCAATGCTTAGTGAAATATCGATGGTTGGAATCAATATAATGACCTCGGATGACAACTGCTAATCAACTGTTTAATTAGGATTTGCATGGACTAGATTTAACTAGCGTGTTCCCAGTCGCTGAGTAACTCATGTTGTTGTGGTTTTGTCTGACGTTTCTTCAGGGGAACTCGAGGCGAACCGATATCAACCTTGGGGAAAGACTGTTGTTTCTTCTTAGGAGATTGGTTACCTTGGGTTTTGGAATTAGTCGGTGTGTTTGTCATGGCTTTATGAACCTGTAATGAAAACTTCAGCACTACTGTATATCATCAATTTTAAAACTGCAAATTTCGGAAGAAATATTTTATTTTTTTCAGTATTCCTACGGGAATAGCAATCTCTTCATTTATTCAGTATTTATTCACTATTTTTTCACATTATCAGGACAAATATAAGATACTGTTAACAACTGCTTAAGAATTAGTTCACAGTAAAATTCCTGAGATGTGGAGTTTAAAAGTAACAATACATAGTGATACAAGCGTTGCGTAAGAGTTTCCGCGATCGCGCTTATGGCTGTTTATTCATCTGAGAATTAACAATTGAGAAACCTCTTCTTGTAGATTTGCTTTTGGCTACCTGCACTTGAAAGCTGATGCGATCGCTTTTTTCTCCACTTCGCGCTTCCAATGTCCATTTACCAGGATGCAGATGCCAAAATACAGAATTAGCTGAATCTATAGCTAGCTTTTCACCATTTAACCGCCACTCTATAGGCTCAACTACCTTTCCTATTAGCTTAAACTCTAGTTTCTGGCTTGTTTGTTCCCCTGGATACAGCAAAAATAAATCGCCATTGTGAGGAGATAGAATTCTCAAGTTGCTAGTATTAAAAGTTGCTTGTTGCTGTCTTGCTAACCATTCGTCATATTCTGGCGATAAATTGCCTGGTTCTTGATTTTCATAGGCGATTTTGTCTTCTGGATAAAAGTATTCCTGCACCACAGAAGTACAATCTGGTGTAGGTTTTAACCCAGAAATTGCACAGATGGGTAATTGCACTAAACCTTGAGGCGGCAGAAAATTTTCTGGTTCTTGATGTTCGTGCAAATGTAACATAATCCGATTCCACAAAGGCGCTGCCCCAGTCACCCCTGATACTTGGCGCATCGGTTCGCCTGTGAAATTTCCTACCCAAGTGGCGACGGTATAATCTGTAGTGAAGCCTACAGTCCAAGTATCGCGGAAATTGGAAGAAGTCCCAGTTTTAACTGCTGCTGGGAAGGGCAGATTTAATATAGAATCTACACCAAAAGCTGTGGCGCGGGCGTGGTTGTCGCGCAGCATATCGGTGATTAATTGCCATGTTGTTGGGTTGGTGTTTGGTGTTTGGTGTTTGGTGTTTGGGGATTGGGAAAATGTAGAAACTAGGGATGTGGCTTTACCTTGTTGGGCTATGGTGACGTAAGCCTTGGCTAATTCCCAAAGGCTGACTTCGCCACTACCAAGAGTTAAACCTAAGCCATAATATTCGGGGGTTTGGTTGAGGTGTTCAAAGCCTAATTGACGCAGATGTTCGAGGAAAGCTGGTACGCCTATTTTTTCTAATACCCTGACAGCGGGGACATTGAGGGAGTTTGCTAAAGCTACCCGCACTCGCACTGGGCCGAGAAACCTTTGGGTATAATCTGTAGGGCTATAAAGTTTGGCACCAGGAATGGCGTAATGTGCTGGGACATCTGCCAAAATTGTATTCGGGCGAATTATACCTTTTGCTAACGCCAACTCGTAAACGAACGGCTTGAGAGTAGAACCTGGTTGACGTAGCGCTTGTACTCCATCATTGCGTCCGAGTTTGGCTTCATTAAAATAATCGGGGGAACCAACATAAGCTAAGACTTCCCCAGTGTGGTTGTCTATTACCAAAGCTGCTGCATCATGGACGTTATTTGCAGCTAGGGAAGAAAGTACTTGCTTTACCTGTGCTTCGACAAATTGCTGTAAAGGTCTATCTATTGTAGTGTGAATCTGACCTTCCCCTTGTGGGGTGCTTTGCTGATTTGCTAACCAGAATAAAAAGTGGGGTGCAGCAATAATTCCCCGTTGGCGAGACTGAAATACTACCTTTTCTGTGTAGGCGCGTTCGGCTAGTGCGGAAGTAATATAACCATCCTGTACCATGCGATTGAGAACGTATTTTTGACGCTGCTTTAACCGTTGCCAATGTTCTAGCGGGTCAAAATATGTGGGATTATTGGGGATGGCAGCTAATAAACTAGCTTGGGCAAGATTTAAATCACTAGCTGGGAGAGAAAAATAAGTTCGGGATGCGGCTTCCACACCATAGATATTTCCTCCCATAGGTAAGCGATTGATATATGCAGAGAGGATTTCATCTTTATTCATCCCCGCTACTAACCGCCAAGATAGCCAAATTTCTTGTAGCTTTCCTGAGAGATGGCGCGGAACAGGATCTAACATCCGCGATAACTGCATGGTAATTGTAGAAGCACCAGAGACAATTTTTTTGGCGTGAATTGCTTCTTTAATCGCGCGGGCTACTGCTTTTAAATCTAACGCGCCATGATGATAGAAGCTGCTATCTTCAGCCGCTAAAATTGCCTGAATAAATTGAGGAGAAACTTGATTTAAGGGGACTACAGCAGTATGCTCTTGGTCACGGGTGAGTAAAGTTCCTAAGGGTAGTCCATTGCGATCGCTAAATTGCAACGCTAGCTGATTTTGTTGAATATCTGTAGCCCGAATTGGCGCAAAATAGGGCAGTAAGCGCACTTCCAAGCACATCAACAGCA
Source organism: Tolypothrix tenuis PCC 7101 (assembly GCF_963874875.1). Lineage (NCBI taxonomy): Bacteria > Bacillati > Cyanobacteriota > Cyanophyceae > Nostocales > Tolypothrichaceae > Tolypothrix > Tolypothrix tenuis. Next base: position 1,800,721 of record NZ_CAWNJS010000001.1, read on the forward strand.
AAGCTAAGATTACCTTACCCTTTTTGCTGCGATTCAATACTCGCCAAAATTTTTGCGTAATTTGGATTAGCCTGCGTGAAGTTACTTTCATTAGCGAATGCGCCACCCTGTCAAACTTACTTTAATTTTGACGTAGCGATCGCACTGTAATCAGGAAATATTACTAACAATTTACAACTGATTTGTCATTTGTCATTTGTCATTTGTCATTGGTATGTATTCACAAATTTTTATCTATAAAAAATCAATACTTCTTAATATAATTTTCTCCTCTTCTTCCTCTCTGTGTCCTCAGCGCCTCTGCGGTTCATTACCTCTTCTCTTCTTGTCCCGCACGGCTTCTCGGCGAGACGCTTTGCGAACGCGGTTTATTTAAAAAAATATCACAACTGCCGCCCGATTCCCATCATTAAGAATTGTAGTTATTACTAGGAACAATCATATTCTATTGGTTATCTATATAATAATCTCACGCAGAGTCGCAGAGGCGCAGAGAGAAAAGAGATATCTATTTTAAATTTATGATAATTAAAGTTTTAATTAAATTTCTACTTAGCTTAACACTGATGCTAGGCATAGCAGGGTGTAGCTTGTTCGGAATTAATTCTGGTAGAGAACAACTACCAACAGTTGCGCCTCTCGCACCGCCAAAATTACCAGATTGGATTGAACAAATTAGTCCTATTGGTGATGCTAAACCCTTAAATCAAATTCGCATCCGATTTAAAGAAGCTTTAATTCCAGTAGAAAGCTTAGATAGTCCAGAACAGCAGAATTTACTGCAAAAATTTGAACTTACACCACCTTTACCCGGTAGATTTCGCTTTTTAACACCGCGTATGGTAGGGTTTCAAGCTGATAAAGCCTTACCACAAGCAACCAGATTTCAAGTCACTCTCAAATCTGGTTTAGCAGATTTAAAAAAACATCGTTTAGATAAAGATTTAGCTTGGACTTTCAATACAGAACCAATTAATCTGAGTAATTTACCAGGCGTTAACCCAATGGAAAAGGCTGACGAGCAACCGATTGATTTACAGCCAAAATTACAATTTACATCGAATGTGGAACTAGATGTAAATTCTGTACAGAAACATTTACAGTTGATTCCTGAAGGTAAAACCGATGGTGTTGGTTTTAAAGTCATCTTAGATAAAGAAGAAAAACCACAAGAAAGCGAAGATCCGTTAGAAAAATTTGACCCTGCACAACGTAACTGGGTTTATCAGCTAATTCCCCAACTCAAGCTGGCATCAGCAACTCGTTATCGGCTTAGTTTTGCACCTGGAATTTTGCCAGCTTATGGTAATTTACCCAGCGAAAAAGAATTTGCTAGTAAATTAGCTACCTATTCACCTTTAGCATTTCAAGGCATAAATTTCTATGGACAACCAGACGCAGGTGGAACCTACGGTAGATTTGTTAAAGGTAGTCCACAGTTAGAATTTAATAACATCTTAGTTGCTGATTCTGCGATAGAAAATATTAAAATTGAACCGAAACCAAAAGATATTGATCGAATCATCCAAGTTAACGATGAAGATAGGATTGTCAATATTAATCCTTATGCTTTAGCACCAGCTACAAGTTATACAATTACTGTTGGTGGAAATCTCAAAGATAAATTTGGACAGACTTTAGGTAAACCTGTCAGTTTAAAATATGATACTGGTGATTTAGCTGGTGATATTTGGGTTCCTGCAGATTTAAATATTTTTCCTGCTGGTAAAGACTTACAACTAAATATCAATACAATAAATTTGCCAGAGGCGAACTATAAAGCTGCTTATAAAGTAGTGCAACCAATAGACTTAGTTTACGATAATAATGCTAGCAATTTATTACCGAAACCTGTTGAATGGCAAAGTTTCTCCATAGCGAGGAAGAATAATCAAGCAGTTGATATTAATGTGCCGCTGCGGGAAAGGCTATCTTCTCCCACAGGGATGTTAGCTTATGGTGTACAAGCACGGACTAACAAATATCAGGAGAATGGTAAGGAATTGTGGCGAGAACCCACCACTTACGGCTTAGTACAATTAACAAATTTAGGTGTATTTTCTCAGTGGTTTCCTGATTCCGGCTTAATCCGTGTTCATCATCTTAGTGATGGTTCGCCTGTGAAAGCTGCGGCTGTAGAAATTTATCAATCACAATTAAATGCCAAATCTCGTCCCCCAGCTTCACCTTGTGCAACTGGGAAGACTGATGATAGTGGTAATTTAAGTATTAAAACCGCCGATTTAAAGCAGTGTTTAGGTGGTAATCAAACCTTTGTTAAAGCACCAGAATTTTTAATAATTGCCCGGGAAAATCAAGATTGGGCATTTACCCGCACAGAAGAATATAGTGGTGTTTATGGTTATGGTGTTGATGCCGGTTGGCAAGATGGTAAACCAGAATCACGGGGAATTATCTTCTCAGATAGACAGTTATATCAACCTGGTGAAAAAGCTTGGTTAACTGGTTTCGCTGACTATTTACAAAATGGTACAATTCAGCAAGATAAAAATGCTGCTTACCAAGTAACTCTAGTTGATCCTGATGGAAAAAATACTAGTTTAGGTACAAAAACTACTAATGAGTTTGGTACATTCTCGTTAGAGTTACCAATTAGTAAAACGCAACGCTTAGGATATTATACAGTCCAAGCCAAGGGTAAAAGCGGGCAAGAAATATCTGGAGAGTTTCGAGTTGCAGAATTTAAATCGCCTAACTTTAAAGTTGAACTGAATTTAGATAAAGAATTTGCCTTCATTGGCGATAAAGTTGAAGCAAAAGCTGCTAGTAATTATCTTTTTGGTGCGCCTGTTCAAGGAGGCGAAGCTAAATATTTTGTGACTCGCCAACAAGCTAATTTTATTCCTAAAGGTTGGGAAGAATTTAGCTTTGGTAGACAATGGTTTTGGCCGGAAGAAAGTCCTACCTTAACTAGCGACGTTTTACAAAATACTTCTGTACTTGATGCTAACGGTAAAAGCGCCCAAAGTCTGACAGTAGCGAAGGATTTACCCTACCCCATGACTTACCAGGTAGATGTGCAAGTCGCGGATGTTTCTAATTTATCGGTAGCGGATTCCCAAACTTTTACAGCTTTACCAAGTAATCGTTTAATTGGCTTAAAAACTAATTTTGTGGCTGATGCGGGTAAGCCATTTAATATCGAAGCTGTTGTAACTGACCCTACAGGGAAACCTCTCACAGGTCAACGGCTACGTCTAGAATTACAACAGATGAAATATAGTAGCGTTACCAAATTAGTAGAAGGTAGCCGCACAGCAAAAAATCAAGTTGAATATAAAACAGTTGCACAAGCAGAAGTTACATCTGCGAGTAATCCCCAATCGGTAAATTTAACGCCAAGAGAATCTGGTTCATACAGAATTAGAGCGAATTTTAGCGATACTAAAGATGAAATCAGCGCTACAGATTTACAAATTTGGGTAACTGGAAATAATCAAGTATATTGGGGTTCGCCAGAAGAAGACAAGCTAGAAGTTAAACTCGATAAAAAAGAGTTTAAACCTGGTGAAACTGCAACCGCATTAATTCAATCTCCCTACCCTGAAGCCGAATTGTATTTTGCAGTCATTAAAGACAAACCTATCTATCAACAAATTACCAAAGTTAAGGGAGGCGCACCCCAAATTCAGTTTCAGGTTACGCCAGAAATGTTACCCAATGCAGCAGTACAAGCTGTATTAGTCAGACAAGGTAAACCACTCAATCAAGTGGAACCGGGAAGCTTAGATAAATTAGTAAAAATTGGCTTTGCACCATTTAAAGTCAACTTGCAGGATAAATATTTAAAGGTAGAAGTTAACCCACTGCAAGCATCACTCGAACCTGGTGCTGAGGAAACTGTACAACTAGAACTCAAGGATAATCAAGGTAATCCCACCCAAGGACAAGTTACAGTCATGGTGGTGAATGAAGCAGTACTGCAACTATCTGGCTATCGTCCACCGGATTTAGTAAATACAGTATACGCCGAACAAGCGATCGCCACTCGTTTCAGTGATAATCGTCCCGATGTCGTCATTCAACCCCAAGATATTCCCAAACCCAAAGGCTGGGGTTATGGTGGTGGCTTTTCTTCTGGTGCAGCTAATACCCGTGTGCGTACAGATTTCCAAGCCTTAGCTTATTACAATGGTGCTGTCCTCACCGACGCTACAGGGAAAGCACAGATAACCTTTAAACTTCCCGATGACTTAACTACCTGGCGAGTCATGGCTGTAGCTACCGATGGTAATTTGCGGTTTGGCAATGGCGATCGCACTTTTATCACAACAAAACCATTGCTAACTAATGCCATCTTGCCACAATTTGCCCGTCCAGGCGATCGCCTTCTGGCTGGTTTATCCGTCACCAATAACACGGGAAATAGCGGAAATCTTTCAATTAACGGCGAACTTAGCGGTACAGTCAAGTTTGCAGAGAATAACCCTACGACGACAAATTTACAAACCCAAGCCGAAGCTACTACCCAAGCTTATCGCTTCCCCATGCTGGCGGAGAATGTGGGAGAAGGGAAAGTTCGCTTTACCACACAGTTAAATAATGCAGCCGATGCTTTTGAAGTACCTTTAGAAATTAAGCCGCTAGAAATTACCGAACAAGTTGTAGAAAGCGGAATCACCGAAAAGCAAACCAAGATTCCTTTAAATGTTGATAAAAATACCATCCCCAACGAGGGAGGTTTAGATATTCAACTGGCGAGTAGCTTAGTTCCAGAAATTAAAGCACCAGCCAAACAGGTTTTAGGCGATGATGAATTACCATTTGCAGAACCCGCAGCCAGTCAGTTGATGATTGCGGCAAATTTGCAAAATCTGTCACAAAAATATGGACAGACATTTGCCGAATTCAATACTAATCAACAAGCCAATCTAGCAACTGAACAACTGCAAAAACTGCAAGTAGCCGATGGTGGTTTTGCTTCCTACCCCGGACAAGAAAAATCCGATCCTTGGGTGTCTTCTTATGCGGCGGAATCTTTAGCAAAAGCTAATCAAGCTTTCCCCAGTGCGATTAATTCCGCAATGCTTTCTCGCCTCAAGAGTTACTTACAAAAAGTCCTCGCAAACCCTGGACAGTATGACTTTTGTAAACAGCAAATTTGTAAAAATCAACTGCAACTCAACGCCTTGATAGGATTAGCAGAACTAGGCGATAAACGCAATAGCTTCTTAGCAGATATTTACCAACAACGTAATAACTTTGATGTCGTCAATCAAATCAAATTAGCACGGTATTTATCTCAATTTGCTGAATGGCAAGATGAATCGCAAACCATGCTGAACCAGTTACAACAAAATATCTATGAAACTGGACGCACAGCAGTTATTAGTTTACCGAATAGCTGGGGATGGATGAGTTCGCAGACTACAGCACAAGCGCAAGCTTTACGGTTATTTATTGCTAATAAAGCGAAGCCGGAAGTTGTCGATAAATTATTCCAAAGTTTGCTAGCACAACGTAGAGATGGCACATGGCAAACTAGTTATAACAACGCCCAAGCACTCACAGCTTTAGTAGAATATAGTCAACTCCAACCTACACCACCTAATTTTGTCTCTTCTGTACAATTAGCTGGTAAAAAGTTAGGTGAAAATCGCTTTGAAGGCTATAGCAATCCTAACTTACAGTTAAATGTACCAATGGATAAATTACCTCGCGGTCGCCATGATTTAGTCTTACAAAAATCAGGTAGAGGTAAATTACATTATCTGGTTGCTTATAATTATCGCTTGCAAGGAAATCAACCCGGGAGATTTAACGGGTTAAGAGTTTCCAGAGAAATTCAAAAAGTTGGCGAAGCAGAAAGTCTTCTACAAAAATTCGGACTGTTCGCCTTTGATAAACCCTTAACTTTACAACCAGGACAAGTATTTGATATTGGTGTAGAACTGATTACCGATCATCCTGTGAATCATGTAGTGATTACAGATCCGCTACCAGCAGGATTAGAAGCAGTAGACGCAAGTTTCCAAACTACAACCGCTGCATTGCAAGCAAAAGCCGATAGTTGGCAATTAGGGTTTAAGAACATCTACCGCGATCGCATTATCGCCTACGCTGACCACCTGGAACCAGGAGTTTACAGCTTGCATTATTTAGTCCGTTCCGTTACCCCTGGTAAATTCCTTTGGCCTGGTGCGGAGGCGCATTTACAATATGCACCGGAAGAATTTGGACGTGCGGCTGAGTCTACACTAATAGTTGAGGAGAAATCGTGAATATTCATCACCTGCTTGTTTACTCATCTGTAGAATAACAATAAAGCAAGCTATAGCTTTGAGGAGAAGCTTTGCTATGACTGTAAATATTAATATTCAAGAGGCAGAAGTTACATTTTCTGAACTTCTAAATCGGGTAAGTCAGGGTGAAGAAATTACAATTCTTCAAGATGGCGTTGCGATCGCTCGTTTAGTAACTGTGAATCAAAATCTCCCAAAAAGAATACCAGGAAGCGCTAAAGGTTGAATTACCATTGCTCCGGATTTTGATGATCCCTTACCTGATGATTTACTTGCGAGTTTTGAAGGATGAAAATACTGTTTTGAAAAAAATAAGTAACCTGTTATAAACTTTGTCAGAGGTATAAAAATGAAAACTGAACACGAGCGTCAAGAAATAATCAATGCAATCAACGTACTGTTACATCAAGCTTATGACAGTACGCTAGATGAGATTTACGCACTACTCGAGAAAATTGAAGATCAAGAGGATGAAGAGGATTTAAAAACTGTTAAAGAAGCTAGAGAAGAGATACGCTTACACGGTACATTCTCTTGGGAAAAAATTAAAAAAGAAATTGCCGAAGAGAGAAAACAAGACGTGGCTTAATTGATGACTTACACAGTCGAATTCTCCCCTAGTGCAAGAAAGATTTTTAAAAAATTACCTCAAGACTTGCAAGACCGTATACAACCTAAAATAGATGCTTTAGCCACAGAACCCCGTCCTAGTGGGGTTAAAAAGTTAAAAGGCGAAGAAAATACTTATCGAATTAGAGTTGGCAATTATCGAGTAGTTTATGAAATAGAAGATGATGTATTGTTGGTTACTGTGATTAGAGTGGGTGGTCGCGGGGAGGTTTATAAAGATGAAAGTTGACAGATGAGAAAAATTTAGAGCTATCCCCTACAGTTCGGTAAATTCCTCTAGCTAATAAACTTGATGCTGAACCAACTCGTTCACTGTTACATCGCAGTGCTGCAACCCTTGCTATTGAATATGGTGAATTTTGCGTAGCAGAACGTTTGATTGCGATCGCCCTTGGCGCTGCGCTTCGCGCAATCGCATTATCGCTTACGCCGACCAACTCGAACCAGGAGTTTACAGATGGCATTACTTGGTACGTTCTGTTACTCCCGGTAAATTACTCTGGCTTGGTGCGGAAGCGCTTTGTCAGATATGTGGCAATTACGATAAAATAATACTCACATATAAGGCAATGGCAATGACAACTAACAAGCTACCAAAAAAGAAACATAAAAAAACTCCAATTCCCGAACATCCCTTAGCAAAGCTTGCTGGTAAATTTGAAGGTGAGTTTTGGGAAGATACACTCTTAGAAATTGAGAAATTGCGAGACATAGAAAAAGAAGAAATCAACAGAAGTTCAGATAGTAAATAAGTTGTAGGTTTTAATTTAGTGTATCTGCTCGATACCAGCATTGTTAGTAATTACCTTGATAAAAGACGCAATATTCCACAATTAACAGAGCGTATTTTAAGCACAGATCCCGAACTGATATTTATTAGCATTATTACTGTTGAAGAAATTATACAAGGGGCTTTGGCAACTGTTCAAAGGGTAAGACAAAAACCATCTGTTACGGATGCATATAGATATTTTTCAGAATTATTTTCCGCGTTACATTATTTTCAAATCCTGCCTTATACTATCGAGGCAGAAACTATTTATCAATCTTTGTCTCCAAAAACCAAACGTATTGGCACACAGGATTGTCGCATAGCTGCTATAGCTTGCTCAAAAGGATACATTTTAGTGACAGCAAATGTAGCTGATTTTGAAAAAATAGGGAATCTTCAAATAGAAGATTGGACACAGTAAAAAATTGTAATTTATCGTCGCGCACTTCAGGCGATCGCATGATGGACTAGACCTAGAACTTTAAGTTGATAGGTATAAGTTAAGTATGTTTTGCTATTGATTGGCGCTTTTAAACATGATGCTTATAATTGAGTGGCAGTGAAACAATCACAGCTACTCAGCTTTGGCGATGGAAATTTTTACTATTGGACATTCCAATCACAGCATTGAAGCATTTATGACATTGCTGCAACAGCACGAAATAACAGCTTTAGCGGATGTGCGATCGCATCCCTATAGCCGCTATTTACCACACTTCAGCCAAGCACCACTCAAAGCAGCTTTAGTCAATGCAGGGATTTCTTATGTATTTTTAGGCAAAGAATTGGGAGCAAGACCGAATGATCTAACCTGCTATGTTGATGGTAAGGCTTTGTATGAAAAGATTGCTGCTACTCAACTATTTGCAGATGGCATTCAGCGATTATTAAAAGGAGCAGAAACTTATAAAATTGCACTGATGTGTGCCGAAAAAGACCCAATTACCTGCCATAGAGCAATTCTGATTTGTCAAAAATTACGTAGCTTAGGTTTAAAAATTAACCATATTTTAAGCAATGCTCAGTTAGAAAGTCATGAAGCTTTAGAAGACAGACTTTTAGAATTACATCAACTTCAAGAACCAGAGTTACCGCAACAAATTCAATTGTCTTTATTTGAAACTATTTCTTTTCCTGAACCATCGAAAATGCAGTATTCACGTGCAGAATCGCTGCACAAAGCTTATCATCAACAGGGAGAACAAATCGCCTATGTAGAAAAAACAGAAAAATAAATATGAGTAATTCTATTAATTTATTTACTATTGGTTTTACCCAAAAGACTGCTCAACAGTTTTTTGATACTTTAGTGAAGTCTGGCGTAAAAAGAGTTGTGGATACCCGACTTAATAATATCTCCCAACTGGCAGGATTTACTAAAAGAGGAGATTTAGAATATTTCTTACGCAAAATTGGTGATATCGAATATGTACATATTTTAGATTTGGCACCAACAAAAGATATTTTAGATGATTATAAAAAAAATAAAGGTGATTGGGAAACCTATGAGAATAAGTTTTTAGCATTGATGCGCGATCGCCAAATTGAACAGAAGGTTTCACCACAGCTATTGGATGGTAGCTGTTTGCTTTGCAGCGAAGCCAAGCCTCATCATTGCCATCGCCGCTTAGTAGCTGAATATTTGCGTGACAAATGGGGAAATATAACCATAAGTCACCTATGACAAACTTTTATGGTTCAAATCATCTGCCTTGCCAATTCTAAAAAATATGGCGATCGCTGCATAGCAGGTATTGAAATTGCGACTGGCAAATGGATTCGTCCTTTCTCTAATTTAGAGTATGGGCAAATTCCGCTAAATATGTGTTTAGTGGATGGTGAGGAGCCGAAATTGCTCGATATCTTAGAAATACCTTTAGCTGCTACTAGCTTAGGATATGAATATGAAAATCGAGCGATATTACACGGTAAATGGCAAAAAATTGGTCAAGCTACTGTCAGCGATTTAATTCCTTACTGTGAAGGCGAAATTATTCATCGTCAATGGCTCAATTCTGTACCACTGGATTTCATCCAATCATTACCGTATGAACAACGGCGGACATTACAACTAATTAAAACAACTAAATTTCATCTCTATAACTATCATCATAGTGGCAAATGGGAGGCTGATTTCACAACATCCGGCGGTGAATCAATGCGAGCAAAAATTACAGACTTAAATCTCATCGAGAAGCTGAACACAGGTATTCGTATTACACATGAATGCTTACTTACTCTTAGCCTCAGCCAACCTTGGCGCAAAACCGATTTAGATGAGTTTGCTTGTTGGAAACTAATTGCTGGCGTGATTCAATTATCCAGTTATGATTTGATTCTGTGGGAAATGCAAAGATTAGGCTGGAGTATAGATAAAGGAAGGTCTTACCTCAAACAAACCTACAATAAGCGATCGCGTCAGGAATTGACTAAGACTGAAATCGCTCAATTTTTACATCACCTCAAAAGCCTGAAAGCGTAACAGATAGTATTATCCTTTATATTCTACTTATCGCTAGTATTTGATTTTATTATTGCAATAATTGCTTGTATATCTGGGTTTTTACACCAATTATCCAGAATTCAGCAACAAATGCAAACTCGGGAATCTATACTATTGTTTTAGGATGAACGCCATCAACAATTGTAGTGTCCGAAATAGCAATTGTATTATCAAAAGCAGCAATTGTATTATCGAAAACAGCAATTGTATTATCAAAAGCAGCAATTGTAGTGGCAAAAACAGTAATTGTATTATCAAAAACAGCAATTGTATTATCAAAAGCAGCTATTGTAGTGGCAAAAGCAGCTATTGTAGTATCAAAAGCAGCAATTGTAGTATCAAAAGCAGCAATTGTAGTGGCGAAAGCAGCAATTGTAGTGGCGAAAGCAGCAATTGTAGTGGCGAAAACAGCTATTGCATAGGTATAACCAGCTTTTGGCATCGCTTATACAGTTGTAATATGATGCGTTACTTTTTTGAATTGGCGAATATATCAAGAAGATGGGACACAATCAGAAATTGTAGTTTATTATGACGAAGATTAAGACACCTGAGAGCCAATATTGAGCTTGCATTCCGGCTATGGTATCAAATTCTCGCCATTTCCCCTGGAAAATGAGTAAAATGTTGAATGATTTTATCCAAGAAAATACTTACTTTAAGATGCCTCTTGTATAAATAAGTTGCAAAAAAGGCTTCTGGGGCAATACTGACATGATTTTATCTACTCGTCAGCAATTATGGCAATTGAGATTGGTAATTGTATTAATAATCACTAGTTTTACTACTGCATTGACGAATTCTGCACGCGCTCAAATTACACCAGATAGCTCATTAGGTGCAGAAAGTTCCATAGTTACACCAAATGCTACGATTAAAGGATTACCAACAACCTTAATTGAAGGTGGCGCTACCAGAGGTACAAACCTATTCCAGAGTTTCTTAAAATTTAATGTTGGTGATGGACAACGAGTCTACTTTACTAATCCTGCGGGGATTGAAAACATCTTCACTCGAATTACAGGTAATGAAGCCTCAAATATTCTGGGAACTTTGGGTGTAGATGGTCAAGCAAATCTATTTTTTCTCAATCCCAATGGTATCATTTTTGGTTCAAATGCCCGCTTAGATGTTGCAGGTTCATTTTTGGCGACCACTGCTAATAGTTTTGTGTTTGAAAATGGTTTAAAGTTCAGTGCTACCAATCCTGAAGCTGCGCCACTGCTAACAGTAAGCTTGCGTCCGGGGTTACAATTTGGCGCGAATTCATCTGTAAGTATTAATAATACTGGAAATTTACAATCTGGGCAAGATTTAACTTTAGTAGCTGGTAATCTCGACTTACAAGGTCAATTACAAGTAGGCAGAAATTTAACCCTAGAATCTCAAAATGATATCACAGTCAAAGATATTATCTCTGATAATTCTCTAGGTCTGAGCGGAGATATAGCTATTACGGCATCTGGTAATATTAATGTAGGTAATATCAAAGTTGCTCGTAATTCTAATAATAGTGATTTTAGTAGCATCAGCATAAAGTCTACTGGTGGTTCTGTCTACTTAAATAACTCTAATTTAAATACTAATAATCTTGCTTCCGGCTTTGCAGGCGATATCGCAATTAGTGCGCGCCAAGAAGTAAAAATTGAGAATGGCAGTAAAATATCTACTATAGGTAATCTAGGCAGAATCTTAATTGGAGCCTCAGAATATGTAGATTTTTCTCCTCAAAAAATCACGATTACCAACTCTCAAATCAATAATAGTAATTTTTCGACTAGTAATGATGCAGGCAATATCATAGTTAAATCTCTAGGAGATTTATTGATAACTAACAGTACTCTGGAAACATTAACTAATAGTTCAGGAAAGGGAGGAAACATTAATGTCGAGGCTGGTTCAGTATCTCTAATTAATAAAAGTTCTCTATTTGCTAATACTCTGGGAAATGGCAAAGCTGGAAGTGTCACTGTAAATGCAACTGGTGGTACAGTCTCATTATCAGACAGTAGTATTAATACAGGTAGCAATAAACTGGCAGTAGATATCCAAAATTTAACTGAACAAATAGGCGGTGGTGGCGGTGATATCAATATCAATACTGCTTCTTTATATTTAACAAAAAGTTCTTTTTTAAATGCTAGTAGTTTGGGTGCCGGAGATAGTGGAAATGTTTCTATTACGGCAGAAAAAACAGTATCTTTTACAGAAAATTCTATTTTAAATGCCAGAACTTATGTGCGGGGAAATGCAGGTAATATCAATATCAAGGCACAGGAACTTTCTTTTAGTAAAGAATCGCTGATTCAAGCCACAACTTTTGGCAGTGGTAACGCAGGTAATCTGAATACAATCACGCAATCATTTTCTTTAAGTGATACATCCAGAATAGAAGCCCAGACTTTTGGCAGTGGTCATGCTGGTAATATCAATATTAAAACTCAATCTCTTTCCCTAACAGAGGGAGGAAAAATCAATGCGGAAACCTTTGATAGTGGCAACGGTGGGAATATTATTATTAATCCTCTCAACGATGAAAACCAAGCTACGGCTGCTGTGACAATATCTGGTTCAGCACCTTTGCTCGGAATTTCTAGTGGCTTATCTGTGAATACGGAAAGCGAAAAATCAGATGCTGGGGCTGGTGGTAATATCACTATTAAAACTGGAACATTAAATATCAGTGATGGCGGAGTTTTAAGCGCTCCTTCTAAAAGTAGCGGCAGAGGTGGAAATATCAATATTAATGTGAACAATCTTAATCTGACAAGCGGTGGACAAATTACCACCAATGCTTATAGAAGCGGACAAGCAGGTAGTGTCAAAATTAATGCGACTGATAATATTATCATTGCTGGACAAGATTATCAATATGAGCAAAGACTGAATGCGCTGAAAAATAGACTTGATATCTTGAAAGCTATCTATGATGTTTTTTTAGTTGACAATAACCAAGGAACTCAACAGATATTAGAACCAATTAGTAATTTAATTAATAAATTGACTGCATTACTAGCTGATCCTAATTCTGCTGAAATACTTAATGAACTAAAAGAAAAATTTGAGCTATTTAAAAATAGCTACGATTTTAGTCTAATTGCAAATAACCCAGAACTGAAAAGCATATTTGAACCTATTAGTAATTTAATTGATGACTTTAATGGATTGCAGCAAATTCTGATTGCGGCGCAAGACTTTACTTTTGTGCAAAAACTTAATGAACTAAAACAGCAAATTAATCAACTTCAATATGCCTATAGTTTTGTTTTACCGCAAACTGATGGCGAACTGAAGCGCATACTTGGTTCTATTAATCAATACAGTGGACTATTCGCCAATACAGAAGCAAATTCTACTGGCAACGGCGGTACAATCAACATTGACCCCAAGCAAGTCACCATTAAAGATACTGCGAGAATCTCTGTAGATAGCCAGGGTACGGGTGTAGCTGGTAATATTAGCATTACCGCTAATCGGCTAACTCTGGATAATCAAGCCGCAATTACAGCCGATACAAATAGCGGTCAAGGCGGTAGTATAAACCTCAACTTGCAAGATTTACTGCTGTTTCGCCGCCAGAGTGTAGTATCTACTACCGCAGGAAGACAAGGTGCGGGTGGTGATGGAGGTGCGATCGCCATTAATCTAGATAATAATCAAGGCTTTATCGTCTCCCCTGCTTCAGAAAATAATGATATCGCTGCCAACGCTTTCTCTGGTAGCGGCGGTACTATCGAAATCAACGCTAAAGGAGTGATTGGATTAGCAACTCTCACTCGACAAGAACTTGAGCAGAAATTAGGTACAACCGACCCAGAGAAACTTAACCCGCAATTTTTAGCCAGCAACGATATTACAGCCATTTCCCAAACTAATCCGCAGTTAAACGGTATAGTCAGCATCAGTTCTCCAGATATTGACCCTAGTAAAGGAATTGTTTCCCTACCCACAAATGCTTCTGACCCCTCCCAGCAAATTGCTCAAAGCTGTGGCGCTGTCAATCAGAAAGCAGGTAGTGCATTTACTGATATAGGACGTGGTGGTTTACCTCCCAAACCAGACGAACTTCTCAGTAGCGATACTGTGTGGGAAGATATTCGCCTGAGGAATAGTACGACAGAGAGGGGAAATACAACTCAGGCTACAATCAACCCAGTTAAACCAAAGTCGGTATTAATTATGCCTGCAACTGGTTGGGTATTTAACAACAAAGGCGAAGTAACGCTGATATCTCATACACCTCAATCTTCTGCTTCCTGGTTGAATTCTTCTAGCTGCGCTGTTAAAAGTCAATGAATGAAAGAAGACTTGTCGGTTAAAGGGTAAAGGGAAAAGGAAAAAGGGGAAAGGAAAAGAGAAATTCAAAACCTTTAACCCAGTCCCCAATCCCCAGTCCCCAGTCCCCCCAATCCGCTAAAATATAACTTCCGCCGGTCAGCGTTGTTGTTCGGTGAGATTTGTTCTACACCTGGCTAGGCCGGAAAGGAATCGCTATGTCGTGGATAGAATTAAGCCTCGACACCACCAATGAGGCGGCTGATTGGGTTTGTACGCTACTAGCTAAAAATAACTATACTGATGAAATTCAGATTACAAAATATAGTGAACCAGATATAAATGCATCTCCTGCATGGGATTTAAGCATTAACTTGTACTTACCTAATGATGTTTATGCAAATAGCCGTAGTACAGAAATTGCCAATTTGCTTTCATCATTAGAACGCACAGGACTTTCTACTGCTCTGCAGATGGCTGTAGTGGAAGAAAAACCAGTAAAATCAGAGCTAGCAAATCCCCTGATACGGCGAATTGGGGAAAGATTTGTGGTTATCTCAGCTGATACATCATATAGTTCGGAATCAACTGAGGAAATCACCTTAAGACTTAAACCTAGTTTGGCTTTTGGTAGTGGTTTACATCCTGCAACCATACTCAGCCTGAAACTATTGGAACGTTATATTACCCCAGCCATGAACGTGCTGGATTTAGGTTCGGGTTCTGGTATTTTGAGTGTGGCGATCGCAAAACTGGGCGCAAATGTTTTAGCTTTAGATAATGACACAATTGCTGTAGAAGCAACTCAAGATGCTGTATTGCGTAATGGTGTAGAACAGCAAGTTACAGTCACAGAAGGTAGCCTGGGATGTGGTAGCGAGTTAGGACATTGGTTAGGTGGAGATTCTATTAACAATGTCCCGACAGTGGAAGCAAAAGCGGAATTTGACCTGATTGTGGCAAATATCCCAGCAAGAATGCATATTGCTTTGGCTACTGATTATCAACAAGCGCTGCGTTCATCAGGATTAGTCATATTAGCTGGTTTTACCAGCGATTATGAGGAAGATTTGGCGGTAGCATTCACAAATGCAAAATTTGAATATGTTGATTGTGAACGCCAAGATGAATGGCTGGCTTTGGCTTATCGATTGAAATAAATTCGTAGCTAGCTGCGAAGCAATTAAAAGGTGCGTTGGGCTATAGTTAGCACAATCTCTTCAAACCCTCTTGACTTCGTGTTCTTTGTGCCTTCGTGCTTAATTAATGGCTTTTAGCAATTAAAAGGTGCGTTGTCGCGCAGCGCAACGCACCCTACGTTTACAAACTAGCGACGGATTCACCGACTAGCTTGGATATATAAGGTAAAATTGCTCTGCTTCTAGCGTTAGCTTTGCCTTCAGTAAATACTACCAACAGGTAGGGACGGCGTTCGGGGATTTCGATATATGCTGCATCATGGCGCACTTGGCTTGTCCAGCCGGCTTTTGACCAAAGTTGAGCATCTTGGGGAATTCCACCGCCTAAAAATCCTGTAACTTGGTCTTCATCAACATCGGTGGGTAAATCTTCGGGTTTGAGGCTGCGTTTTAATAAAGCCATCATTGCTTGCGATCGCACGCTGGAAACTGCGACTCCGCCGACGATACTATGTAATAATCGGGCGATCGCATTGGTGGTTAGCATATTCCGATTTTCTAGCATTTCTCCATAAAATGCCCTTTCTCTACCATAAGGGCCATCACCCCAGGTTTTTTGGCAGACGTTAATTGTCTCCATGTCTTCCCAGCCTAAAGATTGATAATAGCGGTTGACAAAATTACGCTGGGTTTTCCAAGTTTCAAAGGGGCCGGGGGGTAATTCTGGGCCGGAAGTTGTGCCAGTTAAAACATCTACAACTAAGCTGGTAGCATCATTACTGGAATCAACAATCATATCGCGCATGGCTTTTTCCAAATCCTTGGAAGTTTGCACCATGCCTTTTTCTAACCATTCTTGCACCGCTACTAAGTAAAACAATTTCACCACACTAGCTGGGTAAATGCGCTCTACTCCCCGATACGTAAAACCACGTACACTATGGTTCCAAAAAGCATCGGGAGTTAACGCCCCACCAGTATTTACGAGAACTGGGGGATCGTAGACAATCCAAGTCAAAGCAATTTGGTTTCGCGCTAAGGTGGGAAATGCTGCCCAAGTTGCTTCTAAAATACTTAATCCGAGATTTTCGAGTTGTTCGTCTTTTCGGAAGAAAACCATATTTAGTTATTAACCTTAGAGAATGGTCATTAATTTAAAATCTCCAATCCAAAATCTCAACGCGGCTGAGTACAATTGTCTGGCTGACCTCAACTTATATGATTCTCCTGAATGTAAGCGCTTGGCGACTCAAGCCGCAGCTGGACGACATCTGCGGGTAACATCAAATCATCAGGATGCCGCTGTTGAAGTTTGTTTATGTGAAGATGACTATCCAGGGTGGGTATCCCTTAGTGATTTGGATTTATTACAACCTGCTACTTTACCTTATCGGGCAGCAAAATGGACGGAAGCAGAAATTAAAAAACTGCTACCAGGGGCGATCGCTTTTACGCACCAAGCTATGCAACAATCAAATTATTACCTTTGGGGCGGTACGGTAGGGCCGAATTATGATTGTTCGGGGTTGATGCAAGCGGCTTTTGTGTCTGTAGGAATATGGTTACCGCGCGATGCGTACCAGCAAGAAGCTTTTACCCAAGCAATTACCATTGCAGAATTAGCACCCGGAGATTTGATATTTTTTGGCACTCCCCAAAAAGCAACTCATGTGGGACTTTATTTAGGAGATGGCCGCTATATCCACAGTTCCGGGAAAGACCAAGGACGCAATGGTATTGGCATTGACCAATTATCGGAACAGGGAGATGCTGTTAGTCGGTCATATTATCAACAACTACGCGGTGCTGGCAGAGTTGTCAAGAGTTATGAACCACAGGGACGCTGAGGATAGGGAAAAAATATGACGACTGGCTGGGTTTCAGAGAGAACAGAAGGGGAAAATGGCACAAGCTTGGCGATTATCCCTGAGATTTCGGTAGTAGTGCCAGTACGTGATGAAGTGGAAAGTTTGCCATTATTATTAGAGGCGATCGCATCTGCTGTCAGTGACAATCAGTTAACCTATGAAATTATCTGTGTCGATGATGGTTCAACTGATGGTTCCGCCGAATTACTTAAGGAACTAGCACAAACCCGCAATGATTTAAAAGCAGTGATTCTGCGGCGTAACTACGGACAAACTGCGGCGATGGCGGCGGGGTTTAACTATGCTTTGGGTAAGGTGATTGTCACTTTAGATGCTGATTTGCAAAATGACCCAGCTGACATACCCATATTATTAGCCAAGTTAGAAGAAGGTTACGATTTGGTGAGTGGTTGGCGACATAAACGCCAAGATGCGGCTTTATCGCGGTTACTTCCTTCTAAAATTGCCAACTGGCTAATTGGTAGCATTACAGGCGTAAAATTACATGACTATGGCTGTTCTCTCAAAGCTTATCGTGCTGAAGTTTTGGCAGATATGAATCTTTATGGAGAACTGCATCGCTTTTTACCCGCCTTAGCTTACATCGAAGGCGCAAGAATTACCGAAATACCTGTCCGCCATCATCCCCGCCGCTTTGGTCGCAGTAAGTATGGATTATCGCGGACTTTCCGCGTCATGATGGATTTGTTAACAATATCTTTTATGAAAAAGTTCCTCACCAAACCTATGCATGTTTTTGGTTTGTTGGGGTTATTATCAATGGTTTTAGGGTCAATTCTGGGGATTTACTTGACTTTTATTAAATTAGCTTGGGGTGAGATGATTGGTAATCGCCCATTGCTAATTTTAGCGGTGCTGTTATTAGTAACAGGGGTACAATTATTTTCTTTTGGTTTATTAGCAGAATTGTTGATGCGTACCTACCACGAATCCCAAGGTAGACCAATATATCGAGTGCGGGAAGTCATAGCAAAAAATGTTAACTAACGTAACAATAAAAGAAAAACGAATTTAATCTTCACTTTCTAAAATTTGCTTTGCTTGTAAAAGTTGCTGCTGATATTCTTCACTCAAAGTAGGATATTTAAGATTAAGCTCTTTTAATTTAGTGCAGATAATATCAGCAACAGTCAGACGTGTAAACCATTTGTGAACGGCAGGAATAATATACCAAGGTGCCCATTCAGTACTAGTATTTTGGAAAACATCTTCATAAGCACTCATATAATCATCCCAAAAAGCTCTTTCTCGCACATCATTAGCAGAAAACTTCCAATTTTTTTCTGGTGATTCAATTCGAGCTAAAAATCTTTTTTTCTGTTCTGATTTAGAGACATTCAAAAAGAATTTGAGAATAATAATGCCATTATTTACTAAATACTTTTCAAAATTATTAATCTCTTCAAAACGCTGCTTCCATATATTATTTCCTTCAGGAAACTGTGGAAGTTGCTGTTTTTTGAGAATTTCCGGATGAACACGTACTACTAGTACTTCTTCATAGTATGAACGGTTAAATATTCCAATCCTACCCCGTTCAGGTAAAGCCCTCATTGACCGCCAAAGGTAGTCATGGTCTAATTCTTCAGCACTTGGTGACTTAAAACTAAAAACTTGACAACCTTGGGGATTAACCCCCGACATAACGTGTTTTATTGTGCTGTCTTTACCAGCAGCATCCATTGCTTGAAAAATAATTAGCAATGCATAGGTGTTTTGAGCGTAGAGAACATCTTGGTAATAAGCTAATCGTTGAATATCTGCCTCTAATTTACCTTCAGCATCAGCTTTTTGCTGGTAATTTCCTGTAAACCCTGGGTCATATTGCTTATTTAAAGAAACTTTTGAGCCTGGTTTAACAATAAAAGCATCATGATTCATAGGTTTTAGACTGACTGAATTTCAGCAGTAGCATATACACAACGACACAACACCAATAGATACAGTTAATTTTAAATCATGGGGTAGACAATACTGCGATCGCAGTATTCTCCAAGCAATAAGTCAGCTTAAAACCTAACTTTCGCACAACACTGAGGTAAGCAATAAATGTAGCAATAATCACAGTAAATATTAATAATTGTATCTACTGAAAGACCATAAAATATCCAAAGTACTCAGTGATATTGAACATAAATCAATATCTAATCTTGCTGTTCCCCTGCAACCTTTAGTGGTTGTAGGGGTTTATTTAAGTTTTGACTGCTGCTGAATCGCTCCAGTAGAAAGCTGAGATAATACAAATGATTTATTTAATATCACACAAAGAATTAGCAATTATCTCTACCTAAAGACTAAGCTGATAGGCACATAGATCAAATATTTTTCGTTAGGTTTGTCCAATGTTAAAAGTTATAAGTAAGGCAATACTATTCGGTTAAACATTTTGAACTCAAAATTGGTTTTGGGGAAAAGGTTAAAGGTTAAGGGTTAAAGGTTTTTTCTTTCCCTTTTCCCATTCACCTTTTTCCCTTTAACCGACAAGTATTGATAAGTAATGCACCGCCGCGTGTATGGTGTATTAGACGCTAGGATAGTTATTTCTTGACAAATTATATTTAAATTCTAAATGGATAAAGCCCAGTTAAGCTCCCATACCAGAATAGCGTTTTAAACCCATACGCCACAGCCAGCGATTTAAAACTAAAAATATTAATGTCCAACCTACCAGTGCTAGAAAACCACGCCCAAAGTCAACAGGTAGCCCAATCAAAATACTAGCAGGAAAATCAATTAAATAGGGAAATGGTGTTAACATCACGATTGCTCTTACAGAGTCAGGAAATACTTCTAAAGGTGCAATCATGCCTGATAAAAATAGATAAAATAACATCCAAAGGTTTTCTAATGCAGTCGCTCTTTCTGTCCAAAAAGCGAACATTGCAAATGTATATTGAATTGTAAATCTCAATATAAAAGCTATTAATACTGATAGAACAAACAATAATACACTACCCAATCTCGGCACCCAAAAAGCTTGGGGATAAAGAATAAAAAATAAAGCTACTAAAATAAATGCAAACTGTAGGCGTGCCAATCTATCAGAAACATGAATGGCAACATGATGCCATACGGGGTCAATAGGTTGTAATAATCTAGGAGAAAGCTTCCCTTCTACTACTTCCTTTTCAAAATCCCAAATTACCCAAACAGCAGTAAATTGCCTAATAATAAAAACTACTAAAAAATAACGAGCAAAATCTACAGGTGTCAAATTAAAACGTCCACCCTGGGCTGCTTGTATCCAGATACCCATAAAAATAATAGGTAACGAACCAGACAACACCCATAAAATCATTTCTGCTCGGTATTCAAGTATGTAAGCATAGTAGACTGCAAGTAAAGTTAGAGCTTTCCTAATAATTCGCTTCATTGCTATTTGGTGTTGGGCTTTGATAATTATTGGCAGATTATTTACAGCAGTTTGCAATCAAATTAAGTACATAAATAGAGAATTAAATATAAAAACTCTTCTACCTTTAAACACACATACTCAACACTCTTGTACAGACGCGATTAATCGCGTCTGTTGCAACTCAGCACTTACTCCACAACTCCAGACTGAAATACTTTGCCAATCACTTCTTCTACTGGCGGTTCAGTTACTTGTAGATCGACTACTTCTAACTCAGCTAAAATTTGAGATACTGTTTGCGTTAGGTTATCTTGCGGTACTAAAAAACGCACCGTTCGCCCTTCTAATAGTTGTAAATCTCCATAAGATAGCAGTTTTTCTTTAGGCAAACATTGGGCTAACTCTAAATGAATTTCTCGATAAGGAGCGAAGCGTTCTAAAAGTTCATCCAAGCTGCCATCGTACATCAGCTGTCCCTGATGAATCAACAACACTCGTTGACACAAAGCTGTGATGTCAGCCATGTAATGGCTTGTTAATAATACAGTCGCTTGATAACGCTGATTGTACTCGCGTAAAAAATCACGAACTCCAGCTTGAGCATTCACATCTAATCCCAACGTGGGTTCATCTAAAAATAACACCTGGGGACGATGTAAAAGTGCAGCTAAAAGTTCGGCTTTCATTCTTTCACCCAGTGACAGTTTTCTTACTGGTTGGGTAAGCTTTCCTTCTAGGGAAAGCATCTCTGTTAATTCACCGACTCGTCGCTGAAATTCTTTATCAGGGATATTATAAACAGCAGCGTTAATTTTTAAAGAATCTAAAGCTGGTAAATCCCAAATTAACTGCTGCTTTTGTCCCATCACCAAAGTAATTTTTTGCAAAAATGCTTCTTGGCGCTGAAAAGGAATTTGTCCTGCAACTCTCACACGACCGCTAGTAGGATGAATTAATCCCGTGAGCATTTTTAGGGTAGTAGTTTTCCCAGCACCATTTGGCCCTAAAAAACCTACTACCTCCCCAGTAGCGATTTCAAAAGAAACATTCTGAACTGCTTTAATAGAACGGTAGGTGCGACGGAAAAAGTGAGCAATTGTACCTTTAATACCAGGTTCCTTTACCGCCACCGGATAAAATTTATTTAAGTCTTCAGCCACAATTATCGGCATAGACCTCATTTTAAACGACCCGATCGCAAAATACTAAAAATTAGCCACAATCCCAATAGACTTGCAGCCGCAAACAAGATATTGCTTAACAAAGATAGTTGAGTTGTCTGGGCGTGGTTAGAAATAATTGCTGCACCCATAATCAGTGAACCTACTAGGATGCTAAAAGAAAGACGATTGGCAGCATCATCCATAGTCCGGCGGACACCATCTAAACCCCGCAGCGATAAATTCCACTGCAATGTTTCTGATGTTACTCGGTCTAATAGTAGTTCAATCTGACGGGGAGATTGTAAAGATAGGCTTTTCAGATCCAATGCTGTTCTTAAGAGCGATCGCAAGGGATTTTCGCCGACTAACTGACGACGGAACAAGTCTGTGAGTAATGGCTGAATTTCATCGATAAAGTTTAATTCTGGGTTGAAGCCACGGGCTAAACCTTCTAAGTTAGCCAAGGTTTTGGCATATAACCCCATGTTACTGGGCAAGCGAATTTTATTATTGCGGGCGACTTGCAGAATTTCATAAATGACATGACTGAAATTTATTGCTGATAAATTGACGTTGAGATACTTTCGCAGCATCCGGTCATAATCATTTTCCAGTCGCGCTAAAATAACTGGCTGGCTAGAATCTGCTAGCTGTAAAGTTAACTGGGCACAGCGTTGAGCATCCAAATCCACAATCGCTAACACCATCTCTGTTAAAATCTGCTGGGTACGGGGATCGAGCCTGCCTACCATGCCACAATCTAACAAAGCTACCCGACCATCTTGCAGATAAAATACATTCCCCGGATGGGGATCAGCATGAAAAAATCCATCTATATATAGTTGTTGAAAAAAAGCTCTAAATAATAAACTCGTTATCGCTTTGCGTTCTGTGATCGGATCTTTACCATTTTGATTACTTAAATTTGCGGTGAGCAGAGGTACTCCTTCTAACCACTCCATCACCATCAACTTTTCTGTAGTTAACTCCCAGTAGATTTCGGCAACTACTATCTGTTGGGGATCAAACCATTTACCCTGGGATAAGTTGCGGCGCAGTTGGTCTGTATATTCTGCTTCCCTAGTGAAATCTAACTCGGCTTCTAGGGCTTTGGTAAATTCTTCAGCGATAGATTTGATTTCGTTGTTTCGCCCAAAATCCGTTCTTGCTACTAAATCAGCAATCCCTTGAATTAAGGCGATATCTTGAGCGACTGTAACATCGATCCCCGGACGTTGTACCTTCAAAGCAACTTCTCGACCATCTGCTAATGTAGCGCGATGGGTTTGGGCAATTGATCCCGCCGCTACCGCTACAGGATTAATTGTCTTAAAAGTCTCTTCCAAGGGAGTTTTTAGCTGTTGGCGCAGTAGGACTTCAATCTCTGACCAGGGGACTGGTGGAACTTCATCTTGCAGAGTTGAAAGTTCATCAATATAGCCAGCGCTAAGTAAGTCTGGACGGGTAGAAAGTAGCTGCCCTAGTTTGACATAGACAGGCCCCAAATCCACCAGAATGTTTTTTAAGACTGCAGGTGTTGGTAATTGTGGTTCATCAGCTTTACCACCAGTAAGTAACCTACGCATATAGTCCCAGCCGTTACGCAGGACTACTTCAATAATTTCTCGTTGACGAGGAACTGTTTGAGTGAGGAACATTTTTTTGGGGACAAGGGATTGGGGACTGGGGATTGGGGATTGGGGATTGGGGATTGGGGATTGGGAATTGGGAATTGGGGATTGGGGATGATAAATTTCCTTTATGTCCCCACTTCTGTTGATCTCTCTTGTCTTCCTAGTACCTAGTCCCCAGTACCCAGTCCCTAATCCCTAGTTATAATGAAAATAGCAGAACCTTAGCCTCTGCCAAGGGTTTTAACTTTTACAGCTATAGCAAGTCGGTAAATCGGGGATCGCTTTGGAGTGTTTTGAGAATTTGTTTAATTTCCTGGGTACGGTCTTTTTTGACTATGAGGGTAACTTTGCGATCGCGCACGATCACTACATCCTCTAAGCCTATGGTAACAATGACATCTTCGGGATCGGTGGCGTAAAGTAGTGCTCCTTGGGTATCAAGCCCCACATGGGTAGCAAGTTCCACATTCGGAGTATCTTCTGTTTTCAGTAAACGTTCGATCGCATTCCAATCGCCTAAATCATCCCAGCCAAATGCCACTGGTAAGACATATGCTAAAGTGGTCTTTTCCATAAGTGCATAGTCTATACTTTTCTTAGGCAACTGCGGGTAGATACTAGGGCCATTTTGTGCTAGAGGTTCGATAATTTCAGGCGCGTGGGTATAAAGTTCCTTGAGAACAACACCAGCCCGAAACACGAACATTCCACTATTCCAGCTAAAACGCCCCGTTGATAAAAAAGTTTCTGCCGTTTCCCGGTTGGGCTTTTCAGTAAAGCGGTTGACGTGATAAGCTGGCAACTCATCAAAGGTACCAATTTTCTCGCCTTGTTCGATATAGCCGTAACCAGTGGATGGGAAAGTAGGCTTGATCCCCAGTGTGACAATCGCTTCTGTACTTGCCGCTAAAGAGCTAGCAGCATTTAATGTGTTAGCAAATGCCTCTTGATCGGCAATCCAGTGATCTGCTGGAAAAAAACCGACGATCGCATCCTCGCCATAACGCTGTTTAATGACTAAACTTGTCCAAGCAACAGCTGCGGCAGTGTCTCTTCCCTCTGACTCGATCAATAAATTTTGTGAAGGCAGTTCTGGCAGCTGTTGTCGCACTCCTTCAGCTATCTGATTAGAAGTGATGACAAACACAGAATCCCACCCGCCCACGAGTTTTATCAACCGATCGGCGGTTGCTTGTAATAAGCTCCTAGAGCTACCATCAAGACTTAAAAATTGCTTGGGTCGTCCGGAACGACTTAAGGGCCAAAAACGCTCACCTTTACCACCAGCAAGAATTACAGGGAACAATGAATTAGTCATTATGTCATACAACTTTACTAAAGAACATTACAAGTTTACAGTGGGCTTTTCTACTGGCAAGATTTGTAGCTTGGACTAACATACTTTTAAGGAGTGGTTGAGTGGGGAGATAATTGTGATTAAACAAATGCAATGGACGGAAAATCAAGTCACGCCTCAACAAGTACCAGCTTTAGATTTAGATGAGGTTAAGCCTCAACAATTACCAAAGTCAGATACTCAAGTTACGCCTCAACCAGCAGTAGCACCAGAGCAAGAAAATAGACCGAAACAACCTACTAATGTTTCCCGTGGTGTTGTCGAGTCTGTAGGTGAAATTCCTAACCAGCTTTATGAGCGGTTAGGCTTAACCATGCCACGCTGGCTATTGTGGGTGTTAACGGTTGTCTTAGGTATCGTATTATCTGGGCTGCTAGTTTCTACCTTGGCGTTGTGGACTCCTTTATGGAGTAATCTCGACCAAACTGAAGAAGAAGCTGGAACATCTAGCAAAGAACAGGCAAAAGTTCCCCTGCCTGGGGAATTATGGGGCAAAATCTCTGAGTATCAACTTTCAAAACCCATGAATATTTTGATCATGGGGATTGAACCAGTCAAAGGTACTGTTGACGGCTCACCAGAAAGTTTTGCTGGTAAAAGCGACACGATGCTGATGGTGAGGCTCAACCCTGGCGATAAATCCATGAAGGTGCTGTCAATTCCTCGGGATACGATGATTGCCATCCCCGAAAAGGGATTAACTAAAGTATCTGATGCTAACGCTCAAGGCGGCCCAGTATTGGCAGCGCGGGTAATTAGTCGGACTTTAAATAACGCACCAATTGATCGCTATATGCGGATATCTACTAGCGGCTTGCGCCAAATGGTAGATCAGTTGGGTGGAGTAGAGGTATTTGTGCCGAAATCAATGGCATATCAAAACGCCTCTGGTCAGTTAGTTAGCTTAGTAAGCGGCTGGCAAACTCTCAACGGCGAACAAGCAGAACTATTTATTCGTTACCGCGAACCCGGTTTAGGTGATTTACCCCGAGTTCAAAGACAGCAAGCGCTGATGAAAGCGTTAGTAGAACGCCTAAATAGTCCGACTGTCTTACCCAGGTTGCCGCAATTAACCCGCATTATGCGGAAGTACTTTGACACCAACCTGAAAATAGAAGAAATGATGGCATTGGTGAATTTTTCCGTAAATCTGGAACGGGATAATTTCCAAATGACCGTATTACCTGGTGGCTTCAGCCGCTTCAGCCAAGACCCCAATAGTTATTGGTTGAATATGACTGGGCAACAAAGCCTGTTGAATGATTATGTTGGGGTAAATGTGCCTGGTCTCAAGCCGGATGTACGACCAGTTACTAAACTCAAAATTGCTATTCAAAATGCTTCCAATCAACCACAGTTAACTCAAAAAGTTATCAATTCTCTCAAACAAAAAGGCTTCACCAACGTTTATCCGGTACCAGATTGGCCTGATACCCAACGCCAAACTCAAATTATTGTGCAAGGAGGTAAGCGAGAATTAGGAATTGATCTCCAAAAAATTATTGGTCTAGGTCAAATTGAAGTGACAGCGACTGGTGATTTGGAATCAGACCTGACAATCCAAATTGGTAAAGATTGGAAATAGTTAAGAGTTGGAGAGACGCGATTAATCGCGTCTGTAGATTTGAGAGACGCAATTAATTGTGTCTGTACAAAAGTCAAGAGTTAGAATTAATTTATGATGAATTTTTGACTTTTGAATCTACAAAAAAGTTATGAAAAAGTTTTGGTTACGCTTTTTTAGCTTGATATTGATTTTGATATTGGCTGGTTTATGGGTAATTCTTACTCCTAGACCAGCCTTTGCTCAAACAAATACTATCAATTACAACAACACTAATTTAGAGAATCGTGACTTTTCACATAACGATTTAGCGAGGGTGACTTTTGTGGCAGCAGAAATGCGAGGCACAAATTTTGCAGGAGCCAATTTAACAAATGCAATTTTAACTAAAGGTGTGTTACTCAAAGCCAATTTAGAAGGTGCAAACCTTACAGGCGCTTTAGTGGATCGCGTAACTTTTGATAATGCCAACCTCAAAAATGCCATTTTTACAGAAGCAACTTTAACCCGCAGCCGCTTTTATGAGGCTGAAATCACTGGTGCCGATTTTACAGATGCTTTAATAGACCGCTATCAAGTATCACTATTATGCGATCGCGCCGATGGAGTTAATCCAGTAACCGGAGTTTCCACACGCGATAGTTTGGGTTGTCGCTAATTTGTAGCCTAAATAGAATTGTTGGGACATGAAGTAGATTTGCGCCCCAACAAGGGCTTAATAGCTAAACTTTGAACTTGCCGATCAATACCATCTCCCTGCAGAAGAATCTGAGTTCTTGACTCAATTGATTTTTGGATTGTCGAACAACCAAGGATAGGATTTATATCTACTAAAGCTGAGAAAAATTCTGTATTTAACTTATCCAATGATGGACGTATAGCCTTGTTTAAGTCTGGCACATTAGTAAAAGATTTAGCGCCTTGCTGATGCCAGTTTTGGAAATCAGCTTTTTGAATCAGCTTACCAGCTTCTATTTGCGCTTGAAAAAAGGCTACAACTACATCTTGTTCCAAATTATAGGTTGTTGCTTGCTGGCGAACCTTAGCAAGTAAATCTTGTTCTCTTTTGCGATCCTCAATAGGGCGTTTGTGATTCCATTTCCAACGAGCAACATCATGAGCAATTAGTAATCGCTGCTGAATTAATTTTAGTAATCTCTCGATTTTTATTCGTTGATCAGCTGTAGCTACATCTGAATTAGAAGCTAATCTGATTTCATCAGTGATTGCTGATGAGGAAAATAGCCCTAACTTACCTGTAATTAGTCCACCTGTTAATAACATTCCAAAACCAATGATAGTTATATAAAGTAGCTGCCGCTTTTTAAAAGAATGTAAATTTATTCCCAAAAGTTGTCTCGCTTGGCAAATACACCACTATATTGATAGAGTTATAGTATTTTTACTCCAAACAGAATATCTCATAATTACTTGCTAAAAAGCAAGTCTAAATTTGGGGATGGGAATAACAGAGACAAGAGGGACAAAAAATTCAAAATTCACGTATTATACCTGTTCCCTTTAACAAATCTCAAATAACTAATTTTTGATAATTTGCCTGATAGACTCTACAATTGCAGGTTAAATGTGTTGAGATATGCACTCAGTTAGAGTTGTCAGGTATTATTCGTGACTAAACAAGACCAAAAGCCCTCTCGTTCATTTGCAGGAATTGCTGGCATTGTTGCCATAGCTACCTTAATTAGTAAAGTATTTGGTTTAGTAAGGCAGCAAGCGATCGCAGCTGCTTTTGGTGTGGGTGCTGCTGCTACTGCTTATAGTTATGCCTACATTATTCCTGGCTTTTTATTAATATTACTCGGTGGTGTGAACGGGCCGTTACACAGTGCTGTTGTGAGCGTTTTAGCCAAGCGCAAGCAAGAAGAGGCGGCTCCTTTAGTAGAAACAGTCACAACCTTAGTGGGTGGATTGCTGTTGCTGGTGACATTGGCGCAAATTGTATTTGCCGATGTGATAGTAGATTTTGTTGGTCATGGTTTAAAAGAGACTACCAGAGCGATCGCCATCCAACAAATCCGCATCATGGCCCCAATGGCTCTCTTTTCTGGATTAATTGGCATTGGGTTTGGTACTCTCAACGCTGCCAATCAATATTGGTTACTTTCTATTAGTCCCTTATTATCTAGTATTACTGTTGTTGCAGGTATTGGGATTTTAGCTTTGCAATATGGCAAAGATATTATCCTCCCAGAATACGCTTACATCGGCGGCATGATGTTAGCTTGGGGAACCTTAGCCGGAGCCATTTTGCAATGGTTGGTGCAGTTAATTGTGCAATGGCGCTTAGGATTAGGCACATTACGGCTACGGTTTGATTTCAAATCCCCTGGGGTTCAACAAGTAATTAAAATTATGACTCCGGCAACCATCTCTTCTGGGATGATGCCAATTAATGTTGCTACAGACCTTTATTTTGCTAGTCCTATACCTGGTGCTGCGGCTGGTTTTAACTATGCCAATCTTTTAGTACAAACTCCCTTAGGGATTATTTCTAATATTATTTTGTTGCCCTTATTACCAATCTTTGCGAAATTGGCGGAGCCAGACAATTGGCCCGATCTCAAAATACGTATTCGTCAAGGTTTGTTGCTGACTGCCTTTACTATGCTCCCTCTGGGCGCGTTGATGGTGGCTTTATCTGTCCCTATTGTGCAGGTAGTATATGAGCGCGGCGCTTTCAAGCAAGAGGCTACACAGCTAGTTTCTTCATTACTAATTGCTTATGGAATTGGGATGTTTGCCTATTTAGGGCGTGATGTTTTAGTACGGGTATTTTATGCTTTGGGTGATGGTCAAACGCCATTTCGCATTAGTATTTTGAATATCTTTCTGAATATTGTACTGGATTGGTTTTTTGTGAAACCATTTGGCGCGCCTGGTTTGGTGTTAGCAACTGTAGGCGTAAATTGTAGCTCTATGTTAATGCTGTTATGGCTGCTCGATCGCAAACTCAATGGTTTACCTTGGCGAGAGTGGAGTGTACCGATTATTAGTTTAACTGCTGCTAGCTTAGTTTCTGGTGTAGCTAGCTATGCAACTTTAGTTGGTTGTCAACAAGTGTTAGGTAAATCTGGTTTAGTAATTCTACTTGTAGAGTTATCTATTGCTGGCTTAGTAGGTCTTGGTTTGTTTGCAATCTTTGCCTCATGGATGAAGATACCAGAGGTAAATACTTTTGTTATACGGATGCGTCAACGATTTTTGAAGAAGGGAAATCAAGTATAGTATTACGAAATGCTACCCAAAGTAGCGAAATTTCCTATTGGTTGAACATGGAATCTGCACTGATAAGTGTCCTATTTTCTATCTGAACTTGGGCAATCAACATTTTGCCAGCAGGAGCGCGATGATGTAAAGGCAATGTAGCCGCACGTAAAGCATGAGGTGCTGTCATTTCTTAGCGATCGCATTCCCATTTTTGAGACTATTTTAAAGCAGTAACAAGTAAACCCACGTAGTAATAGTGGTAATTGAGACGTATTATGAGTTAGCAAGTTAAGCTATACCTCATATATGAATCCCACAAATGATCAAACTCAAGGACTTTACAGACTTTGTTATCGACTGACTAATATTATTTACCCTGGATGGCAGTATAGAAGTATTGAACTTGTTCGGATAGATGAAAGAACTGGCAGATTATACGTACTGGCTGGAGAAAATTTAGATTTTGAGATTAAGCCTACTGGAGGATACGAGCCATGACAACAGTTAATTATGACGCAATGAACCTGGATGAGTTACGACGCTATGTACTAACTCATCGAGAAGATATTGTTGCGTTTCAGGTGTATGTTGATCGTTCCCAAGCGGCTGGACGAATGATTAGTATAGATATGAGAGATTCTCAATGGGAAGAGAATCTTACTGAAAAAATTCAAGGTATATCAATCGAAGGCCAATCGGAATAGTAGTAAACCGAATTGAAGCAGATCTTAATCTACTAAATATGAATTACGCGATCGCATTTGGGAAATTTGAGATGCGAATTAGGTGCGTTATCCTACGATGAACGCACCTCAAAACTAAACTTAAGCAGTTCTAAACCGCGCTAACTCTTCACCAGTCTTGGCATCGTGGGCGTGAACTGTACATACTAAACAAGAGTCGAACGATCGCGCAACGTGACCTACTTCTACTGGATCTTTAGAATCATAGATAGGTGTGCCGATTAAAGCTTCCTCAATTGGGCCGCGTGCGCCATTACCATCGCGAGGGCCAATATTCCAAGTACCAGGGGCAATAACTTGGTAGTTCTTAATCTTACCGCCCTCTACTTCTACCCAGTGACACAGGGAACCCCGTGCAGCTTCGGTTCCACCCCATCCCTTACCATCTTTTTCTTGGGGTTTGATATACCAGGGGTCGTTTAACTTAAATTCGCGTAAGCAGTGTTCAGCTTGGCGGTAAAGCTTGACAATTTCGTGGACTCGTGCCAACTGACGCACATGAATGCTAGGGCCACCCATTTGCTTGAACACGTCTAAAATAAACCCGTCTTGGTGTTGCCAAGATTCGCCATGCTTACCACCTGCAACTAACTGACGTGCTAAAGGGCCTGCTTCTAAGCGTCCGAAGTCTTTGTGTAGAACTGCACTGGCCCAAGAATAGGCATTATCGAAGTCTTTTGTATTCTTTTGGATGGGATTAGTTGTGCGATCGCCTGGGTAAACATCGGCTGTACCCTCATCGTACCAAGAGTGAGTAGTATTCTCACGGGCAAAAGATGGGTGCATCAAGCTGTGAGTGTCACCGAAGCTGTCATACACTCCACTTTTCATGATCATCGCTGCATTTCGCCCTTCAATTGTGGGCTGTTGATATTTGTCCTCATGGGGTAAATATCCCCAAGTGACATATTTACCAACACCAGCACCGAATCTATTAAACTAAGCCGCTCCGTCACCAGAGCGACTCGTCTTCAAAACCGTGCGTGAGAGTTTCCCCTCACACGGCTCCTCAGTGGTTTGGTGCTTGTCCAAGTGCATACCTCCACCCAAATCATCTTTGGCTGTTTTTGAATCGTGGCAGTGTTTGTGAAGTACCTGAAGGTTTTTATATTCGTCTTTTCCCCCTTGACTCCGGGGTAATATGTGGTCTACTTCTAGGAGGTCTTCCATTTTGAAATACAATCCGCAGTGAGTACATTTTCCTTTCTGCTTTTTCAAAAGTGTTGTCACTCTTTTGGGCATTTCAGGATGTGTACCCATTCTTGAACTCCAGTAAACTAGGTCGCCATTGTATGGGCTGGATTCACCTTTTACTTTTATATGCCTAACTATTGAGGTGTCGGCATGGTCGAAAAGTCGCATTGGGTTTTTGCCTTCTTGCGGGGTGGAAAATACCCAGTTATCACCACCGATTGTGTGCCAATATTTCTTTGACACCCATTTCCCTGTTTTGTTGGGGTGGCGGTGTTGTGCCCAGGCTTTCAGCTTTGGATACATGAGATTATCTAACCTGGAGTAAGCTTCTTTGCTTACGACCGTTGAATAGTAATTAGACCATCCTTTGATTATTGGATTTAATTTTCCAATTAGTGCCTTCTGAGGCAATGCCTTATGGTCATAGATGATATTAGCTATTCTTTCGTAGTGTATCCTTTGCTTTTCTTCGCTGGGGGTGATGATTGTTTTAAAGCCTTGTTTTGAGTGGTATTTACCCACGGGGAATTGCCTAATATTAAAACCGAGAAAGTCGAATCCTGGTTTTTCATTTTCATACTTGTGGAGGGTATGGGTTAGGCGTGTTTTTGATGGCTTTAATTCCAAACCCATGTCTTTTAACCACTCAGATATGATTATCTGGCATCTTTGGACAACGGTTATGTCTTCATGGAGAATCACGAAGTCATCGGCATATCTCACAACAGTGAGAGAACTAATTTTATCCTTTGCTGCCATTATCTTCCCGTTAGGGTAGTATAGCTTTAGTGTCTGGGCTAATTGTTTAGTTCTTTCTTCAATTCCGTGGAGGGCAATATTTGCTAAGAGTGGGGAGATGACCCCACCTTGCGGTGTACCCTCAGATGTCTCTTGAAACTGCTTGTTATCCATCACCCCCGCTTTTAACCAAGCCTTGATTTGTCGGCGAATGGTGGGGAATGTATTTAATTTTTTTAGCAGTGCCGAGTGGTCGATTTTATCGAAACACTTGCTTATATCAGCATCTAATACGAATTTGGGCTTCTTATTGATGCTGTTAAAGATTGCTTCAATAGCGTCATGACATGAGCGTCCTGGTCTGAACCCGTATGAGTTCGGTTCAAATTTAGCCTCCCATTCTGGCTCAAGTGCCATTTTTACGAGGGCTTGCAAGGCGCGGTCATACATTGTGGGTATACCCAATGGTCTTTTCTCTTCCTTACCAGGTTTTGGAATCCATACACGCCTGGTAGGTTTGACCTTTGAGCCTAGTTTTAGTTTGGCAACTAAGGCGAAACGTTGCTTTGGGGTCAGTGACTTAACACCGTCCACACCCGCCGTTTTCTTGCCCTGGTTATCTTGTGTTACCCGCCTGACCGCTAAACATTTTGCTGACCAAGACTTCATCAACGTCTTTTGGAGTCTGCGAACTGCATTGACTTCACCACGTAATGAGGCTCTGTAAATTCTTTTTTGCAACTTAAAGACACGTTTTTCTAGCTGTCGCCAGTTAATATGCCTCCATTCCACCATCGATTTATCATCCTGATTTAGGGGAATTGCTTTGTCCTTCAAGGGAGGGGCACTTGCTTCCTTTGATTCAGTTATGACTTGTCGTGTTTTAGACTTATTCATTACATAATATGACTTTACATTCCAAATCACCGTGAGTTTGTCAGCATATCCCTGGCATTACCCAAGGCGTTCGCTTCTAACTCAATCTTTCCTAGCTGCTGCATACGGTTAGCACCTGCTTGGTATCGACCACCCAAGAGCAAACAGCTTTGTTACTTCGTTCCGATTGACAATTGGTTGAGCCTTTAGAGTTGATGCTATCCACCGGGTTTATTGGGAGTGCTGCTAGTCAGCTAAACATCTGCTAGCCCCTTATCCTTTTGCCTTTTGGCTCCTCCGTGCCAGCCTTATTACGGAGGTTCCTTGTAACGATGGTTTGGGCACATCTTCGCTTTCGCTACTCATAGGTTCTTGCTCGAAGGGAACCAGTTTTAGGCTGCCAGTTTTACCTCCTTTTCACCCCGCTTCAGGCTTTGATGGCTAGTCGCAAACCTGGGGGTGATGCTTTCACCGTTGCACCTACGGGGAAGGACTTTTAACTCCGTACTCTAGGATTTCTGAGTTAATCACCTTCATGGTCAGTCAGTTATCAGGTTTTGTTCTGGTTACCCAGTTCTTTTACCTGTCACTCATCCCTGAGTATTTCTACTCATTTCGAGCGAACGAATCGCACATCTAGACCAATATCTAAACCCATGCGCCAATATAAGCCCAAGTCGGATTCCCGATGCTTGCGGTCTTCATCTAGCCAATCCATGAAGTCATCATAAGTTTGAATTTCTTCATAGCGTTCTAGGGAACAACCTAACCATACTGGTTCTAACCAGTTAGTACGGAAATATTCTAATAGTGACCAAGCGCGGGTAATGTCTGTGAGTGTAGGCGCGCACATTACACCGCCAGGAACCATGTAACTAGAATGGGGCCATTGACCACCTAATAAAGCGTAAATTTCTACAGGTTTGGCAGAAATAGTTACACCTAGTTCGTAGGAGGTACCTGTGAAAGCTGCAAAGCGCTTGGTGGCTTCTTCATAAAACCGACTATTGCGGTATTTTTTATTAGTCAGGTCAATTGCAAATAGACCATAAAAATAGCGGGGTATACTTTGGATGGTTTCGACAATTTGACCTAAATTTCTCGCTAAAATCGCATTGCGTGGAACTTCTGTACCCCAGAGTGTATCTAGCGCCCAAGATGCAGAAGTTAAGTGAGAACCGCCGCAGATACCACAAATGCGAGGTGTCACAATTAACCCGGCTTGGGGATCTTTACCACGAAGGATAATTTCAAATCCCCGAAAGAGTTCTGCATGAGTCCAGGCGTTGACTACATATCCATCTTCAATTTCCACCCGGACATCTAAATCACCTTCGACTCTACCAACTGGCGAGATGTCTAATGTTTGAATTGTCATTTGTCCTTAGTCCTTTGTCATTAGTCAAGAGTCCAGGGTCAAGAGTCCAGGGTCAAACATATTGGTTATTCACCCAATGCCCAATGCCCCGTGCCCAATGCCCTATGCCCAATGCCCCATTCCCTAAATTGTGAAAATATCTTCTTCTGCCCAAGGTGGTGCTATGTCTTTGGCTACCATTGTTAGTAAGGCATAGTCTTTTGGTTTGACTCCTGGTGGTAGTTCTTTGGGAACTCCCATGACAGTTTGGGTTTTAAATACGGTTCCTGGTTTGAGGTCGTAGAAGGGAAATTCTGGTTCGGTACATCCTAAACAAGGCATACCGACACGGGTTTTGGAAGAAACCCGATTCCACAAAATACGGTTGCAGGAAGAGTGGGTCATGGGGCCACGACAACCTAAATCGTAGAATAGGCATCCTTTGCGTTGACCAAATTCCACAGTAGATGCTTTGTAGGCAAAGTGGACGTTACGGGTACAACCGATTTGGGTGTAGCTTTTAAAGAAGGTTTGCGGACGGTTGAGTTCGTCTAAGGTAATATCGCCTAAGCGTCCGGTGGCGATCGCCACTAAAATTTGACTAATCCAATCAGGATGGGCGGGACATCCGGGAATGTTAATTACGGGTAAGCCGGATTTAGTGCGGAAGTCTTTGCCGAAAAAACCACCGGGTTCACGCTTGAGAAATTGCAACCCTTGAGATTCGCTAGGATTGGGTGACATAGCTGGTATACCTCCCCAGGTAGCACAGTCTCCTACAGCCACAATGAAACTAGCAGCTTGGGCGAGGTCTGTTAACCAATCTTTCATGGGGCGATCGGCAAAGCGGTTCCATTCACCTGTGCCGTTGGGGGCGTTGACAACAGTACCTTCAAAAACCAAGATATCTAGGGTAATTCTCCCGGAAATGCAATCTTGGAGTAGTTGTTGTAAATTATCGCCCAGTTCCAAACCCAAGGAGGGATGCCAAAGTACTTTAATGCCGAAGTCCGCAATTAAATCGCATACTGTCGGTTCTTCAGCGTTGAGAAAGGACATATTATAGTCACTATAGAATAAATTTTGGCAATATGGGCGAAAAATGGTTTTATGGTCGGGTTTCGACGATTGAACAACAAGAGGATCGCAACGCGCTTAAAAAACAGCTAGAAAGAGGTAAGAATGTTGGATGCGATCGCTTTTATTGGGATATTCAAAGTCGCACCACTGAAGTACGGACTGGGTTACAGCAATTAATTGATGATTTAAAAACATCGCCCAAGGGTATTGTCAGCGATTTAGTAGTTACCAGAATTGACCGCATTGGGTCATCATCAAAACTGTTCTACTCGTTGCTGGAAGTATTACGCAGTAAAAGTATCAAGCTAGTAGCACTCGACCAAACCATAGATACAGAAAGTCTGGGTGGTGAATTGACAATAGATATTTTGCTAGCTGCAAGTAAATTTGAAATCAAAATGTTATCCAGCCGTGTATCTGCTGAACGCAAGCATCGTATGGTGCAGCGAAAAAGCCATCGGTTTGCGCCCTTTGGCTGGAAGGTAATGAATGATTGTTATGTCAAAGATGAAAGCTGGTGCGTTTCCCTGATAGAAGGGAAAAGAAGTTTTAGAGTTTGGGAATTGGCTTTATTTATATTTGAAATATTTGATAGTTGCGGTAGTGTGAGAAAAACCTGCAATCTCTTAAATGAGATGTTTGGGGTAAGTGGGAAAGTAGACGGAAAGAGTACAAAATTAAAAGATAATCATCGGATTATGCCTGATGATATTGAGCAATTTGATTTATTACAAAATCAGAGAAAAACTTATCAAAGATACCCTTGGACTGGCTTGCAATGGTCGCCAGCTGGGTTAAAAAACTTCTTAGTTAATCCTGTACACGCAGGTGGAACACCATTTAACGTCACCACATCCAGTCCATCAGGTAAACAAATCAACCATTTCGATCAATGGGATTGCAATTGGGATACCCATGAGGGGATAATTAGCCGTGAACAACACGAACAAATCAAACGCCAGATTCGTCAAAATCGCCATAATAAATGGGCTGCACGTCAAGAAGATATCAACCCATTTGCTAATTTATTGAAGTGTGGTAGATGTGGCGGTGCATTAACTCGGATGTCATCCCGGCGCGATCGCAATGGAGAATATACAGCTTACTATCAATGTACTTACTATGCTCTGAGACGTTGCGATGCCAAGGAAATGCTGAATAGTCACAGCTTAGATGCTCAGGTAGCTGATTTGCTAGTCAATGAAGCTACTAGGCTAGCGGGAATGGTAGATTTTGAAGAAGATAAAAATCCCGAACCAACAGAAGTGCAAGAACTGCGCGAAAGTTTAGCAGCCTTGGAGAAGATACCTAGTAATCCTTTTGTAGAGAAAGCCAAAGATGGTATCCGTGACCAAATTGCTAATATTTTAAGTCTCCATGAAAACATTACAAAACGTAGCCTGATAGTGCGAGAAGAGTTAGTGCAAATGTTCCGCGATCGCGAATACTGGGAAAGCCGCACATCAGAGGATAAAAAACGCATCCTAAACAAACTTGTCCGTCGTATTGTTATTGATGGGAGGGTTGTTTTGAGTATTGAGTTTCTTTAGTTTTCTTTGACGAACAAGTTCTCGGTATTCTTCTAATTGACGCAACCAAAATTCCTTATCCGATTCTATTCTCATTTGTAGCGTTATCTATCTATAAATTTAGATTAGCTTTGAGCCACAAAATTTCTGTTCTCTACGAACAAGGTTTATGGAAACACATCAAGAATAAATTTAATCAAAAAAAATAATGGTATGAGCTTGGTATAATTTAAGATTATAATTTGGATAAAGTTTTGTCCAATATTTTAGTTTATTGTATCAAAATTAAAAATATTTAATTTAAGAATATAGTTCAGTTTTATGAGTACAAATAGCTCAAATTTTAACTCTTGGATAGTTTGTCATCAGCCTAAACCACAAGCGAATTTGCGTTTATTTTGCTTTCCCTATGCGGGTGGAAGCTCTTTAATTTTTCGTAATTGGTCAAATTATCTACCATCAAATGTAGAAGTTTGTGCAGTTGAAATTCCTGGTAGAGGCAGGCAAATTCAGTTACCACCATTCAGTAAAATAGAACCGCTTGTAGATGCGATCGCATCTCATATATACCCATGTTTAGATAAACCATTCGCCTTTTTTGGGCATAGTATGGGTGCTTGGGTCAGCTTTGAGTTAGCACGTTTACTTCGTAAAAAATATGGGATTCTTCCAGTAAATTTATTTATATCTGCTCGTCGCGCACCGCACCTCCCTAGCTCAGAAGCAGTAATCCATAATCTTCCAGAAGCAGACTTTATAGAAGAATTGCGTCACCTCAACGGTACACCTTCAGAAGTGTTAGAAAATGCAGAACTTATGGAGTTATTTCTGCCAATTTTACGGGCTGATTTTGCAGTTCTAGAAACTTATATTTATAAGGCTGAATCACCTTTAGAATGTCCCATCACCGCTTTTGGCGGATTAGAAGATACAAGAGTTAGTTTTGATGAACTACAAGCATGGCAAGAGCATACCAAAGCTGATTTTTCATTAAATATGTTCCCTGGTGATCACTTTTTTATACATTCTGCCCAACTTCTTTTATTAGAAACATTAACGAAATACTTATCTAATTGATTATGAATTTAATTTTTAATTTAAAAGGTATTAATTAAAAAATATCAATGACTAATACCATTTTGAAAAAAGAACGCGACAGATGTGTAGGGGCACGGCACCAGTAATACCGTTTCACTTTAAGATTGATACAAATAGGCAGCAGGGGGCAGGGAGCAGGGGGCAGGGGGAAAGAATTAGAGATTAATCATTTGTATCAGGCATTTCGTGAAATGGTATAAGATATTTGATATGCCAAAAGATTGCGGATGCCGTGCCCTGACAAAGGATTTATCTGCCGCCAACATTATTTGATTTGGTATAATCGAATTAGTAGAAGCTCTACTACGAATTCATAATTATTTACTTATAGCCCAATTTTATCAGTCCAAAATTTATACAAATTTGCATAAAGAATGCGACAGATTGTAGGGGCACGGCAGAGCCCATAAGTGTCAATTTCACCTAATTCTAAATCACCTCAATACTGCTCGGTTAAGGATTTTCAACTCTTAATTTGGTTTAGGGAAAAGCTGAAAGGGTCAGGGTTAAAGGTTTTTTCTTGCCCCTTTTGCCCTTCCCCTTTTACCCTTGACCGACAAGTATTCCAAATCACCCTACTGTGATGCACCTGGGCTAGGTACAGCCGCAGGCGCAGCCTCACTGCTCCGACGCAGAGCATTTCGCAAACGACTAGCACTATCTAATGGTTGCGAAGATGGTTGCACAGCTCGTCGCCGTCTTCTCAGACGTTGTGGTGTTTCTCCTGATGTTCTCACATCAGCCGTAACTTCCCGTTGTCTGCGGCGTAGGCGATTACTAAGAGAATTTTCTCCTTCAGAACTTCTTACCCTTGTTGGTGTTGCTTCTGCGGTATTAGCGCGCCGTAATCTACGGTTGAGTCTTGATTCCCTACTGCTAGTAGCGGTTTGCTCGGATGCAGATTCTACATTGCGTCGCTGTCTTGTTGATGTTACAGGAACATCGTTACCCCCATAAACAGCAGCTTCTATACGCCGCCTGCGCCGTGGTGTTTCTTCACTAGAGGTGTTATTTGAAGAAGCTGCTGTTTGCTGTTGTCTTTGGCGTTCTTCTCGTTCCTGCTGCTGCTTCCTAACTTGACTGTGGCGACGCGAACCTTGTATTGCATACTCTGTAGCTATTTGGACTCCTTGTCTACCACTTTCGGAGGGCTTGAGTTTCCAGTTCCTAGCTTGACGGAGATGTTCTTCATCTAAGTCTCTATCACCACTGGAACCAATCAGTCTGACATTAGTAACCTTACCATTAGCATCTGTATCAACAGCTACGGCAACTCTTCCTTCTGCCTTGCGCCGTCTAGCTCTTTCGGAGTATCTAACGTTACATTCTTCACAAGCAGCTCGACCATCGCCACTACTGGGTAATTTTGGCGTTGTGGATGTGGTAGCTATTCGTTCTCCTCCATTATTACCACTGCCGACACCAGAACCATTACCGCTACCTGTACCAGAACCGGAACCACTGCCGACACCAGAACCGCTACCGCTACCTGTACCAGAACCGGAACCACTGCCGACACCAGAACCGCTACCGCTACCTGTACCAGAACCAGTACCGCTACCAACACCAGAACCGTTACCAGTACCCGTACCCGTACCAGAACCGCCAATATTGCCAATTCCGTTAGCAGTTAAGACTGATGTACCGCCGCCGCCACCACCACCACCACCCCCACCAGGCGCACCATTTCCTGGTGTTGTGGAAGTGCTGACGTTATTGGTAGCAACCGACTGACTCCTACTAGAGTTTCTAATACCTCGCAGAGTATCGCGTAAATTATTGCTGGAATTACCAGAATTAGTAGGATTTGTGTTAGCTAGAGCAACGGCTTTCGTTGGAACTGGATCAACAGGCTTTTGGGCGACATTTGTTTCTGGTTTCGCTGGCTGAACTTGAGGTTTGATTGGCTCGATAGGTTTCCGCAAATTCTCTACCAACTTTTGGATAGGTGGCTCTGCTACAACAGGTTGCTTAGGCTGGGGAGGTGGTAATTCCACTTTGGCAGGAAGCGGAACTGGTTTTACTGGGTTCTCAGGTTTGACAATAGTTTCAGTTTTAGAATTATTCGTTGAACTTGTCAGAACCTCTGCTTTTTCGTTAACTTCAAGCTTTTGGGGAGACTGCTCCGGCTTTTTATCTTCTGGAGTGTCGATAACTGCGACCTCGATGGGTTCCTCTTCAACTGGGGACACTCTGGAGAAGTAATTACCAACCCCTGAAGCCAGTACTGCTACGTGGAAACCAAGGGAACCTATTAGACTCAAAACCAGAAAACCTTTAAGCGCCTTTGTCTCTTTCTCACGCTGCTCGAAAGTGGTGCCGGAGAAGCTCATAAGTATATTGCCATCTATTCTCACTAAAAAGGTTAAAGTGTCACGATGTAAAAGTCAATCAATATCTATAAAGATTCTGACATTACTTTTGCGTAACTTTTTCAAAAAGTAACGGCAAAAAACTGTTATACAAGAGCAATTACAGCACTAGCACTTGAATAATTTACTAATTTTCTGTCATTATATTTTTACTTCATGTTGAGAAGTATTCGCAGTACTCTATAATTCTCAGTTGAGAGTATATCTCAACTCCACTGGAAACTGATGGCATCAGCATATCCATTGAAATTAAACTAAAGGATTTATGGGGATAAAAAACTTATTTGCCGCAGGTGGCGTGGTAATGTGGCCCCTGCTTGCGTTCTCTGTTGTGGCACTAGCTTTGATTGTTGAGCGTGTGCGGTTTTGGTATCGAGTCAATACCCGCCAAGCCAAGGTAGTACGAGAGATTCTTAATCTCTATCGGATGGATAATGTGGTGGGAGCCATCGAAAAGTCCCGTCAGAATGCAAATTTACCAATTCCCCGGATTTTCCTAGCAGCTTTGGAATTGGAAGAACCGACTCCAGAAGAGTTTCGGTTAGCGCTGGAAAGCGAAGCACAAGCGGAACTGCCGATTATCAAACGGTTCAACACAATTTTTGACACAATCATCGGACTTTCACCACTATTTGGATTGTTGGGTACAGTACTAGGTTTGATTGTTTCATTCGCTTCCCTCAATCTTGGTGATGTTGGTGGGACAAAAACCGCAGGTGTGACATCGGGAATTAGTGAAGCGTTGGTTTCTACAGCTTCCGGCTTAATTGTGGCAATTTTCACCCTGTTCTTTGCTAATTCTTTTCGCGGATTGGCTCAACGTCAAACTGGGTTGATTCAAGAATATGGTGGGCAATTAGAACTGTTGTACCGCCGTCGTTATGAACGAGGAGACAAAGTCTATGCGTCTACAAGATGAACCGGATCTACCCGCACAAATTAATATTGTGCCGATGATTGATGTCATCTTTGCTATCTTGACGTTTTTCATCATGTCTACCCTTTTTCTCACACGCCAAGAGGGGTTACCCGTCAACTTACCTCAAGCTGCAACTTCCCAACAGTCACAAGTTCCTACAAAAATTACAGTGACAGTCGAATCAGACGGCGAAATTAGCTTGAATAAACAGCCAACAACAGTTGATGCACTCACAGAGCAGATACGCACTTTGGTTGGTTCTACCCCAGACACAATTGTTGTTATTAACGCTGATCGCAAAGTTGAACATGGCGAGATTGTCACAATTATGGATCAAGTGCGTCAGGTTAAAGGTGCAAGGTTAGCTATTGCGACTCAAAAGCCTTAGTTGGGGTTTGGTAATTGGTAATCGGTAATTGGTGTTTGGGGTTTGGTGTTTGTTTTTTCTCCCCTGCTCCCTGCTCCCTGCCCCTTGCTTTTCCGAGTCCCCAATCCCTAGTCCCTAGTCCCCAATACCCAACTCCCATGAACAGAAAATTGTCGAGATTTTTAGCCTTTATCCTCTGTGCAATTTTGGTTGTAGTTTTGGGCAATAACAGCTTTGCAACTGCGCCGAGAACTACAGAAATATTGTGGGATAACTACGGTATACCGCATATATATGGTAAAGATGTTCAAAGTGCTTTTCGGGCGTTTGGTTGGGCGCAGATGCAAAGTCACGCTAACTTGCTGTTGCGCCTTTATGGTCAAGCTAGGGGGAAAGCAGCCGAGTACTGGGGAGAAGATTATTTAGAGTCTGATAAATGGGTAGTAACGATGGGAGTACCTAATCGTGCTAATTCTTGGTATCAGGCACAAAGTCCAGCTTTCCGAAGTTATATAAATGCCTTTGCTAATGGGATAAATACTTATGCAAATGCACATCCTGATCTAATTGATGATGAAGTCGAAATCGTATTACCTGTAAAGCCAGAAGATGTATTGGCACACTTGCAAAGAGTGCTGTACTTTACTTTTATTGTTAACCAAGAGCAAGTAGCAGATAATACCCAAACTCAACCAAAAGCTGGTTCTAATGGATGGGCGATCGCACCAAAACATTCAGCTAGTGGTAAAGCGATGTTACTGGCAAACCCCCACTTGTTATGGTCAGATTTATTTCTTTGGTATGAAGCACAAGTAACGGCCCCAGGGATGAATGCTTATGGCGCAAGCTTGGTAGGGATTCCAGTTTTAGCGATCGCCTTTAACGATAACTTAGGTTGGACTCACACCGTCAATACTCATGATGGTTGGGATCTGTATGACTTGAAGTTGTCTAATGGTGGTTATCTTTTAGATGGCAAAGTTCGCCCCTTTACCACAGAAAAATTCTTGTTAAAGGTTAAACAAAAAAATGGCTCCCTTGTTGAACAACCTTTGTTAGTCAAAAGTTCTGTCCACGGTGCAGTAGTACAGGAAAAAGAGGGTAAAGCTTTAGCACTGCGGGTTGTTGGTTTAGATCGTCCTGGGGTATTGGAACAATGGTGGGATATGGCGGTTTCCCAAAACCTCGACCAATTCCAAAAAGTATTACAACGCTTACAACTGCCAATGTTTACCGTCATGTATGCAGACCGAAAAGGGCATATCATGCACCTATTCAATGGTTTGGTACCGATTCGACAACAGGGAGACTTTCAATATTGGCAAGGCTTAATTCCTGGTGACACCTCCAAAACTTTATGGACAACAATGCACCTGTACCAGGATTTACCACGTGTAATTGACCCGCCTAGCGGTTGGTTACAAAATGCCAACGATCCACCTTGGACAACTACTTTTCCCGCTGCGATCAAAGCTGATGATTACCCTGCTTATATGGCTCCACGTGGAGAAATGGATTTCCGTGCCCAGAGTTCTGCAAAGATGCTAGCTGAAGATGACCAAATTTCCTTTGCGGAAATGATTCAGTATAAGCATTCTACAAATATGGAACTTGCAGAACGTATCCTTGATGATTTAATTCCCGTCGCGCAAAAATCAGGCAATCAATTAACTCGACGTGCTGCTGATATTTTGGCTGCTTGGGATCGCAATGCTGATGCTGATAGTCGTGGTGCAGTGTTGTTTTCCTTGTGGTGGCAAGAAATGTCTAAGGGGGAAATCTTTAGTATTCCTTGGAGTGAGAAATCTCCCCGCACCACACCCGATGGTTTAAAAGATCCAGAAAGTGCAGCAAAAGCCTTACAAATAGCAGCAACAAAAGTCGAAAAAGCTTATGGCAAGCTAGATGTGGCTTGGGGTGAAGTTTTCCGCGTGCGTAGCGGTAACTTAGATTTACCTGCCAATGGTGGTGATGGGGATCAAGGTATATTCCGCACCCTCTATTTTGCTCCTGCTAAAGATGAACGCTTTCAAGCAGTGGCTGGGGATAGTTATGTTGCAGCTATTGAATTCTCGCAACCAGTTAAAGCGATGGCTTTACTCAGTTATGGTAACGCTACTCAACCAGGTTCACCCCACATTACCGATCAACTACCGCTATTTGCACGCAAGCAACTGCGTCCTATTTGGCGAACTCGTCCAGAGATATTAGCAAATCTGGAGGAACGCAAAACTTTTTAAGAGCTTCGCCCGGTTATAGACTATGAGTTATGCATCGAAAACCTGTCACTACAGTTGTCAGATTCTGCTTTTGATAACGCTGATGAGTTTGCCTTTACCAGCGTTATCAGAAGACAAACAGCTGAATAATGAACCCCAAATGCTGCAGACTGAAATTAGCGATCGCGATTTAAAAATTATTGAGCAATTAGTAGCGATCGCACAGCGTCAGTCTTCACAAGTACGGGAAGCAAAAGCGGCGATGGGATGGCGCGCTTTCACTGATGTTTTAAGTATAGAATTTTCGCCATCTCAAACCACAACTAATTACAAC
The DNA here is from genome assembly GCF_963874875.1 of Tolypothrix tenuis PCC 7101. Taxonomy (NCBI): domain Bacteria; kingdom Bacillati; phylum Cyanobacteriota; class Cyanophyceae; order Nostocales; family Tolypothrichaceae; genus Tolypothrix; species Tolypothrix tenuis. The sequence goes on from NZ_CAWNJS010000001.1 coordinate 1,845,319, forward strand.
TTACCTGAAATATCATCCGAAAGCGAACGCAGCTTTGGGATGGCATTAACATTTGATCCCATCAAACTGTTGAACATTATTCAAGAATTACCCCTAAGAGAAGCTCGTTGGCAAGAAGCCAAACAGCAAAAACGCCTAGCAGTTTTACAATCCTATCTAGCTTACTTACAAGCCCAACAAGCTACGAAAATTGCCGTCTATAAAATGCAACAGCTTGCCATTGCTGGAACAAAAACTGAGCGGATTGCTAGTTTAAATCCCCAAGTTACTGTTACTCATCAGGTTAGCTTGGCGAATCATGACTATGTTGCAGCTGCAACAGAAATGTTAAATACAAACGCACGCGAACGCTTGGCATTAGAAGAATTAGCAGCTTGTGTTGGTTTATCTTCCCAAGCAACTATGACAATACTGAAAGCTAGTGATTTGAACAATCAGTAAAATTTTGCAACTCTCCAACTAATGGATTGTTGTAATCGCCTGACAATTGTCCTTGATATACATCTTGGCTTAGTTCTTTAATCCAGGTAAGGCATTCACTTTTCCCGAAAAATAATTAAGTAGGAATTTGTTTTCATTTTAATAGACATATGTTTTTTATCAATTGAAAATATCTCCAATTTATCAGGATTTTGAATAGCAAAAAAATTAGAGAACATTCTACCAACTGATATTTTATCTACTACCGAATCTGAATTTAATGATGAATTCGGTATTTGGTTATCTATGAGATACACTGTACTATCCTTGACATACCAGCGTCCATAAAATTGCTGACTTAAGAAACCCATCGCTAACTGTGTAATTAATTTTTCCCCTTTGACAGTTAATTCATAAGTAAAATTCCTTTTAAATTCTATATGATATGAAAAACCTTGATATTCATATGGCCATTTACCAATGATTAATAACTCTATATCTTTGTCTGAAATATTATGCGTCATCTTAAATATATGTGTTAATTTATACAAAATTGGTATTTGAGCGATCGCACCTGCTATAGCTGCTCAATTTTTACTCCTGGTACTTCCAGCATAACTACCGCAATCGGCACCAGTCGCCCCACGGTTGTGTAATAGTTACTTCCCACAGGCGTTTTCGTGGAACGTTCCTGAAAACGTCGCATAGTAATTAAAAACCACTCCCGTGTTTTAGGCATTGGTAGTTTGTACAGTTGGCGAGTATTGACAAAATAGTAAAAAAGCCAGTCTGCCTCAGTGTACAAGAAGCAGCCAGGAGTTCCTTTCTCTAAATTGCTGTGGGTTTCAAAAAACAAGTTACGGGTTTTATTCCATCTGTCGCCTTTAATCTCAATTAAAGTTTCGCCATTGTGTGTTTTCCAGATGAGGTCAATATCTCTGCATTGAAATTGAGGATCATCCTCAACATTAACAATATCAATGGTTTCTAGTTGAGAGCGCAGCCAAGCCTCAATATCAGCAGTAGCCAATTTTGCTACTTCTAAAGCGTCGTGCATGGTATATGTCATAGCTGTATCTCCTCCCAGCAAGGCATATTAGTTGATGATGTGACTGGCATTACTAATCTAGCGTCGGTTTACGATATATCGATAGTTACGCGGAGCTGAACGCTAAAATTGCTCCAATTGCTTGATGTTGTAGGCATTGGGTACATTAATTAATAAAATCCCCACTTTAAAAGTGGGGATAAGGGTTTCTCTTGTGCGTACAAATGTACTATAAAAATGTCAAGCTGACAAGTTAGTACCACCTCGATAAATTCAAGAGTTACACCCAATACCTGACACCTAACACCCAAAAGTCTTATTTTAGCGACATTTGCTTGTGGGAAATGCTCAATTATGAAACCAAGGAACTATACTTTTTTGGTACCCAAAGATATTTATTGATATGTCGCCCTGGACGAGTCTGATAACTACTTTGTCATTGCTGCTGTACTTGGTAATCACAATTAATGTTGGTCGAGCGAGAGCTAAGTATAAAGTTCTACCTCCCCAAATGACAGGAGATGCTAACTTTGAACGAGTGCTGCGCGTCCAGCAAAATACCATAGAGCAAATGGTTTTGTTCCTTCCCGCTTTATGGATATTCTCTTTCTACGTCAACTCGTTGTGGGGTGCTGCAATGGGTGCTATCTGGCTTATAGGTAGAGTGATTTATGCTTGGGGATACTATCAGGCTGCTGAAAAACGTATGATTGGCTTTATCATCAGTAATTTCAGTAGTGTAGTGCTACTTTTAGGTGCGCTCGTTGGTTGCATCTTGTCTCTGGTGCATTCATAAGTCATTTGTAGAATGAGAAGCGATGTCTATCGACAAGACGCAGAGCGTCTACGCACTTGGTCGGTGACTTCTTCCACTGTTGATCGCTTTTAATTTATCATCAGTTTATTACTATCAAAAAAACTGCCAAATCATTTAAGCCCATGAGTATTTGATGAGAATGGCCTCAATAAGATACTCTTGATTGCCCACTTAAATAAATTAAGTGTATGTGTCTCATGAAACAAAAATATTGGCAATATTTTTGGTGTTGTACTCTGTCAATCGTCCTAGCATTTACCTTTGGTGGATTAGGCGTGAAATCAGCACAGGCGCTACTTCGTCAACATCACGATTCACCTGGTATCTTGCGTTACCATTCCCAAGTATCTATCAAAGATGAATTTGGATATACTTGGCAAGTGCTGTTATTTAAACAAAATTACAATAGTGTAGTTCCAGATTTAAGGTTGCGCTTGGTGGGGTTTCCTGGTGTGGTGGAAATTGCTCACCCCCAACCATTAGAAATTGAGACAGCAAATGGAAAATTGCTTTTAGCATCCGATGCTTATGCTTTGAATACACCTGCACCCAATGTAGGCGAATATGAATTAACAAATATTTTACCTAAATTACCAACAACAGACGCACTTAAACTTTATTTGCCCATCTCTGCTAAAAAGCCACTAGTTCTAAACATACCCAACACCATAGTAACTGAGTGGCAATGGTTAGTGACAGAGATTGATTAATTATTGCAAAGGTCTAAACCAGTCTTTTAGAGAAAGCCAGCCAAATTGCTATACTCTCACTAAATTTATATCGTACTTTTTAGCATCACTTTCAATACGTATAAATTCATTTAATGGGTTATAATTCTCGAAATTTTGAATATTTTCCTCTTTATGATGAGAATTTTCCAAATAAGTTAATGCTAATGTAGAAGTCACATAAATATTTCCATGTTGTTTAAATCCTTCTATAATTTCAGCTTCAGGAGGATAATCTTTAACTAAATGTTCTGCTAGAAATCCTTTTAAGATTATTCCCTTTAAGCCCGTTTCTTTGTAACCTTCTTTCGCTATCATTAACGATATCTTATCAGCATCGAGATTTTGAAATTGCTCGTAATCTTCAAAAAACGGGCAAACGATTTTCATCAGATTTTTGACAGGATTTTTAACCTGTCCGTAGTTCTCCTCTTGCTGTTTTCTACGCTTTGATTCGCCCATGATAGCTATCTCCTAATTAACGTTCGTATTGTAATGCCTTCTAGATAAAACGGCACAACATAGTTTTACAAGTGGGAGAATCGTTTGGCAACACAGAATTACAAGGCGTACTCGGAATCAATACGGGGAAAGGGAAAGGGGAAAAGGGAAAAGGATTGAATTAGCGATGTTTCTTTCTTTTGTAGCAGGTGCTGTTCCGCCTGTGTAGCCTTGGGTATCTTGCCGGATGCGATCGCACAACTTAAGAACAGATGAGTTTAAGAAGGCTAAAGAGAAAGAAGAAAACTTTAACCTCACGGACTTTAGTAATCACGAATTACGAATTACGAATTTATATTTATTAATATTGATGCTAGTTGTTCAGGACAAGACAAATGAGGGCAATGTCCAGAAGGTATTTCAATCGCATCGACTCCTAAGCGGTGGCGTGCAGCGTAGCGCGACCAAGTAGAAGAGATGATTCGGTCATTTGTACATACAATATATTGGCGCTCAACTTCTGGCAAAGCTTTTAGAGGATTAGTCTCAAAAATATATGCCAGAGATTGTTGCGGGCGACTTTTTGAGAGTGCCCACTGTGCTATGTTTGGCGGACAGTCATGATAGAAAAATTCCATTAATACTGCTGGATCTGAATAATCCTTCCCTAAAGAAGCTGGTTCATACATATTAGGTTCCGAATGGAACTGCTCTAGTAGACTTGGTTCTTTTGGCTGATAATTGAATGATTTCAGCGTATCAGCATCAATATAATGAGCAAATTGGTCGATGGTACTGACTCCAGGAGATGGAAGCAGCGCCCCTAGAAAAACTAATTGACGCACTTTTACTACTTCTGCAACCAGAGGAATGATCGTACCAGCCATTGAATGCCCAACTAGTACGATATCGTCGTTAGTTTTCGGTAGCGCTTGAATTACCACATCCGCAAATTCGGATAAAGTCGCGGATGGATCTTCAATTGGTAAATCCATTGTTACGGTCTGATGACCCTGTGCTTCTAAGTAGGGAATTAGTAAATCCCAACACCAAGTCCCTTGTAAGGCACCGTGAACTAGACAAAAAAGGCTCATATCAAGTAATTCAGTAACCAAGCGAAATTACTGCTAACTAGTGTATCTTTTGGGAAAGCAAGCTGTGCGATCGCCTCCTTCCATTAAGAATAATTCAGTAGTCATCTGGATGATAATAGCGCAGATATATGCAAGTGAATATATAGATGCTTCATCTATATATTGCTTATTTTCTTTATACAAATGAATAAAAAACCGTAGTTTTCTTTCCGGAACAGACTATTTTGCTCAGTAGATGTGAAATAAGTACAGAAATGAGAGTAAAAGAGTATGCATATGAATACTCTTTTACTCTCATCGTACCTCATGAATTCTATGCAAAAATGCCAGCATGGCCGTGCTGGCATTAGAACAAACAAACATTTCGTTAATCAAGTTTTGAAAGGAGTAACTCGGATGAGTAACATATTTAGCTCTGATTCAAATACTCAGTATCCGACAGCAAAAATGTTCTGGAGTCAGTTACCAACTATGAACCAATGGACTAACAACAATCAAAACCTGTTAAATGTAGTCTTCAAAAGCAGCGAAGGCAAATCCGGAAAAAATTCAGATATTACAATACAAAGTTATACAACCCAAGCAGAAACCCCAAATCTACCTTTACTACTGGATAAAGCCATTGAGTTAGCCAAAACTAATGAAGTGGCAGGGTTGATTATAGCTTGTGCCTTTTTTACATTTGTGATTTGTGCGGCTTTGTCTACATTTCTTCGCAATTGTGTAGATACTTTGCGGATATCAGTGGATATAGTAATTCGGTTAATGAATTACTTCCGAAAATAATTAAATATATCTCATCAATTTAAGCACCCCGAAAAGGAAACATCTCATTATCATTGGTGCTTCTACCTTTCATCCCCAAGTTTATACAAAGGATGAATGACATTTTTGGAAAAAAGTGCAATTTAATAGTCTAACTTTCCCAACATCAGTATTTACTTACATTATTAATTAGAAATATTCTATGCCTACAATTATGGATCATAAAGATTTAGATGAAAAATTTAAACAACTCAATCGTTCGCCCAAACGCAAAGAAATCTTACTTAAACTCCTCTCTGGGGAAACAGATGAAGCAATTGCTTTAGCTCTAAAAATTGAAACAGGAACAGTGAGAAGGCAAATTTCTTTAATTTGTCAATTATTTGGTTTAAAAGAAGAAGAATCTTATGAACGCCGTTCCAGACGCAGTGAATTAATTAGCTTATTTGCCAAATATAAACCTGAACTAGTGAGAAATAAAATCTCTACAAATTTTACTCCACAAGTACCTTTTAATTCTGAACAATATATTGATTTACCACAAGTTGAATCGATATGCCACCGAGAAATATTACAACCTTCTGCTTTAATCAGAATCAAAAGTCCTGGTTTAACGGGTAAAACTCATTTATTAAAAAACATTTTACAATATGCCCAATCACAAGGATATTCAGCGATTAATATAAATTTTCTCGAAGCAGATCAAGAAGTTTTGAGTAATATAGAAGCCTTAAACTATTGGTTTTGTAATACTATAGGTTACGCTTTGTTCGGTGCAACCAAAATGGATATCTATTGGGATAAAACTCTTTCTTCTAATATGAGATGTAGCGTTTATTTCCAAGATTATATCTTGGCTAACCTAAAGACTCCTTTAGTTCTCGGCTTAGATAATGTCGATCACATCTTTCCCTATACTAGTCTAGCATCTGATTTTTTTGGACTGTTAAGAGCTTGGCATGAAAAAGGAAGAAATGGCAATCAATGGCGAAATTTAAGAATCATACTTGCCTATAGCACAGATGTTTATATTCCTTTAAATATTAACCAATCACCATTTAATGTTGGACAAATAATTGAGTTACCAGAGTTTACCAAAGGACAAGTACAAGAGTTAGCAGTTAGATACGGATTAAATTGGCATGACAAGCAAGTAGAGAAATTAATGGCATTAGTAGGGGGACATCCTTACTTAGTTCAGAAAGCATTACTGCATATCAAAAACCAGCCACATATCAAACTAGAAGAAGTTTTAAATACGGCTGCAACCCCATCAGGATTATATGCCGATCATCTCTGGGAAATTTGGGTGAAACTAAAACAAGAACCGCATCTAATTACAGCCATGAAAAATCTTGTACAGGCGAATCAACCAATATTGCTAAACCCAGAACAAGTACGTCAATTAAATAGAATGGGATTAGTTCGTTTATCAGGTAATAATGTAGAACCTCGATGCCAATTATATCGTCTTTATTTTCGTGTTTGGTTGAATTAAGAGATAGCTTATGTCAGCAGAAAAGACTTTAATTTATAGATATCAAGTAGGAGGTAGCTTACCTCACGATGCTCCCACTTATGTTAAACGCAAAGCAGATGATAACCTGTTTAATGCACTAAAAGCGGGTGAATTTTGTTATGTATTTTCTTCTCGGCAGATGGGTAAATCTAGCTTGAGAGTACATACCATACATCGCTTACAAAAAGAAGGAATAATATGTTCTGTAATTGACCTCACAGAAATTGGTTCTCAATTGAATTATCAGCAATGGTATAAAGGCATTGCCTACTCTTTAATGATGAATCTACAAATGAATAATCCTATCATTCACAAAGAATGGTGGGAGAAACACAAAGATTTATCATCTGCTTATCAATTAAGTTTATTTCTCGATGAATTGCTAAAATCTACTTCTCAGAAAATTGTCATTTTTATAGATGAAATAGATTTTGTTAAATGCCTAGATTTTCCTACAGATGAATTTTTTGGGATTATCAAAACTTGTCATAGCAAACGTTCTTACACACCAGAATATAAACGCTTAAGTTTTGCCTTAGTAGGCGTGACTACTCCCTCAAATTTAATTCAAGATAAAAATCATACACCCTTTAATCTTGGTAGACCGATTGAATTATCAGGTTTTCATTTTTCAGAAGCCGAACATTTAGCAAAAGGTTTGGCTAAAAAGTTCTCTAGCTTGGAAATAGCTAAAAAAGTTCTCAAAGATATTTTAAGTTTAACTGGTGGGCAACCATTCTTAACACAAAAAATCTGTGATCTAGTTGTGAACCTCTCCGAACATCCGCGTCTGGGTGAAGAACAACAATGGGTCAAAAATATTGTAGGTGAAAAAATAATTGAGAATTGGGAATATCAAGATGAGCCAGAACATTTAAGAACAATTAGCGAACGCATTTTGAGGAGTCAGAATGCAATTGGGGTTTTGCATTTATATAGAACTATTTTAGAGGGTAAGATAGTTAAATATGATAATAGCCAAGAAGCAACAGATTTATTACTATCTGGATTAGTCAAAAACCAAGGTAGATTGAAAATCTATAATTATATTTATGCATCTGTTTTTAATCAAAAATGGATTACTAAAACATTAGAAAAACTTGGTTGTCCTTATGCAGAACAGTTACAAGAATGGATACAATCTGGTCGGATTAATAATTCACAATTATTATTACCAGAAGCAGCCTTGTATAAAGCATGGCAATGGGCTGATGGTAAATCATTGAGTTTTGTAGATTATGAATTCCTTTGTGCTAGCTTATTAGCGAATAATATTAGCAAAAACAGTATTAATTTTGATAATCAAATTTTTACTAATTCAAAAGTTAAAGAAACAAAAGAAAAGACAAACAAGGTAGCATCAAACAACCCAGAAGATGCCAGAGTTAAATCATCTAAGCTTTCTCAATCTAAAGCCCAAGCTATTCATGAATATTACAAAAATAATTATATTAAGTTATTAATGCTGATTTTGGGTATTCCTTTTGTAATTCTAATTTCTCAAATTTTGTTTTTACAAAAAAATATTGGCAATAACTGGTTTAATTCTGGCAATAACGAAAATATTTTAAGAACAATTAATCAATTGCCTGTGAATACTATTTTTAATAGTGGTGACTTGAAAACAGATTTAAGATTTAGCATTACACCTAATTCAACAGAATTGTTAAATACTGAAGATAGTAAAATTCCTGTTTTTATCCCTCGATTAGTTGAAAATAGTCAAATAATTTCAGTACCAAACACTCTGGTATCATCACTTTTAAATGATCAGCAGCAAAAAAAATTAAAGTTAGAAGTAGAAATTAGGTATGACGGCAGTATCAAAGTTTTACGTGCTATTGATGAAAATAATAGAATATATGATAATCCCCAAAGTTTAGAAATGCAGTTAAGCAAGCAACTAGAGAATGTATTCCGTTATGAGTACGAGCCTGAATTTGCTAGATGGGGTTTTCAGAACAAACAAACATTATCTTATAGTTTTTCTCTGACAATTTCAAAATATTAGGTATAATTTTCAACAATAAACCTTTGAGAATTCATGAAATTGCTAGATGCGACGCAACCAAAACCACAGAGTATTTTAACTATGTAGCGGGCAAGATACTCGCCACCAATAGTTATATGATTTATTCTATAGCATTTACACAAAGGACATGGTGTTGCCCGAACAAGCTCCACCCTGTAGCCATAGTACGTTAGTCATAGACTATGTGTTTTTCTATTGGTTACTATGCATGATTCAGGTGATAAGTATTGTAGCGTATCACCTGTTTCTCAATATTTATCTCTCATTATCAAGAGATGGTTTTTTAATTATATACGCTAAAGCACAAAATCATGATTATTAATGTAATTATCACAAAATATCCGTAACTATAATTTTCATCAAAAGGTTCTATGCATAACAGCTTTTTTTTCAAAAATGTGGATAATATTTAGACCAAGATAATTTTGATATTTCACATTTATAATTGAACTTTTTACTAAAACTAGAATATACAAAGAAATTAAGCTTCATAGTTTCAGGTATGATTGCAATATCATGTTAATTAAGCATATCAATAATGTTGGTTTTTTCATGACATATATGCATTAGTTGCATATAATGTATGGGAATATTTCATGATTAACTTTTATTTTTTGTTGGCAGACGATACAAAATTCCTAGCTAAATATTGAATGTATTGAAACTTGTCTGAATATTGGCAAATATCCCCTAGAAATTTGCCAATATCTTGTTTTATAGTTAAAAATCTTGATAGCTTATATCTAAGGAGTGTTGAGCAGATTCCTGGTACAAACACCTATAGCAATCCTCAATCATTCACTTTGCAAGAATAATTATTTCGGGTAAAGATATTTGTATGTTGTGAGAAATTGCCCAATTTACAAACTTTTCCTGGGATGATAATTCTTATTTTCAGGTACAAGATAGAAAGCATCTTATTTTTTCACCCTACCCTTAATTTTAGCTTGAACAAATCCTAGATATCTTATTTGGAAACAGGGAGAGTTTGTTTAGTTAAGGGTTCAAGGGGAAAGGCAAAAGGGGAAACCAAGGGAATTCTGCTTCACAGAATCACTATCTGCGTAAATCAGCTGACTATATATAGCCCTAGATGATAGATGCTTGTATCTCTTCATCTTTTTTAGGCTTTAAACATTTAATTCCCCAACAGCCAGATTACGGTAGTTATGAATCCTAACATTACAGATTCAGTAGTGAAGGCGACAATAGCAGCCATTGTATCTGAGTCAGCAACTACAGAAGAGCAAATTCAGATGCTGCTTGAGATAGCATTAGGCTGGCAAAAAAAGCATCCTACTGCCAAAGACTTGCGGAATGTAATTTCTCTCTATTATCGGATTTATGAAATGTGCGGTGAAGACTATCCTCTACTCAAAGCTAAGGCTAAAGTAGGGATGGGTAAGGCACTACAGAGAATTCCGAATGTCAGTCCGCAACTGCTGCTGCAAGCGAAAGCTGCTTATGACGAGGCATTGCCCATATTACAGCAGTTCGCTGTCAAAGCAGAAGTGGCAGAAGTGCAGATGAACTTGGGGTTGGCGTTGCAATCGCTAGTACCCTTCAATTTAGCCAGGATAGTAGATAGCGTCAGTGCTTATCATCAGGCTTTGCAGGTATTTACTTGGCAAGATTATCCCCAAGAATACGCCATCTTATACAACAATCTTGCGATCGCTTACCTTTCTATGCCTCTCGCTTCAGCACGAGAATACTTCCACCAGGGATTAGCCGTGCAATCATTGCTTGTGGCGCTGAAGCATATCAAGTTGAGCGAACATCCTAGAGAATATGCCATGTTGCAGAACAATCTGGGTAACGCTTGGCAATATTTAGTAACTGCCCATCCTTTAGAGAATAACTTACGCGCGATCGCAGCTTATGATGAAGCCTTAAAGGTACGTAATCGGCAAGATACACCTATCGAATACGCTCATACAATTGCTAATAAAGCCAACGCTCTCCGTAGCTTATCAGATAATCGCCCACAGCTAGCAATACAGTCTCGCGCTTACTATCAAGAAGCTTGGGAAATTTTCAGTCAGTACCAACATTTAAAACAAGCACAATTAATAGCCAAATTAGTCCAAAAAACTGTTACAGATATTACAAATTACCATCAGCAATAAGTTTGGCATTAACAGTTACTATTTATCAGTTTGTGTACTGTGTATTCACTAGCAATTAACAATTTATTCGTTATTCCAAGAAAGACTAATAAGGAGAGAGATCATGAGTAATTTCCTCACCAGTTTAGCATCTGGTAACCTAAATATCGCTACAGTGATTGTGTGGGTAATGATTGCAACTGTCTTATCTATGCTTGGCGGTGCTATTGGCGGCATACTACTAGCTGGCAAAGATATAGGTTATAAGTTTTCTGCTATGTTGGGCGGATTGTTTGGCCCTGCTGGTGTAATTCCTGGGATTCTATTAGGATTAGCTGTACTAAATTTGTTCACAAATTCATAGTACATAATTGCACAAAATTTTCGCTATAAAAATTAGAAAATTCGTGCGTTATTCTGGGTTGATAAATGCTATGAATTCATGCCAATAACTAGGAGGTATCATGTTTGAACTTGGGTGGTTTTCTGCTAAATTATTTTTCAAAGGTCGGCTACTACGCGACCCCATACATTTTGTGCGACAAATTGCGATCGCAACTGGTATCAATTCCTTAATCTTATTACTGCTGGAACAGACATCAATGCCTTTCTGGTTACCAATCGTCATATCTAGTCTAGCCACAGGTGCAACCATGCCATTCCTATTAAAAGATTTCAAAACCAAATAGATTATTAATTGTTTACCTCGAGCAATTGGTCATTAGTCATTTATTTAAAACACTTGACTTGTGACCTTTAAAAGTTGAAGATTTTCCATTAGTTATTGAGTTTTGATAAATGAATAAATTAGAGGAATTAGTTCAGGAAATTAGCCGATTTGAAGCAATTATATCTGAGTGGAATGAAAGTGAAAGGTATGTGGCTTTAGGTTTAAAACGAGCTATTGAAGAATTACATAGAACTGCTTTAGAACGGTTAATCAAAAATATCAAAGCAGAATCTTTATCTGCTTTGCGTCATGCTGTCGATGATGAATTCATTTATGCAGTATTGCTATATCACGAATTAGTCAAACCACCACAACCGCCTTTAGAAAAACGTATTCAGACAGCCCTTGCAGAAGTACGCCCAGGCTTACAGAGTCATAATGGAGATGTAGAACTAGTAGCAATTCAACTTCCAGATACAGTAGAAGTCAGATTGGTTGGAACTTGCAGTAATTGTCCAGCTTCTACTTTAACTCTCACACAAGGAATCGAACAGGCTATTAAATCTCATTGCCCAGAGATTACTCAAGTTATCGCTGTGAGTTCTAACTTAAAAGTTGATAATTCCAAGCAAAATTTAATTAATCACCTATCTCAGCTAAGAGGCGCAACTTGGGTGAGAGTTACTACTGTGGAACAAGTGCCAGAATCTGGTATTCTCGAAGTTTCTTTTGCAGGTAATTCCTTAATCTTATATCGTCACGGTATTGACATTGTTTGTTATCAAAATGCTTGCGCTCACTTAGGATATGCTTTGGATAGAGGTGAAGTTGACAATGGTATAATTACCTGTCCTCATCATGGTTTTAAATACAACTTAAAAACAGGTGAATGTTTAACAATACCTGATGTTTCTCTGCAGTTATATCCTGTACAAATTAAAGAAGATAAGGTTTTTGTACAACTACAATCATCAGCAGCAAGCTAAAATTTTATTATGATGTTGGTAATTAAGCTGTTATGCGTTTAAGTTGCATAGTTATTCATTTACTAATGACAAATGACTAATGAAAACCTCTACAACTTAATCTGAAATTCCAACCAACCTCTTACAACTGCATTGATTGATTTACATAAACTTGTAATTCTGTACCAGCAGGCAAAAACCAAATATTAGTTCGTTGCATTAATTGAGAGATAGCTTGTTGATTACGTTGTGTAATTTGAGGAACTAGAGAATTGATACCACCTTCTAAAACTCCAGTCAAAATGTTCCTTTTAGGATTCGTGTTACTCACCACAGTACCACCAGAGGTTGTAGTGATGACTTGAGATTCAGTCCGGTTAGATAAATCTGCAAGTTTACCCAAACCACCCAAAATAAATAGTCCCGCATCCATACCAGCAATAGATCCCTTTCCCTGGGAAAATTGATTTGCTATTAGAGGTTTGCCATGAGGTGCGCGAATCGTCAATGCATTGCTGGGTAGGCTGATTTCTGTGATGTTTTGATTGTTTTGGGAAACAACTTTCAAAACATTGAGCTTTAATAAACCCTGCTCAGAGATAGAATTAATTTCAGTTAATAATTCGGTGGTTTTAGATAGTGCGATCGCACCATCTACAGATTTTAATGGCTCTTTCAACCGTATCACAAATAAGTTTTTCCCACTTTCGTCATTGTTACCGCTAGAACTAGATCTGCTAGTTTCCCCAAATACTGCTGTTGCTAAAACAGCTTTAGCGTTACTTCCTACCGCTAAAGATTTTGGCATTGTTTGAACTGGGTTTGCTACAGGAGATGGTTGTACTGGGGTTTGATTTATTGGGGAATTTATGACTGATGACTGTAAACTAGGATTTCTTGGAGGTTGATAACTAGTAGGATTAGTATTAGGTTGCTCGTTTGCCTGATTAGAACGATTTGGCTGTGTTTGAGGTGGGGGTGTATTTGGTGTAGGTGATGGCTTTTTACTCCCCAATGCTTGAGAGGTTGATTTTGTAGATGTGCGCGGTGATTTTGGTGCAACTTTAACAGCAATAAGTTTGCTTTGAGAATTAGCTAATTGCACAGAGTACTTACCTGGAATACTCCGAGGCACATAAACTGTTGGCAGTAATGTTGCTGTTCTTGTTTGTACTATTTGAAGTCTATCTTTAGAAGCTACTGAAGGTTTCATCCGAGAAGCCGATTGATTAATCAATTTTGGTGGCTGTATTAATAGGCTTCTCAGTTGTTGTTGCGCGGCTTTGACTTCTTTGACTTGTTCTGTAAGTGCTAATTTTGTCTTGAGAGTTTCTACTTCTGAACTTAGAGAATCTGTTTCGTTCTGAGGTAGCGATCGCACTTCTGAGACAACAGTCTTTTTTTGGACTGGCTTTTGGCTATTACCACCCATCAACTGCAACAGAAAAACACTCACCAATAAAACTATAGATAAAGTAGCAGTACCAACTAAAATAACTTTTGCAAAAGGATTAGATGAAACAGATTGCTGAGTTGCAACTACTTCTGATGTAATAGAGGATGCTTCTGGTTCGGTTGATATTTCTATTTCTTCTATGTCAGAGAGATGTTCTTCAAGTCCAACTAATTTTGCTATCTGTGTTTCCCAGTCAGAAGATTCTACGTCGATTATTTTTACAGATTCATTCTGAGATAGTAGATTAACTATATTTGGTGAATGGGTATCTGTAGCAATTAAATTTTGATTCATATTCTATATCAATTAAAATTTTTATAAAAGGGATATTATTTTTATGAAAAATACAACTTAATTACACATTATTAATAGAGTTTTTGTTGCTAATGTATGATTTTATATATAAGTTTAATAAAATTGTAAATCCCCTGAATATGATTGAAAGTCACGCCAAACACTGCCTAATTCTGCCATAGATGGCATAGCAATTAGCCATCCTAAACTAATAGTAAAAAAATATACTTTCGCATAGCAATAATTAATTTACATAATTTAATTATTCAAATTGCTACTTTGTCCGTTCCCCACAATACCTAAGACATTCATCGGCGAAATTTTCAGGTGATCTAAAGTTTGTTCTACTTTGGCAGAATCTGTTTTATCAATCCTAACTACTAATAAAATCCCATCAGTATTTGGTGCTAGCAAGCTAGCATCAGCTAACCCTAGTAAGGGAGGAGTGTCATAAATTACTAAATCAAAGTTATTATGAAAATCTGCCATCAAGCGTTTCATCTTCTCAGATGAGAGCAACTTTGTGGGATCGGGAGGTATAGGGCCAGCCGTGAGCACTGATAATTGGCTCATAGAAGGTAATTTACGAATTACTTCCTCTGGTGGTAAATTTGTAGAAATTAAATTACTTAATCCCCATAAATTATTTAAATGTGACAGAGAGTGAATTACAGGCTGACGCAGATTTGCGTCTACAAGTAGTACTCTTTGCCCCATTGCTGTAGCTATTTGCGCTAAATGGAAAGCAACTGTAGACTTGCCATCACCAGACATAGCTGAACTAATAATGATAGAGCGCATCTGGCGATCGCAACTGAGAAGTTGAATATTTGTATAAAGTACCCGTAAAGCTTCTAAAAATTGTGCTGAATGATTGCTGTAGTTTTGAGCTGGTATGACTGCCAAGCCAGGATTACTCTCAGATGGGAAATCTGGAATTCGGGCGAGGGAAATATTTCTTTCAGAACTCGGGTATAAACTTATGTGCAGTTGCTTTTCAAAAGGAATATTCCCCAACAATGGGAGCTTTAGCTTTTCTTTTAGATCATTAGCACTATGGTATGTCTTGTCAACCTTATCAATCATCACGGCAACACCCACACCTGCTACTAAACTTGTGATCAATGCCATAATTAAATTACGTTTCTTATCAAAACCATTCGCAGGCAATTCAGGTTTAATTGGCATCTTCAGTAATTGCCAACCTAGTTCTGTCTGGGATATCCGAAGTTGGAGGTTTTCCCGAGTAGATAGAAATCTATTAAGGCTCTCTGTAGTGATCTGTAATTTCCTTTGTAGTGTGTTATATTGTCTTGCTAATGCTGGCAATGTTTTCCGTTTTTGCTCAAGTTTTTGTATAGTCTTGTCTATCTCTTGTCCTTGTACTTCTAGGGTTTGAACTTGAGTTGCTATCTCTGACACTTTTACATCCATGTAGCGCTGTGCTTCATTACGCAGCAAAGGCAATAAACTTTCCCTTTTATCCTGCAAGGCTTTAATTGTAGGATTTTCTGATTGCAGACGCGTTGACTCTTGGACAATCTGAGCATCTAGTTGACGAATTTGAGCTAGTAGTTGCTGATATAACACAGCATTATTGAGCGCAGATGTTGCTCCGTCTTTTCCTTTAAAAATATCTAGATTAGAACGAGCTTGCCCCAACTGTATATCTACATTTTGTCGTTGTTCGGATAATTTGGCGATTTGATCGTCAATTTGCTTGGCTTCACCTTCTGGATCGTTAAATTTGTAATTTAGCCGAAAAGCTTGCAATTCCCTTTGAACGTTATCAACTCGGCTCTGCAAAAACGGAAGTTGTTTTTCAACAAACTGAATACCTTGTCTTAGTTTCGTTTGCCGCCTTTCTTGGCTATATTCTACATATTCTTGAGAAATTTTATCTAATACAAATTTAGTTTTCTCAGGATCATAGCTGCGATATTTTACTTCTATAATCTTAGTTTCAGCTAAACGATTAATCTGCAAATGCTCAATCAAGTTATCATAATTAATCTCTGGATAATCAGATTGTAAATTTCTAATAATACCACCTATGATTTCAGGACTTTTCAGAACCTGAATCTGGCTCTCATAATCTAAAGCACTCGTAGTGTTTGAGTTAGTCTCTTTTACCACATCTACTGCTTTACTGTCATCATTCACAGGTTCAACTAGTATCTGGAAACTGCTTTCGTATTCTGGAGGCTTCTGATTTAACTTCAGATAAATAACAGAAGCAAACATTACGAAACTAGATACTCCGAAAATAATTATTGCTCTTCTTTTTAAGAGAGCGCAAAATTCACTAAAACTCCAATTGCTTTCCGCATCTTCTATCTCTGGAAAATGTTGTGGTAGGTAAGATGGCGATACACCATTTTTATTCCGGTCATAATCTGAGAATTGATAAGGATGATTCTCCATCATTTATTAATATTTGGTAATGAGAAAAGTAAATTTCGGATAACAGGTTTAAAAAATATTGATTATGCAGCAACTAACAGCCTAACTAAAGCCTACTCTAGAAAGTTAGTTCTGTACTAAGTTGATACGTTAGCAGAATTTTGATCAGGCTGTATTTGGAATAAGCTGAGTGCTATCTGTTACAGGACAAGCTGTGGTCAACTATATAAGTAGTTTAACGATTAAATTATAAGTGAGTAACATAGGTATTAATATATTAATTTTATGAAGTTCATAATATATATATATATAATCCTACTTGATTTTTGAGCAGTTAAGCTCATTAGAAGATGTACAAGTTTTAGTCTCCGTATGCTTGGCGAGATTTAAGTCAATTTTTTGTATTGGAAATACGATAGCTCTGCTAGTTGATTGTAATATTAAAATTAATCCAAATTATTTTTAGTACTTTCAGTTTATTATTAAATATTTCCAAAATATGCTTTCAGGATATTTAATCTGGCAAGAGATCTGAATCGCTTAAAAAGGCTATATCACTATTATACAACTAAGCATTTTACCATATCATATGTATTAAATGATACCTATTGTTTTTTAATAAACCTCTTTCTGTAAGCAATTTGTATTTTGTAATTTATTCTTAAAAATAAAAATATAATTTTTAAATCCTACCCAAGATAGTCAGTATTATCTTAAAAACACTCTCAAAAAGTTTGTATCAGAGGTGTTAAAAATTACTCCGTCATACGAGATATGGAAGCTAAAAAATAACTTATGTGCTAGATGTTTATCGCCTACATATAATAATGTAGACTCGTGTTAACTGTTTAGAATAGATGATTTTTGAATTTCTACATTGTTGCACAATCCTTAATATCCTGCCAAACGCCGGATTTGAATTTAACGCTTATAGTGAAAAAAATATCAAGTTATTGTAATCTAATATACAAGTGATTGGTCTATTTACAAAAATATATCAGTGGTATTATAGCTATTTTATAAAGATTATGTATGAAATGTTTTGTCATATCATGAATTTATGATGAAGTACGCACGTAAATTGGAAACATGGTATTGTAATTAGAGGTTAGACGTGATGAGCAATTATAAGCCTAAAGTTCTTAAGGGTTTGTAGTTGTTTAATGATCGCTGAAGCAACTAAAACAAGTAGTTTTTGCAATTGTGATTGTCATTTGGAAGCTTTCTTTAACCCAAAATTACATTTAACGAAAAATAATGAATTGAAACCAATGATGTGAAGAAAGAGAAACGAATTCAAAATTTAATACCAACTGTTCTATATCTAAGGATTATGCATCTAGCTTGATTTCTGGAAAAATACCGTAGAACTCTAATTCTCTTCTTGTGTGTTCCATTTTCAGAGTTACCTGTTCCCTATATCTACGAGTAAGTACAAAAATCAAACTTGATTCTTAAAGCAGAATACTTAGATAATTAATAACCTGGAAAGAGCTAAAGAAGAAAGCAATAAGATAAATTTAACTGCCTTCTTAGCTAAAGCTTTCTAGTTAATAAACCTAATACTACTATTCCTATTTTTCCTTTAATTAAGATTTACCTTCTGCTAGGAAATTTAGGAAATGGTTTTCTCATTTCAAGTTTTGGGAACATAGTTAGATTGTAATTATTTTTTACTATGCTTGTGTTAGGTGTAGAATTTGCCTTGTATAACTTGAAAATATAGCTGCAGGTATATAGAGATTATTTTCTAAAACCTGTTGACTAATGTATTGACATGGAATTAAAGCAGGCTGAGTTCCATATATATTAATAGACTCAGCACCACTTTAAAGCAAGATTTACACTATAGGATAGGGCCGATGAGACTTAATGAATGGATTAATCAAAAATTCTTTCCATCCATTTCTACTCAATTAGAACCAACAGAGCAGCTTTCTTTCAAGACTCATAAATCCTTGAAATTGTCTGTAATCACTCAGTTTTTTCCTCCAGACTATGCAGCTACGGGACAGTTAGTGGAAGAACTAGTGAGAAATTTAGGTCAACAAGGAGTAGATGTTGAGGTTTTTACCAGCCAACCTGGGTATGCGTTTCAGTCAGCTACTGCACCCTCTGTTGAGCGTCAGGGTAGAGTAAGAATTCAGCGATCGCGTACAGCACAACTTTGGCCGGGACGAATTCGTGGTAAGGCCATCAATGGTGTTTTATATACTGTGCGTGCTTTCCTCTATCTCATGAGAGGCTGGCGGCGCAGTAATTTATTGTTATTGACTACAGCACCTCCATTTTTGCCAATTGTTGGATATCTAGCACATAAATTTTTCCGATTGTCCTATGTCTGCATATTGTATGACCTCTATCCAGACATTGCGATCGCCCTCGGAGTCATCTCCAAACATAACTGGATGACCAGATTATGGCAGAAACTCAATCAGCAAATTTGGCTCAATGCCAAAGGGATCATAGTGCTGAGTCCTGGGATGAAACAAAGAGTGGTAGCACATTGCCCACAGATAGCTGATAAGGTTTCTGTAATTCACAGTTGGGCAGATCCAGAATGGATTAAGCCTATTGATAAACATAAAAACTGGTTTGCATGGAAGTATAATCTTGTCAACAAATTTACCGTACTTTATTCCGGTAATATGGGTCGCTGTCATGACATAGATACTATTGTGCAAGCAGCTAGATATCTGCATGATGAACCAATCCAGTTTGTTTGTATTGGTGGGGGAGCAAAACGCAACGAGCTAATCGAGGAAGTGAAGGTATTAGGGTTGAACAACTTCTTGTTTTTACCCTATCAGGATCAACAAGTACTTCCCTATTCCTTAACTGCTTGTGATCTAGCGCTAGTAAGTGTAGATGCATCTTCAGAGAGTATGGTCGTTCCTAGTAAGTTGTACTCAGCTTTAGCGTCAGGACGGCCGATAGCAGTGATATGTTCGCAAGATTCTTACTTAAGAGAAATGATTGCAGAAGCCAACTGTGGTGGCACATTTGACAACGGAGACGGATATAGTTTAGCCCAATTTATTCGCTTGCTCTCTAACGATCCACAACTAGCACAGAGCATGGGTAAGTCGGGTCGTCAATATTTGCGATCGCATTTCACACCAAAAATCATATCTAAACAATACCTTGAGGTTTTGCAGCAAGCGATATTTGCTGAAGGTGTGGTCACTCTATCAGAAAGCCGTACCAAGTAAAGGTGCTTGATGGGGCTTTATATGTCAAATTTCTGGTTACTTTTATTTGGTGCATCATCACCATTTTCTGTTCTTTTATTGAACAGTTCGACTTACTGAAGTTTTCCTGAACATTTATTGGTTTGAATGACTATTTTTATCTCAAAATAGTGAGATAACCAGCTTGCTAAATAATTTTTATAGCAAGTTATATTTCTTTCATGAAGCAATTCAAACTTATATATGGACATGACATATAGTATATTTTTGCTGCCACTAAACTATGCCCCATTTTAATTGGTGTATTTCACTATTAAATAGTTCAAGAATTCAGGTAAAATATCGCTAAAATTTTGATTCTTAATCTTGGATAAACACCAATTTATAGAACCTTCATCTAGATAACGTCAGCATATCGGCATTTTGCGACTTTACATGAAACTTCAAAAAATTAGGAACTTATTTATATAAAAAATATTTAATTGTGCTAAATAACCATGTTATAGTTACTTTCGTAACATTCTCAAAGAGGGTTAATTTATATTAAACTTAACTCTAAAAATACAAAAATATTCCTCAATAAAAAGGTTAAATTATTGGATAAACATACTTTACCTATTAAATAACTTTGTTTTTATAATGATTGTATAGGGCTTTTCAATAAAGCATTTTCGCAGATTAGTTGAATAAATTATTTTCAATTTTATGGAGATGGGCTTTGATGGTCTTATAGATCTCAGTCCCTCCAAACCTAACCTTCCTGATTTTGTTGTCTATTTATTGATATGGGAGGTCAAATTGCAGAGAAGGTGTGACCGAAATCGTAAACGCTCAAAACGGCGTGCTATCTACTGTCCATGTCACGGCTGCTATCTCGATAGCGTCAGCCAAAAATATCAGCTATATGCTACTCAAGCAGGACAGTTGCAGCAGCGAGGTATAAGTAGGCGTAATGCATTGATGCTAGTAGCTAATCAAGGTTCAGTATTAATAGATGGAGAATGGCTAGAGGCATTTTGGTGCGATCAATGCCAGCAAACCAAATGGTATCACGTCTATAGGTGCGGTGAGCGTACATATGAACTTTCACTAGCACCTAGAGAGCTTTGGCAACAGGTAACAGGAGTCAATCATCCTGAGGGAAACCCTTCTGTAGGCGAGTTTACTCGCAGACAAGCAAGAGTACTTGGCTATAAAAGTATTAAAGATTTTCATTTTGTAGGTCAGCATTAAAAATCTTCAACCAATACCTAACTTATGAATAGCCAAGAAATTATACAATCTCAGCCAGAATTAGTAATTGAAGCTGGACGTACAGAACAGCAGTATTGGAAAGACCTATGGCGTTATCGCGAGCTATTATATTTTCTTGCTTGGCGTGATATTTTGGTGCGTTACAAACAAACCTTTATTGGTATAGCTTGGGCGCTTATCCGGCCATTTTTAACGATGGTGGTGTTTACTGTCGTTTTTGGTAATTTAGCGAAATTACCTTCAGAAGGTGCGCCCTATCCAATTTTGGTGTTTGCTGCTATGTTACCTTGGCAGTTTTTTTCCAATGCTTTAGGTGAGTGCAGTAACAGTTTGATTGCTAATGCCAACCTGATATCTAAGGTCTACTTTCCGCGTTTGATTGTACCCATCAGTGCAGTAACTGTCAGCTTCGTTGACTTTATGATTTCTGGCATAATTTTGCTAGGATTAATGGCTTGGTATAATTTTATTCCCGGTTGGCGAATACTAACACTGCCTTTATTTATAGCTATTGCCTTTGCAGCTTCTATGGGAGTAGGGCTTTGGCTAGCAGCATTAAATGTAGAATATCGAGATTTTCGCTACATTGTGCCATTTATCATGCAATTTGGCCTATACATATCACCAGTAGGCTTTAGTAGTAGCGTTGTCCCAGAGAAGTGGCGTTTACTTTATTCTTTAAACCCAATGGTGGGGGTAATTGATGGTTTTCGCTGGGCAATTATAGGAGGAGATTCAAGTATTTACTTGCCAGGGTTTATATTATCCATGTTA
Source organism: Tolypothrix tenuis PCC 7101 (assembly GCF_963874875.1). Lineage (NCBI taxonomy): Bacteria > Bacillati > Cyanobacteriota > Cyanophyceae > Nostocales > Tolypothrichaceae > Tolypothrix > Tolypothrix tenuis. The sequence goes on from NZ_CAWNJS010000001.1 coordinate 1,867,298, forward strand.
TTAGTGGCCTTTTTACTGATAACTGGTATCTGGTATTTCCGCAGAATGGAACGGACGTTTGCTGATGTAATTTAGAAAGGAGCAAAGCAGATGTCTGATGTTGTAATTAATGTAGAGACTTTAAGTAAAAAATATATTATTAGTCATCAACAGGAGCGTTCTGGACGCTACCGCTATAAGGCTCTGCGTGATGTCATTGCAGATGGAGCTAAATCCCTCGCTCAAAAATTTATCAAACCTGCTGCGAAAGAATTTTCCAATCCAGCCCTAGAAGAGTTTTGGGCATTGAATGATGTTTCTTTTGACATTAAGCAAGGTGAAGCCATTGGTATTATTGGGCGTAATGGTGCTGGTAAATCGACACTTTTAAAAGTTTTGAGCCGCATCACAGAACCAACTACGGGACGTATTGCTATTAAAGGTCGAGTAGCGAGCCTCTTAGAAGTAGGTACAGGATTTCACCCAGAACTAACTGGGAGAGAGAACATCTACCTCAATGGTTCTGTTTTAGGTATGAGTGGACTTGAAATTCGGAAGAAATTTGATGAGATAGTTGCTTTCGCTGAGGTAGAAAAGTTTTTAGACACACCAGTAAAACGCTATTCTTCCGGAATGTATGTGCGCCTTGCTTTTTCTGTAGCAGCCCATTTAGAACCAGAGATTTTAATTGTCGATGAAGTGTTAGCTGTAGGCGATTCTTCTTTTCAAAAGAAATGCTTGGGCAAAATGGGGGATGTAGCAACCAAAGAAGGTCGCACTGTCTTATTTGTTAGCCACAGTATGCAAGCGATCGCTCAGTTAACACAACGTTGTATCTTTCTTTCCAAAGGTAAAGTTCAGTTTGATGGTAATACTAACAAAGCAGTTAACCTATATCTAACTGAACAACAACAAGATCATACTGCGCCCAAAGCTTACTACCAAGCTCCTGAGAGTAAAACGGGCAATTATGTAGCTTGGGCACGTATACATACCTCTGAAGGTCAAGGCATTCAATGTTGGGGAGAATCAATTACATTTGAGTTTGCATTACACATCACTCAACCCCATGAAAGCCTACGTTTTGCTTTTCAAGTTGTCAGTGCCTTACAACAACCTATCTGTATTTTCTGGTTTTTTGATTCCCAGGCTTCATTTTGTCAAGAACAAGGGACATTTATTCTCCGATGTGAAATTCCCAAATTTAGACTTTATATGGGTTCCTACACACTCACAACATGGTTAGCTGAACGGGTGAGTGAGACCATACTAGAAAACTTGAGAGAAATATGTCCATTTGAAGTGACTATGCACAAATTTGAACGTCCAGATTATCAGTGGCAAGCTGATGAATGCCTATATCTGGAAGATGCAGTGTGGCAATCTGTAGAGCAAATGTAATCATTAGGTTTTTATTGCAAGCGATAGGTAGACAATAAATGCCAGTAAATCATGATGTCAAGTTAGGTACAAATGTCAAAATTTTCCATTCTCATCTTGTGAATCTTTACGGTTGCGAAGTGGGTGATGAAACCAAGATTGGTGCATTTGTAGAAATTCAGAGTGATGTCAGGGTAGGAAATCGATGTAAGATTTCATCACATAGTTTTCTGTGTGAAGGAGTGGTCATTGAAGATGAAGTTTTTATCGGTCATGGAGTCATGTTTACTAATGACTTATACCCCCGCGCTACCAATGAAGATGGTAGTTTAAAAACAGCAGATGATTGGTACACAGTTAAGACTTTGGTGAAGCGCTGTGCATCTATTGGGAGTAATGCTACTATTCTGCCAGGAATAACTATTGGTGAAAAAGCCATGATTGGCGCTGGTGCAGTAGTCACAAACGATGTTCCTGATTATGCAATTGTCGTAGGAGTACCAGCTCGTATTATTGGTGATGTCAGAAGCCGTTGTCAAAATATGGAAAAGTCAGCTAGTGGTGTTGGCTAATCATTAAAATTAAGAATTTTCCAAAGCAGATTATCAATAAATTAAGAATGAATCTGCTTTTTTCTGCATTTTACTAAAAGCGACGGTAAACTTCAATTCGTGATTGGACGAGGTTTTTCTCCCCGTCGCTTTGGACATAGGACATAGAGAAGAATTTACCAATGCCCTATGCCCAAAAATTCCATCCCGTTGTGTATGGAGTTTTTCATACTATTTCCTGCTAATTCTTGCAAATCTAAATTTAATTAACGATAAAAATGGCAAATAACATTAATATCGGTGTCATTGGTTATGGTTATTGGGGCCCTAACTTAGTACGAAATTTTGCTGAAATTCCAGGAGCAAAAGTTACAAGTATTAGCGATTTTAAGCCAGAGCTACTAGCAAAGGCACAATCTCGCTATCCATCGGTGAAAGTTACTACAGACAGCAGTAGCTTATTAAAAGATCCAACAATTGATGCGATCGCAATTGCTACCCCTGTTTCTACACATTTCGATTTAGCCTTAGCTGCATTAAAAGCTGGTAAGCATGTATTGGTAGAAAAACCCATGACTACCACTTCCGAGCAGGCTATGCGCTTGATTGAGGAAGCAGAAAAACGCAACTTAGTATTAATGGTAGATCACACCTTTGTCTACACAGGTGCTGTCCGCAAAATGCATGACCTAATTGCCACTAAACAATTAGGTGATATTTACTACTATGATTCTGTACGTGTTAACCTAGGTCTGTTTCAGCATGATGTAAATGTAATCTGGGATTTAGCAGTTCACGACCTTTCGATCATGAACTATGTGTTGCCATCCCAGCCTTATGCAGTCTCCGCCACAGGTATCAGCCACGTAGCTGGAGAACCAGAAAACATTGCTTACTTAAGCTTATTCTTTGAAAACAATTTAATTGCTCATATTCATGTAAATTGGCTAGCACCTGTAAAAGTACGCCGCACCCTAATTGGTGGTAGCCAGCGCATGATTGTTTACGATGACTTAGAACCCAGCGAAAAAGTCAAAATTTACGATAAGGGAATCACACTAAATGGCAATTCTGAAAGTGTTTACCAAATGCTGATTGGGTACCGTACAGGAGATATGTGGTCTCCCAAGTTAGATATGACTGAAGCCTTACGGGCTGAAGGTTTACATTTTATTGATTGTATTACCAAAGGCGATCGCCCCATTACTGATGGTGAAGCAGGGCTGCGGATAGTCAGAATTCTGGAAGCTGCAACCCAGTCAATGAAACAGCAGGGTCGATTAATTGAACTCAACTTAGCAGAGGTAGCGGCATGATTCCATTTGTAGACTTAAAATCTCAGTATCTCAGCATTAAACAAGAAATTGACAACGCTGTTTTACAAGTTCTAGATAGTACCCAATTCATTTTGGGTAATGAAGTTCAAACTTTAGAAACAGAATTTGCCAGTTACTGCAATGCTGATTTTGGTATCGCAGTTAATACAGGTACTAGCGCCCTCCATCTCGCATTACTAGCTGCTGGAATTGGCCCGGGTGACGAAGTAATTACTGTGCCTTTTACCTTTGTAGCAACTGTTGCCGCAATTTGTTACACCGGAGCAAGACCTGTCTTTGTCGATATTGACCCTGTTTCCTACACCATCGATGTTACCCAAATCGAAAAAGCGATCACTGAGCGCACAAAAGCCATTTTGCCGGTACATTTGTACGGTCAACCCGCAGATATGGAGCCAATTTTAGAGATTGCTCGCCGTTATGACTTGATTGTGATTGAAGATGCAGCCCAAGCTCATGGTGCTGAGTACAAAGGTCAGAGAGTAGGTAGTATTGGGGATTTAGGATGTTTTAGCTTTTACCCAGGGAAAAACCTGGGAGCCTATGGTGAGGGTGGTATGGTGGTCACCAATCATCCTGAATATACCCAGAAAATGCGGATGTTGCGTGACTGGGGACAGGAACAAAGATATCACCATGTTCTGAAAGGCTACAACTATCGCATGGATGGTATCCAAGGAGCAATTTTACGAGTCAAGTTACGTTATCTAGAAAATTGGACTGAAGCTCGCCGCAACCATGCAGCACTTTATGATCAGCTATTGGCAGACTCATGGCTCAAGACTCCAGTGGTGATGCCCTATAGCCGCCATGTCTATCATATATATTCTGTGCGTTGCCCTGGCAGTGATACTATGCCGCCATCACAGCAGCGTCAAGCTTTGCAAAAAATGCTCAATGAGCAAGGCATCCAAACAGGGATTCATTATCCTATTCCGGTACATCTGCAACAAGCTTATGCAGATTTAGGCTACAAACTGGGAGACTTTCCTTGGTCAGAAAAAGCAGCCCATGAAGTTTTATCCTTGCCAATGTATGCTGAGTTAAAAACATCACAGATTCAGACTGTTGTTGAGAGTCTCCAAAAATTTGATTGTGGGGAAAAATTTCGATGAATAATAACAGTCTTAGCTTGAATCGTCAGCACTTAATGACACTGATACAGAATGTCATTGAAAGTTGTAACCTCCAGCTTAACGATGTTATTTCAGTAGTAGCAGCAGCTAAAGAAGACTTCAATTTAGAGGAACACGATACTATTGTACTAGCAGAAGCAGCTACAGGACATTATGGACTTACATCTGACAATCGACCTGGTTTAAATTACCGCCGCTTAGTGACCTTGATGCGTCAGGCTATTGAACGTTGTCACTTACAACTACAAAATACTATTGTACTCACAGAAGCAGCCACTGGAGCTTATGTTGTTACACCTGTCGTAGCAGCAATGGCTGGAGCAAAGAAAGTGTATGCCATGACTCGCAATAGTCGTTATGGCACAATAGAGCAAGTCATAGAGCAGACATATCAATTAGCTAAAATCGCTGGCGTAAGTGAGTGTATCGAAATTATCACCGAGAAATCAAAAGAGATAGTAGCTCAAGCTGACATTATTACAAATAGTAGTCATGTCCGCCCTATTGATGCAGAGATGATTTCTGGGATGAAAGCAACAGCTGTGATCTCGCTCATGTATGAAGCTTGGGAATTTAGACCAGATGATATCGATATAGAAATCTGTCGCCAACGAGGTATTAAAGTAGCTGGAATTAATGAACGCCATCCATCGGTAGATGTATTTTCATTCCTCGGATTAATGGCAATTAAGCTATTACTTGATGCAGGGATTGCTGTTTATAAAAGCAACATTTTATTGTTATGTGACAACCATTTTCAAAATTTTATTGAGAGTGGTCTCATCAATGCTGGTGCTAAAGTTGACAGTTTTCAGAATGTATCACTAGCTCCTAAAGACGCAGTATACGATGCCATTGTGGTGGCGATGCAGCCTCAATTAGCACCAGTTCTATCTAACATAGAAGCTGAACTAATTGCAGAACGTTGGCCGGGAGTGGTAGTTGCTCAGTTTTGGGGTGATATAGATCGTTCTGCTTTTCTGGCTCATAGCATTCCTGTATGGCCGCCAAATGCACCAAATAAAGGTCATATGGCTATTTTGCCGTCAGCAATCGGCCCAGAACCGATCATCCGCTTACAAACGGGAGGATTAAAAGTAGGAGAGTTGCTTTGGCGTTCTTCTCAACAAGATAAAACATCAAGGGCAACAGCAGAATTTCTCAATTCTGAGTATATTGACGAGATGATTTCTTCTTAGCAAATAGGAGAAAATATATGCGAATTTCAGAAATAAGCCATTTAGTAAACGTAAAAGTATTACATGATGGTGATTTTAATTCATTGGGCTTGCTGTCACATAATGCAGATAAAATGCTGGTCACGCTATACGATCCAGCTTATCTCCATCAAGTTATTGTTAACCCTCATATTACTTGTGTAATCACAACACCAGAAATTGCACTCGACTTACCCGATAATTTAGCGATCGCAGTTTGTGAAGATCCGCAAACAGCCTTCTACCAGATCCATAAATACTTATTCACAAACACAAATTTTTATTGGGATGATTTTGATTCCGAAATATCACCGGAAGCAACTATCCATGAGCGTGCCTATATAGCTCCTAAAAATGTTCGCATTGGTAAGGGCAGCATTGTTGAGCCTAACGCAGTCATTCTTGAACGTTCTATCATTGGCAATCATGTGACTATCCGTGCTGGAGCCGTGATTGGGGGAGAAGGCTTTGAGCCAAAATATCTAGAAGGTAAGCAAATTATCTTACCCCATGCAGGGGGTGTCCTGATTCATGACGGAGTAGAAATTCAAGCCAATAGCCACATAGCCCGTAGTGTTTTTGGTAGCTTTACGGAAATCGGTGAAGATACTAAAGTAGATGCTTTAGTACATATTGGTCACAATGTGCGGATAGGTTGTCGTTGTACTATATGTGCGTTAACAGGTATAGCTGGCAGCACTGTCATTGGTGATGATGTTTTTATTGGTGGACATACTGCCATATACCCAGACCTCAAGATTGGTAACAATGCTTTTATTGGCATCAAGTCTCTAATTAGAAAAGATGTTCCTGAGTATGCTCTCATGACAGGGAACCCGGCTCGATTTGTACGTTGGCTGAATGGACATACACCAGAAGAGAGTAAACAAAATGCAGAATAAGCGAATTTTAATTACAGGTGGTGCTGGCTTAGTAGGTTCTCATATTGCCGATTTATTGGTCAAGGAAGGAGCCTCGGAAATTATCGTCCTCGATAACTTCACTCGTGGACAGCTGAGTAACCTAGCTTGGGCTCAAGAAAATGGGCATTTGGTAATTGTAGAGGGTGATATCCGCGATCAAAAACTCCTTGCCGATATTATGCAAGGTGTGGATATTGTGTTTCATCAAGCAGCTATTCGGATTACTCAATGTGCCGAAGAACCGCGTTTGGCATTAGAAGTGCTGGCAGATGGTACGTTCAATGTTTTGGAAGCAGCAGTTAATGCCAAGGTGAAAAAAGTAGTTGCAGCGTCTTCCGCTTCAATCTATGGTATGGCTGAAAGCTTCCCAACAACAGAGTCTCATCACCCCTATGATAACCGCACAATTTACGGTGCTGCCAAGACCTTTAATGAGGGTTTACTCCGTAGTTTCCACGCTATGTATGGGTTGGACTATGTAGCATTACGCTACTTTAACGTTTATGGGCCACGGATGGATATTTACGGTGTTTACACCGAAGTGCTGATTCGGTGGATGGAAAGAATTATTGATGGTAAACCACCACTAATTTTTGGTGATGGCAAACAGACTATGGACTTTGTCTATATTGAAGACATCGCCAGAGCAAATATATTGGCTGCTAAATCCGATGTGACTGACGAAGTATTTAACATTGCTAGTGGTGTGGAAACTAGCTTAAATGAGCTTGCCTATAGCTTGGCTAAGGTGATGGGTACCAATCTCCAGCCAGAGTATGGGCCAGAACGCAAAGTCAACCCCGTGCAACGCCGATTGGCAGATGTCAGCAAAGCAAAGAAATTATTGGGCTTTGAAGCAGAGATTTCTCTGGAAGAAGGTTTGGAAAGACTGGTGAATTGGTGGCGTGAGCAAAAAAGGGCGAAGGAAATCAGCAATGTCTGAGCAGATGAAGAATATCCCAATTATGAAACCTTGGATCGGGGAAGCAGAAGCTGATGCAGCGAGGCGACCGATTCTAACAGGCTGGGTAACTCAGGGGCCGGAAGTTACTGCCTTTGAACAGGAATTTGCCACATACCTGGGCGCACCTTATGCCTGTGCAGTCTCCAATTGCACCACAGCACTGCACCTTGCTCTATTGGCGGTTGGTGTTAAACCAGGAGATGAGGTAATTACAGTCAGTCACTCCTTCATTGCCACCGCTAATAGTATTCGCTATTGTGGAGCGACACCAGTTTTTGTGGATATTGAACCGCAGACGTTTAATATCAATCCACTTTTAATCGAAGCTGCCATCAGTCCTCGTACTCGTGCCATTCTGGTGGTTCACCAGATGGGAATGCCGTGTAACTTAAAAGCCATTCTAGAAATTGCTCACCAGTATTCGCTGCCAGTCATTGAAGATGCGGCTTGTGCAATTGGTAGTGAAATACTTTGGGATGGGCAATGGGAGAAAATTGGCAAGCCACACGGAGATATTGCCTGTTTTTCATTCCACCCACGCAAGATAATTACTACTGGGGATGGCGGGATGCTGACTACAAGCAATCCCGAATGGGACAAACAGTTTCGCCTCTGGCGGCAACATAGTATGAGCGTTCCTGACACTGTACGTCACGGTGCCAAACAAGTAATTTTTGAGTCATACCCAATCTTAGGCTACAACTACCGCATGACAGACATCCAAGCGGCAGTGGGCAGGGAACAACTTAAACGCCTACCAGAGATTGTCGAACACCGCCGTTTTCTGGCAAAGCGATACCAGCAATTGTTGGCAGATGTGTCTGGTTTAAAGTTACCAACTGAGCCAGCTTGGGCACACAGTAACTGGCAGAGTTACTGTGTTCGCTTACCTGCGGAATGCAATCAACAGCAAGTAATGCAGACAATGCTGGATGCAGGGATTTCTACAAGGCGGGGAATTATGTGTTCTCATCGAGAACAGGCCTATGTTCATGAAGCTTGGTCTTGTGGAATTGCTCAGGAAAAGTGTGATTGTAATGCCGGACGATGCGATCGCCTTTGGGAGAGTGAGCAAGCACAAGATTGTACTATCTTACTACCTCTGTTTCATCAGATGACTCCAGAGGAACAGAACTATGTGGTAAAAGTACTTAAACAAGCTCTTATTTAGTTATTTAATTAACAAGCAAAATTAATAATATTACGTAAATAGCTATGACTTTCTTGTTTACAAATCAAGTCCCAAGCTATCTAAATGCTACGGATAACTATCCCTATGAATTGGGCATGAAATTCCGCAGTGCGAATGCAGGACAAATTAACGCTATTCGCTTCTGGAAAGCCACGAGTGAGACAGGAACTCATATTGGTAGGATCTGGTCAGCAACAGGAACACTCCTCGCCAGCGTTACTTTTACCAACGAAACTGCTTCTGGTTGGCAACAGCAGGCTCTGAGTACACCACTTAATATTCAAGCCAATACAACCTATGTTGTGTCTGTCAACATTAATACCTATTATGTCGGCACTTACGATCAACTAGCTACCTCCATAACCAATGGCAATCTCAGTTCAGTAGCAGATGGCAACAATGGTTTGTATAATCGGACTCCAGGAGCTTTTCCGACTAATTCTTACCGAAATAGCAATTATTATCGTGACATCGACTTTGTTGTTGTTGCTGTTCCGACTATTGCAAAAGTTAGCGGTGATAATCAGACTAGTCTACCTGGAAGCACCTTAGCTAACCCCTTAGTTGTTCAAGTTAAAGACATTGCTGGGAATCCTCAATCCGGGGTGACGGTCAACTTTACTGTTACTAGTGGCGGAGGATCGGTCTCGCCTAACAGTGCAGTCACCGACTCCAATGGCCTAGCTAGTACTAGCTTCACTCTGGGATCTGTGGTAGGGGCAACAAATCCTGTGACTAATATTGTCAGCTGTACGGCAAGCGGAATTGGTAGCGTCACTTTTACTGCGACTGCCAACCCCTCTGGGAATACCCAAACTGTATTCACAACTCAGGTACCAAGTTCTCAAAATATTACAGATGGCGCTTCCTATGAAGGAGGAATGAAATTTCGTAGTGCGAAAGCAGGACAAATTAACGCCATTCGCTTTTGGAAAGCCGCAAGTGAAACAGGAACTCATATTGGCAAAATCTGGTCAGCAACGGGAACACTCCTAGCCAGTGTTACTTTTACTAACGAAACGGCTTCTGGTTGGCAACAGCAGGCTTTGAGTACACCACTTAGTATTCAAGCTAATACAACCTATGTTGTATCTGTCAATGTCAATACCTATTTTGTTCTCACCTATGATGAACTAAGTAGCTCTATAGTCAATGGCGATCTCAGTTCAGTCGCAGACGGCAACAATGGAGTCTATAGTTTGAGCCCACACTCTTTTCCCTCTAGTTCTTCTCGCAACAGTAATTATTACCGTGATGTCGTTTATGCTGTTGGCAGTACTTTAGTGAAAGTTAGTGGAGACAATCAGAGTGGTACAACAGGCACACAACTGCCCAACTCATTAGTTGTCAAAGTCGTGAACGCTCAAAACAATCCGCAGTCAGGGGTGACGGTGAACTTTAGCGTTACGAGCGGTGGGGGGTCAGTCTCACCAGCTACTGTAGTAACAGATGCTAGTGGTCAAGCAAGTACGGTGGTTACCCTGGGAACTGCGCCTAGCGCCCCTGGAGGACTGGTAGTAACCGCAACTGCCAATGGAATTGGCAGTGTAACATTCCTCGCTTCAGTAACTCCAGCTAACCCCAATGCTATCTATTTGGAAAATCAAAATTCCGGCACCACCAATTGGAAGCTTGTCAACAGGGGTAATGGTGAAATCGCTGGTTATGCCTCAGCTACCAGTGTGAATAAAGGCGGAACACTCGACATTAAAGTTTCTCTAGCACAAGCTGGACAGTTCACTATTGATGTGTACCGCTTGGGCTACTACGGTGGCAAGGGCGGCAGGTTGATCTTTAGCAGTGGTTTGCTCAATGGCATAACCCAACCTGCATGTACTAAAGACACCACTACCAACTTAGTAGAGTGTAACTGGACAACTTCCTACGTTTTGCAAGTAGGTAGTAACTGGACTAGTGGTATTTATATAGCCAAATTGACTGACCAGAGGACTAGCAAAGAAGCCCATGTTTGGTTTGTCGTGCGTGATGATGGCAGTACTGCTGATATTCTATTCCAAAGTGCTGTTTCCACGGTTTTAGCTTATAGTCCTACAGGCGGATCTAGCTTATACCCATTCAATAGTGTGAATGGACAGAGAGCATTGAAGGTTTCCTTCGACCGACCATACTGGCAATCATACAGCCAAAGTTCCCAAGAGTTCGATACACCACTAAGAGTGGAATACAACATGGTGCGCTGGCTGGAATCTCAGGCATACAATGTTACCTATGTCACAAACATAGACACTCACACTAACCAGCAATTATTACTTAATCACAAAGTATTTTTGTCTGTGGGTCATGATGAATACTGGTCGCCACAAATGCGCGATCGCGTTGAGACTGCCCGTAATGCTGGTGTCAATTTAGCATTTTTCTCTGCCAATACTTGTTATTGGCGAGTGCGGTTTGAAAGTTCTACTCTTGCGGCTGGGCAGATAAGTCCTAATCGCATCATGGCCTGCTATAAAGGGGATTGGTCACTAGATCCGGTTGTTCAACAGCAGGGATCGTCAGCAGCTACTAATAAATATCGCAGCGTTCAAAACAACCGTCCAGAAAATTCTTTGTTAGGTGTGATGTATATTGGCTACACCACAAGTGGCTACATCTCAGATGGTGCTGGCAATTATAGCAACTACGGAGGTTTTAACTTTGTGGTAGGTAGCAATAGTTCAGATTCTTATTACGCTTATACTAATGTCCAGCCAGGAGATAGTCTTCCTTTATTAGTAGGATCTGAATGGGATGCAGTTATTAATAACGGATCAACCCCCCCTGGTCTTGTGGTTTTATCCCAGTCACCAGTAACTACTGATGGTTTACCGAATGAATTTGAACCCCCTGGAGAACCGGGTTTACCTGCTAATACTAATTACAATTTTGCTAACGCAGTTCGTTATACAGCTAGTAGTGGCGCTAAAGTTTTTGCCACTGGTTCTATTCAGTGGGTATGGGGATTAGATAGCGATGGTGTCAACCCAGCGCGGGAAGATCGTCGTGCTAGGCAAATAGCCGTCAATGTTTTAGCAGATATGGGAGCTAGACCCCAAGCTCCAAAAGCAGATATCACAGTACCTTAATACATTCCACAAAATACAGATAACTATGTCACCTTTAAATCGCCGCCAATTTGGTCAACTGGCAGCTGCCAGTTTAACCACTACTATTCTTACCGATTTTTCTAGTAAGGCGATCGCTCAAAATAACAGTAAGAATCAAGAGATTATTTGTGGAGTCAATCTTCCTAGTATATCCAATGCTCTAAATCGCGAAGACCAAACTCCGTCAGTGGATCTTAACCTGACTGAGATGGGAACTGGAAGACTAGTTTCTCAAAAAAATATACAAGCTCAATTTGTAGAGAATCCCTTGTCTGTACGGAAAAAATATCGAGCTTTCTTTACTGGTGACTCTAACCGGATTACGAAATTGGCAGCACTTGGGGATGGCAATGTAGTTATCTCTACAGTTTCTCATACAAGGAATGGTAATTTTAACCATCTCATTTATACTGTTGGTAGTGTCAAGAATCCTCAATTCAAAGCCAAAAAAATCCTAGATTTAGAAACACCAAATCAGACTGTTGAAAGCTTATTACGTCTACCGAGAAATCAACTTCTGTGCATAGTAGGAATTGAGGGTATCCCACCTTTTACCTTCAAAATAATTGATTTTATCACGGGTAAAGTGCTTTCTAGCAACGATCTAGATCTACCTCCACTACCCCCTGGCAATCGATTTGCTAATCTATGTCAAGATAATCAGGGAAATATTTTTGCAACTGAAATCGGCTTGGAAGGTTTTCCAGTTTTAATATCGATGAACTTGCAGGAAAAAGCAATAATGACTGGCAAGGTAAAAATTAAGAGAATAGCTCCACTAACTTTTGAAGGTATCCCTCTCTCTAACGATGTTAAAGACTTAAATTTCTCTGCTTCTGGGCAATTATATGCTCTTGTTACTAATAAAAGTGGCAAAAATGTTTTATGTACAGTGAATGTAAACAGTGGCTCTATGAGCAGAGTAAGGGATTTTGCCGCAGAGAAGTTTGGGTTCTCGCTTTAAAGCTTGTTTGAAAACTTTAAAATCAGATTTCTACCCTTGGACAATGCTCCGTCTAGGTAGTTTCTCCGCTCTAGGAAACGCTACGCGAATGCAGTGACAATCAATTTTTTACATATTTTTTTAACTCTTAAAAAGGCACAGATTCAACTGAGGTAGAAGTACCAAGAGAATCAGGATGGTATCAGTTATTCAATTGGTAACCTGCACAAAAATAGATAGATATTATGATACAAACCATACCTAACGATACACTCAGTCTTTGGCGAGAAGAAGGCCGCCGACAAATTCCGCAAAACTTTGAAGTATTCCGCAGTTTAGTAGCACAAGCAAGAGACTTCGCGCAACGTGGAAATTATGACGCAGCAGCTGTTTATGGAGAAATGGCAGCTACTTATGCCAACTTTAGACATTGCGGTATTTATACTAGCCCAGAATTGGAGAAGGTTCTCATTGACATCGGTAGGAAAGTAATATCACAAAACTCTGATATCTGCAAAAACAAACATATATTAGAAATACCAAAGAAGATAAACAATATACTGCATGTAGCAACATCTGTAGAACCTGTTGGTGGACTTTCCAAAATGCTTGGTCGTTGGATTCTACAAGATACCGAGCGTTCCCATTCCCTAGTTCTAACACGACAGCTACAGACAGTTGAGGAGCCAAAATTTCTCACAGATGCGGTTATCAATAGTGGTGGCAAAATATACAAACTTGACGAAACTATTGGCAGTCTCACAGCTCGCGCTCAACGACTCAACAAAATCGCTGCTACCGCAGATATGGTTGTATTGCATATGTACAATCATGATGTGATTCCAATTATTGCCTTTGCAAATCAAGAACAAGTTCCGCCAATTATATTTTTAAATCATGCCGATCACACGTTTTGGTTAGGAGCTAGCATCAGTGATGTTATTGCTAATCTCAGAGAGTCTGGTATGCGCCTTTCGCAAAAGCGTAGAGGGATTGAGACAAAGCAAAACTTACTGCTTCCTACCATCGTGGAGCCTAATCACAGAGTACTGGCTCGGCAAGAAGCAAAGAAAATACTTGGTCTCTCAGAGAACAGTATTGTACTCCTTTCTATCGCTAGGGCACTTAAATACAAAACGATAGATGGAATCAGTTATGCTGATGCACATATTCCCCTGCTAGAAAAATACCCACAAGCAGTTTTAGTTGTAGTTGGTTGCGGTAATCGGCAAGATTGGTCAAATGCTATTCAGCAAACTCAGGGCAGAATTATTTGCCATCCGCAACGGGAAGATACGGATATCTTCTACCAAGCTGCTGACATTTATGTTGATTCCTTTCCCTTTGTCTCCATTACATCACTCCTAGAGGCGGGAACTTATGGTATACCCTTAGTGAGCCGATACCCCTACTCTTCAGATGCATGTGAAATCTTTGGTGCTGATATGCCTGGTTTGACTGATAATCTCATTCGTGTGGGCGATATTGAGCAATATACAGCAGTTTTATCCCGCTTGGTGGAAGATGAAGCATATCGACTCAGCCTTGGGGAAGCAACCAGAAAAAAAATTGTGGATACACACACAGCAAAGCAATGGCAGCATTTTTTAGAAAATGTCTATCATTTGGCTGCTACTTTACCCAGGGTCAAAAAATCTGCGGTGGCAATAGATCAGATGTTTATTGGCGAACCAGATGTCTATATGCCCAGCGTTCATGACATGAGTTTTGATGTAGATACTCTCTTGAAGTTTCACTTAACACTGCTGCCTATTAAAGAACGTTGGAGTCAACTATTTAGATTAGCTAAAAATCCTAGTTTTTATCATAAAAGCGATCGTTTGAGTCCGTTTAAATATTTGCTGCCTGAATGGCTACTTTACCGCGTTAGAAAGATAATATAAAGCTTTTTTCTAAAAATCATCAATTATGATTAAAATTTTTATGCCTTGTTCTGGTCTTGGTCATGTAAAACGAGGCTTTGAATCTTTCACGCGAGAATGTTTTGATGCATTAGTAGATGAGCCTTCTATTAAGCTGACCCTATTTAAAGGATCTGGAGAGTCTAGGGAAAACGAAGTTACTTTATGGAATTTACGTCGGAATGACTGGAGAGCTATTCAAATAGGTAAATTAACTGGCAGAACTGGCTACATTATAGAAACAGCTTCATTCTTTTTCAGTCTATTAAAACATATATATCGCGAAAATCCGGACATAATTTATTTTAGTGATATTAATTTAGGTAATGCACTCTGGCACTGGCGGCGGCTGACAAAAACAAAATATAAACTTTTATTTTCTAATGGTTCTCCACAATATCCTCCTTTTCCCCGATGGGATTACATTCAACAATTGACTCCAGCCCTATTGCAACTATCTTTAGATGCTGGAGTGGCTACAGAAAAGCAGAGTTTAGTGCCTTATGGTTTTAACATTGCACCTCAACTAACAATACTTACTTCCCTAGAAAGAAAAACTTTACGCTCTCAACTGAGATTACCTGAAGATCAGCCTCTCATACTTTCCGTAGGATTGATTGATAAATCGCATAAGCGGATGGACTATCTCATTCGTGAAGTTGCTAACTTACCTGAACCAAAACCTTATCTTTTATTGTTAGGACAAAAAGACACAGAATCTTCTGAAGTTATCAACCTCGGTCTGGAATTATTGGGTGCAGATAATTTTCAAGTAAGGAGTGTAGAACAGTCTGAAGTTGATGATTACTATAAAGTCGCAGATGCTTTTGTGCTAGCTTCTTTGCGAGAAGGTTTAGGACGAGTCCTAGTAGAAGCTATGGCTCATGGTCTACCTTGTCTTGTTCATGATTATGCAATTACTCAATTTGTTTTAGGAGAGTATGGTTATTTTGCTGATTTTCAATTAGAAAATAGCTTATCAAAGTTAATATATCAGGTACTTAATAATCCTGACAGTAAATATGAATCTTATCTTCGACACAAAAGTGTTTACGAACGATTTAGTTGGGAGCAACTCCGCCCAAAGTATATTGATATGATTCACAAATGTGCTACATCTTAAGCTTTAAATTACTATATGAAACTTTGTTGGCTACTGCCTAACGATAAAAGTGGGGGTATATCTCCTGTCGTATTATCCTGTTGTCGTCAAGCTGCACAAGCTGGACACAAAACCACAATGTTGTTTCTCAATAAACCTTCGTGGCTTACTAGTAGTCAGTTTCAAGTATCATCTTTAGGTTTACCCAATGGTGCGACAGAAACACCAAAAATGCTGCTGCAATGGTTAGAACAAAATCCTCAAGATGTGTTATTTTTTAACGGCTGTGAGGAATTTGATGTAATTATTCCTTACTTATCTGCCAAGATTAAATGTGTTTACGTTGTCCATGATACAGCTCCTGCCTATTGGTTAAGAGCCATAGCACAAGAAGAGGCTGTAGAAGCAATTGTGGCTGTGTCTGAGACTGTAGCAAGTAAGTTTCGGCACCAGTTAAAATGCTCAGATAAATTATCTGTAATTTATAATGGTTGTGTTTTTCCGGAGATAGAAAAATTAAATGATGTTAGGCAAGATGATTTAATTTTTTTAGGTGGTGAAAATCCGACTAAGGGAGCCTTTGATATTCTAAATTTATGGAAATCTCTGATTAAATTAGGTTTTAAAGGCAAGCTGCACTGGTTTGGTAATCTTACCCCAAAATTTATTAATAAAATTAGGCAATTACCTAATTCTGAGCAAATCAAAATTTATGGTTATGTGCCAAGAGATGTAATTTTCTCTACTGCTGCATCAGCAAAAGTTATCCTGATGTTAAGTAGAGTTGAACCCTTTGGGATGGCCACTATTGAAGCAATGGGTATGGGATGTATACCAGTTGCTTGGGATGTGGAAACTGGTACTAAAGAAATAGCCACAGCCAATGAAACAGGATTATTTGCTCCTTTAGGTGATACCCATAATTTAGCTCAAAAAGTTATTTTTGCCTGTGAGAACTATCAAGCTTTCAATCATGCTGTGATTGAATGTGCTAGGTCAAAATTTAATGAAACAGTAATGTGGAAAGGTTATGAATCTTTGATTGAGAAAATTTCCACTCTTCCAGCCATCAATAGAAGTAAACAAGGTCAACAACCAGCTTTGTATCAACCTCCTATTCGTAGGTTTCAACTTTTACCTACGGGTTTACGTGCTGCAATTAGAGAATTGATTGGGCGATCGCCTACTCTTGGTTACTTGGTACGTGATTTGCGAGGCTGGTAATTTTTTATATTGAAATTTATGGGAAAACTCAGTTTTCTATATTTAGGTGCTAATAGTCCTTGGACTTATGGGATGGCAGAAGCTTTAGCTTACGCTCACCTGACCCATGCAGTGCAGTTTTATGATTGGCGCACCTACCGCATCTTACATCCCCAGTGGTCTAGCCGTAAACCGCCATCTCTATTAAAGAGGTCAATGCATGTATTACCTGCTGGTTATGCAGGACGATTAGAAAAAGTATTTCGTTTTTATCTGCAATATTTAATACATAGTTGGTGCCAGCAAATCAAAGGAATTACTGGAGAATATCCTTGGGTAATTGCATCCGAACCTTATTTTACTCCTTGGTTGCGGCAAGTACCTAAAGAAAAATTAATATATTACAATTTTGATGATTACGCCCTTTATCGCCCTGAACAAAAAAATAAAATTATTGCACAAGAGCAGGAATTAATTACAAGGGCAAGCATTACCTTGTGTGCATCCTTTACCCAAATGATGACGCTAAGAGAACGACATCCCGATCAAGCTTCTCAGATTCATCATTATCCTCACGGGTTTGTTGACACCTACCTCAACCCCCAACCGGAAAAACCCCCGGAATTGATGACAGTTGGTTATGTGGGAAACTTAGGCGATCGCTTAGACTGGCAATTAATTTACCAAATTATTACAGCTTGTCCCGAAGTCACATTCGTGTTTGTAGGTGGTTTAGACGAGCAAATAATGCTAGAGCAAGGAAACTGGCAGAAAACTCGTCAAGCAGTCCTAGCATTACCTAATGTCCGCCATATTGGCAAAGTTCCGTCCGACGAAGTAGCAAAACATTACTGGTCTTTTGCTGTTAATTGGATTCCTTACATAGTGGAACACCCATTTAACCAAGCAGCTTGTCCTACCAAAATCATGGATGGTATAGCCAGTGGTCACCCAATTTTAAGTACTGATATACCAGAGTGTCGTTTATATCCTGAGTGGATTAGCATTTTCCACAATGCTGAAGATGCGATCGCTCTCATTCGCCAGCAGTTAGACTGTTCAAAAACGCCCCAAGCCTATAAGAAAACTTTCAAGCAGTTAGAATTTGCTCAACAACATACCTGGAAAACACGCGCTCGTTCTCTGGAAAATTTATTACTGAGAACATAGGAATAAATTTATGCAGCGTCGGAATTTTTTAACATTGTTTGGGTTAAGCTCTTTCACAAGTAGTTTGTCTATCTTCTTTCCACGTCCTGTATCAAATGTAGAACCAAAAAAACTAGAACAAAAAATTACTAATAAAAATCACATTGCACAAATTCAAAATTTATCAATAAACTCTGTAGATGTCAGGTCATTTGGCCCGCTAATAAGTGGTATTACTAATCTAGAGTATATTATTAAAGCTAATACCGAAACTATTCAAACTGCGATTAATATAGTAGGCCAAAATGGTGGAGGAAGTATATATATACCTCAAGGAATATATCAAATATCCCCACTAGACTTGAATACTCAAGAGCCTTGTTCACTGTTAATTAACTATGACAATATTACCTTGATTGGTGATGGAATTAGTAAAACTATTCTTCAAAGTCGCGGAGATTACGCCTTAATTAATGGTAGAGTTGTGAGGGGTCATGGAATATTAATTAAAGGCACTCAAGATCCGTATAATCCTCGGAAAAATGTGACCATTAAAAATTTGGAATTAAATGGTAGTGTTAAAGGATTTACAGGACAACGTAACTGGCCTGCAGACCCCAATAATGGTGATGGCTGGGATGTTACGCACAAAGGAATAGCTTTAGATTTCAATACAAATTTAGATAACATTAATTTAGATTCTATTTACGTACATGACTTTAGAGGAGAATTAATTTATGGTGGTGGAGGGGGAATTGGAAAAGTAACTATATCAAAAACTCAACTCAAGAGTTCTAATGCTTCACTATTGAGCCTAGATGCAGACCTCACAGTTACAGAATGTGAATTTTCTGAAACTGCTACTGCTTGGGTAGAAAACGCTCCGATATCTCCCAACAAAAGTTATCAATTTTATAAATGTATTTTTAAAGATTCTATTTATCAAGGTTTAGTTATAGGGCAGGGTAATTTTCCTGATAATCACAATAAAACTATTACTAATTGTTCATTTTCTAATTCTCCTGATGGTGTTTGTGTTTTTAATGGAGTAAGTAATTTGATCATTAAAAACAACATTTTCACTGATTGCAAAAATTCTTTTATTACTAGTGGTAATAATCAAAAAATAGAATTTAGCTTTAATGAGATTAATGGAATAACAGTAGGAGTTACAGCAGCTAATCTTGCTGGAAATTTGCAAAATATACTGATTAAAAATAATGTTCTTACTTGTAGTGATGTAGATAAAAGAGCTTGTGTTTATTATTGGGGTGATTTGCAGAATATAGTCATAGAAGACAACATATTTGAAAACTGCCGTACTCCTGAGCAATCATCTGATATTAACAATGAACGTCCATTATTCCGCAATAATCAATACTTAAATGTAGAAAGAAGAGACTTCCAAGGTAAATCTAATTTTTGGCAAGAGCCTCCATATATTTTAGAGCCAAAATATGAAGAAATTTTAGTTGCAAATAATACAAACAATCGCTCAATACAAGTCAACATGAGTATCGACAAGTATGTTGACGGACAGGAGGTAATAATCATGGTTGATAGTAGTCGTGGAAACATTAAATTTCCTAAAAAATCTAGTACGATCCAATGTCAAAAAGATAGATACCTCAAGCGTAAAGATGACAAAATACGATTAAAGTTTCAGAAAGCTGATAGTAAGTGGTATGAAATTGCTTATTCCAGCCATATTTCATCAACAGAGAACAATGTTTAATCACTCTTCATCCTGGGTTTGTTGCCAAATAGGTGCCCGAGAGCATTATGCTGTGCCTAGAGCTTTACACCAAGCTGGAGAACTGACTACCCTAATTACAGATGCTTGGATTTTACCAAATTCTAGAATTAATAGACTGCCTAAAGGTTTGTTAACAAATTTGCGGGAACGGTTTCATCCAGATTTAGCTACGGCATCTGTAACATCCTTTAATAACTCTTTAATTAGTTTTGAAATAGCTCAAATAATTCAAAAAAGCTCTGGATGGCAGCGGGTAATTGCTAGGAATAACTGGTTTCAAAAACTTACATTGCAGTCACTTAAAGCTCTCACCCCAAAGCTCAAATCTCCTGTTATTTTATTTTCTTACAGTTACGCAGCTTTAGAACTATTTCGATATGCTAAATCTCAAGGGTGGTACAGTATTTTAGGTCAAATTGATCCTGGAGAAGTAGAAGAGAAATTAGTTTTAGCCGCACATTCTAAATATCCTGCTTATCAATCTAGTTGGGAAGCCGCACCGCCCAGTTACTGGAAAAATTGGCAAGAAGAATGTTTATTAGCAGACAAAATTTTAGTTAACTCTAATTGGTCAAATCAAGCATTACAGCAATTAGGTATACCAGAAGATAAAATTAACATCATTCCGCTGGCCTATCAACCACCAATAGAAGCATATAATTTTGCACGTGCCTATCCAACACACTTTTCTGCTGAACGTCCACTGCGCGTGCTATTTTTAGGACAAGTTATCTTGCGAAAAGGTATTGCTGCATTGTTAGAAGCGGCGGAAATTTTGCATAGTGAACCAATTGAATTTTGGATAGTTGGTTCTCAGAGTATTCCTCAACCTCAAGATTCTCATTCCAAAATACACTGGGTGGGTGCCGTATCTAGAAGTACCACAGCTAAATATTATCAGATGGCAGATGTATTTCTATTTCCTACTCTCTCTGATGGGTTTGGAATTACACAACTAGAAGCACAGGCTTGGAATCTGCCCATAATTGCTTCCAAATTTTGTGGTGAAGTAGTGAGAGAGAACATTAACGGATTAGTTTTGCCAGAAGTTACAGCATCTGCGATCGCACAGAAGTTACAATTTTGCCTGAATAATCCTCAAAAACTAGAAGCCTTCGCCCAACAATCAACTGACACTGCTGCATTTAATTTGTCGCAATTGCAACATTCTCTCAAAATTCTATCCGGTACTATCCCTTAGCTATTAAATTTTATAATTACCTTACTCTACTATACATATTATGATTCATTGACCATCTGTAATACGCAACATTAAAAAGAAGCAAAATTAGTATAATTACTATTCAATAATTATTAATATTAAAACTGCATGGCAGAAGTATATAAAAATATTTTAGTTTTGGTTTGCTTAGGATTGTTAGTTTGGGGAGTCATTCGCATTGAGCGAATTTACCAATACCCATTCTTTATGGGTTGTATGTTTCTTTCTTTTATTTTGCCTCAAGCGTTTGCGTTGATTGAAAATCCCGGTACAGGAGTTAGCCCAACAGCACTAGATAATGTTTTATTAGTATCATCTATTTGTGCGGCTTCCTGTTGGCTAGGCTATCAAATGAAGCCAAACATAAAGTTGTTAAAGTCCCTCAACATAGTAATCGATGAGCGGAAGTTATTTATAGCAGGAACTATGCTCATGGCTGAGGCATGGTTCTTTAATTATTTACTTTCTCGTACAACTGTACAGATCGCAGAAAATTATAACTGGACAGGGCCCGCAACTATATATCTTTTCTTTATTCAAGCTGGTAATATAGCTTTTGGAATTTTTCTTTTACAGGCACTAAAACGTCCTCGATTTCTAAATATAATTTTTACTGTAATTTCTGGCTGGCCTCTATTTAATAGTGTGTTGATTGGCCGTCGCCAACCAACAATGACATTTGCGATTATCATTGGTATTTCATTGTTTTTAATTTATCGTTATGTACCTCCTAGATGGTTAATTATCACAGGAATGTTACTCTTGACTTTCCTTATTCCTTTGTTTGGGGAGTTACGCGGAGGTGTTTGGAATTTAATTTTTAGTGGCAATTGGCAAGGTATATTATATGTAACAGAGCGAGCTTTTAGCTCACAGCAAAAAGGAGATTTTTTAGAACTCAGAAATGCAGCATTAATCATTGATATAGCTAACAATAAAAGTTTATATGGTTTTGGCACTGGATGGTGGGATAGTATAGTTTTTCAATTTGTACCAGGTCAAATTGTCGGTTTTGAATTTAAGAAATCTCTCCAATTTAACTTGTGGGATACCTATGTTATTCAACTGAAGAATTTGTATGGCTATACTCGTCCTAATGGCTCTACAATTACTGGGATTGGAGATTGCTTTATGGAATTTGGCTACCTGGGATGTTTTATTTATGCACTAATAGCATATATTTTTAAACATCTTTGGATCTGTGGTGTTAATTATAAAAATACTTTTTGCCAAATACTTTATATGGGGTTAATCAGCCCTGCTATGATCTGTTTAACTCATGGTGTGGGAACATTTTTGCAACAGGGGATTTTTCAATTAATCTTTATTGGATTAGTAGTCTACTACTCCAGAGTTAAATATAAATTTTAGATATTATGGGAAGATACGAGATGAAAATATTAAACTTAATTCAGTGTTTGAATTTAGGAGGTATGGAAAAAGCTACATACAATTTAGTATACGAAACCCAGACCAAAGGAGTAGATTGGCAAATACAAAGTATCACACCAGCAGGAGATGGTAAAAATTTATTTACTAGTTTAGGTATAATAGTAGAAGATAATTCATACAATGGTAAATTAGGTTATAAATCTCATTTTTCACTTAGAAAAAAAATTAAAAAATTTACAGGTGATATTATTCTGGTTACTGGCCCTACTCTAACAGGTTGCTGGGGTATTAAAGATAATCAGCAGAAAAAAATCTTAGCAATTCACTATTGCCACAAATATGGCAATCAAAATTTATTAAAATGGAAACTTTTCTATAAATATTTTGGCAATGATTATAATGCAATTATTTGCCATTCCCCATATCTTTTAGAACAAACACAAGAACTAGCACCTCATTTAAAGAATAAATTACGCTTAATAGAAAATTCCACCCAAATTCAAGAAGTAAGTCAAGAAGAGAAGATAGCAGCAAAGAAAAAATTTAATATCCCTGATAAAAGTTTTGTGATTGGTAATGCTGGCTGGTTAATTGAACGTAAAAGATTTGATATTTTCCTAAAAGTCTGTGCAAAATTAGTTAAAGATAATCAAAAACTTTTTTGCCTCATTGCTGGTGATGGCCCACTACGTAAAGAACTTGAAGATCTGTCTATAGAATTAGGAATTTCTGAAGTTGTTAATTTCATAGGTTGGCAGCAGAATATTGAAGATTTCTATCGAGCAATAGATTTACTATTGTTCAATTCCAATTCTGATGCATTTGGTCGCACAGTTATGGAGGCAATGGGATATGGTATTCCAGTAGTAGCATCTGTGTTAGAAGGTGGTACTGATTCTGTTCTAATTCATCAGGAAAATGGATATCTAATAACGGATCATAATATTAATCATCTCGCTGAATATTGTTTTAAGCTAATGATAGAAAAAGACTTGTATTATCAATTTCAATCAGCTTCTATAGAAACTATTTACAAGCGTTTCAACAATAATTTATATATTCAAAAGTATTTAGAAGTTTTTGATGAGGTTTTAAATTAAAATAAAAATTTTTCTATAAAATTAATAGGCTTTCAATTGAACTTCAAATAGTAAATTCTTAGCACGATATAGCTATAAAAATGCATATTGTTATACTGTTTATTAATATTGGTAGCTACCATGCTGCTAGGTTACGTGCTGCTTACTCCGCTTGCCAAAAACAAGACTGGAGTTTTACTGCAGTTCAATTGACAGATAATACTTTAGAGCATAATTGGGGCGATTTACAGAAGGAAATTACATTTCCTTTAAAAACACTTTTTCATGAAGATGATAAATTTTTAAACTTGGAAGAAGCATCTGCTGTACTTCCTAATTTTTTCGATAATTTACAACCCGATGTTGTTGTTATACCAGGTTGGGGTTTTCCAGTATCCCGTGCTGCGCTTTCTTGGTGTAAACGCCATAAAGTACCAGCCATTTTGATGAGTGAAACCAAGTGGGATGATGAACAACGGTACTGGTGGAAAGAGAAACTAAAATTTTGGCTACTAATCAGCAAGTTTGATGCAGCTCTAGTGGGGGGTAAACTACATCGTGACTATTTGATTGAGTTAGGTTTTCCCCGCGATCGCATTTTTCTTGGATACGATGCTGTTGATAACGATTATTTTGCCAAACAAGCTGAGATAGCAAGGTTCGATGCGGTTGAAACAAGACGGCGAAATCCCCAGATACCGACTAAACCTTATTTCATTGCTGTCACTCGTCTACTCAAACGAAAAAATGTCTTTGGTCTTGTACAAGCATTTGCAGCTTATCACCAACAAATAGGAAATGAGCAAGCATGGGATTTAGTAATTTGTGGTAGCGGTGAAGAAGAACCGGAAATTCGCAATTTTATTATGGAACAAAAATTGCAAGATGCTGTACATTTACCAGGTTTTATCCCTTACCAAAATATTGGTGATTGGTATGGATTAGCTAATGCTTTTGTCCATCCCGCTTTGCAAGAACAGTGGGGTCTAGTACTGAACGAAGCTTGTGCTGCTGGGCTACCAGTACTCTGTAGCCAAACTGTAGGAGCTCGTTATGAACTTATCGATCATGGTCGAAATGGCCTGCTATTCGATCCAGAAAGTATTTTAGATATGACTGATGCTTTGAAAGCTATTCATCAGATGGATACAGATTTAAGAATGAAAATGGGCAGAATCAGCCAAGAAATTGTAGAAAATTTTAGCCCACAAGTTTTTGCCGATGGCTTATTAAAAGCAATTCAAACATCATTAAATGGGTAGTTACAAAATATCTTGCGCCTCTAGAAGATATTTTGCTGAAAATAATTGAATTTAACTGCTGTAAAAGCTTACTCAATTAACTTACAGCAAATATTCCAACTACTGACCTAATACTACTCGGTTAAGGATTTTCAAATCGGAATTTAGTTTAGGAAAAAGTGAAATGGTAAGGGTTAAAGGTTTTTTCTTGACCCTTTTCCCCTTTTGCCCTTAACCGACAAGTATTGATTACTGACCTAGTGAATATAGGTTCAATCACTTCTGCAAATTTTTTGTGGAAGTGATTTGAACTGCTTATTTACATAAAGGTAGCAATTTTGATTCGTCTAATTTCCTTTCTTCATAGCCTCACATGAAAGTACTAATTTTTATACCTTACGTTGGTTCACATTATGGTGGAACTTCAAAGGCAACAAAAGAATTCGCTGACACTCTTAGTAGCTTAGGAGCTAATGTAGATTTAATTACTACTGATGCGAATGGCTCGGATAAATTAGACGTACCCTTAAATAAATGGATATATCAAAAATCTTATAGAATTAGATATTTTTCTTGCTGGCATCGCCATGATTTTATTGTTAGCTTATCTTTAATTTACTGGCTAATTAAGCATATTAAGGATTATGATATCGTCCACACTAATACAGTCTTTTCACCACTGGTTTCTTTAGTTCACTTACTTTGCCAATGGCGCAAAATTCCTTATGCCGTCACACCGCATGGAATGCTTGAGCCTTGGGCTTTGTCTTATAAAGCCTGGAAGAAAAGAATCTACTATAATTTATTGGAAAAACCTGCTTTAAAAAAAGCTAGCGTTATTCAAGTAATTGCTAATGCTGAAGCTAGTAACGTCAAAAAATTAGGATTTCGTAATTTAGTTGTTGTTCCTAACGGCATCCATCGCCAAGAATTTGAAAATCTACCAAAAGCAGAGATTTTCTATGAGCAATTTCCAGAAACAAGAAATAAAACTCTACTGCTATTTTTAGGAAGAATTGATCCTAAAAAAGGTTTAGATTTACTTGCTCCTGCTTTTGGGAAAATTCATAAAAAGTTTCCCCAAACTCATTTAGTAGTAGCAGGGCCAGATTCTACCGGATTTTTGGCAACAGTTCGGCGCTATTTTGTCCAAGCAGGTTGTTTAGAAGCTGTTACCTTTACAGGTATGCTCACAGGTAAGTTGAAACAAGAAGCTTTAGTAGCAGCTGATTTATATGTTGCACCTTCTTATTCAGAAGGTTTTAGTATGTCTGTCTTAGAAGGTATGGCTTCAGGTTTACCCTGTGTGATTACTACCGGATGTAATTTTCCCGAAGCGGCTCAGGCTCAGGCAGCACATATTGTTGATACTAATGCTGATGAAATTGCTAATGCATTAATTGACTATTTAAGCAATCCAGTACAGGCGCAAGCAATGGGCGATCGCGCTCGTAAATTAATTTTCCGCAATTATACTTGGGAGCGTGCTGCTGAAAAGTTAGTAAAAGTTTATCAAGCAATTATCGATAAAAAAGTATTACCAGAATACCAAGATTTTGTTCCAGCAAAATCTGGTAAGGAAATCTAATTTTAAAATTAATTATGTCAAAATTTTTGGTGCTTAATTTAACACTACTTAGCGCCAAAAAATGACTTTATTAATGATGGTAAAAATGTAGATTTCAAAAGCTAGAATCCGCCTATCGGTAAAATGTATAGTCGTCGTAAACTGAAAAAATATAGGTTTTTGGCTGTAGCGAGTTTGATTCTTACCCTGTTAGCGATCATTCCTTTGCGTTTGGCGATCGCAACAACTCAAACACCACACCCTCAAGCCTTTCTTACCTTAGGTGGCGATCCTCCCAGGGAACAATATACTGCTGAACTAGCTAAATGGTATCCATCTTTAGAAGTTTGGGTGTCTTCTCCTCCAGAACCAGATAAGACATATGCATTGTTTCAAGCTGCAAATATCGCTACTCGGTTACATATAGATAATCGTGCTAGTGATACTGTTACTAACTTTACTACCTTAGTTTCAGATTTTAAGAAACGCCAGATTCAACATCTTTACCTCATCACTTCTAAAAATCATATGCCTAGAGCTAAAGCGATCGCTTTTTTTGTTCTAGGTAGCCAAGGGATCGCTTTCACTCCTCTCTCTGTACCATCCGATCAGCCTCAAGAATCAGTAATTCGTATTCTGCGAGATATTGCTCGCTCTTTACTCTGGATAATCACAGGTTATACAGGAGCCAATCTTTAGTATCCTTTTTGCATCTATAAATTATGCGTCTAGATCAATATACTGTCGGTACTTACACCCCAGGTGCACCATATTGGAAACAACTTCTCTGGTATTTTATCGGGTCGCCTTTGCTTGAAAGTTATTGGCTTCCTATGTCATCGTTAAAAGTTTGGATACTACGAAGCTTTGGTGCCACTATTGGTCAACAAGTTAGGATTAAACCAGGAGTAAAGGTCAAGTTTCCTTGGCGATTAAGCATTGGTGATTTTGCTTGGATTGGGGAAAATGCTTGGATTGATAACCTAGCACCTGTGATTATTGAAAGTCATGTTTGTTTATCTCAAGGAGTCTATCTCTGCACTGGCAATCATAACTGGAATCATCCTGATTTTAAACTGATGCCTGCTCCTATCTACATTCAAGAAAGTAGTTGGATTGCAGCCAAGTGTATAATTGGCCCAGGAGTGACAGTTGGTAAAGGTGCAGTGCTAACCTTGGGTGGTGTAACTGGGTCTTCTTTGGAGCCAATGATGATTTATGCTGGTAATCCGGCTCAACCCATCAAAAAGAGATTCAATTATTAATATTAATAGGTTGTTTACTCTCAAAAAATCATTATTGCTGCCAAAGTTTGAGAATGTTATTTAAGCCAAGTATAAGGCTGATTTTTCGCTGCCAAAACTAAAATTAGATAAAAAGTAGAAACTAAAACTGGTGGTTTTGTGGGCTATTCTATTTTGTGAAATTAATAAAATACTGTGATAAAGTTTCTTTTCTAAGTGATTACACAAGCAGCAGTTTCACTGCCATATTGGTAAAAATTAGCTACTTGCAATTTAGAGTAGCTTTGATATCTAATACATCGCCTATCGAAAAAATTTGAGTTTCAGGTAATAATTTGCTTTTTGCAAACTCCAAGTTTCAAGATGGACTGAGTTACAGCCGATTGCAAGTTGGTGGCACATATAATTGTCAGTGCATTGTACTGCCATGCGCCTACCTGCGTAACTCATTAACTTAGAATACGCTGTAGATTTATAATTACATATACATTAACTGCTTGTTTTTATTTAATTATTTTTCTCTGAAAATAGAAAAATGCAGAATGAATATCCTCAAAATTACCTGAGATAGAACTCATATTTGATTTTTGAAGTTGACGTAGGATGCGTTAGCAGTGAGAGTACGGCATCAGTACCAAAGTTTTTCGTGCGTTATGGCTTACTGAAATTTTTTCAGAAATCAAATGGGATTCCTATACAAAATAGCACACTTGAATATATGAGATTAATTCTTCTTTGGGTCACAGGGAAGTAATCCCTTCCATATCATACAACTAGCAGATATGTAGTCAAGCATTGATGGTAGTTGCTGAATCTCGCAAATGCATCAAATATACTGTTATATAAAGTTTTTAATGTCGAAATTTAAATATTTATCGGTAAAAGCGGCAAAAGCAGCAGTTTAAGACCTAAAATACATAGACTAATACTATTACCACTGTTTCCAGTGTTAACATTGAGATTAGATTTGTAAAATTTACTAGTATCGATGTTCTACTGGTCTGTTTTTCAGCAGTTAAATCAGCAAACCCCATCTGCAAACTTTGATATTACTTACTAATGTAAGGACTGCAATATGAGACACAGGATAAAAACTTAGAACTATATCCAGCAACGATTCGGTGCTTTACCACTAAAACTAAAACAAAATCATATATAGCTAAGTATAACAAAAATGCTAATCTCTTCAGAAAGTCCTCCACAAGATTTAGTTCTACTCAAATCTGATAATTCTCCGTTAGAGGTACACTCTGATGAATGGGAATCACGAATAGCACAATTAGTTGGTTTTGAAGATGAATCTGCATCTGTTGATACGGAAGCAGTATCAGAGGCTGCTGAATTGCAGTCATCATTACCTGAACCATCAGAAGTTAAAACTGAGCAGTCACTTTCATCTAATCCCTTCGCCAAGTTAGGTGTGGTAAGTACTGCCACTTTAGCTATAGTGTTAGTTGCTGGCGCATTTTTATCGCAGTTGATGGGTAGTAATCAAAAGCCCAAAAAGAATATTATTGTTTCTCCAGAAATGCAGCCGACAACCACAAAAGACTCCATTTCTGAAGATTTAGCAGCAGAAGTAGAAACTCTCAAAACTAAATTAGCCCTTACAGAACAAGCAGACGCTATCAAATTAGCACAACAAAAGTTAAGGAGCGGAAAACTCATATCTGCTTCTCAGGTAGCCAATCAACGAAATTCGCAACCAGATACTTTTCCAGATAGACGAACTGTGTTACCTATAATACCAACATCCCCATTACCACCATCAGCAGTTAATGCACCCCGTGTAGTCACTGTTGAGCGCATTGTCAGACCTCCCTATCCTCAACAAACTCCTTTTCCTCTACCTTCGCTGTTACCACAACCAATAGTTACTAACCCAAATCCTCAGCCATTAATTAATGTAACTCCATCACCGACACCGAACCCGCTTCAAGAATGGGCAAAGTTAGCAAAGTTAGGTAGCTATGGACAGGTTGCTGTCACTAATACATCTAATGTGAATGCAACTACTCCGATCAACCAAAGAAATGAGCCAGTACCGCAACAGGCTAATAATCCTCAGTCGGAACAACCCAGACAGCAAACTTCCGTGGTTAGTCAAGTATCATCGCAGAGTCCAAAATCTATAGCCATTGGTAGTAGTGCTAAAGCTGTTTTGGCGACAGCGGTATTTGGAGAAACCAGTAAATCTTCTAATAACGATGACAAAAATGTTTTTGTAGTACGTTTGAAAGAGCCATTAAAAGCAGTGGATGGTGCGATCGCTATTCCTGCAAATACCGAATTATTAGCTGAATTGGGTTCTCTTTCTGAACAAGGTTTGTTGCAACTGAAGGTAGTAAAAATCATTGCCAAAGAGAATGGCAATCTTACGGAAAGAAGCTTACCAGAAAATGCGATGGTGGTGCGTGCGCCCCAAGGTAGACCTTTAATCGCAAACCAATATCCTAATAGAGGGTCATCTATTTTGGGTATGGATATAGGGCTATTTGTCTTAGGTGGCCTTGGCAAAGCAGCAGAGTTAACTAACCGTACTGAATCTCAAGTTGTGACTACAAATGCTGGTGGTACGATCATTAGCAATACCAACCCACAACGCAACATTTGGGCGGGAGTTTTAGAAGGCGGCATGAATACTGTAGTTCCCCAAATTACCCAACGCAATCAACAAGCGATCGCTCAAATGAGCCAAAGATCTAATGTTTGGTTTTTACCTGCGGGTACAGCAGTTGAAATCTACGTTAATCAATTGATGCAATTGTAAGTAGGTCGGCGAAATTTAAAGATAACTGGCTGAGGCTGTCATTTGTTCTTGGTCATTTGTCTTTGGTCATTCTTACAAAGTTCTGAGCGGAGGTTTCCTCCGCTCAAACTTTGCGCTTTGTCATTGATAAGGATTGCAAGCCTATTGTTTAAAGCAAGGTTGAATCTCTTTGTAGTATTACGAGATTCAGCCTTAAAAATTTTCAAGGGATAACAATATTGTGTGCCTCTACCCATCTAATGTATTGTGTTTTTAAATTGGGACAAAAAAATTCATTTCACGGTAAATTTGTAAGTTTCACCGTGATTTAAGTATCTCACCTGAGTTTCTAAACCTGCTGCTGCAACCGCCTGCATAAAATCCTCTAGCGGTGACTTGAAAACTGTGTAATCGTTATAGTGAATCGGTATAGCAGTATGGGGAGCAATAATTTTAATTGCTTGTACTCCCTGCATTGCATCCATAGTTAGGAGAATGCCAAATATTTTTGTTCCTCCTAGGTGCAGTAGTGCAAGGTCAATGTCAGGGTATTTTTGGGGAATTTCTTTTAACTCTTCATACAAAAGTGTATCGCCGGTAATGTAGAGGCGGTATAGAGTTTCTTGGGTAGAATTTTGAAACTCTAACATACTGCCCATTACAGGCGGAAGTAGAGCATTGATTATACCAGGGCCGTGTCTTCCTGGCATAGCGCTAATTCGCAGTGAATTATTGCCCTTGGTAACAGTTATACTTTCCCAAGTATCAAGTGCTTGCGTTGCTTTAAATCCTTTTTGTTTCAGCTTATTTGCTGCATGAGGGGTTGTGATAATTGGTAAATTTTTGTCGAGTTTTTGCTCGACAACGCGGTCAAAATGATCCTCATGCATATGCGACAGCACAATTAAATCTAGGGGTGGTAACTCCGCCATTTCTATTGCTGGATTCGTTTTCCGAGCCGAGCGGATGCCATAATGCAGATGCACGTGTTCTCCCTTGTGGAGAAAGTTCGGGTCGGTAAGTATTGTAAATCCTGCATAGTGCAAAAGCACAGTTGCAGTGCCAATAAATAAGATTTCACCCGTTTCAATATCTGCTTTGTTGCTGTCTGTAGGCAAGACAAGTTGAGTAGGGTTGTCCATCATATCGTGTTCAGCTAAAGACTGATTGTGAAGGCAGCACAAGAGAGAATTTTCAGCTTTCTGCACGAAGGTGAATAAATCTCACGTGCAAATATTGAATCTTTGACTACTAGTTCACCCCACTACTTGAGAGCATTCATCGTCCTAAAGACACAGTTATACAAATTCAAAATTAAGAATCCAAACCGGACAAGACTTTGAGTCTGTGTATCTGTCGCATTCTTTTTTCAAATTGGTGTTACACGTAGTACAGGTTCAAATTAAACTGTAATTTTTATCTGGGCAGTCTACATGATTATTGATCCTTCACAAATTGATCCTAGAAATACTTACCAATTACTGATTGGCTCGATTGTCCCCCGGCCGATCGCTTGGGTGTCTACAATTGCTAGCGATGGTACGTTAAATCTTGCGCCTTTCAGTTTCTTTATGGGTGTGGCTGCAAACCCACCAACTTTAGCCATTTCTTGTGGTTCTCGTCGTGGGACAAAAAAAGATACGCTAGCGAATGTAGAGCAGTCAGGAGAATTGGTAGTCAACATCGTAGTCGAAGAATTAGGCGATCGCATGAACCTAACTAGTGGTGAGTTTCCGCCTGATGTTGATGAATTTCAAATTGCAGGGCTAAACCCTGCGCCTTGCAAACGCGTGCGTGCGCCGCGAGTGGCTGAGTCACCAATTAATATTGAGTGTGTACTCAAACAAGTAATTTATGTTGGCAATGAAGGTAGTGAATCGGGATTAATTATCGCTGAAGCCGTGATGTGGCACATCCGCGACGATTTACTTACACCTGAAAACACCATTGATATTAGCAAACTACATGCGATCGGTCGTCTCTCAGGGAATTGGTATACAAGCACTCACGATTTATATCAAATTACTCGTCCTGATACCCAGCAGCCTAAAACTTGAGCCACGCCGTACTTGGTATAAGTAATTATTCACTACCACCTGATAAATACTTGTGCTACATTAAGTAGTGGGATAGTAATACATTAGCAAAGCTATGGTTCGGGTTCTGTATGCCCGTCTGGTGCGCCAAACTCTGGATTGAGCGTATACCGCCGAGCAATGTGTTACTGATTAACCGTTTGATTAGCTCAGTGGTAGAGCAGCCGAAGAGGTCGGACGTAGGTTCGAGTCCTACATCAAACACCCTGGAAGTTAGCTCAGTGGTAGAGCAATCGACTAATAATCGATGTGTTACAGGTTCGATTCCTGTACTTTCAACCACAAACCCTGTCTGGGTCAAAAGACAAATTTGCGGAATAGAGCAGCGGTAGCTCGTTGGAATTAGTATCCAAAGATCAGTGGTTCAAATCCACTTTCTGCCCCAAAAACCCCGTCCGGGTCAAAAGACACTACCCTGTCACGGTAGCCCATGTAACTTAATGCAAAACTCTGCGGTGTAGGTGCTTACTACTAGCGATCGCTCTGCGATCCGAAGTAGTAACAGTGAAGGAGCTAGAGCAAATGTTCTCTCCCTAACTTGAGTATGTCCCTTCCTTTATCATATCTGGTTTCTCTGCGGATATTCTGGAATTGGCAAGGCGAACGGCATATCTGAGCGCTGTTTTTCTAGGTTACCTTTGGGTAATTTAGGGAATTTAGCAGTTCTCTTAATCCAGTTTTGGAGACGCTATTTGCCCGCAACTGAACTGTAAACACCTACATTTGCAGAGTTTTAAAATATCATGTAGTATATGTAATACAAAAGCAATTAAGTTTATAACTGACTGAAGTAGGTAATGTAACACAAAAGTATTTTTCTCTTGGCTGTACAAAAAATTAGCTCAACGAAAATAGAGGGTAAATTTTCTCAGCCAAAGTTACAAATATTGTGATCAAACCTGCTGCGGCAGCTATGACTACCTCAATTAACTATGCAATTTTCTATGTGGAAGACTTTCTATATCAAACCTAATGAAATTGGTATTTTATATCATCGCAGTGATTTTAAAAGAATCTTACAGCCTGGAACCCATACTTATTTAGGTTGGCATTGGCAAGTAAAAACCTATGACCTTAACCAACCAGAAGCTAATATTAATAACTTGGAATTATTAATAAGAAATCACAATGCACAATTACAAGAATATCTATTAGTAGTAAGAACTGCATTTAATCAAGTTGCTTTAGTACGTGTGGGGCAAACTTGGGTAAGCGTTCTACCCAATCAATTGCGGGCTTTTTGGCGTG
The DNA here is from genome assembly GCF_963874875.1 of Tolypothrix tenuis PCC 7101. Lineage (NCBI taxonomy): Bacteria > Bacillati > Cyanobacteriota > Cyanophyceae > Nostocales > Tolypothrichaceae > Tolypothrix > Tolypothrix tenuis. Next base: position 1,900,994 of record NZ_CAWNJS010000001.1, read on the forward strand.
GTTTTATTGAAGTTGAATCTTATATATTTAACTTAGATGAAAGTTTAGAATTACCTGCTGAATTTGTACAGCAAGTACGTCTAACTACGATAAATGGGCTGAAAAAGTTCATAATTTCTGAGTATGAAATTGGGTTGCTGTATGAGCAAAATAACTTTGTGCGCCCCTTAGAACCAGGAGATTATGCTTTTTGGACTGTGAATCGAGATGTTTCGGTTCGCTCTTTAAGTCGAATTGTTCCTAATCCTGGCTTTCCTTTAGAAGATGTATTAATTGAAAAACATCCGGAATTTGTAGCGGCTTACTGCGAGACTGTACAATTACAGAACCAGCAGGTAGCAATTGTACGCTTTCAAGGAAAAGTAATTGCTATCTTAGCACCATGCGATCGCAAACTTTTCTGGCAAGGTGTTGCAGTCGAAGTGATTGACATCAGCACCGATGCGAAGTTGCCATCTCGCTTGGTTGCAGAGTTAGTAGCAGGTTTACCAGAGGCTTTATCTTTGAGCCGTAATAGTTTGCATATTTGCGAAGTACCAACACAGCACGTAGGCTTACTGTACATTGATCAAGAATTTCAAACTCAACTACAGCCTGGAAAGCACGCATGGTGGGTGTTTGGGCGTTCTTGGCAAACGCAAGTCTTTGATTTGCGTCAGCAAACTCTCGAGGTTTCTGGTCAAGATATCCTTTCTAAGGATAAAGTACCTTTGCGTTTAAACTTAACGGCTGGTTATCGCATTCTCGACCCCCTGAGAGCCAAAAACGCTTTAGTAGATATCACTGGCTACTTATACAAAGAGCTACAGTTTGCTTTGCGTGGCGCAGTTGGTGAAAAAACTCTGGATGCGTTGCTAGAGGATAAAGGTGCAATTGATAGAAGCATCTCTGAATATATTCGCCAGAAAACCGCAGACTATGGAATTGAAGTAGATTCCGTAGGGGTAAAAGATATTATTCTCCCTGGTGAAATCAAGACGATTTTGAGCAAGGTAGTAGAAGCAGAAAAAGCTGCTCAAGCTAACGTAGTTCGCCGTCGTGAAGAAACTGCTGCTACTCGCAGTATGTTAAATACTGCCAAGGTGATGGAAGATAACCCCGTAGCTTTGCGGTTGAAGGAATTGGAAATACTAGAAAGAATTGCTGAGAAAATTGAAAAAATTCAAGTTAATGGCAGTTTGGATAGTATTTTAACCGAGGTAATTCGGATTAATCGGGAGTAGGGATTGGGGACTAGGGATTAGGGACTGGGGAAAGGGAAAAGGGTAAATTACAACCTGTTTTCTTTCCCCTTTTTCTTTTTGTAATGCTGTATTGATTTTGGATTTTTAAGACAAAATCGAATAATGTTTGCGACACATCAATAATATTCTAGAGGGCAAGGCACTGCCCATTGGTGTCAACTTAACGTGAAACCCGCTTGGTTGCAAGGTTTCGCCCTCACCCTGTGCCCCTCTCCCTCAGGGAGAAGGGAGCAAGAGATTCAATTCCCCTTCTCTCTCAGGATACAGCTGGCGAATAGGGGGTAAGAGATTCAATTCCCCTTCTCTCTCAGGGAGAAGGGGTTAGGGGATGAGGGCGCGAGGTATTTGTACAACGCCCGCCCTATATAGCTTTTAGCTTAAGTTGACACCAGTGGGCACTGCCTTGCCCCTACAATCTTTCGCATGATTTTTCCAAATTGGCATAGTTCAAATTTCGCTTGGCGTTATTAGTATTTATAAAGCTGCTCAATCCACATAGATACATCAGCTTCGGAGCCAGAAGAGAAAGATTTGCCTGTAGCGGGATCGTAAGCTTGCCAATAGGTATTACCTTGGCGGTCAAGTTTTTGTACTACTTGTAATTCGTTGGGATCTGCCGTTAGTGTTGCGATCGCATTTTTGCAGAAATCAGAAAAGGCTTGGCAAATAGATGTGAAAATATCACTTCTGAACTTTCTATTGAAAATTATTTTGCTGGTTTGCAATGATCTAATTTCATTTTTCATAACAGTTTCTCGATAGATGCTCTCTATAACAGCAACTCTAACAACACCTGAGTAAACAATCTAATAATGGCTTGCATAGTTTCTATAAATGGTATTTATAGTTGGGGATTAGGGATTGGGGACTAGGGATTGGGGAGATGAGGGAACAAGGGGAAAATTACAATTACCAATTACCAATTACCAATTACCAATTACCCAATGCCCAATGGCACAATTTAAGATGTTCTAAAAGCGATCGCATCAATTGACCATGAAACTCTTTCAACTTCGAGCGGTAGTTGCAGTAGCAGATTGCGGTAACTTTAGTGAGGCTGCTTTGACATTGCAACTTTCTCAACCAGCAGTGAGCCATGCCATTGCTACCTTAGAAGAAGAATTGGGTGTACCTCTATTTGCTAGGGGTCGTCATGGTGCTGTACTTACGCCTGCGGGAGAGCGTATTTTATACCACGCGCGGCAGGCATTGCAACATTTGGAGATGATGGAACGGGAAGCCGATTTACATAAAGGCTTGCATGGTGGTCATGTAAGAGTTGCAGCTTTTCGCAGTGTGGCTACCCATTTACTACCAAAAGCGATCGCACAATTTCACGAAAAATTTCCAGAAGTAGCTGTCACAATCATAGAATGTCCAGCCTTCCCGGATGTAGAACAATGCTTGCGAGACGGACGCGCGGATATTGGGATTACTTGTCTCCCTACTAGTGATGAATTTGAAGCCTGGGAAATTTTCCGGGATGATTATGTAGCTTTGATTCCGCCACAGACAAAAACTAAAAGGGAGGAAATTACCTGGGAAGAAATCGCCGCCTATCCACCAGTATTGCTTCCCTGTACACCTTGCGGACGGATTCTGCACAATCACCTCAAAGTTGTAGAAATCCCGATTCATACCGCTACCGACATTCAGGAAGATTCTACTGTTGTGAGTATGGTTAACCAAGGGCTGAGAGCAGCTATTATGCCCAGGCTAGCAGCAGTTCCGATTCCCCCAAAAGTGCAAGTATACAGTTTACCTGTACCTTTAGAAAGAATTATTGGCGTTGCCATTTTATCAAAAGCTCTTCATGTGCCGGCAGTATTCACTTTTTTAGAAATGCTGAGAAAATTTGATTTTTATAGTTTGGCTCAATTTATTTATTGATAATTTGGCAATTTTATATTATTTGTTAAAATTCATTTGATTTAGATGCTTAGTTTGTTTGACGAGGTGAGTATCTAATTTTTTACAATTAATTTTGTCAAAATAATTTATTTCTTTACCCGCTTATTGGATTTCATCAAATTTCTCACAACTAAATCATGCACTACCAAATTGTTGACAATCTGACTGAAAATCAGATTTTAGAGTTAGTAGATTTATACAAAAACGAATTTTGGAGTAAAAATCGTAAATATCAAGATGTAGTCAAAATGTTGGCGGCATCAAATATTATTATTGCTTTTGTTACTGATAGCCAAGAATTGATTGGTTTTACCCGCATTCTGACAGATTTTGTCTATCGGGCAACCATTTACGATGTAATTATCAAACCTACTTATAGAAAAATGGGGCTTGGTGCTAAGTTGATGGCTGCAGCCATCAATCATCCCCAGTTGCGAGAAGTTGAGCAAATTGCGCTTTATTGCTTACCAGAGATGATGCCCTTTTATCAACGTTGGGGCTTTACAACTGAAGTAGGCGAACTGCGGCTGATGTATCGTTACCTGTAGGGATTGGGAACAAGCAGGGGGGCAGGGAGCAGGGAGCAGTGGGGAAAAATAACAAACACCAATTACCAATTACCCATTACCAATGCCCTATGCCCTATGCCCCATGCCCCATGCCCCATGCAGAGGTACAATTACTGTGCCTTTAATTAAATTTAAAGATGTAGGTACGATATAGCGCCAGTATAATCTGCTTACTCGGATATATTTTTCGCTTAGATGTACTTAATGTTCCCGGAGTGATTATAACTAGAGTTATTATTTAAAACCGTCAAAATTTAAACAATTGACTAGTAACAACTAATGGTGAACTCTAGCCTCGTGACCACAATCTATGTCAATTCCGTACAGGGGAATGATGCCAACGCTGGTTCACGGTTGAGTCCCTTTAAAAGCCTCACCCGTGCCTTAAAAGCCTCTACACAATCTACTATTATTCAATTGGGTTCTGGGACATATAGCGCCGCTAGTGGTGAGATATTTCCCCTGATTATCCCTGCGGGGGTGATTGTGGTGGGTAACGAAGCCAGTAAAGGTGCTGGTATTGTGATTATTGGAAGTGGTACTTATCAGAGTGCTAGCTTTGGGGCACAAAACGTGACGCTGCTATTGCTAGATGATGCTAACCTTCGGGGTGTAACTGTGACAAATAATACGCCTAAAGGTACTGGTGTCTGGATTGAGTCGACTGCCCCCACTATTGCTAACAATACATTTATTAATTGTGCAAGGGAAGGTATATTTACCACAGGCACAGCGAAACCTGCAATTTTAGATAATGTATTTTTGCAAAATGCTGCCAGTGGGTTGACGATGGCACGTAATAGCAAGGGTGAAGTTTTGCGGAATGTTTTGCAAAAGAATTCTATCGGCATAGCAATTAGTGATGCTGCTGCGCCTTTGGTGGCAAATAATAAGCTAACAGAAAATCAGACTGCGATCGCACTTTCTCGCGATGCTAAACCAGTGTTACGCCAAAATGTAATTACCAATAATTCCCAAGGCGGTTTGTTGGTAAATGGCAATGCATTTCCCGATTTAGGGAGTAATCAAGACTCTGCTGGTAATGTTTTTCGTGATAATCAAGTATTCGATTTACAAAATGTCACATCTGGGCAGCTAATTTCTGTTGGTAATCAATTAAATCCCAGCAAAGTTAAAGGCGCAGTAGATTTTCTCTCTTCATCGATAGAAACCCCCTCCCAAGTATCACTAGGCACTAGTTTTTATGATCTAGGTGGGCATTGGGCAGCAGCTTATGTAGAAGCCTTAGTGAGCAAAGGCCTAATCAGTGGCTTCCCAGACGGTTCTTTTAAACCAAATTCCCCGATCACTCGTGCCCAGTATGCTGCTATAATTGCCAAGACTTTTCCACCTCCCAGCAGTAGTAAAGCCAGTAATTTTACGGATGTCAAACCAGATTTTTGGGCAGCATCAGCCATTTCGCGGGCGGCGAATATGGGTTTTATTAGTGGATTTCCTGATGGGACTTTTCGACCGGGACAAAACTTAACAAAAATTCAGGCAATTGTATCTATTGTGAATGGATTCAAATGGAGTGGGGGCAACCCAAATGTGTTGACTGTATATGGCGATCGCGCTCAAATTCCTAGCTATGCCACTAATGCGGTGGCAGTGGCTACCCAAAAGTTATTGGTAGTCAACTATCCAAAAACCGAACAGCTAGAACCATTGCGGGATATTACTCGCGCGGAGGTAGCTGCAATTATTTATCAGGCATTAGTTGCTATTGGTCAAGAAAAAGCGATCGCCTCGCCTTACATTGTCAACCCTGATGTTGATATCCCCTCCTTCAGTGATTTGAAAGGACACTGGGCAGAAGCTTTTATTCGCGGCTTAGTCAGCATGGGCTTAACCACAGGTTTTGCCGATGGTACCTATCAACCAGATAAACCCATGACTCGCGCCCAGTATGCAGCTTTAGTGGCAGCGGCCTTTAACCCAACTGCTAAACGCGCAGCCATCGATTTTACTGACGTACCCAAGAATTTTTGGGCTGCTAAAGCCATAGAAATTGCCGCTAGCGGTGGTTTTGTGAGTGGATTTAGCGATCGCACTTTCCGCCCCGATCAAAATGTCCAAAGGCTACAGGTAATTGTCTCTTTAGTAAATGGACTAGCCCTACCAGCAGCCGATAGCAATACCTTAGTTGTTTACAAAGATCGGGATACTATCCCTGAATATGCTCAGAAGGCTGTAGCAACAGCTACTCAACAGCAAATAGTAGTTAGTTACCCAGATCCTAAGCTGCTTGTGCCAGTTCGTGAAGCGACACGTGCAGAAGTAGCAGCGATGGTTTATCAAGCTTTAGCTGCAATTCAACGCACAACAGCAATTAATTCACCCTATATTGTTTCCCATACCATTAACTGACACAGTAGAATAAGAAGCATTTCCTATTAATTAAAAAAACACTTGGGTAAATCCCTTGTAATTAAAAGTACTTTAGCCTATTTGTAATGGGTAAAATTTTTAACTTATGTCTGAAGCTAACAGTTCAATGGTAACACCAGTTACAGACACATTTCCCGATTTGGCCACTGCCTTATTAACTCACTATAGCTTTGACCTGAGTGGTTATAGCGCCAGTGAGCTAATTAGGCGTTGGAAAACCCATTACCCACTTGAATGGCTACATATTGCAGTTATAGAAGCACTGTATCAAGGTCGTTATAAAGCAGTTTCCGTACAACAAATTTTAAACTTCTGGCACAGAAAAGGTCAGGCTACTTATCATTTCAACATGGAATTTGAGCGCTTAATTTGTAGCAAATTTCCTGAAAGCTTAACCGCAATTCCATCACCAGTTTTATATCCAGCTAAGAAAAACCTCTCTGTAGAAAAAACTAGCTATCACTTGTCATCTCCTACAGGCGATGCATCAGCTACTAAAGTGAATAATGACTATCGTCAAAGACAGCTTCCGCCTGTAAAAGTAGTACCTCAACCAGAAAAACCAGCAGAAATAGCAGCAGTTGTCCCCGATGAACAGCCAAGCTTACAGCCTGAATACGCTGTTGCACAAGCTAGTAATAATTCTCCTCGGTTTGTCCCTGCTGCAGCCAATCATAGCCCAATTGGGCAATTCACTCCCGAAATTAGCGATCGCACCGATTCCTTCACATCCAAACTCAAAGCCATGTCTGGTAGACAAATACCCCGCAGAAGCTTTAGCAGAGATCATTTTCTTGATGAAAATAGTGCTATTAGTTGATTGGGGCCTGGTGATTGGGTATTGGGTATTGGGTATTGGGTATTGGAAACAATAATTTTTGACTTTTGACTCTTGTACAGACGCGATTCATCGCGTCTCTTTGACTCTTAACAACCACCAATATTATTTATTCCAAACTTGCCATTTTCTTGGTTGATAAAATAAAGAACGACTGGTAATTTTGCTGGCTTTGACAGTAAATCGGAATGATTCGACAACATCAAAAGAACAGACACCTTCTTTGATATAGATTTTGGCTGTATATACACCAGCTAATAAGCAAACATAAGGCATCTGCATTTGAATTTCTACTTTACCTGGTGAAATTTTTAGAGGTTCATTATCGCTAGCAGAAGTGATATATAAAACTCGCTCATTTTGCCCAGATAAAGCTGTAATTAATACGCCTAAATTAGCATACTCAACTTCTCTATAAGCTTTACATTCTACGCATAAATAAGCTGGTTCTCCACATAGGGGAGCAGTTAATATATTACCTTGTTCATCTTTAAAGCAAAGAGAAACAATATCTACTCCTAAACTTTCGCTTTCGGGTTTCTCTGGTAAATACATGATTCCTAAGGCTGTGTCTGCACCAGCTAAACTTAAATCCTCTTCGTATTGCCGAATTACTGCTTCGGTTTCTCCAGCTTTAATTAATTTACCTTTAGCAAGATACAGAGAATTTTCACAGACGTTTAAAACAACATGGGGATTATGGGAAACTAAAATAAAAGCTGTACCTGCTTGTCTTAATTGTGCTAGTTTTTGGTAACATTTCACCCGAAAATTAATATCTCCAACTGCTAACACTTCATCAATTAATAAAACATCGGGTTCTATATGCACAGCACAAGCAAAACCTAACCTTGCAGCCATCCCAGAACTATAGGTTTGTACAGGTGCATCAATAGCATCAGCAATTCCCGCAAAGTCTATCACATCTTGAAATCTTGCTGTAATTTCTGGAGTTGATAAACCTAAAATTGACATATTAGCATAGATATTTTCTCGCCCTGTGAGAATCGGATTAAACCCAGCACCTAAAGCAATTAATGGCGCTAATTTTCCCCTAACTTTGACATAGCCAGTATCAGGATTAATCAATCCACTAATAATGCGTAATAATGTACTTTTTCCGGCTCCATTTGCGCCTATCAATCCTAAAGCTTCTCCCCGCCGTAGTTGAAAACTTACATCTTTTAGCGCCCAGAATTCTTGAGGACGTAAGGTGTCACTTCTCCGACTTACGCCGATTATTTCTGTACAAATATCTTGCACACCATATAACAACGACTGCTTGAGATTTCGACAAAATTTTTTAGAGACATTATCTACAGAAATCAACAAATCGGAATCTTGAGGCTGAATCTCTTCAAGCATTATCTAAATTACGAATTACGAATTACGAATTACGAACTGACTCTTTCCACAACAAATGGCATAGCTAATCGGAATACAATCCAAGTGACGATTAATCCTATTAAAGTAATGGCACTAACAATCAAAAACCCAGAAAAATTAGATATCACACCTGTTGTAGCTAATTCTCTGGCTGTGACTAATAGCGGAGTCACTGGATTAAGCTGAACTAAAAAACCGAATATTCCTTGTTTTGGTACAGGATAAACAACGGGAGTTAAGAATAACCAAAAGCCTGTAATTAAAGTTAAACCTCTAGATACATCTTGATATAATATCCCCAATGGAGCTAATAAAAGCCCAATAAATATTCCGAGTAAAACTAAATTAATTAACGCCACAGGTGCGAGGATTACTGTCCAAGTTACAGAAATTTTAAACCAGATAAACAATGCCACAATTAAAATTAGCTTGATGGCAAAGTTAAAAAATACTTCCCCAATTTTTGCTAAAATCAATGCTTCCCGGGGAAAATTCACTCTCGCTAACATTGGTTTGGCAACACTTACAGCTTGCACTGGGCCATTTAAAGCTTCGACAAATGTTTGCCATAATGCAGTGCTGAACATCACATAGGCTGGATAAGGTAAATCTGTAGCACCAATGTTAATCACATTAGCATCGTGAGCTAAGGTAAATCCTGCTGCCATAATTACTGGTGGTAAAAAAGCCCAAGCTATACCGAAAAATGATTGACGATACTGAGCGCTAATATCGCGTACTAGTAGCCGCCAAGCCAGTTCCCGCGAAGCTAACAAGTCACACCACATTTGTTTACCTAATCGTATGGGATGTCTCAGTTGACTTTCGGGTGTATAAATAACTTCAGGTAGCTGTGAATTTAAATTCTTCTGTCGCTTCACGATTTCTCCCTGTTACATCAGACAGATCCGAACCTAGTTAAATGTATTATTTTCAACATTTATGGCATTATAAAAGCGATAGGTTAGCAAACCTGTATTGACAGCAGTTTTCATGTATTTGCAACACATTTATTATCAGGCCACAGCAGTGCTGTGTTTCTACAATGTGTTCTATTTAGGTAAAAATTGCTGAAAACGAAAGATGAATTTGAGGTAATGGCGTGAGTACATTTCTATCAGGTGTGGCAGTATTCCTTTCTACTGTCGCTTTGTTATGTGGCGGCTATGCAGCTTACGAAGTGTTCACGCTGCGACAGACGCTAAATACTACTAGCACTAGCACGCAAACTAATACTGCTTCTCCAATTTCTACCAAACAATCAGTTCCCCCGGAACCAGAAACAACAGCATCACCATCACCAGAAACAACACCCTCACCTGCGGCTACCTCAGCAAATGCAATTCAGCCTGGACAATTTGTACAGCCTGCTTTTGGTAATAAGGCTGAAGTTGAGATACTTTCAGCAAAACGGATTAAAGATCCAGAAACCGCAAACCGTGACGTGATAAATTTACAGATGCGTATCCGTCGTCAAGCTACGGACGGTGTTGGTGGTAGCGATATCATCTCGATTGCGAATACAACAGCACGTAATCCTGACACCAGTGAAACCTATAAAGGAGTTTCTGCAAATCGCTCAACAGGAACTGTTTCTTTAGCACAGTTGCGTCCCAAAGCGTCAGCCGATGCTTATGTTTGGATTAGGGTTCCTGATGGTGTCAAAAACGTAGACCTTTTTGTGCCAGATACAGCCGCATTTAAAAATGTACCAATTTCTAATTAATACCGATTTGAAGAATGTTTACGGCATATAAAAAGATTCATCAGGTCACATATCTGTCGTATTCTTTTTTCAAATTGGTATATATAGGTGGGGAAAAAGGGGAAGGGGGAATGGGGAAAATAATACCTTTTACCCTTCCCCTTTTCCCTTTTCCCAAAACTAAATTATGAGTTCAAAAGACTTAGCTAAGTGGTAAAGCCGCGATCGCATATCCTACCATGTTGTCATCCAACGGTTTAATACCCGATCCAGCAAACGCAGGATTTTACTCACTACCCGAAAGCCAAAGTTACCGACGGGAAATTTGCGCGCAAAGGGGTGGACAATTGTCATGTGTCGTCTCGATCCCAAGCGTTTATAGCGGTTTTGAAAATACTCGTCTTCGCTGAGGTTCCACTTTTGTAGTAAGTGTTTCAGGCTAGAGAATTCCCAGCGATCGCTCCACCGCAACATATAGTAATGTAAGTCTGTCCACTCTAATGGCGGCCCTGGAACGTAAGTCACGATAGATTCAGGTTCGAGGTAAATTGTCCCGCCAGCTGCATTTACCAACATACATAAATCAACGTGTTCTTTGGTAGAAAGTAACTCTTCATCCAAAAAACCAATTTGCTGGAATATTTCTGTGCGTACCAGCATACAGTGGAACTCTGCTAACCCAGTTTCCTCTCGTTTGAGGCGGGGTTGCACATCTGCTACTCGCTTACCTTGAAGATAGATTTTTTCAATAATCCGCCGTCTGGTGGTTTCACCTTTAGTTTCTTCTTTCACTCCAGTTTCACCACCTGCACAATGTACTTCTTCATGTACTGGTGTACCCTGACAGGTAAGGGGGCCAACTATAGTTGCTCCTGTAGTTTCGGCACATTCTACCAATGCTTCCAGCCAACCAGGAGTAAGTACTACATCATTATCTAAAAAAACCACATATTTACTGGTAACTTCTCGCAAACCAAGATTTCTGGCGCAGTTGGGAGATAAATATTTTTCCGTGCGTATCAGTTGAAATTGTTTTTGCTGTGCTTGTTCTGCAAGATAATCTCTAATATGAGCAGGTGAATTACCATCTACGTAAATTAATTGAAATGGATAAGTTGTATGCTCGTAGACGCTGGTTAAAGATTCTTGAGTGTAGCTAAAACGTTCTCGCGGAACCACAACAATAGTTACTTGGGGTATTTCTGGTAAATTCATCTATGCATTAACTCCCTGAGGCTTCATAGTTCAGCCTGCCTGCTACAGCTAAAGTTGGTTGTAGTAGAGGTAAATTATTAGCAATTACTTGTTGATAAATTTGTACTAGCTCATCGTTGAGCTTGTTCATATCATAGTGTGTTTCCACATAGGCACGGCCAGCTGCACCCATTTGTGACCAAATTTCTGGATGTTTAATTAGGTAGGTTAATTTTTCTGCGATCGCATCCACATCTCTCTCTGGAACTAGAAAACCGGAAATCCCATCTTCTACTAGTTCCGGGATACCACCATGTTGGGTACTGATGACTGGTAAACCCATAGCCATCGCTTCTTTTAAGGTGTTGAGGGGAGCATCTTGATTACCATCATCAGATGTGATGCTAGGAGCCAGAAAAATATGCGCTTGATCCAAAACTTCAATAATTGCCGGCTGATTTTTCCAACCTAAAAGTTTTACTTGTGCAGTAACATTTAAATCTTGAATTAGTTGTGCTAACTCATCTCTTAAATAGCCATCGCCAATAATGTTGTATTCGATATCAGGATAAATTTTCGCTACCTTGGCAACTGCACGAATGCTGTATTCTGTACCTTTTTTCGGTATCAGGCGGCAAGTTGTAGCCAAATAAATTTTCCCGTTAGGTTCAGGTGGTAGCCTTTTTTTTAATTGAAATTGACTACAATCGATTCCCGAACCATGTACAACAATTTTTTGAGGCTCGCAACCTATGCGGATAGCTTTGGTTTGAAAATATTTGCAGTTAGCTAAGAAAAAATCTCCTTTAGTAAACAGTTCATCATAAATATGTTCTCCATATTCATGGATAAACCAGCTAATATCATAGCCACGGAAAGAAGTAATTAACTTACCCTTAATCGCGCCCATATCGCGCCACGCCATCCCTTCACGCGCCAATGTGCCAAATTGACAGTGAATTATATCGTAGGTTTCTGTGTTTAATAATGGAATGACTGAGTAGAGTAGTCTTAAAGAAGCTGCCCATCTGCCATATTTGAAAACATTTAGCGATCGCAGCAATACTAAAGGGCTTTTATGAAAGTTAGCAATAATTAATTTTACCGCTTTTAGCAACCGCCAAAAGAAATTTTGTGGGATTGACGGTTGAAATTTTGTCCGCCCTAGTAACTGATATTTAATTATATCTGGATGCAATTGCGAGGTATTGCCTGGTTGATATGCATAGATATCAACATCATGTCCCCGGTCAATCAAACCTATAATTTGATTAACAATAAATGTTTCCGACAAGACGGGGAAATACCCTACTACGAAAGCTATTTTCATTATCAAATTTTAAAGTTTAGATTAGTGCTTGATATTTGCAGCTTTTTGGATGATTAACTGCTTTATCTATCTTTTGGTAGAGTGTTTTTTATCATGTTTGAGTAGATTTCAGTATATATTGTTCTTGATTCTACAAAAATATTTTTTTTAATTTTAGCTTTAAAAAATTGATTTTATATGACAAATTTTCAGGTCATAAATATTACATTTAGGGACAAAAAAAGCCCTCAGATTGAGTCTGAGGGCTGAGTGTGCATTGATACTGCACAGACGATGGGAAAATCCAAGATATATAAGAAATCAGCCACAGCAGGTAAACACTGGCTGGAAAATTTATATAGCAATTCGATTTGATTTTTGACAACAATCTCAGTATTCGGAGAATGCAATACGGAGTTGATAACGCAGCTTCTGAAAGCTTTGATGACGTATTCTTGGCGAGAACAGACTACGTAGATTTTCAAAAATCAATTAGGAATTCTATAGTAATAGTAAGTATCACACCTGGAATTGACAAAATAATGTCAAAATCATGGCGTAACTATGTCTATTTTCACTATTTTGCCATAATTTAGCAATAAACCGGGAGTAGCCTACAATCCTCTATCTGCTGCTAACTTCCGCAATTTTTGCACTAATTCATTGCTACCACCCAGTTGATGCTTTGTGCCTAAATCGATCAGTTCGCGTTCTATTTGTTGCCGATCTATCGCATCACCATCTAAGTAAAACCCAAATAATATGTCTATTAATGCATCTGTATTTTTGTTTGTGATGTATATCAAGTTTTCAATCATTGTATAACTCCACAATTACGCTATTGCTTGTAACCAGTCTGGAGTAAGGAACACAGCATAATTTTTATGTATACCTTATCCAGTTCCATGTTATTTTTCCCGTGCTTTTACTGAAACTAACAAAGGCTATGTAAAGAAAAATGTTACCAGTAATAATTCTTAGTATTTTTTCGCAAAAAAAAACCATAGCTGGTAACTACGGTTTTTCTGAGCGAACTGATTCTAACTTGCCGTGAGCAGATGGAAGTATTACAACGTAAGTCCTCTGGCGTTGTATCATCTCTTTGAAAACATAGTCTACTGGCTCTACAAGCATTCGTCATTACTTAAGAAACCTGTTGAATTAGGTGAGATATTTAGCTAAGTGACCCTGAAAGTTTCAATACTTGGTAATTTAAATTAAGCTGGATTAACTTATTTCTCTGTAATAACTCGGTAAGATGCAAAACTTCAAGCACTTGACTATTCGGAAACTTCTATGACAATCGCAAATTTACACTATGACCGCAACAGAAAATTCCGTAGTTAGGTGTAATATTTCTTTAAAGAGAATTTTGGCCAATATAAAACCCTGAGTCACCTCAGGGCGGGCTAAAAAGTAATATACCAGCGATCGTTATTATCGACTGACTTATATCAGAGTTGACTCATCCGTTTGGTATATTTTTTATCTATCAAAAGGCAGATCTGCTGGAATTTTCCCCGTGAGGATTACTCAGTTTGGGGTTGTGAGTAAAAGTTTCATCAGTCAGGCTGTGCAAAAATGCCAGTAAATCTTGTTTTTCGCTCTCAGATAATTTAAACCCGGAGATAAACTCACTTTTGAGCGGATTTTTACTGCCATCTCCGGCAAACTTTCCTGTATGAATTGTTCTACCACCTGCTTGGTAGTGATCGATAACTTCCTCCAGGGTAGCGATACTGCCATCATGCATATAGGGAGCAGTTAAAGCAATATTCCTGAGAGTTGGAGCTTTAAACCTACCCATATCAGATGGTTTGGCAGTAATTGCATAAACGCCTGTGTTATCAGCTGGATAAGCTCCTTTACCATCAATGTTGTAAAGTCCAGTGTTATGAAAGGCGATTTCCACAAAAGCTAGGCGTTCGTGAATCACGGAATCGCTGAAGTTAATACCACCATGACAATGAAAACATTCCAAGCTTTCACTATGAAATAATTTCTCGCCTCGTTTAGCAGCGTCAGAAATCGCCTGGGTATCACCGCCAAAACGATAGCGATCGTAGGGAGAGTTCACAGAAATGAAAGTACGTTCAAAACTAGCTAAGGCTTTAGTGAGATTGCTGAGGCTAATTGCATCTTTTCCATTGCCAAAAGCTGCGGTAAACATTTGCCGATATTGGCGATCGCTTTCTAGCATAGCCAATATTTGTGTTTCCCTTCCTACCATACCCATTTCTACTGGATGTTCGCCAAACATGGGCACAAGAGCCTGATTTTCTAACTTTGTGATCAAAGGATTAGCCCAAGTCAACACCGGATTGTAGGCAATATTAGCCAAACTCATAGAATTGCGCGGGTGTTGTTCGCCGGTGGCTCCCACAGCTATTGGCTTACCATCTGTAAAGGCTAGTGACTGGATATGACAAGATGCACAAGAGAATTTGCCTGTAATTGATAAGCGTTGCTCATAGAACAGGTGTCTTCCCAATTTCACCTTTGCAGAACGCATCGGGTTATCTGCTGGCACAATTGGCTTTGGCATCCAAGTTGGCAGATTCCAGTCATAATCGAAAGTTGAGGAAGCAGAAAAGGCTTTACCCAGTCCGACTGACAGGCAAATGGATAATAAAAAAATGGTAGCGAGGGTAAACCAGCGAGATAATTTCATGGCAATACATTATTCACTGTAATTACCGCCAGTCACCTTACCTCGAAACACAATGTACTGGTAAAGGTTATAAAACAGCATTACAGGGATGAGAAAGCCGATAAAAATAATCATGATCACCAATGAACTGGGATCGGCAGCTGCCTCATAAATCGTAATTTGTGGTGGGATGATATAAGGAAAGACAATCAAGCCTAAGCCAATAAATGACAGGATAAACAGCAGAATAGTCCAGACGAAGGGCGCTCGTTCTTCCTGGCGGTTGAGACTCTGCAAAAGTTGCCAAATCAACAGCACTCCCAGTATGGGAATGAGCGCAAAGATATAAACTAGGGGTTGCTGAAACAACCGAGTTCTGGCACTTTCATAAATTATCGGTGTGGTAATTGTAATTAGTACCGCACCTATGAGAGTTGTCCAAGCTGCTATTTTGGCTGTTTTATAATGCGTTGCTTGTAATTCCCCCGAGGTTTTCCACACCAGATAAGTAGAACCAATCAACACGTATGCTTGAATTAAGGTTAATGCCACCAAGACTGAAGGTAAACTGAACCAGTCCCAGGTGCTACCGATAAAGTGTCCCGTCTCATCCACCTTAATACCTTTGAGTACTGCACCCAAAGCGAAACCTTGACCGAGTGCAGCCGTAAAACTCCCTGCACCAAAAGCGAAATTCCAAAATAATTTGCGTCTGGCTAATTCCCGAAATTCAAAGGCGACACCTCGAAAAATAAACCCAAACACCATGACGAGAATTGGTATATACAAGGCATTTAAAATTGTGCCGTAAGCTAAAGGAAAAGCCCCAAATAAACCTCCTCCCATGAGGACTAGCCAAGTTTCGTTAGCATCCCAAATATTACTTAAGCTAGTCATCAAAATTCCCCGACGTTCTTCATCGGAGGAGGTGAGAGACAAAATTCCTACCCCTAAATCAAATCCATCTAGCATGACATAGAGGAAAAGAAACAGAGCTAGAATGACAAACCAGACTTGCGGCAGAAAATACTCGAGCGTCTCCATATCATCTCCTATTGTTGTGCTTCTACAGGACGCTCATCGGGTACAAACTCCCCAGGAGTAGTATCTATTGCAGGTTTGGTAATTTCTACCCCGGGAATTGGTAGTTCTAAATTTGGCCCTGTGCGAATAATCCGGCTACCAAAGTACATTGCTGTCATGAATAACAGGGTATAAACTAACGCAAAGCTAGTCAGTGAAACTAAGACATTACTAGCTGGTAACCGAGAAGCCGCATCAACGGTGCGAATTTGTCCGTAAAGTATCCAAGGCTGTCTGCCCACACAACGCACAATCCAACCAGATTCTACAGCAATGTATCCTAAAGGCGCAGCACATACCCAAGCCCACATCAACCAACGCTGCTGTGTGATATTTTCGGCGGAAAGTTTACCTCGCAACCATTGCAGAGTACTCAGTAGCATTAAGCCAGCAAAGAAAAAGCCGATCGCAATCATCACCCGAAAGGCGTAATAAATTAAACCTACCATGCGCGGACGATCCTCTGGTTTCCATTCTTTTAAACCGCGTACTGGCTGAGAAAGATTCTGTTTAAATTCCAAAATGTATCCCAAAGCGTTAGGAATAGTAATTTCCCAATCATTTTTCTCGGCTTTGGTATTGGGTATAGCAAGTAAACTCCAATCAGCAGGTTGTCCGGCGGGTGTGCTTTCCCACTGGGCTTCCATTGCTGCCAGTTTTGTGGGTTGATAGTGATAAACTTGCTCGCCACTTAAATGCCCAATATATATTTGTAATGGTGCAACTGCGATCGCAGCTGCTAAAGCAATCTTCAAAGATTTACTAAAAAAAGCTGTATGGCGCTGCTTGACAATGTACCAAGCGCTAATACCACCAATCACAAACAAAGATGTCTCTAGTGTGGCAAAAAACATATGCAGCACACTATTGACCATAAAAGGATTTAAAATTGCCTGAAAATAATCGTGAACGATAAACTTGCCATTGATAATTTCTCCACCTGCGGGTGTTTGCATCCAAGAATTGGCTGTCAAAATCCACAAAGTTGAAAGATTAGCACCAAAAGCAACCAAAATTGTTGAGAGATAGTGAATGGTGGGATTTACCCTTTCCCAACCAAATAACATAATTCCTAAAAAAGCAGCTTCTAGCATAAAGGCCCAAGAAGCTTCAAACCCAATTACACTACCAAAAAAATTACCTACTGCTTCCGAGAAGGGGGCCCAGTTGGTGCCAAACTGAAATTCCATCGGAATACCGGTGGCGACACCAATGCCAAAATTGAGGACGTAGAACTTAGACCAAAATCGGGCATGGAGATAGTAATCGGGATTGCGAGTTTTGAGCCATAATCCCTCTACAATCACTAAATAAATGCCCATCCCTGTAGTCAGGACAGGCCAAAGCATATGAAAGATAGCAGTCAGCGCGAACTGCATCCGTGATAGCACTGCGGAATCGGATAAAAATTCCACTAAATTTTCTCCATTAGCTAACCACAATATTTATACCAATTTAAAATTCATTAAAAGCAACGTTTATGCTTGCCAATGATGCGATGCGTTACGCTATCGCTAACGCATCCTACTGGACTGTGATTCAACCCTAAAAAATGCTTGACCAGCAGCAGGTTTATTTGCAAATGGGATACCAAGATTAGCCATAATCCCAGCGCAATCACCATCATCAGGGGATGACATACAACCAGGTGGGCTATCGGGCTGATTAGCTGCTAAATTCGTATTTGCTACCAATGCTGCAACGTCGGCAATCACTACATTCTTTGTCGGATCAAACTTCGTAAAAACTAACTTGACTCTATTGGGATTGCTACAACTTGCGGGTTTTTGACTACCTTCAGCAGCTTGACAACCAGTACTACCCAAGTGGATGGGGAAACCTTGTCCGTGATGACTATGTTGATCATCCTTTGCACTTGCGCCTAGATTTTGACTCGCCAAATCCAGGCGCAGAAATTTATACCCCGATAGCCAATTCCACCACAGCGAAGTCAAATTTAGTGGTGA
Organism: Tolypothrix tenuis PCC 7101; assembly: GCF_963874875.1. NCBI lineage: Bacteria > Bacillati > Cyanobacteriota > Cyanophyceae > Nostocales > Tolypothrichaceae > Tolypothrix > Tolypothrix tenuis. The sequence continues at coordinate 1,919,241 of NZ_CAWNJS010000001.1, forward strand.
TGGTGCTGTCACAGCATCAGCATGATTGAGATTGAAGGGTACACCCAGAGTAAATTGCAGTCCTTGATAATTGCCTTTGGGTACTGTGCCAATAACTTGATTGTTTATCTCTACTGTGCCATTTGCACAAGCACCAGATTTATTTTCAAAATCGAGCAAGGCTACATTTTGATATTGCCATTTATTATCTTGGGTTAAGGTTACGGGTACAGTTTTGCCGTTACTATCAATTAATGCAACATCAGATACATAAAACCTAAAGTCAGAGAAAGTAACTTTTGTTGCTGGTTTGCCTAAACCAACGTAGCTTTTACCACACTCAAAAGGAAGTTTGCCGACTTTGGCGTTAAATTTAATGCTGACTTCTTGGGTTTGAGCATTGGCGGTTAAAGCTACACCATCATTCCCCAGAACAGCAGCAAGGGGAATTGCCATCATTGCGATATGAAGGCTTCTGGCTACACCAATCGCGGCTGATTTGACAAACAACAGCATTTCTTTACCAGTGCTTAAATCGAGGTGTGTGACAATTCTCGATAACAGTGGAGTTACTGTCAAAAGACGGGTTGTCATATTACCAAATAGCTTATGCCCTGCACTGTAAATTTCCCTGATGGTATATAAGCGCACAGTTTAATACTTGGACGATGAAGTAAAGTTGCATCTCGTATAAAAAGACAGTCTGTCAAAGATTTTTTAATTCTGTCGAGAACAATACAAAAGCGATCGCTTAGTGTAAATTGCAGCTTAATATCTGAAAGGAGAATAGATATGCAGCTTCTGGAAGCTCCTAGCGTGACGGTCATTGCTGGTGAAAATGCGGTGACTGTTTCTCAACTACCTGCTGTGTGGCAAAATATCGCCAGAGGGGTGGCTGATGTGGGAATGTGCGATCCACAATGCTATGTTGAGATGGCGCAGTTGTTTCAATACAAATTGGAACATGGTGATGTAGACTTATTTAGCGATCGCCCAGATTTAGCTCACTTCAAACCCGTGTTTTCTCAGTTATTTGGGCAGTTAGCAAAAGAAACTCTGGAATTCTACGGTCAAGATTTCCTGATTAGTAGCTATCCCAACTTTGCAGAAATTCTCCGCGATGTTGAGTCAAAGGGTGTAGAGTACGCCAATGAGGTCAAAGTAGCGCGCATTGGCATCGAACTTTTTGAAGAATTTGGTTATGAGTTACCCGCCAGCTTTTATCATGTCCATTTAGCCCCAATTTATCGAGATCATGTGTTTGAAGAACGCGCCTTAAGATTTGACAAGCGTGATATAGAACACAAACGGGCTTGGGATGCGGTATTACACGCTGGTAAAGTGTTTGCTATCCAAATGAAAGTGCAAAGCATTGCTGCTAAATACGGTTTTACCTATCAACATGGCTGCGGTTGCAACTCTCACCTTTCATCTATTGATGCATCTTCTGGTGAATTTGCATACGAAATCAGCCCCGAAAAGCGTCAACGTTGGCTTCGCAGCTTCATCTGGACTGCTTGGTATGAGTACGCTTTCTTTGCGATCGTACCGAATACTATTTATCTAGTCTGATTTCATGTTAATTGTGGGGTGGGTGCTAGTGATTATCAGCCTCAAAATAAAATATCTCGCAGTTCCCACCCTACAAAAATTGCCAGAATAGCAAGGCATTGCTTTAGGCTACATTTCAAGTTTACATACTTTAATTTGGACTAGAATTCGCTTTTAGCAAGCGAATTACCGGAATCAATTTGCAATTTACTATAGTAATTCTCTTGAATTCACCAAAATTGCAATACCACAAATTTTGAGAATTAATGCCTTAGGTAGATATTTGTTCTGCCTGTGAATTTTAAACTCTGGAGTGGTAGGACACTTATGTAATGACTCACACAAGCTTTTCCTCACATCATTGATGTGGGGATTTTATTTTTGTCGGGTGTGCAACGTACCGTCGAGTGGATGGTGCGTTAGGCGCTAGGATAGTTATTTCGTGACAAATTATATTGGAAATCAGCGCCTAACACACCCTACATTAATTTTATGTTTACTTTATAAATACACTCTAAGAAAAGTGATTATTTATATCATCTTCTCCTTCAATCAATAACAGAGTCATCATATCTGCCTCAATAAAACTCGTTAATTTAAAATCAGACATAGTTTTCAATTCCTCAATAGCAACTTTTTCAGAATAGTATTTAAATATTATTTGAATAGCTTTATTTTTATCTAAATAATTTTGGTAGCTACTATCCTTTTGCATCAAATGTTCAACAATTTTTGCTACTCTCTCCAACAGAGCTTCTTGATCTCCATAAACTTCTGGCATAATATTCTTTGATTTTGAATCTATTACCCCAATTATAATTTCTCTTGATTCATTTACTTTCCCATTAAAAAAGGCGGGCAAGATGCCCACCATACAAGAGAATTCAAAGAATGTGCTGTTGCGATTAACCCAACAATTCTTTTGCTTTAGCTAATACATTATCAACACTAAAGCCAAACTTCTCTAGGACAACATTACCAGGCGCGGAAGCACCAAATGTATCAATACTAACGGTAGCACCTTCACTACCTACATACTTGTGCCAGCCGAAGCTAGATGCTGCTTCTACAGACAAACGCTTGGTAACAGCTTTTGGTAGTACGGATTCTTTGTAAGCTGCATCTTGTGCGTCGAACAAATCCCATGCAGGTAAGGAAACAACGCGAACTTTCTTACCTTCGGCTGTGAGTTTTTCAGCGGCGGTAACAGCCAGGCTCAATTCTGAACCAGTACCAATCAGGATGATATCTGGTGTACCGTCGCTATCTACCACAATGTATCCACCCTTAGCTACACCTTCAATCGAGGTACCTGCTAAGTTAGGAACATTTTGACGGGTTAACGCTAACAGAGTAGGAGCATTTGCCTTTGCTCTCTCTATTGCTACTTTGTAAGCACCAGAGGTTTCTGTCCCATCTGCGGGGCGAAGCACTGTCAGCTTTGGAATAGCACGCAGGGAAGCCAGGGTTTCGATGGGTTGGTGGGTGGGGCCGTCTTCACCTTGACCAATGGAGTCGTGGGTCATTACCCAAATACCACCAGCTTGGGACAAAGCAGATAAGCGGATGGGTGCCCGCATATAGTCTGTGAAGATCAGGAAGGTAGCGCCGTAGGGAATTAAACCGGAACCGTGCAACGCAATACCATTGACAATTGCACCCATACCATGTTCCCGGACACCATAGTGGATGTTGGGGTTTTGGTATTGTCCTTTTTGGAAGTCGCCCTTACCTTTGAGTTCGGTTAAGTTGGAGTGGGTTAAGTCAGCGGAACCACCGATTAACTCTGGTAATACTGCCGAGAGTTTGTTGAGGCAAGTTTCGGAATGTTTCCGGGTGGGTAGTCCTTTGTCTTCGGGGGTGTAGGTGGGTAGTACTTTATCCCAACCATCAGGTAATTTGCCGCTTAGGTAACGTTCAAATTCAGCGGCTTCTTGGGGATACTTAGCTTTGTAATCAGCAAAAGCTTTGTTCCATTCAGATTCGTAACCTGCGCCACGCTCAACAGCTTTGTGAGTGTGGTTGAGGACATCTTGGGGAACTACGAAAGGTTCATATTCCCAACCCAAGTTTTTGCGGGTTAATGCAACTTCATCTGTACCCAAAGCCGCACCGTGAACACCAGCGGTATTGGCTTTGTTGGGGGAACCGTAACCAATGGTGGTTGTAACCTTAATGAAAGAAGGCTTATCGGTAACAGCTTTAGCAGCTTCGATTGCTTTTGCGATCGCATCTAGGTCGGTGTTGCCGTTCTCTACGTGTTGAACGTGCCAGCCGTAAGCTTCAAATCGCTTAGAAACATCTTCGGTGAAGGCTACATCTGTAGAACCATCAATGGAGATGTGGTTATCATCGTACAGAGCAATCAGTTTGCCTAATCCCAAGTGCCCTGCGAAAGAACAAGCTTCACCAGAAACACCTTCCATGTTACAACCATCACCTAAAATTACATAGGTGTAGTGGTCAACAATGTTGGCATCGGGTTTGTTGTATTTAGCAGCTAGGTGGGCTTCTGCGATCGCAAAACCAACTCCATTGGCAATCCCTTGACCTAGAGGCCCGGTAGTAACTTCTACACCAGCAGTCATGAAGTTTTCTGGGTGTCCGGGGGTTTTGGATTCCCACTGACGGAATTGCTTGATGTCCTCAATAGTTACACTGTCGTAACCAAAAAGGTACAGCAGGGCATACTGCAACATCGAGCCATGACCAGCAGACAGGATGAAGCGATCGCGGTTAAACCATTTGGGATTTTTGGGATTAAACCGCATAAAGCGATCCCAAAGTACAAAAGCCATTGGAGCAGCGCCCATCGGCAGCCCTGGGTGTCCCGATTTTGCTTTTTCTACGGCATCAATAGCCAAGAAGCGAATCGAGTTAATAGATAGTTCTTCGAGGGATTGGGTTGCAACAGCCATAAATAAGATTGTTTTTAACGACGGGTTAGCACTCTTGGTAGCTCACACAGTTACCGGGGAGGCAAAAAAAGCTTGGATTTTGTCCAAATTGATTGCCTGATTGTTTTTACATTCTCCCTATTCTTATCATCCCACTGCCAATTGTTGATGGACAAGCGGGATATTTAGTGATGACTGTGATAAATCCAGCTAATAATTGGGTTGTTTTGAACCGTTGATTTAGTTGGAAATGAAATCGATGATACTGTTACCACCAACTTGCGGCAGAGCGACCAGCAGATAAATTGGTGATTTTCCAAAGAATTCCAGCAATTAAATTATCCAATTTTGAGAGCCAAGATCATAGGCAAAGTTTGCTTTATCTGGGCATGGGGCATTGGGCATGGGGCATAGGAGAGACAGCTTTTCATGGCAAGGTTTGTGCCAAAACTTGGCGTGAATAGCTGACTTGAAAGTGCTGAGTAAAAATCCCATTGAGACTTTCCTTTCATACATGGCGATGAAACTTTTTTCATTGGGACTGCTTCCTCTGCTTCCTCTGCTTCCTCTGCTCCCACAGCGAAAGGATAATTGATTTACTAGGAATCCCTTAGACGTATTTCTTAAAGGCTAGGGTCACATTGTGACCGCCAAACCCAAAAGAATTGGATAATGCCACGTTTACTTCTTGAGCGCGGCTGGTGTGAGGAATATAATCCAGGTCACACTCTGGATCGGGGTTTTGTAAATTAATTGTTGGTGGAACTTGATCGTTAGCGACGGCCAGGACTGTGGCTACGGCTTCAATACCTCCAGAACCACCTAAAAGATGACCTGTCATCGATTTGGTAGAGCTGATGGACACCTTATAGGCAGAATCGCCCAGGGCCTTTTTCATCGCCGATGTTTCCGTGGAATCATTAGCTGGGGTACTTGTGCCGTGAGCATTGATATAGCTCACCATCTCTGGGGTTAGCTCCCCATCTTTCAGTGCTATTTCTATGGCTCTGGCTGCTCCTAATCCACCGGGAACTGGAGAAGTCATGTGATAGGCATCACAGGTCATCCCATAACCGACAATTTCTGCGTAAATGCGAGCGCCTCGACTCAAAGCGTGTTCGAGTTCTTCTAGCACCAAAATTCCCGCACCTTCACCCATGACAAATCCATCGCGATCGCGGTCAAATGGACGGCAGGCATTAGCTGGGTCATTGCGGGTTGAAAGTGCCCGGGCTGCAGCGAATCCAGCTACACCCAACGGTGTAATTGCTGCTTCACAGCCGCCGCAAATCATGGCTTTGGCATAACCCCATTGAATTTGGCGAAAAGCATCGCCGATGGCATTGGAACCTGCTGCACAAGCGGTTACAGAGCAGGAATTCGGCCCTTTAGCTCCCGTATGAATAGCTGTTAATCCAGCCGCCATATTGGCGATCATCATCGGAATCATGAACGGACTACAGCGATCGGGGCCACGGTTTAAGTAGACTGTTTGCTGGTCTTCTAAAACCTTCAAACCGCCAATACCAGAACCAATAATTACACCGACCTGTTCTGCATTCAGTTCATTAATCTCTAAACGCGCGTCAGAGATAGCTTGTTTTGCCGCCGAAACCCCAAATTGGGAAAACCGATCCATGCGCTTGGCTTCTTTGCGCTCTAAATAAATATGTGGATCGAAGTTTTTGACTTCACCAGCAATGCGGCAATCATGGCGAGATGCATCAAAAGCGGTGATGAAATCAATGCCATTACGACCACTTAACAATCCTTCCCAATACTGTGCTGGTGTATTGCCAATTGGTGTAATCGCGCCAACACCAGTTACCACAACGCGTTTACGTTTATAATCTGTCATGACTCAGTTAAAGGTGGCGAGAAAGCAGCAAAAAGGTGACTAGGGATTAGGGACTAGGGACTAGGGAATGGGTAATGGGGAATGGGGAATGGGTAATGGGTAAAAGATTTAAGTTAAATTTTTCCTGATCCCCAATCCCTAATCCCCGATCCCTAATCCCCAATCCCCGATACCCAAACACTTTTCAGGCAGACGCAGGAGCTTTGCTGTTGATATAATCCACTGCATCTTGAACCGATAAAATCTTTTCGGCGGATTCATCGGGAATTTCAATATCAAATTCTTCTTCAAAAGCCATTACTAACTCCACGATATCTAAGGAGTCAGCTCCTAAATCATCAATAAAGGTAGATTTTGGTGTGATGGTATCGGACTCAACACCTAATTGATCGATAACGACTTTCTTCACTCTGTCAAAAGTGGTCTCTTGGCTCATAGATAAAATTCCTTAACCAGTTGCTATGATCTGTTCTTTGTGGGCGACATTGTTTTGAGCATATACATCTTATCGGAAAGCGCGATCGCCCGTATACTGCCACAAAGTTTTCCCAAAACAAAACCTGAACACGTGTAATTGCGGCATAAAACAACTCTTAATGAGCATTTAGGCACCAAATCACGCTAGATAATGCTGGGGATGTTACTGAAGCATTTTCTGCATGAAAATCGCTAAACTCCCGCATTGGAAGCAAGCTAGGGCAACAGCATCCGCAAAGCGATCGCATATACTCTCAACATTTGTCTGTTTTGCAATTCTTACCGATTTTTTTTACAATGTCCAAATCCCGATACATAGCCTTGCAATGTACACTGGCAAGGGAAGATCAAAAATTTATTGTTGAGGGCAATAGTTCTCAACCTGCTATAGTTCTATGCTATCTCAAAGTCTAAAATACGCTTACTTTCCTGGTTGTGTTGCTCAAGGTGCTTGTCGGGAACTGTACCAATCAACTCAAGCATTAACCAGGGCTTTAGGTATTGAATTAATTGAACTGAAAAAAGCTGCTTGCTGTGGTTCGGGTACTTTTAAAGAAGATTCCCAACTGTTAGAAGATACAGTTAATGCGCGCAATATTGCTTTAGCTGAAGAGTTGAATTTACCTTTACTAACTCATTGCAGCACTTGCCAAGGTGTCATTGGTCATGTTGATGAACGGCTGAAAGAATGTCAGACCAAAAATCCAGCATATATTGAGCAAGTGAATGGATTATTGGCTAAAGAAAGCTGTTTACCTTATCGCGGTAGTACAGAAGTTAAACATTTACTTTATGCCTTAGTTACAGATTACGGTATAGAAGAAATTACCAAACGCGTCACTCGCAAGTTAAGTGGGTTAAAATGCGCGGCTTTTTATGGTTGCTATCTCCTGCGCGCCCAAAAATCCATGCCTTATGACGACCCCTTCAACCCAGAAGCGATGGAAAATGTATTTCGGGCAGTCGGTGCAGAACCAGTTTATTACCGAGGTCGCACACAATGTTGTGGCTGGCCTTTATCCAGTTACGCCACTACCGAATCTTTCCAAATGGCGGGGAAACATATTCAAGATGCTTTAGCCTCTGGTGCTGATTGTATGGTTACCCCTTGCCCTTTATGTCATTTAAATTTAGATTCTCGTCAGCCAGAAGTGGAAAAGGTAATTGAAAAGAAACTCGGTTTGCCAGTATTACATTTACCACAATTAATTGCTTTGGCTTTAGGCGTTAGCCCCCAAGAATTGGGTTTAGATAAACATATTGTTTCGACAAAGCCAGTTTTGGAGAAATTAGGGTTTTAGGAAGGGGGAATGGGTGTCAATACTTGTCGGTTAAGGGCAAAAGGGGAAGGGGAAAAGGGGTAAGAAAAAACCTTTAACCCTTACGCTTTCACCTTTTCCCCAAACCAAATTAAGAGTTGAAAATTCTTAACCGAGCAGTATTGGAATGGGTGTTTGTTATCGATTGCCAATTGATAAAAATGCTATTGCACTAGAGACGCGATTAATCGCGCATACGTGTCAACTTAAGCTAAAAGCTATATACGGCGCGTGTTGTACAATAACCCTCGCCCTCATCCCCTCACCCCTTCTCCCTCAGGGAGAAGGGGAATTAAATCTCTTGCTCCCCTCTCCTGGTGGGAGAGGGGCTGGGGGTGAGGGCAAAACCTTTGCACAAAGCGGGTTTCACGTTAAGTTGACACCAATTTTAATCGCGTCTCTACAACGCAGTGGGGATTAGAAGCAAAGGAGAAAGGTTTTGTATTTTCCCCTTCCCCTTTAACCTTTCCCCTTTTTCCAGAGATCTAATGTTGATTGTTAACCTTCAACAGTCAACATCCGAAAGCTTATGCTGTTTCTATCGGCTCAACAGGTGGTTTCTCTACACCTGATTTGATGCGAGTAATAGTACCTTTGCGGATGCGATCGCTCTTCAGTACTCCACCCGCTTGCACATATTCGGTGCTTTCTTTTCCATATCTGCCAGCAACAGACATCAGCATATTTTCACATACAACACTCAAGGCTTTTTCTAACTTATCAATATCAGTTTTGGAGGCATCTATTACAGCCAAAGCAGTATTATGAGCGTTGAGTTTATTGCGTAATTCTTCAATTATTTGCACCATATTTTGCAAACTATTAGAATTACCAAAATCAAGATTTGGATCAATAGCTTGCATTCCAGAAGCTCTCTGTAGCGCTTTTTCTAGAACACGCGATGAGCGTTTAGGTAAAGTCATGATAGATTCACTCCTCATTAAATTTGCGACTACAGCACCGTGTAAATTCATCAACTTATACCAATTCGTAATTCGTAATTCGTAAGACCCTGCGGGAAGCGCAAAGCGCTACGTAATTCGTAATTAGGAAATTTGGTGAGGATATAGATTTTAGGGGTTTAGTCTGTTTTCCTCTTTTGGCAAATTGATATTAGTTTTTAATTTTGAATTTCGCTTTGCGGTGCTACTGTTAGCTTGTCTTAAAATAGGTAGATTTCGGTTCAGGGAAAATAACAAATTTTTAGCTTTTTTTAACAATATTTTGGGTTATAATTCTGTAATTATGCGTAATCTCGGGCGATCGCCTTTTAATCCCCAATTGCTCACCCATGAGTAGGTTGGGTTGACGTAAGGGACTTCCAAATAAAAAATATCCCAGTATTTATTGTGGGGTGGACATCTTGTCCGCCCAGTTTATGTGGCGGGCAAGATGCCGTTGGTGTCAACTTAAGCTAAAAGCTATATAGGGCGGGCTTTGTACAAATACCTCGCGCCCTCATCCCCTAACCCCTTCTCCCCCGGGAGAAGGGGAACTAAATCTCTTGCTCCCCTCTACCTGCGGGAGAGGGGCTGGGGGTGAGGGCGAAACCTTGCAACTAAACGGGTTTCACGTTAAGTTGACACCACTGGCAAGATGCCCGCCCCACAAGATGGAATAATTTATTTCTTGGAAATCCCTAAGCAAACCCAACACCGAGATATCGGTTAAGGGTTTTGAAACCAAAATTGGTTTTGGGGAAAAGGTGAAAGGTTAAAGGTTTTTTCTTCCCCTTTTCCCCTTCCCCCTTCCCCCTTCCCCGACAAGTATTAACACCTAGTACAGCCACTTGGTGCAAAAAATTGGCTCGTTGGTTGTGAATGAGATCTGGTTGTGAACGAAGGAGCGCTCATTGATAGACAACCCGATCGCGTTGGTTATGAACGAACCGATGTTCTCTATGGATGAGCGCTCGTTGATAGACAACCCGATCACGTTGGTTATGAACGAACCGATGTTCTCTATGGATGAGCGCTCATTGATAGACAACCCGATCACGTTGGTTATGAAGCAACCGATGTTCTCTATGGATGAGGTAATTTTGGTAAACAAGGCTGATTTGGTGTAGATGCTGCATCGCTTGGTGGTAGAAATCGCAGCGAAGAGATGGAGTGCGAATCTTACAAGGTTAAGCGATCGCATTTTTTGGAGTAGTTATACCATTTTGAAACAAGAACGCCACAGATCTGTAGGGAACATCCACAATCTTTTGGCATATCCAATATCTTACTGGTGCCGTGCCCCTACAAAGAATTTATCTGTCGCCAACATTATTTGAATTGGTATTAACAGCGATCGCATTTTATCGAGCAGCGATCGCACTCAATACTTTTGAGGCTGGGAAGGAGATCGCATCCCCAAATCCCACCTGCATCACAAAAGCCTCAAACTGCAAGTAGATTGTTATATCCTTAACTAACTTTTTTTTGAGGAATTAGATGAATGAGTGTGCGTAGTGCGTGATTTACTGCTTCTGCATTCGGGAAAAATTCTCGCACATCTGGATCGAGCATGATTGCACCTTCTGGCATTGTCAAGTGCTGTACTACGGTTGTGCCATCTGCTTGATGAATTGTTACCGTATGTCCTTGTCGATATTCTTGATGATGTTTTCCGCGCACACCACCTGTAAAATCATATTCAGGTAGCATATCGTTATCTGGGGTTTCAACATGAGAATTATTGTTGTTCATAGGTGCTTTGTTCTCTAGCTGTGGCTTGACGACAACTTGAAAATTCCAGATAGTTCTAGTGAATTGCGATCGCATTTTGTCGAGAAGGCGATCGCACTCCATACTTTTGAGACTGGAAAGGCGATCGCACTCTATACTTTTGAGGTGTAAATTACGAACTACGAATTACGAATTACGAATTACGAATTACGAATTATTTCCACCATCGCCCTACATCCATAATTGCACGCCAAACCTCTGCCGTTGCTGCTTCACCACCTAATGCAAAGATAACTGGAAACAATACCTCTATATCCTGCAGCAAATTAGGGCGAGTGCGAACAGATAAATGGTGAAGGGTATCTTGCCAAAGTGGAAAAAGTATGGCGGATGGCATTTGTGACAGACCGAAAGCTAAGGCACGGAGGGTATTGATGCGATAATACTCATTATCAATTGCCCTAGCAGCAGTGAGTGCTTCTGGTAATACCTCTGGTAGTTTGTCGGCTAACTCACCGAGGGCATCGGCGCGATCAGAATCATCCTCCATTGCCCTGGCTGTAGCAAGTGCTTCTGGTAAAATTTGTGGTAGTTTTTGAGCTAAGGCACTGAGGGCATGGGCACGATAACGGTTATCCTGAATCTCTCTAGCAGCAGTAAGGACTTCTGGTAATAATTCTGGTGGTAGTTTCTCGGCTAATTCACTATGCACAAAAGAAGACTCATTGTGAATCGCCTCGGTAGCAGCAATAGCTGCTGGCACAACTTCTGGTAGTATTTGGGCTAAGGCAATCAAAACCGCAGCACGATCACAGTCATGCTGAGTTTCTCTAATCGTAGCAAGGGCTTCTGGCAAAACTTCTGGTAGTTTCTCTACTAAAGCTATCAAAGGATGGGCGCGCTCGTAATGATCCTGAATTTTCCGAGCGATCGCTAGGACTTCTGGTAATAATTCTGCTGGTAGTTGCTCCGCTAATTCACTTAAACGATGACCACGACAAGACTCATCCTCAATAGCCTCGGTAGTAGCAATAGCTTCGGGCAAAAGTTCTGGTAATCTTTGGGCTAAGGCAATCAAAACCGCAGCACGATAATAGTTATACTGAGTTTCTCTAGCCGCAGTCAGGGCTTCTGGCAGTAGTTCTGGCGGTAGTTTCTCTACTAAAGGTATCAAAACTTCAGCACGAGTCATTTCATCCTCAATCTCTCTGGCAGCAGCAATAGCTTCGGGCAAAACCTCTGGTAGTTTCTGGGCTAAGGCCATCAACACCTGAGCACGATCATACTCATTTTGAATCGCCCTGGCAGCAGCAAAAGCTGCTGGCAACAAATTTGGTGGCAGTTTGTCTGCTAACGCACTCAAGGCTTTGGTAAGATAATACTCATCCTCAATCGCCATAGCAGCAGCAAAAGCTTCTGGCAATAACTTTGGTGGCAGGTTGTCTGCTAAGGCACTCAAGGCTATGGCACGATTACGCTCATTCCCAAGCGCCACAGCAGCAGCAAAAGCTTCTGGCAACAACTCTGGTGGCAGTTTGTCTGCTAAGGCACTCAAGGCATCGGTACGATCATTCTCATCCCTAATTTCCCTGGCAGCAGCAAGAGCTTCTGGCAACAACGCTGGTGGCAGTTTGTCTGCTAAGGCATTAAAGGCATCGGTACGATCATTCTCATCCCTAATTGCCCTGGCAACAGCAAGAGCTTCTTTTAACAACTCTGGTGGCAGTTGATCTGCTAAGGCACTCAAGGCTTTGGTAAGATAATACTCATCCCCAATTGCCCTGGCAGTAGCAAGAGCTTCTTTTGGTGGCAGGTTGTCTGCTAACGCACGCAAAGCATAGGCACGATAATACTCATCCCGAATCGCCCTGGCAACAGCAAGAGCTTCTTTTAACAACTCTGGTGGCAGTTTATCTGCTAAGGCACTCAAGGCATAGGCACGATTCCGCTCATTCCCAATCGCTCTGACAACAGCAAGGGCTTCTGGTAATACTTCTGGTAGTTTATCTGCTAAGGCACTCAAGGCATAGGCACGATAATACTCATTCCCAATCGCCCTGGCAACAGCAAGGGCTTCTGGCAATACTCCTGGCAGTTGATCTGCTAAGGCACTTAAGGCATAGACACGATAATACTCATCCCCAATCGCCCTGGCAACAGCAACAGCTTCTTTTAACAACTCTGGTGGCAGTTGATCTGCTAAGGCACTCAAGGTATCGGCACGATAATTCTCATCCCGAATCGCCACAGCAACAGCAAGGGCTTCTTTTAACAACTCTGGTGGCAGTTGATCTGCTAAGGCACTCAAGGCATCGGCACGATAATACTCATCCCAAATCGCCCTGGCAACAGCAAGGGCTTCTGGTAATACTTCTTTTAGTTTGCCTGCTAAGGCAATCAAGGCTTTGGTACGATAATACTCATTCCGAGCCACCTTAGAGGCGGTGAGGGCTTCTATCAACAACTCTGGTGGCAGTTGATCTGCTAAGGCACTCAAGGCATGGGTAAGAGAATCCTCATACAGAATCAACCTAGCGGCGGTGAGGGCTTCTTTTAACAACTCTGGTGGCAGTTTATCTGCTAAGGCGCTCAAGGCATCGGCACGATAATTCTCATCCCGAATCGCCCTGGTAACAGCAAGAGCTGCTAGCAACAACTCTGGTGGTAGTTTATCTGCTAAGGCGTTCCTGGCATCGGCACGATAATACTCATCCCAAATCGCCCTAGTAACAGCAAATACTTCTTTTAACAACTCTGGTGGCAGTTTATCTGCTAACGCACTCAAGACTTGGGCACGATCATAGTCATTCCCAAGTGTCCTGGCAGCAGCAAGAGCTTCTTTTAACAACGCTGGTGGCAGTTTGTCTGCTAACGCACTCAAGGCATCGGCACGATAATTCTCATCTCGAATCGTCTTGGCAGCAGCAAGTGCTTCTTTTAACAACTCTGGTGGCAGTTTATCTGCTAAGGCACTCAAGACTTGGGCACGATGATTCTCATTCCCAAGTGCCACAGCAGCAGCAAGTGCTTCTGGTAATACTTCTTTTAGTTTATCTGCTAAGACATTCAAGGCTTGGGCACGATGATTCTCATCCTGAATCGCCCTGGCAGCAGCAAGTGCTTTTTGCAGTGCTAATTGTTGAAGATTTGGTGGCAGATAATTGACTAGTTTTGCCAGTGCGTCGATTTTCTCTTCTAGCTTTGGTTTTTGCAGGGCGTAAGCTAGTCCTTGTTCGGGAGTCCACTTCTTGTTTTTGACTAAAGCAATTAATAAATCTCTTGGTAAATTAGCTGCCAAACTATTCAGGGATGTAGTAATCAAAGCATAGCGACACTGCAAACTTAATGTTGATGCAGTCCAATTCCTTTGGGCTAATTCCCAAGCACGAGATATATCTGTGATGTAACCCCCTGTTTGTGCCAATTGTTCCCGCACTTCAAACCAGCCATTATTGCCAGTTGCCGACTCTTCCCACAATAAAGAGTGAATCTCTGCAAAAAGTCCCGCCTTTTCCAAATGCCAAACTAAATGCTGATGAATGTAACCATCATCAGGTAAGGTATGCCATAAATTATTCTGGGTTTTCTGCCGATACTTCTCCACAACAGCAGTATGAGCATCAGTCAGATTTAAACCTAACCCTGGCAAATCTCCTCTCCGCTTTGGCTGTGGCGTAGCAGTTAACAAATTACAAGCTAAATCATGGAATAAGTCATGTAAACGATAGGTAGGCGTACCATCAGCAAGGGGTACTCCTGTTAATAACAATGCTTTATTCCGTAAGTATTCCAACATCTGGGCAGCATCACGCTCATCCATTGCCCACAGCGTCGCCGCCATCATCTTATTAATGTTCACATCCTCCGGCAACACCCCCAACCAAGCAAAATGCTGCTTTTCTTGAGGTATTCTCTTGACACTCAAGTTTAATGATGCTGTTAAACTCAAGCGTTTTAAACTCGCCTCATCGGTAATTTCTTGGGCTTCCGGTCGGTCAAAACTGGTTAATCTCGCTACCTCTTGCTGAATATCTCTCAATAGTTCATCCCAAGTCGTACCACTAGCAACTTCGGCCGCTGCAAGTTCCAACGCGAGGGGGAGATAACCAACACCTTGAGCTAAATTTTCTGCTGAGTGACGTTCTGCACCTGTAATTTCCCGTCCTAATTTCTTCGTCAGCAACGCCATAGCTTGAGTTGGTGTCATGATATCCAGGCTGTAGGTGTTAGCTGCTAAAGCATCGGCAATTGCTGCTTCACGAGTTGTGACTAAAACCTGACACCGCACCCCACCCACATTAAACGCTTGGGCATCTTGCGTATTCCATGCATCATCCACCACTAGCAACACAGCTTTGTCATAAAGCAGCGTCCGTAAATGATTAGTAGTTGCTTCTACACTAGTAGGTTTAAAGCTGTAGTCTCCTAATGCTTGTACCCAGTCACTAATTAAAGACAGCACATCAGGCTGTTGACCTAATGTAGCCCACAAAATCCCATCACAAAACCGAGTTTGGATTTCTGCATCTACTGCTAAAGCTGCGGCTAAGGTCGATTTACCCACCGAACCCAAACCATGAATCGCCGTAATTACCAATGTGCGATTATCTTCTGTGAGCAGGCGAGTTTTTAAATCATCGCTGTATTCTGGGCGTTCAACAAAGTGTGCAGGTAAAGGTGGTGCTTGAAATATGGCAAGTTGAGTTTGGGGTACAACAGCAACACCCTCATCTTCAGGGTAATTAACTTCTAGTTGTTGAGGTTTCTTTGGTTTGTTGCTTTGCCATACCTCATCAAACTTTTCCAGGTTCTTTTCTTTATCCCTTGACCATAGCTTTAAAGTAAAGTGCCACTCATCAGCACCCTTGGTTTGAATCCGGTTATCTTCCAGAATTTTGACAAAATCCTTCAGTAAATGCAGTGCGGCGCGGATTTGCGTTTTAGTTAACTTACCTGGATATTCGTCTTTTTGCGTCAACAACTCCAAAGTTACCAGAGTTGTGTTCATCGTCAGCTTGGGGTTAGGGCTATCTTCTTCTTTCCAGTGATACTCAATATTCAAATTATCTTCCGCAAATTCCCCAGCCGCAAAACCAAGCAACGCCGCCAATAGACGCTTAACTCGCGTTTTGATTACATCTCCGTAAGTAGTTTTTGGCATTGCATTTCCAAAATCGACCAAAAAGTTTGGGGCTACCCCAGTTTGAAACCACTACCCCAAGCTGATTGAATCCTGATTTTAAAGCATTTCCCCAGAGTTTGGTTGCTTCAGGACACAACCCCAAAGAGATGCTTTAGCTACGCCGACTTGGGGCATTGGGCATTGGTAACTCTTTGCTATGCCCTATGCCCTATGCCCTATTCCCCATGCCCACTTAACGTTGAAATTGCTTCAGCGCTTTATACATTTCTGGTAGCCGGTTATAAACCGCACATACTCTGAGATATAGTTTGTGGGGAATGGCGGGAGTACCAGAGACAATTTCTCCTGGTGCAACATCATTATGAACTCCTGCTTGCGCGGATGCGATCGCACCGTCGCCAATTTTGACTTGATTGGCTATTCCGGTTTGTCCAGCTAGGATGACGCGATTACCAATTTCTACGCCACCAGCCAGTCCAGCTTGTCCGGCGATCGCACAACCAAAGCCAATTTTGCAACCGTGACCAATTTGCACTAAGTTATCAATGATTGTATCGTGACCTATCCTGGTTTCGCCGACGGCGGGGCGGTCAATGGCGCTGTTAGAACCAACTTCTACGCGGTCTTCTAAAACAGTGTAGCCGGATTGTTGCATTTTTACCCACCCACTACGTGTAGGTACATAGCCAAACCCTTCAGCACCGATGACAACGCCACTATGAATAAAACAATCTGCACCAATTTGGCTGCGTTCGTGGATGGTACAGTTAGCGTGTAAGGTAGTGCGATCGCCTATGGTAACATCGGGATAAATGACGACATTCGGGTAAATAATCGCACCATTACCAATTTTTACTCGCTGCTGAATCACTACATGGGGGCCAATGTAAACATCGCTACCAATTTCGGCTGTGGGGTCAATTACTGCCGTGGGATGAATTGCGGGGCTGGGGCGGTATGGTTGATAATAAACTGCGATCGCTTTAGCAAAAAACAAGCGTGGTTCTTTAGTAGCTACCCAAACAATATTCCGTTCTTGGGCTTGCGCCTGTAAGGTTTTGTCTTCTGGAAGGATTAACGCACCAGCATTAGTTTTACCCACCCAAGAGAAAAATTTCGGCCCTTCTATATAGCTGAGATTACTACTATTAGCTTCATCAATGGCTGCTAAGGCTGTAATTTCTGGATCACTGTTGGGGTTAGTGTTGAGGCTATGGTCAGTAACAATATCATCAAATCGGCTGATAATTTCGCTGAACTTCATTGTTATTTATTGATGAGACATAAACAAAAGCAAGATAATTGTCGCTCTTTGTCAGCCAGATGTTCACGATTTACATTTTTAAAATAGTGATCGCACAGTATGATGTAGAGGCGATCGCGCCTGTAAACGCCACCATACAGCGATTGTCAGTTGCGGAGGAATTTTCTCTTCACCAGTCTCTAGTTTGTCAACGGGATAACGAAACCAACATACTTTCCAACCGTGATTTAGTTCCTCAGCTAATAGCCAGGCTTGTTCGTAGCGGACTAAATCACTGATCCAAATTGGTTCTAACCCCGCTTGCTGAGAGGTTTTGACGATAAACTCAGCAAAAGCGATCGCATCTTGTCGATGTTTCTTGATACCCTGGGGTATATAAGTTTCTGCATACTGCCAAAATAAAGTTTTGAAGTTTTTACCGAGTGCGATCGCAGTGCGTGGTAGTAGTTTTGATAATAAATTTAATCGCTTCCACTTTAGAGAATTGGCAAACAAGTTAACTTGTGGGGTAGCAAGTTGAGATAAATTCTCTATTTCAGCATCGCTTAGTCCCAATTCTGCACCAACGACTTTTGGGTTAGCAAAGAAACTGTTCCTGAATTCAGTATTAGTATACAGTTGGGCTAAAATCTGCTGCGTTTGTGCTAAACCCATTTACCATGACTCCTGGCGATATGTCGTGCTTGTTGCAGTTCTGCGACTAATTCTGCAAAGGCTGGTAAGTTTTCATCTCGTTCGAGAACCATTCCTTTGACTGGAAACTTGGCGACAACATCATCCATCAGTTGCCAAATTTCGGCTGGTGTCGAGTGGGAATGGCTATCAATCAACACACCATCATGCCAATGTCCACCGACGAAATGCAACTGTACAACACGTTCTAGGGGTAATTGTTGCAGAAACTGCTGCACATCATAGCTGTGGTTAACAGCATTAGTGTAGAGATTCGTCACATCTAACAGCAACCCACAATCAGCACGTTCTGCTACTTCTGCTAAAAATTGGGCTTCTGTCATCTCCGCACCAGGAAGCGCCACCAAATAACTAATATTTTCTAATATTAATGGCACATCAATCCAGCGACGCACTTCAGCGATGTTACGACAAACAACTTCCACAGCTTCCTGGGTATAAGGTAGCGGTGATAAATGTCCAATATCAATTCCCCCAGCTTTGGTAAAACAAAGATGCTCACTCCACCAAGGCGGGTTAAGCTGCTTAATCAGTGCTGCTAGTTTACTCAAATAATCTCTATCCAAACCTTCAGCACTACCTAACGACAAATTAATTGCATGGGGAATTAGGGGGAAATGCGCCGCCAGCAATTCTAATTCCTGCTGTTTTGCTGCGGGTGCATCTAAATAATGTTCAGCAACAATTTCTAGAAAGTCTACTGGCTGACGATTGAGAAACAATTCACTTTTAAAGAGTTCTCTAAAGCCTAACCCCACACCTAAATTCGGGAGATGAGATAACATCTTATTAGCAATTCAAAATTCACAAAGCCATATATGACAAGGTTCCAAAGTTTGCACCTGTGGCTAAATTTTGGAGAATTGGGAAGCTAAACCACATCTAATTTGCATAATCTTCAATTGTATATTTATTGTGGGGCGGGCATCTTGCCATATGTGTCAACTTAAGCTGAAAGCTATATACGGCGCGTGTTGTACAAAAACCCTCGCCCTCATCCCCTAACCCCTTCTCCCCCTGGAGAAGGGGAATTAAATCTCTTGCTCCCCTCTCCCTGTGGGAGAGGGGCTGGGGGTGAGGGCAAAACCCTGCAACCAAGCGGGTTTCACGTTAAGTTGACACTACTGGCATCTTGCCCGCCCAATCTATGCAAGTTAAATGCCTTAACAGCTTATTTAACCACTGCAGCCACCACAGCCACCACCGCAACCGCCACCGCAGGAACTTCCACCACTGCAGGAACTTCCACTACTGCAACCACTATCAGAGGAGTTGCTTCTTTGGCTACTGGTTCTAGATGTCGCAGGATAGAAAACTTTGTAGTATGAATCGTATTCAGTACCAGCGAGTGCTTCCACGCCAAAGAGTGCTACTAGCAAATTGTAATTAAATCCTGAAAGGAAGCTAGAGTTCTTCGCCTTAGTCTTCAATTGAGCAAATGTAGCTTGGAGTTGTTGCAGGTAAACTTGTCCTCGATAGCTAAGGCGCGATCGCATCCGGCTTAACCATAAAATACACATTATCGATATGACAGCCATAAATATGAGCAGGCTGACATTATGATGGTTATTTTCTAAAGCAATCAGGAGTTTATAACCACCTAAACTGAAAATAATTGTAGCCGCAATTAAGCCAACTTTATAATTCCATCTTTGCCATTCTTGAGCATATAATAGTTGTTCATTGCGTAGTTTTCCTTCAAAAGTATCGCAATATAATACTACTTTCGAGGCTATTACCCAGAGAGATTTTGCTTCTGGAGTTGTTGAATAACTAAAAAACACTTCTCTCTCTATAGGATGCAATTGCAATACATTCTCATGCTCTGATGTTTGGCTGATTTTCTCTCCAGTAATCTGTAGATAATTCTTTTGAATTAAACTCAAAATTGCTACCTTTACTACTTCTAATACTCCCTCACGAAAGTAAGCAACTTCGTAAGGATCTGGTTCGCTAGGGATTAAAGGTAAAGGTTGATTTGTTGTCGGATCTTGTACAAGTTTCCAGCAACCAAAAAGTGTCAAGCTAATGACGCTACCATACAAAAGTAAGAAGTTTGGCCCGTACATATCTGCAATTGGGTTATGTAGCAAGGCTTCCATAAGGTTTTACTCCCAATTATCACACCACTAGTACCTCAAGGCGGAAGTCAAAAGGAGCCAGTGCGTTGCGCGGGTTCCCCGCGTTGTAGCAACTGGCGTTCAAAAGTCAAAAGTCAAAAGTATTGTTTTCTCTGGCTTTGACGTTTTATAAATGGTCTATTGATTCCCGCCAATTTGTACGAAATATATTAGCTCCATATATACAAACAACAAGAGTTATCGTGTTTACGGAAAACTTTGATATTAATATCAGCAGTGCATCAGTTTTTCCGCCATAACCCACCCTACCACTGCTATTTTGAATCTTGTACAGACGCGATTCATCGCGTCTCTGCAATTCTTCATTAATTAAAAACCTGAATCCTCAAACAGAAATTAATCAGCACTCATCACGGGTAACTTGGTTCCGCATCTTTTGCAAAACCCAGCATCCGCATCGTGGTAAGCTAAACCGCACCCAGAACAATTTGCTTCTATTTGATTTGCAGTTTTTACCAATCGCTTAATTAAATCACCAACTTGCCAAGGAATTAAGGCGATACCTGTCAAAATCATCAATACTGTTAACCAGCGTCCTAATTCAGAAGCGGGTGTTACATCCCCAAAACCCACAGTTGTCATGGTGACAATGGAAAAATACAATGCATCTAAAAAAGTGGCGAAACTTTGGGGATTAACAGGATGTTCAACTTGATAAATTAAGCCAGAGTAAACAAATATAATCGCAAATAAGGTAAATAATATTCGTGCAAATATTACCCCATCTTCAGTACTGACACTACCAAAGAAAAATTTTTTATCGATAAACCTGATTAGCCTTAAAATCCGAAACCATCGTAATAAACGAATAAAGCTTAAATCTACAGCTCCTAGAAAAAATGGCAAGATAGCAATTAAGTCGATAATGGAATATAGACTAAAAAAATACTTGAGTTTATTTTCTGCGCTCCATAGACGGATGGCATATTCAACTGCAAAAACTATGAATATAACAGTATCAATAATTTGTAATTGGAAACGGAGAGAATCAGGAATATTATAAGTTTCTGCTACGAAAATTCCTGAAGATAAAAGAACCAATCCGGCGATAGTTAAGTTAATTACTTGTCCTAGTGGTGTTTCTATGTCTGTTAAATAGAATTCGGCTTTTTCTCTGCTCAGTAACATATATAACCCTAACTATTTTTCAGTATTTCGTAGAAACAACATTTAAAATGCGATATTCTTAACAAGTATCTTTTTCCACTCCTTAGGTAATATGGATCGTGAATATTTTATGCGCCTAGCGATCGCAGAAGCAACAAAAGGTGATGCACCTTATGGCGCAGTGATTGTGAAAGATAACGAAGTTGTTGCCGTAGGTCATAATACTGTAAGACGAGATCACGATCCATCTGCTCATGCAGAAATCAATGTTATTCGTAGTTTAACAGCTAAAATTCAAAATCCTTCTTTGACAGGGTATAGCATATATACCACTGCTGAACCTTGTCCTATGTGTGCAACTGCTTGTGTGTGGACGGGTATCTCTGAGATTATCTATGGTGCTTCTATTCAAGATTTAATTTCCATCAATCAATCACAAATTGAGATTTCTTGTGAAGAGGTGATTGCTAAATCATTTAGAAATATCAATGTGATTAAAGGAGTTTTAAAAACAGAATGCTTGGCATTATTTAATTAAACGCCAAGCATTCTATTTTATTTAAATAGCGATTGATTTGTCACTGATTAAAAAAGCCAGATCAATTGGGGGATTCTCCCCCAAACCCCCGATTGGGTGACGGTTGCGTCCCCCAAACCCCCTCCAAAATTATTGTTCTGTTTTCTTTATTGAGTAACTAGTTTTTTTGGTTTTGTTATCAATTAATTTTCTTAAGTGAACTGTATTTCGATATAAAGTTACTGTCTTTTCCATATTTGGATATTGAATAAAATAAATAATACAGTTTTAAAAAAAGAATGCGACATATGGGTAGGGGAACGGCACCTGTAATATAGTTGATATACCTAAAGATTGTAGATGCCGTGCCCATACAAAGAATTTATCTGTCGCAAACATTATTTGAATTTGTATAAACTTTAGTTTATTAGTAATAATTTTCATAGATAATTAATCGCCGTCATTTAAATATGCTAAAAATGTATTAGCAAAAATGGCAGCTTGAGTGCGATCGCGTAAATTGAGACGATTCAACATATTGGTCACATGGTTTTTGACTGTCCCCTCAGAAATGTAGAGTTGTTGGGCTATTTCTCGATTACTAGCGCCTTGAGCAATGAGGCGTAAAACTTCTTTTTCTCTAGGAGTAAGTTCTGCTAAACTCGGCGGAATTTCTGGTGGTGGGGTAGGTTCTAAAGTGGGAAACTGCATCAATAATTTTTTGACTATTCCTGGCCCTAATTGGGTGTAACCTTTGTGAACAGCACGAATTGCAAAAGCTAATTCTTCTGAAGGTGTATCCTTGAGTAAATAACCCATTGCACCATTCTGGAGTGCAGCTTTGACATATTCATCATCATCAAAAGTTGTTAATACTAAAACTTTAATACCGCTAAATCGCTGTTGAATTTCTCTTGTAGCTGCAACTCCATCCATAATCGGCATTCTAATATCCATCAATACTACATTCGGTTGCAATTCGGCAATTAAATTCAGTGCGATTGCTCCATTTTCCGCTTCCCCTACAATTTCTAAATCTGTTTCTAATTCTAATAAGGCTCTTAATCCTTGACGAATTAGATTTTGGTCATCTACTAGTAATACTTTAATCATCTATTCAGCCTCATTAGAGGAATATCAACTATAATTTTACAACCCTCTCCAGGTGTACTGTTAATATTAAATACACCACCAATTGCTAAAGTGCGATCGCGCATACTTTGCAAGCCAAACCCAGTAGTATTTTGCTTAAAGTCAAAACCTTGACCGTTATCCTGAACAGTTAAATGTAAACCCCTAGGAGTTTTATCTATTTCTATCCTCACTTCTGTGGCTTTAGCGTACTTAGAAACATTAGTCAATGATTCTTGAATGATGCGGTAGATAGCAATTTTAATTTCGCTAGGTAAAGGATGATCTAAGTTAATCATGCAAATTGGTGAAAAGCCATTGGCATGATGAAAATCTTCTAATAGTTGATTAATTGCTTGCTCTAATGATTGTTCTTGTAATGGATGAGAACGCATCGTAGAAATAGATTGTCTCACATCTTGTAATGCTTTAGAACCTAATTCTTTCGCTCTTTTCAAAAAATCATGAGCTTTATTAGGATTAGATTGCGACAATTTTAAAGCTGTTTCTAATTGCAGATTTAACGCTGTTAAGGAATGTCCCAAGGAATCATGAATTTCTCGCGCAATGCGATTACGTTCTTCTAAAGTTGCTTGGTTCTCAATGCGGAGAGCATATTGACGCAATTTTTCGTTAGCAACAGCTAATTCTTCCCGACTTTGGCGTTCAGATAATACTGTATTCATTAGCATTAATACAAAAATCAAACTTAAGCCAAATAATAAAGATAAACTCAGAGTTAAAAATTGAAATCGTTCTTGGACTTGGGGAATAGGAGAAAAATTCTGCCACTTACGTTGTAGTGTCAGCCAAAATAAAAGAAATGATATAGATGTAACTATTAAACGCCCTGGTAATTGAAAAATTAAGCAACTACGAGTTACTAAAATCATATAGATAAAAGGAAAGAGCCGAGAAATTCTCCCACCTACGAAACCAGTGGTAAAAATCAAAAAAACTTCAATAGCTGTAAAAATTATTTTACTTATCTGGTTGCCGGTGGGTAATCTCAAACCCATCAAACCAAAAATAATTAAACAGCCAGTTGCAACTATTAAATTCTCGGGACTGGGTTCGTGAAACCTACCAGCAAAACGTGGCGGTGGTGGAGATGGCATAATCGCAGTTAGCATAGCGATCGCTAACAGTATCCACTCTAAATAAAGTAGAAATCGAAACGGATGATTGTTAATTTGTATTGGGGGTTTCATAAAACTAAAAGTTAATTAAATGAATTAATAAAATTCTTTGCTTAAATTTTTAGTGAATAATACTTCTACATAGCAAGAGCTTGATTACTCAAATTCTTACAGCATGGTTTTTATTTACGTACATCCACCGAGTTAATTGCAAGCCTTTTAAATAGAAATACAAAAATAAACTGCTAAATCAGCAGTTTTTTCACCTTAATTTAATTTAGCTGAAATTACTAGTATGATTGCTCATGAATGAATAATGACTAAAGTCATGGGTGTATCCGTGACTTTTGCCTCATGTGTTTACCAAAGACGAGTTCGTAAGATGGTGACATCAGAAAAAGAAAAAACACACGAGGTCAATCATGAAAGTTAAAACATTATCCTTGGTAGCTGGTGCGATCGCTTTAACTTTAACAGCAACTCCCTTTGCGGCTCAAGCACAACGAGGTTTTTCTGGACATAAGCAAGTAGTTGCACAAAACACCAATGGACAACGTGGAGAACGCCCAAATAAAGGGCCTTGGCAACAATTAGGGTTAAGCGATGCACAAAAAACCCAAATTCAGCAAATTCGCCGCGATACCCGCACCCAAATTGAAGGAATTCTTACCCAAGAACAAAAAGACCAGTTAAAAGCGCAATTTGAGCAACGTCAAGCGCAAAGAGGTCAGCGTCGCGCCCAAGGTGCACAACGTCCCCAAGGTCAACAGCCTGGTGAGTTTGGCAAAAAAGGTTTTGAGTCTCTGAATTTAACAGAAGCCCAAAAAACCCAAATCAAGCAAATTATGCAGAATTCACAACAACAAATCCAAGCAGTTTTGACTCCCGAACAACGCACAAAATTACAGCAAATGCGTGAGAATGCACGTGCACGCTGGCAACAACGTAATTCTAACCAAGGCACACAACAACCATAAGTAAAATCATAAAATAAAGGCTTACTACCACTTTCTACCCCATCAAAAATAAGTGTTAATTCCTAAGATTATCTTGGTTGTTTGTTTGTTCTAAACCATTGTTAAAAACTAAATTCCCAACTTTAGCCAAGAAGTTGGGAATTTGCATATCACAATCTACAAATAGAAGATGATGCAACCTGTTACTGCTTCCGCAAATGCCATTCCTCGCCTGCAACAACTCTTAGATTTACTTGACCGTAAAGCTGAAGCTCAAGGGCTAGCTGTGCCGCAAATAGTATACATCGAAAAATTGCAGTTGCTTCCTCAAGGCACTTTTGGCAGAGCTTGGGCAGATTTATTGCAGCAAAATAACTTAAAACCCTTCACTACAGGCCCTCGTCGCAAACAACTCCACGATGGTATTCATGCGATTACAGGCTATGGTACAGACTTGATTGGGGAAGCAGAAGTACAGGCTTTTCTCTTAGGAACCAAGTTTAGTCCTATTAATTTTATGTTGGGTTTGGGGCTATTACGTGCGATCCACAGATACCAAAATCATCGGCAAAAGTTTAGTTGGGAAAAATTGTGGCAAGCATACCAACGCGGTTATCACTCCCATTTAGACCCCGATACTTGGCAACCAGAATTATTTTGGCACTTACCGTTAACTGAGGTGCAAGTTTTATTTGGTATAACCCAGAATCAATCATCAAAATTGCTGTAGAGACGCGATTAATCGCGTCTGTTGATTTTAACCTTGTTACTTTAACCCCTAGCTTTTGCTGGGGGTTTTGAGTTATGAGTTATTCAAAACTCTTTGTTGGATCAAAATGTCTAAAGAATTCATCATTGGTAGTAAAGTACGTGTTGTTGCACTACCGCCTTACGTCAAAACTGCCGAACCCATGCCCATGCTGCGCCCCCCAAATGTCATTCAACTGGGAGAAGAAGGTATAGTGATGGATCATCGTCCTGGTGGATATTGGGGTATTCGCTTTGCTAAAGGGGCTTTTCTCCTCGATAGCCAATACATAGAAAGTACAGATGTCCCAGCCGAATCTCAGCCGGAATCAGAAGAACAGTGAATAAGAACTGTAAACTTATGTTAAGTTATCATTCTTATCTGTACCATGATTTCTCGCCGCAATTTTTTAAGCATATTATTTGCCAGCTTTGTTGCTGTCAGCAGTTGGCTGAACTTTACACCAACTGCTGATGCGCTGGGTGGAAAACTACCCGCCATAAATCAACCTGCACCGGAGTTTACCTTGCCTACTAACACAGGCAACGGTAACATTTCTCTTTCGGACTTGCGTGGTAAATGGGTAGTTCTTTATTTTTATCCCAAAGACTTCACCTCTGGCTGCACCATAGAGGCGCGGCGTTTTCAGCAAGACTTACCCAAATATTTAGCCCAGAATACTCAAATTATTGGAGTCAGCGCTGATGATGTAGATTCTCACGCAGAATTTTGTGATTCTGAAGGGCTAAAATTCCCCCTGTTAGCAGATACAACTGGCGCAGTTAGTAAAGCCTATGGTTCTTGGATTGGTTACGTTTCTATGCGCCACAGTTTTATCATCGATCCAGATGGGATTCTGCGTGAGACTTTCGTTAAAGTTAATCCCAATATTCACAGCACAGAAGTACTAGCGCGGCTGGAACAGTTACAGTCAACAGCTTCTTAGGATAGACGAGGAATGAGGGGGATGAGGAGAAATATCCCATTTTGAAAAAACAACGCGATAGATGAGTATGGGCACGGCACCAGTAAGATAATTTAATATTCCAAAAGCTTGTGGTTGCCGTGCCCTGACAAAGAATTTATCTGTATATTGCCGCCTTATATCAAAATATGGAAGTTCAAAGTTGAACTCTTAACTAACGGCGACTAAATCTCTAGAGGGCGCTGCTTTAATGCAGAGATATACCAATGCGATTTTATTTTTGACAAGTCCAGAGTCAAAAGTCAACCGTTTCCCCTTGTACCCAATTACCCAATGCTCAATGCCCAATGCCCGATTCCCCAAAATTAATGTAAAATAAATATGCCCCTGGGGGGGATTTTGAAGTGTGGTATTTTAAGTAAGATAAAGTTTAGTAACAATTATTAAAAACATTGATTAATAATACATTGTCCTCATACGGTACTCCTACCGGCTCTATAGATACTGAATTGCAATCCATTAATCAAGGACGCAAAGGCATAGGTGAATTAGAAACTACACTCTCCAATTCTCCCAATTTGCCCATATCTCCGGCTTCTACAAAAGTTTGGTTAGTGTTTGCGGCGGCGGTATTTTTGGTATCTGTACCAGTATTTATCGAAGCGCCATTAGTGCGATCGCTTCCTAGTTTGAGTTTAGCGATCGCAGGCTTGTGGGTATGGCTGAGTTTTAATTTAATGTCACGTCCCGCAACATATCTTTGGGGCGATTTGCTTTTAGGTTTTAGCTGGAGTTGGCTAGCAGGGGCAATTTACTGGGGATGGTTTCGCTGGGAACCGTTATGGCATTTACCAGTAGAATCTATTGGGTTACCCTTTGCTTGTTGGTGTCTGTTCAGAAATTGGGGCAAAGTCGGTAACTGGTTTTACTTAGGTTCCTTGTTTGGGACAGTCTTAACGGATGTGTACTTTTATTTAGTAGATTTAATTCCCTATTGGCGGCAAATCATGCAAGTTGAACCAGAGGGAGTCTCAGCAATTTTACAAAATGCTGTTATTCAAGTTAGAACACCTTGGGGACAAGCATGGGCGATCGCCTTAGCTTTAGTATTATTAACAACAGGTCTTATACCCCTACTCACTAAGCAAAGACATTGGTACGCCTTCAGTGGTGCAGTTTTAAGCACTATTTTAGTAGACAGCCTATTCCTCTTCGCCGCACTCTTTGCCTAAAAAAACACTAATCCCCAATCCCCAGTCCCCAGTCCCCAGTCCCCAACCCCTCAAAGATTCAAATTCAACAATTGCGAGATTGCAGGTAACAACTTATGCCCATTTTTTACTAATCTGGCAGAAGTGGGTAAACTAGCCAACGTACCAATCAAAATCTTAAACGCAGTTCTGGCTAACCTGTGTATATGTCCTTCTTCTGGATTTTTCCCAGCTTCCGCTAAAGCCATTACCTGCTCTAATGCTTCGGCTTTATCTTCAGGTTGTAATTCTCTATTCGCTTCAATTTCTGATTGCAACTGTTTCAGCAGGTTAGCTAATTTTGCTGCTTCTGGAGAATCTAAATTTTCAAGTTGGTTAATACTACTATTAACAAGGTTATTCGCTTCATTAATAGTAACTTCACTTACCATTGATTCGCTCAATTTTTCAATGTAGCTACCACTAGTAATCACCACCATTTCATCAGTTTTAACAATTCTTCTTCTCTGTTGAGCAGCCACTAAAACGGCTTGAATCACAGAGTTTTGCGGTTGCAGTACTAATGCTTGTTTAAATTGTTCTTTTGCGGCTTCAAATCTTCCTTGTTCCATTAGTTCTTGTCCGTAACTCAGTAAAGCTTGAATAAATCCATCCTGAGTTCTAATTGGATCGACTTTATAAGCTCTAGCATAAAGTTCTACAGCTTGGTCAAAATCTCTAATATCTATGCAAATTTCAGCTAATCTAAACAATGCATCAAAATGGTTAGGATTAGCCTGTAAGACTTGCTCGTAGAGATTAGCTGCAGTTTGTAAATCGCTATTTTGAGATAACTTTACTGCTTGTTGATAAAGGCGATGAGCTTGCGAATCCAGCTTTTCTAATTCCCAAATTTCTCGCCTTAACGGATATCTTTTGACTAACCATTTACGGACTAACTCAACTGTTACCTTATAGTTATTCCAGCGTAATGGTTGAAATATTCCTGGTGTTATATTATGTAAAAAATTCCATTGCAATAATCGCTCTTCTGCTATGTGGAAAGGCTCAGTTAAAACTACACCACATTGCACCAGCAGTTTTAACGGTTCTCCTTTAGCAACAGATGTTGTTTGTTGTTGAACTTCTGCTACTGCTGAGAAGATTACTCGCTCAGTAATCGGTAAACCATCTCGGAACCACGCTAAACCAGCTTCACCAATTTCAATGGCTTCCTCAACAATATTTTGTACATCACTACGAGTTACTTGCCAGCGTTGTTCTTCTCTAGCTTGAGAGAAAAGTGCAAAGCAAATCACTTGCGTAAAATAAGGATGTCCGGCTGACAATTCTAAAATTGCATCTATGGCATCAGGCTCATATTTGAGAATATGCTGTGCAGGTTTGGTAATTAATTGTTCTGCACTTTGTCTATCTAATAGACCAATTTCTCGATTTGGTGCTTGCCTAAATAAACTTAGTAAATTTGGTAAATCATCCAATTGTCTCCCAATAACTGGAATGATAAACAGTTCTTTTTGGGAATAAACAACCGATTGGAGACAGGGAAAAAAGTCAGCAACAGAGGAATCTTGACCAGAATCACCTAAAACATCAAACTCATCCAACAAGAGTACCAAGTTTTTACCATTAATTACTTGATAAACTTGGGGTAAAAATTCATTGAAAAATATGCCTGCATCTTTTTGCAGTTGTTTTTTTGTTGGTAAAGCAAGTTGGCGGCGATGTGGATGGCGATAATCATCTAAATAATCAATAATCTCTCTTGCTAGTTCATATAAAACCTCACTTAAGCACTTTTGACTTTTACCTTCTAGCGACAAAGGTATAAAGAAAAAGTTTTCTAAATCGATAAAGTGAGGAATTTGGGACAGCACAGACGACTTACCAATCCGGCGCTGACCGTGGAGTAAAATTACTTGTGCGCCTTGGTTGAGATTGTCATAAATAAAATTGAATAGGTCTTCACGCCCAAAAAATAACTCTGGTTCATAAATTGGACGACCAATAACATACGGATTATCTTCCCAATTGGTTGAAGACACCATTCTCGCCAACTCCTCCCCAGAGGAAGTAGATCTAGCTTGTACTTTAAGCATACGGCACGTGATAATTACTTCTCAAGTAGGATCGCCCGCTAGTTTGCGAACAATCCAAACTAAAGACTGGACGATATCTCGATGCTGCCATACCCAACGAATCGCTTTTTTAACTGTACCTGCTTGTTCCCGGCTCATCAAATTGAGAAAAACTTTCTCTCTTCCTTCCAGTTGCGCCTCATTAGTGTTGTATATTTCTTGGATTACCCACCACTCCATCATTGATGAGTTAAAAGAATAGATAGTTTTCCCTTCATCTAATGTGCGCTGAATTACGCCTCGTTCCTCTAAATCTACTAGTTCCCGGCTGCGTTGGCTAAAAACTAAATCAACGTCGCCTAAAGCATAGCGAGTACTTCTGTTTAAGCGACCTTGCAACCGCACCAAGGCAATTAGCATTAAGAGAATCTGTTCTTCTTCAGTGGAAAACCTCCAAGTATCGCGGAAATATTGCTCGGTAGCGCTTTCAAAATCCTGAGCAAAAGACTGAATATCAGGGGTATTTCCTGCTAGTAGGGTGTCATACAATAAATAACCGGCATTTTGCAGCAGCGCTGGGTGTCCATCGATAATTTCTAAAACTCCGGCTCGCAAACTTCCTGGAATGGGTATGGCTAGCTGATTATTAACTTCCGTAGCCGGTAATGGTCTTAATAACCGGAAGAGATAATGATTATACCACGGCGAACCACCCGGTTTGATGGTCGGCCCTAATTCATTAAGGCGGCGAAAAGTAGTAACAATAGTTGAAAGGTATTTGCCTTCATTGCTGTGAACTGCCAAATCCCGGAACTCACTTAAGAAAGTCAGCATTTGGGTTTCGGTGTATTGCTCATTAGGTTGCAGCGCGGCATCATAATCATCTAACAGTAGCAACAAAAACTTGTCACGCTGCCCAATTTTCCGCAGCATTCGCCGCAAGTCTCCTTTTTCTACCTTTTCTTCCTGCAATAACTGTTTAATATCAGTTTGGAGAGGCTCATCATCTTCCGTTGCATCTTGCAGCAAGCTGAGGATTTCTCGCCAAAAACCAGAGGCGGTAAACGGACTGATACCTGCACAGTTAATAGAAACAATCAACGCTTTAGATATATCTCTTCCCCGCGCTTCCCAAATTTTCGGTGAAGCAATATACCGCAATAGCGAAGACTTACCCATTCCAGGACTACCATAGATAGCCAAGTGTGCGCGCCGAGAAATTTGATCAAAAGCGGTTCTGACTTCCGCACTGCGTCCGAAAAAGTATTCCGGTGGTACTGGGCCACCAACAAAGAAGGGATTTTGTGACATTAATGTAATTAAGTGAAGAGTCAAGGGTCAAGGGTCAAGGGTCAAAAGTCCAAAGACTATTATCAAGTTTTGGGTCGAATTTGACTCCATAGCCTTACAGCTAATTACATTATTAACTTGATGATGCGATCGCATCTTCCTGACGCGACAATTAGCGATCGCACTAACCAGATTATACTTCTGGATCAACACCCAAGGCTCGTAATTGAGCAGCTAGGCGTTCTGCGCGTTGGCGTTCCTGTTCTGCTCTTTCTTCACCAGTTAACAACAAATTACCTTGCTCATCCCACCAGCGCAGCCAAGGTATTTCTAGATTCTGATATTCTCCTTGCCATATACCTAACTCTACTCCCAACGGGATAATGGCATAATGTCCACGTTCATTAGGTGAGATTAATTGATATTGTCCGCCAATTAATTCATAAACTTCAACGCTGGCTTTATTCACTTCATAAATGCCGTAAAAAGACGGATGAATTACTTGTTCATAAATCCAGAATTTACCCTTCCAAGGCGTTTTATCTCGTTCTTCTGTACCATCACCAGAGACAAATTCTAATGCAATCAATGGAGCAATGAACTCTCGCCACAATACGTAAGACCTACGGATTTGCCCATCCAGCAAGGGTGGTACATTCGGCACATAAAACCAATCTGGTGCTTCTGCGCCTTTTTCTGGGGGGTCAGTCATCCGCCAATATATACCGCTATCTTGACCTATGCAGTATTGCCCATCTGGATGGCGTTTTTGCAATATCGGTTGAATGGAGTCGGTAAGTAGAATGCTTTGGGGATGTTCCTGAAAATTTTTCACGAAAGTACCATCAGACTCTGGTAGCTGCGTATGGTCGGGAAAAGGTGTGAGTTCGTCGGTGAAATTGATTGCAGAGGTCATAATGTTACCTTTGCACAGGGGTAAGAGTTGTTTTTTAGTTTAGCAATTTGGAAGAAAAAGGGCGATGTCTGCTGACAAGCAGCTGCGCGTTTACGCACCTTTAACCTCATGCAAAATATTAAGTTTCTAATTCAACGGCGAGCAATGGTTTTAAGAACTTTATTCTTCTGGAAAATTAGCTAGGTAAATAAACTGACATCTACATGAAAATAGTCCGCAAGCGCTTCTGCTTGAGTTTTACTAATAGTGCGATCGCCATTCACAATTTGCACAGCAACATCCAAAGATCCAACTACCTCTACTAATGCTTCAGTAGTCATATCGCGTGCATCCATCAGATGCATTAACATCGAATTGGGTGTACCTTTGAGCATTGGGTAATGGGTTTCTTCAAACTGCTCAATTAATGTTACCAAAAGTTGCAACAGCATTTCCTCTTCTGGTGTCCGATTAGGACGATGTTCTAAGGTTAATGCGAGTGCGATCGCTTGTTCGTTTTCTTCTTCCGTAGTAATTATTTTTGGCTGATACTCGGCTAGTAATTTACCGTAAGATTCAGGATTAAAAGTACGGGTCATTTTTCCATTTATCCTTATCATATTCGGCGTGAGTTAGGACATATTTAATATAAATTCTTTGAGTTTCGTAAACAATATCAACAATCAAACGATAGTTGTTTCCTTTGATATTAAACACGGTGAAGTTGCCAACGGCTTCTGCTTTTGGATAAATAGATTGAACTTCAAGCAGATTTTTCCATTCAGCTTTAGTTGCCACTCTATACCAATCATAAAGTGCCTCACAGACATCTGCGTGTGCTTCACAAAAATCCCGCAGAATTCTGCGACTAATAACGTGCATTTAAATTTACTCTAATTAAAACTATGAAAATTGTCTCCCAAAATATAGCTTTTAGAGATGGGTTAATTGTCCAAGCTAATCAAACAAATGTACAGAGTTATGACTACTAAGTATATCGGACTGCTTAATTGTTAGTTGTTGGGTAGGCGTAGCCCGCCGCAGGCATCGCCAAAATAGCAATTGTAGTATCCGAAGCAGCAATTGTAGTGTCAAAAGCAGCAAATGTAGTATCCGAAATGGCAATTGTAGTGTCAAAAGCAGCAAATGTAGTATCCGAAATGGCAATTGTAGTGTGCGAAACAGCAAATGTAGTGTCGGAAGCAGCAATTGTAGTATCGGAAATAGCAATTGCGACGCTGAAAACCCTATTTTGTGGTCAGAATACTACATTTGCAGGGGTAAGGGTTGTTTTTTAGTTTAGCAATTCAATGAGAAGAGAGGCGATCGCACTTTCTCTGCTTTGTCATCAGGTAAAAAATGCGATCGCCTTTGCTGTTTACTTAGTTAATACCAAATTCATGGGCTTAACTCCTGCTAAATCTAAAATCTGCGGAATTAAGTCTTCTCGCTTCACAGCCATCATGTGTACACCTTGGCATAATTGCTGTGCTATTTGCACTTGCTCGGCAGCAATTTTTACACCTTCCTCTAGTGGGTGTTTGGCTTTGGCTAACCGATCAATTATGTGCTGCGGTATATTTACACCAGGAACGCACCTATTAATAAATTGGGCATTTTTTGCAGATTTCAGCAGAAAAATTCCTGCCAAAATTGGTTTATTACAACCTGCGGCAATTTTGTCCATAAATTTCTCTAATCGCTCAAAGTCAGTAATTAACTGACTTTGAAAAAATTGCGCTCCTGCTTGTAATTTGCGTTCAAAGCGACTTTGCAAACCTGACCAACTAGCGCATTGTGGATCGACTGCTGCACCGACAAATAAATCAAGTGCGCCATCACTCAAGGGTTGCTCGTTACTGTCAGCACCTTGATTGAGGTTGCGAATTAATTGTAGCAGGCGTACAGCTTCTAAATCAAATACACTCTTAGCATCGGGGTGATCACCTGCTTTGACTGGGTCACCCGTGAGAGCTAAGATGTTACGGATACCCAAGGCGTGAGCGCCCATCAGATCAGCTTGTAAACCAATCCGGTTGCGATCGCGGCAAGCAATCTGACAAATTGGTTCAATGCCATGTTGTAACAAAATTGCTGATGCCACTAACGAAGACATCCGTAATACTGCGCGGCTACCATCGGTAACATTGACGGCATGAACCCTCCCCTTAAGGGTCGCCGCCATATCAAGCATATGTTTTGGATCTCCACCTTTAGGAGGTGCTACTTCAGCAGTTATTAAAAATTCGCCTGCTTGCGCGGCGCTGCGGAAGGCGTTCAAGACTGTCGGAATCTGGGTATCAGGCATAACATTCAGATTTCAATTTTCTTACAGGGTAAAGCAAATTACACCCAAAAGTGAAATCTTTAGAGAGGAACAGAATAGCCTAAAGCCGCTTTGACTTCTGCTAGGGTTTGGTTGGCAACTGCTTGGGCTTTTTGGCGACCATCTCGCAACACAGACTCTAAATAGCCTTTATCTGCCATTACCGCTTGATATTTATCTTGAATCGGTTTGAGAGCTGCGATCGCTGTTTCTGTCAACAAGGGCTTAAATTGTCCCCAACCCATATTTTCGCATTCTGCTGCTACCTCTGCTTTATTTTTACCAGATAACAGCATATATAGAGTTAACAAGTTATTACACTCTGGACGCTCTGGATCGTCAAAAGTTAAGCCCCGAACTGGATCGGTTTTACAACGCTTAATTTTATTGGCGATTTGCTCTGGTGTATCTAACAAATTAATTCGGCTTAATTCCGATGGATCGGACTTGGACATTTTACGGGTACCATCGGTCAAACTCATCACCCTTGCACCTTCTTTGCGAATCAAAGGTGCTGGTAGCTTTAACACAGGCTGATCTGGTGTCGCAAATAAGTGATTAAAACGGTTCACAATATCCCGTGTCAATTCTAAATGTTGCTTTTGGTCTTCACCCACAGGCACAAAATCTGCTTGGTACAGCAAAATATCAGCAGACATCAGCACTGGGTAATCCAACAAGCCGACACCAACATTTTCCCCTTGTTTTACAGCCTTTTCCTTAAACTGGATCATGTCTTGCAGCCAGTTGAGAGGTGTAATGCAGTTGAGCAACCAGGTAAGTTCGCTGTGTGCCGAGACGTGAGACTGTACAAAGATAGTGGAATGATTTAAATCCAGACCACAAGCTAAATAGAGAGCCACGAGAGTATAGGTATTAGATGCCAACTCCTTAGGATCGTGTGGCACAGTGATTGCGTGCAAATCAGCGACGAAAAGGTAATTGTCGTAATCACTCTGGGCTTCTACCCAATTACGAATCGCTCCCAAATAGTTGCCTAAATGCAAATTTCCGGTTGGTTGAACTCCCGACAGAACGCGCTGCTTGCCCATAAGTTTCCAGTTTAGTTATCTCAAATCCGCCCTATGTCCAGCGACGGTTACAAAACACATTTAATTTTGACATTTTCTAGATGCAATGGGCATGGGGAATGGGGCATTGGGCATTGGGCATGGGGTAATGAGTAATGAGTAATGGGTAATGGGTAATTGGTAATTACTTTTTCCCTCATCTCCCTCATCTCCCTCATCTTCCTTATCTCCCTCATCTCCCCCTGCCCCCTGCTCCCTGCCCCCCTGCCTCTTTCACTGCACAGCAAATATCTAGCGACTTAATCAATAAGATGATTAATGCTTAGTTGAGCGAAGGTTAAAATTCTGCTAAAAGGTTCTAATTTTAGAGAATCTAATTTATTTGACTAGAAATTATAAGGCAAGAGTTGTCTTTTTGGTTCTTTCTTGCTGCAGGCTAAATATCTTGACTTTATTAGCTTTTTGCTCTCAGGTATTCATAGGCGATCGCTTACCAGCAAGCATGAATATTCATGCTTTATATCTTCATGTATATTTAGACTTCTATCACTGAAGAGAAAATTTGACAGGCAATTATGAAAATTGGTCTTTTTTAGGCGATATCTACAGGGTAAATACATCTATTTTTTAGCTAGCTTACCTATTAGATAATTTTTTATGGCAAATTTTATACTGATATTTATTTTAGTTACTTATTTGATATAAGCTATAGCTTGTAACCTATTGTGTCTATCATCAAACTATCTTACAGATGTATATTATTAAAATTGACGTATTTTGCAATACATGGTATTAGTTAGACATAATTTCACAGAAACTTTATAATACTCTCAGAAAATCCAGCTAATATAATTTGGCCGGGATCAGAGTATACAGGGTGAAATTACCAACTTATAGATTATTAACGGGGTGACTTGGAAATAATTTCTAAGTTGATGAGGAATTTCCTCACAATATTTTTACTGGCATCTATATTCCGTAAATCGTTCTCGATAATTTTCTTTTTTAAGAAAAAATATTTGTTGTTCTCTAGTCATTAATGACTCTCTTGGAGGTGCTTTTCAGTAAATGGAAAATATAGATAATAATGCTTCGTCAACTACGAAAGATGATATTGTCAGCAGCGAGATAGAGACAGAAGCACAGGAAGAGGGAATTAACCCAGATGGGATACCAAATGATCCTTCTTATAACCGTCAGTGGGGTTTACAGAAGATTAATGCATCCACAGCTTGGGATTATACTCAAGGTAGTAAAAGTGTAGTTGTAGCTGTTATTGATACTGGTGTTGATTACAACCACCCTGACTTAGCTGCAAACATTTGGACGAATACCAAAGAAATCGCTGGTAATGGCATTGATGATGATGGCAATGGCTACACTGATGATATTCATGGTTGGGATTTTGGTGATAACGACAGCGATCCCAATGACAATGACACCACCAAAAGCAAGCGCGGTCATGGTACTCACGTAGCAGGTATTTTGGGTGCTGTAGGAAACAACAATCAAGGCACCATCGGTGTCAGCCCCAATGTTTCCATCATGATCACCAAGCATTACCGCACCAATGATTCAGTGGGGTATTTGTGGGATGTTCCCAAAGGCATCAGATACGCTGTAGATAATGGTGCTAAAGTTATCAACCTCAGCTTAGGCTCCAGTTCTTTTGACCAAGCACAATTTGACGCTCTGAGCTATGCAAACCAAAAAGGTGTTTTAGTCGTAACCTCAGCCGGTAATAATGGTCGCAATAATGATGTGACTCCGTACTATCCAGCGAACTACGATTTGCCTAATATCATTACCGTTGCATCTCTCGGTAAAAATAACAATTTAGCTAGTGACTCCAGCTATGGTTTCCAAAGCGTAGATATAGCTGCACCTGGGGTAGATATTTATAGTACCTTCGCTGATAGTAGATATGCTACATGGGGTGGCACCTCAATGGCTACGCCCTTGGTAACTGGTGCTGCGGCTTTACTGTTGGCAGCTAACCCAAAACTCACAGTATCAGAACTCAAACGTGACATCCTCGCCAGCGTTCAGCAAGTCCCGGGTTTGCAAAGCAAGGTGGCTACTGGTGGATACTTAGATTTGTCTAAATTAACGCAATTTTTGTCAACAGCAACCCCTCAAGCGAATAGTGTAACCGATAACACGACTGATACACCTGCTGCAGAGCCAGTTCCGACTCCAGCCGAAAATACTAATGATGCTAGCGGTATTAGTGATAGTGACAATATCTCTAACAATGCTAATAATCAGACTATCTATGGCAGTGTCGATAATGATAGCCTCACTGGTGCTTCAGGCAACGATACTATTTTTGGTAATGATGGCAATGACTCCATTGATGGCGGCGATGGTAACGACGTTCTGAATGGCGAAAATGGTAATGATACCATCGCAGGTGCTGCTGGTAATGATACAGCCAATGGCGGCGCTGGTGGTGACAGACTCTATGGTGCTGATGGTAATGACAACCTCAATGGCGATGCTGGCAATGACAAACTCTATGGTGATGCTGGCGATGACATCCTCAATGGTGGTTCCGGTAACGATACCCTCAATGGTGGTGCTGACAATGACACTCTCATAGGCGGTAATGGCAAAGATATCTTAACAGGTGGTGATGGTGACGATGTTTTAATAGGTGGACTGGGGAAAGACATTCTCACAGGCGGTTTGGGAAAAGATATCTTTGTCTTTGATTCTCTGTCAGATAAGAAAGATGCGATCGCAGACTTTTCTAGTTTCGAAGGAGATAAAATTCAAATCGGTTCTAGCTTTGGTACCGACCTAAGCCTGTTCAGCTATGACAATATTACAGGTGCTTTGAGCTTTAATAATGTTCAATTTGCTACTCTAAATACTGATTCTATGTTTAATCCTCAGCAGGATATTATTGTCTAAGCCAGCGTTTCCTTAAGAAACGCGATGGAAACAGGTTTCTTAAGGAAACAGTACCTCAGAATTTCTTCCCCATTACCAATTACCAAGCAACTACCTGATTTCAGACATCCACCTGTCAATAGTAGGGAAATTGCTAATTTTGGTCTTCATGCCATCTTCTATAATTTATAAAACCTGCACAAATAAATCTTAGGCATGAGACTGTGACAGAAACTGGAAGCTACAAAGATACTGTAAACCTACCCAAGACTAGTTTTGATATGCGAGCGAACGCGCTGAAGCGTGAGCCGGAAATTCAAAAATTTTGGGAAGAAAATAACATTTACGATCGCCTGTCGCAAAACAACCCTGGCGAATTATTTATACTACATGATGGGCCTCCCTACGCAAATGGCTCGCTTCATATTGGTCATGCCTTAAATAAAATTCTCAAAGATATTATTAATCGCTACCAACTGCTACGGGGGCGTAAGGTTCGTTATGTGCCGGGTTGGGACTGCCACGGCTTACCCATTGAACTGAAAGTTTTGCAGAATATGAAATCGGCAGAACGGCAAAATCTCACGCCTTTGCAACTGCGGCAGAAAGCGAAACAATTTGCTTTAGCAACAGTAGATGACCAACGCCAAAGTTTTAAACGCTATGGTGTTTGGGGCGATTGGGAAGATCCTTATTTGACTCTCAAGCCAGAGTATGAAGCTGCTCAAATTGGTGTATTCGGGCAGATGTTCTTAAAAGGATATATCTATCGTGGTTTAAAGCCTGTTCACTGGAGTCCCAGTTCTAAAACTGCTTTGGCTGAAGCTGAGTTGGAATATCCAGAAGGTCACACTTCCCGGAGTATCTATGCAGCTTTTCCCGTTACGAGTCTTGCGGAAGCTGCAAAATCGCTATTAGGTGAATATCTGCCAGATTTGGGTGTCGCTATCTGGACAACCACACCTTGGACAATTCCAGGTAACTTGGCTGTGGCGGTGAATGCAGACCTTAACTATGCTGTGGTGGAAGTTTCCCGCAAAGATGCAGAAACGCAGACGGGATTTAAATATCTCATAGTTGCGGCTGATTTAGCAGAACGCTTATCTGCAACTTTGGAAATTGAATTAACCGTAAAAGCCACATTCAAGGGGAAAGATTTAGAACATATCACCTATCGTCATCCTTTATTTGACCGCGAAAGTCCGGTTGTAGTAGGTGGCGATTACATTACCACTGAATCTGGTACAGGGTTAGTTCATACTGCCCCTGGTCATGGTCAAGAAGACTACATCGTTGGTCAGCGCTATGGTTTACCTATCCTTGCGCCAGTGGATGATAATGGTAACTTTACCCCAGAAGCCGGACAATTTGCTGGGTTGAATGTGTTGGGTGATGGGAACCAAGCGGTAATTGATGCATTAACGGCGGCGGGTTCTTTGTTGAAGGAAGAAGCTTACGCCCATAAATATCCCTACGACTGGCGGACAAAGAAACCGACAATTTTCCGCGCTACCGAACAATGGTTTGCTTCCGTAGAAGGATTTAGAGAAGAAGCATTAAAAGCGATCGCTTCGGTAAAATGGATTCCAGCCCAAGGTGAAAATCGCATCACGCCAATGGTAGCGGAACGTTCTGATTGGTGTATTTCCCGTCAGCGTTCTTGGGGTGTGCCAATTCCCGTATTCTACGATGAAGAAACTGGCGAACCACTGCTGAATGAGGAAACCATCAACCACATCCAAGCAATTATCGCGGAAAAAGGTTCCGATGCTTGGTGGGAACTTTCTGTAGAGGAATTGTTACCCGAACCATACCGGAGTAATGGCCGTTCCTACCGCAGAGGTACAGACACAATGGATGTCTGGTTTGATTCTGGTTCATCTTGGGCTGCTGTCGCTAAACAGCGTCCAGAATTGCGTTACCCCGCAGATATGTATTTGGAAGGTTCCGACCAACATCGCGGCTGGTTCCAGTCAAGTTTGCTCACCAGTGTAGCGGTGAATGGCATTGCACCTTACAAAACTGTGCTAACTCACGGCTTTGTACTAGATGAACAAGGCCGGAAGATGAGTAAATCTGTGGGGAATGTAGTCGATCCGCAGGTGATGATTGCTGGCGGTAAAGACCAGAAAAAAGAACCCCCTTATGGTGCTGATGTGTTGCGTTTGTGGGTGTCGTCGGTAGATTATACTTCCGATGTGCGTCTGGGTGGCAACATCATCAAGCAGCTAAACGATGTCAGAGGGAAGATTCGCAATACAGCGCGGTTCTTACTGGGTAGCTTGCATGACTTCGACCCGGAAAAAGATGCAATTCCTTTAGCGGAGTTACCCGAACTCGACCGCTATATGCTGCATCGCATCACCGAGGTATTTCAGGAAGTCACAGAAGCCTTCGACAGTTTCCAATTCTTCCGCTTCTTCCAAACAGTGCAAAATTTCTGCGTTGTGGATTTATCCAACTTTTATTTGGATGTTGCCAAAGATAGACTTTACATCAGCGCGCCGAACGCTTTCCGCCGTCGCAGTTGTCAAACAGTACTAAAGATAGCTTTAGAGAATTTAGCACGTGCGATCGCACCTGTGTTATGCCACACTGCGGAAGATATTTGGCAACATCTCCCCTACACAACACCCTACAAATCCGTATTTGAAGCTGGTTGGGTACAAGTAGAAGAAGCATGGCTAAATCCCGAATTAGGCGAGTTGTGGCAAACATTGCGACAACTCCGCACCGATGTCAACAAGGTGTTAGAACTAGCGAGAATAGAAAAACTCATTGGTTCTTCCCTAGAAGCGAAAGCTTTAATTCACATCCCCCACAAACAGTTAGGCGATGCAATCAAAGCTTTTGACTCTACTAAAGGTAACGGTATCGACAAACTGCGGTACTTATTGCTGACTTCGCAAGTGGAATTATTAGATTCCCCCGAGAAACTGCAAGGATTGAAATACACAGCACAAACCGAAGACTGGACAATTGCAGTAGTAAATGCAGACGGCGAAAAATGCGATCGCTGCTGGAACTACTCCACCCACGTGGGAGAATCAAAAGCACATCCCCTATTGTGCGAACGTTGTGTTTCAGCCCTAGCAGGCGAGTTTTAAGAATTGGGGATGGGGTAATGGGTAATTGGTAATGGGAATTAATCTCCTGTCCCCTCATCTCCCTCATCCCCATCCCCCAATCCCCTAAAATGAATAATGTAGGGGTTTCCACGGCGCGAGGAATTTGATGACTAATCTCTTACAAGAAGCATTTGCTGTGGTCTCACAGCTACCTGAAGCTGAACAAAATGCGATCGCTCAACTCATTTT
Organism: Tolypothrix tenuis PCC 7101; assembly: GCF_963874875.1. Classification (NCBI taxonomy): domain Bacteria; kingdom Bacillati; phylum Cyanobacteriota; class Cyanophyceae; order Nostocales; family Tolypothrichaceae; genus Tolypothrix; species Tolypothrix tenuis. The sequence continues at coordinate 1,960,801 of NZ_CAWNJS010000001.1, forward strand.
GCAGCAACTAGCCCAGCGCGATCAATCACTGCATAAAATACCTATAGATTTTATGCAATTCGCTGGTATTGCTAGTGCTGAAGAAACTATCCTTCTGCAAACTCTCGAACGTGATATTGAAGAACAGCGATCGTTAGACTTGCAAAGACAAATTGACCTGTGAAAAAAGCTTTATTAGATACTAATATCTTGTCATACTTCCTGCGAGGTGAATTGCAAGTCGTCACAAAATTAAGTGAATACCAACAATTTCACAGCAATTTGACTTTTTCTATTCTCACTTACTATGAAATCAAGAGTGGCTTACTTTACAAAGATGCAGGTAAACTGCTTCAACAATTTGAAATTCTTGCTAATGGTAGTGAGATTTTACCACTTGATCTAGAAATAGCTAATGTTGCAAGTATCATTTACACAGACTTACGTCAAAGAGGTTTACTAATTACTCCAATTGACTTGCTAATTGCAGCATCAGCAATTCAACATGATTGTGTTTTAATTACTGCAAATATTAAACATTTTCAAAATATCTTTAACTTAGAATATGACAATTGGGCGGCACCTCCCTTATCATGAAAAACTCCATCCCCTTATGGATGGAGTTTTTCATGACTTATTTATCTCCCTTTTCCCCCTCATCCCCATTCTCTATAACTTCTGCAACAACTCCTGAGTTAATTGCAAAAATGCTTTAGAACCAGGAGATTGCGGACTCATTAAAACAGCCGGCATAAAACTATCAACAGCCTTAGCCACATTCACATCTACTGGAATTTGATTTTTACAAATTTTTTCTACACCAAAATCTTCCACAACACGATGCATTACTTGTTTGTAGTATCTGCTAGTTAGAAGATTTGAACTCGACATACTAAATACTATACCCAGCATTTTTATATCGATTTTCGCTTCATGTTCGTGACTATCTTTTAATTGTCCAATGCGTCTTTCTAACAATTGAATACCTACTACAGATAATGGTTCTGGTTTAGCAGGTAAAATATAGAAATCACTACAAGCCAAAGCACTACGAGTTAAAAGATTATAGCCAGGGGCACAATCTAAAATGATAAAATCATACTCTTGGCGAACTGCCTTTAAGATGTTATTAATTAACACCCTTTCAAAGCGATTCCAAACCATTTCAAAATCCTGCTCTCCTAATGCCACCGATTGTTGATGCAGCATTTCGGAGACGACAAATTCATCATATAAATCGATATCTCCTGGTAATAAATCTAATCCAGGTAACTTACAAACATTTGCATAAACGATATCTTGAATTGTCAATTTAGCATCCGGTTCTGGCGCTATAACTTGGTCTATTAAATATCGAAATGTCTTTCTATTTTTCCGCCGTTTGGCAAATTCCAAAGGCGACATCAAACTGAGTGTGGCGCTAATTTGGCTATCTAAATCTAGAACCAACACCCGCTTACCATGATACTTAGCCAAACAAGTAGCTAAATTGACTGTAATGGTGGTTTTACCGACACCACCTTTCATATTTGCAGTTGCAATTACATATCCCATTGCTTAAGTCCTTTGGCGACGCATCCCCATCTAGGTAGCGCACACCCCTCCTGATATATGGAAATTGTCGTTAAATTTAATATTTCTGGAATACACAAAGTACTCCAGTGATATTGCCGTGATTGAGGCAGTCAGAATTATAGCAGTGAGTAGCACATTACTAACAATTAAGAAAAAATTAGTTTTAGGCTAACGGTAGTTGAATTTTAGCTGCTAATAAACTCTGTAGACGTTGTAGCTGCGGCCCGACTTGGTAAAGTAAATCACCTTTCCCTAATAAGTAAGCTGCTAACGCTGATGTACCACCTAAAATAATTTTGGAATCTGCTTCACTTCTAGTGCTAAGGGCAATTCTTCCTGGTAAATTAGCGCGAATTAGAGGGGTAACAATCCCTGCTTCCGGACGTTGAGTGGCAATAATCAGATGAATTCCGGCAGCCCTGGCTTTTGCGCCCAATCTTTTAATACTTTGTTCTAATGCGGTGCGAATTTCTTTTTCTGCCATAAAGTCTGCATATTCATCAAAAATACAGACAATGCGAGGAAGAGATTGTGAGCAACGTTGATTATAACTACTCAAGTCAGCACAAGCAGCTTTCTCAAACCTTTGGTAACGAGACTCCATCTCTGCAACTAACTCATCCATTAGTTCAATAGCGCGATCGCTATCCTTAACAATAGATGAATATGACCAAGACATTTGCTCAAACTCTGGAAACGTCACCCGTTTAGGATCAACGAGGGCAACTTTCAGGTGTTGCGGGGAATGGCGATATAGTAAGCTGAGGAGGAGCGATCGCAAAAATTCACTCTTACCACTCCCAGTTGTACCCCCAACCAAAAAGTGACAGGTATTCGGATCAGATAAATCAGCTTCTATGAGTTCTCCTTCTAAATTTACCCCAATCGCAATTTTTACAGGTGCATTTGCGGGTAAAGGTTGCGGCTGAATATAAGTTTCAAAGTGAGCAATTTGCCGATCTGAACGTGGTAAATCTATACTGACATACCCAGCTTGTGGCGCAATCAAAGGCGGATTTGCTAAACCTAACTGCACTTGCAAATCATTAGACAACCGAAGAATAGAATTTACACTCACCCCTAAATGAGGTTTCAGTTTCACCCGAATAAAAGCAGGCCCTACAGCCGCACCTTGATAATCAACTTTAATTTTAAAAGATTGCAAGGTAGTAACTAATTGTTCACCAATTTCATCACCTAAGGTTGATGTATCCTCCTCTTCAGTCGGCGGTTTTGGAGTATCAACTTCTGCATCTTCAAAAAAAGTTTGACACTTTTGTTGCTGAGGACAAATTTCACACAAATCAGGCTGAGTAGTCCGTGGCGGTGAATTGGGCTGAGACTGTTCCCAACTTAACCATTCTTGCATTTGTTGTAATTTATAGGGAATCAACTGATGCACAGTATTTTCTAGTTGTTCCCAAGAATATTGATATTCTTTAAATTCTGGTAAAACACAGTAAACTGCTGAGTCAACAGGTACTTTTTTCTGATGATGCAGCATATAACTATAAAGAGAAACTTGAGCCAATTGTGCTGATGGATCTACAGATTGATAGGTTTTAAACTCCACTACACAAAGGCGATTCAATTCAAAATTAAAAACTAAGCAATCAAATTCACCCCTTACCAGTTGCTGCGTTCCATTAGGTAGCTGAAAGTAATGCTCAACGCTGTGTTCTCCAGAGAGAAACGTATTACTAATAACTGTTTCTGCATTACAATAGCGCCGATTAATTACTAACAATTCTGCAAAGCGTTTAATTAATCCTTGTAATCCCTGCCAAACTTGTAAAAGTGCTTGAGCTTGACTACCATCTTTCTCAACTGCTTCTTGTAGGTAGGGAAAGAATTCTAATTGATAAAATATTTGTTGCATTTGTGAGGCAACTTCCTCTACCTTTATCTGTGCTGCTTCAGATTTAAATAAAGCTTTAAATTGCGGTTCAATAACAGCTAATTTTACAAATTTATCTGCTAATTTATGAAATGGGTTACCAATACCAACAACAGTATTTGGTGGTAAAAATATTGCTTTATCTCCAAATGTATGATTGAGATAGAATAAGCGGGGACACTCAAAAGCAAGACGGACTTTCGTCACCGTTAATGATGAATTCTCAGATTTGCTTTTTGGTTGATGTGAGCCATTTTTTTTCATATCAGCATTAGATATTTCTAGTAAACGACGGTGTACAGCCGCTAAATAAACCGTATCCATCGCCGCATATTTCAGCTGCTTGCTGCTCAGAGGACGCTTTCCCCAATCGCTTGCTTGTTCTTCTATATCTACATCTGTGAAATTGCAGAGTTCTACTGCTAAAGTCTTAAGTTTTAAATCAGATACTTGCAGTCTTTGAGAGGTAATTTTTCTCGCCAATTGTAAAGTACAAGTAACATTTTTAGCTAACTTACCGCCTAAATACTTTAAATCAAAGCTAGAATTGTGAAAAATCTTTTCAATATTAGGATTAATCATGATTTGGTTAATAAAATATGCTGCCAAATCACGTTTATTTAAGACATCGAGAATATAAGCGGATTTGCCTGTTGAGTCTGTTGAGTCAGTCAACACCTGAATCAGCGATAGCTTTGGATAGTAAGTATTCCAGTCAGCAGTTTCTGTATCTAACCAAAGAATTTTAGTAGATGCTAACTTCGATATTAATTGTCGGATTTCTGTTGCTTCTATCAGGTATTGCATTGACTAAAATATTTGAGCAAAGACTATAAAGCAATCAAACAAATCAATTTGTCTTGTAACTTGGCTTTGGGATTAATAATTTTCACTTTTTTTTCCTGGCATAATAAGTCAATTAGGTCATGAATTTCACTTTCTTTTACAGTAGGAAATTGCCGGATGACTTCCCTAATTAAAGCTGTAACTCCCATAAAAGCTTGAATTTTGATTTGATTCAACATGAAATCTTTTACAAGTTTTAAATCTTGTTTTCTATTGTCATTATCCCTAACAGTATCTTGTTTCGGAACAATACCTAAATCTTGCAATAAAGCACATTTATGCAAAATCTGTAACTCCCGAATTAGAGATTGTAATTCCTTTAAAGTGATGGTTTTACGTACCAGCACTAACTCATGTGCAAGCGCCGAATTAACTAAGCTATGGTATGTAGCTAAGTAATGGACAGAACCTAGACTTGGCTTGATATGAAGATGATGAGTATATGTAAAAATCTGTCTGTAAATTTGATTTCCTGCCAGGTTTGGTTGACCAACTCCCGCAAAACGGATGAGTTTTAACTTCTGGCATAAATTATTAGAAACCACTCTCTGACAAGCATTCATTACATCATAAAATGGTTTCATACCTGGATCTTCTGTCCAGACTATCCCTACCTTTTCTTTAGTACTAGGCTGTTGATAACTTACAGAATAGCTGGCATATTTTCCACTTAGAAGTTTAGGTTTAATTTCCTGGATTTGTAAAGCTTCTAAAGCTTCCTGTACTAACCTAATTAGTTCAGGCGCTGCTAATAAGGTTATCTTAGTAATTTTCGCCTGAACTTTTTTATATTCTTGTTGCCATATTAACTGTAATTCTGCTTTGATTTCATCTGGTGTAGGCGGTGGGGGTGGTGGTGGTGTCCCATCATCTAACCATTTTGGCTTCGGAGATTTTTTATCTCTGAATAACCATTCTTTATATTCTTGAAATAATTGCTTTCCTAGCGTTAACGCCATCCGTGGTGAGGCTTTACGGCTAGGAAACGCTTTCCACAAAATTTCAGCAGTTAGGGGGTAAATTGGAGACTTAGGTAGAGAGTAAGCTTGATGATGTATTTGATAGAGTCGAGAAGCTAATAGAGCTTCTGCTTCCTCTAAAGTAATACGTTTGAGGGGTACTTTTACACTAGCTCTATCTAAATCAGAGGGTTGAATTCGCTTGTAGTTATCATTCCATGTACTAGTTCTGACACTGATAATAATTAAAAATCCTTGCCATTTACCGTTATAAATTGCAGAGTTAACGTTAAATAAAGCTTGTATATCAATAGAGCCATCTGGCAAACGAGCAATAGAATCTAAGTTATCAAAACATAAAACTATAGGCTGAGTTTTACTAGATATCTTGCTGAAATTTCCTAAAATCCCTCGTGCCGTATCTTCACTATCAATAGATTGTTTAATTTGGAGTTGTTTCAGGCTTTCTTCATCTAAATCATCCCCTTTTAACCATTCACATGCCAGGGAGTTTAAGTTTGGATCAGTTAGGTCATAAAGAACACCAAAAAATTCATTTGCATTATAAATTCCTTTAGTACCTATGGTCTTTTTAAGGATATCAACAAATAATTTTCGCTCACCTTTATTATCTGTTTTTGTTCTTCCAAAAAATCCTTTAATTTTGTCAATAAAACTTTTTTGTTCAGATTGTAATCCTTTACTGATATTAGACAAACAGCTTTTGAGCCAAAGGATTAATTGAGAATCAGTTTGTCCTTCTGGAGCATTCACCAAGCTATCAACAGTATGGCGTAAAATATGTCGCCAGATATGATCGCTTTGAGGGAAAGGCTCAATGTATGCGAAAAAGGCCTGCTCGTTGAGCCTTTGTTTCAAACGACCCATGAAATGAGTTTTCCCAACACCAGCATCACCGTAGAGAATTACAGTCCGAGTTTGATGATCTTGAGAAATCTGTTCTAAAACACTTTTGATTTGAGTTAATGCTTCTTGATGAATAGAGTCAACAGTAGAAACTGGCTTTTGTTCTTCCCAAAAGTTACCTGCTGCAAAGTTATCAAATGGGTTAAGCGATTGTTTAATAACATCGTCAATTGTCAACATAATGATATCTCTGCTTTTTTAAAACTCATCCGATTTGTAATTAGCACATAGACATTTAATTAACGGTGATAAAAAATAAGGAGCCACCGCTTATTTGAGAAATTCCAGCTTCAACTTGTTCGGGTGTATAATCACGTGGCTCTGCTAAAGTACTCAACTCAATTTTGTTAGCTTCTTCGAGACGATACAAAGCCTGATCTAATTCATCCCGTGAAAGTGGTGGTTGTAACTTTTGCCGCAAATGAAAAATAGGTACATAATTATCCGTACCCAATTCTTTATCTAATTTCTCAATAATTTGTAAAATTTCTTCATCACTTATATTACTAATTGTTTCCAAAGCTGACTCTGTCGCAATTGGTAGTGAATTAGAAACTTGTTCTGGCTTCACCCGCAGATTTTTACGTAAAAACCGCAGGTAATTATTTAGCAAATCAAGACTGATAACAGGGTTAGAGCCTTTTTTAGGAATGTAATCATCCCGCAGTTCCGCAATTCCTCTTTCAGTCAGCCAAACCTCAGCTTTAGTTTTTTTAATTCCCCATTCAGCGTCAATTAATCCCCGTTCACTCAGGGTTTTCAATATCACATCTCGTTCAGCAGCTTTTGGCGAGGTGATTTTGCTGGGGGCGATTTTCCCAGAAACTTTACTTATCTTCTCCAGTACCTTGAGTTCTTTGTCTGTAATCGGTACTTGGGCTGCATCAAGCTTCAGCAGAGCTTGACCTGGCGGTAAAATTTTAACTGTCGTAATCTCACGGGTATAGTCTACCAGTTCGCGATCGCCCAAACTTTTACAAATTTTGTTTTTATCACCTTTAAAAACATCAAAGGTGGTGGCGCTAAGACTAGAGCGATAATTGGTACACCCCAACAACTTGAGTAGAAACTTTAACTCGTTCGTTTCCATACTAGTAATCTTGCCTGTATCTAATTAAGCATTAAGCACTACTCTAGCTCGAACAGCAAAAATTGACACACTTTTCTGATCGTAGCACTATATTCTGTGACTACGGAAAAGTGTGCGATCGCATATAAACCATTTCTAATTAATTGAGTAAATATAACTTCTTACTGCTCATAGCTTGATTGTGAAAAACCTAAAGTTTTACCAATAAAATAAAAATGGTGCGTTGCTTAGTTAACGCACCATAAACTACGGGATAGAAGACAATTTATTTTTTAGTATTTTTTGAATTTCTAATTCCTATATATCCGCTTTTGCGATTAATGTTTACGCTTAAACTCTTCTCAAAGCATTAAACGCTTTATTCCGCAACCCACCCGGTAACAACGACAAACCTAAACCAGTCCAGGCTTTAGTATTAGAAAAAGACTTACCAGCCAAAACAAACTCTCTACCAGATTGGATTTCGCCTTTTTCAATTAAACGTAAACCTAATATTAATTTTGCTTCTGCCAGGCGATTTTTTCTAATCGACTCTAATTTTTCTGAATCAAACTTATAATTTTGCAGGTATTTAATCTTATCAAATAAATAAGGAATCGCCCGATTAATGCCTTGCTGTTCTGCATGGCAACGATATTCCATTAATAATTCTGGTAAATAATAACCTTTTTTACCAGCCAAAGCTAGCCTTACAAACAAATCATTATCTTCGCAATTTTGAATATTGGGAAGCATAAAACCCAATTCTTGCAATGTTTGGCGACGGAATAATGTTGCACCTACTTGAAAGCTTTGGTAAATAAAAACTACCTCTAGTAAATTATCAACAATACCAGCCCCTAATTTCTTCCTACCCCAGCGACGAGAATTTTCCTGAGTCATCTGATCATTGCGGTTATTATTAATATCAATGATCCAGTGGTCAGTACCAACAAAATCAATGCCAGGATTTTGTTCAAAAATGGCAACAGTACGTGCTAAAAAATCAGGTGTCAGTCGGTCGTCGTCATCAAATTTGATAAAATACTCGCCACTAGCTGCATTAAAGCCAGAGCGCATATTATTACTTTTACCAATGTTTTGTTGATGATGAATATATTTAATGCGGTGATCTATGTACTGTGACATCAACTCCGGTGTACTATCACGCGAACCATCATCACAAACAATTAATTCAAAGTCCTGGTAAGTCTGGTTGATGACGCTCTCAATGGCGTAAGGTAAGAGATTAACTCTATTATAAGTAGGAATACAAACACTAATTTTAGCCACAATAGTAATAATAAATATTGTTTAACTACAAGGTCTTACCAAGTTAGAATTCGGTCTATTGCTAGAATTCTCTATTTCAATGTTACCTTATCGCTCAATTGTCTTATTTCATCTGAACATCATCTTTATTCAGGAATAATACTGAGTCGTGTTCATCTAATAATTTCTCAAACAATAGTTCTTAGCGTATCTGCATCAGTAGATATATTTAATTGGCTGCTTTGCTTGATATATTGGCATATAATTTTCCGTAGATACAACAATTAAAACGGCAATATACAGGAAATTCATCTAATTGCTAGCCAATCAGTAATGAACTTTTTACTAGCTTTAATTTACTAAAATTTCACAAAAAATATATAAGGGATTTTCATGATGACAATCAGCAGTAACTGAGGTCATTGTATATATATATATTCATTTCTTATTGTGATTACAGATATCAATTCTATGAATATCTTAATGCTATCTTCCACCTTTCCCTATCCACCAACGCGGGGTGGAACACAGGTGAGGACGTTTAATTTACTTAAGTATTTAAGTCAACGCCATAGTATTACGCTGGTAACTCAACGTGATGCTACTGTCACAGAAGCGGAAATAGTAGCATTACAAGATTGTGTGGATCGCCTAGTGGTTTTTGAACGTCCCCCAGAATCAGGAACCTCTGCAGGAATATTTCAGAAAATTCAGCGCTTCATCTCATTTTTGCAACAGGGAACACCACCAAGCGTCATCAACCGTTATTCAAGTGAAATGCAAGAGTGGATTGATAACTTTGTAGAGGCGGGAAAATGCGATGTCATTACCTGCGAACATAGCGTGAATGAAATTTATGTGCGATCGCATTTCCAAAAACAGCTAAGAACTGTAGTCAATATTCATAGTTCGGTATACGGCAGCTGCTATAACCAACTCGCAACTGGGATTTCCGAAAATAAGTTGAGGGATAAAATTAATCTGCCACTTTTACGCCGTTATGAACAAAGCTACTGCTCGAAGTTTTCTGAAATTGTCGTGACAACAGAAGAAGATAAAATTCAATTACAAGAATTTAATCCTCATAGTGAAATTACAGTGATTCCTAATGGCGTTGATTTAGTGTCATTTCCCTACAGAATTCACGATCCGGGAGGACATCGCTTAATTTTTATCGGCGCAATGGATAATTTGGCAAATATTGATGCGGTATGCTTCTTTAGCCAAGAAGTATTGCCAGAAATCCAAAAAATTTATCCTGATACAACTTTGGATATTGTTGGTAGTCATCCAACCCCAGAAGTTTTAGCACTGAAAAAACAACCGGGAGTTACTGTAACTGGTCGTGTACCTTCAATGTCCGAATATTTACATAAATCAACCGTCTGCATTGTACCAATGCGGACTGGTTTTGGCATTAAAAATAAAACTCTAGAAGCAATGGCTGCTGGTGTACCGATAGTTGCAAGCGATCGCGGTTTAGAAGGGTTAGCGGTAGATGGTTCTAGTACGCCTGTACGAGCCTTGAGAGCAAATACACCAGCAGAGTATGTCAGCGCCATTACTCAACTATTTAATAGTCCACAACTGAGAGCCGAGTTATCTATTAATGGCAGAGAACTGATAGAAACAGAATTTACCTGGGATATAGCCGGTGAACGCTATGAAAAAGCTTGTTGTGGAAGTGATGGGAATTATGAAATTTGAACTATTACTGATTCACAATAGAATTATTGTTCCATTGTAGGTACAGTAAAAATTCTGCTGCCAATAGGAATCCTTGTACTAGGTTGAGCTGTCTCTGGTGTAGTGACAGTAACACTAGTAGAAGGATTACTCAGGTTTTCAGATAAAATATTGGGTTGGTTATTTGTAGAAGAACTGGAATTATTAACTTCAGATGGCGTAGTGGGATTAATGCCAATAGATGGTTCTGTAGATATGGGGCTAATCTTATTAGTATCGTTGTTATTGGATTCTGCTGTAGTTTGTGCTTGGCATGGCATCACAGTCAAAGCAGAAATTGAAACTACAGCCAGTGCAATGATATTTTGACAGTATTGGTGCATATTCTTATTGATGTGATGAGGGGTTAGACTTTGAACAAGGGAGATGCACTGAACTCTTAGCTCACCAATTTTCTAATTACTAAATTTGGTGAAGTAGATTTTTTATCTTGCAAATTGCTGTAATCACAAACCATCTTGATGCTAAATATTGAAACTTCATTAACAACTTTTTTATTAAGCAATTAAATATTAGGTTGCTAATTAAAGTATTTATGTATTGCTAATACACTTATTCTTTAGATATCTTGTTTGAGAAATCAGCTTGTGCAACTACCAATAAATATACTTGTATAGTCATTCTTTACATAAGAGAAAAATTACGGATTTTTGTATAAAAATCCGGAATTATCACCTCAAACGCTGGTTCGTATATTTATCAAACCCAACAATAAATATATAAAGTATTAAATGATGAAATATAAAAAATTGCTTTATATCAATTTGCGATAAAGATGCATAGCAATAGAAAAATGCTGAAAGTCTTTACCTCAATACAATACTGGCATCAAAATCTGATCGCTCCATAACACTGATTCATTAATCAAATACAAGCAATTCTTCTAGGGTATACAGCAACTAACTGTATATCCCAGGAAACGCTAAAGGCAGATATATCTATATACTTGCAGCCAGACTGTGAGGCTTTCTTAATCTGCAACTGGATCGCAACGAATTTCAATCATAAAACCATCAGGGTCATAGAAGTATACACCTCTACCAGTGGGACGGGTAACTGGGCCATGAGCGATCGCAATTTGATTATCTTTGATTACTGCTACTGCTTGATCGAATAATTGCGGATCGATGTCAAATGCTAGGTGGTATGCTCTGGTGAAGGACTTCTCTGGGTTGGGATCTGGCGGTGATAAATCCGGTTCCCCAAATAAATCTAGAATTGTGCCATCGGGAGTAATGAAGTTAGCTACTTTCCCCGCAGCGACAAGTTCAACCAAGGTTGCGGGTACTTCATCACCTGTAAGTTCATGTAAACCTAAAATATTGCCATAAAAATGTCGGGATGCTTGCATATCTTGAACGTTGAGCGCAATGTGATGTACCTTACGTAGAACACCAGGCGCTAAGACACTGTTCGCAGCACAAGAGCTAGATAGCATGGCAGAATCAACTTCCCTACAAAGATAGAAGATAAACTTTTTGCTCAAAGTTTATGCTTTATCCTAAAAACTTACCATGCCTTTCGATTATTCTTTAGACTTTGCCAATATTAATTTTCGCCAACATCCTGAACTTTATCGTGTTGGTAAAGGTGAGCAGGGTGTACTTTTGGTAGAGCCATATAAATCGGAAATTCTTCCTTTCTGGCGATTTAAGAATCCAGAGATTGCTAAAGAGTCGAGTGAGAAGATTTATGAGATTTTTTTAGTTTATTTAGAAAATAATGATTTTATTGGTGCAGACATGGCACGCAAGTTTTTACAAATGGGTTATACGCGATCGCGCCGTTATGCAAATCATAAAAGTGGTAGGAAATACAAATCTAGTTCGCCAGTAGCAGGTGAGAAAAAAGAGATTCTACCTTATGACGTAGACCCTGTTAAAGCAGAATCAGCAGCAATATTTAAAACCAAATGGATACAAGCAAAGACAAATGAAAAGTATCTCCAGCTTTTAGCAGAACATAAACGAATGTACGAGGTAGAGTAATTCGATTACTGAAATACAAGTAGTTAAAACGGCGCTAAAGCGCAACTACTAACATTTTCTAATGCAATATTTTAGCAGTGTCAATGCGCTAATAACGCACCATCCCAAGCTTTTGGTGCGTTACTGAAATTTTTCAAAGAACAAATAGAATTGCTATATTAGCCGGAAATGAATTTAGTGTTCAAATATATCTTTATATTGCAATAAATCTAAAGTCACGATTGTGGGCAGAACTTGAAAACATTCTTGAGCAATTTGCCAACGCTCTTCTCTTTTGAGCATAGCAATTAGTTTATCTCTAACACTAAGTAAATAGCGCACATCATTAGCAGCATAATTGAGCTGTTCTTCAGATAAATTAGCAGCATTACCCCAATCAGAACTTTGAGCGCTTTTATCAAGTTCGACTTTTTCTAATTCCTGAACTACATCTTTGAGCCCGTGGCGATTAGTATAAGTACGTGCTAGTTTACTAGCTATTTTGGTACAAAAAACAGGCTGAACAGTAATACCTAAGTTGTAACGTAAAGTAGCAATATCGAACCGTGCAAAGTGAAATACTTTCTGGATGTTGGCTGCTTCTAACAGTTTTTGTAAGTTTGGTGCTTCAGTTTGTCCTTTAGCGATGCGAATTGCAGTAACTTGCCCCTCTGGGTTACATAATTGGACAAGACAAAGGCGATCGCGCTGTGGTAGTAATCCCATTGTTTCCGTATCCACAGCGATCGCCTCTGATTTTAAATACTGAGACAGCACAGCGTCACTCAGGTCGCGATCGCTCACTTGAAAATCTTGTAATGTCATGAATCACTCAAGAATAATTGCAGTGCCCAACAGAAGCAATTTCTATGAGACACTACATTATTATTGTGCAAAAAAAGCAGAATTTCTAGCCATTTCTGAGGTGACTGGAAGAGGTAAAGGGGAAAGGAGCAGGGAGCAGGGGGAGAAAGAAAAATATTATCTGAGTAAATTGGATAATTTATTTTCTGAAAGTCCCGAATGCAGTAGCTTCAGCCTGTAGGTTCGTTGTTAAGTGGTTTCAAAGAGTAGCTGCGCTTGTACAAAAAACTCAGCACTACCATGACGACTGTGAGAAACTTTTGGCTAGCTGCACTAATTAGTTTGCAAGAAAATCTGTGTGAGATAGACTTCGCCTTTTTGATTAGCAGCAACGCCAATCCCTGTGAGATTATACTTTCCCTTGATGTTCTTGAGATGCCCTGGACTATTGAGCCAACCAATCACAGCTTGTGCTGCCGGATCGCTATATCCTTGATTAAAAGCAACATTTTCCCCTGCACTTTTGTAAATAATCGGGAGAATAGTAACTCGCTTCTCAAAACCTTGATGGCTAAAAGGAACTTTACCATTAGCCATATTTTGACTATGAATTCTTGCCTGCCGAGTGATATTAGCATTCAGGGTCAACTTTGATAAACCTTTAGAAACACGATATCGATTAATTTGGTCAAAAACTGATTTTTCAAGAGATGTAGTTTTAAAAACAGTATTTGATGCAACAACCTGATTTGAAGCGATCGATAACGGTTTATTATTAGGGTTTTTTTGTGGAGAACTGTGACCTGAAATAGGAGTAGTTGTTAATCCACTGGCAAGGACAAGCGTACTTAAAGCTATGCCAAAAGCAGTTTGTCGTAACATGGAAATTACTTAATGTATAGAGTTATAAGACCTCTAATCTACCTTATTCTTCCTAGCAGAAATACGAGGATACTATTAAGGCTTGATGAACTTAGAGAAATTTTGCAACTGCTTTACAGTAAATACAAGTAATCACCTCCAAGTTTATACACTAGGATAGATGTAGATGTTTCAGATGCATTAAGTAGCTTAACGAAGTGATAGCTGTCCCTGAAAAGATAAAAATTATCTGAATCTTTAAAAAAGATAATGTAGTATCTTCTAGACAAATGTTATGGGCACTACATTTTTCATTAAATAAATTGGCATAAATAAATATTTACGATTGAAGTCAGAGGCTGTTGCGAAGCGCTGAAGAATTAGCCAGCAGCTATGAGCAAGATTTTCAAGACCCAAGGTATTGACAGCTAGAAATCACTTGCAACTTTGAATTTTATAGCCCGCAGCGTAGTCCACTCACTGGAAAGTTATGAGGCGGTAGTGTGTTGGAGAGGTTCTTTTCGTTGTAGCAACTGGCGTTGCTGAGTAAAATTATTGAGTAAAAATCAATACAGTTCAGTTAAGCTCATTAGCGATTGATTTGTCACTTATTAAAGAAGCCAGAAGAAGTGGGGGATTCTCCCCTAAACCCCCCGATTGGGTGACGGTTGCGTCCCCCAAACCCCCTCCAAAATTATTGTTCTGTTTTTTTGTTGAGTAACTATTTTTTTGGTTTTGTTATCAATTAAAAACTAATATTTCAGAGTTTAAAAATGTAAGTATACTTTTATTTATTCTTCTCTGTTCCATCCCTAAGCAAGTAATTTCAGGCATCAAAACAATTTTTAGATATAGCAATCCTAAATTTGTTTATCAGCAACACTTCTTAAAGATAATCAAAGTTTTTATCGGTGAATAATAGATAAATTTTAACGAAAAAACTATTATATGTAACATTAATATAAATTTATTGCTGGTTTTACTACAATCTGTGAGTGTCAGTAATTTCTTGGGAAATCTAAGGATAACCTAGAATTTCTGCTGACTTAACTTTGTAATTAAGGAGTAAACCCTTGATACAAGAACACTCCAGGCTATCGGTATCTGACGGAGAAAATCATCGCTCACGTAATTTACTGATTCGATTTATTGTTGGTGGTACTACCCTTGTAGTCAGTATTTCTGCATATTTCAGTTATCAAGCTGCTAGAAATATGACGCTCCAAGATTTGAGACAGAGTGCTTTTTTAGAAGTACAGAGAGGAGGTGATGAAATTGAGGAGTGGTTACACGTTCGCCAAGTAGAAGTAGAAACCCTGGCTAATACTCCAACTGTACGCTCCTTAACTTGGTCTATTGCAGAACCTTATTTAACCGCAGAAGTTAACAGGATCAAAGAATTTTTCTTTTTCCAAATGGTTAACTTAGATGGCTCATTTGCTAATACCAAAGTTGGCCCTTCAAATAAAAATATTAAGGATAGAGACTTCTTTCAAAAAGCGATCGCAGGTAAAAGCAATATTTCCGATCCCTTCATTAGTCGTTCTACAGGAATTCCGTTAATTGCGATCGCAACTCCAATTTGGGCAACTACTCCGCCAGTTGGTTCGCCAATAGGAGTTTTCCACGGTAATGTGAAAGTCGATCATATCCAAGAGGTTGTCAACTCGTTGTACTACGGCCCCAACAGCTATGCTTTTGCGCTGAATTCCCAAGGACAAGCGATTGTACATCCCAACTCTGCGTTAATGTCAACCATCGAAAAACCCGCACCTAGTTTGCTCAAAATTGGCGATCGCAATTTAAATGCGATCGCGCAACGGATGGTAAACAAAAAGCAGGGAATTGAGTTGATGGAAATTGACGGTACTCAAAAATATGTAGCTTATTTGCCGTTAAAATCTGCTAATTGGTCAGTAGCTTTGGTAATTCCCCGCCAAAATATTGAATCTCGACTGCAATTCCTCGATGCGATCGCCTTAATTGTCGGTGGGCTGACAGTCACCATGATTACAGTATTGTGGAGAGTACAAGCATTTGAACAAGCTGAACTCAAAAAATCTAAAGCAGCAGCAGATACAGCTAATTTGGCGAAAAGCGAATTTTTAGCCAACATGAGTCATGAACTGCGAACACCTTTGAATGGGATTCTCGGTTGTGCCCAAATTTTGCTACGTTCTCCAGCTTTACCTGAGTCAGAGCAATATCACGTCAATATTATTGAGCAATGTGGTTCTCATCTGCTGACTTTAATTAATGACATTTTGGATTTGTCTAAAATTGAAGCTAAAAAGCTAGAACTGCACCCCCAAGATGTACATTTGCCTTCTTTTCTGCAAGGAATTGCAGAAATTTGCCAGATTAGGGCAAAACAAAAAGGTATTTTGTTTATTTATGAACCTGCAAGTAACTTGCCAACAGGGGTTCATGTCGATGTCAAAAGATTACGTCAAGTATTATTGAATCTGCTGGGAAATGGGATCAAATTTACAGATGCGGGTAAGGTGACTTTCAAAGTTGAAGTCATCGATCAACCTCCCAGTGATGAGCAGATAGTTAAACATCAGATTCATTTTACTGTAGAAGATACGGGAATTGGTATAACTCCCGCAGAATTGAGCAAAATTTTTCTGCCATTTGAACAAGTAGGCGATAAGAAGCGCCAAGCTGAAGGTACTGGGCTGGGTTTAGCCATTACTCGCCAATTGGTACAGATGATGGATAGCGATATCCATGTGCAAAGTCAAATTGGTGAGGGGAGTAGCTTCTACTTTGAGTTAGAGATTCCCACAGCTCATGATTGGGTACAGTCTGCAATGACTATATCAGACAAACAAATCATTGGCTTTGCAGGAGAACCTTACACCATCCTGATGGTTGACGATCGCTGGGAGAATCGCACAGTGATTACAAACCTATTGCAACCACTGGGTTTTAATGTAGTGGAAGCTACCAACGGTAAAGAAGGTTTAGAAAAAGCGATCGCACTCCAGCCAAACTTAATCATCACAGATTTGCTGATGCCAGAAATGGATGGCTTTGAATTGATTCAAAATCTGCGTCAGACCCCAGAAATTCAGGATGTCAAAATTATTGTCTCTTCTGCTAGTGTCTTTGAAGCCGACCAATATCGCAGTCTGCAAGCTGGCGGTAATGACTTCCTCAGCAAACCTGTACAGGCTGATGAATTATTGCAGCAATTAGCTAGCCACCTCAATATAGTGTGGATTTACAAGCAATCTCAAACTGAAGTAACAGCCAAAGAATCTACCACAGCCAATAGCCAATCTCCCCAATTAACTCCCCCCAGCACAGAAGTTTTACAGGAACTAATTACCTTAGCTAGTAAAGGTAACTTTAATGCCATTCTCAAGTGGGCCGATCAACTAGAAGACACAGACATCATATTTGCGCCATTTGCTAACGAACTACGGCAATTAGCTAGGCAATTTGATGAAGATTTAATCCTCAATTTCTTACATCAATATGCAGTGGAAAAAGTATGAACAATACTATAGGAGAGCCTTCTGCTCAAGGAATTATTTTAATAGTTGATGATAACCCCGCTAACTTACAGGTTTTATCCAGTTTTCTCGATCAATCTAACTTTGAAGTTTGGGCAGCGCGCAGTGGTGAGAAAGCTCTTCAGCGATTAGAAAATGGTGATTTACCTGACTTAATTTTGCTAGATATCATGATGCCGGGTATGGATGGGTTTGAAACTTGTAAATATCTCAAAAGTAATCCTCGTGTCCAAGATATTCCGGTGATTTTTATGACGGCTCTTTCCGAAACATCTGATAAAGTCAAAGGCTTGAGGTTAGGAGCCGTAGACTATATTACTAAACCTTTTCAGCATGAAGAAGTTTTAGTCAGAATCGAAAATCATCTGCAACTGAGAAATCTCACTAAGGCTTTAATTTCCAAAAATGCCGAATTGCAAAAAACTCAAACTCAACTGATTCAAGCTGAAAAAGTAGCAGCTTTAGGTCAACTAACCGCAGGAATTGCTCATGAAGTCAATAATCCGATCAATTTTATAGCTGGCAACTTAAATTTTGTGGAACAATATGTACAGGAAGTAGTTAGTTTACTTCATCTCTATCAAAAACATCTACCTGACCCACCGGATGAAATAAAAACCGCAATTGGCAAAAATGATCTCAACTTTTTATTAAATGATTTATCGAAAATTATTCAGTCTATGCAAGTGGGTACGAGTCGAGTTACAGAAATTGTCTCATCTTTAAATAAGTTCTCACGCCACAGAGAAGCAGGTAAGAAGCTAGCTAATTTGTACGAAGGTCTAGAAAGTACAATAATGATCCTGGGACATCGCTTCAAAAGCAATGGTCATCACCCACCTATTAAACTAGTTAAAGCATATGCCGATTTACCACTGATTGAGTGTTATCCTGGGGAAATTAATCAGGTTTTTATGAATTTAATTTCTAATGCAATTGATGCCATTGAAGAAACATATAAAAATAAAGACTTTAATGAAATTTCTCAAAATCCTGGTGTCATTAAAATCACAACTGAAGTAATAAAAGAAAAAGTTATTATCAGAATTGCAGATAATGGCTCTGGTATTAACAAGGCAGACGAAGCTAAAATATTCGATGCTTTTTACACCACAAAACCGATTGGTAAAGGTACAGGGCTTGGTTTATCTATTGCTTATCAAATTGTAGTTAATAACCATAATGGTAAGCTGACATATAATTCAATGCCAGGTGAGGGTATAGAGTTTATCCTTGAATTACCAGTCCGATAACACCAATTTTACATTGCATCAATTTTTTAAATTTAAATTTTTCAACTAGCAAAAATCTGGCAATAACAAAGCTCCCCATTCGTGGGAAGCTTTTTTTATTTAGCTAAAGCTTTAGTATGTTTTTATTATCTTTATTCTTAACAAGCTAAGGTAAACAATTTTTTTCGTAGAGTTTGCCAAGAGTCAAAAGTCGAAACATTTGGCTTTTGATTCTTGACGTTGAACCTGGGACTGTTTCTCAAAAGGGATTGTAGATCAAAGAAAAGTATAGCCCATTTTCTTGCCATGTATTCTCCCGAGATTCTACAGATACTAAGGGAACACCCCAGTCAAGACGCGCGGTGAAGCGATCGCCTTGTGTCCACCTTAAGCCTAAACCCACAGAAGCCAAGGTGTTAGGATCTGGGTTGGCTCGATTAGAATTATTCCAAGCTACACCAAAGTCAACAAATGGTGCCAGATGCAAGGTACTACCGATTTGGGGTAAACGAAGAATTGGTACTTGAACTTCTGCTGAAGCAAAAGCCCCATTATCCGTTAATAAGTAATCTTGGCGATAGCCTCGAACTGTATCAATACCGCCTAAACCTAATTGTTCTAAAGGCAGCAAGCTTTTTGATGCTAACTGTGTATTTACACGTAATAGTAGTAATGTTTCTGGAGCTAATAACCTTGCCCATTGGGCTTGTCCTTGCCAAGCAAAAAAGCGGCTATCAGGCCCCTCTTGATTAATCGTCGCATCCAATGCACCTATACCCAAATTAAATTGCGATCGCAAAGCAATTACTTCCCGACTGTTGCGCGTTGTCCACTCTTGGAAAAATCTAATTGCAGATATGCGTGTCCTTCCTTGTTCATCGGCTCCCAATGAAGGAAAAGGTAAACGTTCACCTTCAATATAAGTAGCTTCGCTCTCGCGCCGCGAAGCTGTCAAACCTAGAGCTAACTCTTGTGTAGGAGTTTGAATGATGGGCTGGCGGAAAGTAATCTCGTAATAACGCGAAGATGATTCAATATCTAGAATATTGAAAGGTTCTTCAATAACATTGCTCGATGTGGTGCCAAAGTTGAAAGATAGTGTACCGTTACGGGCGTTGAGCGGTAATGTATAACCAACATCAAAGGCATTACTACCATCAGTATTAGTGTATGCAAAATTCAAGCCATCTCCAAATCCTAGTAAGTTGGCTTGATTGATTTGTAAGCGACGGCGAAAACTACCAACACTAGGCGATCGCGCATTATCTAGAACTACTTGAGCGCTGAAGGATTGTGCTTCTCGTACCTCAACTTGTAATACACTCACACCAGGGCGAGATCCGGCGGAGAGTTCCGCCGATAAGTTTTGAATCAAAGGATTCAACTGTAATAGTTGCAATGCTTCTAGCAACTGCTCCCGATTTAGTGGCGCTTTGGTGGCGATCGCTAGACGGCTACGTACATAATTAGAGTTCAGTCTGCGAGTCCCAGTTACCTGAATTTCTTCTAATTTACCTTCAACAACCTGAATTTTAATTACACCAGATTTGATAGTTTGTGGTGGAATATAAGCACCAGAGGTAATATAGCCATTTCTTACATATAAATCAGTAATTTTAGAACGAGCCTGAAATACCTCAGCCAAAGATATTGGTCTGTTGATAAATTCTTTAGTTTCTGCTGCTAGTTGTTCAGGAGTAAATACAGTGCTACCAACAACCTCAAATCTTTCTACAACAATATTTTCTGGAAGATTTTCTGGTAAGGTTTGCTCGGGTGCTGGAGTGAGGTTAGGAACAGGAAGAAGTTGTTCTGGTGGTGGTAATGGTTGTGGTGGTTTAGGTAAAGGCGTTGGAGAAGGTACAGGTGGTTGTACATCTTGTGGTGGTGGGAGCTGTTGCGCTTGGATGGAATTAATATTTGGGATTTGTGAACTATTAATAGCCTGGGCTTTTGCTGATTTAGCGTTGATGTTGGCCAGCAACACAAATATACTCAGTTGTAATAACAAGACTCCATACTTATGAAGTAATTTATCGCTCATCATGGTTTAGGGCTATTTCAACTTACATTAAGATTTAGTAAAAAGCAGCTGACATTACAAGATAGCAGCTAGCTGGATATTTACTGACAGTAAATTCATCTAAGTTAAAAAATTAAAGCTTAGACTCAGTTTACAATTAGATTTTCACCATTATCCGCTATAATTACGAATTAGCAAAGAGAGTAACTTATAATATTTAAAACATAAAATTAATTAAAAAATACCAAAATTGAGTTTTATTTATCAACTTATAATTAATTGCCAAAATGGCTTTATTTTAGAATTTGATATTTTTAATTATAGGAATAATTGGCAATTAATTATATTTTTATCAAGGGAACTCTCATTGGAGAATTTTATACAAAATATTAATAATTAACCAGTAATATTTTGTTCCGGCTTCAAAGGTTGTCTATATAAGTCTTTGTATTTCATTATTCAAATTTGATACTTCAGCCTGCTTTTACCATTTGATAATTTTCATAAATATCCCTCGCTCTCAGCAAATTTCCGCAAGCGTGGTAAACATTGACGTTGATAAAAACTGCTTAAAGTGGGAATAGATAAACCGAATTCTTCAGACAATTCCTTCCAACTAGCTTCTGGGGGTAGACGTTTCAAAATTAATACCTGACAATTGACATCAGAACGTCCTTTAATATAAGTACTGCGGAGTTCTCCTTGAGAGTCAGCTTCCGCCCATATTCTGACATTATCTAAAATTGGGGGAGCCTCAGGGGTAGCAGCTAGGTTGTCCACAGGATCAAGAATATCGCTGTTGTCACCCGAACCCGATTGTCGAATCTTCAAAGGTACTTTGATTGCTTGTTCTCGTTGCTGGCTTAAGTAAAAGTCTTGGAGTCTACGTTTTAGGTAAGCATTCAACCAAGTGACGACACTACCATAATTGGAGTCATAGGCTTGACCTGTCCTAGCTTCACAAATATTCCGACAGAAATATAACCAAGTTTGTTGGAGTGCGTCTTGATAATAAGGAGTATTTTCACGCCAGAGCCTACTTGCAGTCAAACGAATGATTTGCGTGAGCAGCTTCTGACGCTCTTTACTTCCGGGTGGGTGTTCACAAGCTTGGGCAACTAAATAGCGCAGCTGTTCATCCAATTCAACCATAGCAATCTGGATAAAGAAAGCAAGAATATTTTAAGGCAAATATTTCCCCAAAAATCTATTATTTCCAGCTTAGGCAATTTTTTTTCTTTCACGCGCTTAAATGAATAAAAAATTGTCATTTATATGATTAGACAATAATTTAATATACTGTTTGTTTACTTCTGGGATTGGTCAACTTCCTTGCGCGTTTTAGGCATTTAATTTTGAATAAATCTCATTAACACAAAATGACGTTACCTATTAAAAAAAAGAAAGGGAAAGGTAAAGCTTTGTAATTCCTTTTCCCTTTTTATCCTGAATTAACCAGTTGAACTATAACCCTAACCAGGAAAAGAAACTCTCCCACCAAGAAGTTGTCAAATCGCTGACCTTGAAATTCATTTTGCGGCGAATATCTTGAATATTCCAGTTCGTTAGCTTGGCTAAAGTTTGCGCTTCTTGTTCAAAACGCTTAGGCAATGATTGCTTATATTCTCGCCCAGCCGGACAATTTAGGTCGCCTGTAAACGGATGTTGTAAGATGTAACGACCTTGAAAAGATTCCCGGTTAGAAGTTTCTTGGAACATTGGATCTTCGGGGAATTTGTTGCGGGTGTAGCGAATATGCAATCGACTGATAAACACATTACTACTAGGAACAGGTGGACGAAAACCACGAGGTAATGTCCGGTTATTCCGAGAATCATCATCCAGCCAAAATACACCTGCTTGCTTGAGTTCTTCTAAAGATAAAGGTTCGGCAGAGCAAGGATCGCAACTACTCATATCCCAGGCATATTCTAAGAAAGCTACTTTCCTATCTTCTTTAACGTAGGAAGTTTGGAACATGGACTTATAGAAGTCACTAAATTCATTTTTGATAAACACCGGAATATTAGCGTCAGAGGGAACTTTTACTGTGCGATAGTTAGTAGTTTCTGCTTGCCCTTTGGGAGATAAAATGTAAACAATCACATCCTGTTCAGCTGCGGCGTTAATCATACCTAAACGAATCGGCAGCATGAACCTAGGTGATTTGTAAAATATTTGCAGAGGACGAAGTAACTGATAGCCAGATTGTTCAAATTTATCTAGGTTAACTTTCGCTACAAAAAATTTCATTGCAGAGCGAATGTATGGCTGAAGTAAGTCTTTGGCTCCCTTAGGAATTTTGTAGCCATTTTGATTGAGCCAAGTTTCCAAACCTCCAGACTCTTTAGCGCTGAGAATCACAATATCGTATTCGCCAACATTAAACCGCGCCTCAACAGTTACACCTAAATTACTACCGCCTCTTCTACTAGCCATCTCATCTCTGGCTGCGGCTCTAGGTGCTGCTTGTGGCATATTTTCACCTTCGTAAACAGGAGCGCAGGGATCTGAATCAAAATATTCTACTAATCGTGGCGCGCTAAAAGCATCAAGCCGTTCAATAATTTTGGGTTCAGCAACACGAACTTGGTCTTTTTGCAAGACAGTTGGTACAGGTACAACGATCGCAAAATCTTTGACTGCACCCTGAAAATCATTAGCCATTGTCAAGACAGTGCGATCGCCATCTCGCGCAATTACTACCTGAGAAGCTTGATTATAAAGTTTGCTATCAGCTTTAGAAACATAAAATCCGCAAAATGCCCATGCTGTAGGCGTAAAACACAGCACAGCTATTAATGCAATGACTATGGAAATTAAGAATCTTAAGGGTTTCATATTATTTTTCAATTGTGTTTAAGAGGCTAGGGATTAGTACCGTCGTGAATCCAAAATTCACAAAAAATACAGCGTCAGCATTTCCTTGAGTTGCAATGGTTTGTTTATTTTGTCATTGGCTGATTAGGAGCTAGGATTTAGGGAATTAGAGATTTGAGTGTTATCGGTAACACTAGCGTTATCGTCTTTTTTCCACCAAGAATATTCCGGGGCTGACCAGAAAGCATCAAACAAAATAGTTAATGGTGCTAAGATAAACAACGCCCAGAAAACCGCGCTGGAAATAAAGAAATAGTTCCGCAGTATAAAAGTGAATATGGCGATGCATACTGCCCAAACTAGACGACCAATTCGGGCATTGGGAATTGAGCGCGGATCTGTCACCATAAACAGGGCAAATAGCAATAAAGATCCACTCATCAAACGATGACAATAAACATCCCAAGTCCAGCCTAGCCAGAGATTGCGAATAGCTTCTAGCAGAGAGTAGGAACCCAAGAAAGCAGCTGTCGTATCCCAACGACCAACTCGCTGCAAAATCATGCCACCAGTCCCAAAAAACAATAGTCCATACCACCAGTCTTCTCCCCACTGTCCTGGCGAAACCCAAGCATCAGAGGTGAGCAGCAAGGCAGTAATAATACCAAAGTTGGCAGGATTGAAGAAATGTTTATTACCAACTTGGAAAAAAAATTTACTAGCGATCGCACTTGCTGCGGCTAAAGCCATCGTTGTCCAATGATCGGCTCGCAACAGCAAACTGAGTCCCAAGGATGTAATTAAAGCACTGCGAAGATTGATGTTTTGTTCTTTACTCAAAATCGATGACAACATCCATTGGGTTAATAGACAAGTCGCGATCGCGACTCCGATCAACTCCGGATGCAATGTCCAGTCCCTTGTGCCAATTCCCAAAGCTAGAAACAAGGACAAAAATAGAATTTGATAATCTCGGATATCATTAAGCAAAATTACCCGCATATTCAGGGATTACGCGCAGATTTTTCCCCAATCTAGACGGATAAATGCTGAGATAATACAGTTGTTACAGTTTTTGTTACAAACTGAAGGACTGAAACCAGGAAGTCTTCTATTATTTGCTAGTAGTAAAATGGCGATCGCTTTGATGTGAACTAATGTTGCGGATAGATTCGCTACAATGCAAAAACAGATTGCTTCTCAAGTCTTTAATTTATGCTGATCCGTCCTGCTACGCCAGCTGACGTACCCAACGTTTTACCAATGGTTGCAAAGATTTGTGCTTTGCATGAAGTCTGGGACTCAGCTAAATATGGGTTTCTACCCCATCCAGAACAACGATATCAAAACTGGTTGGGAAGGCTGACAAATAGCGATAGCAGCGTATTTCTGGTAGCTGAAGATGAAGAGAATTTAGTAGCGTTTCTGGTAGCGACAGTTGAGCGAGAAATTCCTATTTATCGGTTAAAGGAATTTGCCTTTATCCATGATGTTTGGGTTGAGCCAGATTATCGTCAACGAGGGGTAGCAAGGGAAATGGTAATACTGGCTGTTGAAAGCTTTCAAAAAATGGGAATTAAACAAATAAGGCTGGATACTGCAGCAATTAACGAAGCAGCGCGGCGGTTATTTGCATCTTGTGGTTTTCGCATCAGCACTATAGAAATGCTGATGGAATTAAGCCAATAGTTGTAGAGACGCGATTAATCGCGTCTTTATTCACAAGTCAAATGACTAATGACTAACTAGCTAAAAGCGTTTTTTCTAGAGGAGTCCAACGGAAAGCGCGATCGCCACCTCTTTCAATCACTACTTTGACTTTTGGTTCCAAGCGTGGTAGAGCCGTCAAAAAGTCAAGTTCTTGATTGGAAAGAATATGCCCCTCAATAATCCACAGAACCAGTCCTTTAGACTTTGGCGGTAACTGTTCTAGATGAGAACTGATAATAGGTGGCAAATAGTATACATAACCTACTGCTGCACCAGTACCAGTACTTTTTTTACCCAGATGAGGTGGTCTGACTCCATGAACTCCTGTGAGATAGGCTGCCAAATCTCCTAGTCCCTTAGCAGTAATGTGGAGGGTTTCATACCCAGTTGCGCGCAGTCGGCGACGGTACCGACCTTCATAACCCCCTTCTGGAGGAACATAAACACCAAGAGAACCAACTTTTTCTAGTTCGCGAATAAAAGCGTTGCCAGTGGTAAGTAGTGCCATAGATATTCGTTCTATCTCACTTAGATATCTCTATTATTTACCGCGAACTGCTAAATTCAGTTCAATAATAAACTTATGATCTGGATTAGCTTTACTTGGTACCAATCCATTGATATCGCTTCAATGTAATTTTGATACCTCTGGGCAGGGGGAAGATAGAGCATGAAGGATCTGGGCAGTCATAACAACTTCCTATTAGCATTAGCAATTACCAGTTACCGATTACCCAATGCCCAATGCAAAAAATTTATAGACAAATCTAAATAAATCATTTATATTGTTAGATTGTGACCAAATACGCAAATTAGATTGCCCTCTTATTGGCATTCTGAGCTAGTGTGAGCATCAAGGGCTGATGACTTGACTCCAATAAGGATGAATCTAGCTGAGACTGGCCGAAGACTGGTACACTAAAAAAGCTTTCGGGTCAAATACAGAACTTACGGCTGGAGAATTTCAACCCAACCCTAAGTTCCAGACTACATTCACTCCTGTAGTCCTGAAAAAGTAGGCAAAACCTTGAACAATAGTTTAAGGTATTTTAGTCGGAGTAGAAATTAAGCAGTAATGTTGGTTTGATCGCATTACATAAGTCTTAGTTGCAGGATACTGGGTGGCAAAAGCTGCTTAAGTCCTACTACCACACGGCTGTCGTCTAAAGTTGGGCAATCCACTCAGGACGCTGCCTCCAGAAAGTGCCTAAGCAATTGCTCGGATGAAAGCATTGCTGCACAAAGCGCAAAGCTCTAAAGCCTTGCCTTGATTCCAGAAGTTAACTCTTCCCAAAGGAAGATGCTTATGGCTGTTCTGGTGAACTAGTGAGTGAAAGTAAACGGATTCACCAAACAGTAAGGACATAGTTTTGTTTGTCCCGGAGAAGTTGGAGTGGCTAAAGCGGCTCTAAATTTCGGAGGCTATTCCAACCTCGCTCGGTATGCACAAATCATGTCTTTGAGAGTCCGATGCCAAGGTTAGCAAGTAGATAAGGAGAACCAGTTACTGTGTCTGTAGGTATTCTCGGCACCAAGCTGGGCATGACCCAAATTTTTGACGATGCAGGAGTAGCAATTCCTGTCACCGTCGTCCAAGCGGGCCCATGCACCGTTACCCAAGTTAAAACGAATCAAACTGATGGTTACGCTGCCATTCAAGTTGGTTTTAGGGAAGTTAAACCTAAGGCACTAAACAAACCGCTTTTAGGTCACTTAGCAAAATCATCTGCCCCAGCGTTACGTCATTTGAATGAGTATCGTACAGATACTGCTAGCGATTATGCTTTAGGTCAAGAAATTAAAGCAGATATTTTTAGTGCAGGTCAAATTGTAGATGTAATCGGTACAAGTATCGGACGTGGCTTTGCAGGCAACCAAAAGCGTAACAACTTTGGTCGTGGGCCAATGTCACATGGTTCTAAAAACCATAGAGCGCCCGGTTCGATTGGTGCTGGTACAACCCCAGGTCGTGTTTATCCCGGAAAACGGATGGCAGGACGCTTAGGTGGTAGCCGTGTCACAATCCGCAAGTTGACAGTAGTGCGAGTAGATGCAGAGCGCAATTTACTGCTAATCAAAGGAGCCATTCCTGGAAAACCAGGTGCGCTGGTAAGTATCGTACCTGCCAAGCAAGTTGGGAAATAGTCAAGAGTCATTATGTTGTTGTCATTAGTCATTAGTCATTGGCTAAGGACAAGTGACAAAGGACAAATGACAAAGGACAAATGACAAGGGACAAGTGACAAAAATGGTTCAGAGTATAGTTAAAAATTGGCAAGGAGAACAAGTCGGAGAGACTTCGTTTGATTTGCGCGTTGCCAAAGAAGAAACAGCGGCTCATATTGTACATAGAGCCTTAGTTAGACAACAGACTAATGCTCGTCAAGGAACTGCTAGTACAAAAACCCGTTCCGAAGTAAGAGGCGGTGGACGCAAACCTTGGCGGCAAAAAGGTACAGGCCGCGCTCGCGCTGGTTCTATTCGTTCACCCCTGTGGCGTGGTGGTGGTGTGATCTTCGGGCCCAAACCCAGAGATTTTGATTTAAAAATGAACCGCAAAGAGCGGCGTTTGGCACTGCGAACAGCTTTTGTCAGCCGTATTGACGATTTGATTGTAGTAGAAGAATTTAGCGAACAGCTATCTCGCCCCAAAACCAAAGAATTAGTCGCAGCACTAGCGCGTTGGGGAGCTGCTCCAGAAGCTAAGACACTTTTAATTTTGTCTGAAATTGCGGAAAATGTGCACTTGTCAGCCCGCAATGTAGAAAATTTAAAGGTAATTGCAGCCAATCAGTTAAATGTTTTTGATTTACTGCACGCTGACAAAGTTGTAGTTACAGCCTCAGCTATAGAAAAAATTCAGGAGGTCTACAGTGCCTAACTTCGACCCCCGCAACCTCGCTGACTTAATACGTCGCCCAATTGTGACAGAAAAAGCGACCATCCTGATGGAGTTAAACAAATACACTTTTGAAGTAACTCCTCAAGCAACTAAACCAGAAATTAAGGCTGCGATTGAAGACTTATTTCAGGTCAAGGTTGTCAAAGTCAATACTTCTAACCCACCACGGAAAAAGAAGCGTGTGGGCAAATTTATTGGTTACAAGCCCCAATATAAGAAAGCGATAGTAACAATCGCATCTGGGGATGTAGAGAAGGTTAGACAAGTTCTATTCCCAGAGGTCTAAAGCAAAAATGGGTACTCGTTCTTATCGCCCCTATACCCCTAGTACTCGCCAAGTTACAATCTCTGACTTTGCGGAAATTACCAAAAGTGAGCCAGAAAAATCGCTCACTAAGTACGTACATCGTCCAAAAGGACGAAATAATCAAGGGCGGATTACAAGCCGTCGTCGGGGTGGCGGGCACAAACAACTTTACCGCATCATCGATTTTAAAAGAGATAAACGCAACATTGCAGGGACAGTCACAGCAATTGAGTACGATCCCAATCGCAATGCGCGCATTGCTCTAGTTTTGTATGAAGATGGTGAAAAACGCTATATTCTCCATCCCAATAACTTAAAAGTTGGGACAAGAATTATTGCTGGGCCAGAATCTCCTATTGAAGATGGCAATGCTTTACCTTTAGCGAATATTCCTTTGGGTACCAGCGTTCATAACGTAGAAATGACTCCTGGAAAAGGTGGTCAAATTGTGCGTTCTGCTGGTGCTACCGCGCAGGTTGTAGCCAAAGAAGGTAATTACGTAACTTTAAAACTACCTTCTGGTGAAGTTCGTTTAATTCGCCGCGAATGTTACGCCACAATTGGACAAGTAGGTAACACCGACGCGAGAAACTTGAGTGCTGGTAAAGCTGGGAGAAATCGCTGGAAGGGTCGCCGTCCTAAAGTTAGAGGTAGCGTCATGAACCCCGTTGACCACCCCCACGGTGGTGGTGAAGGTAGAGCGCCAATTGGGAGATCTGGGCCTGTTACTCCTTGGGGTAAACCGACTTTGGGTGCTAAAACTCGCAAACCCAAGAAAGCTAGCAGCAAATTCATTGTCCGCCGTCGCCGTAAATCTTCTAAACGCGGTCGTGGTGGTCGTGAATCCTAAATTTAGTTGTGGGTAGTGAGTCAAGAGTGCTGAGTAGAATTGTCCAACTCAACACTAAAAACTCAAAACTCAAAGCTTAAAACTCAGAACTCAGAACTCAGCAATTAAAAATATGGGTCGTTCTCTTAAAAAAGGTCCTTTCGTAGCCGATCACTTACTCAGCAAAATTGAAAAGCTGAACGCTAAAAACGAAAAACAAGTTATTAAAACTTGGTCGAGAGCATCGACAATTTTACCCTTAATGGTAGGTCACACGATCGCAGTCCATAACGGACGGCAGCACGTCCCCGTTTTTGTGAATGAGCAAATGGTAGGTCATAAATTGGGAGAATTTGCCCCCACACGTACCTACAGGGGTCATGGCAAAAGTGACAAAAAATCAGGGAGATAGTTAAGAGTCTATTGACTCTTGACAACAGGAGAAAATTATGGCTACTGATACAACTGAAGTCAAAGCGATCGCTCGTTTTATCCGCATTTCTCCCTATAAAGTACGTCGTGTACTCGATCAGATTCGGGGCAGATCGTACCGAGAAGCGCTAATTATCCTAGAATTCATGCCTTATAGAGCCTGTGATCCAGTTTTAAAGGTTCTCAGAAGCGCTGCTGCTAATGCCGAGCATAATGCTGGTTTAGACCGCGCTCAACTCGTAATTACTCAGGCATACGCAGACCAAGGCCCAGTACTCAAAAGATTCCAACCCAGAGCGCAGGGTCGAGCTTACCAAATTCGCAAGCCAACGTGTCATATCACTGTAGCTGTAGCCGCAGGCGCTGCGGAATAATGACTAGACACGAACCCATTGCGTAAAGTAAGAAATTTTAGAGGAACCATTCGTGGGACAAAAGATTCATCCAGTTGGTTTTCGGCTGGGTATTACACAAGAACACCAATCTCGCTGGTTTGCAGTTCCTGACAAATATCCAGAACTGCTCCAAGAAGACCACAAACTTCGTCAATACATCGAACAAAAGCTAGGCAGACTTGCTCAAAACAACGCTGGCATTTCAGAAGTACGGATTGAGCGCAAAGCCGACCAAATCGACTTAGAAGTTCGTACAGCTAGACCTGGCGTAGTAGTAGGTCGTGGTGGTCAAGGTATCGAATCCTTACGTACCGGACTGCAAGAACTTTTGGGTAGCAATCGTCAAATTCGCATCAACGTAGTAGAAGTACAACGAGTTGATGCTGATGCTTATTTGATTGCGGAATATATCGCTCAACAACTAGAACGACGCGTATCTTTCCGTCGCGTAGTCCGCCAAGCGATTCAACGTGCCCAACGCGCTGGTGTTCAAGGCATTAAAGTTCAAGTTAGCGGACGGCTCAACGGTGCAGAAATTGCTCGTACAGAATGGACTCGTGAAGGTAGAGTACCTCTACATACCTTAAGAGCTGACATTGATTACTCTTACTGCACAGCTAAAACCGTTTATGGAATTCTGGGCATTAAAGTATGGGTATTTAAGGGCGAAATCATCCCCGGACAAGAAGAAGCCGCGCCCGCACCCACATCTCGGGAACGCGAACGTGAACCTCGCCGCCGTCAACAACAACGCCGTCGCCAACAATTTGAAGACCGCTCAAATGAAGGGTAAACCGTTATTAGTCATGAGTCATTAGTCATAAGTAAATGGCAGATGACAAATGACAAATGACAAATGACACATGACAAGTGACAAACCATGTTAAGTCCAAGAAGAACTAAATTCCGCAAACAACAGCGCGGACGGATGGAGGGTCTAGCCCACCGTGGTAGCACCCTGAACTTTGGCGATTTCGCACTCCAAGCACAAGAACCCGCTTGGATTACCTCCAGACAAATCGAGGCTTCTCGTCGAGCCATGACCCGCTACATTCGTCGGGGTGGACAAATCTGGATTCGGATTTTCCCTGATAAACCCGTAACCATGCGTCCAGCTGAAACCCGGATGGGTTCCGGTAAAGGTAACCCAGAGTTTTGGGTAGCTGTAGTTAAACCAGGGCGGATTTTGTTTGAAATCGCTGGTGTTTCCGAAGAAGTTGCCCGCGAAGCCATGCGCTTGGCTGCATACAAGCTGCCAATCAAAACTAAATTTATTGTGCGCCCTCAAGTACAGGAGCAGGAGTAGGTTATGCCTCTTCCCAAGATTTCAGAAGCTAGAGAATTAACAGACGAAAAACTGGCTGAGGAAATTGTTGCTGTTAAAAGACAACTATTTCAGTTGCGGTTGCAAAAAGCGACCAGACAATTAGACAAGCCCCATCAGTTTAAACATGCCCGACATCGCCTAGCACAATTGCTAACGGTAGAAGGAGAACGCAAACGGGCAGCAAGTCAACAGTCTCAAGAACAAAAGTAGGAGATTATGGCAGTCAAAGAACGAGTTGGCTTGGTAGTGAGCGATAAAATGCAAAAAACGGTAGTAGTAGCCGTAGAAAACCGCGCTCCTCACCCCAAGTACGGCAAAATTGTAGTTCAAACCCGGCGCTATAAAGCTCATGATGAGGACAATCAGTGCAAAGTGGGCGATCGCGTTCGCATTCAGGAAACTAGACCCCTGAGCAAAACCAAGCGCTGGCAAGTCACAGAAATTCTCAACGCTAAAGCTACAACTTAATAGTTGTTATCGAATTAACAACTGAACAAGGGAGACAAATTGTGATTCAACCCCAGACTTACCTGAATGTCGCAGATAATAGTGGTGCCCGGAAGCTAATGTGCATCCGCGTATTAGGCGCAGGCAACCGTCGTTATGGTGGCGTGGGTGATAAAATTATTGCCGTTGTCAAAGATGCTCAACCCAACATGGCTGTGAAAAAGTCAGATGTGGTAGAGGCAGTAATTGTCCGCACGCGTAAAAGTATTAATCGAGACAGCGGTATGAGCATTCGATTTGACGATAATGCCGCAGTGATCATCAACAAAGATGGTAATCCCAGAGGCACAAGGGTATTTGGCCCAGTCGCACGGGAACTGCGTGATAAGAACTTCACCAAAATAGTTTCTTTGGCTCCGGAGGTGCTGTAATGGCAAAACAGCCACAACCCAAGGTGTTTCATAAAATGCACGTCAAAACTGGCGATACTGTACAAGTCATCGCTGGTAAAGACAAAGGCAAAGTTGGTGAAGTGATCAAAGCACTGCCACAACTTAGTAAAGTTATTGTCAAAGGCGTAAATATTAAAACTAAGCACGTGAAGCCCCAACAAGAAGGGGAATCAGGAAGAATTGTTACCCAAGAATTCCCGATTCATAGCTCCAATGTGATGCTTTACTCCACTAAGCAAAACGTCGCCAGCCGCGTATGCTACACCTTCACCCCTGAAGGTAAAAAAGTACGGAAGCTCAAGAAAACCGGCGAGATCCTGGATAAATAGTCATCTCCCAAGGGACGATTTTAGATGAGATTTTAAATTCAATCTAAAATCCCAAATCTAAAATCTAAAATTCGCGCTTCCCTGACCAAGACCAGGGATAAACAGGACAAAAAACTATGGCGACCACAAGACTCAAAACCTTATATAACGAGACAATCGTCCCTAAACTGACCAATCAGTTTCAATATACCAACGTTCATCAAGTACCGAAGTTGGTCAAGATTACTGTGAACCGAGGTTTGGGAGAAGCAGCATCCAACGCTAAAGCACTGGACGCGTCTCTAAACGAAATTGCCCTGATCACTGGTCAAAAACCAGTAGTAACACGGGCGAAAAAGGCGATAGCTGGCTTCAAAATTCGTCAAGGTATGCCTGTTGGGATCATGGTGACCTTAAGAGGCGAAAGGATGTATGCCTTTCTCGACAGACTTGTTAGCTTATCCCTACCCAGAATTAGAGATTTTCGCGGCGTTAGCCCCAAGAGCTTTGACGGACGCGGTAACTACACTCTAGGCGTGCGAGAGCAGCTGATTTTTCCAGAAGTCGAGTACGACAGCATCGATCAAATCCGTGGTTTAGATATTTCCATCATTACCACAGCGAAAAACGACGAAGAAGGTCGTGCCCTACTGAAAGAACTGGGTATGCCTTTTCGCGATCAATAAGTTCATCTAAAGAGGGAACGATGGCGGCTAACGACACAATTGCAGATATGCTGACGCGCATCCGCAATGCCAACTTGGCGAGGCATCAAACTACACTAGTGCCCGCAACAAAAATCACCCGTAGTATTGCTAAAGTGCTACGTGAAGAAGGGTTTATTGCTGAATTTGAAGAATCTGGTGAAGGTGTAAAACGCAATTTGGTGATTGCCTTAAAATACAAAGGGAAAAATCGTCAGCCACTGATTACTGCCCTCAAGCGGGTTAGTAAGCCAGGTTTGCGAGTTTACTCCAATAGAAAAGATTTACCCAGAGTACTGGGCGGTATCGGCATTGCCATTATTTCAACATCCAGTGGGATTATGACAGACCGCGAAGCGCGTCGTCAGAACTTGGGTGGAGAAGTACTGTGCTATGTCTGGTAGTCATTAGTCATTTGTCATTAACGTAACGGCAAAAGACAAAAGACAGATAACAAAGGACAAAATAGTCATGTCTCGTATTGGTAAACGTCCAATTACTATTCCTGCCAAAGTGCAAGTGGCAATTGATGGCACAAAAGTTGTCGTCAAAGGGCCCAAAGGAGAACTTTCTCGGGATTTACCTGCCCAAGTGTCAGTCTCCCAAGAAGGCGAAACATTATTAGTAACCCGTAGGGATGAAACTCGTACCTCTAGGCAAATGCACGGTTTGAGCCGTACTTTAGTAGCCAACATGGTCGAAGGTGTATCCCAAGGTTTTCAGCGCCGCTTAGAAATCCAAGGTGTTGGTTACCGGGCACAAGTCCAGGGTCGTAACCTCGTTTTAAACATGGGTTATAGCCATCAGGTACAAATTGAGCCTCCCGATGGTATTCAGTTTGCTGTCGAAGGTACAACTAACGTCATAGTTAGTGGCTATGACAAGGAAATAGTAGGTAACACAGCAGCAAAAATTCGTGCCGTTCGTCCACCAGAACCATATAAAGGCAAGGGTATTCGCTATGCCGGTGAAGTGGTCAGACGTAAAGCTGGTAAGACTGGTAAGAGTGGTAAGAAGTAAACATGAAACTTACTCGTAGAGAATCAAAAACACGTCGCCATAGACGTATCCGTGGTAAAGTTCAAGGCTCTCCAGAACGCCCACGTTTAGCGATATTTCGCTCTAATGAGCATATTTATGCTCAAGTGATTGATGATACTCAGCATCATACTTTGGTTTCGGCTTCAACTGTAGAACCAGAGTTGAAATCAAGTTTAGCGTCAGGCGCTAACCGCGATGCATCAGCGCAAGTGGGTAAACTAATCGCAGCGCGATCGCTAGAAAAAGGCATCACCAAAGTAGTATTTGATCGCGGTGGTAACCTATACCACGGTCGCATTCAAGCACTAGCTGATGCAGCACGTGAAGCTGGTTTAGATTTCTAAAGTCATTTGTCATCAAGTCATTAGTCGTTAGTCATTGGACAAAAGACAAATGACAAAGGACAAATGACAAAAGACAAAGGACAACTGAGCTAATAGAGAGCATTTAATTATGGCAACTGGTCGTCGTAAAGCGAACCGCGCAAAAAAAGAAGAAACTAACTGGCAAGAGCGGGTCATTCAAATCAGACGGGTGAGCAAGGTCGTTAAAGGTGGTAAAAAACTTAGTTTCCGTGCGATCGTCGTCGTTGGTAATGAACGCGGTCAAGTTGGTGTAGGGGTAGGCA
Organism: Tolypothrix tenuis PCC 7101; assembly: GCF_963874875.1. Taxonomy (NCBI): domain Bacteria; kingdom Bacillati; phylum Cyanobacteriota; class Cyanophyceae; order Nostocales; family Tolypothrichaceae; genus Tolypothrix; species Tolypothrix tenuis. The sequence goes on from NZ_CAWNJS010000001.1 coordinate 1,995,784, forward strand.
AAGCCTCAGATGTAATTGGTGCCGTAAAAAAAGGCGTAGCCGACGGCAAAAAACATCTTATTGATATCCCCATTACCAAATCTAACTCCATCCCTCATCCCATTGATGGTGTGGGTGGCGGAGCTAAAGTCATTATGCGCCCAGCAGCACCCGGTACTGGGGTAATTGCTGGCGGTGCTGTGCGGACGGTACTGGAATTGGCAGGAGTTCGTAACGTTTTGGCCAAGCAACTCGGTTCCAACAATCCGCTCAACAATGCGAGAGCCGCAGTCAACGCCTTATCAACACTGCGTACTTTATCTGAAGTCGCTGAAGACCGGGGTGTTCCTATTGAAAATCTCTACATTATTTAGTAGAGCCAATTTTGCCTCCTCCTTTGTGTAAAAAAATACTATTTACATCATGAGACTCAACGATGTTAAGCCTCAAAAAGGCTCAAAAAAACGCCGTAAGCGCGTAGGTAGAGGTATTTCAGCCGGACAAGGTGCAAGTGCCGGTTTAGGGATGCGGGGTCAAAAATCCCGTTCTGGTAGTGGTACCAGACCAGGGTTTGAAGGTGGTCAGCAGCCATTGTACCGCCGCTTACCTAAGTTGAAGGGTTTCCCGATAGTTAATCGGAAAATTTACACTACGATTAATGTAGAGAAGCTAGCTTCTCTCCCTGCTAATACAGAAGTAACTTTGGAATCCTTAAAAGCAGCAGGTATTCTGACTGCTGTTAAAGGCCCATTGAAAATTTTGGGTAACGGGGAATTGAACGTTCCGCTCACAGTTAAAGCGGCAGCTTTTACGGGCCAAGCTCGTAGCAAAATTGAGGCGGCTGGAGGAAGTTGTCAAGTTCCAGAGTGAGCCAGAATAGCGTACTTACAATGCTAGCCAACTCGCTTCCAGCGCCTGGTTCACGATAAAGGTAGCACTCTATGATCAGTCGAGACAAAGCCCCAACGGCTCAAGAAACTTTTATGCAGATGGCTCAAGCAGCTGGACTGAGAGGTAGGCTGCTTGTCACTGTCGGTATTTTAATTTTGGTTCGCCTGGGCATCTTTCTGCCTGTACCTGGTATTGATAGAACTAGGTTTCATGACGCTATATCGGGCAATAATTCCATCTTCGGCTTATTGGATATCTTTTCCGGGCGAGGACTTTCGACTTTGGGAGTTTTTGCTTTAGGTATTTTGCCCTTTATTAATGCGTCCATTATTATCCAATTACTCACAGCAGCTATCCCATCTTTAGAAAAGTTACAGAAAGACGAAGGTGAAGCTGGTCGGCGGAAAATTTCGCAGATTACACGTTATGTGTCTTTGGGTTGGGCAATTATTCAAAGTACAACTTTTTCTGCTCTGTTCCTGCAGCAGTTCGCTTTACAGCCAGGCCCCTTATTTGTAGCCGAAACTGCGATCGCCCTTACAGCAGGTTCAATGTTCGTAATGTGGGCATCAGAACTGATTACCGAGCGCGGTATTGGAAATGGAGCATCATTGTTGATTTTTGTCAACATTGTGGCATCTCTACCGAAATCATTGGGCGATACTATCGACCTGGTGCAAGTTGGCGGTCGAGAAATAGTTGGTCGGGTGATTGTACTAGTAGTGGTCTTCCTCGCAACAATTGTTGGTATTGTATTTGTGCAGGAAGGAATTCGCCGCATCCCCATTATTTCGGCACGTCGCCAAGTAGGACGGCGAGTTTTGGCAGAGCAGCGTAGTTATCTACCTCTAAGACTCAATTCTGGCGGTGTAATGCCAATTATCTTTGCCGCAGCGATTTTGAGTTTGCCACTACTAATTGCTAATTTCACCAAAAATCCGGACTTGGCAAATATCGTTAATACTTATCTCAGTCCTGGTGGCTCTCAAGCTTGGGCTTATGCCTTGGTCTACTTAATTTCTATTGTTTTCTTCAGCTATTTCTATTCTTCGTTGATTGTCAACCCCGTAGATGTAGCACAGAACTTGAAGAAGATGGGTTCGAGTATTCCTGGAATTCGTCCTGGTAAAGCAACTAGTGAGTACATTGAGCGGGTGATTAATCGACTGACTTTTTTGGGTGCAATCTTTTTGGGCTTTGTTGCAATTATCCCCACAGCTGTAGAAAGTGCTTTAGGAGTACCAACTTTTAAAGGCTTAGGTGCTACATCTTTGCTGATTCTAGTTGGTGTTGCGATTGATACAGCAAAACAAGTCCAGACCTATGTCATATCTCAGCGCTATGAAGGAATGGTGAAACAATAGTGACGCAGTTAATCTTCTTGGGACCACCTGGAGCTGGTAAAGGAACTCAATCGCAAAAATTGGCGCAAAGCTTGCAAATACCGCATATTTCTACTGGTGATATTTTACGGCAAGCGATGAAAGACCAAACTCCGTTGGGTGTAAAGGCTCAAAGCTATGTAGATAGCGGTGAGTTAGTTCCCGATGAACTAGTACAGGACTTGGTACAGGAACGCTTAGGTCAAGCGGATGCTCAATCTGGTTGGATTCTCGATGGCTTCCCTCGTAAAGTATCACAAGCTGAATTTTTAGCAAAATTGCTGGAAACAATCCATCAAGCTGGCGAAAGGGTAGTAAACCTAGATGTTCCAGATGATGTTGTGGTAGCAAGGTTACTAGCACGGGGAAGAAAAGATGACAGCGAAGAAGTTATTCGTCGTCGTCTAGAAATTTACCGTTCGGAAACCGCACCCTTGATTAATTATTACCGCGATCGCCAAAAGCTCCTGACAGTCAATGGTAATCAGTCCCCGGAAGAAGTCACTGACGCACTCCACAAAGTAATAGCGTTTTAACAAAAGCACCATAAAAGGGGTAAGAGAGCAATAGATCATTTCTCAATTTACCCCTCACCCCAATTTCAGATACATATAAACTGCACTACTAGTAGTTAATGTAGGGCAGAGGGTAATTTTAGCTAAGATATATTAAGAAACTGTTGATATATTACGTAAAATATGTTCTCTTGCAGGTGAAGCTACCGCAACAGAACAGGAGATTGTTGAGTTGAGGAAAAAACAAATTGTCTAAGCAAGATTTGATTGAAATGGAAGGCACGGTCACCGAGTCATTACCTAATGCGATGTTTCGTGTTGACTTGGATAATGGCTTTAATGTCTTGGCACACATTTCGGGCAAAATCCGCCGCAATTACATCAAGATTTTACCTGGCGATCGCGTCAAAGTGGAGTTAACCCCATACGACTTGACAAAGGGCAGAATCACTTATCGACTACGCAAGAAGTAAGGCTATGTAGAGAATATTACCATACAAACAACTTTTTTGGATATTCCTTAGTCATTTAACTGACTAATTTTCTGAGAAATGCTATAATTCACTATTTGGAGTTAATTACAAAAGGCATGAAAGTCAGAGCCTCAGTCAAGAAGATTTGTGAAAAGTGCAACGTGATCAAACGCCGTGGTCGCGTCATGGTGATTTGTGTTAACCCCAAACATAAGCAACGTCAAGGATAGCGCTCTGAATCTAATCCAGAGACAAGTGTGACACACACCAAAAACAACCCAAAATGCGAGTAATCGCGTTTTTATAACAGCAATTGCGAGAACAAGAGGGAGAAATTCATTGTGGCACGTATTGCCGGAGTAGACCTGCCACGCGATAAGCGTGTGGAAATTGGTCTCACCTATATCTACGGAATTGGTTTATCTAGATCGCAAGAAATTTTAGCGACAACAGGTGTAAACCCAGATACCCGTGTAAAAGACCTTAGTGATGCTGATGTTGCTGCCCTCCGAGGCGAAATAGAAAGCAACTATCAAGTTGAAGGTGATTTGCGCCGCTGGGAAGCAATGAACATCAAGCGCCTGATCGACATTGGTACTTACAGAGGCCGTCGTCATCGCATGGGCTTACCTGTTAGAGGACAAAGGACCCGCACAAATGCCAGAACCCGCCGTGGTAGAAGGCAAACTGTAGCCGGGAAGAAGAAGGCACCAGGCAAATAAAATTTCACTGCTTGCTCATCAAAGCAAAGTTTACTTTAATTTCACTACACAACTATGGCGCGACAACCAACCAAAAAATCTGGGAGCAAAAAGCAGAAGCGTAACGTACCCAACGGTATGGCTTACATCCAGTCTACTTTCAACAATAGCATTGTCACTATTACCGACCAAAACGGAGATGTGATTTCTTGGGCAAGTGCTGGTTCTAGCGGTTTTAAAGGGGCAAAAAAGGGAACTCCGTTTGCTGCACAAACTGCTGCTGAAAGTGCAGCTCGAAGAGCTATCGATCAAGGAATGCGCCAAATCGAAGTTATGGTCAGTGGACCAGGCGCAGGTAGAGAAACTGCCATTCGAGCGCTGCAAGGAGCTGGATTGGAAATTACCCTCATTCGGGATATTACTCCAATTCCTCACAATGGTTGCCGTCCACCTAAGCGCCGCCGAGTTTAGGCCCTACTTAGTAGGAGGTAACCGCAAGAAGTTCGAGGATGGGAAAGTCACCTGTAATGCCTGCTAGAAGTTCGAGCTTGCAGACTGCTGTGGACAGACTCAGCTTTTGAACTTCAGGCGGCTGGGGCGACTAGAAGTAAAGTTAGCACTTCGGAAAACCCAAAATTAATTATTAACACCCATGAGCTAAAAAAGGAAATTAAATACCAGTATTATTAGCTGGATAATTGATACACCTACAATTAAGCTTCAGGGAAAAAACTAAATTCAGGAGGCAAGCGATTTGCCTACTAGTAGCACCTTAAAAAAAGGGAGGCAACTCCGTGGCGCAGTTTCAAATTGAATGTGTAGATTCTAATACTGAGGAAAGTCGAAACCATTACAGTAAATTTGTCCTCGAACCTCTAGAACGCGGTCAAGGTACCACAGTTGGTAACGCCTTACGTCGCGTTTTACTGTCAAATCTAGAGGGAACGGCAGTTACAGCAGTGCGGATAGCAGGCGTTTCACACGAGTTTGCCACAGTTCCTGGTGTGCGGGAAGATGTGTTAGAAATCTTGATGAGAATGAAAGAAGTCATTCTCAAAAGCTATTCATCTCAACCTCAAATTGGGCGGTTACTCGTAAACGGCCCTACAACAGTTACGGCAGCACATTTTGATTTGCCGAGTGAAGTAGAAATCATCGATCCGACTCAGTATGTAGCGACCTTAGCAGAAGGTGGCAAGCTGGAAATGGAATTTCGGATCGAGAAAGGTAAAGGTTATCGCACTGTAGAGCGAGGACGCGAAGAAGCTACATCTTTGGACTTCTTGCAAATCGACTCGGTGTTTATGCCAGTCCGAAAAGTCAATTATAGTGTTGAAGAAGCCCGGGGGGATGGCTCGATCACTAAGGATCGGTTGCTGTTAGAAGTCTGGACAAATGGTAGTATTTCTCCACAAGAAGCACTATCATCTGCGGCCGGAATTCTGGTAGATCTATTTAATCCTCTCAAAGATATCTCACTCGAACCTACCGATACAGGTTCAGATATCCCAGACGACCCAACTGCTCAAATTCCGATCGAAGAATTGCAACTCTCTGTACGGGCATATAACTGTCTCAAGCGAGCACAAGTTAACTCTGTAGCCGACTTGTTGGATTATACCCAAGAAGACTTGTTAGAAATTAAAAACTTCGGTCAGAAGTCAGCGGAAGAGGTAGTTGAAGCTTTACAGCGGCGCTTAGGCATTACCTTGCCCCAAGAAAGAAGCTCTAAACACAGCTAAATCAAAACCGTTAGTAATTGATAGTGCATTATTATGCGTCACCGTTGTCGGGTCAAAAAACTTAGTAAACCAGCAGACCAGCGTCGCGCTTTGTTGCGCGCGCTTACTACTGAACTGGTTCGTCATGGAAGAATTACCACAACTTTAGTTAGAGCTAAAGTTGTGAGAGCTGAAGTAGATAAAATGATTACCTTAGCTAAAGACGGTTCCTTGGCATCCCGCCGAGCAGCTCTAGGTTATATCTACGACAAACAACTAGTTCATGCTCTATTTGAGCAAGCTCCCACTCGCTATGCTAACCGTAACGGGGGTTATACTCGCATCCTGCATACAGTCCCTCGTCGAGGCGACCATGCTGAGATGGCCATTCTTGAACTAGTTTGAGAAGGATGAAGGATGAAGAATCAGAAAAGTAAAATTCAGACTTCAGACTTCAGCCTTAAGTAATTCTATGTTAGAAAGCCACCAGCCAACAGGAACTCACAGAGTCGCCCTGGTAATCCAATACCTGGGCACTCATTTTCATGGCTGGCAACGGCAAAAGCAACAGCGTACAGTCCAAGAAGAAATAGAAACTGCGATCGCGAAAATTCTTGGGTATCATGTGACACTACATGGCGCAGGCAGAACTGATGCTGGAGTTCACGCCGCCGCCCAAGTAGCACATTTTGAAGCCACAGGTTTAATTCCCCCTCACAAATGGGCAGCCATCCTTAATAGCTATTTGCCCAATGATATTTTAATCAGGGCTTCAGCAGGTGTAGGTAACCGTTGGCACGCTCGTTTTAATGCAGCCTATCGACGGTATCGCTACACAATATACACTGAAGATCAACCCAACTTGTTTGTTAGACCCTTCAGTTGGCATTATTATTATGCGCCCCTAGATGAATCATTAATTAAGGCTGCCCTCAAACCCCTGCTGGGAAAGCATCATCTTGCTGCTTTTCATCGTGCAGGCTCAAAGCGATCGCATTCTTGGGTAGAAGTACAAGCAGCTGAGTGTCATCGCAGTGGGTCATTAATCCATATTGAAATTCAGGCAGATGGATTTTTATATGGCATGGTTCGGCTGTTGGTAGGGATGTTGGTACAAGTAGGTACTGGACAGCGCACCCTCGCTAACTTTACTGAATTGTGGAAAGCTGAACGACGAGAAGAAGTAAAATATGCTGCACCGCCTCAAGGTCTATGCTTGTTGCGAGTTGGTTATCCAGATTTCCCTTTTTCTTCAGATGTTTGGTATGACAATCTGCCAAAATTAGTTTTTAGTCAAGAGTCAATGGTCAAAAGTCAATAGTCAACCAGCACTAGCCTAATGACAAAGGACAAATGACGAATGACAAATGACAAAGAAAAATGACAAAGGACAAATTACAAATGACTAAAACATACCTTCCTCCTCAAGATGCTCTTGAGCGTGAGTGGTACGTAGTAGATGCTACAGACCAACGCCTTGGCCGCCTCGCCAGTGAAATCGCTATGGTTTTACGAGGCAAAAAGAAAGCTGAATATACTCCGCACCTAGATACAGGTGATTTTGTCATTGTTATCAATGCTGAGAAGATAGCAGTTACAGGTAAAAAACGTACCCAAAAGCTCTATCGTCGCCATTCTGGCCGTCCTGGTGGAATGAAGACAGAAACCTTTGCTAAACTGCAACAGCGTCTACCAGAAAGAATTGTAGAACACGCTGTTAAAGGCATGTTACCCAAAAATAGCCTGGGTAAGCAGTTGTTTACTAAGCTGAAAGTCTATGCTGGGCCAACTCACCCCCATGCAGCGCAAAAACCTAAAGAACTGAAAGTTAATACAATTCCTGGAGCAGAAAGTTAATGATAGCAGTAGCGGAAACTACTAGTGGTCGTGCCGTATACTGGGGTACTGGCCGCCGTAAGTCAGCAGTAGCAAGAGTAAGACTGATTCCTGGTAGCGGTCAACTGACTGTAAATGGTAAAGATGGCAACTTGTATTTCCAATTCAACGCCAACTACCTGGGCGTGATCAAAGGCCCTCTAGAAACATTGGGTCTAGAAAACGAATATGACATCTTAGTAAAAGCTGAAGGTGGTGGCTTAACCGGACAAGCTGATTCTATCCGCTTGGGTGTGGCTCGCGCCTTATGTCAGCTAGACCCAGATAACCGTTCCCCTTTAAAAACAGAAGGTTACCTGACTCGTGACCCACGAGCTAAAGAGCGGAAAAAATACGGTTTACACAAAGCCCGCAAAGCACCTCAGTACTCAAAACGGTAGGGTATTGGGCATTGGGCATGGGGCATTGGGCATGAATTTTTTCGCCTTGTCCTCTTGGCCTGCTTTGCCTACGCTTTGAAATCATCTGAAAGTTATAATTGATATAGATTCACCACAAAAGGAACAATGGCTAAACCTGAAATTCATCCCAAGTGGTATCCAGATGCGAAAGTTTACTGCAACGGTCAAGTTGTAATGACTGTTGGCTCTACCAAGCCAGAACTGCACGTAGATGTTTGGTCTGGAAACCATCCTTTCTACACCGGCACCCAGAAGATTATCGATACTGAGGGTCGAGTAGAGCGCTTCCTTCGCAAGTACGGTATGAGCAGCACTCAAACCTCAGGCGACACAGACAAAAAGTAGCGGGTTGGCTCTGCTGTTAACGACGACCCTGCAATCAGCTGGGTCGATTGTCATTTAATGCTTGAGCCAACTTGTTATTTTAAGGAGCGTCGCACTCATCATGGCTGAATCATACCTGCTGGACAAACTAAAATCTGTTGAACAAACCTTTAATGAATTAACTCGTCGTCTTGGTGACCCCGATACCGCGAGAAATCCTGACGAGTTTCAACAAATTGCTAAATCTCGTTCTTCTTTGGAAGAGGTAGTTAATACCTATGAAACTTGGAAAGTCGCCCAAGAAGATTTGATTGGAGCGCGTCAGGTTTACAAAGAATCGGCGAGCGATCCGGAGTTGCAAGAAATGGCAGCCCTGGAAGTAGATGAACTAGAGCAAAAAATAGAATATTTAGAGAACCGCTTAAAAATATTGTTGCTACCCCGCGATCCCAACGATGATAAAAACATCATGTTGGAAATTCGCGCTGGGACTGGCGGCGACGAAGCGAGTATTTGGGCAGGCGATTTACTGCGGATGTACTCTCGCTACGCTGACGGCCAGAACTGGAGAGTGAAACTAGTGAGCGAGTCACTAGGTGAAATGGGCGGCTTTAAAGAAGTAATCCTGGAAATTCAGGGTGAGAGTGTTTACAGTAAGCTGAAGTTTGAAGCTGGAGTACATCGCGTACAGCGTGTACCTGCAACCGAAGCTGGGGGAAGGGTTCACACCTCTACAGCTACAGTGGCTATCATGCCAGAGGTTGATGATGTAGAAATCCACATTGACCCCAAGGATATTGAAATGACCACAGCTCGTTCTGGTGGTGCTGGTGGACAAAACGTCAACAAGGTGGAAACTGCTGTTGACTTGATGCACAAACCTACAGGAATTCGGATTTTCTGTACAGAAGAACGCAGCCAGTTGCAAAACAAAGAACGAGCAATGCAAATTTTGCGAGCGAAACTTTACGAAATGAAGTTACGCGAACAACAAGAAGCTGTAACTTCCATGCGGCGATCGCAAGTTGGTACAGGGTCGCGATCGGAAAAAATTCGCACCTATAATTATAAAGATAACCGCGTTACCGATCACCGTTTGGGACAAAACTATTCTCTTAACCCTGTATTGGAAGGTGATTTAGAGTCAGTTATACAATCTTGTATCTCTCAAGACCAGCAGGAACGTTTAGCAGAGTTAGCGACCTCTGGTGCTACTAGCTAATTGTTTTGTAATAAATTTTCTTAAACCGCTTGTTGTGATGTTAGTTTTAACACCGACAGGCGGTTTTCTAATGCAGTATAGATAGCATCCTGCATTTCTTGGAAATAATGATAGTAGGCAAATTCGTACTGCATTATATGATTTAATTTCTTCCAATCCTTGAGGATTTGGCAGTTATCTACTAACTGTTCGACTTCCTTTTGCCAACGGCTAAAAATTCGGTAACTGAAAAAGCTGCTGCAAATGTTACCCTGCTCGTCCCAATAAGAAATACAAACCTGATGCTTCAGACAATGGATTTTCTTGATTTGCTTAACCTTGTAGCCTTTGACTATTAAAGCTGCTTTAGCCTCAGCATGAGAAATATGCCACTGTTCTGGTTTAATTTTATTAGCGGTAATCAGGCTTTGACCCTTGCGGCGATACGAGTTAATTTTGCGCGGCTTGTACAACATGATGCACCTTTTTCCCATGATTTAGCTGCAAGCGGTTTGTCACGAATTTCCGCGATAAAATGAATTAGTGTCTTCAATCTAAATTGATTGACATTTAAACTTGTAATTTAACAGCTTAGATTTAACTTACCATTGGCAAGCAAACTTGTAAATGGCAAAACTAAATATTTATTGGCGAGCAAGTAAACCCATGAATCTCGTTGAAAAAATACTACAGCAGTGGATTTAGAAGCTAGAAAGAAACTTATTGAAGTCGTGAAAATGGCTCGTGGCTCTATGAGTCAACGAGCTTTTGGTAAGCTTCTGGGTGTTTCGGCTACTGCTGTGCAATTGTGGGAAAAAGGCGAATCGATTCCAGATACACAGAATTTAGCTAACATCGCAGCCAGAGCAGGCTACACAATGGAGGAGTTGCTTAACTACTTAGGTGTTAAGCCAATGTCAGAATCCTCCGATGTCAACCAGATTGTGAAGTACATCAAATCTATGCCATTGAATGAAGTAGCAATCATTGGTAGAGCTGTAATGGATAGATTGGCTGCGGCGGCGGAAGCGTCTGTAGATGAAGCAAAAGCAAGTTGAATATTTGTGAGCGATCGCTTCTTTGTCTACAAGTAAACTTGTAAAGTTATTTGTATAGACAAACAAAATATTGTTAATTTTTATTACAAATATCTAATAATAAATACAAATTTTATCAGGATATTGCTTTCTGCTTTTTGTGCATGAGATAGCACTGGTGAAGATGAAAATTAAAGCAATAAAGATGAAATTGCTTTGGCTTATTGGATGTGGAAGCCTCGTGTATTAATTGAGATAATGTTACAATCTTAAATTTTCCGAGGTGTATTTATGTCACTACCCAATGAACCTTCAGCTTGGCAAGTAGAATCAAGCGATGTTTTTATGCCAATCTACTATAAAGGCGATTTAGCTGGTTTTTTTAAACGAGAATATGCAGATGAAATTATTAAGTTTTTAAACCAGGACGAAGTTTTAAAAAAAGCACTTAAATTGGCTTGCACTGATTTAGTTAAAGCAACTGGTGGTGACAGTAAGCAAGTCAAAGATAAGATAAGAAAATATATAAAAATTAGCGAACGTCCCAAATATGGAACTAGGGCGATCGCACTTTTATTAAGTGAAAGACAAAAAGCTTTAGATTTGAGTAGTCAGGAGTTTGCTAAATTTTGCGATACCTTTAAAGTTTCTCCTTCTGAACTCAATAATATTTATGCTGGAGAAGTTATTGATGATAGCTTATTAGCACCACTTTCACGAATATTAGGTATATCAAAAGAACAGTTGCAAGAAGTACGCGATGGTGCTGAAGAATAAATTAATAGACGCATCTATAATACAAAACTTGTAGACTTTTGTGAAAACTGACATTTTATTTTATCGGCTATTTCAAGAAATACCTAGTATTTTCTTTGAAATCATTGGCAATCCTCCTGAGGAAGCAAACAATTATCTGTTTTCATCAGTTGAAATTAAACAAACTTCATTCCGAATAGATGGGTTATTTTTGCCTATAGAAATTATTGATAGACCAATTTACTTCGTTGAAGTTCAATTTCAACAAGATGACGAAATTTACTCACGACTGATTGCAGAAATAAGTTTATACCTGCGTCAGAATAAACCCAAAAATGATTGGAGTGCTGTAGTTTTATACCCAAACAGGAGTGTAGATACAGGAGATATTAAACACTATCGTGAATTCTTTGCTAGTCAAAGGATAAAACGGATTTATTTGAATGAATTGGGTGATACTGCTACTTTACCAGTTAGCATAGCAACCGTTAAATTAGTAGTTGAAGATGCAGAGATAGCGATTCACCAAGCGCAAGAGTTAATCAAGAAAACTAAGCAAGAGACGAACTCAAAATTACAGCAGCAATTATTACAATTAATAGAAACTATCTTAGTTTATAAATTTCCTAACATGAGTCGGGAGGAAATCGAAGCCATGTTTAGTTTGAGCGAGTTAAAACAGACAAGATTTTATCAGGAAGCTTTTCAGGAAGGCAAAGAAGAAGGTGAGCGCACAGGTAAGTTAAAAGCAGTACTACCAATGTTGACAGCTGGGTTGACTGTAGAGCAAATAGCTCAAGCTTTAGAATTGAGTGCCGAGGAAGTCAGCCAAATAGTACAACAGCAGGCTTCTAATTCCACCAGCAGCAAAGAATAACAGCACAATTTAAATACTAGAGTAGGGAAATGTCGAAATAGGTGGTTGTGATTAGGTATATATAACTTAATTAGCTGTGAGCGTGGCAATCTCAAACTCTTTTTTTATCATTCAGCAATTTTTCCCGACGAAATATTAATTAAATTTTGTTAAGATTGACACGGCATTACCACTTCATCCCGAAATCACCCATTCCCCTACCTGAGAAAAACTTGATGCTGCGACTAGAACATATTAGTAAAATTTATCCCACAGGTGAAGTTCTAAAAGATATCAACTGGGAAGTTAAACCTGGCGATCGCATCGGCTTAGTCGGTGTGAACGGCGCAGGTAAATCTACCCAACTGAAAATTATCTCTGGAGAAATTGAACCGACGGCTGGGGAAATTATTCGTCCTGCAAGTTTACATATAGCCTACCTCAACCAAGAGTTTGAAGTAGACCCCGGCCGCACTGTGAGAGAAGAATTTTGGACTGTTTTTAAAGAAGCAAATCAAGTGCAGCTTTCCATCGCCCAAGTGACTAGGGATATGGAAACTGCAACTCCAGAGGAACTCGATCACTTAATTAACAAATTGGATCGCTTACAGCGCCAATTTGAAGGCTTGGATGGCTACGGTTTAGAAGCACGCATCGGCAAAATCTTACCAGAGATGGGATTTGAACAAGAAGATGGCGATCGCCTCGTTAGCGCCTTCTCTGGTGGTTGGCAGATGCGGATGAGTTTGGGTAAAATTCTGTTGCAAAAACCAGATTTATTGCTACTGGACGAACCAACAAACCACTTAGACTTAGAAACTATTGAGTGGTTGGAAAATTACTTAAAAAGTCTAGTTACTCCAATGGTGATAGTCTCCCATGACCGGGAGTTTCTTGACCGCCTCTGCACTCAAATTGTAGAAACAGAACGTGGTGTTTCTACTACTTACCTGGGTAATTATTCATCCTACCTGCAACAAAAAGCTGAAAATCAATCAGCACAGTTGAGTGCTTACGAAAGACAGCAGAAAGAACTAGAGAAACAACAGGCTTTCGTTGACAGGTTTCGCGCTAGTGCAACCCGTAGTACTCAAGCCAAAAGCCGCGAAAAACAACTAGACAAAATCGAGCGAATTGAAGCACCTACAGGTGGTGTCAGAACTCTACATTTTCGCTTTCCCGATGCACCCCGTAGCGGACGAGAAGTAGTCATCATTAAAGATTTAACTCATATCTATGACGATAAAATCTTATTTTTAGGAGCCAATCTCTTCATTGAAAGAGGCGATCGCATCGCTTTCTTAGGCCCCAACGGTGCGGGTAAATCTACTCTACTGCGGGTGATTATGGGTATGGAACCACCCACCGAAGGTAGCGTTAAATTAGGCGATCACAATGTGATTCCTGGCTACTTTGAACAAAATCAGGCAGAAGCTTTGGATTTGAAAAAGACAGTCATGGAAACTATTCATGATGAAGTTCCAGACTGGAAAAATGAAGAAGTTCGTACATTATTAGGACGCTTCTTATTTACTGGAGACACGGTATTTAAACAAGTTGGTGCATTAAGTGGAGGCGAAAAAGCACGTCTAGCTTTAGCAAAAATGCTCTTACGTCCAGCAAATTTACTAATCTTAGATGAGCCGACAAACCATCTAGATATTCCAGCTAAAGAAATGTTGGAAGAAGCCCTGCAAAATTATGATGGTACAGCGATTGTTGTTTCTCACGACCGTTATTTTATCTCGCAGGTAGCCAATAAAATCGTCGAAATTCGTGATGGTGAATTCCGCGTTTATTTAGGTAATTATCATTACTACCTAGATAAAATTGCTGAAGAAAAAGAAGCCGAAAAACTAGCTGCGATCGCGGCGGAAAAAGCCGCTAAGAAAGCTGCTAAAGCCGCTAAAGCTTCGGCAAAACGCAAATAACAAGTTAGTAATAACACTGAATTTTACGTAGTGTGCATGATGCTAGTTGAAAAGTGTTCAATCTCAGCTTTCAACATCATGCACTACTGCTATACAATGATGAATTAGACAGTAAATAGTATATTCTACAGAAATAGCAAGAAATCTACAAAAGTTGCATAAAAATGCTAATTTAAAGGCTGGCTGCTAAGAATACACAACAGCTTTTTGCATAATTAGTCCCACACAATTATCACAAAAAATAAGCAAAAGTTACTAAAGTTAAAAAAACTCTAAAAAATACTGAATTTTTTGATAAAAGAAGTTAATAAGCAGAAATCCTCTTGCAGTGGTGATTAGCAGTGGTATCATTCGGGTATTACAAAAAGTAAAGGGCAATTTTACTATGACCAAAGCACCTGTTGCTCCTGTGGTGCTAGTCATTTTAGACGGATGGGGCTACTGCGAGGAGAAGCGTGGAAACGCTATAGCTAATGCGAAAACTCCAGTCATGGATAGCTTATGGACAGCTTATCCACACACCCTCATTCGCACATCAGGAAAAGCCGTAGGGTTGCCAGATGGTCAAATGGGCAACTCGGAAGTTGGTCATTTGAACATTGGCGCTGGGCGAGTAGTACCGCAAGAATTAGTACGCATCTCCGATGCAGTGGAAGACGGTTCTATTAAGCTCAATCCAGCACTTGTCAAAATTTGCCAGGAAGTGCGCGATCGCAATGGCAAGCTTCACATGGTAGGTCTGTGTTCAGAGGGTGGAGTACATTCCCATCTCACCCATTTATTCGGACTACTGGACTTAGCTAAGGATCAGCAAATTTCCCAAGTTTGTATCCATGCGATTACCGATGGTCGTGACACCACGCCGACCGAGGGTGTTAAAGCAATTGGGCAGCTGCAAGAATATATAGACCGTGTAGGTATAGGGCAGATAGTCACCCTCAGCGGTCGCTACTACGCGATGGATCGCGATCATCGCTGGGATCGGGTTAAACGTGCCTATGACGTAATGACCCAAAATGAAGTAACCGATAATCGCCAAGCCGTAGAAGTTTTAGCAGCATCCTACGCCGCCGGAGTCACAGACGAATTCATTAACCCCACACGTATTGCTCCTGGCGCAATTGCAGCCGGGGATGGAGTGATATTCTTCAACTTCCGCCCCGATCGCGCTAGACAACTCACTCAAGCTTTTGTCAGCCCACAATTTACAGGCTTTGAAAGGCAGTTAATTCAACCACTTTCTTTTGCTACTTTTACTCAGTACGATCCAGATTTAAAAGTAGCTGTTGCCTTTGAGCCACAGAATCTCACAAATATTTTGGGAGAGGTCGTCGCCAATCACGGATTAAAGCAATTCCGCACTGCTGAAACCGAAAAATACGCCCATGTTACCTACTTCTTTAATGGCGGTCTAGAAGATCCTTTCGAGGGCGAAGACCGGGAACTCGTAAGTAGTCCTATGGTAGCAACTTACGATAAAGCCCCGGCGATGTCCGCCGCCGCCGTTACAGAAGTAGCGATCGCAGCAATTGAAAAATGTATCTACTCGTTAGTTGTGATTAACTATGCTAACCCAGATATGGTAGGGCATACGGGTCAGATAGAAGCTACGATAGAAGCAATTGAAAAAGTTGATCTCTGTTTGGGTCGCCTACTTGCTAGCATTACTAATGTTGGGGGGACAACAATTATTACTGCCGACCACGGTAATGCTGAGTATATGCTTGATGATGCGGGTAATCCTTGGACAGCCCACACCACTAACCCCGTCCCCTTAATTTTGGTGGAAGGAGAAAAAGCGAAAATCCCTGGACATGGTACAAATGTCGAACTGCGAAGCGATGGCAAGCTAGCCGACATTGCACCAACCATTCTAGAGATTTTACAACTACCTCAGCCATCAGAAATGACAGGGCGATCGCTAGTTGTATCGGCTGGATATGATGTGCAACGCAGTCGTACTCCCGAACCAGTAGGTTTGTAAAAAGATAACAGTTAACTGTTACTTCAACCCTGACACTTCTGTTTTGAAATTGACTATCTATTTAGATTGCTACCATGACAGTTTCTAATATTGTTCAAGGCATTTGGGCGCTTTCCGCCGTTGGTTTAATCGTCTTAGTACTGCTGCATAGTCCTAAAGGAGATGGTATTGGAGCCATTGGTGGACAAGCTCAACTCTTTAGCAGCACTAAAAGCGCAGAAAACACCTTAAACCGAATTACTTGGGCATTAACAGTAATTTTTCTAGGTTTAACAGTAGTTTTAAGTGCTGGTTGGCTACCTAAGTAACCATAGGGAATAGGGACATGGGGCAAAAAATCCAATACCCAACACCCAACACCCTAAAAAATTTATTTACATCACAGTTACTAGCAATTCTTACCTTAGCGATAGGTACAGGGCTGCTAGTTATTTTTACGCATCTTCCTGCAAATGCTCATTTCGCTTCCCTAACGCCATATTCTAGGGATTTACTCGCTTCTCTCCCTACCGCCTCATTTCCTACTCCAAAGCCTCATCCTCTACCGCCAACGCTAGCCAAATGGCAAGATAATACCAACAGTGGCGATTACTTTGCTCAAATTACAGCCACCCAAGTTGGTTATCTAGTTTGGTCACAGTTTCCTATTAAAGTTTACGTAGAAACGCCAACAGCAATTAACAGCCAGCAAGCTCAAGCTTGGGTTAACAGTGTCTTACAAGCTGTGCAAGAGTGGAATGCTTACTTACCTTTATTGATAGTGGAAAAAACAGAGGTTGCAGATATTAAAATTTTCCGAAAAGCACCACCTCTGCAAATTTCACCCACTGATAAAATTCCCCGTGCGCGTTCTGCTTTAACTACCTACGAGTTATATACGAATAACAAAGTTTTGTTGCACCGCTTCACTATATTGTTGAGTCCTAGCCAGACGGGTAATTATGGCCTAGCCGCAGCGCGTCATGAACTCGGCCATGCTTTGGGAATTTGGGGGCATAGTCCGTTACAAACCGATGCTTTATACTTTTCTCAAGTTCGCCAACCACCGCCAATTTCTGTTAGAGATGTTAATACTTTGAAGCGAGTTTATGAACAGCCAACCAGTTTGGGATGGTCTTTAGTAGAGAATTAAAAGATTAAATCAATTATATTATATGGTGATTGTTGCTATCAGATTGCTACTCATGCCTAAGAAATGACAAGACCTTACCAAATTGTAGTGGATACTAATGTATTGCTTGCTGGTTTAAGATCCAGTCTTGGTGCATCTTACAGACTATTAACAATACTTAACGATAGGCGTTGGCAGTTGAATATTTCTACTACTTTAGTATTTGAGTATGAAGAAATTCTCAAACGAGAAAAATATCAGATTGGATTGAGAGATCAAGACATCAACGATGTTATTGAAGGTATTTGTAGCATTGCCAATCTATGTAGTATTTTTTATATATGGCGACCATCAGCACGAGACCCTGACGATGATTTCCTCATTGATTTAGCTGTTGAATGTCAGGCTGATTTTATCATCACTTACAATCAAAAAGATTTACAAGCCGCACAACAATTTGGAATCAGGTTAGTGTCACCCAAAGAGTTTTTACAAATAGTAGGAGAAATACAATGACTAATTTAAATGTACAACTACCTGAATCTTTGTATAAACAAATTGAAGCCTTAGCAGCTAGAGAAAATGTTTCTATTGAACAGCTTGTAGCTATTGCTTTATCTGCACAAGTTTCTGCATGGTTGACTAAGGGCTATTTAGAAGAAAAAGCTAAAAGCGGTAGTTGGGAAAAATTCCAGCGAGTTTTGAATAAAGTCCCTAATGTAGAGCCAGAAGAATACGATAAATTGTAGTAACTTATATGTAATTAACGACAATATGCGCTTCGCACATTCCGTCCCGACTACCTAATATTTATATAGCAACAACAGAAAAAATTTCATATTTAATCTGGACATCGCCAAAAAATATTGGTGATATTACGGGTAAATAATGACATTTTTTTGATTTAACCGTATTTTCTCTATATCAATAAATAAATAAGGAAGTTTACAATAAATCTCGTTGATAATTTATCTGAACCCTTTTTTATGCCTACACACGGCCCTAAATCTCATACTATCGACTCCGATGGAAATATCATTTTAAAATCAAAACATTTAGGAGATGTGATAGAAGTTAATATAGATAAAGTCAAACGTCGGTTTTATGGTATTAAATTAGATGGTACTCGTATAGAAGATGATGGTGATTGTGGAGGTGATTTTGCTCAACCAGTCATGCTTTATAAAGTCTATTATTGCTTTGCAAATGATACTTGGGGAATAGGATATCGGACTAAAGATAAAAATGAAAAAAAGTGGAGGGATGGGTTTAAAACTGCCAGAGAAGCTTGGTTATATAGAGAAGCTTTAATTGCTGGTGGTATAGCTAAAAGATAATTAGCCGAGTCTTTGCCATCAGTACGATCGCATTTTCCGCAACCTTTTCTTCTGTCTGTTATAGTTAATTAGTTATAAATCAAATAAACAAACCACAGTCAACCCTAAAGAATTCGCCCAAAGCTTGAGCTTGAGCTTTACTCATTTCCTGCTGACCATTAAGCACTTTTGAAACTATTTCTTGGCTACCAAAAATACTAACCAAATCTGATTCTTTTATATCCCTTTGTTCTATCAAAAAACGTAATATAGAATCAGGCTGAGATGTCTTCCCTGGTGAATAATATTCTTGCTCAAACTTCTCAATTAAAATAATTAGCAACTCATAAAGTTCATCTTCTTCAGGGCTGCGATTATTACGGTGCATTAATTCTTCTACAACAGTTAAGGCTTTTTCATTCTCTTCTTCATTCCTAATCAGTTTTGGTTGATACTGGGCTAATAACTCTTTATATTTATCTGAATTAAAAGTAAGGGTCATTTTTCCATTCCTCCTTATCATATTCAGCATGGGTAAGAATATATTTGATATAAATCAATTGTTTTTCATAATCTATACTCACAATTAAGCGATATTTATTACCTTTAATATTAAAAACAGTAAAATTACTAACTGCTTCTGCTTTCGGAAAAACTGATTGTACCTCAATCAAATTAGACCAATCAGCTTTACTGGCAACTTTATACCAGTTATCAATAGCGTCACGGCAATCAGCGTGGCTTGCAGTATATTCTCTTAAAATTCGGTAGCTAATGACGTGCATTGCTCATAATTCGCCATCCTATTTTGGAATTTATAGCGCGATCGCACTTAGTGCTTTTATTTTTTATATGCTTACTGAATGTTGAGGTGGAATTAAACTATATCAACTAATTCAACATGTACCCTTTTACCCACTGCTTTCGCCGCACGTTCAAGAGTATCTAAGGTTACAGACGTGTTATTGGGATCTAATAACCGATCGAGAGATGATCTGCTGGTTCCCATCATTTGCGCCATTGCTGTCTTATTCAAATTTCTTTTGTTCATGGCTTCGCTAATTTGCCATGCAATAATACGTTTTGTAGCAATCAGGTTAATTTCTTCAAGTGTTCCTTCTTCTTCAAAAAGGTCATCAAGAGATGAACCGATATGAGGATTTTTTTTCATCCTTGTGCCTCCAGATTTCCCTTACGTTTTAACGCTATAGCTAATTCCTTTGTTGGTGTTTTTCGAGTCTTTTTGATAAATCCGTGTAGAAGTATCATTTCGCCTTCAAAGAAGCAAAATAAAATACGCGCAATCCGTCCATTAGTTAAATTGGTTCGTACTTCAAACAAACCATCACCCATCGAACGGCAGGTTGGCATCCCAATTGGCCATCCAAACTCAACTGTCTTGATATCAGCACCAATTAATTTTCGATCTTCTTTATCTAGATCCTTTAACCAATCACGAACAGGCTCTACACCATTATCACTTTGATAAAATCTTGCTGGAACTCGTTTTTGGTTTTGTTGTTCTTTTTGATTCTGTTCTTCGGTCATCTATACCAAATTTTCTGATAATAATCAGATTAATTTGATGTTACTTCTAATGTACCTTTTTTGGTACACAACCCCAACCGTATTATTTTTGTGTAAAAAATTACCTTTATTTGCGTCTTTTTGTAAGATAAAAAAGATGTGATCAAATACTTGAAAAATCTGTAAATGATAAATACTAACTTCAATTATCCAGAATTAAAAGTATAGCTGCACTCTTTTATCCTCTCAGATGCAGTGCAGCTAACCAAAATTGATATCAGAACTTGCTTATAATCTATGACTTACTGGTAAAGGTCGCTGGAGTAAAACTTCGCGGTACAACTGTTCCAAATGAGTAATATTATCAGTGAGGGTATAGCGTTCTAGGACACGATTTCTCGCTTTCTGCCCTAATACAGTTGTTAACTCAGGATGGTCTTGGAATAGTGGTAAGAGAGTTTTTAATTGCGATCGCACGGTCTTCGTATTTAAAACTACCCCTGCGCCTTTTTCTAATACCTCTCCATCTGCACCCACATCTGTAGCTAAACACGCCAAACCGCAAGCCATTGCTTCTAAGAGAGATAAAGATAAGCCTTCTACCAACGAAGGCAAAACAAATACATCTGCTCCCCGTAGAATTTCGATGCGTCGGTTTTCATCGGCAATGAATCCTAACCAAATAATGCCTTCCTCTGTACCATAAAACGGCTGTAAAGACGGCTTCAAAGGCCCATCGCCCACAATCAGCAACTTGCTATCGGCTTCCAGTCCTGACTGTTTCCAAGCGCGTAGCAGCGGTTCTACATTCTTTTCTGGTGCTATCCGACCTTGATAGACAAATAAGCGTTCGGCTTGAAATTCGGCTTTGATTTGAGAAGGGCCTGGAGAATATTTAGCGGTATCGACACCGTTGGGGATAACTGCAACATTTTCTTCCCGCACACCCATCCGCCCTAATAACTCGCGCTGAATTTGGGAAAATACAATCACGCGATCGTAGTTCACTAAGAAAGGTGCGTATAGCTGATAAGCCAAAAGTTGCGTTCCCGAAATTAATTTTGCCCCTTTCCCTGCAAATGGGGTATGGAAAGTCGCAATTAGAGGCAAATTCAGTTGCTGACAAATTTCTGGAAGAATAAAGTCCAAGGGAGATAAAGTCAAAGAAGCGTGGACTATATCTGGTTTAATTTTCCGCAACGACTCAGTTAATACTTTGGTTGCTTTGAAAGTGGGAATTGTGTAAACCTGGGACTTGTAAATGAAGGGTAAGGAAACTTCTTGAAATTTTGGCCAGTTATCAGGTTCAGGTTCTTCTTGAGCAAAGTGGAGAAAGCTAACTTCATGCCCTCGGTCTAGTAAGGCATTTGTAATTTCTCGACTGTAGGTAACATTGCCGCAAAAGGGTGATTTTTTTCCAATCCAGGCTATACGCATTCTTTATTTAGTTATAAGAACAGCGGGTTTAATATTGAGTTTTTGTTGCTTTGTGGTTTTGCTTTTAGCTGTTGTTATCGCTGGCTTTTTAGTTAGTATTACACCCCATTGTCTCTACCCATAAAATAGCCAAATTCTCAGATTAATTTAGCTAGTTTAGTTATAGCTGTAGTTATCCTACTAAGAATTTGTGAATAAATATGAGTCAATCAAAACCAATTGAGCCAGGATTCACAATGATCCCGAGTTAAGCCTATAGTGATTTATGGCTGAGTTCAGTCTATCACGAAAATTTCAGCTTTCAGTAAATGATTAATTATGTCAAGCTAATGTTTAATTACTCACGATGAGAGGTATACCAAGTAAAGATACCTCCAAAAAACACAATTACAGCTAATGATAAAAAGACAGCTTGTAATCCAATAAAGGTTTCTGCTACACCTGCTAATGCTAAGGGTAAGGAAAGAGCAATATTAATGACATTATTTTGCAAACCAAAGACTTTACCCCGCATTTCTGGTGGGGTTTCTGTTTGAATTGCAGTTTGCATTGGGATACCCACAAGTGCGCCAAAAACACCCAATAGTGCTACTAACAAAAGCACGATCCATAGCTGTGTTGTAAAGATGGATAACCCTATTAAGGAAGCTGCCATCCCTAAACAACCACAAAGACTCAGGGCAGTATAGGAGAAACGTTGACCAAACTGACCGAGAATTGTTGCTCCTGCGGCAATTCCCACACCACCTGCTGCTAATAAAAAGCCAAATTGCGAGGCTTTCATGTTGGGAATGATTTCTGCCATTCTGACAGCTAAAACTGTTAAGGCAGCAAAGATGGAGAACAAGATAATTAACTGTACTAGAGCGCTACGAACACGATGATTATCTTTGAGATAACGTAATCCATCGCGTAAATCTGAGAAAACATGAGGAAATTCCGTTTCTGCGTCGTGAGCTTTTTCGTTAGTTACTAAGAAACTCAAAATTATCCCCGCGATCGCATAACTTCCACCTACGACCATTTCTTTACCAAATCCGCCACTTGCACCCAGATTTAGCCAAAGTTGATCCGCGATCGCTAATAGTGGTTCGCCAACCGCAAAACCAACAATCACCGAGGCCATCATTGTTGTGGTGTACAGTGAGTTAGCTGAAAGTAAATGCTGTTCTTCCACTACCAAGGGAATTGCTGTTTGTTCGGCTGGAGCAAAAAACTGTGTGAGGGTGGAGACTAAAAAAGTCACGCCTAAGATGATCAAAAAACCTACAGGCAATACTCCCACTGGTTGCCAATCATGAGTCAACCATAACAGCAAGGGAATCGCTAACACTAACATTCCCCGCCAAACATTTGTGGCTACTAATACAGTCTTTTTCGACCAGCGATCCACAAATACACCAGCCACAGAACCGAATAACACAGCTGGTATGGTAAAAGCCATCATTAAGGCCGATACCCAACCACTAATGCTTTGATGACTCGCTTGAAACTGCGTATTAATCAAAGCAATCATCAACACCAGATAAACTTTATCTGCTAGTTGACAAAAAACTTGTCCACCCCAAAGTGCTAAGAAATTTGGGTTTTTTAATACAGGTAAAAAACCCTTTTGGGGTGCATCATTTGATGGTTCATCTTTACCTGAATCAGGCCCCTTGATATCAGGTGGCTCTTTTGCTGAGGTAATAGCGGCTTGGCCATTAGCCTCAGCCTGAGTAGATTTGTCTTCTGAATTAATGAAATCAGGTTTTGATGTTTCCGATAACCAATTTCTATTATTTGGCGAAATCTCCCGGGGGGAAATTTCGTGGTTATTGATTTGACTGGGCCGAGACTTCGGGACAGCACTCAAATGGCTGGGTGCTGTAGAATCTGATGCTCTATTCTGTTTTTTGGCGTAGCTCGGTGACAAAGGCAGGATTTTTGTATCCAAATCAGACGGTTGCATCATGGTTGGCAGCAAAATAAGAATCGATTAAAGTGGCGGAGCGGATTGGATGACCCAAATGATACTGAGCATAATGGCGCAGAATTTGCTCAACAGCTAACCAGTGATTATCTCTGGTGGTACTAATTTGCATTATCTCTGGTTGTGACAGCTGCTGCAGAATATCAAGTTCTTTTGCATTTAAACGCCCAGAAATCACAGGTAGTTCTTGGCGATGCATCACTGTTTGGTAACCCGAGATGGTTGTAGCTGGGGTTGGTGGAGAATGAGGCGATCGCGTTTTGGCAGAGTTGATTTGTCTCTCCCTCTCTTTTTGTTTTCGCAAGTCTTCCCAAGTCTCTAAGCAAACTGTGCCACCAGCAGAAATACTAAATCCTACCTGCCACTGCGGGTTTGTAAAATTTGGCATCAGCGGCCGTTGCGTGAGACAACAAACTTGCACTTGCGGGGTTAGTCCCGCCAAGGCTAAAAGGTGAAACACTCCCTGAGACAGATGAGCTAAGATACTAGCTTCGTTGTTAGACACTGCCTCTAACCGATTGAGATGTTCGTTAAGCAACTCATAAAGTTCTTCTTGGGGTTGTTCGCTTAAAGCTTGACTGAGGACTATTTCAGCTAGATATTGGCTAGCTGCCAATTTCCCTAAATCTTTAGTCAAACCTGGATAGGTTTTTACTGTTTGTGCTTGTGTAATTTTATCGAGCGATCGCCCTTTAGCAATCAGTAGTTCGTTGACAACAAACATCCCACTCCTACCACCCAGGCTTGAATTGTGCTTACGTGCCCCTGGGGCAACTGCTCGGATTAAACCGAACTCTTTTGTCAAAATTGTTACTATTCTATCTGATTCTCCCAGTGCCTGGGCTTTCAGATTAATTCCTGTTACTTGATAGGTTTTACTCATTAGCCAAGAGTCCGTAGGGGCGGGTTAAACCCGCATATCTAAGGGTAGATGCGATATTTTCGTTAAACCCACCCATACATTAGTCATAAATCATGAGTCATTGATCTGAGTACAAAGAACGAATGAGCAAACGGCAAATGACTATTCCACCTTTTCCAGGTTATCGCGCTGGCGGATTAAATCGATACCGCGAGATGTGCCTAATCGAGTAGCACCCGCCAAGATTAATTCTATGGCTTGATTCACAGTACGAATACCGCCTGAGGCCTTAATCCCTACTCTTTCGCGAGCAATCTCCTTCAATAGTTGTACATCTGCTACTGTCGCCCCCCCATTCCAACCTGTACTAGTTTTCAAGAATGCGGCCCCTGCTTCCATCGCCAATTCTGCTGCCATTCTTTTCTCCGCCTCTGTCAACAGGTTGGTTTCTAAAATTACCTTTACAGGTTGTCCGGTTTCTTCACAAATTTCCGCAATCTCGCGGTGGACTGCTTCAGTTTTACCAGCTTTTAACCAACCCAAGTTGAGGACTACATCAAGTTCAGTGGCTCCATTTTCCACTGCTTCTTGAGCTTCATACAGCTTCACTGCGGAAGTAGTCGCTCCAGTAGGAAAGCCAATTACTGCACAGACTTTGGGATTTTTACCGTGGAGGAGTTCTGCGGCTTGCTTGACATAGGTAGGGTGCAAGCAAACCGCCGCAAAATGAAATCTGTCTGCTTCTTCACACCATTGCTCAACCTGCTCTGGAGTAGCCGTTGGCGTTAACAGGGCGTGATCGATAAATGGCGCAATATCAATGTCGGGATAGTCTGCTGCCATCGTGCCTTTTGCCAATTATTGATTATTAAACTTTATAAAAAATTAAAACATTTCTTATATATATATTAAACCACATTTATTACGAGTTTATCCTGAAAACCGAACTGCTGAATAGGTCTGAGATATCGACTTTCTAGATGGACTGAAAACACTTAAGTATTCAAGTTAACATTAGACACTTTTAACTTGAGTACGCTTAATAGGATTTTAGCTACCAATTAATAAGAAGTTAAGAATAGTTTCAGCTAATGCTTTTGATGCCAAATATGGTACTCCATTGCCAATAGTTTTAAACATATTGGTGAGTGACATATCCTCTGGAAGTGCGAAATTTGCAGGTAAAGATTGAATTGCTAAGGCTTCAGCAGCAGAAATTCTTCTGACTTTGTAAGGATGCAAATGTACTTCATTGTTGCCATAACAAGCAGTTGGCGAGTAGCGCCATCTATGCAAGCGTTTGAAGGACTTTCTCGAATCATCTCCCTCATCAACTGAAGCGAATTTTGTTATTCCTGCTCTAGGTTGAAAATAATGGTGAGCATTGGGATGTTGAGCCACATTATTTTTTCTAAACCAGTATTCAACTGTGAGTTCTTGAGGAATATTTTCCGGACAAGGAATTATAGAATCTTCTTGGAATGATGTGCATTGACTCCAAGGGTAAGCAAAGACTTCTTCTTGAGGATATAAAATGTAATTTTCCCAAGGAAATAAATTAGCAGTTTTTACATTTTCGCGTGCTATTAAGCTGTTTCGGAAGCCTATTAGAATAATCCTTTCTCTATCCTGTGGAACACCATATTCAATAGCATTAATTAAGCGTTCTGTTAATATATAGCCAGCTTTTTGTAATTTCTGCTTTAACGATTCAAAAAATAAACGATGTTTTTTTGTGCGCCACAAACCTTTTACATTCTCAAATAAAAAGAAATCTGGTAAATGATGACAAATCAATTCGATATAAGATGCAGAAAGTTTACCATTATCACCCAAATGACCTTTATTTTTTCCACCTATTGAAAAATCTGGACAAGGAGGCCCGCCAATAAAGCCAACAATATTATAAGATTTTCGACAATCCTGGACTAATTCACCCAAACGTTGAGCGGGTAATCCTTCTAGAAGTTTAGTGACATCTGCAGCTTCACCTTGATGATACCCATATTCAGGCACTGGTAGATTGAGAATTTCCCGTGAATAACTATATGCGGCAAGGAATGGCGGAAATATTTCATTAACATAAACAATCTGAAAACCGCTATTTTCAAATCCTAAATCGAGGAAACCGGAGCCAGCAAAGAAGGAGAATATACAAGGACGGTAATTAGCCATCTATATAACTACGAGATTTTCTTTAATTTCTCAGAAAAAAGTCTCGTCTAATACTAATCAGCCTGCGATTTGAATCGCAGGCTGATTATCTACTGACATTAAGATTTAAGTTAATTTAAGGGAATTATCCCACAGCCTTCTCAACAGCAACTTCTGGTAACAAACGCTTGACACCTTGCTTTACAAAACCTTGCAGAAAAGCCATCTGCTGATTTTGCTGGAAGACATTTTGTAAAGTTTGCCGCAATTTTTCCAAATTCAAGTTATTGCCAGAATCTAGAGCAATTTCTTGTTGTTGGAAATACTCTACTAAACTTAAACCAGCTACTCTGGTGAGATATGCCGCACTTACTCCCTGTACCACGCCACCAGCGACAAAGGTGACAGCGTTACTTTTGAGCACAGTACTCACAGCTTTAGTAGAAAGTTCGACTAAACCTAGCTTCAGCATTAAACTTCCCATTGTTCCAGCGACAGTTTGCGCCTGTTCTAAGGAAAATTTCTGCTGATAGATATTACCCAAATCCATTACCAT
Source organism: Tolypothrix tenuis PCC 7101 (assembly GCF_963874875.1). NCBI lineage: Bacteria > Bacillati > Cyanobacteriota > Cyanophyceae > Nostocales > Tolypothrichaceae > Tolypothrix > Tolypothrix tenuis. Next base: position 2,022,767 of record NZ_CAWNJS010000001.1, read on the forward strand.
TTGGGCATTAATCGCCGCAGTTGCTAAAACATCGAGTGCGGGGACTGGGTTAGCAAAAGCAGCAGCCGCAGCTATCCATTGATATTGTTCGATAGCTGGGGTAGCGCGATCGCGTCTAATATCATTTAGCCAGGTTTTCGCCTCAGCTTTCAGCAAGTTAGCTGTTCTAATGGTTGTTGTCCAGACTAACTTTTGTGCTTGCTGGGCTAAAATCTCTCCTAGTTGCTGTGTCAAAGACTGGATATCTGCTGCTGGTTGTTCTAACCACTCTTGTACAGCACCGTCAGCCTCATGTTTCCGGACTTTGATGGGAATAGGAGAGGCGGCTGTTGCAACTAAATTTCCTTGTGTCCGTTGTTTCAGTGACAGCAAGATGCTAGCACGTTCATCGGGTAAATACTGGTCTTGTTTGTTGAAAACCAGCAAAACTGGTTGATTTGCAGCTTTTAGCTGCTGTAAAGTTTGAAATTCTGAATCGGTTAAATCACCGTTAGTCAGGAAGAGGAGAAAATCAGATGTTTTCACTTCTGCCAAAACATCTGTATCTGATTTGTTACCAGCTTGAATAAATAAAGGTGCTGTCTCTTGGAAGCTGACTTTTTGCTTGATTTCTGATTGCCAGCTAGATTTTAAAACTTCAATTAAGGTAGTTTTACCGACAGATTTCCCACCAGTAACAGCTAGTTTAAGTTCTTGCCTATCTAAATCTAAGAGTAATTGGTTAACTTGTGTTCGTAAGTTCCCTAAGGCTGGATGTTGTTCTGATTCTTGTGCCAGTTGGTTAATTACGGCTTCGGCTTTAGCGATCGCATTTTCTACATCTGCCCGTTCTACAAGCATGATATCAAGCTGCTCTACACTAGCTTTCGGGCGATTTTGCTGCAATAACCACAAACCACCGCCGACTGCCAAAGCACTCAGTAAACCAAATTCTCCTACCTGCACTATGGAATCTTGCCAACTGTCTAACATCCACAGAGAAAACGACAGTCCCAATCCTCCTACTAAAATTGGTCGTTGCAACTTCACAACTATGACTCTCCGTGCTTTTTGGATGGCTTACTCCAGAATAGATCAAAATACAACAAATCCCTGCAATCTTAACTGATTGTAGGGATTTGTTTTTTACTTCTATTTGGTGGCGGGAAGTGGATTTGAACCACTGACCTTCGGGTTATGAGCCCGACGAGCTACCAGGCTGCTCTATCCCGCGTCGTTTGCTTACTTTACTAGTATAACCACAAGTTATAATTTTGGCAACTATAAAAGCGATAATTCTCCCACAACTTCTAAACGCTTGTATTTTCCCAAAATCATAAACTTCTCAGCTAGGCTTTCAGCGACGCTGGGCGTAATCCAGCCCATTTGTTGAAGCAAGTGAATAGCAACTGCGTATTTTGCTCGCTTTGACCCATCCATAACTTTAATTGCCAATCCCATGCCTTCCCCTAACCTACCGATGCACTGTACTCCTTCGGCACCAGCTTTGCTTACCAATTCTCCAGGGGTTAAGCGCATGAGTTCCGTATCAAATTCGCCATCGCCAGCTACCATTGTGGGATGATGAGTCATGGCCCGGACAATGCGCTCCATATCCAAAGTTTTACCAGAGGCTAGCAGGGCGTACAGAGAGCCCATCTGACCGAGTTGCATCAAATAAGTTGGTGCGCCACAGTCATCATGAACACCGATAAATTCTTCCGATGGCATTCGCAGTAATTCTGCTACCTTGCTGAGAATTAACTGTTGGACTGGGTGTTTGCGTTCTAAGTAGTTATTTAAAGGCCAATGCCTTTGTTGGCAAACAGCTAACATTCCCGCATGTTTACCAGAGCAATTGTATTCTAGAGGACTCCGCTTACCTTCGGGAATCGGGCATTGGAGTGCGCTGGGGTCTAGATCGGCCCGCCAAAGAATGTTAAATACTTGTCTTACCTGCTCTATGCTACCTTTGTGGGAGCTAGTGATAATCGCTAAATCGCGATCGCTGAGGTCATAGCGTTCAAGTGTGCCGGTAGATGTGACAGCGAGTGCCTGAAATGGTTTGAGTGCTGAACGCACAAATGCAGCCGTTTCCGCATTACCGGCTACGGATAAAACCCGCCCCCGTTCGTCGCATACAACAGCCTGGACTATATGCCTCGATTCGATAATTCCTTCCCGTAGCAACCTCACTTCTAAGGCTGCGGCTTGAGTTCGTTTTCCCATTGTCATGGGTTAAAATCTATCACTTTTTTGTTATTTTTTTATTATTTGTTTATTTTAGTCACTTGCCCTCTGCCAAATGACTATTTATAACAAATGCCAAACTATACTACCAGCAACAAACATTCCTGCCAAGCTAGCAAAGGTAAGTTGCAAGCGGCGGAGAATGGGTTTGATTTCGTAGGTGGCAATTAAGCGATCGCGGTTTAAGACTTCCTCTGGTTTGATCCAAGTTTGACCGTCATACCACCCAGATTCTTCGTAAAATACTGTGGGGCTGGTTAGGCGATCGCTGACGTAATACCAACCTAAGTACAAACGTACTAATAAGAGAATTACGCCGATACTTGCTCCTAATGCGCCACAAAGAATAAATTGGGCAAGATGTTTATGTGGGGGAAAACTGGCGGCTGCGACAGGCCCTGCTAGCACCCACGATAAACTCCAAATCCACAGCATTTTTTTGATATGTTCGCGCCAATTTAAGGCACAATCACGAAATAACCAAGATGTTTTTAATTCTTCGTACTCGTTGAGTGGTTGTTGTTCAGTCGGAACTGGGCAATTGGAAACCGAGGATTTGATCATTTTGCCTTACCCCCACCGTCATCGGTTGTTGGCAGTTCTAAACGTTCAGCATGAGACCAGAACGCTTCTAAATTATAAAACTCCCGTTCCCTGGGCATCATGATGTGAACGATCACTTCGCCATAATCTTGCAACACCCAGCTTCCTTCGGCTTTACCTGCTGTCCGCAAGGGATTGCGTTGCAGTTCGGTTGATACTTTGTCTTCAATTGCTTCTGCAATCGCTCTGACTTGGACTCTTGAATAGCCAGTCATCACCACAAAATAATCTGCTAGGTAAGATACATCTGCTACTCTGAGTATTAGAATATCGCCAGCTTTGCGGTCTGATGCGGCTTCGGCAACGGTTATCGCTAATTTTTTGCTTGCTTCATCGCTGGGGTCTTGTGGACTGGCGATCGCAGTTTTTCTTAAAGATACAGATTGCGTTGGGAATTCTCCTTGGAAATAATCAGACATTAAACCTCAGGTGCTTTAGCCCTTTTGTTACATTTTTTGACAATTACACACAACTCATCAATCATGAGATGTAACTATGTAAATTGTTTTTTTTGCATACTAACAAAAAAATAGACTTTTTGGATTTGGTAAACAGCAATCAAGCGTACCATGCTATGGGAGCTAGTGTAGCTACTTAGTATGTTGTAGTGGTTGCTTTATGACAATTTTTGTAGTATTATCCGCATCTTTCATAGATTAACTTCAACCCTGATTTTTATATTCTGACCTATTGGCGACTTTAGCTGTATTGATAATTTTGCAGGCTAGTAGTCAAAGACACAAACAGACAATCTTTCTGAAAATTCCTAATACTTGTGGTTAGAACCTGCAGGTCTAGACCAGAGCATTTTACATAGAGTTCCGCAAGAGTCAAAAAATTTACTCTACAATCCTTTTGCTGATTTTGGATGTACTAATCAAATGACTACATTCCCAGCCTTGTTGGGAAATTATGAAATTAATGATGATTTTTGGGTGATAAACAAAGTGTTGATCTAGTCAGTGCAGCTACATAGCACACACAGGAATAATTACAGAAAATAAGATACCTTCCAAGTAACCTAAGATATATTTTAGAATCTTCCTTGAGTCAGAAATTATTAGTTAAGCTCTATAATAATGCTCGTTATATTTCGGCTTTAAGTACTATGCAGAAAAAATTAAAGTATAGGCAACTAATAATCTGGTGTGTGATTTTGGTAAATAACAAATACTTTTAAATATTTTTACAAGTTAATTAAAATGTTAAAAGACCCCTGCCTGCGGATGCTAAGACAGGGGTCTATTGTATTTTTAATTTAACGATTAAACTTCTTGGTTGGAGATATTTGTGCTGGCAATGATTGCCTCTTCTGCTTTTAGCGCATAGCATAAAGCCTCATAGTTATTTAAAGCTTGCTCAAAGCTATATTGCTCAACAGCATATTGGCGACTTTTATAACCGAGATTTTTAACTTTATCTGGGTTTTGGTACAAGTCTAGAATTGCGTTGGCTAAAGCTTGAGCATCTTCTGGTGGCACCACACATCCACCACCACTTTGTCTAATAGCTCTTGCAGCTGTACCATTTTCTGGTACAGATGCAATCAATGCTCGCCCACTAGCAAGTAGTACTTGTATTTTGGAAGGCATATTGAATGATATAACATTCTTCTTTTGCACAACCAAACCAACATCCGCAGCTGCTAACATTTCTGGCAGACGTTCGCGGGGTTGAAAAGGTAGTAACAAGACATTATCAGCACCATAATCGAGACAGTCTTGTTGAAGTCTCTGCAATCCTTTAGCCTCTCCAGCAATTGTAAACACAATGTCTGGGATATGACGTAACAGAGCCGCAGCTTTCACAACTGTTTCTAAGCCTTGAGTTAGAGCAATATTACCAGAATATAAAACTACAAATTTGTCTTTGAGGTTGTGTGTTTCCCGAAACGCGTTATTTTCTCTAGGTAAGGGGCGAATAAAATTCACATCAACCCAATTGGGAATTTGCACAATTTTGTGAGATGGTACACCCTTCTTGAGCAAATTTTCCACGAAACCATCAGCGATGACGCTGATTTTAGTAGCGCTATGATATGCAAATTTCTCTAATTGTGTAAATACTTTGATTAGAAATTTGTTCTTTAGCAGCCCTACATGAATAGCTGCTTCCGGTAAGATATCTTGCAGGTTTAAAACTACAGGACAAGCACGCAACCATCCTACAAGGGCTGCTGGCAAACATACAGGCAATGAAGGCGAAGTAGAAATAATCACATCTGGCCGCCAGCCTATCATTGCAGGTAAAAAACTGGTGACTACAAAACTAGCATCTAACAATATCCGATCTAGCAAGTTTGGTTGTGGACGAATCCAAACATAACTGCGTTGAATTTGGACTCCATTTTTAGATTCTGTTGAATACAATTTACCGCGATAGCCAGGGTAAATTTGACGTTCTGGATAGTTGGGCATAGCTGTGACTACACGCACTTCATGTCCCCGCTTCACAAGTCCCTCGGCTAATTCAGTCATTAAGGGAGCAATACCAATTGGTTCTGGGTAATAGTTGTAGGAGTAAATCAAAATCCGCATAACAAATTAGTCAGAATTATCTGGCTTTGTATTGAAAAAGAATGTTTTTCCCAAGAATTTTTGATTTTACGTTTTACGTTGCACCCATAACTAAATTGTCCTTGCACAGCCTTGCTATGTCAGTGACTTTTGGTTGAAGATTAAGTAAATTTTGATATTTCATGCGTAAGCACTACGTAATTTATATAGAGGCTGGTTGCTTCTTATATGATTGTTTTGTAGGGTAAACCTACCTAAGTATAATCTCTATTTTTATTAATTAATTAACCTTTAAATAAGCATCAAAATTACTTTAATAAAAGTTATAATAAGTAGATTTTTTCCGATAAAGGCTAAAAAATAATCCTCAATTAACCCAGAATAAATATAATTAAAGACATAGTATTTACACCAGTAGTAATCATTAGAACTACTGATTCAAAAAAATAATTATTTTCAGTAAATATATTGTAAAAACTCAGATAAATTATAAAGTTATCATCACAACGACTAGTGAGATAATGTATTTAATTGCACAAGACCTCAATGTTTAGTTGCTAATGAAAAAAGCGACAAATGCCTAACAAAGAGAATAGATAGAGAATTTAGACTTGATTATTTACAACTGGATACTTAAAGCAGCTTCTTATCCAGAAAATGGATTGAATTCTCAGTATAGCGTCTTGAAAGTTAATATAATATAAATTTATTGTGGTGACTTATTGAATTTTAGTCTTGACCAATCTGTGCTATGGGTCGTAAGACCATTTCACTTGAAAAATATACAGATGGTTAAGTGAAAGGAGTAGAGGCGCAGCAGAAGTGATTTGTATAAATGTTTGAAACGCAGAGGTTAGCGCAAAGTAACGCAGAGTATTTTTCAAGCTAAACCAAGTCTACTTTGAAACCCATAGTTTTTTCACAATCGGGTTTTATTCCCAAATCTTACACACTTCCCTATTCCCTATTCCTTTTTGAAAAACTACAGATCTCATCTTGGACAAGGTTTAATGCACTAAGAATTTATGAAATGCTGTATTTAGAGAATTTGCGATAAAAATTTGCGAGTTCGTTCTTCTTGGGGTTTGTTAAAAAAGGAGTCTGGTGTAGCTGACTCAACTAGTAAACCGCTATCCATCAAAATTACTCTGTCAGCCACCTCACGAGCAAATCCTACCTCATGGGTAACTACTACCATCGTCATGCCGTCACGGGCAAGACTTCGCATCACATCCAAAACTTCCCTCACCATTTCTGGATCTAAAGCTGAAGTGGGTTCATCAAATAGCATAATCTTAGGCTGCATTGCTAACGCACGTGCGATCGCTACCCGTTGTTGCTGTCCCCCAGATAATTGTCCTGGATATTTATGTGCTTGCTCTAAAATTCCCACCCTTTCTAAGAGTTGCATTGCTAATTCTTCAGCTTTCCCTTTCGCCCACCGACGCACCCAAATTGGTGCCAAGGTGATATTTTGCAGCACTGTGAGATGGGGAAATAAATTAAACTGTTGAAAGACCATTCCCACTTCTTTGCGAATCGCATCAATATTCCGCAAATCATGGCTGAGGGTAATACCATCTATAACAATTTTGCCTTGTTGATATTCTTCTAAAGCATTAAATGTACGGATAAAAGTAGATTTACCCGAACCTGAAGGCCCCATCAATACCACTACTTCACCACGATTTACAGTCAAGCTAACACCTTGGAGGACATGAAATTGCCCATACCATTTGTGAACATTCTCAGCAATAATTATCGGTTGTTGGTCTAACATAAAATTTCACCTTTTAACTCTGATTCTCTGTCTCTGGTAGGCATTATTTTCTCTTCTAACTACTTAACTGCTTTTCTAATTTCCGAGAAGCCAGAGACATTGAGTAACAAAATACCCAGTAAATCAATCCAATAAACAAATAAACTTCTGCGTAACGTCCTATAAATTGCGGCTGCGCTAAAATTGAACGAGCTATGCCGGTAAGTTCCACTAATCCCACCAAAGATAACAGTGAAGTATCTTTAAATAAACCAATAAATTGACCAACAATTGCCGGAATTACTGCACGTAAAGCCTGTGGTAATACAATCAATATCACGACAAACAAAGAGTTGAAACCTAGCGCTTTAGCCGCTTCAATTTGCCCTCTTGATATCGCCTGGAGTCCGCCTCGCACATTTTCTGCCATGTAAGCTGCGCTGAATAATACTAATCCTGTAATGGCTCTGACTACCCTATCTAAACGCAAATCAACTGGTAGAAATAATGGCAGCATTACCTGTGCAAGGAATAAAATTCCAATCAAGGGCAATCCTCTAATAATTTCAATGTACAGGATAGAAAACCACCGGACTACAGGTAAATTGCTAGTACGTCCAAAAGCTAGTAAAACTCCAATAGGGAAAGACAGTACAATACTAACTCCTGCCATCAACAGAGTGAGTAACAAACCATTCCATAAATTTGAGGGCACAGATTGTAGCCCAAAACCACCACCGATTAACCACAAAATTATAGGAAAAGATAAAATCCAGATGAAAGATAGCCAAGGTGCTATTAATTTAGTAAATCTCTTTCCTAGCAAAAAACTTATCAATAATAAAACAGCAATTAATAGTAGATAAAGGCGGGATGTTAAATCTAAAGGAAAAATAATTAATAAAACGCCAATAATTAAACTAAAAATAGCAAGCCCAGACTTTGTTAAATTTCGTTTACTAGAAAATACTCCCCAAGTTATCGCGCCTAATGTAGAAGCGATCGCCAGTACAATCCAAACTCGCCAGTACAGAGATTGAGGGAATCTTCCTACTAAAAATAAACGTAAATTTACTGAAACTACTGCCCATTGTGCTTGGGTAGTTGCCCAAGTTAAGATTCCTTTAGCTACCCAAAATAGAAATATTAAGCAGACGATAGTTAATAAGCTGTTGTACCAAGTACTAAATAGATTTTTACGCAGCCACAATATTTGAGGGTTTGTCATTTGTTATTCTTGTTATCTTTTTATCGGAAAAAGCTAGGTTCAAAACCTCGCCCCTAGTGGGCGAAAAAATCCTTGTTTCTCAAGGCAGGTAGAAACCCCAACCCTTGTTGGTGGCTGTATTTAATTTTGAATTTTGAATTTTGAATTTTGAATTGATTCATCTTTCCTTAATTTGTACTGTGCGGTTAAAGAGATTCATGACTACGGAAATTGTCAAACTAAGGGTGAGATAGGTAAGCATAATCAGTAATATTACTTCTACTGCTCTCCCGGTTTGGTTAAAAGTTGTAGAAGCGACAAAATAAATATCGGGGTAGCCAATTGCGATCGCCAAACTGGAATTTTTGGTCAAATTGAGATATTGACTCGTTAAAGGTGGAATAATTACCCGCAAGGCTTGGGGAAATACAACTAAACGCATGACTAACCCAGGTTTTAAACCAAGCGATCGCGCTGCTTCCCATTGTCCCTTTGCTACTGATTGAATTCCACCTCGGACAATTTCGGCAATAAATGCACCTGTATAAAAAGTTAAACCTAGTAATAAGGCTGAAAACTCTGGAGACAAGGTAAACCAAGGCAATTCGATTCCATTTTGACTCAAGTAAACTAAACCCCAGAGCGAAATTTTACTTTCTACTTTGGGAAAACCCAGAAAAACGGCAAAGTACCAAAACAGCAATTGCAGCAGTAAGGGAGTATTGCGGAAGATTTCCACATAAACTAGGGCAATATTTTTTACTAGCCAGTTATCCGAAAGCCTAGCAATTCCCGCACTCACACCCACAATTGTGGTGAGAAAAATTCCTGTAACTGCTATCCGTAAGGAGTTAACTAGTCCTACCCACAAAGCACGACTGTAAGTATCAGTTGGCTTGTAAGTAATTACAGTTTCACCAATATCAAAAGATGCTTGCTGTTTGAGGAAGTCAAAACCGAACTGAATGCCTAATTGCTGTAAATTACGGTTGAGGTTGCCCCATAATATTGTGACGATTGCTACTGCTAAGAATACAGCAATCAACTGTCCCGCAATCTGCCAAAATCTGCGATCGCGCCACAAAGATTTCATATTGGTCATTTGTCATTTGTCATTGGTCATTTGGTAATTGGTAATGGGTAATTGGGGTTTATAAGAGAGAACAAGGCATAATTTTGAATTTTGAATTTTGAATTTTGAATTGATTTGTCTCCCTCATCCCTAATTACCGGAATGGTGGCGAATACAGCAATCCACCTTTTGACCAAAGTTGATTTTGACCGCGTGGGAGATTGAGTTTTGTTTTGGGGCCGAGATTGCGATCGTAAACCTCGCTATAGTTACCGACGTGCTTGATGATTCTGGCGGCGAAGTCGTTTGTTAAACCCAGTCCCTCACCCAAGTTGCCTTCTGTTCCTAAAAATCGCTTAATATCTGGATCGCTACTCGTAGCGAATTGTGCAATATTCTGGGAATTAATGCCTAACTCTTCAGCTTTGACTAAAGCATAAACTACCCATTTCACAGTATCAGCCCACTTGCTATCCCCTTTGGCAACAGCAGGTGCAAGGGGTTCTGAAGAAATCACTTCATCAAGAATCACGTTATCTTCTGGTTTGGGTAGAATGGAACGCCTTGCTACTAAAGCTGAACGATCGGCTGTGATTCCGTCACAACGTCCTTCTGCATAAGTAGCAAAAGTAACATTTACATCCTCAAATACAACTGGTTTATAAGTAATATTTCGCTTCCGCATTTGGTCGGCTAAGTTCTGTTCGGTAGTCGTACCCGTTTGCACACAGATAGCTTTGTCTTTGAGGTCTGCTAAGGATTTAATACCGCTATTTTTACGAATCATCACCGCTTGACCATCGTAAAAAACTACAGGCGCAAATTCTAAGCCAACTGAGGTTGTGCGGCTTAATGTCCATGTAGTATTACGGCTGAGAATATCTACTTCCCCAGTTTGTAAAGCTGTAAATCGTTCTTTGGAATTTAGATTACGAAATTCTACTGCGTCTGGGTTATCAAATAAAGCCGCAGCTACAGCGCGACAGACATCAACATCAATTCCGCTATATTTACCATCAGTTCCAACAAAACTAAAACCTGGAACTTCGCCACTTACACCGCAAATCAGCTGACCACGATTTTTGACAGTGTCCCAGCGATTGCGATTTACTGGAGATGTGGAATTACTACCAGGCGTGGTGGGTGTCTTTGGATCTTCTGACGGCTGATTACAAGCACTGAGGGCAAAGATTAGGGGTGCGATCGCTAAAATTAATGCTGATTTACGCATAAATCTATAAACATTTACGAAGTAAAAATGTGTTTAGTACTACAATTTCTCTGTGAAAATAGGTAGATGTCTGTAATATAAAACTTTTTGTGACTCTTTGATGAACTTGTTTTCAGTTGATTGTGATTTAATTTTTTAGCTGATTTTTACCCAAGCCAAAATAATAGATAAAAATAGTAAATTTAGCTTTATTGTGAAAATATCATTTTGTACAAAATAAACTTTTGAACATATTTTTTAATAGATATAAGTTCAATTTATTGCAAAAATTAATATTTTTTAGAGCTTTGGAAAAAATGACTAGTTTTTTTAATTCATCAAAATTAGGAACAAAGTAGATTGTCTAAATTTCCAAAATAATCAAAAATATCCATACAATAATTTTTAGCAAATACAGCCAAAAATACTTATATATAAAGCTTGGCAAGGATACGGCTATTATCAAAAACCTATTTAAATATGAGAATACAATTATTTTAGTTGTTACGAAAAGCTGCAAAGTGGGTTTGACTGCGGTAAAATTTTCAAGATGACTTTTTACTTTGATGGAGCAGTCCGACACTTATTAATCATCAAGAGATGGATTGCATACTCTGATGAAAAGAGAAGTAACCCTACCAACCTAAGCATAGGCCGCTAGCAGGTTAAACTAGATTTGGTAACAGCTGCTCCACCGTTCCTTGTGAGGCTTTTATGGGAGCTAATCTGACACAGATTGCCAAATACTTAGACAACCTTGGTTGGGAATATCGCTTTGATGACGAAGAGGATCGCATTATCACAGGTGTGGAAGCTGATCACCTAGAAGACTTCCTAATTGTTGTGCAATTAGATGAGGAGGGCAAGTTTTTTCGGGTATTTGCACCTCAAGTACTAGCAGGAGTTCAAGAGCATCCTTATAAAGGAGCTATCCTCCAGACAATGCTGGCCATTTCCTGGGAAACCAAAATGCTGCAATGGGAGTATGACCCATCTGACGGCGAAATCCGTGCCATTATTGAGTTTCCACTGGAAGACTCAATTCTTACAGAAAAACAATTTAACCGTTGTTTGAGTGGATTAATACAAATTGTTGATAGCATAGCCATGCCACGCCTCAAAGAGGTAATGACAACCGGACATGATCCTGGAAATATCGAACTTGGGGAAAGACTTTTACTAAGTATTCAAGAAGAAGCCCCGGGATTACTAGAAATCCTCGAAAAAGCAATGGAAGCTAGGAAAAAACGAGGAAGTTTTCCTCACGAGTGAGGCGAATTATCACTTAAATAGCTATACTCCAAAGTGATACCCTCACTATATACTGAATTTTTCTAGGGCTGGATTTTATGACATCCTATGCAACCTCCTCTGCCAAGGCGGAAATGAGTGAACTTCGGCGGTTGAAAAGCTTACTACCACCAGAATTGCAGAGCTGGGTCACGGTTGAAGGCACAACTGAGGTCAATCCACCCCTGGTCCGTAGCGAAGAAATTGGTAAAGACCAGGTAGAAATCCAAATTGACTTGGTGAAATGGGATAGCCTCGCGATGGATCAGCGTAATCTGCTGTTTTGGCACGAAGTCGCCCGCATTCAAAATGACACAATTCCCAAAGATGGTTGGGAAATGGCAGCACTGGCTATCGGTTTAGGTGGTGCTGTAGGTGAGTTGTGGGTACAGGATGGATTGTTACTAGTTTTAGCCTTAGCACTTTGTGGCGTATCTGGCTGGCGACTATACCAAAAAAATAACGGTGAAAAGCAACTAAAAGAATTATTAGATGCTGACGAAAAAGCGATCGCACTTGCAACTCGCTTTGGTTATAGCCTCCCCAACGCCTATAAAAGTCTAGGTAGCGCTTTAAAAACTTTAATAGACAATACTCCTAGCAAACGCCAACGCTCTAGATATGAAGCACGCCTTTCTGCTCTCAAACGCAGTGCTAATAAAGCCAAAGCTAAATCTAGACCAGTAGATGATAGTGCTGATTACTAAGTGCTGAGTGCTGAGTACTGAGTGTATTTTTTTCTCAGAACTCAGCAGAGTTTATAGCTGATTCAACATTTTATGGGTTTGAGGCACGACAAGAACGCGCTTTAACCACCGCTTCATGAATGCTTGCCAATGCAAAACCTGGTCGGGAGTAGGGGCGAGTATAGTTTTTGCTGTAGATTTTTCGGACACTGGCAAAGGTGTCACAGGTTGTAAGAACACTGGGATATCAGGACTAACAGCTGCTACCAACAAAGCTGAACGTTCTAACTCAGTTGGGTCTGTCTGTTGGGAAATAATTATCTTGACAAAAACGTTTAAATGTGAATCATAAGATAATTTCAGACATTGTGCGTGTTCTTGCCAATAGCTTTCACCGCTGACACTAGGTAATTTTAAATCCATACCTACGGAGTCAAGGTAGGGCAAAATCATTGCCAACTGTTCTGGACGATGACCTCCAGTTTCCAGATATATAGGCAGATTGGTAAGCGATCGCACTTGTGGCAGAAATAGCTCTAAAAATGGCGCATGAAGCAAGGGTTCGCCACCCGTTAAGCTAATGCTATCGTGTATAGACGGTTGGTTTTGCCGTTCCACCCATTCTAATAAAATGGGCAGTGGGATAGGGTTTGAGTGCTCTTCAAAGTCTCGTAATCCAGGGGTTCGCTCTATCTTACAAGTAGAAGGTGCATTCCAAGTATGGGCGCTATCGCAAAAGTGACAGCGTAAGTCACACAAAGCAAAGCGAATAAAAATCTGACGTGTCCCGACATTCAGTCCTTCCCCTTGAATAGCAGAAAAGACCTCAATCAGGCGTGCAGTAGGTTTAACCGTAGTTTTAGCAGTCATGGGATGATTAAAAAAAGCGATCGCGCTGCGTCGTCACAAAAGCAAGTAAGTTTTTTGGCTCTTGTTCTATTGTGAATCGTCGCTAGCAATCTCTAAGCTCACCCCAGAAGAACTTACGATTAGTCCTGATTCCTACTTAATCAAGATGAGGTTAGAGAATATCTACGTCAAAATTAATGATTGATAGCTTACATTTAGACGGCAACGACAGTGCAAAGCTTCATAACTAGCCAACCCAAAGCGGTCGATTTCCCGGTGACTTCCCTAAATGACATGGCTGTAGTCCAGGTACCAAACCGATTGAGTGTGCTTGAGGCCGTAGGCTTTAAGCAAATCTGCCAAGAGTTAACCCTGGAACATTCTCATATCAAACAAATCATTATTGACTTTCACCAAACCACGTTTATGGATAGCAGTGGTTTAGGTGCCTTAGTCAGTAATTTTAAAACTGCTCAGGAAAAGAGCATCGCCATTATATTGCGAAATGTGACACCGCAGGTAATGGCAGTTCTTAACCTCACAGGTTTGGATCAAGTTTTTGCCATTGAATCTCTCAGCAGTTTATCACCGCATAGACAAAGCCACATTGTGGAAAACCACAAGTTTTCTGCTCGCAAGGTTGAGCCGCTACCTACTACTCATCCTTCTGTGGCATCTTGGATGAAACGGTTGATCGACATTGTTGGGGCACTGGTAGGCTTGGTAATTACAGGAGTCTTGTTAATTCCCATTACAATTGCTATTCAAATTGACGATCCCGGCCCCCTTTTCTTTCAACAAACTCGCTGTGGGTGGATGGGTAAACGTTTTGGAATTTGGAAATTCCGTTCCATGTGTGTGGATGCAGAAGCCAAAAAATCCCAAGTCCAAAACCAAGCGCAAGGAGCTTTCTTTAAGAATGATAGCGATCCTAGAGTCACGCGGGTAGGGCGCTTTTTACGGCGAACTAGTCTAGATGAATTACCGCAATTCTGGAATGTTCTTAAAGGAGACATGAGTTTAGTGGGTACTAGACCTCCAACCCCTGATGAAGTAGAACGCTATGAAGTACCTGAGTGGCAGCGCTTAGATGTAAAACCAGGTATGACTGGTGAATGGCAAGTCAACGGACGGTCTAAAGTACGTAGTTTTGAGGATGTAATCCGCCTGGATTTGCAGTATCAAAAAAATTGGAGTTTACTGTATGATTTCAAGCTAATTTTCAAAACTTTAGCCATTCTATTTAATAGAAATAGTGGTGCAGTTTAGCCAATTACCTTGATTTTTAGTCTGTTGGTAATTTATAACTTCCAGAATTAATTATTACCAATGCCCAAGCTACTTATGAGCTTGGGCATTGTTTATATCAAATAGCTATCGACCAAAGTATCGTTGATATAAATCGCAACTAATCATCACCTGATTATTTCGCATATTTACCAATCCGATACTATGTAGCTTAAAAGCTTGTACTGGCTCTAACGCTATGGGTGCTTTTGCCTTTAGTACTTGCTCAAAAGCCATTGCAAGCTCTGGATGTTGTTGTAAATACCATAAGAGTTGGTGAAGATATTCGCTATAAATTCCTGTATCGGAAGCTGCGGTTTGCATCAATTCTTCCCAAGTTAAATCTTGGTGTGCTAGATGGTAAAAAGCCACACGTAGCAAATAAGGATGACCAGCTACCAGCCACATAAGTTCAGCTAAATGACCTATTGAAATATTAAGTTGATGACGCTGTGCTAAATCTTGTACTTGCTCCCAGTTAAATGAGCGTATCTGCACTGAAAAACCAACCTGAAAGGGAAATTTAGCAATACTTAATGGAATATATAATTCTGTAGATTTACTTACTATTAGTCGGAGTTTTTGCCATATTTTACTATCTTTAGCTTCCTCATGCCAAGAACGCAATAAACATAAAAAGTCTTGAGCAATTTCAGGATATTCAAAAATCTCATTGACTTCATCTAAAGCCAATACTAGAGGATTGTCTATTTGTGGCAACAAGTATTCTTGTAAATAAATTGTGCAGTTGGCTTTACTACCCAAATCTTCATCCCAATAATCATCTAGCTTATTTTTGAGCTTGAGTTTATGGGTAATATTGGCACACAGCCAACGCAATACTTTATTTAAATCAGTCAAAATTTTATTATCTGCTTGTAAAAGATTCAAGCTGACAGTTTGATAACCTATGGTAGCTGCATGAGCCAAAATCCTAACCATAAAAGAGGTTTTACCCATTTGTCTTGGTGCTTTAATTTGAATTAAAGACCCTGGATTGGTAATCTCCTGATAGCATCTATGTTCATTAGGAATTCGCTCAATGTAAAAGGCAGAATTTAAAGGGACATAGCCTTTTGGTAGTTCTAAATCTACTGTATTTTGATAATTGGCATTGATTAATTTTGTAGGCGAAGACAGTGGGTTAATATGGTTTTTAAATAAAGTATTGGCAATTGTTGGGTGATTAACATACTGTAACTGCCCAGTATAATAAGGCTCTAGTCGCTTTCTCAATCTTTCAATTAAATTTTGACTTCTACTAGAACTTTGATTTGCTCGTCGCCTTTCAATTACAGCATGAATATTAGTTTTATTAACTTTTTCCCCTAGTACTTCCGATAGCAGTTTCCATAGTTGCGGGGCTACGGTTTGCTTAATATAACTTGCAGAATATTGGAATTCTTCGGCAATCTGGTTATAAGTTTTTCTTTGCCCATCCCAAGATTCTTGCAAGACTGCTTTTTGAATATCAGTTAGAGATTTTCCTGTCTTGGCATAAATTAGTTGTTCGACGAATTGTAATCCTCCCTGGACATCTTTCATAGTGACTTAAGGTGAAGGGCAATTAGAATAATTTATGCTAATGTATCCGCAGATTTACTGGATAAAAATCGCTATTATATTATTCCCAGTTTTTAGCTAACTTAGCCAAGAAACCTCAAATAAAAAATTGCTGTTTCTTACGAGTAAGAAACAGCAGTGACAATAACAGGTTGGCAATAACTAAAATTTATTAACTTATACTTTGGCTGTTGCTTTAACTCGCTGTTTTTGATTCAGCATAGAACTAGCAGCTAAAGCACCAAAGGCGACTACGCCTAAAGCAGAACTCGACTCAGGCACTCTTTTTGGTGGAACAGCCGCAATTTTAGCGTAAAGGTAAGCTGAGTTATTCTTACCTTCTTGTGAAATTAAACTAGTGACAGGAGTGCCATTAGCAGTTGTACTAAATCCTACCAGCTGTAAAGTATAGTCTACGCCAGCAATAGTAAAAGTATTTACATTCTTTGGGGTAGAAAAGGTAATTTTATCAGAACAGCCCTGACTGTTGCTCCCATAAGCACATACGCCAGAGTTTAGCGTTTCGTCAATATTAAAGCTAAAGTTAAAGGTCTGTGATGCTACAGATAGATCGCTAAAGTCTAATTTGAGGCCAAGGTCTACTTTTGAGGTAGCTCCAGATGCGATCGCATTGTTATAGTGTGTCAGAGTACCAATTTGAAATACTTGATTGAGATCGAAGGTTAAATTACTAGTGCCTTGAAATCCTAAACCACTCTGACCATTGCCTACATCTTGTCCCCAACGTACTTGGTTTTCTGTGGCTGTTGTAGTTGCTGTATTAGTTGAGAGTAGTTTTGTAGTCGTTGTACTTTTGGAATTTTTTGTATTATTTGTGTTGTTGATAATTTGCGGTAGACTTACGACATTTGATATTACACCAGGCTGACTTGTTGTAGATGTTGTAGATGTTTTACCTGTTGTTGCATCTTTTGTATTTGTTGTAACTTTTGTAGTTTTAGTAACTGTTGTAGTGGTTGTATTAGTTGTGTATGTTAGATTTCTGATAGCTTGTGTTGTTAAGGTCGTATCTGTTTGTAGTATTGTATCTGTTGTAATATCTTGATATTTGAGATAACTTCCACCAACAGGTTTACTCCAGGTACCAGAAGAACTTGTTAGTGATAAAGCGTTAGCTGAAGAAGCAAAAAATCCTAGCGCTGTGGTAGCAGTAATCGCAACGGAGAATTTTGTCAGGAAATTTAAGGTTGCCATAGAACTAATTATTTGCAGAAAGTGAAGGTGAATAGTGGAGATGCTTGCTTACAAGATTTTCTGATTGTTATAGCTTTGTGTAATAGACCTTGTAGCAACCCAAAAATAGCTGACCCTGACTAGTAAAAATTAACTGAAAATTTGTAAACCCCAATTAGGGTTAAGAGAGCCTTTTTGCAAAAAGGTAGGGGTAAAAAGCAAGCTTGCAATGTTTAGAGAATCTTTGTATGTACCCTACCTATTGACTTAGATAAAATATCTTGTTCTTAAAGAATCATACATGTTGCTTGATTGAGACTTATCAAACTGATTTAGTTAATCCTACATTTGCGAACCAATAATTTGAATGATTGTTCTCAGTATCTCAACGGATAGATGCAAGGTAAATATATAAATGTTCGTATCTTGATAGAGCGCAATAGATAAGAGTTGTGTTTACCAAGTTTTTAATCGAGCTATTGCTAACTTTTTATAGCTCTTAAAAAAATAATTGACAAATTTTATGTGTTGTGTAACAAAAATAATTATTCATGAAATAGTAAAAATGTCAATATATATAAGTTATTATCTTTGCCCTTAGATAACATCCCTGATAACAATAACCTGAACTTCCCCCTGTGCAAATGTACTAAACAGACCTAAAAGGCTTGTATTGCTTTGGATACAGGCTTTTGTTGGAGAACGCTTGTACCCATGTAATTTAAGATTATTTTTAGATTATAGAGGGCAATAAAATCGGACAATTGTAGACATGTATATAGAACGTGTCCCTAACAGAAACTCTCCTCCTGCCGTACTACTTCGCGAGTCGTATCGTGAAGGAAATAAAGTCCGCAAACGTACCCTAGCAAACCTCTCAAAATTACCTGATTCGGCTGTAAATGGGTTGCAAGTTTTATTGAAAGGAGGAGTGGCAATTGAAAGCTTGCCATCAGCGTTTAAGATCATCCGTAGTCGTCCTCACGGTCATGTGGCAGCAGTATTGGGAAGCTTAAAAAATATTGGTTTGCATAACCTAATTAGTGAAGAAAATACCAGGGAAAGAAGATTAGTATTGGCGATGATAGTAGCGCGGATCATCGACCCACGTTCAAAGCTAGCCACAGCCAGAGGACTCAGCGATGAAACATGCTTCTCTAGCATTGGAGAAATATTGAGGCTAGAAGGCGCAGATGAAGACGAATTATATCAGGCAATGGATTGGTTGCTGGACAAACAAGAAACAATTGAAAATAACTTGGCAGCCAAGCATCTAGCCGAAGGAACATTGGTTCTTTACGATGTATCGAGTAGTTATTTCGAGGGAAAAACTTGTCCGTTAGCTCAGTACGGTTATAACCGTGATGGCAAAAGAGGTAAATTACAAATAGTATTTGGATTACTTTGTAGTCAAGAAGGCTGTCCAATAGCAATAGAAGTATTTTCCGGGAATACTGCTGACCCAAAAACATTTACTCTTCAAATCAAAAAACTTAGAGATAGATTTGGTATCAAACAGGTAATTTGGGTTGGGGATAGAGGAATAATTACTTCGACAAGTATTAAAGAAGATTTGAAAACAGCAGGTTCAGTAGACTGGATAAGTGCTTTGCGTTCGACTCAAATCCGTTCTCTGGTTGAGCAAGACAGTATTCAACTATCTTTATTTGATGAACACAATCTCGCTGAAATATCATCTGATGATTATCCAGGAGAAAGGCTGATTGCTTGCCGTAATCCTATCCTGGCAGCAGATAGAGCCAAAACTAGAGAAGAACTATTGCAAGCAACACAAAAAGAATTAGACAAAATTGTGGTGGCGACAACTAGAGAAAAACGTCGTTTAAAAGGGGAATCGAATATTGGCTTGAAAGTTGGACAAGTTCTCAATCGTTACAAGGTAGGGAAGCATTTTAGCGTAGATATTCAAGCGGATAGTTTTAGCTATGAACGTAATGCACAAAGTATTGAACGCGAAGCTGCACTTGATGGGTTATATGTGATTCGTACTTCTGTAAAACCCGAAGTTTTAGGAGCCAAAGAAACTGTTAAGACTTATAAGAGCCTTTCACAAGTTGAACAAGCTTTTCGCAGTTTTAAGACCGTTGATTTAAAAATACGTCCTATTTATCATCATACAAGTCAAAGAGTTAAAGCACATGTGTTTTTATGTATGTTAGCTTATTATGTCGAATGGCATATGCGAGAAGTTTTATCTCCAATTCTTTTTGATGAAGATGATTGGGAATCCGCTGAACTCAAACAAATATCTGTTGTTTGTGCTGCTCAAAGTGATAAAACTTTAGCTAAAGCTCAAACCAAACGTACTGAAGATAATTTGCCAGTTCATAGTTTCCAAACTTTATTAGCTGATTTAGGCACTATTGTTAAAAATCAAATCCAATCTACTCTTCAGGGAGCTAGTGACATCATTTTTGACAAGATTACTGAACCGACTCAATTACAACAAAAAGCTTTAGATTTGCTTGGCGTTTCCTTGATTTGTACCCAGTAAACCCGCAACTAAATTCTTGAAATCCCTTGCTATGCATTGCATACAACTTTTGTCAAAGGGGGAAGTTCAGAATAACAACACGCTAGCTTGCGATCAGGCTCCGGGAATGTGTTTACGCACTGAGAAATGAAAAGGGTGCGATCGCCTGAATAATTCTTTAGGAAACCTACTTCTGTTCGCAGTAGGGAGTTAGTTAAACTTATATATCTTCAGCCAGCATTGATTCTTTAACTGCGGGCAATAACTCATCTTCTGTACATTTATATTAATCTTGTAGGCGTTTCTAGAAGGCCTTGATTTATCCATCAGAGAGTAGTGTTGTCCATCTTGTCAGTCTCTCAATGGCAGGGATGAGAATGCATTTAAGGTGATTGAAATGCTTGGAGCTTCAACCATTGGGTGAGGTGATGTAACTAAGACTTTGTCTGCTGTTGCTGTTTTAGCCTAGAATTTCCGCAATTAAAGAATGGGGAGTCTGTTAAAGACATAAACCATCATCACATATCTTAACGACTGTAGCTATTTGGTATTTGGGGTTTGGTGTTGGGTGTTTTTCCCAATTACCAATTACCAATTACCAATTACCCAATCCCCAAACTCACTGTTTAGCTACTTTCTGATACTTCCCCGGATACTTCCGATGGAAATATTCTTCCATAATTTCTACAATCATCGGGGCGGCAACACTACCACCACCGCCGCCGGAATGTTCAGCAAAGGCTACTATTAATAACTCTGGCTTATCAGCTGGGGCGTAAGCACCAAACCAAGCGTGATTTTGTTTAACACCACGTTTCCAGGCTTCGGCTGTACCACTTTTACCCGCTACGGGGGGAAGTGTTGGTTTATTTAAAGCTTTACCCGTACCTTCAGATACCACTTTCCGCAAACCATCGCGGAGAACTTTAATAGTTTCTGGCTTCATATTTAACGATGAACGCCAGGTTTTTGCTTCTTCATTGTCCTTGAGTAAATGAGGTTGGACGCGATCGCCACCATTAGCCGGTACAGCAAACATCACCGCCACTTGCAGAGGTGTGGTTTGTAAAGCACCTTGACCAATTGACATATTGATGCTATCGCCTACAGTCCAAGGCATTTTCCAGGCTTTCTGCTTCCATGTCTCATCGGGAACTAAGCCTTTTGCTTCTTCGGAACTAAATTCAAAGCCCGTTTTTTCGCCAAATCCATATTTACGAGTCCACTCAATCAAAGTCGGGCCGCCTACTGCTCTCCCGATTTGATAAAAGAAAGTATCACTACTCCACTGCATTGCACCGACAAAACCTAAAGGCCCAAATCCGGCGTGGTTCCATTCACCAAATGTAGTACCACCAATATTTAAGGAACCATAGGTTTGCAGCACAGTATTGGGAGAAAATTTACCTGATTCCAATCCCGCAGTCGTGGTCACAATTTTAAAAGTACTGGCAGGTGGAAAAGCACTGAGGGCGCGATTGACTAAGGGATGTTCTGCGCCTTGAACTGTTTCCCAGTCTTTTTGGGAGACTTTTTGTTTAGAAAAAATATTGGGATCAAAAGTAGGGTGAGACACCATTGCTAAAACAGCACCATTTCTAGGGTCAAGCGCCACGACCGCACCATTGCGATTACCCAAAGCTTTTTCTGCTGTTTTTTGCATCTCTAAATCTATAGTTAGGTGCAAATCTTTACCAGCTTTAGCTTGTTTTTCTCCCAAAACCCGCAACGGCCGACCTCTACCATCTACTTCTATTTGTTGTCCTCCCCATTCCCCTCTAAGTATCTTCTCATAAGCTTTTTCGATTCCCATTTGCCCAATTACATCGCCTAATTGATAGCCCTGTTGTTTCTTTTCTTTTAACTGTTCGGCTGTCAATTCGCGAGTATAGCCCAGCACATGAGCTACATCCTTACCCTCGGGGTAATAACGTACCGCATCCAGATGTATTTCTACCTCTGACAGTTCATTCTGATACTCTTTCAATGCGGTAATTTCTGCTTCACTTAAATCACGGGCAATTCTGATCAGCGAGGAAGAGTTTCTACCCGCATCTTGTAGTTGTTTTTCCAGATCTGCTACAGGAATTTCCAAAATTTGAGATAGACGTGCACCCACAACTGGCCAGGAAGGTTTGGTGTGAGCCATCGGCCACAAATATACAGAACGAGAATAGCGAGTACTAGCTAAAAGTTTGCCATTCCGGTCAAAAATATTCCCTCGTTCCGGTTGTTTAGGAATCATGCGAACGCGGTTTGATTCAGCTCGCTTGCGATGACTTGCCCCTTCGACTATTTGCAAGTACGCCAAACGCACACCTATACCACTTGTCAAGAGGAGCGTCAAGATAATTAGAAATGTGGGTTGAAAGTTTTGACCGACTGTACGTGTATTTTTGCCATTTCCCAGTGGACTTGGTTGCAATAATGCCATAAGACGAATGTGTACTGCAAACTTAATATTTATTATCTATACAATTATGCTGCTTTAAAGTTCAGTATTTTATAAGATTTCAGGTAAGGGGTAATGGGTAATGGGTAATTGGTAATGGGTAATTGATATTTTTTATTTCTCCCTCATCCCTCCAATGCCCAATGCCCAAATTCATTTAATCTCCAGTGCTACCGCTATTCTGATTGCCTTCAGACACTGGTTTTTGATATTTGCCAGGATATTTATGCTGAAAATAAGCTTCTAGCACTTGTAACGCCATAGGGCCGCAAACAGTACCACCATGATCTCCAGAGTTTTCACCAAAGGCTACCACCACAATTTCTGGCTTATCGCTGGGTGCATAGGCTCCAAACCAAGTGTGATTTGGGCGACCTACACCTGCTTCGGCTGTACCACTTTTTCCCGATGCGGGGGCAATGGTGGGCACGTCTAAGCGCTTACCTGTACCTTCACTTACTACCTTCCGCAAGCCGTCACGAAGCACTTTAATAGTGCTGGGTTTCATATTTAATGACACTCGCCAGTTTTTGGCTTCCTCGTGGTCTTTGAGCAAATGCGGCTTCACGCGGTATCCGCCATTAGCGGGGACAGAAAACATAATTGCTGATTGTAGCGGTGTCACCTGCAAAGCACCCTGACCAATTGACATATTGATTGTGTCACCCACAGTCCAGGGCATTTTAAAGACTTTCTGCTTCCAGGTTTCATCGGGTACTAAACCTTTGGATTCTTCATTGGGGAATTCAATTCCAGTTTTTTGACCAAAGCCATATTTGCGACTCCATGCGATTAAATCCGGGCCGCCCACTCTTCTACCAACTTGATAAAAGAAGGTATCACTACTCATAGCCAGAGCGCGAGGAAATCCCAAGGGGCCAAACCCGGCGTGGTTCCACTCCCCAAAGGTTACTCCTCCCACAGTTAAGGAACCAAATGTTTGTAAGACGGTATCAGGTGAAAATTTACCTGTTTCTAAACCAGCTGAGGCGGTAATAATTTTGAAAGTACTGGCTGGCGGAAAAGCACTCAAAGCACGATTCACTAAGGGATGGTCTTTACCTTGGACACTTTCCCAATCTTTTTGAGACAGTTTTTGTTTAGAAAAAATATTGGGGTCAAAGGTGGGATGAGAAGCCATTGCTAAGACCGCACCATTATTAGGGTCAATGGCGACAACAGCACCTTGATATTTCCCTAAAGCTTGGTCTGCGGCTTTTTGCAAATTTATATCTATGGTCAAATGTAAATCGTTACCCGCCTTCGCTTGTTTTTCTCCTAAAACCCGAATCGGACGACCAGCGCCATCTACTTCTACCTGCTGACCACCCCATTCACCTCGGAGAATGTTTTCGTAGGCTTTTTCAACCCCCATTTGCCCAATTACATCTCCCAAACGATAGCCTTCCTGCTTCCTCTTTTCTAGCTGTTCAGGAGTTAATTCTCTGGTATAACCCAGTACATGAGCTAATGCTAGCCCCTCTGGGTAATAACGCACGGCTTCTGTATTAATCTCTACACCAGGGAGTTCGTTAGCATACTCTTTCAAAGCCGTAATTTCTGCTTCGCTAATATCACGAGCAATACGGACGAGTGAGGAAGAATTAGCACCTGCCAGTTTGAGCTTCTTTTCCATGTCATCCTGGCTAATGTTGAGAATTTTTTCCAATCTTGGCGCGACAATCGACCATGAAGGCTTGGTATGAGCCATCGGCCACAAATATACAGAATGGGGATAGCGCGTACTAGCCAATAGCTTGCCATTCCGGTCGAAAATATTCCCCCGTTCCGGTTGTTTAGGAATCATGCGAATGCGGTTAGATTCTGCTCGCTGTCGGAGTTTTGGCCCTTCGACAATTTGCAAATATGCTAACCGCGCATCAATCACAGCCGTCATGATCAGCGTAAATATAATTAAAAATACTGATTGAAAACCACGACCAACTGTCCGTGTATCTTTTTTGCTACCTGGTAGAGCCGATGGGATAAAATCCATAAGAAAAAATAAAGATTAAGAAATTAGTATTACTTGTATACACAACCCTAAAGCCTGCGACTCAGTATAAAACGCCAATTAGTTAGGAAATTATCTTCCAGAACAATTGTTTTTCACGGATACAATTAAACCAAAGTGCCAGGGGTAGTTTGGTTAAAAAACTACATTATTGGGCACAATCACGTAAGATCATGGCATTTTACTAAGGATTATGGCTCAAACTGTGACGCAGAATCAGAGGGAAATGATGGCTTTGCAGCCGCTTGATGTTGAGCTGCGTAATGTGTTCAAGTTTTTTCACCAGGAACCAGCAGTCAATGGCGTAGATTTGGAAGTCAGACAAGGAGAATTTTTTAGTATCCTTGGGCCTTCTGGTTGTGGAAAAACAACTATATTACGTTTGATTGCTGGGTTTGAAACGGCGGATGCCGGTAAGGTACTGATTCAGGGACAGCCTATGACTAATGTCCCGCCTTACCGCCGACCTGTCAATACGGTATTTCAAAGTTATGCATTGTTCAATCACCTGAATGTGTGGGATAACATTGCCTTTGGACTGCGATTGAAAAAACTCCGCAAGTCAGACATCGATCATCGAGTCAAAGAAGCTTTAAAACTAGTGAAAATGGAAAGTTTGCGATCGCGCTTTCCTAATCAACTTTCTGGTGGTCAACAGCAAAGAGTAGCTTTAGCCAGGGCTTTAGTCAACCGTCCATCTGTGGTGTTGCTAGATGAACCCTTAGGCGCATTAGATTTAAAGCTGCGTAAGGAAATGCAGGTTGAGTTATTAAATTTACACCAAGAACTGCAATTGACCTTTATTATGGTCACCCACGACCAAGAGGAAGCGCTTTCGTTGAGCGATCGCATTGCGGTGATCAATCAAGGGAAAATCGAGCAAGTTGGTACTCCCAGCCAAATTTACGAATTTCCTCGCACTACTTTTGTGGCTGATTTCATTGGTGATACTAATTTATTTAGTGGTGAAATTGCGGCTTTTGATGCTACTAATGTCCAAATTGAAACGAAAACTGGACTAACAATTGTTGTGGCTCGCCATGAAGAAACGCCAACTGAAATATCACAAACAGTAGTCGTGTGTGTGCGTCCTGAAAAAATTCAGTTATCGCTTTACCCACCAAATTTGCCGCATAACTGCTTTGAAGGACGACTAATTAACGTCATGTATTTAGGTACTCACGTTAATTATGTTGTGGAATTAATTAATGGTATTAGTATCAATGTTCTACAACCTAATACCTTTGGTAACTTACCCGATCCCAATACACCTATATATGCTTGGTGGGAAGAAAGTGATTGTTTGGCTATTAGGGAATAGTCAAGGGTCAAGAGTCAAAGGTCAAAATTTATGAAATGTCTAGTAAATATTTTCAAGAATTGAGGGTTTATAAATTAGCAGAAAAATTAGCTGATGAAATTTGGAGGATAGTTGATGAATGGGATATGTTTGCTAAAAATACAATAGGGACACAAATGGTAAGGTCAGCAGATAGTCTTGGTGCCAATATTGCAGAAGGTGTAGGCAGAGGAAGTTACCAAGACAATCGAAGATTTGTCAGAATGGCGAGAGGTTCTTTAAATGAGACTCAACATTGGCTAAGGCGAGCATATAGACGGAAATTGTTAACAGTTGAACAGATAGATCTACTCAAATCGATACTGGATGAACTTCGCCCTCAATTGAATTCATACCTCAAATCTATAGGTAACATAACAGAAAAATCATGAATTACTTTTGACCCTTGACCCTTGACTCTTGACTCTTGACAAATGAAAAACAGACGCAAATTTATCCAATCAATAGCAGCATTTTCTAGCTTATCTTTAACTGGATGTGGCTGGCGGTTAGCTGATGTCCGCGCTAATGCGAAAACTTCTGGTCAACGCGACCAATTATATCTTTATACTTGGACGCAATATACTGATAGCCAATTACTAAAAACTTTTAGTGCCCAAACTGGCATGAAAGTACTAGCTGACTTTTATGATTCTAATGATGTCATGCTAGCTAAATTGCAAGCTGGCGGTGGCGGCGCTTACAGTATTATCTATCCATCTGATTATATGGTACAAAAGATGGTAGAAAAAGGCTTATTAATAGAAGTAAACCATCAACACTTAATTGGCTTAGAAAATTTATTCCCGCGTTTTCAAAATCCTAGCTATGACCAAAATAATCGCTACAGTATTCCTTTTAATTGGGGTACAACTGGCTTAGTTTATAATTCTGAAATCATTAAAGATGAACCACAAGATTGGGATTATCTTTGGCAACATCAAGATAAATTGCAAAAACGCATGACCTTGCTAAATGATGTGCGTGAGGTGATGGGTGCAGTTTTGCGGATGCTAGGCTATTCCTACAATTCTAAAGATGAAAATCAAATTAAACAAGCTTATGAAAAATTGAAAGTACTCAAACCTGCAATTACTGCTTTTGATACTGAAGCTTGGCAAAATCAAATTCTAGCAGGAGATTTGGTATTAGCAATGTGTTACTCAGCAGATGCACTGCGAGTCACTAAAGAAAACCCC
Organism: Tolypothrix tenuis PCC 7101; assembly: GCF_963874875.1. Classification (NCBI taxonomy): domain Bacteria; kingdom Bacillati; phylum Cyanobacteriota; class Cyanophyceae; order Nostocales; family Tolypothrichaceae; genus Tolypothrix; species Tolypothrix tenuis. The sequence continues at coordinate 2,049,730 of NZ_CAWNJS010000001.1, forward strand.
AAGTTGAAATATGTAATTCCTCGCAGTGGTTCTTCGTTATGGACTGATACAATTGTAATTCCTAAAGTTGCACCCAATCCAGATGGTGCCTATGCTTGGATTAATTTTATTTTACAGCCAGAGGTAGCTGCCCAAATGAGCCAACATCTGAATATTTCTACTCCTAATAGTGCCGGATTTGAGCAACTACCTGCAAAACAACAGCAAAATACTACTTTATTCCCTCCAGAGTCGATTTTAGAAAAATGCGAACGCATTACGCCTTTAGGAGACTTTGAAGAAGTTTATGAGCGTTACTGGACTCAGTTAACTAGTAGTTAAAATTTTGTAATTTTTACTTGCATTATCTATTGTGTCTAATCAAATGCTGTCTGAGCAAAAAAAGCTAAAAGTGCATCATCTAAATTTTAGTTGGCTCCAACCTTTAATATTGTTGGCACCATCTGGTATTTGGTTAATCCTGTTATTGGTATTACCCACATTAATAATTTTAGAGTTGAGTTTAGTACCGAATATCCGACCGGGAGATTTAGTCAATCCTAGCGGCTTACAAAACTATTTAAGAATCCTCGATCCGCTTTATTTACATGTAATTATCCGTTCCATAATTTTGGCAGGTAGTACAACAATTATTTGTTTAATATTCAGCTTGCCAGTAGCCTATTGGATTGCTCAACTTGCACCAAAACGCTGGCGTAATCTCTTATTATTAACCTTTATTTTACCTTTGTGGACTTCTTCTTTACTCCGTTCCTACGCTTGGATTACAATTCTGCGTCCTACGGGTTTATTAAATAGTTTATTAAAAATATTTCATTTGCCTGCTTTAGAGATACTTAACCAAATTCCTGCTGTATTGGTAGGCATGAGTTATAGCTTATTGCCTTATATGGTGTTAATTTTATATGCTTCTTTAGAAAAATTAGATATCCGCTTATTAGAAGCAGCCGCCGATTTAGGAGCAAATCCTAGACAGGTATTTTGGAAAGTTACAGTACCTCAAATTTTGCCTGGGATTACAGCTGGTTCAATGTTAGTTTTTATTACCGGATTAGGAGATTTTATTAACCCAGAATTACTAGGTGGTGCTTCTAGTATGACAGCAGCAAGATTAGTTTATAACCAGTTTCTCGGTGCTACCCAAAATTGGGGCTTTGGTTCTGCTTTGAGTATGACATTAATTTTGCTGGTAAGTATTGCGATCGCACTTTTAATTAAGTTTGGCGAACCGACACCCCAGCGATAATATCAATCAAAAATTAATTTCTCTCTCGCAATAACTCCAGCACGATCGCAATTACACTCTTGGAATCGATTGGCTTGGCAATATGGCGCTGAAATCCGGCGTTTATGGCTTGCTCTTTGTCGCTTTCGCCAGCATAGGCTGTTAAAGCAATGGCTGGAATCGGCGGCTTTTGTTGTTTGGCTTGCAAATTGCGAATATGGCGGATGAGCGTATAACCGTCTATTTCCGGCATTCCAATATCGCTGAGGAGAATATCTGGTTGAAATTGCTCTAATTCTTGCCAAGCATCGATTGCTGAAGCTATTGCTCTGACAATTGCACCGTTTTCTTGTAGGAGAAACGCTAGCAACTCTCGCGTATCTGCATTATCATCCACAACTAAGGTGCGAATACCAGCAAGGGGTAGCTGGGGAAGGGGTGAAACATGAGATGGTTGTATTTGCTCATTGCTGTTTTCCTCCTTGAGCAATGGTAGCTGAATGATAAAGCAAGCACCTTCGCCTTCACCGGAGCTAGCTGCCCAAATTGTACCGCCATGCATTTCTACAATTTGTCGGGCGATCGCTAATCCTAATCCTAATCCGCCAAACTGACGGGTGGTAGAACCATCTTCTTGGCGAAAATACTCGAATACATGGGGCAAAAACTCGGGATTAATGCCTTTACCTGTATCAATTACTTGAATTTGCGCTTGGGAATTAACTTGTGTGAGTTTAACTTCCACTCTTCCGCCAATGGGTGTAAATTTCACGGCGTTAGAAAGCAGGTTCCACACTGCTTGCTGTAATCGCGCTGCATCACCAGAAACTTTGCTGACTTCTGGATCTAAACTGACTACCATGTGAATGGATTTGGCTTCAGCCGCCAAGCGCACGGTTTCTAAGGCAGCGGTAATCACAAAAACTAAACTTACAGGAGCCGCTTTGAGCGTCAGTTTACCCCGCATAATTCGGGAAATATCGAGTAAATCTTCAATCAGCTGGGCTTGCAATTTGGCATTGCGCTCAATGGTTGCTAAGGCTTGCGCTGTCCTCGCTTCATCCATTTTGCGCCCTTGCAGCAATTGTACCCAGCCCAAAATTGGATTCAGGGGCGAGCGCAATTCATGGGACAATACCGCTAAAAATTCATCTTTAATGCGGTTGGCGCGTTCGGCTTCTTCCCTGGCTAATTTCTCGTGAGCAAGTGCTTTGGCGCGTTCCTGTTCCAGTTGTTTTTGATCGTCAATATCCGTCGCCGTTCCAAACCATTTAATTACTTGGCCACTTTCATTTTTTAGAGGTACAGCTTGGTGTAAATGCCAGCAATATACGCCATCAAAGCGCCGAATCCTACCTTCAGCTTGATAATGACTGCCATCTCGCTGTGCGAATTTCCATTGCTCGCCCAAAATCGGGATATCTTCAGGATGGACGATGCCTTGCCAACCGTAAATTTTTGCTTGTGCCAGCGTCAAACCTGTGAAATTTGACCAGCGCTGATTAACATCAAGTAACGTTCCCTCGCCATTAGCTGTCCATACCAATTGCGGGATTAATTCTGCTAAATAGCGATAGCGTTCTTCGCTTTGCCGCAATGCTAACTCTGCCTTTCTGCGGTCAGCGAGTTCTGTTTGTGCTTGTTGATACAATACAGCTTGCTGAATCGCGATCGCCACTTGCCTAGCTAATTGCTGCAGTAATTCTATGTCGGATGTTTGCCAAGAGCGAGGTGCAGCGCAGTGATGGGCAATTAGCAATCCCCATAAATGATCACCTTGCAAAATCGGCACCACTAAATTAGCTCGGACTTGAAACTGAGCCAGTAGTTCAATATGGCACTCTTGAAAGCCTGCGGTGTAAATATCTGCGATCGCTAGCACTCGCCCTTGCTGATAGAGATTGGTATAGCTGCTATCAAAGCAGGGATCGGTAATTGTTGATGCGAGAATTGCCGTCCACTCAGCACCAACTGATTCTGCTACTACTGTTCCTGATGAGTCTGCATTGATGTGGAAAATTAGCACGCGATCGCAGTTGAGTACTTGTCTGGTGAGATGTGCTGTGGTGTGCAGAATCTCATCTAAATTGAGGGATTGATGAATTTGCTGGGTAATTTGGGCAACTAAGCGTTCTCGCTCAAATTGCTGCTGACGTTCCACTTCTATCTGTTTGCGATCGCTAATATCTTGCGCTGTTCCCGCTATTTGTACAGGTTGACCGATTTCTTGATAAAAAACTCGACCCCAACAGCCCAACCACCGCACAAGCCCATTGGGAAGTAGAATCCGGTATTCTACTTGGTAGTCGCTACCCGTAGCCAATGCACGATTGAGGATTTCAATTACTGAATGGCGATCGTCAGGATGGATGCGCCTTTCCCAAGCCTCATAAGTTCCCTCAAAGCTACCGGGAGACATACCATATAAACGCTCTAAATGCTCAGACCAAACAACTTTCCCCGTCTGAATATTCCACTCCCAAATTCCCTGGCGAGATGCTTCTAAAGCTAAATGCAGGCGGACTTCGCTTTGTTGTAGCCTCATGCGTAACTGCGCTTTGTTAATCGCGCATTCCACGGTAAATTGTAAATCATCGGGCGTAATCAGTCCTTTAATCAGGTAATCTTCAGCTCCAGCTTTGAGAATTTGAACTGCGATCGCTTCGTTACCTTGTCCAGTCACCACAATTACTGGCGGTGAGTTGCCATTGCTTTGAAATTTCAGATTTTCTAAAAATTCTACGCCTTCAAAATCTGGCAGTCGGTAGTCTAACAAAACCACATCAGGCTGGTAAAGCTGGCAAATTTCTAAAGCTTCTTCTCCAGTTTCTGCTTCTAAAATTTTGTAATTGTGTTCTGAGTCTCGCCGCAGATAACGCTGATAGATAATTCTATCTTCCGCGCAATCTTCCACTATTAAAATAGTATGCTGTGCCTGTTCTGCTGGTATTGCTAATACAGCAGTTGCTTGATGATCTGAGTGCTTCTGTGCAGTAATGTCACAAAAGGTAGTAACCACAGCCCAAGGACTCGGATTATTTGCTTGAAATAAAGGCTGGGCATCAATTTTAATCCAAATTAGCTCACCGTTGGAGTGATAAATACCCATTACAACCCCAAGAACTGGTTGAGCCGTTTGCAATGCAACTTTGACTGGGTGAGTTTCGCCGTCAAATGGCGATCCGTCTTCGTGAATAGCTGGAGAGAGGTGATTAAAAGAGGTGCAACCTGGTATTTGCTGTAAAGTAAATCCTAATATTTTTTCAGCCGCAGCATTACAGGCTTGAATCTTACCATCAGCCAAATAAAATACCATTCCTGCTTCTGAACTGGCAGAAATTACAGGCTGATTTAGGAAATCTCTATTAACTCTCTCTGGCACCTGGGACACCACTTGTCTTCCTCCTGAAAATACTAGTACAGTGCAGCGCCAATAACTAACCAGATTTTCCTGACTTACCCAAGGTTGCCACCATAAATTAATCCTATCCTCACGGAGAAACTAATGAGTTATATGATTAATCATCTATCAAAATGTTCGATAGATTTTTATTGCTTAACAGTTATTGGCCTCTTACCGCAATAACCCTATGAAACTTCAAATTAACATATAGCGATCCGCTTTCATTTTTGATAGTAGGATGCGTGATGGACTCCGTCATCACGTATCCAATTCTTTGATTGGGTTTTACTTAACCAAATTTAGATACCCGACTTTTTCAAAAAGTCGGGTATCTGAGCAACAAATGGATTGCTAAAAGCATCTTAGCTTTTTATTGCTATAGCTCACCAATATGGGAAACGATATAGAAATCAATACTTGTCAGTTAAGGGCAAAAGGGGAAGGGGAAAAGGGGCAATAAAAAACCTTTAACCCTTAATCTTTCACCTTTCCCCCAAACTAAATTCAGAGTTGAAAATCCTTAACCGAGCAGTATTGATATTAGGAATAATATTTGATTGTTGAAATTACCCATTTAGGGTGCGTTACGGCTTATGCCTAACACACACTACATGGTAATGAGATTTTTTCAGGAATTAAATCGGATTGCTATGTCTTACTTACTCATCATTAAATTATTGGATTTATCCTGGCTTTTGTTACTTAAATCTTCCACAATCGAAATTAAAGTTTCTTCTAAATATGGCTTAGTTAAGTAAGCTGTTGCCCCTAAAGCTTGAGCAAGTTGACGATGTTTCTCTGCACTACGCGAAGTGAGAATTACTATAGGTAAATCTGAGAGATTTGGGCTTTGACGGATATTCGATAAAAGTTCAAAGCCATTCATGCGGGGCATTTCTAAATCAGAAATTACTACTTTTATTTCTGGATGTCTTTGTAATTGTTCTAGTGCTTCCACACCATTTTGTGCTTGTAATATTTGATAACCAGATTTCTGCAATGTTAAAGAAATAGTTTGTCGCAAACTAATAGCATCATCAACTACTAAAAGCACAGCCGATGACTTGGGATTAACTAATGTCACTTGGCTTACTTGCGTTGGTGTTGTATGGCTGACAGGAGAAGCGGCTAATAGAGGTGTAGAGTTAGTATTAACGCTTGATAGACTTAAAGCTGCTTTATTTGCCAAATAAGTAGTTGATGGCGCACTACTTTCTAGGGTTGCTTGCATTTCATAAGACTCTAAAAGCAGGGTTGGATCGATGACTAAGATGAGAGTACCATTAGCTAAACTACTACAACCATAAATATATTTCGGGGGAGCGATCGCATTTCCTAAAGGTCTAATTACTAGCTCTTGTTCGCCGATAATTTGGTCAACTTCTAAGCCAAACATTTCTTGATTGTGCCGCAGTAATAACACAGGTTCTTGAGTAATTCCTGTATCATAAGCAGTTTGGGAATTATTCAGATTAACATTATTCAGTAATGGCCCGTGATAATACATCAAATCAGAAATGCGGCTGAGGCTAACCATACGCTGCTCTTGGTCTGTGTTGTAGTACAGTACTTTTCTGCCATCAAATTCTTTAATTTGTTGCTCTGAAGGAATTAATATTTTTTCCAGGTTATCTAGCAGTAAGGCATAGAAAATCCCATCTGCTTGCACCAGCATTAATTTATCTGTAGTCATAGAAAAAGGAACTTTAAGTATAAATTTTGTGCCTTGGTTAGGAAATGATTTCACCGAGATTGAGCCATTGAGCGCGTGTAATTGCAATCGCACAATATCTAAACCCATACCTCTACCAGAAATTTCACTTACCTGTTCGGCGGTAGAAAATCCCGGTGCAAACATCAAATCGAGAATTTCTGATTCAGTCGGGTTATAAACATCAGTGAATAGATTTACTTCAACAGCTTTTTGGCGAATTTTTTCTAAATTTATACCTTGACCATCATCCCTAACTTCAATTACAGTTTGGCTACCTTGATGATATGCAGAAATTTCGATGACAGCTTGTTCTGGTTTACCCAGAGATTGCCGAACTTGTGGAGTTTCAATACCGTGATCGAATGCATTACGTACTAAATGTAATAGTGGATCGTAGAGTTTTTCTGCGATCGCTTTATCTACTAATACATCAGTACCGCTAACTTTAAAGTCTACCAGTTTGGCATAAACATTCCCCATTTTTTTCACCATTTGCGGGAATCGATTCATGATATTGCCTAACGGCGACATTCTGGCTTCCACTAAGTTATCGATAATATTCAGCGTTAATCTCTGCTTTTTCTCACTCAGTTGATTAGCTTGTGTCAGTAATAAATCTAAAGATTCAGTAATTTCTTGTAATTGCAGAGCTTCTTCCATAGCCTCATGCAACGTCATCTGAAATTCTGTATAGACATCCATTTCTAAAGCATCAAATTTCACAGGTGAAAAATTTTGTTGATGCTGTAATACAGCAGTTTGCATCTGTAACGGTAAATCACCCAGTTGAATTAAGATGCTTTGCTGTTTGTTGAGCCGCTGTACTAATTGGTCAATAATGTCTCTAACTTGTTCATCTTGTAACATCCGCTGTTTTTGCTTAATTAATAGTTCTCCTGCCAGGTAATTAAGGCGTTGTAATCCATCTGTATCTACTCGCACAAAAGAATGTTGACGTGAATTCTTTTGGACATTAGCAGAAATTTTATCTTCTATTTCCTGATGAATATCAACAGCGGCAGTTTTAATATTTGCAACTACTGGTTCTGGCACAGCTAAGGAAGTAATTGTTGCTGTTTCAGGTACAGGTTGGGTAATTTCTGGACTTTCTGAAGTCTCTACAATTTCATAAGTTGAATTTAAACTAACTTCTCCTCCCCAAATTTTTTCAAGTAAATTATCAGCCTCTGTTGTTGGAGGAGCTATTTCTTTAAAGACTAATAGTTGTTGCAGCTTAGGACTATCCAGCCAATTTTTTTCTTGATTTGTGACCGGAGGATATTTTTTATATACTTGAGCTAATTTACCAATTTGCTGTTGTAATGTAGAAACTATAGAAGTATCACCATTTACTGGCTGTTCTGAATCATAAAATCTGACCACAGCAAGAATAATTGTGAATATCACACCTTGGCGATAAAGGTGAAGACTTTGGCTATCTTCCGCCTCTTGGATAAAATCTAAAAATTGACTTAACCAATGTTCAATATAAGTCAGTAAGTCTTCATCTTCAGGTGCTACTAGCAAAGACAAACTTAAATCTTCTTGAGGGATTTGCCGATAATGATTAAACCAGCCAAAAATATAGCGGATAACTTGAATATAAAACTTAGCTTGTGCTGGAGTTAAGGGTTGCTTTTTGAGATTGCCAGATGTAATTAAAAATTTATATAATTGCTTAATTTGAGTTTGTAAATCGTTGTGATCAATAGATAAATTATTAACTGTATTTAGCTCATGTGTAGCTAGATTAGCTAAACTTTGCAAAGCTAAACTAGGTTCTCCCCCAGAAGTGCGATCGCCAGCTAATACAGCCGCTTGTGCCTGCTGTAAATTAGCAAGAGCAGCTTCAGCAATGCGATATGCTTGATCGGGGTTAGCTGTCAGCGCTGCCAGAATAGTTTGAGCGATCGCGCCAAAACCAGGTAAATTCAAAGATTCTGCTAAACCAATAAATATCTCCGCTTGCTCTCGCAGCAAATTAGCTATTTCTGTACTATCAATATTGCTATTTAAAGCTTCTGTAATACTTTCTATGCGTTGTTGTACTCCTACTTCAAAGATAGATTGCACAATATCAAATCCTAGTTCTTCTGAAGTGGGAATATGTGCTTCACCACCGAAAGCATCGCCTAGTTTTTCTTGTAGATGTACAAATACAGAAGCTGCTCGCTCAAGTAATTCTTCAGTATTGATATCACAACCTGTTAGTTCTGCGGTAAGTGCTAAATTTAGACATTCATAACCTTGCAATATCAGTGTTTGTAATTGAGAATCAATAATAACATTTGGGTTATATAAAGCATTAAATACATCTTCTAAAGAGTGGGCAATAGTTTGAATTCCTTCTAGCCCTACATTAGCAGCACCCCCTTTAATTGTATGAGTTGCTCTCATTAATTCATGGACTTTAGCTGTACTAAAATTCTCAGATAATGTATATATTTCTTGTTCAATAATTTGTAATAATTCTGGAGCTTCAGCTAAAAAATAGATGTATCCTTGTTCGCGAATATCATTATCTGTAGTCATATATTTAAATTATTTACTGTTTGGTATGTGGGGTTTGGGGGTTGGTGTTCGGGTTTTTGTCTTTGTCCCCATTACCAATTACCCCTTACCCAGTCCCCAATCCCTACTCCCCAGTCCCCAATCCCATTAATTAACCTTAAACTTACTGGCAGTTGCTAATAGTTCTTTCGCCATCCCCGATAATTGTTGGAAGACAGCTGCAATTTCATGAGATTCTGCAACAGTTTTGTGGGAAATTTCTGCCACATCTTTCATACTTGAAGTGACTGTCACAGACTGAGACATTTGTTTTTGAGTAGCTTCGCTAATTCTTTGGAGTAACTGGCTAATTTCAGCTGTTGCACTCACAATAGCGTTTAAATTGTGTCGCGCATCATTGACAAGATTTGTTCCTTCAACAACTTGTTGAATACCTGTTTCCATTGCCACTGCAACTTCGCCAGTTTCTGCTTGAATTTCTTGCACTAGTTTTTCAATTTCGATTGTGGCTGCGGCTGACTGGCGAGATAAAGAACGAACTTCATCAGCTACCACTGCAAAACCTTTACCATATTCACCTGCACGGGTGGCTTCAATGGCAGCATTCAAAGCTAGAACGTTTGTTTGGGTGGCAAAATTACTAATTAAGTTCACCACTTTCGAGATTTTTTGCGAAGATTCGCTGAGGCGTTTAATCTTTTTACTAGTTTGGGCAACAGTTTCACGAATCCCTTGGATAGCTTGTACAGTCAAGTTCATCGCCGCATCACCAGACTCGACAGTTTGGTTAGCTTGTTTAACTGCAACTTGTACCAATTCAGCGTTGGATACCACAGCTTTTGTTGAGTCAACCATTTGTTGAATATCATTCAAGGCTGCGGCCATTTCTTGGGATTGTTGGTTGGCTAATTGGGTAAGTCCAACTAATGATGCTTCACTAGTATCGGAAGTTTGGGCAACTTGTTGGGCTGCAGACTGTACTTGGATGACAATTTGCCGGAGTGCTTGCAAGGTATTATTGTAAGCATCAGCAATTGTACCCAGTTCATCCTCTGTAATCGGCGCACGCACTGTCAAGTTACCATTGAGAGCAGGTCTGAGTGCTGTTAGTAGTTGAATAGAACGCTGTTGTAGTAATTCTTTAGCGGCTTTTTCTCTGGCGGCTGCTTCGGCTAATTGGGCTGACTGTGCTTTGACTTGTTGCAAATACTCGGTTTGTTGTAATGCTAACCCTAACTGATCGGAAGTCCGTGCTAGCAAGTTCATTTCCGATTCTTCCCAATCACGAGGCCCAGTGTTTTGATAAACCGCTAATAATCCCCACAGTTGTTCGCCAAAGAATATTGGTACAGTTACATAAGCTCTGACTTCAAATTTCTCTAATGCTTCAATGTGGCAAACAGAATGTCCGGCAGTGTAGATATCATTTGTAGCAAAACAGTCACCTTTTTGATATTTACCAATTTGGGCGCACTCTTGTACTTGGGTATCTTTCCAGACAGTTTTTTTCTCAGGCCCTACCAATTTTACCCAACCATGACTGACTGATTCAGCGACAAATTCGCCACTCCAATCGGGGTTAAACTTATAGATACAGGCGCGATCACATTTGAGTAATTGCCGTAAATCTTGTGTGGATGTTTTGAATATTTCTTCCACGTCTAAAGATTGGCGAACACGATCCACTAGTTTTGTTAAAGCTTTTTCTTGTTCGGCAATCTGAGCTAATTTTTCCGATTTAATTCGTACTTGATCGAAATATTCGATTTGTGATTTAGCTAAACTAAATTGCAAGCCAATTTGCTCTAAAAAGTTAATTTCCCAGTTTTTCCATTCACGAGTTTCTGAGTTTTGATAAGCTCCTAATAAGCCCCATAATTTTTCCCCTAAGAAAATAGGAACTATCATACAAGATTGAACTTCAAACTGCTCTAGAATTTCTATATGACAAGCCGAAAATCCAGCTTGGTGAATGTCTTTTACAACTAAGTTTTCGCCCTTAGCATATCTACCACCTTCGGTTTCTTGCAAATAGCTATCTTCCCAGACAGTATTGAGATCTGGCCCTACTAGCTTAACCCAACCGTGACCCACTGATTCGGCGATAAACTCGCCACCCCAGTTAGCATTAAAACGATAAACTGCAACGCGATCGCAGCGCAGTGATTGGCGAACTTCTTGGGTAGTAATTTTGAAGATACTTTCTGTATCAAATGTTTGGCGAATGCGGTTGGCAATTTTAGTTAAGGTTTTTTCTTGTTCAACTATTTGTGTCAGTTGCTCATTTTTAGCTCGTACTTGTTCAAGATATTCCGCTTGGGAAATAGCAACACCAAATTGCAAGCCCATTTCTGTGAGGAAATTAACTTCCCAAGGTTGCCAATTACGTGGCCCAGAATTTTGATAAGCTGCTAATAAACCCCATAATTTCTGTCCCGATAAAACTGGAACTATGATATAGGCTTTCATTTCAAACTGCTCTAAAATCTCAACATGACATTGAGAGTGATCAGCTTGATAAATATCACTAACAGCTATACTTTCACCTTTGGCGTAACGTCCGCCTTGGGTTTCTTGCAGGAAAGTATCTTCCCAAATAGTGTTCATATTTGGAGATACTAGTTTTACCCAAGCATTCCCTACAGATTCAGATACAAACTCACCACTCCAGTCGGGACGGAAGCGATATACGGCGACGCGATCGCAACGGAGGAATTGCCTGATTTCGTGAGTAGTTGTCTGAAATATTTTATCTATAGATGATAAATTGAGAATTCTATCAATAACTTTAACGATAGATTTCTGTGCTAATATTTCCTGCTGGGTTTGCGTTTCGGATGTAAAGCTTTGGATTCTGTAGGCAATTTCTGTAGTCACTTGAGACAGTAAGGTAATTTCTACTTCTTGCCATTCTCTAGCAGCAGCACAATGATTTACTACCAGCAAGCCCCAAACTCTATCGTTAACTACAATTGGTAAGCTTAAACAAGCTTGGATTTGAAATTTTTCTAAAAGTTGTTGTTGATAGGGTGTAACTTGAATCTGTGTAATATCATTAATAACCACAGGTTCTAAATATTCTTGACTCTCATATAAACCAAAGGTAATACCTGGTAAATTTTCCTTGAGAGTAGGTGTCCAACCTCTGTTGATCGATTCTTCTAAAACAGTACCAGCCTCAGAAGTAGTAAACTGATAAATTAAGGCGCGATCGCTAACAATTTTTTCTCTAACTTGGGTAACAGTAACCTTCAATAGAGTATCTAAATCTGGCGCTTGGCGTAATTGGCTAGATATACTTTGTAGTTGCTGCCGCCAACTCTTAAATTCCTGAGATACTGCATTTAATAAAGCCAATTCATCCCCAGCAATACTAGCTATTTCTGGACTACCATTTTGATTTTCTAATGCTTCTTTTTTAGTAGCAGCATTACTATTGCTTTGGGCACTGCCATAATATTTCATTTTACACCCCTAACTAACTTTAATTAGTAATATTTAACTAGATTCAAACTGCAAGCAAAACTCTGGTAATCGAAAGCATAGTACTCCGATAAACTACCAAATTCTAATTATGATTACCCCATATAGAAGCTTGGATAATTGCTAAAGCATCTAAGGTAAACATCATATCTTCATTAGGGCTGATAAAGTAACCCTGTAAAAAAGGTGACATTGCTGGCGAAAACAGTTCCGCAGAATGTGTTTTCATTTCTTGAGTATTTAGCCACTCAATATCCGTCAATTGACGTACTAGTAAACCTAAAGATTTACCCTCATTTTCTATGACAATTGCCATCATTTTGACAACTAGATTGGAGCCTTGTAACAGCGAAGAATACCCTAGCATTTCCTCTAGATCGACTAACCACAGCATTTCACCACGCCAGTTATAAATCCCCAAGACACAATTAGGCATTTGAGGAACACCGCAGATTTCTGCTAATGATATTTGTAAAACTTCAGTGATGTGCTGTAACTGAATTACGCCTGTATCCTTGGCTCCCAAATTAAAACTTAAAAATTTTTGTTTGGTTTCCAAAATAATTTTTCCTTTCTCAGGTAAAACTTTTTCTCTATTCCCTTATTCCCCACTCCGCTATTTAATGATTAATTAATCGCTGCAAAGTTTCTACTAATTCTTTGCGATCAACAGGTTTTGATAAATAAGCTTCCGCACCAAGCATATTTCCCCAAACTTTATCGACATCACCATGTTTGGTGGAGCAAAAAACTACAGGTATATTACTAGTCTGAGGATTAGTTTTTAGTTCTCGACAAATTTCATAGCCACTTTTACCAGGCAAAATTACATCAAGAAATATGACATCAGGTTTAGTTTTATCTATTTGGTATTGAGCTTCTTCGCTAGTTTTAGCACTCATTACATAATATCCTGCCTGTTGCAAGTATGTACTAATGATTTCCATATCTGTCAAACCATCTTCAACAACTAAAACAGTATTCATATTTATTCCTATTAAACTTATACTGTGATTTTCCACAAGAAAATTAGCTTTTACAAAGCTAATGCATTTTTTATACATTAGCCTCAGAAAAAGCACTTAAAAATCAAAATTAAGCATTAATTTTGATAAAGAAAATATATTTAATTGTTATATTCAAATAGATTTTGTCAAAAACTTGTAAAAATAATGCTTTCTTTCTAACTTCAATTTCTACTTGAGGTTACAGGCTGTCGTTTAATGGGAACATAGACGCGTGCAAATGTGCATATTTCACCAATAGGATTTCAACTTTCGCTTAGTCAATAACCGAGATTTTTAGGGATATCAGATGCGTCAGTCCTGAAACTATTGGTAAAACTGGGTGCATCTCTAAAATTGGGAGATCAAGTGATTAAATGCTGAAAAATCAGCTTAGTGGAATTTTTAGAGTTTAATACAAATTTTAAAAAGCTGGAAATTATCTGACTTAAACAGTTAGCTAATTTTCCTGCAAGAGGAATTTGGGTTTAATATTTTTTTTGATTATATGTAGTCTCGTGAGCCAGTAACAACAGGTAATTACTCACAGTAATACTTGCATTACAAACTATTAACTTGAGGGGTGTGCTTCTTGATTGAGGAAGCTTGGACAGGTAAATACTTACGTACAACACCCATTACCTTATCACTAGCTACAGGTTTAGTCATAAAATCTGTAGAGCCAACTACTTTAGCGCGAACTCTATCTAAAAGACCATCATTACCTGTGAGAATAATTATTGGTGTGTGAGCAAAGGCAGAAATTCGACGCAATTGGGTACAGATTTCGTAACCACTAGCAATAGGCATCATTAAATCCAAAAAAATCAAATCTGGCTTATTCTGAATCAGAATTGGTAAAGCTTGTACAGCATCGTGAATTTTGATAAATCTTAGCCCATGTGAAGTGATAATTTCTTCTAAAAGTTTTCCGACTTGGGGGCTATCATCTACACAGGCTATCAATGGTACATTGGGCTTTTGAGGTGTTGCTGATGTGGAATTTTTCGGAACTTCAACAATGTTTAAGGGTAAATCAGGTACTTCTATCAGTTCAATAATACCTTTAAGTATATAAGGCAGTAATGAACGAGCAACGGGTAATGGATTTTGCTTCATTTTTACCGCTAAATCTCGTAGCGTATATTTTCCATTAATCAAATTTACAAAGTTATTGTAAACAGTTGGACTTACTAATTGCTGGAGTTGTTCTGGCTTACGAATTATAGGTGCTAAATCAGGATATAAATTTGCTAAACCGGCTTCTGACCAAATCTTCCAGGAATCATGCATCTGTTTTAAAGATACATCTGCACTCGTAAAGCTCATGGGCATTTCTACAATCAATTCTTGGCTACGATTGCAAGTTACATCCGCAAAATCAGACTCCTGAGCTAAATCAAAAAATAATTCTGCTATTGTATGTTCTACAATATTATGAAATTGCTCTCTTTGAATTTTTTGCTTTTTATATAAAATTTCTAAAAGCCGATAATCCCAATATTCACTTGCTACGTCTTGAGAATTTAAACGTATCTTATCTACATCAATTTGCGGGCAGTTCTGCATCATTTCTCTGCGCCAACGGCGAAATGGATGAATTCCTCCTGATGCCCAAACTATTCGCCCTAAACGATAATAAAAGCTCCATTTGTGATCTTTTGCGCTTTTAAGATTTAACTTGCCATTGTACTGTAATTGCGTACAACTTTTAAATTCATTAAGCACATTACCTAATATGACCATTTTTTTGACTAAATATATTTTGGTATTTGACTAAAAAATCAGCCCTGCTAACACTACATTACCCATATATTAGTCACAATAAACACACTTGATAAATACCAATATATTGGGAAAAATCTCCGGGCTGTTGCTATTTATGCTGTATAGATTAAATATATAACTACAAAGTCAAAAATGAGCATTATCAACCCAAAGAATAGCAAAAATAGGGCTAATAGATGAGTTATCTGCCAAGGAATAACCCGTGATTAGCGCCTTTATTTTTCACCATAATTAAATAATTATGATATATGCAGGTATAGAATATGATTTTATGCTTTTTGAAGTTGAATAACGATCAGGATTTCTACGGATTTATATTGATGAACTAGTTGGTTTTTGTATGAACTTTTTATTTATTTTGTAAGTTTTGGTTGAATTGTGTGAATTAGATTGATTATTGGTTTTTTTGGCTAAAATTCGTTGCAATAACAATTTAATAAGTCTTGATATAATTTATTAAACAAGTAATTTTACTCAGATTCTACTACATCTATAAAAACTCAATAATCAAGCGCTGAAAACCGCTAAAAAACGCCAATATTAGTTATTCAACATCAAAAAACTTGCGCTTAATGCGATACCCCAGTACTGCCATCAAGTCAAAAGTCAAAAAATTGATCGGATGGACTTTTGACTAATTTAGCATCATGACTTGATTGATGCCGTACTGTACTAGAAAGGTATTGCTATACAAACAAAGGTTGATTCGTTAAGCTGTATTAAGCGCATTTTGATCAACAATTAATATCAGGTTTTGTTGACATTGTTGTAACTAGCAATAGCTAACCTCACATTACCTTGATGTTCTGCCAAAAGCCGATCGCCTTCTTCTTTATCTAAACCAGTCCAATGCATCAATAGGGCTAACTTCACCCAATTGCCGCTACGATCTAGCAATACACCCGCATCTTCTCGGCTCAAATCGGTGAGGTCTTGCAAAATTCGCAAAGCGCGATCGCGTAATTTTTGATTAGTAACCGCCACATCCACCATGCGATTCCCGTAAACTTTACCCAGCTTCACCATCACCCCAGTAGACAGGATATTTAAAGCTAGCTTGGTGGCTGTACCAGCTTTCAGGCGAGTGGAACCAGCCAGTACTTCTGGCCCAGTTAACAGGCGAATATCCACATCGGCATCGAATTTAACTTGCTCCGTCGGTACGCAAGCCATAAAAATTGTGATTGCACCTCGTTGGCGGGCAGCATTCAGCGCCCCATGCACGTAAGGAGTTGTGCCACCAGCAGTAATACCGACTACCACATCTAATTGCGTAATTTGCCGTTGGGCGATCGCGGCTTCGCCATCCTCAGCCCTGTCTTCTAAATCTTCGGAACTACGCACCAATGCACCAGCACCACCAGCAATAATCCCTTGTACCAATTCTGGGGGTGTACAAAAAGTTGGTGGACATTCCGCAGCATCTAATACCCCTAATCTGCCACTTGTCCCTGCACCAATATAAAATAACCGTCCTCCCTGGCGCAGACGTTCGGCTGTATAATCAATTGCCTGTGCTAACTGCTCCTTAGCCGCAGCTACTGCTGCAACAGCCTTTTGGTCTTCGCTATTAAATAATTCTACTATCTCTAGAGAACTTATTTGGTCTAAATTGAGACTATTAGCATTTACTTGTTCGGTCAAAAGATAGCCACGTTCTTGCAAATTTGTCATTTATTATTTGTCCTTTGTTATTTGTCATTTGTCATTGGGTAATTGGTAATGGGAATTTGTCTGCTTTCAATCCCCAATCCCCAGTCCCCAATCCCCAGTCCCCCAATCCCCAATTACAATAAACCTTCAAGTCTACGACGAATACTGTCTAATTCAGAATCAAGTATTTCTGGTGCTGTTTCCTCTGTTTGAGTAGAATGGATGGTTTGCTCATCAGTATCATCAGCTTCAGGTTTCCAATCGGTTTCTTCTAAATTGATTTCTGGCGGAGTTATGACTGCATTACTGTTTTCGGGGACAAGTTCCCAATCGTAACCAGCGCTTGCACAAAATTCTTTGATTTCTTCCGCATCAATCGTTTCTACGCTAGGAGTAGGGAAATCTTGAGCTTCTAGCATTAAAGCAAAGCGAGTTGCATCATCTTCTGACTCAAACATCAGAATTTTATTGCGATCGCCTACCTTAACTGTATGGATTCCTTCGTTTTCCGTTCCAGCATTGAAAATCAATACAAAAACGCGCATTGGTGTAATCATCTATCTTTAATAGTTTTCTCGTCTATATCTTAATTAAAGTTCTAGGTTGTGCCTTCGGGGAAGTCGAGAGGCAGAATTTTAATTGATTGGGGAATGGGGAATGGGGACTGGGGATTGGGGACTGGGGATTGGGGAACGGGGAAGTAATAAATAAAAACAAATGACCAATTACCAATTACCAATTACCCAATGACAAATGACAAATCACTAGAAGTATTTCTTTAGATAGAGAATATTTCTGGAACCCCACCAAGGTATTGTCGTCTAGGAATTATGTGTTTTCATCAGTTACCAACTTTCCTGAATGACAATGGCATCTGAACTGGGGTAGAAGTTATTGCTGTTTTGCTTATCTCAACCAGTCAAGCGTGCCATTGATGTGTGCATACTGAACTACGCGCTGATAAACACTGCCAGTATAGAAATTTTAGACTGCAAAGTTTGCGTAGTTTACTTGATTACGGTATTCCTGACAATGCCAATATTATGGAATAGAACTATTTCCTCAATTGCAGCATCAGTCCTGAGGTTGAGTTGACGTATTCTAAGAATGGCAGAGCAATCTAGTACTAGTTAATGCCAGTAGTAAGCCAGCTACATTCGCCCAAAAAGAGTGACAGCAAATGACTAAGCTTCCTAAACAAGTTAATCACTCCCCTTCCCCAAATCGTAAGCGTTTCTGGTTGCTGGTGTTGAGTCGCGGTGGTATTGCGTTAGGGGGAGTTTTACTTTTATCAGTGTTAGGCGGAATGTGGCGATTATGGAATTTTGTGCAAAAAGAGTTAACGCCGCTAGCCGAAAAAAATCTGACTACGACACTCAACCGTCCAGTACAACTTGGCAAAGTTACAGACTTTTCTTTAATGGGAGTGCGGTTTGGCGCTTCAGCGATTCCAGCCACCGCCACAGATCCAGATAAAGTGACAGTTGATGCAGTGGAAGTTGGTTTTGATCCGTTGCAGTTAATTGTGAACCGCACCCTGAAGCTGGATGTTACCTTAGTCAACCCAGATGTTTATATAGAAAAAGATGACCAAGGGCGCTGGTTGACTACTAACATTGCCTTGGGGCCTAAAGGCGGGCCAATTAAAACTGATTTGGATAAGATTCGGTTACGTAATGGCAAGCTAATTTTAGTCAACTTGCACCAATCCATAGAACAACTAGCTACAGCAAATTTACCACTAAAATTATCCGCGAATCCTCAACCTGCACCAGTTCCTGTGTCTTTTTCCCAAGTCAATGGCACTGGTCAACTTTTAAATGATAATCAGCTGCTACGCTTTGATATAGCGGCGCAAGCAGATAGTGGCGGTAATATTGGGATTCAGGGTGAAACGGGACTGAAGACCCAAGCCGCTAAGTTACAGCTACAAGCACAAAATTTATTAGCTGCTGATATTACGAGGATTGTCCAGTTACCTCTAACTTTACAAGCAGGGCAAGTCAATGGGGATTTGCAGATTCAACTGAGTCCACAGCAGCAAACTTTATTGTATGGGAGTGCGGCTTTGCAAGGGGTAGCGATTCAAATACCCCGTTTACCGCAACTTCTCAACAATACCGACGGGAATCTCAGTTTCCAAGGGTTAGGGATTAAGTTAGAAAAGGTAGCTACTAATTACGGCAAAATTCCCCTGGTAGCTGCAGGAATCATTGATCGAGAAACTGGCTATAAAGTAGTTGGGCAAGTCAATCAGGTAAATGTAAATAATGCCTTAGAAACTCTCAAGGTAAATCTGCCGATACCAGTAATCGGAGAAGTGAAGGCAGATGTACAGCTGGGGGGAGCCATCAATAAACCTATTCTCTCAGGTACAGTTGCCACAATTAAGCCTGCCCAAATTGACAAAATAGATTTTAAAAATGTTACTAGTAAATTTGAGTTTTCTACGAGTAATTCCTTAATTAGTTTTAGAGATATTCAAGGTACAGCCACCGTTGGGGGTAAAGTTACGGGTGGCGGTACAGTCAAACTGGGTAAAACACCGCAACTGGATTTTGATTTTACTGCTAACAATGTTCCTGGGGATGCGATCGCCCAAGTTTACAATACAGCTCCATCTTTTAAAATTGGTACTGTCTCTGGCACAGGCAAGCTATCTGGTGTGGCTGGAGACGTTTACACTGTAGTGCAATGGCAAGCACCACAGGCAACTTACCCGGCTACTGGTACAGTGACAGTTGCCCCAGACAGGACTGTGGCTTTTAGCAATGTCGCTTTAAATGTCGCTGGTGGTAAGGTATTAGGGTCTGGTACTTATGCCAATCAACGTTGGCAAGCTGTGGCTGACGCTAAGGGTGTGCAGTTAGAACCCTTTGTAGACAAGACTAAACTGCAAAATGTCTCGTTGACGGGGGCAGAATTTTACGGTCGGCTGCGGCTGTCTGGTACAACAGCACCATTTACAATTGCTACCATCCGCCCTGAAGGTGCAGGGGTGCAAATTGGCGGGGGAACTGTAGGAATTTCGCAACTGCAATTGCAAGACCAAAGCTTTGCGGCGGAGTTAGTCGCTAAGAATGTGCGGTTGGGACGGGTATTAAAAAATATTCCCCCTACTTTGGCTGGTCAATTGGCTGGTACATTCCAAATAGCAGGTAGCAGAAATAATTTCAGCCTCCAAACTCTGCGCGGTACTGGCGAGGGTAATTTGTTAGTGGCTGATGGTACAGTCACAGCGAAAAATATCCAACTTAATAACGGTGTGTATCAAGCGCAACTGCGGGCAAGTAATTTATCTGTGCCGCAATTAGCACCGACATTTAAGCAATTTGGCGGTAGATTAACGGGAGATTTCCAAGTTGCTGGTACGGTTGATTCATTTAAACCAGAAGCGATTCAAGCTACCGGTGAAGCTAAAGTGAATGTCGCTGATGGCACAGTTACCGCCAAAAATATCCAACTCAATAACGGTCGCTATCAGGCTGTAGTTGCGGCTTCGGGTGTGAAATTAAAGCAGCTAAATCAGCAATTACGCGGTCAATTTGGTGGTCAATTGCAAGTATCCGGCACAGTACAATCACCAAAATTAGCTGATGTACGGGCTGCTGGTCAGGTGCAATTTTCTCAAGGGATTGCGGCGATTCAGCAACCGATCAACGCAGCGATCGCCTGGGATGGTGAAAGGTTAAATATTGAACGCGCCACAGGCCCGAATCTCAATGCTAGCGGTTACATATTAGCCAATGCTCAAGGCTCAGGCGTACCAGAAATTACTGACTTAAAACTCAATGTCCAAGCTTTAGATTACAGCTTGCAACAGTTGCCCCTCAACCTACCCAATGGCATTAATTTGGTAGGAAAAGCCGATTTTGCTGGACAAGTGAGTGGTACGTTACCTGTACCCAACCTGCAAGGACAACTGCGGTTACGAAATTTGGCAGTGAAAAACTTTGCCTTTGAGCCTGTACTCAGTGGAAATATTCAGACTGTTCAAGGTAAAGGTACTAGTTTAGACGTAGCTGGTCAGAGCGATCGCATTACCGTTAACCTTGATGGCAAAAATCGCCCCCAATCCTTCCTAGTCAATTGGCGACAAGCATCAGCTAGCGGTCAAGCCCAAGGTGATAGTTTGGCGATGAGCTTAAATAACTTCCCATTACAGGTATTAAATTTATCTTTATCTGAGAACACCCGCTTGGGAAATACCCCCTTAGCTGGCGCATTAACCGGGAATTTACAGATTAATCAACAAACATTAGCTACAGCCGGAAATATTGCGATCGCAAATCCAGCCGTTGGACGCATCAAGGGCGACAGTTTAACGGCACAATTCCGCTATGGTAATGGGACAGCAAATATTACAGATAGCGCCTTTATAAAGGGTAAAAGTCGCTACGCCTTCACAGGTAATGTCAGTAATTCTGGGAAAACTCCCCAAATTCAAGGGAAACTCAATGTCAGCGAAGGTAATGTTCAAGATGTCCTGACAGCACTCCAGGTATTTGAACTGCAAGATATTCGTAGCGGAATGTCATCGCCAACCTACGGTAAAGCTGCTGATTTAGTGACTGTCCCTCAAGGATTGCCCAATCAGCCATTATCAACGCAAATCGAGCGTTTTTACCAAGTTGAGGCACTACTAGCAGCCCAAGAACAACAGCGCTTAGAAGCAAATCCCATCCCAGATTTAGCCAACTTGCACGGCACTTTTGGTGGGGAAATTGCCCTAAATACTGCCGCAGAAAAAGGACTAGCAGTGGAGTTTAATTTAAATGGGCAGAACTGGACTTGGGGTAAAGAAGAAGAAAAGAACCAAGTAGGGCGTTTTTATCGGGCGGAACAAGTGATTGCCAATGGTAAATTTACTGATGGCGTTCTGACTCTGCTACCTTTACGCATCACCTCTAATCAAAGACTGATTGCCTTTAACGGTAATATTGGCGGTAACGATCAATCAGGGAATTTGCAGGTGAGAAACTTTCCCATCCAGGTACTCAGTAATTTCATCAAGTTACCTGTTGGTGTGGGCGGTAATCTTAGCACCTCCGTAGCTTTAGCAGGTAGCGTTAGCAATCCCAAAGCTAGAGGAGAAATTACCATTACCGATGGTACAATCAACCAGAAAAAAGTAGAATCTGCGATCGCAAGTTTTAGTTATGACAATAGTCGCTTAAATTTTGGCAGTAATATCCTAGTGACTGGTTCAGAACCTGTAAAAATTAACGGTAATATACCTTATAAATTGCCTTTTGCATCTGTAGAACCGGATAACAATGAAATCAGCTTAGATGTCAAAGTCAAAAATGAGGGACTTGCCCTCTTAAATCTGTTAAATAACCAAGTCGTATTTGAGAATGGTGAAGGAGAGGTAGATTTAACAGTTAGCGGTACCAGACAACAGCCAGAAATGACAGGTATTGCTAGCGTGAATAATGCTACTTTCTCTGCCCAAGCTTTACCTGGAAAACTGAGAGATGTTACAGGTAAAATCACATTTGATTTTGACCGCATTATTGTAGAAGGTCTGCAAGGTAGATTTAGCAGAGGTAAGGTAGAAGCAGCGGGAGAAATTCCCATATTTAATAATCAAGAACAAGTAATTACCACTCCTCTTGCTGTTAATTTGGAGCAACTGACTTTAAGGTTGAAAGGATTGTACCAAGGCGGTGCAAGTGGTAATTTACAAATTACTGGTTCTGTTCTTAACCCAGAAATTGGCGGCAAAGTAGAGTTATCTGATGGGCAAGTGTTGCTAGCAGAATCTGCTAACACAGCTAACTCCAAAAATCAGGAACCAACACTGACTAAAGCTGATAAAGCAGACCCGAATAATACCAAAAATACAACAGCTAGGTTAAATAATCTCGAACTAGTTTTAGGTAAAAATGTTCTCATTACTCGTCCCCCAATTATCAACTTCCAAGCAACAGGAAATCTAGCAGTTAATGGTTCTTTAAATCAGCCTGTACCCGATGGAACTATTAAATTGACCGGGGGGGGAGTGAATTTATTTACTACTCAATTTAATTTAGCGCGTGGTTATGAACACACCGCAACTTTTAGAAAGGAACAACCCCGCGATCCCAATTTAGATATTCGCCTATTTGCCAAAGTACTTGATGGTAATCAAACTACCGATATTAGCCGACTCAATACCGGAGGATTATCAACCTTAGAAACTATCAGAGTTGAAGCTAATATTAAAGGACTTGCTAGCAAACTTGACGAAAATCTTCAACTCACAAGTACGCCATCTCGCAGCGAAACAGAACTTGTGGCGCTTTTAGGTGGTGGATTTATTGATACTCAAGGACGTGGCGATAGTACTTTAGGTTTAATTAATATTGCAGGTTCTGCTGTATTTAACAACTTTCAAGGAGCATTTAACCAAATTGGTAGTGCTTTTGGTTTAAGTGAACTTCGCTTATTTCCCACCGTACTTTCTCAAAATCCCGAAGCTGGTAGAAGCAATTCAACTTTAGAATTAGCCCTAGAAGCAGGTGTGGATATTTCTTCTAAGTTTTCTCTTTCTAGTATTAAAATACTCACAGCCAATGACCCACTGCAATGGGGGATAAATTACCGCATCAATGATGAAATTCGTCTGCGTGCTTCCACCAATTTATTTGATGATAGCCGTGCAGTCGTTGAGTATGATCGCAGATTTTAAACTGAGTCAATTACCAAGTCATTAACTACGTTTATACAATTTTGAAAAAAGAACGCGACAGATGAATAGGGCACGGCACCTGTAAGATAATTGAATATACCCAAAAGATTGTGGGTGCCGTGCCCCTACAAAGCATTTATCTGTCGCAAAAATTATTTGAATTGGTATTAGTACAACTTCTCTAAAGTTGGCAGATGGCTTTGCCAAAACAATTTACCTCATAAGGGCAGTTATCAATACTACTCTGTTAAGCGTTTTGAAATTATTAAGGGTGAAAGGTTGTTTTCCCCTTTTCCCATTCCCCTTTTTTCCCTTAACCGAAAAGTATTGAGCCAAACGTTATATATTAGGTTCCAAAGTTAATTATTTTCCTCATCCTTGCACATAGTCGCTGTTAAACTATAATTATCTACCTGAACCCAGCTATCCTGACTAATTGCCCAGAATCCGGTAAAGATATTGTATTCAGATTCATTACCTGTGACGAATTTTATTGTTAAAGGAATGTATTGAGATAAGCTACCAAACTTGAGTTCTACAAGCGGATTTTTATTACTATCTCGCACTCCAAATTCACCATCTGTCACATTACCCGATGTCCGCACGTAAGCTTTTAATTCATACTCTGCATTAGGTTGCAGCTTAACTCTTTGGCTAATACCATTCCAGCCAGAAAAATTTCGCATCCAGACGTTATTTTTACCAGAATTGCTATTACCTATTTCTCTATCAATACCTACTTCACCTTCTGCTACCCAAGGATTGCTGACTTTTGGGCTAGCTTGTTGTTCAAAGTCGCCATCTAATAGGAGAGTAGGACAAGCAGCCTGTACTTTAGCAGAAATAAAATTGCAGCTAATTAAAGTGGTAATAAATAGTGCAAATTTGCTGAACGAGAAGTGTTTGCTAGCCATATTTTGTTGTCCTCTTCACCCAGGGTTATTACCTAAGCACAAGAGTATATAGTATGTCTGCAAAATCAGCTTGAGGACAATTACTGAGGCTTAGGGGGAAAGACGCGATTAATCAGAGACGCGATTCATCGCGTCTGTACAAGAGGAAAAGTTATACCATTTTGAAAAAAGAACGCGACAGATGGCTAGGGGCACGGCATCCGCAATCTTTTGGTATATCAAATATCTTACTGGTGCCCATACGTGTCAACTTAAGCTAAAAGCTATATAGGACGGGCTTTGTACAAATACCTCGCGCCCTCATCCCCTAACCCCTTCTCCCACAGGAGAAGGGGAATTGAATCTCTTGCTCCCCTCTCCTGGTGGGAGAGGGGCTGGGGGTGAGGGCGAAACCTTGCAACTAAGCGGGTTTCACGTTAAGTTGACACCTATGACTGGTGCCGTGCCCCTACAAAGAATTTATCTGTGGCAAACATTATTTGAACTGGTATTATTTCTCCCTCATTTCCCAGTCACCAGTCCCTAATCCCCACTTAAAGACTTCTCTAAATTCTCAGCTTGTTGCTCTTCTTGCTTGAGCAGTAACATATAGACTAAACCAAAAATCAAGATACCCAACACGCCATAGGAATAGGAAGCTTGTCCTCCATGCCAACTATCAAAAGCAGCCTTGTTAGTTCCTTGCATTACAGCTAACATGGCAATTCTGATTCCATTAATAACAAATCCTAAAAGAATGGCAAAAATTGGTACAAAGAAGCGCTTCTTTTTAGCGATGGGGAACATGACCAGCGCAATAATAGATATCCCTAATATATAGTTGATGGTATCTATACCAGAACAACTATGAACTACTTTGATGCTACCTGTTGGTAAGTAGATATTGACTCCATTAATCTTGACATCAAAGCCTGCATACCACAAAAGAAGGCTGGCAAATTTGGCACTCAAAGGAGAAATATCAAATAATAAATCGGAAACTACAGCCGGAACTCCCAGAAAAAATAAAATAATTAGTTCTTCCCAATATTGCTTTAATCCCTTAAAACCTGAGGCTAGTAAGCTAACGGCAAAAGCGGAAGTAAATGATAACAGCCGTAAGGTATGTTCTAAATTTTGTGTGGCACTTTGCCATAGCACCCAACTAATTAATAGCAAGCCAATAATTGTAGAAAAAACATCACTTTCAAAGCGTAGTGTATGACGTTTATCCCATAATAAAGAACCTGTAGCAAATAGAAACAAAATACTCATTCCTAAATGGCCGATATCATGAGCTTTCCAAACTAATGTGAGACATATTGTCTCTAGAGCAGCCGTAATACTTAAAAGCCAAAATGGTTCTTGTCTGAGAATTTTGGGTGAGATAATATTAGTCAAATTCATGGCAAGATTGGGTTTGGTAATATCAAAATTATTATTCTTAAATAATATATTTATTAAATATAATAAAATTCAATTATGATAAGATTAGGAAATATTTGATAATAACCTATTGTGTGAATAGATGATTTTCTATGAGTTTGGCGCTTTGAGATATCAATTGCCTTATACCAAGAGCGAATAGTTAACTATTAGGTATTTAAAGAAGATTGAAAATTACACGAGAAAAGAAATTTTATAGCTGAATATTTGATGTTGCTCTCAATAATGTGCCAAGATTTGCGAATCGCTCTCCTTTCTATTGATAGTTTCTAGGTAAAATATCTGTCACCATAAATTTTTTACTTAACCTAAGTGTTATCCCCAGGACTAATGTAATAAATCTTTAAGTAAATAAACGGAAATTAAATAAATTATTTATAAAGTAATTAGGCAAACTAGATAAATTTTGTGTAAAGTCAACACTTGTACAGACGCGATTAATCGCGTCTGTACAAGAAATTCCTCATCCGTCTCATCCCCCAATCCCCAATCTTTTACACAGCAGCCTCAGCTGTGACTGAAACACAAGAATTGACTAAAGGTAAAAGCGGCCCTATTTGTTCTTGTCCATTGACTGCTAAGTCGCTATGACAGAGGTATACTTTCTCGGATACGCGGGACAGCAAATCTGCCAAAATTCTTTTTAGTCGCTCGTCTTCAGCGTTTTTCTCGTCTTCTGCTGTCCAAGGTGCACCTAACCTGTCTTGCAGAAATAAAGGTGCGCCAAATAATGTAGCTGCGCCACCTTTAGCCCAGAGGGGTGAACTCGCATCTAACCAAAAATGCCAACGGTGAAATCTTCTACTAGAACGGTATTGAAAAATTGTTGCTAGGGTAACAGCTTTTTTAGCTGGGCCGATAGGGCGCAAAGGATAGGGGTTGGCGGTAATCGTACCGCGTCGCAGCAGTTGAATAAATTCGCTGATGGTGGCTTCTGCAGCCGCGCGTGTAGGTGAATTAGTTGGTTGTAGTCTGGTGTTAATTTCCCAGTAATGTTGGGCGGTTTCTAGCAATTCCCTTAAGGCTGCTAACTGGTCGTAGGGGGGATTGCTATCTTTACAGAGGAAGTCTTGCACTGCTAGGTATAACAGGGAAATGGGGCTAGGAATTAACCGCTGTTCTTGTTGCGATCGCTGTTTTTCTAACCACTGTAATATTTCACTATAAGCTGTGGTGGCAGCATAGCCGATTCTATCCCAACGCTCAAATGCTGTTACAGGTAGCAGGTTGGGGCGTTCGGGGTGGGGTTCAAAGCAATAATCTGCTATTAAACCGGCGCGTACTGGGTCGATGTCGCTGCTGATTTCTGAGGAATTATCGGCGGTTTTTTGTCTGCGGCTTAAAACCACTAGCATTTCCGCTACGGCATCTCTATCTACTAAGCGACCCAAGCCGGGATAAACTAGGGCAAGTATGGTGAGTAATGCCCGAACTGCTGGTGAACTAATTAAGGGGCGTTGGTCGTTGAGGGGTTCTACCAGAATATTTTGCTTGTTGAGGATTTCGATGAGGGTATAACGGGCGATCGCATCTAAACCGGGGGCGATGACTGCGACTTCTTCCGGTTCTACTTCTCCTGACTTGATCGCATCTACAATTACTTCTGCTGTTTGCCGCAAGAGTTGGGCACGGGAAGTAGTTTGAATTGACTGTACTGTTTCTGGTAAGCTCAACATCACCGCTGGTTCTGTGGCTAATTCCATCATTTGGGTAGCTAATTGCATTGCCAAGGACTCACGGGAAGGCCCTACTAAGTTTTCGACATGACAGCGTCCTGCTAAGGCTGCTAAATAGTTGGGATCTGCACCTAATCCTAAACGCACTGCACCCTCTGAATTGTAGCTAAAAGCCCCTACAGCGCCTTGGTCTAACAACACATCAAACAAATTACGGGCTATGCCAGGATAATCATCAACATCATCTGCGAGTACAGCTTGGTAACGCTTTCTGAGTTGCTGTTGATATTGGGAATTTGGTAATAAGTGCTGTTTGTACAGTTCGGTAATAATTCCGTAGGTGAGCAATCCCTTGTCTAAACACCAGTCGCGCCACTCTAGCAATAACGAGGCGAGAAATTCTGGCTCTAAATAGATGGGATTGTCAGCGAAACCGCTTGCTAAAATTGAGGAAATCTCTTCACAGGGTTGGCCACTGTATGCTGCTAGTTGCAGTAAATCGAGGATGCGACGTACTAAACGATACTCATTCATTCCCGCAAGGCGGAGAGTTTCTTCGTCTAAATGCGATCGCCAAAGTTTTGTGGCTAATTCCTGTTCTGTTTCGGGGCGCAATCTGACGGGAAATTGTGCTTTTAGCTGCAGTGATTGTATCAGTAAAGGCCAAAATAAAATGACTTCATCCTGAAAGAAGCCCAAAGGGGTCTTGGCTCTAACTGGATATTTACCCAGGGTTGCTGTAACAATTCTATCTCCTAATTCTCTGCGATTATCATCATTGGCAGCCAACAGCAAAACTCCTGGTTCTGTTTGCCGTAAATCTAATCCTTTGGATAGTTGTTTGCCTTTTTTTTGTCTTTTTTGGGTAGTATAAAATGATCCGTTACCTTGGTTTTCGCCTTGTACCCAATCACAAAACTGTTTAACTAAACCTGTTGTTTTACCGCTGCGGCTACCGCCAACAATCCATACAGAATCAAAAACCACAAGCCCTCTCTTTGTAGATTTGTTAGTATAATTCGTGCGTTAATTTAAGGTTAAGAATCACCAAATCATGCTGGATGATTGCCGACGATGAAGAACTCTGTTTTTGGCGATAAAATTTACTCTTTCTTGCTGGGTCTTTACCGATGGTATTTACGCACACCAGAACGTTCTCTGGATGAGGCTTATAACGCGGCATTAAAAATTAAAGAACTAGAAGATCAACATTTTAATGGTAATAAAATAGACCCCGACTTAGCCATGTACAGTAATAATGTCATGGATTATTTTGAGGCAGACTTGAGAAAGCAATTAAAAATTGCGCGGATGCGACTAACAGAGTTTAAAGGTAGTCGGTGGTTTTTAAATGAAGGAAATCAAAAAGCGGCGAACAAAGCAGGTGTAGAATATCCTGAACCTTACGTAATTTTAGAAAAGCTCAGGTTTATCGACCAAATTATTTCTAAATATACAATTTTAGATGAAGAACCGAGTTCGCTGGCTGTAGTTGATAGAACTCCGAAAGTTCCTACTAATTCAGCTATTAACCCTCCACCAATCACTAAACAAAAAGTTCCGATAACTGAGAGAAGCAAGCCTCAAGGAAAAGCAAATACAACGGGAATTTTACCCCGTTCAATTTTAAGTACGATTACTCGCCTGCAAGTAGAATTAGACCCAAATTCAGAACAAGATGTAGTTCAAAATTTCCGGCAAACGCAAAAAAGAACCATCATATCTATTAGGTTTATTTTACTGTTAATTATTGTACCACTTTTAACCCATCAACTAGCAAAAACATTAGTAGTTGGCCCTTTAATTGAGCATTTTCGAGGTTCGGAGGCTGTGCAAATTTTCCTGAATGTAGAAATGGAAGAGGAAGCGTTAGCTACGCTAGAAAGGTTTGAAGAAAGGCTAAAATTTGAGAATTTGATTACCAAAGCACCGCCAATATCTGCTGAAGAATTGGAAACTCACATGAAAGAGAAAGCAGGTGAGATTGCCGAAGAATTCCGCGAAGAAAGCGCGAATGCGATTAAAAATGTGTTTGCAGATATCTTTTCTGTAGGGGCGTTTATTTGGCTGTTGCTTGTTAGTAAATCTTCTATCATTACTATCAAAGAATTTTTCGATAATCTTGTCTATGGTTTGAGTGATAGCGCTAAGGCATTTATTATCATTTTGTTCACTGATATATTTGTAGGGTTTCACTCCCCGCATGGCTGGGAAGTAATTTTAGAAGGGGTTTCCCGCCATTGGGGTTTACCAGCAAATAGAGATTTTATCTTCTTATTTATTGCTACGTTCCCGGTGATTTTAGATACGATTTTTAAATACTGGATTTTCCGTTACTTAAACCGGATATCGCCTTCTGCGGTGGCGACTTATCATAATATGAATGAGTAAGGGAATAGGGAAAGAATAATAAAGAGGTAAGCGTTTTGTAGCGTGCGTTAGGTGTAGCCGTAACGCACGAAAAGCGGTTTAAAGATGCGTTACGCTATCGCTAACGCATCCTACATGAATTGCCAAAATCAAATGTTAGTCCTGTAACCATTCAATTTGATTTGAGAACAAGTGTGTGCGATCGCATTTTCGTTTTTGCCATGTCTACGATGGGCTAGGCTGTTTTTGAGACAGCGATCAGCCCAAATGCTTGGATAAAACGCGGAAAGACGAGGGCGATCGCTGTAAATGAAAGCGCGAAACACCGAATTACGACGATCATTATCGTAAATAAGAGAGGAAAACACCGAATTATGAAGATGATCATCGTAAATAAGGGAGGAAAACACCGAATTATGAAGATGATCGTCGTAAATAAGGGAGGAAAACACCGAATTACGACGATAATTATCGTAAATGAAAGGGTAAAACCCTAAATGACGACGATCATTGTCGTAAATAAGAGAGGAATACACCGAATTACGACGATCATTGTCGTAAATGAAGGGATGATTGCTGTAAATAAAACAGTAATTTCTACGACGGACTACGCCTACGCGCTTTTTGAGAAAACTATCAGCTAAAATACTGCTGTGTTAACCAGAAATTCTATCTACCTTTCCCCTTTACCCCTTTCCCTTTACCCTTTTCCCCTTCAATTATTTAAAGCCTAATTTCTAGAAATTACACTCCCATAATCCATCAATTTACGGCAGCACGGGGGCGCAATAATTGCACGAAGGTGTCACTTACGGTATGGTCTTTAGTATCGGCGGCGTATTGAATAATTTTCTCCCGCAGTTCTTTGGCTGCATCTAAGGGGAGTAGGGTTGCCAGCAAAAAGTATACACCGCGAAAACGTGGGTCGCCCATGTGATCGATGAGACGTTTTTCCGCTTCTTCATTCTCACCGAGAAAGTTTTGCACTAAAAAGAATTCCATAATTTTGTCGTGGCGGAAATACCATTCTTTCTTGGCTGCGCCTTCTTCGTTTTGCCATTGACGGCTGACAACCATTTTATATTTCTCGTCTTCTAAAGACTGTAAAACTTGGTAAAATTCATCTCCCGGTAAAGCTTGTTCATCGTTCAGCCGCATATCATATACAGCTTGGGAGAATTTTTTGAGGGGAAATTCCTGTTTCCACTCTTGCTGGTATTCCGTAGCCATCAAATTATATTGCTGTTGTTGCAGGTGGAATAAGTCGGGGGATTCGCCTTGGGCTAGCATCAACGCCACCACAGTTAAATCCATTGGGTTAGAAAGAATTCTGTTAACTGCGGCTAACTCTTCGGCTGATGGCTGGGTGCTGAGAGTTTGATTTAAATAATTAGCGCAGGCTTGCTCGTATTCCTTACCTTGAATTTTGGCATCTTTGGGCAGGCGGGGCTGACGGGAAATTAAGAATTGCTGAATTTGCGCTTGTTCAAGGGGTTGTAATTTATATATTTTGGCTGTTGAGGGTGGTGTCCACTCTAGGGGCTGGGTAGTCATAATGATGTTACCCCGGAAGTAGCTTTCGACAAACTGGGTGATTTTTGCTCTAGTGTCGGCGGTAACTTCATTGAGTCCGTCGATGCAGATATCTAAAGCACCACTGTAAATCAAATTCTTGAGAAAATCAGCATCTTGTGCTTGTCCGTGCAGCTTGGCTTGAATGGCTTCAATTACGCCTTTTTCGCATTTGCGGGCGGGGAGATAAACCACCAGGCGCGGTGAGGTTTTCACCAAATGGCGGAGAAACATGGATTTACCCAAGCCGGAATCGCCTTCGAGGACAATTTGCCCTTTGATATTGGGTAGCACCTGGGTAATGGCTACGGGTTCCTCGGTGTTGGGAAGTTTTACTTGCGAGTCGGGGAAGTAAGCTTGGGGGTTAAAATTATCTAACCCAGCATCGGCAAGAAGGGAAGGCTGGAAGGGTTCAAATAATTTGCGGCGGAAGGGCGGAAACCAGGTGAGGAGAAAGCCGACATAGCCGACACCGAGAATGCGCCGCACCCAAGGATTCCAGAAGAAGATGGCTTGGACTTGGGGAAATTTAGGATAAGCGAAGATGAGGGCAAGCCAAAAAGCAGCGTGAATTAATATAGTAGTTCTGGCGTTGAAAAACCACTGCCAACCTTTGAGATTAACTATTACTGATTGCAGGGAATCAGCTTCGTTGTATCCAGCTTTTTTGAGGTTGTTATAGTGAGTTTCTAAAATTACAATATCTTGCGGTTTCCAAGTTACTTTTCTGGCGACTACAGCAATTTGCTTCGCTAAGTCTTCCCGTAATCGTGCTAAACCTTGGCTAGGTTCCCAGGCTTGAGCAAAGATTTTGAGAGTTTTATCACCGCGATCGTGGCTTAATGAAGTAGGAATTGTTTTAGGATCGGGAAAACCCAGCCATGTAAGCAGTGTTTTGACTTCATCAGTGCCACCACCAAGGAGATAGCTTAAAAACCTCCACTGTAAAAATTCTGATTGACCTACGTAATAGACTCTATCCAGAATTACTAAAACATTATTTAGGTTGAGTTGTTCTATCTTACCCAATGCTTCTGCTGCATCTTGACGAAAACCTTTCTCAACGGTTTCATCCTTGAAGAAGTCGAGGATGTCTTTGACGTAGGGTTTGGCAGCCTCTCCCAGATTTCCCAATCCTGATGCTGCACCAGCACGAATATCCTGGTCAATAGTTTTATCTTTGAGGATGTCAGCGATATCTTTAACATAGAGTTTGCTTGTGTCTTTCATCCCCACATTTGCCAATGCTTCTGCTGCACTAGTACGAATTCTGGAGTCATTACTATAGGTAATCGTGCTAGAAGTTTTATCCTTAAAGAAGTCGAAGATGTCTTTAACGTAGGGTTTGGCAGTCTCCCCCATATTTAGTAATGCTACTGCTGCACCGGAACGAACATAATTGTCAACAGATTTATCCTTGAGGATGTCAGCGATGTCTTTGACGTAGGGTTTAGCAGCCTCCCCCAGATTTCCCAATGCTACTGCTGCACCGGAACGAACAGTTGATTCAACAGATTTATCCTTGAGGAAGTCGAGGATGTCTTTGACGTAGGGTTTGGCAGCTTCCCCCAGATTTCCCAATCCTGATGCTGCACCGGAACGAACAGTTGAGTCAACGGATTTATCTTTGAGGAAGTCGAGGATGTCTTTGACGTAGGGTTTGGCAGCCTCCCCCAGATTTCCCAATGCTACTGCTGCACCGGAACGAACATAATTGTCAACGGATTTATCCTTGAGGATGTCAGCGATGTCTTTGACGTAGGGTTTAGTAGCCTCTCCCAGATTTCCCAATGCCACTGCTGCACCGGAACGAACAGTTGAGTCAACAGATTTATCTTTGAGGAAGTCGAGAATGTCTTTGATATAGGGTTTGGCAGCCTCCCCCAGATTTCCCAATGTCACTGCTGCACCGGAACGAACAGTTGAGTCAACGGATTTATCCTTGAGGATGTCAGCGATGTCTTTGATATAGGGTTTAGCAGCCTCTCCCAGATTTCCCAATGTCACTGCTGCACCGGAACGAACATAATTGTCAACGGATTTATCCTTGAGGATGTCAACAATATCTTTGACGTAGGGTTTAGCAGCCTCCCCCAGATTTCCCAATGCCACTGCTGCACCGTAACGAACAGTTGAGTCAACAGATTTATCCTTGAGGAAGTTGAGGATGTCTTTGACGTAGGGTTTGGCAGCTTCCCCCAGATGTGACAATGCCTCTGCTGCACTGGCACGAACATTTGAGTTAACGGATTTATCCTTGAGGAGTTTGCCAGCTTTCAGAGCAATATCCTCTGGTTTTTGAAACACTAATTTCAAATTTTTTAGATCGTATCCACCTAACTTATCAAAAGCAAGTGTCTTTACTCGGTTATGTCCATCATCCAGGGCAGCTACTATACCGTTAATCTGCCAAGCTTCTGGCTTCGGCTTCGGCTGTTCTTTCGCACTCACCCAAGGTAAACACAGCAGGAGTGTCAACAGCAGGGTAAAGGAGAAGAGGAAGAAAAGGGAAAGCTTGTTAGCGCGGCGGGGAATTATGAGCATAATTGGGGGCAAGGTGGCCGATTACACCGATTATGAGTATAATATCAACCTTGCAATTCCTAATTCCTGATTGTGAGTATTTAAATACTTGCTCACGAGTATTCAAGACTCATTAACGAAGCTCAGTTTTTAGCTCTAATACCAATTTCATGTGGAGTTGCACATATTTAGATCCACCTAAATCCCCCTTAAAAAGCTATGCATTATAAAGGCGACGGTGTACACACAAGTCGAAAAAATACCTAAGCTATGCATTAAAGGACTAAAATTTTGTAACACTCAAAGTATCGCCCTAAGCGTCATCCCGCCCAGAACTGAAGTTCCGGGCTAATAGTCAAAGTCCACTCAAGTGGACTGAAATATACTAGACCTTTTGCATGAATCTTTGCCCTCACCCTAAATCCCTCTCCCGGGGGGAGAGGGACTTTGATATCGGCTCCCCTTCTCCCGAAATTGGGAGAAAAAGCTGGGGGATGAGGGTAAGTTTTGTATTCGTGCAAGAAGTCTATTGTTGAGAAAGTGCGATCGCCACAAATTGAACTACGATGTCTACGACAGGCTACGCCTGGGCTGTTGACTCTTGACGAATAATTTATTCAGGAATTACGCAACTGGCACATATATTTTCTACGGTGGCAGTCAAAAGTCCAGAGTCAAGGGTCAAAAATTGGACTTTTGACTTTTGACTTTTGACTCTGGACAACCACTGTGCGAAAAATATGACACTTAACGTAAGTACTCTTATTTTTTAATGCTAAATAAACTTACAACTATTTCTCTGAGCCTACCTGTTGTTCT
Organism: Tolypothrix tenuis PCC 7101; assembly: GCF_963874875.1. Lineage (NCBI taxonomy): Bacteria > Bacillati > Cyanobacteriota > Cyanophyceae > Nostocales > Tolypothrichaceae > Tolypothrix > Tolypothrix tenuis. Next base: position 2,084,483 of record NZ_CAWNJS010000001.1, read on the forward strand.
GCTAACGTTCCTAGTGGGGATGGCTTCTTTAGGACAATTAAAACTCAGTCCCGCAGAATGTCAGCTGAAAAAGTGGTATCTTCCTGAATCATCTTCCGCCAATTCTCCGCAGAAATTACCAGTATTAATTCCCAGAGTCCCAGTAACTTGCTGTGAAGATGATACTTCTTGTGTGGATCAGGCGATTTATCAAATTGAAAATGGACAACCAGCGCATAAAAAAGCGCTGTTACAGTCGATAGATCGCAGTCTACGCTATTTACAAACTCCCAGGGCGGAAGCGGCTTATCAAAATTATCAGGTACCAGGAATTACACGCGATCGCGTCTACAAAAGTTTGCTCAGATTTCGTCAGCTGCTACTAACGACAAATTCTGGAGCTGCATTGCATACAGCCATATCTCAGGAGTTTGTACTTTATCAGTCAATTGGTAAGGATAGCAAAGGTTCAGTTTTATTCACTGCCTATTATGAGCCAATGTATACAGCTAGTCGTGTACCGACGGCAGAATACCGCTATCCTGTTTATAAATTACCTCCCGATTTAGATTCCTGGAGCTTACCGCATCCTACACGCCTGGAATTAGAAGGGGCTGACGGTTTGCAAGCTTCTAAGGGGAAACTGCGCGGCTTAGAGTTATTTTGGTTTCGCGATCGCCTGGAACCATACATGGTGCAAATTCAAGGTTCTGCGAAATTGCAACTAACTGATGGTACTCTTACAAGTATTGGTTATGCAGGCAACATTGCGTATAATTATAAAAGTATTGGGCGAGAATTGGCGAACGATGGCAAATTACCGTTACAAGGGATGACTATGCCTATAATTCTCGACTATTTCCAAAAGTATCCCCAAGAATTGAACGTATATATTCCTCGCGATCCCAGCTTTGTGTTTTTTCACGAAACCAAAGGCGCACCTGCACAGGGTTCTATCAGTCAACCACTGACAGCCGAACGTTCTATTGCTACAGATAAATCTCTCATGCCTCCCGGTGCTTTGGCGCTAATTCGCTCTGAGTTTCCCTTTGCCGATAGTACTGGTAAATTAAAACATCGCATTGTCAGCCGTTACGTACTCGATCAAGATACAGGCGGCGCGATTAAAGGGCCTGGCAGGGTGGATTACTTTTTAGGGACTGGCAAAATAGCAGGCGATCGCGCTGGTGTCACAGTCAGCAATGGACAATTATTTTATCTATTACTGAAGCCTTAAAAATAAATTTCTTGTGAATTTTTAACAGCTAAATGTTACTAAATTTGCAATTTTATTTTGGAACTTTTAAAAGCATTCTTCGTCATTCAATTTAGGTATTATTACAAAGTTGTTCTTGCTTTCATTATGAGCATGAATGTTATTTGTAATAACACCTATTGTTAGATTGCCGCCACATAAATTCCAAAGTTAAAAATCAAAAGTCAAAAATCTTAAGGCTGTGGTTTGATAATTTTGGTTTCTGGGAATCGGTCTAATTATGTACGCCAATCTGTACGAGGAAGTTTTGATTGTTGCAGCTTATTCTTGCCTTTAGCATCTATTCAACGGTCAAATTTCAGGCAATGGCACTAAATTTATCAGTTTACAATAGGGGTTAACGTGCTAAGAATTTTAGTTGATGCCGATTTAATCTTAGAAGCTTTAATGAATCGCTACAACTGCGTAGAAGATGTTAGCAATCTCTTAGATGTAGCCCATCCTTTGGTGCAAATATATATAACTGATATCGGTTGGCAAAGGATTTCCAATTATATTAGTCGCCTGCAAAATTCTCAGATTGCTGAGATAGTAATTAATTGGTTACAAGAAAAAATCCAAATTTGCCCAGTTGACAACAGCATCTTACAACAAGCCAGAGTCTCACCCCTGCAAGATTTTGACTCTGCTGTAGAATTAGTTTGTGTGAGCGATCGCCTTCTTCATGCTATTGTTACCCACAAGCCAGATAATTTTGCAGACGCACCTAATAAAGTTGTGATTTGGTCAATGACAGAATTGTGGGTGCGGGCAAATTTAGAGATGAAATATATGTATGCGGGAAAAGTAATTTAGTCTCGTATACAAAAAAGTCAAGTTGATGAGGGTGTACGAGAAGAAGCGATCGCGATCGCTACATCCTCACGAGTTCCACCTACAATTAAAATTGTCCGAACCATCAAATCTAGAGAAACAGACGGATCGCCTGCTTCCATTTTGGCGACTCTTGACTGACTAGAATTAATTTTTTTGGCTAAATTCGCCTGAGAAAGATTATGTTTGAGACGTAATTCTTTCAAATATCTACTTAAAGATAATTTCATCTCAATAAAAGCTTCTTCCTCAGGGGAAAGTTCTAGAAAGTCAGATGCATTTCCTACACGCCAACCTGCTGCTTCTAGTCGTTGGCGTTTAGCTGTATCCATAAGTCAGTTGTTTAGTTAGTGAATAAATTAACTATCCTGAGACATTCTGTCATATAACTTTAACCGTTTCTGACAGTTTTGAATCACCCGTTTGGGTGTTTTTTATTAAGCTAATACCAATTTGAAAAAAGAAGGCGACAGATTGTAGGGGCATGGCACTGCCCATTGGTGTCAACTTAACGTGAAACCCTCTTGGTTGCAAGGTTTTTGCCCTCACCCCCAGCCCCTCTCCCACCGGGAGAGGGGAGCAAGAGATTTAATTCCCCTTCTCCTGGGGGAGAAGGGGTTAGGGGATGAGGGCGCGAGGTATTTGTACAACACGCGCTGTATATAGCTTTTAGCTTAAGTTGACACGTATGGGCACTGCCTTGCCCTCTAGAATATATTGATGTGTCGCAAACATGATTTGAATTGGTATTATTAGGGTGTTTTTGAGAAACTCTCGTGCAAACCGACAGACTGACGCAACAAATTCAATCGTATGGGCACTGCCTTGCCCTCTAGAATATATTGATGTGTCGCAAACATGATTTGAATTGGTATTATTAGGGTGTTTTTGAGAAACTCTCGTGCAAACCGACAGACTGACGCAACAAATTCAATTCATCATCGAAATTGATCGCTTAAAGCAGATACTCCGCCAAACCCTGCTGATAGATGGTTCGCGCCAAGAAAACAGTGCAGAACATTCTTGGCATTTAGCAATAATGGCGATGACATTAGCAGAATATGCGCCGGATGGTGTTGATATTTTCCAAGCAATCAAAATGCTATTGATTCATGATTTAGTAGAAATTGATGCTGGCGATACCTTCTGCTACGACGTGCAAGCTAATTCCAGTAAGGCAGAGAAAGAATTACAAGCAGCATCGCGGCTATTTGGAATTTTACCTTCAGATATCGGTAGTGAATTACGTTTACTCTGGGATGAATTTGAGGCTGGAGAAACACCCACTGCTAAGTTTGCTGCAGCTTTAGACCGGATACAACCTTTGCTGCACAATCAACAAACAAAAGGTGGAACTTGGCGCATTCATGGTATCAGACGCGACCAAGTTATGAAACGAGTCGCACCCGTAGAAACAGGCGCACCAGAACTTTGGCCTTTTGTACTGCAATTAATAGAAGACAGCGTAAGCGCAGGATATTTAATGGCTTGAAAATGGGCATGGGGCATGGGGCATAGGGCATGGAGAAGACAGATTTTTATGCTAGGTTGTGCCAAAATCTGAAGTGAATGGCTAATACCAAATCAAAAAATCAAATCATGCGATACATCAATATATTCTAGAGGGCAAGGCAGTGCCCATACGTGTCAACTTAACGTGAAACCCGCTTGGTTGCAAGGTTTCGCCCTCACCCCCAGCCCCTCTCCCACTGGGAGAGGGGAGCAAGAGATTTAATTTCCCTTCCCCTGGGGGAGCAAGAGATTTAGTTCCCCTTCTCCCGGGGGAGAAGGGGTTAGGGGATGAGGGCGCGAGGTATTTGTACAACACGCGCCGTATATAGCTTTTAGCTTAAGTTGACACCAATGGGCAGTGCCTTGCCCCTACAATCTGTCGCATTCTTTTTTCAAATTGGTATTACTTGATAGAACCAAGGAAACATTTAATTACCAATTACCAATTACCCATTACCCATTCCCAAAATCTCCTCCCATTCTGCTGGCGAGAGAGGTTCCTCAACCAACTCCATCTCAAAGCGATCGCTTGCAGCACTCATCAAAGCTGTAATAATTGTTTCTACACTCAAATGCTGGGGTAGTTTTACCTGCGTCCAAGATTCTGCACCAAATACCCGGGCAAATAATTCCGCATCTTGGTTTAAGCGGATGGAACCATGTTGTAAAATTGCCCCAGCGCGTCGTAGTTGCGCGCTACCAATGAGTTTACCGCCATCGCTTAGGACTAAATCTGCACCAGTAGCAGTCCCAAAACAGTTAGGGTTATTAATATAGCCTCGCCCAGCAGTACCATAGTGCAATTCTACGCCGAGCGATCGCCACCCTTGAATTAAAAACTCACAAATTTTTTGGTATGCTTGCAAGCGATCGCCTGGTAATCCAGATGTAACGACAGTATAAGTTAAATCGCCTTGGTGTAATACTGCCCTGCCACCACTGGGACGGCGTACAATATCTAATTTTTCACCTTGCCAAGTTAAATTTTCCCAAAATTCTGGATATTGGCGTTGATGATAGCCCAAAGAAATCGCGGTTGGCGACCAAGTATAAAATCGCAGCGTTGGGGGATGTTTTCCAGTCTGGTGCTGTTCTAGTAACCATCTGTCAATTGCCATTTGCACTTTACCAGCAGCTGCTATTAAGGGAATTAGTCGCCAAATGTTAGAGTTCAAGAGTCGGAAGTTGGTGATTGGAAGTGAAACTTTCGAGTTCAGAAGACGGAAGTTGAAGCTTGGAAGTCGAATTTTCGAGTTCCGAAGGCGGAAGTTGAGGCTTGGAAGGCGAACTTTCGAGTTCCGAAGGTGAACGTTGGAGATTGGAAGGCGAACTTTCTAGTTCCGAAGGCGGAAGTTGGAGATTAGAAAGCGAACTTTCGAGTTCCGAAGGTGAACGTTGGAGATTGGAAGGCGAACCTTCGAGTTCAGAAGTCAAAATTTTGAGATTCAAAGGTGAAAGTTCACAATTTTTTCTGAATTTATCGCTCCTCAAACACAGCCAATTTCCAAAATATCAAAATTGTAGGGGCACGGCACTGATTCAATGTTGATTTTACTGAGAGTCTTTGGATGCCGTGCCCCTACTTGCCAGATAAATAAAGCTTTAGCGATGATTTATGCTGCGCCGAACTTAGATTGTAAGGCTTCGTCGTTGTTATCTGCGATGGTTGCCACAATTGTAATGAGGCGGGAGACTTCGCCGGGAGATAATTCTGCTAGTGTTCTTGTGGAGATGACGACAACTTGGTTTTCAATAATACCGAAACGTGCTTCAAAGGTGCTGCTACAGTTTAACTCTAGTAAATATCGCATCAATTCCGGTTCATTTTTCGCAGGTAACTTTAATACCGCAGACCAAACCGTGATTGTATCCTCATCACTTGTACCACTAAGTTGAACAAATACTTCCACGCTGCCGTATTTAAATTTCCAGAGATAATTACCGTCTGGAGTTTGGCTAACCATTGCACTGTCATCTTGTTCTAAGCTATCGATGACATTTTCAATAACTTCTACATGGTTAATACTCGCAGTTTCCGCAATGAGATTCTCAACGAGTTCGTTGTTGGGTAGGGTTTCTTGGTAACTTGTCATACAGATTTTTAGTTGAATATCGTTACTGATTTATCTACACATACTTTATAGCTTGTCAACGCCAGTAGTTTTAGCTCCTAAAGTGATAGTCTGGTTTTCAGCCAAGTCAAATAGACTGAAAACGCCTATCAAGATTACGCGCCTATGTCTTCTGTGTTTGAAACTGTGCAAAGTCGTGATGTTCGTCAGTTGGGAATTAACCCGAATCACTGGTATGTAGTTGCTCGTAGTAGTGAAGTCACAAATCAGCCTGTAGGTGTGGTAATTTGGCAACAGGCGATCGCGCTTTATCGAGATAGTAGCGGCAAAGTTCACGCTTTAGAAGACCGTTGTCCCCACCGCCAAGTTAAACTCAGTCATGGACAAGTCGTTGGTAATGACTTGGAATGTGCTTATCACGGTTGGCGCTTCGATGCATCAGGTGAATGTGCAGCCGTTCCCTACCTAGCAGAAAATCAGAAACTCCCAAATTGTAAAATTCGCCGTTACCAAGTCAAAGAACAAGACGGTTTTATTTGGCTATTTCCCGGAAATGCAGAACCATCTATAGAACCTCTGGGTTTACCAGAATGGGAACATCTTAATTACATTGCTACAGTTTCCGTGATTAACTGTAATGCTCATTATTCTTATTTAATTGAAAATCTGATGGATATGTATCACGGACATTTACATCAAGATTTACAAGCTTGGGCATCAGCAGCTTTACAAGATATTGACGAAGATACTAATCGTGTAGATGCTCATTATACAGCCCAAAGTTACTATAAAATAGACAAAATTTGGTCAATTTCCCAGCTATTTTTCCCTGCATTGCGGCGCTTACATCCCGAACCTTTAGATGTAAGTTACGTTTATCCTCACTGGGTTTCTACATTAGGAAAAGATTTTAAAATTTACTGTCTGCTTTGTCCAATCAGCGCAACACAAACAAAAGCTTATTTAATACATTTCACATCATTAAATGCTTTTTGGCGATTGCACAAATTACCTGTATGGTTTCGGCGGTTTATCAAAGATAGCTTATTTGGTGCAGCGCAAAAGTTACTTGATGGTTTGGTAATTCAAGATGTGAAGATGATTGAAGAAGAACAGCAAGCTTATTTGCAAAATCCCGATAGACGAAATTATGAGTTAAATCGAGCCTTGGTAAGCGTGCAAAGGCTGATGAGAATTCAGGCGCAGAAGATAGATAATTTCTCAAGCGCTGACTAATGACAATGAAATCATGGAAGTTGTAGGATGCGTTAATAACGCATCCTACACATACTATAGAAAGCTCAAAGTAAAAATGCGGACAAGTGATAGCTATCAAGAATACCTGATCGAATCTCTTCAAGAACCTGAGGAGGCTGCTGCATATATTGAAGCAATATTAGAGGCTGAAAATCCTGAAAAAGAACTGCTATCATCAGCACTGAAAGATATCATTGATGCCAGGCTAAGAATGAACAATCTTTCAGAACAAGCACAAATAACCTGGGAACAACTAAACAAGATGTTGTTAGAAAGTGGTGGCGCTGAGATTTATAATCTGTTGGCGCTACTCGATATCTTGGGGTTGAGAATATCGGTAAATATCAAATAATAATAGCACCTACCTCACTTTAGGCAGGTGCTATATCTTTCCATTTAATTTCAGGGATAAATAATAGCTACAACAGCTCCCTGAACTTTACTAATAAAGAATTATCAATTAATACCCTAAGATTCTAGACAGCACTACGGTTCAATAAGTTCCACAGGAAAACAGCGATAAGTGCGCCAATTACAGCAACGATGATACCAGTAATGCTAAGAGTCGGAGCTGTTAAAGCAAACGTCCCCGTAGTAAAGAACACACCTAAACTACCGCCAATAAAAGCACCGATGATTCCTAGCAGTATGGTTCCGAGGATTCCGCCACCCTGATGACCTGGATAGATAGCCTTCGCGATCGCACCAGCAATTAGACCTAAAACAATCCAAGCAATTATGTTCATTGTTCCGACGTTGATTAAGTAACGTTTTTCTTTGACAATTACACAATATCAATTGCTCTCCTCATCTTTAATCTGCCTTGGGAATCAACTATTCATCTACCTGAGGAGTAATTAATAATCTCCTACTACTTTTGATATATGTCTTTAATTGATTAGTTAAAAATTTAAGAAAAAGCTCCTAGCAGGTCTAAGACTAGGGGCTTATAAAATTATTGCTTGGTAATAGTAGTATATGTATTTATAGGTATATCACTCCTCTACTTTAAGAGTTAAGCTTTAGTATTTCTAAAGTATTGTTAACTTTAAAAAAGTTATACTCAGAATCAATTTTAAAATCACAATCTAATAATTAATCTTCTCAATTCTTTAACAAAGCTGTGGTTAAAAATGCCTAATACCAAGGAAATGAGTAATTGAGATTTCTCCGATTATCTGTTGGTAGGGTAAGAAGAAAAAATTTCTGTTGATTTTTGAGTAAAGATGCGATTTATCGCCTCTGTGCAACCCTCGACCCTTGATCCTTAAAACAAGAATTTTGATGAAAACTATGTAATGGGGACAACAATTTGCTAAACTCCAACATCTGGAAGGCAAATAAAGCATTGGCAATTCAGGGGAGGGTCGCAAAGTGGCTCATGATGAACGTGCTGGAAGCGCAGAACTAATTCATCCGCAGGACTTTTCGTGGTTTTTCTGGTTTACTTTGCCACTCTACCCATACGGGGAACGGCGAACCATTCGTAAAGAAGTAATCAAAGATACAATCTGGACTTTTGACCAAATGCAGGGCATTTTCTATGTGGTTGTGCCCATTCGCATGACTGTTGTGAAGCTAGAAGCTGGGGGTCTGTTGGTATACGCTCCGGTTGCGCCAACTCCAGAGTGTATCCGATTACTCAATGAGTTGGTGGCAGAACATGGTGATATTAAGTATATTATTTTGCCAACTATCTCAGGATTAGAACATAAGGTTTTCGTCGGCCCCTTTGCCAGATTCTTTCCGCAAGCACAGGTTTTTGTTGCTCCTAGCCAGTGGAGTTTTCCCTTAAATCTGCCACTCAGTTGGCTGGGTTTACCCCGCAAACGCACTCAAATCCTTCCCGCAGACAGCAAAAATACACCTTTTGCTGAAGAGTTTGACTATGCAATACTTGGCCCCATAGAATTAGGCCCCGGTAGGTTTGCAGAAGTAGCATTTTTCCACAAGCGATCGCACAGTTTATTAGTCACAGATGCAGTAATATCTGTTCCAGAAGAACCACCTGCGATCGTGCAATTAGACTCATATCCCTTGCTGTTCCATGCTAAAGATAATGCAGGTGACATAGTTGCAGATAATCAAGCAAACCGCCGTAAGGGATGGCAACGAATTTCGCTATTTGCATTGTATTTTCGCCCCAGCGTGTTAGATATCCCTGGATTAGGTGAAGTATTGCGCGATGCTACCAAAGCCCCAGAACGTTCTAAAAAAGCATATTTCGGCTTATATCCATTCCAATGGCAAGCTAATTGGCAACGTTCATTTGATGCCCTCAGAGGCAATGGACGTTTATTTGTCGCGCCAATTTTACAGACTCTCATTCTCAACCGCGCACCCCAAGAAACTATTGACTGGGCTGATAAAGTAGCAAGTTGGAATTTTGAATGGATTATTCCTTGCCATTTTGATGCCCCAATTAAAGCGCAACCGCATCAATTTCGCCAAGCATTCTCATTCTTAGAAAAGCAGCCAATAAATTCAGGTTTATTGAACAGTAACAGTTATCCCTTACCACCAGATGATTTTAAAACTCTTCAAGAAATTGACGAGAGTTTAAATAAATTTGGCATTGTACCGCCAGCGAAGGATAAGGTTTAGGGGCGGGGATAGGGGGGATGAGGGAGATGAGGGAGATGAGGGAGATGAGGGAGAAATAAAAAATATCAATTACCAATTACCAATTACCAATTACCAATTACCCATTACCCATTACCCATTACCCATTACCAAACTCTTAATTTTATTTATTAAAATCAATTTTCATAATGAAAGAAGTCCCACCTACGCGGTTGATTATTTCAGTACCTTCTACTACTTGCCAGCCCAATCTTTGATATAAATTTAAAGCGGGATTTGAGCTTCTAATGCTGAGTGATATTGATGGATAATAGGCTGGTGCGATCGCTAATAAATGATGAAGTAATTGCGTACCTATGCCATGATTTCTATATTCGGGGAGAACCGCGATCGCAAGTTCGGGAGTTTGGTCATTAACATACCCATATCCCTGATTTTCCTCTGTCAATAACCGCAACCATGCAGCGCCTACTGGTTGATAGCTGGGTAACAAGCTAGCAACATAACCCGTATCTTTTTCATAATCCCAATTTTTCACATATTTTGCTAACTCTGGATGATTCATCAAATCTTCCATTGTTAAATTGCCTTCTTCTGATAAATGCGCTGCTTCATACAGCATCCGCCACAAAAAAGGCTCATCTTCTGGAGTAATTGGGCTAATTACATAATCCATCTTCAAATCCTGTGAACGCACAATTTATCTATTACCCCCTGTGGCTTAAGGTAAATTGCTCAGTGGAGTAGGTAAACCATCAATACTGGTAAGATTTTTCTGCTGTTGATATTCTTGAACTCCTTGTTCGCCTTTTTTAATTGCCCAATTAACTAAAGTATCGCGCTGTCCTTGATATTCATAAAGTGGTACACCAAAGCCACAAGAAGTTTGCACCCGTTCAATATCAGCAATGATGATTTGACGAATTCCAGGTAAGGCAGGAAATAGAGGCGCAAAAGCATCCCACTCTGGAGAACCTGGTACAATTACATACCCTTGCCCATACAAGCGCAAAATTTTTGGAGGTTCTTGAAAAGCGCAAAACAGAAAAGTAATTCGCCCATTTTCTTGTAGATGGGCTGAGGTTTCGTTACCGCTACCAGTCAAATCTAAATACCCTACACGGTTAGGCGAAAGAATACGGAAACTCTCTAGCCCTTTGGGGGACAAGTTAATGTGTCCTGTAGGACTCAAAGGCGCACTACCTACAAAAAACAGATGTTGGGTAGCAATAAATTCTTGTAATTCTTCAGTGATACAGTCAAATAGTTTAGCCATAAAATTTTATTTGGGTTTGGTAATTGGTAATGGGTAATTGGTAATAGGTAATTGGTAATGGGTAATTGGTTTTATATTTGTCTACCTCATCCCCTTCATTCATCGTGGAAGAAATCTTTTCATTCGCACAACCTCCTACCATACAACCGATTGACAGTGTAATTGCTCGACAAGCTGGTGTTGATTTGTCTGTGCTACGCCTTGATGTAATGCATCCATCGGTGAATGGTAATAAGTGGTTTAAGTTGAAGTACAACCTATTGGAGGCTAGACAGAAAAATTTTACGACGTTGCTGACCTTTGGTGGAGCTTATTCTAATCACATCTATGCTACTGCGGCGGCGGGAAATCTTTTTGGTTTTCGCACTATTGGGGTGATTCGGGGGGAAGAGCATTTACCCTTGAACCCTACACTGAGTTTTGCAGTTCAGCAAGGTATGCAAATTATCTACATTGACCGTCATAAATACCGACAGCGATATACAGCAGAATTGCAAGCAGAATTAAAAGAACGCTTTGGTGAAGTGTTTATTATTCCCGAAGGTGGCGGGAATTTGAACGGTGTGCGGGGGTGTATTGAGATATTATCGGGAGATGAGGAATTTTGGAAGCGACAATTTGATACTGTATGTGTGGCTTGTGGTACGGGCAGTACTTTGGCGGGAATTGTACTGTCACTGCAACCAGGACAACGCGTTATTGGGTTTCCTGCGCTGAAAAATGGGGAATTTCTGGCTGGGGAAATAGAGAGTTTCCTCAAAAATTATCGCGCCTCTGGTGTACCTACAACCAAAAACGCGATCGCATCCTGGGAACTAATATGTAATTACCACATGGGTGGCTATGCCAAGGTGAACGATGAGTTATTACTATTTGCCCAGCAGTTCACCCAAGAACACAGCATACCTCTTGATTATGTCTACACCGCCAAAATGTTTTATGGCGTAATGGATTTACTCAAGCAAGGATTTTTCCCCCCAAGTACGCGTTTATTGTTAATCCACACTGGTGGGTTACAAGGTAATTTGGGGAGGGAATAGGGATTGGGGACTGGGGATTGGGGATTGGGAAAAGGCAGGGGGCAGGGGGCAGGGAGACAAGGGGCAAATTCCCATTACCCATTACCCATTACCCATTACCCATTACCCATTACCCATTACCAATTACCAATTACCAATTACCAATTACCAATTACCCAATGCCCAATGCCCAATGCCCCATGCCCCATTAATTCAACACCTCAATAATCGCCCTCAACCCATTGCTATTGAGTGTTTTTATCATGGTGTCGGCGTTATAGCGATTGCTAAATACTCCGGCTTGCATGAGGTTGCGTCCTTGGGAGACTGTGAAAAAGGCAGTCGGGACGAGGGATTGTACAAATTCCATATCCTTTTGAGTTGCTACTTCCACTAGTACGCGGTAACGTGCGCCCATCGGGATACCATTACTCTGTAATGGGGTGTTACTCATGGGACTGACACCCGCAGGTAATGGGCTGTTATTTGTGGGAGCAACAGTATTTGGTAATGGACTGTTATCCATTTGCGGAACAGCGTTAGGCAATGGGGTATTCATGGGAGCCACAGGATTGGGCAATGGATTACCCATTGGAGCCACAGTATTAGGTAATTGATTGTTATAGTTTACGGCTGGACTACCCTGTGGTACTGGCACTTTCCGCATATTGCGAGTATTGCCTATAGGAATATTGGAATTAGGTACAGGCAAAAGATTTGATGGTGCTGGGGGCTTTTTAGCTCTGGTATTTCTAGGTGTGGCTGGCTGGGCTTGGGGATCAAATGGAGATTGAGGTGCGGTAAACTCGATCGCACTCGGATTAATCTGCACATAGTTTAACTGTGGTGTATCAGCAGAAGTTGCTGGTGCAGGGGGTACACTTGCTCTTTGGGTAGCGGCTGTACCTGCCAAGCTGCTAGGAACAGGAAAGCCGGGAACAGGTGAGGGAGTTGTTGCTGTTGTTGCTGGTTGTGGATTCGGCTTAGGAACGAGGCGAGATGTATTAGCTGGTAGCAGAGGTAATAGTTGAGGATTCAATTTGCCAACTCTCATGTTATTGGCAGAATTGCTGTTGGGAGCAGTTGGTACGGTTACCTCGTTGGGAGTATCTGCGGCACCAGGAGCCGAGAAGGTGATTTCGCCATTGGTAGGTGCAATTTCCGGCCCGCCTTCAGCAGTTGGCACATTTCGAGCTACTAATGTTCTGGGAGCTTGTAAATCTACTTTACCTGCAACACGACTGTTGGTAAGAGTATTACCAAAAGCAGCTATTACTTGTTTTGCAGCACTGGCGTTAATGTCGTAGCGAGCATTGTTGCGGAATTGATTACCACCAGCTTCGGCATCAGTGCCTAAATCTGGCATTGCTTGAGCGATCGCTACTATACCATCCTCTTTATTGCCCTCGATAATGTTATTCCGCAAAATGGGGTGGGCGTTAGCTTGGATGATGATCCCGGCTCTATTATTCTGAATTTGATTATTTACAATTGTCGGCGCGGCATTTTGGGCGATATTAATCCCAAAGCCTGTTTGTTGAAAAGTATTTTCCTTGACTTGAGCTTGGGAACTGCCCGCAATGGTGATCCCATTGGCACCATTACCGTCAAAGTTATTCTGGCTAATAGTTGGTGCAGCATTGCCAGTCACAAATACCCCATCTTGGGTATTACCTGTAAATGTATTCTGTGAAATTACGGGGTTACTAGATTCAATCCACAATCCATAACCACGACGGTTAGGGTTGGTTATTGTTACGCCACTTAAATTGACTTGGCTACTCGCAATTATACTGATATTTTGACTACCTAAAATTTTGCTGAGGTATTCACCACCTCCCTGAATAATCACACCTCTACCTTGATTGTTCGCATCCCCTTGAATGGAAATACCTGGACGCAAAATCAAGGGAAATGCTTCTCCTGTTTCTGTGCTGTAAGTACCTGCGGAGAGCATAATCACGGTATTGGCAGAAGCTTTCTGCAATGCTTGGGTAATGGTTTTTAAAGGAGCGCTTTCCGTACCATTGCCCTCTTGGTCATTTCCGCTACTAGGATTGACATACATTACATTCGCCTGTGAAGTTGCTGTGTCAGTCACAGGTGGGACTTGAGCAATAACGCTGCTCAGGCTTGTTCCTAACAAAGTGATACAAGCTACTCCAATCCCAACGCTAAAACATAATATAGATGAACGAAAAACTTTAAACAGTCCCAGTCCTACTAAAGAAGATGGTTGATCAACCTTTGCAACCTGTGCTGCTGGTAGAATATGTGACTTACGATATCTAGAAAATAATATAGAAGACATTAACTTTAGCGCACTCCTGTGAGTTTACAAGAAATTTTTATACTCTGATTTGCTGGTATGGCGATAATGTTACTCAACATATTGACCAATTGCCTATTGGGAATACACAGTAAATCAGTTAAAAGACTGGTTTTTCCCAACAGGCATATAAAGTATTCATAAACCCTAGTAAATCATCAAAGATCCTAAAAAGAGTGCCTATATGGCAGATATTGCTGATGCGATCGCAGCGCTAATTTTTGATGAAAGACTGTTAGATATCAGTATATTCAACAATTGGGTATTGGGAATGGGGCATTGGGCATTGGGCATGGGGAAATACCAATACCAAAAAAATAAACACCGACGGAACGGTGTCCATCGGTGTTTATGGGTGATTAGAGTTAATGAATCAGGATTTTTCGCAGATTTTTATCAAAATTGCCTAAAAAAGGTGAACCTTAATGATTCACCTAGCGGCTGCTGCCTAAACTAACTGTGCTACGTAAATGACCATTCTGAGCAAATCGCTTTTGCAGAATTTGCCGATAAACTTCTTCATAACTATCAGTCATTTTTTGGAGGCTAAAGCGGTTTTCTACGTGCTGACGGCAAGCGTAGCGGTCTAAGTCTGCGACTTTATTAATGGCTTTGACGAATTCTTCGGTATTTTCGCATAGGAAGCCAGTTTTGCCGTGGTCAATGATTTCGACTGTAGATCCTAGTTTCATGGCAATCACTGGTGTACCAGCGGCCATCGATTCTACCATGACTAATCCAAATGGTTCTCGCCAGGTAATGGGGAATAAAGTAGCTACTGCACCTCCCATAAGAGCATTTTTTTGCTCGTGGTTAGCTTCACCTAAATACTCAATTTGTTTGCCGTCAATGAGGGGTTTGATTTCTTTTTCGTAATATTCTACATCAACGACATCTACTTTCCCGGCGATTTTTAAATGCCAACCTGCTTGTTTAGCAACTGCGATCGCAATATGTGTACCTTTCTCTGGAGATATGCGTCCTAAAAATGCTAAATAAGGGGGATCGCTGGGTTGGGGATGGAATTGATAACTGCTAACATCAATGCCGTTGTAGGCTGTGGCGACATAATTCAACCCTAATCTTTGCTCCCTTTGAGAATTGGAAATACTGATATAAGGTTGCTTTTTGGCATATTGGAACATCTTTTCATTGTCACAGGTAAAGACACCATGCAAGGTGTGAACTGTGGGGGTCTTTACAAGATTTGCATAGGGCAATGCGGCACAACCCATGTGGGAATGAATAATATCAAACTCTTCTGCCCTGTCATAAACTGTACCCAATTGCAACATCTCATAGATGCCATATTCTTTCACATCAGGGTCAAGTCTGAGGGCACGGGGGTGAACAGAAACTAGTTTTGCCAAACTGATAGAATCTCCGGAGGCAAATAGTGTGACTTCATGTCCGCGTCGCACCAGTTCATCAGTCAGCAACCCCACTACCAATTCAATACCCCCATAAGCTGGAGGTGGTACTCTCTCCCATAGCGGGGCTATCTGAGCAATTCGCATCACAAACCTCCTAAAAAATTAGTCTTGGCTGAAAGATTTTAGCTTTGTATCCTTTGGGTTTAAAGAGTGCTACCAAGCATTGAAAACTCTTATAGAATCTCTGCTTTTAAGCCAAGCAAATGATTAACTACTTTAGAATCTTAGAGGTGAATTTATAGCTTTTCGTCTACCTAAGTAGGGAAATTATCTTATCCTGAAGTGGTAAAATTCATGCTTTTGAAATACGCTTTTATGACTTTTGTGATGTGGGAAAAGGAAAAGGGGAAATGGGTAAAGGGTAAATTTCCGCATTTTATCTTTATTGTTTACCACTTCACCGCAGCATATTGTATCCCAATCTTTACATGGGGTTTTCCTATAAAATATTGCTAAAATAGATTAATTCAGCCTCAGAAAATGATGCCTGTATAAGATTTTCAACTCTTTGCCCTTGTTAGCTTTTTTTAGGTAAATAAATCTAATATTTAAATTAGTTGTATTTATCACTCTTTATGACTTTAGATGTCATCAAGATAGGGCATGATTCATTACATTGACTATCAACGTTACACAATATATAATTATCAGCTACTAAATTATTCAAAAAACTAGCTTAACGTGAATATTTCTCCCTCATCCAAAAAACCGCGTGTCTCATGGCAGGCGGTTTTATCAGTAATCATGTTTATGTTTATGTACCTACCTATACTGGTACTAGCATTCTATAGTTTTAATAGGTCGCCTTACAGTGCAACTTGGCAAGGATTTACCCTTGATTGGTATCGTCAACTATTCAGCGATGAACGGATTGTTTCGGCTTTGCAGAACAGTTTGATAGTTGCTTTCTGTGCAGTGGCTATTTCCGCCGTGTTGGGAACCTTGATGGCGGTAGGTTTAGCGCGTTATCGGTTTCCTTTGAAGAATGTCTATCGCGGTATGGCTTATTTACCATTGATTATTCCCGATATTGCGATCGCAGTGGCTACTCTAGTGTTTTTAGCAGCGTTTGCGGTTCCTTTGAGTTTGTGGACAATTATCGCGGCTCACGTGGTTTTTTGCCTAGCTTATGTGGGGTTGGTGGTGTCTTCGCGATTAACGCATTTAAATCCCCATTTAGAAGAAGCAGCTTTAGATTTGGGAGCAACACCATTTCAAGCTTTTATGCAAGTATTATTACCACAGTTAATGCCGGGAATCATTGCTGGCTCTTTGTTGGCTTTCGTCCTCAGTTTAGATGATTTTCTGATTGCAAGTTTTACAGCTGGTAGTGGTTCTAATACTTTACCAATGGAAATTTTTAGTCGCATTAGAACTGGGGTAAAACCTGATATTAATGCTCTCAGCGTGATTTTAATTTTAGTCTCGGGACTTGTTGCTTTTATAGCGGAATTAATTCGCTCTTATGGTGAGGAAAATTAAAGTAATGGGTAATGGGTAATGGGTAATTGGTAATTGGTAATTGGTAACAGGAACTTTTCCCCCTGCTCCCTGCCCCCTGCCCCCTGCCTCTTACCTCCTAACACCATTGAGGATTAGCTGCAATTAATGCTGAGGCGTTCGAGCTATCCAATGGTTGCGAGAAAAAGTATCCTTGAACAGATTCACAGTGTAAATTTCTTAAAATTGCTAGTTGTTCTTGTGTCTCGACACCTTCTGCGATCGCACTCATCCCGAGTTTATTTGCTAGGGCTACTATAATCTCGATAATATCGAGATTGCGCTTATTTGTAGTCATGGGATTAACAAAGGAACGGTCTATCTTTAACATACTAATGGGAAAGCTATAAAGACGACCTAAAGAAGAGTAACCGGTACCAAAATCATCAATTAAAATTTCAATTCCCAATGCTCTGAGTTTTGAGAGTATCGCAACTGCTTCATCACCATTTTTTATAATTACACTTTCGGTAATTTCCAGCACTAAATTACGAGGATTAAGATTTGTTGATTGTAAAATATTGCGAATCTGACAAATTAAATTTGGCTGGCAAAATTGTTTAGCTGAGAGATTAACGCTCATTTTTTCTAATGAGTGATGAGGATAGGCTTGCAGCCAAGCTTGCATTTGGCGACAAGCTTCAGTAAGCGCCCAGTAGCCAAGCTCAACAATTAGTCCAGTTTCTTCCGCTAAGGGAATAAAATCGACAGGATTAACTAAACCACGTTCGGGATGCTGCCAGCGCATTAGTGCTTCAAAGCCGATGATTCTACAGTTAGTCAGGGAAATAATTGGTTGGTAATAAAGTTGAAATTCCTGATTTTCAATGGCGCGGCGTAAATTAGCTTCTAACTGCAATCTCGTTAGCGCCGTAGCATACATCTCGGGATGAAATAGGGCATAGCGTGATTTACCTAAAGCCTTGGCTTGGTACATGGCTGTGTCTGCATCCCTGAGTAGCTGTTCTGGTTGCTCGTAGTTGAGTGTGGAACTTAAAGCAATACCGATACTGGCGCTGGTAAACACTTCTTGTCCATCAAGATTCAAAGGCGATCGCAATTCTTGCTGAATTCGTTCTGCGACTTTAATTGCATCTGCAACATCTTGAATTTCTTCTAACAAAATAGTAAATTCATCTCCCCCCAGCCTTGCAGCCATATCTGTAGCGCGGATACAGGCTTCGAGAATGCGAGCGATATAAATGAGAAATTGATCGCCTTTAAGATGTCCCAGACTATCATTAATAATCTTAAATCTGTCTAAGTCGAGAAATAATACCGCAAATAAATAATCTTGATGGCGTTTAGCTTTTTGCAGCGAGTGCTTTAACTGTTCCATAAATAAAGCTCGGTTTGGTAAATCTGTCAGCCCATCGTAAAAAGCATGACGCAGCAATTGTGATTCTGCTTGCTTGCGCTGTGTGACATCAAAAGCTGTACTAATTACCAAACTTCTACCGTCGGGTAGGTATCCCAGTGGAGCAGTATAAAAATCCCAGATGCGGTTTTCACCTGTACTAGTTGTAATCGAGTACTCTCCTTGAGCAGTGCGTTCTGTTAATTGATATGAACGAGCGATCGCATCTTGCATTTGTTCTTGACGAGTACCATAGGCTTTTTCTGCCCAATCTGCGATCGTGGGAATTTCTTGTGGGCAATACCCGGTAATTTCTGTCCAAGCACGGTTAATTTGGAGAATTTCCCCATCTTCAGCGTGCAGAATAATCGGCAAAGGTGCATCGAGAATCGCCCGCCGGAAACGTTCTTCACTCTCCCGTAAAGCTTCTTCGGCTTGCTTGCGGTTGGTGATATCCGAGCGAATGGCAATGTACTGATATGGCTTGCTTCTATCATCTAAAAACGGCACGATGGTAGTTGCCACCCAGTAGTATGTACCATCCTTTGCCTTGTTTTTAATTTCTCCTTGCCAAACATCTCCTTGGGAAATGGTTAGCCACATCTGCCTAAAAAAGGTTTTTGGGTGATAACTAGAATTGATAATTCGATGGGTTTGCCCAATTAATTCTGCTCGGGAATATCCAGAAAGCTCACAGAATTTATTGTTAACTTCAGTGATGATGCCTCTAGCATCTGTAATTGCCACAATAGAAGACTGATCCAAAGCAAACTTCATATCTGCCAGTTCGCGGAAGGATTGTTGCAAGGCTGCTTCTGTTCGCAATCGCTCGGCAATTTCTCCCTCTAGAACTTGGTTTGCCTGAGATAATTCTGCTGTGCGTTGCTCTACTCTCAGCTCTAATTCCGCATAAGCAGTTCTCAATGCTGCTTCGGCTTGTTGGCGTTTAATATCTAAGCGAGATAAACTTTTGGCACAATACCAAACTAAGCCCGTAAAGACGACTACATTGCCAATTACGTGCAAGCTCAAGCCAAAAGCTAAATCGAACAACCCGACTTTTTCGCCAAACACCCACAGCCAACCTAAGATAAAGGGAATAGCGATCGCAGCTGGGAGGAGAACTCTTGCAGTCATTCCGCCCGCACTATGACTAATTACCAGACTCATCAAACCATCAGTAGGAGACGCAAATAACGTACCTAGTGAGAGTAGGAAAAAACTAATGGCTGTATGAATGGCTGTGTGGGTAAAGGATGACAACCCAAATAAAGGTTTAACTCCGTAAATATAACCAATTAAAACCTGTAGAGATGTCAGGCTAGTAACTAGTGCTAATACTTGCACCTTTCGGTAATGCATATTGCTGCGAGCAGCCAGCCATAAAGCAGAACCAATTAAGCTAAAGTTTAAGGCTGACACAGGTGACATTCGTCCAGGGCTAGAGGTGTGGATTGCTCCTACTTTGTCTGAAAACAACAATTGATCGATGCCTAAATTCCAGCCAAATAAATGTTGACTCAGAGTGAGTAACCCTAAAAGTGCGATCGCCACACCCAAAGCCTGAGCTACTCGCAGCTTTAATTTTCTGCTTGAGTGTAAAAGATTTAACGCCAACCCAGATAAGACAAAACCTAAAGCAGTATTAGGTTTCATGGCTACCCACTGTGGCAATATGCTTTTCAAAATTTGAATATCAAAAGACCAGCCTATTACTACAGCACAACCCACTAAGATTATGCATATACTTATAATCTTAGAAGCGATTTTTAGCGTACTAATAAGATGCCGTTCTAACGGAGCTTCGAGCATAAATATAAATAGTTTTCTATAGAAAAGATAGAAATGTCAATCTTCCATCTTCATGCACCTCTAGGTATATATATAATCTGGATTATTTATAAATTTAGACAATCATAAAAAGGATATTAAGGCATCTATATTAAGAGAGAAATTAGTCAACATAAATGTGATTTGCTATAGCCCTAGCAGAAATTTTCAAGCCTGATATTGACAGGTATTTTCACAAATCAAAACAAAAAATTGCCAAACATTTAAATAAACAGTAAATATCAATACATTCTTTTATATGCTTCTGTGTGTTTTAGCGGCAAGCAAGTATGATGTTACTCTGGTAATTAGTTATTAATAATACTATAAGGCTCAGTTAAAACCATAAACTATTGTAGAATCCGTACTTGCCAAACTCTACATTTCTATAATGTTCCACCATGCTTTTTACTAAAAACGAATATGGTGAATTAGCCAGATCAGTAGGGTGTGTTACTTAGAGACAGCGATATTTAGATCCCCGACTTTTTGAAAAAGTCGGGGATCTGGGCAGCAACTTTGTGGAAATAAACCAAACTGTATTAAGAAAAATAAAAATACTTGAAATCCTTACCAATTACTAAGGACAAAGGACAAATGGCCAAGGACAGATGACAGCCTCAGCTAGTTATCTTTAATTTCGCCGACCTACTTATTGCAATATCTTATACTCATCCGGAAAAATGCGGCATTTGATATTAATAAACAAACTGCTAATAATGCCAATCATGCCAAGCATAAGAGAGATAGCGTTAAGAGCAATTCCATATAATTGTCAGGTATTTTTCCTTACTATTATCCTGCCCTTGACATATTTAAGAAATTTAGATTATTATTCTTTCGGTAATAATAAATAATTGCTCTTACTTATACTCATATTTAAAAAGTTACAAACAGAAACTCACAAATAAATATAATGGCTATCTTTGTAGGTATTATTTATTTGTCTAAAAATCTGTTTCGCTTTCGATAATATTGGGGCTAACTTTGGACAAGATGCTACCTACCCTACATTATGCAAATCTGCCAAAATCCCAATTGCTCAAATCCGTTCAATGCCTACGGCAATAGATTTTGTTTGAGCTGCGGACAAAGTAATTTTGGTCAACTCCTGAGAAACCGCTATCGCGTACTACGTCTATTAGGTGAAGGTGGTTTCAGTAGAACTTACGCCGCAGAGGATGCAGATAGACTAGATGCACCATGCGTAATTAAACAATTTTTCCCGCAAGTTCAAGGCACGGGACAGCGCTTAAAAGCGGCGGAATTTTTTAAGGAAGAAGCATTTCGCCTCTATGAATTAGGTGAAAATCATACACAAATTCCGAGATTGCTAGCCTACTTTGAACAAGGTTCTAGCTTATATCTCGTACAAGAATTTATTCAAGGTAGAACGCTGTTAGAAGAAGTTCAACAAGAACCTTTTAGCGAAAGTAAAATTCGGCAACTTTTAGCTGATATCTTGCCAGTTTTGGACTTCGTTCACGCCCATAATGTTATTCATCGTGATATTAAACCAGAAAATATTATTCGCCGCTACAGTGATGGCAAACCAGTATTAATTGATTTTGGTGGCGCAAAACAGGTAACACAAACTAGTTTAGCCAGACAAGCGACAGTAATTTATACACTTGGTTATGCTCCCGCCGAACAAATGGCTGGATTTGCTTGTCATGCTAGCGATTTATATGCTTTGGGCGTAACTTGCGTGCGGCTTTTAACTCAATGTTTGCCCTTACAAACTGATGATGGACAAGTTCAAGACAGCCTTTATGATGCCATGAACGCTCAGTGGTTATGGGCAGAAAAGCTGAAAAAAAATGGTATTACCATCAGCGACAGCTTAAGTCAAATTTTGGATAAATTGCTGCAACATTTACCCAAAGATAGATATCAAACAGCCGCAGAAGTTATTAATGATTTGAAGTCTACAACCACATCTAACTTAGAAGCGGAAATTATTGCCATTTCTCAAAAGTTGTTCTTACCTTTTGCATCAATTACCAAATCACAAAAAGTTGTAGTCCCACTCCCTCCATTACAAAGTTTTGAATTTGATGTAATTACAGTAGACACAGCAGGTAGAGAAGTCAACCGCGATCGCATTCACTCTGAATACTTTGCGGAAGAATTGAGTAAAGCGATCGCACTGGAAATGGTCTCAATTCCTGGTGGTACATTTATGATGGGTTCGCCAGATTTTGAAGGCGATGCAGATGAACGTCCCCAACGCCTAGTTACAGTAGCACCCTTTTTTATGGGTAAATATCCTGTAACTCAAGCACAATGGAAGGCTGTTGCTGCTTTACCAAAAATCAAGCAACCTTTAAATCCCAACCCATCGAAAAACAAAGGCCCTAATTTACCAGTAGAAAATGTCACCTGGTATGAAGCTGTAGAATTTTGTCTTAGGCTAGCACAAAAAACTGGACGTGATTATCGTTTACCCAGCGAAGCCGAATGGGAATATGCTTGTCGCGCTGGAACGAAGACATCTTATCACTTTGGCGAAACTGTCACGCCTGAGTTTGTCAGCTGTAGCAGTGGTGATACGAGATACCGTAAAGAAACCACAAATGTTGGTAGCTTTGAAGTCGCCAACGCCTTTGGATTATATGATATGCATGGTTTAGTTTGGGAATGGTGTGCCGATCCCTGGCACAACAATTATCAAGGCGCACCCACAGATGCAAGTGTTTGGGAAGATGGCGGCGATCCGCATCGCCGGGTATTGCGCGGTGGTTCCTGGAGTTTCGGTGCAGAACTTTGTCGCAGCGCCAGTCGCAGCTGGGATGAGTCAGATGGTGGCTTAAGGAGTTGCGGCTTTCGTGTAGTTTTTTCTGCTGAATGAATAAGCGCTGAAAATTAGGTTTTTAAATCGCATTTATAACTTTTGCGACTAGCAAACTAACTTTTGCGACTCGCAAACTAACTTTTGCAACTCAAAAACTAACTCTTGCGACTAGCAAACTAACTTTTGCGACTTGCAAACTAACTTTTGCAACTCAAAAACTAACTTTTGCGACTAGCAAACTAACTTTTGCAACTCAAAAACTAACTTTTGCAACTCAAAAACTAACTTTTGCGACTTGCAACCATTGTTAAAACAAAAACTCCCCTTAGTGCAAGCGAGAGTTTATCTAATATAAAAATTAAAATTAGTCTCCACTGTCCTCACATTAACGAGATTTGCAGATTTTCTACTTTCAGCAAAATTTTGAGCAAAGCAGCCACACCAATTTGCTCGGAAACCGCATCATCATCCCATTCTCCATCACCTGTATATTTACCTTGGCTATAAAGATTAGTAGCTGACCATAAATAAGGATTGAGAACCTCTGGATGGTAAAGCCGATAGCCAAACCCATTGTATTTCTCAATTTGCCAAAGCTGTGCTGCCAAGCTCCAATCTTTTACTTGATTGAATTCATGAAGTACCAAGGCATCAATTGCACTTTCTTCCCAAGTATATCCAACTCCCCAGCCATTGATTGGTGCAGCAATTGGCCTACCCGCAGGTTCATTATATGTACGCTTTTTCAGCGAGTCACCGTTGTGCAGATGTCTGGTGAACTTCAGGGATGATTCCATATTGTGGATAACAGCAATGAAATACCAAGGTACATTCAGCTTGCGCTGCAAAGCTTCATAGCGCCCGCGATTTGAGCGGATAATTGCAACTGTATCTTGAGTAAGGGTCAATTTCTCTGGTTTGATTTCGCAGCGATTCCACAGGTTCTGATATTCTGCTTTTAAATCGCGAAGACGAAGTGATGTATTGGTTGTCATTTCTCTAAACACTCAGCGATCGCACTGGATTTTTTTGTGCCACAAAGGTAACTTATTTTCTTCTTGTTTACATTTATTGATACAAAAAATTAAGTTTTTTTTATCAAAATCAGGTATGGAATAATACTAAAATGCTTTTGCGTGTGTAATTGTAAATTTATTTATACAGAGATGAGATACCTTGACACTGAGGATACAAGGGTAAATAACTATATATAGGATTCACATTTGATTTTTGAAGTTTATGTAGGATGCGTTAGCAGCGAGAGTACGGCATCAGCGCCAAAGCTGAGATTTTTGCAAAAATCAAATCGAATTCCTGTAGAAGTGCTATGTGATTTTTAAACAAGGCTGAGTAAAAATTTCTCGCTTCCTTTCTGTTTCCTATCGCTTCCGCTTCCACGCAAGTAAATTCAAGAATCAAACCATATTCCTTTTAAACCAGCAGTCAATGCAACTTTAAGAACTGAAAAAACACTTAGATGACAGCAGCTGAAAATGGCTATAGCTTTGTAGCGATAATTTAATTTACATTACGTGTCTACGGAAATATTTTACTAAATAACTTCCTTCACTTACACTATATAAGTGCTTTTTAAGCAGCAAATATGTACTTAAATATATACTCGTATCGTATATGAATAAGTAGCAATTTTGACAAAAGTTGTATCTTAGGTTAGCTTCTCAAACAGAATCAACACACACAAGCATTTTTGGACTTAGCTAGCAAGTAGATAATAGAGGCAATTACCAGATGAAACTACAAGATTTCTTAGGGAAACAAGAGAAATGGAACTTTGAGGCCATTGGCCAAGATATAGAATTAAGCCGTCAGATTCAAGTTTTACTCATTGGTTTAGGTTTGTTAGATCCGCCAGCAGATGGTAAATTTGGGCCAGTTTCCGCAACAGCACTAAAAACATTCCAGGAATTAACTAAGTCTGGAGAAAATGATTATTTAGGCGCAGTTACCGCCAAGAATTTAATTGAAACGAAATCCGAAGACTTACCACAACCGCCCCTAAAACTCAGCAGTAGCATTGCCAGCAGAATTGTCAAATACTTGCAATTAAAAAATTATCAGATATTCACAGGAGCCAGACAATATAACATTGTTTATATAGAGGGCATGAATGAAGATTGGACTCTCAATGATGATGCACCCAATCAATTTAACGACCGACGCATTGTCATTGAAATAGTAGAGGGTGTACCCAAAATTGTGAACCACTGGCAAGCAACCACAGAACCAGGTAGCTATTATACTTACAATCCTATGAATCCTGGCGGTGCGGCTAGAATTAAATTTGGGCAATACAAAGCTTGGGCTGTGGGATACCACGGTAATGCAGACCGCCACGAAGCTTTAATCCAAGTTGCACCGATTACTGTGTGTCGAGATTTTAACAAAGATTTTCAACGCACTGGTGACAAACTTGATACTGGTCTTTTCCAAGTTAATCAGCACTGGGGTTATGATGCACCAGTTAATGATATCAAGAATGCCAGCGCAGGTTGTTTAGTCGGACGTAGACGCGAAGGACATCGCGAATTTATGGCGATTGTTAAACAAGACCGCCGCTATTTAGCTAATAATGACTACGTGTTCTACACTACAGTTATTCCTGGGGATGATTTACTAAAAACTGTCCCTGGATAAGGTTTTGGATCTCTATTTTGCTGTAATATAGCTACTTCACAATCTCAAATCCATGCCCACTCGTACCCAGTTAATCTGGTGACAGTGGGCATAGTTTATTGGGATACCATTCTCTTGTCCTCGGAGCAATGACCGAAAACAATAAGGATATAAGCCCCTAATTCCGTTATGGGTGTCTTTAATTTTGAATTTTGAATTTTGAATTTTGAATTTTGAATTCGGAGCGAAGCGACGTGACTGCTGCTGTTTCCCTAGAAAACGTCTACAAATTTTACGATAAACGCCCTGTTGTTAATGACCTGTCTTTCACAATTGAGACGGGAGAAATATTTGCGCTCCTCGGCCCCAACGGTGCAGGTAAATCTACTACAATTCGGATGCTAACTACACTCACAAAACCATCCGAAGGACGGCTGGAGGTAGGTGGTTATGATGTAATTAATCAATCAATGCTGGCTAAAAAGTCTATTGGTGTAGTTTTACAGCAAGTTAGCGTTGATGGCGATTTAACAGTATGGGAAAACATGGAACTGCATGGGAGACTACATCACATTCCCAACCCGCAGCGTAAGCAAAAAATTAATCAATGGTTGGAGTATGTCGAACTAGCAGATAGACGTAATGATTTGGTAAAAACCCTGTCTGGCGGGATGAAGCGACGCTTACAAATAGCGAGAGCCTTATTACATCAACCACAAATTTTATTTTTAGACGAACCAACAGTAGGACTAGATCCCCAAACAAGGCGCAGACTGTGGGAAATTATTCGCGATTTGAATAAGCAGGGGATGACAATACTATTGACAACTCATTACATGGATGAGGTGGAATATTTGTGTGATGCTTTTGGTTCAGCCAAGCCAGGACGCATTGGCATTATGGATAGTGGTAAGTTAATTTCTTTAGGAACTCTGCAAGAATTACGCTCTACTTATGGCGAGGGTTTGGTGATGAAGCAGGTAGGTGTTAATCAGGTAGAGGGTGATACTGCAAATAGTTGGGAATATCTATTTTTCCCTACCTTAGCAGCAGCCAACGATTATCTAGAACAACAGCAAAATAAAACTGGAATGATGGTGCGTCCTTCTAATTTAGAAGATATTTTTGTGGAACTAACGGGACGTAGGCTGGATTAATGGCTTTTGAGGGAAGGGGTAAAGGGGAAGATACTTGTAGGGGCACGGCACCGATCATTGGTGTAAACTTAACGTGAAACCCTCATCAGGACTTGATTTTGCTTCAAATCGCCTACCATCAAGATCCGCGTTACCCCACCCCAGTTTTGTCTAAAGCCAAAACTTCCCCTCCCCTTGGCAAGGGGAGGGGATTAAGGGGTGGGGTGAAAGGCTTGTGGGATAAGCATTTGAACTTAAGTTGATACCTATGGGCACCGATAAGATTATTGTATGTACCAGAAGATTATGGATGCCGTGCCCATACTTAATGAATATCTGAAACCCTCAAGGATATTCGTGAGAGACAAAGGGAACTGCAACTATTTCACCAGTTGTTTCTCCTACTTGCACTTGCAAGCCAACGCCACCTGCTTTGGTGCGAATGTAACCTAACCCAAAATAGCCTTCGGCTGTTTCTATGTAACTGGTGAGTTTGCCGACTTTTTCATCTCCAACGGTAATTGTTGCACCTATTTCCGCAGGAGCATTTAGTTTAATTCCCCAGAGGTTTTGCTTGACACCTTTATATGTATTTAAGCGGGCGATGGTTTCTTGACCGATATAGCAACCTTTACTAAAAGATATAGTCTGCCATAAACCGACTTCTAAAGGATTGTAATCATCTGTCAATTCTGCATCTGGGGTTGGTCGCCCTTCTAATATTCGCAACGCATCCCAAGCGCGATCGCTCAACTCGACTGCGCCTAATGCTAAAATTTCATTCCACAGCTTTTGTTTTTCTGCAACTGGCAAAATTAAGGTATATCCAGGGGAAGCCAAACCGCTACCAACAGCAACAATTACTCCATCGTTAACTAAAATATGATTGCCGTAGGGTTGACCAATAATTGCCCCAGCACCTAACTTTTCAATAATCCCATCACTACCAGGGCCAATTAAACTTAAGGTGGCTGTTTCATCAGTCACATCGGTTAATTGCACTTTATCAGCAAAAAAGATATAGCGGTCTAACCACTGCATGATAAATTCACGGCGATTAGGCGAAACCAGCAATAACACCGCATCCTCTAAAACATAGGCAGTGACTAAATCTATCGTCCGGGCGGTGGATGTCACCATCACCGTATCACACCCTTGCCCAGGCTTAAGACTTTGAAAATCGTTAGTACTTTGATTGTGTAAAAATCTGATGCGGTGGTCATCAGAAACACGGATAAGTCCCCAGTGAGAGCGATCGCATACAACAACCCCTTCCTTTACCGCTTGGATAGCTGCTGCGTCTTGAGCGTCAATTGCAGATGTTGGCATGGTAATGCAGAGTTGCTCTGTGTCAGTGTTTTCGCATTGGAAATATTAGCAAATTAAGGGGCAAAGGGGAATAGGGCATTGGGAATAGGGCATGGGGCATGGGGCATTGGGCATCGGTAATTGGTAATTGGTAATTGGTAATTGGTAATTGGTAATTGGTAATTGGTAATTGGTAATGGGATTTCTCCCCCAATCCCCAATCCCCAGTCCCCAGTCCCCAATCCCCAATCCCCAATCCCCAATTTATGGTTTGATTTGAAACATATCAAAAATTACGTTCCCTAACTTTTATGATGTCGAAGGTTGCACCTGCTGTTGTGGTGTTGGGTCAAAATAGTGTGGCAGTAGGAAGGAAAATCATCAGTGTTTTGCCAGGGGCGACGCTATACGGTTTGGCGGGGCGCACTAGTGAGGTGGATGTTAGTTTTAGTAATTTTGGTGAGACGGTACGGGATTTGTTCGCCCAAGGAAGCCCGGTAATTGGGATTTGTGCTGCGGGAATTTTGATTAGAACTCTAGCACCGATGATTTCCGATAAGCGACAGGAACCGCCAGTAATAGCTGTAGCTGAGGATGGTAGCGCTGTGGTGCCGCTTTTGGGCGGGTTGAGTGGGGTAAATGATTTAGCACGTCGCATTGCTGAGGTTTTTGATATCAAAGCCGCAATTACAACTACAGGCGACATCCGTTTTCGCACAGCGCTGTTGTCTCCTCCGGCTGGATATCATTTAGCTAACCCTGATGATGCGAAGAAATTTATTTCGGATTTGCTAGCTGGGGCGCAAGTGAAGTTAGAAGGAACAGCGCCTTGGTTGAGTGAGAGTCAATTGCCTATTGCTCTTAATGGAGAATTAACTATTAAAATTAGCGATCGCTCAATCAATCCTACACCCGATTGTCTGGTTTACCATCCCAAAACAATTGCGATCGCAATCTCGGAAACTTCGCAATCTCACGATCAACTATTAGCTTCAATACAGCAACTATTAAAAGATGCAGAACTTGCACCTGCATCAGTAGCGGGATTATTTGCACCCATTGCTAGCGCCGCCTATCCTGCAATTCATACTGTAGCTGAAGCTTTGCATGTGCCTGCAAGGTTTTTTACCTCAAATCAATTAGAAAGTTTGTTATCACAGGGTTATAGCCCCGCCCAAGCAGCAGCCATCGCCGCCACAGGTGTATCAGGGGAATTAATGGAGGTAGAAGCAGGAGAAATTGCGATCGCAATTTCCCCCCAACCCATCGACCCTAGCTGCATCGGTCAACCACGTGGGCGATTAGCTGTGATTGGTACGGGGCCAGGGAGTCAAGAGTGGATGTCTCCAGAGGTGAAAGCAATCCTCAAATCGGCTACTGATTTGGTAGGTTATACAACTTATTTAAATTTGGTTGGTTCTCTCGGTGAAGGGAAGCGAAGACATGATTCCGATAATCGCGAAGAAATCTCACGGGCGGAACTGGCGCTAGATTTAGCAGCCGAAGGGCGATATGTTGCTGTGGTGTCCTCTGGTGACCCTGGGATATATGCAATGGCGACAGCAATTTTTGAAGTACTCGATTACCACGCTAAACCGGAATGGGACAGTATCGATATTCATGTAGCACCGGGAATTTCCGCCATGCAAGCCGCAGCCGCGAGTATTGGCGCACCTTTGGGGCATGATTTTTGTGCAATTTCCCTTTCCGATATTCTCAAGCCTTGGTCAATTATTGAAGAACGCATTGCCGCAGCTGCCCAAGCTGATTTTGCGATCGCCTTTTACAATCCTGTGTCGAAAGAGCGTACTTGGCAATTGTCCGCAGCGAGAAATATTCTACTGCGTTACCGAACAGCTGATACCCCAGTAGTATTAGCACGTAATCTCGGCAGACCTGGACAAGCTGTGCGGGTAATTACTTTGGAAGAGTTAACACCAGAAATAGCAGATATGCGAACGATGATTTTGATTGGTTCTAGCAAAACACGGAAGATTCAGCGCCCTGACGGTAGTGTCTCCGTTTACACTCCCCGCAGATACAGTTAAAATCGCGTTGCCAGAATATCAAGTTCGGTAATGGGTAATGGGTAATGGGAAAGAGAAATCCCGTTTTAATACTACTCATACCATTTAGGACTTACGCAAGTGTCATATTTTTTTCGTTTAGGTTTGTCCAGGGTCAAATGTCAAGAGTCCAAAAAACCTTAATTTTTGACCCTTGACTCTTGACTATTGACTCTTATGCCAGAGGATCACTGTGCCAGTTGCGTAAGTCCTGCCATTTTCAAAAAAGAATGCGACAGATGGGTAGGGGCACGGCACCAGTCACTGGTGTCAACTTAACGTGAAACCTGCTTGGTTGCAAGGTTTCGCCCTCACCCCCAGCCCCTCTCCCCCTGGAGAGGGGAGCAAGAGATTTAGTTCCCCTTCTCCTGCGGGAGAAGGGGTTAGGGGATGAGGGCGCGAGGTATTTGTACAACGCCCGCCCTATATAGCTTTTAGCTTAAGTTGACACCAATGGGCACCAGTAAGATATTTGATATGCCAAAAGATTGGGGATGCCGTGCCCTTACAAAGAATTTATCTGTCGCAAATATTATTTGAATTGGTATCAGATAAGCGTTTTGAACTCAAAATTGGTTTTGGGGAACAGGTTAAAGGTTAAGGGTTTTTTCTTTCCTTTTTCCCCTTAACCCAAAAGTATTAAATAACGTTTACCAATTACCAATTACCAATTACCAATTACCAATTACCAATTACCAATTACCAATTACCAATTACCAATTACTAATTATGCCTTACGATATTTTGATGTGTCCCGGGGAAAAATGCCCCATTCAGCAAGAGTGTTACCGTTTTACTGCTGAAATTTTAGGTCGTCAGGATTTTTTCGGAACAGCACCGTATAGTTTAACGACTAATTCCTGTGACTATTTTATTAGTAACCACCCAGATGAAAATCAAATCCGGTTAAGAGCTTATCAAATTTGGCAACAAGCTGGTTACCCTGATGGCAAGTCTGTAGAACATTGGCTTCAAGCTGAAAAGGAGTTGATGTAAAAAGCATTACATATTTACCTTCCGAGCTATTCTGAATTGAATTTGGCTGGGTATACCAAATTCCTGATGCCTATTAGCTTACCCTGTAAGATGAAATCGGCTCATGTGAGCAGTCGAAATTCTTCACCTGGAAACTCATGAACAAATTTTTACTTCACTTGCTTTCGACTCCTGTACTGATAAGCTCTATCTTGTCTATGGGAGTGACAATCAATCAAGCTCAAGCAGCAGATCCAGTACCAGCAAATACTGACCGTCTATCTTGTATCCGCAATAAGCACAAAGTTGGTTTAGTCTGTATGAGAGTTTCTGTATTGGCTCAAATACCAGAGTATCAGCAAGAAGCACAGCCTTCTACAGATGGTGTACCGATGTTAGAGTTTAATGATCAAGAAAGCGATACTGCGATCGCATTATTTGGTTGCGATTGTCCAGCTTGCATCAATTCCTTACGTCAAATGCGCGGCGTAACTCCCTTAGTGTATTAGAATCTCTAACAAATGAACTACCCACAGTTCAGGCGGAGCCAACTGTGGGTAGTTCATACTAGTCTATTGCAGTAAACATCTAGTTTTTTAATATCGTTTCAATCCCTAATAGGGATTAAGTGAAGTTTAAACCTTTCCTTGCACCCACTCATCCCATGCAGCCTTGATGTTTCAATCCCTAATAGGGATTAAGTGAAGTTTAAACTACAAATCAGAAAAGGTAGAAAATCTGGGAAGCCGTTTCAATCCCTAATAGGGATTAAGTGAAGTTTAAACCGGCTGCTAATGTTGCACAGGGTTTGAGTAACGTGTTTCAATCCCTAATAGGGATTAAGTGAAGTTTAAACATTGGCATTGATACAGCTGCGGCTGGTTTGATTTTGTTTCAATCCCTAATAGGGATTAAGTGAAGTTTAAACGAAAACTTGGTATTATTTCAGCCAAATCTAGACTTTGTTTCAATCCCTAATAGGGATTAAGTGAAGTTTAAACTCTATTTTTTACGGACACCCGGATAAACCTAAAGTTTCAATCCCTAATAGGGATTAAGTGAAGTTTAAACATATTCAAGCCACGAATCAACTTACTATCCTGAAATGTTTCAATCCCTAATAGGGATTAAGTGAAGTTTAAACCCAATGTCAGGTTACTCCAACTAATAGCGGTAGTAGGTTTCAATCCCTAATAGGGATTAAGTGAAGTTTAAACTTCTATTGCAATTTTTGGGCAAGTTTCTATTTTTGTTTCAATCCCTAATAGGGATTAAGTGAAGTTTAAACTATTGTTTATTAAGTATGCAGAGTCTAAGCCTGAGTTTCAATCCCTAATAGGGATTAAGTGAAGTTTAAACCCCAGCTTGGTGTGTTTCCGGTGTAGATCCATTGTTTCAATCCCTAATAGGGATTAAGTGAAGTTTAAACCATTTAAAGGAATCGAAGTAGTAGCTTAAGTATTTCGTTTCAATCCCTAATAGGGATTAAGTGAAGTTTAAACAGATTGCATCTTATTTGCAAAATAAGGAGGCTGATGTTTCAATCCCTAATAGGGATTAAGTGAAGTTTAAACCAATCTCTGCAACTACCGCAGGGTCGCTGTCAGATGTTTCAATCCCTAATAGGGATTAAGTGAAGTTTAAACGAAACTCAAGGGAATAGTTGAAATACTTGTATTTGTTTCAATCCCTAATAGGGATTAAGTGAAGTTTAAACTTAAATTTTCTTTGTAGTATTCTTCTCTAGTGGATGGTTTCAATCCCTAATAGGGATTAAGTGAAGTTTAAACATCTTTCTGTTTGTCCAAAAGAAAATATACTAGATTGCATTGTTTCAATCCCTAATAGGGATTAAGTGAAGTTTAAACTATCCTCTTCTTGAAGTGCTTTCAGTGCCGACAAGTTTCAATCCCTAATAGGGATTAAGTGAAGTTTAAACCTTAATTGACATTCCTATAAATAATGATTATGTAATGTTTCAATCCCTAATAGGGATTAAGTGAAGTTTAAACTTTCTTATGTGGCCACTCAATTGGGTATCACGCCAAGAGCGTTTCAATCCCTAATAGGGATTAAGTGAAGTTTAAACAGCGGAAGCCCCAAAGCCAATGTATATATAGTTTTCAAGGTTCGGTTGCGCGGACAGTGCAATCATAACATAAGCAATAATGAAACAGCAAACCCAAAATGGCTGAAAGTCAATCTCTGTAAGGTGCGCGGGTGATTGGACAGCAATAAATCAGTAGAAGCCTTATATACAAATAGTTTTAACGGTTTTTGGTGAGATTACTTTTTTAACACCTACCCATCCGCGCATTCTGGCAAGAAAAGAGTATGGTTGCGGGCGGCTGATATTCAATCATAGCAGCACAGGCAATGCATTAGGGAAGGCTAAAACATCAATTATTGAGAGCTAGTTAATCGAAAAATTGGCTCGTTGGTTGTGAAGGAGAGCTGGTTGTGCGTGAAGGAGATCTGGTTGTGCGTGAAGGAGCGCTCATTGATAGACAACCCGATCACGTTGGTTATGAAGGAACCGATGTTCTCTATGGATGAGCGCTCGTTGATAGACAACCCGATCACGTTGGTTGTGAAGGAACCGATGTTCTCTATGGATGAGCGCTCGTTGATAGACAACCCGATCACGTTGGTTNTGAAGGAACCAATGTTCTCTATGGATGAGCGCTCATTGGTAGACAACCCGATCAGGTTGGTTATGAAGGAACCAATGTTCTCTATGGATGAGCGATCGCAAGCTATGTAGACGCAGTCTATCCGTAGAAATCGCATCCAGTAGTGCTAATTGTTGACTTTGTCTAGTATGTATAGGCGCAGGGAAACTACGCAATCATACTCAGCAATGAAGTGTGTAAATATATTTGTCAACTGCCTCACACAACATAATAGCCCAGTTGCAGTTATACCAATACTTGTCGGTTAAGGGTAAAAGGGGAAGGGTAAAAGGGGTAAGAAAAAACCTTTAACCCTTACCCTTTCACCTTTTCCCCAAACTAAATTAAGAGTTTAACATCCTTAACCGAGCAGTATTGGCAGTTATACTACAATCTCACCTTTGCTCAAAAAGCAGGGTGTATTAATTATTTCTATAATTATTGCGGTATTTAGCGTCAGTAGCGAAGTAGTGCTAATCTTTAATGTACTTAGGTTTTTTCTGTACTGTCTGCATTCTTCTAGCTGTGCTGTTAAAGGTTGTTTAAAAAGTGGTTGGCTGTGATTTTAGAGATTTATTGATCCCCCCTACCCCCCTTAAAAAGGCTACGGAGTATATACAAGTTATCGAATTATTCCCGTTCTCGAATTACCCCACCCTAACCCTCCCCTTATAAAGGCTACGGTGTACACACAAGTACTATCTGTAAGGGTTTCAGGCGTTAGGGACTTCCAGAAAATAAATTATCCAATTTACTTAGATAATATTTTTCTTTCTCCCCCTGCTAAGAGCTCCCTGCCCCCCTGCCTACTCAGCGACGGGATATTTTTTTAGTTGGAAGTCCCTTATAGACCCCTGAAATTGTCATTACGAGCGCAGCGAGGTAATCACATAATCCCGTGGTTTTTGCGATTGCTACCCTGCGGGAAGGCTCCGCCTACGTCGTTCCTCTTGGCTGTGGACAGGCTTCGAGAGCGATCGCACAACCATTAGCTAGATGATCAAACCAAGCACTAGGGGGAATTTTAAGACTTGTGTGTACACCGTAGCCCACCAGGAGAGGGGAGCAAGAGATTCAATTCCCCTTCTCCCCCAGGGAGTCATGGTTGGCGACTGTACAGCTTATTTTGCTTAAGGAGCAAGAGATTCAATTCCCCTTCTCCCTGGGGGAGAAGGGGTTAGGGGATGAGGGCGCGAGGTTTTTGTACAACGCCCGCCCTATATAGCTTTTAGCTTAAGTTGACACCAATGACTGCTGCCGTTTCTCTACAAAAAATTTATCGGACGCAAATATTATTTTTTGCAGTTGGTTGACTGGCGACGCATCATCCACTACGAATGTCAGAAAAACTAGCCCCTGATTTCTTCACTGCAGAATTCAACTCCAATTTGAGAAGTTATAACCAAACTGAGAAAGAGATAATAGCTGAATGCGTTGGTCATTATCGGCTGTCTCTCTTTCCGATTGAGTATTGTAGCCCCAGTCTGCCAAGAAAAGCTTGACATCTGCAAGGTCTGATTGCTGTTGTACTAATTGCAATGTCTTGAGCCTATCTTCTACAAACCAGAGACTAACAGGCTTTTGAGTTGCTGTCTGGATTAATTCGCGGAGAATTTCGTATTTAGGGCGTTTCTCTTCTTTGCCAAAAATCTCTTGGGAAGATAACTCTACACCTTCTTGCTGCAATAATTGCTGGACAAAACGTCCTTCTTTGGTGGTGACAATATATAAGCTAACTGCACTAGCAATAGTTGCTTTGATTTTGTCGATTACACCAGGATAAAATCTATGCAGACTTAACCAGCCATTCAAATCAGTAGCAATCCATTCATCCCGGATATTATCTAGTGCGGTAGCAATTTCTCTTGCTTGTAGCTTGTGGTTTAACAATATTTGTGGAGCAATTTTTACCCAATCTTGCAGGATATTGTCATCCGCAATCCCATCTACTAATGCTTTGATTAAAACAGGCATTTCCCAGCCTGTTTCAATTACTGGTCGTAGCCGATAAAATCTCGAAGCCAAATTATCGGCTGGTGTATTGTTAGCAGGCGACCAGATTTTACAATAGGTGCGCCATGCTACCTCAAAATATTCAATTAGTCCATCGCAAATCACTCCATCAAAGTCTAGGGCTAAAATTGTGGGATTACTTGCGGTCATGGTTTGGAGGATGAAAACTGCTTTGGTTAGCTTATCCGATCCTGCAACAATTTTTCTGTATCAATGCTAGTGCATCGCGGCAACAGTTTCTAACCAGTCGTGATGGTAGTGCAGAGTCCTGAGGAGCCACTGCGTTGGATGGGGTTTCCCGGGAATCGCGCAAGTGGCGTTGCTGAGTTGAATTTTGTACTGATTAGTTATTTGTGCCAGTCTGCACTAGTTGTCATTTTTTTCTGACCAGTCCACAGGTTCTTGTGTAACTTCCTTTGATTGCATAATGTCTAGTGCATCTTGGTCTGCCATTTCGATAATTGCTGCCACATATTGCCGTACCTGTTCAGCAACATCCGGTTTCCATTGACGCAATTTTGTATCTAGAGTTTCCGCTAAAGCTTCCATAGATACCTCTACCATGAATGAGTGTGGTGCCTATTACCATGTTAGAGTATCTAAGCCAGAGGTTGCTCAACAATTACCTTGATCGCCAGTAAATTTAGTTAACTGAAATAGCTGAAATTCAGATTATACAAGCGTTTGAGTAAATTTTTAGTTTAGCGGTTGAGCAGTATCTAATAATAGCTGCTAGGCTAATTATGGTTCAGCGTTTGGTATAATCGCAAATTCAAATAATGTTTGTAGTATATCGATCATTTGTAGGGGCACAATCTTTCTCAGCCTACTTATATATCGGTAGCATTTTTTCAAAGTATGATTCCAAGAAGAAAATATATTGATAATTGTAGTGATGAGATTTAGAAGATAAGATTCATACTTTAAATATTGAAAAATTCTGTTTAAATACTTAATCGCTATTAGAGGTTGTTTGAAAAGTTTTTCCCTGTGATTTTAATTGCACTGTTACCCCCCTTAATCCCCCCTTGTCAAGGGGGGAGACCGGAAAATCCAGTTCCCTCCCCTTAGAAAGGGGAGGGCTAGGGTGGGGTAAAAAATATTTGATACACTATTACAGACTTTTCAAACATCCTCTTAGATGCGATCGCACATCTCAAAGTATCGGCTGCTGTCGTTAAAAATTAGGAGATGAAGGTTTCACAATTTCTGTTCCTCCTTCTAGAGTTAAGAATTATTTCTAAAAACGAGATATTTGCCAAATTTCATCTGTTGATATTTGTGTATTGAGCAAAAATTCAATTTACTAATCGACTTTATTTATGATGAGAGCGCTATAATTTTACAAAAATCAATATTCATTTACTAATAAAGACATTAATTTGCGAACTGCGACATACAATGTGCGAATGTACAACATGAAAGAGACTTGGCGTAGCCAAGCCTCTGTATATACCAAGCATTTACTACACCATGCTTAATTTAGACTGCCTCCGACACTAGTTCATCATCCTAGAGGATGTGTGCAAACAACCTGAAGACAGATTAAAAATTTACTTGTGAGTTCTGAAAAAAAAGGTTTGGTCGCGAGCCAAACCTCGATCATTGCTGTGCTTAACAACGTACTAAATTAATTTAGACCTACTCTCATTACAGATCATCTTCCTTGGGGATGTATCCAAATATGCCAAAAACTGCTAATGGATTACTTGCTTGATCAACTTAATTTGTGAAAAATTATACTTTTATAGTTATTTACTTATATGAATAAATAAAAAGCTATGAAAAAGGCTCGGTTAAAACCAAGCCTCCAGATATACCAGGTGTTTACCATATATAGCTAATTTAGACATACTGGGCTGAGATATCATCTTTCTATCTGGGGTTGACAAATTTTATAATATTTGATATTCGACGGTTCAATATATATAAAAAATGTCGTAAATTTAATCATCTTATAATTACTTTGGCAAAATCAATTACATATTTTCGAGTGATTTTTGGCTTACCTTCTTTACGATTGCTGTGTTGTACTAGTTGGCGCTAAATCAGTAAATATGAGGCTAAATGTCGTTCTTCCGTCGCCACTTTCTACTTGAATGCTTCCTTGTAGCTGTGTGACTAACTTCTGCACTATGGCGAGTCCTAAGCCTGTACCGCCTTGATTCCAGATATCGGCATCAGGGATGCGATAGAATTTTTCAAAAATGCGCTGCAAATCTAAAGCGGGAATTTCTGCTGTATTGCTGACAGTCATTATGGTTTGCGCTGGTATCACAGAAGTGTTGTAAGACACGGTAATGATAATTTCGCCACCAGATGGAGTGTATTTACAAGCATTATTCAGCAATTCTATTAAAATACGTTCCAAGCTGGTACGGTCTGAGATAACTGTGATTTGATTTGGAGGTAGATTTAGCTGTAGAGTTTGCTGATGTTCTTGAACACGGGCTTGGAATGGTTCGATCACTAAAGGTAACCACTGCTCTAATACTAAAGCATCAGGCGCTAGAGGCAAATAAGATGAATTTTCTAGCCTTTGTAAATCTAACAAATCATTGATCAATTCCATCTCGCGATCGCACTCTGCTTTGATAATATCGAGATAGCGCTGAAATTCCTGAGATAGTGGAGAAACTTCTAGTAATTGAATCATCCCTTTCATATTACTTAAAGGTGAGCGCAATTCATGTGTGACTAAATTTAAAAAATCATTTTTAAGTTGATTAAGTTCTTGCAATTTGGCTACTATTTGTGCTTGTTCTACTTGCTTTTTACGAGCCTCTATAGCGGTTTTTAGCTCAGTGATATCTCGAAATATTAACACTGCACCCATAATATTATTTTTATCATCTCTAATCAGGGCAGCACTATGATCTATGGGAATTCCGTTACCATTTCTCCCTATCAAAATTGTATTTTCTGGTAATTGATTAACTACACCGTCTTGCAGAACTTTCTTGAGAGGATTTTCAACAGGTTGAAGAGTTTCAGCATGAGCAAGATTCAAGATTCCTGATGAATTTCTACCCATCGCTTCTGACTCTTGCCAACCTGTCAATTTTTCTGCTACAGGATTCATAAAATTGACTACTTCTTGCGTATCGCTGGCAATTACAGCATCGCTGATGCTTTTTAGCAAAGTAGATAGCCATTTTTGATTATTTCTTAATTGCTTTTCTAGCTGATGTTTAGTCAGGGCTATTTCAATATTAGTTTGTAATTCTCTTTCTTTAAAAGGTTTGAGTAAATAGCCAAATGGATCTGTTACTTTTGCTCTGTCTAATGTATGATCATCTGCATAAGCAGTCAGATAAATAATCGGTATATCTAAATGCTTATGAATTTCCTGAGCTGCTTCTACGCCATCCATTTGACCTTTTAATTTGATATCCATTAGCACTAAATCTGGTGATAACTCTAGTGCTTTATTAATAGCTTCTTGTCCTGAAGACGCAACAGCCGGAACGGTATAACCAAATCTAGTGAGTCGATTACGTAAATCTTTAGCAACAATAGCTTCATCTTCTACAACTAATATGTTGGCGTTAGTCATTTAATAAACCTGTGTATTTAAACTAGAGAAAATGCGATCAAAAACTCTACCCCGATATCGTTCCTAATTGTGATATCGCCTGTCAACTGACTG
The DNA here is from genome assembly GCF_963874875.1 of Tolypothrix tenuis PCC 7101. Taxonomy (NCBI): domain Bacteria; kingdom Bacillati; phylum Cyanobacteriota; class Cyanophyceae; order Nostocales; family Tolypothrichaceae; genus Tolypothrix; species Tolypothrix tenuis. The sequence goes on from NZ_CAWNJS010000001.1 coordinate 2,123,966, forward strand.
GCTAAAGCTTCTACTAATTGCCAACCTAATGATGCTGTTTCGGTAAAGTTGAAATTTTCTGGTAACCCAACACCGTTATCACTAACAGTCAGGGCAATTTGATGATTAGCTATTTCTTGGATGGCAATAGTGATTTCACCAGGTCTTCCTCCAGGGAAAGCATATTTTAAAGAATTAGAAACAAGTTCATGAATAATTAAACCACAAGGTACAGCTGTATCTAAACCAAGTAAAATCTCATCATCAATATTAATTTGTACAGTAATCGCACCATCATAGACATCGTATGATGTACATAAACTAGCAACTAACTCTTGAACATATTCACGGAAATTAATTCTAGATAAATCTCCCGATTGATACATCTTTTCGTGAACCAAAGCCATTGATGCTATACGCTGTTGGCTTTGTTGAAATATTTGCAAATCCTGTTTATTTGTAATGTATTCCGATTGCAAACTCAGTAGGCTAGAAATTACCTGAAAATTGTTTTTAACTCGATGATAAACTTCTTTTAATAAAACTTCTTTTTCTCGCAGTGAAGCTCGAATCTGTTCTTGAGAACGCTGGCGATCGCTAATATCTTCAATCACAGAAATAAAATACTTGGGATTACCAAAACTATCCCGCACTAAAGACACAGTCAGACTAATCCAGACGAGAGAATGATTTTTGCAAAAAAAGCGCTTTTCTAAAGTGTAGGTTTGAATTTCACCTGCTATTATCTGCTCAAGATAGTTGAGGTCGGCTGCCAAATCATCTGGGTAAGTAATATCCTGAAAAGTTAGTAATTGCAATTCTTCAAAGGTATAGCCAACAATATCACAAAATCTCTTATTCACTAGTAACCATCTTCCATCTGTTCCTACATGAGCAATACCAACAGCTGCTTGTTGAAATGTTGCCCGAAATTGCTGTTCGCTTTCTCTTAATGCTTCTTCAATGCGCTGGCGTTCGGCAATTTCTGTCTGTAGTGAGGAGTTAGTTGATGTTAACTCTGCTGTGCGTTCTGTAACTATATTTTCTAATCTTTCGAGTATTTGATTAAGATTTTCTTCTGCTTGTTTACGTTCGGCAATTTCTTTCGCTAATTGAGCATTTGCAGCTTCTAGGATGGCAGGACTAGGTAAAGCCAAGGCTTGCGGAACTAATGGTATCAATTCTATGGCTGTGTATACAGAAACAAGAGCAGTTATAGCTTTAATCAAGCCAGATACCCAATAGATAGGATGCCAAAGTGTCCACACTTCCATAATGTGGGTTGTGCCGCAAGCTATGATGAATGTACTAAACAATAGAAAAATCCAATTAAAAGGCAAATCTTTTCGCTTGTGGACAAAATAAACCAAAATTATGGGAATTGAATAATAAGCTAGTGCAATTAGTAAATCAGAGACTATATGCAATCCAACTAGTTGTGGTTGCCAAAGATAGCAATGTCCATGAGGGATATATTGCTGAGGAAAAAAAAACTATTTAGCAATTCCATAACTAAAATTAATGTACAAGAGAAGTTATCACTTCAACATTGAATGTTTAAAGTGGAAATTGCCAGCCTCTTTTCAGGCAAGCCTTGTGATAGGGATCTATAATTCTCTAGCCTTCTTACTTATTTAACTGATAAATCAGTTTGTTTACCTGAAATTGTAATATTTATTGTCATTTTTAGCCCACATTTTAATTACACTAGCCTTATTTTTTGAACTGATAGTTCAAAGCCTATAAAAATACCAACTTTTGACAAAAAAAAGTCAAGATGAATTTTTAATATTGAATTTATCTGGCAAAATGGTTTATTGCAGTGCTGAGTCCTGAATGTAGGAGAGATTTTCCTACTTTCTTTGTGTATCAAGGCCTAATGAGACAAGAGATGTCATTAATTAACATTAAACATAATTTATAAAATTGGCAAGTTCATGCTGATTACTAACGCTTCAGCAAATATATTTGTATATAAAAACATCATTAAAATAATTAGCTTTGTATTGCTATGCTTAAACGTTGTTTGACGCTTTTAAGATATTGATATCTTTTTTTACTCGTAATTCAGTACTTTCCAGCTAGTAGACAGTGTATAAAGTAGCCCAACACTTTCGATGTGAAAGATTATATTCGTTGTAAAGTACTTATTTAACAATTAAAGGGTGTTCTTTATGCCTGACGACAATGAAGAGTTAATTAGGGCTATTAAAGATTTAAACTCTACTGTAAGGTCAGGATTTGTGCTCGTAGCTAATATTATATTTTTAACAGCGTCATGTATTGCTGTTGCAACTTCAAATATATCTCCTTTTAATTTCTTTTCTATAGGATTAGTTTTTTTAATTATCAAGTTGATTGCTTGGTTTGCTTCTGCAAGATAGTGTCTTTTCCGAATTTCTCTTAAAATACAAGGTTGGATTAAGCGCAACGCAACATGGAGCTTCAAAGTTTAAAATATATTTCGGTGTTGGGTTTTCTTAAGTCAACCCGACCTTGTATATTGAGAGTGAGTTTTAAAATTGTCTTTTAGTATCAAGTACAAAAATATAAAAAGAAGCTACTTGCTGGTAGCTTCTTTGTGATCATCAATGAGAAATGATTGTTGATTCTGCAAATATAGTTGTGATTATGGCAACTATATTTGCATTGAGGAGTAAACTAGCTTTTACCAGGGAATTTACAGCTAATACTCTTTAATGACCTGACACATTATCAAGTAGTCACTGTTTCCTGCCCCTATTGATTATTAAAGCGATTTTGCTCTCAAAATCATACAGACTAAAGTCATGAATGTACCATGACTTTAGTCATAAAAGCCAACGCCCTCGCTATATTTGAGTTAAGCTGCTGGTGTCGCGCTCATTGTAGTTGCTTCTTTACCTTTTGTGGCTGCTAGGTTAGCAATTTCTCGGTCGATGAAGAATATTCCCTGTCCTTCAGTACCAATCAAGTGAATTTTGTCGAGAATCCCTTTAAACAGAAACTCTTCTTGATGTTGTTCTGCTACATACCATTGGAGAAACTGTAGCGTAGAATAATCTGGTTCTGTATTTGCTAAATGTACCAACTCGTTAATTTTACGAGTAATGCTCTGTTCGTGTGCATAGATTTGTTCAAACAGTTCTGTCAGGGAAGCGAAATGAATTGGTGGAGCCTGCATCCCACCTAGTACCACTAACGCCCCCGTTTCATGTAAGTAATTAACTAAGCGGCGCATATGCATCATTTCTTCATCGGCGTGTTGACTGAGAAATGTTGCACATCCATCTAAAGCTTTGTAAGCACACCAAGAACCCATTTGCAAATAAAGATGGGAAGAATACATTTCTAGGTTGATTTGTTCGTTCAACCGATCAGTCATAGCTTGCGACAGCATAATTTCTGCTCCTTCTGAATTTCAGGGATGGGGGATTGGGGATTGGGGATTGGGGACTGGGGATTGGGGACTGGGGATTGGGGACTGGGGATGAGGGAGAAATTTCTATTGCCTATTACCCATTACCCATTACCCATTACCTAACAAGATTCCACAAAAATAGTTTGTGCTGTTTCCTTATCTAGGGCGGTGCGGGTTCTGCCGACTGTGATTATGTAAGAAGGGAAGCGTTGCTCTAGCACTAAATTGCTTCCTGGCAGAATACCGAACGCCATCAGCTTGTGTAATACGGCATCATCTTGAGTTTGTAAACACACTACCCTTTGCGGTTGACCAATTTTGACTGTTGGTAAGGCGTTCATTTTAAAAGTTAACTCCGAAGAATGTTAAGCCCAGATTGACGAGATATCCCATCAGAAAAGCGAAGGGGAAAATAAACAGTACTATTAGCCAAGTAGTTTTAGCTCCCCGTTCCTTGATCAACATTTGCAATTGGGCAATACAGGGTAAGAACAATGTCAAGACAATGGCAGCAACTACAAGCTGATTACCTGTGAGGCTTCCTTGTTGCTGTAAATCAAACAGTCCTGCGGCACCATAATCACGCCGAAAGAAGCCATAAAGGAATATCGGTGCTGCTTGTTTGGGCATTCCTAAGGCAAAAGTTAGCGGTTCAATTGCCCGAATAATTAGGTCAAATAATCCAGTTAATCGCCCTACCCAAATCAAGACTGATGCCCAGATAAACAGGGGTAATATTTCTAGGAAATACCACTTCATCCGCACCCAAGTTTTAACTACCACGTTTCGCAAGTTGGGCAATCTTAAAGGAGGAAGTTCCATATAAAATTTACCGGAACTACCAGGTAAAAACCTAGCTGTGAGATAGCCAACTACCAAGAAAATGGCACTAATAAAGCCTCCCCAAAACATCAAAGCTGCGGGTTTTTGTGCTAATAGCCCTAAAATTACCCCCCACTGTGCAGCACAGGGAATAGCCAGGGATAGTAAAAATGTGGCAATTAACCGTTCGCGTTTGGTTTCTAGGGTGCGGGTAACAATCGTTGCCATTGTGTCGCATCCAAAGCCTAACACGATGGGAATTACTGCCCTGCCTGATAAGCCAACGGATTTAAATAAGCGATCGAGCATCAAAGATAGACGTGGTAGATAGCCGCTATCTTCCAGTAACGAAAACATCAAGAAGTAAGTAGCGACTACAGGTAAGACAATGGCTGTAGCATAGCGAATCCCCAAAGTAATAATGCCATAGTCATTACCAATTAAGTCTTGGATTGGTTGCCAGGGAACGACTTGAGCAGTGATGTGGTTCACCACCGGGTTGATTTGTTCCTCAAAAACCGTTTCGATGCGATCTACGAGTTCCCCTGCTCCAAATTCTCCCACAAATTTGTACACCCCGTAGTAAAGGATGACCACAAGGATGGGAAATCCTGTGATGGGGTTGACTGTCAGCCGATGGAGTTTCTCTGCAAATGACGATCGCACTTGTTTGGTTTCATGTAGAACTGCTCGTTCTATTGCCTGCGCTTGGCTTTGGCGAGTGTGGGCGATCGCTAATCCAATGGATTGTTGTAGTTGATTTTGGGTAACAGTAATCAACACTTCCAAATGGCGACACTGTTCTTGATCCTGTTCCAAGATTTGCCACAGCCCTGGATCTTTCTGCAACAGTAATAGCGCCAAACTGCGGGGTGAAAGTGAATAATTACTAAATAAATACCGCTCACCTAAACTTTGCCACCAAGATTCTAATTGTGCGATCGCGGCTTCTATGGGTTCGGGATAGCTAACTTGACCGATCATGCCATTCTTTCCTTATCTCAAAATATTTACGCGGGAATCATGGCAGGCTGAATCGGCAGAAATGGCATAATCCTTTGTTTTAATTCATCTATACCCTGCTTTAAAGCCGCCGCCATGCACACTACTGGAATTCCTAACTCTTTCTCCAACGCATCTTGTTGCACATCCAGCCCCCAACGATGCGCTTCATCCATCATGTTGACGGCAAGTACAACAGGTAGCCCAGCTTCGATGAGTTGAAATGTCAGGGGAAGCATTCGTCCCAAATTCTTCGCATCCACTACATGAATTACGGCTGTCACAGGTTCTATGAGTAGTAAATCTCGTGCAACTTTTTCCTCTTCAGTGATCGGCATCAGTGAATACATCCCTGGTGTATCAACCACAGTCATAGTTTGGCTAGCAATCTGCATCAAACCACGACTCACCTCTACGGTTGTCCCAGGGTAATTGGAAACAGTTACATAAATGCCAGTCAATGCATTGAACAGCACACTCTTACCAACATTAGGCATTCCTACCAAGGCAATTGGTGGACTTGCAGGAACTTCCTTAGAAAATGATGGTTGATTGTTGCGAAAAAATGGCAATTTCCACGATTGTGTTCCACACGATTGGCTTTTAGATTTACATTGGTGACAGTCCATAGTATCTTCTTGTTGAGCTTGTTGAACTTGCTGAAAATTATTCTCAACATAAATTGTGAGGAACTTGTGAGGGTGTATTAATAGTGAAGAAATTTTAAATTGCGATCGCTTCCTTCAAATAGTTAATAATCTGTAAATTTTCTTAATTTTGCTAATTTTGTAGAAATTTTGCAAAAAATAGATTTAATCCGGTTTGAGCGCAGATAGCTAAAAAATGTTTTGGTTTGATTAATTAATTTGTAGAGTAATTAAATCAATATAAATGCAATTAAAAACCTATTATTCTCTGTAGTCACTCTAAATTGATAAAACATAGTGATGTGATACCTTCAATGAAGAGAGCGTTTAAAAGAGTAGCAAAGCTTGCAATCAAATTTTCATAGCATTTAAACGCTATTTGCTAAAATACTCTTAAGCTCTATCAAGCAATAGCTGATTTTTAAGAGAAAAATTTAAGTATTATTATTTATTCCTCAAGATAGAGAAATTAAAGCTGAGAGAACAGTGGCTTAATCTTCCTTAGGTATTATATAAGTCATCCTTAAAGCATGAAGTTATTACAAACTAATCTATAAGACAATATAGAGACATCATCAATGAAAAAGTGGTAGTTACGGCTATGTTTAACATTGGGGACTATGTGCTAAATCAAAAAACTGGACATCTAGGGAAAGTTATTGGTTATGGACATCAAATCATGAATAATGTCTATACAACAACTCTCAAAGTCCTGGTAGATGGAGCTAAAAACTCACAGACGAAAGAATTGGTAGTAGAAGATATAATTTCTGAATGGACTGGTTATTCACCAGCCTAAAGTTTCAGTCTCTACATTAGCCAGATGTCTCAAACAAAACTATGGCTTGCTTGTAGATAGAATATAACAATTATTACCACAAAGTAGAAGGCGAAGGCAGGGCAAATAGCCGATTAAGTTCATGAATAGATGAGGGGTGCGAGTTCCTATCAGCATAATTGCCTTCTGCCTCCAATACTTGTTGGTTAAGGGCAAAAGGGGAAGGGGAAAAGGGGCAAGAAAAAACCTTTAACCCTTACCCTTTCACCTTTTACCCAAACCAAATTCCGAGTTGAAAATTCTTAACATAGCAGTATTACTTCTGCCTCTACTTTGATTAACTTTATACAATTCAGTCAGCAACAAAAGAAACAAGGTAACTATATTATGGTGCGAGATTTAATGCTTTGTTTGCAAGAGGTTGCTTTAGAGTTTGTGCGAAAAAAATATCGCGTTACGCAACAGGTTGCTGAATGTTTTGAGAATCCCCCCTGTGGATGTATTAACCCAGGTAAGGAACTTCAGTGTGAGGACTGTTCGCATCTTGAGTCTTGTTTGTCTAATTTAAAAGCTCAAGGATTTTATAACTAAAATTTTTATAGCGCAGACTAATATTGAAGAATTACGCAGTTGACGTAGTGGACTGACAAGACTAAAGTAGTGCATTTAAAAAACCTCTTGTGGGATGGGCATCTTGCCCGTCCTGGGCGGACAAGATGTCATTGGTGTTAACTTAAGCTAAAAGCTATATAGGGCGGGCGTTGTACAAATACCTCGCGCCCTCATCCCCTAACCCCTTCTCCCCCGGGAGAAGGGGAACTAAATCTCTTGCTCCCCTCTCCTGGTGGGCTATCCATTAGTCACATCTTTCTTTACAATCTTGAAATGCTTATTTTGTGGGCATCTTGAACACTGAGGTGTCAAACATACTTGACAGATTAACTCTTAGTCTTCTCGCTAAAATTAGGTTTTTATTGAGAATTGATGACGAAGGAATCAGGGTTATAAAAAGCGTGAGTGAATACTCTCGTAAATGTTGAGAAAGATCCGGGTAATGGATAGCCTGGTGGGAGAGGGGCTGGGGGTGAGGGCGAAACCATGCAACCAAGAGGGTTTTACGTTAAGTTGACACCCATGACAAGATGTCCACCCCACAAGAAAATTATATTGCCACATTTTAGCCTTGCCATGCCAATAGGATGCGTTAGCGATAACATAACGCATCATTACCAGAGCTTTCTTACGTTACTTAATTTAGCAAATTAGAGCATTAATAATTACTAATATCAGCTAATAAACTGGCTGAATTAGTATCTATAAATAATGTAGCTTGGTTTTGTTGACGCAGAATAGAAGCAGGACATTTTGTATTAATTGGCCCGTGCAAGATATCTTTAACAATATTTGCTTTACGCTTATCCGGCGCAAGGCAGATAATTTTTTTAGCAGCACAAATTACTGGTAAGGTCACTGTAAATGCATATTGTGGTACATTTTCTAGGCTGGGAAACTGACCAGTATTTACTTGTTGTTGTCGATTGATCGCATCTAGTTTTACTAGTTTCACCCTGTAAGGATCTTGAAAATCTGCTACATAGGGATCGTTAAAAGCTAAATGTCCATTTTCGCCAACACCAAGACAGCATAAGTCAATTGACTGTGCTTGCAGGAGTTTACTATAGCGATCGCACTCTGCTAATGGTTGCAATGTATCACCTTCAATATAGTGAAATTGCTTAGGGTGAACTCGCTGTTCTACAAGTTCTCGCAGATAGCGGCGGAAACTAGCAGCATGATCGCTAGAAATTCCTAAATATTCATCTAAATGAAATAGAATAATTCTCGACCAATCTACACCACCTAAGTTAATTAATGCATCGAGAAATTTCAGTTGAGAATTTCCGGTTGCTAACAATACAGCAGCAGTATCTTTTTGCTGAAGCACATTTTGTAGATATTGTTGGGCAATGGCTGCAACATCTTGTGCCATTTCGGATTCATTGTTGTAAATTTGCACCGTCAACTCATCAACACGAAAACTTTTTGTAGCGGCTAGCATTGGTTATACAGATAGTGATGAATATAGATATAATCTCTTCACTTTAGTAAGTATCTGAGGTTTTAACAACCCCCAAATAATTGAGGCAAGTAGTATAGTTATTAACTAGCCAAAGGAACTCACATTTTGTAATAAACAAGCAGCAATTTCTTCCCATTCCTGGTTTAGTCCACCAGAAAATTCTGGCTGATTGCTGCGTCGATACCAGTAGCGTGCATTGCTCAAATCACCTTCTTTACGGTGTAAATAAGCATGAACCCAGCCACTATCATTATCGCTAGCATTTTGCACTATTTCATGAGCTTTTTCCCAGTCACCTTTTTTATCATAAAACAGCGCTTGTAGCGCTTTTGGCAAGGTATTTGGGCATAAGCGATGTTGTGCAATTAACTGTTGAAATTCAGCTAGATTTACCATAGCTAGTCAAACAATAAGCTGTTAAGCATATAAGAAAGCACATTGAGACTGCAGGGGGGCAGGGAGCAGGGAGCAGGGAGCAAGGGAGAGGGTTTGCAGCTTTTACCAACATAAACAATGATGCAATTTAAATGACGATTAGCTTATTAACTCTCTATTTTAAGAATAGAGGTAAATCAGTTTATAGCCAGTCAAACTCCAGGTGGGCATTTGTAAAATTTCGTAGTGCCCACCCTGCAATAATTACTAACTTTTTCGCTGTTAAATGCGGCTATTTGGCTTTGGCTTCTTCAAGGAGACAATTTCAAACTCAAAAGATGCAATTAAACGATCCTCAATATAGACCTGTATCTTATGTTTACCATCTGGATCTCCAGGTGCGATCGTCCAGAAGTTTTGAATCATACCATCGGTAGTTGTTTGCGTGCGCTTTGTCACTGCTTCTTTGCCATCGGGAGAGATTGCTAGGTCTTGTCCAGTATCTACACCCCAGGTTTCTGGACGTTTTGGCAATCGCAGGATTTCTCGCCATGTCACTGCACCCTTGTAGTCTTTGAGTTGAATTTGCCAGCCGTATTTGCTCCCCTCTTGCAGTGGCACTCTAAAGGTGGGGATAAAGGTAACTTTACCCTGGGAGCCAACGCGTTGTACCCCAAAATCAGCTTTATTCACAATAATTGGTTGACTATCTTTTTTTTGAGCTTCCCTTTGTGAAGCAGCCGCTACAGGTTTAATTGGTTCAGCAGCTATAACCCCAGTTGTTAACCAAGAAGAAGTTAGTACAACAGTCACAGCCCAAATTCTCATCAACATAATTTTTTGGTCGGATCTTTTGGTACTTATTCAAGTCTTCTAGTCTATCTTCCGGTTGAGGTTGCTAATAATTAAACTGATTTATTTTTATTTTAAAATCTCTAAAAATCAAGCAAAAAGTTAAATTTTAAACACTAAGTAGACAAGGTAAAAATAAGTTTCTCGTATCAGAAATTGCATCTGACTAGAAAAACTGCGGTAGCGAGTTGTTGGTGTAGGTGATGGATAAGCATCCATGCCTAAATGGCGTGCCATCAGTACTGCACGTTTCATGTGCAATGGATCGCTGACAATGAGAAATTTATTTAATTGATAAATAGATGCTACTAACTGAGCATTTTTGAGATTCTGGGAAGTAGTTCTAGATTCAGTTTCCGTGAGAATATCAGTTACTTTTACTTTGTTTGCCAAAGCATATTTTTTGCCAACTATAGCTTCAGCAGGTTCATTAATTTCACCCACTCCACCAGTAAAAATTAACTTAGTAACATTCTGATTTTTATACAAATTAATTGCATGATTAATTCGTTCTCGAAAAACTGGCGATGGTTCTTCTCCCCAGACTGCTGCCCCTAAAACAATGGCTGCTTCTGCTTTTGTATCAGTAATTTTATTACCGTACAAATAAATACTTGTAGCTGTAGATGTTATTGCTAGTAATAGGGCAGATAAAAAACTGAGTAAAATTAGCTTTACCCATCGAGGTTTAAATTTTGGCATTTTATATTTGGTGTTTGTCATTTGGTATTCGGTGTTAGGAATTTTCCCAATTACCAATTACCCATTACCAATGACCAATTCCCGATCAATTTTCTACCAAAGTCCAGTAGTAGCCATCAGGCGCAGTGAACGAGAAACTCATCTCGCCAAATTCATTGGTGACGATGTTAGTGATATTTTGGGCTGAACTTTCGCGAATGCGATCGCAATATGCCTGTATTCCCCGCACTCGATAGGTATATAATGACATTCCTAAGCAACCTGGTTGTGCGGCTTCAAACCGCGATTCTAACTTTATGGAATCAGGAAACCGTGTGATAAACAGCCTACCACTGCGTGCAGTCAGGAAGTCAGACGCAGAGGAACGCGGATCGTCGAAGGCGGTAATAATAAATTTCTCACCTGGGTTGAGGTCAAAAAAATCTCGCCCTGCGGGTGAAAATTCGTACCTAGTCTCGACATCATCACGTACTCGTAGCAAACCCAACACGTCTTCGTAAAACTTGAGAATTTCTTTGCTATCATCCTGAACAATTAACCCCATGTGGGTAAATTGACTAGTCTTAAATGGGGCATTTGGGTTAATTTGCCCGTAATTTGGTAGTGTATAGCCAAATCTTTGAAATAAGACTTGTCTAGTTAAGGGTTGCAATAACAACATTTCTCGCACCCCAACAGCCGGATCGATAAAAGGACGGCTGATTTTATCTTTGTTGTAGATAATATCCCAGTAAAGATTGCTGAATCTAATATCCCAACCTGCAGCTTTTACTTGCTCTGCATGATTTAAGATACTTAAGCCATCAGCAGTTAAGGTAGTTGCCCAACGATTTCCCTTAACTTTCATTGAACTGATTCCCAAACCCTTATTAGTCGGATTTTGCCAAACCATCAACCGAATTAATCCATGATCCGCTTCTTGATGATAAAGACGGATTGATTTTAACGCTGAATTTACACTATATAGTTGTTGAGCAATATCTGCAGATAATTCACCAACTTGACCTATACGGTAACCAAACTGTTCCCAATATTGAATCGCAGCAATTGCTTCGGGAACTCCAATGCATACTTCATAAATGCCTTCAATTGTATGCTGTTCAGCCTGATTCATAAGGATTTTGAATCTTATATTTTGATGGGTTTGTTGACTTATTTAGGAAGATACTAATTTGGCAATGATTAGCTTTACAAAGATTGCCAAGAAATCCAAATTATCAAATTTTATTGTCGGGTGTGTTGTCGCACAGCGTAACGCACCATTGCATAATCAACAGGGTGCGTTAGCCTACGGCATAACACACCCTACCTTAAATGTATATTTTTAATATACATTGAACTATTATTTCTGTCTGATAAAATTCTTCTCCCCTTATCCCCTTGCTTACACAGCAACAAAATACTTTTGTAGTTGATTTAATTAACAACTAAGCTTTTCGGTGATTTGTGCAGCCGGAAGCGGTTGATTACGAAAATTAGGATATTTGCTATCAACTCGATGAGCTTTTGTAACTATCCAATTAAATAACCAACTAACGAACTTTACTTGCCTAAAAATGTGTTGTGGATCGGCTAGGTGAGTTGTTGGTAATTGTTGACCCATTTCTTTGAGAACCAAACCAATAGGCACATTGATTTCATCTTGAAGTTTGAGAAACCGCATGAACAAGGAATTGCTAGCGGAAATCAGCGAACCTACTCCACCTCTTGCTTGTCCCCAACCAATCACATATAGCCCTTTGTAATCTGAGAAAAATGAGCCGCCATAACATTGCACTGTTGCACCTTTCACACGCTGAAGTTCTAAAGGTAGAAAGGGATAGGCAACATAATAGCCAGTAGCACAAATTATTAAGTCAAATGCTTCACGACTACCATCAACAAATTCCACTTCCCAACCATCCAAACGCCGCACTGCAGGCTTGGGAGTAATTCGCCCATGTTTGATGTAATAGGGTACTTCGTTATTTAGAGTTGGATGTTTGGCAAAAATTCGATAATTGGGTTGAGGTAAACCGTAACTTTTATGTGTACCAAAAGTCAGACGGATAATTGCATAAGCTAAAAGCCGTTGTAACCATTGTGGCATCCACCATCTCATCAGTTCGGCGGTTGGGACTCCTGCAAAAGACTTGGGAATAAACCACACTGATTCACGCATACTCAAAACAGATTTAGCACCAACCCGTGCTGCTTCTGCGGCGACATCGCAAGCTGAATTTCCGCCACCAATTACTAAAACTCGTTTACCAGTTAGCTGTTTTGGATGTTTGTAATCTTTGGAATGAATAATTTCTCCATTAAATTCGCCTTGAAATTGCGGAAATCGCTTGCACCAGTGATGACCATTACAAACCAGTACTCCTTTATAAATTCGCTGTTCTCCATTAGCAAAGGAAACTTGCCAGAGATTATTTTCAATTGGTCGCACATAACTAACTGTGCAATTTAGTTTAATATGTTCCCGTAAACCAAAATGATCGGCAAAAGAGTTTAAATAATCCCGCATATTTTGCGCGCTAGGAAAATCGGGATAATTATCTGGCATAGGGAAGTGTGTAAATTCGGTAATCTTGCGTGACGAAATGATATGTGCAGTTTCATAAACGCCGTGATACCAATTACCACCAATATCGTCACTAGCATCGACTTGATCGTAAGGAATATTAGCTGATTTGAGCATTTCAGCCATACCCAAGCCGACAAAACCAGCCCCAATAATTAGATGTTTTTCTTTAGTCTCAACTAGGTTTTGAGTTGGAATGAAATTACTGACGTTGAGCAAGTTTCAACCTCCTGGTAAATGCATGACTAATCAAGTCCAATAGCAACGGTGAATATCTTTTGAGAAGATGCACGCTTCTGGCAGTTGGGTCAGGAAATACGTGCAGTTTGTCGTTAACAATTCCTTGAATGGTGGCGCGCATTACGTCTACTGGATCTGTGGCCAAGCTTTCTGGAAAGCCTTGTTCTATTAGCTTACTTAAACTGCCAAAGCTTTGCGATCGCAAAATTGGAGTACGACTAAAGAAAGGGTAAACAGCCGTAACTTTGACTTGATGTTCTCTGACTTCATTGAATAGCCCTTCGCTAAACCCTCGTAAGCCGAATTTACTAGCTGAATAATGAGCCATTCCTGCGGTAGCTGACCAGCCTGCTAAGGAAGAAATATTCACGATATGACCTTTTCTACGAGTAATCATATCAGCAGCAAAGAGGGAACTTAAACGCATGGGTGCTAACAGATTTACCTGCATTAGTTGCTCCCATATCTCGCTAGGAACTTCATCCATGCGACCGAAAAGTCCTATTCCTGCATTATTGATTAATATATCCACTGGGATATCAAGTTTTTTAACTTGCTGATAAAGGTTTTCGCTTCCCTCGCGAGTAGCTAAATCTACAGCTAGACAAGCAATCACCTCTCCAGTACTAATTTCACTTTGAATTGCTTCTACTTTTTGATGCAAAATTGCTGCATCCAAATCCGTTAGAATTAGTCGGCTACCAGCCTTTAATAATTGTCGGGTTAATTCCTGTCCAAATCCGCCAGATGCACCAGTAATTAGTACAACAGCTTTATATAACTGCGTCACGTCGCTTTGCTCCGAATTCAAAATTCAAAATTCAAAATTCAAAATTAAAGACCCCACGAATAAATCCGGTGGCTTGAATAAGATGCGTTACGCTGCGCTAACGCATCCTACATTAAAAATCAAATAAATAGTTTTATATAATTTGTTCACCAACAAAATATGGTTGTAAGATTAACCTATTGGTTATTTGTCTTCGCTACGATACCAGCCAGCAGGAATGACTTCAAAATCCCAGATATCTTGAAAGACATATACCCTGTCTAACATTTCTGATGGGGCAATTGCATTTTGATTTCCTTCTTTCCAATCTTTGCGATCAACAGTTCCCATCACCATATAATCATTGCCTATAATTTTTGGGTTGGATTGGATAAAACCTGCAGTCATTAATGATTCAAGTTCCTGCTTTTTGGCAATAATCAGGTCACATCTTTCACAATATTTGCATTGCTTATTTAAAATAAACAGCTGTTGCGGCTGAATGTGAATGACTAAAGGAAATTTACGAACTTTGGTTTTAATATCACATTTTGGGCATTTAGTAAATGCACAATCAGAATAGGTATTCAGGAAAAACTTATGGCGTTCTTTCCACTTCCGATTTGCTATTGTTGGGGAACTTTTTTTAGGCATGGTTGTTGCTTAACTTGTTGTTTAAAAAATTTAAGTTAATTAACATTTGGGCTGAAAATTTACTTTCCCAGCGACTTTAAATCTTGAATTACGTCAATTGCCGATTGATAGCGATCGCTAAAATGATAACGCACCATCCTATCTAAAATTTCTGCAAATTCTTCGCTAACTTGGGCGTAAACACGCCAGATAATATTTCCTGTATCGGGATCGGGATGCAGTTCCTGTGGTTGTATCCCCGTTAAAGCCTGAATTCCAATCATCCCCAAAGCGTAAATATCACTGCATAATCGGGGATGACCTGCAAATTGTTCTGGTGGTGCGTAACCTCTGGTTCCAATGGCTACTGTGGCTAATTCTGTTTGTTCGCTATTGGGAGGTTGCATTAATTTAACTGCACCAAAGTCAATCAATACTAATCGGCGATCGTCAGCAGATCTAATAATATTATGGGGTTTAATATCTCGATGAATTACCCGATGCTCATGGACAAATTCCAAAACCTCTAAAACGCCTTTGAGCATATCGATAACTCCAGATTCATTCTTGACACCCTGTACAGGTGGTAATTCTTCGTGTAAAGTATGCCCAGGAATATACTGTTCAACTAAATAAAATTCTTGATTTTCTTCAAAATAAGCTAGCAATTCTGGTATTTGCTGATGCTTGCCTAATGCGGCTAAAATCTCTGCTTCACTATTAAATAATCTGCGAGCAACTTCTAAAAATTTAGTATCTCGACGTGCTGGCATTAACTGTTTCACAACACAAGTAGGATGACCAGGACGTTGAGTATCATGTGCTAAATAAGAGCAACCAAAGCCCCCAGAACCGAGAATTTTGGCGATTTGATAACGCCCGCCCAAAAGAAAATCACCCGTTATTTTTGGTTTTAAAATTTCGGGGCTTTGGTGATAGTGTTTGTCTTGAATTAACTTGTCTGCTTTAGTTTCTTGTAAGAGGATATCTAACTGTTCAATTACCTCTTTTTGCTTTTCAACTTGCAGAATAATTAACCGAGTTTGCTGTTGAGTCTGGTATGTAGTGTAAGTCATAACACTCATACCAGTAATTAGCAAAGTTAGGGTAGGTGGGATAAGTGGAACCCATCCAGAAAAGAGAAACAAACCAAAGCAAATGCCCACCAACCCAATTAATGTTATACCACCAATGGTCACCAATAATAAAGGATGCCGCAGTCGCCATGCTATTGTTCCACCTATTAATGACCAAGCCCATATCCAGAGAATTTCCGTCCAGTTTGGCCAGTCCCAAATCAAGGATTTCCCATCCAGTACAGTGCTGATGATTTGGCTGGCTATTTGTGCTTGAATGAATACCGCAGCCATTCTCGCAGGTTCATCTGGGGCTGCACTATAAGGTGTGTAATAACCTGGATGAATAGTCGCAGCATTCGCACCAATGAAGACTAAACGGTCTTTAATTTGTTCGGGTTTAAGCTGATTTTTCAGAACTGCTGTTAAGCTGACTTCCTGTACAAAATTAGCTGGCTGACGGTAATTTAACAGTATTTGGTAGCCTTCGGCATCCAAGTTTTCATAGCTACCAAAATTACTAGTCAATATGGGAATCATAGTTTTCCCAATCGAGAGATGTTGCTGATCGGGAAAATCTAATTCCAGTCCCGCTTTCTCTAGATAACTAATTGCAGCTAAAGCCGCAAAGGAAAATTCTGTTGTACATTTTTTATCTGCAGAGTGAGAAAATAACAATGCTCGCCGGACAATTTGATCGCTTTCACTGTCAGGAATTAAATCGTTAAAGCCAATATTATCTATAGATAAATTCGATGGTGGTGGGATTTCTGGTCTCCCTATAGTACTTTTCGCGCAAGTAGCAATGATATTTTGGGGATTTGCAATTCCCGCAGTTAAATTTTTTTGCTCTGGTCGATATAGATTTAAAGCAATGACACGAGGTTGATAAGACTCTAATTTTTGTAACAGTTGATTGACAGTCTTATCTAATAATGGCCACTGATAGCGCGCTAGATCCTGTTGCGTAATGGTGACTAATAAAATGCGATTGTCACGCGGTTGTGTAGGGCGCGATCGCAACATCTGATCGTAGGCTTTTAACTCCCACGACTGCAACCATTTCAGTTCCCTCACTCCCCAGACTACAGCTGTAACTCCCAAACTACTGCACAGGACAATTTGCAGCCACTTCTTGCTGGAGTAAGTGTCACGGGTAATTTTATCTTTGGTCAACGCCGTTCGGAGTTTTTGTAAGATACCGCTAATCACAGAGTTGAGGCAATAGCCCGAATGTGGTAGATGTTACAGTCCTGAGATTTCAGATTATAGGCTTTTGGTTAATCAGCTTTCACTAATACTCTATTTAATTTAGCAATTGATGTTTGGTGTTTGTGGTTAGGTATTAGTTATTTCCCCTTGTCTCTCCCTGATCCACCTTGTCCCCAGTCCCTAGTACCCAGTCCCCAGTCCCTAAAACAGGCACAGATGTAGAATCTAACTGTGATGGTTCAGGCGATCGCTCAATGGTTGCATCATTAAAATAAGAACCAACAATCTTGTCGTAGTTAGAAGCAACGGCTAAAAATGCGCCACCTAAAATATAAATCGGTAAAGGCAGGCTAAATTCCTGTACCCAGTCAAATAGTTCCGCCAAAGCAAACAATACAAAAAAGCAAGCAAGCCAAATCCTCATTTTTTTCTCTCCCGCGTGCAGGCAACTCTAATCATAGGGTAGACAGCTTGCATGATACTTGGGGTGCATCTGAAGATATCTGTTGCTGTCTTCTACTTAATAGCCTTTATTACCACTAATGTATTTTATGTTGCAAGGGTTGGTGTTTCATCATTAGTTTGAGTGGCGCTAGTGAAGTATCAACCTTTGCTGAATTGAAATTTTAAATTTTTATCAGCGACTTGAGAACGGTTACTTGAGTGCAAATAACCTAACTCACTCGCATAAGTGTTCTTTCTTTGACATGAAGCTCGTTCATATTGTTAACCAGCAAAGCCAAGGCATAAATTAGAATTCATCAGATGATCCCGCATTTGCCCAACGATCAAGACCAGTAAATACAGTTAATAGCTAGCGAACAGAGCAATATTATCAGGTTTTCTATACAATAATTATAAACCGATCAAAACTGTCATAAGTAGTGTTTTCTCTGCTATCGCGACTAACAGCACTGTCGTGCTTGTTTTATATACGTACGTATGACACTTTTACAAGTGGTTTATTGTGATCGGAATCAATGACTACTTCTGTATTTTGAAATATCAGTATATTATTGTTGTCATAGTGTTGCAGCTAAAAAGGCAGCCCTTGTGTTTAACTTGGGTACGAATTTGTGAATATGCTTTTCTCGTCAAAATCAAAGCTGAAGACAAAGGAGTAGTAAAGTAATGTAAAGGGCGTAAGGAGCCATAAACCTTAGCTGAACAACAAAATATCTCTCGTCTTTCAGGAGAAATTATGTTCATATTTCTCTGTTTGAAGATTAGAGAATTGAGTGGTGCATGACCTACACTTTATAGCATCAACCTACTTGAGGATGATGAAATAGAGGCTGGTATATATAAATATTTTCTATCATTTGTAGATGATGTATGCAATTTAAGATAGAAATTTGCGTACAATATTTTGTTGTGTAATTATGTCATCAACCTTGGTGCAAAAATACTCAATAGTATTATCTAAGCTTATATACATAGTTCAAGGTTTATATTTGGAATTACTTAATCATGGTTAAATGATGAAGTAGTCAGCAAGTTCTGCTTTGGCTACACATTCTGATAATATGTCTGAACAACCAAGTAATTAAAGATTCTGTAAAGACACTAGTATTGAGTGCAATTTTGTGAAAGGCTAGAAAGCCTTGACTGTTTTATCAAATAAAAAATCAAACAAATGAGAGTTTTTAATTAAAAACTCTCAAATTTAAAAAAACTGCTGTTATCGATTGATGCCTTACAATGACATCTACCTTCTTATGGTTGAGGTCTAAGAGCCTCTTTTTTGCATTTTTTTCTTTAGGGTTACTTGCTGATGCAAGTATGCCTGTTAATGCTCAAGTATCTATCATTAGAAATACTGCTGGCGCGGGTGCAAATAATCTGCCACGACGCAGTTCAAACGAAGTGAGATTAACAGCTTCGCAAGCTGCTTTAGAAATTATTAAAACAGGCGATCGCGCCGCCGCCGAACCAGGCGACACAGTTCTTTATCGTCTTGCTATTAGAAATACTGGTAGATCTGCTGCAAGAAATCTCACCATTACAGACAGGCTTCCTTTAGGATTGCGATTTATTTCCAGATCGCTGCAAGGTTCGATTGCTGGTACATCGGTATCTTTAACCGCTAACACGGGTGCAAATCGGGCGGTGACTCTGACAGTCAACCCAGCCACAGAACTACAACCTAACCAAACTTTGAATGTAGTTTATGCCGTTGAAGTCACCCCAGATGCGATTCGAGGAACTGGGAGAAACTTAGCGCAAGCTCAAGCTGGAACTTTGATAAGTAACCAATCCAGCCATCTGTTGCGAATTCGCCCAGGAATTATCTCTGATTGTGGCACCATCATTGGGCGCGTTTTTGTGGATAAAAATTTTGATGGCGAACAACAGCCCAACGAACCTGGAGTTCCCAACGCCGTAGTGTACATGGATGATGGCAATCGCATTGTTACAGATGCCAATGGATTATTCTCCTTGGCAAATGTCATATCGGGTTATCGGTCTGCAACGTTGGACTTGACTAGCTTACCAGGCTATGCACTGGCACCTAACAACTACTTCATTGAAAGAAATAGCCAGTCGCGGATGGTGAAATTAGCACCCAGTAGCTTGGTAAGAGTCAATTTTGGCGTAACGCCTGCGTTTTCGGGGGGTAAGCGATGAAAACTAGAAAACAAAGAGTGATTTATACCGTAGATCGGAGTGTGATTTCTAAAATCAAATGTACCTTGCCGCTAAGGGATAGCGTCCAAACACAAAAATTATCAATTTTGCGCTTGGCTTGGCAAAGTAAGGGTAAAAAAGTCATATTACTGGCATTTTTGGCATTGATTGCCCCTTCTTTATTCGAGATCAACACCCCTAATAACCAAGCCTTCGCCGCCGAGCCAGAAAACAGCGAACCACCAACTGTTGCTCAACCCGAAGCAGCAGTATTACCAGAGGCGCAAACAGGGGCTAATGAGGTAATTGCTCAAGCCTTCCCTACTACTACACCTTCCTCTAACGATCCAGGCTCGATATTTCCGCCAGATCCAGCTGCCCAATTTCAGCAAAATCCCAACTCTCCGGTTATTCAACCACAAACAATCCCGGTACCCACTCCCACACAGTCACCACCAGCCGCTACACCCACGACTGGAGCGCCGAGTGCCAAAAATAAATTCAAAATCGATATTTTACCCGTTGGCGATCCCCGAGTCCAAGCAGATGGCCGCTCTACAATTAGGCTACAAGGACAAATTACCGATGACCAAGGTCAACTAATTACTGAAGATTTAGTAGTAACTTTGACCACTAGTGCTGGTAAATTTGTTGGCACAGATCAAGACAAAGACCAAGCCGGGTTTCAGGTACGCGCCATAGATGGGGAATTTACCGCAACTCTGCAATCAGATATCAAACCCCAACAAGTCAGAATTCGCGCTGCTGTAGAGAAAATTACCACGCGATCGCCTCAAATTCAACCTGGAGATTTATCATTTCCCCAACAAACAGATACCTCCCTCCTCGACAAAATTGGGGAAGCACCTATTGAGGCTTATACCCAAGTTGAATTCACTACCTATCTGCGTCCTTCCCTCACCACAGGGATAGTTAACCTCCGCATTGGGCCGAGGGGAACCGACTACTGGGGCAGTTTTCAAGACTTCCTCAACCCCGATAGAACAGGGGGAACCCAAGTTGATTTAACTGCGGCGGTATTCACCACAGGTAAAGTTGGTGATTGGTTATTTACCGGAGCATTTAATAGCGAACGCCCAATTAACCAAGATTGTGAAGGTAGAAACCGATTATTTGGCGGCGTGCAGTTCTGCGAACAGCAATATCCCGTCTACGGCGACAGTTCTACAGCTACACCCACCACCCCCTCTATTGATAGTTTTTATGCACGTTTAGAGCGCAGTTCCTCCGTTCCCGGAGCAGAACCAGATTATTTGATGTGGGGGGACTACAACACTCAAGAATTTGCGAGAACCTCCCAACTATTTACAGCCACTTCCCGCCAATTACATGGCTTCAAAGCTAACTACAACTTTGGCCCCTTGCAAATTACCGGGTTATACGCCAACAACATCGAGGGGTTCCAACGAGATACGATAGTCCCCAACGGCGTGAGTGGTAACTATTTCCTCTCCAAACGGTTGTTAATTCCAGGGAGTGAAACCGTTTATCTGGAAGCCGAAGAAATTAATCGCCCCGGTACAGTAATTCAGCGTCAACAGTTGTTTCGCGGCCCAGATTACGAAATCGACTACGATCGCGGCACACTTTTGTTCCGTCGTCCCATCTTAGCTACAGAACTTAACCCGTTTGGAGCCACCTTAGTTAGACGTATTGTTGTTACCTACCAAAACGAAGGCGGAGAGGACACCAAACTTTACGGTGGACGACTGCAATACAACCTATCCCAGGATTTAGACAATAAATCCTATATAGCTGGTAGTTACCTGCAAGAAGACCAAGGTAGCCAGGATTTTCAACTCTATGGCGCAGACTTCTTATTATCTTTTGGTAGCGCAGGTAGAGTAATTGGGGAGTATGCCCGTTCTAATAGCACCCTCGTGAACGGCCAAGATGGCAACGGTTCTGCTTACCGCTTAGAAGCATTTGGTAACCTAGGCGATCGCTTATTAGGTCAAGCCTATTACCGGGCTGTAGAACCCAACTTTGCCAACAATTCCACCTTTAGCTTTACACCCGGACAAACACGCTACGGGGCCTCTCTCATAGGGAAAGTCACCGATACCACTAGCTTGACAGTCGGTTACGACTTTGAAGAGAACTACGGTACAGCAGCCACAGGCTTAAATAGTGTCCTCGGCTTTTTTGACCTCTTCGATCCCCAACCCCAAGCCCGCCCCGGAGAAACAGTTAACAACACCCTCCAAACCTTCCGCGCAGGGATACTGCAAAGAGTAGGCCCGGCGGATGTGAGTTTAGAGTATGTTAATCGTTCCCGCGAAGACAGGATTAGCAATCGCTTTAGTGGCAGTGCCGATCAATTAGTATCGCGGTTGAAACTGCCATTAACACAATCCTTAACTTTCCAAGGGCAAAATGAACTCAATTTAGGCGGTAGCGACCCCCTCTATCCCAACCGCACCACCTTGGGTTTAGATTGGAAAGCCTATCCCGGCGTGACATTCCGCCTAGCCCACCAATTCTATGACGACAGCAGCTTAATTCCTGGTAACTCCATCACCACCCTAGACACAATCCTCGATCGCAAACTCTCCGAAGACACCAGTTTGATCGGTCGTTATTCAGTGCTATCAGCATTTAACGGACTCCAAGGTCAAGGTGCTGTAGGGTTAAATCATCGTTGGGCGGTGGCTCCAGGATTGCGTGTTAACCTGGGCTACGAATACATATTTAAGAACATCTTTAACGGTACTGCTGCTGGTTCCCAGTTTGGGCAATATTATGCAGTTGGGCAAACAGCCTCCACCCTAGGGCTATTTTCTGGTTCCGTTTATAGTGTCGGGTTTGAGTACACCGATAACCCCGAATTCCAAGCCAGCACCAGATTCGAATATCGTGATGGCGATGAAAGCAACAATTTAGTTATTTCCGCCGCCGCCGCCGGGAAACTTTCACCAGCTTTAACGGCCTTAGTGCGCTACCAACAAGCCGGAGAAGCCAACGTCTTTTTACCTTCTACCGTTGGTGTGGTGGCTGAAGGCGTGAGATTCCAAGAACTAGGCGATACCTCCAACCTCAAAATTGGTTTAGCCTACCGCGATCCCAGCAACGATAAATTCAACGCCTTACTCAAATATGAGTGGCGGCAAAACTTCGACTCCATCCCCGAAGCCCAATTAACCGGAAGTACCGCCACAGGACAAATCTTTTCTGCAGAAGCCATCTACGCCCCAAGTTGGCGCTGGGAATTTTACGGCAAATACGCCCTACGTAATGGCATAACATTTTTAAATGGCGATCGCTTCGATGCTAATGTCAACTTAGCCCAGCTAAGGGCAACTTACAGACTCGGTTACCGTACCGATTTAGCAGTAGAAGGACGCTGGATTGGGCAAACCTCCAATAGTGGCACCAACTACACCGAATTTGGCGTAGCTGTAGAGTCTGGGTATTATTTAACCCCCGATTTACGCATAGGCTTAGGCTACAGCTTTGGTAGTGTCGATGACCGGGATTTTACTGGCTACCGTTCCGAAGGTGGCGTTTATCTCAATATCAGCTTGAAGTTGAATGAACTTTTGGGTGGCTTTGGCTTGCAAAAACCTGTACCCAAGCAAGAACAAGAATCGGAAGTACAACCCCTTGCTCAAGTACAGCCGACATCCCAACGCCAACTTATTAATACTCTCAAACAAGCACAAGCACTTCCCAAACCCCCTGAATCGGACACATCCCAAAGTAAACTCTTTGAGCTGATTAAGCGTTGGAAACAGCCACAAGCATCGAACTAATAACAAAGTCCAGATTCAAGGTGTATAGGAGTGAGTGATGTCTAGTTTTAAAGTCCGTTGGTTACTAGATTTTCCACTGAGGAAAGCAAAAGATTACAAACAAAAAATAGAATTTAGCAACCAGAAATTACAATTTAATAGCTTAACGCCAAATCTCTCTCAAAATCTTCTTTCTTTGTGTACTTTGCGCTCTTCGCGGTTCGTTTTCCCCCTAACCCTCTGCCTCTTAACACCCGAAGTCGCCTTTAGCCAAACCCCCACTTTACCCTTACCAATTCCTCTGCGGGTAATAGTCAACAGCAACCAAGATGGTAATATTCAGCCAGATGCTCAGATCACCTTACGCGAAGCCATCGAACTAGTAAATGGTACCCTGACAGTTGCTCAACTCAGCGATGTCGAAAAAGCCCTAGTACAACCGACAACAGGCAGTTCGCGCATTGAATTTAATTTACCTCCAACCGCTAGCACCATTCTTTTACAGCAACAACTCCCAGATTTAGCCAGTCCGGGATTAGTTATAGATGGTGCTACCCAACCTGGATACGATGCTTCCGGTTCCGCCACAGCCGAAATTGCCATTCCCATTCCTGTAGTAGCGATCGCACCTGCACCAGGTAAAGAAATATTTCGCGGTTTAACTGTGGTTGCTGATGGCGTAACCATTCGCGGTTTGAGCATTTATGGCTTCAACGCCAGCCCCATTAAGCAGCAATTGGGAAATCTGTTAATTTACGATGGCATACCCAAGCCTGTAACTTTAACAACACCTCCAGGAGATATTGTCATTTCCCATCGTCTCCCACCTCCTAATACCAAGAAACAGCAGCCACCTAATAGTAATTTCCCCTTCTACAACCGGGATGTGCCACCCAAAAACGTGGTAATCGAGAATAACTGGTTGGGTTTACCTATAGATGAAAAAGTGCCAGAAGAGACTTCTGCTTTCGGAGTTTACGTATTTAACTCCCAAGGGACAACCATTCGCCGCAACCGCATCTATTACCATGATGGCAGCGCCATTATTACCTCAGTTCGGGGGGAAAATACCTTAGTCCAAGAAAATATCATTGTTAGCAACGGTTTGGCGGGAATGCCTGATGCTTTACGCATCGAAGGCGTAGTGAATAATTCCCAAATTACCAGCAATTTAATTTGTGCGAATGATGGCGCTGGTGTGTATTTATTTAAACCGGAAGGTAACTTGCAAATCCGCAATAACCGCATCACCTATAACGGCAGACGTTTGCGGCGGGCAGCAGTTTTCTTAACGGGTAGTAACCATCAAGTAACCAATAATGAAATTTCTTATCAAACTGGGCCTGGGGTAGTGGTAACAGCCTTTCCCCAAAGTCAACGCAACATTATTCAAAATAATACCTTTGCTGCCTTAGAAGGTTTGAGTATTGACCTGAATGGCCAAAGAAATTTAGATGTAAATGAGTGGCAAAGGGGAGATGGGCCCAATCCCAAACGCAATTCTGGTAATCGCCGCCTCGATACAGGTAACGCCGCTATTAATGCCCCAGAATTCACCACGCGGGAATTTCTGCCTACAGGTGATAGCGTCACCTTACAAGGTAAAGCCGATCCCGGTTCTGAGGTGACAATTTATCGCCTGGGTGATTATCAACAAGGTAAGCAAGCAATTTATCAAACAGGTTATGGCGCACTTAGCCAACCCTTAACTAGCGTAGCTGTGGATGAGAAGGGGAACTTTAGCGTTACAGTCCCCAATGTCAAAGTAGGAGATATTGTGAGTGCGATCGCTACCGATCCCAAATATGGCACATCCGAACCTGCGATCGCGGCCTTTATTGGCCCGAGAACTACTACACCCAGTCTCCCACCTGCCAGCAGACAAAATCCCGTACCGCAATGTACTTCTCGCCCAGTACCACCCGAACCAGTCCCACCCACAACCCCACCAACTTTAATTCCGCCTACCCCCATCAGGATACGCGTACCCCGGAACGTTCACTTTGCCTTAGATAAATCCTTCATTAGTCCAGAAAGTGCAAAAGTTCTGGATCGGGTAGTAGAAGTCTTAAAGCAATATCCCTCAATTATTATCGAAATTCAAGGTCACACCGACCCCCGCGCCAGCAACGACTATAACCTAGCCTTGGGTAGAAGAAGGGCCTTATCTACGAGAAATTACTTATTACGGCAAGGTATACCCCCAGAACGGATGACCATCCGCAGCTTAGGTGAAACTCAACGTGTCAGTGAAGGTAGTAACCGCGTAGATTACGCACGCGATCGCCGTGCCGAAATCATCTTCAAAGACGTAAGAGG
Organism: Tolypothrix tenuis PCC 7101; assembly: GCF_963874875.1. Classification (NCBI taxonomy): domain Bacteria; kingdom Bacillati; phylum Cyanobacteriota; class Cyanophyceae; order Nostocales; family Tolypothrichaceae; genus Tolypothrix; species Tolypothrix tenuis. The sequence goes on from NZ_CAWNJS010000001.1 coordinate 2,149,798, forward strand.
CGTGGAAATCATCATTGAAGGCCAAGAACAAGACCTGCAATTAGAACCAGAACGAAGGTAGAGGCGATCGGGCATTTGGAATGGGGCATAGGGCACAGGGCATTGGGCATTGCTGATTTCTCCCTCATCCCCCTTATCTCCCTCCACTCTGCCCCCTGCCTCTTCCCCCGGCTTTTTGAGTAAAAAATTTTACAACTTGTTTAGGAAGCCAATAATGAAACCTTTATTAAAAAATGTAGTAAAACCCTTAAGGGGTACATTTCTGACATTACTGTTTACTGTGCCGCAGATTTCCTTGGGAGGCAGCTTTGCCGATAAAAAAGTTTTGGCGCAAGCACAACCCAGTTGTCCAGATGGTACACAACCCGCCACCTACGAGTGGACTCCTACCAATAATGTGGCAGATTTTTTAGCGCAAAACCTCGTTGCTAAAGGAATTCGGGCTACCTTCCAGTTCAGTGATAATCCTGGGCCTTTGGGAACAGTCACAGACACCGCGACTTTCGATCCCAACTCAGATAACCAAGTTACCAGAATTGACTCAGGCTTACCTCAAGATATTTACGGTGGGGTTCTAGGAACCCACCTGCGTTGGAATATTGGTTTGGGCAAAAACCCAGCACAAGGTACTTCCACACTCACTATTAACTTTGCTCAACCAGTCACTTTAGCCACTCCCCTGACATTTCTTGATGTTGATCGCGATGGCGCGCGAGATTTTGGGAGAGTTTTCCAAGATGTAATTACAGTGACAGGATTTAATGGCACTGCACCTGTGCCCTTAACAGGCACTGCCCTCGGCCCCAATACTAGAGTTACTAATAATGGTAATAGTGTCGTTGCCGCAGGGGTGAACGAAAATGCTTTCCCTGATTCAAGTAATGGTAACGCTGAAATTAGATTCTCTGGTGCTGTCAGCCAAATCCGAGTTGTTTACCAAGCAGGTAGAGAATTTGGTGAACCCGGACAGGATGAGACTGTCGGTCTGAATAGGATCAGCATTTGTCTAGCACCAGCTTCAATTGGTGATACTGTGTTCAACGACACCAATGCTAACAACATCCAAGACCCTGGCGAACCAGGAATTAGCGGTGTGCAAGTCAATGTCAGAAACAGTAGTGGTACTGTAGTTGGTACTGCAACTACCGATACTAATGGTAGATACATTGTCCCTAATTTAAATCCAGGACAATACACAGTTAGCGTTGCCCAAACACCTAGTGGTTTTTCACCTACTCTGACCCAACCCAATCCCATCACCTTGACTTCTGGGCAAAATTTCGACCAAGCTGATTTTGGTTTTACTCAACAGGCACAAGGTACAGGCTCTATTGGAGATTTTGTCTTTAGCGATACTAATGGTAATAATATTCCTGATGCAGGCGAACCTGGAATTGCTAACATTAATCTCGTACTCAGGAATAGTAACGGGAACGTAGTTGCTACAACCAAAACTGATGCGAATGGGGTTTATCGCTTTCAGAATGTCCCAGCTGGTAATTACACAGTTGCAGTTACCAATCCTCCGATTAACTTTACCCCCACTCTTACCCAACCTAATGCCATTAGTCTTGCTAATGGACAAAACATTGATACTGTTGATTTTGGTTTCCGTCCGCCTACTAATGGGTCGATTGGCGATACAGTTTTCACCGACACCAACGGTAATGGGACACAAGATAATAACGAGCCAGGTATTCCCAACGTTACAGTTACATTAAGATTACCAAATGGAACTACACAAACTGCTACTACCGATGCTAACGGAAGATACAGCTTCCCAGGATTAGCACCAGGTAATTATCAAGTAAGTGCCAATCCGCCTCAAGGTAATACTCTCACAACTGGTATCAACCCCTTTAATATCAATCTGCTACCAAGTCAACAACTTGATAGTGCTGACTTTGGCTTCCGTGCAGGTGGGTTTAATGGCACTAGCGGTTCTATTGGCGATACAGTATTCAACGATACTAACAGTAATGGTAGACAAGACGCTGGCGAAGCAGGCGTTCCTAATGTTCCCGTCACGCTGACTAGTCCAGGGCCAGATGGCTTATTAGGCACTGGTGATGATACTACTCAAACAACAACTACTAACGCCAACGGTAATTACACTTTCTCTAATTTACCAGCAGGTAACTATCGAGTTGCGATCGTGCCTCCTTTCAATTTGCCACAAGTTACCACTGGTAGTTCTCAAATAGAAGTGAACCTGCAATCCGGTCAAGCATTGACTACTGTTGACTTTGGTCTGCGGCGACAACCAGGTAATGCTGTTGGTGATTTGGTATTTAACGACCAAAACAATAATGGTAGACCAGACCCTGGCGAAAGCGGAATTCCCAATGTCAACATCACTGTTAGAAATCCTAATGGGCAAATAGTTGATACTACTACTACCAACAATAACGGTAACTTCATTTTTACAGGCTTACCACCTGGTAACTATACCTTAGAAGCCACCCCACCCCAGAATTTCACACCCACAACACCGACCAGTGTGCCAGTAAATTTGACTGGTGCTAATGCCGAGATTGATAATCTAGACTTTGGTTTTGCTTCTGGGACAGCCAATAATACAGGTGTACAACTAGTCAAACGGATTACTGCGATCGCCAGAACCAATGGTCAACGCATTCAATACAATACTTTTATTGATGACCCCAACGATCAAAATGATAATGTCATCAGACCCGCACCTCTGGGTCAATATGAGGTGCAAACACCCATAGCAAGTGGTGATGAAGTAGAGTACACCGTTTATTTCCGCGCTGGTCAGTTATTAGAAAATCTCAATTTCTGTGACTTAATTCCCTCTGGAACAACTTATGTAGCTAATAGTATTACTGTAACGGGCAGTGGTACTGGTGCAGATCAAGGCAGATTTTTCTCGCCTCTCACACCCTTAGCATCAATTCCGGAAAGTAACGCTTGCGAAAATACCAATAATCCCAACGGTACAGTAATTGTCAGGTTGGGCAATGTTCCTAATGGTCAATCAGGCGCTGTGAGTTTCCGTGTGAGAATCGACTAACAAATAATTACTAATTCGTAATTAAAAAAAGTAGATTTGTCACAATCTACAGTAATTATGAATTATTAATTATCGAATAGGAATTTCAAAAAATGCAACAGATAGTAAGGGCACAACATTGTTGTGCCCTTACCTATAATTTATCTGTGAAAAAGGTTATTGGCATTAATATCACTTAATCATACCTGTATTCGCAACTCCCCCAATTTGAGAATGTTTAGATGGTAATAAATTCCAATTTAGGCGATAGAGTTGTAACGGCTGGTCTTGACCTTTAACTTGCACAAGTGGCATTTTTTCTACAGGTAAATTTCTAGCTTGAATCCGCTCAAATGTAGTTTGAGAGATAACTATTTCCCCTGCTTGAGCAACATTGCAGATTCTACTAGTGACATTTGTGGTATCCCCAATAGTAGCGTACTGAATCAGTTTTTCTGATCCGATATTTCCTGCTGCTACTTTTCCGGTATTCAATCCAATATGAATTTGAATTGGTTGTTTACCTTGTTGCAACCACTTTTGATTTAACCGCATTACTGCCCACTGCATATCAATTGCTGCTTGTATGGCTCTTTCTGTATCATCTGCTTTGCGATAAGGCGCACCCCAAATCGCAAATAAGGCATCCCCAATATATTTTTCTAAAGTACCTTCATATTGAAAAACAATCTCTTCTACCATCACCTCGAAATATTCATTTAGCATCGCAATTACTTGGCGCGGATGCATAGTAGAAGACATTTTTGTGAAATTACTAATATCAGCAAATAAAGCTGTAACTTCAGTATCAATAATACCCAAAGTTGTTTCTTCCTTCAGTTTTTTTCTCACAGGTTCGGGAAAGAAACGCTCTAGTTTATTCCGCATTACTGCTTCTGCTTCAATTTTCTTGTAGAGATTGGCATTATCAATGGCGATCGCAGCTTGATTAGCTAAAGCAGTCAAGAACTCTACATCTTCGTCAGAATAAACATCTGACATCGATAAATTATCAACATATAATACCCCAATTACTTCTTCTCTGGGTTTGAGCGGAATGCACATTGAGGCCCGAATAGCTTGGACAAAAATAGATTCGGAAGTATGGAAGCGCTGATCTAAGCACGCATCTGTGGTGACAACAGCATTGCCATTTTGATATACATGATTAGTAATATTTTTGCTATAAAATTGATTTTCTATAGAAGTTCCTGAACGCAACTTTGCTACTCTTTGTTCCAGCTGCTTCGTTGTGTCATTAACCAATAAGATCACTGCTCGGTCTACATTGATAATCTCGAAGAGTAAATCCAGAATTTTTTCTAACAGGCGATCGGGTTCTTCGGGTGAGGAAAGTTGTTTGCTGACCTCAAGTAAAATTTTTAATTTATCTACAGTGCGTTGATTACTACCACGTTGTGATAGCCTTAAGAGAGAATCTCTTCTGCCTGGAGTATCCAGTAAATCTTGAATGTTGAAGCGACCTTGTTCAGTGGAAAACTGTTTAATGATTGTTTCCGGAATTGGCTCTTCTTCACAACCATCATTTACAGGTGTGGTGTTAAGTTTTTCTATAAATTTGAACTCTACGTTCCCACAATAAATTGAATCTCCATCCTTGAGTTCATATTGGTCAATTTTGACCTCATTTACAAAAGTATGGTTCAGACTTTGCAAATCTTTAATAGTAATGCGATCTTCTACAATTGTAATCTCTGCATGGTAACGGGATAAACTCTCATCTCCGATGACAATTGTATTGTCTCCGCTACGGCCAATAGTGTTCATCCCCACAATTAATTGATGAACTCTTTCTTGAGGAGTTTTAGGAGCGTAGATTAAATATGGCATATTCCGCCCTCACTTTTCCACATTCTTGAAAATTTCTGTTCCGGATTCAAGGATAAACTCTACAATATTAATAGTATTAAATTCACTATTCTCCCTAATCATTTCGGATTTTTTAGATTACTAACTATAAAATTTGCCATCAATTTATAGGTAAATTACGCAATTATAAGTTATCCAATGCTGATAACACAAAATCATGACAAACTGACAAGACTCCATAAATTCAGAATAACTAATGACACGAAAAATAGCACATAACAAAAAATTGTTATCCCTACTATGGTTTACAGTAATCGATAACTAGTTATGTAGTTTAATAATTAATCAATCTTGGTCTAAATATAAATTATCAAAAGATACTTTAGCCGCTTCACAGCCAAGCAATTTTGTACTTTTTGAGCATGATAAATAAACACCCTCTTAGAGAAACTGTGTAAAATATTGCAATCTGATACTACTTTATGTGATCAGTAGCCTGGTGTAAATATTTGTCTGGAAGTTGATTAACCAAGTGTAAAAAAAGAGGGTTTCAGCCTCATTCATAGATAATTACAAATTGTTACGGTTATTTTCACCAATAGGTGAATTATTTATATTATTTGTTTTTTCTTTTTTGGGTAGGTTATTATTATCTTTTTTCTCAAATTGGCTTAATCCTTGTTTAGCTATATTTTCAGCCGCTTGTTTAAATACTGGTTCTAATTTATCTTGCCAGTATTTGATATTTGGCAACTTTTCGGGATGTTTTTGATAATCTAAAACCTTATCCCATTGACCTTGCGCCAATGCCGTATTGATATCATTAAATAAAGCATCTGCTTTCGCCCAATCTTGTTGCCATTGAGCAATCATCGCCGCAGTTTCTTTAAAACCCGAAGAAGCTGTTTGTGGGACAGATTTTAGCAGTGCGATCGCTCCTGTCAAATCGCCTGAATCATATTTCTTTTTGGCTTGCTCCAACACCTTAGCTGTATCAGCATCATTCTGTGATGGCTCTGATTTTTCTGAGTCATCTGTAAAAGGTTTGGAACTAAAGGGGTCTGATTCACTATGTGATGTCGTTGTAACCCCGCTAGATTGAGGCTTTGGCTTCGGTAGCGGTCGAGATGCAATCAGTTTATTATCATCAACTGTATTAATTGCAATACCCCTATCTCGCAAACAAGAAACCCATTGTTCATTATTGGCGATCACATCTGAATGTGCCCAAGCTGTACGTCCAGAGTTAGCTTTCACTTCTACCCAACCCTGTTTTGTGCGGTTACCAGTAACCTCAAATTTAGTGTCACGCTTCACTGTCTGCACAATACTGTCAGAGGTGATTGCTCTTGGTTCCGAACGAATATTAGAATTGCTAACCACAATAGCTAAACACTTGTTTTCGGCAGTTGTATCGTTACCAGTTAAATGAGCAGCAAAATTTTTCACGCTGGGATACACATTTGTTACCAAAGCTGCTGCACCACCTGCCAACAACAAACCAATTATTAAAGGTAATGGATCAGGTTTGCTCCCATCTTGACGCGCAGGTTTCCCAACTGCTTTGTTAGCTGGTGCAACTGCAACAGTTTGCTGTGGAGAGACTTGAGACGTAGTTTTGCTCTGTGGGTAGCTAGAATTTTGACGGGGTTTTACTTGGGAAGCTACAGCTACAGCAGGTGTCAATGCTCTACAAGCTTGCAATGCTTCGGCTGCACTTTGGTAACGGTCTTTAAAGTGGTAACGTACCATCTTATTTAAGACTGCTGCTAACTGAGGATTCACAGAAACTGAATGCTGCCAGATAATTTCGCCTGTATTGGGGTCTTCTTGCAAGGCATTTGCTGCTAATCCTGTTAAAGCTTGAATAGCAATGATACCTAATGAATAAATATCACTATTAGGACGAGGTTTACCTTGTCCTTGTTCTGTAGGCATATAGCCAGGAGTACCAATAACTACTGTAGCTGTTGGTTGTCCTCCAGGCGTAACCAAATTTGTCCGCAATTGTTTAACTGCGCCAAAGTCTACTAAAACTAACTTATTGTCACTAGCTCGACGGATAATATTATCTGGTTTGATATCCCTATGAATCACGCCTTGGCTATGTACAAATTCTAAAATACCCAACACTTCCTGCAATAACTGCATCACCCGATCTTCACCCCAGCGCTGATCGGGTAAAAGTTCCTCACTGAGGGTATTTCCTTCAATAAATTCTTGTACTAAATAGAATTCTTGATTTTCATCAAAGTAAGCTAAAAGTCTGGGTATTTGGTCGTGCTTGCCCAAGATTTCTAAAGTTTCCGCTTCACTATTAAACAAGCGCTTGGCTGTTTCAAAAACTTTGGGATCTGAACTAGCAGGTTTCAGATGCTTAACAACGCAAATGGGATTACCTGGCCGTCTAGTATCTTGAGCAATATAAGTTTGCCCAAATCCTCCCGTAGCCAGGACTGCAATTACTTGGTAACGATGATCTAGAAGCTTGCCAATCATAATCCCTCCCCAGTGTTAACACCTAATTTTCCAGATGCTAATCAATATCTCCAAATTTTCCTGCATGAAATCCGCTATCTTGAGAAAAGATTTGAATCAAAAATGCAGTTTTTTAATAAATGCAGATTGTTAATTTTTGTTTAAGCAGCCTTTTTTGATTAGCAATGCCACCCAAAATCAACAACTCTGTCGCATGGCAGCAGGCTGAAATTCTCATGCAGCCTGCCTTTATCCGCGTGGTCGATAATATTCGCAAGCAACTAGATGTGTCTTCCTGGAAAGGAACGTATCATGATGTCTTGATTTGGCCTGCTAGCACCACCGATCAGACAAAAGCAATTGTGACTCAGCTGTTGCAAGAAATGGAAACTGCAACACCAGAACAAGCAGATGAGATTAAAGAGAGTCTTTCTCGTCTGCCAATGCCCCATCCAGGATATCATCTACGTTTACAGCGTCAAGAGCAGCAAGTAAATATCGATTTGTGGGAACTATGTTATCAAGTGTGTTTTCTTAACTACAGTCCCGAAAACCCTAATTCCGTAGGTGTTGATATTGATAGTAGTTTAATTGATGAAACCGGAGAAGTAGATTGGTTAATTTTGGAAGCGAAAACTAAAGAGTTAGTTGAGCAATTGTTTACCAATTTGCCTGAGTAGGATGGGGGGAATAGGGATTGGGGACTTAAGACTGGGGACAGGGAGACAAATTTCTATTACCGATTACCAATTACCCATTACCCAATGACAAACACCAAACACCAAAAACCTAATTTATGCTACCAGTCATTTATTCTGATGAGTTTCTAGAACACAAAACTGGAAATTACCATCCAGAATCACCACAACGTTTAACAGCTATTGTCAAAGCCTTAAAGCAAGCGCCTTTTGCCGAAAAACTGATCTGGCGATCGCCTACACCAGCATCAGAAAATCCAGCACTAATGCCGATGTTATCCAAAGCCCATACTCCAGATTACATCGACAAAGTCCATCGGATTGCCTTTGCTGGAGGCGGTTATTTAGATGGCGATACACCAATTTCCCCCCGCAGTTATGACGTAGCATTATTAGCAGTTAGCGCTTGGTTGGATGGAATCGATGTAGTTTTATCCACAGAAAACCCAGCTTTTGTGCTATCTCGTCCCCCAGGACACCATGCAGAAAGTGATATGGGTATGGGATTTTGTCTATTTTCTAATGCGGCGATCGCTGCCTTCCATGCCCTACAAAAACCAGGGATTAACCGTGTGGCTATTTTAGATTGGGATGTACATCACGGCAATGGTACTCAGGCGATCGTGGAATCTGAAGCACAAATTGCCTATTGTTCGCTACATCAATATCCTTGCTATCCCGGAACTGGTAGAGCATCCGAACGCGGCTTTCATAATAATGTCTTAAATTTACCCGTACCACCTGGTAGCACAATGGCAGTATATCAGCCGCTCTTTGAAAACAAAGTTCTCCCTTTTTTAGCCAATTTTCAAGCAGATCTATTAATTATCAGTGCTGGTTATGATGCTAATGCCGAAGATCCCTTAGCCAGCGTTAATTTACAACCAGAAGATTACGGTTACTTGATCAATTATTGTTTAGGCTACACTCGCAAAATTCTTGTTGGTTTAGAAGGTGGCTATGATTTGCCAACCCTTGCTCAATCTGTGGTAGCAACAATCGAACCCTGTTTAGTATAAAGCTTGATCGATAGACAAACCAATCAGAGTGGCATGATAAATTGCGTAGACGCAAAGCGGTGAGGTAGTGCGTTGGGCGGGTTCCCCGACTTGTTCGCGTAGCGTCTCCCCTTGGGAGAAGCAACTACCAAACCCGGAGGGCTTTTCGTTAGACATCGCTCATCGAAATGTAAAGAAATATGTATCTCCGCTACAACCAGCAAAGCAAATTAGTCGATGTTGGGATTGATTTCTGTAGCAAATGCCACTAAAGTCAGCGAAAAAGCAATCTTTACAAGTTAGAGGTGAGGAATTAGTCTAGATAGGATTTTTATGTGAGTTATGATTCTCTGAAATTTTGTACTTTCTGCGATCGAGAAGCTTTATATTGCTTTTTCGAAAATCTCAAGCTGAATAAATTTTATAAATAAATTTTTAGGTAAAGCTAATAACACAATTACCTAGTAATTCTTTCGTAAATAGTCTAAGTAAGTTTTAAAAGAATTTTATCTCTCTAGGCAGGTTTCACAGCAAAATATTGCTAATTACTTCCATAGATGATAATTCTATTCGTGTTTTTTATTGTTGCTATGGAGACTTAAGTGCTAAGTATTATTTCTAGAAATGAGATGTACATTTTTTTAACAGCAAATAATTTGCAGTATGGTATGCAACCAAATACCAACAAAATTCATGGAATCTTCAGAAAGAAAAACTTTGAGATGTATTTTGAAAGAGCTAAAGTTTTGTTAAGATGCAAATGCTAGGAGCTTTTCAACGGAATACACCTCTCAGGGTGTGGAGAACTAAAAAGCACTAGCAATACAGAGTTATAAAGGTGAAGCATAATGACCACCTACATTTTTTTCAATGAAGCCCTTCAGATGCTGGCTAATGCCTATCTCATCTCAGCAGTAGTGCTAATAGCAGCTTCTGGTATAGGTTTAGCAGTAATAGAAACGATGGAGAAGACCGGAGAACGCTAAGTTCTCACCTGGCTTTTCGTTCTCTCCGAAAACCCATGACTTATATATGTTCATTGTGAAGAAATACTGGGAACAATAAACCATAAAAGTCTCACAGTGTTGCAGATTCACCTGAAAGTTGTTGAACATACAGGGTACTGCTCCCCTATTGAAGACTCAATCAAGGAGCGCACTACTATGGGTTTATTAGACACGGTATTGGGTACAGAAAGCCAGGCTCAACCAACACTCAGTCCATCAGAGGCTTTTGCTGCTATTACTCTCGCTGCAACAGCAATAGATGGCGATCTTGCGGAAAATGAAGCTCGTTCTATTGCCTCGGTTCTATCTCGGTCTAAGCTTTTTAGAAACTATACTGACGAGATGATGAACAAGCTGTTTGATAAAATCCTTGGCATCCTCAGGCGGCGGGATGGCATAAATGTTTTATTTAATTCAGCTAAACAAACTTTAACCCAAGAATTGCGCGAAGCAGCTTTTGCAGTAGCTACAGATTTGGTACTAAATGACGGAATTTTGACAGAAGAAGAAACTAATTTTCTCAATGATCTGTACTTATCTTTGGGTATTTCCAGCGATCTAGCGCTACAAATTGTGCAAGTTGTACTAATCAAAAACCGTGGCTAAATATAATTTAGCAAGCTGATTTGCAATTATTATTGCTTTTATATGTAATTATTTAAGCTTAAACTGCATCCATGCTAATTCGGTAGTCCATCGCCATATCATAATTTGTTGGTTCAAAGTCTTAGCTTTAAAGCATCAGAGGTATCGAAGGACAATATTTTCAGCTTTCAGCACAGATTTGCCAAATTATAACTGATTAGCCAGACATGATATCAACACGCTATCTCCTCTTCATCGATTTAGCAGATATGAGGCAAATTATGTTTTATGGTGTGCTGCTTAATATTTCGAAAAATAAACATCCTATGCATCGTTAATCTTCCAACGATCAGGTTTTGTCTTGAGATCAAGCACTCATCTTTGGAATATTTTGAAAAATAAGAGTTTAGTAAAAGTCGCACACTTAGGTTTGTAGCTGCATAGCCTATTTCATGCCGAACATCTGAGTAATGAGTAGAGGTGAGTTGAAGCGTAACAGGGGGATTCGCATGAGATAAATACTCAGCCATAGTTCAGGCTGACTCAGATATTAAAGAAGAAAAAACGCCAAAAGGCTTAACCCATAGAGGTTTACTGTCGTAGTGCAGCAATGGTAGAGAGTGGGTTGGAAAAAAAGTTGACAAAAGGGTTGACGAAACAGAAAAAGAGTTGTTAATGTAGATAAGTGCTAAGGCGGAAAGATGCCAAAGCAACCGAACCGAGAAAAACAAATACTTTGAAAGCTTCAGAAACAATCCTCGTCAATTAAGATTGTTGGGTTAAGACCCAAAGAAATCTGAAAAAAGAAATATAGGATTCCGAGACATAAAGTCATCGGAGCCACAAGCTCGAAATCAAAATGGAGAGTTTGATCCTGGCTCAGGATGAACGCTGGCGGTATGCTTAACACATGCAAGTCGAACGGTCTCTTCGGAGATAGTGGCGGACGGGTGAGTAACGCGTGAGAATCTAGCTTCAGGTCGGGGACAACCACTGGAAACGGTGGCTAATACCGGATGTGCCGAAAGGTGAAAGATTTATTGCCTGAAGATGAGCTCGCGTCTGATTAGCTAGTAGGTGTGGTAAGAGCGCACCTAGGCGACGATCAGTAGCTGGTCTGAGAGGATGATCAGCCACACTGGGACTGAGACACGGCCCAGACTCCTACGGGAGGCAGCAGTGGGGAATTTTCCGCAATGGGCGAAAGCCTGACGGAGCAATACCGCGTGAGGGAGGAAGGCTCTTGGGTTGTAAACCTCTTTTCTCAGGGAAGAAAAAAATGACGGTACCTGAGGAATAAGCATCGGCTAACTCCGTGCCAGCAGCCGCGGTAATACGGAGGATGCAAGCGTTATCCGGAATGATTGGGCGTAAAGCGTCCGCAGGTGGCTATGTAAGTCTGCTGTTAAAGAGTGAGGCTCAACCTCATAAGAGCAGTGGAAACTACATAGCTAGAGTGCGTTCGGGGCAGAGGGAATTCCTGGTGTAGCGGTGAAATGCGTAGAGATCAGGAAGAACACCGGTGGCGAAAGCGCTCTGCTAGGCCGCAACTGACACTGAGGGACGAAAGCTAGGGGAGCGAATGGGATTAGATACCCCAGTAGTCCTAGCCGTAAACGATGGATACTAGGCGTGGCTTGTATCGACCCGAGCCGTGCCGGAGCTAACGCGTTAAGTATCCCGCCTGGGGAGTACGCACGCAAGTGTGAAACTCAAAGGAATTGACGGGGGCCCGCACAAGCGGTGGAGTATGTGGTTTAATTCGATGCAACGCGAAGAACCTTACCAAGACTTGACATGTCGCGAACCCTCTGGAAAGGGAGGGGTGCCTTCGGGAGCGCGAACACAGGTGGTGCATGGCTGTCGTCAGCTCGTGTCGTGAGATGTTGGGTTAAGTCCCGCAACGAGCGCAACCCTCGTTTTTAGTTGCCAGCATTAAGTTGGGCACTCTAGAGAGACTGCCGGTGACAAACCGGAGGAAGGTGGGGATGACGTCAAGTCAGCATGCCCCTTACGTCTTGGGCTACACACGTACTACAATGCTACGGACAAAGGGCAGCGAGCTAGCGATAGCAAGCAAATCTCATAAACCGTGGCTCAGTTCAGATCGCAGGCTGCAACTCGCCTGCGTGAAGGAGGAATCGCTAGTAATTGCAGGTCAGCATACTGCAGTGAATTCGTTCCCGGGCCTTGTACACACCGCCCGTCACACCATGGAAGCTGGCAACGCCCGAAGTCATTACTCCAACCATTCGTGGGGGAGGATGCCGAAGGCAGTGCTGGTGACTGGGGTGAAGTCGTAACAAGGTAGCCGTACCGGAAGGTGTGGCTGGATCACCTCCTTTTAGGGAGACCTACCCAACTTTGAAATCGAAAGCAAACAGTGAATAGAGACAAAGATGGTCTACTCTAGGTCGGTCGAGATTGATGAAGAACTTTCAAAGTATTGTGTGTTCGGTAAATAAAAATGATTGCAAACATCAAAAGGTAAAATCAGCAATTGACTCTTTGTTTAAATAGTCAAACTGCTGGAATAATTCCAGCCAGAACCTTGAAAACTGCATAGTAAC
>NZ_CAWNJS010000001.1:2167976-3099665 GCF_963874875.1 Tolypothrix tenuis PCC 7101
GATGGTCATGCCAAAAGTGGATTTACCTGCTGAACTCAAAAAAGCTGAACAAGTTACAGCAATTTCCCATCCCCGTTGGGGACAAATATTTTTACCAACATATAGTAAATTCAAAACAATTTTATCAGCCGAAAATTGGCAGAGCGTTGAAGGCGCTGAGAAATTAATTCGCTCTTATTTGGAAGATAAGAGTATCAATGCTTTTATCTGGCATCGATTAGCTCAAGAGTATCCCACATCATTAGAAAAGGTATTACAAACTTTTCTACAACGTCCAGATTTTAGTCTAGCAAATGACTTGGATTCACTTCTACAAGAATTCGGTAAACCTCTAGAGCCAGATTTACCAGAAATTGCTAGTGTTCCTGTACATCTGCATAACTTATTTCAAGCAGCCATAGCAGAAGTGCAAAAATCTAAGCCTCAAAGTAAAGGTCAAAAAAAATCAGCAAAGGGTTTCAAATAATGTGAAATCTGCTTTGATTGCTGAAATTACTTGTGTAACTAGGGACAGAGAATAGGAAAGAATAAAGGGCTACCTAACTCTGCAACCATTCAATATCATGCCTATCTCAGGAGTAAATTCCTGAGTACAAAAATCATTTGACCTTTAACTGAGCCATATTCCAGTCCATACAGTTTCTTAAACCTGCGTACATTATTAAGAAATTTAAGTATATTTTTTCCCAATTCGGAAAACCAGTAGTATCATTTGAAGCATCTATTGTCAAGAAATCCTTATCTGGCTGCATCAGAATATGACAAATTCCAACCAAATTCTATCTAGCGAAGGCATTCTCAAGACTAATTCTACTAGCACGAGCGTAGTTAATATTCGTTCAGCACCCGTAATTAAAGAAGGTAACGTCATTCGCCAAGGTAAATCAGGCGATCGCGTCAAAATTCTAGACAAACAAAAGCCCTCGGGGGATACTCGTACTTGGTACAAAGTGCAATTTGGTAAACAAGCAAACGAAGTCGGCTGGGTGCGTGAAGATGTGATCTCAGTCGTTGCTCCTACCAAGCCTGCGCCTGATAAAAATCCTTCAGAAGCAGATACGCTAGTCTATTTTGTGACTGACACTAAAACTGTGAGAGTTCACGGTAAAGGTCAAGCATATATAAATGTGTACGACAACAAGAGCGAAACTACAAATAGCGCTCCAGCAGCAAAGTTACCTAAAACCGAAACTAATAGTCTTTGGACAACCTACATCGCATCTAAGGATGGATATACTTATCAAGTCCGCTTTATTCCTGGTGCTGACACGGAACTGACAATTATTCAGAACAATAAAGTTGTTTTACAACAAAAAGGTTTTCGTGCGGATGGTATTGAATACCGACCAAAATAATTAAAAGTCAAAAGTTGTAGAGACGCGATTAATCGCGTCTCTTAAGGTTGGGTTACGGCGAGTATAATGTAGAGTTTTGAGCCAGAAATGGCGCTATACGCCGTAACACACTACCTAAAATGATGAAGTAGCTTATTGTCCCTTTGTCTGAGTTGCAACGGTTAATACTTGCGGTGGGGAAGCATCTGGTGGATAGATCAAGTCTACTTGTACTAATCTGCGATCGCCTGCTGGCATATTTAATAAAGTTAAGGGTTCTCCAGCCTGGCCTCTAGTTTGCATTAAGTGGACAAACTTGGTTTGTGGCTTACCTTGATCGTCGTTGTAACGGATTCGTACTGTCCCACGGAAAAATACTTGATTGGCTGGTCTGTTGAAAAAGCGTAGTCCTGGTTTGACTAATTGGTCTTCTTTGAGTGGTGTTTGGACTGATACAGTTACAGTCTGCGGAGTTTGAGTATTGTTATACAACGGCAATTTGAGACTATATTGAATGCCGTAATTACCGTGAGCGCGGTATGCGGTGTCAGGATAGCGTACCAACAACTTAGCACTTTGAATTTGATTGGTTCCCAAAGTACCACCATGCACAGTACTCAAAGCGTAGGAAAGGGCTTGACCCGGTTGAGGAATCGTTAAATATTTAGCTTTAGGCTCATCCACTAATAAGGCGCGCCACAGAGAACCACTAGCTACTCCTGCTACACGTCCGTAAATTCTCGGTTTACCAGTCTCTTCTAAAGGTGTGGGAGTTTTATCTCTGGGGCCAGCTACATCACTATTATTGAGTAAATTTTGCCACTCATCTAAATTTGGGGCACGTTCGCTACCATCAGGATTTGTTTGTGCAAACATGGCGAGGCTAGCTGCGTAGACTGTGCCATTACTGCGTAGCCGCATTAATGTCGAGCGACCATTTAAAGGTGGGGTAAGTCCTTTCACAGGAATTGGCAGATTTAATAACATCTGACTTCCTTTTGGGGGAATCACAATTTGAGCAGGAAAGATTTCTTGTCGTCGTCCTCGTAGGACATCGCTAGTAACGCGATCGCCCGGGCCAGCGTAAACTGTACCTAAAGTATTTTCACTGAATGATGGTAACGAAATAAAAGGTGCATCTGGCTGACTTAAATAAGTTGCTCCTTGCAAGACATTAATAGTTACTGGAGTTGTACCAGGATTATGCAAGATAATTCCTAAATATAGCGAGCGTAAATTTTCTGGCGGTTCAGCTCTAGCTATATGGTGAGCAAAAATATCAAATCTTCCTTGAAAGGGAAAATTTAGATGAGCTGTTGGTACTTTTTTGCCATCTGGGGGAAAAGTAGAGAGTAAAATCCCTTCCTTTAAGACTAATTCTGGACTATTGCTATTAAATACTGGAACTGTATCGAGATTACCTGGTAAGGGACGAACAACTTGCGGTTGTACTACTTCTTCTGGTGGTGGTGTAGGCGAAATTGATTGAGCAAGTGTCAAACTTAGTAACAATGGCAACATAAATTTAACTATTTTTTCCTCCATAAAGACGCGGGCAAATTTATGAAAGTGCCAGTTTGTTAATAATTAATACGAAATCTGCAACAATGTTTACCAAATTTTCGTGATTTAAAACTGGAACATGGACAAAAATACAATTTGCCTGCATTTGGGATTGGTGTAAATGATCCAATACTGAATAATAAAGACCTTCGCAGACAAATTTACCGCAGTCGTGACTAATCTCAATTCCCCTGGCTCCAGAAACTAATTGTTCTATATCCACAGCTGTTTGCAAAACACTTTCTGCACTAGTTGCACAAACTTCTACAGTTAATTGCATCCGACTAGCAGCCATTCCACAACAGATAATACAATCCGGTTGGAGTTCATTGATTTTTTGAATTACAACATTACTAGCAAGCTGCACATCTACAGGTAAATGACGTAAATAAGTCAAATGATGAGGTAGTGTTTCTAGTTTGGTGACTTCTAGTAATAAATCATCCGAGGAATTTGACTGTTGATCTTCGAGCCAAGTGTCAAAAGAAGTTAATAGAAATCTTTTCTTCATAAGAAATATTATTTAAAATAGAATTACTCTCCATAATAAATTTACAAGGAGCAGGTCAATGCCAGTGATTGCGGTCGTAGATTATGATATGGGAAATTTACATTCAGTTTGCAAAGGCTTGGAAAAAGCTGGAGCAACTCCTAAAATCACTCATTCTTTTAAGGAATTAGAACAAGCAGATGCAGTAGTTTTGCCAGGAGTTGGAGCATTTGATCCAGCTATGCAACACCTGCGTGGGCGTGGTTTAGAACAACCTATTAAGGATACGATCGCATCAGGTAAACCTTTTTTGGGTATCTGTTTGGGATTGCAAATTCTGTTTGAATCGAGTGCCGAAGGTACACAACGAGGATTAGGAATTGTTAAAGGAACAGTTAAAAGGTTTCGTCCAGAACCAGAAATTACAATTCCTCACATGGGTTGGAATCAGCTGGAAATAACTCAGCCAAAAAGTATTATGTGGGAGCATTTGCCTGCGAATCCTTGGGTTTATTTTGTTCATTCTTACTATGTTGAACCAACAGACCCACAAATTAGCGCGGCAAATGTTACCCACGGGAAGCAAACAGTTACAGCTGCGATCGCTCGTGATAATCTGATGGCGGTGCAATTTCACCCAGAAAAATCATCTAATATTGGATTGCAAATCTTATCTAATTTTGTTGCTCAAGTCCGCGAACAAGTAGCAGCATAATACAATTTAGTTGTCTGTCAGTTGTTATTTGTTCTTTGTCATTTGTCTTTGTGCAATGACCAATGATCGATGAACAATGACTAATGGCTCATAACTAATGACTAATGGCTCTGAGAATTTACGGAAATCGTCAGTTAAAAACCTTGCCTGGTAAAGATACCAGACCCACCAGTGCGCGGGTACGAGAGGCTGTCTTTAATATTTGGCAGGAAAGAATATTTGGGTGTCGTTGGCTAGATTTGTGTGCTGGTAGCGGTTCAATGGGCGCAGAGGCTTTGTGTAGAGGAGCCAGCTTAGTAGTCGGTATTGAACAATCGAGCCGCGCCTGTAACATCATTCAACAGAATTGGCAGCGAGTAGCGAGTGCTGACCAAGAATGGAAATTGTTACGGGGAAATGTACTCCAGCAGTTAAAAACCTTAACAGACAAAAAATTTGACAGAATTTATTTTGATCCGCCCTATGCTAGCGGATTATATCAACCAGTTTTAGAAGCGATCGCAAACTACCAGCTTTTAGATCCTGAAGGCGAAATTGCGGCTGAACATAGTGCCCAAGATTGGACTCCCCCAATCATTCCTAATTGGGAAATTTGCCGCCAGAAAGTGTATGGAAATACTGCTTTGACGTTTTATAGGATGATCGAGTGAGTCAGGGGAAGGGGAGAAGGGGGAAGGGACAAGGGGGAAAATGAGAAATTCCCATTACCAATTACCAATCCCCAGTCCCCAATCCCCAGTCCCTAATCCCTAACCTCCCAGTTCAGTGGGGCGCTTGTATTGCTTATAAGCAGCGTAAAACAGACCAGAAAGGGTAACTACAATTAGACCAAGGACGATACCTGAGAGCAGGGGTTCAACCACTGTAAATCTCCTCTTTGCAATTATTAAACATTTGTTTCCTGTTTTTGATTTTACCAAATTCGGGATGAATGCCGCTCTCTACAGCATTTTTGGAGAATGAATCATCAAAGTAAAACTGCCATCCATGCTTGCAGTGAGCATCAAGAACTTTTAAGCTATGTGTAGGAAATGAAAAATTCTTAGCACACCTACAACTTTCACAACAAACCTTTTGGATAACCAGATTACCAAACCTGAAAATTTAATTCAGCGGATCGCTTTGCTGGCTCTTGCCGTAATGCTAGCTATCACTTTGGGCATTTTTGGTGTTCAGATGGTGCAAGCTTCCGATCCTTATGTGAAAAATGTTCTATCCTTAACTGGAGATCCAGTTCAAGGTAACGCTATTTTTCAAATCAATTGTGCTGGTTGTCATGGCTGGCAAGCCGATGGGCGAGTAGGCCCCAGCTTGCAAGGTGTATCCAAGCATAAATCGCGTTATGGACTGATTCGCCAAGTGATTAGTGGTGAAACACCACCGATGCCAAAGTTTCAGCCTAGTGCCCAAGAAATGGCAGACCTATTGAGCTATTTAGAGTCTTTATAGCCCAATCTTGGGAAATTATTGCTTGGTATGAACTATATTAAGGCTAAAAGGCGATCGCTCTCACCATATATTAAAGACTGGCGATTTTAGCTTAAAAATTTTTAACTGAATAAAGTCAAAAACTTTGTATAGCAAAGATTGTAGTAGGTGGAAATGCTTGCTGGATTTACGCTATCTATTTAGATGTGTTTTACCTTAGTTAAGGCACAAAGTTGCTGACTATATTGCACTTGTGCTTGCCTCATGACCTTGGTATTATCTTCGCCTAAACTTCATAATAGGCTGCATATTTTTGAAATTAGAATTGTATTGGGTATAACAGAGGGGCAACTGATAGCCCGTTTTGGGTTTGAGATTAACAATCTTTATCAAAAGGTTGTTCCAAACTTAGAAAACATGACTATCTAAGCCGATTTAGTATAAAGGATGACTAGTAAATTGCCTGTAGCATGATTTATGTAAGGGCTGGTTGAATAGTATGTACAACCAAAGAGTGTAAAATTCTACAAAACATATATTTTGATATATATAAAAGCTAATGACTGAAGTATTAAGAATTGGTAACCGTACAATCACGAATGACGAACTAATTCCCTTACTGGCAGGCTATCAAATGCTGCCACAGTTGCGACGGGAGTTAATTATCGATGATGCGATCGCATCCATAGATTGTACTCCGGAAGAAATCGCGGCTGCTCAACAACAGTTTTTCGCTGAAAGACAGTTAACATCTGAAGCTGATGTTAAAGCATGGATGGAATATCAAGGATTGAGTCCAAAGCAACTAGCAGATTTGACGGTGCGGAAGCTGAAAGTAGAAAAATTTAAGCAAGAAACTTGGGGTAAAAAGCTGGAAGCTTATTTTTTCCAGTCGAAAGCAAAACTGGATAAAGTAATTTATTCTCTGCTACGCACCCAAGATATGGGAATCGCTCAAGAACTATATTTCCGCATTCAAGCTAAAGAGCAATCCTTTGCAGATGTAGCGCGAGAATATTCTAAAGGCCCAGAGGCGCAAACAGGCGGGTTAGTTGGGCCAATTGAACTTAACCAACTCCATCCAGCAATGGCGCAATTACTGGCTAATAATCAACCAGGGCAAGTTTTACCCCCGACTCGCATCGCTGAATGGTTTGTGATTGTGCAGCTAGAGAAATTTATTCCTGCACAATTAGATGAACCAATGAAAGCACGGCTACTCAATGAACTGTTTGAAGGTTGGATACAAGAACAGCAAAAACAAATGATGACTCCTGCTGTTTCTCTTAGTAGCTAGAGAAGCAGTCCCAATGAAACAAGTTTCACCACCAAGGATGAAAGTCGAGGCGGGGATTTTTACTCAGCACTCTTGTACAGACGCGATTAATCGCGTCTTTGCAAATCAATTCATATTGCTCTATTGATTTACAAAACTTTAGAAAAAGTAATACTTTTCTACATATCTAGCTAACGCCTCTGTATAAGGACATTACAGAGGCTTATTCCTTTGCTAAAACGAAAATAAATGAGCTTAAACGGAATATTACGGGGAATACTTATTTGATTTTTCAACAAGATTACGAGAAAATACCGCTAAGAGTAGACAATAATACATCAGCATCTACTAGTACGTGTTCATCTAAATTAGTCCTGATTGCAATCCAGCTTAATAACCAACAAAAAAGTAAGCATTGATTATTCGATTCATTGTCTCAGACTTCAAGTAATTGCCAAATTTGAGTCGCTTTACGTCTAAACCTAAATCTTGGTCAATAAGTAGCACTTAATAGGATTGTTTTAACATTTATTGAGGATAAAACAGTCTTATTGACATGATGCTATTGTCTCCACAGCATCTACAAAAAGGTCATTTTACTAATAATTCTTCCTCAAAGTAGCGGAAGAACTAGGGCTTTATTTTGAAATTTCGCACCTCCCATCATCTAGCAGTTAGAAAAGAGATGTCAGATGTTAAAACTAAATCTTGGTAGCGGTTCTCATACTCCCAGTGGTTGGCTAAATGTAGACTATGCTATGGGGGCTTGGATAACAAAGATACCTGTTGTTTCCCATATCAATAAGAACTTTAAAATCCTCAATCTTGATTGGCCAGATAACATTTTTCTCTACGACTTGCGAAAGAAATTTCCTTGGTCAGATAATTCAGTAGATATAGTTTACAGTTCTCATACTCTAGAGCATCTATCCAAAACTGAAGGGCAAAATTTTTTAAGTGAGTGCTATAGAGTTTTAAAACCTCATGGTATTATTCGCATTATCGTGCCAGATTTGAAGGCAATTATCAACAAATACTTGCAAGGTCAAATCGCAGCCGACCAATTACTTGATACACTTTATGTAAGCTATGAATCTCCTGAAGATAATATTCTGAAAAAGAAACTAGCGCCATTTATTCGCTTTCCGCATAAGTGTATGTATGACACTCCCACTTTATTAAAAGTCATGTCTGAGATTGGCTTTCAAGCGACTAGCAAACAAGCTTTTGAAAGCGAAATTAACGATTTATCACAGATAGAAGACTACAGTCGAACTATTGAAGCTGTGATTGTGGAAGGTAAAAAGTAAACAGAGACATTTGATTGCGCGTGAGGATATTTAGTCAGTTGATGAGGATAAACCTAACTATGTTAATAGTCCTGATTTTGAGAGGAAATTAGGAGACATAGATTATTCTGATATGAAAAGGCGATCGCAGCAAATGTCTGGATCGCCTTTGGAGTTTCATGCTTTAGGAACTGCCTAAATTTTTACCTCGTCGTTGATATTGCAACTTAGAATTTAAACTATGCTTACTTTTTCTCAAGCCACTGCTTTGGCTTTAACAAGTTTAAGTTTATACGGTGTCAGTATATCAACATTATCAACATCTGTAATCGCTGGGGAACCAATTATTGATAGAAACTGCCGCTATCATGTAAGAACACAAGAAGTATTGCGGCAAATACCACAACGGAATCACGCTAGAGTATTTTCAACATCTCAGTTTCAAGTTAATAATCAAAAATACGTTCTACAATTACTAAAATTTCCCAACTCTACAGGTGTTTTATGTCTTTGGAAACCTCATACTCGGCTACCACAAAGATTAAAAGATGTGTCGATTATTCAAGACAAGGTAATTGAAAAACTTGAAAAACATCCTGATCAACCAGCAACTTATATAGTCACAGTTAAAGGTGATGAATCAGGAGATATATTAAACACGGCTTATAGATTAAACCTAACTAATCCCGAACAACCAAAGGTGACACCGTTAATCAGAGTGTACAAAAAATAGATTAATATTCTAGTCTGACTTTATGTGATCGCTGCGCCAGCACTTGGCGATTGCATCTTTTGATCAAAGTATAAATTGCAAATGCGATCACCCCAACTCACATATCACTAACTAAACTGTTGAGCATAAAACCTGGCATAGCGACGTTGAAACGCTAACAGTTCTTCATGGGTTCCAGATTCAACAATTTGACCTTGTTCTAGTACTAAAATGCGATCGCATCTTTTCACTGTACTTAATCGGTGAGCAATAATAAATACTGTGCGTCCTTGCATCAGTCTTTCTAAAGCCTCCTGTACCAAGGCTTCTGACTCAGAATCTAAGGCTGATGTGGCTTCATCAAGTATCAAAATTTGCGGGTTGAGGAGCACAGCACGGGCGATCGCAATTCTTTGTCTTTGTCCGCCTGATAAATTGACTCCACGCTCACCAACCCATGTATCATAACCCTCTGGTAGCTGGGTAATAAAATTATGGGCGTTAGCAATTTTCGCGGCTGCTTCTACTTCTGACATTGCAAAGGAATCTTGCCCAAAGGCGATATTTTGGGCAATTGTGCCAGAAAACATGATAGTTTCTTGGGGAACAATGCCAATTTGTCGCCGCAGGCTATAAAGCGTGACATCGCGAATATCCACACCATCAATTAATATTTGCCCAGATTCGGGATCGTAGAAACGGGGTAGCAGATTTACAAATGTGGTTTTACCAGCACCAGAAGCACCCACAAGGGCGATCGCTTCCCCTGGTAATGCTAATAAATTAATATTTTTTAAGACCGATTCACCAGCTTTGTAAGCAAAGGAAACATGGCGATATTCTACCTTGCCTTGTACAGGTGGGAGGGCGATCGCATTCGGCTTTTCTAAAACTGTGGGTTGAATTGCTAATAATTCAAAAACTCGGTCAATGGATGCCTCGCCTTGCTTAAATTCGTTGTAATTATTAGTAGTATGACCGATAGGGTCAATTAACAATGCTGCTGCTGTGAGGTAGCTGAAAAACTCGCCTACAGTTAAGTTGCGTTGGGAAATTTGCCATCCTCCCACCAACAAAAGTGATAAAGCACTTAAAGCTTCGAGAAAGCCGATAATAGGGATTTGAATGGCTTTGAGGCGTTCGGCTGAATATTTAGCTTTGAGGCTGTGTTCTGCTTCGTGGCTAAACCGCACCATTTCGTAGGTTTCGGCTGCAAAAGCTTGAACTAACCGAATCCCACTAAAAACTTCTGTGAGGATAGCCGATAAACTAGAAACTCGATTTTGACTGCGACGAGAATATTTCTGTAACCTTTCGCCAAACCAACCAATCAAAATCCCCATCAGTGGTGCAACAATCACCGTTGCTAGGGTGAGCTGCCAATTCAAGTAAATCATGTAGATGGGAATTGCCAGCAATTGCAACACACAGGGGATTAAATCGTGAAAGATTTTATTGACTACTTCCCCAATCCTGTCAACATCCTCAGTCAAGCGGTAAGATAAATCACCTGCTTTGGCGGTTTCAAAATAGCTGAGGTTGAGTTTTTGCAGATGTCCGTAAACTTGCTTACGGAGGAGAAACGCTACTCTTAACGCAGCCTGAGCCATGTAGATATCTTGCACAGACTGAAAAAAGCCACGTACCAGAAATACTACAGCACAGATGCCAGCTAATTGTGCGATCGCCACTACATTACCCTCTCCAAAGGGCGTTGCCAATTTACCCGCGAGATTGATGAGTGTTAATGTCGCCAGCACATATCCTAAGATGCCAATAAATCCCTTGATGATAGTTTGCCACTGGGTTCGGATATAGGGTAGCAGTTGCCAATAATTAGATCGCGTTTTCAAGCTGTCACATCCACAATAATTTCTTTCTTTGTTTGACGCTATCAGTTTTTGCGGAGTTTCTGAATAGTTAGGCGAAAAAAAGGCTGAAGTATGAAACCCAACACCATAAATTCTCAGTTTTTTTGTAGGGTGTGTTATGCCGTAGGCTAACGCACCTGTAATAGTTAACAGTATCGTTGTTTCAGTGTTGTAGAGCCAGTACTTTTAATTTCGATTGACAATTCTTCTGCTAAAACCAAAATCAAGCGATCAAATTGAATTTTGGGATTTTCATGTTCAAAAAGTGGAGTCATAATTTCTAAAGTGCCACAGTCATAAGCAAATCTAGAGCCTCTGTCCTCACCTGTATCTTTGAGTAAGGCTTCAAAGGTATCCCAGCTAATGTTGTATAGCACTGTTCTTTGTTCAGCAGACGTAGACTTAACCAGCATATTACAATAATTCTTCTGTCATAACGCTAGATAAAATTCCTAAAATTTTACCTATATCATTAATATAATATTCATTCAAATCAATCTCTACTATTTGTCCCAGAAGCTTTAAAAACTTCCAGTTAGTTCCAGAGGTAACAGTTCCATAAATTGTTTTAATATTGTTTCCCTCGCGTTCGTTAAACAATTTAGCTGCTATCATTTCTGCAACACACTGACCTAAACCAGCATTGAGATTTTCTTTTTTAGCTTCTACAATCGTTACCACTGGAGCATTAACAATTAATAATTCTGGGGAACGGCTAATAATAAAATCACAATTACCATTTAATCCTTGAGATGATTCGACAGTAAAATCTATACCTGAAAATAAACTGATTTGATTATTTAAATATTTTCTAATAGCAATTAAAATAGGGGCAATAATCATCTCACTCCGAGATTTTTCTGTATTACTAGCAAGAGCTAAAGGTATATTTTCTTGTAAAATTTCTGCTAGTAATGGCGGACAGATAATTTCAGGCACAGATGAAAATATATTAATTTTGTCAGAAATAGTTAAGTTAAAAGCTTTTCTAACTTTATCTAAAGTAAAATCACTGTATGACATTGAATTTACTCCTGTAAATCTTTCCAATTATTAATTTAAATGTAGGGGAGCCAGTGCGTTGCGGAGGTTTCCTCCGTTGAAGCAACTGGCGTTGTGTTGTCGCGCAGCGCAATGCACCGTCAACAATTTAAGGTATTTAAAACCCATTAAAAACTAAATTGTGCCAATTATCAGCCTTATACATAGCTAATAGTTGACACAATTAATCTGAAAATATTGACAATTTTTAGCCGAAGATTCCCGCGAAAAATTCAAGAGTATCCTTCAACGCCTTGATGAAAATATCAATTTCCTCACGGGTATTGTAGAAAGATAAACTTGCCCGTGCAGTTCCCGCAATATTTAGGTAGCGGTGTAATGGTTGAGTGCAATGATGTCCAGCACGGATGGCTACACCTTCTTGATCTAATAATGTAGATAAGTCGTTGGCGTGGACTTCGGAAGTTGTAAATGAGGCTAAAGCGGCTCTACCTTCTCCTTTAGCATCTGGCTTGGGGCCATAAATCCGCACTTGGGGAATTTGTTCTAATTGTTGGAACAAATAAGCTGTTAATTCAGCTTCATAGGCATGGATTTTATCCATACCAATACTAGTAAGATAATCTATAGCTGCACCAAGAGCGATCGCTTCTCCAATTGCAGGTGTACCCGCTTCAAATTTATGGGGTAATTCTGCATAGGTAGAATGGTCTAAATAGACTTCTGCAATCATCTCGCCACCACCGAAAAATGGTGGCATTGCTTCTAGTAATTCTAACTTGCCATATAAGAATCCTATGCCAGTTGGGGCACACATTTTATGACCGGAGGCGACTAACCAATCACAGTCTATTTGTTGTACATCAATGGGCATATGGGGGACACTTTGGCAAGCATCCATTAAGAATTTCGCGCCGTATCTGTGAGCAATCGTAGCTATTTCTTGGACTGGATTAATACAACCCAAGGTGTTAGAAACATGAACCACTGATACCAATTTTGTTTTTGCAGAAATCAGTGATTTAAACTGTTCCAAATCAAATGTTTCTTCTGGTGTCAGTTCGACAAACTTGAGTACCGCACCCGTTTTTTGTGCCACAAATTGCCAAGGAACTATATTACTGTGGTGTTCCATCACCGACAGAATAATTTCATCTCCTGGCTGCAAATTGTTCATTCCCCAGCTATAAGCTACCAAGTTAATCGCTTCACTCGCGTTGCGGGTGTAGACAATTTCTTGACGCGATGCAGCATTGATAAATTTGGCTACTTTATCTCTAGCACCTTCATAAGCATCGGTAGCTTTAGCACTGAGAATATGGGCACCCCGATGGACGTTGGCATTATACTGCTCGTAATAATCTCGCAGAGTATTTAATACTGGCAGAGGTTTTTGAGAAGTAGCAGCATTATCCAGGTAAACTAAGGGTTTACCATTGACTACCTGACGCAAGATAGGGAAGTCAATACGTACTTGATCGGCTAAGGTTTTGGTAGAAGTAAAAGTCATTGGTAATTAATGATTTGTCATTTGTCCTTAGTCATTTGTCCTTAGTCATTGGATGTCTTAAGACTCTTGACTGTGTTTAACAGACTTTCCCTGAGAGAGGGAACTGGTATTTGATTAATGATTTCAGCAGCAAAAGCGTTAATTAACAAATTTCGGGCGGCGTTTTCATCAATGCCCCGACTTTGCAGATAAAATATTTCATCATCTTCTAACTGGCTGACGGTAGCCCCGTGAGCGCATTTGACGTTATCTGCTGTAATTTCTAGTTGGGGTTTGGTATCAACTCTCGCTTTGGATGATAGTAGCAAATTCCGATTTAATTGTGCTGCATCTGTGAGCTGTGCTGGTTTGGGCACGAAAACCTTGCCATTGAATACAGCATGGGCGCGATCGCCTACAATACATTTGTGCAATTGCTTACTTGTACCATAGGGATGATTGAGGGCGATCGCACTGTGAGTATCAGCTAACTGATTGCCAAATATTACCGTCAACCCGTTGAGGGTGGTTTGAGTTTGTTCGCCAGTTTGCAAAATTTCTAAATTATGGCGTGACAGCTTGCCACCAAAGCTAATAGCATGACAGGTATAGCGACTATCACGAGCTTGAGCGATCGCAGTTTTACCAATATGGAAAGCTTCTACACTTTCACGCTCAACTCTAGTGTGACTGACTTCAGCATTCTCAGCTAGCCAAATTTCCGTAACTGCATTGGTGAAATAAACTCCCTCCTCTGCGTTCTCTGCGCCTCTGCGGTTCGTAAACTCTTCCACCAAAGTCACCTGTGAACCGCTTTCCGCTACCACCAAACAACGTGGCTGCGAAATCGTTGCTTTTTCCCCTGCAACTGTAATAAACAGCAAGTGAATTGGCGTTGCAACTGCTACATTCTTCTTCACCAATACCACGGCTGCATCAGTCAAACCAGCAGTATTCAGAGCCGTGAAAACTTCCTGCTGTCCTTCACTTTGGGCTAAATACTGCCGCACCCGTTCCTGTTCATCTGTCGCTAAAGCTGTCAAATTGCTAACAACTACACCCGCAGGTAAATCTGCAATTGCAGATAATTCTGGTGCGTATACACCGTTAACAAATACCAAATGGCTGTTAGCGGCTTCTGGTAGAGTGAGCGCCGCAATATCTGTAGAGATTAATTGCTTCTCTACCTGAAATTCCTGCTTTCGCAACGCTGACAAATCTGTAAAGCGCCATTCTTCATCGCGGCTGGTGGGAACAGTGGAATGACGCACCACATTCGCAGCAGCTTGGCTAACTCCTTGTAACCAACCTGCTGCTGGTTGTGCTGTTACCTGTGCTAACAATCCACTGAGATACTCATCTCTATCCAGCAAACTAGAAATTGAACTGGGGGAAACTTGAATAGTCATTACACACCCACCTCAACCGCAGCTTCTTCTAGAATCCAGTCGTAACCGCGAGACTCTAACTCTAGCGCCAATTCCTTGCCACCAGTAGTAAGAATTCTTCCGTGTGCCATGACATGCACAAAGTCAGGCACAATATAGTCGAGTAAACGCTGATAGTGAGTAATCAAAATTGTGGCATTGTCGGGACTAGCCAAGTGGTTTACCCCACCAGCGACAATTTTTAGCGCATCAATATCTAAACCAGAATCGGTTTCATCCAAAATTGCTAACTTTGGTTCTAGTAGCGCCATTTGCAGAATTTCATTGCGCTTCTTCTCACCACCGGAAAATCCTTCATTGACACTGCGGCTGAGGAAAGCGGGATTCATCTTCACCACTTCCAGCTTTTCCTCTACCAAATCGTCAAAATCAAAAGCATCCAGTTCTTCTAAACCTTGTGCTTTACGGCGAGAATTATATGCAACGCGCAAAAAATCTAAATTGCTGACACCGGGAATTTCTAGGGGATATTGAAACGCTAAAAATACACCACTTCTCGCCCGTTCTTCGGCTTCCAATTCCAGCAGATTTTGTCCTTGGAAAATTACCTCGCCACCAGTGACTTCATAAGCTGGATGTCCCGCCAATACTTTAGAAAAGGTACTCTTTCCAGAACCGTTCGGCCCCATAATCGCATGGATTTCGCCTGCACGAACTTCCAGATTTACACCCTTCAGAATTGGTGTCCCATCAACTGTAGCTGTCAGATCCTTAACTGACAGTACAACTTCGCTATTTTCAATAATCATGTTCTCTCTCTCTTCTCTGTCTCTCTCTATCTTCGTGCCCTTCGCGCCTTAGCGGTTCGTTACTTCTATCACAGATGAACACAGATAAATACGGATATATTCGGCTTCATCTGCGATTTGAATATTAACCAACACTACCTTCTAATTTCAGGCTCAATAATTTATCAGCTTCCACCGCAAATTCCATTGGTAGCTGATTAAACACATCCTTGCAGAAGCCGCTAATCATCATCGAAATAGCATCTTCTGCCGAAATGCCCCGTTGGGCAAAGTAAAATAGCTGATCTTCCCCAATTTTGGAAGTAGAAGCTTCATGTTCTACCTTGGCACTGTTATTTTGTACCTGAATATAGGGGAAAGTATTGGCATGAGCATTATCGCCAATCAGCATGGAGTCACACTGAGAATAATTTCTCGCACCTTGCGCTTTCGGGTTAACTTTCACTAAACCGCGATAGCTGTTGCTGGAGTTACCCGCAGAAATTCCTTTAGAAATAATTGTGCTGCGAGTGTTTTTACCAACATGAATCATTTTGGTGCCGGTGTCGGCTTGCTGCATATTATTTGTCAGCGCCACCGAGTAAAATTCACCTACAGAGTTATCACCCACTAATACGCAGCTGGGATACTTCCAAGTAATTGCTGAACCTGTTTCTACTTGAGTCCAGGAAATCTTGGAATTCACACCCTGACACAAACCGCGCTTGGTAACAAAGTTATAAATTCCACCTTTACCGTTAGCATCGCCTGCGTACCAGTTCTGCACAGTGGAGTATTTAATTTCGGCGTTATCCAAAGCAACTAGTTCTACAACAGCAGCGTGTAGTTGATTGCTGTCATACATTGGCGCAGTACAACCTTCCAGGTAGGAAACATAGCTACCTTCTTCAGCCACAATCAATGTCCGCTCAAATTGTCCTGTATCACCAGAGTTGATGCGGAAGTAGGTAGACAGTTCCATCGGGCATTTTACGCCTTTAGGAATATAGACAAAAGAACCATCGCTAAACACAGCAGCGTTCAGCGCCGCAAAATAGTTATCAGCTACCGGCACAACGCTACCCAGATATTTTTTGATCAATTCTGGATGTTCCCGCAATGCTTCAGAAATTGAGCAGAAAATTACGCCATCTTTAGCTAGCTTTTCCTTAAAGGTTGTGGCGACAGAAACGCTATCAAAAATTGCATCAACAGCGACGTTGGCGAGGCGCTTTTGCTCAGATAGAGGAATACCTAGCTTTTCAAAGGTTTCTAACAGGGTGGGATCTACTTCATCCAGACGTTCCAGCTTTTGTTTTTTCTGCTTGGGAGCTGAATAGTAGATGATATCCTGGTAATCTATTGGTGGATACTTGACATTAGGCCAAGTTGGTTCTGTCATTTTCAGCCACTGGCGATACGCTCTGAGGCGAAACTCCAGCATAAATTCCGGCTCTTCTTTCTTGGCGGAAATTAGGCGGATAATGTCCTCGTTTAGTCCACGCGGAATAGTGTCGGCTTCAATATCCGTGACAAAGCCGTACTTGTATGGTTGGTTGACTAAGGTTTTGACAGTGGCACTCATCGGTAGTAATCTCTCGTGTTCTTTAGGATCTCTCTCTAGGATTCGGAGACGGGCTTGGTTTGAGCCGATTCCCATCTCGCATTACTGAGTGGTTACACGGCTGTTACAATAGGAATTGAGACTAAAACAACAACAATGTTGTTTAATGTATCTTCATTTTACGCTAAATTAACAACAACAATGTTGTTTAAGTCAAATTTTCCTAGAAATTTTTTGGACGTTTGCAGAGCGTCTCCCCAAAAAGATGACGACTACCCACCAGTCCTCCACCAAGCAAGACATTCTGGAATATCTCCAGAAACACTCACAAGCAACCGCTTTTGAGCTAGCCGAAGTTTTAGATATTAGTCCCCAAGCGATTCGCCGCCATCTCAAGGATTTGGAGGCGGAAGAGCTAATTTTATATTCCACCACAGTGCAGGCGGGAATGGGACGACCCCAACATATTTATCAATTGAGTGCGAGAGGACGCGATCGCCTACATCGACAACAAAGCGATCGCTTTGGTGATAGTTATGGTGATTTTGCTGTTTCTTTGCTGGATACCTTAGCAGAAACAGTAGGCAAAGACCAAGTCACATCAATCTTACAAAAACAGTGGGAGCGTAAAGCCCAAGAATACCGCGATCGCCTTGGTAACGGTTCCTTAAAAGAGCGTGTCGCCAACTTAGTGGAGTTTAGAAAAGCAGAAGGCTTCATGGCAGAGTATCATGCTGTAGAGTCCGATAATTCTAAGAAAAGCGATCGCTTTCTCTTCATCGAGCATAAATGTGCTATTTCTAATGTTGCCGAATCTTTCCCCAGCGTTTGCGGTCATGAACTAGAAATGTTCGCCGCAGTCCTCCCCGATTGTACAGTCGAGCGCACCCACTGGATTATCAATGGTGAGCATCGTTGTGGCTATTTAGTCCAAGCGCGGGAATAGAAGGGGGACAAGGAGGACAAGGAGGACAAGGGAGACTATTAACTATTGACAAATGACTATTGACTATTGACAAATGACTAATTCACCATCAGAACAGTTTTTAAGTTTGGAAGAGTCCTCAAAAGTAGAAGCGGCTTTGTTATCTTCCTCGGAAAAATTTTTAACAAGATTGACAATTTCATCCCTGAAGCTTTTAAAGCATATTGCTCAAGAATATGGTGTTGCTATCGAAGATTTGACCACACCACAAGTCATTGCTTGGTTTGAAAAAGATAGCAAAATAAAGCGTGAGCAGGGAATTGAAGCTTCTTATTTAAAGTGGTAAAGTTGTGTTTTAATGCATTGATAAAAAATCTAAAACGCTTGTAGTTGCGCTTTAAAGCCATTTCGGATACTAAAATTGTTATTTCTGCACTCGTATATAAATAATATTAAATATTGATGTGCCTGTTGCCAAAATTGAACAGTCATGATTTTCTAGCTGAGAATGTCTAATCAAGAGATTAAAACACTAACTCCAGAGCAAGAAGCTTTAATTCCTGTTTATCAACAGAAGTGGAGAAAAATTGCGCTGTCAACTGAGAGAATTGATAGAGAAAAAGCATCTGAGGCAGTGAAGGCTGCTTATGATTTAATTGGTGAAGATGAGCCAGAGATTATTTTCTTTGATAGCCCTTACACTGCTGCTAAACACTTTTATTTTCAAGGCTCATATTCGGAATTAGATTATAGTGATCTTTTACCTCAAATCAGAGAAATTTTCATGTGTATCGTGTTTAACGATATCGGTAATGAGGATTTTAAAACAGATTTTGATACAGATCGTCAACTCTGGGAAATAATAAGCAATATAGAGGAAATTTCTGAACGAGAAATGCGAGAGCTAGAAATTGGAGATGACCTACCTTATGAATTTGAATCTGGTCACATGCAAACAGACAGTATCTGCTATGAATGTGGCTGGTCGGATTTTTGTATTTCAGAACTGGGATTTTATAAACATTCTACATGGGATATTTACCAAAATATTCTGAAAAATTGCGGACGAATTTATGCGTATAAAGAAGCTTGTTTAATTTGCGATCGCCCTACTAAACTATCCTTCAACAATCAAAACCGTCTCCACGCAGAAGGAGAACCAGCATTAGAGTATGTTGATGGTTTTAAAGTCTATGCTTATGAAGGTGTTAGACTACCTGAAAAATACGGTAAAGTATTTGCAAATCAATGGCAAGCAACATGGTTACTTGAAGAAGGTAACGCAGAACTCAGAAGAGTTTTGATTCAAGGTATTGGCTACAAACGCATTTGTGAAGAATTGGGTGCAATTGAGTTAGATAGTTGGCAAGAATACACTTTATTAAGAATTGATAATTACCAAGAAATAAATCGGCGTGGTTCTACATCTCTAGAATCTATGTGTTTATTAAAAATGATTTGTCCCAGTACAGGAAATATTCATATATTGCGCGTACCCCCGAATATAACATCCGCACGAGAGGCTATTAGTTGGGTAAATTGGGGTATAGACCCAGAAGATTTTTTGGTACAAACTTAAGTTAAAATAAAAAACATTGTTTGCTCCTACTCTTTTACCTCATTTACATGAAAAAAGCTATATATTTATTTTTATAAATAAACTGTAATTAAAGTTTTTGTATTTGACTTGCAGCTACAATTTGTTTGACAGTAATTTGTAATTCTGGGAAAGTGGCAGAGATAATGCGGTCATTACCTGTAAATTTTTGCGCTTGATATTGACCATCAATTAACTGATAAACAAACACCGTAGGAAGTTTAGGATTACCGAGATAAGCACGAGAAGCGATCGCTAAATAATCCACAATCCAATACTCAAGAATACCCAGACGCTGATACTCATCTAATTTATCAATATAATCATCATCCCAATTTAGTGGAAGTAACTTCTACAGCCAGTTGAATCGGCTCAATTAACGCCCCATAAGCTAGCACATTACTATTCCACTGTGATGCTTTAACTACAGCTACATCAGGATTTCTACCTTGTTCTTCTCCCGTACTAGAAAATGTCCTAACTACCACATCTTTATCAGCAATATAATCAAGCTCTAAGCGCCTAATTTCATCATTGAAACCAAGCATGAGAAATCTTGCTACATTCTTATGCGCCCTAATAGGTTCCACTTTGATAATCTGTCCATTTACCAGTTCATAGATACCAGAACCATCAGGATACTGTTCTAAAAAATCCTCAAAAGTTAATTTTTGAACTGGAATCTTAACCATATTTATTCACAGCTAAATATAATATTTTGGCTATTATACTGTGCGCTCTTTGGTTGTATTTCGTATCCTTCTGTTGCAAACATAATTATCAATTACGAATTACGTATGATGAATTTTTAATATCCCCTCCTCTGCTCACAGAGAAAGGGATAATTTTTGTTAGAAAAACCAACCATAAGAATGCAAACCTTTACCCAAAAGATTCACACCCAAATAGCAAACCCAAACCACAACAAAACCACTAGCAGCTAAAATCGCGGGACGACGACCTTGCCAACCGCGAGTAATTCTGGCGTGGAGGTAAGCGGCGAAAACTAACCAAGTAATTAACGCCCAAGTTTCTTTAGGGTCCCAACTCCAATAAGAACCCCAAGCTTCGTTAGCCCAAACTGCACCAGCAATAATACCAATTGTGAGTAAGGGAAATCCCAAACCAATGATGCGGTAGCTGATATTATCTAAAGTTTCTGCAAGGCTAAGACGTTGAGGTGATAAAGGTTCAGCAGATGTAACAGTTTGCGATTGCGGCGCAGTGACTAAATTTAAAACAGCAGTTTTACCGTTACCATTGCTATTACTTTCATAGCGAACAAAACCATTATTTTCTACAGCAGGTGTTTGTGGTTCAGAAACTAATTCACCTGCTTTGTGTAACTTATAGCCATTACTGCGATAGCCACCAGTGCCAACAGAACTGCCTTGTAGTTGGATATTGTGACCGCGAGTCACAATGAGAAAAGCGATCGCCAGCAATGAACCGACCATCAAAGCAGAATAACTCAACATCATCACACTGACGTGCATCATCAGCCAATTTGACTTCAGCGCAGGTACTAAAGGTTCTGACACCTGCATTTGCGATGGTAACGTCAAAGCCGCAAAAGCCGAGATTCCCATAGCCACAGGGGCAGTTACCACTCCTACTAAGCGGCTACGGCTTGAATTTTCGGCAATTAAATGAATAGTGGTAATTCCCCAAGTCAAGAAAAACAGCGATTCATACAAATTACTCAGTGGGAAATATCCACCTTCTATCCATCTTGCTCCTAATAAAGTAGCTATGCACAAATTAGCGATCGCCATTCCAGCTGTCCCCAAAGCGGCCATAGCTGGAAGATTTGGAAAAGCTGCCCCTGCCCAATACACCAGCATGGTGAGGAATAAGACAGCAAAGGAGGCATTGTCCAGCCAGTTCTGGAGTACAACCAGATTCATAAAGTGTTCTCCCCAGTGGATTCGTTAAAATTATTTTTTCTGACTGTTCTGATCCTATCTGCTTAGAGCGTATTGGGTCATAGGTTTTTCAAAAGTCAAAAGTTATGGGGCATGGGGCATTGGGTAATTGGTAATGGGTAATTGGAATTAAGAATTTCCCCCCTTCTCCCTGCCCCCTGCCCCTCTGCCTCCCCAATCCCCAATCCCCTACGAATGCTCCACCTTTTTGAGTGCAAAGAAAATATCATACCGACTACTGCGATTATCACTCACAGCAGTTGTCACACCAATGGAACGGGTTGCACCTAACCAAGTTTGTTGATTGGGAATTATATTTGGTAGCGGAAAATTTTTCGCTGCTTGTTCAACATCTAAGAAAAATTGCCCATTTGTTGGGTTCGGTTCTGTGGGTACAGTTTGTTGAAAAGGAATTGTACTAGCTAATGTATTTGTAGGTTTGGGAACGATTTTATCGGCAATGGGCGCACCGAAGATGAAAAACGCCACATCTCCATCTAACCAACCGTGGGTAGCGGTTAAGGTTCCATAAGGTGCAACCCAATTAGTCACAGGTTTACCTGCAACCGATGCAGGTTGAATTCTGAACTGATATTGAGTTTTCATCACGTCATCGAGCTGCTTTAGGGATGTTTCCGCCAAAGTGCGATCGCTTGCTTTGACCATGAACAGCAATCCAGCTCGAAAATCTGCTGTTGAACTATCTTTTGGGGTGTTGGGAATAACTGATAAAGAAAATTCACCCTTCATCCACCGCAGTAAATCCCGTTCTAAATCCATATTGATTAAAGATTTCACCCCACTTCGCAGTTGTTCTGGGGTAATTGGCGATAGGGGATTTCCTTGGGATGTTAAAGCGTAGTCTGCCCAGAAACGCTGTAAGTTACCACCAGAAAGCATCATTAAAGTTTCTGCTGGCACCATGCTTTGCATTCTACCTGCCTTATTTTCCACTGCCAGCACTCGCTGACTATTCGGGGTCAGCCAAGAAACTCCTTTTAAACGTATCCCTTGGGGCTCTAATTGAATTGTCCCTGCCAAACCTTGGTTATTTTGCAGCTGTGCTAAAACTTGCGCGGGTAACTGGCGATTTGGCGCAGATGCAGCTATCCTAGCAGCCGTTGGTACATTGACATAAAACTGAGCAAAAGGCTGATAACTAGCAATTTTAGGAAAATTATCGGCAAATCCGCCTGTTGTAGCTAAAGACGTTTTATTTTTGTAAGCATCAATAGCTCGTTCTGTAGCTTTGGGATCATCAGCGATTACCAAGTACCGCCCATCTAAGACTGTAGCGCAGAGGTTTCCACCCGTTTGTCCATCAGTTTGCTTGATGGGAAAACCTTGATATGTGCGGTCAATCCATTTACCTTGTTTTAAGCTTTTAGGTTGTGCCAAAAGGCTTTGAGCCTGTTCTGGGTTTTTTACAGGCAGAACCATTACCATTGACTGCTGACTGCTATTAGGTTCTGGGTTAGTAGAAACTGGCTTTGGTGGTGGTTGAGTAGCTTGGGGTGCGAGAATGGCGATCGTTACCTCATTGCCTACCCACGGCTGAATATCTTTCTGGAAGTCATAACCATTATTAGTCAGAAAGCGATCGCGCAACTTCACTAAATTTTTATCTATTTCTGCTTGGGTTTCTTTTGTCCCATACTGCCGCAATTGCTGCCATTGTTTAGGATCTGTGGTGAGAGAAACCGCAAACAGGGCATCTTGAGGAATAATAGTTGCACCTACTGGTAAATCTTTAGAAAATAATTGCCCCTGGGTTAATAGCCAGTATGCTGCACTCCCGCCACCAATTAACAACCCAGCAGCCGAAAGCGTCAGCACCAGAGACGGTTTCTTAATTTTTTTCTTCATCGCAACAGACACATTAGGCAGTACCATCGAAACCCATACCTCATACTTGCGAACTCATTACTTGATTTGCCAAGTAAATCAAAGGCTTAGACATTCTTTAGGGCAGCAAATTATCTTAATTTGTCCACCCTGAACATTTACCAGCCTTTGTTGATCAACTTTTCCCAGTATGTCAAAAGCACTGTTTTACTAGTTAGTTAGCTTTGCTAACACATTTTATTAACACACTTTAGTTGATTTTGCCGGACAATACC
Source organism: Tolypothrix tenuis PCC 7101 (assembly GCF_963874875.1). Taxonomy (NCBI): domain Bacteria; kingdom Bacillati; phylum Cyanobacteriota; class Cyanophyceae; order Nostocales; family Tolypothrichaceae; genus Tolypothrix; species Tolypothrix tenuis. Next base: position 2,191,453 of record NZ_CAWNJS010000001.1, read on the forward strand.
AAAGTCGCTCCGTTACCCCAAGCGTTATGAGGATATAACTAACTTGACACAGCTGCAAGTCAGTTGCTTCTACGGTGCCATCGCAGCGATCGCTGCGATTTACTAAGAAACTTCCGGAAAATAAATTATTCAATATACTCCGAGAATATTTTCTTTCTTCCCCCTGCACCCTGCACCCTGCCCCCCTGCCAACAAAGCGATAGTATATTTTTTTAGTAGAAAGTCCCCAATCACCAATCCCCAAGAAGCTATAAATTAGTCAGCAGCCGTACTTTTCTGCTCATAAACGTCAAGAAGCTTTCTTTTTGAGCAATAATTTCCGCTTTAACTTCCATTCCTGGTTGAATGGGATAAGAGCGATCGCCTTTTGTTAAATAAAGTTTTTCCGGTTCTATAGTCACCTCATAGTAAGGCGCAGTTGTAGCCATAGCATTATTTTGAGGTGTAATCGCATCGGCACTGATACTCCTCACAGCACCAGCTAAAATCCCATAATCTGGGTAAGGATAAGCGGAAATCCGCATTTGGACTTTACCTTCTTGGCAAGCTGTAACTGGTTGCACTTTACAGACTTTGACGTTACCAATATCTTCAACACTGACGTTAGCTTTAACAACCAAAGGAGCCTCAGAGGGAGCAACTTGTGCGATTACCTCTCCTGCACTCACTAACTGCTGAGGATTTCGCAATTCTAACTTCAAAATCGTACCTTTATCAGGAGAACGAATGATAGTTGCTTGCTGTTGCTTATCTATTTGTTTTAATTCTTTTTGACCGTTGTCAATGATATTTTTAATTTCGATTCTCAGCTGGAGCAGAGCATTTTTTTCTTGCTGCAAGCTTGCCAAACTTCCATCACCAGCAGAACGTTCTTGAGCAATTTTTGCTTCTACAACTGTTAACACAGCATTATTAGGATTAGTGGCGGCTACTGCTGGTTTGTATTTGCTAGTAGCTGCGGCTACACCCTGTTTTTGCCTTTCGATAACTTGCTTTTGAGCTTCTAATGCTGCTTTTTGCGATAATAAAGTTTGTTCCTGCTGTTCTAGTGTTAGTTGCACCTGTTCCAACTGATTCTGAGAAATTGATCCAGATTTAGCAAGACCGAGATAGTAATCGCGCTTCAGTTTAGCAGCTTTCCAGGCTGCTTCTGTCGCTTTCACATTCGCTTGCATTGATTTCAAATCAAATTCTGCTTTTTGTAATTCATTTTGAGCAATTTTAATATTTGCCTTAACTTCGTCTAGTTGACCGCTAGATGAAACTTGAGTTTGCTGATATTCTCTTTCTGTATGTTGCAACTCTGCCGTTGCACCTGCGATCGCCTTTTTATTTCGCTCTGTTTCTGCACTTATTTGCCTATCTACAGCACGAATTTGAGCATCCAATTGCATTAGTTGCATTTCATTCTGCTGGATATTCGCTAGAACTTGACTTTTTTTAATTAGTATTTCGCTATCATCAATAGTGGCAATAATATCTCCTTTATTTACTACCTGATTCTCGCTCACCAGAATTCTTCTCACAGTTCCTTCTGATGCTGATTGGACTAAGCTTATTTCTCCAACAGGACGAACATTCGCAGGTGCCTTGACAGTTACTTGATATTGAATAACTGCAGATAAAATAACTGCTGTGGCAACAGATCCAATTAAAAGCTTCCCTCCTACTTCTACCCAACGAGTTGTATGAGGTAAAACTGCGTCTGTTTGAATTACATCTAATAAAAGCGGAGTATCTTCTTGGAGTAGTGTTCCTGGCTTCGGCAATGCAGCACTTTTTTGAAAATCAAAAATCTCAGAACTAGATAGTTGCTGCTGAGGAATAATCTTATTAATTAAACCAGGCGCTAACTGAGTGTAGCCTTTCTCAACCAAGCGAATTGAATCTCTGAGTTCTTCTGGGGATGCATCTTTTAAGATATAACCACAGGCTCCAGCATTTAGAGATGCATTAATATATTGATGCTTGTCATAACCACTTAAGACCAAAATTTTCGTTTTCGGAAATCTTTCACTAATAATCTTTGTCGCATTAATACCATCCATCTCAGGCATTTCCATATCGATGAGCACGACATCTGGATGTAAGTTAGCGACTTTTAGAATTGCAGCTTTTCCATTCTCTGCAACTCCTACTACTTCTAAATCTGTTTCTTTTTCAATCAATGACCTTAAATATTCTCGAATAGTTTCTTGGTCATCTACTAGCAGAACTCTAATCATATATTTGTCTGTTTAAGAAATATTTTGCTAGCCAATATATAATTGTATTTTTTAAATTTTATATAAATATGAGACTTGCCAATCATCACATCAACATAGCAAAGCTTGACTCTAACTTTATAGTATTAGCCTTGTCTAAATATTTTTATTATCCTCTTGTAGGCAAAGTTTCTATCTAAGAAAGTATCATCTCAAATTTTATGTTCTACTTTTGGAACTTACTAGTAATTTATTTAAACATACAGCTAAGGCTTTTAAAAATAAAATTTAACTAACTTTTGACACACACTTTAGGGATAGTACAAGAGTGCTGGTAAATCAAATATCATGTGTTTAGCATCAAAAGCACATTATTCATTGTTATAAAATAGCTATTTTACATAGGAGTAATATTTGGAGATTAATTTACTCTTCAGCAAAATTTTAAATTTTACCAGTGTAGCTTGATATTAAACACCTGTAGATGAATTAGGCTCTTTACCAGGGGACTATTGAGATTTTTTCACTCTTATAGACATACCGAATCTGGTGAACTCTGCTTTCAGACTTCCCAGCAAAACTTTACAAGAAATCAAATTTAATTTGAGCTTTTTTCTAATCTCTAGAATTTAGCTGCATCGGGCCCAAATATTTAGTTAAATAAGGTGAAAAAACTTCGTAAATTAATGTTAAAGGCTGTCCGTGATGCCAAAACAGATAGTGACGACCCCAAAAAGGCCCATCCACCTCAAAACCAGACTCTAAAGCAGGTGAGTAACCATAGTAAATCCCTTGAACATCTCGATACAGCTCTGTACGGAGACGAGCTAAACTTGCCCAAATCGGTAAAGAACGGTTTTGTAAATACTCATCTACATGGCTGGCTTCCCACCAAGAAGTAGCATAAGCCAATCTCTGACCAGACGCAGTACGTAACCAAACCTGTCGCCGCAGCCTAGGGCCTGGTACAACTTGAATTAAATCGGGAGCTGCATCCGAGTCCATACCAATTAACGACATATCAATTACATCAACTTCCGTTGGCTCGCCTGTCAGTAACTCTAAATGGCGTGTAGGAGAGCCATCGCCTAAAAGCAGCAATTGCCAAGTTGGTGCTAGCTGAGAGTGGGGCAAACTTTTCCTAATTACTTCCTCTCCACCTTGCCAAATTGGATTCAGGCGATGCCATGCTGCTGGCAGTGTTAAGTTGTTTGTCGGACTAAAAGTTGCAGTCAATGTTCTTTGTTCTTTACAAAAGTTCACCTATTTCTATGAAAGCATAAAAAACTAGTACCACTACAAAGCTAATACCAATTTGAGAAAAGAATGTGACAGATTTTATGGGCAAGGCGTTGCCTTGCTCTCCAAATGATTGATCTGTCGCAAACATTATTTGAATTGGTTTAATTTTCAGTGATTTTTGAACAGTTTGAAATTTCAGATTGATTTTAGCCACATTGTATTAGTATTTCACCCAGGAACCTTTATTTCTCCCGTAGCCCCTAGCCATTTCCCCTTACTCCAGATTTCGCTTCTATAGTTAAAGGTCAACAGCCTCAAGTTTTTTACCCTTGACTATTGACCTTTAACTTTTTACTATCCACTAAAAAATGCGGATGGCGAGACTCGAACTCGCAAGGCAAAGCCACACGCACCTCAAGCGTGCGCGTATACCAATTCCGCCACATCCGCACGGTTTTTATCACTGAAAATAGAATATAGCATAAATTTTCTGCTAGTGGATACTAGACTGACAGAAATATAGTCACTTCCCGAGAGATATTAAAAGGGGTATGCCAACGTGGGGTACAAAGTACGCTTGTACAAACCTAATTCGGGTAAATGCAGCAGGAGACTAACAATAGAAATATTGTTAATCTAGTTAAACCCCCGTAGGCATTCTCAGCCAAATCCTAGCCTTTGGGAGACTACCCAAGGGCTGATAGACTCTTCTTGGAGGAGGTTGGGGAATCTCCTGTCATAATTTGAAATAAGGCGGAAAGCATTGTTGCAAGTTGAATGGGAGAGAATGTCAATCTACTGGTACTGATCTCGAAACTAGAAAATGAAGTTTGACAAAATATTAATTGCCAATCGGGGAGAAATCGCCCTTCGCATTCTCCGCGCCTGTGAAGAAATGGGAATTGCGACAGTTGCGGTTCACTCCACTGTTGATCGTAACGCTTTACATGTCCAACTTGCCGATGAAGCGGTTTGCATTGGCGAACCCGCCAGCAGTAAAAGTTATTTGAATATCCCCAATATTATTGCTGCCGCCTTAACACGTAATGCCAGCGCCATTCATCCTGGATATGGCTTTTTAGCAGAAAATGCTCGGTTTGCAGAAATTTGTGCCGACCATCATATTGCTTTTATTGGCCCAACTCCTGAAGCGATACGCTTAATGGGCGATAAATCTACTGCTAAGGAAACGATGTACAAAGCTGGGGTACCTACAGTACCTGGTAGCGATGGCTTAGTCGAATCTGAGCAAGAAGGATTAGCACTTGCCAAAGACATTGGCTATCCAGTCATGATTAAAGCCACAGCCGGTGGCGGTGGCCGGGGTATGCGTTTAGTACGTTCTGAAAGCGAATTCGTTAAACTTTTCTTGGCTGCTCAAGGTGAAGCGGGTGCAGCTTTTGGTAATTCTGGCGTTTATATAGAAAAATTTATTGAGCGTCCACGCCACATTGAGTTTCAAATTTTGGCGGATAATTATGGCAACGTTATCCACTTAGGCGAACGGGATTGCTCGATTCAACGCCGAAATCAAAAGCTTTTAGAAGAAGCCCCTAGCCCCGCACTCGATTCCGACCTGCGAGATAAAATGGGTCAGGCTGCCGTGAAAGCTGCCCAGTTTATTAACTATACCGGGGCTGGTACTATCGAATTTCTTTTGGATAGATCCGGTAAATTCTACTTTATGGAAATGAACACCCGGATTCAGGTGGAACATCCTGTAACAGAGATGATTACTGGAGTAGACTTAGTTGTCGAACAAATCCGGATTGCTCAAGGCGAAAGGCTGAGGCTGACACAAGACCAAGTAGTGTTAAAGGGTCATGCAATTGAATGCCGAATTAATGCCGAAGATCCTGACCACGACTTCCGCCCTTCACCTGGACGTATTAGCGGCTATCTTCCCCCCGGTGGCCCTGGTGTACGGATTGATTCCCATGTTTACACCGATTACCAAATTCCCCCCTACTACGACTCGCTAATTGGCAAGTTAATTGTTTGGGGGCCAGATCGTCCCACTGCCATTACCCGCATGAAACGGGCATTACGGGAATGTGCTATCACCGGATTGCCTACTACTATTGGGTTTCATCAAAGAATTATGGAAACTCCACAGTTCTTGCAGGGTAATGTTTACACTAATTTCGTGCAGGAGTTAAACGGATAAGGGATTGGGGACTGGGGACTAGGGACTGGGGAAGAGGAGGATGAGGGGGAAAAGGGAATAATTCTTAACTCAGCACTCAGTCCTCTCAATGCCCAATGCCCCATGCCCTAACTTACATGAGACATCATGGTCAGTAATCCTTGCTGACCAAGCAGAATTTCTCGTAGCAAACTGCAAATCCCAACCCAAATAATAGGTGTAATATCTACTCCACCGATGGGTGGGACTAGTTTTCGCAACAAAGCTAAAAAAGGTTCAGTGGGCCAAGCTATGAGATTAGTAGGGAACCGATTTAGATCCACTTGCGGATACCAAGTGAGAATGATGCGAAAAATGAACAAAAATATCATCAATCCCAATAAAGGGTTGAGAATCCAAGTAGTTAGGTTAACAACAGTCATTAGTTTGAAGTACTATCTGTGAACGCAGAAACAATCTAGGCAAGATTGCAAAAATTTTAAGCTTTGTAAACCACTCTCTATAATTTTAACCAAATGCTGTTACCTGCTCTTAGAGATGGAAAAGCAAATATCCAGCAGCCCTTAACTTAATTATTTATCAGGCCGTTGTCCTTTTGTGGCTGATGATTGTGAGGCTTCTCAAGGAAGTAATACACTATTAGAATTATGATGAAGTGTGTAAAAAAAGGTTGAGAACTATGACACCTGCTTTAGCAAATTTTCTTTGGAGTCTGTTGTGGGGTACTCTAATTGTCGTTATCCCTGCGACAGTTGGTTTGATTTTCATTAGCCAAAAAGATAAAATCCAACGTTCATAATCTTGGCGGGGGTCAGCTTGACTCTCATAAACCTTTGTCTGTTGGCTATTTACCTGATTGCACCAAGAGCAGCAATTCCTCTTAACAAAGGACAAGGTATACTTAGCTGACAGACAAAAATTTTTTAGCTTTCGGTGGATAGCTTCAAAGCTTCTTTACCAGTGGCTTTGAAGCTTAAATATATTGTGCTTGATTAGAGTAGTGATTTTAATTGTGACTCGCTAACATAGATTTGATATTGGAAAAATAGCAATGATAAATTTTGGGCTGAACTCAGCCAGTATTCTGGCTCAGGTAAATTTTGGGACAAACTCAGCCAGTATTTTGGGAATTTTCCTGGCTGTGGCTGGGGCAGCACTGTATTTTCTACGGACTGTGCGTCCCGAACTGTCACGAGATCAAGATATCTTTTTTGCAGCGGTAGGCTTACTTTGTGGCTTTATTTTAATCTTCCAGGGTTGGCGATTAGACCCAATTTTGCAATTTGGTCAGCTACTTTTAGTGGGTACAACTGTATTTTTTGCCGTAGAAAGTATTCGCTTACGTAGTATTGCTACCCAGCAAGCCAAGCGCAATACTCCCATTGTGGATGAAGAGCGCGAGGTGAGCAATAAATATTCCTATGAAAAGCGGCGACGGGGATATCAAGCTGAAGTGGATGATGATTTAGATCCCTTGCCTTATGAGGAAGAGGAACGCCCCGTACGACCCCGAATTCGTGCTAGCAGAGACGATCGCTCTTCCCGTGATGATTATTATGCAGATCAATCTCCCCGTCGTTCAGAACGTCCCAGCAGTAGTAATGAAAGACCGGACTCAGGCGAAAGAAACCGTCGCCGCAGCTCCGGACGTTCTGGGAGCCGTCCTTCCGACAGATTGGATGAAGAAAGTTGGGGTTCTGCTTCTAGAGAAGTTGATGATTGGGATAGTTCGGGAAGTGAAGTTAGAAAACCTTCTCGCCGTGGTAATAACACGCCACAGCGTCCCGAAATTCGTGATGAAGATGTCACCCCCAGACCAAGGAAACGCCGTCCAGTTAATGATTCACCAGCTCGCAGAGAGCGTGAAGATGATGAGGCCATACCAACTGATTATGTAGAATACAAACCAATTGGAAGAACAGATGATGATTCTGATAATTCGACCAATTTTGATGATATCTAAAATAGTCAGGGCGATGGAAAATAGTTGAGGTGAAAAAATTTACACCGGGATTTTGGCTCCAACGACCGATTCATTGGAGCCTAGTTTTTAGCTTGGCAAGTGTGCTTGTCTCTTGTAGTTCTAGTGATATTCCGCTTGGGCCTACTTCCCTCAACAGTCGTTCTACAGAGGAGCAACCGACTTTGAGTGGAAATGGGCGCTTTTTAGCGTTTGTATCCAATCGTAACGGTAGTCATCAAATTTTAATTTACGACTTACAGAATCAAAGTTTTATTCGCACCCCAGGCTTAAACCGACCGGAAACCATTGCCGAAAGTCCTAGCTTGAGCTACACAGGGCGCTACATTGTATACCTAACTAGCGATCAAGGCAGACCAGTAGTAGCGCTTTACGATCGCGCTACTCAACAATCACAAATCCTCACACCAGTCTATCGCGGCTGGGTGAGAAAACCAGGGATCAGCCCAGATGGGCGTTATGTGGTATTTGAAACTGCTAGCCGTGGTCAGTGGGACGTTGAAGTCTTAGACCGGGGGCCAAATATTGAATTAGATATTCCCAATGGTGCAACAGTTGCACCGCCTAATTCTCAATAGGGTAAGGCTAGAAAAAGCGATCGCAGACTCTTTACGCTTCAAAATAAGTCTGTAATTTTTTGACTAGCTTCTTTAAAATCATCAAGGGGATTCAAGAATATTTTTTGGCTAGCCCCAGCCGCACAATTAAATATTATGAAACGCTCTATTTTTATATCGGTATTTGCTTGCTCCAGTCTATTGACTGGTTGTTTTGGCTACCCACGCCTTTTGAGTTATCCGTTTGATCCTGGGGGTCGCAGTCTCAACAGTTTAGCCTCAGAATTAAATCCTCAAATTGCTGGCAGATATATTGTGTTTACTTCTGACAGAAGGGGAAGTCAAGATGTTTACTTATTTGATCGGATAACTGGCAATTTAGTAGATTTACCAGGTTTAAATTCTTTAGATACAATTGCTTCTCATCCCAGCGTTTCTGAGGATGGCCGTTATGTAGTTTTTGGGGCCAGTCGTCAAGGGCGATCGGCTATTGTACTTTACGACAGGGAAACACGCCAATTGCGGAATTTAACGACAAATCTGCAAGCAGAAGTCCGCAATCCCACAATTAGCGCTGATGGTACTAGGATTGCTTTTGAATCTAGTAATAATGGGCAGTGGGATATTTTAGTCTATGACCGTTTTGGACAGCCGCTCAATATACCTCAAGATCCACGGTAAGTAACTGTTAGGGGTGTCCTTAGTCATTTGTCATTGGGTAATTGGTAATTGGTAATTGGAATTAACAATTTCCCCCTGCTCCCTGCTCCCTGCCCCCCTGCTTTTTCCTAATCCCTAGCCCCTACCTCCTCTTGCACAGATTCAATGAGCGATCGCACTTGTTGGGTACCTTCGGAAGATTCAAAGGAAAGGGGGAATTTACCTCTAGCAATCATCCGTAAACCGAGGGGTGCTAAACTGAGCAATCCTCGTAAATCGCGAAAATAATTACCTACGACTTGTATACCAAATTGACGTTCATCAATCCAGCCACCTGCTTTTACTAAGTCAATTAAGACTTTGCGGTGGCGAATTGAACGGCTAGCATCGGCTTGTTTACGAGCAAGTATTTCTTGTTTAATTTTAGTGATTTGCTCTAATGGTGCTACTTCCATCGGGCAAACTGCATCACAATACAAACAACGGGTACAACCCCACACTCCTTTAGTACCTTCGTTGTAATTTTCTAAGCGAGTTTCGGTTGTTTGGTCGCGTGAGTCTGCGACCATGCGATAAGCTTTGGCTAGGGCATGGGGGCCAACAAAATCAGGATTTACTTCACGAGCATTGCATTCTGAGTAGCAAGCTCCACACATAATACAATTACCTGTTTGATCGAGAAGCGATCGCTCTTGTGGCGTTTGCAAAAATTCTCTTTCTGGAACTTGTCTGGCTGCGGTACTCACATAGGGAGTTACTGCTTCTAAGTTATTCCAAAAACTGCCCATATCCACCACTAAATCCTTAATCACAGGCATATTACCAAGTGGTGCGATCGTGATTTCTGGAATTGCATTTGCTTCCCTTCCTGGGGATGGAATTTTTGCTAATCTAGCTATTTCGCTGCCAACATTTTCCTTACAAGCTAAAGCAGAACGGCCATTGATTCGCATAGCGCAACTACCACAAATCGTATTGCGACAATTTTTGCGGAATGCTAAAGTTCCATCTTGTTCCCACTTAATGCGATTGAGACAATCCAAGATTGTATTGCCAGGTTCTACCTCTAACAGGTAAGTTTTTACAACAGGGGAGGAATTTTGTTCTTGTCGAATGACCTTAAATAGAATTTCCATTATTACCAACCAAAATTTTGAAATTATCTACCTGCCTGAAAACTCATCACTACAGGCTGATTACTCTAAAAAACGAGCTATACTCTTTTGGCTCTTTATTCCAGGCTAGCTGTTAATAGACTGATGATTGAAAACTTAATAATTCTAGTACACAGCCGCAAAATAGAGTACCACCCAAAAACTACTCTTAAGCTACATGATGTAAAGTTTTTGGAAGTTGAATTTCGTAAAAAGTTTTGATAATGAGCCACTATCTTGGGTAAGCTTCCCAGATTTTTACTAACGTTGCTAACTCTGCTTGACCTAGCAGACTTTTCCAGATAAATTTAAAATTCCGCGTAGTAGTAGTTTCAGGATTAGCATTAAAATTTTAGCCTTTGACGCACAGCGGGCTACATTTGTGTCCGACTCTTGACCTAACATCAAAAAACGTAATTGCTACTTTACATTTAATTGACCTGTTAGGCAGTATAGGTAAAAAATGATTAGCCAGATCAGGACACATGGAAGTTGGCTCGAGAGGAAAAATAGATAAATTAAATCTACCTTAGGGTAGCACTACATCCTGATGTTCACAGCATCAACTCCTAGCTGGGAGAATACCTCAAATGCTTCTAAAATGGCACCTTTTGTTTATATAGAAGTGTTAAAGCGCTAATGAAGTCAAGTACTGGCAATAATGCACTAGACAGATGTACAAAAATTAATTCTTCCCACAGATAGACCTAGAGAATCCTCTATCTGCTTTTTATCTGTTGGCTATCAATGGGACGAAAATCCTCAGGGATTTTTTACTCGTCTCAATCCAGCAAATCTTAGATTTAACTCAGTTGTCAAATCTGGCAGTCTAAATTAGAGGAATTTTGATAAAAGCACCATAGCAATACTCACCACTGCTATCAAACCCTAGAAAAATCATCATCGTTTTTTACTTCCCCAAGCTAGTACATTTAAATAAAAGTTTACCAGTTAAATTTAATTCAAAATAAAACAACTATTTTGTTATTATTAGTCCATGCTAGTATTTAATATAAAATTACAGAAGTAACAAACCCAGTATTAATAGCCGTACAAGCGCGGCTACTGCTGCTTTGTTGATTTTGTAATGTAGAGACATGAAAATTCACGTCTCTACTAGCAGGACTAAAGGGTGTAGGCCTGTATGACCATATTCAAATCCCATGCTGTTCAAAGCTCTAGAGTAGTAGTAGGATAAACCTTCTAACTCAAAAGTAAGAAAGACCAGCATTGAAAGTGGAAAACCTGCAATTTCTTGATCTACGACTTATTGGTCGTAGGACTCACATAATTTGTAAAGGTGGCTGAAAGTTAAGCCGCTAAAGTAGCGCCAAAAGAAAAAATAATTTCATTTTCCTTGGCGAATCATGGTTAAAACTGACGTAAAATCACCGAAATTAATACCTGTGATTACCATGAAACCTCATCTGTTGTGGATAACCATAATAGAGGCGCTATAGCTTCCCCCTATAAGCAGGAATGTACCCTCACCTTAAGGGTCAACAGTTGCTCTGTGCAGATGCTAAAAAGCTAAATGCTGGCACAAGACAATATCGTTTATCAGTTTGGAGAAAGTAAGGAAACTTTGAGCATAATGACTGAAACTGCAACCGCACCATTAACCGGAAAAGCATTGCTTGCTAAAGTAAAAGAGCTTTCCAATTTACCACGTCGAGAAAGAGCAAAGCAGTGCGGCTACTACACTGTTACTAAGAATAATCAGGTTCGTGTAAATCTCACTGATTTTTATGATGCTTTGCTATCGGCTAGAGGAATTCCACTCAGCCCAGAAGCACCCAAAGATGGACGAGGCCGCGAACCGACATACCGTGTTAGCGTTCATCAAAATGGTCAGATTGTGATTGGTGCGACATACACCAAAGCAATGGGTTTAAAGCCAGGCGATGAATTTGAAATTAGATTGGGTTACAAGCACATTCACTTGATTCAACTTGGTGAAAGTGACAAAAAATTAACCCAGGATGATTTGGATGTTGATGACTTAGATGAAGAAGATTTAGAAGACGAAGACGAAGAATAAGCGGTGCTAATGATAGAGGTAGGTTGAAAGTAAATACTGGATAACTTATCTCTACAACTACAGCCGCGAGTTGGCTGTAGTTTGACCGTTTAATTTTAGATTTTAAATTTTGGAAATTAGAATTTAAAATTTGCTTCCAAAGTTGAATTATGGTATAAGCAAACGTACTTATACACGCTTGGTGAGTAGTAAGCTAAGTGCAACCAATCTAAAATTGCTCATCGCTTCGTCTAGCCCAATATCGATGGTATGGGGCCAATCTAAAATCTAAAAATCAAAATTGATTGACAATTCTGTCATCGATAAAAATACGATTTGACCTCTTGCATAAGTCACTAACTTTAGTAGAGTCTTGAATAATCACCAAGAAATCTATTGTTGCAAAAAGTTAGTCGTGTTTTTCGTGCCTATTTTAATCACATTGATAACGCCATCAGCCGACAAACTACTGGCATTTTTCCAAAATGCACCAGTAGGATTTGTAGTGATGGCTTTTTTTATTGCTTGGGTAGGGTGTTGGTTACCCATAGCAGCAGTAATTGCGATCGCCCTCAAATGGCAACCTCAAAAAGCTTTACAGCCAGAACAAAAGTTGCCCTTATTAATACCTCTTTATCTATTAGCCCCGTTAATTATCTGGGGAATGAGTTCACTGGGATTGCGATCGCTCTTTGATTATGGCTTGGTTGCTAATATTTCAATTTTCAGCTCTTTACTTTTAGGCTTTACCTTAGGAGTGATGAGCTTAACTATTGTATTTATCGGTCAATTTTGGTTGGGTTGGTGTCAATGGCAAGAATCAAATTTCCAATTGATTTTACCCAACTTGCTACCAATTTTGTTGATAGCGTTATTAGTTGGTGCCATAGAAGAGTTAGTTTTTCGAGGCTTCCTTTTAACTGAATTAGCAAGAGAATACCCAATTTGGCTAGCAGCGATCATTTCTAGCTTAATTTTTGCCCTACTGCACTTAGTCTGGGAACAAAGAGAAACCATACCCCAACTCCCTGGATTGTGGCTGATGGGAATGGTACTAGTCTTTGCCAGATTTGCCGATCGCGGTAATTTGGGTATAGCTTGGGGACTTCACGCCGGATGGGTATGGGCGATCGCGACTATAGACACAGCAGGATTAATTACTTACACAGATAAAGTATCGGAATGGTTGACTGGTAAGAATAAAAAACCACTAGCTGGTTTAGCCGGAATTATTTGTGTGTTGCTAGCTGGGGGAGTTCTATGGTTTTTTCCTAACATAGCTAGAATTAACTAAAAAATTCTCACATTTCCTCATTGAACAAATTTAGTCAACCCAGTAATCCCACCCCAATTTTAGGGAACACTAACTCCAGAGAAACCACAGATTTAGTCTGGTGCAGATGTGTTTCCTGAAAATAATTATCCGCGTTGTACGAAAGTATGATCATTGAGTTATACGGATTACCGGGTACTGGGAAATCGACTATTGCAAATAAATTAGAATCCCTGCTACGGGGGAGAGTTATCCGAATTGAGAGACGGAAAGACTTTATCTGTTTTAATTTACTTTCGTTCCTCCGACATCCTATAAAATTTTTTAACCGGACAGTACGGGCATTTTATGAAAGTGGTAACAAAAGCCTACTGTACTATAAATTCATCAAAGTATTTCTCTATCGCAATGCCGTAGTTGAGAAAGCAAAGAGATATCCGGTGGCGATTGTGGATGAAGGCCATTTGGGCAATATTCTGTCGGCATTTGAACAGCCGATTTCTAAAGAAATGTTAATTAAGGAATTAAAAAATCTGGAAATTCCTGATATTGTCGTGCATTTTACCTTACCGGAAGAAGAGCGCCAAATCAGGCTGAAAAATCGCGGATTTGTTCCACGGGACAGCGAATCAGAAGGCTATCATCGACGTTGGATCAAAGCTATGCTTGCCAATGACCAATTGTTAGCCATGCTTCTACCTACTTTGCCAATACAATATATTCATGTGGAGCAGCACATGACTGTAGATGAATTGTACATTCTACTCAAAGAAAAGCTTCAAGCAGTGGAAAATCCCAGCAATAACCACCTTTAATAGCCTGGGTACAGACTAATTAGCTTAATACCTCGTCTAAAAACGGGATTTGTCAATAATTTTGGTAAATTATTTTGAGGTTTTAACCTCAAATCTTTTTGATACTGAGAATCAATTTACTTTAGCAGAGTAGGGAAATCCGAATCACCCTTAGACGGCAAACAATGCTTTACATTGCAAGCGATCGCCTCAAAAATGCCTTTAAAATCCTAAATGATATTTATGCCCTTCTACTGTCTTGGGATTTTTTCATACAAGCATTACGCTAGGGTGTATTTACAATAGCGATCATTCTCTTACTTCCATTGAAGATTACCAATTATGCTAGAACAAGGCACTATCAGTATTCATACCGAGAATATTTTCCCGATTATTAAGAAGTCTCTCTACTCAGATCACCAAATCTTCTTGCGGGAACTAGTATCTAACGCTGTAGATGCCATTCAAAAACTTAAGATGGTATCCCGTGCGGGAGAATATACCGGAGATATTGGCGAACCAGAAATTGAAATTGCCATAGATAAAAATAACAAGACTATCTCAATCTCCGATAACGGTATCGGAATGACTGCAGAGGAAGTCAAGAAATATATCAACCAAGTTGCTTTCTCTAGTGCTGAAGAATTTATTCACAAATATCAAGGTAAATCAGACCAACCAATTATCGGTCACTTCGGTCTTGGCTTTTATTCTTCCTTCATGGTGGCGCAAAAAGTCGAAATTGATACCCTCTCCTACCAAGAAGGCGCGCAAGCAGTACATTGGTCTTGTGATGGTTCACCAGAATTTACTTTAGAAGAATCATCCCGGACAACTCGCGGTACTACCATCACCCTAACTCTGCAGGCTGAAGAAGAAGAATATGTAGAGTCAGCACGCATTAAGACTCTTGTTAAGACATATTGCGACTTCATGCCAGTGCCAATCAAATTGGAAGGTGAAGTTTTAAATCAGCAAAAAGCACCTTGGCGAGAATCTCCCAATAATCTGAGCAAGGAAGATTATCTAGAATTTTACCGATATCTCTATCCTTTTCAAGAAGAACCTCTGCTGTGGGTACATTTAAATACAGACTATCCCTTCATTATTAATGGAATTCTGTATTTCCCCAAAATGAGACCTGATGTGGATGTAACTAAGGGACAAATTAAGCTATTTTGCAATCAAGTTTTTGTCAGCGACAACTGCGAAGAAATTATTCCCCAATTCTTAATGCCCATGCGGGGTGTAATTGATAGTACTGATATTCCTTTAAACGTATCACGTAGCGCCCTACAAGGCGATCGCACTGTTCGCAAAATTGGTGACTACATTGCTAAAAAAGTAGGCGATCGCTTAAAAGAACTTTACCGCGATAACCGCGAACAATACATCAGTGCATGGAAAGACCTCGGCACTTTTGTGAAGTTTGGTGTGCTCAATGATGATAAATTCAAAAAGCAAGTCGAAGACATCATTATCTTCCGCACCACCGCTAAACTTGCTACAAAACCTGCGTCAACTCCGGCAGTTGAAGTCCAGTCCCAAGAAGGAGACGTTTGGCAAGATGTTACTTCTCCCTCTCCTAGCACTCAGGACTCAGAACTCAGCACTCCCTATGCCACTCTGAAAGAATACTTAGAACGCAACAAAGAACGTCACGAAAACAAAGTTTTTTACTGCACTGATGAAGCATCACAAGCTACCTACGTAGAATTACATAAAAATCAGGGCTTAGAAGTCCTATTTATGGACTCCTTCATCGATACCCACTTCATCAACTTCCTAGAACGGGAATATAACGATGTAAAATTCACACGGGTAGACTCAGACTTAGATAATACCCTGTTGGATGATAAATCTGGGGAAATTGTAGATCCCACAACCAACAAAACTAAAAGTGAAGTCATCAAAGAATTATTTGAAAAAGCCCTCAACAAACCCAAAGTCAATATCCGCACAGAAGCGTTGAAATCGGATAATCCTCAGGGAACTCCACCTGCAATGGTACTACTACCAGAAATTCTCCGTCGTCTGCGAGAAATGAACGCGATGATGCAGCAACAAACTACAGAGTTTCCCGAAGACCATATTTTAGTGGTTAATACTGCTCATCCCCTGATTCAAAATCTGGCTAATCTCAGTCAAGGTAGTATTATCCAAGGAGATGGTTTATCCCCAACAGCGCAATTAGTGAACATGATTTGCCAGCATGTCTACGATTTAGCGTTAATGTCTCAGAAAGGCTTTGATGGTGAAGGAATGAAATCCTTTGTTGAGCGCTCAAATGAGGTGTTAACCAAGCTGACAGAACAAGTCAATCATTAAATCATCACAATTGTTGTAGGATGCGTTAGGAACTTAACGCATCCAATATTTGGGGTGTTACCCATGATCTACGCCAAAGCTCATACAATAGAAAGGTTGTCTTGAAATAGTAGTTTGGAGATAGTTACTATGTCTCGTCGCTGTGAATTAACTGGTAAGAAGGCCAATAATGCCTTTTCCGTGTCCCACTCCCATCGCCGTACCAAGCGCCTTCAACATGCAAATTTGCAAAACAAGCGTGTTTGGTGGCCTAGTGGAAATCGTTGGGTGAAACTGAAGCTTTCTACCAAAGCAATCAAAACCTTAGAAACCAAAGGTTTGGAAGCAATGGCCAAAGAAGCTGGGATTAACTTGAATCATTACTAATACCGATTTCCAGAAATAGCGCTACAAGTTTAAGTAAACACTGCCATCAACAGGGATTAAGAATATTAACTGTAGGTTGGAGAGCCATTTCACTCAACGGGGGGAATACTCGTTGAGTGACTTAGCGTTTGAGGTACCTAGTACATCTGTAAAGATTTCTGATTGAAAATCCCTAATTCCTAAGTTTTGTCTGAACTGAAAAATATTGACGCTGTCGCCTCCTCACTTTGGGGAGGCTTTACATTACTTAATATTATTTGATGCGTGACTGATAGATTTCTTTTATCTTGTGGGTATTATAAGTTTACTTTGTTAACAGTAACTTCATAAAGTTTCTTGCCCATGAAGTAGATTTCTATAAAGTTTAAGTGAAATTACACTGTTATTTTCTCTCATTTGCAACAAATTAAGAATTTAGGAAAGATCAGTATTTTCCTGATAAAACCGTCAACCTTAAGCGTGATATAAATCGGACAAACTAGTTTTTGCTGATTGTGCTGATTTTTAGTTCTTTTGAGACCTGATACACAGATTCATCAATAGCTAACATCATTTAGTTTGTTTGTGGATATCCTCCACAAGCAATATTTGTCATAAATAACCTACTTATTGCCGTAATAAAATACTGGACAGGAAAGGAACTATGTCATCAAAACGCCATCTGTTCAAAGCAACGCAAAAATTATTCAAACAATTTTTTAAGCATTCTGTTTCTGCCCTTAAAAAGCGGATTGTTTGGCTTCTAAGAACAATTTTTCATA
Source organism: Tolypothrix tenuis PCC 7101 (assembly GCF_963874875.1). NCBI lineage: Bacteria > Bacillati > Cyanobacteriota > Cyanophyceae > Nostocales > Tolypothrichaceae > Tolypothrix > Tolypothrix tenuis. The sequence continues at coordinate 2,208,939 of NZ_CAWNJS010000001.1, forward strand.
CCAGAAAAAGACGTGGTGCGGTAAATGCAGGTTTCGTCCTTCCCACAGTAGCAATGGTAGCTCTGGTAGTTGTGCTGCTAACTACTGCGATTTTATTTCGGTCGTTTGAACGTTCTAAAAATGCCAGTAATGTTAGGGTAAATGAAGCAGTACTCAATGCTGCAGCGCCAGCTATTGATCGTGCTAAATCTAAATTAAATAAACTGCTAACTGATGGTAGACTACCACGAGCAACACCCACAGATGCAGCTTTACAAGGTGCATTCAATACATATATAAATGAATACACTTTGGGAGATGAAACACAATTAAAGCTGACCCTCAGTACGAGCGAAAAAGCAAAAAGAACTGAGACAGACGAAAAGAATAAAGAACTGAAATCAGCATGGATGTATCCTGTAGATACCGATAATAATGGGTTATTTGATAGTTATACCCTTTACGGAATTTACTACACAAATCCTCCACTGAATAACGGCACATATAAATATGCCAGAAATCCTCTAGAAGCTAGAACCACACCGATGGTGATTGCTGGAGTCGGTGATGCTTGTAAAGATACTAATGGTACAAGTGCGACTTTAGTAGGTAACTCTGGATGGTTCAAAATTGGTAGTAAGTTAAAAAAAGCGTTTTTTGTTTACACTGCAAGTGTTCCTATTACCAATTCTGGGACTTTGCCTACAGGATATGAACGTTATAAAGGCAATAAAGGCTTCTCGGCAATAGAATATCAACAAGAGCGTGTACAACTACCATTAGTCAATAATGCTGTCGTTTATGAGGACGATCTAGCAATTACCCCTGGTAATGCTTTTAGGCTAAATGGAAGGATTATTACAAATAGTAATCTCCTGGCTCGTGCTAGGAATACTAGTGATAGATCTGTCGCACTCTTTCAAATTAGTAGTCCAGACTCTTGTTTCTACGAAGCTGACAATGCCAAAATTATTGTTGCTGGCAATTTAGGTTCAGGTACTTTTATTGCTAATAGTACTAACACTGATGATGGGCCATTAATACATTTATTTAATGGTAAAGGAGTCGATCCTACTTCCGGTAATAATCCTAATATTACTGGATCTAACATAAAAGCTCAGGTTTCTGTTACAGAAACATCGCCAAATATCGCATACAACAGTTTAGCTTATGCACAGCGTATTAATCTTTTAGTAGATGCTCAGATGGGTAATGCTATAACTACTGATCCCCAAGAAATAAAACAGGGTATCACTGACAAGAAAACAAAACTTGGTTTAGCATCTCCATCTACTTATACTCAATCCGATCCAATCCGCCGCCAACAAATAGAACTTTACTTCAAGCGACGCACCCGTCGTGTACCTAATGCAGAGGTCTCTTTTGGAAGTGATGCCTTAGGCAGTTATACTACTGCTAATGTACTTCAAACACTTGATGGTAGTGGTAATTCTAACCCTGAGGTACTGCGTCCACCTAATGCTTGGATTTATCCCTATGCAACGAGTGATGGTACAAGTAAAAGCTCTGGTGGTGTTACTTATTCCAATCTAACACTCAATACTGCTAGTAGTAAGTTGCTACCTGGTGCGACTGAACCAACTAAGCTGGAAAAAGAGCGCCAAGGTAGAGAACAATATGTAGGCGATCGCATTTCTGTTGGTAATAATCTACCAGAGTTGTGGTGGAACGGTAGTAAATTTGTAGGGCCAAACAAAGAAGATACTCAAAATCTCAGCAGTACTTACTGGAATGATCCTGACGAAAGTACCACTAGTAATATTCGCACTCGCCGTAGTCAGATCCAACAACTGGCTGATTTAGGTTCCATAGAAAGAGATGGAGAATGGGAACTCGCAGCAGCACAAGTACCATCAACCCCACAAGAAGCTGTTGGTGGTTTGCGGGTGATCACAGGTGCGGGTATTTACTTACCTAAAGATTACACTCCCGCAGGTAAAGCTGGTGACACAAACTTTGCTATTGCTGGTGCTAAAACGGAAATATTAAAAACTTGGTCTGACATGATGCCAGTACCTTCGGCAACATACCTGTCAACCACTAAAACTTTTCAGCCCTATCTATTTTACGATCCACTGCTGACATATACGTTGCCCAAACCAGCTGAGTTTCAACCATACTTGAAAATGCGGGCGACGGCAGTTTATCACTACAAAGATGATCCTACAAACTACAGCGCCACCAGCCCGACACCAATTGCTTGTGTTAGTAGCTACTATGACCCCACTAACAGCACTACGGCGCAAAATATCACAACATTCGCAGGGAAAACATTACCTACTCCCACTAATGCTAGTGGTTTATCTAACAATGGCGTAGTCTATGATGCTCCTAGTAAGTCTGTTAGTGATTATCAATCTGTACTTGACTACCAAGCCTTATTAAAATACTCCAATGGGCGTTGGGTAAATGAGCCACTCAAAAATGCTTTAGCAAAAACAGCAGCAAATCGAACTATTTCTGATAAGTCTGCTATTGATTCGGCAATTTGCGCTCTGCAAATTTTAGACGGTACTCTTTCGGTTCAAGCTACACCTAAGGTTCCCCACGGCGCAATTAAAGAAATTACCTTTGTGGATGGTAGGCAAGTTCGAGCCATTGATGCAACTACAGGTAGTGGAAATTACGACCTGGCTGTAAAAGACAGACAACCCTTAGAAATTCGTGCCACAGTTCTCGATCTGAACTTGCTACGGGGAAAAACAGTTGGGTCTGCAGGACAAGGAAGCGCACAAGAATATTTACTACCCAATAGCGGTATCATCTACGCTACTCGTGATGGTGCGCTCATAGATACTAGTGATACTTCACCAACTATTTCACCTGTAGACTTCAAACTTGACCCAACTCGCCGGCCAAACGGTATTATGCTGGTCAACGGTTCAGAATTGGTACGTCAAAATAATTACCGAGATGCAGAAAAAGGACTGATTTTAGCTTCTAATTTGCCTGTTTACATCAAAGGTAATTTTAACCTACACACTCAACAAGAATTCACCACAGCACTGACAAGTAATTGGAGTAACTTTTATACCCGCACCAAAGCTAACCTAAATCCTAATTTTGCCTGTCGTCCAAATGACCCTAGACTGCCCAATTGTACTACCGGTGACAAATGGCGACCTGCGGCTGTGTTGTCCGATGCAGTTACCTTACTTTCTGGCAACTTTAGAGAAGGTTTCCGCAATGAGGGAGACTTTGATTACAACGATAATTCAGGGGGTAGTGACTACACTGCTGCTAGAACCGCCAGCAAGTTAGGAATTAATGCTTATGCTCCGGAAGCTCAATGGTTTGATTCCAACACTGGTTTCCCTAAAGACTTCGACACATCTACAACTGGGGTTCAGGGTAGTTCCTACGTCACTAACTTTGTGACACCAATTGTTAGACGCATCCAAGTTGGTGAGTACGCAACAGAATCTTGTGTGGCTGCTAATGTTGCTAACTGTAATACTGATCCCACACAATGGAAAATTTCGACTTCCAATTCATTAAATGGGCAAGGAAATAATAACTGGAAAGCTACTGGTAATTCTGATGGTATTATTGGTCAACCAATCAATTCCTTAAAAACAGGCTCCTTGGGAGCAGAACCCACTAATACCTACGCAGGTTTTCCTCGCAGAATTTCTTTTGCTAGAAATGGTGACGGTTCATTAAAGTTACAAGATGGTTTGCCAATTTATTATGGAATTAACGATCAGGGGAAACTAGCCGAATTTCCAGTCTCAACTTTGAGTACAAATAAACCACGCCTAGCAGTAGACTCATCAGGCAATAAAGTGATCATTCCTTGGTATAAACCAAAAGCTGATGGTACTTATGAACCTGTTCTCCAAATCAACACACCTTTTGACACAGATACAGACACTAGTCAACAGGATACGTTAGGCATTGTTGGTAGTAATAATAAGCATGAAAACTGGTTGCAAGTAGCATTGCCCTCAACCGGAACCACCTTTAATGTGATTATTGCATCAGGAGACACCCCTGCTCGTTCCACAGAAGATAATGGCGGATTACACAACTTCCCACGCTTTTTGGAGAACTGGAACCCCACAGGCACAGCAGGAGATGCTTATCCAACAATTATTACTGGTTCTTTCATGCAGATGAAACGCAGTGCCTATGCTAACGCACCATTTCTGCCCACATTCACAAACTATGCATACGCTATAGAAAATAGCAGTGGTAGGCTACCTTTCTATATGCCTCCTACAAGGCAGTGGGGTTATGATGTCGCACTACTATCTCAATCACCAGACTTGTTTGCCCAAAAATTAGTCAGAATTCCAGACGATGCACCCGATGAATATGTGAGGGAAGTTGGGCGAGATGACAATTGGGTGAAAAATTTGTTATGTGCCAAAAAAGCTGATGATAATTATGCTGTAGATGCGGATCAACGTCCTAGTTGCAGTTAGTAATCCAGGCTAATTGGGGGTTTGTAGTAAGGAATTTAGTGCTTACTACAAACATATTTATTCCTCAAAATTCATGAAATTAACCAGGAATTTCCATATTTCAAAAGTTGGTGAATAGCTATGATTCAGCACAAACAACAAACAACAATTCCCCACACTGGTGAGTCTGGTTTTACGATTATTGAATCCTTAATCGCAATGCTGGTTGCTTCTGTTTTACTGGTTTCAATTGCACCTGTGATAGTTTTGGGAACTGCAACTCGCGTCCAAGCTAGACGGATCGAACTAGGCACTCAAGCCGCAAGAACATATATTGATGGCGTGAGAACAGGAGTGATTTCTGCCCCCGCAGCGACTAGCTCAGGTACCAGTTTAAATGCATCCGATCCTCCGACAGTAGGTGGTTTAACCTGTAATGCTAATGCATACTGTACAGTACCTGCCACCCCTGCTAGCAACTTGTACTGTATAGATGGTGATAGTAGCGGTAGTTGTACTGTCGGTAATAGTAAAGACTTACTCATCCAAGCATTTCGTTATAACACTGCTTCCAGTAGTGCTACGGCTGGCTACCAATTAGGTGTACGAGTTTATAGAGCCGACGGATTTAGCTCAGATGGTAGTTTGAAAAAAGCACCTAGTAAGCAAGCAACTTTCACTGGGGGAATGGGCGATCGCAAAGCGCCATTGCTAGAAATGACAACGGCGATCAATCCTCAAACCAATTCATTTAATGATTTGTGCAACCGCCTCAAAAATGTCAGCAATGCAGCTTCAAATTCTTCATGCAACTAAGCATCAACGTTTGGAATAGAGAATATTCACCATGAATCCAATCCAATTTCTGCTTGGTATCCAGATTAAACGGAATAAGTTGCTTTCACAAGGTGGTTTTACCCTCATTGAACTGCTAATAGGCATGGTCATAGCTGTGCTTGTAATCACACCTTTGCTGGGATTCATGATTAACATTTTGAACAGCGATCGCCAAGAGCAAGCAAAATCAACTTCTGAACAAGAAATTCAAACAGCACTCGATTATATTGCTCGTGATTTACAGCAGGCAGTATATATCTATGATGCGACAGGTATTGATGCTATCAAAACCCAGCTACCTAGTCCCACTGCTACAGATAGAGTTCCTGTATTGGTTTTTTGGAAGCGGGAGTTTATCGGACAAGCACTTACAGCAGCAGATACTAACAAAGATGATACTTTTGTTTACTCATTAGTTGCCTACTATCTCATCAAAGACACTAGCTCAACTTGGTCTCAAGCTGCTCGTATTGCTAGGTGGCAAATTAGAGATGGAGTCTTAAGTACTGATGCTAGTGCCGTTACTTGTAATGGATATAGCGGCAAATATGTGAATAGTAGTTACTGTCCTGGCTCAGGTTTTGCTCCATTTAACTTTGATGGCGCTGGTACAATCGAGCAAAAGATGAATAACTGGACAAGACTAAGTTCCTATACAACAACTACAAATGTAAATGGAACCCCCACTACAACGACTACAAATGTCAGTTATAGCAATGATCCTATAGTCTTACTAGACTACATAGATCAAACTACTACTGGAGCGCCATCTGCAACCTGCTCCACTGGGACAAAAGTACCGCCAGCGAGTTTCGTTAATGCAAATAATGCCACAAGTAACATGACCAGCTTTTATGCTTGTGTGGATAGAGCAAATACAACAGCACAAGTATTTATACGAGGTAATGCACTTGCGCGTTTGCAAAGTACAAATTTGGCTTACAACGCTAGCAAGAAAAATTATTTTCCTAGCGTAAATATGCGGGTACAAGGACGAGGATTTTTATTCACCAAGTAAATCTATCAGTAACAGTAATTATTTATTAATGACAGGTGAATATGAACAAGTTAAGTTTGAAGTTATTGTCAAGAGGGGGAAGTAATCCAGGTTCCCAGAGTTTATTCGCTACAAATCAAGTGGCTGGCTTTACTATGGTGGAACTTGTAGTCATAGTACTAATCATCGGAATTTTGTCAGCGATCGCAGCTCCTAGTTGGTTTGCTTTTACGAACCGACAAAAACTCAATAAAGCTAGCGATAAAATTGTAGCTGCTTTACAAGAAGCTCAACGACAAGCCAAAATTAGTAAACGTAACTATAGTGTCAGCTTTCAAAACAACAACTTGCCACAAGTAGCCATTCATCGTGCAGATACTACACCAACTGACTGGCAGAATTTAGGGGTAGATGTAGGAGTTAAGCCAGGACAAGTAAAACTGGGAACAAATCTTAGTGATACAAATACTCTATCTTCTCCTAGCACTGTAGTATTTACTAATTTGACTACGTCAAAAAGCATCACTTTTGACTACATGGGTATTTTAGCCCCCAAAACTAATGGTAGTGCTTCTGATACTGGCTTAAAAGTTGTTGTGAGCTTACCAAACTCCAGTGGCGTAAAAAGATGCGTCATTCTAGAAACTCTGCTTGGGGGAATGCGAACTGGTAAAGATACTCAATGTAATTAAAACCTGCTTAATCAAATCGATATTAAAAAACCCGAGAAATACGGAAGTAAACAAAAAATATACAGATGACAATATAGATAGCAAAGATATTCCTTTGCTATTTTTTTCTGTTTATGGTTAGTGGGTTATCAGGCCCATAGCTCTATAGATATCATCTAAGTTTGGACAAAAACAACTTAGGAGATTTAAGACATTTATATAAAAATAAATTCAGTGTGCGCTCCTTTCAAAACGACAGTATTTTAAGTATTTACTGGGAAATTACTGATGAGCGAAAGCCTTGATTTTACTGTAGCTATCCCTACTTACAATGGCGGAAGTCGTTTACCTGAAATCCTAGAACGGCTACGCAATCAACTCTATACCGAAAACATTTCTTGGGAAATCATTGTTGTAGATAATAAGAGTACAGATAATACGGCAGAGGTTGTTAAGACATTTCAAGCTGCTTGGCAATGTCCTTACCCTTTAAAGTACTGCTTTGAAGAGAAGCAGGGTGCTGCTTATGCTAGAAAACGTGCCATTGCAGAAGCCAGAGGTAAGTGGATTGGGTTTCTTGATGATGATAATTATCCTGTCGCTAATTGGGTGTCAGTTGCTTATGCTTTTGGGCAAAAACATCCCAACACAGGAGCTTATGGTAGCCAAATTCATCCAGAATGGGAAGTAGAACCACCAACAAATTTCCAACGACTTGCTCCATTTTTAGCTATCACAGAGAGGGGTGATTTGCCTCTACTCTATGCACCTCAAAATAAATTACTGCCTCCATCTGCGGGATTGGTTATTCGTCGTCAGGCCTGGTTAGACAGTATGCCAAATGAGATGATTTTAACTGGCAGAGTTTCTAATAATACCCTGACAGGCGAAGACTTAGAAATGTTATCTTACATTCAAAAGTCTGGTTGGGAAATTTGGTATAACCCAGAGATGGAAATTTATCATAGAATTCCCAGTTGGCGCTTACAAAAAGAGTATTTAATTCCATTTTTTCGCGGTATCGGGCTCAGTCGTTATGTCACTCGCATGGTAAATATAGAACCTGCGATTAGACCTTTAGCTTTATTTATTTACACGCTCAATGATTTAAGAAAAATTTCTTTTCATTTGCTCATATATGGGCTAAATGTCAAATACAGTTTAGTTTTAGCGTGTGAAATGCAGTTATTTATGAGTAGCTTTATTAGTCCATTTTATCTATGGTCTCATGGCTATTTAACTCCTAAAACTAAGACTTAATTAAAATTAGACGGTAAAGGATGACATCATGGATTTTACAGTAGCAATACCTACTTATAATGGTGAATTAACTTTGCCTTTAGTTTTAGAAAGATTGCAAAAACAAGTTAATGCAGAAAATATTGCTTGGGAAGTAATAGTTATTGATAATAATAGTAACGATAGTACTTCTCAAGTAGTTAAAGAATTTGCCGCTAATTGGCATTCTCATGTTCCATTAAAATACTTTTTTGAGCAAAAACAAGGAATTGCTTATGCCCGTTGGCGGGCAATTCAGGAAGCCCAAGGGGAATTTGTCGGCTTTTTAGATGATGACAACTTAGCTGCTCCTGACTGGGTTTATAAATCTTATATATTTGGTAGAGAACATCGGCAAGTGGGCGCTTATGGTGGAGAAATTCAGGGTTTTTTCCAAGCACCACTTCCTGATGATTTTGAACCTGCTAAAACATTTCTAGCTATTAGAAAATATGCTGATACAGCAACTCTATTTGAAGTAGATAAATTAAGATTACCTCCAGGTGCAGGCTTAGTTGTTCGTAAGCAAGCTTGGCTAGAAAGCGTTCCTAGTCGTGTCGCCCATACCCAGCGCGGATGTGATGATTATGAAATTTCTATCAATATGCACTTAGCAGGTTGGGAAATTTGGTATAACCCTCAAATGCAAATTCAGCATCTTATTCCAGCTTGGCGGATGCAAAAAAGTTATTTAGTAAGTATTGCTCGGATTTATGGCTTATGTACTTGTCAGATACGTTTAACGACTGTGAAAGCTAATTGGCAAAAAGCTGTGTTATTGGTAAAAATTTTCTTGGGAGGTTTGAAAAGAGTTATTTCTCATCTTCTGAAATATCGTCACCAAGTTATTACTAATTTAGGCTTTGCTTGTGAGATGTCATTTTTTTTGGGGCAACTTCTTAGTCCATTATATTATTTAAAACTTCGTATATTTAACAACAATACTCTATCAAAATAAATTGATATATAATTATTAAAATTTTTATGATTGCCAACAAAAAATTATTAAGTAAAATTTCTGTAATTATACCTGTTTATAATAGTGAAAATACTATTGCACAGACAATTAATTCGGTTCTACAACAAACTTTTACTAATTTTGAACTAATTGTAATTAATGATGGTTCACTAGATTCAACTTTAGAAATTATTTCAAAAATTAATGATGATCGTCTAAAAATATTTTCTTTCGATAATGCAGGCGCAAATGTTAGCCGTAACCGTGGATTAAAGTATGCCGTTGGTGAATTTGTTAGCTTCTTAGATGCTGATGATTTATGGACACCAGATAAATTAGAATCTCAATTTCAAGCTTTACAAGCTAATCCTCAAGCAGCTGTTGCCTATAGTTGGACAAATTGTATTGATGAAAAAAGCCAATTCCTACGACGAGGAACATATATTAGTGCAACAGGTAATGTTTATGCTAATTTATTATTACTGAATTTTTTAGAAAATGGTTCTAATCCTTTAATTAGAAGAGATGCTTTAAATATAGTTGGTGGCTTTGATGAATCTTTAAATGCTGCACAAGATTGGGATATTTATTTGAGATTAGCTGCTCATTATGCTTTTGTAGCAGTGCCATCTCCGCAGATTTTATATCGAATATCTAGCAACTCAATGTCTACTAATGTCCTAAAATTAGAAGCAGCTTCATTGACAGTAATAGAACGAGCCTTTAAGAAAGCTCCTCAATCTATTCAATATTCAAAAAAACATAGTTTAGCAAATCTGTATAAGTATTTATTATTTAAAACGCTGGAAGGTTTACCAGAAAGAAAGCGCACTCTTACTGCGTTGAGATTTTTTGGCAAAGCTATTATCAATGATATGTATTTGCTAAAATCTCCAACTTTAATCAAGGTATTGTTAAACATAATTTCCACAGCAATGCTGCCACGCAACCTAGCATTATTTTTGTTTTATAAATTTCCCAAAATATTTAATATCGTTACAATTTTAGGATATATGAAATTAGCACTATAGACTTTATTTATTATATACTATTTATGCCTTTAATATCTGTAGTTATTCCTGTCTATAATGGTGAAAAAACAATTAAACAAACTATAAAATCTGTTTTAAATCAAACTTTTAACGATTTTGAATTAATTATAATTAATGATGGTTCCCAAGATAAAACTTTAACGATAATTCAAAGTATTGCAGACAAGCGTATCAGGCTATTTTCCTATCCGAATGCAGGTTTATCCGTAAGCCGTAATCGGGGATTATCTCATGCAGTAGGTAAATATATTTCATTTATTGATGCTGATGATCTATGGACTAATGATAAACTAGATAGTCAAATCAAGATATTAGAAAATAACCCTAACGCAGATATTGCTTATAGTTGGACTGATTATATTGATGAGCAAGGTAATTTTCTCTGTAATGGTAATCATTCAACATTTAATGGCAATGTCTATGAAAAGCTATTAATAAGTAACTTTTTAGAAAATGGCTCTAATCCTTTAATTACTAGACAAGCTTTAGTAGAAGTAGGCGGTTTTGATTCTTCACTAAAATCTGCTGAAGATTGGGATTTATACTTGAGGTTAGCAGCCCGTTATCTTTTTGTAGCAGTATCATCTCCACAAATTTTATATAGAGTTTCTGAAACTTCTATGTCCGCTAATCTGTTGAAAATGGAAGATGCTTGCTTACAAGTAATTAATAGGGCATTTACTCAGGCTCCTGAATCACTCAGAAATCTAAAATTGCACAGTCTAGTTAATTTATATAAATATCTAACCTGTAAATCTCTGCAAGCACCTCTAAATCGAAATAAAAGTTTCCTGGGAGCTAAATTTTTGTGGAATTTTTTTATCTATAATCCCAAGCGATTACAAGATATTCAGTTTACTTTGACGCTACTAATTAAAATATTGATGATTATAGTTTTGCCATACAATTTAGTAAAAGCTTTATTGAATAATAGAAAAATAAATGTAGTTTCCTAAAGCAAAAAATAAATCTATTACTAATAAATAAAGATAAATACTTGAGGTGCATTACTCGTGGATTGCGAATCAAATATTAAAAATTCAGTGAAAATTAGCACTAATAGCGGCTTCACTGTGATGGAGACGTTAGTAGTTGTTTTAGTTATTGGTATTTTAAGTGCGATCGCAGCTCCTACTTGGGTGTCTTTCGTCAACAATCAACGCCTCAACACTTCTCAAAATCAAGTCCACCAAGCATTTCGCCAAGCACAAAGCCAAGCCAAAAAGGAAAAATTAACTTGGAATGCAAGCTTTCGAGAATACAACGGTATTGTGCAATGGGCGGTTCATCCGGCTAATGTGAGCGCCGTTAATGCTAATTGGAATAACTTGGATGCTAATGTTTTATTAGATCCAGAAACAACCTTAAGTTTGTCAAACGGAATCAGGCAAATTCAATTCGATCACACAGGTAGCGTCAAGCAACCACCTTTAGGAAGAATAACTTTATCTGTTAAATATGGTGGTAAAGCTAAACGTTGCGTAATTGTTTCCACAATTTTGGGCACAATCCGCACTAGTAAAGAGCAGCCTACACCGCAAAGTAACAAGTATTGCTATTAAGTAGGGTGATGTAATTGAAGATAACTGGACAGGGCTGTCATTTGTCCTTGGTCAGAGTTTAAAGCCTAAAGAAAATTGACTTTTGACACCCATAACTGAGTAAATGATAGATATGCCAGCTGGGTAAATCTGGTTTTAGTCGATTCACATAAGGTATGCCGTTCTGAAATCACTAGACAGTCTGAAACAGCATTTAATTATATTTACTCGTTATCCAGAACCTGGGAAGACAAAAACCCGGTTAATACCTGCTTTAGGTGAATTGGGTGCTGCTAATCTGCAAAAGCAGATGACTGAATATACGATATTGCAAGCTCAAGCATTGCAAAAGATGCTTGCTATTTCTTTTGAAGTGCGATTTGCAGGCGGTAATTTACAACTGATGCAAGATTGGTTGGGGTCTGATATAGTTTACCAGCCTCAAGGTGAAGGTGATTTAGGCGATCGCATGATGCGATCGCTTGCGGATGCTGTTGCATCTGGTAAACAACAAATAATCATCATCGGTATAGATTGTCCTGGGGTAAATTCTCAATTGCTAGCAATGGCGTTTGAACAACTAAATAATTTTGACCTAGTTCTAGGCCCTGCAATGGATGGTGGATACTACTTAATTGGGTTACGGCAATCAATTCCCCAATTATTCGCTAATATCGACTGGGGAACTTCTCAAGTATTCTCACAAACTGTAGACATCGCCCAGCAGCTGAATTTATCACGCACTGACTTACCTATCTTGGGTGATGTTGACCGTCCTGAGGATCTGCCAATCTGGGAACAAACTATTGCTAGAGAAGTTGCTGACAAAACTCAGTGATGAGTGAAGAAATATGGAGAAATTTACTAAAAGTGTTGCAAAACACTAGGTAACTTCTGAGGACACTTATGATGACAAGTGCTACTTTGGTGTAGTTTCATTGCAAGAGACCCAAAATCTCTATGCTTATTCCCGATCAAGGGTAAGATTTGGCGTTGATTAGTCAATGGTCAAAAGTAGTAACTATTGATAATTGATTGTGGGACTCGGCTTTTCAGCCATCGAGTACCGACATTATGTAATTGGTGACATCGACCTTTTGTTGCCATATAACAAGTACGGTTATGGGAACAATATTCCAGTAACTTTATATAGGACAATCACTCTGATTTACTCAAAGACTAAAAAACTATGGTGAAACGTTTTACTACCGTGAACACTGCCCTGACATTAAAGGTGGTGGGCATTGTCCTAATTTTGTCCTTTTTGCTAGACTTTGCGATTCTGTTGTTACCCTTCCAACCCACCGATCGCGCATGGCAAATTAATTTGGCTACAGCGCTTGTGGATCGGGGGATTGTACCATTGGTAGGCTTTGGGATACTGTTTGCAGCTTATTGGATTGAGACAGATGGTGATAGCGATCGCACCCCAAGTCTCGATTTGAGATTTCCTGCCTTCGTTCTATCAAGTATCTTAGGCTTAATGTTTTTGTTAATTTTCCCCCTGCATCTCAATAATGTAAATCAAGCTAAGACTCAAGCAGTTAATCAAATTAACCAAGATGCAGATCAGGCAGAAAATCAACTTAATAATCGGTTATCGCAATTGCAAGCACAACTGAATACTGATCAAGGAAAAGCACAGCTAGAACAACTGCGAAATCAAACTAAAACTCAGTTAACTGAAATACTGAAAGACGAGCAAAAATATAAGCAAGCGCTAGAAAGTCCTCAAGTTCCCCCAGCTGTTAAAGATTTACTCAAGAAAGCTAAGGCAGATCCAAAAGTACTTGATAAAGCTATTCAAGAACAAACAGATGTTCAGGCTTTACGCAATCAACAACTCAGCCAAGTTCGTCAGCGTAAGGAAGAAGCCGAGAAACAAGCTAGAGACAATGCGTGGAAATCTGGAATCCGCACTGGTATTAGCAGTTTGCTGTTGTCCCTTGGTTACATCATCATCGGCTGGACAGGATTAAAAGGAATGGGAACTTTCCAAAGTAGTGGACGCAAAACTCCTGCACCTCGTTAAGCAATGCAAAATTTGCTGATTCAAAATCCAACATGAAAAACCCACTATTGATAAGCCGCCTTAAGAAGGGAAAAGGTTAAAGGGAGAAGGGTAAAGGAAAATTCCTTTACCCTTTTCTCATAAAAAGGGGCTAGTACCGCCGTGAATTTAAAATGCAAGCAGGTATACAGCGTCAGGGTTTCTTTGTTGAAGAATGGGTGGCTTCTCTTACAAAATTTGGCGAAGAGAAGTTGCGTGCGCGGGTAACCCGCGTTGAGCAAACTTCGGGGACGGAAACCGACACCGCCAACGCCAGTTGTTTTAAGCCGGGGAACCCCTTCGGGTTCGGCAGTCCACTCGGCGGCATAGCCGCACGTGTGGCTGCACTCACCGTCCAACACACTGGCTCAACTTTGCTCTATTTACGCCATGTTTTACCCAGAAATGTGTAATTTATTGCATGATTTTCTAAAATAATCGGCAATAGAGACCATAAAAGAGGAATTTTCATGCCTTTATTCTGGGTTTCTACTGATGGGGACTGAGACGAAATTAACTAACATATAGCTTGATTGGGTATAAATCTTTTTATAGGTTGAGAATGTTTTCTATTTATATACTGACTTATAACGAAGAATTAGATATTGCTGCTTGTATAGAATCAGCAATGTTATCCGATGACATTATTGTTGTGGATTCATGCAGCAGCGATCGCACTTTAGAAATTGCCAATCGCTATCCAGTTCGCGTCTTTGAACACCCTTTTGAAAGTCACGGGCGACAGCGTACTTGGATGCTAGAGTCTATTATGCCCAAGCATGAATGGGTGTATATTCTGGAAGCTGATGAACGCTTGACACCAGAACTGTTTGCAGAATGCGAACAAGCAACACAAAATCCAGACTACATTGGTTACTACGTTGCAGAACGTGTGATGTTTATGAATCGTTGGATTCGCTACAGTACCCAATATCCGCGTTATCAACTACGTCTGTTCCGTCATGGTAAAGTGTGGTTTACAGATTACGGTCATACTGAACGTGAAGTTTGTAATGGTGCAACCAGCTTTTTAAAAGAAACCTATCCTCACTATACTTGTGGCAAAGGTTTGAGCCGTTGGATTGAGAAGCATAACCGTTATTCTACTGATGAAGCTATAGAGACATTGCATCAACTAGAACAAGGTGATGTTAAATGGCGAGATTTGTTTTTTGGTAAGTCAGAGGTAGAAAAACGGCGCGCCTTAAAAGATTTATCTTTGCGATTACCTGCTAGACCACTGGTACGCTTCTTTTATATGTATTTTTTATTGGGCGGTTGTCTAGATGGACGCGCTGGTTTGGCTTGGTGTACATTACAGGCATTCTACGAATACCTGATTTTGCTGAAAGTCTGGGAAATGAAGCATATGCCCGTCCCTAGCTTAGAGACAAAAGTATCTGTTTCACAAACAAGTACGCCAGTTGATGTGCTGTGATTTGGAGTTGAGAGACGCGATTAATCGCGTCTGTACTCAAGAGTCATTTAGCTCAATACCCATGACCTCCAATACTTGTTGGTTAAGGGCAAAAGGGGAAGGGGAAAAGGGGCAAGAAAAAACCTTTAACCTTTACCCTTTCTCCTGCGGAGACGCTACACGTAGCTTGCTTAAGCGCAGGGGTACACCTTTTCCCCAAACCAAATACTAAGCAGTATTGCCATTACCCCCTAATCCTCACTCCCAGCACTGGTGGGGACTCGAGTGCGCCAGTCACTAATCCCCAATCTCAGTTATGATAGATTAATATTTTTTTATATAATTTTTTTAGAAAACTTTTTCTTTCCTGTCCAAAACATATTTAATCGAAAAAACATCTTTACAGCTATCTGCTCGTACTTTCAAAGGTATTAGCAGCTTTTAATTAGGCGCGCTAGTCTGATGAGAACTTAAGAAACTTGTAATAATAATTTACAAGTATGATAAAGAAAAGTAACATCTTCTCAGCTAAACTAGCCGCGATAGTACTTCGTAGCGATCTACTATGCAATTAACAGAGGTTGCCAGATTTGCTTGTGGTAGCTTGTACTTCAAGTTATATCTATGCGCTTAAATAAATCGGTTGGTAACAAGACCGATCGCAAAAGTTCCACTAGCCTAAGCAAGGAGAATCGGGACTTGGTAATTAATCGCCTAAAACAGGACTTAAAAAATGACCTGATTGCTGGTTTGTTGGTAGTAATTCCCCTAGCAACTACAATCTGGCTAACTATTACCATTGCAAGTTGGGTCATTAACTTTCTTACCCAAATTCCTAAACAACTCAATCCGTTTGAGGGATTGCATCCTATACTAGTAAATATACTGAATTTGGGAGTTGGGTTAGCTGTACCACTGCTGAGTATTCTGTTAATTGGCTTAATGGCGCGCAATATTGCGGGGCGGTGGTTACTAGATTTTGGCGAACAGCTTTTACAGGCAATTCCTTTAGCGGGACAGGTATATAAAACCCTGAAACAGCTTTTGGAAACGCTACTCAAAGATTCTCCTAGCAAATTTCGGCGTGTAATTTTGCTAGAGTATCCCCGGCGAGGAATATGGGCGATCGCTTTTGTGACGGGTATCATCAGCAATGAGATTCAAGCTCAAATGTCGCGTCCGATGTTGAGCGTATTTATCCCCACTACTCCCAACCCCACTACCGGATGGTATGCGGTTGTTCCGGAAGATGAGGTGATAACCCTGTCCATGTCCATAGAAGATGCTTTTAAAATAGTGGTTTCTGGTGGCATTGTCGCCCCCAATACAGTGATAGCTATTTCTCAAGAGGACGTAACAGCCCTAGAAACAAAGTCACAAATGATTCCCTTGGCAGAAAATTCTCATCATTCGGAGAAAGTTACCAACAAATAGATAATATGGTTGTCTGACTATAGCAAAATCTATAGACTCCTGATTCCGTTCTCCCTACTTTTATTCAGTCTTAACTAACTCCAACTTACTTTATATGCAAGACCGTAAACCGCAGCAGCTGGCGCGTGAACTAGCGCTGTTAAGCCTCAGTCAGTTGCCTGTTAACCCGAAGAAACTCACAGAAGAACAACTTCCCAAGTTAGTATTAGCGGCAGTACGTACCCTGAGATCGGAAGTCCAAGATAATTTGGATAATGCAGCTGGTGAACTACAACGCAGTCACGATCGCATTTTAACTAGTCAAACCCGTGCTTCTGACTTGAATACTGCGCGGACAATGTTACAAGAAGCGATCGCAGCTACCCAAACCGCGATCAATCAATTGGGTGCAGCCGTAGAGTTTCCCGAACTGATTCAACTCGCTAACCAAGATAAGAAAGTTAGCAGATACGCTATCGAAATAGTCAAGACAGTAACCGAGGAACGCAGTACTATCGACGAACATATTGCGACTGCACTCGTAGATTGGCAAGTTACTCGCCTAGCCCAAATAGATCGAGATATTCTGAGAATTGCTGTTGCAGAAATGCTGTTTTTAGGCTTACCTGATAGTGTAGCTATCAATGAAGCTGTGGAATTAGCAAAACGCTACAGTGGAGACGATGGTCATCGGTTTATTAATGGCGTACTGCGCCGATTCACGGAGCAGAAAAAGACTGCATAGCGTTTTAATAGTGCTAAGTTTTGAGTTAGAGGTGAGATATGAGTAGTGGTTACTCCTGGCGGTTTTCCCACCAAGAAACAGTCAGGAATTCAATTACACTCATAACTTATAACTCTTACTTAAATTACACTAATATCACTAGCTGCAATGGTTTTTAATTGGTTCCGCCGTCAACATAACGATTCCTCTGATGTTCCCTCCCAACAACAGCAGGAAGAAACCCCTGCTGTTTTAGAACCCCAACCAGAACCAGCAGAAACGTCAACTACACCAGACACAGCGGCAGATTTATTAGCTTTTGCAAAAGCCGCTTATAAAAATATTCAGCAAAAACAGCAATCTCCAGAGGCTGAAACTGCACCTGCTGCTGAGGCTGAAGTGGAAACTGCACCAGCAGTTACAGAAACAGCAGCACCAGAATTAGATGCCACTGTCAGTGAGACAATTACTGAGGAACCTGAGGCAGTTGCAGAAACTACGCAACCCTTAGAAACTGTTGAGGAAGTATCTAGTAACGAACCAGAAACTGTAGAGACTTCTATAGAAGAAATTGCTGCAACGCCAGATGTTGCTACCCCAGAAGAATTAACGGTGAGTGTGGTAGAAACAACAACCACCGAAGAATCTGTGACTACGCCAGAAACAGCAAAGCCAGCAGCAAACTTATCCTTCTTAGAACGGGCGGCGGCGGAACGACAAGCAAAGCAGGAAAGATTAATCGCCAGCGCGATTGAGGTAGCAGAACCGGAGATAGTACAGCCAGCGGCGATAACATCAACAACCCCCTCTTCCGAAACCACAGCAGAAATTCCTGGGCTGGAATTTGATGAAGGTTTTGTCTGGTCAGCAGAAATCTTAGCAGCTCAAGGTAGACGGGCAGAAGATATTTCTCTAGAAGAAATTACTTGGTTGAAAAAGTTACGCCAAGGATTAGATAAAACCCGGCGCAATATTTTAAACCAACTGAAGGCGATTGTTGGTCAAGGGCCGCTCAACCAAGCTGCTGTATCGGAAATTGAAGCATTACTCCTGCAAGCTGATGTGGGCGTGGAAGCGACAGATTTAATTATCAGTGCGCTACAGAAAAAATTGCGCGAAGAAGTCACACCCCCAGAACAAGCGATCGCTTATCTGAAGCAAATTATCCGGGATATGTTGGATAATCCCGTTCAGAAAAACTACAAACCCAGCTTTGCGCCAGAAAAAGACACCTTAAATATTTGGTTAATTACAGGTGTGAATGGTGCCGGTAAAACTACGACTATCGGTAAAATTGCTCACCTCGCCCAACAATCTGGTTATAAATGCTTAATTGGTGCTGCTGATACCTTCCGGGCTGCGGCTGTAGAACAGGTGAAGGTTTGGGGTACCAGAAGCGGTGTTGAAGTAATTTCCAACCCAGGAAAAAATACAGATCCAGCCGCCGTGGTGTTTGATGCGATCGCCGCCGCCCAAGCTAGGGAAACTGAGTTACTCCTGGTTGATACCGCAGGGCGATTGCAAAACAAGAAGAATTTAATGGATGAACTCAGTAAAATTCGCCGCATTATCGACAAAAAAGCCCCTAATGCCAAAGTCGAATCACTGCTAGTTCTCGACTCTACTTTAGGTCAAAATGGCTTACGTCAAGCTGAAGTCTTTTCCCAAGCTGCACAACTGAGTGGTGTGGTGTTAACCAAACTGGATGGTACTGCAAAAGGTGGCGTGGCGTTGGCTGTGGTGCAGCAGTTGGGTTTACCGATTCGCTTTATCGGTGCTGGGGAAGGTATTGAAGACTTACGTCCCTTTTCTAGCTATGAGTTTGTCGAAGCACTCCTGAATGGCTGATTGATAACATGTCATTTAGGATTTCTCTTGAAAAAATCATACAGCGTATTCCAGGTGCATGAAGTACCAGGGTAGGGGCACAAAATTTTGTGCCCCTATATATTCAGGGCTTAAGAGACAATTTATAAAGTAAATCTTAAGTAGGGGAGCCACTGCGTTGCGCGGGTTTCCACGGCAGTCCGCTCAAGTCGGGAAACCCGCCCACGCGGCTGCCTCCGTGTTGTAGCAAGTGGCGTTGTGTTACGGCTATGAAGGCATTTGGGACACAGAGACAATGGAATTTAGCCGTAACGCACCGCCGCATGGATGATGCGTTAGGCGATAGAATGTTTCTTTCGTGACAAATCATATTGGCAACCAGCGCCTAACGCATCCTACAATAATTTTATTTTTACGTTATAGATAACCTCTAATTTTCAGTCCGAACAACTTCTCATCTAGGACACATAGCCTAAAAAAATTGTTTTCTCCCACATTTGTGCAACCTTTGCTAGAATTCTACTCTAATGCTGCGTTTTCAACTTCCTGATAATGAAGTTACTAGTAGCATGACGATAGTTACTTGCCGCAGAGAAAACTCTGTTACCTTTTTCAGAGGTGACAGGCTGCTATCCCTTAGGTTAGCTTCCAACCTAATTACAGCCTGACAAGTTTTCCTGACTTTTACAGGTGCTGGAAAAAAAATTTTAGGGTATTAGGGTGTAGAGGTTTTGAAATTTTAAGATTGAAATATCCTTAAACCCTCACCAGCAGAAAGTTTCAGGCATTTATGTGCAAAGTTAGGCTCGTTTTTAGGCAAAGTAAGTACCCAGAACCCTTTGCATAATTGCTCAGTCAACAGTACATTGTTGTCAGCAATCAGTAGAAACTCTTAAGGGTATTATCAGTCTCTACTTTTTATGAAGTCCACAATTATTCTCTACCCAAAATTTAAAGGTGTAAAATATGTTTATAAAAATACAAAATTCTGTCTCAGCCTTTAGGCTTAAAATTTGAGGGCTGATATTCTCAAAGGTGTGCGATCGCTGAAGAAGATTGCTTTTAGTACTGAACTCTCAGCAGAATTTATTTACATATTTTTAACTTGGAGATGGGTGCTATTTTCATGGGTATCATTCTCCGGATAGACCCTCATACCCCCCATACCTCAGACCCCTCAACCCTAAAAATCCAACTGGCAACGTAATATATTATTTTCGTCAAAAAGAATTTTTCTGTTGTCAGATATACTACCAAGCAATTAGCTTATGAAAAAATTACAATTTTGCTAGTATCTGCCGGAAATTGCGGAGCTTAACGTTGTAGTTTATGAAGAAAAACACATTAGTTATAATTACTCTCTTTCACAAGAAATATAATCAGCAAATGCAATACTTAATATAATTAATGGCTTACGTCTTTCTACTCTTGCTAAAATGACAAATCTTGCCCCAATATGGTTTAGCAATGCTCAAGCCAAAGGATTGATTCAGTAATCTAAAAGTTTGCCTTTATTAAAATGTAATAATACCTGTGATTGTGTCTCAACTGCCCTCTCAACCCACTGATAGTAATAATGGTGCTACAACGGATGTCACTCCAGTTGTTGCATTGAAAGAACTCGTGGCAAGGCTGCACCGAGAACAGAACAAAATTCAGGATTTGTTAAGTTCTTTAGGATTTGCCCTCAGAAGCTTTAATAATTTGAATCAATTTTTGGAATTGATACCGCTGATGGCAACCAGAGTTACAGATGGGGATGGCAGCGCCCTATTTCTTTACAAACCAAACGGTCAAGTCAGATTAGAACAATTACACTGGCAAGACAGCGGTCAGCGTCGGAATATTCGTAAAGCTTTAGAAACAGCAACTAGTCAAATTACACTTTTACAAAATAGTGCCCCACTAGCAACCGCCACGGGAATGTTAGACGATCAGATGCATCGTTATTTGGGGCCAGATGTACAAATATTTGGCACTGCTATTTTAGTGAAGCATACAGAACGGGGATGGCTATATGTTTTAAGCCGCGACCCTGAATATAGCTGGACAGAAACTAGACAAAAGTTAGTCCGACTAGTTGCAGATCAAACTGCTGTAGCAATCGAAAACGATGAACTAGCAGTAGAACTAAGAAAGAAAGAACGTTTAGATCAAGAATTAGAAATTGGCGCAGAAATTCAACGCCGATTGCTACCTCGCCAATGTCCTGCAATTCCTGGTGCTGCCTTAGCTGCACGTTGTAAACCTGCTAATCGTGTCGGCGGAGATTACTACGACTTTATTGCTACCAATCAAAATCAAATTAATTCCAATAATAAAAGTGGTTTAGAAACTGGTTCTTGGGGTTTGGTGATTGGGGATGTGATGGGTAAAGGAGTTCCCGCTGGACTGATTATGACCATGATGCGAGGAATGCTGCGGGGAGAAGTATTGCATGGTAATTCTCCATCGCGGATTTTGCAAAACTTAAATCGAGTCATGTATGCGGATTTAGAAAATTCGCACCGTTTCGTGACGCTATTTTATTCAGAATATAATCCCGAAACCCGAATTTTATCTTATAGTAATGCTGCACATAATCCGCCTTTATGGTGGCACGCAGCCACAAAAACTGTATCTCGCTTAGATACCTTGGGAATGCTGATTGGTTTAGATGCCAATAGCCAATATGAAGATGCCCAGGCACAACTAGAACCTGGGGATACGATTATTTACTATACAGATGGCTTAACAGATGCCGCCGCCGCTGGAGGCGATCGCTTTGATGAAGAAAACTTCGTTGCTTCCTTCAGCGCTGCTTGCCGATATTGCGATGGGCCAGAAGAAATAGTTGATTATTTATTCGACCAAGTTCAACAATTCATCGGTGATGAAAAACAAAATACCGATGACATGACTTTGGTTGTTTTACAAATAGAATAGTCAACCCCGTTAAGGAATTCAAAATTCAAAATTCGTCTTGAAAAGTTTGCTCAACGGGGGAACCCCCGCACGCAACTTTTCGTAAAATTCAAAATTGAAGATACCAATGCGTAATTCTTCATACACTACCATGTTTTGTATTCATAGGCAAAAGCTTACCTTGGCAAGCATTGTCAGAAGTAAACCTATGTAATTATACTTGATTTAGCTTGAATTTATGTCTTTATTTGATACTTTATTCTTCTCCAGCGGAGACGCTATGCGTAGCTTGCCTCCCCGCAGGGGTACATACTTTAGTCCTTCAATTTAGGCATTCAGGCCAGATTTTGGCACAACCAAGCATGAAAATCTGTGTTTCCAATGCCCCATACCCATTTTCAAGCTAGTGTTGATGCACTCGTTCTAATAGCCATAGCGAAGCGACAGTACCAACAAAGTGAGCCGCAATGCCATTGATATTTGCTACCGCTACAAATACATCAAGGGCGCGAATAATTTTATAAGGATCGGTGATGGCGACTCCGGGAGGTTGGGAGATAGATTTTGCTACTAATACGCCTAAAGTTGCACCTGCACCCAAAAGGCTTAACAGTATACCGATTAAAGCGGCGATAATTCCTAGGCGAATTGCACTTACTGTATCTGCTTTGCTGGGATGTAGAGATGGATTA
Source organism: Tolypothrix tenuis PCC 7101 (assembly GCF_963874875.1). Lineage (NCBI taxonomy): Bacteria > Bacillati > Cyanobacteriota > Cyanophyceae > Nostocales > Tolypothrichaceae > Tolypothrix > Tolypothrix tenuis. Next base: position 2,231,706 of record NZ_CAWNJS010000001.1, read on the forward strand.
GGATTTCCTAAACGCTTACCTAGACGCGTGTAACGAAAATTCCAATAGATGCTGAATAACAACACAATAATTCCAGATGCAGCCCAAAATATACCTACCCCAAGACCTGCATTTGGCTGATCGCTAAAGCCTCGGCCAGTCGCCGCAAACAACAAAGATAAGCCAGAAACTACGGCCAGTCCCAACTGTACCCAGAAGGTAATCCAGCCTGTGAGACGAAGAGTATTAGCGATTCCTTGAACTGCTGGTGCGAGCGATCGCGCTTCTGTTTCGGTTTGCATATTACTTGCCATTTGAGCTAGGGACTAGGGACTAGGGATTGGGAACTGGGGATTAGGGTTGAGAAAACAATTGTTGTCTTTTGTTGGGTGATCCCATTCCCCCAATCACTAAGAATATTTCTACCTCGCTATTTCATACCCCCATCCATAGACAGAAACACCTCAAAATCTGGGGGAATAAAATCGCAGTTAGTAGTGATCGGGAACCCTACAAGTGGTAGCAATAAACTATGGCTAAACAGCGGCAAAATAGACGTTGATGAAGTATTACAAGTAGCCGAAGCCGTACAGCAGGCTGATGAGCCACTTAATTTAGAAGATTTACAGGAAGCAACAGATTTATCCCGCAGCAAACTGACAAAAGCTGTGAGTCGTTTGCAAGAAGTAGAAGCGGTGAAAATTTTACCCACTGGAGAAGTTACCACCAGTGAAGTTGAAGTTAACCAAGCTGCTTCCGTACAAGCAGCCACCCTAGCAAAACAGCGACGACAACAATTTATGCGATCGCGTCTGGAAATGATGCGAAACTATGCTGAACTACGGGATTGTCGGCGTGAGTTTCTGCTCAACTATTTTGGCGAACCTGTAGAAAATAAATGTGGTTTTTGTGACAACTGCCAAGCGGGAATTACTGTTGAGACAGATACTTTTCAACCTTTTCCCATTAATAGCTATGTAATTCATACTAGCTATAGTAAAGGGCAAGTGATGCGCTATGAAGCAGATAAAATGGTGGTTTTGTTTGAAAAATTCGGGTACAAAACTCTCGCTGTTGAATTAGTCCAGAAATTACTCAAGCAAGTTGAATAGTAATAAAGGATGAAGTATGAAAAATTTGATTTGATATAAGTCTCTGAATGCATCGAGAAAGATGGTGCGTTACGGCTAATTTTCACTCTCTTAAGTGCCGAAATTCTTGCACAGCCGTAACACACCCTACTTAAATATTTACTAATGACTAATGACAGCCTTTACTAGCTATCTTTAATTGCACTGCTCTACTTAATTCGCAATAAACCTTTTAAGAAACTAATCAGGTTTAAAGCTATTTCTTCTAACCAAAGCATAATAGTATCGAGCCATTCTAGAATTTGCTCTAAGATGTGCTTTTCATATCCAATTAGGGTAGCTTTAGTTTCTATCCAATCTGGCTGTGCTTCAACTTGGTTTATTTGCTGACGCTGAGAAATTTCGCCTTTTTGACTAACACGACTAGTTTGAGTTTTAGGTTGAGAAATAGAAGCAGAAGTTCGCTTACTAGCAGTAACTTTGCTAGATTTTTTCTGAGTAGAAGTAAGATTTCGCTTAGTTTTTTTCTGTTGTACTAACCCAGCATCTTTTTGTGGTTGTTGTAAAAAGTTTTGATAACTCTTAACTAAATTTTTTGGTATAGCAGGTATTGCTGATGGATTGGCGGGTAAAGCTGGATTGGTTTCCGCAGAGGGTTTAGCTGGCTGTACTACAGCAGTTTCAGACTCACCAAATAAATCATCCCATGTCAACCAAGGGTCTGGGGTAGAAACCTCATTTACTACTAGATTATTTTTAAGGAATTTAGTAGGAAGATGGGGTGATTTTTTACCTGGAAGTTGATTTCTTAGTTCTTTATTACCTAATTTTTTATCGCTACCAATACCAAAAAAGTAATTTATCGCCGCCGTTATCAAAGCAGGGATATTTGGCGTTTGATTTTCTAAACTATCAGCCGGGACTGTTAATTGTCCTCTAGCTGCTAGTTGTTCTTTACCATAAAGAAATATATTAAATTGAGTTTGAGCAACTTGGATAATTTCTTGGCTACGCTGTTGCATTGGTACTACTATATTTGATTCCCAATTGGCAACAACTTTATCTAAAAATGCTAACGCTTTTGGGGCAGTTGGTAAAGCTTCTGGTACTACGACCTCTTCAATTATATCGCCAGGAGATAAGGCTGGTATTTCTTCTGGCTTCCCACCCGTTAGCTTGGTTAATAAGCGTTCAATTTCTGGTAATAAATTAGCTTGTTTTTTGGTCTCTAATAAACGCCAAGCACGCCAATAGTTAGCAACTTCACTAATAATTAATTCTTCTAATTTTGCTTGCTCTTGCGGGGTTAAAATATCTAGAGTTTCATTATTGGTAGTAATAAGTAATAAATTGCGATTTTCTACATCTGTCGCAATTCCCTGCACCATTTGATATTCGGGTAAGGGGTTGAGACTCCCTACCGGATTCTCTAAAATAGTTAATGATTGCGAAAGAGTAGAGTTATTGCTTGGTGAAGTGGGTAAAAATTGCAACCACAAAGATTCTAAAAAAACTAAGGGTTTTTTAACTGTAGATATACTGTTTGAGGGTGTGGTTGTAGTTTCCGTAAATGGCAAATTTTTGACAGTCTCTAGTACATTCTGAATGGGGGTGTCAGATGGTGGAGGAGTTTCGGCTTCTAACTGTAGTCTTGTTGGCGGTTCTTTACTAGACAGAGTCCTCTCTGATGATTGATCTGGCTGCAATAGCAGGTATATCGGGTAAAGTATTAGCTCAACACCCCATTTTGTTGCAACTTGTACATACCTAATGGTGTGTTCCAACTGTTCTGTCAACCGCCGAGATTGCTGGTGGACGAAGTTAAAAATTCTGCTTTGATAACGACCAGAGGAACCGGAAGACATGGTAGTGATTTGTTAGTTAGAGCTTGATTGAGTTACGAGACTCCCACCGCACAGCCAAAAAGAGAAACTGTTAATTATAGTCAGTGCCCTGATTTTAGCCAAAATATGACCCCACCAGTAACTGAATCTCATACTAAATTAATCTCTGAGGCAATTGAGCAATTACGCTCTTGTTGTCAAGTAAATCTTCAGTCTACCTGGCTATACCAGGAGTCTGACTGTGATATTACTGAGGTTACTGCATCGAATTTGTCTACATGGAACGCCGTGCAGCTAAATGCTAAAGGCCATATTGCTTGGACAACCGGAAAGCAAGTTTTATGGTTGGCGCAAAAGTTAGTAGTTCCCCAAGATTTACAGGGTTATCCCTTGGCTGGGTTATCTTTGCGGTTAGCATTGCTTTGGTGGGCAGATGCTGCTGAGATTTATGTAAATGGGAAATTAGTGCTGGAGGGAGATTTATTTGATTGTTCGCCGAGAGTGCTGTTGAGTCAGGGGGTAACGCCAGGTGAAGAATTTATTGTGGCTTTGCGACTAGTGAGTCCGGGACATGATAATGGTGCGTTAGTGCGATCGCTCCTTGTTTACGAATCTCCTGATTATAATCGTCCAGATGCGGGTTTTGTCGCTAATGAGTTGGCTGTGGTACAGCTTTATTTGGAAAGGTTTGCACCAGAAAAGTTAGAGGTTTTGGCGGGGTTGGTAGAAGAGATAACGAACCGCAGAGGCGCAGAGAACACAGAGAAAGAGAAAAAAGAGTGGGCAAAATTACTTTTATCTGTCCGCAATAATCTACTTCAATCTAAAATCCAAAATCTAAAATCTAAAATTTATTTATTGGGTCATGCTCATTTAGATTTAGCATGGTTATGGCCTGTAAGTGAAACCTGGAATGCAGCACAGCATACTTTTGAATCAGCGCTAAAGTTACAAGCAGATTTTCCAGAGTTAATTTTCTGCCATTCCACACCAGCGCTGTATGCTTGGATTGAAGAACATCGACCCGATTTATTTAAAGCAATTCAAAAAGCAGTAGCGGCTGGACGTTGGGAAGTTCTCGGCGGTACATGGGTGGAACCAGATTTAAATTTAATCGCTGGTGAATCCATTGTGCGTCAGCTATTGTATGGTCAGCGCTATATAGAAGAGAAGTTTGGTAAGCTGTCGCCTATAGTTTGGGTTCCTGACAGTTTTGGTTTCTGTGCAACTTTACCGCAGTTTTTCGTTAACGCTGGGGTGGAATATTTTGTTACTCAAAAATTGCAGTGGAACGATACTACTAAATTTGATTATGGGGCTTTTTGGTGGCGATCGCCTGACGGTAGTGAAGTATTTAGTCTGATGTCTGCAGCTATTGGTGAAGGTATCGACCCGGTGAAGATGGCAAATTATGCCTATGAATGGGAAACTAAAACTGGGTTAAAAGATGCCCTTTGGCTCCCTGGTGTCGGCGATCATGGTGGCGGCCCTACCCGTGATATGTTAGAAACTGCCCAACGCTGGCAAACTTCACCCTTATTCCCAGATTTAGAATTTACTACTGCAGAAAAATATCTCCAGCAAATAAAAGAAACTATCAGTCAAAACCACCACCCGGTTTGGGACGATGAACTTTATTTAGAATTCCATCGCGGTTGTTACACTACCCACGGAGATCAAAAACGTTGGAATCGGCGTTGTGAAGGCTTACTATACCAAGCAGAATTATTTGCGAGTTTGGCAAATATTAGCTGTGGTGTGGAATATCCGAAAGCAGAAATCGAAACAGCTTGGAAGCAGCTATTATTTCAGCAATTTCACGATATTTTGCCTGGTTCTTCCATTACTCAAGTGTATGTCGATGCTCTACCGCAATGGCAGCATGTGGAAGAACTAGGAACGAAGATATTACAAGCATCATTATTAGCGATCGCATCTCAGATTACCCTACCACAACCACCACAACCAAATAGTTTGCCTGTAGTCGTGTTCAATTCCTTGAATTGGCAACGTTCTGAGGTAGTTTCTGTCAGCTTACCCCAAACAGAAACAGCTAACCCACAATGGCAAGTGTACGATGTTGCTGGAAAAGAAATACCATCTCAAATTAGTGAATCATCGACTCTGCTATTTTTGGCTAGCGATATTCCATCCGTCGGCTATCGTCTATTTTGGCTTGTCCCTACTTCCTCCCTTCCCTCCTCACAGCAGCTTCCATCTAACTGGGTGCTAGAAAATGAATTTCTCCGAGTTACTGTGAACTCCAACACCGGAGATTTAGCTAGCGTATTTGACAAAACTCAGCACAGGGAAGTCCTCAGTGGTGCGGGTAATCAACTGCAAGCTTTTCAAGATAGCGGCCAATATTGGGATGCTTGGAATATCGACCCCAATTATGCCCAGCATCCCCTACCGCCAACTATTCTCAAATCCATTGAGTGGCTAGAAAAAGGTGCAGTGCAAAGTCGTTTACGAGTGGTGCGCCAGTTGGGTAACTCGGAATTTTGCCAAGACTATATATTGTCAGTGGTCGAACCCATACTCAAAATTGCCACAACTGTAAATTGGCAAGAAAATCATGTGTTGGTAAAAGCTGCTTTCCCTCTCAACCTCGAAGCAGACTTTGCTACTTATGAAATTCCCTGTGGCGCAATTCGCCGCACAACCAAACCGCAAACCCCCGCAGAAAAAGCTAAGTGGGAAGTTCCGGCTTTGCGTTGGGCTGATTTAACTGAAGAAGCCACAGCAGAAAATTCCTCAAACCCAAATTATTACGGTGTTAGTTTGCTGAATGATTGTAAATACGGTTACGACAGCCAACCTAATCAATTACGCCTAACGCTATTACGTAGCCCTAACTGGCCCAATCCCCAAGCAGACAAAGGTTTTCACGAATTTACCTATGCTTTATACCCTCACGCTGGTACTTGGGAGTCCGCCCAGACTGTCAAACGTGGCTATGAGTTGAATATCCCACTCCAAGTAATTATTAACCCACTCAGCACTCACAACTCAGCACTCACAACTCAGCACGGGCTAAACGCCCCGCTACCGCTAACAGCACTCAGCACTTCTCACACCAAGAGTTTCCTGAATTTATCGGCTGATAATTTAATCTTGATGACACTCAAGCAAGCTGAAGATGATTCCCAGCAATTCATTATGCGTTGTTATGAATGTCACGGAGACGCAGCCAAGTTATCTTTGCAAAGTGATATCGGCTTAATTTTAGGAGATGGTGTAGATTTATTGGAGCGTTCTACAAGTACAGAATTCTCATCTCGCCAGGAAAACCTCAATATCCAGCCTTGGAAAATTGCTAGTTTTAAAATGAAACCAGGGAATTAACCCTGATTTTTCTGAACCTTCAATATATAAAGGATTGAGGATGAAGAGTTTTTTAAACCTTCATGCTTCATCCCTTTATTAGTAGGATAATTTCAGCCTTTAGCCTTTACCCTTCAGCCTTGATTTAATCTTCATGGTCTTCATAAGGGTCTGCTAATTCTTTACTAGGAGGCCCAAATGATATATAGATTCCCCAGCCGGTGATGGCAATAACAGCGGCGGCGACAGAAATGATGAGAACTACTGATGGTTCCATAATTAAGGGATATGTTATCAGAAAATTGCTTGAAAAGACTGTGAATTAAGTGTTCTGCTCAAAAATGTAAGCAGGTTTTAAAGAGTCTTTATTATGTTATTGTAATGTAATCAAGAATAAGTAAGCAACGCAAAAAGTGTTTCATAGTTGAAATACTGCGTGCTTACGAAACCAAAAACAAAAACTCATTAGTACAAGTACGGCGGGACACGTCGGAATTTATGCTTGGTAGTCAGTGCGTTACTTTGGTTTTCAAAGTTAAAGCAACTGGCGAAAATAAGGTGTCTATACTTTAATTGGATACTTCCTATTAAAGTAAGCAACATCGTAGAACCAAGAATCACTTGATTTTTATCACGTGAGTGTCAAAGAATATTACAGAAGATAAGAAAAAGCTTTGGCAAGTAATCTTAGGTGAACTATGGCACAAAGGACAAGGTTGGGAGATATACTGAGACCCCTGAACTCTGAGTATGGTAAAGTTGCTCCGGGTTGGGGAACAACACCTGTAATGGCTGTTTTTATGCTATTATTCTTCGTTTTTCTGCTGATTATTCTACAAGTCTATAACAAGACCATCCTCATCCAAGATGTATTTGTAGATTGGCGTTCTTTAGGCCGTTAATCTTGACAAAGCTCTTGACATTATAGAATAGGCGCAGCGACACCCGGCTCATCCGGGTTTTTTTGTGATTTGATAGTGAAAAAATTAGTCGAAAACAAGCCAACATAATATAAGTAGGAAGAACATCATCTTCCTATGGTTTTGCTTGACCTATAGATTTATCGGAAAAATCCATGAATATATTTGGTATTGGTCTGCCGGAAATGGCTGTAATTTTTGTAGTAGCACTGTTAATCTTTGGGCCAAAAAAGCTTCCAGAGGTTGGACGTAGCTTAGGTAAAGCAATTCGGGGCTTTCAAGAAGCCTCAAATGAATTTCAAAATGAGTTTAAGCGGGAAGCTGAACAAATAGAACAAGCTGTGAAAACTACTGCTGAACTTGAACCCAAGCAAATCGAAGCAGCACCAGTACAGCATGACACTGCTGATTCTTCACCCAAAAGCTAGAAAGGTGATGCATATACAATGACTGGCAATTTTAGATTTTAGATTGCCGATTTTAGATTGTTTTGTGATTTGAGATGCATAAGTGCTGATGCAAAATTCAATATATCTTTGTCATTGCGAATGCAGCGTTAAGTCTTTTCCCAAGGAGACGCTACATTAATAACTTTGTGGAACCATTTACCTCAAGTTTCTAGGTAAAACAATTCTCAAATCCTTAAACTTCATCCATTTATTGATGGAATTATTCCCAAATCCAAAATCTAAAATCCAAAATTGATAGAGTAGATTCAAAATGACAGAGGCTGTTACAAAACCAGCTTTGGTGATTCCTCAGCTAATTGTTGGGTTGGGGAATCCAGAGCCTAAATATGATCAAACGCGCCATAATATTGGCTTTGCGGCTGTTGATGCACTTTCACGTGCTTGGCAAATTCCGTTAGCTGAAAATAAAAAGTTTCAAGGCGAGTATGGTGAAGGGGTTGCGCCTGTGGGGGGTAAAATCCGCTTGCTGAAGCCATTAACCTATATGAATCGCTCAGGACAAGCAATACAAGCTGTAACTAGTTGGTATAAATTACCGCCAGAGTCGGTGTTGGTCGTTTATGATGAGATGGATTTACCGCTAGGAAAGACCCGCTTGCGCTTATCTGGTTCCGCTGGGGGTCATAATGGAATGAAAAGTGCGATCGCTCATTTAAGTTCCCAAAATTTCCCTAGGTTACGTATCGGTATTGGGAAACCAAAAGGAGCAGGTAATAACGATGATTCCGGGGCTGTTTCCCATGTACTAGGACGTTTTACTGCTGCTGAAAATCAAACAATGTCTGCTGTACTTCAGTTTGTAGTTGAGTGTATAGAACTCTCTCTCAAACAAGGAGTAGAAAAAGCAATGAACCGTTGTAACAGCCGCACTATAGAGATTTCTGAATCTTAGTTAATTTTTTTAATTTGGTTGATGGGCAGCGATTGTCGCCTACTCCATCCAACCATACTCAGACAATTCAAACCCAGCAAATTTATACAAATAGACTAAATCACACCCCAATCAGGGGTGCGGTAAGTCTATGTGATTTTTTTTCACAGTCATGGAAGTGTTTTTTGCTTGCGTGTACTACTCCGACTTGCCCACAGGCCTAAGTCGGAGCTGCAAAACTCGCTCGCTGTTGCTCTATGGGGTACATTCATCGCTAAATGTATGGATCAAAATCCCATGAGTTTGATACAGCATCTGGAGGCCTTGCAACCTTTAAGAGATTCCAGGCTAGACTTTAGCAGCCATCTCTGTTCCTTATCAGGTTGTTTTGTTTTTGATACTTTCCGCACCTTCAGTAACATCAATTAGTGAGTACGGTAGGCAATATCTAGAACAAGCCAGCCTTTAGCACTACCAGTAATAAGTTTATTTAAAACGGCGTTTACGTCTAGCTGCTACTGCCTTACGTTTACGCTTTTCTAATGGGGTTTCAAAGTGCCGATGGTATTTAACGTCAGCTAATATTCCAGCTTTGGAAACCTGGCGTTTAAAACGACGCAGTGCTGAATCTATTCCTTCGTTCTCTCCTAAAACCACTTGGGTCATTCTTGATTTATCCTCATATCGATCAGTTTCCATTGTAATAGCAGCCCCGAACTTAGCAAAACTCCCCAAGCTAAGAATCGGTAAAAAACATAATTTTCTGAATTGATGTAATCACTATTAGCAGTAAAATCTTGGGTTTTGCCATTAAGTAGATATAGTTTTGCGACTATACCAACTGTGTTTAGCCTTCTGGAACGAACAGAAAATTCGGGGTTTTGAAAGCCTGGTTTAGCTAGGAAACTCTCCTGTAGAGCTTGTTTCTCTGTGCCTATACCAATCTTCAGTAATTCCTGACTTTGGGACTACTGAAGGTTGGCGATCGCACTCTACCAGTTTTCCCGCTATACTATATCGTGGTAATATTTGTAACCAGGAATTCTATTAACTATTACTTAAAACTGCTGCTTTTAGAGATTTTAAAAGTTAATTCTTCCTTGACTAAGTAATTTATATCCAGCTACTAAAGCGGCACAAGCAACAAATAAATTCCACAAGCTAGTGGCTCTAAAAAATACTCCACCGCTTAAGAAAACTAACACTAACCCAAGACCTAATAAACCCCATCCCAAATTACGTGCTTCTCGTCCGAAAAACATTAAGGTGATTAAACCTGCCATAATTGCTAAGACTGAAGCGGTAGCAGGTAAGCTGCGCGAGAAAATTGAATAGTATCCACTCACAAAAATAATATTTTGTCCGAAAAAGTAGATACCTATAAAAACTAGAACTAAACCTATTAGTTTGATTAACAGCCTACTCATAATTTTTTTGCATTTTTAATGGCTGCAATTATTATTTTAATTATGATTATACTTGAGTTTTTCAATGCCTACAAAACAAGCAGTTAAATTTATTTAAATTTCATATTTGTAATACGTAAATCTACGGCATAGCACCCCGAGCAATTTGCAGTAATGTCAAGGTTTAGAAACAAAAATATACAGAGCGATGCGATGAAAGATAGTTGGAGATGGCTGTCATTGGTCATTGGTCATTGGTCATTGGTAAGGGTTTCAAGCCTATTTAGGTTTCGTAATATACTTGGGTTTAGTTTCACCGACTTACTTAGCCACGATGATTATTCAGGACTTGCATCGATAGACAGCGCTAACTGATAGAGTTGACGACGGGACAAGGAAGTGAATTTTGCTAATTGACGGCTAGCTTGCGATCGCGATATTCCCTGACGGATTAATTGTTCTAGTTCAGCTTTGAGTTCTGCTTCTGTGAGTTGGGGTTGGCTGGGTGGAATTCCCGCAACCACAAGAGTATATTCGCCTTGGGGTTCGCGTTGGTTGTAGTGGGCGATCGCTTCGGCAATAGTTCCCCGCCAAAACTCCTCGTAAAATTTGGTTAATTCCCTAGCGAGGACAATTTGGCGATCGCTACCTAACATTTCTCCTAAGTCTTGTAACGTATCGCGTAAACGATGGGGCGATTCGTAGAAAATTATTGTGCGAGATTCTGTTTGCAACGATTCTAAATATTCTCGGCGTTGTTGAGTTTTAGCGGCGAGAAAGCCTTCAAATACAAATCGATCAGTAGGTAAACCAGATGCGCTTAAAGCTGTAATTGCTGCACTCGCCCCCGGAATTGGTACTACTGTTATCCCCGCTTCTATACAAGCTCTCACCAGTTCATATCCCGGATCGGAAATTCCTGGCATACCCGCATCACTCACCAAAGCAATTGCTTTACCATTAGCTAAATGCTCTAATAATTCTGGAATCCGGCTAGTACGATTGTGTTCGTGATAGCTAATTTGGGGAGTCTGAACTTGGAAATGTTGCAAAAGTTTCCCCGTGTGACGTGTATCTTCCGCAGCAATTAAATCCACATTTTGTAAAATTCGCACCGCCCGAAAGGTGATATCTTCCAGATTGCCAATTGGTGTACCGACAACGTAAAGTGTTCCTGGTTTTGGATCTGTCTGCATGGGGACTGGGGATTGGGGAATGGGGATTGGGGACTGGGGATTTGGAAAAAGCAGGGGGGCAGGGGGCAGGGGGAAAAATAAATTAAAAATTCCTATTACCAATTACCAATTACCAATTACCAATTACCCATTGACAAATGACAAATGACAAATAACGCCTTATTTGTAGGTTTAGTAACCTTGGATTTGATTTACTTGGCTGAGTCGCCTCCCCAGAATAATCAGAAGATTGTTGCTAATGACTATACTGTGGCAGCAGGTGGCCCGGCTACAAATGCGGCTGTTACATTTAGCCATTTAGGTAATCAAGCTACAGTGTTGGGTATTGTGGGTTCTCACCCGATGACGCAGCTAATTCGTACAGATTTGGCAGCTTACAAAGTAGCGATCGCGGATCTTTACCCTACCACTAATGCTGCTGTACCTGTATCTTCCATCATTGTTACCCAATCTACAGGTGAACGAGCAGTAGTTTCTATTAATGCAGTCAAAACTCAAGCTAGTAGTTCATCAATCCCGGCTGATATTTTGCAAAACATTGATATAGTGCTGATTGATGGACATCAAATGGTAGTGGGTATTGAACTTTCTCAAATGGCTAAAGCTCAGAATATCCCAATTGTGATTGATGGTGGTAGTTGGAAAAGCGGATTTGAGGAACTGTTACCTTCTGTTGATTACGCGATTTGTTCTGCTAATTTTCATCCTCCCAACTGTCAAACAGCTGCAGAAGTTTTCGCCTATCTCAGTTCGTTTAAAATTCCCCACATCGCCATTACCCACGGCGAACAACCGATTGAATACTTAAGTTGCGGCGATAGTGGTGTTGTGAATGTGCCACATATTCAACCAGTTGATACACTGGGTGCTGGAGATATTTTTCACGGTGCTTTCTGTCATCACATTTTACAAGCAAGTTTTACTGATGCGCTAGCTCAGGCTGCGAAAGTTGCCGCTAATGCTTGCCAATTTTTCGGCACACGCCGTTGGATAGAAGCCAATCACTGATTAGAGATTTCACTCAGATAAGGCAAAATGAATGAAAGATTTACAAGAAATTTTAGCGATCGCTCGTCAGGTAGGATGGGGAGCAGCAGATATATTACAGTCTTATTATCACGGGACTATTAAAGACTCTAATTTAGAAATTGAATATAAACAAAATGAACCTGTAACCGCTGCAGATATCGCTACTAGTCAATATATTTTAGACAATTTACAAGCAGCTTTAGGTAACGAAGATTTTGCTTATATTAGTGAGGAAACTTATAAATCACAACAGGGTAAAAATAACTCTCAATATGTATGGATAATTGATCCCTTAGATGGCACTCGAGATTTTATTGATAAAACTGGAGACTATGCAATTCACATTGCTTTAGTTACAGAAAATCGCCCAGTACTATCTGTTGTATCATTACCAGAATCAGAAAAGTTATATTATGCTACCAAGGGCGGCGGTACATTTGTTGAAACTCGTAATAGTTCTATTCCCTTACAAATATCTTTAAACTTAGATACAAAGCCTTTAGAAGATTTAACTTTAGTAGTAAGTCGCTCTCACCGTAACCAAAGATTAAATTATTTATTAGAAAATTTACCCTGTAAAAATCATAAATCTGTTGGTAGTGTTGGTTGTAAAATTGCTACTATTCTGGAACAAAAGGCAGATATTTATATTTCTCTTTCTGGCTCATCTGCGCCTAAAGATTGGGATATAGCAGCGCCAGAATTAATTTTAACCGAAGCTGGCGGTCAGTTCACTCATTTTGATGGCACACCATTACAGTACAACACTGGTGATATTAGTCAATGGGGTGGTTTACTAGCAAGCAATGGTCTATATCATGAGGATTTATGTCAACAATCCGAGAGAATTTTAGCAAATTTTTCTAATAGCTAAATGATATATCAAGAGTTGTAGAGACGCGATTAACAGGGTAAGCTCATCTAATTTGGTATAATGCGAACTTGACAAATTAAAGAATATAAGGGCAGAAGACCGAATAAAAAACGCACTTGACAACTGAGCAGGATAAATGAGAAGACTTCAATGCTGTTGTCAAAAGATGGTCAGGAGTCAGGAAGATGTCACAAGGCTTTGAAATGAAATCTGCTGATGCTACGAAAAATTCTGGTGGTAACAGACAGGCAAAACAAGTGGCAGACATCGGCAGTATTCAACAGAGTTTAGTGGAGCATTTTTCTGATATCAAAGATCCAAGAGTAGAGAGAACTAAAAAACATCAACTTACAGATATCTTGGTAATTGCGATTCTGGCAGTTATAGCAGGAGCGCAGGGATGGGAAGATATTGAAAATTACGGCATCAGTAAGCAACAATGGTTAGAAGAATTTTTAGTGCTACCAAACGGAATTCCGTCAGATGACACTTTCCGTCGGGTGTTTGAGTTCATCAACCCAGAGGCATTAAATCGATGTTTTCTCAGTTGGGTAGAAACCTTAGTCACCAAAATGGGAGGAGAAATAATCCCCATAGATGGCAAGACGATTAGAGGTTCTTATGACCGAAATCAAGGGAAATCAGCACTTCATGTAATTAGTGCTTGGTCAAGTGAACAACACCTGGTTTTAGCACAGATGAAAGTAGAAGATAAATCCAATGAAATTACGGCGATTCCGGCATTATTGGAATTGATAGATATCACAGGAGCTATCATTACCATTGATGCGATGGGAACACAAACCGAAATTGCCAAAAAGATTATCGATAAGAAAGCCGATTATATCTTGGCGCTTAAAGCTAATCATCCCACTCTCTGTTCTCAGGTGAGTGAATGGTTTGAAACCGCTCTTGCCGATAATTTTCAAGGTATTGATGTCAGTTATGACAACCGGATTGAGAAAGGACATCACCGCAGAGAAATTCGTGAAGTTTGGACTGTACCCATTGCGGCAATTGGTGAGCTTTATCAACCCAAATTATGGACAGGATTGCGAACCCTGGTTATGGTTGTTCGTGTGCGTCATCTTTGGAATAAAACTACTCGTGAGGTTCAGTTTTATCTCACCTCTTTAACCAGTGATGCTCAACTTATCGGTCGCGCTATCCGAAAACACTGGGGCATTGAAAACGAGGCTCATTGGACGCTTGATTGTACTTTTGCTGAAGACGCTTGCCGTATTCGCTCTTTCCATAGCCCCCGCAATTTTGCTCTTTTACGACGCATTGCTCTTAATGCTCTTAACTGTGAACAGTCTTACAAACGTAGTCTGCGTCAAAAAATGAAACGCACTGCTATGGATAACAATTATATGATTCGGGTTCTCAGTTGTTGTTTCATTAACAATACATTAGATTCTTCTGATTCCTTGTGTCAAGCCTGATTGAGATGCTCTTACCCTGGCGATTAATCGCGTCTGGAATCCAAGGTTCAGAGGTGTTTGTCATTGGGTAATCGGTAATTGGTAATAGGAATTTATCATCGCCTAATCCCCATTTTCTATGGCTATAGAATCTTTGAAAAAGCGTTTCCTTACGTCAACCCATGACAGAAATATCGGTTAAGCTTTCAATATCCTTGATGGGTTGCGCTGCGCTTAACCCATCCTACAGCTAAATTATATGTCGCGGGTTAAAAGTTGGAGAGACGCAATTAATTGCATCTCTCCTCAAAAGTCAAAAGCTAAAATTACTTTTTTGTTTGGCATTTGGTGTTTTTCCCCATTACCAATTACCAATTACCCATTACCACATGACTACAGAATCATTTGAAAAAAATACCTGGGATTGGCAACTTTCTCAGTTACAACAACAAGTAGGAGAATGGATTGAGTACCAATTTTCTCGCTTAGAATCAGCTTTACCACAATTGCCCCCCGGATGGTCAATTAGTCCTTGGTTAAGTGAACTGTTAAAATTTCTATTTTGGCTGATATTAGGTTTATTTGTAGTTTGGTTGCTTTGGCTGTTGTGGCGAGAATTTAACCCTTATATATATTCTTGGTTGAATAGAAGAGGCAATCGTTATAGATCTGTTACAAATATCAGCGATACTGAGTTATCTGTACCTTTATGGTTAGCGCGATCGCAAGAGTATTATCGTCAAGGTAATTACCCTGAAGCTTGCCGTTGTTTATATATGGCAATATTACAGCGCTTGCATGATAGCAGTGTTATTAGCCACAAACCTAGCCGCACTGATGGCGAATATTTGCAATTGCTGCGAGCATCTATAACGCCTATCCAGCCTTATGAAACATTAATCACAACTCACGAACAATTATGTTTTGGCGATGCAGAAATTCTGCCAGAAAATTATGAGCATTGTCAGCAAGCGTATCGGGAGATTGCGGGGGAGTAGGGTTTGGGGATGAGGGATATAAGGGAGATGAGGGAGAAAGAATAAACGACAAATACTATTACCCATTCCCCATTACCCATTACCCATTCCCCATTACTGCATTACTATCTACAATATCCATAAGTTAAGTATAAAGCTGTACATTAAATGAAGCGCTCAAACCGCTTGGCTTGGCTGGGGGCGATCGCATTAGTGGCGATCATTGTATTAAGCTTGATAGCGGCTCCCCGCAATAGCACAATTAATAGTGGTTCAACTTATAACCGTGCTGCTGATGGCTATGGGGCTTGGTATGCTTATATGCAGCAGCAGGGAACTACAATCAAGCGTTGGCAAAAGCCTTGGAAAGATATCGAAGCGCAAAAAAAACCGATGACATTGTTAGAGGTAAATAGCAGTCTCGGTTCTCCAATCATCAATTCTGCAAAACGGGAATGGTTACAAAAAGGTAATACCTTGGTAATTTTAGGCGTGCGTTACCCCGTGACTGCGGCTGATTTTCACACTATGCAAAAATCTCCCCTTGGAGATGTGAAAATTGATACAACTAGAAGGCATGATAAAGCCGATAAAGAAGAAATTAAATTAGGCGATCGCTTCGGTGCTGTAGTCTGGGAAGAAGAGTATGATAAGGGAAAAGTGATTTTTTCCACTACTCCCTATTTAGCAGCCAATGCCTATCAAGATTATTTAAGTAATTTTAAATTTCTTGCAGATTTAGTCAGCAAACAAAAGAACGCTATTTTTGTGAATGAATACATTCATGGTTATAAAGATGCTGATGTGCGACAACAAGAAGGCAAAGATAACTTATTGAGTTATTTTGCTAAACAGCCTTTGATTGTGGCGTTATTACAGGTAGGTATTTTATTAATAGTCTTAATTTGGGCGCAAAATCGCCGCTTTGGTAAGCCAGAAGTTTTAACTGTACCAGTTTTAGATAACAGCGCAGCTTATATCCAAGCTTTAGCAGGAGTATTACAAAAAGCTGAATCCAGCGATTTTGTGGTTGAAATGGTGGGAAAAGAAGAACAACTACAACTGCAAAAAGCTTTAGGATTAGGGCCGATTTTACTAGAACCTCAAGCTTTGATCGATGTCTGGCGAGAGAAAACAGGTGCAAGTTCTGCTGAACTAGCTACAGTCTTAAAGCTACAATCCCAAAAACGACCCATGCGTGAACGAGACCTATTAAGCTGGTTGAGGAAATGGCAAACAATCAAAAATAATTACTAATTCGTAATTCGTAATTATGCTGCGAGTTTATTCACTCACAAAGGACTTATTCTTATTGGGTGCTGTACTTCCATCATGTAATTATTAATTACAAATTGTTAAACAAACAAGATAATTTATACTAATCATCTAAAATTAAACAGCAATTCATAACACAATATCGTTCAATTAGTGCCAAAAAGTTTAAAATCTGTAGGTTGGGTTGAGGAACGAAACCCAACATGTTCATCAGTTTGTTGGGTTTCACTACGTTATACCCAACCTAGAATTATCTAAATTACGAATTATAAATTAGTCTAATATGAGTGAAATAAATTCTGTTTTAATTCGCCTAGGGAAAGGACTTAACCAGATAATTGTTGGACAATCTAGCCTGGTGCAACAGTTACTGGTAGGACTGTTAGCTGGGGGACATATAATTTTAGAAGGAGTCCCCGGCACTGGTAAAACACTTCTAGTTAAGGTATTAGCGCAATTAATTCAAGCAGATTTTCGGCGGATTCAATTAACACCAGATGTATTGCCGTCAGATATCACTGGGACAAATATTTTTGATTTGAATAGCCGCAGCTTTACTTTGAAAAAAGGGCCTGTTTTTACCGAAGTATTACTAGCAGATGAAATTAACCGCACTCCACCAAAAACCCAAGCGGCGTTGTTAGAAGCAATGGAGGAAATGCAGGTAACTTTGGATGGTGAAAGTTTACCTTTGCCAGAATTATTTTGGGTAATTGCTACACAAAACCCCCTAGAATTTGAGGGTACTTACCCTTTACCAGAAGCACAGTTAGATAGATTTTTATTTAAGTTAGCTGTAGATTATCCCGAGCAAGCAGCAGAAAAACAAATGTTACTCAATCGTCAAGCGGGGTTTGCCGCGCGCAGAGGAGATATAAATCGGCTTGAACCTATAGCAACGGTAAGCGAAATTTTACAAGCAAGGCAAGCAGTTAAAGAAGTTAAAGTCTCGGAATCAATAATTGATTATCTACTAGCGTTAGTCAAAGCATCTCGCCAACACCCGGAATTAGCTTTGGGTGCATCACCTCGCGCTGCTGGTGCTTGGTTGCAGACATCCCAAGCATTTGCGTGGTTAGCAGGAAGGAATTTTGTCACACCAGATGATATAAAATCTGTCGCCTCACCTTTATTGCGTCATCGCTTAATTTTGAAACCAGAAGCAATGCTTGATGGGTTACAAATTGATGCAGTAATTGCTTCTTTAATTAATCAAGTACCAGTACCAAGATAAATGGTAAAAATGCACTCCAAATGACGAAGTAAATAACCAGCAAAATGCAAAACCATCTGAATAAATTATTCAATTTAAAGGTAATACATCGTCTGAGGAAAGCAATATCAACAATTCCTGATTCTCGCTTTTGGTTAAATAATGTATTAGTTTTGTTAGGAGTTTATACAATTATTTCATTACCATTTGGTTTATCCTTGGGGTTTCTCAAATTTGGCTTTGTTGAATTACCAATAGGAGAAATCCTGAAGATTTTAGCTATCTGCTTATTTACACCTGCAATCACTGAAGAAATATTTTTTAGAGTTTTCTTCTTGCCTCATGTGACAGAAGATGTTTCACAAACTACTAAATGGTTATGGGGATTTATAAGTTTGGTAATTTTTATTATTTACCATCCCCTAAATGCTTTGACAGCTTATCCGGCTGGGTTTCCCACATTTATGAATCTAGCTTTTTTATTTATGGCAGCAATTTTAGGAATTGTCTGTACTATCGCTTATCTCCAAAGTGGTTCTTTATGGTCTTCAGTGGTAATGCATTGGATAATTGTAGTAGTTTGGCTAATATTTTTTGGTGGATATGAAAGACTGAATGCTGGATTAAATTAGAAAATTCTTAAACACAAAATTATATTTGATATAAAAGCAATGGTGCCAGCAGATAGAGTTTATATATTATTAGTGATAGGAATTGCGATCGCACCTATTTTGGCGATGCTTTTCGGTATTTACACAAGTATCGGGATTACACTTTTATTTGATATTTTCGTCCTCGCATTAATGGTGGTGGATGGTTTACGAGTAAGGCGCGATCGCATCGAAGTTAGCCGCCAAATTCCATCACGCTTATCTATTGGTCGAGATAACCCGGTGGTACTAACGGTAAAATCGGGAAATACCAATGCTGTAATTAAAATTCGTGACTATTACCCCACAGGCTTTGGTGTTTCTACACCAGAACTCAGCACTACTGTAGGGATGAATAGCACCCAGGAATTAACATACACAGTTCACCCCACACAACGGGGAGAATTTGCTTGGGGCAATCTTCAGGTAAGACAATTAGGATTTTGGGGATTAGCTTGGAATGATTGGCAAATTTCGCAAAATCTACGGGTGAAAGTTTATCCCGATTTAGTGGGATTGCGATCGCTTTCTATTCGTTTAGCATTGCAATCATCTGGATCAATCCGCCAACGCCGCATGGGTATTGGTACAGAGTTTGCGGAACTGCGAAATTATCGCACAGGCGACGATTTACGCTTGGTTGATTGGAAAGCCACAGCCAGACGTGTAGGGGCTTATGGTAATACACCCCCCTTAGTTAGGGTTTTAGAACCAGAACAAGAACAAACTTTAATCATTTTGCTCGATCGCGGGCGGTTAATGACAGCCAAAGTCCAAGGTTTGCAGCGATTTGATTGGGGATTAAATGCAACCTTATCCTTAGCTTTAGCCGGATTACATCGAGGCGATCGCGTGGGTGTGGGTGTATTTGACAGACAAATGCATACGTGGATTCCACCGGAACGCGGTCAAAATTATCTCCCCCAGTTAATTGATCGCTTAACGCCAATTCAACCAGTATTGCTGGAATCTGATTATTTAGGGGCTGTAACCAATGTAGTACAACGGCAGACTCGGCGCGCACTCGTAGTATTAATTACCGATATAGTTGATGTCACTGCTTCTACCGAACTTCTCGCCGCCCTTTCGCGCCTAGCGCCTCGTTATCTACCATTTTGCGTCACACTCCGCGATCCGCAAGTTGATCGTCTAGCGCACACCTTCACTGAAAATGTGACAAATACTTATGTTCGCGCAGTCGCTTTAGATTTATTAGCACAGCGACAAGTAGCATTTGCCCAATTAAAGCAAAAAGGTGTATTGGTACTTGATGCACCAGCACACCAAATTACAGATCAGTTGGTTGAACGATATTTACAACTCAAAGCCCGGAATCAACTTTAAAAAATACTTTCATCTATCCTTCAAATCTACACCAACAACCTACTGCACAACTGCATCGATATTTTAGGGATTGATCGCAGAATTCGCCATTTTGATCAACGAAGCGCGATCGCCTGCTTTCAACCCAACAGTATATTGCACACCCTGAAGTCGCCAAGTCAAGGTGGCATCTGAGCAATTAGCGCCACAAGTAGAATCTACAAAATAGCCCTTAATACCCTTAGCTAACACAACTCGTTTCCCAGTTAACTTAGGAGTTTTACGGGTTATAGCTTCCGCAGTTACAACACCTAAACGGCAAGCCGTTCCACCAGTGCAATCGGGGCTAAAACCTAGTAAAATATCATATTTCCTCAACGTAGCGTTTTCGACAATCGCATAAACTGGGTTAGCGCCATCCGACTCAGGAATAAACTTAGGTAATAACAGTCTAATTTTTATCTTCTGTCTTAATCTTGGTAGAATCGCCTTAAAAACCGGATGTGGTTGAGAATCAACGGTTTCAACTTGGCTTTGTGCAATCTTCTGAGACTGAGTATTGGTAGATGCGATCGCTAAACCTGATAAGCTGCTGCTGACTAGCAAAATTGCGGCAAACGCACCACTGAAATTTCTTAAACCGAACATCATCCGCATAAGCCTATTTAAAGGTAAATACTTAATTGATGACCAAATTTTAGTATCAAATTATGCGGTTTGTCATTTGGTGTTTGGTGTTTGTTCCCATTACCAATTACCAATTACCAATTACCAATTACCAATTACCAATTACCCATTCCCCCCGCTAACTACAAGTAGCAGCTGAAGCTGAGTTCACTTTTGTTAAATCCCCAGTGAAGACAGCTGTGTATTTGTAGGGTGATGTACCAGTGCAATTCATTGCAGTTTTATTAGGACGGCGGGGAGTCCACCAAGAAGTTGCATTTACAGTTAAATTCACTCCATTCCACAACAATTGATTGACTACTAAAGAGTTTGTTTGCCCATCACTCGGCCTTTGAGCCGTGAGAAATGTCGCGTAGTTTACATCACCATTACTGGGATTTATCCTGGCTATAACTGCTACTTTTGGGCCGCCGCCACTACCGTAACTAGTTAGCCAACGACCAGTAGCAAAGCGGCGAAAATCATTTCCTGTCTGGCTACCAGTGGAGGAAAAAACTCCATACAAAACGCTTCCGCCATCCCAAAGCAAACCATAACCAGAACCATCATCACCAGTGGTTTCGTAATCATCCCGACACCATTGTTTGACACCATTATTAAAAAGGATGATGCGAGGATTTTTGTTATTAGAAGATACTTGCCTATAACCGATGTAGATTGTTTTGCTCCCACTAATGACCCTGGGGCCATTTTTAGCTTTGATTGTGGCTTCACTATCACCACAAGTGAATGACACACTATTACCAAAAGATGACTGTACCGCAGTTTGGGCATTAGCTGAAGGAGCTATGTCTGTGATTGCTAAATCAGCGCCTAATACCACTGATAAAGATAACAGTGCCAAAGATTGTGGCAGTTGGCGTTTATACTTCATGGGAATTGTTTTGATTACATTACTTTACAAAAACAACACCGTATCATGAAGTTTACATGAAGCTTTAAACAACTTAATGTTTATTAATAATGCATTGATAATGTGTTGTTATTAAGCATCAAAAAGATGGATATATTAATTAAATACAAAAAAAATTGCAGTGCGAACAGATTGAGATATTGCACTTAAAACCTGATAATTGCTGGTTATAAGCCTACAAGTTACCTAATAATCAATTCATATTTTAGAAATTTAAAATATCTAGAGATTCTTCAATCTCTAACTCTAAAATTCTTTCTTTTGCATCTTTATGTTCTGCTATTTTGCCAGCTTTCCAATATAAATCTGCGGCTTTTTGAAAATCTGCTAATGCTCTTGTTTTATCATCCATGCTAACTAAAGCATTACCACGGTTATAATATGCATCTATATAATTAGCATTAATTTTAATCGCCTGACTATAATCTAAAATTGCGCTTTGGTAATCTTCTAAATCACACCTTGCATTACCACGACTGTAATATGCATCAGCGTAATTAGGATTAATTTTAATTGCCTGAGTGTAATCTGCGATCGCACCCTCATAATCTCCTAATTCTGCACGTGTATTACCGCGATTATAGAAAGCGACAGCATCATCAGGAGCAATTTTAATTGAATGCGTCAATCGCTGTTGTTCTTTTAACAAATAACGCGAAATTACCCGATTTTTATCTGCAACAGCATAATTAGGATTAATCTTAATTGCCTGTGTATAATCTTCAATTGCGCCTTGATGATCGCCAATATGAGAACGAGCATCAGCACGGTTCATATAAATCAGCGCCACATCAGGATTTATTCTAATGGCTTGGGTATAATCTTCGATAGCGGCTTGATAATCTTTTAGTTGATAACGCGCTAAACCACGCTGGTTATAGGCTTTGGTGTAATTGAAGTTAATTTGGATAACCTGAGTATAATCTGCGATCGCACCCTCGTAATCGCCTAGATGATAACGCACCATGCCGCGTTTGTAGTACACATCGGCATTATCAGGATTCAGTTGCAAGGCTTGGTTATAGTTAATAATTGCTGTATCAGATTCGCCTTGCTCAAAAGATTTATCGCCTAAATTTACATACAATGTATTTAAATCGGCGGTGCGATGGGAAACAATCTCTTCTGCTTCCGGCAAAGCTAAATGCTTGATTATCTGATGATTATTTTGATTATTAGTTGGAAATTTTGGTATATCTTGCTGCGAATTATATTGATAAATTGTAGCTGGTTTATCTTTAAGTTTAGCTGCTTGTAAATCTTCTAAATAACCGAATAAACCCCCAGCATAAAGTAATTGATTAATGCCAAAGGCTATTCTTCCCCTTTTCAGCTTAATCATTTGCGTAGGCAGAAAACCAGCTAAAAAAAGGTGATATTCTTGTTGAGCTTCATGTACTTCTTCTTGAATTAAAACGCAGACCACAACTGCATTTCTTTCCACTTCTTCAGAACTCACAGACCATCTCACTCTATCAATACTGCCATGACGCGATTTAACTTCCACGCCAATTGAGGGTTCAGCAGTGAGGGTAAAATCTACCTTGCCATCACCACCGATTTTTTTTTCATAATCTACTTCTGTAATAAAATCGGCTAAACGTTCTTTAACAACTTCCTCACCGAGTTTACCTTTTAAGTTGCTAATAAAAACATCCCGGACTGGCGAAGTACGCTTATATTTTTCTGCCATCAGCCAGCAAAAATCCCGCAATGCTTTTAACCTTTCTCCAGAGATTATAGTTAACTCACTATATTGACCTTCTGTTTCACAATGAAGCAGACAACCACTAGTTAACCTTCTAATAAAATCAGACTGTAGCGATCGCAGTAAAGTAATCCAGTCCATTTATATTTCTGCGAGTCTTTTGATGGGATTATTTTATTAAAATATCAAATCGGCGTAAATCGTTAAATATTGGTGTTGGGTGTTTGGTGTTTGGTGTTGGGTGTTGGGTGTTTGGTAATGGGTAATTGGTAATTGGTAATGGGTAATGGTAATTTCTCTCTGTTCCCTCATCCCCCCATCTCCCAGTCCCCAATCCCCATTACCCCTTATCCCCAGAGGGGGCCCCGAGTTCCCCAATCCCTAATCACAATTGACCCCTCCTTACCAGCCAAACAAGGTAAGCAAGGAGGGATCAGTGAAAGATACATTAAATGTATCGTCTGCAATTGATTGTAACTACAATGCACTTAAAATCGGTCAAGAGTACGGCAAACTGAGTACTTGAGGCGATGTTGATTAACAACTACTCAAAAAACCTCATCTTCCATACCGCGCCACCATTCACCCAAATTCATCATATCTTGGAAGATATCTTCTAATTCCTCAACATAGACATCTTGAGGAATCAAGGCTTGACGTTCTTGGAGTTTTTTGAGGCGAAGTTGTACTAATAGCCAAGGTTTAGCGATGCTATCCGTGGCTTCCATGTATTGAGCCAGCTGTCTACTATCCATGATTTTTATATTTGTGATGATGCC
The DNA here is from genome assembly GCF_963874875.1 of Tolypothrix tenuis PCC 7101. NCBI lineage: Bacteria > Bacillati > Cyanobacteriota > Cyanophyceae > Nostocales > Tolypothrichaceae > Tolypothrix > Tolypothrix tenuis. The sequence goes on from NZ_CAWNJS010000001.1 coordinate 2,255,662, forward strand.
ATTACTTTTTACGATACAAGACGTAGCTGTAAGTGGCCATTTTTTATGCATAGTTTAAGTAAGCGATCGCACTTCTATACCCTATGCATGATGATTGCTGTTGGTTAAGGGGAATGGGTAATTGGTAATTGGGCATTGGGCATTGAGTATTTTTATTTCCCCCTCTGCTTCCTCTGCCTCCTCTGCACCCTCCGCCCCCTTGCCTCTTATGGTTTACCAACCAATTCCCTAAAGGCTGGCTCACGTGCGATATCATCAAAATCGATATCTGTCGCCGCTTCTTCTTGATATCGCGGATTTAATCTAATTGCTTGGCGGAGATTATCTACAGCAAATTCTACATTTCTTTGGAATGCATAACAGGTGGCTTTATTGTAATAAGCACTGGCATAATCTGGTTTCAATTCTAATGCTTGATCAAAAGAGGCGATCGCTTCGTCATCTCTTCCCAGCCTTACCAAACAATAACCGCGTTTATCCCAAACTTTCGGCGCTGGTTTAATTTCGATGGCTTTGTCAAAAGATGCGATCGCTTCGTCGTATTCTTCTAATTCAATCAAGGCTAAACCGCGATTCATCCAAGCTACTGGATCGTCGGGCTTGACTTTGGTGGCTTGATTAAAGGAGACAAAAGCCTGTTGATGTTTGCGTAAGTTTCCAAAGGCGACACCGCGATCGCACCAAGCTTGGTGATATTCGGGATTGATTTTTAAAGCTGTATCATAGGATGCGATCGCATCTTGATAGCGTTTCAACCTAGCGAGAGTTAAACCTTGTTTAAACCAAGCTACGGGATTACTCGGCTGGATTTTCACTGCTTGCTGATAAAGTGCGATCGCATCTTCATAGCGCTTTTCATTAAACAGCACATCTCCCTCGGCAATATATTCCTCAACGGATTCTGCTGCTGGCGGCGGTTCTGGAATTTCTTCCTCAATTTCCGGTGCAATTTCCTCTGGAATTATTGGCTGCCTAATTTCTGTTAGTTCTTCTACAATGGAATCTTTCCGTTGTTGTGCATCTAATTGCAACTCGGAAAGTTGCGAGACAAAGTTCCTTTCTAATTCTTCTAGTTTTCCTAAAATCAGAATTTTCTGTTCTTGAGCATTTAATTGTAATTCCGAGAATTGCGAAGTAAATTCCGAACCAGAATTTTCTAAGTTTTCAATAATCAGCGCTTTTTGATTTTCCGCATCTGCTTGTAATTGGGCTAATTTATTCGCAAACTCTAATTGCAATTTTTGTAAATCTGCAAAAATCTGCTCTTTCTGTTGGGCAATCTCCGCCTGTAATCCCGATACTTGAGATTTTAAGGAATTTTCTAATTCTGTAATATTAGCGAGAGTTATATCTATATTTTGTTGAGAATTGACCTGTAACTCTGATAGTTGAGATTTTAATAAATTCTCTAATTCTGTAATATTAGCTAAAGTTGCATCTTTATGCTGTTGAGCATCTGTTTGCAATCCTGATATTTGTTGAGTAAAATCTGTTTGTAAATTACCTAAACTCTCAACAACTGTATCCTTTTCCCTTTGCGTATCAGATTGCAATCCCGATAAATAAGAATTAAATTCCGAGCGAGATTTTTCTAGACTTTCAATAATAATATCTTTTCGTTGTTCTGCCCTTAGTACCAGTGTAGATAATTGCTCTGCTAAATCAGATTCTATTTTCCCTAAATTCCCCACAGCATCAGATTGCCATTGCGCTACTTGAGCAGTAATCTCTGAATCTAAATTTGCTAATTTATTTTGAATAATATTAATTTCTGAGTCTATTTGATTGAGGATACTTTCTTTTTTACCCACAAACTCAGATGTAATTAAAGATATATTTTCTTGTTCAGCTTTCAGCCTTTGTTGCAGAGTTTCCGTCTCTTTGCTTAACTCTTCAGTAATTTTTTTAACTTCTTGAATAGCATTTTCCGCTTCTTGCTTCACCAGAGTTAGCTGATTTTGGGAATTTTCTACTCCTTCTAGCTGTGACATAGCTTGAGTGACAATTTCGCGGATGGCTACCCGTCGTAACAGCCAAAACAAAGCAATCACCGCTACGGGAAACAAGCTTAATAAAACTAACCAAACGTTAAATAGCATGGTTGTACGACTAAAATTCCGCTCAACATCAAATTGGGCTGCATCTCGAATTTGCTTTTCTGCACGCAGTCTAGCTAATTCTTCTCGCTCCTGATTTGATAATACCGGAGCAGGAGTCACAACTGGGGCTACAGATGCAGGAGTTTGCCCGCTAGCTTGCGGAGACAGCAGCCAGCCAGAGAACAGAATCACGCTTTGTAAAACTAAAGCGTAGGCGACTGGATTTTTACTCTTCATCACAACCATCCTATCCCTTGGGCAGTTTTGCCAGCGGCATACTTCTCCAATCTATACCAGAAACTCTGGATTATTAGTCTGCCACAGTTGTTTTGATAGGCGGGGGAACGGATAAGGGGGAAAGGGTAAGGGGAAAAGGGTAAAGGTTTTAAACCCTAGAATTAACGCAAGTCCAACCCAGCCATATACTGTACTCTTGCTGCTAAAGCATCCTACATATCAAATATGAGTCCTATATCATTCATTACTCTTTACCTGAATGTTACCTCTCACAAGCTCAATGCATTGCTGATCTTGGCAAGATTCCATTGTCATTGTTCCATCAGCACGAGCAAAAAACTGAGCGCAAAGTTTGCCTTCGTGGAGATTAATCAAATTAATAATTTCTTGAGGAGACTTGCTTAAAAAGTTATAAACATTTAATTGGCAATAGTGACATTTCCGCACATCATTATCACCTTCCATATCTGCCCAACGCACCTGACATGGTTCCTGAATAACGATTTCCACATGATTAAGAGACTTAACTGCTTTAAATCTCCTTTCTTTCTTAGACATATTGAAATTTATCCCAACCTTAACTTTCTCAATCGTATAAAATCCATATTTGATTTGTAGGATGCGTTAGCGATAGCGTAACGCATCTATAGCAATACTTTTCGTACGTTACCTTATAAAATTGATATTTGATTTTTGAAATTCACGTAGGATGCATTAGCAGCGAGAGTACGGCATATACCATGCAAGTTTACCGAGCAATTATTCATTTCTTAATTATTTCTTCAGATTCTCGGCTAAAAAATCGCCGCCAAAATTCCGAATTACCACCAACCTCTGCTGTATCTTTCCTCAAAGGTGATATTGACTAGCAAAACGAGACATGGCAAAGATTAACGGCACAATGATGCAATATTTCCACTGGTACACCCCTAATGATGGGAACTTGTGGAGCAAAGTTGAAGTTTCAGCGCCAGAATTAGCACAAGCAGGTTTTACAGCCCTATGGTTACCACCCGCTTATAAAGGATTTGCTGGTGCAAATGATGTGGGTTATGGTGTTTACGACTTATTTGATTTAGGTGAATTCGATCAGAAAGATTCTGTTCGGACGAAATACGGTACGCGTCAGCAATATCTTGATGCGGTTAAATCTTTACAAAAACATGGACTGCAAGTGTATGCAGACGCAGTGTTAAATCATAAAATGGGTGGCGATCGCACAGAAACACCCAAAGCCACGCCTTTTTCTCAAGACGATCGCCTCAATCCTAAAGGTGGATTGCAAGAAATTAAGACCTACTCTTATTATGATTTCCCAGGCAGAAAAGGCAAATACTCTAACTTTGAGTGGCACTGGTGGCATTTTGACGCTGTTGATTATAACGAATATAACCCAGGCGATCGCAGCACAATTTATTTACTCGAAGGCAAAAAATTTGATGACTACGTAGCCTTAGAAAAAGGCAACTTTGCCTACTTGATGGGTAGCGATTTGGATTTCCAAAATGATTGGGTACGTGGTGAAATCACTTACTGGGGTAAATGGTATCTTGACACCACAAAGGTTGATGGTTTCCGTTTGGATGCGATCAAACATATTTCCTCATGGTTCTTTCCAGAATGGATTGATGAACTAGAACGCCATGTTGGCAAAGATTTATTTATTGTCGGGGAATATTGGTATAACGATATCAATACTCTGCTTTGGTATGTTGATAAAGTTGGTGGTAAGATGTCAGTTTTTGACGTACCACTACATTACAACTTCCATCAAGCCAGTAAATCTGGAGGCAATTATGATATGCGCCGGATTTTAGATGGCACAATGATGCAGAAACGTCCTACCCATGCTGTCACCTTTGTTGAGAATCATGATTCTCAACCTTTACAAGCATTAGAATCTGTAGTTGAACCTTGGTTTAAACCGCTAGCATACGCCATTATTTTGCTGCGAGAAGAAGGTTATCCTTGCGTCTTTCATGCTGATTACTACGGCGCAGAATATGAAGATAAGGGAAGAGATGGCAATCGCTATAAAATTTTTATGCCCTCTCACCGTTGGATTCTTGATAAGTTACTTTATGCACGTCAGCATTATGCTTATGGGCCACAATACAATTATTTTGACCATTGGAATACTATTGGCTGGACAAGATTAGGTGATGAAGATCATCCCAAAGCAATGGCTGTAATTATGAGTGATGGTGCAGAAGGTAATAAATGGATGGAAGTTGGTAAACCCAATACTAAATTTATCGATTTAACAGAACATATCAAAGAACCTGTATACACCAATGATTCAGGTTGGGCTGAATTCCGTTGCTTAGGCGGTTCAGTATCAGTTTGGGTACAAGAATAAATCTAACTAACTCATATCTTGCGAAAATTTGGAGATTAATGTCTAAAAATTAGCTGCTGAGATTCCAAATAACCTCTTTTTAAGGTAAATTGTTTCACTAGCGTGAAATGATTTACCTTTTTTAAATAAGGCACAAGTAGCAAGCTTGAAGATGAAAAAACTATCTCTGATTCTCCCCTTAGCTATTTTAACTTTTGGTAGCATAGCTGTTAAAAGCCAAGACACATCACCAAATACTTACACCCAATCTGTCACCCGTGAAGTTTTAGCTAACGGTTATCCGACTCAAGATAAAAAGCAAATTCTTGAACTTGTGCGTTACACAATTGCACCCAAAACTAAACTCCCGATTCATATCCATCCGGGAATGCAAATTGAACGAGTAGAGTCAGGAACTTTAACTTATACGGTTGTGGATGGAGAAGCTAAAATCACGAAAGCTAATGGTACAGAAGTGATTCTCAAAAAAGGGAAAACTATAGATATTACAGTAGGTGATGCTTTGGTTGAACCTGGCGGTATGGTTCATTATGGAGAAAACAAAACAAACAGTCCGGTTATTCTGTTATCTGCTTCTTTATTTGATGCAAAGCAACCAAAATCGATTTTAATCAATCCGCAAAATAAATAATAAGCTGTTAAGCATTTAATTTGCACATTGAGACTGCAAGGGGGCAGGGAGCAGGGAGCAAGGGAGAGGGTTTGCAGCTTTTACCAGCATAAACAATGATGCAATTTAAATGACGATTAGCTTATTATAGGAATCCGCTTTAGTTTCTGAAATTATTTTTCTCATGCGGTAACAATAAGCCGTAACCCACCTGACATAGTTCCTAAATCATAATTTCCACAATATCAAGAGATTTAACTGCTTTAAATCTCCTTGCTTTCTTAGACATATTTAAAGTCATCCCAACCATATCTTTCTCCATCTTATAAATTCACGTAGGATGCGTTACGCTATCGCTAACGCATCTACTACTTTCAAGTTAGTGGGGGCGGAAATTACTACTCTTGAATCCAGTAATATCCGCTCATTGAAAATGAGAATATATCAACTCCGATTTTAAAATAGAGTTATGCGAACTCAAGATATCAACAGCTATTTTAGAAAAATCTTGTTAAAACACCAGCAAATAGCTCAAACAGCATAATAGAAAATTTCGCTACAGTTTCATACTGCTAGAGCTTGCACAAATTACCCATCATTTTCTGAATTGGGAGCAATTTAATTGTTTTAGCAGAGAATGCCTCTAACTTATTCGTAATAGCTAATTGCAAATATCAATCACAACAGATAACGCACAGCGATATTGCAGCATACTATGACAGACTTGATATCAAAAGCAGACTCATCAACACCAGCAGCAAAGTTGTGGATACCTGAACAAGTGATGTTTACTCCTGCTGCTTTAAATGAACCTTGGGGACAGAAGATTTTTGAGCGCCTGCAGTCACTTAATTTGCCTATAAAAGAGTTAACTAGTAATCGCTTAACTGGCTTGCGGGGAGAAAATGAACGCGAGACTTACAATATTGCCAAGCGTACCCTTGCAATTGTGACTGCACCACCTAGCCAATTCAAGCTGAGTCCTATCCCGCCATCTGCTGATTGGCAATTTCACATTGCTGAGGGTTGCCCAGCACACTGTCAATATTGTTACTTGGCAGGTAGTTTATCAGGCCCCCCTGTAATTCGCACTTATGCGAACTTACCGCAAATATTAGAGAATTTAAGTAATTACGAAAAACCAGAAAAACTCACAACTTATGAAGTTAGTTGCTATACTGACCCCCTAGGTATTGAGCATTTAACAGGTAGCTTGGCAGAATGTATTCGTTACTTTGGTACTCGTAGCAATGCAAATTTACGCTGGGTATCAAAGTTTGACGCGGTAGATAGCTTACTCAATTTACCTCACAATGGTCACACTCAATGCCGAATCAGCGTCAATGCGGCACCAATTTCGGGTAGATTTGAAGGTGGTACGGCATCTGTAGCATCAAGGCTGAAAGCTTTGCGGAAGTTAGCTGACAGTGGCTATCAGGTAGGATTGGTAATTGCGCCAATTATGCCTATAGATGATTGGCAAATACAATACAGTCGCTTATTTGACTTGATTAGCGAAGCACTAGATTACAACTGTGCATTAACTTTTGAGCTAATTTCACATCGCTTTACACCAGGCTCAAAAGAAGTTTTGCAATCTTGGTATCCGCACTCCAAATTAGACATGGATGAAGAAAAACGCCGGATCAAGCGCAATAAGTTTGGCGGGATTAAGTATGTTTATGATGCTGACACAAACAATTCCATGAAACAGTTTTTTGAAGCAGAGATTCAAAATCGCTTTCCAAATGCGAATATTTTATATTGGACGTAATTGAATTCAATTGTTGTCATTGTCTAAGAGGATGTTTGAAAAGTCTGTAGTAGTGTATCAAATATTTTTTACCCCACCCTAGCCCTCCCCTTGGAAAGGGGAGGGAACTGGATTTTCCGGTCTCCCCCCTTGACAAGGGGGGATTAAGGGGGGTAACAGTGCAATTAAAATCACAGGGAAAAACTTTTCAAACAACCTCTAATACTAAATTAAATAATGTTTGCGACACATCAATATATTCTAAGGGCAAGGCATTGCCTTGCCCTTAGAATTATCTGTACCAACTTGTAATCTGCTGTATTACAATAACACTGCCTGCATAGGCGATCGCTTAAACTTTAACCCTTAATGGTCAAACTTTAACCCTTAATGGTCAAACTTTAACCCTTAATGGTCAAGGTTTAAGGCTTAATGTTCAAGGTTTAAGGCTTAATGGTCAAGGTTTAAGGCTTAATGGTCAAGGTTTAAGGCTTAATGGTCAAGGTTTAAGGCTTAATGGTCAAGGTTTAAGGCTTAATGCTCAAGGTTTAAGGCTTAATGCTCGAGGTTTAAGGCTTAATGCTCAAGGTTTAAGGCTTAATGCTCGAGGTTTAAGGCTTAATGCTCGAGGTTTAAGGCTTAATGGTCAAGGTTTAAGGCTTAATGTTGTAAGAAAACTAAAGTAGACTCAAAATTTTGGGCATTACCTTGCCCCTACAATCTGTGGCATTCTTTTTTAAAGGATATCAGTAGGATGCGTTAGCAGCGAAAGTACGGCATCTGTTGTAACTCCTGATTTCTTTTTGGCAATTTGGCATCCCAAGTATTTAAACTTGAGTTTCAATAGATAACAACAGAGAACGACAGCAAGAAGATTGTGTGACAGACGCACCAAAAATCCCTCCTTCTGCTATCGTGGGCCAGTTGTGAGATTGCTGTCACCGCTACATCATGAACACAGCAATCTTGACGGACGAGAACAACTGGCTAGAAATCCCACCACAACACATAAAAATACTTGTCGGTTAAAGGGAAAAAGGGGAATGGGAAAAGGGAAAGAAAAAACCTTTAACCATTAACCTTTAACCTTTTCCCCAAAACCAATTTTGAGTTCAAAATGCTATCCCTTGTAGTATTGCAACGCATACAATCTCAGTCAAATCAACAATTTACCCTGCTTCTCATCAACAGATATTTTTCTTTACATTTATAACTAATGTCGTGGCTTTACTCATATTAAATTGCTATGGGCAATATTGTTTGAGAATGCCTGTTATTAAAGCTTTTGAATTAAAAATTTTAAACTTAAAATGCCAAATTGAGAGCCGAGGCTTTTATTACTTTATTCAAAGTTTTATGATTTTTATTTTCAACTGCAATCCCAATCCATCAGCGCAAATGATGAATTAAAAATTACGGAAGCCCAATATCATCTAGGATTGCAGCTTGAAATTTGCTGACAAATTGCCAAAAATCAATATTAATAGAGATAAATGTTCTTAACCTATTTATAGCTATTATTTATCCAATTGCTATTAGCGCTGAAACCTTAAATTTGCGTAAATTTTTGGGTTTAGGGCTGCTATACACAATCTAAAATTATTATTCACTGAATATCTCGGAATCTTAGAGGAATCTATCTGCCAGTAGGAGTTAGCAAGTGAATTGCCCTAATTGTCTATTTGAAAATCCAGTTACAGCAAAGTTTTGTATGCAATGCGGTACACGCCTTTCTCAAGAAACTTCTCTGCCAATCAAACAGCAATTAGGCAATCAAAAACAGGAGTATCCCCAATCCCCTCAAGCTGAACGTCGTCAAGTCTCTGTGATGTTTTGCGATTTAGTGGGTTCTACAGCATTATCCAAGCAAATCGATCCAGAAGATTTACGAGAGATTATCTTAGCTTATCGACAACTCAGCGCTGAGGCAATTCATCGCAATGGAGGCAGAATTGCCCAGAGTTACGGAGATGGGCTGATGGTATTCTTTGGGTATCCAGTAGCCTACGAAGATAATGCCCAACGAGCAATCCGCGCCGGTTTTGGAATTATCGCCGATATGGAGCAACTGAATGCTCGCTTAATGTCAGAAAAAAATATCAAACTAGATGTACGTATCGGTATACACACGGGTAGAGCCGTATTAGGAGAAATGGGTAACGATGATACCCACGAACAAATGGCTATTATTGGCGATACCCCAAATATTGCTTCTAGAATCCAGACTGTAGCACCAGTTAATACAGTAGTTATCAGTGCTGCTACTTATAAAATTATTCAAGGTTATTTTGAGTGCCAATCTTTGGGATACCACAGTCTCAAAGGTGTTCCGCAACCAATGGAAGTGTATGGGGCGCAACAGGAAAAAGATGTGCACAACCGTTTAGAAGCGGCTACAGGCTGTCTGACTCCTTATGTTGGTAGAGAGCAAGAGCTAGAAACCCTACTTCATTTGTGGCAGCAGGTGCAGTCTGGTAACGGGCAAGTAGTATTAATTACTGGTGAAGCGGGGATAGGTAAATCCCGCCTGGTGCAGGTGTTTAAAGAGCAAATTGCCAACGATGACTATGTATTACGCGAATGCTATTGTTCTCCTTATTACCAAAATAGCGCGCTCTATCCTGTCATCGATTTGCTAGAAAGACAGATGCATTTGGCGAGCAAAGATTCCCCGGAAATTAAGCTAGCAAAGCTAGAGCAGTTATTACATAAGTATGAATGTCAGATAGAGTTGGTAATACCACTGTTAGCTCATCTGCTATCAATTCCTTTAGATGAACGTTACCCAGCACTGAATTTATCTGCTCAGGTACAGAAGCAGAAAACTTTAGAATCTCTCTTAACTATGGTGATGGCACTTGCTGCCCAACAGCCATATTTATTAATTTTTGAAGACTTGCACTGGGTTGATCCTTCTACAATAGAACTGCTAAACCTCATCGCCAAGCAAGCTTCGCAGTCGCGTGTGTTGTTACTGTGTACAGCCAGACCAGGATTTAACTTTTTAAATTCTAATTATGAGTATTTTAGCCAGATTACCATCAAACAATTATCAGAATCACAAACAAAGCTGCTGATCCAGCAGATAACAGGCGACCAAGCTGTACCAGAGTCAGTAATCAAGCTCATGGTGGCAAAAAGCGATCGCATCCCTTTATTTATTGAAGAGATGGCCAAAATGGCTCTGGAATCGAGATGGCTAGCAGAGGGAGAGGCTATTGATGATGTGACGATTCCTGATACTATCCAAGACTTGCTGATGGCCAAATTGGATCGCTTAGGCACAGCTAAAGAAGTAGCACAAATCGCTGCCATTATTGGGCGGAAGTTTAGCTATGAGGTGCTGAGAGCTGTTTCACCTTTAGATACAGCAACGCTGAATAGCTCGCTGACTCAGTTAGTCAATGCCAATTTGCTGATTGTGGTTAATGTGCAAGCATCCTATGTATTCAAACACTCTCTGATTCACGATGCAGCTTATGAGTCATTGCTGAAAAGCACCCGCAAAAATTATCACCAGAAACTTGTGCAAGTTTTAGAGGAGCAGTTTCCAGAATTTGCCGAGACAGAACCAGAACTGTTGGCTTATCACTACACAAAAGCAGAATTGAAAGAACAAGCCATTCATTACTGGCAACTAGCTGGTCAAAAAGCAGTTGCATCTTCAGCCAATCTCGAAGCCATAGAGCATCTCCATAAAGGATTGGAATTGCTATTGACTATGTCAGTTACCCCAGAACGGAATCAGCAAGAATTAGCTTTCCAGACTACCTTAGGTACAGCTTTAGTCGCCACCAAAGGTTATGCAGCTTTAGAAGTAGAACTGGCTTACAAACGCAGTGAAGAACTCTGCGAACAGATTGGGGAAACGCCTAAATTATTTTGGGTACTGAGGGGATTATGGGCCATGTCTGCGGGGCAAGCAAGGTATCAGACTTCGCTAGAATATGGGCAGCGACTGATGAGCATCGCCATAGCCGAGCAAGACCGAGGTTTAGAACTAGAGTCTCATTTTACTTTAGGACTAGACTTATTCTGGCTAGGAGAATTTGCCAGTTCTCGAGAACACTTTGAGCAAGGAATTGCCCTTTACGAACCACAGCTGCATCACTCCCACGCATTTATTACTGGACAAGATGTTGGAGTTGCCAGTTTAGCTGTTAACTCTTGGAATGTCTGGTTGTTAGGCTTCCCAGAAGCAGCTATGCAGTACAGCGAAAAAGCGATCGCTCTGGCAAAGCAGTTATCTCATCCCTACAGTTTAACCCAAGCTCAAGCCTGTACTTCTTGGCTTTATCAATTTCTGGGAGAAACACAAACTGTATTGCAGCTAGCAGATGCAGTGATTACCTTAGCGCAAGAACAGAGTTTTCCTTTTTGGCTGGGGTGGGGAAATATCTTACGCGGTTGGGCGATCGCTCATTTGGGAGAAGCACAGGAGGGAATTGCCCAGATATGCAAAGGATTAACCACTTTCCAAAGTACAGGTACACAAGGCTGGCTACCGTATTTTCTAGCGCTGCTATCTGAGGCTTATGGAAAATTAGGGCAACCTGAAGAAGCGCTTGTAGTTGTGGCTAAAGCACTGAGTGAAGTGAAGAAAACAGGAGAATGTTTCTGGGAAGCGGAGTTATATCGAATTAAAGGAGAGCATTTAAGAGTGCAACTACAGCAGACAAAGGCTCAAGCACAAGAAGCTGCAGTAGAAGAATGTTTTCTTCAATCTCTCGATATTTCCCGTCGTCAGGGTGCCAAGTCATTAGAACTCAAGGCCACAATTAGTTTGGCGCGTTTATGGCAGCAGCAAGGTAAGAATGAAGCTGCAGAAAAAATACTTTCCCAGATTTACGGTAGTTTTTCTGAGGGATTTGAAACCAAAGACTTGAAGAATGCTTTAGCCTTGCTTGCAAAACTGTAATAAAACTGAACAGATGAGAAATTTAATTCCAACCAGAATGGAACATAGAATTTACATTACTTGAATGTCCAACTTGTGTATATACATTTGCTAAAAAATCAGGGTCAATAACTGGTAGCCCATTAGTTTGTGCATAGGTATTTCTTGTAACCATCAGTACCGGCTGACCTTGGTAAATGATAATAGGGGGATTTAAGCAGTGAGGATTGTAAGGGCTGTACATACCAAATTGACCGCCATATATCCCAAAAGAATTAAAGATGCTGTACATACCAAATTGACCGCCATATATCCCAAAAGAATTTGCGATTGAGTTTGAGTCATATTGGGCAGTTGATAATACTCCCAAGAATTGACCATCACCAGCCCATATTTGACCTACACCATTAATAGAAATTAGAAACTCTATGATTGTCATATTCGAGAAAATACTTTTTCTCTAGCTTCACACGCGGTATTTCTTGTTACCTCGGTAATAATAACGAATTTATAAGCGCTTAATTGAAGCTCGTTATGGGAAAATATCGGTAAAACTTTTACTCAAATATTTAGCAAAAAAAAGCTTGTCTAAAAACAAGCTAGATAGATATTACTAAGATACCTATGCTATTTTCTCGCTAGAGAAACTTAGCGAACTAATCCGAAATAAGCGGTGGCTGCTGCCAGAATAATAAATAAAACGCCTAAGACAAGGCTAACGGAAAATTCAAGCGAAGTTTTTTGATTGAGTTCTTTTTTGCTTTCACCGCTTGGAGAATTAGTTGCAGCAATATTTTGGGAATTTGGTTTGTCAGTAGTCATGGTTTTTGATGATTTACGCTTACTTATTTCTAAGTTTGCTGCAAGCTCAAAAAACTTCATCTTGCTTATGGACTACTAAAAAAGTTGTAGAAAAGATTTAGCAAGGTAACTTTCCTAAGTTAGCCAGAATATATTGGTTGACTTTGATATAACCTGAATCCACATGAGTAAAATGATTACTCAACATGGGATATGCTTGCGGCATGGCATGGAATGGAATTGATGGATACAAATGATGTACTGCATGAAGCGGCATATTCCACATTAAAAACTGCACAGGCCAAAGTGTAAAGGTGATGCGCGTGTTGGTTAGCAGGTTAGCATCAAGAGTACAGCCTGTATGTTCTCCTAATAAAATAAAACGTAAAAGCGGTTGACCGACAATTAGGGGTAGTAGCCAATACATGAAAAACCAAGGTTTACCGACTGCAAATGAAACCGCGATCGCACCTGCATAAACTGCTAATTGTAATCTGGTAGAACGAATCACCTCAGCTTTTGCTGTATCTGGGATAAATGGGCAATTATCCAGTTTTCCCAGCGCTGCGCGATAATGTCCTTGGATTTTGTCTAACCACCAAGGTAAACCGCTAAGTACCAAGAAATACTCACCCAGGTTGCGCGGTGTGAGATCCGTTAATTCTGGATCTTTACCGGGAACGCGAGTATAACGGTGATGCCATTTGTGATAGCGACGATAAAATGTACTGTTGTAAAACGAGAGTACACCTGCAAACCAAGCAACAATATCATTTAAGCGATTGTTGGCAAAAGCAGTTCTATGTCCAGCTTCGTGCATCGGTGCAAACATACAAGCCAAACTAAAGCCATAAATGATTAATGCAGGGATGGCTAACGGCCAATTACCAAAGTTAGTAGCCCAAACATAGCCACTACATCCAATAATTGCTAAATGTCCTATTAGTTGTACTAACCCTTTCAAGTTAGAGCGTTCATTTAAAATGCTTAATTCTTCAACGCTGAGAATTTGCTGCGGATTTTGATGTTGCTCCGTTTTATCATCCCATAATTTAGTTTGAGTAATCATCTCACTTGACATAGTTAACACTCCACATCATCTCAATTGTGTGATTCCAGTATTCTTTGTTAGGGCTTAGGCAAAAACAGCAAGCAAGCTCTACAATTAAGTGTTGTCTTGTAGATACAAAGCTATAATTTAATACATCATTCATCGATTAGATGTAAAGCATTTTAGGGAAAAGCAATTGGGCTTTTAGTTACATAGCATACAGATTTTTAGATAATATTTACGTAAGCCAAAGGCAACGCGATCGCAGCAATTTAGCGGTATTTCCATCAAAAAATTCAGATTATCGGTAGAGAAGTATGTTGTCTCTCTGCGTCCCCTTTGCCTATGTGGTTAAATACTTTTTAAACCGCAGAGAGGAAGAGAACATAGAGAAAAGAGGTTCTTGCCCTGTCTCAGCTTGTAAATTTTGTGGCACTATGTTGCATACATTACTGATAAATTTCATGTAGAAAGGATGACAACAAAGTTCAGCAAAGCGAAAAAGCTGCAGCGATGGGTACTTGGTTTGATGGCGTTAATTTGTGCGATCGCTCTGACAAATTGCATGACACCTAATCCCAAATTTCCATTGCTAAGGATTGGTACGAATATGTGGCCGGGGTATGAAACCCTGTATTTAGCGCGTCATTTGGGTTACTACAAAGATACACCCATCCGCTTGGTTGATTATCCATCGGGAACAGAGGAAGTCAGGGCATACCGCAACCACGAAATTGAAGGCGCAGGATTATCTATCGATCAAGCAATGCTACTGGCTGCAACTCAAAAAAATCTCCGCATTATTGCGGTGATGGATGTGTCTAATGGTGGGGATGTGATTCTGGGTAAACCAGAGATTGCTGACATCAAAGCTTTAAAGGGAAAGCGAGTTGGTGTGGAGTCTACAGCTTTAGGCGCTTTCTTTATCGCTAGGGCGCTGGAAAAAAATGGATTATCTCCCAATGATGTAAAAATTATATCCTTAGATTTTTCCCAGCATGAGCGAGCTTTTAACGAAGATAAAGTTGATGCAATTGTGACATTTGGGCCGCCACGCTTCAAATTACTGGCAGCAGGTGCCAAACTTTTATTTGATAGTAGTCAAATTCCCGGTGAAATTGTTGATACTCTAGTTGTCAGCGAAGATGCGATCGCTAATAACTCTCTGACAGTTCAAACTCTGGTGAACGAACGGTTCCGCGCCTTGGATTACTTGAACAAAAATCCGGAGGCTGCTGCGGCTTTAATCGCCCCACGCACTGGAGTAACCCCTCAGCAAATTCTTGATGCTTTTAAAGGGATGCACCAACCTCACCTCGAACAAAATCAAAGATTGCTCAATCAAACTGATCCTGCTTTAGTTAATGGCATGAAAAGACTTGTCAAAGTAATGGTAGAACACAAATTAATTCCCACAGCAATTGATGCTGCTAGCATTCTTGATGATCGCTTTGTCAAAAACGCTAAACTCTAGAGTTGCTGCATTCCAAGATTCAGGAAATCTCAAAATAATCATCCTGATGGTAAACGCAACTTTTTGACTAGACACAGTCTCAACTTCTGACTTTTTTGTCCAAAGCATCTACCTTTTATGAATGAAACAAACCCTTTTCCCCTTTTACCCTTCCCCTTTCCCCCTGTTCCCTTATTTCTCAAGATTCCCTAACATTCTTACTTAAGTTCTGTGCTTGTTATGAAACGCTTCCCCTTTCCCCTACGCTTTTCAATCCCTGCGGTTTTAATTGTGTTTGGCACAGTACTAGGGCTTTTTTCTTTAAATCGAGAAATTGCTGCAAGTAACCACAAAACTGAAGAAAACGCAACTCACTACGCGCAATCATTGGGAAGTCAAATTGCAAGCATATTAGATTACCTTTACAGGGGAGGGGATGTAGAACAGGCTGAAATTGTCATCAGTCAATTGGGAAGTAATCCGCGATTGCCTTTGATTTTAGTAGTTAACGAGCAGGATAGGATTCTGCTGTCAAATAATTATGAATTACGCAAACGTCTGGTAAAGGATACAGAAGCCGCGCCTAATTTATCGAGATTTGCGATCGTGCGCGAAAAAATGGCGGGAGAAGTCACGCTTTCTCCAGATAAGCGCTATCTCAAAGTTATTTATCCTGTGCTTTTGCAAGCCCAACCAGGAGAAATCCGTCCTTCCAGGGTGGGTGTTTTATTTATGGAATATGATTTGGTGAGCGAAAAGCAGGAAGCTTATGCAGATGCGGCGAGTCGAACTGTTGTTTCCAGCACAGTTTTAGCATTATTTTGTATTGGCTTATGGTTCTTTTTTTACCGTACCTTAACACGCCGAGTTGATCATTTAGTTGCGGTAACTAATAGGTTAGCTAATGGAGAATTAAGTGTTCGTGCAGGTTTATCAGGTTCAGATGAACTGGCTCAAATCTCCATCGCTTTTGATCGTATGGCTGTAGGTATTCAGGAAAATACTAAAGCTTTGCGTCGCCAAAATGCTACCTTAAAGGCACAGCAGGAATCGGCGCTTGATGGCATTTTAATTATTGATGAAAACCGCAAAGTTGTTTCTTATAATCAACAATTTTGTCAGTTATGGAATATTACTCCTGAGATTGTAGAAAATAGCGATCGCCAATTATTAGATTTGGTGCTGGCTAGTCTAGCCGATCCAGAAGAATTTGTGGAGAAAGTCGAGTATTTATATCAGCATCCAGAACTAGCTAGCCGTGATGAAATTACTTTTAAAGATGGGCGGATTTTTGATCGCTACTCTACCAGCGTGATTTCTCTGAGCGGTGAACTTTACGGCAGAATTTGGTATTTTCGCGATATTAGTAATATCAGGCAATCGGAAGCAGAAATTAAAAATGTGCAAAGATTTCTGACTTCGATTATCGAAAATATTCCCAACATGATTTTTGTCAAAGATGCCAAAGACTTGAAGTTTGTGCAAATAAATAAAGCTGGGGAGGAACTGTTAGGTTATTCCCGAGAAGATTTACTAGGTAAGAGCGATTATGATTTCTTCTTGAAAGAACAAGCTGATTTCTTTACTAGTAAAGATAGGGAAATAATCGCTTCCGGTAGCATTTTAGATATTCCCGAAGAACCAATTCAAACTAGAAATTACGGCACTAGAATTTTACATACTAAGAAGTTACCAATTTTTGATAATGCAGGTAACCCACAATATATAATGGGCATCGCGGAGGATATTACAGAGCGTAAACAGGCAGAAATTGAATTACAGCAGGCAAAAGAGGCCGCAGAAGCAGCGACTCAGGCTAAAAGTGATTTTCTGGCGAATATGAGCCACGAAATCCGCACACCGATGAATGCGGTGATTGGGATGACGGGGATTTTATTAGATACAAACCTGACTCCAGAACAACAAGATGCTGTAGAGACAATTCGCTCTAGTGGGGAAATTTTACTATCCTTAATTAATGACATTTTAGATTTTTCCAAAATTGAATCAGGCAAATTAGAACTAGAAGCAGAACCTTTTGATCTGCTAAATTGCCTAAAAGAATCTATCGCTTTACTAGCTAATAGTGCCGTAGCTAAAGGATTAGAAATTAGCTATCATTTCGCCGCCGATGTACCTAAAATTATTGTGGGAGATGTAACTCGGCTACGTCAGATTTTGGTGAATTTGTTGAGTAATGCGATTAAGTTTACTGAAAATGGTAGTGTCAATGTCACAGTTACAGCCAAAATCAGAGATTTACCAGTTGGTTCTGCTGATGTGCCTTATCAGCTACATTTTGCTGTGCGCGATACAGGAATTGGCATTCCCCCAGAAAAACTCAATCGGTTATTTCAATCCTTCAGTCAAGTAGATTCTTCCACAACTCGCCGCTATGGTGGCACAGGTTTAGGATTAGCGATTAGCCGCCAACTTAGCGAAATGATGGGCGGTAAGATGTGGGTGGAAAGTCAGCAAACAGAGGGATCGACTTTTCATTTCACCATCGCCGCCCCTGTTGCTGCTGCTGTCGCCACTACAGAAACTCATGGGCAATTAACTGCTAACCAAAAAAGTACCCAGTTAAATCAATCGCACTCAGTTAATTCTGCGATCGCAGAATCATCTTCTCTGAGAATTTTGCTCGCAGAAGATCATCCAGTCAATCAGAAACTTGCAGTATTGATGCTCAAACAACTGGGGTATCGCGCCGATGTTGTGAGTAATGGGGTAGAGGTTTTAGCAGCAGTGCAAAAGTTGCGTTATGACGTAATTTTAATGGATGTGCAAATGCCAGAAATGGGCGGGATTGAAGCTACTCAGGTAATTTGTGCTAAATATGCAGCCGATTCTCGTCCCCGGATTATCGCCATGACAGCCCGGGCGCTACAAGGCGACAAAGAAGAATGTCTCAGCGCCGGGATGGATGATTACATTACCAAACCGATCCGGATTGATACTTTGGCTCAAGCTTTAAATCGATGTTTGCCAATAGCGGCGAATAATAGCGCTCAACCCACGCAAGTACATCACAAGCAACCGCAAACAGATATTGCAGAAAGAGAATTACCAGTAATTAATACCAAAGCTTTGCAACAAATTCAGCAACTTGCAGCCAGAGATGGGGCAACATTCCTGGTAGAAATGATTGATTGCTATTTAGAAGATTCCCCACTAATGCTGCAACAAATAAAAACCGCAGTTGCTCAAGGAGATGCTAAGACTTTACATCGCCTAGCCCATAGCTGGAAATCAAGCAGCGACTATCTAGGAGCCACCAAGCTAGCAAATCTCTGCCGCGAACTAGAAGCGATCGCCTCTACCGGAATCACCAATGTTCAGGACAAACTAAAGCATTTAGAAACAGAGTTTGTGAAGGTTCAAGTAGCATTGCAGGAAGAGAGGGGAAGGTGTGTTGGGTAATTGGTAATTGGTAATTGGTAATTTGTTACTTATTTATTAAAGAAGCCGGAAGAATTGGGGGATTCTCCCCCAAACCCCCGATTGGGGGACGCAACCGTCCCCCAAACCCCCTCCAAAATGATTGATCTGCTTTTTTTTGAGTAATCCCTGTTTTGTCACTCTGGGAAAAGAAAAATCAAAGCCAAAATTTGAACTGTAGATAGAATGGGCATTTGAGCGTTTATTTTCTAACACAATGGCTAAAATCATGTTTTTTTGGTAAAAGTCTTATGCTGTAAGCATTCCAGATTATTCTCTCCCGAAAGTGATAAAAGAGGGGTAATACCAATCTGAAAAAACAATGCGACAGATTGTAGGGGCACGGCACGCCGTGCCCTCTAGAATATATTGATGTGTCGCAAACATTATTTGATTTGGTATAATCAGCTTTTTGATTTTTTTATCAATTAATTTTCTTAACTGAATTGTATTTTCTTATTGCCACCTCATCCCCCACCCTGCGGGAAGCCCTCCCGGGTTCAGCAGTTGCTTCTCCCAAGGGGAGACGCTATGCGAACAAGTCGGGGAACCCGCCCAACGCACTGCTTCTCCTGCGGAGACGCTACGCGAACACCGCAAAGCGTCTACATCTCCCTTATCCCCAGTCCCCAATCCCCAGTCCCCAGTCCCCAGTCCCCAGTCCCCCTCACCCCTTCAACTCCCCTAACTTCGGACTCCACCAACCTTTCTGGGTGCTGAAGTAGGCGACATCTTTGTGTTTTTTATCGTTGCGGGATTGGGGGTTGGAACAGCGCAGCATTTTCTTGTTCTGTCCATCTTTGACATAACTGTATTCTTCTAAAGGCTTGTGACATACTGGACAGGAGTATTTGGTAATTGCAGCTTTGGATTTTTGCGGAGTTGCTTCCTTAATTTCCTTCGTTTCCTTCGCGGCTTGAGAACGGGGTGCTTCCCAACTTTTGCTATATTCGCTCCAAAACAGCACGATGTTATCGCACCCACTGACGCATTTGAGGAAATATTTCTTTTTAACTTTACTGCTCTTAATTTTGGCTAAATGATTCTTGCATTGTGGGCAACGAGTGCGGGAAGTCTCAAATTTGCGTTCCGCCATAGGATAATTTTTTACGCCAGTCGCCGCACTCACGACGATGGTTTTGGCTTTGGCTAAGGCGGGTGCAAAATAACTCTCATTCCATTTGGTGAGATATTGCTGCCACTGTTGTTTACCAGATGCGATCGCATCTAGGGCATCTTCCATTTTGGCAGTAAATTCTGTTTCTAATAAGTCGGGTAGGGCTTTCTGTAAAAAGGCATCGACTTCTAACCCCAATGTTGTCGGCTGTAAACTATCTTTGGCTAACTGCACATATCCGCGTTTTTTCAGGGTGGCGATTGTGGGAGAATAGGTACTAGGACGACCAATGCCTTTACGCTCCATTAACTGTACTAATTTGGGTTCGCTGTAACGGGGTGGCGGTTGGGTTTGTTTCTTCTCATGTCCAGCATTTTCTAAAGTTAGCATTTGCCCTTGTTGTAAATTAGGCAAAATACTATCTTTACTCAGGTTAGGCCAGTAGCGCGCATAACCTAAAAACTCCACAATTTGTCCTCTTGCTTGCCAGAGAATATCCCCAGATTGAGTAATTACCAGGGTTTTTCGCAGTTGTGCGGCTCGACATTGGGATGCGATCGCTCTTTTCCAAATTAAGACATACAAGTTAAACTCATCTGCAGTTAGTTCTAGGCGTAACTGCACAGAAGGGCGAAACACATCTGTAGGGCGAATCGCTTCATGGGCTTCCTGAGCAGTTTTGTTACTGCGATGTCTGGTAGTTTTTTGGGGGACATTTTGCGGATCGTTTTGCTCCAACCACTTACGGGCGCTATCACAGAACTCCGGACTCAGCATTACTGAATCTGTTCGCATATAAGTAATTAGCCCAGCCTCATAGAGCTTTTGTGCTACCTGCATTGTCTTCTCTGGGGCAAAGCGCAACCGAGAACCCGCAGCTTGCTGTAAAGTAGAGGTGATAAATGGTGGTGGTGGTTGGCGGTTAACAATCTTACCTTCAAATTGCACCACTTTGTGAGGATGGCGGCGCGCCTCTTCTACTAGGCGATTTGCTTCCGCTTCTGCAAGTACACGGGTAGATTCTGGCGCTTGGGTGCTATTCACCGCTGCATCGTCATTAACTTCCGCTTCTTCCTTCGCTGCTTCCTTAGGTGCATTCGCCATCCCTTTGTAGAAAGCACGGAAGCCTTCAGCGTAATCTACCCAAACACTCCAATAATCTTGGGGGACAAAAGTTTGAATTTCTCTCTCGCGTTGACAGATTAAATGTAAGGTAGCACTTTGCACTCTCCCGACACTTTTCGCCCCATTATTCAAAGCCCAAACTAAAGGACTGCCCTTATAACCTACCAACTTATCTAAACAATCGCGGCACAATCCCGCCCCTACCAAATTTGTATCTAATTCTCTAGGATGTGCGATCGCTGTTCTGACTGCTGCTTCTGTAATTTCAGTGTACACCACCCGTTTTGGTTGCCTCAGTCCCAAAGCTTCCTTGAGGTGCCAAGCGATGGTTTCCCCTTCTCTATCTGGATCTGTAGCTAAAACAACTTCCTGTACCTGCTTTACCGCCGCCTTTAACTGCTGAATCGTTTCCTTAGCCTGTTGATCCCGGGGGACATAGCGACACTGCACATTACTCCCATCCATAGTAAAGCCCAGGGAATCCTCACCTTCATTACTCAGTTCGCGAATGTGACCGCAACTAGCGCGTACAATCCACTCAGAACCGAGAATTTGACTGAGCTTTTTAACTTTACCTGGAGATTCAACCACTAGAAGGCGTTTAGGCATACCAGATGCAACCTAACAGAAGACTTCTTAGTTTTTTATAGTACACCTGTTTTGCACAAATTGAGTGCTGAGAAGTAGGCTGTGTTGTCGCCAAGCGCCGCACCATCAGCAATTCGTAAAGCATTAGCCTACTGGCGTGTCTAGACTAAAATAGTGTATTATTCAAACTCTTGTGGGATGGGCATCTTGCCCGTCCTGGGCGGACAAGATGTCCACCCCACAAGAAAATTATATTGCCACATTTTAGCCTTGTCGCGCCACTACTTAGACTGCCGTACGCTCTAGAATATATTGATGTATCGCAAACATTATTTGATTTGGTATTAAGTTCATAGTCAGAACATTAGCCCTAGATTTTCTCTACTTGATTGCTAATTAGAAACCCCTGGCTAGATTGTATAAATCCTGAGAAAATATAAAAGATGACCAGTGTAGAGGTTTGTAAGAATCGTGAATAATATCAACCAGCTTTTGGTGCAAGCACAAGCAGCACATGATGCAGCTGATTGGTCATTGCTGATTCAATATCTACAACAGTTGATTCTCAAACAAGAGTCTACACATCCAGAAATATTGCAAAATCAAGAGCTTCTGCTGGATTTAACCATCTCTATTTTAGAAATGGGTGATTTTCAGCAACGCTGGGAGATTGCGAAGATTTTTCAGCATTTAGGAAAATTAGCTCTTCCGCGATTAGTTGAGATTTTAGAAGATGAAGACGCAGACGAGGAAGTTCGTTGGTATACAGCAAGGATATTAGGAGAACTTCAGCATCCAGAAACGATCGCACCTTTAGTACAATTATTAAAAACTAGCGATAGCCAAGAACTCAAGCAAATGGCAGCTAATGCATTGGGGAAAATGGATCGCCTTGCTAGTGCAGCACTAACTGAACTCTTGCTTGCGGAAGATACCAGACTTTTAGCAGTGCGATCGCTTTCCTATATTCCTAGCACAGACACCATTACGCCGCTTTTGAGTGTGGTAGAAGATCCACAACCCGCAGTGAGAACCGCAGCCATTGAAGCCCTCAGCAGCTTTCATGACGAACGCATTCCCCCTGTATTGGTGAAAGCTTTAGATGATTTCGCCGCCTCAGTCAGACACGCCGCAGTCCAAGGTTTAGGTTTTCGCCCTGAATTATGCGAAACATTAGATTTAGTCACAAAACTGCAACCGAGACTTGATGATTTAAACGAAAATGTTGCTTGTACAACTGCAATTACCCTTGCTCGGATGGGTAGTGACAAAGCGGCTCAATGCTTATTTGAGGCTTTAATATCACCAAGTATATCCATCAAGCTGCAATTAGAAATTATTTGCGCCCTGAGTTGGTTAGGAACATCTGCAAGTTTGGCATATCTCCAACAAGCATTTAATCAAAGCACATCCAAAACAGTGTGGCAGGAAATTGTCACAGTTTTAGGGCGAGTACAACAGCCAGAGTTAACGCCATTAGCCACAGAAATTTTATTGACAATACTGCAATCCAACCATCCTGCCAAAGAACTTGCCAACATCAAAAATGCGATCGCCCTCTCCTTAGGACAACTAGGCTGCATCCAAGCGATTGAACCATTGATTTTACTCCTAGCAGACGCAGAACCATCAGTAAGACTACACGCGATCGCCGCCCTCAAAAATCTCTCACCAGAAATCGCCCATCAACAATTACAAAAATTAGCCAACAACACCACCCTCACCCCCGAATTACAGCAAGGAGTCGCGATCGCTTTGGCGGAGTGGTAGGTAAGGGGTAAGGGGTAATGGGTAATGGGTAATGGGTAATAGGTAATGGGTAATGGGTAATGGGTAATGGGTAATGGGTAATAGGTAATAGGTAATGGGTGTTTTTTATTTCTCTCTCATCTGCCCAATCCCCAGTCCCCAGTCCCCAATCCCCAGTCCCCAGTCCCCAATCCCCAGTCCCCAGTCCCCAATCCCCTTGTCTTGATATTTAGATACGACGAAAGAAAATTTAAAATTTCGTCTTGAGGAGATTTGGCGACAAATGGGGCTTCTGGATGACGATTAATGAGAAAAAATATAAAACGACTTTCAGAAAAAGTTAAATTAAAATATTGCAGAGGAAAGCACTTGTAACAAACCGTACCAAATTAAGGCAAGAAATCCGTTAAGTTAATGAAATCAATAAATGTAATTCAGGCTACAAAAAAATGCGACTAGAGCAGTTGCAAGCCTTTTTAGCGATCGCGGAAACCGGCAGCTTTCAACAAGCTGCTAGAAAATGTGGTGTCACTCAATCGACAATTAGCCGCCAAATCCAAGCCTTGGAAGCTGATTTGGGGCTAGAGTTGTTTCACCGCACGACTCACGCCAAGCTAACACTAGGCGGTGAACGTTTACTACCCCGCGTGCGAAAAATTTGTCAGGAGTGGCAAATAGCGACAGAGGAATTAACAGATTTAATTGCAGGTAAGCAACCAGAATTGTGTATTGCAGCGATTCACTCGATGTGTGGATCGTATTTGCCACCAGTATTACAACAATTTTGTCGTGATTACCCAGAGGTGCAATTGCGGGTAACTTCTTTGGGTAGCGATCGCGCTTTAAAAGTCTTAAAAGATGGACTGGTGGATTTGGCGATCGTGATGAATAATCGCTTCTTAACTACTGGTCGCGAAATGGTGGTAGAAGTTCTGTATGAAGAACCTATAGAGGTATTAACTTCTGCCAAGCATCCCTTAGCCCAATATGAATATATCCCTTGGTCGGAGCTAATTCGTTACCCCCAAGTTGTTTTTAAAGATGGTTATGGGATGCAACGTTTAATCCAAGATAGATTTGAGCGGTTAGAAGCTACACTGCAAGCTGCTTTAGAAGTAAATACTTTAGATGCGTTCCGGGGAGTAGTGCGTCAAGGAGAACTGATAGCTTTGCTACCCCATTCCGCACTGATGGAAGCGCGGCTAGATCCCACCTTGGCAGTACGTCCTTTAGCCTGTAATAGTAACAGTAATCTATCTGATAATTCGAGTTTGACACGCCGGGTAGTTATGGTTACCACTGGCGATCGCCTGCAAATTCCCCCAATCAACCATTTTTGGCAACTGGTGCGACAAAATATCCCGCCGCAAATTAACCAACAGCGATCGGCTTCTTAAGGCTATGATGACTCAAAAGTCACAAATCTAAAGTCCAAGAATTGTTGACTGTTGACTGTTGACCCTTGACCTTTGAGTACCATGAGCAATTTATTTAGGCAATTATTAAAAAAGGTAGGAAGTGGAAATCACACAGGAGAGAATTTAACTCGTGCTGAAGCCGTCACAGCTACCAAAATGATGTTGCTAGGTGAAGCTACACCTGCCCAAATTGGGGCGTTTTTAATTGCTCATCGGATCAAGCGTCCCACGCCGGAAGAGTTAGCGGGAATGTTGGATGCCTACAATGAACTAGGGCCAAAACTGCAACCTATTGCGGCGGAACGACCAGTAATAGTATTGGGCATACCGTATGATGGCAGAACTCGGACTGCGCCAATTAGCCCAATAATCGCTTTGCTATTAGCTGCTGTTGGTCAACCAGTGGTAATGCACGGAGGCGATCGCCTACCGACTAAGTACGGACTTCCCCTGGTAGAAATTTGGCAGGGTTTAGGGATAGATTGGACAACCTTTCCACTAGCAAAAACCCAGGAAATTCTAGAAAAAACAGGAATTGGCTTAGTTTATAACCCTAAGCATTTTCCATTAAATCAAAGTATTTGGAATTACCGCGACCAATTAGGCAAGCGCCCACCCTTGGCAACAATGGAGCTAATTTGGTGTCCTTATGCTGGAGATGTTCATATCATCCCTGGGTTTGTGCATCCGCCAACAGAAGCGCTGTTTCAGGAAACGCTAGCTTTACAAAATGTAACAAAATATACATTAGTGAAGGGATTAGAAGGTAGTTGTGACTTACCACGCGATCGCACAGCAATTATTGGCTTATCTTCAAATACAGGAGTGCTAGAACGCTTACATCTTGCACCACGAGATTATGATTTTACTACCAAAAACGTCCCTCTAGAGACTACCGCCGAATTGCTTGCCCAGATGCAAGAGGTATTAGCTGGTAAACCCACAGAGTTAATGCAAACAGCCTTGTGGAATGGTGGATTTTACCTTTGGCGTAGTGGTATTTCTCCAGATATGCGATCGGGTATTGCCAAAGCCTCAGAATTATTCACTACTGGTGTAGTCGCAGCCAAACTCCAAGAACTTACCCAAGTAGTTAACAGCCAAGAAGAATCAACCCTCAAAGCTACTTAGGAGTGCTGAGTGCTGAGTAAAAATCCCATTGAAACTTTCATAGATGGCGGTGAATTTTCTTCATTGGGATTGCATCCTCATCTCCCTCATCCCCTACTTACTCACAGACAGAATCATACCCTCACGAGCTAACAATGCTTTGGGGAAGCTAGACTTAATTTCAGATTGGACGCGATCGAGAAAATCATCATCATCATCTGGATGATAATGGGAAATAACTAAGCTCTTAGCACCAGCTTTGCTAGCTAAATCCACAGCAGTTTGCCACTGTAAATTAGAGGAATCATTATTGTGAGCAGTAGGGGGAGCATAGGTACTGTTAGCAATCAGCAAATCCACCCCTTGAATTAGCTGGAGAATTTTTTCTTGTTCTACTTGCTCAGGATTTTTCGACAAATCTGTGACGTAAGCAACGCTAAAACCTTGCCAATTAACTCGATAACCAACTGAACGCTGGTGTGTATTAATTAATGCTGGGCTAATCGTCATTTCTCCTAGCTTTACTTCGCTACCAGGATTTATATTGTGGAAATGCAACTCTGATTGCATCACCTGTAATGGGTAGGGAAAGTGCGGTTGCAGCATTTGATCGCACAGACATTGCTTAATCGAGGCGCTGTTTGAGGCTGCTGAACCGTAAATATGGAAGCGATTTTTCGCAACAAATGCGGGGCCAAAAAAAGGAAATCCCTGAATTCGATTGGATTGGGAGTTAGTAAAAAATAGATAGGCTTCTAGTGGCTGTTCTAATTCTTGCCAAGTTTTACCCAGTAACCTTAAGCCAGTACCCCCATCAAAAATTAAATGTTTTGTACCTACACGCATTTCCACACAAGCAGTGTTTCCACCATAGCGCGTGGTGTTGCTGCTGGGAGTAGCAACCAAACCTCTCACACCCCAGAATTGCACCACAAATTCCCCAGATGGATTTGACAGAGGGGTGGCTTGTTTCTCAGTTAAGTGGCTTTGGGAATCCGACAGTTCAGTATTTGACATCTTCTTTGCAGTTTAGGCCTTACTGAGCAGGTCATCGTAGTGCCGTACTTCCAATAGTCGGTTGTTTTCATCTACAATGACGACCGTAGGCGAGTAATTTTGTAACTCTTCCTGAGTGAAC
The DNA here is from genome assembly GCF_963874875.1 of Tolypothrix tenuis PCC 7101. Taxonomy (NCBI): domain Bacteria; kingdom Bacillati; phylum Cyanobacteriota; class Cyanophyceae; order Nostocales; family Tolypothrichaceae; genus Tolypothrix; species Tolypothrix tenuis. Next base: position 2,282,608 of record NZ_CAWNJS010000001.1, read on the forward strand.
TGCCCGTAGGCCATTATAATCAGGCGATCGCCTATAATGCCTAGACGTGCGGCAGCCCCATTTAGCTCAATAATTCCAGAATAGGCTGGAGCAGGTATGGCATAGGTAATAAAACGCTCACCATTAGCACTATTCACGACTTGTACCTGTTCATAGGGTAAAATTCCAGATTTTTGCAACAGAATATTATCTATACTGATACTACCCACATAGTTGATATTGGCCCCTGTGAGGGTACAGTTGTGAATTTTTGCCAAAAGGAGAGTACGCTGCATTTGATTTAGGGGTGCGGTGGCAATATTGGCGTTTTGAGTCAGCACTTGCAGGCTGAAGATGGAAAAATTATGAATAATGGATAGTTAATCACTAGTCAATAGCACAAATATAGCAATGAGTCAAGAATTAAGAGTTGGAGAGACGCGATTAATCGCGTCTTGATTATTTCTCTTTTATACTCTAAGTCCCTTGTTCCTAGCTTCTAGTTCTACTGACCACAGAACAACTACCCATTACCTATTATCAATTATCCTTGAGCAGCTTTAATGGACTTATCTACCAAAGCTTTGACCTTGTCAACATCTTGCCAACCGAGAATTTCAGTTACTTTCTTTTCCAGATTTTTATAACTGCGGAAAAATTCAGCGATTTCATCCAAGCGGTGTGATGGTACATCCTTTAAAGATTGTACTTGAGCGTAGCGCGGATCTTTGTCAGGAACGCAAAGAATTTTCTCGTCGCGATCGCCACCATCAATCATTTCTAAGAAGCCAATAGGTCGTGCCGCAATTATACAGCCAGGAAAGGTAGGTTCATCAATGATCACCATACCATCTAGGGGATCGCCGTCATCAGCTAAAGTGTTGGGGACAAAGCCGTAGTCATAAGGATATTTGACTGACGAATAAAGTACCCGGTCTAAGGCAAAAGCTTGTAAGTCTTTGTCGAATTCGTATTTATTTTTACTCCCGCCTGCAATTTCAATCAGAACGTTGATGAGACCCGGTTTTGGTTGGGGTGGTATACGGGATAAATCCACAAACAAGCTCCTCTTATAAAACAGTACATCGGGGATATAAGCAATATTGCCTCCCCGTGTAGAATTTTAGGGCCAAGATGGACTTCAATACTACTTTAATTCAGGGGAAAAGGAGAAAGGGGAAAGGTTAAGGGTTATGGCTTTTCCTTTTACCGAAAAATATTCTAGTGACAAAAAGTGCGGCGATTCCTAAAGAATCGCCGCATATTGGCGCTGTATCATCAGCGCGTGGATTATTCAGTTGTTATAGCGGACAGATGGTTAATGCTTCATCTCTCATCTGTTTACAGAGAGTAGAAACAATGGTTGTTGCTGAGTTATCTGTTCCCACTTTGGGTTTATTGAGTTGTGAATTGCCAGTCTGATCGTTTAATCCCCGCTTCTGGGTAGATTATAAGTCAGAGGTTGTTGCGTGTTGTGTACATTTGTCGAAGAATAATGAGCAATGACAAATACAGGTAATGTCAGAGTCAGTAGAGCGATCGCGGTTCCCACAATGTCTGCCAACCTATGGGAATATGTATCGGTATTGGCAGACTGACTATTTGAATTCATACAAAAAATTTGAATTTCACCACTTCACTTTGAGCTTTACTCTCCGAAGAGAGCCTTGATCCTATTTTAACTACTTTTAGATGTAACCAGCGGATACATTTATAATCTTATCCAGTTTTACAAGTGTCATAATATTCCTACGCTACAAAAGTCTTTTGATACAAAGTTCTAGATAAACATTTTGGGCTTTGATGTGGTAGCTAAGATTAAATATCACTGGCTCTTCTTGTATCATTTTTGCTGCTTTTGATTTAGGATTTAGAGAATCATAAATTACATTTTTGCAGTTGAGTGCAGATGCAATTTTTCATCAATCTTGGGCTTGATTGCATTAGTATAACATCTGAAAAAGCTTTGTCTAAGGTAGTTTTAGGGATATGTGGTTAATTTGTGTTACTTAAAAACTTCACCGAAAAATCACTGATTATCTATTAATCATAGTGATATTCCACAGTGGTAATACTGAAACGAAATCATGTTTTTAGATTAACCAATATTGTTGCTTTTTGTAACCAGAAATCGACACTGAATAAATACAGCTATATCTACCTGGTTCAGCATTATTAAATTAGTTAGGATGCTAAGAATATTCCCAAGACATGAGTAAATATTACTAGTAATACTTTCTTATTTTGTCAATCTATATTTAGGTAGATTTGAAGATATTTAGATACTATATATCTACATAAATTTAGCAAATTTTTCAGCACTATATCTCGCAATAATGCAGTGTTTAATCGTAATTTTATCACAAATTGAGTATGAGGAAACCGCCGCTAATCTAGGGCGGTTTGGTTAAGCAATCGGAGGGTATTTATAGCTTAAATTGCTAATTTTCAAATTGTTGTAGCCAAGTTTGCACTTGCACAACTAACGTCTACCATAGGCAGTCATTGGTTCTTTAATAAAACGAATGTAAAGGTGTTTAAATGTGGATTTAATCACCCGTGGCATCGCAAAATCGATGGGGACTAGCTTATCTGGTAGTCGCCAATCTTCTATTTTGAGTAAATCAGGTTCTAACTGCGGAAAATCAATCTCAGCCAATTGTGGGCATAGTCCTAATCTTTGAGAAGCTGCGACTGTGGGTACTTGCTGCGGTGGGACATTGAGAATTTCTACCATTGCCCGATCCAGGGCAAACACATTTGATGTTGCTGCCAAAATACCTAATGCACGCGGTTCTCCATTACTAGGGCCATTGCCATCATGACCGATGATCCCATCTAAAATGGTTAAGCTGGGGTTAATAGCCTTTGCAGTTTCTACTAACATCTCCGCAAAGCGGTTTGCATCTTTACCGGCTTCCATGTGCCACCAAGCTTTCATTTTGCCGGGAACGCAACCAAAGAGGTTTTTTACGCCTAAAGTTAATGTTAGTTGAGCATGGGATTTAACTTTGGGTAAGTTAATCACCACATCCGCCGCCATTGCTTCTTTTGATAGCAACAGATGATTAAAATTTTCGCTGACGGTTTCGTAACGCTGACCGTGAAAATCGATAATTGGTAGGTGAAGTTCCTCGAAAATTGGTGCATAGCCATTGGCTATAGCCACACCCTTGGCACTACCAAAAGCGGGACTATCCCCTAAAAAAGGCTTACCGCCAACTTCCATTACCATCTGGGCAACTGTGTAAACCAATTCGGGGCGAGTAGTACACTCTTTACCAGGACGCGCACCTGTGAGTAAATTAGGTTTGAGCAAAACGCGATCGCCTGGCTTAACAAAAGCTGCTATCCCCCCAAAAGGTTCCAGCAGCGTTTCTAGGGACTCGCGTAAAGTCTCTCGTTCGTAAGAATTAGCACGGATTAAGCTGACAGATGGTTTTTGTGTCTGCATGGATTATTTAGACAAGTAGTAAAGATAAAGAAAAAAGAATTTCTTCTTTCATATATCTTCCTACTATCTTTTTAATCCAGGTTGTCTGATTCTGGAGTGAGGGGTATGATACCGCTCATCTGTTCGAGATTTAACACAGTGGCTAATTCCGCTTCACTCATCAGTCCTTTCTCCAAAACAATCTGCCGTAAAGATTTGCCAGTTTCTAAGGATTCTTTTGCCACAGCCGCTGCATTTAGATAGCCAATGTGGGTATTTAAGGCGGTAACTAAAGCCAAACTACCTTCCGCGTATGCCAAACAACGTTCTTGGTTAGCAGTAATCCCTTTGATGCAGCGTTCCGTGAGGGCAGCGATGGTATTGCCCAAAATTTCAATACTATGAATCAAATCATAGGCAATTAGCGGCATCATCACATTTAATTCTAATTGTCCCGCTTGGGCTGCCAGGGCGATCGCATTGTCGTAACCCATGACTTGAAAACATACCATTGATGTCATCTCTGCCATCACCGGATTGTATTTGCCTGGCATAATTGAAGAACCAGGTTGCACGGGGGGTAATTGAATTTCCTTGAATCCAGTTTTTGGCCCCGAATCCATCAACCGTAAATCATGGGAGATTTTGACTAAATCCTGAGCTAAATTACGTACAGCACCAGAAACATTTACAAATGGTGCCATACTCTGCATTGCAGCCATGAGATGGGGTGCAGGTTGCAAAGGCGAGTTGAGTAATTCTGCTAATACTTCCACCACCCGCGCCCGATAACGTGGATGAGTATTCATACCTGTACCAGCCGCACTTCCACCTAAACCCAACACCATTAAATCGCTAGAGGCAGTGTAAATCCGGTTTTGATGTTCTGCAAGTATATACGCCCAAGCGCGAAAGTTCTCGCCTAAGCGCACAGGAACAGCATCTTGCAAATGAGTTCTACCAGATTTGACAATATCCTGAAATTCTGCGGCTTTGGCTTCCAAGGCTGCGATCGCATTATCTAATGCTGGGTGTAATGTATGAGTCAGCGCCAATAAGCCACCAATACGAATTGCTGTAGGGATGACATCATTGGTAGACTGCCCATAATTCACATGATCGTTAGGACTGACACGCTTGTAGTTACCCTTTTCATCCCCCAAAATTTCTAAAGCACGATTCGCCAGCACTTCGTTGACATTCATGTGGTGCGAAGTTCCTGCACCAGCTTGATAAACATCAACCACAAATTGATCGCGTAGCTTCCCTGCAAGTATCTCATCAGTTGCTTGTACAATCGCCTGACTGATTTCTTGGGGAATGCATCCCAATTCACCATTAACAATTGCCGTAGCTTTTTTAATTAATAAACCAGCATCTACGTAAGTAGGTAGCGGCTTCAGCCCGCTAATTGGGAAGTTTTCTATTGCCCGCAGCGTTTGGATACCGTAATAAACATTACTAGCAATTTGGCGATCGCCCATCGAATCCCGTTCGATGCGAAATTGGGAGTCTGCTTGTTGAGTCATGGTAAGTATGATTTTAGAGAATCTCAGAACACAGATCATCCCACGGTTAGGCAGAGATTTGGTGTTTGGTAATGGGTAATTGGTAATGGGTAATTGGTAATGGATAATGGGTAATTGCTATTCTCCTCCTTGTCCCCTTGTCCCTCCAACTCACAAGTCCTAATTTCCAATTACAATTAAGCCGCTGATGGCATTGATATCAAGCGATCGCTCTCCTTCAGCAAAGGTTAAAATAAACCCATAAACTACCAATACCTCAGCGAAATCATGTCCCTGGCTAGAGAATTAGAGACTACACCAGCAGCTATTGAGGACATCACAGAAAATGTTATCTTTCCTCCAGGTGATTTATACTCTGATGAACCTCCCTTGGAAACCGAACTACATTTAGAGCAAATCATGCTCTTACTTAAATGTTTAAAATGGTTGTGGCGCGATCGCAATGATTTTTATGCTGCTGGCAACCTGACAATTTACTATAGTTACAATCAGCGCAAAGATGAAAAATTCCGAGGGCCAGATTTTTTTGTGGTTCTCGATACAGAACGCAAAACTCGTAAAAGTTGGGTGGTTTGGGAAGAAGATGGTAAATACCCGAATTTAATTTTAGAAATTCTTTCGGACTCAACAGCGAAGACAGACAGAGGATTAAAGAAAAAACTTTACCAAGATACTTTTCGGACTCCGGATTATTTTTGGTTTGATCCCTACACCTTAGAATTCGCAGGATTTCATTTACTTGATGGTAAATATCAACCTCTAGAACCTAACAATCAAGGACATTTGTGGAGTCAACAGTTAGGCTTATATTTGGGTATTTATCAAGGTTTGGTAAGATTTTTTACCCCTGAAGGTGATTTAGTTCCGACACCAGAAGAAATCGCAGAGTTAGTAGAATCAGAACGTCAGCAAAAAGAAATTGCTCAACAAAAAGCAGAAAGATTAGCTGCTAAGTTGCGAGAGTTGAATATTGATCCAGATACAATTTAGAACTGTAAATGTCAGAATACCACTAAAATTATTAGGATTCAAATTTTAAGTTCAAGTGACCAATGACCAATGACCAATAACAAATGACAAATAACAAATAACACCCTTTACCAGCTATCTTTAATTGCAACGCTCTACTTAATTTAGAATTGCTAATGACCATACCCAACTGGATTACTTTTTCGCGCTTATTAGGAATACCATTTCTTCTTTACGGCTTATACAATCCTACAACCGAAGCTAAATGGATATGTTTAGCAATCTTTTTAGTAGCTGCATTAACCGATTGGTTAGACGGCTATTTAGCACGGAAACTCAACCAAATTAGCGATTTAGGCAAATTTCTTGACCCTTTAGTTGATAAATTCTTAGTACTTGCGCCGTTGATGGTATTGATTGAATTAGGCAAAGTCCCCGCGTGGGGAGTATTTCTCATCTTAGCGCGAGAACTAGCGATCGCAGGTTGGCGAGTCAATCAAACTCAAATTACTGGGGCGAATATTTGGGGTAAACTTAAAACTGTCAGTCAAATCATTGCGATCGCACTTTTAATTGCACCGTTATCAGCAGATTGGCAAATTCCAGCAATAACTGCATTTTGGGTTTCCGTCATCCTAACATTAATCTCTGGGGCAATTTATCTGCTACCCTCATCTGATTAAACTACTGGTACTCAAAGTTTCTATCAGCCTTCTTCTACATTTATTGATGCAACTCTATTGCGGTAGCCGATAAGCAATTTCAGCAATTTTAGATCTGACAGGTCTTTCCTTGTTAATTAATACTAGCTTCTGCCTATTTCCAGTTACCGATGGCAGATTTTCTTGTTGCATTTCCCAAGCCAAAGTCGTATAGACAATGGTATCCAAGTCATTATACTGGGGTTGCCAACCCAATACCTGACTGATTTTCTCGGCACAAGCTGTCACACAAGCTGGATCTCCAGGACGGCGTTCAGCTTCAATTACAGGGAAATCTACACCAGAAATAGCCTTTACTCTTTCAATTACTTGGCGCACACTGTAGCCTTTGCCATAGCCACAATTGAGAGTTTGGCTTTCTCCACCCGCCTCTAAATAGCGTAAAGCATCGACATGGGCAGAGGCTAAGTCTTCAACGTGAATATAATCACGAATTCCTGTCCCATCAGGAGTGGGAAAATCTGTGCCAAAAATTTTGACTTCTGACTGACGTTTAAGTGCTGCATTACAAGCGGCTGCAATTAAGTGTGTTACATTGCGTAAACTTTGCCCCAGTCGCCCACCCGGATCTGCACCGCCCACATTAAAGTAGCGTAGAGTTACATACCGCATTCGAGACGCTAAACTGTGGTCTTGAATCAGCCACTCACTCATCAGCTTTGAGCGTCCATAGGGGTTAATCGGTAAAGTAGGTGTAGATTCAGTAACTGGGTTTTCTTCTGGTTCGCCGTAAACTGCGGCTGTACTAGAAAAAATAAATTGGTTAACGTCTAGAACATGACAGCACCGCAGCAAATTGAGAGTATTGCGTGTATTGTTACTGTAGTAGTCAAGGGGATGAGCAACTGATTCTGGTACAATTAAACTGGCAGCAAAGTGTAACACGGCGCTGAATCGGTGTTTGGCAAAAACTTGGTAAAGACGGTCTGTATCTGCTAAATCACCAATAATTAATTCACCATGTAGTACCGCTTTCGGTGAACCTGTAGAACAATTATCGTAGACCACCACATCATAACCAGCTTCCCCTAATTGGCGCACGACATGGGAACCAATATAACCTGCACCGCCAGTTACTAATACTTTCGTTTTCATCTACCTTTACCTAACAAAACGACCCTGACAGTTTTAAAGGCGATCGCAATATCTAACCATAAAGAATAATTTTTAATGTAATAAAGGTCGTAAGCTAGCTTTTGGGCAGCATCCTCAACTGAAGCACCGTAAGGATAAAGTACCTGTGCCCAGCCAGTAATCCCTGGTTTGACTAAATAACGTAGTTCATAATATGGAATAGCTTCTTTAAGTTTGATATCAAACTCCGGTCTTTCAGGACGAGGGCCAATTAGACTCATATCTCCCCTCAACACATTAAAAATTTGTGGTAGTTCGTCAATCCGTAAAACTCGCAGCCAATACCCTACCCTGGTAATTCGCGGATCACGTTGAGTTGCCCATTGTGCACCTCGCTTCTCAGCATCTTGATACATAGACCGAAATTTGTAAACCCTAAATGGTTTACTGTATAAACCTGTGCGTACTTGACTGTAAAAAACTGGGCCATGACTATCCAACTTAATAGCCAGCATTGCCAATAGCATCAGGGGAAATAAAAATATCAGTAATAGGCTTGCCAGTATCAGGTCTATAACCCGCTTTACTTTCAAACTTATACCACCAGGCACTAGGTTAAAGCCAGCGCTAAAAGCTAACCAGCTATCTTCTAGCACTGATGAGGGAAGTTTATACCATAGAGTTTCGCAAATATCTGGTAACCTGTATGTTGGGATACCTTGCAGCCTGAGTTGCATCAACTGCTGCACCTGAATATCAGAAAAATCCCTTGGGGTTGCAACTACTACCCCAGATAAAGGCTGCTGCATCCAAGCTGACAAGTTATTCAGTCCACCTCCGTAACTCAGATGCGATTCTGTTTTTGCTAATTCAGCAATATCTTGACTAGCTTCGGCAAGTACTACCAAACGCCCTAATGGGTTATGTTCGAGGAACATTTGGGCAAATTTCATCCCACTCTCGCCACCTCCCAGCATCAACCACTGACTTTGCTCGGCGTGCGATCGCAACCACTTCACTGCCCATAATCTTAAAATTACAGCCCAGATGGTAAATATTCCCAGGCTGACTAGCAAAATGCCTCTTCCCAGCAACGGATGCTGTCCCCAAGTTCCAGTTAGGTAAATTAGGGCAGAAGTAATGGCAGCAACTATAAAACTAGCTAGTAAGATCCGCGCTGGAGCCCGCAAACCTGCTATTTGTGTATCTGGATGATAAGTATCTGCAAGATAAAGCCCTGCCAGAACCAGCAGCATAAATCCGCAAACCACTCCATCAAATCCCGCAATTGGCTGACCTAGACGTAACCAAAAGGCAACCCCTAAACAGACAACTAGGCCAAAAATATCTCCTACCAAAAGTAATACAGGCATTAAGCGTGGAATTGTAATTACTTGAACGCTTCCCCTGTAAGTGTGAAATGGTATATTGAACATAAATATTTTATACTACTCTTAATTCCGAAGTAAACGAGCTATAGGTAGTAGATTTTTGCTGCTTAAATATGCTTAACCCTGAGTATTCATTAATAGAAGTCTTGATTAGCAGTTGCCAATTTTCCTCTGCAAATTTGGCAAAGTTGATTAGCTCAGTTTCCGTTTAAGAGTATTTTAAGTGCTTCAGGGAGAATAACTAGTCCCTTTAATTACAAAGAAAAATTACAAATAATTTAACATACAACATAGTGATTTTTATAACAATTAATTTACATAACTTGTAATTTCTTAGTAGATGTTCTCGAGATATTTTTATTGCAAGGTATATACTTGTTACACATAGCTTTTGATTCTATGTAACTGGTGCTTTACCGATTACTTATTAGTCAAACTTTTAGGTATAAATATTAAATCTCAATAAATAATATTTATGCATTGACTAATCGTTATAAGATGTTCTTATAAATACTAGTGAATTTGTCAAACATAGTATTTATAGTGAATAAAGAACAGGAATTAGTATAGAATAATCGGGACGTTTTGGGAATCAAGACATTTGAGAGAAACTTTCTGATCGGAATATTTTGCTAATACTTTTGATCCATAGCAAGACTAGCCATACTCCATTAGTTTGGTTCGGTCACTAATTGCGTTGGTATAAATAATAGCGCCAACTCAATTTATCACTGGTTTTTCAGGAAATTGTTTTATGCCTACTAAGCAAGAAGAGCGTGAAGTCATTGATGTCCAACAGTATTGGACAGTTCTCAAAAGGCGTTGGCCAGTGACAACAGTTGTAATTGGCTCTGTGTTTGGCTTGACAGCCTTAGTAACCTTCCTTCAAAAACCAGTGTACGAATCGCAAGCCAAACTGTTATTCAACAAACAAAATGGCGTTTCATCACTGACTGGTTTGTCTTCCCAAGTAGGAGAACTGAGTGGGTTGACCAACCTCAGCAATCCAGTGGATACAGAAGCCGAGGTCATCCGCTCAAACCCTATCGTCCTAAAAACCATTACCAGCCTTAACCTCAAAGATAAATCGGGTAAACCACTCTCAATTGAAAAATTTCTGAAATTACTGAAATTGAAAACCATTCGGGGAACGGATGTCATGCAGCTTTCCTACCGCAGCACGAATCCGCAAGAAGCTGCATCTGTCATTAATTCTCTAATGAGCTATTACTTAGAAAATAATGTTCGGACAAACCGTGCAGAGGCGAGGTCTGCAAGAGAATTTTTAAATCGGCAATTACCAGAGGTAGAGAAACGAGTTTTAAAGGCAGAAATGGCCTTGCGCCGATTTAAAGAAAAAAATAGGGTAGTTGCTCTAGATGTAGAAGCAAAAGTTGGTGTTGAAGGATTAAAAGAGCTAGCCGAGGAAATTACCAGAACTCAAGGGCAACTCACTGCTGCTAAAACTCGCTCTCTGGCTCTGCAAAATCAAATGAAATTGAATACAGATACCGCTGTTGAACTCACCACCTTAAGTCAATCTCCTGGGGTACAGCAAGTACTGACAGAATACCAAAAAGTACAAGACGAGTTAGCTGTGGCACGAACTCGCTTGACCGAAGACAACCCAAAAATTATCAATTTGGAGAATCAAGAAGTAGCTCTTAGAAACCAATTAGAAGGGAGAGTTGCTCAAACCATAGGCAATTCTGAGTATACGCCAGAGCAAAATTTGCAAATTGGCAACCTCAAGCAGACTTTAACTGAAAATTTAGTTAAATCAGAAGTAGAACGTTTAGCATTAACTAACCAAGTAGCAGAATTACAGCAGGTACTTATAGTCAACAAAAACCGATTGGATAGCTTACCTCGGCTGGAACAACAACAGCTACAGTTACAACGACAGTTGAAGGTAGCCCAAGTTACCTATGAACAACTGTCGAAGCAGTTACAAGAAGTTGAAGTTGTAGAAAACCAAAATGTTGGGAATGCAAGGGTCATATCTGAAGCTTTAGTTCCTGATAAGTCTGTTTCTCCAATTATTCCTCTAAACTTGGCACTAGGGGGAATTTTGGGAATTATATTGGGTGCAGGCACAGCACTGGTGTTGGAATCTATAGATAATTCCCTCAAGACTGTAGAAGAAGCCAAGCGACTTTTGGACTATCCCTTGTTGGGTGCAATTCCACTAGCTGAAAAAGCTAAAGGTAGTGAAGCTGCAAGTGAACAAGAATTGCCTGTACTCAACAATCCCTATTCACCTGTATCTTCGGCTTTTGAAATGCTCCAAACTAACTTAAGTTTTAGCATTTCTGACAAGATGCTGAAAGTAATTGCCATAAGCAGTTCAATTCCTGGTGAAGGAAAATCTTTTGTTGCTGCTAACTTAGCAGTAGCGGTAGCCCAACTGGGACGGCGAGTATTGTTAGTGGATGCAGATATGCGTCGCCCTCGCCAGCATAAAATTTGGGAGCAAAACAACCTCGTAGGACTAAGTAATATTTTAGTCGGTCAAACTGAGTTACAAACTACAACTAAAGAAGCTTTGATGACTCTGGATATTATTACGGCTGGGACAATTCCACCTAACCCAGCTGCACTTTTAAATTCTCAACGCATTGCTACATTTATTAAGCAAGCAACTCAAGAATATGACTTTGTAATTATCGACTGTCCACCTTTGACTTTAGTTGCTGATGCCCTGATGTTGAGTAAGTTGGTAGATGGAATCCTGCTGGTTATACGTCCTGGGGTTGCTAATACTGGGTCAGTTAATGCTACCAAGATGTTGTTAGAGCAGTCTGGTCATCAGGTTTTGGGCATGGTAGCTAATGGTGTTACTCCTGAAAGTAGCTACGGTGGCTATTATGCAAAGAGTTATTACGGAGCAAAGCAATCTCACAAAAATGGGAAAGTTGATGCTTCAATATCAAAAATTCGGATTTCATGAGCCTTTTTGCAAGATTTTAGATGCCTCTGTGAATTAAATTTTGGTAAGTGCGATCGCGATAGAACATTAGAGATAGAAACAGACTTTAAACCTGGAAATTATTGGTAATAATGCGTATATTCAAGCAGTTATTCCAGAATTATAATAATCTTTTTATTGATCGGGGACGGACAAGAATTATTCGTGCATTACTCACGGGTAGTACAACATTAGTTGTCAAAGGAATGTCTACTCTAGCTGGATTTATTGCAATTCCACTAACAGCTAAATATTTAGAAACAGAAAGATTTGGTTTATGGTTGATATTAAGTTCATTATTAAGCTGGATCAGTATTGCTGATTTTGGTTTAGCAAATAGTTTAACAAATGCATTAGCCACAGCTGATGCTAATGAAGATAGGCAGATAGCCAAAGAATTTGTATCAAGTGCATTTTATCTAATGCTCTTAATAGCATCAATCTTATTAATAGTCTTCTTAATACTATATCCATCAATCTCTTGGGAACGAGTATTCAATATAAATTCAATACTGGCGAAACAAGAAGTAGGAGTATCAATTTTTGTATGTTGGATTTTGTTTATCATCCGTCTGCCACTTTCAATTCCTAGTCGCATCTATGCAGCCTATCAAGAAGGATATTGGTATCAAATATGGGGTGCCTTCAGCAGTTTTTTATCAATAATTAGTATAATAACTGCCATTTATATTCATGCTAACTTACCCTGGTTAATAGTAGCTAGCTTCGGAACTTTACTGATAGGAGATATATTTTCTGGCATCCATTTATTTTGTTTTAAACGGAAATGGTTAGCACCTAAATATGAAAATTTTAACGGGCTTCAATGTAAATGGCTCTTAAAAACTGGGTTTCAGTTCTGGATTGCTCAAATTTCAGCAATTTTAATTTTTCAAACAGATCTAATTATTGTTGCTCAATTATTTGGTGCAAGTTCAGTAGCAAGTTATGGAATTACTTTAAAATTGTTCTCTCTCATTCTATATATTTCATCCTCATTTATTATTTCTCTTTGGCCAGCCTATAGTGAAGCTTTAGCTAAAGGAGATTATGCCTGGATTAAGAATACATTTAAAATGTCTATTTATATCAGCTTCATCTGGTCTATATTTGTAGGCATATTACTAGTTATATTTTCTCCGCAACTTATCAGCTTATTAGTTAATAAAGAAGCAATTCCACATATTAGCTTGCTTTTAGCGATGCTGTTTACAACAGTATTAAATTGTATTGCCCAATGTGTAGCAATGTTGGTTAATGGGTTAGGCGAATTAAAGTTACAAGCTATATTAGCGCCTGTTTCTGCTATTAGTAATATTCTTTTATCAGTTTTCTTAGGTAATTTACTAGGTGTTTCAGGAGTAGCTTGGTCTACGGGAATTTGTATTTTGTTATTCTCTTTAGGAGCAGTAGGTGTTGATATTATAAATAAGCTGAAATTAAGAATTAGTAATATAAGTTATTTGTAGGTTAAATAAAAATGATTAAAAATTGCCCTATATGCTCTTCTAAAAGAGATGTTTACTTCAAAGCAACTATTATTAATAAATATGAGGTTAGCTATCTATATTGTAATAATTGCGGTTTGCTACAAACAGAGTATCCATATTGGCTAGAAGAAGCTTATAGTAGTGCTATTGCAGATGCAGATACTGGTTTAGTCGCGAGAAATATTGCAATTTCTAAAAGACTAGCTTGCATTATCTTCTTCTTTTTTGATCCACAAGGCAGGTATTTAGATGTTGCAGGTGGCTATGGGATGCTAACAAGACTGATGAGAGATATTGGTTTTGATTTCTACTGGTCTGACTTATATTGTGAAAATATTTTAGCTAAAGGCTTTGAGGCATCTACTACCACTAATGAATTTTGTGCAATAACTGCTTTTGAGGTATTAGAGCATATCTATAATCCTATTGAATTTATTCAAAAATCTATCAAAGATGCTGGTACATCAACAATTATTTTTTCTACAGATTTGTTTGAAGGTAATCCTCCAAAGCCAGAAAATTGGTGGTATTATGCGTTTAATACAGGACAGCATATTTCTTTCTATCAAGCGAGAACAATTCAATTTATAGCAGATAAATTATCAATGTTTTTTTATTCATATAAAACTATTCATATACTTACTTATAAACAGATAAATCACCATATACTTTTGAGAATAATGGCTGGACGTTTAGGAAATATCGGCTATGAATATGTAAGAAAAAGAATGAATTCCAAGATTTTAACAGATCATAAAAATCTGCTTAGAAACCTATAAAAAATACATAATAATTCAATATACGGGTATTTTCGAGAAAATACTCATTTTTCATATTTTAAATAGCAGGTAGAAATGATAAAATTATATTATGATTACCAAATATTTTCTTGGTCAAAATATGGCGGAATTTCCCGCTATATATATGAAATTGCAACTCGAACTGCAAAAATTAATACATTTGAAGTGCAAATTGTTGCTGGATTTTATGTAAATAAGTATTTGGAAAAATGTAGTGTGGATTTAGTCAAAGGATGGCAAATACCTCTCATACCAAAGTCATCCAAAATTATAGGTGCAATAAACGCCGAATTGTCTAAAATATGGCTTAATCATAGTAATCCTGATATTGTTCACGAAACCTTCTACTCTAGGTCACGTATAGCACCTAAGCAATGCAAAACTGTCATAACAGTTTACGACATGATTCACGAAAAGTTTGCACATTTGATGCCAGAAAAAGATAGAAAATTTAGTCTCATCAAAGCAGAAGCAATTAGACGTGCAGATCATATTATTTGTATATCTCAAAATACAAAGCAGGACTTAATTGAAATCTTGGAGATAGATCCTAAAATTATATCTACGATATATCTTGGTTATTCTCTTCAAAGCCATAAAAATATCGAAGAAACTCCAAAAATATCTGACCCTTATATACTTTATGTTGGAGAGAGGAGATTAGAATACAAAAATTTTAAGAAATTACTTCAAGCATATGCTAGCCGTCGAGTGATATTTGATAATTTTAAACTTGTATGCTGCGGAGTAAAATCCTTTTCTGATGACGAGATAGCCATGATTAAAAGCTTTGATCTTGATGATGCTCATGTCATATATGTACCAGGAGATGACAAAATATTAGCAAATCTTTATACTAATGCATCTGCATTTATTTATCCATCTCTTTATGAAGGTTTTGGTATTCCGCCTCTAGAAGCAATGTCATTTAGTTGTCCTGTTGTGTGTAGTAACACCAGTTCAATTCCGGAGATAGTTGCAGATGCTGGTGAATATTTTAATCCTTATGAATTAGAAAGCATAGCAGATGCATTAGAAAGAGTTCTTTTTTCACAAGTAAGGACTAAAGAACTTGTTATGAAAGGTAAAGAAAGAGTAAACTATTTTTCTTGGGATACCTGTGCAGAGCAAACACAGCTCGTATATAATTCATTACAATAAATGTTATTCTAAAAGCAGAAAAGTAGAAAAATTTTATTATTTTTCAAGCATATACATTTCTGTTGTTAGCTATATTATGTAGATATTGTATGTGGCGCAAAATTGTCAGTCCTGAAGTACTTTTTCTACTAGGTACACTTCAAGCTCTTTCTCCTTATATTCTTTGGATTATTCAAGGGCCAAATGAGAGTTATAACTATGAAATAACTTATTTGCCTTTATTTTTATGGACTGTCGGATATTTTTTCTTTTGGCTAGGAACTAGATTTTTTAAATCTAACCTGGATAATATATCTACTGCGATAATAAAAATTAGTTTTAGTGGTTTAAAAAGAATAATATTCATTATTTCAGTTTTAATAATTATTCAAATTATAAATATTGTTCGAGCTTATGGTTTTTTACCAATTCTAGAATTTTTCTCAGGAAATATAAATATAAATGATGTGAACAACAATGCTGTTGAAACTGGCTTTGGTCAGTTAGGTCTTTTTGCCACGTCTTTATTTTTTTTAAATGGATTATTATTATCTTTATTAATCAAAGCGATAGAATCTAATAAAAAACTCTCTTTCTTTTTCGTAGTTAATTTACTAATAGCTATTTTTGGAACTTTGATAACTGGAAAGCGCCAGGGATTGTTTATTTTAGTATTTTTTATATTTTCTGGACTCTCGATCCGTTTTAATAGCCCATTAAAAAGCTTTATAAATATATTTGGACTCCAGATCAGTAAGCAGGTAAGAATCCTACTTTACTTGGTTGTTCCAGCAATCTTAATTTACTTTATGGGTTTGATGGCTTCTTTAAGAATTGGTTCCGGTTATCAAATATCTGGTACTGATGAAACTATAAATTATCTCCAATGGCCTCTAATTAATTTCGAGGCGCAGTGCGAACAAGCTGGTTTAGGTCCATATAAGTTTAACCCTATATACACTTTCGTTAATTTGCTACCCTATAGACTTTATGAAGACTACGTAATGAATAATGATTTACCTAATCTTCCTGAGCCAAGTTCTCCTGTAGGGTTCTATGGAAATTTACATTGGGGATTAGGAATTCTGGGAATTATTGTATTTTCTTTTATTTTTGGAATAATATCTAAATATTTTTATAGCAAATCATTTTTTAGTTTGCCACATTTGTTAATTTATTGCCAAATTACATGGACTTTAATTGCTGCTCATACCTATAATCATTTTCTTTTTCTTGTTTTTTTACCATTACCTGCATTATGTTTCTTAATTTTTGGCTTTTTCTGCAATACTATATATAACAAATAAAACAACCGCAGTAGAGCCAGGACAATTTATAATCTTTTATTGGCAATAATCATCTTTAATTATTGTTAAAAAATTGAAATATCAAAATTTATTACCCTGCAATAATGATGAAGGTATTATGTGTTTTTGGAAAGTATCAGTATGGGAATCCTGCCCGTGGAATTAACACTGAATACGCAGCATTTGTACCAGCTTTAAGAAAATTAGGACATGAGGTGATCCACTTTGAATCATGGGATATGTCAGCCTACGCCAGTTACGCTGAAATGAACCAATCACTACTAGAAACAGTGAGTAAAGTACAACCTGATGTCATGTTAACAGTTCAAATGCATTATGAAATTTGGTTGGAAACATTAAAAATTATTCAAGCACGTGGAGATGTTGCAACTATTTGTTGGACTACTGATGATTCTTGGAAATACAGGCAAGTATCGCGATTTATAGGCAGTGCATATCATGCAATGACTACAACATATCCTGAGATTATCAATAAATATCATCAGGATAATATTCAAAATGTTTTATTATCTCAGTGGGCAGCTAGTTCAGAGACATTTAATGAGCCTTTGTCTTGCAAATCTTGCCAATATCCAGTCTCTTTTGTAGGAAGAGCATTTGGTAATCGAAATTACCGCATATCTCAATTACAAAAATCTGGAATTGAAGTGGCAAGTTTTGGTTATGGCTGGCCTTCTGGATCAATACCAGCAGAAGAAATACCAAGGATTATGAGAGAGTCCGTAATCAGCCTTAATTTTGCTAACTCTATAGGTCAAAACCAAATTAAAGCAAGAACTTTTGAAGTCCCTGGTGCTGGTGGTTTTTTATTAACCGAATATACACCAGGATTAGAAAGGTATTATACACTAGGTAAAGAAATTGAAATCTTTTATGATATCCCCGAATTAGTTGAAAAAATAAATTACTATTTGGCACATCCAGAAGAACGGGACGCGATCGCGTGGGCTGGATTTGAAAGAACTAAGCGGGAACATAATTATGAAATTCGTATGCAAGAAGTTTTAGACTTTGCTATAAAGTCTAAGGAAAATTGGCTAAAAACCAATCGCATAGAATTATCAAAACTATCACTTCATGATGCATGTGAATCCCACAAAATTAGCTGGAATTTAAAATTTTTAAGTGTAATTTTATTGTGGTTTAGTAGATTAATTTTCGGACACCAAAAAGGTAGCAAAGCAGCAAGAAGAATTATATTTGAAATCAGCTGGAGACTGTTTAAAAAAACTACTTTTACAGCTAGCGGTTGGCCTGGTAGAATGTTTCCCAAATATTGATATGGGAGAGTTTGGGAAGTATAGTTGCTCGTAACCAGGGGTTGTATCTCATAGAATTTATATGTTAAGTTTTGAAATTTACATTTATTTGGCGATTTATACCATATAAATATTTAGAATTTTTTTAAAGATAAAATCCTAGTCATAATATTATAAATTTCCAGATGTATTAAGCATGAATATAGAAAAATAAGATTATGAAAACATCTGTTAGTGTTGTTATCCCATGTTACTTTTGCGCTCACACCATTGATAGAGCCGTTAATTCTATAGCTCAACAAACTCTTAGACCATCAGAGGTCATACTTGTCAATGATGGAAGTGAAGATGATACTTGGAAAATTATACAAAAATTACAAGCTGAATATGAAGAAAATTGGATAAAAATTGTAGATTTAAAGTTAAACTATGGTCCTTCTAAAGCTCGTAATATTGGTTGGGATTTAGCTACTCAAGATTATATTGCTTTTCTGGATGCTGATAATGCTTGGCATCCAGAAAAAATAGCATTTCAGTATTTATGGATGTGTAATAATCCTCATGTATTAGTTTCTGGACACGCACCACCTGGATCTATTGCAAATTCAAATAAATATAATCTAGAGCCTATACTCTTAAATCAAGACCTTAAAGCCAGAGTAGTGACAAAAAAACAAATATTAAAGTCTAATCCTTTTGAAACTTCATCAATAATGATTAAGAGAAATATTCATTATCGATTTGATAATAGGAAAAGATACTGCGAAGATTATTTTTTATGGATGCAAATTTGTCTAGATCAGCAAATTATTTATTTATTGGATAAACAATTAACTTATGTTTATAAACAACCTAAAAGTTTGAGTAGTAATATTTGGAAAATGAGATTAGGAGATATTAATAACTTTTGGAAACTTTGGAGAAATAATAGAATCAACTGGGCAGAAATGATTTACTTGATAAGTAAATCATTAATCAAATTTATGATTTTATTAATTTCACCCAAACTTCACTCTTATATGAAATATATTTTATATTCTCACCAGAATTAATATAAAATCAACTATAGCAAATAGAGTTAATCAATGGAAGCAGCAATAAGTATTAGTGCATCACTAGTTCTTTATAAAAATGATAGTGATATGGTTAACCGTGTGATAATGTCCACTATCAACACACCTCTAGATATAAAATTGTGTGTGATTGATAATTCACCTGATCCTAATTTAAAAACATTATTTACGAATATAGAGCAAGTTGATTATCATTATAATGATGCCAATAATATTGGCTTTGGTAAAGCACATAATTTAGCGCTTTCTAAATGTAGAATGGCTGACTACCATCTTGTACTTAATCCAGACATATACTTTGACAAAAATGTTATACCAGAACTAATAAATTATTTAGAAAATCATCAGGAAGTTGGTCTAATTCAACCCAAAATATTGTTTCCTAATGGTGAAATACAATATCTTTGTAAGCGTTATCCAAGAATGTTTGCATTGTTCGCTAGGCGTTTTATTCCTCAATCATTACACTTCCTGATAAAAGCTTATTTAGACTGGTATGAAATGCGGGACATGGGCTACGATCAGGTAGCAGATGTTTTGTATTTATCCGGGTGCTTTATGCTTTTTCGTAGAAAGTATCTAGATGAAATTGGATACTTTGACGAAAATATATTTATGTATCTTGAGGATGCAGATATAACTTTAAGAATGGCTGAAAAATATAAAACAGTATTTTATCCTCATGTACATATTTTTCACCATTGGGCTAGAGGCTCATATAAATCAATTAATCTCGCAATAATTAATATTCTGTCAGCTATTTATTTTTTCAACAAACATGGATGGAAAATTTTCTAGAACACTTGCTTAAAGCAAGTATTTCAGTTGATGCTTATTCTGAACTCAAAAAGTTAGAAAATTATCAACGAGAGATGATAGTACTATCGCTTTTAAGACACACCAGGGTTATCGGAATTTTGGATTTTTTGCAAAATTTGTTCAACTTGGGAAGCTTTTTCCTTTCTATTTTGCGACTTGAAAATATTTATAGCCTTTTTGAGAGAAGTTAAAGCTTCATCGCGTTTATTTGTTTGCCATAATGCTAGTGCTAAATTTGTTAATGCATCGGCATAATCAGAATTGATTTCCAAAGCTTTGCGATATTCGCTCATAGCCTCATCCCAACGGCTTTGGCTAGCATAAACAATACCGATCGCATTATAAGCTAGGGCATATTTGGGTTTGAGGCGGATGGTTTCTTGGTAAGAGGTGATTGCTTCCTCTAGCTTTTCCTGTCGAAATAGTACATTTCCCAGTTGATAGTGACCAAATGCGTCTTCGGGGAATCTTTTGATAAATTTACGTAAACTTTCCTCTGCTCCTTTAAAATCACCTTGACTGTATTGAGCATTGGCTTGTTGAATAAACTGCGATCGCTCTTGCAGAAGTGAGTCTTGCTGTAACTGTGCGATTTTTGGCTCTGTAATGTTGATGTTGGGCTGTGGAGTTAATCTTTCAGCAGACTGTTCTGGGGAATGAAAAGAATTTTGCCATGTTACCGCTAACACTGATGGCGCGCTAATAATTGTCGTTATCATGCTCAGTGTTAAGTAACTAAGAGGTTGAACACATACTGTTTTAAGTTGGTTGTTCAGCGTCATCGTCCTCAATCCCTTAAGAGTGTTCTGATCCCTATAATAAATTGAGGTGCGTTAACAAATCTACAAACGCACCTCAGTTATTTGTCTGTAATTGGGTGTTAAATGTTCCTGGTAAGGTCAAGGATCAAGGCAAACTAACACAGTTGAGAGGATTATCAGTGAATTAACTGGTACTTGAGAGTTAAAAGCCACATGAACCTCAGCGTTGAGGCTGGCTGAAGCTGTAACATCTCCTTTAAAGAGGAAATGAGGAAATTTATGTAGTATACAAAATAGTTTATATGGCTTCCCATATTGGTGAGGTACAGCATTAAAAATTAACCGCAGATGGAAGAGGATAAACGCAGCGAAAAGTTTGCGCGTCCGGGTCTCCCGGCGCAAAACTTTTCAAGACAGATAAACGCCGATAAATTTGTACTTCACTAGAATAGAAAATGCTATAAATAATTATATTGATTAACTATTGTCTACTTAGTTAATCTAATGTTGTATAGAGTATATTTGAAATTCTATATTATTTTTTCAGCATTTCTACACATAAGATTACTTATAATTATCTAGATATCAAACAAGTGAAAATACTTGTGTAAATCCGACATTTTGCAAGGAGATAATACAGTTATGGGTTGGTTACAAAGACTCTTTGGTATGGAAAAACCAGAAGATGCTCAAGTGAACCCTGAGCCAACTTTAGTGGCTGAGAACTCTTCTGAAGGCGAAAGCATTCCGCTTGAGCGAGTGGGACTCAATGGGGAATATGATCAAAGTGGTTTAGCAAAAAGAGTTGCGTTGGCGTTTGACGAAGATTCTCGCTTTGATGACATTAATACAATTTATGTTGCTCAGTTAGGCAGTACAGTAGTTTTAAAAGGAAAAGTACCAGATCAAGACATTTTAAGTCAATTGGTAGAGATTGCTGGTGGAGTTAGTGGTGCTACCGATGTTGTGACTGATGAAGTAGCAGTTGGCTAGTATTGTTTGTTTCGCAAATTTTAGGTTTTAAATTTTGGATTGAAGAATTAAACAATTTAAAATTTAAAATCTAAAATTGATTAGCTATTTTTATGAGGAGCAGACTGTCAATGAAAACTCAAATCTCGGCTCGTCAATTTGGGATTGGGCTAACTTTATTAACTGTTTTAATGCTAGCAAGTTGTGGTCAAAAGCCGGAAGAATCTGCTAGCAGCAATACTGAAAATCCTACTGCTGTTTCTCAAACGAAACCTACGGCTAAGAGTGCAACTGCAACATCTACAAATCAAACTGTAATTCCCGCAGAAGCTCAAAAACTAGGTGTGAAGCCTGAAGGGGAAACTGCTTGTCCTAGTAATGCACCAATTAAAGGAAAGATTACCAAAAAGCGAGGCAATATCTACCACGTTGCAAAATCGCCTGATTATGCGAAAGTTAAACCTGAAATCTGCTTTAAAGATACAGCAACAGCAGAAAAAGCTGGTTTTTCTGCGCCTAAATAGGTAGCTTGTTAAGATGATTTAGTAATTTAGCCCGCCTTTGCGGGCTGAGTTTTTTGAGTAGATCAAACAGGGATACGATCGCGGTTATGTGGGGTATCAAAATCAATCAACGGCCCTTTGGGTACAATGCGCGTGGGGTTAACCTTGGGATGACTACGGTAATAATGCCGTTTAATATGGTCTAAATTGCAAGTTTCTTTAACGCCTGGTATTTGGTAAAGTTCTTTGAGATAATTCCACAGATTAGGATATTCCACAATTCGCCGTAAGTTGCATTTGAAATGCACATAATAAACAGCATCAAAGCGAAATAGGGTAGTAAACATACACCAGTCAGCTTCAGTAATTCTATCGCCGCAGAGATAGCGTTGTTTGTCTAATACTTGTTCCCAGTAATCGAGTGCTGCAAATAATTCTGTTACCGCTTCATCATAAGCTGATTGAGTAGTGGCAAATCCCGCCCGGTAAACACCATTATTTATGGGTTGATAAATTTTATCAATGGTTTCGTCAATTACTTTTTGCAAATCTTGCGGATAAAAGTCAACATCAGCTTTGGCAAAATCATTGAATTCTGTATCAAACATCCGAATGATTTCGCGAGATTCATTATTGACGATGGTCTTTTCTTTGATATCCCATAAAACTGGAACTGTTACCCTACCACTATAGTTGGGATCGGCTTTTAGATAAATTTGCCATAGATAGTTAGCGTTATTCACTGTATCGGGAATTGCTCCCGACTCATCATTAAATTCCCAGCTATTTTGAGCAATTTCCGCAGCAACTACCGATAAACTAATTACATCTGTTAATCCTTTTAACTGACGGAGAATTGCAGTGCGACAAGCCCAAGGACAAGCCCAAGAAATATATAAATGATATCGCCCTGGTTCAGCTTTAAATCCACTCGAACCATCGGCTGTAATTTTATTGCGAAAAGTGGTTGATGGGCGGATAAATTTCCCTTGGGAATCTTCCTGATCTCGTTCCGACACCCACTTACCATCTTTGAGTATTCCCAAACCCATAAGCATCTCCTGATAACAATTTTGGATTTTCGATTCAGGCTTTTGCAGAAATCTCAAATAAAATTAAAACTTATTTATTAAATAAAAGTTAAATGAAAGTAAGGGTTTTGAAGCAAAATTCTATTATGTGCCCTAATGTACAACTTGAATGCGCTGTTTTAGGCTTATTAAAGACTTTTTCTAATTATAGGAATCCGGTTTGATTTCTGAAAAATTTCAGCTTTGGCACTGATGCGTTACGCTATCGCTAACGCATCCTACGCGAACTTTAAAAATCAAATATTTTAATTGAGTACCAGTCATTAGCAAATGACTAATGACTAATGACGAATGACGAATGACTAATGACTACTCAGCATTCAGAATTTTTGGTACTTTAAAAAATTCTCCTTCTTGTTCTGGCGCACAGCTGAGGATGGCTTCTCGGTCAGGATAGGGTTGTAATTCATCCTCTCTTGTCACATTGCTGACATCAATAGCCCTGGTTGTAGGGGGTACATTACTGACATCGAGTTCACTTAACTGCTCTATGTAATCTAGAATACTTCCTAGTTGGGTAGTAAATTGCTCCTCCTCTTGGGAGGTTAATTCTAAACGAGCAAGCAAGGCTACTTTATGGACTAATTCACGATCAATCATTATTGTGTCAAAGGTCAAAGGTTTAAAGGGTCAAAAGTCAAGAGTCAAAATTCAAAACTATCGACTCTTGACTCTGGGCTAAAAGAATACGTCAATTTGCGATCGCCCAGTGGTTTTCAGCCAGTTCTGAGCTTCAATATAGTTATTGGGAGCCATACGAATGGCGCGAATCCAATAGTCGGCGGCTTGGTCAAACAAAGCTTCGCCACCATCATTATCCCCAGCTTCTTTGGCTTTTTCGCCTTGGTAATGATAAATTACGGCGATGTTGTTTAAGGCTTGGGGGAGGCGTGGGTTTAACTCAATTGCCTGATGGTACAATTCTAAAGCTTTGTCATGGTCGCCGTTGCTGGCATAGATTAAGCCCATATTGTAGAGGATGTAGCCGCGATCGTTGGTATCTTCCTCTAATGTGAGTGCTTCTTCATAGTATTCTAAGGCTTCAGCATATTCGCCTTCTGCTTGGGCCGACATGCCATCTCGATAATAAACAAACGCTTCTTTAGCTTTTTTGTTAGTTGGCAGTATCTTGAGAATGATATCTGCCATGACTGTAAAGGATTTGTCAATAAAGTTATCGTTTTTCTGGGTTCTTGGCATATTTGCCTCTGTGAGATTGCAGCTATTGGCGTGAACAATGCCCGGAGAGTTTGTTTAGCCGTTGTTGAGACGCGATAATAATTTTCTACGTCTTGTGGGCATAGACGAACACCCTTATTTTCCCTCTAAAGCCAACCAGATGAAAGGGGGGAGGCGCGAATTATGTCCACGTGGTAATTTTGCCATCCGTATAGTTAATAACTAATTTAACTAAATTTGTCAGGTATTGTTGTCGTTGATTGGCACAACACAGTCTGGACTGTTGTGCTGAGGTTTATTGACTAAGGTGCTAACTGGGTAGCTAGTCATTGACGCGGCTGGATAAGGACGTAATAGCGGTTCTAGTACTTCAGGGCTTTCCAGTTGGGGATCTAACCACTGATTGTAATCTTCAGGAGCCAGAATTACGGGCATCCGGTCGTGGATGGGTTCGAGTAATTCATTCGCTGCTGTGGTCAAAATGGTACAAGAGGCTATTTCTTCTCCTGAAGCCGATTGCCATTTCTCCCACAATCCAGCAAAAGCAAAGGGTTTTTCATTTTGAAGACGAAAATAAAATGGCTGTTTTTTGTTCTGTTTTTTTTGCCATTCAAAGAAGCCATCCGCCAGCACTAAACAGCGCCGACGCTTAAACGCTGAACGAAAAGAGGGTTTTTCGGCAACAGTTTCTGCTCTAGCATTGATGAGTTTGGCCCCTATGCTGGGATCTTTTGACCATGAGGGGATTAACCCCCAACGTAACTGCTGAAATTCTCGCCGATCGCTTTCGGGTTTATGTAGTACCGTTGCTATCATTTGCGTAGGTGCAATGTTATATTGCGCTGCTAAATCGGGCACTGTTTCCAACTCAAAAGCTTGAGCTAATGCTGCGGCGGTTTGCTTTAAAGTAAATCTTCCACACATAGTTTTATTTGCGATCGCAGATTAAAATTAGACGTATAAATCCGATCAATCATCGATATTTTTTTATTTCTTCAGATAATTCTATTTTCACTCTGATGCTGAATATAAATAAAAAAATATCCGGTTTTTTGAAAATCATTTGGTAAGATATTGTATTTTAAACCCCCCCTTCTTTCGCTCATATTCCCTATTATATTTTTGGCATGGAAACATTGCGGCTGTACGATTTTTTACCTTCAGGTAATGGCTATAAGATTCGTCTTCTCTTGACGCAAATCGGTATGCCATTTGAGAGAATTGAACTCAACATCACTAAAGGCGAGACTCGAACACCCGAATTTTTGAGTAAAAATCCTAACGGTAAAATTCCCCTTTTGGAGATTGAACCAGGGAAATATTTAGCAGAATCAAATGCTATCTTGCTGTATTTAAGTGAAGGCACAGAATTTCTACCTTATGATAGGTTTCTGCGCGCTCAGGTACTGCAATGGTTATTTTTTGAACAAAATAGCCATGAACCTTTTATCGCCACATCAAGATTTTTAATCTCTATTTTAGGCAAGCCTGAAAAACACCAAGAAACGATGAAATCTAGGCTTGATAAGGGTTACGCTGCCTTGAAAGTGATGGAAAATCATTTAAGCGATCGCAGCTTTTTTGTGGGCGATCGCTATACTATTGCTGATATTGCTTTGTTTGCTTACACCCATGTAGCTGATGAAGGTGGTTTTGATTTAACACAATTTCCTGCTATCCAAGCTTGGATAGAACGTGTTAAATCTCAACCTGGGTATATAACCATTCACCAAGAATGACAGTATGATTTTTTTACCAGTTATCAGTTAACAGAGGTTAACTTTCAATTAATCACTGTTAACTGACCACTGATTTGAAAGTGCTGAGTTCCTAGTTGTGATTGCTGAGTCAAAAATCCATTGAGACTGTCATGCATGGATTGAAATACTAAGTTTCAGTGTCAATTTCTACCAACTTTTGCCGAGAAGTAGCACCAGATTTAATCCTAATATAAGATTTTGGTACATTAAATTTTTCAGCTAGTAATTTAATTAACTCTTCATTAGCTTTTCCATCTACTGGTGGAGATTTTAAATGTACATTCAAACTACCATCAGCTTGTTCTTCAATTTTTTGCTGTTTGGAATTAGGTTTTACTTTAACTTTTTTTTGCATTGCCTATTTTCTTTATTAGGTGTCGCCTAATTTTAACAAGCTGGTCATACAATTTTGGATTTTAGGTTTTATACTAGTTTGACAATAAAATGCGCCAGATGGTAGGGGCAAGGCACTGCCTTGCCCTCTAGAATATATTGATGTGTCGCAAACATTATTTGATTTGGTATTCGATTTTAGATTAACTCCATAGATTCAAACTGTTGCACAAAGAGTCTCAATTAAATTCACAACTCTTTGCTTGACTTCATCGCGAACGCGGCGAAAGGTAGCAATTGATTCGCCTTCGGGATCGTCAAGATGCCAATCTTCAAAGACTTCGCGTAATACCCACTCTTGCGGTAAGTTTACGCCACAACCACATAAAGAAATTACAGCATCATAATCTTGGGGATTGAAGTCACTTAAAGCTTGAGAAGTTTGATGGCTGATATCAATTCCAATTTCTGACATTACTTCTATAGTCACGGGATCTACCTCACTGGCGGCTAAACCGGAACTAGAGACAAGAATTTTTCCTTCTCCGAAAGTGCGTGCAAAACCCTCTGCCATTTGGGAACGACGGGAATTCTTTTTGCAAACAAACATTACGCGTTTCATGATATTTCTGCTTATTCTTTGTTAACAAAAGGTAGAGCAGCAAAAATTGCTGCTCTAAAATTTTTATCTATGCATAGCGATCGCTTTTTTACGCGCAACAAGGCTTTTGCAAACTTGGTGCTACTTCTGAAGAGTTAGCATTAGCTTTAAGATTCTCCTCTGGTGCTGTATCTGCTACCTTCACTACAAATACTTCCCAGCGATTACCATCGGGATCGGTTACCCATACCTTATCTTGCAAAGCATAGCAGCAGTTAGTATCCTCTTCGGTAAATAATGCTAGTCCAGCTTCCGTAAATCGTTGGATTGCAGCTTCTACGGCTTGTGTAGTTTCTACCTGCACACCTAAATGAGATAATGCACCGCCTGATTGCACACTATCAGTTAGGTTCAATGTCAGGTTTAAGGCTGGGTTGGGAATATCGAATTTAGCGTAGTCAGGTTTATATTTCACGGGTTCTACGCCAAACATCGCTCGGTAAAATTCTACTGATTTTTCAATATTAGTAACGTTCAAAGCCACGTGAGTTTTGAGAACTGACATAAATTTACTCCTTAATGGAAAGAACTAGTACAACGGGGATCTCGCAATGTTGCTTTTTCTGGTTCTCGTGGAAACCAAGCTGCTGTTCGTTTGCAAAATTCCACTAGCATCAACATAACTGGGACTTCGATTAAAACGCCTACTACTGTTGCAAGTGCTGCACCAGAATTTAAACCAAACAGCATTACAGCTGTTGCGATCGCAACTTCAAAGTGATTACTGGCTCCTATTAATGCTGCGGGTGCTGCATCTTCATAAGCTAAATTTAGCTTTAAAGCTATGACATAACTAATGAAGAAAATGAAATTAGTTTGGATAAATAGCGGCACAGCAATTAACAAGATGTGTAAGGGATTGCTAACTATTAATTCTCCTTTAAATGCAAATAGCAAAATCAAAGTAATTAACAATGCTGTAATGGCAATTGGACTAAGATATTTTAAAAATTTTCTCTCAAACCAATCTCTACCTTTATGTTTCAAAATCCAGTAACGGCTATACATTCCTGCTATTAATGGCAAGCCGACATAAATTAACACCGATAAAACTATTGTTTGCCACGGAACTGTTAAATCATTTGCTGCTAATAACCACCTGCCTAAAGGTGCATATAAAAACAACATTGTTAGAGAATTAACTGCTACCATCACCAAGGTGTGACCTTGATTACCATAGGAAAGATACCCCCACAGCAATACCATTGCTGTACAAGGAGCAATACCCAATAAAATTGTCCCCGCAATATAAGAATTTGTTAATGCTACTTCACTACCATGAATTAATTCGCTACCTGTAATTAAAGGACGAAATAACCATCCTATAAAGAACTGAGCAAATACTACCATCGTAAATGGTTTAATTAACCAGTTCACAACCAATGTGAGAATTACAGGTTTAGGAGCGCGAATTGCATTAGCAGCTTGGCTAAAATCAATTTTTACCATGATGGGATACATCATGAAAAATAGACAGATTGCAATGGGAATTGATACTTGATAAAGACTGATTGCATCCAGTATTACTGCTACTTTGGGAAATAATCTTCCTAATGCTATGCCTATAAAAATGCATAAAAATACCCAAATTGTGAGGTATTTTTCAAAGAAACTTAGCTGGCTTCCTGCTTGTACAGGTGCTTTTTTTATCTGTGGATTTGTATTCATCGAGATTTGAATTAGTGGGCGAATTTTAGAGAAGTGGTATACATCAATAAAAATTGATGGGTTAGGCGATCGCACTCCCTCAAAACCTCGGCGTTTGAGATAGAAGCTGAAAATGCTGAGTTTGAGTTGATTATTAGGTGGCGTGCATTCCAAAAGCGATCGCTATGGCTTTGCTGCGTTCATTGGCATTACCGATACAGGTAGTATTGAGGCTATGTCTCTATCATTTCAAAAAAAGTTGATATGTCAATCACAGGTAGAGGACTATACACAAAAATTCATCAAAAAAAGTTGATATATTAGCTAGGCTTATCAAAGCTATGTGCGTAGCGATTCGGAATTCATAATTACGCTTGATACATTTTTTTAATCGCAGCAAGAACGGGTAGGGATAATTAAACTTTTGTTTTGGAAATCTGCCAAATAATCTGTTAAAACGTTAAATTGTGGCAAATTTAGGCTGTAATAAATCCAGCGCCCTTCTTGACGTGAGTTAACTAAGCCAGCTTCCTTTAAGGTTTTGAGATGAAAGGAAAGCTTTGATTGACTTACCTCCAAAGCATCGCATAAATCACATACACAAAGTTCTCGCTGTCGCAGCAGTTCCAACACGCTAATCCTTAAAGGGTCGGAAAGAGCGTGAAAGCCGGCAACAATTAAATGGGGAGTGGTAGCAGTGGAGGTTGGCATCAATTAGAGTTCGATAAGGGTAATCTACCTTTATTGTGAACTAGAAAATATTGCTCAGGTGCGTGAAGCGGAGCTATTCTGAAGGGAATCGCTACTCACACAAAGATAATTTTCTCTATCTCTGACAATTTAACTGCTATATAGTTAATTAGCTATATTAAATAACATAGCAAAATCATGTGAAAAGCAACCCCCGATAGATCAGTGGCGTTGATTACCTCTTCAAACATCCACCTTTGCTATGTTTTGTTGCAGTTCAAATTGAGCGATAACGGATAAAAAATCGATGTGGGGAAGTGCTATTACGGCTTATTTGCATTACTTAGGGTTCATGTTGGCTTTTGGTGCTTTGATTGTGGAAAGCCAATTTTTGAAGAAGGATTTTAGCCTAGAGTCCGCCTGGAAAGTTGTCATAGCTGATGCGGTTTATGGCTTATCTGCCACAATGATTCTGATTACAGGGATTGTGCGAGTCGTTTACTTTGGCAAAGGAACCGATTACTATCTCAGCAATTCGGTTTTCTATATGAAGGTGAGCATTTTTATATTGGTAAGTTTGCTGTCTTTATATCCCACCTTCTCTTTTTTGTCTTGGATTAAAGATTTACGCAATGGCAAAACACCGAGTTTGGAATCAGCAAAGGTGCAGCGAATTTCTTGGATGATTAGAGGAGAGTTATTTGGGTTTACCTTAATTCCTTTGCTAGCGGTTGTTATGGCTAGAGGAATTGGGGTGTTTTAAGAAACTAGGGAAAAGGGAAAGGGAGAAAGGGGAAAGGATTGGGACTAGTCAATTTCTTAAATCAATACCTTCGCTAATTGAGTAAAATTGTTGGCGAAGGTATTGTCTGTATTTGTAATTTAGCACTCAACACTCTTGTACAGACGCGATTAATCGCGTCTGTTGCAACTCAGCACTCATTACTGATAATGAATACCAGCTTGTTTAAATCTGTGCAGAACTTCACCCAAGCGATCGCAATCTGCAATTAAACTGATCCTGACATATCCTTCGCCGGCAACGCCAAAGGCATTACCGGGAGTGACGACAACGCCGGTTTGTTGCAAGACATCTAGGGCAAAATCTGTGGAACCAACGCCCACAGGACATTTCACCCAAAGATACATTGTGGCTTTAGTTTTGGGAATATCCCAGCCTAACTTGCCTAATCCTTCAATCAGGAAATCGCGACGGGTGCGGTAACGTTGCTGGACTTCATGCAAATATACATCTGGCAGTTGTAAGGCGGTTTCTGCGGCTGTTTGTAAGGCAGCAAAAATCCCATAGTCTAAATTGGTTTTTAAAGTCCGCAAACCTTGGATGACATGGCGATTCCCCACCACAAACCCAACGCGCCAACCTGCCATATTGTAGGTTTTGGATAAGGTGTGAAACTCTACACCAATTTCCTTGGCACCAGGAATTTCTAATAAGCTAGTGGGTTGATAACCATCAAAGGCTAACTCGGCATAACACAAGTCATGCACTAAAAGAATTTCATGTTTCCTCGCAAAGGCAACGATTTCTTCAAAAAATTCGCGGGGTGCGGTGGCTGCGGTGGGATTGCTGGGATAGTTGAAATAGAGGATTTTGGCTTTTTGTGCCACTTCATCGGGAATTGCCCCTAAATCAATTAACCAGTCGTTTTCTGGCTTGAGAATCAAGCTGTAAACTTGCCCACCAGCGATTACCGGGCCGCGAAAATGGGCAGGGTAAGCAGGAGATGGTACCAGAACGATAT
Organism: Tolypothrix tenuis PCC 7101; assembly: GCF_963874875.1. NCBI lineage: Bacteria > Bacillati > Cyanobacteriota > Cyanophyceae > Nostocales > Tolypothrichaceae > Tolypothrix > Tolypothrix tenuis. Next base: position 2,313,942 of record NZ_CAWNJS010000001.1, read on the forward strand.
CACCAGGGTTGATGTAGGCGATCGCTAAATGAGCTAATCCTTCTTTGGAACCTAGTAAGGGCAAAGCTTCACTATCGGGATCGAGGGAGACACCGTAACGGCGATCGTACCAATTAGTAATAGCACGACGGAAATTTGCAGTCCCTTCAAAGGGCGGATAGCCATGATTGGCGGGATTTTGCAAAGCTGCCATTGCCGCTTCTACCACTGGTTGCGGTGTTGGGCCATCCGGGTTCCCCATGCCCAAATCAATCAAATCTAACCCTTGTTCCCTCGCCTTTGCCTTGAGCTCATCTAGACGAGCAAATACATAAGGTGGTAACTTCTGTATACGTTCTGCTGGGACAATCCAATCCAAACTCATTGCTCAACCTCGTCACTGATACCCCTGACTGAGACACGATTTGTCGCATCTCGACTATCTACTGGTGCAGTGGTAGAAACCATCGCTGCCATTAACTGTTCCAGCGCTACTTTAAAAGGTAGTCGATGGATATCGGAATTTGGATTGAGGGCGATTTCCGCAGCAGTTTGCAGTTCAGCTAGGGTAATGTTGCCCAATCCCAAATCACTTAATTTTTGTGGCAATCCAATCTCTGCATAGAATTTCACTAGCTGTTGTCTGGATGTGGCTGCTAGTTGATTGCCTTGTACCATTTCTTCTAAACGCAGTTGCACCAAGATGCCATAGGCAACTTTTTCGCCGTGAATGCTGCTATGTCCGGCAATGTGAGTTAAACCATTATGCACTGCATGGGCGGCAACTGTACGGCACTGTGCGCCTCCTAATCCCCCAACTACCCCAGCCATCAATACTGAAGCATCTACGACTGCTTGCCAATCTTCACTACCTGGCGCTTGCAAGGCGGCGACTGACTTTTGCAATAAAATATCGCGCAAAACTCGTGCTTGTTGCACAGCACCAATAATTAAAGTTTGTTGGGAATGTCCACTACTAACTGACGCTTCGTACCACTTGGCGATCGCATCGCCAATTCCCGCTACTAAGGTATGCTGTGGTGCGGTTTTAATCAAGTCGTAATCCAGAATCAGCAAATCTGGACAGCGAGATAGCGCCACATCATAAAGAAACGCCCCATCCTCAGAATACACATTCGACAGCGCCGACCAAGCTGCACAGGTAGCCGCAGAGGTGGGAATTGTCACTACTGGTAATTGCAACTGATGGGCTACTAACTTCGCTGTATCCAGTGCTTTACCACCACCAACACCGATAATCAAATCAGCTTTATGTGCTTTTGCTGCTTTCCGCAAAGATTCCAAGCTAGCTTCACAGCAATCTGCACCATAATCAGCTGCCGCGATATCTAGATGTTCTTGTTCTAAAATTGGCTGCAAACTCTCTTTGGTAATCGCCAGAGTTTGCTTTCCCGCCACAATTAAGGGACGACTCCCCAAACGCGCAATCTCTGCTGATGCAGTCTGCAATATGCTGGAACCACGAATTACTTTTGCTGGCGCGATCGCAAGCGTCAATAATGAACTAGGTGTTTGAGTAGACAAGGTTTGAGTAGAAATTTGATTGGGCATATAACTAGTTTGCCAAAACCTTGATATTTCTTAACAACTTAAAAGCGCAAATAGATAATGATGCCGGATAGTTATAAGTTAAGCTGTTTGCCACTATCAGCAATTCTGATGACTCAACTAATAAAATTGGGGAATGACATCAACTAAGCCTGTTGCCAACTGGTGAAGCAGTTTGACAGCATGGCTTAATTCTATGTTGCCCATTATCCTGAAATTCCGAACTATCAAAGTTTTGAATAACCGTATAGTTAATTAACAATACCACTCCCAGATACTGAGGAAAAGTCTCTGGGCATTCGGGTTTGGGCTTTGAGGAACAGCCAATAATTTTTCCTACCACCATTACCGATTACCGACAGGTTGATTAACTTTTTCTGATTACTGGAATTGCTAAGTTAATATCTTAAACTAAAAAAAATCATTATTGTATACTGAAATACAAAAAAAACTATGTTTTCCTGATAACAGAAAAAATTACTATTGTTTACAAGAATATACTTACTCAATCAAGCTAGATATTTCTACAAAAACCTTGCCATACATCAAAAATATCAATCTTTGGGTAGAAGAATATTGATTGCATAACTGGTGTAAATAACACAATCTCAGAGAATTCAGGAAACAGAGAATGCGATCGCTACATGAATAGGGGCGCAAAGTTTTGCGCCCCTAAAGATGATTGATGTATTGCCAAGATTGAAATGGAACTTGAAGCCTAAAAAATGCTTTTTGTTAGACTTTATCCGGTATTGCCAACATTTCTAAGCTGTAGGCTTTGGCAACTGAGCAAATTTTTCTGGGTAAACTTCCACAGTGATATTAGAGTCTTCGCGACTAACGAGCGATCGCTTCACCTGACCCAAGTATACAGGTACAGTTAACCCTGGTTCTGGGTGGGTCAAAGTCCGGGCACGAATTGTCAGCTGACTGTCAGCCTTAGTTCCTAAACGTCCATAAGAATAGAGATTACTAGCCGCTTGACGCAAAGTTGCATCTAATTCTGAAGTGGTAATTTGGGGTGTGATGGCAATTACGGCTTGTGTGGAACCATTGTCATAAACCAGAGAGTAGCGGACTGCACCAGGAATCACAGTCCGACTTAAAGGTACTAATGAGAGTGCAAATAAACCCGCTGTGACCACTAGCATAAAGCCAGTTGTACCCACCAGCCGAAAGCGGATACCCCATTTAAAAATAAAACTCAGGACTGCTAAAGCAGCAAATACCAACGTGGCAATCCCTGACCATTGGGTATATTGAAGAAAATCAGCTGTTGTGAGCATAAGCTTGGCTACGGAGGCATGAATTTTTGATTACAGACAAAACCATTCTACCGAGTGCTTACACCATCGACTTGCTAAGTTCTCAATGGTTAATCATACTAATTTGAGATTGTTTGATAGTCTGATAAGTTATGAGACTAATTTTTCTATCTCAATTTATCTAAAATCTGCTGTATTAATAACGGTGACAATCAATTGCTAAACTACCATCCTGAGCAATTGCAATATCTATTCTGTATTCTGCTGGGCAAGTTTCTACTGAATTACCTTGAATAATTTTTATTTCCTCTGCAAGCTGGCAACTTTTTAACTGTCCTTTTTCATCAAAAAAGATGTAACTTTTGGCTTTACAAGAAAAATTTGATCCGCCTGTGCGAGAATTGGAGATTTGTAAATTTATATCGTGGCTCAGAATACAAGTTGCCAATGAACCATTCGAGTAATTATTAATAGTACCTGTTTCACAACCAATCGCTGCTTTAGCAGGCAGAGATATGACAAAACTTAGCGTTAATATACCCAAAGCAGATGTGAAAATTCCCAACTCTGAAGAGCATGATTTCATGAAAAAAATCCTGAGATTTTTAATGCAATATTCTGGATACTTTCATGAGTAAGAAAAGACATATAAAAGGGCATCTGCAAGAGATGCCCGTCATGCAGGAAAACCCCCAGAAGGGTTGTCCTTACACCTTCCCAACAATCAGCAACAGTGACTAAATTTAATTAGCCACACTCACAGACGTGAATATGTTTATATTATTAAAAACAAGTTATAAGTGACTGCGGTGTATACACGGAAAATATGTAAGTTTTGATATCTAGGAATCTTATTTTATTTGTAAATTTATTTATGAAGATAGAGAATCAGTAATACAGAGGAAAATAACAAAGGAAAAGGACGAAATCATTATGATTGTGAATTTCCAAATCCCTATGATGCGATCGCCTATTGGGGGTTTTAGCCTAGCAGGGTGAAACCCAATACTACAAGGGATAGCGTTTTGAACTCAAAATTGGTTTTGGGGAAAAGGTTAAAGGTCTTTTCTTTTCCCTTGAAGCATTCCCCTTTTTCCCCTTAAATGACAAGTATTGGGGTGAAACCCAGTCTAGCTTTCAAGTTTTATCTCTATTCTTAAAAATAGGCAATTTTGGCTATGACTCAGGCAAAAACTGTGTAGGGGCGTAAAAATTCGCGTCTCTACAGAGAATAGATGTATTGCCAAGATTTTTTCAATATCAATGATCCTCAGATGGCACATCACATTTTAAAAGCAACTAAAGATACAGTACATCTCGGTGGTTTTTCCCATTTACTAACACCAGCACTGACTGTTAATTCCAGTGACACGATTGAGGTAGAAACTTACAGTGGTTATTATGTGTACGACAAAGCGCCACCGGAGTTTCTCACACCAGAATTTCTTGATATTTGCCAAAATTTAGCTGCAGAACGTAAAATTGCTAGTGGGCCGCATTTACTCACTGGGCCTATTTATGTGCGTGATGCCGAACCTGGGGATGTTTTGGAAGTAAAATTAACTGCGATCGCACCCAGTTTACCTGTAGGCTTCAACGCCATTCGTCCAGGTTGGGGCGCTTTACCCGAAATCTTTCCTCAGCCTGCTTTAAGATTTATTCCCCTCGATTTAGAAAACAATATTGCGGAATTTCCTACAAATAGCGGCATTAAAATTCCCCTCAAACCATTTTTTGGTATCCTTGGTGTTGCAACTCCCGAAACATCTCGAATTTCTATTCCACCAGGTTATTACGGCGGTAATATTGATAACCGGGAACTACAAGCAGGTTCTCGGATATTTTTACCAATTTTTGTTCCAGGTGCTTTATTTTCTATTGGTGATGGTCATGCGGCTCAGGGAGATGGTGAAGTTAATGTTACCGCTATTGAAACTTCGATGAACGGGAAAATTAAGCTCACTTTACGTAAAGATTTGCATTTCACAACACCAATCGGAGAAACTCTTACTGATATCATCACAATGGGTTTTGGTGAAACCTTAGATGCCGCCTTAGAATTAGCCTTGAAAAATATGATTGATTTCTTGGAGCGCTTTACAAATTTGTCGCCCGAAGAAGCGTATGTATTATGTAGTTTAGCCGTAAATTTTCGCATTACCCAAGTTGTCAACAGCCCCCAGAAAGGCGTGCATGGAATGCTACCGAAAGCAATTTTTTCTCATAAAATCAATTGGTAAATAAGTAGCATAGATATCAATACTGCTCGGTTAAGGATTTTCAACTCGGAATTTAGCTTGGGGAAAAGGTGAAAGGGGAAGGGTTAAAGGTTTTTTCTTGCCCCTTTTCCCCTTCCCCTTTTGCCCTTAACCGACAAGTATTAGCATAGATAGTCTAATATTTGCCCAAAACCCAGAAATATCAAATGGTGAGCAGTATTATAGCAATTGCTTACCAATGACAAATAACAGATTGTAATTGCAATTCAAAGACCATTGATTATGTCTAATATTCTCATTCAAATGTTGCTAATTGGTTTAGTTGCTGGCATTGCTGGCGGGATGTTTGGAATTGGTGGTGGGGCAATTATGGTACCAGCAATGGTATTACTGATAGGACTGGATCAAAAATTTGCCACAGGTACTTCAATTGCTGCACAAATTTTACCCATTGGGATTTTAGGAGCAGCAGTTTACTATCGCAATGGTCAACTAAATATTAAATATGCTGTAATTATTGCAGTCGGTTTAGTAGTCGGAAATTTATTTGGGGCATTGTTTGCCAATCAGCCTTTCATTAGTAGCGAGACCATGAAGAAGCTGTATGGTATCTTTTTGCTACTTTTAGGTATTCGCTATTTATGGAATAATTGAAGAATATAGCAAGTTTTTAGTTATCTTGTCTGAATTTGGTAATGGGTAATTGGTAATTGGTAATTGTAAAAAAAATCAGACCCATGACCCATGACCTATTACCAGTACTGAAATTCCATGTTAATACAGGAAGCGCGATCGCATACTCGGCTAGGTAATTGCTATCATCAGTAAATCACGGTGCTAGGCTGCTTATATCGTTATCTGTAATTTAGATAACTCTTGACTGTTGATTCTTGAATGCCTGTAGGTAGACCACTAATCTGGCTGCCTTGAACTTTGGTTGAATTTCAATTACCTACAATGGATCGTCGGAATTTTCTTAAGTATGCAACTTTCACGGGATCAAGCTTTGCCTTAACTAGCTGTATTCAAGGTAGAAGAAATTCCCAATTAGCAAGCGATGTCACCCCGGTAGCCTCACCTGTAGTCGTCAACGAACCGCTAAAGGTGGGGTTTGTTTATTTAGGGCCTGTAGGAGATTTTGGCTGGACTTATGCTCACGATTTAGGTCGTAGAGAAATGGAAGCGAATCTTCAGGATAAGGTGAAAACTACTTTTATTGAAAATGTCAGTGAAGCTGATGCAGAAAGGGTAATTCGCCAACTAGCAGCAGATGGTAGCAAACTAATTTTTACAACTTCCTTGAGCTACATGAACGCCACAATGAAAGTAGCCAAAGAATTTCCCCAAGTGATATTTGAACATTGTACAGGTTCTCAACTTGCTGCCAATGTCGGCACTTACTCCGGACGCTTTGAAGAACCGCGCTACTTAACAGGTATGATTGCTGGCAAAATGACCAAATCAAATATCATTGGTTTTATTGGTGCATACCCCATTCCTGAAGTCATTCGCGGGATAAATGCATTCACTCTAGGATTACGAACCACCAATCCTCAAGCAAAAGTTAGAGTGCTATGGGTGCAACATTGGTATCACCCTGCAAAAGAAAGGGAAACAGCCCAAGCTTTGATTAATTTAGGTGCAGATGTACTGACACAGCATACTGACTCGACTGCTGCTATGCAATTAGCGGCCGCCAAAGGTATTTATGCTTTTGGTTACAACAGCGATATGAGCAGCTTTGGTGCGAAAGTACACCTAACATCAGCAATTAATAAATGGGGAAAATTTTATATAGATACAGCTTTAGCTGTGATGAATAATACCTGGAAACCACAAAAGACTTGGAGTGGTATTGCTCAAGGTATGGTAGATATTTCCCCCATGAATCAGGCGATTCCTAGCGATGTTCAGCAATTAGTCAACGCCAAGCGCGAACAGTTTATTCAAGGTACAGCCCATCCTTTTGATGGCCCAATCAAAGACCAAAAGGGGGTACTACGCCTACCCAAAGGTAAAGCGCTTGACGATCAACTAAAAGAGAAAATGGATTGGTATGTTCAGGGAATTGAAGGGTCAATTTCCTAGTCCCCAATCCCCAATCCCCATTACCCCTTATCCCCAGAGGGGGCCCCGAGTTCCCCAGTCCCCAATCCCCTTTTACCGCAGATTTACGCAAAATAATTTGGTAACACTCTTACACGAACTTTCTCACTCTCCACCCTAGAGAGTAATACTGATTTTCCTTAACTAGTAAAACTTAATGAGGTGTTAGACCCCTACCACCTAAATCAGGGTATTTACTGTATTATTAGTCAAATAAGTCAGAGTTTATATATTCTGGCAAAAATAAATGGGTGAATATAAGTAACCAAATTATTGGCTAATGCATAAGTACCACAAGTTTTGCTAGTTACTTTGTGGTTCGATGATACACGCCCAATATTAAGTAGGTAAGGCATTAGCCCTACCTATCGTAAGTCATATGTTTCGGTCAATTTTTCAGCCCTAGATTTTTGTCAACTATTAACCTCATGTCTGAGGATAAGAATAAATGTTTTACAGGATTTACAGGTTTTACAAGCTTTGCCCTGTATAAATTGAACGTACTTCGCCATTACGCCGCACGATCGCTTCACCATTATTCACATCTACTAGTGTCCAACCACTGGAGCCGATGCTTTCACCAACAACAACGCGGTGGCTGACACCGTCAATTTTAAACAAAGCCGCAGATTTGTTGCCTAACTCTAGTATTCCTTCTAAGGTTTGAGTCGGAGCATAAACTTCTGGAACTGTGGCTACAACTTGGTGCTGGGATGCAGCAGATGCGGGTGCTGTAGCTGTGGGTAATTGTGGTGGTGCAACGCGGAATGATGCTACTGGTAATGTTGGTAGTAGATTTGATGATTGCTTAACGACAAGTGGCGCAGTTCGTACACCTACAGCTTTGAGATCTGGACGCACAGCCGCAGCATACATATTAACGCTCACCGGCTTGGCTGGTTTGCGAGGCGAATTTAAGGCTTTTTTCACCGGATTGAGCCGAGATGCACTACCTACTGATGATATGGTTTTGGGAACACCAGGCAGCAGTGGCGGTGTATAGCGCATTGGGGAAGGCGCTTGATAAACAGGGATATATATGCGCTCAACAACGTTTGTCGAACGGACTGGTGCTGGTGGTGTATTATTCGCTGTCAAAGGCTGTGGTAAGAGAACATTTCTTGCGTCGTTAGCTACTGCTAGGGCTGCTGGTTTAGGATTAGCAATTCCTGGGGTGGCGTAGCTTTGATTGTTTCTGTTCTCTTGCTGATCGATGACTGATAATGCACCTAGCATATAGTCAACTAACTCAGCTTGCACATCAACTTTCTGCGGTACAGCACGAGGCGCAATCTGAAGATTGGTAGCTAAGTTGGGGACAACGGGGAAGGTAAAGGCTTTGGAGTTGAGCAAAAACAGAATCCCCGCGATCGCTACACCAACAATTGTTGTGCCGACAATCAGCAAGGTGGCTAAAGGCTTTCTGCTTTTTTTAATTTTGCGGGTAACTGCTTTGCGAGGAGCATTTTCAATTACAGTCTTTCTCACTGGGTTGTCTCTAATTTGAGACACTCCCTGGATATTTTGGTGTGGATCATCTGGTAAGACAATCTCTGGCATTCTTACTGTCTGTACAGGGACGTATTGTACATTCACAGTTTGGGTAGGAAAACTACCGCTATAATCCAGAACATTGTCAATATCGGCAAATAGTTCATCCATCAAGCCATCAGCATAAACTTCAATCGTCCAAGGTTCGTTGGAGATCAACTCATCTGACGCTTCCGGAATAATGAAACGGGTGCTGGCTTCTTTTAACATAGGCTTTGTGATGGTAGCTGCGAAGGCGGAGAAAAGCCGCCCTGACTGCCTGGGGATAGAGATTTTTGGTTAAACATCCAACCTCCTGTCTAATATAGACAGGCTGATTGCTTGCTGGTATTAAATTCAACTGACAATCTAGAGACTGCTGATGATGCCAGTTCTTAATTCATGTCATCTATCATACCAATCTCTTCCCTACTACTATACTCAAGCTTCATGAAGTTTTTTTGAAACCAATGCTGGAAACTCTGACTGGCTCTTTGTTTTGCGTAATTCTAGATATATTAATAAAGCATTTATATCTGCTGGGTTCACCCCCCCAATCCGTGCGGCTTGACCGATGGTGAGCGGTTTTACTTTACTTAACTTTTCCCGCGCTTCTTTAGATAATGTATCAATTGTTGAATAATCTAAATCAGCAGGCAGTTGGCGGTGTGCTTGACGGGCAATTTGGTCAATCTGATTTTGTTGTCGCGCTAGGTAGCCAGCATATTTAATGTCAATTTCTGCGCCTTCTTTCTCAGCTTGGTTGAGTTCCGTGTTACCTAGTCCATATTGTTCCAGCTTGATGTAATGGAATCCCGGACGGCGGAGTAAGTCAGCCAGGGTGATTGAGCCTTTAATTGCTTGTTGGGTATCAGCTGCGATCGCTTTGCCAATTTCATCATGTTCTTTAACGCGGGTGCCGTGTAGCCGTTCTTTTTCGGCAATGATTTGGGCTTGTTTGCGGGTAAACATATCCCAACGGCGATCATCTATTAAGCCAATTTCTCTGCCCAAGGGTGTTAATCGCTGGTCGGCGTTGTCAGAGCGTAGTATTAAACGGTACTCCGAACGACTAGTGAGCATACGGTAAGGTTCACGTAAATCCTTTGTACATAGGTCATCCACTAAAGTACCTATGTAACTTTGCTCACGGGGGAAGACAATCATTTCGCGATCGCGTGCAAATCTGGCGGCGTTCACACCTGCAACAAAGCCTTGGGCTGCGGCTTCTTCATAACCTGTAGTACCGTTAACCTGTCCCGCACAAAACAGCCCCGCAATTTTCTTTGTCATCAATGTGGGATAACACTGAGTTGCAGGTAAATAGTCATATTCCACCGCATAAGCCGGACGCAGCATCACACATTTTTCTAAACCAGGGAGACTCCGCAGCATTTGGATTTGCAGATTTTCTGGTAACCCTGTAGAAAACCCTTGAATATATAGTTCGGGAATGTCTCTACCTTCGGGTTCAATAAATATTTGATGGCTTTCCTTATCAGCAAAGCGCACTATTTTATCTTCAATACTGGGACAATAGCGAGGCCCCTTAGCTTCTACCCAACCACCATAAACAGGCGATAGGTGCAAATTCTCTTGAATTAAGCGATGAGTTTCTGGTGTGGTGCGGGTAATATAACAAGGCATTTGTTCCCGTTCTACCCACACTTCCGGGTCAAAGCTAAACCAGCGCACCTCTTCATCCCCAGGCTGGAGAGTCATTTTGCTGTAGTCTACCGATCGCTTGTCTACCCGTGCTGGCGTACCAGTCTTGAGTCTGCCAGTTTCAAATCCTAGCCTATTTAAAGTTTGTGTTAAGCCCTCAGCTGCAAATTCCCCAGCACGTCCCGCCGCCATCGATTTGTTACCAACCCAAATCCGACCACCTAAGAAAGTACCAGTAGTCAATATCACAGCTTTACATTGGAACGCCACACCGAAGTAAGTCTCAACGCCAATCACTTCATCATTAGCGCCTAACACCAAGTCTGTAGCCATCCCCTCACGGATGATTAAATTCTCTTGATTCTCGACAATTGCTTTCATCACAGCTGCGTATTCTCGCTTATCCGTTTGGGCGCGTAAAGCCCATACAGCCGGGCCTCGGGAAGAATTGAGAATCCGCTTCTGCAAATAGGTGCGATCGGTCATTTTGCCAATTTCCCCACCCAAAGCATCAACTTCATGGGTTAATTGAGATTTAGCCGGGCCGCCTACTGCGGGGTTACATGGTTGCCAAGCAATTTTATCTAAATTCAGCGTCAACAGCAGAGTTCTACAACCGAGGCGGGCAGTAGCAAGGGCTGCTTCACAACCGGCGTGACCTGCACCGACGACAATAACATCAAAAGCGTCTTGAAATTCAATGGAATTGTGCATGGTCATACTTACAAGGTCAACAAACTGAGAGTTATGTTCAATTTTAACTGATACCGTAATTTCATGGATGTGTGGAGATATCCAAATCATATTATCTATTTATCTATAATGCATTCAAAAGCAATATCATTGATATTCCACAATTTATTTGAATAAAAAATATACTATCTCACCCGTAATAATATGATGTTACTAATTTTATGAATTAACTTTTAGCCTGAAGGGAATATATAAAAATATTTGATTATTTGATAAGATATTAACAATCAACATTAACATAAAGATATCTTGCTACATGAATGCTCTATTTTTATTCAAATAGGTGCCAATTATGAGAATAAATCAATTAACATATTATGATCGTAAGCGAGAGTGGCGTTTTGAGCCAATACAGTTTTCTGAATTAAACCTTTTGGTAGGTGCTTCTGGAGTTGGTAAAACTCAAATTCTTGAGTCAATTATCAATTTACAAAAAATTGCTGATGGCAAATCCTTAAATGGAGTAAGTTGGAATATAGACTTTACAGTTGATACAAATTTATATAATTGGCAAGGAGAATTTGAAACCGGAAGCCTAGTTAGTTTAATATTAGATAGCCAAAATGAAAAAAATCAATTTAAGATAGTTAATGAGTTTTTATCAGTCAATGGCAAAACAATTATTCACAGGAATGCACAAGAAATAAAATTTCATAATCAAATTTTACCAAAGCTATCTTCATTTCAAAGTGTAGTAGCTATATTGAGCGAAGAAGAAGATATTGCCCCCATTAAATATGGATTTAGCCAAATTACAGACAATAGTGATGACTATAGCAATAACAGTATGATATTTCTGAGCTTTTTTGTTAATAAAATTTTCGACAACTATTCTGTATTAAAGGATAAGTATTCATCATTACCTTTAGAAGATATCCAAAAAAGTAATCTATTAAATCAAATAAAACTAGGATTAACTTACGAATATTTTCCTGAAGTTTTTGAGAGAATTAAACACCATTTTATGGAAATATTTGTTCAAGTTGAAGATATTAAGCTAGAACAAGATGAAGAATTAGTGAAATCTCTTAATCCTAAAAACTATCCTATAGTAAAAATCAAAGAAAAAGGTGTAAATAATTGGATTAATCAAATACAAATTTCTTCAGGTATGTACAAAACACTCATGTACATAAGCGAACTGTATTTATCTGCAGAAGGAACAGTTATCTTAATTGATGAATTTGAAAATAGTTTAGGAGTAAATTGTATTGATATAGTTACAGAGCTTATATTGGAAAATAAGAATTTACAATTTATAATTACTAGCCATCATCCTTATATAATTAATAAAATTAATATAGAACACTGGAAAATAGTGACTCGCCGAGGTGGTGTAGTAACAGCTAGAGATGCAAAAGAATTTAATCTAGGTAAATCAAGACATCAGGCATTTATGCAATTGATTAATCTTGATGCATATAAGGAAGGAATTGCAGTGGGATGAATCTTTACTTTCTTGTTGAGGGAAAAAGAACTGAAAGAAAAGTATATCCGGCTTGGCTAGCTTATCTTTTACCTGAAATCAAACAAGTTAAAAATTACGATGAAGTTGAGAAAAACAATTACTATTTATTTAGTGCAGAAGGTTATCCTTCAATAATTTACGAGCATCTACCTAATGCGATCGCAGATGTTCAAGAACAGGGAAATTACAACTATCTTGTAGTATGTTTAGATGTAGATGAAAATACAGTTGGTGAGATACAAAATGAAATTTATGAGTTTCTCGCATCTGAGAAAATTAAACTAGGAAATATTGAGCTTATAATAATAGTCCAAAATAGATGTTTTGAAACATGGTTTCTTGGAAACCGAAACATTTACTCGAGACAGCCGCAAGATAGACCTTTACTAGATTTTGTTCGGTATTATGATGTCTCTGTTAACTGTCCAGAGTTAATGGGTAAATATCCAGATTTTAATACTCATGCTCAGTTCCATACAGCTTATTTGAAAGAATTATTTAAAGCAAAAAATATTAATTACTCTAAGAAAAACCCAGGAGATGTGTTAAAACCATACTATGTAGAGCAATTATTAAAGAGAATTAAGGAGCAAAAGCAGCATCTACCTAGTTTTCAAACTTTTATAGAGTTTTGCAATACTATTAAATTAAATATATCCAATTAACCTATTAATGCAACGAATATTACGAAAATTAACTTTATTTATAATTACTTTCTCTTTGACTTTTATTTTAGTTGCTAGTAATGGAATTGTGCATCACCAAACAGTGATTAATACCGCACAGTTTAACAGTTGCTTAAATAGTATTTCCACACCATGTATTACACCAGACCCCAAAACCTCAGAAACTCCCATTACGCCTTTTACCCCTGACCCCCAACTAAACGAGCAACAGCGTTTTTTAACTACAATTGCTATTAAATTATCGACAATTCCCCAACCTGGAACTTTTGAGTATATATTGCTGCGTAAATATGGCGCGCCATTTATTAATCAAAAAGCAGAGACAAAATTACCGCCAAAAGTTCTATTTGCCAATGAGCAAGAAACTAAGGAATTTCAATCTACTTTAGAAATGGTGAAAGTTAATGGTACTAATGATTGTTATTTACAGCAATCAGCCGGATTAGCTTTTAATAAAGCACGAGCCTTACAAAATATTCCCCTAAAATCAGGCTATGGTGGTGGTGATTGTACTCGCACTTTTACCACCAATTTAAGATTTTGGAACAAATATGCTAATAGTAGAACTTTAGATAAAGTTCGCCAAGGTAAAGAAACCGCTATCTTGGGAGTAGTTGCACCACCAGGATCATCACAACATCTGTGGGGATTAGCTATAGATTTACGCGTTTCTAGCCCGAAGCAAAGACAAGCTTTAAATCAAAATGGTTGGTTTCAAACCGTAGAAAATGATATTCCCCATTGGACTTATTTAGGTTTAACTGAAGCTGAATTACCTGTGTTTGGATTTAAAAAACAAGTCGTGAGGGGAATTACTTATTGGATTACGCCGATTTAAGTAATAAAAATCAAGAGTGAAGCGTCAAGAATTAAGGTCAATATTATCAAGCAGGTACGCAGCAATTACAATCATCTCACTTCTACATAACGTAATTCTGCATTTTGATTTACTTCGTCCATCGTTTCTAGATAGGCTTTAATTGCGTGTTTGATATTTTCTAAAGCTTCTTCTTCAGTTTCTCCCAAAGTCCAGCATCCTGGTAAAGCAGGACACCAAATAGCATATCCTATATGAGTTTTATTTAACTTTACTTTATAACGCATATCTAAGATAACCACTTTTGCCTGACATTTTATCTCGTTAAATTAAACAAAAATTGATCATGTGATACTGCACAAATTGAAAATATAAAGTTATATAGCCAAAATTGAGGATTTATTGACACAAATCTTAATTTAATCGGAAAAAATTGAATTGACAATTATCTATAGACCATTAATTAACAGGGCGAAAGGTTCTGTGCTTCTTACCTATTCCCTGTTTTCTTGCCTAAAAGTGCAGGCATTTTTCTTTTCGCGATAACATATAAGCGCGAAGCTCTATCTATGGGTAGATATGTAATGATGCCTCTACGTCAAACCTTAACCAAGCCAGACTTGCAACTGTCTTACCTAGAGTGGCACCAAGGTGAATTACCCTTACTACTGTTACACGGCTTAGGTGACCAAGCCCTTGTGTGGTCTAGCTTAGGGGATTATCTGGCAGCAGATTATCATATAGTTGCGCCAGATATGCGCGGTCATGGCGAAAGCAGCAAGCCGGAATCTCTATTAGATTACTCTTTTGAGAGTGCGATCGCGGATTTAGAAGCACTCATGGATCGTTTAGGATGGTCTAGTGCCCATGTTGTTAGTCATTCATGGACAGGTAAGTTAGCTGCAATTTGGGCGAGACAGCATCCAGAACGTTTACGCAGCATGATTCTGGTAGATCCGATTTTTATTTGGAAAATGCCCAACTTCTTCAAGTTGACATTTCCTCTGCTTTACCGTGTGTTACCTTTTCTCAAAAGTATGGGCCCCTTCGCTAGTTATGAGGAAGCTGAAAAGCAAGCGCAGCAGTTAAGCCAATATCAAGGCTGGACTTCCTTACATCAGCAGGCTTTTCAAGCCGGAGTCGAACAAAAACCCGATGGTAGTTGGGGTAGCAAATTTACCATAGCTGCCCGCGATGGTATTTTTGAAGATGTGATGCGTGTAGCTGGGTTAACAGAACCTGTTTATATTCCAACTCTGTTTGTGCAACCACAAAAAGGCGTAAACCGCCAAGAATGGCAACTTAAACCCTACAAAACCTATCTCAAAAACTTAAGTCTCTGCCAAGTTCCTGGTAATCATTGGCCATTCTTGACAAAACCAGAAGAATTTAACCGAACTGTGGAAGCTTTCTTAAAACAGCAGCAATGAAATAAATCTCATGATCATTGAACGGGAAAGCTAAAACTTATCTGTAATTATTAACTATAAAGGATGAAGAAAATTGTTATGTCATTGCGAATTTTTCTTTTTCATCCTTTATCCTACATTTTTATATCTACGTCATGAGCCTTTGTATTAATCCCGCTTGTACTCAACCTCATCAATCAGGCCCGCAGGAATATCGCTTTTGTCAAACTTGTGGTTCTCAGTTGGACTTGCTGGAACGCTATCGGGTAATGCGGCTGATATGCGATAACTCTGGCTTTAGTAAGGTTTATGAAGCATACGAAAAAGATACACCTAAAATCATTAAGGTATTACAAGCAAATCTTGGTGCTGACCCTAAAATAGTAGAATTATTTCAGCAAGAAGTAGCTGTATTGGGGCAATTAAATCATCCTGGTATACCGAAGGTTGATGGATACTTCCAATATAAAACCAGAGATGGTTTGCTGTTGCATTGCCTGGTAATGGAACAAATTAACGGGATTAATTTAGAGCAATGGCTTAAACAGCATGATAATGTGCCTATATCTCAATCACAAGCTATAGCTTGGTTGAAACAGTTGCTAGAAATTTTAGTGGTATTACATGGTAAGCAATACCTGCATCGAGATATTAAGCCATGTAATATTATGATTCGTAATTCTCCAGAGAACCAGACTCAGGAAGATGGCGGAGATTTATTTTTAATTGATTTTGGCACAGCTAAAGAATTAGCCAAGTCTTTAACTGGGATAAATGCAATTATGTCATCTGGTTATAGCGCCCCAGAACAACTGCATGGTGAAGCTGTACCGCAATCAGATTTTTTTGCTTTGGGACGCACCTTTGTATTTTTATTGACGGGATACCATCCCTTAGATATGTATGATATTCAGCATAATGTTTTGCACTGGCGCAATCGTGCCAATCATATCTCAACATTACTGTTAAATTTAATTGATTGGTTGATGGCACCTGAGATAGAAAAACGCCCTGCCAATGCCCAAGAGATTTTACAGCGTTTAGAGGAAATCGAAAAGCAAATAAATGCAAATTCAACAGTCAATTTAGGGCAAAATATTCAAACTGAACAGCCATATTCACCAATTAGTAAAACTTTATTAACCAAACCCAAACCGCATCTTTTGTCATTAATTGCTGCATTGATTGCTTCTTTAGGATTGCTGTGGGTGTTAGCTTTAATTCTAGGAAATTTAAAACTGAATTTTATCCCTAATTATGGACAAGCACCGGAACGAAAAGGGAAGGTAGATTATTTTCCTTATGAGGAAGGTAGGGATAGCAAAGGGAGAGCAGCCGAATTTAATATTGCAGTGTTATCAGTTGAATATAAGTGGCTGCTAGGCAGTAATTTTCAAATTAAATATAACGATAGTATTATTAGTTTAGAAGTTTTAAAGTTAAATTTAGAGCAAGAGGGTATACAAAAGATTATGGAAAACCCTACAGAGATAATTTCTGTAGGTACAGCTTCTTGCGAGGGTGATGTTGCAACTGAACAAAGTCGGGCTTTAGAACGTTCTAAACAAATCCAACTTTTAGCGAAAAAATTATTTAGTGGTACTGTCAAAAATTATCGCTTATTAAATTTGGGACAATTTCAACGCAGTGATTGTCAGGCAAATCAAGACTTAACTGCATATCAAAGAAGTATTATTATTATTGGCGTGAAGCAGAAATCCGATGGTGTAATTCTGGATGAAGCTTTGAGAAATAGATTAGAGAAGAAGCCTTTTGCTGATTTTAAATTAGAAGATTATTCTTTAGGTTCGCCCCAAAAGTTTAAGACAATACCGAATAATTTATAGTAAGATGCGTTAGCCAAAAGCTAACGCATCTTACAGATGATTGATATAGCATTCCTATGAGATTTGTGAAAAAACAAACTACATTTATATTTCCTGATTTCCTACTTCCTATTTTCAAGAGTAATTTCACCACTCATTGTAGGATTGCTATATATTACAAGGGTTTTTTGAATTGGAATTAATTACAGCTTGTGTTATGCGATCGCCCCAAGGTTTTTTCGCTGAAAACTAGTCATTAACCCTTTTTCATATCACGAGCCATGTTGAGGTAGTAATCCATTTTGGCATTAGAACGGCGACGGTTAGCGGGAGTTTCCACTGGAGTATTTTGCTTAGTTTCTATTTGTTGTGGAGGTTCA
Source organism: Tolypothrix tenuis PCC 7101 (assembly GCF_963874875.1). Classification (NCBI taxonomy): domain Bacteria; kingdom Bacillati; phylum Cyanobacteriota; class Cyanophyceae; order Nostocales; family Tolypothrichaceae; genus Tolypothrix; species Tolypothrix tenuis. Next base: position 2,331,614 of record NZ_CAWNJS010000001.1, read on the forward strand.
ACCCGCTTTGTACCTTGCGCTGCATCAGATTCTAAAAAGTAACCAGACTCAGTTAATCCCAAGAGTTTGGCGAAAAAACCAAAGAAACTTTTGACAACATTTACAAATTTATTCCAAATGACAGAAAGAAAACCTTCAACACGAAGGTACAAGTTTTGGAGAATTTGTGTTAAACGAGACATAGTAGCCCCCTAAATTGATGATTTAAGAAATTTTGATCTAATTTTATGATGATTGCATGATATAGCTAAACGTCTCTGTCAGTAGATGTGTTTTGCTGTGCGGCCAGGCTAAAAGAAAATAAAGAAGACAACAGGGTAATATTTTTACCACGGAACGCCATTTGATATGGAATACTGATGAATAAAGTACCAAAAATAGACCGTCAACGAGAGCATCAAGCCAACGAACGCACTTTTTTAGCTTGGTTGCGTACTTCGATCGCACTCATTGGGTTTGGATTTGCGATCGCTAGATTTGGTTTATTTTTAAATCAGCTGGATGTAGCCATCACCCACAGAGAACCTGATGTACATCACTTATTCAATTCGGAAAATTTAGGGATTGTCTTAGTAATTTTTGGGATTGTCACGATCGCTTTAGCTGCATGGCAATACAATCGGGTTTTCTGGCAAATTGAACGAGGTAATTATCAACCTCATCGTCTATCAGTATGGATAATGACAGGAGCCGTGATGATTTTCGGGCTTCTCAGTATTCCTATTCTATTGTTGCGTAATCCAGTTTCACCTCGCCCATCGCCTGTGATTAATCAACCCCAATCTGCTTTGGGTAAGGAACAAGGGAGATGAGGGGACAAAAATATAAACTTAGTCTGGGAAACGCAAGGGTGGGTATCAAACCGAATCTTTCCTTTTCCACCGGAGAATGAATTTTCAGGATAAGGTATTTCCAAGAAATAAATCATTCCATCTTGTGGGGCGGGCATCTTGCCCGCTACATAAACTGGGCGGACAAGATGTCATAGGTGTCAACTTAAGCTAAAAGCTATATACGGTGAGTGTTGTACAAAAACCCTCGCCCTCATCCCCTAACCCCTTCTCCCTGAGCTATCCATTACCCGGATCTTTCTCAACATTTACGAGAGTATTCACTCACGCTTTTTATAACCCTGATTCCTTCGTCATCAATTCTCAATAAAAACCTAATTTTAGCGAGAAGACTAAGAGTTAATCTGTCAAGTATGTTTGACACCTCAGTGTTCAAGATGCCCACAAAATAAGCATTTCAAGATTGTAAAGAAAGATGTGACTAATGGATAGCTCCCTGAGGGAGAAGGGGAATTAAATCTCTTGCTCCCCTCTCCTGGTGGGAGAGGGGCTGGGGGTGAGGGCTAAACCTTGCAACCAAGAGGGTTTCACGTTAAGTTGATACGTATGACAAGATGTCCACCCCACAATAAATACTGGGATATTCTTTTATTTGGAAGTCCCTAATAGCTCATTCAATCCGCCTGTTCTGCTTTCTCTACTGTGTCGTCGTTCACTCCCAAAGTAAAAGCTAAAGGGATGCGCGATGGATAGGCTTTGACTACCTCTCGGTAAACATCGTAGTTTGTGGGGAATATCTTCTGTTGAGAATCCACTTTATAGCTCACCTTATACTCTACGGTTTTTAATAATTCTGGCTGACTTACCTCTTGTTGAGGTTTTTTACGCTGTTCCACCTCGCTGACAGTAGGACGGGGTGGAAGCGCAGGCCACCATAAACCCCGATCATCAGGGCCAGTCACCGCACCTTCTGGCTTGATACCATTGCGATTGAGTAAAGATGTAGTAGCAAAGTTTTCAAATTCTGGTGATGGCTGATTAATATATTTCACGCGCCAGGTATAAGTCGTCAGCGCTGTGGCTTCATAATCGCTACTACTAACTGTACTGCAACTGCTGAGAGTTAGCGCCGTGAGCATCACCGCAGTTAAAGGCAAAAATCTGGTTATTTTCATCTGCTTTCGGAATAGCTGTCTCACGAATGAAGCAAAAAGCCTCGTTCACGGAGTAAAAAGCCTCGCTCACGGAGTAAAAAGCCTCGTTCACGAAGCAAAAAGCCTCGTTCACGGAGTAAAAAGCCTCGTTCACGGAGTAAAAAGCCTCGCTCACGGAGTAAAAAGCCTCGTTCACCGAGCAAAAAGCCTCGTTGACGAAGCAAAAAGCCTCGTGCGCGGAGCAAAAAGCCTCGTTGACGAAGCAAAAAGCCTCATTCATGGAGTTCAACTATTTATAGAAGTCCTCTTTTCATCTTAATTCCATCACATAAGCCAGGCTTATCAATACTATCTGTAATTATTTGTCAAGTCTAGTTGACTTTTTGTAACAATTTTGTTAAATTTATTTACATAAAGTAACAAACCAAAGAAAAACAACTATGTATACCACCATTAACGAAGACGGCGTTCTCAATAACTATGCAACTGAACCCCAAATGTATTACGCTGAGTACCCTGCAATTTGGGAACAACGCAAATATGTAATACAGGCTGTTTTCGCTACTTTAATAGTCACAACTTTAGCTTTAGTAGGTTTCAGCGTTAGCTAAGATTTTTGCAATTCGCTATCTGTATCTCTCATCGTCATTTGAACTTCTCCCATCAACCTCGGTTAGTTTCGCCGGGGTTTTTTGTTGCTCAGAGGTAGCTCAAAGAAGTCAGTACTTGAAAACATGACCTTTACTTATATATCAAATTTCCCTGACTTATGTCAGAATTTTTTAGCCAAAAAGTGCCTGAAAAGCTTACTTTTTCGCCTATGAATGAATTTTTCTGAAATTATTATTGATTTACGACGCTGCTGATTCGCTTTTGGGGTGTACGCTCGATATACAGTAACTTTCACAATTGATTGTTGCCATAATTGACACCTTGAGGTAATACCATGAGAAATTATGCTGACAAACAGGACTTCATTTTGAGTCAAAGTAGAGATTTCAGCGGATGTGACTTGAGCGGAATAGACCTGAGAGCAGTTGATTTGAGTGGTATTAATTTTGTGGGAGCAGATTTGCGTGGTGCAAATTTGTGCGGTTCTATTCTTGTGGGTGCTAACCTGCGTCAGGCCAATCTGATGCAGGCTTCTTTATGTGGCGCTGATTTAAGTGAGGCGGATTTGACTGAAGCTAAATTAATTGAAGCATCGTTAATTGAAGCAAACTTAGTGCGAGCTAATCTCGCAGGAGCGAAACTCTGTGGTGCAAAATTATTAGAAGCTAATTTAACTGAAGCTAATTTAATTGGTGCAGATTTAACATGGGCAAATCTTACTGAGGCTAACTTAATTGAAGCTAAACTTTGGGGAAGTATTTTAACTCATACAAGGCTGGTGGATGCGATTATGCCTGATGGCACAATTCAGGAGCCGCAAATCATATTTGTTGCTTAAATATTATGACCACGTAGGATGCGTTAATAACGCATCCTACATAATTAAAATTCGCGGCGTGAGAAGACCAAGATTGCGATCGCTAACTTTTGCTTAAATAATTATGACCATGTCGGATGCGTTACGCTGTCGCTAACGCATCCTACGATGATTAAAATTCGCGGCGTGAAAAGACTAAGATTGCGATCGCTAAGAGCAAGGCGCTGTAGATTAAGCCATAGCCAGCATTAGCAATCAGCGCACTTGGTTCTGGTAATGCTTGCAAACCATAAACAGCGTAGTTCTTTAAATCTAAACGCGATAAATCTGGCAATATCAGATACAAAGCTTGAGTAAGTTGTTGAATACCTGGGCTATTGCTCAGTTTCCCAAATTTCAATAAATCTTGGGTGATGTTACCCAATAAATATACAGCTAAAGTTAAAACTATCGCTAATAGGGAACTAGTAAATACGCCCAAACTAATAGCCACAGCAGCAATTAAAGATGTTTGCAAAAATAAAAAAACTGCGGCAATTACAATACTATTTGCGGAATGATGGATATGTCCAAATTGTAAAAATATCAAATAAATGCCAGTCATAATGGCAATTAGTAAGGCGAGGACAGCCGATAAACCCAAGTATTTACCAGTAATAAATTCACTGCGACTAATGGGTTTGGCAATTAACATCAAAACAGTACGCTTTTCTATTTCTTTGTTAACTAGTCCAGTACCGACAAATACAGCCACAATTAAGGCAATCACACTCATAGCTGCAATACCAAAGTCCAAAAACATTTTGCCATCGGTATTAGCCGCAACTTCAGGTAATAAACGGATAGCGGCGGCGAGTATGAGGATGTACACACCGATAATATAAAGAATGCGATCGCGAATTACTTCCTGAAATACATTCTTAGCGATCACAAAAATTCTACTGAAATTCAGCATATCTAATGAATGTTGCATTTTAGAAATATAGTTGAAATTAATTTAGGGATTTTTAGAAAATAAATTATCCAATTTAATCAGATAATATTTTTCTTTTTCTCCCTGCCCCCCGCTCCCTGCCCTTCTGCCAAGAAAGTGATGGTATATTTTTTAGTTGTAAGTCCCTATCGTTGCGCTGGCGGTAATCCTAAAATTGGTTTACTAACCTTGCCGCATTCAACTTCGGCGATGATGGGTTTTTCATCGGTTTTTGAATTAGTGGCTCTGCTCGTAGTATCTGCAATTGGTCGAATTTGACAGGACTGCTTGAGATAATAACCGCGTCTGTCAGAACTAGGGCCAGTCCAAATACTGAGAATATCTAGTATATATTCGTCTTTTTTGCGAGGATTAGGGTTGGAAATTCGTGGTTCAATTCGCCATAAAAACTTCTCGTCTTTTTGTCTGAGGCGTTTGTCTTGAATTACTTGATCTGCGAGATTACTGAGATTTGCATTAGCACTTTGTAGCCATTTCTCGACTTGTGACCAAGGCTGTTTATCGATTTGATTTTCTAATTTTGGTCTAATTTCTCTCAGAATTAACGCACCATTAGGGGGAATGTTGGTTGGCAATTCTGTTTTAACTACAAAGGCACTGTTTTTAAAATTATCAGACAATAAACTAGGATATTTTTCTACCCAGTTATTGACAACAAAGTAGAATTGCAGCCAGCAACTTAGTACCATACAGCTAGCTACCAAAACAATTATTCTTTGGCGGTCTTCTGGTTTAGGAATTTGAGCTTTAGCATCCGTACCACTTCCTTCAAAAAATTCTGGTACGGCGGTAATTAGTGCCGAGATTGTCGGCCACAAAACTATAGTATTGGGAGTAATACCAGGATTATTTTGTTGCCCAAATGCAAACACACTTACTAAAAATCCTGTGATTACTGCACCGACAGGCATAAAAGTACCAGGAACCCTTAAAGGGTCATCGGTAGTATACCAAGATGTACCAGCTATTAAAAATAACCAACCAAAAAATGCAATTACATCCTTAATAGGAGGCGTAGCAAAGTAAGATATTGCCCAAGAAAAGACACTTAAATAAATTAATGTCTGCCATGCATAAGCCCTGGGAGGAACAAATATCTTTTTGAGCCTAGCGTATATATCTGAAATAAAATTGGTGAAACCCTGTAAATCCTTAAATAATACGTTCATGTTTTAACCTCTAGGTCATTTAATATTCATCAGATCATACTGTCGCGTCAATAATTAAATTAGAAAACTTTATTGCGAATCAGTAAAACAAAAGTTATAGCCGTATAACTTAAAGAATTAGCTATTAATAAAGTCGATACCAAATTATTACTAATTAACTTATAGCGTTTGAGCTTACGCCAGTTGGGAGGTTCATTGCTTGTAGTTTCCTCTCTCTTTTTCCAAAATTCTTCATTGAGTAAGAGTGAGAAACCTCTGAGCAGAAATAACTTGACAATAAACGTAGCAAAGAAAATTATAAAAGCAGACAAAATAATGATGGTCTGGGTATTAGAATATTTAACCGTATTGAAAAATATATAGTTAATTAATTCTGTCCTCAACTGCAGGGGCAACATAGGCTCTATGACGAAAAACGCTACCCAACCAATCACGCTGGAAAAGAGATTAATAGATATTGCATAAAAAATACTAGTTTTTTTGTCAAATTTTAATCTTCTGTTGAGACAGTAGCCTTCTATAGAGATGGCCATCAGTAGAAATAAGAGATCAAACAAAATTGCGCCAATCGGCAAGACTCTGGGAAGCGTCCAATCGTCAAACATAAACCTTCCTCTGTAAGGGTTAACTGTAGAGAGTATAACTGGCATACCCACTGTGATGGGGGCAATTATCTCATTGTTCTTGCCTTTTACCATCGGGATGTGCCAGTATTTTTCGGGGAATGGGGAATGGGTAATGGGGAATGGGGAATGGGTAATGGGTAATGGGGAATGGGTAATGGGTGAAAAATTAAGGCTTCAAATTTAATACATATATTTAATGTTCTATGCCCAATGCCCCATGCCCCATTCCCAATGCCCAAATATCATAGCCGCTCTACCTGAGAGTGCAAGACGTTCGTTAAGATTAAAAATTGCTACATTAGAGCTTTTCGAGAAATGACAAGGAACGGTATCGGTATTCGCACGGCGCAAGTGCGTCCTGAACGGCTCACTGGTCAAATTCACGTCTACGACGGTGCTGGGAAAGGGAAGTCCCAAGCAGCTTTAGGCGTGGTTTTGCGCTCGATTGGCTTGGGAATTAATACACCGAGCAATGCAAATCGTGTCTTATTACTAAGATTCTTAAAGGGGCCAGAACGAGATTATGATGAGGACGGCGCAATTGCTGCATTGCAGCGTGGCTTTCCCCATTTAATAGACCAGGTACGAACTGGGAGAGCAGAATATTTTGGGCCTGACGAAATTACTGCCTTTGACTGTGCTGAAGCAGCTAGAGGTTGGGATGTCGCCAAAGGTGCGATCGCCTCTGGTCTATATTCTGTTGTAGTTCTCGATGAAATTAACCCAGTTCTAGATTTAGGTTTGCTGGAAGTTGATGAAGTTGTACGGACACTTAAGTCTAAACCCCAGGATTTAGAAATTATTGCTACTGGACGTGCTGCACCGCAAAAGCTGCTAGATATTGCTGATTTACATTCGGAAATGAAGCCTCAACATCACCCCACAGCAGAAGCATTACTGATTGAGGGGATTGAGATTTATACGGGTGCTGGCAAAGGTAAGTCTACCAGTGCTTTAGGTAAGGCATTACAAGCTATTGGTAGAGGAATCAATCATCCTGGTTCTACCCGCGTGATGATTATGCAATGGCTTAAAGGTGGTAGCGGCTACACAGAAGACGCAGCGATCGCAGCCTTACAGCAATCATATCCAGAGGTAGTGGATCACCAACGCTGTGGACGAGATGCGATCGTCTGGCGCAATTCCCGACAAGAATTAGACTACGTAGAAGCCGAAAGAGGTTGGGAAATTGCCAAAACTGCGATCGCATCTGGATTGTATAAAACCATTATTTTGGATGAACTCAATCCCACCGTTGACTTAGAATTACTCCCCGTAGAACCGATTGTGCAAGCATTACTTCGCAAACCCCGTGATACGGAAGTAATCATCACTGGTCGCTGTCAAAATCAACCTTCATACTTTGATTTAGCCAGCGTTCACTCCGAGGTTTATTGTCACAAACACTATGCCAATCACGGTGTAGAACTAAAACGTGGCGTAGATTTTTAAATTGGGTGTTTGGTATTCTCATTACCCATTACCCATTACCCATTACCCTTTCCCCATCCAATTGTATTTTTTAATTACTAATTAATAAGTAATTCCTCTCAGGCTTTTTAACCATTTTTTCAAGTAGTTTTTATTATCCACTTATAAAAAATGGTTAAAATATGCTGTTTCGTAAATTACTTACTTTACCAGCTGTTCTAGCTGTTTTAGGCAGTACATTTCCGGCTTTTGCTATTCCGTCGGAAGTGTTTATTTCGGAATTGCCAGAAATCCAGCAAAGCTTACCACCAGGGTATGCAATGCGTTTACCTGAACAAATTCGCTTAGGAGATGGAAGCAATCGCGATTTGCTCAGTAAACTAACTGTCAAAGTTTTTTCTAGTAATTCGCCTCGCAGTATGATTGTGGGTTTGTTCAGTTGTGAAACTACTGATACGTCTTGTTTAGTAGGCAGTTTTAGCGTTGATAGCCCCAATTCTGTAACTGCAATCAAAGAATTTTATAAACACAGACACACAGGTAAGCCAGTTTCTTTAGGAAAAAATATTCAAGGGTATTTATTAGAAGGAAATCAGCAAAACCCACCACAACCTTTTTCCTCACTAATGTGGCAACAAGATGCATTAGTCCACACAGTTTCCTTTCCCGTTAAAGAACGGCAAAATATTCTTTGGATGGGTTATTCTATGGTGCATCAGCCACCTGTTCGCCGCACCTACGCAAAGTTGAAAAGACCAAGTCCGGTATACTCGGCTGAGAAATAAAACAGAATAATTTGTAATTCGTAATTCGTAATTCGTAATTACAAAGTTGTTGTTAGGGATAACCCAGATCCCCGACTTTTTCAAAAAGTCGGGGATCTAAATCTTATACCAATTTGAAAAAAGAATGCGACAGATTGTAGGGGCAAGGCAGTGCCTCATTGGTGTCAACTTAACGTGAAACCCGCTCTTGTGCAAGGTTTCGCCCTCACCCCCAGCCCCTCTCCCACAGGGAGAAGGGAGCAAGAGATTTAGTTCCCCTTCTCCTGCGGGAGAAGGGGTTAGGGGATGAGGGCGCGAGGTATTTGTACAACGCCCGCCCTATATAGCTTTAAGCTTAAGTTGACACTAATGGGCAGTGCCTTGCCCTCTAGAATATTATTAATGTGTCGCAAACATTCTTTGATTTGGTATTACTAAAGTATGTGATATTTCAACCTAGATAGGCTTGAATCGGATCGCGAAAATAGTTTAGCCTGAAATTGTCTACCTATCTTTTTTTAAGGTGAACAATGCCAGAGCCTGACAAGAACATTTTAAAAATACAGCCAATCACGCTAGTGTTGATTATCTCGGCTTTAATTCTTTTACCGCTTTTATTCGCTGGTTTTCTATCCCAGTAAATTCTAGAGCAATTGAGATTCTTTAACTCAACTGATTACCAAGCATTTGAGGAATTTGAGGAGAGCGATCGCGCTTTGCAATATGTACCAATTCTTCATCATTCGCTACATATCCATAAATTTTAGGGTAGGGAACTCCTACCCTCTATAGATTTGGGTACATATTAGCAATTCTCAGCTAATAATTCACTAGTTGGTCATTTTTGTAAAAAATCAGATTTCCTCTATTAAGCAAGCTCTGCAAAAATAGAATTTATCAAGTTTACTGGAGCATAGAATTTAAAGCTTTTCTTTGGATTTTTCTGTGATTTTTTAGGTCAAGAGATTATCGCTAATTCTAGGTTTCAGTATATATCTTTGTATATATATATAGTCATGCCCTAACCGTAAATCTTTCTCCCTAAGGAGACATGAATACAACTCAATTTGGTAGCTAACTTAAGAAAGTAATTATTTGACATGAGAAACCGAACAAGGTTTCCACTGGCTACAAAAGTCAAAAGCTTTAGTTAGTTAAAAGGAGTTTTCAAATGTCAGACACCAGTAAGCGCGGTTTTGCTTCTATGGATGAAGATAAGCAACGCGAAATTGCTAGTAAAGGCGGACACGCTGCTCATGAAAAAGGTACAGCACACGAGTTTACCTCTGAGGAAGCGCGTGAAGCTGGACGCAAGGGTGGTGAAGCTGTAAGCCAAGACAGAGAACACATGGCTGAAATTGGCAGCAAGGGCGGCAAGAGTTCCCACAGAGGCAGCAGCAAATCAAATAACAATGATGATGAGGACGATAACGAAGAAGGCAAAGGCACTCAGGGTGGTACCCGAGAGCAACATTCTAAGGCTGGAAAGCAAAGCCACAAGAATAAATAGAGGCTAATAGGGATTGGGAACTAGGTACTAGGTACTGGGTATTGGGAACAGTTAATTTTCATGCCTTCGTTGTGTGATTGATCACATCAGAGGTTAGCTGGAAAAATTTATGAGTGCTGGGTAAAAAACTACTTAGTAGTTCCTAATCCCTAATCCCTAGTCCCTAGTCCCTAATCCCTATTTAGGTAATACTTGGCGCAGTGCTTCTAAAAGTCTATCAACACTTTCTTTACGGCTATTAAAGCCCATTAGTCCAACGCGCCAAACTTTACCAGCTAGTTCGCCAAGACCACCGCCAATTTCAATGTTATGTTCATCAAGTAACTTACGGGCAATGGCTTTGCCATCAACTCCTTCAGGGATGCGGACAGTGGTCAGTGTTGGGAGACGATATTCTCGCTCTACGTGCATACTTAATCCAATATCTTCCAAACTATCCCAGAGATACTCTACATTTTTTTGATGACGTTGCCAGCAGTTTGCTAGTCCTTCTTCCGCCACCAAACGCAGTGCTTCCCGTAATGCATAGTAAAGATTAATGGGCGCTGTATGGTGATAGGTGCGTTCCGTACCCCAATATTTACTTAGCAAGTTCATATCTAAATACCAGTTAGCAACCTTGCTGCGTCTGTTTTGCAATTTCTCTACAGCACGGGGACTCATGGTAAAGGGTGAAGCACCCGGAGAACAACCTAAACCTTTTTGACTACAGCTATAAGCGAGGTCAACTCCCCAATTATCTAAAAATATGGGCACTCCACCCAAGCTTGTAACAGTATCCACTAGTAGCAGCGTGCCAAATTCACGACATAAATCACCAACTCCCTCCAAAGGCTGACGCGCGCCTGTAGAGGTTTCAGCATGAACTAAAGCGAGAATTGCTGGGCGATGAGTTTCTAGTGCTGTGCGGATTTCATCTAAATTAAAGACTTGTCCCCAAGGTTTGGTAATAGTGCGGACATCTGCGCCATATCTCCCCGCCATATCAACAAGGCGATTGCCAAAATATCCCGCTACACCAATTAATACGACATCGCCGGGTTCTGTAACATTGGCGATGGTTGCTTCCATTGCGGCTGTTCCGGTACCGCTAACTGCAATTGTTAGGGGGTTTTCTGTCTGCCATACGTAGCGTAGTAATGACTGAATCTCATCCATCAAAGCAAGAAAAGCGGGATCGAGATGTCCAACTGGTGAGGTATTCATTGCCTGAAGAACGGCTGGATGAGCATTGGAAGGGCCAGGCCCCAATAATAGACGATTGGGTGTTGCTAAAGGTGCAAGCTGTAACCTCTGACTGTCGTTGATTGATACGGTATGCGTCATGATTTTTTTTAGCTATGCGGTACTTACCGCATCATAGAGCGATCGCATCACCGTTTTTTGAGTGATTCTTAGGATTCTTAATTTTGCTTATCAATGATTGTTGAAGTAAGATGCAGCATACTTTTACAAGCATCAAAAGCAAGATATTTCAAAGATAATTACCAATTTAGATAACCTTGCCCCCGGTATTATGGTCTTGATGGCAGTTCTCCCAATACGCTTCGGATAAGTCTTTTGCATCTCCCTCGTGATTTGGGAAAAGGGTAATGGGAAAAGGGTAAGGGTGAATTCAATCCTTTTCCCCTTTTCCCTTGCCCCCTTAACCGAACTGTATTGGCAGTTATCCCCCTTTCTTTTGGCAACTACAAGAATGGCACCACAAGACGCAAGGCAAGAAGCACCCGCAACCCAGCGCAACCGCGAACCGATTTTAGAAGTACTTTTACAAGTGTTACCTGCGAGTGGCACGATATTAGAAATAGCTTCTGGAACTGGCGAACATTCAGTATTTTTTGCTCCCAAATTCAGCCCGCACCAGTGGCTACCCACAGATGTCAACCCGCAGTCACTCGCCAGCATTAGTGCCTGGATTGAACACTGTGGCTATGATAATATTTATCCACCGCAAACACTGGATGTGAGAGAAGCAGTTTGGCCAGTGGAAACAGGAGTAGTCAGCGAGTGGCTTGAGACTTCACCAATTACTGCGATCGTCAATATTAATATGATTCACATTTCACCTTGGTCAGCTTGTCTGGGGCTAATGGCAGGGGCAAATCGCATCCTGAAATCAGGAGGTATCCTGTATTTATACGGCCCATTTAAGCGAGGTGGAGAACATACAGCACCGAGTAATGCTGCTTTTGACGAATATTTACGCGCTCAAAACCCCGAGTGGGGTGTGCGTAACTTAGAGGATGTAATTGCAGCAGCTAATGCAGAAAATTTTGTCTTCAAACAGATTTACCAAATGCCCGCAAATAATCTTTCCGTGGTGTTTGAACGCTCTGCTAATGAATAAATTATTTTTGGAGATAATCATTGCTCGTTACCAGAAAAGATACTGATAAAGGTGTTTTTAGTTAGGTGATTGCAGACAATAAATCATCCAATTGAATCAGATATTATTTGTAAGATTCAATGATATTCTATATAAGCAACATACTCATTTTTCCTACCTGCAAGCTGAGTAATGCTTAACATTCCTTGCTTGGACTGACCTTGATTATCTTTAAAAGTCCAAGTATTCCAAATACCTGTTTTGTTTTGCTTGCTATCTTGTCGTTTCCAACCGAATTTTTCAACCTGAGCAGCATAATTATTCATTAATGCTTGAGCATCAAGTTTAGTATTTAATACAGCATAAGAATCAGCAGATGTTTTTAAATTCGTACCAAAGACTCCGCTAATTTCCACATCGGATAGAGAGACTAAGGCTGGAAGTTGTACTTTTTCAATAGATTTACTAACTGAACACTGAAATTCCGATGAACTTGTAGATGGGGAAAGTTCTAGTTTTAGACGTACTTCTGGACGTATTTCCGTAGTGGAGAAGAATTTGTTAGCTGGTTCAACACTTAATATTGCCTTATGGGAGATAGAGCAATATGTCATGTCTTCATTTGTCGAATTGTCATCCAAAATAGAGTTTGAAAGTACAAAACCTGACTTTTGATTTGATGAATCTTCCTGTTTTTCTATTTGCCAGCCAGATTTAATTAGCTGTTGCTCGTAAAAAGTTTTAGCTTGTTCTGGTGATTGCACTACATCCAGAATTATTTCAAAGCTCTCTGCTGAATGGGCAATACTACCAACAATTTTTGCTTTTTCAGGTAATGGCAAATTTACAGGTAATTGCTTTGGTAGTTGCCCTGGTATTAACTGAACTTCAGGAAATCCTAGCCAACGTTGCAACAAATATTGTAATGCTTTTGATTCCCCTTCCGATGTTGGGACTGCGGCAACTGTTGCTAATCCTAAGACAACAGCACTCAGCATGGTAAAATAATGTGAAAATTTTTTCCCAAACATGAGCAATCTCTGTATTTAGCTACAAACAATATTTAGAATATCAATCAGTTATTTAAGCTAACTGATAAGACCGATCAATATAAGTCAATTTATTATTCTGTTATCTAAAATAAACTGATAAATTATTGGCAATTTTTGACTAATTGAAAAGTACTATTTCATACAATCATAACTATTTTGAGTTACCCGCAATTAATCCGTTTATCTTAATAAATATTAATATTTTGCTTTTTTATGAAAAAATCTAGTAACTATGAGGAGGTAAAAGAGACGGAACAAGCCTCACGTTCATTTACAGCATATTACAGGCGTGTTTCCTATAATTATGCAAAATATATATTCAATCTTAGGTGGGTTGCTTGTGAGTAATTAATTCTTCTAGAGTAAATACGACTTTAAATTACACAATTTCACAAGATAATTATGGTTTTTGCAGGTAAAAGACCTAATAACTTAGGGGTTAATAACGGGAAACTAGCATCTTGTCCCAATAGCCCTAACTGTGTATCTAGCCAAAGTGCAGATGCAGTCCATCAAATTGCCCCACTGACTTTTACATCAACCCCAGAAGAAGCGATCGCCAATCTTAAAAGTATCATTGAGTCTTTACCCAGAACCCAGATAGTTACAGAAAGTCCTGATTACCTATATGCAGAATTTAAAAGTGCCTTACTAGGCTTCGTGGATGATGTCGAATTTTATCTTGACCGCAACGCAAATGTCATTCAGGTGCGTTCAGCTTCCCGCTTGGGTCAAAGCGATTTAGGTGTAAATCGTCAACGCATAGAAACTATTCGCGCCAAGTTTAACGAAGCTTAAGGGACTTCCAACTTAAAAAATGTACTATCACTGTGTAGGCAGAGGGGCAGGGGGCAGGGAGCAGGGGGAAAAATAAAAATATCTTCTCTCGGAAATGGGATAATTTATTTTCTGGAAGTCCCTAAAGAGGCGGGGTAGAGACGCGATTAATCGCGTCTTTACAAGCGCAGGGAGAAATTCCCATTCCCCATTACCCATTCGCCATCCCCAGCGCTTTTCGTAATAACATTTGGTCTTCTAATTTCGCTTCAAAACGCCCATTTTCAATATCACGAATCCAACTTTGGCTTTTACCTGTTAGCCTTGCTAAGTCTCGTTGGCTTAACCCTAGCCTTTTTCTAGCTTCAAGAATATATTCAACAGAAAGATTTATTTGTGGTTTGAATTTTGTTTTGCGGCTAGTAGTTCGCTGCTTCTTCTTAGATTTCGCCAGTTGTTTTTTCCACTCTGGTGGAACTTCAAAATATAAGATGCGGGCATTCATTAATCGATTCCACTTACCACGAGGAGCTGCATCAGTTAATCGCGTACCGTTACTACCATCATCAATCCAGAAGTCCAATGCTGCGTCTGCGTCTTCGGGGATATCAACTAACTTTGCCCATAAAGGTTGAATTTCTAATGGGTAAGTAACGGGATCGAATATAGGTTTGAGTCCATGATAATTAAGTACTTCTAAATCGCTTTCAAATATTCTTAAGAGGCGTTGGCGATTCTCCGGGTGTCCAGAGACTTGGCTTAGTTTTCGCTCGCCATAAGCAACTCTCATGAGGGTGGGGATAGTAATGCGCTGTTCTCTACCTATTTTGGTTTTAAATAATAACCACAGCATCATCCGCGCTGCGCCTTCATGCTGCTGCCAAATGCTCATGACTACATTTAGTAAAGCTTTGGGTAAGGTACCGTATTGATAGAAAGCAGTACGCTCTTTGCAACCTTGGCGATTGAGAAAATACTCTGCCCACTGACCGGCTTTAATTGTAAAAGTTAATCCAACTAGATGTTTGCATCCTAAATCGTCTTCTTGAAAGTGGTGTTGAATATCTAATAAATGCCACAAGCGGCTTTTTTCTAGGTATACTCCCGGTATCTTTCCTTTTGCGGGTAAATCAATAGAAGCGATCAGTTGACAGGGTTGTTGAGCAAGTTCTTTAATCAAAGCTAGCTTGGTAGTTTTGTTCAAGTCTTTACGTTTATCTAGCCCTAGATAGTCCTCAATCTGTCGGTCGTTGATGGTAAACTCTTCTTCCCAAGGATGATCTAGGTTAGTGGCGTGAGCTGCATAGATTAAGTGCATACAAGCAGATCTAATATCAAATGCCTCGATCGCAGATAAAGCCTTGGCACCTTTAAGTACGCTTGTTGCTTCAGAATTATTACTATCCGTCACTCGGAATGCGATCGCACCTTTACCGCCATTAATTTGTCGTTGATAATACAGCTCTCCATCCGCATCAACTTCCCAGGGAAGCGATTGACGCTGTGCTAAAACGTTACATAATTCCCAAATGACGATGGCTGAGGCAAAAGGATGTCCTTTTCCATCGGTAAATAGCTTCTGAGTGGCAATCAGATTAGCATCAACCTTACATCTACCCTTTTTTGCTTGATAAGGGACTGGAGAATTGACAGGGCAAGAAATGACACA
Source organism: Tolypothrix tenuis PCC 7101 (assembly GCF_963874875.1). Taxonomy (NCBI): domain Bacteria; kingdom Bacillati; phylum Cyanobacteriota; class Cyanophyceae; order Nostocales; family Tolypothrichaceae; genus Tolypothrix; species Tolypothrix tenuis. The sequence continues at coordinate 2,347,306 of NZ_CAWNJS010000001.1, forward strand.
TTGCGGTGTCATATAACCTTCGCAGTCATTACACAAACTAGGGTCTATCCAGTAGTCACCATCGATAACTTTGATCGCATCTTTAGGACACTGAGGAAGGCATTTGTCACACTGAATACAGCGCTTAGTAATGGCGTAGGGCATAGTATTGTTAGAGTGATTTTTAAATTGAAATGCTAAATAAAGCCGTAAATATCTACGGGCTTCAGCTTTTATTTATTCCTCTCGGTGGCAAAGATGCCGAATTTTCTAGATGTTGCTAATACGCGATCGCCGCAAAATTTTTATCAGTTAAACTTAATTGCTCTTCATTCAACAATTATGTTGATATCAACATCTTACTATACTAACATTAGTAACTTTTTTAACCAAAAAAGTATGATTTTTTTGTTCATTTTGAACTATTAAATGAATCTTCACATTTGCCAAAAAATTATTATACAGAGTAGTTCCCGCTAACATTTATTTACCGATTTTAACATGAATGTAACAAACCTCTTTCTAATTTCATAGAGGATATTAGGAAAAGCATAAAATGGACTTTATTACGATAAAATCATTATTTTTTTAAGAATTAGCCAGCAAAATGTAGAAATTTGCGTCACAGAAATTTGAATATATCAAAATCAGGAAAATTTTACATTATTAAATTTAGTTGATATTTAATATTCAAAAAAATTCTCTTTTTTTTAGCAATATTTTGATAATTTTAATTTTGCGATGTTTATATAACAATCTAATATCATTCATAAAACTATTTGCATAGAAAGAGAATAGAGTCCAGGCGATAGCAAATCATCAATCAATTTATACTTAGCTGCACCAAAATTGAGACTACTATATTATTGTATAGGCAGAATATAGTTACTTGCTGATGTATTTTATTTACCTAAAAATCTTTGTATTTGTGGGAAATTTAGTTCATGTAGGATGCGTTAGTGATAGCGTAACGCATCTGAGTTTATATATTTGTTGGGAATTTAGTTGTAATTGATGAATTGTGTATGTTGAAACACAGAATATTGAGAGTACAAGCGCGACTGGAAAAGAGTAACTTAACAAATAGCTGCCGATGTTGCCTCAGTAGAGCTTGGTATTGAGTACAGAAACGCTAGTACCCCCACCTGTAAGTAAATATTCGTACCCTCAAAAAAATACTAGTACCCCACCATAAAAAAACTTTGAAATCTTTACTAAGCAAGGGTTTCAACAGTTGAGTACATCCCTAATTAACTGCTGTTACTAGATGAGGTAGCTGATATAACACTTTTGATAGATAGAACTCAGACCAGTGTCATCAATTTCTATCGCAGTTGTATTTGATATATGAACAAGACAAGGAGACAAAGATAACAAGGAGGATAAAGTAAAGAGATATTTGTACTTTCTACACAGATTGCTATAGTTGAGACTTTCAATAATAGATAGTTAAGAAATATAAACTCTAAAGAAATTCTAAAAAATATAGTTTTACCTGAGTAGATTTAACCCAAATATCTTTTTTTGTGATATATATCACAAAAAACCGCTTAACATTCCTAATTTATATCTAGCTTTCAGTCCTATATATAAACGCGACAAACATAAGTTGAAGTAATAGCTGCGTATATCAAATATCAAAGAGGTTATCTGTGATTTGTAAAGATTATTGACATTTAAAACTGGAAATAACCAGATTTAAAATGCAGAACTTATACCCCCGCATCCATAGGAATATGCGGCTTTGCAGTAATGCTTATGAAATCTAAACTCTTGAGAATTCTCACAGTATTTTTATTAAGCTTAGTAGTGCTTTCTCCAGCTTTAGTGGCAATAATTGTAGTTTGGCAGGAACATCTAAATTTTAAGGCTACACAAAACCTAGTGTATGCTGTTTCAGATGTTCAACACTTCGCTAATCATGGTGTCACTACCGCTATTTCTATATTATTATGGGTGATAATTTTGGCTCCCATTGGCCTTTGTTTAGGAATTACTTTGCATAAGAGCTATGTTGCTTATCGTGCTGCTGTGCTGCAAAGAAAAGTCAAACTGTTGGAAAAAATGTGGCAGCAAAATACTTATCCAGAGGAAATTATTTTATGAAACAAATTCCCCTTGGGATCATAACTTTAATTGCAGGTATCTTAATTACACTAATTAGCTTGTGGGTAGGGCAAAATAATCATCTTCTGCCTGTTCAAGCCTCTGCACAAGCACCTTTAGTAGATAATTTCTTTAATGTGATGGTAGCCATTGGGACTGCTTTATTTTTAGTAGTACAAGGGGCAATACTATTTTCTGTAATTAAGTTTCGCCGTCGTCGTGGAGATAATGGCGATGGCCTGCCAATTGAAGGTAGCTTTCCCCTAGAAATTTTGTGGACGATCATCCCCGGAATCATTGTGATTGGATTAGGGGTTTACAGCGTAGATGTTTACACCGAAATGGGCGGGATGGATGAGATTGGCCATCATCACGGTATGACCCACGAGTCAATGATGGTACAACCCAAATCAAACCCCATTGGGATTGGTTCAACACCTGCAACCGAGGGTAAACCACCATCTTTAGTGGTCAACGTCACTGGAATGCAATATGCTTGGCTGTTCAACTATCCCGATAGCGATGTCAATACAGGCGAACTGCACGTTCCCATCGGTCAAGATGTATTGCTGAACATCTCTGCAAATGATGTAATTCACTCATTTTGGGTGCCTCAGTTTCGGTTGAAGCAAGATGCAATTCCTGGACAACCTACACAGTTACGGTTCACCGCCACCAAAACAGGAACCTATCCCATAGTTTGCGCCGAACTTTGTGGTGGCTATCACGGTAGTATGCGTACTTCTGTAGTTGTCCACACCCCAGAAGATTACGATCGCTGGCTGACAGAAAATCGTGTAGCCCAACAGCCAGAAATGGATCAAACTGTTGCCGTCAATCCATAACTTGCAAGGCAAAAGGTGAGATTGAATCTTTACTACTTCTATCTTTCCCTAGCCCTTAGTCTCTAAACCCTGGTTTTATGACACAATTAGAAACTTCCAAAACTACAGCAGTCGTTACCCACCACGAAGTACCCCAAAAGTGGAAATGGTACGACTATTTCACTTTTAATATCGATCACAAAGTCATTGGCATTCAATATCTGGTAACCGCCTTTATTTTTTACCTGATTGGCGGATTAATGGCGATGGCGATTCGCATCGAATTAAATACACCAGATGCAGATTTTCTCGATCCCAACCTCTATAATGCCTTCATGACCAATCACGGCACATTGATGATTTTTATGTGGATTGTGCCGGCGGCGATTGGGGGATTTGGTAACTTTCTGATTCCCTTGATGGTGGGGGCGCGAGATATGGCGTTTCCCAAATTGAATGCGATCGCCTTTTGGTTAAATCCGCCAGCTGGGGCGTTACTTTTGGGTAGCTTCTTCTTTGGTGGTTCCCAAAGTGGCTGGACTGCTTACCCACCATTGAGTTTAATTACAGCTAACACTGCCCAATCAATGTGGATTTTAGCGATCGTGTTGGTGGGAACTTCCTCAATTTTGGGGGCGTTAAATTTTGTCGTCACCATCTTGAAGATGAAAGTCCCCAGTATGCAATGGACGCAAATGCCGTTATTCTGCTGGGCAATTTTAGCAACTTCAGTTTTAGCCCTGCTGTCTACCCCAGTGCTAGCAGCTGGATTAGTGCTGTTATTATTTGATATCAACTTTGGCACTTCTTTCTTTAAGCCGGATGCTGGCGGAAACGTGGTGCTTTATCAGCATTTATTTTGGTTTTATTCCCACCCCGCAGTATATTTAATGATTTTGCCCATCTTCGGCATTATGTCAGAGGTGATTCCCGTTCACGCCCGTAAACCGATATTTGGCTATAAAGCGATCGCTTATTCTAGCTTGGCAATCTGCATTATTGGTTTATTTGTTTGGGTACACCATATGTTTACTAGTGGTACACCTCCTTGGATGCGGATGTTCTTCACAATTTCCACTCTGATTGTTGCTGTTCCCACTGGCGTGAAGATTTTTGGTTGGGTAGCAACACTTTGGGGCGGTAAAATCCGCTTTACCAGTGCCATGTTATTTGCGATCGGCTTGCTGTCAATGTTTGTAGTTGGCGGATTGGGCGGTGTAACCTTGGGTACAGCACCTTTTGATATCCATGTTCACGACACATATTATGTGGTAGGTCACTTCCACTACGTTTTATTTGGTGGTTCTGTATTTGGTATCTATGCAGGAATTTACCATTGGTTCCCCAAGATGACAGGCAGAATGATGAATGAAACCTGGGGAAGAGTACATTTTGCCCTAACTTTTGTTGGTACTCATCTCACCTTCTTACCCATGCACCAACTCGGGTTGCAAGGAATGCCGCGCCGTGTCGCCATGTATGACCCTCAGTTTGCCGGAATTAATCATATTTGTACCATTGGCGCGATGATTCTCGGCATATCTGTAATCCCGTTCTTCTTCAACGCCATTTGGAGTTGGATGAATGGCCCCAAAGCGTCAGATAACCCTTGGGAGGCGCTAACTTTAGAATGGACAACTACTTCACCCCCGGCGATTGAAAACTGGGAAGTACTACCAGTTGTGACTCACGGCCCCTACGATTATGGGCGCAGCGATGAAGGAAAACCAACAGCGCAAACTGTTGCCTCGGTTTAACGCCAGTTGATGCGTTACGCGATCGCTAACGCATCATACGTGAACTGTTCCCTGTTCCCTCCTTAAATTTGGAAATTGGAATTTATGCAGGATTCAACTTTGAACGCCCCAGAAATAGCGTTGGGTTCAGCGGCTTCCCATGAAGAACATCAAGACTTGCGGGTGTTTGGGCTGCTGACGTTTCTGATTTCTGAGTCTTTGATGTTTGGTGGTTTTTTTGCCACTTACCTAATTTTGCGTGGTGGTGCCGCAGTTTGGCCGCCGGAAGGTACAGAAGTAGAATTGCTTGTACCGACAATTAACACCATCATCCTAGTTTCTAGTAGCTTTGTGATCCACTTAGGTGATACAGCGATTAAGAAGAACAATATTGCTGGAATGCGCCTATGGTATGGCATCACAGCGTTGATGGGGGCTATTTTCCTTGGAGGTCAGGTATATGAGTATCTGACTTTAGGATATGGGTTAACTACCAACGTGTTTTCTAACTGCTTTTATTTGATGACAGGTTTCCACGGTTTACACGTATTTATAGGGTTGCTGTTAATACTGGGTGTACTGTGGCGATCGCGCCGTGTCGGTCATTACTCTGCTACGAAACATACTGGCATTGAAATGGCAGAAATCTACTGGCACTTTGTAGATATCATCTGGATTATCCTATTTACGCTGTTGTATATCCTGAGCGTATTTTAGAAGTTACGCGAAATGTAAAGCTGAAAAAACCAGGAATCAGCTAAAAGAACAAGTAGCCACAATTAAACTCAATTTTGAGGGGAAAGGGGAAATGTTTTTCCTTTTTCCCTTTTCAGCTTTTATTTGAGGAATTTCGTGAGATATTTGTTTTGAAAGAAGAAAATAAACCGCGATCGCAATTTCCACAATCCGATTGAAGTGAAAGTAGTATCGATGGTATGAATGCAATTCTTATATGGAAAATACCCTAAATTAAAGTTGCTATTTAAAAGCGGGGAAATATGAAAATGCTTTTAATAAGTGCGAGTCAGCCAATATAAAGTAATCTAAAGATTCTAGTTGAGCAATTTATCAAGATTGCAGTCAAGAAAATTTTATGGTTGATGTAACTGTACAGGAATCTCAATCATCAATTCTGTTCCTTGCCCTGGCTCTGATTTTAAACTAATTTTTCCTTGATGTTCCTCAATTATTTGATAGCTAATTGATAATCCTAAGCCAGTTCCTTTGTTTACTGGTTTAGTTGTAAAAAATGGATCAAAAATTTTAGCTTGGATTTCTGGCTTAATGCCAATGCCGTTATCAATAATCGTAATTTTAACGGTTGCTAACTCTGTAATTTCGGTTTTTATGATAATTTGTTTATCTTGAGCTTTATCGTGCTGTTCTAACACTGCATCAATGGCATTATTTAGAACATTCATGAATACCTGATTTAATTCGGCAGGATAGCATTCAATTAAGGGGAGATTACTGTAATCCTTAACAATTTGAATATCCTGTCTGATGCGATGTTTTAAAAGTAATAAAGTACTTTCAATGCCTTCATGAATATTCACTTTCTTGCTACCAGCTTGGTCAAGCCGAGCAAAGTTTCGCAATGATAAAATCATTTCGCTAATCCGCTCAGACCCTATTTTCATTGATGTGAGAATTTTAGGTAAATCCTCAAGAATAAATTCTAGATTAATATCGCTAGCTTTTTCTTCAATAACAGCATTAAATTGGGGATATTCTTGTTGATAGGCTTGAATGAGAGCTACTAAAGATTGGATGTGATTATCAAGGTATTTGAAATTACCTTGCATGAAATTTATAGGATTATTGATTTCGTGAGCTAATCCTGCAACCATGCGCCCCAAACTAGACATTTTTTCTGTCTGCACAAGTTGCACTTGGGTTGTTTGTAATTGCTTGACAGTATGTTCTAATTGTTTGGCTTGTAATTGAGCGTTAATAGTTGCTGTAGTGAGTGCTTTGAGATTATTGTATGCCTTGGAATGGTAACGAATCCGAGCAATTAACTCCACTGGATCTGGCAACTTAATTAGATAGTCATTCGCCCCTGCAGCAAAGGCTTCTGCTTTTACTTTTGCTTCTTCTTTACTAGATAGCATGACTATAGGAATATCGCGTGTTGCGGGATGGGAACGAAACCAACGCAACAACATTAATCCATCCATTTCTGGCATCACCAAATCCAGTAAAATTACTGTAGGCGAAAGCGCGATCGCCTCTTGGATGGCTTGTGTGGGGTCACTTATATAGTGAAATGAAATTTTGGGATCGCTAGACAGAATTTGACAAACAGCTTCACCAATAATTAGCTGATCGTCAATTAACATTACCCTTGCTTTATCTGTAGCGATATCTTCCTGAGAAAAAGCAGATTCAGAACTATTTACTGGAAAATAAGTCGTTACAGTTTTTGTGATATCTGACGATACTGATCGTAATTCTAGGTGTGTGACCATATCAAAGTATTAGTAAAACTAAACTAAGTGATTAGTTGTATTAATATTAACCTATTTTTCGCTGTTGAATAGAAATGTGTTTTTTTGTAAAAAATCAGTGATTTCTCTAACTTAAAAAAACATATTTTTTGAGTCTATAAAACAAATTTGTCAGAGTATTTTCTAGTGGAAATCCAAGATAAAATAATGTTTAAATAGTAAATTTACTGAGATTTATTGATAACCTCAATTATGATTAGCCAGCAGATATAGATTTGATACAAGCTGAGGCGATCGCATCGACCCCTAAAATCTCTACAGCTGCATTCAACTCTGCTGCGGCTTTGGGCATACCGTAAACAATCGAAGTTCTGCTATCTTGGGCAATGGTATGCCAACCAGCATCTCGCATCATTTTTAAACCTTGCGCGCCATCCCTACCCATCCCAGTGAGTAGAACTCCTATACCGTTTCCAGTCCAGTTTTTAGCTGCACTTTTAAAAAAGACATCAATTGAGGGATGGTAGTAGCAATCTAAGGGTTCTTCTTCATACTCAAAAGTTAAATTGGGACGCATCACGAGATGATGATTTCTACCAGCTAGTAAAACCTTCCCCGGTTGCACAGAAGCACCAGGATTAGCTATTTGTACAGATAAAGAAGTTTGCTCGTTTAACCAAGCGGCAAAATTGGCAGTAAATTGAGCATCTAAATGTTGAATAACAACTATTGCACCTGGAAAATCTGGAGGAAATTGCGAGAGAATTTTTGTTAAAGCTTGCGGCCCACCTGTAGAAGCACCAATGGCAATTAATGATGGTAAATTATTAGGTTTATTTACTATTCTTGGACGGGGAGATTTATCAATTAATTTGGCGATAGTAGAGATTTTTTTCAGCAGTCCGGTACTACCTTCCGTAGGCGTATTAATAGCATCTAAAGCGCCATAAGACATTGCTTCAAAAACTTTACCAGCATAACGGCTCACACTAGCAGTCACCATGATAATTGCACAAGGCGATCGCTTCATGATGTGCTTGGTGGCTTCCACTCCATCCATATTGGGCATCAGCACATCCATTAAAATTAAGTCAGGAGTATCAGCTGCACATTTATTGATAGCTTCTACACCATCGTAAGCAATCCAGGCAACATCATAATCTGGTATTTTGGCGATGGTTCGGCGTAGAACTTCTACAGCCATTACCATATCGTTAACAATGGCGATTTTCATGAATTGGGGAAGGGGTAATGGGTAATTGGTGATTGGCTTAGTTATTAGCCTTAAATCTAAAATCTAAAATCTAAAATCAGAATCAGGGTTCGCCGATTAGGTCTATTACGGCTTTGAGTAAGGTATCGTCGTGAAAACTACTCTTTGTGAGATAGTAGTTTGCGCCTGCTTCTAAGCCATGAATTTTATCTTCTTCTCGGTCTTTGTAGGAAACGATAATTACAGGTGTATGCTTTAATTTTTCATGGCTTTTAATTTGGCTGGTGAGTTCAAAACCATTCATTCTTGGCATATCAATATCTGTAATAATCAAATCATAGTCGCTGCTACGAATGGCGTTCCATCCATCCATACCATTAACTGCTACTTCGACTTTATAACCTCTGTTTTCTAATAGTTTGCGCTCCATTTCACGGACTGTAATTGAATCATCTACTACCAGCACGTGTTTGTAGTTTTTGACGGCTGCTTTTTGAGTAGTGTGATTTACCTGGCTAATTTGTCCACTAGAAAGCACTTTGGCGATGGAACGAACTAAATCTTCAATATCAATAATTAATACTGGCGAACCATCATCAAGTAAGGCGGCGGCGCTGATATTGGGAACTTTACCCAAACGGGGGTCTAGGGGTCGTACAACTAAACTGCACTCGCCAATAAATCGGTCAACTACTACACCATAGCGACTGAGGCGATCGCTAATAATTACGACTGGGAGTAATTCGGGATTTTGTACCTGTGCTGGTAATTCTAAAACTTGATGGGCTGAGATTAAAGCGATCGCTTGCTCATTTAGCATAAAAAATGGCTGATTCTCAGATACCACAATTGCTGATCTGGGAACCATCATTAACTGATCGATACGTGCTAAACCAAAGGCGTAGGGTTCATTGGCAATTTCTACTACAAGAGTTCGCAGTACTGACAGCGTTAGGGGAAGCTGTAGGTAAAATGTCATACCTAAGCCTAAATTAGAAGCAGCCCGCAAATTACCGCCAACTTCCCGGACTGCGCTATGTACTATATCTAATCCCACACCCCGCCCAGAAATTTCTGTCACTGTTTTGGCTGTAGAAAATCCAGGTAAAAATAGAAACTCCATCAACTCAGCTTCAGTGAGTTTTGCAGCCATTTCGGGAGCAGTGAGGTTTTTTCTGACAATCTCCTGGCGTAAAAATTCTAAATCTATTCCTCGCCCATCATCAGAAACCGTAATTAACAGCATTCCAGCACGGTGGACAACTTCTATGCGAATTGTGCCGGTTTCTGGCTTCCCTACTGCTAAACGTTCCTGGGGTGTTTCAATACCGTGATCTATAGCGTTACGGAGAATATGAGTTAAAGGCCCTTCCAGGCGTTCGAGAATGTCCCTATCTACCAGCGTGGATTTCCCAGTAATTTCTAATTGAATGCGTTTACCCAATTGTCTGGACATATCCCGCACCATACGCGGAAAACCTTGTCCAGCTTCGCCAAAGGGACTCATGTGAGTGGCGATAACTTGGCGATATAAGCGATCGCTTAAATTAGTAGAACGCTGGCAAAATAATTCTATTTCATTGTGGCGATCGCCTAATAGCTGGCGGCATTCACTAGCTATTTGCGATACTGCACTCATTTGCTCTTGGATTTGGCGTTCTATTAAATGCCCAAAATGTTGTTTACCTAATAACTCTTGTAACCCTTCTAATAAGCCGGATAAGTGGGTATGACTAGTTTTGAGTTTCAGCAGAGAATCGGCAAAACCTTCCAACCACTTCGCCTCAACTAAGGATTCTCCAGCTAAACCCATCAAGGAGTTGAGATTTTCTGCACCTACCCGCACAACTCGGTTTTGTATGGTTTCGGGTTTTTCTCCTGAGTTAAAAACCTGAGATAGCGGTACAGCCCAAGGAGATTCTGCTGCTGGCTGTGGTGGCGGAATTTCTGCAGGGACAGCTTGACTAATAGGCTGGGACTTGCCAATATTTGCGATCGCACTAACTAAAGCTTGAATACTGGCTTCATCTGGTAATTGTGGGTTAGGGTTACCTTCGCAAGCTTCACCTATATGTAGCAGCATATCTACAGCCGCTAGCAGCACATCAATATTAGTTGCATTTAACTTAATTTCTCCCCCCTGCGCTGCGACAAAGCAATCTTCCATTGCATGAGCTAAGGTAACAACTAAGTTGAGTTGCACAATCCGCGCCGCGCCTTTAATAGAATGAGCCGCACGCATCAAAGCTGCTAAGTCTTCGTGGTGATGGGATTGATTTTCTAGTGCTAAGAGGCGATCGTTTAAAATAGCAACTTGGGTTTTTACTTCCATGCTGAATAAATCCAGCATAGAAAAATTACTATAATCTGTTTGTTTTGTCATCTATACACCTTTCTGTCCAAGGTGGTAAATAATAATTCCTCATCCAAATAGCCGAGACTCTTCTCACGCCAATAGAAAAAACCTTTGGTAAAGTGGTGAGTTGCTGCTGTCATACTATTTGGCGTATCTCGTAATTCACGTTGCTGAAATCGCCGAATTCCATAAAGTTCATCTACAGAAAACACCCACACACTACCTGCTTTTTCCACTACCGCCATGCGTGGATATACAACAGGACTCAAAGTTGCAATTGGGGTATTAGCAGTTTCCAAATTCAGCAAATGAGTTAACGAGATACATAATTGTAATTCGCCGCGAATATTGACCAATCCTCGTAATATTTGATTACTCCGATGGGGTAATGTATGAATCAAAGTCGGCGATATACTTTCTTTAAAAACTTGCGTAGACAGCGCCAGCCATTCACCTTGCAAACGAAAGATAACAACTGTCAGAGTTTCTGCAATTGTTAAAGTTTTAGCATCTGCCCGTTCCTGAGAAAATAGCTCAGTTCGCTCATGGCGATAATTTTCGGGTATAGTGCGCTCTAGTAACTGACGACCAATATTTGAATAAACCGGACAGTTACGACAATGAATAAAATTAGGTAACTCTGGACAAGAGCGATCGCCAGCAATCCCGATGAGTTTATAACAATTATTCATAGTAGAAAAAGAAGCAGAGGAAGCAGAGGGAGCAGAGGGAGATAAATTCCCATTACCAATTACCAATTACCCATTACCCATTACCCATTACCCATTACCAATTAACTAATTGCCCTAACCTTAAAACGCGAGATTTCTTGACGTAAACCTTGAGCAACTTGGTTAAGTTGAGAAATCGTATTATTAATTTCTCTCAAAGAACCAGCAGTTTGAGCAGAAGTACTGCTTAATTGTGTCATCGCCTCACTAATTTGTTGCGCTCCTTGAGATTGAGTTTCCATCCCTTGACTAACAACTTCAAACCTGGGTGACAAATCCTGTACTTGCTCAATAATTTGTCCTACCTGAGTGCTGATATTAGCGACATCTTCCACAGTTCGTCCGACTTCTGTGGCAAACTTATCCATTTCCATCACGCCTGTAGAAACGGAAGATTGCATTTGTTTAACCATCTGCTCAATATCAAGGGTAGCCACTGCAGTTTGGTCGGCTAAACGGCGAATTTCTCTCGCAACAACAGCAAAACCTAAGCCATATTCCCCAGCTTTTTCAGCTTCAATGGCTGCATTTAATGACAGTAAATTTGTTTGGTCTGCTACTTTAGTAATTGTGAACACAATATTATTAATATTGTTAGCTTTCTCGCTAATTACTCCTAACCTCGCAGCAATAGAATTAGTCGCCTCTGCTAGTTGGCGCATCGTTGCTTCCATTCGCAATAAATCTTTTTGACTATCAGTTGCAGCTATTGTTGTACTTTGGGACATAGCTGCTACTTCTTCCATTGTTTTTACAAGTTCTCTAGAAGTCGCGGAAATTTCTTTCGCCGCTGCTGCTACCTGATTGGTTGAGGCTACTTGCTCGGTAAGTGTTGCTTCTAATTGTTTACCTGATGCTGCTATCTGAGTTGCGGAAGAAGTTGCTTGAATCCCCGATTGTTGTACTTGTCGAATCAGATTACTCAGGTTTTGTGCCATATCTTTTAAAGTAGACATGAGCTTACCAATAACATCTGTTGAATTAGATTCAACCTCAACTGTTAAATCTCCAGCAGAAACCTTTTCTGCTAAAGTAAAAGCGCTTTGTAAAGAACGGCTTAAAGCTCTACCAGGAATGAGAATAATAGCAAGACAAACTGATATTACTGTTAATATAATACATATCAAACTACCGACAATAACTAAATCGGAAAAACTTTGCAGTTGATTAACTTCTTTTTGGTGCTCTTTTAAGTTTTCATCTTCTGCTTTGAGCATTTTATCAAGTTCTTGCCTAACTTGATCCATAACCTTTTTGCCTCTATCTTCAGAGAAATAGGTCAGCAACTGTTTATCTTGCCCATTCTTTTTCATTTGAATTGTTGTCTCTGATAGATGAATCTTTTCTTTTGATAGCTCTAAAATTTTATTAAATGACATACTATTTGAGCTATCAGATTTAAATTCTTTACTCAATTCATTTAAAACAATACTTATTTGTTCTTCTGCCTTATAAAAAGGTTCTAGATATTCTTCTTGTTTTGTAATAATAAATCCTCGCTGTCCAGTTTCAGAGTCAACTAATAGTTTCTCCAATTCTTTTAAATTTGCTTTTAAAGCGTAGCTTTTACTAACTGTATCTGCATTATCTAATAACTCTTGATTGGTTCTTTTTGTAATATATGTTGTCATGCTAGCTAAGATAACAATTAGCCCACATCCAGCTACTACAAATTGATTAAGTTTTAAACCTTGTTGCATATATTTATTGTGTCCTCAAATAATGTGAAATATATTTAGTTAATTGAGAGAAAGCTATAATTAGCAGACAAAACATCTAGGCAGAGACACACCTTGTAAATGCAAGCGTTCCCATGCCAGCTATCAGACAAACAACTTATAAATAAAAGATAGATAACTTAACAATTCATCACGTTAAAAACGTACTAACACAGCAAATATCATCTTGATTACTGATTATGCAGCCGATGAATGCGTTGCCAAAGCAGCTCAGCATTAACCATATCTCCTTGATGTTCTCGCAATAAAGCTAAATGAATTAATGCTTCTTCGTGATTGGGTTGCAGATAAATTGCTTTTTGGAAAGATGCTACTGCTTGTTCATTTTCACCCATTGCTTGTTGCAATTGACCAAGCAAGACATAGCCTTCGACACTAGCCAAATTTTGTTGGAGATAGTCTTGGCAAAATTGACAGGCTTGTTGCAAAGAGCCTTGGTCAGCTAAAGTTCTAGCAGCATCTAGAAAGTTTTGCTGGGAAATTTGTGGTTGCTGCGGTTTGCGATGGTGAGCAATACGCGGTTTGGGTGAAATGGGATGATGCTTTTTGCGATCGCCTGGGCTACTTTTGGCTACAGAACGAGACACATTCGTTTTACGATAGGCAAAGGCCAAAGAATGAGGAACCAAGGTAAAGCGCGAATTCAGTAACAAACCTGTTTCTGCATGACCAACAAATAACAAACCATCCTGAATCAGTAACCGTTCCAAGGTGCGAATAGTGCGTTCTTTGGTACTGGGTTCAAAATAAATCAACAAGTTGCGGCAAAACACAACATCATAGGATGCAGCACCCAGCAGAAAATCGATATCAGCTAAATTACCTTGGCGAAAATGCACTAAATTTCTTACCTGTTCGCACAGTCGGTATCTCCCCTCAGTTGGTTGAAAATAGCGTTCTTGGAAAGATAAACTATTGCCGCGAAACGAATACTTATCGTAAATCGCTCTTTGAGCCGTTAACAAGCATTTTTTACTGATATCAATCGCATCAATGTGAAAATTAGCCGGATTTAACCCAGTCTCCAAAAGTGCGATCGCAATTGAATAAGGCTCTTCACCAGTAGAACATGGCACGCTTAAAATCCGTAATACTCTTTTGGACTGATTGATCAACCACTCAGATTGAATATATTTTTGTAAAAAATTAAAAGATTCCCGCTCCCGAAAAAACCAAGTTTCTGGAACAATTACACTATCAATTAATGCTTCCCATTCTGCTGTAGATTCCTGCACTTTTTCCAAATAGGAGGCTATTTCTGTAATTTTCCCATCCGCCATTCTCTGCTCAATAGCTCTAGCAATACTAGCAGCACCTATTGAGTTTGCATCTAAACCAATTCTTCTTCTCAGTAAAGCTTCGCCATCAGAATAGGTCATTATAAATAGTGGTACAAAATTAAATATATTGTGCTTAATTCATTCTGTTTAACTACGGCCAGCATATTTATTTGTGATCATGAAGTACACGGGTAGGGGCAAGGCAGTGCCCATACGTGTCAACTTAAGCTAAAAGATATATACGGTGCGTGTTGTACAAAAACCCTCGCCCTCATCCCCTCACCCCTTCTCCCACAGGAGAAGGGGAATTAAATCTCTTGCTCCCTTCTCCTGGTGGGAGAGGGGCTGGGGGTGAGGGCGAAACCTTGCAACCAAACGGGTTTCACGTTAAGTTGACACCAATGGGCAGTGCCTTGCCCTTATAATTATCTGTACCTCACGAACTTGCAATCTAGTGTATATGTTTAGCAGTGGGTGATTACTTCTAGTAAAGAATGCAATATTTAGGAAATTCCAAACAATAAATTATTCAACTTATTTTTTCCAAAATTCAGTTTACCTCCCCCTGCCTAAATATTTAGTTAGCTGGCAAAAGATAAACTTGTTCTGCTTCTGATAACAAATGTTCAATCTGCAAACATTGAATCATACCTTGCTCATCTAAAATCATCTTACCCAGATAAGGGGTTGAATTTATTTGAATATTGGTATCAACTAACTGTATTTCTGATTGCTGCAACGTTTCTACAACTCGCTCTGCCATCAAACCTACAAAAGCAGACTTTGAAGAAGACTTTGCAACATTTCCTCGCCAATAATTCACCAGAATAATGCGAGAACTCAAGTGTTCACAGCAGGGTTTACCTTGTATCAACTGGCATAAATCTAGCACAGGAACAATTTGTCCTCGATAGTTAAACACACCAGCTAAATGCTCAGGTGTGTGAGGAAGGGTTTTGAGGGTGACAAGTGGTAAAACTTCTACAACCTGTTGACTCGCTATAGCGTAACGCTCATTATTTAAGTAGAAGAGTAACATTAACATTTATACACCTCACCCAACCTACATGAAAGGGTTTTCGTTCTTAAGATAGCCTTAGTTATAGTCAACAGCAATAAGGGTTTATTTATAAATATTTTTGTAGGTTGTGTTAGGCACTTATTTTTAATATGATTTGTGACGAAATAACTATCCTAGCGCCTAACGCACCATCTATGGGTTTAATTAAGTTTCGGGCTTTTGTTTCTCTTTCAGCATCGTCGCTGTTTGGAGATCTAGCTGGCTCAATATTTGGTAAACTCTTCCTCGATAGTGGTATACCTCCGCATATTGAGGATTAATCCTCAATGCTTGATTGTAATCCTCTATAGCAGAAAGATATTTTTTAAGTTTAGTATTAGCCATTCCTCGGCGCACATAAGCTTCAGTCTGTTTAGGATTCAATTGCAATACTTGTGTGTAATCTGTTAATGCTTCTTGAAAATTTTGCTGTTCAAAGTTTTGCTTTCCAGATGCCATTAAAATTTCAATAGCTTTTTGACGAGTTTCCGTAGCCTTATCAACTATTCCTGCTAATTGATATTGTTCATATGCTTGTAACCATTGTTTTTGTTTTTCAAAATCTTTAGCTTGATATTCAGCTTTTTTAGCTATATTCTCACTGTTCATCCAGCAACGTTTTTCATCATCAAATCGCCTCATTTGATGCCATTGCTGGGCTGCATCTTCCCACTGTTGTTTCACTTCCAGTAGTCGAATTTCACAGATTTGCTTTTTTTCTAAATTTCCTGCTTGTTGCCAACAGTTTGCTGCTGGTTGCCACTGTTCATATTTCTCAAATAATTCAGCAGCCTGCTTATATCTTCCAATAGCTTCCCATTCTCTCGCTGCTTGTGCAAATTGGCCTTGTGCTTCTAATAAATGAATTTCACAAATTTGCCTTTGTTCAACATTACCTACTTTTCCCCAACAGGTTGCTGCTGATTGCCATTGCTGAACACGCTGGAAAAGTTTAGCAGCAGTTTCCCAATTTTCTAATTCAGCAAAAATTTCCGCAGCTTCTTGATATTTTCCTTCTTTGTGTAGTTGTTTAGCTCTTGCCTGGGAATATTTTAATCTATCACCTGATTTCTCAAAACATTCAGCAGCTTGTAGATAAAACTCAGCTTTTAAGTAATATTCTCCACGTTGCTGCCAATCTTGAACTTGTGTACCCGAACGATTTTCTGCAACCGTTTGCATATCCTGAATTGTGTAGTGATTTATTAGCTCAGGTTGTTGCCAAAATTCAGAAATTTTTTCTTCCCAAACATTTAAAATCCGACGGGCACGAGTTATCGCCACATAAAGTAAATTTAGTTCTAATAATAACCCTGGTGTTTCATGCTCTTGCAATCGAGAAGGTTTTTGTAAAGCTCTCTGCCATAAATCCCGACGACACTGAAAAAAATCTACTAAAAATACAGTATCAAACTCTAACCCTTTAGCTTCCTCAATTGTAAACACTAAAGAAGACTTAAAAGCCTCGCGCAGATGTTCTCTTTCTGGATTTGTCCTCACTAAAATAGCATCACCTGGATGCAGCGTTTGCAGTATAGATTCAAGCTGTTTATTAGAAGCAGCAACTATACGAGTTGGTTCGCCATAATTACTAATATCCTCAGTATTCTTATATGGATAAGATGTATTTAATAATCGATAACGTACTTGTAATATTTGATTAGCTAAATTAACTAATGAACCAACACTGCGGAAGTTGAATGTAAATGTTTCTTGCAGAGGTTGTTGTCGTCCGTGGTGAAAAAATCTTGTTTTTAAGTCTTCCCAACGAAAACCGCTAGGACTAATCATTTGGTGTAAATCACCAGCAAAAAATAAATTACCTGTGGGTGCAATTAGTCGCATGATAAATTCCAACTGTAATTCCGTAAAATCTTGCACTTCATCACAGACAATTAACCGATAATCTTTAAGACTTTTTTCACTGATAATTTCTAAAGCTCTACGAGTCAAATCTATCTCATCAAATCGCCCATTCTCTTTAATTTTTCTTTGATACCAATAGGTAAATGCAGAGTAAAAAGTAGCACGTCTACTAAGTTGGATAATACTTGAACGTTTAGCACCTAAATGTTCATATTCAGATTGGCTTAAATAATCTGCATCTAAAGCTAATTGGCTGCCTTTAATAATACTGCGAATTTCATTCCAAACTAAAGCAGTAGGATATCTTTGACGTTCTTTATGTAAATAAATTTTTTCAAAAATATGAAAATTTACTTCATCTTCTGGTGAATAAATCTCTCCCGTTTGCTCGAGAATTTCTAAACATAAGTCTCTTAAGGTTTTAAACTGAAATAGAGATGTAACTGCAGGATTGTTAGTACCTAATAATTGATAAAATTGTTCTTTTGCATTGTTTACCAATAAAGGGTTGTAAGCAACATAAAGCCTTTTACCAGATTCTGGATATTGTAAATAATCATATAAAATGCGATGTATAGCTACTGTAGTTTTGCCAGTTCCAGCACTACCTTTGAGAAGAATATCGTGGTTTTTTGTAGCTAGTGCATATTCTTCTGGTGTGAGTTTTAATTGTAAATCTACATCCTGATTGATAATAGCGCTTTGCCAATCTTCAGGTGAGTCTATAATTAACCACTGGATATTACCTAATAGTTCATCTCTATGTTCTGATGAAATTACTGAATCTAAATCTTCATCTTCTAATAGAGCTAATTCTAGTGTGTCACGTTCAGTTTGTGGCAGTTCATGCAAACTTGATTCTATGTTACCTAGGGTATTAATTATCTCTCCATCTAACCAAGTTGTATCTGGTGTTCTTTCTCTAGCTGCCTTTCTAGGAACATCATCATGATCCAAACAAATATCCTGAATAGCGATGTAAACTCCTGCTTTTCCTGTTTCAGGCTGTCTTGATTTGTTGTAAGTGAAAATTAAACGACTAGCACGATCAATCCTTGCTTCCCAAACTCTTTTAGTAATGCCTTTAAGCCGTTTAACCCTCAATCCACCATCAAACTGCCGCTGTCTTAGCTGATTAATGCAATCCCAAGTTTTTTGTCGAACAGTACTACTAATATCTTTACGCAAAAATTTTACAACATCTGGATGTAAGACGATTGAGAGCATAATTTTGTTTTGTCAGCTTAAATAAATTAGTCAAAAAATACATAGATAAATAATTAATATTGGTCTAACTCTTATTAATCCTAAATTGCCAAGTGAAATTTGCGATCGCCCATACCCAAACAGAGCAAATATGGCTGACTTTCTAGAACTAATAAAATTGTTCATCCATTGCTTTTAACATTCTCTCAATCTTCTCCATCGCCAAGGGTGATGGTTGAGAGCGTTTATTTTCCCAACGGTTAATTGTTGAATATGTAACACCTAGAGAAGCTGCAAACTGTTCTTGCGTTAGCCCAGCCACAAGCCGCAGCCTCCGGATAAGCTGTCCTACCTCTGGCTGATTTCTCACCAAGGGTTTTTTGATATTCATTTACCTTTTCAATCCGCTATCTCAAGTAGCTAATGCTATATTATTTGCTACATCCTAACTATGTTTAAATGCCGCAATCATCAGTAATCACTCGTAATTAAAATTCTTCTTGAGACAATTACTGCTTTAGCCTGAGTGCGGGATGATGAATTGCAGACGAATATTACGCCAGGGAACAGAGAAAAGCCAGCAAAGGCTTTGGCTATCTAATTTTTATGTTTAGGTGTTTAGTAATTTATCTAGCGATCGCGCCATCTCAGCCACTACTCTGCTACTCAACATACTGGCATTGAAATGGCAGAAATCTACTGGCACTTTGTAGACATCATCTGGATCGTTCTATTTTCGCTGCTGTATATCCTGACTTTGTTTTAGGCTGTAAATCAAGGTTTGGAATAGATTAATAGTAGTTACCCAAATAATTAAGTTTACCTAGATTCAAAATCAAAACAGTAGATTTAGTTAACGATTTTCTTAATAGAATCCTCCAGATATTTACTCATACTATATCAGTATCAATTGCAAGTACCTGCATTTTTCCCATGCTTTAGGAGCCTATACAATCATTGGTGGATTTTTATTTTCATCGTAAAAGACAGGCGGATTTTTGATTATTTTTGCGTAGCTAATTTATCTATAATATTTGATGAATACTTTCAACAACTTGCTCAATAAAGTCGACTGCATCATTAACCAATAATTCATCTATATACCATCGATTTCCTATATTATAAGTAGGATCTATATCAGCTTCATGAGCAATTTTATTTCTACGATCAACAATTAAGCTCATTTGCTGTTTGATATCTCTTGTTGGCCTACATATTTTAACAGCAACTTCGTCCCATAATTTCTTATCTGATATAAGCCTAATTGCGTCAGCTATCTTATCTGGTTGTTGAAAGCTTTTATAACTAAGAGTTTCTCTGATTTCATTTTCTAGCCAAGAAACATTATTATTAAGCTTATTCACTATACTATTTGATATTACTGGAATTAAAGACGAGATTGTATGAGACTGCTGTATAAATGTGGAGCCGTAACTCTGCTGAATCTCGTTTTCCAACCAAGATGCAATATCTGTTGCCATTATCCGTTCTTGACGAGCAGCACTTAACGAAATTTGAAACCGAGAAAAGGCTGATTGAGTAGTATTCGCGGGAGGGCTGGGTTCAGGACGTTGCTCGCAATGAATTTCTATCATCCCCAATGTAACAACTTCGTGAATGTAATAGTCTAAAGCACTCACAGCTAGAACCAAAGATGCTCTTAAAATATCAGACACATCTAAAGCACCGGTAGCTTGAGCTTTTATAGAGTTGTGAAGAGCAATGAGGTCTCGAACGCGACCAATACTAATACGAAATTGGTCAAGCGCTGACTGCATAGGTAGAGGTAGAAGTTAGTGCAATAATCTTATCTGCTAGGTCTGAAAAAGTTTTCCTAAATTCTTCTTGTTTCTTTTGGTTATTTTCTAATACTATTCCTGTTTGTTCCAATTGCTCAGGTGTGAGGTCATAAACTGGTGTTCGGTGTTCCTGAGACAGAGCAATCAGACTATTAAAATTTGAGATTTTCGTAAGAGAGAAACTACCGTTAATTCCCTGCTCAGTGTATAGTGTTGCAGGTAGCATCATATTATTCTGGCGTAAAATAGGAACTAACTTATCAGAGACAGTTTGCTCAACTTTCTGAATCCATGTTTGAAAGGCAGCAGTCTCTTTTCCTCGTATAATTCGATAATTTTGCACAATAATTCCTAAAAAATGTAACTTAACGTTAGGAAATGGGTAAGCAGCATCTTTCAGAATTTGCAGAGAGCTTGCTGTTTTGGCCCAAGCGCACCATCTTGGTAAAACTTTAGCTAAAGAGTCTATTGCCATTACTGAGAAGAAATCCGCAGTGGTTGGCACAAGAAAAAAATCACTCGTCATTAATAAATTCTGATTTATCGAGCCTAAACTTGGACTCATATCAATTAAAATATAATCCGCATTAAACTTAGTAGCTGTTT
The DNA here is from genome assembly GCF_963874875.1 of Tolypothrix tenuis PCC 7101. Classification (NCBI taxonomy): domain Bacteria; kingdom Bacillati; phylum Cyanobacteriota; class Cyanophyceae; order Nostocales; family Tolypothrichaceae; genus Tolypothrix; species Tolypothrix tenuis. The sequence goes on from NZ_CAWNJS010000001.1 coordinate 2,368,257, forward strand.
TATCTAATAAATCAGTGATAGAGCCTGGTAAATTTTTAAGGGCTTGAATTGAACCACTTAATTCTTGAGCAATACCTAATGTCACCTCATATTCAGCAAATCCAACATGACCAGGCAATAAAAATAACCCATCTCGACCTTGTACGGGTATACAATCTACAGCCTCAATAGCCCTAGGTTGAGACTCAAAAGCGGGAGCTAAACCTGTCTTAATGTTTGACGTTGTATTATATATATTTTCTATTCTTGCCTCATCATCCTCTGTTTCTTCTCCCAAAGCCATTCCTGTGAGATTACATTGCGGGTCGGTATCCACAAGAATGACTCTTTTACCTTTTGAGGCAAGCATCCATCCTAAATTAAATGTGGTTGTTGTTTTGCTAACTCCACCCTTGTGATTAAACAAGGCAATTTTTAGAACCATTGCAATATGCCTGCATACATTAGCTTTCAGGTGTCAATTATAAGTATAGCTTGGGGCTTTTGTTCAAAAGTCGCTAGTTTACATACAAGCCGAGAAAACAATACGGTTCAGTTAAGCCTCACAATTAGGTAAAGGCTAAAGCAGAGACGCGAAATTTCGCGTCTCTAAAACTAATTTTGATCAAGTGGAGTGTGGGTGTAACAATTTTTGGGACAAGTCCTAGCGCAAGCCTGGCAACCAATACAATACTCTGGATGAATGATAGACATAACTTTACGCTCTATTTCCTCATTCTCTTCATCTTCCACAAACTCGCCATCTTCGTTTAATGCTCGCAGGATTAGCACATTCCGACCACAAGCTTTAAAACATCTACCACAGCCAATGCATTTGTCTTGGTTAATATCTTGGACAAATTGGGGTGTCCAAGCTTTTCCCCCAAATGTTAAACCAGTAAGTATTGCCATAGTGTAATTTTCCGTAATTGCCAGGGACAAATCAATTCAAAAATGCTTGAGTGCAGTTAACAGTCAACTGTTAACCGTCATCACTCAACTGTTAACCGTCATCACTTAAACTAAATAGGGTTCTTGGTGAGTGCGAATTGTGCAATCAGAACGGGGGTAGGTAACACAGAGGACAATAAATCCTTTCGCCATCTGATCATCATCGAGAAATACCTGTTCAGATTGATCGACTTCACCTTCAACTACCTTGGCGACGCAACTAGAGCAAGAACCAGAGCGACAGGAAAAGGGTAACTCTAAGTCTTGTGCTTCAGCAGCATCTAGAATCGTGGTATTTTCATCAACAGGAATGGTAATGTCGAGCGATCGCTTTTTATTGATCAATCTCACTTGAAAAGTTGTCATCGTCATATCCTCCAAAATAAATAAAGGTTTCAGTAATCAGCTACAAGGTACGCCAGCAGGGGAACAATTACCTGCTTGGAATGATTTCCCACAACCACAGGTATCAGTGGCGTTGGGATTGCTAAACTTAAATCCGCTTTCCAGTAAGCCATCGATAAAATCAACCACAACGCCTTCTAGTAACGGGGCGCTTTTTGAATCAACGTAGATGCGTAACTTACCTTGCTGCATCACTATGTCATCGGCTTGCGGAGCGTTGATAACTTTGATGGCATATTGATAGCCATTACAACCGCCATCCTCAACAGCAACACGGATACCGCGTTGGGTAGCATTTTCATCTTTATTTGAGGCTAAAAGAAAAGTACGCAGACGGAATTCTGCTGCTTCTGTTAATGTGAGAGTCATAATTTGGGGATTGGGGATTGGGGAGCAGAGGAAGAAATTATTACTCAGAACTCAGCACTCAGCACTGGCTAAGGCAAAGTTACTTAGCTGTAGGGGGTTATGATAATGAGGAGAATGAGTACCGCACACTGGACAATTGCGATCGCGGTAGGAACGACGCTTGGCAAATGCCATCTGGTGTAAATCCATTGTTAATAGTTGCGATAACAATGGTTGGTTAAATCCAGTAATTAACTTAATTGCTTCTAGTGCTGTTAAACAAGCCAAGGTTCCAGAAACCGCACCTAGCACGCCAAAGCTACGCCGATCCCATTCTGGTTTTTCGGGAAATAAGCAAGATAAGCAAGGTGTAACGCCAGGGACAATTGTAGTGAGATAAGCCTCCATCCCATCCATCGCGGCTTCTACCATCGGCTTACGCCAACGCACGCAAGCTGCATTCAATAAGTCGCGTTCCACAAAATTGTGGGCGCAGTCAAGCGCAACATCGGCAGATTGAACTAAGGAATCGACATTATCCGGCGTAACGTAATCAAATATGGCTTCGACTTCCACATCTGGGTTGATATCCTCAAGCCGTTCTTTGGCTTTAAATACACGCGGTTTACCTACCCAATCATCACTCATGAGAATTTGGCGATTCATGTCATCTAGCCGCAACTCACCGCCTCGAACTAAAATCAAACGCCCTACACCCGCTACCGCCAGGTAAAGTGCTGCTGTACCGCCTAATCCTCCCACACCTGTAACCACTACTGTTGCAGATTTAAGTCGCTGCTGTGCTTTTTTGCCAAAACCAGGGAGCATGATTTGGCGGCGGTAACGTTCTAATTCATTAGGCGAGAGGTTTACCACTGTTGATTTCTCCTAATACAGCACAGCGTAAATACAACAACCTTTCAAATAACGCAAAAGCCTATACTCTTATTTATTCTTTTGACTTTTGACTTTTGCGGAAAGTTGCGTGCGGGGGTTCCCCCCGTTGAGCAAACTTTCCAAGACGACTTTTGACTTACTTTTAGCTTGTCGCAATTTCTGTCAGCATGACAATATTGTTAGGCTTTTGCTTAAACACCTTGAACAACTTTTGTTCTAGAGGTGTAGAACTGAGGAAAACTTCGTAAGCTTGTTGAAGTGCTGTGCAGTATAAATCGAGTTTCTCAGCTTGGCTTAGTTCTGAATTATGAGCATCAATCTCTTGAATAGATTGAGAAAAACGCTTCAAAATATGCAGACGATTAACTTGGACAACTTTAGGATCGTAAGGAAGTTGAAAAAACTCGAAGTATTCTTCTGCATTTACAAGTTGATTAAACTGTTCTACGTCCCATGTCATAATTTTTTCTCCAAATTTTTTAGCTGAGATTTCAGTTCATCTAAATGACGGTAAATTTCGTAAGTTTCGGCTGCTAAAGCTGTTAAATTTTGGTAATCAGTTGGCAAGCCTTCAGCTAAATCATGAAGATCCATCTTCATTTGACCAGCTTTACTATTCAGCTTCTTAATTTGTAGTTTTAAGTCTTCAATAGCTTGTTGATTTACACAATCTGTTTCTGCTGATGGCACCATAAGTTTCTCCGTTGCTTGCCTGCTTATTGCCTATATTTTGGTGACTTCATTGTATTTTTCTGCTAATTCAATGCCCTTTTGTGTGAGTTTCTCGCCCTCGGCTGCTAACTTTTCTAGAGAATCAAAGCCGAAACGTTGAGCATCGCGTAAGGTTCTAGAGACTAGCAACAAACGACCAGAAAAAACCAACACCCAGCCAAAACCTTCATGACTCAAATCGAGAACTACTTGAGATAACGAACCAGTTTTCTGCTCGATTTGGGCTGCGATCGCGCGATAGAATGACATAATTCTGGCTTTGGTGGCGGGTTCAACATCGCCCTCTACAGAAATTTGGCGTTTAGCCTGTTTGCTGACAATATAAGGTTTAAGAATTAATTCATCCGACCAATTGCGATAAAATCCATAAGAATCTTGAGCGTGAATTTGTCTAACTAACTCTTGCACAAAGGGAGAATTTAAAGCTTCGCTACTAACGCTGGGATTAACAATTTCAGTTGAACTCATACGCCTACTTCCTCTTCTGCAAAATTTGATGATTTTTGTTGTAAAGCTTTCCGCAACCAAGGCGGAGGACTGCCTTTCAAAGTCTTAACTAACTGTTCCAAAAGGTCAGTAATTTTGTCATCCTCAGACCTAGCTTTAATTGGTGTAATGCGTTTCTTGATTAACCGAGCAGCCGCACTTCCACCAATGGCTGATACATAAACAATTGTGCAATCAGCCAAAGCTTCAATTTTGGGAACTAATTTATCCTCATTACCATCTTCTTTGAGGTCGCCATCAAATTTCAGAGTATTGAGAAACTGATACCCCTCTGGTGAAACTTCATAAACATCGATTTTTTTCGCCCACCCAAAATGAGCATTAATATGAATTTGGTCGCTAGTTGTAAAAGCAATTTTCATATTTATCCTCCAATAATTACGAATTTTTAATGCTTGGTTTTGTCTTCTTCTGCTTCTAAAAATAAGTTGCCGATGTCAAACAACAATTGCATGGTTCCTCGGTAGCCGACAGTACAACGCTGTCCGTTACCTAACCTGTCAAAAATTGGGAAACCAAGACGATAGAAAGAAGTTTCTAGACGACGAGCGATCGCTTTACCATGAGAATTAGCAATCACCAAATCAGAACCTACCGCTAGCCGCTCAAAGTCTTCCAAATCGCCAATAGTGACGCTTTCCACAGGGAGTTGCTCTAACAGCGGCGACTTTGTGGTTGTGACTGCGGCCTGAACTTCCGCACCCATTGATTGCAAAAACCAAACTATTGACCACAGCAAATCCGGTTCTAGTGCTAACGACACCCGCTTACGCCCGAAGTAAAAGTGAGTATCCAGCATCGCGTCTTGCAACTGGCGGCGTTGGTGGCGGTATTTGGCTGGGACTGTATTCCCGCTAATATCAACCAGTCCTTGCAAAAAGTCATCCACTGCATCTAACCCAGTCAGTTGGGGAAAGATTTCGTAAGGTATGCCAAACCGTTGTTGCAAACTCTCGGCTGCACCGCGCACACTTTCGCCTAGTGCGAGAGTAAACACCGAACTACCCATTTGTCGGAGTTCTGCCAAAGTTGTACCGCCACCTGTCACTGCACTGTAAGAATCATCCAAATGACCATCCAGTGAAGCAGAAAGGTCAGGTACGACAATGGCTTTTAGCCCAAAGGCTGAGACAATCTCTTTAATTTCCTGCACATCCCCGGCTGTAAACGCAGAACTTGCCAAAATATTGATTTGGTCTAGCCTGGTTTCTCCTGGTTGGGGAATTTCTTTAACTATGCTTTCGACTGCTGTGGCAAAACCATCTTGCAATGCACCTTTAAAATCAGGTGTAGAAGCAAATACAATCGGCAAATCATATAATTCTGGATGACGTTTGCGGATACTTCTGAGGATACCTTCCATGTCATCCCCTCTGGTTTCCGTAAGTCCAGTAGTTAACAAACCAATAATTTCAGGCTTTGATTTTTCTACCAGCGTCAAGATTGCTTGCTCGATATTGTCTTCGCCACCCAAGATAGTGGTAACTTCAGTCATGGCAGTGGTGGATAGGGGAATGGCTTCCCGAAAATGCCGCACTAACATGACTTTGGCGAAAGCAGTACAACCCTGAGAACCGTGAAACAAAGGCATTACGCCCTTCAATCCTAAAAATGCTAAGGCTGCACCTAAAGGTTGACTTTGCTTTAAAGGATTGACTGCAACTGATTTATTTGCAGCGGTTACAGTTGCCATTAGTTGACCTCCTCTTCCCAAGGTGCTGGTTTGCGTACTTGTTGCCAGACTGGACTGTAAAGCGCTTCATCCAGTTCTCGTGCCATCTCCACCATGCCCACATATCCGGCGTAGGGATGATGCCGTTCTTGATTAATATCTAAAAATGGAATGCGGGCTTTGAGGGCAGTGTATTGATTGCGACCACCAGCAATCAGCATATCGGCTTTTGTCTGGGCAATCACCCGGAGTAATTCTTGGGCGTTGCCTTTTTCCATAGCAATGCCATCTTTTCCTAGTAATTCTTTGATCCTCGCTTTATCTTCCTCAGTACTTTTCTTGGTACTAGTGGCGACAACTTCCATTCCCAAGTCTTTCGCTGCCGAGATAATTGACCAACTTTTCACACCCCCGGTATAAAGAACAACCCGCTTACCTTTGAGACGGGAGCGATAGGGAGCTAAAGCTATATCTAGCGCAGCAGTTTCTTCGGCAATTAATTTCTCTACTCGCTCTTGCAAACTGCGATCGCCTATCTTTGCAGCAATATTCCGCAAACAGCGATTCATGTCATCCACTCCATAGAAAGATTCTTCAATGTAAGGAATGCCATAGCGTTCTTCCATCTTTCTGGCCACGTTGATCAAGGCTTTGGAGCAGATCATGACGTTGAGTTTGGCACGGTGAGCATATTGAACTTCTTTGTACTTAGCATCACCAGTGATTTTGGCTAAAACTCGAATACCTAATTTTTCAAATAAAGGCAGAACTCCCCACAATTCGCCTGCAATGTTGTACTCACCAATGAGATTAATATCTAATGGGGTTGTATATTCTGGTTCAGCACTACCGATAACATATTCTAGTAAGGCTTCCCCACCAACACGATTACCAAGGTTTTTGCTACCAATAAAACCAGGTGAATTTACAGGGATGACAGGTGTACCTGTTTTCTTGGCTGCGGCTTCACAAACTGCGTCTAAATCATCACCAATTAACGCCGTCACACAAGTGGAGTAAACGAATACTGCGGCTGGTTGATAGCGTTGCTGTACTTCCAAAATTGCTTTATACAGCTTTTTTTCCCCACCGAAAATAATATCGTTCTCATTGAGGTCGGTTGTAAAACCCATTTTGTAGAGATGAGAATTAGAGGAAAGACTACCACGACCACCCCAAGAGTTACCAGAACAAGCGATCGGCCCGTGGACTAAATGAGCAACATCGGTAATGGGGACTAGGGCGATTGATGCTCCATCAAAAGCACAACCTCCTTGTGCTGCACCAGGTTGGGCTTGTTGGTGACAAGATTTATTTTTCTTCTGCCCATGCTTGTGGTGATTGTGTTCGCATCCTGGCTCACTCAGCAGCTCGTTAATTTTGCCTTGGGTGATTTTCATGGGTGTTTGAGAGAGTTTTTTTAACGCAGAGGGGCGCGAAGGTAAGCGCAAAGATACGCAGAGAATTAACAGATGTATTTGGTTATATCTTCAGCACACTCATCTGCGAGGTAGGAGAGGCAGCGGAAGCGTAAAGCTACAAATTCGTCGTAGAGGGGATTTAATTTGCAGAGTGGGGGAATATGAAAAGTGTGTCCGAAAAATTTAACGTTGCGTTCAAAGGGACAGCAACAGGGAATAACTTGGCAAATGAGATGGGCGGTATTGCGATCGCATACTTGAATTTGGTTCACCCATTGGCGTAAGGGAAAGAGAATATCGAAGCGATCGCGGCTGTTAATGATGGTACTCATAGCGTTTATAAGGACAGCAGAAGAAGCAGAGGGGGCAGAGGATGCAGGGGAGAAATGCCCTATGCCCCATGCCCTATGCCCATTAATTACCGAATCAAGTCGTAGGAAATATCGGTCTTAGACGGAATGATTGTGTTGCGATCTAACTCATCCAGAATTGTGTTAACAATCCAGTTGAGTAGGTTGATTGTGCCTTGGTAGCCGTAGGTAGCGTAGCGGTGCAGGTGGTGGCGGTCAAAAATGGGGTAGCCAATCCGCACGAATGGGGTCTTGGTGTCGCGCCAGAGGTACTTACCGTAGGAGTTACCGATGAGCAAGTCTACGGGTTCTGTAAACAGTAAGGAACGCATATGCCAGAGGTCGCGTCCACCGTGAATTGTCGCACCTTGACCAAAGGGGCTAGAGTCGAGTAAGGCGCGCAATTCTGTCTCAAAATGTTCGTTGCTGTTGCTGACCAGGATGTGAACTGGTTCTGCACCTACTTCTAAGAGGAATTGTGTCAAACCAATTACTAAATCAGGATCGCCATACATTGCCACCCGCTTACCGTGTAACCATGCTTGAGAATCGGTCAACGCATCCACTGCACGTCCCCGTTCATCTTCTAATTCTTGGGGAATTGGCTTACCAGTTAATGCGGACAGTTTCATCAAGAATTCATCAGTACCACGAATGCCTACTGGACGGTTAACGTAGGTCTTTTGATGCCATTCGTGTTCGATGTATTCACGAGTTTTGGTGGTGGCGTAAGCTTGGAGTGCGATCGTCGCTTCAGCATTGATAGAATCAGCTGCATCTTCTAGCTTGGTTCCACCAGGATACATATTATATGTACCATTATTCGGAGAATCCAAGTATTCTGAGTTATCTGCTAACAAGGTATAGTCAATTCCCATCACATTAGCAATCCGCTTAATTTCGCGGAGGTTGCCAATGTATGTTTCAAACCCAGGAATAAAGTTGATTTTGCCGTTGGTGGTTTCTTTCTTCTTACCGGCTGTCAAATTTGACAGAATCCCCTTCATCATGTTGTCGTAACCCAAAATGTGGGAACCAACAAAGCTGGGAGTGTGAGCATAGGGAACAGGGAAGTCTTCAGGAACAGCACCTTCTTCCTTAGCAGTTCTAATAAAGGCTTGCAAGTCATCCCCAATTACTTCTGCCATACAGGTAGTGCAGACAGCAATCATTTTGGGCTTATATAAGTTGTAGGAAACTGCTAAACCTTCAATCAGGTTCTTCAGACCACCGAATACGGCTGCATCTTCCGTCATGGAGGAGGATACGGCAGAAAACGGTTCTTTGAAGTGACGGGTCAAGTGACTGCGGAAATATGCAACGCAGCCTTGAGAACCATGTACAAAAGGTAGTGTACCTTCAAAACCAACGGCTGCCAAAATTGATCCCAGAGGTTGGCAAGCTTTCGCAGGGTTAACAGTTAAAGCTTGTCGGGCAAAGTTCTTTTCGCGATATTCCCAGGTCTTTGTCCACTCAGCAATCCGGGTAACTTCTTCAGATTCATGCCCACATTCAAACTCTTTTTTGGCTTGAAATAGCTCTTGGTATTCCTGCTGTTGGAAAAGTTCGGCGTGATCCTTAATCTTGTTTACATCGTGTTGAGCCATCAGTATTCTCCAAGTTTGGGAGGTAGGGAGTGGGGAAGCAGAGGAGCAGAGGAGGCAGAGGAAGAGGCTGTATTACTTCTTCCAAGGAGCGCCTATTAAGCTCCAGGTGGGACTGTTGAGAGCGAGATCCATGTCACGGGCGAAAATTGCAAATCCGTCGTAGCCGTGGTAGGGCCCGGAATAATCCCACGAGTGCATTTGGCGGAAAGGAAGTGCCATTTTCTGGAATACGTACTTCTCTTTAATACCAGAGGCTATTAAGTCAGGCTGGAGTGCTTTAACAAATTGCTCAAATTCATAAGCAGATACGTCGTCATAAATCAATGTGCCGTTCTCAACATAGTGAGTAGTACGTTTGTAGTCGTCGTTGTGACCGAATTCGTAGCCTGTACCAATGAGCTTCATGCCGAGGTCTTCAAAGGCAGGAACAACGTGACGGGGGCGCAAACCACCCACCATGAGAGCAACGGTTTTTCCTTCTAAGCGAGAGCGATATTTATCGAGTACTGCTTTGGTTTGCGCTTCGTACTTAGCGATGACTTCTTCTGCTTTTGCTTGGATGGTTTCATCAAACTTGGAGGCAATTTCCCTCAAGGACTCAGCAATTTTGGTGGGGCCGAAGAAGTTATATTCTAACCAGGGAATACCATAAGCTTCTTCCATGTGACGGGAGATGTAGTTCATGGAACGGTAGCAGTGAACTAGGTTCAGTTTCACGCTGGGGGTGAGCATCATCTCATGTAGAGTACCGTCTCCAGACCACTGAGCCACAACGCGTAAGCCGATTTCTTCTAACAGGATGCGGCTAGACCAAGCATCACCACCGATGTTGTAGTCACCAATGATTGCCACATCATAGGGGCTAGGCTCAAATCCGAGAGTGCCTTCTTTCTTGGCTTTGTCAGCTTTAGGGAATACCCAGTCACGAATGGTATCGTTCGCAATGTGGTGTCCGAGGGACTGAGACACACCTCGGAAGCCTTCGCAACGCACGGGAACAACAGTCTTGCCAGTATCTTTTGCTTTCTTCTTAGCAACAGCTTCGATGTCATCCCCAATTAGACCGATGGGGCATTCTGATTGAATGGAAATCCCACGATTCAGGGGGAATAATTCTTCAATTTCATCGATGAGTTTGGCAAGTTTTTTGTCGCCACCAAATACGATGTCCCGTTCTTGGAAATCGGAAGTAAACTGCATTGTACCGAAGCTGTCAATGCCAGTTGTACCGATGTAATAGTTGCGACGACCAGACCAGGAGTAGTAACCGCAACCTACAGGGCCGTGACTGATGTGAATCATGTCCTTAATCGGCCCCCAAACCACACCTTTGGAACCTGCGTAGGCGCAACCACGGGTGGTCATTGTACCGGGAACAGATTTGATGTTGGACTTAACACCACAATCGGACTTACCTGCTTCGTAAACGTTCAGGTGCTTTTCCCGTTTTTTCTTGGCTTTGTCAGGATATGCTTCCAGAACTTCCTGAAGCAAGGCTTTTTTATCAATTTCTGATGCTGCCTCGGTAGCAGTGGTTTGCTCTAAAATTGCGGCTTCGGAGGGTGTCATAGTTTATCCTCTTGACTACTTGCGATCGCAGAGTTTGGGAATAGGGAGTAGGGAGTAAAAGTAGGAAAGTGGGCGGGTAGCTAAATAGATGGATGATTTTCAGGAGGGTTCTTTGCGGGTCTACTCATCAACCCATTTAATTCTTGCGCTAACTCCAGCCCACAATTAGCTGACGAGTAAGCTTAAACAACAACAGCGGCTTTGGCTGCGTCTTCTGCAACTGCCTTATGGTACTCTTCTTCACCGCCAAGGATGCCGAATTCAACTAGCAGTTCTTCCAGTTCGTCCATTGAGATGGGGGTTGGAATAGTTAACTTGGTGTTGTCTTTGATCTTCTGAGCGAGAATACGGTACTCTTCCGCCTGGGGATGCTCAGGAGCGTATTCGATTACGGTCATCCGCCTCAGTTCAGCGTGTTGAACTACATTGTTACGGGGAACAAAGTGAATCATTTGAGTATTGAGTCTCGCAGCCAATGCTTCAATCAATTCCACTTCGCCATCAACATTACGGCTGTTGCAGATTAGGCCACCCAAGCGTACACCACCAGAGTGAGCATACTTGAGAATGCCTCGTGCAATGTTATTGGCAGCATACATTGCCATCATTTCACCAGAGCAAACGATGTAAATTTCTTGCGCTTTGCCTTCACGGATAGGCATAGCAAAACCACCGCAAACAACGTCGCCCAATACGTCGTAGGAAACGAAATCTAGGTCTTCGTAAGCGCCGTTTTCTTCCAAAAAGTTGATAGCGGTAATGATCCCACGTCCAGCGCAGCCGACACCAGGCTCAGGCCCACCTGACTCCACACATTTAACATCCCGGTAACCAGTCAGCAATACTTCTTCGAGTTCTATATCTTCAACTGCACCACGTTCAGCAGCTAAGTGCAGAATGGTGGTTTGAGCTTTGCTGTGCAACATCAAACGGGTAGAATCTGCTTTCGGGTCACATCCGACGATCATGATCCTTTGACCCATTTCCGCGAGACCAGCAAGCGTGTTTTGAGATGTTGTAGACTTACCGATACCGCCTTTACCGTAGAATGCGATTTGTCTAATGTTGTCAGTCATGGTTGTTTTCCTAGTAATGGGTTGATGGTTTTGGTTTTGTCAACTTTTGGGTTTTATAGATGCGATCGCTCCTAGTAACTAGGCGATCGCAGTTGAGAAAGTCGCTGGTGGCGCTCGCTCTAACACATTCCGAATGAGAAAAGAGAAAGATTGCATGGTTTGGTAATTGGTAATTGGTGATTGGTAATTGGTAATTGGTGTGATTTTTAACGACCCTTACTGAGGCTAAACATAGGGTCAACTGCTTCTACTCGTAAGCTTAGGCTCACACGCTCTTGTAATTTGGCTTCAACGGCTACTTTGAGGGTTGCGGTACTACTGGGGCAGGAACCACAAGCACCTTGCAGCATTACTTGGACGCGATCGCCATCTACGTCGTACAGTTCAATATCTCCGCCATCGGCAATCAGTAGTGGTCTAACTTCTTCGTCTAGAACCTTTTGAATCAAGGCGATTTTTTGGACGGTTGTTAGTGGTCGTGCGGATTTTTCTTGAGTAGTGGCAGCAATTTTTGTGCTTAATTTGTAGCTAGTACCAATAGATAATTCTTGTTGCACCGCAGAGATTAGGTCATCGATATTTGCTAGACAAGAACCGCAACCGCCACCTGCTTTGATATAGCTGGTTACTTGTTCGGCAGTAGTGAGGCTGTTTTCTTGAATCACCCGGCGAACCTTAGATTCGCTGATCCCAAAGCAACTACAAATCAATGCGCCTTCATCATCGTCATGAGCAACTACCGGAATTCCTCGGTATTTGAAAATCGCCGCTTCTAAAGCTTCTTGTCCCATCACCGAACAGTGCATCTTGGCTTCTGGTAATCCGCCTAGATATTCGGCAATCTCTTTATTGGTGACTTTCAAAGCTTCGTCTAAGGTTAGACCTTTAATTAACTCAGTCAAAGCCGAAGAAGATGCGATCGCACTTGTACAACCAAAGGTCTGAAACCGAGCATCAAGAATTTTATCACTGTCTACTTCTACCTTAAGGTGCAGTCTCAGCGCGTCTCCGCAAGCAATACTGCCCACCTCTCCAAAAACCACTGCCACACCTGCTTCATTGTTATCTGTGATCGCACCTTGGTTTTTGGGATTGTAAAAAAGTTCTAATACCTTATCCGTATATTCCCACATGACTTTGTTTAAATTGGTTATTTTTTATTTATGGGTATAAAGGAAAACTTCTTCCTCTGCCTCCCTGCTTCCTCTGCTCCCTCTGCTCTCTTAATGAGCCAACGCTTCTTCCCGCCCTTGCAGCCAGTCAGCTTGGTCGTTGTTGAATGGAGAGATAGCCCGTAGGCGTTCGACAATTGGGGGCATGACTTCGAGGACTTTATCTATCTCGGCTTCAGTGGTGTAGCGTGAAAGACTGAAGCGAATCGAACCGTGCAGAATGGTGTATGGTAAGCCCATTGCTCGTAAAACATGGGAGGGTTCTAAAGAACCAGAAGTACAGGCGGAACCAGAAGATGCACAGATGCCGTATTGGTTGAGGGATAATAAAATCGCTTCGCCTTCGATGTACTTGAAACCGATATTGGTGGTGTTGGGTAATCTGGAAGTGGGATGACCATTAACTTGAGTGTCAGCGATCGCAGTCAGCAAACCTTTTTCTAAGCGATCGCGTAATGCTTTTTCCCGTTGTATATCTTTTAAATGTACTTGTGCTAATTCCGCAGCTTTGCCTAAAGCAATAATACCGGGAACGTTCTCTGTACCAGCTCTGCGTCCTCGTTCTTGGTGTCCACCAATTAACAGGGGACGGAACCTCACACCGCGTCTGACATACAATGCACCCATCCCTTTAGGAGCATGGAGTTTGTGACCGGAGAGGGTGAGCATATCAATGCTGCTAGTCTTGAGGTTGAGGGGAATTTTACCCACCGCCTGCACAGCATCTACATGGAAGATAGCGCCTGCATCCTTCGCCCGTAACCCAATCTGCTCAATGGGGAAAATCACGCCGGTTTCATTGTTGGCATACATTGTAGAAACTAAAGCAGTATTGCCAGTGAGGGCAGCTTCTAGTTCCATCAAGTCGATTTGTCCCTGAGCATCTACAGATAAGTAGGTAACTGTATAGCCTTGTTTTTCTAGTTGTTTGCAGACATTGAGTATTGCTGCGTGTTCTACTTGAGTAGTAATAATATGGCGTTTTTCTGGTTGTGCTGCTAAAGCTGCTTTGATAGCTGCGTTATTGCCTTCAGTACCGCAACTGGTGAAGATAATTTCGGAATCTTCGGCTCCCAAAAGGGATGCAACTTGCGCCCTAGCTTCCCTAACTGCTTTCCCTACCTGTCCGCCAAAGCTGTGCATCGAAGAAGGATTACCGTAAAACTCGGTGAGGTAGGGCAGCATCGCCTCTATAACTTGCTCATCTACCTTAGTCGTGGCATTGTTATCTAAATAAATCACACTCATGCTTCTACACTCACCACTTTTTGCTTGCGCTTAGATAATTGCTCGGAAAGTTTTTGAGAATACAGATTAAACCAGCGTTTCCAGTAATCTGTTTGTGATGTTCCTGTTAACTTGTCTATTAGGCGATCGTGAGTAGCAAACCACCATTCCCAATAATCAGTCGGCACAGGAATGCAACCATCTTGTGTAGGACAATAAGCGAGACATTGAGAAACACTATAAGCACCAACACAGTTTGTACAAAGGTTAGAATCAATCCAGTAGTGACCATCTGTGGTGATTTTGATTGCACCTGTGGGACATACAGACCGACAGCGATCGCAGGAAATACATTGGCTGGTAATCTTGTAACTCATAACTATCCTCCTTTTTGGGTATTGGGCATTGGTAATGGGTAATGGGTAATGGGTAATGGGTAATTGGCAGTAATTATTTCTTCCTCATCCCCAGTCCCCAGTCCCCAGTCCCCAGTCCCTATTCCCTATTCCCTAAAATCCATTGCTCGTAAAATTCCAAAGCAACCTTTTCAATTACGTCGTAAGCTTCAACGGTCTGTAAGCCAACTTTCTGCAATTGTTCTTGAGGACAGTGACCTATTTTGGAAACCAGAACCGCTTTGCAATCGGAAATAGTATTAATAATGTTGTCTAAAGTGGCTTCTTCGCCATATCCACTTTGGCAATAATGGTCAATCTTGCGATGACCGATAAACTTAGCACTGCTACCATCGACTTCGTAAATCATAAACTCTTTAGCATGACCGAAGTGCTGGTTAACTAAACCACCGCCTTTAGTGGCGACTGCAACTAAGATTTTGGGTCTGTCTTGTAGAGATGTTGTATGTAATGTCTCTACTACCTTTTCTTTGACGGCTTGAATTTCTTTTTGCGATTTCTCAATACCTGCATGGACTTCTTGGCGTTGCTCTAGATTATATTCTGGAGCCATTTCCATGAATTTATCTTTGGTGAATTCTTGACTACGGTCTTCACCTAACAATCCCACTGCATCGGCGCGACACTGGCGACAGTGGCGCATCATTTTCATATTGCCAGAACAGCTATCTTGTACTGCTTTCAATTCTTTAGATGTGGGGCCGCGCTGACCTGTTAAACCGAAGTGAGTACCATGTTCTGGGGCAGAAATCAGGGGCATAATATTGTGGAGGAATGCGCCCTTGGAACGAATGACTTTGTTGACTTCTACCAAATGTTCGTCGTTAATTCCCGGGATCATGACCGAGTTAACTTTGCAAAGGATGTCTGCTTCTTGCAGGGCTTGTAATCCTTCCATCTGCTTTTCATGCAGAATGCGGACACCTTCAATTCCTCTATAGCGCTTGCGTTTGTAGTGAACCCAAGGATAAATATTCGCTCCGATTTCTGGGTCTACCATATTAATAGTTATGGTGACGTGGTCGATGTTGAGTTGTTTAATTCGATCCACATAATCGGGAAGCATCAATCCGTTAGTTGACAGACAAAGCTTGATATCTGGTGCTTTCTCAGTAATTAACTCGAAGGTGCGGAAAGTTTTTTCTGGATTCGCTAGGGGATCTCCAGGGCCTGCAATTCCCAAAACGGTCATTTGGGGAATTTTGCCTGCAATCACTAAAACTTTATGCGCTGCTTCTTCTGGTGTGAGCAGTTCGCTGACAACACCAGGACGGCTTTCGTTTGCACAGTCATATTTGCGGTTGCAATAGTTGCATTGAATATTACAAGCTGGTGCTACTGCAACGTGCATCCTCGCATAGTGATGATGAGCTTCTTCGCTATAGCAAGGATGTTTTGCAATCCTTGCTTGGATTTTTTCATCTAAACTTGTTGTGGTATCGGTTTTGCTACTGCAACCACAACCGCCAGATTTGGCTTGAGTTGTTATCTCCGTAGTGGCAGAAGTTAAAAGCCCTGTAGGTGGTGTCATTGAATTTCGCTACGTATTAGGGTTGGGGGCTGGCATTATGGAAGATGCTTTCAATCTCAGCCAAGTTTGTTGAATATTGACTGTTAACAGTTAACTGTCAAAGCTCAAAAATCCACATTATTAAATATGCAAATTGAATGTGGAACAGCTAATATCGCATCTTCAATTACTTCTCGCTACAACTTTTGATAGTTATAACTGTCGAGTTTTTGTTAGTGCATTCAGTATTTAGCGATACATTTGTGTTAGTGCCTTGGGTGTTGTGCGCTACGTGTTTTATTTATAGCAGCCGCCTCACAAACGGAAGTTGTGAGTGTTTTTTATAATTTATTAAACTTATTAAGCTTGTACTCAAAAAGTGAAACTGATACTTGCCAAGCTTTGCAAAAATTTTAAAAAAAGTTTTTAGGTATAGGTACTAGTATTTTCTGCACTAGGTACGAGTATTTATGATGAAGGGGTTCAAGTATTTCTGTACTCGCCTTGAACCTAGCACTACCAAGAGTTTGAGTGTAATTTGAGGTGTTTTTTGGTTGGGTTTTATCTGTACTCAGATATTGCACCATTGCTACCCAAAGCACTATTTATTTGGGTATTTGAGAGACAAATAACTGGAGTAGTTAACTTATTACTGCCCCAGTTGTTAAGCGAAATTCAATTCCGTATCCAAAATAACACTTTTCTCATGGAAAAATTTAATTTTAAAATAACTTAACCAAAAATCGTGTCATGAGATACAGAACCACTTTTTTCATCGTTGCAGGGTTTTTCGTTAATGCGGATCAGCACAAAGTTGAGCTAATTATGTGCGGGGTCACTCCCGTTGAGGCTTTTACCCCATCAAACTGTTTCAGAAAAGCACCCATTTCAACAATGCGAAATCCTTGATATACAAAGTTTTTGCCTTTATGAGTTACTTGGGAGCGTTAAGGGATTTCCAAGAAATAAATTATTCCATCTTGTGGGGCGGGCATCTTGCCCGCCACATAAACTGGGCGGACAAGATGTCCACCCCACAATACATACTGGGATATTTTTTTATTTGGAAGTCCCTAATAGTTTTTGTTCGCCTAGAGCAAGTATAGCATACATAAAGCAAAAATATTTGCTCAAAAATTTGCAAATATTTCTACTTCTGTGATTAATGTATATACAGCTACAGAATTTTGAAGGTTAATCTATTTAATCAATTAACAATTAATCATAGTAAAACGTAGCTTCAGATACAGAAAATTATTTTTCAATATTTTTCATCTAATATTGAGATGAGTACAAATTTATATGCAAGCAACCATGAGCAAAATCCGGTCAAATCCTGATGGAGCTTTCATTTTTAAATAAATCAGTACTGACTATTGACTCTGATAAATACTAGTACCTTGGGGTAAAAATTTTTTTTTCTGCTTGTAAATTCTGATGAAATCAGGATTGATAGTAATTGAGTACAAGCTAATAAATGCACTGGTATGGTTAGAGTCACCTGGTATAACTAGTTCTTATAAACTGGGCGGGATAGAAATAGACTAGTCCCGCTGCCTTAGAAGTCAAAAGAGACGCGATTAATCGCGTCTGTACAAGAGTACAGTTTTCTTTAATAACGATAATTTTCACCAATACTACATAGATTTTTAAGTGTAGTAGTTAATTAGTGATTGTTGAATAGGTATAAATTCAAATTTTTGAGCATGAATCATGAATAATTAAGAATCAAAATTTTCTACAGGCATTTTGCTTATGTTTAAGCCTCCTACTTGTAATCTCAATACGCAAATTTCCGAGATACCTGTTAGCGATCGCTGGCGAATTTATCAGCACTTACAAGATGTAATGATTCCCTGTAGGTCGCCAGCAGATCATTCTGTCATGGTGGGTTTTAATCATGCGATCGCGGCTCTTTTTGTTCGCAGTCATGCCCACAATTCTTTTGCTGCTCGGCAAGAGTTACTCGATTGGCTAGAAAAATCTTGTACAGCAGAAGTGAATTATTAATTACTTGCTGATGAAAATTTAAGCATGAGGAAGCTAGCATGATGACAGTATTACTTGCCAGTATGAGTTTGATAGTTATTCCGGCAATTGTGAATACATATTTTGGCTATTTATTGCTACGAGCCAAGAAATAAAGTTTGAGTAATTCATCATACCACTATTGCTAATAGCAATTAATCCCCAGGGGAAAAGCTAAAATCCTACAAGAGGCGTTGGGCATTATGAATGCGATCATTGTTAACGATACTACACTAAGGGATGGAGAACAGGCGGCGGGTGTGGCCTTTAATGTTGAGGAAAAAGTAGCGATCGCTAAATTATTAGACGCTATTGGTGTAGGTGAATTAGAAGTAGGTATCCCCGCAATGGGTGAAGTGGAAACCCAAGCGATCGCCGCAATTTCTCGCTTGGGTTTACAAGCTCAACTTTTAGGTTGGAACCGTGCGAATATCTCAGATATTCAGGCTTCCATCGCCTGTGGGTTGCAGCGCGTACATATATCTGTTCCCGTTTCCGAAATTCAAATTGCTGCCAAGTTTCATGGACAGTGGCGCTTGATGTTAAGAAAACTCAAAGATGCCATTAGCTTTGCACGCGATCGCGGTCTTTGGGTAGCAGTCGGTGGCGAAGATTCTTCTAGAGCCGATGAAAAATTCCTCTTAGATGTAGCGCTTTATGCTCAAGATTGGGGTGCATCCAGATTTCGCTTTTGCGATACTATCGGCATTCTCGACCCCTTTACTACATACACCAGAGTTCATCAATTGGTGACGTATTTATCAATCCCAGTGGAAATGCACACCCATAATGATTTCGGTTTAGCAACCGCAAATGCTTTAGCTGGGTTGCAAGCTGGAGCCTTAGCGGTGAATACAACCGTGAATGGCTTGGGGGAAAGAGCTGGTAACGCCGCCTTAGAAGAAGTGGTGATGGCGCTCAAACGCATCCAAGGAATTGATTTAGGAATTGATACCACTCGGTTATTAGAGCTTTCGCGAATGGTAGCAACTGCATCAGGTTGTCATGTACCTCCTTGGAAAGCGATCGTCGGTGAAAATACCTTTGCTCATGAATCAGGAATTCACGCTCATAGCGTTTTGCAAAACCCTGTGACTTACGAACCTTTTGCACCAGAAGAAGTAGGCTGGGAAAGACGCTTAGTTGTGGGTAAACATTCAGGTCGGCATTTAGTAGCTAACTTACTACAGCAGCAAGGGATCAATTTAAACCCAGATGAAACCCAATCAATCTTAAATGCAGTAAGGCAACAATCTGTAGAAAATAAACGCAGCTTGAATCTAGAAGAACTTTTGAGTTTAGTTCCATCTGAGAGATGATTAAATTTTAGATTTGAGATTTGAGATTTTAAATTTTGGATGAGTTTTTGAATTGATATAAATTTTATGCAATTGGACGAACTAGAACTTGATTTACCCCCAGTATTTGAAATTGGTTCAAAAGTCAGAACTCGCAAATTAATCCGCAACGATGGCACTTACCCTGGGAAAGATATTGGGGAAACATTAGCAAAAAAAGGAGAAATTGGTTACATCGTTAGTATTGGTACATTTTTGCAAACTTCCTATATTTATGCGGTGCATTTTATAGAAAAGGGTGTAATAGTCGGTTGCCGGAAAAAAGAACTAGAAAATGTTGAGGAATCTAAATGAAAGTAATGCTGCGTCAGAATTCTGCTGGACAGTTATTAGTATATGTTGCTAAAAAAGACCTTGAGGAAGAAGTTGTGAGCCAAACAGAGGGTTCGGAAGGTAAAATTTTTACCTTAGCTAATGGTTGGGAATTAGCAATTCCAGATTTATCAGAACCTTTAAAATTACCGCAGACTGTAGAAGCAAAAAGGCTTTCCTAAACAAAATTTCTTGAATAAGTTGGTAGGGTGTGTTGTCGCGCAGCGCAACGCACCAATTTATCATCAGGGTTTCCTACATACCAGGAATCGATAAAATTTAATATGTTAACTAGACTTTTTTACCTTATTTTATGAGCCCAAAAAATCTCGCAGAATATTGTATGAAAGTTTTTTATAAGTCAGCCTAAATATTAGATTATTTCAAATCTCTTGTAGCGCTCGTTTCAATCAAGAGACCTTTTAGCAATATCTTCGATATTTACATCAAAGTGATTCATTAATACTACACTCCAATATAAAAGCCCGCTTAATTTTTTGGTGAGCTTTTCGCGGTCTATTGGCTTAAAATCTACCAATAATTTGTCTATCATTTCGTTAATTTCCTCAGCTTGTGTTAATACCATTCCTGCTGTGGAGGAAATTTTTACTTCATAGTTATAATCACTATCATTATTAGTCGCTTCTACTTTTTTTTGATAATCGTGTAATTGCATGGTTAGTTACACCTTGAGTTAATGTAGTAAATAATAGTTGCAATTATTTAGTAATATTGTTCACACAGTTGAAAGCAGCATTATATCTCATGTAAAGAATTTACAGCATCGGCATTTGTCTGGAATTACGTGTTTGTAGGTAAATGAAGCAGACAGGACACAACAATGTTGTGCCCTTCAAACATCCTTTGATATCATTTCCGCCTAATGATTGATTTTGAATTTTGCGGAAAGTCTGAGCGGAGGTTTCCTCCGCTCAGAACTTTCCAAGAGAGAATTTTGAATTGATTCATCCTTGCTTGATTTTGGTAAACAAAGTTTCGTATTGCTTTGTGGCTGAATCAGATAAGGGAAGCAAAAATTCACTTTTATCGAAAACTGCAGGATTATTCACTAAAAGATTGAGTAATGGTTCCTGAATATCTGCAGCTGCAATATTTGTAGCAGTTGGCGAGTTAGTTTTGGTGAGAATCGCAATTTGTTTAGCGATCGCGGGTTGTAAACAAAAATCTATCCATCTATTTAATAAATCATCTTTAACAGCACCTTTGGGGCGTACCCATAAATCGGCCCATAATGATGTTCCCGATTGGGGGATAACTGCTGCTAGTTGCGGATAACGCAATAATACTGGTGTTGCATCCTCAGACCAAGCAAGTGCTAGCCAGGTGTCACCAACAATTAAAGGTTCTAGGTAGGTTCGAGAATCGTAGAATTTAACTTGTTGATTTAATGTCCGCAGTTCTGTTTCCAAGTTTGGTACTTGCTCAAGATTCTCGGTATTGTAAGATTTTCCTAATTTCTTTAAAACTAGACCAATTACTTCTCGTGGGTGATTGAGTAAAGAAATGTGCGATCGCAATTCCTCTCGCCACAAATCACTCCAATCTTGGGGTTTCCATCCCAATTCTTGAAACTTCTGGCGGTTATAAATTAATACTGTATTACCCCAACGGTAAGGAGCTGCCCAAACTTTCCCTTGTGGATCGGGATTACCTTGGTCGTTGCGCGTTACCAGTTGCTTCCACTTTTCATCTATAGCCGACCATTGTTTGATTTGTCCTTGATTTATTGGCTCAACTAGGTTTTGTTGAATCGCCGCTTTCAGCCAATAATCTCCCAATGTGACTATGTCAGCTACGGGTGTTTTTTGGTTTTGCTGAAATGGGATAAACCGACTCCATCCTTGTTCATCACTAGTTTTTGGCTTTTCCTGCCAACTTTGCAATTGTTTGAATAAATCTTGTATTTGATCAACAGGAGTAAACTTAGACTCTACCTGTCGCTGTAAGTTCTTCTGAAATTCATTAACTACCTGGCCGGGTATGGAACCTTTTAATAGCTGTACTTTCAGCTGCGTCCGGTTGCTTCCACCACAGCCAATAAGTAGTTGTGAAATTGCCAGTGTACCTGTGGCTAATAAAAACGACCGTCGATCCATCGATTATGGGATATGTGATGTTGCATTATACCTATGTTAAGCATTGAAACACCAGAATTTTCACAACCTGACCTCTTGAGGGAACACCAAAAATTAAATGTTAACTGTCAACAGTCAACGGTTAACAGTCAACCACAGCTTCCTAAATTTTTATCCTACTTTTGATAGATGTGGAAATTTGCTTGTGCTTGCTGTAATTGATACAGGCTAATGCTTTTGTACTTTTTCTTAATTGGCTGAATTACGCAACTGAGCTTGCTTTCTCTGCTTTATGGTCGAATCACATGATTTGTAGAGAATGTATCCCCCGCATATTTGATTGATATTGTCCTACAAACTCCTGACCTGAGAGAGGCGCGATCGCGCCGGGAATGGCTGACTCGGCTTTACCTTAGTAATAGCATTGCATAAGCTTTCGTGTGTAACTCTTCTGGGAATTACACACCTGTCTAACTAAGATTTTTGCGTCTCAGTTTAACTAAATTATGCTGCTAAAATCACGAAAATGGCTATAGTAGTTGGTTTTTGGGCAGGAAAATCTTCACTTATCTCTATTTTATTGAATTTATCGCAAAATTAATCCCAAAAACTTAAATTTACTCAACAAAATTATGAGAGCTACTAAGGAAAATATTTAGATATATTGATAAGTAATGACTTTAGTTTCACAATCCAACAGAAGTTGGCAAAAATTAAATAATTCATAAGTATATTTAAGGTCGGCAGTAAATTGAATAACATAGAGAAAATATGCGGATTAGGGTATTAAATGGAGCCATTACAAAAGCAGATCACGACTTTGAGCCATAAGCTGGATAACCTCTGCCAAGTGATTGAGGAGCTTGATGGTAAAGTGACTCAAACTCTATCAGAATGCTCTTTAGCTAAAACCCAGGCAAGAGATAGTTATTCAGACAATACCGAAGCTGTACATTATCAGTTCCGGGGGAATCTTAATTACAATCCTGAAATGGAACATAAGGATGTATTGGCTGATGGCATTTACAGCGATATGAATCGTCAAGGAGGAGAAAAAACTATCTCCCCAGAAATTCAAATACAAAGACTAACAGCACAATTAACTGCAGCGTACAATCGCATTGCAGCCTTAGAAGAACAATTACTCCGAGAAAGAATTCACTAATTTGTCCAACAATTTTAGATTTTAGATTGACCCCATGCCTTCTACGGGGTTTTAAATTTTGGATGTTTAATTTTTTCCCAAATCAATCAGTAGCTTGTAGCTTAAATATTTCACAATTTCAATCCAAAGTTTTCGATTTAAAATCTAAATTTGGTGATTTTTGTAACCTGATAAACCGTCACTTGCTGAGTCTTGAGATCCGCTATAGTTGATTGAATCTGCTCAATCTCTCAAGTTGTTTTTCGATGGCTTCCAAAAGTTGGTTTTGCTGCCAATCTAGACTAAGATGAGCAGCGATCGCAGCTCCTCCAGCGCCCATACCTTCTTTCACAAAGCCCTGTTCGTAAGCCTGGAGTTGGGGATAACAAGAATCAGTAAAATTCAGTTGTGTAGCTAGTAAGGGTGGGGTTTCTCCACCCTTCATTATGTCTTGTTTATCTAAACTGAGGGCTAATTCCACCGTTCCCCCAGTGGGATCTTCTGCTACCCAACGCGTTGTACCTACTACTACTTCTTCGGGTTGCCAAGATAAATTGTAAGCTTGGGCGATCGCATTAATTAAGGCATAAACAGCTAGCATTTGCGTCCCACCAGCCAGCAACACACCACAACTGCGACTAGCTGCGATCGCCATTCCCGCCACCACCACTTGCATGGGATCACCAACAGCTGCGATCAGTTCTAGAGGATCTACTTTGGATTGGTAATTGGTAATTGGTAATTGGTAATTGGTAATTGGCGATTGGGGATTGCTTAGTCTTTGCCTCATTTTTTCCAAACCTGCTTGTACCAAGGCTGATTTTTGGTCATGGTTACAAATAGGATGGCTGCTGTTTACCTTGCCCTCGGCTGGTATGCCCAAGCCAGTTAAAATTGCTAAGGCGGTAGTTGTGCCACCAACCACACATTCTCCTAAAACTAAATACCCATCTTGATTAGCAGCCAGTTTAGTACCCCAAAGCAACCCTTGTTCTAGCAAGTGCTTGACTGTTGCTAATTCCATTGCGTTACCTTGACTTAAACACCTAGCAGGAAAGCCACCCAAATCGATTGTGGGTACTGCTGGGGTGTAGGGTAATCCTGCATTAAACAAATAAACAGATGTTTTCAGCGCTTCCACCACAGCACGAGAAATGAGCACAGGCGACGCACCAGCCGCTAGTGGTGGTAGAGGATATTTGGCTTGGTGTTCAGCACCATAGTAGAGAAATTCTGCATCAGCACAAGCTGTATACTTTCTATCTTCTGGAGTTTTTCCCGCCGCAGAAATCCCCGGAATCAAACCAGTTTCTGTAAATCCTAAAATACAAGCAAACACAGGTAAGCGATCGCGATACTTAGCAATCCAAGCTTCCCCCTGTGCTATTTGAGTATAAATACTAATCATTGGAGGGGTCAAGGGTCAAGGGTCAAAGGTCAAGGGTGAATGCGACTAAGCTTAGGTTCCTAATATTTGTGCGATTTGGTATAAAGTTCAATTACTATAAATCTGGACTCTGGACTTTTGACTTTTGACTCTTGTACAGACGCGATTAATCGCGTCTCTGCAACTTTTGACTTTTATTCATAATCCATCAAAACTTGTACCCAGCGAGGCGGACGGGGGATAGGATTTCCCAGACGATCCAACAACAGCCATGCTCCTATGTGGACTACAAACAAGTAGATAAAATTATTGAACATAATCAAAGCGATCGCTCCGATTTGTATCCAAAATGTACTGGGGTTGATTAATAATCCCAGCTTCAGAAATATCCACTCTAATAGTTCTGTTACTTGGTTAATTGCATAAATCCATAAGTCTTCACCGGATAGCACCGACAAAAACCATACCCGAAAGAAAGCCCCTAAAGTCCCGAGTAACATACCCAAGTTAATAGAAACTATCCAAGGAACACGGCGATTCCATGCACTACCTAACAGCACGCCCATAAAACCATAGGGCATCACAAATAGTAAACTACGAACAGGGCCCATCAACACCCCTAGCAGCAAGCCAGATGTAACTGCTGCCATCCAAGCAGCGCGTCGCCCCCAACGCAGGTAGACTAGAGCGATCGGTACCGGAAAAAATATTTTTAATACCGGGCCCAAAGGAAAATAAAAATTAATAAACCAAATCAAACTCGCAGTACTAGCCAAAAACGCTGTTTCCACCATCCTTAAAGGTGCATCTACCTTTAATTGGGGAGGTTGCAGCGTGCTTTGATTGTCAAACTTGAGCGAATTGCCTTGTTTGTCTGACCGATTTTGCGGGGTTTGAGATTCAGGCGATGAACCAGGCTGTGGCTCATCTGGCAAAGAATCTAAAATGCTCATATTTGACAAGTATTTAAACGATCATTCTTTCCAAGGCAGTCAAATCAGGAATACAAATAATATCTTGATCCCGTTTAATCAAGCCTTTCTTTTCTAGCCTTGTCAAGACTCGTGTTACTGTTTCTCGTGCCAACCCACTTAAACTGCTGAGTTCTCGATGCGGTAAATTAGGAATTTCTGTGCCTGTTTGTGCCTTTTTTCCCTGTCCTTCCGCCAAAAACAGCAAAGTATCAGCTACCCGTGATTGGCTGTCAGATTCCCGCAAGCGCAGTCTGCGATTGACTTGTCGCAAACGCCGCGCCATGAGTTGAGCTAATCGCATTCCTGCCATAGGCTCTGTTTGAAGTAACTTGACAAAGTCCTGGGATGGCATACTACCAATAACAGTAGGTGTGAGGGTAATGACATCGGTAGAGCGAGGTACTTCATCTAGTGCCGCCATTTCCCCAAACAGTTCACCTTTGCCAATAATATTTAATGTTACTTCTTTGCCTTCTAAATTATAGGTACGAATTTTGACCCAACCATCAACAATGAAGTATACTGAACCACCCCAATCATTTTCTAGTAAAATTACTTGATTGGGTGGATGAGTACGGGTCACAAAATGAGTGAGGGCTGTTTCCACAACCAACTCTGGTAGCCCTTGAAAAAAGGGAGTCGAGAGCATCCAGGGATTGGCAGGTGTTTGCAGGCTAAATCGGTCTTCCATTACAAAATCTGAATTACATATTTATTAAATAAAGCTGTTGGATACACAACAAACGACAGTGTTATCTTTAAGCCTAAGCTATCAGAACACTTTACAAAAATAAAACTAAACTATGTTACACAAGAAAGCGACTCAAGAGTTGTTTTTTTAGTATTTAAAAACCTCAGGGAGTCTAGAAACGCCTCCTAAAGTTATTCTTTATGGGTAAACGCGATCGCCAACTCTTGACTTCCTAACCTCAGTAGACACATTAATGATACTCAAGGTAGTTAATTTTTGCTAACCTTATACTCTTAACTTAACTGTTTGGGGATTTGGGACTGGGGACTGGGGATTGGGGATTGGGGATTGGGGATTGGGGATTGGGGATTGGGGATTGGGGATTGGGAAAAAGCAGGGGGCAGGGAGCAGGGGGCAAGGGGAAAAGAACTAATTACCGATTAACAATTACCAATTACCGATTACCAATTACCAATTACCAATTACCAATTACCAATGCCCAATATCAATTTCTGCCCAAGGTCTATTGACGATAGCTTAAATTCCCATAATCTATAACATAAACATAATTGCACTTAGAAGTGCGATCGGGAGATTGGCAAAGCGCCAACCCGCGTAGCTTCAATAATTGTAAATTAATTTGCTTAAAGATTGACAGAAAGTTCTACCTAAGGTATATACAGTGACTTCTCGCGCAGATGAAATTCAAAGACTAATTGCAGATATTGACAATTTACTTGCCAGTAATGGTAAGCGCCTGTCTAAACTCCTGTCTAGTCAGGCGCAGGAGCCAAAAGAGGTTTTAGACCGAATTCGCGATTTTCTTGTGAGATTGGGAGAAAGTGATGTTTTGGCGAGTGATAGTCAAAACCAGCCCACAGAACAAAAACCGCGATCGCCTTTGTTAGCAAAATTTGTCGATCAAAATCTTCAGCAAGCTTCACAGCCAGCAAGTGAAGAACAGAGTACAACTCTGGGGCAAAATTTAAATAGTGAAATCAAAGCTTTACTTCAGCCGCTACAAGCAGAATTAGCAACTTTGTTGCAAGAGCGAGCCACGCTAGTACAAGAAATTAGGCAATTAGAGCAAAGGCGGCTACATAGCTATTCCCTGACTCAGCAGTTAGCCACCCAAGAACAGATCATTAAAGAATTTTTAAAGGTGCTTGTTAGTCGCCTCATGCCTGCTTTAACCTCACAGTTAACACAGAGTTTAGCGAATTCTTCTGGTTCTACTGTAGCTAATAATACTAACTCTGAAACCGCCGCAGCGACACCTCAACCTTTCTTACAATCCTCTGAGCAGATAGAGCAGCTAACTAGATTAGGTCAGGAATTCGACCAACGGTTATTATCACTTGATGGCACTTTAAATATCGTTTTTGAGGCATTACAGCGCAATATTCGCACCTACCATGAATCCCTATCGCAAGCCCTGACAAGAATGCACGCTCAAGGGTTGCAAGGGGAACAAGTCATGGTGAGCTTTGTGAATAATTTGACGCATTATTTACAAGAATTTCCCCAACAGCCAGCATCTTTATCCACACCTAGGGAAGAAGTAATTCCAGCAACCCTAGAGCCAGATGAAACTAAGGTTGAATTAGTCAATCAACCATTAGTAAATTTACCAGCGCCAGCAGAAAATACTCCACCTCCCGATGAGTTGGATGCAATGCTGTTGGAACTGATTGCAGATGCGTCATCCTCTTTCGAGGCTCCTGATGCTGCAACACCAGCTACATTACAGTCAGATAGTTCTTCAGTAGATGAAGTAGATAAACTTTATGCCAGTTTGTTTGGTAAGAAAAATGAGACTCAGCCTATTGCAGAAATAGAGCCGCACCAAGTTGTTACTAATGAACTGTCGCCACCTGAAGCTGTTTTACCATCAGAATTATCCACTGAGCCAGTGGAATCTGTAGATGTTGTTGTAGAAAAGCCAAACAATCTGGAGTTAGAGCCAACAGAAATTACTGTTGCAGAAGCAAGTCAAGAAACTTTAACTGCAGTCGAAAATTTACCTCCACCACCCACAGATTTATTTTCCCAAGAATGGGAAACGTTATTTTTTGATGAAACTCCACTAACAACGCCACCAGTAGCCGCAGTTACAACCACAACCGAGGTTGCAGCTAATCAAGCTAATACCGATACAATTACATCCCTCACAGACTTGTTAGTTGAATTAGGCGATGATCACCAAGATGCGATCGCAGTTTCATCTCCACCAGCAGATGTCTCAAATTCAACAACAGTAATAGCTTCTAGCTCAAGGACAGAAGTTGAAACTCACGATGAGCCGCCAGAAAACTCCTCAGATAGCTACATTCCAGCTTCGCCTAGAGAAAATTTGCTTTCTCTAGAGACTGCAGCTACCATGCCAGATATTTCCTTGGATGATGAGCAGCTGCAGCTATTGGATCAAGATTTGGCTAACTTTGATGGGTTGCTAAATTCTCAGTCACCGCTAATCACCAGTTGGGTAAATCGCAGCAATCAAGCCCAACAACAGCAAATTCAGGAAACTGTACCCCAGGAACCAGCAGAGGATCTGTCCCCCAATGCTTTGAATCAGACGGAAGCGCCTCAAATTACTCCCACTTCCTTCCCACAGCCAGAAGCTGAGTTTAACTTTAGCCCAATTATCGAAAAAAAAAAGGAAGAGACTTCAACTACAGCAACTTCTTCCTTGTCTGGTGCGCCCAGCCTCAATCAGCCAGAACCTGCACCGCAAAATACTCCAGACTCGAACTGGTATCTAGGAATTGATTTTGGTACAACAGGTATTTCCGCCGCACTTTTGGATCGCTCTACCTATGTTGTGTATCCTATTTACTGGTCAGCAGAAAATCCAGCAGGCGGTAGTGCTTTCCAGCAATCGTTTCGGTTACCAGCAGAAGTTTATCTACCTACGGCTTCTGGGCAAACAGCAGCCACATCACCACAGCCAGATCCCAAATTAAAAAGCACACTGTATTCTGCACAGTTGAAACCTTATTTACAAGTAGCCATTCCCTACAAGAGTGCTAGGCAAAAATGGGAACCCGTGCTGCAATTTAATGAATTTTCTGCGGGGCCTTTAGTTTGGGTAGTGCGATCGCTCGCTAAACTCCTCTTAACGCTCAAGTCGGATCGCCAAAGTACTACTCAAGGTTTAACTGCAACAGCGATAGGTTTAAAAGAGCCAGCTTTCCACAACATTATTAATAATATTGCAGGTGTCATCTGTACTTGCCCATCTAGTTGGTCAGAACAATATCGCTTTAATTTGCGAGAAGCTTTACTCAATAGCAAATTAGTCAAACATCCACAGCAAGTCTTTTTTGTTGAGGAAGCGATCGCAAGTCTTTTGAGTGTACTCGATGCTGGTAATGGTGAAGCAGTACAGTTAAGCCATAGTCAAGGTTTACGTTCTGTACACAGCAACGAACAACCCCTAGTAGGCGATACCCTAGCCATCAATATTGGGGCTACCGCCACAGAAATGGCATTAGTTGATTTACCAGAAAACTTATCGCAATTTGCCCATAATGACTTCATGCTGCATAGCTTTGCTTATGCAGGTAAGGGCATTGAGCAAGATATTATCTGTCAACTACTTTTACCACCCAAATCTCGGCAATTGCGCTCGGAAATTACCGGGGAGCAAATTAGCAGTCAGCCTGGACTTTGGCAATCAAATATTCCTGGTTTAGATCAGATGCATTGGCAAAGTTTGGGGTTAGAAGATTTAGAACTTCCGCGAGTTGGCGAACCAGATATTGTGGCGCGGATTTATCTCCAGCAGCGTTTAGAAAGTTCACTGTTGGGGCAAGCTGTACTAGATGCGGCATTAGCTCTGAAGTTAATCTTACAACACCAAGAATCTTTCACTCTCGATTTAGCCGATCAGCGATGGGTTTTACAAAGGCGAGATTTGGAAAGCCAAGTCTTAGTTCCCTTTGTGCGTCGCTTAAATCGCGAACTGAATAAGTTACTGGTAGCGCGTGGTATCCCCACAGAAGCAATTAACCAAGCTATCTTAACAGGTGGCGTGGCTTCCATCGCTACAGTCAATCGCTGGCTGAAACAAAAACTCCCCAACGCCAAAATAATTCAAGATTCCTATCTGGGTGAAAATGGCGCGCCTAATTGTAGTCGAGTTGCTTATGGTTTAGCGATGTTACCGCTACATCCCCAAGTTTTAGAAATCCCCAGGCAACAATATACCGATTATTTCCTATTTACAGAATTGCTGCGATTGTTGCCCGATAGACCCCTCTCCTTTAGCGAAATCATCCAGTTATTTGAGGGTCGTGGCATTAATACCCGCATCTGTCAACAACGCCTATTAGCCTTCTTAGAAGGAGAATTACCTGCCGGTTTAATACCCAACCCGCCTGATACTGCATGGCTCACCCAAAGTTCTCAAAATAACCCAGATTATCATGCGATCGCATCTGCCCCACTGTTTGAAAAACAAGGTAGTCTCACCTATCGACCGAATACGCAACAACTTTCATATTTACGTCGCTATCTCGATGCCATCAAAGCCAGTACACAGCAATCTTTAGAGGAACCATATACTGTTAATTTTGCTTTAGAGGTTTAGGGGATTGGGGATTGGGGACTGGGGATTGGGGACTGGGGACTGGGGACTGGGGACTGGGGACTGGGGACTGGGGACTGGGGACTGGGGACTGGGGATGAGGAAGACAAGGAGATAAAGGAGAATAATCAAACACCAATTACCAATTACCAATGACCAATTACCAATTACCCATTACCAATGACCAATTACCAATGACCAATTACCAATTACCAATTACCCATTACCAATGCCCAATTCCCCATTTCCATATCACTTAATTATTTTCTCTTACGAAAATATACTGAAACTTTATATTTTTTTGTTCAATTGAAAGATTGTGTAAAGCTACCTTAAATCTTCCGATAGTAGATAAAAAAATTGTCTATATTAGCACTCAGTACAAACTCAGTAGCAACTGAACATAAGTGAAACGGTACAGTCCAGTCACAACCGCAGGCAAACTATGTCCATGTCTACTTATACTACTGATGCAAAAGGTTGTACTGTGGAGAATTTAGCATTATGGAATCAGATTGATTCCGTAAATCTATCGCCACAGTCTTTACACCCCTCTATCAGCAGCACAGCAAAAAGATTGATTGATATTTTCGGTGCGATCATCGGGCTAATCATTACAGTAATGGTAGCAATTCCTGTAGCAATTCTTACCTTTGTTGATGATCCAGGCCCGATATTTTATTCGCAAATTCGTTGTGGCCTTCAGGGTAAACCCTTCCGTATCTGGAAGTTTCGCTCGATGGTTGTCAATGCTGACAAACTCAAGCATTTGGTAAAAAACCAAGCTCAAGGTCACATTTTTAAAGCTGTAGACGATCCCCGCATTACTCGTGTGGGTAAGTTCTTACGTCGTACCAGCTTAGATGAATTACCTCAGTTTTGGAACGTCCTACTGGGAGATATGAGTCTAGTTGGTACTCGTCCACCTACTCCTGATGAAGTGATTCATTACGAACCTCATCATTGGGAAAGATTGCAAGTTAAGCCAGGTATTACTGGAGAATGGCAAGCTAATGGTCGTTCTAGTATTACCGACTTTGAAAAAGTAGTCAGTATGGATATCGACTATCAGCGTAAGTGGTCGGTTGTTTACGACCTCAGCCTTATTTTGAAAACTATCAGGGTTGTCTTTTTAAAGACAGGTGCTTATTAATTTACTGCCACTCTTGCTAGTCAGGGTGTGCCTATCTCACCATGAGACAGAATTCAACATTATGAGTGTATACTCCAAAATTTTTGGTAATTTATAATATTGAATTTTGAATTGTTTAGCCTTTTACGCCACTACCAGTTTCTGTAGGTACGATATAGCGTTGCAAGAAGAGAAATAGTACCAATACAGGGGCAATAGAAATTACTGAACCAGCAGCTACCAACCGCCAATCAAGAGAAAACGTACCTGCAAGCTTTGCAACGCCCAGGGGAAGAGTGTATAAGTTTTCGTCTTGGATGACAATTAACGGCCACAAAAAATCACTCCAAGAACCGATAAAGACGAAAATAGCCAGGGTTGCAAGGGCTGGGCGAACTGCCGGCAACATTACATACCACCATAAACCTAACTCGGAGCTGCCATCCATACGGGCAGCTTCTTCTATTTCTTTAGGAACGCTCATAAAAGCTTGGCGCAATAGAAAAATCCCAAAAGCCGAAGCTAAACTCGGAAAAATCATTCCTAAATAACTATTTCTCAAACCTATTTGAACAGTCAAAATATATAAGGGAATCATCACGATTTGAAAGGGAATCATAATCGTGGAAACAATGGCGATAAAAATCCAATCTCGTCCGGGGAATGACAACCTGGCTAAGGGATAGGCTGCTAAGGAGCAAAACAGCAGATTTAAACCCACAGTCAACAATGCCACCAGCGTGCTGTTGTAGAGATACTGGGAAAAAGGTAGAGAATTCCAGACATTAGCAAAATTATCTAATGTAGGTTGGCTGGGTAACAGCTGCAGTGGCGACTGCAAAATGTTTTCTGTGGGTGATTTTAAGGCTGTACTAATTAGCCACAGCAAAGGAAACAGAGTTAAGAGTGCGATCGCGCCTAAAATACTATATGTTCCTAAAATCTTAAATTGGGAATTCTGCCGAAAAATTTTCATAGCTAAACTAAATTTACCAATTTCAAACATTATAATTATTTTTTGCTATGTTCCTGGTTTATATCTATTAATTTGCATACGAAATTATCAATTATTAAGTAAAAATTACTAATATTGAATTTTTCTGCCTCTAGTCCAATGGCAAAAATCCCAAAAAATCAGTAATTATTCGGAAGTAAATTATAGTAATTACTGCAAATATTAAATTTTAATCTGCTAATTTTATATATTCAAATGAGGCTTTGATATCAGTAGATTGAAGTTTTTTAGAAAATACTTGCCCATATTAATTTTATTGCTAATATTTAGATAAATATTAATATTCAACAAATCTTGCCCTATTTTCTAATATTGCTAAACGTAATCAATGTATTAGATAATAAATTTAATCTATAGCAAGTTAAGTGATTTTCATAAATTAATAGATTATTGCAAGTAATAATTTTGTTGTATTTTAATAATTTGTTAGTAATCTGCTCCTTTTTTTTAATATGCAACAAAATCATATTTATAAAAAAATATTTGATGTTTTTCTTCAAATAGATAACAGTTGGATATTAAAAATAATTCATAATTTTACTATTGGACAAAAAATTCGTTATGGTTATATCCTGAGTCTTAGTATTGCCGTTTTAGGTACAGTTGGCGGGTTGATAGTTGGAGATTTTTACCAAAGACCAGCTAGACAGCAGAAAGATTCTGCCCAGTACGAACTACAGCTACTCCATCGCTTGCAGACTGCTATTTTACAAACAAGGAATAGTCAACAACAAGTTATTGCTGTAATTACCCATAAACCAAAATTATTGCATCATCAATACGCTGATTTTGCTAAGTATGCACTTGAACTGAAAAATCTGTGGTCTGAAGTAGAAACTCATGTGAATAGCGAAAAATATCAACATGAGAACAACAGTGAAGGGATACCAGATTTTCTCAAAGCTCATTCAAGAATAAAAGAAGAATATATCAGCCAAGTAGAAAAGCTGATGGCAGAGATTCCTGCTAACTATAATTTTAAACTAGAAGATATTGAACCATTACAAGAATTGTTAGTTAAATTCTCTAGCAGCTCTATAGCCCTAGAATATGATTTAATTGATGATGACTTAAATCACGTAATTAATGCCTCTTATCAGGATGAGAAACAAGCGGAAGTAGCATTAAGTGATGCAGAAACAATCCGCTTTAAAATTGTTGCCACCAGCGTTTTACTATCAATAATACTAGCGGGTATTGTTGCTCACTACACAAGCTACCTATTAACGGCTCCTATTTTAGCTGTGACTAAAGTTGCAAAGCGTACAACTGAAGAATTGAACTTTAATATATTAGCGCCTGTAACTACAAAAGATGAAATAGGAGTCTTAGCTAGCTCGCTCAATAGTTTAATTCAACGTCTAGCGCAATACACTGATGAACTAGAATTAGCACGTGAGACTTTAGAAACTAGGGTAGATGAACGAACTCATGAACTAACGCAAGCTTTAAATTCATTAAAGCAGACACAAACTCACCTCATTCAAACAGAAAAAATGTCTGCTCTTGGTCAAATGGTAGCTGGTGTTGCTCATGAAATTAATAATCCAGTAAACTTTATTTATGCCAATTTATCTTATATTACTAACTATACAAATGATTTAATTGCATTAATTGAACTTTACCAGAAACGCTACCCTCAAACAGAACCAGCAATCCTTAAATTTACCGAAGATATTGACTTAAATTATATTTGTGAGGATTTACCAAAAATTACAAATTCTATGGAAGTAGGTGCCCAGCGTATTCGTGAGATTGTACTAAGTTTAAGGAACTTCTCAAGGCTGGATGAAGCTGAAATGAAATCAGTCAATATTCATGAAGGTATTGAAAGTACATTGCTGATTTTGCAACATCGCCTGAAAAGCAAGCCTGGTTATCCAGAAATTGAAATCATCAAAGAATATGGTAACTTGCCAGCCATCGAATGCTATGTTGGGCAACTGAACCAAGTATTTATGAATATTTTAATGAATTCTATCGAAGCGTTTGAAAGCCAAGGTCAGAAATGTTCAATTAATCGAAATAAAATTGCTACAAATATTATTAATATACGCACTCAAATTACCGAAAAAGATTGGGTGAGAATTAGTATTCAAGATAATGGTATTGGAATTCGTGAGCAAGTGAAATCTAAAATATTTGACCCGTTTTTTACGACAAAACCAGTAGGAGAAGGTACAGGTTTAGGGTTAGCAGTTAGCTATCAAATTATCGTGGAAAAACATAAGGGATATCTGAGATGCATATCAGAACTGGGAGAAGGAACTGAGTTTCAAATTGAAATACCTATTAGTCAAAGGTGATTTGTCATTTGTCATTTGGTAATTGGTAATTGGTAATTGGTAATTGGTGGTTGTTATTTTTCCCCCCTGCTCCCCTGCTTTTTCCCAGTCCTCAGTCCCCAGTCCTCAGTCCCCAGTCCCCAGTCCCCAATCCCCAATCCCTAATCCCCAGTCCCTAATCCCTAATCCCCAGTCCCCAATCCCCAGTCTCTATCAAGTAGGCAAAACTAAGACCTCGTCACCTGGAGAAATTAAGTTTGTGCCTACTGGGATGACCGCTAGGGCATTGGTTTGAGCTAAATTAATTAAATTGCCAGAACTATGGCTACCACCGGCTTTGCGAAACTGGTAAATTCCATCAATTAAGTGTAATTGACCCCAAACATAAGTTTCGCGCTTACCATCCGATCGCATCAAGAACTGCGATCGCACTTTCACAAATTTTACTTGCCAACCTACACTTAGCCCTGAAAGTTTCTTAATTGCTGGCTGAACAAAACGCAAAAAGGTTACCAACACCGCCGCCGGGTTTCCTGGTAACCCAAAGTACAGCGCTGAATTTTGCGTGGAGAAGCTAGCTACAGTCAGAGGTTTACCCGGCCTCATGGCTACAGCACGAATGTGAATTTCTGCTTCTAGAGACTCCAAAATTTTGTCAACATAGTCATAATCTCCTACCGAAACCCCACCGGAAGAGATGACTATATCAGCATTAGCGATCGCGTAAGCTATGGTTTTCTCAAGTGCTACAGGATCGTCCTTAACAATACCTAACATTAACGCTTCTGCTCCCGCTTGCTTAACTAAAGCTGCGAGTGCATAGCCATTAGAATCGACAATTTGTCCGGCTTCTAGGGATTGATTGACGGTAACCAGTTCATCTCCTGTGGAAAAAATTGCCACACGCGGACGACGGTAAACACTGACTTGAGCGCATTGGGCTGCTGCTAACACAGCAATTTCTGCTGGGTTTATGAGAATTCCGGGTGGTAGTAACTGAGTTCCAGCTTGGTAAAACTCACCTTTGTGTCTAACAAATTCTTGGGGTTTTGGCGCAGCGAGAATCTCAACTTGCTTGTCTTGGCGGTTTGTTACTTCTTGAATCACTACAGTATCCGCACCTTGGGGCATAATTGCACCTGTAAAAATCCTGGCTGCCTGACCCTGTAAAATTGTAGATTGGGGCTGATAACCTGCGGGGATTTCCTCAACAATATCCAAAACGGCTGGTTGTTCGGCGCTTGAGTGCTGTACATCTTCATAACGCACAGCATAGCCATCCATCGCCGAGTTATCCCAATGGGGAAAATCCAGCTGACTAGTGACAGGTGTAGCGAGAATGCGTCCTGTGGCTGCTAATAAATCTAGATTTTCTGTATTACCCTGAGCATCCAAAGGTTGGACTAAATTTAAAATAACTGCTTCTGTATCGCTGACTGATAGCATAAGCGATCGCCTGGTGTGAGAAATTGTTAAAGGTCAAGGGTCAAAGGTCAAAGGTCAAAGGTCAAGGGTGTGACTTTTGTCCAACATTTTTCTTAATCCTTCAATCTACTATTAAACATAGTGGCAATAATTAATTCCTTAACCCCTAAATAAAAATCCTGCCCGTATAAACAGCCATTCCCCCTTCCCCATTCCCCATTCCCCTAACCATTTATGACTATCGAACGAGTACCCCAAAAACATTATCCCAAGGCTGAACTTGGGCGGCGCGGTATGGCGTTGGGATTAGATTTCTTTGTGATTTGGTTAATCAGTTCCTTTTTGGGAAACAACAATTTAGGAATTCAGGTGATGCAAATTTTTGTGTTTGCGATCGCTTGGCTAATTTTGCGGGTACTAGTTGTATATAACAACCAGGGACAAAGTTTAGGGCGTTGGGCTTTTGACCTCAAAATTTTGGAAGTCGAAGAGGGACAGGTTGTAGGCAGAATTCCGACTCTGCTAGCATTGCTAAAGCGGGAAGCGATCGCTGGTTTGGGTGCTATTTGTGTGTCAATTGCCTTAGGCAATATTCGCGCCAACCCCACTGCTATACTGCTAGTAATTCCTCTGGCGATTGACTGTGGTATAGCCTTTAATGATACCCAGTTGCGTCAAGCTTTGCATGACCGCTATTCAGGAACTATCATAGTTTCGTCGCGTCGTGGCTATTCGCTAGATATAAAAGTCAAGCGATTAGTTGAAAATTTACGGCGGAATGTGAGAAGATAGTCATTTGTGTTAATTCTCTCCAGGCTTTACGGTTTGAAAGATTATGGCTAAGAGCAAAGGTGTCCGCATCATCGTGACACTAGAATGTACCGAATGTCGCACTAACGCTAACAAGCGCACCCCTGGTGTTTCCCGGTATACCACCACGAAAAATCGGCGTAACACCACCAACCGATTAGAACTGAAAAAGTTCTGTTCTCATTGCAACACACACACAGTCCACAAGGAAATTAAGTAAAAATGAGTTACTACCGTCGTCGTCTGTCTCCGATCAAGCCGGGAGAACCAATAGATTATAAAGATGTTGATTTGTTGCGGAAGTTTGTCACAGAGCGCGGTAAAATCCTGCCACGGCGGATTACTGGGCTGACATCTCAGCAACAGCGGGACTTAACATTGGCAATTAAACGTGCCCGGATTGTGGCATTGTTGCCGTTTATCAATGCGGAAGGCTAATTCCGGTTGGAAACGAGAATTTTAGGTTCTGGATGATCTCAAGCAGCTGCGTTGATAATATATGTAGCTGCAAATTTTTATATTCCAAAATCTAAAATTGCAGAAAGTTCAGTGTAGAATCGTGTTCTACAATCTAAAAAATCAGCAGATTTTGGATTTAGTAGTTATTATTTAATCCAAAATCTAAAATTTATTCGTACACCAAATTAATTGCGAGAGTTGTGGAGAAGGGGACGCTAGTTGAATTTAGGGTTCAAGGCGATCGCCGTCTGGGAGTCGTAGATCGCCCAGATGGAAAGACCCGCTGGTTTGTGGTAGATGAACGCAGTCAATCCCACAGCCTCGCGCCTAGACAAATTACTTATATTGTTACCGGACAAACCTTCAAGCCGTCTGAGATTAACAGCTTTTTAGAGCAGGTAAAGCCATATCTCGACCCATCAAGCTTGGAAGTCGCCTGGGAATTATTGGTTGAGGATGGGGAAACAGTTACTCCAGTGGAAATGGCGAATTTGCTGTTTTCTCAAACAGATCCACCTCTGTGTTACGCCGCCCATTGCTTGTTATCAGACGATAAACTTTATTTCAAGCAAAAAGGCGAAGCTTATGAACCACGGACAACTACTCAAGTAGCAGAACGCAAACATCAGCTAGAAGTAGAAGCCCTGAAAGCTAGGGGACAGCAGGAATTTTTAGCGCGTGTAGAACAAGCCTTGACAGGCGAAACTGTGGAATGGCAACGTCACGATCGCCAGCGTTTAGAAGCGATCGAAAAATACGCAGCTTTACTAGCTGATGTGGTGCGGATGGGAGTAAATTATGATTCTCTGTCTCGGGCTTATCCGCCACCAGCACCAGTATTAGAAACCATGACTATGCTGGGACGTGCCGCAACTCCCCAGGGCGCATTACAACTTTTGGTAGATTTGGGTTGGTGGAGTCCCAATGAAAACTTATTCTTGCGTCGTTCGTCCATTCCCGTTCAGTTTCCTAGCAAGGTATTAGAAGTGGCGCAGCAGCGTATGGATTCTCCACCGTCCGATCTAGATACAAATCGCCTAGATTTGACTCACCTGAAGGTGTACACAATTGATGATGAAAGTACTACAGAAATTGACGATGGCCTAAGTTGGGAATCGCTAGCTGATGGGCGAGAACGTCTGTGGGTACATATTGCCGATCCCACCCGTTTATTAATGCCAGAAGATGAATTAGACCTAGAAGCGAGGAAACGGGGCAGTACAGTTTATTTGCCTACAGGGATGATTCCCATGTTCCCTGAAGTGTTAGCCACTGGCCCCATGAGTCTGGTACAGGGAAGGGTGTGTTGTGCCCTGAGTTTTGGCATTATTTTAGATGAGACTGGACAAGTAGAAGATTTTAGTATTCATCCCAGCTTAATTAAGCCGACATACCGCCTCACCTACGAAGATGTAGATGAGATGCTGGAATTAGGCGTACAAGCAGAACCAGAAATTGCTGCGATCGCCATGTGGGCACAACGACGCAAAAATTGGCGTTACGCTCAAGGTGCCATTAGCATCAATATGCCAGAGGCGATGATCAAAGTCAAAGGCGACGAGATCAGCATTGATATTTTAGATGATTCCTCATCACGGCAACTCGTAGCGGAAATGATGATTTTAGCTGGTGAAGTCGCAGCACGCTACGGTAAAGTTCACCAGATACCCTTACCTTTTCGCGGTCAGCCACAGCCAGAATTGCCCCCAGAACAGGAATTACTCCAGTTACCAGCTGGATTTGTTCGCGCCTGTGCCATGCGTCGCTGTATGCCCAAAAGCGAAATGAGCATTACCCCAGTGCGTCATGCTGGTTTGGGTTTGGATACCTATACTCAAGCGACTTCTCCAATTCGACGCTACAGCGATTTGCTGACTCACTTTCAACTCAAAG
The DNA here is from genome assembly GCF_963874875.1 of Tolypothrix tenuis PCC 7101. Taxonomy (NCBI): domain Bacteria; kingdom Bacillati; phylum Cyanobacteriota; class Cyanophyceae; order Nostocales; family Tolypothrichaceae; genus Tolypothrix; species Tolypothrix tenuis. The sequence goes on from NZ_CAWNJS010000001.1 coordinate 2,407,696, forward strand.
CCCATTTGCGCGGTGAAGTTCTACCCTTCTCTGCCGAACAGCTTAAAGAAGTGATGATGACCGTCACCAGTATCACCCAAGAAGTGACAATGGTAGAACGGCAAACTAATAGATATTACGCTTTAGAATATTTACGTCGTTATCCAGATCAAGTTTGGCAGGTAACAGTCTTGATGTGGCTACGAGAAGATAGCAATTTAGCCCTAATTCTCTTAGAAGATTTGGGTTTACAATTACCAATGTCTTTCCGTCGTTCGGTAAATTTAGGCGAACAGTTATTAGTAAAAGTTAGCCTTGCCGACCCACAAAAAGATATGATTCATTTCCAAGAAATCATTTATCAAGAAGCACTGAATTAAACTTAGTAGGGCAGTGTATTTAAAGAGAAGTAGCAAAGGCTGTCATTCTTACAAAGTTCTGAGCGCCAGCTTCCGGCGCTCAGATTTTGCACTTTGTCCTTTGCCATTGGTGAGCCACTGCGCCCTTAGGGGTTCCCCTGCTTGTACACCGGAAGCGTTCCTGTAAAACCTTCTCCAGTCGCAGAAGCTAGCTTCTCTACGAGAGGCGGCACCTACACTTAACGCCTATCCTATCTCTGCTACTTCTGCTTTTAATTTTTCTTACCCCTGAGTATTACTTCTGCTTTTGTTCAGGTGGAGCAGCTTGTGGTAATACAGATTGGTCTTGATCGTTAGTGTTTAGAGGCACGTTTAAATGTTTTCTTGCCATCTGTTCAGCGATTGAGCGGTCTTGTTCGTTTTCAAACTGACTTTCATCTAACAAATGCTCGCTCGTAGCTGCTTGATCTCGGTTGGGCTTGCTGCCATTTTTCCACCTGTATTTAAAGTCCATAAGTTCCAAGCCAGATAAACTGCAATTTGTGGCTACGGTCTTAATAGTAGGTAGGAATAAAATATTGTGCTTCTACCATAAGTTCCAACTAAATTAGTACCTCAAAGCAGAAGTCAAACTGCATCTGGGAATTCCATCTCTTTAGAAACAGTCTTTAAAGCCTCAGCCTAATGCTTCTAGTAGAAGAGACAGTTAATCATAAATGCATATACTGCAATTACCAAGCAATAGTTTGACGGGCTTCTAGTACCAGACCTACTAGAAGCTTTTCCTTATTATCTATTAATCTGATTGAAACATCTATCAAAAGATATAAAAAATTCGTCATTCTTAACTAAATTAAGACTTAAGAAAGTCAGAAATAACAAGGATTTATGAGACAGCTAAATTCTTTGTAAGGGCACGGCATCCGCCATCTTTTGGCATATCAAATATCTTATTGGTGCCGTGCCCCTACCCATCTGTCGCATTCTTTTTTCAAAATGGTATTAGATTATTTTTTGACGTTGTAAAAAAGTAGTTGTAAATACACATAGGGGCGTAAAGCTTTGTGCCCCTACTAATGGAATCATAAGCTAATAAGTAAACTACTTTGCTTGAATAGGCGTAAGGGCTACACCTTGGTAATAATGTCCTAAAATTTGGAGGTGGTTTGCTCCGCGTCGAGCTAAATTATAAGCTCCCCACTGGCTCATTCCTAAAGCATGGCCATAGCCTAAACCTTGGAGAATAAAACTGCCATCTGCGCCTCGTGTTACACGAAAACGGGTACTTTTCAGCCTAAGTGCAGTACGGACTTCTTCTCCCTGTAAAACTTTCGTACCTTTATCGCCAACAATTTTTAGGACTTTCACACTTTGGAAGGGTGAGAAGGCTTCGGGAACTACATCCTTAACATTGCCTACACCAGAAATACGAGAACTAATTTCACTAGGCGAGAAGGTTTTTACCCAACTACACTCACTAATATTTTGATCGTAGTCTTGAACTGCACGCAGGTAAGGTTCCTTACTTTGCCAAACATCTTCGACATTCTCAGTATGTCCACCAGAACAAGCATGGAAGACAGAGAGAATAATTTGGTTTTGGTAGGTTAGTACCTGTCCAGCTGTACCATCTACTGCGGCGTAGGTAGTAGGAGTTTCGCTACTAACACCTTTGTAAATTTGCCAGCGATCGGGAGTATCACCTAAATCGTAAATGGGATTACGATTACGTTGCTTTTCACGTTCGTAAAGGGCATAGGTACGGGCTGCGATCGCCTGTGCTTTGAGTGCTTCTTGGGGCCATTGAGCATCCATTTCACCACCAATCACACTGTAGAGATATTCTTCCATATCTACCCAGTTGACAGCACTTAAGCCTTTTTCTGTAGCAACAACTAAAGTTCTACCACGATACCAGCGATCGCCAATGTAAACGAATCCTTTACCTGTTGGCTCAATCCAAAATAAACCAGATTGCCATTTATCCAAAGCTACTCCCCCAGGAACAGCTTGGGCATAAAATGCATTATTCGCTGGTAATTCACCCAAAGTCCTACCAGTACTATCTTTGACGGTTGCTGTTGTCGAACTACCAACTTTTACCTGATTAACATCTCTTTCAATGGCGACGCGTAGAATTACAGATGCTTGTGCTGGTGCAACCAAAGCTATCCACAACAGCAAAGTTACCCACCAATGTTGTCCTTTAATCGGGGAAAGTAAAGAGCCAAGTAAAACTTTAAATTTCATGCCTATGTTTATTCACATTAGTATCTTTTGACGCTTTGGAGTTATCGCATCCACAACTAAAGATGAGACGCTTTACCATCGCTGGAGGTTGCTACCTTTTACTAATTATGCATATTTAATTTAATACCTGTTAATGAAGTTACTGCTGGCAATATTAAATTGATTTAGCAAGAGAAAATTTGGTTGAGTCAATGGGTGAACGAAAAAAGGTGTGGGGGAGAACTTAGTTAGCGACATTCCCCCATTGGGTATTTAAAATTGCCGTTCTTATTCTAGCTGCCAAAGTTTGACAGTTTCGTCCCAACTGCCACTGACAAGGGTTTTGCCATCTGGGCTAATGGTGACCGAACTAACCTTATCAGAATGTCCTGCGAGAGTACGGATTTCTTTTCCAGTTTCCAGGTTCCACAGCTTGATAGTTTTGTCCCAACTGCCACTGATGAGGGTTTTACCATCTGGACTAATGGCAACGGAACTAACCAAATCAGAATGTCCTGTAAAGGTGTGAATTTTTTCTCCAGTTAGCAGGTTCCATAGTTTGATGGTATTATCCGCACTACTGGCGAGGGTTTTGCCATCTGGGCTAATGGCGACGGAACTAACGCTATCAGAATGTTTTTTTGTGAGAGTAGGGATTTCTTTTTTGGTTTCCAGGTTCCACAGTTTTATGGTTTTATCATAACTGCCACTGACGAGGGTTTTACCATCTGGGCTAATGGCAACGGAACTAACCTTATCAGAATGTCCTGTGAGAGTAGAGATTTCTTCTCCGGTTTCCAGGTTCCACAGTTTGATGTTATTATCCGCACTACCACTGACGAGGGTTTTACCATCTGGGCTAATGGTGACGGAACTAACCAAATCAGAATCTCTTGTGAGAGTACGGATTTCTTTTCCGGTTTCCAGGTTCCACAGTTTGATAGTTTTATCCTCACTACCACTGACGAGGGTTTTACCATCTGGGCTAATGGCGACGGAACTAACGTTACCAGAATGTCCTGTGAGAGTACGGATTTCTTTTCCGGTTTCCAGGTTCCACAGTTTGATAGTTTTGTACCCGCCACTGACAAGGGTTTTACCATCTGGACTAATGGCAACGGAACGAACTAAACTAGAATGCACAGGGAGGGTTCTTTCTGAGAAAGAATTACTGAGAACACCTTGATAGCGAACATAGCCATAGATTTGACTTCCAACTAACCCCAATAAGGTAATAGCAGCACCCACCAATAACCTTTTTGTCAGCTTAGGATTTTGTGTTAATAGGTTTTTTGTTGCTATTTTTGTCTTTGCAGATGGCTTTATGGATGCTGCTGGTATTGCTTGTGCTTGAATGGGTACTGTCGGAGGTACTGGCGATGGAGCAGGTGTAGAAATTGCAAGCTGGGTTGGCGGTACAACAGATGGTGATGATGGTGGTGTTATAATTACTGGCTGGGTTGGCGGTACTGGTTTAGGTGGAGGGTTTAAAGCTTGTAATACTTCTTGTGCCGAGCCATAACGCTGCTGATAGTCTTCGTGCAGCAACTTATCCAGAATTTGCCCCAATTCTTGACTGACTGGTTGCTGTAAATTTTCTCGCCAATTTGCAACCCAACCATAACCTTGTCGCTTCCACAATTCCCAGGGATGAATCCCGCTCAATAAATGAAAGCAAGTTGCACCCAAACCATATAAATCACCAGCAGGGTAAGCTTCTCCTCCCTGCATTTGTTCCAAAGGTGCATAACCGAAAGAACCAATCATCGTTCCTTGTGTAGCCACTATCGTTTGTGTCAGTTGCTTTGATGCGCCAAAATCAATTAAAACAATTTTGCCATCCCCACGCTGAATTATATTCTCTGGCTTAATATCGCGATGAATAACCTTTTGTTGATGTACAACCTGGAGAATATTTAACAAGTCCTGCAATAAATCCCGTATCTTTCCCTCGCTAAAAGTTCCTTGCTGTTGTAGCTCATCGAGTAAATTCTGCCCATCGATAAATTGCTGCACCAAATACAAACGACTATCTTCTTGAAAATAAGCCAGCAAAGTGGGAATTTGTGGATGTTCTCCTAACTGTTGTAGTCTCCTCGCCTCCTGCTCAAATAATTCCGTCGCCTTTTGCAGTCCTGCGGTTCCCTGTACTTGTGGTGCAAATTGCTTGATAACGCATTTTTCCCTTAATTTATCAACGTCTTCTGCCAAATAGGTTTTGGCAAAGCCACCACCACCTAAAGATTTAGCCGGACAATACCGATTTCTCAGTATCAACAAAGGAGCACCACAATCAGGGCAATATTTGGTACTGTCATGTACGGAAGGATTCTGACAAGCTGGGTTGAGGCAACAGAGCATGACTGTATATATACTGGCACATACAAGTATTATCAGTCATTCACTAAGATTTTTCAGTAAAATTACGACTGATTTTGTTTGATTTATGTATTGTTTTTCGGAATTTTCTAACCAGTTTTCTAGTTACACGTTCTGTATGTAGTAAAACATTTGTAACCTTATCTATGCTTACTGATCAGCATCTTCCTCAACCTTCTTTAGCTGCTGCTGAAGATAACCTATCGGAAGAGCATCTTTTGCAGAAGGTACAAAGAAAACTTGTTTTCCAGACCAATTCAACTCTTGATTAAAAGCGCGAAGAATCTCAGATCCTGCAATTAGCTCATCTTCTGAAAAAGTACCTGTTTGAATCTTTGCTATATCTTTTTGCACTTCTTCTCGACGTTCAGTACTGCAATTACTTAGATCTGGGTTAAACAGAGCCTTTTTATCTTGTGTAGCATTATAATAAAAAGTCTTAATGTCTTCTGAAGAAATCGGAACAAATGAATCAAGCCGTTCTTGGTTTTTTCCTGCTACAGTGTATACTTTTTTTGAGCAAGGTCGTGTAAGTGTAGATAGTGCCCATGAGATACCACCTGCTAGATAGACTCTTGGTAAAGTTTGCATACCTGGTTTAAGCTGAACTTCACTGGCTATTTGTGGTATTAACTTTTTCTGCTTTAGATTCTCTGCCGCTTTCGTAAAATCAATATTTCCCTGGCTCTTTTTTACTTCCCTAGTAAAACGCCCTGTACCAAAAGGGAAAGAAAATGTAATGTGTTTATTATTAGAGTCAAGATAAGCTCCTTTCGTATTACTCGATCCGATATCAACTACAATAGTCTCGTTAAGTCGCCACGCTGGAACAACCCCATCAAAACCAAAACTAGCTTCTTCCTCTGAGGTGATAAATTTCATCGTCCTTCCAGTTGCTTGTCGGACTTCTTGGGCAATAACTTCCCTATGAGGAGCAGGAGCGTCCTGTACAAACCCACTACTTCCATATATCACTATTTGCTCACAGGAGATATTAAATCGCTTTTGGATATCCTGAAACGTAGACTTTACAGCTTTCACAGCTGCCAATTTTGAATCGGGGTTAGGAGCATTCACGTTTCGATCTTCAATTTTTTCTTTTCTAAAAACTACAAGTTTTGCCCCATCCTCATTAAGAGTTGCCAGTTCTTGAATCACTTTTCCTTTTACACCCTTACCACCTACCTCAATAGCACCAAACAAATTACCCGATTTCTTGACAAGTTTATCTGTACTGCATTGATTTCCGGTCTCTTTTGATGGCGAAGCTGAAGCTGACGCTGACGGATTCGGAGACGACGAACTAACAACCGCCCGACACCCAACCCCTGAAGCTGCAAGGATACCTGCAAGTAGTGAAATCGCGCTCGCTTTAAAAGGAGACTTAGAAGCGTCACCTACCACTTGTTCCTGTGTCAAATGAGATATGACACAATCATTACCATAGTTATTGTATGGCTTGTATATACCTTGAAGCTCTTGGTTAGGATGCTGCTGACCATTTTCTACAATGCCGTTGCACATCCATTTGTTCTGTTGCATAACACCTTAGTCCTGCTTTCTAAATCTTAGTAATACACGGAAGCTAATTTAAATCTTAGGGGTTCTGGTAGCAATTGAGTCAAAGGTCAAAAGTCAAGATCCAGATTTCTTGCTTGCCTGAACTGCCATAATACTTAACTGCTAAAACTTTAGCGCGCTTTGATCATTCTTATGAGCATGATCAAAGCGCGCTAATTATACAACAAATTACCAATTACCTGAGTTTGTATCATCCCATACTTGTAAAGACAATTCATTGAGATGGGTAAGGGCACTTTGAATTTGTGCATCTGTTCCCTGTAGTTCCAAGTCAAACCAACCATCTCCAACAGCATTGGCTCCCAAAATTGCCGCAGTAATATTCACAGTTACACCATAGTCAGAGACAAGACGAGAAATCACAGGTTCTTGGTGATAATCCTTAGGAATTCTCACTCTAATACGTTTGGTAAGTGAATTGTTATTTGTCATTTGTCATTTGGTAATAGGTAATGGGTAATTGGAATTAATAATTTCTCCCCTGCTCCCTGCCTCCCCAGTCTCCATTACCCCTAATCCCGTCCCAACTCATTCCACATCCTTAATGCGGGTCTTGCGTTCTAGAATTTCTTTCAATACCAGGGTGACAACTGCTAACAGCGCCAAAAGTACAGCAGCAGAGAAGGCGGCTTCAGTTTCATACTGTTTGTAAGCATCTTCTACAAAGAGCGGTAAGCTCTGAGTTTTATCAGCAATATTGCCAGATACAACCGAAACTGCGCCAAATTCGCCCATTGCTCTGGCATTGGTAAGGATTAAGCCGTAAAGTAAACCCCAACGAATACTAGGTAAGGTAACACGCCAAAATGTCTGCCAATCATTTGCACCTAATGTTCTGGCTGCTTCTTCTTGATCGCTGCCAAATTCTTCTAAAACGGGAATTACCTCCCTGGCGACAAAGGGCATACTTACAAATGATGTAGCTAGTACCATCCCTGGAAAAGCAAAGATAATTTGGATATCATGTGCTTGTAGCCAAGGGCCAAACCAGCCATTGCGCCCATAAAGCAGCACAATCATTAATCCTGCCACTACTGGCGAGATAGAAAAGGGCAGGTCGATAATACTCAAAACTATCGCTTTACCAGGGAACTTATGACGCGCGATCGCCCAAGCTGCACAAAGCCCAAAGACTGTGTTTAGCGGTACAGATATGAGCGCTAATAACAGGGTTAGCCAAGCTGCATGGAGAAAGGCGGGTTTAGATAAGTTGGCAAAGAACGGGCCTATACCTTTGCTAAAGGCTTGAATAAAAACATTGAGTGCTGGGATATATTGCACCAGCGCTAAATAGGCGATCGCAATCCCAATCAAAAGCGCTGGTACCCAACTCTTCGTTTGTTTGGGCTTGACTGTAGCTTGATCTGATGGCGTGGAGTGAAAACTTGGCTCATTTACCGTCATATCTTCTTGACCAGGCTTGTAAGAGATTAATTGCTAAAAGCAGCACCAAGGAAATTGTCAGCAAAACCATGCCGATGACAGTTGCACCAGAATAGTCATACTGCTCTAAGCGTTGAAAAATTAACACTGGTGCAATTAAATCTTGGTACGGTGTATTAGAAGAAATAATTACAGTAGAACCATATTCCCCAACTGCACGGGAGAAACCCAAAGCAATACCAGTGAGAATTGTGGGAAATAAAGGCGGTAAAATTACTTTCCAAAAAGTCTGCCATTGAGAAGCACCTAATGACCAAGCGGCTTCTTCAATTTCATGTTCCATTTCCTGAAGTACAGGCTGCACTGTGCGAACGACAAATGGTAACGAGATAAAAATCATTGCTACTGCTACCCCTGTACGGGTGAATGAGACCTTCAACCCCAATGGTGCTAACAGTGAACCAATCCAGCCATTATCACTATATACTGTCGCTAATGTTAAACCTGCTACCGATGTCGGCAGGGCAAACGGTAAATCTACGGTAGCATCAATGATCCGTTTTAAGGGGAAGTCGTAGCGCACCAAAATCCATGCTATCAAAGTCCCAAAAACCCCATTGAGCAGAGCCGCAAACAATGAAGTAACAAAGGTGACATTATAAGTAGCTAGTGCTAGAGGACTAGTAGCTATTTCCCAAAATCTAGCTGGCGGCTCCGTACTCGCTTTCAGAAACATCGCCGCGATCGGGAGAAATAACATTACTGTGAGGTAGCCGAAAGTGATTCGCCAAGTCCAGGGAATCTGACGCAACTTATTGAGAAATTTTTTCCAGCCCGGAGTTTCGCGGTCAGCTTCAAAAGAAGGAGATATAGCCATAGTGAAAAGCGTCAAGGGACAAGAGTCAAGAGTGGGAGAGACGCGATTAATCGCGTCTGTACTTAAAGGACAAAACCCAAGGGGTGAGGGTTAAAGGTTCAGGGTTTAGGGTCAAGAGTTATTTCTTTAACGCTCTTCCAGAAAATAAATTATGCAATGAGTGAGAGCAAATCTGATCATGAAATTCTTTCTCTCCTGCTCCCCTAGCCTCCCCTACTTACAACAGCGATTGTATATTTTTTAGTTGGAAGTTCCTGATTCTCTATTCTCTTATGCCTTAACGTTTCTTTTGGGCTTGAATCTTATCAAAGATACCCCCCTCAGCGAAGAACTTTTTATCAATTGCATTCCAACCACCGAAATCTTCAACTGTACCCAAGGTTTTAATTTTGGGATATTTGTCTGTCACTTCTTTACTTTGGGCTAAAGTCTCATCTACAGGACGGAATCCTAATTTGACAAATTCTTGTTGGGCTTCGGGAGTGTAAAGATATTTCACAAAACCTTCAGCGACTTCACGATTACCATGCTTGTCAACATTCTTATCTACTACAGCGATGGGATTATCGATGGAGATGTTGACATCAGGCACAATATACTCAACCTTCTCACCTTTTTGTTGTGCCAAAACAATTTCGTTTTCGTAGTTGATTAAGGCATCACCCTGACCTTGCTTGGCAAAGGTATCAGTAGCTTCGCGTGCGTCTTTAGTAAGAACTGGCACATTATTGTAAACCTTAGCTACAAAGTCTGTAGCTTTAGCTTCATCACCACCGGTTTTAACTACAGAATTCCAAAGTGCTAGGAAATTCCACTTAGCAACCCCTGAGGTTTTAGGATCAGCTGTAATCAGCTTGACTCCGTCTTTGGCTAAATCTGCCCAAGTTTTGATACCTTTAGGGTTACCTGGACGAGTCACAAGAGCAGCTACAGATTTGGAAACAATACCATTATTAGGAACTTCTTTTTCCCATCCTGGTTGAATTAATCCCGCCTTTTCAATCTTTTGGGTATCTCCAGCTAGTGCTAAGTGAACAACATCTGCTTCCAAGCCATCAATTACAGCACGAGTTTGAGAACCGGAGCCACCATAACTTTGTTTAAAGGTAACGGTTTGGTTATGTTCTTGCTTCCATTTTTCTACAAACTTAGGAATAATAGCTTCGTGTGCTGCTTTGGTAACTGCGAAAGAAACAAGAGTTAATTCAACATTTTGTTTGTTAGCAGCAACGTTACTAGCTGCAGGGGTTTCTGTGGCAGAATTATTATTACTACCACCAGAGCAGGCGGCGAGGGCCACACTCAACATTGTCCCTACCAAAAACATCGATACAAAGCCTTTGAGCGAATTTAGTTTGAACCGAGTGATGATTCGCTCAATACTCAGTTGCGATCGCTTGCGGGGGTGCGGCCACAGACTCATTCCAGATCCTCCTCTAAAATATCTACGGTGATTCTATGCAAATACCGTATATACACATGGTATATAAGATAATCGCAGGTATTGATAGCAAAAGGCAATAGGTAAACGGCGAATTCTCTATCGAGAATATGGTGTTTTAATATTTTATGTAGAAAATTCAACCTGTTTTTACTGAAAAATTGCAGATTTTTCACACCAAAATAAATTCAGATGATTTGATTGGGCGATCACTACTCATTCATAAGATTGCTAACTGTTAGATGCACTAACAATACATGCATTAATCGATAGATAAATAGTATTTTTTGTGTAAAACCCTTGATTCGCTTTGCACCATTCTGATAATCTAATTTTTACCAATTAAATACTGTATTTCGATAGTATTTTAGGTGTTTTAAGATATACCAGGCATTAAAGTTACCATGACGCACAAGGAATCTCAGAAGTCTTTCACACTACCCTCACTGCAAACATCTGCTTTATTGCTAGCAGCAGGCTTGGGTATTAGTGCTTTGCTTCCTGTTTATGCAGCAAGTAAAGTTTCTCAGACTGCATCTGTGAACCAGAAAACTCAATTAATTAGCCAAAACAAGAAAGTTGAAATCACCCTAGTTTCCTACGCCGTTACTAAGGCTGCTTATGAAAAAATCATTCCCCAGTTTGTAGCTAAATGGAAACGGGAGAAAGGCCAGGATGTGATTGTTCGTCAAAGTTATGGTGGTTCGGGTTCACAAACTCGTGCGGTGATTGATGGCTTAGAAGCAGATGTTGTGGCTTTAGCATTGGCTCTGGATACCAAAAAAATTGAGCAAGCTGGCTTAATTCAAGCTGGTTGGGAAAAAGAAAACCCCAATAATTCAATTGTGACTCGCTCCGTTGTAGCGCTAGAAACCCGTGCTGGTAATCCCAAAAAGATTAAGACTTGGTCTGATTTAGCCAAACCAGGGGTGAAAATTGTGACAGCGAACCCCAAAACATCAGGTGGTGCTAGGTGGAATTTCCTAGCATTGTGGGGAGCGATCGCTAAAAATGGTGGTAATGAAACTCAAGCTCGGAATTTTGTCACCCAGGTCTTTAAAAATGTCGTTGTGTTACCAAAAGATGCCCGTGAATCCAGCGATGCTTTTTATAAGAAAGGACAAGGAGACGTTTTACTCAACTACGAAAACGAAGTCATTTTAGCAGCCCAACAAGGTAAGACAGACACTTCTTACGAAGTTCCCGCAACCAACATTTCTATAGATGCTCCAGTCGCAGTTGTAGATAAAAATGTCGATAAACATGGTACTAGAGCAGTTGCGGAAGCTTTCACTAAGTTTTTGTTCACAGCAGAAGCTCAACGCGAATTTGCGAAAGTAGGGTTTCGTCCAGTGAACTCTACTGTGGCTAAAGAAGTACAGAGTAGATTCCCCAAGATTTCCCGGCTCTATACAGTTGGAGATTTGGGTGGTTGGAATACTGCTCAGAAGAAGTTTTTCGACGATGGTGCAATCTTTGATAAAATCCAGAGTGGGCGCTAATTCGATATTTTGTTAACAGAGAGAGGAAAAATGGTAAAGGTTTGAATTACCATTTTCTTTTCTCCTATCTGAGTTATGTCAGGATGTCAAATAACTATCCTGATTTGTTAACCACACACAAATAATATTCTTAAATATCCTTCAATGTGGCATGATTATCGAACTGTAAGTAATGTTTGATAATCTGCTCGACACTATTACCACAGCTATTAGCTAGCAACTTAAGGTCAGCACCATTATTAGCTTGAATGCTAATAAAAGTATGACGAGTAGAATATGGTTTTAAATATTCAATTTGCTTGTCTTCTGCTAACTTTTTTACTACCCCAGGATAGCGGTAAACTTTACCGTTAACCTCAACGGTATTACCCGCCCAGATATCTGTTAGGGTATTACTTGAATATTGTTTTCCGGAAATAGTTTTAAACACTAATTCATTATCTCTTTTACCATTACTATATAATTTAATTAATAAATTAATTAATCTGCTCATTCCTTGCATTTTGAAAAGCCTATTTTTATTGCTTTTAGTCATGCCAGTGCTGCTGTCAAAAGCCTCTTTAAAAAATATCCAACCTTCATTGAGTTTAATATTTCTCCACTTCAAAGCGAATACTTCACTATGCCTACAACCAGTGAGAAACAAAAATTCGATTAAATCAGCACCATGCTTGATAGATGGTTGTTCAGAAGTTCTGAATGCTTGAATAATTAAATCTCTCTCTTGGAGACTGTATGCCCTATAATCTTCAACATTTAAAATTTTTTGAGGCTTTTTCGATATATTGTAAGTTTTTTTGATTTCTAAAAAATAATCCTGTGTCAATTGCTGATTGCTGATTGCTCGTTGACACATATTGCTCAACAAACTAAATAGCTTTTTAATCTGTTGTTTGTTGCTCTGTTTGCGAGCAAGCTGCTCAATTAAATTATTAGCTGTATCCAGATTTAGCTCTGCAGCTAAAAAGTCCTTAATTAGGTTAGTGTAAACAACGAAATTTTTTTTATAGGTAGTTTTTTGAATCTGCTTGGTTTGCAATTTCCAATTCACAAATTCATGCCATAATTCACCCAGCAGAGGTGGCTGTATCAGATTTTGTAACTGACTAATTGTGGTTAATTGCTTAATCGTTAAATATTTAGCAAGTGTTGGGTCAAAACAACTGCCATCGGGATGATCGATGTCAGCTTGTATTCTGGCTGCTAGTTGATTAGCCCATTTTAGATTTTCTGGCGTGTCAGTTCTCCCCAGTCCTTTATAAGCTTGTCGCTTGTGATAAAACTGCTGGCTAATACGAGTGCTGAATTGTAGCCTTAAATTACCTTTATCAGAACCGACACGTATATCTGCTAATTTGATAGAATCCTTGCTACTCTTACGATTTGAGTACATAGTAAATTTCTAGTAAAAATAGCAATTTTATCAATGACAATTACTAGAATAGTTGATTTTCCGTCTTTTGATGAAAGCAGGAATGGGGTTGTTGTAATGGTCGAGCCACACAGCCAATCAGAGCAAATGCAGCAAGTTGTTTACCGCATTTTAGATGCCAATTTAGATCGCGCTCGTGAAGGCTTGCGAATTGTTGAGGAGTGGTGTCGCTTTGGACTGAATAATGCTCAGTTCACTGGAGAGTGTAAACGCTTGCGGCAAGACATAGCTCATTGGCATACAGCTGAATTGCGAGCAGCGCGAGATACACCGGGTGATGCTGGTACAGACTTAACACATCCTCATGAGGAAAAACGCACTAGCATCAAATCTGTGTTGCAAGCTAACTTTTGCCGTGTCCAAGAAGCAATGCGGGTGCTAGAAGAATATGGCAAGCTGCATGACCCTAACATGGGTAAAGCTTTTAAGCAGATGCGGTATCAAGTTTATACCTTAGAAAGCAATTTATTGGGTTATCAACGCCATCAACTATTATGGCGATCGCGTTTATATTTGGTAACCTCGCCAGCCGAAAATTTGCTATCAACGGTAGAAGCTGCTCTCAAAGGCGGATTGACTTTGGTACAGTACCGTGACAAAACTGCTGATGATGGTGTTCGCCTCGAACAAGCCAGAAAGCTGCGACAACTATGCCACCTCTACGGCGCACTGTTCATTATTAATGACCGGATAGATTTGGCTTTAGCAGTAGATGCTGACGGCGTACATCTGGGACAGCAAGATATGCCGATTGAGATTGCCAGACAATTACTCGGTTCTCATCGGATAGTTGGTCGTTCCACTACAAATGCTGAAGAAATGCAAGCAGCACTGGCGGAAGGCGCTGATTATGTTGGTGTAGGGCCAGTATATGAAACACCCACCAAAGAAGGTAAGCCAGCAGCAGGTTTACAATATGTCAGCTATGCTGCCAAAAATTGCTCTATTCCCTGGTTTGCTATTGGCGGCATAGATGCCAATAATATCAATGACGTGATTGATGCTGGCGCGCAACGTGTAGCGGTAGTGCGATCGCTCATGCAAGCAGAACAACCCACCCTTGTGACTCAATATCTGCTCTCCCAACTCAATCGCATTAAACCAGAATCTTAAATAATTCCAAAATCAAAAAAAATTTTCAAAAATTTGTGACATTTTATGTCTGACGAAATCACGCTTCAGGTTAATGGGGAGAACCATAACTGTTCATCCCAAACACCTTTACCCGAATTACTTCAAAAACTAGGTTTCAACCCCCGCTTAGTCGCAGTAGAGTACAACGGCGAAATTTTACATCGCCAATTTTGGGAGCAAACAAAAGTGCAACCAGGCGATCGCCTAGAAGTTGTCACTATTGTTGGAGGTGGATAAGGTTTGTCATTTGGTAAAGGGTAAAGGGTAATTGGTAATCGGTAATTGGTAATCGGTAATCGGTAATCGGTAATCGGTAATCGGTGTTTGTTATTTTTCCCCCTGCTCCCTGCTCCCTGCTCCCCTGCTTTTTCCCAATCCCCAGTCCCCAGTCCCCAGTCCCCAGTCCCTACTCCAACTTATACAGCGAACGGTGAAGGGTTTTGCGCTTGGCTAACTCTTTGCCTTTGCGACCAAGTTGTTCCCGTAGCTGTTGGTCTTTACACAAGCGATTGAAAGCTTGAAACACTTCATAGCCAGAATAAGGATTAACTAAGATGCCGTTTTCTTCATGATGAATGGCATCAATAACTCCGCCTAAACGAGAAGCAATTACTGGTTTACCAAAGTAACTCGCTTCTAAGTAAACGATACCAAAACCTTCCATACTGCTAGCTTGGTTCTCGACTAAATTCAGCATGGCAAAGATATCGCAGGCTGCATAATACCCAGCTAATTCGCGATCGCTTATTTCTCCGGCAAAGTGTACCCTTTGGTCAACTCGTAAGCGATTAGCCAGGGATTTCAGTTCCGCTTCACAAGGGCCTTGCCCACAAATTATATAGTGAACATCCACGCCAACAGTCAGCAGTAGCGGTAGGTTGTCAATGATGCGGTTAAAGCTTTTATGCTTGACAAGCTTTCCTACAGAGAGAATAACTACTGCTGTTTCGGGAATATTGTACATTTGGCGGACATTTGCACGTAATTCGCCCAAATTACCAGGATTGATTACATGGCTAAATTTATCCGCCCTCACCATTGGGTTGATAACGTGGGTAGGAGTCTCTAATCTTAACCTTGTTCTGAGATAATCCTGGGTAAAGGAACTGTTGCAGACAATTCCCTCAGCTCGCTTGAGTGTCAATTTAAATAGCGATCGCCATAAGGGATTACGTAAGCCACAAACAATATCATTCCCGTGGAGGTAGATGAAAAAGCGAATTGGTAAAAAATAACTTAGTAGTAATAGTGAAGGGAATTCGTAGCCATGACCCCATTCAATATAGCGATAACGATAGCGAAAATAAAGTTTGATTGCTAATACAAATGAATAAATGAGGTTGATTAAAGGATTGAAAAAACTCCAATCTCTCAAAATAGGCCAGCGATAGACAGGAAACTTTTGCACTCGATCAAATGCTTGATCGCCTGCACAACTAGCTGCTAAAACAATTATCCGCTCTGGATCTTGCAGACAGCGATTATAAATATATTCACCAATAATTGCTTCTTTTGGCAAGAAACTACGGGATATTACGAGAATGTCTGGTAATGCAGTTTGTTCTCTAACATTTCCCGCCAGTTGTGAAATATGTTCCATAATAAATGTGATAAGTATAGTTAAAAAAAATTAATTTTTCATACTATCAACAAAGCGCAGAAATGAGTGATAATTAACCGCTATCCTTGAGCATAGATTGTCTGAATTGAAAAAAATTCTCATTGAGGTATGAACTCAAGGATAAAGCAGAAAGCATAATTATTTGACGCTATTCACATCTTAACTCGCCTCAATTCTGCAAGTACAAAGCAGTGACTTTTACATTTGGGTGCATCACTTGTACGGTTACCCTCCTCCGTAGTAACAAGTAGTGTAGGAGACTTGCCTAATGTGCAGCCTCCACTAGCTATCGAGCAAAAATTCCTTTGGGTAATACCAATAGGAAATTTTCCTCCTCTGTATCTAATTTTCCACTCTTTTCTCATTCTCGCCAACAGCTATTCCGTAACAACCTCTAATCTCTATATTTTTTTTAACATTAGTTTTGAGCATCAGTAACTGATTTCGGCATGGCAAGAGTATTTAAACTAAGGCTGATGAACTTTTAATACGTTGATTTAAAAAAGCATATTTTTTCATCCTTTTTTGAGTGCTTGCAGTATACTAATGCCAGCATTTTTTTGAAAGAGTATTTTGAGATATTCAATTATTTGATTTGTTAATTTTCTTTTCAATTGTTCACCACTTAAAATCTGTCTACCTAATTAACAAGCATTGAAATTTGGGACTACCAGCGAAATCAATTGCTCATAGACTTTTGTTTGTGGTAATGACTAAATCGAGTTTATATCAATAGAATATCTTGGAACTAATTGAGATTCTGCCAAAATGCCAAAAAATTGCAGTCGTTTTTAGTAAAAATTAAGTTGCTGATTGGTATCAACAATCATGCACCTCTAGGTTCAGCAATACCCCAAAGGCTAGATGCAGTCGGCAAAATAATTCCTCAGTAATTATGGTAATTAAGGAAATCTCAAAAGTAAATACCACAATTACTTGCCAGCTAAATCTATTTTGATAATTATCAAGTCAAATTACTGTAATTCAGATAACGAATTTGCAAGGGAATGGGGAATGGGGAATGGGTAATGGGTAATGGGTAATGGGTAATGGGTAATAATAATTTCCCTTTTTTCCTTTTCCCCTTTCGCCTTTTCCCCCTCATCCCCGTTCCCAGTCCCCAGTCCCCAAATGATTAATTGATCACAAAATTCCCGCGATCGCACAAGAATCTGAGGTACGGTAATCTACTCAAGAAATCCCCCCTAAGCTTGCTGTCTAGGCAAGATATGACGCGGTACATTGAATATGTAGCCAAGAAAAATGAATATTACAGAGAGCTACTGCCAATCAAACACTCGCTTGCTTGCTACGGGCTGGCGTTACTGACCAAGCAAATCTCTCCTAGCAGCGTTGGGAGAAATCATCACCAATACCGTTTTTCAAGCAACTGTATTATGCGTAAAAAACTACAACTAGCCATCAAACCGCTGTTAAAAACTGTTTTTGTCCTCAGCCTGGTGTTAACTCTAGCACTTGGTCACGCTGATGGAGCGTTAGCCGCCCGTAGTGGTGGACGAATCGGTGGTGGTTCCTTTAGAGTACCTTCTAGCCGCACTTACACACCTCGCACCTATGCGCCTCCAGGTGGAGGTGGATATTACGCCCCTTACCCTGGTGGTGGTTTTGGATTTCCTTTCCTGTTACCTTTCTGGGGTATTGGCGGCGGATTCGGCGGATTATTTAGCATCTTAATCTTTATTG
Source organism: Tolypothrix tenuis PCC 7101 (assembly GCF_963874875.1). Taxonomy (NCBI): domain Bacteria; kingdom Bacillati; phylum Cyanobacteriota; class Cyanophyceae; order Nostocales; family Tolypothrichaceae; genus Tolypothrix; species Tolypothrix tenuis. The sequence goes on from NZ_CAWNJS010000001.1 coordinate 2,425,317, forward strand.
CGATCGCTAATTTCATACTGCAAGCCTTCCGCCGGGCTAGCAGTGGAGATACTAGCACCGACGATGTAGGCTATAGCAGCAATCCCGCTGTATCTGTAACTCGCTTACAAGTTGGATTATTAGCTCAAGCACGTGGTTTACAAGGTGAACTTGACCGCATTGCTGAAACCGCTGATACTAACTCCCCACAAGGTAGAGCAGAAGTTCTGCAAGAAACTAGCCTAGCTTTACTCCGCCATCCAGAATATTGGGTATATGTTGGTGGTGGTACACAACAAGCTAAATTGAATTCAGCTGAAGCTCAATTCAACCGTCTCTCACTAGCAGAACGCAGCAAATTTAGCGAAGAAACCCTCTCTAACGTTAACAACCAACTCAGAGCAGCACTAGCTAAAGAAGCTTTACCTGGTGCTGAAACTCCTGAAAATCCCACTGATTTAATTACCTCTGGCCCTGGAGAATATATTATCGTCACCTTACTAGTGGCAACTCTGGGCAAGTCTGCAATTCCCTCAATTAACAGTGCTGATGATTTGCGTCAAGCATTGCGCCAAATTGGTGGTATTCCTAGCGAGCAACTTCTAGCTATTGAGGTGCTTTGGACTCCTCAAGCTGCAGGTGATACTCTGACTTCTGATGATTTGTTAGCTGAGTATCCCGATTTGACACTTGTTTAATTCCATCAAATTACTAAAATACGATAAAACCGCTTGCTGACAGCAAGCGGTTTATTGTTTCGGTATAATCATGTTAATTATATTTCTTCCTTATCGATTTTATAATAGCAAATTTATTGACAACAGTCAATCTCTCCAGAGAACAGTTTTGATCAAGTTAATATATGGTGGCAAATTGCGATCGCAGTATGGCGTAAATAAACTACCCATTCTCAACGAAGGAAATGCTGAGACTCTATTCATTTTTAATTTTTAATTTTGCGTTCGCGTAGCGTGTCAAAGACAAAAGTTGCGTGCGGGGGTTCCCCCCGTTGAGCAAACTTTTCAAGACGAATTTTGAATTCCGCTTTGCGGTTTTCCCCTCAACCGTCTCGGCTTGCGGATAGGACGCATTGCTTCTCGACCCAAGACAAACAATCCCGCAACACCTAAGCAAACAAACCAAACATATTGATACCAATATTGTCGCATCTGCTCTACTGTGCGTAATTCTAAGTGTAGAGTGCTGAAATGAAGCAATAGTATAACCGTCATTAACGCTGCAAAACCAACGAAGCTTAAACCAACACGAATCCTTGCAGGTCGTAAATCAAAGTCACCAATTTCGTCTAAATCAATTTCTGCTAGTTGTTTTAAAGATTTATCTGCTACGGATGAGGCTGTTTGTAATTTGCTACTCAACTTGGGAGGTAAAATCGGCGTGAGAGATTCTACAGCTGGGCGACGTAGCAAAGCCTCAGTGTCTCGCAGCAATTCCAAAGGCTTAGGAGTAGTCTCTGGCTGTGGCAATTCTTTGTTTTCTGTAGCAGATGTAGTAGTAGCTTCGCCTTCAAAATCCATACACAGCAAGTTTCTGAGTAACTAGAATTATCAATAGCCTAGCGAATCAGTTAGGGACTAGGCAAATAGTTAAAGCAAAAGCCTGTTTTGTTGAAGGGGGAGTTCCCCAATCCCCAGTCCCCAGTCCAGGGTGCTTTCATACAAAAAAAGAAAAATACATAAGTCTTGATTTCTCGTTTTTTAGCATGGCTTTTTCCCTCTCTCCAAACCTCTCTCCCTGTGGGAGAGAGGCTTTAAAACCCAGTTTTAGTTTTTTCTCTGCTTGTATGAAACCACCCTGCCCATACCCAATCCCCAATCCCCAATCCCCAATCCCCAATCCCCAATCCCCAATCCCCAATCCCCAGTCCCCAATCCCCAATCCCACCCCTATTCACATGAACTTTAAAAAATTGTCGTTAAGGCTTCATCTATTTTTGCGAAACTCTAGCTATTAACCGCTACCTTCTGAGTGGGAGAGTGCTAAATTAATGTCGCGTCTTTGTGGCAATTAATGGTAATCCACAGCTTTGTTTTGTGATTATCCTGGCAAGTTCCCCAGGTAGTTGTTTCTGTAATAGGTTGTATGATTAGCGATCGCAGGTAAACTAATGGCTCTATTAAAACGACAACAATTTTTAATGTTGAGTGCTGTATCTGCTGCTTGTTCAGTAGCTGCATTTCCGCTGCAAGTTCTCAGCGCCCAGCCTCAGCCAGGGGGTGAGGGGGTGCAACAAATGAATATTTTGCAAGCAATTATTTTAGGTTTCGTACAAGGACTGACAGAATTCTTACCCATTAGTAGTACAGCCCACTTAAAAGTTGTACCTGTGGTTTTGGGTTGGGGCGATCCGGGGGTAGCGTTTACAGCAATTATTCAATTGGGTAGCATTGCGGCGGTGCTGTGGTACTTCTGGCCGGACTTGGCGCGAATTATTAAGGGTTCAGCCAGAGCGATCGCTCTCAAAGATTACAATGACTATGACTTGCGGTTAGCCTTGGGGATAATTTTGGGAACTTTGCCAATTATCTTCTTTGGGCTTTTAATTAAAAAGTTTATCCCCGACTTTGATAATTCTCCTATCAGAAGCTTAAGTGCGATCGCCATTGCTTCTATCTTTATGTCTCTACTACTAGGATTAGCAGAACAACTGGGTAAGCGTCAACGTAACTTTGAAAAGCTGACCATGAAAGATGGCTTATTAATGGGTTTGGCGCAATGTTTAGCATTAATCCCAGGGGTATCTCGTTCTGGTTCTACCCTCACAGGGGGGTTATTTATGGGGTTAGAACGGGAAACCGCAGCGAGGTTTTCATTTTTGCTAGGGATTCCCGCCATTACCCTAGCGGGGTTAGTGGAATTAAAAGATGTTGTCGGCGCAGGTTTAAGTAGCGATGCGATGATTCCCCTAGTTGTAGGCGTGATTTCTGCCGCTATCTTCTCTTATATTGCGATCGCAGGTTTGTTGCGCTTCCTCAAAACCCAAAGCACCTGGGTATTTATTTGGTATCGATTGGCATTTGGTGTAGCTATTTTAGGGGCAATTAGTGCTGGTTTATTGAAGAATAGTTAATAGTCCTTGGTCATTTGTCCGTAGTAGTTCAACACACAAATATTGACAGGTGTAGATTGGGGAAAGGGAAAAGGGCAAAAAGGAAGGGTTTAAAACCTTTACCCTTTTCCCCTTACCCTTTCCCCCACCTGTCAAAAAACTTTGGGAGGCTACTAGTCATTAGTTTTTAGTGACAAATGACCAATAACAAATGACAAATAACAAATGACTACAATTCACCCCGCCAAAATTAGTAAAGTTTTACCAGATTCCATCGCGGCTGAAATCGGCTTTGAGGTGGGGGATGCGATCGTTGCAATTAACGGTACAAATCCCCGCGATTTGATTGATTATCAATTTTTATGTGCTGATGAGGTTCTAGAACTAGAGGTTTTGGACGCATCTGGTAAAACTCATCATGTGGAAATTGAAAAAGACTATGACGAAGACTTAGGGCTGGAATTTGAAACGGCGCTGTTTGATGCTTTAATTCAGTGCAATAATCGCTGTCCCTTTTGCTTTATTGACCAACAGCCACCAGGAAAGCGTTCTAGCTTGTATTTTAAGGATGACGATTATCGTCTGAGCTTTTTATATGGTTCCTATTTAACTCTTACCAATTTACCAGAGCGGGAATGGCGGCGGATTGAACAGATGCGTCTGTCTCCTTTATATGTTTCTGTTCATGCTACAGAACCAGACGTGAGAATTAAACTCCTGAAAAATCCCCGTGCTGGGCAAATTTTACAACAACTCAAGTGGTTCCAAGAAAGACGGCTGCAAATTCATGCCCAAGTCGTAGTTTGCCCTGGTATAAATGATGGCTTACACTTGGAACAAACATTAGAGGACTTAGCGTCATTTTATACTGGCGAAGTGCCGACAGTGGCATCAGTGGCAGTAGTCCCTGTGGGTTTAACAAGATTTCGCCCCGAACAAGACGAACTTACCCCTGTAACACCAGAAAAAGCGCAAGAAGTGATTTCCCAAGTGCGATCGCTGGCTTTAGAGTTTCGCCAAAAGTTCGGTTCTAGCGTGGTTTGGTTGGCTGATGAGTGGTTTTTAATTGCAGGTGAAGAGTTACCCAGTGAAGCTGAATATGAAGAGTATCCCCAAATTGATAATGGTGTTGGTTCGATTCGGTTATTTCTCAAGCAATTTGCAGCTGCGGCCGAATCACTCCCAGCTAAAATTTCTCCTGAGAAGAAATTAACTTGGGTAGTTGGTAATGCAGTTGAGCAAGCATTTCAACCCATACTCACACAATTAAATGCTGTGACGGGTTTGCAGGTAAATATGCGTGCCTTAGCTAGCGATTATTGGGGGCAAAATATTAGTGTTACCGGTTTATTAACTGGGCATGATTTAGTTCTAAACTTAAAAGGGCAAGATTTAGGTGATGGCATTTTGCTGCCAAATGTCATGCTTAAACATGGTGAATTGATATTTTTAGATGATATGAGTATTGAAGAAGTTGCTAGCAAATTGGGAACTAAAATCTTTCCCATATCAGGAATTGAACAATTAATCAATACCTGCATTGGCTGAAATAGGAAGGATGAAGTGTAAAGTGTAAAAGATGAAGTCAGAAGTAGATGTCTTGCTGATTTTGGGCAAGCAAATATTGAGATGCTGAGAATTTATACAAATTCCTTTAAGGATAGGATATTTTTATACTTTATACTTCCTACTTCAGTTAATTATTAAACAAACAATTAATCTAAGTAAGGAGTGAGGAGTGAAGAATCAGGAAAAGCGTGTTACCAAATTACAATTACAACTAAAAAAAGCCGGATTCTTCATTTTTAATCTGCAATTTTTACTATTAAATAGTTTGGGAATTATACCAGCAATTGCGGCAGATGAAGAACCTGTATTGAGCATAGTTTATAGTCAAGATAATAGTAATCAATGGTCAACAATTACTAATCGCTTGCAAGCGGCTGGGGTGAAATATTGTGTGATTCCCTTAGCTGATGTGCGAAGTGCGACAGATTTGGGCGATCGCAAGGTATTATTTTTGCCTAACGTTGAGACATTAACACCAGCACAAACTATCGCTTTAGAAGAATGGATGAGTAAAGGCGGGCGTTTAATAGCTAGCGGCCCTGTAGGAAGTTTATCAGCGCCAGGAGTTCGCCAATTATTGCGGAGTATTGTAGGCGGTTTTTGGGGATTTAGTTTGAGCGAAAAGCAAGAGCTACAACCAGCAAAAACCAAGCTACCAGAAGACTGGGTCAACCAAGAAGGGATGTTTGGCAAAGTACATGGTGGCGTAATCTTACCTGATAGCGTCAGTACACCTGCGGCGGTGTGGAAGAGTACAGATAATCAGCCTGCGGTAGTCACTACTGACCGTTCTACTTTGTTAGGCTGGCGCTGGGGTGTAGATGCAGTTGCAGGTGCAGAGTTAGATAACGCTTGGTTAAAAGCTGCGATCGCGCGTTATATGAAGCTACCACCCAGTGCTAGTAGAAAGGTCGAAGGTGGTTCACCTACTTGTTCTACTTCCACAATTGCTAAATCTCCAACGCCAGCGTCACTACCACCAGTGATTACAACTGCGATTCAACCAGTTGTGCAACCGCCAATTACCAATACACCAAAACCACAAACTAAAACGCCACCAAAAGCGATCGCCACTGCTCCCCAACTTAGACCATTAGTGAATGTCACACGTCAGAATTCGCGGGAGCCGATTGACGCACTAGAAGACACAGTGCGGTTGGATGTAGTACCCAACTCGAATGTACCAATTAGTAGCGGCGATGCGATCGCGCTGCAACAGGAGCTAGAAAATCTGATTGGGCGTGTGGAAAGCTCTAATTTAGCGGCTGCTACTAATGGTACTAATGAAGATATTGCCAGCAATACCGAAGGGCTGAAGGTAGATCGCCCCAACTTAATTGCTAGTCGGTCTGGCGTGCAAATACCAGAAACAGCCGTAGCAATTACTCAAGCCAGAGAAATAGCCAAAAATATACCTGTGTTGGTAGCACAAAAAAATTATGCTTTAGCACGTCAGCAGTGGCTCACAGCCAAGGCGAGTTTGTGGAAACAGTTTCCCTTAAATCGCAGATTGGCTCAACCAGAAATTCGCTCAGTTTGGTTAGATAGAGGCACAATTGTCCGTGCTGGTAGTGAGCAAGGACTAGCGCAAATATTTGATCGCTTGGCACAATCTGGAATTAACACGGTATTTTTTGAAACCGTCAACGCTAGTTACACAATTTATCCTAGCCAAGTTGCACCCCAACAAAATCCCTTAGTTCGCGGTTGGGATCCATTAGCCTCAGCCGTCAAATTAGCCCATGCGAGAAATATGGAACTACACGCTTGGGTTTGGGCTTTTGCGGCGGGTAATCAGCGTCACAATGAAATTATTAACGCCAAGCCAGATTATCCGGGGCCAGTGTTGGCGGCTAACCCCGATTGGGCAAACTACGATAATCGTGGCAACATGATTCCTATCGGTCAAACCAAGCCCTTTTTTGACCCAGCCAATCCCCAATTGCGGCAATATTTACTCAGGCTGTATGAAGAAATTGTCACTCGCTATCAAGTAGATGGGATTCAATTAGATTACATCCGCTATCCCTTCCAAGACCCCGCCGCCGGGAGAACTTACGGCTATGGGAAAGCCGCCAGAGAACAATTTCAGCAACTTACAGGTGTAGATCCCACGAAAATTTCTCCTAGCGATCGCGATTTGTGGCAAAAGTGGACAGCATTCCGTACCGAGCAAGTTGATAGTTTTGTTGCCCAAGTTTCCCAACAACTGCGACAAAAACGCTCTAATTTAATTGTCTCCGTGGCTGTATTTCCCCTACCAGAAATAGAACGCATTCACAAACTGCAACAGCACTGGGAAGTTTGGGCTAGGCGCGGAGATATCGATTTAATTGTGCCCATGACTTATGCTTTGGATACTCCTCGCTTTCAACGGCTAGCACAACCTTGGATTGCTTCTACACAATTAGGTGCAACTTTATTAGTACCGGGAATTCGGCTGCTTTCTTTGCCCACTGTAGGCGCATTCGATCAACTGCAATTGGTAAGAGATTTACCTGTTAGCGGTTATGCACTTTTTGCTGTTGATAATTTGAACAACGAGTTCCACAAAATCTTTAGTAATACTCAAGGGAAAGCCCAACCCACTAGCGCCGAACCGATTCCCCATCGTCAACCTTTTCAAGCAGCTGCTGTGCGTTATAGCGCCTTACAACGAGAATGGAAATTTATTTTGCAAAACGCTCAAATGCGGATGCCTACAACTACAATTGCTGAGTTTAATAATCAAGCACAAGTTCTACAAACAGCTTTATCTCAACTAGCAGCCTCACCTTCTGCTAGTAAGTTCATCACTGCTAAAGCTGCACTCAGCCAATTCCAATCTCAATATCGAACCTGGATGCGCCAAGAAGCAATAGAAAATCCTTATCAAGTCAAAGTCTGGGAGAATCGTTTGGCAGCAATTGAACGTTTATTGCGTTACGGCGAACGACGGTTGCAGTCTCGTCCTTAAAGGCAGAGGGGCAGGGAGCAGGGGGCAGAGGGGAGTAAAATTTTTGTGAAATCTAAAGATTGGAATTGTTGACTTTTTGGAAGTCTCTAAATAAATATCAGCATTGCATATTTGCGGGATGAATTCAGACTTATGGAAAAAGCTGAAAGTCGATTCTTTGCGTCTTTGCGCCTCTGCGTGAGACAAAAATCATCCCATCAATCAGCAACGCCTAAATCTCCTCATGCTGTGGATGCGGGGGTGAAGGTGATGTTATGTATCAGCCTATCCCCTTGGTTTTGTGTTGCGAAAAAGGCTAATCGTTAACACTGCAGAGAAAAAAAACGCAGGATTGAGAGAGAAAGTTGGAAAATTGATATTTTAGTATTTTTTAAACTTACAACCTAATTTTTTGGTAAAAACCCCCTTACCAATTACCAATTACCCATTACCCATTACCTAACCCCCAATGCCTAATAATTCTTAAGAATGTTGTATCTATATAACAGAAATTTTCCCGTGTTAATACGCGAGTGGTAATTAACTATTAGAAAGAAAATATTACAATAGCTGGAAATAATCTTAAGGAGGCCACAACTGAAGTTATCTCAATTTGAACTATTACTTTCAAAGCTCAATCAAGATTAAGCTGTTATGCATTTGAATTTTATGTTTCGCACTTAGGCAATCAAGGGTCAAGAGTTAAAGGCTAGCTTGGACTTGAGAACGCCAGAATATTCGAGCTAGGCGCGTATCAGCTTACTACTTTATTTAAGTGCTAAACTCTGAATCTCAATACTCAACCCGGCAATAACTATTTTCTACTCGGAGTAATCGCCAACATCTATGCCAACCATACCTCAACTGCTGTGGCAAAAAGACTTAAAGTCAATGATTGACTTTCAGCCGTTGATTGTTGGGCCACAAACATTAGTGGCGGATGCGATCGCTCTCATGGCTAGTCAAGGCAAAAGTGCTTTAGTAGGTTCATCTACAGAGATTCTTGGCGGGTTTACTCAGAAAAATTTGGTCAAGCTAGTAGCTGCTGGGATTGACTTGAAAACCACTAAAATCTCTGAGGTAATGCAGACTCCAATCGTCAAGCTCAAGCTATCTGAGGTTAACGATTTAGCCACGCTGCTTTCTCAGTTACGCCAATCTCAATTGGATTTGCTACCAATCGTAGATGAAAATGATTGTCTGTTCGGTGCAATCACATTAGATAACGTTTGTCAAGTGCTTGAACAACAGCCCCAGCCATCTATAGATCAATGCAATACGATTGAGAAACAGTTATGGTTGCTAGAGTCGGTAATAGCTAGTGCTAACGATGCCATTGTGATTACAGAAGTAGGCTCACTAGATGAACTAGACCCAAGAATAGTTTATGCGAACACAGCCTTTACCCGGATGTGCGGCTACAACTTGGGTGAAATTGTAGGCAAAACACCCCGGATGTTACAGGGTGAGCAAACTTCTCGCGCGGAATTGGCAAAAATCCGCACAGCACTGCAAACTGGAGCGACAATTAAGACAGAATTACTCAACTATAAAAAAGATGGTACTCCCTACTGGGTAGAGATGAACATCTATCCCATTAGAGACGAAGCTGGGACAATCATTTATTTTGCTGCCATCCAGCGAGACATTACCAAACGCAAAAGTGATGAAGCATCGATAAAAAAGACAGCAGAATTATTTCAACAACTGGCAGAAAATATTCCGCAAGTATTATTTGTGCGGGATGCAAAAGCAGAAAAAATTTATTATGTCAGTCCCGCTTACGCGCAAATTTGGGGCAGAAACAGCGATCGCCTGAATGAAAATCCTCAAGAATATCTTGATTCTATCCATCCCCAAGACCGCGATCGCATCATTGCAGCCAGAGAAAATCTGTTATTAGGTGAGTCTTTCAACGGAGAATATCGCATTATTCGCCCTGATGGTGAATGGCGCTGGATTGCTAGCAAAACTTTTCCCATTAAAAATGAATTCGGAGAAATTTATCGCATTGTTGGTATTGCCGAAGATATTACCATACTCAAACAGACACAAGCAGATTTAAGTCAAGCCAACGCAGAGCTAGAACGGCGAGTATTAAAGCGCACTATTGCCTTAGAAGAAATCAACCAACAGCTAATCTCGGAAATTTTAGAGCGCCAAACCATCGAAGAGCAATTACGCGAGAGCGAACAGCGTTATCAAACTATTGCCACGCTCTCACCTGTAGGTATTTATCGCACAGATGCATCGGGAAAAGTTCTCTACGTCAACGAATACTGGTGCAAAATGACGGGAATGACCCAAAACCAAGCCTTAGAAAATGGCTGGATAGCAGCTCTTCACCCCGCAGACAGAGAACGGGTGCAAGCAGAATGGTTGCAATCCGTAGCCCAACACCAGCCTTTTCGTGCAGAATATCGCTATCAGCGTCCAGATGGCAGCGAAATTTGGGTTTTTGAGCAAGCCGTTACCGAGTGTAACGACATGGGAGAAATCATTGCTTATGTAGGGACAGTCACCGACATCAGCGAACAGCAAATAGCACTGCGCGATCGCCAACTTGCAATCCAAGCACTCAGAGAAAGCGAAGAACGCTTCCGCAACTTAGTAGAAACCAGCAGCGATTTAGTCTGGGAAGTGGATGAAAACGCACGTTATACCTACGTTAGCCCGCAATTCCGCGAAATTTTGGGATATGAACCAGAGCAAGTACTGGGTAAAAGCCCCCTTGACTTTATGCCATTACCCCAAAGACAAAGGTTGGCAGAGAGTTTTGCAGCATTTTTCCTGACACCACAAGCATTTCAATGTCTGGAAAACATCAAGATACATCAACAGGGCCATTTAGTTGTGCTGGAAACTAGTGCTGTTCCTGTATTTGATACTCAAGGTAAATTCATTGGTTACCGTGGGATGAGTCGTGATGTTACCCAACGCCACCAAGCAGCAGCATCATTAAGGGAGACTCAAAAGCAGCTACAAGCGATATTAGATAATTCTTCAGCAGCTATTTTTGTATTAGATATTCACAATAGATACTTACTGATCAACAGCCAGTATGAAAAACTATTTAATATCAAACAAGCAGAGATAGTAGGTAAAAGTGTTTATGACATTTGGGATGCTGAGATTGCCGATCAGTTTGTAGTCAACAATCACCCAGTCATTACTAATGGTAGCTCCATTGAAGTAGAGGAAGTTGTTCCCCAAGCCGATGGATTACATACTTACCTGTCGAGCATTTTTCCCTTAAAAGATAACAATGGTAATATCTATGCTGTTTGTGGCATAGCTACAGATATTACCGAACGCAAATTAGTTGAGGAATCACTACTCAGCCTACGCCAAGCCATAGAAAGCACCAGTGATGGCGTTGCTATTGTTGATCTCACAGGTAAAGGTATTTACTTTAATCCAGCATTTCTCAATTTATATGAATATACCCAAGCAGAATTACAAGCACCAGGCGGGTTAGTAGCAATTTACCAACAGCCGCAAGACCGTGAGGAATTATATCAGACTCTTGTGCAAGGCAATTCCTGGCATAAAGAAGTGACCATGCGATCGCGCAGTGGTCGCACCTTACAAGTATATCTGCGCGCTGATGCTATTAAAGACGCGACTGGCAAAGTACTGGGAATAGTATGCAACCATACTGATATTACCCAACGCCAGCTAGTAGAGGCAGGTTTACGACTCCGCGATCGCGCGATCGCGGCCAGTAGCAATGGGATTATTATTGCTGATGCCAGTATACCCAATGGGCCCATTATCTATGTGAATTCTGCCTTTGAGCGGATGACTGGATATATTGCCACAGAAGTCATTGGGCAAAACTTTAATTTATTCCACAACAATGATAATCAAGCACAATTAAAACAACTAAATGCTGCAATGCAAGCGGGTGAAGACTGCACTGTGATTCTGCGTAATTATCGTCAAGATGGCGAACTTTTGTGGACTAAGCTCAACATTTCTCCTGTTTATGATACTGCAGGGACGCTCACTCACTACATTGGCATTCAAACAGATATCACTGAACGCAAACAAGCAGAAACAGCACTACTTCTTAGCCAACAACGACTGCAATACTTACTGGCTTCAACCCCAGCTGTAATTTATAGCTGCAAAGTTTCCGGAGATTTTGGGGCAACTTTTATCAGCGAAAATGTCAAGGCTATGATGGGCTATGAACCCAGAGAATTCCTCGAAGATTCTAGCTTTTGGGCTAGTCGTATCCACCCAGAAGATGTATCAGATGTTTTTGCCAAAATATCTCAGATTTTTTCTCAAGGATATTCTACCTATGAGTACCGTTTTTTACACAAAGATGGTAATTATCGTTGGGTTTACGATCAAGTCCATGCAATCAAAGATGAAGCTGGTAACTTTGTGGAACTTGTTGGTTACTGGGCAGATATTACCGAGCGTAAACAATTAGAACAGGAGCTAATAACAGCACTGGAGAAAGAAATAGAACTCAACGAGCTCAAATCTCGTTTTATCACCATGACTTCTCATGAGTTCCGCACACCGTTGAGTACGATCCTCTCTTCTTCAGAGTTACTAGAACACTACCGCCACAAATGGACAGACGAAAAACAACTGATTCACATTCACCGTATCCAAACTTCTGTCCATCGGATGACAGAAATGTTGAATGATATTTTGTTTATTGGCAAAGCTGAAGCGGGAATACTAGAATATCATCCAACATCTTTTGATTTAGTCGCATACTGTCAGAATTTAGTTGCAGAAGTTCAACTAGATCATCAGCAACACCGTATTGATTTTCACAGCCCGGATGAATTTAGAGAATGTTACATAGATGAGAAATTGCTGAAATATATTCTCAGTAATTTACTCACAAATGCCATCATATATTCCCCAGACGATCGCCATATCAATTTCACTCTGACTTGTCAAAATGGGCGAGCAATTTTTGAAATTCAAGACCAAGGAATAGGCATTCCCGAAGCAGACCTACCTTATCTCTTTGCATCTTTTCATCGAGCTAGTAATGTAGGTAATATCATCGGTACTGGATTAGGGCTAGCAATTGTGAAAAAATGTGTTGATATCCATCAGGGTGAAATTTTTGTCACTACTCAACTAGGAGTTGGGACAACTTTCACAGTCACTCTCCCCATGACTCAGCATCAGCAATGATTTACATCAGGATGAATGGGCATTTATTACTAAGTTAAATACCCAATTAACTTTCACAAAATCTCTTTACAGAATCAAATACAAACAGAATTAAATTATGACTAAAATTTTAGTAATTGAAGATGAAGAACTCGTACGGGAAAATCTATTAGATCTACTAGATGCGGAGGATTTTGATACCATTGCTGCTGCTAATGGCAGAGTCGGTATTAACTTAGCTTTCTCGGAAATTCCTGATTTAATTTTGTGCGATATGATGATGCCGGAAGTAGATGGTTATGGCGTATTAACGACATTGCGCCAAGACCCATTAACGGCCACAATTCCCTTTATTTTCTTAACGGCTAAATCTGCAAAAGCTGATTTTCGCCAAGGTATGGATATGGGCGCAGATGACTATCTGACAAAGCCTTTCACCCGTGCCGAATTATTAAGTGCAATAGTCAACCGTTTAGAAAAGCAAGCAGCTTTAAAAAAGCATTTGTTATCAACTCAAACTGCAAATGTGGCATTATCACCCAAGATGCAGTTACTAGAAACTTATTTACAACAAGTAGTTAAACAGGGAAAATTTTCGGAATTCGAGTTATATTATCAACCCATAGTAGATATCGCTTCTGGGAAGATTATCGCCGCCGAAAGTCTATTGTATTGGGAAAGCCCAGAATTAGGTTTGGTTCCCCCGGTAGAATTTATGCAATTAGCCGAATCTACAGGTTTAATTCTGCCAATTGAACAATGGATAATTACCAATGTCTGCTCGCAAATTAAAAGCTGGCAATATAATCTTGACTTTTTACCGTTGAGTATCAATGTTAATGTATCTGGCAGCCAATTTTATGATCCAGATTTTATCTCAAAGCTATCTGAACTTTTAGCCAGCAAGAAAGTTTCGCCCCAGCACTTAGAAATAGAACTGAGTGAAAGCACCCTGATGCAAGACATCACGAATGCGATCGCTATTTTAGGAAAATTATTTTCTTTAGGTGTAAAAATTGGTCTAGATGATTTTGGTATTGGCTCTTCTTCTTTAGTTAACCTCAAAGAATTACCTATTAATACCTTAAAAATCGGTCGATATTTTATTCACAATATTGACTCAAATCCACAAAAATCAGCCCTCACCAAAGCCGTAATTGAAATGGCTCATAAGCTAAATATCAGGGTAATAGCTGAAAGTGTAGATACAGAAGCAGAATTAGATTTTTTACGCCAATCTAATTGTGATGCTATGCAAGGATTTCTTTTAAGTCGTCCATTACCAGCAGCTGAATTAGAAAACTTTTTTTAAATACAAACTGCTGAAAAATTTTAACTCTCATACCTGGAAATTAAATAAAAGCTTCGGCATTGCATAACAAGGAAATATTTTGTTTAGCAATGCCATAAGCTAGTTGGGTATGTAGAATTGGCTGACTTGAAAACTATTATAAATAGCTTATATTAGTGATTGTGTTGGGGTTCAAGTATAAGTTTTCGTGTAAGTTGTATATTTTGTATACAAACAGCCAATTTCTATCTATTTTTTTGGTGAGAGCATGGCAAAAAGATCTCTTCAAGCATCAGAAGAAGGTATCAGAAAAGCCAAACAGGCTTTTAAACGTAAAGGTTGGACGCAAGAATATCTAGCTGCGACGGTAGGTTTAGAAACTCGTCAGCCAATTTGGAAGTTTTTTACTGGTAAACCAATAGACCGACAAGCTTTTAACGAGATTTGCATAGTTTTAGACTTAAACCCGTTGGAAATCTCGCAAAACTGTACTGAGGATGAAATAACACCTTCAGAACAGCCACTCAATACCTACATGAATTTCCATTTGGATATTGAGAGTTTAGTAAAAAAGCTCAGGTCGGCTCAATATGAAAGGATTCAAGCCCAGTGTGGTACGGTGCATATTTTAGATATTGCGCGGCCTATTGGGATAAATGAGTTATATGTTGATGTCAATATCCTAGAAGAAATTAATAGTAAAAGATGGGTAGATATTAATGATTTACAACCGCCTGATAGAGAGCAATTTGAGCGATTTGGTTTAGGAAAAGTCCGGCAAAAACGGGTGAGCGGACAAGATGTAGTATTACAATATTCCAAACTGATGTTGCTAGGAAAACCCGGCGCAGGTAAAACTACATTTTTGCAATCACTAGCTATAAATTGTAACCAAGGCAACTTCCTTCCTGATTGTTTGCCAATATTTATAAATTTGAAAAACTTTGCGGAAGATACAAGAGACCTGCTACAACCTAGCCTAGTAAAATACATCCATAAATATTTTGCAGTTTTTGATATTACTGAACAGCAAATTATCACAGTATTATCTCAAGGAAAAGTATTACTTTTATTAGATGCTTTAGATGAAGTAGCAGAACAAGATAGCGAAATAATTCTCAAAAATCTGCGACAGTTTATTGAAATCTATCATAAAAATATTATAGTTATTACTTGCCGCGTTGCTGCCCAATATTATCGATTTCAAGGGTTTACAGAGGTAGAAATCGCGGATTTTACTAAATCGCAAATTACTACTTTCGCTAACAAATGGTTTTTAGCGGTGGCTAAAAAAAGTCCAGCCAAAGCACAGTCATTAGCACGTAAATTTATCCAAAAATTAGAACTTGCAGAGAATGTGCAAATTTTAGAGTTAGCCTCTACTCCCATTTTGTTAAATCTCACTTGTTTATTATTTCAGTTTGTCGAAGATTTCCCATCTAAGCGTGCTGAACTATATAAACAAGGATTAGATTTACTGCTGGTACGCTGGGATGAAGCCAGAGGGATAAAACGCGATCAAATTTACCGGAATTTTTCGCTACTCCAAAAAATTAAACTGCTGAGTCGGATTGCAGCCATTACCTTTGCTCAAGGAGAGTATTTTCTCCCTGAAAAGAAAATGCATCAGCTAATTGGCGACTATCTATCTCATATTCCCCAAGGGACACATGATGCCGATGCTTTAGAATTAGAGAGTGCGGCCGTGTTAAAGGCAATTGAAGCGCAACATGGTTTATTAGTAGAAAGAGCTAGAGGTATTTATTCTTTTTCGCATTTGACTTTTCAAGAATACTTCACAGCGAGAGAAATTTTTGCTAATGCCAATACTCAAACACTAAAAGAACTTGTTGAGCAAATCAATGAAGAACGTTGGCGAGAAATCTTTTTACTAACCGTAGAGATGTTGCAACCAGCTGATGAATTATTGCAGCTAATGAAGCAACAAATCGACCGACTAGCAACTGTTAACGAAAAACTAGAAGATTTTCTTAACTGGTTAATAGAGAAGTCATCTACAGTCAAAGGATCTTATCATCCTGCTAGTGTGCGTGCTTTTTACTTTACCATTGCACTGCCTCCCGAACATCCTTTAGCCCGGACTCAGAATTTTGCGATATCTTTAGATCCGCAAATGGCTGGTAATCTTTCTCTGGATTTAGCCTTAGATTTAGCCTTAACTCATGCTTTATCAGTGAGTGTGACAATTACAGCCGATATATTTAGCCAACGCTTATTTGCTTTAAGTTTAGCCCTCGACCTAGAACATTTACTAATAGATGAACCATCTTTACAAACATCAATAAAATTATTGAAAAACCAACTACCATCACCAAAACAGGGTAGAGAAGCATTAAAGATGTGGTGGCAAACTCATGGTGAAGGTTGGATTAGAAAATTGCGAACTTTAATCATTGGTTCCCGCCAAATTGGTCATGCTTGGCAGTTTAACGAACAAGAATGGCAGAACTTACAACAATATTGGTACGCCAATCAATTACTATTAGATTGCCTCAATAGCGCAACTAATGTTACTCCTAATGTAAGGCAATCAATAGAAAATACTTTGCTGTTAGTTGGTGGGTAATTGGTAATTGGTAATTGGTAATTGGTAATTGGTAATTGGTAATTGGTAATTGGTAATTGGTAATTGGTAATTGGTAATTGGTAATGGGAATTTCTCCCCTTGTCTCCCTGCCCCCTGCCCCCCTGCCTCTTCCCAGTCCCCAATCCCCAGCCCCCAGACGGATGAGTAATTACAGCGCTTTAGTTACACTCAAGACTGAGTACTTTGCTATCTTCCGGTTGAGATTTTTGGAAGAGTTGAATTATTTATGCAAATTCTTGAGCGTTTCTTGCCGCTGTTATTGTTATTGACAACAGTAACAGCTTGTAACCAAACCAGTGCTTCTTTAGATAATTCCACACCGCAACCATCTGCATCTGTTGTACAACAGGCAGATAATTCTCCACAACAGGCGAAAAATGTAGTTCGGACTGAACCGCTTTCACCTACACCAATTAGAATTGGCTTGAATAATTTACCAGCACCTTTCGCTACAGAAAGTGCTTCCAAAAGACCTCAGGTGGTAGCTATTCCGCAAAATCCTGTGCTGCGTGTACCATCAGGATTTACGGTTAATGTTTTTGCTGATGGCTTAGATGCACCACGCTGGCTGGCTTTAACTCCCGATGGTGATGTGTTAGTTACTGAAACTCGGCAAAACCGCATTCGGCTGTTGCGCGATCGCAATGGCGATGGGGTTGCTGATGTAAGTAAAACTTTCGCTAGCGCCCAAAATGGGCTAAATATCCCGTTCGGTATGGCATTTGGCGGAAATTCCTTCTTTTTGGGTAATACCGATGCTGTGCTACAGTTCCCCTATAGTAAAGGTCAACAACAACTGAGTGGTACGGGTAAAAAAATTGCTGACCTGCCTGGTGGTGGCTATAATCAGCACTGGACGCGTAACGTGGTAGTTTCGCCTGATGGTAATAAACTATATGTTTCTGTTGGTTCCGAAAGTAATGTAGATGAAGAACCGCTACCACGCGCTTCAGTTCAGCAAATGAATTTAGATGGTTCGCAAAAGCAGACTTTTGCTTCTGGCTTGCGTAATCCAGTCGGTTTGGATTTTCACCCAGTCACCAAGGCACTTTATACTGCTGTAAACGAACGTGATGGTATTGGTGATGACTTAGTACCAGACTACTTTACGCGTCTCCAACAGGGAGAATTTTACGGCTGGCCCTATGCATATCTCACACCCAATAACCTTGACCCACGTCAGAAAGCCAATAATCAAAGTAAACGCCCTGACTTAGCAGCCCGTACAAGTACCCCAGATGTGTTATTTCAGGCACATTCAGCAGCTTTGGGCGTACAGTTTTATGATGGTCAGACATTCCCACAAAAATATCGTAACGGTGCTTTTGTAGCTTTTCGTGGTTCTTGGAATCGCGATCGCGGGACTGGTTATAAGGTAGTATTTGTACCCTTCAATAATCAAGGTCGTCCGCAAGGTTACTATGAAGACTTTCTCACAGGATTTTTGCTCAATCCTTCTACACCAACCACTTGGGGGCGACCTGTAGGTTTACTAGTTTTACCTGATGGGAGTTTATTAGTCACAGAAGAGGCGAATAATCGGATTTATCGGATTCAGTATCAGGGGGGTTAGGGAATGGGGAGTGGGGATTGGGGACTAGGAAAAGGCAGGGGGCAGGGAGACAAGGGGAAATTTTGGAAACTCATACTAAATTTAAAAAATGAATGCGCTACATAGATTCACAGAAGTCTCAACCAGAAAGGAATTCCAAATCCAAAATGGTATAACTTTGAGGGTTTTCTTTAGGCTTAACCTGTTTGCGTTACATTATTGAAAAATTAACTGCGATCGCTATTAGGTTTCAAAATTAGTTATGTCTCAGAATGATAGTAATACTCAGTCAAATATTGCACCTTCTGCCCATTCTGGGGCTAGATATTGGGGCAATGTCGAGGTTGTGGAAGAAGGCGAAAACTATAGAATTAGTCGTGTGGAAATCAAGCCTAGGCACGGGATTAAGCCGCAAATCCATTATCATCGCAATGAACATTGGGTGGTAGTGTCTGGTATCGCCAAGGTGACTTGTGGTGAACAAGAAGTATTAGTGAATCGTAACGAGTCTACTTATGTTCCGGCTGCAACTCTGCATAAGGTAGAAAATCCTGGCTCTATTCCTCTGGTAATTTTAGAAATTCAAAACGGCGAGTATTTAGGGGAGGATGATACTGAGCGCCCTTTTGACTTAAGTCTGGTGCAACCTGTCACTGAAATTACTAATTCGTAATTCGTAATTGGTAATACTCTTGCTGCATTTCTCACAAGCAGCGATACAGCATATCTATGTTAGGTTAAGCGCTGGCTTAACCTAACATGGATATTGAAAGCTTCACTTATATTTTTTGTGATGTGGTTGCTGCTTTGATCAGTTTGAATCTATTGGCGAAGAACTAGTCCGGAATGATACGATTTTCTTCACGGGATGCGCGGATGGGTAGGTGTTGCAAAAGCGGTTTCCACAAAAATCTCTGAAACTATCTTTGTATCAGGCTTTTCAAGCTCCATTGCTGTAAAATCACCCGCGCACATTACAGAGAAAGGCTTTCAGCGATTTTGGTTTTGCGTTTTTACTATTGCTCATGTTATTATGGCACTGTCCGCGCAACAGAACCTTGAAAACTGCATACACAGTGCCTTTGGAGCTTCTGCCATTGCAATTTCACTTAATCCCTATTAGGGATTGAAACGGTCAGGAAGAACCGCCTGAGACTGTTGAATTTATTGCAATTTCACTTAATCCCTATTAGGGATTGAAACCTATTAGCAATTATGGTTCATGGACGATGGACATTGCAATTTCACTTAATCCCTATTAGGGATTGAAACTTAAAGATGAAATCGAGCAAGCTGAAATAGATTTATTGCAATTTCACTTAATCCCTATTAGGGATTGAAACAATTGAGGATATTGATGCACTGGTGCGTAAGCATAAGATTGCAATTTCACTTAATCCCTATTAGGGATTGAAACTCATACAATTGAGAACTCATCCATTAATTGAGCAAATTGCAATTTCACTTAATCCCTATTAGGGATTGAAACTTAAAGATGAAATCGAACAAGCTGAAATAGATTTATATTGCAATTTCACTTAATCCCTATTAGGGATTGAAACAGACAATTTAACCAAGGCTAAAACAAGGTATATAAAATATTGCAATTTCACTTAATCCCTATTAGGGATTGAAACAACCAAAGGGCGATAAGCAATTCTCTATTTACTAATTGCAATTTCACTTAATCCCTATTAGGGATTGAAACTGCCTACCTTTTTTGCGAATGATGTCTAGACTTGGTAGTGATTGCAATTTCACTTAATCCCTATTAGGGATTGAAACAAGGGTGATTGAAGTTAACAATGAGAAGCTATCAAATTGCAATTTCACTTAATCCCTATTAGGGATTGAAACATTCGATGTGTAGGTAAACCATTTATTACTTCCATTGCAATTTCACTTAATCCCTATTAGGGATTGAAACTACATCTGATAGTACGACAGAGACAGTGGACTGCTGATTGCAATTTCACTTAATCCCTATTAGGGATTGAAACAACATTGACAACGCTACCACTACCAGTTCCCGGCAATTGCAATTTCACTTAATCCCTATTAGGGATTGAAACTGCTACCAATTACAGCAGTAGCAGAAAACCTCAACAATTGCAATTTCACTTAATCCCTATTAGGGATTGAAACTGGCCATGATGAAAACCAATTAGAACGCACAAACATTGAAATTTCACTTAATCTCTATTAGAAATTAAGAGTGTATTGAGCAAAGTAAAAATCAAATAACTGTAGGGTCTATTAGGCGCTGATTTGCAAGATGATTTGTCACGGGATAGCTATGCTAGCGCCTAACGCACCATTCACGCGGCGGTGCGTTACGGCTAAATTTCTTTATCTCTGTGTCCCAAATCCTTTCATAGCCGTAACACACCCTACTGGGCTGACTCCATAGCAGATGTTTTTGACAAAATACTTGCGTTGTTAAACAAAGTGCTTGTCTTGTGTATACGCCACTCTACAAACTAAAAATCAAAGGTTGTCCGCAACACTCCAACATATTGGGTATTATTGCTGCTATTGTTCTCTGGGTTGAGAATTACCCAAAAGCCGGGAGTCACTGAGATATTATCGTTGAGCCGCATACGGTAAAAGGCTTCGATATGGTAAGCATGGTCGCTTTCTTGACGGATATCGCTGCTGGTAACGTGGGGTGGGATACCAAATAAGATTCCTGGGAGATTACCTCTTCCTCCGAAATCAGGGAATGATACACCAACTGCGCCAAACCAAGCATTAGCATTAGCACCATTGTTAACCAATAATGTATCTCTGCCACCCCTACCATCAGGGATATTACTCAAACCAGAATTTTCCGCACTAGCCCAGATATACCCACCCCAAGCATGAACCTGGAAGTTTTGCGAAAAGCGATAGAATCCTTGTGCGCCTACTATATTATTGGAAGTTGCGATGGTATCTCCAAAAGGAGAAATTGCTAGGTTACTACCTGCTCCACCTGTAAGATTAACTTGTCCGCCAGGACTATAGCCATGAGAATAAGCAATCCCAATTGAACCTTGTTTGCCGTTGAAAACCAAGTGTGCTAAAGCATTGTAACCACCATTAAATATGCCATTGCCTGATGATGGATTTTCGGGGGAACCTGCAAGATAGCCTAAAGTCAAAATTACATCTGGAGTGATGAACCAGTTAACCGCTGCACCACCACCACCCCGTCGGAATAGTGGACTATATTGTCCAAACAATGAGGGAACACCGTTACCGTCATCTGCAATTACAGCCGGAGTCACGGTTGATGTAATATCAGTGTAGCCAATACCTACAGGCCCCACCACAAAGGAAACCGCATCGCTAACGGGGAAGTAATAACGGATGTGCGGAATCGACAGGGTATTGTTGCTGTTGGTGTCAAAGTTCAACCGCGTCATGCCTGTACCCGTGACGGAGGCTATCTGACTGGTATTATTAGAATTTAAGAAATTGCCAAACTCCAGCCGGACTCGCAACAAGTCTTTGCCTGTAAAGCTGCTTTCTAAATTTAGACGACCGCGATCGCTAAAATAGGTATTGGATCTATCCCTATCTCCGCCGACACTGTTACCAAAGGTATCGCTAACAGCAGTAATAATTTGGGCATTTAATTTAGTAGTGGTGGAAAACTGTTGTGCTTCTAGTGTTGCTTCCCGCGCTTCTAATACATCAACTCGCCCACGCAGAGTTGCTAATTCTGCAGAAAACTCTTGCTGTAAATTTTGCAACACTGCTAAGTCTTCTTTTCTGACTAAATCAGTGGTCGCAGTGGCAATTAATTCATTAATTCGATTCAAGCAAGCATTTAAACCAGCTGCAAATTCATAACGGGTAAGGGCACGGTTACCGCGATAAGTTGAATCAGGATAACCTGCAATACAGCCGTAGCGTTCAACTAATGATTGTAATGCTTGAAATGCCCAATCGGTAGGGTTGATATCTGAAAGCTGGGACACAGAAGTTACTTGGTCTTGCAAAGTAACAGAGTTAACATCTGCGTTGGGAAAATTATCGTTTGCAGGTATCGCCCAAGCTGCGGGGCAGATGAAGAATAATAGGGGAAAAGTACATAATAAATTTTTTAGCATGGTTTTAAAAAGGATATATGCAATAGTTGGGAATTCGTAATTCGTAGTTCGTAATTCGTAGTTCAAGCGAACTCAGCAATTATTATTAGTGGCACAACAATGTTGTGCCCTTAATTTATGGTTAAATCGCGTTAATTTTGAAGAGTAAAAAACGAACCGCATTCGCGTAGCGTCTCGCAGAGAAGGCACGAAGTACACAAAGGAAGAAAGAAAAGAAGCAGATTGTAGATCTAGATGTAGGTTGGGTTGACGTAAGGAAAGCCAACACCAAAATATAGGTTAAGCTTTCAAAATCCATGTTGGGTTAAGCGTAGCGTAACCCAACCTAATCTTCTTTGTCCCTTTCTTCGCGCCCTTCGCGCCTTCTCTGCGAGACGCTACGCGAACGCGGTTCGTTCCCTAATTTATCCAAATACAAGCGAGAATGAAAGCAACAAATTACGAATTACGAATTACGAATTAGTAATTATTACCGTTTGGATCTTCTGCGGAGTCGGTCAATCATTACTGCGACAATAATCACTAAACCTTTAACAACAAGTTGCCAAAAGTAAGACATATTCAACAACGTTAAACCATTGTTGAGTACAGCAATAATTAATGCACCGAGAAGAGTTCCGCCAATAGTGCCGATACCACCTGTAAAGCTAGTACCGCCTAAAATTACAGCCGCGATCGCATCTAGTTCGTAACCTTGACCTAATAAGCCTGTAGCACTGTAAAGGCGGCTGGCACTCATGATTCCGGCTAAACCTGCTAATAGTCCACTCACGCCATAGACAAATAGTAAGACGCGATTGACTTTAATCCCGGTTAATCTTGCTGCTCTTTCGTTACCACCTACTGCGTAAATTTGCACACCTAATACTGTTTGCCGCAGAATAAACCAACTAGCTGCTACAGTCAGTAAGGCAATGATTACTAGCCAGGGAATGGGGCCTAAATAGCTATTACCTACCCAAGCAAAATTTAGGTCGGGGTTAATTACAGTTGTACCATTAGCTACCAAGTAGGCAGCACCACGTAAGGCTGTGAGTGAACCCAAGGTGACAATAAATGGCGGTACATCTAAAAAGGTGATTAGCGCACCGTTGACTAAGCCTAATAGCAATCCTGTGAGTAATGCTGCTGGAACAGCCGCCCAACCTAACGCCGGGAGTAGGGAAACTAACACCGCAACGACGGCAGAAACAGCTAAGATTGAACCGACGGAAAGGTCAATACCACCTGTAAGAATGACAAACGTCATCCCCGTTGCTAGCACAATGTTAATTGATGCTTGGCGCAAGATATTGACGGCGTTACCAGCTGTGGCAAAGTTGGGAGTGAGCAGGGCAAATAAAATACAAATCAGGATCAGGATGGGGAGAATCCCTGCTACCTGGAGAAAGTTGTTGAGTGATTGACGCTGGCGGGATTTGTTTTGACTTCCGGAACGATTTTGGGTAGGTCTTAAAGTTTGACTCATGATGCTAGTACCTCTGCTGCTCCTGTGGCATAGTGCATAATGTTTTCTTGGGAGATTTCCTTACCTGGGCTACCGTCAAGTTCACCAACTAACTGCCCTTCTCGCATGACTAAAACGCGATCGCTCATGCCCACAACCTCGGGTAATTCGCTGGAAACCATTAAAATGGCAATACCTTGGGCTGCAAGTTCGCTCATAATCCGGTAGATTTCGCTTTTGGCACCAATATCTACACCGCGTGTCGGTTCATCCAACATCAATACTTTGGGTTTAATGGCTAGCCAACGCGCTAGTAAAAGTTTCTGCTGGTTCCCACCGGAAAGATCCACGGCGCGAATTTCTAAATTCGCTAACCGGATTTGAAAATTTTCGACTGCATCTGTGGCAATTTTATTTACTGAACCCCAGTTAACAATGCCAGCGTTAGCATCCTGTTTGAGGCGATTCAGGGCAATATTCTTTCTAGAACTCATTTCTAGAAATAAACCCTGGTCTTTGCGGTCTTCGGGAACGTAACCAATTCCCGCAGTAATAGCATCACTAGGGCTATTAATTTCGAGTTTTTTGCCATCGAGGAAGACTTCACCACTGGCTTTGCGGTCAGCGCCAAAAATTAGCCGTGATACTTCTGTGCGTCCAGCACCCACCAACCCAGCTAAACCCACAATTTCGCCAGCATGAATTTGCAAACTAGCAGGTTTCACTTTGCGTCCATCGCTGATATTTCTCACATCCAACACTACCGGGCCGACTTGGGTTTGGCGTTGGTGTTCGTAAAAGTCCTGCATGGGACGACCAACCATCATCTGCACTAAGCGTTGCGGCGAAATTTCTTCCCGCGTCAAACTGCCAATATATTGCCCATCCCGTAGTACACTAATGCGGTCAGCTAAAGCATAGATTTCTTCCATGCGGTGACTGATATAAATAATGGCAATGCCATCATTGCGGAGTTTGCGAATTACCTCAAATAACCGTTCCGTCTCCCGGTCGGATAGGGCGGCTGTGGGTTCATCCATTACCAAAACGCGACTATTATCTTTTAGCGCCCTGGCAATTTCTACCTGTTGTTGTTCCGCAATCGAGAGCGTACCGACTATAGTATTGGGTGCAAAACTAGCGCCCAAACTTTGCAGTACTTGCGTTGCTTCCCGTTCCATACCTGGGCGGTCTAAAAACTGACCTTTTTGCAACTCGCTACCCATAAACATATTTTCGGTAACGGTTAAATTGGGTGCAACATTCAGTTCTTGATAAATCAAATTAATCCCCGCCTGTCGCGCTGTCCCTGGATCGGTAATTTTTATTGGTTTACCATTGATGCGAATCTCCCCTTCATCGGCTATATAAGCCCCAGCCAGGATTTTCATCAATGTACTTTTCCCTGCACCGTTCTCCCCCATCAGGGCGTGAACTTCTCCCGGATAAATTGTGAGATTAACATTTTGGAGAGCAGGTACACCATGAAATCGTTTTGTTATTCCTTGCATTTCCAACACCGGGGTGGTGGTTGGTGCATTGGGTATTCGTTGGAAATCGGTTGTCATAAATTGTTTGGTAGATTTGGGGAAGGGGGAAAAAATTCTTGTAGAGACGCGATTCATCGCGTCTTTGAATTGCGTCTACCACCCTGGGAAGGTGCTGACGTTATCTTGAGTAATCAACTTCACGGGAATAAGAATGTTAGGATTGCTGGGTTTTTTACCTTGTAAAATGTCATTGCCAACTTGAACCGCTTTTTGCGTCATCCCTCTGGGGTTTTGGGTGGCTGTGGCTGCATAAAGGCTTTTTTTAGATGCGATCGCATTGATTGCTTCTGGCGCACCATCAACTCCCACAATGAAAAATTCTTTGCGTTTGGCTTGGTTGGCTGCTAAGTCTACACCTACGCCACTGGGGTCGTTAATGGCAAAGACTGCATCTATTTTGGGGAAGGTAACGAGTAAATCACTCATGACTCTCAATCCCCCATCTCTGCTACCTTCAGCGTTCTGGTTTTTTGAGAGGATTTTAATATTGGGATATTTAGCTAAAGTATTTTCGCAACCATTGACTCGCTGAATTACAGAGGTAACTGGCGGGCCGTTAACAATGACAACATTACCTTTACCTTTGAGGCGATCGGCAATATATTGACAAGCAACTTCTCCAGCTTGCAAATTATTGGTGGTAACTGTGGCATCAACTTGAGCATCAACTGCTGTATCTACCGCAATTACAACTGTACCTGCTTGCCTTGCTTTATCGACTGCGGGTCTAATACCTTTACTATCAGCCGCATTCAAGACGATTAAGTCAGTATTTGCAGCTACGAAATTTTCAATTTGGTTAAATTGCTGGTTGAGGTCATAGCCGCTAGAAACTACAGTTACTCTGACATCATTACCGCCAATTTTTTTGGCTTCGCTTTCAGCCCCCTTACCCATCAGCACAAAGAACGGGTTACTTAAATCGCCAACGGTAACACCCACAGCTTTTAATTTTCCCTGATGATTGCTGTTAGCACCTATAGCATTTGTGCTATTGCGAGAGACATTAGGACTAATACAGCCACTCAGGGTTGTGCTAACGATACCTAATAGACTGGCTGCTATTACCATCCTGTTTACGTTCATTTAGACTCCTCATAAAATTCAACTTAGCTCCTAAACCCCCCTTTCCCCCTTCCCCCTTCCCCATTCCCCTTCCCTACCACCCTTGGTAACTGCTAATGTTCTCTTGCGTTACCAGCTTGACTGGAATCAAAATATTGGGATTACTCGGTCTTTTGCCCTGTAGAATGTCGTTACCAACATCCACAGCTTTTGCAGCCATCCCGACTGGATCTTGCGCTGCAGTTGCCGCAAATAAGCTATCTTTGGTGGTCATGGCTTTAACTGCATCTGGGCCACCGTCAACCCCAACGATAAAAAATTCTTTGCGCCTAGCTTGTCTCGCTGCTAAGTCTGCGCCTACGCCACTTTGGTCATTGGTGGCAAATACTGCATCTATCTTGGGAAAGGTTGTTAGCAAATCACTCATGACTCGTAATCCTCCGTCCCGGCTTCCTTCGGCGTTTTGGTCTTTGGAAAGGATTTTGATACCAGGATATTTCGCTAATGCCTTTTGGCAGCCATTCACGCGCTGAATGACTGAATCCATCGGTATACTGTTGAGGATGACGACGTTGCCTTTACCTTGCAAGCGATCGCCAATATATTCACAAGCAATTTCTCCAGCTTGCAGATTATTGGAGCTAATTGTGGCATCTACCTTGGCATCAACAGCCGCATCTACTGCTATGACTATCTTTCCTGCTCTTCTAGCATTATCAATTGCAGGTTTAATCCCTTTATTATCTACGGCACTGAGAATAATTAAGTCAGCATCAGCAGCCACGAAATTTTCAATTTGGTTAAATTGCTGATTTAAATCAAAGCCGCTGGAAACTATACTCAATTTCAAATCATTACCAGCAATTTTCCTAGCTTGGGACTCAGAACCCTTAGCCATAGCCACAAAGAAGGGATTTCCCAAATCGCCCAGACTAACACCAAGCGATCGCAATTGGGAATTTTGCTCGCCCTGATTTTGGGCGATCGCGTTTGTGCTGTAGCGCGAAACGTTGGTACAAGCTGCCAAAGTACTGCTGATAAGACTGATGATACTAGCTGCGGTCGCAATTTTCCTCATAATTCATCTATCCAAATATGGATTTCAACCTATATCTGCAATGTCATTGCAATTTGAACTAGGACTGAAAACTTCAGACCTAATTAGGTGACGCTGCTAGCTTGTAGCTGCTCAATTGCTATCCAATCTCTGAGCTATTAATAGTGATTTGAGCTACTACTATTAGCAATACTCATACCAATTCTGGAAAATTTGTCACTAGATTTTCAGCTAGACGCTCGGAACAAATCTGAATGACTCAATTGTGAATTAGCATTTATGATTTTTTTGAATGTTAAAAGCTGCTGGCTGCAATACATCAAATTTTTACATTATGGTTTTGTAAAAGCTACTTGAATGTACTGGTATAAATTACTTTGTCTTTGGTTAATCTTGCTTGTAGCGGCAGGCACTTTTTATCTAAAACTACTTTTTCTAAAGTTGTAAAACTCTAGCGTTTTCCTATCTCTAGAGAAGTATTTCTGAGAAATTAGCCGCTTTTAGCTCATATCCAAATTTAACCAAATTCACTGCTATTTCTGAAAATCAATTAATAAAATTTAACACTCTCTAGGAACTAATATTTAATGTCAAATTTGAGGTTTTTTCAGAGTAGGCTATTGTGAATTTTTATAGCAATCCTGGAAAGCATCTGTTACCCATGAAACGTATAACAGCACCATACCTGAAAATTATGGGAAATTATTTTTCAATCTGTCTCAAGTATGCTATTCTCAGGAACTTTTTTTTGAGATTCTTCAGGACGTTACTTAATACAAAACGGTAAGATTTTCATCTATCTAACGTCAGAATCAGGGAGTAAAAACTGCGATTTTTAGATGATGGCTTTACGGGGATAGCAGCAGGTTTCCCAAATCCTGCACTTGGCAATCAACATATGCTTAGAATTTTAAAGTAGCAGGTAAATACTTAGCCACTAAATCTTCATAATATGGTCTGAGTTCTTGCCAATTTGGAGGATTGGGGTTTTTAGAATACAAATCATAAGGATTGAATAATTTTACCCACTTGAACATTTCGCGATCGCGCTGATTCATTAAATGTTCGTAGGCGTTTTCTCGATGTTGTGGATAAAAGGAGTGATAACGCAGAATGTACAAAGCAGGTTCAGGTAAATAGGGCTTCATCATATGATATAGATATTCATCATGACCCCATGACATCTGGACATTACTTAATCCACAATTCGGCTCGTAAATCCCATATTTGGTGTTATATTTCGGGTTATTGTAATCAGGATTTTCTTTAAAGAATTCTGCAAAGACAATTTTATCAGAGAATGCACAACCCACAGGATAAGTATCACCGACAGTCGCCCATTGGGGTTCACCAAATAAACACAGCACCTTCCCCATATCGTGAAAGAAGCCAGTTAGTACCATCCAATCAGGATGTCCATCAGCACGAATAGCTTCTGAGGTTTGCAATAAGTGCTGTAACTGATCTAAATCTGTATCTGGATCGGAATCGTCAACCAATTGGTTTAAAAATTCCACCGCATCCCAAACCGTCATTTCTCGCTGATTAAACTGCAAAAACTCTGCTTTTTTCTGAAGAACAAAGTCGTATGTTTGGTTAACATGATTTAAGCGATAAAACTCTTTAACTGAATCTCTAGTAGTTGTTTCATAATTTCTGTATTCAGCAGTAGTTTTACCCGCTTTAATTATGCTTTCTGGATCGGGATAGCGATTCAGTACATCTTCTTCCCATTCTTCTAGGGAATGTAAGGGATTTTTTTCAGCTTGATTAACGGTATTGAGAGTATAAGACATATTTGTGAGGAGTTACGCCAGTTTCTTGTGGAATCGGACTTTGACTCTTTATGCACACGTGTGCATAAGTCGATGTTTTTATAATTGCACACGTGTGCATAAAACGCGTATTAAGTTTTTTTGCAACTTCTCGAGTCAACCTCAGCAATTATATGATTAGAGTCTTTGCGGCTGCTGTCAGCGTAGTCTCAAGCCTGTAGTATGTAGGTGCTGAAAGCAAGAATAATCGCCCAAATCGTCTCAATCTTAATTCCTATAGCAGCAATACTACTCGATTAGGCATTATTCAAAATTGGTTTCGGGAAAAGGTTAAAGGTTTTTTCTTTCCCTTTTTTCCCTTAATTGACAAGTATTGATAGCAGCAGGGATCTTTAACAGTTAGGTTCGCCCTATGAGTAATAGTACCCTCACAGGTACTATTACTCATAATTTTTAGTTGATATTGTAGCTTTGAGAGTAAAGCGAAAGAGACATCTGTCTTCTAGCTATAGGACTCATATTTGATTTTTGAAGTTCAGGTAGACACGCTAGTAGGATGCGTTAGCGATAGCGTAACGCATCAATCCCAACGCTGAATAAATCTATGCTCAAATTACAGAAAGTAAGCTGAGTGTAAACACATATATTAAGTCAAAATTACGAACAATTTCTATCACTTAATTAGGTAAATTATGAGGCTAAAGCTAAGATTTAAACCAGTTTCTTTTAGTTGGGTTGCTCTACATCCCCAACCTCGAGGAGTTATCCAATTTATTGGAGGAGCATTTTTCGGTACCTTTGGCCCCATGTTCTTTTATCGCTATTTACTAGAAAGTTTATTTAATCGGGGCTATACAATAATTATTTTGCCATTTAACTTTACTTTTGACCATTACACCGAAGCCGGGTTTCTCATCAAAGAACAGTATAGAATTATCCCGGAATTGGTGAGAATGGCAAAGCTAGCAGGTTATAATTATGAGATTTACCAAGATAATTCTAACTTTGCTTGGATAGGTCATAGTATTGGTTGTAAATACATTGCGCTTTTGGAAGCATTTAGTAGCTTTCCTGAGGAACCAGATGCTATTAAGCAGATAATTCGTGAAGTAATTCAAGAAGCTTCAGGTTCCTTATCTCCAGAAAAGCAAGAGAAGAAAGTTCAAATTGTGTTCAATGATATTGAATATCTAATCAATGAACTGAGGCGGAAAAATATAAAAACCCAAAATTTAATTTCCTATTATGTCAACCCCCAAGATTCTATAGCTCAAGACAAAACTGATAATTCTGATGTTAGTATTGGTAGCCTCTTTATTAAAAGCCAGCCATCTCTACTGTTAGCTCCAGTTAATACTAAACTTGACAGCGCCATTAAACCTAAACTTTTGGCAAATTTTCTCATTAGTTTAGGAGTGGATATTAAACCAACTCCTGAAGAAACATTTGTTTTAATGGAAAAGAGCCGTTTATTTAATTTGCTAGGATTAGTTTATTTCAAGTCAGATAATATAGGTAAATCAACACGCGAATGGTTCTTAGATACATTTAAAAAGCCGCCGCAAGATTTCCGTGCAGAATTAAAAGGTGGACATTTAAGGTCTTTAGGATTTCGTTTAGGTAATTTCGTTATCAATTTTCCTGATTCTTTTTCGATTTTACCTATCCAATCCGTCAAAAATAGAAATGCCGATTTTGAATTTCATGTAACTCAACTGCTAAATTATCTCGAAGAAAAACGTCAGGAAAAGCAAAAATCAAATAAAGAGTTTATTGAGCAAGTAAAACTAGAATTAGTGTAGATGTATGTTGGGTTAAGCGCATCGCAACCCAACATGAATATTGAAAGCTTAACCTATATTTCGCTGTTGGGTTTCCCGACTTGCGCGAAATGGTGTTGTGTTAGGTGTTAATTTCCAAATATGATTTGTTGCTAAGTATTTATCTGTGCGGCGGTGCGTTACGGCTAAATCTCATTGTCGCTACGTCCCAAATCCTTTCACAGCCGTAACACACCCTACCAATTACTATAATGAATATCGGTGCGTTGCGCTGCGCGACAACACACCCTACCAATTAACAAATACCTATTACCCATTACCAATTCCTAAATTCCTAAAGCTGTTCTAATATTTTGCACAATAACTTGTGGTGACTCTGCAATATCTATAGATAAGGTGTCTAATGGCTCTTCGAGAGTATGAAATTGACTATCCAATAGAGCTGCACTCATATAATGATTTTGGCGCTCTTGCAAGCGCTTTTCGATTAACTCATAAGACCCTTTAAGGTAAACTATTTTGACGAGGTTGCTATCTACTAACAAAATTTGACGATAGCTGTCTTTTAATGCTGAACAAGCTAACACCACATTTTGATTGTTTTGAAGCCAAGTTTTAATAGCTGTTTGCAAATTTTGTAACCAAGGTGTTCTGTCAGCTTCCGTTAAGGGGATACCACTCCGCATTTTTTCTACATTCTCTGGTGAGTGGAAACTGTCAGCGTCGCTAAATTTCCAGTGTAAAGCTTCGGCTAGTAGTTTTCCGATGGTGGTCTTACCAGAGCCAGAAACACCCATGACCAGAATAATCATTTGACAAATATCTCAATTTTCCTAATAATTAATATTATCATGCACACGTGTGCATAAAGTGTAGTAAAATAATAAATGAGCAAAAGAAAAATCTCCATAGAAGATATTGCTCGGAAAGCAGGTGTTTCGCATACCACGGTTTCACGTGCTTTGCGAGACAGTCCGTTAATTAGCCCTAAAGTGCGAGAAGAAATTAAACAACTGGCGCGAGAAATGGGTTATGTTCCCAATGGGATTGCTCAAAGTTTACAAACTCAAAAAACCAATACCATTGGCGTAGTAGTCACTTCCATAGCAGATCCCTTTTTTGCGGAGGTAGTAGAAGGAATAGAACAGATAGCTAGATCCTCAGGTTTGAGTGTGTTGTTAAGCACTTCCCACCGCAATGTTGAGCAAGAAATAGCAGCGATTGATAACTTTTATCGTCGTCGGGTAGACGGTATTTTAGTAGCTGATTCTCGAATTAATACAAACCATACCCAGCAAATAGGGCAAATAGCTACACCCACAGTTTTTATTAATAGCCAAACTGCAAACCAACCCGAATCGTTTCACTCAGTCAGAATAGATGATTACTTAGGCGCTAGGTTAGCTGTACAGCATTTAGTCAGTTTAGGACATACTTCTATAGGGTACTTGGGTGTAGGCGATCGCAGTTTATCAAATCAGTTACGCCAAGAAGGTTATCAAACAGTTCTGAGTGAGGCTAATCTACCACAGATAGATGATTGGATAGCAATTAGAGAAGAAGATAATACCAGAACCAGCGATGTTGTCACCGGACAACAGATGCTACCTCAGTTAGTCAAAGCTGGTGTAACCAGCGTCTTTTGTTACAACGATATGGTAGCAGTGGGCGCGCTCTTAGCTTGTAAAAAATTAGGTATTTCTGTACCTCAAGATTTAAGTTTAGTAGGATTTGATGGTATTGCTTTAGGCGGTTATATTACTCCACCGCTCACAACAATTCGCCAGCCAATGTTAGAAATTGGTCGTGTAGCTATGCAAATGTTACTAGATTTATTGCAGGACAAAACTGTAGAGAATCGGGTTTTATCTCCTTATTTAATTGAGAGAGGAAGTACGGCGAGGAAATAGGAAATAGGTAATGGGTAATTGGTAATTGGTAATTGGTAATTGGTGATTGATGATTGGAGAATCCATGTGCACATTTCATTCTGGCATAAATAAGCAATTTTTTATTAAACAAGTAAAGCCCTAGGTTGTATTCATTTTTTCACTGCTGTGCTAATCCATTGGAAACCCTTCTATCTCATAAACGCTAATATCAATTTATTTAAATCCAGCAGTGGATATAAACTCTCAAAAAGAGATTATGTCAGAGATATTTAATTACCAATTACCAATTACCAATTACCAATTACCAAAATAAACTTTACTAAAAAAAGATGTTAACTAAAAAACGAAATTTATCAAGCGATCGCTGTTTTGCTCCAGAACCAGTACAGCGACAAATTGCGCGTCAATTTTTTGACAGCATCTCTACTCTACCCCTAGTCTGTCCACATGGTCATGTAGAGCCAGCTTTGTTAGCAAATCCAGCCGCCCGATTTGGTTCACCAACGGAATTATTGATCCTTCCCGACCATTATATTTTTCGGATGCTTTATAGTCGGGGGATACCTTTAGAAGCTCTCGGCATACCTACCAAAGATGGTACACCCATAGAAACTGACCATCGCCAAATTTGGCAGATATTTGCAGACCATTTTTATCTATTTCGCGGTACACCCTCTGGTTTGTGGCTGAAAGATGAACTAATTAACGTCTTTGGTGTGGATGAGCCTTTAAATTCGCGCAATGCTGGCAATATCTACGATTATCTAGAAAAGCAGTTAGCTTTACCGGAGTTTTCACCCCGGGCTTTATTTAAACGCTTCAATATAGAGGTGCTTTGTACCACCGATGCAGCTAGCGATAATTTAGAATACCATCAATCCTTGCACCAAGAGGATTTTACCCAAATTAGACCAACTTTTCGACCAGATGCAGTTGTCAACTTAGATGTTATCGGATGGCGAGAAAATCTTGCTCAGTTGGAAAGGGCTGTAGGTAGAGAAATTAGCACTTACGCTGCTTTTATCCAAGCTTTAGAAGAACGTCGGGCTTTCTTTAAAAAGATGGGTGCGACAGCTACTGACCACAGTGCTGCTACACCTTATACCGCACGCCTTTCTGACCCAGAAGCCGAAGCTATCTTTGCTAGAGCATTAAATAACAAGCTCAATCCCAGTGATGTAGAGCAGTTCACTGGTCATATGTTCATGGAAATGGCGCGGATGAGTGTGGAAGATGGCTTAGTTATGCAGATGCATTGCGGTATTATGCGTAACCATAACCCAGCTATCTTTGAGCGATTTGGGTCTGATAAAGGCGCAGATATTCCTCTGCAAATCGAGTGGACGCAAAATCTGCGTCCGTTGTTGAATGCTTACGGTAACAATAAAGACTTCCATTTAATTTTGTTTGGCTTGGATGAAAGCTCATATAGCCGGGAGTTAGCGCCGCTAGCTGGGCATTATCCGGCTGTATTGCTTGGGCCACCCTGGTGGTTTCACGATAGCGTTAGTGGTATGGAGCGCTACTTTAATCAGGTGATGGAAACTGCGGGACTTTACAATACTGCTGGATTTAATGATGATACACGCGCTTTCGTTTCTATTCCCGCCCGTCACGCTGTTTGGCGGCGTGTAGCTTGTAATTGGTTAGCAGGGTTGGTAGTCAGGGGGTTAATTGAGGAAGAGGAAGGCTATGACATGGCTGCGGCTGTAGCTTACGACCTCGCTAAGGATGCTTATAAATTGCAGAGACGCGATTAATCGCGTCTGTACAAGATTGCTGAGTCAAGAGAATAGGGGTAGTGGTTCATCGCCTTAATTTTGAGGGTTGAAATAACGAACCGCAAAGACGCGTTCGGCGCAGCCGTTCCCGAAGGGTAGGACACGAAGGTAAGAGTTTTGAGAGAGTTTTTGCATTAGTCTCAGGGGAATTATTAATGCCGAATTTAATATTGGATAGGCTTTTTAGCCTGCAAGGCCAGGTAGCAGTAATTACAGGTGGATCGGGGGTGTTGGGTGGTGCGATCGCACGTGGTTTGGGTTTGGCGGGGGCGCGGGTGGCGGTTATGGGGCGCAATGAGGCACGGGCAGAGGCGGTAGTTAAGGATATTATCGCTAATGGTGGGGAAAGTTTGGCGGTGCTGGCAGATGTGAGCGATCGCGCACAATTAGAAGTGGCTAGAGATGCGATTCTACAGCATTGGGGGCAAATAGATATTTTAATTAACGCCGCTGGTGGTAATATCCCGGCTGCCACAATTACCCCTGATGCTACATTCTTTGATATGCCACACGCAGCTTTTGAGCAAGTGGTAAGTTTGAATTTGGTGGGGACTTTATTACCTAGCCAAGTTTTTGGTGAAGCGATGGTAGACAAAAATCAACCTCGGGGTTGTATCGTGAATATTTCTTCGATGTCTGCTATCCGTGTAATTAGTCGGGTGGTTGGTTACTCAGCTGCTAAAGCGGGGATAGATAACTTTACGCGCTGGCTAGCGGTAGAACTCGCGCAAAAATATGGAGATGGATTGCGGGTGAATGCGATCGCACCTGGTTTCTTTATTGGCGAACAAAATCGAGATTTACTGCTAAATCCTGATGGCAGTTTAAGCGATCGCGGACAAAAAATTATTGACCATACCCCAGCCGGACGTTTTGGCGAACCTGAAGAATTACTCAGCACGGTAATTTGGTTATGTAGCGCTGGTTCTAGTTTCATCAACGGCGTAGTTGTACCTGTAGACGGTGGTTTTAGTATCTACAGCGGTGTTTGAATAGGCAGGGGGCTGGGAGCAAGGGGAGCAGAGGAGGCAGTTCATGTAGGATGCGTTAGCGATAGCGTAACGCATCTATATTCAGCTTTCTTAATTTTGAATTGAAATGATGTATTCATTAGATATAACTCACGGAACCCTTGCAGATGAGCAAGTTTCCGAATTAGTTCATGCAGCTTTAGCAGATCCTCAATTAGATGGAAAGCGCATCTTGGTATTAATTCCTGATGGAACTCGTACTGCACCAATTCCCCAAATGTTTCGCTTGCTGCATCAGGAGTTGGGTAAGCGGGTGGCTGCTTTAGATTATTTGATTGCGCTGGGTACACATAATCCCATGAGTAAAGCACAAATCAATCGCTTGGTGGGTGTCACAGCACAGGAACGCGAGACAACTTTTAAAAAGGTGCAGATTTTTAACCATCTTTGGCATCTACCAGATACTTTTATTGATTGTGGGGTAATACCATCTGCAGAGATCGCAGAAATTAGCAATGGAATGCTAAATCAAGCAGTAGAAGTGCGCGTTAATAAGCTGGTAACTGAGTATGATTTGATTATGATTTGTGGGCCAGTATTTCCCCATGAAGTTGTCGGTTTTTCTGGCGGGAATAAATATTTTTTTCCTGGGATTGGTGGGCAAGAAGTAATTGATTTATCACACTGGTTGGGGGCTTTAATTACTTGTTATGACATTATCGGTACGCCAGGAATTACACCTGTACGGCGCTTAATTAACCGCGCTGCTAGTCTGATTCCTACGCCGAAACTATGTTTAGCAATGGTGGTTGCACCAGGAACAAATCAGTTAGCAGGACTTTATATAGATAAACCAGAAACAGCTTGGGAAGCGGCGGCGAAACTATCAGCGAAATTGCATATTAAATATGTAGATCAGCCTTTTAAACAAGTGCTTTCCGTCATGCCCCAAATGTATGATGATATTTGGACAGCCGCTAAAGGAATGTACAAGTTAGAGCCAGTTGTAGCTGATGGTGGTGAGGTAATTATCTATGCGCCTCATATTACAGAATTTAGCTATACACATGGCGAAATTCTCGCCCAAATTGGCTATCATGTGCGAGATTATTTTCTGAAACAATGGGATAAATTTCAAGACTATCCTGGTGGAGTGTTAGCCCATAGTACTCACTTAAAAGGTATGGGTACTTTCGATGCAATTAAGGGAGAACAAGCGCGGATTCGGGTAACACTAGCCACTGGTATTTCCCCAGAACGCTGCGCTGCTCATAACCTGAACTATCGCGATCCGGCTACCATTGAACCTCAAGAATGGGCAAACCGCGAAGATGAAGGGATTTTACTTGTACCCAAAGCCGGCGAGATACTTTATCGGTTGACCGGAAGAGGCAGGGGGGAAGGGAGCAGGGGGCAGGGGGAACAAGCCCTTTCCCCTTATGTGGAGCATAGCGGAACATGGGTACAAGCCCCGCCGTAGAAGGGCGCTGGACTGGGGTTGAGTACAAGCTCCATCTCAGTTTTCCCCCTCGCTCCCTGCCCCTTTTCCTCTTGCTGACGGTTGACTTTTAACCAATGCCCAATGCCCCGTGCCCCATGCCCCATTTTCACTAAAACAACTATAATTTCTTATTAAATCTCATAGTATATTTTTATATCTAAAAATATACTGGTACAACTAAGCGTAAATAAATTGCTCAATTGAAAAACGTGCAAGCGCAAGGCTCAAATGTTTAAGCACACAAAAGCTCTCACTACCTCAGAATTAAAATCTGCAATTGTCCGCAATCCTTTAATAGTTGGACTAGATACTCTGGTGATAGAAGCGATCGCTCTCATGAGCGGTGTGCAGGCTGTTTGTGATGCCGCTAAAGTGGATGAACTTCATCTCAATGCCAGAGCCAGCTGTGTTTTAGTAGTAAATGATAACAAACTATTAGGTATTCTCACAGAAAGAGATGTAGTAAGCTTGTGCGCCCAGCAGCGTCCTTTAGAGAATTTGGCGATTCGGGAAGTGATGATTCATCCAGTCATTGCTCTGCATGAGTCTGACTTTACTGATGTATTTTTCGCGGTGAATTTGCTCCAACAATACCACATTCGCCACTTACCTATCCTCGATGAGCAAGATCTCGTTGTGGGCTTGCTCACCAATGAAACTCTGAGACAATCTTCTCGTGCTATCAATCTTTTGCGCTTGCGTTTGGCATTTGAGGTAATGAGTCGTGAAGTGATTTGTGCTGCGCCAGATAGTTCGATATTGGCGATCGCGCAACTGATGACAGCCCATCGTGTCAGTTCTGTCATGATTGTCCAAACTGGTGGTAGCGAAGCTGCACCACTCAAAATCCCCGTGGGAATTTTAACTGAGCGGGATATTGTGCAATTTCACGCCTTAGGCTTGAACCTGGAAACCTGTTGCGCTCACATGGTGATGAGTACGCCAATTTTTGCCGTAAAACCTGAAGATTCGCTGTTGGTGGTGCAACAGATCATGGAACAGCGCTTAATTCGGCGCTTGGCGGTGACAGGTGAGCAGGGAGAGTTATTAGGGATTTTGACTCAAAGCAGTTTGCTGCAAGCCCTTAACCCCTTGGAACTATACAAGCTAGCGGAGGTTTTGGAAAAGAAAGTAGTACAACTAGAGACAGAAAAAGTACAACTCCTAGAAGCTAGAACTGCGGAATTAGAGCAGCAAGTAGAAGCCCGCACCACCGCCCTCAAGACTAAAGCAGAACAGGCGCAACTGGTATCTGATATTGCCATGCAAATTCGCTCATCTTTGAGTTTGCAAACCATTCTCGAAACTACTGTGCAGCAGGTACGGCAATTTCTAGGTTGCGATCGCGTCATCATTTTGCGATTTGAAGAGGATGGGCCCGCCGCAGTTGTGGCAGAATCGACTAATTCTGCCCTATCTTTGATAGGCAGATGCATCAAAGATGGCTGTTTTCAGAAAGATTATCGAGAAAATTACCGTTATGGGCAGATTCGCGTAGTTCAAGATATATACACAACCCAAATGACTGATTGTCATCGACAGATGCTGATCAGTCTCCAGATTCGCGCCAAAATTTTGATACCTCTGTTGTGTAACGGTGAACTCTGGGGCTTACTAAATGTCTCCGAAAGCGACAAAACCCGTGAGTGGCAACAATCAGAAGTTGAACTGCTGCAAGCTTTATCAGTACATTTAGAGATTGCTCTCCAGCAAGCTACTATCCACCAACAATTACAAGAGCAACTGCGCGATCGCCAACGGGCGGAAATGACACTGCAAAAATTGGTAACCGGAACTGCGGCGGTTACGGGAGATGACTTTTTTCCCGCCCTAGTGAGCCACATTGCTGAAGCATTAA
Source organism: Tolypothrix tenuis PCC 7101 (assembly GCF_963874875.1). Taxonomy (NCBI): domain Bacteria; kingdom Bacillati; phylum Cyanobacteriota; class Cyanophyceae; order Nostocales; family Tolypothrichaceae; genus Tolypothrix; species Tolypothrix tenuis. The sequence continues at coordinate 2,464,247 of NZ_CAWNJS010000001.1, forward strand.
ATGTCTGCTGTGCCCTTGTCAACGAATTGGTGGGTGACAAACTCTATAGTCTGGGATTCTGGGAAAATGGAGCCTTACAGCCAGCTATTTCCTACCATATAGCTCAAACTCCCTGCGAACATAGTCTTAGAGACGGGGAATTTTACTGCCAAAGCCAACTGCAAACAATCTTTCCTGATAATTTAGCCTTGCAGACAATGCAGGCAGATAGCTATTTAGGTATTGCTTTAAAAGACAATCTTGGTAATACAATTGGCAATCTTTGCATTCTCGATAAACAGCCCTTATCACAGCCTAAATATAACGAAGCGATCGCTATTCTCCAGGTATTTGCCGCACGAGCCGCCGCAGAATTGCAGCGGATAGCAGCAAACGATGCACTACATCGCTTAAATCAGGACTTAGAAGCAAGGGTAGAACAGCGGACTGAAGAATTACAAGCGCGAGAAGTAGAACTCCAGAAAATCTCGGAACGCCTGGCCTTGTCGCTTAAATCTGGGGGAATTGGTTGTTGGGAGTGGGATATTTTACAGAACACCATTCTTTGGGATGAACGGATGTATGAGCTGTATGGAGTCACTCCACAATCTAATTCCCATATAATCTACGATACCTGGACAAACAAGTTACATCCAGATGACCGGAAACCGACCGAAACATTGCTCCAGCAAGCAGTTTTAGGACAAGCAGAATATGATACTGAGTTTCGGGTTGTGCATTTAGATGGCAGTATCTACTTCATCAAAGCTTATGGGGTGGTGGTACGAGATTCCCAGGGAAACCCCCAGAAAATGATTGGAGTTCACTTTGATATTAGCGATCGCAAGCGCGCAGAACTGGCCCTACATAGTAGCGAACAACGCTTCCGGCGGATGTTTGATTCCAATGTCGTCGGGATGCTATTTGCCGATTTTCAAGGGGATATTCTTGATGCTAACGATCGCTTCTTGCAGATGCTGGGTTATACCAGGGAAGAGTTAAATGCTGGGGCTATGAATTGGAAAGCCATCACACCGCCCGAATACACCTCTGCTGATGTGGCAGCGCTGAAGCATCTGAGTCAATATGGCGCGATGAATCCTTGGGAAAAAGAATATTACCGCAAGGATGGCAGCAAGATTCCTGTGTTGCTGGGGGTGGCTATGCTCCCAGGCTCAGATCGTCAAACTATTTGTGTAGTGGTAGATATTAGCGAACAAAAAGCTGCATTGTGGGAACGCGAACAAGCACAGATGCAACTGCAACAGCAGGCCAGACATAAACAGTTGCTCTGGAATATTACCCAAACTATTCGCCAATCCTTAGATATTGGGGTCATTATCAATGCAGCAGTGACTGAGGTAAGACAAGTATTAGGAGTAGATCGGGTAGCGCTTTACCGCTTTCAACCAAATTGGAGTGGTGAATTTATCGCGGAATCTGTAACTGCTAATTGGGTCAAACTTGTGGGATCTCAGGTGAAAAAAGTTTGGGAAGATACCTATCTTCAAGAAACGGAGGGCGGCCGATTTCAAAATTATGAAACCCTAGTGGTTGCTGATATTGATCAAGCTGGCTTACAGCCTTGCCATATTGAACTGTTGCAACAGTTTCAAGCCAAAGCTTATGTAATTACACCCATCTTCGTGAATGAATCACTTTGGGGTTTATTTGCGATGTATCACAATCATCGACCTCATTCATGGACAACATGGGAAATCGAATTATTGCGGCAAATTGCCAACCAGTTGGCGATCGCAATTCAACAAGCAAGTCTCTACGAAAAAAATCAGTCGGAACTATTGGTGCGCCAGCAAGCTGAAGCCAGAATTGCCCTGCAACTGCGGCGACAGCAAACTCTAGGAGCAATTATTGAACAAATTCGCAAGTCTTTAGATCTCAACGAAATTCTGGCAACGGTAACTCAACAGGTGAAAGATTTAATGCATTGCGATCGCGTCATCGTGTTTCGGCTGTTTGCGAATGGCAGAAGTCAAATTGCAGAAGAAGCTGTATCTGCTGAATTTGTCAGCCTCAAAAACCGCCACTGGGATAACGAAGTTTGGTCTCAAGACATCCTTGATTTTTACTGGCAAGGTCAGCCCCGCATCGTTCCCGATGTGATGAATGATATCTGGACGCATTGCTTGGTGGGATATTCCCAGGAAGGACAAATCAAATCTAAAATTGTGGCACCCATCTTACAAGAAGTGCGTAACCAAAATCATCGCTGGGTATCTCCTTGGGCAACAAATAAGCTGTGGGGAATTTTAGTTGTTCATGCTTGCCAGGAAAGAAGAGTCTGGAAAAACTCGGAAGCCCAAATTCTGCAACAAATTGCCAACCAGTTAGCGATCGCAATTCAACAAGCGAATCTGTTTGAGCAATTACAGCAAGAACTCGCTGAACGTCAACAAGCAGAAGCCAAGCTCACGGAAATCAATCAACAGCTAGCATTTTCTAACGAAGAACTCGCCCGCGCTACCCGCCTCAAAGATGAATTTTTAGCTAACATGAGTCACGAACTTCGTACCCCTCTCAATGCCATTCTTGGTATGACTGAAGGGCTACAAGACGAAGTTTTTGGCAGCATCAATCAGCAACAACTCAAAGCTTTAGACACCATTGAGCGTAGCGGCTCTCATTTGCTGGAATTGATCAACGATATTTTGGATGTAGCAAAAATTGAAGCTGGACAGATTAAGCTTGATTACACTTCAATTTCCATCACAAATCTGTGCCAATCTAGTTTGGCATTTATCAAACAACAGGCATTGCAAAAACGCATCCAGCTAGAAACTAAAATTCCGCAAAATTTACCAAACCTAATAGTAGATGAACGACGCATTCGTCAAGTATTAATTAACTTACTCAATAATGCAGTCAAATTCACCCCAGAAGGGGGACAAATTACCCTAGAAGTTAACCAACTTGCCCCTGACATCGCTAACAATTCTCTTGAGCAACATTTTTTACAAATTGCTGTGAAAGATACAGGTATCGGCATCGCCCAAGCAAATATCAACAAACTATTTAAGCCTTTCATCCAAATTGATAGCGCTTTAAATCGTCAATACGCGGGTACAGGCTTGGGGCTAGCATTAGTGAAACGCATTGTAGAACTACACGGCGGTAGAGTGGGGCTAAGTAGCGAATTAGGTGTAGGTAGTTGTTTTACCATCGAGTTACCCTATACCCCAGTTTTGACCGTTGTAGAAGATACTCAACCTGATGTTACTCCAGAATTTGTTTGCTCAAACCTTGACCATGCCAGTCCGCTAATTTTGCTTGCGGAAGATAACGAAGCCAATATCAGTACAGTTTCTAGCTACCTCCAAGCTAAAGGCTACCGCATTCTGTTAGCAAATAATGGTAAAGAAGCGATTGAGTTAGCAACAACTCAGTGCCCTAATTTAATTTTGATGGATATTCAAATGCCCTTGATGGATGGTTTAGAAGCCATCAAACTCATTCGTCTCGATCCCAACTTAGTTAATACTCCCATTGTGGCACTCACCGCATTAGCCATGAATGGCGATCGCGATCGCTGCATTGCCGCCGGAGCCAATGACTACTTAAGTAAACCTGTTAAACTCAAGCAATTGGCTACTACTATTCAACAGCTATTAAGTACCTAAATAATTAAACATTCTTTACCCTGTTCCCTTTATGGCATCGATTTTAGTCATTGACGATGAACCTGATAACTTTGATGTGATTGAAGCATTTTTAAGTCAGCAAGATTACATACTGCATTATGCATCTGGTGGAAAAGAAGCGATCGCATCTCTCAACCTATTTCAGCCAGATCTCATTTTGCTTGATGTCATGATGCCGGGAACAGATGGTATAACAGTCTGTAAACAAATTAAAGCCATACCGCAATGGCAACCAGTCCCCATTATTATGGTGACAGCGCTCACGGGTAAAGAAGACCTAGCACGTTGCTTACAAGCTGGTGCCGAAGATTTTATTAGCAAACCTGTCAACGCGGTGGAACTGCGCGCCCGGGTTCATGCAATGCTAAGGATTAAGCAACAATACGACAAAATCCAAAGTTTATCTCATATTCAAGCCAATACCATCAAAGTTTTAGAAAGCACTCTTGATGAACTGCGCGGTAACTTAGCTACTGCTTTACCCCACGAACTCAATACACCACTCAATGGCATTGTTGGCATCGTCAGATTGCTGATGGATGATCTTGAGAATATGAATCCTGCCGAAATCCGGGAATTTTTAAGCTTGGCAGATAAATCCGCCCGCAACTTAGAAAAATTAACCAAACAATTCCTGATTTATTTAGAACTAGAGTTATTAGCACAGCAGCCGCAAAACATCGAACCGCAATCAACTTACTTTTCCCAGGATGCGATCGCCCCCGCTTTGCAATCTCATGCCCAAAGTTTTCAGCGCAGTGACGATTTAATATTTGCAATTGAGGAAGCTGAGGTATCTATTTCAAAGCAATATTTAGAAATTATCCTCCATGAATTAGTCGATAATGCCCTCAAATTCTCCCAAACTGCTACAGCCATCAAAATTAGCACTCAGATCAACAAAGAAATGCTGAATCTCTATATCCATGATTTAGGTAGAGGAATGACAGCAGAACAGATTTCCAAAATCGGTGCTTTCATGCAATTTGAACGCAAAACCTATGAACAGCAAGGCATAGGCATGGGCTTAAAATTAGTCAAAAAAATTGTCGAAATTTGTGGTGGTAATTTCTCAATTACCAGTATTTATCAACAGGAAACAACAGTTCAAATTGCCTTACCCCTACATCATCAATAGCAAATATAGCAATCATATTTTATTTATTTAGAATTGTAGGGTACGTTATACCATTTTGAAAAAAGAACGCGACAGATGAGTAGGGGCACGGCACCAGTAAGATATTTGATATGCCAAAAGATTATGGATGCCGTGCCCTTACAAAGAATTTATCTATCTCGGTTAATGATTTTCAACTCTTAATTTGGTTTAGGTAAAAGGTGTACCCCTGCGCTTAGAGGTTGTTTGAAAAGTTTTTCCCTGTGATTTTAATTGCACTTTTACCCCCCCTTAATCCCCCCTTGTCAAGGGGGGAGACCGGAAAATCCAGTTCCCTCCCCTTTCTAAGGGGAGGGCTAGGGTGGGGTAAAAATATTTGATACACTACTACAGACTTTTCAAACATCCTCTTAAGGAAGCTACGCGTAGCATCTCCGCAGGAGAAAGGTTAAGAGTTAAAGGTTTTGTCTTCCCCTTTTCCCCTTAACCGACAAGTATTGAATTCTCTGTTAGGGCATGGCAACCAAAATCTTTGGGAATATGCAATTATCTTAATGCTGCCATGCCCCTACTCATCTGTCCTTTTATTGTTTCAAAATGGTAGGATTTACCTTGCGAAAGCAGCTTTGGCAGCGACTTCTAATGCACCTATATCTATAATCGCACCACCTCTACCATCTCCATCTTGCGGACGGTTTAAGCCTAGCTTATCAATAGTTGGTGCATTGACACCATTGAAAGTCTTGGTGCCAGTATCAATCGCCGAACTACCAGATCTGAGGGTGAAATTAGCCTTGGTTGGATCGCTAAATAGTGGGTCTTTTCCCACCAGATTTTGTGTTAGCGAACCGTTAAATTTGGAGGAATTGTAAACAAGGTTATAGGCGTATTGAAAATTCTTAGATTTCGCAACGTTGTTTACTTCTCCGTCCTTGCGAGCATACATAATGTTGTTGAACACTTTCACTTGATCGGACTCAATTACAGAAATTTCTCCATACTGTTGAGTATCAGGATATTGCCCATTTTGATAGGTTGTATTGTTGACCACATCAACATAGGCACTACTATATACATGGATACCAGCAGCACCGTTTCTATAAACAACGTTATTTGCAACCAGAGTTTTGCCTTGATAACGTTGATGCAGTGAATTCTGTTGAGTGTTTAGTGAATCATCTATGATAATTCCATGTCCTTCAGTGACTTTTCCTGCATCTTTCCAAGGAATTAAGCTTTTATTGTCGTAAAGCGTATTACCTTGGATAATCATTTTATATTGGCTGGTATTGTTGTCAGAATTCCAGTTGTACATCATCCCCATAGGATTTGCGCCCCAAGGACTATACCAACAATTCTGAAAAACCACATTATTCTCGTATGTGAGATAGTCTGCTTTGATGGAACTAATTCCTGTCCCACCAAACTTAGAAACTCTGTTGTTCCGAATGATCACATGGTGGGAAAAGTCACGAATTTCAATTCCATTACCTGCTGTCTGGGGATTGTTGTAATTGTATTTTTGCTGTTGTGCATACTGCAATGTGATATTGTCGTTGTTGCCCTCTAAGGTCAGACCCTCAATGGTGATGTAAGAAGACCCAAGCAATTTAATAGCAGTCCAATTGCGCGATTTGATGAAAGGGCTGTGTCCAGGATAGGCTTTGAAGGTAATGCGTGCATTCGGCGTACCTTGTTTTTTATTAATCACCATAATTTCTTGGTTAGGGTTAGCTTGCGTATAAGTCCCATTCATGATGTAAACTGTATCGCCTGCTTTTACCAAGTCTGCTGCCTTTTGCAGCGTCCGAAATGCACTACTTTCCTTCAGTCCATTATTGTTATCGTTCCCAGTTCCAGAAACAAAGTAGGTATTACCAGTATTACTGAGAGCGAGTTTTGTAGTTGAGTTATTTTGAGTATTTGTCAGTTTTGCTGTAGATAAATCTGCGTTATCAGCATATTCAGCTTGTAACTTAGCAGCATTGCCAAGGTTAACAGGTTGAGTGATTGCAACCGGTTGATCCAAAAACATAATAATGCGACTCCTAAGGTGTTTGATGAATTGAGTAGCACACTCCTGGCAATGAATAAACGGAAATCTACAAATTACCGTTTCACAAATATTTGCGATCGCATAGATGCCTATCTAATTCATTCAAAGGCTCTCAGCCCAAATTCTGAGCCTCGCCACATCTCCCACTGATGATGGTTTTTAAGTTAGCCAATTTTGCAACCAAATTCGCGTTTACTTAGGATGCGATTATCTAGGTGAAACCGCTGTTGTAAACCTGACCTAGAATACCATCTGTTTTTATACCATCCGATCAACCTATGCCACTTTTGAACCTGGCACAATTGTGGGGACTGGGTAATGGATAATTGCTAATTGGGAAAAGGAGAACAAATTTCAAATACCTATAGATTCTTACAAATGATTGAGGACTGCCATATATATTGGGAAGGATGAGACAATAGAGTTATGTGCAAAGAATATCTATTATTATTTTGCTGTTTGTAACCAAAATTAATAGCACGCTAGTAATTTCAATCTTGTTTAACAGCCCATAGCAATAAATATAGTCAAAGACGTTTATAGAGAGTATATAAGTACTGCAAGGAATTATTAGAAAAATTTGGTACAAGCTCTATCGGTAAGCCTTTGCAGTCAACAATATCGCCAATAGTAGATTGGGTCATCTTCTGTATATTGCACAGAATTTAACGATGCATCGCTTTCACCCTATGGAGGTGATAATTATGTCTACAAAATTCCGTAACCGCTTAGAAGCTGGTCAGATGTTAGGTAAACAACTAACAGCCTATACTGGTTGCCCAAATTTGCTGGTTTTAGGCTTACCTCGTGGTGGTGTACCAGTAGCGTATGAAGTAGCAAAGGCACTAGGTGCTCCATTAGACATCTGCTTAGTAAGAAAACTGGGTGTACCTGGGCACAAAGAATTGGCAATGGGTGCAATCACATCGGGAAGTATTCGGGTATTGAATTATGATGTTGTAAACTCTTTAGCCATCTCCACTGAGACGATTGAGCAAGTAACTGCTGATGAATTTCAAGAATTACAGCGTCGCGATCGCGCTTATCGAGGCGATCGCCCTCCAGTTAATGTCAAAAATTGCACAGTCATTGTTGTGGATGATGGTATTGCTACTGGCTCAACCATGCGTGCTGCTATTACTATATTGCAACGCCAACAACCCAAGCGCATGATTGTAGCAGTTCCAGTTGCACCACCTGAAACTTGTGAACAATTGCAGAAGATAGTCGATGAAGTAGTTTGTTTGAAAATACCAGAGCAAATGTGTGCAGTTGGTCTATGGTACGAAAACTTTTTACAAACTACCGATGAAGAAGTGCGCTATCTGCTTGCGAAGCACTCATCTGCTAGCAATTATTCTGTTTCACTTTGAGAAAGAGAATAATTCCGCCCTAATTCTAAAAATTATACCAATTATCAGAATGCTTGCAAGAAATAAATTATTGATAAGGGTACAAAAATGTTGTACCCTTATCATTTCTCTCATTCTTTTTTCAAGTTGGTATTATATTAATCAAATAAAGAAAATTCTCTTGTTTATTGAGCAAACTCATGACGAATGAAAATCGATTGAGCTTTGGAGCAGCAGCATAATTACTCCTACAACCACGAAGGATAAACTTATCCAAAATAAAACTAAATTCAGCCGCATTCTATTTTTATTCCTACAGTTGAATTATGTTGTTGTTACCGCTTCGTAGTTAGCAGCAGAAAAAACGCCGAGTTACGATTAAGTACACAACACTGTATTTATTGCAGATTAAACAATACAATTTCTCAATACCTCTGTCTAAAGACTCAATCGTTAACTAACAATCATTTATGTTGCACGATTAGGGTAGGTAGAATGCCTACCCTATAAGATTTTGATGCAATCTGAGATATGTAATCTCTAATTTTTAACCTATTTTGTTTTGTAGTTCCAGACACTCACCACCATGCAAAGAGAGTATCTAATTTAGCTTTGATCGAGGAGATCTATTCTAGCTGTTCCAATTGGAATGTCTCCTTTTAAGCCAACTCTTTGGCCAGTTACACCATAAAGCAGTGTTCTTACGCCTGAACTCCTGGTTCGTATACCTGTGAGATTTACCTCTACCACACCACCAGAAGTTACAGGTTGCTCAAAGGTGATTGCTATACGTTCTTTACTAATCTCTGTTTTGGCAGCAATTTGTTTACCTGATTGATCTGTAATCTCTATACTATTAAAACGTTCCATTTGGTCTGGTAGAGATATCATTAAATCTTGCAGCGACATACCAACTACGGCAACTTGGATAAAGTGAGCATTATTACGAACACCAGAACCAGTAATGTGGGGAACATTAATTTGATATGCTATTTGAGATTGTGCCTGTGTATTTAGTTGTTCATATTTAACAGGTGTAGCTATAGCGGCAGCAGATGTAGTGAGGATGAGAGCAGATAAAGTACTACCAATTAATTTTTTCATCATAATAACCTCGTTCTTCAATTACCAAGAGCTTGATGTCAATCAAGAGCCTGTAATTAATAGATTGAGTTATTAATCTGAGATCAAGCTGACTGAAAAATTAGAGTCTGCTGAGTTTTTGATAATATTTGCCTCTGTTCTCGTTGGGAACACTCCAGTTCGGGATCTGTGACGAGGTTTAACTAATCAGGCTGACAAGAGATTACTCGCTGGCTTTTGAGTTCGCGACAAAGCATCTCGATAAACCTGCTCAAATAATTCTCTTTGGGCATGGCTACCCCCTATTTGAGACAATTTTGGTAGTACAGGTTGAAGTTGATTGACTGCCTCTGAGTAATTACCTTTAGCGTGGGCAATCATCCCTCTAGCGCAAGGAATGGCAATTTCCGACCATTGTCGCCGCAGAAATGGGTTAATCTTCAGGGTATGTTGCTGCAAACTCTCCCACATCTGCTTTAACCAGTCATGACGTTCTGCTCTCGCTAATGCATAGATATAGTGCAAATCTTGAAAGGGTAAAGCGTGTTCATGCAGGCGAGGTAGTAAGTAAGCGCTTAACTGCTGCCAGCGCTGTTCTACATCAAACCCTTGCAACTCTAGTCTTAACAATAAAGCGATCGCACCTACCTGATCTTTAGGCGAGGATTTCTGTGCGCGTCCCCAAACATGGCTATCGTAAAGTGCTAAGACTTTCGCGGCGTTACCTTGCTCTAAATAGTAAAGCGCTATATGCCACCAATTATGGGTATAAAGCATAGAGTTGCAGTTTTCCCAAGTATCAGCCAGGCTTTCCATCCAAGCAATTCCCTCGTCAATTCGTCCTTGAGTTTCCATCACATGAGCCACAGCATGATGCGCCCAAGGATCGTGACGATTCATAGAGGTTGCTATTCGCCCCATTGCTTCTGCTTCTGGCAAACGATGGCATTGTTCTAAACCAAATGCCACCATACCGTATAGATAATGATTGTCGCGATTTGCTGGTAATACCTTTTGCGCGATCGCCAGCAATCTCTGTTGATCGCCCAAGTAAAAGTAGTGATATTGCCCTTGCTGTACAGAAATTAAGTCACGGGGATATTTTTCGGTAAGCGCTTCATGGATAGCGATCGCCCGCTCAATTTTCGCTTCCGCCCAAGCTGCGATCGCCTGCACATACAACTGCTCTCTATCGGTGATTTTTGTAAGTTGCTGTTGCGCTACTTGCAGGTGCGGCTTGGCTTGCTTCCAAGCTTGAGCATTTTCCTGAGAAAGATAATAAGCAGCTGCATAAGCACGAATAATTGCACAGTTGGGATCAGCTGCAATCCCTTGGTGAATTACCGCTTCCGCCTCTTTGCCATAACTGAGGGCTTGATCGATAAAGCTGTTAATAGCTGCGATCGCGGCTTTTGAGTCTGTTGTAACTTCAAGTCCTTGAGCGTCTTCTAGCATAGTTCTTTCCTGGGATGGCGATCGGCAGTCACGTTAAAACGCTGGTAACCCTTCAATTGGTTGGGTAACCATAAAGTACATTAAATCGGTCGGAATAGTGTATTTATGTTCCTGAGTATGTCACAGTAACAATGAAAATGGCAAGACAAATTTCCCCGTTGCATAACTTCAGACTGATCAGGTAGGAGAAGCCGTGCTTTGGGTGGGTTCCCCGATTTGTACCCCTGCGGAGAAGCAATCTACGTGTAGCGTATCCGAAGGATGGCTTCCCGCAGGATGGGGGATAAGGGGAAATTACCAACACCCAACACCAATTCCGAAAACATAATTAAAAGATTTTCTAATTGTTATCTAGAATACCGACTCTAATAAAGACAGGTGATATTCTTTAGTTGTGTGTGAGGAGCAAGTTAAAACAAAAAGCGCCTAGGGTGGAAACACGGCAACACTCCTGGGCGTTTTTTGCTTATTTTAGAGTCAAATTTTTTGTAGATTGGGAGACATTTACAATGTCTCATTTTTTTCCTTCAGCCTGTCCAGTCTACGCACTTTAAAATTTTATACAACATATTCAACAGGTTTAGCAGGTGCGATCGCAAATTCTTGTATTTTTTTTTGCAGCACCACAGCTTTAGTCAGCTCATCGGTATTGAAATTAGATGATGAGCGTAGAAACTTGCCAATCTCACAAGATTGTGGTTTTTAGCTAATATGTAAATTAAATAACCCAGAGCTTATACCCATTCAAAATCGCTGTAAAAGATTTTATTCATTCATTATCAGGGGTAAAAATAATGGAAACCTTTAATGAGTACCATTTAAACTCAGCAGAATTTCCCTTCCTAGAAACTTTACAAGATAACTGGCTAGTAATTAGAGATGAGTTTAAACATTTTATTAATAACGCATCTCCTGAAGAAATAAAATTTACTTATGAGGTGCTAGGCCCTAAAAGTAAAACTATTAAAACAAAGGGCAATTCCAAATATAGTGCTTTTGGTATATTGTTCCAAGGTCTTTTTATAGAAGAATATATCAAACTACATCACATAAAATATCCCGATTATGGGACAAATGATGCATCAGCTAAAGCGTTGGAAATCAGAGAGAAATACTTTCCTAACTTGGCTAAGGTAATAGAAAAAGTTAACTTTAGCAATGAGGATATTATTAGAAACGCTTATTTTGGTACATTTCATCCAGGTTTGGATATCAAGCTGCACGTAAACTATAACCCGCACATGAATCGGGGCTATTTAGGTTTGATAGTTCCCGAGGGAGATGTGGCGATGAAAATCTGCCATGAGCAGCTTTATTGGCATGAAGGTGAGTTTTTGATTTTAGATCATAGTTATCCACATTGTCCGCATAATTATACTAATTATGACCGGACTGTTTTGGTTGTCGACTTTTTTAAACCGGATAAACCGAGAGCAGAAGTTATCCAATTTGAACAAGAGCAAATTGCCCAAAGAATGCAAGATAATCCTTACAGCTTAGGTGTTTTTGGTAAAAGCGATAAAGCAAAAGAAGAAGATTTTATCAAGTACGGTTTAGCTCATCAATTAGAGTGGGATAAAGCATTGTAGGGGAGATGAGGCAAGGGGGCAGGGAGCAGGGAGCAGGAGAGAAATAATTAATGATAAACTCCAAACACTCAACACCAATTACCAATTACCAATTACCAATTACCAATTACCAATTACCAATTACCCATTACCCATTACCCATTACCAATTACCCATTACCCATTACCAATTACCCATTACCCATTACCAATTACCCATTACCAATGCCCCATGCTTAATGACCAATACCAATCATAAATGAATATAAAAACCTACAGGAAATTAATCGCAAAACAACTGAATCAAGACTTTAAATCTGCTGTTGAAATTGTGGAAATACCGATTCCTATTCCGGCTGCCAATCAACTATTAATTGAGAACAAATTCGCTGGTGTTAATGGTGGTTTTGACACCTTACTTTGTCGGGGAGAGGTTCCCTATTTTCACTTAACTCCGCCCTTTGATTTGGGTGTAGAAGCAGTAGGAACAGTTGTGGCTGTAGGTGAAAATGTACAAGATTTTCAAGTCGGTGATGCGGCAATAAGTACAGCGCGAGGTGGTGGTTATCGAGAATATCAGGTTATTGATGCTAATTTAGCGGTGAAAGTGCGGGAAGCAACTCCAGAGGTTTTAACGCTCATGCCTACAGGTGTATCAGCTTTGGTGGCGTTGGAACAAGTGGGAGAGATGAAAAGTAATGAGGTGGTTTTGGTAACTGCGGCGGCTGGTGGTACAGGCCATATTGCGGTGCAATTAGCCAAGCTAGCAGGTAATCATGTGATTGGTACTTGTAGTTCTGAGGCGAAGGCAAAGTTACTCCAAGAATTAGGATGCGATCGCATTATCAACTATCGTACAGAAAACCTCGACCAAGTCCTCAAGCAAGAATATCCCAATGGCATTAATTTAATTTTTGACTGTGTAGGCAAACAAGTGTTTGATACTTGCGTTGACAACTTAGCAGTACGGGGACGGTTGGTGGTAGTGGGTTTTATCTCGGAATACGCCAAGAATATAGAACAAATTACCCAACCCCGCATTTATCACCAGCTATTTTGGAAAGCTGCTTCTGTGCGCGGCTTTTTAATGCCACATTACCGTGAGTATATGCCAGAGGCGCGCGATCGCCTTTTAAATCTCTTCTACACTAATAAAATCAGAGTTAACGTTGACCCTACCCAATTTAAAGGTATAGAGTCTATTCCTGATGCGGTTGAATATCTGCTCAGTGGTCATAACTGTGGCAAAGTAGTTGTCAAGTTTTAATATTCTTCAATTGCAAAAACAATGACACAAAATGCAGAAAATACTTTAAAAATAGCTCAACAAGCATTTGAGAAATTTACCCACGCCTTAGCCACAGGCGAATGGCAAGAATTTCTAGATATGCTGACAGAAGATTTTAACTTTTGGTTTCCAGTTGGTAAATTCCACGGTTTGAATGAGGGAAAAGCACGGGCTAAAGAATTTTTTGAATATGTGAGTGCGTCTTTTCATCCTGGTATCACGCTAACTTCACTAGACCGAGTTACCAGTAATGAAACAACTGTGGTGTTTGAATTTCGAGATGAAGGGCTATTATTCGGAGAACCTTATAAAAATCGTATAGCAGTTTCTTTTGATGTGCGTGGCGACAAAATTTGCGCCTACCGAGAATATTTTGGTAGCGATGGTAAATCTTATTAGGACTTACGCAAGTGTCATATTTTTTTCGTGTAGGTTTGTCCAGGGTCAAATGTCAAGAGTCCAAAAAACCTCAATTTTTGACTCTTGACTCTTAAGCCAGAGGAACACTGTGCAAGTTGCGTAAGTCCTACCTATTAAAGAAAATACAGTTCAGTTAAGAAAATTAATTGATCATAAAACCAAAAAACTAGTACCGCAAGGCGGAATTCAAAATTCAAAATTCAAAATTAAGACAGAGTAATAATTTTGGAGGGGGTTTGGGGGACGCAACCGTCACCCAATCGGGGGTTTGGGGGAGAATCCCCCAATTCTTCTGGCTTCTTGAATAACTGATAAATCAATCCCTAATGAGCTTAACTGAACTGTATTCTTACTTTTGACTTTTGTACAGACGCGATTAATAGCTTCTCTTTGACTTTTGACTTGTTCAGTTAATTATTTTCAAAGTTTGGTTGATTAATTTCTTTGGATTTAGCCTCTGCTGCTTGATATGCATCCAAGTAATTTTTACCACCCAACATCACATCACCATAATACTCATAAGGCGCATCGCCATAGATGGGTAGCGGGTCATCTTCGGGATAATCTTCTTTTGATTCTTCGATAATTTCTTTGAGTTGCGTGACATTAAAACTTGCTGCTGGAAAATAGTAAAGCTGCTGCGAATCTTTTTTCAGAAACGGTAGATTGGGATCGACAATAGACTCTGCTAATTCAATCCAAGCGTGTTCAATAGGTTGATATGGCTTACCAGGGAACACTAAAAATCCCTGAACATACTGGGCTTGATCAGTCGCCAGTGCTGCTTTATAAGCATTATCAAAGGTTTTTTTAGCCTTGCTTTTAATCCGTTGAGAAATCTCAACCGAAAGCGCTTCATCCAATGGTTTATTCATCGATAAAAAGAAGTCAACCTCTGCGGGGAATTCAAAATTCAAAACTCACAATTACAATTCCCATAAATATTTATGGGCTTGTATTCTGTTCTTCTTTAGTCAAGCACCTACTTCAACATCCTAGCATTCACCAGGACAGTCAACAGTCACCGAACCGCATTACTTTCCTCTCCCGGCTAAATCTTGGGCTTTCGCTTCTGGGTCAAATTTTAAATTAGCATTCCACTTTTGGGCTTGGCGGAATTTTGCGATCGCACCATCAGTATCGCCTACTGGCGCTAACTTCTCACCTTGCATAATTAAGACTGTGGCTGCTTGTAATAGCAGAGAGGGATTTTGACAGGAGTTGAGTTCGGCTAAGGTTTCCGGGTGCACAATTAAGTAATTATTGATCAAGCCACAACCATCTTTTACCAACTCATCTAAGTTGAAATTCCAAAGAGTGATTTTGTTGTCAGTACTTGCAGAAGCTAACCGTTTTCCATCTGGACTAAAGGCGACGCTTCTCACCCAATTACCATAGTTGCTAGTTATGGTTTTGAGAACTTTCCCAGTGGAGACATCCCAAAGTTTGATAGTGCTGTCATCACTCCCAGAAACCAACTGTTTCCCATCTGGGCTAAAGGCAATACTATTGACTAAATCACTATGACCGCTAAGGGTTTGCAAAACTCTACCTGTGGAGAGTTCCCAAATTTTGATGGTGTTGTCATGACTCCCAGAAGCCAACCTTTTTCCATCAGGACTAAAAGCAACAGTATTAACCCAATCGAGATGACCACTGTTGGCGTAGCGTTCCCCTGGTAGAGTTTGTAGTAGTTTGCCAATGGTGACATCCCAAATTTTAATGGTGTTGTCACTACTCCCAGAAGCCAACTGTTTACCATCTGGGCTAAAGGTGACACTATTAACTGAGTCACGATGACCGCTATTCAAGAATACAAAAAACCCACGGAAATTGTGCAGAACTTTGCCAGTGTTGACATCCCAGATTTTGATGGTTTTGTCTTTACTACCAGAAGCTAATTGTTTACCATCTGGGCTAAAGGCGACGCTTTTGACCCAATCGCGATGACCATTTTTAGCGTTGGTTTCAGAAGGAAAGGTTTGTAGGAGTTGACCAGTGGTGACATCCCAGATTTTGATGGTCTTGTCGTCACTTCCAGAAGCTAATTTTTTGCGATCGCTACTCAAGGCGACGCTATTTACCGCCCCCCGATGACCGCTAAATGTGTGCAGCAGTTGACCAGTGGTGACATCCCAGAGTTTGATGGTGTAATCGTTACTCCCAGAAACCAAGCGTTTACCATCACTGCTAAAAGCGAAACTATTGACCCAAGCCTCATGTCCACTATTGGGGTTACTGTCGGAAGGAAGAGTTTGCTGCACCTTACCAATCGTCACATCCCAAAGTTTAATGGTGTGATCGTTACTCCCAGAAACTAACTGTTGACCATCACCCCTAAAGGCTACACTATTGACCGCTTCGCGATGACCGCTAAGAGTTTGCAGCAGTTTAGCTGTGGAGACATCCCAAAGTTTAATGGTCTTATCATTACTCCCAGAAAGCAACTGCTTACCATCTCTGCTAAAAACAACGCTATTCACCGGATTGCTATGACCGCTCAAAGTTTGCAGTACTTTGCTGTTGCTAAAATTCCAGAGTTTGATGGTGTTATCACTGCTTCCAGAAGCTAACTGTTTACCATCTGCGCTAAAAGCGACGCTATTGACCGACTGGCTATGACCATTAAAGGTTTGCAGTACTTTCCCGGTGGAGACATCCCAGAGTTTGATGGTCTTGTCCTTACTCCCAGAAACTAATTTTTGACCATCACTACTCAAAGCGACGCTATTGACCACATCACCATGACCGCTAAAGGTTTGCAGCAGTTTTCCAGTGGAGACATCCCAAAGTTTGATGGTCTTGTCCTCACTCCCCGAAGCTAATTTTTGACCATCACTACTCAAAGCAATGGTTTTGATCACACCGCTATGACCATTAAAAGTTTGCAGCAGTTTCCCGGTGGTCATATCCCAGAGTTTGATGGTCTTGTCCTCACTCCCTGAAACCAATTTTTGACCATCACTACTAAAAGCGATGCTAGTAACAGAGTCTTGATGACCGCTATCTATATAGCTTACTGTTGGTGTAGCATCTCGTAGATGGGGAAGAGTTTGTATAACTTTACCTGTGGAGACATCCCAGAGTTTAATGGTATTGTCATTACTTCCCGAAGCTAATTTTTGACCATCGGGGCTAAAAGCAACACTATTGACCGCACTATTATGATCGCTGAGAGTTTGCAGTTCTTGAAATTTATTCTGGGGTTGTAAATACACCGCCTCCCGCAATCTTCCTACAACGTGCATTTGGGTAATGGCTGGTGGTGGATTTAATTTCTGCAGTTTTTTCACAGCTTTTAACGCTTCAATAATCGCATCTCTGGTTTGACCGGAGGCGGAAAAAGTAGCTGAGGAGTTAACCAGGGAGTTAATTTCGTTGATTTCCGCTTGTTTTTTTTGCGCTTCCGCCTCTAATGCCCATCGCCATGAGATAATCGCCAAACTACCGAAGATTAATCCTGCAGTAACGGAAACAATTAAACCAACTTTGAGTAAGCTATTCAGCTTGGCTTCACCCAGTTTTCTTTGCTTCCTTTCGTTTTCTAGTTCCGCCATTAACTCTTTCAGCTTCGGTTCTTGTTGCTGGCGAATAAAAGCGGCTAAATAGTCATGTACCAGTTGATAACGCCCGGCGGGGTTTTCTTTTAACAAAACCACTAAGCCTGATTTCACAAAAATTTCTAAAACTAACGCTAATTTTTGGCTCAGAGATGATTCCCTAGGTAAAGTAGGAGTTTCATTGAGATATTTTTGACTTTTTCTCAGCCTTCGCCTTCTATTTCTTTGCTTCCGCGTCTCATTCTCTTCCTGAACAAAGGCTTGTAAATCCCGTTCTAATTCCACCAGGGTCCTCAGAGGTCGAGTACCTTTCTCATCAGTGAGCAAATATAGTAATAAATCTGCCAATTGCTGATTGTCAGCACCACAATCATGTACAACTTCATCTAAATAATGCTTTACTAGTTGTTCTTTTGTACCGCGTTGCCGATATTCTGCCAAAGTTGTAATATTCTCAGTCTGCAATTGTGCGCCTATCACTTGTAATTCAATTGGACGCACTTCCCCTAGTTCGCTGGCTAAATCTTGCACTAGTTGGTCAACTAAAGTAGGCTCTAAGCGAAAGCTGGTATTCTCAGTTAAGCGCTGAATAATTGATTTCGCATCACTAGGCGAAAAATTGCCCAACTTATAAAGTACATTTTTGCTGAGAATATCATTATTAATAATCTGCATATTGGGCAAATCATTGCATTCCAGCAAATAATGCAAGTAATCTAACCGCAACGACAGGATTACTTTCACAGACAGAACATTAAAACATTCTCCCAAGAACTCAAAAAATTGCCGCCTCTGCGCTGGTTCAGGGTAAGTGAAGAAAAATTCTTCAAATTGGTCAAAAATTAACACAGTGCGGAGGTTTTTTGCTTCATTTTCCCGTAATTGAGCAAGTAAGTTGAGAGGAGATGAGGAAGATAAGGGAGATGAGGGGGATGAGGGCGATAGGGATGAGGAAGTTTGAGAATAAAAACTCGGAGTTTCTTGATCTGAACTCGGCCTTTCGCGTTCCAAACTAGAAGTTTCTCGTTCTGAACTCGGCCTTTCCTGTTCCAAACTAGAAGTTTCTCGTTCTGAACTCGGCCTTTCATGTCCCAAACGAGAAGTTTCTTGTTCTGAACTCGGCCTTTCCTGTTCCAAACCAGAAGTTTCTTGTTCTGAACTCGGCCTTTCCTGTTCCAAACCAGAAGTTTCTTGTTCTGAACTCGGCCTTTCCTGTTCCAAACCAGAAGTTTCTTGTTCTGAAGCTAAAGCTTGAACTTCCAAACTAAAACTTTTCCCTCCCTCATCCCCCTCATCTCCCTCATCTCCCCCATCCCTCCTCTCCCTTAGCGCCTCAATCATCACTCGCCCCAACTCTTCTTCCCAGTGGCTATAAAAGCGCATGACAACAGGTAAGTTATCTTGAATACCAATGGCTTTTTGTTTTAAAGCTGGAACCAATCCCGCGTTAATTAAGGAACTTTTACCTACACCCGATTGCCCATGAATGACTATCAACTTATAATCAGGGCGACCAATGCGCTCAATTAAGCGTTCGACATCAAGTAAACGACCAGAGGCGGCGATTTCTGGAGAAATATTCTCTTTTAAAGTGGCTGATGCGACTGTTTCTGCAAATACTTGTTTGGTTGAGCCTAAACGTCCAGCACCAATAAACGCCCGTAAGCCAAATTGTTGCTCAACGGAACGCTGCTGTTGTTTAATTTCATAAGCTTGGGCATATTCTTGCTGTTCAAAATAAAGTCGTTGGAGATAATCGAGAATTTGAATATAAAGTTTGAGGTCTTTGAGCGGATTAGTATGCTTTTTCGCAGCTTCTAAGCTAGTAATTGCGTCTTGAGTTTGCCCTAAATGATATTGAGAAAGCGCCAGGATAAATTGATATAAGCTGAAATCATGAGCAGCAATCAATTTTTCTGGTAATTCAGATAATAAACCCGATTCTACGTGAGGAATAGCTGACCAAATTTGCAATGCTTGCTGAATAAAATTATTCGCTTCCTGCCAAGATTTTTGCACAAGAGCGACTTCGGCTAAAAAGCCATAATCTTTTGCTAATTCTCTTGATTGATTGTTAGCTTGATGTATTACTAAAGCTTGCTGGGCAAAACTTTTTAGCTGGTCTGCAAAGTTTTGAAACTGCTGCCAAATCCTCACATCACGAAGAATATCACCTAGTTGTTCGATGGCATCAGCAATTAACTGCGGATTTTGAATTTCAGCGAGTAAGTCTATATATTGTTGTAAATAATTTTGAGTTTTCTGCCAATTATAATTATTAATATCTAAATATTTGGCAGCTTTGAGGTAATAACACAGAGCTATATTGCCAATAATCTTGACTTGCCGTTCTAAGTTATTACTTTTCTGCCAAAGTGTGAGCGCTGTTTGATAATGTTCTAAAGCCGCATCTAATTGATGATTGACTTGTTTGATTAACCCCAGCAATGATTCGATATCAGCCTGAATTTCTAAGCTGTTAAATTCGGAATCACCCAGCAAATCTCTCTGGGCGGCTTGGAGTTCTGTCTCTAATCTGCGATATCCAGCTAAACTCAATGTCAAGTTATTACTAAACCACTGATCGGCAGTTTTTTGCAAAAAAGCAACTAAATCTTGTTTGGAAATAGCAAAGTTTCTAGTAATCGCCCAACTTTCTAAATCAGGCGCAACTTGCATCAGTTGCTTGTGAACTTCATCGTTAATCCACAACACCAAAGGGAAAGGACAATGCTTGCGAAATTCTTCCCGCACTTGATTTGCAGAACTCAGCATCTGCGGTAAATCTTGCACATCCTCTAAACCCACCACCATTAAACAAGCTGGTAATTTTTCTGCAAACTCCTCGCGGATAGCGCTGTACAGCGTTCTGTTAGTTTGCTGGATAGTTAAAATGCTGATTTCCACCCGACAAATTTTTGGTAATTGCACCAGGAGGCGATCGCGCAGGTTAGTATAGTTGCACTTTGCCAAAATTAGCTTAAACTGCCCCACAGAAGCTTCTAACGCCCAAGCTAGTTGTTGCAAAGTGCGATCGTTATTTTCTGGTGGGTGGTTGTCATTCATATATGGGGATTGGGGATTGGGGATTGGGGAACTCGGGGCCCCCTCTGGGGATAAGGGGTAATGGGGACTGGGAAAAGCTGAGGGGAAATTATAGAAAGTTTTTATCCTTATTGATGTACATCAGAGATGATGACGATATGTGCGATTAATAATTATTGCGAAGAATATATACCTAAAGGCGTATTGCCAAAAGTCAATTTCTTTATATCATAATTAAATGCGATCGCTCTTAAGAAATAGAAAAATTCTAGAATTAAAAGCATATTTAATTCACACTTGCGTAATAAGTTCTAAATAATAAGAGTGTTATCTTAAAAGCAAGGTCATTTACTCAATTTTTGAGGAATAAATCATGACTGCAACGCTTTTAGCAGGTAGTTCTATAGAGTCGTTTTTAGGTAAAGAAGCAGAAGACCTGCTCACCTATAAAGCAAAAGTTTCTCAAGATTTATTACATTTACCGGGGCCAGACTTTGTGGATCGAGTTTGGCTAAACAGCGATCGCAATCCGCAAGTATTGCGTAATCTGCAGCAACTCTATTCTACTGGTCGTTTAGCATATACTGGCTATCTCTCAATTCTGCCAGTAGACCAAGGTATTGAACATTCAGCCGGAGCATCGTTCGCGCCTAATCCGATTTATTTTGACCCAGAAAATATTGTGCGGTTAGCAATAGCTGGAGGTTGTAATGCTGTTGCTACAACTTTAGGTGTCTTGGGCAGTGTTTCGCGGAAATATGCTCACAAAATACCCTTCATAGTCAAAATAAATCATAACGAACTTTTGACTTTCCCCAATCAATTCGATCAAGTCTTATTTGCTGATGTCGAACAAGCTTGGAATTTGGGTGCAGCTGCTGTTGGTGCGACAATTTATTTTGGTTCCGAACAGTCAACTCGACAAATTCAAGAAATTAGCCAAGCTTTTAAATACGCCCATGAATTAGGGTTAGCAACTATTCTCTGGTGCTATCTGCGAAATGACGCTTTTAAGCAAGATAAAGACTATCATCTAGCTGCTGACCTCACCGGACAAGCAAATCATTTGGGTGTCACGATTGAAGCAGACATTATTAAGCAGAAGTTACCAGAAAATAATCATGGTTACGCTGCTGTAGCCAAAGCAACAGGCGAGTCTTACGGTAAAACCAACGAGCGGATTTACACAGACTTGGTAACCGACCACCCCATTGACTTGACACGCTACCAAGTACTGAATTGCTACTGCGGACGCGCAGGATTAATTAACTCTGGTGGTGCGTCTGGTAAAAATGACTTTGCTGAAGCAGTTCGTACTGCGGTTATTAATAAACGCGCTGGTGGTACTGGCTTAATTTCTGGACGTAAGGCGTTTCAACGTCCCTTTGAAGAAGGAGTGAAATTATTTCACGCTATTCAAGATGTTTACCTATCACCAGATGTGACCATAGCTTAATGCAGAAAACATAGCAAATTGGATTTTGAATTGGTATAAGGTGGGTCATGTATCCACCTTAATTTTTCATAAGAATAATCAATGCTAATCATCAAAAATCTAGCTGGCAATTTACTTGATAAAGAGATGAGACTAGACTAAATTTTTGCTAAATCCTCAGGCACATTAAACTTTAATAACCTATCATCACAACTTGGTAATTACAGGCAATTGCCATTTCATGCTCAATGACAGCAGAAAAAGTATGAAAAGAGGGAAAGTTTTAAAAAATTAAACAATAATTCCGTTGAAATATCCCTTTAAAAGGTAATAATATAATGCTCACAAAACTCTGATTGTGAATACAATTTTTTTTGACTGAGCTTAAAAATTTATATATTGAAAATCCCACTATGCAGGATTATAATTTTCAAATTCTGTGCTATAATCGTGGATATAAAGATTATTTTCGGTTGAGCTATTCGTTTTGATTTCACTAAAGCGTCTCTCCGAATTTAAGTCTCTACGCTAACTGGATTCGGAGACAAACCATGTCGATTTATGTTGGGAATTTGTCCTATCAGGTTACAGAAGATGACCTGAAACGGGCTTTCGCGGAATATGGAACAGTTAATCGCGTTCAACTACCTACAGACCGCGAAACTGGTCGCCCACGTGGCTTTGCATTTGTGGAAATGGACACAGATGCTCAAGAAGTAGCTGCAATTGAAGCACTAGATGGTGCAGAATGGATGGGACGCGATTTGAAAGTCAACAAAGCTAAACCTCGTGAAGAAAGAAGCCCTGCTTCTCGTGGTGGCTGGAATAACAATAACCGCAATAATCGTCGCTACTAAGCCTGGCGCTGAAAACTTAAAATCTAGAGTCTCCAGCAGATAAAGCCAAAGGCTCAATTCTGCTGGAATATTTTATTTTGTCTATTCATCCACATTCAGGAGGAATGAGAATGACCCAAGTAGTTTTAGGAGAGAACGAAGGTATTGAATCAGCTTTACGAAGATTTAAGCGGGAAGTTTCCAAAGCCGGAATTTTCCAAGATATGCGTAAAAAGCGTCACTTTGAAACGCCTTTAGAGAAAGAAAAACGCAAAGCAGTTGCAAGACACAAGCAAAGTCGTAGACAACGTTCTCGCTACAAATAAAATTTCTTAGAAATTTGCTCTTCGACTAAATCACTGTGTTTAACTACCATATTGGTAGCTTTACTATCAGCAAGCCCAAAGAAGAGAAGAGGCTAGAAACTAGGGACTAGGGACTAGGGGCTAGAGACAGCTAGACATCAATAATCACCTTTAGTAGTAGCACTGTTTTAGCTTGCAGTGCTACTACAAATGTATATAGAACTCCAATACTGCTCGGTTAAGGATTTTCAACTCTTAATTTGGTTTGGGGAAAAGGTGAAAGCGTAAGGGTTAAAGGTTTTTTCTTGCCCCTTTTCCCCTTCCCCTTTTGCCCTTAACCGACAAGTATTGTATAGGAATCTTATTTAATTTTTGTAATTCATGTAGCGTGCTTAGGGATATTTATAAAATAAATCTTCAGTAGGGTGTGTTAGCCTAACGCACCATCCATGCGGCGATGCGTTACGTTTCTTTTGCGGAACTTACAGCTATGTAGAGCTATCTTCTTTGTATACTTACAAAGTGTCGCAGATACTTTTAGAATATCATCTCTGATTCTAGGTTTTCAGATACAATGTTGCGCCTTTATCATCTTTTAATTGGTGTTATCTTGGTAGCACTAATCCCAGTGGGAATTAAATTTGTTCCACCTCTGTTTTCTGCAAACAATCCCCAGCAGAAAAACCCAGCAGTACAGCCGTTAAATAAACCTAGTCCTAATGAGGGAGAAGGGAATATTTGGCAGGAAATTTTAGTTAATAAGAGTGCGCCAAATAATTGGCAAGTTGTTCCTTGTAAGGGAAATGCACCGCTTTTATGCGTTTCAACCCAAGGCAAGCTTTTAGGTACAGTTGAGATTGGAGTTTACCCATTAGCAAACAATCCCGATTTTCAAAAGAAACTAGAAGCAGTTGGGATTCCCGCAGGTAGCAAAGTGGATTCCCAGAATCCTCAGTACCAAACTCAGATATTGACAGCACTAAAAGCTTGGGTCACAGACTACTATAGTGCTATCTCTAAAGACCGTCAGGCTACTTACAAAAACGATATTATCTTCTCTAGCCATCCCCCCCAAACAGTAACGATTGGCAAACTTCCAGGACTCCGTTATGGATTTGTGGGAGTAAAACGCCAAGGAGGAGTGCAAGAACAACATATTGGTCATGTAACCTTTGATGGAACTTCACTTTACGTAATTACTAGTGGCTATGACCCTGCTTCAGCTACAGGTAAGTTTGATAAGTTAGAAGACTGGGCCATTTTCCAACCATATTTATATGCGATCGCAGCTGATCTCAATTTGCCCCAAAAATAAATTATTTGTTATGCTCTCAAAAAGAGCCGACTACCTGTAGTCCCACAAGCGATTCCCCCGCGTCATCACTGCTAATAATGGGAAATAAAATTAACCCATGCTTTTGGCTAAGTTCTAATTGTGCTGTCAGGTATCCTAGTGCAGCCCCAGCTAGCACTTCGGTAAGACGATGACGATTGAGGTTGATTCGGGAATAGGCAATCAAAGATGCGCCAGAATACCAGATGAGTGCCGAACCTGGATGATAATGGCTTTGTACAGTAGCGATCGCAAATGCTGCTGTCGCATGACAACTTGGGAAACTATCACGGGAGTCGGAATCGGGGCGCTTCACATCTGTAATTTCCTTTAAAGAAATACAAAGCAGAGTACTGGTAGTCAGGGAGTCTAAAGCCCGTAAAGCGTGTTGTCCGCCTTGTTTCCCATCTTGCAACAGAGGTAGGGTAACACCAGCACCTAAGTACAGCGCAGTTCCGCCACCGGAGACAAAATTAGACAAGTCTTTGTCAAAAGTATCTGCGATCGCTTTCGGAGCCAAAATCGTACAGTATAGGGCAATTAAAGTAGGGCATAATGTTATTAACCCGGAGATAAACAGGTTATTTTGCATTTGATTTATGTATAGTAATTTTTGATAACAATTTTCATGCATAATAAATAGCGATCGCCGCCATTTATTTAAAATAAATATCACTCTATTTAGAGAGGCAAAATAGAAAACTCTCTTTTACTTTTTCCAAGAAACCTTTACATCATTCGGTTATTAATAATTGGTTTGAGTAATAGATAATTGCAAACATTACCCATTACTCAATACCAATTACCTCTCAGATTAAATCTCAGCCACAGCTCGTTCAATCAAACGACGTGCCAAAGTTTGCGTCCCAGTGTGTTCGTAGTAGTTAGTTGCCACATCCAAAAACGCCCCCAGGTAGTCTAATTTATCATTAGAAAATTCGACAAAATTTTGCAAATGACCGACAACGTTTTGTGGAGTTAAATTATTGGCAGTAACTAGATCACCCATCCAACCTTTAACTGAGTCAAAGCTTTGACCAATAAAGTTCAGCTTCCCACTATCATTGTTACCTGGGATAACATCTTTGATGCTTTGAAAAGTTGAGTTTTGTGATAATTCCTGGGGATTTGTTTGACTGATACTAGATAAAGCTTTGCTGATAAAGTCAGGCCCTAAAGGTATCAAACCATCAACGCAGACTAATGCAACCATGCGAATCAAAGATTCACCAGCATACTCACCTAAAGAAGCAACAAAATCACCAATGCTGTCTCCGGGAATACCATTAATTTGGCAGAAGGCTACTAATTCAGCTACAACTTTTAATGTCAAGTCAATAGTTTGGGCTTTGTCTGGTTTGGGAGTGACACTATTTAAAAAACCTAACAGAGGAATTTTCTCACCCACCTTATTAGCTAAAGCTGCTGCACCTAGGGCTTTATCTGTACCATCAACAGTTTGATATAGCCACAAAGCTGTTTGATATCCTTGAGATTTATCGTTGAATAGATAAATTGCCCGTTCGCCAATTTGTTGAATTAGGGCTTCGTCACTTTCACCAGTCACGGTTTTAATGGTATTGACAAAGCCTACAGTATTTTGCCACTCACCAGGAGCAACAAAATCTAGGGCGTTCAACATAGAAACAGTTAAATTACTGGTTGGTAGTTCATCAACCAACTGAAAAATCGCTTTACTCAAAATAATCTCCTGATTGCTGTGATGTAATTTTTATTTCTCTTGTGCAGCTTATACCAATTTTGGATTTGAGATTTGAGTATTGAAAACCTCTAACACAAGGCTGCTTCCAAATTCTCAAACAATACTAATTATGCCAATTTGGTATTATTTGAGTCTCGCCAAACCATTCAAATCGAATTTTTCTAACCAAGCTTCTCTATCTGAGGCTGTAAATGTTGGGTCTTTGGAAATTGCTTTTACTTGGTATTTACCAACCAAAATTGAAGTTTGAGTATTACCAAGTGTAACTGCAGGATAACCAGCAACTTTTTTGCTACTATTGGAGAATTTTGCTGCTGCAGTGGGAGTACTAGTTGTGTCGGAAATGGCTAGTTGTGCTACAACCTTGCCACCTTTTTTCAAATTCGCTTCCGAAAAGCCTTTTTTCTCTTGAGTATAAACGCGTTGGTAGCCATCCCCTCCACTAGGGAAGAATTTGTTCAATTTACTACCCTGAGTTGCATTTTTAGCAACTGCTTGACCACTTCTTTGGCGACTACTTTCTTGCTGCGCCTGATCAAAACGTCCAGGGGTTTTAGCGCTACAGGCTGATGTCAGCAATAATACTGATATTAACAAAGCAGCTAAAATCCTACGCCCACGGGTTAAAGTCATGTTGAGCTTCTCCTTAATGCTTGAGCTTTGAGGCAATTATCAGCGCTTGTCAGGAGTTTCGCAAGAAACTTTACTTTTTGATAATTATTGGTGGGTATCCTGGATTACAGATGTGTTGGGGAGTTGGAGATGAGGAAGAATCGCAATGATTTTTGAATCTAGCAAATAATGGCTGATAGCAACAACTAAAAATAGCCAATCGCTAATGTTCTCACAACTAGCAATTGGCTATTTTTGATGACTAACAATTGACAAATCCCTAAGTTAATGCTTCAGCACCACCAACAACTTCTAGAAGTTCTTGAGTAATTGCAGCTTGTCGAGCTTTGTTGTAAGACAACGATAGGGTTCTAATCAATTCACCGGCGTTGTCACTGGCGTTGTTCATTGCCGTCATCCGTGCGGCTAGTTCACTAGCAGCTGATTCTTGTAATGCCCGTAATAGCTGGTTACCCAAATATAAAGGCAATAGTGAATCCAGAATTTGTACTGGATCTTGTTCAAAAATCATGTCCCGCGGGAAAGGACGGGCTTCGGTAGTCACTTTTTGGCGTTCTACTTCAAATTGACCACCACGGGTTGTCAAGCGGAAGATTTCGTCATCCGCTGCTTCTAAGCCTTGAGGATCTAAAGGAAGTAGGGTTTGCACAACTGGACGTGAACTCACCAAGGAAACAAATCGAGTGTAGATTAATTCGATACGGTCTACACTTTCCGACAGAAACAAAGACAACAATTCGTCAGCAATCTTTGTGGCTTCTGCTGCGGTAGGAATTTGTTCTAAACCGCTGTAGGTAGCATCAATTGGTTGGTCACGGCGTTGGAAGTATTGGATAGACTTGCGTCCTACCAACACAAATTTGTAATTAATACCTTCGGCTTGGAGTTCCTTGGCACGATTTTCGGCACGGCGAATGACGTTACTATTGTAACCGCCACACAAACCGCGATCGCCTGCAATGACTAACAGTCCTACTGTTTTAACTTCCCGTTTTCTCAGCAGCGGCAAGTTGGCTTCTTCAAACCGCAGACGGGTTTGCAAACCATATAAAACTTGCGCTAGTTTATCAGCAAAAGGACGGGTAGCTAATACTTGCTCTTGCGCCCGGCGTACTCTCGCCGCCGCTACCAGCCGCATAGCTTCTGTGATTTTTTTGGTGTTTTTGACCGACTGAATGCGATCGCGTATTGCTTTAAGATTGGGCATATTCCGATTTTAGATTTTAGATTTTAGATTTTAGATTTGGAGTTTCGGATTTTAGATTTAATCCAAAATCCAAATTCCAAAATCCAAAATTGTTACGCTGTTGCTTTGAAGGTCTTCTTGAATTCGGTTAGCGCTTCCTTTAAAGCAGCTTCTTCTGCGTCACCCAGTGCTTTGGAAGATTTCACTGCTTCAGCGTACTGAGGTTTGCCGGTCTTCAAGTAATCGCGGAGACCTCTGGTGAAGGTGGTAACTTTGTCTACAGCGATATCATCTAAATAACCGTTGATACCAGCGTAAAGAATAGCTACTTGCTCGTATACAGACAGTGGGTCATTTTGGGGCTGCTTCAGGAGTTCCCGTAAGCGCTGACCGCGTGCCAACTGGTCTTGGGTAGCTTTATCTAGGTCAGAAGCAAATTGTGCGAAGGCTTGCAGGTCGTCAAATTGTGCTAGTTCCAATTTAATCTTACCGGCAACTTTTTTCATTGCCTTGGTTTGCGCCGCAGAACCTACACGGGATACGGAGATACCGGGGTTTACAGCAGGACGGATACCAGCGTTGAACAAGTCAGAAGACAAGAAGATCTGACCGTCGGTAATGGAAATTACGTTGGTGGGGATGTATGCTGATACGTCACCTGCTTGGGTTTCGATGATGGGTAGAGCTGTCATGCTACCTTTACCCAATTCATCACTCAGCTTCGCTGCTCTTTCTAACAAGCGAGAGTGAATGTAGAATACGTCTCCAGGGTAAGCTTCCCGTCCGGGTGGACGACGTAGCAGCAAGGACATTTGCCGATAAGCTTGGGCTTGTTTGGAGAGGTCATCGTAAATGACGAGAGTAGCTTTGCCTTTGTACATGAAGTACTCAGCAATGGTGGCTCCGGTATAGGGAGCGAGGAATTGTAGGGTTGCAGGGTCACTGGCGTTAGCGGCGACGACTACGGTGTAGTCCATTGCGCCTTTGTCTTGCAATGTTTGAACAACGTTAGCAACGGTGGAAGCTTTTTGACCAACAGCAACGTATACACAAACTACATCTTCACCTTTTTGGTTGATGATGGTGTCAATTGCGATCGCGGTTTTTCCGGTTTGACGGTCACCAATGATTAACTCCCGCTGACCACGACCGATGGGAATCATGGAGTCGATAGCTGTAATCCCGGTTTGCATCGGTTCGTGTACAGAACGACGAGCAATAATACCAGGTGCTGGAGATTCAATCAAACGGTTTTCTGATGTCTTGATATCTCCCTTACCATCGATAGGACGACCTAAGGCATCCACCACGCGTCCAATCAAAGCTTCCCCTACGGGTACTTGGGCAATTCTACCAGTAGCAGTTACAGAGCTACCTTCTTGAATTTCCCGACCTTCGCCCATTAACACCGCACCTACGTTGTCTTCTTCCAAGTTTTGGGCGATGCCTACTGTACCGTCTTCAAATTCCAATAGCTCCCCAGCCATAGCCTTTTCCAGACCATAGATCCGGGCAATACCGTCACCTACTTGGAGTACGGTACCGACGTTAGCAACTTTGACATCTTGGTCGTATTGCTCGATTTGCTGTTGAATAATGCTACTAATTTCGTCAGGTCTGATTGAAATGCTCATATGTCTAACTTTTTTTCTTGGGAGACGGAACAGAGTAATCGGTTCACCGAAACTACTGAATTTCTATGAACTGCTTAAGCGCAAAGAAAGGCGACGCAACTGACCCCGTAAACTAGCGTCAATTACCTGCGATCCTACTTTAATGATCAAACCACCAATTAAGTCGCGGTCGGTTTTGATTTCCAGTTCTACTTGGCGAGCATTAGTGATGGACAGAACCTTGTCTTTTACAGCTTGTTGTTGAGCTTCTGTGAGGGGAACAGCTGAAGTTACTTCCGCTAACACGGTTTGATTCAGCTGGCGCAACAATGCTAAATACTGCTGTAAAATCTGCTCCAAGAAGAAAATCCGGCGCTTGTCTACCAGCAGTTGCAAAAATCTGCGTAAGTACTGATTTGCGCCATCACCCAATATTTGGGTGATCACTGCTTTTTTCTTTTCAGGCTGAATAAAAGGGTTGTCAATTAAGTTTTGCAGTGGCGCTGAATTTTTCAACAAATTCAGTAATGCCCGCGCATCTTCACCAAATTCTTCCGTCAGATTTTGGGATTGAGCAATTGACATCAGAGCCTGTGCGTAAGGTTGGGCGACTTCGGCTGTTTCTACATTACTTTTCATCAGCTTCCTCCCACCTGCGCGATACTGCGGTCAATTATTGTTTGTTGAACATCGTCAGCAATACCAGTCCGCAGTTCTGACTCGACTTTTTGCAATGCTAATGCAGCTACCCGCTGCCGTAGTTCGGCCAGCGCTCGCTCTCTTTCTGTGTTCAAATCTGCTGCTGCAGTTTGTTGCAAGCGTTCTACGTCTTGCGCTGCTTTTGCCAACAGAGCTTCTTTAGCCGCTTGGGCGCTTTCTTCGGCAGCTTTGCGGATGCGTTGCGCTTCTGCCTGAGCTTGAGTTAACTGCTCCTGCGCCTGAGATAAAGCAATTTGTGCCTCTTTTTGGCGCTTTTCTGCTTCCCGAACTGCGGTTTCAATATTTGACCGTCGCTCGGTGAGGATATTGCTTAAAACTTTACGTCCGAAGTAGAATAATATGCCAACCAGAATCGCTAGGTTAATGAGATTGGTTTCAAACAGGTCTAGGTTTAGACCGAAACCACCTTCTGCTGCGCCTTCTGCTAATTCAGAGTGTTCTGTGGCAAGTAATAAGAATGTGCCCATGTTACCCATCTACAAGTGCGCTGCTCGCTTGCTAATACGTTGTATTTTCCCCAAGGGAAATAAAGTTGCTTAACCTCCCCAAGGAAATCAAGTTTCTTAACTTCCCGAAGGAAAAAAGTGCCTTTTTTGACACTTAATTAAGCGCTTCGTGGCAATTGCCCATCTGCGCGTATGCTTTCACAGAACCTAATACTGTCGCTTATCTAGCGAGAGCCGGCCCTAATAGTTTTTCTAGAATCTGTCTGCTTAGAGCATCAACTTGTTGTTCTAACTCGCTAAAAGCTTGTTGTTTTTGTTGCTCTATTTCAATAGCAGCGCGTTCTCTCTCTTGTTGAGCTTCCTGTTGCGCTTCAGCGATTTTTTGGGCAGTAATTTTCTTAGCTTCCAACTGAGCTGCTTCTATAGCTGCTTGCGATTGCCTGCGAGCGTCTGCTAGTTGTTGCTCATATTCCTGGGTTAAGCGTTCGGCTTTAGCCAAGCGTTCTTTGGCATCAAGGGTATTCGTTCGGATGTAATTATCGCGATCGTCCAGCACCTTGGTCAGTGGCTTATAGAAAATTACATTCAACAAAGCTGCTAACAACAGGAACTGCAATGCCATCAATGGCAAAGTAGCATCGAAATCAAACATTTCTCTCCTCTTTGGCTGGAGTAGCAGTTTTCATGGCTAGCAATAACATCCAACCGTTTATATTTTAGGAACCCTTAGCCAACAAGGGTAACTTACATCAGAACGACTAAATACCCAAAAGATTTTAATTGTAGAGGCGTGAAGAGTCACGTCTCTACAATCATAAAACTTTTAGGTCTTAGGAAAATGGGTTAGCGAATAGCAACACCAGCGCGATTACCAGACCGTAAATGGTTAGGGATTCCATGAACGCCAAGGTTAACAGTAGAGTACCCCGAATTTTGCCTTCTGCTTCGGGTTGACGGGCGATACCTTCTACTGCTTGACCTGCAGCATTACCTTGACCGATACCAGGGCCAATTGCAGCTAAACCAATTGCTAGAGCAGCAGCCAGAACTGAAGCAGCAGAAACTAATGGATCCATGATGATTTTCCTTGCTTGAAGTACAGAACTAACAAAAGTAGGTTAACTAGTAAAGACGTGGTTTCCACGCTGCACCAAGTTCTCACAAATCGCACTGGGCGATGTTTTGAGCATCTATGCTCGTCGGAACTGTGCTATCTCCTGAGAAGCGTTAATGATGCTCCTCATGCTCATCTCCGCCATGTCCCTCCATCGCCTCATGAATATAAGCCCCAGCCAGGGTAGCAAATACCAGGGCTTGGATGGCACTGGTAAATAAACCCAAAGCCATGACAGGCAGAGGTATAAATAGAGGAACAAGCAGAACCAGCACCGCTACAACCAATTCATCCGCCAATATATTCCCGAATAGACGGAAGCTTAGGGAGAGGGGCTTGGTGAAATCTTCTAGGATCGCGATCGGCAACAGAACAGGCGTTGGCTCAATATACTTTTTAAAGTAGCCCAAACCCCGCTTGCTAAAACCGGCGTAAAAATACGCCAAAGAGGTCAGCAATGCCAATGCTACGGTCGTATTGATGTCATTGGTGGGAGCTGCGAGTTCTCCTGAAGGTAACTTGATTAGTTTCCAAGGGATGAGCGCGCCTGACCAGTTCGATACGAAGATAAACAAGAACAATGTGCCAATGAATGGCACCCAAGGGCGGTACTCTTTCTCACCAAGTTGGTTTTTTGCCAGATCCCGAATAAATTCTAGGGCATATTCCATCAAATTTTGGATGCCGCGAGGAATTCTTTGGGCATTGCGAGTAGCAGCTAGTGAAGCTATTACTAGAACGCCAATCACAAACCATGAGGTGAGAAAAACCTGCCCATGAATTTTCAGATTGCCCAATTGCCAGTAGAAATGATGACCTACTTCTAATTCGGCTAGGGGAAATGAATTAAAGGCGTTTAAGACACTAAGCATTTGCATTCTTCAAGCATTTTCCCCAACGAGCGAGGATGGGAGTATTGTCTTTGTGAGCCTGACTTGTTAAGAATCAGGAAGAAACGCAGTTTGCACGGTGTAGACGAGGAGCGTGGCTTTGTAAGTTAGAAATCCCAAGAAAATGGGCAAGATCTGTAACTCATGCCATTGAGTTGCTAATACAATCAACCCAATAAATAGAGCAAAACGACTTTTACTCAGACGCTTTTTCTCACCACCGAGTCGCTCAACGTCTTTGGCCAGCATTTTTAAGTAAACCACACCTGTACACGCTCCAATCAAATAATTCAGAGCAATGTTTAGCGAATAAAAAATCCACACAGAGATAAATATTATCCCTGTCAACACAAGTGTGATTACCAACAACTTCTGGTAGAGTTGATAGAACTCTCCCATAGAGTTTACTCGTTCTTCGTCATCAGAACCAGATTGAGCATTTGGTGTTGTTGTTGGAGTCGATGCAGTTGATTCGTCTGACAAGCTCACGAGACTCGAAACCAGTACAGATAAGGATGATGACTGCACATCCAGTCAGCTGAATCATATCACGATCTGGTAACAATACTTTAGAAAAAAACAATTAACTTGTTGTTCAGCAGCCAGCAACCAACCAAATAAGGCGCAATGAGGAGAAACAGAGAAAGGGTTGGAGCTAGCCACAGACACCTTTACAATAGCTCTTGATCTGGCGATCGCTTGCTGCTTAATAATTTTCTTAAGGTCTATTCCGTAAAAGTACTAATACTCGAGTTGTAATGCCTAGATGTTACAACATTTGATCAAATATTCTGCCAAGATTTACAAGAGCGATCGCGAATCTAAATTTCATCTAGTCATCTACTAGTATAAGATGAATTTTCAATCTAGGCGAGATGCCTATCCCAGAAGCTGAAAAAATATCTCTGTGATATTGCAAGTCCTAGCGAGCAGCTTGATATCGAAAAATTACAACATTCACCAAATATAAATGCCCTCAAAGAGAATTACAGGCAATCTCTGAGGGCGTGAGGTTATATGTATAGCTCAAAGTAGTTTTTGCACCCCGTTAACAAAGAGGAGGTTTAAGTGGTAGAGGTTTATTGATTAAGCTTTCTGAGCAGATTCCGCTTTTTTCCGCTTCATCCACGTACCAAAGCCAATAGCCAGCAATGAGCCACCAATTGTCATTGGTTCGGGAACGGGTGCTGTAACGTCACCTTCAAAAGAGGTTGCTTTACCAAAAGGGTTGCGGCGGGTAATATCCCATCCTCCAAGACCTGCGGGAGAATTACTGAAGATGGAGAAATTGAGGAAGCTAGATAAGCTACCAACACCACCACTTACATCTTTTAGCACTTTAAAACTAACATAGTCAGGGTCTATACTGTCTACTGCTAAGTAACTTGGAGTATCAACAGTTGCTTTAAATACACCCACCAATCCTGACAGAGAGAATGATGAATTACTCTTGATAAATTCAACACCACCTTGGTTTATGGAATCAAACTGGATACCGTAATTGTATGCGTTCCCCGTTTGACCTTTGAATACAACACTTGCGGCTTCAGCGGGTCTAGCACTAACAGCAGCAACAGACAAGACAACACTAGTAGCGGCAATACTCAGCTTTTTAGCTAATTTCATCCGCAAATTCTCCTTTAATTATTGTATAACTACGTAAGTACAAGCTCGTAAGAGATGACAAGTACAATGTATTAGCATTTACTTTTATACGGAAGCAGAAAAAGTAGTTTTGAATAAAACTTTATATTTTTGGAGGGTTTTGTAAATTTCGGGTAAATGTATATTTTTTGAATAAAAAAAATCCGGATAGTTTAAAATCCGAATTTTTATAGTTATATAAGCACTTGAGTAAGATAGTGGGAATCCTGAATAGCTAATTACAGAGCTTGGTGTAACCCCGTGAGCTAACTTAGTGCAATTCTCTTGAGGTTGGTGTCAACATCACTATTTGCTGTTTCAGAAGCTTTCTCACTCCCTCTAACTCTAGCTGTACAGCAGATAGTATTTGCGCCACCGTAGAATTACCATCACAGCGCTGTAGAAATTCCAACTCTTCTGCCGATAAATTAACTATTTGGTAATCATAGTTAAATATACATTGGCTGGGAAAGCCATCTATACAAGGATTAAGTTCGGGAATTGCTTGCAATAGGGAATTATCTTCTGACCAATCAGCTTTCGTGATGGGGGGACGACCTAGGAAAAATTCGTAATGGGTGACTTCTGGATCGAGTAATTCTATTAAGCGGTAGATTTGGCGATCGCTTAAATTTTTGGCTCGCTCCATCAAATCAGGTGCTTTGGCTAAAAGTCTGTCTAATTGCCAGAAACCAGGATTGGAGAAACCGATAAACTCTAAGCCAGAAGCGTCAATTAATTCAAATAGCGTCTCAATGTTGTAATCAATCTCTTGGGGATGAACATACATATCAGCGAAGTTTTCATCCCGATGATTTTCTAATGACCAGCGCTCTTTTTCCCGTTTGGCAATCCGGTTATTTTCTGGTAAAGAAGCAAATATTTGCCGCCCAACTTGTACCCCATCACGGTAATCGCCACGTTTTTCACCTTGGAGGAGAGCGATCGCTTTTTGCATCAGTTGAATTTCCCAGCGTCCCAACTCACCATACACAAAAATGTGCATCAACCCACCTGGGGCTAACTTTTTGGCTAAGGCTTGAATACCACGAATGGGGTCAGGGGTATGATGCAAAACGCCAACACAATTAATTAAATCAAACTCACCTGGTAGCTGTTCTACATCGAATAAACTCAAGTGATGAAACTCTACACGGTTAGCACCAGAACGTTGACAACGTTCTTTTGCTACTGCCAATGTCCCAGCACTCAGGTCAATGCCGACGACTTGTGCTTGGGGGTTAAGATGCACCAAGTATTCTGTTCCCACCCCAGAGCCACATCCTGCATCTAAAATCCGAATATTCTGCTTTTGTGGCTTCTGTCTGGTGCAAAAATTGTAAGCTGCTAGCCAATTCCAACGCCAATTGTACCCAGGCGGAGCTTCATCAAGCAGTGGTTCTGGCGGAAATGGATAGGTATCGTAGAGTTTGGCAACAGCAGTACTAACGGTTTGAGGATCTGACATTTTTGAAGCGACAATGCAGCAATTCTGAGTTTATCGAATGCTGGACATTTATGGTATAGCTGGTGACGAAAGAGGCAGGGGAGCAGGGAGCAGGGGGAGATGAGGACAAATAACAAACACCCAATTACCAAATCCAAAATCTAAAATCTGAAATCTAAAATTCTTTGTTTCTAATCGCAAATCTTTTTAAATAGGCAAATCTTTGCTGTAGGTTTTTGTAAACCATTAGTTACAAAACTTAATCTTAATCTCAGATAACTAAGAGTACTGGCTATGGAATTTATAACTTTGATGCGTCAGATTCTACATACTTCTTAATAAATCAACAGGTAAGCCGCAAAACGTTCTAATCTAAAAGCTGACTGGGTTAATTTACTGGCAGTTTTGAAGGCGGTACTCTTAAGGCATGACCACCGATGTGTCAAGCCTCAAAGCGACCCAGACTTAACACATAAATGCTTATGATGGGAGTTTTACAAATCCGATGAGTGTTAAGGCAAGTGGTGGAAGCTCAGTTGCGCGTCCGCAACTATATCAAACCCTAGCAGTAGCAACAATTACCCAAGCGGAACAACAAGACCGCTTTTTGGGAACTGGCGAACTGAACGAACTGGCAACCTATTTTGCATCTGGTGCAAAGCGTCTAGAAATTGCCCAGACGCTCACGGAAAATTCCGAGATTATTGTATCTCGGGCTGCCAACCGAATTTTCGTTGGTGGTTCGCCAATGTCTTTCTTGGAAAAGCCAAGAGAAGCAGAATTGGCAATGGCTACTGTTGCTCCTGGGAATGTGCAAGAAGGCATGAAACTAGGAACCGTCACCTACGTTGAAAGTCGGGGTGGATTCCTGGAAAATTTACGCTCTATCTTTAACAGTTCTCCCAGTGGCCCAACACCTCCAGGTTTTAGACCGATCAACGTTGCTCGTTATGGCCCTAGCAACATGGCCAAGAGTCTGCGGGACTTGTCCTGGTTCTTGCGCTATGCTACCTATGCGATCGTGGCAGGTGACCCCAATATCATCGCTGTGAATACACGCGGTTTGCGGGAAATTATTGAAAATGCTTGTTCTGGTGAAGCAACAATTGTGGCTTTACAAGAAATCAAAGCAGCATCATTATCTTTCTTCCGTCAGGATGCTAAGGCTACAGAGATTGTGTCTCAATACATGGATGTATTGCTGACAGAATTTAAAGCAGCAACACCTTCCAATAAACTGCGTCAACGTCCTTCTGGAGACCAACAAGGTTTACAACTGCCTCAAATTTACTTTGAAGCAGCAGAACGGCGGCCCAAGTTTGTGATGAAGCCTGGGTTATCCGCATCAGAAAAAAATGAAGTCATCAAAGCTGCATATCGGCAAATCTTTGAGCGCGATATTACTCGTGCTTACAGCTTGTCTGTATCTGACCTAGAATCTAAGGTGAAGAACGGCGACATCTCTATGAAAGAGTTTGTCCGTCGTCTAGCCAAATCTCCTCTTTACCAAAAACAGTTTTACCAGCCTTTTATTAATAGCCGAGTAATTGAACTAGCT
The DNA here is from genome assembly GCF_963874875.1 of Tolypothrix tenuis PCC 7101. Classification (NCBI taxonomy): domain Bacteria; kingdom Bacillati; phylum Cyanobacteriota; class Cyanophyceae; order Nostocales; family Tolypothrichaceae; genus Tolypothrix; species Tolypothrix tenuis. The sequence continues at coordinate 2,501,711 of NZ_CAWNJS010000001.1, forward strand.
TTCCGTCATATTTTGGGACGGGGGCCAAGTAGCCGGGAAGAAGTACAAAAATACTTCTCGATTATTTCTAACGGTGGTCTGCCAGCTTTAGTAGATGCTTTGGTGGATTCGCCAGAATACAGTGACTACTTTGGTGAAGAGACAGTACCTTACCTGCGTGGTTTGGGTCAAGAGGCACAAGAATGTCGTAACTGGGGGCCGCAGCAAGACCTGTTTAACTACAGTGCGCCTTTCCGCAAAGTACCTCAGTTTATTACCACATTCGCTGCTTATGATCGCCCACTCCCCGATCAGCATCCCTATGGTTCTGGTAACGACCCACTAGAAATTCAGTTTGGGGCGATTTTCCCGAAAGAAACCCGCAATCCCAACACCAGCCCTGCACCTTTTAGCAAGGATACTCGGCGGATCTTAATTAACCAAGGGCCTGGTATTAATAGCCAAGTTAGCAATCCTGGTGCCAGAGGTGAGTTCCCTGGTAGCTTAGGGCCTAAAGTCTTCCGCTTGGATCAACTGCCAGGCACAATTGGCAAAAAAGCTGCTAAAGGCGCAAGCATTAAGTTCTCCGAAAGCTCTACTCAAGCAGTCATCAAAGCTGCATACTTGCAAGTTTTCGGTCGTGATGTTTACGAAGGTCAGCGCTTAAAAGTCCAAGAAATCAAGCTAGAAAACGGACAACTCTCTGTCAGAGAATTTATTCGTGCTTTAGCCAAGTCGGATGTATTCCGCAAAACCTACTGGACTTCGCTGTATGTTTGTAAAGCGATTGAATACATCCACCGCCGCTTGTTAGGTCGTCCTACCTACGGTCGTCAAGAAATCAACAAATATTTTGACATCGCCGCTAAACAAGGCTTTTATGCCGTAGTAGACGCAATTATCAACAGCGTAGAATACAGTGAAGCATTTGGTGAGGATACAGTTCCTTACGAACGCTATCTGACTCCATCTGGTGTGGCGTTGCGACAACTGCGAGTTGGCAGTATCCGCGAAGATGTCGGTGGAAAAGTCCAGAAGCAAGAAACACCATTGTTTGTAACTTTAGGTACAGTTACCGACACTCGGACAGAACCGGATATTCAATTCCGGATTAACCAAGGTGTTAGCAAGCAACGCGAACAAACCAAAGTCTTCAAGCAGGTGGCAAACATCAGCGACAAAGCTGCTGTGCAAACTTTGATCAGCGCCGCCTACCGCCAGATTTTTGAACGCGATGTTGCACCTTATATCGCGAAAAACGAGTTCTCTGCTTTAGAAAGCAAACTGAGTAACGGGGAAATCACTGTTAAGGAATTCATTGAAGGTTTGGGTTACTCTAACCTCTACATCAAAGAGTTCTACACTCCTTACCCCAACACTAAGGTAATTGAACTGGGAACTAAGCATTTCTTGGGACGCGCACCCTTAAATCAAGTAGAAATCCGCAAGTATAACCAGATTTTGGCTACTCAAGGGATTCGCGCCTTTATCGGTGCTTTAGTTAACAGTGCGGAGTATGGCGAGGTATTTGGTGAAGATACAGTACCTTATCGTCGCTTCCCCACCCTACCTGCGGCTAACTTCCCGAACACTGAAAAGCTGTACAACCAGCTGACTAAGCAAAATGATGATTTGGTAGTACCAAGCTTTAAGACAGTACAACCACGCCTGACTTTGGCAGGAACATCATCTTCGGGACGTAATGGTTTTACTGACCTGGGTCGTTCTTCTACTAGCGCTCAGGGACAATTGGGCGAAACAGCAAATCGTTGCAAACCTGCACGCATTTATCGTCTGAGTGGTACAAACCAAGCGGAAACCCAATTGGTGATCAATGCCATTTACTCTCAGGTATTAGATTTATTTAGCAGTGATATACCTGCTAATTACCGCTTAAACGCACTAGAAGCCAAACTGCAAGCTGGAGAAATCTCGGTACGTGAGTTTGTCCGTGAACTAGCTAGTTCCGATGTCTATTGCGATCGCTTCTACACACCCTACCCCAGCGCTAAAGTAATTGAGTTCCTCTGCCGTCACCTGTTGGGACGCGCACCGGCTACTCAAGAGGAAATTAGCGAATACAACAAGCTGATGGCTAGCTGTGGTCTAAGAGCTGTTGTAGAGGCAATTGTTGATAGTTCAGAGTATGCCCGCTACTTTGGTGAAGATGTGGTACCTTACCCACGTTCCTCTTCCTTAGGTAACTAATACTCTCGTTTGTCAGTAATTAACACTCACAGGTCAGGAGTTCATGTCTTGGACTCTTGACCAAATTCTGTTTTGAGTACTGAGTGTTGATTTCTGGGCGTGAACCAGCACTGTTGACTTTTGACAAGAGCTTGGCAATCTTTCGTAACATTACTTTCAGATTGGAAAAAATAACGTAAATCTGAAAAGGAATATTACAAAATATTAAGAGCAGTCATAAATGCTCAACAGAATGCCGGAGAATGTTTTGCGGAAGGTAACTGATGTTTTAAATACTTGTGTGGTTGTATTGACTCAAGTAGTTTGTAATTCATAGCTGAGATATTTTGTCAAGTGCTATGTCTGAAGTAAAAACGAAAAAACACAGCTACCGTTACCCAAATTGAAAGTCGCACCAGTTTTAATTTAAATTCTGGTTTAAATCGTAGTTGGAGGAATCCATTAATGAGTATCGTCACGAAGTCCATCGTGAATGCTGATGCAGAAGCCCGCTACCTCAGCCCTGGCGAACTAGATCGGATCAAGAGCTTTGTTAGCGGTGGTGAGCGCCGTCTGCGGATTGCTCAAATTTTGACCGAAAACCGCGAGCGTTTGGTTAAGCAAGCTGGCGAACAAGTTTTCCAAAAGCGTCCTGACGTTGTATCTCCTGGTGGTAACGCTTACGGTCAAGAATTGACTGCTACCTGCTTACGCGACTTAGACTACTACTTGCGTCTAGTTACCTACGGAATCGTATCTGGCGATGTTACCCCCATCGAAGAAATCGGTGTAATCGGTGCTCGTGAAATGTACAAATCCTTGGGTACTCCTATTGAAGGTATTACCGAAGGTATCCGTGCCCTAAAGAGTGGTGCTTCCTCCTTACTGTCTGGTGAAGACGCTGCTGAAGCTGGTTCTTACTTCGACTACGTAGTTGGTGCCCTCTCCTAGGTTAAAGCTGTTTCGTGGCTTAAACCGAAGTATTGCAATACGGTTGGAAAAAAGGAATTAACAATATGGCTCAAGACGCAATTACCTCTGTCATCAACTCTGCAGACGTTCAAGGTAAATATTTGGACTCTGCTGCTTTAGATAAGCTAAAAGGCTACTTTGGAACTGGCGAACTGCGTGTACGTGCTGCTAGCACCATCAGCGCAAACGCTGCTGCAATTGTTAAAGAAGCTGTAGCTAAATCTTTGTTGTACTCTGACGTTACCCGCCCCGGTGGTAACATGTACACCACCCGTCGCTACGCTGCTTGTATCCGCGACTTAGACTACTACCTACGCTACGCTACCTACGCTATGCTAGCTGGCGATCCTTCCATCCTCGACGAGCGCGTACTCAACGGTTTGAAAGAAACCTACAACTCCTTGGGTGTTCCTGTTAGCTCCACCGTACAAGCTATCCAAGCTATCAAAGAAGTAACCGCTAGCTTGGTAGGTTCTGACGCTGGTAAAGAAATGGGCGTTTACCTAGACTACATCTCCTCTGGCTTAAGCTAAGAGTTAGTTGGCACTTAATAATTTAGGTGCGGCTTAATTGAGGTCTGGAAATCAATCATGATTGCTAGAGTGTTTATCGCTTACCTTGGTTGAAATAATCAATTATGATGAGTGTTAGTGGTCTAGTATTGATGCTTGATTTCCAGCCTTTGCAGTGATTAATTAAAGAATTGCCTTAAAAAAACACTCCCCTTTTTTTGAAATAAAAAAGTTTTCACAATTAATACAGGAGAATCTAAAATGGCCCGGTTGTTTAAAGTTACTGCTTGTGTACCCAGTCAAACCCGGATTCGCACCCAACGCGAACTACAAAATACCTACTTCACCAAGCTAGTCCCCTTTGAGAACTGGTTCCGTGAACAGCAACGCATCATGAAAATGGGTGGAAAAATCGTTAAGGTGGAACTGGCAACTGGTAAGCAAGGTACAAATACTGGGTTGCTGTAATTACTATATACCTAACATTATTGTAGGGAGTTAAAAGAGGTCGATATTGGCCTCTTTTTTGTTATTGGGTAATTGGTAATTGGTAATTGGTGTTTGTCATTATATGCATAGTTTTTACAACCACATATATCGTAGGGACACAGCAGTGCTGTGTCCTTTCCTGTAGCAATTTTCCGTAATTTGATGACTATTGGATCAATTGGAAAGAGTCAAAAAACTTTCTAATATCACTGATTTGCGGATTTTGATCGCTGACAACTAAGAGCATATACATCCGTTGGTTAACAATAAAAATTCTCCCCGTCCAAGTCATTTTTTCTTTTTCATCCCACAGCTTAATTTCTTTACCAGGGTATGCGCCTAGATTAATATTTTCCTCGCTGAGTAATTGTTTCTCATCCCCTAACATTCCTTCTAGAGCAGAATTCAATAATTCACTTGAGGAAATCTGAGTCACATCATTTTTAAAGTCAGCATAGCTAACCATATACACATCTGTGCCATGCAGACTGAGATACATTTTTGTAGACTCAACACCCTCATGCATCTCGCTTTTATCTGGTGTCATGTCTGAGATGTCACCATTTGGCATGAGAATAGAGGATTGACCTTCATCGGGAGAGAATTCTTTCCATTCTGATGCAGTTGCAATATCTTCAGTGCTAGTCTGTGCGTAGATGCCAGTTGATGTGGATAATTCGGTTAGATTGAGGTTTTGGCTGATGATTGCATCTACTTTGGGACTGTTGAATGTTAATGCTGATAGTGAAATTGAAGCAGCGAGAAATAATCTGTTGAATTTGCTGATTGTTTGTAACATGGGATTGTCTGTTTAACTCGACAATCCTAGTATCCCTAGCTGTATCTGAGTTATACCCAAAGAAAATCGCGCGATTAACGACTTTTATTTAGTATCTATATAACTTTCTAAAAATTCTGAAAATATTGGCGATATAGCTTGCAACGTATGATCACTTCGTCATTTAACAGATTTACTAAACCCAGCGCTATTAATTTATACCTGACTGCATCGCTGAATTTTCCTGGTTTATTAGTATTTATAATCTCTTTCATCGCTGCGCCTAGTTCCTGTTGCTCTGTCAAAATTAAGCTAAGATGACGCAAATGATTGCTGAAAATCCCTGATGGGGTGGATGCTGTTTCCAAAAAACGAGATAAGGTTATCTCACCACAAGCTATTTTATACAAAGCCAGACGCACTAAATAAGGATGTCCGCCAATCATATCTCGCAATTGCTCAACTTCTGTATTAGTCCATTCCAGTTGGTGACGTTGGGCTAAATCGAGGATTTGTGCGGGGGTAAATTCTGGTAATTCTATGGGTAAACCTACGTTAAATGGGGATTGGTTGATATCCATTGGTACATAGGCTTCCGTGGAATGTACTACCACTAAGCGGAGTTTTTTCCAGATTTCTTGTTGTCTTCCCTCTTGATGGAGAGAACGCAATAGTCCAAAAAAGTCTTTGTAAATTCCTGGATACTCAAATAATCTATCTACTTCTTCCAGTGCTAAGGTGAGGGGTTGATTAATTTTGGGAAGTAGATATCGCTCTAGGTAATATTTGACAGCCAGTTTACTACCAATGCGGGGAGCCAATTTCCAATGCTCGTCTAATTTTTCTAGCAGTTCGGTGGCTAATTCGAGATGATCCTTGGTCAATTCTAAGATGATGCGATCGCAAACCCAGCGTAAAAATGTACTCAAGTCGCTGAAAAATTCCTTTTCCCCTAGCTCGAAGTTCATAATTACCGTCGCGTCACCTTGATTTTTCGCTTGTTGAATAATTCGCGCTAGCAGGGACGATTTCCCCATTTTTTGGGGAGCTTTAATACAAATCAGTGCAGCAGGTTTGCTAATTTCTTCAAAACATTGCTGTTCTACGGGGGGACGCTGGACGTAAAAACTGGAATTTAGTGCTAGTTGTTCTCCGTCTGGATATTCTAGAGCGCTCATAGGTAATGGGGTGAATAAGGTGGGAATTTTTTCTTGTTTCTCTGATTCCTCTAATTCTCCTAATTCCGCAGAATTGCTATTTTCTGTGTTAGCTGTTGGCTTTCTGTAGGGGATACCAACGCTTCGCCAATCTTCTATACCCAAAGCTGCACAAATCTGGATAAATTTTTTACGGTCAACAGGTTTCTTTTGAAAAAAATTACTGACCGTACTTTGACCCATAGATTCTTTGTACTCATCATATATATACTCAGCTAACTCTGTCTGACTACCGTATTGCCCGTCGAAACGTTGTAAAACCTTTTCTTTGCATTCTTCATCGCGTAGTACTACTGAGCGTGTTGAGCGAGGCATGGCAGATGGTGACAATAGCTACGCAATTTAGCTTAAAGGAAAAGGCTTTTTGTTGTAAAGTCAAGAACAAGTCGATAGTAAGTCAATCGATACTCGATATTCTCTTGGCTTAACTCAGGTGATATAGCTGTTTAATAAAAACTCACTCGATTCAGATCCCCGACTTCTTCAAGAAGTCGGGGATCTAGGGGAGCTAGTCCTCAATATCTTTTTTATTTTTGTGGATAAATTATGACGGGAGATTATGAGTACAAGGTTGGTGGGAGTTTACCAGAAAATGCCCCCAGTTATGTATTTAGGAAAGCCGACACGGAATTTTATCAGTGGTTGAAAGCGGGGGAGTTTTGTTTTGTATTTAACTCCCGACAAATGGGTAAAACCAGTTTGCTGACTCGAACAATGAAACGATTGCAAACAGAAGGTTTTGCTTGTGCGAAGATTGATTTAACTGAAATTGGTAGTGATGAAAGCAGTCTGGAAAGCAACCTCGATCAATGGTATGCGGGTATTGCTTACATCTTGGTAAATCAACTACAAGTTTTATCTCCACCTGAAGAATTATTTATTTGGTGGGATAAACGTATTCAATTACCTCCCGTGCAGCGATTTGGTTCATTTTTGGATGAGGTAATGCTGCCAAATGTCAAGGGAAAGATTATTATTTTTATTGATGAAATCGATAGTATTTTAAGTTTAAATTTAAAATTTCGTCACTCAAATGATTTTTTTGCTCTGATTAGAAGTTGTTATGAAAAGCGTGCTTTAAATCCAGATTTTAATCGTTTGACCTTTGCTTTACTGGGTGTGGCAACTCCCAGTGATTTGATTGATGATAAAAAACGAACGCCGTTTAATATTGGTCGAGCAGTTCAACTTAATGGTTTTAAGGAAGAAGAAATCGCACCCTTAGCTGAAGGATTGAAGGTAAAAGTCAGCAACATTCAACAAGTGATGAAATGTGTTTTAAGTTGGACTGGCGGACAACCTTTTTTAACGCAGAAACTTTGTAATTTATTATTACAAGAATTATCTGTATATTCAGAATGTTACAACCCAGAGCCAAATGCTTTAGATTGGGTGGGGAAAGTTGTCAGAAAGCAAATTATTGATAACTGGGAATCTTTAGATGAACCAGAGCATTTAAGAACTATACGGAAAAGGATTGTAACTGACGATAAATTTGCTGGGAGTTTGTTGGGTTTGTATCAGCAAATTTTGCAAGAAGGAGAGATTGCTGTTGATGGTAGTCCAGAAAAAATGAGGTTGCGTTTGACTGGATTGGTAGTAGAACAAGAGGAAAATTTAAAGGTTTATAATCTTGTTTATCGGAATGTTTTTAATTTAAGTTGGGTTGAGACAGAGTTCAATAAATTGCGTCCTTATGCTGATAATTTTAACGCTTGGGTAAAAAGTCAATGTCAGGATAATTCTTATTTATTACATTCGGAAAATTTAGAAAAAGCTCGTGTTTGGGCTGATGGTAAAAGTTTGAGTGATGCTGATTATCGGTTTTTATCTGCGAGCTTAGAAGCTGAGTTAAATCAGAAGGTTGTGAAGGCAGAAACCAAACTAAATAAAGCTTTGCAGGAAGAGAGGAAAACTAATCAGCGTTTATTAAAAGCACAAAGAAATGCTAAGAAAGCTTTAGGGGAAGAGAGGAAAGCCAACCAGCGTTTGCTGGAAACACAACAAAATATTGAAAATACGCTAATAGAAGAACAGCTAGCGAATAAACGGCTAACCAAAGCTCAGAAAAGAACAAGACGAGTATTGATAGCTGGTTTATTCGGATTAATTATCATGGCAATGATAGCAGGGACATGGTTTAAGATTGCGCGAGATACAGAAATAGCAGCAGATTTAGAATTAAACGGTGCGCTTGTACAACAGCAATTTGAAAATGACCCGTTAGGAGCATTGCTAAGAGCTATGAAAATTGCTCGAAAACTACAACAGCAAGTCAGCGATGGTCGCCCTTTAGAAAAATATCCGGCTCTAAATCCCATGCTGGCTTTACGAAGTATCTTAGTTAACATTAAAGAACGTAACCAGTTTCAACATTTCGCACCTGATTTTGCACCTCGACAACTAACATTTAGTCCCAATGGTCAGTATTTTGCAACAGCAGGAGAAACAGTAGCTTTATGGAATAGTAAATGGGAAAAAATAGATGAATTTTATGGTAATAAATCTACTGAAATTGATGATAAAAAAGTAATAAGAAAATCTAAATGTTCTGGTAGTTGTACTTTTTATAGTGTGAGTTTAAGTCCTGATAGTAAGCAAATTGCAGCAGCGCAAAGTGATGGCTCAATAGTGTTATTAAACATATCTGGACAAAAGCTTGTGAAATTTAAAGAGTTTCAAACAGATTTGGATATTGCAAATAGCGTAAGTTTTAGTCCTGATGGGACGCTACTTGTTACTGCATCTCGAAAAGAACAATCTTTTATACCGTCAAAAGAGAATAAAGTATTTTTATGGAACTTGTCAGGAGAAAAGATAGCTGAATTTAAAGGTCATACTGATATTATTAATAGTGTTAGTTTTAGTCCAAATGGTCAATTGATTGCAACTGCCAGCAATGATAATACAGCACGCTTGTGGAACCTTTCTGGACAACAGCTTGCTGAGTTTAAAGGGCATGAAAGTAGAGTAAATGATATTACATTTAGCAAAAATAGTGATTTGGTTTTAACTGCTAGTAGCGATAACACAGCACGATTATGGAATTTATCTGGACAGGAAATTAAAAAATTAAAAGGAGGAATTCACAGTATATTTAGTGTAAATTTTAGCCCTGATGGTCAACAAATTGTCACTGGAGGAGGTGATGGTAAAGTTCGCTTCTGGAATTTATATGGACAACAATTAAGTGAATTAAAAGTTAGTCCAGATATTATTACCAGTACAAATTTTAGTCCCGATGGTAAGCAACTTGCCACAGCCGGAAATGATAACATGGTGAGGTTATTTGATTTATCAGGAACTAGGAAAAGAAACGAATTTGACTTACTTACAGATAGAATTATCGATTTTCGGCATAATGACAAAATTGTTGATAGTGTCACCTTTAGTCCTGATGGTGAATTCATTGCAACAACTGAAGATGGACTGATGAGGATATGGAATTTAGATGGACGAAAAATTCACGAAATTAAACCGCCTGATAATTACGCCAATGATGCAAATTTTAGTCCTGATGGTAAATTCATTGCAACAGTAGAACATGGAATAAGTCATCAAAAATTGAGTTTCTGGGATTGGACAAAACCAAGACTAACCCATTTTAAAGAAGGATTTGCATATCCTTTTGGTATTCCTCAGTCTATAAGTTTTAGCCCTGATAGCAAACTACTATTGACCCCAGGAATAGATAATACAATACAGTTGAGAGACTTATCGGGAAATGTTGTTAAGGAGTTTAAGACTGGCGGCAACTTTATAATAGGGAATATGCGTTTTAGTGCTGATGGTAAACAAATAGTCGTTCTTGGTAATAGTCTTGGTGCAGACCCAGACAAAACTAGCTTGAATATTTATGATTATGAGATAGTAAAGTTATGGAACTTATCAGGAGAAAAAGTAAGTGAATTCAAAATACCTAAAAAACAAAGAGCTATGGATATTAGTATTAATTCTGATGGTATAGTAATTGCTACTACCATCATTGATGAAGGAGACAAAGACTACGGTACAGTTTGGTTATGGAAACTATCTGGAGAGAAACTCGCTGAATTTAAACCATACCAGGGTGCAGTTAAAACAGTGCGTTTTAGTCCTAATGGCAAAATATTTGCAACATCAGGAATTGATAGCACAATCAAGTTATGGAACTTAAAGGGACAGCAAGTTGGCGAATTTAAATTAGGTCAAAATAATAGCAAATTAAAAGCAAAAGAGAATTATAATATTGTTGAAGAAAACAGACCTCGTAATTATGTTAACTGGATGAGTTTTAGTCCAGATGGCAAGAAGCTTGCTGCTGCGTGTAATGATGGGATGATACGTTTGTTTGTAGTTGATAATTTAGAAGAAATGTTAGAGCGAGGTTGTAAGTGGTTGGATGATTACCTTGCTACTCGTCCTGAAATGCGAAAAGAAATTTGCCCTGATAATAAATAGTTACTCTATACATTTATGGTGTTAGGGAAGTGCGATCGCATTTTGGTAGTTTTGAGAAGTGCGATCGCATTTTGGTAGTTTTGAGAAGTGCGATCGCATTTTGGTAGTTTTGAGAAGTGCGATCGCGTTTTGGTTTTTGGGTAATTGCGATCGCATTTTGGTAGTTTTGAGAAGTGCGATCGCATTTATTGGGTTTTTGGAGTGTGCGATCGCGTTTTGGTTTTGGGGATGGCGATCGCGTTTTGGTTTTTGAAGAATGCGATCGCGTTTTGGTTTTTGGATAGTGCGATCGCATTTTGGTAGTTTTGAGAAGTGCGATCGCATTTTGGTTGTTGAGAAGTGCGATCACGTTTTGGTTCTTGGAAAGTGCGATCGCATTGGTGGTGTTGGAGAAGTGCGATCGCATGAATTTAATTAGTTGCTAAAAAATATTAATGATGTACTTGTTATAATCTCTTCATAAGCATTTAGGAAAGCTTGAAAATGCGCCAATTTACCCTTGGAGATATCCAAAATATCTACAGCGATGTTTTAGAACAAGCTGCGATGGAACCAATCATACTGACAAGCGAATCACAAGCTAGTTACGTAATTATGTCAGCAGAGAATTACGAGCAATTAATGAATAGAATTGCTCAATTAGAAGATTTAATTTTAGGTCAACAAGCACAAATGGCTGTAGCTAATTCTAAAATGGTTGGGTCTGAGATTTTTACTACAGAACTCGAACGTCTAGCAGCATTTGATGATTAATTTATGGTATGGCAAAATTAGATGGTTTAGAGACGGTTCTCGATTTTCTCAAAGGTTTACAACCCAAAATCGCTGCCCAAATAGCGAAAAAAGTAATGTCACTCAATGTTGACCCCTTACCCGCAGATTATAAAGAATTAATTGGTTATCCAGGATACTATCGCGTAGATTCTGGAGAATATCGTATTGTTTACCGCTTTGATATAGATGCAGATTTGGTCGAGGTAATTTTAGTCGGTAAACGTAACGACGATGAAGTGTATAAGCAGCTTAAACGTTTGCTGGGCTAGAGATTTGTAGTGCGATGTCTGACGACAAGCCTTACGGCTACGCATTTGTGGTGTTGGAGAAGTGCGATCGCATTTTAGTAGTTTTGAGGAGTGCGATCGCATTTTGGTAGTTTTGAGAAGTGCGATCGCATTTTGGTAGTTTTGAGAAGTGTGACGCATATAGCAGTTTTGAGGAGTGCGATCGCTTAAAACACAGTTCTGCTTACCACCACAACCACTCATCCAAGGATATAACATCTAAAATACTAACAATTAATCTGGGATTTTTGGCTTTTAAGCAGAGAAAATCAATTAGGAGTTGGCGCTGAGGAGTAATGCCGAAAAAAGTCAGAGAGTTGAAAGCAATGGTGTCAAAAGTTGGCTATATCCTTCAACCAGGAAGAGGTAAAGGAAGTCATACATATTGGAAGCATCCGTTTTTACCCGAAGAACCCTTGACAATACCAGGTAAAGACGGTGATGATGCTCCGTTATATTTAGAAAAAAATATCCAACGGGTGCTGAAAAAACTGCAAGAAATGGAAAGCACGGAAAACGAAGCAAACCAGGAGCCAGAAGAATGAACTATCACTACAGCATGGTAATTCAATGGTCGGAGGAAGATAGACTTTTTTTAGTACACTTACCTGAGTTCCCCTGGCAACAATTTCATACGCATGGTAGGACTTATGAAGAAGCAGCAAAAAATGGTCAGGAAGTAATTGAGACTTTTGTGGAAATGTTGAAAGAAGAAAACAAACCACTACCAGAACCGAGAATGCTTCCTAAAAAACCGTTGCAAGTTGCGTAAGTTAAGTGGGGGCTACGCATTTATTGTAGTTGGGAAAGTGCTTTAGCCCAGCTTAACGTTCGCGTAGCGTCTCGAAGAGAAGTTATCACCTTTCGGTAATTTTGAGGAATGCGATCGCAAAGTTAAACTTTACTCCTTTATTCCCATTGTGCAAGAGATAATTACACGGTGAAAATGAGCTAAAGAACAGTCATGACACGCCTACTTTTCATTACAGAAAGATTTGCGCCAGATTTGGGTGGTTTGGCTAGGAGTGCAACTCGGCTGGTGGGAACACTCTCGCAATTGGGGATGGAAATTGATGTTGTGACTTGGAGTCGTTATTTACAGCCAGGTGAAGTTTTACCACCGGAAACTAAAGAAGCAAATATTCGTGTTTATCGCATAGGATTATATCGTCATTGGGATATGACTATGCCTCATACATTGAATGTTTTGGAATGGTTACATTCTGTTCATAGTTATGATGCTGTATGGGGGCATTATTTGTTTCCTAGTGGTTTTTTGGCTACTTGGTTTGCTGGACTTGTGGGATTAGCCAGTACAGTTAGCGCCCGTGGTAATGATATCGACCGGGAAATGTTTCCGCCGGGAGATTTTGCTCGCTTGCAATGGACGCTACAACACGCCAAGGTGATTACGGCGGTAAGTGCTGATATGTCGCGCAAAATTCAGCTACTTAGTGGGCGGGATGATGTGTTGGTGTTGAAGAATGCGGTTGATACAGAAATATTTGCACCACAGAATAACCCCACCCCGCAAGCGAAGAGGGAAGGAATTACTAGGGAGTTTTTGGGAATTACTCCAGATGAGATGGTGTTGGGGTTTTGTGGGGAATTGCGGGAGAAAAAAGGGCAGCAGTTTTTATTGAATGCTTTAACGACAGTTCGACAAGTGCATCCCGCTTGTTTGTTAATTATTGGTGAGGTAAGGGCTTCTCAAGAATCTGTGTTGCAATTGTACAAAGCGCATCAGCCAGAAAATGCCCAAAGGATAATTGTCACAGGACATTTACCTCAGCCAGAAATTGTAGCCGAATACCTGCGGTTGTGCGATGTTTACCTACAGCCTTCATTGTGGGAAGGTATGCCAAATGCTTTATTAGAGACGATGGCTTGTGGTTGTTGTTGTATCGCTAGTGATGCGGGTGGGATACCGGAGGTAATTACACATAGTAAAAATGGCTTTTTACTGCCGCGATCGCATTTACACAAGCTGGGTGAGGCGGTGTTAGAATTTTTGGCAATGACAACTGAGGAAAAAACTCAAGTTAGCCAAGCTGCACGCGATCGCATTTTAATTGAACATTCCCTCGCTCAGGAAAAGTTGCAACTTCAAACTTTAATGGCGCGGTTGATTCCCAATTCTGTATAAGCATTAATTAAAGCTGCGCCAGCAATTTGCCAAGTATAATACTCTTCAATTCGCTGACGAGCATTTAACGCCAGTTTAGTTGCTAGTTCTGGCTGATTGTGCAAGCTGAACACAGCATCTTTAATCGACTTGGCAGAACCTGGCTTAACTAATAAAAAATGTACTCCGTCTTCGCCTAACTCCCTAACTACTGGTAAATCGCTAGCAATTACAGGTATTCCCGTCGCCATTCCTTCTAAAATCTTCAGGGGACAACAACCTTGGACTAAATTGCGATCGCTTGGCATCAGTGGTGCCAAAATTACATCACAGGTATGAATATGTGCCACTAATTGAGTTTGTGGCATTGGTTCTAAAATAGTGAGTTTATCTGCTATTCCTAACTTTAGCGCTAGCTGTTTTAAGGCTTTGAGTTGATAGTCTCTTGCTTGTCCAATAACTTTTAAATTAGCAGGAAAATCTCGATTGATTAATGCTAATGCTTCAACAGCTTGGTTTACGCCTTGCCAAGGCGAAAGTGTACCAAAATAGATAATTTGCAATTGGTCATTTGTTATTTGTTCTTTGTCGTTTGTAAATACTTTTAAATCTACGCCGTTAGGAATTACACGGATTTTCTCTTGAGAAATGCCACGATTTTGTAAATAGGCGCTGGTGACACTGCTGGGGGTAACAATTAAATCGGCTGCTTCTAGACAAATTTGCTCTTGAGAGTGCAATTTATGTAGCAGTTCTCTATCTTCAGCTACTGCAGGATAGCGATATTTTAACTCGATTGAAGGTAAACCGTTAACTTCAAAAATTAGGCGATCGCAATATTTCTGTTTGTTGCGGGCGATGGGAAAGCCTTCGTAAATTGAACGTATTTGTATGACTTCAAATCGCTTTCCTTGCAACCATGCTTTGAGTAATTGCCGAAAATATAAAACTCTATGAATTAAAGTCTCACCGATTGCTGGTAATGTTGTTTGTCTAACTTGCGGATAAATTTCCTGGGAATCTATACCTGTTGCTGTGGGAGCAACTGTTATTAACTGTACTGCATCAAAAGCTGCTGCTAAAGCAATAGAAAAAGCTTTTATATGAATGGCTGCGCCTTTAGGTGCAGGAACAGTATCAAAGGCAATATAAGCGATTTTTGATTCAGTCATTAATGTATATAAATTTCGTTGACACCTAATTTTGTGTTTGGTATACTGACAGCCACATTGTACATTTTGTTAATGATTTACTGCTGAGTTTCAAGAAAGATTTATTTAGTAAAGTTAATAAAAATTGATAATAATATTTTTAAATTGCATTGATGGAGTTTTAATAAAATGCCGATAGAATTTCTCAATTTTAGAAAAAATTTGATTTATTCTACCACAGCAAATCTTAGTACTATCATTGCTGATTTGCAAGAAATAGAAAGTATAGATCACCTGGCGGAGTTGCAGCAAAGTAAATATGCTAAACGGGCACTCTATTATTTTTACGGGATAATTGGCTGTGTTGTATTAGGGTTTATTCTGTTATTTGTAATTGCTAAAATACCAGTTTTTGTTTTTGCCTTATTTGCCTTATTTTTAGCCATAATTGTATTGACAGTTTTGACTATTTATGAATTAGTCAAAAGATTTAAACTAGGGAAATTAAATATTCTGAATTATCGCTATGAAGTAACCCAGCGAATTGTGCAAATGCTAGCACGGGATATGGATGCAGGTAGTGAGATGGAAATTAAACTATCTTTTAAACAGACAAAAAATAAGGAAAATATAGTAGAAACTATACCTCATCCAACTAAACGCGACTGGAAGATAGATAAATATCAAAATGAATGGTTGAGCTTAAAAGGACAATTATTAGATAAAACTCGTTTTTTATTAACTGCTAATCAGGTTTCTAAAACACAATATGGTTGGAAACGTGGTAGAAGTGGTAAGAGTAAATATAAAACAAAAACTAATGATGTCGGTTTAGATTTAATTTTAACTTTACACTATCCACAACGCCGTTATGGAGCGATTAAACTTTTACAAAGTGAAGTGAGCAAGGCGGTGAAGTTGCCTAATTTATCTCATCCAAGAAATGTCAAGCTCACAGATAAAGCTGTGCATTTGAGTGTGAGAATGGCTCCTCAAGTAGCAGATAATGAAAATGAAATATATCAAACCATTACTATGATGTTTCTCAGTCTTTATCAAGTATTAAATTTAGCAAAAGTACTTTCTAAGTAATCAAAATTATGAAAATAAGATTTTTGAGAATTTTCCTAGCATTATTTTTAATTACTACTATTGTTAGCTGTAGTAGTGGTAAATCTGGAAGCGATGTAGCTAATAATGGTAGTTTGCAAAATACACCAGTAGCTACTAATGTAGCTGCTAATCAGGGAAAAATTCAATTTAAAACTGAGGGTGGTTCGGAATTATTCGCGATGAAGCCGGAAGCAGATGGAGCTAAATTAGTAGATGGAAAAAATCAGGAGTTAGCGAGAATTAAAGCAGATAAATCGGGCAAAATCAAAATTAAGGATAGTAGCGAAAAAGTTTTAGGTTATATAGTGGCAGAAAAAGGTTATTGGAAGCTTAAAGATGCTAACCAAAGCCAAGATTTATATATTCTCAGAAGGCAGAATGATGGGGATTATAAATTAGAAGATGCTGCCAAAAAAGAAATTTATCGAATTAAAGCACGCAATGATGGTTTGGAAATAGAAACCCCAGATAAAAATTTAGTTTATCAAGTAAAAGTTAAAGAGGGGAAAACTTCTTTAAGAAAATCCTCATCCAAAACTATTTTCTCTACCAAATCTCAGTTATCACCGATTGCATTTACCTGCTTTGGCTTAGATGTACTTACCCGCGAACAGCAAGCTGGACTAGCTTATGCTGTGAATTTAACAGGAGGAAAATAAACCTTGCAGATACAGCTAAGTTGGATAGATCCTAATAGCGAAGAACGGCGAGAACCACTATTAGAAACTCCTGTAGCTATTGGGCGAACATTTGCAGAAATGCCACAACAAATTGAGGAACAAAGAGTTTCCAGAATCACCATTCAGGATGACTTAATTGCAGATTACCATGCTTTAATTGATTGGCAAAATCAAGAATTAACTATTACTGACCAAAATAGTAGCAATGGTATCAAAATTAATGGTGTCCAAGTAACAAGTGGGATTTTAACATCTGGCGATCGCATTACCATTGGCGCTTGTGAAATTGTGCTAACTTTTACAGCTACAGCCTGGGAGTGCGATCGCATGGTAGGCTTTTTGTTTAAACGTCGCTGTGGACGTACTGATAGAACAGGCTGTCCTGACTGTGAGCAATCTTACGAAGAAGATTACGCCTATTATTCAGAATACGGTAATTATCGCTCCGGCTGGGGTAGAGATTATTATGACGATCGCGATCGCTATTCCTATGATCCGGAGACTGGCGATGTAGACTTTACAGAAGCTGATGCTGTGAGTTTAGAAGCCCAAAGCGATGCTGAGTTTGAAACGGATATGGGAGCAAGTTGAGAATAGCTTTACTAAGTAAAGCTACCGAATAAATCAAAAGCCATATTGAAACGATGACGCTGTCTTCATTTTGGATTCTGCGTAGCGTTACTAGTGTTCAAGATTTTTACCTATCTGCTTTTATCTGCTTTCATCTGCTTTTATCCGTTGTTACATAATTTTATCTATTTAATCTAGACATTACATATAAAATTATCTATTATTCTAGGTATTCATCTGGTATTAAATTGCCCATCATCGTAATGATTTTCGCAAGAGAGGACTAAGCTATACAATTTAAAATGCCTAGAGTTTGCCCTTGGGTATTTTTCAGAGATTAGCCGTTACTCTTGTAAAGAATTACGCAAGTTCGACAAAATAAAGGTTTTAGCTTTGTACCTGTCTCCTAATTGAGGATTTGTTTTCTCTAAAAAATTGGGTAAAGAAGGAAACAATACAATAAACCTGAATAAATTCTTTTTGGCTGACTGTGAAGCAACAGTTTTGTTGTTGCTGAATCAGAGGATGATTTCGCTATAGTTTGAACGAATTATTAATAGTTTTAGGGCGCTAATTGATCCCGCATTTATGCAACGCTGTGTTTTGAAGTGGTATGGGAATATTGCGTTGCTGATTGATGATATAAATTTTGTTGTGTGCATAAAAACTGAGCAGTTGCTTGAGGAGTAGCAGCAAAATGCAACTTTGCTGTTCTGCGTTTGTCCTTACTCTATCTTACTACAAAACATAAATTAGATAGAGTAGGCTAACTGTTCTTGCGTATCCTTAACAGCGAGCAAATTACGCGATCGCATTAGGTCACGCAGGATCATATTCCCTCTCATAAAGTGAATACTGCCTAGTAAAATCAATATTGTATTTTGCGGAAAACTACAGTTTTTCTTGTAATTATGCAACATCAATAACTTGATATTTTTATTCCTAGTAGTTGTAAGGTAACTAAATCGTGGCGGAGACTTGGCTGATTTACGCCTTGGGCGGCGGTTGGGGACATTTAACTCGTGCTTTATCTTTGGGGAGAATAGCCTCTCGCCAAAGAAAAGTTAAAATTATCACCAACAGTCCCTACGCATACAAAATAGACCATGATGATTGTTTTGTATACTTAATTCCTGAAAATGTCAATTTTTCGGAAACTTGTTTGCAAGTCAGAAAAATATTATGCAACTGTCACTACGATTGTTTGATTGTCGATACTTTTCCTAGAGGTTTGGGTGCAGAGTTAGCAGATATATTACCTAAACTGGATTATATTCCCCGGGTTTTAATTCATCGGGATATTAATTCTCGCTATGTATCTGCTAAAAAATTAAAGTCGTTTGTCAAAGAAAATTTTAATCGCGTGATAGTCCCTGGTGAAGGCAAAGATTTACCATTTTGTGATTTACCGATGGTAGACCATACAGCACCGTGGTTAATTCGCAACCATTGGGAGTTACCAGATAAAGCTACCACGCGATCGCATATTCTCAGAGTTAGTCCATCTAAAAAAACTATCCTGGTTTGTGCATCTGGTAAAGCATCAGAGTTGACTTTATTTGGCGAATTAACACTCTGGCTAAAGCGAAATTTTCCTGATTGTGCAGTCAGAATTTTAGCTGCTACTTGTCCTAAAGAATGCCCAAAAGAGTTGTGGGTGTCTCACCATCCCGGAATTGAATGTATCGCCGCCGCAGATGTTGTCATTGGAGGCGCAGGTTACAACACGGTTTACGAATGTGCTGCTGTCAGAGTACCTTTAGTAGCAATACCATTAGAGCGACTATACGATCGCCAAGAAAAAAGAGCTTACAAAAGCTATTGGGTGCAAAATTATCAGGATGCGACATTTGACGAACAACTGCTAAACATCTATGCGATGGTTAGAAGAATACTAGACGAAGCAATACCAGCAAACAGCTTCCCAATACCCTCTTATATCAACGGTGCAATGGAAGCAGTACGTCAAATTGAGCAAGTTTAACTTAATTTGTCATTTGGTAATTGGTAATTGGTAATTGGTAATTGGTAATTGGTAATTGGTAATTGGTAATTGGTAATTGGTAATTGGTAATTGGTAATAGTAATTTCTCTCTCATCTCCTTCATCCCCAATCCCCAATCCCTAATCCCCAGTCCCCAATCCCCAGTCCCCAATCCCCAACCCCCAAATCCCCCCTAAGACAGTAGTAATTAAAAATAGAGTGCGTATTATACACACTGATAATCACTTCCCTCTTCCCAATCTCAAATCTCGAATCTAAAATCTAAAAATTCTTAATACCTGTATCCATTGTGAATTTACGCCGCTTAATACCAATTTTTGATGATACCGTCTCCAGTTGGGCTTTAGAAGCACGGCTGTTGCGGTGGTTAACACTGATTTGGCTGTGTGTCGGTTTGATAATGCTATTTTCTGCATCTTATACTGTAGCCGCCGCCCGCCAGAATGATGGACTGTATTACTTTAAGCGTCAACTTCTGTGGGTGCTAGTTTCTTTAATTTTATTCAACTTTATTGTCCATCTCCCCTTAAAGAAATTTGTAGGGGTAGCCCATTGGTTTTTGATATTATTTTTAGGCTTAATTTTTGTTACCCTTGTACCTGGACTTGGTAAAAAGGCCTTTGACGCAGCGCGCTGGATAGCTATAGGCCCAATTCCTATTCAACCATCAGAGCTCATTAAACCATTTTTAGTACTACAAAGCGCCCGATTATTTGGACAATGGGAAAAAATCAGTTGGCGAGTTCGTTTCACTTGGTTAGCAATTTTTGGTTTGGTACTTTTGGGAATTCTCGCCCAGCCTAACCTCAGTACAACCGCACTCTGCGGTATCACTATCTGGTTAATTGCCTTAGCCGCTGGTTTACCTTACAAATATCTAGGGGGAACAGCAGTTGGTGGGGTGTTGTTAGCGTTACTCAGTATTAGTATCAAGGAATATCAGCGTAAGCGGGTGATGTCATTTATGAATCCTTGGGCTGATGCTACAGGCGACGGCTACCAGCTTGTGCAAAGCTTACTTGCAGTAGGTTCTGGGAAAACTTGGGGCGCTGGATTTGGGCTTTCTCAACAAAAATTGTTTTATCTGCCAATTCAGGACACTGATTTTATTTTCGCAGTGTATGCTGAAGAATTTGGCTTTATTGGCAGTATGGTGTTGTTGGTGTTGTTAGCTTTATTTGCTACCTTGGGATTAAGAGTAGCGCTAAAAGCCAAAAATCCTATATCTCGACTAGTAGCGATGGGTGTAACCATTGTCATGGTAGGACAATCACTGCTACATATAGGCGTAACTACAGGTGCGTTACCTACTACTGGCTTACCTTTACCGATGTTTAGTTATGGCGGTAATTCGATGATTGCAAGTATGATTGCAGCTGCGTTACTGATTCGTGTAGCTAGAGAAAGTAGCGAAGCAGAAGTAGTACCATTACACACAACTCCGTCCCAATCTACACGTCAGCGTCGGCTTTTTAAGAAAACCAAAGTTTAAGTAGGCGCGCACTTTTCACCATAGGTGTCAACTTAAAGTTAAACCCTCATCAGGACTTGATTTTGCACCAAATCGCCTACCATCAAGATCCGCGTTACCCCACCCCAGTTTTGTCTAAAGCCAAAACTTCCCCTCCCCTTGCCAAGGGGAGGGGATTAAGGGGTGGGGTGAAAGGCTTGTGGGATAAGCATTTGAGCTTAAGTTGACACTTATGACCCGCAATAATTGTCGGTTAAGGGGAAAAAGGGGAAAGGGAAAAGGGAAAGAAAACACCTTTAACCTTTTCCCCAAAACAAATTTTGGGTTGAAAACGCTTAACCGAGTAGTCTTGTTAGCAACCGCAACACCGAAAAAGCGTAGCTGCAAGGCTTGTCGTCAGACATCGCACTTTTCACCAACCACATTGTACGGGCACGGCACCGATAATCTATCGATTTTAGCGAAATCCTGTGGATGCCGTGCCCCTACCGCTCATATATTGATGTAATTTCCCCATCAAATCCACAAATGCGTAGCCGCAAGGCTTGTCGTCAGACATCGCACTTTTTATAATTTCAAATTTGTATCGTGTTGGAGTACTTCAAAGTCGTGTTGGAGTACTTCAGAGTCGTGTTGGAGTACTTCAAAGTCGTGTTGAAGTACTTCAAAGTCGTGTTGAGGTACTTCAAAGTCGTGTTGAAGTACTTCAAAGTCGTGTTGAGGTACTTCAAAGTCGTGTTGAAGTACTTCAAAGTCGTGTTGAGGTACTTCAAAGTCGTGTTGAGGTACTTCAAAGTCGTGTTGAAGTACTTCAAAGTCGTGTTGAGGTACTTCAAAGTCGTGTTGAAGTACTTCAAAGTCGTGTTGAGGAGTTTCTCAGGCTTAACCCAAATTACAGTGAATGCGATCGCACTTCCTAAAAAGGCTAAAAAGAATCATAACTACAGCAAATAGTTATTACACTTTCAATACTGCTCGGTTAAGGATTTTCAACTCGGAATTTGGTTTGGGGAAAAGGTGAAAGGGTAAGGGTTAAAGGTTTTTTCTCGCCCCTTTTACCCTTCCCCTTTTCCCCTTAACCGACAAGTATTGATTACACTTTGACTCATTGCTGAAAATTTTCCGTCTTCTATTCCCCATGCATAAAGGGAATTAGCCAACGAAAATTTATATATACAGTGGGTAGTGCAATTTACCAATTTGTTCGCTATCTTCAAATATAGAGTAGATTTCAATATTAATTGATATACAATGAATGACTCAATATTTGTTATATTTCTTGGCTTTGGTTTTCTCTGGCTGGTAATGGGAGTTGTAGGTTGGATTGCTTTTCTCAAATCTGAAGGTGAAGAGATTAAGTTTGGTAAGTGGGGACTATTAGTTGCTATTCCAATTTTGATACCGATAATTATTACCTTAATTATTGGCGCACTCTACCAATAATTGCAGCATTAATTATTAACTATCGTTTAAAAATATGGTGTGTTATTGCGGAGTCCAATACACCATTAAGTCGATTAATGTTTATGCTAGGTATTCTACTACTGTGGAAGTAATATGTCATTGCGAGCGGAAATAAGTGGAGCGCAGCAATTACAGTCCTCTGCGATTGCTTCTCTGGGAGACGTTATACCAATTCAAATAATGTTTGCGACAGATAAATTCTTTGTAGGGAACATCTACAATCTTTTGGTATATCAAATATCTTACAGATGCCGTGCCCTTAACCATGTGTCGCGTTCTTTTTTCAAAATGGTATTACGCGTTAAGCGTTGGCGAAATGCAATTTGAATATTATGAATTGATCATCCAAATATCATCATCTTATAATAATTTTTTCTTCATTTTGATATGAGCAATATCTGCTTCTATAAAGATTTCTCCTTCTGGTAGAAAACCTAAATTATCATATAAACCTTTGATATATTTTTGAGCATGAACTATAACTTCTGGAATATGCTGATGAGCAATAATTTCTATTGCTTTTTCCATAAGTTGTTTACCAATACCTTTACCTCTAGCTTTGCTTAAAACAGCAAGTCTTTCTATTTTGGCGATTTTATGATCTAAATATCTAATTCTGGTAGTACCGACAGCTTCTTGATTTAAATAAGCAATTAAATGGTCACATATTTCATCTTTACCATCAAACTCTAAAGCAGCTTCTACCCCTTGTTCTTCCTGAAACACAGCGATTCTAATTGCTTTAATTGCTGCAAATTCATCAGGAGACTCAACAATTTTAATAATTAAATCTTGGCTTCCCATCTCTCTGTGTTCTCTACGCCTCTGCGATTCGATGAAAAATATTGAAAGCGACGAAAAACTCCATCTCCTTGTGGGTAGACGAGGTTGTTCTCCTCGTAGCTTGGATAATACCATTTTGAAAAAAGAACGCGACAGATGGGTGAGGGCACGGCACCTGTAAGATATTTGATATACCAAAAGATGGTGGATGCCGTGCCCCTACATGGAATTTATCTGTCGCAAACATTATTTGAATTGGTATAAATTCTTCTCCATGCCCCATGCCCAAAAACTCCATCCACAAGGGATGGAGTTTTTTATAATTTAATCTGCGCCTTCAATTGGTGCAAAACCTTGGCGTTGAATATTTTCTGTGATGGTACGCGGTTCTAGGAACTGTAGCAGATAATCAGGGCCACCTGCTTTGGAACCAACGCCAGAAAGATTGAAACCACCAAAAGGTTGACGGGCTACGATCGCACCTGTAATTGTACGGTTAATATACAAATTTCCGACTTCAAATTCTTGTTGTGCTTGCTGAATGTGGGATGGGGTACGCGAATAAAGTCCTCCAGTTAAAGCATAGTTAGTACCGTTAGCAACGGCTAATGCTTCCTGAAAGTCTTTGACTTTAATTACCGCTAGCACAGGGCCAAAAATTTCTTGTTGGGCAATTATCGCATTCGGTGGCACTTCGCTAAAAATCACCGGGCCGATAAAATATCCCTGTTGTGGTGCGGGTAACTCTAGTGCAACTAAGGCTTCTGTTTTACCTTTTTCAATATACTCGCGAATGCGATCGCGGGCGTTGGCATCAATTACCGGGCCGACTTGGGTGCTTGGTAATTCGGTTTCCCCAATGTTCAAGGATTTTGTGGCTTCTACTAACCGTTCCACAAAGGTATCGTAAATCGATTGCAGCACAATTACCCGAGAACAAGCAGAACATTTTTGTCCGCTATAACCAAATGCTGATTGCACTACACCCACAACAGCTTGGTCTAAATCAGCACTCTCATCTACAATGATAGCATTCTTCCCACCCATCTCTGCAATTACCCGCTTCATGTGTTTTTGACCGGGTTTGAGGGTAGCTGCTTCTGCGTAAATTCTACAGCCAACTTCTTGAGAGCCAGTAAAAGCAATCACATGAGTATCAGGATGATTTACCAAATAAGCACCAACTTGGGAACCTTTACCGGGTACATATTGATAGACACCTTGGGGAATCCCCGCTTCTACCAAAATTTCTGTAAGTTTGGCGGTAATTACAGAAGATGTTTCCGCAGGTTTGAGCAGAGTACAGTTACCAGCAACTAACGCTGCTACAGTCATACCACAAGCGATCGCCAAAGGGAAATTCCAAGGCGAAATCACCACAGCAATTCCCCGTGGCTGGTAAATATAACGGTTCGTTTCTCCAGAGACATCATAGTTTACGCCTTTATCCAAGCGTTCCATTTCATCGGCGTAGTAGAGACAGAAATCTATCGCCTCGGAAACTTCTGCGTCTGCTTCCTTAACTGGCTTCCCAACTTCCAAAACTATCCAAGCTGAAAGTTCCGCGCGGCGTTGTGACATCAAATCCCCAGCTTTCCGCAAAATATCAGCGCGTTGTTTTGCTGGTGTTTTCCGCCAAGCTGGAAAAGCCGCCTTCGCTGCTTTCATCGCCTGTTCAGCTTGTTCCACACTGATGAGTCCGACTTTCCCCACCACCTGACTAAAATTAGAAGGATTGAGAGAATCAATCACCTCTGGAGTATTCACATACTCCCCATTAATCAAAGGTAAATAAGTCCTCCCCAATTGCTGATGAACTATTTGGAAAGCCTCCGCCGACTTCCTCCTCTCTTCCTCCTCCGCATAATCAGTATCCGCCACACCCACAAAACCCCCATTTTCCTCTCTGCGCCTCTGCGTCTCTGCGTGAGCTAAATCCACCTTCGGAGGTGCTATCAACTCCTCAACTGGCCTATTCTCCAAATTTTGCCGTAAAAAAGAACTATTCGCCGTATTTTCCAGCAACCGCCGAATTAAATAAGCCATTCCCGGCAATAATTCACCATAGGGACAATAAACTCTGACTCGGTAACCCTTATCAACCAAAGCCTTCGCCAGCTTATCCCCCATACCGTAGAGAACCTGCATTTCAAAACTACGGCGAGGAACCTTTAAAGTTTCAGCAATCGCTATTGCCCTAGCTTGCGATCGCACATTATGGCTACCAATGGCAGCATATACATATTGATGATTCTCTAGCAATAGCTGAGTGATGGTTTCAAAGTTCGCATCGCTGGCGGCTTTGTCATTATAAACAGGTTGAGGCCAATGTTTTTGCGCTGCTTTGATAGTTTCCTGATCCCAATATGCGCCTTTAACTAAACGGATAGTTAAGGGATAACCACGCTGTTTCAACCAAGCAATCACATCTCTAGCATCTTGCTCACTGTCACGCAGATATGCTTGGATGGTGATACCAATATCTGTACGTTGACGAAACTCTTCTTCCATTAATAATTTTTTCAGGATGTGAAGAGTTATATCTTTATAGGCATACTGTTCCATATCAAAATGCACAGCCGCCCCTAATTCTTTAGCATGACGTAAAAGAGTACGAATGCGATCGCTAACTCTCGCCTCACTACCTTCAGCATCTAAGGGGTCAAATTGCGAATAAAACGCCGTTAACTTCACAGAAACTTGGACTTTTGCTAGCTGTTCGCCATCTGCTTCATCAATAGCCGCTATTGCTTTCCAATTCTTTGATGCAGCTACCAATTGCTGTATTAATTCCGAATAGCGTTCTAAGTAAGATTGTGCTTCTGTTTCTGTAATTACTGCTTCACCTAGTAAGTCGATGGTGAAAGCCATTTTATCTTTACGTAGGCGTTCAACTGTTCTGATGACTTGTGTAATATTTTCCCCAGAAATATATTTATGAGCAAGAGTTTCAACTGCTGTCGCTACTGTTGTGGCTGCTACTTGTCCCGGCATAGAATCAGGGTTAGCAAAATTCAGCATTCCCTTTAACGCCGCAGGTAATTCTACAGATTCATCTCCTAAATATTCTTGTAAATGGGCAGCAATTTCCGGCCTGCTGCGTAAAGCTGGTAATGTATCGATAAAGCGAAATAATTGCACCCGTAAACCTGGATTGCTCATCGCCCAAGCTAGTAATTTATCATCCCAACGCA
This sequence comes from Tolypothrix tenuis PCC 7101, assembly GCF_963874875.1. NCBI lineage: Bacteria > Bacillati > Cyanobacteriota > Cyanophyceae > Nostocales > Tolypothrichaceae > Tolypothrix > Tolypothrix tenuis. Next base: position 2,527,902 of record NZ_CAWNJS010000001.1, read on the forward strand.
TTTGATCGCGTAAAGATGCCAAAAACGAGCGATTTTCTTGGGTTACTTCTAGAAGTTGTTTAGCAATTTCTTGGGTTTTAGCTTCGTAGGTGCTGGTTTGTACTTGTAATACCACTGATAATAACTCCTAATTCCAGGTAATACCAATTTTGGATTTTGGATTGAAAACCTTGAAAACAAGGCTGTGACAGGATTTTCAAGCAATACTACATATCCCAAGTTGGTATAAGGCTTGCATTTACAAGCCTCTGTATTCTATTTTGACTCCTCAATTTTGCTGTCACCATATTTCCCTAGTGCAAAATTCACTTCCAGTTTCGGAAATCAAATCTACCTACGAAATACAATTTGTAGTGGAACAGTACTTACGCACAGGTTACAGAAAATCAAACCGCAGAGGAATACTTGTCGGTTAAGGGGAAAAAGGGGAATGGGGGAAGGGAAAGAAAAAACCTTTAACCTTTTCCCCAAAATCAATTTTGAGTTCAAAACGCTTAACTGAGTAGTATTGGTACACAGAGGAATAAGAGTTTGAGTAGTTATTGGCGTAAGTAATATAGAAAATTCAGTTTAATAAATTAACTCATAACTTCAAATGTCCAACATCAGATATAAAGATATATCTCAAGAAAAATTGCTCGATATTTTATTATATCGCTGGCAAAATACAATCCAACTCTTTAAGGTTAATCCAATAGATACAAATATTATTTTTAATAACATAATTGCGGGTTATTCGAGTCCTGGGCGTTATTACCATACACTAGAACATATTCTTCACGTTCTAATTACCATTGATAAATTACAAGCCTACGTTCAAGATATTCACTCTGTACAAATTGCCGCTTGGTTTCACGATATAGTTTATGATACTCAGGCGAAAGATAATGAAGAAAAAAGTGCAGAATATGCGAGTGAATTATTATATAAATTAGGTTTTGCAGCGAATAATATTGCTCACATTACCGACTTAATTATCAATACAAAGTCACATCAAGCTGCTGCAGATGATTTTGATAGCCAAGTTTTACTTGATGCCGATTTAGCAATTTTAGCGGCTGACCCTGTTCAATATCAAGAATACGCTCAGGCGATTCGCCAAGAATATGCTTGGGTTCCACAAGACCAATATATTGCCGGACGTAAGCAAGTTTTAGAGAAATTTTTGCAGCGTGATCGCATTTATTTTACGCCTTTAATGTTTGAGGTCGCTGAACAATCTGCTAGAGCTAATATCACAGCCGAAATTCAAACTTTGAGTCAACAATAAAAGACAAATTAAATATCCAGTAGGGTGTGTTATGGCTTTAGCCTAACGCACCGTTGCTATCCCAACAATTAAGCAAAATAATCATATTAAATTCATTTTAATAATATTTGCAGATGCCGCTACCCATCTATGGCATTCTATTTTTAAATTAATAATCTTGAATTGAATTTCTAACTCTTCGCTGTTCTTGAAGGTACAAATCACCATAAGATAATTAGCGCGGTGATTCAAAAAACATTACATGGAACTTTTGCCAGAGAACTTACAAAAATTACGTGGACAGGTTGCAATTATTACAGGCGCATCACGAGGAATAGGAAGAGCGATCGCACTAGAATTAGCTAGCTACGGAGCCAATGTAGTTGTTAATTATGCCAGTTCTAGTGGTGCTGCTGACAGCTTAGTTGCGGAAATTACGGCAGCAGGTGGCGAAGCTTTAGCGCTGCAAGCTGATGTTTCTAAACTCGATCAAGTAGAGGCGCTGTTCAACACCGTCATCGATAAATTTAAGCGGATTGATATTCTGGTCAACAACGCAGGTATTACTCGCGACACCTTACTTTTGCGAATGAAGCCCGAAGATTGGCAAGCAGTGATTGACCTCAATCTTACTGGTGTTTTCTTATGCACACGCGCTGCTAGTAAAGTTATGCTCAAGCAACGTTCTGGACGCATTATTAATATTGCCTCCGTTGCTGGGCAAATGGGTAACCCAGGTCAAGCAAACTACAGCGCCGCCAAAGCTGGTGTGATTGGCTTTACCAAAACTGTGGCTAAAGAACTGGCTTCTCGCGGGATCACCGTTAACGCCGTCGCCCCTGGTTTTATTTCCACCGACATGACCAGCAATCTCAGCAATACTGAAGAAATTCTCAAATTCATTCCTCTCGGTCGCTACGGTCAACCAGAAGAAATTGCTGGGATGGTGCGCTTCCTCGCTGCTGATACCGCCGCCGCCTATATTACTGGCCAAGTGTTCAATGTCGATGGTGGCATGGTAATGGCTTAAGGAGTGCTGAATAGACCTCTTGCATGAATCTTTGCCCTCACCCTAAATCCCTCTCCCATGCTTGGGAGAGGGACTTTGATATCGCCTCCCCTTCTCCCAATTTCGGGAGCAGGGGCTCTTGGATGAGGGTAAGTTTTGTATTCGTGCAAGAAGTCTAATGTTGAGTGTAGAGTGCGGAAGGCTCAGTACTCTACACTCAACATTCAATGCAAAACTTATAATCCCAGCAGTGCTGGTTCTACGCCTACTTGTTTCCAAGCATGACGAACAGCGTTTTGTTCTTTACTTCCATGACCATATAATTCCCCAGCTACAGAGATTGTATGGTGTGCGGCTTTCGCAAAATTAGAACGGGGGCGTAATCTATCTCTTAAGGTGATATACCAGATTTTTCCAGCTTTTTCCCAAGCGTAACCACCGATTTCTACTGCTGCTAAATAAAAAGCATGGTTGGGAATACCAGAGTTGATATGCACACCCCCATTATCTTCGTTTCCTTTATATAAATCTTTGACATGGGCGGGTTGGGGGTCTTTACCCAACACAGGATCGTCGTAAGCAGTTCCCGGCGCTTTCATAGAGCGAATACCTACGCCTTTCACCCCAGGCATAAATAAACCAGCGCCAATGATCCAATCGGCTTGATCTGCTGTGTGGTTGAGTACCCGTTGTTTAACCAAGGAACCAAAGACATCAGACATAGACTCATTTAATGCCCCTGGTTGATTTTGATAGATTAAAGCAGCTTCGTATTGGGTGATACCGTGGGTGAGCTCATGGGCAATGACATCAATTGATTTGGTGAAGCGAGTAAAAATTTGCCCATCGCCATCACCATAAACCATTTGGTTGCCATCCCAAAAGGCGTTGTCATAATTTTGGCTGTAATGAACTGTAGAGTCTAAACGCAAACCGCGATCGTCAATAGAATTTCGCTTGTAGATTTCCTTGTAAAAATCAAATGTAGCACCAGCAGCATCATAAGCTTCATTTACCGCTGGGTCTTGAGTAGCAGGATCGCCCTCACCACGTACTAGTTTGCCAGGCAGCTCTATACCATTCTTGGCATCATAAATCGTGCGACGCTTCTCTCCAGTTGATTTGGCCGAAGGAATCAGGCTTAAGACATCACGTTGTCCGCGAATTCGGGCGGAACGGGTTAAGCTTTGAAATGCCCAGTCGCTCTGTTGAGTATCACCACGTTTGGCTATCTCCTTCAACATATGTGGTGGGACAACAAAGCAAATCGGACAAAATTGGTTATTAGCGTGACAAACCTGAGATTTAGCCGCTCTTTTACTTTGACGATGCATAGTTTTACTCCTGAATCACAGAAGTAGCGATCGCATTTCCATTCAATTTGCGATCGCCACTGTCCTTAGATCCCGACTAATTTGCTCAAATTTCGAGGTTTTGTCACAAAAATTCACTCATGAAATCGCTTCCACCCTCTTCATTCGTCCCCAGATAGTAAAGCCAATCAGGAGGATGACACTCAAGGTTGTAGCTAGCATTTGCACCAAGGATAAATGCTGCATTCTCATCGCCAACAAATTAAAAACTAAGCTAATCGACCACAGAGTAAACGCAGCACGGCGTTGAGAGAATCCCCAAGCTAGCAAGCGGTGGTGGAGATGGTCTTTTCCTGGTGTACTCATGGGGTTTTTACCCGCCATCAGTCTTCGCACAATTACTTGTGTTGTATCCAGTACTGGAAGTAGCAAAAATAATACTGTTGGTACAAGTGCAAATACGGTAGTTACTTGCAATTTTCCTAAAATACTAGTCGCCGCTAGTACATAGCCAAAAAAGTAGGCTCCAGCATCACCCATAATAATTCTGGAGGGGTGGAAGTTATGGCGCAAAAAGCCCAAAGCTGCACCTCCCAAAGCTGCTAGTACTAAGGTTGCGGCTGCTTTTTGAGAAATTTGGGCAGAAACCGCCAATAGACTCATCGCAGTGATAAAACTCACCCCTCCAGCTAAACCATCCATACCATCCATCAAGTTGATAGCATTGGTAATACCTACTACCCAAAATACTGTCAGCGATAATGAAAGCAGATAATCAATTGGTGTGCCAAAAGTAACCTCAATTCTAATACCGTTAGCAACTAGTAACAGTGCCGTAAGAATTTGAGTAAACATCCGCACAGAGGGAGGTAAGCCAAATTGGTCATCAATAAAACCAACCAGAACTAATATTGTCCCTCCCAAGAGAATGGTTAAAACCTGAGCTAATACACCTTGCAATTCAATCGGTCGTAAAAGAGTAGCTAATACCAGTGCCGCAATTACACCTGTGTAAATAGCCAATCCCCCAGCATTTGGCAAAGGTTCTCTATTCAATCGCCGTGCGTTTGGTTGATCGGCCCAACCTACCCGCAAAGCAAATTTACGTACTGTCGGCATTAAGCGCCAGGTTACTAACCAAGCCAAAATAAACGTAAACATTACAGCCAACCAGCCGGTGCCGCTTGGTTCGGCAATACCCAGGGATTTCAGGGAGTTATATAGATTCATCTCCCAATCCAACCATTACTGCTAATATTCAACATAAGCATCAACTGTATCTTAATCAATAAAAGTTAAGGTTAAGGTCATTTGTCATTTGTCATTTGTCATTTGTCATTTGTCATTGGGTAATGGGTAATAGGTAATAGGTAATAGGTAATTGGTAATTGGTATTTCTCCTTGTCCCTTCATCACCCTTTTTCCCCATCCCCAGTCTCTAATCCCCAGTCCCTAATCCCCAGTACCCAGTCCCCAATCCCCAATCTTCGTTTTAGTATTAGCACTCTGGCGCTGTGAGTGCTAAATTGTCTAATGGAAGCGCTTGAGAAATAAAACATGGCGAAGATTATTGCATTTGATGAGGAATCGCGGCGGGCCCTAGAACGGGGTGTGAACGCTCTTGCTGATGCTGTAAAAATCACCCTAGGGCCAAAAGGCCGGAACGTTCTTTTAGAAAAAAAATTTGGTGCCCCCCAAATTGTCAACGATGGTATCACTGTTGCCAAAGAAATTGAATTAGAAGATCCATTAGAAAATACAGGTGCGAGACTCATCCAAGAAGTAGCATCGAAAACAAAAGATGTTGCTGGTGATGGTACCACTACAGCCACGGTTTTAGCACAAGCTTTAATCCGCGAAGGTTTAAAGAACGTTGCTGCTGGTAGCAACCCCATCACTCTAAAGCGGGGGATGGATAAGACTGTAGAAGCTTTAGTTGCAGAAATCGCCAAAATAGCCAAGCCAGTAGAAGGAAGTGCGATCGCTCAAGTTGCCACAGTTTCAGCAGGCAATGATGAAGAAGTCGGCAGTATGCTGGCTGAAGCAATGGATAAGGTCACCAAAGATGGTGTAATTACTGTTGAAGAATCTAAGTCCCTGACAACTGAACTAGAAGTAGTGGAGGGGATGCAAATTGACCGGGGTTACATTTCTCCTTACTTTATCACCAACAACGAGCGGCAGACCGTAGAATTTGAAAACGCTCGCATCCTGATTACTGACAAGAAAATTAACAGCATTCAGGATTTAGTACCTATCCTCGAAAAAGTTGCGCGTTTGGGTCAATCTTTGCTGATTATTGCAGAAGATGTCGAAGGCGATGCTTTGGCAACTTTGGTTGTGAATAAAGCACGAGGCGTACTTTCCGTAGCTGCAATCAAAGCCCCTGGATTTGGCGATCGCCGCAAAGCTTTGTTACAAGATATTGCGATTCTCACCGATGGGCAGATGATTTCGGAAGAAATCGGCTTGAGCTTGGATACCGCAGCTATCGAAGCCCTAGGAACTGCCCGCAAAATTACCATTGACAAAGAAAACACCACAATTGTCGCTGGTAGTACCACCAAACCAGAAATACAAAAGCGGATTGGTCAAATCCGTAAACAATTAGAAGAAACAGATTCCGAATACGATAAGGAAAAACTGCAAGAACGCATTGCCAAGCTAGCTGGTGGTGTGGCAGTAATCAAAGTTGGTGCAGCCACCGAAACCGAACTCAAAGACCGCAAATTGCGAATTGAAGATGCTCTCAATGCTACCAAAGCGGCTGTAGAAGAAGGTATTGTTCCTGGTGGTGGTACAACCCTAATTCACTTAGCTACAAAAGTAGAAGCTATCAAAAACAGCCTCGAAGATAACGAAGAAAAAATTGGGGCTGACATCATTGGACGCGCACTAGAAGCACCATTGCGCCAAATCGCCGATAACGCTGGTGTTGAAGGTTCCGTAATCGTTTCCAGAGTCAAGGAAACTGATATCAATGTTGGCTACAATGCTGCTACTGGCGAATTTGAAGACTTAATTTCTGCTGGTATTATCGACCCCGCCAAAGTCGTGCGTTCAGCTTTACAAAATGCTGCTTCCATTGCTGGTTTAGTACTAACCACCGAAGCCCTCGTTGTTGAAAAGCCTGAAAAGAAAGCTGCTGCTCCCGCTGATGGCGGCATGGGTGGCATGGGTGGCATGGGCGGTATGGGTGGCATGGGTGGTATGGGCGGCATGGGCATGTTCTAGAACCCTCCACCCCATCAGTGCTGAGTACTGAGTAAAAAATACAAAGTTAGTTAGTATGAACAGTTTGTCTTTGCACAAACTGTTTTTTATTTGTCATTTGTCATTTGTCATTTGGTAATTGGTAATTGGTAATTGGTAATTGGTAATTGGTAATTTATTCTCCCCCTGCTCCCCTTCGGGTTCTCCAGTCGCTCATGGGGGAAACCCCCTTGGCGCTAGCCTCTCCCCTTGGGAGAAGACCGCGCTGGTTCACCTGCTCCCTGCCCCCAGCCTTCTCATCTCCCTCATCCCCAATGCCCCATGCCCCATGCCCCATGCCCTAATCCCCACATTGCGGTAAAATACAGCCCACGGCGTGTTTTGGGGCTGGGCAATGACTTCTGTAATTAATGTGAATTTACCGGAGCAATCCTATGAGATTGCGATCGCACCTGGTAGTTTGGATCAACTGGGTGAAAAAATGACAGGTTTGCAGCTAGGTAAAAAGGTACTAGTTGTTTCTAATCCGACAATTTTTAAGCATTATGGCGAAAGAGCTATCAATTCCTTAAAAACAGCAGGATTTGAAGTAGCTAGCTGTATCTTACCAGCAGGGGAACGCTTCAAAAACCTGAATTCTATTCAAAAAATCTACGATGCAGCTTTAGAAAACCGCCTCGAACGTTCCGCTACAATTGTGGCGTTGGGTGGTGGTGTAATTGGTGATATGGCTGGTTTTGCTGCCGCTACTTGGTTGCGTGGGATTAGTGTCGTGCAAGTGCCTACCACATTGTTAGCAATGGTAGATTCGGCAATTGGGGGCAAAACAGGCGTAAATCATCCCCAAGGCAAAAACTTGATAGGGGCATTTCATCAGCCACGCTTAGTTTTAATTGATCCAGAAGTTTTGAAAACCCTGCCTGTGCGCGAATTTCGGGCAGGAATGGCAGAAGTCATCAAGTATGGTGTAATTTGGGATGCGGAATTATTTGCCCAAATGGAAGCGAGTAAACACCTGAATCAACTCCGCTACATTAAACCGGAACTCATAGAAACCATATTAATTAGGTCTTGCCAAGCTAAAGCTGATGTCGTCAGCAAAGATGAGAAAGAAGCCGGATTAAGAGCAATTCTTAATTATGGTCACACCATCGGTCATGCAGTAGAAAGCTTGACTGGTTATCGCCTAGTTAATCACGGTGAAGCTGTGGGTATTGGTATGGTAGCAGCTGGGCAAATTGCTGTGGAACTAGGAATGTGGCAAAAAGAAGAGACAGAACGTCAAAACGCCTTAATTCAAAAAGCAGGTTTACCGACGCAGTTACCATCCGGGGTAGATATTGCAGCCATTATTGACGCACTGCAACTAGATAAAAAAGTCAAAGCAGGGAAAGTCAGGTTTGTTTTACCAACACAGATGGGTGTAGTGACAGTTACCGATGAAGTACCAGCAGACACGATTCGCCAAGTTTTACAAGCGATGTAATCAATTCATCAGGTGATACGCTCCTAGATCAAATATTCTGGCGTTAGGGGTGTCAAGGGTCAAGAGTTCAAGCGAGCCTTTGACTCTTGACTCTTGACTTTTGACTTTTGAACACCTGAGTGCGAAATATACAATTTAAATGCGTAACAGCTTTATAACTTTTGTATCGCAGTCTTTCCAGCCCGCTAAAGTTGCCTTTCACGCACAACTAAGCAAATTGTTCATCTAGAATCTAAAATTCCAAATCTAAAATTGATTGTATAGTCGCTGATTTGCGCCATGATACTCCAAGCCCACAATCAATTGACCTTGCAAGAGTTTCTCAATCTTCCCCCAGGTGAGGGAGATGTCACCTACGAACTTGTTGATGGTCAAGCAATTCCTAAGATGTCACCAAAAAAATTTCATTCTAAATTGACTCGTGCCTTTCTAAATTTAATTGAAGAATTATCTCAAGGCAAAGGAGAAGTTTGTCCAGAATTAGCTATAGCATTAACCCGTCATGGAAAAGATTGGGTTCCGACACCGGATCTTTTGTATATCTCTAATGAACGTTTACCAGCAGATTGGGAAGAAGAAGGAACTTGTTCTGTTCCTCCAGACTTAGTGATTGAGATTATCTCTCCAGGGCAAACCTTTGGACAAATGATAGCTAAAGCTAAAGATTATTTAGATGCTAATGTGTTGCGAGTATGGGTAGTAGATAGTAAAGCCAGAAGCATCACTGTTTTTTACCCAGATGCACCACCAAAAACTTTTATGGGAGATGAATTACTCACAGATCCCTTATTTGAAAGCTGGGAGTTTACTGTTGAGCAAGTATTTCAAATGGCAAAAATTCCCTTAAATAGTTAAACATTGGTTATTAAAGACGTTCATCAGTCACTACGAGTAATTATGCAATTAAATCTGCATTGCATTAGTTTACTCAAATGAAAAATAACAAAGTTCAATTGCTTTTCCCTTTCCCCAAACAACATGACTGAGATTCTGTCATAATCACTGAAATAGACCGTTTCATCGGGCTGATATTGGGGAATTTGCCATGAAATTGGATTTAACAAGGTTTTTTCAGGCTTGTAACCCTAGCAAGACGCAGCAGATTAGCAAACCAGAGGATCGGCAATATTATATTGATTTTTCTCCAGTCCGGGGTGTGGCTAACACACTTGTATAAATGCTTTTCATGCGTTACGGCTTACACCTAATGCACGCTACATTACTAATATTTTTTTAGAAATTAAATAGGATTCCTACTATACATTTGTCACAGACAGAATTACAATGCCACACATAGGCGTAGGAACGGAGCATTAGGAGTTTTTTCATGTTAAGTCCTGTACAAACAATCAGCATCTTCCAGAAACAACCAGATCCTCAAGTATTTTCAACAGGACAAGTTATCTTTGAAGAAGGACAGCCGGGTGATTTTATGTATGGCATCATCCAAGGAGAGGTTCAAATATTCATCAATAATAAGCTTATAGAAACAATTCATCCAGGAGAAGTTTTTGGTATAGGCGTACTTGTAGGCATAAAAAATAGAACTTATACAGCTATTGCCAAAACAGATGTTCAGCTTGCTTTTCTCAATGAACAAAGATTTATTTTTGCAGTTCAAGAAACTCCAGTATTTGCGCTGCAAGTTATAAAAAATTACTCGGAACGTCTCACTCGTTTAGAGCATCGCTTCTCCACAATCGCAATTTAAGAATTGCTCTAAAGAATCTCTACTTAGAATAACAGCTTAATGCATAACTAGCAGGAAGGTAACAATTCAAAAATCAAAATTATTATCAATAGTTTGTTACCTTGTTTTTTGGACTTTGACATTTGCTCATAAAATTTAAATAAAAAAGGAAACCATTGTTAACCAGTGGTTTCCCAATAATGCAAAATATTTGATTTACTACTATGCTAGCGGATTGCTATAAGTGCTAAAACCATAAGCTAAAGTTTCTTTCCAAGCATCTGAAGGTTTTAAGTTTCTATTAAATGCTTTTGCAAATGGTAATGGAATACCTTTGATAGTTTCTGGTAAAATTGCATATTCTGTTGTAGGTTCCACTGTATATTGCGGACACTTTGCTTTTATACCCGCATCATTCAACATTTCTGCTATTTCTTTAGCTGAATATTGCTTGAGATAGATAGGATTCCTGCTAAATATGTTGAGATTTCTAATGAAATTATGGATAATATGGGACGGACAAGCTTTGTTATGAAAGGAATGATTAAATACAAAACTGCCACCTGGCTTCAAAATACGGAATATTTCAGCTAATAAGTTTCTTAATTGTGCATCAGGAATGTGCATAAAGACACAATTAGAAATTACTAAATCCACAGAATTATCTTCTAATGGTAAGATTTCTGCTGAGTTACAAATGATATTAAATTCCGCACCTGGGAAAAAATCGTATTCTTGCTTTACTTTAATTAATCTCCTGAGTAAAGATTCGGAAATATCAATAGCATAATATTTTTCACATCTCAAATTTTTATCTTTTGAAAGGTGTAATGGAGCGCGTCCGTAACCACAACCAATTTCTAGAATAGAACCAACAGATTTATTTTCAGGAAATTTATTCCATGTGCCGCCTGGTTTACCACCTAGCAAAGTGTAATCTTGTTTAATTGCAGATGTTTCGGGAAGCTGCTCAATTTTTTGAGAACCATAATAAGTCTTACCAATTGCATCCCATTTTTGTTTATGTTCAGTGCTATTTAACTGTTCATAATTTTTCGGAAAATAAATACCATCTCGTAACTGAAAGTCGCTCAGGCTATTTCTAGATTTTTCTAACTGAGTCATAATAAGATTCTTAATCAATAGCTAGCTATTTTTTCTGTTATACTCTTAACCAACTATTAAGTGCAAGTGCTGTTATATCTACCTTAATTCATTTAAACCACATAAAATAATTATCAAAATAATCTCTAATTTAATAATTCATTAAAATCGCGGTTGTTTATTATAAAAACCGTGCTAATAATCTAATTATTTTGCCTAGGAGAGGCTAATATAATTAGCATTTGTCAGTAATTTTACGATCAAATGTAAGCATTGGTTTATAAATACTTTAAATTTAATTATAGATAGCAATAATCGGAGACTGGGTGGAAATGACAGCAGAGTCACAACAAAAACGGGTAGTTGTTGTAGGTGCAGGTTGGGCTGGTTTAGGGGCTACCTATCATCTGGCAAAACAAGGATATGATGTGACGCTTCTAGAAGCCGGGCCTTATCCTGGGGGATTGGTTGCTGGTTGGAAAACAGCAGCCGGACGTTCTGTGGAAGCAGGTATACATGGCTTTTGGTATCCTTACAGAAATATTTTTGCACTCATTAATGAGTTAGGAATTAATCCTTTTACAACTTGGACTCGTTCTGCTCAATATTCTCCTGCAGGATTAGAAGTAGAATCACCAATTTTTCAAGACTTACCAAGGTTACCCACTCCTTTAGGAACTTTTCTGTACACTAAATTTCAACGTTTACCATTAATTGACCGTTTGAGTGCGTTACCTTTACTTTATGCTGTCGTTGATTTTGATAATTCTCCTGATGCTTGGCGGCGTTATGATTTTGTGACAGCGCGGGAATTATTCAAAGATTTTGGGGTTTCGGCGCGACTTTATAAAGAAGCTTTTGAACCTATGTTATTGGTAGGTTTATTTGCCCCTGGCGAACAATGTTCAGCCGCAGCTACATTAGGAATGTTGTACTTTTTTATTTTGGCGCATCAAGCTGATTTTGATGTTGTTTGGTGCCGAGGGACTGTTGGCGAAAAAATATTTAATCCTTGGGTAAACTGTATTGAAAAAACAGGCGCAAAAGTATTATCTCAAAAACGAGTCACAGATGTAATTGTAGATAGTAATAATCGAGCTACTGGTGTAGTTTGCGGTAATGAAGTTTTTGAGGCTGATGCTGTAATTTTTGCTGTTGGTATCACTGGGATGAAGAAAATAGTTGCTAATAGCAGCAGCTTACAAAATCGCGAAGAATTTCGTAATTTAAATAATTTAGGGGCAATTGATGTTTTAGCAACTCGTTTATGGTTTGACCGCAAAATTGATATTCCTCGCCCTTCTAATGCTTGTTTTGGGTTTGATGCAACTACAGGATGGACATTTTTTGATTTAAACGCCATCCATGATGAATACAAAAATGAACCAGGAACAGTAATTGAAGCTGATTTTTATCATGCAAATCAATTCCTCAATTTAACTGATGAGGAAATTGTGCTTATCGTTCAGCGTTATTTAACAACTTGTATCCCAGCCTTTCGAGAGGCAAAAGTGATTGATAGAAGTGTAATTCGCCTAGCCAATGCGGTGACTCATTTTGCACCAGGGAGTTATCGCTATATGTTACCAGCTACAACTAGTTTTACTAATGTGTTTATGAGTGGTGATTGGATTGTCACTCCTCATGGTTCATGGTCGCAGGAAAAAGCCTATGTCACTGGTTTAGCTGCCGCAAATTCGGTAATTTCTTATTTAGGAGCAGGTCAACCAGCTAAGATTTTACCAGTAGAAGCAGATGAACCCCACATCCAAGCAGCGCGATCGCTCAATCAAACAGTCCGTCAATTGAGCAAATCTATCCTACCTGACTTTTGGTTGCCTTAGCTGGTTGGGGATTGGGGACTGGGGACTGGGGATTAGGGATTAGGGACTGGGGAATGGGAAAAAGCAGGGGGGAAATAACCAACACCAATTACCAATTACCAATTACCAATTACCAATTACCAATTACCCAATGACAAATGACAGTTAAGCCACTCGACTAACTTTTTGATTAATGGGAATTTGAATGATAAATTCTGTTCCCTGTCCAGGTGTAGATTTACAAGAGAGACAGCCACCATGTTTTTCGACAATAATCTGGTGGCTGATTGATAAGCCTAATCCAGTGCCTTTACCAGAAGATTTGGTGGTAAAAAATGGTTCAAATAGCTTTTCCTGGACTTCTTGATTTATACCAGGGCCGTTATCTGCAATGTGGATAGCTACTTGATTCTTGTCAATCATAGTAGTACGAATTTCTATGCGGCTTGGTTGCTGCTTAATTGCTTCCCATGAACGCTGCTGATTATATTCATCTAAAGCATCAATAGCATTTGCAATAATATTCATAAATACTTGATTCAGTTGCCCAGCATAACAATCAATTAGTGGCAACTGGCTGTAATCTCTGATTACTTCAATACCAGGATATTCTGGTTTGGACTTTAAGCGATGATTTAAAATTATCAGTGTGCTATCAATGCCCTCATGAATATTTACAGCATTCATGTTTGCTTCATCGACACGCGAAAAAATCCGCATAGACTGTACAATATCACGAATACGTCTAGCACCAATATTCATTGATTTGAGCAGCTTTAATAAATCTTCCCGAATAAAAGTTATATCCACTTCATCAAGCTCTGTTTGAATACGGGGTGTAGGATGAGGATATTCTTCTTGATAAAGATGTAAAAGATTTAGGACTTCTTGAGTATATTCATTAGCATGAAGAAGATTGCCATATATGAAATTTACTGGGTTATTAATTTCATGGGCGATGCCAGCAACCATCTGTCCTAGGCTAGATAGCTTTTCACTTTGAATTAACTTCAGTTGCATTTCTTGTAAATCTTGATATGCTTGGCTGATTTCTCCAACTTTTTGCTCTAATAAAGCGTTTTTATGCTCTAATTTTACTGATAAATCATGTAATTTGAGGTGCAATTTAACCCTTGATAAAACTTCTTGCTGATTGAAGGGTTTGGTAATATAATCTACAGCCCCAACTTCAAAACCTTTGACTTTGTTAGCTGTATCCGAGAATGCAGTCATAAAGATAACTGGAATATCTTTAGTGACAGGATTGGCTTTTAAGTGATTACAGGTTTCAAAGCCATCCATATCTGGCATCATGATGTCCAGCAAAATCAAATCTGGTATAACATATTTAATCCTTTCTAAGGCTATTTTGCCAGATTTTGCTACGCATACTTCTAAGCCAACTTGATCTAGGGCATCAGATAGGACACCTAAATTGGCAGAATTATCATCAACAATTAGAACTGTCGCCGTTTGTTCAGTTACCAGAGTCATACAACCTCTAGGACGTGTGGGAACCCAGAAAAGACACAATTAATTATGTCTTTTGGTGTTTGTCAAAGCTTTGACTTATAAGATTGAATGAGTGCCAAGATATCTTGGTCTTGATATCCTGTTGCTAGTTCGTGCAGCTTTTTCGCAAAGGGGATATATTTTTTATCCATCTGTTCGATTAATGCTGCTTGTTTAATAATTCCCTTAAAGTTACCTTTCATTACCAACTTGCACAGAGTTTCTAGTTCGGCTATGGGTGGAGCAATTAGCTCAGTACAATCTACCTCTAGCTGATGTACATTCTTCTGCTCTTCATAAAGCCACTCTAGATGCAGATGTTGCTGCAATTTTTGTAAGAGAGTCGTTGCCTGTATTGGTTTCGGTAGAAAATCGTTTCCGCCTACTTCTATGCTGCGATGTTGATCGCTTTCAAACACACTTGCTGATGACACAATAATCACAATGTCTTTGAATGTTTCAGACTTACGGATGCGCTGGATCAAAGTAAATCCATCGATTTCTGGCATTAATAAGTCAGTCAGGACAATATCTGGTTGAAATTCCCAAACTTTCAGCCAACCTTCTTGTCCATTGACGGCTTCCGCTACCTCAAAACCAATGGGGCTGAGTAAATTCGCAATTACTGAGCGATTTGCCCATTTATCATCCACAATCAAAATTTTAGGACGGCAGTTTTTAATACCAATAATTTGTCCCTTATCATCAATTTGAGATGTTTTTACCCACTCATCAGCTTCAGGTAAGTTGACATCAAACCAGAAAATACTCCCTACATTGATTTGACTTTCAACCTCAATAGTGCTTCCCATTAATTCGACAATTTTTTGGCTGATTGCCAATCCCAAACCAGTACCCTCTGTTTGCCGTCGATGATTGCCTACTTGTTCAAAGGGTTGAAAAATCACTTGGAGTTTTTCTTGGGGAATACCTATACCGCTATCACGGACTTGAAAGCGAATTTTGCCTGCTGAAGCATAGCTCACGGTCAAAGTTACGCTACCTGTATCGGTAAATTTAATAGCATTGCTGAGAAGATTAATTAACACTTGCCGTAAACGTTTTTCATCAGCATGAATGCCAATAGGTAATTCCGCAGCTAATTGATATTGAAAATTAAGATTTTTGAGTTCGGCGCGAATACGGCACATTTCTGCTACGCCTTGCAAAAATGCTGGTAAGTGGAAATCCGTAGGTGTAAGTTCCAGTTTTTGTGCTTCGATTTTTGACAAATCCAAAATGTCATTAATTAAAGTCAGCAAATGTGAACCACATTGGTAAATGACATCAATACGCGATCGCTCTTTTTCATCTAAGTGTTGGGAACGTTGCAGAATTTGGGCATAGCCTAAAATACCGTTGAGGGGAGTCCGCAATTCATGGCTCATATTGGCGAGGAATTCGCTTTTGGCATAACTCGCTGCTTCTGCGGCTTCTTTAGCTTTGGCTAGGGCGATTTCTGATTGTTTGCGCTCAGTAATATTTCTTGTTATGGCAATAATTCCTTGAATTGTGCCTTTAGCATCAAGCCAAGGAGCCTTGGTGGTAAGATAAATGCCCTGAAAGTTATCAGCAGACATTTCTTCTTCGTAAGTCTCTGTTATTCCTGTTGCCAAAATCTGGCGGTCTTTGGCCATGATTTCTTTGGCTGCATCAGGCGGTAATACTGCTGTATCGTCTTTGCCAATAATCTCGTTGATGGGCTTACCAAATAATTTAGCTAAATTGGAGTTGAGAGCAACATGACGACCTTGGCAATCTTTTACCACAATCAAGTCTGGTGTACTTTCCAAAATAGAATGCAATAGCGTATTCCTAGCGCGGAGGTCTGCTTCAGCTTGTTTGCGCTGTGTAATATTCTCACTAAATATTATCAGCCCACCAATTTCACCACTAGCCTCATGCCAAGGACGTATCAACCAGCGTACCCACTCAATAGAACCATCTGCACGTAAATATTGGTCTTCATCTCGTTGTGCGATCGCCCCCGCTAAACATTGTTGATGAATCTGCTTCCATGCTTCGGGGATATCAGGAAATACATCGTAATGACAGCGTCCAATTATGTCATCAGTGATGTGATAGCTTTCTAGCCATTTGCGATTCACCGTCAAATAGCGCATTTCCCGATTTAGTATGACCATCCCCACAGGACTATAATCAATAGCCTGCTGCAAATATGTTGTGTTCACAGATGAAGCGATGTCTGTCGGATTACACCCAATCATATTAATGTTCGCTCCCAAAATTGTCTGGGGGTTATCAGATGAGAATTGTTGGTTCATGGTGAATCCTGACGTTCTGCAGTATAGAGCTTCTATGCGATCGCGCTGAGGATTGCACACCTGAAGTTTTGAACTTAAACCCTAGTTTGGGTGTTCTTCAAATAGAGTTTGCTATCAACTCGCAAAGATAAATCTATTTCCATTGAATCTAAATATACCGATGGTCGGGAACCGAGTAAAAACGGAAATAGTCAGATCTGTCACTCTCATAGATAACTATAAAACACCGAAATTCAGGACTTGCCTAAGATTTAATCACTGTAAATTTACGGCTATCAGTACATTCTCATGTCAGTCTTATCCGTAAAATTTTGTATTCAATATCTAGTAATACTATAAAATTATACCTATTTTTATCTAGAATTCATCCCCAGGTAGGATGACACAGAAAAGGTATTGATACCTGTTCATGATTTCTCGTTTTCTGCTGCAGTCAATCCTTAATCACAAGCTTTACTTTTTCTCTTCGGAGTTTGCAGATCATTGATTTTTGGTCAATCTGCAAAGAGTAAAAATGCTGACAAAAACTCAGCAGTGTATCCCACCCTTGAAGACGTAGGATACACTGCTGTCCACAAACTTGGGGCATAGAGAATAAGGCATTGGTAGCTTTTTCCATACCCAAGTTCCTATTTTTTAAGGCAGGAATCTTAAAGTTGTCTAACTCTTTGCCTTGTATATCGCCCATCCAAACCTAGTTTGATCCAACTCAGACATTCGTATTCTGAATTGAATAATTTTGGTGCTGCAATATTATTCAATAACTCTGGTGGGTAGTGGTCGTAAAAATATTTACCCTCCTGTTGGGAGACAATAATTAAATTGTGATGGTATATGTAGCGAGATTTAAAACTATCACCGCTACTGATAAACTCTGACTGTTTATCAATATGTTCTTTGGCAATATCAATGATATTACTGATACTACTGCCATAAATTCCCGATGGATTCTCTGTTTTGTGAAATTGGCTATTATTACCAATCTCTGCCAATAGTTTATAGGAATAAATTTCGTAATTATCGGCTTTGCCAAAAACAAACGGAATGATGAGATATCCTTTATATGACACTGAGCTTTCATAAAGAAGACGACTCATCTCAACCTCCTTTGGTATAAGTGCTTCCTGATAACTTGCCTCCATTACATCCCTACTAACAGTCGGTATATTACTGTTAATCAGCAGACTAATCTTTATAATTGATTTGTTGTTTTGCCAAGGGGGTTATCACCCCTTTTTTATAAAATTAGATGTGATAGAGGCTGCCAGAAAATTATTGCAAACTCAATTATCGCTTTTTTTGAAATGCATAATTATGAAATATATTGCAAAAGTCAAAAAATCATGAATATCATCCTTTAGATAGATATAGGATCTCAAGTTATATTGGATTTTTTAATGCTATGTATATATTTATTCTCTGATTTTCAGTCTTACAACCTCTGTTACCTATATAGATAAGTAATTTCTGCTAATTCAATAGGATTTATATATACCTTTTTAAAGGTGAAAGTTCAGCAGATTTTTGATTATTAGAGCTAAAAATTAAACATTATTGTAGCTATAGCACTTAAAGCTAACAATTGATTACTGATCATGATATCTGCGTTGAACTAAGCTAATCAGTATTTAAGCTATTACGCATTTAAAGCGTTCCCGCAGGGTCGGGAGGGAACCTCCCTTGAGTGAACTGGCGTTCCCAAGTCCAAGCTAGCCTTTGAAATAGGAACGCTACAGAGTCTTGACAGCCTTGCTCGGTAGTTAAGAACAATGAGTGACACAATGTCATTGCGAATACAGCGTCATAGCTTCTCTAGGAGAGGCTGCGCCAACGTTTAGCCCGCATCGCCTCCGACCAGAGAAGGCTTGATACTGCGATCGCCATGAATGTAAATATTTTTGCTCATCTACCTACCTGTATCTTCATACCCAATCTTAACCAAGCCTTATTTATTTATTAAAAAACAATTTTTATTTTTTAAACCACTGGTATATTGCTGAAGCGTTTCTCATGAACTTATCAAGACGTAATTTTTTTAAGGTGGCTGGTGCAAGTGCTGTTGGTGTGACGATGCTTTCTCCTTTAGAAGCCTTGTATGCAGGAGCAGCCAAAGGTAAAGTTGCTAACGGAATTGGCTATGGCCCCCTAGAGGCAAAGCTACCTGAAAATGCAGATGAACTAGTTGATGTTGTGTTTGGTGGAATTAACTTAGGTAAGCAACCACTGTTAGAACTTCCTCCTGGTTTTCAATACACTGCAATATCCTATACAGGCCAGCTCATGGATGATGGGGCATTGGTAGCAAGTAATCATGATGGAATGGCTGCTTTTGATGGCCGTAAAAACACCACAATTCTGATCCGAAATCATGAGGTCAGCGCTAATGGTTCTAATCCGATCATCGGATTGCCACGATATGACCAAATTGGAGGGGGAACAACGACTATTATTGTTGGGCCTGATCGACGGGTGAAGAAGCAATTTGTTTCTCTATCAGGAACTATTCGTAATTGTGCTGGTGGGCCAACTCCTTGGGATTCTTGGATTAGTTGTGAAGAGAATCTGACTCTTCCTACACCTGGTGGAGCTAGCAAAAAGCATGGCTATAACTTTGAGGTTCCAGCAACAGAGAATATTCAGATTGCCGATCCGATTCCCCTCGTAGCAATGGGCCGTTTTAATCACGAAGCTGTTGCTGTTGATCCGAAGACTGGATGGATTTATCAAACAGAAGATGATGGAAGTAGTTGTTTTTATCGATTCCGTCCTCATGTCCGTCCTACTAGATATGGTGATCTGCAAAAGCGTGGTGCGGGAGTACTAGAGGCGCTAGTAGTTAAAGGAAAACCTAGACTTAATACCAGCAAAGAGTTCCCTGTCACTCAATCAAAATCAGTTGAAGTTGAGTGGGTAACGATAGATAATGTTGACCCTAATGACAATTCTTTTGCTAGTTCCGTGCGGGGTCAAGGACAAGCTAAGGGTGCAGCCATTTTCTCACGCGGTGAAGGCGCTTGGTATGGTGATGGCAATATCTACTTTACCTGTACCAATGGTGGGGCTGTAGGACAAGGGCAGGTTTTTGCTTATAATCCCAGAAAAAACACTCTTACCCTAGTTGTTGAGTCTCCCGCAGAGAACATACTGAATTTCCCTGATAACATTACCGTGGCTCCATTTGGGGATCTCTTTTTATGTGAAGACGGTAGCAATACTGAATACGTCATCGGCGTTAACCAAAAGGGCGAATTGTATCGCTTTGCCGCAAATGCTATTAACGGTAGTGAATTTGCTGGGGCTTGCTTCTCACCTGATGGCCGTACAATGTTTGTCAATATCCAAGATCCTGGAATTACCTGTGCAATTTGGGGCCCTTGGGCGAGAAAACGAGCGTAAAGTATTTATCATTACTTTAAATTGAGGAATTTTTATTAAGGGTATAAAGCTTATTTTCTATAAGCTGAATAAAGCTAGACTTTTATTTTTGGTTGCTTTCAAAAATAAAATGATGGCAGTTAGTTTATCCTAAAAAACACGCTTTGTTGAAGCAGTAAATAGCTTCATACAAAAAATTAGGGTAAGACTAAAATTTCCTGCCCATCTCCCCGATTTTTATAAAAAATCTGGGAGCTAAATTCTCCTACAGCATGGATGATGAGTTAGGCGCTGGTTTTCAATATAATTTGTCATTAAAGAACTATCCTAGCGCCTAACGCATCCTAAAATAATTATATTTTTACTTGATAAATCATCTCCTAATTATTTCATTTTTATCTGAATAAAAGTTTTTATTTTGATTTTATATAAATTCAAGCTTAATATTCCTAGCTATAGATTGCAACAAGACGCAACAATTGCTGAAATTTTATTAACTCATTTTAATCAAAATTTGTTATAATTAGGTTTAATACTATTAATTTTAGCCAACAACCTCAGTAAATATTTAGATTACAGAGCATTTTTTAGCCTCATAAGGTAGCTGAATATCAGCCTAAAGTGCAGATAATGACAAATTGATTTATTTTTAGCTGCTCTAATAGACTTGGTGAGCGAATTATATCTAAAAAAGCAATTTCCCTGAGAGTATATAAATATTTAACAACTTCACTATCAGCTATCTGATTGTAGAACAATTAGTAGCTGCTCTATTGGTTAAAGCTAAATTAAAAGTAATTAAATTTTGAATTTCCAAGCTAATAATCTCTTGAAAATTTAAATTCCCCCATTCATAACATGACTCAGCATTTAATTTCTTCCAATACTTCCTCACAAAATTTAGATAATCTCAAATCTCATAACTACCCATTAGCAGTAGAATCTGATGATTGGGAATTACAGATGGCTCAATTAGTTGGTTTGGAAGTAGAGTCAATATCTGCTGAGTCAGAGGAATTATTAGAATCATCGGCTAACTTACAGCCATTACCATCTCAACCAACAGAAGAGAAAACTGAGCAATCAATATCATCAAATCCCTTTGCTAAATTAGGTGTAGTCGGTAGCGGTACTTTATTGATAGTTTTATTTGCGGGTGGGTTTTTATCACAATTAATGAGTAGTAATCAAAGCCCAAAAAAGAAAATTGTTTTGCAAGAAGTTCAACCATCAGTACAACCAGAATCTAGAGAAGAAAGTTTAGCAGCAACAGTAGAGACTCTGAAAACAAAATTAGCTTTAACTGAACAAGCTGTAGCTGTGAAATCAGCACAACAACAGTTAAGAAGTGGCAGAATGAGAGTAGTTGCACCAAATTCACAGCCAGATACTTCTCAATCTGGACGAATGGTGGTAACAAGAATACCGACACCGATATCTACAGTTTACGTACCCAGGACAGTTACAGTTGAGCGCATGGTTAGATACCCTAATTCTCAACAACCTGTTGCTCAATCTTCATTATTACCCCAAGCGTTCATTAGCCAACCACCAACTCAACCATTAGTACCACCATCAGTAAATGTAACTCCCATCCCTACACCAAACCCACTTCAAGATTGGGAAAAGATGGCAAAGTTAGGTAGCTATGGACAGATTGCTGCTGCTAATAAATCTCATCAAAATGTCAGGACTGTAGAAGAAAATCATCATCAAGAAGAACAACAAACAAGTAATAATCAGCCTGAAAAAACACCGAATCAGCCACCTTCTATAGCAGGTCAAGGATTACAAAAAAATCCAAAATCTTTAGCCATTGGTAGTCATGCTAAAGCTGTGTTGGCAACAGCTATATTTGGAGAAACGACTAAATCAAAAGATAGCGATGATGACAATATCTTTGTAGTCAGGTTAAAGGAACCGTTAAAAGCTGCAGATGGCGCGATCGCAATTCCCGCAAATACAGAATTATTAACTGAAATCAACTCTATTTCTGAGCAAGGTTTGATTCAGCTAAACGTAGTGAAAATTATTCAGAAAAATCAAGGGCAAATCACAGAAAGAAGTTTATCAGAAAATGCACTGGTCATTCGTGCTCCCCAAGGTAAACCCTTAATCGCCAATCGATTTCCTAATAGAGGTTCATCGATTGCTAGTATGGATCTAGGGTTATTTGTGTTAGGTGGTCTTGGTAAAGCCGCAGAGTTAGCTAACCGTACGGAATCTCAAGTTGTAACTACAACTGCTGGGGGTACTATCGTTAGCAATAGTAATCCTCAACGCAACATCTTAGCCGGAGTGTTAGAAGGTGGGATAAATACTGTAGTTCCGCAAATTGTTCAACGTAATCAGCAAGCAATTTCTCAAATGAGCCAAAGAACTAACGTTTGGTTTTTACCTGCGGGTACAGCAATTGAAATCTATGTTAATCAAGCAATACAATTTTAGTTATAATAACAATTCCACAATAAATTACTAAAATTTCATTGGCAAATTTACATCTGTTTTAGCTGAGGTAAATTTGCATTTTTGATTGAGCAGTCAAAAATTTTATGGCGATCGCACTATTCCCTCAAAATTAGGATAAGCAATAATTAGTCAATAAAAATATTACATATTTGTAAATTACGCAATTGCATTGAGTCCGAAAGCTAAAAAGCAGACCCAACCAATTGATAATCTTTAAACTGATGTATCATAAAAAATACATTTACAAAAATCAACAATGGTAGAACGCCCAATTAAGAAATCAGAACGTCAGTCCCAAGCAAATGCTGATAGTAATTCTGAAAATTTGGATTCTGTAACCCCAAGAGAGTCTAATCCGAAAAAATCAAAACCAAGCGGGAATCGCTCATCTGGTAAAGGCAAAAAAGGATCTTTTAAAGATGAAATTAAGCCGCCGGTCAATCCTGCTCTAGTGCGTGGCCCTAAACCAGTTCAACCTAAAATTGAGGTCAAAACTGACTCTGAAACAGAATCAGAACCTATTTCTGAAGAGCCTCAAGATTAACATATTAGTCATTACAGGTTAAATACTTAATACGTTAATTGCAAGGGAAGCCAGCTTGTTAGGCGGGTTTCCCAACTAAAAATATAATATTGCTTTCTTGGCAGGCAGAGTACAGACGCGATTAATCGCGCCTCAACAAGCACAGAAGAGAAAGAAAGATTATGGTTTGTATGCCATATCATGCTTAATCCTTGGGAGTCCGCTATATTGTATATATTTGGATTTTCTTGACACCGAACAATGCCAGCAAGGTTGCAAATAAAAGCTGAAGATTGCTCCCCCTTAGGACGATTCATTCTCCAATATTTGGAAGAACAGGGTATCAGTATGAACCGTCTGGCGGATTTGTCTGGTGTTCCTCAACCAAGACTCAGAGGTGCTTGCTTTAAGGGAACTTGTCCTACGCCAGAAACTTTGAGGAAACTTGCGAGAGTGATGGGGAAACATCACTTGGAGCTTTATACACTTGCATACGAGGCGAGAATTGAGAAGCTACCGGAAGATGCAGATGATACTTCCCTCGATATCTTAATGCGAGATTTATTTGAGACTGCTAGAGAGTTGCGGTTAGCGGTTCCTAAAGTCCGTCCTTCTAAAGCTAAAATCCGCAAAGCCCTACTAGAGTTAGGATTTAGTGAAGAGAATGATGAATGTGCTTAGGGTAATTTCAAAATTCTCAATTCCAGCAGATATATAAAATTTAGCTGTTCTTGATTTGAGAATGGCTGGCAAAATTATCAGCTATTGTCTCTATTGCCTATTGCTCATTCCCTACGCGAACGAATATTTAGCGACTAATGCACGAATTGCGATAGTTTATTTGATTAAAGCTAAAGCAGCGTATGTCATATTTCTATAAAATACGACAGCTGTATTTTTATATAAATACAACATACGCTTTGATTAAGTTGTTATTTCAACTTATTTACGGCGATAGGGAACGGCTTTCTCAATATCAATGTTCTGTACTGAGAGTTGCTGAGGTGCATTACCTCTAGCGTTGATGCTTTTCGCCATATCAAGGAAGAGAGCGGGGTTACCAGCTGTAGGCTTCTTCTCTTGGGGGGTAAAGCCACGAACGGTAGTTTGCCAAATGATTTGGGGGAAGCCCAACTTAGCACGATGGTATGAATCGTAGCGAGGAGACTTGATGTTGAAAGGTGTTTCACCAGCTACACGACCAGGTAGTACCCGACGACGTTGGTAAGGTACGGTGTCGTAGCCAAAGGCTTGGAGGTACTCATCAGAATTTAGTAGATCGTCAACAAAGCCTTTAATACCCTTTGTCGCTACTACAATTGACCAAGCAATCTTCTCGCGCTCGTTGTATACATCGCGTCCAAGAACGCGCTGTACTGTCTGTTCAACAAAACGATAGTTGCTGTTCAGATCGTAGAAACTACGTTTGTAAGTATTAGAGAGCAACAAGCCGCGAATGAAGTCACGCACTGTGATCTGACCGTTGCGGAGTTGGGACTCTAGGAAACGCTCGCGATCGGAAGCAAATGCATGGAAGAAAATCTGACGATAAGCTGCTTCAATCAGAACATCTAAATCTGTTGCGGAAAGTATGTTGTCAGTAGAGAAAGTCCTTGGTTGCTCATCTCCAGGAATTTCAAGACTTGCTACCCGCTGGTTTTGAGAAATAGGGGTATATTCTAAAAGAGGAATTGCCACGAATACAAAATCTCCCTTTCCTTAATGAAATCTTACAAAGTTATCATAATCATAAAGGAGAAGAGGGAGAATTATTCGATTTGGTTTGATAAACATTACATAACTTAATTGATTGCTTCAGTAATGCTGAAACCCCTTGTACAAGGGCTTTAGAGATTCAAACAATGGATATTAGCAAGTGCCAGACTACCGAGAATATGGGGAAAGTAATGGTTTTCAAACCTACCACAATCAGCCTGCAGTCAGAAAATTATGAGAAAAACTGATGCAACATTTCTTTGCAATTCTTAGCGTCTACCACCACCGCGGTGAGGTACTGCACTAGGTTGAGCGATCGCTACATTTAAAGGCTCAATGTTGACAATCTTACCACCTAGACGGCTAATCCGTTTCATTTCTTGATTCATGCGATTGTAGGGGACATTGATAAACACGCTGCCACTATGCCGAATGTCGTATTGATTGTTGTCGCTTTCGGAGGTTTGCCGCAAACCTACTACTTCGTAACGAAATACTCGGCTATTGGATGAAGGGTTGCTACCAGCATCAAGTTCAGTTTGACCTAACATGAGTTTTACGCTCTCCTATATATTGAGTTGTTTGGCATACTACTTACTGATAAGTAAAAGGTCAAAAGAAATACTAGCAAATGGATACTATATGTTGATATCAGCCAGAAATGATTGATTTTCACCATCTCATATCTGACTATCAAGTCAGTAGACTGTCATTAAAATGACTCCAGGATATTTTAACCAAGAATATAAAAATTGCCATCCTTTAATTTGGGGATGGGTAATTGGTAATGGCTTAAAGTGATTTTTGGGCTTTTGAACGCCAGGTCACTCAACGGAAACCTCCCTACCCTGTGGAAAGGCTTTCAGCAAATATTTCCATCTCCAACCCCTACTCAACTTTCAATTGACTGTTAACTTTTGCAGATACAGGGATAAACAGGGGTGTTTTGCTAGATGGCGTTTCGGAGTTATCTAAGGTTTGCAAACTTGTAAAAGCTGCGTCACGAATGATAGATTCTTCTTCTTTTGTGAGTAACAATTGCAAACATTCGACAACATTTTGTTGCACGGAAGCATCAACTCGCTTGCGTGTGATTAATTTGGTGAGTTGCCTAATCGCATTTAAGCGCTTGAGTGGGTCTGGTTCTGTTAAGTTGTTCAAGAGGCGATCAAGATAGTCTTCGTCTGTAGTGCCATAAAAATTGACGATTTGGCAGACTAATAAAATTAGGGTTAATACTGTTCCTATACCTTGGGTAATCACTCCCGCAGCTATCCAAGGACTATGGGAGTCAAACCAAATTGTAGCTGCTATGTAAGTGCTAAATGTGGCGATTCCACCACTACTGACTGCCAAGAGTAAGCGACGGTTGGGGCCGTTGAAAAACCTCTGCATTTGTGACCAGCGTTGTTGCCAGTCCCACTTTTGCATGGAGTAGACTGATAACATGATCCCAATGCCAATGCTCAAGGCTAACAGCAGCTTCCAGTTCCACAACAGCATTGCAACGACGATTGTCAGGAATCCTAGAATGCCTCCAGGCCCAGAGAAACGCTGAAAATTTCGCTGCTTTGTGGCTCCTGTCTTGAGATCTGGAAGCGACCAGTGGGAAAGCTGGTTGATCAATTGCTGCCACGAAGACGAAGCCTGTGCCACGGTGTTTACCTACTAAAATTACAAGATTGTTTAGTTTATAAGTTTTACCCCATATCAGGGAAGGATGCAGACACCCAAGCTGTTTACGGCATAGCTATTAGTTAAGTTTATAGTTTGATAAACTCCAATGCTGATGCCAGAAGCGTGGGTTTCCCCAAGTTCAGGGCTGACCAAAAACTCAAATAAAGGGTGAGATTTTATACTCCGCCCTTAATGTTCGGTAATTTTCCATTTACCTGGGGCTGAATTGAGAATCAATAATACCCTATTAAGAATACCTGAACTTCGGTAAAACAGAGTGATTTAGTTATGGAGTTTTGAGACTTTTTTAAGCACAAAAACGAAAGTTATCTAGGGTGAATAAGCCATTAAAAACGCTGAATGTCACCGAATAAATCTCATTTGCGGCTACGGATAATTGGGCGTTGGGGGTAATCGCGGAGTCAGAATTAGCTAGGTTCGACACTGGTAGTACTGTTTGGGCGATAAGTTGGCGATCGCGTCCGTAAGCTGAAAGTACTAGCCGTTGTGAACTGGTTACCAAGGCGCTGACTTGGTTCACAGGACGTAAAAAAGTTACTTCTAACAATTCAGTTTGGGGCGATCCCATCAATACTATCGAGCCTGAGTGGGTGGGGAAGGCTGGATTTGATGGTTGAATTGCTAGACATTCATGAAAAATTACGCCTAAGGACTCGTACTGGCGCTCTACTGCTTCAAAACATTTTAAGTCTTCAAAGTTTAAACAGATACAGTTATGTGAGTTTTCCTGCGTAGTATCAGCTAGTGCTTCTACTTGACCCTGCCACTCGGAAGCTATCACTTGGTTTTGGAGATGAAAGTTCTCCAGGTTCAATCCAGTGCCTTTAAACCTTGGTATTGTATCTGATTGAATAGCCTCCTTGACCATGACTCCCCGCTTTACATTTACTTATAGAAAATTAATTTAGTAATTTCATCAACATCTATTGTTTCTAAGTACAAAACTAGAATTAATAGTGGTTTTTGATCGGCGTTTTGATGATCATCTTGACGCTCTGATCTATCCGTAATCTTTCTGATAGATTACCATACAAAATTCTCACGAGAATTCCGATCTCAGTTATCTTAGCTACTGACTCAAATCCTTGCATGGCAGTAAATACAAGGAAAAATCATGCAATACTTGTGTAAAAAAAACACAATATCTTTACAGACAATACAGCAATTTTACATCTACTTAATCTGACGTTAGTATGAAGTCTCAGAATAGTAGATTCACTGATAATAGTAGGGAGTTTACAGCCAACAGATAAAACGAAGTTGTGCTCTGAGATAAACGCTAGGGGATAGAGGAATCAAAGAGCAATGAACACAAGAATTTAAATTCATCACATTATTGATTTTTAGCTCCTAACTCTGAACACAACTTAGTATAAATACTCTATAGAGACCTGGCTGTCATCTAAACCAAGCAAACACAACATTGAATAAAATATACTTATGTTTCAACCACTAGGATTTGAGCAACGTTCAATTATTACCTCACTCGGTAGGATAGTGTACTATACAAACACTGGTTCTCTCTGGCAGGATGATTTGACGGCAAAAGATGAAAAAGAAACTTTGTTGTTTCTTCATGGCTTTGGTGGTGGATCTTCTGCTTATGAGTGGTCAAAAGTATATCCGGCGTTTGCGAGTGAGTACCGAGTAATCGCACCAGACTTACTCGGTTGGGGTAGATCTGAGCATTTAGCGCGTAATTATCAGATTGGAGATTATTTGAACACAATTGCGGAGTTTATCCAGCAGACTTGTACGGAACCTGTGACTGCGATCGCATCTTCTCTCACCGCCGCGATGACAATTCGAGTTGCGATCGCTCATCCTGATTTATTCAAGTCGCTGATTCTCACAACTCCCGCCGGACTGGGTGATTTTGGCGAAGACTACTCTCGTAGTTTCTTTGCTCAGTTAGTTAGTATTCCTGTTTTTGACCGCTTGCTGTACAGTACAGGAGTAGCTACTAGCAACGGTATTCGCAGTTTTTTAGAGCAAAGACAATTTGCACAACCTAACCGGGTATATCAAGAAATAGTTGATGCTTATTTGCAATCTGCACAGCAACCCAATGCTGAATATGCAGCACTATCTTTTGTTCGTGGCGATTTGTGCTTTGATTTATCGCTGTTTATTCAGCAGCTAACCACACCGACAGCGATTATTTGGGGACAAAAATCACAATTTACTGGGCCAGAAATTGGTCATCGCCTTGCTGAGATGAATCCCCAAGCTATCAAATTTTTTCAACCACTAGAAGATGTGGGGTTAACACCACAGCTAGAACTACCAGCAGTAACTATTGGGTTAATTCGCCGCTTTTTAGCTTTATTGAATTAATCAAAGTCAACAGCCAATTAGAAAGAAGCTGATGATTTAGTAACTCTTACTAAATCTCAACTTCATATCAATAAAGAGGTCGTCCGACACAATTATCTAACTACGATTAAAGAAAAATTTGCCAAAACTTTATAAAAAATTAATTCTTTCTTTAAAATGATGTGCTTGTAAATTGTCATCAGTAGCTAATAAAACATTGCAAGCAAGACTATAGGCTGAAGGTATAAAATTTTGGGTTTTACTACAAAAAGTAAATTATCAAAACAACTTATTAATTTTTGGATAATTATCTATTGGCATCATTGATTCTAAAACTAGGATAGTTCTATGATTAAAAGCTGAAATTCATTGATTACTATGTAATTAGGAAGTGCTAAAAAATCAATTCTTGAGAATATTAGTCAGCAATTGCATATCAACTAATTACCATAAGTAGCTAAGTTATCTAGGTTACTAACTCAGTTAAAAAATCGGATATTTTTATTGATTGGAAGTCTCTGAGGTTGGCTACCCTAAAATCAAAAATATCAGCCATATTTGGTTTTCGGAAGGTGAAAACCTCAGGCGATCGCACTTCTTTGACCTATAGGAGTAGAAGCAGGAATACTATGTTGCTAAACTCCCAAGAATCACCATTTTTAGGTGTTATAGTCAAAAAAACAGGTAATTGCAGCACAGTGTTATCATTAAATCAATACCCTAAAAGAAAGAGAGTTTATCTAACTAGCTGTGATGCCATCTCCTGATTTTAGTGTGCGAACACAATATATTTAGTAGTAGATTAAACTTAAGCAAAGGCAATCACCAAAATGTGCCAGGGTGATCTTTATGTTTGTTATGTATCTCGCTGAAAAGACAATCTATCCCAACAATCAACTATGACGGTGGAGCTAAAGGTGACTAGTATTGATAATCACATCTTCTCTTTTTCAGGAGAAGTATCGATTCCACAAGCTCCTCCTGAATTTAAATCGGGATTCATCGGCATTATCGGTCGCCCTAATGTCGGTAAATCTACTTTGATGAATCAGTTAGTAGGGCAAAAAGTTGCCATTACATCTCCAGTAGCACAAACCACAAGAAATCGGTTAAGAGGTATTTTAACCACCCCAGAAGCACAGCTAATTTTTGTAGACACACCAGGGATTCATAAACCCCATCATCAATTGGGGGAAGTGCTGGTGAAAAATGCCAAAATAGCAATTGAGTCTGTGGATGTAGTGCTATTTGTAGTAGATGCATCTGTGGCTTGTGGCGCAGGCGATCGCTTTATTGCGGAGTTATTGAGTCGCAGTCAAACCCCAGTAATTTTAGGTTTGAATAAAATCGACCAACAAGCCACAGATTCCCAGTTGATAGATGATAGTTATACACACTTGGCTGAGTCGTATAAATGGCAAACAGTGAAATTTTCTGCCAAGACTAGCGAGGGATTGCCACAACTGCAAAACTTATTAATCGAACACTTAGAGACAGGGCCATATTACTATCCCCCTGACTTGGTAACTGACCAACCAGAACGCTTTATTATGGGCGAATTAATCCGCGAGCAAATTTTATTATTAACTCGTGAGGAAGTTCCCCATTCAGTAGCGATCGCTATTGACCTGGTAGAAGAAACTCCCAGCATTACCCGTGTACTCGCCACCATCAATGTTGAAAGGGATTCTCAAAAAGGGATTCTGATTGGCAAAGGAGGATCGATGCTCAAATCTATTGGTAGTGCAGCTCGCGAACAAATTCAAAAATTAATTGCTGGGAAAGTTTACCTAGAACTGTTCGTCAAAGTGCAACCCAAATGGCGGCAGTCTCGCGTTAGTTTAGCAGAGTTAGGATATCGCGTGGAAGAGTAATAGACTTGCTTTTCGGCAGGGAGCAGGGAGCAGGGAGCAGGGGAGAAGAAACAAATACTCATTCCCCATTACCCCTTATCCCCATTCTCCCTTTCCCCTCTTTTAATCGATAAGTGGTAAAACAAATTTGAAAAATGATTGTGAACGATGGGTTCACACAAAAAAATCTGAAATTTAAAATCTAAAATCCAAAATCCAAAATCCAAAATCCAAAATGGTATGAGCGATCGCAATGTCTCCTGATAATGGCTATTTCTTAAATCTACCAACCGATGCTCCACCATTGCGGGTGTTGATTGTGGAAGATGATCCGATGATGCAACTGGGATTAGAACAATCATTGATGGTTCATCCCCAATTGGAGATAGTTGGACAAGCGGAAGATGGCTATTTAGGTGTACAAACAGCACTTAAACTCAAACCAGATTTGGTAGTCATGGATATTGGGTTACCGCGATTAGATGGGATTGCGGCGACACAGCAAATCAAAGCAGCATTACCGGATATTCATGTAGTCATGCTGACATCCCATCAAACAGAGACAGAAATTATTGCAGCGCTGTCTAGTGGTGCCGATGCTTATTGTATCAAAGGTGCCAGTGTAGAAAGATTATTGAGTGCGATCGCAGCTGCTGTTGATGGCGCAACCTATCTCGATCCCCAAATTGCGCGGCGAGTCATTGAACATCTTCGTCCCCCCACAGTTAAGGGAAACGCCGCTAACTTATCTGGAAGAGAGTTAGAAGTATTAAAACTGATGGTAGAAGGATTGAGTAACCCAGAAATTGCCGAAAAACTCTATCTTAGTCCCAATACCGTCAAAACTCACGTCCGGGGGATTATGAATAAATTAGCAGTAGACGATCGCGTACAAGCTGCAGTTGTCGCGCTGCGTTCCGGCTTAGTTTAGGGGGATATAACTTCTAGCCAATGAGGGTAAGCGTAAGAATTAGCGATGGCTAAGGGAAAATTGCGATCGGTATGAAATACCCATTTAGCTGTAGCTTGCAGATTTTCCCTAATACAGCTATCTTCGCCAAAAGCTTCAAAAGCAATACTCCACCAAGCATTTTCTGCAACTACCAAATTAGTAATTTCTACACTACAACCATTATTCAGACGTTCTTTAGCGGTAACAGGTTGGATAGCATAATCAGCAAAGACTTGAAAAAGTTGGGAATAACGCACTTTCTTGACACTCACCCATACCGGGTTACCTAACACCATTGCTGGTTGAAAACTTTCCGCATTCGTGTCTTCACACAGCCATTTACCCCATTTTTCAGCCTTACCTGTAATTAAATCGCCAAAAGACATCACGCCAAGTTCTGCTTGTCGCCATTTCACCTCCAGCCTTCCCTGACGCAACTTAATTCCCAAATAATCACATCCCGGTGAATAGAGATAGACATCTTCCCTTGCTTCTGGTGGCTGTGATGGATTCACCAAACAATGCTGTTGAAACCACATCTGCATATTTTCTGGAAGTTTACCAGGATAAAACCAGCGCAATTCATTACTGATCAACATAGATTATTTAATCTCAGAATGAATAAAGTATAAAAGCAGACGTTAGAAGCAACTTCACTAGATTGTGTATTGCCCTAAGAGTCCCTGTTGATGGGACAATGAGAAATTGTGCTTGGCTTATTTTGCTGCCAGACCAAAGGAATTTATAAAAAATGTGGAAACGAATTGCATTCATTTTGCTATTGGTATTATCCTTCAGCCTGAGTAGTCCTGATGTAGCTGCGGCTGCGGGAGTCAAAAGCTTTGTAAATACTTCTAATGGCTATGAGTTCTCATATCCTAACGGCTGGGTGCAAGTTAAAGTAGCCAACGGCCCTGATGTGGTATTTCATGATTTGATTGAATTCAGTGAAAATGTCTCAGTAGTAATAAGTCCTGTTCCTGACGGCAAATCTTTAGTAGAACTAGGAACACCCACAGAAGTAGGATATAAATTGGGTAAAGCTGTTCTTGCACCTCCTGACTCTGGCCGTACTGCGGAATTAGTCAATGCTTTCCAAAAAGAATCTGATGGCAAGACATATTACATTTTAGAATATGAGGTGAAATTGCCCAATCAACAAAAACGGCATAACATTGCGAGTGTCGCCGTCAGCCGTGGTAAGGTTTTCACTTTTAACGCCTCGATTCCTGAACAACGCTGGCCAAAACTCAAATCAGCTATCGAAAATGTGGTCAATTCTTTCTTAGTTTATTAAGCTGTTACGCATTTATATATTTCGCCATAAGTTGAGAGTCCAGAGTTAAATACCTTGGACTTTGGACTCTTGATTTTGGAAAACTCTAATATTCATAATTCATTAAGTCTCTATGACAATTCCGCAATTTGTTCTGGCTTCTGCTTCACCAGCGCGACGGCGTTTGCTGCAAACTGTTGGGATTGAACCCATAGTTTACCCTAGCGACTTTGATGAATCGCAAATCCAGTTAAACGATCCCAATCAATTGGTACAAACTCTGTCTCTGCGGAAGGCGGAAACCGTAGTTCCGCAGTTTGAATCAGCTTTGATTATGGGTTGTGATTCAGTATTGGCTTTGCATGGAGAGATTCATGGTAAACCAGCCAATATTGACGAAGCGATCGCACGCTGGAAAATTATGCAAGGTAGCTTTGGCGATTTATATACTGGCCATACCTTAATTGATTTAACTCAAAACCGCACCGTCGTTAAATGCCAAGTAACTAGAGTTTACTTTGGTAAAATGAGCGATCGCGATATTCAAGCTTATGTGGCTACAGAGGAACCGCTCAAATGTGCTGGTGCTTTTGCAATAGAAGGTTTTGGTAGCTTCTTTGTAGAAAAAATTGAAGGTTGTCACAGCAACGTTATCGGCCTGAGTTTACCTTTACTGCGCCATATGCTAGCCGAACTGGGATACAACGTTGTTGATTTTTGGTCAGCGTGAAAAAACCCTTATCTGCCACAATGCAGCAAGGGGATTAAAGAGTAATTGAAGTGGTGAACGCTAATCTTTAGGTAAAGCCAATGATAACGGTACCATTGGCTTTTTTTAAATAACCGAAACATTAGAGGGTAGAAGCGCTGACAACTGTTGTTAGGGTAGCATTAAAAAATACTCTCTGCTCAGGGTAATAACACTGATTTCGGATTTCATACAATCATCAAATATTAAAACCAGAATCTATCTCGCTCCCTATTTCTCAGTCAACAAGTCCATAGTTAATTGTTAATAGCTAATATTCCCTGGTCAGCATCTAAAGTTACCAAGGCACCTACTGGCAAAGCTGCATTACAAATATCGTGACCAAAGGGTAAGTCAGCCACAATTGGAATCCCCAAATCACCTAAGCGATCGCGCAGTACTTCCTCAACGCTAAAACTCGGTACATTTGCTGGCGGTTCACAACCTGTAAAATTACCTAAGGCAATTCCCTTAACTTTTGATAAAGCACCGCTTAACCGCCACTGCGTCAACATCCGGTCAATACGATAAGGTGCTTCCGAAACATCCTCAAATCCCAAAATCACACCATCGAAATCTGGCTTGAAAGGAGTAGCAAAAAGATGAGTTGCCACCGTAAGATTACCAGGTAGTAAAATCCCCGTAGCTATACCACCACCCCAACCATTACCCTTGAGCGCTTCCAGAGGACGACCTTCCACCAAATTGAAAAACCGCTCAATTGACCAATCTGGCTCTTTAGCGAGAGTTGTTAATACAGGGCCGTGAACGCTAGAAACCCCTTCGTTGTAAAGACTCCATAACAGCGCGGTAATATCGGAAAAGCCAATTAACCACTTAGGATTTTGCACAGGCGACAATTTAGCTTGCCAATGCCAATCTTCTAAAACTCGGGTGCTACCGAAACCGCCTCTAGCGCAGAGAATACCCCGACAATGGGGATCTTCCCATGCATCTGCCAGTTGAGTGCGACGCTGATCGTCTTTTCCTGCTAAATAACCCCATTTATCGCCGATTGTTGCGGGTACTTCCACTTTATAGCCACGCGATCGCCAAATTTCGATACTCTGGTTGAACGCCTCAAATTCTCGCAAAGCACCACTAGGAGCAATAACACGCAGTAAATCACCTGGTTTGAGAGGCGGGGGTAAAATTTTTGCTTGCATAAATAACTTATTTACTAGTAATAAAAATTACTAACTTTGTAGAGATAACAATGTAATCTAAAGATGAGACTTTTATTTGTTTTCGCCAGAAATAATTTTATGCTCAAAGGAATGAAAGTGAGTATGCTGCTCTTAGCAGTAGTGGGAAATTTAGCTTGGTCTTTCAGCGCCAGAGCCAATTTCAATGGCAATTTAACAGTAGAAATTGATGGCTTAAAAAATAAACAAGGGCAAGTTTGTGCCAGTATTTTTGCCAATAGTCAAGGATTTCCCAATAAAGGCGATCGCGTTATCCAAAAGCAGTGTACCAATATTACTGACATTCCTGTAAAGCTCACTTTTGAGAACCTCAAAGCAGGTAGTTACGCCGTTGCTGTCATGCACGATCAAAATAAAGACTTAGTTCTCAATCGCAACAGCTTGGGAATGCCAACCGAAGGCTTTGGATTTTCCAAAAATCCAGAAATCCGCACCAGTGCGCCTAAATTTGGCGATGCAGCAATTGTTTTAGCAGGCCCCAACACCGAAATCAAAATAAATTTGAAATATTTCTAGGTGGGGTAATGGGTAATGGGTAATTGGTAATTGGTAATTGGTAATTGGTAATTGGTAATTGGTGTTTGTTATTTTTCCCCCTGCTCCCTGCTCCCCTGCTTTTTCCCAGTCCCCAATCCCCAGTCCCCAGTCCCCAGTCCCCAATCCCTTAACCATCCTTCCCCCTCTGTTCTGGTAAACTCTCTTGCTCTGACAAAACACGGATACGATTCAGTTGGTTCAGTGCATACCTAGCTGTTGACTGGACTTCTGGATCGGCATCTTCTAGCGCATGGCGGAGGATGGGGGTAATTTGAGACATCATGTCATACACGCGAGTTAAGTCACGGATGGCATTTTGCCTGACTTGGGGATTTTGATTTTGCATTGAGATTGCTAAAGCACGGTTGATAGGTTTGAAGGTGCGAATAGCTATTTCCCCTAAAGCTGACAAAATTAAGCTGTGTTGTTGGGAATCTGCATCAATGATCAAATCTACTAATGGCTCAATTGCTCGTGAATCTCCCTGCTGACCTAAATCCCAAATCGCCTTGTGTCTTTTTGCGGGATCAGCGCTGTATAGGTCGTTCATCAATTCGTCAACTATACTAAATTTCGCTAAACGAGAAGTTGTTTCTGCTGGCAACAATTTAGGTGTGGATGTTGTTGCAGATGGCGAATTAGACGCAGATACGGGATTGTTGGTTGATTCTGGTAACTGTGGTATGTTGATGTTTCTGTCTGCTTCAGTTTTGATTTCGCTATTTGCAGCTTGAGATTGTTGCATTTTTTTGACTTGATGCAACCATTTCAGACAGTAAATCACTGCTACAAGATTTCCTAAAGTTCCCAGTCCTAATACTGACCACCAAATCAGATTTTTTTTACTAGGCGGAGGTTCAACACGGGGTTTGGAAGTAGGTACAGGAGCGGTAATTATTGGTTGTTTAGCAGCAATAGCTGCTTGCAGCTTTTTCCAAGTTGTACTGCCAACAATACCGTCTGCTAGCAAACCCTGTGCTGTTTGAAATTGAGATACAGCGATTTTTGTAGGTTCTGTGAACTGCCCATCAACCGCACCATTGTAATATCCCAATTCTTTCAATTGGGTTTGTAAAGTCTGCACATCCGGGCCTGTACTACCGGGTTTGAGCATTGGTGGGTCAAGTTTTGGGGTACTGGTTTGTGCCAGTATCAATATTTTTGGGTTTAACTCAGGTATCGCAGGCTTCGCGGGACTCTGGTACAAACCCAGGCATATACAAAAGGTAAATATAGAGATTGAGGGGTAGCATAGCCTCATATTACTAATTTTAGGCAATAGGTGCTTTTAATTTATTCGATACCACCATAACTTCAACTAGTCTAAAAGTTAACTCTTCCCGACAGAAATAATTACTTCCCCATCCTCAGCCTCACAGCAGACGACAGGAATCGCCCAGCGCCACAATTTAAAACTTGTAGTATTTATTCACAAATCTCTTTTAAATCAGTATCTATCCCAGTGACATCAGACATTTCTCGGCTGATACTTGGGTTATTAGATACCTGATTATAGGTTTCCAGGTTCGTCATCTGGGCAGCTATTTAGGGATGGGTGATTCGCAGCTAGCGTGTCATCTATCCCTTTTACTAATTTTGGATTTTGGATGATAGTGATACAGCTTCACGAACTTTTTGTTGAATGGGAATTTGAATTACGAACTCAGTTCCTTGACCAATGGTAGAAAAACACTGCAGCTTACCGCCGTGTTTTTCCGTGATGATTTGATAACTAATAGACATTCCCATACCTGTTCCTTTACCAACAGGTTTGGTTGTAAAGAATGGATCGAAGATACGTTGTTGAATATGTTCGGCAATACCAACACCATTGTCAGCGATCGCAATTTCTACCCATTGAGCATTGATGGTTGATGTACGAATCTTAATTTGGCTGGGTTGAGCTTGAATCTCTGCCGCTGTTCGCTTAACATTATTTTCTTCTAGTGCATCAATGGCATTAGACAGAATATTCATAAAAACCTGATTCAGTTGCCCAGCATAACACTCGACTGGGGGCAAGCTGCCATAATCCTTAATTATTTCTATTGCCGGATAATTTGATTGGGCTTTCAGGCGATGTTGCAAAATCAGCAGCGTACTGTCGATGCCTTCGTGAACATCCACCGTCTTAAAATCGGCTTCATCCATACGTGAGAAATTACGCAGCGATAACACAATTCGCCGAATGCGATCGGTTCCTAGCTGCATAGAATCAAGCAGCTTAATCAAATCTTTCTGCAAAAAGTCTAGGTCAATGTCTTCTGCTTCCGCTTGAATTTCTGGTGGAGCCTTGGGATAAAACTTCTGGTAAAGTCTGATGAAGGTGAGAAGATTGTGGGAATACTCATGCAAATGAGCGAGGTTACCGTGGATAAAATTAACTGGGTTATTAATTTCGTGAGCAACCCCAGCTACAAGTTCTCCCAAACTCGACATTTTTTCACTTTGTACTAATTGCAACTGAGCTTTCTGGAGATTATCTAGGGTCAGTTGTAACTCCTGGGTTTGCTGCTGTAAGAGAGTTTTGGCTTGCTGTAGTTCTGTAATAGACTTTTCTTTCTCTAGGGCATCTGATTTCATTTTTTGGGCTAGTTTATGCCCATATAATGTA
The DNA here is from genome assembly GCF_963874875.1 of Tolypothrix tenuis PCC 7101. NCBI lineage: Bacteria > Bacillati > Cyanobacteriota > Cyanophyceae > Nostocales > Tolypothrichaceae > Tolypothrix > Tolypothrix tenuis. The sequence goes on from NZ_CAWNJS010000001.1 coordinate 2,565,868, forward strand.
ATGCCACCAACTATGAAAAACATAGCAGCTGCGATCGCCACCTCATAATGTCGAAATACACTAGCGGCTATTTGTTGTTGTTGTAAAAGTTGTTGCTGAATCTGGCTCACATTCCCGCGAAATGTCGCCAGCGCCTTATTAACTTGGTGATATTTACGATCCATTGTTGCCATACGTTTACCAGCCATTTCCGGCTGATTCTGGCGAAAATAAGAAAAAATCAGTTTCGCCTCCGCAACCATTTCTGTTGTTGCTGTTTGCACTGCATCCAACTCTTGGAGCAAATGTGTAGACTGTGCTGGCTCTACCTGCGTTTGTAGCTCTTGTCTAACTAAGTTAAACTTTCTGTGAAAGATATCCTGGGCAGATTCCAACCTCCTTGACTCCAGATTGACATCCTGAGAATCGAAAACATCATTGCCAGGAGCATTAACCTCAGCTAAAAGTTGACCCAGTTCAGAATAGGTTTCCAGTCGCGCCGCCCATTCATGATTAACCTCAATGGACTGAGTGTAAATGTCCATAATCTTGTGGTTGAGGTACAGACTGCTGGAGATAGTGAGTAAATCAAAGGTTGCTAAAGCGTAGTAAACATACTGCCACTTGGCGATTGATAACCATTGAACAAAAGTCGGAAACCTTTTTTGCAGAAATATTGCGAATCTTTGCATGGAGATTGTCAGCGCACCTGGTTAGTGAAGAGTAGTCATGAGTGATTGCACAAAATTATTCACACATCAGTTTCTATCTGCATCAGAATTTCATGTCTGAATTTTGCGTAATAATTTGTAATAACTGGTCTTTGACTACTTATAGTTCAGTCTTCCCCAACGAAACCTGATATGAACACGAGTGCGATCGCAATTGTCATTTCATTATCTGTTCTTTGCAGTTAGTTAAAATTACTTCCCTGCTAATCTCTGCAACGCCAATAAACCAGCACCATAAGCAGGTTCATGCTTCGGAAAAATCACTTTTACCTTTGGAAACTGCTGCACAAGAGATGCTGTATACTTCTCATGCATCTTGGATTTACCTTGCCACACACTTCCGGTAGTCACTACTTCTAAAATTGGGCGATCGCAAAATGAATTATTGAATCATTTAAGTGTGTAATTTTTAGAGTAGTTCTAGTATTGTAGTAAAGCTTTATAACAATTTACTTTCCAATTGTAGAGAATAATTTCTTTAATAAAGCTTGCCCCGCACGCTCAAGGTTATCATCTAAGGAAAAAGTGAGACTGCGGACATTAATATTATGACTTTGAATATTTAGTGCGTGTTTCAAATCTACTGGATATACCAAGAAAGCCTGTTTAGAATTTGTTGTGTTAGCGTAGCTAATCATTTGATGAATATCGCTATTTGCAGCTTTTTCCGGAGATTTATATTTAGTATCTAAAACTGCTAATGCTTTGCCAGTAGAAGAATCACAAAGTAAGATATCTAAAATAAATTGCCGATTTTGTCCAACTTCTATTTGATGCTGCTGTTTAAAAATATAGCCTGGTGGTGCATTTTTTTTCAGCCATTCGGCAACGAAAAGTTCGTATAAACGTGCCATATAAACGAGGAAAGGCAAAGTTTGATGATTTCCCATTTCATGACTTGGACTACTGTTGTCTAAAAAGAATCGGCAGAGAATATGTAATATTTGATAGTCTTCATTAAGGCGATTGTACTGTCTAGCAATACAATCTTCTGCACGATAAGGTTTTGGTGTTACTAATCCTTGCAGAGCATGATAAGCTTTTCTTACTATTGGTGATACTCTATCTGAACAAAAACCACTGTGACCAATAATATAAAGTGTCCAAGCGAGAATTTGGTTTTCTGCAATATCAGCAGTATGTTCTTCATAGTGACATTTGAGTTTAACATCCCAAGGCTTGTGAATTAACTGTTGCATATTCAGCCGCCCTCTTACATAGGCAAGCTGCTCTGTTTTAGGCAAGTAAGTACGATATAATCCCTTACGACATCGTTCTATAATTTTCTGTGCTAGTAAATGAGCCAGATAATTATAAAATTCTTGCAGAGATTCACAATTCATCAGCCCATCAAGAAAACGAAAATTATTAAATTTATAGGCATATTCCAGCATCCCGAAGAGGTTTTTGATAGGAACTTTGGGATTAATTTTTAAACCAAACTCAGGATTGACAGGAATATAACCAACCCATCCTTTAGATTTTAGCCGCCACTGATTTCTTGTTTTGTAGCTAGGAAATTCTATCTCTATTTGCGTTTGATATTTATCATATAATTCTTGTCCTACTGACTCTGGTATGTCTTGATGCGTAAATAGCTTATCTTGATATTCGGTTATTTCAATGATTTTGTGTTTTACTGGGTTTATATCCATAAATTTTGCTTTATATTATCCCAGCGAAAATTTTCTACCTTCTCTGGTTGGTTAAAGAAGTATTCTTCTAAATAAGGTTCAATTTCCATACACCAGATGTCTTCAATATCTTCCCGTAGGTTATCTGTTAAAAAGAAGGAAATACCAATTTCGTAATTTTTATCGGCAATAGCTTGATTTAATTGCTGAAGAACCTTAATTAATCCCTCTACTACAAGACCATTTTTTTGGTGATAACGTTGCAATACATCATAATTGGGGTGCAGTTCAATGAATGCAAAACGACGACGCATTGCATGATCTATAAGGGCGATAGACCTATCTGCTGTATTCATTGTGCCAATAATGCGGACATTTTTTGGTATGCGTAAAGTGTTCCCACCAGCTAAGGGAATTTCTTGATCGCGATACTCTAGCAAATACATTAATTCTCCAAAAACTTGAGCTAAATTTGCACGGTTTATCTCGTCTATTATCAAAACGCAAGTGTCTTGACAAGACTCGGCTTGTTTACAGAATTCTAAAAAGCATCCACGGACAAGCGGATATGTTAGTTTTCCATTTTCACTTTGGGGACGGATACCTTGAATAAAGTCTTCATAAGTGTATGCTGGGTGAAATTGCACAAGTTCTAAAAAACCATCACCACCACCTATTAAATGTCTTGCAAGATGTTTAGCTATAAATGTTTTACCTGTTCCAGGTGAACCGTATAAAATTACTTGTCTTTTTCGATTTATTGCACGTAACCAGCGTTGTATCTCTGTTTCCTTGACACTTATTTTTTCAGAAAATTGTTTCAGATTATATCTCGGTTTTAAGTCATATACTGAAAAATATTTAACTAATTCCTGCGCTGCTTGTCTAATTTCATATAATTGCTCAAATTCGTCATCATTATTATTTTCATCGTCTAGACATTCTAGATTTAGAAATTCTTCGTATACATTTGTTTCTAAAATTACAGTTTTATATATGAGAATTTCATAATCTTTATTGTCACAATCATATATTTCAGCTAATTTGAGTATGTTTTCAGAAAATTTATATTCAATAATTTTTTCGGCTTCTATTTTTTGCCATTTATATTCATCTTCATATTTTTCAAGTTTTTGCTGTCTAATTTTAGGTGGAGATGTAAATAGTATTGTATCATCAATCCTTCCTGTTAATAACTCCATGACTTCTTCTAAAGCCATATTGATAAAATAAAAAAGTAAATTATCTGATTCAAGATCTAGATTTAGTGGTGTTAAGTTTTTATCTATATATTCAATTACGTATTCTTGATGGCTAGGATTTATTTTAATATTTTCCAACCAATCTATTAAATAAACTTCAACATAATCTTTCCAGCAATAACCATTAAATAATTCTAAAAAAAAACTGACAACAGCACAAAACCTTATAAATACTTGTAAAAATTCTGGTCTATTTGAATAGGTTGCAAGTCCAGCTTCGATTATTATTTCCCATGATTCCCAAATTAGTTCTAAAACTTCCCATTGTTGGTTTGACTTTCCAGTAGTAATTCGGACTGTATAAGCTACATCAGCCCAAGTAATAATATTTCGTTTAATCATATCGAAGATGATATAAAAAACTCAGTTTATATTTAAACAAGTTAAGACTTGCTCTTCATTTAAAGTTCCCTTTATCAGCGCAATAATTACCACTCTCACCTAGCTTAACTTCTGCAACGCTAATAAACCAGCACCATAAGCAGGTTCATGCTTGGGAAAAATCACTTTTACATCCGGAAACTGCTGCACAAGAGATGCTGTATACTTCTCATGCATCTTGGATTTACCTTGCCACACACTTCCGGTAGTCACTAATTCTAAAGTTGGGCGATCGCTAAAAATTTGCTCAATTACTGTGGAAGTAGCTTTGACAAAATATTGCACCGCATCATCAATAATTTGATTTGCTACTTTGTCGCCTAAAGCTGCTGCTAAATCTACAATTTCTGCTAAAGCCGCTATTTCTGTAACTCCCCATCCCCGACGATAAATTAATTCTACTAAAGCTTCTAAATTAGACAATTCTAAATACGCTTTAAAAATATCTACCAAACTCGTTGGCATTCCAGTACCATCATAAGCTTTTAACACTGCCTGGACACCTGCGATCGCAATTTTATAAGCGCTACCTTCATCGCCTAAAATATAGCCCCAGCCACCAACGCGCTTGGTAACTCCCTGATGATTACGTCCAAACACTATTGAACCTGTACCAGCGGCTGCAACAATTCCTACATGATTACCAATTCCTCCTACCATAGCAATTAAAGCATCATGACAAATCACAATATCAGATGCAGATAATGCCCATTTAATTGGCAGTAATTCACTATTTTGTAATTGTTGTACTAAACCTTTGACTACTTCAATATCTTCTGCACGTCCTATCCCAGCTAAACCTAAACAAATAGCCGTAATTTTAATTGGCTTAGTAATATTTACGGCTTGATCTGTCGCCGCCATAATTGCAAATTCAATTGATTGTCGCGCCGCGTCTACACCTATACTTTGATAATTAGATGCGCCAGCTTTTCCACGGCTGATAACTTGGCGCGTTTCGTCCATTAATACGCAAACAGTCTTACTACCACCGCCATCAATTCCTAAAACATAATTCATGGATAAATTCAAAACTCGCTATTTTATACATTAATATATGTAGGGATTGGCAAGTAATCAAATATCAAAATTGTCAAAATAATGGTGGGTGAAGAGTAATTCAAAAGCAGCACTACTTAGAATTTTGCTGCATCTAACCCACCAAAATAAGTAGAGAATTTATTTTTGACTAATTTCTAAATAGCAGGTGGCTTAACTGGTTCTTGCAACGGAATGAAAAAGATAGTCAACATCCCTGGAATAGTTAGCAAACAAACCAATACGAAAAATAAGGGATATCCTACCGCTTGTTGAATTGTACCGCTAATTGCTCCTGGCAACATCAAACCTAAAGCCATCAGTCCAGTAGATATGGCGTAATGAGAGGTTTTATATTCACCTTGGCAAATATACATCAAATACACGCTAAAAGCCGTAAAACCAAGCCCATAGCCAAATTGTTCTAAAGAAACTAGGGGATAAACTAATGTTAGAGATGGTTTAGCATAGGCAAGATAAACATAAAATATGTCCGGTAAATTCAAAGCTAAAGCCATAGGTAACAAGCATTTTTTCAAGCCATAGCGGGAAATTATCAATCCGCCTAAAATGCCACCAATAATTAAAGAAAGTACACCAAAAGTTCCGTAAATTAAGCCAAATTGTTCTGTTGAAACACCTAATCCGCCCTTGTCTAGTTTGTCTAAGAGAAATAATGAAGCTACCTTCAATAGCATGGCTTCACCTAATCGGTAAAGCAAAATAAATGCTAAAATTGCGCCTATTTTTTCTTGTCGGAAATAGCTTTGAATAATATCTACAAAAGGAATTTTTTCGCCTTGGGCTTGTGTTTGCCGAGGAGTATCTGATTCCGGTAACGGTAAAACGAAGCGATGAAAAATAAATAGAATCGCAAAAATAACGGCGGAAAATCCTAGCGATATAGTCCAGCTTAAAGGAATATTGTTAAGTGTGGTTTCTAATCGTCCAGCTAATACTACTAACAAGCCGCTACCAAATAATACAGCGATACGATAGAAAAGCGAACGAATACCAACAAAGAAAGCTTGTTGTTCGGGATTTAATGCCAACATATAAAAGCCATCGGTGGCGATATCATAAGTGGCAGAAATAAATGCTCCGACAGTTAATGCTGCTAGAGAGATAAAAAAGAAGTTTGGGAGTTGTAAAGATAAAGCTACTAAGCTCAAGCAACAGAACATAGCAAATTGAGTGACTAATATCCATGTTCTTTTTGTGGCGTAAATATCTACAACTGGCCCCCAAAACATTTTAATCACCCAGGGGAGGTAGAGAAAACTTGTCCAAGCGGTGATTTGGTCGTTGTCGATTCCAAGTTTTTTGTAGAAGATGACGGAAACGCTGCTGATGATGACGTTGGGGACACCCTCAGCGAAGTAGAGGGTGGGGATGTATGTCCAGGGGGAAGGAGAACGAGTTTTCATGGAATTAACGAACCGCAGAGACGCGGAGGACACAGAGAGGAGTTAAGAAGATAGAATAATGCGTCTGATGCCTTTTGTGAGGAGAGGAACGTTAAAGTTTATTAGGAGAGCAAGGGGATAGTTAGTAATTTTCAGGTATGAGAGGACTTGTGCTTCATGGATTGGGGCTAGATTCTGTACAGCTTTCAATTCCAAAATTAAACAGTTAGCAATCAAAAAATCTAATCTTCCTTTACCGACTTCATATCCTTTGTAATTGACTGTGACCCACTTCTCACATTCATGAGGTATCCCACGGCTCAAAAATTCTACCATCAATGCTTCCTGATACACCTCCTCCAGAAACCCTGGCCCCAATACCCGATGTACCTCAATCGCCGCCCCAATTACTTCACCAGTCAGCCAATTCATCCTTTTTCCTAACTCTCTTCCCTCTGTGTTCTCTGCGCCTCTGCGGTTTATCTCCATAACTCCCCCTCCAACCCTGTGGCAAAATTTATTAGAGTCCTTCCAAACTTAGTTTTCCCCGCATGACCGCAACTATACCTAATCTCCCTAGTCTCTACGAACCATTCTCCACAGAAGCCAAATGGCAAAAATTCTGGGAAGAAAACCAAGTTTATAAAGCCGACCCCAATCATGGCGGCGAACCTTACTGTGTTGTCATCCCGCCACCAAACGTCACCGGTAGCTTGCACATGGGTCACGCTTTTGAAAGCGCGTTGATTGATGTGCTAGTGCGCTACCACCGAATGCGGGGGCGGAATACTCTGTGGCTACCCGGAACCGACCACGCCAGCATTGCTGTTCACACTATGCTAGAAAAGCAACTCAAGAAAGAAGGTAAAACTCGCTATGAGTTGGGGCGTGAACAATTCCTAGAACGCGCTAAACAGTGGAAAGCGGAATCTGGCGGCTTTATTGTCAATCAGCTACGCCGCCTGGGTGTTTCGGTGGACTGGACGCGGGAAAGATTTACCCTAGATGAGGGTTTATCACAAGCTGTAATTGAAGCATTTACTCGCCTGTATGCGGAAGGCTTAATTTATCGCGGTGAGTATTTAGTTAACTGGTGTCCTGCTACTCAGTCGGCGGTGTCTGATGTAGAAGTAGAAAACCAAGAGGTGAATGGTAACCTTTGGCACTTCCGTTATCCCCTCACTGATGGTTCTGGTTATGTGGAAGTAGCAACAACCCGCCCAGAAACGATGCTGGGTGATACAGGTGTAGCTGTTAACCCTAGTGATGAGAGATACAAACATTTAATTGGTAAGACAATCACTCTGCCAATTATGCAGAGGGAAATCCCAATTATTGGTGATGAATTTGTAGACCCAACTTTCGGTACTGGTTGCGTGAAGGTGACTCCCGCCCATGACCCCAATGATTTTGAAATGGGTAAGCGTCACAATTTGCCGTTTATTAACATCCTCAATAAAGATGGTACTCTTAACGCTAATGCTGGGGAATTTCAAGGACAAGACCGCTTTGTAGCTAGAAAGAATGTGGTTGCACGCCTTGAGGCAGATGGGTTTTTAGTCAAAGTTGAAGATTATAAGCATACCGTTCCTTATAGCGATCGCGGCAAAGTTCCCATTGAACCCCTGTTATCTACTCAGTGGTTTGTGAAAATTCGCCCCTTAGCAGACCAGGCGCTAGAATTCCTCGACCAGCAAAATTCGCCGGAGTTTGTCCCCCAACGCTGGACTAAGGTTTATCGTGATTGGCTAGTTAAACTCAAAGATTGGTGTATCTCTCGTCAATTGTGGTGGGGTCATCAAATCCCCGCTTGGTATGCTGTTAGTGAAACAAACGGACAAATCGCTGATAACACCCCCTTTGTAGTCGCCAAATCAGCCGAGGAAGCTTGGGAAAAAGCTAAATCACAATTTGGTGAAAATGTCCAGCTTAAACAAGACCCAGATGTGTTAGATACCTGGTTTTCTTCAGGATTATGGCCATTTTCTACTTTAGGCTGGCCGCAAGAAACTCAGGATTTAGCAACTTACTACCCCACCACTACCTTAGTTACAGGCTTTGACATTATCTTTTTCTGGGTAGCCAGAATGACGATGATGGCGGGTCATTTTACTGGAAAAATGCCATTTAATGACGTTTACATCCACGGCTTAGTGCTGGATGAAAAAGGTCAGAAAATGTCAAAAACCAAAGGTAATGGGATTGATCCGCTATTATTAATCGATAAATATGGCACTGATGCCCTGCGTTATACCCTAGTTAAGGAAGTAGTAGGCGCAGGCCAAGATATCCGCTTGGAATATGACCGCAAAAAGGATGAGTCGCCATCGGTAGAAGCTTCCCGCAACTTTGCGAATAAGTTGTGGAACGCCGCCCGGTTTGTGATGATGAATTTGGATGGACAAACCCCAAATCAATTAGGTCAACCCATCGCCGCCGAATTAAGCGATCGCTGGATTCTTTCGCGCTACCATCAAGTTATTAAACAGACTATTAATTACATTGATAATTATGGTTTAGGTGAAGCTGCAAAAGGATTATATGAATTTATTTGGGGAGACTTCTGTGACTGGTATATTGAACTGGTGAAGTCTCGTCTCCAACAAAATGCTGATCCAGCATCGCGGCGAGTAGCACAACAAATTCTGGCTCATATCCTAGAAGGAATTTTAAAACTACTCCATCCTTTTATGCCCCATATTACTGAGGAGATTTGGCAAACTCTCACTCAACAACCAGCAGATTCTCGACAAACATTATCTTTACAACCCTATCCTCAACCGGATAGTAACCTGATTAATCCCGATATTGAGACAGAATTTGAACTGTTAATTGAGACTATCCGCACTATTAGGAATTTACGTGCCGAGGCGGATATTAAACCTGGGGCAAAAGTGACGGCTAATTTGCAAAGTGAAAACGCCAGAGAACGGCAAATTATTAACTCTGGACAAGTTTACATTAAAGATTTGGCCAAGGTTGAGACTTTAACTATTAATGACAAGGAAAATAAACAAGCAGTTGTAGAAAAAACACCTTTAAAAGGTTTAAAAACCATCGGCTTGATTATTGTGGCAATTGTCTTTATTAGGTTGGCTTATTCTGTTGGTTATGCAATTGATCGAGTTCCTTTATTTGGAACTTTCTTTGAAATAGTTGGTTTTGTTTACTCAACTTGGTTTATTAGCCGCTATTTATTGGTGGCTGAGGCGAGACAAAAGTTCTGGGAGAAGTTTTTCCCACCAGCCACAGACAATCAGCATTCACCAGCAACAGAATTGCAGCCAGAAGCATCAGAAAACGCTATTGCTGGCGTTGTGGGGACAGTGCAAGTAGTCATTCCGCTCAAGGGTGTGGTAGATATTGAGGTGCTACGAGCCAAGCTCGAGAAAAGCCTCAACAAAGTAGAAGCAGAAGCTCAATCTCTCAGAGGAAGGTTAAGTAACGCTAAATTTGTTGATAAAGCACCTAAAGATGTAGTACAAGGTGCACGAGATGCTTTAGCGGAGGCTGAGAAACAAGGGGAAATTTTACGAGATCGCCTGCGTAGTTTAGCATAACTGCAATAAAGTAATGGGTAATTTTTTTCAACTTACCCATTACTATTGAAAAAACCCCAGAAAATCAAAAATCAAAAATCAAAAATCAAAAATTAATTTTGAATTTTTGAATTGGAGCCAAGCGACAGTCATGCGATATCTAGCCCAGGTAAACAAAAACGAATTTTTAGAACAGTATCAGTTGCGCTTATTGGCCCGTCAAGAAGCCGAAAATCTATGGGCACTTATCCCTGAAGAGGCGGTGATTCTTTTAGGAAAGGGAAACGCCATGAGCGAGAAATTGCTGGTGTTGGTGGAACTTTCATCTACAGGCGATATTGAAAGATTAGAAGATGCCACTAGCTGGGTACTATATTTGGTACAAGCTTACCTTTCTACTGGTGTGACTCCAGATTTTTTACAACAGGAAACCGAACGCGCAGAACATTGGCGACAAGCCCTAACCTTGCAAAATCAAGATTTAGCCCGTCGTTCCTTGGAATTGGAAGCCCGCCGCGAACAAATTCAAGCTTTAGAAGAAAGTATTAAAAAAGACAGGAATGGCTCTCATAAAGAAGAGCAGGGTGATTCCTAGATTACCTAAATTAATCACAAGAATGAAAGAGCGCTCGTACTTTAATTAAGTTGCGATTTGTGAAATATTTTTTAACTTAATTACTATGCATTCAAGCATAACTTAACCAATAAACAAATACTTCACAAAGCTTCAGCAAATGTAATTTGATGGCTTGAGGAAAATCCGAAAAATCAATTATCCAATTTCACCAAATCAAAAGCACTTTCACCTTGCCCCTACTCCTCTACCATCAAAATTGATGGGAGGTTTTTTATTTAAAATTCCCCTATAGAGAACCTGTTAAAAACCTCTACTTGTTAGCCACTCAGCTTGTCTTTAAAACGTAAAAGTAGTACGCAGTACACCTACAGTTGTCGTTTCATTTCTACTGTTACCCTCTGGATTAAATAAAACAAACGCACCAGGGGTAATGCTAATATTGTCACTAACTTTAAAGCGATAATACGCTTCTAAATGGTAAGGCGTAGCCCGATTTTCGCCTGCTGGGGTAAGTACAGCAGCACCACTAGCATCAGCACGAAAAAGCGGCTGACCAAAAATAATACCCGCAGTATTTCCAGCATTGAATAAGTCTCTAAAATGAACTCCTACCATCCAGCTGGTAAAAGTAGTAGCAGCATTGACATTATTAGATGAATCATCAACAAATAGTGCTGCACCATAGCCAGAGAAGGCTATTTTGGGAGAAAATTGCCATGTTACCGTACCCCCTACAGAGTTGAGTGTGACTGGTGTTCCCGCCGCCACACCAGCTAAAGCGCCAATGTCACCACTAATTAATCCGGTACCTAAAATATTGATTTCGTGGTAGCTGTGAGAGTAGTTCAAGCCAATGTCTATACTACGGCTAGGCTTGAAAGTTAACTGTGCAGCTATGACATTACTACCACTAAACAAACCAGACCCTAAAGGCGTAGTAGAAACTCCTGGGAGCGCTTCAGCAGCAGATTTTGCAGGTAAGTTGGCGTTGACGCTACCGTATAAAGCTCTGAAATCCAGATTTGGGGAAATATTAAAAATAAATCCCGCCGCCGATGCTAAACCAGAACCCGAAGTTCCACCAGAGACACGTAACACTGGATTTAGGCTAGCAAACCGAGAAATTGACTCTTGTCCCTCACCATAAAAAGGCGTAATAGTGGGAAAAGCATCAGATGTTTCCGCCGCAGTTCCCGCAAATAAAGTTAATTTATTGCTGACGGGAAAAATATACAGCAATTTATAAAGCTGTAAACTGTTCGCACTAACACTCGACAAGTCCTTAACGTTCAGCCCAGGAAACTGCGGTTCAAAACTGGTACGCGCACTACTAGAACTCAATATCGGTGAAGCTAATCCCAAGCTGTTTTGCAAACTACCTTCACCAGTAGCGCCACCTAAAAAATTATGCGCTTGCAAACCTGTAATTAATAAATCTTTACCTGTAAAGCTAGTAGTCAGATTTAACCGCACCCTGTTGACTAACATGATATTCGGGTCACTTGTACCAGGAGCGCCACCGCTAGCTCCCACAGCAGCGATAATCGCCTCACCATTGAGTTTGGTGGTAGTAGAAAACTGATTGGCTTCCAGTTCTGCTGTGCGCGCTTCTAGAGAATCAACTCGACCCCGCAATGTTGCCAATTCTGCAGAAAATTGCTCTTGCAGCTTTTGCAAGGTGGCTAAATCTTCTTTTTTGACCAAATCAGTAGTTGCAGTAGCGATTAGTTCATTGACTCGTTCTAAACAAGCATTTAAGCCAGCTGCAAATTCATAGCGAGTCATGGCTCGATTACCGCGATAGGTGCTATTGGGATAACCAGCAATACAACCATAACGCTCAACCAAAGATTGTAGTGCTTGAAATGCCCAATCAGTTGGTTGCACATCAGAGAGTTGGGATACAGATGTTACTTGATCCAGCGCCTTTGATGGTTGAGATGAATTTTGCGATTGTGCGGTGATTGATGGTGAAGAATTAGCAGCAGAATTATTATCTAAATCTTCATTGGTTTGGTCTTGATTAGTAGCATCAGCTATTATCAATTTACTAGCAACATTATTGGCTGCATTACTATCATGAACATCAATTTCTTGATAGCTACTACCATCCGCTTCCGGGGATAAATTTGTATCTGTGCGCTCTACAATACTCAGCGCTTTGACGGGTAATAAACCGCATAATACCCATAGCAGACCTGCTCCACCAGCAGAAGCTAGTAGATATCTTTTCATGATAAGCTCCCAATATATATGAAGTATGAAAAATTTAATCGCGATGTTGTAATGCCATTGATAAGTAAATCTAAATTAACAAATACGGTTTGCTAAATCTAAATTTTTTCAGTTCAAATTTTCACTGAATTGACTTACCAAAGCAGAAGTTTAATCGCAAGTATTAAATTATAGTAAATCCTATTTTCTGAAATAATTAGCAGTCAATACTATTGATAATTTCAATAATTACTATTGATGGAATAATATTACAAAAGTGTAGTTCTGTGGTAATGCTTGAGGATTTCAATAGTTGATTTGGGTTGATACTAAACCGTTTAGCTAAGAGTAAAGCAACTCTGGCAAGACTTATGTTTGTTAATATTTATACTTAAAGACTTAAATAGTACTGATATTTTCAACACTAAATTATTCATCTATCCAGTCCCATATCTCTCAGTGATGATGTGAGGAAACTCGGACAAACAACTCCGGTTTATCCATCGGCATAGTGGCTAATTAAGAAAAAATTAAGTATACTTTTCTTAACGGTTATGAGTGTTTCTGTTATGGCTACTCTATTGCTTGATGACGGTACAATCGAGAGTGATTTAGATGAGATAGTCCGTGAACTTGCTCCACTGGGCATTCACTTGAAACACTACGATCCGGGTACATCGCTACTTTTTCCCCATTTAATCGAGCAAGATACTATTACTGAATCGGAGAAGCGCTACATTTTAGAACTTCATAATAGTGTCTTTGAGTTTCTCCAGCAGGAAAATGGCTATCTCTGGTGTGATTTGCTGAATGTGCATCCAGGTTCGCCTCATTTGGAGACACTAATTGCAACTTACAACCGTTATCACACCCATACAGCGACTGAACCCATCTATGTTTTGGCGGGAGAGATGATTTTTGGTTTTGTCACACCAGATGGTAAACAGATACAGCTTTTAATTGAGTCTCAAGATTATCTTGTAATTCCGGCTGGTGTTGAGCATTGGTGTAGCCCAAATGCTACTTTGAATTTTAAAGCAATACGCTATTTTACAACCGCAGAAGGTTGGTTACCTAATTACACTGGTACTCAGTTAAGCGATTCGATGAACAAGCCGCGCTAAATTATTTGTTACAAATTTAACTTACTTTCAGTAAGTAGATGCGATTAAACTGAACTATGCAAGGTTTTTAAGGGACAAGGGAAACAGCTTTATCCTTTTGTCCTGCTTAAGATAGTGATGTTGAGTCGCTGCGATCGCATTTAATGAAAAGAATAGTAGTTGAACAAAGAAGCATTCTAATTGGCTTGGCTGGTAGCCACGGCTATGGATTGAATCGTCCTGATTCTGACTTTGATTATCGGGGTATATTTATCGCGCCTAAAAGGTATTATCTGGGATTCGATCGCATAGAACAAAAAGAAAATGGTTGGGATGAACCGGGAATATTTTCTTTTTTGGACAATAATAAAGATACTGTGATTTACGAATTACGTAAAATCCTGCAGTTATTAGCTGGAGCTAATCCCAATGTTTTAGAATTGCTGTGGTTAGGTAACTATCCTGTACTAACTCCAGTTGGCGAACATTTAATTAAACACAAACAACTATTTTTATCTAAAAAAGTAAAACATACATATTCTGGTTACGCTTTTGCTCAAATTAAAAAGATGGAAACTCATCGCAAGTGGTTATTAAATCCGCCACAAAAGAAACCACTACCATCTGATTTTGGCATAGAAGACGAATTACCGTTAGTTAAAGATGATTTAAATGCTTTTTTGGAATATCTTTATTTATTAATTCGGGGAAGAATTGAATTTTTAGAAGAAGCTGAACAGTTATACCAACTGCTGACAGCAGATATTGATTTTAAAGGAATGCTGAAACAGTATACTTTACCCGATGAAACTCTAGAATATACTCAAAAGCTCACCAATAGCCGTAAAGATTTTATTCGCTTGCTGCAAAAAAGCCAAAATTATCAAATTGCTTTACGGGAATGGAAAGCCTACTTATCATGGCAAGAAAATAGAAATCCCGCTAGAGCCGAAATGGAAAGAAAGTCTGGTTTCGACTTGAAGCATGGTATGCACTGCATTAGATTGCTACGCAGTGGCTTAGAAATTTTACAGCAAGGAGAAATAATTGTAGATAGAAGAATAGCTGGTGATGTTGATGATTTAAAAGCGATTCTTCAGGGTGAGTATTCTTATGAGCAGGTAATGAAAATGGCGGAGGAATTAGTATCGAAAATGGAAACTGCTTATACCCAATCAACACTGCGTCATAAACCTGATTTGGAAAGAATTAATGGATTATGTATGGAATTAGTAGAAATGCAAGGATGGGGTGAAGAGTAATAAACTTGCAACTAAAAATATAGTATCTCTTTTTTTGGCAGAGGGGCAGGGTGCAGGGTGTAGGGGGGATATATAGTTCATGTAGGATGTGTTACGCTATCGCTAACGCATCCATACCAAAGCTAAATACGATAATTTGTTTTGTGGAAATAGCTTCTACCAAATCAAATAATTTTTGCAACAGGTAAATGCTTTGTGAGGGCACGGCATCCAAAATATTTTGGTATATTCAATTATCTTACTGGTGCCTTGCCCCTACTCATCTGTCGCGTTTTTTCAAAATGGTATTAATAGATTTTAGGTTTTGGATTTTGAATTATTTAATTGTAGATTAATTCACCTATTTTTTAGACATAAAATATTAACTAAGTGACGTAGGGATGATTACCAAGCACAAAATTGTTGTGCACCCACTATATAACTTATTTACTTAAAAATTTTGTGTTCGCGTAGGCTGAAGTCGTCTCAATCTTTATGTATCGATGAAAAACTACGCTTTTACAAGTATACTGTAATTAGATGTTATATTATCCTCGGACTATAAGTAATAATCCAGAGTAGTGAGGAATATTTCTGCGATGTCTGCTAACAAGACAGGCGTAATCTTGAATTGGTTGATAGTTATAACAGTTATATTTGCTCTCTTATTGAGTTTAATTATCTTTGCATTGTCCCAAATTCGAGGATTGTCTGTTCAACAACAAATAGAATACACAATTCAAGCATTAGCTACTACTGCAATTATTTTCCTAGGATTAGGATTAATCGTTAATGCTTATTATGGCGCAAAGCGTGCCCAGGCTTTACAAAAAAGTGCGATCGCAGCCGAAAAAAGCGTTGAACTTGGCATTCAAAATGCCAAACTCAGTCAAGATAGGCTGATTGCAGAACGCTTTATGACAGCTATTGCACAGTTGGGACATCAAAAAACGGAAACTCGTACAGGTGCAATTTATGCTTTAGAAAGAGTCGCGCAGGAATTTCCCACAGAACATTGGACAATTATGGAAATCCTCACGGCTTTTATTCGCGAGAATGCTCCCATTGGTGAAGGAGAGCAATTAAGAGAAGAAGATACAGCCGTCTTAAATTATGAGCAGCAAAAGCGAGAAAATAATCGTACACAGCAATCTGTATCTAACTATCATGATGAGTCACCAAAAATTCGCACAGATATTCAAGTAGCATTGACAGTCATTGGTAGACGTAATTATTTAGAAGATAAAGTTAATCAAACACTAGATTTACGCAACACAGATATTAGACGCGCAGACTTACTAGGAGCAAATTTAGAACGGGTAGATTTGCGAGGAGCTAATTTATCTAGTGCAGATTTGCGGGGAGCTAATTTAGCTAATGCTAATTTGAGTAGTGCAAAACTCTTAAAATCGATTCTTTATGAAGCTAATTTATTCAAAGCTAACCTGCGTGGAGCTAACCTTTCTTGGGTAAACTTGAATCGCGCTAACTTGGCTGGAGCTAATCTCCGTGGTGCTAACCTGACAGGTGCAAGTCTACGCGCAGCTAATTTGCAAGGAGCTAACCTTTATAAAGCTAATTTACAACAAGCAACCTTAAAAGTCGCTAACCTGGCTGGAGCTAAGTTATTTTTAGCTAACTTGCAGGGAGCAAAACTCGGAAAAGCTAACCTGCAATTAACAGGTTTAATTGGAGCGAATCTGCATGGCGCAAATTTGAATGGAGCTAATCTTTGTGGTGCTAACCTGAATGCAGCTAAACTCCAGCAGACAGAGATATTTTTTGCCAATCTGTCAGAAGCTAGTTTAGCGGAAGCTGACTTGTATCAAGCGAATTTGATAGGCGCTAACCTTGCTAAAGCAATGCTCTATGAAGCCAACCTCCACAGCGCCAACCTCATGGGAGCTAACTTTTTAGACACCAATCTCTGTGATGTCAAACTAGAAGGCGCAATTTTGACAGGTGCAAAAAACTTAGAATTACAACAAATTACACTGGCAGTAGGCGATCGCACAACCCGCCTCCCAGATTATGTGGAAACTCCAACCCATTGGCGACAATCTGGCTAATTTAACATATCATCTATTGCTTATCTGGGTGCATCTGGCTATTTAAGATTAACAACAGCAGTTTTTACTGCACCAAATTACAACAGTTTTTAATACATTTAATCAATCAATTTAGGGGTTTTAAACTCAATATTCGGGAAGGTTTGGCTTATGCTTCCCTGTTCTCAATTACCTGTTCCCAACCTGAATCACATCGTCAGTAAATATATAGAGATTTCTTTGATCCCCAATTGATTGACTAATTAAGTCAGTGTTTTTACTGTATTAAAAGGTAATAACAAATAATAGTATGGATAAACTAAATTCCACAAGGAGTCAAAGATGAAGACTAATGAGATGTCTTTGATCAAGACTAATGAACTCACTAGTTTGGTGCTATCTATCACACTTATATTTATTCTCTCATTAATTTTAATTCTTCTATTCTTTTTTAGTCTTCATGGGTTGCCAACTGAGGAAAAAATCACAGCAGTAACTAAGGTGATGGCAATCATTGCTATATTTGCTTGGGCAATGGCTATTACCATTAATGCTTACAATACCTCAAGGTTATCTCTGGGAATTGATCAGAGTACATTAGGACAACTACTTTCAAGAGTAATGGCGTGGGAGAAAAAGGTAGAAATGGGTATTAATTACACCCAATCAAATGTTCAAGAGTTGGATACAGAAAGATTTTATCAAGCAATTAAACATTTAGGTAATGAAAAAATAGAAACTAGATTTGCTGCAATATATGAGCTAGAAAGAATTGCTCGCGATTTCCCTAAAAATCATTGGACAATTATGGAAATCCTCGCTGCTTTTATTCGCGAAAATGCTCCAGCGCGCCGAGATAGTGAAAATAATTTACCAGAAAAACTGCCTACAGATATTCAAACAGCACTTACCGTTATTGGTAGGCGGAATGCACAATACGATTTAGCGAATAAAAAACTCGATTTACGCGATATCGATATTAGTAACGCTGACTTAATGGAAGCGAATCTTTCTGGAGTCATCTTAATTGGATCGAATTTGCAATGGGTGAACTTTATCGGAGCAAATTTATCTGGAGCTAACTTAACAGAAGCGAATCTCTGCGGTGCGGTGCTGTATGAAGCCAATTTACATAAGGCCATACTTCCAGAAGCAAATCTCCAAGAAGCTGTACTGAGAAAAGTCAATTTAGCCAAAGCAATTCTTTATGAAGCTGATTTGCAAGGAGCCATGCTATATGATGCTAATTTGCAAGACGCGGTTCTGTATAACTCTAATTTAGAAGAAGCTATTCTTTGCGACACAAATTTAGCAGGAGCAAATTTAGAAGGATGCAACCTATTAGGAGCCAACCTAATTGGTAGTAACTTACAAGGTGCAAAATTAATTGGTGCCAACCTAGAAGGCGTACTATTAAGTACAGCGAATTTAGAAGAAGCCAACCTTTATGAGGCGAATTTAGAAGAAGCAAACTTCTATGAAGCTAACCTCAAATACGCCACACTCACTGGAGCTAATCTGAATCAAGCAATATTTCAAAAAGCTAAGATATTTGGCTGTGACTTAAGCAAATGTGAAAATCTGGAATCACAGCAACTAGAATTAGCACTAGGCGATCGCACAACTATTTTGCCAGACAATTTAGAAATTCCTGCACATTGGTGTCAAAATTTAGTTGACTGTTCAGTATCTGATTCTGAAACTTGAAGCCTAAGATAAAACTCATACAGATACTAGCGATTGGCTGACTTTTAAAATAACGGATTATGTTGTTCATCCCAACATTTTTGATAACGCCATATTCTCTCGCTATTTTCACATTGCAGCTGATTGTCGATATTGGGAATGGAAGTTGGGTAAATTTTGTTAAAAATTGAATTTACATCTAGATGGCAAAGTAATAATACACTAGTAGAATAACCACAACTTACAAGAATGACAGCAAATATAATTGCTAAGATAGTTCTGGGTAAATTTTGATTATAAAATTTACCTTTTTTAGTATCTTGTGGCTCATACATCTTTTTTTAAGTTTCTAACAGTAGTAGATGACTGGTTGATAAAAAATAATTTAGACTAATTCATCTCAAAGCCGATTTGCTGTGGCTATTGTCCCACGTATTTACCGATCAGTATGATGAAATCATCTTTATATTCATTAAGACTAAATTAATTACAGCAGATCGATAGAGATTTCCAAGTAAAAAATGTTTCATCCCTACGAAAAGCTGCCTTTAGTTTGCGTCCCCACAGGGGTAAATTATTTAGGCATAGGTGCTGAAGCAATAACTCTACGCAGTCAGAAAAATTATAGATATATTGCTGTGTAAATGGCTATTTTTGGCAAAAAGTAGCTATTTAAAATTATTTTTAGACTTTTTATACCAGTTTTAGAAATCGTAGTTAATATGGATAAGATTTATGTCTCCTTGAGAGCCTATCCGTGTTTCCTACCTTGATCTGTGTTTGGTGGCTTCTCGAATAATTTATTTTTTGCTACTCCCTTAGTCCGGAAATACCTGACAAAGAGCCGTAGAAAGAGCTGTTTGTCTTGATATATGTAGCACGAAATACAAAGTATTCCTAATCTCAGCCCTAAGATTTATGGAACCTAGATTATCAATCTAGGATTTTGAATGACTGGTGGGGGTTCAAGCACTCTCAGGATTTTTCCTGAAGTACGAGGTTAGGAGCAATCAAACTCTACTTGCAGTGGCAACAATATAAAGTGAGATGGTAAAAAACTGGGCGTTGGTTATTGGTATTAATCATTACGACTGCTTGCAACCCCTCAAATATGCGAAGCGGGATGCAGAGTTGCTACAGAATTTGCTCCACAATGAAGCAGGTTTCGAGCGGGTTTTCTTATTCTCGGATGACTCACTTAGTATTGGCGGGGAACTAACTCGTCCCGATCGCGCTAATTTATTACGATGCTTACAGCAGTTATTTGAGCGTCCCTTCCTACAGCCAGAAGATAATTTCTGGTTTTTCTTTAACGGTCATGGGATGAACTATGGTGAGCAAGATTACCTCTTAGCTGCTGATGGGAATCCAGAAGACATCGAAAATACAGGAATTTCCCTGAGTTATCTGACTGAATGCCTCCGCAATTCCGGCTCAGATAATATTGTTTTGATGTTGGATGCTAATCACCATCAGCATCAAGGACATGGCTTAGGAATTGGGCAACAAACACAAAATTTGGCACGGCAAACCGGGGTCATCAGCATCTTATCATGTACTGCTCATCAATCTTCTGCTGAAATCGATGCCTTGCAACAAGGTGCTTTTACCCATGCACTCCTAGAAGGTTTAGGAAGTCAGGGACAATGCGCCACTGTAAAACGGTTACACCAATATCTCAGTTTCCGAGTTCCAGAACTGTTAGCGCATTACAAGTATCCTCTGCAAACACCTGTGATGAGTGCAGAACCAATTGCTAAGTCACAGCGAGTTGTGATTCAAAAATACGCAAATTTACATGATATTGCCAAAAATCAGAGAAATGGCCTGCCCAGAGAAGTAAACTCTCATAGGGAATTTGTACAATTAGAAGAGTTATGGTTACGGACAAATACAGTAACTCCTAGTGTAGAAAAGCATAAAGTTAAAGACATCTCAAGAATTGCTCAATATGCAGGTAGCGGTGAGAACTTTACTGCTAATCCGGTTGTTTGCGCTTCTTCTGTGCAAGTGATGTCTGACGACAAGATGCACAGTACCCACACTCAAGCGCATACATCAACGCTAACTATCTCACAACCAGCAATTGATGACCTCGCTTCCGAACGAGGAATAGATTACCAGCGATTATCAGAATTATTAGCAGATGGTGATTGGAAAGCTGCAGATCGGGAAACTTTCAATCTAATGCTGAAAGTAGCGGCGCGAGAGGAAGCCGGTTGGTTAGATATTCCAGCAATCAATAAATTCCCCTATACCGACCTTTGCACAATTGACAGACTTTGGGTCAAATATAGCAAAGGTCGTTTTGGTTTTACTGTGCAAAAGCAGATTTGGGAAAGCGTAGGTGGTGAGGCTGATGCTGATTATCAAACATGGTGCAAATTTGGCGATCGCATCGGTTGGCGTGACAATGATGCTTGGCTATTTTACTCTGACCTAAATTTTGTGGATGATGCACCAATAGGACATTTTCCAGCTGCGGCGACTGTTGATTTATTAACTGTCCGCCAAGGTTGGGTAGTGGGTTTATTTGGTTGTTTGGTAGGGTTTTCGGCTCTTTCTTCACGATTAGCCCAGTATTAGTAATGCAACAAAGGGGAAAGGGGAAAAGGTTTTTAGCCTTTCCCCTTTTCTTTGTCTGAAATGAGGAATTTTAGTTTGGCAAACATCTGTTAGTTTCTATAATGAACGTCGCCAGCCTAATTGATTTTGAGAAGATAGTTTGATGTTGCATAAAGGCTGACTATTATTGTAGTTACAAGTATAAGTTGCTAAAAGTTCTTGCTGATAATTAAAGACTCGCAGATTATAATTATCATTCCTTGCGGCAGTACCTAAACGATTTACAAAGTCGTAGCGTTCTAGATAATCTAATAAACTCCAAATTTGTTGATTCACAATTAAATCTACTCGTGCTGCTTCTTTTTGAGAAGCTGGATATGCTATCCAGTTATCTAAAAGCTTGTTTTCAGCGCTTTCTTTGGCCCACCATAATTTAGGAATGGTGAGATTTCCTTGGCTAACGGTATTCCCGGTAATTACAGGCCCTTTTGGTTCTGTTAATAAGCTTAGTTCTAATGGTGCATTAGAAGGTTGCGGTTCGGTGATAGTTTCCGCTTGTAAAGGTCGAATGGCTAAAAGCGAAATAGTGGCTAGGCTAATAGTTAGTAATAGTGGGAGTGATATGTGGTGAGGAGGCATATTGTTTTATGGATAGCTATTATTAATTTAGATTATAAGTTAATACAAGATAAGATTATTAGTGATTGATTTTTCACTGTATTCAAGAAGCCAGCAGAATTGGGGGATTCTCCCCCAAACCCCCTCCAAAAAGATTGTTCGGTTTTTTATTGAGTAAATAGTTTTTGATTTTGTTGTCAATTAATTTTCTTAATTAAACTGAACTGTATTGGATTATAAGTAGCCATCATGAAGTGGGTACATCAGAACAGATGAAAAATTTATTAATCCCCCTTGCTCCCTGCTCCCTGCTCCCCTGCTTTTTAAAGTCAGGTCGGTGCAAAGAAAGATAACTAGTCATTTGTCATTTGTCATTTGTCATTGGTAAGGGTTTTATTGTTGTAATCGATAACAAATACCTTTATTAAATTGCACACGCTCAAATGACGCATCTAGGTTAATGGTGGTTTCCGCGTTACCTAGAAATAAATAACCATCTACACTTAATTGCTGTTTAATTTTGTTGAGTAAAGCTTTTTTAGTGGGGATATCAAAGTAAATTAAAACATTGCGTAAAAATATTACATCAGATTTGGGAAGGGATGGCCAGGTTTTGACAAGGTTGATTTGCTGAAATTCCACCATCTTGATGAGATTATCCAGAATTTGCCATTCATTATCGACTTTGTGAAAATAGCGATCGCACAAATTTTTTGGTAGTCCTCGCTGAATTTCTAGTTGGTTATAACGTCCTTGGCACGCTTTGGTTAAGGCTTTGCTGGAAAAGTCGCTAGCAATTAGCTTTACAGACCAATTGGCTAACATGGGAAAATGTTCGCGCATCAACATGGCAATGCTATAAGGTTCCTGTCCGTGAGAACAGGCTGCACACCAAATATTTAGCGATCGCGCGATCGCTCTTTTTTTGATTAACTCTGGTAAAACAAATTTTTGCAGCGCTTCAAAAGGGTAAATATCACGGAAAAAAGATGTTTCATTAGTCACTAAAGCTTCTATTACCTGGGTGTGAATATGATTAAAAGGTTGGTTACGCAGGTAATTGACTAAATCAGCAATTTTTGTAAATCCTAGAGAGGTGGTAATTGGCTGTAAATATAGCTCTGCTAAATAAGTTTTATCAGCAGATAACACAACTGCCGAATGACGATAAACTAAGTCTCGGAGAAAATCAAAATCAGTAGCGCTTACACCCATCGTCTGTTTCATTACAGACCTAAAATCGGAACTTGATTGTAACGAACTCGGCGCATAATTTCACCTGGCATTTGGTCGAGGGGTACAATTTGATCGGCTAACCCAGCATTGACAACGAAACCTGGCATTCCCCACACTACGCTAGTAGCTTTGTCCTGCGCTAAGATTTGACCGCCGACTTCGCGAATGCGCTGACAACCTTGTAATCCATCTTGCCCCATGCCTGTCAGTATAACGGCAAGCGATCGCCCTCTGTAGACTTCTGCAACCGAGCGTAATAAAACATCTACAGCAGGACGACAGGAATTTTCTGGTGGGTCTTTATGAGTATCAATTCTCACCATATTGCCATGTCGTTGTACTACCATGTGGAAATCTCCAGGTGCAATCCACGCTTTTCCAGGTTCTAAGACTGCGCCGGGAATCGCTTCATCTACGGCGATTTGACATTTAGAAGCTAATCTTTCAGCTAACAGTTTGGTAAACATCGGCGGCATATGTTGCACAATCAGGATGGGGACTGCTAAATTCCCAGGAAGTTCAGGAAGTATTTGCGCCAAAGCATTTGGCCCTCCTGTAGACACCCCAATTGCAATGACATCTACTTGCTCTATTTTCGGACGCTGGGGAGGAACATCTGCATGGTTAACTGTGATTGCTGGGGGAACTACACTAATTCCGGCACCAAAGAGCTTAATTTTAGGAATTAATTCCTCGCGGATATGTTGGGTAGTTGCCTCCATGCTTCCTAAGTTACTGGGTTTGGTAGCATAATCAGAAGCACCCAAAGACAGAGCTTCCAGAGTTGCAGTTGCTCCTATGCGTGTAGAAGTGCTGAACATGATTACAGGTAACTGCGGATAACTTTGGCGAATCGCCGCCAGAGTTTCCAAACCATTCAAATCTGGCATTTCCACATCCAAAATAATCACATCAGGATTCACATAGGGAATCTTGGCGAGTGCAATACGTCCATTAGCCGCCACATCCACCACCTCTAACTCAGCATCGTGCGACAGAATCTTACTAACGCGACTCCGTACAACAACAGCATCATCAACTACGAGCACCCGGATTTTGGGCATAAGGTTGGGGATTGGGGATTGGGGACTGGGGATTGGGGGGATGAGGAGGATGAGGAAGCAGGGGAGAAATTCCCATTACCTATTACCCATTACCCATTACCAAATGACAATTAATATTGAAACTGACTAACAACTTTTTGCAAATCTATTGCCATTCGGGATAGTTCTGTGGCGGCTTGTGAGGTGTTGCTGGCTCCTATGGTGGTGGTTTGGGCGTTGAGGGCGACGATGCCGATGTTTTTGGCAATTCCAGAGGTTCCTGTGGCTGCTTCGGAAATGTTGCGGGCGATTTCGTTGGTGGTTGCGGTTTGTTCTTCTACGGCACTGGCGATCGCACTTTGTAAGTCGTTAATCTGATTAATGATGTCGGTAATTTGGGTAATGGCGTTGACTGCGCCTTTGGTATCTGTTTGAATTGCTTCAATGCGCTGGCTAATATCTTCGGTGGCGTTGGCTGTTTGTTTGGCTAGTTCTTTCACCTCGTTTGCCACTACCGCAAATCCTCTCCCAGCATCTCCGGCTCTCGCTGCTTCAATCGTAGCATTTAAGGCCAGCAAGTTTGTTTGTTGAGCAATGGAGGTAATAACTTTGATGACTTTGCCAATTTCCACGCTGCTTTGACCAAGTTTACCAATGGTTTCGTTAGTGCGATCGGCTGTTTTGACAGCTTCTATTGCTACTTTTGCACCTTGGGAAACTGTCTTGGCAATTTCGCGAATACTAGCATTCATCTCTTCTACCGCCGTCACCACTGTGCTGGTATTTTGATTTACCTGTTCGGCGGAGACGGAGGCGGAAGTGGCTTGTTCTGAGGTTTGTTCGGCATTTGCAGTCATTTCTTGACTGACGGCGGTTAATTCTTCTGCGGAGGATGCAACGGCTGTGGCTACTTCTGCCATTTGTTGAATTGAAGATTTCAGGCTACCAATCATTTGATTGGTATTATCGGTAAGCTGTTTAAAGTCACCAGCATTACGTACCTTGATTTGTTTGGATAAATCGCCACCAGTAACAGCGAGAGTTACATCATTAATACTGGTAATCTGCTGTTTGAGGTTAATTGACATTTGGTTTAAATTATCAATTACTTCTTGCCAAGCACCTGTTACACCAGGAACCTCAGCTTGGGAACCGAGTTTACCTTTTTTGCCAATCTCGGATGCGAAGCGATTCACTTCCTTGCTAAAAGCTTGGTTGATACTCACCAATTCATTAAAAACTGTGGCGATTTCGGCTAATCCATTGTTCTCTACTGGTAAGCGTACGGAAAAATCACCATTTTTGGCGGCTAACAATGCATTGAGTAAAGGCTGCAGTTGCGGATCTGTGGGAGTGCGATCGCTCTCAACTGCATCTATAGTATTTTCTGAGGGAGTTTTGGCTGTTTTCCCACTCCGACTTGTAGCCATTGCAAATTGCTCCTCAATTGGCAGCTAAAATTTTTTTAGTATCCAGAACTAGCAGCAAACCCCCTGCGTATGGATAAGCTCCAGCTAGCATCTGATGCATTCTACCTTTTAAAGTTGCTGGTGGGGGTTGAAATGTATTTTGTGTGAATTCTAAAACATCACCGACATCATCGACGAGGAGGCTAACTACTTCATCGTGAGTCGAGACAACTATATTAAATCCTTGGGCTTCATCTAATGGGGTTGTGGTGCGGATGGCGGATTTACCCATTTCTAAACGTTGCTGTAAATCAATGACTGTGAGAATTTGTCCCCGCAAATTAATTAAGCCACAAATGTCTGGAGGAGCCAAGGGTACAGGTGTCATTACTTGGGGACGAATCACTTCTTGAACGTGCTGTACGTCAATCCCAAAAAAAATGCCGTTGAGGAAAAAGGTACATAGTTGTTCAGTCATGATGGTTAGGGTGGAGAAGAAAGCAATACTACAAGGGATAGCGTTTTGAACCCAAAATTGGTTTTGGGGAAAAGGTTAAAGGTTAAGGGTTAAAGGTTTTTTCATTCTCTTTTCCCCTTCCCCCTTCCCCTTTTTTCCCTTCCCCATTACTAAAGGTTAAGGGTTAAAGGTTTTTTCATTCTCTTTTCCCCTTCCCCCGCGCTTACGGTGTACACACAAGTTGCTGCATCAGCATTGTTAATGTATCGGCTGACATTGCTAATGTATCGACTGACATCGTTAATGTATCGACTGACATTGTTAATGTATCGGCTAACATTGTTAATGTATCGGTTCACATTGTTAATGTATCGCTTGACATTGTTAATGTATCGGTTCACATTGTTAATGTATCGCTTGACATTGTTAATGTATCGGTTCACATTGTTAATGTATCGCTTGACATTGTTAATTTAATTGCAATAAATAAGGATTTGTCTTCCGAATTATCCCTTCTATATCCAGAATTTCTGTAATTTTACCTTGAATGACAGTAGAGAATAAAATACCTTCTCTACTGGGTATACCTTTAATTGTCAGCGGTTCTTCTACAGTATCAAGAATTTGCTCAACCACTAGCGCCACACTCACTGCTGGATAGGGAGAGACAATAATAATTGATAATGTCTCGGTTTCTGTTGCTAAATCATCAAAGGTGCGCTCGCTAAATATAGTATGCAAATCAATTAGCGGCAAAATTTGCTTGTCATATCGCACAACCAACTGATTAGCCACTGACTCAACCGCAGTTGCAGGAATCTCCGCCAGTCGAGATGCGATCGCTAAAGGAATACCCATGCGTGCGTCTTGGGGGCCTGTAAACAGTAAAATATTTTGGCGATCGCTTTCTGGAATACTGACATCTGTAGCATTCGCCAACTGCTGATATGTGGCGCTGACACCAGCTTGCTTGGCTAAACCGACGACATCAATAATTAATCCGACTGTTCCATCTCCTAAAATGGTGGCTCCGGCAAATAAGGAGATATGCTTTAATTGTTTGCCTAAGGGTTTGACGACGATTTCTTGAATATCTTCAATGCTATCTACTACCAAGCCGAAGCGGTAGTTATCAGCTTGGATAATCAATATACTCAGCAATTCGCTGTTAGTGGCACTAACTTGTAATATTTGATTGAGGTAAATTAACGGTACAAGTTCACCCCGCAAGCGATACACAGGAACATCATAAAATATTTCAATATTGTTTAATCC
The DNA here is from genome assembly GCF_963874875.1 of Tolypothrix tenuis PCC 7101. Classification (NCBI taxonomy): domain Bacteria; kingdom Bacillati; phylum Cyanobacteriota; class Cyanophyceae; order Nostocales; family Tolypothrichaceae; genus Tolypothrix; species Tolypothrix tenuis. Next base: position 2,593,310 of record NZ_CAWNJS010000001.1, read on the forward strand.
TTGCTCCATTTCTAGGCGAACTAATTCTTGGAGATTTCCTTGAGGAATGGCATAAAAATCGCCGCCACTGCTAATAATTAACGCGGAAATAATCGCCAATGTCAGGGGAATTTTTAATTTAAATGTGGTTCCCTGTCCTAACTGGCTATCAATTTCAATGCTACCGTTAATTTTTTCGATATTGTCTTTGACGATATCCATTCCTACCCCTCTTCCTGAGAGGTTGGTGATTTGTTCAGCAGTGGAGAAACCACGTAAAAAAATTAAGTTCATCGCTTCTGAGTCAGTCATCGCTGCTGCTTGGGTGGCGCTGACTAATCCCAGTTGTTGCGATCGCGCTTTGAGGCGTTCGGGGTTGAGTCCCCTACCATCATCACCAATTTCTAGATTGACTTTACCGCTTTCGTAAGCAGCTTTGAGAAATAATCTCCCAGCAGCAGGTTTACCCTTAGCTATACGTTCTGCGGGGAACTCAATCCCATGATCGATACAGTTGCGGATTAAATGGGTTAAAGGATCTTTGATGGCTTCAATAATACTTTTATCTAATTCTGTATCTATCCCCACCATTTCCACTGCAACTTGTTTACCAGAAGCGATCGCTAAATCGCGAACTACCCGGGGGAATTTTTGCCAGATACTATTAATTGGTTGGAGACGAGTTTTCATTACCTGTTCTTGCAACTCGCCTGTAATTCCGTTTAAGCGTTGGCAAGCCGCAATCAAGTTGTTATCTTTTAGCTTGGTAGATAGTCTCATCACTTGGTTACGCGCTAACACTAGTTCGCCTACCAAATTCATTACCTGATCTAACAACCCGACATTAACGCGGATATGAGATTCTGAGGTTGTCAGGGTTGAGTCTTCTAAATCGCTATACAGGGATTCCACAGTCTGCGGTGCTGGGGTTGCTGCTAGCTGAGTCTGTTGTAATGCGTTTATTTTCTCAATCAGTTCTGCATAATCGCGATCGCCTTCTTTTCTTGTCGTTGCAATCATAGACAACATCTGTCTGATACTGTCGATTGTTTGCAGTAACGTACTGACGATTTGAGGAGTAATTGCTAAAGTGCGATCGCGCAGACTCGACAACAAACTTTCCGCCGCATGAGCCAGCGCTTCTAACTTGGGAAACGGTAAAAAGCCACAATTACCTTTAAGGGTATGGAGTGAGCGATAAATCCTGACTAACGATTCACCATTTCCAGACTCTTTCTCTAGCTCAATAATGTCACGTTCAATTTGATCGAGATTCTCGTAGCTTTCAACGAGAAATGCTTCTATGTCATCATCTATCTCTGTTAACTCCATTGTGTTAATAGATTGCCAATTCTTTATTTTAATACTAATAAGCTGCCAAAATCAATATATATCTCTCTCATGAGAGATGTTTATCGCCATAAATGCTGAAAATATAATGCTAAACTTAAAAACGAAAGCAAAGAAATGCAATGTCACCTTTGCTCTACAAATCCAAATCTTAAAAAGGGTAAGCATCAACCTAGACAAAGTTAAAAGTATCAGCGATCCAATTCTCAAGTTTTCTCATTTCAGCAACCTTGGAGTTAGCTTAATTATATCAATAAAGTGTGTTTGTGAATGCATCTTCATGCCACAAATGTGATACCAATCTTGGTAATCACAAATATCACATACAAGAATTTTATCGGGAGTGCGAAAAGCACAAATGGTAATAAATTAACTGTGCAAGATATCAGGTTTTAATTATAGAAAATTATCAACATCATATTTTTGCTGATAATCGAGTAAAAATTGCTGTATTAACTAAAGATAAATTTTGAGAAATCAGCTGATTTTTTACGGATAATGCAATAAGAGACTAATTTCGCAATTTCAGGAAGTCGCAGGTCAAAAGGGTAAAGCTGATGGCTTTGGTTTTAATTATCGATGATGCAGCCTTTTCTCGCAGAATGATTCGCAAGTTTCTGCAAGTAGATGGTTATGAAATCCTCGAAGCTAGTAATGGGCGCGAGGGGTTAGAAATGGTGCATAAGCATCAGCCAAACTGTGTGTTAGCTGATATTTTAATGCCGGAAATGAATGGGTTTGAATTTTTGCAAGCTCTCCAAGATGAACAATTAAAAATTCCTACTATTATCATCTCAGCAGATATTCAAGATGGCTCCCGCAATCAAAGTTATCAGTTAGGCGCAGTTAACTTTATTAACAAACCGCCGAAAGAAAGTGAATTGCGCGCAGCAGTTCAGCAAGTTCTCAATACCAAGGAATAAAGCCAAGATGAATGTGACAGCAGAACAATTAGATGCCCTCCAAGAATTAATTAATATTGGAGTTGGTAGGGCAGCAAGTTTACTCAATGAAATGGTAAACTCTCACATTCGTCTAGAAATTCCGTTTGTAAAGGTATTAACAGCTGCGGATGCCTATGAAGAATTAGCTGTACGATTTCATGATGATAGTTTAGCAGCTGTGAGACTCGGCTTTACAGGCCCCTTTTATGGTACAGCTGGCTTGATTTTCCCCACTGATAGCGCCTCATCATTAGTAGCAGTTTTGACTGGTGAAAACCCAGATTCAACTGACTTAGATGCAGTTAAAATTGGCACATTAAGCGAAATTGGTAATATTGTAATTAATGGGGTAATGGGTTCAATAGGTAATGTGTTGAGACAGCACATGAGTTACACAATACCTGTGTATTTAGAAGATAAAATTGAAAATTTATTAGCATCTGCCAATGTGAGCGAGTCAAAAATTTTGCTAGCACAAGCCAGATTTACGATTGAACAATTAGAACTGATCGGAGATATCATTTTAATATTTGAATTAGATACATTCGATACTTTAATTCAAATAATTAATCAGGAGATGGGAGTATCATGAAGCGCAAAAATATTACAAAAGATAGTATAAATTTTTTAATTTAGTCTGATGATTATATGAATAGAATCGAACAAGCTCAAGAAAAATTCGCCCTTCTAGATAAAATTACTTTAGGAGCTTTTGTTCTACAGTCAGACTACAGTGTTTTATTCTGGAATTGCAGTTTAGAAGAATGGACACAAATTCCCCGCAGTCGGATTTTAGGTAATTCAATTCTGGAATATTTTTCCCATCTTAATCAACCGCGCTACATTCATCGCTTAGAGCAAATTTTTCAAGGTGGCCCGCCGACAATATTTTCTTCGCAATTACATCAATATATTATTCCTGTACCGTTACCCCAAGAAAAATATCGCATTCAGCACACCACAGTAACTGCTGTACAAGCTGATGGTGATGAGTTTTATGCATTATTTTCCATTCAAGATGTTACCGAACTAACTTTCCGTGTTCAAGAATATAGAAACGTGCGCGATCAAGCATTAGCAGAAGCAGAAGCGCGCCAGCGATCGCAAGAAGCCGCCGAAGCCGCCAACCGCATCAAAGATGAATTTCTGGCTATTGTCTCTCATGAATTGCGATCGCCACTCAACCCGATTTTGGGGTGGGCGAAGTTACTCAAAAAACGTAATTTAAATGAAATAACTACCCTGCGCGCTGTAGAAACTATCGAACGCAACGCCGAATTACAAGCGCAGTTAATTGATGATTTGTTAGATATCTCGCGTATCCTACGAGGTAAACTCGGCTTAAATTTAGAAACAGTGAATCTAGGTGCCACAATTGAAGCAGCTTTAGAGACAGTCAGATTAGCAGCAGAAGCCAAATCTATTCAAATTCATCTCAATTTAGATTGCAAAGTAGCACAGGTAAAAGGTGATAGTAGCCGCTTGCAACAAGTAGTGTGGAATTTGCTTTCTAACGCTATCAAATTCACCCCAACTGGCGGAAAAATAGAAGTTAAATTACAACAAATAGATTCGCAAGTAGAAATTCAAGTCAGCGATACAGGTAAAGGTATTAGTCCCGATTTTCTACCCCATGTATTTGAATATTTCCGCCAAGCCGATAGTACAATCACCCGCAGATCGGGGGGATTAGGATTAGGTTTAGCAATTGTTCGTCAACTTGTAGAATTACATGGTGGTAGAGTTTGGGCAGAAAGCCTCGGAGAAGACAAAGGCGCGACATTTACAGTTTCTCTACCCGCCTTGCCAAAAACCCTAAGATTATCAGCCAGAGATAGCGATTTATCCCAAGATTCCTATTCCTTATCTGTACCTTATGCTCCATTAGAGGGAATCAAGGTATTAGTTGTAGACGATGATGTGGATACAAGAGAATTTCTCGCCTTTTTATTAGAACAGCATGGTGCAATCGTCACCAGCGCCGCCTCAGCCAACGAAGCACTAATTGCGATCGCCCAAGCAAAACCCGATTTATTATTAAGCGACTTAGGTATGCCAGAAGTTGATGGCTACGCCTTAATCCGTAAAATCCGCAGTATGCCAGCCCAGCCAGGAAAAGAAATTCCCGCGATCGCCCTCACCGCCTACGCCGCAGAAACCACACAACAACAGGTATTTGCGGCTGGATTTCAACTGCATATCGCTAAACCCGCCGATCCGTCAAAATTAATCACTGCGATCGTTGCGCTGGTGAAGCGGTGATAGGGATTGGGGATTGGGGAACTCGGGGCCCCCTCTGGGGATAAGGGGTAATGGGGACTGGGGATTGGGGACTGAGGAGAATGAATAATGACTCTTGTACAGACGCGATTCATCGCGTCTTTTGCGACTCAGCACTCAGCATAAATAGCCTTGAAACTCTTACCAATTACCAATTACCAATTACCAATTACCAATTACAGCCCTTGTCAGTTATTTTTAATTGCCACACTCTACTTAAAATTGCGTCACAGTTACACTCAAACCAGAATCAAGTTTAGGCACTTTTAAATATTCTATGGGTTCGCTGCTATGGCGAGGTGTGGGATTATTATTTGGCTGCTGACATTTTGCAAATGCTGCTGCTGGATCTTTCAAGAAATCTAAAGGATTGACTTTTTGACATCCTTGCTCTTCAATTCGAGTAATTCTATTATTAGTTGGAAGTAAACTATTATTTGGCTGAATAATCACATTCTGCCATTTATTATTAATTGTTGCCGCTTCTGTAATTAGATTCACTGCTTGATTTGGTACATCTGTCACGGGTTCTACAACAGTAAAATTCTCCGGTTCAGCCATTGTTGGCATTAAATTTTCTTGTTGAGCATAGGCATTTTTAGTTCCTGCGATCGCACCCATCAAAACTAAGAAAATTAAGAGAACATATTTCATAGGTAGATGCCTCAACATTTAATATTACTTTAGAATCTGTGCTTGCTGTATTAATAGTAACAAGTATAGTTATAACAAAATAACATTAAAAATAAGATAAAGATTTTCTTTTATGTAGGCAATTTATGAAAAACTCCACCCACAAGGGGATGGAGTTTTTGGGCATTGGGCATAGGGCATGGGAAAGAAAATACCAATGCCCTATGCCCTATGCCCCAAGCGGCGGAGAGAACAACCTCGTCCACCCACAAGGGGATGGAGTTTCCCGCCGCTTTCAATGAATAACTCTTTTTTATCGAACTGCGATCGCGTTAGCTGAACCTCTTGCAAAGAAGCTTTTCGTAGATAAAAATGCAAAGGGAAGAGTAGGAAGAAGATAAAGGGGATAAATAACCTCTATTTAGGACAATTCAGTATTTAATACCGTAATCTTAAATAATCATCAAATATACATAGTGACACATCTTTACTCCCTACGATGATCTGTATTTCTGTAAATATCTTAAGAAGAATCAAGGAAAATATAAAAAAGTAAAAAATCAAAAATTATCTCATACAAAGCTTTACATATTTTGCTGAATTTTCCTTAACTAATTGCAATTTAAAATAATCTGATTTTTGTGTTACCAGATAGTTTAATCTACTAAATATGGGTAAGTTGATAAGAAGATTTGTAAGAGTAGAAGTAGATGCATTATGCAATAAGCAAATGCACCTAAAATTGGTAAATTTTAATTTCCTTAACCTTGAAATATTCTTGCCGGCTTACTGATTTCTTGTTGGAAAAACAAAAAAATATGGGGAAATCTAAGCGGATTGGCATTCTTACCAGTGGCGGAGATTGTTCTGGTTTGAATGCAGTGATCAGATCTGTAGTTCATTGTGCTTCGGGAAAAGGTTGGGAAGTATTGGGAATTCGCCAAGCAACTGTAGGATTGATGGCGCGTCCACCCGAATATACAAAACTAGAAATTGACCAAGTTGACCCACTGTTAACTGCTGGTGGCACAATGTTAGGAACCACAAATAAAGGCGATCCATTTGCATTTCCGATGCCTGATGGTAGTTTATGCGATCGCTCCCAAGACATCATTGCAGGTTACCATCAACTTGGTTTAGATGCTTTGATTGGTATTGGTGGTGATGGTAGTTTGGCTATTTTGCGGCGTTTGGCGCAACAAGGCGGCATTAATCTAGTCGGGATTCCCAAAACCATTGATAATGATATTGGCATTACTGAACACGCAGTAGGTTTTGATACAGCAGTAAATATTGCCACAGAAGCACTGGATCGCTTACATTTCACCGCCGCGTCTCACAGTCGAGTGATAATTTTAGAAGTGATGGGACGTGATGCTGGACACATTGCTATTGCTGCGGGAATTGCTGGGGGAGCCGATGTAATTTTAATTCCCGAAATTCCCTACGACATGGATCAGATTTGCTACAAAATTAAACACCGCCAAGAACAAGGCAAAAACTACTGTTTAATTATTGTTTCCGAAGCAGTTCGGACTCAAGATGGTGAATGTGTAAGACTGACCAATCGTGCCGGAGAATCTCGCTATGGTGGTATTGGTCAATACTTAGCCGATCAAATTAGCGATCGCATTGGTGCAGAAACACGCGTTACAGTTTTAGGACATCTTCAACGAGGCGGAACAGCATCTCCACTAGATCGTTTAGTAGCAGCAGCTTTTGGCGTAGCTGCGGTCAATCTCATTGATGAAGGTAAATACGATCACATGGTTGCCTGGCAAAATCGCCAAGTTTTTACTATACCAATTGCGGAAGCGATCGCTCAATATCGCGCCGTCAATCCAGAAGATACTCTAGTGAAAACCGCACGTGGTTTAGGTATTTATTTGGGAGATTAAACCCAGTATCAAGTAAATATTAAGTAGTAGTCTACCAATGTTATTTTGACAGGTGGGGGAAAGGGTAAGGGGAAAAGGGTAAAGGTTTTAAACCCTTCCCCTTTGCCATTTTCCCAATCTATACCTGTCAATATTTGTGTATTGAACTAGTACAACAAGGCAAAAGTAAAAAGGCAAAAGTAAAAAGAAAGAATGATGATTTTGTAAGCTTTTCGCTTGTTTTAAATGGGTGGCTTATTTCCGCTGTATTGTACTAGTAGGATGGAATGGTACTTATACCATTTTGAAAAAAGAACGCGACAGATGGTTAGGGGCACGGCACCAGTAAGATATTTGATATGCCAAAAGATTTCGGATGCCGTGCCCTTACAAACAATTTATCTGTCGCAAACATTATTTAAATTGGTATTACCCCTGTTTTGTCACTCTGGGAAAATAAAAATCAAAGCCAAAATTTGAACTGTAGATAGAATGGGCATTTGAGCGTTTATTTTCTAACACAATGGCTAAAATCATGTTTTTTTGGTAAAAGTCTTATGCTGTAAGCATTCCAGATTATTCTCTCCCGAAAGTGATAAAAGAGGGATTACTTAAGCAAAATTTGCTGCCCAGATCCCCGACTTTTTCAAAAAGTCGGGGATCTAAATCTCGCTAAAGTAAGTGATATTCTAGGGTAGGTTTTGTTACGGCTGTGCAATAATTTTAGAATTTAAGAGAGTGTGAGAATTAGCCGTAACGCACCATCTTTCTCTTTATAAATCATCTCTTTCCAGTAAATTGTTAGGTAATTAGCGCTAACTTTTTATTTTCAAACTCCTCATTGGTAATAATTCCTGCATCTCTAGCATTTTCAAGTTGCTTAATTTTACTGCTCAGTTCAGATTTCTGTTTAATTGCTAACTTCTTACTCTCATATTCTTCTTGGGTTAAAATTCCAGAAGCCAAAGCAGCATTGAGTTTAGAAATTTGAACTTCCACTTCTGAGTGAGAAGACTCACGGATTAATTCAGCTTTCTTCATCTCAAACTCACCCTGAGTTAAAATTCCAGCATCAAGAAGATTCTTCAACTTCATTAGCTTCTCTTCTGTGTCTGCACTTTGATTAGAAGCTCGCATTAGTCCTTCAATTTCTAACCTTTTCGTGTTGTATGCAATTTCATCAATGAAGCCTTGATCATAAGCATCTCTGAGATGCTTGAGTTTCACTTCTAAAGCACTTTGAGATTCGTTAAAAGCTACCTCTACAGAAGATTTAGCTTTTTCACCAAACATAACTTTATGATCGATGAAGCTCCATAAATCGCTCTCAATCTTCTTTGACCAACCTGCTGCAACACCGCTGATGAGTAAAGTAGCGCCACCTGTTAAAACTGCTGCAACGCCTCCAGCAGCAAGGTTTGATGCCCATTCTCCTGTGCTAAGATCCACAGAGAAATCATTTGGCTGTCCTTGAATCAAGACATTGAATGCTCTAGAAGCACCAACTACCTTACGCCATGCCTCCGTTTTAGCGGCTTGCAAAAGCCAAGTTCTGTCAGATTTATTAGTCTGTGTCTGATAACCTTGCTCACTGAACCAAGTTTCAATATCTTTTAATAAAACTTCTAGATCCCGATTATTGTCGCGGTAATTTTTTTTAGTCATATTTCGCCCTTGTAAATCTTGATGTATAAGCAGGTTTCTCATACCAATTCAAATAATCTTTGCGATAGATAAATATTTCTAAAGACACAATATTGTTGTGTCCTTAGCTATTTGTCATATCTTGTTCAAATTGGTATCAAGGTTGCCTATTTTAGAGTTCCCAGGATTTAATCTGCACTAACAATAAAGTGCATAATTCCGATTGCTTACACGCTCAAGCTTTACTGCTAAATTTACTTACTATAAAAAATTCCGCGAAATCAACGACGACAATAAACTAACTTAACTTATCAAATAACTCTCATCATCAAACTTAAATTCCGTGACTCTTACCAATTACCCAGTTACGCCGGAAAAAGCGCGCTAAAGCAGATTCTTCTAATGATAAATAGATAGGTCTTCCGTGGGGACAGGTGCGAGGATTGCGAGTGCGTTGCCATTGATCTAAAAGTGTTTGCATCTCTGGCAAACTCATCGGTGTACCATTGCGTATAGCACTGCGACAAGCCACAGCAACTTGCGCGGCTTGTAAATCTCCACCTAAACTCAGTTCTAAAATTGCATCGGCACAATCTTCTCGTTGTTGTAACATTGCGGGGATATTGCGAACCGCCCAAAGTTGTTCGCCAAATGTTTCTATATCTAAACCAATGCGTTGTAATTGTGCTACTTGTTTTGGCGTTAGTTGATAGAGAATAATTGCTGGTTCAATGGGTATCATTTGCCAGTTATCGCATAATTGCTCATACAAAACTCGCTCATGGGCAATATGCTGTTCTACTAACCAAACTCCCTCAGAATGTTCTACGACAATATAAGTATTACTAACTTGAGCAACAGCTTTTAAAGAGTAAGGATTGTTGAGTGCTGATTGCTGATTATTGTCTTCTTTGGGATTTTTCGGATTAAAATTATAGCCACCTTTAGCTTCTGCAGCTTTGAGTAATTTACTCACACGGGTAATATGAACGGCTTCTTTAATATTGGCAGAACTGAGGCGTAATGCTTGCTCAATTCCTTGAGTAACTTGTTCTTGCCAATAACCGATTTCATTAAGATAAATTTCTGTTTTCGCTGGGTTACGATTCCAGTTAATTTGGTCTGGAGAAATATCAAGATGTAAGAAACAAACTGGATAGCGATCGCGTGGTAATGTGCGATGGAATGCTGCCAAAATTGTTTGCTCGAGTTCTGCTGACTTTACCATCCGTCCGTTAATGGCTACACGTACCCAATCTGGACGATGACGATGACAGCGATCAGGTAATCCTACCACTAATGTGAGTTCTGAGTTCTGAGTGCTGAGTGCTGAGTTTTCTGAGTTACTTGGATGGGGTATTGCTAGTTTGACTTCTTGGAAGTCGGCTTCTTTAACTTGCTGTATAAACTGCGGTAGTAATTTTTTGCTGGTGCTAGCCGGATAAATCGTAAACCAATCACGGTCATTTTGTTGCACTTGCCAGGTAACTTGGGGATGACACAAAGCAATTTGTTGAATTGTAGTTTGCACGGCTTTCATTTGCTGTGCAACTACTGGTAACCCCTGACGGCGCGCTATACAATTGGCGAATAAATTCGAGACATTCACTACTGTACCAGGTGCGATCGCCGCAACTTCTACTTGCTCAACTTTCCCGCCATCACTATAAACAACTCGCCATCCCCAATTCTCACCAGCCGGACGACTCAAAATTTCTAAGTTTGACAAATTTGTCAAACTGTGCAGTGCTTCTCCCCGAAATCCTAAACTGCTAATTTTCCATAAATCAGCACAAGTGTAAATTTTACTAGTGCTGTGGGTTGCTGCAGCTTTTTGCAAATCATCTAAGTTCATTCCGCAACCGTTATCGGCTACGCGCACTCGCCATTGCTGCGGCCACAGAGATACAACAATTCTCGTCGCGCCAGCATCCAAGGAATTTTCTACCAATTCCCGCACGACAGAAGCTAAAGAGTCGATCACCTCTCCAGCTGTAATTAGATATACGACTTCTGTAGGTAAAGCGTGAATAGTAGATGTCATAAATTACAGTGTAGGCGAAAAGCCAACACTGAATACAATAAGCAATTTTGTTTACCGTTCCCCAAAATTTTTACTAATTGTAAAGCAATTTCTCTCGTATCAAGGCAGTCAATAAATTTTGGATTTTGAATCTTTAATCCAAAATCCAAAATCCAAAATCTAAAATTGCCTGCAGAATTAATCTCTCATTGCCAAAACTTTCGGGGGTTCTGGTTTCAGCAATTCATTTAACAACGATGCAGGACGTTCACCATGAGGCCAAGCAAAAGCATGACGGAAAGCTGCATCCTGACAAGCTTGCAATTGTTTAAAGTTAATAATGTCGTATGTCAAAAGATTTTCATACTCAAATGGCAGACGTACATTATGTAAACCAGCGTTATCAGTACAAATTGCAATATCTACCCCAGCGTCAAAACATCGGTCAAAAACTAACTTTAGTTGACGGATATCTTGTAAAGTGCCAGTTTTAATGTAAGTTGTAGGGCAAACTTCCAAACACTGTCCTCTTTGCGCCAACTCTGGGAGTAACTCAGGATACAACAGAGGAATTTGAATACCATGCCCAATCCGCTTCAGATAGGGCAAAAGTTCGGTGTAACAACCTGCAGTAGTTTCGTAAAGATGTCCTGTGGTGTTAATACCTAAAGAACAGGCATAATCATACAGATTCAGCCATTCTTCTAAACGTTCAGCATAGTGGCTATCACCGCCGGCGATATCTACCGCACAAACATACTGTTTACTTTGTGCCGCCAAATCAACAATTGCCTTATTCACCTCATAAGGTAAACGCGAGTGCATACAAAGAATTTGGCTAGTTACAATTGGATACTCTTCCAACTGACTTGCTTTACCCACAACCTCGACAATTTCCGCCATCTTGTCAATTCTTTCGGATTGACTTAAATGTTCAGGTGTCCGTAAATAAGGGGTGTAACGCAGTTCCAAATAAGCCAAATTCTCAAATATATAAGCACCCCGTAACAATCGGTAGATAAAGTAAGGTAACGTTTCTACAGTCTGTACACTTTCTACCAGGGTGTGTAATTCTAAATACTCGTCTAAGGTATTACGAGGTTTGGTATAAAACTCTTCAAATTCTGGATAGTTCGCAAAGCGGGAAATTAACTCAGACGTATGTCTCTCGAAATATCGCCATAACACACGAGGTACAACCGAACCGCCCAGATGCCGATGCAATTCAGCGTATAAAGCCATATTGGTGTTTTCCGGAGAAATTTTACTAATCTTAACAAGAACTTCGTGAAAAAAAATCTATACCTTTAGGGAGATTGTATAAAGTTTTGGGGATGGGGAATTGATAATCGGTAATGGGTAATGGGTAATGGGTAATTGGTAATTGGTAATAGGTGTTTGTTATTTCTCCCTCATCTCTCACCCTGCGGGTTCGCCGTTAGGCGTTCTCGTTCGCATAGCGTCTCCAGTAGCCGCTACACGTCTACATCTCCCATTAGGCACTCACTACTCACAACTCAGGACTTTTATTCTAGCGATTGTTTGTAATAACTCGTTGCTAGTACAGGGTTTAGATAAAAATGCACTGACACCCATATCCGTAACTTCCTTGATGTTCTGAGGGGATAATAGTCCACTCAAAGCAATAATTTTGACATGAGGATTAATTGTTTGTAATTTGCGAATTGCGATCGCACCATCCATTAATGGCATCATCATATCCAGCAACACTACACTGATTTGCTGTTGATGTTGGGCATAAATTGCTACGGCTTCAACGCCATTGCTAGCAGTTAATACCTGATAATTATGTTTTTCTAAAGATGATTTGGTAATTTCTAGAATTGCGGCTTCGTCATCCACTAGCAAAATTAATTCGCCATTTCCTTTTGGTGCTGCAATTTCGGGAGTGTGCAGAGGTTGAGTGCGATCGCTCAATGCTGGTAAATATACTGTAAACTTTGTGCCTTGGTTAACTTCACTATTGACATTTACAAAACCATCGTGGTTTTTAATAATACCTATAGCTGTAGAAAGTCCTACTCCTGTACCTTTACCCACCTCTTTTGTAGTGAAAAAAGGTTCAAAAATTCGCTCTTGAATTTCTGGTGGTATTCCTGTACCCGTATCGCTAACAGAAATAGCAATATAAGGGCCTACTTGAGCGTCAATATTAATTTGGGTTGATTTCTCATCAATCACCACATTTTCTGCACTAATTTTCAAGATACCACCCTCAACCATAGCATCACGGGCATTTACTACCAAATTCATTAGTACTTGATGTAGTTCGGTCGTATTACCAGACACATACCAAAGATTTGCTGGTAAATCTACTTGACAAGTAATCGATTTAGGAAATGTTTGTTGGACAATTTGCTCAATTTCCTGTATCAAAAGTCTAACTTGCACAATTGTCTTTTTACCTTCAATACCTCGGGCAAAAGACAACACTTGCTTGAGCAAATTAGCTCCACGTTTAACATTACTTTCTAGGGTTTGCAGAATGCGTTGACTTTGTTGGTCTGGTAATTTCATCCGCAATAGCTCAACTGACATTAACACGGGAGCTAGAACATTGTTAAGGTCATGGGCAATCCCACCAGCTAGGGTACCAATACTTTCTAACCGTTGCGATCGCAAAAGCTGTGCTTCTAGTTGTTTCTTTTGAGTAATTTCTGTACTGACACTCAAAATTGATTTTGGTTGATTCTGGCTATCCCGCATGAGTGTCCAGCGGCTTTCGACGATAATTTCTTTCCTATCCTTGGTTATTTGCTGCAATTCGCCGCGCCATTCACCTATACGCAAGACTGTTAAAAACGCATCTTGCAGTTGTGGTGAACTATCTTTGTATAACAAATCAACTACATTCTTACCCAAAGCTTCCTCAGCCTTCCAGCCATAAACGCCTTGAGCACCTTGGTTCCAAAATAATATTTGATTGTGGATATTTCTAACTACAATTGCATCAGTTGCCACATCTAAAAGTGCAGCTTGTTCGCGAATTTTCTGTTCTGCTTGTTGGCGCTTGGTAATATCTCTCGTTACCGCTAAATGCAAAAATGTACCATCAGCTTCGTTATGTAGTGGTACAGCATGAGTTTCCAACCAACGACGAGTACCTTTACTGCCGACAATCTCATATTCTAAAGTCCCTTTATAGCCTTGACAAACGCGTTCATGTAGAGATACAAAGGCTTCTCGGTATTCTGGTAAAATAGTCGCAGTCACTGGTTGCCCAATCAAAGTTTCTGCATTTTCTAGCTCCAACATTGCCAAACCAGAGGCATTAATTTCTAATAAAGTACCATCCCTAGCAATTAACTTCAGACATTCCGGTTCCGCATCAATAATTGCGCGCAACCTATTCTCACTTTGACGTAAATTTAATTCTGTCTGCTGAAGTCGCTTGATGTAACGCCATAACAAGTCATATAACAAAGCAACTAACAAAAAATCGATGACAGCAGCTAATAAAAATGTTGCCATTGACTTACGAGAAGTCGCTTGTAACTGCTGATTATGCTGTTGTAATATTTTTTGCTCGCCTGCTAAAGATTCCTGAATAAATTTTGGGATATCATTACTCAGCATTTGCTGTTGATGAGACAACAGTAATTGTCTTACAGCATCAAATCCTTGCTTTTGCAAAACAACAACTTCTGCTTGCAAGATGTTGAGTCTGTCAGTTATTCTTTGTTCTAGTACAGCAACCCACTGATGATTTTGCTGTGATTGAGTGAGCTGTTTGAGAATTTGGATATTACTATCAATTTGTTGACTTGCTTGCAAATAGGTTGCTAAGTTATTTGTGTTTATAGTTATTAAGTAGTTACGCTGTGCTGTTTCAGCATTGTTTAGCGTTGTCAGTAGCGTTTGAACTTGAGTAATAATTTCTTGGGCTGATGTTACTAATTGCCGATTATGTACCAGTTGCATCGTTGTGCTATGGGAAACTACAGCATTCGTAAACAAAACCGCTAAGACTAGAATAAATAATGCTCTCAGCTTTTGGATGACAGACCATTTCATCATGCGATCGCCTTCAATGCTGGTGATATTCCCAATGCGGTAAATTAAAAATTAAATACCTAAGATAAGTCAAGAATCTTGATACCACTTTGAATACAGCACAATTTATAGTATTTACACTGAAATGTATCCCATAGCGCACAGTGGTATGAATTATGCCTTATCAGCAATTTTAGGTGATTGCTGAGACAGAAAAACCGCTATAAAAGTAACTTTATTAGCGGTTTTCAGTTAAATGAAATCTAATTTTTGGATTTTTCTAGGATTGAAAATTGGTGGCAAGTTTTTTGTAGAAATGATTGATAATTAATATAATTATTCGTGGATATTAGTATTAAAAACTATAATACAAAATTTATTTTTGATCCGCAAGTTGTTTCAGCTAGATACATAGAGGCTGTTAATAGCATAACTACTGACTACTTGAATGCTTTTCTACAGCATAACTATTGATAATTGGTGAATATTCGCGGGTTATATAGCCTAAAATTATTAAACAATCCGTAGATATCAGGTTTGAGGCATGATTAATAGTTGCTAGAAATATTGAAATATATTGATTAGTTTCCAAAATCAAACATTAATTCCATAATTTATTGTTTGAGATGCTCACAACTTTTCACGCCTAAGCATTAAATAACTTCATGAGTAAGTATGTACTCATTACCTATTTTTTAGATGAATTAGGTTACGGTTTGCTAGGTAATGAATTTGTTTTATTGAGAATTTTGCAATTTTCTTGACATAAGTTACATAATATGTAAATAATAATTGTTTGTGGAAACTTTAGCTCTATAAAATAAAAGCTTGGCTAACGTTATTGTCATAGGTGCCCAGTGGGGCGATGAAGGAAAAGGTAAAATAACTGACTTACTCAGCCGCTCCGCAGATGTAGTTGTCCGTTACCAAGGGGGTGTCAATGCTGGACACACAATTGTAGTTAAAGATCAAACCTTTAAGTTACATTTGATTCCCTCTGGTATTTTGTATCCAGATACCGAATGCATTATCGGCTGTGGTACAGTTATCGATCCCAAAGTTTTAATAGCAGAACTAGATCAATTAGAAAGTTTAAATGTTTCTACTAATAATCTGCTAATTTCCGAGACTGCCCACGTAACTATGCCTTACCATCGATTAATCGATCAGGCATCAGAAGAACGTCGGGGAAGCCACAAAATCGGCACTACAGGCAGGGGTATTGGCCCCACCTATGCTGATAAATCTGAGCGCACAGGTATCCGAGTTTTAGACTTGATGGACCCTGAAGGATTGCGCGATCAGTTAGAGTGGACGATTAATTATAAAAATGCAATTTTAGAAAAGCTTTACAACCTACCTCCCCTTGACCCAGAAGAGGTAATTCAAGAGTATTTGGGTTATGCAGAACGCTTGCGGCCTTACGTCGTAGATAGTTCGCTGAAAATATATGATGCGATTCTCAAGCGGCGAAATATCTTGTTTGAAGGCGCACAAGGGACGCTACTAGACCTAGATCATGGCACTTATCCCTACGTCACATCATCTAACCCTGTAGCTGGGGGGGCTTGCGTTGGCACAGGCTTAGGCCCGACAATGATTGACCGGGTAATTGGGGTGTCGAAAGCTTACACAACGCGCGTTGGTGAAGGGCCTTTCCCAACCGAACTACAAGGTGAATTGGGAGAATTGTTGTGCGATCGCGGTGCTGAATTTGGTACAACTACTGGTAGGAAGCGTCGCTGCGGCTGGTTTGATGCTGTAATCGGTCGGTATGCCGTGCGGATTAACGGTATGGACTGTATAGCAATCACCAAACTAGATGTTCTCGACGAACTAGAGGAAATCAACGTTTGTGTCGCCTACGAAATTGATGGCGAACGCTGCGAACACTTCCCCACCAGTGCGCGTCAATTTGCTCGCTGTCGTCCCATCTACAAAACCTTACCAGGTTGGAAAGTTTCGACAAGTAACTGCCGTACCCTGGAAGATTTGCCCAAGCAAGCCCTAGACTACCTAAAATTCTTAGCAGAATTGATGGAAGTCCCGATCGCGATCGTTTCCTTAGGAGCTAGCCGCGATCAAACCATAATTGTAGAAGACCCCATCCACGGGCCCAAGCGCGCTTTGTTGCAGCCTGACGGCACACCCGTCTCTTTACTCAGCGCATAGCTTTGAGTCAACAGTCAACAGTCAACAGTCCAGAGTTTTTTGACCCTTGACCTTTGACCCTTGACCTTTGACCTTTGACCTTGACAAATTACCACTAACAACTTGTATGAGCCTCACAGTCGAATCTAAAACCAGACCAGAAGGTAGCAAGCCCAAAGCTTTGCGTCGTTCTGGATTAATTCCCGCTAATTTATACGGTCACAAAGGTGCCGAATCAATTTCTTTAGTAGTTGAAGCAAAAACTGTTGAGCGCTTGCTTAAGCACGCTATTGTCAACAAAACAGAAGTTGAACTCACAATTCCCGAGCTTGAGTGGAGTGGTAAAACTATAGTTCGGGAAGTTCAAACCCATCCCGCAAAAGGTACAACCTACCACGTCAGCTTTTTTGCCACTCCTCAAAGCTAATTGCGGAAGATATTTCATCTTTTTTGCTACCTAAATTTTGTGATAATTGCTGATAATACCAGGGGTAACACCCTGGTTTTTTGTTAAGCTATCAGCGGCGCTAGAAGGATGAAGTATGAAAAACCACACATAAAAAGGGCTGGTTTTTAGTCATTTGTCATTTGTCAAGAGTCAAAAGTCAAAAGTCAAAAGTCAAAAGTCAAAAGTCAAAAGTCAAAAGTCAAAAGTCAAAAGTCAAAAGTCAACGGTCAAAAATTCATCTTGTCCCCATTACCCAGTCCCCATTACCCAGTCCCCATTACCCAGTCCCCATTACCCATTACCCATTCCCCAGTCCCCAGTCCCCAGTCCCCAATCCCTCCCCATTCCCCATTCCCCAACAAATATGACAGAAGCAACTCTTCCCGCCTTAATTCAGCAAATGTTGCAGCCAGGATTTTATCCTCATGCAGTTTCAGAACCTATTCAACTGATTCAAACTCATGTTTCCTATGTGCTGCTAACTGGTGATTATGTGTATAAATTGAAAAAGCCTGTGAATTTTGGCTTTTTAAACTACTCTACCTTAGAAAAGCGACACCATTTTTGCCAAGAAGAATTGCGGTTAAATCAGCGCGGTGCAGGTGAATTGTATTTAGAAGTGTTACCTCTAACTTTAGAAGGCGAGCAATACCATCTGGGAGGAACAGGTGAGGCTGTAGAATACACGCTGAAGATGCGCCAGTTTCCCCAAGAGGCGTTGTTTAGCAGCCTATTTGAGCAAGGTAAGTTAAATGAAACACACCTAGAAGAATTGGGACGGATAGTAGCGCAATACCACGGCAAAACTGAGACAAATGATTATATTCGCAGTTTCGGTGAAGTCCCCCAAGTCCGGGAGGCTTTTGATGAAAACTACGAACAAACAGCGAAATATATCGGTGGGCCTCAAACTCAGGTGCAGTTTGACGAAACTAAAGCATACACTGAGCGTTTTTTTGCAGAACGCGGAGAATTATTTGCCAGCAGAATTAAAAATAACTATATTCGCGAATGTCATGGCGATTTACACCTGAGAAATATCGCTCTATGGCATGATCAAATCCTGCTGTTTGACTGTATTGAATTTAATGAACCCTTCCGCTTTGTAGATGTCATGTTTGATATTGCTTATGCGGTTATGGATTTAGAAGCACAGCAGCGCAAAGACCTGAGTAATGCTTATTTAAATACTTATGTAGAACAAACTGGCGATTGGGAAGGCTTACAGATTTTACCCATATATTTAATTCGTCAGTCTTATGTAAGAGCAAAAGTCACTTCATTTTTGTTAGACGATCCGGCTGTACCAGATGCGGTAAAAGAACAGGCGACAAAAACCGCAGCCACATATTATCAACTAGCTTGGGAATATACTAAACCCAAACAAGGGCAACTTTTCCTGATGTCGGGTTTGTCTGGTTCTGGTAAGAGTACCACAGCGCGGTCTTTAGCTCGTGAAATCGGCGCAATTCACCTGCGTTCAGATGCGGTGCGAAAACACTTAGCGGGAATTCCCCTGATGGAACGAGGCGGGGATGAAATTTACACCCCCGAAATGACTCAGAAAACTTATGCACGGCTGTTGGAATTAGGGACTATACTTGCTAATCAAGGTTTTTCCGTAATTTTGGATGCCAAATATGATCAACAACAGTTACGCCACGAAGCAATTACCCAAGCCGAAAAACACCAAATCCCTCTCCAAATTATTCAATGCACAGCGCCTCTAGAAGTTGTGCAAGAACGTCTGCTGAAGCGTACTGGGGATATTGCAGATGCTACCGCCGATTTACTAGCATCTCAAATTAAGCAATTTGAAGAATTTACTGAGACCGAAAAACCCTACCTTAAGATTTTGGATACAACTCAGCCACAACAGGCACAATTAAAAGAAATTATTCACTAATAGCCTGGTTTATCTCATGGCACAGAAAAAAGACTTCATGAATATGTCGCCAAACTTCCTATCGCAACTGATATTTGGCTTAATTTTAACCCTGATATTAACAATGACAGGGTCTTCGCTATCCCTCAGTATCTTTTTAGGAATCATTGGCGGTTTCACCTTAGGTTGGATCACCGCAGCCGGCAAGAACAATGCTCAACCCCAGTCTGTAGACTCTTCCGAGGGGATTGATGCAGCGCTGAAATATTGGTTATTGTTCTTAGCTGGCTTTAGCTGGTTAGGATATCCAGCACCGATGAGTATATTATTAGGGGCATTAGGTGCTTTAGGTGGCGGCTGGATGATTGCTTGGTGGGGAAGTAAAGAAGAAACTAGAACTCAGTTACCCCTTGAACCTACAGAAGAAATTGAGGACGAGCAACCCAGTCCTAGAAGCAATGTTCGGCGCACTAGAAAAATAGCTCGACGTTTTCGCCGTACACCTGGAGGTATCAATTTAAAGTTTTGGGAACGGTAGAATTTGGTAATTGGTCAAGGGTTAAACAATTTGGGATTTTGGATTTTGCGGAAAGTTGAGCCAGTGCGTTGGACGGGTTCCCCGGCTTGTTCGCGTAGCGTCTCCCAAGGGGAGAAGCAACTGGCGTTGCGTGGGCGGGTTCTCCGACTTGAGCAAACTTTCCTTGGCGTAGCCTCTCCCTTTGGGAGAAGACGGATTTTAGATTTTAGATTCACGCTCTCCCATCAGGAGATACAGCTTGGGATTTTAGATTGACGATTTGAGATTTGTTCTGCCCACAGATACTTGTAAAACAATCCAAAATCCCAAATTTAAAATCTAAAATTGGCACGTTCAAAGGTCATTTTTTCCCATTACCAATTCCCAATCCCCAATATGTTCTTATATCTCTCCAAGTTGCTACCGCTATTTTTTTATCCATTGGGATTAGCTTGTATTAGCTTGGTAGTAGCATTGATAACACTATGGAAACGACCCCGCACGGCCGCGATCGCAATTACTTTATCGCTATTTTTATTGCTATTTTGCAGCAATGCTTGGATCTCTCATTTACTAGTGCGATCGCTCGAATGGCAAAATACTGCAACTGCCCAAATACCAAATGCGGAAGCTATTGTGGTTTTGGGTGGTGCTACTAAATCGGCTTTTTGGCCTCGTCCAGGTGCTGATTTAAATGAACAGGGCGATCGCGTGATTTATGCGGCTCAACTATATCGTCAACAAAAAGCCCCGATCATTATCCTTAGCGGCGGTAGAATTGACTGGCGTGGTAGCGGTACTTCTGAATCGGCAGATATGGCAAATATTCTCACAGCTCTTGGGATACCTGCTACTGCCCTTGTGCAAGAACCAGAATCGCTAAATACTTACCAAAATGCTGTAAATGTCAAGAAAATTTTGCAATCGCGTAACATCAAGCAAGTATTATTAGTCACTTCGGCAATGCATATGCCGCGATCGCTCAAAATTTTTCAGCGTCAAGGAATTGATGCGATTCCAGCACCTACTGATTTTCTAGTCAGTGCAGGCGAAATGCAAGAACTGGGTAATAGCCCTAAAGCTGCTATTTTGAATTTACTACCTGATAGTAGTAACTTAAACGAATTTACAAGCGCTCTAAAAGAATATGTTGGGCTGTTTATATATAGCTTGCGGGGTTGGCTCTAGACAGTGCTGAGTGCCAGCAGTTCAATCTTCAATCGCTATAATTTCAATAGTCACAAAGCTTTGATTTTTAGATCGGATTCAAAGGTTATATATAGTTCCTAGGTGAAGATTCTCACTTTTGACCTTTGACCCTTGACTCTTGACTTTTATTAAATTTCTCAGGAATCAGCACTCCCTGATATTATGTCTAAAAATTTACCTTATATTATTCCTGCGACTCCCAGCGAAGTTGATGAAACCTTTGCTGCTTATCAAACAACTCACCAGTTTTACCATGAAGTGAGGGAGCGCTCAGAGTTTCGGCGGCATTGTGAGTGGTATCATACGACAGCAATGCAACACCGTCAAGAACTAGAAAAAATGCGCGGCGAACTGAATATATTCCGATGGTTTCGCCGCTCTTGAAGGATTTATATGATTTCTAATTCACTCTCACGTAAGTGAGCTTTAAATCTTTTACTAAACTGGACTAAGATTGGCAGATTAGCACTTACAGGTCTACCTTGCCATTGGGTGACAATAGATACAATTTCACCGTCTGAGCCTTTAAGGTCAAAACCCTGAGCGCGATGTTCAGGATGGTGGTAAACTACTACCGATTCTTTAACACGAACGCGATCGCCAACTTTCATAGCAACATTTACACCTAGCTTTTCCTGTTCCACAAGTATCTCCACAGCCATCCCTTACTGAATTAGCTTTTTTGAAAAATAGACTGCTGGCAACAGTCACACTTTTGATCACATCTGTACAGACTGGCTGTTGAATGCCTCCGTAACTGCTATACGAACAAAGCCTGCCCATGCAGGCTTTGTTGTCGATCAATGAGCAACATTAGACTCACCTAATGCTTTAGCAACAGGTCTGATCCTTTGATTTTGAGTTAGCTTTTCATCCTAATCACTTGTTACAAACCCTGCCAAAGAGTCTGCCAAAAACGAGATTTACCCAAGAGACTATTTGATGATGACAAAAGTCTACACCATGATTGCCTGCTCAGTGAACTTGTTCACTTCTAGGGGTGTCTCAGAAGCGTTTTTTTGAGGATGATCTGCATCACGGGTAAGCAAAACCCGTTTTAGCTGTTATTTTGCGCTTTAACGCCAAGTCTCATTCTACAACAAGTTGGCATTGTGAATTGGATTGGGGCATTGGGTATTGGGGACTGGGGACTGGTGACTGGGGATTGAGGGACTGGGGATTGGGGACTGGGGAGATGAGGGAGATGAGGAAGATGAGGGAGAAATAACAAACACCAATGACCAATGACAAAGCGCAAAGTCTGGGCGGAGGTTTCCTCCGATCAGAACTTTGTAAGAGAGGACAAATGACAAATGACCAATGATCAAACCCCTATTTAGGACATACCTGCTGTACGCTTGGAGGAAGTTGGCGACAGATTTGTTGGAATGTTTGTGGCTGGAATTGGGATAAGAGGAATAAGCCGATGGTTGTTCCACCCAGAAGCAACAATAATAATCCGCCAACTAATAGCGCAGGTTTGCCTCGGCTGGGTTTTTCTGCTGGGGTTGAGGTAGCTTCTTCGGCGGTGATATCCAAATCTACTAGGACTGGTGAACTTTCTGGAATCGCTGCTTCGGATGGCTCTGCTTCGATGATTTCTACTTGTGGTTGTTTGTAAGTTAAAGAAATTAAGTATTCTCGGGAAATGCCGTATAAGGTCATCACTACAGATGCATTGTCATGACCATTTTTCTGGTTAGCTAAGTTAATCCAGCGTTGGAGAGCATCTTCAAGAGCTAGTTTTCCAGTTAACACTGGAACTGCATATTGTTGCCAGGATTGTTCTACCCAGTTATTGTCACTTAAACCATCGGAACATAACAACAAGATGCCATCTTCTTCCAAAATGAAGCGCCTGATTTCAACCCGAAGAGATTCGGCATCTCTGGCTCCTAAAGCCTGGGTAAGAGCCGTTGCATCTGGTCTCATTAATGCTTGACGATAGAAATTACGAGCAAAGCGGACTTCCCTCGCTGCGACATCATCGTCTACGGTCAAGAGTTGGCAATAATTACGGGTAATCCAATATGCACGGCTATCGCCAACACTAGCTAGGTAAAGTTCATGGGCATTTTTAGATTCCTTACCAGAGGTAGTCTGTACTCGCTGTGGCACTTGCAATGCCATTACGAGGGTGGTAGCCATGCGTTCCCTACCTTGGCGGTTTTGCTCATCGTTACGGGCACAAATAACGTTATTTACTATCCGTAAGCAAGCTTCTAGTTGTTCTGCAAATAAATCAGGTTTGACAATTTGGCCTTCTTGTGAAGCATCTGCTAATAGGGCACGGATTTGCAATTTTAGGGATTGTACTGCTAGTTGACTAGCTACCTCACCACCTTGATGACCGCCAATACCATCGCAAACAATTGATAATTGTGGTACGAGGAATTCTTCTAAATCGTTAACATTAGCAGGGTAGCAAGCATCTTCATTTGTGATCATTTGCATCCCAGCATCGGTTGCACCTAAAACTTCCACGTTCAATGGTAAGTCTGCTGCGGCTGATAGTAATAAGGTATTGAGTTGATTAGTAATTTCTGCCAAATCAGCTTCCTGTATACACATCTGCTTGACGATGTTCTGCAACTTTCCGGCTACGGCTGGTTTTGCAGATGCTACCAAAGATTGCCAAAATCGACCTAAATCTTGCAAACTCACTAAATTTTCTTGTGTTTGGTGAAGTTCTAACAGGCGGACGCACCAACCTTGTACTCGCAGGTTGTTTAACATCAGTAAACTGTTGGCAACTTCTAATTCTGATAATGGTTTCCAAAGTTGGAGAATTTGCCATAGCCAGTAAACTTGTCTGACTGCTGTTGCTTGTTCCCATGCATCTGCGATCGCAGGATAGACAGTGGCATTTTCTGCGATCGGTACATTTTCCAGTAACAGGATATGATCTCCACCGCCCTCAAATTCTGGAATATATCCATAGGCTTGGGGGATATGCAATCGCTCATAATATAACCGCAAATAAGCCAGCACTTCATTTGGCAATTCTTCTGGGATATCTGGTAGTAGCCCCGGTTGCGTATCTAACCAAACTTGATGCGTAATAACCTCATACCTATTTGCCACCGTTGTTCCCGGTGGTATTGTTACTGCTTTTGAGCCAGTCGCCCAAAGATAGCGATGAACTAAGGGAGTCTGACAATTAGCGCAAACACGACTCTCTAAAGAATTAATAGGGTTAGTACAGTCTGGATTGATGCAATAAATGACCCGTTGAGTAGAAATCATAATGGTATAAATTTAGGAAAAAATTAACTCATGAATTTCGATTACATATTGCTGTCAAATACTTGAGGGCTAGAATAGACTGGATTCTTGTACCTCTGGCTACATGTTGTTACGGAAATTAATCAAAATTGATGGTTAAAATACCATATTTTGTGTTCTGTAAACAGCCAGCCTCTAGGTGGATCTAAATAGGAGAAATACATTTACGCAAATTTAACTTCTTAGGATGGCGCTATGCCAAGTTATACCGTAATCTGGCTCTTGGCAGGAGCGGTTTTATGTTTAATGGAACTGTTCTTGCCGTCTGCTTTTGTCGCTTTCATGATGGGAATTAGCGCTTTTGTCGTGGCGCTACTGTCTCAATTCATTCTGCCGACTGTATGGCTGCAAGTTGTAGCTTGGCTGTTGATTTCCACATTGCTAGTTGTGGGTTCCCGCAAGTTTTTACAACCGCGACGACGTAAATCAAACATCCAAGATGCAATTACAGCTGAAACTCTAACAGAAATTCCGGCAGGAAAAATAGGCCGGGTACTATATGAAGGAAATTCTTGGCAAGCAAGATGTGACGATGACAAACTCAGCGTTGCGCCTCATCAAAGAGTTTATATTGTCCGCAGAGAAGGCACCACATTGATTGTGATGCCGGAACATTTGTTGCATTCGTAGTTGGGCATTGGGCATGGGGCATTGGGCATTGGTAATTGGTAATTGGTAATTGGTAATTGGTAATTGGTAATTGGTAATTGGTAATTGGTAATTGGTAATTAGAATTTCTTCCCTTGTCTCCAGTCCCCAGTCCCCAGTCCCCAGTCCCCAGTCCCCATTACCCCTTATCCCCAGAGGGGGCCCCGAGTTCCCCAATCCCCAGTCCCCAGTCCCCAGTCCCCAATCCCTACAGAAAAATTAGGAGAATTATTATGGAACAGTTCTTTTTACTAATATTTTTGGCACTTGGAGGTTCTGCTTTAGCAGGTTCCGTCAAAGTTATTAATCAAGGTGATGAAGCCTTAGTGGAAAAATTGGGTAGCTACAACAAAAAACTAGGCCCAGGGCTAAACTTTGTGACTCCTTTCCTCGATAAAATTGTCTACAAGCAAACTATCCGCGAAAAAGTCTTAGATATTCCGCCACAACAATGTATTACCCGTGACAACGTTTCCATCACAGTTGATGCCGTAGTTTATTGGCGCATCATGGATATGGAAAGGGCTTATTACAAAGTAGAAAATCTCCAGTCAGCGATGGTGAATTTGGTGTTAACTCAAATTCGTTCGGAAATGGGACAACTGGAGTTAGATGAAACCTTTACCGCCCGTTCTCAAATTAATGAACTTCTCTTGCGGGATTTGGATATTGCGACTGATCCCTGGGGTGTGAAAGTAACGCGGGTAGAACTGCGAGATATTATCCCCTCGAAGGCGGTGCAGGAATCGATGGAATTACAAATGTCGGCAGAACGGCGCAAACGTGCATCGATTTTAACATCAGAAGGCGATCGCGAATCTGCTGTTAATAGCGCTAGAGGTAAAGCCGATGCCCAAATTCTAGACGCAGAAGCCCGGCAAAAAGCTGTAATTTTACAAGCAGAAGCTGAACAAAAAGCGATCGTTCTTAGGGCGCAAGCGGAACGTCAGCAGCAAGTCCTCAAAGCCCAAGCGATCGCTGAATCCGCAGAAATTATTGCCCAAAAAATTAAAAACAACCCCGATGTTCAAAAATCTTTGGAAGTTTTATTTGCTTTGGGTTATCTAGATATGGGCGCGACAATTGGTAAAAGCGATAGCAGCAAGGTTATGTTTATCGACCCACGCAGTATTCCCGCTACTTTAGAGGGTATAAAGTCCATTATTGGTGATGGGCAGGAGTTACCGGGGATGAATCATCGGGGGTGAGGATTGAGGGAGGCAAGGGGGCAGGGAGCAGGTGAGCCAGCGCGGTCTTCTCCCAAGGGGAGAGGCTAGCGCCAAGGGGGTTTCCCCCATGAGCGACTGGCGAATCCAAAGGAGAGCAGGGGAGAAAAGCAATTACCCAATGCCCCATGCCCAATGCCCCATGACCAATGCCCAAATTTCAAATTCCCCAAATGAGGCTAAAACCAAAATTTGTACCGTCGGGTTCTGCGTTTAAAGTGCCTAAGCCACTTTGTCCAATGGCGTTAGTGGCAAAAATATCTAATCCGAAGCGAGAACTGGGTAAGAGGCGCAAGCCTGTAGCCCAAGTACTTCTTTCGCCATCTAAAATCGGGGTAAATTCGCCAATGAATTGCAGCCAATCTGCGATCGCCTGATTAATTCCTATCCCTATCCCTATACGCCTAGTCGATCCAAAAAATGCTCCCTTGGGATTAATAGAGATAGCCGTTTGAGAATTGAACTGATAGGTGATCGGCAACTCTGCGTACAAAGTGCCGTTGATACCACCTTCTTGTAACGCTGTTTCACTAATTCCTGCTAGCTTAGTACTGAGGGTGACACCATCCCCTCGTGCTTGGTCGAAAAACTTGAGTTTTATAGCACCGCCAATTTTGATTCCCGGCCCAGAGATATCATCTTCGGAAAAGCGATCGCTTGAAGCAAATTGATCGACACTCAGCTCTAACTGTGAATCTTCCGTTAAGCCATAGGCTAGGGCAAAACTAGAACTACCATGTGTACCTAACCCTCCCCGAAATTGGTAATTGCCAGTTGATAAAGTACTCGCCGTTGAAAGTGTCAATCCATCAAATAGTAATGTGCGATCGCGGTAGGCAAGTGTGGTGCGGGGAATATTACTAAAATTAGCTGCATACCCTTGCCCCAAATCAATAACGTGCTTGAAGCGAACGCCCAATAATAAATCATCGCCATCAGGAATAAAGCCTAACAAGCCTGTGGTAGGTGTAGCACCATAACTATTGGTAGCATAAACCTCTGCCCCGATTTTGGGGTTAAGGGTATAGTCTATACCCACAGTCCAAAGTAATTTACGCGTGATAGAGCGGTCTTTGGCAATGAAAGTATTGCCTCCTGGCCCCAAAGGAGTTTGTATATTTGCAAACAAGTTAACTCTTCTAGAAGTTTGCCAGGTAAACCCTGTGCCAATATTGAAAAAAGTGCCAAAAAAATCTCCCCCAGCAACTTTATCTGGAAAGAAAACGACTCCTGGGGTGAAATGTAGTTGTAGATTTGGAGATGCTTTGTAGGTAATTGGCAACTGCAAAGCACCAACTGGCTTGACATTAAAAAATGGTTGGTTGGGGCTATTCTTAAAAATTCCGGTATCTGAAGATATATGTAATAACTGAAACGCGCCTGCAATCCCAACAGCCCAAGAATTCTGGTTGAGAATTTTATACTTTAGCTTAGTGCCATAACTAATAGTTGCGAAAAAAGGACATTCGCTTCTGACTGGGCATTTTAAATAATCATCAAAAATATCGCCGGTAAAACCTATCTGAAAATTATCTGTGATTCCCCAGTCGAGATTCAACTGATAGGTTTGCAAACCTGTACCGGAAACAGAACCATCTGTAGGCAGAACTTGCAAAAAACCAGCTTCCAACTGCACTGCACCCTTTGGTAATTGATTGGCTGTTTCCAAGTTATGCAATTGAGTGGGCGGTGCTTGTAATGGAGAAAGCTGTACCTCTGCCTGCACATTCTGAGTTGAATTGTCACTCATGAGCCACAAAAAATTTGCGTCTCCCTGTTTTTGCAATTTCTCTGCTGGAATATCTGGAAAAGCGATTAGCGGTGCTTGTCCTTGCAAATCTTTGGCTTCAGTACTAACAGGCGATCGCATTTGCGGAACTTCTTCTGTGGCTGCTTCTCGAGAATAGCTAGAGGTTACCCCCTCAGATGCATAACTGAGACTTGGATTAGCCAGAAACAGCAAACCACAGGAAAGGATTTTGATTTTATGCATATTTTTTCTGGGGCGATCGCTCTATTTCCAGATAAGAAACAGTATAAAAAAAATTCCATTTCCTTGAGAGCGACATGAAAATCACTGCCAGAGAGGTTTTCCGTTCTCAGTGTATTACTAAATGCCTACCCAATTTCACATTTGTATAGGATGAGATGGATGAGGCAAGGGAGCAGGGAGCAGGTGAGCCAGCGCGGTCTTCTCCCAAGGGGAGAGGCTAACGCCAAGGGGGTTTCCCCCATGAGCGACTGGCGAATCCGTTCGACGAAGTCGTTCCCGACGGGTAGGAGAGCAGGGGAGAATTAATTAATGGCAAACCCCAATCACCCATTACCCATTACCTATTACCAATTACCCATTCCCTACTCACTAACCTCAGCCGCTTGGTTACTGTGACATTGAGTACATAACCCAAAAAACTCGAGAGTGTGGTAAAAAATTTTAAATTTATGCTTTTCTTGCAACTTCTCTTCTAAGTCATGCACTGGGCATTGATTAATGGGAATAGAAACACCACATTGCAGACAAGTGAGGTGATGTTTATCTTGTTGCGCTAGGCTATAGAGGGCTTCACCATTTGCTAGAGTTCTGATTTGTACCAGACCTTCCATTTTTAAGGCTTCTAAAGAGCGGTAAACAGTTGCTAGTCCCATACTCTGATTACGATTACGTAATTCTACGTAAATATCCTGCGCGGAAATACCTTGTTTAATGTTTTTCAACAGGTTCAAAATTTTATCCTGACTGCGGGTGCGTATGGCTCTCATAGACAATTATTTGAATTTGCCGCTGTGGTTGAAGCCTTCATACTGGCTAACTGATAAATTAACTGTAGTCGCTTCCTAATCTTATTTTCACTCAGTTGGAACAGAAAGTTATAGTATAGCGATCGCAGCATTCAGCGTTAAGCCCGTGCAAAGTAAGTATTTAGCTAAAATTTTCGTGACACTTCGTCCCTCGGTTTTAGACCCAGCTGGTGTGGCTGTACAATCTGGCCTCAAACAAATGGGATACGACAACGTAGAACAGGTGCGGATTGGTAAGTATATTGAATTAACCATCACCTCAACCCAAGAGGCTAAAGCCCGCCAAGAACTCAATAACATCTGTGACCAAATGCTAGCAAATCCGGTAATTGAAAATTACCGCTTTGAATTAATCGAAGTCGAAACACAGACGGGAGTGTTTTAGCAATTGGGGTTTGGTAATAGGTAATAGGTAATTGGTAATCGGAGACAAGGAAGAAATAATCAAAATCCTTGACTGTTGACTTTTGTACAGACGCGATTAATCGCGTCTCTCCAACTCTTGACTTTTAACAAATGACAAAATTTGGTGTTGTTGTTTTTCCGGGTTCTAATTGCGATCGCGATGTTGCTTATGTCACCAGAGACTTGCTACAGCAACCGACTCGCATGGTTTGGCATCAAGAGACGGATATTGCTGATTTGGATGTGATAGTCATCCCTGGTGGCTTTAGTTACGGGGATTACTTGCGTTGTGGTGCGATCGCTCGTTTTTCGCCTGTAATGCAGCAGGTGGTTGAACATGCCCAAAAGGGTAAATATGTCTTAGGTATTTGCAACGGGTTTCAAGTATTAACTGAAGCAGGATTGCTGCCAGGTATATTAACCAGAAATCAGGATTTGCATTTTATCTGCGATCGCCTTCCTCTCAAAGTTGAGCGCACCAATTTGCCTTGGACGCAGGGTTACACAACTGATGAGATTATCACTGTGCCTGTTGCTCACGGAGAGGGCAGATTCTACGCTGATGCAGCCACCCTCGCAGAATTGGAAGATAACGGGCAAGTTGTTTTCCGCTACGCAGGTGAGAATCCCAACGGTTCATTAAATAACATTGCTGGGATTTGTAACCGCCAAGGCAACGTTTTAGGGATGATGCCACACCCTGAACGAGCCTCCGATCCAGTGTTAGGTGGTAATGATGGTTTACGGATGTTTCAAGGCTTACTGGATAAAGTAGCTGCGATCGCCTAAATTCAGTAGGGTCATCACAATATTTATGACCTCAAAATCATCTCTACCCAACAAAATTACAATCTGCTACTAAATCTTGTGGGGTGGGCATCTTGCCCGCCTCATTATGTAATACCAATTTAAAAAAGTGACAGATCATGTAGGATGCGTTAGCGATAGCGTAACGCATCCGTGCCACATCTGAGATTTTTTCAGAAATAAAATCGGATTACTATATAACCGTATTATTGCTGAAATTAGAATTAATAAAAATACTATTTATTCCTTTATCTTACTCAGAAATCAGCAATTAGACTATCCCAGGTCGCATAATTAATATTGAAGATGATTGATCCCTACAACTTTGAAGATGAAAACTTTGATTATGATCCAGAGGATTTATTTCCCCAAAAACGCATTAGCCAAATGACAGAAGGCGAAAAGCTACACCGTTTTAAACGTTTTTTCGACAGTAGCAGCCGTGCTATTTTACAAGATTGTCTGTTTCGCATTCTCAATCATGAAGATGGTACTGGCACTTTGCAAATTCTTTGCCCCAACGAAGTTATGCAGCAACGCCTCAGCAAGAAAAAACGTAAAATCACTAATAATATCAACACTTGCTGGAACCATATTAAATGGTTTGCCTTATGTGTTGAGCAAAACTGTGAAATACATTGTCAAACTTTTGACTTAAATGGCGATTTAGTCAGATGAAGGCTAAAGGCTGAAGTGTGAAGTATAAATTGAACAAACAGAAAACAACAAACAATAAATAAAAAATGCCTAAAAAACAGAAATTTCCTTACCTTTTGGGTTCTAAATGGACAGCCCAGCAAAAAGTAGATGGTTGGCGACATTTCCAAGTGGTTAATCGCAAAAATCAGGGTAAATGGGTTTATGCAGAATTGGTTTCTGCTTGCGACCCAAATGTCCGTTTTTGGATGAATGCGAAATTATTACAAGATAACTCTCAGTGGCAACCTGGCTGGCAACCTTTAAAAGAAATCAACCAAATTGAAAGCGAGGTGTCTTGAATAGGGGTTTGGTAATGGGTAATGGGTAATTGGTAATTGGTGTTTGTCATTAATTATTTCTCCCCCTGCTCCCTGCCCCGTTGCTTTTCCCAGTCCCCAGCCCCCAATCCCTCGATAATTTAAAAATTTAATAATTTGTTGCATATTAAAAATCACTTGCATCAACAATGGCTGCGAACACATCTAATGAAGTGAAAGGTTGCAGCTATAAAAGCAAGATTTTCTTAAATATCGCAGAATTTCAGCCTCAGGTCGCCCTTCGGGTTCACTGACCGCACAAGCTAACCCACAGCTAGGAAGCTAATTTCTGGACTTTAGCCAGCAGTTTCTAGCCTGTGGGCGTTTTTATTGAGGTATGGAGAGTTATTTGGTATTCCATCCTTCCAAGACTGAATCTCTGTATTCCCCAGTGGAATTAAGTATTTATGCCTCTCATCCACTGACAATAGCATAAGCAAAATCAATGGAAGCCATAGATATTAGTTGATTTATAGCGTTTGTCTTTTGTTACTAATTTTATAAAAATAAAATATAAATAATTAATTTTGATATAAAAACTACTTTTTAAAGCTTTTAATAGAATTTATAAATAAAATTTATTTTAATTCATTTTAAATATCTATATAGCTTCTATTTTCATATTCTCAGCCCCTTTATTTTCCTTGTAGTTTGGACAATAATGAAAGCACAAGACCTCACGCATCGCCATTTCAGGCTAGGTGAAGGCAAATGTTTCAGCCAAGAGTTTGAAAATAAACTATTAAGAGGCAAACAAACGTGAAACTAGCAGTTTATGGAAAAGGTGGAATCGGCAAATCCACAACTAGCTGTAACATCTCAGTCGCCCTAGCAAAACGCGGCAAGAAAGTACTACAAATTGGCTGCGACCCTAAACACGATAGTACTTTTACACTCACCGGATTTTTGATTCCGACGATTATTGATACTCTGCAAGAAAAAGACTATCACTACGAAGATGTCTGGCCGGAAGATGTAATCTACAAAGGCTACGGTGGCGTTGATTGCGTGGAAGCAGGTGGCCCGCCAGCAGGCGCTGGATGTGGTGGTTATGTTGTCGGTGAGACCGTGAAATTACTGAAAGAACTCAACGCGTTTGATGAGTATGACGTAATTTTATTTGATGTACTTGGTGACGTTGTGTGCGGCGGTTTTGCAGCGCCACTCAACTATGCAGATTACTGCATGATTGTTACCGATAACGGCTTTGATGCTTTGTTCGCCGCCAATCGGATTGCTGCTTCCGTGAGAGAGAAAGCTAGAACTCACCCACTCCGTTTAGCTGGTTTAATTGGGAATCGCACTTCCAAGCGCGATTTGATTGAAAAATATGTAGAAGCAGTACCAATGCCAGTGTTGGAAGTTCTACCTTTAATAGAAGATATTCGAGTTTCTCGGGTTAAGGGTAAAACTTTGTTTGAAATGGCAGAATCTGACCCTTCTTTGAACTACGTTTGCGACTACTACCTCAACATTGCCGACCAAATTCTCGCACGTCCAGAAGGGGTAGTACCAAATGATGCCCAAGACCGTGAATTGTTCTCTTTATTATCCGATTTTTATCTAAATCCGAATAAACCCCAGGTGCGTAATCCGGAAGAGGAATTAGACTTGATGATTGTATAAATCATCAAAATTCCAGGATGGGGAAAATAGTATGGCTTTTTTTCATAGCTTTACAGATTCATTAAAGCAAAAATGGTTGGAGTTTTTCCAGGCTAATCGTGACTGGATTACTCTACATATGGAAGTGGAATCAGTGTACACACCCGATGGAGGGAAGCGACCACCTTCTTACCTCATCCTGGGAGTTGCCAACGCGTTAGAACCAAAACTAGCGCAGTTAATGCTACCCTTTTCCAAACTTAATCCTGACGCTGATACTTTAATTGAAGTATTGGATTTGCATTTTGACCCAGACATAGCTCTTGGTAATCGCGTAAATCCTAGAGATTTAGATAATTATCACTACCAAGCTGCTGCTGTTGCTGAAGAAAGCGCCCATCATCATACAGAGAACAATCCTCAAAGCAATGGCTTTGCTAATGTAGCGGTTGCTCAAGAATTTACGATTGTGAGTGGGCTAAACGGGAATAACTCACAACAAGCTGCTGATGAAGATGAATTTGGTGATATTTCCTTCGAGACAACATCATCAGAAATCAAGCTGGATGACCAAATACTGGAAGATTTAGAGTCACCAGATGAAAACGCCTTCAGTGACGTGTTATCAGATGTTTGGGGTGACGAAACATCGCTACACAAGGGTGATGCAAGTAATGACTTTTTAGGGGAAGAACTGCCAGCTGGCGTTTTCGATGATTCAGAAATTGCCCGTCTCTTCCCCAACGCTTAATTTTTTAGCGTTCCTGTTGAATTTAGGGTTTGCTGGCTGGTGCTATGTACCACATATCACAGGAGTTTGGGGGAAGAAATGTTTCTTTCCCCACATACCTGCCCTATGTTCGCCTGCCTTGTTCGCTTTAAATATCAAGGGGAGAAATAACCAAAATGACTGTCGCTCAACAACCAGAAGCTTTAAACTTTGAGTGTGAAACTGGGAATTACCACACCTTTTGCCCTATTAGCTGCGTGGCGTGGTTATACCAAAAAATTGAAGATAGTTTCTTTTTGGTGATTGGAACCAAGACTTGTGGGTACTTCCTACAAAATGCGATGGGGGTAATGATTTTTGCTGAACCCCGTTATGCAATGGCAGAGTTGGAAGAGGGAGATATTTCGGCACAACTGAATGATTATGAAGAGTTAAAACGGTTGTGCTTACAAATTAAACGCGATCGCAATCCTAGTGTAATCGTTTGGATTGGTACTTGCACCACCGAAATCATCAAAATGGACTTGGAAGGCTTGGCTCCCAAGCTGGAAGGTGAAATTGGGATTCCCATCGTCGTTGCTCGCGCCAACGGTCTAGATTACGCCTTTACCCAAGGGGAAGATACTGTCTTAGCTGCAATGGCTAATCGATGCCCCGATAAGGCCCCTGTGGCGGAAACAGATAAAAACGAACGCAACGCTATTTCTAAACTGCTCAACTTTGGTAAGAAAAAAGAAGAAGTAGTCCAAGAAGAATCCCAATATGTAGACCATCCTCCCTTGGTTCTCTTCGGCTCCCTTCCCGACCCTGTGGTAACGCAGCTCACCTTAGAATTGAAGAAGCAAGGCATCAAAGTCTCCGGCTGGCTACCTGCGAAGCGCTTCACTGAACTGCCAGTACTGGAAGAAGGCTATTACGTCGCTGGTGTCAATCCCTTCCTCAGCCGAACTGCTACTACCTTAATGCGTCGTCGCAAATGCAAACTCATCGGCGCACCTTTCCCCATCGGCCCCGATGGTACCCGCGCTTGGGTTGAGAAGATTTGCTCTGTGTTCGGTATTACTCCCACAGGCTTGGATGAACGGGAAGCACAAATTTGGGCTGGTTTGGAAGAATACGTGAAACTAATTCGCGGCAAATCAGTATTCTTCATGGGCGATAACTTACTGGAAGTTTCCTTAGCGCGGTTCCTGGTGCGCTGTGGGATGACAGTTTCCGAAATTGGGATTCCTTACATGGATAAGCGCTATCAAGCTGCTGAATTGACCCTACTGGAAAATACTTGTAAAGAAATGGGTGTACCCCTGCCGAAGATTGTTGAAAAGCCAGATAATTACAACCAAGTTCAGCGTATTTATGAATTGAAGCCAGACTTAGTCATTACTGGTATGGCTCATGCTAATCCGCTTGAAGCCAGGGGTATTAACACCAAGTGGTCTGTAGAATTTACTTTTGCTCAAATTCACGGCTTTGGTAATGCGCGTGACATTTTAGAATTAGTAACTCGTCCCTTACGTCGCAATAACAGTTTGAAAGATTTAGGTTGGGATAAGTTGGTTAAGGAAGAAGCCAAAATTTAGAATTTCAATTTTAATCAACAATACTGAGTTACAAGTGCTGAGTCCTGAATCTTTTCTACTTCACCCAGTCCTCCGCACTTAAGACTCAGAACTTAAAAGGTAACACTATCTATTTAAGGGTGAACGTAAAGTTCGCCTTTTTTCTTGAAAATGTTGGCTATATTTTCATCCTTAACACTTTATCCTTCAGATCACAGCTTCATCGCGTTTACAATCCACAACAATCTCAAAGGTAGTGTTTGGTATTACTTGGCGTAAGTGTCGCAAATAGCCATCAGCATCAGAACGGCTGCGGAATCGAGCCACAATTACTGGGTCTGTATTGGGAACAATACGAGTAATGGCCCAAGTATTAAGGCGTTGTCTATAGCCTTTAACTTGATTTTCTGTTGTGGAAGCTGGATATTCGGTATTTTGTGGCATGATCTAAATTATCCTTCGGGAGCTAAGTCAAGGGCGTTAGTAAGTCTCTTGGCGGGGATGGACTAACGCCTTTTTAATTATCGATGCACCCTTAGTAATACATTATTTTTGTGTTGTCAACACCTGGTACTAAGCAGTGCAAGTAAATAATTTCCTATTTTGAGTATGAAATTTTACTCCTATAATTAGATGCTCTACTAAACTTGCTATTTTCACTGCAATTAGGAGCTGGTGTACTTAGTTCTAAGATTACTCTATTTAGGACATTATCAAAAAAAAATAAATTTTTTTCTGTGCAAGTTTTGAGTAAAAAATTATTTTGCCAGCACAACGATTAACTGAACTAGGTTTGTTAAGATTTAGCACTAACTAAATCGATTTGTTGCTCGACTTACAACCTAGACAGTTTTGGCATAAATTTCAGGGTTGACAATTTAGTACAGAACAATTGAATATATACTGGGCACATTGTGCAATTTTTATCTGTGGGGTATGACCCCCTTAATCCACTTGTAATTAAAAAATATTCCCGTAAATAAATTCAAAAATGGTGCGTTAACAGAGTGTAATGCACGCTACAAAATATGGAATAAAGTTGAAACCTAATAATTTATAAAAATGAAGACACCATTTGTTGTCACAATAATTGAAAAAGTTGTTGAGCAAATTGGAGCAGTATTAGTATTAGACCCAGAATGTAAATATGTAGGTCACATTACTTTTAAAAATGGGAAAAAAACTGTTTTTCGCTCTACGCATTTCAGCCTTAATGGTTTTGGAGCAGCAGAGTTAGCGAAGGATAAAGGTTCCTCTAGTTTTTTTCTCAATCATTTTGGCTATAAAGTTCCTGAAGGCAAAACTTTTTTTAACGAAAAATTATGCAAACAAATTGAGACGTTAAGAAATATCGATGATGGTTTTAACTATGCTAAGTATTTGGGAATGCCTGTAATAGTTAAACCACTTAATCTCAGCCAAGGTAGATTCGTAACTAAAGTTTATAATAAACGAGAATACTATCAAGTAGCAAAAAAAATATTACAAATTACTCCAGGCTTAATTGTTGAGAGATTCCATATTGGCAATGACTACAGAATTGTAGTCTTAGATCAAGAAGTGATGGTTGCCTATCAGCGAATCCCTTTATTTATTGTAGGTGATGGAGAATCTACTGTTTTAGAGCTTTTGCATCAAAAGCAAGAAATTCTCAATCAACATTCTAGAAAAATTATCGATTTTGAAGATTTTAGAATTGCTCAAAAATTAAAAAGGCAAAAATTAGCCTTTGAGAGTGTGCTTCCCCCAGGTAATATTGTTTATCTTTTAGACAATGCAAATTTGTCGAGTGGCGGAGATGCTGTAGATTTAAGCGACATTATTCATCCCGATTTTAAAAAATTGGCAATTAATATCACTAAAGATATGGGTTTAAGATTAGCGGGAGTAGATATCATTACGAGTGATATCACAATGCCAATGGTAGACTACACAATTATTGAAGTTAACGGTTCTCCAGGATTGCTCAATTATGCTTCGTTGGGTGAATTGCAAACTCGGAGAGTTGAAAATCTCTATCTCAAAGTTCTGCTAACAATTGAGAATGAATGAAGGATTGGGGATTGGGGATTAGGGACTGGGGATTAGGGACTGGGTTTAAAAGAACAAAGTTATTGCACTGAAAAATATAAATTAAAAACACAAATCAAGTGCAGATTTTATTTTTGGATTAAGGTGAGAGCGATCGCACTCTTAAATAAAGAATCCCCCCAAGTCCTGAAAATCCAGGTTGTTTGAGGGGTTCAAATGTTGCAGCAAAAAGTGAATTACTCTTCAGTAAACAGGGTTTCGGTTAAAATTTCAATAAGTTTAGGTTAAGTTTCCGTAAAGAAGCTGTCAAAGATTCGTGAAGCCTACAAATAAAATCAGCCATTCTACATCTGAAATCTATGGCAGTAGGCAGGTTCAAAAGAATCTTCGACTCAGTAAAATTATCGAGAAAATGATTCTCACACGAAATTTTATTGGTGGCTAGAGGGTTTTCTCCCCTCATGGGTGCTGGGGACTGGGGACTGGGGACTGGGGATTGGGGATTGGGGATTGGGGATTAGGGACTGGGGATTAGGGAGATAAGGGAAAAAAATCCCATTACCAATTACCAATTACCCATTACCAAATGACAAATAGATAATTCGTGTAGGCGTAGCCCGCCTATGCGAATCTAACCAATCTTACTACCAAATTTATCTCTACACCCTTATCTAACTTTCTGCCTTTAGCCTCTTGAGGGCAGATATGAGAGATGCACTTGATTATCCGGATGTGTCTAAATCGATTATTTAATGTATCAAAACATAAATAGTTAGCAAAAAATACAAAATCAATAATTTTATAGTTGTTAATTCTTTATAAAGAAGAATGGGAACACAAGAAGGTAATTAACATTCTTTGTAATTACCATAATTGGGCAGATTTTTAACCGCAGATTCACGCTAAGTCAGCGCCGAGTAACGCAGAGGACTGCTAATTTTATTGGGTATGAACTTAGGAAATTTTGTATTTAGAAGTACTATGTATGGTAAAAAAATGTGAAATTTTAATTTTAAATTCCTGTTAGGCAAGGGTGATATTTTTTGTGTTATAAAACTCACAGCAATTTATCTTAGAGCAAAAAATACTCTATGGAAACAGAACAACTGGAGCGTTTTAAAGAGTATGGCGAATTCATCCTCCAGAAATTAGACTCTGTACCTGAATATCCCTCCAAGCAAGAAGATTGGGTACCAGCTAGTCTTGATGAGAGTCTGTTTCGCTTGCGGGAAGCTGCTCAAAAAACTGTAGAACTGGCTACCTCACCTGTCAAAATTGGGGTGATGGGTGAATTTAGCAGTGGGAAAACTTTGCTGCTAGGTAGTTTAATTGGCTACGCTGATGCTTTACCTGTAAGTGAAAATCCAACTACGGGAAACGTTACAGCTATACATATCATCCCCCAGGAAGGCTTTGCAACTACTCAGCTAGGCAATTTTACTGTAGAGTACCTGGATGATGAAGGTGTGCATGATTGTCTGCGGTTTATGTTGGGGGAAGCTAATCGTTGCACCATTGCTGCTGGACTTCCACCGGCGCTGCTGTCGAAGCTGAAGGAACCAAAAGATATTCTCAACTGGTGTGAAGAAACTTGGAAGAGTAGCAATAATTTGGAGTTGCGTTATTTACTGCGGGAATTAGTCACATTTATCCGCGCTTATCTATCTTACGGTGAGGCGATGTGTGGTGGATGCTACCAAATTAATGCTACCACTGCCCGTGAGGGGTTGCAGTTACTCGAGCAGCCAATGGCAATTCAAACCCTCAGCTTTGATGATTTACCACCTGCTCATATTAAATTACCAAGTCCACCGCAAAGATTAGCCTCAAAGTTATTACAGAATAGTTTCCCCTTGATTCGCCGTGTAGATATTGAAGTGAAAATCTCACGGGAAATTTGGGATGTTACAGGTGCTTCAGAATTTATTTTGCTGGACTTTCCGGGGTTGGGTGCTTCTAATTCGGGGACGCGAGACACATTTTTATCCCTGCGAGAATTAGCAGAGGTGCAGACAATTCTCGTATTGCTCAATGGTAAATCGCCAGGAAGTGATCGCGCCAATAAAATCTTTACCATGATGCAGCAGCAGCGACCAGGACAAGACCTCAAGGATCTGATTCTGGTGGGTGTGGGACGCTTCGATCAACTTCCCTTGGAAAGCGAAGGTGGGGAAAGGGAACTCGATCAACTGATTAACGATAGCGCCGAAAATCATCCTTTACAGGAAAGCAGCGTTTTTCAGAAACTTAAAGTTTTACAAACAACTATTGACGCAGCCAGCGCTTTTACTACTCAAAAAGACCGCATCGTTTTACTATCACCACTGTTAGGACTAGCAGATTTAGCGAAACGTTCCACTTCAGTAAAAGCAGGTTCGCCAGAGTTTTTAGCTAACCTCGATTATCCCGATTATCTAGACCGTTCTAAAAGGTTACAAGAAAAATGGGGCAGATTAAGCGATCGCTTATTAACAACTGATGGGCGTAATTATCTTGGCAGACAACTGGGTTACTTTGCTCAAGATGGGGGTATTAGTAAGCTACGGGAATTAATTCAAAAACACGTTGCTACCCACGGACTGAAGCAATTGTATGAAGATACAAAACGTGCGGCGGAAGTTGTGCGTCAGCAACAAGATAATCTCAAAAATATTCTCCACGAAATTCACGAACAAGGAATACCCACCGGAGACAGTCCCGCTTTTCTGGAATTACGAGAAGCAATTGAAAATTTAGATAAAAGCTATAGAAACTTCCAAAAAGATTTAGGAAAAGAACCTCTCAAAGATAGACGCAGCGTTGCTGTTAGCGATGTGGTGAAAGATGAATTAACTTTTAGAATCCTCAGTTGGAGTCAATGGACTTTACTGTTCAACAAAGTCAATAATGGTACAATTGCCCTCACAGAATCTAAAGGTGCAGCTGGCAAGTTATTTGAGCGGGGAAACCGAGTTAATATTACAATTCCCACCAAAAGCGACGATTTTTATCCCATCTTTGCCAAGACGATTCAAGAAGTAGAAGAATTTGCGCGCGATCGCATTAGTCAAGCGATTGGAGATTTGCTAACTAAGTTATCAAATTACGTTGCTAAAGAACGAGAATTTCTGCAAACAAATCTCAACCCAGAGATGGAATCAGATATTGAATCAAAATTTGGTATCGAAGAAGCAGAACTTTTTTATAAACTACTTTTAGGCTGTGACCCTAATCAATGGCAAGAAGCAATTATTTCTGAGATTCATAATCAAGAAAAATCGATTGCACCGGAAATGATATTTCCCTTAGCACGTCAAGATGAAAAACATAATATAGGGCAAATTTTTGATTGGGCCCCTGAACGCAACGGTGCGCCTAAAGCCAACAATCATCAACTTTTTGTCTTGCGTCTTAGAGATGAAATTACTGCTAGCGCCAGTCTGCATCTTGTGCAATATGTCAGCGAAGTGAATCAAAAAGTGAACGCTGAATTACAAGGAATTTTGGATCAAATTATTCCCAGTTTGCAAAATATTTCTAAAAAAGAGAATTTACTTAGACATATTGCTGCTGGCGACACCCCATCACAATCATCTATACCCACTTGGTTGCAAATTCTCGCTGATGTCTCAACGAAGAATTATTAGTAAATAGTGCTAAGAAACAAACTCCATCAAGCAAAAAACGCAAAGTAGAAACTCTGCGAAACTCTGCGCTAACCTTAGCGTTCCTCTGCGTTTAAAATTACCCCCTCCACAAATCCCATGAACTCCTCCCAACTAAATAGCGAACAACAAAAAAGATTTCCCGGATGGTTAGCTGTCGATTTTGGCACATCCAACTCTACTGTCACCCTATTCGATCCCATCGAAGTACCCATCGCCGAAGTATTACCCAGAGAACAAGAAATGCGACTGCGCGATCGCATGGCGCAATGGCTGAATTCTCCGGCGGGAATTGCTTTACCCGATGTCAGTGCTAGCGATTGGGATAAATTTATTGCTGATATTAGTAAGAATCTAGAAATCGAACCTAGCCGCTTAAGCGAAGTGTTTGAAAGTGATAATAGAGAACGATTTTTAGAAGCAATTCGCCAAATTGAACTATGTTTAGGAACAAGCGATCGCTTTCGCCGTGCTGTTAGTAAAAAGCTTTATCAGATATATCATGAAGTCTTCCGCGTTCCTACCCTAGAATCACAAAATCTCATCCCTGTTGTTTTAGATATTGATCGCCGCAGTACCGAAATTAAAAGTGAGTTAGAAATCTCGCGATTATCAGCTTTACAACTGAAAATGGGTAGAGAAGCAAGCGACAACAGAAAAAAAGCGATCGCGCAAGGAACTAGCAGTGCTTTAAAAGAAATTATTAGCCGCTTTCATCACTCACCCAAACGCTATTTTGGACAGGATCGTTCTTTTCCAGTAATTGTAGATGAAGATGAAGAAACAATTAATGTTAACCAATTAATTCAAGCCGCTTGGGGACATTTAATTGAGTTAACCCAAGACTATCGCCAACGCGCTAGACGCAAGTTTTCTGAAGGGGGATTTCTTTCCGCAGTTGTTACCTATCCCACCGTCGCACCGCCTGTTGTGCGTAAGGAAGTTAGGGAATTAGTTGAACAATTAGGATTAGATGATGTCCAAACTGCTTATGATGAAGCGGTTTCTGTAGCTATATTTTTCCTGTGGCGAGAATTTGGCGGTAATCTCAATATTGGGATTGAATCTTTCAAGACTCGTTGTCGCCAAGAAGGAAATAAATGGTCACAAAATGTCCTAGTTTTAGATATTGGTGGTGGTACTACAGACTTAGCTTTAATTGAACTCACATTAGAAGATAAAACGCCTTTCTTTGCTGATAATGAAGACCGAGGCTTAGGGGGACGCTACTATAAACTCACACCCAAACTATTAGGTTCATCAGGACATTTACAACTAGGTGGCGAGTTAATCACCCTGCGAATATTCCGACTTTTAAAAGTTGCGATCGCAGATTTTTTATTAACAGCAGTTTCCACTGGTGATTTAAGCAGCGATAAGCTGGAAGATTTAATTAATTCTGAATTAAATGAACGCTTCCTAGAAAATGGACAATTCAAAAGTGGCAGTATTTTAAAATGTGTGGATAAAGAAAATCCTGAAGGTGACGCTGCTTATAAAGACGCTTTAGATACTGCGGAAAAAGTTTTACCTACCCGTTGGCAACAAGCACCGCAACGTCTGCAAACATTTTATACCCTCTGGGATCATGCCGAAACTGCCAAAATCAAACTCGGACAAAAGACCCCAGAAGACGGTTCAATTTTGACTTTCAGCCTTTCTGAACAGCAAATTTATGAATTGCTAGTTCAAAGTGCCATTAAATACCAAGCAAAAGATACCAGTAGTATCTGCGTCACCATCGATAGTCAGCAATTTGATCGCGCCGCATCATCAGCTATTAAAGAAGCGATCGGTATTGCAAAAGGCTTGATGGATAGCCGCTTACGTCCAGAAGATACCAAAGTAGACTCGTGGAATTCCCACAAAGTTGATTGGTTAATTTTATCGGGGAAAACTTGCAATCTCGACTTGGTACAGCGTCACATCTACCAAGAATTTAGTAAATCTCCCTACTTCGTATGGAACCCCGAACGCATTACCTTTGTGTTGGAATTTACCAAATTAGCTACCTCCGCTGGTGCTTGCTACGCCGAGAAATTACGGAGATTACGCTTCGACCCCGAAGAGTCAAAAGGATTACTTCGTAAAGGCGCAAATCAATTAGAAATTGATGTCAAAAACCTGTTTTATTATTTACCTTGCAACTTCAAACGCAAAACTCAAAGTAACGAACTGCTGACAATCTTTAAAGCCGGACAAGAACTTTATCAACTAGGCGCGGATGAAAGCGTTGCTAAAGTTCGGACTGAGTGGCAAGGTATACAGTTAACAAATATTATTTACCGTCAAGATTATGAAGATGGTGATTTGCGGCTGTGGGGTAGCTTTGATGGCAAAACTTTGATGGAAAAACTGGGATTATCAGAACCAGACTTCCTGAAGAAAATCAAAGTCCAATTTGAAATTGACCAAACCCTACAATTTAGTGTCTTACTTTGTCAAGGAAATCCACATTATTTAATTGATGTTTCTGGTATTGATGTTAATTCTGTAATCTCTGCCGCCTCAGGAACTTCAGCCTTATTTGCTGATGGTAAATTAAAGTGGAATATTGCC
Organism: Tolypothrix tenuis PCC 7101; assembly: GCF_963874875.1. Classification (NCBI taxonomy): domain Bacteria; kingdom Bacillati; phylum Cyanobacteriota; class Cyanophyceae; order Nostocales; family Tolypothrichaceae; genus Tolypothrix; species Tolypothrix tenuis. Next base: position 2,636,578 of record NZ_CAWNJS010000001.1, read on the forward strand.
GTAGAAAGACCTCATAAAGACTTAAATGATGGTGATATTGCCATCAATGTAATTGAGTCAGCAACAGTAGATCAACCAGATGCTTATCATCTTGTATTTGAAGCCGATAAAGATGTGAGTAAATCACTACAAGAATTCCATTATTTGCGCGATGGTTCACCAGAACCAGGAACCGGATTAATTAGTAATCCTCTACCTCCCTTCCCCAAAAATGGACAACACACCTTCTATGTTGTGCAAACTGACGCACAAACTAATACGAAAAAATGGATACGTATTGGTGCATTAAGTAAACCCGATTTCGCTACAGATTACCCTTGCCAATATCGTGTCAGCATAGACAATTACGGGATTTTACGAATGCACGCCGGGGAAGTACCTTACTGGACATCAAGCGATCAAAAATGTCTCAAACAAGAAGGATGTGTTTACCGTGCTGAACTAGAATTGCAACCCAATGAAGTTGATAAAGAACGCGATCCATTTTGCGGTATTCATTAGGTAATAAACTCACGCAAAAGCGCAAAGACGCAAAGGTTTTAAAATCTTAGCGTGAGAAAGAAAGCAGGTAAAACTAGAGGCGAAATTCATGCAGCACCTACGTCAGCTATTGGCAATAGAAAACTCCCAAATAGCCCAATTATTACGTTTTAGCCTGTACGGAATCGAAGCATCTTTAAAGCAAGCGCAAAAAGAACTACCTAGCGATCCAGGGGCTAAATTATGCGACGAGGTGCTGCAAGAAATTCATAGTATTTTGCAAGTCAAATATCAAAAATCTTCAGAACTAAACTCTAATCATGAATTAAAACTAATTCGTCTGAAGGAAGCTTTTAATATAGATAAAGACCTGAAATTATATTTAGGAAATTCTCAACTTCAAAGCCAAACAGATTCAGAATTATGGAACGAGATGCAACGCAAATTGCTACGAGTTCCTGAAGACTTAGCAACTGCTTGGCGACAACGTGCATTGACTTTAGCGCAAGAAGTTGGTGCAGTAGAAGATAATGCCAATCTCTACACCCTACCCTTCATCAGAGACGAAATTATTTACCCTGGATTGAGTGGTACTATCCAAGCTCAAGGCTTATATTTATCTCAAAAATTACTGCCAAATTCGGAAATTATTCCCAATAACGAATCCAGCGATTTAAATTTACTAGCTGGCTATTTGCTGCTTTGTATAAAATTTATCGAAATAGACCCAGATTTACACCACGCCTTAAAGAGCGTATTTAGCTTTGATATTATTTCCTTAAACTCCAAGCCAGAACAGCAAACTCAATATATTGAAGCATTAACAGGGCGCTTTCAGCGTACTCAAAAAGCTGTAGAAAATGCTGATCCAGTCTTAACCCTACGTGCTTGGATTGACATTGATGAAGCCATACACTCATTAGTATTTGTCCCGCCAAGCGATCGCTATTCTTGGTGGGGTAACCTACAACAAGAATCACGCCGGATGCTGAAAAAATTTGTCGATCAAGCGATTAATGCAGGTAATGAAGTCAGAATCCGCCAATTATCAGGGCTTTACGCCGATATATGCGCTTTAACTAAAGATGACTTACAACTCGATTGTGGTGGTAATCCTGGCGAAGTTTTAGCTTGTCTGCGAGTTTACACACGAATTAATCAAGAAGAATCCCCAGGGCGAGTTATATTTCGCGCATCACGGTAGTTTTTATTACAGGTTGTAATTGTTACCAGTTTTGATTGAATTTGCTAACCTAGTAAAAAGCTGTCAGATGTTAGCTTAATTAATCTACTGAGGTTGATTCATGGCTGTAAAGCAACTGTCTCTGTTTGATCAGCAACCAGAGGATTCAAATAAGTTTTTTACTCGTAAAAGGTCTTGGTCAGCAGCTAAACATCGGATTATGCTGAGATATATACAGGCTTTTTGCTACAGTTTAGCATCAAATAATACTTACATTAACTATGTAGATGGCTTTGCCGGAGTCGGCAAATATGATGAAGGTATTGGTATTGAAAATTTTGTAGATAATTCCAATTTTTGGCAAAGATATAAAACTGAGTTTTTAGATACTGATGGCTCACCTTTGATAGCTCTAAAATGTGCCAAAATTTTTAGATTAGAAGAGCGTGTTACCTTAAGATGTTTTTTTACAGAAGAAAAGAAAGAACTCAACTATAAGCTTAAGAATAACTGTGAATTAACAGGGCAAGGATTACCTTATAAAATTTATGAGCCTCAAGAATTTGGCAAAGCATTGCCTCAAATAATTAATGAACTAGAACAATACCCAACACTATTTTTTTTAGATGCTTTTGGAGTTAAAGGAGTTACCTTCGATCAAATATGTTATATCGCTAATTATGTTAGTAAATATAAAGGAGAGTTGTTTTTACTTTTTAACAATCGCACAGTAGCCCGTCATGCTGGACATTATAAAACTGTGTATGAAAAGTCAAGTTATCAGAAAACGGCAGAAACATACACACAAAATTTAACTAAACTCTTAGGTTATAAATCAGACTTAGACTGGAAACCAAAATGGCTTGAATATCAAGACCAAGAGCAAAAGTTTGAAAGATGGGCGCTTGAATACTTTAAATCTAGGTTAAAAAAGGAAAGTAGTTTTAAAGGAGTGGCTAGTTTTGAAATTAAAGAGACTTACAATGATCCTAGACCTCAATACAATATTGTAGTAGGTAGTAACTATCCTCAAAAGGCATTTGGTGAACTTCTAAATGAATTTTTCTGGCAAGAAAATCAATCACTTTTCTTTGAAGATGATAAAAGTGGAAAGAATCACAAGTTCCTTGCACAGATATGGGAGCGAGAAAATAATGAGAAAATCTTCAATGTTAAACCTATAATAATTGATATTTTACATAGGAAAAACCAAGATTGGATGATTTTAAAAGAAGTAATAACTCTTATTATCCTTGAAATGGGTAACCTTGGTTACTTAAATAGACCAAAATATAGAGAAATATTACTCAGTTTGTATCAAGAAAATATTATAGAAGCTAGAAATTTAGGTGTAAAAGGCAATTTAACTTTGGATAGCTACATCAAAGTAGTAAAATAGTACTAATATAACCATGCTAATTTACAGTTTTGAGGTAATATTCTATGTCGGTATCTTCAACAATAGAATGGACTGAAGCAACATGGAATCCTACTACTGGCTGTCATAAAATTAGCCCTGGCTGCCAAAATTGTTATGCAGAACGTTTTGCAGAAAGGTGGAGAGGAGTACCGGGTCATCCTTATGAGCAAGGCTTTGATGTTAAATCTTGGAATGAAAGAATAACAATGCCTCTTTCATGGAAGAAACCTCGCCTAATTTTTGTCAATTCTATGAGTGATTTATTTCTTGATGAAATTTCAGAAGAATTTATCAAAGATGTATTTTATGTTATGAAGCAGGCTCATTGGCATCAGTTTCAATTATTAACTAAACGTCCGCAAAGGATGCTTGAAATATCCAAAAATATTAAGGAATGGCCTCCTAATGTTTGGGCTGGAGTAAGCGTAGAATCTCAGGCATGGTTATGGAGAAGTGAAATTCTTAAAGAGATTCCAGCACAAATTAGATTTCTATCTTGTGAGCCTCTTCTAGGTTCTCTAAAACTTTGTTTAGAGGATTTACATTGGATTATTGTTGGTGGAGAGTCTGGTGTAGGCGCTCGCCCGATGAAAAGTGAATGGGTGAGGGATATTAGAGAACAGTGTATCCAAGCTCATGTGCCTTTTTTCTTTAAACAATGGGGAGGAGTTCAAAAGAAAAAAAACGGTAGAGTGTTAGATGGTAGAACTTGGGATGAATTTCCTATGAATGTAAATGATAAAAGCAAAAAACAGGTAGCGAATTTTAAATAGTTACATGATTATTCAACAACTATTATCAATATTTAGCCTAATTTAGTTCAATTCTAAACACTAGAAGCAATGCTCAAAAGTCCGCTCCGATATCCAGGCGGGAAATCAAAAGCAATTAATCAAATAATCCAATATTTGCCAGATGGTTTTTCTGAAATTAGAGAACCATTTGTAGGTGGTGGTTCTGTATTTATTTACTTAAAGCAAAAATTCCCTAATCTCAAAATTTGGATTAATGATTTAAATCGGGAATTATACCTATTTTGGAAATTTGCTCAATCTGATTTATGTGAGCTAGTTTCAGAAATTCGTCACATTAAAAATAAATATACAGATGGCAGATCATTCTTTAAAGAATTAACAACTGTAGATATTAGTCAGCTATCTGATTTTGAAAGAGCCGTGCGCTTTTTTGTTCTTAACCGCATTACATTTAGTGGAACTGTAGAATCTGGCGGTTATTCTCAAGAGGCATTCCATAAACGCTTTACTAATTCATCGATAGACCGTCTTGAGAAATTAGAAAGCATTTTATCAGAAGATATTCTTATTACTAACTTAGACTACAGCGAATTATTATATACAGCCGGGGAGAAAGTATTTTTATTTTTAGATCCGCCATATTTTATAGCTACCAAATCTAAACTCTATGGCAAAGGTGGTAACTTACATACTTCTTTTGAACATCAAAAATTCGCAGAAGTATTAAAACAATGCCACCACGATTGGTTAATTACCTATGATGACTCGCCACAAATCCGAGAAAATTTTAGCTGGGCGAATATTTTTGAGTGGGAATTGCAGTATGGAATGAATAATTACAAACAGAGTAATGCAGCCAAAGGTAAGGAGTTATTTATTACCAACTATAAAATTTCCTTGTAGTAAGAAATTAAATTATCTGTATATAGGAATCTGATTTGATTTCTGAAAAAATCTCAGATTGCTTACTGATGCGTTACGCTATCGCTAACGCATCCTACGTGAACTATTCTCTCTATATCAACCATTAAATTGCTAACTACAAACTGTTTCCCATTTTCCGGTAGGATAGCTCCCAGACATCTCAATAAAAGCTCAACCCTACCACACGCAAACAGAATTGTATGACAACTTCCCCCATCTCCACGCCAGAAATCTCAACAAGCTGGTATCTCTTGCTGCAACAATTAATCGATGGAGAATCTTTATCCCGCACTCAAGCTGCGGATTTGATGCAAGGCTGGCTAAGTGAATCTGTTCCGCCTGAATTATCGGGAGCAATTTTAACAGCGCTGAACTTTAAAGGTGTTTCGGCTGACGAATTAACAGGTATGGCGGAAGTACTACAATCTCAATCAAAAATGGGGACTGGTAACCCAATTTTTAATACCCAATCCCCTACTCCCCTAATTGATACTTGTGGTACTGGTGGAGATGGTTCGTCAACTTTTAATATTTCCACTGCGGTTGCTTTTGTGGCTGCTGCCTATGGTGTACCTGTGGCTAAACATGGTAACCGTTCGGCATCAAGCCTCACAGGAAGCGCCGATGTATTAGAAGCTTTGGGCGTAAATCTTGGTGCTGCTAGCGAAAAAGTCCAAGCCGCAGTTCAAGAAGTGGGGATCACTTTTCTGTTTGCTCCTGGTTGGCATCCCGCACTCAAAGCTGTGGCGACATTGCGGCGGACTCTTAAGGTACGGACAGTTTTCAACTTACTTGGGCCTTTAGTCAATCCTTTAAATCCGACTGGGCAAGTAGTAGGATTATTTACTCCGAAACTTTTGGCAACTGTTGCCCAAGCCTTACAAAAGTTGGGTAAGCAAAAGGCAATTGTTGTACATGGAAGAGAAAAATTAGATGAAGCGGGGTTAGGAGATATAACTGATTTGGCAGTGTTATCTAATGGTGAAGTGCAGTTAACTACCATTAATCCTGAAGAGGTAGGTTTAACCCCTGCAACAATAGGCACACTCAGAGGTGGAGATGTGCAAGAAAATGCGGAGATTTTAAAAGCAGTACTACAAGGTAAGGGAACTCAGGCGCAACAAGATGCTGTAGCGTTAAATACTTCATTGGCGCTACAAGTTGCGGGTGCGATCCCACTGCTAGACCATGCCCAAGGAATTAAGCTAGCTAAGGAGATCCTAAATAGTGGCGCTCCTTGGGTGAAATTGGAACAGTTAGTTCATTTTCTGAAGAATTAGCATCAGCACGCGATTGTGGGCGAAATTCCACGACATTGCGCTTGATGGTGACATCATAATTGCCAAAAAAGTCGTGTCCCAGCAGTCCAGTTTCTAAATCTGAGCCTGCGATCGCTACTGCTACTTTATTCACACTGACCCCAGCAGCTGCCATTGAGTCAACATAGCCGATAGTAAATTCTACTTGCTTAGAACTGGCTGTGTTGGCTTTAGTTCTACCGACTGGCACTACACCCAAAGCATTTGCCATGTTTTGAGTAATTACAGTTCCACTAGCCCCTGTATCCACAATCATCTCGAATTTGCGATCGCCGTTGAAGGTGACATCAATAATTGGTGTCCCCCCGATGCGGCGCTTGATTGGGGCTGTAAAGACAGCTTGATCCTCAGTAATTTGTGCCGATGGCATCAACACAGATTGCACTGCAGGCTGTGATTTTGCCACCAGTGGGGATAAAGGTTGAGTAGACTGAGGCGTGTTTTTTCTCGCAGATGGGACTACAACTACTACCCTTTGAGGAGCCTTTTGAGGTGGTTTTACCGCAATTGGCGCGAGAGATTTGGGTGTAGCTTGATTCAAAGCGTACTGAATTTGGCGCTGGTATTCCGAGATTTTGATTTGCGCGACCGTGAAATTAGGACTTTCTTGCTGCACGTTTTTCATCAGCGCGATCGCATCCTGAAACTGAGTTGCTACCAACTTCCAATCATCAGGAGATTGGGCAGACTGGCTAATTGTCATCGCACCTGCGGCTTTGTCCAGCGCCAATTCAAAAGAATTCAATTGAACAGCAGGTTCAGACGGTGGCTGTGATTCTGGGTCGGATAAAGGTGAAGCTTCGACAAAAGGCGATGCTGCTATCTTGTCCGCAAGCTGAGGTTGCTTTTGGTCAACAGTCACAGTGGTCTGTTTGTCTTTACTACAGGCAAAACCCAAAACCGCTAGCGCACTTGTTAAACAAATCAGGGTTGCACGGGATAAAAAAGACTGAAGCATAATTAACTTCGATTTTACCTGCCAGAAGGTGAGGAAATCTACCTTTGTTGTGGGAAAGTTGGGATTGGGAGATTGGGGAACTCGGGGCCCCCTCTGGGGATAAGGGGTAATGGGGACTGGGGACTGGGGATTAGGCATTAGGGATTGGGAAGAAGGGAGACAAGCAGGATAACTATTAATCACTAAACTTTCTGTTCTCTGACAAACACCAAACACCAAACACCAAACAACAAATGACAAATGCTTTTTATCGCTAATTTGTCCGACTCATGGGATAATTAACATTCGCAAGCTTACTAGGGACTAAAGAATAGGTCTAAGACTAGCAAAATTTTCCTAATCCCTAGCCCCTAGCCCCTAGCTCTTAACCCCTAATCCTGATTGCTTATGCCCCTGTCTGACACAATCCCGGCTTTACTTGTCCTAGCGGATGGCACCGCTTATCGCGGTTGGTCTTTTGGTGCTATAGGAACCACAATTGGGGAAGTGGTATTTAACACTGGCATGACTGGGTATCAAGAAGTGCTGACCGACCCTAGTTATTGCGGTCAAATTGTCGTTTTTACCTATCCTGAATTGGGTAACACTGGTGTTAATCCCGAAGATGAGGAATCAGCTAGACCGCAGGTGCGAGGTGCGATCGCCCGCAATATTTGCCACCGCCCAAGTAACTGGCGCTCAACACAATCTTTGCCTGACTACTTGAAACAGCACCAAATCCCTGGCATTTATGGGATTGATACCCGCGCCCTCACCCGTAAAATTCGGATGTATGGAGCCATGAATGGTGGAATTTCTACATCTATTTTGGATGAGGCGGAGTTATTAGAGCAGGTACAGGCAGCCCCCAGTATGCAAGGGCTAAATCTGGTGCGTGAAGTCACGACCCGAAAGGTTTATGAATGGTCTGACCCCACCATCCCCGCTTGGGAATTTAACTCTAATGTCTCTGAGAGCAACGGAGAAACCTTTACCGTTGTTGCCCTAGACTTTGGAGTGAAGCGGAATATCTTGCGGCGGCTAGCCAGTTATGGTTGTCAAGTCATTGTTGTGCCTGCCAATACAGCACCAGAGGAAATTCTCAAATATAATCCAGATGGTATCTTTCTTTCCAACGGGCCGGGCGATCCAGCAGCAGTCACAGAAGGAATTGAAACTACCAAGGCATTGCTAGGCGCTCAAAAACCCATCTTTGGCATTTGTATGGGACATCAAATTTTGGGTCATGCCTTGGGAGCAGAAACCTTTAAACTCAAGTTTGGGCATCGGGGATTAAATCAACCTGCGGGTTTACAGCAACGGGTAGAAATTACCAGCCAAAACCACAGTTTTGCCATTAATCCAGATTCTTTACCAGAAGCAGTGGTAGAAATCAGCCACCTGAACTTGAACGATCGCACTGTTGCTGGTGTCCGTCACAAGTCTTTACCCGTGTTCTCGGTGCAATACCACCCCGAAGCTAGCCCAGGCCCTCACGATGCTGATTACTTGTTTGAGGACTTCGTCAAAGCAATGCGAACAGCACGTCAATCGCAGGGGGCTAGGAATTAGGGACTGGGGACTGGGGATTGGGGAACTCGGGGCCCCCTCTGGGGATAAGGGGTAATGGGGATTGGGGACTGGGGACTGGGAATTTTAAATTTTAGATTGTAGATTTTAGATTCAAACTCAATCCAAAATCGCAAATCCAAAATCCAAAATTGATTTGCCCTATGCCCTAAGTCATCAGGTTGTAGACAAATTGTACCAAAACCATTTATACTGGAGCGTTCACTTTCACCATGAGGAGGGAGTTATTGCTGAACAACTGAATCTAACTGTGAGCCTAAGGGGTACTCGTGAAACCCGGGATAATTATCAGCTATTCCGCCTCACAGGTTTATTAGATGCCTTTTCTGAGCCGACATTTCGCAAGGTACTGGGTGGCAAAATTGATGAGGGGCCAAAGCATATTATTTTGGATCTCTCACAAATTGACTTTGTTGATAGCTCTGGCTTAGGTGCTTTGGTGCAGCTAGCCAAGCAGGCCCAAACCCTTTCTGGCACCTTGCAAATTGTCACTAATGCCCGTGTAACTCAAACGGTCAAGCTGGTTCGCTTAGAGAAGTTTCTCTCCCTGCAATCAAATGTTGAAGCGGCTCTAGAAAACATCAAGTCTTCTTGATTGCTTGACCACTAAAACTAATGTAGCTATCCGATGTTTTATCTGGATAGCTTAATTTTTGTCAAAGCTGTCAAATATAACTCTCTGGTTCTTAAGGAGACATAAAAGATAGCTAATCTGAAATAAAATGTCAAATTCTCAACAGAAAAATAAAACTTTAGTCAGTAATTTTGGTAGTGTATATTATGCTAAGTATTTAAAAACAATATCTATGATGTCTGCCAAATGTAGCCTACTAAGGAATGAATAACTTGTGAAGCCGGAGCAAGAAGAGTTATTAGATGGACAAAATGAACCTCTAACTCAAAATTCATTTTGGACGCAAGCACTCTTGGTAAGCACAGGGCAACTACCCCAATCCATGACGCACTCACAAGTGCAAAAAATTTCTCCTGCGGCATTAGCATACTTGGGAGATGCAATCTATGAATTATATGTTAGAATGTTTTATCTAATGCCATTGCAGCGACCAGATACTTACCATCGTCTGGTAGTGGCACAGGTGAGAGCAGAACAACAAGCGCTACATTTGCGATCGCTCATTCCTCATTTAAAGGAAATAGAATTAGATATAGTCCGAAGAGGTCGCAACGCCGCCACAGGACGCTCTAAGCGAGTTGATCCCGAAATTTACCAGCAAGCAACTAGTCTAGAAACTTTAATTGGCTACCTTTATCTGACTGATTTCCCACGATTAACCGAATTGTTGCAAACGCTCGAGCTAGAAAAATAGTGGGCAACTAATCTCACAAATCTTAAATCCAGTAGAGTTGATTTCGGTAAATTAGGGAATCGCTATGCCCACCTAAAAGTTATCCCACACACTCGTATGTCGAATAAATCAAAAAAAATTACCACGGTTGGCGAACCTAATCGCGTTGCTCCCCCTGTGAAAGTTAAAGGTAAGCGGATTCTGGCTAATCCCATCCGCAATCCCAGAAAGGTTGATGGTAAGCCTGTTGCTGTTAAAGTGCAGCAAAACCGGAACTTTGTGCCACCATCGTTGCCAAGCAAGGCGATCGCAGAAGATAGTGACATTATATATGGCCGTCATCCAGTATTAAGTGCTTTGGAAAACCAAAGAGGTCTTAACCGCATTTGGATTACTGCTCGGTTACGCTACGATCCCCGCTTTCATCATCTGATCCTGCAAGCTAAGGAAAATGGTGCAGTCATTGATGAAGTAGAACCAAAGCGCTTAGATCAAATTACTGAGGGAGCTAATCACCAAGGGATAGCAGCACAAATTTCCCCCTACAGCTACATCGAATTACATGATTTAATTGCTAAGGCCAAATCTGTCAACGATCCTGTAATCATTGTTGCTGATGGGATCACCGATCCTCACAACTTGGGTGCAATTATTCGTACCGCAGAAGCTATTGGCGCACAAGGTTTAGTAATTCCCCAACGACGGGCTGCTGGAATCACTTCTACAGTGGTAAAAGTAGCAGCTGGTGCTTTAGAAAACTTTCCAGTCTCCCGCGTTGTCAATCTCAGCCGTGCGATGGAAGAACTCAAGGAAGCTGGTTTTTGGATTTATGGCACAGCAGCTACAGGTAGCGAACCTTTGCATACAATCAGCTTTAGCGGGCCGATTGTTTTAGTAATTGGCTCTGAAGGTGAAGGGCTGAGTATGCTAACACAAAAATCTTGCGACGTACTGGTATCAATTCCCCTCCAGGGAAAAACACCCAGCCTGAATGCCTCAGTAGCAGCAGGTATGGCGCTTTATGAAATTTATCGCCAGCGCTCCTTAAACACACTTTACCTAGACAAATTGCACAAACCTCTTTAAAAATTCAGAGTAAAAGAGTATAAAGAAATGTAAAGCAAAAACCAGACAGCAAAATATCATTTAATATCCAATACCTCATTCATAAATTGGCAACTACCATGAAAACCATTTGGGATGACCTAAAGGAAACGTTGATTAGTACAGTCAACAATCTTGGCTTGGCTTGGTGGGTAGAGATTGTGACACAAAATCCCCGTTGCACATACTACTTTGGCCCATTTTTGAACTCTGTGGATGCCAATGTCGCCGTTAAAGGCTACATAGAAGATTTGGAGGCTGAAGGCGCACAGGGAATCATTGTTAACGTTAAGCGTTGTAAACCTGATTCTTTGACAATTGCTGATGACTTGGGGGAAAGGATTGACCGTAAAGTAAAGCCTGCCTTTAGCGGTCAATATTAATTAAATTAGGCTCCCATTCAGTCTTCTCAGTGTTTAGTCCTGTAGAACCTACACAACCACAAAGTTGCTTTTGTCTGGATTTTTGATTGGCTGGCGATAAGCCCTTGATAAGACAGAATGCTTGATACTTCTCAGTACGGGCTAAACGCCCTGCTATCACTGATAGGGCTTGCAATCAATCACTGGTCAATAGTTAAAAAAATTTTCCCAATTTGGACTATTGACCGCAAAAACTAATGATAGTAAAAGCATTATTGATTTATGTAGAAAAAACCAAATGTAACTAGATTAATTCATCGCAAATGAATTAATTCTGAGGATAATTAATTTGTAATTTTGAATTCCCCACAGGGGTTAAATAAACCTCTTTGGACGAAACAATTTAGTCTCAAAAATCAGTGCGTCTCCAAGCGGAGAATATTAAAACCGTGATTTTTAATCCTTAACTGGCTAGAATTTCTTGAGAATGAAGTTGTAGCCAGTTGTCAATATCTCCTAATACTTGATCTGGAATTTCCCAAGGGAATAAATGGGCAGTATGGGGATAAGATTGCCATTGACAATTTTTTAGATGGCGAGCCGTTTCTAAACTAGCATCAACTGTAATGTGACGGTCTTGGGCACCAGCAAGTACTAGGGTAGGACATTCAATTTGCCATAAGTCTGTTAGCCTGTTGTACCCAGAACGAATGGCAGTAAACAAGGCATTAGTAGCAGCCCCAGATGTTTGTAAATAAGCGGGTACAGCGTCCTTAGCGATATAACTGTATGCTGTAGGTGTATGTTGTTGGATTAAGTAACGAAACAGCGATCGCTTACCAAAAGTATCAATATTCCATTGCCAACTAGGTTTAATATAGTTCAATATTCCTGCAACACCAGTATATAAATTATCCTGCCAAGTTATCGGAGGATGATTCCCACGGGGTCTGGCGGCTGTAGCCACCAAAATTAGCCCAGTTACACGCTGTGGGAAGCGCAATGCTAATTCCATCGCCAAAATCCCACCTAGCGACCACCCCAATACTAGACATTTTTCAATCTGAAAGCGGTCTAATAAGGCTTCTAAGTCGTATAAATGGTCTTGCATATTAAAATTGCCCTGGAAGCGACTTTTCCCATATCCACGCAAATCAGGGGCAAAAGTTTGGTAGCGCTGTGAGAGGTGATTTATAAATACAGCCAGACTACGACCAGAACCGGGATGACCATGTAAAGCCAGAATGGGGAAGCCTTGACCTTGAACGTAGACATTCAACTTCGCAGCACCAGCCGTAGGATAATTATGGCGATCGCCCATTACGTTCTGTTCTCCTGACTACGCAAAAAAATACCTTGCTTCTAATTCTGACATACCGATAGCAGCAAGGATTTTAGGAAGATTTTGTGTGTGATCAAAGCAATTTTTCTTGATAACCGCCAGCGTAAGTAATCACGCACATCTGTCTATATAAAGTGTGAATCCCAAACGCTACTCCTGTGACTTTAAAAGCTGAGTTAAACATATTTCGACGATGACCGCGATCGCTTACTCCATCGTCAATAATTAACTGCATGATGATGTCTTGTGCTATGTGAGAACCATAACTAATATTTTCTGCGGCGGTGATTTGCCAATTACCATAGCGACTCATGCGAGTAAAGGGATCGCTACCATCACTACCATAGTGGCCTGTTATACCCTTTGCTCCTTGGTCTTGCACGTGATCTCTCGCAGCCAAAGACATCCCTTCAGATATACTCAAGGCTCCCACAGGACGAGCTGATTTGAGAAATGCGATCGCCTCATCAACAGCTTTGACCCCTTCTTGAGTCTGCAAATAAACCCGTTCCGATATGAGGACTTGCTTCCCATCAAAACGCCGTCGCCAATTATCTAAAACTTGAAGATATGCGGTGGGATTTATCCGCACTTTATTCATTTGTGCTATGACTTCTTGTTCTAAAAGTGATAGAGAAATACTATTGGAAATGTTAGATTTCATGAGTTAATAGTCAAGATTTGTACAGACGCGATTAATCGCGTCTGAAAAAGAGTCAATTAGCTATTTCATCCTTTTTCTATATAGCCTCCTGCATAATTAATTACGCAGATTGTTCTATATTTTTTGTGAGAACCATAAGCCACACCAGCAACCTTGAAGCTACCGTTAAATATGTTTGTGCGATGACCGCGATCGCGCACGCCATCATCAATAATTAACTGCATGACAATATCTTGGGCAGTATTGGGGCCATAGCTAATATTTTCCCCTGCAGTAGATTGCCATTTACCATAGCGATTAATGCGAGTCACAGGGTTGCTACCATCACTACCCTCATGACCTGTGATTCCTTTGGGGCCTTGGTCTTTGACATGATCCTTCGCACCTAAAGACATACCTTTAGATGGACTTAATGCTCCCACAGGACGGGCTGACTTGAGATATGCGATCGCCTCATCGACGGCTTTTACCCCTTCTTGTGTGATCAAATAGGTATTATTAGAGATTTTGACTTTGTTTCCTTGAAAGCGCTTTCTATAGTTTTGTAATATGGGAAGATAAGATTTAGGATTTGTTCGCACCTTGTTAGTTTCATCAATTACCTGTCTTTCCAAAGGTGAAAGATAAGTTGCTTTCGCTAACAAAGTTGAATTAGCTGGTTGAACTACAGCCTGAGGAGATTTTGCCATAGACTGGTTAGTGGGTAGCAGTTGTTGATAACAGCTAGCTATCAAAGTCAGGGGCAAAAATAGCCAAAATCCTGGGCGACCCATGAATTGCCTCTCTAGAATAATTTTCTTTTTAAGGGTTTCTATACTTGTATTTAGATACACTACAAGTCAATAAAGTTTCCTAAATTTCAACTAAGTTATTTATCTAGAAAATTTTTCACAATTGACACTATAAAACCTACAATGGTAATAAATATTCGCAAAGAAAAGCGCAGAGTTACGCACAAATAATACAGACAACTCTCTCATACTTGGCGTGAACCTCTGCGTTGTACAATTCTCACTCAACAGTATGTTGTAACCTTTATAACAATAAACGTAAAGGGTAAGTACACAATCTGCTAGGGCAAAACAAAGTTTTGCCCCGATCTAGCAATTTTGATGTCCAGACAACACACCGTAAAGCTACGGCATTGATTGAGATTGATATAGCACCAACAGCTTCTAGCCCCTCAGGACGGCTTTGAAAGCTTCTGTCCCATAAATGTTGGTTTAAGCGTAGCGCAACCCAACCTACTGGTGCCCTATTCCTTCTGACTGAGCATTAGCCAACAAGCTTTCGATTTTGGATAACTGCACCACACCCGAGAAGTTGTTACTATTCATGATAAAAAAGGGTGTGCCACCAAGCCCTAATTTTTCCGCTAGTTGAATATCTTTGCTAATGGCTTGTTCAGCAATAGGGTTAACACCAAAGGCATCTGTTTTAAATTTTTCTACATCTAAATTTAAAGATTTGGCTGTTGAAAGATATAAATCCTCACTTAGTTGCTGTTGATGAGTAAATAGAGCATCATGATATTCCCAAAATTTACCCTGTTGATATGCCGCCCAAGCTGCTTTAGCTGCTGGTAAAGCTTGATCGTGAATTGGAATCAGGGGAAAATGTTTGTAAACCAATGTAAATTTGTTTGGATACTTGGTTAGCAACTGCTTGAGGGTTTTGTGAGCCTCAGCACAGTAAGGACATTGAAAATCAGAAAATTCTACCAACACTATTTTGGATTGTGGCGAGCCGATGGTAGGTGAATCGCCAATCACCAATTGGGTATTGGTTTTTAAATCTTGTAAAAATACTTGTCGTGTTTGTTGTAATTTCTGTTGCTGTTGCTGCTCGAATTTTTGGACAGATTCGATAATAACTTCTGGGTGTTCGCGGAGTATTTGTAATACTTGCTGTTCTAGTTTGGGATTGGCAGAACTAACGGCTATTGCAGGAAATGACCAGCCTAAAACCAAACATGATAGGCAGATTAATAACCATGTACGCATATACTTAATTGATGGGTGCATTTTACCACGCTGGAATCAATTTATTAGATTTGGGAAATCTGATCATCGTAATTTGTAATTCATAATACCTGCTACAGGCAAGCAACAAGATACTGAATTTTCAATTAAGAAATAACAATTTATATTACGAAATTTTTAGGGCTTACGCGACTGGTATACCCATCTTCTTGTGTAAGACTCAAGAGTCAAGGGAAACCCGCCCACGGCACTTGCTCCTCTTGATCCTTGACAGCCTAAACAAGAAAAATATGACATTTGCGAAAGTCCTAAGTTTTTTAAAATTAACTATTATTCAGCATTTTGTTAAAAATCCTGCAAAAATTAAATTATTCAATTTTTAGAGGTACACAACCACTGTAGTCTTCTATTTTTAAACATAAGTGATCGCATATTTTTGATTTGCAATTCCCTAATTTTAGATTTCTTTGGCCAGATTAGCTAAAAATCTTTGCTCAGGAATTTTTAACTACGCAAATATAATACAATTTAAACTCCTAAGACAAATGATTCTCTGTATAAATTGGTTGTTTTGTATATTAACAAGCATATTTATCCCGTTGTAACAAAATGTTTATTTAGATAAATAGCGTAGATACTTTTGTGGAGCATTCTCTAAAAAGCATCGAACAATCAATCTCAATAAACTAAAATCGATACCTCGCATTTGCAATATCCGATCAATATGCCAGCCTATATAAGAATTTATCTATGGTTGCTGAATTTGATTACAAAATTTTGATTGTGGACGATGTTCAAGACGATCGGGTAATTTATCATCGCTATTTAAATAGAGAAACTCGCTACACTTATCAGATCATAGAAGCAGAATCAGTTAGTGAAGCACTGGAATTGTACGATCGCAACTTACCCGATCTCGTAGTGCTAGATTATCAGCTACCCGATGATGACGGCATGGTATTTCTGCGGGAATGGCAAAAGCGATATAACGATACCCTGGTGCCAGTGGTGATGTTGACAGGAAACGAGAATGCCGCAGCCGCAGTGGAAGCAATGAAATTAGGTGTCCAAGACTATTGGATCAAAAGCCAATTAACGGCCGATTTATTTTGCCAAGGAGTTCGCACAGCCTTAGAACAGATACAGTTAAAACGGCAACTCTTTTTTCAACAAGAACAACAACGCCTAGTTAATAGTATTGCGCTTCGCATTCGTCAATCTCTCCAGCTTCAGGATGTTTTGCAAACTACAGTTGAGGAAGTGCGTCAATTGCTCCAGGTAGATCGCACTTTGATCTACAAGTTTGGCCCTAGTATGACAGGTATAGTCACAAATGAATCGGTTCTGCCTCAGTGGAAAGCCTGCTTAAATGCGGAGATTGCAGAGACTTGTTTTCAACAAAGTAGCGCCAACAAATACGATCAAGGTTGGTTGTGGGCTGTCTCCGATATTGCTCAAGCTGGCTTAACTAAATGTCATCAGCAACTGTTAGAAAATTTGCAAATAAAAGCAAATCTGGTGGTACCCATTTTGTTAGCAGTAGGAAATGGGCAGAGCAATTATACAGACAAAGAATCCACGAGCCAACACAAACTATGGGGATTGCTCATCGCTAATCAATGCGATCGCCCGCGTTATTGGCAAAATGCCGAAATCGCTTTGCTCAGTCAGTTGAGCGTACAACTAGCGATCGCTATCCAGCAATCGGAAATGTATGAGCGGGTGCAAGCTCAATTGTACGCACAAGTACAAGCTGAATTGCAGGAAAGGCAACGGGTTGCCGCAGAATTTCGCGCCTTGGTAGAGTCTGCTTCCGATATTATTTTTCGCATTGATCGCGATTTGCGCTATCTCTATATCAACCCCGCTATTGAGCGGATGGTTCCCCAAGCTAGTAGTAATTGGCTGGGCAAAACTTTAGAAGATTTGGCAATTGATTTACAGACAATCGCTTTATGGCGTGAACTTCTCAATCGCATTATTGTTACACGCACAGAAGCCACCATCGAACATCCCTTCCCGATATCACACTCAGAAACTTGGTGCCAAACCCGCATTGTTCCGGAGGTAGATCGAGCAGGCAAAGTGCAATCGTTTTTATGTATTGCCCGCGATATTAGCGATCGCAAACGTAGCGAAGCCACATTAAAGTTGCAAGCGCAAATCCTCGATCAGATACATGACGCGGTGATTAGCACAGATATAAACTGCATGATTCAAAGCTGGAATCACGGCGCAGAAAAATACTTTGGCTATCAAGCTCATGAAGTACTTGGGCAACATCTCAGCATCATCTACCCAGATGAAAGGGAACTACAAACGAAGGTATTAGAGCCGTTGTTGGTCAAAGATTATCATGAAGCGGAAGTGCAGTGTTGCTCAAAATTGGGAATTTCTCTATATCTGAGTTTGCGTCTTTCAGTGGTTCGGAATCAGTATGGTGAAATTATTCGCCTCATTGGTTGCTCCAACGATATTAGTGATCGCAAAAATATGGAGCAAGAATTGCAGTTGTTGAACCAAGAGTTAGAATTTAGAGTCCGAAAACGCACTGCACAGTTACAAGAGAGTCAACAGTTCATTCAAAGTATCACTGACAATATTCCCAATGTACTTTACATCTACGACCTGGAACAAAGATGTAGTATTTACACCAATCGAGAAGTTGTCAAAACTCTAGGCTACTCGTCCGAAGAGATATCCACAATGGGATCATCTTTCCTGACTCAGCTGATGCACCCTGACGATTTAGCAAATGCGGCTGCTTATTTTCACAGCTTACGCAGCGCTGGCGATGGCGAACGGCTAGTGTTCGAGTATCGTCTGCGAGATATTTATGGCAGATGGCGCTGGTTTCTTAGCCATGACACACCTTTTCAGCGTGGAGAAGATGGGCAAGTAAAACAAATTATTGGTATTGCCCAAGACATAACCGATCGCAAGCAGATAGAGGAGCAATTGCGGTACAGCGAAACCCAACTGAAAATGCTTCAGCGCATAGCAAGGCTAGGTAGTTGGGAATTTGACCTGCAAACTAGAGAAATTACTTGGTCAGAGGAAGTTTTTCGGAATTTCGGACGTAATCCTGATCATGGCACTCCCACCTACGAAGAATTGCAGCAGCTGATACATCCAGAAGATCGCGATCGCTTCAATTTGCTGGTGCAAAGGGCAATTGAGCAAGCACAACCCTATAATATTGAGTTTTGCCTTTACTGCCCTAATGGTAGCCTGCGTTACTTACAAGCACGTGGAGAAGCCGTCTGCAATGAAAGCGGTGAGGTAGTGAAGCTAATAGGCACTTCGCTAGATATTACTGAGCGCAAACAAGCCGAAGAACAACTACGAAATCTGTCTGAACGTCTGACTATGGCTATTCAATCAGGGGGTTTTGGCATCTGGGAATATAATCTTCCCCAGGATAAATTAATTTGGGATGACCGGATGTTTGAAATTTACGGTGTCAACCCTAGCAATTTTTCCGGTAATTTCAATGCTTGGGTGAGCTGTCTGCATCCAGATGATCGCGTGCAAAAGCTGACATTAATTCAGGAATTTTTAGAAAAGGGTTATGAATATAACACTGAGTTTCGCATCGTGCAGCCAGGAGGTAAAATTCGATTTATCAAAGCTTATGGAATGATCCAAGTCAATCAGGAACAGGAAATCGTCAGAGTTATTGGTATTAACGATGACATTACTGACCTGAAGCAAGCAGAAGTAGCTCTTAAAGACAGCGAACGTCGTTATTCCACCCTAGCCGCAGCCGTCCCAGTCGCAATTTTGCGGTTCGATGTGGCTGGTAACTGTTTTTATGTTAATGATCGCTGGAGCGATCTCACAGGTAGGCCTAGGGAAGCAGCCTTAGGGATGGAATGGACAAAAATCTTGTACCAGCAAGACAGCGACCTCCTACTCACTGAATGGTCGCAATGGGCTGTTACTGCAGAAGGACTCTACCATAATGAAGGTAAAATGGTGCGGCCAGATGGTATCGAGGTTTGGTTTTATGTGCAAGCAGTAGCCGAAACTAATTCTGATGGTGCAGTAGTTGGCTATATTGGCACATTAACCGATATCACAGCGCGCAAACAAGCAGAAGAAAAATTGCAACAGGTAAACGAGCGCTTAACCCTGACTAATGCCGAACTCTATCGGGCTACTCGACTCAAAGATGAGTTTCTAGCAAACATGAGTCATGAATTGCGAACGCCTTTGAATGCGATTTTAGGGATGTCCCAAGGTTTACAAGATGAGATTATGGGTATCCTCAACGATCGCCAAAAATCTGCCATTGATAGTATTGAACGTAGCGGTCAACATTTGTTAGCACTGATTAACGACATTCTCGATTTAGCAAAAGTCGAATCTGGCAAATTAGAATTGCAACTCGCTCCAGTAGCGATCGCCTATATTTGTAAATCTAGTTTGTCTTTTGTCCAACAACAAGCGCTCTCTAAAAACATTCAACTCTCAATTGAAGCACCCTCGAATTTGGCGGACATTGTGGTTGATGAATTACGAATTCGTCAAGTTTTGATTAATTTACTCAGCAATGCTGTCAAATTCACTCCCAATGGTGGCAGTGTAAAGCTGACGGTGAGACAGGAACAGTCCGACAACAAAAATTTACTTTGCTTTTCGGTGATTGATACCGGGATTGGCATTGCTCCAGAAAATATCCCCAAACTCTTCCAACCCTTCACCCAAATTGATAGTCGATTAAATCGCCTGCATCCTGGTACAGGCTTAGGTTTATCACTGGTGCGTCGTTTAGTGCAATTGCATCAAGGTTCCATCGCTGTCACCAGTGAATTAGGACAGGGAAGCTGTTTTACTGTTTATTTACCCTACCGCGTAATTGAGCCGTTAGCGATCGCTCCATCGTTAGTGGAATCTGAATCTACAGTTAACCCATCACTACAAGCGACTCTGAATCAAAAACAGTCTCCAGCAGCAGCCCCAAGCTTGAACCAATTGACTATTCCCATAGCATCCCCAGATAAACCAACCTCAAAGGCTTTAATTTTGCTGGTAGAGGATCAAGAAGTCAATGCCCTCAGCATTTCTAGCTATTTAGAAGGTCGGGGCTATCATTGGTTGTGGGCCGCTAATGGCCAAGAAGCAATTACTATGGCCAGTACTCAGCATCCAGATGTGATCTTGATGGATATCCAGATGCCAGAAATGGATGGATTAGAAGCGATATCACGCATTCGCTCCGATCTGCAATTAGCTCAGATCCCAATTATCGCCATTACCGCCTTAGCCATGCCTGGCGATGAAGAAAGATGTTTGCAGGCTGGAGCTGATTTATACATTACTAAACCAATCAAACTCAAGCAACTGATTGCTGTTATTCAAAAATTATTAAGCGATCGGGGGAATGGGTGATGGGGAATGGGGAATGGGTAGAAGTCGGGCATAAATGCGATCGCTAATTTTGCTCCAAAAAACAAACAGCGCGATCGCTTTGATAATCAGCAACCAAAATTTTTTAACTACCAGACTTTTGTGGTTGATACGCTTCAAACCCATCTTATACTGATAATTATTATGTCTAAATATGAATTCTAATTCAGTAAATACACATAAACAGTCATCGCTCTAGCATCAACTTGAGCAAAATTTAGATATATTTTGCTGTTAACTTGCGAGAAATTTCCTGTTTTATCTCAAAATCATCAGTCAGAAGTCAACGGTGAAAATACCTTATTGGAAAATTTTTGCTAATTGCCATAGCAATTTATGAATAAAGCAAGTACAAATTATTTATAAAAATATAACTTTATCTAAATGTGATTTAAGGATTTAAATCTTGATAAATCCGACGATTATCGTAAAATCAGGTTATAGTGCTACTCTACGAAGCTTTATGAGACAACTGAAGCTGCTTAATTATTCTTAAATTTTATTTAAAAATAGTGAATTTATAATAAATTCAATGTAATATGTTTGTCTTTTATTTAATTTATTTGCATTACTTAAATAGCTTTTAATGAACAAAGATGAACATAGGTTAAAAATAATAAATACCATCATATTTTATTAAGTTTGACAGGCTAAATTGAGAGTATGCTTAATCATTAGAGACTATTTAAGAACTTAAGTAACGGAGCGCAAATAAATATCTCAATCTTTAGTACTCCAGCCCATAACTCTCAACACCGCAAAAATGACGGTGTAGATTATTGACAGTGCTTGACTTTGAGTAGTGCTGATTACGAGTTCTTAGTTTCTTATCCCCATAGCTAAATTTACGGGATTAAGCAAAGAAAAAAGCTGTTTTTTCTGCTTATCTACAACTAGTGAATTCAGGCTTCTAAAAGCTCGGTTAAAAGCTGAATTTGCCCTTAATGAGAATTCATTTTAGTGATTTGATGAGAGCAGAAAAGTGACTAGGTTTTCAAGGCTGTGATGAAAATCTAGCTAATCCAAATTACTACGAGCAGAAACCTAAGCAACCTTAACAACAAGACGTAAGATGATAGAAAAAATTTTGCTGGCTGTATCTGGATTGGGGCACGCAGAAGAGATGCTCAAGGCTTTGAAAGAAGTGCCATCAATTCAAAGTGCAAAAGTTACAGTTTTGCACGTAGTTAATGCTAAATCCGCTGCTTCTGAAATGACAGAGAAGTGGGAAGAAGGCGGCAAGATTCTAGCTAATGCTATTCAGTCTTTGAACTTAGATCCGAGTCAGGTTTCTTCCATCTTGCGCCAAGGCGATCCTAAAGATGTAGTTTGCAAGGTAGCTGATGAAATAGATGCTGACTTAATTATTATGGGTTCACGGGGACTCAAGCGTTTGCAATCGATTTTATCGAACTCCGTGAGCCAGTATGTATTTCAACTGTCGTCTCGCCCCATGCTGCTGGTAAAAGATGACATTTATGTCAAGAGAATTAACCGCGTCATGGTGGCTATAGATAACTCTGAGTCCGCAAAACATTGTTTAAGTTTGGCTTTGTTCCTGCTGCGAGATATTCCCGGAGGTCAGTTATTTTTAGCTAATGTTAATACAGATTTACGTGGTAAATCATCTGAAGCAACCGAAATTACTCCAGAGAAAAATTCAGTTTTGGGTGCAGCAGTTGCAGAGGCTGAAAAATATGGAATTAAAGCTCGTAGTTTCATTAGTAGTGGTAAACCAGGTGAAGAAATTTGCAGCTTGGCAGACAAGTTGAACATAGATTTATTATTACTTGGATCTCCAGATCGCCGTCCATCGGTAGCTAAGAGTTTTGTCGATATAGATAGGCTAATCGGCTCATCTTTGTCTGACTATGTTCGCGTCAACGCTACTTGTCCTGTGTTGTTGGCACGAACCACTAGTTAAGGTCACAATAGATTTAGCGGTTGATAAACAAAAACCCCTACACCATAGGTGCAGGGGTTCTTTATTTTATAAAAAACGTATTAACTATCTTTTTTACCTTCGCGGCTAGCTGTTTGGATGTACAGAATCAACAAAAATACAGAGGGAACGAGCACGAACAGAATGCTCGCTACGAACCCTAGGTCATTCACTTGCATGGCAAGAAAGCCTCTCTTAGATTTCCAGTCAACAACATTAGAATAGCATCATCGATGGCAGAGTTTATGGAAATTTTCTGCTTTTGCAAACCTGAAACCAACCAGAAATAGCCTACAAAGCTAAGGCTTTGTAACTACACTCACAGGCCCATTTACTAAAGTTTGGCAAGCAAGGCGGTAATTTGCAGGCTTTTTCTTCAATTTGCGGTTTTCTACATCTGTGCGCGGAGAAAGATTGTCTATTCCTTCAGTAATCTCGACTATGCAAGTACCACATTGACCATAGCCGCCGCAATTAGTCATTTTTCCAAACAATGTATAGATATCTATACCATTTTGCATTGCTTTTAGCCGAAGATTAGCACCATCCGCAGCCACTACTTCCTTATCTTCTTTAACGAATTTTATATTACCCATAACTGATACCTTACTGACTTTTAGCGTGGCTTTTGCCTGTTTGTTGACTAGGATTGATATACTAATTTAAGTCTATATTAATTTATTACAAAATATTAAGAAATATCAATTTGAGTAAACAATCTGATACCAAAAAATAGGACAGGTTTTTTGTACCTGTCCCAGCAATTTTAAATTAATTAACTTACCTAAATCCGACTGCTGCTTGCCAGACGAAAGCAAGTAACAAGAAGAAAACGGGAATGACTGGGAGAACATCCACCAAAGGATCAAAAATTTGGTA
Source organism: Tolypothrix tenuis PCC 7101 (assembly GCF_963874875.1). Classification (NCBI taxonomy): domain Bacteria; kingdom Bacillati; phylum Cyanobacteriota; class Cyanophyceae; order Nostocales; family Tolypothrichaceae; genus Tolypothrix; species Tolypothrix tenuis. Next base: position 2,660,180 of record NZ_CAWNJS010000001.1, read on the forward strand.
AGCTTCTGGTAATTTTGCTAACAACAGTGCTGCTTCCATATTTGTTTATATCCACCTATCCAACACAGCATTTCATAATTGATAGGTATCTTAACATGGTTTGGTCATTAGTCATTTGGGGTTTGTCATTTGTCATTTGTCGTTGGTCATTACCCATTACCCATTACCCATTACCCATTACCCATTACCCATTACCCATTACCCATTACCCATTCCCCATTCCCCTCACTCCAGCCAGTGTCCAAATTCACTGTAAAAGCGATCGCTTAATATGGCTTCGCGGATGCGTTGGGTAAAGCGAATCAGTTCGGTGATGTTGTGAATACTTAGTAAGGTGTAGGCTAAGATTTCTTGCGATCGCACTAGATGGGAGATGTAAGCACGGCTAAAATTTTGGCAAGCGTAGCAAGGACAAGTTTCGTCTAATGGTGTAAAATCTTCGCGGAATTTAGCGTTTTTCAAATTCCAGCGTTCGCCTTGGACGATGGCGGTACCATGTCTAGCCCAACGGGTGGGAATGACACAGTCAAATAAATCTACCCCAGAAGCGATCGCGATCGCCATCTCTTTGTACGTACCCACACCCATCAAGTAACGCGGCTTTTCGGGCGGTAATAATGGTGCGGTTGTTTGTACGATTTGCGCCATCAGTTCTGGGGGTTCTCCGACACTCACGCCCCCAATTGCATATCCTGGTAAATTCAACTTTGCTAAAGCCACAGCAGCTTGCGATCGCAAATCTAAATATACACCCCCCTGCACAATGCCAAATAGCGCCTGATCGCTACGTTGATGAGCCACTATGCAGCGTTCTAACCAACGATAAGTACGCTCCGTTGCAGCCTCTACTTCCTGGCGAGTTGCTGGGTAGGGAGGACATTCATCAAACGCCATAATTACATCCGCCCCTAGAGTATTTTGAATCTCTATCGAGCGTTCTGGTGTTAATTTAATAATTTGCCCGTCATGGGGAGAACGAAAAGTTACGCCTTCTTCCGTAATTTTTCGCATCTCACTCAAACTAAAAACCTGAAACCCACCAGAATCAGTGAGCATCGGCCCATTCCAACCCATAAATTTATGCAGTCCTCCACCACCAGCCACAATCGCTTCACCTGGTTGGAGGTGCAGATGATAAGTATTAGACAAAACCATTTGCGCGCCAGTATCCCTGAGTTGGGCTGGCGTGACAGTTTTGACATTAGCTAGTGTCCCCACAGGCATAAATCTTGGGGTTTCTACAGGGCCATGAGGAGTGAAAAAGACTCCCGCCCTAGCTTTTGTCTGGCTACAGCAAGCAAGACATTGAAAAGAAAAATTGGCACTCAAGGTAAAAGTAACTTTATTTCGCTAAATATTTTGGCAAACATAAAAATACTAATACCAAATCAAATAATGTTTGCAACACCTCAATATATTGTAGAGGGCAAGGCAGTGCCATCTTCCTACAACCTGTTGCATTCTTTTTTCAAAATGGTATAACTTTATAGCGAACTCAGGAATAACAGAATATTAATTTTTATCGCCTGTTCATGGGCGCAATTCCTGATCGATGGCTGACTTTAAAACTTGGTGATGGCTAAATGCTAATTCAGCAATCATTTGTTTCTCAAATGAATGGAGTACACAACAGAGGCCCAACAATTTTTATGCCCTAAAAATCATCTATACCAAAAGTTGGCATAGCCTCTAAAAGAAAATTTTTAATCGGCTGTATTAGCTAATCGCGCCTAGTACAGCATGGTGGAAATCAAGCTACCATTTCCAACAGGCACAAGCCTTGATGATATATAAACCTTTTGACTTGCCTATTGCAGTATTAGCCCCTTTTTTCTGGGTGCTAAATATGCAATTCTATGAGCAATAGCGAGAAAAACTGCTGAATCCTGAGTGCTGAATCAAAAATAATAGTATCTAGCCCTAGTTTAAACACCTTTTTTTATTTAGGGCTAATTAAAACGAATCAGAAGCATCGTCATCAATTTCAGCATCCCATCTGGCTGAGAGTACTTGATCCATCATGGCTTCGATGGCGCTGACATTCAAGCTTCTCTCTCTACGCTCTTGTAGAGGTGTAGAAAGGGGAATTAACCGCAAACACATACCTTCTTGGATTAAATCAAAGTAGGTTTCTTGTTGGGGGGACTGTTTTAGTTCTAAATAATCAAAACTATAAACATTCAAATACAGCGCTTGGTTTGCGACTAAAGTAGACCTTTGAGGATTGGCAAATACTTCCATTACATCGCCATCACCCTCGCTCTGTAATTGACCTTCGTGGGTGTAGATGTAGTGGACTCGACCTAAATCAGCTAACAAGCGCCTAATGTCGAGCTTATTCACAATAATTCCCGTGTTAATAATGCACGGAGCTGGTATTCTTGTGTCGGGTAGATGATGACTCATAAAAAAATAGGGAATGAGCGAAGGTGAGGTGCAACAGAAGCACAACAGTTTAAGTTAATAGGCTCCCTGTGTACCCCTATATTTAAAAAAATATCAACTTTCTTAGGCAATCGTCTAATAACCTTGATGAAGTTATTAGTTCAAGGATACAAGACAAAAGTGTGTCTGAGGAAATATTGCCTAATAATTTTATTTTCAGTATATAAAACTACTAATAAATAGTTGTTGTTACTGAAACTAGCATAACAAAATTTTGTGGATGAATCGCCAGAGAAAAGAAAACTTATAGAAAGCTTTAATCTGTTCTTCTACTGGCTGTGCAGTAATAGAAAGCGGTATTCCACAAATAGCTTTTCAAGAAAGTAAATTATATGACAAATCAGCCTCCGTGGTGGAAAAAGCTGTTGCTAAATCTACTATCTAGCGTGATATTTTATACTACTATTCCATTACCATATGTGAATGGATTGGAATTCGATAAAGTAGCACGTTTTGCTTTGCTAGTAGGGGTGTTGATTGGGGGAATTTTAGGGTTATGTGATACAGGAATGAGTTATCTGGGTATACCAATATTAACTCGTAGTGCTTTAGTAATTAGCTTAGGAATTGGCATTACTGGCGGATTGCATCTAGATGGTGCAATGGATACTGCTGACGGATTGGCGGTAGGTGACCCAAAAAGACGGCTAGAAGTGATGGCAGATAGCGCTACAGGTGCATTTGGAGCAATGGCAGCGATCGCCATATTACTGCTAAAAACAACAGCGTTAACAGAGGTAGAAACCCATCGTTGGCTGATATTGATGGCAACTTGTGGTTGGGGACGCTGGGGACAACAGCTAGCGATCGCTTGTTATCCTTACCTTAAACCTACTGGTAAAGGCGCAATTCACAAACAAGCCATTCAATCTTATAAAGACGTATTACCAGGGCTTTTGTTACTGATGGCTTTAAGTGGTTTATTTTTTTTAATAGATAGCCAGCAGAAAATTTTAGCAATAGCAATGGTAATCGCCGGGAGTGCGATCGCCACTATAACCGGTGCTTGGTTTAACCACAAATTAGGCGGACACACAGGCGATACCTACGGCGCAGTCGTGGAGTGGACTGAAGCCCTGTTTCTCTGTGTGCTAACGGTTTTTTAATGGGGATTGGGGATTGGGGACTGGTGATTGGGGATTGGGTAAAAGGGGATGAGGGGGCAAAGGAAAATCCCCAAACACCAATTACCAATTACCCATTACCAATTACCGATTACCCAATGCCCCATGCCCAATGCCCCATGCCCATTTATTTAATTGGCTGCAACTTCGTCACCTTAAGTTTAAAGTTACCAACACCAGTTTCCCCGAAAGAGCGAACGCGAATTATATAATTTCCTGTCTCTGCAATGCGGGTAAATAATAGGGAATTACTGGTGCCATCAGGGCCATCATCATTTTCTGCTAGGGTAGTACCATTAGGTGAAAGCAGGGTAATAATGCTGTCAAAGTTATCGGATGACAAATCAACTGCTAAATTATCACCTTTAGTTAACTTCACAGAGTAATCACGAGCGTATCCGCCCTGACCTGTGGGAATATCTTTATCTGAAAGTGTATCGGAAAATTCAGAACTAGTTGTAGTTAAAGGAATTGGACTATATAACTTATTTTGAGCAAAAGCGGCAGTTGTACAGATGCTCATTGCCAATAAGGTGGCAGGAAAGATAATTAATCGTGGCAAACTCGCTGCAAAGCCTTGACTTTTCATTTAAAGCAAAATTCCCAAACAACAGGGTGATTTGGTCAAATATAGAGTTTACTTGAATTACTTTTCCATGAGTTGTTAAGTTATGGATTTTTTATAGCAGTAGCAAGTGCTACTAACCCTGAAACCGTGATTCCACACTGGCTAAGTGTTTGTACCGCAGCAGCGGCGGTAGCACCTGTAGTGTAGATATCGTCTACTAACAACACTGGGAAAGTTGGAGGACTGCGGCGAAATTCTTGACCAACAGCAAAAGCTGCTGCCAAGTTTTGTTCTCGCTCAGATACCGATAAACCAAATTGTGCTTTAGTTTCTCTAACTCTTTCTAGACCATTTAGTTTGAATTTTAACCCAGTTGTTTGGCAAAAGCTTTGTGCTATGAGTGCTGCTTGGTTATAGCCTCGCTTTTTTTGCTTGCTGGCGTGGAGTGGGATGGGAACAACAGTCAGCTTTTGATGACGTATTGGTGAATTTAATAACCAAGTCTCACCTAACCATTGACCCAACGGCTGAGAAATTTGTGGTTGATTTTCATATTTCATCACTGCGATCACTCTTTTTAGCGAACCACCATAAATTCCCCAGCTAAATACGGGTATAGGTTGTTGCCAGAACTTATTAGGGTCTTCTAGGCGACATTGCTGCAACTGTCTTTCACAGTATTCACACACTTGACGAGATGTACTGCGCTGACACAAAGGGCAATGGGATTGGAGAAAAAGGTTAAGTAAGCCTTTCAATGCGCTTCTAGCATAAATCACAGCTAGCTTGTCCTTTCAATATCAGAATTTAACTGACATTAATCTGGCACAAATTAACTTTGGTGTTGGGGGTTTGTCATTGGTCATTTGTCCCCAATTACCTATTACCCCTTTCCTTTTTCAAGTTACGATACTAAAATCTCCCAATTCTCAAATTTGCTCAACAAACCATGCAAAACACAGAAACGACGTTACCGCTTCGCCTGTGGACAGTTGAGGAATACCACCGGATGGCTGAGGCTGGGATTTTTGGTGCAGATGAACGAGTGGAACTCCTAGAAGGAAAGATTATCTGGATGAGTGCCAAAGGAACAGCCCATCGTTCGGCTGTGGGGAGAACAGATTATTTGCTAAAAAATCGGTTGGTAAATCGGGCTTGGGTAGCTATTCAAGACCCAGTAAAGTTAAATGAAAAGTCTGAGCCAGAACCAGATATTGCGGTCGTCAAAATAGATCCATTGGACTATGCGGATCATCATCCTACCCCATCTGAGATTTACTTAATTATTGAAGTGGCAGATAGCAGCCTGAAACTAGACTGTGAAATTAAAGGTAAATCCTATTCAAAAGCGAGAATTCGTGATTATTGGGTGTTAAATGTGCTTAAACGTCAATTAAACGTCTTTCGGGAACCAACAGATGATGGCTACCAAAGCGAACAGATTTTGTCAGAAGATGAAACTATTTCACCCCTAGAGTTTACAGATTTAAGGATTACAGTTTTACAGATGTTACCGCTAGTAAATAAATAGCTAGCCTTCTTCATCCCGTCACTTAATCCCCAGTTCCCAGTCACCGAGTAATGGTTGATTGAGATATTTAACATAAACGCGATCGCACCTTGGGGTTTCTACTCCGGTTGCGGGTTGATAGCCGTTGCTTTCATAAAGTTTGACGGCTTCTACTAAAACGCTGGCGGTTTCAATCCAAATTTGCTGAAAACCACGGGCGGCGATCGCAGCTTCTAGTTGTTGTAATAAATATTTCCCTAGCCCTATACCTCTGATACTGGGTAAAAGGTACATTTTCCTTATTTCTACGGCTTTTTCACCCCGATTTACGGGGTAATATGCCCCAGTTCCTACTAGGTGACCTTGGTGTTCAATTACCCAAAACTCACCGCCTGCGGCTAAGTAGCATTCTTCGACTTTGACCACATCTCGGTCAGCACCGTTTGGTTCCCAGCCCAAACCGTATTCTGATAATACATAACTGATGACTGCGGCAGTGCTTGTGCGATCGCTCTGCTCCCAGTTACGAATCAAAAAGTCTCGGTAATAATCTCTCATCGTAAAATTTTCAATAATTATAATTTTGAACGGGAGCAAAAAGAGAGTCAAGTTTGCACAGAAAATTCTTCTGGATCTATATCCCAATTTACCTAACCTATAGCTACTCTGGCAGAGTTGATCTCAGGCGGTACTATTAATGTATGAATTTTGCCAGTACTAGAGCTAGTCATTTTTATTAAATGCATCGGTTCGACATCGATAATCAGCATCAATGCGAAGTCAGGTGTATTCTTACCAAGAATCGAGTGCTTGCGCCTGTAATTGCTCACACATATGATCGTAGCCTATAGCTTGGATCAAAACGCGTCTAAGTTGGGCGTGCTGTTCTTCTAAAAGCCACTGTGCTTGCTATTCGTGAGGGTGTAGCTTGCCGTATTTATCCGGTAATTTGACTCCGTCAAACAATTTTGGATTATGGATTTTAGATTTTAGATTGACCCCATAGATAAATCTGGGGGCTTCTACCATCAAAGAAGTATCGATGATAGTAGTATCAAGTATGCCAGCCAATTGCACACTATACAAACTTTCGCATAGATAAATATTCAACTACCGTTTTCAAATAGTTGATATAGTCATTGCAATATCTGTATCAAAATCCTCACAGAATGATAAAGTATTTCAGATTCCAATGTATAAGCAATCTGAAAAACTCTTGCTCTATTTCTTAATTATAAATCGATAATATCCAGGTCATCAGACTTTGTTTTAGGTGTGGTTCAGACATTGGGTAATAGCTGGCGGGAAATTTTTAAATGACGATACCCATATTGGTGTAAATCTCAATTAAATTACCATCAGGATCGCGAAAATGAGCTGTGCGGATTCCCCATTCTGGACGGTCTGTAGGTGGAGCCATTAAGATGCCATTATGCTCTTTGAGCTTTTGATAAACTTCATCGACGTTATCGACTGCAAAAATTAAGGATGTTTTATCCTGGCTGGCAAAGGATGAAGGCTGATCCATGCTAGGGATGACTTGAGCCATTAACTCTTTTTTGAATATAGCTATTTGAATAGATCCGGTACTAAACTCAGCGTATCCGCTTTCTTCATCACCCCAATCCAAATTCAAACCTAATAAATCTCGGTAGAACAAAAAAGTGTCTTTGTAATTGGAAACGAGCAGTCTGAGATGTGTTAACTGAAGTTTCATAATTGATGCACGTCAATGGATTAACTATGAATTCTAGGTTCTGGGTGTAAATTTGCTAGCAATTCACTTTCAACAAATGCTAGTTCATCGAGCCGTTGCCTGACAATTGCTCGGTCAAAATAAGTATCTGCTAAAACCCAGTACGTACCAAAGTGACGGGCTTCTGATGCCATCAAACCACGGTAAAATTTTGCTAACTCTGGCTCAGGACAGTGTGTAGCTAATAATCCTAAACGTTCGTGACTGCGTGCTTCAATTAATCCAGTGACGAGTAATGAATCTAAAAATCTGTCGGGTTCTTGGGGACGAACTTGTGCTTTTAAACCTGCGCCGTAGGGAGGTGGGGGTAAGGGTGCAAGGGGAATATTGCGGCGTTCTAGCCACTGGTTGACAAGTTCAAAGTGTTCTAATTCTTCGCGAGCGATCGCAGTTAATTCCCTGACCATTTTCGCATTAGAAGGGTAGCGAAACATAAAATTTAACGCCACTCCCGCAGCTTTGCGTTCGCAGTGGGAATGGTCGAGCAGGATAATATCTAAGTTAGCGATCGCTTGTTCTACCCAAGCTGAACTAGTAGGTTGTTTGAGAGCGTTGATAGTCGGTAATTCGGTAAGCACAGGATAAAAAAACTCCAGATATCTCAATGTAGCTGAGATAGCCCAGCACATTGATTTTAATCTTTTCACAGTGGACTGTTGACTGTTGACTGTCAACAGCCCATGAAATGATTATGGCAATTGATATGACTTACGCAAAAGTTACGTCATTACGAGCGTAGCGACGTAATGACGTAATCCCCTAAAATTATGGGATTGCTTCCCTACACTAAGTTCCGGTCGCAATGACAAATTTTGCTGGCGTAAGTCCTGAACTGAGATAGTTTTTAGTTTAGGGACTTCCAGAAATTAAATTATTTAATCAGCAAAAGCGAAGATATTTAGCAAATTCTTTCTCTCCCTCTGCGCCCCTGCTTCCTCTGCTTCCTCTGCTACCCTAGCGATAGGATATTTTTTTAGTTGGAAGTATCTTACCAGTCTATTCGTTGGCGATCGCGGAAGAATCCACCAGTAGGGCTATGATCAGGAAGCGTGGCTAACCAGACAATTGTATCTGCGCCTTGTTCTAGGGTTCTGGGTGCGTTTACGCCACCCATATCGGTTTTCACCCAACCTGGACATACTGAATTAACTAAAATATTTGTTCCTTGTAATTCACTAGCAAAAATTCGGGTGACAGCATTCAATGCGGTTTTGGAAATACGATATGCTGGAGAGCCTCCCCCCATGCTACTGAGTTGTCCCATTCCGGAAGAAACATTCACAATTCTGCCGTAATTCTGGTTTTTCATTAAAGGAAGTAAAGCCTGGGTAACTCGTAAAGCACCGTAAACATTAGTTTCTATTGTTTGTTGTATTGTGTCAATTTTGGTATTAAAAATACTCAAATTATTACCACTTGCTTCTGAATCAATGTAGATGCCGGCATTATTTACCAAGGCATCAACTTTACCAAATTCTTTATTCAGAAATTCTGCTAATTTATGAGCGCTTTCATCACTAGTAATATCTAGTGGATGATAAATTACATCTAATTCCTCATCTGTTAATTTTGTAGCCGCAGCATTACCTTTTTCTTGGTTGCGGCTAGTGAGAATTACTTGATATCCTTGTTTAGCTAATTCGCGGGAAACTTCCAATCCTAAACCGCGATTTCCACCTGTGATAACGGCAATTTTTTTATTATTACTCATGGTTTCCTCTCGATAATTTTAATCAATATTTATTATTAGCGAAGATAAAGTACTTAATAAATCTGCCGCAGTGTAGGGTTTAGCTAAAAACTCTTGAGCGCCGGCTGCTAAAGCTTCTCGACTTTGAGTAGGTAAACCACTAGTAGCGATGATTTTGAGTTGCGGATTTAATTTTTTGAGGGTACGGATAGCAGTAAATCCATCTAAACTTGGCATCATGATATCGATTAACACTAAATTAATTTCCTGCTGATTCTGGACGTAAATTGCGATCGCCTCTAGACCATCGCTAGCAACCAAAGTTCTATAATTAGCTTGTTCTAGTGTTGTTTTGGTGGCTAATTGCACCATAACCTCATCATCAACAATCATCACTAGCTCTTGGTTGCCTGTTGGTATTGTCACTGCTGATGCTTGCTCATTGATGGCTGCTTCTATGGCTGGTAAGTAAACCTTAAATTTTGTGCCTTTACCCTCTTGGCTCAATACTTGCACAAAGCCCCCACTATTTTTCACAATACTCATGACAGTGGAAAGCCCTAATCCTGTGCCTTTACCAGGTTCTTTGGTGGTAAAAAAAGGGTCAAAAATCCGATCCATCAATTCTGGGGGAATACCTGTACCTGTATCGGAAATGGTAATCACGACATAATTTCCCACCTGGGCATTAAGATCCATCCGGGCATAAATTTCATCAATAAACTGATTTTCAGCAGATATATCGAGAGTTCCACCATCAGGCATTGCATCACGTGCATTGACACAGAGATTCATCAAAATCTGATGTATTTGGGTAGGATAGCCTTTCACCATCCACAGGGTTCTAATAGGAATGTTGGTGGTAATTTCAATAGATTTAGGAAATGTCTGTGTAATAACTTTTGCTACTTCTAAAAGCAAATGTCCAATTTGTAAACAGATGGGTTTGCCTTCTGTTCCTCTAGAAAACATGAGTATTTGTTTAACTAAGTCGCTGCCACGTTTAGCACTTTTAGTTAATACTTCTACCAGTTCTTGAGTTTTGCTATCAACTGCGGGGATTCTTAATGGTAAAAGTTGAGAAATTGACAAAATAGGTGTAAATATATTGTTGAGGTCGTGGGCAATACCGCTAGCTAGAGTTCCCAAACTTTCCAAACGTTGGGCGCGCAGAAATTGCTTTTCTAGACTCTTCTTTTCTGTAATATCAGTGTTGACAATCAGGATTGATTTTGGCTGTCCTGATTCTTCCTGCACCAAAGTCCAACGACTCTCAACGATAATTTTTGTACCTGCTTTGGTAACTTGCTCCAATTCTCCCCGCCAGCAGCCTTTCTCTAATGTACTGTTCATTGCGGCTGCGAGTTGAGATGCATCATCGTTAAATAACTCTTGGGCTGTCTTCTCTATAGCTTCGGCGGCATCAAAGCCATATAATCGCTCAGATCCTAAGCTCCAAAATAAGATTTTATTGTGTAGATTGGTGACAAAAATCGCATCTGTGGCAATATCAATTAAGGCTGCTTGTTCGCGCATTTTCTGTTCTGCTTGTTTGCGCTCTGTAATATCGGTAATCATGCCTAAACCACCGATATATTCACCATTTTCATCAAACATGGGGGTTCCAGAGACAATCGCCCAGACATCACGTCCATTGCGATCGCAAAATTTAAAGTCGTGCTGTTCTTTAATGCCTGGTTGCCGACGTTGCCAATATTGTAAGGCGATCGCTTTTCCCTGGGCATCCATAAATTCAAACAGCGATTTTGCCTGCATTTCCTCGATGGTATAGCCCAACATCGAAGCCATTTGTTGATTAACTAAGGTTGTTTTCCCCTCAGCATCTACAGCCCATACCCCTTCTATGGCAGTTTCCACGATGCAGCGATATTTGGCTTCACTTTGGCGCACAGCCAGTTCTGCTTGCTTTTGCTTGGTAATATTGCGCGTGATGATGAGTACTGATGCAACGGTGCCATTTTGGTCAAATTCTGGGACACAGCGGCTTTGGTAATATTTCACACCCATAGGGCTGGGAAATTCAAATTCTATTTCTGCTGGCTGACTTGTGGTAAATACTTGTGTGAGAGTTTTGTTCCATATAGTTAATTGATCTGCTGGCATTCCTAACTCTTCGTTGGTTTTACCAATAAACTCATGAGCAGGTAAGCCTGTTTCAGCTTCAATGGCTCGATTGACGTAAAGATGGCGGAAATGAGAATCTAATCTGGCAATAATATCGGGTGCATTGTCTGCTAGCGCTCTAAATGCTTGTTTTTCTTGAGATAGTTCAGAAGTGCGCTGTGCTACGCGGATTTCTAATTCTTCACGGGCTTGACGGAGGACTGATTCTGCTAATTTACGCTCGGTGATATCATCTACTACCCCTACCAGGCGTATCGCTTGCCCATACTGATTGTAATAAAAACTACCACGAGCATTCACCCAGCGAATCTGATTATCCGGGAGAATTATCCGATATTCACATATATAGTTTTGTCGATTGGCGATCGCTTTTTGCATACTTGCTTGAACTTCTGGCAAATCTTCCGGGTGAACTCGATTTGCCCAATCTTGGTAACTACGTTTTGGGGTTCCTGGTTGATAGCCAAAAATAATCTCATGGTAAGGTGTCCAAATTGTCTCATTCTTGACCATATCCCAATCCCAAGAGCCAGCTTGAGCCGCCTCTAGCGCTAGTTTTAAACGCTCATTACTTTGTTGCAGTTCTACTTCCAACTGCTGACGTTCGAGTATTTGCTGGTGCAATTCATTTCTTTTTTCAGCAATCTGCTGTTGTAATGTGATAATCACACTCGACACTTCTAAGGGATCGACTGCATTGAGAAAACTGCTTTGAGTGACAATTCCCAACAGTTCGCTGCGATCGCCAGTTACCACTAATCTACGGATATAGCGCTGCTGCATCTGTTGATAAGCAGCCCACATTGAATCCTCTGGCTTGACAGTAAATATAGGCGTACTCATCACTGTTACAGCTTGGGTATGGGCTAAATCCAGATTTAATGCCCGAAATTGCACAATATCTCGTTCGCTAACGATGCCTATGGGGTATATTAATTCCGAGTCGCCTGCTGCTTGAGCTTCGACAATGACGATACAGCTAACCCGATGCTGGCTCATCTGTTGAGCTAAATCGAGTACAGAGGCGTTATGAGGCGCATGAATTACCTGAGTCAGCATTACTTCCCGGACTAGGCGCAATTTCAGCAGATTAGCAGGTTGGAGAGCTTGACGGAGGCTGTTGTGAGTTACAATTCCCAGTAATTTTTCCTGCTCATCCACAATCGGAAGATGGCGAATTTGATGCTGACGCATCAGAGATAGGGGAATTGCAGCATTGTAAGCATCGCTGTATTGCAGGGTGATGGCTTGTTGTGTCATCACTTCGCCTACTTGAATGTTTGCTAAGTTTACCCCCATAGCAATGAGCCTGACTACGTCTCGCTCAGTAAATATACCTCGTATAGCTACTCCTTCGGTAACTAACACATAACTATTGATTCCCGAACTGGAAGAACTCAGTGTTGATGTGGACTTTGCATCATCTAAACTACAACTCCTACCTCGCGCCTGACTCATAAAAGCGATCGCATCCATCACAGTAGTATCAGGTGTCACAGTCAAAGGATGGGGATCGATAACCTGTGCAAGAGCAGGTAATGCGAAGAGATGGTCATTTTGCATATTGTACTCAATAGTTTTTATCTGCGATCGCCAAAATTCACCATGACAATGGGTAGAGAAAATTTGTGATTTGGCAATATTTTTCAGGTGGAATTTTCAAGGGTTTATCCCAATTGAGTCTATCTTCGACTTCTTTAATTTTTAGTTTATCTATTCACCAAAATATCCCGTATGCCATGAAAATATCAATCTCCATATCTATTAAACTTTTCTTATCAATAGATAACCCAGAGATATAAAAGCCTATATTAAATTTTTTTGTTGCGAAAATCACAGACAAAATATTGATATCGCAGTTTGCAAGTAAATGAGGTATCAACTAGGGAATAAATATCAAAATTCTTCTTCCTCATAGCTTGAAAATAGGGAAAATGTTACAGGGGAAGAGAGATTTTCATGTTTGGTTTTGGGCTTTTTACATTGCAGCAAGGATTTTACAGCGTTACAGCTTACAATTAACGCACACTTGATTCCTATATATTTGAGAATTACTTTTAATTATTACTAATGATATTTGTCAATTTTTCCCTTGCGTCTTAAAACGCTCAAAATCAGCGCTTTGAAGCTTTTAAGCTTCTATATCACCATCTTACCTTGAATCAATTTATTTTAATAGATTGCCAACTCTTAGATCATCCTTATGATACAGAATAAATGCATTATTATTTTCGCATCTACCATTAGATATATTTAAGGAATATTACTTAAGCAAAAGTTGCTGCCCAGATCCCCGACTTTTTCAAAAAGGCGGAGATCTAAATCTCGCTAAAGTCAGCAACATTCCACCCTACACATACTACGCCAAAGCATAATCGCGATTATATTCAACTAACTCAATTTCATTACCATCGGGGTCGTTGACATAAATTCTATGCTTTGTTTCTGGTGCTGTCATTGTGTAATAATCAATGCCTTTAGCTTCTAGTAATGCTTTCATAGCTTCGCCATCATTAATTACAAAGCCGACGTGATTAATCCCAATACTTTCGTAGGGTTTATGTACTCGCTCTTGTTCTGAGTCATCATTCAAGGCTAAATAAAACTGATTGTTACCAAAATGCATCCAGCGATCGCCATTGAATATTCCTTCGGCTCGCACATACCAATCAGGAAATAAAGTTTGGTAAAAATTCCGGCTGGCATCGATATCTTTACAAGAAATGTTAATGTGTTCAAAGCGAATCATAGTCATAGTTGGCTCCTTTAAAATGGAAAAATAGAAGACTTATGAATTTTAATTAGTTCGTAATTTAGATTAGTCAAATAATCTCCTGTAAAGGATTAGCAAAGATATTAATATTTGGTTTTTAGCAAAAGAATAGTGATTGTATAGAACAGAATTCAGAAATCAGGAACGGAGCCTGAGACTCAGAAAGCTCCGATCATAAATGTGGCAAGTCTTGCGCCTAAGTTGGCAATGATACCAATGACTAGGCTTTCTATAGCTGGGGTGATTTATTTTCTTGCTCTAAATAAATCATAGTCGAAATGATTATGAGTTGCAACTAGCTGAGATAAAAAATCGCAGATGTTGTTGATCTGCGATCGCAAAAGTCAAATCCCTCCGAAGAGAATTTGGATGAGGTTGATGTTATGTGAAAGTATTACCAAATAAATGGAATCAAACGGGCGCTAGATTTTTGGTACTCATCATAGTCTGGATACTTGGCAGACATAGACTGTTCTTTCTGTGATACGCGTTGTAAGTAGATGGCAAAAACGATTCCAGGTAGCAAATAAGCCCAAGGCGAACCGGCTACCACACTAAAACTTAAATACCGTAGCAAATCGCCAAAATAATTAATATTACGCGAAAAACGCCAGATACCATCACGAACTAGCCCCGCACCATAATCCTTGGCGGTTAGCTTTTGGACATCGGCGGTAGCATTGATCAGTGTACCAAAGGTATATAAAGGCAATGCTATGGCGGTTGCCGTTATTGATAAAGGAATAGGATTAGTAAATGCCAAGTAGCCTGGTAGGGCATAAAGAACGCCGACGAACAACAGCGCGAATAAGAACCTACTAATCCCTATAGGTTCATTAAATATCTGACGGCGTTGGGGATAAAACCACTGTTCCAACAACCACCACAGACAATAGCTGATGTGCAGACAAAGATAAATAACCTGTCGTAAATCTTGGATGCCGAAGACAACAGCAAAGATTAGCAACAGGATAATTGTAATAACTTTAGCTATGTTAATAGCTGTGAGCGCTGTTAACCCTGTTTTTTCGGCGTTGGCAGTATTCTCCATAAGTTTACCGACTCAATATTTTAAAGTTACTAACTTTCATGTGCGCCGATTAACCAGTGTAGCGCTAGCTTGATCAACAGGCATAAGTACTACTTCATTGATATTCACATGAGGCGATCGCGTAGTGCAGAAAAATATCACATCAGCCACATCTTCTGGCGTTAGGGGTTGCACTCCTTGGTATACTTTTTTGGCGCGATCGCTATCGCCATGAAACCGCACATCGCTAAATTCCGTTTCTACCATACCGGGATCGACAGAAGTCACCCGCACAGGAGTACCTAACAAATCTTGTTTTAAACCTTCAGAAATTGCTCTGACAGCAGCTTTTGTACCACAATAAACATTGCCGTTGGGGTAGGTTTGATGTCCGGCTATCGAACCAATATTTACCACATGACCGCGATCGCGTTTTACCATCCCCGGCACTACATAACGGGTAAGGTAAAGTAAGCCCTTGATATTGGTATCAATCATTTCTTCCCAGTCTGTAAAGCTGCCTTCATGCAACTTGTCTAAACCGCGACTCAGTCCCGCATTATTTATTAGTATGTCAATCTCTGACCAAGCATTAGGGAGACTGGAAATAGCAGATTCCACAGCCAGGCGATCGCGCACATCTAGTTGTAACAAATAAGTTTCAGTACCAAATTCTCCACGGAGGTTAGCAGCTAACTCCTGTAACCGTTCCAGCCTTCGCGCCGCCAAAATCAACCTTGCACCCGCACCAGCAAAAACTTTGGCACAAGCAGTCCCAATCCCACTACTTGCGCCAGTGATCAGAATAATTTGATTTTGCAGGGAAATCATTGTTAGTCAAGAGTCAAGAGTCTAGTGTCCATTGTCCAATAATTCGGAACAATTGACTAATTGGGGATTGGGGACTGGGGACTGGGGGAAAAGGGAAAGGAAAAAAAGGGAAATTATTATTACCCATTACCCATTACCTATTACCAATGCCCAATGCCCAATGCCCCATGCCCTATTTACTTTTTCACAACCTGTAAACGCTGTGTCACCATCGTCATCCCATCTCCCCGGAGGATGACAGCAGAAAGCCATTGGCTACCAGGGGTTGAAGGTGCGCGTCCGACTTTAAAAAGTCCGCCAGAGTTGAGTAATTCTAAATCCACAGGTGTGGGGTTAAGATATTTGTCTGCTTTAATAGGTTCTTCTATGGCGGTTCCTAAAAGAAACTCATCGCCTAATGGTTCTTGAACAATCGCATCAAAATTATATTGCTGTCCAACTTGGACTTGTTGTGGTAACTTAACATCAACTTGAGGTGGTTTGCTACCTGAAGTTAGCAGGGTACGTTCCGACAAGATATCTTGACGGATGATTTTTGCACCTGCGATTCGCTGACGCGATCTAATTGTGGCGTTGAAACTTAAATTATTACTGTTAGCCGAAGGTAAACCAGTTATATTAGTGACGGTTTCAGCCACAATCCCATTGCCTTGTGATTGCCAAGATTGCAGTTGGGTACTGTATCTTAATTTGGGATATCGTTTCCAGAGGTCAACTAAGGCTTTTTCTAAAGTTTGGCGATTTAAACCATCGCCATGAGTAAAACTAGGGCTGTAGAATTCGATTACCTTTTTAATATCACCTTGAGTAGCGGCTGTATCAATTTGTGTTAACAAATTTGTCAATTCGGAAGGTGCGTTTTGTGCGTATTTTCTAGCAGCTACACGCTCAGATGTTGATTTCCTAGAAAGTTGTGAGTTTCTTGGTGTACTGGCTTGAGTACATTGCCAAGTACTGACGATCCCCAGGGTCACTAAAGATAAAATTAGCCCGATGCTGGTGGGAAATTTGCAGCGGCGTTTCAGTAATAAAGTAATAATCTTAGTCATTGGCAAGAATTTACTGATTTCACTAGAGAAGGTGAGGAAATTGTTTTATCTTAGTTAAACTAAGCGCTAAACGGTAGGGTTTTGATGGTAGAAGAAGCACCGATTAGGTTATTAATAGCAGCCAGTGGGACTGGTGGACATTTGTTTCCCGCGATCGCACTGGCCCAAAAACTTCCAGAATATGAAATTGAATGGTTGGGTGTCCCCAATCGTTTAGAAACTCAGCTTGTACCCAGACACTATCCTTTGCATACTATTGCAGTCGAAGGGTTTCAGCAAGGTTTTGGCATTTCGTCTTTTCGCATTTTAGGTAAACTCATTGGTTCGATTTTGGATGTGAGACGCATCCTCAAACAAGGTAATTTTCAGGGATTATTTACCACGGGAGGTTATATAGCAGGCCCCGCCGTGATTGCGGCGCGTTCTCTAGGAATACCTGTAGTTTTCCACGAATCTAACGCTTTACCAGGTAAGGTAACACGCTTTTTCGGCCCTTGGTGTGATGCTGTGGCTGTGGGTTTTGATGTAGCTGCCCAGTATTTACCCCGTGCTAAAAATGTTTACGTTGGGACTCCCGTGCGATCGCAATTCCTCGATCCCGGAATCAATGTCTCGCTAGATTTACCCATCCCTGATGGCGTTCCCTTAATTGTTGTCTTTGGTGGTAGTCAAGGCGCAGTCGCAATTAATCAGTTAGTCCGTCAATCTGCACCCGCTTGGTTTGCAGCTGGCGCTTATGTAGTGCATTTAACAGGAGATAAAGATCCAGAAGCGGATAGTCTCAAGCATCCCCAATATATCGCCTTGCCGTTTTACGATAATATGGCGGCCTTGTTGCGACGGGCAAATTTAGCCATTAGTCGTTCTGGTGCAGGTAGCTTAACAGAATTGGCGGTGTGTGGTACGCCAGCGATTTTAATTCCTTACCCCTTTGCAGCCGAAGATCATCAAACTTACAATGCGAAGGTGTTTACCAAAGCAGGCGCAGCCTTAGCATTCCAGCAATCAGAGTTAACCACCGAAATATTGCAGAATCAGGTTTTAGAATTATTGCACTCACCTAGCGAACTAGCCAAGATGGGAGAGAAAGCAAAAGCGATCGCAATTCCCGACAGTGCTGATAAATTAGCGCAATTACTGCGTGAAGTAGTGGAAAGGTAGAAAATCAACTACTAAATGCAGAGTATGAGGAGTGACTTTTTTAAATCTGCATATTTTTTGGTGGATGAATCTGGCGTAAATAGATGCTTGCAACTGTAGGAAAAACCGTAATTCCTACAATAAGAATTGATGGAACTGCAAAAACATTAAACCGTTGACTATAGCAGCACAAAAATATCAACGGTTTAGCATATTTTGATGATCTCAACAGACTAGCAAAACGATCCCCATGCAGATGACATTTTGATTCCTGTCTCGATATGCTTAATTTATAACGAGTTCTCATTTCGAGCAAACCAAAATGCTAGCAAGTACTGTCATGCAACGATTGGCCTGTAGTTCTTTAATTATTTCATCTTTAATTGCAATAGCAGGACATTCAGCTATGGCTCAAAGTCCGATAATTCATGCTCAAATGGGGATCAATTATGCAGCAAAAGTCAAGGCTTTTGATAGCAATGATGTAATTAAAATTGCTCAATCTCCTAGCGGAATTGATGAAAAAGCTGCCGTTGACTTAGTCGCTAAACTACCACAAGTCAAACGTAAAACTAGAGAAATTGAACAACTTTCTAAGGGAAAGATTCGTGTCGCTACAATGATTGATAGTTCACCAACTCCCGAAGCACCTTACTACACGGTGCGAGTTGTAGAAAATCATGTAGACCATGTTGACACCATTTATTTATTCCGGGTCTTGAATCCCAGTGGTAACATTCAAGTTTACGATATTCTCAAGGATGAATATATCTCCTTAGAAACATGGAAACCTAATTAACAATTTGTAAAATGCAAGACAAAAAGCCCATAAGTCCGTGGAATTACAAACCTTGGTGGTGTCAACCCTGGTCTATAGTTCTTACAGGTATAACGCTGATTAGTGGTAGTTGGCTAATATTTAAAACTATTTGGCTAACAGTTATCATCTCTATACCTATCTTGCTTTGGATGGGCTTTTTTCTATTAATCTGGCCGCAACTAATTATTCGCAGTGGTATTTTAGATTCTTACCAAAACCAAAATTTAGATCATTGATAATTTTGGGTTGCAGTCTCGCTATCAAACTATAATTTAATTTCTGAAATCAACGTAGGGTGCGTTAGCCTTAGGCGTAACGCACCTTTCTATTTTATAAGAAGTTATGAGGTGGCGGATTGGCATTTTCCCCGTTATACAAGAAAATTTGGTGCATTTTACTCGTTTACTTAATAGCGTTTAAATACTCACTAAGTAGCCAAAATCAGCATCCAATTTAATACCATGCCTTCCTTTAGTTAGAAGGTAAGGCAATTAATTTTAATTAACCTTTTGAATATAACGCAAATTTGATTTCTGATTTTGGGATTTTTACCCAAAATTCCACAGAAATATTTGTCAGATTACTTGACGACTCAGATTCGATTTTTGAAGTTCACGTAGGATGCGTTAGCGATAGCGTAACGCATCCGCACCAAAGCTGAGATTTTTTCAGAAATCAAATCGGATTCTTATTGTAATCAAACATCTGCAATCATTCACTGAATTTAGGAGTCATCAATGCAGAAATCCAACGACCAATCACGCTATTTTCAGAAATATCTTTCTCTTGCACCAGTTCTGTCCGTACTAACTATATCCATAGCTTTTTCTATATGGGCGATTTTTAATTTTATCTTCCCCGATTTGCTTTTTCATCCCATGCCATAATCATGCGTAATCTGCTTTACAGCGATTTTCAGGTAAATGAACCACATCTTTATATCTTACGCAAATGAACAAAGAAATACAGATATTAGCGTGTGGTCTAAATACATGAAAACTGCTTTAAGAAGACGCAATTACCTACAAATGATTATGTTTCAGGCAGAAATTTAAATTCTGCCTGTAATTGTCTTTAATTCCAATTAAAACGTTTATATCAATTCACAATTTATTTAACTTCCTGCATATTTTTCACAATCTTTGTAACCAAATTCCTAGGTGTAAATCTCACCATTTCTGCCAGAATTCTATTTTTCAACCCAGGAATAGCAACAGTTTTACCTTCCATTAAGGCACGATAACCGATTTTTGCTACTGTTTCTGCATCCATCATATTATTATTTTCTATTTGTTTAGCACCTGCAAGCCCTGTGCGTTCATGAAAAGCTGATTCTGTTGGCCCGGGACAAAGAGCTGTTACAGTGACACCTGTATTTTCTAATTCACTTGCTAGTGCTTGAGAGAATGATAAAATATAGGCTTTGGTAGCAAAATAAACTGCCATTAAAGGGCCTGGTTGAAAAGCAGCTGCAGAAGCAAGATTTAAGATTTTCCCCTCACCTTTGCTCACCATATCTTTGAGAAATAACTTAGTTAAATGAGTCAGGGTGACTAAATTTACTTGCAGCATATCTAGCTCAGTATTCAAGTTAGTTTCACTAAATAAACCATGAATACCAAATCCAGCATTATTTACTAGCACATCAATCTGAATAGATTCTTGTTGTAATTCTGCAAAAATCTCTTCTGGTGAAGTTTTTATAGATAAATCCTTAACTATAGGTTTTACACAAATGTCAAATTGCTGCCTAATTTTCTCAGTAACATCAGCTAGCCTTTGCGCCATGATATCTATTAATACAAGATTATAGTTATTTTGGGCAAAAATATATGCCAATTCATAGCCAATCCCGTTAGCTGCGCCTGTAATCAGAACGGTTTTTTTGTAATTGTATTGCTGTGCTTTGTTCATAAGAGAAAATATGTAGATTATACCTAATGGGTTTGGCGGTTCTAAAAATTATGCAAAATAATCGCGGAACAAAATAGAAATATTTAGCGTCCTTAATTTATTGGAAATATGAGTTACAAATTTTAGATTGTAACCCATAAAAACCAATAATTAAGCTCCTCTCTTTTGAATATAGTTCCATGACTATAAAGCTGTTGTATATCTCAAGACAAACTGCAAATATCATAAAGTTATGGTTTGCCAACAATAGCTTTAACTAATACCAAAGTAGTATTCCGAAAATCTCTAGGATGATTTTTACTTTCCAGATGTCATCCAAATATAAAATGCGCTAGAATAGCCTATTTCTAATATATTGAGCGTTAATTGAGAGTGGCGATCGCTACAACTTCTCAACAGTTCCAATATCAAAATTAAGTTTAATTATGAACATATCTAAAACAGTATATTTATATAAGCAAAAAAAATAATCATGTAATTTGAATTACATGATTATTGCATTGAGGATTACTTGATGCAATCAATTTTTAAGCTGCCGACCGCCTAGCTGCCCAAATATCCAAAGGAATTTTACGAATACCCGGACAATAAATAAATATCGCTCCATAGCTAACAACCAGCACTCCCACTGCTGCAACTGGTGGTAAGAACACACCAGCAAACATAGAAATTGTCGAGACTAAGGTAATCCAAAAGGCATCCCAATAATCGGGTGAACCAAATAACTTAGCAATCGATTTATGAAGCAGGTAGAAGCTGGGTAAAGCCAAAATTTCTGACAAACCGTATCCCCACAATCCCATTAGCGGGAGGAAAATTATGGTTGCTAACCATAGAACACCTACATACCAAGCGTTGCGATGAGCAATTTCATAGTTATGTCCTACAGCATACAAACTAGATGTATGCAGTTCAAAAATCGCTCCTACCAAAACTCCTACTGCAATGAAGGGAAAGATTTGAGCACTGATTAACCACTTATGAGAGAACATTAAAGGAATTAACCAGGCAGAAGTACAAGAAAAAGCAGCACAAATCGGCCCAATTAATAGAGCCTGATATGTCATTCCTTTACTAATTGCCTTGCGCGTTTGTTCTGGCTTATCCACTAATTTCGCCATCACGCTAATGGACATCCGCCGCACCACCAAACGCAAGATTGCTAATTGCTCTGCCAATCGCATGGCAATACTGATGTAGCCAACTATCTCCGTACCGCCTAAACGACTCACTAATAAAGGCAATCGTAATCTTCTCAGGTTTAAAATGCCATCAGAGCCAGAATAGGTAAGTCCATAATTTATGGCGGGTTTAACTACTTTCCATTGCCAACTCCAGCGCCAAGGAACGGGATAATAGTAGTACGCCATTACTAGTTGGACTAAATATCCCAAAACTGTGCCAATAATCGGCCCCCAATAGCCCCAGCCAATTAATACTAGGGGAATAGCCGAAACATACAACACCACACGAGACACTGCTTCTAACAAACCCACCTTGTCAAAACTCAGTTCTCGTTCCAACATACTAGTCGGAACTCGACTCACCATATCCATCCACAACGCAGGTAAGACGGCTTGTAATGCACCAGTCACCTCTGGCTCTTTTGTCCACCAGCCAACCAGGGGAGCAGCACACCACAATACAGCACAAATCGCTATTCCCAAAAAGTTATAAAATGCCTGGATTTGTGCGGGTTCTTCATCAGTAAGATTTGGCTGACGTACTAGGTAAACCTGCAATCCCAAACGGCAGACTTGATTTAAAAAATAAAAAATACTTAGAACAATAGTGACAATACCATATAGTCCAGGGCCTAACATTCGAGCAATTACTAGTACATTCACCATTGAAAGGGCTGCAACTAGTAATTGTCTCAGTGTCATTGAGACACCGCCGCGAATAATTTTTCCTTTAATATCTTTTGTATTAGGCATTTATAGAAACATCTTGATTTTAGTTAATAATGATGGGATGAGATTGATGCATGATAATTTCTGCTGGAATTACCAGAATTCATTATTCAGAGCGTGACAAGCGGCGGCGAGTAGAATTCCTTTGATAATTAAAATATTTCGGTTTTGTAGATGTAGCTGAATCAACTTCAGCATTGATCGGTTTATCCCAATCCCAGCCAGCTACAGCTAATAAAGTCCACCAGTAGAAAAATAGAGTAGTGTGATTCCAAACATTTCCTGCTAACATCCCTACTAACATAGAGACAAGAAACGCTAGCATAATAAAACAGAGATTGCGTTTCGATGAATTAGGTGGAACAGAGTAAGCTAGTTGGAACAGACGAACAAATAGGGCACCAATTAAAAACAAAAATAGAATAAATCCAAAAATCCCTTCTTCAGCCAAAAATCTCACATAATCGTTATGAGAATAGCTAGCAAGGGGAGTTAAGAACCTAGAGGTGTCTAATCCATATCCTAAAAGTGGTGAATACTTCCATTTTTCTAGTAAGAATGTCCACTGAGCAATCCGCCAGTTAAAACTATTGCCATCATCCCATTGCAACAAAATTGCGCGAGATACATCAATATCTGGGTTTAATAGTGGTGTGCCATACAAAGATTGCAAACGCTCTTGCCCCATAGGTGAGCTAGCAAAGAAAAATAACACCAACCCAAACAGTAAAATACCGCCAATTAAGTTGACTATATTCATTTTTGGTGCGACTAATGCTGGAATAAAAGCAACCAGCATCATTAACCCTGTTAATGATTTACTACTAACTAAGAAAAAAGCCAGCGCTGCAACTAATATTAGCCAAGGTAAACGTTGCTTTACTTGCCCTACTTTCCAAAGTGCAACACCAAGAAAAAACAAAGTGAATGTCGCAAAAGCATTGGGATGTCCCAAAGTTCCATTCATCCGCGATCCAGCTTCAATAGCGTATCCGCTTTGAAATACTAGAAACGAAGGCAGCATTGATGGTGGTAACAAGATTTGCAAAGTAGCTGCGGTGATGGGAATAATCAAACTTAAGAATAAGTAAGAAATTACTTTCTCTGCTGTTAGTCGATCCTTAAGTTGCATCACTAACAGGTAAATCATCAATCCCGAAAATACTCTGATCCATTCCCGCATAGCTACTGGTAAGTATGAGGCTCCTAGCCCTAACCCACCTATTGCTTGTAAAACTACCCATAATCCTTGCAGAGCAATCCATCCCGCTAGCAACCACCAAAATCCATCGGTATGTATTTTTTGTCTGCGAAGCAAGAGAACTGCCACATAAAGCAATGCCAAGATATCTATTCCTACAGCAAATGCAGCAGGTAGTTGCTGATCAGAAAAGGCATCTAAAGCACTGCGTAAAATTAATAAACCTAAAACGGTTTGCTCAAAGTTTTTAAAGAAATTGATGAGGATAGCAATAGCAACAAAAAGCACAAATATGTACAGTGGTTGTAAGTTTGCAACCACACCAAAAATAATGCTAAGAATAAGTCCTAAAATACTAATCCAAATGGTAGGACGAAAAAGAATATTGCTACCTTGATCTATTGCCATTATCTGTCAAATATGTATTTGTCTCATCCGAAAAGCTGCACAATAAAAACTCAGAAGAACTGCTATAGCACCCCGTAAATTGAGCCAATATCTAAGTAAAAGGCTGGCAAAATTATTATTCTTGTACTAGCCAGTATGTTTGCCTGTTTCCTTAACCATTGACCATGAGGAAGAATGTTCAGCTGCTGCTAATTGCTTTCTTTCAACAGTAGAAGCAAGTGCAGGAGGAGCTTTTTCTAGTGGTAGTACAGTTTCATTCATGACTACGCCCAAAACAACGCTACCACTCTTTTGTAAGTTAGATATTGCTTGCATAGCAGCATCTCTAGAGGTAGTGTTAGGCTTAACAACTAGAAGTACACCATCTGAAAATTGGCTTAAGGTAGCAGCATCTGCAGAATTTTTGATGGGAGCAGAATCAACGATTACATAATCATAATGTTTTGCCGCTTCTTCCAAAAGCTCCGCCATCGCATCTGTCTCAATAATCATAGATGGGCGATCGGGGATTTTACCAGAGCCTAGTACTGATAAATTGGGAATTGCTGTTTGTTGAACTGCATTCTGCCAAGGCACATTCTCTGTAATGACTTCTGTTAATCCTAGGGAAGAAGGCAGATTCAGCAAACTTTCATACATGGGATATTGAAAGTCTGCATTGATAATTAATGTGCGTCTTGATAAAATTCCGGCTACAGCAGCTAAATGTAATGCTACTGAAGATTTTCCTTCTCCACCACTGACACTGCTAATAACGATAACTCTGGCGCTCTCTTTACCAGCAGATTCTAAGGTTTTGAGCAACATCCGGTATGGCTCTACAGAGTCGGAGGTATCCAACAAATTGTTGAGGTCTGCCAAACTAGAGGTTGCAGGTGAAAATTTGGGTAATACTCCGATTACAGGAGTTTCTAGCCAAGCTTCAACTTCAGATGTATCGCGCAATGTGGAAGCCATGAGTTCCCGAATTAATACCATTGCGCCAGCCGCAATAATGGCAATGACGGTACTGAGTACTATAATTACCAGGGGTCTTGGTGAAACTGGATCGGTAGGAATTTCAGCTTGTCCAATAATCCGGATGTTGCTGAGGATTTGTCCTTCTGCAATCCGGGCTTCTTCTAGCTTATCTTCTAAGGCTTTGAGAGCTTTATCAGCTTTTTCGCGTTCCCGAGTCAAGCTTACCAATGCTTGTTGAGAAGAGGGAATTTTTGCTACACGCGATCGCAAACGCTGGATGTCAGACTGGACGACGTTGAGCTTATTTTCTAAGCCCTGACGTTCAATATGACTGGTGATATACAAAGACATTAAGTCTTGGCTTAATTGGTTAGAGGCAACTTGGCTAGAAGATACCGCTTGATTTGCAGGAACTATTTGTGATAGTTGTTGATTATACAAAGAACGTAGTTCGTCTCGCTTATGTAACAGCGCTAAAACATTAGGATGTTCGTCTGTCCACCGGAAGCGAGCATCTGTGAGTGCTACTTCTACACTTGTAAGTTGTCTTTGCAGTTCTTTGAGCTGTTCATCTTGCCCAACACGACCAGCAACGTATGCCCCTTGAGAATCATTTACCCCCACTACTTGTTGTAATGATTGGTCTTTGTTTCTAGCTTCTTGCAATTGGGCGCGCAGCTGCCTTTCCTGATTTTCTAGCTCTGTTAAGCTTTCAATTAAACCTTGAGTTTGGGTTTCTGATGCCACTAAAGAATAGGTTTCCCGATATCTTCTTTCTGCGATCTCAGCTTGTTTGAGCTTGATTTGTTGTTGAGCGATTTGCTCTTCCAGAAACTTGCGTACTGATGAAGCTTCTGTGCGAATTAGCTTAGTGTTTTCCACCATCACCAACTTGGCAATCTCGTTTAACAGATCGGCTGATACTTTGGGATAGGGGTTTTGATAGCTAATTTGCAACAGATTCGTTGCCGGTATAATTTCTACCCTAATGGCTTGCTGTAATTGCTCAATTGTGGGTAGCTTCTCGACTGGTATTTCACTATTTTTCTGAAATTTTTTGAGCGCACTCCGCAGAACTTGAGGAGATTTTACTAATTCTGCTTGTGTTGCTACTGGGTCAGCAGCTTTACTAGGTGCTTTATTATTAATATCTGTTAATGCTTGGCCTAGAGATGTTAGACCAACTTCTTTTTGCCCAACAAGTAGTCTTATTGATGTTTCATATAAACGAGGTGAAATTGCAAAACTAATTGCAGCTACACCTACTAATACAGATACAAAAGTTAATGCCGCCGCCCAAGAATGACGTTTAATAGCGGATGTTGAAGATAAAGGAAAAGCAGCTTTACCCATTAATGTGCCTGCCAAGATTTCGCTTTGAAAGTATACTAAAACTGGTTAAAGTAAATTTCTTTAACGTAGAAAATACTATAGGTTAATAATTATGTTAACAGATAAATAGTTAGTATGCTCCTTTGCTCTTTAAGACTACATGAATTGTTTTTAAAATTAATTTGAGATCGTAAATAACAGACCACTTTTTCTGATATTCTAGATCCATTTTGACAATATCTTCAAAATCTTCTATATGAGAACGTCCATTAACTTGCCATTCACCTGTAATTCCAGGTTTAACTAGCAACCTTTGAAAGTGGTGGAGTTCATAATTCATCACTTCATCAACAGTGGGAGGACGAGTACCAACTAAACTCATATCACCTTGCAAAACATTCCAGAATTGAGGTAATTCGTCTAAGCTGGTGCGGCGTAAGAAAGAGCCAACGCGAGTAATTCGGGGATCTTGAGCATTCTTGAAAATATGTCCCTTAGCCTGATTTGGCACTAGATGCTTCAGATATTCGGCATTAGGAAGCATCGTCCGGAACTTCCAGATACGAAAATTTTTGCCGTTTAAACCACAACGAGTCTGACTGTAAAAAATTGGGCCGGAACTATCTAATTTGATAGCGATCGCTATTGGTATAGCTACTAATAAAGTAAGAGATAAACCAATGAGCGCACCCACAATATCTATCAATCGTTTTACTAAACTCGTAGCCGAAGGATGTACCCTTTGTGCAAAATTAGCACTCGTTTGAAGATGAATCTGCATGGACTTTTAGTAACAGCGAACTATGACATTTAAATTGACAAAATGAAGAATTAATCACAGAAAGTTCGCCCATTTTTGTGGCTCAAGAAGTAGTGCAATAACCTTGCGATCGCGGCTCCCGAGAAATCAAGTTTTTGGATAGTGATGAGTGGGGAACCAATACCCAAAATTAATTCGCAAATGGCGATGGCAAATATGCTTTCGTTTCGTCTTGTTTCTCAAGCCTAAAAAATGGGCGAATTATACGAATTTGGGATTGGAGATTGAAAAGCTGGAACCTAATACTGTTTTCAGATTTTCAAAAGATAGTACATAACCCAATGCTGATGGTTACTTAAAACCACTCTTGCTGTTAACTGTATGCATGGAATTTATGCATATACTCCCGAAAATTGACCTTGTTCACTTTGCCAATTTTCTAACAATTCAGTGTAAATACCATTCACAACATAACGAGCGTCATAGGGTTTAACTACGCGCACACATGCTTCCGAGGGATAATTTTCCGGATTCCTTAATACCTTTCTCCACTGATCGGCGATCGCTACTGGAGTTTGTTCTTCACAGACAATACCACTATCTGCGGTGAGGAAATTGGGTGTTTCACCCGCACGAGTTGTCACAACAGGTGTTCCACAGGCCAGTGCTTCAATACTACCCCGGCATAATCCTTCGTAAGCACTCGTTAACACAAACATACTAGAAACTCGATATAAATCTGCGAGCTTTGCTTGTGCAAGTGGTGGAAGTAGCGTGACTCTATTCGACAACTCTAAACGAGTAATTTCCGCACGTACATCTTCTTCTAACTCACCCTGACCCACAATTAATAAGTGAGCCTGAGGATCGTTAAGCGCCGCAAAGGAACGAATCAATAATAGTGGCTGCTTTTGTGGATGCAGACGACCAGCAAACAAGATAAACCGAGTATCAGTTGATAGCCCCAACTCTTGTGCTTGCTTGATTCTAGCTGCTTCTCGTTCGCTAGAACTTAAAGAATAGAAAACATCTCCATCCACAGTATTGGGTAGATAGGAAATCCGTTCTGTAATATCTGAGTAACGCTGTTGATATTGTTTTGCAGCTTTAGTATTGCAGGAGAGGATGCGATCAAACTGGCGTACTAACCGGCTTTCCAGCGCGTAATAAGCTGCAGGGAAATATCGCCAGAGAATACCGCCTCCCTCGCTTGAGCCTTTTATTTCCTGCTCAATATCATTATGAATATAAAAAATTCTCTTGCCAGACCAGCCAGAGGCAGCTATTGTCGGTTCTATGCGATGGAATTGCATAAAGTCCGATGAGAAATCGCGCCCTAATAGTGCCATTGTATACTTAACTGTGGTAGGCACTAAACCGCGAATATTGTCGTTCTTTAGCTCAATTAAGGGCATGAACGAAAACTTTCTGCCAAATAACTCAGCGTCAGACCACTGACCCACAGGCATATTTGGATCGCCATTACCTGTTCCCACTAGGCGGATGTGGAACTCCTTAGGCGCATATTTGATTACATAACGGATACAAGTCTGGATACCGCCAATGGTAGGATTCCAGGGATTAAATTGATAGAAAATTGTGAGAGTAGGCTGACTCATAATTAGACTCCTTCATTCTTACCATTGGCTTAGGAAATTTTTGTGGTAACGAGTTTTTTGCCTGGTTGTTGATTAGGCGAATTTACCAGTGCTTCGTATAAGCTCAGATTGTCAGCAGCAATTTTTTCCCAGCTGTAGTGCATTTGCAAATATCGTTGAGCATTGTCAGCCATTGCCTGCATCTCTTGAGGATGGTGAATTGCCCAATTCATTTGCTCAACTAAGGAGTCTAAGTTGCCAGCACGGAACAATATACCTCTCTTAGAACCAATTAGCTGCTGATGCGGTGGAATATCGCTAGCAATGATGGGAATATTTTCTGACATTGCCTCTAGCAATGCTAATGGCAATCCTTCTAGATTAGAGGGTAAGGCAAATAATCCTGTGCCTCGCACAATCTCCCATAAACGTGAACCTTGTAACTCACCTGCAAAAACGATATCGCGATCGCTAGCTACTTGGGCTAAGAGTTGGGCGCTAAAGGATTTTGTATCGCTGACTCCCCCAGCTAGCACCAATTTCCAGCCTTGAGGCTTGAGTTTCTTAAAGGCTTCTAAGAGCAGATCGGGACACTTTTCGGGAACTAATCTACCGAGAAATAAAATGTAGCGTCCTGGTGTTAACCCTAAAGAACGTGCATAGGCAAAATTGGGATCGGACGCGCCATAAGTTGCTGCCGAATTGGGAATATAAACAGACTGCCTACCGTAAGTGTTGCGGAAATAACTGCGTAACTCTTCCGAAACTACAATCATTTCATCGGAAAAGCGAACAGCAGCTTTTTCGCCTTCAAAAATCAAACGGCTGGACATTTTGCCCCACTTGTTACGTTGCCAATCTAATCCATGACAAGTAACTACAACCTTTGTAGACAAAGATAATTTAGGGAGCCAGCTAAATAAAGCCGGGCCTAAAGCATGAAAGTGAACAATGTCGTAGCGGGTTGTGGTAGATAAAATTGCCCCCAATACTGAGCTAAATAAGGCATCTAATCCCTTTTTACCTGGACAAGGTAGAGAGATAACTTGGACACCTTGAAACTCAGTTTGAGTAAAAGGAGAGACATGTGTAGTGGATGAGCGAGCAAATAAATCAACAGAATGACCTTTTGCAACTATGCGGGGATAAATTTCTGCACAGTGATGCTCAATCCCTCCTTGTCTCGGAGGGAGACCTTTTGCACCTATAACAGCTATTTTCATTATTTTTACTGAACAAGATAGATTATTAGACTCATCCAAAAATTTGCCAATTCTTTGCTTTTTGCTGGGCAGAGCGTGAAAACGAAGCCAGAAAAACTAGAGAAGTGAGCCTCAAGATAGTTATAAATTACAAACTACCTGTAAAAATTTTGACAAATCTAGAGACAGATAATTTTAGTTATGATCCGCATTAGTTTGATGCGGTGCAGATATCTTTGAATATCATGAAGTGAAATTTTAATTTTGATTGATGCTCACTGATTCTGTTCTCCCATTTTGATTGTGCCCAGATAATGTTTTCAAAAATCTCCGACAATCTACTTAGAGCGAGATAATTGAACCTCCTTAATAGCTAGAATCCTTGTGTAATAGTTGTTTTAGGCTCAGAATCAAGAATGCTAACTGTGGAATTTACAGAATACAAACTTCTCTGAGTGGCAAATTAACTTTAGGTTAAATCCGAGTTAAACCTAGTATATAAGGCTTATTACCGAAATTGGTTTAAAGTTAGCGTTAAATTTATACGGGTTTATGAACGGAACATAAAGCCTGTGTAATCACGGTATAGCGAAGTTCGGGATTTACGCTAAAACCACACTTCTTTCAAGCGATGTCAGGCGATCGCCTTCAATACCACTCAAGTAATCACTAGCTTCTTTATTAACCTGTATGAGATAGCAAAGCCTCTCCTAGTAAGGAAAATCTGGTAAATATAAAGAATTAGTAAAACTTTTGCCTACTTTTAATTATTTCCTTGCAAAAAATTCTTCAATATTCCGCTATAAATGGGTTTAAGCTAGGGTTAATACAGACTCAGTGTTACGACACAGAGTCTTAGTTGAGATCCAGATAACCAGAGTGTTTACCCGGAATTTAGTTACAATTCTTAATAAAGCTTTTACGATCTCGACGATATGTACCTAAAAGGTGTAAACCTAATAAAACTGGCTAAAATTTTCAGCAGTGACCGAGCAACTTTTAGAATTTCCGTTGGTTTTAGTGACCTTTAATAAGCCCAAATCCCTGCTATATAGAGGTTACAGCGTCATAACTTTTCTAAGAAATTCTAGATTGCATCAACAAATCAAGCTGAAATCACAGTTGGTATCAAAATAAAAATTGCCAAATTTCCCATAATGTGTTATTAGTGAAATCTTAACTTAAGTTAATTCCGAGTTAACAAAGAGTCAACGATTTCAGGTTAAATCGCTCAATTAGGCACTAATGGCAGACACGTGTCAGTGGCATAGAGCCTGAAATAAATAATTAATTTAGAAAACATAGCAATTCCTATTAACGCAATAAGGAGCGGGTGAGATCATGCCAGCACTCCAGGTTGTGCAAATACTCAATAACTACCTCGACAAAAAAAATATTCGTTACTGTCACTGGAAGAGTAACGAGCATGTTGATGCGGCGGTAGAAGGCAAAACAGATCTAGATGTTTTAGTTGATGAAAACGAGAAAGAAAATCTCAAGCAGGTTTTAAGTGAAGTTGGGTTCAAGTATTTTGAAGCAATTCCCTGCCGAAGATATATTGATATTGATGATTATTTAGCTATTGATCGCGAGACAGGAATTTTAGTGCATCTCCATTTGCACTATCGTCTAGAGTTAGGGGAAAAGCATCTTAAAGGTTATCGTCTGCCTTGGGAAGAGTTGTTACTATCGACTCGGATTTATGACAACGAAAATCAAATTTATATTGCTGAACCTAACATTGAAACAATTATATTAATTGTCCGTGCGGTACTCAAAGTGAGAACTCGCGATAGCTTCAAAGCTATGTTGGGTAAGGATTATTTTAAAGGAGATTTTATTCGAGAATTTCGCTGGTTGAAAGAACGGATAGATCTATCGAAAATCCAGCAACTCAGCGAAGAACTTTTAGGTAGTAAAGCCGCTAAGTTAGTTTTAGATGTAATTAACAGCGAATCAAATCTCAAGCTGTTATTAAAATCTGGTAATCCTATCTACTCATCTTTACAAAAATATCGCTATTCCAATCCATTATTCTCTAGATTTTTCAGGTGGCAGAGGGAATTTAAATCTCTTTATTACAAGAGCATGAGAAAGTTTCTCCAAGCTCCTGTTCCTGCTCACAGAACACCTACTAATGGCGGCATAATTATTGCTGTTTTAGGTGCAGATGGCTCTGGTAAATCTACTGTCACTGGTGAAATTACAAAATGTTTTTCTCATAAACTTGATGTTCTGCCTGTGTATTTAGGTAGTGGCGATGGCCCTGCTTCCTTAATTAGATTGCCTTTAGTTTGGGCAAGTAAAGTTGGTCAAGTTCTGCGCTCAAAGAAATCGCGTAATCAGTCCAATTATGCTCAAAAGTCCTCCAGCTCATCAGGAAGTTCTAAGCGGAAATCGAAATTCTCCATTCTTGGTAAAGTCCTATGGGCAATTACCTTGGTTTATGAAAAGCTACAAAAACTTCAGCAGTCTCGCACAGCCAGAGATAGAGGCATGATGGTGATTTCCGATCGCTATCCGCAAACCCAGATTCTCGGCTTTAATGATGGGCCGTTATTGAGTAGTAGCAACCAAGAAGCTTCTCCATATCCTGCTGTTTTACAAAAATGGGAGTTGCAACGCTATCAATACATGGTAAATACCATGCCTCCAGATTTAGTCATTAAGTTGCACGTCACTCCCGAGATTGCTTTAGCGAGAAAGTCAGATACACCACCAGAAATTGCGAAGCAAAAAGTAGAGGCTGTGCATAAATTCAAGTTTCCTCCGCAAACTATGGTGGTGAACATTGATGCAACTCAACCTCTCGATCAAGTTTTATTACAGGCAAAACTGGCTGTATGGGACAATCTCTAACTCACACTAATTTGATGAATACCAACAGTAAACAGTCACTAATATTAGAGTTTGTCGGATTACCTGGCGCTGGTAAAACTACTGTCTGCCGTGAAGTTGCTTCACGATTAAACAACCAGGGAGTATCTCTGGTTGGTGGCGATGAAATTTTGCAGCAGTGGAAGCAGCAAAGTACTTGGCAAAGAATGATCAAACTGATTCCCCAAACCCTGAATCAATGGCAGATTTTGCTGTACTCGCTGTTTTTGGCATTCCAAGTCAAACCCACTAATAGGCAAAGTTTTTCTAAAGCTGCCAAGATTTTTGCCAATGTCAAACGGCTGGATGCGATCGCGCGATCGCATAGCGTCTCGGAGAGAAGCGCAGCGCCAAGGGCGATCGCGCGCCATCAAGATTCGCAAATCATCTTACTCGACCAAGGCTTATTGCAAGAAACTTGGTCAGTGGGAATCACAGGTACCACTCCATCTGCAGAAAGCATCAAACAGGAATTAGCGCTGTTGTTCCACCAAAGACCGATGGCGATCGTTTATTTCCAAATAGATATAGACACTGCACTTAAGCGCATCCAAAACCGTCCAACAGCAGAAAGCCGTTTTGATCGGATGCATCCCGAAGCAGCGCAGCAATTGTTATCTAAATATGTTGCTTATCTGCAAGATATTGTTAACTGCGCGCAAACTTTCAATATTCCCATTCTAGAAGTTGATAGTTCACTGCCTATAGATGAAAAAGCACAACGTATTTTGTCCTGGATGAACAATGATTTTATGGCTCATCCTGAATCTGTTTGTGTAAACAATTTGAGGTAAATATACTCATATTTACTCTATAGAGATAGGATTTATCATTCAAAAACAATAACAGTTTGATTGCCACAAAAATTATTGAAATTCGTTAGAAAATAAAGAATCATAAATCTGTTACTTGTTTATTTAATCTTGAAAATTAATACCTAACAAACATAGTGCTTAACACCAAATATCTGCTCAAAATATTAGTTGATTTGAGCAGATATTTTCCTGATTTTAAATTAGTGCTTGGACTTAAATAAAGCATATATATATACCATAATTAAATCTCAGTATGCTTATGATTGTACGCATAATATTTTCTTTAAAAAGAGTATATTTATCGCAAATATTGGGTTATCAATTATAGATAAAGTTTATATGAAGTTTATGATAAAGTCTTTGATTATACCTACATTACGTATTAATTAGATATAAGATAAACAAGATGACTTACGCATTAACAATACATACAAACTATTATTTGCGTATGGATTACAGGCTGTTGAGATTGATTTTTTGAAGTTTTGTAAGTAATTGTTTAGCAGTAATTTAAAACTCTGAAAACACACTTATAAAAAGCATTTGTTATATTCTTCAAAAGATGATTTACAAAAGCCAAAAAATGTATTTTTGTGATAGCACAAAGTACTAAATTTTTGTAGTGCGTAAGTTTTAATCATTAAGTTATCGTCAATCAATTTATTGTATTAACAGGAATTTCAGCAGCAAAAAGAATGGCAAAATTAGTACAGATTATCTACACTTCTCAGTTCAAGCCTCCTGTTTCTGAATCCAATTCTTTAATAGTGGCCAGTCCAGATCCATCAGGGATTGTTTATATTGATCATTTGCAAAGCCTGTTTATTGCTGATGGCGAAGTAGATGAGATGAAAACTAGATTCGTCTCAAAAAACCTGTTTGAAACTACTCTGACAGGTAGTTATGTGGATAATAATTTAAATGCCATAAATTTTACGCAAGAGGCAACAGGGATTACTTATAATCCCCAGAATCGTTTTCTCTATATTTCTGATGATGACAGGAGTAGAATTTATCAAGTCAATCCCGGAGCAGATGGAAAATACAGTACATCAGATGATGTGGTGACGTATTTTAGTACTAAGATTGACGGTGTTCTTAAGTCCGACTCAGAAGACGTTGCTTATTCCACGAGGACAGGTAATTTATGGGTAGTTGATGGGTTAAATGCACAGGTTTACCAATATACGACCAGCGGCCAATTAGTTAGTCAATTTGGTGCTGCTTTAGCTGACCCCGAAGGAATTGTGGAAGATCCTTTAACTGGGAATCTATTTCTTGTAGGTAGACCACTAATAGAGGCAGGCATACCAGTTTATTATGTGTTTGAAGTAACAAATACAGGTCAAGTTGTCAGCAAGATTGATATTTCCGCAGCAAATCCCAATAAACCTGCTGGTATTACTATTGCACCCAATAGTCAAGATCCTTCCAAGAGAAGTCTTTATATTGTTGATCGTGGTCTTGATAATGACGATCATCCTGATGAAAATGATGGTCGAATTTACGAATTTTTACTAGATGGTAATGGTAGTACCAATCCAACCCCCGATACAACATCGGGTGGTACAACATCGGGTGGTACAACATCGGGTGGTACGACATCGGGTGGTACAACATCGGGTGGTACGACATCGGGTGGTACAACATCGGGTGGTACAACATCCGGTGATACAACAACATCCGGTGGTACAACATCCGGTAGTAGCACATCATTAGACTCTAAATTCACAACTGTGTTTGTGGCTAACAGTGCTAGCACTAACACCACTAATACTTTGGGAGCAGTAAGTTTTGATAAACAAGACATCTTAGCTTACAACCAGAATACAAAAATCTGGTCTATGTATTTCGATGGTTCGGATGTATTCAAGAATGGTAGCTCCAATCTTAAAGATGTCCGTCTTCGAGACTTTCACATCAATAGTGATGGCTCAATTTTGTTTGCTATTAATCAAAGCGTTACATTACCAGGTGCAATAACAGCAGATGAATACGATGTCATCAAGTTTACCCCTACTTCAACTGGTGAAAATACTAGTGGCACATTTCAAATTTATTTGGATGGATCTAAAGTAGGATTAGACCCTGGGGTAAAAAGTGAGGTAATTGATGGAATCGCTATTGACTCAGATGGTGCTTTGGTAATTAGTACAAGGAATGGTTTTAAAGTTCCTGGAGCATCTGGTACAGAACTGAGTGGTTCTGGTGAAGACCTCATCAAGTTCAACGGTACTACAGGAGAAAATACAGTTGGTACCTGGACAATGCTTTTTGATGGTTCTGATGTAGGTCTCAAGGATAATAATATTGATAGTTTTTGGTTAGACTATGACTCTAACAAGAATATTAAATACATTTATCTAAGTACCGAAAAAGCATTTAGCATTACCAATAATAGTAAGACCATTACTGGTAGTGATAGTGATATCCTGCGCTTTACTCCTACCTCACTTGGTAACGATACTAAAGGTAGTTTTGAACTCATAACTAGACTCGATGGACTAGGTGCTTCTACTATTGAAGGTCTTGCTGTTAGTCCAAATTTTTCAGGTTTTTAATCAAGTTAACGTAACAGTAATTCTCTAAAATTCAGTAACAAATGCAAACTCCCAAACCCTTATAAAAGGTAGCTGTCTGAATTTTGAATGGGTATAACTTGACTACCTAATTTCCATTACAAGGCTAGCGGTCAATTTCTTCGCATCTACCATATACTTTGGCTTTTATCTATCAAAACTATCAGCATTTTTGTAACCAAAACCAACCTAATTGATAGAAATAATCCAAAATATACCCAATATTATTAATGCATATCAAAAGATAAGTTTGGCATTATTAAATTTAATTAAATCAAGATATAGTAATTCTTGATAATAAATTTAAGAAATTCCAAATTTTTAGATTGTTAACATTATCCTTCAGAATATTCAAATTTCACAAATCTCATGATCAACTAAGTAGGCTGAATTAAGGCTACAAAATCTTCTATTTTCTCCAAAGAATAAATATTCAGTCTTATAGAAATTTTTTACAGCGTAGAGCAATTTGGATAAATTCTCTTCTCTTGCTCTTCAGTCATAATTTCTATATGCCTTATATTTATCGCGTAAAAAATATATTAAGCATAGATATTTTAAATATGAATTTTTTATAAAGCTTAAATGAATTTTATAATAAAGTATTTGATTTTACGTATATTAAAGTATTAATTAGATGTAATATTAACACTAGAGTTTACGCATTGACAGTACGTGAAAACTATGTTTTGCGTATGGCGCTTCAGGTTCTCAAATGTGATTCTTTGCAGCTTTTCTCATAAATATCTGCTTAACGGCAAGCTGCTACTCTATGGCAACGCTTTGTAAAAGCATTTATGCCATTTATCAAAAGGTATTTAAGCAGCCTGAAAAGAGAATTTTGCGTGAATTCACAAGAGCCTAGATTTGTCTGGTGCGTAGATTTTAATGTGCTTGATCAAGTTAAAAGCAAGCTGTTTAATTCTGAATAATTTCACAAATAGAAACAATGGTCAAACCAAAACTCGTACAAACCATTTACACTAAATTTTCTCCTGACAGTCCCGATCCCTCGGGGATTGTTTATAACTCTAAGACCAACACATTATTAATTAGTGATGGTGAAGTAGAAGAAATAGATGATGTATTCAAGGGAAAAAATATTTTTGAGATTAATCTCAATGGTCAGTTAAAGAATACCTTGACAACTACTGGCATACAAAACGTGGCTAAAGGTTTTTCTGACGAACCAACAGGGATTGCTTATGACTCAAAAAATAATATCCTCTACATTTCTGATGATGACCAGGCTAAAATTTTTCAAGTCAATCCTGGACAAGATGGGAAATTTAACACATCAGATGATGTAATTACCTCTTTTAGTACTAAAGGTAGTAATTCTAAATCTGACTCAGAAGACGTTGCATTCTCCACTAAAACGGGTAATTTATGGGTAGTTGATGGGTTGAATGCAGAAGTTTTTCAGTACACCACCAGTGGCAAAATAGTCAGCCAATTTGATACTGCTAAACTAGGATTGCTTGATCCTGAAGGGATTACAGAAGATCCACTCACAGGGAATCTATTTCTCGTAGGTAGACCTGTGCTTGAGAATAAGACTCCGGTTTACTATGTGTTTGAACTAACAAGTACAGGTGACCTTGTCCGCAAGTTAGATATTTCAGATGCGTTTCCCGATAAACCCGCAGGACTCACCATTGCGCCCAATAGCCAAGATCCTACTAAGAGAAGTCTCTACATAGTTGATCGTGGTGAAGATAATGATAATAATCCAAAGGAAAATGATGGACGGATTTACGAATTTTTACTAGATAACAACAGTGCAGGTGGTGGCGGTACTGGCGGCGGTACTGGTGGAGGCACTGGCGGTGGTACTGGTGGAGGCACTGGCGGTGGTACTGGTGGAGGCACTGGTGGGGGTACTGGCGGTGGTACTGGTGGGGGTAATCCATCACCATTCGATCCACAAGCTACTATTTTTGTAGGCAGTAAAGTCAGCGGCGACACTAATATTGGGGGAGTAAATGCTGATAGGGTAGACATTTTAGCTTACAACCAGAGTAAGCAAACCTGGTCTAAGTATTTCGATGGTTCAGATGTAGGCTTAGATCCGAGCAAATACTACCTACGAGACTTTCACATCAATAATGATGGCTCGATTTTGTTTGCTCTCAATAACCCCGCCACTTTGCCAGGTGGATTAAAGGTAGATGATTCCGATATCGTCAAGTTTACTCCTACCTCCAAGGGTGAGAATACCAGTGGAAAATTTGAACTGTATTTTGATGGTTCAGATGTAGGTTTAGATAGCAGCAACGAGGATATAGATGGAATCGCGTTTGCTCCAGATGGTGGTTTGGTAATTAGTACAACTGGTTCTTATACAGTTCAAGGGTCTAATGGAGATTTAAAGGGTGGAGATGAAGATTTACTACTCTTCAAACCTAGTAGTACAGGCGAAAATACCGCTGGTACCTGGACATTGCTTTTTGATGGTTCTGACGTAGGTCTATCTAGTTCTAGCGAAGACATAGACGCTTTCTGGATTGACTATGGCAATAACGGTGTTATTAAACACATTTACTTAAGTACCGAAGGAGATTTTAGCGTTCCTGGTGCCAATGGTGTTGTCATCAATGGTAAAGGTAGTGATATTCTCCGGTTTACTCCAACTTCGCTTGGTGACGTTACCCAAGGTACTTTTGAACTTGTATCTTGGGATAAATCTAATGTAATAGCTAATGCTGGTATAACTGTTGAAGGTTTCTCCGTAGCTTCAGGTATTTCAGGTTTTTGATTAGCTAAATGTCTTAACTCGACTTTATCCAATTATTTCAATTGCTATACCTCAAACAAGTAGTTAAGAGGTTGTTTTAAAAGTCCTCTGGTTGGTAGCAAAACATTTAGCTCCCCCTAAATCCCCCTTAACAAAGGGGACTTTAAGAGGTTTTTCCCCCTTCTCAATGGGTTGGGGGAATAAACAAGCACTTAAAATCACAGCCAACCACTTTTCAAACATCCTCTAAATCACCACTATATAATGTGACTTTTGTCCATTAAGAATGTAGGCATTTTTCATATAACCAAAACCAATTTGTGTGATATGAGGTGCTGACTAAATACTGATAATTCTATTTGGTATAAGGGTGTGGATTGTTTAATTGGATAAATCATTCGGAGGGCACAGCATTGCTGTGCCCCTACCCATCTGTCACATTCTTCGTTCAAATTAGTATTATCTGCGAGCTAAAACTAATTCATGCTGCTTTAAATAATTGCTGTGCTCTTTGTGTACGTCCGCAATAATCTTTTGACAGATTTTTAAGTTAAAGCGGCTGAAATCGGCATGATGCGGCTTAATACCGAAAATGGTTTTCCCAACTTTATAAGTAGTTTGAAAAAGTCCCCATTCAATTATTTGATTTAGCAGACGATAAGTAAGGAGTGATTTAGCACCACCTTGGGGATGGCGATCGCTAATCGGCTGAAATTTAGCTTCATTGGCGTAGTCATCGACAATAATCAATCCACCAGGTTGCAGCAGAGGCCAGAATAAGTAAAAATCGCGGTCGATGCGTCCATCAGCATCATGTATGAAAGCAGCAATTTTCTGGGTATTAATTAATGCGATCGCTTCTTGTCCATTGTTAAAAGTGAGTTCTTGCGGAAAGAGGCGCACTTGCTCAGTCACACCAAAATTTTCAAAATGTTTTTGAATTAATTCAAGATTTTCCGCATAGCCACCAACATCGGTACGAGTACCGCCTTGGCACTTCTCAACTACAATCAATTTAGATTTTTTTTGGCTATCTCTGATCGACCAACCAATCGCAATACTACCTGTACCCGCAGCACCACCAACTTCGATAATATCGAGGTCGGGTAATTGCAAACAAAGTTGGTAAATCTTTTTATAGACAAGTGGTAATAACATACCATTTGTTTGTTCTCTTAAATGGTAGAATTTAGAGTTTGTAACTTGTTCATAATATAGAAAAATCTTTCTTAAAACCGCTTTAAAATTGGTGTTCATGCTTTAGCCAATCTAGTACTTGGTTACTTATTTTTTATTATTACCATAAGCATAAACAAAACTTTATATTATACGGCTTTACTGTATCTTTATAATCAGCAAGTAGCAAGAATAGCTGAGTTCAATTAACGTAAAAAAAGAGACGGTATTACTGATTTAACCAACACTCGTTTAAATCCTGTGCTCACCGTCTCAAATTATTTTCGTAACTCTATTTTTGGTAGATAGACCGTTACTTTTTGAGTAAATTCATCAATGTAACTTTCACAACCTGAAGAGGGTAATGAGAGTCTTTATGCCTCTATTGATATGTCATAGTTAGATGACTTCCACTTTCACACTGCTCATCTTGATCAAATTTTGTGAGCCTTCTGTTTTTTGGAGGATACCCCGATGTTGAACTGTGCCACCTTGAACAGTAATTTTGGCATTTTTATCAGATTGGAACACCCTAGTTAAAGGATTGGTTGACTTCAAGGTGCAACGAGTCAGGGTAACATCAGCCGACTCAGTAGCATAGATTTGTGCTAGACAACCTGAACCACCACGACAACGAGGTTCTATACCAACGCAATCCTGAACATCTACTTTTGACCAAAATCTGAAGTTACGCTTGTTATCTGCTGCTTTGGCACGAATTAACACAGTGTTCTTAGCTTTGATGTCGTATCCACCATCAGTATTGCCAGCAGCGCTCGTATCTTCAAATCTAATATCTGAGACGTTAGCCTCTGCTGTAAAACCATCTCCATTCCAATAGTCTTTGTTAGAGAGAGTCTGTTGACAGTTATTCATAGTGGTTCGCCGCAGCGTCACATGATGTACATCGCCACGGAGATGTACACCCATACAGAAGTTGTCGCCATCTTGACGTTGCGAGTCACCAACAACTTGCTCAATCAGAATATTATGTGCATCAGCTTGGTTACTAGGTTTAGATTTACCGAAACGTATTGCTCCTTTGGAATAGCCTTGAATATCTGCATTACGGATGGTGACATTCGCTAAATCCCATGAGCCACTAGGATCATGTTCAATG
The DNA here is from genome assembly GCF_963874875.1 of Tolypothrix tenuis PCC 7101. NCBI lineage: Bacteria > Bacillati > Cyanobacteriota > Cyanophyceae > Nostocales > Tolypothrichaceae > Tolypothrix > Tolypothrix tenuis. Next base: position 2,701,653 of record NZ_CAWNJS010000001.1, read on the forward strand.
AATCTTTGGACGTTGGTAGCTTTGGTTTTTTCGATAGTCACGTCACCTTTAGTGCCAGCAAATACGAAGCAACCATTACCCTGGTTCATACAATGAATGTTACGGAAAGTCAGGTAACTAGCGCCAGGGAGGAGATTGAAGAGACTGTTCCCTGTCTTTCCTTGTGGAGGTGCCTGATATGGACTGGAGCGATCGCCTACAATTACTGGCATGGATGTTTCAAGTCCCGATGCATCGGTTCCGTGGATGGTTATCGGTTTGCCGGCAGATCCGCCACTAGCAATGCGAATATTCCCACTGTACTTGTAGACTCCAGTCAGTAACCTCACTTCACCGCCTGGCTGCACTCTACTAACAAATGCAGGTAAATCAGTCAGTAATCCTGCATTTTGAGCGCTACTACCATCACGCTTACCAGCACCTTGCGGTGAAATATAGAGAATTTGCGATAAGGTTGCGGCTTGTCCAACGCTGGAATTATGGCAAATCCCCATAATACAGCCAGAAAATCCGACTGAGAATTGAGCCAAGAGCAGCGCTAGGACAAAACCTAAACTAGAGAACACAAGCATCAAAGCTTTATTACTAAATTGCCGTTGCCATTTGCGTACCTCTTTAGCAACGGTATTTAGTAGCACTATGTGTTTTTTCATGGAATCACACAAATATGAACTAATGGACTAGCCGAGAATATCAAAACCCTTATCATGTAAAGGTTTTGATATTGAATGCTGCGATTAGCTTGATACGATCTAAGTATGCCAATCTGTATCATTTATCAAAGCTTTAAATAATCAACAGGAAATTTTTACAATATTGCTGAGTTTGCGGGAAGTGATAAAAGTCCAATTTATTACAGGATAAGCTTTACAGCCACACTTAGATGAGTGTTACAAAATATTACGTAGTTATAGAGACGCGATCAATATTGCAAAGACGCGATGAATCGCGTCTCTACAAGAAGATTTAAACGTCAATCGATTTGTTTTATCCTTGGAATCATCCAACTTCTTGGAAAGAACAAGCGATCGCTAATTCGGCGTGTTCTTTGAGTGTATCTTTATCCAAAGTATGGACGAGATATTGAGGTGCGATCGCTAGTAATTTATCGATTCTGTCTTTTGCTGCTGCGACTACTGTGGGGTCGAGGCTACCGTTACTTAGGGAGTCAGCAAAATCTTGGGCGATGTAATAGGTACGTTCCAAAGAAGATGAGTTGATATTGCGGGAGACAATAAATAAATCACAGCCAGCATTTACTGCTTTGGTGACAGTCCCCTTTTGCACAAACATATCTGAGACGGCTTTCATATCTAAATCATCAGACACTACCACCCCTTTGAAACCTAATTCTTCCCTGAGTATGCCTTGAAGAATGCGTGGCGAAAGTGTTGCTGGTACATCCGGATCTATTTTTGGGAACAGGATATGGGCTGTCATCACCAGAGGTACCTGTTCCTCAATCAGAGTTTTGAAAGGTATAAGTTCGCGATTTCGCAGGTCTTCTGTAGTTAAATCAAGTACTGGTAGTTCTAGGTGGGAATCTTTACTAGTATCTCCATGACCAGGAAAGTGTTTAGCACAACCCAGAATTCCTGATTCTTGCAGACCTAAAAAGTATTCCCGTGCGCCGTTAGCCGCAGATTCGGGAGTTGTACCAAAGGCGCGCGGGCCAATCACAGGATTTTGCGGATGGGAATAAATATCTGCTACAGGTGCCCAGGATATATTGATTCCCAAGGATTGGAGTTCTACTGCGGTGGCTTTAGCTACTTGACGCGATCGCGATTGTAACAGCGAAGCATAGGGAAATCGGGTAATTGGGAAAGGTGTACGCACCACCCGACCGCCTTCATGATCTAAGGTGATAAACATAGAATCACGTTCGGCGTATTGTCTAATTTGGTCGATTAACTCCCTATAGCTTTGCAACCAAATTTCATAAGCAGTGCTATCTAGAAAGTTCTTAGCAAAAAATATTACCCCAACAGGTTTTAATTCACTAAGTGCACGTTTATCGTCGTCGCTTAATGTCGTCCCGGAGACACCGAGAATTAAATGATGCCCAAAGCCCTGGAGATGCTGCGTTACTGACATAACGTTTTACCTGTGGCTATTCATTTAATAGCATTTAATTTTTGATAACAGAGGTATGGTAATTGCTAGTAGCTATTTATGCAATTAGCTATTAAGCTGATGCACATCTAAATTGCAAATTTTTTTGTTTGGGTCGTCAAGAGTCAAGAGTCCAAAGTCAAGGCTAAATTTGAACTTTTGACCCTGGACTCCTGACAATCCAGATGAGTAACTATGCAACTTACAATGCCTAAAAGTTTAGCAATCAACCATCAGTAGCTAGCAAGAATCCAGGTGGGATTAAAATTCCGATACTAATGCTAGTTGTCTCACTGGCTTGGGTTTTGCTTTGGTGAGAGTAGAAGCTTTCAAAGTCATTTTGGGTTGGCTGCTTTGCAAAATTACCGCTTCATAGGGTACGACTCCAGCTATTTCACTACCAAGACAACGGGCTGCAACCCTTGATAGGTCTAAGCTTCTGGGTTCTATATAAGGGCCGCGATCGTTGACTCGGACGATCACAGATTTACCACTTTGAAGATTTTTCACCTGCAAGTATGTATTAAAGGGCAGAGTTTTATGGGCTACTGTCAATTCGTCTTGGTCGTATATCTCGCCGTTTGCTGTTAAACGACCATGAAAATAGCCTCCATACCAAGAAGCTATCCCGGATAGTTTTTTGCTAGAAGGACTGACACCATACATCTCTTTTTGACCCTCCACGAGGGTCAATGTTGGTGCTTTAAAAGCTGAACGGAGATTGTTAATCCATTCAATTGCTAACAATTCACCAGTCTTATGGAACCTCTGGGAGATTTGTTTTTCAATCCCCCATAAAAAGCGATTACCTGCCATTAGGGCAGGTATACCATCAACTAAAGCGGGTCGTAATTGATTAGCGTCCAAGCTGGGTAACTTTGCTAGGTTAGTCAAGCGTTGTTGCATTAACTTTGCTGCCTTTTCTGTAGGTAAAGTAGCAACTAAACTGTTATTCACCCACACTTCATAGTTACTTTGGTCGCGATGGACAACTACTACAGGTAAGGAAGCAGAAATAAAATTCTGCTCTATAGGACTGGTAAAACGGAAGAAATCTTGTAGCGATCGCAGAATTTTATGGGTAAAAAAATCTGGGCTGGGAGAACTTGAGTTGATGATGGTTCCAGATGTCCAACCGCTAGATTTTCTCAAAATTGGCTGTTGTGATGCTATCTCTTGCCCAGCACTACAAAGCTCTTTTTTACTTTTTTTAACTGTCTGTTTTTGAGAATTACGCGGCTTTTCTATGTTGGTGCCACTGTCATTATTGTGCCAATCAATTCTTAAAAACCTTGTAGGTAGCAATGTTGTACTCAACACTTTCCCCTGGGGAAGTACAAACTGGCGATGCTTACTGACAAATTTACCCAGATTTGTTGAAACTTTCGCTGGTAATACTTTCGGCGTAAAATTTGCCGGTAATTTTTCACTCAATGAAAAGAAAGAACTAATCGTGGATGTTATCCAAAGAAATTCAAAAATTAGCATGTCGATTTAAATTCCAAGTTTTTGCACAATTAAACCGTGCACCCCTGGGTTTGCTAAACAACATTTTTAGACGAAAAAATTAAATTTTTATTCTTTAATCCAGAGAAAAATCCTCTCACTTTGTTGACATAATACTGAGCGATCCCCAGCAGGGATCATCATATCTTGTTACACGTAAATAAACAAATAAAACTTTTAGATACTGTTTTGAATTATTTGCCACTTTTAAATTTAAATTTTTTATAACTGCTGCTTTTATTGTTTTTAAAATATACAGAAAATCTAATTTGACAACGATAAAAATACGTAAATGATAAAAATACTAGTATTATTTTTTACTCTTGCTGTTTAATTTGCTAACACAAAAAATACTCACATCATGGCTCATAGTCTTGCTCAAAGCCAGAAAAATTTCTGCCAAACAAATTCAGTAGCGAGCAAAAAATCAATTAAAACCAGAAAAGTAAAAATCTTTGTCAAGAGTCAAGGGTCAAAAAATTTTCGGAATTTTTCAGTTCTTGGTCTCCCCTGCTTTGCTGATTTTTTTAGTCAAGCACTCAGAGGAATATCTTCTAAACAAACATGAAAATTGCTTAAATCCCAATGCTTCCTCCCCAATTTTCTACTTGGGTAAAAGGTAAGAAATAGATCTCGAAAGTATTGGCAAATGACCAATGAAAATGAAAAATGACGACTTGGCTCATCAATTTTATTGATGCTTAAACCTAAAAGCAGCAAGATATTTCCAAGTTTTTTAGGAAAGCGATCGCACAATCGCTGCGAAATGTAACAGATTGCAACGTATAATGAGAACGGCAAAACGATTAAGAAATCTTGAAGAGCAGTAGGGTTAAATGCGAGTAGCGATCGCGGGAGCGGGCCTAGCAGGACTTTCCTGCGCCAAATATCTCACAGACGCGGGTCACACCCCCATTGTCTTGGAACGCCGAGACGTACTGGGTGGCAAGGTGGCAGCGTGGCAAGATGCTGACGGAGACTGGTACGAAACAGGTCTGCACATATTTTTTGGGGCATACCCCAATATTTTGCAGCTATTCAAAGAACTGGGCATTGAAGACCGTTTGCAGTGGAAAGAACACACAATGATCTTCAACCAGCCCAATGCCCCAGGGACATACAGCCGCTTTGATTTCCCAGATTTGCCAGCACCCTTAAATGGCATAGTGGCAATCTTGCGAAACAACGATATGCTCACCTGGCCAGAAAAAATCCGTTTTGGGTTGGGTTTGTTACCAGCAATGGTACAAGGCCAGAAGTACGTAGAGGAAATGGACAAATACTCATGGACGGAATGGCTGCAAAAGCAAAACATTCCCCTAAGAGTTGAAAAAGAAGTTTTTATCGCTATGTCTAAGGCATTGAACTTCATTGGCCCAGAAGAAATTTCCGCTACTATCTTGCTAACAGCCCTCAATCGCTTTCTACAAGAAAAGAAAGGTTCAACCATGGCCTTTCTTGATGGTTCACCAACTGAGCGATTGTGTCAGCCGATAGTAGATTACATCACCGAACGGGGCGGGGAAGTAAGATTAAATGCCCCCCTCAAAGAAATTTTACTCAACCCTGATGGTACCGTGAGGGGATTCTTAATTCGGGGGTTGAATGGCGCAGAAGACGAAGTGTTAACGGCTGATTTGTATGTATCTGCCATGCCCGTTGACCCCTTCAAGGTAATGCTGCCAGAACCGTGGAAGCAAATGGAGTTTTTCCAGCAGCTAGATGGACTAGAAGGAGTGCCAGTAATTAACCTCCATCTCTGGTTTGATCGCAAACTGACAGAAATTGACCACTTACTATTTTCGCGATCGCCCCTCCTCAGCGTTTATGCTGATATGAGCAACACCTGTCGTGGATATGCTAATCCGGATCGTTCAATGTTGGAATTAGTTCTAGCTCCAGCAAAAGATTGGATCTCTAAATCCGATGAGGAAATTGTTGATGCCACCATTGCTGAACTAGAAAAACTCTTTCCCCAACACTTTGGTGGGGATAATCCAGCCAAGCTGCTGAAATATCATGTGGTGAAAACGCCGCGTTCAGTTTACAAAGCGACTCCAGGTCGTCAACAGTACCGTCCCTCACAAAAAACTCCCATTGCCAACTTCTATTTGACAGGGGATTACACCATGCAACGCTATTTGGCCAGTATGGAAGGGGCCGTACTTTCTGGTAAGCTTACAGCGCAGGCGATCTCGGAAGCAATCCCGGTGGACACTGCAAACAAACCGCAAACGCTCACCCGATCGCCCGCAACGAATGCTGCAACTGCCTGATTCACCCCCGCGCATGAAAACGCTGGTCTCTGTAGACGATTCCTACAAACTTTGTCGGCAACTTATCGCCAAGTATTCCGCGACTTTTTACCTGAGCACTTTGCTCCTGAGCAAAGAAAAGCGTCCCGCTGTTTGGGCAATTTATGCTTGGTGTCGCCGTACAGATGAACTGGTAGATGGCCCTGCATCTGCTATGACTACGCCAGAAACCCTAGATCTATGGGAGAAGCAGCTAGAATCAATTTTTGCTGGTCATCCAGTAGAAAATTTTGATGTGGCTTTAGTGGATACTGTGAAACGCTTTTCGATGGATATTCAACCCTTTCGGGATATGATTGCCGGTCAGCGCATGGACTTATATCGCAGTCGCTATGAAACGTTTGAGGAATTATACGTCTACTGTTACCGCGTTGCTGGCACTGTCGGTTTAATGTCCACGGCGATTATGGGGTTGGATGATACCAGAAATACAGCGCCGTGGAACCGTACACAACAGCCCTATGTTCCAGTTCAAGAAGAAATTGCTTTAGGAATTGCGAAGCAACTCACCAATATCTTACGAGATGTTGGTGAAGATGCTAGGCGAGGACGAATTTATCTTCCCTTAGAAGATTTGGCACGTTTTAACTACACCGAACAAGATTTATTTAAGGGTGTAGTAGACGATCGCTGGCGTGCCTTAATGCAGTTCCAAATTGAGCGCGCACGAGAATTCTACACCAGAGCAGAAAGAGGAATTTCCTACCTCTCCGCCGATGCTCGTTGGCCTGTTTGGGCAGCGCTGATGCATTACAGCCAAATTTTAAACTTTATCGAACGCAACGATTATAATGTCTTCACTCAGCGCGCCTACGTCCCCCAGTGGAAAAAATTGCGTACTTTGCCACTGGCTTGGATGCGAGCGCAAGTCCTGTAAATTTTAGTCAGTAGTCAGTAGTCAGTAGTTAACAATTATTTACTAAAATCTTTCCAGATGACGCTTTTTCCTGACTCCAACTTCTGAAAAAACAGTTGACTAATGACTAATGACTAATGACTAAAAAATGTTTGACTTGTAAAGATGTATCTGCTACTATTGTTATTCGTGACCCAGGAGAGGTGGCTGAGTGGTCGAAAGCGGCAGATTGCTAATCTGTTGTACGGCAGGCAACTCCGTACCGAGGGTTCGAATCCCTCCCTCTCCGTTTTCCCAGCCATTAAAAGTAAGTGATGACACTGAGTTTGCATCACTTTTTTAATGAATTTAGGATGATAAGTTTTTTTAAACTCTAAAAATACGTCTTCAGGCATAGGTATTAATGTTGGCATCAACACCTCTATATCTTCAGGAGGATGATATTATTTATGCTTTGGAGTCTGTAAATATTAACCTAACCTCAAATATAGTTAGAATTTTACTTTCAGACTCCTAAAGAATAGAGGAGTGAAAGTAATTTATGCCAAGAATTAGTACAGCCTTAGCCCTGAGTGTAGCTACCTTAGCCGCTGGTTTTCTGTTAGGAGCTTGTAATGATACTGCTAGCAACTCTAATAGTACAGGGAACACACAAGGCACCGCTACCCCAGCAGCCAACTCAACGACCACAACTAATGCCAAAGGTCTGAAAATCGGTTCCTTACTACCATCAACAGGCGATTTAGCATCGATCGGTCAGCAGATGGTGGGTTCAGTTCCCTTGCTGGTAGACACAGTCAATGCTTGTGGTGGCGTAAACGGTGAACCAGTCACCTTAGTACCAGTAGACGATCAAACAGATCCGAAAGCAGGTGCAGCTGGGATGACCAAACTTGCAACCTTGGATAAGGTGGCTGGTGTAGTAGGTTCCTTTGCTAGTAGCGTTTCCACTGCGGCTATCTCAGTGGCGACACCGAATAAAGTGATGTTGATTTCCCCAGGTAGCACTAGTCCTGTGTTTACGGAAAAGGCTCAGAAAGGCGACTATAAAGGCTTTTGGGCACGCACTGCACCCCCAGATACTTACCAAGCACTAGCCTTGGCGCAACTTGCTAAGAAAAAAGGATTTAAGCGCGTTTCTACAGTCGTGATTAATAACGACTATGGTGTTGGTTTTGAAAAAGCATTTGTACAAACTTTTGAAAAATTAGGTGGAACAGTAGTTAATAAAGATAAACCTGTCCGTTACGATCCTAAAGCTCAGACCTTTGATACGGAAGCTGCGGCGGCTTTTGCTGGCAAACCAGATGCAGTATTAGCAGTACTGTATGCGGAGACAGGAAGTATATTTCTTAAAACTGCTTACCAGCAAGGCTTAACCAAAGGAGTGCAAATTCTGCTGACTGATGGCGTAAAATCACCTACTTTCCCAGAGCAAGTAGGCAAAGCTAGTGATGGCAAATATATTTTAACTGGTGCGATCGGTACAGTTCCAGGTTCCGATGGCAAAGCATTAGAAGGCTTTAACAAACTCTGGAAAGAGAAAAAAGGTGGTTCACCAGGAGAATACGCACCTCAAGCTTGGGATGCAGCTGCATTGTTAGCATTAGCCGCACAAGCTGCTAAAGAAAATACAGGTGTTGGCATTGCTAGTAAAATTCGAGAAGTTTCTAATGGCCCGGGTACAGAAGTTACCGATGTTTGTGAAGGGCTAAAATTGCTCAAAGAAGGTAAAAAGATTAACTACCAAGGAGCTAGCGGTAACGTTGATGTTGACGCTAATGGCGATGTGGTTGGTGTTTACGATGTCTGGACTGTGGGGGATGATGGCAAAATCACAGTGATTGATAAAGTTAATCCTAAATAGGGCTCTTTAATTACTCTTTCTAAAATACAAGGTTGGGTTGTAGCTTGCTTCCCTGTAGGGGTTATATCTCAATACATTTCAGAGAAGATCATTAGTGATTGATTTGTCACTTGGGAAACAGTTAGCTCAATTGGGGGATTCTCCCCCAAACCCCCGATTGGAGGACGGTTGCGTCCCCCAAACCCCCTCCAAAATTATTTAGGGCTTACGCAAGTGTCACATTTTTTTCTTTTAGTCTGTCAAAAGTCCAAAGTCCAAAAAACTGAATTTTTGACTCTTGACTCTTGACTCTTAAACCAGAAGATGGATGTACCAGTTGCGTAAATCCTGATTCAAAAATGGGATTTAGAAACCACTGAAGTTGTAGCCAACGCCTAACATCACGCCTATGTCAGTATTGTTAAAAAAGCCAGCATTGACAGACGCAGTAGCCGTAAATTGGGTATTGAGAGGAAAATCAAAGCCACCAGAGACTAAAAAGGCGGCTTCAGAGTTATCACCAGTTTTAATTGCTGCACCTAATCCTATGTAAGGCGCAATTGGTAAGGGTTCACTAAATGGATCTGCTACCTGCTGAAAGGTAAAGTCATAGGTGAGGGGAAGTAGAATTGTGGTGTTGTCACCTAAAACTGCTGATGGACGGAAAGATATAGCATTGCTTAATCCAACTTTACTAATGACAGCAAAGTTACCATCACCTAAAGCAGAGTCACTACCACTGACACCAATGTTACCTGCAATACCAATATAGCTTCTCCCACCACGGGTAGCTCTACCTGGTTCAATATCAGCTTGCGCTACTTGAGTAGTAGCTGGTTGAGTAGTGGGTTGTTGCGCGGTAGGTTCCGAGTTCTGGGGGATAAAGCCAGCAGCTGAGGTGATTGCTGTACCGGGAACTGGTGTAACTATGCGATTAGCGGTTTCTTGTATAGCAGCGTTAGGGAACTGCTGCGAAACCGTGAAATTTGTATTGGTTTGAGTAGGGGTATTTTGGGCTGTAGCTTCTGGTTCAGTAGTTGATTGGCTGGGGGATGCTACGGTTGTAGCAGCATTAGTAAACTGCTGATTATTTGAGGAATCTACTGTTTGAGCGACAGCAGATAAGCTACTACCTAAGACTGCACAAGCTGCTAAACTTGGCAAGCAAAAAACAGCTTTACGAATAATAGTATTCACATTCACTCCTTACAAAAATATTGCCACACATAAATAAACGGTTTTTGGTGTTAAGCCAAGAAATCTTGGTAACATCCAACCATTTAACACGAAAAAACTAATTCTCACACCCCGTATTTGACGGAATTATACTAATCCTTTAGGGTTTGTGATGTTACTCAAGATGGCTGTATAGCCCATGTCAATAAACCTCTCTTATAGGAAAGGCTGCACCCACAGGGTAGCGAACAGGAAAGCAATGGCAATCTTTTCCATGCTCACTGGTCATTCGTAGTGTCTCACAAATAATACCAATTTGAATAAATAATGTGATAAATACGTAGGCTGGGGTGAGTACGCCGCAATACTACAAGGGATAGCTTTTTGAACTCAAAATTAGTTAAGGGGAAAAGGTTAAAGGTTAAGGGTTAAGGGACTTCCAGAAAATAAATTATCGAATATAGTCCGAGAATATTTTTATTCTCCTCCTGCTCCCTGCCCCCTTGCCAAGAAAGCGATAGTATATTTTTTTAGTTGGAAGTCCCTAAAGGTTTTTTCTTTCCCTTTTCCCATTCCCCTTTTTCCCCTTAACCGACAAGTATTGGAGTAAGCCGTACTTTTCTAGTAGGAAATAGCAATCCCAATCAGGAAATACTTAGGGTAATTCACTCATCATTCAAAGTTTCAATTAGCAAATCGACTTGCTGCTGTCGCTGCTGCAAAAAATTCTCGCATTGACGCAAATTCTCGACAGCAGTTGTAAATTGTGCAAATACTTCTTCTAATTCCAACTCGCCTGTTTCAATACGAGTAATAATTTGTTCGATTTCAGCCACTTTATCCTCATAATTCCAACCTGTGAGGGCATCAGAATTAGCAGGGTTCTTACGTTTTATCATCCTAATCTTTTACTTCTTCAACTTTCACTTTAACTTCTCCCTGCCCCAATTGAATCAATAACTCATCACCCACAGCTAAATCTGCAGCAGTTCGGGCGATCGCACCATTTTCTTGTATAACTACAGCATAACCACGCTGTAATACTGCTTTTGGGTCAAGGGTCACCAATTTTTGGCGTAACATTTCTAAATGTTGGCTGGCTTGCTGCGATCGCCTTTTTGTAACTTGCACTAATTGCTGACGCTTCCAAGCTAGCCGTTGCTTTTCTTGTTGTACTTGCCGATCTAAGCGTAAATGTTGCAGCCGATTTTGCAATACTCGCAGCTTGTGTTCAGCAGCTTGTGTAGAGTAAAGTACCGCCTCTTGTAAAGCTTCCACTCGTTGCCGATGTTGAGTATACAATTCCGCCAGTGCTGGTACAACCAGTTCTGCCGCAGCAGTGGGAGTATGCACACATACATCTGCAACTAAATCTGCTAAAGATTCATCTCGTTGATGACCAATGCCTGTAATTACTGGTATAGAACAATTAGCTAGCGATCGCACTACTCGTTCATCGTTAAAGCAAGCTAATTCCTCAACTGCGCCGCCTCCCCGTGACAAAATTAGCACCTCGGCTCGCCCATCTCGTTCTACCCGTTCAATGGCTTTTACTATCGATTCTGGCGCTTGCTCACCTTGTACTGTGGCCGGAGAAAATAAAACCTGTAACCCTGGATACCTTTGTTTCAGAGTTCTTTGAATATCACCCCAAGCCGCAGCCGTTGGGGAAGTAATCACGGCGATAGTTTGGGGATGAGAAGGAAGCGATCGCTTTCTTTCGGAATCAAATAACCCCTCAGATAGCAAGCGGTTTTTTAACTGTTGATAGCGTAAAGCCTGTAAACCTGCGCCAGCAGGTAAAGCTTGCCAAACAGATAGCTGATATTCTCCCCTTTGAGGATAAACTCTCAGACTACCTAAAATAATTAACTGTTCACCAGGAATAGGGATTTGCGCCAGCTTTGCCAATTGACTATTCCACGCCACACATTTAATTCCAGCTGTACCATCAGGATCTTGCAATGTGAAAAATAAACCACTGCGATGGTGATTAGCACTGGAAACTTCTCCTGTCACCCAAACTTGTCGCAGTTGATTGTCTTGTTCCAACAGCAAGCGAATGTAGTCAGTTAACCCAGCTACCGAAAGTGCAGTATCAGGAATTAAAGAGTTGACAAAATCGGAAGTCATCAAAGACGCAGCTAAAAATCTATCCAAATCCTAGCAAATCAGTGCTGACTTACTGAAGGAATTAAAAAACGCAGAGGGGCGCAGAGTGTTTTTGGCGTTTAGCAAAGCTGGTTTTTTAACTGTGGTTGTCTATTTGGGCGCGTTGTAAACTACCAGAAAAGTCAACATAAACACTTTTCCATTCAGTAAAAACATCTAAGGCGGTAGTACCAGCTTCTCTATGTCCATTGCCTGTTTGTTTGACACCACCAAAAGGCAAGTGTACTTCAGCACCAATAGTCGGGCCATTGATATAAGTGATACCTGCCTCAATGTCGCGCATAGCTGTAAAAGCGCGGTTAATGTCGCGAGTGTAGACTGAGGAAGATAGACCGTAATTGGTATCGTTGAGGACTGCGATCGCATCTTCAAAGGAGCTAACCTCAATTAATGCGACTACTGGCCCGAATATTTCTTCACGGGCAACCCGCATTTCTGGTGTCACATTATCCAAAATTGTCGGTTTAAAGAAGTTACCGTTTTTTAATTGCCCCTCGCTGGCAATTTCTCCACCAATTAATATTTTTGCCCCTTCTTCACGGGCAATATCTAAATATTTGCTGACTCTTTGCAACTGCGATTCATTAATTAGCGGCCCGATATCTATATCTGGATCGGTTCCAGCCCCTAAGCGTAATTTGCTGGTACGCTCGTAAAGCATGGCAGTAAATTTTTCTTTGATGTCACGATGCAATATTAAACGACTAGTAGCTGTACATCGTTGTCCCGCAGTTCCAAAAGCTCCCCAAACAGCACCATCTAACGCCAGTTCTAAATCTGCGTCTTCCATGACAACTTGAGCATTTTTACCGCCCATTTCCAAGCAAACGCGCTTGTGAGTACGTCCGCAAGTTGCACCGACAAATGCACCTGTTTCGGAAGAGCCAGTAAAAGATACTAAATCCACATCAGGATGCTCGACTAAGGCTTTCCCCGCTTCTTCTCCCACACCATGCACAAGGTTAATGACTCCTGGTGGTAAACCTGCTGCGGCAAAAATCTCAACTAATTTGGTTGCACAGGCGGGGGTATCTTCAGCAGGTTTGAGGATAACGGTATTACCACATACCAATGCTGGCATAGCTTTCCAGCAAGGAATCGCCACGGGAAAATTCCAAGGAGTAATTAAAGCACATACCCCTATTGGCATTCTCACCGTCATAGCAAATTTATTGGGCATTTCTGAGGGTGTCGTTTGCCCGAATAATCGCCGCCCTTCGCCAGCACTATAAAAGGCGCAGTCAATACCTTCTTGCACATCGCCTCTGGCTTCAGTTAAGGGTTTACCCATTTCGCGGCTAATTAACTGAGCGAGTTCTTCTTTGTGCTGAAGTAATATCTCTCCGACACGAAAAATATATTCGGCTCTAGCTGGTGCGGGAACTTTCCGCCAACTGCGGTAAGCTTGACGGGCGGCGGCTACTGCTTGATTAACATCATCTGCTAAGGAACGGGGAAAGATAGCAACAACTTCATTTTTATCAGCAGGGTTGCGACTTTCTAAAGTGGCTCCCCCTAAAGCACTCAACCACTCACCGTTGATGTAATTGCGGCAACTTAAGGCAGTAGTCATTTTTAAGACCTCCAGCTCTACATCCACTGGAACTTTTGTACTAAGTGTGCCGTGCTTTAGAGGTTGTCGTCAAGTATTGGGCATTGGGCATGGGGCATTGGGCATAGTAATGGGTAATTGGTAATGGTATTTATCTCCTTTTCCCTTTCCCCTTTCCCCTTTCCCCTTTTCCCCCATCCCCCTCTGCTTTACTTCATGGCTGCTAAAGTCCGCCGTCCAATGATGCCGTCTGCTCTTAAGCTTTTGGATTTTTGGAATTTGATGACTGCGGAGCGTGTTTGTTTATCAAATACACCATTCACATTTCCGGTGTACAGCCCTTGTTGCTTTAAAAAGTTTTGAGCAGTTTTAACTCCTTCTCCCTTGCTACCTAACTGAAGTGTAGTAGTAGGCTTTGCCGCAGTATTGGTAATTTTTGTAGCGCTAGGCTTTTTAGTTGTATTGGTTGTTGGCTGGCTAGTTTGAGTAACTGGGGTAGTGCTAGCAGGATTTTGAGTTTTATTCGCAGTTTTGGAGAAGGCTGGAAAAGCAGTCGCTAAAGTTAGTACAGGAATTAAAGTAAGTACTTTCCAATTCATAGTTCTAGTTCCTATTAAAAAGAGATTTTGATGTGCAGAGTCATCGTGTCAGGCCTATGACGCGATCGCAAATCTCCTGAGTAAATCTTGGTGCTTTTTATCGCCAAATATTATTTACTCATTTAGATATGAAATAAGCATCACATATCTAATTGACAAGGCTATTGCAGAACTATGACGAAGCTATGACCAATTATTTTCAGTATTAATATAAGTAAAGAAAATTACTTTTATTTTTGACTATTAATTAATACTACTTAATTTTTAAATTAAGAAAGTAACGTTTAATCTGAGTTCTTACACTTTGAATCTGTTACTAGATTGTAGAGAATTAGTAACAATCATTAACTCTATATGCTAAGGCAGATGAAAAGGGAATAAAGACTAAGTACTACAGACAAGAATGTTTTGCGAGAACTTAGAACTAAGAATTTTATTTTTCCAGCTAGGTGGGAGAGTATAGGATTTGAGAGCCAAATATAAGGAAATGAGTGGAGGATTGTTTTCCTCCATGACCCATTTCCTAATCTCTAGTTTCCATTAAATATGAATTCCACATTCAGTTTTGCCGGTTCCCCGCCAGCGTCCAGCACGTTCGTCTTCACCTTCGCCTACTTTGGTGGTGATTGGTTCGTCACCAATGCTGGGATAGCCTTGGTCATGTAGGGGATTGTAAATTACGCCATGTTCAGCTACATAAACCCAGCTTTGTTGGCGTGTCCAGGCAGCTAAAGGATTTACTTTCAAGCGTCCTTGACCATCTAATTCAAAGATAGGCATATTAGCACGGGTAACAGCTTGGTCACGGCGACGACCAGTAATCCAAGCAACTGTATTGAGTTCGTCTAAACCTCTTTGCAAAGGTTCGATTTTTGTAATGTGGTGGAATTTAGTAATATCTCTGTCCCAAAGTGCATCACCGTATTTTGCGTTAAAGGCTTCACGGCTATCTACATCTGGGGTTTTGTAAGTTTGTAGATCTAGGTTATAGATTTCTTTGCTTTTCGCAACTAGTTCTAAGCTTTGGGGGAAGTGGAATAGGGTATCGAGAAAAATAACAGGGACTGGATGCTTCAGTTCACTATAAAGAATATGGGTAATTATCATGTCATCTACGTTAAAGGCGCTGGTTTGCACCAATCCCGTGGCGATATTTTCTACAGACCAAGCCAGTATGTCTTTTGGGGTAGCAGTTTCAAATTGTTGGTTTAACTGTTCTAAATCAAACTCTTTGGTTTGGTTTCTCGATACCGTGGAAACTGTCATGATAATTTTTTTTAGGTAAATGGGTCTTTTACTCCAACAAAGTCTATTTTACCCCAAATAGGTACATATAAAAGCACATAAATCGCTAGGGTATTAGGTATTCAAAAAAATTATAGTTTTTAGTAATTGTACTTATATTGGCAAATATATAGGGATTGGGGAACTCGGGGCCCCCTCTGGGGATAAGGGGTAATGCAGGGCCGTTTCATTCCCTAAAAGTCCTGAAAATGCAAGAGTTCAGGAGATGAAAAATAAGCAAGGCATTCAATATTAGGCATCAACATGGTCAAGAATTTATGACTTTTGCCCTGATATTTATCGCCAATCATATTGACAAAATACATATCCTTACGAATGAAACGGCCCTGCTCTGGGGATAAGGGGTAATGGGGATTGGGGATAAGGGATAAGGGATAAGGGATAAGGGAGATGAGGAGGATGAGGGAGAAAGACCAATGACCAATGACCAATGAATGACCCATTACCCATTACGCACGTAAGTAAATACCACAGCCTTTACTAAGATAGTTTGCGTTAGATAAAGTTTTACCGCACTTATATAGATATTAAATTATGAGACTGGTATTGTTAATGAATCCTTAACTTTGATGTGGATTCTAAGAAAATGAATAAGTCAAAAACTCCTGGATCTTTTGGTGAATCTATAGTTATGGGCGCTCTCATCATGTTAACCAGCGTAAGCATTATCACCATCATGAGTGCATTTTAAGATCATAAAAATAAATTTTAGCAACGAAACTTTACAAAGCTCCTCTGAAACTGAGAGGGGCTTTTACATTTTGTAGTCTAGGCAGTTAGCGATCGCTTACATTGGCGTTAAGTAATTTTGTGAGTTTGGTCAGTGTCTACACTGAGGTGATTATTGGTGCAAGATATCAAGGAAAAAGAAGATAATTTTTGCCAGTCACTATTATGTTGGACTTGCTGATTCAAAATGGGTTGATTTTCGATGGTTTAGGATCTGCACCTATACGTGGGGATGTTGGAATTCAAAATGGCCGGATTGTAGGTATTGCTCCCAGCTTATCTACCCCAGCGCGGGAAGTGGTTGATGCTGCTGGGTTGTGGGTTACGCCAGGATTTATCGATATTCACACCCATTACGATTTAGAGTTAGAGATTGCACCAGGATTGAGCGAATCGGTGCGTCATGGTGTTACCAGCGTGGTGATTGGCAATTGCAGTTTATCTGTTGCCATTGGTGAAGCTCAAATGCTGGCAGATATTTTTCAGCGAGTCGAGACATTATCTCATCGGTTAATTGCCAAATGGTTGAACAAATCAATATCTTGGCAAACACCAGCAGAATATTTACAGCATTTACAACAGTTACCACTAGGGCCAAATATTGCCCCTTTGTTTGGACATAGTGCTTTACGCGCTCATGTTATGGGGTTGGAACGCAGCTTAACCGTTCAGCCGACCAAATTTGAGCTAAAACTGATGCAGCGTATAGCAGCAGATGCTTTAGACGCTGGATTTGTGGGGATTTCTATTGATATGTTTCCTTGGCATCGTATGAGTGGCGAATGGCGAGGTTATACAATTCCCTCACAACACGCGAAATTTAAAGAATATGCGATGTTGGCTAGGCTTTGTAAGCAGCGCGATCGCGTTTTTCAAGTCACTCCCAATTTACAAAAGCTGGCTTCTTTTGTAGAGATTCTGCGTATGGGTTCGGGGTTTGGCAAACGGCTGCGGCTAACTGTCCTCTCTGCTTTAGATGCTGTACATAATCGCCAACTCTGGCGATTATTTTCCCCTCTTCTATTTATTTGGAATCGGCTTCTCAATGGAAATGTGCGCTTTCAAACCCTAACAGAACCATTCACAATTTATTCTGATGGCCCCGTTACTCCCTTATTTGAAGAATTCGCTACAGGCGCACAATTAAATGGTTGTGAGTCACGCCAAGAACGGGAAAAATTGTGGCAATCTGAAGGTTTTCGTCAGCAATTCCGTCAAGAATGGCTGAGTAAATGGCGAAATTCTTTTCATCGCCGATTAGATTTGATGGAAGTTGTTCGCTGTCCCGAAGCAAGTTGGCAAGGGTTGAGTTTTGCGGAAATTGCCCATCAAAAGCAACAGGAACCAGTAGATTTTTTGATCCAGGCGTTGCAAAAATACGATACAGATTTGCGCTGGGTAGCAACAGGAGCGAACGATCGCTTAAAACCGCGTTTGGCGATGATGCAGCACCCACATATTTTACCTGGATTTACTGATGCTGGCGCTCATGTGCGTAACCTGGGATACTATGATGGCGCATTGTCTTTACTGAAGCAGGCTGTAACAACGAATTTTCTGACATCAGAAGCGGCGATTTTTCGAGTTACAGGAGAACTAGCAACTTGGTTTCGTCTGGATACGGGGGTGCTGAGAGTTGGTGCAAAAGCAGATATAGTTTTACTTAACCCTAATGCGCTCAATCAGCCAATCAGTCCCCAAGTGGAAATATTAGATCCCGTTTTGGATGGTGAACCTCGGATGGTAAAGCGCGGTTCAGATGAGATTGTGCAAGCGGTTTATATTAATGGAGTTCGGGTTATTTCTAAGGGAGAGGTGAGCGATCGCTTAGGGCGTGAAAAATTGGGAAGTGTTTTGTCTCCTTTGTCATAAGAGTATTTCTCACAGAGAAGCAGAGAGCGCTATCCAAGAACTTGTTTGGATTGCATATTAAAGCAATATTTTCCGACAATTGCTTATCTTAAAATAGATATTAAATCTTAAATTTGCTCTAGTAGGCGATGGATACTACAGATAATTACGCTAGCGAAGATAAATGATAGAATTAAATTTTTATTATCTGAATAATCCCCATTCAAATAATGTTTACCATAAATAAATCATTTAGAGGATACAGAACTGTTTCCTATATATCTGTAATATCTTTTTTTAATTAGTATAAGGTGATGACTAAACTAGAAATTATGTTGAAAAATAATCTATCTACGGCATGATGAAGATAAATTATTAATAGCTTTATAGTATTTTAACGATGCCCAAGTTAAGATTGAAGCGGCAAGTATTATAACTCGCTAAAGTAATACCAAAAATTGCGATCACTTGTGTTAAATCTATTAAAAATTTGCATCAGAATCATGTTTCCTGCTGTCAATTCCATTACGACAGCAGAATTTGCTAAGTGGCGATCGGATTCTGCCAAGCTACAGCCTTTAGTGTTAGATGCGCGCAGTCCAGCAGAGTATGGGGTCAGTCATCTCAAATCAGCAATACATATCGATCCGATTGTTTTACACTCAAAAAATGCTTTGAGGATTTCAAAAGATAGCCCTATTGTTGTGTACTGTTCAATTGGTTATCGTAGCGCCAAAATTGCTCAACAGCTTCAAAAGCAAGGTTTTACCTCTATTTACAACTTAAGCGGAGGTATTTTTGAGTGGGCAAATGAAGGACGACTTCTTTTTAAAGATGACAACCAGCAAACAGAGTTTGTGCATCCTTATGATGCAAATTGGGGAAAAATGCTGAAAGCTAATTACCATCCTCAAAATTGTTCTTATCTCGCTTCTCGATGACAAAAAAGCGCCAATAAGGAAAAAGATAATTAGCAAAAGATCATAGCTTTGCTCCTCGACTTCTTTATTTGAGTTTGATGGATGATTAAACCCCACAAATACAAACAACAATCAGGAACAAGCTACTTATGTCTCAAGTTTCGATTGTTATCCCTACTTTAAATGAAGCAGCTAGTTTAGAGCGTACACTACGTCAACTGACGCTACTTCACCCCCCTGCAAAAGAGGTGATAGTTGTGGACGGTGGTAGCGAAGATGAGACAATAGCGATCGCCAAACAAAGCACTGAATCATTTGATCACAAATTAAATATGCAAGTTCTCTGTTGCGAACGACGCGGACGTTCTATACAAATGAACCACGGCGCATTAGTTGCAACTGGAGATATTATTTGCTTTCTCCATGCAGATACTTGGGTTCCTGATGATTTGATTGCAGTGATTGAGAAAACTTTAGCAGAGCCGCAAGTCGCCTGTGGGGGTTTTATTTCGCTGATGGTAGGTTCTTATCATACTCGCTGGGGTATATCTTTACACAACTACCTCAAAACTTACTACGCTCCTCTATTATTTAGACCTCGCTTATTTTTTAAAGGCTTGCGCCTGTTGTTCGGCGATCAAGTTATGTTCTGTCGGCGAACGGATTTTTGGTATTGTGGCGCATTCGATGAGGCTTTACCAATTATGGAGGATGGAGATTTGTGCTTGAAATTAGTACAAAAGGGACGAATCTCTTTAGTCAACCGCATCGTTCAAAGTTCGGATCGTCGGGTTGCACGTTGGGGAAGCTGGAAAGCTACCGCTATTTACTTGTATATCGGTATTTTGTGGGGAATTGGTGTTGATGCTAATTACCTCAAGCAATTTTATCAAGATATTCGCTGATTAAGGCTCCAGTCATAGTCAAGATAAGATATTTGAGTTGCAGCACTTAAGGGTAAATCTGTTTTTAAATAGGAATTAATGTATTCTGGAATCGAAGGCGCAACTTGTAAAAAATCCTGACGATACCACTTAAAAATTTTATTACAATAGAGTTTTTGACTATCAAAATCATAATAAACTTTTTGCGAATTGTTGATAAAGCGATAGGCATCTTCATCTAATTGCTGCATAACTTGCTCAGGAAAATATGCCCCAGCACGTAGTAAAGGACAACCAATAGAAGCGCAGACAATCGCAAAATGAATTCTTGGTTCTTTTAGCTTATTTCTTAAAATTTGATTTTCGATTTGAGCAAGACTATAACGATTGCCAAATATTTCATAAATTGGGCGTTGAAAAAACCATAAAAAAGCTAGCCAATTAGGAATCCCTAAAAAATTTGGCAAAATTGATTTTAGGGGATATTGTTTTAAAATTGTGGAAATAGTAAATGCATTGTAGAGGTTAATCCACAATGTTAATTCTTCCATGACTGTAAGTTGAGAATTTAAATGTAAATGCTTTTTGCTTTGTAACCAATCATCAAGCACTTGGGGTTGCTCTGTTTTCCAAGCAAAATAATCTACACGACCTTTTCGATCAACATACTGATGCAGTAACCTGTCCCAAGGTTCAAAATCAATCATAAATTATACCAATTCAAATAATGTTTGCGACAGATAAATTCTTTGTAAGGGCACGGCATCCGCATTCTTTTGGCATATCAAATATCTTATTGGTGCCGTGCCCCTACCCATCTGTCGCATTCTTTTTTCAAAATGGTATTACTTGGAATTTGGCAACAAGACAATTGATGTAGATTCAAATATGTTTGCAAGTCAAAGCATTTGAACTTGGCGAATACCCTAACATATATAACCAGCTACGCGAACTGTCTTTAGAGGTTATTGATCTAGTAAAAATAAAATTATTGTAGGATGCGTTAGGCGCTTTTTTCCAATATGATTTGTCATGAAATAACTATCTTAGCGCCTAACGTATCATCCATACATCGGGTGGTGCTTTACTGCTCTAATTATCTTTATCCAAAACTCCATAAAAAAAGAAAGAAGATGCAAAAATCTCTCCTTTCTTTACCTTTTATTTAATGAATTAATCTTCGCTCAGGACTGAGTACTCCGAGTTAACTTTCTTCTTGATTCTCAACTTTACGGCCAGGAGAAGATTCATACAAAGCATCTAGCTGTTGGCGAGCATCTTCGACGTTGATTGACCGCATCACTAATAATGGTTCTTTAATTAAGTTACCTGCATTATCTAATAATTCTGGATGTGGCGGAAAATGCTTGTTAACTGAGGGATAGCCATATCTCCCCTGGTTTCTTGTTGCTGGATAATTGCGCTCTCGATCAAAACTAAACATGATCAGATTGCGAATTAGATTAGCAACAGCAATAACGGCAAGAATTGTAAAAGCAAGAATGTAAAGCAGGTGTAACATCGGGTTATCCTCCAGAGGAAGCAAGTTCTAAAAGTTTTTACTGTAACTTTTCGCTTTACTAGTAATTAAAATTACAGATAGAGCGAATGGCTGAAGCACATTGATATGTCTATGTTTCGCAGGGGGGAATGTATTGACCGTTATTCAAAACACGGTAGCATGTTATACATCTTTTTCTGTTTTATTCAAAATTTATTAAGGATTGAGTACTAAATATCGAACCGGAATATCGCGTTGCTTTTTTAATTAAGTCTACCGAACTTAATGAAAAAAAACTTCATTCTCACACATCTCTTTCTTTATGGAAGCGTATTGCCACATTCCAGCATTCTGTCACTAATTCGTGCCAAGGCTTAATTGTTGCCATTTCAATACCAACTTGCCCATCAGTTGCACTGAACATCATCTTTGCTGTATTGAGTTCATCCTGGGCTTGCTGAATTCTGAGAAGCAAGTCTAATTTGTCTTGCTCACTCATAAATGATATTTGCTCGGTTTCCAGAAATTTACGCGATCGCGTAAACCAATACTGAAAATCCTCTAACAGCGGTTCCAATAAAGCTTTGAGCACTTCAGCCCCTGGTACATTTGAGTCTCGCATAAATGAGAAGCATACGTCTATCTTTCTTTATAATATTAACCTTATTTACAATTCTTAATATTATATTTTAATCCCTCCACAGATAGATGTAAAGCAAACTGTAGCTTCTGATACTTTTTTCTATTTTATCCTTATTCCCAAAGATTTGCATAGATCCTCCAATGAGAATGTTGCAAGTGAAATAATTATAAAAGCTAGAAAAAGTCAACTGCGATCGTTGTAAGGTAAATTCATTCGTAGGATAGATTCTAATATTAAAGATATATTGAGAATTTTTGATTTTCTGTAAATAGAAAGTAAGTTTACATTGATCCCCTATGGTAAGTTCCTACAATTCCTTGCACGTAGTTTGTTTAAGCCTGTAGGTTGTGTTGAATCTAAGTGAGGTCAAGCTGCTTCTGCAAAATGCCAAAGAGTCTCACTCAATACTTTTATTTAAAAATCAAAAATATAAAATTAAAATATTAAAGGCAAAATAATACCAATACAAAATTCAAACAGGCAAAATTGCTGGGAATTGCTAGAACTGTTTGCGGTACAAAAGCTTAACCTAAAATCCAAAATCCCAAATTGGTATAACTCCCCTGGCTTCGGGAACCAGGAGTGTTAAACAAAATGCCTACCTGCATGATTACAAACGCTGGAGTATGTTTAAACCGTGGGTATCAGTACCGCAGGTATTGTAAAGACCATATTCATTAGCCAAATGTTGTATTTGTTCTGATTCTAAAGAACTTGGCCGCCAAGGGTTCGGGTTATTGTAAGCGTAGAAAGTTTCTACACCATCAATTCCTCTTTCAGCAGCAGCAGGTATTAAATCTAAGTGCGATCGCCTGTAGCGCGCTGGATGAGCTAATACTGCTAATCCCCCCGCCTCATGAATCGCAGCAATGACGTTATTTGCTTGATATTCTGCGCCTGTTGTGGCTTTTCTTTGCAAATAGGGTTTCATGCTATGGTGTTCTGGCTGGAAGGAGTAAGCCAGAATATGAACTTCCACGTCTAAAAGGTTGGCATTAATTTCTACACCACTCCATAGATGAGGAATGCTTGCACCAGGATTATTCCATTTCCAGTCTTCTAACCAAGCTTTGGCAACTTGGTATCCACCAATACTATGATGATCAGTGATTGCTAGTCCTTGTAAACCAATAGCGATCGCTTGTTCCATTAATGTATTTGGCTGCAATCTGCCATCAGAGTGGACAGTATGTATATGAAAATTAAATGACCTCGGACAACTTTGAGCATTAATATTTTGGAATACTTGCTTTAAAATTTCCGTGGAAGCTGAAGTCCGAGCAAAATTTACAACCATAACCCCTCAAAGACAAAAATACATTGTTCTCAACACAGGAACACGCTGCATATTTCTAGACGAGAAACCATCAACACCATAAGCTAGTGTTGGTAAGTATTTTCTCGAATTCGACCGCAAATTTTTCAATATGTTAAGACTACGTTAGCAAATCTCAACGCTGACGGGCATGAGTATTTTCGATTGCATTTATCAGCATACGTAACAAATAAGTCTAAACACTTATTCATTGCATAGAGATTAGTTCATGAGTGACTACAGCAGTTAACAGTCAACTATCAACTGTCAACACAATTCAATATGCTTTGTTCGATGTGCAACAGCCGATCAATGTTCAATACTGTTTGGTTAAGGGTAAAAAAGCAAAGGGGAAAGGGAAAAGAAAATATCTTTAACCTTTTCCCCAAACCCAATGGTGATGTAAAAATGCTTAACTGCGTAGTATTGAATGAATATTGTTATTTAATCAAGCAATCCGACTAATGAATTGTCACCAGTAATTACTTCACCAATTGCAAAAGCAGGAATATCTTGTGATTGAAAGAAGGTTATTACCTGGTCAGCACTATTTGGTGGGACTAATAGCACATAGCCAATACCCATATTGAAGGTGTTATACATTGCTTCATTATTCACCCCTCCAGCTTCAGCTATCCACTGAAATAGTGGGGGAGTTGTTAAACTCTGGCGATCAATTTTAATTGCTTGACCTGTGCTTAAACATCTGGGTAAATTTTCTGGTAACCCACCACCTGTAATATGTGCCATACCGTTAATTTCTAAACCAGCTTGACGTGCAGCTAGGATAGGTTTGACATAAATACAGGTCGGTTTGAGGAAAGCTTCTGCAATGGTTTCGCCACCTAACAATTTTGGGCGTTCATTCCAATCGAATTTGCCATCGCTCACAATCTTTCGGACTAAACTTAAGCCATTACTATGCACACCAGAACTAGCAAGAGCGATCGCAACATCTCCTACTTGCACCTGGGAACCATCAAGCATCTGGCTTTTTTCTACAATCCCTACACAAAATCCCGCCAAATCATACTCACCGACTTGGTAAAAACCTGGCATTTCTGCGGTTTCTCCCCCCAGCAAAGCACAACCAGCTTGCTGACACCCAGCCGCAATTCCTGCAACCACCTCAGTTAACTGCTCTTTATCCAACTTACCTGTTGCCAGATAATCTAAAAAAAACAGTGGTTCGGCTCCAGATGTGAGCACATCATTAACGCACATCGCCACCAAATCAATACCTACGGTATCGTGGCGATTGAGAACTTGAGCAATTTTGAGCTTTGTCCCGACACCATCTGTTCCAGAGACTAATACTGGTTCCTTAAAACCCCCTGGAAGCTGAAAACAACCACCAAAACCACCCAGTCCACCAAGTACTTCTTTTCTAAAAGTACTGTGAACCAAATTGCGAATTTTATCTACAAAGGCTCGCCCAGCCTCAACATCTACCCCAGCGTCCCGATAATCCATTCCTGACTGCTTCCTGACGGCACTGTTTTCAATTCACTCTAGTTAAGTAGAGTCAAGCTTTAACAACCTTTAGGTGAGTCATTAAGACTCACCCAAGTTAAACTATACCAACAAAGCCTGCTGTTCTATAGAAATCACGCGCCCTTCGTCCTCAAAACCGACAATTTGATCGAAGTTCAAATACCGATATAAATTCTCAGCGAAAGGATGAATTTTATTCGCCACAATATCCAAGTATTCTTGTACTGTGGGAATGCGTCCTAATAATGCACAAACTGCGGCTAATTCGGCGGAACCTAAATACACTCTTGCACCTTTACCCATGCGGTTATTAAAGTTGCGGGTAGAGGTAGAAAATACAGTTGTGCCATCAGCAACTCGCGCTTGGTTACCCATACATAAACTGCATCCTGGCATTTCTGTTCTTGCACCCGCCGCACCAAATACGCTATATACACCTTCTTCTTTTAATTGGTGTTCGTCCATGCGGGTTGGCGGTGCTATCCACAGGCGTGTTTTTACTTCACCTGCGCCTTCTAAAACTTTAGCTGTTGCCCGATAATGACCGATATTTGTCATACAAGAACCAACAAATACTTCTTGTACTGGATCGTTAGCAACTTCCGATAATAATTTCACATTATCGGGGTCATTGGGAGCGGCAACAATTGGTTCTTTGATTTCGTTCAAATCAATTTCAATGATTTCGGCATATTCTGCATCTGCATCAGCTTCCAGTAATACAGGATTGGCTAACCATTCTTCCATTTTGGCGATGCGACGGAGCAAAGTACGCTCATCATGGTAGCCTCTGGCTATCATGTTTTTTAACAGCGTAATGTTAGAACGCAGATATTCAGCAATTGTTTCTGGACTTAGCTTAATTGTGCAACCTGCACAGGAACGTTCTGCTGATGCATCTGTTAATTCAAAGGCTTGTTCAACTTTTAAATCTGGCAAGCCTTCCATTTCTAAAATTCGCCCAGAGAAAATATTTTTCTTGTTCTCTTTCTCTACTGTTAACAATCCTTTTTGAATGGCGACGTAGGGAATAGCGTTAACAATATCTCTGAGGGTAATACCAGGTTGTAATTCTCCTTTGAATCTTACCAGAACAGATTCTGGCATATCCAAAGGCATGACACCCAAAGCGGCGGCAAAGGCTACTAACCCAGAACCTGCGGGGAAGGAAATACCTAAGGGGAAGCGGGTGTGAGAGTCGCCACCAGTTCCGACGGTATCAGGTAGCAGCATCCGGTTTAACCAAGAGTGAATGATACCATCACCAGGACGTAAAGCAACGCCACCACGTTGGGCGAAAAAGTCTGGTAAGTCGTGATGGGTTTTGATATCTACTGGTTTGGGATAAGCGGCGGTGTGACAGAAACTCTGCATTACCAAATCAGCACTGAAACCAAGACAGGCGAGTTCTTTTAACTCGTCGCGGGTCATGGGGCCTGTGGTATCTTGGGAACCAACTGTTGTCATGATGGGTTCGCAAGATGTACTAGGACGCACACCGGGTAATCCGCAAGCTTTCCCTACCATTTTCTGGGCGAGGGTGTAGCCTTTACCTGTATCTTCCGGTGCTTGGGGACGGATAAATAAGCTGCTGGGTTCTAAACCAAGTGCTTGGCGGGTTTTGTCGGTGAGGGTACGCCCAATTAATAAAGGAATGCGCCCACCTGCACGAACTTCATCGAGGATGGTATCGGGTTTGAGGTTGAAGGTGGAAATAACTTCGCCGGCTTCGTTGGTGATTTCGCCTTTGTAGGGATGGATAGTAATTACCATACCTGTTTCTAACTTGGTGACATCGCATTGAATAGGCAAAGCACCAGCATCTTCAGCTGTATTAAAGAAAATAGGCGCGATCGCACCACCTAAAATATATCCCCCAGCGCGTTTGTTGGGAACAAAGGGAATATCATTACCCATGTGCCACAATACGGAGTTGATGGCAGATTTCCGGGATGAACCTGTACCCACTACATCACCAACATAGGCGACAGGATGTCCTTTTTTCTTTAACTCGGCAATGGTTTTTAAGCTTCCCGGTTGCCGTGACTCTAGCATCACTAAGGCGTGTAAGGGAATATCCGGGCGAGTGGTAGCACTTTGGGCGGGGGATAAGTCGTCGGTGTTGGTTTCCCCAGGAACTTTGAAAACTGTAACGGTAATTGTTTCTGGGAGTTGGGGACGCACAGTAAACCACTCAGCTTCCGCCCAAGAGTCTATGACGCGTTTGGCATAGGGATTGGTTTTGGATAATTCCAAAACATCATGGAAAGCATCATACACCAACAAAATTTTGCTGAGGGCGTTGGCGGCATAAGCGGCGATGGGTTCCTTTCCTTGTCCCTGCATGACTAAAGGAGTTTCAGCAGAGTCTGATACAGATACAGTAGGAGTTTGCAGCAATTCAATTAAAGATTGCACATTATAGCCACCTACCATCGTTCCCAGTAATTCTACTGCTTGGATGGGTGATATTAAGGGGCTTTTGGTTTCACCTTTGGCAATAGCTGTGAGAAACCCTGCTTTGACATAAGCTGCAGCATCAACTCCAGGGGGTACGCGATCGCGCAATAAATGCAATAATGTATCTTCTTCACCCTTGGGCGGATTCTTCAGTAATTCGCACAACTCTGAAGTTTGCTTGGCATCTAGCGGTAAGGGGGGAATTCCTAATTCAGCTCTTTCTACAACGTGTTGACGATATGATTCCAACATTCTACACTCCAAGATATTAGCCAAAAATGGTTTTAGTGTTTATAATCACTGCCTATATTTCAAGAGAACTCAAGCTTACAAGTCTTCATTCACGGTATCAACTGGTAATGAGTCTCCCTACTTGAAGTTTTTGGTCTGGCCAGGACTTATAATTATCACTGTATAGCTACTTCTGCCAATAAATCTATTTGAAAATAATTTTTGGGTTGGCATTTCTCGACTTGGTTGTGTGTCTATTCATCAGATAAAATATTTCCTTTGTTAGTTAAATTACATTCTTTTTGTATATGTCCAAAACATACACCGTTGAGATTAACCACCAAGGCAAAATTTATACTTTGCAAGTGCCCGAAAACGAAACTATTTTATCAGTTGCTCAATCTTCTGGTTTGGACTTGCCAACTTCTTGTGGTGCAGGTGTTTGCACAACTTGCGCTGGTCAACTTAGCGAGGGAACTGTAGATCAAACTGATGGTATGGGCGTTAGTCCAGAATTACAAAAACAAGGCTATGTGTTACTTTGTGTAGCCAGACCTCTTTCTGATATAAAAGTGGAAACTGAAAAAGAAGATACACTTTATCAGTTGCAATTTGGCAGAGGCTAATTAAAGGATAAAATATCAAGGCTAAAGGATGAAAATTTGACAGAAATTTATCTTTTAATACTTCATCCTTTATGCTGATATCAGTTATTCTAGAAAGCAATAATAACAAGGATAGGCGAGAATGACTACTCATTTTATTACCGCAGAAATTGACCTCCAAGAAACTCCTACAGAGTTAGAGCAAGCAATCGCCGCAGAATTAGAAAAACAGGGTGAACCTTTACGTTGGGCAATTACCTCTGTGGATACAGAACAGGAAAAGGCTACTGTGGAAGCTGTTGTTACTACAGCAAGTGCAGAATAATTACTAATTCGTAATTCGTAATTCGTAATTCACAAACTAGTATAAGACCCTTGATTTCTCAATCGAGAAGTCAAGCACATGGTGATGAATGTTTGAAAATCTGCATGTCTAAAAGCATAGGACAATAATTACGAATTACGAATTATCAATTACCAACTATTTTATGCAACGTCCATATACTGCTATTTTAATTGTACCTACTGGTGTGGGTGCAGCAATTGGGGGTTATGCCGGGGATGCTTTACCTGTAGCCAGAGTTATATCACAGGTGTGCGATCGCCTCATTACTCACCCCAATGTCCTCAATGGTGCAAGTTTGTACTGGAATTTACCCAACACTTTATACGTTGAAGGTTACGGATTAGACAAATTTGCTGCGGGAGAATGGGGTTTGCGCCCTGTACATCGAAATAAAATAGGTTTACTTTTAGACCAAGGGATAGACCCAGAACTAAGGCTACGACACTTGCAAGCAGCAGATGCAGCCAGAGCCACCCTCGGGTTAAGCTTGACAGATTATGTTGTCACAGATACGCCATTAAATATAGAATTACGCACATCACCATCGGGGATTAGTTGGGGGACAATTGGTAACCCCGATAGTTTATTAAGAGCAGCAGAAGTATTAATTAAACAAGCGGGTGCAGATGCGATCGCAGTAGTAGCCCGTTTCCCCGATGATATAGAAGCGTCAGCAGTGGAAAACTATCGCCAAGGTAAAGGCGTAGATCCCCTAGCAGGTGCAGAAGCAGTCATTAGCCATTTAATTGTGCGTACTTTTCAAATTCCCTGCGCCCATGCTCCGGCTTTAGCCTCATTCCCACCAGATGCGAATTTATCTCCCCGTTCCGCCGCCGAAGAATTAGGCTATACTTTTTTACCGTGCGTACTTGTAGGTTTAAGTCGCGCACCACAATTTATCATAGAGAAAGGAACAATCAAATATCTACCAGAAGATATTTGGTCAGAGCAAGTTGATGCTGCAATAATACCAGCAACCGCTTGTGGTAGTAGTGCAATTTTGCGCCTAAATCAGAAGCAATGCCAAATTATTACTGTCGCAGAAAACCAAACTCAGATCCAAGTTCCTCCAGAACCTTTAGGAATCAAGTCCATACAGGTAAACTCATATTTAGAAGCAGTAGGTGTTTTAGCAGCACACAAAGCAGGTGTAGATCCCGCTGCTCTCCGTCCAAAAATAAATTCTCTACAGCAACTTGTTATTAGTTAAGAGTCAAAAGTCAAGAGTCAAGAGTCAAAAGTCAAAATTAATAAATTATTTTTTCCATAATCCCTATCTAGCCCCCAATCCCCAATCCCCAGTCCCCAGTCCCCAATCCCCCAATCCCCAATCCCCAATCCCCAATCCCCAGTCCCCAATTCCCCTAAACACCCGTGGTTGAACAACAAAAACAAGAACCAGAAATTCCTTACCTGACACGCATCCAAGTATTGGGAGCGATGGGAGCGACTGCAATTATTTTGTGGATAGTCGCTAAATTGTGGTTGCGCTTTGGTGGCTTTTCCCTGTTTCCTTGGCGTTGGAATGAAACTGATTTGCTTTTGGGGCTGGGACTAGGATTAATTATTACTCTTGTGAGTGGCTTAACTTATCGCTTTGTGCCAGCCTACCGTAAAAGCGCAGATTATTATCTAGACTTGGTGCTAAAGCCTTTAGTTTTACCAGATATTATTTGGCTGGGATTGCTACCGGGATTAAGTGAAGAATTATTATTTCGGGGTGTGATGATTCCCGCTTTAGGCGCGGATCATGTTGCTGTGATTGTATCCAGTCTTTGCTTTGGAGTATTGCATCTGAGTGGTTCTCAACAATGGCCTTATGTGATTTGGGCAACTATTGTTGGATTAATGCTAGGCTATGGTGCGGTATTGAGTGGCAATTTGCTAGTGCCAATTATTGCCCATGTGATAACGAATTTGATTTCTAGTTACTTGTGGAAATTGCGAAAAGTATAAAACCTAAATTGTAAGAAGCTGTTAATATGTTCGCTAAATCTAAATAATATGAGCTTAAGCTTTTTGCAAAGTATTTAAGTTTAGCTTAAACTCATTATATTTAATTGCGACAGCTTAAAGTTAAGAAATCAAAGCCTGTATTTATTAATAAATGTCACATTTTTAACTACTACTTGCATAAGTTAGGAAGGCAGAGAAATATATCTGTAGAGAAGATAAAACACCTTTGTCACAGATTTATTTAAACCTTCCCTATGAATCAACCTCTACAATTTGCTAGAAATAATAGCATATATCGCTTCTCTACAATTACCGCAACCTTGATAATTTTGATAGTTGCGGCTGTGTCTGGTCAAGCAAAAATTTACAGTGCTGTAGCACAAACACCAAATACGAGTAAAGTAACTCCAGCGCCAAACCGTAAGGCTGAAGCCGATAAGCTTGTAGAAACAGGAACTAAGCAACTTGATGAACATCAATATGAAGCGGCTTTGCAATCTTTTCAACAAGCACTAACTATTTATAGAGAAATTAAAGACCGTCAAGGAGAAGGTAAAGCATTACAAGGTTTAGGTAGTGCTTATGTCTTCTCAGATAATAATGATCAAGGGATTGAGTATTCTCAGCAAAGTTTAGCAATTGCCAGAGAAATTAAAGACCCGGTAATAGAAGGAAAATCTTTAAGTATTTTAGGCGTAGCCTACAAATCGTTAAAAGATTATACCAAATCTCTAGATTACCAACAGCAAGCGCTAGTCATTGCTAGACAAACTAAAAATGGTGAATTAGAAGCAGATATTTTGCGACGATTTGGTCATATCTACTATAGCCAAGAAAATTACCAAAAAGCGAATGACTACTATCAGCAAAGTTTTACAGTTGCAGAGCGGATTCATAAACCTGAATTAAAAATTATTGCACTAAACAGTTTGGCAGATAGCTATAAATCACTGAATAACTACCAGAAAGCTATTGAATACTATCAGAATAGCTTAGTAGTTGCACAGCAAATTAGCAATGGTTACTTAACAGCTTCTATCCTATTCGGTTTAGGTGATTGTTATAACTCAATCAAAGATTATCAAAATGCAATCATCTACTATCAGCAATCTATCAAAATTTCTCAAGCAATTAATCGGCGTGATGCTCAGTTATACACTCTTCGGGCTATAGGTAATATTTACTATAATTATCTCAAGGATTATCAAAAAGCCATTGATTATTATCAGCAAACTTTAGCGATCGCCAAAGAAATTAAAAATAGTGAATATCAATCTATCAGCCTGCAAGATATTGGTGATGTTTACAACTATAAGCTCAAAGATTACCAGCAAGCAATTAATTATTACCAACAAGCATTAGTACCTACGCGAGAGATAAAAAATAAGGATAGGGAATCCAGTATTTTATATAACATTGGCAAAGCTTACCAGGCTTTAAAAAATCAGCCAAAAGCCCTAGAGTACATTCAACAAAATACCAAACTTAATTTAGAAATAAACCAACTCAATTGTGAATCACGAGATATTTATTCTCTTGGTGCAGCTTATGCAGAGTTAGAAGAATATACTAAGGCAATTGATTATTATAACCAAGCATTGATAATTGAGCGAAAAAGTAACAAGCGTGATTGTGAGTTAAGTATTCTAAAATCTCTGGGTGACACCTATAATTCTCTTAAAGATTATCAAAAAGTAATTACTAATGCTCAACAGGCTTTGATAATTGCTAGAGAAATTAAAGACCGGGGAAGTGAATTTAAAATATTAGCTTACGGTTTGGGGAGGACATATAATTTCCTACAGGAATATGTTAAAGCAGTTGATTATTATCAGCAGAGTGTTGCTATAGTTCGTGAACTGAAAAAGCGCGATCAAGAGTCTGATTTATTGAATGATATCGGTAGTATTTACCATTATTCTCTCAAAGATTACCCAAAAGCTATTGAATACGACCAGCAAGCGCTAGCTGTTGCTCAAGAAATTAAAAATCGACCAGCACAACTCACATCTTTGAGAGGTCTTGGTCTCGCTAATTATAATTTACATAAATACCAAAAAGCAATTGAATACTATCAGCAAGCACTAGCTATTGCTCAAGAAATCCCAGATGTCAAAAATCAAGCGCTACTGCTGATAAATTTAGGTCAGGCTTTTAATAAAGCTCAAGAGGAAGCTAAAGCAATTAATTACTATCAGCAAGCTATTAAAATAGCGAGGGAGAGCAAAGACCGAGATTTAGAAGAACGTACCCTAATGCAAGTGGGAGCGGATTATTTTTTACAGGGAAACTTACCTCAAAGCATTGAATACAATCAGCAAGGCCTAGTAATAGCAAGGGAAACTAAAAATCGTGATGATGAGGGTAAGATTTTAATGCTTTTAGGTAGTGCCTACGGCTACATGGGTAATTTACCAAAGGGACTTGAGCTACTTCAGCAAGCATTATCTATTACTAAAGGAACTAAATTTGAAGGTTATGTTTTGGGAAATATTGCTTATATTTATATGGGACAGGGAGATTATCTCAAAGCCATTGACTTGAGTCAGAAATCCTTAGCAATTGCTAAAGGAGAAAATCCCTCAAAAAATGGACAGATCATTAAAGATCCTGATTTGGAAGGGTTGGCATTATTTGTTTTAGGTAATAGTTACTCTATAAAAGAAGATTATCAAAAAGCCATTGAGTTTCTACAACAAAGCTTGGCTATGGTGCGAGAGAGTAAAAACCGTTTTTTAGAATCGCAAGTTTTGGGTGCTTTAAGTCTTGCATATATAGATCTCCAAGAGTATCCGAAAGCAATTGATGTTGCCAAACAGGGTTTAGCTATTGCTCAAGAAATTAAAAATCCAATAGCAGATGTAGTGTCCTCCTTTCCGCTAGGTATTATTTACAATAATTTAGGAGACTATCAACAAGCAATTTCCTTTTACCAAAAAACGCTGACCAGTGCTCGCAAAACGCAAAATCATTTAGCTGAAGGTGTTGCGCTGCTAGCGTTAGGCGGTATTTATGATAACCAAGGAAATTCTCAAAAAGCACTTGAATTGGTGCAACAAGCAGCAACAGCATTTGAGGAAAGTAAAAGTCCTTTGTTAAAATCTGTGGCGCTAATAAATTTAAGTGGTGTTGATGAAAGCGTAAAAGATTATCCAAAAGCTATTACTACAGCCCAAGAAGCATTAACTATTGCAAGGAAGCTAAAAGACCGATCGCTAGAATATAGTGCTTTAAATCAACTTGGTTATATTGACCGCAAATCGGGGCAAATTCAACAGGCGATATCTTTATATGAAGAAGCGCTGAAAACAAATCCCACTCCCAATATTCCAGGGAGTGCTAGTGGTGCTTATACAGGTTTGGCTCGTGCTTATCGCAGTTTAAATCAGCCACATAAGGCTATTGAATATTATCAAAAAGCTGTTCGTGGAATAGAGGAAGTGCGACAAAAAATTCAAGGTTTACCGCCACAGTTGCAAACATCCTTCCTACAAGCTGGTGCTAAAGGTGAAACTGGAGCAGATATCTATCGCGAGTTTGCTGATTTATTACTTTCCCAAGGTAAGATAGCCGAGGCGCAGCAGGTATTAGATTTGCTGAAACTGCAAGAGGTGAAAGATTTTCTACATATTAGCCAGAAAAATACATCGCCACAAAGACCTACTGACCCCAATACAAATGCGATTCTGGAGAAAGCAGTGGCGTTGGGTAAAGAGTTAGACTCACTAGAAAAAATTCAACCTGCAAGTAAAAGAACAACTAGCCAACAGCAGCGAATTGTCGAATTGCGAAAATTACAAACAGATATTCGCAAACAGTTTGGTGAATTTCTCAAAGATCCAGAAGTAGAAAAATTGGTAGCAGAGTTACAACAAAGCACCGGAGGAGAAAATATCAACTTAGAAACTCAGGTAAAAACCATTCAAGATAGTCTACAAAGATTGGGTCAAGATGCAGTAATTCTTTATCCATTAGTTCTTCAAGACCGATTAGAATTAGTTTTAGCAACTCCTTACGCTCCTCCTATCCATCGCACAGTTGCAGTAACACAAGAACAACTCAACAAAGCGATTGAGAAATATCGCCGGGATTTACAAACTCCCACTAGTAATCCGAAAGCTGCTGCTGGTCAACTCTATGAATGGTTGATTAAACCTATAGAAAAAGACTTAGTTGCAGCTAAAACTAAAACTATTGTTTACGCCCCTGATGGCAAACTGCGTTACATACCTTTAGCCGCTTTATATGATGGGAAAGAATGGTTAGTACAACGCTTCCGCATCAATAATATTACTGCTCTGAGTCTGACCAATTTCACCACCAAACCACAATCACAATTGCAAGTTTTAGCAGCAGCGTTTGCTAATGCTCAACGTAGTGTCAATGTGAAAGTTGCTAACCAAGATTTTAACTTTCAAGGGTTACAATTTGCTGGGCGAGAAGTGGAAGGAATAGCAGCGACAATTGATAATACTAAAAAAGTGGTTGATGACCAATTTAACCCAGATATTGTTTATTCAATGAATGACTACAATATTATACATTTAGCCACCCATGCAGCCTTTGTGGCTGGTCAACCAGAAGATTCTTTTATTGTGTTTGGTAATGGTAAATATGCGACTCTACGCGATGTGCAAAATTGGAATTTACCTCATGTAGACTTATTTGTGTTGAGTGCTTGCGAAACTGGCTTAGGTGATAAGTTAGGTGATGGTAAAGAGATTTTGGGCTTTGGCTACCAAATTCAAAGAACAGGCGCTAGAGCTGCGATCGCTAGTTTATGGTCTGTTGATGATGGTGGTACCCAAAGTTTAATGAATAATTTTTATTCTGCATTGAAAAAGTCCAACACAACGAAAGCAGAAGCCTTGCAAGCAGCGCAAATAGCTTTAATTACCGGGAATTATCAGACTTCAGGTAAACAGCAAGATGTTGCAGGTAATCTCAGCCATCCTTATTATTGGGCACCGTTTATTCTCATTGGCAATGGATTATGATAATTAGCCCAGATTTATAGCACTGGTTGGTTTAGGAAAAAAGGGAAGAGGAACAACCTTTCCCCTTTCTACTAAAAAACAATTAATGTTTAAGCATGATTGAGGATGAGCGATCGCCTGTGTGCGGCTAGGGCGATCGCTTGTGGTAAAATTCGGTGTTCCTCAACTTGAATCCTGGCGTGGAGCGTTTCTGCGGTATCATTTGCTAACACTGGTACTGCTGCTTGGATGATAATAGGGCCGCTATCTACTTCTAAACATACTAAATGCACCGTACAACCAGTAATTTTTACCCCAGCGGCTAAAGCTTGTTCTACCGCATGAATACCCTTAAAACTTGGTAGCAAGCTGGGATGAATATTAATAATTCTGTCAGGAAAAGCATCAATTAATACTGGTGTTAATAGCCGCATCCAGCCAGCTAAAATTACCCAATCTACATCGTACTGCTGCAAAGTCTGTACAATTTGCCCATCAAACTTTTGACGATTTTTGCGATCGCGGTGATTCAACAATACCGCCTCTACACCCCGATTCGCCGCCCGCACAGCAGCCTTAGCATCAGGGTTGTTGTAAATTAAAACTTTAATTTGGGCGTTTAGCTGTCCGGCTGCAATAGCTTGAGCTACCGCCTCAAAATTGCTGCCATTTCCAGAAGCGAGAATGCCTAATTTTAAGGGAGTGCTGGTTTTTAAGACCTCACTAGAAATGTTGGGCGAAATTAAACTAGTCGTAGCAGTATCGATTGTAGAATTATGACTCATAATTGCGGGTTAATAAACTTGGTATTCTCCGGTAGCTTCGTGGTATCAGAAACTTTGGTGAATAGGGTTGCTGTCCCAGAGAAAGCTGTCGGTCGTGGTTTACCAGGGTCGGTATTATCTAATTGCAAGCGCAGTTGACCATCAGGTGTAAATTCAAAAATTGTCAGTACTGGTTGTTTTTCTTTAGCGACTATGACATTTAAATGCATTGGTTGGGCTGTAGGGTTGATCTGATATTGAAATTCCACAGCTACAGAAGTTTTTGTATCAGGCGACAGAACATATAATTTACCATCTGGCGAGAACATAAAAGTTAGCGTCACAGGTGATGAAGGGTCTTTAGTTTGCCATTCACCGATTAATTTTTGGGCAATGGGGTTTGTAGACTGTTCTGTAGGCGCTGGATTAGGGACTGGTGTTGGTATCGCCTGATTTGTCGGTGCTGGGTTAGGAATTGGCGATTTTGCAGGTTCAGCCAGCACAGCTGTATTGAGTGTCATCGATAATGCTATAAGTACGCTAGAGGTCAGCTTTGTGCTGGCGATCGCAAATTTGCCAAAGTAGGGGAAAATGTGAGGCATTCGTTTGAGCCAAATAGAATTGACAGGATCTTAGCAGTACCTCTGCGTCGAATCACACCCTACCGCATTCAACAGCCAAAACCGCTATGAAAACATCCCGTTCCTCTCAGATGCAACTGCTAGATAATGATACAGTTGCCGCCTGGGTTTTTCTCACACCCGCACTGATTTTACTAGGTCTGTTTATCATTTGGCCGATCGCCTATTTGTTTTATCTCAGTTTTACAGCTGGTAGTTTTACCTCAAAAGGTACTTATCTCGTCGGCTTCAAAAATTATTGGCGCTTGCTGTTCAATTCCGATTTTTGGCAAGTTTTGGCTAATACCGCTTATTTTACAATTGCCACGGTAATTCCCAGTTTAGTGATTCCTTTAGGGCTAGCAGTATTATTAAATCGTTCTTTAGCTTTGCGAGGCATCATCCGCAGCGCTTATTTTCTACCTTCAATTATTTCTCTTGTAGCCGCTGGCTTAGGATTTCGCTGGTTATTTCAAACCACTGGCCCCGTGAACGGATTTTTAAATATATTTGGTATTCCATCGATTCCTTGGCTAGGAGATACGTTTTGGGCTATGCCAGTAATTATTTTACTGAGTATTTGGAAACAACTGGGCTTTAATATGGTGGTGTTTTTAGCAGGGTTACAAGCCATTCCTCCCAGTCGTTACGAAGCTGCGGAATTAGATGGTGCAGATGGTTGGCAACAATTTTGGCATATTACTCTCCCCGGATTGCGACCAACTTTAATATTTGCGATTGTTACCACTGCTATTTTTACCTTGCGGAGTTTTGAGCAAGTTTACGTGATTACAGGCGGCGGGCCGCTAAATTCGACGAATTTGCTAGTTTATTACATCTATCAAGAAGCATTTGGTCAATTTGATTTTGGTTATGCAGCCGCAGCCGCAACGGTGTTACTAGCAGTAACTCTAGTTTTGGTGTATTTGCAATTGCGAACTTGGGGAGAGGAGTAGGTAATAGGGAATGGGTAATGGGTAATGGGTAATGGGTAATTGTTGTTTGGTGTTGGGTGTTTGGTGTTTGGTTTTTCCCCTGTCTCCCAATGCCCCATGCCCCATGCCCCATGCTCCACGTAAAACACAAGTTGATACAGCTGACAATCTGTCCCAGGATGTGTATCCTAGTTGAGGATTATTAACTAACTGCAATATTTAACGCATCTTGATATGGATAGAAAAACTAAACGCCTTTTAATGCTGGTTGTTTTCTGTAGTTTGAGTGGTGTTATTTTAGGCGGTACTACCAGTTGGGCAGAAAGTACTATGTGTTTGGAAGCCAAAACAGTTACTAGTGACTGCTTGACTCAAGATCCTATACAAAAAACTATACAAGGAATGAGTACTGGTTTAGTAGCCGGTGCTGGGGCAGCTTTTGGTGTAGCTTGGCAGTTACGTCAACAAGACTAAACAATTCGTAATTCGTAATTTGTAATTCGTAGTTAAAGCGGCTATTTTGGGATAATCAATCGCAAAATAGTCGCTTTGCATATACAGAGTTAGGTGTGTTATTCCGTAGGCTAACGCACCTTGAATACGCTTGGAATTGTAGATGATATGTCGGTGCGTTATGCTGTGCGACAGCACACTACTAAGTAATTACGAATTACGAATTAGTAATTATTCAAAGCGATAGTTGCGATCGCGCACCCATAAACTAATAGGTACAGCATTACCTTGAGGATCGACTTTGACTTTGACTACTATTGGTTGTCGTCTTCCCTCACGAGAGTTTAAAGCGCGAGAAATATCTCTACTAATCCGTTCTCTCTGTTCCTCTGGAATGTAGTATGTCTCTACGCCATAATTGACAACGCCATCCCGATATACGCCTTTTAGGGCGACCTGATCATTTGCTAGGTTTGTAGGTCGTTTTCCGCTAACTCTTATTGGCCTCCAAGCAGACGGAACACCACGACCAGAAAATTCTCTCTCTTCCAGAGTTACATACAAATTGGTTCCTTCTGCCAATTGTCTAGTTCTACCCCTATTTTGCCTTAGCAACTCCTGCCAGCCAGGTAGTCTTCTCAAAGTTGCAATCCGGGAGATGTTATAGTCTAAATTGATGGCGAAGTTTTGCCGCACATCATCAGGATCTACAGATGCGCTTTGCAAAATCACTGTTTTGCCTGCAACGTCTGTGTAAACAGCTTGGGTGGGTACTGCCATAATTAACCCTGTTTGAATTAACAGGGGAACCAGTAACCGCCAAAAAGGTAAGGGCTGGTTTGCTTTTTGTTCAGTAGCAATTAAATAATCCCGAAAAGTCAGCTTTCCAGAAAATTCAGCTTCGGGAGACCAACCTTGATTAGATTTATTTGATGATTTATTCGATTCAGAAGCGCTGGATTTATTTGATTCGGAGGCATTACTTTTCATGGGCGTAGTCCTGAAAGGAGAGGAAAATAACCGGGATTAGGACTTACGCAGAGACAGGCTAAGAGAATTTCAACTAAAAAGATATTCCATCACTATGCCAGCAGAGGAAGCGGAGGAAGCAGAGGAGAAAGAATTTGTTCCTCTGAAGGTGGGATCATTTATTTTCCGAAAATCCCTAACTACTCAAATATTAGGAATACACAGAGATCACATTCTACCGAATTCTTCGTAATTACGAATTATGAATTACGAATTACGAATTACTTTTTTTACTTTTTCCTTCAGATTGGCGACGTTCAAACCACAGTCCGGCGCTAATTAGTACAGAACCGCACATTACAAAAACCAGCGACTTGACTAGCAAGTCTGTATTGTACTCCCACACCCGACTGAGGACTTGTAAAGTTAACAATAGCATACCGCCCCAAAAGGAGGGTCTATCGTTAAGTTTCAATCCTTCTTGAATTAGTTTCCAAGATAAGATCACTAACAGAACGTTGAAGGCAAAAATTCCCAGTTCGCTAATGCGAGTAATACCTTGATGCCAAAAAGGTACTAAAGCCGTGATGCCAATAAATATCCCTATCAGGATCAGGTTGAAAACCATTTCTCGACGGGCGGGATTGTTGCGTTGACGCAGCAGAAATAACCATTGTAATACTGCCAAGCCACTAAGAATCCCGATATCGATGATGGGAAGACTTCTGAAGATGTTGCTGTTAGTAGTTGGCGGTATATAGCCATTTTCGGGAAATTCCCATTGCCAACGGAAGGACAAGATATAAAATGCAAAACCAAAACAGAATAAAGCGAGACTACGCGCTAGGGGTTGAAACAAGCGATAATTAATTGTGGGAAAGAGTAAGTCATCGTAACTCCACAATAAAGCTGGTGGGAGTGCAAAGGCAAAGGATGCTACCCACGGCGCAATATCAGTGTAAGTTAGTACTTGTAAAGGATTGAGGTTGAATTGCAAGGAACTTACAAAAGCAAAAACTGCTAATCCAAAAATCCACCGTGATCGGCAAAAATAGGCTAAGGGTACAAAAAATAGCCAGGATATCAAGGGCATATGTCGCACGATTAATCTTGCCCAAGTCCATTCGCCCTGAGTGTACCACCAGTCTCCGAGTCCACTCCAATAGCCAATGAGGACGAGGACAATGCCCAGAATACCCAAGGAATTTATGGATAGACTGTAAGCCATGACTACAACCCCAAATCCCCAAGCAATAAAGAGTTCCGCCGTGGAACCAGCAATATTGAAGACTTGAGCCATCAAGAGGATATTTGCGCCTAAAATAAAAGCGCCTAATATCAGTAAAGCCTCTCCTAATAAGCGTTTGCTGCGGTCAAGTTTTTTGCCTTCCGCTTTCTTAAGTGCAGGTTCTCGCCAAGTGTAAAAACCAGTGATAGTAACAGACAGAAACAAACTGATCATCAAGATAAACTTGACATCTCGTGACCATTCTTGCCAGTTGGCGGCGATAAAAATAATCACACCTAACACTAACAAGATACCGCCAACTGCGATCGCAATCATCCGCGAGCGATCGCGTGTTGCTGCTTCTATGTTGTTAAATTGATAACGGTCTGCTAACTGTTGATACTGCGAAGCACTAATTAGGCCTTCATCTCGCCATAGCTGTGCTTCTTTGCGTATTTTTCGCTGAAAATTATCGAATATCATGACCCTCGGTGGTGTAGTTTGGGGCTGGGGATTGGGGACTGGGGACTGGGGACTGGGAAGATAAAGGAAAATAAGTAACGCCAAACACCTAATACCAAACACCAAACACCAAATACCAAATGCCCAATGCCCATTTCAAATGACATGATGTTTTTCAGTATGCAGCTAAACCTTAGCTTGGCATTGTTCTTTCATAACAGTTTGATTTATCGATGGAAAAACCTTCAAATCTATTAATTAAACTTGCAAAGCGTTTGTTTGCAAACGTTGATATTCAAGAGAAATTTATTGAAGCACTGATTAATCCTCAACCTTTTCATCCCTGCATTCTATGGTGTCAATCAAGACCAAATATTTCACCTTTTTCTGTAGAAATACCAGCCACTTGGCAACCGGAATTTGTAGATAGATTACCTTTAGGAGAAAAGCCAGGTAAACATCCTCTACATGACCAAGGAGATTTTTATTGTCTGGATTTTTCTTCTGTATTTGCAGCTGCGCCTTTATTAACAATTACCCCATCGGTAAAGCTGATATTTGATATGTGTGCTGCACCAGGAGGCAAGAGTATCTTCGCGTGGAAAGCTTTACAACCTGAATTACTGATTAGTAATGAGGTAATTGGTAAACGTTTAGGAATGCTGATTTCTAATTTGAAACGTTGCCACATTAAGCCTAGCTTTGTAGTTAATCGAGATTCTAGTATCTTGGCTGAGACTATACCGTTATCTAGTAATTTGGTTTTAGTCGATGCTCCTTGTTCTGGGCAATCTTTACTCGCTAAAGGTGAAAAAGCACCAGGATGTTTTCACCCAACTAATATTAATAAATGTGCTAATCGTCAAAAACGGATTATAGCTAATTCTGCTCAAGTTGTAGCGCCTCAAGGGTATTTAGCTTATATGACTTGTACTTATTCTCCAGAAGAAAATGAGGAGGTGTGCGAATGGTTTTTACAGCGATTTCCTCAATTTAAGGCAATTAAAGTGAGTAATTTACAAAATTATCAATCGCATTTAACTGATATACCTTGTTATCGTCTGTTTCCGCAAGATAGGTTAGGAGCAGGAGCATTTACAGTATTGTTCAAAAATACAGAATTTGGTGATAGCAAGGAGGTAGATGACGAGATTCTTAATCAGCTTGGTTGTCGAGAAATTTTACCTGAATGAACATTAAGGAAATAGTCCCAATGAAACAAGTTTCACCGCCAATTATGAAAGTCTCAATGGGATTTTTACTCAGTACTCATCATACCAATTCAAATAATGTTGGCGACAGATAAATTCTTTGTAAGGGCACGGCATCTTCAATCTTTTGACATATCAAATATCTTACTGGTGCCGTGCCCCTACTCATCTGTCGCGTTCTTTTTTCAAAATGGTATCACTCATCACTTTCAAGTCAGGAGGTAGGAGGAATAACCAGAAATTGTATATGATTGGATTTGACAGGGACACCGTATTTTCTGTGATACGTTTATCAAAATATATTTTTTATTTTGTTAATCAATAAATTTATTAGGTGCGTTAGCTTTAGCGTAAAGCACCGATGGAAACGCTTTTCGTGCGTTACTTGCAAGTTTGAGAACGAGTCTATTAGTATCACCTTAGGGGTAAGCAAACTTACCATAGAGAAAATTGTAATTTTTTTTGACATTTGGGCTAGTTTCATATTTCAAAAATCAGGCTAGATTAAGACCAAAATCAGCAGATTAAGGTAAATATCATGAGTAATCAAAGGCCTGTTCTTGTAATTCCTGAATCGCAGCT
Organism: Tolypothrix tenuis PCC 7101; assembly: GCF_963874875.1. Taxonomy (NCBI): domain Bacteria; kingdom Bacillati; phylum Cyanobacteriota; class Cyanophyceae; order Nostocales; family Tolypothrichaceae; genus Tolypothrix; species Tolypothrix tenuis. The sequence continues at coordinate 2,744,230 of NZ_CAWNJS010000001.1, forward strand.
ATTGCAAATAATAAATTGGGGTGCGTTAGCAGGAATAGTGGCATTATTTGGCATCGCACTTCACGGTTGGTTAACATTGCCCGATACGATACCAGTCCATTTTGGCATTGATGGACGCGCTAACGGCTGGGGTAGCAAAAAAGTTATCTGGTTGCTACCAATTGTGGGTTTATTTATGTATGGAATGCTGACAGTGATCAACCGCTATCCCCATACTTTTAATTATGTGGTGAGAATTACGGAAGAAAATGCATTGAGACAATATCAAATTGCTTGCTCAATGATCATTTGGTTAAAGTTTGAATTAGTTTGGCTCTTTGCTTACATTGAATGGCAAATGTACAATCTCGCCACTACCGAAAATCCTACTTTAGGAATTTGGTTTGGCCCTGTGTCTGTAATATTAATATTTGCTACAGTCGCATATTGGTTAAGCCAGTCTTTGATGGCTCGTTGATAGCGAAGGCTAGCTAGACTGGTGCTAAAAGTTCTAATTGGCACTCAATATATGCCTGAGAATAGCGATCGCCATATTCCACAAAAATATCTAAAGCTTTTTGATAATTTTGGCGCGCCTGTGCTGTATCATGCATAGTCTGGGCAATCATCCCCAGGTTTTGATAAGTACGGGCTTGTTTATAGCGATCGCCATATTCTATATAAATATCCAAAGCTTGTTGATAATAGCTTTGCGCCCGTGTTAGATTCTGCATTTGTTGAGCAACTAGCCCCAAGTGTTGGTAGATATTGGCTTGCTCATAGCGATCGCTATGTTCGATGTAGATTTGTAACGCTTGTTGATAATAGCGTTGCGCTTCGACAAATTCCTGTGTTTTTAGGGCTACACTTGCCAAATCTTGATATATCTTAGCTTGCTCATCGCGATCGCCTTGGGCAATGTAGATGATCAAAGCTTGTTGATAATGTTGTTGCGCTGCTGCAAATTCCTGTGTTTTTTCGGCTATACCTGCCAAATTTTGATATATCAGTGCTTGGTGCTGGCGATCGCCATGTTCAATATAAATATCCAAAGCTTGTTGATAGTTACGTTGCGCTGGTGATAGCTCTTGTAATGCTTCGGCAACTACACCCAAATTGTAATAGGTGCTGGCGCAAGAATAGCGATCGCTATGTTCGATGTAGATTTGTAACGCTTGCTGATAATTGCGCTGGGCTTCGGTAAATTCCCGCAATTCTTGGGCAATTCTACCTAAATTGTAGTAGGTGCGGGCACAAGAATAGCGATCGCCATGTTCAACATAGATTTTTAACGCTTGTTGATAATAATTCTGTGCCTGTGACAATTCCCATGTTTGTTGAGCAATATTGCCCAATTGGTAATAGGTACGGGCTTGATGATAGCGATCGCTATTTTTGATGTAAATATGCAAAGCCTGTTGATAATTACTCTCTGCCTGTGCAAATTCTTGCATTTGCTGGGCGATTATCCCTAAATTATAGTAAGTGTTAGCTTGCCAAATTTGTTTCTGTATTTGCTTTTGGCTGTCTAAAGCACTGTATATTTGTAATGCTTTTGTGTAAGATTGTCTGGCTTGTGAATATTGTTTTTTTAACAGTTGCCAGCAACCTAGTTTTTGAATTGCTAAGGGTATTTGATAGCCTAATTCACTTTTAATAAATGCAGCCGGATATTTTTCTAAATTTTGACAGACTATTTCTGCTAACTTCTGGTTTGTTTGATTATCGTCAATCAAATCTAAGTATCTATCTAAGCAAAAATAAATACTAATACTTTCTTGAGTTTCCAAACATAATTGCAATGCTTTGTAAAGGTTTTCATATTGCCATTGGCAAAATAATCTCCCCTTTTCCCGCTCTTGGTAATCATGGGAATTTAGCAACTGGTAATATTTGTCTGCATACTTTAAATAGTGGTTTTTAAATGCCTCGTCTAACGCTTTATGCATTTGCTCGTTGAGGCTTTCTAACTTATGCTGCAAAAAGTAAGGAAATACAGGTTGGATAATCAGCAAATTAGCAAAAATATTATGATATTTTAACAATCCCCAGTCAATAGCTTCTTGAAGAGCAGCATCAATTTTTTTTAGAGAATATTTCTTAAGGAATTCTAAATTTTGTAATTCTCTAATGTAATTTACCAGTTCATTCCGGTCAATCAAACCCTTCAAGGGAGCTAAACACAATAGTAAGCTCTGTGTATCTGCAGATAAATCCTTGTGAGGATATTCTACACATTTAAAGATTGTTTTATTTTTATAATCGCTAAATTTGTTTAAATTTATATTAACATCCTGCCAATCTAGCCACATCTCCTGTGGCGATTGCTTGTGCCAATTCGCTAGCACTATTTGCTTTGCCAAAGGATAGGCCGCCAACAAATTCATCAACCGATGGACATCTGCATCTTTGCGAATCGCATCAAATCTGTTAATAGCTTGGTTTTGACGAATCCTACTGACTGACACGGCTAGAGACTCCCAAAATTTATAATTACATTCTGCAATTACTGTTTAATATATTCTCTATGGAATCGCTGATAATTTAAAAATATTTTCATATATTTTTAAATTATCAGTATACGATTCTTCTGCAATTTCCGTAGGTAGGTTGTGATACAAACTACAAATTTATAATTTTTAATCCAAGATTAAGAAAACCTGAACTGTATAATTTTAATTGAGCGCTATCTTATTTAAATTAATATTAACTACAGCTTTTTCTATAAGTTATGTGATAGTCGGAAAATCTGCTGACTCTAACTGAGGATAAATTGGTTAGAGAAAGCAGACTTAAATATTTACTTAATTTTTTCACATTTAACTTACATAACTCAGGTGTTATTTCAGGCAAAAGACACAAATATTTAATTAAGCTGAGATATGCAAATTAGCAGATGCTTGCTGCAAAAATTGCAGAAAAGAAAGCGCTACTTTTACCAGGAACGTAAAGCACGCAGTTGGTGTGTTTTCTTCATTTGATGTGCCTGCATTCTAGTGAGAACATCATCTAAAATTGTTACAGCCTGGACAATATAGGCCCCTTTGTTCAACATCACGCACTCAGCCCTTTCTGCCATTGCTGCATCAGTCATTTCTGCCCGTGAAGGCATTCCGTGTTTCACGAGATTTTCTAAAACTTGAGTAGCCCAAATTACAGGCACATGGGCAGCTTCACATAACCACAGAATTTCTTCTTGAATTTCTGCTAAACGCTGGTAACCAATTTCCACAGCTAAATCGCCTCTAGCAATCATAATGCCAAAGGGTTGTTGACCTGCTGCTTGCACAATTAATTCTGGCAGGTTGCTAACAGCCAATGGGGTTTCAATTTTAGCGACGATCGCGGGGATGGGAGAACCTGCTGGTAACCTGGCTTGTAATTCCTGTTGTAAAAGCGCAATATCCTCAGCTTTTTGCACAAAGGAATAGCCAATAATATCCACCAGTTCGGCGTGGCTAGCGATAAAGTCGAGATCTTGTTTGTCTTGATTGGTGAGTGGACTTAAGTGCAAATCTGTATCGGGAAAGTTCAAACCCTTATCCAGCTGAAGTTTATTACCTTTGAGGCGGGTTTGAGTAATGCGTATCCAGATACCTTCATCTGTGATGGCTTCCACAAGTCCACCTATATGACCATCATCAATCCATACTCTCGCGCCTAGCTGTATTTGATCTAGTACTTCCGGCAAAGTACAACTGGCTTGGAAACAACTAGATCCAACGGTGGTGGATACATCACGAGTCAGCAGCAGCAAATCTCCACGACAGATGTGACGTTTACCATTAGGAGCGAGAGTAAATTCAATTCGCGGTTTCGGCCCGCCTAAATCCATTAAAATTTTACAGGGATGTTTCATCTGTGCTTCTGCCAACCGCACATTCGCAATCATGGCAGACCATTCAGCCGGAGTATCATGAGAGCAGTTAATCCGTACACAATCGGTTCCCTGGTGAATGAGATTCCGGACTAACTCATAATTGCTAGCTGCTTCTGTCGGCAATGTCACCATAATTCTGACTCGACGCTGACGCATTGTCTGGCCAAACAGCGCCTCAGTTTGTTCTTGCAGCAAGCGATCGCCTTCAAAAAACTCCTCTAATGGTGGGTGACTAATGGGAGAATTTAACTTGACATCACAAGCAGCTGCTAACGTGGCAATTACCGCATCTAAATGTGCTAAAACCTTGGTTTCAATATGTCCTAATGAACATAAACCCCAAGGTAACAAAGCCATTTGCAATTCCCGCAAGTCATAACGCCGCAGTGCTAAATAATAAGCTAAGTTGAGACTACTATTAATAAATGCTGGCCGATGAATGCGCGATCGCCATTCGTGAAAAATCTCCTGTCCTTCTTGATAAACACATCTACGAAGCTGTTGTAAGGCGGTAAGTAAGGCTTGGGGATTGGATAGATCCACACCAAAATCGGGCGTTTTTAAGCTTGAAGACAGCATATAGGTTAAGGGTTGGAAGTCCGATTGTTAGGGAATAAAGATGATAGTCATGGAAACTGCTTGTAAAAATCAAGCTGAACCTGCTAACGTGGCTGGGGAATTTTCTTTAACAGCATCAACTACCCCTTGTACTGCTAAAACTGAACAAGGAGCATGATGCAGCACGTAATTGCTAACGCTACCTAAGAAAAACTCGCTAATTCCCGTCAGCCCACGCCGACCGAGAATAATTAAATCAGCTTGCCAACTACGGGCTAAATCGCAAATAATTCGACTCGGATCGCCAAATTCCTGAGTGTACTGGGCATTGACACCTTGAGCGATCGCTTTATTGTTTAACAACGTCAAAAATTCTACGCCTTCACGCTTTAAAGATTCCCACTGTCCCAGATAATAGTTGACATCATCAGGAGTAAAAGGAGCGTAAATTCCATCTGTAGCTATACCGGGAGGATTGGGATAGCGTTCATCAAAAGGTGAAAGCACATAGAGCAACATTAATTCCGCATTAGTTGCTTTCGCTAAAGCTAAAGCCTGATCAAAAACTTGTTGACCAATTTCCGAATTATTAACCGCAACCAACACTTTGTGAAACATCATGATTACTCCTTAGTGATTTGGTATTTGGGCATTGGGCATGGGGCATGGGGCATGGGGCATGGGTAATGGGTAATGGGTAATGGGTAATAATTATTTCTCTTCATCCCCCTCATCTCCCTGCCCCCTGCCCCCTTGCCTCATCCCCTAGCTTCTGCATTAGCAATTTCTAGGAGTGTTTTCAGTACTGAATCCGGATTGAGGCTGATGGAATCTATTCCTTCTTGGACTAGGAAACGGGCGAATTCTGGGTAATCACTTGGTGCTTGGCCGCAAATACCAATTTTGCGTCCGTGCTGTTTAACTGTTTGGATAGCTGTGGCGATTGTTCGCTTCACAGCTTGATTGCGTTCATCAAATAAATGGGCGACTAATTCTGAATCTCGATCCAATCCAAGAGTTAATTGCGTCAAGTCATTGGAACCGATGGAGAAGCCATCAAATACTTGAGCAAACTCGTCTGCGAGAATCACGTTACTTGGCAATTCGCACATCACATAAACTTGTAAGCCGTTTTCGCCTCTGACTAAACCATTGTTTGCCATCTCAGCTAATACTCGCCGCCCTTCTTCAGGTGTCCGGCAGAACGGTATCATTAAAATGATGTTGGTTAAGCCCATGCGATCGCGCACTTGCTTCATCGCCTGACATTCCAAAGCAAAGCCTTCACGATAGCGTTGATCGTAATAGCGCGAAGCACCACGCCAGCCAATCATCGGGTTTTCTTCTTCCGGTTCAAATTGTTTACCACCTAAAAGATTGGCGTATTCATTACTCTTGAAATCAGACAGACGCACAATTACAGGTTTGGGATAAAAAGCAGCTGCGATCGTGCCAATTCCTTCAGCTATTTTATCTACGAAGAATTGCGCTTTATTTTCATATTGAGTAGTTAACTCAGCAATTTTGTATTTAGCTAGTTCGTCTTCTAATTCATCAAAATGAATCAAGGCTAAAGGATGGGCTTTGATGTGGTTAGCAATAATAAATTCCATCCGCGCTAATCCTACACCATCATTAGGAATAGCTGCAAAACCAAATGCTTCTTCTGGATTGCCCACATTCATCATAATTTGAGTGTGGGTGTGGGGCAGTTTTTCTAGTGGTAATTCTTGGATTTCAAAAGGTAATAAACCTGAATAAACTTTTCCGGTTTCACCTTCCGCACAACTAACAGTAATTTCTTGCCCAGTTTTCAAGATAGTAGTCGCATTCCCACAACCAACAATCGCCGGAATTCCCAACTCCCTGGCAATAATTGCTGCATGACAAGTACGTCCGCCAGCGTTAGTTACAATCGCACTAGCCCTTTTCATAATCGGTTCCCAGTCTGGATCGGTGCGGTTTGTTACGAGTATTTCTCCAGCTTGGAACTGATTAATTTGATGCACATCTAAAATGACTCTGGCTTTACCTTGCCCAATCATCTCACCGACGCTACGACCTGTAACTAAAGGGACTAGGGATTGGGTATCAGGGATTGGGGATTGAATACTGTCTTTCCCAGTCCCCAGTCCCCTATCCCCAGTCCCTAATAACCGATAAGTCCGCAATATATTCCCCGTCTTTTGGGACTGCACTGTTTCTGGACGCGCTTGGACAATAAACAGTTCATTGCTAATCCCATCTTTTGCCCACTCAATATCCATTGGTGTGTATGTACCACGGACTTGGGAGTAATGTTCTTCAATGATGCAAGCCCAATTAGCAAGTTGCAAAATCTCCTCATCATTAAGCGCAAATACACTCCGTTCTGATGGGGCGACAGAGATATTTTTGGTTAATTTTGAGCCGCCCAAGTCATAAACCATCTTAATTTCTTTACTGCCAAGGCTTTTCCTGATAATTGGGCGGTATCCTTGTTTTAATGTCGGCTTAAATACTAAATATTCGTCGGGGTTAACTGCGCCTTGAACAACGTTTTCGCCTAAACCGTAAGCAGCAGTAATTAAGGCTGCGTCTTTAAAGCCGGTTTCGGTATCAATAGAGAACATGACACCAGAACTAGCCAAGTCAGAACGTACCATTTTTTGCACGCCTACCGACAGGGCAACATTGAAGTGATCAAAACCCTTAATTTGGCGATAGGAAATGGCGCGATCGGTAAAAATAGAAGCAAAGCATTTGTGACAGGCTTCTAATACAGCTTCTAAACCGTGGACATTTAAATAAGTTTCTTGCTGTCCCGCAAAGCTAGCATCTGGTAAATCTTCTGCAGTCGCACTGGAGCGAACAGCTACATCAGTATCCATTTCAGCATCATATTGCTGACAAAGACTGCGATAAGCTTGGGCGATCGCTTCCTGCAATTCTACAGGAAACGGAGTTTGCAGCATTAATAACCTGGCTTTTTTACCACATTGCCGCAGATTTGGCACATCTTCTACATCTAAATCAGCAAAAATTTCTCTAAGTTTTGTTTCCAAACCTGCGGCAGAAATAAAGTATTTATATGCGTAAGCAGTGGTAGCAAACCCTGTAGGAACTTTTACACCTTTGCGCCGGAGTTGCTGAATCATTTCCCCTAAAGAAGCATTTTTGCCTCCAACTAAAGGAATGTCTGCAATACCTACTTCATTTAAAGGCAATACAAATGCTTGTTCTTTGGAAACTGAGCGAGATATTTCTTGATTATCCAAGATTTCTAGCATAATTTTAAGTTCCTTAAAGAAATAGAGATACTGAAGAGCGATGTATTATTTGTTTTGATCCCAAGCCCTACACTTAATTTATATACGAGGATAATTTGAGGATCTTGTGAAGATCATTTATTAGTAATTTGTTTTTACATAAACCTAAAAACTGCAATTCAAAAGTGTGTTTTTATTTTTTATTTGAGAGCAGCAATTATTAACAATCCAACTCATATATTGCGAAATATGTACAAAAATTACAAAAACAAGAATAACTTAACTTTCTTCACAAGTTCCTCACATTTCACAATTATCTTAAAAGTGTTGATAGTGAATTTTTCTAGTTCAGCTGATTGCAGAACTTGTAAATATGAATTACTGTCCTTGCTGCTCTAACTTACTACTGCTACATATCAATGGTTCTGATCTGTACTGGTTCTGCCGACATTGTTGGCAAAAAATGCCAGTATTTCTAGGACATCAATCCTGCTTATTATCAGAACATTTTGTAGAAGAGTTACCGACCATTGTTGATCATCATGACGAATCTGAAGGCCTTGTTTGTACAAACAAACGTGAAACCATCAACGGATGGATAGGCTTAGACAGAATATCAATTTGAAAGATAGATATTACTGATTAATAATTGGGTTGAGGAATTGCTGACTAAATAGGAAATAAAAATGTCTGAATTCAGCGTTTGTATTAGTAAGGTGCGTTAGGCACATTACCTAATGCACCACCAAAAAAATTAATTAATACAAAGTTAAATATTGTTGGCAACAAAATAAATTATTCATACCAATTTAATGTGAAGATGCACATATCTTGATACACCTAATAGCCCCATCTAACAATATTAGATGGGGCTATTATTTGTTGCTTTAAATTTCTTTTACGGAATTACCTATTTATATGAAAATCATTAATTTTTAGCTGTCTCAATGTATGAAAATGTTGTGTAATACCATTTTGAAAGAAGAAAGCGACGATGGGTAGGGACACGACACTAGTAAGATATTTGATATGCCAAAAGATTGAGGATGCCGTGCCCTTACAAAGAATTTATCGGTCGCAAATATTATTTGAATTAGTATAACAAATCCTTTTAATAAGGTTCTAAGTGCGCTGTGTAGAGCTTTTCAACAGGTAATTAAGGTATGGCTTGACAGCAAATCACTAGAGATGAAGGTGATAGCTGGTAAAATAGCTTTCATGCCTTTGTAGTGATGGTTTTAGATTTATTGCACTAGTTTGTTAGACAAATTTGAACACAAGAACTAGTTATGGTATTGAGTGAGCATTGCTTGAGTATTAAGATTAGTCTAAAAATATACTAATTTTAATATTAAAACACTGGAAATAAGTCTTTTAAGTATTTTTTGAGCATTAAGTTGAAATTAAAGGCTGGAGTATTGAAAAATCAATATATATTACTGTCTTTATTTGCAGCAGGTTTATTATTCTGGTCTAGCTTGGCTGCTTTGTTACCAACGCTACCACTTTATATGGAAGATGTGGGCGCAACTAAGCAACAAATAGGTATTGTGCTTGGTTGTTTTGCTATTGGAATGTTACTATTTCGCTCTTTTTTTGGGCGTTTAGCAGACCAAAGGGGACGGAAAATAGTCTTAATAATTGGGATGCTAGTGAATGCGATCGCACCTCTGGGTTATATATTAGTACAATCAATTCCCGGGTTAATGGCGGTGCGGGCGTTTCATGGGCTAAGTATCGCCGCTTTCACCACAGGTTTCTTAGCATTGGTAGCCGATTTAGCACCAGAAAAAAATCGTGGTGAAATCATGGGTTACATGAGTTTGGTAACTCCCATTGGTACAGCCATTGGCCCCGCTTTAGGAGGTTATTTACAAGCAACAAGTGGTTACACACTATTATTTTTGCTATCTACAGGATTGGCGGGGATGGGTTTATTGTGTCTCGTACCGATTGTTAATCCCCCAATCCACAAACAAAACAAATCGGATAGCGATAGTAGCAAATTTTGGCGCTTGTTATTCAGTCCTAGAGTGAGAGTTTTAGCCAGCATTATGCTGATGATTGGCTTGGCGTTTGGGGCTTTGCACACCTTTGTACCTTTATTTATCAAAGCCGCACGAGTAGATTTAAACCCAGGCTTATTTTACACAGCTGGCGCACTTGCTAGTTTTAGCGTCCGATTTTTTACTGGTAAAGCAAGCGATCGCTATGGTAGAGGTTTATTTATTACTCTCAGCTTAGTTGTGTATGCGATTTCTATGATGTTATTAGCTTTTGCTACTACCGCCAATGTCTTCTTAATTGCGGGAACTTTAGAGGGTGCTGGTTCTGGTATCCTCATGCCCATGATTTCTACAGTAATTGCCGATCGCTCTCTGCAGCAAGAAAGGGGAAGGGTATTTTCACTTTGTATTATGGGGTTAGATTTTGGCATTGCGATCGCTGGCCCAATTTTCGGTTCGGTTGCAGAACAAGTTGGCTATCGCAATATGTTTGGTTTTTGCGCTGGTTTAGCTATCCTGGCGCTGTTAATTTTCCTAACTCAAGGCAATAAAAACTTTACTGATTCCCTACGCTTTGCCTTGGGTCGAGGCAAAGATGCCTATTCTCTAAATCAATCATAAAAAAGAAGCGCAATCAATGATTGCGCTTCTTTTTTTTAACGGGCGAGGAGGGATTCGAACCCCCGACACCGTGGTCCGTAGCCACGTGCTCTAGTCCACTGAGCTACACGCCCCTGTCAGAAAATCATATTAACACGTTCTGCAAAAATCATGCAAGACAATTTTTCCTCTAATTTTCCTAACCTCACTCATCTCGACCAACAAGGACAGGCACAAATGGTAGATGTGTCTGCGAAAGCCCCTACTGTGCGCCAAGCCGTAGCTGCTGCTCAAGTGCGAATGCTACCGGAAACTTTTGCCGCCATCCAAGCTGGGAACACTCCCAAAGGCGATGTACTAGCTACTGCGAGGATAGCGGGAATTATGGCTGCGAAACAGACAGCTAATTTAATTCCTTTATGCCATCCTTTGCCGTTGCAGAAAGTTGAAGTCGAAGTGATACCTGATTCCCAACTTCCCGGCTATCAAATTCAGGCTACCGTCAAAACCAAAGCCGAAACTGGTGTAGAGATGGAAGCTTTGACTGCTGTCTCTGTGGCGGCTTTAACCTTATACGATATGGCAAAAGCCTTAGAAAAATCGATTCAAATTGAATCAATTCGCTTAATTAGCAAAACTGGCGGTAAATCTGGAGATTATTCCCCAAGAATTAGTGGCTAAGTGCCAAAAATTTCTGTGGTGGTTTGGGAAAAGGGGAATGGGGAATGGGGAAGGGATAAATTAAAACCTTTCCCCTGGAACCAAAAAGTATTGGATTATTGCCCACTAGCAATATCAACTACTCCCAATCTTGTCGGTTAAGGGCAAAAGGGCAAGAAAAAACCTTTAACCCTTACCCTTTCTCCTGCGGAGACGCTATGCGTAGCTTGCTTAAGCGCAGGGGTACACCTTTTCCTCAAACCAAATTAAGAGTTGAAAATCCTTAACCAATGGGATTGATGTTCAATTTTGTTGATTTTTGATCAGTACTTACGCAACTGGCACAGTGATCCTCTGACATAAGAAAATACAGTTCAGTTAAGAAAATTAATTGCTTATAAAACCAAAAAACTAGTTACTCAACAACAAAACAGAACAATACTTTTGGAGGGGGTTTGGGGGACGCAACCGTCACCCAATCGGGGGTTTGGGGGAGAATCCCCCAAGTCTTCTGGCTTCTTTAAGAAGTGAAAAATCAATCGCTAATGAGCTTATCTGAACTGTATTGTGACATAAGAGTCAAGAGTCAAAAATTTAGTTTTTTTGGACTTTTGACATTTGACTAGGGACAAACCTAAACGAAAAAAATATTACACTTGCGTAAGTCCTATAGATGTTGACTGTTAAATTGCTCAAAAGCTGATTTTTGACTTGTTTTGGCTTCAACGATAAATTTTATTTTATTTTTTACTTCCCTAACGATGAGGATAAAAGAACAAAAGCAAGGGAAAATTGTGTAAAAAACCTGTAATTTTTAATTGATAATTCGTAATCAAAATCTGCAATATATCGTTGACAGATACTGATTCAATGTGAATAAATAATCATGACCTTTTATCAGTTGCTTGTGGCGAGACCAATTCTAAAATAGTTGATAAAGCATCAAACTGGCATCGTCAGGGTGAGCGTAATTTGTAAAGTCAATTCAAATTACAAAATTAAAACATTAAAGTAACATACACATCACTAAATACTAATTTATGCCACATCTAGAGAGTGATGCCGTCGAAGCAGGACGTTTATACAGAACTACTGGTGCAATAGCATCTCATAAGTTGCGATCGCCAGTTTATCGCGCTTGGGAAAGATCCCACCTGCAAGGAGCTAACCCTCTGGCGTTACAAGCAGAACAACTATCTAGCCGAGACACAGAGCATCTGCTTCAGCAAAATAATTATTTAATTGATGTAGTGCGTCCCTATTTCCGAATGCTATCACAGGCGGCAGGGCAAGAACACCATGCGATCATGTTAGGCGATCGCCAAGCTATTCTATTAGATGTGATTGGTGATGAGCAGACTGTAAACGGGCCAGAACCTTTTCCACAAGCAGGTTCTCTACTATCAGAAGCTGTGGCTGGCGCTAATGGGATAGGCACAACTTTAGCAGAAGAAAATTATATAGAAATTATTTCCGCAGAGCATTTTATCGAAGGATTTCAGCCTTTTACTTGCCAAGGTATACCGCTGCGAAACGACAAACAAGACATCGTTGGTGTGTTGAGTATTTCTTTGCGACGTGCAGATGCGAGAAAACGCCTCAAAGAAATATTGCGATGTGCTTCCCATGCTATTGAAGCCGAATTTGCAATCGCAAATTTAGAAACAGATGTTCATCGCGTACTAACTTCGCAACCAGACGAATATGAGCCATTAGAAGAATTACGCCAGGATCTCATTCAAGTACATCAAGCCGCACGCTTAAAACTTGAGGTGATCTCGCGGATGGTGGCTGTTAATCGCTGGGAGTATGCAGCGCAACTACTCAAACAAGCAGAACAATCAATTGAAATTTTTCGCCGTCGCTCTGAGATTTGGCGCAATTTGGCATCATTAGAGACTGGTAGCGTTCAATCTCTGCCACTCATCCAGAGTATTAATGATGTGATAGAGATTTTATCTACAGAAGTTGCTATTCGTAAAGTTGAAGTTGTGACTAATTGGCAAGAAGAAATTACAGTGCTTGCCGATCCACAAACTCTGTTACGTAATATATTGCGTTGTTTTCTCCAAGCTTTTGAACTTGCAGGCCAAAATGGGACAATAGAAGTATCAATAAACAAGGTGCAAAATGCTCAATTCGCACAAGTAAATTTTATGGCAAGTTCAGCAGTAAATATTGACCATTCGGAATTAACTCCGTATAGTCTTTGCTTATCCATAGCCAAAACCAAATTATGAGCCTTCAAAGTTTAGCAAAGCGCAAATTGGTAATTGCAGACGATGACAGCGACAGTCGCACCATGCTCGCTTTTTTACTTGAGCAAGAAGGGTGGGAAGTGATGGAAGCAAAAGATGGTAAAGAAGCTTTAGAACAAGTTCTGACACAACAACCAGACTTATTAATTTTAGATAATAGAATGCCAGAACTTACGGGTGCTGAAGTTTATCAAAATCTCCAGGCTAGAGGAATTAAGTTAGCAGTTGTATTAGTGACTGCTTATAACCAAGTGGATGAATTGGCTTCATCCCTAGGAATTTCTTATTTTGTCAATAAACCCTATGACATTACAAAATTGCTCACAACTATAGAATCTGCTTACGAAAATTCGCCATCCTCATAAAAGTAGAGCTAACTCGCAGATCAACCCCCACGCCTGAAATTAAGATATAAAAATATATATTTCTGTGTTCCCTATTTTCTTTTTTCAAGAAAGTCATTCATACCAGGTTTTGCCACAATCAAGCAAGAAAATCTGTCTTCCTATTCTCAATGCCCATTTTCTCCCTCTAATAGCAACTGCACCCCGAACACCCTTAGAATAAGTAGGTGTGTCACAATCTGTAACAAATATTTATGCCTCCTCGTTGGCCTACCAAACCCGATCGCAAAGACCCAGCCTACCGCAAAATTGATGACAGAATGAATTTCGCTGTTCACGTAGCGATCGCAGCTACGATTAATTCTGGGTTGTGGTTTGTCCACAATCTCAAAGCAACTAACTGGGAATGGCTGCCTTGGTTAACAGTCAGTTGGATTGTGGTATTGTCGGTGCATCTGCTTTATATCAGTGCGATCGCCAACTATTCCGATACACCACCAAAATCCACCTGAAGACTGACTATCAATGCTGGGGCGATTGTAACCTGTGACTGTAGAGATAGCCTAGCCAATTGAGCGATAATGAGAAATAGCCTGAGAGTTAACGCTCTTTGTTGATATGGGGTGATTTTTATGGCTAAGACTAACACCACAGAACTGCTAGAAGCCCTAGCAGCCGAAATAGGTGACAATGTTTACATAGATATTGCTAAGTGGCATCTTTATTTATCCAATGCCAAACTGCATACCGTTGTTGCCGAACAGCTCTATCCTCTAATTACTTCTAATAGTGTTACCGAAAACCGTGTAACAGCAGTATTAGAATCAATACCTGTCAAAATTGGCGGTGGTAGAAAGGAAATTCCTTTAATAGATTTACTCCCACTCCAATGCCAGGTTAACTTAGTAGATATTTTAGAAAAATATCAACGAGAAATTTAACTTTCTCCTCGACCAGCAGCTATGTTATTTGTTCCTTTGTCAGCAGTGCTGAGTCAAGAGTCCTGATTACTGAGGCTTGAGTAGGGCCACTCACCCAGCATTCAGAACTTTTAACTCAGCACTTTTTGTTTAATACCTACTAGAACAAGTTATAGATAATACCAATTTGAAAAAAGAATGCAACAGATTGTAGGGGCAAGGCACTGCCTTGTCCTCTAGAATATATTGATGTGTCGCAAAAATTATTTGATTTGGTATAACATCAGTACATACTATTTGATGGCAATAAATCCTCAGTTTGAAATTGGCAATGACTAAGAATTAATCAGAAGAGTCAAGACCATCTTTTCCTGCTAAAAATACCTAAGTTTTGTTAAATAAGCAGTTAATAAATAAAAAATCCTGAGAAAATAAGATTGGGCAAGAATCCCATAGTCATCTCATTAGACAATCAATGCAGTAAAAGTGAGCAATTCGGAAGTTATAAGATTACATACTTTGATTGTCAGTGCCAAATATTAATTTGCCCAACTGCTTGATTAGATGGTGCGTAGTAGACTTATAAGATTTAATTCAAAGTGTGTCTAACTTTTCTCTATATGGCGAGAAAAGCAACGCTCAATTCAATACCTTATATCCTTATCTATCAGATAAAAGTAATAGAATTACCAGCATCTTTTCTGCCAAGAGAGAGTTTTCTCGAACCCATGATTAGTGATAAAAATGGGTGAGGCAACTTGTCGCATACGAAAAATTTACTGAGCAATTAATTGAGGATTAACCAATATGTTTTTACAACTCAAAGATACTGGAGATTTAGTCAAAATAGTTGATGTACAAGAATTACTTGACCCTAATAATGAGACTATTCACGGACAAGATCAAGAAGGTCAAGAAGAACAAGAAACAGATATCTTCAAAAAAGATGAATTAGTTTTTCCTTCAGGTGAAAGCTTACCACGCTGTTGGTTAGATGCTAACTACAGAAAAGCTAAATAACAATTTTTTCTAGGATGCATTACGGAGTCCGTGACGCATCCTACTGCGCCAATAGGATGCGTTACGCGATCGCTAACGCACCCTATTGGCGTATCAATTTTTAACAAAAATCATTGAAATGGTGTAAAAACTAAGCTATTATACCAAAAATATTAAGTAATAACCGAAGTAAAAATTAGATAAAAACTATATGACTCAAAGTTTAGAAGTTCAAGAATTTGTCATAGCGATCGCAGTTAGGCAGCATAACCCCACAGTTCTGACACCAGACTTTCTTAAATATAGTGGTATTGTCCCTAGCGATTGGGAATTAGCTAGGCAACCAATTGTAACAAACTCTGCAGCACAGGTAGTTTATCAAAACGGTATCAGTATAATTGCAGAAATTAATAGAATTGTTTTCTCAGAGCCAATTCCTACTAAAGAATTGCAAGATGTATCTATTCCTGCAATAGCTCGCAAGTATGTTGAGACACTAACTCAAGTTAATTATCAAGCAATTAGTATTAGTTTTAGAGGTTATGTAATTTTCGAGCAGAACAACATAGCCCATAACTACATCTTTGGTAAACTGCTACAATCAGGCCCTTGGAAAGATTTTGGTACTGCACCTGTGCAAGCTGCATTGCGGTTTATTTATACCCTTCAAGATACGCAACTCTTCTTGGATATTAATGAAGTTGGGCTACAATTACCTGACAAAACCCAACTGCCAGCAATTTTATTTTCCGCTAATTTTAGCCATGCGATCGCTCAAGACGAGCCGAAAGTGCGTTTAGCTAACCTAGTTCAAGTTATAGGTAAATGGCAGACTGACTTAGCAACTTACAAAGAAGTAGTGAATACCAAGTTTTTAGGCTCACAGAACTATCAAATCAACATAGCACCAGATGAACCTTTGATATTTCCCAAAGAAGTAAGTTAATCACGGCATCTGAGAAAAGCTAAAAATTGAATTTTTGAGAAATAGGATAACAGTAAAGGTAAAATAAATTTACTGTTATCCTTTATTTTATTTCTTCTCAGCACAACCCTCAAAAACTTGATTACCCAGAATAAAAATTGCGGAGTAAGGATAGTTTTTATCCGACATTCCATCACTACAAGTATCGACTTGCTTGATAATTAATATACTATTTTCCCTATTTTTTAAGCGGTAAACACGTACTAAATCTGCCGGACGGCCTTGTGCTGTTAAAGGTTTAGTGTACAGAAAGGTTTGTTTTGGCTTGTCAGGCGAAGAGAAAATAATTGCGCTTTTACCTACAGTTACGCTCCAAAATGGTTCTGTACCTCTAGCAATGAACTCCTCGCTCTTACTATTTTGTGCAACAACGAGATGATTGCTATGCATTGATAACAAAGTGATTCCCAGCCCAAAAAACGTAATGGATGAAAGGAAGGTTTTCATCATAAATTGAGGTTTACAATATTAAGAAAAACTTGATCGCAAGGTGACTCAATCAGCCGTGAATCAACATGGGACAATGCCACAAAGCAGTGAACCCACATATTACTCCCTGCTAGGACTGCATCCCTCGGCATCGGTAATCGACATCCGTCGAGCGTACCGAGAACTGAGTAAACGCTATCATCCTGATACTACCGATTTACCTGCTACTCTTGCTACTGCTAAATTTCAGCGACTCAATGAAGCATACGCTACCTTGAGTAACCCAGAGCGTAGGTTAAATTACGACTTAAAAATCGGCTATTCCCGCTTTGGAGTGATTCAAGCACCTGCCGATTTAAACCATCCCGTGCAGAAAACCTATGACTGGTCAAAATCTGCTTACCTAGATGCTAGCGATCGCCCACTCTCATCGGGCGAAATTTTTGCATTATTTATTCTAGTGTTAACGTTTTTGGGTTGTCTGTTACTCGCGATCGCTATTGGTTTAACCCGTGGTGAAGCAGCTTTTCAAACACAACAGCTACCACAACCTGTTACAAGTCAGCAGCAAATTCTCAAAATGGCACCATCAGCCAGTTTTTTGGGAATAGAAAACTACTTTTGTTAATGTGTAATTTTAAACTTAATCATGTCTTTTCTTCCTCCAGATGCACCCTTATATAACCACACCCTGCCACAAATTGAGCAGTGGCTTAAAGACCAAGGCTGTCAACAAAATGAAGCAGAGTTACATTGTTGGCACGTAAAACGCCCTACTTGGCAAGCTGATCTCTCCCTTGATGTTGAGCAACTAACAGTGCGCTATATCGAAGCCGGAGAAAATCACCAAGATATCCTCCGTTCATTTAAATATTCCCTCAGCCGGGAAGATATTGAACAAGCGGTTTTTGCTGGGCCATAAGGGATGGGGTAATTGGGTGTTTGTCATTTGTCATTTGTCATTTGTCATTTGGTAATGGGTAACGGGTAATGGGTGTTTATTATTTCTCCCACCCTGCGGGAAGCCGCTACGCGTCTACATCTCCCCAATCCCCAATCCCCAATCCCCAATCCCCAGTACCCAATCCCCAGTCCCCAGTCCCCAACCCCTACACCGCACCAAACCGCCGTTCCCGTTGCTGATAAGCACACAAAGCGCGGTGGAATTCTACGCGATCAAAATCCGGCCAGAGTGTTTCAGTAATATAAAATTCACCATAAGCCATTTGCCATAAAAGGAAATTTGAGAGGCGCATTTCGCCACTAGTACGTATTAATAAATCTGGATCAGCAATACCTGCTGTGTATAAGTGGCGTTCAAATACCGCTTCATCAATTTCATCGGGTTGGATTAGACCTTGTTGAACTTTTTGGGCGATCGCCCGACAAGCCTGTAAAATTTCTTGCCGTCCACCATAATTGGTGGCTACTGTAAACCGGATGCTGCGATTATCCTTAGTTTCTGCCATTGAACGGGAAATTTCTTCTTGGAGCGATCGCGGTAGTGCATTCAAATTCCCCACGAATTGAATTTGCACGTTCTCTTCTACCATTTCTCGCAGTTCTTGGCGTAAAACTCTTTGAAATAGAGTCATCAAAAAATCAACTTCTTCTTGGGGCCTTTTCCAGTTTTCTGTAGAAAAAGCATAAGCTGTTAACGCTTGAATTCCCCAATCTTTACAACAACGCAGCAAATCTTTGAGTGCATCTACACCCCGTTTATGACCCATAATCCGGGGTAGACCTTGACGTTTCGCCCATCGACCATTGCCATCCATAATCACCGCAACGTGTTTGGGCAGTAATTCTCGTTTTAAGCCAGGGGGCAAATCTTGTAATTCAGTTTGTTGTGCTTTCATTTTTTATCTCGAGAAGCGGTCGTTCGCGTAGCGCGTCGAAGACGTGGTAATCCGAGTAACCTTGAAACCAGTACTAGTGCCTTAGTATTAAGCTGACGACCCAAGCTTAACAAACCAGGAGCCACAGCTTCCCGATCTACCGTTGGGGATAAAAGAGCTTCTAAAGACTCTTTGAGTTTTCTAATCGTCAGAGGTCTATTAAGAATTCCCCTTTCAGCTAAGGAAATAGAACCAGTTTCTTCTGATACAACAACACAGATGCAATTTTCGACCCGCTCAGTAATTCCCATCGCAGCCCGGTGGCGTGTACCCAACTGGCGCGAGGCTGTGCGTCCCGAAAGTGGTAAAATTATACCCGATGCAATAATCCGTGAGCCACGTATCAAGGTTGCCCCATCGTGTAATAAAGTTTTCGGTTGAAATATAGTTTGTATTAATTCTTTAGTAACCTCAGCATTCAGTTTCACTCCTGGTACAGAAAAATCTCGCTCGTCAATCGGGCCTGTTGTTTCCACAATCAATAAAGCGCCAATTCGGTTTTTTGACAGTTCTTTGACAGCATCAACAATCTCATCAATTACACTGTCAGATTTAGGTACTGCCAAACTGGAGGGATGAAACAACTGGCGGAATTCGCCACGCCCTAATTGTTCTAAAAAACGCCGAAACTCTGACTGGAGTGCCACTGCCATTGCTACAGCACAGCCAATAACCAACTTTTCTAGTACGAAATTTAAGAGTGGTAGCCCCAACCTATTACTTAGTGCTGAAGCCAACATTAATATAATAAATCCCCGTACCATCCACAGCGTTCGGCGCTCACTAATAATAACTAGTATCATGTAGGTCAGCGCCAATACTAATACGATATCCAGAGTCCCAAGCAGCAAGGACTGCGACCATCCCAGGTTTGTCAGCCATTGCTTCCACCAATCTCTCATGACATCTGGATTAATATTTTGCCTCTAAAATACAGTGAATTAATAGTCCAGAGTCAAGAGTAAAAAGTCAAGAGTGAACATTTATTAACTCTGGACTTTGAACATTTGACCTTGGACGTTGAACTATTTCTTGAGCCTTTCTGGTAGGCAATCTTGCCTAATTAAGTCCTGATAAGTTTCGCGTTGCAAAATTAAATTTGCTTCGCCGTTTGAGACTACAACAGCTGCCGGTCGGGGTAAGCGATTGTAGTTAGATGCCATACTGTAATTGTAAGCACCAGTTCCCATAACTACGAGAATATCCCCAGGTTCAGTTTGTGGGAGTTGGGCATTTTTAATCAAAATATCCCCAGATTCACAGTGCTTACCAGCAATTGTGACAGTTTCTGTCAAGGAAGCAGAAATTTTGTTAGCGACCACAGCCCGGTACTCTGATTGGTAAGTAATCGGTCGTGGGTTGTCTGACATACCTCCATCTACTGCTATGTAAGTACGGATTTCCGGAATTACCTTTGATGAACCTATTGTATAAGCAGTTACACAAGCTGTAGCAATCAGCGATCGCCCTGGTTCCGATAATAACTTGGGTAAAGGTAGATTTTCTGCTGCACAAGCTGTTTGCACTACTTCACAAATCGCTTTGACCCATTCATCAATACTTGGTGGATCATCTGATTCTACATAGCGAATCCCTAAACCACCGCCAACATTTAGCTCTGTCACATTTAAACCGTACTTAGCTGCATCACGCAACCATTGCACCATGACAGCCGCTAAATCCTGATGGGGCTGGCGTTCAAAAATTTGGGAACCAATGTGAGCGTGTAAACCCGCGCAATTCAAAGCTGACTGCTTACTAACAAAGGTAAACACCTCATCCAAATCATTTGGATCAAAACCAAATTTACTGTCTAAGTGTCCCGTGCGGATGTATTCATGGGTGTGACACTCAATACCTGGCGTTAAGCGCAACATAATGCGAATGGGTAGCGGGAAGGAATTTTCTCCTTGCTCCTCTGCTATTGCCACTAAGGTTTTTAACTCATACCAGTTATCCACCACAATGGTGACACCAGACTCAATTGCTAAAATTAGCTCTGAGCGACATTTATTATTGCCGTGGAGGTAGATTTTTTCTGGGCTAACCCCAGCGCTGAGGGCGGTGTAGAGTTCTCCCCCAGACACGACATCGATTCCCAAGCCTTCATCAGCAACGATCGCACAAACTGCTAAACAATTCCAAGCTTTAGAAGCGTAAAGTACTTGAGATTCTCCCTGGTAATATTGCTTGAAAGCATCTCGATATTGCTGACAAGCCGAACGCAGGGTTTCTTCATCTAAAATATATAAAGGCGAGCCAAACTGCTTTACTAGGGTTGTGATATCACACCCACCAATTTCTAGGCAGCCATGACTATTTACTTTAGCCGTCAAGGGTAAAAGTTCTTGATTGGGCGAAGTACTACGCCTTGCAGGTAAATATTGACTACCAGCCTGTTGAACCCCAGTGGGGTGAGTCGATACCATAACTATAAGAGTTGTCCTTGTTCAAATTATGGGCGTGAGTGAGTCTCCCGATTCCCAGTTTACAAAGGGTTTGTAATCTTATCCAATAACTGTGATCTCATTAGAGTTAAAACTGCAATCACTGACATCAGACGATCTCAGCGCAATCCTAGAACTGGATAAAGCTTGTTTTGGCGGTCTTTGGACAATGGAAGGCTACCAACGAGAGTTAGATAGTCCTAACAGTGTACTACTAGGCTTATTTTCCCCAGCTTCTAGCTTAAGTTTGCTAGGAATGGGTTGTTTTTGGTCAATTTTAGAAGAAGCCCATATTACGATTTTGGCAGTACATCCCCAATATCACTGTCAAGGTTTAGGACAAGCTTTACTTTATTCCCTTCTCAAGACAGCTAGCGATCGCGGTTTGGAGCGAGCTACCCTCGAAGTTCGAGCTTCCAACCTAGCGGCTATATCTTTATATCAAAAATTTGGCTTCAAAACAGCTGGGCGACGACGGCGCTACTATCAGGACAATGGCGAAGACGCTTTAATTCTTTGGCTTCCCGACCTGCAATATCCCCAATTTCAAACAACTTTGCTCCAATGGGAAACAATGATAAGCGATCGCCTCAACAAATCCTCTTGGCAATTTCGGTTTTTTTAAATTTGTCATTGGTCATTGGTCATTTGTCATTTGTCATTGGGTAATGGGTAATGGGTAATTGGTAATGGGTAATGAGTAATGAGTAATGAGTAATGAGTAATGGGAATTTGCCCCTTGTCTCCCTGCCCCCTGCCTTTTCCCTATCCCCAGTCCCCAGTCCCCAGTCCCCAGTCCCCAATCCCCCTGATTCCCATGTAACTTTTGATGACTTTGCGGTTGACTTTTGGTCATCTTCATGAAAAAAATACACTTTCTTCAAGAAAATTTGATGAGTATTATTTATTTTTTAAAACTATTTAATTGAAAAAATAAATACATTTTTAATAATTCTTGACTTCATCTAATAGATATGTTAAGAATAAATGTTTGGAAGTGGCTGTAAAACTAGACTTCCAGCGCTTTTTTGCGGGCAATAAGAGCTAAAAACGCTGTTTCTCTTGTTCTCCTCAGTACAACAGCCACACAAAAGTAATAAATATTCAGGAATTACGCCATCAAATTGGGTGATACCGCTTGGATATCTTGTTTTTTTTATACAGATATCCAAAAGCTTGGCCTGTGCTAAAATCAGCGTACCGGCACGACGCAGGTGATGGGAAAAATGCCATGTTTGAACGCTTCACAGAAAAAGCTATTAAGGTAATCATGCTGGCCCAAGAAGAGGCCCGCCGTTTAGGCCACAATTTCGTCGGCACTGAACAGATCCTCCTGGGTCTGATTGGTGAAGGGACGGGAGTTGCGGCCAAGGTGCTGAAATCAATGGGTGTCAATCTCAAAGATGCCCGCATTGAAGTAGAAAAAATCATAGGACGGGGTTCGGGCTTTGTTGCTGTGGAAATTCCTTTTACGCCACGGGCAAAGCGGGTTCTGGAACTATCTTTAGAAGAAGCGCGCCAATTAGGCCATAACTACATTGGCACCGAACATCTGCTGTTGGGCCTGATCCGAGAAGGGGAAGGTGTGGCAGCCAGGGTGTTGGAAAACCTCGGCGTGGATCTATCGAAGGTACGAACCCAAGTCATTCGGATGTTGGGCGAAACAGCTGAAGTCACCCAAGGAGGCCCCTCTGGGCGCACCAAAACTCCAACCTTGGATGAATTTGGTTCCAACCTCACCCAAATGGCAACCGATAACAAACTCGATCCTGTGGTGGGACGCGCCAAGGAAATCGAGCGAGTTATCCAAATATTGGGTCGCCGGACAAAAAATAACCCAGTGCTGATAGGTGAACCAGGGGTTGGTAAAACAGCGATCGCTGAAGGTTTAGCGAGCCGCATTGCCAACAAAGATGTCCCCGACATCCTGGAAGACAAGCGCGTAGTCACGCTGGATATTGGTTTACTTGTAGCCGGAACCAAGTACCGGGGTGAATTTGAAGAACGCCTGAAGAAAATCATGGACGAAATTCGTCAGGCGGGTAACGTAATTCTCGTCATTGACGAGGTACACACCCTGATTGGTGCAGGTGCAGCCGAAGGCGCAATCGACGCTGCGAACATCCTCAAGCCAGCCTTGGCTAGAGGTGAGTTGCAATGTATTGGTGCAACCACCCTAGATGAATATCGCAAACACATCGAACGGGATGCAGCATTAGAGCGACGCTTCCAACCAGTAATGGTAGGCGAACCCTCAGTTGATGAAACAATTGAGATATTGTACGGTCTGCGCGATCGCTACGAGCAACACCACAAACTAAAAATTTCCGATGAAGCCTTGGTGGCGGCAGCGAAATTGTCCGATCGTTATATTAGCGATCGCTATCTGCCAGATAAAGCCATCGACTTAATCGACGAAGCAGGTTCCAGAGTCCGGTTGATTAACTCCCAATTGCCCCCCGCAGCCAAAGAGTTAGACAAAGAACTGCGCCAAATCTTAAAAGAAAAAGATGATGCAGTTCGCTCCCAAGACTTCGACCGCGCTGGAGAACTGCGCGATCGCGAAATGGAAATCAAAGCCGAAATTCGCGCGATCGCTCAAAGCAAAACCAATGGCTCTGGTAACGAAGGTTTAGAACCCGTAGTTACAGAAGAGGACATTGCCCACATCGTCGCATCCTGGACGGGAGTTCCGGTGAACAAGCTCACCGAATCCGAATCCGAGAAGCTGTTGCACATGGAAGACACCCTACATCAGCGCCTAATTGGACAAGAAGACGCTGTGAAGGCAGTTTCCCGCGCAATTCGCCGCGCTCGTGTCGGTTTGAAAAATCCCAATCGACCCATCGCCAGCTTTGTCTTCTCAGGCCCCACAGGCGTAGGTAAAACTGAATTGGCGAAATCCTTGGCTTCTTACTTCTTCGGTTCCGAAGAAGCAATGATTCGCCTAGATATGTCGGAATATATGGAGCGTCACACCGTCAGCAAACTGATCGGTTCACCTCCAGGTTACGTTGGCTATAACGAAGGCGGTCAGCTAACCGAAGCAGTGAGACGCAGACCTTACACCGTGGTGCTATTCGACGAAATCGAAAAAGCTCACCCCGATGTCTTCAATATGCTGCTGCAAATCTTAGAAGACGGTCGCTTAACCGATGCTAAAGGTCGCACCGTAGACTTTAAGAACACTCTGTTGATTTTGACATCTAACATCGGTTCCAAGGTAATTGAAAAAGGTGGTGGCGGTATCGGCTTCGAGTTTGCAGACGATGCTAGCGAATCGCAATACAACCGCATTCGCTCCTTGGTGAACGAAGAACTGAAGCAATACTTCCGTCCAGAGTTCCTCAACCGTTTAGATGAAATTATCGTCTTCCGTCAGTTGAGCAAGGCCGAAGTTACAGAAATCGCCGACATCATGCTCAAAGAAGTATTTGGTCGCCTGACCGAAAAAGGTATCACCTTAGAAGTCACCGACCGCTTCAAAGACCGCCTCATCCAAGAAGGCTACAGCCCCAGCTACGGCGCACGACCATTACGTCGAGCAATTATGCGCTTGTTAGAAGATAGCTTGGCTGAAGAGATTCTCTCTGGTCGCATTAAAGATGGCGATACAGCCCTGGTTGATGTTGATGAAAACGGTAACGTTCAAGTCAGTTCTCAACAGCGTCGGGAGTTATTATCCCAAGGTGCTGAGTAAAATTTAAAATTTAAAATTTGGGATTAAATCTCAAATTTAAAAACGCAAACGGTAGAGTATTAATTGCTCTACCGTTTTTTTGACTCTCTAAGGTAAAAACTCATTTAAATTAATTGCTAGATATTTTACAAACTCTTTTGTATATCTCTTGTACAAACCAGGATATTGCTTTTTGGATAGTCTCAAAATTTTCACTTGAATCGTATAATTTCTTTGCATAATGTCCCAATTTATTTAGTTGTGAATCTAAATCAGATTTACTGCCATGAGTCTTTAGATTTCTTAATTTATTCATATTCATTATTGTTAAATAATTTGCTTTTAGATGCTGCGTTTCCATATAGTTAGGTTTAATAATTTCAAAAAATATCTGAACTGATGCAGGAAGGCTTTCTCTTCGGATTTTTTCTATGTTTTTTCTATCAACGTAGATGCCACCAATATTTTTTAAATTTTCTGAGTTGATGGCAGAATTTGGTACAGTTACACATATTTGCGGTAACTCCCAATTACTATTTTTTCGTTTATCATAAGATGATTTCACTCTATTATAAGCTTCAAAAAATGATTTATTATTTTCATTAATATATTTATATTCTTCCTCAAAAAGAACTTCGATTGCAGATTCCAAAGTATTACGAGCAGACTCACAAAAATTTGTAATCTGCTTTTTATCTCGGCATTCAGCCATATCTTTACTATATTTTTTTAAGTTATCAACCCAAGATGAATAATTTGTATCCGTTATATATGAATAATCAATATAATATTCATCTGGTATCTTTGACTGTTTCTGAGTTTTTTGGAAATTTTCTTTATCAGTTTTAATTGTGATGTTATCAATTGATTTATTAGTTAATGCTTGTGTTTCAGATAACTTAAAAATTTGCTCTGATAGTCGATTTATGTTACTAGAAAAATTTTCATTTAATCTAATAAATTGACAATTTATTTCATTAGATAATAAATAAATATTACTTTTTATATCTTGAATTTCTTGTTTTAATTCTTCATCCATATAATATCCAGCATTGTGTATTTAGACAATTTACTGAGGTTTACTAATTTTAGTATAAAGCTCTAAATATTTTTTATAGATAGAATCATTTCTTCCCTTAACCATACCAATAAACTCTATTTTTCCCCGAAGTACTTGTTTAAAATTTTGTTTATCCTTGGCGGGTAATCTGCTTTGAGATTCATACTTTTCTTGATACTCTTTTTCCACAGCCTCAAGCCCAAATTTAGCCCAAGCATGAAGCATAGCACGAACCTGACGCACATACCTTCTGTCAACATTAGGAAACAGATTAGTCGTTAATCCCGTTACTTCTTGATGATTACCTTTGACTTGCAGTCGATTTTTATGATAATTTACCTCAAATCCATTTTCATTAATAATTGATAGTAATCTATTACCAATAAAAATTTTATCTTCATCTTCTTCAGCTACTATATATGCTAATTCTTCAGGGAACTTAGGTAAGGTTGTTGAAAAAGTAATATCGTCTGCATACCTTGTATAAGTCGCTTTGTACTCTTTAGCTAAACGCTGCAATTGACTATCCATCTTGGCACAAATCATATTAGTCACTATGGGTGAAGTTGGTGCGCCTTGAGGTAACTGATTGTTATGACAACAAATCTGTGCTAAAACTGTCGCTACATCTGGGTGTAAACCATAGGGTGTAGCCATAAACATACCCCGGACTCGACCAAAATTAATCGACGGGAAAAAATCAGTTAAATCAAGATTTAGAACATAGCGTTTTTTAGTATGAGCTTGAGCATTAGTTACAATATTTTTCTCTATTACAAACCCATGCACTGATGGTTTTATCTCATAAACTGTGTGTAATACTTGATTAAGTTTTGCCTGAATAATTTTAAGTGCAGTTATCGGAGTTGATATTTGACGCATCCTACCAGATTTTTTAGGAATCTCAAAAGTTTTATAACGTTGGTTAGGTTTAACAAGATATATATGATAAACAAGACGGGAATAGGAAACCTCTAAAAGGTCAGCTATATCCATTGGTTGTTTGAGAGAATAAAATTTTTCTCGTAAATATTCAGGACTTTGCTTCAGAAGTAACTGAGAGTTTTTTTGTGCTTTATCCATAATGAATAATAAAAAAATATCACTTGCGGGTGTATTCTCGCCTATTCGGATAAGGAAAAGGAGTCAATTCAGAAGAATAGAATCCTCGTAAAGCTGACCGTAAAATACACCGTCGCAGGATCAACAACGGAAATCAATACTTGTACCCGCAAGTGATTTAAGTTGTCTGTATGAGGTTGTTTATACGAGGAATTACTAAATAATTCATCACTTATATACACCTCTGCCCTAGTTTAATCGATAAGTGCGTTTACTAGCCACAAAGTGGGAAACTTTGCTAAAGTCCTCTACTGAAAGAGTATAAAGTTTTGATTCAATCCACGCAAGGTGAGTAAGTTATGAATGATGGTTTGTAGTGACTATTAAAATTCTGCTCACTATGCAAAAAAAACCTATGTAGCGTAGTAAGAAATATTCTTTTAAATACCAGCTACTAATTATAATTTTTACTTAGTTGACTTAGTTTAGGGACTTGCTTCTTTGCACAGTCAATGAACTCAACAATAAATAAATATTTAACTTGGTGAGAAAAAAGAAAAACCGACTGGCTGTATCGCTCTACCAGTCGGCAACTAGCTTACCTTACTTTTCAGAAGGAGACAATAAGACAACAAAACGGATAATGTTCTAAAACCTTGCCTTATATTTGCAACAATTAAAATTAGGTATTGGAATTACCTATTTACTATACCTAAAATTGTGCTTGTATCGAATCAGACAGGCTATAGTTCATTTTCAGCGCTTTTGCCTATAATTGGTAGATGCGATAGACCATTTAATAATGCTTGTATGGGTTGAATGCAGAACCCAACTTGATTACAAGTATACCTTGAGTGCCAAAATAATCAAGGTATTTGTACCACTTTTTTTACTGGCTGAAAAATTCTATGACTCCTCACGAAAGTGAAGCAAAAGATAGCCCAGCGTCATCAAAAATATGGCGTAGTTGGCAGGAAAATCTAACTCTAGTTGCGATCGCGTTATGTTTGGCCTTTCTGATTCGCACTTTTATTGCCGAACCGCGCTTTATCCCTTCGGATTCTATGTTACCCACTTTACACACAGGCGATCGCCTGGTTGTGGAAAAAATTTCTTATAAATTTCATCCGCCTAAAACTGGGGATATTATTGTTTTTCAGCCACCAGAAGAACTGCAACGCCGGGGATATCCTAAAGACCAAGCTTTTATCAAGCGGGTGATTGGTGAACCGGGAGAGATTGTGAGCGTTGCTCATGGTAAAGTTTACCTCAACGGTCAAGCCTTGCAAGAAGACTATATTGCTGAACCACCAAATAATCCTTACCCACCACAAGTAGTTCCAGAAGGCGAATTTTTTGTCATGGGTGATAATCGTAACGATAGCAATGACTCTCGTTACTGGGGTTTTTTACCCAGAAAAAATATTATTGGTCGAGCCACATTTCGTTTTTGGCCCCTCGACCGCTTTGGGTTTATTTAAAATAAAAGGCTAGGGACTAGTGGTCTGTCAAATTCATTTTGACTGTTAGAGAGACGCGATAAATCGCCGTCTCTACAGGAAATCTATCCGTCAATTATTTCTTGACAGACTGCTAGAAATTAGAAATTAAAAGTAGCTTTTCTAGTTAATTATGATTGTTCCTAGTCCCCAATCCCTAATCCCTAGTCCCCAATCTCCAGTCCCCAACTTAAAACCTGAGATAATACATTAGTTGCGCGATCGCATCTGCTGGAAGTGCCAAGCGCTGCTGGAAATCCACTAAGCTACGATAAGGGCCAGCAGCTAAACGATTTTGCACAACAGCTTGCGCTAAAGATATATCAATAAAAGGTATTTTTGCTAGGTGTTCAACTGTTGCTAAATTGGGATTAAGTAAGGGTACCGGACATTCTAAAGATTCTTCGTCATAGTAAGCAAAATTAAGCAGTGGCTTAATTGGCTGTAATCGCTGCACAGGAATAGCCAAAGCTGCTGCAATATCTTCTATACAATAAAATTTAACACCGGAACGTGAAAGTTCTACGAGCGATCGCGCCTGATGAATGGAAAACCCCGGTAAGCGTAACCAATCATCTACAGTTGCTTGATTAGCATCAATGTGAATCCCCAATTGAATCGCCAGCTGAATTTCTTCCCCAGATTGCAGTCTATAGTAAGGGTCGTTGAGGAGCTGGGTACGGAGTTTTTGTAACCTGGGGTTGAAAGATAGCCAGTTTTTCATACTTTTTCTGGTGTTAAGAAATTTGGTCTAGCATCTGGCGGCGCTTTTGCTCAAATTCGTACTCAGAGATTAATCCATCTTGGCGCAGCTTATCTAATTCTCGCAAAGCATCTGCGATCGCTCCTACTTGATTGCTTACCTGCTGTGAATTTTTGATTGCTGACTTACCAAAATTAAAATTGCGATCAAAAGCTTCTTCATCTTGAGCCAAGTACCAAACCCCTTCAATAGCACTGGCTACTTTGGGGATAGGAGTCCAAGAAAGCAGAACATACAATATTCCCCACACTGGTTGTCCTAGATAAAACTTATGTAATCCTGAAATGGTCAGCGTGCCAGAAAAAGCTAAAATAGCGGCAACGCTGCGGCTTTTTCGCTTGGTTAACATATTCCCCAATTTACCACTAGTACATTACCTACAATTAGATAGTCATCCTAGCAAAGCACTTGCATAAATGCAGCTTATTGTTTGGTGCTGGGCATTGAGTGTTTGATGTTTTTCTTGATCACCCATTACCAATTACCGATGGTTACGGCTAAAAGTTGCAAATAAACTTAACTATTCCATTGGCTGTGCTGCCTTCTGCCTCTTCTCTACAGCAAATATTTATACTTCTCCTAATGTATGTGAATCTATTTTATTGATTTTTGCTATGGCTGATCAGTTCTCAATAAGTAGGCTATATTCAAATAACCTAGATACCGAGGAATTGCCTAAATTCATTGTATTTCCTAGCAGTTATTTATATATAATATGTAATATATGATATTACATAAACTTGGGCTGAGGAAATTTCTTAAATAGCAAAAATTTGAGCTAGGTTTTAGTTCAAATTAGTCTTAGCCACAAAAAATAAAATTCTCGGTTTTTAGTGTACCGAATAGTTGCAAAATATCCACCTGTTGTTACTACAAGCAGCGATGTCCCTAATTCCGAAACTCAGAGAAAAACCAGTGGAACAGAAAGTAGACCAAAAAAATCATGTTCAGCCCGTCGAACAAAACTATGCGGATCGGCACTACCAGAGGGCTGTTCAGTATGCTAATCAAAGCAACTGGGCAAGTTGTGTGCAAGAATTACGTGAGGCCATCAAACTAGAACCAAAAATTAGTGACTATCATGCATTATTAGGCGTTGCATATTTTAAGCAGAACTTCCAGGGAATGGCAACAGTTTATATTCGCCAAGCATTAAAGCTGAATCCCCAAGACCCTGTAGCATTGAAATATGCTGCCAAATTGAACATTAAAGAAGCCCAACCCCCCAATCCTAAATCAGCAGCAATTTCTGTAGGTCTTGCCTCAGTATTAAGCTTGTTTACTTCACGCTCGGAATCTTGAGTCAAGTGTTGAAATTTCCCTAAAAAACCGTAAAGAAACCGGAGCTTATTCCCTAGAGTATTGCCCTAGACTAGAATAAAAATATAAGCAAAACCATAATTTGCTGAGTGTGGGCGCTCAGTTGAATATTAAACAAAATGGGATTCTTTGACTCTGAGATAGTTCAGCAAGAAGCAAAACAGCTGTTTGACGATTATCAAGCACTTATCAAGCTTGGCAATAGCTACGGCAAATTTGACCGTGAAGGTAAAAAGCTGTTTATTGAGCAAATGGAAGCCATGATGGATCGGTATCGCATCTTTATGAAGCGCTTTGAGCTATCAGAAGATTTCATGGCACAAATGACTATGGAGCAGATGAAAACTCAGCTAGGTCAGTTTGGAGTGACACCACAACAAATGTTTGACCAAATGCATCTTACTCTACAACGGATGAAAGCCGAGCTGGAAAAACAAGTATAGGGTCTAGGGGCTAGAAGTTAGGTAATAGTGCTGCTATTAAGTCAGCCAAAATTTAAAATCCAAAAAGTCAATATTCATCAGCTTCTAGTCCTTAGTCCCCAGTACCCATTATCTAGTTCCTATTCCCGGTCATTTGATTTTGGACGAGGGAACTGAGAGGGCGATTTAAAGCTTTCTACTGGTACATCCTTTAAAGCCTTTTGCATAAAGTCACGCCAGATGGGGGCTACCATCACCCCACCTGTAGCACCGTGGGCTAATTGTCTATTGTCGTCTCTACCAACCCAGACAGCAGTTGTTAACTGGGGTACCGTACCTACAAACCAAATATCCTTTTCTGAGGATGTTGTACCCGTTTTACCTGCGGCAGGGCGACCTATAGCAGCATTTTTACCAGTACCATCAGTAATTACCGATTGCATAACGTTAATAATTGCTGCTGATGCCCAAGGATCTAAGACTAGTTGGGGCTTGGGGGTGTTATCTAATAAAACATTTCCGCTACTATCTGTAACACGAGCAATGACTGTGGGTGGTGACTGCCAACCATAATTAGCAAAGGTGGCATAGGCACTAGCCATTTCTAATGGTGTCACGCCAATCGCACCTAGAGGTAAAGAAGTCACTGGCTCCATTGGACTCATAATTCCCAAGGTACGGCAAGTTTCGATGACTTTATTCATCCCCACTGACTTACCAACCTTAATGACAGGGATATTACGCGATTGGGCTAGGGCTGTGCGAATTGACATTGCCCCAGAAAACCCACCATCATAGTTTTTCGGATAGTACCAACCATTACCATCTCGATAACTAACTGGAGCGTCTACCACCGTTGTATCTGGTGCAAATTTTCCAGAAGCAAAAGCTGTGTAGTAAACAAATGGTTTGAAAGAAGATCCAGGCTGACGTTGCGCTTGGGTGGCCCGGTTAAATTCGCTGGTTTTAGCGTCTACACCACCTACCAAAGCTTTGACAAAATGTGTCCGGGGGTCAATTGCTACCAAAGCCATTTGATTTTTAGATAAGCCCTCGCCTTGGAGCCTTTCATGCCAGGTAGCAACAGTTTGCTCTGCCATTTTTTGGAATTCGGCATCAACTGTAGTTTGGACGCGCATACCGCCTTTCAATAGTGCTTCTCGCCCGAACTTCTTCGCTAGCTCCTGAGAAACGGTATTAGTGACATAAGGTAATGCACTACCTTGAAACGACCTGATTTTACCTAATTTAATTTCTTGCTTGAGCGCATCATCATACTCTTGCTGGCTAATCCAGTTTAAATCCAGCATCCGCCCTAAAACTTCTTTTTGTTTTTGTTTTGCCAACTTCATGCTGACAAAAGGGCTAAATTCCTCTGGTGCTTGAATTAAACCAGCCATCATCGCCGATTCGCCCAAAGTTAAATATTCTGAGGATTTGTTAAAGTAACTGCGTGCTGCAGTTTGTACTCCATAGTTGTTATGACCCCAATACACTTGATTGAGGTACATTTCTAATATTTGGTCTTTAGAAAGAATTTGCTCTAAGCGAATTGCCAGAACTGCTTCTGCAATTTTGCGGGTAAAGGCACGCTTTTGAGACAAAAATATATTTTTCACCAACTGCATGGTGATGGTAGAGCCACCTTCTTTAACTCCACCAGCAATTGAGTTAACAACGATCGCACGCCCTACACCTGTAGGATTAATACCGTGGTGGTTGTAAAAATGACCATCTTCGCTGGCTAATACTGCCCGTTTTAAATTGGGAGAAATTTTATCTAAGGGCATAACTTCGCGGTTAGCTTCGCCATGAACGCTAGCTAACAGCTTGCCTTTAAGATCATAAATATAAGTAGTTTCTGAAGGAAAAAAGTTACGTAGTTGCCTCACATCTGGCAAGTTACGGAAACTAATAGCCAAGCCCACCAATCCGCCCGCCACAATTGAACTTGTCAGCATCGTGATTGATAATAGAGTTCCGCCAGCTACCTGACCTACTCCTTTCAAAAACTCAAAACCTGATGAAGCCTTAGTTTGTGGCTCCTTGTCTTCAAAAGTCCTAGACGACACGGCGATTTCACTTCCTCACTTGTAAATTTAACTGTAATTGATTTGGCGAAGCAAGGCGGTTGATTTTTTGCAATTATAGTAGTTTGGCAGATAAGAGAACGGACAAATTGCCAGTGAATACAACCAACTTAATTTCTTCAGCCCAAAGTTTAATTAATAGCGAATCTCCTAGCATGGCGCAAGATTTTGCTTGGTTGCGTCGTGGTGTCGTGGAAATCTTCCCACAACCAACAGATGTTGACAGCGAAAGTGAAACTTTAGAAAAGCGCTTGGCAACTACAAGCAGACCTTTAAGGGTCAAATTAGGCATTGATCCAACCGGTGCTGATATTCATCTTGGTCATAGCATACCGGTACGAAAACTGCGAGCTTTTCAAGATGCTGGTCATACAGCAGTGCTAATTATTGGTGATTTTACGGCTCGCATTGGCGATCCGACTGGTAAATCTGAGGTACGTCGCCAACTGACAGAAGCAGAGGTAGCGCAGAACGCCCAGACTTATCTTGACCAAGTACGCCCTATATTGGATTTTGACACACCTGGCAGATTAGAGGTACGTTATAACTCCGAATGGCTCTCCCGGCTAGATTTAGGAAAAATTTTAGAATTACTTTCCACAATGACAGTAGGGCAGATGCTAGCCAAGGAAGGATTTGCAGAGCGTTATAAAAAAGAGAATCCTATTTTCCTCCATGAGTTCCTTTATCCGTTGATGCAGGGATATGATTCTGTGGCGGTTGAGGCTGATGTGGAGTTAGGGGGAACTGACCAAAAATTTAATATTGCTGTGGGGCGAGATTTACAACGCCATTTTGGGCAAAAGCCTCAGTTTGGGCTATTACTACCAATTTTGATTGGTACAGATGGCGTACAGAAAATGTCTAAGTCTTTAGGTAATTATGTAGGGTTGTCGGAACACCCATCAGATAAATATCAAAAGCTGCAGGGAGTTCCCGATCAATTACTAACCCAGTATTTTGAACTACTGACAGATTTAGCTTTAGAGAAATTGCCCGCAAACCCACGCGATCGCCAATTACTTTTAGCATGGGAAGTTGTGAAACAATATCACGGCGAAGCTGCGGCGAATCAAGCGAAAGAAGCTGCTGATAGTGGCGGTAAAAAAGGTGCTATTCCGGAATTCTCCTTGGCTGAGATTCCTCAGTTTCCGGTAAAGTTGGCTTATTTGCTCAATGTTAGCGGGTTATGCAAAAGTAGCGGCGAAGGTAAACGCAAAATTCAAGAAGGTGGGGTTTACCTAGATGGCGATCGCATTACTAATGTTGATACCACTTTTGCCCAACCTGATGAGTTAGCTCAGAAAGTTTTGCAGGTAGGGAAAAACAAGTTTGTGCGCTTAGTACCTTAATCTATGAAATGAACCGCCGATCAACGCCGATGAAAGCCGAGCAGCGAATTATTGTACCTTTGGATGTGCCAGATGTAGCGAGTGCGATCGCTCTTGTGGATCAGCTTCCGCAAGTTAATTTCTGGAAAGTTGGCTTAGAGTTGTTTACTAGCACTGGGCCAGCTATTCTCGCAGAGCTAAAATCTCGAGAAAAGCAGATTTTTCTGGATTTAAAGTTTCATGACATCCCCAATACTGTTGCTGGCGCTTGTCAGGCGGCGGCTCGTTATGGGGTGGATTTGTTAACTATTCATGCTACTGCTGGTAAGGATGCGCTGAAAGCCGCAACCGCAGCAGTACAAACGGGAGCAGCACAAGCGGGTGTAAAACCGCCAAAATTGATTGCGATTACGCTGTTGACGAGCATTTCTGCTAGGCAGTTGGCCTTTGATTTAAAAATTCCGCTGGAATTGCCAGAATATGCTTTGTCAATGGCGCTACTAGCTCAAGAAACAGGCTTAGATGGCGCAGTTTGTTCGCCCCAAGAGGTAGCACAACTGCGGCAAACGTGCGGAGATGATTTTCTCTTCGTTTGTCCTGGCGTGCGTCCAACTTGGGCAGACAAAGCAGATCAACAGCGATCGCTCACCCCAGCACAAGCCATTAAAGCTGGGGCAGATTATTTAGTAATTGGCCGTCCAATTACTGCGGCTACCGAGCCTGAGTTAGCCTGGAACAGAATTATTGAGGAGATAACTCAAGGGACTAACAAATAAAAAATATCCTATCGCTGTGTAAGCTGAGGGAGCAGAGGAAGCAGAGGAAGCAGAGGAGGAATAGAATTTTACCTTTGCTTTCAAAACTCGATAACCTAATTTTTGGAAGTTCCAAAGAGGTATAAAACAGGAATATTCCCTCTTCAAGAAACGATGGGCGATCGCTCCCACAACCAAGCATGAAAACCATTCCCCAATCCCCAATCCCCAGTCCCCAGCCCCCAATCCCCAGTCCCCAGTCCCCAGTCCCCAATCCCCAAAAAAGCCGCTTCTGGCTAATATTTTGTTGCTTCTGGCTAGCATTTAACAGCTTTGATAACTTAGCGTTTTCGCAAAACTCATCTGTATCTAAGGATAAGGTGAAGTCTGCTTGCACTGAGCAAGATGTGCAATCTTTAACTACTTGGATGCTGCGCGATTTACCGAGTTATACCAATCGCGTCAGTCAACGGGCGCGCCGTCTTAGCCGGAGTAGTGAAGTTTACAGTTATATACTTTTAGCAGGTAGGCCAGAGTTTACGCCTTTACCTTTGAATCCGGGGATTGACACCCCAGAGACAGCGAAAAGTTCAGCATCAGGAGTCGATCAAGTTTTCTTTACTACTTTAGAACGGCAGTATGTTGGGGGGAAAGCTGTGGAATTAGAAGAGTTCCACTGGCTATTGTTGACTAAAACTCAAAATGGCTGGCGTTTGGTAATGATGTTTACTCAAACTGATGCATCTGTTCCTGGACAACCAATATCTCCCCCAAGAGATAGTAGTAATAGCGCTATTGCTCAAGCGATTAAAATTTGGCTAGGGGATTGTCAGGCGGGAACTGTGCGGATGGGTGGGATTAAAGGAAATCAGTAATAGCATTGAGAAATTAATTTGGGGGAAAGGTGAAAGGGGAAAGGGTAAGGGTTTTGATTTTACCCTTTTACTTTTGTGGTGAATTTAATCATTATCGTCATAGATAGGAATCTGAATTTCAAATTCTGTCCCTTTACCTAGTGCAGAGTTGGCATTAATTATGCCTTCGTGTTTTTCTACAATAATTTGACGAGCGATCGCTAATCCTAAACCTGTACCTTTACCTACGCCTTTAGTAGTAAATAGATGGTCGAAAATTTTGGATTTTACTTCATCTGAAATTCCAGGGCCATTGTCAGCAATAGAAATTTTTACGTTTTGATTTTGCAGAGATGTGGTAATTGTAATTTGGTTGGGATTTGCTTGAATTTCTGTAAAACTTCGCCCAGCATTAGATTCATCGAAGGCATCAATGGCATTTGCTAAAATATTCATGAATACCTGATTCAATTGCCCTGGAAAACATTCTATTTTTGGTAAATTGCCATAATTTGTAATTACTTCAATTGCTGGGCGTTGTTCGTTAGCTTTGAGGCGATGTTTGAGAATGAGAATTGTACTATCAATGCCTTCATGGATATTAAATTTTACTTTGTAATCTTTATCAGCACGAGAGAAAGTTCTTAAACTAGTGCTAATATTACTTAGGCGATGACAGGCAATTTGCATAGAATCAATTACCTTGGGCAAATCTTCTAACAGGTAATCTAAATCAATTTCTTCTGCATGATCAATAATTTCATCGTTAGGATTTGGTAAGCTTTTTTGATAAAGCCTCAAATGTTCCATAACATCTGCAAAGCTAGGTTTAGTTTGAGTTAAGCTGGCAGAAATAAAGCCTAGAGGATTATTCATTTCATGGGCTACCCCTGCCACTAAATTGCCCAGTGCTGACATTTTTTCACTTTGAACTATTTGTAATTGCGCTTGTTGTAAATCTTGTAATGCTTGTTGCGCCTGTTGATACATCCGCGCATTTTCTAATGATATAGCTGCTTGGGAAGCAAGTAATTTTAGCACTTGTAAACGGTCATTAGTAAATACTCCTTGAGTGAGTTTATTTTCTAAATAGATAATGCCTACTAAATTACCTTGATTAATAATTGGTGTACAAATAATGCTCTTGGGTTGATGCTTCAACATATATTCCCCAATTACGCCAGGAATATCAGTTTCTAAATTATTGATGATGACTGTTTGTTGAGTATTTTTGACATAATAGATAATTTTTAGGGGGACATCTTGACATTGTTCTAATAGCTGTGATTCAAGAATAGTTTTAACTTGAGTTTGGGAATTTTCTTGATATGAAATAAAGGTAATTGCTCTGACTTGCCAAGTATCTTCTACAGGAAGAATCAGCGCAGATTTTTTGGCACCAGAGTTTTCTAGGATAATGCGGGTAAGGTTGGTGATGAGTTCATCTAATTGGATGGAACTAGAAATGGCTTGAGCAGCTTTGAGGACAGAGGTAAAATCTAGAGCATCAGAAACATTGGTACTAGAAGAGTTAGTACATACAGAAGTACCTGAAAAGGCAATAGTAGGAATAGTTTCTAGCAGCGGATTGAAACGGTGTTCTTGTTGTTGGACAATTGGTTGGAGCAGTTGCGTATAGCGTTTTTCTAAGTCATCGGTTTTTGCTTTAGCTCCCCAATGAGCATAACAGTAATAAGCTTCTTGCATATAAGCTTCGGCAACTTTTTCTTTACCCCAGTTGAGATAGAATTTTGCTGCAAGTTCGTTAGCAAGGGCTAATTCTTGAATATAGCCATTTTCTTTTGCTTGCTTAATAGCATCATCGTATAAATTGAAAGCGGCAAATTCTTTGTTTAAAACCCGATTTATTTCTGCTTCAATCAAGTTATATTTATGTTGATAATTACTGGGTGCAAACTCTCCCCATTTCTGCATTTGCTGTTGATTTTCTGAGACTTTGTTTAGGTATTCTTGCTTTTGTGGTTCTTCAGCAGTGGAGCATAAACCCAGTAAACTGAGAGATTGGTAAAAATTTCTTAAAGGAATAATTGCTAAACCTGTTGCACCAGCTTCATATTCCTCAAATTTTTGAGCGGAATCAACAGCATCTTGGTAGTCTCCAAAGAAATAGGATAATAAGGTTTTGGCTAGATAAACGTAACAAATACCATTAATATTTTGATATTCAATTAATCCTGGTAAATCTGTTTGCTCGTTAAAAGCAGAACCAATTAGCAGCGTAGGTTGATTAACTTGACCTTGCAAATTTAAGACAGTTTGTCTCCAAATTTTACCCCAAATTAAGGATACCTCTTGCTTAATTTCTGCCATGAGGTTGCAATATTTTAAAGATTCTGACTCAGCAAAATCTAGATGTTCTCCCGCCCAAAAGAGAAATTGGCAATAGCAATTAGCACAATAACCGACATATTCTAAATTACCTGTTTCTAAGCCACTAACTAAACCTTCTTGGAATAAAGTTAATGTAGATTTTATCGGGTCTTTCCAGTGTTTAATAAATAAACTAAAGGTGAGATAAACTCTACTTTTTAGCTCTTTGGCTGGGAAACGCTCTAACATCAGTACTGCTAAGGTACCAAATTCATAACCTGCATCAATTTCTCCCATACCACATAACAGTAAGCCATACAAACTATAGGCGATCGCAGCTTGGGGAGAGTTACCATGTTGAATGCAAATTTTCACCATTGTGAAAATCTTTAATGGTAGCAATGCGGGTTGAGCAATATAAACTGGTGCAAATAAGCCAGAGAGAATCCGCAAGGCGAAGAGTTGATTGGGGTCAAGGAGTTCTGGTAAATTAGCCAAGTCGCTAATTAAGCGATCGCCTAACAGCAGTTTCACTTGTTCGGCTTCTTTGAATGTCGTTTCGCGATCGCAGTCTGTCGGTAAAGTCACACCCAGTAAACTTAAGGCTTCTCTTCCGGTTTGGATAGCTTCAATAAATTTATTTTGCGCGGTGTACGATTGAATCTGAATTTCGTAGACTTTAACTTTCTCTAAGGCTGTTTTTGCCTGCTGAAGGGTGATATCGATTAATTTTTTAGAAGCATCAAAGTTGGTATTTAAATATTCTGATTCAGCCGCAGATTCATAAAGTGCTAGAGTCAAATCATATTCACTATTCCAGCTATCAGCTGCTAGCAGTTTCATACCGATACTAAAATAACTCACAGCCGCAGCATAAGCCGTCGATGATTTAGCTCGATTTCCCGCAATTAAATTAAGTTGAGCGAGTTGATTTTTTTGAGTCTGTTCAACAATTAAATCAATACCTAAGTTTAATTGATTAACAATATTGAATATGCGGTTTTCTAATTCTGCCTCATCTGTATTTTTCAGTAACAATTGACCAATATTTAAGTGAGTTGCTTGTTTTTGGTTTTCTGGGATTAAAGAGTAAGATGCTTGCTGTACTCGGTCATGTAAAAATCTGTATGTAGGAACTTGGAAACTGGCATTAGCAAAAGGCTGTGACTCATAATCCTTCCCAGTTTCTTGATAAAATTTATAAACTTCACTATTGGGTAAAATCACCCCTTCTTGCAAAGCTTTCCATAAATCAGCAGCCGTTTCAATTTGAGAATGCTGATAGATAATTGCTAGAGTATCAAGGTCAAAGCGGTTACCAATACAAGCGGCTAATTTTAAAATATCTTGAGTAGCTTGTGGCAATTTTTGTAACTGAATCGCCATAAATTCAACTACATCATCAGTCAGAGCTAAGGCTGTAACTTCAGCAATGTCGCATTGCCAATAGCCTAACTCAAAATTAAAGGTAACTAACCCATCCTCATACAATGTTTTCAAGAATTGATTGTTGAAAAATGGATTACCTTTAGTTTTTTTGTAAACTAATTCTGTTAAAGGAATGGCAAGTTCTTCAGAACAGCTAAGAGTATCAGCTATCAGGAGATTAATATCAAATTTATTCAGTGGGCTTAAAGTAATGGTGTTGAGTGTAGCTCCAGTTTTAGCAATTTCATGTAAAGTTAAATTTAAAGGGTGAATAGGAGAAACTTCGTTATCTCGATAAGCACCAATAATTAGTAAATAGCCGCGATTAGCTTCACTCATTAAGAGTTGCATGAGTTTTAACGAAGCTAAATCTGCCCATTGTAAATCATCCAGAAAAATTACCAGAGGATGTTCGGGAATAGTGAAAGTAGCAATAAATTTTTGGAAGAGTAAATTAAAGCGATTTTGGGCTGCATTCCCCGAAATTTCTGGTACAGGTGGTTGTGTACCAATAATTTCCTCTAACTCGGGAATTACTTCAATAATTACTTGTCCGTTATCGCCTAATGCTGACAGAATTTGAGTTTTCCATTGTTGTAATTGGCTATCACTTTCAGTCAGTAATTGTCCCATTAAATCCCGCAAAGCTTGGACAAAGGCAGAGAAAGGAACGTTACGATTAAACTGGTCAAACTTACCTTTAATAAAATAGCCATGTTGTCTGACAATCGGTTTATGAATTTCATTGACGACAGCAGTTTTGCCAGTACCAGAAAAACCAGCAACCAACATCAATTCTGAGTTATTATTGGCAACGCGATCGAAAGCGCTGAGTAAAGTTTGAACTTCTGTTTCTCGCCCATAGAGTTTTTCGGGGATAATGAAGCGATCGCATATATCGCGTTTGGCAATTTCAAAGTCAGCAATTTCTCCGGTAGCGTTTAATTGAGCAAGACATTTTTGTAAATCATATTTTAAGCCTAAGCCACTTTGGTAACGGTCTTCGGCATTTTTTGCCATTAATTTACTCACAATCTCACCCAATACTGGAGGGATTGCAGGGTTAATTTCATTCACTAAAGGAGGGTATTTGGCAATATGACAATGTACCAACTCCATCGGTTCGTGAGAATTAAACGGTAATTTTCCTGTCAGCAGTTCAAAAAATGTCACACCCAAGGAATAAAAATCACTGCGGTAATCTATACCCCGGTTCATTCGTCCTGTTTGTTCGGGGGATAAATAAGCTAAAGTCCCTTCTAAAACATTGGGACTGATAATTGTTTGAGTTTCTCTAGGTAATAAAGAAGCAATACTAAAGTCGATGAGTTTAACTTCTTGAGTTTTAGGATGAATGAGAATATTGGCAGGTTTAATATCTTTGTGGATAACGCGATTTTGGTATAAATAGTCAATAATTTCAGTTAATTGCAGCGCTATTCGCAAAAATTCTCTCAATGCTAGTGGTTGATTGCTGGTATATTCTTTTAAAGAAATTCCTCCAGAATCTTCCATCACTAATGCATAGCTATTACGATAAGCTTCTAAACTCAAAGGACGGACTATACCGGGAGTATCAAGATTTTTAGCAATAGTATATTGGTTGCGAAATTGCAACAGTTCGTTGAAACTAGGAAATTCTAGCCGCAGTAATTTGATGACAACAGCTTTTTGATCTGCAACTCTAATAGCGCGGTAAACTTCGCTTTTATAACCTTGGTAGAGTTTAGCGACGAATTCATAGCCATTAATGTGGGAAAACTTATCACTTTCTCTTGTCATGGTTATACTCCACAAATCAATTTTATTTGCTAAAACTCAAAGTTTATATAGCCGTTTGGCATTTATTATTCCCAAAAAACTATGAGAGTAACCACATTTAAGAGAAAGGAAGTGTTAGGTTGAAAAATGTTAGTTTGAGAAATTAATTTTGTTTAGGTAATTACAAGCAAGCCAGCAATTATGAAATATCTCCAAGGAAAAGTCACATTAGTTACAGGAGCCACCAGAGGTATTGGGAAAGGAATTGCCATTGGACTAGGTGAAGCAGGCGCAACTGTATACATTACAGGGCGCAGCCTCAATAACTCTAATTCTCAGGATGATATTGGAGGTAGCTTAAATGACACCAAATTAGCAGTAGAAGCAGCTGGCGGTGTCTGCATTGCGATTGCAGTAGATCACAGTGATGATGAGCAAGTGCGATCGCTTTTTCAACGCATCGAACAAGAACAAGATGGCAAGCTGGATTTGCTGGTAAATAATGTATTTTCAGGAGTTCCAGCTTTAAGGAAGCTGGATGATAAACCTTTTTGGGATTTTGACGCGAGTCTCTGGGATGCTTGCAACAATGTAGGTTTACGTAGTCACTATGTAGCAAGTATTTTTGCAGCCAGGATGATGGCTAAACGTCAACAAGGCTTAATTTGTACAATTTCCTCTTGGGGTGGGCTTTCTTATATTTTTGGTGCAGCCTATGGTGCAGGTAAATCAGCGTGCGATCGCCTCGCCACAGACATGGCTGTTGAACTCAAACCCTATAATGTAGCTTCAATCTCCCTTTGGCCGGGGATTGTGGGCACAGAACACATTAGCAGCATCGCCTCAGAAATGGCTGACAGTAAGTCAACTGACCCAAAAAAAGCCATGTTTAGCGATCGCTATAACTGGGAAACGCCGTTATTAACAGGACGAGTCATTGCTAAACTCGCCAACGATTCAACAGTAATATCCCGTACAGGACGCGTGCATATTGTTGCTGAACTAGCCAAGCGATATGGAGTGGTAGATCAAGAAGGAAATCTACCTGTATCACTACGTTCTTTGCGCTTTTTGCTACCTACGGCTTTACCACAATTGAGAAAAAATTCCTGGCTAATACCAGATATCAAAATTCCTTGGTCACTGCTACTAATGAGTAGCCTCAGTTCCCCGAAAATTTGATAAAAAAACAGGACATAAGGGACTTCCAAATAAAAAAATATCCCAGTATTTATTGTGGGGTGGACATCTTGTCCGCCCAGTTTATGTGGCAGGCAAGATGCCCGCCCCACAAGATGGAATAATTTATTTGTTGGAAATCCCTAAGACATTTCCATTGATTTATCGATAGGACGAAAGAGGTGATGAATTTTGAATTTTGAATTTTGAATTTTGAATTTTGAATTCCCCAAAGGGGTCAGCTTTCTGGGAATGGGAAAAAGAGTACGGGATACCAGCTTTGACGCAAGATTTCAGCCGCAAAACTAGAAACCAACCATTCCTGGAGCTTACCTATAGTTTCGGAAGACACAGCAATTGCACTAATATCTGCCATAAAAGCTGTTTCTAAAATCTGATTTACAGGGTTTCCTTCGCGGACTTCTGTTTTTACTTGTAAATTTACTCCTTCCAAATCAGCTTTAATTTGAGATAGAGTTGCTTGCGCCTCCTGTGGCAGAATTTTTGGTGGTCTTTCTTGACGACCACAGTTATCTATTACCCAAGAAAGTTGACAATTTTGCAGAAATTGGCCATGCTGTTTCTCTGCTAAATCTTTCACCTGTTTTACCAAGTAATTCGCTGATTGAGTATTGTTATAAGGAAGTAGTAAAGAACGAAAAAGATGCTGACAACGCAGTGTTAATTCCTCGCTAGTGTAGGCAGATATTAAC
Source organism: Tolypothrix tenuis PCC 7101 (assembly GCF_963874875.1). Classification (NCBI taxonomy): domain Bacteria; kingdom Bacillati; phylum Cyanobacteriota; class Cyanophyceae; order Nostocales; family Tolypothrichaceae; genus Tolypothrix; species Tolypothrix tenuis. The sequence continues at coordinate 2,787,688 of NZ_CAWNJS010000001.1, forward strand.
TGAGGACGTAATACTAATAAAGGAATTTTGGTTTGGTGGGATAAGTCAGACATCGTACTTCCCACTAATTTTTCTGTGAATAAGCTGCGACTTTGAGAACCTAAAATAATCAGTTCAGACTGATAACTTTGCGCTACCTTCAGGATTTTTTCAACTGCTTTTCCTGATTGAACTTCTATTTTGACTTCTACATCTGAATTATTTTCACCAACTGCTGCGGCTAATCGGGTTTGCGCTGCTTCGATGTTCTCAGTATCCACTTTTGGAATAGCGCCTTTTTCCCAAACTGGTACAACGTGCAGAAACACAATTTGCTTTATTCCTGCTAGCCCGAGGCTAGAAACAAAATGTGCCAAACGGTGCAAACCATCAGCAAAATCTGTGGAAATTAAAACTCTTTCAAACATAAATAATTTAATACAACGAAGTTTTCTGTATTCTACTTTGGCACTACAGCCATCTGCTTTGATTTTTGGAAATACTTATACCAATTCAAATAATGTTGGCGACAGATAAATTCTGAGGAAGGGCACGGCAGCCACAATCTTTTGGCATATCAAATATCTTACTGGTGCCCATTGGTGTTAACTTAAGCTAAAAGCTATATAGGGCAGGCGTTGTACAAAAACTCTCGCGCCCTCATCCCCTAACCCCTTCTCCCTCAGGGAGAAGGGGAATTGAATCTCTTGCTCCCATCTCCCTGAGGGAGAGGGGCTGGGGGTGAGGGTAAAACCTTTGCACAAAGCGGGTTTGGTGTTAAGTTGACACCAATGACTGGTGCCGTGCCCCTACCCATGTGTCGCATTTCAAAATTGTATTAGAAAAACGAAAGCCTCTATGAACAATATTTCACCACCATACGTGAAAATTGGACTAAAATTTTTACTCAAGACTCAGCACTATTTAAGTCGCAGTTGCACCCAACTGGAGAGCATAAAGGTTAGCGTAGACACCTTGCTGGGCGATCAGTTCTGCATGAGTTCCCCGTTCAACAATTTGTCCTTGCTGAATGACTAACACCTGAGAAGCCTGAGTTACAGTACTGAGGCGGTGAGCAATAACAAAGCTGGTACGCCCTTGCAACAAACGTGCGATCGCACTTTGTACGAGTGCTTCGGTGCGGGTATCGATACTGCTGGTAGCTTCATCAAGGATCAAAATTCTCGGGTTAATTAATACCGCACGGGCGATACTAATTAGTTGGCGCTGTCCCTGGCTGAGAGGCGCACCCCGTTCGCCTAATTGAGTGGTATAACCCTGGGGTAATGAGGTAATAAACTCATGCACATTCGCCAGTTGTGCCGCAGCTTCGATATCTGCTTGGGTAGCGTTAGGAACACCAAAGGCAATATTTTCCGCTACAGTACCGCTAAATAAAATATTATCTTGCAGGACAATGCCAATTTGACGACGCAGACTAGCTTGTGTCACAGTCCGCACGTCAATTTCATCTATTTTGACTGCACCATCAGAGACATCATAAAAGCGCAATATCAGGTTAATAATGGTAGTTTTGCCAGAGCCAGTAGGGCCGACTAAGGCGATCATCTGCCCAGGATAGGCGTGTAAATTTACACCTTTAAGTACTAATTGCTCTGAATTATAGCCAAATTTGACATCCTCGAAAGTCACCTCTCCTTGAATCGGTGGCATTTCTGTAGCATCGGGTGCATCATTAAGTTGCGATGGTTCATCTAAAAGTAGGAAAATTCGCTCTAATCCCGCAAAAGCAGACTGAGCTTGAGTGTAAAACTGGCTAAGAATTTGAATAGGACGGAAAAACTGCTGCACATACAGTAAAAAGGAAGTCACCACACCCACTGTTGCGCCACCAGTAACAGCTAGATAGCCGCCATAAGCGAGAACACCTGCGGTTGCTAAAGTATTGAGAAAATCAATTGATGGTAAAAATGCCGCAGTAATAGCTACAGCTTCAACATTGGCATCCCGATTAGCAGCGTTGAGAATATCAAACTCGGCAATATTGATATGTACGCGATTAAATGCTTGTGCTTCCCGTACACTGCCGATATCTTCTTCCAATTTGGCGGAAAGTTCGCCAATGGTTTGCCTAGTGACACGAAATCTCGCTCTTGCCCAACGTGCAAACAAGCTGGTGGTTAAAATCATCAGTGGTACAACTAGGTTGCTTAACAAGCCAAGTTGCAGATTGATTGTCAGCATGGCAATCACAATGCCCACCAAACTGAAAATGTTGCCTAGCATTTGGGCGATCGTTTGCCCAAATGCCTGATTGACAGTGTTGACATCATTGAGCAGACGGCTCATTAAATCGCCAGCTTCACTGCGGTCAAAAAAGCTCAGTGGTAAACTCTGAATTTTGATGAAAATATCTTGTCGCAGCTGCGCCAGCAAGCGCTGCATAATCCAGCCAACTCGCATAATTTGACCGCGAATTGCCCAGACACCAAGGGCATAAATTACCCCTAGTAAGGCTAATAGCAGCAGCAATCCCTGTAAATTACCGCGTGCAATTAGATGATCTACCGACCACCCAAGTAGAAATGGCCCGATCGCCTGGGTTGATGCACCCATGAGAACTAACGTCAAGGCAATGGGGATTTCTTTGCGGTAAGGTCGCAAGTATTGTAAGAAGCGCCGCAAGGTTGAGAGTTGATTACTTGCTTGTTGTTCGGGCGCAACAACCGGGCCAATACCTCTCATTTGTTCTCCTTTGCCTTGACTTGAGATTCCAAAATTGCACCGTAAAGCGGGCTGGTTTGCATCAATTGTTCGTGGCTTCCTTGGGCTACCAACCTTCCTTTATCAATTAACAAAATGCGATCGGCATTCTTCACCGTACTAATACGTTGAGCCACAACAAAGGTAACGCAGGCTTTGCGACGCATTAAGTTGTCGAGTTCAGCTTGGATTTGCGCCGCAGTTTTGGCATCTACAGCCGAGGTACTGTCATCCAAAATCAGAATACTGTAATCGGTGAGTAGGGTACGAGCGATCGCAATCCGCTGTTTTTGTCCCCCAGATAAACCGATACCCCTCTCCCCGACAATCGTCTCGTAGCCATCGGGTAAACCGTCGATAAAATCATGAATTTGGGCAGTTTTTGCGGCTTCAATGACTTCTGCTAGTGGGGCGTTGGGTTTGGCGTAAGCGATATTCTCGCGGAGAGTGCCAGAAAATAGGGTGGTTTCTTGAAAGACGATGCCAATATGCGCCCTCAGGCTTTTGAGGGTAAAATCCCGCACATCCCGCCCATCAATGCGAATTGAGCCGTTAGTGACATCATAAAACCGGGGAATCAAGTTCATCACGGTGCTTTTACCGGAACCTGTCATTCCTAGAACAGCGATTAGTTCTTTCGGCTTAGTTTCAAAAGAAACATCCTTCAGCGCTTCGGTTGTAGCACCAGGATAACGAAAAGAGACATTTTCAAAGGTGATTCTACCACCACAAGTTTTAAACTCAATTGCATCGGTGCGATCGCGAATTTCCACGGCTGCGTCTACCACTTCATAAACTCGCTGGGCTGAAGCCGCAGCTTGTGCGATCGCAGGTGCAGCAAACCCAATCAATAAAATTGGTTGCAGTACCAAAACTAAATAAGAGTTAAAAGCTACCAGTTCCCCAATCGAGAACCTCTGACCAATTACCTGCGCCCCCCCATAGCCAAAAACAGCCAGAGTCACTAAATTACTCAGCAAAAAGATAAACGGGAAGGTATTGTGAATAGCATCGATAGTCCTCATGTTAGCCGTGACCAGGCCATTATTTAGTCCTGTATAACGTGACCTTTCCGCCGACTCGCGCACGAAGGCTTTAACTACCCTAATCCCTACCAGATTTTCTTGTAATACCGCATTTAGATCACCCAGTTGTTGCTGTATCTGACCAAATAATCGGTCATTGCGGCTAATAAATCTTGCCATTAACCATCCTGAGATTGGCACAACTGTTAGAGTAATTAATGCCAATCGCCAATTCATGATCAGCAGAACTACCGCAATAGTCACTAATGTCACCACTGCACCAATCACCTGAATTAAGCTAGTACCAACAAATGTGCGGATTTGTTCAATATCGCTGGTAACGCGAGTTAATAGTTGCGAAGTTTGCGCCTTGTCGTGATAGCTAAAACTGAGATTTTGAATTTTGCTGAAAATCTTATTGCGTAAATCATAGGCTACACCTTGAGAAGCCGCTTCCGCCCAATAGCTTTGTCCAAAATTAAACAAACCCCGAGCGATCGCCGCAACTACCATCCATGCAGCACTATAAAGCACTATTTGTAAATTTTGCTGGACAATACCTCCATCAATTCCCCAGCGAAATAATTGGGGGGTAATTGCATTCGCAACTGTCAAAAGTAAGAGACTTAATAAAGCTCCTAAGGAAATCCATCGATAATTTCTTAAGCTAACCAAAACACGTTGGATGGCTTGCATTGACGAATTTTCTGTGAGTTCTGATTGTGGTAGCAATGAAATTCACCCTGGTATCTTTTAAAGATTATCTCGCATATTGAATACTCATGCTGAGTTTGATTATCTATAGATCATTAGTGATTGATTTGTCAGTTATGGAAACAGCTAGCTCAATTGGGGGATTCTCCCCCAAACCCCCGATTGGGTGAAGTTTGTGGGGAAGGTTTCCTTCCACAAAACTTCGGACGGTTGCGTCCCCCAAACCCCCTCCAAAATAATTGTTTTGTTGTCAATTTATTTTTTTACTGAACTGTATTGATCTATAAAGGGTGAATATTACATTGGCGATGAAATTATGTAATTAAATATGTTTGATTGTTGATTTTTTTATAAAATTGCTTAATAGATAAATATTATGTAGCTAGAAATAGTATTTATACAAATTAGAAAAAAGAATGCGACAGATTGTAGGGGCAGGGCACTGCCCATTGGTGTCAACTTAAGCTAAAAGCATAGGGCAGGCGTTGTACAAATACCTCGCGCCCTCATCCCCTAACCCCTTCTCCCTCAGGGAGAAGGGGAACTAAATCTCTTGCTCCCTTCTCCTGGTGGGAGAGGGGCTGGGGGTGAGGGCGAAACCTTTGCACAAAGAGGGTTTCACGTTAAGTTGACACCAATGAACGCAGTGGCTCCCCTACTTAAGAATTTGGAAGCTTAAAAATAATTCCTATTCACGAATTACGAATTCTCCAAAACTATTGGGCGCAATCTTCCTTCTACTTCTACATGAGGAAAATTTGGATCAAAAGTTAAATTTTCCAATTTATCATCTGCAAGAATTACAAAAGTATCTTCAATTTTTGCCCCTGGTAAACTGGGGTTCCAAGCCACAGCCATATTTTGTGCCAAAGTATCGCTAGTATGAGGATTAGCTACTATTTCTCTTGCTAAATATCCTGTTGTTCCACCTTGATGATGTTCGCGAATTGCATTAGGAAATCCGTGCTGTTGATAGGTTTGTGCTAAAGTTTCATAAACTGTATTCAGAGGTTTTCCTGGCTTGCATAAGTTCAATACTGAGGCTTCAATTTCGCGGATACTCTCATGCAATTTGGCTTGTGCTTCGGGAAGTTTACCAAAACAGACAAATCGTGTGAGATTGGCATATAATCCATAGCCACGCGCACAAAAAACCATCATCGCTTCTTTGCCAATTTCTTCTTTTGTCGCCGTCGCATGGCGATATAAAGGTAAACGTCTTTCTCCTGCAACTAGTGTCAGCGCTGGATGTAAACCCCTAGCCCACAAAGCTTCTGCACCTGCACCCGCTAATTGATATTCTGTCCAAGTAGGTTGAGCAACTTTTAGTACTTCTGTCATTGCTTCGCTGGCTTTGCGCCCTACTTGGCGATAACGTTCAATTTCTGTGGGTAACAGTACGCGTTTATGATTCAGTAGAGAAGCGGGTAATTGTTTTTCGATATGGGAGAGAGGGCGATCGCTTAAAACTATACCCCCATTGGTAGCATTGCGGACAAAAGCTTCACGGGCGTTACTATCAGCCCAAGGGTTAATGTGCAGCTTGAAATCAATTGGTAACTCTTCATCCTGCAAACGCTGGGCTTCTATTTCATCCGTCAGTACCCATGCATCTTGTGCTGTTACCAAAACTTCTGCAACCCCTGTTTCCGCAGTCAGCAGCACAGTGTTAGAACCGCCAGCCGTCGCCCAAGCAAACCAATCAGTTCCACGTAAACGCAATCCTGACGCTTCAGTTTCATTAAGGGTTTGGCGGATTAATTCTAACTTCAGGGAAATTTCTTGATTCACGGAATTCATCCCTACTTGCATTCCAAAAGTGCAAACATCAACGCCCGTACATAATGCATACGGATTTTAAACTCTTAATTTGGTTTGGGGTAAAGGTTAAAGGGTAAAGGTTAAAGGTTTTTTCTTGTCCCTTTTCCCCTTTACCTTTTCCCATTTCCCTTTTTCCCCTTCACCGACAAGTATTGGGATTGGGATCTGTGTATCTGCCGTATTCTTAATTTACAAGTGGTATTACCTCGGATTTAAGCGAATTGTTACCACAAAAACCTCAACCCTAAGACTGAGGGAATTGATAGCCATCGTAAAGTGGTGGTGAAAAGTTGCTACAGGGTACGCGAAATACGGAAACGTCAACCCTGAAGTTGATTCCGGGTACGCGAAATACGGAAACGTTAACCCTGAAGTTGATTCCGGGTACGCGAAATACGGAAACGTTAACCCTGAAGTTGATTCCGGGTACGCGAAACACGGAAACGTTAACCCTGAAGTTGATTCTGGGAACCCTGAAGTTGATTCCGGGTACGCGAAATACGGAAACGTTAACCCTGAAGTTGATTCCGGGAACTCTGAAGCTGATTCTGGATACGCGAAACACGAAAACGTCAAAGCAAAGCCCAAAAATTGTAGCGTGTGTGATGGCTGTGAAAGGTTTTGAGGCTAGAAAGACAATGCAAATCAGCCGTAACGCACCGCCATATAACTAAATAAAGTTCAGTGAAGAAAATTAATTGATAAGCTGTTCCATATTTAATACCAAATTAAAAAGAGAATGCGATAGATACACAGCTATAAACCTTGTCCTATCTGGATTCTTAATTTTGAATTTTGAATTTTGAATTTTGAATTGGTATAACTTGCATATATTGGGCAGGCAAGATGCCATTGGTGTCAACTTCAGCTAAAAGCTATATAGGGCGGGCGTTGTACAAATCGCGCCCTCATCCCCTAACCCCTTCTCCCCCGGGAGAAGGGGAACTAAATCTCTTGCTCCCCTCTCCCTGTGGGAGAGGGGCTGGGGGTGAGGGCGAAACCTTGCAACCAAGCAGGTTTCACGTTAAGTTGACACCAATGGCAAGATGCGCTTGTTTTAACTTATACCAATTCAAATAATGTCGGCGACAGATAAATTCTTTGTAAGGGCACGGCATCCGCAATCTTTTGGCATATCAAATATCTTACTGGTGCCGTGCCCCTACCCATCTGTCGCGTTCTGTTTTCAAAATGGCATTATGCGGAAACCGGCATTTCGATATTTACAGCCACCGCCTGTAAATCTTTAGCCTTATCTTCTGGTAAAGCATCATTAGCAAACATACCCGCTGCAAGTTCAGTTCCAGCTAAATACTTTAGCCTGTCACTGGTGCGATAGGGCGGATAAAACTGGGCGTGTAAATGTGCTTCAGGATGAGCTTTGCCATCGGTGGGTGCTTGGAACCAAGCCATGAGGTAAGGAAATGGGCGATTCCACAAACCATCATATTTGAGAGTGACGGTTTTTAATGCCCTAGCTAGTCCCTGACGTTGCTTTGCCGTCAAATCATGAAAGGTGGGTACTGGTTGTTTAGGTGCAAGCCAAACTTCGTAGGGGTAACGGGCGCATACGGGGATAAAAGCGATCGCTTCTTCATCTTGATAAATAATGCGCTGGTTGTCGGCTATCTCTTTTTCAATTAAATCCGCTAGTAAACCCCGTTGATGTTCTTGATAAAATTGCTGCTGCATCTCCAACATTTTGGCGGGAACTGGCGGGACAAAAGGATAGGCATAAATTTGTCCGTGGGGATGGTGTAATGTTACCCCTACCTCCACACCTTTATTTTCAAAGGGTAGGACATACTGTATTTGCGGATTTGCGCCAATTTCACGAGTGCGATCGCCCCAAACTTGCAACAATAACTCTAGATGGGACAATGCCAAAGCACTGAGGGAAGTATTAGGGTTTTGAGTGAATACCACTACCTCGCACGCCCCATTCGCAGGTAAAGTTTCCACAATGCTAGCTGGCGGATTATTTGCTGTCACTGCCATTGAGGGAAAGCGATTATCAAACACAGCAATGTCATATTTCCCCTGTGGTAGTTCTGTGGGAAACTCCCGATTGCTGGTGGGTGCGAGGGGGTTATATTCTGGGGGCGGCATAAAAGTCCGCCCTTGACGGTGACTAGCGTAAGCTACCCATTCTCCCCGTAAGGGGTGCCAGCGCAGGTGGGGATTGGCTTGCACTGGCTCATTACTGGGACTAGTAGCTGTAATATCTTGAGAAATGGGGTATCGACTATATAAAGTTAGTTGGCGGCCATCTGGCTTTAACAACTTGTGGGAGTACATAATCCTCCAGAAAGGGTAGCAGCGCGTATCGTCTCCAGTGGAATTTTCGGTGTGCGATCGGCGTATAACAACCCGTTAGCTTCTTGGAAGGTATCGGTTAATTGTGTATAGCAGAAACCGCTAAACATCTCGATGTTATTCACACTTTCCAGCAAAGCAGTGTATTTAATTTCTAATTCCGAGAGATTCCAGCAACGCTCGTATCCCCAGGCTTTGTTAGCATCAGGTTGATCTTCTGGCGCATAAGCAATTCCGCCAAACTCGGTCAGCATGACTGGCTGTCCTTGGTGGGGATAATTATCCAGTGTGAGAATACGTCCGCCGGGACGCTGACGATTGAATAAATCTGATAGCTTTACTTCTGGGCCATAACGTTGAGTCAAATGCTGGGGATTGGTATCGTAGTCATGGATGGCGAGAATGTCGGTATCTGTACTTTCCCAGCCATCATTACCAATCACAGGACGAGTCGGATCGAGTGTCTTGGTTAAGTGATACATCGCCAAAACATAGTTCCGGTGAGCCTGTGTCTCAACTAAATTTGGCACTCCCCAAGACTCATTAAAAGGTACCCAAGCAACAATACAGGGGTGATTAACATCCCGCTTAATGACTTCCATCCACTCATGGGTCATGCGTGCCACTGCTTTGGGGGAGAAGCGATAAGCGCTAGGCATCTCCTCCCATACTAACAACCCCAACACATCTGCCCAATATAAAAAGCGGGGGTCTTCAATTTTTTGGTGTTTGCGGACTCCATTGAAACCCATCGCTTTTGCGAGTTCTACATCTCGCCGCAATGCCAAATCATTGGGTGCAGTCATTAGGCTTTCAGCCCAGTAACCTTGGTCAAGCACCAAACGCAAATAGTAAGGACGACCGTTAAGCATAAAGCGATCGCGCTGGATGCTGACAGTCCGCATTGCTGTGTAAGATATTACTTTATCTACTAGTTGCCCGTTATCCCATAACTCAATCTCAGCATTGATAATTGTCGGTTTCTCTGGACTCCACAACAATTCATTACGGTAATCATCAATACCAGGGTCAGAAAGAGAAATTCGGCGGTTCACCTCGCCATTAAATACTTCATAAATATCATTCGCCAGCACGCGATCGCCCACAGTTAACTTCATCTTCATTTGAATACCTGAAGCTGGCGCATTACCTGCAAGGGCAGCATAACAACCAATTTCCCAGCGTTCAAAGTCGGGAGTCCAACGAATATGATCTATATAAGTCGCTGCTACAGGTTCTATCCACACTGTCTGCCAAATTCCACTGGTACGCGGATACCAAATACTGTGGGGTTCTAGCTGCCAATCCTGCTTACCACGGGGCTTGGCGAGGTCTTGTGGATCGTCCTGCGCCCAAACAGTCACCTTGGTTGTACCCCTATTATTTAAAGCAGCAGTAATATCCATCGTGAAATTGGTGTGTCCGCCTTCATGCTCGCCAATATATTGATCGTTGACCCAAACACGGGCCAGATAATCTACAGCCCCAAAGTGCAGCAATAACCTACCCTCACCTGGGGGTGTAGCAAATTCCTTTTCATACCAACAATTGGGATGAAATCCAGTGTCAGCAATACCACTTTTGATAGATTCGGGAGCATAAGGTACTTGGATATCATGTGTCCAATGGCTCAGGTCACTGGGGCGAGTGCATTTGCCTTGGTCATCAAATGCAAACTTCCAAACACCGTTGAGACTTTGCCAAGGCGATCGCGCAGAATTTTTGGTAGAAATTCGTCGCAATTGTGGACGTGGATAAGCCGTATCGATTAACTCTAAAGTTGTTTTTTTATCGGCATGAGATTTTAAATCCACCGCGTTATTAGCCATCTCCAACAAATTAGTTTCCATATATTCTTAAATTCGCTATAGAAATTATTTTTGAAAAACTTGTCTCTAGCTGAATCTTCCCAGAGTCAAAGCTGTATAAATACTTAGAATTCTCCGCTAACTACCAACCAAGTTCTACATTAGTTTGAAATTACTAAATGTAGAGCTTGGTTATTAGCAAATGACTAATTTACCCCTATATTGCTTAGGGGCATTCAGTTTATTACTACCTTTTTACTCGTGACATTATGGCACAAATGAGACAAAAGTTTAAAATAAATTTTTACAGCAAAATCTCAAAATAATCACCCTATATCAATTATTTTAATAGTCAATTCATAGAGATAATCTAACTTAAATTCTGACTAATATTAGCCGTCCGGGATTGTAAAGCAGTAATAGACAATAAAACACCCAGACAGAGTTTTTTAATGCTCAAAATGCTAGAAAATGCTAAATATTCAAGATTTGATTAAATTTATCTCCGCGAACCTATAGCTGCGCTCATAAATTAATTAAATGATTAGGGCAGTATGATTGATGAAGCGAAAAATCTAATGAAATGAAAGCACCAGCAAACTAACGCATAAATCCATACGCTTTGAAAAACATCACAAATTTATCTAATTCAGCAAAATTCTATCTTTATACAGTCAATTGTAGTGAAATTAGCTACAACAATTAATTATCTATTAAGAATCCAATTTGATTGCTGAAAAAATCTCAGCACGAAAACCTTTGGCACGGATGCGTTACGCTATCGCTAACGCATCCTACGTGAACTGGAATTTTTTCAGCAATCACATCGAACTCAAGCACCAGTCGGCTGTTCATTGAGCAATTCTGCGGCTACTTCGTCTACTGTTTTTTTGAGGTAAACAGCGCGTTCATCTATTGCTCTCACCCAATCAATGGGGAACCAGTGATGTTGTCCATCAGGAGCATTATTCTTGGTTAGCTTGACATATTTATTTCCTTCCACAGAATCGACATTGCCAATATGTTTGACACTCCCCCGACTGTTTAAATTTCGCTTCGCTTATTTAAACAAAAAGTCGGGGGATTCTTAAGAGTCCACAAATGAACTCGTAATGGCGTAGTCAACGCGCCTCTACTGACTCCACTGAGGTTAATCCCCAATGTTGCCGCTACTTTAGAAACAATATTCGCTGCTCCATTGGTATCTGCATTGATATACCAATTGTTTGCAGTACGGAATAATCCGCGTTTTACTCGCTTACCTGATGACTTCCACCCTTCGGGTTTTTCACCATATTTTGGGAGACTATCGCCATCAACAAATGAGGCAGCAGAAGTATTAGCTTCTTCGGTTTCAACAAAATCAATGCCATATTGTTGGCAAAGTTGAATAATACGTTCTTTGAGCTTGGCTGTAGGAATTTGAACAAATTTCTGATTAGCTTTACGTCCCATATTTGCATTGTCTTTTTGTCCTTGATTCCAACCAAAGACAATTCGACCAATGCTATTTTCTAGGCAGTGACTAATCACTAATCTTGCTGCTTTGTTTACAGCATCTCTCATTTGGCGGTTACGTTTTTCTGTGATTGCAGCTAGTTGCTTAGACCAGAAACCTTGCTCTTTATTCTCTTTTAGACTGGCAACTCGCTTGTTATACCATTGGTTGAGAGACTTAAGGTGCTTCCCATCAACAATGAAGCTTGTGCCAATATTACTAACGCAAGTCAACCAGTTGTCAATGCCATGATCAATCCCTAATACCTTATTTGCAGACAGTTGAGATTTGATATCCTCAACAAGAGGCAGGGGGCAGGGGGAAAAGGAGCAGGGGGAAATGACCCCTGACTCCTGCCGTGGAGCGGAGCGGAACATGGGTCTGATTCCCCCACTTCTATCAAGTTGCTCTCGTTCAGGTGGGGTCGAATCCCCATCTGAACTATCCCCCTTGCTCCCTGCTAAGAGCCCCTTTTCCTCTTTTTCAACGGGATAAACAAATTCGGCATAAAAACATCTATTTCTGGGTAATATCCTGAGTTCTTTGATATCTTCCCACTTTAAATTTGATGGCATTGGTAAATAAATTGCATCAATGCCAAACCAAGTTTTTACTTGATTCCCTAACGGTATTCTAATTCCATCGTCTGTTAGTTTTAACCAACGCTTAGGGTAAGTGACCGTGAATAATCCAGTTTTTCGATATTTTGGTAACGATGGTTTGTCTTGAAGTTCTCCGCGTTTCCAAAGTTTTGTTAATTCTTGGAATGACTTAAAAGCTTCTGCGACGTTATTACAAGTTTGCTGTGCTGAAGATACATACATCGCTCCAAAATGTTTATTCTTAGAGCGAACCATTTCAGCACATATTTCAGCCCGTTTAATTACTCTGCTAGTTTTAAAATAGATTTGTCTAGCGTAGTAAACAGAGCAGTTCCAAACTTTGTTTGATTCTGTGCATAGGTATTCAATAATAGCCTGAACATCAGGCGGAGCATGAATTAGCGTCTGTTGACATCCATACATAATTTTGTCGATATCTTTATACTAAACGACAGTATATCACAAGATAATGAGATTAAACATGATGATTGAAAAATGGCGAGACTTCATGCGTAAACAGACTTTTGAGTATCAGCACTATAATCACTCTGTAGGTTTGGCTATTGTTCATTTCGTTTTCATCCCGAAGCGTCGTAAACCAGTCTTGAAAGGTGAAATCAGAAATCGCCTTTATCAAATATGGCAAGAATTAGCTGCGGAGAAAAAATGGAACATCCGAGCTTTAGAAATTGCTCCAGACCATATCCACTTGTTTGTTGAGATTAACCCAACAGATCCAATTCATTTAGTTGTTAAAGCTTTTAAAGGAAGGTCTTCAAATTATCTACGCAAAGAGTTTCCTGAACTACTGAAACTACCTAGCTTATGGAGTAAAAGTTACTTTTTCAGCACGGCAGGTAATGTTAGTGCTGAAACCATCCAGAAGTATATTGAAGACCCACATCATTACTAGGCGACTAAAGTCGCACGGGTCGCTTTTCCGCCTCGCTCTGAAGAGACGAGGCGGAAAAGCTTCCCGCTATTTTCGGGTGTCAGATGCTCCTGATAAACCGCCAGGGCCTTCTGCATAGACTGGTAAATGTTCTTGAAGCTGTGATACATCCATTTTGTACCTCGTAATTAAGTTTGTAAAAAATCTGACCTTGCTCCTGCTGATTCGTTTTATCAATGAGCAGGTAGGGTTTTAGGCAACTTCACTAAATACGATAGTTACATTCTTAAAGACGTGCTTCGTTCTCCAGACAGATGGTATTGTACTGATATCAGTACTTCAAATGGCATACAGATCAGCTTTGTTCGTAGAGAAAATTGTTCGCTACTGATGGGCTTTGTTTACCTAAAAAAGGCTGTATTGATAAAATTTAAGATAATTCAGGTCAATAAAAAATTGAAACAATACCCTGTACAATTTTTATTTAGATTTAATAAATCGAAGCGACATATAAAACGACCAGTTAACTTTACTGCTGAGATGGTTCATAGGTATCAGGGTATGATTTCTCTAGATTATGATTCCATTCATCATGTAGATGAATTGCTGAGACAAATCAGGATTAAAGAAAGTCAATTAAAAATTGCACAAGAATCTAATATGGTCTACACGGCTCAAGCATTAGAAAAGCAAATATTAAAATTACAACAAAAGTTATCAGAATCACGAGACCCTGAAATTCATGCATTGATGAGTTTGTTAGATGATTGAAAATTTTGGTTGAGCAAATTTAACCAAATCAAAACTCATCCAAAAAATTATGCTGACAGCAGGTCGTAAGTACCGCCACGTTCCAGGGCGCGCTGATAAGCTGGTCGTGCGTGAATCCGATCTAGAAATTCCATAAGATGAGGGTGGCTGGCATTTAGCCGTCCTAGTGCATTAGCCGCTTCTAGGGGAAAGCTGACTTGGATATCTGCGGCGGTGAATTCATGGCCAGCAAACCACGTGCTTTTTTGCAGTTCCGCTTCTAGGTAATCTAGGTGCTGCGCTATCTGCGGCCCTAGAAAAGAAGTTTTGACACGTCCTGCGATCGCTCTGGCTATGGGCCTGGCAAAAAAGGGCATTGGCTCATGCTCGATGCGATCAAAAATCAGCTGAAACACCAGCAATGGCATCGCTGAACCTTCTGCATAATGCAGCCAGTAGGTATAGCGTAGTCGTTCTGGTGTATCCGCCGGAGGAATCAATCTGCCGTTACCATAACGTTCTACCAAATACTCAATGATGGCACCGGATTCCGCTAGGGTAAGCGCACCGTCGGTAATCACTGGCGACTTACCGAGTGGATGTACCTGGCGTAGCGATGCTGGAGCCAGCATAGTTTTCGGGTCGCGTTCGTAGCGTTTAATTTCGTACTCTATGCCGAGTTCCTCCAGCAACCAGAGTATACGCTGAGAACGCGAGTTATTTAAGTGGTGGACAGTAAGCATCCAATTATTCTCTTAAGTAGGGCGGTGTGAAACTAATACTAAATCAAATAATGTTAGCGAAACATCAATATATTCTAGAGGGCACAGCAATTGCCCCATAGGTGTCAACTTAACGTGAAACCCGCTTAGTTGCAAGGTTTCGCCCTCACCCCCAGCCCCTCTCCCACCAGGAGAGGGGAGCAAGAGATTCAATTCCCCTTCTCCCTGAGGGAGAAGGGGTTAGGGGATGAGGGCACGAGGTATTTGTACAACGCCCGCCCTATATAGCTTTTAGCTTGACACCACTGAGCAATGCCGTAGCCCTACAATCTGTCGCATTCTTTTTTCAAATTGGTATCAGCCAATTTTTAATTGTTGACTGCTGACAGTTAACAGTCAACAAACCTATGAGTAATTATTTATTGGCTGAACCTGGCTCACTCAGCTGACGGTGCTGTTCAGCATTTACCGTATCAGGTAAGACTTGACTCACAGCGCCCTGAAGTTTGGTTTTCAGGGAACCTGCAATAATATGATCTTTCCCTGACATCAGCGCCTCAAAACCTTGCTTGGCGACAACTGCCGGATTGTCCTTTTCTCCTGCACCTACTTTTGTGTCATCCATCTCCGCACGATGGAAAAAGTTGGTATCAGTTGGGCCTGGCATAAGGGCAGTGACGCTCACACCCGTGTTCTTTAATTCGTTACGTATTCCTTCGGCGAAAGATTGTATAAATGCTTTAGAAGCTGCGTAAACTGCCTCAAACGGCCCGGGCATGATGGCAGCAATGGATGAAGTGAAGAGAATTCGACCTTTACCATGCTCCACCATATCTTTCAGAACTCGTTTGGCGAGATGGACAGTTGAGACAACATTGAGGTTAATTAAATTCAGCTCATCCTGAAGGTTAGTTTCGCGGGCAAAGTCACCACCAACACCAACACCCGCATTAATTGCGATCGCATCTACTGCACGATTAGTTTCTTTAATTTGATTGTAGAGTGTCTCTACACCATCATAAGTTGCCAAATCGCACTCTACTGTTTTAACTTTCGCGCCCAAACTCTCAAAAGCTTTAGCAGCTTCGTTAATGCTCGCTCCAGTGGCTGTTACTAGAAGGTCAAAACCGTTTTGGGCAAACTGTTTGGCGAGTTCATAACCGATGCCATTGGAAGCACCAGTGACGACAGCAAAGGGTCGGGTTAACGAACTATTCATATCCTGGGAAATTCCTTTATAACTGCTCTATGCTTGCGTTTCGGTTACTACTCAACATTGGTAGCAACATTTACAATGCTAGAGAGGCAATAGTGTGATTACGTCTTACCCAGGGTACAGATGAGGAGGCAGGGGGGCAGGGAGCAGGGAGCAGGGAGCAGGGGGAGAATATAATTATCCAATGCCCTATGCCCATTTTTAAGTAAGTGACATTCCACCCTAAGCCGTTTGATTTTTTTTGAGTGCAACACCGCGAATTTTTGCAGCGATTAATGGGGCTAATATTAAGAGAACTAAACCAATGGGCATTAATCCACCATTTAACAAGTTGTAGTCAGCGGCGATTTGCTGCCAAGAATAGCCTAAAACAAAGCGTCCTAAGCAAATCTCAAAGCTCAGAGTTAGCAGCATCCACAGTATCCCAATGTTGAGCAATTGAGAGGTGCGGGTTGCATGAAGCCATTTCACAAAAATAGTTGCGATCGCTACTACTAAAATCGACCCGGTGAAAAATGATATTTGATGTGCCCAAAAATCACCTAATGCTGGTACTAGCCAGAAAGTACGAACAGTGCCATTTACGCTTTCACCAAGAATAAACACCAGCCAAACAATAATGCTTTTGAGGAAAATCATATTGTTTACCTCTAAAGTAATACCAATGGGTAATTGGTAATTGGTAATTGGTAATTGGTAATTGGTAATTGGTAAATATGGAAATTAAGATAGACAGATAAATTCTTTGTAGGGGCACGGCACCAATCATACGTGTCAACTTAAGTTCAAACGCTTATCCCACAAGCCTTTTACCCCTCCCCCTAACCCCTCCCCTTGCCAAGGGGAGGGGAAGTTTTGGCTTTAGACAAAACTGGGGAGGGGTAACGCGGATCTTGATGGTAGGCGATTTGAAGCAAAATCAAGTCATGATGAGGGTTTCACGTTAAGTTGACACCACTGGGCACCAATAAGATATTTGATATACCAAAGATTGTGGATGCCGTGCCCTACTCATCTCAGATTTGTTGTCTGCTGTCATGTTTTATGAGCCAAGAATGATGGTCATTTTTTGACTTTTGACTCTTGACTCTTGTAAAGACGCGGTTAATCGAATCTCTCCAAAAGACGCGATGAATCGCGTCTCTACAATTAAACTTTTGCGCCTTGTTTAATTAATGCTAAATACTCTTCTTTGAAATAACGTAATGTACTAAATACTGGATTGGGTGCTGATTGTCCCAAACCACATAGGCTGGTAAATTTCACAGTTTCACAAAGTTCTTCTAGCAAAGCTAAGTCAGTCATGGAGGCTTTGCCTTCACTAATCTTGGTTAATAAATGGTGCAATTGCACAGTTCCTACTCGACAAGGAATGCATTTACCGCAGGATTCATCCATACAGAATTCCATGAAGAAACGGGCAACATCAACCATGTTAGTGGTTTTATCCATGACGATCATGCCACCAGAACCCATCATTGAACCTAGTTGGGCAAGTGATTCATAATCTACTGGACTATTAAAAGCTGATGCGGGGATACATCCGCCGGAAGGGCCGCCTGTTTGTACGGCTTTGACTATACCGCCATTGGGTACGCCACCGCCCATTGTTTCTACAATCAGTTCCAATGGCGTTCCCATCGGTACTTCGATTAAACCAGTGTTAGTAATTTGACCAGCAAGGGCGAAAACTTTTGTGCCTTTGCTCTTTTCTGTACCGATGCTGGCGAACCACTCAGCACCTTTGCGAATAATTGGTGAAATATTGGCGTAGGTTTCGACGTTGTTAATTAAAGTTGGATATCCCCACAACCCAGACTCAGCTGGATAGGGAGGACGGGGTTCTGGCATACCGCGTTTACCTTCAATAGATGCCATTAATGCGGTTTCTTCACCGCAAACATAAGCACCTGCACCAATACGGATATCAACTTTAAAATCAAAGCGGGAGTCAAAAATTTGAGTGCCTAAAATACCCAAACGTTGCGCTTGGCGAATGGCAATTTGTAAGCGGTTAATGGCGGTAGGATATTCAGCGCGCACGTAGATGTATCCTTGCTCTGCACCGACAGCATAAGCTGCGATCGCCATTCCTTCTAAAACACGATGGGGATCGCTTTCTAAAATGCTGCGATCCATGAATGCACCAGGATCTCCTTCATCGGCGTTGCAAATTACAAATTTGCGATCGCCTTTAGCTTTAGCGACTGTTGCCCATTTCACCCCTGTGGGATAACCAGCACCACCTCTACCCCGCAAACCACTGCGAGTAATGGTATCGATGACATCTGCTGGAGTTTTTTCCCGCAGTACGTGATAAAGCGCTTGATAACCCTTAGCTGCAATATAAGATTGAATGCGTTCGGGATCGACTTTGCCACTGTTTTCTAAAACAATTGGCATTTGATAGGTAAAAAATGGCTGCGCTAAATCACCTTTTTGCACTGTGGTTTCGCCACCAGTTAGAGTGCCAATAATCGAAGGTGCATCTGCTGGTGCTACTTTTTCGTAAAGCGTACCGAGGGTTTCTTCGGCAACTGGTTTATCTACTGAAGATTGTTTAATTTCTCCCTTGACTTCAACTAATGGCCCTTGACAGCACAAGCGCATACAACCAACGCCAGTTACTTGCACTTGTGCTTCTAAACCTGCAGCTGAGACAGCTGCATCCAAACTTTTCTTGACAGCTTCGGAATTAGCAGACAGACAACCCGCCGCCATACAACAGCGAACTTGCACTGGTTTCTCAGAAGCACGTTCTTTTTGGCCAATTTCAACTAATTCAGCTAGATCCATGTTTTAGCCTTCCTTTGTGCTTTCTGCGGTGCAGTGGTGTATCCATTCATGTACTGATTCAGCAGTTTGATTTCCTAAGACAGCGCCATCAAAAACTACAGCTGGTGCAATTCCACAAGCACCTAGACACCTTGCAGTTAACAATGAAACTTGTCCATCAGGTGTGGTTTCACCTGCGCGAATGTTGTCAGATTTTTCTAACTCTGTCAAAATCGCTTGCGCGCCTTTGACGTAACAAGCCGTACCCGTACAAATCACACAACTATGTGCGCCACTTGGTGCTAATGAAAATAAGTGATAAAAAGTTGCAACACCATACACTCGGCTAGGTGGCAATTTTAAACTTTGGGCAACGTAAATTAATACATCTGTTTCTAAATAGCCAAAGAGTTCCTGTGCTTTATGCAGAATCTCAATGAGTGCATCTTGTTGATACTGATAGCGTTTAATAGTTGCATCCAGCATCTTAAAGCGTTTATCACCACTAGCGTGTGTTGCTGAAGATGCTGTTTTGCTGTTTTTCGGTTGAGCAGCAGATGCTGAATTCATAAATTTGAGCCTTTTGTTTAGAAGTTCTATATAGCTTCCGCTACCGTGTCAAGCTGCTCTTAGCCTGACAGTGAAGTTATATGGGAATAATTTGAGGAACTTGTGAGGATGGGGGAATGGGGAATGGGGACTGGGGATTGGGGATTGGGGATTGGGTAATGGGGATTGGGTAATGGGGAATGAGTAATGGGGATTGGGTAATGGATGTTGGGAAGTGTCAATAATTGTTAATTGGTGTTGGGGTTGGGTGTTTGGTGTTTCTTATTTACCCTTATCTCTCATCTTTCTCATCCCCCTAGGCCCCCAGGGCTGATTCATTCGATAAGGTATGTATTTTGTCAATATGATTGGCGATAAATATTCGGGCAAAAGTCATGAATTATTGACCATATTGATGCCTAAGATTGAATGCCAATTGAATACCTTGCTGATTTTTCATCTCCTGAACCCTTGATTTTTCAAGGCTTTTAGGGAATGAAACAGCCCTGCCCTAGGCCCCAGTCCCTAGTCCCCAGTCCCTAATCCCCAGTCCCTAATCCCCAGTCCCCAATCCCCAGTCGCCAGTCCCTAACCCCCGATCCCCAATCCTCACAAGTTCCTCAAATTCTTTGCTTACCTTGAAAGTAAAGCCGAGATTGTATAACTCCTTGAGTTACGCCAGACATAGGAATTCAAAATTCAAAATGCTAAACATATAAATTTTGGATTCTAGGGTAGCTAGAGGATTGCTATTGCAAAAATTCTTTAAATCAATCAGTTTGCAGGAGCTAGCTATGAGAAACCAACATAATCATTCTGTTCAACATGAATACCTAATTGGTTTTATGCTACTCCTGCTCATGGTAGTTGGAGGAAGTGGTTTGTGGGCTTGGCAAACAACAAAACCTGCCAATTCACCAACTAATCCTTCCCAATTAGATAATTCTCCGGCTTCACAGGTTCCACCCAATGTAGTTTCGCCACCCAAAAAACAAACAACAGTTACTAAACCAGCAGTAAAATTAGCGCCGAAAGTTCAACCAGCAGCAATACAATTACAACCTCAAACTTATTGGGTAAAAGTTGAAGGTACAAAAATTCATTTAGTGCCGCAATCGGTTACTGTTCAAGATAAGGCTTCTAAAGAAGTGGCTTTAAAAGCAGCGCTGAATAATATGCTGACCAATCCTCAAACTAATAACTTGAGTACTACAATTCCTGCTAATACGAAGTTATTAGGGTTGCAAATCACCCCCACAGGAATTTATGTAAACCTGTCAGGTGAATTTGCCTCTGGAGGTGGTACTAGTTCAATGGTTTATCGAGTTGCTCAAGTTTTGTACACAGCCAGTAGTCTAGAACCTAATGCTCAAGTTTTTATTTCTATAGATGGCAAGCTACTGGATGAAAGTTATCCTCTTGGTGGTGAAGGTATTACTTTGAAAGCACCTCTAACCCGTAAAGAATTCACTGAAGATTTTTCTATTGAATGATGAATGATGAAAGTATCTTAAACAATTATTATCTTTAATAATAGATACTTGCAATTTCATTCTCTGAGTTAAATAACTGTTTTGTACTCTGGAGAAAAATTATGTCTACTACAACTAAAATTGGGCAAATCTTACAGGCGATTGTTGAAGTTCCGCAACAAGTGATTCGCTATATCTCTACTGGCGCGGCTAGAGCTTTTACACCAAGTAACGATAATTATCCAGCTACAGGAGTACAACCATACGAAGGCGATCCTCCTGAACAAAAACATTTTTAATTCCTTGGTGAAATGGATTAAAGGATAAATTTTATGTTGCTGGGATTTACCACAAAAAAACACCCTGTATTCTACCTGATCAAGCTCAAGTTTAGGGTTAAGAAAGCAACGTTTTGGTGTGGGAATTTTATTCGGCAATGTAGGGTATTTTACCAGACTTATATCTCAATTCTTTAATTCATTATTCACCGCTTGGGAGGAGGGAGGGATGGACACAATCAGAAAAATTAATAACGAATTAACTATTGCCGGACAAATTGATTCCGAAGAATTAAAAAAGCTTGCTGATGAGGGCTATAAGTCTGTACTAAATTTGCGATCGCCTGACGAAATGGGTTTTCAAAGCAGCGAGCAGCTTTACGCTCAGTTACTGGGATTACATTATGCTAATCTGCCAATAAAACTGACAGAAATTAATTCTCTAAATACAGTCCAGGTATTTCAAAAAATTGTTGAACTACCCAAACCAACAGTCATACATTGTGATAGCTCCGTGCGGGCGATCGCAATGGTATTAATGTATCTGGCTACCAGACAAGGTATGTCTTTAGAACAAGCGTTTAAACAAGCAGAAAACTTGGGTTTATTAGATGATGCCATCAAGGTAAGATTGTGAGCAATAATCTATAGGTAAAGTTTGATTTTTCATGCATAGGCGTGAAATTTACTTTATCTGTACAACCTTTTTCAATAATTACTTATCCCAAGCATAAAGTCATGGGATAATTAATTACAAATTACGAATTATTAATTACAAATTATATTAACAGTTGGCACTTAAATTCTGCCTTTCTTGATAACCCAACACCGAACAAGATCATGGCATCATCTCATCAGCCTATCTGGGCATTATCGGTTGAAGAGGTCTATGAGTCACTAGGGAGCGCTACCAATGGCTTATCGGCAGATGAAGCTCAAGAAAGATTTGCACAATTCGGCGCAAACGAGTTACCAGAACCAGTTCATCGTCCTTTATGGCTGCGTTTTACTGACCAACTAACTCATTTCATGGCTTTGCTGCTTTGGGTTGCAGGTATTTTAGCGTTTATTTCGCGGACACCTGAACTCGGCTGGGCAATTTGGGCAGTAATCTGGATTAACGCTATCTTTAGCTTTTGGCAGGAGTTCCAAGCAGAACAAGCGCTATCGGCTTTAAAAAAAGTATTGCCGATGCAGGTGAAAGTGTATCGAGATGGGGAACTGAAGCAAATCCCCGCGCGAGAGTTGGTGCGTGGTGATGTGATGCAGTTAGAAGAAGGCGATCGCGTTTCTGCTGATGCACGGTTGGTATCTGCGGATAACTTGTATTTGGATGTATCAGTGATGACAGGGGAGTCTTTACCCGTGGCGCGGAATGCTTATCCGGTAAGGTTGCGGGAAGCTGTACCGATTCGCGGCGGTAACACCTTGCTACGTCCAGGGGAGCAGCCAATGCAAGAAAAGGTGAATCCCTCGGAAATTGCCAATTTAGTGTTAGCAGGTTCGACTGTCGCCGCCGGACGTGCTGTAGCGGTGGTTTATGCTACGGGTGCCCAGACGGAATTTGGACAGGTTGCCCATTTAACAACAGTAGTCAAGCGGGAACCCAGCACCTTAGAAGTCCAGGTGGCTTATATCGTGCGGATTATCACTGCGATCGCTGTCAGCATGGGAATTATTGTTTTCTTGCTGGCGTATTTTTTGGTGGGTATAGAAGTCAAAGAAAGCTTTATTTTTGCGATCGGGATTATTGTGGCACTCGTGCCAGAAGGATTATTACCAACTGTCACCTTATCTCTGGCGATTGGTGTGCGACGCATGGCTAGGCGCAATGCCCTAGTCAGGCGGCTGTCATCTGTGGAAACCCTCAGCGCTACCACTGTGATTTGCACCGATAAAACAGGGACGCTGACCAAAAATGAAATGACAGTGCGCTATCTCTGGTTACCCGAAGAGTCTCATCCTTCTAGTTCCCAGGCTTTGATTGAGGTCACAGGTGCAGGTTACGATCCCACAGTTGGTAAGGTGAGATTACCATCAGATACCGCTGTCGCCTGGAAAGCAAATCTTTTACTCATCGGTTCTGCCCTTTGTTCTAACGCCCGCCTAATTCACCTAACAGCCCCTAGCCGTTGGCAAGAAATTGGCGATCCAACAGAAGCAGCGTTGCTAGTAGTAGCCGCTAAAGCGGGACTGAATTTAGAAAATTTACAACAACAGTTACCACGGTTGCGTGAGATTCCCTTCGATTCCCGCCGCCGGATGATGACAGTGGTACTAAATTGGCAAGCTGCGGCATTATGGCAAGATGAATTGCCCTATTTAGCATTTACCAAAGGTGCACCTCTAGAAGTTTTGAAGCATTGCCATACAATTCTGCATGATGGCACCGTACAGGAATTAACCCACGAGGCTTGGGATGATGTTGTCCAAGCTAATGATGATTTAGCAAGGCAAGGATTTCGCGTTTTGGGACTGGCGGCGCGCCGGGGTAGCCAAGAGTTACTGGATCTCAAAGCCCAGGATCTAGAGCAAAACCTGATTTTTATTGGTTTGGTGGCTATGTTCGATCCGCCTCGAGAAGAGGTAGCCGATGCGATCGCTAAATGTCATCAAGCTGGTATCAAAGTCACAATGGTAACTGGCGATTATGGCTTGACTGCGGAAGCGATCGCCCGCAATATTGGTTTGGTAGCTGATAAGGTACGCGTCGTTACTGGTGAAGGCATGGGACATATCTCCGATGCCCAACTACAGCAAATTGTTAAATATCGCGAAGGTTTAGTGTTTGCGCGGATGTCACCAGAACACAAACTGCGCCTCGTCCAAGCTTATAAAGATATTGGGGAAGTAGTAGCAGTCACAGGCGACGGTGTGAACGATGCACCTGCCCTACGTGCGGCGAATATTGGCATTGCGATGGGATTGAACGGCACAGATGTTGCCAGAGAAGCCGCCGACATTGTACTGACAGACGACAACTTTGCCACCATTGTCGCCGCAGTTGAGCAGGGGCGCTCAGTCTATCAGAACATTCGCAAGTTTATGACCTATATTTTGGCATCCAACGTTGCTGAACTGGTGCCATTTCTGTTAATGGTTACCCTCAAAATCCCGCCAGCGTTAATCATTATGCAAATTCTGATCGTGGATTTGGGAACCGATATCATCCCAGCCCTGGCACTAGGTGCTGAACGTGCCGAAGCAGGTACAATGCAAATGCCGCCTCGTGCCAAATCTAAACCACTACTGGATCGTTCTTTACTGTTACGCGCCTACTGTTTCTTAGGATTAATTGAAGCAGCTTTAGGGATGGCTGGCTTCTTCATGGTTTGGCAAAGCTACGGTTACAACTTGGCATCATTGCAAGCGATCGCACCAGCAATTCTTTCTCGCACCGCCGATCCTGCGATCGCCTTGATTTACGCTCAAGCCACTACTATGACTTTAGCAATTATTGTTGCTTGTCAAGACGGTAACGTTTTTGCTTGTCGTTCAGAACGGACTTCAATTTTACGATTAGGAATCTTTTCCAATCCTTTCATCTGGCTGGGAATTGCTACAGAATGGACGTTGATTATCGCCATCATTGAAATTCCCCCTCTAAGGCATATCTTCTCTACTTCTCCATTGACACTTTGGCAATGGTTGTTTCTGTTAATCTGTCCGCCACTTTTATTAGGTGCAGAAGAATTACGTAAAACTTGGCTGCGTAAAAGACGGCGACGCAAAATCTTAAATTAGATGAGATGGAGAATTTTCGTCATTAATTATCTTGTACTGTATCTACAAAATCAATTTCTATGCTAGAACAACAACCCGAACAATTACGCCTTCGCGTTCAACAATTAGCGACAGAAGCTTTAGAAAAATCATCACCATCGGCATGGTTTGAAGTTTTATATGCCGAAGCTAAAGGTGATGCAGCACAAGTACCTTGGGCAAAGTTAGCACCTCATCCTTATTTGCAAGATTGGCTAACAAATCATCCGTTTTCTGCTCAAGGAAAAAAAGCATTAGTAATAGGCTGTGGCTTAGGAGATGATGCGGAAGCCTTAGCCAAACTGGGATTTGAGGTAACAGCCTTTGATATTTCACCGACTGCGATCGCCTGGTGTCAACAGCGATTTCCTGATTCGACTGTGAAATATGTAATCGCAGATTTATTGGCAATTCCCTCAGAATGGCATCTTGGCTTTGATTTTGTCTTTGAATGTCGCAATATTCAAGCTTTGCCCTTAAATTTACGTTCTTCTATTATTAATTCTATCGCTGATATTGTTGCTCCTAGCGGCACACTCTTAATAATTACTCGCGTACGAGATACAGAAATGGAACCCTCCGGCCCGCCTTGGTCGTTATCTAACGCTGAATTAGCAGAGTTAGAAAATTTAGGCTTACATAAAGTAGAGCAGATTGAATTTTTAGAGTCTCAAGAAACTGATGTTAGACAAGTAAGAATTCAATATCATAAGCCCGTAAAACTGATTTATTAACAAGGCTTTTACAAGTTTATGATTGTTCACAACCAAGCTGTTCAGCGTCAAATATCAAATGTTTAAAACTTCTTGAACTTTAGCTCTTTTCCTATCTGCCGTATCCGTCATTTCTATCGTATCTGTCGTATCTGTCGTATCTATCATATCTATCGTATCTTGTATTTCTGTTGTTTCTGCGATTACCAATTGCGAATTCAGCACGACAACCATTCCTTACCCAAATCCGATTTCTGTTATAGCCCCAATTATTTCTACAACTATTGTTAGATAATTGCCTAACAAGTCTTACTCTACCTGTTGCAGGTATTGAACAGATGTTCGTGCGATTGTTCTGACTTTCACAAGTAATAACCTGTTGAGCTGAAGCTGGAGAAGCCATACTAAAAAACGCACCCAGGCTAAGGCTAGTTGCCATGAAGGTCGCAGCAATTAGTGGAAAGCGCATAGTCATATTAAAGCTTAGATGTATTCTAAAATTTCCAGATACATCTTATATTAGCCCCTATTTTTTATCAAAAACTCTACCTTAGGATGATAATTTTGGCGGCTATAACTGCATACAATAGGAATACAATAAGACCTATTTTTGTTAATATTTTCACTCCCAAATATCTTTACTCCAAACCTAACTATAGGATTCATATTTAATTTTTGGAGTTCACGTAGTAGGATGCGTTAGCGATAGCGTAACGCATCAGCAACTAGCATCATTCACAAGGGCGAAAATTGATTTCGCCCTTACATAGTGTCTGAAAATATCTAATATAGGCAGTGCGTACTTTAACTTTATTAAGAACAACCTCAGCAACAACTTAAATAGGGTGATTCTTCTAAAGATTGAATTGTGGGATTACCGATATAAATACCAAGCGATCGCGCTGTTTGCACCAGATAATTATTTGGGTCTACAAGTGCAGGACTTTGACTCAAAACTGTCTCTAAAGGAAACGCCACAACTTCATTGTTTTGCCAAGCCACCATTTTTCCCGATTGTCCGTTAGCAACTAAATCTACTGCGGCTTTACCAAAGGCTGTGGCAATTAATCTGTCTAAAGCTGAGGGAATTCCGCCTCTTTGGATATGTCCTAAAACAGAAACACGAATATCTATGTGCTGATTGCTGTAGCTGCGAATTTCTTCCGCAATCTGCTGACCGATACCACAAGTAGGTTGTCCACAGGATGCATAAGAAAAGTCTATTGCTGTTTTTGCACCTTCTGCCACCACAATAATTGCAAATCTGCG
Source organism: Tolypothrix tenuis PCC 7101 (assembly GCF_963874875.1). Taxonomy (NCBI): domain Bacteria; kingdom Bacillati; phylum Cyanobacteriota; class Cyanophyceae; order Nostocales; family Tolypothrichaceae; genus Tolypothrix; species Tolypothrix tenuis. The sequence goes on from NZ_CAWNJS010000001.1 coordinate 2,814,573, forward strand.
TCCCCAGCGATTGCGTAATAACCTGAGATGGTCGCAGACATCTTTAATTGTGTAAGGAATCTCTGGAATGAGGATGACATCTGCACCACCTGCAATCCCAGAATGTAGCGCTAAATGACCGGCTGTACGTCCCATGACTTCCACAATCATCACGCGATCGTGACTAGCTGCGGTGTATGTAAGACGATTGAGTGCATCCACAACTGTATTAACTGCAGTATCAAACCCTACTACTCGTTCTGTTAAAGCAACATCATTATCTATAGTTTTGGGAATACCAATAAATTGCCAATTTCCCTTCTTACTCAGCTCGTTGAGAATGCCTAAACTACCATCGCCACCAATCCCAATCAAAGCATCCAATTCTAATGCTTGGTAGCCAGCTAAAATATCATCAATCTGAGTCATAGTATCGCCTTGGTTGATACTACCGAGAATCGTGCCACCCATGCTCAGTAAAGGATCTATACCCCGCAAATCTAAACAGTGCAGAGACAGAGGAATCGCCTTCGTTTCTAGCAAACCCTTTGTTGCATAAGGAATCCCCAACACCTGCCAGTCATAGGTGAGGGTCGCATTGCTGACAACTGCACGAATGACTGTATTCAGTCCCGGACAGTCGCCACCACTAGTAAGAATACCTAAACGTTTTTGTGTTTTCATACAATTTAAATTTAAACACTCCCTTTCAGGAAATAAATCTAACCAATCAAAAATACGGTTTAACTGGCTTCATCTCACCAGTCCATAAAGCAGCTGAATTATGGCTCATCAACTGGGAGGGAGTTTGCTCAGGATGTCAAAATGCCAGGTGCTAACCATCTGCCATACTTGCCAAGTTTCTCAGCAAAAAGCTGAGTAATAGTGCCTTTGTCCTGGTTTCGAGAGTGTAACCCCTATTTTTAGTTCTATAGAAAGGGTATGTAACAAATTTGAGGAACTTGTGAGGATGGAGTAATTCTGTATACAGGCGATCGCACTTTACGGCAATTTTGAATTTTCTACCAATGCAAAAAATTTTTGCTACCACAATGATTTCTCAGAGTAGAAAGCTTAGGACTTCTACCAGATGTATTTTTAGCATTCTTTTTCACAAATGCGATGAGATTTTAGATTTAAGGTTTTTCGCTGTCCAGCTAGAAGTTTGGTTTGAGGTAACTTGCAGACAATAAAATATCCAATTGTCTGAAGATGATATGTTTCTGCCTTTCCCACTTCATTAGTTTCACAGCAGAAAAATATCAATTATGTACCTAATCTTAATTCTCACGTCAATTTACAATCACTTGCTCATAAAAAGTTTGATTTTTGCGTTCACAAAATTTATGAAAAAGTCACCAGGCTGATTTTCAGGTTTAATTTTGCTATTTCATAAACTTGTAAAAAATATTTAATAATTATTTGCATATTGTCATATTTGACTTAGTTATGTAATTGCTTTGATATCCATAAACTACTCATAGCGTATACCTTTGCATATCAGTCACAGCAAAAGATATTGGACAAAGAACATGACAGCACGGCAAATGTGTTTAGATAAACTCATCTGGACATCAGAAGGGCCGCGTTGTACAGGCCCTACTTGGACACCACAGACGATTTCTAGTAAATCTAGCCAATAAGAGGCTATTTATTAAAGTCAATATGTAGGGTGTGTTACGGCTGTGCAAGGATTTTGGAACTCAAGAGAGTGCAAATTAGCCGTAACGCACCATCTTTCTGAAGTAGACTCAGCTACAAAGGATAAACTTGGGCTTTTGACTTTGGACAATCCTTATAAGTAACTATGCAAATTAAATGCAAAATAGCTTACTTTCTATCCAAACGAGCTTTTACATCATTAGCAAAGTCCTCATATTTCCGAAGAGGAGTTACGTGAACTTGTACCGATTGACCAAGTTTCTGCATGATTGGTAAATCCAAGAGAATTTGATCTAGCAAATCAGGAGTGGGAACATCAACAATTGCAATCACACGGCGCACGCCAACACACTTCCATAGATCAACAACTACGCCTGCTTGTTTAGCTGTTAAAGCTGCATCTGCTTCCTCAGCCCAAATTTTAAAAAGTTCAGGCTGAGACATTTCATCAGGGTACTCTACATGAAAATCTAAATGATATAGCATAAGTATTTTTCCTCAATTAGCACTAAATATACTAATACCTCAGCAAGAGCATGGGGTTTTATGCATTGATAAATACAATTTTGTTTTTCAAAAACCCTTGCTTCGTATAGCATCATGTGCCATAATTCTTAAACAAATATAAATACTGTATCTCTATCGATTTAATGGTGTTAATCTAAATTACTAATGCAAGCATGATGGTTAATTTCCAGCTACAACAACGGATTCTACCTGAGAATAGCTAGCTTCAAACAACTTCTGAGTGTTGAGTAAAACAGTTTAGTAAATTTTTCCTAGTCTCTAACATCTATTCTCTAGTTACTCCCTACTTCATTCGTTTTAGTGTAACCAGTTGCAATAATCATATTATGAACATTATGTAATCAAGTTTATACCTCCGTTTCTACCTAGCAGATGGATAAGGATATTCATCTGCTACCTTTCTTAAAATGTAGGAATCATTATTGTCAACTTATTAATTATTAACTCAAATAATGAAACTTTAATTTCAATGAAACTATGCTGATAAAAAAATGGATCAATTGATCATGAAACTGGAAGCTTTCTCCTAACCTCTGCAAGTAGTAGGTAGGTAATTTTTACCTACCTACCTACTACTTTTCTTCTATACCTGAAAAAATTGCAATAGCCAATTAATAAGCAAGGTAAACTGATATGCAACAAGAATCTGATTTCCTCTCCGAACTATGCGATTTCTTATATCCGCGTAATTCTTATTACGGTCAGTTTCAACCAGAATATCTAGCTTTTAATGCTACTCTCCAAGAATTTTCTCAACGTGTGAGTTATATTTGTGACTTACAAACAGGTGGCAAACTCTCTCCAGAAGAAGCTTATCACCAAATTCATCTGTTGTGGAAACAATTAAAGCGTACTAGGAAAGAACTAAAAAGCAAATAATTAGGTTATTCATCGCAAAGCAGAAACTACTAGAATTACTAGTAAAACTTTCGCTACACTGTTATATAGCTTCAATGAAACGCAACAAGTACAAATACGATGTAATTGTCTTGTATAAGGAATATTTATGGCAATTTTAAGATTAGAAAACGGTACAGAATATCAGAATATTGCAGATATTACACGCGAATTGGCATCACTAAATATTCAACTCAATTACTGGACTGTAGGTGAAAACTCGGAATTAAAGCGCTTATTAGCACAAGATAGCCTCAACGAAGATGAGAAAGAACAAGTGCTTCAAGCTTTAGATGGCTATTTTGAGGAGTTGCAACAAACAGCAGGTTATCAATCTCGGGATTTGGTTGTCTTACATCCTGGAATTCCTAACCTTGATGATTCGATGGCAAAGTTTGCCAGCATCCATACCCATGCAGATGATGAAGTTCGCTACATTATTGATGGTGAAGCGGTTTTTGGCTTTGTACGTCCTGATGGTAGCCAAGTAGAACTGACAGTGCAACCAGAAGAATACATCAACGTACCAGCTAGAACCGAACACTGGTTTTATTTGACTCCCAAAAGGCGAGTTAAAGCAGTACGCTATTTTATTAGTACTGAAGGTTGGGTTCCTGAGTACACAGCTAGAGCAATTCGTATTTTTCAGGCTACAGCCTGAGGAATACTGAGAAATCTGGACTTAAGAGGAGAGGATGTGAGGCGAATTGTCTTTTGCGACTTTGATGGCACAATTACAGTCGAAGAAACCTTTGTTGCAGTTCTCAAAAAGTTTGCACCACAACTATCTACCAAATTACTTCCAGAAATGTATGCAAGACGGGTGACACTGCGGGAAGGAGTGAGAACTATCCTGGAATCAATTCCGTCTTCACGCTACAGCGAAATTTTAGAATTTACTCAACTACAGCCAATCCGCAAGGGATTTGTAGAACTTTTAGATTTACTAGAGTTTCAAGGAGTTCCCTTAGTTGTAGTTTCGGGGGGATTGCGGGGAATGGTGGAAACTGTATTAGATAACCGAGTGCAGCGAGTTCATGCAATCTATGCTGTGGATGTAGAAACTAGTGGTAATTTTTTAAAAGTCAATTCTCAATATGAAGCAGGTACAGAACTGATTGCCAAAGTACAAGTCATGTCAAAATATCCGGCATATCAGAAGATTGCGATCGGTGACTCGCTGACTGATTTAAATATGGCACTGGAAGCTAATCTAGTTTTTGCGCGCGATCGCCTGGCAGAATATCTAGATGAACATCAAAAATCCTACATTCCTTGGAATGATTTCTTGCAAATTAGAGATTATTTAGTGAAATTATGGAAGTAATCCCATTCTATGACTCGCCGAATCTTAGATGATGCCCTTATTCAACTAATTGATACTGCCCGCAGTTTTTACCAACAAGGTTGGATGGTGGGCACAGCGGGTAATCTTTCGATTCGTCTCCCCGATGATAGCTTCTGGATTACAGCTAGCGGTAAGTCTAAAGGAGAATTATTACCCAGCGATTTTGTGCGTGTTTATCCAGATGGAATATTAGAAAAAGCCTCAGCAGATTTACAACCTTCAGCAGAAACTGCTATTCACCAAATCATCTATACCCTCTTCCCAGAAGCACAAGCCTGTTACCATATCCATTCTGTTGAATCTAACTTAGTTTCCCGCTTTACCTTAGAAGATAATCTCCTCTTACCACCATTAGAAATGCTTAAAGGTTTAGGAGTTTACCAAAAAAACCCCTGTTGTTTCTTGCCTATTTTTGCCAATCATTTACAAGTTGCACGCATTGCTGCAGACATCCAGCAGCGCTTCACAGCTAATTCTGTGCAAATACCAGCCCTCCTAATTCGAGATCATGGTGTCACAGCTTGGGCATCTTCCCCCACAGCAGCCCGTAATTATATTGAGATATTAGAATACATCTTTCGCTACATGGTTACTGAGCGTATGATAAGTAGCACAGGAACAGGAAACAAATAAAAAATCACAAACCCCAAACCTCAAACACCAAACACCCAACACCAAACACCCAACACCAAATGACTCAAACTATTCGCGTTGTTGCCCATGTAACTGCTTTACCTGACAAAGTAGAAGAAATTAAAGCAGTTCTGCTGGAATTAATTGAACCAACCAGACAAGAAGCAGGTGCTATCAAGTATGAACTCTTGCAAAACCAGAACGATCCTACAGATTTCACTTTTGTAGAGGAATGGGCTTCTAATGATGCTTTGGATACTCATTTAAATTCAGCCCATTTGCAAGCAGCAGCCGCAAAACTGCAAAGTTTGGTGGCTGCACCACCAGATATTCGTCGTTATTATTTGGTAGCATAGCGCCAAAACTAAGACTGGGAAAATCGTCATAAATCTCATCTTAAGAAACGTAAATGAGTTTGAAATCCTTACCAATGAAAAAGTGCAAAGCTTCAAAATTCAGAGTTAAAGTCATGGCTACCACATACAAAATAAGTCGCTGAGGCTAGGGGTTAAAGAATAGAGATAGCTTTTCATATTTGATTGTGAGATTTTCTCGTGATTGTCTAACTTATAAATTCACACTATTGGTTGATTTCTCCAGTCTGGCGCTCCATTATCGTAGAAAAATTGTTACATTTCTTATAGATAGACAAATATTTGTTGACTAAAAAGGGGTGTAAGGGTGTGGCGATATGGAATTTCGTTGACAGTTAACCGTAAAAAGTCACCAAACACCTAGTTTCAGCATCCTTACTCCCCATATACCCTTATTTTTGACAGATTCCACCATGTCTCAAAGTGTTTTACACTCAGAGGAAAATTCTCTCAACCTAATTTCTCAACCCGAAGGATCACAAAACCTGACTGCTGGTGGACTCGATCCCAATCGCTTTGACTGGCAGGAAGTTTGGTATCCTGTCGCTTACATTGAAGATTTAGATAAATCTCAGCTAACTCGCTTTACTTTGCTAGAACGAGATTTAGTTTTGTGGTGGGATAATAATGAAAATACTTGGCGGGCTTTTGAAGACCAATGTCCGCATCGTTTAGCGCCACTTTCCGAAGGCAGAATAAATGAAGACGGCTGGATAGAATGTCCCTATCATGGCTGGGCTTTTTCGGGAACGGGTAAGTGTGAGGTAATTCCCCAGCAAAAAGCCGGAGGAAAGGCGGAAGTATCCCAACGTGCTTGTGCTACTTCACTACCTACCACAGTGCGTCAAGGACTTTTGTTTGTTTATCCTGGTAAGCCTGAAAATGCGCCACAGACAAAAGTTCCGGTTGTCGATGTTTTAGAAGAAGATGCTGATGGCTGGGTATGTTTAAATACTTTTCGAGACATACCTTATGATGCCTTAACGTTGATGGAAAACGTCCTCGACTCCAGCCATATCCCTTACACCCACCACCGCACTGTCGGTAACCGCGCTAATGTGTCTGCGGTGGAATTAGAAGTTGTAGAATCTGGAAAATGGGGCTTTAAAGGTATTTGGGAAGAAGGGCCGCGCAAAGGCACTTTAGGGCGACAAGATACTACTTTTATTGCGCCTGGATTAATGTGGCATGATTTGACATCTAAGCAGTTTGGCAGGACACTCACAGTAGTGTATGCAACTCCCATTCGTAAGGGAGAATGTCGGTTATTTGCCCGCTTTCCTTTTAAATTATCTTCCAAATTACCAGGAATATTCCTCAAATTAACTCCCCGTTGGTACTCACACATCGGTCAAAATAGTGTGCTGGAAGATGACCAAATTTTCCTACATTATCAAGAACGGTATTTAGAAAAGCGTGGTGGTAGCGCTAACTTTAATAAGGCGTTCTATTTGCCAACCACCGCCGATAGTTTTGTCTCGCAGTTGCGTTCCTGGGTGAATCAATATAGTGCGGAATCTTTTCCGGGAGATAGTTTAGCACCACCGCTACCCAAAGAAGTTTTACTTGATAGATACCATTCTCACACCAAACACTGCGCTAGCTGCAGCACCGCTTTGAAAAATCTGCAACGGTTGCGGCTGGGATTAGCTGTAGTCACAGCATTGATTTGGGGTTTATTGCCTTTAGTCATGTTGATTCAGGGTGAAGTTTCTCCAATTACTGTTGCTATATCTAGCGTTGCTACTTTGCTTGGTGGCGGAATATGGTTTGGTTTAGGCAAGTTTGAGAGACGATTTTACGAAGGTAAGGAAGTCCCGCCGAGAAATTTACCTGAACGCAAGAGGTAGAAATATTGGTTTGGGGGAAAGGTTAAAGGGTAAGGGTGAAAGGTTTTTATCTGCCTTTTTCCTTTGCCTTTTTCACTTAAATATTTATACCATTTTGAAAAAAGAACGCGACAGATGGGTAGGGGCACAGCACCAGTAAAATATTTGATATGCAAAAAGATTGCGGATGCCGTGCCTTTACAAAGAATTTATCTGTCGCAAATATTCTTTGAATTGCTATTAATAATCAGTATTTGAATATATTTTTATGCCTAGTAATTCTCTAATTTCAGAAGATTTGAATAGTGGTTTTGCAAGGCTTCAAGCTATTCAATGGGATAGGCTGGGCATGGGAGAAAAAGACGAAAGACTAACAGAACTAATGGTAGAATTTCTTTCACGAATTAGAGAATGGGCAAAATTTTTGCAAAGTGAGCAAAGGCATATTTTTCAAAATCTTGCTATCCAAATTCGCCCTAATATCGAACTCCCATGTTTCATGGTGGAATGGTTGGAAGAGTTAAAAGATAGCAACCGGATACAACCTTGGCGGGGGAGAAGTTATGTTATTCAAGGGTTATATAATTATTTATCTTGGTGCTATCTAAAAGAAATTGATGCAGTTCCTAACAATAGTCTTTCTGACCCTTATGAGCCATTAATCAAATTTTTGGAACTTGGTGGGGGGATATACGTGGAACATGGTTATTTTATGGATATTTATCCTAATTATGTTCACTTCTTTTTGGCTGTTGATAATGACAAGCCGGAGAGATAATATCAAATAAATAATGTTGGCGACACATCAATAATATTATAGAGGGCACGGCAACAGTAATACCATTTTGAAAAAAGAACGCGACAGATGGGTGAGGGCACGGCACCTGTAAGATATTTGATATACCAAAAGATTGTGGATGCCGTGCCCCTACATGGAATTTATCTGTCGCAAACATTATTTGAATTGGTATAAGATATTTGATATACCAAAAGATTGTGGATGCCGTGCCCCTACCGATTTGTCTACAAAAATGCAATTTTTTTATATTAAATTGGTAAGTAAAAATGATTAAAACAGCTTTGAAAAAATTAATGTAAGCTGTTCTAAACAACTTGAAAATTAAAGCTGAGAGTTGCCCAATTGTTTACATCTAATACATAAGAATCGGCAGCAGTAACGTTAATTTCTGTTTTCACAGGGCTGGCATTATGTAAATCTTGTAGTAAAGCTTGAGCGACTTCTAAGGGATTTAATAATGGGCCGATGGGTTGTTGATCTGTCGTCTGATTTTTAGCGGTTTCCAAAGTAGTTAGGGTTTCATTGAAGGGACTGGTGCTAAAAATTAGTTGATGTTCGCATTCATAAGCTGGGCCTGGAATTACCCATTCAGCAGCCGCAGCGCTTTGTGGTAAGGTAAATGTTTCACCTGGGGCGATGACTAATTGTTTCACCAAGGGTTTAGCTGGGGAACTGTTGGGTTCTGAGGAAGTTTGCCAGGGATAAAATGCGATCGCACTTCTGTTATTCTTTAATCCCAGTAAGATTAAATATACGGCGCGATCGCCTAAATTTTGTAAGCGATATTGCAATTTACTACCAATGGGTACAATCCTAGTGCTGGGTGATTTGTTGATTGCTGTATCATTACCCAGAGTCCGCATGGTTTCTCGTTGCATAACTACACGCGGCGACAAAGTGTTAATAATCTCCAGGCTGGCTTTAATAGCTAACCGGGAAGAACCTTCATTTTCGGTAAGTCGCCATAATTTGGCTGCTAACAATGTCGGGAATTTCGGTGCAACCTTTTGCACTGCGATTTTTACCGCTTCTCCGGGTTCGCCAGCAATGTTAGGTATGGCTTCGCCACTGAGAGAAAATAAATTGTAGCGTGTAGGAGTTTGTGAAAGTTTGCCAAATAGATAATCTGCTGGTTGTTCTCCCGCCACGACAGCCGAAACATGAGCGATGGAAGCAAAAGCGCTGGTAGCATCTACTCGTTCAATTCTTTCTAATGCTGTATCTAAAGCGACAATTAAACTGATACTGCGGGGTAAAACGCGCACAGTTTCTTGTACCAGTTGCCCTACTTGTAAAGGATTAGTAGGATTACTAGTAGAAAGTTGTGCTTTAGCTGTTAACCCAGCACGCGATCGCAATATTAGCGGTTCTCCGGTAACTAAGCTAAATCGGGAGTTAATACTGTAGTTTTCCAATACTTGGGGTGGTAATCCCGCTAACCATAAACTTACGGTTTTGCCATCTTCTTCTATGGCTGTAATTGCACCTTCACCCCCAACTGAGATATTAGGGGCAAAATTATCTGCAATTAAAGCCGCTTGGGGATTTTTCTTACTACTGACTAAAGCTGGCTGCTGCTTGCTACCCAGCTTACGCATCGCCGTTTCTACCTGGGAAAGGCTGACTTGAATTGTCTTAGTTGGTGTAACTTCCCATAAATATTGTGTCAAAGCGTAGGTAAATAACCCCGCACTAAAACCTGATAGCAATACTTCCCGCGCGGCTTGCTGGGAATCTCCTGTGGCGGATAATAGCAAGGGTGGGGTAACTTCTCCCTTAATGAGAGAATTTTGCGTTTTTAGCTGTTTAAGAAATTCCTGTTCTGCTGTTGCTAGCTGACTATTTACTTCGGGACGAGAACGCACTCTTAAGCCTGGTAACCCAGCACTATTTGGTGCATAGTAGCTAGTATCTAATACCGCAGTGACCCGATCTGTAGAGAGCGATCGCAACAATAATAATAAAGTTTCTTCTAATAAATAATTGCTATTTTGCCCATTTTGTGTATTAGCTGCGATGATTGCATTTTGCACTTGATCGGCTTCTACTTTGATGCGAGTACCGTAGCCGCTAAAGTGAAACACAACAACATCGCCTGTTCTCGCTTGCTTACCCAGATGTTCTAAAAAAGCCGCTTCGATAAATTCTCGGTTAGCTTGTTCTTCCGTTAAAGTCAGAATATTGGCTGCAGGGAAGCCAAAGCGATGCATCAGCAGTTCTTTTTGCAGTTCAACATCAGTCAAACACCCACTCAAAGCAGGATTTTGGGAGTATTGATTAATGCCAACCAACAATGCCAACTTACGCACGCTAGGTTGCGCTAACGCTTGGTAATAGCGATTTCCCCAGTTCAACCACTCAGCCTCAGTTATACCCAAAACTGCGAGAGTTGAACCAATCCGTTGTAAAAAAGTCCGACGCTTCATAAATTCGCTATCAGCCCTCAGCCCATCAGCATAACAGCTTAAAGGGCTAAAGCCTGTAGTGTAAAGTTAAACTCGATACTGTTTGGGAATAGCAAGGGGCAAGGGGCAAGGGGCATGGGGCATGGGGCATTGGTAATGGGTAATGGGTAATAGGTAATTGGTAATTGGAATATCTTCCTGTCCCCTTGTCACCCCATCTCCCCAGTCCCCAGTCCCTAGTCCCCAGTCCCTAAGCCAAAACTTGCACTTTCATTGCTCTTGCTAACTCCGCCGCTACCTCTGGACGAGAAAATTCTGGGGGAGGTAGTTCACCTCGGCGCAGCATTTCTCTAACTTTGGTTCCCGACAGGTGAACACGTTCTTCTGGTTTGCTGGGACTAGTTTTGGTTGTCGCCATTTGTTTGGTACGGGTACAGTAAAACGCGTGTTCAAACATCATGGGAACAATCCCTAATTCGCCTGGCTCAAATTCATCAAAGATGTATTGAGCATCGTAGGTGCCATAGTAATCACCAACGCCAGCATGATCACGTCCCACAATAAAGTGAGTACAACCGTAGTTCTTACGAACTAAAGCATGGAAAATGGCTTCTCTGGGGCCAGCGTAACGCATAGCGGCTGGGTTAATTGCCAAAATCACCCGATCCACAGGATAGTAATGTTCCAGCAAAATTTCATAGCAGCGCATCCGCACATCAGCCGGGATGTCATCTTCTTTTGTTGCCCCTACTAATGGATGTAAAAATAGACCATCTACAATTTCCAAAGCGCACTTTTGAATATATTCATGGGCGCGGTGGATGGGGTTGCGAGTTTGAAAGCCAACGATAGTTTTCCAGCCTTTAGTTTGGAACATTTGCCGAGATGCGGCAGGATCGATTTGGTAGGCGGGAAAATGAGGATGGGGATCGCGTTGTAATAGCCAGACATCACCAGCCAGATTTACAGACCCTTGGTTATAGAGTACTTGTACGCCTGGATGTTTAGCATCATCAGTGCGATAGACATTAATAGCTTCGCGGGTTTTGTCGTAGGTATACTTTTGGGATAGCTGTAAAACCCCGATATACTCGCCATTGGGGTTATCCAGACGAATTAAGCCACCTTCCTTGAGTGGGGAAGCTACTTCTTCGGTTACCGACAGTGTAATAGGAATTGACCAAACAAGACCATTAGCTAGGCGCATTTCCGTAACCACGCGATCGTAGTCTTCCTGGTTCATAAAACCTTTGAGTGGACTAAAACCGCCGATCGCAATCATCTCTAAATCAGAAACGGCTCGCTCGTCAAGTTGCACTCTTGGCAAAAACTCAGCCTTCGAGAGAAACTCTTCTCTTTGTTCTGGTGTGGCAATGCGATTAACCAACTGTCCACCGTGCGGGGCTATGGCTTCTGGATGGTGACTCAACGTAATCCCCTCTTCGAGTTAAGGTAATTGTTTCAAACTATGTACTAACTTATCAAAATGCTGGTACACAGATAAAAAGAGTTTCGGGAATTACTACAGCTTGTGTTTAATCTTGTATGGGTAAGTCATCGCAAAGCATTAATTTTATTGGTGGATTAAACAAGAAGAATCCAGAAAAACTACTATAACGCAAACTTATGTAATTCAATCATTTACCCTTTCCCCTTTCCCCCTTCCCCTTTCACCCCTATTTCTTCATAGCCCTCAACGGGGAATAATTACACTTGGATCTAATTTTCGGGCTTGATTAAATTTAGCGTTAGCACCTTTAATGTCTCCATCCAACTGCGATAAAGCTTGACCTTGGTTAACCAGAAATTGAGCTTTTTCGGTATTGCTCCAGTTAGCATAGTTGAGACAGGTTTGGGCTGCGCCTTTAGCTTCGTCAGTTTTGGCTTGTACAAGGGCGGGATGGTTGTGTAAGCGATCGCACCCTATTTTTAGCCAATCTTGCCAATTACCACCAAGCCATAACCTTACTGTGTTGTCTTCACTACCACTGACAATGTACTTGCCATCGGGACTGAACGCCGCCGCCTTGATAAGTGCTGTATGACCGTTGAGGGTATGGAGCAACTTACCGTTTGTATCCCACAACCGTAGAGTGTTGTCAAAACTACCACTGACAATGTACTTGCCATCGGGACTGAACGCTACTGCATTGATTATATTGGTATGACCGTTGAGGATATGGAGCAACTTACCGTTCGTATCCCACAACCTCAGCGTTTTGTCAAAACTACTACTGACAATATACTTGCTATCGGGACTGAACGCTACTGCATTGATTATATTGGTATGACCGTTGAGGATATGGAGCAACTTACCGTTCGTATCCCACAACCTCAGCGTTTTGTCAGAACTACCACTAACAATGTACTTGCCATCGGGACTGAACGCTACTGCATTGATTATATGGGTATGACCCTTGAGGATATGGAGCAACTTACCGTTTGCATCCCACAAATTCAGTGTTTTGTCATAACTGCCACTGATAATATACTTGCCATCGGGACTGAACGCTAGTGCCACAACAGGTTTTGTATGACTGTTGAGGGTGTAGAGCAAATCGCCGTTCGTATCCCACAACCGTAAAGTGTTGTCAAAACTACCACTAACAATATACTTGCCATTAGGACTGAACACTATCGCATTGACAATATCGGTATGACCGTTGAGGGTATGGAGCAAATTACCGTTCGTATCCCACAACTTGAGTGTGTTGTCAGAACTGCCACTAACAATATACTTGCCATCAGGACTGAACGCCACTGGCAAAACAGGTTTTGTATGACTGTTGAGGGTGTGGAGCAACTTACCGTTTATATTCCACAACTTGAGTGTGTTGTCAGAACTGTCACTGACAATATATTTGCCATTGGGACTGAACACTACCGCATTGACAATATTGGTATGATCAATGAGGGTGTAGTGCAAATCGCCGTTCGTATCCCACAACCTCAGCGTTTTGTCTTCACTGCCACTGACAATATACTTGCCATCAGGACTGAACGCTACCGCATTGACAGATCCTGTATGACCATCAAGGGTGTAGAGCAAATCTCCGTTTGTATCCCACAACTTCAGCGTTTTGTCATCACTGCCACTAACAATATACTTGCCATCAGGACTGAACGCTACCGCATTGACAGATCCTGTATGATCATTGAAGGTGTAAAGCAAATTGCCGTTCGTATCCCATAACCTCAGTGTGCTGTCTTCACTGCCACTAACAATATGCTTGCCATCGGGACTGAACGCTACTGTATTGACCTCTTCTGTATGACCGTTAAGCGTGTGGAGTAACTGACCGTTTACATCCCACAACCTTAGCGTGCTGTCTTCACTGCCACTAACAATATGCTTGCCATCGGGACTGAACGCCACTGCTCTAATACTATCAGTATGACCATTGAGGATGTGGAGTAACTGACCGCTTATATCCCACAACCTCAACGTGTTGTCATCACTGCCACTGACAATATACTTGCCATCGGGACTGAACGCCACTGCTCTAATACTATCAGTATGATCTTTGAGGATGTGTAGTAACTGACCGCTTATATTCCACAACCTCAACGTGTTGTCATCACTACCACTGACAATATACTTGCCATTGGGACTGAATGCTACCGTATTGACAATATTGGTATGACCATTGAGGATGTGGAGTAATTTGCCGTTTGTATCCCACAACCTCAGCGTTTTGTCATCACTACCAGTGACAATATACTTGCTATCGGAACTGAACGCCACTGCTCTAATACTATCAGTATGACCATTGAGGATGTGGAGTAATTTGCCATTTGTATCCCACAACCTTACTGTGTTGTCCCGACTACTACTGACAATATACTTGCCATCAGGACTGAAAGCCAGTCTATTCACATTATCTATATGTCCGGAGAAAATATTGCGCTCACGAATAACTTCTATTGCTTCTGATAAACTAGACTGAACTTCACTCAGCACTTTGTTAAGGGATGACTGACTTTCACCAGTTGCCTGAATTGCTAAAATTAATGGCTCTACATTTGTTTGTATTAACAATAAATTCTTAATATTTGCAGCTTTTTCTCGTAAACTAGCAATTTTTGCTTGTTGTTTTGCAATAACTTCCTGTTTATGTGATTCTTTAGCAAATTTTGTGGCTCTAGCTTCTTGGTTTTTGGCAATAGCTTCCTGCTGACGAGATTCTTGAGCAAATTCTTTAGCTTTAGCTTCTTGATTTTTAGCGATCGCAGTTTGTTGTTTGGCAATAGCTTCCTGCTGACGCGATTCCTTGGCAAATTCTCTAGCTTTGGCTTCCTGAGTTTTAGCGATCGCAGTTTGTTGTTTGGCTATAGCTTCCTGTTGACGGGATTCCTCGGCAAATTTTTTCGCTTTAGCTTCTTGAGTTTTGGCGTTTTGGGCTTGTTCTTTAGCAATAGCTTCCTGTTTGCGCGACTCTAAGCCAAAAATTGTAGATGCGATCGCCCCTATAGCTACTACTGCTACAAAAGAAGCCACTGCGCCTAACTGGAACCATCTATTTCGCCGGCGTTGTTGAATGCTTTTTTGAACAAACTCAGATGCTAAATGCGAAAGTAAACCGAGTTCCCCATATTCTTGTAAGAAATTCTCTGCTTCTGCTAATTTTGGCCCGGTAAATAGATAATCTTTCGACTTGTTTTTACTTTCCCACTCTTGTGCTGCTGCTTCAATCTTACGTTCAATACGGATTGCGACTCGGTTTTCTGTTACCCAAGAACGCAACTTTGGCCAATAGCGAATTAGTGCTTCATGGGCTACATCCACTACTGTCACTGTCTTTTCACTCTCACCCCTTGCTTGTAGTTCTGATGTAACAACTAATCTCGCATCTGCCAATTTGCTCAGTACTTGTTCTACTACTGCTGCAGATTCCTGGGAGTTGATTAATTCTGTTTTAAATACCTGTCTGCGGGTATCTTCTATTCCCTCTCCCAAGTGAGTTAATTCGATAAATATGCGTTTAGCAGTTGCTTTTTCTTCTTGAGTCTCGAACGCATCATAAACTTCATCTGCCCGTTTTTGTAGCGTCCCTTTCACTCCCCCCAGGCGGCTATATTCTGCCAGTGTTAAGCGATTTACCTCTCGCTTGCGCCACAATTCTGTCAGGGTGTATTGCAACAAAGGCAAAGTACCAGGGCCTTCAACATCGGCTAACATTTGTTCTACTAGTTCCCGTTGCACTTCTAAACCTACTTGATAAGCAGGTTGGGTAATGGCTTCTGTCAACTCCTTTTTATTCATGGGAGTGACAGTAATGAGATTTGCTTGAATTTTCTGTGCTAATCCTGCATATTCCTGTTCTGCACATTTGCCAAAGAAATCTGCCCGCATTGTCACTACAACTGTCAACAGAGAATTATTTAATGCCCCTAAAAAGCATTCAAAAAACCGCTGTCTCTCCCTTTCATTTTGACAGAGAGTAAAAACTTCTTCTAATTGGTCAATTACCAGGATGAAACGCTGAGTGTTAGCATCAGGTTCTAGTTCATGGGAT
The DNA here is from genome assembly GCF_963874875.1 of Tolypothrix tenuis PCC 7101. Classification (NCBI taxonomy): domain Bacteria; kingdom Bacillati; phylum Cyanobacteriota; class Cyanophyceae; order Nostocales; family Tolypothrichaceae; genus Tolypothrix; species Tolypothrix tenuis. The sequence continues at coordinate 2,830,543 of NZ_CAWNJS010000001.1, forward strand.
AATTCTAGCGATCGCAGTTTGGTTTGAATTAATTGCGTTAATCCGCTTGCACCTTTGTTAAGTAATTCTTCAGCCGTTGCTAACTCTTCCCCATGCCCAAATACTCTAGCTAAACTCTGCATGGGATATTTTCCGGGGCGAAAAGTCTTGATTACCCATTGATCGCTTCCGCCTAATCTTTTACCTAATTTCAGCTGATAAAGTAAACCTGCTTTCACTACACTAGACTTACCACTTCCAGAAGCCCCAATCACAGCTAAAAAATTTCCTTGGCGAATATTTTCTAACAGCGAATCGGTTAAAGCGGTGCGTCCGTAAAAATATTTGGGGTCTGAATCATTAAATTCAAAAGCTGCTAAACCTTTGTAGGGGCAGAATTCTGCCATTAACACCGCACGGTCAATTTTTTCTTTTTGTCCCGTGAGGATAATTTCTCCGCCAGTGTTGTGAAAAATAGGACGCTGACGGGCAGTTTTTAACTGTTGCTGAACTAAGTCAACCAGTGAGTAGTTTGTCACCCAGTCTTCAGCATGATTTTCTGGTTTTAGCGCTTCTACTAATGCGCCACTCAATATCCCATGATTGCTACTCAAGTCTTCATAAGCGACTTCAAAGCCACGGGAAGCTGCAATTAAACATCTATCCTTAGTTTCAAAACTGCCCGGATCGGCATCATGGAAATTAATAAATTCGCCGCTATGACAACAATCTAACCAAACTATTTGCTGCCGTACTGGGGATGATTGTAAGAGTTTACGTAACCAGTCTAGAGACAGTCCCCAATCTCCCATCAAAGGACAAGTATCGCTGGTGCCTAAAAAGCCTTCTATGACTCCACCTATATCTTTACGTAAACCATGCCCGGCAAAAAATAACAAAGCTGTATCAGGAATACTACGTCCAGGGGGGTTGAAGAGTTGGACAATTGCTGTTTCTAATTCTTTAATTGTTAGCTGCTGTTGCGGATCGACAAACCAGGAGCCATCCTGATTATAAGCTGCTGGTAATCGCTCGACATGGAACTTGCCATAGGTTTCTAAGACTTGGGCTATGGCTTCAGCATCAATTGCTGGTGCTTGGAGATGCGGCGGGCGATCGCTAGCTTTTTCAATTAGCGTCGGATAGCGATTAATCCCGATCACCAGTGCTTCTCTTTCCATAGTCGCCAATTAATTTAAGTATCGAATAAACTTAATGTTAATCATGTAACTTCAAATATTCGTAATTTTCCTCATGGAATCTACTGAACTTAACAATACTTTATTAGCTCTATTGCTTGCTTTAAAGGATTCTGACATTTCTTTAAGCGATACAGAACAATCTGATTTATACCAAGCTGCAGAACAACTTTCAGCTAACCCAAAAGCCTGGGAAATACTGATCGCACCCCGTCTATTGATGACGATCCAAGCTAACCCAGCTTTAAATCATCGCTTTCAAGCCGCAAAATCGCAATTAGATAATTTAGGCGATCGCATTCCCCTCAATTTACTACCTAACGAAGCTGAACTCGAACAAGCTGCACCAAAGCAGAAGCCTCAACCGACAACCCGTGCTATTCCCCAAGTTAGCGCCTCTGATTTAAGAAGCAATGAAATTACCAATATGGCTATTAGGGTAATGACAACTTCTAATCCTGCGGAAACTGCTAAAAAATTAAATGGTTTTGAACAATTCCAACAATTTTTAAGCCAAAATCTTAGTCAAAATCAGTAATTTGTCGTTCAGGATGTGTTAGGAATGCTGTCCTAACGCATCTGACAAATATTAAAAAATATAAAATTATTTCCTTAAATGACTGCACTTATTTATCCGACTATTGACCTCTTTCTTTATGATTTGAAGTATAGTTTAGGCGATACTTCAGACGAGATTGGGCAGAATCAACAATCTTTTTTTCAGAAAATACCTGAATATATTCGCCCATTTTTGCTAGAAAATGGGCAAGAGTTACAAGGTGAATATGTTCATCTCCTCAAAGATGTATATGCACCGACAAAACATGACAGTGAACAATATGAAGGCTATGTTTACCCTGTACTGCTTGGTGATAGTTATGGTCTACTTCTAGAATGTGCTTTCAAAAATAAAACTGATGCTCAACCTGCTCAATGTTTTGCCAATATTAAAGCAGAAATTGAGCAAACTTTAAAAGGTCAAACATCTAATATTGGACAAACTTGGATGCTCTCTGGCTGGTTACCTGCAGAGCAAACCCAAAGCCCAGAAGAGATTGCTCAAGCTTGCTATCAAGCCTTAATGCCGGGTTTGGATTGGGAAGGAGATTTACAAGGTCAAGGGCATTTTTTAGGAGCAGATATTTTTGAACTGACTCAAAATCATCAGCATTTTATTGTAGTAATATATCCTAATGAAAATACTTTAAATTTATCTGGTAAATTTTATGCTGATTGGATGCGTTTGTTCTATTATCGGCACAAAATATTTTGGGCCTATAGTCAAAGTCGGATATTAAAACATTCTCTGCAAACTTATTTTTCAAAAATCCAAGCTGGCAGTAATACAGTTGAAAAAGCCAGAAAGCAGGGTAGTGAGTTAAAAATACTGCATACAACATTAATTGATGTGCAAAATACCCTCAATGAATATACCAGAGAATTAACTATAATTGATTTCCAGGGTGGCACAATTGATATTAACTTAAGTAATTATGAAAAGCGGATAGGTAAAATTAAACAAAAATCTCAAAAACTTGTAGTCAATCAAGAAACAGAAGTCAGGTTTTTAACAGAGTTCAGTAAATTAGTTAAAGACAAATATCGCTTCCAAATAACTAAAGATTCAGAGAACCTAGAACGAGGTTTAAAATTACTTTCAGATACCATTAACGCAGTTCGCAGCCGTGTTGAAGTAGAAAAAGCTGAACGCGATCGCAATTTTCAAACCTTCGTTAGCCTATTAGCTGCAGGTTGGACTTTTGGCTCTTTTGTCGCCGCTTTACCCGGATTGGGGGAAGATAACGACAACCCTGTCAGATCCTACCTAATTAAATCTTTCCATCTAGAATCCAGTACAGAAGGCGTAAAGACAATAAAAGAAGTCAAGACAGTACAACAATTAGATACAAAAGAAGGAAAGAAAACCCAAGAGGTAAAAACAATCACAGAGGAGCCAAACGAAGAACCCTGGTGGCTAGTCCCAGCAACAACAGGAATCTACACCCTCAGCGGATTTATCATTGCTATCTTATTACTTTTGCTTTGGCGGCGTTTGTCGCGGCGATATACATAATAACGTTGAAGCATTTTTAAATCATCAGTAAGGTTTAGGGAAAAGGTTAAAGGGTAAGGGTTAAAAGTATGTTCTTTTTCCTTTCTCCTTGGCCTTGTTTCATTTCACCGAAAAGTCTTGTCTAGCTAGTAAGTCTCTATTGGTGCTGCGGTTTTTAAAGATTACATAAATTAGGAAAACCATTAGTTTATTAACAGCTTAGTAATCTAATAGTTATGAAAATAATGGCAATATTCCCCCTTTGGATAGAGGAAAAACTCCCTACTCGCGGTAGAGCCAACTAAATGATTACAAAGGTTATTCTGAATCATATCAAAGGCTAAGTAACAAATAAAACACAATTTCAGAAATCAAATTTTTCAGATAAATGAAAAGTTTTGGTTAATGCAAAGTCCTGTTTGCCAATATTTACTAATCGAGGAGTGGAATAAAAGGTTATGAATAATCCAAGCGATCGCGAAAGTTATCACAGTGAAAATAGGCAAGAATCTTATACAGATGCTAACGGTGAGACTCGTACTCACGTGCAGAGAACTACGGAAACAGTTAACAACCCAGGTAATTATAATTCCTATGGAACTGGTTATGTAACCGGTCGCAACGCTGAACGCAGATATCAAGAAGCTAATTTAGTAGAGCGTGATAATAGTAATACTGCTAATGGTTTATTGTTAGGTGTCATCCTAGCTTCTTTAGTTACCTTGGGTGCAGCCGCATTCTGGTATTTCAACCAGCGTAACAATGAACCTGTAAACAATGCTGCACCAGTATTCGTTCCTGTACCATCTAGTGCTAGTCCTTCCCCTGCTGCTAGTCAATCTCCTCAAACAAAAACCACAATCATTGAAAGAACCAGAGAAGTACCTGTTGTAATTCCTCAACAGTCTGCGCCTTCACAATCTGCGCCTTCACAACCAAATATTAATATTACTGTTCCATCTCAACGACCTGCTGCGGAAAGAGTTCCATCTGCATCGCCATCACCATCGACTCCTAACCGCCAAAGTCCAACTGATAACTCTTCTACTCAAGATAAGAGCAGCGATACACTGACAAATTCTCCACTTAACGGCACAGGTCAGTCAAACACTAACTCTAACAGTGGTACTTCGTCTTCTGGAGATAGTAAGACTGGTCAGTAGGTGTTTGTCAATGGGGAAGGGGGAATGGGGAAGGGGTAATGGGTAATTGGTTTTTGTTCTCCTCATCTTCCTCATCTTCCTCATCTCTATCTCTCAAACACCAAACCCCGCTTATTAAGAAAAATTGCCAAAATGTTGCGGTAAATTAACAGCGTTCAAGTTTGGTAAATATGTGCTTCAGTAGAGAAAGTAAGTGCTACATTAAGAGCAAGGTACAAAAAGGTTAAAAGTTCACCAACAAACCTTTAAATTAGAGCCTGTGCCTCCTGCTCTAATGTTCTCGCAATCACTGCTCAGTTGTAGCATCCATTGAAAGTGTTTTCGCCTTAATCTCATCGATAATCCTTTTGGAGGTGATTGAACGCACAGCCAGAAATGCCTGCCTAGTTGGATCAAGGATGCACAAATGGTTTCTGGAGAGAGCGATTGCGAAGATTGTTACAGTCCACATTAGTTGTAGCTATTTCCCTCTGAATTTTAGAATCTTCTCGAAACAATTGCATTTTTCATCAACCGCCTGAAGCTGCTGATATTCTCCCATCGTAGCTCTAGGCGGTTAAATGTGTTTAAAGGTTGACTATGCAATGTTGGCTGTTGATAGTCAAAAAGAAAAAATTTGCAGAGTTCCAGCAAGAGTATCCGAATAAATGAAATGTTTCTGGACTATTCACGGAGTAACGTAATTACAGTTACTTCGGGCGGACAAAATAAGCGTCCTGGTCGATAAGTTCCTAAGCCACGATTGATATATAACTGATTACTGCCAACTTTGTGAAATCCTTGAGCCCATTCCCAATATCGTACTACTGTAGAGAAATCCCCAAGGAAAAAAGATACCCAACTCCGCAATTTTTTGGGTAGTTTCTTCAGCAGCTTTTTATAATGAAACACCAAAGGCCCAATACCTGGTATCACTATATGACCTCCGTGAGTATGACCAGATAGCTGTAAATCTACTCGCCATTGTTGCAATATCTTAGCAGTATCAGGGTTATGGGATAAAACAATGCGGGGTGTGGTGGAGTCTAGTTGATTCATAATTGGTGCTGGTTGAAATTCTCTTGACCAATAATCAGCTAATCCGATGAATGGTAATTCTGTGCCTACAGGATAAGCAATTTCGTTCCACAAGACATTTACTCCAATGTTAGTAAATGCATCTGTTACTTCTGCTTTGGAGTGGCTGTAATGGATGTCATGGTTACCAAGTATGGCATAAACTCCATAACGGCTTTCTAGATATTTGAGACGTTGAGTTAATTTATGAATCGGAGTGGGATCGTCTGTTACATAGTCACCAGTTAAGACTACTACATCAGGTTCTGCTTCATTAGTCAGTGCGATCGCTTCTTCTAACATCTCATCCGATAATCGCAAACCATCGTAATGAAAATCTGATAACTGAACTAACTTTAAGCCTTCTAAAGATACAGGTAAGTCTGTAATCTTAACCGTTAGTTTATCTACTCTTAAATGTCCTGTAAATAACCAGTGCATAACTTAATAGACACTCCTCATAGCAGCGCTTACAGCTTACCAAAAAATAAAATATATCTTAAATTAAGAATTCTTTAGAATGAGTATCAATACTTGATAGTTGAATTGCTAGCTGTTGGCTGTCAACTAATCCATAAAATGATTACATAATAAGTATCTATTTTAGCTTAAATAAATATTCTTGTTTGTTTAACTAAGACCTAATATATTCAATTAAATTAATTTTTTGGTTGCTATTCATTTAAAAATTACTGACTTTGTAGGGTGATGATAGTCACTTCTGGGCGACAAAATAAACGTCCAGGTAAATAAGTTCCTAAACCACGATTGACATATAATTGATTTTTGCCTATTTGATGTAAACCCTGTGCCCATTCCCAATGCCTTACTGTATAGTTACTCACTTGCAAAAATGGAATAAATTGACGCACTTTTTTAGGAATTTTTTGCACAATTTTTCTGTAATATAATAATGCTGGGCCAAATCCGGGAATTACGATTTGACCGCCATGAGTATGACCAGATAATTGCAAATCTACACGCCATGCTTGCAATAATTCTGCTGTATCAGGGTTATGGGATAGTACAATCCGAGGAATATCAGGATCTAGCTGATTCATGACTGGTACAGGGTTAAATTCTCGTGAGTAACGATCTGCTAACCCTACTAATGGCAATTCTTTTCCTAACGGATAAGCAATGTCATTCCAAAGAACAGGAATGCCAATTTTATTGAAAGCATCTGTAATTTCTGCTCTTGAGTGTTTATAACATATATCGTGATTGCCCAGTATGGCATAAATACCTGCAGTACTTTGGAGATTTTTTAGCCTTAGCACTAGCCTGTGAATTGGTTCTGGGCTTCTATTGACATAGTCTCCAGTCAATAAGACTAAATCTGGTTGGGCTTGATTGCTAACTGCGATCGCCTGTTCTAACATCGCTTCCGATAGCCCGAAACCATCGTAATGAAAATCTGACATCTGCACCAGCTTTTTACCTTTTAAAGATGCAGGTAAGTCTGCAATCTTAACCGTCAATTTTTCTGTACTCAACGGCCCAGATAGTAACCAGTGCATAGCGCGCTTAATAATCCTAACTATTAGCGCTTATAGCTTAACTAAAAATTCTGCGATCGCCTGTTCAACTAAAACAACTTCTTCAAAACTTCATGAATCATACTAGTTTTTTGCGTACTTTTACTTACATAAATATCCAACATTAAAAGGTTGACCTCATCAGAAAGCGATAAACTATATTTATTCAGCATATTTATGTTTGATCCTGCTGCTATTTTGGAGGATGTAGTCAATGCAAGTACTTGCGCCGACAGAAGAAAAAATGTGGGAAGCATCACCCTATCAAGCCCGCAACAAAATGTCTGATATTGATATCAATGCTAAGTATGAGTCTGGAGAACAAAGAATTCTCACTGAAATGAACAGAGAAAAACTACCCAGTTTTGTCGAAGCATTAAAAAAGACTGGGTACATGGATGTGCGTCCTTTTTATCAAAGAAGAGATCGCTGGGATAAAAAGAAGCAATCACGACTGATAGAGTCTTTTCTAATCAATATTCCAGTACCCCCAATTATTCTTTATGAGAAGGAGTTCAACTTTTATGAAGTAATGGATGGTCAACAGAGAATTACCGCCCTTCGCGATTTTTATGAAAACCGTTTGGCATTAACAGGTCTAGAACTCTGGCCAGAATTAAATGGACGTACATATGCTAATCTTCCTACAAAAATAAAAGCTGGGATTGATCGTCGTTCGATCTCTTCTATAGTTCTAATTACAGAGTCAAAATCTAATATTGAAGAAGAGTTACTTTTAAAGCAACTAGCATTTGAGCGTTTAAATACTGGTGGTGTCGCCTTAAGTCGCCAAGAGGTACGTAACTGTTTATATTATGGCAAATTCAACCAATTATTACTTGAACTGGCAAGTAATGATATCTTTACTGATGCTTGGGGAATCCCGATAGATAATAATGAAGAATTATGTAAAAATAATTTGTACAAAAAGATGGAAGATGTCGAATTAATTCTTCGTTTTTTTGCATTACGTCATGTGGATGACTTTCGTAGAGGGATGGAGGGATTTCTTGATTTATATATGATCAAGAGTTTGAAATTTTCTGATGAAGATATAGAAATTCTCAAGTGTATTTTCATAAATACTATAGAGTTAGCAAATGAAATTTATGCAGAGAATTTATTTAAGCCCTTCGATAATAAGTCAAATAAATGGAAAGATAGGACTTATAAGGCTTATTATGATGCTGTTATGGTTGGTTTTAGTAGACATCTAAAAGATGCAGAGATTCTAATTCAAAGGAAATCAAGAGTAATTGATGAGACCAAGAATCTGTTTAAACAAGATAGTTCAAAGCTGTTTACAGGCGGTGGAACCACTAAAGCTGATATCCAGGAAAGAATTAGATTAGTGGATGATATGCTGTCCCAAATTATCGCAGAGTAAACGGCGATGTTTCAGAATCTTCTTAAGACAGTAAGAGTTAATATTTCTACTGTAATTTCTATAATCAAAACTAACACTAGGCTTAGAGAAATTTCGTTTAGCTCATCTGATATAACAAAGCAAGAATTATATGAAGATACAGAATTGATTCTTGGCACACTAATGCAGGATATACCTAAGCTACAAGAGTGGTTAATTTATGATCACTGTGCAGTAGTGATGCGATTATACGCAATTTATGAGCGTTTTGTAGAGGAGATAATTGCTGATTGGTTAACACTTCTACCTGTATTATTTCCACAGTATTCAGAGTTAGAAGAAAGAATCCGCAATACTCACCAGATAGGTGTAGGAAGATTGCTTATCGAAATCAAGAAAAATAGATATAAACACCTTAATATTGAAAATGTTATCCGTGGATTTTTTTATGGATATACTAATGAAGCAGAATATTATCTGTTACCAGATGCTTTCCTATTCCACGAACAGAATCTACGCAGAGAAACTTTAGATAAATTAATGGCAGATGCAGGCTTACCAAATGCATGGATTTGGATAGAAAATCATAGAGCGGTAAAGTATTTTATAGAAGAAATTAGAGGATCTCAAAATACTGCTGAAAGTGAACTAAATGATTTAATTATTTATCGTAATGATGCCGCGCATGGCTCCCCAGATAATTTTCTGAGAGCCCATGCATTGCTAGAATTATGTATCTTTGTTGAAGCTTTATGTCAAGCACTTGCTGAGTTAGTTACTTATCAAGTGCTGGAGCGTAAGAAAGTACTAGGACAAACGCAGGAAGTTGGAAGAATTACAGAATGGTTAAAAAAGAGAGAGGCTGGAATAGCAAAGTTTGAAGAAATTACTATGTTATCAGTAGGACGCAGCCTTTTCTTAGTTAGTGAAGGAACATCTTGTTGTGTTTTAGCTACCATTACAAGCATTCAAAATAATGGAATACCAGTTAATGAGATTCAAACCACTAAAGGGATGGAAGTAGGTTTAAAATTTGATGTAGATGCAAAAAAAGGATTGCGTTTGTATCAATTACAAGATTGATAATAGGAAAAAAATAAAATTATATCTATAATATATGCGTTCTAATCATTACCTTATTAAATATTAACTGAGTTGAATTCTCTTGATGATGACGACGCAACCAGCTGCGATGAAAAAAGCTAATTCAGAGAGCAAAAAAGCAAGTAATGATGTAAAAAAATCATATTTAATTAAAATTGCGACTATAGCAGTAGCGCCAGCACAACCACCAAAATATAAACCAGTGGCTAAACCTGCTTGCTGTGGAGAAACTTTTCCTAAACAAAAAGGAATCATGCTCACAAAAAGTAGCCCATAGCTAACACCAAAACCAAGTATATAAGCTACGACTAAATTATCAATATCGTTTAATAATGCTAGTCCCATTAAGCCTGTCATTGAGCCTAAGCCTAGTAACAAGACTTTATTAGTACCTATTTGGGCTGTCAATTCTCCCAAAATTACTGAGGACATTGCAGATACTAAAAGTATGCTAGAGGTAATAAATTCTAGCCTGAGTCCGGGTAGTTGAGCTTGTAGGACTTGAGGGAACATTGACATGAGCAGATTGACTTCTAATCCCGCTCCTAAGCCAATCACAAAGATTAAAAATAATAATAAAGCAGGAGCGTTAGAGGATAAATCTTCATTGAGTGGATACTGAGTTAAAGAATATGGGGGAGTAAGCGATCGCAAAATATATGCACCTATCACTAAGGCGATCGCACCTAATAGAAAGGTAATCGATGCGCCGATACTATCCATAAATTTATTGAAAAATGGCCCAATCGCCCCAATCAAGCCAAAGACAAATACTAAAACCGCATTAGCTTGTGGTAATTCTGTCACTGGTGCTAACTGTGTAAGTAGTGCGATCGCAGGGCCACGAAAAATAATCATTGCAATTACCCAAACTGTCATCAGTACAGGAATTAACCAACGTCCACCCCCTTGTAAATGTTGTTCCATTAACAGCGATAGAATCACGAAAATCAAACCCGCCAGAATTACTCCTACACTAATCATGGGTAGGCGATTACCCCAGCGTTGCTGAATGCGATCGGAAAATCTTCCCACAAAAGGTTCGATAAATGTAGCGAGTAACCCTTGGATTATCCCCAGCCAAGCCGCTAATTCTCCAAATTTAAGTTTCTGTAAAATTTTTGGTTGATAAAAACTATAAGCCATCCAACTGAGCATGATTGCGGCTAGTAAAGCCGCTAATCCCCAAACTTGTCGCCATAAAATTTCAGTCGGACGGGAATCGAAAGATTTAACCATGCTTTTGTTTTACTCTTTTATATCAGCGGCGCGATTTTAGGACAAGTCTGATAGGAAAAAAGGCATGATAAATTGCATTATTCTGGGGTAAGCCAGGTTTTAAGGAAAACGAGACAAGGGTAAATCACCAATGACAAATAATTGTTGTTTGTCAGTCATGAACAAACAACTTATCCCATCAGCAAAGATATTTTGCCTGAATTAAAGTAATATTTTTAACTATGGCTTGTGATTATAACCGTGACTCTACAGAAGAGCCAAGGGTGTAATCTCCTCAATTACTTGCTGTGCGATCAATAATTTTAATTCTATAACCGTTGTGCTGAAACTACACAGGGGTTAGACCTAGTATTGTTAATTAATTTTGTGTGTAAATTTACGTTTTTGTTTGATATTAGGTACTATCAATCGCGCCTTATATAATTTTAGTTTCATCAGCATACAGGTGATGTAATTAGGTATTTATCATTGCTAAACACCTAATAATCAAAACGTTTATAACTGTTAAAAAAAGAAAAATATCTATGTGTAAAATACCATCTAATACTACTCGATTAAGGGTTTTTAACTCAAAATTGGTTTAGGGAAAAGGTTAAAGGTTAAGGGTTAAAGGTTTTGTCTTTCCTTTTCCCATTCCCCTTTTTACCCTTAACCAAAAATTATTTCATACAGTTTGTTAGCTGTTAATTGGTAAATTCAAAAATTGCTGTTATTTTCTTAACTCACCTAACACCTGTTCTGTCTGCTGTAGATTTACTAAAGTATTCGCGCACAAAATACCAGATGCAGCAACAGCTGGGACACCAATTCCGGGGATGGTACTATCACCAACACGATACAAACCCTGGATTGGCGTGTGCGTGCTAGGAAACATTCCCTGATCCGCAGCAATGGCTGGGCCGTAGGTTCCGCGATATCTGCGGAGATAATGAGCATGAGTGAGGGGTGTGCCGATGAGTTCTATAACTACACGCTCTCGGATATCGGGGATAATACGCTCTAAAGCGCGGTATAAAGATTGTGCTTTCTGGCTTTTCTTTTCTGCATAATCTTGATTTCGTTCCCAGCCAGTGTAGGGTTCGAGGGTGTAAGCATGAACTACATGATGTCCTGCTGGTGCTAGTGTTGCATCCCACACTGTCGGAATCGAGATCATGCAACTATTGCCTGGGATTGTAATATCTTGATTAGAATCGTGAACTACTACATGATGTCCGGTTAAATTCTCTAAACCATCCGCCTTGATACCTAAATGCAAATGCATAAAACTATCAACCGCTGGCGTATCTAAAGCTGCTTGGCGGAAACTTGCGGGTAAATCTTCGGGACGTAGCAAATGATTGTAAGTATCCCAAATACTCGCATTGGAAATGACAATTGGCGATCGCAAAATTTCACCTGTTGCTAACCGCACACCCACAACTTTGCTTGATTCCACTAAAATTTGCTCGACGTGACATCCTAAACGCAGTTGTCCGCCCCAGCGTTCTAATCCTTTAACTAAAGCCTGAACAATTGCTGCACTCCCCCCAAGGGGATATTCCACCCCCGCACGGGAACGTTCGCCTAACATAAAAGCTACTTCTGGGGCGATTGTGCCATGTGCCTTTAACCCTGAAAGTAAAAAGCATTCTAAATCAATTAACCGCCTTACCCAAGGGTCTTTAACTGTTGCATCCATGACATTCCCCGCTGAACTTTGCACCAGCGGTAAGTAAGGCAACATTTTCAGCAATGATGGTAAGTAACTTTTTATGAATGTGAAAATTACTTGCCAATCTGAGCGCAGCGCTAAAGTAGGAATACCCCGCATCGCCTCATACAAGCCTAATAAGCGTGCTGTAAACCGTTGCAGTTCTTTCGCACCTTGGGGTGTAACTCGCTCCACCTCCTGCCAATAACGTTCAGCATCGCTGTAAACTGCAATAGTTCCTTCAGGAAAATGGTAGTGTCCCAAAGGATCATAAGGTATAACTTGAATGGATTCACCAAGCACATCCATAACTTGTTTTAGTGGATTTAAGCTTTGGGTATCACTCAGACCACAATAGAAAGAAGGGCCAGAATCAAATTCAAATCCCCGTCGTCTAAAACTATGAGCAGCGCCACCCGCAATTGTATGGCTTTCGCAGACAATTACGCGCTTGCCATAACGAGCTAGTAAACCCGCAGTACACAAACCACCGATACCGCTACCAATTACAATGACATCACTATCTTGCATTTTTGCCGCTTCGCGGAGTCCAAGGTCAAAAGTCCACAGTCCAGATTAACTTAATTATGGCTCTTGACCCTTGACCTTTGACCCTTGACCTTTGACTTTTGACCAATGACAGAACCATTAATTGAATTAAGAGGCGTGTCTAAGTCCTTTGGTAGTAACAAGGTTTTAGATCGTGTGGATTTGACAATTCATCAGGGAGAAGCACTAGGAATTATTGGCCCTTCTGGGACTGGTAAATCTACAATTTTGCGGGTGATTGCGGGATTGCTAGCTGTGGATGAAGGTGAGATATATGTCCGCGGAGTGCGGCGCACGGGTTTGATTGAGGATGCTGCTGATAGTGTGGGGATTGGGATGGTGTTTCAGCAAGCAGCCTTGTTTGATTCGCTGACAGTAGAAGAGAATGTGGGGTTTTTACTGTATCAGAATTCCAAGATAGCGCGATCGCGCATTCGCCAACTGGTGAATACAAAATTGGAAATGGTGGGTTTACCGGGAATTGGTGAACTTTATCCATCGGAACTTTCTGGGGGGATGCGGAAACGCGTGAGTTTTGCACGTGCAATTATGTCTAACCCCGAAAGCGATCAGCAGGGGCCAGAACTGTTACTCTACGATGAACCAACAGCCGGACTTGACCCCATCGCTTCCACAGTCATCGAAGATTTAATTCGTCATTTGCAATGTTCACAAGGAGTTTGTAGCACTTATGCTATTGTCACCCATCAAGACAGCACAATTCGTCGTACCGCCGATAGAGTAATTTTTCTCTATCAAGGTAGAGTGCAGTGGCAGGGTACAGTTGATGAAATAGATAGCACAGACCATCCATTGATTAGACAATTTATGAGTGGAAGTGTGCATGGCCCAATTCAGGTCGTCGGCTAGATGGATGGAGGAAAAATATGCGATCGCGAACATTTAGAGAAGGTTCTGTGGGGCTGTTGATCCTAATGGGAGTGGGAGCATTTGGATTAATAGTCATCTGGTTGAATCGCGTTAGCACTAGTCGCGGTTCATACAAGGCAATTGTGGAATTTGCGAATGCGGGCGGGATGCAAAAAGGCGCAACAGTCCGCTACCGTGGCGTAAAAGTGGGCAGTATCTCCGCAATTCGACCAGGGCCAAATAACATTGAAGTAGAAATTGAAATTCCCCAAGCTGATTTAATTATTCCTAGTAATGTAGTAGTTGAAGCCAATCAAAGTGGATTGATTAGCGAAAGTATCATTGATATCACCCCTAAAGCTGCTTTACCTGCTGGGGTTATTGTTGCTAAACCACGAGATAAAAATTGTGATCCTCAACTAATTATTTGCAATGGTTCACGGCTAAAAGGTCAAGTTGGTATCAGTGTTGATGAACTGATTCGCAGCTCAACTGAATTAGCGACTGTATATAATAACCCCAAATTTTATAGTAACGTTAACAGGCTATTAGAAAGCTCCACCGCCGCCGCCACTAGCTTGACTGCTTTGAGCCGCGACCTCAGGGGTTTGTCAAAAAGCGCTCAAGGTCAACTAGGCACATTTTCCGCTACAGCTACCTCTGTACAACGGGCGACTAATCAATTAACCGCATCTAGTACTAAAACGGTCAATCAACTAGGTTCAGCCGCCACCCAATTTAGTTTAACTGCAAGTCAAGCTAGTCGGCTTTTGACTAACTTAGATAATTTAGTCACAAACAATCGTTCTTCACTGGTTGCGGCTTTAAATAATATCACCGAAACCAGCAACGCTTTACGCACTACAGTTAGCGGCTTATCACCTGCAGTTAATCGCTTAACTCAAGGAGAAGTAATCAGCAATTTAGAAACTCTATCTGCAAATGCAGCACAAGCATCAGCTAATTTACGCGATGCAACCAAGAGTTTAAACGACCCCAAAAACACTGTATTACTGCAACAAACTCTCGATTCTGCAAGAGCAACTTTTGAGAATACTCAAAAAATTACTGCTGATTTAGACGAGTTAACAGGCGATCCCACTTTTAGAAGTAATCTTCGACAATTAGTAAATGGTTTGAGTAACTTAGTCTCTTCCACCCAAGATATGCAACAGCAAGTAGAGGTGGCTGCTACTCTAGATTCACTCAAAGCATCAATTAATAAACCAGCTGATAAACCCGGTAATCAACCTAATGTTGTCCTGGCGACTCCAACCTTGAAGCCAGAGGCTATCACTATTAATCCTTCACCTACCTCTGTGAAAACTGCAGACAAACACTTTCCATCAGCTTTCACTATAACTACACCAGAATCATCTTCAGAAAAGCTATTACAACAACTCAGACAGTATCAAAAGCAGCGGGAACAGGAGAAGATAGAGGCGAGTAATTAGGGGTTGGGGATTAAGGAGATGAGGGAGATGAGGGAGAACAGGGGGATGAGGTAGAAAAACTTTTGATTCTAGACTATTGACCTTTGACTCTTGACTATTGACCCTTGACCCTTGACTTATGAAAGATAATCAAAATTTTTTCCTGCGTAATATCTGGTACTATGCATTGCCTAGCGATCGCCTGAAGCCAGGTAAAATGATCGCCCGTACTTTTTTGGGAGAACCAGTATTACTATGTCGTACCCGTGAGGGTAAAGTGTTTGCTGTGCGGGATATTTGTCCCCATCGTGGTATACCTTTAAGCTGCGGTCGCTTTGATGGGCAGGAAGTAGAATGCTGTTATCATGGTTGGCGTTTTGATCATGGGGGGCGTTGTACTGTTATTCCTTCTTTAGTTGAAGGACAAGATATAGATTTAAATCGCTACAATGTGGAATCCTACGAAGTGCGGGAAACTCAGGGTAATATCTGGATATATATGCCAGAACCAGGAAAATCTCAAGGTTCGCCTTCAGATATGGAAATTCCGGTGATTCCGGGTTTTGGCGATCGCCCGCCGCAGTTAGTTGAAGTGATGCGGTTTCCCTGTTTTATTGATCATGCAGTCTTAGGTTTGATGGACCCCGCCCATTCGCCTTATGTACATCGCGTCTGGTGGTGGCGTTCTGGTCAACTACACGACGAAATTAAGCAATTTGACCCTTCACCTTATGGGTTTACCATGCGTAAACACCAATTACCCGCTAACACAGGTTCAGCTTATAAGTTCATTGGCGGCGGAACTCCGGAAACCGAAATTTCTTTCCGTATCCCCGGCGTGCGAATCGAAAACACAACAACCGCCAAACATCAAGTTTGCAACTTGACAGCAATTACACCAATTTCCGAAACAGAATGCGAAGTGAATTTTGCCTTTTATTGGACAGTTCCTTGGGCTGGATTTGCCAAGCCGTTAATTCGTCTATTTACACGCGCCTTTCTTGACCAAGACCGCAGAGTAGTAGAAAAGCAGCAAATTGGTTTAAAGTACGATCCAGTACTGCGATTAATTAAAGATTCTGATGTCCAGGCGCAATGGTATTACCAATTAAAGCGAGAGTATGCACGTTCTTTGGCTGAAAATCGTCCCTTTGCCAACCCGGTGAAGAGTCAGCTGTTGCATTGGCGGGCTTAATTTGGTGTTGAGTTTAAGGATAGCGCATTAAGCGCGCAGGGGGGCAGGGGGCAGGGAGCAAGGGGGAGAAGATGATCCTTGATTGTATCGGGATGCATTGTTAATGTATGGGGTTACATTGCCAATGTATCGGGATGCATTGTTAATGTATGGGGTTACATTGGCAATGCATCGGGTCGCATTGTTAATGTATGGGGTTACATTGGCAATGCATCGGGTCGCATTGTTAATGTATGGGGTTACATTGGCAATGCATCGGGTCGCATTGTTAATGCGTGGGGTTACATTGTTAATGCGTTGGTTGGCAAAGATAATTCATGATTGCGATCGCCTAAAATTTTGTTATGGGGTAAAAATTGCTGAGAGTCTTAAAGATAGTAGCTTGCAAATAAAAGCTCTCAATTCTTTGGGAAGGACTTATTCTCAGCAAAGACAATTTGAGGCAGCAATTACTTATTATCAACAATCATTAAATATTGCCCAAAAGCTAGAAAATAGACGCGAAGAAGCTAGGGCATTCTTCTCGGCAAGCTTTAAGTGTGGGAGCATTGGCATATAGTCCTAGCAATTCAGGTACTTCTGCATAAAAAGTACCATCTTCTAAAATTTCATAGCTGGCTCGGTGTAAAGCTGCTTGAATGTATTCTGTCAGCATTGGGAGATTTTGCTCAAAACTGGCGCTTTGACTAAATTGTAAGCGAAATCAAATGTCTTAACTCTTCTTTGCAAGCTTTAAGCGCAGCTAATCAGCGACTCATTGCAAAAATCTGTTCAGCTGTTAGAGCAATGTTCGGAAACAATCTAAAATCAATTCGATCCTCTCCTCGAAACACCTTTGGGGGTAAATACTCTCCATCTTCAAGTTGGTAGATTGTAATGGTTGGCTGCTTAGGAGAGCCAATGAACCGAATGCCACCAAAAGCAGCATAGTCCACAATGATGTACTCTAAAACCCCCAAGTCTTCATATTCAGCCAGTTTTGTCAGATAGTCGTCCTTCCAGTTGTTGCTAACAACCTCAATGATTCCCGGTGGTGGAATATATGCAGCAGCAGAACTAGAAATAGTTTTCATCCGCTGCCATTCTTCCCTAGCAAAGATGACAATATCAGCTTTGCGGCTTTTTTCCTTTTCTGGTGGCGCTGTCTTCAGCCGCACTTGCTTGGACTGTCGGGACACGTAAGGTAGGTTATTTTCTTGGCAGTGATTTTCCACGTAGGTACACAGCCTCTGGATCAAATCCTCATGATTTGCATTTGGTTCTGATAATGGCACAGGAATCCCATCCAATAGCTCAAACTCTCTGCCTGAACCATCATCCCAGGCAAGAAACTCTTCAAAAGTCAGTGGTTGTGTGACGGTTACGTACATCGCCCTCGCTCCATTGCTGACAGGTAGTTGACTCAATGCTATCAGGAATTTGGCATGGGGCATTGGGCACGGCACCAGTAAGATTATTGCATTTACCATTCGATTGCGGATGCCGTGCCCCTACTTTGAATCTGTGGTTCAATTACCTGGAAACTGCTATAAACGACACTTTTTGTTGATATATTCCCAGCAGTGGATACAGAATAGCTGGGTGTTCTAAAGTATGAATAATGCAGGTAAAGCGCCTGTCTCATTAGGGCTGTTGGGTGCAGCTGCTTTTATGGTAATTGCTGATGTGCGGGTAATTGACCCACTTTTGCACATCATTGCTGACGAGTTTAAAGTTGGTGTCGGTAGTGCGGCAATTATTGTCAGTGCCTACACCATACCTTATGGATTATTTCAATTAGTCTACGGCCCGTTAGGCGATCGCATTGGCAAACTGAAAGTCATTACAGCTGCACTCACAGCCTTTGCTGTGGGAACTGCTGCTTGTGCTTTTGTGCCTAATATCATGCTTCTCACTTTACTGCGCTTTCTCACTGGTGTGGTAGCAGCCGGAATTATCCCCGTTACCTTAGCTTATATCGGTGACAACTTCCCCTACGAACAACGCCAAACTGCGATCGGTAAATATTTAAGCGCGCTGGTATTAGGACAAATTCTCGGCGGTAGTTTGGGCGGTATTTTTGGACAATATGTTAGTTGGCGAGAGTTGTTTTTAGTATTTGGGGTTGTTTCGCTAGTTATATCTATAGAATTGTGGCGAAAAATTGGCAAACTACGTCATGAAACACATTCTCATGTTCCCTTTGGTTGGGCAACATTCCGCCCTTATTTGCAACTGATGACACAACCAGCTGCTCAAACTGTAATTATCGGCGTATTTATTGAAGGCTTTTGCTTATTTGGCGGATTTGCTTATGTGGGTGCATTCCTCAGAGACAGATATAGCTTACCTTATGTAGCAATTGGCTTTATGATCAGTGGTTTTGGCATAGGTGGACTAATTTACAGCCGTTCTGTGAAGTATTTGGTGCGGAGATTAGGCGAAAGGGGGTTAATGGGGTTTGGTGGGGTATTGATGTGTATTTCTTTTTTAGCGATCGCATTATGGCAAAATTGGGTGCTGTTTGTTCCCTTCAATATCCTCATGGGATTAGGCTTTTACATGATGCACAGCACATTGCAAACCCAAGCTACAGAACTTGCACCGGAAGCGCGAGGAACTGCTGTGTCGCTATTCGCCTTTAACTTATTTATTGGACAGGGAATTGGTGCAGCCGCCTTTGGTAGAATTGTGGATCACTTCGGTTATATCCCTTGTTTTATCATTACAGGAATTGCGATCGCCTTCCTTGCCCTTTGGCTAGTCAAGCAAAAGCAACAGTATTAATCCTTAATTGTCCCTGTGAATCTCACCGAGATTCTACAGCACGGGTAATTATGAATTGATATTACTCGGGTTTTTTGTGCCATTCATCGTCTGCACCTTTTTCATAGTCGCGCTTAACCGATGCCCAAGCAACCTTAAATGCTGTCTCTTCTTCCCCATATTCAGAGAGTGCATGATTAAACGCAGCCAAAAATATTTCCTTTGCGTGCTTGGGTAGATGGTTTTTCACGGAGTCTGGTAAATCCGCTATATCTTGATAAGGCATAGATTTTCACTCTCACTGCTAGTTCTTACTCACTAGCTTTCATTGCGATTAGCGCTCTTTCATCTGCCCCTAGCGATAAATACAACTCATACTGTGGTTAATTTCTAGAGGATAATCAAAAGCGATCGCACTTGTGAAAAAAATCAATTTTCCACAAAATTCACGACTCCGTTGAGAAACTACCCAATTATCATTTTCCCCCTCATCTCCTCAAAATGGATTTTGGGGAAAAGGTTAAAGATTAAGGGTTAAAGGTTTTCCTTTTCCCATTCCCCTTTTTCCCCTTAACCCACAAGTATTGTCATCCCCCTTAACTATGCCCAAAGTCCACGTTAACGGAATCGATTTATTCTATGACATCCAAGGTAAAGGTGAGCCATTACTATTAATTTCCGGCTTTCTGTGCGATCATGCTTATTGGTCATTGCTGATGCCTTCACTGAAACAATATCAAGTAATTCGCTTCGATAACCGAGGCTTTGGGCGAACTTCTGCACCTGATAGTCCCTACACTATTCAGCAGATGGCGACTGATGCTGCTGCACTACTAGAAACAATCGGCATTAATAAGATACATCTAGCAGGGCATTCAATGGGAGGCTTAATTGCTCAAGAACTTGCATTAGCACACCCAGAAAAAGTAAAAAATCTAATACTAATCTCATCCTTAGCCAAGGGCGATGGTCGATTCAATAGTATTGTCTCCACCTGGGGAGAACTCCCCCGCACTCTCGACTGGAAAACTTACCAGCAAGTCATCTTACCGTGGATATTTACTAATGAATTCTACTCTTTTCCTGGCATGATTGATGCGATAATTAAGATGGCGGTTAACTATCCATTTCCACCAACCCTTCATGGAATCTATCATCAAAGCCGCGCTATCGTGAACTGCGATACTACACAACGCCTCAAAGATATTTCATGCCCTACTTTAGTTATGGTAGGTAAACAAGATATTCTCACACCTGTAAAATTTTCTCAACAACTTGCCCAAAATATCCCCCAAGCGGAACTTGTAGTTCTCAACTCTGGTGGACATGGCTTTTTGATTGAATCACCGGAAGATGTCGCTGCTGCAATGCTAAAGTTTCTCTCAACTCAACAGTTTTAAGTAATTACTTAGCACTCTTAGGATTTTCCGAAATAGGAAATGTCTCTGATGTAGCTATAGAACAGCAAGATACATTAGAGCTAACTGGAATATTTATGAAATCCTCTCCCCTAGCCTTAGCCGTTGTCATTGGTGCGCTTACCATTACCCAGAGTGCTTACGCTAACCAAAAGAATGTTCCATCTACAAACAGCCAGAATCATCAAGCTGCGGTTTTAGCAACAAAACCATTGTCATTGATTGGTAAATGGGGTTATAGTCTCAACCAAAATAATTCTCCCGCAACAAGCAACACAATTTTGCGAGAGCAAGATAGTGTATGCAAAAATCTTAACCCATTTGATATTATTAAAAACCCCAATATTTTATTTACGCCCTGTCAGCAACCAACAACTAAAACAACTGCTCAACTTTCAGAACCAATTGAGTATTTAAAAGTCCCACCACTCGAATCTGGAATTAAGGTAACAGTTTCCAAATTCTAAAATTTATCATAAAAAATATTTTTGGTGTGGCAATTTATTACTATAAAACATTCTTTCTATTCAAGATAGAACAGCAATATTGAATTGTTGGCTGTACAGATAATCTTAGGGTAGGGGCACAGAATATTGTGCCCCTGGTGTAATTCATGTACCTGAAATATAGTGATTCTCAAAGGCTTCGTAATTAATAATTCGTAATTGTAGGCGGTTTCAAAAATTGAGATAAATTAGAGATAATTTCAAGCGGAACTGAAATCAATCTCAATTGCCTTTGGATAAATGCAAGGAAAAAATTACGAATTACGAATTACGAATTAGTAATTAAATTACCGTTGCTGTGGCTTTCAAATCAAAAATCTTTTCGATGATATCTTCCACAACTTTATCGGGTGTAGAAGCACCAGAAGTAATACCAACGGCGATTTTCCCATTTGGTAGCCAGTTATCTGTGGTGACTATATCTCCAGTTAATTGCCGATGTTCAATAGATTTTGCTGATTTAATTCGCTCTACGCAATCAATGTGATAAGAAGGAATTCCTCGCTCAAAAGCTATCTGTTGCAATTGTGTGGTGTTGGAAGAATTAAACCCACCAATTACTATCATCAAATCAAGATTTTGTTGCACTAAATCCAACATTGCATCTTGGCGTTCTTGGGTAGCATCACAGATAGTATTAAAGCTTTGGAAATGTTGATTAATTTCTGTGGGGCCGTATTTGTGCATCATAGTCCGCTCAAATAGCTTACCAATTTGCTCAGTTTCGCCTTTGAGCATTGTTGTTTGGTTAGCAATCCCCACCCGTTCTAAATCTTTATCAGGATCAAATCCGGCTGAACAGGCTTTGGCAAATTTTTGCAGAAATTCTTCGCGATCGCCTCCGTGGAGAATATAGTTGGTAACATATTCTGCTTCCCGCATATTCAGCACAATCAGATATTTTCCTGCAAAGGAACTGGTAGCCACGGTTTCTTCGTGCTTGTATTTACCGTGAATAATCGAGGTATAGTCTACTTTTTTGTGCTTCTCGACGGTATTCCAAACTTTAGATACCCAAGGACAGGTTGTATCCACGATTTTGCAGCCTTTATCATGGAGAATCTGCATTTCCTGAACACTAGCCCCAAATGCAGGTAAGATGACTACATCTTCATTCTCAACTACAGTAAAGTCTTTTTTCCCCGCATTCACAGGAATAAATTTAACTTCCATCTCCTGCATTCGCTGATTCACAGAGGGATTGTGAATAATCTCATTAGTAATCCAAATGCGCTCATTAGGGAAGTGCTGGCGGGTTTCATAAGCCATTGCTACCGCACGTTCCACACCCCAGCAGAAACCAAAAGCTTGCGCCAACAGAATTGTCACCTCACCTTGTTCTAAAGTGTAATTGCGATCGCGAATCTGTTGGATTAAGTTACTCTGATACTCAGACTGTAACTGAGTAGCCACTTCCGCCTGATGACCAAATCCTTTGCGATTATAGTTTTCCGAATGTTGCAGGCTACGTTTAAAAGCTTTTGTATCCATTGGATTGTTCTAGTTAGTTCACCATCTCTCATTTTCTCTCGTCAAGACGCTAATGAGGTATGTAACATAACTTAAACTGCGGATTGGGTAATGGGTAATGGGTAATGGGTTGAAGATTTTTGACTGAGAACTCAGCACTCATCACTCATCACTAACTAATCGACTACCTTGATTAATCCGCCTTGTACAGCTTGAAAAACTTTATTGATTTGCAACATTTCCTGTTCGTTCAAATCATCTTTAGATAGCAAAGCTGACATCAATAGCTGTTGGTCTTGGCGTGTAATTTTACGGATATTTAAGATACGCTCAAAGACAGCCTCTAACTGTACTTGGTTTATAGGCGCAGTGATTAACATATTTTCTTAACAAAAATTACTTGATTTATATAATATCTATAGCTAAACTAACAATTTTTGATAAAGCTTGACATTAGTACCTATACGGAAACCTCAAAGAGTATTAACTATAGCGGTTTTCATGTAAATGGAATAAACTACTCTATCCCCAGTACCCAATCACCAATCCCTCATCCCCAGTCCCCAACCCATTTGTGCTAGAATTTCGTGGCAAGTTTGAACTCTACAACTGGAACGCAACATAAGATCAGCCCAACATTGATGTAAATAATCAAATGAACTCTGGACAACCATTAGGTTCAGTCACCCAAGGCTCTCTGACTGGAGGGTTAGAAGTAAGATTACACCCGGATATCTCTGTTGAAGATATGCGAGTGGGTAAGTTTTTAGTCGTGCAAGGGATGCGATCGCGCTTTTTCTGTATGCTGACAGATGTGGCGTTAGGAACGGCTAATGCCCGTATTATTGCCGATCCACCAAATTGGGAAGATACTTTTTTACGGGAAGTATTAGCTGGTAGCGGAACATACGGTACGATAAATCTCGCGCCGATGTTGATGTTTACCCCAGAAGAAGTTGAGGAATCTTTCTCACCTACAAATGGGAAATCAGCTAATCCTTTTACACCATCCATGACTGGTTTGGCTTCGTTTCAGCCTCAAACTAGCACCACAATGGAATTGTTACCAGTGAAAACGATTCCCAGTCATTTCAGCCAAGTCTACGAAGCAAGCGAAGAAGATTTTCGTCGTGTCTTTGGTTGGGAAGATGATACCCAAAGGAAAAACTTCTCTATTGGCAAACCGTTAGATATGGACGTGCCAGTCTGTATCGATTTAGATAGGTTTGTGGAACGGAGTAACGGAGTATTTGGTAAATCGGGAACTGGTAAATCTTTTCTTACACGTTTAGTCTTAGCGGGGATAGTCCGGAAAAATGCGGCGGTAAATTTAATTTTTGATATGCATTCTGAGTATGGCTGGCAAGCCGTCTGTGAAGGCAAGCAATATAGTACAGTTAAAGGATTAAAACAATTATTTCCCGGTAAGGTGGAAGTTTACACCCTCGATCCCGAATCGACAAAGCGCCGGGGTGTACGCGACGCGCAAGAACTTTATCTAAGTTACGAACAAATAGAAGTTGAAGACGTGAAGTTATGTTCTCGTGATTTAGGACTCTCAGAAGCAGCCCTAGATAATGCGAATATTCTTTACGCTGAATATGGCAAGGCTTGGATTCTTCAGTTGTTGAACATGACTAACGAAGAAATCAAGATGTTTTGTGAGGAAAAGCGGGGACACCAAGGTTCAATTATGTCCTTGCAGCGTAAACTGCTGCGCTTAGATAACTTGAAGTATATGCGCGCCGCTTGTCCACAGAACTATATTAATCAAATTTTGCGATCGCTCGAAGCCGGCAAACACGTGGTAGTCGAATTTGGCTCCCAGTCGGATATGCTCTCATATATGTTGGTGACGAATATGATCACCAGAAGAATTCATAGCCATTATGTCAGCAAAGCCGAAAGATTTTTGCATAGTGGTAATGTGAGCGATCGCCCTACGCAACTTGTAATTACCATTGAGGAAGCCCATCGTTTCTTAGATCCTGCGATCGTTCAAAGTACCATCTTTGGAACAATTGCCCGCGAAATGCGAAAATATTTCGTAACGTTACTAGTAGTTGATCAACGCCCATCTGGGATAGATAATGAAGTTATGTCCCAAATTGGGACTCGCATCACAGCCTTGCTCAATGATGAAAAAGACATTGACGCAATTTTCACGGGAGTCTCTGGTGCGGGCAGCCTGCGATCGGTATTAGCAAAGTTAGATTCCAAGCAACAAGCCTTAATTTTAGGTCACGCGGTACCCATGCCAGTGGTAGTCCGTACCCGTCCCTACGATGCTACCTTCTACGCAGAAATTGGCGATCCCGCTTGGGAAGAAAAACCCGACGAAGAACTCTTCGCCGCAGCTGAACTAGCCAGAGCCGATTTAGGCTTTTAGGCATGAATTGCGCTATCCCCAATGCCCCATGCCCAATTCCCCATGTTCATTTCGTAACATCCCACCCTACGACTAGAGAATCAGTTCGGTTATCTCCCTACATCTCGGCAACAGAAGCCGGGGTTTTCGCGTCACTATAGATATAGTAAGCAGTTAAAGGAATTTCAAATTTTTTTGCCAAACAAACCGTTGTGCCCTATAATTGGAAGATTTATCTGGGCTACTTTACTATCCACCAGATTTATCGTATTATAATAAAAGTAAAACTCATATCGACTTCGTATTTTATAGTTACCGCCCGTAACTAACGATCAGAAGAATTGTTGAAAAAAAGCCAGCGTATATCTAAATAGACTGCAAAATTTAGGGAGGGTAGGGGAACCTATCTCAGCGATACACCGTCATGTGAACGGCTGTATAAATTAATTACTTATAGTACCCCCCTATGTTCTGTGATATATGTACTTCCTTTGCTAATCCCCCCTAGTTTAGTGATTAAATATTCATTGTGTTTACGGAGTAGAGGACAACGCACCAATGCCTACTGTTAACACCGCAACCGAAAACCTAAACACCAAATTCACGGCTGATATGGTGCGAACCTATCTGCGAGAAATTGGTCGTGTGCCACTGCTAACCCGTGAGCAAGAGATTGTTTTTGGGAAGCAGGTGCAACAAATGATGACGCTACTGGACGCTAAAGAGGCGTTGGCGAAGAAGCTGCACCGCGAACCAAGTTTACCAGAGTGGGCGGAGCAAGTTCACCAATCTGAAACTGAAGTGAAACAGACAGTAGCTCAAGGTAAACGCGCCAAGCAAAAGATGATTGAAGCGAACTTGCGCTTAGTAGTTGCTATTGCGAAAAAATATCAGAAGCGCAATATGGAGTTTCTGGATTTAATCCAAGAAGGAACTCTCGGCTTAGAGCGGGGTGTAGAGAAATTCGATCCGATGCGTGGCTACAAGTTCTCGACTTATGCTTACTGGTGGATTCGCCAAGCAATTACGAGAGCGATCGCTCAACAAGGGCGTACTATCCGTTTACCGATCCACATTACCGAGAAGCTGAACAAAATCAAAAAAGTACAGCGCGAACTAGCTCAAAAGTTAGGGCGATCGCCAAATCCGGCAGAAATTGCTCACGAACTCGAGCTAGAGCCTATGCAAATCCGCGAGTATTTAAATATGGCTCGTCAGCCAGTTTCTTTGGATGTGCGCGTGGGTGATAACCAAGATACCGAACTACAAGAAATGCTCGAAGATGATGGCCCATCTCCAGAGTATTACACCACCCAAGAGTTTTTGCGCCAAGACTTGAACACCCTGTTGGCAGAATTAACTCCCCAACAGCGAGAAGTTCTAGCTCTACGTTTTGGCTTGGAAGATGGTAATGAAATGTCTTTGGCGAAAGTTGGTGAAAGATTAAATCTCAGCCGCGAACGCGTTCGCCAGTTAGAGCATCAAGCTCTTGCTCATTTACGCCGCCGTCGTGCCAATGTCAAAGAATACGTTGCAAGTTAAAAGCCAAATAACTTTTAACTGTGAGCCTCCTGAAATCAGGGGGCTATTTTTTTGTTTGGTGTTTGGTGTTTGGTGTTTGGTGTTTGTTATTTCCCTTTCATCCCCCCATTACCAATTACCCATTACCCATTACCAATTACCCAATCTTTTTCCAAAAAATCTTTCGACATATTCCGTAATGAATGAATTCGTTGTTGTAGTTATATTTAGTGCTACTAAAGGGCTATATCGAAAGTGGATTTTTTGAGAAAAATATCAATATTGATTGCAATTTATTCTAAAAAAGAGATTTTTCGTAATTTTTCTTCTTACATCACCCAATCAGGTGAATCTGTAGGGTGAAGCAGAAAGTGGCTCTAGGACGATATTCTAGGTTTGCAAGTAAAAACTAAACAAAAATTTCCGTTTTAGGTATTTTTATTCCCTTGACAATATAAATCAAACCATTGAGGGAGCCTTCGTTACAAATACTTAGTTAAGTTCTAATAAGTTGCTGAGAGAGTAGTTAGTTTTTTAGAGGAGTAGTCAGGTGCTTAATAACATTTATCAGTTCTGTGCCTCTCGTCAGTTGAAAATGCCTGCTGTTGCTTTAGTTATGGCTCTTAGTGTTTTTAGTGAGCAAACTCAACCAGTATTCAGTCAGCAAATAGAAGTAAATTCTCACAATAGTTCTGCTAGTTTGTTATCACAGCTAAGAGAAGTAAAAGGGCAGAGAAATCAAGCTTGGACAACTGCTGAAAGTAGCAATAATATTGCTGAGTCTGTTACAAACCCCAGCGAAAAATCGAACTTTCAAACTTCAGCTAAAGACTTAAATAAAGCACCTCAAACCACAGCGATCGCTAGTAGTAACCAGAAATCTGCTAAAGAAGCTGCAAATGTGCCAATGAGTAATGTACCCAACCGAGACGGCGTTTATTTATACGGTCAATCACCAGCCGCAAACCAAATTGGACAAGGATATATTGTCTTTGAGAAGCGTCAAGGTAAAGTGAATGGTGCATTATATATGCCCAATTCAGAATTTAGCTGTTTTCAAGGCACAATTGACCGCTCTGGAGAATTGGCGATGACGGTTAATGGTTCCGCAGATGAAAGTACTTCCAATGAAGTAGCTACAAGGAACACAATACCTACCATTAGTGAAGAGGAGCTAAGTAGCTATCCTTACTCTGTGGCGCTACAAGATTATCATCAACTCAAGTCTATTAGTGCCAATGACCGCCGCATTTTGCAAATGTGTAATCAATCTTCAAACTAGTCCGCCGTGCGGAAGTCAAAAATTGTAGAGACGCGATTCATCGCGTCTGTATTCAAGAGTCAAAAGTTAATATTTTTGCACATTGCTAAACTACGGGGTCTATCTGTTGGAGAAATCCCAAATCTCAAATTCAAAATTGTCTGATATGCAGCTTTATTTATAAATGATGAATGATGAGTTATGTTAATTCGTCATTCATCATTCATCATTTTAATATTCGATTCCTGGTTGAGCTTTCACACCTTGATCGCGGAAAGGATGCTTCACCAGAGTCATTTCTGTCACTAAATCAGCTCGTTCAATTAACGCTGCTGGTGCGCCTCTACCTGTGAGAATCACGTGAGTAGCTTCAGGTTTCTGTGCTAAACCTGCTAATACTTGCTCAACTTGTAAATAACCCATTTTGAGTGCAATATTAATTTCATCCAATAAAACTAATCGGAAGTCTGGGTTACGGATATATTCTAAAGATTTTTCCCAGGCGGCTTGCGCTTTATCTAAATCGCGATCGCGGTCTTGAGTTTCCCAAGTAAAGCCTTCGCCCATAGCATGAAATTCTAGCTGGTCTTGCCAATTACTGAACACCCGTTTTTCGGAAGGTTCCCACGCTCCTTTGATGAATTGGACGATCGCAACTTTATAGCCATGACCAAGCGATCGCAACACCATCCCCAAAGCCGCAGTTGTTTTCCCTTTACCGTTACCAGTATTAACAACAATTAATCCTTTTGTTGGTACAGCTTGTGCTATGCGCTGATCCTGAACTTCTTTCCGCCGTTGCATCTTTTTGCGGTATTGTTCATCACTTAAGGATGAAGACATTACCTCGTCAATTACACGTGCAATTTCTTTATCTGAATCGAATGCTTCTGGTGTGTCGTTTTTCATCAATTTGGTTTGAAGATACTGGCAATAACTTTAACAACGTAGAGAATGAAGTAAAATTTTGTTATTTAGTAAATTTTACTTACCTTATATTTGGAAGATGTTCCGGAAAATCACACTTAAAAATATTGAAAATTTATTAGCTTTTTTAACATTATTTACGGACACAGAAGCACAGCTATACAACATAGAAACCGAACCCTTGACTTTAGATCCCTATTGTTATTCTAAAGAATTTAATAAGTTCATTACATCTGTTTATCAAGAAAATTTTGTTATTGATTTTGATTGGCCAGCTTGGCAAAATGAAGCCGAGCATCTGGTAAAAAATCCAGAGTTATTAATTGTAGCTGACATTCTGACATTGCAGAAATTGTTAACAACTCACATCCGTAAAGAGCGCTTTTGTAGCGGTCATTTAGCTGCAATGATTAAAAATGGTCATTTTCTGGCAATTTTCCACAGGCTACAAGCAATCCATGCAGCTTTAATGTTAGAAAAGTCTGACAATCACGGTAAACGAAATATGATGAAGCAAATGTCAGTTTTTCAAGGCGATATTACTCAGCTACCAGTAGATGCGATTGTCAATGCTGCCAAAAATTCCCTACTGGGTGGTGGTGGTGTTGATGGCGCAATTCATCGTGCAGCTGGGCCAGAACTTTTGGCAGAATGTCGTCAGTTGCATGGTTGCGCTACAGGAGAAGCGAAAATCACCAAAGGTTACAAACTAAAAGCAAAATGGGTAATTCACACTGTCGGCCCAGTTTGGCACGGAGGTAATCAAGGTGAAGATGAGATGTTAGCTCGATGTTATCGCAACAGCTTAACTTTGGCAGAACAATATCAAATTAAAACTATTGCTTTCCCAGCCATTAGCACAGGGGTTTATGGCTTCCCCTTGGAACGCGCCAGCAAAATTGCGATCGCAGAAGTTAACAAATTCCTCAACAACCATCAATCTATAGAACAAGTGATTTTCGTTTGTTTTAGCCAAAGTGCCTATGATTGCTACATCACAGGTGTACAAGAAGTTGCAGAAAGCTAATAAGCTGTTGTTGAATTTGGTCACTTAGCGTTATTGACAATCAAATCGATCATCGTATTAATCACGCGATCGCTCTCCATTGGTAAAATCTCTTTACCATGCAACACATCCTGAACAATATGAAAATGCACTAATGACCCTAATAAAATCCTGGCCACTGCTTCTGGATCATTAATTTTCAGTTCAGGATGACTAGCAACGTATTGAGTCAGGGTTTCTACCACTGGTTTAATCATGGCGCGCACACAAATCTGCGCTAACTCTGGAAACCGTCCAGATTCGCCAATTAACACCCGCATCAATGCCCGATGTTCTTGATCTGCTACCATGTGCTCTAAAGCTTTGGTTCCTAACTGGCGTAATACAACTGTTGGTTCACCTTGGAGAGGTTCTGTACCAAATATAGAGTTAAACTTTTGCCGTGATAAATGCTCAAGTAATACTTTAAATAGTTCTTCTTTATCCTGAAAGTGGCTGTAGACTGTGGCTTTAGACACCCCCGCAGCGACAGCCACTTTATCCATACTTGTACCAGCATAGCCATGCTTAAGGAACTCCTGCATCGCGCCTTGCAGAATTTGTTCTACTTTCTCAACTGAACTCTCGCGTTCTACTTCGTCAGCTTTTGTGCGTGCCATTTGTGAATCAACTTTGCTTATAAATTATTTTACTGGGGAATGGGGAATGGGGAATGGGTAATGGGTAATGGGAGAGGAGGAAGATGTAGACGCTTTGCGGCTACTCTGCGAGTTCTCCTTCGGAGTACCCGCAGGGTGGGGGATGAAGAGAAAATAACAAACACTAATTACCAATTACCAATTACCAATTACCACTTGACTAAACTACTCGGTTTAGTTTAGCATAATTTTGAACTGGACGGTTTAGTTTAATTGCCGCCAGTAAGAGGGGAATACTATGGCGCAAAACTGGAATTTAACGGGTTTTCGAGCTTCCCAAACTATTTTTAAGTCACCTGCAACCATAGCAATCATTACAGCTTTAGTTACAGCAGGAGCTAGTGTTTATACGGTAAATAAGTTTCAGGCTGATTCTGGGACAAAGCCGGAAGTAACAGCAGCTATGCAACCTGCGGTAAAAACTGTAACTGCGTTGGGAAGACTGGAACCGAACGGCGAGGTAATTAAGCTATCTGCGCCGACGGCTAATGAAGGAAATCGCGTCGAGCAGTTGTTGGTGAAAGAAGGCGATCGCGTCAAAGCAGGACAAGTAATTGCAATTATGGATAGTCGCGATCGCTTACAGGCGAGTTTGGATGAAGCGCAAAGACAGGTGGAAGTTGCTAAATCCCGTCTGGCGCAGGTAAAAGCTGGTGCAAAGCAGGGAGAAATTGCAGCGCGTCAAGCTACTATCAACCGTCTGCAAGTTGAACTAGCAGGAAGCATCAGAACGCAACAAGCCACAATTAATCGTTTAGAAGCAGAACTGCAAGGACAACAGCAAAGTTTACAAGCCACCGTAGCACGTGTAGCGGCTGAGAAAAGCAACGCGCAAGCTGATGTGCAACGCTACGAGAGTTTATATAAAGAAGGTGCAATTTCTAGCCAAGAAGTTGATCGCCGCAGATTAAGCGCTGAAACTTCTACCCAGCAATTTATCGAAAGCCAAGCCACTAAAGCCAGAACTGTCGCCACCCTAGAACAACAAATTAACGAAGCTAAAGCCAATCGCGACAAAACTATAGCCACTCTGCAACAGCAAATTAGTGAAGCTAAAGCCACCCTCAACCAAACTGCGGAAGTTCGTCCCACAGATGTAGCTAACGCGCAAGCCGAGGTAAATAGCGCGCAAGCTGCTGTAGAAAAAATTAGAGCGCAACTCAATCAAGCATATATTCGTGCTCCCAAAGCTGGACAAATTCTCAAAATTAATACCCGTGCTGGTGAAACTGTTGGCAATGATGGGATTGTGGAACTAGGCCAAACCGATCAGATGTATGCAGTTGCAGAAGTATATCAAAGTGATATTCATAAAGTCCGGCCTGGTCAAAAAGTCAAAGTCAGCAGCGATTCTCTTCCAGGGGAATTACAAGGAACCGTCGATTGGATCGGAATGCAGATACAACGGCAAAATGTGATTAATGCCGACCCTTCCAGTAATATTGACGCAAGAATAGTAGAAGTTCATGTGCGGTTAGATCAAGCATCCAGCGCCAAAGCTGCTCAGTTTACCAATTTGCAAGTTAAGGCGGTGATTGAGCAATGATTGGATTTATCTCTCAATTCCAGCGACGCACACCTTTAGGATGGTTGCAATTAAGTCATCAAAGAAGCCGTTTATTAGTTGCACTATCAGGTATTGCCTTTGCAGATGTTCTCATGTTTATGCAACTGGGGTTTCAGACTGCATTGTATGACAGTAACACCAGATTGCACCGCAGTATGCAAGCTGACATTGTGCTGATCAGTCCTCAAGCGCGAAACTTGGCGAATATGTCCAGCTTTACCAG
Organism: Tolypothrix tenuis PCC 7101; assembly: GCF_963874875.1. NCBI lineage: Bacteria > Bacillati > Cyanobacteriota > Cyanophyceae > Nostocales > Tolypothrichaceae > Tolypothrix > Tolypothrix tenuis. Next base: position 2,862,690 of record NZ_CAWNJS010000001.1, read on the forward strand.
ACGGCGACTTTATCAAGCAATGGACTTTCCAGGGGTAAAGTCAGCTGAAGGTATGTATATTAACTTTGGCGATTGGAAGAATCCTCAAACCAAGAAAAAGACGGCGGTGCTAGTCATGGGATTTAACCCTGACAAGCAAGTATTGGACTTACCAGAAGTCAACCGCCAAAAAGATATTGTTAAACTACCAGATACAATGCTTTTCGATCGCGCCTCTAGAGGAGATTACCAAAATGCGATCACCCAAATTAATAGTGGAAAACCTGTCACCACAGAAATCGACCGCCGCACAATAAACATTAACGGCTTATTTTCCGTCGGTGCATCCTTTATTGCCGATGGTACATTAATTACTAGCGACCAGAATTTTTTACGAGTATTTCCCAAACGTGATGCTAGCAGCTTGAGTATTGGTTTAATTCAAGTGCAACCAGGGTACGACCCCAAGCAAACTGCTACAGCCTTAAAATCTCATCTAGGTGAAGATGTCAAAGTTTTAACCAAAGCAGAGTTTATCGAATTTGAAAAAGATTACTGGAAAACCAACACTGCGATCGGCTTTATCTTCAGCCTCGGCGTATCTATGGGATTCATGGTTGGCGTGATCATCGTTTATCAAGTTCTCTCAACAGATGTCAACGCCCACATGAAAGAATACGCCACCTTCAAAGCGATGGGTTACAACAACCTCTACTTATTAGGTATCGTCTTTGAAGAAGCGATAATTATGGCAATATTAGGCTTTCTACCTGGCTTCGGCGTTTCTATAGGACTATATGCACTGACAAGGAACGCTACAAATTTACCTTTATATATGACCTTAGCCAGAGCCATCCAGGTACAAGTACTCACCATCATTATGTGCATGATTTCCGGTGCGATCGCCACACGTAAAGTTCAATCTGCTGACCCCGCAGATATGTTTTAGTCATTTGTCATTTGGTAATTGGTAATTGGTAATTGGTAATGGGAATTGATACCCCAGTCCCCAATCACCAGTCTCCAGTCCCCAGTCCCTAATCCCCAATCCCTGCTATGAATCCAGTAATCTCTATCCAAAAACTCGACCACTACTTTGGTCAAGGTCAACTGAAGAAGCAAGTTTTGTTTGATATCAATTTAGAAATCAATGCTGGCGAAATTATCATCATGACTGGGCCTTCGGGTTCTGGTAAAACTACATTATTAACTTTGGTGGGAGGCTTGCGTTCTGCTCAATCTGGTAGTTTGCAAATATTGGGAAGGGAACTCTGCGGTGCAAATGCAGCGCAACTTACCGAAGCTAGACGCAGCCACGGTTATATTTTCCAAGCGCATAACTTGCATGGTAGTTTGACCGCTCTTCAGAATGTGAGAATGGGGTTAGAACTGCATCAAGATATTTCACCGCAGGACATGAAACAGCGCTCGGCGGAAATGCTAGAGCAGGTAGGATTAGGACAGCGCCTCAATTACTATCCTGATGATTTATCAGGTGGACAAAAACAACGGGTGGCGATCGCACGTGCTTTAGTTAGTCGTCCTAAAATTGTCCTAGCAGATGAACCAACGGCGGCGCTTGATAGTAAATCCGGGCGAGATGTGGTTAACCTCATGCAACAATTAGCCAAGGAACAAGGCTGTACAATCTTGATGGTGACTCATGACAACCGGATTTTAGACATAGCCGATCGCATCGTTCACATGGAAGATGGTAAGCTAGCACAGGATCGGGCTGTAACCGTAGCAGTATGAAATTTACATATTAAAATTTGTTCACAATATTCTGAGGCTGGTATCTGTTCTCTTCATCAGAGCGATCGCACAATTCTTTTAAAGCTACCAGTTAACTCATACAGCATACTACAAAGTAGTGATAGCCTGATTCAGGACATAAAATTGTTATGTTCTGACTTTTGTAATTAATGAATCTAAAAAGTGTTGTATTACCATTAGTAATCAAATTCAATTTTCATCCATAGATAACAGCCCGAATAATTTGCATTTATCAATAGAAATTAATCTAGTCAATTACATAGCTTAAAAATCAGCTAACACTCAATTAACATGCTAATTATTTCTATGTAATTGTTTATATATGCAGCCTAATTCTTTTTATAAATACCTTGATTAATTATTAATTACTAAATAAAAAATCGATAAAATTTCAAGTTTTTTGAGTATTTTCCTCAGCTTTGCGTACTTATACTGATGGCAAGTGAAAATACTGTAAATAAACTATTATTATTTGATTTTATGCCATATTAGTAACTGTAGTTATTATTGATCAAGCAGTTAGAAAAATAGCTGCTCACAATATAAGTTAGTTTATGCCAGCAAAAATTCGACATTTTTTGAAATCACCACTTTTAGGAATAGCATTGATAATTTCATCATCTATTTTTCCTATATCCATAACATCAGTGATGGCAGGAGTAACGTTTAAACCTCCAGGAGCGCAAGCACCTCAACGCTCATCTGGGGGAGGCTCAAGGGATGGCGATATTTGTGGATTTGGAACGAAAGTCTCCAATAGTGTATCGGTGACACCGTTAATGCCCAATTCTAATATTGGCTTTACTGTGGCAGATCGTCCCACAATATTTGTCTACCTTCCAGGTAGTAAAGCGCAAAAAGCATTGTTTACGCTCCAAGATGATGGCTCGAAAACTTATTATCAGACAACCTTAACGTTGCCACAAAAACCGGGAGTGATGGAAGTAAAACTGCCAACTTCTGTGCCAGCGCTGAAAACAAACAAAAATTATAAATGGTCTTTAGTCATGATTTGCACTGAAGAGCTAGACACAGATAGTCCTTGGGTAGGTGGATGGATTCGCCGTGTAGAAGCTGATCGCACTTTAACTAGTAACAATCAAAAACCCATATCATTAGAGCTAATTTCTAAATTAGCTGAGACTGGTATTTGGTATGATTCTTTGTCTATTCTGGCAGAATTAAGGCGATCGCAACCAAATAATCAAGCTTTAACTAATGCTTGGCAAGACCTTTTAAAATCAGTTAATTTAAATGTGATTGCCAACGAACCACTTGTTAATTAATTAACTAATAGGAACTAAAGCTAAAGTGGGGAATAAACAATTATTAAATTATTCCCCACTTTCTATTTTTATAAAATTATTAATTATCAATTTAAAATGGGCTTATTGTTGAAAGCATTATTCGCAAATTTATTTAGGACAGGTTTAATTAGGACAATTTTTAAGCATTGGCGCTTTGTATTGATAACGGCTCCTAGCATCAGCATCTTGGTGATTGCTGGGGGTATGACAGGTTTATTTCAACTCCTGGAATGGACTACTATGGAGCAGTTTTTTGCTCTACGACCTCTAGAAGCACGAGAAAAGCGTATTCTCATTGTCACTATTGATGAAAAAGACATTACTCAAGTTGGTAAATGGCCGATTCCTGATGCTGTTTTAGCTCAACTCCTCACAAAACTCAAGGCTCAACAACCAGCAGCTATTGGTATGGATATTTATCGAGATTTGCCAGTAGAACCAGGGTATGAAGAATTAGTTGCAGTGATGAAATCTACACCTAACTTAATAGGTGTCAAGAAACTTGCAGGGGATATGGTAGCTCCATCACCAACTTTATCTACACAAGGACAAATAGCGCTTTCTGATTTTGTTTTGGATACAGATGGTAAAGTCAGGCGGGGTTTGCTTTCGGCTGGCGATCGCAACGGGGAAATTTTTTTAGGTTTAGCAACGCGCTTAAGCTTAATTTATCTAGAACGTCAACATATTTCTCTAGAAGCAATAGATCAAACAGAGACTACCTTGCAATTAGGTAAAGCCATATTTACACCCTTAAAAGGTCATGAGTTTATTTATCGCGGTGCAGATGTTGGCGGATACCAAATTTTATTGAACTATCGAGGATGTAAAAATCATTTCGATACAGTCAGAATGCGGGATATACTAAATAATTCTATTTCAGAAGAGTTAGTGCGCGATCGCATTGTTTTGATTGGTACTACAGCTAAGAGTATCAATGACTTTTTCAACGTTGCTTACAATCCGAAAAATCGCAAAGATACTGAACCAATGGCAGGGGTTGTACTTCACGCCAATTTAACTAGTCAAATTTTAAGTGCTGCATTAGATAGTAGACCTCTCATTCAAGTATGGTCTTACCATGCAGAATGGCTATGGGTTTTATGCTGGTCATTTATTAGTAGTATTCTGACTTGGCAATTATTGCACGTGAAATCTTTTGGTAAATGGAGATTGCCAGGATTACCGATAGTAGGAATTATCTTTGCAGCTGCTACTCTTTTAGGTAGCAGCTATTTTGCTTTTTTAGCAGGTTGGTGGATTCCTAGCATTTCACCATTACTAGCTGTCCTTATCTGTGGAATTGTCATCACCAATTTTTATAAACAATCACAACTAGAAAAAGCAAATGAGGAATTACAGGAGTACTCTTACACCTTAGAACGAAAAGTCAGCGATCGCACTAAAGAATTAGAAGTTGCTAAAATTGCTGCTGATGTTGCCAACCAAGCTAAAAGCGAATTTTTAGCTAATATGAGTCATGAACTGCGAACACCTTTAAATGGAATTCTAGGTTACGCACAAATTCTCGAACGTTCTGAAAAAATAGAGTCTTCAGAATTGAATGGCATCAAAATTATTCATCAATGTGGTTCTCACCTACTCACTCTCATCAATGATATTTTAGACCTGTCAAAAATTGAAGCTCGAAAACTAGAACTACACAAAACAAACTTTGATTTCTCTTTCTTTTTAATCGGCGTAGTAGAAATATGTCGGATACGCGCTCAAGAAAAAGGCATCTCATTTATTGATCAATTAGCTCCTCAACTTCCTCGAGGAATCAATGCTGATGAAAAACGGTTGCGGCAAGTTTTAATTAATTTATTAGGTAATGCAATTAAATTTACCGATGTTGGTAGCGTAACTTTTAAAGTGGAAGTATTACAAACAGAAAATAATCCTGAAAATATATTGAGTAAAATTCGCTTTCAAATTGAAGATACAGGTGTAGGAATGACACCCGAACAGCTAGAAAAGATTTTTTTACCTTTTGAGCAAGTAGGCGATAAAAATAAACAAGTGGAAGGTACAGGATTAGGATTAGCAATTAGCTGCAAATTAGCTGAATTAATGGGTAGCAAAATTAACGTAACTAGTACTTTATCAGCTGGTAGTCAATTTTGGTTCGATGTGAATCTAGAAGTTATTGAAACAGCTATCAATACTACTACTGTATCTTCCAAGAAAAAAATTGTCGGTATTCAAGATAAAAAACCAAAGATTTTAATTGTAGATGACCAACCAGAAAATCGTTCTGTAATTATCAATCTCCTGCAAGCAATAGGATTTAGTTGCTGGGAAGCTACTAATGGAAAAGAAGGTTTAGAAATAGCCATAGAGATTCAGCCAGACTTAATTGTCACTGATTTAAAAATGCCCATCATGGACGGTTTTGAAATGATGCATAATTTAAGAAATTTGCATCAGTTTAAAAATGTGCCAATTATTGTTTCATCTGCCAGTGTCTTTGAAAATGACCAAATAAAAAGTTTAGCAGTGGGAGGTAATGAATTTTTAGCCAAACCGTTTGAGATAGATGAAATATTTAAAATTTTAGAAAAACATTTACAACTGACTTGGATTTATCAAGAAGATAGCGAATCAGCACTAGATTCTGAAAATCAAACAGAGCCAGTAATCATTCCTCCACCTGCAACTGAATTAGATCAGCTGTTTGATTTAGTAATGAGAGGTAATTTTCATAGTATACAAATACTATTGAATGAGATTGAAGCTGCAGATCAAAAATTTGCACCTTTTTGTCACCAAATTAGAAAACTGGCTGATAACTTTCAAGGCAAACCTATTCGGGCAATTATTAAATCTTATCAGGATATCAATTCATGAAACCTATTAATGTTGAAGAAGCTACTATTATGATTGTTGATGACAATCAGACCAATCTCAAAGTTTTATGTAATGCTATCTCTAACTATGGCTGGGAAATTTTGATTGCCACCGATGGTCAAAGTGCTATTGAACAAGCTGAATATGCTCAACCAGATTTAATTTTATTAGATGTGATGATGCCAGGTATTGATGGATTTCATACCTGCCAAATTCTCAAAAAAAATCCTGCAACTCATGATATACCAATAATTTTTTTGAGCGCTCTATCAGATAAATTTGATAAGGTGCAAGGGCTGTTAATTGGAGGTGTAGATTATATTACTAAACCTTTTCAAAAAGAAGAAGTTTTAGCAAGAGTTCACGTCCATTTAAAAATCCGATTTTTAACAAAACAACTAGAATTGCAGAATCAACAGTTGGAACAAAGGATAGAAGAACGTACCACCAAGCTTTCCCTAGCACTGGATGAATTAAAGCAATCTCAACTCCAATTAGTGCAGAACGAAAAATTGTCTACTCTCGGTCAATTAGTTGCTGGTGTAGCTCATGAAATTAACAATCCCCTCACTTCTTTAACAGGTAATTTGCATTTTATTGGCAATTATATCGATGACTTAGTTAACCACTTGCAACTTTATCGCCAACACTATTCAGACCCACCTACGGATATTGTTAAAGATGCCAAAATGATAGATTTAGAGCAAATTATCAAAGATTTGCCTGCATTGCTTTCATATATGAATATCGGTGTAGAACGCATCAGTGATATTAGCACTAGTTTACGTACTTTTTCCCGTACAGATACATCTCATAAAGTAGATTTTGATATTCACGAAGGTATTGATAGTACTTTGCTAATTCTGCAGCATCGTCTGAAGGCGAGTAATAAGCGATCGCAAATATTAGTCATGAAGAATTATGGTAACATACCCCTGGTTAAATGCTATCCTGGGCAAGTTAGCCAAGTATTTATGAATATTATTTCTAACTCTATTGACGCTTTTGATGAGAAAAATGAAAAATTACCTATTCCAGAAAATGCCGGATATGAAATTGTGATTGAAACCCGATTAAATCGGGATGAAAATTTGCTGATTATCACCTTTACTGATAATGCTTCTGGGATTGCGTCGGAACTGATAGAGCAAATATTTGACCAATTTTTTACTACTAAATCAATTGGTAAAGGTACTGGACTTGGTTTATCTATTAGTAAACAAATTATTGAAGAAAAACACCAAGGAAAAATCCAATGTTTTTCAGTATTAGGAGAAGGTACAAAATTTGTCATTGAAATCCCTATATAAGCATGAAATCCTGGGATACTTAAAAGTAAAATTGATCCTTTAAACAAAACCTATAGTGAAATAAAACGAGGATTTTAGGGAACAGTAGAAAATAGGTTTCTATTGCTAGTCACTATGGGAATGTAAATTTATGCACAAAAATAAACAGCTCATTTACTCTTTTGCTTATACAACGAACTTAGGGTTCCTGACATTATTTGTCGTCACAGCTAGCATTCCAGCCCAAGCAAATATCAATTTGCACTCAGAAATTCAAGATGGGAAAATCACAACAAGCTTGGCCTTAAACCCCAATTCCCTGCTGGAACAGGGTAGACTTCAGTTTGCTGCAGGACGCTTTACCGAAGCAGCAAAACTTTGGGAAGCTGCGTCTGTTGCTTTTGCACAACAAGGTGACACTATCAACCAAGCTTGGAGTTTGAGTTATCTATCTTTAGCGTTACAAAGCTTAGGAGATTGGCACAAGGCGGAAGTTTCAATTACTAACAGTCTCAATCTTCTGCAACGCCTGAACACCAAAAATCAAAATAATGCTGCAATTTGGGCAGTAGCTTTCAATACTCTAGGAAATCTCCAACTTACCAAAGGACAAGGAGAAGCTGCTTTACAAGCTTGGCAAGATGCAGAAAAAAATTATGCTCAAGCTGGTGATGATGCAGGGAAAATAGGTAGTCAAATTAACCAAGCGCAAGCACTACAGGCTTTAGGATTTTATCGCAGAGCGCAGAAGTTGTTAATAGCTATCAATCAAAAGCTGCAAAATCAGCCAGATTCCATCATTAAGGCTAAAGCATTGCAAAGCTTGGGAGTTGTTTTGCAACAGGTGGGAAATTTAAAGCAATCTCAGGAAATTTTAAAGCAAAGTTTAGCAATTAGTACTCGCCTGAACTCTACAGACAATATCGGCGATGTTCTTTTTAGCTTGGGAAATACAGCTAGAGATTTACAACAAACTGCAGAGGCTTTAGATTATTATCAACAAGTGCTAGCTAAGGCAACTAATCCCCAACTACACCTAGAAGCACAACTCAATCAACTCAGCCTGTATTTAGACAATGCACAAGTACAAGCTGCTAATGCTTTATTACCTGAAATTCAATCACAACTAGAGAATTTGCCCCCTAGCCGGATGTCTATCTATGCCACAGTCAACTTGGCGCGTAGTTTGGCTAAGTTGAAAAAATTGGCTGGAGGCAATCAAGATTTAGCTAAAGAAGCCGCAGTAACTTTAGCACGTGCCATACAACAAGCCGACACTTTGAAAGACTTACGTGCTAAAGCTTATGCCTTAAATGAATTAGGAAAATTATATTTTGAGCAGCAGCAGTTGTCTGAGGCTTTGCAACTTACCCAAAAAGCATTGACAATTTCTCAAGAAATTAATGCTGCGGACATTGCTTATCAGGCTTCCTGGCAAGTTGGGCGCATTCTTAAAATTAAGGGTAACACTGAAGGTGCGATCGCAGCTTATAGTTTTTCTGTCAAAACCCTCAAGTCACTGCGTAGCGACTTAGTGGCGATTAACCGTGATGTCCAGTTTTCCTTTCAAGAGAGTGTAGAACCAGTTTATCGGGAGTTAGTTGATTTATTACTACAATCTCACCCCAGCCAGAAAAACTTAAAGCAAGCGCGAGAAACCATTGAAGCGCTACAACTCGCTGAATTAGATAATTTCTTCCACGAAGCTTGTTTAAATGGTAAACCAGAGCAAATCGACAAAATCGACAAAAATGCAGCTGTTATCTACCCAATTATTTTAGGCGATCGCTTAGAAGTAGTTGTCTCGATTTCCGGGCAACCCCTAATTAATTACAAAACTGACATCTCAAAAGCGGAAATAGAAAAGACAATCAAACAGATGCGTCAATCTCTCAACCCTGCTTTTTCCCAAGAGAGTGCTTTATCTGTTTCCCAAAAACTCTACGACTTACTTATCCGTCCAGCCGAATCGCAGTTAGCCAATAGTAAAGTCAAAACATTGACCTTTGTGTTAGATGGTTCCTTGCGAAATTTACCGATGGCGGCTTTGTATGATGGCGAAAATTATTTAGTAGAGAAATATAGCTTGGCTTTATCGCCAGGAATGCAATTATTGCAAGCCCACTCCCTCAAGCGAGAGAATATTAAAGTTATTACAGCTGCACTCAGCGAAGCACGCCAAGGGTTTAAAGCGTTACCAGCTGTTAAGTCAGAAGTCACAGAAATTAGCGCTGAAATTTCTTCACAGCTACTTTTGAATGAAAAATTTACCGACGCTAATCTGCAAACAGCCATCAAATCCATTCCTTTTTCTGTATTGCATCTTGCTACTCATGGTCAGTTTAGTAGTAAATCAGATGATACTTTTATCCTTAGCTGGGATAGCAAGATTAACGTTAAGGAATTAAGTGAGTTTCTCAAATCCAGAAATGAAGTTAATTCTATACCTGTAGAATTAATGGTTCTCAGTGCTTGCCAAACAGCAAAGGGAGACAATCGCGCAATATTAGGTTTGGCGGGAGTAGCAGTACGTTCTGGCGCACGCAGTACTATAGCTACTTTGTGGGCAGTACAAGACGAGTCTACAGCTAAATTTATGGTTGAGTTTTATAAACATCTCAAAAAACCTGGAATTGGTAAAGCAGAAGCTTTGCGACAAACTCAACTGACTTTTTTACAAGATGCTAATTTTCAGCACCCATATTATTGGTCAGCATTTGTGTTGGTAGGAAATTGGCTGTAGCTGGTTGACAGCCCTTTGGGTAATTTCAATAAAGTTAATAGCTAGCTGATAAGCTGTTCCATATTTAACTTGCATATATTGGGCGGGCAAGATGCCTACTCCACAATAAATATACAATTTCAGATTATGCAAACTAAATGTGGTTTAGCTTATACCATTTTGAAAAAAGAACGCGACAAATGAGTAGGGGCACGGCACCAGTAAGATATTTGATCTGCCAAAAGATTGAGGATGCCGTGCCCTTACAAAGAATTTATCTGTCGCAAACATTATTTGAATTGGTATTACCATTTTTCACAAATGGTATTAAATGGCATGAGCAGATGAATTTTATTATTTATCCAAATGGCTGATCTTAATTATCAGTATTCTTACTAAATTAAAATTATAAATTTTGATTTATTAGGATAATAACTCAAAAAAATCAGTATTTATAGCATGGCTAATGACTGTAAAAGCTATCTTTAAGAAGACTATTAATAATTATAGATAGGTAAGATATGTTATTTTTATAGAATTGCCTAATAAATTACAATTTGTAGGGATATTATAACTGGATAGCCAATAAAAATTTATCCATAATTAATATGAATTCATAGTAAATAAATTTATTATTTAGGTTTTTGGAGTTATCTTGTAAATTAATTATAATTTTTGATTTACAGAGGATTACGAGTATGTCATCCCAGAAGCAGAACAATCACAAATGTACTAAAACTAATAATTTTTCTCAGTTAATAACGCTAGCGCTAGCATCAACTACTATCATCAGTCATACCTTACCAGCCCAAGCAGTAACATTTAACTTTACATACGATACAGGTGTAACTTATGAGCAAAAAATTGCTTTTGAATTCGCAGGAAGATACTGGGCTGATTACCTAAGTGATGATGCTACTGTTAACATTCACGTTGATTTTGCTTCTTCTAGTAAATTGCCAAAAGGTATGCTTGGTGGCTCTATTCCAGCGTTTGTAAATAATTTGAGCTATAACTCTTTTTGGAATGCATTGAATAATGATCGCCAATCTCAATTTGATTACACAGCTGTAAGCAATTTATCTTCCAGTACACAATGGCAGTCTATTTTTCAAAATCTACAGCAAGAAACACTCACGCTTTCTAATAACACAATTACTTTAACTCAAGCCAACGCCAAAGCATTAAATTTAATTGATAAAAATAGCACTGCCTTAGATGGAGTCATCATTTTAAATGAGCTAGATAATACTGGTTATGGATGGGTAAACAGCGGTTACATCCGTACTAGTGTCAATAGCTCGTACACTAAACCATTTGACCTCTACAGTGTTGCTGTTCACGAAATCGCACATATCTTAGGATTTGTTAGTAGTCTCGATGGCATTAATGCTAAGAACTACAATGATTTAGATTTACGTAAAAAACTTTTTACTCCCTTTGATTTATTCCGTTATTCTGACTCTAGTAAAACTCAAGGTTTATCAGACTTAAGTAACAGTAATGCTAGTTACTTCTCTATTGATAGTGGTATTAGCAACATAGGTTATTTATCTGCTGGTCAGGATACTAGTATTAAGGGCGATGGCTTTCAAGGCAGCCATTGGAAAAATTACACTAATAGTATTGGTGTGATGGCACCAGCTTTACGTGTTAGCGCTGTGCGTGAAGCCGATGAACGAGACCTCAATGTTTTAGATGTGATTGGTTGGAACAGAAAATCTAGGATTTATTCTAATAACTATTACACATTAGATTCACAAATCCAATATGCTAATATCTCGGCTAATTCCGCATTAACTTCACAAGCCCAATTTGCTGCTGCTTGGATTAAAGAAATTAACCGTAATTTCGATATTGCAAATATGTTACACTTAAATCGTTGGGGTGGTAGTAGCACCACTAGTACTTTAAATCAAACACAAGACCTAGTCGATATTCTCGCCCAAGAAGGTGTTTTTGAAATGGGTGGTTTTTGGGACACTATCGATGAGCAAGAGAATGTTACTTCTGTTCCGGAACCAGCCAATAATGCTGGATTAATCGGTATTGGCTTATTAGGCTTAATTGGTTTGAAATTGAAAAAGTTTTCTCGCCATTATCTCAATTCTATATAGAGCCTGTTCCCCTCCCCCTGCAATCCTTGCCAGTTCTAGGATACCAGCAGGGGTGTTTTATGTGGCTTGGGATTACTAGCGATGAGTTAGCTAATTTTTTTTGTGAATAATTTCTGGTTAGTTAAGCAAAATTTTTGGGAACCCTAAAAATGTCACCTCTATGAATAGTAGCCCTGCACTAACCAGATGTTTAAAATTTCAGAAAGTACAAGTTTATTATTGATACTCAATAAAACTAAACAGCCACTTTTAATTTTATTTTATATTTTATATTTATTAATTATTAATCAATTAAAGGGATTTGCACAAATTATCCCAGATAATAACCTGCCATCAAATTCTCTAACTGTTACTTCAGGAAACGTTATTGAAATTCAAGGTGGAACTCAAGTTGGTACTAACCTTTTTCATAGTTTTGAGCAATTTTCTGTCAACACAGGCAACACGGCTTTTTTTAATAATCCTTTAGAAATTAATAATATTATCACTCGGGTCACAGGCAGTTCGATTTCTCAAATTGATGGCTTAATTCGTACTAATGGCATAGCAAATTTATTTTTAATTAACCCCAATGGTATTATTTTTGGTACCAATGCTAGCTTAAACATAGGTGGTTCTTTTTTTGCAAGTACAGCGAATAGCATTAAATTTTCTGATGGCAGTATTTATAGTGCAGTTAATCCGCAACAACAAACTTTATTAACTATCAATACTCCTCTTGGCTTGCAGTATGGAGTAAACCCCGGAAATATCACTGTACAAGGGTCAGGTAATCAATTATTTGTAGATGAGTTTTATGCCACTTCTAGAGAAAATCGACCTGTAGGATTAGAGGTAAAAACTGGTAATACTCTGGCATTAGTTGGCGGTAATCTTGATTTAGAAGGTGGGAATTTAACAGCAGCGCAAGGTAGAGTGGAAGTTGGCGCTGTTAAAGATAGTTTCGTTACCATTAATTACAATAATTCCGGTTTAAATTTAAGTTACGAGGGAGTGAATAATTTTGCAGATATTAATCTCAATGCTGCTGCTTCTATAGATGTGAGTGGCGATGGTAGTGGTCATGTTCAAGTTATCGGTAAAAATATTAATTTAACCGATGGTTCGGCAATTTTAGCCAATACTGAACATGATTTAAATGGAGGTAGTATCAAGATTAAAGCTGCAGAATTACTCAATGTTAGTGGTTCTAATAATGATTCTGGTTTGCCGACAATTATCTCTACCGATGTGTCTCCAAAAGCTAGCGGTAATGGTGGTAGCATCGATATTGTTGCTCAAAAATTAACTGCAACTGGTGGTGGACAAATTAGTAGTACTACCTTTGGCCTAGGAAGTGGGGGAACAGTTAATATTCAAGCCGAAGATATAGAACTAGTTTTCGGTGGACCTTTGGGGCCTAGTGGGATATTCGCTAGTACTGTTTCTGGTGGGGGTAATGCGGGAAAAATTGCGATCGCAACTAATAATCTACTAGTTACTGATGGCGCACAAATATCAACTACTAGTTTTTCTGGTACAGGTAATGCTGGGGAAATCCAGATTACTGCGAAAAAAGCACAATTTATCGGTACAGCCTTTGGAGAATTTTCTAGTAGTTTATTAGCTAGTACTTCTTCTGTTGGTAATGGCGGTAATATTTTCCTGAATACTGATAGCTTAGAAGTTAAAAAAGGCGCACAAATTCACAATAGTACATTTGCTTCTGGTGGTGCAGGAAAATTAGAAATTATAGCTAAAAATATAGAATTAAGTGGTACAGATTCCGGCACAATTGCTAGTGGTTTGTTTAGCAATGTTGAAAAAGGTGCAACAGGTAATGGAGGCTTATTAAAAGTTACAACAGAGAATTTGAATTTATTTGATGGTGCGGCGATAGTTGCCAAAACTGCTGGCTCAGGAAATGCTGGGAAGATAGATATTGCTGCTAAAAATATACAAGTTATAGGAACATCTAATAATCCACTGCCGACAATAATTGCCGCCGATGTTCAAAGTCAGGCGACAGGTGCTGGGGGTGAGTTAAATATTAATACTGAAACTCTATATTTAAGAAATGCTGGGCAAATTGCAACTAGCACTTTTGGTACAGGTAATGCTGGGGTTTTAAATATTCAAGCTCATGATATAAATTTAAGTGGTTTTATTTCTGGCGGTAGTAGTGGTTTATTCAGTAATGCTGTGACCAATAGTGGTAATGGTGGTCAGTTAAATATCTCAACAGATAAATTAACTATTAGAGATGGTGCAACCATTGCTGCTAGTAACTTTTCTAGTCGTAACCCTAATCTTGCACCAGGAACAGGTTTAGCAGGTGATATTAAAATTGATGCTCGATTAATTGAGCTTTTTGATAGTACTGCTTCCAATATTAAAAGTAGTATTAATGCTACTACTTTTAATGGTGGTGGGGGCAATATTCAAATAAATACTAAAGAATCTGTAGTAGCTAGTAATAATAGTTTAATTACTGCGGATACTAAAGGTAATGCTAATGGTGGCACTATTAGAGTTAATACTAATTTGCTGTCATTGAATAGTGGAGCTACCTTAAGTACTAATAGTACAGGATTAGGTCAAGCTGGTGATATTTTTATTAACGCTAATCAAGTCAGAGCAAATCAAGGGTTAATTACGGCTACTGCTACTCAATCAGGTGGCGGCAATATTACTTTAAATAATAACTTTCTCTTTTTGCAGAACAATAGCCTCATTAGTAGCAGCGTTACTGATAGCACGGGAGGCGGAGGTAATCTTTTTATTAATAGTGATTTTATTGTTAATTACAATAATAGCGATATCAGAGCTAACGCTGTTTTTGGCAATGGGGGTAATATTCAAATTTACACCCAAGGAATTTTTCAAAATCAAGATAGCGAAATTGATGCAAGTTCTACATTTGGCATTGATGGTGTCGTCAAAATAACTAACCCAGAAGACGTTCAAAAGATTGCTATTGCAGAATTACCAAAGGATATAGTGGATGTTACTCAGTTAGTAGCTAAAGCTTGTAGTGCTAGTAAAACTAATGAGTTTGTCATCATCGGAAAGGGAGGATTACCAGCAAATCCCACTGATATGCTGAGAGGACAAACAGTTTGGACAGATTTGCGGCAATTATCTACAAACAGTAATACACAAAATAAATTAGGAGCAGCAAATCCAGAAAAGCTGGCTTCAACTTCTCCAACACCAACACATATTATTGAGGCTCAAGGATGGGTAATTAATCGCGATGGCACTATAGAATTAGTGGCTCATTCACCAGAGATACCTGCTGTAGTACCTGTGAGTTATGTAGCTAAATGTACTGGCTCTTAAATTTTGATCAGCCATTTTTCATACATAAATTGGGTGGGCTATATTGCCAGTGGTGTCAACTTAACGTGAAACCCGCTTAGTTGCAAGGTTTCGCCCTCACCCCCAGCCCCTCTCCCGCAGGCAGAGGGGAGCAAGAGATTTATTTCCCCTTCTCCCGGGGGAGAAGGGGTTAGGGGATGAGGGCGCGAGGTATTTGTACAAAGCCCGCCCTATATAGCTTTTAGCTTAAGTTGACACCAATGGCTATATTGCCCACCCCACAAGTATTTTTTGGTAAGGAACTTCCAGAAATTAAATTATCTAATTGTGAAAGCGAAGACCATAATTTGATTCTTCCTCCTCTGCATCCTCTGCAAACGTTTATTATCGATTAGTTGAATACGCGATGTTGCAAAGAAGGCATTTGACGGCGGACTTGTTCTAAACGAGTGGGTCTAATTTCAGCGATCGCAATTCCGGGTTTCTCTCCGGCATCAGCTAAAATCGTACCCCAAGGGTCGATAATCATGGCGTGTCCGTGGGTTTGTCTTCTGGCGTAATGAGTACCTGTTTGCGCGGGAGCAATGACATAACAGGTGTTTTCAATTGCTCTGGCTTGGAGTAATGTTTGCCAATGATCTTTACCAGTAAAGGCTGTAAAGGCAGCCGGGACAAATATCACATCGGCTCCTTTATCTGCTAGGTGTCTGTACAATTCTGGGAAGCGGACATCATAGCAAATCGAAAGTCCCAAATTACCCAAATTTTCGGAAAAATACACAGGTGGTAGCTGCGTTCCAGCCATGACTGTGCTTGATTCTTGATAGGTGTTACCATCTGGGACGTTGACATCAAATAGATGTACTTTGTAATAGCGAGAAAGTTCTTGACCGTTGGAGTCTACAAGTATAGTTGTGTTATAAAATTTGCCTGTGTTCTCTACGGGAACTGGAAAACTACCCCCCAGAATGGTGACTTGAAAGCGCTGGGCCATTTTTTTGAGAAATATTTCGCTTTCCCGTGCGATCGCTTCTGCTTGTGCAAGTTTGTCTTTTTCTTCCCCCATAAAAGAAAAGTTTTCTGGCAAACTCACCAATTCAGCACCCCGACGCACGGCAAGTTCAATTAATTCTTCTGCCTGTGCTAAGTTTTTGTATAAATCAGGCACACTGGTTAATTGGATAGCAGCTGCTAAATAAGGCTTCATAGATTCCACAAACAGTAAATATGTGCGAGGTAGATTCTCAAATATATCGTTACCAGAGGCAGCGGAAAAGCCCACAAGTTCTAGGGATAAGATGACAGTTGTTTTGGCAACTGTAGGGCTGAGGAAATACCAATAAATTCATTATCTAGCAATTAGGGTAAGGGCGCTTCGTTAGCAGTATGCCTGACTCAAAGTCTTGCTAGCCATTGGGTTTGAGATTTTTATTTTTTTTAATTACAAGTCATTTAGTGAAATATGCATCTTTATTACTTTTGTTTAAGTAATTGATATAGGACTTACGCAAGTGTCACATTTTTTTCGTTTAGGCTGTCCAGGGTCAAGGGTCAAATGTCCAAAAAACTGAATTTTTGACCCTTGACTCTTGACTCTTAAACCAGAAGATGGGTGTACCAGTTGCATAAGTCCTGTGATAATAACCTGTCTACATTTCAATCTTTCTCTGGATGATAGAAAATAGGACACATTTCAAGGTAGGTTGTTATCAAACCTTGATAAATGCGGTCTACTGTGGATACCTCAGCTCTCGTTCAAACATTTATTGCTGTATTTGTGCTAGCAGATGCGGTAGGTAATATACCCATAGTGCTGATTTTGACCAAAGGTATGACCCCAGAAGAAAGAAACAGAGTCATAGATAAAGCGATTGTCGTTGCGATCGCAGTTCTGTTACTTTTTGTGTTCACTGGGCAATTAATCTTGACTTATCTGGAAATCAGCATGGCATCTTTGCGAGTAGCTGGGGGACTATTGTTGCTGTTAGTTGCTTTGCAAATGTTGCGGGGAGAATTAGATACGCCCATTTTAGAAGAAGGGCGTGATGTTGCAATTACGCCTTTAGCTTTACCATTACTAGCCGGGCCGGGAACTTTAACAACAGTCATGTTATTAACCTCACAATCGCAACTACCGTATCTCGGTGTAGTTTTAGGTATTGTATCGGCAATGTTCATTAGTTGGTTAATTCTGCGTTTGGGAACCTATATCGACAAGTGGATTGGTGCTGAAGGTGGGGTAATTATCACTCAGTTGTTTGGGTTTCTCTTAGCGGCGCTAGCGGTAGAAATTGGTAGTACAGGAATACGCGAATTATTCTTGAAATAAATACTTGGAAATAGGTTTTTTATTGCTGAATACGGCACTATTTTTATCTATAGCACAGTTGTGAAAAATATCTGTTTTGGCTGTTGACTGTCAACGGTTAACAGTCAACAAACCAGCTTGTAATATTTCACAAATCATTTAGGATTGCTATAGCCTTCACCACCATGTTGAACAATTGTAAGAATTGTTGATTACTTTCAGTCACTGGAACAGTAATTGTGACTCCTCCACCGATTATATGGTTGATTTCGCTATTGTGTAGCTCATCAATATAATCAAGATTATCTCTTTGATGTAAGTTGGCAATTTTGATATTAGCCATCTGTTAAATTCCTCCATGAGTTTATCGCCCTAAACCGCAAGGCTTGGAGTGAATCTGGAAATTGCTAATTCCTTACTTTTATGTTTTGCGATCGCACTCGAAAATTCAAGTTTGACAGGTGAATTGAATAGACAAAACTTTACCAGTATTGTCTGCAAAACTTATCAATAAATAATGTTGAGTCAGCTTGTATTCAATAATTTTTGTCGGGTGCTAGTGCTTATCTATAACTCATAAGCTATATAAGGATGAATTAAAAGAATTTATTGTTCAGTCTTATTTAGGTGATACGAATTCCGAATTTTGAATTTTGACTAAGCTCGTAAGTGGCAGAATATAGCTTTAATACTAATAGTTATAGAGATAATAAAGGTCTTTAAGCATCAATTTCAGCATAGCTACTGAAAAATTCAAATAATTCAGGTTTTATACTTATAAATTCTATTGTCACACCTCAATATGGTATATTTTGGTTATCTTTGTGCAAAAATTAAATTTAAATAAATCAAATAAAAAGTTTATAAAATTCGTGTACTTTGATACTATATTTTAAGAGAAATAAGTTTTAGCATCATCTTATGAATTCTGTAGGTACAGCATGGTCTTACGGCGCTGCTTAGTTGCCTCTAGCTTTATCACTTTCTCTACATTTGGCTGTGGTAATTGGGCAAATTCAACAGCAAATAACACCACACAAGTTGTACAAGAAAGTAATATTTCCCAACAGCTAATTGGTACACAATCTCCACAAAAGGCGGCAGAATTTTTAAAGCAAGCTAATAGCTTACTAGATGCACGTCGTTATCAAGATGCGATCGCAGCATTCGATCAAGCGATCGCAATTGAACCGAACATTCCCGAGGCTTGGATTAATCGAGGTAATGCGCTAACGTCTTTACAGCTTTACAAAGAAGCGATCGCATCCTACGATCGGGCGCTGGCTTTAAAGCCTGACAAAGATGTCGCTTGGTATAATCGGGGCAACGCTTTAACCTCATTGCGACTCTACAAAGATGCGATAGTAGCCTACGATCGAGCGATCGCTCTCCAGCCGAAAAAATCCGAAGCTTGGATCAACCGAGGAATAGTCCTGACAAAACTGCAAAGTTACGCCGAAGGTTTGAAATCCTACGACACTGCGATCGCGATTCAGCCCAATATGCACCAGGCATATTACAATAAGGCTTGCTCTTATGGTTTGCAAGGCAATGTAGACCAAGCAATTCAAAACCTAGACAAGGCAATCAAGCTGGCTCCTGATAAATATAAAAAATTGGCGAAAACTGATACAGATTTGAATAAATTACGTAGCGATCAAAGATTTCAACAGATGATTAAATAGTTAATGTAGGGGAGCCAGTTAATGTAGGGTGTGTTGTCACGTAGCGCAACACACCACCAACATTTTAAGGTAATTAATATTAATCCATATGAAAAAATTATTAATCACTGGAGCCAGTGGCTTTTTAGGATGGCATATTTGCCAGCTAGCAAAGCCAGAATGGGAAGTTCATGGTACTTATTTTACTAATTCTTTAGAAATACCTGGCATCAAAACCTTAAAAGTTAATTTAACAGATTTTCAAGAATTAAAGCAAATATTTAATGATATAAAACCAGCAGCCGTAATTCATACTGCTGCCCTTTCTCAACCAAACTTTTGTCAAAACCATCCTCAAGAATCATCCGCAATTAATGTCACCGCATCCTGCAATATAGCTGGACTTTGTGCTGATTATGCAATTCCTTGTGCTTTTACCTCAACTGATTTAGTATTTGACGGCTTAAATGCTCCCTATAAAGAAACAGATTCTGTAAGTCCTTTAAGTATTTATGGTGAGCAAAAAGTTCAGGCAGAGACAGGGATGTTAGAACGATATCCGCATACAGCAATATGCCGTATGCCTTTAATGTTCGGCATGGCAACACCTACAGCAAAAAGCTTCATACAGCCATTCATAGAAACATTACAAGCTGGCAAAGAATTAAGTTTATTTATCGATGAATTTCGCACTCCAGTAAGTGGTAAAACGGCGGCTCGAGGACTGTTATTAGCATTAGAAAAAGTCCAAGGTTTGATTCACTTGGGCGGTAAAGAAAGAATTTCGCGTTACGATTTTATGCGTCAATTAGTAGAGGTATTTAAAATTCCCAATGCTCAACTTAAAGGCTGCCGTCAAGAAGATATCAAAATGGCAGCACCTAGACCAAAAGATGTGTCTTTAAATAGTTATAAAGCATTGACATTAGGTTATCAACCATTATCTATCAAAGAAGAATTAGCAGCCTTATACCCATTCAAATAATGTTTGTGACACATCAATAATATTTGAGAGGGCACTGCACTGCAGTGCTTCTATAATCTGTTGCAATACTTGTCGCTTAAGGGAAAAAGGGGAAGGGGAAAAGGGGCAAAAAAACCTTTAAGCCTTACCCTTTCATACCATTTCACGAAATGCCTGATACAAATGATTAATCTCTAATTCTTTCCCCCTGCCCCCTGCTCCCTGCCCCCTTGCTGCCTATTTGTATCAATCTTAAAGTGAAACGGTATCACCTGTTCCCTCATAATTATTGAGATTGTTGTCACTTTTAAATCACATTTGCTTGTCAAACTGAAATAAACGCAGATTTCAAAAGTAAGTAGGACGGCGAAATTCAAGATAACTGGCTGAGACTGTCATTCTGAGACAGTTCTGATGCCTGTGGCAAGGCGCTCAGACTTGGCGCTTTGTCATTGGTAAATCTTTCTAGCCTATTTACGTTTATGAACATAGTTTATTTGATTTCCACCGACTTACTTAATTATCAATGAAGAAACTTAAATTTTCGGCTTGATGTTAGCAATAGCGCTCTTTGAATCGTACTGCTAAGTGTTGCATAAGCTCAAATTACTATTCGTGGGAACTAATGTGAAGAGACAACAAAACTACAGCAATTTACAAGAACGTACCCCTATAGCCGCAGTTGCAGCACCAAAGCAATCATTAGCTTTATTAGATGCTGTGGCGCTGATTGTGGGAATTGTCATCGGTGCAGGAATTTTTCAAACTCCGGCATTTGTTGCAGCGAATGCAGGTAGCGATATCAATGTCTTACTGCTGTGGTTACTTGGTGGTGTGGTTTCTTTGGTTGGGGCATTGTGCTACGCAGAATTAGCAACAACTTACCCTGATGTTGGAGGAACTTACTATTATTTGAAACGTGCTTTTGGACGTTCAGTTGCTTTTCTGTTTGCCTGGGCAAGAATGACAGTAATTCAAACTGGTTCTATTGTCTTACTGGCGTTTGTTTTTGGGGATTATTTCTCTGGGTTATGGCTGCTAGGGCCTTATTCTTCTTCCATTTATGCGGCGATCGCAATTATCCTGCTGACAGGTTTGAATATTCTCGGTTTATACCCTGGTAAATGGACGCAAAACTGGCTGACTGCGGCGAAAATACTCGGTTTACTCCTAGTGGTAATGATTGGAGTTGCTGCTAATAACCCTACAACTCTGCCAACTCCTACCACCTCCACAACTCCAACAAACTGGGGATTGGCAATGGTATTTGTCTTGCTGTCCTTTGGTGGCTGGAATGAAGCGGCTTATATCTCAGCCGAAATTAAAAATAGACGGCGCAATATGGTGCGATCGCTAGTTTGGAGCATTGGTATCATCACCACTATTTATCTGCTCATTAATTTGGCATATTTACGGGGTCTAGGATTAGCAGGAATGGCTAAGTCTGAAGCTGTCGCCGCTTCTTTAATGGATCGGACTGTGGGGACATCTGGAGCTTTATTTCTGAGTATTTTGGTAGCAATTTGTACTCTAGGAGCAATTAACGCCACCATTTTGACAGGCGCACGCAGTAATTACGCCCTAGGGCAGGATTTCGCGATGTTTTCCTTCATGGGAGGTTGGCAACAACAAAAGGAAACGCCCACTCAAGCCTTAATTATGCAAGGTGCGATCGCTCTATCGCTGGTGTTTTTAGGCACAATCACCCGTAATGGCTTTGAAACAATGGTGGAATACACCGCACCAGTATTTTGGTTTTTCTTCCTACTGTCTGCAATTTCATTATTTGTTTTACGCCAACGAGATGCTCAAATCAATAGACCTTTTCAAGTGCCATTTTATCCTTGGATTCCCTTGCTGTTTTGCATTATTTGTGGCTACTTGCTTTACTCCAGTTTGGCTTATACAGGCATAGGGGCAATAGCCGGGGTTTTAGTTGTCGGCGCAGGTATTCCCTTGTTGCTGTGGAATAATTACCGACAACGTTCTTTAAGAGAGTAGCGATAAATAGACAGGGGGAAAGTTACAAAATTCATCTGCATAAATTGGTGAATTTTTTGGATAAATTTCCCTGAACACTCAAGCAATCTTCAAGTTTCCGGCTCTATTAACTTGTGAATAAAATTTGCATTTTCTATCTTATTTTTTGCTGGAATAATTAACAGTTACAAAGGAGAAAATCATGAAATTACAAAGAATTGCGCTTTTACTCATCACCAGCATTAGTGTTGCTAGTTTGGGTGTAGCTGGATGCACCACAGTAAGAGATTTTGAAGCAGATGCCCAAACTTCTACTCCTACTACTACCCCAGTACAACAAGTAGAAACCGATGTTCCCTATGTCCCTACTCCACAGCCTGTAGTGGATGCGATGTTAAAGCTAGCAAAAGTGAATAGTAATGATGTCATTTATGACTTAGGTAGCGGCGATGGTAGAATCCCCATTACAGCAGCACAGAAATATGGGGCGCGTGGTGTTGGTATAGATATTGATCCACAACGCGTGCAAGAAGCAAAACAAAATCTCCAAAGTGCCAATGTAGGCGATCGCGTTGAGTTCCGCCAACAAGATTTATTTCAAACAGATTTAAGCCCAGCTTCGGTAGTTACTCTCTATTTACTACCAGATATCAATTTAAAACTCAGACCCAAGTTATTCAAAGAACTTAAACCAGGTACCCGCATTGTTTCTCACGCTTTTGATATGGGCGATTGGAAACCTCAACAAGTGCAACAAGTTGACGGTAAAACTATTTACCTCTGGGTAGTTCCAGAAAATGTCCCTGCTAACCTGCAGTAATTAGTCACAATCATTTAGTTTGTCCGCAGTTTTTGTAGGGTGGATACGAAATTTTAGTAGTCTCCATCCTATGATGGCGGCGTTTTTTTAGTTAATAGGAATCTTTGTAGAAGGAAGGAATTACTATGAAAGGATTAAAAGGTAAAAATGTTTTAATTACCGGAGCGAGTTCGGGTATTGGTCAAGCAATCGCTATTCGCCTAGCTCAAGAAGGATGTAACATCGCCATTAATTACCGCAAAAGTTTGGAAGAAGCGGAAGATACGGAAGAAATGGCGATGCAAAAAGCTTGTGGAGATATTAACAATTGCAGTGTTCAATCATTACCAATTCAAGGCGATGTTTCTCAAGAAGCAGACATCATTGAAATGGTAAATACCGTTATCGAAAAATTTGGTAGTTTAGATATTTTAATTAATAATGCGGGAATTCAAAAAGAATGCCCTTCCCATGAGTTAACAACAGCAGATTTTGACCAAGTATTAGCAGTAAACTTGCGGGGTGCTTACCTCTGCGCTCGTGAGGCAATTAAATATTATCTTTCACAAAACCGTTCTGGTGTAATCATCAATATTTCTAGCGTTCATGAAGTTATTCCCAGACCAATGTATGTCAGTTATTCTATTAGCAAAGGTGGGATGGAAAATCTTACTAAAACTTTAGCTTTAGAATATGCAAACCGAGGTATTCGTGTTAATGCTATTGCACCAGGAGCCACAATTACACCTATTAATGAAGCTTGGACTGACGACCCTGAAAAAAAGGCTGTTGTAGAAAGTCATATTCCGATGAATCGTGCGGGGACTGCGGAAGAAATGGCGGCTGCGGTGGCTTTTTTAGCTTCTGATGAAGCAGCATACATCACAGGTCAAACGCTGTTTATTGATGGGGGATTAACTCTATATGCCGATTTTCGGGAAGCTTGGTCTGCGTAGGGACTTCCAACTAAAAAATATAATACTGCTCCTTCTTCTCTTTACGTGAGATCATAATTAATTAGCTTGAACCAAAAATTAACTCGCACTACACCTTTAAGAAGTTAGTATGGGCTAATTTCTGATTCAAGCGAAAATTCCGGACTGAAATTTTGATGAGAAAATTATTCATCCGAATGTTGAGCGATCGCTACTGCCAGTTGTTCATAACGACGTGGATCGCCTTCAGCAAAGACTAACCGCTCTTGCCCTTTGCGTCCATAAAGCTCTTCCATAATCTTCTGCCAGTCCATAGAGGACAAGGGAGAAGGGCGATTGTCTGTATCTTGGGTGGGAATAGTTGCTGTTTTCTGGAGTTCTTGCTGTGCCATTAAGACACGGGCACGTACTGGCCAACTCTCTTCTTTAGCAGCAATTTGCTCAAAATTTGACAGAATTTGCGATCGCCAATCTGGATGACTCACAGCAATTGCGTTAGCAAGGAACTGTAAGCCGACAATGGCTGAATAGCGTACCACCCACTCTTCATCTTCTTGAGCTACAAATAGCAAAGCTTCCATTGCCTCTGCTTGGGCAATTTCTAGCAGTTCCTCTGGGAACCAATGCCATTTCATCATTCCTAATCCCTTGGCTGCTGCCCGCCGAACACTCAGGGCAAAGTCAGCGGTGGCTGCACCTAACAAGGTGACTAATCCTCTAGGATCGCCAATTCCTGCTAGGGTGCGGATTGCCCAAGATCTGGCTGTGTAGTTATGCATATCGAGCAGTTCTAACAGAGATGGAACTGCTGGTTCGCCAATTTGGATTAACCCATCGACAGCTGCAACTGCTGCACCCGGATTGTTATAGCTTAAAGCAGCAATTAGGGTAGGAATAGCTCCTTCTAAACGGGCTGCAGCTAGGTTTTTGACAGCTTCTTGTAAAAGGATAGAAGAATTTGCGTCTTCTACTGCACGAATTAGAGTGTTGAGGGAATCAGGCATGGGGAAGAAGAGAAGCGATAAGTTCTACCTTTTCCATTTTCGCTCTTTCTGCTACAGTAACGCATCCATTAATTGCATCACTTTAATTGCACCAGGGGATAAATCTTCTGGTTTTGTCGGTTGCAATTGCTTTTCGAGTAAACCTTTGAGAGATATTAACTTTAAGCTGTTTTCTGCTAGGGTATCAGCGATCGCTTCTGCTGCTGGTAAATAGCCAATCGCCCCTAAATCTGAAAGTACTGCCCGACGTAGTTGCAAATCATCTTGAGCAAGTGCGTGTATTAGGCGATCGCCATACTGATTGTAACCTGCTGTTGATTCCGAGGTTAGCTGATACATGGCCCTGGCTGCGGCATACTGAATCCGAGGCACGGGGTGATCTAAAAATTCTTGAATAATGGGAATTGCATCGCTTGCCCCCAAGGTTCCCAATGCCTCTATGATGGCATCGAAGGGTTGGGCTAGTTGGGGTGGCTCTGGTGCTGGTAGGGTTCCCGGAACTTGATCGTTGAGTAATTCGATTAGCCTGGGAATGCTGGATGAGTCGCCTAACATCTCTAGAGATTGGGCTGCAGCTTCGCGCACATAGAAATCAGAACATTCCAGTGCTTTAATTAATGAGGGAACGGCTCGCTGTTCTCCTAATTTTCCTAATGCTCTGGCTGCATTGCGTCGCAGGGGATAGCCACCGGCATTAGTGCGATCGTCTTCGTCTTCTAATGCTTGAATCAACACATCAATCGCTTCTGGAGCATCAACTCGAAACCGCCCTAACCACCAAGCCGCATACACGCGCAATCCTAAATCTTCACCTTGGAGATTAGCGATCGCTTGTTCTACAGTTAATTGGTTATCGTCCTGGATATTAGCTGCGTTTTCCACTTTCTGTTCCTGTTTCCTATTCCCTGTTCCCTCTGACAAATGCCTATACATAACAATGCCCGGAGAGGTAAACAATCACTAACTTCTGTCAGTCATTGTATACCCCTCCGGGCAACAACATCTCAACTAGCTTAATGCGTTGATAGCGTAGTCGATGTAGGAGTTTGCTTCAACAGCAGGATCTCCACTTAAACCGTGGTTAGCTTTGATGTATTTCAAAGCTTCAACATACCAGCTGGGAGATAGATCAAATGTGCGGTTGATTTCAGCAATACCACCAATTAGGTAATCATCCAATGGGCCTGTACCACCAACAACTAGGCAGTAGGTAACCATCCGCAAGTAGTAGCCGATGTCACGAACGCACTTGTCTTTGCCTGTTTGAGTAGAAGCAAAGTTGGGGCCGTTTTGGCTGGTGGTGTAGGGGAATTTGCTGTAAACAGCATTAGCAGCACCAGAAGCCAAGCTAGAAGCCTTTTCGGTTAATGCTTTTGCAGCAGCCAAGCTAGCAGAAGCTTGACGGAAACGACCAAATGCGGTTTGGATTTCGGTGGAGCTCAGGAAGCGTCCTTGGGAATCAGCAGCAGCTACTGCTTCGGTCAAAGGGGTTTTCATGATCAGATTTTCTCCCAATAATCTTTTTTGATGAAATAGCTTTTAGCAATCGTTTCAGTTATCTAAATATCTGAAACCGCTCAAAAAATAGATGATATAGCTGATTAAGCAACAGCAGAAGCAGCCTTATCGAAGTAGCTTGCAACTTCAGCCATTAAGCTGGCGCAATCGCCTCTGGTAATACCATTGGTGTCGCCTGCGATCGCTAGAGCAGCATCTTTCATCTTTTGAACGCCAACTGCTACGGAAGAACCGGGAGTTCCTAGCGCCAAGTAGGTTTCTTTTAAACCGTTGAGGCAGCGATCGTCTAGAACGCTTGCATCACCTGCGAAGATTGCATAGGTAACGTAGCGTAAGATGATTTCCATGTCACGCAAGCAAGCAGCCATACGACGGCTGGTGTAAGCGTTACCACCAGGAGCAATCAACTGAGGCTGTTCTGCAAATAGAGAACGAGCTGCATTTGCCACAATTGTGGAGGAGTTGCCGGTAATACGGTTAACAACGTCCATGCGCTTGTTGCCATCAGCAACCAAAGCACTGAGAGCATCTATTTGAGAACCACTCAGGTATTCACCTCGAGCGTCAGCTTGGGAGACTACTTTTGCAAATGCGTCTAACATACACTCAATTTCCTAATTAGTTTAGTCGAGTATGGCTTGGATTAGGTTAAAACCCAGTTTGATAGAGCTAGGCAATACAGCTGCCCCAGTAGCCCGATCAACTAAAAGCAGTAGCTTTAATCACTGCTGAAACCTTCCGCTTATTCCCTTAAGGAAATTTGAAAGATTTTTTAATTCTTAAACAATTGAAAAACTTCACTCATTTAAGATGGATGGAAAATCTGCTTCTTTTCTGTGAAGCTTTCCATTCCTTGTTTATACTATATCGTTGGATCGTTTGTTTATTACGAATTGTCAACATAGTTATATTGTGAGGCTGAAATCCTTAACCCATAAGGGTTTTACCTTTATTAACAAAATTTCTATTGCTTAACACTTATTAATCAATACTCGGTCGCTTTGACTTTCCAGTTATGGCAGCGTAGCCAGATACCCTTGATTTTCAGCCCAATTCAAAATGATAGCTGAAATTAAGAAGTATTAAGGAACTGAGTTTTTACGTTACATTCTCTGGGCTATTTTGCTTGGTTAATGAGTTTCACAATTATGAAACTATGCAGAATCTCCACAAACTGCTTACTTCTGCACCAACAGCTTCAGGCTGAGTGAGAGAATGCGATCGCTCTTCCTGAGTTGGGCTGTACAAGCATCTATAACAGAATTCATTAAATGATTTTTCTGTTCCTCGTTCCCTATTCCCTATCTCCAAAACTCAATTTAATCATGCAACATTAATTAATGATTAAGATTTAGTAGCAGTCCAACCTTTCTTGATCAATGCCAAAAAGGTAGTAATACCTTTAGAGAATCCTTGAGGATCAGGCAGAACATACTCTGGAAAATCTTCATAAGGTCGCCACTCTTCAGATGAATTATGCCGCAGGTACAATACTCGCTCGTCTCCTTCTAATTTCCAGAGCATTTCACCGCCAGTTGGTATTTCAGACATGGCTTTATCCTGTTTTGCAAACAAATATACTCATAAGGATTGTCCAGAGTCAAAAGTCAAAAGTCCAAGCTTATCCTTAACTCTTAACGACCCAAACAAGATGTAGGTGCAATTTAAAGGTGCATCAGCTGAGAAATTGCGCTTCTAGCCAATAGTGCTTGGTTAAGGATTTTAAACTCTTAATTTGGTTTGGGGAAAAGGTCAAAGGGTAAGGGTTAAAGGTCTTTTCTTTCCCCCTTTTCCCTTAACCTTTTCCCCTTTCACCGACAAGTATCGGGCCTATGTCAACATCAATAAAAACAGGCGTGAAAAATTTTAATTTTCCACGCCCGCAGATATCATAGATGATTGCTGTTATCTTTCCGATGCATTTTCAGTTTTCCGATGCATCTTCAGTTGCATTTTCACCTGCAGGACGGATGTTAACAATTTTGCCGCCTAAGCGGGTGATGCGACGCATCTCTTCATTCATCCGGCTGTAAGGGACTTGAATCTCAATCGTGCTGCTATTGCGAATCTGATAACGATTGTTATCGGTTTGCTCGTTCTGACGCAATCCTTCTACTTCGTAAACAAAGACGCGATTGTCTGAACCGGAACTAGATCTTCTGGTCAATACAGAACCTAACATAATAGTTCTATCTCCTATTGTGCAAAAGTAATGCTAGCGACCTTACCACCCAGCTTATTGATTTGCTGAAGGGTATTAGATAGCTGTTCGTAGGGGACAATGAACTCTTTGTTGCTACGACGAACTTTTGGATATCTTGGCAAACTGATACCCGTAACTTCGATTCTGTAGAGGCGTGGGGTTGAGCCTTGAGAGGATCTACCAAAGGTACGGCTGGGTGCAGTTCCTTGTTTGGAAGGTAGGTAAGACCAACCTTGAGTACCACCAGAAGGTGCGATAATCGCAGTTGCGCTATTTGTAGCTAAGTCAGAGGCGAGACGAGAGCTGCTACCTGCTAGCTGAGAGCGATCGCTATTCGCATAACCACGGTAAAGGCGGAACATACGGGTAAAACCAACAGTTCTTTGACCAACACCTGTGGTTACTAAGTCCCGATAGTAGGGAACTATGGAATCTCCAAAATAGGTATCATATTCAGCAGAATCTATATAGGAATCGATGTCTGCGTCGAACCCTTGATTTTGGTAGCGATCGAGATGCTCAATCACTTCCGACTCATCGTAAGGAGCTCGTCCCAACAAATGCTTAAAGTTCAATTCAATTACCCGAGTTTGAAAATGTGGGTAAAGAAACTTTGTTTTGTATAATTCTGATTTAGCTACTGCGCGGACAAAGTCTCTGACGCTCAGTTTACCATTGGTCAACAACGACTCTAAGCTGATGAGACGTTCTGACTCCATCAAGTAGTCGTTACCTAATACCTGACGATAGACTGCCTTAATAACAATCTTGGCATCTTCTGATGTCCAGTTTGGACGCAGTTCAATAGGACTTGTTTGGTCAAAAGCTGTAGTTCCCAAACGAGATGCTGCGGATGTAATTGGCACGAATAGCTCTCCTTGTAGACTTTTTGATGTGGCAAATTTGATTCAGTTTAGGCAGGAGAAATATTAACTACGCGGCTACCTCGCTGATTCAGTCTTTGCAGAGTTGGTGAAAGTTGGTCGTAACTGACCAAATACTCTTTCATACTACGTCTGATTTGAGTAGTACGCCCTCTATCTGCTTGGATGACACGTACTCGGTAAAGCTGTCCGCGATCGCCTCCGACTACACCAGTCAGTCCCTTACCAAAGTTAGGAGTCTGAATGCTGCTAGCCAAATTCATTGCTAGATCTTGGGTTAACCAAGCAGACTTGTTTTTACCTTGGGAGCGATCGCTATTAGCATATCCCCGATAAATCTGAAACATCCGGTTGAAGCCTACTGTCTTTTGTCCCGGTTGAGTTTCAAATCCCCGATAATGAGGAACAATCGCTTCGCCAAAGCTTTCTTGATATTCGACTGAATCAATATATGAATTGATTTCTGCCTCGTATCCTTTTTCTGTATAAAGGTTGACGTGGTAAGAAATCTCTGATTCGTCGTAGGGCGCACGACCAAGCAGATGCTTGTAGTTCAGTTCGATAAAGCGGACTTGAGGCGTAGAGTAAAAGAACTTTTGGCGATATAGTTCAGATTGTGCCAATAACCGCACAAACTCTCTGACGCTAATGTTACCCTGTTGCAATAGCGATTCTGCACTGGTGAGGCGTTCGCTTTGCATTACATGGTCATTGCCAAACACTTGACGATAAGCAGCATGAATCACTGCTGGTACGTCACTACTAGCTCTCAATTCTGTGGGAGCTGTGCTAGCAAACGGTTCAAATCCTAGCTGACGGGCCGCCGTGGAACTAGTCATGACTGAATCTCCTGAATTTCAATCAGAAAAAACATGCCCAGAACCCCATAAAACTGCCCATGCTAGAAATTAGCATCCACAGCCTTTAGTTGTTCTGGGCAAAAGGAACACCCTAGCTTAGGGCGTTGATTGCGTAGTCAATGTAGGAGTTTGCTTCAACAGCAGGGTCACCACTCAAACCATGATTAGCTTTGATGTACTTGAGAGCTTCAACGTACCAGCTGGGAGACAGATCAAAGGTGCGGTTGATTTCTGCCAAACCACCAATTAGGTAGTCATCTAGAGGGCCTGTACCACCAGCAACTAGACAGTAGGTAACGATGCGAATGTAGTAACCGATGTCGCGTGCACACTTGTCTTTACCGCGTTGGTCAGAAGCGAAGTTCTTACCTTGCATTTGGGTGGTGTAGGGGAATTTTTGGTAAACTGCGTTAGCAGCACCTTGAGCCAAGCTGTTAGCTTTGCTGCTTAATGCTTTAGCTGCATCTAAGCTAGCAGATGCTTGACGGAAACGACCAAAAGCAACTTGAAGTTCTGTGGAGCTCAAAAACCGACCTTGGGAATCTGCGGTAGCTACGGCTTCGGTTAAAGGTGTTTTCATGCTGATTATTCTCTCAACAAATATGTAAAGTTGTGCGTCAGAAAGTAGAAATAATTAAGTAGCGATGTACTAGCCAACTGCAGCAGCAGCGCGATCGAAGTAGCTACCCAATTCAGCCATTAAGGAGCTACAGTCACCACGGGTAACACCGCTGGGGTCGTTAGCAATAGCGATCGCAGCTTCTTTCATCTTTTGAACGCCAGTAGCTACGGAAGCGCCGGGAACGCCTAATGCTTGATATGTTTCACGGAGACCGTTCAAGCAGCGATCGTCTAAAACGCTAGCATCACCTGCAAATACTGCGTAGGTTACATAGCGTAAGATGATTTCCATGTCGCGTAAGCAAGCTGCCATACGACGGTTGGTGTAAGCATTACCACCAGGTGCAATCAACTGGGGTTGCTCTTCAAATAAAGCGCGAGCTGCATTGGCAACGATTGTGGAGGCATTGCCGGTAATGCGGTTAACAACATCCATGCGCTTAGAACCAGCAGCAACCATATCTTTCAATGCATCGATTTCTGCATCGCTAATGTATGCGCCTCTAGTATCAGCCTGGGAAACTACTTTGGTAAAAGCGTCAAGCATTCCAGCATCTCCTAAAAATATTACTATGCTGTGGATTCAAACTAGGTTCAAAATCTGATCGCTTGATGGGGATGAGTATAGTTACTGACTTTTTAGATGTTGCCGTTATGAGCAACCAGCACAATAGTCGCCAGGAAATTTCATTCGCTTGGCAAATGGGGTAAAATTACCCCTAATTCTGTTAGCTAGTTTTCAGTGACTAACGGTACAGCTATAAATCAATACTGCTATTATCCACAAACAACTTATTTCTTAAAGGCTCACAAGCCTAGATTAATGAAATGGCTGTTCATCAATTTTTCAGATACCGAACTTTCTCTATTGAGGGCAGAGCGTTCAGCGGTTTTTTGAACCTGAAATTGATTAAAGCAATCCGTTTGTGCAAATTTTGTGCAAATTTAAATGTGTCTTCAGATAATTAGTTAAAAAATATTAAGCAAATGCTGAAACCCTTTGATAGCAAGGATTGTTTATATTTTCGTTTTGTCTTTAGACTTAAATTATAGTTACAAACAGTTACATTTAGATACATTGTTTGGAAAGCAAAACTTTATTACTCGCAAAATTAAGTTTCGGAACTTAATTCTTACAATTCTTTACATTCATGCATAAGCGGAAAAGCAGCAGATTTTGTGATGTATTGATGCGTTAATGCGATCGCTTGTATGTCAGTTTAATTTATTAAATAATTCTTAAGCAAGGCAAACATCGAACAAATGTTTGATAAGTAATTCCAGACAGCAAAAATTACCAGGAAGGCAATAGCAATCCTGGTTTGACAAATTTCATTGAATTTAGTTTTAAGCTACATAGTCAAAAAGCATAGTTGTCATGTAGCGATCTGCCCATTCTTTACCGAAAGACTTTTCCAAAACGCGCCGTGTTTTATCATTTTGCTGCTGTTTTGTACAGTAATTGCGTTGTCCTGCCAAAACTCTAGAGATATCAAGATTGGATGTTAAAGGTGTCTCTGATGCAGCAATCTGACAATGAATCGTTAAATATTCGCGAACGCGGTTGTGAAATTTTTCTTCTTCTTCAGCATTTTCTGGGCGCACAAACAGGCAAAATTGCGAGAAAATATCGCCCCAAGGCGGTAAAGCCCGTGGTTCAGAAAACTCAATTTCCGGTAAAGCAGACAAATGCTGATAATAGCGTGACGGTAGACTGCGATCACTACTGATAGGAGACAAATCCGCGATCGCAGCACTAATCAACCCACCTTTCCCGCCTACCAAATCTGTACCAAACATGGGAATCGGGTATTCAGGATTGGGGAACATCACACAGTGCAGAATATCTAAACCATTGCCAACCTGCGCTAATTCTAGATGCAGTTTGCGAAATTGCGGAGCTTGGTAACAATGATTTTCAATGATCAGCCGTTCGCCTTCCAAATGTCCCTCGACATAGCCTAAACCTTCTGGGACAGAGTAAGGGGAGATATCCAGGTATTTTTGCCAAATTTCTTCAATCGAATCCGCCAACCTGTGGATTAGGGGATGCTGGCGATTTCTCAACGACGCTTCCATAGACTTCAACATACGCTTCTCTTTGAGTATAGGATTAACCTACCTTGGCGTATAGCCTGTGCAATATCTGTGCAATTTGCAGATAGGGGTATCGGGTTAAACAATTTGGGATTTTAGATTCAGCCCATACCTTAGATTGAGCTACTCCCATTGAGAATTATAGATTTGGCAGAAATTTTACTCGGTTTCCAGATTTCTTTGTTTCCAATAATTTGGTTTGCGCTTACTATGTGCGATCGCAATTACCCAAATCACTGCTTCCAACTCTGTATAAAAAATTATATAGGGAAAACGTTGAATAGTATAACGACGGATTCCTGCAATTTTGTGTGGGGTTCCTAAATTAGGATTTTGTTGAATTTTCAGAATAACTGTTTCCACTTCAGATAGTAAATCTAGTCCCAAGCCTACTTTTTGAGCTTCATAGTAAGCTATGGCAGCATCAAGCTCTTTTCTAGCTTCGGTGTGGATAACAATAAACTTCACGAATACTTTTCTCGTAATTCAGAAAACACTTGAGATGATGGTTCTCCAATAGCTGTTTTGCAATTAATATCTTGCAACCTTTGGTTTAATTCTGTATCCCAAGCGATTTCTAGATTATCATCTATCTCTTCATCTAGAGAATGAATTAAAAAGTAGGCGATTTCAGCACGTTCTTTTGCAGAAAGTTGAGAAAGTTCGAGTTTAAGTTTTTCTGCAGTCTCACTCATACTTTGGAGTCTCCCTAAGAATTATAAAATCGGCTCAATTATCCGATCGTAGCTGCTTTATCGGTAAAATGCGATCGCGGTGATTCTAGAATATTTGTAAAATTAAGCAAGAGTCATGGCTTCGTCAAAGCTTTCTTTGTGACATACGCCGCGAATGGCTAAAATACAGCAGTATAAAACAATGACACGAATTCCATTACAAGAAGCTCAACTGCGGTTACCCGAACTTATTGCTAGTTTACAACCTGGTGAAGAAGTGGAAATTTTTTCTGGTAATCGCACTGTCGCCAGATTGATTGGCGAACTTCAACCACTCCGCAAGCCTCGTCAGCCTGGTAGTGCAATTGGAACCTTAACTATTCTTTCAGAAGACGAAACTCATT
This sequence comes from Tolypothrix tenuis PCC 7101, assembly GCF_963874875.1. Lineage (NCBI taxonomy): Bacteria > Bacillati > Cyanobacteriota > Cyanophyceae > Nostocales > Tolypothrichaceae > Tolypothrix > Tolypothrix tenuis. Next base: position 2,896,945 of record NZ_CAWNJS010000001.1, read on the forward strand.
TGGAAGACTTTCACGAGTATATGCCATGAAGTTTTTGCTTGATACTCAGGCATTTCTGTGGTTTGTACTTAATGATCGCGCCCTTAGCCAAATTGCCTGTGATTTAATTGTCGATCCCTTCAATGACATCTTGCTCAGTCCTGCTTCCTATTGGGAAATTGCCATTAAAGTTAGTATTGGTAAGTATGAAATTCCTGGCGATTTTGCAACGTGGATAGAGCATCAAATCCAAGTTAATGAATTAGAAATTTTACCAATAAAAGTTTCTCATGTAGCTGCGCTTGTAACTCTCCCATTCCATCATAAAGATCCTTTTGATCGGCTTTTGGTTGCCCAAGCACTCACAGAAGAAATTCCCATCATTAGCGTTGATGCAATATTAGATAATTATGCAGTTACTCGTTACTGGTAAGTACGATAACCTGCTGTTAGTTGTGGTGCGATCCCTATCTATGGCTGGCTACGCCTACGCAAAAGCTATTTCTGATACTACAATTGCTATTTCTGATAATACAATTGCTGTTTTTTATACTACATTTGCTACTTTTGCGATCGCAAAAGCTGTTTTCGATACTACAATTGCTATTTCTGATAATACAATTGCTGTTTTTTATACTACATTTGCTACTTTTGCGATCGCAAAAGCTGTTTTCGATACTACAATTGCTATTTCTGATAATACAATTGCCGTTTTTTATACTACAATTGCTATTTCAGGAGTCGCCAAAATAGCTTTTGAGACAAAATTTACTATTTTGGCGATGCTAGGCAAAGAGCCGAGAATGTCAGTTCAAAGTTAAATTTATACTGTTACACCTTCCAACTCTTCATCTGTTAATTCATACAATTGACGTAACTTATCTAACTTATCCTGATCAGTTTCCCAGAAACCCCGCCCATGTGCTTCTAACATTCTGCCCACAATATTGCGGAATGCTTCGGGATTTGCCTTGCGTAACTTCTCCGCCATCTCTGCATCTAGGGCGTAAGTATCTGCAGCTTGGTCATATACCCAATCATCAGTAAAATCCGCAGTACCGCCCCAACCAATTAACGCTGTCATCCGTTGGGAGATTTCAAACGCACCACCGGAACCTTGATTAGCCATTGCTTGCGCCCATTTGGGATTGACTAATTTTGTGCGGTACTCCATTCGCAGTAAATCATCTAAGTTGCGGGGTGTGGTGTCTTTCGAGAAACTTTCGACAAAACTGGTTGTAATTTTCTTACCACGCTGTTTTTCTGCCGCTTTCTTTAACCCACCAGTATTGGCGTAATATTCTTGAATATCGGTAATGCCATATTCTACCGAATCAATTTCTTGGACAATGCGATCGCTTGTTTTCAATAAAGTATTTAACACTTCCGGCCTAGCTTGTCCTTTATCTTGTCTCCCATAGCTGAAAACGTTGCGGCTTTGCCAAGTATTACCTAACTCTTCACCAGATTCCCAGTTACCATCAACAACTTGGTCATTTACCAAAGAACCAAAATCTCCTGCTGGGTTAGAAAATAATCTTGCAGAGACATTTTCTACACCTTGCGCCTTCAAAGCTAAAGCGTGTTTCCGAATAAAATTCTCTGATTCCGGTTCCTGTGCATCCGCAGCCCGTTGAAATAAATCATCTAATAATTCGATGATATTTACAAAGCTATCGCGGAAAATACCTGAGAGATTTCCTAACACATCAATCCGGGGATGTCCTACCTCAGTTAAAGGTTTTAATTCATAACGAACAATTCTCCCAGTTCCCTCCTTCACAGGTTCAGCACCGACTAATTCTAATAAAATCCCTAAGGATTCACCCTTAGTTTTAATCGCATCTAAACCCCATAACATTACCGCCACGGTTTCCGGATATTTGCCATGTTCTTGTAAATGCTGGGCAATAATTTTTTGAGCAATTTCCCTACCCCTTTCATAAGCCGCAGGTGAAGGCATTCTATAAGGATCTAAAGCATGAATATTTCTCCCCGTAGGTAACACACCAGGCCCATCTCTTAATAAATCGCCACCAGGTGCAGGCGGAATATATTCACCATTCAAACCCCTTAATAAATTCGTCAACTCATCCGTAGATTGCATTAATAAATCTCTAATTTGCCCCTCCTCCTCTCTGCGTTCTCCGCGCCTCTGCGGTTCGTCCCCAAAATAAGCCTCTAAATACGCCGCCAACTTCTCCTCATCTGGTTCCTCACCCAAAGTATGCAAACCAGAAGAAAACAACCGACTTTCTAAAACCTGTAAATACTCATACAACTTCACCAAATAGTCATCAAAAACATGAGCACTAAACATTCTCACATTTTCATAACTAAAAGGAATCCCCAACTTTTTCGCATCTTCCAAAGGACAATCGGCTTCTAAACCAGTGTCCACAATTTTGGTACAAATCGCTTCCTTGAGGGCATAATTCTTTTTCGGGTCTTCCCGATACTCAGAAATTAAATCTCTCAGCGCCAACAATTCCTTATACAAACCAGCACGACCATAAGGCGGGACATTATGAGAAATTAATACTCCATAACCGCGACGCTTTGCCAAAATAGACTCCGAAGGATTATTCGCCGCATATATATATAAATTGGGAATATCTCCTAACAAAATATCCGACCAAGAATAACCCGTATTACCTAAAGGAGAACCGGGTAACCATTCCACAGTTCCATGCATTCCAAAATGTACCACAGCATCAGCTTGAAATTCATTTTGTAGCCATTTATAAAAAGCTGCATATTGAGGATGGGGAGTTAAATCTCTCTCAAACATTAACCGCATCGGGTCACCTTGTAAACCTAAAGGTGGCTGTACACCTATCCAGATATTTCCTAACTGCACACCCCCAATTTGAAACTCATCACCATAAGTTTTAATTCCCGTCCCAGTGAGAGATTTCCATTGTTTCTCGATACGAGAAGTGCGGAGATATCCTAACCATTTTTCCAAAGTCCGAACATTAACAGTATTAACCGCAGATGCACGCCGATGCACGCCGATATTTATCTGCGTTAATCCGCGTGTATCTGCGGTTTTAATCTCTTCATCCGCTTCCTTCACCCAGCGAATTAATTCTTCCCCATCATCCGGTAAATCTCCAATTGCATAGCCTTGTTTTTTCAGTGCATCTAAAAACTTCAACAAACTACGCGGCACATTTAATAAAGCTGCTGTTCCCACAGCACCGTAACCGGGAGGAAAGCCATATAAAATAATTGCAATTTTCCTTTCTGATGCAGGTTTTTGACGTAAATTAATCCAGCTTTTTACTCTACCAATTAATCGCTGTACCCGTTCAGGAACTAAATAAATATCTTCACCTACCAAACCACCAAGGGGAACAGTATCAATCGCCCCATCTAATTCAGGTAAAGCGTATAACACTACACTTTGTAACCCACCAATACCTTGACGCGTCCAAGAATAAATATCTTGAATTAATAACGGTGCTGCGACAAAATAAGGTACATTTTTCGCTGTCAAAATACGTTTAGCAACTTCTACTTGTCGCCCTGCTTCCATTGAACCAGCCGGGCCACCAACTAAGGGAAAACCAATTGTAGAAACAATTGCATCAACTTTCACTGCTTCTTTGGAAAGCGAAAGAGTTTCAATATTACCTATTTGTCTTTGCTGAATTTCATAATCAGTTGTCATCCAATCTCTGACAGCCACGTGTCCTTCTACACCATTAATAAAAATTGGTAAAGGAATTAACCCAGCAGCTTCAAAACGGCGAATTAGTTGGGGAATATATGCTTGTTTTGTAATAACGTGTTTTCTATAAAGTAAAATACCAACAATCGGCAAATCAGACTTGGCTGTATTTCCCATGCCCCATGCCCCATGCCCCATGCCCCATTCCAAATACGCCTTTGGCGATTCAAAAAATCCTTGATAATCTGGGTGTAATAACCCCATATTGGGAGTTTCCACAGGCGCGGGAATATCGCCAACTTTTAAGCCTAAATATTTTTCCGCTATTGTCCAAAATAGAGAAGCCACATTTTCCGGGCCGCCAGCATTCCAATAACCATAGATAATTAGCCAGTTGCGTAAATCTTGCACTTTCTGCACTGGCACATATTTCAGTAATTTTGGCCCTACTTTTAAAAAGCTAATATAACCAGCGAGTTTATCTTCTTCTCTACCGTTACTAAATTTATCCAGAATAAATTTTACTGGCTTAGGCATACCTTTGGGTTTATCGCCGATAGCAAAATCGCCCAGCTTGGTTAAACTCATCAATTCCAAAGCCGACTCAAACACCAGCCGGATGGGAATTTGAGAAATGCGATCGCGCAACCACAAAACCTGGTCATAATCAAATAGCAAGCTACCAAAAAATACCTCAGCGTCTTGGAGTGCTGCTTCTACTTCCTGGCGCTTGGTGGTAATATCGCGATCGCTAAACACGCGAATGTCCAATTCCGAACAACGAGAGTTAGCTAAAAAAGCTGCTTTTCTGTACAAGTCAGCGTTAAAGGATTCAAATCCAGCAATCAAGACGATGCGTTTCATGCCCTAAGCTACAAAATATGTCTTTATCTTGATCTTAATTCGGCTTTTAGAGTAAAACCTGAGACGCAGAAATTATCGTCATGTTTTGCCTTTAACATTCATGCGTCCTCAAAATTGCTTATTTGCCCTACTGAGCTTCACAATGCTAGCGAATTCTTACCCTGTTTTCGCTACTCCTTACAATTCTGCGGGTATTTGTGTTAAAGAAAACACCTCACTCTCAACTTTATCTTTACCTCCGTTGCCTTTTCTTAGCTTCCCTAGGTTACCTGCGAGTAGCGAGAATACTTCTGGTTTGCGTTATCAAGCCCTTGATTTAGCAGCCCAAGGTAAACTTGAGCAAGCCCTAAAAGTAGCCCAACGTATCCCCGATGAGACTGAAAGATTCGATACATTAAGTAACATAGCTGACAACTTAGCCGCCGCAGGAAAAATCTCCGAGGCTTTGAAATTCGTCCAAAGCATTGAAAATCAAGGACAAAGACTCCAAATTATCAGTAATATATCTAACAACTTGGCAGCCTTAGGCAAAGTTGACCAAGCCTTGAAAGTTGCTGGAACTATTGAAGATAATAACCAAAAATTTTGGGCTGTGCGGAGTATAGCAATTAAATTAGCGGAAGTGGGACGAATTCCCCAATCCTTACTCATCGTTGCGAAACAACTGAAAACTAACGATGAAAAATGCTCAACTTTGAGTGGAGTTGCTGTCAAATTAGCGGAAGTCGGGCAAGATTCCCAAGCTGTACAATTAGCTAAAACAATAGAAGATGAATCTTGGCAAAGTTCAACTTTAAATCAGATATCTCTCCAGCTATTAGAAGGGAAAAAACTGACACAAGCTTTGCAGATAGCCAACAGCATCACTGACGAATCCCAAAAAGCTTCGACATTGCATGAAATAGTAGTCAACTTAGCAGACTCCAGCCAATTTACCCAAGCCTTACAAATAGCCCAAACAATAAATTCTAATTCTCAAAAAGCCTCAGCATTGATCAAAATAGCTGCTAGATATAGAAAAAATAAACAACCATCTCAAGCCTTACCACTTATCGCACAAGCGCTAGAGTTAACTCAAAAATATGATGTAGAATATGAAAAAGCATCCTTGCTGCGTGAGATAGCCGACGAATATAGAAGACTTGGCGAAAAGGAGAAAGCTTTAGAAGTTTTATCCCAAGTTGATGCACTAGAAGGAAATTAATTAATTCGTAATACCCTTCCAGAAGCCTCTGCCCTTCTGCTGACGGAGACGTTGCTCGAATGGGAACGACTTCATGAAACCCGTCTACGTCATTCGTAATTCTTAATTAACTCAAACAAACTTTTCTCTCTGTGTCCTCTGCAGTTAAATCAATTATTTTTAAACCGCAGAGGCGCGGAGAATGCAGAGAAAAAACAGATTTTATCAATAATTCCGCTTCAGCAATCCGCTTAAGATATTAAACTTCTTGTCCAGTTCGCCAATAATATCCATAATCTCAATTAAGTTTCGCGGTGGTTGAGAAATCAGCGAATCCACATCAATCAAGTTGGAGAAATTTACCCGAATTTCACCCGGACGTTCTGTTATGCCATCCTGTTGATAAAATTTTATCCCTGCCAACTGCATAATCTTGATCAGTTCTTGAGCAATAATGCCATAGCCAATGGTAGTGGGATGAATCCCATCCAAAGAAAACAAACCGCCTTGGGTACGACCTTTTGGCCCAGCCAAAAAAAAGCGAGAATCTGGTACAGGGTTTAAAGCTTGTAACTCAGCAGGTAAAGGATAAGCACCACCCATTTCATCCCACCATACTGGTTTAGCTGCGGGGTCTTCTAAAAAACGCCGGGATGCTAACCTATCTAATAATCCCGCCGCTTCAAATAAATACCAATCCCTACCTTCCATGCGAGCTTGACGCACAACATCTGTTATATAGTCGTTATATTGGTCAATGGCGCTATCAATTGCCCTGGCTTCTGCTTCGGTGAGGTTTGGGTGTTTATTCGGGTCAAAATCTTCATCTTTAATCCAGGGTAAGGTGTAGTAAGGAAAATAGCGAGAACCTTTTCTTACCTTGTCAGCTACCCCACGAGCAAAAGGCACAATCGTAATATGGGGTACTGTACCAAAAATTACATGACGAGCGCGGATTTTCTTCACTTCAGCCACTAACTGATCAAGTTCTGCTTGAAAGTGAATCGGTCGCCAAACAGTATATTGGTCATTAATCTCCATATCCTCATAGCCAGTATCACTCCATGCCACTTTAAATGTGAGAATACTGCCTAAAGCGTTATTTGCCCCAATCAAAACAATTAGTGTTTCAATACCTTCCGTTTCTGGCGTACCTTCATCACCCAAGGCTGCGGCTGCTTGTACTGGTGAAAGTGCGACACCATTCTTATCCCGTGCTGAGTTGAGAGTGCGAATCGCCGCCCGTTCGTTGTGATTCTCCACAATCAACCGCAAAAAATCATCCTTGGGAGGGTTTTGTTTAATCACGTTGATACAGATATCTGCATTCCGCGAAATCGTATTACGTAAATCCCAGCCATAAACCGCTAAGTTATGGTTAATACCTTGTTGAATCGGGAACAGCGAACCTGTGCCACGCTCCCAATAATTTTCGTTAATATCTAACTTTTTACGTAAAAATAGAGCAGCCCCCACAAATTCTAAAGGATTAATATTAGAACCAAATTGTTTCTCTAAGCCATTGGCTAGGCGTTCCACGTTCAAAGGTAACCCATCTTCTGGCCCCCCGTAAGTCGGGAAACGCATTTCCCCCCAACCCAATTCTTTAGCAATAATTACTGGATATGATAGCTGGGTGTTAAATATTGCTCCACTCTGAAAACCCTGCGTAATTGAGTCACCCAATGTTACTAACCGATTTTTGGGAGTCCCAACTTTTGTAACTGTAACAGGAATACCCAATGTTGGGTCTGTTACAGGCTTTCGTGGTTGCAACCGAACAACCACATCAGGCGGGGTTTTTGGGTCTAACATCGGACTTGGTATATTTGTCATAACTGTCTGTTGTCATAACTACTAAACTGAAGACAGAATACACAAGACAAGCAAATTAAACCAGTAGATATTTGTATAGGGAATGAGTGATGGGGAATTTCTAGATTTCCCCCGATCCCCTTCTCATGCATAGTAACGAATATTCAGTGAAATCGTACTCACCTCTGCTTTAGGGAGATGTTACGTGAAAAAAAAGTTTTGTTAAATTCCTGGAATCTATTCTTCTCAAGTTGTTGTAGTGGAAAGCATTGAGTTTCCTGTGCGCTATAGCTATTTATTTTATGACTTTCGTTAGAGCCATTTTAGGAACATTTATGTTATAGAATTTTTCTAGTCATGATGTTTTTTAGGATGTCAAATCTATTTTTCTCTATATGAAAGAATAAAAAAGGATGATTGAATGATGTTAAAAATTTAAGATTCAGTCAGCATTAAATAGGGTTTCATCTGCAAGTTAAAGTTAGCTAACACAAAATTTTTTCAGCTTTTTTTAAAGTAGAAGCTCTATCTTAAGCTGGGATGAGTGATTTAAAGTAGGATAAAAATAAGTAGAGGAGAAAAACATGAAATTTGGTATTGATAGCGGACATAATTGCCCTCCAGATACTGGAGCTAGAGGTATAAAGGTTGAAGATAATTTAACCTTAGATGTCGGCAATAGAGTTATCAACAAGCTAAAAGCTTTAGGGCATGAAGTTGTTGTTTGTAGACCAGATAGAGCCAGTTCAGTAACTGATTCACTATCCAGAAGATGTGCTACAGCAAATTCTTCAAGAGTAGATATATATGTCTCTATTCACTTTAATTCCTTTAACGGACAAGCGAATGGCACAGAAGTATTTGCTGGTAGCGATACAAGCAGAAAAATCGCTAAACCTGTATTAGACGAAATTGTCAAATTAGGATTTTTTAATCGAGGAGTTAAAAGTGGTTCCCACTTATATGTCCTCAGAAACACAAATATGCCTGCAATTCTGGTAGAAGGTTGTTTTATTGATTCTCAAAAAGATATGAATCTTTTTGAACCAGAAGCGATGGCTAATGCGATTGTTAAAGGGTTAACAGGTAAATTACCAACTACTCCTGTAAATCCTGTACCAGATGAAGAAATGAATGTAGATACCACAGTTTTAAGGCTGCAAAAAACTTTAAATCAGCTAAAAATAACTGATACAAATGGTAAACCTTTAAAAGAAGATGGTATATCAGGTAATTCTACAAGATCTGCAGTCGCTAAATTCCAAAGAGTTGCAGGAATTCCAGAAACAGGAACAGCTGATAAAGCTACATGGGATGCCATAAACCTCATATTAGCAAAACGGATCATTCGCCTAAATCATGCTGGTGGCCCAGTGATTAGGTATTTACAATATCGTCTAGGTGTTGATGTTGATGGTGTTTATGGGCCACAAACAGAGACAATAGTTAAAAACTTCCAAAAGCAAAATAGTTTAGTTGCTGATGGAATTATCGGCCCTGCTAGCTGGCAGAAAATAATTGGTTAATTATCAATAATTCATTACTCAGCGAGCCTAGATAAGAGGAGATTGTCAATCATTTAAAAATACTTAAATTACAATGATTGGCAATTTTAATATTTTATGCTCATATCGTCTTAAACAATAGACTTCTTGTAAAAGTAACTGACAAAAGTCAGAAAAAGTAAAAAGAGAAATTATATTCCTTCTTACTTCACCTAACTTCTACAAGAAGTCTATGATTTTTTAATGAGGGGAAAATCATGGCTTTTAATGTCAATGTTCTGAAATTACCCGTTATCAAAGTTGGCTCGAACAATGCTGTGGTTACTGCTTGGCAAAGCTTTCTCAAAGATGCTGAATTTCCTATTGGTGTTGTGGATGGCGACTTTGGTAAACAAACTGACCAAGCAACTCGTAGCTATCAACAGAAAAATGGTTTAACGGCTGATGGTGTTGTCGGGAATATGACCTATGCTAAAGCCCTAAATCAAGGTTTAATTTTTAAACTAAATTTACCAGCAAATACATTACTCAGTTACCTGAATTTTGGTGAAGCCGAAGTTAAAGATTTACAAGCATCTTTAAATAAAACTGGGCAATTAAATCCGCCTTTAACAGCAGATGGAGACTTCGGTATTACTAGTAATAAAGGATTAGCCGAAGCATATAAAAAAAGAGATGTGCGCTGGCGTAGCGAATTAGAAGCAGCCTTAAGTGATGCAACTAAGCAAAAATTAGGACAAGATTTAACTCAAGCTTTAGACATTTTGAATGGCTATGCCAAAATTCAGAGATTTACGCTAAGTGGGGCACATTGGATTGATAGTTTTCCTACTAGCAAATTGATTGCTGATTTAGCTTCACCATTTCGCCAACGAGTAGAAGCATTTCAAAAAGCGCTGATTGATGCGGGATGTCAAGTAATTGTTACCGCTACCCATCGTCCGAAAGAACGTGCTTACTTGATGCATTATGCAGCCAGAATTAACAGACAAGAGATAGCAGCTAAATTTGTTCCTAAAATGGCTGGAGTAAACATTGAATGGGAACATTACAGCAATGCTGGTTCGGTACAAGCAGCAAAAGAGATGGTAGAAGCTTATGGAGTGGGGGGTAATCCTGTTTCCTTAAATTCTCGCCATATTCAGAGATTGGCGATTGATTGGAATGTTACTTGGAATGGCAAGATTAATATTAAAGATGCTAATGGAAAAACTGTCACTATTGGCGACCCAGCAAATGCAGCCCTCAATAGAAATTTATGGACAGTAGGAAGTAGCTATGGGGTGTATAAATTGAGTAATGACCCTCCGCATTGGTCAGTGGATGGGTATTAATTTTGTAGTGAGGGGATGAGGGGGATGAGGCAATACTTGTCGGTTAAGGGGAAAAAGGGTAAGAAAAAACCTTTAATCCTTAACCTTTCACCTTTTACCCAAAACCAATTTTGGGTTGACAACCCTTAACCGAGTAGTATTGGGAGATTAGGGGGATGAGGAACTAGTCCTAATGCAAAAAATTTTATCGCCAACCGTGAAAGTTGGAATGAGATTTTTACTCTTGTACAGACGCGATTAATCGCGTCTCTCCAACTAAGAACTCAGCACTTTAAATTCAGTCCAGTAGGGTGTGTTACGGCTGTACAAGAAATTCGGAACTGTAAAAGAGTGAGAATTAGCCGTAACGCACCATCTTTCTTTAATAAATCATTTAGCCGCGGTTACGTTCTAGTAGCAGCATCATCATTAAACTTAGCAAAACTTGTTCCTCTTCGCGATCGCTCATTTGATCCACAGCTTTAATCGTAAATTGGCGCGAAAGGAAAGACGGGATTTTCTCTAAACGCATCACAACCGTACCATCAGCCCGACTTACTAAATAAACTGGGTTAAATACATAACCCGTAAACATCCCCACAATGGGAATTTCTGCAAATAGCGCATCTGCAACCTTTACCCAGGGATTTTTCTCTTGAATGTTGAGATTGCTAGTCTCACCATCAAATATGTCATAACGTGCTCGCCAAAGCGATCGCAATCCTCGCCGTTTTACCCCCCCAATATCTCTACCATTGCTATCTGTAAAGTTATAACGTGCCGAAAAGTCAATAATTCGGTCAGCTTTAATGTAATAAAGCGGTCGTGTACGTTCTACATCAGCAAAGATGGTAATTGCTTCCTTTAGCTTGAAGAGTTTCTGTTTGACGTAGAAAACCAAATTTCCTTGGTTATCAACAATCGATATTTGCGGCGCTAAAGCCCAGAATTTGAAGGTAAGTTCTAAAGGGTACTGCATAGTTCAGTAAAAACATCAAGATTACTCACCTTATTTATCCCAGTTTTTGCAGTTAATCAATTGGGTTTGGGAATTGGTAATGGGTAATGGGTAATGGGTAATGGGTAATGGGTAATGGGTAATGGGTAATGGGTAATGGGTAATGGGTAATGGGTAATGGGTAATGGGTAATGGGTAATGGGTAATGGGTAATGGGTAATGGGTAATGGGTAATGGGTAAGGAGTAATGAGTAATGGGTAATGGGTAATGGGTAATGGGTAATGGGTAATGGGTAAGGAGTAATGAGTAATGGGTAATGGGTAATGAGTAATGAGTAATGAGTAATGGGTAATGAGTAATGTAATGGGTAAGGAGTAATGAGTAATGAGTAATGGGTAATGAGTAATGGGTAATGGGTAAGGAGTAATGAGTAATGAGTAATGAGTAATGAGTAATGGGTAATGGGTAAGGAGTAATTGGTGTTTGTATACCTTATTCCCCTCATCCCCAGTCACCAATCCCCAGTCCCCAGTCCCTAATCCCCAATCCCAAAAAAAATTTCCCACAGGGTGCATAAACTAATCGAGGTCAACCTATTGAGTAAGTGAAGGGGTTAAAGCCCAATACAAACATTGAAAACTTTAGGAGAATGACTATGAAATTCCGTAACTTAACTGGTTCTTTGCTAACAGCTACCGCACTTTTAACCGCTACATTACCAGCTTTCGCCGGGCCTTTTGATGCACAGCCTGCTGGGATTTTTAAACCCGGTGTTCTCACCCCTGGGGTAAATGTTGGTAATGGTACTCCTAACAATTCTGCACCTAGCAATCCAGTTGGGAATAGTGAAATTCAAGGATTGGGCGATCATCAATCTTGGGTTGACCCAAAAACTTTAGCAAATGACCCGCGTGCTTTGTGTAGTGATGTGGGTTTGGGAAACAATACTCGCAGTAGTGCTAGCAAAGTAGCGATCGCAAACTCTAGCAGCACCCGTTCTAGTTCTTCTCGCAGTCACAATGATGGCGGTGGCGGTGGTGTTAGCTTCTTGGGTATTGGCGTGAGTGGTAGCGGTGCTAGCCAAGGTAGTCAAAATAATAGCGATTCTAAAGATATTCGCAATAACCGCAATGAAGAAAATACCAGCAGTTCTTCCACTGTAGTGCAAGGTAAGAATTGCGATGCTTTTGTTAACTCTGCTGCGGCTAGAGATATGAATTACCAAGACAACCTGACTCGCCGTTATGAAATTAAAACAGGTCGCCGGGGACAGCAGGTAAATCAACTGTTAGACAACAAATAATACCAATTCGTAATTCGTAATTTGTAATTCGTAATTTTGAATTGATTCTACGCCGGGGTTAGCGCCCTGGCAATTGCTTTATTAACTTCTCAGGAGAAATTATGAAAAGTCCGCCTGGAGCAAAAATTATTACTTTAAGTACAACTTTGCTGTTGTCTATATCATCTTTAGCCGGCGCTCAAACTCCAAGAATTAGAGACTCGCAAATTCTGCCTTATATTTTGGATAACCCGAATGAAAACTCTTTGGTGAGAGTGCGCTGTGTTCCTAATTATAGGCAAGACGGTGATAGGAATCGACGTATGATTAGAGATACTCTCTTGCGACCAACTCAGAGCGAACAAACAGTGACAATTGAAATTGAAGGGAGTTGTCGTAATGTGAGAATTAGTGTTCCTGAAAATGCACAATTTTTCGATTTTCCTGTAAATAATTCCGATTTAGACAACTCTTGGCTAACTCGTCCCGGTTCTGGATGGTATTGGTTTCATCATCAGCGATAATTCTTGGAAGAAATAGGGGGAAAGGGAAAAGGTAAAGGGTGAAAGGGAGTGAATTAATGAGGAATTTACTTTTTAGTTAACTCAAAATATCCAGCAGCAGAATAAGGGATAATAACTGATGGCTTGAATTGAGAAAATTTCCCTTATACCAAATTAGGATATGTAGTATTGTTTGAAAAAAATCTAACATAATTGTGTTCAAGGTTTTCAATCCAAAATTGGTATTATGTCAGATTCATCTCGGCTTTCTGATGAAGCGTTAAGCCATTATGAGATTGGTCAAGAGCAAGAACGCTTATCACAAGGTACAGGTTTACTAGAATTTGTTCGCACCCGAGAAATTATTAGTCGTTATCTACCTCCTGCACCAGCAGTAATTTTTGATGTTGGCGGTGGTGCTGGTGTCTATGCTTATTGGTTGGCTCAACAAGGTTATGAAGTGCATTTAATTGATGTGGTTCCTTTGCACATCGAGCAAGCACAACGCTTTGCAGCAGCGCAACCTGATTATCCTTTAGCGAGTTTAACTGTTGGGGATGCAAGGCAATTAAATCGGGCAGATAGTAGTGTTGATGCTGTATTACTACTTGGGCCTTTATATCACTTAATCGAGCGCCAAGAGCGAATATTAGCTTTGCGAGAAGCTTATCGGATTTTAAAACCCGGAGGATTTGTTTTTGCGGCGGGAATTTCTCGTTTTGCTTCTACTTTAGATGGATTATTTCAGGGATATTTAGCAGATCCAGAATTTGTCAAAATTGTGCAACAGGATTTGATTGATGGTCAACATCGCAATCCAAATAACCATCCTGCTTACTTTACCACAGCTTTCTTACATCATCCTGATGAACTGCAAGCTGAAATAGAAGCCGCTGGTTTAGATTATGAAACTACTTTAGCCATTGAAGGGCCTGGCTGGCTATTACAAAACTTTGATGAACATTGGCATGATTTAAGCCGTCGTCACCGTCTTTTACAAGCTATCCGTTGGTTAGAAGCTGAACCTTCTACCTTGGGTATGAGTGCCCATATTATAGCGATCGCTCGCAAATAATTGTAGACGCAACTCATAGAAGCAGGACTTTGGACAATTTACATTTTGTTATATAGTGAGGTTGATTCTTACCTAACTACATAATTCACATTTCATTTTCCTGATGAATATCACGCAATTATTTAACGTTGCCAATCTTTTCGTTTTACCTTTTTGGGCGTTGATGATTCTCTTGCCTAATTGGAAAGTTACAAGGCGAATTATGGAATCATATTTACCCTTTGTACCTTTAGCAGGAGCATATTTATATTTATTTATCACTAGCATTACGCCAGAAAATGCTCAAGCTTTAGCCAATCCACAACTAGCTGATATTGCTAAATTTTTTGCTGATGAAAAAGCTGCTGCTACAGGTTGGATTCACTTTTTGGTAATGGATTTATTTGTGGGACGCTGGATATATTGGGAAGGGCAAAAAAACGGAATTTGGACAATTCATTCTCTAGCACTTTGTTTATTTGCTGGCCCTTTAGGTGTGCTTTCGCATATTCTCACTGCTTGGATAACGAAAGCATTTTCGCCTAATTCCGCTACCGAAACAACCACATCCTCTAGTAGTAAATTTATTTGATTTTTGAAGTTCACGTAGGATGCGTTACGCTATCGCTAACGCATCCTGATATTTTTACAAACCCCGAAAATATTTTTTGCGTATCTTAAAATAGATAGTCTGCGCGAGTAATTTATTTAAACGCATCTTGGTTAAACTTGGAATATTAGATTGCTGCTTAATTTTATGATCAAAAAATTCATTTAATTCATCTAAAATAACTTGCAATCGCTTCATAATATTTTCATAGCGATACTCTGCAAAAAATTCTTCGGGTAAAGTAGGTTTTACAGATGATTCAAGTAAATTCAATATACGTTGAACATCAAATTCTTTGGAATATGCCGCAATTTTATAGCAATTAAACCCAGGATCTAAATAATCTGACAACCCACCATTAACGCTAGAAAATACTTGACAACCACAAGCTAAAGCCTCCATTGGTTGCAGGCCAAATCCTTCACTTACACGCTGTTGTGCCCAATATTCAGCAGAGTCATAAAGGTAAATCTTCGCCCGGTTAAACAAACTCGGCAAATCTTCAACATAAGAATTCACTACAAAAACATTACATTTTTTCTGTAATTGCGGAATTAATTCTTTCATTAAATATTCTGAAGATTTACGCGCCTGTACCAAAACATCTATATCGCGCTCTATATGTAAATTTTTAAATTCATCCGAAATTTGATTGGGTAAATAATAAATTAAAGAATTAGGACATTTTTGTCCCCAATATCCCATTGTATTACGGCTGACAGTGATAATAGGAATACTCGGAGGTAGTTGGAAGTTGTAACCTGCACTGTGGGCATGATAAACAACATTATATTGCTTCAGCTTGGTAACAAGTTTAGCTATATCAAATCCCCAACTAATTACAAAAATTACATCATCTAAATTTTTCTCCTTCAGCAAATCATCTATAAACAGTTTGCCTGTTTCTCGTTGACGGTAGGTTACAACTTCAGCGCTACAAATTTGCTGCACCAGATTCACTGTTTTTAATTCTGCCCAAAGACCCCCACAGGCAAATTTACCATCTGTTCCTGGTAGTAAAAAGTAAAGCTTTCTCATTATATATTTCTCTTGAATGCATGAACTGATAACAGTAATTCACTATCTTAGTAGTAAATCCGCAATTTTCAATTTCATTGATAAAGTAAAAATTAAATTTTTGAGTGTATGTTACGGCATTTGTAATGCTGAGTTTTTAATTAAATATTCACGTTGTAAATTACACAACGGAGGCATGAAAATCTTTCTGCTCTAGCCCCTATTCCCTAACGCCTCTTTTCTAAATAGAGGAATATTTGCTCAAGTTAGTTTATTCTTGCCAAGTCACTTTAATAAAGTGTGCGTCGCGTCCCCAAACATCGCGTTTACGAATAATATTTTCAATTTTGAGGTTAAAGGGAATTGCAGTTGTTAAATAGCGCTGTGCCATAGTACCTAAATCTGGTGCTAATTCCGAGGCTGTTGTCGCTGCTAGCCCTAAACCTATGAGTTGCTCAATTGGTCGAAACGGTAGCAGCAGATTTACACCTACAGCCAATCCAGCAGTTAACAGCATAGCTACAGATAAATTTGTCCCGCAGCGGGGATGTACAGCTAAATCCCATTCGCCATTGGTAAGGCGATGTAAAGCCAGGGTGACTGCGCGCCGTAAATCACTAATATTAACTTCTCCATACAGATAAAATCCTTGTTCTGTAGACAAACCACCTAACAATTCGTTATCAACTTGCACAGTATTGGCTTCTGTGCCATGAGTATAAACACTTTTTGATTCACTCAAAACCCAAACAGTAGCGTGTTCTAAGGCATGAACTTGTCGCAGCATCAAAATTTCTTTCAATCCTGGTATAAATGATAACTGTTTGAGTAGTTCAGCATCTTGTGTAGGTTGAGGAAAGTTAGTAGACGCAGACGCGGAATTTTTGCCTACAAAGGTGTTTTCTGTAACCTGCGGAACTTTGTCAGTAAAAGGTAGACTCAAATCAAAGTTGAAAAAGTCAAAGGGCGAGGAGCCACTTTGAACAGAAGTAGAAGTATTCATAGAAACACTGCTCCCCAAAGTGATGGAGCAACATAGATTTCTTTCAAATGTAGCGCTTGAACTCAGAGATTATTGCTAATTTTTATTGAATTGGGGGTTGGGTAATAGGTAATGGGTAATGGGTAATGGGGAAATCACTAACACCAAACCCCAAACACCAAACACCCAACACCTAATATCAAATTATTCTTGCGATGGGCAAAAGGGAACTTTCCCATCGGTAAAGTTAGGAACAACTCTACCGATATGGGAAAGAACCCTTTGTGAGGAGCATCAATAGCCCATCTTCAGAATCTGCTGAGTTTCGACGCTGATTTTGGTAGAGGTTCACACTGGAATAACGGCGTGAAGAGGAGAACTCTCACTCAAGCGTCTAATTTGCCTAGGCTGTAAACCAAAAGAACTTGAACATGATCACGCAACAAATGTTGTCAGGATTAGACAGCATCAATCGCGTTTTGACTAGCAACTTGTCTAATCGTTAAGGTTAGGCAGAGGACAACAGTTAACATCATTCAAACAAACTTTTCCCCACTGTAGTGCCCAGCGTACAAGAGCTACTCGATTTTCGGTCTGGGTTTTCGTGAGAATATTGCTGATATGGTTATCAACTGTGCGTTTGCTAATTTCCAGTTTTCCTGCAATCTCTTGGTTAGTTAAGCCAGCGGCCACTAAGTCGATAATTTGCAGTTCTCTGTCTGACAGACTAACAGGGGTCTGAGACTCGCCAGCAGCCATGACTTATTCTATCCTCCCTTGGTATATGTACTTAATCGCTCTTTCTAATTCTAGAAGATTCTTTTGTAGGCAGGCCTTTTCAGGGTCATTAGCATGATAATTTCCATAATTTCTTTTTAGTTATGAATCTTGCCCATGTAATTGACATTACAAAAGTATCAATTAATACTGAATAATTAATTATCTCCCCTCCCTACTGATACTAAGAAATGTGGGTAAAAAAAGCACATACATCTTAATTTGAGTAGCAAAAATTGCTATTTCATTGTATGAAGGACTGGCGACAGGGAGTGAAGATTATTGTAGATTTTATACTGGAAAATCTGACTCCAAAAATCGCAACCCTAAAATGAGATGAGTAATCCCCGTGTTTTGTGCCTCGGTGAAGTTTTGTTTGATTGTTTAGCTGATCAATTGGGGCTAAAGCTAGAAGAAGTTAAGTCGTGGACTCCTTACCCCGGAGGGGCACCAGCTAACGTAGCCTGTGCTTTAGTAAAGCTGGGGACACCAACTGGTTTTATCGGGGCTGTTGGTGAAGATGAACCAGGAAATACACTGGTAACACTCTTAAAAGATGTAGGTGTCGATACAAAGGGAGTGCAACGCCATCCCACAGCGCCAACTAGACAAGTATATGTGGTCAGGGATTTAGCAGGCGATCGCTCTTTTGCAGGATTCGGTAAATATAATACCACCGAATTTGCCGATACTCGTCTGCAAGCAGAACAATTGCCTCGTTCTTTATTTCAAGAAGCAGATTTTCTGGTTTTAGGTACTTTGGAATTAGCTTATCCCGAAAGTGAAAAAGCAATTCACCGCGCCCTAGAATTGGCAGAGTATTACGACCTGAAAATTGTGCTGGATGTGAATTGGCGACCTGTATTTTGGCACGATGAGAATATTGCTCGCCAAAAAATAGCGGAATTATTTAAGCAAGTTGACTTTCTTAAACTTTCCAAAGAAGAAGCAGATTGGTTATTTGATACACATGATGCAGGCGCAATCACTTATCGCCTAGATTCAGTGGAAGGAGTATTAATAACTGATGGCGAAAATGGTTGTGCTTATTGTTTAGCAGAAAACGAAGGCCAATTACCATCATTTTCTATCCCCGTAGTAGATACCACAGGTGCAGGGGATAGTTTTTTAGCAGGCTTTATTCACCAACTACTTCAGCATGGTATCCAAGGTATGGGAAATGCAGAAACAGCAAAACGGATTGTTACTTATGCCAGCGCTGTAGGAGCATTAACTACCATTAAACCAGGAGCGATCGCATCCCAACCAACTGCGGCTGAAGTCGAAGCTTTTCTTGCGTCTCATCAAATATAAGTTAGGCATGGGGCATGGGGCATAGGGCATAGGGCATTGAGTAATTGGTTATTTTTGCTTTGTCCCCCTTGCTCCACGAACACCAAACACCAATTTTCAAAGAGATATCTTACATTTAGTATTGACTCTTGACTCTTGACTTTGGACTCTTAACTAAATTTTTAGTTTTGCTAAACCTAAATAACGAATCCCTTCTGGGGAGACATCAAAACGGCAGGGTAAAACTTCTAAACCAAGTGCGATCGCATCCCGCAACAACTTACCATAAGTAGGATCTGTCATATCTCCTGGGGCAAACTCTGTACAATCGCTGCGATTAATAAAATACAGCATCACTGCACGAGTTAGAGGTAAAAGCGCCATCAGTTCTCGTAGGTGCTTTTGTCCCCTTGTGGTCTCGGTGTCAGGAAATAGTGCTAATCTCCCTTCAGCGAAAGTGGTATTTTTCACCTCTAAATAAATTGGGCGTTCTTGGTCGCTTCCTGTCAAAAAAAAATCCACGCGACTTTTTTTATCTTGACCATAAACCACCTCGCCTTTGATGTGGTTATAGTCACCTAATTCTGGAAAAAGATGTTTTGCTAAAGCTAACTTAACTACCCGATTTGGCAACGCCGTATTCACGCCTACCCAAGTCGGTTCATTATCATGTACCTGAATTAATTCTAGAGTGTAGGCTAGTTTGCGCTTAGGATTATCACTGAGAGAAAGTTGTACTAAACTCCCAATAGTTGATACTCCAGTCATTGGCCCTGTATTGGGACAATGTGCTGTTACCACCTCCCCAGAAGCTAGTTCAACATCAGCAAAAAAGCGCTTGTAGCGCTTGAGTAAAATACCTGGATAAAGAGGTGGGTAGTTATAAAGCCAATCAATCATTTAAGTGATGCGTCATCAATATATTAGAAATGCACAGGCGAAAAAATTTGTCTGAGTCTGCTTTTAGCAAGCCCTAAATTTTAATTTTTTCTTTATAATTTGCCTCTCATCAATATACTTTGATTTGGCTATATTTGAACTCTCTGAGTCTGGTGATTGCACTTGTTTTGTAGAGGTTTGAGTCAGCAATTCTTGACGCGCCGGAACTTACTGCCTGAAGTTATACCATTTTGAAAAAAGAATGCGACAGACGGGTAGGGGCACGGCACCAGTAAGATATTTGATATGCCAAAAGATTGCGGATGCCGTGCCCTTACAAAGAATTTATCTGTCGCAAACATTATTTGAATTGGTATTAGTCAGTTATACTGCGATCGCCCAAGCTGCTGGTTATAAATATTTCAAAGTTTGGGGTTAGTTAGTCAGTCAATCGCTCAAAACAACTATGTAATTTTTGGTACTGACATACCCAAGGAATAATAAATATACTTTAATTCTGATCTAGTACTGCTAGGGGTAGATTTTATTCAAAGTCATGTTTCTATATCATTAATTGACAATTTATGTAGTTATTTTTACGACAATTTAATAAAAAGTAGCATAAGATAGATATTATCAGCCTCCTAAGAAAAAGAAGCGGGAGGATTGCAAAGTGCAAGTAGGTAAATCCTATGCAAAAAGTCTGGGAAGCCACGGAATTAGAATATGCTTTTCTGTTTACCGTTAGAAAAGTAAATTCTATTAATTTAGAAGGGTTTAAACCATTTTTTAATGATATGCCTATTGATCCTTATATCAAAGGCAACTATCGCTCTAGAAGATTATCTCGGTTCACGGTTGCTGAGGATAAATTAATTAAATTACCTCATGGTCACCTCTTCCAGAGTAAAAACTACAATCCGTTATTAGGAGACATTAAAAGAGAGTTTGCAGAATTAGATGATGCACTCATTGAACTTGATATATTTAAAAACCTTGTTTTAGCATTTACTGATTCTTGTAAACTGCACCCGGAAGCAGAAATAGGAGTACACCAAATTAGAACTACCTGTTCACCAGATAATTTGGGTAATCCAGCACCAGAAGGAATTCATCAGGATGGAACTGATTTTATCGGTATCTTCTCTGTGGCTAGAGACAATATTATTGGAGGAGAAACACATTTATATACTGCCAAGAAAGAAAAACCAATTTTTAACAAAATTTTGCATCCTGGAGAACTTTTATTAGTCAACGATCATGAGTTTTACCACTTTACTACTCCCATTAAACCAGAGATGCCAGCACCAGGCACAAGAGATGTGTTTGTGCTGACTTCTCCAAGTTTGCTGATTGAGTAGCTAAAAAGGTAATTGTTAATAAACTTGGGTCTGTAGATTGTAAATGTAGGCGTAATTTCAAGGAAATAAGTTAGAGTTAGCTCTCTCATTTTTTAAATAAGTGGGAGAGCTAACTTTTGAAGAATACTTACGGAAAACACTAAAATGAGTGCATGATTTATCCAAATGAGTACTCAATATGTGTAAATAATGAAGAGTGCTGAGTTAAAAGACCGCTACCAGGACGCATGAAACAGTCAACCGTCAACAATATTTACAAATCAGTATCATTCATTCTCAGGCGGGCTAGGAATAAAATAGCGTGAGAAATGAGTTAGAGTCACGGTGAATACTTATGTAGTCATCAATTAACTGAGTTCAGTTCATCAACGCCATGAGTGACGAATTTTATTACCGAGGGTTGGAAAAAGCTAAACAAAAAGACTACGCTGGAGCCATTGAGGAGTTTAATCGTGCTTTGCAACTTACACCTTTCTTTCCTGAAGCTTACTTGCAAAGGGGACTAGCATATTATGACTCCGGGGCAATTCTGCAAGCAGTTTCCGATTACACTGAGGCTTTGAAGCAAAATCCCCAAAGTTTAGCAGCATACTATTCTCGCGCCTTGGCTAGGGTGGCGTTGAAAAATTTGCCAGGTGCGTTGGAAGATATAGAATCTGCCATTCGTCTCAATTATAATTACGCGGCTGCTCATAGCTTGCGGGGGATGGTGCGGCGGAAACAAGGATATATTCAAGATGCGATCGCTAATTTTAAGAAAGCGGCAGAATTATATCTAGAGCAGAAAGACACAGAAAATTGTCGTCTGTGTTTGGAAAGAATCAAAGAACTACAACCTCCAGAAAAATCTCCTGTTTTGCCCCAAAATTTACCTAATATCACTATTAAATCAGAAAAAGACTATTTTACGCAATTATTAGATAAGGCAGAAAAGGGAGATACCCGCGAAGCCATTGAAGATTTAAACTGGGTGTTGCAAGCCGATCCGCAAGATGCACAGGCTTACTGCTGTCGTGGCGTGGTGCGGTGCAAAATGGGTAACTATCAAGAAGCGATCGCAGATTTTAACCAAGCATTGCGGTTGGATTTTCACGATGCAATTGTCTATCGCAATCGTGGGAAAGCACGTTATTTATTGGCTGATTATCAAGGTGCGATCGCGGATTTTAACCAAGCGCTACAAATTCAACCCCAGGATGCTTTAGTTTTTGTGGCTAGGGGGAATGCATATCGTGCGATGAGCAATTATTTAGGTGCTATTCAAGACTACAGCCAAGCGATATCAATTAATCCTGACGATGCCCAAGCTTACTATAATCGCGGGATTACTCATACTTTATTAGAAGAGATGTTAGCCGCACGGGATGATTATCAAAAAGCAATCAGTATTTTTTTAGAAAAAGAAGATTGGGAGAATTATCACCAAGTTTTAAATAGTCTCAACAAAATTCAAAAATCTCTCCCAGAAAACCAAAACCAGAAATATAACTTGCTACGTCAGCGTTTGTTACGCATGGTTGGGGGACAGTGGGAAATCGCTCAACGCTTAATTCAGCAGAAAAAAGATTATTATCCACAAATGCCAGAAGAATGGTATTTACAAAAGGTGATTGCTGATTTAGAGCGCGATCGCAATAATTAAAGTAATGGGTAATGGGTAATTGGTAATTGGTAATGGGTAATTGCTAGAGTAGTCACACTACAACTAAGTGTGAAATTATACAATTGGATAATTAACCGTAGATAAATGCAGATAAAAATACCCTTATTCCCTATCTTTGAACTTGAAGGAGAAGGGTATTTTTATAATTAAATTCAACCTGATGGGGGAATTTTGCTAATTACAAATGACGAATGACGAATGACAAAGGACAAAGGACTATTGACTACAAATCAAACTCGGCTTTAACTACTGTAGGATCTGCGGTGCGTTGAATGCGGAAACCAAGTTTTTCACAGACTTTTTGCATCCCATGATTTTCCGCTAAGATATCAGCAGTAATTTTACTGAGTTGCTCATCTCGCCCGATTTCGATGAGTCGTCCGAGTAATTCTGTACCTACACCCTGACATTGAACGCGATCGCTAACGACAATGGCAAATTCGGCGGTGTTGGTGCCATGTACTTTACTCAAGCGCCCTACTGCTAAGATTTCTTTGGCTTCTTTGGTGGAGTTTTGCGATTCTACGACTAAGGCAATTTCGCGATCGTAGTCGATAAAGCAAATCCTCGTGAGGCGATCATGGGCGACTCGTTGGCTTAATTTAATTAGATGGAAATACCGGAAGTAAACGCTTTCCTCTGAGAGGGTGTGGTGGAATTGCACCATTAAAGGTTCATCTTCGGGACGGATAGGACGGATGGTAACTGGAGTTTGATTTCTCATCGTCCATCGTCCTATGTACTGTGTAGGATAGGGGCGAATCGCTAATTTTGGTAGTTGCTCTTCTGTAATGTCGGCATCGTGAAGAATAATCCGCCCATCTAAGGCAATTAATTGTTCTTCGGAAGCTAGTAAGGGGTTAATATCAATTTCCTTAATCCAGCGTTGTTCAACAACTAATTGGCTAAATGCCACCATTAATTGTTCTAAAGCTTCCATATCTATGCTCTTACGCCCTCTAACGCCTGTTAGCGCTTTATGAATCTGCGTTTGCTCCATCATTCGCCGCGCTAGGGTAGAGTTGAGAGGTGGAAGGGCGATCGCTCTATCTTGGAAAACTTCTACTAGTTGTCCGCCTGTACCAAATAGCAATACTGGCCCAAATTGCGGATCGAGGCTACTACCAATAATTAGTTCATAACCGTGGGTTTTCACCATTGGTTGCACGGTAACACCCAGGAAGATATCTGGATTTTCGCTACCTAGTTTTGCGTAATGAGGATCGGTTTGTACCTTCTCTTGTAAGGCAGATTCAATAGCACGATATGCACGTCTCACGGATTCTGCATCGGTGATATTTAATTGCACACCGCCAACATCGGTTTTATGGGTAATAATGTGGGAAAACAGCTTGAGAACGACAGGATAGCCTAATTTTTCTGCACATTCAACCGCTTGCTCCTCATTACGGGCAATACAAGTCCCAACTACAGGAATGCCGTAAGCCGCTAAGATTTCCTTCGATTCAAATTCAGTGAGAATCGTCCGCCCTGCGAGTCTGGCTGTTTGGATGATTTTATTCACATATTGCCGATTGGGGATACCGGAACCAGAATCAATAGTAGGTAATACAGGGGTTTCGTAGATACCGCGCAAGTTATAGCTAGATTGCCACATATAGCTAAATACACGCGCCGCCGTATCTGGATAAGCATAAGTCGGGATACTTTGACGATTTAAAATCATCTCTCCGGCTGCTACATCTGCACCTCCCATCCAACTTGCCAGGATGGGTTTAGCTGGCTGAGATTTTTGCTGTGAACTTTCTACATAATGTTTCAGTTGTTCGGCTGTGGCTGTAGGATCTGTCATCGATTGCGGTGTGAGAATCACCAATAAGCCATCACTATTAGGGTCTTGAGCCGCAATTTCTAAAGCTTTGGTATATCTTTGAGGATCGGCATCACCCAAAATATCAACGGGGTTGTCGTGGCTCCAATGGGTGGGTAAAAATTCGTTGAGGGCGGTGCGAGTTTGCTCGGAAATTGGTGCAACTTCGCCACCTGATGAAATTAAAGCATCAGTAGCCAGGACACCCGGGCCGCCAGCGTTGGTGAGAATTGTTAGGCGTGGGCCTTTGGGACGGGGTTGTTTGGCTAGCACCTCTGCCATATCGAACAAGTCAGAGATACTGTTGACGCGCAGGACTCCACAACGACGGAAAGCGGCATCTAAAACTTTATCACTACCTGCTAATGCTCCCGTGTGAGAAGCTGCAGCTTTGGCGGCGGCTTCGGTACGACCGGCTTTAATAACAATAATTGGTTTAGTTAAAGCTACTTCTCTAGCCGCTGAGAGGAATGACCGGGCATCACCCACGGATTCCATGTAAATGACAATACTTTTTGTATGGGGATCGTCACCAAGATAATAAATTAAATCGCCCCAGCCCACATCTAGCATAGAACCAAGGGAAACGAAGGCGCTAAAACCAACGTTTTCCCGAAAACTCCAATCGAGAATGGCTGTGCAAAGTGCGCCACTTTGACTAATAAAGCCGACGTTTCCAGGACGCGCCATCGCACTGGCAAAGGTAGCATTTAAACCAGTGTGGGGACTCATCACACCCAAGCAGTTCGGGCCAATAATCCGCATATTACCCAGACGGGCTTGTTGCAGAATTTGCTGTTCTAAAGCAATACCTTCTGGCCCAGCTTCTTTAAAACCTGCGCTGAGGATAATGGCACTTTTAACCCCGGCTTTGACACAATCAGCAATAATACCTGGGACGGTGGGTGCAGGAGTAGCAATTACTGCCAAATCTACTTTTTCTGGAACATCAAAAATTGTTGGGTAAGCTTTGATTCCCAGGATGCTATTACGTTTGGGATTGACGGGAAAAACAGTACCACCAAAAGGGCTACTAATTAAATTCCATAACAAAGTCCGTCCCACACTACCTTGTTTTTCAGTAGCACCAATGACAGCTACATTGCGCGGTGAAAAGATGAAATCGAGGGGATTAGCTTTCTCGGTGCGAAGAATATCGTAGGCAGGTTCGATAATTGAATTTAGTGTATTTTGCATGAGTTGCGACTACCTGTAATCTTGATTAATAATTTGCGTAATTTTTTCTAAAGCGATCGCCACACCTGTTTCTGCAAATTCTGAAAGGCGATCGCCTATGGCAAAATTTTCTCCGGGAACAATTACCCACCAAGCTGGGGGACAATAACCATAAAGTGCTTGTGTTAATGCTAAAAGCGATCGCGGATCTGCTGTATGTCCGGCGATGACGTTAGAAAATTCTGGAGAGAGGGGTTTTACTTGCACTTCAGTACTTTCGGAAGCTACACAAGCATCAATAAAAATTGCTAAATCAGCACTTGCTAAAGTATCTGCAAGTTCTGGAGTGAGTTGATGAACAGCCAAAGATTTGACGTTGTTAAAATCCAAGGCATGAGCTACACGTTGTCCAATACCATCATCACTACGTAAGTCATTACCATAACCGATTGCTACTACATTACTCATTGTTTTTCGCTCTGCCTCATCTATTGTTAAGTTAAGTAAAAAACTTGAGGAACTTGTGAGGATGTAGGTCGGTACAAATAAAGTTAACTCGCTTCAGACATTATCTGTCAATAGCAAATTGAGTGAGGAGAAGCTGTTTAGATAGTTTTATAGAAAAACTTAATCTCAGAATAAGAAAAAATCAAAAAATTGTAACTACAGTTATATTTTCGGAAACTACATATATGAGTTTTATGACATTAATTATTCTTATATAAATTTCTCGGTTGATAGCTGAAATTACTGACTGAGGCAGGGAAAAAGTATAACTTGATTTCGCAAGATTAAATATTAGTAAATCTTAAGTAGGGTGTGTTACGGCTATGAAAGGATTCGGGACACAGAGACAATGAAATTTAGCCGTAACGCACCGCCGCGTGGATGGTGCGTTAGGCGCTAAAATGCTTATTTGGCGACAAACTATATTGAAAATCAACGCCTAACACACCCTACAATAATTTTATTTTTACTTTATCAATAACCTCTTGGATAACCCATTTTTTGAAAAAGTGGGGTATCCAGGTAGTATTAGTTAATGGTGCGTTGCGCTGCGCGACAACACACCCTACAATTCGCATTAATTACGAATTACGAATTACGAATTACAAAAGCATTAATCCCGCCAAACTTTTTTAACGACTGTACCATCTACACTAACTAATTCAATATGCAATGGCATTTGTCCCACTGCATGAGTTGAACAACTTAAACAAGGGTCAAAAGCACGAATACCTGCTTCCACACGGTTTAACATTCCTTCGGGAATTTCTGGGCCATGAATAAAATGTTTAGCAATTTGAGCGACGGTACGATTCATCGCTAAATTATTTTGACCTGTGGCAATAATTAAGTTGGCTTTTTGAATTAAGCCATCTTCATCTATTTGATAAAAATGGAATAATGTGCCGCGTGGTGCTTCGCTGACACCGACTGTTTCTAATTGGTTAATTCCCGCATCAGCACGAAGTCGAGTTGATAGGATATCTGGATCATCGAGTAAAATTTCAATGCGCTCAATTGATGCCAAAATTTCAATCAATCGAGCGTAATGGTAGAAGAATGATGAGGTAACTGTGCCTTTACCTTTATCTCGAAATTCTTTTAACTCTGCATCAGCTAAAGGCGTACCGATATGACTACAAACATTTAACCTTGCTAATGGCCCGACTCGATACATACCACTTTCTGACTGATTACCATTGCCGTTAGGAAAACCTAAAGGACGATAGTAAGGAGATTTTAAATAAGAATCAGGCTGGACGATTTCGCCAATAAATTCGTAATAGCGGCTTGGGTCGAGTTTATCAGCAATAATATTGCCGTCACTGTCTACAAACCGCAGATTGCCGTCGTAATTTTCCCATAAACCTTCAGGTGTAACTAATCCCATAAATAAACTAGGGAAATTACCAAAGGTTTGGGCTTCTTTTTCATAGGGTTCAAGTAACTTCTTGAACATTCCCAATGCATTGAGTACTGTTTCTCGCGCTTCGGGAATCCGGCCTTGAATATGGGCGCGTCCTTCTGCGGATAAGGGTTCGCGCACACCACCAGGAATCGCCCAGGATGGGTGAATCTTCCGCCCGCCTAAGATTTCAATAATTTCTTGTCCAAATTGGCGCAAGCGGATACCGCCACGGGCAATTTCTGGTTCAGCAGCAATCAAGCCAAAGACGTTACGTTTTTGGGGATCGCTATCCATTCCTAAGAGTAAATCCGGGCCGCTGAGGTGGAAGAAACTCAAAGCGTGAGATTGGACAATTTGCCCCAAATTCATTAAGCGACGCAGTTTTTCTGCGGTTTTTGGAATTGTCACCGAGAGTAGGCGATCGCCTGCTTTTGCGGAAGCTAATAGGTGGCTTACCGGACAAATACCACAAATGCGCGCCGTAATTCCTGGCATTTCCCAGAAAGGACGACCTTCACAAAATTTTTCAAATCCGCGAAACTCGGTTACATGAAACCGCGCATCACTAACTTGTCCCGTATCATCCAAATAAATCGATATTTTGGCGTGTCCTTCAATACGGGTGACTGGATCGATGATGATTTTTTGAGACATAGATGTTGTTGGGATTGGGGAGTGGGGAGTGGGGACTGGGGATTGGGGATTGGGGATTGGGGATTGGGGATTGGGGATTGGGGACTGGGAGATGAGGTGCAGAAGCCGGGGAAAAATAACCTATGCCCCATGCCCTATGCCCCATGCCCTATGCCCCATGCCCTATGCCCCATGCCCTATGCCCCATGCCCTTTGAATTAACCAAACTTCAATAAATCACGTCCTTCTAAATGTGGTTTTTCGCCCTTCAATAAAGGTTCTAGTACGGCGCGAATTCTATCGGCAGAAGGGGGACAACCAGGTAAGTAAATATCTACTGGAACGAGGGTATGTACTGGCTGTACTTTATCTAATAATGGCGGGACAATTCCTGGTGCATCTGGTATGGGGCCGTGAAGATCCGCTGCTTCCACATAACAACTCTGCAGGACGGATTCGGTGCTTAAAGGATTGCGTAAAGCGGTAACATTACCAGTAACGGCACAGTCGCCAAAGGAAATGAGAATTTGCGATCGCTCTCTGACTATGTGCAGAATTTCTAAATGTTCTTCGTTGGCGATCGCGCCTTCTACTAATACCACATCCACCCATTCGGGGTATTGTTTAATATCAACGAAGGGGCTATAAACTACATCTACCTGTTCTGCTAAGTCAATTAACCATTCATCTAAATCGAGAAATGACATATGACAGCCAGAACAACCACCTAGCCAAACCGTTGCAAATTTCACACGAACCATTGTTTTTTCTCCCGTGCTGTGACAAGGAACTCTAGTTTTGCGCGATCGTGTTGCATTTCACCGACGCTGGAACCTTGGTAAAAAATTGCACCTGTGGGGCAGGCATTTACACATTTACCGCAGGAAGTACAAGTGCTTGAGGTTCCCCAAGGTTGATTTAAATCAGTAATTACATGGGAATTAGAACCTCTACCTGCCAAGTCCCAAGTGTGTGCGCCTTCCACTTCGTCACAAACACGGACGCAGCGAGTACAAAGAACACAACGGTTATGGTCAACACCAAAGCGATCGTGAGACACATCAACTTTGCGATCGGGGAAATGGTAATTGAGACGCACATGATCCATACCTGTCTCAATTGCCAAGTCTTGCAATTCACAATTGCCATTGGCTACGCACACAGAACAAACGTGATTGCCTTCTGCAAACAGCATTTCAATAATTGTGCGGCGGTATTTTTGCAACCGTTCTGAATCGGTTTTCACCTCCATTCCTTCTCCCACCTTGGTAACGCAAGCTGGTAAAAGGCGATTGCTACCGGCAATTTCTACCAAACACAGCCGACAAGCACCTATATCGGAGACTCCTTCTAAGTGGCACAAAGTGGGAATATGAATTCCCGCCTCTCGCGCCGCGTCGAGGATAGTTTCCTCCTCACGGGCGCTAATTAATTGGTTATTGATTGTTAAAGTTTTAACTGACATTGCTTCTAGTCTCTATCAGAATTAGCCTTTAGTCTTAAGCGTCTTAAATACCCTGCGCCTTGAGTTATAGGCAAAGAGTTTGAGGAACTTGTGAAGATAACAAATGATGAAGTTGTATCATTTACAGCGAAAACTCAAGTAATTGGTTGACTGTTAACGGTTGACGGTTGACTGTCTAGACGGAAAAATTTGTGGCGTTAGAGTCAAGGCAGCTTCATCCTAATTCAAAAAATAAATTCAGGAAAACAATGTTCAATTTACTTAGTTAAGTATTTTAAACTGTTAATTTGGTTGAGTAAAAAGCTTATAGGACAAGGTTTATAGCTTCTGAATTTGCTCCTTTCCCCTTTCCCCCTTTTTCCCTTTCCCCATATTCCTACTGATATCTTTACCAAACTTTGCAGATTCTCTTGACTTAGATCAAGGTTTTACTTGCAAATTGTCAATACTCTAAAGGCATAAAGATTGGAGTGAAAGACTTATGTTCTGTAATCAGTGTGAACAAACAACCCGCGGTGATGTATGTTATCAGTGGGGAGCCTGCGGTAAAAGTCCAGAGGTAGATGCATTACAAGATTTACTGGTGCATTGTCTGCGGGGATTGTCGCAAGTAGCGCTGCAAGCCAAATCTTTTGGTATTACTACTCGCGATCAAGATGAGTTCACCTGTGAAATGCTGTTTTCCACGCTGACGAATGTGAATTTCTCGGCTGATGATTTTGTCGCGTTTGTGAATCGGGCGATCGCTTTACGTGAGAGTCTGAAGTTACAAATTCAAGCATTAGGTAACCCGGCGATAAATTCTGCGATCGCTAATTTCCAACCTGCTGGTGATCAACAACAGCTAATTAAACAAGGAAAAGACTTAGAATTTGAGTTTATTGGTCAATCTGCTAAAAATGTTGATATTTTCTCGCTGAAGCTCACAATATTATATGGTCTTAAGGGCGTAGCTGCTTATGCTTTCCATGCTTTAGAACTTGGGGAGCATGACGAAGATTTATATGTATTTTTCCATGAAGTTCTAGCTAATCTCGATGCCCAAGACAAGAGTTTGCAAGAATGGCTAGATATTACATTGCAAGTAGGTAAGATGAACCTAAAAGCAATGGAATTGCTGGATGCTGGTAATACCAATACTTTTGGGCATCCTACCCCCACTCCTGTAACTCTAGGTGTGACAGTTGGTAAAGCCATCCTTGTATCAGGGCATGATTTACTCCACTTGCGCGCTATTCTAGAGCAAACAGCCGGAACCGGGATTAAAGTTTATACACATGGTGAATTGCTACCTGCACATGGCTATCCCCAGCTAAAACAAACTTATCCTCACCTGTATGGGCATTATGGCACCGCATGGCAAAATCAAACCCATGAGTTTGAGCATTTCCCTGGTGCAATTGTGATGACAACTAACTGCCTCATGCCTCCTCATGAAACTTACAAAGATAAAGTATTTACCTTGGGGCCTGTAGGTTATCCTGGTTTACAGCACGTCAGCATTCGCGACATTACACCGATTATCCAAAAAGCTTTGGCATTACCTGGCTTTGTAGAAGAGAGCGATCGCGGTACAGTAACTACAGGTTTCGCTCGGAATGCCGTCTTAGGTGTAGCTGATACTGTAGTTAATGCGGTGAAATCAGGTAATATTCGCCACTTCTTCTTAGTTGGTGGTTGTGATGGTGCCAAACCAGGACGCAATTACTACACAGATTTAGTAGAAACGATTCCTAGCGATTGCGTAGTCATGACTCTTGGCTGTGGTAAGTTCCGCTTCTTTGACAAACAACTCGGTGATATCGGTGGTATTCCTAGATTGCTAGATTTGGGACAATGTAACGATGCATACTCTGCCATTCAAATTGCTGTCGCCTTAGCACAAGCATTCCAAGTCAATGTTAATCAACTACCACTGTCACTGGTACTATCTTGGTACGAACAAAAAGCGATCGCAGTGCTGTTAACCCTACTTTACTTGGGTATTCAAAATATTCGCATCGGCCCCACGCTTCCAGCTTTCCTCACACCTAATGTTGCGAAGTTACTTTCAGAGACATACAATCTCAAACTCATCACTACCCCAGAACAAGATTTAGCCGCTTGTCTTGGCTAAAGATACTATCTGGAATGTATAGCTAATAAGCTGATCTGCTGCTAATTAGATATTCTGGTGTTAAGAATGTCAAGGGTCAAGAGTCAAAAGTCCAAGCTAGACTTTGACTTTTGACTCTTGACTTTTGACTGCCTAAACGCGAAATACATAATTTAAATGTGTAACAGCATAGAAAGAGAGAGGCGAAGCAAATTCGTCTCTCTTGTTTTATCAATAGCTATTAGAGGAATCAGGTTTTATGTTGGCAATAGAATTGTCTACATCAGCAACTTCAAGAATCAAATCGAATTAAAAATTCTGAGGTGGTAAAGGTTTGCCTTTACTATTAGGAACATTGGTGACTTTTAAAGCTTTAGCAATTGCGATCGCATCATTATCTAAACGCCTAGCTTTAGCATTACCAGGACAGCTAATATCTGTGGATTGCTGACCACCTAAACTGACAGTAGTAGTTGTGCCAAAAGAAGTAGACTTGAGGCACTTTGGCTTCACTGGTAAATCTGATAATGGTTCAGCAGCTTTTAAATCACGGAAAAATCGGTTCGTCAATTTCTCAGGAAGTTTACCTTTACCAGAACCATTTCCATCTACATAATTGGCTTCTCCAGTTGGAGAAACGTAAATCCGGTAACCAATGGTATTTGTGGAACCACTGTTGAGAATTACTCCCACATTATTGGGTACAAGTGCCATTAGAGGTTGAGATAAGCAAACCAAAAATGTTGCACCTGCCATTCCCAGCAAACTTTGAGAAACTAGCTGTTTCATATTATTAACCTCTTGAAAAACACTTAATAAATCTATCGAGCTAAACTAGTTATTCAGAAGAATAACTGAGGCGTATGTCACAGATATGGAGTAAATATGTCTGATTGACAAATGGGTTGGTGGTGTCGTGATAATTGTAAAATGCGATCGCCTGTGTAAGTTAACTAGACATCTCGCGTAGGGAATTATATACTTGCTACCCTTAGGGATGCTTGCTTAACAATTACGACTAGAAAATACAAAATGTCATATACAGGCTACTTACGCTCAATTAAAAATGAACTTCAGCGAACTGGTAGAACTCAAAAAAGCCTACGTGTTAAAACCATTATGGAACAGTTGGGGTACCAGCGTCGCAGTCAAGCTTTTGTAGATAATTTTAATAATGCGCTTGCTGAATTGGGACTTTCCACAGATCCCCTATTTGATTTGTATATTCCCTTAGATACTAAACTGGCTATTTCTCTTAAAGATGTCACTCCTGATGTGCAAATTGCTGATATGCAACCAATTTTTAGTAAATTGAGTGCAGCATTTCCAGTTAAGCATGATTTTTTCTATTACTTATTCGATTTTGGTTCTGAGCAAGAATATGAAAGGTTTCAAGCTTGTTTAGACTCAAATCAACCAGTGGGAATTTTTCTCATTCCCCAAGTAGAAGATTTCTTTTCTGATGTTGTGACTAAAATATTAAATTATGAATTAATTAGAAAATATCAATATAGGGGTAATAATAACATTCCTACAGCATCAAATCAAAAATTCAATACAAATATTACTACTGATGATGATGATGACGATGATGATTATTCGCTATCTGGGGCTAATATTTATCACTTTTATTTTTCTACCATGACTAGTGTCATTCTCGGCACTACTGGCTTAGATTTACTAGATTGCGAAAAATTTGATGAGCAGTTTGAACAGATATCAGTCTACGCCAATAAATATAATTCTGAACAATTATTTATAGTATTTCATTGCCCACCTGTATCAGAAATTCAAGCACAGCAACAAGAAGATGCTTTAGGCTATTTGGTAGATAGAGTAGCTAGTAAAATTCCTTTTACATTTACTCTCAGATGTAAGTACCCCAATGAAGCTGCTATTCAGCATAAAGAAGAAATTTATGCTCATTTCCGTCTGCTTTTGGAACTGCCGCATTATGAGATTGAAGAAGATGAAGCATCTTTATTAAATTACTTTCTAGAATTACAAAAAGCGCAAATCCTGGCTGATTCTCAGTTATTAATTGGGATGAAAGCCGAACATTTTTACCGTTTGAAGTGGCGAGGGGAAAGTACAGAGTATATTTATCTCAAATATTTTGCGATTAAAACCTTAGAAGCTTTAGGTTATGATTTGTCTAAAATTAACTGTGAAGTAGAATTAACTTCCAGAGATCAGGAAGCAAGCGATGATGAAGATAGCTATGATTATGAAGAATATCAAAGCGAAATCATTCCTATATATGTAGATAATCAGGTAATTGTTGAAATAGAAACTCTCAAATATCAAGATTTTGAAGATAATAATCTATTTTTAGATTCACTGAGAAGGATTTTGCAAAAATCTAAAGTCTGGCCGAATAAATTAAATACTGTGTGGTTAGTATTTCCTGGTTTTGAAATTGCACGAAACTCTTACCAAATTAAAAAGATTAAAGAAGTTCTCGAATATAAACTAGCTAACTATTATGATGATCATTTTAAAATTGTGGTTATGGCACCAGATTATGAAAATCATCAATTAGTTCCAGTGTCTTTTGATGCGCTTGAATATCCAGCTTTTGAATATGCAGCTAAAAAATCCAGTTTAGCCCCGACTTATCCCTTGACTCAACGCCTCCCAGAAACCAAGCTTGATTTTAGCCAAGTAAAAGGTTTGAAGGAAGAAAAGGAAAAATTAACCAAACTTTTGAGGTTACAATCTAAAGGCTATCAAGATGCGATTAGCGGGATTCTCTTCTATGGATTACCTGGATGTGGTAAGACACTTTTAGCAAATGCATTTGCTAATGAATCTGGCAGATATTTCTTTAAATTCTCCCCTGCTGATATTATCAGTGTATGGATCGGGCAAAGTCAGAAAAATATTCGAGATATCTTTGCTCAAGCTAAAAAGAAATCGCCTTCGGTTTTATTTATTGATGAGTTAGATAGTATTGGCTTTAACCGTAATGAAGACAACGCCCATACAGACCAAAAGGCGACAATTAATCAATTATTGATAGAATTAAATAATCTGCGAAATAGTAATGTAATTGTGATAGGCGCGACGAATTATTTAAGTGGTATAGATAGCGCCTTAAAGCGTTCTGGTAGATTAGATTGGAAAATTCCTATCTTTCCCCCTGATCAAAGGGAAAGGATAGAGTTATTCCAACATTATCTAGCAAAAATTGATTTCAATCAGATAATTAACTTTGAAATGCTAGCCGAAAAGAGTATCAGGTTTACCTCATCTGATATCGAATTGGTGTGTAGAGAAGTGAGAAACGCAGTTTTACTAGAAGAAATCAGTGCATCTCTAACAACTGCTGATATCATCACTTACATTCATAATCTGCAAGAAGGTGGTTTAACTCTCAACGAAGAACAGGTAAAAGAATTTTTAGATGAGTGTAAAAGATTGAGCGTCAAAAATCCCAAACTAGAAACGCTAAAGTTGGAATGGGGATTAACCGAATAAAAGTAGGGTGTGTTGTCGCGCAGCGCAACGCACCATTCAATTCTCAACGGTGTTGTAATATTGGGTATTTAATTTTTATAATTACCAATTACCAACCTATGCCAAAATATATTATATGAAAATACAGTTCATATAAGATTATTAGTGATTGATTGGTCACTTGTGGAAAAAGCTAGCTCAATTGGGGGATTCTCCCCCAAACCCCCGATTGGGTGACGGTTGCGTCCCCCAAACCCCCTCCAAAATGATTGTTCGGTTTTTTGTTGAGTAACTAGTTTTTTGGTTTCGTTGTCAATTAATATTCTTAACTGAACTGTCTTGTATTATAAATTACTTGATTATTAATTCCTATCAATGGGAATCTGAATAATAAACTCTGCACCCTCACCAGGGGAAGAAACACATTCAAAAGTACCACTGTGGACTTTGGTAACTATTTGATGACTAATAGATAAGCCTAAACCTGTACCTTTACCTTCTGGCTTGGTGCTAAAAAATGCTTGAAATATTTTTTCCTTGACTGAATCAGAAATTCCTAACCCATTATCAGCAATGCAAATTTTGACTTGTTGATTGCTTGCTGTAGTAGAAATTGTGATGACATTGGGATGCTGTTCTATAAAAGTATAATTCTTGCCTTCATTAGACTCTTCTAAAGCATCAATAGCATTGGCTAGCAAATTCATAAATACCTGATTTAATTGCCCAGGATAACAAGCAATCAGGGGTAAATCAGCATAATTCTTAACTACTTGAATTGCAGGACGATAGGGATAAGCCTTTAAACGATGGGATAAAATCATCAGCGTGGTTTCAATACCCTCATGAATATTTACCGCCTTTTTATCTAAGCCATCTTTGCGTGAGAAATTGCGTAGAGATTGCATAATATCTCGAATCCGATGGGTTCCTTCTTTCATGGAGGAAATCATATTTGGTAAGTCTTCTAAAAGAAAATCTAAATCTATAGCTTCTATTTCATCTGTAATTTCTGCTGGGGGATGAGGTAGATGCTGTTGATAAAGATGTAGTAAATTAATTAAGTCTTCGATATAGCGCTTGGCATGAGTTAGGTTAGTAAAAATAAAACTAACCGGATTATTTACCTCATGGGCAACTCCGGCTACTAACTGCCCTAAAGAGGAAATTTTTTCTGTATGTACGAGTTGAGTTTGAGTTTGTTGTAGTTGTAATAAAGCTGCTGCTAAATCTTGAGATTTTTCTTGTTCTTTGGCATATAGGCGGGCATTTCTAAGCGCGATCGCAGCTTGAGAAGACAGTATTTTCAATAGTTCTAGCCGTTCGGGTGTAAATGCGCCAGTAATTAAATTATTCTCTAGGTAAAATATGCCGATGAACTTGGCTTGATAAAAGATAGGTACACATAATATTGATTTACATTCATGATTTTGAATGTAGATATCTTTGTTAGAAACTGGATCAAGTTTGGCATCTCTAATTACCAAAGGTTGCTGAGTTCTCGCTACATAATTGATCAGCTTTTTGGGTACTAGTTCGCTTTCTTCTACAGGAGTTGATAGCAAAGTAATTTGGGAATCAATCATACTGCTATCAATAGCTTCAATAATTAATTGCTCATCTTTGACTAAAATTAAGCAACCTTTTTGAGCCCCAGCATTTTCTAAAATGATATGTAGTAGTGTGCGCGGTAAACTTTCTAAGGAGATTTCATTATTAATCGCCTCACTCGCTTTGACTACTGTGGCGATATCCAAGCTGATACCACTACTGGTTGTGGAGTGCGAACTCAGAGATGCATCTAATTTGAATGTTCTAGAGATGCTACCAGTAGAAGCGTAGGCGTAGCCCGTCGTAGACATCGCATGATTGCTGCGAAGAATTAAATCGGGGTATCGTTTCTCAATCTGTTTGACTTTGGCTGTACTACCCCAACGGTGGTAACCATAATAAGCTTCTGTGATGTAGACTTGGGCAATTTTTTTCTTACCCATTGACAGGTACATTTCAGCAGCGAGTTCATTTGCTAGGGCTTCTTCGTGAATGTAACCATGTTCAGCAGCACCAGCAATGGCGCGATCGTAATATTCCATTGCTTCTAAATATTCACCCAATGCGCGATGGTACTCGGCTTTAACTAAACAATACTTATGCTTGTGGTTCATGGGTGCATGATTTGCCCATGTTTTCAGCTTTTCTTGGTTAGCAACTACCCGCAACCATAAGGATTCTTTTTCTAAGCTGGGGGTGTAGGCTAACATCGCTAGCTGGGTGAGAGAATCATAAAAGTGGAAAACTGGCACCATAAACGAACCAGTTACCCCATCTAAATATTCTTTCGCCAAGTCAGCTACTTCTGCAGCTTGCTGATATTCGCCAAATAGATAACAGAGAATTAATTTGTTGACGTATAAAGTACCAATGGCATAGCGATCATTAGCTTGCAAATGTAGCGGTAACATATTTTCTTCGTCATATGCTACACCTGCCAACTTCCCAGGGAATGAAATATCACTGATTAGATGTAATAGAGATTGGCGAAAGACTTTGAGATAATTATGGGCTACTTCCTGCTTGATTTTATCTAAAACCTGACTGTAGATTGCCATCTCTGGTTCTAAGGTTTTCAGTTCCTTACCCAGGAAGTAAGAAAGGCTGCAATAATTGTAAGCACAGTAAGCGGAGTATTCTAAATCCCCTGTTTCTAAACCATTATGATGTGCATCTAATAATGGTAGTAGGGACTCGCGAATATGATGCTTCCACGGCTTCACAAATGGGTAAATCATATTGAAAGTACTAGTTTGCAGCGCTTTACCCTGGAGATTTGATAGCAAATCCAATGCTAATTTCCCAGCGCGATCGCCTGCATCAATATCCCCGATGACTCCACAGAGAATCACTCCATACCAAGCGTAGGCGAGAGTAGAAACTGGCGCGTTGCCATATTGTACTGATAGTCTTACCTGCTTAAAAACAATTAAAGGTAACAGCATCGGTACGGCTTGATAGACAGCCGCCGTCACTGTGGCGATAATCCGCATCACTGCTAAGATTTGCGGATCTGTCATTGCTGGTAGATCGATTAAATCCTCAAAACTTCTGCCTGTTAATATCAGTTGCGTGGCTTGTAAACTTTCGCTGATATCTGCCTCGCTTGGCGCATCAGGGAACCTTACACCCAAAAGTTCTAATACAGTTAAAGCTGTTTTGATAGCTTCCGGTTGTTTACTTTGGGCAACATAAGCCTGAATCTTCACCTCATAAATTTTTACTTTATCAAGTAGCGTGCGAGCATTTTGCAATACTTGACTAGCTAAATTCTCCATCAACTGATAATCGCCACCGAGATATGCTGCTTCTGCGGCTTCCACCATCAAGGCTAAAGTCAAGTCATATTCACTGAACCAGCTATCTGCGGCTAAAAGTTTGATACCAGTATTTAAATAGGCGATCGCTACTAAATATGCTGTAGCGGCTTTAGCTTTTTTCCCCGCCAGCAAATTTAATTCTGCCAAATGTTGCTTTTGGGATGGCTTGCTGATTAAGCTAGCACCCACATTCAGTTGATTAATAATATCAAAAATATTTTCTTCTAATTGTTCAGCAGGTGTATTTTGCAACAATTGCTGCCCAATTTTTAAATGTGTAACTTTTCTTTGATGGTTGGGAATGAGAGAATAGGCTGCTTGCTGGACGCGATCGTGCAAAAATTTATAGCTAATATGAGATTCATCAAAATCTAAAACCGCTAACTCTTCGGTAGCAAATAGTAAAGGTATACGATATTCATTATTCAAGGGTAAAATTAGGCCTAATTGCAAAGCAGGTTGCAATGCTTCTGCCAATCTTTGCAGATTATTACTACTGACAATTGCCAATACATCTAAACTGAAACGATTGCCAATACAAGCTGCTAATTGTAGGGCTGTTTGCGTAGCTTCTGGTAGCTTTTGAATGTTTCTCGCAACTAAATCGACAACATCTTTATCTACCAGATTCTTTGTTTGAATTTGCTGTATATCCCAACACCAAACTCCTTGATTAAAATCAAATTTTAGGATATTTTCTTGATATAGCGCTTTGATTAATTGGGTTAAAAAGAAAGGATTACCTTGGGTCTTATTAAATAAAATTTTCGCGAGTTCTAAAATTATTTCGGAATCCCCTAAAGTATCTATCAGCAATTGATATACATAGGGTAATTCTAGTGGGCGTAATACAATACTATTAATAACTGTGTCAGCTTGGGCAATTTCCTCTAAAGTTTTGATTAATGGATGGCTGGGGCCGACTTCATTATCTCGATATGCCCCAATTAACAGCAAATAATGACTATCTGGATTAGTCATTAACACTTGAATTAATTTTAAAGAAGCAGAATCAGCCCATTGTAAATCATCCAGAAATATTACTAAAGGGTGGGATTGTTGAGCAAAAACTTGAATAAAGGACTGAAATAAGCGATGAAAGCGATTTAAACTTTCGGCTGCACCTAATTGTGGAACTTCCGGTTGTTTACCAATAATTAACTCTACTTCGGGAATCACATCAATAATTACTTGCCCATTGCTACCCAGCGCTTGCAGGAGTTTTTCTTTCCAGGCTGTTAACCTGTCGCTACTTTCAGTTAATAATTGCTGCATTAAAGATTGAAAAGCCTGGATCACAGAGGCGTAGGGAATATTACGTTTAAATTGATCAAATTTCCCATCAATAAAATAACCCCTCTGTCTGACAATCGGTTTATGTACCTCATTCACCAGCGATGATTTGCCAATCCCAGAGTAGCCAGAAACCAACATGATTTCGCTTTTACCTTGGCTAATACGCTCAAATGCTTGCAGCAAGGCGATCGCTTCTGATTCTCTGCCATATAATTGTTGTGGAATAAGTAATTGAGAAGTGCGATCGCGTTGTCCAGGGGTAAAATTAGGAATATGACCTGTAGTTTCTAATTGCTCAAGGCATAATTCTAAATCAGCTAATAGACCCAATGCACTTTGATAGCGGTCTTCAGCATTTTTCGCGATCAATTTCATCACAATCGCAGCTATTGTTCTCGAAACTTCTGGTTTTAACTGGGTAATTGGTGTAACTGGCTTGGCAATATGAGAGTGAAACATCTCTAGTAAATCATCAGTTACAAAAGGCAATTGACCAGTCAACATTTCATAAAATGTAATCCCCAAAGAATAAAAATCACTGCGATAATCGACAGCGCGATTCATTCTTCCTGTTTGTTCAGGAGACATATAAGCAACTGTCCCTTCCAATTGATGAGAATTTGTCAGTTGCGGTGTTTCTTTATCTAAATGTGACGCAATACTAAAGTCTGTAATTTTAACAATACCAGTCTGGGGATTAACAATAATATTTGCAGGTTTAATATCTTTATGAATAATGCGGTTCTGATGTAGCGATAACAATGCTTTAGCTAATTGCACAGCAATCTTTAAAAAATTAGCTTCACTAAGCTGTTGCAAAGAGAGAAACTGTTTGAGACTGATACCACCAAAGTCTTCTGCTACTAATACCAGGCGATTTTGATAGCTCTCTAGGCTGTAAACTTTAACAATACCCTCGCAGTTAAGATTTTCTGTAGTTTTATATTCGTGCTTGAAGCGAGTAATTTGCTCAAAAGAGGGATATTCTGCCTTGAGAACTTTCAGAACTACACGCTGCTGGTTTTTTTGCGACCTAGCTCGGTAAACAGTTGTGTTAATTCCTTCAGATATAATTTCTAGTATGTCATAACCTGGTATTATCGAGGTTAACACTATCGTTTCTCCTTTCCCTAGAGTTGGGCGCTCACTTCCTATATTTCCCAACTGGAAAGGCAGAATATAATAATTTACATACATTTACGCAAGCAATAATTGACCTTTTTCATCGGGTATTATTACTCAGCGTTTTTAAGCGGTTACTAGCAGCAAACTCTTCATCTATCAGACTTTTCGTATTTCTACCTGCACGATTAATTAACTTAAATTTAAAACCTCTTGCGGTAAATTAAACAATCCATCTTCCCCAGATTCAAAATCAACCACCTGAAACACTGAATCGATATTTAACTCTCCATAGATATGAGGAAATAACTCACCTATTTCCGCTTCCTCATAACGTACCTCAGCTTTTACTTTATCAGCATCAATAAACAGTATTACCAATCCCTTTTGATGTTTGAAAAATCTATTTGCAACTTGAACTATTTGGCTAGATTCTGAACAGTGGATAAAACCTTCAGTATCCAAAGAATCAGCGCGATAGATACCGAGTGTTTTTGCCTCTTCCCATTGTCCAATTTGCGTAATATGGAGGATAGTTTTCATGTTGTTTGCATCATTTTGCGAATATCATCTAAAGGGGATTCTGGTTCAAGAGGTTCATCAGGGCAAAATTCTATAATTACTTGAACTTTGACTTTAGGATAACTGCTAATTTTATGGACACCAATATGATTTTCTTTAGTAATTTCTGTAGATGTGATTATTCTTAGTCTTCCTATTTCCCATCCTCTAGAACCAACTCGTAAAATTTGGCATTTTATACCTTTAGAAGAAGACTTCCATGTTATATCTTCAACTTTAAAAATTGCTTCACTAATCGATACAGACTGAATAATGCTTGCAACTGTTTGATGACCATTACTCAATTGAGTATGTAATTTTTCTCCAAAATTATGATGTATTAACTCCTTGAGCCTTATGACAGTGTATGCATCCTTTTCAAATAATACAACATCAGTATCATTATCTAATACTTGAAATATATTATTCATATTAATTTTATGAGAAAATTGAAAGTATAAATTCGCTATTGATGATTTCAAGCTATAACAAGTTTAATAGTTAATTTATAAGATTAATTGAGTATAAATACTGATATTCAATCTGCTAAAGATGTTAGTAATCAATGATTAGACACAAAACTCTTATTTGCGCCTTTGCGCTTACCCTCCGGTAAAAATTAATGTAGAATGCATCAGAGGTAATGTATAAAGTAAAAATAAAATAACTGTAGGGTGTGTTAGGCGCTCATTTCCAATATAATTTGTCACTAAATAACTATCCTAACGCCTAACGCACCGTCGCATGGATGGTGCGTTACGGCTAAATTTCAATTGTCTCTTTTTCCCAAATCCTTTCATAGCCGTAACACACCCTACTTAAGATTTAAACTAGTTAGTTAGGTTTCACATTTCATGAGAAGATATAAGTTTATTCTTTGCGCCTTTGCGTGAGAAATCATCCTACAAATTAGACGGCACACAAACATTCGGCGCACACAAACCCTCAAACTTTATTGTTGTCACCTCAAAAGAATTTAAATCTACACAACGAATAGCATGATTATTCGTATCAGCAATATATAACTTTGAACCCATAACACTCAATCCCGAAGGCTCAAAAAATCTACTATTCTTACCTTGTCCATCCAGCAAACCCATTGCACAATCACCCAAAATTGTTTGACAATTACCTGTGTTAGGACTAACTAATTTAATTTTGTGATTGTAAGTATCTGCTACCCACAAAAAATTATCTGCATATTCCACTCCTAAGCAATGCTGTAAGCGGACATTTTCACCCTGTCCATCAACATCACCAAAACCAAATAAATCTCCGCTACCGCACACAGTTCTAACTACACGCGGTTCCACAATTCCCACACCGCGAATTGAACTTATTTCACTATCAGCAATATATAATTCTTCGCCATTGCTAGTTATACCACTTGGTTGAGCAAAAGCAGATTCAGTTAGTAAACCATCAACACAACCTTCTGCACCAGTACCAGCATAAGTTTTAATTACACTAGGTTCTAAATTCATTTCCCAAATTTGATGAGGCCCAGCCATAGCAATAAATAGGGTATTTCCTACTTTCACCAAATCCCAAGGAGAATTTAATTTAGTTTCTAAAGCAGCACCACCATCAGGGCGAATATTACGGCTTTGTTCACCAGTTCCCGCTATGGTTTCTACCACTTGGCGCTGTAAATCAACTCGCCGCAAAGCATGGTTTTCTGTATCAGCAACATAAAGAATTTGATGATCTGCATCAAACGCCATTCCTTGAGGTGAAGAAAACTTAGCTTCACTGAAATTACCATCAGTTAAACCAGATTTACCAGTGCCAATAATGTGTATAATTTCGCCTTCTAAGCTACTCATTACCAAGCGATGATGACCAGAATCAGCAATAAATAAACCTGCTGATGTGGCTAATACTTTACCAGGAAAAGCTAAGGGTGTAATTAATGGTTGACGCTGCTTTTCTAAATTTAGGCTGAGTTCTTGAAAATTTATCGTACCTTTTTCTTTGTGTTCAGAAATCAGTTTTTCTAGTAGTTCATCTAAAGCATCACGATGTCCTTCACCGGAAACATAGCCAATTACATAACCTTGCGGATCTATAATCATTAAAGTCGGCCAAGCACGCACAGTATATTCTTGCCAAACCCGAAAACCACTATCTACTACAACAGGGTGTTCAATGTCATATCGCAAGATTGCTTGACGAATATTTTCAGTTTCTTTTTCGTTATCAAACTTCGCAGAATGAACGCCAATAACTGTCAGACTCTCTTTATATTTTTGTTCTAAATATTTTAAGTCTGGTAAAATATGCAAGCAATTTATACAACAGTATGTCCAAAAATCTAAAATTACGACTCTGCCCTTGAGTTGCTTAATAGATAATGGTGTATCGGTATTAAACCAAGTACTATTTTGTGGTAATTCTGGCGCTCTGACACGGGGCATCATAAATAATCTAAAATTCCCAATGAAACGACATAATTATGAATAAGCGTTCTACCTATCAACCAATGCAAATTGAATAGATGATCGCTTCGGCTATTCTTATCTTTTAGGGTTGCCTTTTTACTTTATCGAGAAATCTTGCAAAGGCTGTATCTATTTTGAAAGGACTGACAGCAATCACCACTATGGAGTTATCTGCTTGGGTACAGCAAGCCAAATCCCAAGCCGATAGCGGAAGAGTCGCCGATCGCACTCCCCGATTGAATATGGCTAACCCTGATTGGTTTGCGGTTAGCATCTGTTGTGTAACGGGACAAACTTACAGCTTGGGTGATATCAGTTGTGTGTTTCCCCTGATGAGTGTAATCAAAGCTTTTTCTCTACTCTATCTCTTAGAACATTTCGGTGCGGAGAAGGTTTTGCGATGGGTAGGAGTGGAACCCTCAGATGCGCCATTCAATTCTCTAGATCAATTAATGAGCGA
This sequence comes from Tolypothrix tenuis PCC 7101, assembly GCF_963874875.1. NCBI lineage: Bacteria > Bacillati > Cyanobacteriota > Cyanophyceae > Nostocales > Tolypothrichaceae > Tolypothrix > Tolypothrix tenuis. Next base: position 2,941,485 of record NZ_CAWNJS010000001.1, read on the forward strand.
TCGCGGATACCCCCGCAATCCCATGATTAATAGTGGCGCAATTACCCTAGCCGATAAATTACCGGGAGAAAATGCAAGCGATCGCACTCAACGATTTTGTCTCTGGCTGAACCAATTAGCTGGCTGTCAACTCAAGCTAGATGAACTTATGCTAGCTTCAGTCCGATTAACTCGTTCCCCAGGTAATCAAGCGATCGCTAATCATCTCGCGCAAACCGGATACCTGAAAAACCTTGATATAGCTCTTGATACCTACGAGCAAATATGCTGTCTTTCAGGGACTGTAGAAGATTTAGCCAAACTGGGACAACTTTTAGCTTGTGAAAATCCCCTAGTAGCAACAAAAAACCGCAGGATTGTGAACGCTGTCATGCTAACCTGCGGCTTATATGAAGCATCTGCGGAGTTTGCTGTCAAAATTGGTCTACCAATGAAATCCGGTATTGGTGGGGGATTGCTAGCAATAGTACCAGGTGAAGGTGCGATCGCTTGTTATAGCCCCGCCTTAGATAAAGTAGGTAATCCCGTAGCAGGGCTAGCATTTATAGAAGTTTTAGCCCAAAACCTCAATTTAAGTATCTTTGGGTAAATTCTAACCGCTATTCCTGAGCGCTTTCCCCTTCAGCAGCAGGTGTTGGCGTAGCTTCTGGTGATGGCACTGTTTGCGGTGCAGGAGATTCGATAATTTCCGGTGGTGTTGGCGCTAAAGTGGGCGATGTTTCAGGGGTAGGGCGTGGACGACGCTGGAAATATTTACTCAAATCCGTTCTTGTTCGCTGTTTTACCTGAGGCTTGGGCAATTCCGTCGCCGCAGGCGTTGGCGTTACCTCTGGTTGAGGTGATTCCGTCGCCGTAGGTGTTGGTGTTACTTGAGGTTGAGGTGATTCCGTTGCCATAGGTGTTGGTGTTACTTGAGGTTGAGGTGATTCCGTTGCCGTAGGTGTTGGCGTTACTTGAGGTTGTGGCGATTCTTTTACCGTAGGTGTTACCTGAGGTTGAGGTGCTTCTGTTACCGCAGGTGTTGGCGTTACCTGGGGTTGAGGCTGTTCTGTTACCACAGGCGTTGGCGTTACCTGGGGTTGAGGCGATTCTGTCGCCGCAGGTGTTGGCGTTACCTGTGGTAATGTTGGCGACACGCTAGGAGATGGTGTAGCCGTAGGGCGAGAACGGCGTTGGAAATATCCGCCTTTTGGTTTTTCTAGTTGTGGAGTGACTTTTTCAGGTAATTCAGGCGCAGCAGGTGATGGTACAACTGGCTGTGGTTCTGGGCTAGTTTCTGGTGATGGTAGAATTGGTGGTTCTGTTATCGGTGTTTCTGGAATCTCAGTTGCTGGAGTTGGCTTAGTTTCAGGTGTGGGTTCAGGGCTAGGTGCAGGTTCAGCAGGTGGTGTCTTCGGAATATAGTTTGGATCGACAATGCCACGCACATCATCAGCTTTGAGTTCGCCGCTCACAATTCGTGAAAGAGTATCTTTACCTTTAGGCTGGTAATCAATCAACCCAACTGTAGTATTAAAGACATTTTTGACAGGATTACCCTGGTTATCAAGAAATTCCAGCTTCACCCAGTTTTTACCGGGTTTGAAACCTTTGAGGTAAACTGCTTGCCAGCGATCGAGAACAAAGCTTTCACCATTAATTGTGCAACGAATCCGCCAATCACTGATTCCGCTGTTGGAGTTTTCTTGCGAAACAAGGTGTAGGGGAGCGTTAGTTAAATAAAAGTCCAATAGTATTGGTTCTGCCCCATAGTCACCTTGAGGGCTGCTGTAGGTTAGTACAGGTAGTGCTGGCTCGGGATTATTATCATCAGTTTTGGCTAAAATGTGAAACTTTATCTGGGCGTAAGCACCTTCATTTTTAAAACTTTCATCCCAAGGGCGAGATGCGAAGACACGTAAGCTGTGAGTTCCTGGGGCTAAGTCCGAGAAAACTAATGGCTTATTTAAGTCATAAACAGCTATATGTGGTTGGTTATCCAAAATTACATGGAGATGAGTCCCCAATTTCCATTTTGGATCTTTAAATATAGGCAGATCCTTAACTTGAAAGCGGACTGTTACCTGATTATCCGGCAAGACTTCATCAGCTTGAGGTGTAACTATAGCCACCTGTGGCTGGTAGATATCCAATGCGGAGCGCAGTTCTTGGATTGTTGCTGGTGGAGAAACTTCCGCAAATTCCTGAAAACTTTTTTGTGGAGTTGCTCGATTACCCACTGCTACATCTTGGCTGACAGCTTTATCACCACAGCTTGCCAAACTCAAGACTAGTAAAAATGTTATTAACCATCTCACAACAGCAAACCTCCTAGAGAGGAGATGCTCTAAAACTGCTTTGTGCCACGATTTCATGCCTTCTACCCAGCGTATAGTTTCCAACAACTGACAAATTATTTTGGCTCAAAGTGTCCATAGGGAACTATAGCCCAAAAGCATGGGCGCCGGTGACAAGTAGACAAGAGAACAGGGGAGTATAAGGAGCAAAGGAAGTAGAGGACATTAGACATCTCCATACCGATTACCAATTACCCATGACCAATGCCCAATTCCCCAGAGCGCATTACCTAAAAAATTTCTAACTATATGAATAAAAAATACTAATACCTAGCCCCTAGTTGCTTCTTAATACCTTGTTAATTTATGTAGTTTATGAAAAGCAAATAATCTTTACTTTGTGTTTTTTTAATAACTGCCGCAATATGTCTTCTTCTTGACAGTTTTTTTTACCAATAGCAAATTTTCAGTCCACAACAGCAAGCACAACCGCTGAAATCCTTGCTGTGGGCTGGTAAACCATAAATTTTACGAATTGTTATAGTTTGTAAATAAAATGGATAATCTATTGACTTTTTGTCAATTAGTTTGAACTTCAAAGGCAGAGTAGACAATTATTCCAGTGATTTTGAATTATTGTTAAATTCTCTCCAACAATGTACAACTTAAGACTTTATAATTCAACAGAAACAAACTTCCACATCGGGTCTTCATCGCCCCCCAGAAAATCTGGCGGATGCGAGAATGGTTAACTTTGTGGTTTCCTGATTCCTCATTCCTTATCTTGAGAGGAGGTCGAATGACGATTAGTCCTCCGGAGCGAGAGGAAAAAAAGGCAAAAGTAATAGTCGATAACGATCCGGTACCTACCTCTTTTGAGAGATGGGCACAGCCTGGACACTTCGACAGAACCTTAGCCAGAGGTCCCAAAACCACCACATGGATTTGGAACCTACATGCCCTCGCCCACGATTTTGATACACATACAAGCGATCTACAAGATATCTCCCGCAAGATATTCGCAGCCCACTTTGGTCACTTAGCTGTAGTGACCATTTGGTTGAGCGGGATGATATTCCACGGTGCTAAGTTCTCTAACTATGAAGCTTGGCTCAGTGACCCACTAAACGTTAAGCCTAGTGCTCAAGTCGTTTGGCCTATTGTTGGGCAAGACATCTTAAATGGTGATGTTGGCGGTGGCTTCCACGGTATTCAAATCACCTCTGGCTTGTTCCAAGTATGGCGCGGCTGGGGTATCACCAACTCATTCCAGCTCTACTGCACTGCCATTGGCGGTTTAGTATTAGCAGGCTTGTTCCTGTTTGCTGGTTGGTTCCATTACCACAAGCGTGCTCCCAAACTGGAATGGTTCCAGAATGTGGAATCCATGCTGAATCACCACCTGCAAGTATTGCTGGGCTGTGGTTCTTTGGGATGGGCTGGACACTTAATTCACGTGTCCGCGCCGACCAACAAGCTATTGGATGCAGGGGTAGCTATTAAAGATATCCCCTTGCCCCATGAGTTCATCCTGAACAAGAGCGTCCTAATTGACCTATTCCCTGGTTTTGCAAATGGTATAGCGCCTTTCTTCACCTTGAACTGGGGTGCTTATGCTGACTTCCTAACCTTTAAAGGTGGTCTCAACCCAGTCACAGGCGGCTTGTGGATGACTGATATATCTCATCACCACTTGGCGATCGCTGTACTGTTCATCATTGCTGGTCACCAATACCGCACAAACTGGGGTATCGGTCACAGCATCAGAGAGATCCTCGAAAACCACAAAGGCCCCTTCACTGGTGAAGGTCACAAAGGTCTTTACGAAAACTTGACCACATCTTGGCACGCTCAATTAGGTACTAACCTTGCCTTCTTGGGTTCACTGACAATCATCATCGCGCATCACATGTACGCGATGCCCCCCTATCCATATTTGGCAACTGACTACGCTACGCAGTTGTGTATTTTTACTCACCATATTTGGATCGGTGGTTTCCTGATTGTTGGTGGTGCTGCTCACGCTGCTATTTTCATGGTGCGTGATTACGATCCAGTTGTTAACCAAAACAACGTACTGGATCGGGTGATTCGTCACCGAGATGCGATTATCTCCCACTTAAACTGGGTGTGTATCTTCCTAGGCTTCCACAGCTTTGGACTTTACATCCACAACGATACAATGCGTGCCTTGGGCCGTCCCCAAGACATGTTCTCCGATACAGCAATTCAATTGCAGCCAGTATTTGCTCAGTGGGTACAAAATATCCATGCCTTAGCTCCAGGTGGAACAGCACCCAATGCTTTAGAACCTGTTAGCTATGTATTCGGCGGCGGTATTTTGGCTGTAGGCGGTAAAGTAGCAGCTGCTCCCATTGCTTTGGGCACAGCAGACTTCTTAATTCACCACATTCATGCCTTTACCATTCACGTAACCGTTCTCATCCTGTTGAAGGGTGTGCTGTATGCTCGTAGTTCTCGTCTGATTCCAGACAAGGCAAACTTGGGCTTCCGCTTCCCTTGCGATGGGCCTGGTCGTGGTGGTACATGTCAAGTATCCGGTTGGGATCATGTATTCCTCGGACTATTCTGGATGTACAACTCCCTGTCAATTGTGATTTTCCACTTTAGTTGGAAGATGCAGTCTGATGTTTGGGGAACTGTAGACGCAGCAGGTAATGTGACTCACATTACTGGTGGTAACTTTGCCCAAAGTGCCATCACAATCAACGGTTGGTTGCGTGACTTCTTGTGGGCGCAAGCTTCACAGGTAATCAACTCCTACGGAAGTGCGCTGTCTGGTTATGGATTGATGTTCTTGGGCGCTCACTTTGTTTGGGCATTCAGCTTAATGTTCCTGTTCAGTGGTCGTGGTTACTGGCAAGAGCTAATTGAGTCTATCGTTTGGGCTCATAATAAACTGAAGGTAGCACCAGCAATTCAACCTCGCGCTTTGAGCATCACTCAAGGTCGGGCAGTAGGTGTAGCTCACTACCTCTTAGGAGGAATTGCTACCACCTGGGCATTCTTCCACGCACATATTCTTTCAGTAGGGTAGCAATCAGCTATAAGGAGTACTGAGTGCTGAGTAGTGAGTGCTGAGAATTCAGAAATTATTACTCAAAACTCAGAACTCCCAAAGCTGAAACATGATGGCTAAAGGTCAGAGGAATTATCAAACCTATGGCAACAAAATTTCCAAAATTTAGCCAGGATCTCGCACAGGACCCGACTACGCGTCGGATATGGTATGCGATCGCTACAGGCAACGACTTTGAAAGCCATGATGGCATGACTGAAGAAAATCTTTACCAAAAGATTTTCGCCACTCACTTCGGTCACTTGGCAATCATCTTCCTGTGGGCTTCCAGCCTCCTGTTCCACGTAGCCTGGCAAGGTAACTTTGAACAGTGGATCACAGATCCCCTTCACATTCGCCCCATCGCCCATGCGATTTGGGATCCCCACTTTGGTAAACCAGCTATTGAAGCTTTTACCCAAGCTGGTGCTAGCAACCCCGTAAACATTTCTTACTCTGGTGTTTACCACTGGTGGTATACCCAAGGGATGAGAACCAATGCTGACCTCTACGCAGGTTCTATCTTCCTGCTGTTGTTCGCATCAGTTCTATTGTTTGCTGGCTGGTTGCACTTACAACCCAAGTTCCGTCCAAGCCTGGCTTGGTTTAAGAATGCTGAATCTCGCCTTAACCACCACTTAGCAGGTTTGTTTGGCGTTAGCTCTTTGGCTTGGGCTGGTCACTTGATTCACGTTGCTATCCCCGAAGCTCGCGGACAGCACGTAGGTTGGGATAACTTCCTCACTACTCCTCCTCACCCAGCAGGGTTACAACCCTTCTTTACTGGTAACTGGGGTGTTTACGCTCAAAACCCTGACACAGCTGGTCATGTATTTGGTACATCCCAAGGTGCAGGTACTGCAATTCTCACCTTCTTAGGTGGTTTCCACCCTCAAACAGAAGCCCTGTGGTTGACTGACAATGCTCATCACCACTTGGCGATCGCTGTTCTCTTCATCGTTGCTGGTCATATGTACCGTACCAACTTTGGTATTGGTCACAGCATCAAAGAAATGATGAATGCCAAAACTTTCTTTGGCAAACCTGTTGAAGGGCCATTCAATATGCCTCACCAAGGCATTTATGACACCTACAACAACTCCCTGCACTTCCAATTAGGTTGGCACCTAGCTTGTTTGGGTGTTCTCACCTCTTGGGTAGCGCAACATATGTACTCCATGCCTTCCTATGCGTTTATCGCTAAGGACTACACAACACAGGCAGCGTTGTACACCCACCACCAATACATCGCCATCTTCTTGATGGTTGGTGCTTTTGCTCACGGCGCTATCTTCTGGGTTCGTGACTACGACCCCGAACAAAACAAAGGTAACGTACTAGAGCGTGTGCTACAGCACAAAGAAGCGATTATCTCCCACCTCAGCTGGGTATCTCTCTTCTTAGGTTTCCACACCTTAGGTTTATACGTTCACAACGACGTAGTAGTTGCTTTCGGTACACCTGAAAAACAAATCCTGATTGAGCCAGTATTTGCTCAGTTCGTCCAAGCAGCTAATGGTAAGGTACTGTACGGATTGGATGTACTGTTGTCCAACCCCGACAGTGTTGCTTACACAGCTTATCCTAACTACGCTAACGTCTGGTTACCTGGTTGGTTAGATGCTATCAATGCTGGTACCAACTCTCTGTTCTTAACAATTGGCCCTGGCGACTTCTTGGTACACCATGCGATCGCCTTAGGTCTGCACACCACCACCTTGATTCTCGTTAAGGGTGCTTTGGATGCTCGTGGTTCCAAGCTGATGCCCGATAAAAAGGACTTCGGTTATGCATTCCCTTGCGACGGCCCTGGTCGTGGCGGTACTTGCGACATCTCTGCTTGGGACGCTTTCTATCTAGCTCTGTTCTGGGCATTGAACACAGTAGGTTGGTTAACCTTCTACTGGCACTGGAAACACCTGGGTATTTGGCAAGGTAACGTTGCTCAGTTCAACGAAAACTCCACATACCTCATGGGCTGGTTCCGTGATTACCTCTGGGCTAACTCTGCTCAGTTGATCAACGGTTACAACCCATACGGCGTGAATAACCTGTCTGTTTGGGCTTGGATGTTCCTATTCGGACACCTAGTATGGGCAACAGGCTTCATGTTCCTCATCTCCTGGAGAGGTTACTGGCAAGAGTTGATTGAAACTATTGTTTGGGCACACGAGCGTACTCCTCTAGCTAACCTAGTTCGCTGGAAAGACAAGCCCGTTGCACTCTCCATCGTTCAAGCTCGTTTGGTTGGTCTAACTCACTTCGCTGTGGGCTATGTTCTCACCTACGCAGCATTCCTAATTGCTTCTACTGCTGGTAAGTTCGGTTGATCTGGCTGCTAGTTTTGTAGGTAATTAATAAAAAATCCCCTGCCGCAAGGTGGGGGATTTGTTGTTGGGATAGTAACAAGATTAAATTTTATTTTTATTAATGGGAAAGATGAAGAAAGGGCGGGCAAGATGCCCACCCCACAAGAAAAACCACAATAAAAATAAATAATTAAACTCAATGCAAGAGCCAAGGTTAAAAATTTTTCAGAGAAGATTGCCTCATTGGGAGTTAGAGGGGGCAGTTTATTTTATTACCTTTAACACTTGGGAGAAGTTAGAACTTAGCCCAGAAGCTAGAGAAATAGTTTTTAATTCTTGCTTGTTTTTTGATAAAAACAGATATAAGTTATTTGTCTTTGTAGTTATGACAAATCATGTGCATTTACTCATTCAACCATTACTCAAATCTGAAAATGAGTTTTGGTCACTGAGTAGCATTATGGGCATCTTGCCCGCCCTTTGTAGACTTAAGTGCCAGTTTAAAATTAACTATTTAATCGATTTAATTCTCTCTATTACCTCTGAATATTTTTTTGTATCCCCTTGTTGTAAATAAAGGTTAGCAGCAAGCTGCCAATCTTTAATGGTAAAATTTGACTCTAGCAAATTTAATTTACTGCCATAACTACCCAATGTCTCTTCCCGAAATTACCCAAACACTATTAAAAGCTAAGAAAGAGAAAGGTTTGAGCTTTGCTGATTTAGAAAAAATTCTGGGACGAGATGAAGTCTGGATTGCTGCTGTATTTTATCGTCAAGCTAGTGCTTCTGAGGAAGAGGCTAAGTTGCTACTTGAGGCATTAGAATTAGGGCCTATATATATTAAAGAGCTAACTGAATGCCCTGTAAAAGGATTAGGCCCAATAGTGCCAACCGATCCCCTGATTTATCGCTTCTACGAGATTATGCAGGTGTATGGTTTTCCTATTAAAGATGTGATTCAGGAAAAATTTGGCGATGGGATTATGAGCGCAATTGATTTTACCTTGGATATCGAAAAAGAAGCAGATCCCAAAGGCGATCGCGTAAAAATTATTATGTCAGGAAAATTTCTACCATACAAAAAATGGTAGGGTAGGTTTTTATATTTGGATAGGATCGGTTCTTTCCTATCCTTTTGTAAGTAAATATTATTTTTAACTGCTAATTGTAAACATTAACTACTCTTGACAAAAAAAGCTCAAAAATCACAGAAATCGAGTAATTTTCAACCTTATTATACTCAAAATAATGGTGCATTATATTTAGGTGACAGTCTAGAACTGATCAAATGCATTGATGACAACACTATTAATTTAATCCTCACTTCACCGCCATTTGCACTGACACGCAAAAAAGAATATGGTAATGAAAGTGCAGAAAAGTATATTGAATGGTTCTTACCTTTCGCCTCAGAATTTAAAAGAGTACTCACTGACGATGGCTCATTTGTTTTAGATTTAGGTGGCGCTTACCTTCCCGGAAATCCCGTGCGGAGTATCTATCAATATGAGCTTTTGGTGAGATTATGTAAAGAAATTGGCTTTTTTCTCGCTCAAGAATTTTATCACTATAATCCAGCAAGATTACCTACCCCTGCTGAATGGGTAACAATTAGGAGAATCCGCGTTAAAGATTCAGTGAATGTGGTTTGGTGGTTATCCAAAACTCCCAACCCTAAAGCAGATAATCGAAAAGTTTTAAAACCATATAGCCAGAGTATGCAACAATTACTCAAGCATGGCTATAAAGCAAAAATACGTCCTAGCGGACATGATATTTCTGATAAATTCCAAAAGGATAATCAAGGCGCAATTCCGCCTAATTTGCTAGAAATTGCCAATACAGAATCTAATAGCGCTTATTTACGTCGGTGTAAAGAGGCAGGTATAAAACCTCATCCAGCTAGGTTTCCCCAAGCCTTTGCAGAGTTCTTTATTAAATTTTTGACTGATGAAGGAGATCTAGTATTAGATCCATTTACTGGATCTAATACTACGGGATTCGTTGCTGAAAATTTGCAACGTCAATGGATTGCTTTTGAAATTAATGAAGATTATGTTACTGGAAGTCGTTATCGTTTTAGCTAACAATCAGTAAAAAGCGGACAGTGAGCAGTTTTTCTCGAGAATACTGAATTATTCACTGTAATAACTACTAAGTTTTTGTGAAGACTAAATCGCCAATTCTAACATTGAAGCCACTAACTCTTTTAATAGTTATTCAACTAATATTTTTACCTAAGATTGTAAACTTTTGACTCCTAGCAGTAAGTTTAGATTTCACCATTAACCTGCATTTTATGCACTTCGTCTGCTAGCTCTTGACGACTTTGTTCGTCCATTTTGTCAATTGCTATCATGCCCATGAGAATAACCTCTTTTAAAGTTAACCGTGTTGAATGTGCTTGTTTTTGCACAATCTCCTTAATGATGGGACTAACTCCTATCGCTGTACTCGCTCTTGCCACAAAATAATACTTAAATATGAACGACTGCGCCTAAATCTTAGCATTTTCTTTCGCGTTATTCTACATAAGTTGAGTAATAAATTAAATTACTCAAATGCATAATATGCATAACAGCATGAATAACACACACACTTAGATATAGCAGATTAAAGGAAATTTTTCCTACTCCTATAGCTATAAAATTGGCAAAATTTTGATAATTCTATCGGATAGTTAGCGAGTCTGTATTAAGCGCAATTAAGCGCATTTTGATACTTTTTCTTAGTTCTGATGTGATAGCTGTGTTGAGCCTATCTAGAGTTGAATTTATGAAAACGTTGTTATACATGGGTTATGGGAAATCAAAAGATTTTCTCATTCATCAGCAGAATGTGGGTTAATAAAAATAATTGCACATTAGATAGATGTCAATTCCATATAGTGGCACTAGTTCTCCTACTGATTAGCAGTGATTTTGGCTACTCCCAATGAGATTCCCACTCAAGAAACTTTTTCGCAAGCAAGGGGCGCATAGGCGATCGCGTGTACATATTAAAATCAGGGATGGGCAATTCCAGATTGTGGGGATGGGTGTTTGGTATTCTTACTGGCGTGATCCCTACCATCTGCTGTTAACAATTCCCTGGCCTGGGTTTTTCTTACTGATTGCTGTAGCATATTTGGCTACTAACGCCGTATTTGCTTTAGCATACCTGGCTGGAGGAGATTGTGTAGAAAATGCTAAACCAGGCTCTTTCTTAGATGTCTTCTTTTTTAGCGTGCAAACCTTGGCATCCATCGGCTACGGTGCTATGTATCCTAAAACACCTTATGCCAATACCATTGTGACTATTGAAGCAATGGTAGGTTTGATGGGAATTGCTGTCATGACAGGGTTAGCGTTTGCGCGGTTTTCGCGTCCTACTGCTCGTGTGGTTTTTAGCCGAGTTGCAGTGATTACACCCCATGAAGGACAGCCGACGCTGATGTTTCGCACCGCTAATAAGCGCCGCAACTTGATTTTGGAAGCACAGATGCGGGTGTACCTGATGCGAGACGAAGTTACCGCTGAGGGACATTATATCCGTCGCATTCACGAACTCAAACTACTAAGGAATCTATCACCTAGCTTCACATTAAGCTGGTTAGCAATGCATATTATTGATGAGTCTAGCCAGCTTTATGGAATGACTACAGAATCTTTACTCAAAACAAATAGCTCTATTGTGGTTTCACTAAGCGGTATTGATGAAACCGTAGCCCAAGTGCTTCATGCCCGTCATACTTATAGTGCCACTGATTTACTGTGGAACTATCAGTTTGTCAATATTATGCACGAGACAAGTGATGGACATCGCTACATTGATTACCAGTATTTCCACGATGCCGTCAGTTTAGATGAAATTAGCCATGATGAGTCCTGAGTTTTGAGCAAAAGCAGAAGGTTGCTAATTTATTGCGTTAAAAGCTAATCAATCTTTTTGAAAGGTGGTGTTTGTAATGGTTTAACTACTACTCGACCATTTTCAACTACTGTGCAATTTTTGACAGGGATGTTGCTGTAGTTAACCGGTTCATCCTGACAATGCTTTTGGTGAGAGATATTTTCTTCTTGTTGTTGAGTTAGCACAACCACACAACAAGGGCATGGTGTTAATGACATATAAAAACTATGATCTCTAACTTAATTATCGCGCTAATTAGAGGTTTAAGCGGAAAAATTAGGCTTAATACAGCTTATAGGGATGCAGAGAAGCAGTAAAGAAGTATTAACGCCTAACCTCTAGGATATATGTGCATTAACGAGGTATTTGGTATATCTAAATGTAAATCAATAAGAAAGCGGTATTTATCCCGCCCCGCTTTCTTCGCCGCCCAAATTTGTGTTTATTGGGTAAAAAGCGGGTTTTGCTCATGAAAAAATTTCTAAAATATCTCAGTTTAGGTTTACTATCTACATTTTTAACTGCATCGCCAGGATTAGGAGCCGAGCGCATCAGTTTTTTTTATCCACCATTTGGGGAATTTTCTTTATCGGCTAAATCTTTAGAGAAATTTGCGAAAGAAGGCAAAATCGACAGCGAATTATCATTTTATGCCAGTCGTGCTACTCCAGAACAACTTGCTCAATTAAGGCAGCTTTTACAGCAGAAATTTGATATTACACCTGTTTTGGTTTCTCAGTTTACCTATTCGCCTCTCGGGGAAGCTGTACTGAGACGTTTAGGGGAATTGTTACTTACTGACTCGCGCCAGAATGGTTTTTATGCGATCCGTGCTGCTTTGATTTTATCTGCTGCCGATCCTCAAGGCTTAACGGTTGTGAACTTATTGCGTAAGTACCCAAGTGAAAGTTTGCGGTTAAATTTTTCTGAGGGTTTACAGATAGTCAATAGCTTGTCAAATTTGGTAAAAGCCCAGGATCAAATTGTCTCGTTGATTAAACAACAGACAACCACACAAGCTCAAACTAATAATGCCACGGTTAACTATGCTCAGTTGCCAGATTTGCGATCGCCTGGAAAATTACCTTGGCAGAAAACCAGCTTCCAATTCAACGATACTGCGCGCAATCGCAATCTCCCTGTAGATTTGTATTTACCGCAAGTTTCAGCACCAAGTCCTCTAATTGTCATTTCTCATGGTGTCGCTTCGGATCGCTTCGCCTTTGTTTATCTTGCTGAACATTTAGCATCCTATGGCTTTGCGGTAGCTGTCTTAGAACATCCTGGTAGTAATGCCGAACGCTTTCAGCTATACTTTTCTGGCTTGGCTGGGCCTCCAGAAGCACAAGAATTTATTAACCGTCCTTTAGATGTCAAATTTGTTCTCGATCAACTCCAGCAGCGAGACAAAAGCGATCGCAACCTCCAAGGTAAAATCAATTTTCAACAAATTGGGGCGATTGGACATTCCTTTGGCGGTTACACTGTTTTAGCTTTAGGGGGAGGAAAGCTGAACTTTGCACAACTACGCCGAGATTGTGCGCCTAATCGCACCTTGAATATATCAGTCTTTTTACAGTGTCGCGCCTACGAGTTACCTGCTCAAAATTATCCATTGCAAGACGAACGCATTAAAGCTGTATTGGCGGTTAATCCCATTGATAGTTCTGTTTTGGGCGAAACTGGCATAAATCAAATTAAATTACCGACAATGTTAGTCTCAGGTACCCAAGATATTTTCGCACCCCCTGTAGCTGAACAAATTTACCCCTTTACTTGGCTACCAAACCCCGACAAATATCTTGTAGTTATAGAAAATGCTACTCACTTTAGTGCGATCGCAGAACCCACAGCGGAAAATAATGTTTTACCTGTACCAGAAGCCTTATTAGGGCCAAACCGTGCGCCTGCTTATTCCTACTTAAAAGCTTTAAGCGTTGCTTTCTTTGACACCCATCTTTTAAACCGCCAAGAATATCGTCCATACTTGCAGCCTGGCTATGCTCAATATATTAGTCAGGCTCCGCTTAATCTCAGTATTGTCGAATCTTTAACTACAGAGCAATTAAAACAAGCATTAAGTGGTGTTGATCCGCAACCAAAAGTCCCAGCACCACAGCCAACTCCGGCTGTGCCATGAGGGGATTGGGGATTGGGGACTGGGGACTGGGGACTGGGGAATTGGTAATGGAACAAACACCAAAAACCAAACACCAAACACCCAACCCTAAAATCAATTTATGGTATTGCGTCTTTGAGATAAAACCTCAAATATGCATACCCATAAAAGAGATTGGTTGCTATTAATAGCCCTTTGGTGAAAGGCGATCGCATTGTGGGAAACAAATAAATACTAGCTACTAATACTAAGGAAATCTCTACGAAAGCTACGATCCCGCCGTAATGGTTGCGATCCCAATAGGAAATCGGACTAATAAAACGGTAATTACTAAAGGGGAAAAAGTGCCGATGGGCATCATTATTGTGAACTGGTAAATCTAAAAGTGAGTGCAGCACCATACTGCTAAACCCAATTTCTATAACTTTCCAATTGAAAAAATGGGCAATTATTAGCCCAATTAATGCCAAAGGGATGGAGTGAAAAGTACTGATTATGACCTGCCAAAATGGCTGGTAGTAAGCTTCTGACCAAATTTCACGTGATGGTAAACGATAGACAAATTTCATCAAAAAGTAAAACAAGAATATCGGCACGTCGGGCAAGATTGCACCAATAAAGATTGCATGACTCGCCTGATTTCTCAGTTGTTGGTTAAAAACAACCAGATTGAGAATCGCATGGCTAGGAGTATTCATAAAGTAAATGTAATCAGTATATTGACGGAAATTTATCTAATCAAGTTTCCTCAACTATATGTATTTTTCTTGTATCAGCGATGACAAATTTTGTCATAATTCAGCCATATTGAGGATTTTATTAAATTTATTTTGGTAATTTAGTCTGATTGTCAAGAAATTTCTATATTAGACCAGCAGTATTTATAAAAACTTATTTCCCAAAAAATCACTTATATATATACTTGTTGTAAACAACTATTAAGAAATTCTTATTAAAAATTGTTGCTAGAACTTGATTTAGTTGTTAACGTGTGTATGGAAACGCTCCGGTGAACAATTGAGGAAATGTTAAAACCTATGAGCTATATCCAAACAGACGATAGTAGGAAGTGCTGATGATTTAAAGCAAAGTGAGAAATTTCTGTGGTTTAGGGACTGACGATTAAGGGTTGTAGATTAACTCAGAAATATCTCCTACTTACAGGCTTAGTTTTGATTTAAATAACAATTGCTAATTTGTCTGCGCTGCGAATGCAATCAGTAACGCAGTAGGACTGACATTTTGGAGGTAAAAATTTATGAAGATTCAAGGTAAGGTTGCCTTAATTACTGGGGCTTCCCGTGGTATTGGACGTGCGATCGCTCTAGAATTAGCACAGCAAGGCATTAAGCGAGTTATACTCATAGCGCGCGATCGCCAAAAGTTAGCGGAGGTTGCAGAGGAAATCTCTGCACTAGGTACAGAAGTCTCAACTTTAGCAATCGATTTGACGCAAACAGTAGAGGTAAATATTGCTGTTGCTCAACTTTGGCGGAATTATGGCCCCATACATCTACTAGTCAATTGTGCCGGAGTTGCTTATCAAAATTCCTTTTTGCAATCTAAACTTCCCCAAGTTCAAGAGGAAATCTCCGTCAATTTAATGGGAATGTACAACCTGACTAGCCTTGTGGCGCGACGCATGGCTAGCCACAGACAAGGAACAATTGTGAATGTATCCAGCTTGATGGGCAAAATTGCTGCACCGACAATGGCGACATATTCAGCCACAAAATTCGCCATTTTAGGATTTACCCAAGCTTTACGCCATGAACTAGCGCCATACAATATTCAGGTAAAAGCATTACTTCCTTCCCTCACAGACACAGACATGGTGCGGAATTTTCAATTATTTCGCTGGGTAATTCCCACAACTGCCCAAAAAGTAGCACAAACGCTTGTCTCAGGATTGCAAAGAGACTCACCAGAAATTTTAGTAGGATGGCAAAGTCATCTAGCAGTGTGGTGTCAACGCCTTGCACCTTGGCTATTAGAGATAATTTTAAATTTCACCACCCCTTCAGCACCAAAAAGCAAACAGCCATACAAACAACTTAGAAAACTTATTCCCAGTACATTGGAACAATAGAAATTTTTTGGTACAATAAAAATCTCTACCCCCTGTTCCCCTCGTTACCAGGCCCCACCTGGTAACGCCCTACAGGACGCTCTGCCTCAACCCCATGAGGCAGAGCTTCAAAATATTTATAGTTATACCAAGCATAGAAATTATCGCGAGTCAGGTTATACAGCCTTGCGACGCTTTAAATAAGCAAGCTAATACCTGAGCGCAGAAAGTGCCGAGTAAATTTGGCTATTTACTCCTCTATATGCTCAAGCACCTTGAATTCTTGGCGGTGCGTTGCGCTTCGCGACAACACACCCTACTGTTAAATCTAGATGCTGAGAGAGTTTCACCATTACGAATTACGTAGACGCGCAGCGGCTTCCCGCAGGGTATTACGAATTACGAATTGGTTTAACACTTGAGTAGAAACATTACTGAGTGTTGAGTAAATTTGACTTTTGACTCTTAACTCTTGACTCGCGATCGCTTCACCAGTAATTATGCAAGTTTAGCGTCACAACCTATTACCTTATTTCGGAGCAACCAGAAATGCAGACTTTGCCTGAGACTCTCCCCGCTTTGCCCGAAATTATAAATGGTTTACCGAATATTTGTGGTTGGGAAACAGAAGTTCTCTCAGTAGTGAATCATGATGCGCCTGTTTTCTTACCAAAAACCAATCTCCACTTAGAAGATATTAACGCCGGATTTGCGATCGCCTTACATATGCATCAGCCAACTATCCCAGCTGGCTATGATGGCGGACTGATCAGTAATCTGCAATATATGTTTGAACATCCCGGCGAAGGAGATAACCATAATGCTGGGCCTTTTGCCTATTGTTACAGCCGCATGGGAGATTTTATTCCCGAACTCGTCAGCCAAGGTTGCAATCCCCGTGTGATGTTGGATTACTCAGGGAATCTGTTCTGGGGATTGAGGCAAATGGGACGCAGCGATATTATTGATAACCTCAAGCGTATTACTTGCGATCGCACTTATCAACCTTATGTAGAGTGGTTGGGTACGATGTGGAGTCATGCTGTGATTCCTTCCACGCCCATAGCAGATATTAAATTGCAAATTTTGGCATGGCAACAGCATTTTGCTGCCATTTTTGGTTGGGAAGCGTTAGCAAGAGTTAAAGGATTTTCACCACCAGAAATGCATCTACCAAATCATCCTGATACTTTTTTTGCTTTTGTCAAAGCACTGAAAGAATGTGGCTATCGTTGGCTACTTGTTCAAGAACATAGTGTAGAAACAATTAGTGGTCAATCTCTGATCCATAAACATTTACCACACCGTCTAATTGCCCGCAATTCCCAAGGCGAAACTATTAGTATCACTGCTTTAATTAAAACCCAAGGTTCGGATACTAAATTAGTAGGTCAAATGCAACCTTACTATGAAGCTAAAACTTTATCTAAACAGCAACTAGGAAATGTCTTAATACCACCCATTGTCAGCCAAATCGGAGATGGTGAAAATGGCGGTGTAATGATGAATGAATTTCCCAGCGCCTTCAACCAAGCTTGGTGGGATATGGTAAATCACGGCGGAGGTAAAACTGGCGTAGTGGGAATGTGTGGTACGGAATATTTAGAATTAATCACAGATGCTGGTTGTCAACCCGAAGATTATCCCACCTGTCAGCCAGTGGGACAACATTATATTTGGGAAAGGGTTTCAGCAGATAATGTACAACCCGAAGCGGTAGAGAATGCCATTTTGGAATTAAAGCAAACTAACCCCAATTTTCATATGGATGGAGCCTCATGGACAAATCATATCAGTTGGGTGAAAGGATATGAAAATGTCTTGTCTCCTATGTATCAATTAAGTAGTGCATTTCATGAAAATGTGAATGAATTATTAGCAACCCAATCACCAGCATCTCTGACAAAGAAATCAAATTATCGGAACCTTCTCTTACATAACTTATTGCTGCAAACTAGCTGTTTTCGTTATTGGGGACAAGGTACTTGGACAGACTATGCCCGTGAAATTTTCCAACGCGGGGAAGAGTTGCTGCAAGCCAACAATTGGTAATTGCTAATTCACGTAAATGTGGGATGCGTTACGCCAAAGGCTAACACATCCTACAGGCTTCTATACCCATATTTCAGAAATTAAATATGAATTGTATAGCTGATACCAATTCACGGAATCTTTGCAATGCATGAATAATTTATAGAGATGCAATGCTTTGTACCCCTACTTCATCTATTTGTCACATTCTTTTTTAAAAGTGGTATCAGATAGAATTACACTGATATAATGAATAGTCAATTTTTTTGAATTTGACCTCACTCTTAAGAGAGAAGTAACAAAATGTTACGTCGAAAATGGCTACTCTTATTAACAACCACAGCACTGCTGTTACCCCTAGCATCAATTTTAATAGTCAAAAAAATCTGGAAAATTCCCGAGTTCGCCTCTGATGAATGGATAGCGACAACTGAAGAGAAAATCATCAATGTTGCTAATAACTTGCCAGTTGCCAGCGATAATTCAGTGATGGATGACAAGCTGAAAAACGTCATGGGAGAGTTAATTGCCCAAAATCGTTTGGCTATGCAAAAAGAATACCGCACAGCACTGGTAATTGGTAATTCTAAATACAAGCTAGCGACGGAATTAGCTAACCCCACCAATGATGCTACAGATATTGCTAATTCCTTACGTAAATTAGGATTTGAGGTGACACTCCTCAAAGATGCAGATTTGCGGCAAATGGAACAAGCGATTGATAATTTTAATCGCAGCCTACGTCAAGGTGGCACAGGATTGTTTTACTATGCTGGACATGGAACTCAAGTAGATGGAGAGAATTATTTAATTCCCGTAGATGCACGTCTAGAACGAGAACAAGATGTGCGATATGAATCTCTACCTGTGGGTAAATTACTAAATGTCATGGAAGATGCATCTAACGATGTCAATATCATTATTTTAGATGCTTGCCGCAATAATCCTTTTGGGCGCAAATGGCGTTCTCTTCAGCGCGGTTTAGCGCCACCTACACAGACAGTTAAAGGAACATTAATTGCTTACGCCACTTCACCAGGGAAAACTGCTTTAGATGGTGAGGGTCGCAACAGTCCTTATACTACAGCTTTATTGCAACACATGAAAACTCCCAATTTAGATGTGGAGCAAATGTTTAAGCAAGTCAGAACAGATGTCCTCAAAGAAACTGGTGGTAAACAAACTCCTTGGGAATCTTCTTCTCTAGTTGGTTCATTTGCCTTTAATGCTGTTGGTAATAATGTGGCAACTTCAGCAGGTAAATCTTCTCCATTACCAACAAGTACAACACCAATAACAACTCCTTCAGCTTCGCCAATTACATCACTTGTTATCACCCCATCGCCAACTTTATCGCCCACTACTGGAACCAGAACCGCATATTTTACCCAACCACCAAGCTTGCTGAAAGCCTCAACTACATACAATCGAGTTAGTGAACCAGGCGCAGTTTATTACTTTACTATTAACCTGCCAGAAAATGCTGGCGAACCATTACAAAAAATTACCATTCAACAGCGCGAAGGTTTAGAATATATTCGCTTTCAGCTAGATAAAAGTGTCGCTTTTGAAGGAACAGAATCTCAAGAAGGACAAAAAATAGAGTTCAACGATATTAGCAGTGATCAAAAAACTCAAACAGTCTCAATTGCTTTTAACCCACCAGTATCTCCGGGTAAAAAGATTACGATTGGTTTAAAAGCCAGGCAAAACCCACAATTTGATGGCGTGTATCTCTTTGGGGTGACTGCATTTCCTCAAGGTGAAAAATCTCATAGCCAATTTTTAGGTTTTGGCAGGTTACATTTTTACCGCCGTAACTAAATTATGAATGATGAATTTCCAGATATAGGGTGTGTTATTCTCCGGCATAGCACACCTAGATTTGCTGATTATATATATTGTCAAAATTATTTTGATTAAAGTAAGGGTAGCAATACTTGAAATTCTGTACCCTGTCCGAGACGGGAATGGAAATTTAATTTACCTCCATGTTTACCAGTAATAATTCGATAACTCACAGCTAAACTAGTAGCTTTATCAGCGCGTTTTTCTACTGAAAAAGAATCAATAATTTGCTGTTGCAATGTAGGCGACATTCCCGGGCCATTGTCAGCAATAGAAATTGAAACCCAGCGAGAATCTGGAGAGCCTGGTTTAGTGGCTTCTTGTGTAATAATTTTGGTAGTAATTTCAATCTGGGGTTTGTCATTACTTTTTGTTATTTCTGGATGAAACTCCTGCCGTACTGTTTCATTGAGCAAAGTATCTATAGATTCGGTAAAAATATTCATAAAGACTTGGCTTAATTGCCCCATAAAACAATATACTGGCGGCAAATGCCCATAGTTTTTGACTATTTGAATTTCGCCATGAATTCGGCTATTAATTAATAAAACAATACTATCTAAACAGGCGTGTAAATCTCCCGGTTTCGGATAAACTTCATCAATATGGCAAAAGTTTTGTAAACTAGTGACTAGTTTTTTTAATCTTTCAGCCCCAGTGCGAATACTAGCCAGGGATTTAGTTAAATCTTCTTCTAAAAAATCAAATTCAATTTCTTCCTTCAGATGATTAATATAATTGGGAGTAGGAGATAATTGCTGGTCGTAAGCGGCTATGAGTTTGAGCAAATCTTGACTATAGTTAGAAACATAAGTTAAATTACCCCAAATAAAACTGACGGGGTCTAAAATTTCGTGGGCTACGCCATCAACTAAACGCCCCAGACTTGCCATTTTATCAATTTGAATCATTTGAGTTTGGCTGCGTTCATAACGTACTTGAGTTTCAATTCCGCGAATTTGCCAAGCCGCCAGATTTAATTCATGTACATCCAATAATTTATAAGTATCGGGTGCCGTTTGTACCACCAATGGTTCTGCCAAAAGTTCAGGCGATCGCCTTAAGGTAAGTTGCATCGCTGTCAAAATTGGAGTCGTATCGGGCAATTGTAAAATCGTGTTACGGGCATAGCTATAGAGAATACTTAATGGTTTTTGCCAAAACAATTCTTGTGCTTGGGGATGAATCCAAAATTCTAGGAGTCGCCGCCGCGAAATCATGCCGATGAACTTTCCATCGTCAAGTAAGATAGCTCCTGGTAGCACAGGATATTTTTCAAAAAATTGGGCAACTTCCACAGACATACAGCTAATATCCACTTGGAAGTCATACATTGACAGATCCTTGAGGGTAGAATCTAAATCGAGATCGCGATCGCTACCTTGCGATAGAAATGGTGCTGATATTTGAGTACTGAAATTTTGTGGCACTTGACACTCTAATTGGTATAAAAACTGGCAATGAATAAACTAATATTTTAGCCTCTACCCATCTTTACTCAATACCCTAGCTTTAGCTATGATTTACGACTTCATAACTCAGTAATCTTCGCTGAGTACTATGCAACTTCAGATATTCCAGGTTACCTGACAGTCAAAAATGTTGCCTGAACTTAACAAACCCCTAAAGCAATTGCTATTAATTGCGATCCCCAATTGTTTAAATACTGTAAACTCTTGATAAAAATCTGCCCAAGACAAAACACCAAGCTGCTAAATTGCAGTAACTATAAACATAGCCAATTAAATGTAGTACATTAAGTGATTACTCGAGAATATTGGAACCATAAATCGGGTTTGATATTCTTACATAGTAGTCAGCATCCGTAAATACACTCAAGTAAACATAAGTATCTTCAAAGTAACAGTTGCTTTCTAACGCTGAAGCGTTAATATAAATCCCATATCAACTTTTGACTGAAATGAGCTTAAATTGTCCCGATCTGCTTTTGATCCCCATTCCGATAGAATGACTAGGCATAACCTAAAAACTCCAAACCGCTTTTGACTGCGAGGCCCATGAATCAACTGAACAATGGTTTCACTATTTTTCTGAGTCTGCTAGTCGAGGCGATTCCTTTTTTGCTTCTGGGAGTTTTATTCTCCAGTTTGCTGCTATTTTTTGTAGATGAGCGCAAACTGGTCGAAAAAATGCCCAAAAATCCCATACTGGGAGCTTTATTTGGTAGTACAATCGGCTTTTTGTTTCCGGTATGTGAGTGCGGTAATGTGCCAGTGGCGCGGCGCTTACTTATGCAGGGAGTTCCTACACCAGTGGCAATTGGTTTTCTCCTAGCAGCACCGACAATTAACCCGATAGTTATTTGGTCAACTTGGACAGCATTTCGCGATCAGCCAGAAATCGTGGTGTTACGAGTCGTATTTTCTTTATTAATCGCGACAATTATCGGTATTGTATTCAGCTTTCAAAAAGACTTGAGTCCGATTGTACAACCTGCGATCGCACGTTACCTCAAGTTTAATCCTCCCGCACAGCCGGAAGTGAAAAAGCGTGGCAGACGTTCTCCACCACAACAGAACAACACAGGTTCTAGTTTGTTAAAATCTGGAACCTATTTATTAGGTGGAAAAGCAGGTATGACTACCCGCATTGATAGTAATTTAATGCCAGAAACTACAGCATTATCTAATAGCAATAAACCTTTACCAGATAAACTGCGGTTGTTATTAGATAACATTATCCAAGAATTGCGCGAGTTAGGCGCAGTGATGGTCTTGGGTAGTGCGATCGCAGCAGCTATTCAAGTACTAGCACCAAGAGAAATTATCCTTGGTCTGGGTGCTGGCCCGATTACTTCAATTGTGGCAATGTTGGTATTAGCAGGGGCTGTGTCAATTTGCTCAACAGTAGATTCTTTCTTCGCGCTGTCTTTTGCTTCTACTTTTACTAGTGGTTCCCTGCTAGCTTTTCTTGTCTTTGGCCCCATGATTGACATCAAAGGTGTGGGGTTGATGTTATCAATCTTCAAAGCGAAAGCTTTATTTTATCTATTTGCTCTAGCAGGACTATTAACATTTTTGTTCACCTTGTTTTTGAATTTACACGTCATGTAAATAAATAAGTCAAGAGTCCAATGTCAAAAGTCCAATGTCAAAAATTTTATCAAATTGGGCATGGGGCATTGGGCATTGGGCATTGAAAACAATTTTCAATTTTGGATTTTAGATTGGAATCCAAAATCGCAAATCTAAAATCTAAAATTCTCCCTACTGCATCCCTTTATGGTGTAGTCAATCTAAAATCCCAAATCTAAAATTGGTTGACCCTTGACCATTTCCCATGAATTCCAACCCAAATCCTACAGTTAAACTCCGAAATTTATTAATGCCTTGGCTGGATGTTTTAGCAATTACAGCTTGGGGAATTTTAATTCTCAAATACTGGGCTACAGGCAAACTTAACTTATTGATTCACCCCGATTACTTCTGGTTGGCAATTGCGGGTGGTATCGCTTTACAAATTGTCGGTTTCTTAAAAGCTGGGCAACTGTTGCGGCGACGGCGGCGAGATAATGTTGCCAATCCCATGCACTTAAATATATTTCCCCCTGGATGGGGAAGTGCTTTGCTGTTGACAGCAGCCATTTTGGGTTTCATCATTACACCACAAGTCTTTGCTAGTGACAAAGCCCTGCAACGAGGTATCACCGTTGATTCCTTGGGAACTACCCGTGTCAAACCCCAAGCATTTCGTGCTACTGTTCGCCCAGAAGAGCGATCGCTTGTAGACTGGGTTCGCACACTCAATGTTTATCCTGAACCAGATGCATATACTGGTCAAAAAGCCAAGGTGCAAGGATTTGTCATTCACCCACCAGATTTAGGGAAAGAATATATTTTCTTAGCCAGATTCATCCTCACCTGCTGCGCTGCTGATGCCTACCCAGCAGGTTTGCCAGTGAAATTGGCAGACCCTAACAATCAGTATCCAGCTGATACCTGGTTAGAAGTAGAAGGGCAAATGATCACAGAAACCCTCTCTGGTAAACGCCAACTAACCATCGCTGCTAGTTCTGTGAAAACGATTCCGCAACCCAAAAATCCTTATGTTTATTGACATTTGACCCTTGCTCTGAAACATGACTACATCCAAAGCATTCATTCAACCACTGGATCGCGTCGCGATCGCACTGATGCTGCTCATCAGTTTGCTAATTGGGTTAATCATTTGGCAAGGTGATGCCGTTAAGCCGAGAGTGCGAACTTTTACCTGGGAGAATCAGCAAATTGGGTCTGAAGATGTTTCCTTCACCCTCACCTTTAGCCGCCCAATGGATACCAAAAGTGTAGAGGATAACCTAAAAATTGAGCCGCCGCTGGCTGGGAAAATAAGTTGGGCTGGGCGGCGGATGGTTTATACACTTTTGACACCAGCACCCTATGGCACGAATTATAAAGTCCAATTACAAGGAGCAAAAGATAAATTTGCTTCCCAAGAAAGTAGCAACAGGCTAGTCCAGCCGTTTACAGGTGCATTTCGTACCCGCGATCGCGCCATTATTTATATAGGAGTTAATCCTGAAGAAAAGGGGCGGTTAATTCTCTACAACTTAACCCAAGAGCAAAAAAAGGTACTCACCCCTAAAGATTTAGTTGTTATGGACTTTGAGCCATTTCCCAATGGGGAGAAAATTTTATTTTCGGCTCGTACTACCAATGACCAAGATTTACTTTCGGCTCAACTTTACACAGTCACGACAGGAATTGCTAGCCAAGCCGATCAAGAACCAGAATCACCTGGCAGAGTGGACTTAGTTTTAGATAATAAAACCTATCAAAATCTTAAATTTGACTTATCACCAGACGGAGAAACGATTGTTATCCAGCGCGGAAACAAATCTAATCCCGGCGATTTTGGGCTGTGGGTAATGCCTACAAGCACTGAATCTGGAGAAAAACCCACTGCTAAACCCCTAAAAAGCCAGCCTGGGGGAGATTTTATGATTACTCCTGATAGTAAAGCTGTAGCAGTTGCCCAAGGAGCAGGAGCAGCAATTTTACCTATAGAAGGGGATGCGACTAAACCTTTAGATTTTTTGCCGCAGTTTGGGTTAGTTCAGGCTTTCTCGAAAGATGGCTCGCAAGCAGCGATGGTCAAATTCAATACAGATTACACCAGAGATTTATTTTTGGTAACTAACCAAGGTACTCAAAAACCCTTGTTAAAAACCACTGGTTCAATTCTCAATTGCCAATTTGATCCTTCTTCCCCAACCCTTTACTGCTTGCTCACACAGTTAGTTTCCAAAGAACAATACATAGAACAACCTTATGTAGTGGCAATTGATCTGAAAACCGCACAACAAAAACCTTTATTAGTGTTGCCCATTGCCCAGCGAAATGTGCACATGAATTTATCGCCTGATGGTTTAGGCTTATTATTTGACCAAGTAGTAGCCCAAGAAGTTAATGCACCATTATCAGGAAATACTTTAAAAACTGATGATGGAGAAGCGATCGCCACTAGCGATTTGTGGTTAATGCCCTTATTACCAATTGCTGACACTACTACTGCTGATATCAAGCCCGAAAAGCTTCCCCTCAACGGATTCGATCCCTATTGGCTACCGTAAAGGGGCTAGCGTTTAAGCTTTGTGTGAACTGCGAGAAACTCTACACATTGGATATGTGGTTGACAGCCAAGTCAGCTATTCAAGCATGAAAATCGGTTTTTCTTATACCCCATGCCCTATGCCCTATGCCCTATGCCCATTTTCAAGTAAGAAAGTATAGGGTTATCACGTCTTAGTTCCTAGTGAGGTTGTGTTACATTAGCAGTACTTGCATTTGCAAAGTATTGAAAAACAGAGAGGAAACCATTATCGCAGTCCAAAAGCAACTAATTAACTCACAAATCAAGGCACCTCAAGTCTTCTTGATTGACCATGAAAATAACAATCGCGGTCTAGTAGATACATCTGAAGCTCTACAACTAGCGCAGAGTGTAGAGCTTGACCTAGTTTTAGTTTCCGAGGGCAAAGACGCTCCAGTTGCCAAGATACTTAACTATGGCAAGCTTCAGTATCAAAAGAAAAAGCGTCAAGGACAGAGTGCTAGACCGACAGTCAAGGAAGTTAGACTTCGCCCAAATGTTGGTGTCGCTGATTACAACTTACGCATTCAGCAAGCACTAGCATGGTTGAGTAAAGGCGATTCAGTGAAGTTTGCCATTCGTTTACGAGGCCGAGAAAATCAATATCGTGACAAAGCTGGAGAACTATTAGAACGCATTGTCAGCGATTTGAGTGAAGTAGGTAAAGTTCAATCACTCGATAAACGTTCGTTGATTGCTCAAGTTATTCCTGCTTAGACTACGCGCACTAAAGCGTTTGTCAAATTCTTTGATTAACTGATAAATAATTGATCGCTTACCGTTCTTGCCAGTCAGGGACGGTTTTAAATTGTGTTTTACCAATCTACCTGGCAGTTTTAGAATCAAAGCTGCTTAGTAAAAATGTACTAATTTACTAAAAATATTTCTAGAGTGGTACTATAGACACTCACAAGCTGAATCTCACCATGAAATTAGTTTGCGCCCAAAGCGACCTTAGTACAAATCTTTCACTTGTTAGCCGTGCTGTACCCTCACGTCCGACACATCCTATACTTGCTAACGTACTGCTACAAGCAGATGCACAAACTAACCAAGTAAGCCTCACCGCCTTCGATCTCAGCTTGGGTATCCGCACTAGCTTTAATGCTGAGGTATGGGAAGGAGGAGCGATCGCACTTCCTGCCAAAATTTTGGTAGACATTACCTCGCGTCTGCCAGAGGGAGAAATTACTCTAGACGATGAGTCAGCAACCTCTGGCGGAGAAGGTATAATTATGACGCTCACACCCAAGAGTGGACATTACCAAGTACGGGCAATGGGGGCGGAAGAGTTTCCTGAATTACCGATTATTGAAGATACTGAACCACTGCAATTAACTGCGGCGGCGTTAATTGAGGGATTAAAAGGCTCATTATTTGCTACTAGTGGTGATGAAACTAAGCAGGTACTCACCGGAGTTCATCTGACAGTGAAACAAGATACCTTAGAATTCGCCGCTACTGATGGACATCGGTTAGCAGTAGTAGAAACTACTAATGAACGTCCAATTGAAGGTAGTAGCCAGCTAGAAGTCACAGTACCAGCAAGAGCCTTACGCGAACTCCAGAGGATGTTACCTCATAGTTCCTCTGATGATGAGCCTGTAGCTTTATATTTGGATCAAGGCCAAGTGGTGTTTGCTTGGAAAAATCAACGCCTAACTAGCCGCACATTAGAAGGTCAATATCCAGCTTATCGGCAACTGATACCGCGTCAATTTGAGCGACAAGTAACTATTGATCGCAGACAATTCTTGAGTACATTAGAGCGAATTGCCGTACTAGCCGATCAAAAAAATAATATTGTGAAAGTTAGCATTGATAGCTCTCAGCAAGAAATTACTTTATCTTGTGAAGCTCAAGATGTAGGTAGCGGTAGAGAATCAATGCCAGCACAGATATCAGGAGAAAATATAGATATTGCTTTTAATATCAAATACCTCATGGAAGGATTGAAAGAATTGCCTGCTTCCGAAGTGCAAATGCATCTCAATCAGAGCTTAACCCCAGTGATTTTTACACCACTAGGTGGTTTGAAAATGACCTATTTAGCTATGCCTGTGCAGTTGAGAAATTAATATCAAGTCCAGCTAATTACTTACGATATGGTTGGTTTTGTTGGTAATCGGTAATTGGTAATTGGTAATTCTTAAACTGTATTTTTCTTTCCCATTAACCATTACCAACCTTCACAGATATGATAAGTTTTCAAACGGACATGATATAACAGGTATTTTTTTTTTAATTCATTTCAAATCTAGTAGGGTGTGTTGTCACGCAGTGCAACGCACTAAATCATGATTAATAATAAAAGGTGCGTTAGCCTACGGCATAACACACCCTACTAAAATGCATTTTATTAATCAATTTTAAATATGATGATGGCTATTTTGATCAATAGGAATTTCAATCCAGAATTCTGTGCCTAACCCTGGCTCAGATTCACAATTAAATATGCCGCCATGTTTATCTACCACAATCTTGTAACTAATTGATAATCCTAAACCAGTACCTTTTCCTACTGGCTTAGTAGTGAAAAATGGGTCACAAATTCGGGATCTCAAAGATTCTGGGATTCCAGGGCCATTGTCAATAATGCGAATTACCACACTTTTAATATTGCCCTTCATTTCTCCAATAGAAGTATAGATAGTAATTAGTCCTTTATCAGGTTTGGATATTGGCTCACGTTCATCCTCTAGAGCATCGATCGCATTGCTCAAGACATTCATAAATACCTGATTCAATTGTCCGGCGTAACACTCTACTAGGGGCAAATCGCTATACTTCTTGACTATCTCAATTGCAGATTTGTCTGGTTTTGCTTTCAGGCGATGTTGCAAAATTAGCAGAGTATTATCAATTCCTTCATGAATATTAACCGCTTTCATTTCCGCCTCATCGAGACGAGAAAAATTCCTTAAACCTAAGACAATTTGGCGGATGCGATCAATGCCTACTTTCATGGAAGAGAGAGTTTTGGGCAAATCTGCTGTGATGAATTCTAAATCAATCTCTTCAGCCCTCTCCTGCATATCAGGGCTAAGATTTGAGACTTGCTGTTGATAGAGTTGCAACATACTGAGTAAATCTTCAGCATATTGGCTGACGTGGAGCAAGTTACCAGAAATAAAGTTGACAGGGTTATTAATTTCATGGGCGACACCTGCAACTAGTTGTCCTAGTGAGGACATCTTCTCAGTTTGAATGAGTTGGGTTTGGGTTTCTTGTAACTCGTGCAGGGCTTGAGTTAGCTGTTCTGTTTGCTGCTGCGTTTGCAAGAGTAAGTCAACTTGTTGCAGTGCTACCCCCAGCTGATTGGCAATTTGGGCTAAAAATTGAATTTCTGAGAGTTCCCAGTGGCGGGGTGCAGAGTTTTGATAAGCCGCTAGTAAACCCCAAAGTTTTTGCCCAATAAAAATAGGTGCGATCGCATAGGCTTTAACTTGATATCGCTCTAAACACTCAATATGACATTCACTATGCCCTACCTGATAGATGTCATTGACTGCAAAGGTTTCATTGTGGCGATATCGTCCGCCTTCGGTTTCTTGCAAATAAGTATCTTGCCAAAATGAGTTGATGGTTCCACCTACCAGTTTTTCCCAACCTGCAACAACAAACTCAGCAATAAACTCACCACTCCAATCTGGGAGAAATTGGTAAACAGCTACCCGATCTGTCTGCAGCGATTGGCAAATTTCTTGAGTCGCAGTTTGAAAAATAGCATTGAGGTCGAGGGATTCGCGGATTTTTGTGACAACTTCAAACAAGACTCGTTGTTGTTCGGCTGCTTGTCGCAAAACTATTGCTTGTTGCTGTGTTTGTGTCAGTAACTCAGCTTGCTGGAGTGCTACCCCTAGTTGCGCTGCAATCTGGCTGAGAAAGTTAACTTCCGAGTCCAACCATTGACGCGGGCCAGAATGTTGATAAGTCGCTAGTAAACCCCAAAGTTGTTGTCCTAAAAAGATAGGTGCAAGTACAAAAGCGTAAATTTGATACTCTTCTAAATTGTCAACATGACACTGAGTAAAATCTTGATGGTAAATGTTATCTACCGCAAATGTTTCGTTAAAGCGGTAGCGTCCTCCCTGTGTATCTTGTAAAAAGGTGTCATTCCAAATTGTATTGACTCCCAGTTTGGAAGAACTTGACCAGTGGGGGCTAGCAACTTCAAAATCTCCCACAAATTCACCACCCCAATCAGCATCAAAGCGGTAAATAGAAACGCGATCGGCTTTGATTAATTGACAAACTTCTTTAGTCGTAATTTGAAAAATAGTTTTAGTATCAAGAGACTCGCGAATTTTGGCAATTACTCCAAATACAGTTTGTTGTTGTTCCGATGCTTTTTTGAGTTCAACTGTGCGCTTTCTAACTTGTTTTTCTAAGCTACTATTAAAAGCTTCTACCTGTTGGTATAGTTCATATTGCTGAATTGCTGAAGCAAAATGTTTACCAATTTCTCTGGCCATTTCTATCTCTTCAACAGTCCATTTTTGCACTTGTGCTGTTTTAGTTTCGCGCCAGACATCAAAAGATAAACGTGGGTAAGTTTGCCTTTGATCGGAATCGAATCTTCCCGCCCATAAGGTTTCTGTATCTATTTCATCTCGAAAAATACTTAAATAACCTACTAATTCTTGACGATACTCTAGTGGAATCATCAAAATACTGCGAACTTTTGTAGGTTGAAAAGCAATTTGTACTGTTAGTAGATGAGGCGTTTGGTATATGTCTGAAATTGCCCAAACATCATATTTTCCAGATGCATAGTGTTCTTGCCAGACATTATATTGCTCTATGAGTGGATACACATTTGGTTGTGGCATCACAGGTTGCTGTCCGCAAATATAAAGCCTGACACAATCACTTCCTGGGATTAAACATTCTGTAAAGGGCTGAAAACTACTGTTTTGAAAATTAAAAGCATTATGTCTGATACAAAGCCGACCGCCAGAACCTCCGAAGGCAGCAACAGCCTCTTCTAAAGCTGGCTGTAATACAATTGTGGGCAATGAATGCAGTAAAGTTGCAATGCGGTTAATACTAGCTTCCCGTTCGGCTTTGTTATGGGCTAGGGTGAGGAGATTACTTTGAGCGATCGCTACTGATAATTGATCTACTACCATCTGTACAGCTTCTAGTTCCTGCTTGCCAACCCCAAAGCTTTCGGAGTGATGCGATACCAACAAACCCCAAAGTTGATCTTGATGTAAAATTGGTGCTGCTAGAGAACACTCCACTCCCATCGCTTTTAAGTATTTGAGATGGCAAGAATCTACAGTGCGATAATATATGTCTTCTGCGATCGCTTCTCCTGATTCCAAAACAGTTAAAAAGCTGTGACCAATCTGCTGCTTCTCAACATCAACAATAGAACGCACTCGTGACTTGACAAACAGTTCTCTAGCATAAAGCGGTATATCATCCGCCGGAAAGTTTAGCCCCAAAAGTGATGGTAGCCTATCTTGATAAATTGATTCAGCAATGACCTGACCGCTACCATCGTCATGGAATTTATAAATCATCACCCTATCAGTACCTAGTAGCGATCGCACTTCCGTTGTTGTCGTTTTGAGGATCTCTTCCAAATTTAAGGTGCGACGAATACGGTCTGTGATGCGGCGTAATAAACCTTCTTGCTCAAGGTTTACCCGTGAGTCTGGTTTGGCGATCGGAGTCATTGCTTTTACTTAAATAATTTTTCGGTCAGAAAAAAACTAAAAATTAAAAAATATCTATATCTGAAAATATTATTAAATTTATTGTTTCATGTGTCTTCAGTAAAATTACTGGCTAATAATTGTTGATAAATTAGGTTTAAATTTAAAAAAACATCATATTTTTTTATAGTAAAAATATGATGTTTACTGCTCTTTTAATCCGATTTATTGCTGATAATTGAGATTTATCAAAGTGTGGTATATTTAAAAGTCTCTGAAAAATTATAGAAAATAAAAATCATTAATAACATCTGGCTATTAAGCCTTTACCAAAAATTATACTTATCTATAGTGTAAGAAGATACATTTTAAATACTTAATAAACATAATTTGCGCTTAAAAATGCTTAATAATATTTAATTCTGCTGATATATCCAGCAGAATTAAACTTGTACATATTAGGCAAAACGGATTTTTAGATAATCTTCATCCATTTTTGCACCTGAGGGTTGGAGCGCTGCCAGCGCTTGCGGCAACACTAAATTACGGCGGTGGTTACCAATCGTAATATTTAGTTCATCTCCACTTTTACTCAGTTGAACTTGATTTTTAGGAATCCCCGGTAAATACAGTTCTAAACTGTATTGGTTATTTTCTTGAACAACTCTAATAGTTGTTTCTTTGTGATAAACCTGTGTGGGATCTTCATCCTGATAAAGGGTATCTTTCAACCTTTCTAAGGCGGCTAGACCACACATCTCTTCTGAGAATAGGGGTATTTCCTTGATAGGTAAAGGATGAAAGTCATCATAAATTTGCTGACGATATTGCTGCTGATTTTCTTTCCAACGTTGGAAAAATGGGTCTTTCACTTCCGGGGGAATGATGCGATTAGCTACTACTAAATCGGTGGCAACATTATATAAACTCAGATAGGCATGAGCACGCAAAGACTCTTTAATTACCATCTTTTCTGGGTTAGTAACTAAGCGCACGGAAGTTTGAGTGTTGTCCGTTAATACTTTCTCCAGAGCTTCAATTTGTTCATAAAACTCATAAGGAGCATCCATTACCTCTTTATCTGGTAGAGAAAAACCAGCAATTGGTCGAAATAGAGGTTCAACCAAAGGGCGAAGTGCAACAGAGATATTTTGGAAGGGTTTGTAAAAACGGCGCATATACCAGCCACCGACTTCTGGTAAACTCAGCAGTCGCAATGCTGTCCCTGTAGGAGCAGAATCGATAATCAACACCTCAAAATCGCCTTCATCATAATGGCGTTTCATTCTTACCAAGCCAAAAATCTCATCCATGCCTGGTAAAATGGCTAATTCTTCTGCTTGTACCCCTTCTAAACCTCTAGCTTGTAAAACTTGGGTAATGTAACGCTTCACAGAACCCCAGTTTCCTTCTAGTTCTTGTAGTGCATCTAGTTCCGCACCCCACAAATTTGGGCGAATTGCTTTTGGTGCGTGTCCCAATTCCAGATCAAAGCTATCCGCTAGGGAGTGGGCGGGATCTGTACTCAACACAAGTGTGCGGTAGCCTAATTCTGCACAACGGAGTCCAGTGGCCGCTGCTACAGAGGTTTTGCCAACGCCACCCTTGCCTGTCATTAAAATTACCCGCATGAATGATTTTTTCCTGCCTGAGAATTGTTTACATTTATTTACCTATCTCTATTATCGACTGTTTGCAGGGAATAAATGCTGTTGCTGCACATCCAGGGGCCTAAAGTTGCCAAACATGGCTTGAGAAGAGAATTCAGCTTGGTGGGAATAATGGCTGCGATCGCTGATCTGGAGATTTTGACTTGTCCACAACATTTTAATGAGCGGCTTACTGAGCAGTTTTTAAAGCAAATAAATGTTGCTTGATCACATCCAAACGCGAACAGTTCCAATAATCAATGTGAGAAACAATCAAACCTTCAGAGTTAAGACGTAATTCACTCCAGCCGGAAATTGATATTCTTGGTTTCCAAGGTAAGGGGCTATTCCAGCTAAGTGTCCACTCTGTTTTAATGGTGTCTCCCAGAGATTGGATATCATGTAAATCCATTTTGAGGTTTAAAAACGCAACCTTAATGAAATTAATCATCAGTTTATAGCGTTGTATCCCACGAAATTTAAACACAGCATCTTGGAAATAAACATCTGGAGCATAAATGCTGTAAGTTTGATTAACTGGGAATCTTTGATAGTCTTCTTTGAGAATTGAAATTATATCCATATATTGAAAAAGCTGAAGTATGAAAATGAAAAAACAAAACTAGATTCAAAAGTCAAGTTTATAAACAGTTATTCATTTTGAATTTTGCGGAAAGTTGCGTGCGGTGAACCACTTGCGGTGGACGGGTTTCCCGGCATAAGCAAAGTGGTGAATCCGAAGGAGGGTTCCCCCCGTTGAGCAAACTTTCCAAGACGAATTTTGATTTTTCTATGCTTCTATTTGATTCCACCAGCGTTCTAATTGATATTGCCATACAGCTAGTACTTGTTCCCGTGCTTCTGGGGTTTGCTCAATTTCTCCTAATAATCCTTCTGTATAGAAACGTTCCAGATTTTGCATTGTAGAATGCAGGGATTGTCCTTGCTGTTTTGCAGCTAAAATAATTTGTCGAATGCGGCTTTCAATGAGTCGATTGAAAACATCATTTAATCCAGTTTCATAAAGAGATGTGAGTTTAGCGATCGCACTAGACAAATCCTCTTTTACCAAAGTGCTACTATTATGCTGAAACACGCCCCATACTACCCCTTCATATAAAGCGTAGCGAACCTCTTGGGTTTCATCAAAGTTAGCTTCTAGGAACTGTTCTAAAAATTGTTGGGCTGCTTCTATGGGCACAATGGGCAATAAAATCCGCAACCAGGTATTATCTTCGGCAAGTAGCACCAACAGCCGAAAACTCTCAGTTTCTACTTGCCACGATCCAGGTGCGATCGCACTCACTGCTGCTGTACCAAATAATTCTGCTAGCGTCCCCGCTATTTCTTCAGGTTTCATAGGTAATTTTTTCGTATATACCTAGGGTAACGCTTTCAGGTATCAAGAGTAGCGGGCATCTTGCCCACCTCACAAGAGTTATATGATCATTTTTTTATCTTATTTATCTGCAATCTACTGTAAAAATATTTATCATCCAAAAAAAATTATTCTTATTGAGCTTGGATGACTCTGATTGTTTCCACATAATCAAAATTCTTTTTCAAAATTTCGGTAATTTTATTTTTGAGACTGGAACTGATTGCATTATTATTTGCCAATCTAATATAGATATTTAAGTCGCAATTAAACTGTGTGACTTTTAAATCTTGAATTTGCTGGAATTCTAAATCTTGGCTATTCACTACTTTGTAATCTTGCAAAATTTGACGTGCATCCCAAGCTAGAGCGCTATCATCGGTTGTACCAGTCTCCTTACGGATTTTACATTTGGGATTTGATGTACTTGTGGTTGCAGGTGAAGGCTGATTTCCTGGCGTAGGAGGACGGTTTGGTGATTTGATTGCCATATATCCCAGCCAGGCAACTGATAAAATTACTATCATCCCAACAGCTTTTTTAAAGCTTAACCACTGTTTAATATGCGTCTGCCGTTCTAAATCTTGTTTAATTTCTTCTAGAGTCTGCAAAATCTCGGCTGTATTTTGTGGGCGTTTTTGATAATCCAATTCCATGAGTCTATCAATTAAATCTGCAAAGTTTTTTGATATATGTTTGGCACTATTTCTCCAATGTAATATTCCAGCATCATCTCTAGAGAATTTATGAGGATGAGTGCCAGTTAGTAGATGCACAAATGTCCGACCTAAGGCGTAGAAATCTGATTGTGGTACAGGGTTTCCTGCTTCTTGCTCTGGCGCTTGGTAACCACTGCCAATAATAGTTAAATTTGTTGTTGTAGATGCTTGGGTGATTGTTGTAACACTATCTAAATCAATTAAAATCAGTTCTTCGGGTTGATTTCTCAGCATAATATGTGATGGCTTGATATTTTGATGATAAAACTGTTGTTGATGGAGTCTACTTAAAATGGTTACAAGTTGTTCTAACCATTGAATGGCTTTCTGCTGAGTTAGAGGTAAATTAGTTTTATTACTCAACCATTCTTGTAAATTTTTTCCATCAATCTTTTCCATCACCAAGCCGTATGCTGGCGTTAAATTTTTCGGAAAATCAATATGGAAATATCCACCTTTTCGGACTTTTGGTAGACCGGGAAACCGATGATTGATCAAAAAATCAGCACCTTTGTTAAAGCGACTGAGTGCTTCTGGATTATGGGTATATAAAACTTTAATAACTTTTAACTGATTTTGATTGCTGATATCTACAGCATTATATAGTTGACATTGTTGATTTTTGCTTTCCTTCAATACATTAATTATTCGATACTTGTCATTTAACAATAAAGATGCACCACAAGATTGGCAACGACTCTCATCTTTGCTTCTTTGCGGATTTTGGCAGTTTGGGTTGATGCATAAGCAATATTCTTTGTTATTATAATTCTGCTGTTCTGGGTCGCCAAATGAGTTGAAGCTTGCCATTATGCGGGAAATAAAGTAGTAAAAAATTTATAAACAGGTATTTACTATTGAGTGTTGACAATTTAAAAGCTTGATAATTTTAATTGAATATATCTAGAATAAAAAAAGTTTTTACTTAATTTAACAATTAGAATTTGTTCAACTGATCAATAAAAATTTTATTTGAGTTTAATGACCGCAGTCTGCAATTATTGGTAGACAAAGTAGATAGTAACTTTGTGAAGTTTTATCGATACTTGAAATTTGGTTTATTAACTGTAACCTTTAATACAAATATTTGATTAATTTACACACTAATGCTTGACTAATGGGTATTGTAAATTATATATTATCACTCTAATTCCGCAAAATATTGTCGAAATTTTTACATTAAAAGTAATTTCCAAAGCGGTATAAATAATTAACAACTTAGAATAATCAAGTTTATCTATCAAACTCTTGTTATTTTCTATGCCTCAACCTGAAAGCCAGAAAGCAAGGCGAAAAAGAAGCTTGCTTTTAAAATATGCGTGTTTACTTGTAGTCACCGCGATCGCACTGTTGTGGATATCTAGTGCTACTGCGGCTACTCCTTTTACAGATAGTCCAGCAGTTGCGGAAAATACTCAGTGGGTACTATTAACAGGGTGTTTAGTGTTCTTTATGAACGCTGGCTTTGCAATGGTAGAGTCAGGTTTTTGTCGCAGCGCTAACGCCATCACTGTGCTAGCTAAAAACCTGATTGTGTTTGCTATTGCCACCGTAGCTTATTGGGTTTTAGGTTTTGGGTTCATGTTTGGTGATGGGAATGATTTTATCGGTACCAATGGTTTTTTATTACCACCAGACTTGAGTCCCCTCACAGGAAAAGATTACCAAGGAGTTTTCAACTCCTTAAAATGGGCAGCTATTCCACTAACTGCTAAATTTTTCTTTCAGTTAACCTTTGCTGGTACTGCTGCAACTATTGTTTCTGGTGCTGTTGCAGAACGAATTAAGTTCTCAGCGTTTATGACTTTCAGCTTTTTATTAGTGTTGACTTATTCCATTACTGGACACTGGATTTGGGGAGGCGGTTTTCTCTACAAGCTGGGTTTTAGAGATTTTGCTGGTTCCACCGTAGTTCACTCAGTTGGCGGCTGGGCTGCTTTAATGGGAATTTTATTATTACAGCCACGTTTGGGAAAATATAGAAGATTTAACCCAGATGACAAACGTACTTGGCGAGACACAACCTTTTACGGCAAAAAAATCATTTCCATGCCGGCACATAACCTCAGCAGTGCTACTCTAGGTTGCTTTATTCTTTGGCTGGGGTGGTTTGGTTTTAATACTGGATCAACACTAACAGCTAATTCTCAAGCGATCGCTCATGTGCTGTTAGTAACTCTCATCGGTGGTGCAATGGGTGCAATTGGTGCCACTTTTTGGTCTTGGCAGTTTTATGAAAAACCTAGCCTCTCATTCATGGTGAATGGCATCTTAGCTGGTTGTGTCAGTATCACAGCTTCTTGTGCATTTGTGAATATTCCCAGTGCGGCTTTTATTGGCTTTTGTGGTGGCGTATTGGTTGTATATGCAGCGATTTTCTTAAATAAATGCCAGATTGACGATCCAGTCGGTGCTGTTCCTGTTCACCTTGTATGTGGAATCTGGGGAACCTTAGCAGTTGGGTTATTTAGCCAAGATCCCAGCAGTTACAGTTGGTCTAAACAGTTTTTTAATCTTGATAAGGGTGGTTTATTCTTTGGTGGAGGGATAAATCTCTTATTGACGCAAATATTTGGGATTGTAGTAGTTGGTGTGTTTACCTTTTTATTTAGTGCGATCGCCTGGATTGGCATCAGCTATTTGATATATGCCGTCTCTGATACCTCTGGTGCTGATTTTAATGTTTCCAAATCTCTCAGAGTGTTCCCTCAAGAAGAAGTTGTAGGTCTCGATAGTTTGTTTGCTGAAGGTAATAATATCAAACGCTTAAAACGAGAATATATCCAGGCTCAGAGGCAGAGACGTTCTTGGGAGCGAAAATATAATATTCGCGAATGATGACTACTGCTAGTGGCAAATCCCACAAATGAGTGATTGTTTCTAAGTGTAGATTATTATAAAAAAGTCATAATTATCATCACATTTAGATTAAATCTTCATCCAGCGGATGTACATTCTCCATTTGTCCGATCTGCACTTTGGGACTCTCAATGATGCCAAACTCTGGCAAAGTCAGTTGGCACAGGATCTGCGAGGTCTCAAATGCTTGAGTATTGATGCTTTAATTCTCTCTGGTGATATTGCCAACAAATCTACTCCTGAAGAATATGCATCAGCTAAAAATTTTTTAGATAATTTTTGTGAAGAGTTTCCTATCAAGCGTCAGAATGTTGTCATTGTTCCTGGTAACCACGATCTCAACTGGATTCTCTCGGAAGATGCTTACACACTAGTACGACGCAGGAACTATTCAGGTTCGGTAGATAGTAATCGGATTATTGATCAAGGTGGAGATGCGATCGAAGTTAGAGACGAGGAGCAATACCAACACCGATTTGACTATTTCAGTAAATTCTATGAAGATGTCACAGGAGAACCCTATCCTTTAACGGATGATCTCCAAGGCATACTGTATCCTCTTGCAGAGCAAAAAATACTTTTTTTGGGTCTAAATTCGGCATGGGAACTAGATCATTACTACAAACAGCGAGCCAGTATCAATCCCCAAGCTCTAAGTAATGCCCTGAAGAAAATTCGCCAAAATTCAGAATACAACAACTGGCTGAAAATTGCTGTTTGGCATCATCCCCTCAACAGCAATTCAGAAGATCGCATTAAAGATCATGGTTTTATGGAACAGTTAGCAGAAGCTGGGTTCCGTCTGGCTTTACATGGTCACATCCATAAAGCAGACAATATTCTCTACCGTTATGATCGCAGTATTGGAGGCAGAAAAATTGAGGTGATTTCTGCTGGCACTTTTGGGGCACATACCAGAGAATTGGTCACAGGTTATCCCTGGCAATATCAGCTGTTGAAGTTAGAGAACGATAAATTAACGGTTTATACGCGCAAACGGGAAGAATTGAATGGTGCTTGGAAGCCTGATGGTCGCTGGACAACAGGAGACGGAGTTACTACTTTGTCTTTCTATGAAATTGATTTGGGGTCTCAGCAAATACCTAAAAACGAGCAACCCATTTTAGAAACTCAATCAGCTGCTTCTAGAAGCTTAACAAACTCAGAACGAAAACGTTTAGAACAGCGACTAGATGCACTTCAGGTACAGTGGCAGCTAACAATGGACTTGTTGGCGCAACTGCGGAAAGATTTGGGATTTCAAGCAGACGCAGCCGTTAAATTCCAGTTACAGCAACAAATAAAATCTGCGGAAACTCAACTCTCACAGTTAGACACAGAGTTGACCGAAATTGAGGAAAAGCTAAAAAAGTCATAGACCTCCAGTTAACTGATCAACCGGAAACTGGAGGTGAAGAAGAAGTACAAGATGAGGAACATATACATTATGTTTCTCATTTCTTTGGACGCACACAAGAACTAAACACCCTCCAGCAATGGATTGTGCAGGATAAATGCCGACTCATAGCATTACTGGGAATGGGTGGTATGGGTAAGACTTCGCTGGCAGTAAAGTTACAAGAACAGATTCATGGCGATTTTAAGTATGTCATCAGGCGATCGCTAAAAAATGCCCCACCGCTTTCAGAACTTCTAGGATCTTTGCTTAAGTTACTCTCGAAGGATGAAAATATAGATATACCAGACAACATCAATATCCGAATAGCCAGACTGATAAATTATTTATCTAGTCATCGCTATTTGTTGTTGCTAGATGATGGAGAGGAGATTTTACAACCTAGGGAATTAATGGGGCAATATCGGCAAGGATTTGAGGATTATGAGAAACTATTTAGACAGGTGGGAGAAAGACCTCATCAAAGCTGTTTATTGCTGATCAGCCGTGAGAAACCTAAAATTATAGAATCTTTGGAAGACAATACACAGCGAGTTAGATCTTATCAAATACAAGGTCTGGATGATGAAGCAGCCAAAGAAATTTTTAAAATAAAAAGTTTCTCTGGTTCCGAATCGCGATTGAACGAATTAATTAATCTTTACCAAAGTAATCCTTTCAAACTGAATATAGTTGCTAGAACGATTCAGGAATTATTTGGTGGTAGTGTTACCAATTTTCTAGACCAAGCAACATTAGATTTTAATGATATTTCTAATCTTATAGACACTCAGTTTCAACGTTTATCAGATTTAGAAAAAGAGATAATGTATGGTTTAGCCTCTGCTGGTCAGCCACTTTTATTAACCGATTTGCGACAGCAGATTAACAAAAAAGGAATTACAGACGCAATGAAATCTTTGACTGGGCGTGGGTTAATTGAAAAGACTGAAGGTGAAAAACATTTCACTCTCCAGAGAATTGTGATGAAGTACGTTAACAGAAAACTCAGCAGGTAAGTTCAGAAATACAGAAATTCTTCTTTTATTAAAGCTGTTCAACTCTGATATTACCAACATAATCAAAGCGGTTCTTAATCATATCCGTAATTTTATTTTTTAGAGTAGAACTGGGTAGACTATTGTCAGACAAACGTATATATATATTTAAGTCGCAATAATTTAACTGTCTCACATCGAATTGCTGAATCTTACGGATTTGTTCATCTTTACTGACTACCCTTTGATCTTGCAAAATTTCAACCACATCTTTAGCTAGTGCGCTATCATGTGGTACGCCTGTTTGCTGACGTATTTTACATTTTGTATTGAATGTAGGGGTTGCTATAGGAGTTTTGGTGGAAGTTGTTGTGGGGGTTAGTGTCTGTTTAGAAGGAGAAGGAGTTGGATCTCCTTGAGAAGACTCTTCTGAATCAATAGCTCTATAGACTAGAAATGTAAATAATAAAAGCACTATCACCCCAACAACTTTCTTAAAGGTTAGCAATTGTTTAATTTGTTGTTGAAGTTCTAAATTACGCTCAATTTGTTCTAAGCGTTGTAAAATTTCTGCTGTAGTTTTAGGCCGATTATTAGGAGACCAATCCATCAAATTATCAATTAATTCTGCAAAATTGTTTGATAATTTTGGTGCAATGGAACGCCAAAGCAATGTTCCATTACGGTTTTGCTCTAATCTATTTGGAGCTTTACCAGTTAACAAATGCACAAATGTCCGCCCCAATGCATAAAAATCAGATTGTGGTATTGCTCTACCTATTCGTTGTTCTGGAGCCATGTAACCATCAGTACCAATTGTGGTGATAGTTTTTCCATCCAAAACAGCTTTAGTAATAGCCCTAACAGCATCAAGGTCAATCAATACTAATTCTTGATTGCTATTTTTCACCATAATGTTTGATGGTTTAATATCACGATGAAAAAACTCTTTTTTATGGAGGTCGCCTAAAATTATTGTCAGTTGTTTCAACCAATTAATTGCTTGTTTTTCAGCTATAGGTAGATGATTTCTATTTTCCAGGAATTGCTCTAAATTCATTCCATCAATCTTCTCCATGACCAAACAATAAGCTAGTGTTTGATTTTTAGGAAACTCAATATGGAAGTATCCATCTTTCTCTACCTTAGGAATTCCTGAAACCCAGTGATTTATTAAAACATCCGCACCTCTGTTAAACCGAGAGATTACTTCCTCATTATCTGTGTATAAAACTTTAATAACTTTAAGCTTATTGCCATTGTTAATATCGACCGCATCATAAAGCTTACACTCTCTACTTCTGGTTTGAACTAATGTATCGATTACCCGATATCGTCGCTTCAAAAGCAAATCAGAACCACAAGCTTGGCAAGGATCTTCTTTAAAAGGTCTTTTGGGCGATGGGCAATTGGGGTTGATACATAAACAGTGTTGGTATTCTGTGTAGTCTAATGGGTGAACGCTTTCCATTACTTTGGGAGGGAATTAATAAGATGAGTTAGTAAAAAAAGTTGCAGATAAGTGTGTCAGCGCAAAAAATCATCACTGGTTTGCAGTGCGCTGTCTTCCAAAACAACGCACTACGAGCCACTTACTTAGCTTTTTTATTTTTCTAGTGATTCACTGAAAAATCTCCTACTCAAGACTGAAGATGTCCAGAATTTCAGAGAATTTCTACCCAGGTTAATAGCCGAATTGAAACAGAATGCAGCTACTGACTTATAAGATTGATTTCTCACTGGTACAGCAAGCTAGTAGTGATTTTGTGAAGTTTTATCAGTCCGCTAATAGTGCGAGATTCAATGTAGTTTAAAATACATCTACAAAAAAATAAGCACGTCAAAATATTTACTACTATGTATTTTTGATTATATATTATTGCTCAATTATCACTCAAAACTGGGAAAACATTGTTAAATGTTTTACTTTTAAAATCTCTCTAATACTAGTATAAATAAGTTATACATAAACCCGTGCAGTTTCCTCATTAAAATACTCTGTGTATCTATGTCTCAGCCAGAAAGCCAGAACGCAATACAAAAAAAAAGTCGGCTTTTCAAGTATGCTTACGTACCTGTATTAACTCTCATCATCTTAATGTGCATTTCTAATGCTACTACTGCGCAAACTTCTACACCAGCTAGTCCGACAGTATCTGAAAATACTCAGTGGGTATTATTTACGGGGTGCTTAGTGTTCTTTATGAATGCAGGCTTTGCTATGTTAGAGTCTGGCTTTTGCCGTAGTGCCAATGCCATCACAGTTTTAGCCAAAAACCTGATCGTGTTTGGCATTGCGACCTTAGCTTTTTGGAGTTTAGGTTTCGCTTTCATGTTTGGTGATGGCAGTAATTTTATCGGTACTAGTGGTTTTTTTTTAGAGGTTTCTGACAATAGCCCTCTAATAGAAGGTGCTTACCAAGGAGTCTTTCATTCATTAAAATGGGCAGCTATCCCGCTTCCTGCTAAATTTTTCTTTCAGTTAACTTTTGCTGGTACCGCTGCAACTATTGTTTCTGGCGCTGTTGCTGAAAGAATTAAGTTCGCTGCATTTATGGCTTTTAGTTTTTTCTTGGTGTTGAGTTATGCCATCACCGGTCACTGGATTTGGGGAGGAGGTTTTCTTGACAACCTAGGGTTTAGGGATTTTGCAGGCTCAACAGTTGTTCACTCAGTTGGTGGTTGGAGCGCCTTGATGGGATCTGTATTGTTAAAGCCACGTTTGGGGAAATATCGGAAGTTGAGACCAAATGAAAGGCGCTCTAATAGAGATACTAGTTTTTATGGCAAAAAAATTATTTCTATGCCAGCACATAACCTGAGTATTGCAACTCTAGGTTGTTTTATTCTCTGGCTGGGTTGGTATGGTTTTAACGCAGGTTCAACCCTAACAGCCAATTCCGAAGCCATAGCTCATATTCTTTTGGTAACACTCATGGCAGGTGCAACGGGTGGAATTGGTGCTACTTTTTGGGCTTGGCAAGTTTACGAAAAACCTAGTCTATCATTCATGGTGAATGGT
This sequence comes from Tolypothrix tenuis PCC 7101, assembly GCF_963874875.1. Taxonomy (NCBI): domain Bacteria; kingdom Bacillati; phylum Cyanobacteriota; class Cyanophyceae; order Nostocales; family Tolypothrichaceae; genus Tolypothrix; species Tolypothrix tenuis. Next base: position 2,984,409 of record NZ_CAWNJS010000001.1, read on the forward strand.
ATCTTGGCTGGTTGTGTGAGTATTACTGCTGCTTGTGCTTTCGTGAACATCACCAGCGCAGCTGTGATCGGTTTTGTGGGTGGGGCACTGGTTGTTTATGCAACAATTTTATTAGACAAGTTCCAGATTGATGATCCCGTAGGTGCTGTTCCTGTTCATCTGTTTTGTGGAGTCTGGGGAACACTGGCGGTCGGTTTGTTTAGTCGAAACCCAGACAAGTACCTTTGGTCTAAAGAGTATTTTCGTCTTGATCAAGGCGGTTTATTCTTTGGTGGTGGGATAAATCTGTTATTTGCTCAATTAATTGGTATTTTACTTGTGGGTGCTTTTACCGTTGTATTTAGCGCGATCGCCTGGATTGGTATCAGTTATTTTATATATAAGATTTCTGATACTTCTAACTCGGATTTTAAGGTTTTCAAATCTCTGCGAGTTTTACCACAAGAGGAAGTTATCGGTTTAGATAGTTTGTTTGCTGAGGGTAATGATATCCAACAGATGAAGCGAGAATACATTGAAACTCAGCGGCATAAACGTTTTTTGCAGCGCAAGTACAGTATTCGTCGGTAAAAAATGATTAATTTTTATCAATGGAATAGAGACAAAATCAGGTTCCTAGTGAGTAGGTAACCTGATACAACGAAAAATTAAATTTTATTAAAATTCTTTGCGTTCAAATGGGCTACGAAACAGAGAAGGCGACAAAAATTAAGCCACCGACCAATAAAACAGCAGCGATACCTACAAACAGGTAGGTTCGCTTTTGCCCTGCATTGGGAGGTTCTGCTGCATAAACCTTTGGTTCACGAGCAAAATTATTCAGAAGACCGCCTTCTTCAGTTGTATAGGGCATGAACTAATTCCTTGTTCTTAGCGTTTGTTTAATTGTTACATAAACTTTATATTATGCGATTCGGTCATGGGTAATGGGTAATTGGTAATTGGTAATTGGGTGTTTGGGGTTTGAGGTTTGGTAATTGGTAATCGGTAATCGGTAATTGGTGTTTGTTATTTTTCCCCCTGCTCCCTGCTCCCTGCTCCCCTGCTTTTTCCCAATCCCCAGTCCCCAGTCCCTAACTACTAATCGTCCCCGTGAGTGGCGAACTAGCACTGGCGTAATCTTTGATAGGCATTCTACCAGCTAGATATGCGAGACGACCGGCGACTGCGGCGAGATTCATTGCCCTAGCCATTGCAGCTGGATTTTTTGCGAGTGCGATCGCGCTATTAATTAATAAGGCATCTGCACCTAATTCCATTGCTTGTGCTGCTTCTGAGGGGGCTCCTATACCAGCATCTACTACAACGGGTATCCGAGAGTTTTCAATGATGATTTGAATATTGGCGGTTGTTTTCAATCCCTGTCCCGAACCAATGGGAGATGCTAAAGGCATAACTGTTGCACAGCCGACTTCTTCTAAGCGCTTGGCTAACATTGGGTCAGCGTTGATGTAAGGTAAGACAGCAAAGCCTTCTTTAACTAATTGTTCTGCAGCTTGCAATGTGCCGATGGGATCGGGAAGCAAATATTTCGGATCAGGGATCACTTCTAGTTTGACGAAATTATTATCTTCCTGTCCTAATAGTTTCGCCATTTCGCGTCCTAAACGCGCTACCCGAATCGCTTCTTCTGCTGTTTGACAACCGGCGGTATTGGGTAACATCCAAATTTTCTGCCAATCGAGTGCTTCGGCTAAACCTTCATGTCCTGGTGCTTTGGTTTGTACGCGTCGCACAGCGACAGTCACAATTTGGCACTCACTAGCAACGATACTTTGCTGCATTTCTTCTATGCTGCGGTACTTCCCTGTACCAGTCATGAGGCGGGATTTGAAGGTTTTACCAGCAATAGTCAGTGGTGAGTCTAAATTAGTTAATGCTGAGTTATCTAAAGCAACAATGGCATGATGCCCATTGGAGAAATTAGCCGAGTGAGTAAGCATGGATGTGGAGGTAGATGTTTGAGCGAGAAAACGCGAATAGTTAAAATGAGATAGTAACGGATCGGATTTTTGTTCTGAGATGAAATCAGCAATTAAGGCTGCAGTGATTGGTGCTAGCAGAATGCCATTGCGATAATGACCAATTGCCAAGGTTAAATTTGTACAGGGGCTAGTTCCCAAAATGGGTAATTCATCAGGGGTAGCGGGGCGAAATCCCCACCAAATTTCTTCGATGGGATAATCCTGTAATTGCGGATACAGGCGGGTAGCTTGTTGGAGTAATTTTTGAATACCTGCGGGGGTGTTATGGGGAGTAAAACCCACATCTTCACTAGTCGCGCCAATAATAATTGTGCGATTCCTTCTCGGAACTATGTAAGTATTTTCACCAAATAAAATCCTTTTTAAAGGTAATTCTGGCACAGCATCCGGCACCCGCAACCTGACCATTTGCCCTTTAACTGGGCGTACAGGTAGCGGCAATAATTCATTTGCCCAAGCACCTGTAGCTAATACATAATGAGTAGCGCGCATGACTCCAGCGCTAGTTTGTACGCCCAAGACTTTGCCTTGCTGCTGTAACAATCCTTCAACGGTAACCCCATCTTTGAGTTCCACGCCTAAAGATTCAGCAGCAGCCCACAAAACCCTTGCTAAGGCGCGATTGTCAACTTGAGCATCCTCAGGATACCACCAACCACCTACTACTTCTGACGACAATCCGGGCTGATATTGTCCAATTGCAGTTTTATCCAACCAGTAAGCAGGTGATTCCCTAGCAGAGGCTACAGTTGATTTAATTCCTGCCCCGCTCTCTTCATAAACGGGTGCTAAAATTCCACAAGGCCAGTAAAGTGTGGATAAGCCAGTTAATTCTTCAAGTTTGCGCGTCCAGTCTGAATATAAAGCACGCGATCGCCAGCATAAATCATACATGGCTGGATCTGAGATGTTTTCCGCATCTGGTGCTAACATCCCAGCCGCCGCATGGCTAGCGGCGGCGTTAAAATCACGGCAAAGCACGGTGACATTTGCCCCGCGCAGTTTCAGTTCCACGGCGATCGCCAAGCCAATAACGCCACCGCCAATAATTAAAATGTCACTAGTCATTAGTCATTAGTCATACATTATTAGCCATTTATTATTAGTACATAACTAATAACTCATAACTAATAACTCATCACTTATAACTTATAACTCGCAACCAATAACTAGCAACCTCTACCACAATGCCCGAATAGGTTGGGAGTTTTCATTTTCACTGGTAGATTGGCTGTCTGTCGATTGGGTGTCTGTTGATTGCGCTTCTGTAGTATTTGTGTCTGAAGAACTTTCTGTTTCTGAGTTTGATTCCTCAGTCGAGTTATTATTTTGGGCAACGCTGCGTTGGCTTTCTGTAGTTGAACCGTTATTTCTGCCCGCAGCTGTGCTATTAACATTAATATTAGCTGGAAGGACTTTTGAGGTTTTACCACCTGGTGGAACGCTAGCACTTTGCCCGCCCATCGGAAAGTTGATGCCTAGCAATGTACCCAACAATATCGCCAAGCCTCCAGCCATCAGAATTAACGGTGTCCATCTACCCATCTTGTTTTGCTCCTTGTTAACCTTTTGTTGTCCACGAGATTTGAGAAATTACCAAAATCTATCAAATTTTGTTTCTCTGTAATTGATTGCCATAAAACCTCAGTCAGTATGTCAGGCGAAACGCAGGTGTGTTGTAGGAGAATGGGGAGGAAGCGAACACTGCGTTTAATCGCGCCGATTCGCTGCTGATACTTCGCCTTCTACCTTAACTTTACAGCTACTACATCTGCCACAATTCGGTCAGAGCTGATTTGCTAAACACCGCCATTGTAGAGGTCAATACCATATTGCAGCAAAGTTTGTCGTCATTTGGTTCGGCAATGGACACTATTTTACCAAGGCCTGCCAGTAAACCTTGGGGCCAAATCACCTGCTTTGGCGATCGCATACACTCATGACTTTGATTTTGAGTTATTACTTTAGGCATTGTTGAATTACCAAACTGGCTTTTTGTTGTATATTGGCACATCGCTTTAAAAGTTGTCTCAAATGTTCCAGTTTTATGACCAAAAATCCCTCACCCCAAATTTGGCTTTATGACACGACGTTACGGGATGGTACTCAGCGTGAAGGGCTGTCTGTGTCTATAGAAGACAAGTTACGCATCGCCAAAAGACTAGATCAATTGGGGATTCCGTTTATTGAAGGTGGTTGGCCCGGTGCCAATCCCAAGGATGTACAATTCTTCTGGCAACTTCAAGAAGATCCGCTCAAACAATCAGAAATTGTGGCATTTTGTTCCACACGCCGCCCCAACACCACTGCTGCGTCTGAACCGATGCTGCAAGCGATTCTGGCGGCTGGTAGTCGTTGGGTGACAATTTTTGGTAAGTCTTGGGATTTACACGTCACAGCCGGGCTGAAAACGAGTTTAGAAGAAAATTTGGCGATGATCCGCGATACGATTGAGTACCTTCGCAGCCAAGGGCGACGCGTGATTTATGATGCCGAACATTGGTTTGATGGCTACAAGCACAACCCTGATTATGCCTTACAGACATTAGAGACTGCGATCACAGCTGGTGCAGAATGGCTAGTCCTCTGCGATACCAATGGCGGGGCTTTACCCCATGAAGTTAGCCAAATTGTCCAAGATGTGGTCAAGGTGACTGGGGAATGGGTACTGGGTACTGGGAAAGATTATCCCCAATCCCCAATCACCAATCACCAATCACCAATCCCCCAAATTGGCATTCACACTCATAATGATTCTGATATGGCTGTGGCTAATGCTTTAGCTGCTGTCATGGCTGGGGCAACGATGGTACAAGGTACAATGAATGGTTATGGTGAACGTTGTGGTAATGCAAATCTTTGTTCTTTAATTCCCAATTTACAGTTGAAGTTAGGTTATAGCTGTATCGGTGAAGACGAGCTAGTACAACTTACAGAAGCCAGTCGCTTTGTCAGCGAAGTGGTAAATCTGGCTCCTGATGAACACGCACCGTTTGTCGGTCGGTCAGCATTTGCTCACAAAGGTGGTATTCATGTATCCGCCGTTGAACGCAATCCCCTAACTTACGAACACATTCAGCCAGAACAAGTAGGGAACCGTCGCCGCATTGTCATTTCCGAACAATCTGGACTCAGTAATGTGTTAGCCAAAGCCCGAACTTTTGGCATTGAATTAGATCCCCAGCAACCAGAAGCACGGCAAATTCTCCAAAAAATGAAGGATTTGGAGAGTGAAGGCTATCAATTTGAAGCTGCAGAAGCGAGTTTTGCTCTGTTGATGCACGAAGCTTTAGGTAATCGTCCCCAGTTTTTTGAAGTTAAGGGTTTTCAAGTCCACTGCGATTTAATTGAAGGTAAGGCAAGCAGCAGCGCCCTAGCGACAATTAAAGTAGCTGTTAATGGTAAAAATATTTTAGAGGCCGCCGAAGGTAATGGCCCGGTAGCAGCTTTAGATGCGGCTTTACGCAAAGCGCTGTTAAACTTTTATCCCCAAATCGCTGCTTTTGAGTTAACGGATTACAAAGTCCGTATTCTCAATGGTCACACAGGTACAGCAGCAAAAACACGGGCATTAGTAGAATCGGGTAACGGTCATCAACGCTGGACAACAGTAGGGGTTTCGCCAAATATTTTAGAGGCTTCTTATCAAGCTGTGGTCGAAGGATTAGAGTATGGTTTATTACTCCACTCTCAAGCCGAAGCCCAGTTTCCTGCTATCCAAAAGCCCAAAATCGAAAATACCAAAATTACGGAATCGTGAATTGTGCATTCACAGCACATCTATGATTTTTGGCGATGGTAGTCAACAGTCCAAAGTCAACAGTCCAAAGTCAACAGTCCAAAGCAGAACATCCTACAATATTTTGTCCCTTGACTCTTGACCCTTGACTAAATAATGCCCAGCCTAATTGCCAATCTCTCACCGCACATCAGTTTACTTCCCACACCAAAAAAATGCGATTGGCAATCTGGGCAAACATCTATCAGCTTCCACTACGAGAAATTTTCCCAAGCTTGAGCAAGTAATTTACTTAGCCAGCGACGCTGCTGTTTATCAAGCATCTGGTCGTCAGCTAGGACTTGGGCGGTTAACTCTTCCAAAGATTGGCCCTGCGCCCGCACAATTTTAATAACTCCAGCGATCGCAGATGCAACCAATTCTTCATCAACGGGTCTTTGTTGCAGGGCAACAATGTCTTGGGGGCTGTCTGGGATGGGATAATTCATGGCGTGGGTTTACAGAAATTTAGATTGAACTAGATGTTTGACAAATTATTAAAATCTCTTCATCAAATCTTTAAGCAACCGATAGGGCGGAGTTTATCGTATTTCATGCCTTCTTGAAATCTGTCTTAGTGAGTAGATTTAGCGGAGATGTCAGAAAAAAAATGAAAGAAATCCTTTATTTAGAAGTTCCGACACCAGATACGGCCGCTGTACGCAGTTGGCTGCAAGCAGATTTTCAACCTGACAATGGTGAAAAAATAAATACTCCAGATGGGTTTCGTCTGAGAGTATCTGCTGACACTACAACGGCTACAGCACCGATTTCCGAAAATTTGCCAACGGAACTTTCTATATTTGTTTGGTCGGTACAGCGCACTACTTATTTAAAAGTGTTCCGTTGGGCAGATCGACCTTTTCCTCAAGAAAGGCAAATTCTACACCGCCTGATTACTGACATCAGAAGCCGCTTTCCTCATAATTACCCAGAACCTCCGGTTATCGATTTATCCAAACAATCAATATTTGACGCATTACAACCTAATTACCCCCTTACCGTCAAGTATTTTCAGAAAATGCCCAATGGGGAATATGACCTCACACGCGCCTACTGGTGGGAACAAAGATGGCGCGAAGGGGTAAGGAATCCTCAGCAACCGCGACAGGTGGTGTTTTCGCAGCGAGGAGATTGGGGACTGGGGACTGGGGATCAGGGACTGGGAAGAACATCTTCCTCATCTTCCTCATCCCCTACCTATGACATCATCTACATCGGTGGCGCATTAGGTGCTATCCATGCGGCAGTGATGGCGAAATTGGGATATAAAGTTTTACTGATAGAGCGAATGCCCTTTGGGCGGATGAATCGAGAATGGAATATTTCGCGTGATGAATTGCAAAGCTTAATTAATTTAGGTTTGGTAACTCATACCGAGTTAGAAACCGTCATTGCTCGTGAGTATAAAGACGGGTTCAATAAATTTTTTGATGGCAACAATCCCCCAAAATTGCGATCGCCTGTTTTGCATACTCCCACTGTGCTTAATATTGCCCTAGACTCTGATAAATGGCTGCAAATGTGCGGTCAAAAGCTCCGTGCCGCAGGCGGTGAAATCTGGGATGAAACAGAATTTCTACGTGCTGATATTTATAAAACACAAGTTCTGGTTAATGTCAAGCATTTACCTGGTCAAGCCGAAAAGCAAGTAACTGGACGGCTGCTAGTGGATGCAATGGGTACAGCTTCGCCTATTGCTTGGCAATTAAATGGCGGTCGGGCTTTTGACAGTGTTTGCCCTACGGTGGGGGCGGTAATTGATAAGGGATTTGAGCCGCAAGTTTGGGATTCGCAGTATGGGGATGTTCTCTACAGCCACGGCGATATTTCTCGCGGTAGACAATTAATTTGGGAGTTATTTCCGGGGATTGGGGAAGAATTGACAATTTATTTGTTCCATTACCACGAAGTCAACCCCAAAAATCCTGGTTCCTTGTTAGAGATGTACGAGGACTTTTTCACGATTCTGCCGGAATATCGGCGTTGCGATGTAGACAAGCTAGTGTGGAAAAAACCCACCTTTGGCTATATCCCAGGGCATTTTAGTGTGGGAAGTAGCGATCGCACAGTTGCCTTTGATAGATTAATTGCGATCGGTGACGCTGCGTCACTCCAATCGCCTCTCGTATTTACTGGCTTTGGTTCTTTAGTACGCAACTTAGAACGTCTCACAAAACTTTTAGATATTGCCCTCAAGCATAATCTGCTAAGTTTCCGCCATTTAAACCGAATCCGCGCCTACCAAAGTAACGTTTCGGTAACTTGGCTATTTTCTAAGGGCATGATGGTACCAACAGGTAAATTCTTACCACCCCAAAGAATCAACTCTATGCTGAATACCTTCTTTGGGCTGTTGGCAGATGAACCCCTAGATGTTGCAGATAACTTTATTAAAGACCGATGCGATTGGTTCACCTTTAACCGCCTTGCTATCAAAGCAGCCCGCAAAAATCCAGCCCTGCTATTGTGGATTTGGGAACTAGCAGGGCCAAGAGATTTACTGCGTTGGCTGGGGAATTATTTTAACTTTGGTATTTATGCCCTAGTCAGCGCTTTATTGAATGGTTGGTTTGCCAGCTTCCTCAATAAAATCGGCCCTTGGCTAGAACCCCGCTATCCGGCATTGTGGCTGCGACTATTAGCTATTAACTACGCTATCATCACAGGCAAACCGCGATCGCCAAATCAAGTAGCGAAAGTTCAACCAGAAGACTCAATTCAAAATTCAGAAGCACAAATTCTCAATTAGGTTGGGGCATAGGGCATAGGGCATTGGGCATAGGGTATAAAATATATAATTTACCTTTGACCTTTGACCCTTGACCTTGACTAAAGACGCGATTAATCGCGTCTCTGCAATTATTGCCGCTTCTGCCGAAAATTCGGTAACTCCACTGATGCTAAAGACTTGCGTCCTTTGGGTGGACGTTGGGGATAAACCACTGGTGAGGGTGATTGATTGTCATCAGCAGAGTCACCCGATACATTTTGATTGACATTGGGCACATCCACTTGATTCAGTTGGGGAATTTCTGCCCAATAGTCATCATTTTCTGGTGCCACTGTTGTGTTAGCAACAGGCTGAGTTGTGTATTTTGCAGCCTTTTTCGCTGATGAAGAGGTGTTATTTCCTTCTATGTTCTTAGAAGTTTTTGGAGTTGGTTTACTTTCGCCTACGGTATTTGTTTCTTCTTCATCTGTAACCGTTTTGGCGACAGTTTCCCAAATAGTTACATCCTTAGCTGGCTGACTCTCTACAGTAATTTCAACAGTAGAATTTGGCGGTGTAGATGCAGGTTGAGCCGCAAAAAACATTTGGATGAGACTATCTAACTCATCAATGCTTGATGAACCTAAAGGTGAGATTGGTTGTGGTGGAGTCGAAGAATTTTCAGTGCTGGGCGATGAACTCGCAAAGGGAGTTGATTCTGATGCAGTATTTGATTGGGCTGTGGTTGAAGTGTTGTCTCTGTCTGACCAATCCCAAGGCGAAGATGGAGTAACGCTTGGTTCAGATGCGGGATGTGAAGTTGCTGAAGATTCTTGAGAAGAATCATCTAAAGATTCCGATTCTGCTGACCAGGGCTTAATAGGCTGGGCATTGGGAAATAAAGACCGGGCTTTTTTCGTAAACCTTGATTGCCTATTAGTATTACGGTGACGATTTGTAGTATCCTCTGAAGACTCATCTCCAGTCACAGGTGGCTCTAAACATTTTTCTAGAGCCGCTTTAAATTGTAGAGTCTGGCGTTGTTGCCGCATTAGCCGAGTCCGCAACTCTCGGCAAGTGTTTTCGGATTGCAATAACTGCTGAGACTGTTCGCTATAGTTAGTTTGCAGCAGCGAACATTCACGTTCTAACTGCGCTAGACGTTGTTGACTAATCTGTAACTGCGCTTTATAGGTTTCGATGAAAATTTCTTGCCGCTGAACACCTTGAACCGCCGTTTCTAATTCCTCGAATAAGGATTTTATTTGTTCTTGCGCGGCATTGAGTTCCTGAGTTTGTTGGTTGAGCATGGACTCAGTGACACCAAAGCGTTTTTTCTGCCACTGTATGGCCTTTTGAGCATCAGTTAATTCATCTTTCAGGTGTTCTACCTGCTCATACAAATCATCGTTAGCAGAACGCAATTCTTGATTTAATGCCAGCAATTTTTGGAATTCTGCGTTTACCAAAAGTTGTTGTTGAATATCAGGTTCGGCAACCCAGTCTTGCTTGGTTGCATCTACGGTTAACTCTGGGGCTTGAGTCTCAGGCTGCTCGTCTTTTGCTGGCTGGAGAAGTAGCGGCTGTTGTTTCATATTCTCATTAGGCACAACAGCATAGAAAGGACAACTCGCCTCCTCCGTTTGTGGCGAATTAGCAGAATTTAAGGATTCAATAAAAGCCCCATTATTTGAGGTTTCAGCTTCATTCATTACTATTGACCCACCTGCTTAAAAATGTTCAGCAGTGCTGGCGTTAGCATTGCTTATCGATTGTGTCTGACGGGGTTGACGCAAGTAGCGAGGGAAAACCTGAGAAGCCCCTAATTGTCAATGTGGAAAGAGTGATAGAGACCAAGCCTAACTCTTGTCCAGCATAAGTAATTAACTCACTAAATTCAGTGTTCCCCATTTTGCATCTAGAACTGATGACGTTATAACATTACAAGGTTATTCCCCGCCAACATAAGGATGTCGGGAGAATCTGGTTTAGATGCGGATAGTAGATGTGATTTTGCTTGATGTTCAACAACAGTTATTAGCTAATAACTCACTGGCGCGAATTTATGCACTAGGAAAGCCTTAGTGCTGTATTTAATTTAGCAAACAGCCTACCCCCAAGCGCAACTAACACTTGTTAGGTTAGAGACTGATGATGAAGACGGCAGAGGGCAGGGGGAATTTGCAAAGATTGCAAGTTCTTAAGGTGTGTTTTTAAACTATCACGACAAAATAATCTAGGCGATCGCTGTTTCAGTAGCAATACTGCTCTGTTAAGGATTTTCAACTCGGAATTTGGTTTGGGGAAAAGGAGAAAGGGTAAGGGTTAAAGGTTTTTCCTGCCTTTTTCCCCTTAACCGACAAGTATTGATATCCGTAGTTTGCTAAATTTTTTGGTGACGAATCAAATTTTCATCTACGTAGTAAGTTTTTGCTTATAACGTAATTATTGATTAGCGGGTTTATGAATATAAAAATAGTTTCCAAGTATTACCTGCTCCCGATTGTTCAGTAAAACATACTGACATTCTCTACAGCAATTGTATGAAAATATATCTTTGTTTTTTCCTCTTCCTTGCTTTCAAGACATTAGCTGTGGAAATTGTGGATAACTTCTTCCTAATGTATATTTAAGGGAATTTCATCACTTACCACCTGTGGAAAACTTGTGGAAAAACCCCTCAACTTTTCCACAAGGTATATATACTTAATTAAAGTTTTAACTTCAAAATATCAAGTTTTTACCTAAATTTTCCCTAAATGATAAGTTTTTTTCCACAATCTAATAAAAATTTAATATGTTTTTATACTTAACTTAATATTTTGGATGAATTACTCGATTGTCAAAGTCAAATATAGATAGTCATGCCTGTGGAAAACTGCCAGTAAACTTGCTTGTTAAATTTTAAGAGCGGCTATTCATATTAATGCGATCGCTTAGTTGACGGAGGGTATTTGCTAAAGTGCGATCGCTTTCTCGCAACTGGGTGATTTTATCACAACTGTAAATCACCGTTGTATGATCTTTCCCACCAAATTCTTCACCAATTCTCGGCAAACTCAGATCTGTATGTTGCCGCATTAGATACATACCTATTTGACGTGCCCAGCTAATTTCTCTGCGCCGGGAGTTGCTTTTTAAGTCTTCCACTGCAATATCAAAATTCTCAGCCACCACCTTTAAAATTACCTCTGGGGTAGCGGCTACTTTTTCGCTAGGAGTTTCTAAAACAGGGGCAATACTCTCTACTGTCATGGGTAAACCCCAAATCGAGATATATGCCAGCGCCCGAATTAACGCTCCTTCTAATTCGCGAATATTGGAAGTGTAATTAGAAGCAATATACTCAATTACATCTGTAGACAGCCGAATATTTTCGTACTCAGCCTTTTTTTGCAGAATTGCCATCCTGGTTTCTAAATTTGGTGGTTGGATGTCAGCAATCAAACCCATAGAAAACCGAGAACAAAGTCTTTCCTGAAGACGAGGAATTTGGTTAGGAGGGCGATCTGAGGCGATGACAACTTGCTTCCCCGCCTCATGTAAAGTATTAAAAGTATGAAAAAATTCTTCTTGAGTGTACTCTTTGCCTTCGAGAAACTGAATATCATCCACTAATAAAATATCAGCCGCCCGATAATGCTCTCGAAAACTTTGCATACTATCCTTACGGATGGCTGTAATTAAATCATTAGTAAACTGCTCAGTTGAGACATAAAATATTTTAGAATCAGAACAAATTTCCCAGCGATAATGGCCAATAGCTTGCATGAGGTGGGTTTTACCTAAACCAACGCCACCACATAAAAATAAAGGATTAAACTCCCTCCCCGGAGATTCTGCAACTGCCAATGATGCCGCATGAGCCATGCGATTGTTAGCACCAACTACAAAGCGTGAAAAGACATACTTAGTATTTAATTCATGGGTTTTTTGCTGAGGTTTGGGAATACTTTCGGGAATATTAGATGGGGGTGGTAATTCCCAAGGTGCTTCGCGTTCCTGCAAAGGAGACATTTCATTACTTTGAGCAACGGTAATGTAAATTTCTACAGGATATCCGAGAATATCTTGTACGACATGAGCGATGGTATTTATGTAATATTTCTGTAGCCAATTACGTGCAAAAGGATTAGGAGTGCAAACTACTAAACAATTATTTTCTAATCGCTCCGCACTAGCAGTTTTAATCCAAGTTTCAAAGGTAGGACGGGATAATTCAAGCTGTAAGCGCTCTAATACCTGACTCCACAAATTGTCTAGAGGAATTTCCATGATCTACCACCTTGGCTGCTAATCGTCACAATATAAGATAAGTATCTAAACAGAATTAATTACACACATTGTTTGTTGTTCCCTGTTGACTGCTCCCTGTTCCTTGTTCCCTCTCTCCATGAATTTCATTTTGCACAACGACTTACAAGCCAGCACCAATTTAGCATTCAGATGCTCTAGACCTGGAACCAGCTTTTAAGTTGTAATCATTTTGGGGCATACCCAGTAGGCAAGATCCTACCACCCACTGACTAACACGGAGAAGCAAAGACACATGAAGAACAACAAAAGTTGCTGTGCAGCCCAAATTATTGATACCAAAGGTTTACCCCAAAAGCAGGAAAGAAATATTATGATGTCAATGCTCTTAAAAGTCAGTTTAGTGGTATTTCTGGGAGGTTGCTCTCTTCTACCTAGCAAGACCTTGGAAAAACAAGCAGGTGATGCTCAGTCACAAGTAGCACCTCAAAATACAACTAACCCTGATCCCACAATTGCGCCACCAGCAATTTTTTCATCTTCTAACGATCCTAACTTTGTGGTGGGAGTAGTACAAAAAGTAGGCTCGGCTGTAGTTCGGATTGATTCTTCTCGAACCGTCACCTCTCAGACACCAGATGAATTTGACGATCCATTTTTTCGGCGGTTTTTTGGCGAGATACCATCTCAGCCTCGACAAAGGATAGAACGTGGTAGTGGTTCCGGATTTATTATTAGTTCTTCTGGGCAAATTTTGACCAATTCTCACGTAGTAGACGGTGCTGATAGTGTAACTGTCATTCTTAAGGATGGGCGAAATTTTAACGGTAAAGTACTGGGAGAAGATCCGGTAACTGATGTAGCTGTGATCAAAATTGAGGCGAACAACCTGCCAACTCTAGCTTTAGGTAACTCTGATGCTTTGCAACCCGGAGAGGCTGTAATTGCTATTGGTAATCCTTTAGGATTAAATAATACAGTCACATCTGGAATTATTAGTGCTACAGGTCGCTCTAGCAGTGATATTGGTGCTAGCGATAAGCGTGTTGATTATATTCAAACCGATGCAGCAATTAACCCTGGTAACTCTGGCGGCCCGTTGCTGAATGTACGTGGTCAAGTGATCGGGATGAACACAGCAATTATTCGTGGTGCTCAAGGTTTAGGATTTGCCATTCCTGTAAACACTGCACAAAGGATTTCCCAAGAGTTAATTACTAATGGTAAAGTCGAGCATCCTTATTTGGGTGTGCAAATGGTGACGCTAACACCAGAAATTCGCGACAGAATTAATAATGAATTAGGCGATCGCATTAATCTCACAGCTGATAAAGGCGTTTTATTAATTAATATAGTCCCTCGTTCTCCTGCTGCTGTTGCTGGGTTAAAAACTGGTGATGTGATTCGGAGTATTGATAATCAGCCTGTCAATAAAATAGAAGACGTGCAAAAGCTCGTAGAAAATAGCAAAATCGGTAATCCTTTACAAATGCAAGTAGAACGCGATGGGCAAGTTACTCAAGTAGCAGTCAAACCTGCGCCTTTACCCATCCGCCGCGACAGTTGATTTTATCTCAAAGTGCCAAATTAAATTACTAATCACGCCTAATATGCTTGCCCATACCAAATACTTTGTCAGGCTATACGAACTAAGTATTATAGGGTGGGTAATACTCGCTAAGGAACTTTCAAATAAAAAATAATCACTCGCTGTAGCGAGCAAGGAAATTAGGGAAAGCAAGGGTGACAGGCAACAAGAATATACAAATTTGCTTTAGCTTTTACACATAAAATCAGAATGCTAAAGGCTTGGTAATCCCCACTTTAATATGTGTGTTTATTAATCAAATTTGATTGCTATAATGAGTCAATAAACTTGCAATAATATGTATTTTATCAATTATATTTGCTTAAATAGTAGAGATAAATATCAAATTTTTCAATCAAATATATTTGATATTTAAATAATTGATTATTTATTAAGGAGTTTATTCGATGGCTGAATTAATGCCAATTATTCAATTAGGTAACCCCATACTACGCCAAACAGCTAGCTCAATTGATAATATTCAGGATGAGGTTGTACAGAACCTAATTGAAAATTTACTGGTAACAGTTGCCCAATCTAACGGTGTGGGAATTGCCGCACCGCAAATTGCAGAATCATATCGTTTATTTATTGTGGCTTCTCGCCCTAACCCTAGATATCCCAACGCTCCAGAGATGGCACCTACAGCGATGATCAATCCGAGAATTATTGCTCATTCTACAGAAGTAGTTAAAGGTTGGGAAGGTTGTTTAAGCGTTCCTGGTATTAGAGGTTTCGTTCCCAGATATCAAACACTTCAAGTAGAATATACCGACCGCTATGGTGAATTGCAACAACAAGAACTCACTGATTTTGTGGCGCGAATTTTTCAACATGAATACGATCACCTCGAAGGAATTGTCTTTGTTGACCGCTTAGAAAGTACTCAGGACATGATTACAGAACAGGAATATCAACAGCGAATAGTTAATAATCTTTAATTTCTTGACTGCGTCTACTTTGAGAGTGCTGAGTTGGGGAGACTCGATTAATCGCGTCTGTACAAGAGGGCGGGGGAAAAATCCCATTTCAGCTTTCATACATAGTGGTGAATTTTTGTTCATTATGACTAGCTTGAAAATCTGAATATCAGAAGGGGAAAGAGTAAAAGTTTCCCCCTTTTACCCTTTCCCCCTTCCCCTGACAAACGTTTACTTTAATTGTGCTTCCCTAATTAAATTGGTACAACCCTACAGAGTTCTTTTGGTAGTTGCTGAATTACACGCTGAAAGGGAGCCGAATTTTCTAGGCCCTGGGATAGAATTAGCGAACCTTGAATAGCGATCGCAGCATCTTCAGCTCGCTGTTTGGCTAGTTCTTTATCCATACCCGCTTCAATTAACACACTGGCGATCGCATCAATCCAACCCTGAAATAATTCTTGTACCTTGCGGTGAAAGACATCTCTTGCTGAACCTAGCAACAAGATGGCGAATAGACATGGTTGCTTTCCACCCTCATAAAGTTCGTTGAGGCGATCGCACATCCTCTGCAATTTTGTCACAGCATCCCCTTCACTCTGAAGAGATGGCAAGATATTTTCTACTAACCATCGTTCTAGATAATCTAGTACCGCCTCCACCATCTCATCTTTACCGCCGGGGAAGTGGTGGTAAAGGCTAGCTTTTCCTAGTCCAGTCGCTTCCGAAATCTTGGCTAGGGTTGCGCCATCATAACCATACTGCCGAAATAGCTGCAACAGACAGGGAATATAAGTCTCTTTAGGCATTTTTATAGGGTGAACAATTATCTGTTGACATTATACCGAACGAACGGTACAGTAATTTTAGACCGAACGAACGGTACAAAAAGATTTGGACTAACTCATGATTAAGCTTTATGGTCACGAACTATCTGGCAACAGTTACAAAGCAAAATTAATGCTGTCTTTGCTGGGCTTAGATTACGAGTGGATTAAAGTTGATTTGATGGCAGGAGCACATAAACAGCCGGAATTTTTAGAACTAAATTCCTTTGGACAGGTGCCTTTGCTAGTCGATGGCAATACAGTGTTGGCAGATGCTCAAGCCATTCTTGTATACTTGGCGCGGCAGTATGGCGGCGATCGATGGTTACCCCTAGAAGCTTTATCCCTAGCTCAGGTGATGCGCTGGTTATCAACCACTGCAGGAGAAATTCGCCAAGGCCCTGAATCAGCGCGTTTGTATCATTTATTCAAAACCACGAACATCAACATAGAACGAGCAAATCAAAAATCAGAGTTCATCTTGACGCAACTCAACAATCATTTAGCGAATCGGGAATGGTTGGAATTAGGACATCCGACAATCGCTGATGTTGCAGTCTTTCCTTATGTTGCACTTGCGCCTGATGGCAAGATTAGCTTAGAAAATTACCCAAACATTCTTACCTGGATTGATCGCATCAAACATCTTCCTGGTTTCTTGGGAATGATTGGCATTGAAGAACCTGTTACGGTTTAGGAGTGTATTATGCCACGCAAATTTGGAGAAATTGCTTTTACACCGGAAGTGCTAGCGGCGCAAGAACAACGGGGGTCGAGGCAGACCTATGAACGCTATATTGCCAATGGTTCTGCTAATGATGTCATTACCCCAAAAATTGAGGAATTTATTACTCAACTCGATGGGTTTTATTTAGGAACAGTCAGTTCCAACGGTTATCCATATATTCAGTTTCGTGGCGGCCCTGCTGGTTTTTTGAAGGTGTTGGATGAGAAAACTCTAGGCTTTGCCGACTTCACTGGCAATGTACAGTATCTTACGGTGGGTAACCTGTCGGGTAATGATAAAGCTTTCATCTTCTTAATGGATTATCGCCACCGCAAACGCATCAAAATCTGGGGAAGAAGCAAATATGTTGAAGATGATCCAGCTTTAATTGAACAGCTACGAATGCCAGGATATCCAGCAGAAGTAGAAAGAGCGATTCTGTTTCATGTAGAAGCAATTAGCGAAAACTGTCCCCAACATATTCCTATCCGCTATTCGGTGGACGAAGTCGAAGCGATGATTGCTCCCTTACAAGCCCGCATTACACAATTAGAACAGCAACTAAGCGATCGCCTGACGGAACTGTAAAATAAATCCTGGGATGTAACAAATTCTCAGGCAGGCATGGATCATGAAAAAGCTGATTAACAAGCCAGAAGACTTTGTGCGGGAAAGCTTAGAAGGTATGGCTACGGCTCATGCTGATTTAATTCAGGTGAGCTATGAACCTACCTTTGTCTATCGAGCCGATGCGCCTGCACAGGGTAAAGTAGCAATTATATCTGGTGGTGGCAGTGGACATGAGCCAATGCACGCAGGCTTTGTAGGTAGGGGAATGCTTGATGCTGCTTGTCCGGGAGAGGTTTTTACTTCACCTACCCCCGATCAAATGTTAGCCGCAGCCCAGAAAGTGAATAGTGGTGCAGGTATCCTTTATATCGTCAAAAACTACAGTGGCGATGTGATGAACTTTGAAATGGCAACGGAATTAGCCCAAAGTGAGGATATCCGAGTGCTGAATATTTTGATTGATGATGATGTCGCAGTCAAAGACAGCCTTTATACTCAGGGCAGGCGGGGTGTGGGTACAACAGTACTGGCGGAAAAAATTTGTGGTGCGGCTGCTGAAGCCGGATATGATTTGCAGCAAATAGCAGATTTATGTCGTCGGGTAAATTTGCATGGGCGGAGTATGGGAATTGCTTTGACTTCCTGTACAGTACCAGCCAAAGGTACACCCACATTTACATTAAGCGATCGCGAATTAGAAATAGGCATTGGGATTCACGGCGAACCAGGTAGAGAACGCATCGCTGTAAAATCTGTAGATGAAATTACTGAAAGGTTAGCGCGAGCAATCATTGACGATACAGGCTATAGCCGAACAGTTAGAGAGTGGAATGGCGAACAAGGGGAATGGGTAGATGTAGAACTGATAGATCCACCATTGCAAAAAGGCGATCGCGTACTCGCTTTTGTGAATAGTATGGGTGGTACTCCCCTTTCAGAACTTTATCTTGTCTATCGCCAACTAGCTCAAATCTGCGAACAGCAAGGATTGCAAATTGTACGCAATTTAATTGGGCCTTATATTACATCTTTAGAAATGCAAGGATGCTCAATTACCTTATTAAAGCTAGATGATGAAATGATTCGCCTCTGGGATGCACCAGTCAAAACTCCAAGCCTACGTTGGGGAGTTTAGGGTTTGGTAATGGGTAATGGGTAATGGGTAATGGGTAATGGGTAATGGGTAATGGGTAATTGGTAATTGGTAATTGGTAATTGGTAATTGGTAATTGGTAATTGGGGTTTGTCATTAATTATTTCTCCCCCTACTCCCTGCACCCTGCTCCCTTGCTTTTCCCAGTCTCCCTACGCTGATAATTATTTTGGTGGCTTGTCAAAACCCGAATACATTAACATCACTATTCCGTTAGCTGTATATCTACCTGGAATCTTGGATCTAACGAGGGTTTTGGTAGTATTTCCTCGTGTTTCTTCAACCCATATTTGATAGCTATCTCCATCAAAAGATGCTTCAGCAATGCCAACAAAACTGGCAGAAGCGTTAACAACGCGGAATAGTGGATCTTTTGGATCTTGTTTACCAGCAGCGTAAACCAACCCACCTAAAAGTTCGGTTGCACCGCCTTTAATAGTTGCAATTTTAGTTTTACCTTGCTCGGTTTTAAATCCTAAAATCCAAAGTTTAGCACCACTATTGACTATATTAGTGTCGGAAGCGCCTTCTGGATTCAACTGGCGTGCCCAAATATGTTGAGCAGAATTATTGAATCTCAATTTATCCATGACAGCATCATCAATGAAAAGGTCGCCAGAGCCTGTACTTTCTAAATTCAAGTGAGTAATACTACGATAAACAATCGTCCGATTAGCAACTGTCTTCCATTTCAACTTTGAGCCAAATCCCACAAAGAAGTTTTCAATAATTAAGATGGGTTGAGTGCCGTTTTCTGTAACTATCTCTCCATTGCCTTCAATCCAACCCTCAGTTCCTATAAATCTTTGAACTTTACCTCTAAGTCGAACAGTACCATTGATTGTAAAAGTTCCAGTTTGGGGAACTAATACTGTAGTTGCGCCAGAATCTATAGCTGCTTGAAAAGCATCTGTATCATCTTTTTTATCATTAGGTTTTGCGCCAAACTTCTCTACACTTACCCATGTTTTGGGGTTATTCCACGCTAGTTTAGGAAATTGCTTAATTGGTAGTCTTAAAGATTTTGAGGGTGAAGGAAATTCAGCCAGGATGGGGTGAGAAGTAAACTCGTCAATGACACTTTTTTTAATAGTTTTGTTGGCATTTTTGGCATTACTGGCAAGAATATCTTTGTAGCCAGAGGATACGACATTTCTGGCATAGATAAATCCAGCAGAAGTAATTGCAGATATGGTTTTGGCTTTACCTCGACCGATTAGCTTGGCATTTACTAGTGTTAATGTACTTCCTGGATCGTTACCTTCATTCGGATTTTTACCGTTAATAATTGCTGGGACTGCATTAAAACTAGTGAACCCTTCCAGACTCATTGGTTGACCACCATTGAATATACCAGCGCTTCTTTGATTGCGAACTGTAATATTCTGCAAGGTAATACCGTTAATACCGTTATTTGTACGTATTCCACTATAGAATCCTACAATTTCTACATCTTCAACTAGTAAGGGGCCGACTTCACCATGAGTCAGTGCTAAACCTGTTGTCCCTTGACCATCACCAGAGATGATTTTAACGCTACGTACTGCTCCTTGATTATTGGCAGCAAAATTTAATCCTTCTGCACCTGGATTATTTTTCCCTGTATTAATAGTCAGGTTTCTGACCGAATTCCCAAAGCGTTGAGCTACCAAACTAGCTTTAAAATTTTCAGAATTAGACTTTAAGTCTGGGTCAAAACCTGTAGAAATAACTGGTCGAGGCTGTTTAGGGTTTTGAAATTTAGCAGCAGCATCTTGGAGTTGAATAATTACTCCTTCTTTACTTTGTCCTTGTAGCACAATTCGCTTGTAATCAGAGCGAAAACGCTCACCTGTAGGCCAATGTAAGGAATCGGAGATGTTATATACGCCATTGGGTAAATAGATAGTTTTCCCACCACTGGGAAACTTACTCAATGCTTTTTGGATAGCCTCTGTATCATCCTGACTATCATTAGGTATCGCTCCATATTCAGGAGAAGTAACATTGATGACACCAGCATTTTCTGGATAGATAATATTCTCTTTTGGCTTGGCGATCGCAGCACCAAAGGCAGCAATCTGATTTTCACTATTTTTGCTATAGTCAACGCAAGTAGTAGTGAAGAAAGCAATTAAAAATAATAAAGGAAGTAGTTTTAAGACTAATGACCGAGGACGAATCATAAACCTATATTCCCTTGGCTAATTTACAGAAAGTCAGTAGAAAAAACACTAATTCCAAGGTGTTATCAACCACACCCAAAGACTTAGAGTATTTATTAGGCATAAGTATTTTTTCTCATGCCATAAACCCACGAAATCCACTCCTTTTATATGTAGGATGAGCTTCAGTACTTCTTACTGTTACATCTGCCAAACACACTTAGCCGTAAAAATTCGGATAGAATACTACGCTAGCTTGGCCAAATATTAGCAAATCTAGGTTTCAAAGGTTACAGATGGTAAGCAAAGAGCAGATTTTGCAATGGTTGCAGGCATTCGCCAGGGAAATAGCTCAAAATAAAGCATATTTAACCGAATTAGATGCCGCGATTGGTGATGCTGACCACGGTATTAATATGGATCGCGGTTTTCAAAAGGTAGTTAGTCAATTACCAACTGTCGCCGATAAAGATATTGGTAGCATTTTAAAAGCAGTCAGCATGACCTTAATTTCTAGTGTTGGGGGTGCAAGTGGCCCGCTTTATGGAACTTGGTTTTTACGTGCTAGTACAGATGTAGCTCATAAGCAAGAACTGAATGAACAGGATTTGTTGGTATTACTTCAGGCTGGTTTAAACGGCGTGCTTCAGCGTGGTAAAGCTCAACTGGGAGACAAGACAATGGTAGACGTTCTATCTCCCGCAGTGACGGCTTTTGCACAAGCTGTAGGTGAAGGTGGCGACACTGTAACAGCATTGCAGCAAGCAGTAGCAGCAGCAGAACAGGCTTTGCAGGTGACAATACCGATGTTAGCGAAAAAGGGACGAGCTAGCTATTTAGGAGAACGAAGTATTGGACATCAAGATCCGGGCGCAACTTCTGCTTATTTAATGTTGAAATGTTTGTTAACAGTATTGCAAAGTTGAAGAACAAGTATAAGCAATTCTGATTCGCGAGATTTATATCCCCGACTTTTTGAAAAAGTCGGGGATATGGGAAGCAGCGTTTGCTTAAGTCAGTACTATTCGATTCTTGAGATATTTATTGATTTAAATATGCAGATAGTAATAATAATTTAAATTAAGTATTATTACATATTATTTATAGGAAAAAGCTAGGTTCAAAACCTCGCCCCTGGTGGGTGAAAAAATGCTTATTTCTCAAGGTAGGTAGAAACCCCACCCCCTTGTGGGTGGCTGTATTTAATTTTGAATTTTGAATTTTGAATTTTGAATTGATTCATAGTGGCTGTAACAGAAAAAGCAGCATATACTGAGAATCTGAAAATTTTAAATTACCTATTTGTCAATATATTTCCTTATATTTGACTGGATTGCGTGCGTTGAAAGGCTATTTTTTTTACATACTACTTTTTCTAATATTTGCTATTTCAGGAAAATTGAATGATGAGGATGCCCATAATTTTTGTTGTAATCAGAATCAAATCTATATTTGCTAGGTTCATGAGTCCGCTAGCAACTTTAGCAATGATTTTTGGGCTATTTTCTCCACTTGTCAAAGCCCAATCAATCACTCCAGCTAATGATGGGACTGGAACTGTGATTACGACTGAAGGCAACAAGATTGATATTAGCGGTGGTAGTTTAAGTAGCAATCGCACTAATCTATTTCACAGTTTCTCTCAATTTGGGCTAGATGCAAATCAAACGGCTAACTTTCTTTCGCAACCATCAATTCAAAATATTTTAGGGCGTGTCACAGGTAACAATGCTTCATTAATTAACGGATTAATTCAAGTTACAGGTGGCAATTCCAACTTATATTTAATGAACCCTGCGGGGATTATATTTGGTTCTAGTGCGAGTTTAAATGTTCCGGCTGCGTTTACAGCCACAACTGCAAATGGGATTGGGTTTGGTAATAACCAATGGTTTAATGCGATTGGTACCAATAATTACGCTAATTTAATTGGCAATCCTACAGGATTTGCCTTCACCACAAGCCAGGGAGGAAGTATCTTCAACGCTGGGAATTTGGCTGTGGGTGAAGCACAAAGCTTAATGTTACTGGGTGGGATGGTGCTAAATACGGGGACAATTACTGCACCTGATGGTAACGTCACAATTATGGCAGTCCCCGCCGAGAAAGTTGTGCGGGTAACTCCCAGCAATAGTTTATTGAGTTTGGATTTACCTGTAGAGACAAAAACCCAAATTAACCCACAACCATTTTCACCGCGATCGCTACCATCACTATTAACTGGGGGAAACGTCAAACAAGTCACAGGTGTAACTGTAGAAAATGGTGTAGTGAAGCTGATTAGTACAAATACAGCAATTCCTACAGATGTTGGTACAACTGTTGTGAGCGGAAAAATATCTGTTAGTAATTCCCAAGAGTCTAATAATATACCGCAGATTAATATTTTAGGCGATCGCATTGCCCTATTAAATGCCAATATCAATGCTTCTGGTAGTAATGGCGGTACTGTCTTAATAGGTGGGGATTACCAAGGTAAAGGAACTGTCCCCAATGCTAGACAGACATATATTAGTAGTGATTCTGCGATCGCAGCTGATGCTTTGGGCAATGGTAACGGCGGTAAAGTAATTGTCTGGGCAGATGATACTACCCGCTTCTTTGGCAATATTACAGCCAGAGGAGGTGCGATCGCGGGTAATGGCGGCTTAGTCGAAACCTCAGGGAAACTTTCCCTAAATGTTACTGATAGCAAAGTCGATGCTAGCGCTGCTAAAGGACAACCAGGTACTTGGTTACTAGATCCAACCGATATCAATATCGTTACTGGTGGTAGTGGAACACTAACAGGGGGACTGTTTGATCCAGCCAATAATAGTGATATTAATCCTGCAACTATCGAAAGTGCCTTAGATGGTGGTACAAATGTTACCATCACAACTGCCAGTGGTACAGGGGGTAATGGTGATATTACGCTAACGGATGGGATTAATCAGACAGGCGGTGGGACTGCATCTCTAACGCTGACGAGTAGGCAATTTTTAAATCCCAATTATTTAATAAACATCAATTTATCTAGTACGGGCAACTTGACGTTTAATCTCAATCAGGTGAACCCGGAGACGAATGCATCAACTGATTCAATTCAAAATGCAATTGACGCAATTGGTACAGTAGCAGGAAATAGCATCATTAACTTAGGTGCAGGCACTTACACAGGTAACACAGTCAACATTTTTGAAAAAACGTTGACAATAAATGGTGCTGGGGCAAGTAACACCATACTTGATGGTAATAATATTAACCAAATATTTAGCATTTTCAGTCAAGGGACAGTTACCATCAATAACTTGGCAATTATTAGCGGCAGAGGTTTTGGCTTTGATGGTGGTGGTATTGCTTATTTCAGTTCTAGTTCTGGCACGCTGAATCTGAACAATGTTACCTTTACTGGTAATTCGACTGCATTTGATGTAGAAGGTGGTGGCAATGGCGGCGCTATATACAGCGAATATGGCACACTGAATGTCAACAACAGCACCTTCAATAGCAATTTGGCAACCGACGGCAATGGTGGCGGCATTTACAGCTTATATAGCAAACTGAATGTCAATAACAGTACCTTTAGCGGTAATTTAGCTAGTGACGGCGGCGGTGGCGGTATTTACAACATCAGTGACAATCAAAGCGGGTTGAATGTCAGCAACAGCACCTTCAATGCTAATTCAGCAATTGATGGTGGAGGTATTTACAACAATGGCATTAATGGAGGCAGGTTGGATTTCAACAACAGCAACTTCATTAGCAATTCGGCGACTAGCGGCAATGGTGGCGGCATTTACAACTACGATACTACAGGAAATGTCAATAACAGTACCTTCAGCAGTAATTTAGCTAGTAACGGCCGCGGTGGCGGCATTTACAACGAGGGTGTCTTTATAAATGTGCTAACTGTCAACAACAGCACCTTCGATGCTAATTCAGCAACCGATGGTGGAGGTATTTACAACAACGTAGGTGTCTCGTTGAATGTCAACAACAGCACCTTTGCTAGCAATTCAGCGATTAACGGCAATGGTGGCGGTATTTACAACTCCCTTGACACACTAAATGTCAATAACAGTACCTTCAGCGGTAATTCGGCAACCGACGGTGGTGGTATCTTGATCGAATCTCGTTCGCCGACAGCGCTGAAGAACACTATTGTTGCAGGTAACACGAGTTCCCAAAATCCTGATGTTTCTGGGGTTCTGCTTGGGAGTAGTAGCAACAACCTCATTGGTGACGGCACTGGTACAACAGGTATCAGCAATGGCGTAAACGGTAATCAGGTGGGTACAGCCGCTATCCCAATTAATCCTCTACTCTCTGTTTTGGGAAACTATGGAGGTTCTACGCAGACATTCGCCCTGCTACCAGGTAGTCCTGCAATCAATGCGGGAATTTCTGATACTAACATCACCACCGATCAACGTGGTTTTAGCCGACCTCAAGACACAACACCAGATGTCGGTGCATTTGAATTGGTCGGTTATACTCTCACCGCTACTGCTGGATCTGGACAAAGTGCGATCGCAAACAATCCCTTTTCAACCTCTTTGCAGGCAAGGGTTACAGAAAATGGTTTTAATCAACCTATTCCAGGAATTACAGTTAATTTTACAGCCCCTGCAACAGGCGCAACAGCGAGTTTCACAGGTAATACAACCCTAACCACTGATAGCAGTGGTAATGTCAGCATTCCAGTCACAGCTAACACTGTTGCAGGTAGTTACAACATCACCGCTAATAGTGGTTCACTCACACCAGCCAGTTTCAGTTTAATTAATAACCCAGATGTAGCATCTGCCATTATCGCCACAGGTGGCACACCGCAAACTACAGTTGTTAATACTGCATTTACAAACCCGTTACAAGCAAAAGTACAAGACCAATACGGGAATGCGATCGCAAACGCCACTGTCACCTTCAATGCACCTACAGGCGGCGCAACTGCTAGTTTTACAGGTAATACCAGCCTGACTACAGATAGCGCTGGTAATGTGAGTATTCCAGTTACAGCTAATACCGTTGCCGGTAGTTACAACATCACTGCTAATAGTGGCGCACTCACACCAGCCAGTTTCAGTTTAATTAATAACCCAGATATTGCAGCAGCGATTATCGCCACAGGTGGGACACCGCAAACTACGGTTGTGAATACTGCATTTACCAACCCGTTACAAGCAAAAGTACAAGACCAATATGGAAATGCGATCGCAAATGCCACAGTTACCTTCAACGCACCGACATCAGGTGCAACTGCTGGTTTCACAGGAAATACAACCCTAACCACTGACAGCGCTGGTAATGTCAGTATCCCAGTCACAGCCAACACTGTTGCAGGTGGCTACGCAGTTACAGCCAATAGTGGCGCACTCACACCAGCAAACTTTAGTTTGACCAATAACCCAGATGTTGCATCTGCCATTATCGCTACAGGTGGCACACCGCAAACTACGGTTGTGAACACTGCATTCACCAACCCGTTACAAGCAAAAGTACAAGACCAATATGGAAATGCGATCGCAAACGCCACTGTCACCTTCAATGCACCTACAGGCGGCGCAACTGCTAGTTTTACAGGTAATACCAGCCTGACTACAGATAGCGCTGGTAATGTGAGTATTCCAGTTACAGCTAATACCGTTGCCGGTAGTTACAACATCACTGCTAATAGTGGCGCACTCACACCAGCCAGTTTCAGTTTAATTAATAACCCAGATATTGCAGCAGCGATTATCGCCACAGGTGGGACACCGCAAACTACGGTTGTGAATACTGCATTTACCAACCCGTTACAAGCAAAAGTACAAGACCAATATGGAAATGCGATCGCAAATGCCACAGTTACCTTCAACGCACCGACATCAGGTGCAACTGCTGGTTTCACAGGAAATACAACCCTAACCACTGATAGCAGTGGTAATGTCAGCATTCCAGTCACAGCTAACACTGTTGCAGGTAGTTACAACATCACTGCTAATAGTGGTTCACTCACACCAGCCAGTTTCAGTTTAATTAATAATCCTGATGTAGCAGCAGCGATTATCGCTACAGGTGGGACACCGCAAAATACTATCGTCAACACTGCATTTACTAATCCGCTACAAGCCAGAGTTCAAGACCAATATGGAAATGCGATCGCAAACGCCACAGTTACCTTCAACGCACCCACAACACGCGCAACAGCAAATTTCACAGGTAATAGCAGCCTCACGACTAATAGCAGTGGTAATGTGAGTATCCCAGTTACAGCCAATACAGTTGCAGGTAGTTACACAGTTACAGCTAACAGTGGCGCACTGACACCAGCCAACTTCAGTTTGACTAATAATGCTGCTTCTGAAGTTCCAATTGATACGCCCAATCCAGAAGTTCTGAAGAAACCGCCCTCTACACAAATACCAGTAACTATCAATTCCACACCAGAGGTTGTACTTGATACTGCTGTGGCAAATATTGAGCAAGAATACACTACTGAGTATAAAGAATACTTGGGAGAAGAAGCTAAACCTAATCTTGAAGCCCCCAACACAGCCCGTAATATTCTGCAACAAATTAGTGATGCCACAGGTATTCAACCTGCACTAATTTATGTCAATTTCATCCCTACCAGCGTTTCACCTGCGATTACACTCAAGCAGAACAAAGCAAAAATTCAACCATCCCCAAACGATCGCTTGGAATTGCTAATAGTGACTGCTCAAGGTTTACCAATTCGTAAGGTATTACCTGTGACGCGATCGCAAGTTATAGGTACAGCCCAAACTTTTATTAAGGATATTACCAAGAGTGCAAGGAATAACAGCTATAAAGATCCAGCTAAAAAATTGTATCAATGGCTGATTACACCCTTAGAACCTGAACTGCAAGCGCGCAAGGTTAATAATATTGCATTCATTATGGATGCGGGATTGCGATCGCTTCCTGTTGCGGCTCTTTATGATGGACAAAAGTATTTGGTAGAAAGCTATAGCGTCGGTTTAATGCCTAGTCTCAGCCTGACTGATACCAAATTTGTGGACATTAAAAAGGCAGAAGTTTTAGGTATGGGTGCATCGGAATTCCGCAACCAAAATCCTTTACCAGCAGTTCCCACAGAATTGGTAACTATTACTTCCCGGTTATGGCAAGGTAATTTCTTCTTAAACGAAAGCTTTACTTTGGCAAATCTGCAAAAGCAACGTCAGCAAAAACCTTTCGGCATTATTCACCTAGCTACTCACGCAGAATTTGAACCAGGCGATCGCGGCAATTCTTACATTCAGATGTGGGATAGCCAATTGAAAATGGATCAGCTGCGAAAACTTGGCTGGAACAATCCCCCAGTGCAGCTAGTAGTTTTAAGTTCCTGTCGCACTGCGATCGGCGATAAAGAGGCCGAGTTAGGCTTTGCAGGTTTTGCAGTACAAGCTGGTGTGAGAACAGCACTAGCGAGTTTGTGGTACGTGTCCGATGAAGGGACTTTGGGATTAATGAGTGAATTCTACGAAAAATTAAAAAAAGCCCCCATCAAAGCCGAAGCACTCCGCCAAGCGCAAATCGCCATGATTAAAGGTCAAGTCCGCTTGGAAGGAGGGAAACTCAAAACTTCTAATGTGAGTGTGACTCTACCACCCATCCTTGCCGAACTCGGTAATCAAGAATTACGGCATCCATATTACTGGTCTGCTTTTACACTCATTGGTAACCCTTGGTAAAGGCTGAAGTGTCAAGTATGAAGTCTGAAATGTGACTCATCAACTAAAACACATATAAATTTAACTAGCAATCATCAAGCTTATAGCAATTTTGTAAGCAGTAATTTATACTTCATCCTTTATCCTTTAAAATTCATACTTATTTATTTTTATGTATTTTATATTTCATCGGTTTTGGTTGTCGGTCTTCTTGGCTGGCTTGGCATTATTTACGAGTTTATCTGCGATCGCGCAAACAGCCCCGGTGCAAGTACCTCCTCAACCCAATCCTAATATTGATCGCTTTCCCCAATCACCGCCTGCGCCGCAACCCTTACCGCCAAATGAACAGCAGCCGACTCTACCTAACCCACCATCCACAACACCCACACCAGCAGATCCGGCTGTAAATATTTCGGTTCGCAAAATAGATGTTATCGGTAGCACCGTCTTCAGTCCCGAAGAAATTGCTACCATTACCAAACCCTTAGAAGGCCGTTCTGTGACTTTAACGGAACTCCAAGGGGCTGTAGATCAGATTTCTGAGATGTATCTCAACCGAGGATATATTACCTCCAGGGCGATTCTCATCGAGCAGACGGTTGCTAACGGCGTTGTACAAATTCAGGTAATTGAAGGCGGGGTAGAAAAAATCGAAGTGCTAGGTACTGAAAAAGTCAATCCTAGCTATGTTCGCAGTCGGCTACAACTGGGTACTGTTTCCCCTCTCAGCAAAGATAAGTTAGAAGACCAACTGCGCTTACTCAAAGTCGATCCGCTATTTAGCAACGTAGAAGCTTATCTCAAACAGGGAACTGAATTAGGGCAAAGTATTTTAACAGTACGTGTTGAAGAGGCACCTGTTTTTTATGGTTCTATTGGTATAGATAATTACTCACCTCCTGGTGTCGGATCTGAGCGTTTTGGTGGCTTTATTAGTAACCGCAATCTCACAGGTAATGGTGATGAAATTACCGCTTCCTACTATCGCTCAACTACAGGCGGTTCCAATGCCTATGATTTTAGATATCGCCTGCCTGTAAATCCCATGAACGGTAGTATTCAACTGCGGGTTGCACCAAGTAGCAGTAGAATTACTGACCCAGAGTTTGCAGTTTTTGGCATCAGCAGCGATACCAACTTATACGAAATTAGTTACCGCCAACCATTACTTCGCAATCCCCGTGAGGAATTTGCTTTATCTTTGGGCTTTGCTTGGCAAGATGGTCAAACATTCTTATTTAACGACACACCTACACCTTTTGGGATTGGCCCCGATGCTGAAGGTAACAGCCGGACAAGAGTATTGAAATTTGGGCAAGATTATCTCAAACGCGATTTACAAGGGGCCTGGGCACTGCGATCGCAATTCAATATCGGCTTAAATATCTTAGATAGTACTACCAACCCCGACCCCATCCCAGATGGGCAGTTTTTCAGTTGGCTTACCCAAGTACAGCGTGTACAGCGATTATCTAAAGACAACTTGTTAATTGCCCAATTAGACTTACAACTTACCCCTGATAGTTTGCTACCCTCGCAACAGTTTATTATCGGCGGTGGACAATCTCTGCGGGGTTATCGACAAAATGCCCGTTCTGGCGACAATGGATTTCGGTTATCTGTAGAAGACCGAATTGTAGTTGACTATAACAACTCAGGGCAGCCCACCATGCAATTAGCACCATTTATCGATGTAGGTGCTGTCTGGAACAAATCAGACAATCCCAACAAACTAACTAATCAAACCTTCTTAGCAGGTTTAGGCTTAGGGTTAATTTGGGAACCCATTCCCCACTTATCCGGTCGCTTGGACTACGCACTCCCCCTAGTTGATTTAAGCGATCGCGGTAATAATGCCCAAGATCATGGATTTTATTTTAGTTTTGGATATAACTTTTAAGGGGATTGGGGAACTCGGGGCCCCCTCTGGGGATAAGGGGTAATGGGGATTGGGGACTGGGGACTGGGGATTGGGGATGAGGGAGAATAAAAGACAAACACCAATTACCAATTACCAATTACCAATTACCAATTACCAATTACCAATTACCAATTACCAATTACCAATTACCAATTACCAATTACCAATTACCAATTACCAATTACCAAACCCCAAATGATTTACTCTATATGTGTTAATTAAACTTACGTAATTCTTCCAGCACTTATGAAACGTCGTGATTTTATTAATTGGGTGGGTTTAGGTTGGCTAGCGAGTTCTTTACCTATTGCGATCGCAGCTTGTAGTTCTGAAACGACAACGACATCTACAACTGCAACGCCTCCCACAACTGGGAATGGGGTAAAAGTTGGTACTGTTGCAGAATTAGATAAAACTGGTCAGCTGCTTTTGAAAGAATCACCTGTTGGGCCTGTATTAGTAGTTGGTAAATCTCAATCTGGAAATCTGATTGCTGTTAACCCTACCTGTACTCATAAAGGTTGCACCGTCGCCTGGAAGGAAACCGCCAAACAATTTGTGTGTCCTTGTCATGACTCAGAATTTGGGACTGATGGCAAAGTCATAGAAGGCCCTGCAGATAAACCTCTCAAAACTTACACAGCTAAAATAGAAGGCGATTCTGTTGTTGTCCAGGCAACGTAAGGGACTTTCAGCTAAAAAAATATCCTATTGCTTTTTTGGCTGGGAGAACTCCTGACAGATGTAGGTTTTTGATGTGGGCATGAATGGGCACTTTCAAACAGCGTTCTCAATGTGTTTCAATTAACCAAATTTCGTTCTTATACGATTTTGAAAAAAGAATGCGACAGATGGGTAGGGGCACGGCACCAGTCACCTGTGTCAACTTAAGCTTAAAGCTATATAGGGCGGGCGTTGTACAAATACCTCGCGCCCTCATCCCCTAACCCCTTCTCCCGCAGGAGAAGGGGAACTAAATCTCTTGCTCCCTTCTCCCTGTGGGAGCTATGCATTACCCACATCTTTCTTTACAATCTTAAAACCCTTGTTCTATAAGCATCTTAGAGAATGAGAGTTTAGGCAGGCTTGACAAATTCGCGTGTATTCTTCTCGCTAAAAATGGGGTTTTATTGAGAATTAAGAACGCAAAAATCATGGTTCTAGAGACGAGAGTTAACACCCTTGAAATGTTAAGAAAGATGTTTATAATGGATAGCTGTGGGAGAGGGGCTGGGGGTGAGGGCGAAACCTTGCAACCAAGCGGGTTTCACGTTAAGTTGACACCAATGGGCACCAGTAAGATATTTGATATGCCAAAAGATTGTGGATGCCGTGCCCTGACAAAGGATTTATCTGTCGCAAACATTATTTGATTTGCTATTAGGCGGAAAATCAGAGACTAAAATTTGAGTTTTTAACCAACACAAAAACCTCATTTCAGGCACATTTAAACAATACCTACACCTGTCATACCAATTTGAAAAAATAATGCTACAGATTTTAGGGGTACGGCAGTGCTGTGCCCTCTAGAATCTATTGATGTGTTGCAAACATTATTTGATTTGGTATCAGATTGGGGGGAGGAGGTAGGGAGAGAAAGATAATATTTTCAACCCCAAGGTGATTAAACTTCGTAATTCATAATTGCGAAGACCTTGCGTATTCGCGATAGCGTTGCATAGCAAGGTCTAAGGTTTAATTACAAATTACAAATTACGAATTAGTAATTATGTTGATAAGGGCAGATTAGCTCACTTCTTGAACCTTTTTACTAAAGATTCGGTAGTAAAGCCAAGTGCTAACTTCCTTCAACGGGAACAGCATATATGTCAGGGGATTGATCGACACAATAATATTGCGGAAGTCTCGCTTTGCTAAAAACAAAATTGCACGGGCTACTTGCGGCGCTGACATCACTCCATAAGGATTAAGTTGACTCTTAAAAGGCCCCAGAATTAACTTGCGAATTATACAATCCCCATCCAAACGCTTGAGGGTAACAATATCTCCGATAGCGCGTTTGCTGAGTTCATAAAGAGGACTTAAAGCCGGAGATACTTCAGCTTCAGAAGTGTTAACCCAAATTTCCTTAGTTGCTTTGGATTGCGGCCCGGTAACGGTTGTCAAAAATATATCCATCAACCGCAATGTAGAAAAAGTATTGACTTCATAAGAAGACTCAATTGCTTCTGATGTGCGGTTAGCGTAGACATTGACACCGTGATTGATAATCAAAATATCAACTTTCTCTAAAGCAGCTTTTAACTCTGCTTCTTTACCCAATTCCCAAGCAATTACAGTTAGCTTTTCTTGAGGCTGTAGTTTTTCGGGATTGGTAGTTAAAGCTACTACCTTGGCATTATTTTTAATCAGTTCCGCCGTCAATGCTTGTCCCAAAGCACCAGAAGCACCAGTTAAAGCAATGGTTTTACCTTTAAGAGATAAACCCGTTCCCAATACAGTATCTACTAAAGGAAACACACCACTGTAATAAGCATTCACATCATCAAAATGATGTCGCCAGTGGTAAGAACGATTTACCCACCAAACCGAAGGAATGGTTTCTAATGGCCCAGGAAGGTGAGTGTAATCTGTATCAATTTTACCGAGAAAATATCGCCGGGACGCGCCATATAAGAAAGTAAAAGCATAGGCTACCCCCAGCCAAAAACCCCATTGCTGGAGCAGTAAAGCCATCACAGTCAAAACTACCACCAGTAGAATTGACTCGACAATATCGTTGTATAACTGAGACTCTTGGTAAATTTTTAAAGAAACTACCGATAAATCGCGGCGATAGGCCATGTGGTGCTTATTATGCCATTTACCAAGCGAAGGCACATAGTGACACAAAGCATGATAGCTATCTCTCACTATTTCCGCCAACAACAGCGAGACTAATCCCCAACTAGCAAACTGCAAGCAGGTATTTACCAGATTCCAATTTATCTGTAATTGAGCCGCAATCTCAGCCCAGCTTTGTGCTAAAACATTCATCGTAATTTTTCTGTACTCGGTTTTTATCAGCGCTAGTACTGCAAGCCAGAAGTAGCGCCTGGATTAACTGATTAAATAGCAGGTTAAGCACCTTAGCCATGAGTTTATCATTGACCCGTGTGAGTGGGGTTTGCAGCGGACAAGATGCGATCGCACTTTTTCTATATGCTGGCAAATATTTTTACTAATCACCTAAGCATAAACTCTGTAAGAAAATTTGATAACTTTCATACACAGATAAGCTGAAACATGGGATAAAGAAGACTTGGCTTTGGCGAGTAGTGTTGTGTTTTGATACTAATTCGCTGAGTCATAGTCTGAATAAATTCAACGATATTTCTCGAAAATTCACCTTAATTTCCAAGATTTCTGTAAAATAATATAAAATTTTCAGTAAATATACATATTCGCTCTGATGTAAATATAGATAACACGGAAATTACTGCAGAGTGCAAAAAGCTTTAAATATAAAAGGATACAAAATGAGTTTTGAATCTAATGTTAAACTGACGATTGCGCTTATCAATTTAGACTTAGATGCTGAAGAGCAGGAACTTGAAGCGCGAAATCTGCTACGAGAGGTTAAAGACTTAGATGTAGAAAGTGCAGAACTTGTAGCAGTCACAGAAACACCCGAAGGCTCAAAATCTATTGGTGGGTTTTTGGTAGGAGTTTTGCAGACAGAAGTAAGCCTTGCCAATTTTAAGCAACTGTTGGGGTTTTTGCGCGATCGCCTGAGTAATAAATCAATTGAATTAGAAGTAGAAGCTAACGGCAAGAAACTTAAAGTCAAAGCCAGCAGTCAGCAAGAGTTAGTTATGGCTATTGAACAGGCGCAAAAGTTTATAGAAGGCAGTTGAGAAATTATATTACCCAAGAAAAACTCAGAGATGGTGAAGATAGCACTGCTAATTGGAATTAGTCAGTATCACCCTGACCTTACTTCCTTACCAGGAGTTGAGGAAGATATAAAAGCAATGCAACGAGTATTGCAAAATCAAAATATTTGCGGTTTCGACGAAGTAAAAACGCTCCTCAATTGCGATCGCCAAACCATAGTAGATGAGATTGAGCAATTATTTTCTCATAGTGAAAAAGAAGACCTTTTACTGTTGTATTTTTCTGGTCATGGCATCAAAGATGAGTATGGTCAACTTTACTTTGCCACTAGCATTACTCGCAAAGATGAGCGAGGAAAACTTCGCAAAGCAACAGCAGTAGAAGCCAGCTTTGTCCAGAAAATTATGAGCAATAGCCGCTCGAAGCGACAAGTAGTTATATTAGACTGTTGCTTTAGTGGAGCTTTTGCTGAAGGATTACCAAGTAAAGATGATGGTCTAGTCGATATTAAAAATCAACTAGGTGGCGAGGGAAGAGCAATTCTCACATCTTCGACTTCAGCCCAGTATTCTTTAGACTCGATTTACACCCGCTATCTAGTTAAAGGGCTTGAGACTGGTTTAGCAGATATAGATAATGATGGCAAGATTTCAGTTGAGGAACTGCACGAATACACTAAACAACAAGTTCAAGAAGCTGCTCCAGCGATGAAACCCGAAATATATCCTATCAAAGAAGGATTTAAAATCATCCTGGCTCAAGTACGAAATAACCCAGAGCTAATCTATCGCCAAACAGTTGAGCGTCTTTGTGCTAAAGGAGAAATTTCTGATACTGGTCGCCTCATTTTAAATACACGAAGAGATACTTTAGAAATATTAGAATCAAGAGCTAAAGAAATTGAAGAAGAAGTTTTACTACCTTTCAAAACATATACAAAAAAATTGCATAAATATGAGGAGGTATATAGTAAAGCAATTAATTCCAAGAATCCTCTTAGTGAAGATACTCGTAATGAATTAAAAGAATTACAGCAAATTTTAGGGCTGAGAGATGAAGATATAATTCCCATTGAAGATGCTATAAATGCTCGGTTTAATTCTCAAAAAAGCCATTATATTAAATATTTAAAATCCTTATTTATCTGTATTATTGGCGTAACTGTGGGTGTTTTTGTCGGATACATGGTTCGACCGCCACTTCAAACCTGTGCTAATAAAGAGCAGTATGTTTTAAATGACAGAATTAGCTTAGGTGAAGAAATTTTACTAAAACAAGTTACAAAATCAGATAAAGAAGCTGGAGTTCAAGCATTTGCAAAAGGTGATTGTCTGACTGCTATTTACCAGTTTGAATCTTACCGGAAAACTAATCCGACTGACCCGGAAGCATTAATTTACTTGAATAATGCTAAAGCTCGTCAGAAAGGAGATCAGATCAAAATTGCCGTGAGTGTACCTATCGGTACAACTCAATCTGTTGCAGAAGAGATACTGAGGGGTGCTGCTCAAGCCCAAAATGAAGTAAATAAAAGTGATGGCATTAATGGCAAACTCTTGGAGATGGCGATCGCAAATGATAATAATGACCCAACCGATGCAGTACAGATGGCCAATCAGTTTGTTAAAGACACCAAAATCTTGGCCGTAGTGGGACACAATGCTAGTAATGCCTCTATTCCTGCGGCCTATGTCTATCAAAAAAATGGGTTAGTTATGATGTCTCCTACCAGTTTTGCCCAAAATCTTTCTAATACTGGTAACTATATCTTTCGCACAGTTCCTGATGTCAGTGGAATGGCAGAGAAGCTGTCTTATTATGCTGTCAATACAGCGAGAAAAACTAATATTCTGATCTGTGTTGATTCTAAAGCAGTTGATAATCAATCCTTTAAGGATGAGTTAATCAAACACATCACATCTGCTGGCGGCAAGATTAATCCCACAAATTGTGATGTTTCTTCTCCAGATTTTAACCCTAGTGCCGTCATTTCTCAAGCTATCAATAGTAGGGCAGATGGATTGGTATTAGGTCTCTACATTGACAAAATTAAGAAAGGTTTAGCGGTGGTACAAGCTAATAAGGGACAACTAGCACTATTCAGTAGTCCCACTCTCTACACAAGTGAAACATTAAAGGTCGGTAAAGCTAATATTGACGGTATGATAGTCGCTGCGCCTTGGCATTCTGCGGCATTTCCTCATAATCCTTTTCTGCAAAAATCGCAAAATCTTTGGCGTGCATCGGTAAACTGGCGAACAGCTACAGCTTATGATGCAACTAATGCAATTATCGCTGGCTTACAGCAAAATATTACACGTGACGGATTACCACAAGTACTGCACAGTCGAAATTTTGCAGTTGATGGTGCGACAGGTAAGATTCAGTTTTCACAAAATGGCGATCGCATGAATAACCCTATATTTTTAGTCAAAGTTAAACAAAAACCTGGTAAAAATGAATATGAATTTGTACCTGTTCAACCTTAATTAAGGTAAGTTGTATTATTACTTCAGACTATACAGCTTCATAAAGAATTGGTATAACCCTTGTTGTGTGTATCGCCAAAGTGCTGGAACTCCCAATATTTCATAGTTATTAAATCGCGTGTGGGGGTTCGCCTCAACCCTTATAACCTTTTTAAGACAAATTTTGAATTGGTATTACTTTCTGTTAAATAATTAGATATATATTGCAGTTTTTTCATTAAAATTAAAAATATAGTACAAACAAATCTAGATTTTATAACCATCCAATTTCTGCAATCTATGGAAATAACAAAAGTATCTAGTGAAGGGCAAATTATGCTTCCTGAAGAATTACTCAAAGCTTCAGGCTGGGAAATTGGGCAGGAATTAATAGCAATTAATCTAGGTGATGGTATTCTTCTTAAACCTAAGAAACCTTTTGCAGAAACCAAATTACATGATGTTGCTGGCTGCTTAAAATATGAAGGCTCACCAAAATCTTTAGAAGATATGAATTATGCTATCCGTCAAGGTGTAGAGGAATCATGGAATGGTGGCAGTTGATACTAATATAATTGTACGTCTATTGACCCAAGATGATGAATTACAGTATCGAAAGAGTCTAGAGATTTTTCAAAACCAAGATATTTTCATACCAGATACAGTTGTTCTAGAAACCGAGTGGGTACTAAGGTTTGCTTATAAGTTTAAACCTGTTGAAATATGTACAGCTTTAAGAAAGCTTTTCGGTTTGCCAAATGTCCATCTGAGTAATGCTATTCTAGTTTTTCAGGCGCTGCAATGGCATGAATCAGGCTTAGATTTTGCTGATGCGTATCATCTAGCCCAAAGTCAAAATCATGTAGAATTTTACACTTTTGATGAGAAATTTGTGAAAAAAGCTAAGGGTGTAACTACCTGTGAAGTCAAACTACCTTAGTTATATTAATACCAATTCAAATAATGTTAGCAACAGATAAATCACTCGGAGGGCACAGCAGTGCTGTGCCCCTACCTATTTGTCACATTCTTTTTTTAAGTTGGTATAAATTGGTATGACAATAAAAGCATTCCAATTACCAATTACCAATTACCTAGTACCAATGCTCATTTTTAATCCAGATTTTGTAAGCCCATCGCAATTTTACTGTGCTTTTCAATTTGACCCATGACTTGTTTTGCTCGTTTAATTACCACAGCTGGTAAACCCGCCAACCTTCCCGCTTCAATACCGTAAGATTTATCAGCGCCCCCTGGTTGCACTTGGTGTAAAAAGATAATTTGGTCGGGTAATTCTTTGACTGTTACCTGATAATTAGCCACATTTGCTAACATTCCTGCGAGTTCGTTTAACTCGTGGTAATGGGTAGCAAAAATTGTCCTGGCTTTGATATCTGTTGCTAAATACTCAGCTACCGCCCAAGCGATAGATAGTCCATCAAAGGTTGCAGTTCCCCGGCCAATTTCATCTAAAAGGACGAGCGATCGCGATGTGGCATGATTGAGAATATTGGCGGTTTCGTTCATCTCTACCATAAAGGTAGATTGACCTGTAGCTAAATCATCAACTGCACCCACACGGGTAAAAATGCGATCGCAAACACCCAACTTGGCAAATCTCGCTGGGACAAAACTTCCTGTTTGCGCCATTAACTGAATTAAGCCTACCTGACGCAAATAACAACTCTTACCGCTAGCATTCGGCCCAGTCAGAATAATTAAATCTGGGTTGTCATTTGTCATTTGTCCTTTGTCATCTGTAGCTGACTGGTGACCTAATTGTGTGGAGTTGGGGACAAAGAAGCCCGAAGGTATTGACTGTTCCACTACCGGATGTCGCCCATCAACAATTTGAATTTCTCGCCCAGGAACCATTTGCGGGCGACAATAGCCTTGATTTACCGCCAACTCAGCTAAACCACACAATACATCTACAGCCGCTACAGCGCGTGAAAGATTGCGAATTACTTCCGCTTGTTCTCCCACTTCTTCCCGCAGGGCAACAAAAATCTCATATTCCAATTGATTTAAATCATCACGGGCGGAAAGAATTCGGGCTTCCCGTTCTTTTAATTCGGGAGTGATGTAACGTTCCTCATTGGTTAGCGTTTGTTTGCGGATGTAATTACTGGGAACTTGGTCAGATTTCGCACGAGAAATACTGATGTAGTAACCGAAGGTTTTATTAAATCCTACCTTTAAAGTGGGGATGCCCGTCTTCGACCTTTCGTCAACTTCCAAGTTAGCAATCCACTGCTGATCCGCTTCTACAGTGGCTTTGCTCTCATCCAATAAATTATTCACACCAGAGCGAATCAAACCACCTTCTTTAATATGTATGGGTGGTGACTCAACAATATGGGCGTGTAATTTTTGTGCCAACTCTTCTAATTTTGCGGGTACTTTCTGCAAAGCCCTTAAGAAGGGTGAATAAGCTTCGCTGACTAACTCTGATAATTCTGGTAGGCGAGAGAGGGAATCTGCTAAAGCGACTAAATCTTTAGCGTTCGCAGTCCCCGAACCAGCCCTACCCGTTAACCGTTCCAAGTCATAAATTTGGCGTAGTAACTGTCGCAAATCTTGACGTAATGCTGTATTTTCGACTAATTCTTGAATTGTATCTTGCCTGGCTTGAATGCCTTTAATATCAATGAGTGGTTGCAGTAACCACCGCCGCAAAGCCCGCCCACCCATAGCGGTATTCGTTCTATCTAACGCCCAAAGTAGGGAACCGTGAAAAGTGCCATCACGTACAGTTTGGGTAATTTCTAAGTTACGCCGGGTTTGATGGTCAACAATGAGATAATCGGTAACCGTATAGGTGCGTAATAACTGCAGCGGGACGGAGTTTTCTTTTTGCGTATCTGCCAAATATTCTAAAAGACCGCCAGCAGCCCGCACAGCTAAGGGCAAATGTTCGCAACCAAGACCTTCGAGCGATCGCACTTTGAATTTCTGCAATAATCTACTTCTAGCTTCTCCCGCAGAAAATGGCACTTGCGATCGCAAACTATAACAAAACGCTGGCGGTAAACATTGCGGCAGATGGGGCGAAGTTTCTCCCGGACGCAATATACTACCTAAATCTGGCGCATTCGTAGGAAACAGCACCTCGGAAGGCTGTAAACGCATTAACTCTTGAGTCAGGTGTTCTAAATCACTTCCTTGAGTTGTAAGAAATTCTCCCGTTGATATATCTGCATAGGCTAAACCCCAATGAGTAGCCGCAATTACCACAGCAGCTAGGTAATTATTGCGACTTGCTTTCAGCATTCCTTCTTCTAGCAACGTCCCAGGGGTAAGGATGCGTGTCACTTCACGCCGTACCAAACCCACAGCTTCCGAAGCATCTTCTACTTGGTCACAAATCACCACAGCGTAGCCTTTCTCTACCAATTGGGTAGTGTAGCGTTCCCAAGCGTGGTGAGGTACACCAGTCATCGCCACCCGTCCAACTTCACCACCGTGTTTGCTAGTCAGAACTAGTTCCAGTTCGCGAGATACAGTAACAGCATCTTGGAAAAAAGTTTCAAAGAAATCCCCTACCCGATATAGCAGCAGCGCATGAGGATACTTATCCTTCATTTCTACATAATGCTGATACATCTTACTCAGCTTGCTGCGGTCTACCAGTCGCGTGTCCGAGTGAGGCGCAGTTGGATGATTGGATTCCGTTGGCTGAAATTCAGAATCAAAAGCTGTCATAAATACTAGGAGTTACGCACGGCAAAGCCACAACATCCGATGATAACGTGATTGATACTTGAATTGCGATCGCTCCAGGTTTTTTTATTTTTTCTTGACTTGGAAGTTACTATTATGCTACTTCACTTGGATTAAAATTCTTTTCTCTGGTTTCTAAATGTAGGGTAATACAGTCACAACAATCATTGCCCAGCATTCTTGTGATTTTATCTCACAATCAGGGCAACCTAAATTGCAAGGTCTGATTAACTTTGCAATTGTGGCAATGGTTGTTTGAGTTGTGATATCAAGTCTGCTAGATGAAAGATAATTTATCTATGCAAAAACCTTAAAACTTGCTCCTGTATGGTGAGTCTTTAAACTGACAAGATATTACCAAAAATTTTACTTCAACGGTAAAGGATTGAAAGTATGCTGGCGATGCATAGTATGAAAATTGCTCATGAGTTGAACTTACAATTAAATTCAACTTTGAAAGAATTACCACTGTGGTCAGTTTACGTTGAGGTAACGCGTACAGTAAATGATTTAACTATTCTATTTAAGGAAGAACCTTTATTACCAGGAATTATCATCACCAGAGATGAAAAATATATAGGGATGATTTCGCGGCAAAGATTTTTTGAACATATGAGTCGCCCCTATAGTTTATCTCTATTTGCATCTCGCCCTACGGAACATCTGGTTAATTTTCTCCAGCCAGAGGTATGCATACTTCCTGAAGCTACGCTGATTGTGGAAGCAAATCAGATCGCATTACAAAGAAAGCCTCAACTAGTTTATGAACCGATTCTCATAGAAAGTAAATCTGGGAATTATCAACTATTGGACTTTCATCAGTTACTTGTAGCCCATTCCCAAATTCATGTTTTAACCCTTGACCAACTTCAGCAAGTAAAAGCAGAGTCTAAAAGTACGAAAGCAGGTTTTCAGCATCTAAAGCAGAATTATACAAGATTACTACAAAATGAAAAAATGGCAGCGTTAGGACAACTGGTAGCTGGAATTGCCCATGAAATTAATAACCCAGTCAGCTTTATTGCGGGTAATCTTGTTTATGCTATTAACTACAGTCAAGATTTACTAGATGTAATTAACCTATATCAAAAATATTATCCCGAACCAGTCGCAGAAATTCAAACTGCGATCGCGGAGATTGAACTAGATTTTCTCAGTGCTGATTTTCTGCAATTACTTAATTCTATGAAAGTCGGTACAAACCGTATTCAAGAAATAGTTTTGGCTTTACGCAACTTCTCTCGCTTTGATGAATCTGAACGAAAAAAAGTCAATATTCATGCAGGTATTGATAGTACTTTATTAATGTTGCAAAGTCGTCTCAAAAACCACCAAACTGGGCAAATAATCACCGTTATCAAAGAATATGGTGATTTGCCTTTGGTAGAATGCTATCCTGGGCTAATTAATCAAGTATTTATGAATATTATTGCTAATGCTATTGATGCTCTATTTGAAAGTTTTAATTTCTCTGGTAAAACTTGTAATTTACCTGAATCTTCTCCTAAGTATCCCCTAATTCGTATTCAGACAGAATTAATTAATGACAAACTAGTAGTTATTCGCATTGCCGATAATGGTGCAGGAATTCCCAAAAATATTCAAAAGCAATTATTTGACCCTTTTTTCACCACTAAACCTGTTGGTAAAGGTACGGGATTGGGGCTATCTATCAGCTATCAAATTGTGGTTGAAAAACATGGTGGTCAACTGCACTACAAGTCTACAGTTGGTGAAGGTACAGAGTTTATAATTACTATTCCTATAGAAATTAATGGATAACCAGCTACTAATTTTAGATTTTGGATTACCAATCATAAATCCCATTGGTATATGACAGCAGTATTTACTGGTTACATAAAATACATCTATGCTTTGTGTAATGTCATTTCCGGTGGAGATTGTACCTCATGCAATTGCAAGAAGCTGTAAATAAGGTGGAATGTCACTTACTTTAGCGAGATTTAGATCCCCGACTTTTTCAACAATTTGGGTATCTAGGCAGCAACTTTTGCTTAAGTAAGTGCTATTTGTAAATAGGGTGTGTTACGCGTAGGGTTACATATAGCCTTTTCAACGAGGGTTCTGTAGTTGCTAATACCCTCAAGTCTGTTGTAGTAATACTAAATTTTGTATAAAAAATCTCATATTTCTTGTCTGTTATCTATACTATTTAGTAGTTATTTTGGAAACACTGATAGGTTGTCATTGGCTCTGGCTATTTTAAATTTTTTGTGACAAAATTTAATTTTTCATTGCCTACCTGAACGAGTATGTTAACAAATCAAATATATTCACCAATTTTTCAAATTTTCTAGATATTCTAGAATCACAAATTGAATTCTTTGCTACATTTTTGAAGAGAGGATAATCCATGACTATTTGGGTAAATGAGCAAATTGATCCGTCTGGCATGATTCATGCTTGTATTGCCTGTTGCGATGAATCTCAAGCCAAAGATTGTCATGAATCATTTGAGCAGAATTTGAGTGACACACAAAAGGCTTCTGGCTGGCTAGCACAAATGAGGATAGTTGAGAATTGGGATGATGTTCCAGTCAATGCGTTAAAGCTTGACTAGATGTTTGGGGTTTTTAAGGGTAAAGGTTAAGGGGTAAGGGTCAAGGGTCAAGGGTCAAAAGTGATTTCTGTCCTTGTTCCCCTCATCTCCCAGTCCCCATTACCCCTTATCCCCAGAGGGGGCCCCGAGTTCCCCAGTCCCTTCTACGCGAACTGATTAGCGATCGCACTCATATCAATCCCTAATTTTTGTCCTAGCTTCAGTAAGCGATCGCAGCGATGATGATTTTGTCCTTCGCTAGCGATGCACAGGGGTATGATTTGGCTGTACAAGCAATTAAAGTAGAGTTCTTGGGATCGATGCAGTGAGATGCCAAAGTTAAGCTGATAACCTACATCAATCAACCTTTCTAAACGTTGGATATCTGCGTCTAAGCTGCCATTGGGATCGTATAACAATTGCCACAGCAAGCGCATAATTAACTGTTCTAATATCTGCTTACCGTCGGGAATATCCAGCTGACAACGTAGATACTTGGCTTCGGTGGCGATCGCCTCTAATTCTACGATGTGATTGTAACTGCTGTGAGGTTCAGTGATATCTTGCTCTAGCGATCGCAATGTTGTTAAACAGCGATATCCTAAAGCAATTTCTGCTGCTACTTGCAACTCTCGCGGTACAGGTAGTTCATCTCGATGAAACGCTGCAATTACCCCG
The DNA here is from genome assembly GCF_963874875.1 of Tolypothrix tenuis PCC 7101. Taxonomy (NCBI): domain Bacteria; kingdom Bacillati; phylum Cyanobacteriota; class Cyanophyceae; order Nostocales; family Tolypothrichaceae; genus Tolypothrix; species Tolypothrix tenuis. Next base: position 3,027,919 of record NZ_CAWNJS010000001.1, read on the forward strand.
TAATTATCTCTATAGGTTTGCGTATAAAGTTGGTCTAATCTTGTCAGTGTTTCCTGACTTAATAGCCGCATCATGCGTTGGCGTTCTTCGGCAAATAGATTTTGCAAGCTAAAATTTTCTTCCCCAAATAGCTGCGTCATCATCAAGATAGTTTGGGCTGCACTAGCTTGTTTGAGGGAGCCAAAAAGCTTTTCTTTGATTTGGCTGTATTCTCTTCTACCCGCAAATGGTTGAATGCAGCAGTGGAAATCCCAACCGCCTAAATGTAGAACTGCAAAGACTAAATCTTCACTTTCCCAGGTAATATCTGATACTAGCCTTAAATGACCAACTGCCAGGGTTAATGATCCCATGCGTTGCAGTTGGTAATCCAACTCATTGGCTGTGTAGCAGTAAACTCGTTTTTGGGAAATAGAGGAAAGATTGCCCTGAGTATCTTGTCCAGAAAGGAAATTCCTTGTTATTGCGGGTTGATGATTAGCAAACAAAGAAGCGATCGCATAATGGGCGGCGACTTGTTTACAACTAATTTGGGCAGTTAGTACCAGTTGGCGATAAACTTCTGCACCGTGATTGAATTGCTCAACATTACTAGGTGCTAAACCCAGGCGTTTGATAAAGCCTTTTTCCAACTGTACACCCGCCACATCTCCGGCTAATTCTAAAGCCCGGGCGGCATAACGGAGAATCTGCGTTCCCTCTGGACGAGAAAGTTCTTCAAAAAACCAGCCGCAACTGGTAAACATCAATAAAGCATGACGCTGCATTTCCAATAAACGCAAAGCATCTATTTGTTCGGCGGCGGTAAGTTTGTGAGTTTGATGGCGGCCCAGAAAACGGCTGACATTGGCAGCAGAGCGATCGCGGATTACTTTAATATATTCATCACGTGCTGCCCAGGGATCGCGGAATATTTGTCTGCCATATTTCCCGTAAACCTCAATTAGCTGATCCCGCAGCCAATTTAGGGCATTTCGTAAGGGTTTACGCCATTTTTGATGCCAAACCCCACCTTCACCACCGCAACCACAGTCATCTTGCCATCTATCTACACCGTGGGCGCAACTCCAAGCGGTAATTGGCTTTAATTCTACTTCCCAAGTTGGTGTATTCAAGCTGAGATAGTGGGCATAGTTGGTAACTGTCCAACCGTGGTTAGGAAACTCGCCCTTAAAAGCGTAGGCTAAGGTTTTTTCTGTGCCTTTCTTGTGATGTCCAAAGGTTTCGCCATCTGTGGCGACAGATATCAATTGCGCCGGACGATGATCCCCACGCACAGCTGAACCGATACGTCCTGCTAGATGATGGGAATTGTAAATTACATCGCTAAAACCCATATCCCGCGATATCGGCCCGTCATAGAAAAAGATATCTATATAAGGTAAACCCGCTAAAGATTCTCCCTCTGCTAATGCACCCATACCATGACTGTTGTAAATAGCATTCAAAGGTGAAGATGCAATGCTGAGTGAAGGTTTCAAATAACAACGATAGGGACGGGTGGGATCAATCTGACTCCCTCCAACTTCGTGCCATTCTGGATGGGGATCATTTTCTGTCGGTAGCAGACGACAACGTTGTGCTTGCGATGGCGCGAGGACAATAAAGCGAATCCCTTCAGCCACCAAAACTTCTAAAGTTGCATAGTCTACGGCAGTTTCCGCTAACCACATCCCTTCGGGATCACGCCCAAAGCGAGAACGGAAGTCCTCTTTACCCCAGCGAATTTGGGTGTATTTGTCGCGTTCATTCGCCAGGGGCATGATGATGTGATTGTATACTTGCGCGATCGCATTGCCGTGACCTTGCAAACGTTGAGAACTTTTAGCATCGGCCTCTAAAATTCGTTGATAAACCTCCACATCGTAGCGTTCTAGCCACGACATCAACGTGGGGCCGATATTAAAGCTCATATACTCGTAATTATTCACGATATCTATGACTTCGCCTCGGTCATTTAATATTCTGGCGAAGGCATTCGGACGATAGCATTCCCAGTGAATTCGTTCATTCCAATCATGGAAAGGAGTCGCACTCGGTTGGCGCTCAATCGCGTCTAGATATGGGTTTTCCCTTGGTGGCTGGTAAAAATGACCATGCACCGTTACATAAACACCAGTTGCCGTTCTCAGGGGATCGCTATCCGGGTTATGTCTGGGATCTTGTTGTAATGAAAATGTTGAGCCAGAGCTAGCTGGCAGTTCAGCAGCAGAAGTCATGTCTATTTATCCAAATCAAAAAAACTTAGTTGCAATTGTGCTAAAAAACTCGTCTGTGAACCTTTCTTCAGGGGCTTGAATACAAAATCCGGTACCGATAACAACTATGGAATTTAGCCACAGCTCTGAGAAAGCGGTTTTAGTATAACGGGAAATCTGCGTTATCGCACAGCCTTTTCCCTAAAGGCATTAAATAATTACCATTATAGTAAGCATCTCAGAAAAGAGGTGTTACTGTAGGTAGCGCCCAGAAATTTAATTGTCTTTTAATATATTAAACCGCATTTTTGCAGTAAAATATCGACCTCTAGTTATAGTTTTACTACGAGAGATTGCAAATAATACGTAAAACTTAACCTTATATTACATAGTTTGCTCAAACATGAGAACCGTACAATTTCGGAACCTGAAAGCTACGAAGAATTGAGAATTTTTTATTCAAAAACTTTGCATTTCTTAATATCAATGGGGAATGGGTAATGGGTAATGGGTAATGGGTAATGGGTAATGGGTAATGGGTAATGGGTAATGGGGAATGGGTAATGGGGAATGGGTAATGGGGAATGGGTAATGGGGAATGGGGAATGGGTAATGGGTAAGCACGAAGATTAATAACAAATGACAAATAACAAATGACAAATGACAAATGACATCTAGTGATTAGTGTTAATCAATGCTAATCTGCTTGTTCAAAGTAGTACTCTTACTTAGGAAAGAGCTTCAGCCTTAAACTAGGGTTTAATAACCAAAGCTGATTACTATCAGCCGAATGATGTCAAAATGAAGAGTCCTAGGTACCGAGTGCTAAGGAGCCAGTGCATCTTTGACTGAATACCCTTAACTAAAATGGATCAATGTCAGGTAAAAATCTTATTTTCTTCATCTTGTTATTGTTTATACCAGTTTCCTTAGCTGCTCACTTCTTGGAGTGGGGAGACTTGATAATTTTCGTGACAGCTGGATTAGCAATTTTGCCCTTAGCAGCTTGGATGGGTACAGCTACAGAAGAAATTGCTGTGGTAGTAGGGCCTTCATTAGGGGGGTTATTAAATGCTACCTTTGGCAATGCAACAGAACTAATCATTGCTTTAGTGGCGCTGAAGGCTGGATTAGTGGATGTGGTCAAAGCCAGTATCACAGGCTCAATTATCGGGAACTTACTACTAGTAATGGGTCTTTCAATGCTGTTGGGTGGACTGCGTCATAAAGAACAGACATTTCAGCCGATTGTAGCGCGGGTAAATGCTTCAGCTATGAATTTGGCGGTAATTGCTATTTTGTTACCCACAGCAATGGATATTACCTCTAAAGGCATTAGCCGCCAAACCCTACAACATTTTTCTGTGGCTGTAGCTATAGTCTTAATTTTGGTCTACGCCTTGACGCTGCTATTTTCCATGAAAACCCACTCCTATTTATATGATGTGGGTATGGTAGAAGCAGAAATAGAAGAAGTTCCTCATACAAAGCCAAATCTTTGGTTATGGAGTGGCGTACTACTAGTATGTACTCTCTTAGTAGCCCTAGAGTCCGAAATGCTAGTTGATTCTTTGGAAGTAGCCACATCGCAATTAGGATTGACAGCACTATTTACTGGGGTAATCATTGTTCCCATCGTAGGTAACGCAGCTGAACACGCCACCGCAGTCAGCGTAGCGATGAAAGATAAAATGGATCTTTCCCTTTCGGTAGCGGTGGGATCGAGTATGCAGATTGCACTATTTGTTGCTCCCGTTTTAGTAATCGCCGGCTCAATATTCGGTCAGCCGATGGATTTAGATTTCAATCCTTTTGAGTTAGTCGCTGTAGCTGTAGCCGTGCTAATTGCCAATAGCATTAGTTCTGATGGCAAATCCAATTGGTTAGAAGGAACCTTACTATTAGCAGCTTATACAGTATTAGGCATAGCTTTCTACTTCCACCCGGTCATTGATGGTATTGGCTAGTTACCGACAAACATCTTATACAGAAGCGATCGCTTAAACTTTGATTGAGAGCGATCGCTTTTGAATATTCATCAAGCATCAGGTTATAGCTACCCGCAGTATAGTGTGAACTCTTGAGCGTTAATAGTACCCTTCAGGGTGATATTTATCTGGTACTCAATTTGGGATTTGTTAGTTAAAATCGCTCTGAAAGCTCATATGGTTTAACCTATGCAAAATCCTCCCAATCCATCACAACCTTTGAATGCACGCGCTACTGCTAATCTCAGTTTGCCAACTCTACGTTTTGGCGATTCAGGTGATGCAGTGAGAGTTTTACAAAGGCTGTTATTAGGTAATGGCTACTCTGTGAAAATTGATGGAGTCTTTGGTGCATTAACTGAAACTGCTGTGAAAGCTTTTCAGAACCAAGGAAATATCAAAGCTGATGGCATAGTAGGCTCTAATACTTGGCGCAAGTTAACTTAAATAGCCATTAACTGCGTAGAAAAATAACATATCGCTAATTCTTTATCTCTGTGTAAATTTATCTGAGTGTATTTGTGTTCTCATCTTATTTACTAACACAAATACACTGAAATATTAAGTAATTTTATTGAGATTTTATAGGTTATCTCAATACTTATTTTTATATTTATTCCACTTAGCAGAAGAATTCAAAATTTAGCCATCAACCATCAATTAACTGCACGCCTAACCAGCAAAAATTACTTAGTATAAATTTTAGATAATCCTCTAAAATACATACTGTAAAATATGAGGATTAACTGCGTCTATAATATTCCTTCATAAATAATAGAACTTGCTCATCAATTCCTTAAATTCTTAGGGCTTAATAATGCTGTGTTCTTAGCATATTTTTAATGCAAATAGTAAGAAACTTTAAAGAAAACTTCCTGACAAGATTTTTGAATTTTCCGTATGCATTATTCCGGAATAATCGCAAGTTGGTGTGTCAAAAGGAATATCGGTGTTAGTACAAAGAACAATAATGAGTGAAATTGGCCTGCTGATGACAGGCGTGTTAGCAACAGGACAACCATCATTGCCCAGTTTACCGGAGCAGCAACCACTTCATATAGAAAATGGCTTGGAAAATTCCATACAAGAGCAGTCATCGCAGGTAATTATAGCTGCTCGAGTTACGCCACCAGAATTTATGGAGATAGATGGAACTTCCTTAGCTACCCCGCCATCGCTTAATATTAATAAAAAAACTCTAGTTGATAAAAATTATCAGACTGTAATTGCAGACAGTATGAGACTTAAAGCCAGAGTTAAAAACTATAGTAATCAATTGCCAATTATTCGCTTTGGTAGCTCAGGGAGTTCGGTTAGAGTCTTACAAAAGTTGTTAATTTCTCATGGTTATGGAATGCGAGTTGATGGGGTTTTTGGGCCATTAACCGAGACTGCTGTCAAAGCATTTCAAAATCGGCGGAGTTTAATAGTCGATGGAATTGTTGGTAATAGAACATGGCGTGAGTTGACAATTTAGATAAGAGTTGCAGAGACGCGATTAATCGCGTCTGTACAAAAATTGCAGAGACGCGATTAATCGTATTTGTACAAGAGTCAAGAGTTAGTAGTATTTACTAATGACAAATGACTAATGACCAATTAACGATACTGATGCTGCTCTAATAAATGTTGTGCTCTCGGCTTGTAAATTAAGTAGAATAAAGCCTCTATATAGCGCAACAAATCTTCTCGTTTTTCTTGGGAACTAAAGTTCCAAAAACCGTAGATTCTTGCTAAAGTGAGCAGCTTGGTGGTGTGTATTTTCCAGGTGTATGTACTGTAAACTCGCTCAATACTTTTCTGAGAAATGGTCTGCCAATAGTCAGGATTATGTTCACACTTAGTGACAAATTCTATGATTTTATCGGCAGTTTCTTCTAAATTTGTAGGGTTGATGTAAAATCCATTCACCTTGTCTTGAATAATTTCTAATGGCCCACCAAATTGTGTAGCAAAGGTGGGTACTCCAGAAATCATAGATTCCAAAATTGTTAAACCAAAAGCTTCAAATAAAGCAGGTTGGACAAATATACCTTGTTGATCAGCAATGACGCGGTAAATTTCCCCAGAATCAGTTTTAGATAAGCGCACACCTAACCAGCGAATTTTACCGTGGAGATTGTACTGGTCAATAATGTGATAAAGTTTGACAATTTCTTCTTTTTCTTCATTGTCGCTTGATTCTTCTACACGCAGTTTACCTGCTACTAAAATCAAGTTACAATGCTCTTGTAATTCTGGACTCTTACCGAAGCATTCTGCTAAACCTGTGAGGTTTTTAATCCGATCCAAACGTGCCATAGAAAAGAGAGGGCGTTTGTTGGGATCGTCAAGTTTACCAAAGATTTGCGAAGGATCATCTAAGGTAAATAGCATTTCTTTAATACGTTGGCGATCGCTCTCTACTCGGTCTTGAGTCCGGGTGTAGGGAAAATAGTAATTTTCATTCACTCCCGGCGGTACCACATTAAACTTAGGACTGAATAATTCAATGCCATTAACAACATGATATAAGTCCGGCATGGTGAAGCATTTATAAGATTCATACTGTCCCACACTATCAGGTGTACCGACAATTTCTTGGTAGGTGCTGCTAATCACAAAATTGGCAGCATTCATGGCAATTAAATCGGCAGTAAATTGTAAAGAGAAGTGATATTTATCTTCCAAATCATTCCAGTACAAATTACTGAACAAATATTTCGATTTTTCTAAAGCATGGGCAATATTACACTGGGTAACTTTCATGCGTCGTGCTAGTAAAAATGCCACCAAGTTACCATCAGAATAGTTACCAACAATTAAGTCTGGTCTACCGTGGAATTCTGCGCGCAGTTCTTTTTCCGCATCAATGGCGTATGTTTCTAAATAAGGCCAAAACTCAAACCGGGAAATCCAGTTTTGCGTCATATTAGGATTAAAATCCCGCAAGGGTACGCGCAAAATCCAGGCGTTTTCTGTACCGTGGACTTTCTCTAAGCGTTGGTTACAAAGAGTACCATCGCTATTGGGTATGAGGCGGGTAAGAATAATTACCTTGGGCTGGACGTTTAGCCCCTCTAAACCCGCTAATCTTGCATCTTCTTGTAGTTGCGTTTCTAAAGACTTAGCCTGATCGAGGACGTAAACCACCTGACCCCCAGTATCGGGTCGTCCTAATACTCCCTCTTGACCAAACCAACCGTGAGGAGACACGAGGACGATTTTAAAAATCATCGGAATCCGAGAGATGAAGGCTTCTAAGGTTTGGGGATCGGGAGAGTCGATTAATTCATCAAGAATATTTAGAGTCTCTTGGGTACGCTGTGCTGTGTTACCCCAACCCGGTTCAAAACCCATTGCTTGTAAGTTAAACCGGAATTCTTCATAGGGTTCATTACTGGGGCGAGAACTGACAAAAGCTAGGGCTTTCTTAACTTGCTGAGAAAGCTGCTGCTGGGATTTGATGCGATCGCTAATTAGCAACTGCACACCATTATATTGATGTAGGCGCAAAAAATTAAATAGGTTTTCTAGCCACTGTTGGGAGTCTTGGAGTAGTTTGCTAGAGAGGTAGCGGTTGAGGAAGTTTACCCCTTTACCAATATTTTTCGGGTCGCGGATTGTGGGAGAGTAGTCATAAAACGGCCCAAAGTCTAGTTCTAGTAAATCACCTTCGTTGGGATGAAATCGGTTGACTATGCGATCGCGCATATCCAAGAGTTCTTGCACAGTCATTTGTTCGACTTTCAGGTCTTCAGTTAGGCGATAAACTTCTTGAGAGGCAATCTTGGGGCGGATAATAAAGCAGAGGTTGGAGTCCTCTTGAATAATTTCTTGAGTATAGTAAATGAGTTGAGCTAAATGTGAAGAACTGCAAAACTCTTCTGATTTTTGGTATTTGGAGCAATACTCGCTATAAACATTAATTATATCGTTACGTAAAAAGTATTTCTTTTCTTGATGACGTAACTCACTAATAAAGGAACGTAAATCGCTTTTCTCTTCGCTTTCTAGGAGTGTTTGGATCAATTCAGACATAGCAACTCCACAAGATAATTTTGTATTTTTAACATCAAGCTAAAGTCAAGGAAAGTATGACGTATAAAGTATGAAGTATGAAATCAGCTCGCTAATCGAGCGAAAAGTCTAGCTACTGGTTACACGAATATTTTGTTTGCAGCACAGGCGCAAAGCTGTCTAGCTAGCCCACAGAAAGGTATTTTTGACATTACTTTCCTTACGCCTCATAGCAATTCTTTTGCATACTTCATCCTTATAAGCAAATATCCTCATAGTACTGAGGCCAGCCTACATACTTTACTTAAAGTATCTATTACTAAGTACTTTTGGCTCTAACTTAAGGCATAGAAATTTACATACTTTTTACAGATGCTATAAGCGTTAGTCTGTCTGGTAAAAGATTTGAGGCTATTTTATTTATTAGGATAATAATGTATTTGTGTTTGGAATCTGATAATTGAGGCTCTATTGCAGATTGAGATGTACTAACTTGAAAATGGGCATGGGAAATATAGATTTCCATGCGTATTTGTGCCGAAACCTGATGTGAATAGCTGTCCAGAACTGCTTGTTTCATAACTAAATATAATTATTGGATTCACTATCAATTAAGTAAATTTTTGTCAGGTATGAACATCAAGCAATCTTTGTTAGCGTCATACAGAGAAACTACTCTATTACTCGATTAGAGGCTATCAATTAGTAAATAAATCAGGAATAGGCTAATGCTGAGTATCAAAATTCTCAACAAAACTTAATTTTTAAATTTTAAAATCAAGCAACCAAATTGTACTTAGATAAACTAAGATTAATTTTTACTTTTAGCTGAAAAACCTCAAGCCAACCTAGCTATAATTACATTACAAAATTATTTGAAGCGGGTCGATTAATATGGCTAACAATACCCAAGACTTGGCTCATGTAGACCACAGCATTGGTAATATGATGATTATCACTTTGCTGGCTTTCTGTGGACTAACTTTTATCATTCTTCTGGGAATCTTCTAATAGTTTATATTGTGACGAAAAATTATGTGGAAGCAGATAAGCTATCTAGTTGTGTCTGCTTCCACTATTTATTTGGGAATATAGCCGCATCAATGGTGCGTTACGGCTAAATTTCATTATCTCTATGTCCCAAATCCTTTCATAGCCGTAACACACCCTACTTAAAATTTACTAATGTACCATTCATACGGCGGTGCGTTACTGCAAATTGAATTTTGAAATTATTAATCAAAATCAGCTTTCAGATGACTGAGAGATTAAACCTGTCTCTATATAGATGGGATGTAGAATTTTTTTGATTTGTGGTAACTTTCTCGCAAAATATAAAGCTCCCAACGCACAACAAACTCCACCAAATAATAAAGAATTAGCAACTCCAATATAACTGGCTAAAGCCCCAAAAAATAAATTTCCAAAAGGTAGAATTCCTAAAAACCCTGTCGTGAATATACTAGTGACTCTACCTCGTTTATTCTCATCTACAAGCACTAGTTGCACAAAATTACTAATCGCAGCTAGAGTTAAAGTATTAGTCATCCCCACAATAAAAATTAACACTAGACAAATTTCTAACCTAGTTGCATGAGAAAACAGCATTAAACTGAAACCAAGAATTATTGTTGAAATTGATATAATTTTTTCCAATCCTATCGCTTGTCTACGAAGAATTAAATAAAAACCTGCTACTATAGAGCCTAATGCCGAAGCTGTCATGATAAATCCCATAGTTTCAGCACTGCCATTTAAGATTTCTTTGGTAAAAACTGGCATTAAGTTCACATGGGTCATCACCATAAAACAAATCAAAACTTGTAAAATTAGTACATATTTAATAGGCAGAAATTCGTAAGAGAAAATAAATCCTTCTTTTAAATTTTGCCAAATATTATATTTTGGCGACATAGATTTAGTAGAAAAAGAATTTATTTTGACAGTTAGAATTGCTGAAATAAAAGGTAAATAGCTAATGCTATCTACCAAAAAGCAGGCAGATGCCCCAATTCTTGCCAAAAACGCACCAGCAATCATGGGGCTTACAAACTTAGCTGTATTAATTAAGAATGAATGAATAGAAATCGCACTATAAGTATCTGCTTTGTTATCGACAAGTCTAGGAATAGTTACCAGACGCGCTGGTAAATCAAAGGCTTTCACAATTCCTTGAAGGATTCCAATGATGATAATCCACTCAACTGTGATCCGTTCGCTAATACATAAAAAAGTGAGAGTTCCAGATAAAACAATAGATACTATCTGTGTAGTTAGTAAAACATATCTTAAGTTCCATCGGTCTAATAATACTCCTATCAAAGGAGTAATAATTAAGCCAGTAGCTTGATTGCTAAATCCCGCTATTCCAACTAACATTGCTGAGTTGGTTAGTTGATAAACCATCCATACTAAAGCAAATTGAGTCATCCAAGAACCGAAAAAAGATACGCTTTCTCCAATTACAAAACAACATACATTTGCGGATTTAAGCGCAGATGGAATCTGAAAAAAACTCGACTTTAGCCTGTTTTTTCCCGAATTTACTTGATTAAGTTGTGCCATATTTCCCTTTTTGGTATTTACACCCTGTTTGATGGAGATTTACTGCTCAGGTTTACCAGCTCGATTTGCACTGAACATGACTGGCTTAGTTGAGGTAACTGACTCATTGTGCCCAAATTTTAGGTTTGCTTAAATTTAGACAATCATAAATTTAGAATACTTATTATTTTTTGACAACAATAGGAATTAAACCAATTAACTCTTGTGGTTATTGGCTGCATACTTAATACTGTAATTTGATAAATTAACCGTATTATATAGGAGATACAATAAAAATCCAATAGAGCGGAACTTAGCCAGGTACAGCGCTCACTTTAGGGATGGAAAGTTATGCGGTGTTGCTCATTCTACTGGACTGACACTAATAATCGTTTCCTACGGACAGTTCCTACAACTCTTGGAAGCCCCGAACGGACTTTCCTCCTCCGCAGACAACCAGTGAATCCAATGGACTTTGCGTTAGCGATAGCTGAGATTTTTTCATAAATCAAATTGGATTTCTCTATAGCATTCATATTTAATTTGTGAAAGCAAAAGTATATTTTTAGCTGATTCTTTCCTGCTCCCTACCTTAATGAGTAATTTCGCAACTAATACATAGATTGATATAGATTCTCATTCTTAAATTAGTAACTTGTAAAAACTCATTTTTTTTATTACATTTGAACGATAGATCATATATCTAATAAATTACTAATTGGCAGCAAAATGAAGCGGGAAATACATTCAGAATCTGACCATTGCTGTAATTGCGGACATGATGCTCATGAGAATCATCATCATAATCATACTCACGAACATGATGAGAATCATAACCATGACCATCATCACGATCATGGTGGAGAATTTAATCTCAAAAATGAGATATTTCCGTTAGTTTTAATTTTAGGTTTGTATATACCTGGTGTAATTTTTGAAGGGCAATTACATAATACTTTCTACTCTATAGGTGAATATTTACTGTTTATCCCTGCTTATTTATTAAGTGGCTGGAGTGTACTAAAAACTGCAGGTAGGAATATAATTCGCGGTAGGGTATTTGATGAAACATTTTTAATGACAGTAGCGACATTGGGAGCGATCGCCATTCATAAGTTACCCGAAGCCGTGGGGGTAATGTTGTTTTATAAAATAGGTGAGTTGTTTCAAGATATTGCCGTCAACCGTTCCCGTAATTCCATTAAAGCTTTATTAGAAATCCGTCCAGATTATGCCAATGTACAAATAGGTGGAGAACTCCAGAAAGTATCGCCAGAGACAGTAAATATCGGTGAAATTATTGTAGTTAAACCAGGGGAAAAGATTCCCTTAGATGGTGAGATTATCGATGGTAGTTCCCAGGTTGATACATCTGCTTTAACCGGAGAATCGGTACCAAGAACGGTAAGGATTGGTGAAACAGTTTTGGCGGGAATGCTTAATAAAATGGGTGTCCTCACAATTAAAGTTACAAAGGTATTTGATGAGTCTTCCATTGCTAAGATTTTAGACTTAGTACAGAATGCCAGAAGCAAAAAAGCAGCAACCGAGAAGTTTATTACTAAGTTTGCCAGATACTATACACCAGTAGTAGTTTTTGCTTCTCTAGCAGTTGCGTTATTACCACCTTTATTTTTGGCTGGTGCTACATCTGCTGAATGGGTTTATCGTGGTTTAATACTATTAGTAATTTCCTGTCCATGTGGATTAGTGATTAGTATTCCCCTCGGCTACTTTGGAGGTATAGGTGGCGCTGCTAAACGTGGAATTTTGGTGAAAGGTTCCACTTTTTTAGATACTTTGACAACAGTAGATACAGTTGTATTTGATAAAACTGGTACCTTAACTCAAGGAGTATTTAAAGTAGTAAATATTAGTCCTGAAAAGGGTATAAATCAGCAAGAGTTACTAGAATTAGCCGCCAAAATAGAATTACATTCCAATCATCCCATCGCCCAATCGATTCGGGAGGCGTATCAGGGAAAAATCGATGCGTCGAGTGTGGAAGATTATCAAGAAATCGCTGGTTATGGAATTAGCGCCAAAGTAGAGAATCAGTTAGTGCTAGCAGGAAGCGATCGCCTATTACATCGCGAGAACATTACTCATGATGTTTGCAATACAGAAGGCACAGTCATTCATCTAGCAGTCAATCATATATATGCAGGGTATATTGCGATCGCAGACGAGGTGAAATCCGACGCTAAACAAGCTATTCAAGCGCTCAAACGCATCGGTATTCGCAAAACCGTGATGTTGACAGGAGATAATCAAGCGATCGCCTCCCAAATTGCTCAACAACTGGGTATAGATTCTTACGAAGCCGAATTATTGCCAGAAGAAAAAGTCAGCGCCATTGAAAAGTTACTCAGCACCACTCCCAAGCATCATACAGTCGCCTTTGTTGGTGATGGAATCAATGACGCACCAGTAATTGCAAGAGCCGATGTTGGTATTGCAATGGGTGGTTTAGGTTCAGATGCGGCGATAGAAACTGCTGATATTGTGATTATGACGGATAGTCCCGCAAAAGTAGCCGAAGCCATTCAAATTTCCCGAAAAACCCGCAGCATCGTCTGGCAAAATATCATTTTCGCCCTAGGAATCAAAAGCATATTTATTGGCTTAGGCATTTTTGGAATAGCAACAATGTGGGAAGCCGTTTTCGCCGATGTCGGTGTAGCACTGCTAGCGATTTTTAATGCAACTAGGGTGATGGGGAGTGGGGATTAGGGATTGGGGACTGGGGACTGGGGACTAGGGATTGGGGACTGGAGATTGGGGACTGGGGATGAGGAAGCAGAGGAGAAATTTTCAATTACCAATTACCCATTACCAATTACCCATTACCAATTACCCATTACCCAAACCCCAAATCTGGAATTAACTGCTGAGAACTTGTAGAACATAAAAGCAATGAAGCGAAACTATGTTCATTGAACACTCCTAACTTCAGTACAGGCGCGAGCGATCGCGTCTGTTTATTTCTCAGCTTCCAGCGTAGAATCTATGAAATCCTCTATTACACGTATCGCTACAACGACGTTAGCTTTAATACTCAGCTATTCACTAAACCCAGTATTCGCCGTACCGCAGACAAGCCATCAGTCTGTTACCGTTGCTCAAGCCAAAAAAGCCGCAGACAATTTAATTATTCCTGGGGAAAGGGTGGGTTTTGTAACACGTAAAACTACCAAACAAGATTTAGTCAAACTGTATGGTAAATCACGTTTAATAGATAAAACTATATCTGGCCCGGAAGGAATTGGTAGTTTTGCTGCTACTCAAGTCAACCTCGGTAAAGAGCGTTCATTTCTAGTAGTTTGGAGTGATAAAACTCGTACCAAACCCCTAGATGTGCGCGATCTCGGTTCTGCTTGGAAAACTCCCGAAGGTTTAGCTACAGGTACTCCTTTAAGTGAGTTACGCAAAAAACTAGGCGACTTCAAACTCTCCGGGTTAGGTTGGGATTATGGCGGCGCAATTTTCTTAGAGACTAGCCGATTATCTCGCTATCAAGGCAAAATTTTCTTCAGTGTAGATGCTGCTTCCAACGCTTACGAAAAATACCCAAACGATTACCAAGCAGTATCAGGCGATCAAACTCTTTCTGCTAGCAACCCTCACTGGAAGCCTTTAGGGATACATATATCGCAAATCATTGTTGTGCTTAATCCAGAGCAGTAGTCATTAATCAGCAAATATAGTTCGTTAAGAAAATTATATTGATAACAAAACCAAAAAACTAGTACAACAAGGCAAAAGTCAAAAGTCAAAAGTCAAAAGAAAGAATTATTATACTGCAAGCTTTTTACTCTTTCCCAATGGTATGTTTATTTCCGCCGTGACGTACTAGTTACTCAACAAAAAACAGAACAATCATTTTGGAGGGGGTTTGGGGGACGCAACCGTCACCCAATCGGGGGTTTGGGGGAGAATCCCCCAATTCTTCTGGCTTCTTTAATCAGTGAAAAATCAACGCTAAATTCTCAGCAAGATTCTACCCTACCAACTATCAAACTGGACGACAACCAGATAGAATATCGTGCAGATTCACCACAGAGCCAATAACTGCGATCGCAGGTGCTTCAAATCCAGTTTTTTCTACCTGCTCAATTATTGTGGCAATTGTACCAATTAATTCTTCCTGTTCTGGTCGCGTACCCCAACGCACTAAGGCGATTGGTGTTTCTAAACTCAAACCAGCACCAGTCAACTGTTCAATAATATAGGGCAGATTGTGAATCCCCATATAAATTACTATAGTTTCCGAACCGTGAGCGATCGCACTCCAATTAACTGCGGGTCGATACTTACCTACTGATTCATGACCAGTAACAAAGGTAACTGATGAACTATACAGCCGATGGGTTAAAGGTATACCTGCATAGGCTGGAGCCGCAATACCTGATGTAATTCCTGGCACAACTTCCACATCAATCCCAGCAGCTACCAACTCCGCCATTTCTTCGCCACCACGACCGAAAATAAACGGATCGCCCCCTTTCAGCCGCACCACAATCGCATTATCTTGTGCTTTTTCAATTAGCAGTTGGGTGGTAACATCTTGCAACAGAGAATGTCGCCCCATCCGCTTACCTGCATTAATTTTTTCTGCTTGGGGGTTAATCATCTCCAGAATTGCTGGACTTACCAAAGCATCATAGATGACAACATCGGCACATTCTAGTAAACCCTTGCCTTTGAGTGTCATCAGTCCAGGATCTCCTGGCCCCGCACCTACTAAATAAACCTTGCCCAAAAACTTGCTCTCCTGTGTTGCTGTGCGGTTCATCTATCTATTAAATCCCCAATTAGCTCGGCTAATTTTGTACTGGCTCCTAGGGGTTGGGCCATGTGAAAATTTACCAGAGGAAACTGTAATTTTAACGTTTCTATTGATTGCGCGATCGCATCGGTTATGCCACCAGCGAATAAAAAATATGGCAAAATCGCAATCTCCCACTTACTCACAGCAATCAACTCTTTCACCCGTGATTCTAAACTAGGAGGTACAGCCCAATAAGCTGTAATTGCTGCCAAATTTTGCGCCATTGCTTCCACAGGCTCTAAAGAATTAGGGCGGCGACTACCATGCGCTAATAAAATCCATGCAGCTGTCTTTTTTTCAGCTATTTGTTGAGCGAGTAAAGTTTGTAAGTTGGGATTACTACCTAAATATGGTTTTAGCTCAATCTTCATATCTTGACCTAAAGCCTGTTGAGCCAGAGCAATTTCATCGGGAATATCTTTCATGACATGAACTCCCGGCAACAGAAATATAGGTAATATATTGATGCGATCGCAACCAGCTGCCAAAGCCTGTTCACCAAATTTTTTGATCTGCTCGTGCAAAGGTTCCGGACTCAGCTCTAAGTAACCTACATCTAACAGAGGTTCCTGGTTATTACTGTTTCTTAGCTTGTCACGCATCAACCCCGCCAACTGCTGCATAGCAATTTCTGGACGCGGATCACGACTTCCATGAGATACCAAGAGATACGCAGAAGGCATGGGCAAAGGTAAAAATTTCAATAGTTGTTTAAATATCTTAATAAATAGTTGTGGGGTAATTGTCATTTGGTAATGGGTAATGGGTAATGGGTAATGGGTAATTGCTATTCTCCCTTTGTCCCCTCATCTCCCTCATCTCCCTCATCCCCCTCATCCCTAATCCCCAATCCCTAATCCCCAGTCCCCAGTCCCCAGTCCCCAATCCCCCCAATCCCTAACACCTCCCCAATTTTTCAACTAACGCACTAATCTGTCGCCCTACTTGAGTACCGCCAGCCCAAATGTGAGAGGGGAGATGTCCCATAGGTGCAGACAAATGAAAATATAATTGCTGCAGCAGAATAGGAGAAGTGGCGCGGGGTAGATTCCAGCCAATATTCGCGCAAAATTTACCATAGTCACCATCAACGCTTTCGTAAATTTGCTTCTGAACGCTGAAACCAAAACGTCCTTTGCTGTACTTCAGCCACAATTCGTCAATTATTTGTAAATCCTCACAAGGCAAATTCTCAATATCACTAGTAAAAAGATAACTACTACTGGGCTTGTTGAGTGCTTCACACATTAATACCCAAGTTAGTTTATCGGCAGATTGCCATTGTTTTGCTGCTAATAAGTCGCGTAATTGATGATAATCAACTCCTACCTCAGAATTTAAGCCGTAATCTGGCTTTTTCACTATAGCTGGAGAAGAATCAAGTTTTATAGCCGAATTAAGCGCCTGCAAAGCTTCTGCAGCAAATTTATAGCGTTGGGGAAGGGCATTTTGCAGCAGTTTATCGAGAATATTACCCAGACGAGTGTTGATTTTACCTTTATTGGGTACATAATCGCGCCACACCCAGCGATCGCTTGTGTCATCAAATAAATCAAAGGGAGAAATTCCCGTTAATAAGTGAATACAACTCACGCCTAAGCTATAAAGGTCACTAGCTGGTAATGCTTTACCTCGCATTTGTTCAGGAGCCATATAACCTGGGCTTCCTACCGTAGTACCAGTATGGAGCAAAGCTGTGGCTGTAATCTGTTTGGCGACTCCGAAGTCAATCAACACTAAATCCTTACCCTTTCCCGCCAGCGATGCTCTACGCATGATATTTTCTGGCTTAATATCACGGTGGATCACTTGTCGGACATGGATAAATTGCAACACTGGTAATAAGTCTTTCAGCAGTTCCCAAATTTGGGTTTCGCTAAAAACCCCTTGCTGTTGCAATTCCTGTGCTAGCGTTTGTCCTGCAATCCATTCTTCCACCAAGTAAAGTTGATTTTCATGTTCAAAATAATCCAACAATTGGGGGATTTGCGGATGCTGCAACTCACTCAGGCGCACTGCTTCCTGGCGAAATAATTCCACAGCCTTCTCAAAGCCTTTCCCGTTGTTTTCTGGAAAACAAAATTGTTTAATAACGTACTTGGTTTTTTCTGGATGGTGTTCGTCTACAGCTAAAAAGGTGATGCCAAAACCACCACGTCCAATCAATTGCAGTAAGTGATAGCGGTCTTTAAGCAATAGTGGTTTACCACATTTGGTACAAAACCTTGCTGTGTCAGAATTATAAGCATACAAACAGCCAATGTTAGGACAGAGTTTCATTACAAAGTAGAGCTTTGCCTGGGTCTACATTATGCATTATTCCCAACTCATACCTGCTTCTTCCCTACTTAAGAGGGAGATGAGCCACTATCCCCAGCCGGAAGCCTCCAAATCGCTGCTTCTTTTGGCTTTTGCAACATTAATTAAGTACAAGCAGATTCATTAGTAGGGTAATTCATTTTGAATTTTGAATTTTGAATTTTGAATTTTGAATTCCCCTCTAGGGGGTTATTGCTGCTGTGCAGAATAAGTATAAAAGCTGTTAAATGCTCCCACTGTCTGAAAACTGTAAGAAGGTATAACTGAATTTAGTTTTAAATTTGTACGGTAAATGCTAAAAAGCAGAAAATCTTGCCGTTCTGTAGTTCCCGCAATAATTCCCCGCATTTGAGGGTTAAAAGAATCTACCGTTTTCTCACAATTGAAATTGATTAAATTTTGCAATATTCCTTGTGTTTTCTTACAAACATCCGTTTTTAAATATTGTGACAACCTCTCTGATGCATAATCTTCATATTGCGTCTGGTTAGGATTTGTGCTTGCCATTGCTATGCCCAATGCGGCTAGTCCTGCAGCTGCTAAATATGCAATAATTGTTGTGGATTTCATGTTTTATCAGCTATGATTTGTTTTAGTCATGAGACTGGAAATAAACTGAGTCCGTTCCGAAAATAAAAATTTTCTGGACTAAATAGCAAAAAGAGTGCTATACTCAGATAGTTAATGGCGAGCGTAGCCAAGTGGTTAAGGCAGTGGTTTGTGGTACCACCATCCGTGGGTTCGAGTCCCATCGTTCGCCCTCTACAGTTACAAGTGTTTTTATTCTCGCTAATTAGTTAGAGAAATATTGTTTTTCTCAATACTAATCAGCTTAACTAGGTATTTAGGAAAAAGCATTTTCATCCTTTCATAATGAATACGAGCATCCTTAAGGAGAAGCTAGACTCAAACCCTTAAATGTCTAGCAATAATTTACCATTCATAACTTAATCAGCATAGAAGATATAAAATCTGCTTATAGCATTAATTTAAATTATTAATTTTTCAATATTTATAAAAAAAATGTTATTTTTCATCACGAAGTTAGACAAGACTGTTAAAGTCCTCTAATTCTCCTGAACCAATAAAACCGACTTCACAGGTCGCTGAATAGGCTTTCTGACAATATTTAGTTTCCCGTAAACAGTTTTGCCATTGTAATAAAGTGAAGACGAACTCCCGCCATCTAGGTTCATGGCTTTTTTTACACCAAGGGTTTTCATGAAATCTGCCAATTCTGATAAGGTCATCCCAGATTTAGCCAGACGGACGTTTGGCTTTTGAGCTACCATCAGCAAAACAATATTGCCATCATCTGTAATCCCTACAGCGCTTCTAGAACTAGGTTGATTAGTACCAATTGCATCTCGTCCATTGCTTTTATCCACAAAGCCTTCTTGTTCTGAAGTGATTTCTGGTAAGAGTCCTGGGCCACCACCTACAGCATCGAGTAACTGACAGCCAGCTAAGGGTGATTCATTGTGCAAGACAATATCGTAAGTGACAGTATCCCCGCATTGATAGCGGCGAAATTCTGCGCGATTGAAAATTTTACTGAAGTAGGGTTTTAAGCTGGGATTATTCACCAACCGTTCATTGTCTTTGGGATTGCCTACTTCACGACCAGAAATAACTACATAAGATGTAGATTTTTGGTTAACTGGATCAAAAAAGCCTGCATTCAAGATTGCCTTGGCTTGATACTGCTGGGCAAATTGTTGGACAGTCGCCACCTTGGGCGATATTGCTGGAGTGACAACAAATTGGCTATCAGTGGGAATTGACAGGATATGAACTATACTTTGCGGTAGGGTACGCTGCTCGTAGCGGATGGTTTTTGGTGGTGAGGGTGGAACGGTTGGTACTACCGATATAGAAGAATGCAACTTAAATAATAGCGGTATCCCAAAACTCACTGTTGTCAAACCCAGCAGCCAAATTTTTCTCACTTGTCTACCCTAATCCTTTGATCAGTTTAATTTTAATGACTTGAATATGATCAGCAAAGACACGCAACATCTTGTTACGGCTAGATTGCATCTCTCTAATAGTTCAACACACAAATATTGACAGGTGTCGATTGGGGAAAGGGAAAAGGTCAAAGGGGAAGGGTTTAAAGGCTTTACCCTTTTCCCCTTACCCTTTCCCCCGCCTGTCAAAAAGACTTTGGCAGACTACTAGACGATTGAATGCTAGTGATAGTTGCGTGTCAAAAGTCATCTAGGCGATCGCACCAGAGGTTGATTCATGTAGCGTTAAAATAAAGGCGATCGCACTTACTAAATAGCTCTGCTTGATGCTGGATAGCTATGAGGCTTTGGGTTGATACCACAGCATCAGCTTCAAAGTTGAGCAGTAGCAATCCCCCTCACTAATTTCTTGCTCATGCTCGGCTATCCAATCATATAATTGTGCAGCTTTGGCTAATGCCACCCGTTCTGACCGATAAAGCTTAGGGCTAGGGCAAAAAGCTTTGCCATTGATGTGTATCGCTGCAATGTGCCAATAGTCGCTACTTTCACCCTCTGGTAAAACTTCCAAAAATCCGCTACTGTAAGGCTCGATTATTCCGATGTTCATCTGCCAATCAATAGAACTACAAAAATATCTATCGTACAGTTGCCTTTGATGGCTTGCCATCGTACTGCTTGGGTAAGCAGTAAATCCGTGTTGCAGAGAAAACAAAGGTGAAAAAAACCTAATGTATTGCAAGTAATTCTCTAGGTATAATTTCCTCTGTCAAATTTGAACAATTTTTGACCAAAAGATACTGTAAGAATAGTCTTGTGAGCAGATGTTAGTACTGACTATAAGTCATATATTAGTAGCATCAATTATCACATAGAACGGAAGTTATACAAGGAGCTATATATGCTGACCACCATGATTTTCTTTTTTGGTTACGCTGCACTATCTACATTATTTATTTCTAGTGTTGAGTAAGGAAGTAAGGAACTTCCAACTAAACAACTACTAGCAATGTCAACCAAGAATGCGACAGATGCGTAGGGGCACAATTATGTTGTGCCCTGAATAATATATTGATGTGTCGCCAACGTGATTCTCAATCAACGCGCTGAGGAACCTGTTTTACGGGTGTTGCGTCCCTCAAAGGAGAATACTGGGCTGCTTAACTAAGTTGTCATCTGCTGTAACTTCTCAAAAATCTAGTACTCAAGTTCTAAGTACAAAGTGCTTTAGTCAACAGAACTGATGGCATTTACAACAACTGAAAATTAATCATAGATTTTAATTGATGATAATTATATATTTTCGCTAAATCTCAATCATTAATCATTATATGTAGCGAAATATATCAACTTGCCTCGCAAGCACTGAATTTCCCATAAGCTTGGTTTTCGAGACCCTCTGCTGAAGCAGCATATAAAAAAACCTGTCGCCTGTTCTGTGACTTTAGATAAGCTAATGAATCACATTGCTCATCATAGATTCATACAATGGTTTCTATAAAAAATTTGCGTAAATGATGATTGAGAATGCAATGTAACCATGCTAAAAATGTGCATTCATAGCTTATAAACAATAAAATCTATAAATTTGAATTGATATATTAGAACTTTGCGGCAGCTATAGGGCAGATAGATAAAATTTTACTTATATAACCAATCTAATATTTATTTAATACTTTTGATTTAGAGTTAACCATTTAGACCTTTATACCTGTAAACTAATTTTAACAAGTTAAGTGATGGTTCCCCGGTTGCCCAGATTCTAGTCTATCCAATCCCCAATTTTTTCTTATATACACAGTAGTTGCAATCGCCATTTCTTTGAGGAATGACGAAAATCTGTGTACCCAAAAACAAACAAATTAACAATTAAGACGTGCAAGAAATAGTTTATTTTCTTGTCTTAATTGCCATACAAAAAAACTTAAACTGCACTTTTAAGGAGACCCTATGACAGAATTTCTGAATCAGTTTTCTCGCCGTAAATTTATCTTAACAGCCGGAGCTTCTGCGGGTGCTGTATTCCTGAAAGGCTGTTTAGGCAATCCTCCTGAAAGCGCTGGTGGTGGTGGCACAGCACAACCAACAGCACAGCAAGTAGCTAATATTAGTCCCGAACAAAAGCCAGAAACTGCTACAGTCAAGCTGGGATATATTCCCATTGTGGAATCCGCACCGCTAATTATTGCCAAAGAAAAAGGCTTGTTTGCAAAGTATGGCATAAACGTAGAACTTGCCAAACAAGCTTCTTGGGGTGCAGCCAGAGATAATTTGGAAATTGGTTCTGCTGGTGGTGGGATTGATGGTGGTCAATGGCAAATGCCAATGCCTCATTTAATTACAGAAGGCTTAATTACCAAGGGAAATCAAAAAATTCCCATGTATGTGTTGTGTCAATTAATTACACATGGGAATGGAATTGCGATCGCCAATAAGCACCTAGGTAAAGGTGTAAGTCTGCAATTGGCTGGTGCGAAGTCCTTATTTAAAGAACTCAAATCCTCTACACCCTTCACTGCTGCTTTTACCTTCCCCCACGTTAACCAAGATTTGTGGATTCGTTACTGGTTAGCAGCCGGTGGAATAGACCCTGATGCAGATGTGAAGTTGCTTACCGTACCTGCGGCGCAAACTGTCGCCAACATGAAAACCGGAACAATGGATGCATTCAGTACCGGCGACCCCTGGCCTTTCCGCCTTGTCAACGACAAAATTGGTTACATGGCTGCATTAACCGCAGAGATTTGGAAGAATCATCCAGAAGAATACTTGGCGATGCGGGCTGATTGGGTAGACAAACATCCCAAAGCTACCAAAGCCATACTCAAAGGTGTTATGGAAGCGCAGCAGTGGTTAGATAACTTTGATAACCGCAAAGAAGCCGCACAAATTCTCGCTGGCAGAAATTATTTCAACCTGCCCTCAGCAGCAATTTTGGCAGACCCATATCAAGGTAAATATGATATGGGTGATGGCCGCAAAATTGATGATAAATCAATGGCTGCTTATTACTGGAAAGATGAAAAAGGTAGCGTTTCTTATCCCTACAAGAGCCACGATTTATGGTTTATCACAGAAAACGTGCGCTGGGGATTCTTACCCAAAGATTACATTGCCAATAATGGTGCAAAAGCCAAAGAATTAATCAATAAAGTTAACCGCGAAGATATTTGGAAGGAAGCTGCGAAAGAATTAGGAATTGCGGCGGCTGATATTCCTACAAATACATCTCGTGGTGTGGAAGAATTTTTTGATGGTGCCAAGTTTGACCCCGAAAAACCAGAAGAATATCTCAAGAGCCTCAAGATTAAAAAAGTGAGCATCTAGAGTTGTAGAGACGCGATTAATCGCGTCTGTAAGTCAAAATTTATTGGTGAATTTTCTTAATTACCAATAACAACTAAAAAACACCAAACACCAAATACCAAACGCCAAATACCCAATTAAGAGGAGATCAAAGTTTATGACTATTGCCCAAAAGCGCCCTGCAAGTCCTAGGTTAGATAACAGCTTTATATCCCGTCTGCAAAAGCAATTTCCCAATATTGTACCGCCAGCGATCGCAATTATTGTCTTTCTGGTTGTGTGGCAACTATTTGC
This sequence comes from Tolypothrix tenuis PCC 7101, assembly GCF_963874875.1. Lineage (NCBI taxonomy): Bacteria > Bacillati > Cyanobacteriota > Cyanophyceae > Nostocales > Tolypothrichaceae > Tolypothrix > Tolypothrix tenuis. The sequence continues at coordinate 3,051,368 of NZ_CAWNJS010000001.1, forward strand.
TTTAACTCCTGGCGCAACATTACCAGGGCCAATTCAAGTAATTACAGATACTTGGATATTGATTTTGTATCCTTTCTACGATAAGGGTGGCACAGATAAAGGTCTTTTTTGGCAGATTTGGGCAAGTCTCCAACGGGTTGCAATTAGTTATACACTAGCGGCAATTGTTGGTATTGCTTTGGGTATTTTGATTGGGGTGAATAAAACAATGTCTAAAGCTTTAGACCCCATCTTCCAACTATTACGGACTGTACCTCCTCTAGCTTGGGTACCAATTTCCTTAGCAGCATTACGCCAAAACGAACCAGCAGCTTTATTCGTAATCTTCATCACTGCAATTTGGCCGATATTAATTAACACTGCTGTGGGTGTAACTCAAATTCCCCAAGATTACAACAACGTAGCTAAAGTTCTGCAATTGAGCCGCAAAGAATACTTCACCAATATCTTAATTCCTGCTGCTTTACCCTACATTTTCACAGGTTTAAGAATTGCGATTGGTTTGGCTTGGTTAGCGATTATCGCGGCAGAAATCGTCATGTCCGGTATTGTGGGAATTGGCTTCTTCATCTGGGATGCTTATCAAAACAACAACGTCAGCGAAGTAATTTTAGCTCTAGTTTATATCGGTGTTGTTGGTCTCCTGCTCGATAAATTAATGGCTTGGGTGCAAAACCTGATTTTACCAGCAGAACAGAAATAGTAATTAGGTAATGGGTAATGGGTAATTGGTAATTGGTAATGAATACAACTACCAATTACCAAACACCAAACACCAAACACCAAATAACAATTACCAAAGGACAAATAACAAATGAGCGTATTCGTTGCTGTTGATCAAATTGATAAGGTTTTTGAGTTAACTGGTGGTGGTCAGTATATTGCTCTCAAAGGAATTGACTTACAAATTAAAAAAGGTGAGTTTGTTTCTTTAATTGGTCACTCCGGTTGTGGTAAATCTACTCTGTTAAATATGATTGCAGGTTTAGATTTACCATCTGACGGTGTGGTGACTTTAGAAGGACAAAGAATCACCAGACCAGGGCCAGACCGGATGGTGGTATTCCAAAATTATTCTTTACTACCTTGGCGGACAGTTAGAGAAAATATCGCCTTGGCTGTAGATTCAGTAATGAAGGGAATGCCGGCTGCGGAACGCAAAGCCGTTGTCGAGAAACATATAGATATGGTGGGTTTGCGTCCCCATGCTGATAAACAGCCAGGAATGTTATCTGGGGGACAAAAACAACGGGTAGCGATCGCGCGGGCTTTGGCAATTCGTCCTAAGTTATTATTACTAGATGAACCCTTTGGTGCGTTGGATGCATTAACCAGGGGGAACTTGCAAGAACAATTAATGCAAATCTGCGAAGAAAATCAAGTCACTGCGGTAATGGTTACCCATGACGTAGATGAAGCAGTATTGCTATCTGACAGAATTGTGATGTTGACCAATGGCCCCGAATCGAAAATTGGTGACATCTTAGAAGTAGATATTCCCAGACCCCGCAAGCGCATGGAAGTAGTAGAACATCCCAGCTACTACCGTCTGCGGAGTGAGATGATTTACTTCCTCAACCAGCAAAAACGTATTAAGAAAATTCGGGCGCGGAAAACTGCGAATATTTCCCGTCATGGCTTAGAAAAAGTTAACTTAGAAATTGGCTTCTTACCCCTCACTGCTTGCGCCCCCCTAGCTATTGCCAAAGAAAAAGGCTTTTTTGCCAAGCATGGTTTAGATGAAGTCAACTTAGTGCGGGAAACCAGCTGGCGTGGGATTGAAGATGGGATTGCTGGTGGTTATTTAGATGCTGCTCAAATGCCTTCGGGTATGCCAATGTGGTTAACATTGGGCGGACGTAAAAACCAACCGTTACCTGTGGTGAGTTCTCTGACTATGACTCGTAACGGTAACGCTATTACTTTAGCGAAGCGCTTTTACGACCAAGGTGTACAAAGCTTATCAGACTTCAAAAAATATCTCCTACGTACCCGCGAACAACGCCACACAATGGGCGTAGTGCATCCCGCATCCATGCACAACTTGCTGCTACGTTACTGGCTAGCATCTGGGGGAGTTGACCCCGATATTGATGTGGATATGTCCACCATTCCCCCAGCGCAGATGGTAGCCGACTTACAAAATGGCAGTATTGACGGTTACTGTGTGGGTGAACCTTGGAACTACCGCGCTGCTGTTGAAGGTGTTGGCTTCACCGTAGCGACAGACTTAGAAGTTTGGCTAGGACACCCCGGTAAAGTTCTGGGTGTGCGGGAAGATTGGGCGGAAGCTTATCCCAATACCCACATTGCTTTAACCAAAGCCTTACTAGAAGCTTGCGTTTTCTGTGCAGATCCCAAAAATGCCGAGGAAATTAGAAGGATTACAGCCGGGCGTGAATATGTCAGCACCGATGTAGAGTATATTCAACTCGAAGATCCTGATAATTTAACTTGTGACTTAGACCATCCACTACGGGATTACGCCCATCACCAATTTTATTCCGAGTCGGCAATCAACCGCCCCAGCCGTACCGAACAAATTTGGATCATGAGTCAACTAGCGCGGTGGGGTGATACACCTTTCCCGAGAAACTGGGTAGAAGTTGTAGAAAGAGTTTGTCGAGTCCGCGTCTTCAGTACCGCAGCTAGAGAATTAGGTTTAGATATTAGCTATACTCGCCAACCGATTCAGCTATTTGATGGGACTCCCTTTAACGCCGACGATCCTATCTCCTATCTCAACACCTTGCAGATTAAGCGTGACTTCTCCATTGCTGAAGTCATCCTTGATGCACCAAGAAGAACAGCAGCGTAGGGAGAATTCAAAATTCTCTCTTGGAAAGTTCTGATCGGAGGAAACCTCCGCTCAGACTTTCCGCAAAATTCAAAATTCAAAATAATTTTCCCAGTGTTTAACGTTTGAGGGCATCCTCAGCCCTCATTTTTCCAGGTTTGAGAGGCTCAGAAGTTCATTAATGAGGCTCGGAAGTTCATTAATGAAGCTCGGAAGTTCATTAATGAGGCTCAGAAGTTCATTAATGAGGCTCGAAAGTTCATTAATGAGGCTCAGAAGTTCATTAATGAGGCTCGAAAGTTCATTAATGAGGCTCGGAAGTTCATTAATGAAGCTCGGAAGCTCGTGAATGAGGCTCGGAAGTTCATTAATGAGGCTCGGAAGCTCGTGAATGAGGCTCGGAAGTTCATTAATGAAGCTCAGAAGCTCGTGAATGAGGCTCAGAAGCTCATTAGAGAATACCAAAAACCTAATCGCCCTCTTTTATTCTCTCTGTCTCTGCGCTTCTGCGTAAAACAAATTCCTAATTTCCCCTAAGCAACACCTTAAATTTCTCACCCTTCACCCTTTCTCCATCCCTATGCAAAACCGCAACTTAAGACTAGCTGAAAACCCCAGAGATGCACAAAGAACAGGATATGCAGGTGGAATTAGCACCCGTCAGCCTTTCCTAGAAATTAAAGATGTTTCTAAAGTTTACCCCACCAAAAAAGGCCCCTTCACTGTACTTGATGGCGTTAACCTCAACGTAGAAAAAGGTGAGTTTATTTGTGTAATTGGTCACTCTGGCTGTGGCAAATCAACTCTACTAAATATGGTGTCTGGGTTTAACTTCCCCACCTCTGGACAAGTATTGCTAGAAGGACAACCCATCACCAAACCAGGCCCAGACAGGATGGTAGTTTTCCAAAACTATGCTCTACTTCCCTGGCGCACAGCTTTTGAAAATATTTATCTCGCTGTCAACGCAGTTTACCCCGAAAAACCAGAACAGGAAAAAAGAGCAATTGTCCGCGAACATTTGGCAATGGTAGGACTAGCTGATGCAATGGAAAAGAAACCAATGCAGATGTCTGGGGGTATGAGACAGCGGGTTTCTATTGCTCGTGCATTGGCGATTCGTCCCAAAGTGCTGATTTTAGACGAACCTTTTGGGGCATTAGACGCAATTACCAAAGAAGAATTACAAGAAGAATTACTGAAGATTTGGGGTGATAATCGCTGCACAGTGCTGATGATTACCCATGATATTGATGAAGCACTGTTTTTAGCAGACAAATTGGTAATGATGACCAATGGCCCACACGCAAAGATTGGGGAAGTTATGGAAATACCCTTTGCGCGTCCACGCGATCGCGCCCGCATCATGGAAGATCCACAATATTACAAGCTGCGGAACTATGCCCTAGACTTCCTCTTTAACAGATTTGCCCACGATGACGTAGGGTAAAACGTCCCCTAACACAACAAAGGTTAGCACTCAGTCAAAAGTAAAAGGTTTAGTCTACCACCTGCCTTTTAGTTTTGACTGTTTTTTTATGAAAATGTAGGGGCACGGCATCCACCATTGGTGTCAACTTAACGTGAAACCCTCTTGGTTGCAAGGTTTTACCCTCACCCTGTGCCCCTCTCCCACGAGGCTATCCATTACCCGGATCTTTCTCAACAAAACTACAATTTACTTAAAAATAGCTAGAAAGCTGAGTAGGTATAGTTTTGTCATGGGAAGTAAAAACGGGTAATGGAAGATGGAAAAGTGGGCATCAGAAGAATTGAGACAAGCAGACTTAGGAGATGCAAGAAGAAATAAACGTTTAATAAGGATAGTGGAAGATTTAGCAGCACAACCTAGTGCGAGCATACCGCAAGCTTGTGGAAATGTAGCAGCAACCACAGCAGCGTATGATTTTTGGAATTCACCATACTTTGAAGCAGATGATATTAGGAATGCCCATATCAAAAGTACAGTCTCTAGAATCAAAGAACATGAGACAGTGTTGATGATTCAGGATACAACAAATATAGATTTGACAAAACATCCAGCGACAAGAGGAATTGGTTATCTAGATCATAGAAAAAGCTTGGGATTAAAAGTACATACAGCGTTTGCAGCCAGTACAAACGGAGTACCACTGGGAATCATTAATCAACAAGTTTGGACAAGAGATATAGAAGATTTAGGAATAGCGAAAAAACGCCGTCAACGACAAATACAAGAAAAAGAAAGTCAAAGATGGTTAGATGGATTAGAGAGAACACAAGAGTTTGTGCCCACAGAAACAACAGTTGTCACTATGGGAGATTCCGAAGCTGATATATTTGACTTATTTCGGAAACAACGCCCGAGAAATTCACATTTACTCATCCGGGGAACCCACAATAGAAAAGTCAATCACACAGCCAAGTATTTACATCAAGCAATCCGTGCTACCTCAGTAGGGGGAACATTATTAGTAGAAGTAAAACGTAATCCAGAAGCGGCAGCTAGAACTGCAAAACTAATCATTAAATATGCAACATTTGAAGTAGATGTACCACGGCATCACATAGCACGTTCACAACTTAAACCAGTAAAATTACAGGTGATTTTAGCAGAAGAAAAAAATCCACCAGTAGGTGTTAGCCCGATTAGTTGGCTATTATTAACGACCCTAGAAATTAAGAATTTTTCCGCCGCCATACGTTGCGTCAAATGGTATACCTATCGTTGGTTAATTGAACGCTACCACTATGCTTTAAAAAGCGGTTGTCAAATCGAAGAATTACAACTCGAAACTGCAAAGCGAATCAATATGGCATTAGCTACATATTCAATTGTCGCTTGGCGTTTATTATGGCTCACTTACGAAGCCAGACATAATCCAGATATTAGTTGTGAAACTGTTTTAGAGATATTTGAATGGCAGTCGTTATGCGTACATTTTACTAAAAATCCGATTCCACCTCAAAAGCCACCAACTCTTAGAGAAGCTGTACGTATGATTGCCACTCTCGGTGGTTTTTTAGGGCGCAAAAGCGATGGCGAACCTGGAGTTAAGACTATTTGGCGTGGATTGCGACGATTACATGATATCGCTGCTACTTGGAAATTAGCCCGGCTAACCCACTAGCCAAATCAACAAAATCCGCAAGGGTATGTCAACAACAATCCATATGGATACATATTTTTCTCACTCTGTCAACCACAGCTAAGAATCCTCAACGTGAAATTACTCCTATAAATGGCTTTCAGCTTTGTTAAGAAAGATGTGACTAATGGATAGCCCACAGGGAGAGGGGAGCAAGAGATTTAGTTCCCCTTCTCCTGCGGGAGAAGGGGTTAGGGGATGAGGGCGCGAGGTATTTGTACAACGCCCGCCCTATATAGCTTTTAGCTTAAGTTGACACCCGCTTGGTTGCAAGGTTTCGCCCTCACCCCCAGCCCCTCTCCCTCAGGGAGCTACGGTGTATACACAAGTCCTAAAATCCTTGCCGCATAAGATGCAAGCCTTAGTAGGTAAGGTTTTGAGATTATCAATTAGATTGTCAATAGTCCTAACTTATTGATAAGCATTTAACGGAAAATCAAGGATTTAAAAAATAAATTTTCGTTCTTGTGCGTCAATTTGATTCCCAAACCAAGATGTGTATACACGGTAGCCCTCAGGGAGAGGGGAGCAAGAGATTTAGTTCCCCTTCTCCTTTATTTCTTGGAAATCCTTTAGATCCCCGTCTGAAAAGGTCTTTAATTTTGAATTTTGAATTGTTACGCTGTCTCTGTAGCAGCGGCTTTGGCATCTGCGCTTGATTTTAACCGCGTGATGGTGGCTTTACGAGCGCGATCGCTTTTTTTTACGGCACCTGCTAGTTCATATTCTCGGCTATCTTTGCCATATTTCGACGCTACACCACTAACTAGGCGTTCTGAAGTTTCGCGCATATTCTTTTCTAGGGCTTCTATTTTTTCCTTTGCCGAATCGAGGGTGTTTAACAACTTATTATATTGCTTGAGTTCGTCGCGTAGTTCGCTAGATAAGTCAGTCAAATGCTGCAAACTGACGGCATCACCAAAATCGAGGTTGGGATCAATCGATTGAAACCCGATTGTCTGCTGTTCTATTTTTTCGAGTACGGAAGAAGTTTTTTTGAGGCGAGGCATCAATGCATACCTTTTACTTAACTTTATGCTTATAGCGTCTCTCAAACATACGAGGAGTCGGTTCAGTAAAAATAGCCAAAATCAAGCATTTTTTCAGAAAAAATTTAATTATTCAGTTCGGTAATTACCGTAAAATAATTTATCTTGTTAAAGAAAGTGTTCACCTTGTTAAACAAAGTGTTTGGTTTGTTAAAGAAAGTGTTCACCTTGTTAAAGAAAGTGTTCACCTTGTTAAACAAAGTGTTCGGTTTGTTAAAGAAAGCGTTCGCCTTGTTAAACAAAGTGTTCGGTTTGTTAAAGAAAGCGTTCACCTTGTTAAACAAAGTGTTCGGTTTGTTGACTAGTGATCGCATTTTGTTCACGTACCCAAGCAGGCGATCGCACATTTCCTCTGTTGGTTCAAAATTGCGTGTAGACATCGCCTATCAAGCCTCTAACAATCTTTACTTGCAGATGCGATCGCTCAAAACCCCTGCGATTTCTGTAAACATTATGTAATAAATTTGACTTATACAGGGAAAAAGTTATATCTTAAAAATAGCGTGCGTCGCTCATCGACGCATCTCGCCCGAACCTTGAAAACCGCATAAATCCGTTGAGATGCGTCGATGCCTTATACAGTAAGGTTTTCAGGCTGCAAAATCGATGCTTTTGAGAAAATTTTTGATGATTTTTCAGAGATGCGTCGATTAGGGGGTCTCAAACCCTCTCCTAGTAAGGTTTCCAGAAGTGAACTCTTTCCAATCACATCGCCCCGAAAGGGGATGGAAACGAAATTAAGCATTTTTTTGTCCTTTTTGAGGTTCTTTTCTTTCCAATCACATCGCCCCGAAAGGGGATGGAAACTTGTTTTCAGTTTTGTAAACTAAAATTCCTTTGACTTTCCAATCACATCGCCCCGAAAGGGGATGGAAACCCATAATTTCCACATGAAGTTAGTAGCACAGATAAAGACTTTCCAATCACATCGCCCCGAAAGGGGATGGAAACGCTGGTATTCATCAGGGTAAAACAATTTAATTTCTCCTTTCCAATCACACCGCCCCGAAAGGGGATGGAAACTGCGATAAGGATTTTTTTACTACCTAAATCAACAACTTTCTGCTCGCATCGCCCCTAAAGGATATGGAAACTAGATCCCCGACTTCTTTAAGAAATCGGGGATCTGATCTAAACTTTGCGATCGCAGATTAAATCTTTTACCCCTCACGGGGATGGAAAAAGTTGAAATGTCTAATGAGATCGCATTCAGCAAGAGAATTTTTAGTGCGTATAGTATAAGATTCACACCATATCGCTACTATAAATTCAGTATTGTGATTTCCTATTTTAAATTTAATCAAGGATGGTTCGTAAACTTTTACCCACATCACAAATGATATTAGTCCATATACCCAGTTGGCATTTGCGTTTCAACAGTGTTCTCTGAAATTGGGCGGCTACCATCTATTTCTAGAGTATCTTGAACTTGAAAATTATTCTTAGCAATCGGACGTTGTCCGTCTATCTCCAGAATTTTTTCTACCTCTAAATCATTAGGGTCAATTGGCCTTTTGCCATCTAATGTTAACATCTCATGCTCTGGAAAATCACTCTTACCAATCGGGCGTTGTCCATCTATATCAATTGTTTTGTCAGAATAATTTTCAGACTTAACAATTGGACGCTGCCCATCTATATTCAGCGTTTCCTTAATTTCAATATTACTGGGATCAACTGGGCGCTGTCCATCTATATCAATTGTTTTAGGCGTTTGTGTCAAGTCGCTAGATGATGATTCTAAAGGCATAAATTATAGTATCTTTTAATCGAAAGATATGTTTCTCAAAAAACTTGAGTGAGATAATCAATTACTGTAGTAAATTAAAATTTAAAAATCTTCTACCATAAAAGATAATATATCTCTAACTTGGGATTGATTACTTGATAAATAGTCTCTTAGAGGTTATTTATCAAGTAAAAATAAAATTATCGTAGGATGCGTTAGGCGCTGGTTTCCAATATGATTTGTCACAAAAGAACTATCCTAGCGCCTAACGCATCATCCACGCGGTGGTGCGTTACGGCTAAATATCATTGTCTCTGTGTCCGAAATTCTTTCATAGCCGTAACACACCCTACTTGCTACAACGCGGGAAACCCGCTTGGCGACAACGTTCTGCCCTCACCCCCAGCCCCTCTCCCACTAGGCTAAGGTGTACACACCAGTTATCGCATCACTACCATTCCTCGAATTACCCCACCCTAACCCTCCCCTTGCAAAGGGGAGCCACTGCGTTGCGGGGGTTCCCCCCGTTGTAGCAAGTGGCGTGAGGGAACTAGATTTTCTTGTTTCCCCCCTTGGCAAGGGCAGGGCTGTTTCATTCCACAAGATGAAGGAGTTTGTCAATATCATGAGAGAGAAATCTGTGAGCAATTGTGATGGAATGATAACCATTGCGACGAAGAATATTGAGTGCGATCGCTCTGATAATGGAAAGATTAGCAGGAGCGTTGCCAAGACGGATTGTAGAACAATCCTCTTTGAAAACAACGTCTTTCACCCAGTGAAGGCAGTTTTCGATACCCCAATGACCACGAATACCGAGAGCAAATTCCTTGGCGCTGGCGATCAGACTGCTAATATAACAAACAATTTCATGATATTTCTTACCCTTTCTCGTACCAATTCTTTCGACCCTGACTAAAGATTTTATTCCAGTCCATAACGGGTCAATTCCATTGATATCATGAAAGACTTCTACAGTACGTGTTGTACATCTATCTCTAGTTTTTTCGGTCTCAACTATACGAGAAGTAGGTTTTTTTGTAGCAGCAATACGTTGAATATGACTATGTAGTTTGGGCTGATTATCTTTAACAGCAATGACATAATCATTACCGCCCTCGATAATTATTTGACAAGTTTTTTTTGACAATGTAAGGAATCAAAGCTCAAGACCACACCTTCTAGACCCAATGCTGTGACTAACTCTTGTACAACTTGAATTTCGCTTTTATGCTGGTTCTCAAATTTCTCCATCCCGATAACCAGCCCTTTTTTTCCAGCAAATACTGATACTATGCTCACAAAATTCTGATGAGATGAACTATAGTTTTGTACTGTACCCTTAATACTTTTGCCGTCTATAGCACACCATTGTGATACCTCTAAATCCACATAATTTTTTGCCCATTCATTAAATTTATGAGCCAGTTTATCGAAATCCACTCCCATGACTATACGTCGGATTGTTGAATATGAGGGAACCCCATGTTTTTGAATGCCAAATTTATTTATTAATACTCGACTATGCCTTTTGACGAAATCCCCCCATCCCCGATATCCCACGTATCCATTCATTGTTCCCATTATGACAAATAGCAACACCAGCCACAGTGGATGTCTTCGTCCATCAGTCGTTCTAAAATCTTCCACTTGCTTTAATTGTTCAATCAGATCTGCACCCATATTTTTTCCCCTCAACACTTGCTATTTTACGTGTTTTAGGGAATGAAACAGCCCTGGGGATTAAGGGGGGTAAAACCCGGATCTCAAAATAACTCCGATTTGTGTGTACACCGTAGCCCACCAGGAGAGGGGAGCAAGAGATTTAGTTCCCCTTCTCCTGCGGGAGAAGGGGTTAGGGGATGAGGGCGAGGTATTTGTACAACACGCGCCGTATATAGCTTTTAGCTTAAGTTGACAGGTATGAACGCAGTGGCTCCCCTACTTAAGATTTACTTTATAAATGGTCTCTGAGCGCGGAACATTAGAACATATTGAATATCGTTAATAACAAGCGGGAATTATTAATTCTCAAACTAGCAAAAGTTGATATTGATAAAATTAAACTACCTGCTGCTATTCCTTCTTTAGCTACTGTCGCCTAATATGCCACCAATTGGGATTTCTACCGGACGGAAAGTTCAAAATCAAGACAACAATAGCCCCAAGTTGTGGTTAATGTTAGTGGGGGTAAATCAATATCAAGAAGCTCAATTACCCAATCTCAATTATTCAGCTATAGATTGTCAAGGGTTAGCCGAGGCTTTGACTGAGGCTACCTCACAATTCGCGCAAAAAAATCTCAGAATTTATCACGATTTCGCTGTAGATTTACCATCTTTAGCTAATATTCGTCACAGTCTCCAGGAAATAACATCTGCTGCTGCACCCGGCGATACTATTCTATTTTATTTCTCTGGTCATGGAATTGTAGATGACCAAAGTCAAGAGGTATTTTTATGTTTAGGAGATACGCAAAAATCTGATTTAGTAAATACTGGATTAGCCTTACAAGAATTATTACAGCTATTAGCTAAAGGTGGTGTGCAGCATCAGTTAGTCTGGCTTGATGCTTGCCATAGTGGGGGAATGACTCTGAGAGGTGCAGTCAGAGAGAATTTTCTAAATCCTACCCCAAAATTAGTAGAAATATTACAACAAAAAGCCGCTAAAAGTAAAGGCTTTTACGCTTTACTTTCCTGTGACAATGACCAACAATCTTGGGAGTTTGCCGAATTGGGGCATGGCGTATTTACTTATTATTTAATGCGGGGTTTGCAAGGGGAAGCGGCAAATAATCAAGGTTTAATTTCTGTTGATAGTTTATATCGTTACGTATATCATCAAACTCTACAATATATTGATAAAACTAACCAACAATTACGCTTAATTAATCAGCAAAAAAGAGGTAAAGGAGAAACTAAACTTTATAGCGAATATCCTTTACAAACACCGAAGCGCATTGTTGAGGGAGTGGGGGAATTAATTTTAGGGAAACGTCAAAACAGCGACTCGGGTTTACACCGGCGTTTAGGAATTGTAGTTGAGGGGTTAGGAAATAGCCAGATTACATTAGATATTAGTAAATTTTTGGGCAATACGGGAGATTTTACTGTAGAGTATCTGCCAGCAAGTAAAGCATCGGCAGAAAATATTAAAGCAGCGATCGCCCATCACTTGCAACAGCCCCAAGCCGAACTCACCCTGTTATATCTGCGGGGACGCATTGAAGAAACGGAAGCTGGCGAGTGGTTATTGCTGGGAGAAGATACCCGCATTAAACGTTCTTCTTTCAAGCAACTATTATGCCAATGTCCCAGCCAACAAGTAATTATCTTTGATTGTCCTGTGGGAAGCACATCCCTAGGCGATTGGTTAGAAGAGTTGCAAATCGACTCCCATCACGGACAATGTTTAATCGGCTACACCTCACCCAAAGCAGCACCAGAATACTTCGCACAAAAATTCTTAGATATTTTAACCAGTGCAGCCAAGCCAGAAGGCTTATCTGCGGCTGGGGCGATCGCTCAGTTACAATTATCTTTAGCCGATAGCCAAACTCCTCTCCATGTCTGGTTATCTGGTACTCAAGGAATCATCGAAATCCTCACCGCCAACACTGACATTCACCCCAAACAACAAACAGTAGGCTTAGATTTGGGTGTCTGTCCTTACATGGGTTTAAATGCCTTTGTGGAAGCTGATTCTGCATATTTTTACGGTAGAGAAAATGTCACTCAGCAACTCATTCATCACCTACGCGATCGCGCTTTTTTAGCCGTCATCGGTGCTTCTGGTAGCGGGAAATCCTCTGTAGTTCAAGCTGGGTTAATTCCCCAACTCCGCCAAGGTAAACAAATTCCCAATAGCGAACAGTGGTTAATTAAAACCATTCGTCCCGGTGCAAATCCTCTCCAAGCCTTGGCTAAACTTGGGGAATGGGGAACAGGGAATGAAATTCAGCATTCTTCTCACCTCGTCATGGAAGGAATACTCCACCAAGGGATAGAAGGCTTTGTTTACTGGCTGCGTACTCTCCCACAACCGATGACGGTGTTAGTGGTAGATCAATTTGAAGAATTGTTTACCCTTGCACCTGCACCAGACAGAGACTTATTTTTGCAACTATTATTAGGGGCTGTGGAGTATGCAAGCGATCGCTTTAAATTAATTATCACCTTACGGGCAGATTTTATCGCTCGCTGTTTAGAATTTCCCCCCTTAGCTTCAGCTTTGCAGATAGCGAGTGTGCTGGTTCCCCCTAAACTGAGTTTAGACGACTATCGTCGCGTCATTCTCAACCCAGCCGCCCAAGTAGGATTAAAAGTTGAACCTGAATTAGTCGAAGTCCTTTTACGAGAATTAAATCAATCTGTTGGTGATTTACCATTATTAGAATTTGTCCTAGAACAATTATGGCAACATCGCACCGATGGTAAATTAACCTTGCAAACTTATCAAGAACAACTAGGAGGAATTAAAGGAGCATTAGAGCGAGCGTGTCAGTCTGTATACGAAAGTTTACCACCAGAAGCACAAGAATGTGCTAAGTGGATTTTCTTATCTTTAACTCAGTTGGGAGAAGGAAAGGAAGACACCAGAAGACGCATCTATAAATCAGATTTAATTGTTAAAAAATACCCAGTCAACCTGGTAGAAAAAACTTTAAATGCCCTGACAACTGCAAAGTTAGTAGTAGTAAATATAGAAGCAGAAACAACAAAAGAACCCCAGGGAAACAAAGGTACAAACATCAACGCCTCATTTCCTATTACCCATTCCCCAATCACAATTGAAGTCGCCCACGAAATTTTAATTCGCCATTGGTCAACCCTACGCTGGTGGTTAGAAGAAAATCGCGATCGCCTGCGTAAACAAAGACAAATTACCCATGCTTGTCAATTATGGCAGCAAAGCGGCAAACAAACAGATTTTCTATTACAAGGAGTCAGGCTAGCAGAAGCGGAAGACATTTATATTAAATGGACTGACGAATTAGCCGCAGATGTCCAAGACTTTATCAGCGCTTGTTTAGCCGCACGTAAACAGCAACAAATCCAAGAAAAAAATCGACTCAAACAAGCACAAAGGGCTGTAGTTGCTTTGAGTATTTTGGGTATTGCTGCGGTAAGTTTTGGCGGTTTAGCTTATTGGAAATCTCAAGCAGCCCAATTAAGAGAAATTGAAGCTTTAAATGCCTCTACCAAAGCCAATCTTTTATCGCATCAACAACTAGAAGCCCTCTTAGCTAGCGTCAAAGCTGCTAAACAACTAAACAATACTATTGGCGCACCAGCAGATATCCAAACTCAAACTTTTAACACCTTACAACAAACAATTTCTAGTTCCCAAGAACGCAATCGTTTCCAAGGACATAACGCCGAAGTTTTGACTGTTAGTGTTAGTTCGGATGGGCAAACAATCGCTTCCGGTAGTTACGACCAAACAATTATTTTGTGGAAACGCGACGGGACAAAATTACGAGTCCTCAATGGACATCATGGGGCTATTCGCACTCTTAGTTTTAGCCCAGACGGTAAAACTTTAGCCTCTGGTAGCTTTGATAAAACTGTTAAAATCTGGCGAGTTAGTGATGGTAAAATACTCCAAACTTTCCCAGGACATCAAGCAGAAATTCTCAGCTTATCTTGGGCAAAAAATGGGCAAATCATCGCCACTGGTAGTGCTGATGGTACGGCGAGATTATGGAATGTTAATGATGGTAAATTAGTGAGAATATTTCCCCTAGGTAACACTTGGGTAAACAGCGTCAGCCTCAGCCTTGATGGTCAACTACTAGCGATCGCTACTAAAGATGGTAAAGTCACACTGTCACGCACCACTGACGCTTCAGTCTTCAAAACCATCTCAGCCCATCAAGCCGCAGTTACCAGCGTCACTTTCAGCCCTGATGGGGAAACCTTCGCCTCAGCCAGTGAAGATAAAACCGTTAAACTCTGGCGCAAAGACGGGACATTAATTCATACCATAGCAGCCCACGAAGCTGAGGTTTTAAATGTGCAGTTTAGCCCTGATGGAAAAATTCTCGCCTCCAGCAGTACAGACAGTAGCATCAAACTCTGGAACACAAGCGACGCAACCTTACGCCAAACCATCCTCGGACACACCATCGCCGTTTATGGAGTCAGCTTCACACCCGACAGCCAAACCCTAGTTTCTGCTGGTGCTGACAAAACCGTGAGACTTTGGCAAGTAGACAATACTTTATGGAAAACTCTCTCTACCAGTCAAGGTCAAGTTTACAGCGTCAGCTTCCACCCCAACGGCAAAACCTTAGCTTCCGCCGGGGAAAATACCAATATCAAAATTTGGCGACTAGATACTGGGACTGTCAGCCAAACTTTGCAAGGATACGCTACCTCTATTTACGGTCATAGCGCCCCAATTTACAACCTCGCCTTCAGTCCCGACGGTGAAATTTTAGCATCCGCCAGCAGCGATCATTTTATTAAACTCTGGCGTACGCGTGACGGTTATATGATTAAAACTCTCCAAAGTCATCAACAGTCAGTCAATAGCCTCAGCTTTCATCCCCAACAGCCAATTCTCGCATCCGCCAGTGCAGATAAAACCGTAAAAATTTGGAATTTTACCAAACAAACATTAATTACCACCCTCACCAGCCACAGTGACGAAGTTCTCAGCGTCACCTTCAGCCCAGACGGACAAACTCTTGCTTCCGCAGGTAGAGACAACACCATTAAACTCTGGAGAGTCAAAGATTGGCAATTACTTCACACCCTCACAGGACATACAAACCCCATCAACGCCCTAGCTTTCAGCCCCGACAGCCAAACCCTAGCATCAGCCAGTAGCGATAAAACCATCAAACTTTGGCGGGTACAAGATGGAGTATTACGCCAAACTCTCAACGGCCATAATGATGCAGTCTGGGGCGTAAGTTTTAGTCCCAACGGTAAATTTATCGCCTCCGCCAGTAGCGATAAAACTGTAAAAATCTGGACAAGTACAGGTACACAATGGAAAACTTTTCTCGGCCATCATGATGCAGTTTTAAGCCTCAGCTTCAGCCCTAATCATCAATTTTTAGCCTCCGCCAGCTTCGATGGTACAGTCAAAATCTGGCGTTTAGACAACGCAGAACTGCAAACCCTCAATCTGCATTCTCTACTGAACCGCAGTTGTACTTTATTACATGATTATTTAACAACTAACTCGCAACTCAGCCACCAAGAAAAATATGATTTATGTCCACATTAGGATGCCATATTTGCATTGGCATGGTTACGCGTGTTTATATCCCCGACTTTTTTTAAAAGTCGGGGATCTATGACCTATCATAATTTGCGTGGTGGACTAAGTAATACCATTTTGAAAAAAGAACGCGACAGATAGGTGGGGGCACGGCACCTGTAAGATATTTGAATATACCAAAAGATTGTGGATGCCGTGCCCCTACATGGAATTTATCTGTCGCAAACATTATTTGAATTGGTATAAGTCAGTGGAAATAAACCAAACTATGTTAAGAAACGCAAATAGGCTTGAAATCCTTACCAATGACCAATGACCAATGACCAATGACAGCCTCAGCCAGTTATCTTTAATTTCACCGACCTACTTATTAGTAACCAGGTGTAGATTGATTTTGATTGACAACTGCTGGGTTAACATTTGCACCAGGCTGAGACAAAACATTATTAATATTGAAAAACTCATCTCGCCGTGGCGGTCTAGGCCCCTTTGGCCCCTTGGGTTGGACACCATTCGGCCCTGGTACAATCACATTATCGATAGGATTTGTGGTTGCGCCTTCAACTGGAACTGGGTTTTCGCTGGGGTTTACTGATGTTATTGGCAAATTCTGAATTTCCACTTGATTCAATTTCACCGGATTAGCCAAGCTAGGCAATGCACTGAGTAAAATTGTTGGTACTGCGATCGCCAAACTTAAAATTTGTTTATCCATAATTAACCAATCTCTTTTCATCTCTAGTAATTACCTCTAGCTACATCACCGACAATCATCCCCATTCTCGGATAATGTAGGCTATTACCCTATTCAGTTGATGGCAACAACTGACTACAAATCCCAGTTCACCCATTCCTGATTCCTGGCTAAAATTTCCTCAGATTAGGACTCAAAGGCGACAAGCAACATAGTAATTTTGCCGCAAATGTTAATCCTGCTTGGTGTGCGCGCTTCAGATGAAAGAATTGCTGCTGGTGGTGTTCTGGAGATGGTTATTTGGTATTGATATTCTCACTTTCTAGTCTTAATCTATTTAATTCAACATTAAGCGTAAATTTATGGATATTAAAAATTCAGTTGTTCTAGTTACGGGTGCTAATCGTGGGATTGGTGAAGCTTTTGTCAAAGCCTTATCTGATGCAGGCGCTTCCCGAATCTATGCAACGGCGCGCAACATTGATTCTCTCAAAGAAATTGTTGCTATTAGCTCCACAAGCATTATTCCCCTAGAGTTAGATATTACCAATCTCGAGCAAATTGCCCAAGTAGCCGAATTAGCCCAGGATGTGAATTTACTAATTAACAATGCAGGTGTAGGTAGTGGAGGTGGATTTTTCAAATCCAACAGCGTAGAAATGGCACGTTGGGAAATGGAAACTAACTACTTTGGCTCACTCTACATGATTCGGGCCTTTGCACCAATTCTCAAACAAAATGGTGGTGGTGCGATCGCCAATATACTTTCCATTGCATCTGTAATAAATATGCCAATGTTTGGTTCCTACAGCGCTTCCAAAGCTGCATTACATTCCCTCACCCAAGGGGTACGCGCTGAACTAGCCGCACAAGGAACCTTAGTCGTAGGCGTATTTCCCGGGCCAGTAGATACGGATATGGGTAAACAGGTACCCTTAGATAAAGTTCCACCCAGCCAAATCGCACTTTCTACACTGCAAGCAATCGAACAAGGAATTGAAGACGTAAGCCCCGATGCCACGTCACAACAGGTATTTGCTAGTATTCAGCAAGATGCCAAAGCTCTAGAAAAACAGTTTGCCACACTATTACCACAATAGATGGGCATAGGGCATTGGGCATAGCGCATGGGAAAGACAAATTTTTATGGCAAGGTTTGTGCCAAAACTTGGTGTGAATAGCTGTCTTGTAAGTAGGGAACTCGCGCCCTCATCCCCTAACCCCTTCTCCCTGGAGGAGAAGGGGAATTGAATCTCTTGCTCCCTTCTCCCTGAGGGAGAGGGGCTGGGGGTGAGGGCAAAACCTTTGCACAAAGCGGGTTTGGTGTTAAGTTGACACGTATGGACACTTGTAATGTGGATGCCGTGCCCCTACCCATCTGTCGCGTTCTTCTTTCAAAATGGTATTACTTACATACTTGGTGGTGAAACTTGTTTCATTGGGACTACTTCCTCTGCTGACAAAGCAATGGAATATTTTTTTAAAGCGTCAGAATACGCTTGCTGATTGAGAATATATCACACAACTTGGCAGAGGTAGTATGTCCGGTGACAGGGTTGGTATCATCGCCAAAGTTCCAGGTGTAGGTGAGGTCATTACCAGGGTCAGAGGCGATCGCGCTGAATGTGGCGTTTGTACCTTCTCTAATATCTGATTCTACTGTAATGCTGTCGATGGTGGGGGCGATGTTGTTGACGGTGATGGTGACTGTGGCTTCGTTTGAGATGGCGTTATTGTCAAGGATGATGTAGGTGAAGGTGTCTGTGCCGACGAAGGTGTTGTTGGGGGTGTAGGTGAGGGTGCGGTCATTGTTAATAATGATGCTACCGTTATTTGGGGCTGCGCCTAGTTGTACGGTGCCTTCTGCATTGCTGTCATTAGCTAGGACGTTGATGGCTACAGGTTGTGCTTGGTTGGTGGTGGCGGTGTCGGAGTTGGCGATGGGGGTAATGAGGTTATCGTCAAGCAGCATGACGTTATCGATGATGATTTTCGCATCTTTGGCACCGAAGCCCAGGAGGTCGAAGTACAGAGTGGCGGCGGTTCCAGGGGTGATGCTGCTGATGTCGATTTTGACGGTGCGCGGTGTGTTGAGGGCTATTTTGTCGCCGGAGGTGTTTGCACCTACTATCTTGACTTTATCGCTGAAGTATGAATTACCAGATTGCTGGAGGTTGAGGAGGGAGTCGGTTTGGGTGAGTCCGCTTGATGTGCCGAGTAGGGGGGTGAGGGTGCGGGCATCGAGGAGGGCGACTTCAAAAGCGTCGCTGGGGGCGAAGGAGTTGGTTCCTAGGTGGGTGTCAAGGATGGTGAATTGTAGGTATTTGGCGTGTTGGGGGATAATGAAGGATTGGGTGAAGTTGCTGTTAAATGGCGAGTCTTCGGTGAGGACGGCGGCAGAATTGAGGATGGTGGCTGCGCCGCGTGTTGTCCAGCCATATTCGGGTTTGCTGGTGTCAGTTTCGGAGAAGTTGCCGTTGGTGATGTCTGCTAGGAGTATTGCTGTTAGCGGTGCTTGCAGGGTATTCCCCCCATCTCCCCATCTCCCCATCCCCCCATCTCTGCTACGGATGGCGTTGATCATTTGCAGGTTGAGCCATGATGGTAGTTTACGCACGCCTGGGGACAGGGTGTTGTTCATCAGGTCGTAGGGGTGTACCTTGGAGTCAAGGTGGCTGCCGTCTCTTGTGAGGGTGGCGGTGATGTTGTTGGCTATGAAGGTTTTGGTGTTGTTGAGGGTTTGGATGTAGCGGTCGAAGCCGGGGTTGCCGGAGATGATACCTAGTAGGTGTCCGGTTTCGTGGAGGATGGTGGTGAGCAGGTCGTATTTACCGAATGCGTCGCCTGTGGTGGCGCGGTAGGCTGTGTCGGTGAGGGAGGAGGCGAATTCGCTGTTGTCGAGGGGGGTGGGGTCGATGAACCAGCCAATGCCGTTGGCGTTGTGGTCGATGAGGATGGTTCCACCGTTGGGGCGACCAAGTGCGTCGAATTGGGTGATTTGGGCTTCGGCTAGTTGTCCGGTGGGGAGGTCGGCGATTTGGAAGTTGATGTTAAAGGTGGGGTCAAAGAGGTCGAGTGGGTTATCTTTATATGTGTTGGTTAATGCAGAGGTGTATAGATGAGTATAACTGCTAGGGAGTTGTTGCAGCGATACGCTGCTGGGGAGAGAGATTTTAGTGGAGTCGATTTGAGTAATGTTGACTTGAGGGAAGGTAAATTGAGAGGTATTAATCTCATTGGTGCCAATATTAGCAATTCTAGACTCTCTTGGGCTGACTTGCGGGATGCTAATTTGAGCAAGGCTAACTTGAGTGGTGTCGAACTTAGTAGTGCCAAACTGAACAACGCTATCCTTAGCGATACCATCTTCAAGAATGCCTCTATGGAACTTGCTCACCTTGAAGGCATCATTCTGGTGGGAGCTGATTTGAGCGGATCTCTCATTCGAGAATCTGGTTTGAATGATGCCAACCTTGAGGGAGCTAATCTCAGAAATACCTGTTTGCAACAATCCAGTTTTTTGAGAGCTAATCTCAGGAATGCCAACTTGGAAGGGGCCGATTTGCTCGAAGCTATTCTTGATGAAGCTAACCTCGAAGGGGCTAATCTCACCAGACTCTACTCGGTTTATGGCAGTAGTTGGTATCACGCTAATCTCAGAGGTGCTTGCATCCAAGAAACCGATTGGAGTATGTGTCGTTGGGACAATACCATTTTGCCTGATGGTAGAGTCGTCACTGATGAGGACTGAGAATGTTGACGTATCGGGAAAGTGCGATCGCAATCTCCCGTAGCGCGGTAGGCTGTGTCGGTAAGGGTTTGGGAAAATTCGCTGTTGTCGTTGGGGGTGGGGTCGATGAACCAGCCTACGCCGTTAGCATCATCATCGATGAGGATGGTTCCACCGTTGGGGCGACCAAGGGAGTCGTAGTGCGATCGCAATCTCCCGTAGGTTGGGTGGAGGCTTTGCGGAACCCAACGCATGATATCAAGAAAATAGAAATTATTTAAATAACCAAATATTTAATTCAACGCTCAAAATCAACGCTTCAAATATTGTATAAAATGTTGGGTTACGCTACGCTGCACCCAACCTACGAATCTTAAGCAAGCTACGCGTAGCGTCTTTGCAGGAGAAAGGGTAAGGGTTAAAGGTTTTTTCTTGCCCCTTTTCCCCTTCCCCTTTTCCCCTTAACCGACAAGTATTGAGTCCCTATCCAGAGATGTGAACCACTAATTCTCTCACATGACTGCGCTGACGATGTTCCCAAACATAAATACCTTGCCAAGTCCCCAACACCAAATGACCGCGATTAATGGGGATATGTTCTGAAGTGTGAGTCAACGCTGAACGGATATGTGCCGGCATATCATCAGGCCCTTCCGCATCATGAATGTACTTGCCTGATTCTGGTACAAGTTTTGCCATAAAATTAGCCAAATCCACCAGTACATCAGGGTCAGCATTTTCTTGAATCACTAAACTAGCGGAAGTGTGGCGTAAAAATAAAGTACAAAGACCAGTTTCCACACCCGACTCGGCAACAATGGCTTCAATTTTTGAGGTGATATTTTGAAAAGATTTGCCAGTAGTGGAAACTCTAAGTAGCTTTTGGTAATGAGTCACGTCGCTTTGCTCCGAATTCAAAATTTAAAATTCAAAATTCAAAATTCAAAATTAATAGCATCCGTAAATAAATCTCTTAGTACCGCGAGTGAAGCTTGGCGGTCTAGAGCATGAATTCTTTTTGTTTTCGGTCATCTGCAATGAATTAAAAGTCCACTGAGCGTCAGAATACGCTTGCTGATTGAGAATATATCATACAACTTGGGAAGAGGTGGTCTGTCCGGTAGCTGTGTTACCAGAGATTGAGTGGCTTCTATCTTAATTATGTGTTGCTTGATGTTGGAGTTGAGGTATGGAAAAGGAGAGGATTACTGCTGAAGACTTGCTCAGACTTTATGCTGCTGGGGAAAGAGATTTTAGTGGAGCCAATGTCAGTGGAGAGCTTATTGGACTTGACCTCCAAGGAATCAACCTTAGTAATGCTTACTTACTTGTCTATTGTGAGCGTTCCAATTTGAGCAACGCCAATTTTCAGAGTGCTGGAATTGGGGACTGTGGGTTTATGGAAGCTAATTTGAGTGGAGCCAATCTCAGTGAGGCTATTTTGTCTGAATCCAACTTCGAGGGAGCTATTTTGATGGGTGCTGATTTGAGAAGATCTCAGATGATTCGCACCTCTCTGGGAGGTGCTAACTTGGTAGATGCCGACTTGAGAAGTGCTAACTTGGAAAGCGCCGACCTAGCAAGTGCTAGCTTGGTAGATGCCGACTTGAGAAATGCCAACTTGGAAAGCGCCAATTTGGCTAGGGCTAATTTGACTGGAGCTAATTTGGTCGGATCTGATTTGAGAAATACCAAATTGCGAGACGCTAACTTGAGTTACGCCAATTTGGCTGGGGTTGATCTGAGTGTAGCTATTCTCTGCAATACGCTTATGCCTGATGGCACCTTCCGAGATGATCATTGTGTTTGAGTGCGATCGCCCAGCATTTGTAAAAGTAAATTATCTATAGTATGGCAATAATCGGCACTAGAGTATTCTTTACTATATTCGTTGAACAGATGCAAAATTAAAAATCCCAATGACTGAGGAATTAGAAAGAGCCGATAATGATTCACCCTGGAAAGAAATATTAGAAGCTTACTTTCCCCAAGCTATGCATTTTTTCTTTCCAGAAACCGCCATACTAATTGATTGGGAACGTCCTCATGAATTTTTAGATAAAGAGTTTCAGCAAATAGCGCGTGATGCTGAACAAGGAAGAAGATACGCAGATAAATTGGTCAAAGTTTGGCAAATTCAAGGAGAAGAAATTTGGCTATTAATTCATGTAGAAATTCAAGCCAAACCGGAAGATAATTTTGCCCAAAGAATGTTTTCTTATAATCTGCGAATATTTGACAAATTTGGCAAACCAGCAATTAGCTTGGCGATTCTGTGCGATGCTGACCCCAATTGGCGACCAAATCACTACAATTATAATTATCCTAATACCAGGCTAAATTTTGAATTTGGCACCGTCAAACTTCTTGATTATCAAAACCGTTGGGCAGAGTTAGAAGCCAGCAATAACCCATTTGCAACGGTTGTCATGGCACATTTAAAAACACAGCAGACAAGTAAAAAACCAGGCGATCGCAAAACTTGGAAATTTAGCTTAATCCGTCGATTATACGAACAAGGGCTGCAAGAAAGAGATATTCGTAACCTCTATCGATTTATTGATTGGGTTATGATTTTACCAAAAGCATTGGAAGCGGAGTTTTGGGAAGAATTTAAGCAATTTGAGCAGGAGCGAACTATGAGCTATGTAACCACTGGTGAACGTATTGGCTACGAACGGGGACAAAAGGAACAATCGCAAAGTCTCATCCTCCGGTTACTACAAAAACGGGTAGGAGAATTACCGCAAGAAGTTCAAGAACGCATTAAATCCCTTTCTCTAGCGCAATTAGAAGCACTTGGCGAGGCTTTGCTAGATTTTACAGGACTAGAGGATTTACTTAGCTGGTTAGAAGCAAATCCTGCCGATTAGGATTTACGTAATGCGATCGCTCCTAACTCATAGAAAAATATTGCATCACAGCATTTGCGATCGCTTCATTGCCATCTTTAGCAATAGGTTGGGATAGCTTTGGTTGCAGCAGAGGTTGATGCAGAAAATCCCATGTTCCTTGGAAAAACTCCGTTGGACTGAGAATTTGATGCGGATGATAATTGCTCAAACCTTCCACTAAAAAAGCTGCTTCTGCAAAACCTTCACGTGTCACAGTAGCAATAGGTACTTCTAATTTAATAGCCTCCGAAAAAGTACCGTAACCAGGTTTAGACAAAACTCGCGCACAAATAGGCATAAAATCTACAGGGCGGTATTTACGGTCAGTAATTTTCACTACATTGGGTAAATCTGGTGCAGATTGGTCAAAAACAATGAATTGCCAATCGGGGAAAAGGCGCAGGTTATTGTAAGGAAGCTGCTGTACACCTAAGCCGCCGAAAGTCAGCAGAATTGTCTTTTCCACAGGTGCAGTAATTCCCCAGATGGAACGCAAATCATCAGCAGCGTAACGAGGTGAACCACCTGTTAAACCCACATCAATAATATTAGAGAAAGCAGACATTGGTTCATGGAAAGGGAGACGATAGAGGCGATCGCATTTTGAATAACACTCACTAATCCAATCGGCAATTGCCAAAAATTCCCCACCCCAATCACGATAGATCAAATCCCAGCCAAAGTTACTCATCGACCAGCAGGGAATATTTGCAGCCTTAGCAATTACAGAAGCGAGGAAGGGGATATCCGCCAAGATGAGATGGACGCGATTTTGACGAATAAAGTTGACTTCCGATGCCACTAGGGAATTTTGCTTCTGTTTAATTTCCCTTAATTTGTCTAAAGTCGCAGCTTTATCCATTGTCAAGCTATCTGCTTGGATGACACCCAAATCAAAAGCCCTGGGACGATGGATAAAATCACCTTCGATATAGCATTCTAGTAACCACCGCGGCGCAGTAGTCACCATAATTAACAAAACTTCTGGACATAACTTTTGAATAGTAGCGGCAACTGATGCCATACGACTAGCATGACCAAAACCGTGGTTAGTAATAGCTATGTATAAAATTGGGCGTTCCATAAGCAAATCACAGCAGAGAACAATGGGCAGAGGGTAGTGATTGTCTACACTCCTCTAATACCCAGTTTCTTTACCGTAATCTAAGAGGTTGTTTGAAAAGTTTTTCCCTGTGATTTTAATTGCACTGTTACCCCCCTTAATCCCCCCTTGTCAAGGGGGGAGACCGGAAAATCCAGTTCCCTCCCCTTTCTAAGGGGAGGGCTAGGGTGGGGTAAAAAATATTTGATACACTACTACAGACTTTTCAAACATCCTCTAAGACAAAGATATTGACACACTCTCCGCAATTGAATTTACCTTTGCAGCAATCCATCTAAATTCCAGGGCGGAGAATTTTCTCTGCGACTTGGGGAAACCATCGCTGAAGGAAAACCAGCAGTTTTGTTTTACCAATGTGCATCTCATAGCGATCGCGCCTAAAATTATGCCAGAATTCATCCGCCAATGCTTCCGGTGAAATTTTCCCTTTACCCCTACCTTGAGTCATTGGTGTATCAACTAAAGGAGCAATTATTTCAAATACTTTAATTGATGTGGTTTCCAGTTGCCAGCGCAGGGCTTTAGTGGCAATATGTAATCCGGCTTTACTACCGCAATAGACGGGCGCACTTTGTTTCGGTACTAATCCTAAGCCAGAAGAAACATTTACAATAGCAGCGTTGGGCTTGGTCAACAAATGGGGTAACATCAGTTTAATTAATTGCAATGGCGCAATTAAATTGGTGCGTAATTCTTCTTCAATTAACTTAGTGGAAATCTCTGGATTGATAAATTCGTAGTTATATTGCATCCCAGCATTGTTAATCAAAATATTCACATTTGGGTAACGCTTAACAAGCTGTTGTAAAGCATTTAAATCTCGTAAATCAGCAACTTCAGTAATAATTCCCGGCAAAAGTTTTTTGACTTCAGCTAATTTCTTGCCATCACGTCCAGTAATAATCACTGTATTGTGGGCTTGCAGAAATTTTCTAGCTAATGCCAAGCCAATTCCTGAAGAACCTCCAGTAATTAACACTGTATTGCCTTGAGTTGAAGTAGCAGATTTTGGTACTGATAGCTGAACAGCAACCGCCGCCACGAGAATTTGAGCAGCACTAAACCAATAGGGTGTATCTGGGCTAATGTTTTGATATAACCAACCAGCTAACAACGGGGCAATCATTCTAGCTAATGCTTGTACTGTTTGAATATTGCTGTTGATGCGTCCTTGAATTTTTTCACCAACAGTTTTGGACATCAAGCCAATTAAGGAAGTTTCGGCTAGGGGCTGTCCAATGCCCACAAGTACAATACTTGTATAGAGAACTATAACCGAGCCTGTGATGGCGAATACAGCAGATAAACTAAAAGCCAATCCGGTGATTAACGCCCCAGAAAATGCCATCCGGACTTCGCCCCATTTAGGCAATAACCAGGGAATAATTATTATTTGATCAAAAACGCTAATGACACCAAATAAGGCAAATAACGGGGCAATTTGTGGGGCTGGCCAATTAAATTGCTCATTTGCTAAAGCAGGTAAATTAGAAATGAGGACAAACATCGCCATATTCATCATCAAAAAGCTCAACATCAGCCAGCGCAGTTGAGGTATTGTCAAACAGGCTTGCAATTGAGTGAAGGGATTCAATTGAGCAAAATCAGGTTTAGGGGAACGCTGGGTTGGTGGTAAAGTTTCCGGCATAGCGAAATACCCCCACACCAAAGCTATAACAAAAGCGATCGCCACAACATACATAGGTAAATTCGGATGAATACCCGACATTACCCCACTCACAACCGGGCCGATAATTAGCCCTAAAGCCATCATCCCACTCACCCAGGAAAAAGCACGAGTCCGTTGTTGAGGTGTGGTAGTATCTGCGATCGCAGCAAAGGTCATACTGGCTGTACCATCGGTTAACCCTACAATTAGCCAGCCTGCAAACAGTACAGCTAATGCGCCCCCACAGCCAAAGATAAAATATCCCAAACTAGCCCCTAAAAGGCTAATCAGCATCATCCATCGCCGCCCATAAGCATCGCTAAGATAACCAATTCCTGGCAGTGTCAAAAATTGGGCAAGTGAGAAAGTGGCATATAATAGCCCAACTTCCCACGCTGTGCCACCATAAAGCCCCACCAACGTCGGCATAATTGGATTTAGGACACCGAAGCCCAAAAATGCCAGAAAGCCTGTGTAGAGGATAAAAGTATGTAATTTTGTCTTCACCATTGCCAGTTTAGAGCGATCGCATTTCATAACATCTTTTTAGATGTAATTCCCCACAATGGCGAAGTCATTAACCTATGTTAATTCGGCTGGAGAATTTTCCGAATCCGACTGAGCGACACAGGCGAAATACCTAGATAAGAGGCAATATGATATTGCTTAACTCTGTGTTCTAAATTCGGATATTCTTGCAAAAACTTTTGATATCTTGTTGTGGCATCATCTAGCAGTAATTCCGCCTCTCGCCGCTCTTTTTTAATAAATAAAGCCTCAACTAATTTATGATTAACAGCTTGCCAACATGGATGTGCTGCACATAGTTGGACATATTGACTATAATCTGCAACTAGTAATAATGAATCTTCTAAAGCTTCAATAAAAAATTGGGCTGGTTGTTTTAAAATCAGCGCACTATAGGCAGTCACAAAATGATTTTCTGGACAAAATGATTTGGTGAATTCAGTACCTGCCGCATTCACATAATAAAGACGAAATATCCCCGCCACCACAAATCCAATTTGGCTAGGAATTTCCCCCGCACACATCAAAAACTCTCCGGTTTTGAAACTTGATGGTTGAAAGACTTGGGTTAATTTTGCGAGTTCATCCCCGGGAATCTCAACCAGGGTTCGTAAAACATGACTCAGTTGCAGATAGGCAGGAGAAAACATAACCATAACTCTACTAAGAAACGCTCCATCTCTTGCTTCGTCTGTTATTTTGGCAAAGAAATTGAGTGGAGATCAGAATTTCTACCACAAGTAAGACCCACAAAGAAGCTATTATTTGCAACGATCGCACCTAATAGTATCGAGAGGACTTCATGCAAATTCAAACACCAGACTGGGTTAAGCACGCGGTTTTTTACCAAATTTTTCCCGATCGCTTTGCTAAAAGTAAACAGCCTCGCAAACGCTTATTGCATGAGGCCCGGTGGGAAGATTGGGAAGCCATGCCAACGCTGCAAGGTTACAAAGGTGGCGATTTATGGGGCATTCTGGAAGGTTTGGATTACATCCAGGATTTAGGAATTAACGCTATCTACTTTACACCCATCTTTCAATCTGCGAGTAATCACCGCTACCATACCCACGACTATTATCAGGTCGATCCACTGTTAGGAGGCAATGAAGCATTTAAGGAATTACTAGACGCAGCCCATCAGCGCAACATTAAAGTTGTGTTAGATGGAGTATTTAACCACTCCAGTCGCGGCTTTTTCTTTTTTCACGATGTTTTAGAAAATGGCCCCTATTCTCCTTGGGTAAATTGGTTTAAAGTGGAGGGCTGGCCCGTTTCACCTTACAACGGTGAATTTCCAGCCAACTATGAAGGCTGGGCGGGGAATCGGGCTTTACCAGTATTTAACCACGACAACCCCGAAGTCAAAGAATATATTATGGAAATTGCCGAATATTGGATTAAATTCGGCATTGACGGCTGGCGGTTAGATGTACCATTTGAAATTAAAACACCTGGGTTTTGGCAAGAATTTCGCGATCGCGTCAAAGCCATTAATCCCGATGCTTATATTGTGGGTGAAGTCTGGGGAGATTCCCGCGAGTGGCTAGATGGTACGCAATTTGACGGCGTAATGAATTATCTATTTGCCGGGCCAACCATCGCCTTTGCCGCAGGCGATCGCGTAGTCTTAGATCAAGTGCAAAGCCGTGACTATAAACCATACCCACCTTTGTTTGCAGCTGAGTACGCTGCCCAAATTCAAGAAGTATTGCAACTTTACCCTTGGGAAATTCAGCTAACGCAATTAAACTTGCTAGCCAGTCACGATACCGCCCGATTACTGACAATTTCTGGTGGTGATCTAGCCAGTGTAGAACTAGCAACTCTCCTCTTGCTGACATTTCCTGGTGCGCCTAGTATTTACTATGGTGATGAAGTCGGTTTACCTGGTGCCATAGATCCTGATTCTCGCCGTGGCTTTCCTTTAGAAGCTACCTGGAATCGTGAAATCCTCCAGACTCACCGCCAATTAATCGCCCTCCGCCACACCTACCCAGCTTTGCGGACAGGCGATTACCAAGTAATTTATGCCCAAGGCGCACTGTATGTATTTGCCAGAACCTTAGGCACAGAAGAATTAATTATTGCTGTGAACACAGGTACAGCATCAACCAACGCAAATATTGACATTAATAATTTGCGTACTCAACCCAACAAGCTGGTATATGGCAATGCTGAAATTACCTGGGATAATCAAGGTGAAAATCAACAGCTTTCCCTATCTCTTCCCCCACGCGCCGGTTGCATCCTCAGCGTCAGTTAATAACGCATGAAATAATTTTCATCACACTTATTCTTAGGGTGGGTAGTTTTATTGCTCAAGCCCTTATTTTTTTACGTTGTTCACCCACCCTTGTTCCCAACTCCCAAGTGTTCTGTAATTTTTGAATTTTGAATTTTGAATTTTGAATTGATTTGTCCCCAACCCCTTCTCTACCCAAAGATACATAAACATCAGTAGCTAAAAAAAACTACCATGATCCTAAGAAGCACTAACCAAAATTAATTGCATGAGTTACTATATTGCTCCTCGGTTTTTGGACAAATTAGCTGTCCATATTACCAAAAACTTTCTAGATCTCCCTGGCGTACGAGTTCCCTTAATTTTAGGGATTCACGGACGTAAGGGAGAAGGAAAATCTTTTCAATGTGAGTTAGTCTTCGAGAAAATGGGTGTAGAGGTAACTCACATATCTGGTGGTGAATTAGAAAGTCCAGACGCGGGAGATCCAGCACGTTTAATCCGTCTGCGCTATCGGGAAACCGCAGAATTAATCAAAGTGCGCGGTAAAATGTGCGTGCTGATGATTAATGATTTGGATGCGGGTGCAGGCAGATTTGATGAAGGAACGCAATATACTGTCAATACTCAGTTGGTGAACGCCACCTTGATGAATATTGCCGATAATCCTACAGATGTGCAATTACCTGGAAGCTACGATTCCACACCGTTACGTCGAGTACCGATTATCGTTACAGGCAACGATTTTTCTACCCTTTATGCACCATTAATTCGGGATGGTCGCATGGAAAAATTTTACTGGGAACCTGATCGCGACGACAAGGTAGGAATAGTCGGCGGGATATTTGAACAGGATGGACTTTCCCAGAGGGAAATTGAACAGCTAGTTGATACCTTCCCCAATCAATCGATAGACTTTTTTAGTGCATTGCGATCGCGCATTTATGACGAACAAATACGCAACTTCATCCATCAAATAGGATTTGAGCGTGTTTCCCTGCGGATAGTCAATAGCACTGAAGGGCCACCAGAATTTAAAAAGCCAGATTTTAGGCTATCTCATTTACTTGAATCTGGTAAGTTGATGGTTGGCGAACAACAACGAGTCGAAAGTTCTCAGTTAGTTGACGAATACAATCGCCTCAATCGCGGTAAAGGTTATCAAGCTGCACCACCTGTTACAGGAACACCAACAACTCAGCCATCCAGCAATGGTGTAAATAAAGGCGCAACTAATCACAACTCGCAAAAACCAGAAACATTAAGCCCCCATTTAACCCTAGAAACACAAGAACAAATCCGGCAAATCTTAGCGCAGGGTCACACAATTAACATTGAACACGTCGATGAAAGACGCTTCCGCACAGGTTCCTGGCAAAGTTGTCTCAATACCCACATCGATGCTCACTCAGATGCCATCTCAGCTTTAGAATCATGTCTAACTGAATATGCAGGCGAGTACCTACGTTTAGTAGCCATAGATCCCAAAGCCAAGCGCCGAGTAATGGAAACAATTATTCAACGTCCAAACGGGAGGAATTAAGGACTGGAAGCGGGGATGAGGGAGATGTAGACGCGATAGCGGCTTCCCGAAGGGTGGGAGATGAGGGAGATGAGGGAAAAAGCACAAGTTCTCACTTCCCATTACCCATTACCCATTACCCATTACCCATTACCCAATCCCCATTCCCCATTACCCATTACCCATTCCCCATTACCCATTCCCCATTACCCAATCCCCAATCCCCAATCCCCCATGCCCCATGTAAAATGGAGTTGACGTACATTACTCGTAGCTAAAGTGTCAGACTCTCTACCTTTACGCGATCGCTACCTGGCTTTAATTGATGAAATTGTGGACACTACCCTTAAGGGCAAGATTAGCTCTGTGGAGCAGGTGTATCAAATACTGCTTAAAGGGGTGAATCCTGGTACGGGGGAAGTGTTTGAGTTAGTGTTGAGCGATCGCCTCGGTGCGATTCAAAGCCAGGTAGACGGTGAAAAGGATGAGCTGAAAAAAGCTAAGGCTACTCGTTCTTTAAGAGCCATGAAAACCATTCACAGTCAATGGCTGAGATGGCAAGAACACAACAAAGCTACAGAAGCGATCGTCTCTGCGGTAAGAGAAATTACTACAGCTGAAGCCGAGGAAAGGTTGGCAACATTTTTGAGGTTTACTGACCCCAATCAAAAATATCCCCTGAATTCCCAACAGCTACAGCAACTGTCAAAATCTTTACAGCAATTTGCTCAAGCAGATTCCGATTTACAGCAAATATCCCAAGGAATGAACCGGGGTTTGGCTGCTTGGCAACGACTGCAAGAACACTTAGTTAGCTGGATGTACGAGCAAAATCAATCACTAGGGTTTGGTGCCGTAGCCGGAGAAAGCGGCCCTTGGGCAACTTGGGCAAAGCAGGTTACTAGCCCATTACCCCAAGGATTACTGCGTACCTTAGCATTAGAGCAATCTGCTATTGAATTTGCCACACAACAGCGCAGTATTACCCTGGGTGATTGGGTAGAAATGGCATTTATTCTGCAATATTTGCAACGGGGTTTAGTTAACTGGTTTGACCAACAACCTTACAATATCCAAGCTGGGTCAAAGTTATCAATTTCCACCTACTTAACCTTTGCGGTGCTGTGGAGTCAGTTAGCCAGTGGTTTCCAAAATATAGCCACTGTGTATAGCAATGCGGCATCTCAAATCATGCTGCAAATTCTGCGTAACTTTGCTGTGCGTCCTTATTTTCCCCTTTACGGCGGAATTTTCGCTTCCTTTTCCGGGAATTATTTACGGGATGCCTTAGATTATCTCGATGAACCACTGCGCCAAGTAGAAAAAACCCAAGAGAAGGCGCGAATATTAACACTTTTAGGTTATTCCCAACGAGCTTTAGGGCAATATCAACGCTCCATCGACTTCCATCAACAAGCATTAGAAATAGCCAGAAATGCAGGCGATCGCCCCTGTGAAATTGCCAATCTCAACCACCTCAGCCGTACCTACGTCCAAGAACAAGATTATGTAGAAGCGATTAACAACAGCCAACGTGCATTAATCCTCAGCCGACAAGCAGGCGAGCGCACTGGGGAAGCCAACGCCTTAATTAATTTAGGCTACAGCGAAGTTATGCACGCCCAAGAATTAGAGCAAGTAGAGCCAGAAACCTACGAAATGGCAATTAACTATTTGCAACAAGGCTTAAAGTTATCAGAACAATTAGGTGATATTCAAAGTAAAGCTTTGTGTTTCAGTAGTTTAGGAATAGCCTATCTTGTGATTGGGCAACACCAAGATGCGATTAAATATTTAGAAGAAGGTTTTAAGACAGCGCAGACATCTGGTGATTTATATCTGCAAGGACGCAATTTAGCTTATTTAGCTGAAGCTTATTATCAACTGCAAAATTACGAAAAAGCAATTTACACTGGCGGTTTAGGAATGTATTTGCTAGAGCAAATTGCCTCCCGTGAATGGCGACAACCAGCCGGATTACTCACAATTTTACAAGGACAAATAGGAACAGAATCTTTCCAAAATTTTTTACAACAACACCGTCCCAAAATCATCGCTATCATCGGCGTAGATGGCTACGATCATATTCCCCATTTGTTAGCAGTTTATAGGGACGATAGGTAATACCGACTAGGGGCAAGGCATTGCCATGCCCTCTAAAATATATTGATATTTCGCAAACAATTTGAATTGATATTATCTTTC
This sequence comes from Tolypothrix tenuis PCC 7101, assembly GCF_963874875.1. NCBI lineage: Bacteria > Bacillati > Cyanobacteriota > Cyanophyceae > Nostocales > Tolypothrichaceae > Tolypothrix > Tolypothrix tenuis. The sequence goes on from NZ_CAWNJS010000001.1 coordinate 3,083,917, forward strand.
TCCAATCAAAGTAAACGCCGCCCAATCACCCGGGGAAGGAAATTTCTCCTTTGTCTTCAACATCGCTTGACGCAACGCCAACGCCTTATCTGGTTGAGTTTGCAAACTCTTATAAAATTCCACCATTAAATATTGTGTCGGTTCATCCGGTACTTGCCATAAGGAAACCAACACACTGGGAACACCCGCAGAAATCAAAGAACGGGACAACCCAATTACACCATCACCGGAAAGTTTCCCTTTCCCCGTTTCACAAGCACTGAGAACGACTAATTGAGCATTGATTTTTAAATCTAATATTTCCTCAGCCGTGAGTAAACCATCATCTTTACCTGAAGGTGCAAGTGCAATCCAGCTACCCAAACCCTGATAATCATCCGCCCAACCGTGAGTAGCTAAATGAATTACATCAACTTTTGATATGCTTTGCAGAATATTTGCTTTAGTTGCTTCTTTACCAATAATTACTTTAGCTTTTAATAAATCAGCAATAGTCTTTGCTTCAACTTCTGCACCTGGTAGCGGAATTAACTTTGTTCCAGCTTTACCAGGTTCCGTAGAAACTACAGGCATAGTTGGATTACCGACAATCAGAGCATTATGATAATTTGTTGTGCGACCTTGCTCTAAATGATGAGTAAAATCTAACACTTGGATAGATGGAGCAGTGAGGATTGTATGTTTTTCCATCAAATATTTACCAGATTCATCACGTAATGCCGGAAAAGGTGCGAGAAATAAAGAATTTTGAGGAATAAAAATAACTCTCTCGCTAGGGTTTTTTGGTAATAAATCAGCAATATCTCTAATTAGAATGTTGTGCAGTTTTTGTAAGGGTGTTTTTACTGTTGCTGCATCAGGATTTACACTGGCGACAATACCGCCACGACTCCTTCCTGCTCCAATTCTGTTGCGGCTATTGGTGACTAATTCATCTAAGGTTGTATTATCTTTTTGCCACAGGGGTTTAAGGTCAACTTTGCGGAACGTGACTTCACCTGTAGGCTTGACAACCCAGATATAAAGGTCTGATTCTTCAACTTGTTGTTTACCTGCTACTTTGAAATTATCATAAATAATTGAATATTGAATGAGAGTAGCATTTTGCTGTTTGGCAATTTCTTTAATTTCAGCAATTGTCGGTGCTTGTGGTGATTTATCCACCTGTTTATTATTAGTAGATACACGAGATGCTAACAACTCAACAAACGCCCTGGCGCGACCACGTTCGGCTACTTCTAAAGCTGCATCAGTTTTATTTTGGGCGATGAGGACTTGCTGTAAAGTTCTGTAGATGCTGCTTTGGGTGTCAAAAAGTGAAACTTTGCTATGATCGGGTAATTTGATATTTCGCAGATATTCCCACACCTTAATGCCGTCGAACAGAGTTTTTTCTGCTGCGCTTAGATTACCGCTTTTATAAAAAGCAAGTCCCAGATTGTTTAAAGACTGTCCCTCACCTAAACGGTCTTTAATTTCCCGGGCAATTACTAATCTCTGCTGCTGATACTCAATGGCTTTTGGGTAGTCTCCTAACTGAAAGTAGGCAATACCGAGATTACCCAGCGCTTTTCCTTCGCTATTACGGTCTTTAAATTCAAGGGCGATCGCTAAACTCTGCTGATGGTGCTCAATAGCTTTTTTGTAGTCTCCCAAAAAAAAGTAAGCAACACCGAGATTACCCAGTACTGTACCTTCGGCTTGACGGTCTTTAATTTTTTGGTAAATAATCAGTGCTTGTTGCCAAGATTGCAATGCCGCTTCCAGTTGCCCGGTTTGATACTGTTGATAACCTTGGTTAAACGTGCGATTCGTTCGCTCGAAATGAGTAGAAATACTCAGGGATGAGTGACAGGTAAAAGAACTGGGTAACCAGAACAAAACCTGATAACTGACTGACCATGAAGGTGATTAACTCAGAAATCCTAGAGTACGGAGTTAAAAGTCCTTCCCCGTAGGTGCAACGGTGAAAGCATCACCCCCAGGTTTGCGACTAGCCATCAAAGCCTGAAGCGGGGTGAAAAGGAGGTAAAACTGGCAGCCTAAAACTGGTTCCCTTCGAGCAAGAACCTATGAGTAGCGAAAGCGAAGATGTGCCCAAACCATCGTTACAAGGAACCTCCGTAATAAGGCTGGCACGGAGGAGCCAAAAGGCAAAAGGATAAGGGGCTAGCAGATGTTTAGCTGACTAGCAGCACTCCCAATAAACCCGGTGGATAGCATCAACTCTAAAGGCTCAACCAATTGTCAATCGGAACGAAGTAACAAAGCTGTTTGCTCTTGGGTGGTCGATACCAAGCAGGTGCTAACCGTATGCAGCAGCTAGGAAAGATTGAGTTAGAAGCGAACGCCTTGGGTAATGCCAGGGATATGCTGACAAACTCACGGTGATTTGGAATGTAAAGTCATATTATGTAATGAATAAGTCTAAAACACGACAAGTCATAACTGAATCAAAGGAAGCAAGTGCCCCTCCCTTGAAGGACAAAGCAATTCCCCTAAATCAGGATGATAAATCGATGGTGGAATGGAGGCATATTAACTGGCGACAGCTAGAAAAACGTGTCTTTAAGTTGCAAAAAAGAATTTACAGAGCCTCATTACGTGGTGAAGTCAATGCAGTTCGCAGACTCCAAAAGACGTTGATGAAGTCTTGGTCAGCAAAATGTTTAGCGGTCAGGCGGGTAACACAAGATAACCAGGGCAAGAAAACGGCGGGTGTGGACGGTGTTAAGTCACTGACCCCAAAGCAACGTTTCGCCTTAGTTGCCAAACTAAAACTAGGCTCAAAGGTCAAACCTACCAGGCGTGTATGGATTCCAAAACCTGGTAAGGAAGAGAAAAGACCATTGGGTATACCCACAATGTATGACCGCGCCTTGCAAGCCCTCGTAAAAATGGCACTTGAGCCAGAATGGGAGGCTAAATTTGAACCGAACTCATACGGGTTCAGACCAGGACGCTCATGTCATGACGCTATTGAAGCAATCTTTAACAGCATCAATAAGAAGCCCAAATTCGTATTAGATGCTGATATAAGCAAGTGTTTCGATAAAATCGACCACTCGGCACTGCTAAAAAAATTAAATACATTCCCCACCATTCGCCGACAAATCAAGGCTTGGTTAAAAGCGGGGGTGATGGATAACAAGCAGTTTCAAGAGACATCTGAGGGTACACCGCAAGGTGGGGTCATCTCCCCACTCTTAGCAAATATTGCCCTCCACGGAATTGAAGAAAGAACTAAACAATTAGCCCAGACACTAAAGCTATACTACCCTAACGGGAAGATAATGGCAGCAAAGGATAAAATTAGTTCTCTCACTGTTGTGAGATATGCCGATGACTTCGTGATTCTCCATGAAGACATAACCGTTGTCCAAAGATGCCAGATAATCATATCTGAGTGGTTAAAAGACATGGGTTTGGAATTAAAGCCATCAAAAACACGCCTAACCCATACCCTCCACAAGTATGAAAATGAAAAACCAGGATTCGACTTTCTCGGTTTTAATATTAGGCAATTCCCCGTGGGTAAATACCACTCAAAACAAGGCTTTAAAACAATCATCACCCCCAGCGAAGAAAAGCAAAGGATACACTACGAAAGAATAGCTAATATCATCTATGACCATAAGGCATTGCCTCAGAAGGCACTAATTGGAAAATTAAATCCAATAATCAAAGGATGGTCTAATTACTATTCAACGGTCGTAAGCAAAGAAGCTTACTCCAGGTTAGATAATCTCATGTATCCAAAGCTGAAAGCCTGGGCACAACACCGCCACCCCAACAAAACAGGGAAATGGGTGTCAAAGAAATATTGGCACACAATCGGTGGTGATAACTGGGTATTTTCCACCCCGCAAGAAGGCAAAAACCCAATGCGACTTTTCGACCATGCCGACACCTCAATAGTTAGGCATATAAAAGTAAAAGGTGAATCCAGCCCATACAATGGCGACCTAGTTTACTGGAGTTCAAGAATGGGTACACATCCTGAAATGCCCAAAAGAGTGACAACACTTTTGAAAAAGCAGAAAGGAAAATGTACTCACTGCGGATTGTATTTCAAAATGGAAGACCTCCTAGAAGTAGACCACATATTACCCCGGAGTCAAGGGGGAAAAGACGAATATAAAAACCTTCAGGTACTTCACAAACACTGCCACGATTCAAAAACAGCCAAAGATGATTTGGGTGGAGGTATGCACTTGGACAAGCACCAAACCACTGAGGAGCCGTGTGAGGGGAAACTCTCACGCACGGTTTTGAAGACGAGTCGCTCTGGTGACGGAGCGGCTTAGTTTAATAGTCTTTCAGCTTCTACTTTACGCGCATCTGGAGTTTGCGCTAACGCTTCTTGTATTCCCACAATGGCGCTGCGGTTGATTGGCGTTTGTCCAATAGTGGTAAGTAAAGTTATGAGGGTAACAAGCGCGATTTTGTATAACTTCATGGTTGTTACTGCGGTAATTCTGTCAGTAACATATATCTCTGTGATGCTTTAGGTTATGCAGTTTTGGTGAAATTTTGTTATTGGTTATTGGTTATTTGTGATGTACGCGGGTAGGGGCACGGCACCGATAAGATATTTGATTTGCCAAAGTCTGTGGATGCCCATTGGTGTCAACTTAAGCTAAAAGCTATATAGGGCAGGCGTTGTACAAATACCTCGCGCCCTCATCCCCTAACCCCTTCTCCCGCAGGAGAAGGGGAACTAAATCTCTTGCTCCCCTCTCCTGGTGGGCTATGCATTACCCACATCTTTCTTTACAATCTTAAAACCCTTGTTCTATAAGCATCTTAGAGAATGAGAGTTTAGGCAGGCTTGACAAATTCGCGTGTATTCTTCTCGCTAAAAATGGGGTTTTATTGAGAATTAAGAACGCAAAAATCATGGTTCTAGAGACGAGAGTTAACACCCTTGAAATGTTAAGAAAGATGTTTATAATGGATAGTTCTAAGGGGAGGGCTAGGGTGGGGTAAAAAATATTTGATACACTACTACAGACTTTTCAAACATCCTCTAAGCTAAAGCAGTAATGTGGGGAGAAGTTGAGAAAGGCGTGTTGTGGGGTGATTGCTTTACAATGTCGGCTAACAACCCCAGTCCCCAATCCCCAATCCCCAATCCCCAATCCCCAATCCCCAGACTTGAGATTAAACAGGTAAGCTACTGTTCCACATATCGCGATGTAGTCGCCACTGCCCATTTTCTTGTTTCCAGACAACGATATACTTACCTTTGTCTACCATTTGCCCATTGCGATCGCTCAATAAATATTTTCCTACTTCAATGGCTGTATTGCCGTGACTTTCTACCTCCTGGGTTTCTAGAGTTGCTTGGCTAATATTCAGCCGAAAAATTGCTGACCAGAATTCTTTAATCCCTTGTCTTGTACCAATTAAATCGCTGTGGGTGGGGAAAATTTGAGCATCTTGTGTGTACAGGTTAGCTAAACTTGCAGCATCACCCTGTGCAAAAGTCTGCATAAAGTTCTTGTTGGCTGCGACAATTGCATCACGAATGCTGAGAGTTGTTGTAGTGATCATGGCTTGCAATTTGGATATGATAATGAACTTGAGAATATAGTTTCGGTCAAAGCCTTTTTCGGGGACTTCCAAGTAAAAAAACATTCCATTGGTATTGTTCACGCTTGACTGTGAACTGTGAACCGTCAACAGTCAACGACTTAAACGGAATAATTTATTTTTTGGAGTTCCCTCGCTTAAATCAGTCGATATTTTTTGCCCAGTTTCTCTAGGACATATAATGTGCGATCAATATTTTCATAGGTGTGTGAAGCATTCAAAATAAAACGAATGCGACCTTCAGAAGGCTTAACGACAGGATAGATCACTGCGACAGAATAAATTCCTTCTGAGAGTAAATCTCGATTAAAGGCCTGTAAAGTCTCTGGTTCAGGAATAAAGATAGGGATAATGGGACTTTGACTATGACCTAAATCAAAACCCATTCCTGTCAGCTTTTCCCTCATGTAGCTATTTTTTTGATGAATTTGTGCAATTAATTCGGGATTAGCAGCTAATTCATCGAGTGAGGCTAAGATAGCAGCTGCATCTCCTGGTGTTAAGCAAGCTTGGAATAGGTAAGAATTAGCGCTCCATTGCAGTAAAGGTATATATTTACTTTTACAAGCGATAAAACCACCGATGGAAGCTGTCGATTTTGACAATGTAGACATGATAAAGTCTACTTCTTCCGTTACCCCTAGTTCCTGACAGTAGCCTGCACCCTGATGTCCATAAAAACCAAATGTGTGCGCTTCATCTACGTAGAGATGAAAATTGTATTTCTGCTTGAGTTGGACAATTTCCTTTAAAGGCGCTAAATCGCCACTCATAGAATATGCAGATTCGACAATAACGATGACGTTTTCGTACTGGTGCCGATATTTTTGCAGTTTCTTCTCTAAGTCTGCAACTGAGTTATGCTTGAACGAGGCAAACTTCTTCCCAGAAAGTTTGATGCCATCAATAATTGAGGCATGGGCTTCACGGTCGAAAAGTAAAAAATCATTGGTTCCTGGTAAAGCAGAGATCACACCTAAATTGGTGCTGTATCCTGTGGGAAACAATAAAGCCGATTCTTTACCCACTAAAGATGCAAGCCTTCTTTCTGCTTCTTTATGCAACGAAGACATACCCCCCGACAAAGCAGAAGTCCCGCTTCCTGTGCCAAATTTTTGTACGGCTTTGCAGACTTTATCAATAATCTTCTGATTTCTGTTTAAGCCAGTGTAGTGATTAATACACCAAACAATGCAATGATGCAAAGTGCCTGTAGATGGACAAACTAATTGGGTTTCTCCTTTGCTCCCTTCCAAGGTAAATTTGTCATAGGAATACAAACCCGCCTCAACTTGCGATTGCCTATGCTGATAAATAGCTGCAGCTATATCTTCAAAGCTACTAATACCTTCTGACTTTAACTGTCTTTTGAGTAAACCTATTGAGGTTGATAGGCTAACTGGAGTTTTAGCTGGTGCGATCGCATTGCTGGGTGTCTGATGCTGACGTTCGATTGATAGTGTCATATTGTTGTTGTAGTTAAGTGATTATACGTTGATAAAGAAATAGCTAATTCTGCAAGTATCCGAAAAATTCTCAGCTTGATTTAACCCCTGTTCATCAAGGGTTGGATAAATTAGTCTTGAGATTTATGGCAGCAATCATGGCTGACAGTATTCATTACCTGAGCGATAATTGATACCCCAAGACAATTAGCCTATTACTCTGTCATGCCTACTAAAATCGGTTTGTAGTCAGCACTAATTTTGCTCAAGAAAGCTGCGTTCAGCTTTTAACTACAAGCGTTAATGTATATGACAAAGTGATAGTAGGTTGTCACATCAAATCAGTGTGCTTAAACAATAAGCATTTTCATTGGGTGTGACAACGACAAGTAAAGATATAACGACAAGCTGCTGTGTGTCTAAGTGTATTGAGTGAGTAATATCTGTTTCGATGCCAATCAATCTTATTCGGACAGTAGAGCTAAGTTAGCACCTAGACAGCAAGTAGCTTGGTGTATTTTCAATAGGTTCCTAATGAATAAAAATTTTTCTGTGCCCTCAACAATCCTTTTTTGCGAATTTTGACTTGCAGAATATCCTCATATAGTGAATATACCACAGCTTAAAATAAAATTAAATTTTTTCAAGTTAAAGATTCTGTATTTATACGGAGGGGTTAAATATTCCCAAAAAGCTGACTAGAGGAATCCACTGACACTATGTATTGTCAGCTTTTTGCAAGCAAATCACGAGCTAACTTAATCCAGTAAATTCTCCAGAATTCATCACAATTACTTCAAGTAAAACAACAATCCGATACCGGCGATCGCAATTCCGACACCTGCGATCGCTCTCAAACTCACCTTTTCTCCTAGGGTGATCGCAATAGGGATCACAAACAATGGGCTAGTCTGCAACAGAGTTGAGGCAATACCTACAGATGTGAGTTTAATAGCTGTTTGCTGCAACCAAATTCCTAAATAAGTGCCACAAAAGGCGGCAAAGAAACTAGCTAGAATAATTCGCCGAGATTGCCAGTAGGGATAAGGAAATGCCATCTGCCGGCGACGGGAAAACCATGCCCACACTAAAATCGTCAGCACTCCAGCACTTAAGCGCAACACAGCAGCCCACAAGGGGGAAATACTGGCGTTGGCAAATGCGGCACGGGAAAAGATGGAACCTGCACTATTGGTAATGGTGGCTAACAAACCAAAACCGATACCTTGCCACAGATGTGCTGAGTCAACTTCGCTATTACCAGGAACTCGTTCTGTTACCACCCAAGCGACTCCCAAAATCGTCAGCAAAATTCCGCACCAAGCGCTGACATTGAGTTGTTCATCGAGAAAAATTGTAGCAGCGATCGCTGTTATTGGTGGGGAAAGGGTTCCTAAAAGTAAAACACGCCGCGCCCCTAAGTAATTAATCGCTGCCAAAAAAGCTGTATCACCCCAGCCAATACCCACAGCACCGCTAAGAAAGAGTAAGCATATCGATAAGGCAGGAATCTGCGGTAACCATTCCCCACCGATCGCAATTGTCAGCAGCAATAGTGCGATCGCAATTACTCCTTTAATCAAATTTAGCTGTATTGGCGGGATATGCTGCCCTACAAGCCCATACACCACCGAAGCCACAGCCCATAAACCAGCAGCAGCTAAAGCCGCCACTTCACCCTGCCCATTGATTAAGGATGAATTTAAAAAATTATTAAAAATAATCTGCACCCATGAAATAATGCTTGAAACTATCTAATATTACACTACTTATCTTATTAAGAAATTAGCACTCAAAGGTCGTAAGTGCTAATTTGTGAATGAACCCTAATACTCGAGATATAAACGAAAATTCTACTTTTTATAGATACTATTTGTCTAAAATTATAGTTATAATTATTGCCAAGAAAACTCAAACTTCCATATAATTGATTAACAATTTGGAGGACTGGAATGGCATACACTTTTAACATTGTAGGAGTATCGCCAGTTTTACAGTTTTTTAATCATCAACAAACCCTGCAAGAACCACAAAAACCAGGTGTTGAATACGTTGGTACGCATATTTGTACTTTAGATGCCTTCTTGGAATCTATAGAACCAGTGCCACCTAAATGGAACTGGAATCTTGACCAAGTAGTAGATACTGTCATTAATTTTTGGGTAAATAATTCCGAGAGTATTGATTATTGGAAAAAGCGCTTAGGTGATGCAGGTAAGGATAATTTATTAGTAGCAAGAGTTGCGGATTTTGCCGCTTTACAAGCTGAATTAGAATCCTTGCTGAAAAAGAATTGGTAAATAATGGAAAACCCATAAATATTGAGGCTGACGAAATTTTCGATAGCAAATTAGAGTTGTTCAGAGATCAATACAGTTCAGTTAAAAAAATACAGGACTTACGCAACTGGCACAGTGATCCTCTGGCACAAGAGTCAAGAGTCAAGAGTCAAGGGTCAAAAATTTAGGTTTTTTGGACTCTTGACATTTGAACGCCAGTTCACTCAACGGAGGGAACCTCCGCACGTGACTGGCTCCCCTGGATAAAACTCAACGAAAAAAATATGACACTTGCGTAAGTCCTAAAATAAATTGACAACAAAACAATAATTTTGGAGGGGGTTTGGGGGACGCAACCGTCACCCAATCGGGGGTTTGGGGGAGAATCCCCCAATTGAGCTAGCTATTTCCACAACTGACAAATCAATCACTAATGCTCTTATCTGAACCGTATTGGTTTAGAGCTGATTCGTCAAGAAAAGCGGAAGATGTCATTCAATTTTGGATTAACCTCTCCTGATAAAGCAATACAGTTCAGTTAAAAAAATAAATTGACAACAAAACAATAATTTTGGAGGGGGTTTGGGGGACGCAACCGTCACCCAATCGGGGGTTTGGGGGAGAATCCCCCAATTGAGCTAGCTATTTCCACAACTGACAAATCAATCACTAATGCTCTTATCTGAAGCGTATTGCCTTATCAAGAAGAGGCTTAAATAAGCTAATGCACGTCTAAATTGCATAACTACTAATAAGGGCTGTTAACGGTCAACTGTCAACAGCCCTCACTATGGATTGTGCAATTGAAAAATTTTTGTTTTTCTTCTGGGTTAACCCAGAGGCTTGAGACCAAATATTTTAGATTTCAAATTTTCATTTAATCCAAAATCTAAAATCGCTTCGGTCATTCGCTTTAGCATCAGAAGAATCATTAACTCTCTGTACAATTCATCATCTCACTGTAGGTAGCTTACGAAACTGATGTTAAAGAATTACCCCGTAGTCGCAACCCTACTAACAATCCTGCAATCACGAAAGCTGTCATATAGGCTAGACTGATGAACCGCACTGATAAAGGTGGTGCAACTCCTTCTACCTCTATATCTCTTTGCACTTTAAACGGCGTAAATTGGCGCGAAGCGTTGGGTTTGGGCGCAATTTCCACCTCTAATTTGTGAGGTGCGCCATCAAAAAATCCTTGTTCCCAAGCAAATTTGCCTGTAGTATCGGGGATAGCTTGGTAAGCAAAATTAACCCAACCATCTTCCAGCATGGTTGTTTTAATATTGAGGATTACATCTTGAACAGGCTGATTGGTTTTTTCGTCAATGACTTTTACCTGTAAAGCCGCAGGTTTTCCTACTGTGGCGCTAGTATCGCCTAATAATTGTGCCTGTAAACTCTGTTGGCGGGCAATCCCATCGCTATCAGTTTCAACTGCACTTTTGGATGCATGATGATCGTGATGATGTGCGTGTGTTGAACTCTCTGACTGGGCAACTTCTGCACTAATGTTAACGAATAATAGAGATGCGATCGCAACTACAATTGCACCACTCAATAATAATCGCACGCGCTCAGGCGCAATTTCAGTAGGTGCGATCGCTTGGGAACCACCAATTACCCAACCGCCAGCTAACCCAACTATCAACAACACTACAGCCAGAATCGCAAAATTGCGGTATTTTACCCAATTCTCTTTTACAGTTAACGTCAGAGTTTGTGCAATTGGCTTAAAGGCGTTGGCTACCACAGGGGTAACATTTACCTTAAATTGGTAATTTCCACGAATTGGTAGTATTTGTTGTAATTCCAACTGCCCTTGAGGAGCTATTGTTTCTATATCAAGCAGCTTGGTTCCCTCAACTATCGGGAAATCTGTTGTGAACCAAGGGTTATGGGGTGGCGTAAAAATTTCCAGATGTAATTTAGCATTTTCTAAAGCTTTACCTTCAGCATCTACTGCTTGCAATGCTAATTTGACTGGAGATTGGGGTGTACTGGCTTCCGCTTCAAAAGGTATAATTTGGCTTTCTGGCGTTGGGCTAATCAGTCTCACACTGGGTTGGGGTGACTGCGAAAAGCCCACAAAACTATAAAAAACTACACTCATCATACAAATAATACTGATGAGTGTATAAAGCTTAAATTTTGGCATTCTCAGTGCGAATAATCAATTATGAATTAACTTGAAGATTCCCAAACAGTTGCTAAGTGTTTTAGTGACAAGGAACCAGCAAAGTATGGTGACGGGGACTGTGTACGCGATCGTGAATTGCTGGGTAGGTTGTAAAATAAACAGTCCACAGTGTCAACGCGCACAAGGAAACATAAAGTGTTGCTTGTACAGGCTTGGATAAAGTCAAGCTAGCAGTCTTTTGCAACACTGAAGAATGAGTCTGAGTAGTCATCATATACCTCGCATAAATCAAAAACAAATGCATCGGCCACTATTTTGGCTAGGGCTTGCTTTAGCAACTGCTTTATTGGTGGACTTCAAAATTCATACCCAAGTTTTGCCATTACCTTTAGTGGTTGTGATCCACTAAAACCGATGTTTGCGTAATTTACACAATATCCTAGTTTCTCCTTGCCTGTCACTTTGTATATTTGTGTGAAAGCATCGAGTTGAAAAGCAAGAATGCTTATTTTTATTTATTGGCAATACATTTTAGGACTAACGCCCTTCTCATATTTTTTTCACAAAGTCATCAATTCTCAACAAAATCAGTGCTGAGTAGAGTCCTATCTTTTACCAATTACCAATTCTCAATACTTGTCGGTTAGGGGAAAAAGGGGAATGGTTCAAGGGAAAGAAAAAACCTTTAACCTTTAACCTTTTCCCCAAAACCAAAGTTCAAAACGCTATCCCTTGTAGTATTGTCCCCATTCCCCAAATACGAGAATCTACGCATTGTATTTTTGCCGTTTTTGTGGCATTCTCCTTTACATATCTATTTAATACAGTAACTTGATAGAATTAGTGTAGTTTATTTGCAGCCTAGAAGAGGAGAATCTCAATGAGACTCATATCCAGTCTGGAAAATTTAGGGAAAGTACAGATTTTTGGCTACAAGTGTTTCCTCTGCGTTGCATTCTGCTTCAACAACCCAATGGCTATGGGAGGATTGAGCTAATGTCTGCAAATAAAATCAGAAAATCTGCACCAATTCACAGTAGAATTTCCGTACCTGCACAGTATCAAAGACAGCCTGTTATCTCTCGACTAGTATCTCGCTATGGTATAACAGTAAACATCGTAGCTGCATCATTAGTATCCGGGAGTGAAAGCGATGGCTGGTTTGATTTAGAATTTTTGGGAAATCCTGAGCAAATCACTAATAGCCTGTCTTACCTGCAAGAATTGGGTGTGGGTTTAGTAGAGTTAGCAATTGCAAATCATATTCAATTTTACCAACATTCTCAGCCGTTCCCAAAAGCTATTAACAAGCTAACGCGCAAAGAATTAGAAACATTTAAAAATCAGTGGGCAACAGAATGCCAAAAATGGCTTTCTCATGGACAAACTAATAGACTACACATACAATTGTGTATTTTAAAAAGCTATTACAAAAAACCGATAATTTCTCAATTAGTATCTCGGTTTGGATTAACAGTTAATATCACCAGTGCTTTTCTCAATCCCTCTGTAGAAGATGACGGATGGTTTGATTTGGATTTGTGGGGTGAAACAAAACAGATCCATTCTAGCCTGCGTTACTTAAAAAAACTGGGACTACCAATTTGGCCTAATTGGTCTGGTACAGTGCAACACGGAAATTTAGAACAAATAGTTTTTTAATTTACTAATTTAGTATCCCATGACTACATTCCATCAAATTCAAGTTAAAACAGCACCCAAATTTCCTTCGGTTCCATCTTTCTCTAAAAAAAGCCAGATTACCAAAGTTCGTGTGTGCATATATATTCCTAATTCCTATCTTAAAAAACCAGTAATTTCTCGGTTAATTTCTCATCATGGTTTAGTCGTGAATATCATTAGCGCCTTTCTGGGAAGCACAACAGGAGGCGAAGGACGCTTTGATTTAGAAATTCGCGGAACCTTGTCACAAATTTCTAGCGGTTTAAATTACCTCGAATCTCTAAATCTAAAAATTGTCGGTAAGCCTAATGTAGATGGGGATAGTTGGAGTTATTGAGGTTAGGGATTGGGGATTGGGGACTAGAGGACAAAGAGAAATATTCCCATTAGCAATTACCAATTACCAATTACCCATTACCAAACACCTATATTTCATAATACCAAATATCTTCTTGCTTTAATACGATACGATGCAAAGACAGACGATTAATTAATCCTTCTTGCTCAAATTGTCCTAAAACGCGGGTGATGGTGACACGAGTTGAACCTAATATTTCTGCGAGGTCTTCGTGAGTAAGACGCATATCAATTAAACGTCCCTTTTCAACTTCAGATCCAAACCTTCTAGATAACCATGCTAATAATTTAATCAGCATCGTATCTACTTTTTTATAGCTACGAATCACCATCAACTCTTCCGCTTGTTGAATGTGAGCTAATAAAATATCTGTAGGCTGATGCCATTCTTCTAACAGCAAAATTTTTGCTTCTACTTTAGTGAGACACTCCATTTGATAGGGGTCTAACTTAGATAAACTCTTGCCAACTATATCCCCTGGCCCCCACAATCCTAAAGCAACTGTAGTACCATCTTCTAAATATGTAAAAGTGCGTACAAAGCCTGTTTCAATTTTCCACAAAACCCCTGGATGTTCTGGTAAAAATGACCTGCGAGTAAAAATTTGCTTAGTATTTTTACTTGGTTGAGTAGTAACAATTTGTGAGAGAGCCATCATACAATATATTACTGTTATTCGATAGATTAACTGTAGTATACATATATCAGGTTATTCGCGACTAGAGGTATTACACTCATCCAGGTTTTTTGCTGCAATTGAAGAATTAGGGATTTCCAAGAAATAAATTATTCCATCTTGTGGGGCGGGCATCTTGCCCGCCACATAAACTGGGCGGACAAGATGTCCACCCCACAATAAATACTGGGATATCTTTATTATTTATAAGTCCCTTAAACCCAGCATTCACGTTGTGTTGTTGGGTTGCGCTGCGCTTAACCCAATCTACTTTTTGAGTTGGAAAATACGCTTACCTTCACAGGAAATAGGCGGGAAACTCAGATCCGGGGGTGTGTAGGGTACGCGCCCACCGATTTTGGGCTAGTCGCGGGACAAATTAACTCTTTACTATGCCCCATGCCCTATCCCCTATGCCCTTTTGATGGTATAAGATTATGTCGGCTGAATAAGTGGCACAGTTAGCGCATAATTATACTTTCATCTATCGAATATTTAAGTATATACTGATACGGCTGCAACTTATGTTACCCGATCGCCCGATTAAATTTGAAGTCAGGCTGCCATCTTCCCATCCTCAGCTACTAGAAGGGCTAGATCTATGGTTGCGCTTGGGGTTGATATCTCATGCCAAAGTGAGGCAGATTTGCGAAGAGAATTTGGTTTGTCCGGTGGTGTTGCAACCGCAAGCGGCTGTAACAATTTCCGATCCGGTGCAACAGTTACCTGTAGATATGTTACAGACTACATCTGTAAAATCTAGCAGCAGGACACAACCAGAAGCGAAGTCAGCTAAACCTAACTTTGTAACCACAATGTTACAGTCCTTAGGGGAAGAATTGAGTGTACGCTGGCTGCTGTTTTTAGGGGTGTTTTTGGTGGTGGTATCCTCTGGGGTACTCGCAGCTAGCCAGTGGGAGAAGTTTCCCGCCTCTGGACAGTATGGGGTTTTATTCGCTTATACCTTAAGCTTTTGGGGTTTCAGCTTTTGGGCGGCGAAGCAAAATAACCTGAGATTGACTGCACAAACATTGCTGCTAGTGACGCTGTTATTAGTGCCGGTGAATTTTTGGGCAATGGACAGCTTTAAATTGTGGCACAATCCTTTGGACTGGATTACAGTTGCGATCGCAGCCCCAACATTAACAGTTATTACGGTTTTACTCTGCAATAATCGCCTATTTTTTACTAATTTACGTACCGATAAATTATTACTGCTCAATATTCTCGGGTTATCGTTCCTTCATTGGGGCTGGAAAATCCCCGGCTTTCCTTTAATTGCTGTGTATGCGGCGATGGTAGGAACAACTATAATTACTGTTTATTACAATCTTCACCGACAGCCTCAACCCTCAGAAACACCGCCAGATGAAAGCAGTAGCCGCATCAGCTTCGGTATTAACTTACCTGCGGCTGTCATTGTTTATGCCCTATTAATGCTATTAATGCGGGCAATTTTTATTGTCCAGGTAGATGTCACCAAACTCGGTTTAGCCATAGGTATTTGCGGCTGGTTGATGACTTGGCTAGCCATGAGAGAGGCAGGGGGCAGGGGGCAGGGGGCAGAGGCAGG
>NZ_CAWNJS010000001.1:3099707-3111682 GCF_963874875.1 Tolypothrix tenuis PCC 7101
AGGAGGCAGGGGGCAGGGGGCAGGGGGACAAGGAGAAAGTAATTCCCCAATCACCAATCACCAATCCCCATTACCCCTTATCCCCAGAGGGGGCCCCGAGTTCCCCAATCACCATTACCCCTTATCCCCAGAGGGGGCCCCGAGTTCCCCAATCCCCAATCCCCAACCCCACCTCATCTGGCAACAACTCGGCAGCGTGCTACTATTACTCGGTTGGTTAGTGGCGGTAATTAATTATCCTTGGCAAGCAATAGCTGTGAGTGGCTTGGGTTTGCAGTTTGTCGGTAGCAGATTGCAGAGATATAGCTTACAGGGTGACTTAGCCGCAGTTTTTATTATTGGCTTACAGACAATTTGGCTGGCTTGGCGATTATTACCTGCGGGTATACAACAATCAGCGATCGCATTTGGTACGCAACTTACTAATTCTCAAAATGAACCTTGGGCGTTGCTGGGTGTGGTTTACTTTCCCTACCTGCTATTTATGGTGGCGCTGACGGAAGGTTTTTATCGTCGCCAAAAGCGGGAATTGGCACAATTTGGGGATGCGCTGACGCTGATTTTAGGGACTGGTTTAACAACGCTGACTTTATTTAATCCGGTATTGCGATCGCTCAATTTGCTATGCTCAACGATGACGTTGGGTTTCGTTACCAAGCAACGTTTACAGCGAGAGTCAGAAATCAGGGCTTTTTCTCCCTTGATTTACCTCACTCACGTCATGGGAGTATTTACACTTTGCTCAATCATTGATTGGCTGTTACCAAGTTTAGGTAGAGAAGTTTGGGCAACTATTTTATTAGTTGTGATGGTAGCAGAATGGGGATTTAGTCTCGGTGATGGACGCTGGCGACAAAGTGCATGGCATATTGGATTAGCTCTAGCTTTTGTCAGTTATGTTTTATTTTGGGCAAATGCAGAATCATCTTGGTTGGGTGTAGTTCAAAGTTATCATCATTGGGGAGTTATTTGGCTAGTTACACCTTTAACTCTCACAGGAATTGCTAGCCGCACCAGTGGAACACGCCGCAGAATTAGTAGTGGCTTGAGTATTTTGGGTTTAGGAATTGCTCAGTTACTCACTTTACAACTACCCGGAACGCGCTTAGTTGGGTTGGCTGTGGCGGCGGTGTTGATGTTTGCAAATACCCGCTATCTGCAATATGAAATCTCCACCGGGATAAATATCGGCTTTGGGCTGAGTTTTATCGGTGTGCTGTTGTGGGAAGGTATACCAGGAGTACCACATCTTAGCCTTGCAGGTTGGTTTTTTGTGGGTGCGATCGCAATTTTAGGTTTATGGTTAGGGCGGACTGTTTTACTTCGCCAAAATCAGCCCTTAGCAACCATGTATGCGAATGCTGGGGATAAATGGGCGATCGCATTTTCTGTTTTAGAATTATTTTTACTTACCGTACATTCCCTGAGCGTTTATCAACGAATTAATACGCCTGGAGTTTTCTATTTAGCAGCTATTACCATCACCTTAATAGCCATTACCTATCGCAGTTGGCGGGAACCAACAAACTGGGGATTCTATGGGATTGGTTGGTGTGTAGAATTATTGATTGCGGAATTACTCGGCTTTTGGGGACGTTCTATTATTAATATGGCGATCGCAAATATCGCTTTAGGTTTAATCACCCAATTGTTAGGGGAATGGTGGCGACGACGCTATCAAGGAGAGAATCTCAAAGTTAGTCTGCATCTTCTGCCCTTGATGTATGCTGCTTTAAGTGTACTGTTACGCTTAGATACCTTTGAAGATTGGACAGGCTTGTGTTCTCTTGGTGTCGCTTTAATTGTCATTGGTGTCGGGCGACGCAGCGAAAACTTCAAACCTCTGCTGTATTTGGGAATTATTGGTGTTTCCATTTCCGCCTATGAACTGCTGTTTTATCAGATGTCACTGGCGAAAGGCGGCGGTTATGGCGATGGCTTAATTGCGATGGCGGCGCTGGGTACTAGTCTCATGTACGCATATCATCTTTTATCACCATGGTTAGGAAATTACTTACACCTGACGCGTCAACAAATTAAAAGTATTGCCCATTTACACTGGGTTTGGAGTAGTTGTTTATTAATTGCAGCAATTGGTGCGCCTATCGTCGTCAATCGCCTGGTAGGATTAGGCACAGGCATCGTCTTGATTCAGTATGCCATTTTTGAAGGACGGCAAATATCTGCTCGGCGGATTCTGGGTGACATCACCATAGCTGAGATGTGGGTTTACCTGGGATTATTAGAAGTAGCCGCCATTAGAATTTACTGGCGTGAAACCGCAATTGGACAACTGTTAGCAGGGCCATTAGTACCTTGGAAAGGTGCGATCGCTTGCGTAATTGCCTACTTCCTGTATATATTACCCTGGGAGAATTGGGGATGGTCTAAAAGACCTTGGCAACGGGCGGCGTACATTATACCTTTGGTAATTTTAGCGGAAACCTACTTAAATGTTTACCCAATTACTTTAGTTATTACAGCTGGTTTTTATGTTTTCCTAGCGATAGTTGGCAGCAACATTCGGTTTACATATATCAGTGTAGCGTTGATAAATTGGGCATTATTTCGCTGGTTTTCTGACTTAAATTTAAATGATGCTTTGTGGTATGTCACAATCATTGGATTATCAATACTGTATATTGCTCAAATAGATCCTCTATTCCGGCGAATAGAATATAAAGATGCGCGCCACAGTTTAAGAATGTTAGGAAGTGGGTTAATTTGTGGTTGGGCAATTATCTTTAATCAAGATACCGCCTTAATACCAGGAATCTTCAGCCTAATTACAATTTTCGCCGGCTTAGGTTTCCGAATACGCGCATTTCTCTACGTTGGTACAGCCGGATTTTTAATTACTAGTATTTACCAATTAGTAATTTTCAGTTTGCGTTATCCGTTTTTAAAATGGGTTGTCGGCTTATTCGTGGGAATTGTGCTAATTTCCATTGCGGCTAACTTTGAAACTCGCCGCGCTCAAATTAGTTCTCTATTGCGAAATACCAATGATGAATTTCATGATTGGGAATAAGGAATTAATTCGTAATTCGTAATTCGTAATTGAATTTTGTAGGGTGTGTTGTCGCGTAGCGCAACGCACCTTTTTTGTATGATGTAGCGCTAAATCCCATAAGCATACATCCAACTTACCCTTTCCCCTTTCCACAAACAATATTAGTGATACCAATTATCGAAAATTCATCAACAGTTACAAATTAAAAAACCTTTGTCACATATTGATTTATTAATTTTGAATTTTGAATTTTGAATTTTGAATTTGTATAAGATTCTGTCATAATCACTCTCATAGACCGTTTCATCGGGCTGAAATTGGGGAATTCGTCATGAAATTGGATTTAACAAGGTTTTTTCAGGCTTGTAACCCTAGCAAGACGCTGGCGATTAGTAAACCAGAGGATCGGCAATATTATATTGATTTTTCTCCAGTCCGGGGTGCGAAGATTATTGAAGAATTGGGGCGGACTATCACGCGCTTGTCACCGGAAACACCCACCTGTCAATTATTTACCGGACATATTGGTTGTGGGAAGTCTACAGAATTACTGCGGTTAAAGGCGGAGTTAGAACAGCAAGATTTTCATGTGGTTTATTTTGAGTCTAGCCAAAGCCTGGATATGGCGGATGTGGATGTTACAGATATTTTGTTGGCTATTGCGCGGGAAGTTAGCCAAAGTTTGGAAGCAATTAAAATTAATATTAAACCGGGATATTTTCAAAAATTATTTCAAGAACTGACTGATTTATTACTCACGCCGATAGAACTTTCGGAGGTGAAACTATCGGTAGGAATTGCGGAAATTACTACTAAAACTAAAGATAGCCCGAAACTGCGCGGGCAATTGCGGCAATATTTAGAACCACGCACCAATGGAATTTTGGACTCAATTAATCAAGAATTACTCAAGCCAGCGCGAGATAAATTAAAGGAGAAAGGTAAAAAGGGTTTAGTGGTAATTGTCGATAATCTTGATAGAGTTGATAATTCTGTGAAGCCATCGGGTTATTATCAGCCAGAATATCTATTTGTGGAACGTGGTGAACAGTTAAATCAGTTAAATTGTCACGTTATTTATACCATTCCTTTAGTGTTAGTATTTTCTAATGCTTTGGGTAGGTTAACTAATCGCTTTGGTGTCGATCCCAAGGTGTTACCGATGGTTCCTGTACAGTTACGGGATGCGGCGGAATTTGACCGAGGAATGACATTATTAAAACAGATGATTATGGTGAGGGCTTTTCCTGGGGTAAGTTGGGAACAAAGCAAAGATTTAATTAATTTGGTGTTTGCCAATCCTGATAGTTTAGCGAGAATTTGCCAAGTTAGCGGCGGACATCTGCGGAATTTATTGATGTTATTATTTCGCTGTTTGCAAAGAGAAGATCCGCCGATTTCTGCTGAATGTGTGGAAGGTGTGATTAAACAACGTCGCAATGAGTTAAGTTTAGCGATTACACCAGATGAGTGGGAATTGTTGCGGGAGGTGGCGCAAGATAAAATTTTTAGAGGTCATGAAAAATATGACCTTTTACTCCGCAGTATGTTTGTATTTGAATATCGAGATGAGGATGGTTCTTGGTTTGATATTAATCCGATTTTGACGGAGGCGAAGGAATTTCAATTATGACAATTTGGGCATAGGGCATGGGGCATGGGGCATGGGAAAGATGTTTTATAGATTATGCAGCGCTAACCCAATATTAAATTTGGTAGGGTGTGTTACGCCGCAGGCTAACGCACCGCCAACCCCACCCAAGAATGTGAATTGTTGTTTTATACCGCAGGATTATGCATCGCTAATCCAATAGATAAATTTGGTAGGGTGTGTTACGCCGAAGGCTAACGCACCACCAACCCCACCCAAGAACGTGAATTGTTGTTTTATACCGCAGGATTATGCACCGCTAACCCGATATATTGGCGGTGCGTTATAACCATTTAATGTGAAGTTGCAAATATCTAGATCCCCCTAAATCCCCCTTAAAAAGGGGGACTTTGAGAAGTTTTACTACCTTATTAAGGGGGGATTTGATAGATTTTTCCGGTTCCCCCCTTTTTCAAGGGGGGCTAGGGGGGATCGAATTCTATGCAGCTTCATAAACAATCGGTATTAGGCGCTGAAATTATCGTTTTGATGACAAATTATCTCGCCATGTGCGCCTAACACACCCTACAATTATTTTATTTTCATTGTTGAAATTTGGAATTTGGGGCACAGGAAAGTGACTCATGAAGAAGCAGAAAATTTAGGTGCTGATAATGAAAGTTCGTTGCAAACTCTGGTAAGGGCAATTAGGCTTTCTCAAGGTGAATTTTCGCTGATATTATTGCGCTGTAATTATGGGGCTTTGCGTCAGCAGATGGTGCAACGTATCCATGAATTATCGACGGTGGAAATTAAGGAAATCACTTTACCTGCATCGGTGAAAACGCTTTACAGTGCTATTAAGGCGGAGTTGGGAGATGAACAGCCACCAGCTTTGATGATTTTTGGTTTGGAGTTGGTGAAGGATATTGATACGGTTCTGACTGCGGCTAATCAGGTGCGGGAGGAGTTTAGAAAGAATTTTCCGTTTCCGATTTTATTGTGGATTAATGACCAAGTGCTGCAAAAGATGATTCGCTTGGCAGCAGATTTGGATAATTGGGCAACGACAATTAATTTTAATAATAGTACCCATAATTTAATAGAGTTTCTGCAACGAAAGACTGATGAAATTTTTGCAGGTGATGTTAAACCAAGTTCGCAAATTTGTGGGGAATTAACAACGGCGCGTCAAGATTTGCAAAGCCGGGGGCAAGTTTTAGATGCGGCAATTATAGCTAGTCTAGAATTTGTGTTGGGGTATGATGATTATTTACATGACCGGATAGATGAAGCTTTATCACACTATCAAGAAAGTTTGGGGTTTTGGCGAGGCAGTAATAATTTAGAACGCTATGGAATATTATTAGCTCATATTGCTTTAGCTTATCAACGTCTGGCGAATATTCAGCAGGTAGATAATCAAGGATATTGGCAAGAAGCGAGGAATTATCTTCAGCAAGCTATTGTAATTTTTGAGCAAGCACAAAAGCCAGATTTAATTGCTGAATATATTAGTAAATTGGGTGAAGTGCTGCGTAGTTTACAAGCTTGGAGTGATTTACAAGGACTGGCGGAACAAGCTTTAATTCTGCATGAAAATAATGGTACGCCGTTACAAATAGCTCAAGATTATGGCTTTTTGGCTGAGGTGGCGTTACAAAAATCGCGTTGGGATGAGGCGCAGCATTTTGCACAACAAGCGCTGGATGTTTTAGCTAGCTTGGCAGAAATATTAAATGTCATGGCGAGGAATGGGGAGCAATTTCCAGCCTTTGTCAATATAACTCTTGCAAATTCAAAAGTGCTATTTGCAGGAGATGGAGAAAGGGAAAAGGTTAAAGGGGAAGGGGAAAATACAAAACCTTTCCCCCTTTACCCTTCCCCTTTCCCCGAATTTGGCAATAATTCTAATGTTGTCAATATAAATCTGGCAAAAGCGCTGTTTGCAGGAGATGGAGAAAGGGAAAAGGTTAAAGGGGAAGGGGAAAATACAAAACCTTTCCCCCTTACCCCTTCCCCTTTCGCCGAATTTTACAAGGAGGCGGGGTTATATCGGTTTATATTGGCTGGTTCGCAACAGGGTTTAGGTGATATTGCAGGTGCAATTGATAGCTTGGAGTTAGCAAAAACGGAAACTCAGCCGCAGTATAACCCGCAATTATATATATCGATTTTAGAGAAGTTGCGTTTACTTTATTTTGAGCAAGCTAGATATTTAGATGCTTTTCATCTTAAGCAAGAGCGATTACAAATTGAACAGCAATATGGGTTTCGGGCTTTTGTGGGTGCATCTTATCTTAACCCGCAGCGACAGGCTATTAACCCAGCACAAATACCAGCAGAAAATACAGAAACCATTGCTCAAGAAATTGCTGTTTCTAGCCGAGTTCAAGATGTGCGGCGGTTACGGGAAAGAGTGAGCAGAAATGAATATAAATTGACTGTAATTCATGGACAGTCGGGAGTGGGGAAAAGTTCAATTTTACAAGGGGGATTAATCCCAGCTTTGCAAGAAAAACCAATTGGTGAGCGAGATGCTTTACCTATTTTGTTGCGAAGTTATACAGATTGGGTGGGGATGTTAGGTAGGAGTTTAGTAGAAAGTATTGAGAGGTTGGGGGGAATATCTCTTAATTCTGCGGCTGAGATATTAGCGCAGTTGCGGCATAATGAAGGACGGAATTTATTAACGGTTTTAATTTTTGACCAGTTTGAAGAGTTTTTCTTTGTTTATCAAGACCAAGGTAAAAGGCGACCGTTTTATGATTTTCTGCGAGATTGCTTAAATATACCTTTTGTGAAGGTGATTTTGTCTTTGCGGGAAGATTATTTACATTATTTATTGGAATTAGATAGATTATTTGATTTAACAGTTATTAATAATAATATTCTGGATAAAAATATTCGTTATTATTTGGGTAATTTTTCAAGCGATGACGCGAAGACGGTCATTCAGAGTTTGACGGAGAGGACACATTTTTATTTAGAGCCGAATTTGATTGATCAATTGGTGAAAGATTTGGCAGGGGAGATTGGGGAGGTACGCCCAATTGAGTTGCAAATTGTGGGGGCGCAATTGCAAACTGAGAAAATAACGAGTTTAGAAAGGTATCGTCAGGCGGGGACAAAAGAAAAATTAGTTGAGCGATTTTTAGAGGAGGTAATTAAAGATTGTGGTGCTGTTAATGAAAGTGTTGCGAGATTAGTTTTATATTTATTAACTGATGAAAATGGCACAAGACCGCTAAAAACTAAGGATGAGTTGGCTGCAAATTTACCAGCATCAGATGAGGAATTAGATTTGGTGTTGGAGATTTTTGTTAAATCTGGTTTGGTATTGCTTGTACAAGAATCTCCGGCGGAACGTTATCAATTAGTACATGATTATTTAGTTGATTTGATTCGCCAGATGCAGGGAAATGATTTATTAGAAGAATTGGCGAAGGAACGTGAGCAGCGTTTGCAAGCAGAAGAGAATTTACAACGGGAACAAGCAGCTAAAAAAATATTAGCTGATGCTAATAGAGAAGCGGAACAGAAGATTAAGCAAGGGCGGAATAGATTAGCTTTGAGTTCTGGTTTGGCAATAGTTTTATTATTAGCGGCGAGTTTATCTGCCTTGTATGCAATTAATAAAATTAGCGAGGCAAATATTGCTAACAAAGAAAAGCAAGATTCTGTTGCACAAATGCTAGCAGCGAAGACCGATTTAAAGCAGGTTGATCGACAAAAGCGACAAGCAGAAAACCAACTGAGAGAAAACCAAAAAAAAGCGCAAGACTTAGAAAATAAGCAAAAAGATTTACAGAAAAACTATCAAGAAGCGCTAAAAACTAAACAAGCCGCAGCAGATGAATCAAAATTAGCAAAACAGGAGACGCAACAAGCAAAGCAAAACTTGTTAAAAGCTCAAGCAGATTTAGATAAGGTAAACCAAGAAGCAGCAACATTACAAGAGAGAAACGCCCAAGCAGAAGAGAGAATTAAAAAGGCCAATCGAAATGTAAAAGCTGCGGAAGAAAAAGTAAGACTGGCAGACATACGACAAAAAGAAGCAGAATTAAAAGCTAGACAGGCTGATGACACTTTGAAGCAAGCACAAGCAAGCCTGACACAAGCACAAAGCGCCAAAATTGCCGCAGAAGCCGCACAAAAAGAAGCATTGCAAGGAACAAACTTAGAACGGGCGGGGGCTAATGCCTTAAGACAATTTGAATATGCCGCGTTAGAATCCCTGGTGTCGGCAATGCACAGTGGTAAAGAGTTGAAAAATATTGTTAAAGATAATCGCCCGCTAGAAAAATACCCAGCTTTTAGCCCGATTTATGCTTTACATAGCATTCTGAGCAATATTAAAGAACGCAACCAGTTTCAAGGGCATCAGGACAGTGTCTTAAGTGTGAGTTTCAGCCCGGACGGCAAAACTATCGCCACCGCATCTTCGGACAAAACAGCGCGGTTGTGGAACTTGCAAGGGCAACTGTTACAAGAATTCATTGGGCATCAGGACAGTGTCTGGGGTGTGAGTTTCAGCCCGGACGGCAAAACCATCGCCACCGCATCTTGGGACGCAGTGTCTTAAGTGTGAGTTTCAGCCCCGATGGCAAAACCATCGCCACCGCATCATTAGACGGGACGGCGCGGTTGTGGCCTGTGGAAAATTTAGATGAGTTGTTGGTGCGGGGTTGTAGGTGGTTGCAACTTTATTTAAAGAATCCGAATGTGAATTTGAGTGAGAGCGACAGGCATCTGTGTGATAATTTGTAATTCGTAATTCGTAATTCGTAGTTCGTAATTCGTAATTCGTAATTCGTAATTAAGAGAGTATAGAGGAAATAGAAAAGTTGGCGGTTTGGGATGAAGGGCGATCGCTTGTGATATTTTTTGGGGAGTGCGATCGCTTGTGGTGTTTTTTAGGGGGTGCGATCGCTTTTGGTGTTTTTGCGTGATACGAATTTTAATGTGAAGTTGCACATATTTAGATCCCCCTAAATCCCCCTTAAAAAGGGGGACTTTGATACATTTGTGCGATTATTAAGCAGGGGTAGGGGGAATTAAAAATTGGTAGGAGTGCGATCGCATTCATTGTAAGTTGGGTTAAGCCTGAGAAACTCGTCAAAACGATATTGATGACGATCAAAACGATATTGATGACGATCAAAACGATTTTGATGACGATCAAAACGATATTGATGACGATAAATACGATGTTGACGACGATCAAAACGATTTTGACGACGATAAAACGATGTTGATGACGATCAAAACGATATTGACGACGATAAATACGATGTTGATGACGATCAAAACGATTTTGACGACGATAAATACGATATTGATGACGATCAACACGATGTTGACGACGATAAATACAATACCAATTTAAAATTATGGAAAGTGTGATCGCTTTTTGGTGTTGTGGGTGGTGAAAAGTGCGATCGCGTTTTGGGTGTTGTGGGTGGTAAAAAGTGCGATCGCATTTTTGGGTGTTGCAGTGGTGTCAACTTAACGTGAAACCCTCTTGGTTGCAAAGTTTTGCCCTCACCCCCAGCCCCTCTCCCAGCAGGAGAGGGGAGCAAGAGATTTATTTCCCCTTCTCCTGCGGGAGAAGGGGTTAGGGGATGAGGGCGCGAGGTATTTGTACAACACTCGCCGTATATAGCTTTTAGCTTAAGTTGACACGTGTGAGTGAAAAGTGCGATCGCTTTTTTGGGTGTGGTGATTGGTGAAAAGTGCGATCGCGTTTTTGGGTGTTGTGGGTGGTGTCAACTTAACGTGAAACCCTCTTGTTTGCAAAGTTTTGCCCTCACCCCCAGCCCCTCTCCCACCAGGAGAGGGGAGCAAGAGATTTATTTCCCCTTCTCCTGCGGGAGAAGGGGTTAGGGGATGAGGGCGCGAGGTATTTGTACAACACGCGCCGTATATAGCTTTTAGCTTAAGTTGACACGTATGAGTGAAAAGTGCGATCGCTTTTTTGGGTGTGGTGATTGGTGAAAAGTGCGATCGCTTTTTTGATTGTTGCAGTGGTGTCAACTTAACGTGAAACCCTCTTGGTTGCAAAGTTTTGCCCTCACCCCCAGCCCCTCTCCCACAGGAAGAGGGGAGCAAGAGATTTAGTTCCCCTTCTCCTGCGGGAGAAGGGGTTAGGGGATGAGGGCGCGAGGTATTTGTACAACACGCGCCGTATATAGCTTTTAGCTTAAGTTGACACGTGTGAGTGAAAAGTGCGATCGCGTTTTGGGTGTTGTGGGTGGTGAAAGTGCGATCGCTTTTTGGTTACAATTAGGAACTCGTCCCGCCAGCAACCATTGCAGGGATTAACACCGCATCAATCACATGAATCACGCCATTGTCTGCCAAAATATCAGTTTGCAGAACATGGGCATCATTGACTTTAATTGCACCATGATCTGATTCAATGGCTAAAATTGAACCCTCAAAAGTTTCTGCTTCTTCAATTTGTACCAAGTCATCAGACCTAACATCCCCGGAAGCTACATGATAGGTCACAATTTTTTTCAGTTTGGGGATATCTTGCAGTAGCGCGTCTAAAGTTCCCTCTGGCAGTTTAGCAAAGGCATCGTCAGTTGGTGCAAAAATTGTTAAAGACCCAGGACTTTTGAGAACTTCCGTGAGTCCCGCAGCGTCAACAGCCTTTACCAAAGTTTTGAAATTTCCTGCATTAATCGCAGTTTCTAGAAGATCCGCCATGAGGTTTTGTTACTTTATTAACTTAGTTTTATAACTTACTTATAAAATGACCAAAACGCTCTCAGCCTCTATCAAGAGAGAGGTAAGCAACCATTCCATACCCTACAGCAGATTAATCAGTACTGCTAAACTGGGGAATGACATACAAAGGATGAAGGATAAAAGGTAAAGGATGAAAAAGTTGCATTTCATACTTCATACTTCTACCTTCAGACTTCAGATCACCCCAAAAACCACTGACTATGCTTAAGCGTTCCAAGTTCGAGACAACCCAGTCTCAGATTATGCACCGTGCTGAGGATTTGATTAGTGCAGCCTCAAATCGGTACCGCATTACAGTTCAGGTGGCAAACCGTGCCAAGCGCCGCCGTTATGAAGATTTTGAAAGTGCAGAAGATGCAATGATGAAACCAGTACTCCGGGCAATTATTGAAATGTCCGATGAACTGACTCAGCCGGAGATTATTGGGGAAATTTAGGATTGGGGATTGGGGACTAGGAAAAGGCAGGGGGGCAGGGGGCAGGGAGACAAGGGGGGAAATTATTTTACCCATTACCAATGCCCAATGCCCAATGCCCAATGCCCAATGCCCAATGCCCAATGCCCAATGCCCAATGCCCAATGCCCAATGCCCAATGCCCAATGCCCAATGCCCA
>NZ_CAWNJS010000001.1:3111724-3453459 GCF_963874875.1 Tolypothrix tenuis PCC 7101
CCAATGCCCAATGCCCAATGCCCAATGCCCAATGC
The DNA here is from genome assembly GCF_963874875.1 of Tolypothrix tenuis PCC 7101. Taxonomy (NCBI): domain Bacteria; kingdom Bacillati; phylum Cyanobacteriota; class Cyanophyceae; order Nostocales; family Tolypothrichaceae; genus Tolypothrix; species Tolypothrix tenuis. Next base: position 3,111,760 of record NZ_CAWNJS010000001.1, read on the forward strand.
CCAATGCCCAATGCCCAATGCCCAATGCCCAATGCCCATTCTCTTAATTCAATATTCAATATGAAGTACTGGACACTGCCAATAGCTTTAATGGTCGTGGGTGTAATTTTGTTGGGTTCGGGGGTAGATAATGCAAAATATACAAATATTATCGGTGTCGAACCTGCGATCGCGCAGCGAATCAGCCCTAGTGAAGTATGGCAGGTAGTCTATCAGCAGATACCCGATTTCCCAAAAGAAAATCAGTATATCAGTAAAGAAACTGGGAAAGTTGCGGAAAATAATACTTTAGCAGGTCGCTTAATTCGCTATCACATTTACGTAAAAGAGCGCACCCCCAATTACCGCCTAGATTGGAAGCTGACGCTGGCTGATTATCTCAATGCCAATGAAACTATGTATGATGTGACATATCCCGGTTTTGATGTGTTGCGAGAAAATCCTATAGAAGGCGATCGCAAAGCTATTTCTCAGCTTACCCGCAGCCAGCGCAATGCTTTAGTACAAGTATTGACAAATATATTTAATACTAATTCACCAAATACGCCATAATTTTGGATTGTGAATAATTCACTCTAAAATCTAATATCAAATCAAATAATGTTTGCGATACATCAATATATTCTAGAGGGCAAGGCAGTGCCCATTGGTGTCAACTTAACGTGAAACCCGCTTAGTTGCAAGGTTTCGCCCTCACCCCCAGCCCCTCTCCCGGTGGGAGCTACGGTGTACACACAAATCGGAGTTATTTTGAGATCCGGGTTTTACCCCCCTTAATCCCCCCTTGCCAAGGGGGGAAACCGGAAAATCAAGTTCCCTCTTTATGGACTTTAACGAAGCTATTCTGGGATTTTCTTGCCAAGGGGGGAAGGGGGGAAACCGGAAAATCAAGTTCCCTCCCCTTTCCAAGGGGAGGGTTAGGGTGGGGTAATTCGAGGAATGGTAGTGATTCGATAACTTGTGTGTACACCGTAGCCCGGTGGGAGAGGGGAGCAAGAGATTTAATTCCCCTTCTCCCGGGGGAGAAGGGGTTAGGGGATGAGGGCGAAAGTTTTTGCACAATGTTCGCCATATATAGCTTTTAGCTTAAGTTGACACAGGTGGGCAGTGCCTTGCCCCTACAATCTGTCGCATTCTTGTTGCAAATGGGTATAAAGTCCAAAATTCAAAATCTCAAATCCCCTCATGGAACGAGTCATTAAAAGTGGTGCTGGTTGGCGTATTGGCTGGAATCCTCATGCACCTGAATTTAAAGGCCTAGTAGGTACAGATGATTGGGCGATAGAGTTAACCGAAGCCGAGTTAAACGATTTTTGCCGTCTTTTCGCCCAGTTAGCCGACACCATGAAGCACATGGCAGCAGAATTGATGGATGAAGAAAAAATTGCTTGCGAGGCCGAAAGCGATTTATTATGGTTGGAGGTTGAAGGCTATCCCCACGCCTACAGTCTGCGCTTAATCCTCAATACAGGACGCTGTGCAGAAGGTAGTTGGGATGATTCGGCTGTTCCTGGTCTATTGCAAGCTGCTGGGATGCTCAAAGTTTTTTGAATTTCCCTCTTGATTATCCTTGAGCTTCTTGCTAATATAGTAATTCTGACCGGGGCGTAGCGCAGCTTGGTAGCGCGCCACTTTGGGGTAGTGGAGGTCGTGGGTTCGAATCCCGCCGCTCCGATTGATAAAATCCCTAGCCCGCTAGTCTTTGAAGAAGATTAGCGGCTTTTTTAATTTTTAGGGTTTAAACTTCATTCCACACCAATTTCGATAAAAACTGGTACGGAATTGGTACGCTTATGAAAGCCCAGAATAAAGCCCAGAAAGGCACTGTAGCTATTGAGGAGTATGAAGGAAGACTTAGGTTGAGATGGTCACATGGAGGTAAGCGTTTTAGTTTATCTCTGGGATTACCCAACACTAAAGTGAACCAGAAGGCTGCACAACAGAAAGTAAATGTTTGAGGATTTGTAATTCTACATCCATTGCCCTACTTACTTTTCAGGCTTTTTTCTGTTCATCTTTTTATTTAGAATACCCGGAAAGTGACAGAAGAGGGATAAGAGTTGTTGTGTCTTTTTTCTGTTTCATGCAACAAAGCCATGACTTTACTATCAAAGTCTCATTGCTCAACCTCTATATCATCAGCGATCGCTGCCTTTATCTTTCCTTTAGTAATTATGTACTATATTTAGATGCGTTGCCCCTGCTATTTGCTACAAGTTAGCATTGCGTAGCAAATAGTAGATGTTAGTAAACATTTGAAGTCTATTGACGGTTCATAACTTAGTTTGCTTTATTTTCATCGATTTATTTAGCTCAGTAAAGGAACCTCAATAGTAAAGCAACTTCCCTTCCCAACCTCGCTATGAATCCAAATATTACCGCCATGTTGTTCAACAATTTGCTTGACTAAAACTAGCCCTAATCCACTACCTTCATATTGACGGCTCAAACCGCTATCCAATTGCACAAAAGGTTGAAAAAGTTTGTCAATATCTTCTGGGGCTATGCCAATGCCAGTATCCGTTATAGATATGACCAGCCAAGGATGATGATTTTGCGTAGCATCAATATATTTAATTTCTGTTTTATAAACTGATGTGGGAACAGATTCAACTGTTAGTGTAACCTGACCACCTTTAGGAGTAAATTTAACTGCATTACTCAGTAAATATATTATTGATTGAGTTATACGTTGCTTGTCAATCGTAATTTTATTTAAATTGGGCTGAATTTCTGCAACTAATTGAATATCTTTCTTTACCGCTTCTAGACTAATTATAGCAATAACATCGTTACAAATTTCTGCAATATTAACTGATGTTAGTTCCAGGTCTATTGTTCCTCTTTCGATTCTGGATACATCGAGAATATCGTCGATTAAAGCCAGCAAATGCTCTCCACTTTGTTCAATAGTTAATAGTGCTTGTTTTTGTTGCTCATTGATAGTACCAAAAATTTCATCTTTTAACCCTTCTGTCATACCCAAGATGGCATTAAGAGGAGTACGTAGTTCATGACTCATCACCGAAAGAAAATTACTTTTTGCGCGGTTGGCTATTTCTGCCTTATCTTTAGCCTTAATCAGTTCAGCAGTACGTTCTTGGACAAGTTCTTCCAATTCCACCTGTAATGAATACAAAGAAACATGGGTTTTTACTCTTGCTAATACTTCTTTTTCTTGGAAAGGTTTACAAATGTAATCGACTGCGCCTAACTCTAAAGCTTGAACCTTACTGCTAGTATCAGCTAAAGCCGTCATAAAGATAATGGGAATTTTCTCAGTACCAGAATTAGCCTTCAACCTCCGACAAGTTTCAAACCCATCGATTCCTGGCATCATCACATCTAGCATGATTAAATATGGGTGAGCATATCCTGCTTGTTCAATAGCTGAATCTCCATCTGTGGCCATTAATGCTTTCCAGCCACATCCATTTATCATTTCCGATAAAACTTTGAGATTATGAGGATTATCATCTACTAAAAGAATATGCTTTAATTTGGCAGAACTATCTTTTATCATGTTTAATCTCTTGGCAAATATAGTTACCAGCATTCCTCTGCTGTAGGTAACAAAAGCAAGTTATACCTGTCTTTTGATAATTGATTTGCATTATTCGCAGACTCTAGTATGCCTCCACGATTGGCTTATAATTCCCAAAAATACGCAATAATTCACCTGCTAAACCATATATTTTGCTTATTGATTAGCTTTTAAATTGCTTCTGCCTGCATACCCTTATTTTTGGTTAATATCTTAATTTATCAATTTCTCTCTGTTACAAGCAATATTATTTTGGGAACTATACATTCAGAGCCAGTTCACTCAATATTAGTTGATAAAAATAAATTATATGCACATAAAAAAGTTTTAGGCAGAGTTTTTTGGGTAGGCATACCCCGTATTAGGTATTGTGCTACATCTTCGCTTTAAATCACAGATTTTTTATCAAATGTTTGTACTGAACTGGCTCTTTAATAGGTATGGTTAGAGACTGACTAATGAAAGCAACTTTTGTTTGGTTAGGTTTGGTAAATATAGCGCTCCTGCCATTGGGCATAATGCTCATAGGAAGTGGTTATGCAAACGCCCAAGTGACTACTGACGGTACCCTCAACACCATAGACGATCGCGCTTGGGATGATATCCGTGACATCTCTGCATTCCGCCAACCGCGTGCGGTAGCAGTACAAGCACCAACACTGACTCCATCCCTTGTGCAAGCTACAGGCTGGTATCGCAATGCTGAGGGCAAAATTAAGTTAGTTGCTAATCAATCTCCAGTTCCAGTGCAACCATCATTAACCTGTGCTGCAGTTCCCAGGAGTTAATTTTTTGGGAGTGAAGTAAATAGATTTGAAGCTCTTACCAATGACAAATGACAAATGACTTGCTCTTCCCTTTTCCCTAATTCACTGAAAAACCCGCACTAAAAGCTGAAATTGATAGATTGCATCGTCAGTTGGGCAATATTTAAGAAAGTGCTGTGACTAATTTTTAACCTATGAGTAATGAGTTATGACTTTTTTCATCACACAACGTCGTTATCTATATATCAGTCTGAGTATTCTGAGCTTGTGTTTAGCTGTGACTATCACACCTGCTAGAGCATCTGTGGAAGTATCTACAAATCCTATTTTCAACGCTTCAACATCTCCCAATCAGCTAGAAGAGGGACGAAACCTCTATCGCTCAGGGCAATTTACAGAAGCAGTGAAAGTTTGGCAAACAGCAGCACAGCAATATCACACTCAAGGCGATCGCCTCAATGAAGCCTTAAGTTTAAGTTACCTCTCGCTGGCACAACAAGAACTTAATCAATGGACAGTAGCTAGTCAATCTATTGAGCAAAGTGTGAAGCTTTTACAAACACTTTCACCACCTGCTGATGCAATTGTCTGGGCGCAAATATTAAATACTAGAGGAAATTTGCAACTACACACTGGTAAAGCCGAAGTTGCTCTGGAAAGTTGGCAACAAGCTCAAAAATTTTATGAGCAAGCAGGCGACCAGATGGGCAATTTAGGCAGTCAAATCAACCAAGCACAGGCTTTACAAAGTTTAGGATTTTATCGCCGTTCTAAACAGCAGTTAGAGGCGCTCACGCAAAAACTGTCAGCAATGCCAGATTCAGAAGTCAAAGTTAGTGGATTGCGATCGCTGGGTTTAGCTCTGCAAATGATTGGTGATTCTGGTAAGAGTCAACAGATATTAGAGCAAAGTTTAGCAGCAGCCAATAAAATTGGTGCTACACCTCATTTAAGTTCTATTTTGTTGAATTTGGGTAAAACTGCTGTAGATTTACAAGATCCGGATGCGGCATTAGATTACTTTGAACAGGCACAAAAAATCACTGCTAATCCAGGGGATCAATTACAGGCGCGTTTAGCTCTGTTTAAACTTTTTATTGATTACGACAAGCTGGAACTAGCTGCTCCTTTGGCACCGCAAATCCAACAACAACTTGCAGAACTGCCTACCAGCCATACCTCCCTCTACGCAGCCATCAATTTTGTTGCTACCCTCAATCGCTTAGAAAATCCTCAGCAAATCGTACCTCTCAAGGATTTGGGTCAACTGATGGCCGTGACAGTTAAGTCTGCACAGCAGCTGCAAGATACACAAGCAGAAGCTTATGCACTGCATCAATGGGGAAAACTCTATAGTCGGACACAGCAATTAGCGCAGTCCCAAGAATTAGCGCAGAAATCCCTCAATATTGCCCGCCAACTCGAAGCCGAGGATATCATTGCTCAATCGGCTTGGCAGGTGGGTAAGTTGTATAAACAACAAGGCGATCGCCCAAAAGCAATTAAAGCTTATAGCGAAGCAGTTAAGGCTTTAAAGGCACTGCGGAGCGATTTAGTGGCTATTAATCCAGATGTCCAGTTTTCTTTCCGCGAGAGTGTAGAGCCTGTGTACCGGGAACTAGTAGGTTTACTATTAGACGAGCAACCAACTCAAACAGAACTCATGCAAGCCCGTGAGTTAATCGAATCTCTACAAATTGCCGAATTAGATAACTTTTTCCGCGAAGCCTGTTTAGATAGAGCTAAACAGATTGACCAGGTTGACCCCACAGCAACGGTTGTTTATCCGATTATTTTGCCTGATCGCCTAGCAGTCATTCTCTCCAAAACTGGGCAACCACTGCGTTATTATGTAACGCACAAATCTCAAGCGGAAATTGAACATACTCTCGACAAATTATTAGTTGGCTTTAACCCTGTCTCCGATTCTAAAGAGCGCGATCGCGTTTCTCAACAGATTTACGATTGGCTAATTCGCCCAGCAGAAGCAGACCAAGCTTTCAAAGATACTAAGACATTGGTATTTGTGCTGGATGGTCACTTACGTAATATTCCCATGGCAGCTTTATATGACGGTAAGCAATACCTCATCGAAAAGTATGCTGTGGCCCTTTCTCCAGGAATGCAATTAATCGCCGCGCGATCGCTCCAACAAAATCATATTGATGCGATCGTTGGTGGTATCAGTGAATCTCGTAGTGGCTTTAGTGCTTTGCCGGCTGTGGAATCAGAAGTGAGGCAAATCTCTAAGACAGTACCTTCTTCGATGTTGCTCAATCAGCAATTCACCGGTCAAGCTCTTGCGGATCGTGTCAAATCTAGTAGTGCTGATGTTGTCCATTTAGCAACCCACGGACAATTTAGTTCCCGGCTAGAAGATACTTTCTTACTGACTTGGGATGGAGAAGTTAATGTCAGAGAGTTGTCCGAACTCCTGAAAAATCGAGGTAACGAGCCATCGAAAGCGATTGAGTTGCTCGTATTGAGTGCCTGTGATACAGCCACTGGTGACGATCGCGCCGTGCTGGGATTAGCAGGATTAGCTGTTAAGTCTGGTGCTCGTTCTACTATCGCCACCCTCTGGCCAGTTAAAGATAAGGCAGCTGCTATGCTGATGACTCGCTTCTACGATCAACTACGACAACCCAACATCACTAAAGCCGAAGCACTGCGACAAGCCCAAATCAACCTAATTCGCCAAACTGATTTTGTCGATCCGTTCTTTTGGTCTGCTTTTGTTTTAGTCGGCAGTTGGCAGTAAGTATTCCTTAAGTACAAGTACTGATTTAATAGTAAATTATTTAACGCAAAATATCAGTACTTAGAATTCATCAATCAAGTGTTTTTGTCAGTGATATCACTGTTTGTCTTGTTGAGATACAAGTGTGATATTTATCAAAAATTAGTTGGAAGTTCTCAGATAATCAGGAAAATAAGCATATACTAAAACTGTGTATTCCGCTTAAAAGAGTTGTGATTAGATTAATGACACAAGTTTACTTATCAAGTCGGAATAAAGTATTAAATATCACGCCTTGTAAACGAGGTAAAGATAATGAAACGTCAATATTTAGCTAGTACATTAAGCGTCGTCGCTTTGATGGCTAGTACCACATGGTCAAGTGCTTATGCGTTAACATTTACTCCACCTCCAAACAATGGTGCGCCTAGCCAAGCCACAGGAGGAGCTTCTCGCGGTAGTTTATTTACTCCTCCTGCTTCGGGAAAGGGTGCACCTAGCCAAGCAACAGGAGGGGCTTCTCGCGGTAGTTTATTTATTCCTCCTGCTTCGGGAAAGGGTACACCTAGACAAGCAACAGGAGGGGCTTCTCGCGGTAGTTTATTTACTCCTACCTCGGGAAAAGGTACACCCAGACAAGCAACAGGAGGGGCTTCTCGCGGTAGTTTATTTACTCCTACCTCGGGAAAAGGTACACCCAGACAAGCAACAGGAGGGGCTTCTCGCGGTAGTTTATTCACTCCTACCTCGGGAAAAGGTACACCACGACAAGCGAGTGGGGGCGCTTCTCGCGGCGACCTGTTTACACCGGTTGCAGGGAAAGGCACACCACAACAAGCAGCAGGCGGTGCTTCTCGCGTTGGCACATACGAATTAAATCCTTCAACAGTAGCAGCAACAGGGCCAGCAGCGCTCATTGCACTCCTACCTGAAAGCTTTTATGGCACAACATTGTCAGAACATCCGACAATTCTGGTCTATATACCAGCTTCCAATGCTGCAGAAGCCGTATTTAGTCTCAAAGATGAAGCGGGCAATACCCAGTACCAAATGACTATTCCTGTTGCTGATAAATCTGGAGTAATTGCTGTGCAATTGCCTACAGATGCACCTGCTTTAGCTGTGAACAAAAATTACCATTGGTTTTTGGCACTGAAAATAAATGGAGAACTCAGCCCCAGTACACCTTACGTCGATGGTTGGATTCAACGCATCCAGCCCAATGCAGAATTAGCAACGGCGATGCAGGATCAAGACGCTTTGAAGCGGGCAACAGCTTTGGGTAAGAACGGGGTTTGGTATGACTGTGTGGCCACACTTGCTATGTTACACACAGATCAACCAACTAATGTGAACCTCAGCAAGCAATGGGAAGAACTCCTCTCATCGGTCAGCTTGAAAGAATTGGCCACGGTTCGGTTCAATTAATTTTCAGTATTTCGTAGCCAGTACCTAAGCACTGGCTACGAAATTATTTACGCTGAAATTGGTAATGGGTAATGGGTATGTGGAATAAAGCTTTGACTGAAATGGTATTAAATAGTTGTTGAATTACAAATTACGTATTTGCTTCTTACCGGAGCGAGGCTTACGAATTAGTAATTATTAATTATATTGACTGCAATAAATTAACTGTATGGCCCAAATATGTGGCACAATTTTAAGGCTTTTATTCAACAAACTCGTAGCATTTTAATTATTACCCCCAGCGTTGCTCTAACGGTTATAGTTGGTCAGTCTTTGGGACTTTTTAATTTGCCAGAATGGAAAATTCGCGATGAATGGTTTCGTGAGTCATCCCAAGACAAGATAGCTGACGAAATTGTGATTGTGACAATCGATGAGCAGGATATTCAATCGGTACGGAAATGGCCAATTCCAGATTGGGCATTAGCTGAATTACTAGATAAAATTCGCGCACAAAAACCTAGAGCTATTGGCTTGGATCTCTATCGAGATTTACCAGAAGGCACTGGCAATGAACAGCTAGTAAAAGTTTTTAGTAGTACTCCTAATTTAATTGGAGTAGAGAAAATCACAGGTGAGCGTGTTCAACCTCCACCAGAATTGAAAAAACGCAATCAAGTGGGATTAGCTGATTTGGTATTGGATGGCGATCGCTTTGTCCGGCGTGCCCTTTTAACAGCTGAAGATCCCAAAGAAAAAGGTACTCTCAAAGCTGGGATGGCAACCTTAGTAGCACTTAAGTACTTAGAAGCTGATGGCATTAGTTTAGAAAGTATTGACCCCAAACAACAAAAGTTTCAATTGGGTAAGGAAACCTACGTACCTCTACAAAATCAAGAAGCAGGTTATGCTGATGATGATTTAGGCGGTTATCAAATTCTACTTAACTGGCATGGTTCCGAAACTGCATTTCATACAGTGAAGATGCGGAATGTTCTAGCTGGGCGAATTCCGGCAAACTTAATGCGCGATCGCATGGTGTTTATTGGCTCAGTTGCATCTAGTACTAATGATTTTTTCAGCACACCTTTTTCCTCTGGGTTATCTGCTCAAAAACCGACTCCAGGTGTAGTGATCCATGCCAATATTGCTCACCAATTAGTACAAGGAGCAAAAACTGGTCGAACCACTCTTCATGGTATTTCTGGGATTTCTACATCAATTTGGATTGTTTTTTGGGCTTTGCTGGGTTCAACTGGTAGTTGGTTGGTAGCCAGTACTCGTACTGGATGGCGGGTTCCTGGTGGTAAAATGCTGTGGGCAACTTTAGGTACAAGTGGGCTGTGTTTGGGTGGTACTTACGGTGCATTTCTTTACGGTATCGTGATTCCAGTAACACCCGCTTTAGCCGCTTTTATTAGTAGCGTGATTGCTACAACTAATGCCTATAAACAACAAAAATTAGAAAAAACAAATCGCCAACTAGAAATTGCTAACGATCAACTTTTGGACTATTCCAAAACTCTAGAAACAAAAGTTGAAGAACGTACTCAGGAATTACTAGAAGCCAAGCAAGCAGCTGATGCTGCTAACCAAGCCAAGAGTGAGTTTTTGGCAAATATGAGTCACGAGTTACGCACACCTCTAAATGGAATTCTGGGTTTTGCCCAGGTACTAGAAGGCTCGCCCAACTTAACAACAAAAAACCTGGAAGGAGTCCGCATTATCCACCAATGCGGCTCACATTTGTTGATGCTGATCAATGATATTCTCGACCTCTCCAAGATTGAAGCGCGAAAATTGGAATTGGTAACGACTAATGTGCATTTGTCCAGCTTCTTACATAGTGTTACCGAAATTTGTGGTATTCGAGCACAGCAAAAAAAGATAGCATTCAATATTTTAATTAGCGATCGCCTACCATCTGTAATTCAAGCTGATGAAAAACGGTTACGCCAATTATTGATCAATTTGCTGGGCAATGCCATCAAATTTACAGACACTGGTGGTGTGACGTTCAAAGTAGAGTTACTTGAAGCTGAGAAAGAGCAAGGGAGCAGGGAGCAGGGAGCAGGGGGGCAAGGAGAAATCAGCAATACCCAAGTCCCCATTACCCCTTATCCCCAAGGGGGGCCCCACCTTCCCCAATCCCCAACCCCTAAAATTCGCTTCCAAATTGAAGATACAGGGATTGGGATGCCGCACGATCAAATAGAGAAAATCTTTTTGCCTTTTGAGCAAGTCGGTAAAGGCGGACAGCGGTCTGATGGTACTGGCTTAGGATTGGCGATTAGCCAAAGAATAGCGACATTGATGGGGAGCGAAATTCAGGTGCAAAGCCGCTTGGGTGAAGGTAGCGTATTTTGGCTAGATTTGGCAGTATCAGTACCACTTTCCCATGACTGGCATACAGACTCAATCTCTCCCACCCAACAAAAAATTAGCGGCATTCAGGGTAGTGCGCCTCAGATTCTCATTGTTGATGATGATGAAAATCACCGCGCTTTATTAATTAATTTATTACAACAAATTGGTTGTCGAATTTTAGAAGCCAGCGAAGGCAAACAAGGATTAGCATTAGCCAAAGAATGCATCCCAGATGTGATTTTGCTTGATTTAGCTATGCCCAATATGGATGGTTTTGAGTTGATGGTACATCTACAATCGCAGCCACAAACTCGTTCAATTCCGATTATTGTTTCGAGTGCCAATGTATTTGAAGAAAATCGCCAGCGTAGTTTAGAGGCTGGGGCAACAGCATTTGTACCCAAACCTCTGCAAGTTGAGGAACTATTAAATGCCTTGCAATCGGTGTTGAAAGTGGAATGGATTTATGCCCAACCTGCACCGCAACAGCCATCTGCATCTTTTGAGCAGCCATCAGAAAGCGAATTGATTCTACCATCGCAAGATATTTTACAACATATGTATCATTTGGCAATGATGGGAGATATTCCGGCGATTGAGGGAATTATAGAAGAGTTAGTGGAGCAAAACAGCCAATATGGTAATTTTGCTGGCGAGTTGAAACAACTTACTGCTAATTTCCAAACGAGTAAAATCCGTAAATTACTTAAATCATTTATCACCACGGAGTCACGTCAATGATGACTGATCCTCTCTCAAAGCCAATGCATATTTTATTAGTGGATGACAATCCCAACAATCTCAAGGTGCTATCAGAAGCGATTCAAGGATATGGCTGGAAAGCACTTATGGCCACAGATGGCGAATCTGCGATCGAACAAACAGAATACGCTCATCCCGATCTCATTCTCTTGGATGTGATGATGCCAGGTATAGATGGGTTTGAAACTTGTCGCAGGTTAAAAGCCAATCCCATCACTCAAAATACGCCAATTATTTTCATGACAGCTTTATCTGAAACTACAGATAAAGTCAAAGGATTAGAAATTGGGGCTGTTGATTACATTACCAAACCTTTTCAACAAGAAGAAGTCATTGCCCGATTAAAGCTACACCTCAAAATCTCCTATCTGACTCGGACATTAGAACAACGGGTGCAAGAACGCACCGCAGAATTAAGCCAGTCTCTACAAAGATTGCAACAAACTCAACTGCAACTTATCCAAAGCGAGAAAATGTCTACCCTTGGACAACTAGTTGCAGGTATTGGTCATGAGATTAATAACCCAGTTGGTTTTCTTGATGGCAATACCTCTCATATTAAGGGATATGTCAACGATTTGCTGCGGCTGATATATCTTTATCAAGAGAAGTTGCCAGATCCTGATCCAGAAATTGAAGATTTAGTTGAGGAAATCGACTTTGAGTATATTACTGAGGATCTCCCCAAATTGTTAACATCAATGTCTCAGGGAATTTCTCGCCTAAAAGATATCAGCTTATCTTTAAGAACCTTTGCCCGTGCTGATATGTCATCCAAGGTAGAGTATCAAATTCATGAAGGCATTGATAGCACTTTAATGCTGTTGAAACATCGCCTCAAAGATAATGGCGATCGCCCTCGAATTCATACTATCACTGAATACTGTGAGTTACCCCCGATCAGTTGCTATCCGGGACAACTGAATCAGGTATTTATGAATATCATTGCTAATGCCATTGATGCCTTTGATGAATACTATCACAACCACTCTCATCAAGCACCGCTAAATGAACAAAATACTCTAACTATTACAACATTAGTTGATCCTCAGCAGCAAAGCGTCACAATTTGCATCCAAGATAATGGCCCCGGTATGCCTCCAGAAGTACAAGCTAGAGTTTTTGAGCCATCGTTTACCACCAAACCTGTGGGTAAAGGTACTGGATTAGGTTTAGCGATTAGCTACCAAATTATTGTTGATAAACATAATGGACAAATTAGATGCTTCTCAATGCCTGGAGAAGGAACTAAATTCGTTATTAATCTGCCAATTTAACAGGCTATTAAATAAATTCAAAAAACTATTTTTATATTTTTTTAATTAAATCAACTCAAAGAAATAAGATTTAAATTTATTGTATATTGTAGGATGCGTTAGCGCGACTCGTAACGCATCAAATTTACAGCAATTATCCCATCACAGGCAAGCTAACTTTTTTTGATAACCAATCATACCAAGTTTCTAACCCAGCACCTGTAGTAGAAGAAACTTGAAAAATTTGAATTTCTGGATTAACTTGACGTGCATATTCTAGACATTTTTGCACATCAAATTGTACATAAGGCAATAAATCGATTTTAGTGAGAATCATCACCTCACTAGCGCGGAACATATGCGGATACTTAATTGGTTTATCTTCGCCTTCAGTTACAGAGAGAATGACAACTTTTGCTTGTTCGCCTAAATCAAATAATGCTGGACAAACTAAGTTACCCACATTTTCAATCATCACCACTGAGTTTAAAGGTGGGTTGAGTTGTTGTAAACCTCTTTCGATCATTGAAGCATCTAAATGACAGCCTGTACCTGTGTTAATTTGGACAACTTTACAGCCAGTTTCTTGAATTTTTTTGGCATCATTAGTTGTTTCTTGATCGCCTTCAATAACGCTGATAGTTAATTTAGATGTTAAATCTTTGATAGTGCGAGTTAATAAAGTTGTTTTACCAGCACCAGGAGAACTCATTAAATTTAATGCCAGAATATTTCGCCCTTTAAACCAGCCGCGATTTTGAGCAGCTAACAGGTTATTTTTTGCTAAAATATCTTGTTCTAAACTAATTGTTGTACCATGCATTTTGGCATGAATCTGCGATGCTTCTTGATGATCGTTGTGACTATGGGAATGGGTAATCACAGTACCATCAAGTAAAGTGTGAGTGTGAGTCCCATCATCATGGTGATGGTGGTGATGATGATTCACTTCACCTGTAGCTAAATTAGTTACTTTGCTTTCTGCATCGTCAGAACAACCGCAAGTTACACACATACTTCCTCTATTTCTATTTCCTTAATTTTTAATTCTTCACCAGTTATTAAATTTAATTGCACGCTACCACATTCACAAACACCAAAGGGTTTGTCTAAAGCAATTTTATTACCACATTGGCGACATTCTGCTAAACCAGGAATTTCTCTAATTTCTAATTTTGCACCTTCTAAAACTGTACCTTGAGCGCAAATATCAAAACAAAACAGAATGGCATCAGGCATAATGGCTGATAGCTTGCCAATTTCTAATGCGACTCTTTGAACTTTTTTACCTTGGGCGTGTTCTGTGACTATGGCAACAATATTTTGTGTAATTCCGAGTTCGTGCATAGGTTTAAGAGGGAAAATTAGAACCGCCGATTAAAGCAGATAATTGATTGATTTTGATTGGCGGATGATGTCAAGCATAGTTAGTAATAATTAACAAATTCTGGGTAATTGGTCGCCTACTAACATATCAACAATTCGTTCGGCATTGAAAATAGTTTTTAATAAAACTACACCTGAAGGGGAGGGGATAGCTTCACCAATAATGGCAGCATCTTTACCAGATGGGTGAGATTTCATGGCTGCTAGAACTGCTTCTGCTTTTTGTTTGGGTACTACTACTACTAACTTTCCTTCGTTAGCAAGATATAAGGGATCTAAACCGAGAAGTTCGCAAACGCCTTTGACTTCTTCCCTAACTGGAATAGATTGTTCGTAGAGGCGGATTCCTACATCTGAACTGAGGGCAAATTCGTTTAAAACTGTGGCTAAACCACCACGAGTTGCATCCCGCATTGCATGAACTTCTGGGCAAACATTGAGGATGGTTTCTACTAAACCATGCAATGGTTGACAGTCGCTTTCAATATTAGTATCTAATGCTAATTCACCACGGGCAATTAAAATTGCTGCGCCATGATTGCCTAATTCGCCATTGATAATGATGGCATCTCCTGGTTGAATTTTATGGGCAGAAATTTCAATTCCGGGAGGAATAATGCCAATACCAGCAGTATTAATAAATAGTTTATCAGCAGCACCGCGATGCACAACTTTGGTGTCACCAGTCACAATTTGAATACCCGCTTGATTAGCGGCTGCTTTCATACTGGTAACTACACAGCGTAAGGTTTCTATTGGTAAGCCTTCTTCTAAAATTACGCTACAGGTGAGATATAAAGGTTTTGCACCACTCACAGCTAAATCATTAATTGTGCCATTAATAGCTAATTCTCCAATATCGCTACCCGGAAAAAATAAGGGATCTACAACATAGGAATCAGTGGTAAAAGCTAATCTGTCTCCCTGTTGCATGAGATTGGCTAAGTTAAAACTAGCTTGGTCTTCTAGTTGGGAGAGAATGGGATTATCAAAACTTTGGACAAAAATATCATCGATTAAATCGCGCATGGCTTTACCTCCACTACCATGTGCGAGGGTAATATGAGTATCTCGCACTTTAGGCTGGCGACGGCGAATTTTTTCGATTTTTTGAAATAGGGGATTTTGTGCTGAGTTGGTTGGTAAAACGTCCATGTTGAATTTTTCTAATTTCTTTTTTTAGCTAAGGCGGTGCGTTGCGCTACGCCACAACACACCCTACTTTTTTAAATTATTGGTAATAGTTTTAATGATTATGTAGCTTGCTTACCTTCTTTTAGCAATAATTGTGACCAAGCAACAAAAGCTAATAAAGGAATTGTCGCAACCGCTTCAAATAAGATTAAAGTATTCATTTTCATGGACAGTTCCCACATTGGGGTAATTATATATTGTCCTAAAGTTAACTGACTCATGATTATATAAAGGTACAAACATAAGTAAGCAGAATTGAAAGACCTCTTAATATATTGGTAATAGCCAGCTAAACCTAAGGGTGTCATGACCAACCAACAAGAATCTGTGATTTGCGGTGTGAACCAAGATGGTTCTGGATATTGCTTGAAGAAAATGATATTGTCGCTGTAATGCAAAATGGAGGCAACAATATTAATGCCTATTAAGCCAAGTAGCCATATTTGGCGTTGTTGATTATCGTTGTTCATGAAAATTCCCCTCTATGCGATCGCTATTAATATAGGGGCATAACGTTAGTAGTTATGCCCCCTATGTTATCTGCCTGTTTCTGCGTGTCTACCGCTATGTTTATCAGCGTGTAATTGACCACCAACAGCCCAATTTTCTCGTTCAAATTCATCAATATGAACGGTGATCCATTCTGGTTTTGTACCCAAAGCAGAAACTAGGGCATCAGTTACGGCTTGTACTAGTTTGCGCTTTTTTTCAATTGAGTGACCTTTGGCAATTTGGACTGTAACAAATGGCATAAGTTTATTTTTCCTCGAGTCGGATTACTTAGGAATTACAACAGTATTCGCCGCAATTAATCACATCTTTTGATACTATTGATAGATACAAAGCAGAAGCCAAAAATCCTCAATTTCTAGCCCTTAACCTCTAACTAACAGTCCCACAAGCGGGGAGAGGTTCTTGAGATATGTTGACTTTGGCCGTTTCTAGGTTGGTTTTCTTGGCAATGGTGGAGAGTCTGCCATATTTATAGTAAGCCGCACAAGCACCTTCGGAAGATACCATGCAAGTACCAATTGGTGTTTCTGGGGTGCAAGCTGTACCGAAAACTTTACATTGCCAAGGTTTCAATACACCTTTGAGGATTTCTCCACATTGACAAGCTTTATGGTCAGCAACTTTCTGGTTAGGAATGCTAAATTTCTGTTCAGCATCGAATTGCGCGTATTCGGGACGAATTTGTAAGCCAGAATAAGGAATGTCACCTAAACCACGCCATTCAAAAGTTTCTCGCGCCATAAACACTTGGTTGATAGCTTTGAGGGCGACTTGATTTCCGGCTGGCTGTACAATGCGGTTATATTGGTTTTCGACTTCGCAACGATTTTCTAATAGCTGTTGCAACAACATCCAAATCGATTGCAGAATGTCTAGGGGTTCAAAGCCGGAGACAACTATGGGTTTATGGTATTGCTGGGCAATAAATTGATAAGGGTCAGTACCAATTACCATACTGACATGACCAGGGCCGACAAAGCCATCGAGTTGCAAATCGGGGTTATCTAGTAATGCTTGCAGGGCGGGGATCACGAGGACGTGATTGCAAAACATACTAAAATTGCTGATATTTTCGGCTGCTGCTTGCAGGATGGTGAAGGCGGTACTGGGGGCTGTGGTTTCAAAGCCTAAGCCGAAAAATACGACTTCTTTGTTGGGGTTTTCTTTGGCAATTTTTAAGCTATCTAGAGGCGAGTACACCATGCGAATATCTGCACCTGTAGCTTTGGCTTGTAGCAAGCTGGTGGTAGAACCGGGGACTCGCATAGCATCGCCAAAGGTGGTGAAGATAACGTGAGAATTTTGAGAGATTGCGATCGCATCATCTAATCTACCTCTAGGCATGACGCATACTGGACAACCAGGGCCATGAATTAATTCGATGGTATCAGGCAAGATGTCTTCTATCCCATACTTAAATATAGAATGGGTATGCCCGCCACAGATTTCCATGATTTTGATCGGTTTATCTAACTGCTGGCTTAATTTGGCAATTTCGCGGTATAAGCCTTCGGCTTTGGCTGGTTCGCGGAATTCATCAACGTATTTCATCTGAAGATTTGAGATTGAAGATTTTTGATTAATTTGAATATGATTTTTGAGCAATAATTATGCACTAACTTCTGCTTGCGCTGCTGCTAGTTCTTGCAATAGTTGTAATGTTTCTGCTGCTTCTGCTTCGTTAATGCGATTCATCGCAAAGCCTACATGAACTAATACCCAATCGCCGATGCAAGCTTCAGGGGGATGTTGTTCATCGACAATGCAAGAAATATTTACTTGTCGCTTCACACCACCAACATTGACAATGGCTAGCTTATGATTAACGTCGGAGATTTCAACAATTTGACCGGGTATTCCCAAACACATTTTTATTTTCCTTTGGCAGTGTTATGCAGTTAATTTGTCAATCAGTTGGGCAGATTATCATTTGTCATTAATCATTTGGATTTATTTAGGTCAAATGACTAATAACGAATTACAATCTTTAGAAGAATAACGACAGAGATAATATAAGAGAACTTTCCGCAAAGTGTCAGTTTATTAAGGATAATTAAGCGCTTAATTGTGCAGATGCAATTACAGCTTGACCTAACGATATACCGCCATCGTTGGCTGGAACTAAGCTGTGAGTTAGGACTTTGATTCCCAATTGTTCTAAATCCCTAGTAACTTGCTCTAATAAAATACAGTTTTGAAATACGCCTCCTGTTAAGACGACCTGATTAATAACATGTTCTTGCGTCAGATATTTAACCATTTGGGTAATTGTTTTGGCTAGACTCTGATGAAATTTTGTCGCTATTATTCCTTGGGATATCTGATTTTGCAAGTCTTTGAGCAAGGCTGACCACATGGGGCTAGGGTCTATACAGTAAATATTATCGAAAAAGCTAAAATTAAACGGATAATTTGGATTTTCTTTAGGATGATTTAAGTTATGCTCATCAATTAAGGCTTCCATTGCGATCGCAGCTTGTCCTTCATAGCTACATTCTTCCCGACAAATCCCAATCGCCGCTGCTACAGCATCAAACAATCTACCCGCTGAAGAAGCCTGAGGCGAATTAATGCCTTTTTCTATTAACTGATTTAGTACCTTGAGGGGCTTTTCTTCCAAAAATTTTAAGATTTCTAAATCGCCATAGTTTTTTGTGAGGTTTTCCCAACTATCGGCGGCTATGAGATGGGCATAAGTGTTACGCCAAGGCTGATATATGGCTTGTGCGCCACCAATCATTGCTATAGGTTTAAATGCTGCTAATCGCTGAAATTTGCGGTAATCTGCTAACAGAAATTCTCCGCCCCAAAGCGTACCATCTTCGCCATAACCCAAGCCATCTAAGGCAATACCTAAAACTGGAGAAGCATCGAGAGGAAGGCCATTTTCTGCCATACAAGCAGCAATATGGGCGTGATGATGCTGGATTGGGTAAATTGGCAGATGGTTAGCTGCTGCTAATTCTTTTCCTAGTTTGCTTGAAAGATATTCTGGGTGTTTATCAATTGCAATTACTTCTGGTTGATGTTCAAATAAATTCAAGTACAAATTTAAGGTATCTTGATAGGCATCAAAAGCCGCAGCATTTTCTAAATCTCCTAAATGTTGCGAGAGAATTGCTTGCCCTTCCCGCAGTAAGCAAAAGGTATTTTTTAACTCACTACCCATTGCTAAAATCTGTGGAATATTATCAAATCCTGGGGGTAAATTAATTGGTGCTGGGGCATAACCTCTAGCGCGACGAATGATTTGCAATTTTTCGCCTACAACCCTCACTACTGAATCATCAACTCGGTTAACAATCTCTCGATTATGTAACAGAAAATAATCGGCTATTTTGCTTAATTTCTCTTTTGCTGCTTCATTATCAATACATTGCGGTTCATCCGATAAATTACCACTTGTTAACACAATGGGACGATTCATCCGCTTGAGAATCAGGTGATGTAACGGCGTATAAGGTAACATAAACCCCAGGCGATTTTGCCCAGGTGCAACTGAAGGCGCAATAGAATTTTGGATTTTAGATTTTGGATTTTGGATTGAAGATTGCTGAGTTAATTTCTCTTCCCCAGTCCCAATTTCCCAGGAGTTATTTAATTTTGAATTTTGAATTTTGAATTTTGAATTGATTTGTCCCCAGTCCCCAGTCCCCAATCCCTTCTTCCGCAACAAAACAATAGGCGCTGCGGGACTCTTTAATAACTCTTGTTCTTGCGGGCTGATGGTGCAATATTGGGCAATAATGTCGATATCCCTAGCCATTAAAGCAAAGGGTTTATGATAGCGGTTTTTACGCTGACGCAATTTTTGGACTGTGGCTTCTTGAGTAGCATCACAAGCTAAATGAATCCCGCTTAAGCCTTTAATGGCGACAATCTCGCCTTTTTGTAATAGGCTACAAACGGCATCAACATCATCTAACATGGAGAACATAGAAGCGGTAACTGATTTACCATCCGCACGTTCTAACCAAGCAGTAGGGCCGCAGATATGGCAAGCTACAGGTTGGGCGTGAAAGCGGCGGTTTTCGATGTCGTGGTATTCCTGTTCGCATTGGGGACACATGGCAAATGCAGACATACTGGTGTTGCATCTGTCATAGGGAATGGCGCGAATAATACTCAATCTGGGGCCGCAATGGGTACAGTTGGTAAAGGGGTAGCGAAAATAGCGGCTAAAGGGGTCAAAAATTTCTTGTTGACATTGGGGACAAATCGCCGCATCAGGGGAGATGGCTGTTTTAACTTTATTAGTAATACTATGTGCGATCGCAAAATCATCAAAATTCAATTCTTCTGTAAGCGGCGTTCTGATGATTTCTGCAATTTTCGCTAAAGGTGGGCATTCTTGCTGTAATTTGGCGATAAATTCTCCTAATGCTGCTTCGCTACCAGATACGCGAATTAACACACCTTGTCCATCATTACAAACATCACCCCGCAAACCGCAAGCTTTAGCAATGCGATAAACAGTAGGGCGAAAACCTACACCCTGAACAGTACCACGAACTCTAATTTCTTCACTCGCCATAATTAAATCGCCACAGCAAAATTCGGTTATTTCCAGAATCAGCTATTACCGCAGTTTGACCACAAATCTTGATACCGTAACACCAATTTAAACTTTCTCTTGTCGGTAATCCAAAATCTCGATTTTCACCTTTATTTTTAAAATTAGCTTGCCCTGCCAAGGCATCTGCCGCCGCACCTTGCAGTGATAGAATTGATTCTGGCTTTTTCCATCCTAGCAAGCGAGAGTTAGCGGTATCTGCAACTACTAACCAATCACCAGCCGCATCCACTCCATAAGGCATACTTAAACTACTGGCACTGGGAAAATAAATTCCCTGATTCATTTCGACATTATTAAAGTCTTTTTGTCCCAATACTACTGCACAAGGAGTATTATTTTCTGTGGGCATTCCTTGCCAAATCATCACACGATTATTACCCGCATCGCTGACAACTAAATTGTCTTCCCAAAAGGTAATATCGTGACACCAGCGCATACTCACAGCAGTGGGAGAAGCACCACAATTTTCATTACGAGATATCATATCTGGTTGCCCCAACACTAAATCGGCTGGTTGACCATTTTCTGTAGGTAATTGCTGCCAAATTAGCAGCCGACGATTGCCAGTATCAGCTACAAATAGCTTGCCTTGATGATATAAAACTCCATAGGGCCAGTGCATCGTATTTGCATCTGGTAACTGACTACCTCGATTGGGTTCATTATCGGTAAAATTAGCTTGTCCTAACACCAAATCTGCTGGAAAATTGCTATCTTCTGGCAAATTTTTCCAAATTAAAACTCGGTGATTCCAAGCATCAGCAACAGCTAATCCAGAACCGCAGCGACAAATCCCTGTGGGGACGCTAACAGTTGCCCTTCCTGGTGTGCCTTTAGCATTTTGTCCTTCATGATAAAAGTCTGGTTGTCCAATTACCCAATCAGCACTTTGATTATCTGTAGTTGGTAAATTTCGCCATCCTAATAATCGATGATGTCCTGTATCAGATACCCACAATGGCCCGGTTTCTGAGATTAAACAAGCACCACGAGGGCCAAACATTGTCATGGGACTCGGTGCTAGAGGCATCACAAATTTTTCTGGTTCTAGAATTGCACCTAAAATCACTTCTGCACCTGCAAGTGACAAAGGTAATTTTGGTGCAATTACTGTGGCTTCTGTCGGTAATGAAGAGTTAGGAGTAATATTAATCGAGTTGTACATTAACCGCAGATGGATGCTGATAGTTGTTGACAAAATGCTAACTTGTAATACCCACCTCTGGAGAGAAGCAAGCTACGTAATTAATAATTCGTAATTCGTAATTCGTAATTAAATTTGTAACAGCGTCAACTGTAACTAAAGATTACTAATTATTCAGGTTGTTTTCAACAATCAATTATCCATTGTCATGTTGTAGCGTAGGCATCTTTCTTGCACGCCCATATTCAGAACGCGCAGGATTGACATCCTACAAGCCAATTTAGGATATTTTTTGATTGGAAATCCCTAATTACGAATCATCTTGTCATTTATATTTTCTCACCAAGAATTTAGCCCTACTGTATCAGCACTAGCAACTTTGCTCTAATGTACCGATTTGCGTTTTTGCGTGAACATTTGGAATTACTCTACCCTTTAGCTTGCTTAAGCGTCAGGGTAGAGAAATGATTAATCAGTGAGAAAGCATTTAGACAAATCCAAACAATAAATTATTCCGCTTAAAGTTGTGGCAGTCAACAGTCAACAATAGCAAGAGAATATTTTTCCTTGGAAGTTTCTAATTCTAAAGTTTCTCCTGTTGCAGTTTCAGTTCTATTTCAAGTTCTTGGAGGGCTTGCGCTACAACTTGTGCTTGTTCCAATTGTTGATGCTGGGTAAATATTTCCCAAGCTTCTTGATAGTAAGCACGTGCTTTTAACAGATTTTGGGGATTACCTTTTTCTGGTTTTTCAAGGTCATCCGGTAGATTAAACATGGCGTTAGCTTTGTTAGAAATTGTGTTAGCGTATTCTAACGGTGTATCATGAGAATTCCGCACTTTTAATGCTTCTTCATAAGCTGCGATCGCTCGTAAATTATTCTCTACAGGATGGGTACTTTGGAGATATTGCAAAGCATTACCTAAATTATTTTGCAACATCGCGTATTCTCGGGGATTTTCAATCAGGTTTATCTGTTTGAGTGCTGATTCAAATGTTTGTACAGCTAAACCTTCACACAATTGCTTTTGTTCCATTCCCGTAGAAATTGACAGGTAAGCAATTGCAATATTATTGTGTAAAATTGCGTATTCTTCTGGGTATTTCTCGGAATTAAATACCCGCAATGCATCTTGATAAGCTTTAATGCTATCGGCGATTTGGGCTAAATTAAAAGGTACGAGAGATTGCAACACTAGCCCTAAATTCATCTGCGCTTCCGCTATTTCTTCTTTAGAAGCTAATTGTTGCAAAATTGGTAGTGCTTCTGTATAAGCTGCTTTTGCTTGTAGTAGTAATTCTGTCCCTTCATCAGGAATTGATTTCAAAGCACCAGCTATACCCACCTTAGCCCTAGCTTTCAGTAGCGGATAATCGTCCCCACACATTTCGCAAGCTCGTTTATACAGATCAACTGTACTCCATAAATCTTGAGGAGTTTTAGGTTTTTTCTGTAAACCATGTGCCAGTTCAATCAACATTTCGATTTTCTCTTGTGTCGTTGCTGACTCCGATGCAATAGCTGCGATCGCGGCCTTAACTGTCGAATCTGTAATGCTTGGGGTCATCTCAACACGATTGCAATGATGGGTGTACACATAGTTGCAAGTATTTTGTCCTAGAGATGGTCAGTGTAGCTGCAATTTATCTCATCGGCTAATTTGCTTCAACTTTAAAGTACTTTACTGCCTCAATTCTCAAAATCACAAGCTTATTTTAATCAAAATATACACAATTTAATTCTTAATTTATATCTTGCAATTATACTGATGCATACGCTACATGATCTTAGTAAATTGATATTAAATGATTATCTGTATTGTTTGATGCAATTGCACACATTGACAGCTAAATAGATTAAATAAATATTATTTATTGATATATCGTGAGATGTTTCCGGATATGGATTAGCTGTGGCGATGCCTTCAATTTCGGTGCATATTATTTTGCGATCGCAGCACATTTTTGGGGTCAATAATACAATACATTAGCAATTTTATTTTTAGCATAATAATTAATATACATATTTTTTAAATTTTTTATTCAACTTGTAAGCCTTTGGAATTATGTTTTAAATCCGTGACCGAACAAGGTAAAAGTTAAAAGTTAAAAGGCAAAATAAATAAACATAAAAATAGTCACAAGCCCCCAATTTCGTTATGGAACAAAATAAAGACATTTATTTCGAGACCCATAGCGGAGGCAGCACCTTGGTGCACTCTTTTAGGGAAGCAAGCTACGCGTAGCGTCTCCGTCAGGAGAGGCAATGCGGTCTTCTCCCTTTGGGAGAGGCTAGCGCCTGCTGTAGGATGCGCGAAGGGCTGTAGGGGGTTTCCCCCATGAGCAATTGCCGAAAGGGTTTGCCGACTTGTGGCGACTGCCGTCGAGAAATAATACGTCCTGTTCCAATCCCCTATCTTGCAAAGTTCAGTTCGCCGCAAGTCGGCGCTCTAACGCCAGTTGACCCGGCAGAGCCGCACGTGTCACTGGCTCAACTTTGCGCTTTATTTATGGGGATTATATTTTTACTTTTTACTTTTTACTTTTTAGTTTTTACTTTTTAATATCCGATTATCCTTTACTATTAACGAGTTTCAATTTATGCTTAATATGTAATATTTTTTCGTAAGTAAGTACGCTTGATTAACGCAACATATAAAGTTTTGAAAAAGAGAAATTAAAGCTTTTTCAATTTATCTTGCTGAATATTGTTATGTTCAATCGTGAACTTACTGAATTACTTATTTAAGGAGCTTTAATGACTCAGCGTATTACCAGTGCTGTTAATTCATTAGTAACCAAATTATCGCGACGCAATGCACTTTTGTGGCTTGGTGGTGCAGGATTAGGCACCACCTTTGTAGCAGGAACACAAACTGCAGTGAATGCTCGTGAAAACCAAGATGTGAAACTGGTAAATCCACCAACTCTATATAATGCACCCCAAAATGGCTATAGTCATATAGCTGTTACACCAGCCAATGCAAAAACTGTTTATATTTCTGGTCAATTTGGTTCAGATTTGCAAGGAAATGTGATTTCTAATGATTATGAGGAGCAGTTGGTACGGGCTTTTCAGAACCTCCGCTTTGCCTTACAAGCGGTGGGTGCCAAACCAGAACATGTAGCTAAAACTACTGTGCTTATAGTTAATCACACTCAAGAGAAATTGATACCGTTAGGACGTGAAATTGCTAATTTGTGGGGGAATAAACCACCAGCAAACACCCTCATCCCTGTTCCTAGGCTTGCACTTGACGGTATGTTATTTGAAATAGATGCTTATGCCGTAATTCCAGAAAAACCAGAGAGAGGAATGTTCCAGTTTTAATACCATTTTGAACAAAGAACGCGACAGATGAGTAGGGGCACGGCACCTGTCATTGGTGTCAACTTAACGTGAAACCCGCTCTTGTGCAAGGTTTCGCCCTCACCCCCAGCCCCTCTCCCACAGGGAGAAGGGAGCAAGAGATTTAGTTCCCCTTCTCCTGCGGGAGAAGGGGTTAGGGGATGAGGGCGCGAGGTATTTGTACAACGCCCGCCCTATATAGCTTTAAGCTTAAGTTGACACAGGTGGGCACCTGTAAGATATTTGATATATCAAAAGATTGTGGATGCTGTGCCCCTACAGCATTACAAATCCCATAAACTTAATTGGTTGGGTGTATGATCGAGGTTGTTCCAAGGTAGGGAAGGAACTGCTACACCATTCTGTTCTAGTAAATTTTGGAAGTGACGGGCTGTGCTAGGCGATCGCTCTTCTATCGGACAATGAACAAAGAAATAAATCTGCACTCCCGCCTGTAACCACTGTTGAATCTGCGTTACCCACTCTTCCATAAACGGCTGATTCACGCTTAAGTTTGGGTGTGAGATAAAGCGAATTAGGGTAAAAGGTGCTGTGACGCTAAATTGTACTGGTAATTTCGGTTTGCGTCGTTCTGAATTTAGCTGAGGGTCATCATCTCCAGTGTAGATGGGGCGCGAGTCTAACAGTACTCTACCAACATTGAGCTTTTCTAACAGTGCCGTCAAATTACTAGCATGAGGTTCCTTAAACCAATCCGGATGGCGAACTTCTAGCGCTAGGGGTGCAACTGTACGCGGCCAAGCTTCTAAAAAAATAGCCAAATCTTCTATTAATATAGGTGCGTAACTGGGCGGTAATTGAGCAAATATCGGGCCTAGACGCTTACCCAAAGGACGCATATTTTCCAGAAATTGTAAAGCCGCAGGGATATATGGTTGCAACAAACCTTGATGGGTAATATCACGCGGTAATTTTAAACAAAATTCAAAACCTGGTGGTGTTTCCGTCGCCCAGCGAGTGACAGTTTCCTGATTAGGGATAGCGTAGAAAGTAGTATTTCCCTCCACAGTAGTGAAGCGGCGACTGTAGAGAGAAAGAAACTCAGCTGTGCGAGTACCTGAAGGATAGAGTTCACCCACCCATCCTTTATATGCCCAAACAGCGCAACCAATGAGAAATTTTACAGGTTTGTCATTTGTCATTTGTCATTTGTCATTGGGTAATTGGTAACGGGTAATTGGTAATTGGTAATAGGTGTTTGTTATTTTTCCCCCTGCTCCCTGCTCCCTGCTCCCCTGCTTTTTCCCAGTCCCCATTACCCCTTATCCCCAGAGGGGGCCCCAAGTTCCCCAATCCCAATCTCAACCAATCGGGAGACAAATAGTAAATTGCGTTTTCCCTGGTTGGGAATCGACTGTAATACTTCCTTGATGGCGGATTTCGACGATGCGGCGTACTACTTCTAAGCCTAAACCGGAACCTTTACCAACGGCCTTAGTTGTGAAAAATGGCTCGAAAATTCGTGATTTAATCTCTTGCGGAATACCCGATCCGGAGTCTGTAATTTGGACTTCGATGCGATCGCTATAGGGAGTTGTCACAATCTCTAATATGCCTTTTTCGTTCATGGCATCAATGGCGTTATCAATCAAATTCGTCCACACTTGATTTAATTCGCTGCCATAAGCCCAAATTTTAGGAATATCAGGACTATATGACCTGCGAATTTCTACGCCATTTTTTATTTTGTATGAGAATAATCGTAAAGTATCTTCTAAACCTTCATGTATATCAACTAATTGTCTTGCACCCTGATCTAAATGGGAATAAGACTTCATTGACTGCACCAGTTCCGCAATCCGTTCTGCACCACGTAAACCACTGGAAATCATAGACATGACTTCAAAAGAAAGGGCTAACCAACGCAAGCCCATAGTACCCATTTTTGTTTGATCGTCTTGCCAGCGTGCAGTTAATTCTTCTAGTGTGGCAATTGCGGTACCCCCTTCAGCTAACGGCCCTGCAAGTTTCCAAGCATCCTCTACACCATAATCTTCTAACCAATCGAGCAATTCATCTTCGCGATCGCTCAATTTCATCGGATCGATCCGCTTGTGGGTAATTGTCTCATACCCCTCATCTCGGGCTTTAATCCATTGTGCGGTATGTTCTGCATCAACTTGGTGCTGTCCATACACCAGATTCATGCGTTGTAGTTCTAGTAATGCTGGGGTGATATCTCGCAAAGCGCGAACCAAAGCTGCGGCTGGATTATTCAGTTCGTGGGCTAATCCTGCTGCTAGAGTACCTAAAGCCGCCATTTTTTCCCGATTGCGGATGAAGGATTCTAATCCACGCGATCGCTTGGCGACTGTTTTAAAAATCACCTGCTCAAAGTTGCGGCACTCGTGCAGTAATGTCAGGAAATCTTCACTTGATAGCTGATACAGATGACAGTCAGTCAGGGCGCGTACTGTCACTGGGTTAGGATCGCCTGTCAAGATGGGAATTTCCCCAAAAAAGCTAGGGGCTTCATGCTGTCCGATGGGCATTTCCATCCCATCACTGCGCCTTGTCAATCCCATCCGCCCAGACAACATAATAAAAAAGCCACGTGCAGGATCGCCTTCGGATACCAATATTTCATCAGTACTCAGATTAAGTATTTGAGAGCGATCGCATATCCAATCCAGACGGTTCCGTGGCAAAGTTTTAAATAGTTCCAGAGTCAGCAGATCTTCTATACAAAGCATAATTCCGCTACCTTTCGCTAATATTCATGGAAAGCGGCGGGAAACTCCGATCCTTAAGTGGAGAGGAATACCTGCCCCGCCGCTTGGGGCATTGGGCATTGGGCATTGGAAACTTCTTCCCCTTGTGGCTGGAGTTTTTCATTAATCAATGCACACAGTCACAGCCTTCCGACAGCATAGTATCATTTTTTCGGATGTGGTAATTGGTGTTTGTCATTTGTCATTTGTCATTTGTCATTTGTCATTTGTCATTTGTCATTTGTCATTTGTCATTTGTCATTTGTCATTTGTCATTTGTCATTTGTCATTCGTCATTCGTCATTTGTCATTCGTCATTTGTCATTTGCTGTTTGTTATTCCCCTTTACCCTTTACCCCAATCGCCAATCCCCAATCGCCAATCCCCAGTCCCCAATCCCCAATCCCCAAAAATATTTGTCACCTTAAGACTTTTTACTACTAAAATTTCAATAATTTATTCTTGGGGACAATTTTCACTTTTATGCCTTGTTCTGCCACTTTAAATCAACTGGTTGAAATTCTTTTAGCCCAGCCTGTCAACTTATCAGCAGCCGCTTTAACACAATTAGGCAGCAGTATCCAAACAGACACTCGGCTGATTAAGCCAGGTGAAGTGTTTGTGGCTTTGCGAGGTGAAAAGTTTGATGGGCACGAGTTTGTTGCTACTGCGATCGCTAAAGGTGCGATCGCGGCTATTGTTGATTTTGATTATGAAAATCCTGGGTTTCCGGCATTACAGGTCAAAAATACTCTAGAAGCCTATCAAAAAATTGCTCGTTGGTGGCGCGATCGCTTTCAAATTCCTGTGATTGGGGTAACTGGTTCTGTGGGTAAAACTACAACCAAGGAACTCATTGCCGCAGTTTTGGCGACAAAGGGAAACGTACACAAGACTTACGGCAATTTTAATAACGAAATTGGTGTACCGAAAACTCTCCTAGAACTTAGCTCAGAACATGATTATGCTGTGATTGAAATGGCTATGCGGGGTCAAGGACAGATTGCCGAATTAACCCACATCGCCAATCCGACAATTGGAGTTATTACCAATGTCGGCACAGCACATATTGAATTACTCGGTTCCGAAGCTGCGATCGCTCAGGCCAAATGTGAATTATTAGCCGAAATGCCCAAGGATAGCGTTGCCATTCTTAATCAAGATAATCCGCTATTAATTTCCACAGCAACCAAAGTTTGGCAAGGCAAAGTCATCACCTACGGCTTATCTGGGGGCGATATTTCCGGGCAAATAATTGATAATGAGACACTGGCAATAGAAGATATCCAGCTACCTCTACCCCTCCCTGGTCGTCACAATGTCACAAATTTCTTGGCAGCTTTAGCCGTAGCTAAGGTAGTAGGAATTGATTGGGCATCTTTACAAGCGGGTGTAAATGTTGATATGCCCACAGGGCGATCGCAACGTTTTGCTTTGCCCAATGACGTGGTAATCTTAGATGAAACTTACAATGCTGCACCAGAAGCTATGTTAGCAGCGCTGCAATTATTAGCAGACACACCCGGAAAACGCAAAATTGCCGTATTAGGTGCAATGAAAGAATTAGGAGAGCGATCACCACAACTGCACCAGCGAGTTGGTGAGACTGTGCAAAAGTTGAAATTAGACGGCTTGTTAGTCTTAGTTGATGGACAAGATGCCGAAGCGATCGCCAAAAGTGCCGAAGGTATTCCCTCAGAATGCTTTACCAGCCATGCAGAATTAGTAGCCAGATTAAAGACATTTGTGCAAGAAGGCGATCGGTTATTATTCAAAGCTGCCCATTCCGTCGGACTGGATCGAGTTGTCAATCAATTACGTGCGGAATTCGCCAGTTAAAACTTGTAGTCATCCCAGCAATGGATAACAGGTAATAAAGACGTGCTAATGGCTAAAGGTGCAAATTAGTCATTAGCTTTTTACTTTTAAAGATGAGCATCGGGCATGGGGCATTGGGCATTGGTAATGAGTAATGAGTAATTTTCCTCATCCCTCAATTCCCAGTCCCTAGTCCCTAGTCCCTAGTCCCTAGTCCCTAGTCCCCAATCCCCAACCTCCTACCAAAATGAAACCGTATACTCCCAAGCTGGGGTAGCATACGGTGTGATTAATGTTATACTTAATTTTCTGTTTACCAGAAGTTTATAATAGTATAATTTATACCAGTAGATAAGCTTACTGAATTTTTTTATCTATTTTCTCTATTTGAGGAAAGTTTTCCGGTTCGCTACTTGTATTCTGCTGAGTAATAGCAAGCATACTTAAGAGAATGATACCTCCCACAGCCATTGCTACTACAGGACGCTTCAGGAAGACGAAATCTCGGATAATTCTCGCCAAAGGGCTGCTTTGGCGGCGTAGTGACGAAGAGATCATCATCTGTTTCAGCGTAAACGGATCGCGGACGTAATGACCGCTTTGGCAAACTACAAGTTTTTCTTGGCAATAGGGACAACTAAACAAGCCAATGCACGTCTTAATTTTTTTCGGTGTGGCATTTCTTTGGCAAATTGGACAAGTAACATAATGATTATCAAAAGTGTGTATATTCATTTAATACTACCGCCTAGTCCATTGACTCGCTCTATAAACAATAGTTATATTGAATTCCCGATCAATACTTAGTAGACTCACGCTTGTGAACTGACATCAGTCATTAATCATACATATAGTGTACTTCTTACTCAGGATGGTTATTATAGTCGCACCACGAGTATAGCTAGATTTAGTAAAAGATGACTTCTCATTACTGTCTAACCTGGCTTAACCACCAAGTCCATATCTAGCGTATTTTTTCCCTGAGAAGGAGTTCTGACTGAATAGCACTGCACCACCGCTAGTTGACCATTAAATAATAATTCTGTCCTATTTAACCATTCTCCTCATCAAAATTTTGCACAGTGAAATTTTTTTAACTAAAAATTTGTAAATGAAGCTGATCGAGCATACTTGTCTGGTTGCTAAATCATGGCTCACAATGAGAAGTAACAGATAAAAATTTAAATTTTTTCTTACATTTACCTGGCTGCTCAATGACTCTCTTGCCTCCTACTGAACTGAGGAAGGTAACGGAAACACCTGCCTTTCCTTCTGTGACTACTCGCTTGGCTCACTTAATTAACCGTTTTCAACCATCCATAGAAACCGTAGTGCTACTTTTAGCAGTACTAATTGGTAGCGGTACGGGTATGGGTGTAGTGACCTTTCACTATTTAATCCAGCTAATTCACGATTTGATGCTGGAAAATTTTATGGGCACTATTGGGGTCTGGGGTGCTTGGACTTTAGCTTGTGTTCCCACAGTTGGCGGCTTAATTGTCGGTTTCATGCGCTGGCGCACTCAAGATTTTGGACCTGGACTTTCATCTTTGATTGCAGCTTCTCAAGGCAAAGAAATTCGCCAGCCACTACGTCCAGTCACCAAAATGTTGGCAGCATCAGTGTCTTTGGGGAGTGGTGCTTCGTTGGGGCCTGAGGGGCCGAGTGTAGAAATTGGTGCCAATTTTGGGATGTTATTATCTCTCATTTTACAAGTATCTCAAGAGCAACAGCGTTTGCTTTTAAGCGCTGGTGCGGCGGCTGGTTTAGCCGCCGGCTTTAATGCTCCGATCGCAGGAGTGTTTTTTGCTTTAGAAGTGGTGATGGGCGCTACATCTTTTGCCACTTCTGCTGTCAGTGTAGTGTTGTTAGCCGCAGTGGTAGCAGCGTTAATTGCTCAAATTGGTTTAGGCGCACAACCTGCTTTTGCTTTACCTGTATATCAAGTCCGCAGTCCTTTTTTAGAGTTGCCAATTTATTTAGGTTTAGGTTTAGGAGCAAGTTTAGTTTCCCTAACTTATACAGAATCAATGCGGTTAGCAAAAGCCTGCTTTGCTGGACGTATTCCCATGTTGGGCTTTATCGGCAAAATTCCTAAGCCCATACATCCAATTATTGGTGGGGTAATTATCGGCGTAGTCGCTATATATTTCCCCCAAATTTTGGGCATTGGTTATGGCACTGTACAGGCCATGCTGCAAGATGTAGAGTTTTCTCTACCTTTACTATTGATACTTTTAGTCATCAAATTGCTGATGACAGCAATTTCCGCTGGTAGTGGTTTTGTCGGTGGTGTATTTGCTCCCGCGATGTTTCTGGGTGCTTCTTTTGGTTCAGCTTATGCCAAAATTGTCGCTGCGATCGCTCCCACAATTGGCACACAGATGGCTGCACCCCCCGCCTATGCAATGGTAGGAATGGCCGCGGTTCTCGCTGCTAGTGTCAGAGCGCCCTTAACATCAATTATTATGCTATTTGAATTAACCCGCGATTACCGGATTGTTTTACCTTTAATGGCGGCGGTGGGTTTAAGTGTTTGGTTGATAGAACGAATCAAGCCAAATTTTAATTCTAATTCTAATCTGCAACAAATCGGTCTTTCGGAATTAAAAGACGAGAAGACAGATATGTTGCAGGAAATTTTAGTAGAAGATGCAATGCTAACTTGTCCGAAAAAGTTGCCGACAAAGTTAGGAGTATTAGAAGCCGCGAAGGAGATGCTGCGCGATCGCTGTTCTAGTGCTTTAGTAATTGATGAACTTGAGCAATTAGTTGGTATTATCTCTCTAGAAGATATTAACCGTAACCTCCGCCTTTGGCAAAATTACCAGAATTTGCCAACTGAAATTCAGAGTAATTTATCTAGTCAAACTCTCTTAGATATTTGTACCACTGAAATTCTTTATGCTTGGAGGGATGAACCATTATCTGAAGCTTTAGACCGCATGGCGCTTCGAGGTTTGCATCAGTTACCAGTGGTAGCAAGAGACAACCATGAGCGCATTTTAGGTCTACTAGAAAGGGAGCAAATTGCCTTAACCTGTAATTTAACAGTCACAGGTAAGGCACTGCACCAATGTTTAGCAATGATGTCTACAACAGATGTAGTTATTAATCATTAATTGACATACTCACCGACCTGAAGGTGCAGTGATTCTTGACGGCTCACAGCAACCAGCTACTGAAGTAGTCTTATGGTCGCTCCCCGTCCGTTTAAGGTCGTGCCGATGCCCTATGCCGACCATTTCTATATTCTGTCAATAGAAGGCTGAAGTGAGAAGTATAAAGTATGAGGTATATTTGTTTAGGCTACCCTACTCTAAGTCGCAGCCAGACAAGTATTCAGCCTTCAGCCTTCTTCCTTGACTCTTGATGTTTAACTATATTATTAAGCAGTAGCTTCTATAGCTTCCAGGTCTTCCCTATCTTCTGGATCTACCTGTCTCAGACGAATGTGCTTTTTACCTAAAGTGATGAGAAACTCATCGCCTGGTTTAAGATTC
The DNA here is from genome assembly GCF_963874875.1 of Tolypothrix tenuis PCC 7101. Classification (NCBI taxonomy): domain Bacteria; kingdom Bacillati; phylum Cyanobacteriota; class Cyanophyceae; order Nostocales; family Tolypothrichaceae; genus Tolypothrix; species Tolypothrix tenuis. The sequence goes on from NZ_CAWNJS010000001.1 coordinate 3,144,817, forward strand.
ATTTGTTTTGTGTAGGCGGAACCTATCAGCAAGTTCCCATTTGATTGCACACTAATTCTATAGCTGGCGCTACGTCCACCACGACCATTAGCACTAGGAGAGCTATCTAATTGAATGCCTTCAGCATCAATTAAGGCATTCAAGAACTTCATCATATTGACGCGCTCTATACCATTTTTGGTAACGGTATAGTAGCCGCACTTCTTAGCCTTCTCTTCTTTGCTCTCGTTCTCTAGCTCTTTAACTTTTTTGAGCAGATCTTCACCAACTAGGGGTTCAATTTTTTTCTGTTTAGCCATCAACTTAGGTCGAAAACGAATGTTTGAAGTGTTTGAATCGATTTTATTTTAGCTGACATTGAGCTAGTAGGAACAGAATCCTTTAGTTTTTATTTCAGCCTTGCCAAGTATATTACATTCATAGGCAAAATTGTTACTTGATTTCTAAATATTGCTAAAACAATTTATTTTCTAGAATGGTGTCTATACTGATAACTATATATATAGTTTCTAAATTACTGGTAGACTATAGTTGTTTAAGTTTTCTAAAGTAGCGCAAAAAAAACTTGTCTACTTGTCAATATGGATAATTGGGGTACAGAATGATAAGCAAAACTGATCCTTAGTCATTAGTCATTAGTCAATGGTCATGAAAAAACAACTGACAACTGACAACTGACAACTGACAATTCAAAAAATCCAGCATGAAACTAACAACGAGAGGACATTATAGTGTGAAAGCGATGCTCGATTTAAGTTTACAGCCGGCTTATGGGCCTGTATCTGTAAGAGCAATTGCCAAACGCCAAGATATTCCTGCTCCTTATCTAGAAAAATTATTAATAGAAATGCGTCGTGCTGGTTTAGTAAAATCAATTCGCGGCAGCATTGGTGGATACCAATTGGCAAGAGAGCCTGCCAAAATATCTATAGGACAAATTTTAGAATCTGTAGGTGAAACGATTACTTATTTGCCTAACCATACTCCAACATCAGCACAAGCGGAAGATTGGGTAACATTTTCTCTTTGGCAGAGACTTAACCAAAAGCTGAAAGAAGCTTTATATAGTATTACCCTGGCTGACCTTTATTATGATGCTCGGAGTTGGCAGGCTTCGTTGGGAGAGGAAGCTAATTTTGTAGTTTAGTCAACAGTCAAAAGTCTATATTTCAGAGTCACAATACCAGAGTCAGAATATTTATGCTTGACCCTTGAGTAGAGACGCGATTAATCATGTCTCTCCAATTTTTGACTCTTGACCAATGACTCACAACATTTATATCTTGATTTTTGCTGCATTTTTAGATTATCTAATTGGCGATCCTTGGGGTTGGCCTCATCCAGTGCAAGTTATGGGGTGGGTTATTTCTCACCTGTCCAAACTGTCTCTGAAATATTGTCATGATTCTCTAACACAAAGAATTGCGGGAATTTTCCTATGCATCTTTCTATTAATTGGTAGTGGACTTGTTGGCTGGTTAATAATTCAAAGTGCTAGGTGGTTGCATCCGCTATTGGCAATTGCTTTAGAAAGCATTCTCTTAGCTAGTTGTTTTGCTGGCAGAAGTTTGAGAACCGCAGCTGTTACTGTCTTAAAACCTTTAATCGGAGGAAATTTAGCAGAGGCTCGTAATAGTTTAAGTAATTACGTTGGCCGCGATACTAAAAATCTTTCCGAAGCAGAAATTCTGCGCGCCATTCTAGAAACTGTCACTGAGAATGCTACTGATGGGGTGATGGCTCCGCTATTTTATGCAATTGTGGGAGGATTCATTCCCTTTGTGGGAGCTGTGCCTTTAGCTCTAGCATATAAAGCCAGTAGTACTCTAGATTCAATGGTGGGCTATAAGGAAGCACCATACACTTATTTAGGTTGGTTTAGTGCGCGCTTAGAAGATTATCTGACATGGGTTCCTTGCCGCTTAACAGTCATCACATTGGCGTTATTATCAGGTAAACCTTTGTATGTTTGGCGGATTTGTAGCCGAGATGCAATTATCGATCCAAGTCCCAATTCTGGATGGAGTGAATGCGCCTATGCAGCAATTTTAGGCGTACAGGTTGGCGGGACAAATTGGTATCGCGGCGTAGCTAAACACAAACCATTGCTAGGAGATAACATTCATCCCATCACTCCTAAAAGTATTGAATCGGCTTTGCAATTAACTAGATATTGCTTTTTACTGTGGATAGGGGTTGCGATCGCTCTATTCTTTCTACTGCTCAACAGGTAATGATGAATATGGAGAATGGAGAATGGGGTAATGGGTAATGGGTAATGGGTAATGGGTAATGGGTAATGGGTAATGGGTAATAGTAATTTCTCTTTCATCTCCCTCATCTCCCTCATCTTCCTCATCCTCTTATCCTGTATACCCCATCTCCTCTTGCCTCAAATGTCTGGTATCATGCATTACTCAGGGGTATCGGTCTATGGTTATGTCTGTAAAAGTAGTTGAAATTCTCTCATCGGAAGAACTTCGTCGGACTGTCACTCGTCTTGCTTCGCAAATTGTGGAGAGGACACGTGATTTATCTCAGCTAGTACTCTTAGGTATTTATACTAGGGGTGTATTTTTAGCAGAATTATTGGCACGTCAAATTGAGACATTGGAAGGTGTATCTGTAGAAGTGGGAGCATTGGATATTACGTTTTATCGAGATGATCTTGACCAAATTGGGTTACGAACTCCAGCCAAAACTGATATTCCTTTTGACCTCACAGGTAAAACAGTTGTGCTTGTAGATGATGTCATTTTTAAAGGTAGGACAATTCGTGCTGCTTTAAATGCGGTCAATGAGTACGGTAGACCTGAGGTAATTCGTTTAGCTGTTTTGGTAGATAGGGGCCATCGTGAAGTTCCCATCCACCCAGATTTTATTGGTAAGCAGCTACCCACCGCTAAAGAGGAGATTGTCAAAGTTTATTTACAAGATGCGGATGGAAAAGATGCTGTAGAGTTAATTGCAAATTAGTTATAAGCCAAGGGTTAAGCTAAGACAAAACAATAAATTATCCAATGTTTAGCTACACTTGGTTAATGCAACATTTTTGAGATGATTGGCGGTGCGTTAGGCTTTACCGTAACGCACCTTTGTATCTGAAAAACTTAATTACACCGATACCATAATGCGATCGCATCCTGCAACCAAGCATTGCTGATTGCACCAGATAACCGCGAAGTCTGGTATGGCAAAGCCTGTTGTGATGACTTACTGGCAAATGCGGATTTAGCAATTGAAAACTTGCAACAATTCGCCAATGGTGTTGAGAAATGGCAAAAAATGGCTGTGATTTCGACAACATGAGGGACGACAGACGCTTTCAAATTTTGGTAATGGATGATTTGTAGCTTTTCTCATCCAGACGAACTACCAATTTCTCAAAGTTAAACTTTTCTTTCTCCGTGTTTGGTAGTGAATAATCTTTGAAATCACTCTGCGTCCCTTGGCGCTGACTCTGTGTGACTCTGCGTTAAAAAAACCTACGACAAGATCCACTCAATCAACAACAGCTTAATCTTCAAGTGATTTTGCTGGAACTTCCACTGCTGTGACATCAATTGTGCCATCAGGGGTAAACCTACGAAAATGACCACTTTGCACTAATAACTGCTCTCCGCAGTTAGGACATTGCAACTGGCTGTTATTTAAACCTGTAAATTCATATCGACATACAGGACATTGATCAACAACCAAGTTACGTTGTAGCCACCAGCGAAACCCAAAGAATGCAATTACGGGTGCCAATAGTAACAACCCAACAATAAAAAGTATCGAATTCACCAACCAACCCAAGCCTAAAGATGCTAGCAACCAAGTAACTGCTAACACAGTGAGCCAAGGGCGAAGATTTTCAAGCAAAGGAAAAGATTTAAGGCTCATTTTTAAAATGTCATGTTGCTCTATTTCTAGGATAGCGAGTTTGGGGATGAGGAGATGAGGGCAACTGGGAAAAGCAAGGGAGCAGGGAGCAGGGAGCAGGGGAGAAATCATTTAAGGACAAACCCCAAACACCCAATTACCAATTACCCATGCCCAATGCCCAATGCCCAATGCCCCATTCCCATTAAATTAACTCTTGTAACCGTTTTTGCAAAGCATCCATGCCGAAAAGTGCGATCGCTTGTTGTCTTAGCCAATCTCCATCACAACGTTGGTCATGGCCTGTGAGTATTTCTATACAAGCTGTTGCTACAGCATTGGGATCGCGGTGGGCAACTCGCCAGCCAAGTTGTCCATCCTGTAAGGGGTCTGCTGAACCGTCATCATCACCAGATAGCACGGGTACGCCACAAGCCATTGCTTCTAAATAAACAATGCCAAAGCCTTCTTGGGAAGGCATAATGTAGGCATCAGCCAGGCGGTAGTGTGCTATTAGTTCTTCTGTGGGAACGAAACCTGCAAAAATTACGCGATCGCTGACACCTAAATCTTGTGCAAGTTGCGCTAATCGTGGTTGATCGTCGCCGCGACCAATGACTAAATATTTAACTTCTGGGAACATCTCAAGGATTTGCGGTAAGGCGCGAATTGTGACATCAACGCCTTTGTAAATATCGCCCGACCATAGCCGCGCTACAGTCATTAACACTCTGGCATCATTTAAACCATACTTGGCAATCAGGTCTGCTGGCTTTTCACCTGGTGTAAATTTATCCCCATCAATTGCACAAGGCAGTATTTTTACTATATTGGTGTCGATAAAATTAGCCGCACAGCTGCGATCGCGACTGTAACGGCTAATTGTCCAAATCCCTGATGCCGATGTGAGTGCGTGACGTTCCTTACTATTAAGCGGTTCCCAAACTTCTTTACCGTAAGTGAGGACAGTGTAAGGAATTCCTAAAGGTTGGCAAAGGGTTTGTATCAGTTTTGCTAACAGGATGTGACCGCAAAAAACATGCTGGGGACGCTGTAACAACAAACACTTCAGCAAGGCGGCTGTCATTTTCAATCTGCCGAATTGGGGAGAGTTATTTTGAAAACCATAAAATTTTAAATTTTCCGATTCCCAGAGATTTGAGATATTTGGACTATCTCGCAGTACAAATACTTCTGCTTTGTAGCCTGGACTCAATCTCTGATAGGCGCGAAAAATATCTTTGACATAGGACTGAATCCCACCCTCGTGTACAAAAATTTCTAAGAACACGAATACATGGTTGGTTTTTTGGGGAAATTTATGAGTTAAATTAAGATTTTCGCCCACTTTACCTGTGCAATTACGTATGTTTCTGGCTCATCCAGTTGTAACATATACCACAGATGTTTAGGTTAATTGCGAGAGAGAAAATAATACCATTTTGAATTGGGGATTGCTTTTTGTGCCGCAGTTCTGTCAATCCTCTTTCACTATCAAATTTTCAATTCGTATAAACAAGAAAGCATCAACTTTAAGCGTACCTCAGCATTTTTCAGCATCTTCTATGATTTGCAAGCAAAATTATGCACCCTGAAATTCCCATTCAGGGTGCTTTGGCTGGATTTTCACGTTTCTTGTTCTAGCTTGTCAAATTCCCATTAATTAATAATTTGTACTAGATGGCAATGACAAATTAGTAATTAAGAATTATTTAATGCTGACCATCTAGAGCATATTTAACAATCAGCAAACAATTTCTGTTTGCTGTAGCGCGTTCGTAGACAACACGGTCGGCCAAGCGTCTCAGAAGAAACCATCCGTATCCTCCTACTTGAAGAGTACCTGGCTCTGGCTCGGCGATCGCATCGGGATTAAAAGGTTTGCCATAATCCCAAATTCTCATTTCTAATCTATCAATCCACAAGCTGACTTCAATATCTATGCCTGTTTCTGGTGGTAAAGCAGAATGAGCATGACGCACTGCGTTAGTGAAGCCTTCTGCTAATGCTAAGTTCAGGCGATAAAGCTGAGTTTCTGACCAGCCAAGTTGATACAAATGTTGCCGACAAAATTTCTCAAACCATTGTTGCACGTGGTTGAGGAGCTTGAGATCGCTCTTCACCGTCAGATGGTCTTGCTGCATGGTGCTAAGCATTGACCTTGACTTAAATATAAGTAAGTGATCGGTAGGTAACAAATGCCTCTGTTTGTGGTATTTGTGAGATTTCTGATTTTGGAATAGCTATTAAATCCAAAACTAAATATCCACGATGCAACCTGGATGAGGAAAAGTGCTGAGTCATAGAAGTGCAGATTTAAGAAAACCTTATCTCTAACTTCTCGCTGAGTGCTGAATGCTGAGTAATAGCTCACGACTTAAGTCTTCCTAAGTACTAAGTACTTAGTTTATCAAAACTCATTACTCATAACTCATCACCCATGACTCAGCACTCATCAAAAAGTACTGTTTTTTCTGACTGAATTAGAACAATCCTAAGGTTAAGGATTTGTCTAATGGTAAAGCAGCACCAATACCTAGCCACAGAGTTACAAGTGTTCCAAAGAGGAAAACTGTGGTTGCAACTGGACGGCGGAAGGGATTTTGGAACTTATTGACGCTCTCGATAAAAGGAACGAGGATAAGTCCTAGAGGTACTGAAGCCATTGCTAATACTCCTAACAGTTTGTTAGGAAGTGATCGCAAAATTTGGAATACAGGGTACAAGTACCACTCAGGTAAAATTTCCAATGGTGTCGCAAAAGGATTCGCTGGTTCACCGTTCATTGCGGGATCTAGTACTGCTAGAGCCACAATACAAGCGAAAGATCCCATGATGACGATGGGAAATACGTAAAGTAGGTCATTAGGCCAAGCTGGTTCGCCATAGTAGTTGTGGCCCATGCCTTTGGCCAGTTTGGCTCTGAGGATAGGATCGCTCAGATCGGGTTTTTTCTGTGTTGACATTTTTAAATATGCTCTCCTGCTTAAGTTGAGTTAAAGCATTGGTAAAAGCCTTGAGCTATCAGGTAAACCTCAACAGCAGCCAGATGCCAGTAGGGTTTTACAGCTTTCAGCTTCTGATATCAAGTTTTTGTTGTTCTTGTTCATCAGTTTAAAACAAACAACTCTAGCTTGAAAGCCGTGGGGTAGGAGATAGGGTAAGGATTAAAGGTTGAGGTTTAAGTAATAGCTTCAATTACTGAGTCCTGAGTTATGAGTCAAAATCTGAGCTTCCATGACCAATTACCCATTACCCATTACCTCTTTCCCCATTTTGAAACTGAATGCAGTTTAGCTGTTAGCGTTTTGGCTGAAATTACAAGGGCCCAGAAATGCCTTGTTTGCGGATCATCAAGAAGTGGAACAGCATGAAGACCGCAATCAACCAGGGCAGAACGAATGTGTGGGCGCTGTAGTAGCGGGTCAGGGTCGCTTGGCCGACGCTAGAACCACCACGTAGCAAGTCAGAGATCAGCACACCAACTACAGGAATTGCTTCGGGAACGCCGCTCACGATTTTCACAGCCCAGTATCCCACTTGATCCCAAGGTAGTGAGTAGCCAGTCACGCCAAAAGAAACTGTGATTACGGCTAGGATCACACCACTTACCCAGGTTAATTCGCGGGGCTTTTTGAAACCACCGGTGAGGTAAACCCGAAAGACGTGCAAAATCATCATCAACACCATCATGCTGGCAGACCAGCGGTGAATGGAGCGAATTAGCCAGCCGAAGTTTACTTCTGTCATGATGTACTGCACTGAGGAGTAAGCCTCAGCAACAGTTGGCTTGTAGTAGAACGTCATGGCAAATCCAGTCGCAAACTGGATGAGAAAGCAAACCAGGGTAATGCCACCTAAGCAGTAGAAGATGTTGACATGGGGAGGAACGTACTTGCTTGTGACATCATCAGCGAGTGCTTGAATTTCCAAGCGTTCCTCAAACCAGTCGTAAACGTTGGCCATACAATCTCAAGTTCCTAAAAAATCGGTTGCGGTTGATCAATCTACGAAGTTCTAAGCGGAGGAAGCCTCCGCTCAGACTTCTCTCCCAATTAACAATTTTGGGATTTTAGCAAAGAGGATTTTAGTCGTTTGCTTTTAAGGCTTCAGAGTGATAAGACTTTTAATAAACTTAACACTCTGTAAACATGTGATGTATTGCGTTTTTGGGGCAAACCAACACGACAAATTATGGACACAAAGTAGATCTTATCGTGTGTTGAGTGGGATATACGCTAATCAGCTGACTTAACAACTTGATTAAGACTAATGCACCACTTCTATAAAAAAAGTAACATAATCGAGAGATAGATTTCATCAAAAACAAAGCAACTGGGCAGTTCTAGGCAATTTGGGTTGAGGTGGAATTCAACATGGGCTTGTTCATGGATAAAAAGATTTGGCGACGCGGATTATCATTGCTAATGGCAGTTTGGTTGGCACTAGGCATATTTATCCAACCGGCTGGGGCTTTAACAGAAGAGCAAAAACTAATATCAGAAGTTTGGCGAATTGTCAATCGAAATTATTTAGATGAAACGTTTAATCATCAAAATTGGGCGACGGTACGGCAAAAAGTTTTAGAGAAACCGCTAAAAAATCAGGAAGCAGCTTATGCAGCAGTTCAGAATATGCTCAAAAGCCTGGACGACCCCTTTACCCGCTTTTTAGACCCAGAACAGTATCGTAGTTTACAGGTAAATACTTCTGGAGAACTTACAGGGGTTGGCTTGCAAATTGCCCTAGACCCCAAAACTGGGAAGCTGGAAGTAGTAGCACCAATCGCAGGTTCGCCGGCAGATAAAGCGGGGATTCAGCCACGCGATCGCATTATCAAAATCGAAGGCACCTCTACAGAAAATCTGACCTTGGACGAAGCTGCAGCGAAAATGCGCGGGCCGATTGGCAGCCTCGTGACATTATTAATCGAGAGAGATGGTACACAAGAGCAGGAAATTAGGGTAGTGCGCGATCGCATTGCTTTAAATCCTGTAATCTCAGATTTGCGCGTTACCCCACAAGGGACACCCATTGGCTATTTACGTCTGAATCAGTTTAATGCCAACGCCTCAATGGAACTGGCACACGCCATTAATAGTTTAGAAAAAAAGGGCGCGGCTGCCTACATTCTCGATTTACGCAATAATCCTGGTGGGCTACTGCAAGCGGGAATTGAAATTGCCCGCCTATGGCTAGACTCTGGCACCATCGTCTACACCGTCAATCGCCAAGGCATCCAAGGCAGCTTTGAGGCATTTGGCCCAGCACTCACATCAGACCCATTAGTTATTCTAGTCAATCAAGGAACCGCCAGTGCCAGCGAAATTCTTGCCGGCGCACTCCAAGATAACGGCCGCGCCACATTAGTTGGCGAAACCACCTTTGGTAAAGGCTTAATTCAATCCTTGTTTGAATTATCCGACGGTTCTGGCTTGGCAGTCACAATTGCTAAGTACGAAACCCCCCAACATCGAGACATTAACAAATTAGGTATAAAACCAGACAAAGTCATTCCTCTAGAAACAATTACCCGCGACCAAATTGGCACAGAAGCCGACCCACAATATCAAGCAGCAGTGGAAATGTTGACGAATAATCCTGTAGTTGTGGGGATGGGGAATAGGGCATAGGGCATGGGGCATTGGGCATGGGTAATGGGTAATGGGTAATGGGTAATAATAATTTCCCTTTTTTTCCTTTTCCCCTTTCCCCTTTTCCCCCTCATACCCAGTCCCCAGTCCCTAATCCCCAGTCCCTAAATCCAAAGCCGCAAGACTCTGATAAGCTTGAGCGATCGCACCTTTTCCTCTCAAGAAACCAATATTCGCGCCGGGACAGATGTAATGTAGGGTTTCTGGTGTAAAGCGTTCTAACAAATTTTGAAGACTTTTAATTTGCCTTGGCCAGTGAAAGGTTTTGGCTGTGCGTAATAATACTGGCTCACCCTGAAGATTAGGAACTATGTGACGACCGGAAAATAAGACTCCACCGAATTGATTGTAGTAAAGGCAAGATGAGCCAGGAGAATGGCCCGGTGTCCAAATTACTTGGGCGGTTGCATCTAAAGTTAGTTCCCGCCCAAAGCTGGTGACGGTTAATCCTGGTAATAAATAAGCTTCTTGTTCTTGAATTACAACCTCGCAACCTAGAGCTTGCTGGATTTCTGCTGTCTTCCCAATAGCACCGCGGTGTGTGATGACTAGCCAGCGCACACCGCCATGCGATCGCAAGAAATCTAAATTTGTTGGCTCGAAAGCAGGACAATCAATCAGGATATTACTTTCATTTCTTACAATAAAATAAGAGGTTCCCCCTAATGTGTCCCGATTGGGCGGAAATGCAAAAATATTTTGCGCGAAGTCCGAAGAGAGGTTTCCTCCGAGTAGAACTTCGTCAGAGAGCACAGCCCTTGGTGGCTTAACTGTATGATTTGGCTGTTGGGGTAAGGGGCACATAAGAAAAAACCGAAATTGAGGAGTTGTCTAATCATTTGGTTACAGAGTTCAACATCTGAAAGCCAGCAGCTTGAGAGTGAACAATTGCTGTTAACCGTTGAAGAAAAAATAGGGGTTTTTATAGTCTGGCTAGTAGTGAAGGCTGTGGTGCTAACGCTACAGGTGGGACGTTTTTTCAAAATCACTGAAGAGCAAATGACATTTTGGTTTCTCCTTCTACTGGGACTAGCTACTTATCTGATGGTGCAGCGTGTCGTCGCCCATAGCACCCGGACACCTGTCTGGTTGTTATGGTTGGTTTTAATGACACCAGCATTTTTGTTGACCGGATGGACGCTAATGTATGGTACGAAACAAGCGCCACCCTCATCACTGATTCTCTGGTCATCGATCATCTGCGTTCTGTTATACTGGCTGTTATTTCAATGGGGACGGCGAACACCTATAGATAAACAGACGGAACCCCAAGCCATTGAATCACAACCGGTTATTAATCCTACCGCAGAACCTGCAAAAGTGCGTCCCATCGAGCCAACGGAAGAAACCCAGCTGCGAAATTGTTTTCCCTGGTCTACTTACTACATTCAAAACATTGAATACCGACCCCAAGCTGTCATCTGTAGGGGTCAATTGCGAACGACACCAAGCCAAGCCTACCAGCAAATTAAGTCTAATATCGAAGCTCAATTTGGCGATCGCTTTTTGTTGATATTTCAAGAAGGGTTAAATAGCAAACCTTTCTTTGTCTTGGTTCCCAATACTCAAGCGGCTAAATCTGTAAATTCTGCTAAGGCTGAACAGTTAACGCGGCCAGGATTAGCATTTTTACTTTTAGTAGCTACCTTGGTGACTACTACCTTAATAGGGACAAGAATTGCTGGTGTAAATGTAAAAGTGCTACAAGCTGACCCTAATATGTTTCTTCAGGGATTGCCTTATGCTTTGGCATTAATGACAATTTTGGGCATCCATGAACTAGGACATTATCTAACAGCTAGGTATTACAAAATCCGCTCCACGTTGCCTTATTTTATTCCTGTGCCTTTTTTCTTAGGCACATTTGGCGCATTTATTCAGATGCGGAGTCCTATCCCTAACCGTAAAGCTTTATTTGATGTGAGTATAGCAGGCCCAATTGCGGGTTTTATTGCTACATTACCAATATTAATTTGGGGTTTAGCTCATTCTGAGATAGTTCCTCTCACAGAAAAAACCAGTATCTTAAATCCTGATGCGCTCAATCCCAAATACTCCATATTGCTAGCCGTACTGTCAAAATTAGCACTAGGAAATGCCTTAAACGCACAATCAGCAATTGACTTACATCCTGTTGCAGTCGCAGGTTTTTTGGGATTAATTGTTACTGCATTAAATTTGATGCCAGTTGGACAGTTAGATGGTGGTCATATTGTCCATGCTATTTTTGGACAAAGAACTGCGATCGCAATTGGTCAAATTGCTCGCTTATTGTTGTTACTGCTGTCTTTAATCCAATCTGAATATTTATTCTGGGCGATTATTTTATGGCTCATCCCCTTAGTTGATGAACCTGCACTTAATGATGTCACTGAATTAGATAATGGGCGTGACATATTAGGTTTATTATCAATGGCTTTGTTAGTCATAATTGTCTTGCCACTCCCCCAATTAATGGCGAATTTGTTGCAGATTTAAGAGGGGAATCATGATTAATTAATCCAAGATATTTGCAAAAAATGCTGCTCATAACCCCGACTTCTTCAAGAAGCCGGGGTTCTAAATATTGCTCAATCCAGTAAAATTCCAACCTAGATTTTTCAACTTTTGTAATTAATTACGAATTACGAATTACGAATTACGAATTATTATGAAATTCCAAAACTTTGCTTTTGCCAGGATTCATCAAACCATAGGGATCAACCATTTCTTTAAATTTTAACTGTTCGGGGTCTATTACTTTTCTACCGCCGTCTTCAATAATATATGTGTGAGGATTGGCAATCATTACACCTTGCGCTTCGTGGTAGCGGATAATTTCATTGAGGCGTTCTTCTGTGGTGTAACGAACAAGTTGTAAAGCACCAGCAATAACTGCGCCTCTCACCCTAAAAAATTCTAAATGCATCATCACTTCATCACCAAAATGATGATACAGATGTTCAACTAATTGCAAACTCGCATCTGGCGGAAAGATACTTTGCAAATAGGTAATTGAACTATCGACAATGCGGGCGTGTAATGTTGTGTGATTCCAGGTAAATTCTGCTAAATGAGTGCCTTTACCTGCATCTTGTGCGGGTTTTTGATAAGTAATTTCTCCGCCATATTGTTGGACTAATCCTGGTAGAAATTCTAAACTCGGTTCAGCAACCATTAAAAATGCTGGGTGCTTACCTTGGGGAATGTATTCATGTAAAGCATGGAAATACTGGGGAATGGGTGATGCAAATACACTAATCAATTTCTTCATCATGCCATCAGCAATACCCAGGGCATAGCCAAACTTGGCTGCTGTCATGAAGTCATCAAAGGTAACAATCACTTCCGCCCAAGGATAAGCAGGGGCTAAAGGAAGTTCTAATCGGGTGATGATGCCATTAATACCCCAAGCATGGTTGACCTTTTGCACATCATCGCCGCGTAACTCGATGATGCGGGGTTCATCTTCTAAAGTTACCACTCGCAGTCCTAAAAGATTACCGCGATCGCCTAATAAGCCATATTGAATTGAGCCAATTCCCCCGCTTCCCCCAGCAATAAAGCCGCCAATGGTGGCTGTGCGGTAGGTTGAGGGAGCCATTCGCATTTCCCAGCCAATTTCTCGCGCTTTTTTATCCAAAGCTGCCAATTTCACCCCAGCTTCTACCCGCGCTACGGCTGGTTTTACCCAGAGAATTTCGTGCATTTTGGTCATATCGAGAATTACGCCGCCATGCATAGGTACGCATTGGCCGTAATTTCCTGTACCTGCACCCCGGACAGTTACAGGGATACGGAGTTTGGCGCAGGTTGCAGCCACCTTAATCACTTCTGCTTCGTTGGCGGGACGAACGACGATATCACCGACTTTCCCGGCTAATTTGGGGACAAGAACGGGGCTAAAGGTGTGATAGTCCTGGGATAATTTGGCGACTTGCGCGGGGTCGGTGATAGTTTCGATGTCTGCGAAAGCAGCAGTGAGGGTATCTAAATTGAGAGTTGCCATTAGTATTTTCATTAAGTTAGTAAATTTACTTTTATTCTCACGTATTTAGGCGCATTTGCCGGAGGTGTTCCCACAGGGTAGGCGCGAAGATGATTGAGGGCTAATTTAAAATTAAATTCAGGAGTTCAGTTGAGAAGAGGTAGAAAAATGAAGACCGAACAAGAACGCGAACAGTTAATCAAAGCTATCAATGTACTGTTAAATCAAGCTTATGACAGTACCTTAGATGAAATTTATGCACTACTGCAAAAAATTGAGGATGAAGAAGATGAAAGTGATTTAAAAGCCTATTATGCTGCTAAAAGTGATGTGGAAAATAATAGCCTGATCGCATGGGAGGAGATTAAACAGGAAATTGCTAATGAAAGGAACAAGGATGTAGCGTGATTTACGAAGTAAAATTTACCAAGGGTGCGAGAAAAGCGTTCATGAAACTATCTCCAGAATTGCAAGACCGGATACAGATAAAAATAGATAGCTTGGCAATAGAACCACGCCCTAACGGAGTGAAGAAGTTAAAAGGCACAGAGAATTCATATCGAATTAGAGTAGGCGATTACCGCATTATCTATGAAGTTTATGATGATGTTTTATTGGTAAATGTTGTAGAAATGGGACATCGTCGCAACGTATATAAAGATGAAAGCTGATAAAAAACAATAATTTAATAATTAATTTTAAGATTCAAGTTTCTTTGCTAACCATTTACAGAAATTTGTATGATAAAAGCTGTAATATTCTGCACCTGCGATTTGTTGATGGATTAAAAACTCAAACCAATTCTCTAACACTTCCTCAATATCAAATTCATCTGCATTGAGAATTTCGGCAATTGCTTCTACAGAGATGGGCTGTTGTTGCTTAACTAAAACTTGCAACACAGCTTGGCTAAATTCCTCATCTTGATTTGCAGCTTTCATTTTTTGCCAATGCTGTTGATAATATGTTTCTAAACCAGGCGGGATTTGATTGTATTGCCAAGATTCTGGATAGAAACCCTCAGAGATAGCTGCTAAAATTTGGCTGATATACATAAAATTATTTTCTGATTTAGTAACGAGGCTAGTGCAAAATTCTTGCTCGTTGATTTGGTGATGATTTAGCCAGGTTTTTATATCTTCGTGAGTTAAATATTGTTGAATATATGTTTGGATATCTTGCTGAGTTGATTCTGGGTAGTCTGCTAGATTAAGAATATGGGATGGTGTTTCAATTAATAAACCAGATTTATTTCTCAAAAAAGGGCGGCGGGTGAGGAGGAAATAAACTTTATCTGGGAGATAGCGGGGAAGATAAAATAAATTTGTACCAGGAGATTGACTATTGCGGTCAATGCGGTCTAATCCATCAATAGTAATGATGAGTTTTTGCTGAGTTTTTAACTCATCGCTGATTTGCTGAATTAACTGATGTAGAGATGTGATGTTGAAAGTCTCTACAGGTAAGTTATCAATAGCAAAAATCTCTATCAGTTGGGTGCAAATATTGCTAATAAATTCCTCTGCGCGATTTTTACCCTCAAGTTCAACGTTGTAATAGACAACATGAGGATTATCTGTCGCATATTTGGCGAGAATTGCACTTTTACCGCTACCGGGTGCGCCTGTGATAGTGAAGTAACCCTGGCGATAACGGTGAATAAATTCATGAATCGCCGTAAATACAAATTCACGACCGACAAAATTATGGCTTTTGGCTTGAATAATTTGCTCAAACTCTGTGGGATGTCCTCTGGAATTGATTGTAGTGGGTGGTTTGGTTGGTGAGTTCATAATTGTGAGGAATAATTATAAGATTACTTAAACCCCGTGATGATTTTTACGCCACTGCACACCCCCAACTCCAGGATATTTTTTTATTAATTGAAGTAGCTGATTCTACTATCGAGTATGACCGAGAACAGAAAATTTCTTTATATGCAGAAGCAAACATAATTGAAGTTTGGTTAGTAGATATTAACGAGCAAATTGTCGAAGTTTATCAACAACCAACAGCCGCGGGATATCAGCTTATGCAAAAGTTCGCCAGCAGTCAAACTTTATCAATTCTAAGTCTCCCAGATGTAAACATTACCGTCAATGAAATCCTTGGCGAATAAAATTACTTCTTACTTGATGCCTTCAAGACGTAAAAAATGCAATCTTCCTGATTTTTCGCCTACAATAATTGTTACTCCATCTGAAACAATAGTGCAGCAAAGTAACTCACTATCCCCACTGAAGCTAGCAATAACTTTCTTACTTTCCAAGTCCCAAACTTTAATAATATTATCTAACCATGAACCAGAGATTACTTGCTTACCATTTGGCGTGACAACAACTGTATCGGCGAACTTATTATCTATAAGGGTAAATAGTTCTAATCTTTTTTCTAAATCCCAAATTTTGAGAGTTTTATCTTTAGAAGCAGAAATTACCTGTTGACCATCCGCAGTGACAGCAACAGATGTCACCCGATCATTATGACCTTTAAGTGTAAATAGTTCTTTGCCAGTTTTTAAATTCCAAACTTTTAAAGTCTTATCTACTGAACCAGAAATCAGGTATTTTCCATTTGGAGAAATTGCTATTGATGTTACTCTATTAGTATGACCTTTGAGTGTGAAGAGTTTTTTCTTAGTTTTGATATTCCAAACATTGAGGCTTTTGTAATAACAAGATATGACTCTTTCATCGTCAGGACTAATAATTATAGAACTAAAATTTTTATCGACAAAACTTGAAAGTTTTGTTGAACAGAAATCATTGATTGAAAATAATAAAAACCCTGATATATACAAATATATTAAGAATGTCATAAAAAATAGATCGCCTGTTAATTTATATTCTTTAAAGATTTCTAAAATTTCATAGCCCACTATAATTAAGACTGTCAAACTAAACATTAAGAGAGAGTTTTTAGCTGCTTCTAAATAAAATAAAGGTACATTAAGAAAAAAAGTTTTTTTCCTACTTTCTAAAGCATAGCGGCTTAAAATAGATTTTTTAATATCATAAATTAAATATTTAATATTATTAGTTATGGCTATCGAAGGAACTAGTAAAATGTTTTTGTTGGAAACGGAATTTTTTTTAAGATTGATAGTAGCAATTTCTTGTTTTTCTGTTAAATTGTAAATTTTTAAATTTTTGTTTATGTTAGATAAAACAGAAATCATCACTGTACCATCTGGAGTTATATTTATAGCATTTACAGAGTCAGTAAATTTAATAGTATGAAAGATGTTTTTCTCAGCTTTAGAATCGAAAATAAATTTGCGATCGCAACCCTCGCCTACCATATCTGTAATTTCTAATAACTGCTCAGAGTTAGTAACATTTAATTCTTCTTCAATTTCTAAATTCCAAACTTTAAGAGTTTTATCTGACGAGCCAGAAATTATATGTTTACCATCTGGAGTTAATGTAATTGTATTTACTGAGTCTGTATGAGCTTCAAGTGTTAACAATTTATTATTATTTTCCCAATCCCAAACTATAAGAGTTTTGTCCTCTGAAGCAGAAATTATCCGCTTCCCATCTTGTGTAAATGTGACAGCTTTTACTTGTTGAGTATGACCTGTAAAAGTAATAAATTCTATAGGTATGAAAGGATGAAAATTCAAAAACTTGATATTTTTTTGCTGCAAAGATTCAAGATTAATAATATTAAAATTAGCTTCTTGTTTAAATAAATTTTCTAAATTACAAATACTGATTTTTGCTTCTTCACCATAAGAAACCACCAATTTATTATCTTTGTTAATAGCTAAACTATTTACATTTTTACCTTCATTAATTTTAATTGTTTTTGAATTTATATTTTCTAAATTAAATATTTCAATTGCTTCCCAACTAGAAAAATGTTCTCCATCATTTCTAATAAAACTCCAACAAGAAATTACCCATTTATCATCATGAGTGATGCTGACTGCTTTCACATTATCATTACCACCTTCGATAATGCTATTAGTTCCAGCCTTTAAGCAATAACCTTTTCTAGTTTTTAAATTCCACACTCTAAGAGTGGCATCCTCTGAACCAGAAATCACTTTTCTGCTATCGGAAGTAATAGCAAGAGTATTGACTACACTAGTATGACCATTAAGAGTACAAATCTCCTTTGCAGTGTACAAGTCCCAAACTTTTAAAGTTGTATCTTCTGAACCAGATACTATGCGTTTGCCATCTGGTGTCACCGCTACAGCAATAACAGGTTTAGTATGACCTTCTAAAGTAAAAAGTTTCTGACCAGTTTTGAAATCCCAAATTATTATAGTGTTGTCAGATGAACCAGAAATAACTTGCTTGCCATCGGGAGTAATGGCAACAGATTTTACCTCACTACCATGACCGACAAAAGTACGTAGCAATTGCCCTGTTGGGCGAGCTAAACTACAAGCTAAAGGACGCAACCAAGTATTTTCACTTTGTTTTGCTGACACTAGCATTGCCTGAATTTCTGGCAATTGAAAGCACTGCAAACGTCCCCATAATTGTGCTGCAAGCTGTGTTTTATCTCGCTCTAAAATATGTTTAGATAAGTCCAAGGCTCTTTGAATTAATTTCAAGGCTTTTACAGTTTTGGCGTTATATTCTGGGTGAGTTAATATTTCTACGTCATCAATCAAATCATAATCGTCAATTAGTGGCTGCACCCCAAACTCAAGATAGTTAATCTTGGCAGTGATGAAATCAAAATCAGTCAGGGTTTTGTAATACTTTTCTAATTTTCCCGACTTTACCAAGCTTGGCGCTAAACTACCCAAGTAAGCACGTTGAAAAGCAGGACTTTGTGCCGCTAATTTGTCTGCAAATTCTCCCATATCACGCCATCTTCCTTACAAGGTAGTCTGCAATGCCTTGATTAACCTCTTGAAATAGCTTCCGTTTAGAATCCAAAACTCGTTTTGCTTTCAAAAAGTCTAAAAAACTAGCGTGATAAATGCTATAGCAGATTTCTCTTTTTATATCCTGCTGCTTCAAATACTCAACCCACTCTTCTAAAACTAATTGCACATCATATTCATCCTGTTTGGCAATAGCCGCTATCATCTCACACGGAATTGGTGTACCAATCTCCACTAAAATAAACAGGATAAATACTTTTACTGCTTGGGGCTTTGCATCCATCCCCATACGTTCCCAATGAACTTGATAATATTCTTGCAGTCCATGAGGTAATTGCTTTAAACTCAGGTCTTGATAGTCACCTTTAGCAATTCCTGGCAAGACATAGCGCAGGTACATGAAATTATTTTCACTCTTAGTTGCTACCTGCTCAACAAAATCATTCTCATCAATTTTGCGGTCTTGAATCCATTGTCTAAGTGCCTTCTTATAGTCTTCATCGACATTCAAAAATAACCCAATATACTTTTTGATATCTTCACGGCTCAAATTAACATAGTCATTTGCCCTTAAATCTAGCTCCTCCATAGGCACATCTGGTGCAGATAAGCGTTTTTTATCTATAGTATATGGTCGTCTAGTCAGCAGAAAATAGACACGTTCTGGTAGCGCCGTTGGTAAATCTAAAAGATTTCCCCCAGCTTCTTGCTCCACTTCATCCAAAGCATCAACTACAATTACCAGACGTTCGCTAACAGGAATTTTTTTACTAACTTGTTCTAGTAAATCAGCTAAATTAGCCTTCTCGACATTCTGCAACTGGTAACGCTTAGTTAATTGCTGGCGAATACTTTCAAGAAATAGCTCCGCTCGATTGCTACTAGTTTGGCGAATATTAAAATAGCATGGCGATCTATTGTCCCAGACGTATTTAGCAGCAATGGTACTCTTCCCCATCCCCGCATCACCCACTACTGTAAAATAACCACTGCGATTTTTATTGCAAAATTTCTTAAATGCGTCGAAAACAAACTGACGACCACAAAACGAGCGAATTTTTTCTCTAATTAACGACTTAAATTCTGTTGGATACTCGTCTAAATTCCATTTAGGAAAAGGCTCAAACTCTATTGATTTGCTTCTTTTCGCAACCTGAATAAATATTTCCCCAAACTCCTCCAACTCCGATCGCAATTCAATTCTCATCAATCGGATATCAAATTCTGAATCCTTACCCTGCAAAAACTTTTCTACTTCCTTGTAAAAACCCAAAGGATAGTTTGAAGTATAAGCACTCCAAAAAGCATTTTTAATTTCTCTTTCTCGAAAAAGATTCAGCAGTACTTCGGGCTTATCTACACCATACTCAATTAAAGAATAAACATAAACACCATCAACATCTTTAGGCGGTTGTACTGGGTCAAAATTGAATTGTTTTAAGGTTCTAACTACAGTTTCATTGCGTTGAGCTTGATTAATAACTAGAGAAGCCGCAGGTTTAGCAATACTTTTAAGTACATTAACTACAGGGTCAATATTCATTTTTGCTAGCAGTAGAAATAATTTGTACACCTGTAACTTATCCTAACGACAGATGACAAAAATGAGCTTATGTAAAGCCATATTACAGCTAAAGCTTTCTCTTCCCTCTTCCTTCGTTTCCTTAGCGTCCTTCTCTGCGAGACGCTACGCAAACGCGGTTCGATTTTACATAGATCTTTTTGTCTCACGCAGAGGCGCAGAGACGCAGAGAAGAACAACAGAGGTGTTGTGATAGTGTCATTTCGAGTGATAAACAGCAAATTTCAACTTCTGAACTGCATCGTTGTCGTTTAGAACACGAACATTCTCGTTCGGAACAGAAACATTCGCCCTCTGAACACGAACGTTCGCCTTCAGAACAAAAAACTTCGCCTTTGGAACACGAAACTTCACCTTCCGAACACGAACTTTCAGCCTTTAAGCCTCAACTGTCATGTTCTGGAGTCGAAACTTCGAGTAAAAAAGGCGATGTCTACCCTGAGCTATACCTACGCTCGTCTAAAATACAAGAGGATTAATGAAGTAAGCTTGTCTAACAAAGCTACAGCAGTGTTAATCCTCTTGTTCAACTGCGCTTTCGTGCCATTTACGTAAGATAAAGTCCGATAAAGCACTCAAGCTGACGAAAATTAACACACCTAACCCCGTAGTTAGGAATAATGCGGCGAACATTCGGGGAATTTGCAGGTTATAGCTGGAAATGAGAATGCGATAGGCGATACCGGATTTTTCCCCGCCAGTTCCCGCGACAAATTCCGCCACAACTGCGCCAATTAAAGCTAAACCACCGCTAATTTTTAACCCACCTAAGAAGTATGGCATGGCGCTGGGTAAGCGCAAATACAGCAGGGTTTGCCAACGAGAGGCTTTGTAGAGTTGAAATAGGTTAAGTAAATTGCGGTCTACACTGTTGAGTCCCAAAGTAGTGTTAGAGACGATGGGGAAAAAGGCGACTATCCAGGCGCAAACTACTAAGGCGGCGAAGGTATTGTTTTTGAACCAGAGAATAATTAAAGGTGCGATCGCAACTATGGGAGTTGTCTGTAAAATGACTGCATAGGGAAAGAAGCTGCGCTCAATCCATTTGCTTTGGGCAAACAATATCGCTATGATTAACCCAGAAATTGCAGCCGCAACAAAGGCGACAACTGTTATTTGTAGGGTAATTAATAAGGATGAGAACAACTCATTCCAATCACTAATTAAGGTTTGCAAGACTAAGATGGGGCCAGGGAGAATATAGGGCGGTAATTGTGTAATTCGCACGAATATATCCCACAATAGCAACGCGAAAATCCCCACTAATACGGGTGCAACAATCTCAAGCGAGAGTAATTTGGGGCGACGTTTAAATAGCATCCTTTTCTAAATAAGGCTTTTAATGAAAGATAATTCGTTAGGGTTGTCATTTGTCTTTAGTCATTCTTACAAAGTTCTGATCGGAGGAAACCTCCGCTCAGACTTTGCGCTTTGTCATTTGTAAGGGTTTTTAGTTTATTGATATTTTGTGATGTGGTTGATTTCTTTACATTTTTTACTTATTTAAAATGCCACATTGGGGAAATAACTCATCGCGATTTCTAGAGATTGGGAAACCTGGCGACAATATTCGTTATACAAAGATGATGTACGAAACTCCTCACTGCGGGGGTAAGGTGCAGCAATTTCAATATCTGCAATTATTCGTCCGGGATTTGTCCCCATCACTACTACTCGATTTGATAAATACACTGCTTCGTAAATATTATGAGTGACAAAAACCACTGTCCAATGGTGTTGATACCATAAATTTAGTAAGTCACTGTTAAGTTTACTGCGGGTGATTTCATCTAAGGCTCCAAATGGTTCATCCATTAACAGAATATTTGGTTGCGTCACTAAAGCACGCGCAATTGATACCCGCATTTTCATCCCCCCAGATAACTCACGGGGGTAACTACGCTCACATTTTTCTAATCCTACTAATGCCAATGTTTGCTGCACTAAACTATTAGTTTCTTGTGGCGATACTCCCGCCAATTTTAAGGGTAGGCGGACATTTTCTTTCACATTTGCCCAAGGCATAAGTGCTGCATCTTGAAACACAAAGGCGAGTTTGCGTGCTTGGGGAGGCAAACCCCAGTTAATAGTACCAGAACTGATGCGTCCTAGTCCGGCAATTAATTTGAGGACTGTACTTTTACCACACCCAGAAGGGCCGACGATGCTGATAAATTGTGATTCTGGGATAGCTAAATTTAAGTCTTGCAGCGCCACTGTGCCATTTTTGTAGACTTTGCTAATGTGGCTGAGTTGAATAGCGGGAGGGTTATTCATTAGAAACAGGTAGAGAATAGCCTGCGATCGCATTAATTATGGTAAACCCTATCGCCACTCTCAAGCATTTCTCAATCTTGATTTTTCTTCTCTCTGTGTCCTCCGCGTCTCTGCGGTTGATTTACAAGCCCAAATTTATCCACGTTTATCTGCGTTTATCTTCTTCTATCAGCGGTTAATTTTTTACTGCTGTACCTCCCCAATATGAAAATCGCCATAACATAACGCATTTATTTAATCATCGGGAAATTGCCAAGATGAAATAGTTTCAACATTTTGGCTATTGCATTGAGTACAAGTAGCATCAAATTTTGAATCCATCCATTCATACCCGCAAGCACGACAATGACAGAAAATATTATTGCGGTTGGCATCTTTTAATCCCTGATACCATTGCTGTAGTTCTTCAGGATTTTCAAAAGGAGAATTATTAGACATTTCATCAGCCTTGAAAACGCAGTAAGTCGATAAAAATAAACCAAACTCTTACCAATGACAAAGCGCAAAGTCTGAGCGGAGGTTTCCTCCGATCAGAACTTTGTAAGAAGGACTAAGAACAAATGACAGCCCTAACCAATTATCTTTAAACCACCGTTCAAATTAAAGCATTTTTTCTAAGAATTGTTTGGCGCGATCACACTGCGGATTCTGAAAAAATTCATGAGGAGTCGTATCCTCTGCTAAAATACCTTGGTCAAGAAACATAATCCGGCTAGCCACTTCTCTAGCAAATCCCATTTCATGGGTAACTATCGCCATTGTGATTCCGGTTTGCGCTAAATTTTGCATCACTTGCAGCACATCTTTGACCATTTCCGGGTCTAATGCAGAGGTAGGCTCATCAAAGAGAATCATCTCTGGTTCCATTGCTAAAGCGCGGGCTATGGCAACTCTTTGTTTCTGTCCCCCTGATAATTTAGATGGGTAAACATCTGCTTTTGCTTCTAAGCCGACTTTTGTGAGTAACTCTAGCGCTTTATTTTCGGCTAATTTTTTATCTACTTTTTTGACTTTAATCGGCGCATAGGTGACATTTTGCATTACTGTCATGTGGGGAAATAAATTAAAGTGTTGAAACACCATCACCAATTGTTGCCGAACTTGGCCGATGTTGATTTGAGGATGAGTTATTTCTTGATCATGAAAATAAATTTTGCCTTTGCTGGGACGTTCCAGCAGATTCATACAGCGTAAAAATGTAGATTTACCTGAACCAGAAGGGCCGAGAATTGCTACGACTTCACCTTGGTGAATTTCCGTGGAGATATTTTTGAGTACGTCGAGTTTACCAAAGGATTTACACAAAAATTCTGTCCGAATTAAGACGTTACTCACTTTGTCTTAACCTCCTTTCTAAAACCGATGCAGCAAAGGTTAAACCCATAACTAAAGCATAGTAAATAAACCCTGCAAACAATAGCGGCTCAAAGTAAATATATTTATTTGCACCGACAATTTGAGCGCTGCGTAAAATTTCTACTACCCCAATTGTCGAGACTAAAGCTGAGTCTTTCAATAGTCCAATAGTTTCATTTACCAAAGCCGGAAGAATGTTTTTTAAGGCTTGGGGTAAGATAATGTCCCACATCATTAACCCATAGGGAACACCCATAGACATCGCCGCTTCCGTTTGTCCTTTATCTACCGCTTGAATTCCCCCGCGAATAGTTTCGGACATATAAGCGCCAGAGTTGAGGGTAAAGGTTAGCACTCCTGCGGTTAAAGCTGAGATGTCATAGCCTGTTAGCTGGGGTGTGGCATAGTAAACTAAAGCCAACTGTAATAGTAATGGTGTGCCGCGAAAGATAGAAGTATAGGCGTTAGCCAGCCAAGTCAGAGGCTTGATTCCCGTAATTTTGCAAAGAGAGAGAATTGTCCCCCAAATTAACCCTAGAAATACTGAGAATAGGGTAAATAACAACGTCAGGGGGATACCTTTAAGGATAAAGGGAATTTCGGGGATGATTCTCGTAAAGTCTAAATTCAATCCGCCTTTGGCTGGTGCTGAAGAGACGTTAGCAGCGGCGGTAGTTTGGGAGAACCATTTAGTTACTAATTGCTTGAGTTCGCCTTTTTGCTGCATTTGTTGCAAAGCTTGATTAAAAGGCTGTACCAAAGGAGAACCTTTCGGAAAAGCGATCGCCGAACCACTGGCTTCTGCGGCAGGAATGACGTTAAACTCTAACTCTGGGTTGGCTTGAGCAAATCCCCTCGCGACAGTATCCTCCACAATGGCAGCATCAATGCGCCCTGATTTAATTTCTTGAATGGCTTCTGGTACTTTATTTAGTTGTTTTAGCTGAATTCCGGTAACTTTCTCAGCTATTTTTTTGGCATTTTGCTCTTGAATAGTTCCTAGCTGTACCCCAACTTTTTTCCCCGCTAAGTCTTGGGGTTGTTTGAGATTGCTAGTTTTCGGGGCAACAATGGTATCTTTAGCTTCGTAATAAATAATCGAAAAATCAACATTTTTCTTGCGTTCTGGGGTGGGAGTCATCCCCGCCATGACAAAATCCGCGCGATTAGCTTGGAGTGCAGGGATTAAGCCATTAAAATCGGATTCCATCACCTGGAGTTTAAACCCCAGTTTTTGCGACAGACTTTTAGCGATATCGATATCAAAGCCAACAATTTGGCGATCGCCTCCTTGAGTATCATAGAACTCATAAGGCGGATAATCTGGCGAAGTAATCAATGTCAGCGTATCTTTGCCTACAGATGAAGCTGCGTTGAGAGAATAGTTTTGACCTGTAACAATACTGATGACAACCATTGCTGCAAACAGCAAGGTTAATATTTTTCGTTTAGGGTATAGGGCATAGGGCATGGGGCTTCGGGCATAGGAGATTGGGTATTTCTGACTTTGTCCCCCTCTGCTCCCCTGCTTCCTCTGCTCCCTCTGCTTCCTCATCCCAATCCCTCACGCTCTGTAATACTCTACACCTTTATTGACAAATCGCAGGGTAAATGCGTCTTGATACTTAACATTCGACTGGGTAATTCCAGACTGCACCATATTGTCAAATAGTAACTTCCATCTAGCCTCGCTCATCGCCCCAATTCCAAGTTTTTCTGCAGTATCAGAAATCACAATTCCATATTCTTTCAGTTTGGTAAGGCTATAAGCTAACTGCTCATCTGTCATTTCTGGATTCGCTTTCTTGATTAAATCATTACCAGGTTGAGGATTTTCTAAGTAACTATACCAGCCCTTAATTGAGGCATCAACAAAGCGTGTCACTAAGTCGGGATTTTTGTCTACTAATTCTTTCTTGGTCTCAATTGTAGTTGCGTATGTGGGATAACCATAATCTGCTAGTAAAAACACTATCGGCTTAATACCACCTTGCTTTTCAACCGCGAATGGTTCTGAAGTGATATACCCTTGTTGCGCTGAGGTTTTGTCAGCCAAAAAGGGAGCAGGATTGAAGTTGTAAGGGCGTTTTTGTGCGTCGGTAAAACCATACTTAGCTTTTAGCAGTGGCCAATAAGTAACGTTTGCAGCAGCGGATACATAAATCGGTTTGCCTTTGAGGTCGGCAAGGGTTTTAATTGCTGTGTTGGGATGGGTAATGATACATTGAGGGTCTTTTTGAAAGATTGCTGCTACGGTAATTTTGGGAATGCTTTGTGCTACTGCATTGATAGCATCAATACCAAAACCCATGAAAAAATCTACTGCTCCACCCATCAATAACTGGGTACCACTAGGTACTTGCGGGCCACCCATTTTAATGGTGACATCAAGACCGTGATTTTTGTAAATTCCAGTTGCGATCGCCTGATAAAATCCGCCGTGTTCTGCTTGCGCTAACCAATTTGTACCAAAGGTTACTTTATTTAACCCAGAAGGTGTAATTTTTTCAGAGTTGCTATTAGCACAGGCACTTACGATGCTACTACCTATACATAAGGAAGCATACTGAAGAAATTGGCGGCGATTCAGGTTATCAAATGTTGCTGATGCGGATGGCGGCTGATTCATGGGATAAAATAAGGCCTCTATTTACTGGGGTGTTTTAGCTGATTCTGAATGTACATTCCAGAATTAACTTTTGGTTCACCAGTGAATAGGGTTGAATAGCTAAAGCACGCTGAAAAGCTTGAATTGCTTCAACATATTTGCCTAAAGCTGCATAACATAACCCCATACCGTGGAGTGCGCCAAAATGTACAGGATTGAGATTCACAACCATCTGACAATCTGCTAAGGACTTTTGATAATTACCCATGCTGTAGTAAAGAAAAGCACGACGATTCCAAGCTTCAGCAAAATCTGGTTGTTCGTTAATTAATCTTGTTAGCACTTCTTCAGCTTCAGTAGTTTCCCCAGCATCCAATAATTTCTGACTGTGGTCAATTTTCTCCAGCCCATAAATGCCTTTTTGTTGAAACCAGATGCGCCAGATTTTCTTAGTCGCTTGTTCCCGGACTGTAGCATCTGAATTTTTCAAATCTTCAAGTAAAGAGCTGATAGATAAAGAATCCATAAATTCGGTCTAGGTAAATGTATGTATATATCAACTGTCGCACAAAAATCTCTACTTAAACATATTTAAAGTCATCTTTAAATTCTCTTAATTAGAGTTACAAATTTAGCGTTTTCAGTGTTACATTTTTTATGTATTCAGTAATACTATTGGTACTGGTTTTTAGCGTAAAATTTATAGATAATTAGTCATTAGGACATCATAAATTTAAAAATAGCAGCTGACTTTTGGTAGTTGACAAAACAAGTTAACTAACAGTTGATAAAAACATCACAAAAAAAACCAAGTAATCTATGCCAAAGCCAAATAGTGTTTCCAGGCATATTGTTCTCACATCCCATCCCAATAGTTTTGGCCCCAAACCTATCCCTATTAATTGGGGCGCAGCCGAGCCGATGGAACGTGGCCCGATTATCGCCACTTTGACCAAGCAAGCACACCGAAATGTAATTGGCACCCATTCTGGTAGTTATGCTGTCTATCGTGCTTTAGCGGTGGCTAGCGGGGCTTTACAGTCAGATCATCGCGCCGATTTGACTAATACTTCGCCAGTTACTCATATTGGCCCCCATCCTAGTTGGGCTGATCCTGATAAAATTGTGTCCCTAGACCCCTTTGGGGCGGTAGCTAGTGAGGTCTTTGCCTCTTATTACGCCCAAGGTTATGACATCCGCCCCACAATTGCCATTACTCAGGCTCATATTAATATGCCGGAGCTGCAAGAAGCGGTAGATAAGGGGCGGTTGCAGGTGGATGGCAAAATTATGAAACCAGGCGGTGATTTGGTCGTTACTAAGGCGGCGATTGAGCCAGTTTGGTATTTACCAGGAATTGCCAAGCGGTTTGGCATCCAAGAAACAGATTTACGCCGCGCCTTATTTGAACAAACTGGGGGGATGTTCCCCGAATTGGTAACGCGTTCTGATTTAGAAGTCTTTTTACCCCCAATTGGTGGTGTCACAGTTTACATTGTCGGTGATTTAGCTGCGATCGCAGATCCTAATAAACCGCTAGCTGTGCGAGTACATGATGAGTGTAACGGTTCTGATGTCTTTGGTTCCGATATCTGTACCTGTCGTCCTTATTTAGTACATGGGATTGAAGTCTGCGTCCAAACTGCACAAGAAGGCGGCGTGGGTGTAATTGTATACTGCCGCAAAGAAGGACGTGCTTTAGGAGAAGTTACCAAATTCTTAGTTTACAACGCCAGGAAGCGACAAGAAGGAGGCGATCGCGCTGATGCTTACTTTGCCCGTACAGAATGCGTGGCGGGTGTGCAAGATATGCGCTTTCAAGAATTGATGCCCGATGTGTTGCATTGGTTAGGTATTACCCGCATCGACCGCATGGTGTCAATGAGTAATATGAAATACAACGCCATCACCCAAGCGGGGATTGAAATTGTCGAACGGGTACCCATCCCAGAAGATTTGATTCCCCAAGATGCACGGGTAGAAATTGAGGCGAAGAAAGCGGCTGGCTACTATACCACAGGTGATGTTTTAGATGCGGAAAGCTTAGGTGAGGTGAAGGGGCGAGATTTGGAAGGATAAAGTATCAAGGATGAAGTATGAAGGGTGTTAAGTCTTGATACTTCATTCTTAATTTAGGAGGTGAAGAGTGGATAGACGAACCGCGAAGGCGCGAAGTGCACGAAGAGAAGAGGGGGAAGAAGAGATTGTGAGATATCTTCGTTCTCCGGAGGCGATTCGAGAAAGGTGCGGGCAATTATTTTCTTGGGTATGTGAGGGGAACTCAAAGAATTTTGCTTGCGATTTGACGCAGTTGGGCAAAGTTGCGGATTATGTGATTGAGGTAATTCGCACAGAGTACCCAAATTTAGATATTCCCTTTCATAGCCGTTGGCGACATTTTGAAGTTGGAGGTGTAAGGCGAGTAGCAACTTTAGATCCTCAGTTGGTGGGATTATCTCCTGCGGATAAGGCGGCAGCTAAGTTTGATTTGGCGATTGTGAGTGTGCTGTTAGATGCTGGTGCTGGGGATAAGTGGCATTATGATGAGCTGGAAACTGGTTTAAGATTGGGGCGTTCTGAAGGCTTGGCTGTGGCTAGTTTCCGAATGTTTTGTGAAGGTAATTTTGCACTTAATGGATTACCTCAGGCTGATGCTTATCGCTTACAAAAATTAACTGAGGTAGAACTAGCAACTGGTTTTCAAGTCAATGGGGAAAATCCCTTAGTGGGAATTACCGGAAGATTGAATTTATTACAAAAATTAGGACAAGTCATAGTTACTTTCCCCCATTTGTTTGGATATCACAATCCTCGTCCGGGAAATTTAGTTAATTATCTATTGGGTAAGTCGGAAAATAGACAATTGGCTGCTGCTACTGTATTGGATGCAGTTCTAGAAGGGCTGAGTGATATTTGGCCGGGAAGATTAGAGATAGCTGGGGTAAATTTAGGTGATGTCTGGCAACATCCAGCAATTAATGATGATGGATTAGTGCCTTTTCACAAATTATCTCAGTGGTTGACATATTCTTTATTAGAACCACTCCAAGAACTGGGTATAACAATTACTGGTTTAGATCAACTCACTGGTTTACCAGAATATCGCAATGGGGGTTTATGCGTTGATTTGGGACTGATTAGTGTGAAAAACCCTGAGATTTTCCGCACTTCTCACTCAGTAGCCTCAGAAATTATCGTTGAATGGCGCGCTTTGACGGTGATTCTTCTAGATTTGATTGCTACGACAGTGCGCGACAAGTTGGGTATGAGTAGCGAAGAACTCCCATTAGTCAAAATCCTCCAAGGGGGAACTTGGACAGCCGGACGCAAAATTGCTGCTGAACTCAGAACAGGTGGGATACCCCCCATACAAATAGAGAGTGATGGGACGGTATTCTAGGGGATTGGGAATTGGGAAGGCAGGGGGCAGGGAGCAGGGGGAAATAGTTAATTCCAATTACCAATTACCCATTACCAATTACCCAATAACAAATGACAAATCAAGTCACATTAATTGAACATCCATTAATTCAGCACAAGCTTACGCTGATGCGTCGCGCGGAGACGAGTACAACGAAGTTTCGTAACCTCGTTAAAGAAGTTAGTTTGTTGTTGGCTTATGAGGTAACGCGGGATTTACCTGTGAAATATGAAGAGATTCAAACGCCTCTCGCCGCTATGAATGCGCCTGTGCTTGCGCCAGATAAAAAGCTGGTGTTGGTTTCTATTATGCGGGCGGGACAGGGTATTTTAGATGGGATGTTAGAGTTAATTCCTTCAGCTAGGGTGGGACACGTGGGCTTATATCGTGACCCAAAAACTCTGATTCCTGTAGAGTATTATTTTAAGGTTCCCCATGATGTCGAACACCGAGACATGATTGTTGTCGATCCGATGTTAGCAACGGGTAATTCGGCGGTGGCGGCTGTGGAAAGGTTAAAATCTACGAATCCATTATCGATTAAGTTTGTCTGCTTACTAGCTGCACCGGAAGGTATCAAGCATTTCTGTGAGGTACATCCAGATGTGCCTTTATATACGGCTGCCATTGATGACTATTTGGATGAACATGGCTATATTATCCCCGGTTTAGGAGATGCAGGCGATCGCTTATTTGGCACAAGATAAGGAAAATGTCCCATGCCCCATGCCCCATGCCCCATGCCCCATAATAATTAATCTGAATGGCGATTTTCTCCAAAGTAAGGATTACCCAACGCTTTGGGCGGTGTCGATTTCCCGGCTAATCCCACCAATGCGAATAAAGCGATCGCATAAGGTAGCATGACTAAAAATTGGTAAGGTATATTTGCCCCTAATGCTTGAATTCGCAGTTGCAAAGCTTCCGTAGCACCAAATAGCAAACAAGCCAAAGCACTACCTATAGGATGCCATCTGCCGAAAATTAAAGCTGCGATCGCAATAAATCCTTTACCTGCACTCATCCCCTCGGCAAAAAATCTCACCTGTACCAAGGTTAAATAAGCACCTCCCAAACTAGCAAGACAACCGCTAATTACCACAGCAAGATAACGTACCTTTTTCACCGAAATCCCAGCCGTATCAGCAGCTTGCGGCGATTCACCAACAGCGCGCAATGTTAGCCCAAAGCTGGTTTGAAATAATATGTATGTTGTGAAAATAACTAGTACTAATAGTGAATATACTAAAATATCTTGCTGAAATAACAACTTCCCAATCACGGGAAGATTCGCCAACCCGGGAATAATTATCGCCCCAATTTCCGGTAATTGCTGTGTACTACTACCACCAAATACCAGCCGTCCCAGAAATGATGTTAACCCAGCAGCGACAAGATTAATTGCTAACCCAGATACTAATTGGTCAACCCGCAAACTTACACATAAAAAGGCGTGGAGTAACCCTACCAATCCGCCAGCAATCACAGCCGCGATGACACCCAGCCAAGGATTTCCACTGTAGAAAGTAGCAACAGCGCTGGTAAAAGCCCCAGTCAATAACATTCCTTCTAAAGCGATATTTAACACCCCTGAGCGTTCTGAGTACAATCCCCCTAAGGCTGCAAATCCTAAGGGTACGGCTAGACGCACAGTCGCAACCAAGTAATCAGAGAAGAAATTGAGATTATTCATCGTGGTTCGTAAAACCAATGAATATTATATTTCTTCTTGCATCTTTCTAAGACGTTCTAAATCTTGTTGATGAATATTATGTTGTCTCTCACTTAGCCAGACATAAAAATTGTTAATCATTGCATGATATTCATTGACTAAATCTACTAGTGAAAAACTTTCTCCCAAGGTTTCTAAATATGGTTTTGAAGTTCCCCAATTTTTCGATTTCTTTAGCTTTTTAACATCTATTTTTAGACTAAAGTCTATATTCTCTTTAAGAGAAATATCTAAATTAACTATTGGCAAAGTGTAATGTTGAGTGTAATTACGTAAGTTTTGCACAAACTTTTGGACAGGATTATTGGCTAAATCTGTATCTTTTTTTGAGTCATATTCTTTTCTGAATTCATTCTCAATAGGGTATAATTTTTCAACAATTACTCTAGTATGATCAACTAATGTTTTTGCAGAAGCAAGAAAATTATGGAATAGCCTTGAAGTTTCATCAATTAAACTATTTATATTATGTTTGTTGTTGTAAGAATAAATAGATAAAGCTTTTTTTGGATCGCTGAGATGCTCTAGATATTTTATTAGTTCATGAAAATTTCCCTCAAAAACACGATAGCTAGCTTGCAATGCCTGTAAATTTTTATAAATTTCCCATTCAGGCGATTTTTGAATAATATCAAAGCGTCTACCCAATTCTGTTGTATGGCTATAATCCATATAATTGCCTCTATTAGTCTTAAAGATTACTGCTAGTTTAAGCTGTTCACATATAAAAGCTCAAATCGCAAACATAACATTTTTGATAAGGGTAATAGTATCTGACTGAAACGAGCTTCAATTTTGAATTTTGAATTTTGAATTTTGAATTTTTATTTGTCTTTCCACTGCCAAACTAATAGCAATAAACAATACTGCTAAACCCTGAATGGCGTACACCACAGTTACCGGCACACCTGCACTCCGCTGCATCACAT
Organism: Tolypothrix tenuis PCC 7101; assembly: GCF_963874875.1. NCBI lineage: Bacteria > Bacillati > Cyanobacteriota > Cyanophyceae > Nostocales > Tolypothrichaceae > Tolypothrix > Tolypothrix tenuis. The sequence continues at coordinate 3,177,056 of NZ_CAWNJS010000001.1, forward strand.
TCGCACCGCTACGCAGCGCCGCAAAGAATAGCGAAGTTAACACTACACCGACCACACTACCACGACTGAGAAATGCGATCGCAATGGCATCAAATCCATAACCTGGCGAAACTTGTTCAAATAACCGATATTTCAACCCCATGACTTCACAACTACCAGCTAAACCCGCTAAACCTCCCGCTAACGCCATTACCAGCATAATGGTGCGTTCTACCGACATTTGAGCATAACGGGCGGCGATGGGGTTAAATCCCACTGCGGTGATTTGGTATCCTAAAGGCGATCGCCCTAACAATACCCACAATATCCCAGCAGCAAGTAAAGCTAATAAAATCCCAGCATGGGCAAGGCTTTGTGGTAGTATAATCGCTAGGCGGGCGGTCTTAGCAATTAATGGCGAATATGGGCTAGGCGCGCCTGGTGCCATTAAGGGATTCTGTACGAGGTAACTAACTAAATTCACAGCAATGTAATTTAGCAATAACGTAGTAATTACCTCATTCACTCCTCGTAAAGCTTTGAGATAACCAGGAATCCAACCCCAAACTGCACCAAATAAAAATCCGACGAATAGTGCCAGGGGAATATGAATTACAGCAGGTAATCCTTGCACGTATAACCCAACTAAAGTACTGCCCAACGCACCTAAGTAAATTTGTCCTTCACCACCGATATTAAATTGTCCAGCTCGTAATGCCACCAATACCCCCAAGCTGGCGAATAATAGGGGTGTCATTTTGGTGAGGGTGTTACCAAAGCCAAAGTAGCTGGAAAGGGATTCTTGAAATAAAGCTGTGTACGCAGTGAGAGGATTTGCCCCAGCTAGTAAGATGAGGATAGCACCGACGAGCAGGGCAGATGTAATAGCAATTAGCGGTGATAGGATTGGTAGCAGAAATTTCATGCGATTATTTGCGATCAGTTTGTCATTTTTACCAACCCTCAGCCTCAGAAATGGGTATCGAGCAATATCTCGATGGGAACCATTCAAAACAGTTCGCTATGAATACCTCAACAGCAAAGTTTTTGCCATAAATAGTGGTTCTTTTTAACAATGATTGCTCTAAATATCTACAGAGTATTGTATCCGCATTTGCGTTCTAGAGGTTATCGATAAATGTTAGAGATGTGAAATTACTAGTTAGCCATTCATGAGAAAAGCTAACAACCAAACATGAAAAATTTTCTTCTCTAGCGTCTCGTTTCTAGCCTCTATATCCTGTTTTTAAGCTAGTATTAAAAATTTATATTACTGCTCTGGGTTGCTAGTTAGCTGTAATACAAAAGTTTTCAATTCCAGCCTCGGTATTAAAATTTTAAAATAATATATGGTAAATAAAAAATATTTTTACAACCTATTTTAGGTAAAGGATTCTAGTTTTCATGTAATCTAAAATCCCCCATTCTTTAACGCTGATTTATAGCCGATTATGGTATTAGGAACTTGTTGTTACTTCTCTTTTGATAAATAAAGCCCGATAAACAGGCTCACCTTTGTTTTGAGTAGCTGTTTCTCTTTCTGTAGCTACTGGTAGAGGATTTTCTGTGAGCCATTCTTCAGCACTCAATTTCTGAAAAGCGGGATTTTCGGCGAACAGATTCCGCATTTCTATTGCTAAAAACTCTATATCTGATTGCAAAAATACAACCCCACCAACAGCTAAATAATTAGCTAATTCTGTCACTAATTCTGGTTGCACTATTCGCCGTTTCGCATGGCGAGTTTTAAACCAAGGATCGGGAAATTGAATTGTGACACGTTGTAAGATACCTGGTGGCAAGACAGATAAAAGTGGCTGTAAAGATTTATTTACATTGCAAAATAAATAATGGAGATTTGTTAATCCTAAATCCGTAGATAAATGATTTGCCTCTACCACTAAGGGTTCTCGAATTTCTAAACCGAGAAAATTCCACTCAGGTTCTATTTTTGCCATATTCAACAAAAACCTTCCCCTAGCACAGCCAATATCTAAATGTAATGGTTGGTAAGGCTGGGTATATACTTTCTCCCAATCAAGAGTACTGATTGCTTTTTGATACCTTTGGGCAAGGGGATTAACATGTTGACGTACTCGCACAGCGGCCAAAATAGATACTCCTTCACACTATGATCTCAAATAACAAGGCTGTAATTGCTTGATTATAATTAGCAATTAAGCAATATTTTATCTTAAACAAGAATACTCCAGAAAAGAGCAACATCAATTTGTCGAAAAATTTGTTTGCTCTTTATCATCTATATTTGAATAGCTCTAACATTATGAATGGCAGATGCCAGACAATCTACTTTATATTTCATTGATATAATTGCCTCATCAGCTAAAAAATCAATAAAGATTTAGCAAAATATCGGGATTGGTGATTAGTAAACATCAAAAAAAACAGCGAACAGCATTGGCTGCATCTATAACATAATTAAAAGTATTTCTTCTATCGGAGAATTTTTTACTATAGACTCCACAGCGATACGAACTACTGGCTGTAGTACTTTCATCAGTAAGACTCATCAACTATATTCACAAAGACTGATGAAAAGTTTGATCCTTGGTGTCTACTCTAAGCTCATAACTACCACAAGCGACGTAAAGCCACCTTGAAGGGTTCCACAACCACCCTAAATCTGCAAAAATGGTTCTGGTAAAATCAGTCTGTTGAATAGCATATATGCTTGATTTTTAAGATAAATCTCATGCCGTTATTAGTAACAATTAATGTGTAGAAATGTTAAGGCTTGACGCTTCAAAGCAGGTTAACAAAGCACAAGTTATACTCTTGGGAAAAGGCTTGTTTTAAACCCTAATTTAATAAACTATCGTGAAATCAATGGCTCTAAATTTTCGGTTTGCCATAGTTAGCGATTTACATATCGCACTAACCCACACAATTTGGGATCATCCCAGCCGCTTTCATCTAGTGGAAGTTAGCATCCCTGCTTTTGAAAGCATATTAGAACATTTAACACAGCTCGACTTAGATTTTCTCTTAATCCCAGGAGACTTAACGCAACATGGCGAACCAGAAAACCACGCTTGGTTACAACAACGTTTAGCTAAGTTACCTTTTCCTGCTTATGTTGTACCTGGAAATCACGACGTACCTGTGTTGATGGCGGATGAACAATCGATTGCGTTTGCCGATTTTCCCTACTACTACCGCAAGTTTGGTTATGAGAATCCCCAGCAACCTTATTACACAACTGAGTTACTACCTGGAGTCAGGCTAATTGGCTTAAATTCTAATACTTTTAACGAACAAGGTCAGCAAATAGGGCGTTTAGATGATCAACAGTTCCAGTGGTTAGAAGAAGTACTAGCAAAAGTCAAAGATGAATTAGTTTTGGTGATGGTGCATCACAATGTAGTTGAGCATCTACCCGATCAATTACGCCATCCGATGGCAAATCGCTATATGTTAGAGAATGCTAGAGAATTAGTGCAATTGCTCAAACGCTACAACGTAAATTTAGTATTTACTGGGCATTTACACGTACAGGACGTTGCTTGCTCTGAAGGTGTATATGATATTACCACAGGTTCTTTAGTTAGCTATCCTCACCCCTATCGTACATTAGAGTACCATCGTGATAATTACGGTAGGCAATGGTTACAAATTTTATCTCATAGAGTGGAAGCAGTACCAGATTTTCCCAATTTGCAACAATTATCTAAAGAGTGGATGGGCGATCGCTCTTTTCCCTTCCTCATCAAGTTACTAACTTTACCACCCTTAAACTTGCCCATTGACCAGGCAAAAGAACTAGCTCCTAGTTTACGAGACTTTTGGGCAACAATTGCCGATGGCGATGCTTTATTAGACTTTCCCCAGTTTCCCCACAAAGTCCGCCACTACATTCAAAAATACGGTGCGATCGCAAATACTGGTACTCCTACTCTGATTGATAACAACAGCACAATTTTGTTGCCGAGGTGAGGGATTGGGGACAAATCAATTCAAAATTCAAAATTCAAAATTCAAAATTAAAGAACTCCTGGGGATGAGGGAGATGAGGGGACAAGGGGACAAGGGGACAAGGGGAAATAACAAACACCAAACACCAAACCCCAATTACCAATTACCAATTACCAATTACCCCATGCCCTATGCCCCATGCCCAATGCCCCTATTTTAAATATCCAACGCCCGACAAATCCCAAATACTGAGGTGTAACCATGTAAAAAGGTGCTACCAGCAACGGGGCCGATTTCACCGTTACAGAAAAAACCGCCTACGGGAATATCTTTGATATAGCGTCGAAATAACTCAGAATCAAAATTGGGTTTGCCATATAGTCCTTCGCCGCGGCCGACGCAAGCAAACATCAAAGCGGCGGTGGCTGAGGCTTCATCTGGATGTTGGCTTTGATACTGTTCTAGGAGAAATTCTAAATCGGTGGCGGAAGTTTCGGCATCACGCAGGTGAAATTGTAGCCTTTGACCGGGACGCACGCGATCGCCAATTGCGATCGCGCCTGCTGAAGGATCTACTCCCAAAATCCCGCGAATTAAAAAGTCTCCCTGCTGCAAAGAAGGCTTAAACCCATCCATTGCTACACCTACAAACAAAGAATGTTGTGCTAACATCCTTTCTGTTTCGGTGAGGTTAGCAATCACTTCGCGCAATACTACTAGCGGCACTTGCTCATCTAGTTCCAAAATAATATTGCGTTCGGCTTTCGTTACTTGCATTGGTTCGCCAATTGGCCGACAACCTTGCGCCACAATGGTTTCCAGCACAATATTGCCACTCAAAGCCAATCCTACTGTACCTTCTCGATAGAGGCGATCGTTACAAAATAGCGCCAAGCGACCACTCATACCTCCAGCACTAGCCTGTCCGCCGATTGTCACCGATCCAGGATAAGCAAAATCTAGCCCTTGTAGTAAATCGTTGATTCCCGATGAAAAGGAACCAGACAGCAAAATAAATTGGGGTGTAGGTGAAGGTGGTATACCAATTAAATCGATCCAAGCATCTGGTGAACTATCCAAGTCTGGCAATTCTTCCGCCACAACGTGAAAGACTCGCAAATCCACCCCTGGTAAATGTGCCAAAGTTAAACTTAAAGCGGCTTCTGCTTCTAGTTCTTGGGTTTGTCCCATATCTGTAGTGCCAATTACCCCACCACCGCTGCAACCAATTAGCACAGGTACAGAAAGTTTCTCTGCTAGCAAAGGCAAAAGTCGGGAATACTCACTGCCAAAAGCTGACGAAATAAATACCAGCCCAAGATCCGGGGGCGCTGTTAACGAAGAGACAGCCCTTTCTACCACCTCTGTGATTGCTGCTTCCAAGGAAGGACGGGTTGATAGGGCGTTCGCCCACTGCATTTGGTCTGCCATGAGTTTTAGGCTTTTTTCTCTCGTTGGGCTGGTTTTTTTGAGTTTTGTTCCTGGATATAATTTCTTCCGACAAGAGTTGAAGGCAATTAAATTTATCTCGCTTCAATGACCTGTCTATTCCAGAAAGCTAGGGTTGCTATTCCCTATTAGATTTATGCAATCTATTGTATGATTATACTTTTGTAGTACTGGCTATACAAAATCTTAAAAGATAAATATAGGTTTAGTATATCTGCTAGCGTTTATTGTATTAGTTATGGATCATCAGACTAAAACACTAACTTAACAGCTAAGTGGTTAGAATGGTGAACGTTAGCACAAAAAACTGCCATTTTTGACATTTTTCTATACTGGTATTAACACCACACAACGAGACTAAAGCTATGAGCGACATTCAAGAAAAAATCCAAGAAGAAGTTGAACAAGCCCGTGCTGTCTGTGACGTATCAGGGAGCAATTCTGCTGAATGTGCAGCAGCTTGGGATGCAGTCGAAGAATTACAAGCAGAAGCTTCTCACCAACGTCAAAATAAACCAAAAAATTCTTTAGAACAGTACTGCGACGACAATCCAGAAGCAGCTGAGTGCCGCGTTTATGATGACTAAAATGTGAGTTGCTAAATTTTTTTTCCTCTGACAGACAAGCAACCAAGACCTATTTACGGTTATCTTGTACCTTTACGCCAGCCCCTCTCTAATGTTACTCCACTTTATATTTAATCAGCCGATCCTGAAATTAAGGATAATGAGCGATTGATCATGAGGTGTAGCAATTAAGAAGTTGTGTTCCTCAGCAGAAACTTCTACTAAAAATTAGGGATTTGTGGGGGTGTAGCCGACTTGAATCTTTAGGTATGTGCTAAAACTCTGCCGAAGATAGCTACAGGCTAATGCAAGATAAAGGTTAAGGATCTTTGAGTTGCTTGTTTTTTTATTAGCTATCATGTGACAGTTATTAGCTTGTTAATAACTTATTAGATATCCTCTATATGGGTCATGATTCTTAGTTATGACCTGGGATTTATATTCTGGTAAAAAATATGGGAAATGATGTTTGGTTCCGCTCGTTTGTTTGGCTAGATTTCAGATTAGCGCTGATTTTTATGGTAATTATTCCGCTAATTCTGTTAATTTGGGCATTTGTGCAAAAAGCAGAAGGGATACAACGCCTATTAACGATTTACTGGCGAGTATCGAGTGTCTTAGCGGTTACCGTTTACTTAATGATTGGGGGATTTGGAGTCAGTTTTCTCTCAGGATTGATGGGTCGCATTTTGATCCCCATTTCTTTATGGTTCTGGGTGGATCTCAATGATGAAGTTGAGTATCAAGCCAGCGGAGCATTAAAATTAGTTTTTACCTCCTGGCGTTGGGCAATGACAATTTATGGTATTCTCGGCACGATCGCCTTTATACCTTTTTTGGGTTGTGCTTTTTCTGAGGCTACCTTCAAAAGTTCATATTGTCGCGTTTGGTTAGAAGCCCCATCACTCTTTAAAGAATATTTCCATGCCAATAGTAAACCTGCGTTCCTCGGCTTTTTGGGGATCATGGGCTTAGTCTTTTACGTTCTCTACTTAAGCTACTTTGTGTTAGTTAAGCTAGGTAAACAAGGACGTTCCGCTACACAACAGTAATTACAGAAAGTATCAAGGATGAAGGAAAATATACGTATACAGCAGATGCGATGTTTATGAGGTACAGCAACTAATTGAAAAAAGTAATGAGTAATAAGTAGTGAGTAATAAGTAAATTTCCTACTCATTACTCATTACTCATTACTCATTACTCATTACTCATGGTCTACCTCACCTACTTCAAAAGTGCTGTGTAATCCACTTTCATCCTCGATCCATCAGACTAGATGAAAAATTCCATTGGCAAGCGACTAGAACAATATACTGTTAAACGTCCTCAAGAAGTCTTACTTGTAACGGTGGAAATTGACAACGAGGAAGACCAAATTGCTATATTTAAAGGCTTTTCTAGTTCCTTAATGCGCCCAACTGCGTTTGATCCTGATATTCCTGTGCTGCCAGACGACGCTAAAATTATCAGTATTGATCGAGTAGCTAACCCTTACAATCCAGAATCGCCTCGTTATATTCAACAAGGCCTATCCTGGGAAGATATGCAAGCTGTATTATTAAAAGTAGGAATTTAATTTACAATTCGTAAATATTCATTCGCAATTAGTTACGGTTGGGGTTTGCATCCCTAAGCGTAACGCTGCTGTCTCTATTTGATTGGGAAATTTTACCCAACCTATCTAAGAGAGATAGTGCAAACTTAGACTCGCTATTGCTTTAATTACGAATTACAGATTACGAATTACGAATTCATAACTATTGTTGACTTTCCCCATGATCCGTTCTGGATACACTCTTCCCGTCTTTGCTTGTGCTTCTGCCGTTGCAGCTTTACATTGGTTACGTCATCATCAACCTGTCAATATAGTTTCAGTAGATTTAATTGAACCAGTCGAAACCGCTGAAATCCCCATTGAACAGGTAGCCGGATTATCAGAAAACATGGCTTTGGCAATTACCCGCAGCGATCCGGGTGATAATCTCGATCTGACGAAAAATACTCCGATTTGGGCATTAGTGGAATGGCACCAAGGAGAAGGGGAGACAGTAATAATTAAAGGAGGAGAAGGAATTGGCAAACAGTTAAATGCCGATGGTAAAGCGGCGATTTATGGTTACGCACAAAAACTTTTACAAGAGAACTTAAGCCGACTGTTAGCACCAGAAGAAAAAATTACAGTCACAATAATTTTACCTGCCGGGCGATCGCTTGCCGCTCGTACTTCTAATTCTGCCTTTGGGGTAGTGGAAGGACTTTCGCTATTGGGAACTACAGGAATTTCCCAACCTTTAAGTTCCCCTGAACAACTAACAGCTTTTTTAGCAGACTTACGACAGAAAGCCAGTCAATTTGACAGTTTGGTATTTTGCATTGGCGAGAATGGCTTAGACTTAGCACGTCAAATCGGTATAAATCCCGAACAGCTAGTAAAAACAGCTAACTGGATTGGGCCAATGTTAGTGGAAGCCGATAATTTGGGTGTTAAAGAAATCTTATTGTTTGGGTATCATGGAAAACTAATGAAATTGGCAGGAGGGATTTTTCATACCCACCATCATCTTGCTGATGGACGCAGAGAAATTCTCAGTACCTACTGTAGTTTAGCTGGATTGTCGCAGCCAGATATACAAACAATTTTTGCTAGCCCAACTGCAGAAGCGGCACTTACTCACCTGCGTCATCTAGATGCGACAACCGGAAGTGGTTGGGTAAATCAAGTTTACAGCGCGATCGCAGCAGCTATAGACTCCCGTTCCCAAGAATATATTCGCAGCCACAGTAGTAGAGATACATCAGCTACAACCTGTGGATCGGTACTTTTTGACCGCGATCGCAAAATTATCGTAAAGAGCAAAACTGCTTGTATGTTATCCGGAAAATTATGTTAACTTAATATGAATAATCATTAATAATCCAAATAAATAACTTTTTCGGTATCAACTCTAGGGTATTTTTTTCTTTTTAATACCAAGCCAAATTCTTGGCTAAACAGACACGCTATTGAAGCGGGTCTGTGCGGGATTTATTTACCATTACAAACCTAGAACGGGCGGAAATAATGGTAGTTCTTAGACAACAGCGCGACTTACTCCTAACAGACACACTCTCGCCATCATGAATACAGCGGTGACTCTACTAACAGAACAAGCACCCCAATCCACTGAAACCTGGGGACAGCTTAATCGCCAAATAATTGTAATTTTAGACTTCGGCTCGCAATATTCGGAGCTAATTGCCCGTCGCATCCGTGAGACGCAAGTATACTCCGAAGTCCTGTCCTATCGTACTTCAGCTGAACAGTTACGGCAACTTAATCCCAAAGGAATTATTCTCTCTGGTGGCCCAAGTTCAGTTTATGGAGAACACGCACCCCATTGTGACCCAGAAATTTGGAATTTAGGTGTTCCCATTTTGGGAGTCTGCTATGGAATGCAATTGATGGTAAACCAGCTAGGTGGGTTGGTAGAAAAGGCTGATCGCGGTGAGTATGGCAAGGCATCACTATATATAGATGATCCCACAGATTTACTAACTAACGTTGAAGAAGGCACCACAATGTGGATGAGTCATGGCGACTCAGTCACAAAAATGCCTCCTGGATTTGAATTGTTAGCCCATACAGAAAATACTCCCTGTGCGGCGATTGCTGACCACGAAAGAAAACTCTATGGTGTACAGTTCCATCCAGAAGTAGTGCATTCTTTAGGTGGGTTGGCATTAATTCGCAACTTTGTTTACCATATCTGCGACTGCGAACCTACCTGGACAACAGCGGCGTTTGTAGAAGAAGCTGTACGCGAAATTCGTGCCAGAGTTGGTGATAAGCGAGTGCTGTTAGCGCTTTCTGGTGGGGTTGATTCTTCTACCTTAGCTTTCTTATTACATAGAGCAATTGGCGATCAACTCACCTGTGTGTTTATCGATCAAGGCTTTATGCGGAAGTATGAGCCAGAAAGATTAGTGAAGCTATTCCAAGAGCAATTTCATATTCCTGTAGAGTATGTTAACGCGCGCGATCGCTTCCTCAACATGATGGAGGGTGTCACCGATCCCGAAGAAAAGCGTCGCCGCATCGGTCATGAATTTATTCGCGTATTTGAAGAAACATCTAAACGCCTAGGTCACTTTGATTATTTAGCTCAAGGTACTCTATATCCTGATGTAATTGAATCGGCTGATACCAACGTCGATCCCCAAACTGGCGAACGAGTAGCCGTCAAAATCAAGAGTCATCACAATGTGGGTGGATTACCCAAAGATTTACGCTTCAAACTAGTAGAACCATTGCGGAAACTTTTTAAAGATGAAGTCCGCAAAGTTGGGCGTTCTATTGGTTTACCTGAAGAAATCGTCCAACGCCAACCTTTCCCCGGCCCTGGTTTAGCAATTCGGATTCTCGGTGAAGTGACAGCCGAAAGATTAAATATCTTGCGCGATGCTGATTTAATTGTGCGGCAAGAAATTAATCAACGTGGTTTGTACAATCAAGTTTGGCAAGCATTTGCAGTCTTGCTACCAATTCGTAGCGTCGGCGTAATGGGCGATAAACGTACCTACGCTTACCCCATCGTCTTACGGATTGTCACCAGCGAAGATGGAATGACAGCAGACTGGGCGCGGATTCCTTACGATGTTTTGGAAGTAATTTCTAACCGCATTGTTAATGAAGTGAAAGGTGTCAACCGAGTGGTGTATGACATCACCTCCAAGCCGCCTGGAACCATCGAGTGGGAATAAGTCAACGCTGAGTTGGAGAGACGCGATTAATCGCGTCTGTACAAGAGTCATGAGTTTGTAGTTGAAATAACTACAAACTCATGACTTTGTTTTGGGAAATTCATCGGCGGTTAATTGTCTCTACATTCATCCCTTCACTTCAGATTCAAAAGTAATTTGCTCAGACTGGTAAGCTGGGGGTTCGACATGGATGAGAATCCTGACTGGACGGAAACGTTCTTCTAGTCGCCTTTCTACTTCTTCGGTGATGCGGTGGGCGGTTTCTACATCTGTAGCATCGACAATTAAATGCATTTCCATAAAGACTTGACGACCGAGAACCCCACGAGAAGCGATGTCATGACAATTTATCACACCCGGAACCGAAAGCGCGATCGCATGAATCGCTTCCGGTGCGATCGCCATTTCATCGACTAAAGAAGGTAAATTATCTTTTAAAACTGACCAACCACTCCAAAAAACTAACAAAGCAACGGGAAAAGCTAAGACTACATCTAGCCATTGGTAACCTAACCACACGCCAATCAAACCGCCAATCACAGTAATGGTTACCCACACATCACTCATGGTATGTGTAGCATCAGCAATTAAAATTGGACTACCTACTCGCTTCCCTTCATTGCGTTCGTAGAAAGTCACAAAAATATTCACACCCAGCACAATTAGTAATAACCATAATTCTGCTGCTGAGATGGTTACAGGTTGACCACCTTTAAAAATTCTTTCGATTGCGCCTTGGAGAATTTCAAAACAAGCAATTCCTAAAAAAGCAGAAATTCCCAAAGCACCGACAGCTTCAAATTTTTGGTGTCCATAGGGATGTTCGCGATCGGGTTTTGGAGAAGAAAATTTACTAGTCACCAAACCTAAAACATTGTTGGCGCTATCAGTAACACTATGTAAAGCATCAGCTAATAAGCTTAAAGAACCTGTAGAGTAACCCACTACTGCTTTTAATGCCATCACAAACAGGTTTAACAGTAGGGTAATAATTAAAACCTTTCGCACCACTGCGCGATTATCGTAAGTCATAAATAATTTTTACATGAGATTCTACGTTTTATCATTAAAACTTAAAACACAAGTAATAAGTATCAAACTATTACTCAGTAAGAAATACATCTCTCTATAGACTAAATTTTTTAAATAATTTTATTGAGATTCTTTCTAATTAAGATTTGCCAAAAGCTTGATATTTATGATGATTTTTTATTGGTTTAATAGCTAATTATTGGCATCTAAAAATTTTTATATTTTTTTCTTCTATGACTTTTTGAGTAGTCAAGCAATTTTGGATTTTGGATTAGCCCGACTAGTCGCTGATGGTAGGGTTACGCCACAATACAGTTTGATGAATTTGTCAGTTGTGGAAACAGCTAGCTCAATTGGGGGAGAATCCCCCAAACCCCCGATTGGGTGACGGTTGCGTCCCCCAAACCCCCTCCAAAATTATTGTTTTTGTTGTCAATTTATTTTTTTGATTGAACTGTATTGGGTTGTGTCGTTGTACAAATGCCAATCAATTTATAAATTTGGCAGGTTAGCCAAGATTCCCGACTTTTTGCATCAGCCGAGAATCTGATTTGCAGTAAATATTAAGAACAACTGGTCAAAGCTGCACCACATTGGTCTTCTCTTACCAACCAACCGTTAACACCTTTATATTGCACCAGCGCCCAGCCTCCCTGACAGCCTAATAATTTGACGCTGGTGTTAGGGGGAACTCTAACTATGACTTTACTTTTGGCACTAGTTTTGGCGTAAAGCTTCACGCCTTTAGTACCGTAACCTCTGGTTGATAAGCCTAACTTGGGCAAAGATACCCAACCAGTTCCTTTAAAACCGCTACTAGTATTGGTAATCTTGGCCCAATTTCCTAATACAGCCACAACCTGAACAGTTTCATTAACAGGCACTTGTCCTAAAATTTTATTGTTGGTGCTGGTTCCACTCCGCACGTTTAATGTTTGCCCATCTGAGACATCAACGTAGGCAAATAAATTACACTTTGTCGGATTTTTAGATTTAGCTAAGGCTATTTGATCAGCTATACCAGTGTTGATAGCTACCGTAGTACACATAAGTGCTAAACCTGTAGCTAGCTTCAAGACTTGATTTTTCACTTTATTTATCCTCATCTGCTTCGGTTTGAGGGCACCAATATTAACACGGGTGTCCTATGAATAGCTCACATCTTAACTGATAAATTTCAGATGTAATTAACTACTACAAACCTTAAATTAGAGTTAATTTCGCTAACTTTAATTTATATGAATTCTCCTTACTTCTTCACCAGCAAGTGCAATAAGCTAGTTAACTTTGAGCAAACCAATTCTGTCAAAAGCATAGTTGTTAGAGAAAATCAAGAATAAGTTACTCAATTTTGATTAATTATTATGAACATCAAAATGCAACCAATCTCAAACAGCATGGGTCAACAAATTATTAATGTTGGCAATCACAGTATTTGGGAATTATCGCGGGAGGAAATTATTAGTTTATTTAAAGAATATGGAGCATTGCTGTTTAGAGGATTTGCAAATAATGTAGAAATTTTTAAAGAATTTAGCAACTCGTTAAGTACTGATTTTATGGATTATGCTGGCGGAGTGTTTCAACGCCGAATTATTAATGGTGACAAGACAGTTTTAAGCGTTAACAATTTTAAATCAGCGATTAAATTGCATGGTGAGATGTATTATCAAAAGAATATTCCACTGATGTTGTGGTTTTTCTGCGCTCATCCAGCATCAGCAAAGGGAGAAACAACAATATGTGATGGCAGACAATTCTATAATGAGCTTAGTATCGCTACTAAAGATTTATTGAGCAAAAATCATATCAAGTTTACTACTCATCTATCTGAAGCAGAATGGCAGAAACAATACAAAACTGAAGATGTGAATCAAGTAGCAGCAATATGTGAACTTAATGATATGCGTTTAACTATTTACCAAGATAATTCCATATTTACTGAGTATATTCGTCCAGCGATTATACCGAGTAGCTGCGGCAAATATCAGGTATTTATTAATAGCCTATTACCTGGTAAACATTTATATCCCGAACGGCTAAGATTTGCCGATGATTCAGATATCTCCGATACAGTTATGTCTGAACTTAATGAAATAGCTGAGAGATTAACTACGGAAGTTTATTGGCAAAAAGGCGATATTTTAATGATTGATAATACAAGAATTATGCACGGTAGAAGGGCTTTTGATGATGATAAAAGAGATATTTATGTGAGGCTATGCGCTCCAGCATTTTCAATGTCTAGTCAAACTCTTCAAAAAGTTACAAGTTAAGTAAAAATATTTACCTCATATACTCTCAACAAAATTCCCAAATGCAATAATTTGTGAAATAGACGAGCTAAGGAATTCTAAAAAGTCAATTCTCGCTCAAGATTGTGGGATATTGTTAAATAGGTTAGAGATTCGCCAAATAAATTAAGAATGAAGCTGGCAGCAAGAGTAAGTCAGGTAACACCCTCTTTAACCTTAGCGATCGCAGCTAAAGCTAAGGCAATGAAAGCAGAGGGTGTGGACGTTTGTAGTTTTAGCGCTGGAGAACCAGATTTTGACACTCCAGCCCATATCAAAGCAGCAGCAGCAAAGGCTTTGGATGAAGGCAAGACCAAATATGGCCCAGCCGCTGGAGAACCAAAGTTAAGGGAAGCGATCGCCCGTAAGCTGAAAGCTGATAATGGTCTAGATTATAAAGCAGAAAATGTCATCGTCACCAATGGCGGTAAGCATTCTCTCTACAATTTGATTGTGGCTTTAATCGATCCGGGTGATGAAGTTATTATCCCGGCCCCCTACTGGCTAAGTTATCCCGAAATGGTAACTTTGGTAGGTGGAGTTCCGGTTATTGTGACCACAGATGCTTCGACGGGTTATAAAATTACGCCGGAACAACTCCGCAAGGCGATTACGCCCAAAACGAAGCTATTTGTCCTCAACTCACCATCTAACCCCACTGGGATGGTGTACACGCCAGCAGAAATTAAAGCGCTGGCGGAAGTAGTAGTTGATGCAGATATCTTTGTGGTTTCTGACGAGATTTACGAAAAAATTCTCTACGACGGTGCAGAACATATCAGCATTGGTTCTTTAGGGAAGGAAATTTTTGCCCGTACCTTGATCAGCAACGGCTTTGCCAAAGCTTACTCCATGACAGGGTGGCGACTTGGCTATTTAGCGGGGCCTGTGGAAATCATCAAAGCCGCAAGCACCATCCAAGGGCATAGTACATCTAACGTTTGTACCTTTGCTCAATATGGTGCGATCGCAGCTTTAGAAAGTTCCCAAGACTGCGTAGAAGAAATGCGCCAAGCCTTCGCCAAACGGCGACAGGTAATGTTAGACAGACTCAACGCTATTCCCGGATTGAGTTGTCCCAAACCTGACGGTGCTTTTTATCTTTTCCCCGACATCAGCAAAACTGGTCTAAAATCCCTAGAATTCTGCGATGCGCTGATTGAAGAACATCAAGTAGCAGTAATTCCCGGTATTGCCTTTGGTGCTGATAAAAACATTCGCCTTTCATACGCCACCGACATGGCAACCATTGAAAAGGGAATGGACAGATTGGAAAAATTTGTACGGAGTCGGATTTAGGAATGGGGACTGGGGACTGGGGATTGGGGATTGGGTAATGGGTAATTGGTAATTGGTAATGGGGAATAAACATTTGAAATTTCTACCCTGCTCTCTTATCCTCATCTCCCTCATCCCCCTCATCCCCTCCAACTCAGCACTCAGCACTCAGCACTAAATCAACCCCATCTCTTGCAAACCCTGGCGGAGTCTCTTGGCTTCTTCGGGGTTATGCTGTTGGTGTAGGGCGATCGCATTTTTAAATGCTGTGACGCTAGCTTGGACATTACCGACTTTGAGCTGCACTACTCCTAAATTTTGATATGCTTCGGCATAGCTGGGGTTTAACTTGATGGCTTTTTGGTAACAGGCGATCGCATCTGTAAATAAGCCTAAAGCTTTAAATGTCATTCCTAAGTTGTAATGTCCGCTAGCAAAATTCGGGTCAATTTTTAAGGTTGTTTCGTAAGCTTTTCTGGCATTTTTTAAATCTCCTGCTGCTTTGAGTAAGTTACCCAGATTGTTATATGCTCCCAATTTTAAAATTGGGTAAATTGGTAATTTGATTGCAGCTTGATAATGGGCGCTAGCTTGTTGAGGATTTTGTAAGCGATTGTAAGCAATGCCTAAATGATAATGGAGTTCGTATAAAATTTCGTAGTTTTCTTCACTCGCCCTCACGCCTCTTGTTAGCAGTTCTATACCTTCTTTAATTTTCCCAGTTTCTACATATAAAGCTCCCAATTTACTACAAACGTAGGGGTCATCAGGATGAGCTTTGAAAAATTCTTCCATTGCTGCTTGAGCTTTGGCGTGTTTATTACCTTGAGCGATCGCAGTTTTTTGATATCCCTTATGTAAAATTGCTACTCCTTGTAAATAGCCAATCTGCCAGTGCGGTTCTTTCTTGATAATTTCTGATACACTATCATCAACTAGCGCATGATATGGACGGGAAAACTGAATATCTGGATGTTTACGAAATAGTCTAGAAACTAACGAATAAGGAGATTGTTCTGCGCCAACTTCATTTCGCACCAGGTTGATTAATAAGTATTCTTCACTTTGAATTGCTGAGTGAATTTGCGGTGCAATTTCTGGCGTTAGTGTCTCATCTGCATCTAACACTAAAATCCAATCGCCTGTGACATATTTTAAGGCTTCATTGCGGGCAATGCTGAAGTTATTGTTCCATTGAAAATGATGTACTTTTGCACCATGTGCCTTAGCAATTTCTGGAGTGCGATCGCTAGAACCTGTATCTAAAACTACAATTTCATCGACGACATTTTTCACACTGCTGAGGCATTTAGGCAGTGTTGCTGCTTCATTTTTGACGATCATGCACAGGCTCAAATTCATAATTCAAATTACAGCAGTCTAATGATTTCAGAATTTTGACATATCTTGCTAGCGACTGTGTAATTTTGAGTGCCTGTTTGTCATTTGTTATTTGTCAGTTGTCATTTGGTAATTGGTAATTGGTAATGGGAATTTTTCCCCTTGTCTCCCTGCCCCCTGCCCCCTGCCTTTTCCCAGTCCCAAAGTACTACACGAATAGTCGTGCTACAGGACAAACAAAATTTGGCAGCAGAGGTGAAGACAGTTCGTCTGTTGTCAGTAATGTTGCTACTAATTTGAGAACAGCTTTTTCTCGGCGATACACCTCAACCTGTTGTAATTGCCAATTCAAAATCCAATATTCTTGCACTCCTCTAGAAGCATATAATTTTAGTTTTACTTCGCGGTCTCTTCGTTCGTTCTCTGTTCCAGAAGAAAGAACTTCTACAACTAATTCTGGTGCGCCTGTTAAATGTCCTTGACTATCAAGTAAAATCGCTAGGCGTTCTTTGCTGATCCAAACCACATCAGGAATTACATTATCTGCATCGGTGAAAATAATCCCTGGAGTAGGGACAGCCTCACCAAGCCCAGTGGAGATTGACCAAGTTCTTAATTCTGCACAAATATTTGCAGTGGCTTTTTGATGTCCCCAATGCGGTGCCCTGGTCACAAATAATTCTCCATCGATAATTTCGTAGCGATTACCGTTATCTGGCAATAACTCTAAGTCCGCGCTTGTCCAATGTACGCGTTCATCAATGGTTTGGCTCATAGGAACCCCGTAGAAATTACTACTATTATAATGAGGACGCGATCGCGCTTTTGTCACTCATACCAAACAGCGATCGCTCATATCTATTGTGACAAAATATGAAGTTGGCATTTTTATAAATGAATGAAACCATCAGGCATGATAGTTCCTGTCAAAAATGTTTCGCTCATGTCTGTAGCATAGAGATTAGCTCCGGTTAGGTTTGCTTCACTCAAATTTGCTTCACTTAAATCGGCTCCTGTTAAATCCGCCCATTGCAAATCTGCTTTCCACATCCTCACTCCACCCATTTTCGCTCCACTCAAATTAGCACCTTGTAAGTTAGCTGCACTCAGTGATGCCATGTGCAAATTAGCATCACACAAGTCTGCATCATTGAGAGACGCGCCACTGAGATCTGATTCATTTAAATTTGCAGTTGTCAGTGCTGCTTGGCGTAAATCAGCGCCACTGAGAATAACTTCTGATAAATTTGCTCTATGTAGTTTTGCTCCTCTAAGATTTGCCTGGCTTAAATTAGCTCCACTCAAAGATGCACCTGTGAGGTTAGCGCCGCTGAGGTTAACTCTGCCAAAGTCTACTCCACCTAAATTAGCTCCCCGCAGATCTGCTTCTGGCAATTCTATGCCGTGGAAGCTTCTTTCTCCTGCTGCATACCTAGCTAGAAGTTCTTGAACATCCATGATTTTCGGTTTTCAGTAATTTAATGGGAACACTTAGTTTATTAGCGAAAAATTTTGTATTTTAACCACTACCATAAGGTTAAATTACGCAACATAATTCACTTCATTATTGTTACCAAAAGCGTTGGATAATTTTAGCTGCCAGAGAAAATAAAACTAATCTGTGTAATTATTTTACAACCAGAAATCATGTCTTAACATTGACATTTTGCAGAGAAGTGCTAACTTAATATTGCTTAATCAAACAACAATTAGCTTGTTTATTGATTCAAGCAATACCAGCATTTTGGTAAATAGTTGTTAATCAAAATTAACAAAAAATCCCCTATTTCGGTAATCAAATTTGCTGTGTGGGTATATGCAATTAAATGAATAATAGCATTTTGCAATGGTTACATAATAACTATGGAAAAGATAATACTAAATTATGATGATAGCTATTATGTAATTGCAATATTATGTAAAAGATGCCAATATTAATCTCTTAAATATACAATTTTATTAAATCTACTTGACAATTAATCTTATTTTTGTAAGCATCTCAAACTTGATGATACAGGATATTTTAAATTAGCAAATCTTACGTATTAGTATTAGCTTTACTGACGCTGAATGCAGCTATGTCACAGTATTGACACAGTATTCACACAGAATAGACATAAGATTGTAATACAAATTTAATAGGTGTAAAAGCTCACGAAAAACTCAGGCGCTATTGATTTCTAAGTCATAAATGCAAATAAATTAGTTCTAAGCATCTATCTTAAGATAGGGCTATTGATGTTAAGTGGAGAATATGAGGAAAATTCTAACTACTTAGAAAGGTAGCATTATATTTTGGCAAATACTGCTGAAACCATATATGATTTTTGTAAAGCTAGGTACAGTTTATATCCTTATATGTCTATTCTTCGTTCTTTCTCAATGCAAGTATTTTCACTCATCAAACTGGATTGCTATATTATAAAATCAGCTATTGTTAATGCTGGCAATAAGAATCAATTATCTATCTTCAGACAAAGGCTAACAGGTGTAAACTCATAACAAATAGTTTATCTAATCTGCCAAAAGCTACTAGCAACATTTTACCGCCATTATTTATTAATATAGTTGGTAGCTAATCTTAGTACCTTGACTCAATATATAGAAAATGTCTGCAATGAAATCCTCATTCATTACCAAAAATGCAGGTTTATTACGCCAAAAAATTAGAGACTATATCCTAACAGTAAAGCAATGGTTTGTCTCGACACCAGAAAGGGCACTTTTAGAAGCTTACGAAGCTGCTCAGATAATTAGAAATATTGAAATTGAGCATTTTGGCGGTCAAAAGATTTCTGCTTCGTCAGGAAATTACACCGCAAATGTAATGTCTTATTGGGAAGGGTACTTAAATAAAAATTTAACTATTATCAATATAAAATTAGCAGAGTTTCGCGTCAGCCGTTCAATGTTGGAGATGGCTAATAGTACAATCTTAGAAAAGCTGCAATTTATTGATGATGTCATAGCTAAGTATACTCCTAGAACTGAACAAATTAATAATAGTGATGTTGTCAAAAGTTCTGAACCACTAACTATTGATAATAATATAGCGCCTCAAGCAGTCAAACCATCTAATAATAGAGTTAATCAAGTTCCTAACTTAAACCAAAAAACAGGAATATTGCCCAGGTCTTTAGGCAGAACAATTAACAGAATAAAAACTGATTTATCACCACAAGCAGAAGCAGAATTTGTGAAAAATTATCAGCGTTCTAGAAATAGGACTAGAACTGCACTGAGATTTTTTCTGATTTTAATTCTTGTGCCCCTATTAACCCAGCATTTCTCAAAACAGCTATTCATAAATCCTCTAGTTGAAAGAGCTAGAGGAGAACGCACAACAGAGATTTTTCTCAACTCTGAAATGGAGGAGAAAGCTTTAAATGAATTAAAGAGTTTTGAAAGTAAACTTAAGTTTGAGAGTTTATTACAGGAAGCACCTGCACTTTCGCCTGAAGGAATCAGAGAAAAAATTCAAGAAAAAGCTATTGAAATAGCAGAGGAATTTAACCATGAAAGTAATAGCGCTATCAGTAATGTATTTGCTGATTTAATCTCACTAGTTGCTTTTGCGATTGTAGTCGCTACAAGCAAAAGAGAAATTGCCATTGTTAAGTCTTTTATAGACGATATTGTTTATGGACTTAGTGATAGTGCTAAGGCTTTTTTAATTATTTTGTTTACCGATATATTTGTCGGATTTCACTCACCACATGGCTGGGAAGTTCTCCTAGAAGGCTTTGCAGAACATTTAGGATTACCAGCCAATGAAAGTGCAATATATTTATTTATTGCTACATTTCCAGTGATTTTGGATACTATATTTAAATACTGGATATTCCGCTATCTCAGCCGCTTATCGCCTTCAGCACTAGCTACGATGAAAGAAATGAATGAGTAGGAGCAATTCAAAATTCGTCTTCTCACAAAGGGAGAGGCTACGCCAAGGAAAGTTTGCAAGAACGGGGGTTCCCCCCGCACGCAACTTTCCGCAAAATTCAATATACAAGGGTGTGTTACGGCTATGAAAGAATTTGGGACAAAGAGACAATGAAATTTAGCCGTAACGCACCGTCGCGTGGATGGTGCGTTAGGCGCTAGGATAGTTATTTCGTAATAAATCATCTCTTATTTAAAGCATCTATATAAAGATAGATATATAGCTTATCTCTAAAGATATAAATATAATCGTATCTGATTTTTTGAATATGAATATTTTGATATAACGCTTTAATTAGAGTAGATGTAATTATGAAAAATGATATTTGGATTTCCGAGAAAATTAGTATACATAAACTCATGAATGATTGCAAAAATATATCAATTTATATCTATCTTTTGGCTGTAGCTTTTCCTTCAAGTGGTAGAAACAATTTTGAATTTTTCTGGATAAATTGAATTTAAACCAGATGACGTTTGTGAGGAAATCATGAATATTATTGCTTGGGTAATATTAGGACTTCTAGCTGGTGCGATCGCAAAAGCAATTTATCCAGGTTATCAGGGTGGCGGAATTCTTTCGACAATGGTATTAGGTATTGTCGGCGCTTTCATTGGTGGTAGTCTTTACACACTTTTACAAACAGGAACTCTACAACTGACCGCTGCTGGTACTGGTTTCAGTCTTACAGGTCTATTTATAGCTGTAATTGGTGCAATTATTGCTATTTATTTATGGGGACTGTTGAGCAGAAGCAGTAGAGTTTAATTAAAATCCTCAGGTATTCTCTTGATTTACTAGTCTGAGCCATAATCCAAATTCGTTGCGAAATTAAGACGGAATCTAGATTTGAAGGTGTGAGTCTGTGGCGTTCTTGTAGGAATTTGTATCAGTGGTAGCTGGTAATAATTCTAAATCAATCCATTGACCAAATCATTGTTTCAGGAAGCAGGGAAAAATGTTTTTTCATAAAAAAGAACCGATTCATGTAGTAAACGTTAGTGATTCTAATCCTAGGTTTGCTCAATTACTTCTAGAACAGTTTGGTGGAGCAACAGGAGAACTTACAGCTGCACTACAATACTGGGTGCAATCTTTTCATGTCGAAAATGCTGGCATTAAAGATATGCTCCAAGATATTGCTATAGAAGAGTTTAGCCATTTAGAAATGGTAGGTAAACTCATCGAAGCTCACACCAAAAATACCGATCAAACTGAGGCTTATAAAAGTACTCTGTTTGCAATTCGGGGGATTGGCCCGCACTTTTTAGATAGTCAAGGTAGCGCTTGGACTGCAAATTACATCAATGAAGGTGGAGACGTGGTGCGTGATTTGCGAGCTAATATTGCTGCTGAAGCTGGAGCACGTCAGACTTACGAAGAGTTGATTAAGCTAGCAACAGATGATGGTACTAAGCAAACTTTAGTACATCTATTAACCAGAGAAATTTCCCATACGCAAATGTTTATGAAAGCGTTAGATTCTCTGGGTAAATTGACAGATCCCTTATTTGGGAATATTCAACCAGATGAAACTGTTGCTCTTTACTACAACCTATCGACAAATGGTAATCAAGATGAGCGTGGCCCTTGGAATTCTGAGCCAACATTCAAATATATTGCCGATCCACTGCAAAAGCATTCCTAATTAACTGAGGGATGAGCATTATATGAGCCAGTTAGAAGTAGATTCGCTGGCTCATTTTTCCGGAGAATTTACAATTAATCATATGGAGAATTGACTAGTGATTGTTAATGCTACACAAAATGGTTGGGAAGTTATTTATCATCGCGCTCATGCTTTATTAGCAGCGCAATTAGCAGGACAATGGCGACGCAAAAATGCTCCTGTAAGATTATATGAAACCCTAGCGGCAATTTCCCATCATGATGATTTAGAAAAAGAGTGGGAAGAGGATATTTTGACAGAAAGTGGTGCGCCACTAGACTTTACTCTCAGTACAGAAACTGATGTCAAAAAAATTGCTAATCTTGTCAAAAATGCCCGCTATCGGGGAAGGTGGGTAGCTTTATTAATTTCTAAGCATATGAGTCGGTTACATGGAGCAAAACGTGGTGAGTCTCCTGAACTCGATAAATTTCTCGATGAGCAATTGCAAAACCAGGAACTTTGGCGTAAGGAATTAGGAATTGACAAACAAGAAGTAGATGCTGCTTATGCATTTATGCAATGGTGCGATCGCTTATCTTTAATTCTCTGTCAGCAAGAACTTCCGGCTGATGAACGTTGGTTAGAAATTAGCAAGGGGCCTGAAGATCAGCGTTATGACATTATGCAACGCAGCGATAATTTGGTGAGTGTCAATCCCTGGCCTTTTGAAGATGAGAAATTTACAGTCAATATTGAAGCCTGCGACTTATCACAGTTGAAGTTCAAAAGTAGCGCCGAACTGTCCCAAGCACTTCAGGAAGCGCCGATAAAAATATTGGAATGGACTTTTGTCAATAGCTAACAAAAAAATTCCAATTTATTTAATATTTGATTTACCCAAGGGAACAATGAAACTAAGAATTTCATTTTCCCTAAAATCTATGACCTCAACCGACCATGAAGCGCTTAAGCATTTGCAAGAATGCCAGCACCAGCTACAGCTTGCTGTTCAGTATCAAAAAATCTTAGCAAGAATTCTTACCAAGAGTCGGGCATCAGTAAATTTAGAATCTCTGTGTTCGAGTTCTTGTCAAGATATTTGTCGGCAATTGAAGATTGAACGAGTGGCAATCTATCGTTTTAACCCTGACTGGAGTGGTAGTTTCATTAATCGTTTAGGCTTTGCAGAATCACCCTGGAATACACTGGATGCTTTTGGACAAGATTTGGTTTGGGGAGATTCTCATTTACAAGAAACTCAGGGGGGGCGATATCGAAAAAATGAGCCGTTTGCTGTGGATGACGTTTACGAAGCAGGACACTCTCGTTGTCATATTGATGTCTTAGAACAATTTCAAATTCGCGCCTATGCGATCGCCCCGATGTTTGTAGGTATAAAGCTGTGGGGATTGTTGGCGGCTTATCAGCACTCTGGGCCCCGAAAGTGGCATTCTAGCGAAGTAGAATTTCTTGCCCAAGCTGGCACCTATTTTGGTGTAGCAATGCAGCAGGCAGAAATTCTCTCAGAAACCAAACAACGCACCGCCGAACTGCAAGATGCGATCGCGCGTCAACGAGCATTAATAGAAGTGGTAGGCAATATTCGCTCTTCTCTGGATATCGAAATAATTTTAGATACTACTTGTCAGGAATTATGCAAACTTTTGAAGTTAGAACGGGCAGCAATTTATCGCTTTAATCCAGATTGGAGTGGTGAATTTGTCAGCCAATTTGGGATGGTAGAATCCCAGTGGAATAGAATTAATGCTTTTGGCAGAAATCTCGTTTGGGAAGATACTCACCTGCAAGAAACCAAAGGTGGACGCTACCGTAATAACGAAAGTTTTGCCGTTAACGATATTTACCAAGCTGGACATTCACGCTGTCACATCGATATTCTCGAACAATTTAAGATTCGCGCCTATGCTTTAGCACCGATTTTCCTAGGTTCAAAACTTTGGGGACTGATAGCAGCCTATCAACACTCTGCGCCGCGTCAATGGGTAGATTACGAAGTGGAATTCCTCGGGCAGGTAGGGGCACAATTAGGAGTAGCAATCCAGCAAGCCGAGAATTTGATTCAATCAAAACAACAGACGGCGGCGTTTCAAGATGCGATCGCACGTCAACGGGCGTTAACTGAAGTAGTCGGCAAAATTCGCTCCTCTTTAGATATTGATTTAATCCTCAGAACCACCTGTCAGGAAGTATGTAAACTCCTAAAAGTTGAGCGAGTCGGTGTTTATCGCTTTAATGCTGACTGGAGTGGCGAATTTGTTGGTCATTTTGGCATTGCGGAAGCACATTGGGACAGTATTACTCCCTTTGGCAAAAATTTAGTTTGGGAAGATACTCACCTGCAAGAAACCAAAGGCGGACGCTATCGCAACAACGAAAATTTTGCTGTTAACGACATTTACCAAGCCGGACATTCACGCTGTCACCTCGATATTTTAGAGCAGTTTAAAATTCGCGCTTATGTATTGACTCCTATTTTTGTAGGGCGCAATCTGTGGGGCTTGCTGGCTGCTTATCAACATTCTGCACCCCGTAGCTGGGATAACGTAGAAGTGGAATTTTTGGGACAGGTTGCTAGCCAAATGGGAGTAGCCTTACAAAATTCACAAATGATCGTTCAAGTTCAAACTCGTGCCGATGAAATGCACAAATCGGCAGAACAGCGACGAATTTTATTTGATTTGGTGGTGAAAATTCGGGAATCACTCGATTTAGAGACCATCTTTAAAACCACAGTCCAAGAAGTCAGGCGATCGCTAATTGCAGATCGCGTTGGTGTCTTTCGCTTTGACCCTGATGTCAATTTTTGCAGTGGGGAATTTATCGCTGAAGACGTGTTACCTGATTTTGATGCTGCTTTAGCTGTCAAGGCGCAAGATTATAGTTTCAGCGATCAGTATGCAGCGCAATATCAGCAAGGGAAAGTGCAAGTCATCTCTGATGTCAACCGTGCAGGCTTCAAAATTCCATATTTTGATATAGTTGAGCGATTTCAAGTCAAAGCACAGATTGTTGTGCCACTGATGGAAGGGGATGATCTGTGGGGCTTGTTGTACATTCATCAATGCACCAATGCACGTGATTGGGAAGAAGCGGAATTAAAATTTGTGACTCAAGTAGCAGCACAAATAAGTGTAGCGCTGCGTCAAGCCAACTTGTTCCAGCAATCGAGTTTGCTGGGTCAAACCCGTGAAGAAGCAAATCAACTCGCTCAGGCTCTCAATGAGTTACGTACTGCCCAAATGCAAATTATCCATGCCGAAAAAATGGCTAGCTTAGGGCAATTAGTAGCCGGAGTTGCTCATGAGATTAATAACCCAATTAATTTTATTCATGGTAACTTAGAACACGCTCACCAATATACCCAAGAATTGCTGCGCTGTGTGGAGCTTTATCGAGAACATCATCCCTACGCTGCCCAGGAGATTCAAGAATTTTGGCACAAAGCCGAGATTGAGTTTTTATTCGAGGATTTACCGAAATTATTTCAATCCATGCAGGTAGGTACTAATCGCATTCGGGAAATTGTCACATCTTTACGTAATTTCTCGCGCTTGGATGAAGCTGACTTTAAGTCCGCAAATATTCATGAGGGTATTGATAGTACACTGATGATTTTGCAAAACCGATTGAAGTCTTCAGCCGGTAACCCGATTATTCTTGTTACTAAAGACTACGATCAGTTACCACTCATCGAATGCTATCCCGGTCAATTAAATCAAGTATTTATGAATTTGCTATCTAATGCCATTGATGCCTTAGAAGAGCGAAATGTCCAGGCTAATCCGGAAGCGATCGCCGCTAACCCCAGCGAAATCAAAATTTCTACCTCGTTACTGAATAAAGACTGGGTTGCCATTCGCATTACTGACAATGGTCTTGGCATCGATCAACAGGTACTTTCTCGGCTGTTCGATCCATTTTTTACTACGAAGGCTGTTGGTAAAGGCACAGGCTTAGGGCTTTCTATTAGCTATCAAATTGTCACAGATAAACACAATGGCAAGATATATTGTCAATCTGAACCAGGTAAAGGCTCAGAATTTGTGATAGAACTGCCAATTCATCAAGCGATACCTAAAAAATAGTAATTAGGGCGGTGCAATTCAAGATAGTTGGGAAGGGCTGTCATTAGTCATTAGTCATTGGTCATTCCTATTGACCATTGACTCTTGACTCTTAAGTCCTATTTTTATTTCTAATTCCCTTTTCTCAGTAATACACATTGCAATCCCCTTTTCGTAATAAGCTGCCTCATTAATAAAAACTGGATAGACAATTGAGTCGCCTTCATAAGGAATTTCTTGACCATCAAATGTTAAAAAAATCGGCTCGCCAGGATGCAGTGGTTGATAATCTCTAAATTGCAATCGTGGATGAATCATTGCCTGAATTTCGCCCAATTCATTGCGGGGATAGTCTATTGTTCCGAGGTTGTGATAAGCGGTGAGGGTGTCATTTATTAGAGGAGCTTTTGCTTGATTGTGATCTGCTAAATAATCTAAAATTGCATGAATAATTGCTTCAGTTTCCTCAAATAAAGCAGCATCCAAAACACCTTGAGCAACTGCGCCAACTTCCAGGGTACAGCCAAATTGACAAATTGAATCGAGATGAGACCTTTCTTGATTTTTGGTTGTGGAATAAAGGACTCTAACTTTGGGATTTATTGATGCAAGATAAGCGGCTAATTGAATATTTAATAGATTCTCATTACCTAAAATAATAGACAGTCCCATATTGGCAGTAGAACTGTGTAAATCGATGACAAAATCTGCTTGCTGGCTACCTGCAAAACCAAAGGTTTGATAAATTACCTTAGCGCGTTGGGCTTCATAACTAGACAAATGAGGATTTTCTAAATCTCGCGGGAGAAAACAGCGATTGAGGTCAGTGTCAGTATAACGTCTGCCAATTGCATAGGCTTTAGGATTAGCAATTAGTGTCAGGGTTTCAAAACTTGAGCGCTGAATCAAATCAGGCGATCGCTCAAATTTTTTCACTAAATAAATTCCCGTAAGTTCATTTCCGTGCGTTCCACCAACAATCACAACACGTTTGATTTGACTCATATTTATAGCGATTACCCTGATAGCCTGATCTCAATTTTGCACAATAGCCCCTGTTTGTGACTATAAGCGAAAGCAACTATATTTGGGATACTTTTTTAACAACTCAAGTATATTTTAAAAATATAGTAGTTCTGGCAAGCAATGGAACTTCGACATTTACGGTACTTTATTGCTGTCGCTGAAGAAAAGAACTTTAGCTATGCAGCGCAACGTTTACATATTGCACAACCTCCCCTCAGTCAACAGATTAGCGCCCTAGAAGCAGAAATTGGCGTAAAACTCTTCGATCGCAAAAAACGTCCCCTGCAACTCACATCTGCAGGACAAGTATTTTTAGCTGAAGCCAGGTTAGTTTTAACTCAAGTTGAACATGCAATTATTCAAACACAACGCGCCAGTCGTGGTGAAATTGGCGAATTGGTAGTAGGTACAAATAGTTCTATTGCCAATAGCCTGCTTCCTGATATGCTGCGAATATTCCGCGATCGCTTTCCCTATGTCAAGCTAGTATTACGGGAACTCACAGCAGCACAGCAAATTCAAGAACTACAAAATCGCCGTCTGGATATCGCTTTTGATCGCTTACTCAATTCCTATCAACAGAATACTGAGTTGTGTTATCTACCAATTGGGCGTGAGTCTTTGGTGATTGCATTACCAAAAACACATCCTTTCGCTTCTCAGCCAGAAATCCCTCTGCAAGACTTGGCAAATGAACCTTTTGTGTTACCTTCTACAGAATTAGTTCCTTCCTATACTGAGATTATTCACCTTTGTGAACAAGCAGGTTTTTTCCCCAATGTCGTTCAAGAAGCCACCTGGATGATTACAGTTCTCAGCTTAGTTGCAGGTGGGGTGGGAGTAGCACTTTTACCCAGCAATGTCCAAAATCTTCAGCGCCAAGGTGTTGTTTATAAACCCATCCAAGGCGCAAATCTCACCAGAGAGATTGTAGTTCTGTGGCGACAAGAAGATACCTCACCCGTTTTGCACGAGTTTCTCAAAGTAATTCAAGAATTAACAAATTGAAAAACTCCATCCACAAGGGGATGGAGTTTTTGGGCATAGGGAAAAGGGTATAGGGCATAGAAAGATGTTGCTGTGTCCCGCCACAACTCCAAGGTAATACCAATTTTAAAAAAGAATGTGACAGATTGTAGGGGCAAGGCATTGCCTTTTCCTCTAGAATATATTGATAAAAATTATTTGAATTTGTATTAATATTCCCAAGAATAAACATTCTTTAGGGGCGCAGTTGTGCGCCCCTAACTATCCACTTCATTTAGTGGAAAAAGCTATTGAATTACTACCACCAAATGCGATTGCCGTTTTCGTCAACTCGTGCTTGACGAATTACATCAGAAATTTCTTCAGCGTCTTTAACATGGTGAAGTGCTTTCTTCTCACCATTTGGTTCATCAACAACAAAGTATGTAGGAACTGTAATGTGGTCACCTGTAATGTCTGGCGAATCTACAGCAACTTGTTTAGCCTTCTGTTCTACTGACTGTGGTTCGTCAGCAATTCTATCTCCAGGATTGGCTGTTAAGTTTCTTTCTTTGACATTTGGCTCATCTTGAGAATGCCAATCTTCACTTACAGGTTGTCTAATTTGCTCGTTTGATTCATTAGTCATAACTATTGCGGTGATTTAAAACTATTCATTTACTAACATCAATTTAAAGAATAAAAGGCCGCAAGAGTTCTTTCTCTAGAGAGAGTTTGAGAATATTAATTAAAGACAGATGTCTTAAGTTATATATTCATGGCAATATTTATGAAAAACTTCTTGCTTGAGAAATAGTTAATATTAATTTTTTTCTCAGAAGTATGGTGTGTTATTGTTGAGAATGCAACATTTCTCACAAACTGCTGAATTTATTTTTTAGGTTGAAAAGGCGTATATTTACCGCCTAGGGCTTCGACAATCGTGCGAGTGTTGGCTGTCATCATTTTGATATATGTATCGCCTTCACTCCCCTTTGCACCAATTGAGTCGGAGTAAAGTTGACGTGGGGCGAGGTTGACTTTAGCTTCTTCGGCTACCGTCTTAATTAAAGCAGGATTAATTGTTGTTTCTGCAAAAATGGCATTAACACCGATTTTTTTAATTGATTCCACCAATCGTTGTACAGTTTGAGCGCTGGGTTGTTCTTCTGTACTGATACCGATTAGTGTACCTGCGATCGCAATTTTATAAGCTTGTCCATAATATTGAAAAGCATCATGGGTAGTAACAAGTTTGCGCTTATCTGCAGGAATGGTTTGGATTTGCTGATTAATCCAACTATGCAACTGCTTTAATTCATTGGTAAGTTGCGTTGCATTCTCAGTAAATTCTGCTTTATCTTCGGGCGATAACTCAATTAAACCATCGCGAATTGCATTTACCATTGCGATCGCATTTTTTGCACTACCCCACACATGAGGATCGGGAACGGTTTCGCCTTTACCTTTATCTAACTGCAACGGTTTAACAACTTCTCCCACCGCTAACCGCTTCACACCTCCACCAGCAGCATTCATTAACTTAATTAGTCCGGGTTCTAGGTTGTAACCGTTATACAAAATCAAATTCGCTTTTTCCATCACCCGGCTATCTGCTGGTACTGGTTCATAAACGTGAGGATCTGTACCAGGCTTGAGAATTCCTCTAACCTGAATTTCATCGCCGCCAATCTCTTCAGTTAAATCAGCAATGATAGTGCTAGTCGCTACAACTTGCGGTTTCCCATCACTTTGAGAATTACTACCTCCATTCGGCTGGCTACAACCGAATAAAGCTAAAGGTAGAAGTATTGCCAAGCATATCTGCGAAAGAATGTTTTTGGGTTGGGTAATGGGTAATGGGTAATTGGGTGTTTGGTGTTTCTTCCTCATCTCCCTCATCACCCCAATGCCCAATGCCCAATGCCCCATGCCCATCTCTCTCTTAAGTATTAGTTTCATTTATCTACAACATTACTTCTCTCTATAGATTTTTTCATATTTCTCTCATTTTTATAGTAAGCTCAAGAAATAAAATATGAAAGCACAGTTATGAAAAGTGTCTCTTTTTACAAAAAATTCAGTTTAGCACCGAGAGAAATCTGGGGAAGTCCTGCACAAGTTATACAAAACCATGAAATGAAATCTACAGAGGGAATTTACATCTCCCATTTAGGGGTACACTACCGCACGCAAGAAGCATTGCGAGACGTTAATTGCATCATTGAACCAGGTAAACTCACAGGTATTTTTGGCCCGAATGGTGCTGGTAAAAGTACCTTAATGAAGGCGATGTTGGGCTTGGTTGCTAAAAGTAGTGGTAATGCTTTATACGAAAATAAACCATTGATGCAGCAACTAGAGAAAGTTGCTTATGTACCACAGCGTAGCCAAATTGATTGGACTTACCCAGCGACAGTTTGGGATGTAGTGATGATGGGACGGGTAAAAAAAACTGGATGGTTGCGTAGTTTTTCCGCAGTTAGCCGTCAGGTAGCAAATAATGCCTTAGAAAGAGTGGGGATGAAAAATTATTGCGATCGCCCCATTGGAGAACTCTCTGGAGGACAACAGCAGCGAGTATTTTTAGCCCGTGCTTTAGCCCAGCAAGCAGAAATTTTCTGTTTTGATGAACCATTAGTAGGTATCGATCAAAAGACTCAAACAGTGATTTTTGAAGTCTTTCATGAACTCGCAAACGCAGGCAAAATCGTTTTAGTAGTCAACCACGACTTAGGCGAATCTATCACCCACTTTGATGATTTAATATTATTAAACCAAGAATTAATCGCCACAGGTTCACGCCAGCAAGTACTCACCGAAGAAAACTTACAACGTGCCTATGGTGGCAAAGTAGTTTACTTTTCTGATGCAGCTTAAATGGTAATTGGTAATAAATACAAACACCAAACACCAAACACCAAACACCAAATGATAAACTATGTTCCAAGCATTAATTGAGCCATTGCAATATGGCTTTATGCAGCGATCGCTGGTGATTGCAATATTAGTCGGGTTGTTGTGTGCAGTAGTTGGTAGCTACTTGATGGTACAACGATTGGCACTGCTGGGAGATGCGATTAGTCACTCAGTGTTACCAGGACTAGCGATCGCCTTTATGGTGGGAGGTAATATTTTTATTGGGGCTTTTATTGCTGGCGTTGTGAGTACAATGGCGATCGCACTCATCCGAACGCGATCGCCAATTAAAGAAGATGCTGCAATGGGCATAGTTTTCTCGGCATTTTTTGCCCTCGGTATTACCTTAATTACTGTTATTCAAAAAGATAATAAAATTGACCTGAATCACTTTTTATTCGGCAATATTCTCGGCGTAACTATTGATGAAGTAAGAGACACCGCTATCATTGCAGCGATTGTTTTATTAGTAGTGGTTTTACTCTACAAAGAACTATTATTTTACACCTTCGACCCTTTAGGCGCACAAGCCGCAGGTTTACCAGTCAATCGGCTGAACTTTGGATTAATGCTGCTGATTGCCTTAACAATTGTCGCTAGTATGAAAGCGGTAGGTGTAATTCTTGTACTTTCATTATTAATTACCCCTGGCGCTACCGCCTATTTATTAGTGAAACGCCTCAACCAAGTAATGATTTTAGGTGCAGTTATTGGCGTTATTTCTAGTATTAGCGGAATGTATTTGAGCTACTTTTATAATTTACCATCAGGCCCCGCAATTGTATTAGTAGTATCCGGTTTATTTGTATTAGCATTATTATTTAGTCCGCGACACGGGATATTTGCACCGCGACAGAAGAAGGAAATTGTCGAGAGGTAAATCTAGTGAATGCGAGTTGTTCAAATCCCCGACTTTTCCAGTCGAGGATTTATTTGTTCGTGAGGCGATCGCATTCATCGAGTTACTGATTATATAACCCAAAATATGACTTGACTTCCCATAAGTCTTTCATTCTTTCCAGATAAACTATACTGCCATACTGAGGAGGCCCGGCTGGACAATGGGCATATATTTGAATTAATGCTTGGGAAAAATCAACAGAAAACCCTGGTCGAGTCAACCAATAAAAAACAGACCACCGATAATCATCATTATCACAAAGTTCCTGACACTGTTGTTCAGAAATGAAAGTGAGTTGATCGCTAATCAGCAATGGTGTCAATAAGCTAGATTGATGATTGCTCGTTACCCAATCGTCATAAGTCTCTTTTGTGACATTGTATGCACTCTCAAAACATGAGCCACAGGGTGAAAGTTGCAAAAACCTGATGTTGTCCCAGGGAATAACTTCTCCCTTAGCAATTGGAGAAAAAATTTTAGTAGAGGTTGCAATCAGGTATTCTCCCGCCATCCTGTAATTTTGAATTACAGCAGACACAACTTGTGATTCATGTTGCGATCGCATTTTTCTCTCATCTGCTAATAAAGACAATCACCAGTATATTTACTAATTTTAACTTATTAATATTGTTAACTTTGAAACTTATATTATTGCTGTAACAATGAGTGCGATCGCATGATGCAGCTAGTCAGAGCGTCAGCAATATAATGTATAATCGCGGACAGTTAAACTCCGCTCACGGGAATGAGTATGGATAGAGGACTCATAGATAGGCTGATAGAGACTGTTCATCAAGAGTTAATTCCTAAATTACAGATTGAAAGTATAGCTCCCCACGATCCAGTAAAAATCAGCTATCTTCCCTATCCTTGGCAAAAAGTGGGAGTAGGAAATTACGCTGGAGTAGTCTATCACCCAGATTATCCCAACTGGGTGGTCAAGATTTATGCACCCGGACGGCCAGGTTTTGAAGAAGAGGTAGAAGTTTACCATCGTTTGGGTTCTCACCCAGCTTATTCAGAATGTCTATATGCTAAAGATGGCCTTTTAATTCTGAAGCGGTTATACGGGGTGACTCTTTATGACTCTATTCAACGCGGATTGCGTATCCCCAAGCAAGTGATCCAAGATATTGATGAGGCTTTAGAGTATGCAAGGATGCGAGGACTATATCCCCATGATGTACATGGGCGGAATGTGATGATGTATGAAGGAAGGGGATTAGTGGTAGATATTTCCGATTTTCTTCATGAAGACAAATGTGCCAAATGGGACAACCTTAAAAGAGCATACTATTGGTTATATCGCCCCATCCTCGCCCCATTGCGGCTGAAAATTCCTTACTTTTTACTAGATGCTGTTCGCAAAGTTTATCGCTTCTTCTCTAAGTTAAAAAAATCTGCCGAGGGTATTTTGTCTAAAATTTCGAGAAAAAACAACAAAAAAACATATTTATAAATCCCCAGTCCCCAATCCCCAGTCCCCAGTCCCCAGTACCCAGTCCCCAATCCCGTGATACCTTGAAACAAGAGGAGAACTGAGGCTTTTCCATGCCAATTTACGTTTACTGGGGTGAAGATGATTTTGCCATAGAAAAGGCGGTGGCTGCATTATGCGATCGCGTCCTCGATCCCCTATGGACAAGTTTTAACTACACTTCCTTGCTTCCAGATCAAGCTGATGCGGTGATTCAGGGATTAAATGAAGTGATGACTCCCAGCTTTGGCGCTGGTGGAAGGTTAGTCTGGCTAGTCAATACTACCCTGTGTCAGCATTGTCCAGATAATGTGTTGGCGGAACTAACGCGCACCTTACCTGTAATTCCCGAAAACTCATTTTTATTACTCACCAGTCGCAACAAACCCGACGAACGCTTAAAATCGACAAAATTTTTAAAACAACAAGCTACTGAGTTTCGAGAATTTCCCCTGATTCCCCCCTGGAAAACAGAGTTACTCGTACAAGCAGTACATCAAGCTGCTCATAGCACGGGTGTTAAACTCACAGCTAAGGCGATGGAAGTGATTGCAGAATCCGTAGGCAACGATACCCGCCTCCTCTACAATGAAATGGAGAAATTGCGGCTCTATGGTGCGGCTAGCAATCAGCCTCTAGATGTAGATAGTGTTACCAAGTTAGTCAGAAATACTACGCAAAATAGTTTACAATTAGCAGCAGCCATCAGAAATGGGGATACAGCTCAAGCCTTAGCTACCTTAAGCGATTTAATCAATGCTTCCGAGCCTGGTTTACGCATAGTAGCTACCTTGATTGGTCAATTTCGCACCTGGCTATGGGTAAAAATTATGATGGAAAGTGGCGAGCGCAATCCACAAGAGATTGCGAAAGCTGCGGAAATCGGTAACCCCAAACGTATTTACTTTTTACAACAGGAAGTCAAATTCCTTTCTGTACAGCAACTCATCTCGATTTTACCTCTGCTCCTAGACTTAGAAGTTAGTCTCAAACAAGGTTATTCTGATATGACTACAATGCAGACAAAGGTGATAGAACTTTGTCAAGTGGCTCGAGGAAGTAGAGCATAAATATAAAAATTTAATGGATTAAGAACTTTCTGGAACTTCTTACTTCTAAAATAATTCACAGTCATTATCATATTGCTACTCTAGTTCTGTGTCATACACCGTATGAAAAACATTGCTGATTTCTGTTTCCCAGTAAGCTGGCAAAAAATACTTTCTCAAAGTCTGTCTTACAGTGCGATCGCCACTGCTAGTTTAGTTGCTAGTGTTTTAATAGTAAGTGGTAAAGTTAATGCCCAAAGCCCTCAACCAGTAAATAATGATGAGGTTAACAATTATGCTCAAGCCGTACTAGCAATGGAACCTGCGCGTCAACAAGCCTTTGACGAAATTAAAAAGATTATCGGTGGAAGTGAAATTCCCAAGATAATTTGTAATGACTCCAAAACTATCAGTGCTCTGCCAAAAAAAGCGCAAGATGTTGCAGTAAATTACTGTAATCGCTCTCAAAAAATAGTTGAAGATAATGGATTAACTATTATACGCTTCAACCAAATTACTCTTAACATCCAAAGTGACGAAAATTTAAAACGGCAGATTTACAATCGATTATTAACCATCCAAAATTCTGGCAAACCTCGCTAAACACACACTCATTAATCCTCAAAAATAGTAAATAAAAAGTTTGTAATCATGCAAAAATATTAGGGTTAATTATATGTTTAGCTAACATCAATATTGATATTTTGAATTGCTGAACAACTGTTAATTCATGGTTCAATATACTAATTTATTAGTGGCATTGATGAAAAATTCTCATTCCTAAATTGCTAAACAAGCGGATTGATCCTTAGGGTCAATCCAAAATTTCAACTTGTACAACTACTGTTGCGTTTCCAGAAATGCTTGTCTTTTAGCGTGGATATTTTTCATGTGCTTCTTGACAGTATTCACAGTAATATACAACTTCGTAGCAATATCTTTATAACTATATTTTCCTCGATAAAGAGACCATATTTCTGCTTCTCTTGGGGTCAAGTCATATTTTTTTACTTCTGCGATCGCAATATTTTTGAGAGATTGACATTGATTCTCAATTGTGACTAAGAAATAAGGCATCTGCATACTATTTAAATTTAACCATCTCACCCGAATCCGAAAGACTGTAGTTTGATTAAATACAATTTCATCTGACAGTATCAGCAGTTGATTATCTGTAAAACTGCGACTGTCAATTAAAGATTGGCAAAGCTGCTGGATAACTGGATGAATAAATTTTTTATGACAATTTTCTTGATTCAATTGCGAACAAATTTGTTCGGCGGATGCGTTGGCGTGCAATAGTTCACCCGTCTCATTTAAAATTAAAATTCCATCTTCTAAGTTCTCAATTACTGCTTGAAAAAAATAAACTTGCATTAAGTCAGGATAATTCAGAATCTCTGGCTTTTGTACTTTAATGTTTGGTGTAGTAGCAGTTTGAGTGAGAGTAGTCATATAGTAACGAATCTTAAAAGAATGTTTTCTGTAATAGATTCCATGACATATTTGCATATTGCTAAAAGCCCTATGCATCTATAGCCAAATATGGAGTTTTACTGATAGCAGCAATGGTGATAGTGCTACTGACTAAAAAGTGCTAATTGCTGAATTTACAATAAAAATACTATTTTCAGTAATTAGTTAGCAATACACTTATCTGCAACATAATTTACATACAACACTTTAATTATGAATTTCGGATGAAGTTGATATTAGGTTGATTGTTGGGTGTTTGGTACTTGTGATTTTTCGGCTGACTCATCTATGTTTGGAGGATGCGTTAGTTTGTAGGATGCGTTAGCCATAGCGTAACGCATCCTGCTTATCTACCATTGAACGTAAAATTATACCCATAGAATCACCCTAGGGATGATTAAGAGCAATAGACAATACTACTAAACTGGCAAGGAAAAACTAATTTTTGATACATATTATTTATGGTAGACAGTTATATTCTTGACCTATTGGTCATTGGTCTACTTTTGCTCATAGTTACATTAGGTTCTGGCTGGATTTCGCGTTTACCTCTTTCCTTCGCCCTCATCTATCTAGTGGTTGGTATTTTCTTGGGGCCTTATGGCTTTGGACTGATTCAATTGCGGCGAGATGATGTATTTAATGCGGAATTTCTAGAACGCATCACAGAACTGGTAGTAATTATTTCTGTATTTAGTTGTGGATTAAAAATAGTCCGACCACTGAAATTAGGAATTTGGGATATTACAGCCCGCTTGATTGGCTTTTTAATGCCAATTTCAATTTTTGCTTTGGCTGCTGTGGGCAAATTTTTTTTAGGGATGAATTGGGGAGAAGCGATTTTATTAGGAGCAATTCTTGCACCTACTGATCCGGTATTAGCCTCAGAAGTTCAGCTAACAGATGTCAATGACCAAGATGAGTTACGCTTTGGTTTAACTTCCGAAGGTGGCTTAAATGATGCTTTAGCATTTCCCTTTGTTTATTTTGGCATTTATGCCATCAAAGATGGTAATTGGGATAACTGGTTAAAGAGTTGGTTATTAGTCGATGTCATTTGGGCGATCGCATCTGCTATAGTCATGGGAATTATTGTTGCCAAAGCTGTAGTTTGGATTGATAAAAAAATCCAAAAACGCCGCCGCGCCGATGAGTTGATGGAAGACTTTATTGCTATCAGTATAATTTTTCTGACTTATTCTTTAACAGAAATTGTTAATGGCTATGGATTTTTAGCAGTATTTGTTGCTGGTTTAGTTGCTCAACGCAGTTACCAAGATCCAGAAAAACCTCTAGCACAACTGGGATTTATAGAAAAATTAGAAAAGCTCTTAGAAGTAGGAACGATTTTAATATTAGGAACGATATTGCTGGTACAACCAATGCTCAATTATGCGTTCCAATCTTTAATGGTAATAGTGTTATTATTTTTCGTCATCCGACCCGTAGGTGTTTGGATTAGCACTATAGGTAAACGTCCTTTAGATTCCCCTCGCCGCACTTTACATTCTGGAACTCGCTGGTTATTGGGTTGGTTTGGTATTCGTGGTGTTGGTTCTTTATATTATCTTGCCTATGCATTTGGTAATGGCGTAAAAGGTGAACCAGCCGAACAAATTTCTTGGATAACTTACACCACAATTGTTGTCTCTGTAATTTTGCATGGAATTACCTCAACGCCCTTAATGAAGTGGTATGAAAAACATATTGCTAGCCAACAAAAACCTCATATCCCAGCAACAATTGATGAATTTGAATGATTTGGCATTTGTCATTTGTCATTGGGTAATTGGTAATTGGTAATTGGTAATTGGTAATTGGTAATTGGTAATTGGTGTTTGTTATTTTTCCCCCCTGCTTTTTCCCAGTCCCCAGTCCCCAGTCCCCAGTCCCCAGTCCCCAGTCCCCAGTCCCCAATCCCCAGTCCCCAATCCCCATTACCCAATCTCCGAAATTACCTCATGCAAAGTATTCAATAAAACCTGCGCTGTAAAAGGTTTAGCTAAGAATTCTCGGATACCAAGGCTCTGTTTTTGCTCATGTGGCTCATAGGCCATTAGTCCACTCATAGCAATAATTTGGATATCTGGATTCATGCGCTGTAACATCTGTATCGTTTGAGAACCATCCATGACGGGCATCATCATATCTATTAACACCACGCTGATGTCATCTATATACTGGGCATATAGCGCTAAAGCTCCAATACCATCGCTAGCGGTTAAAACTCTGTAATTATGGGTTTCTAAGGTAGTTTTAGCAATTTCGCAAATGGAAACTTCATCATCTACTACCAAAATTAATTCGTTATTTCCACTTGGTAGGTTTGTATTGGTGACTATATTGGTTTCTGTGGCTTCTCTACTAGGTAAGTAGACTTTAAAACTACTTCCCTGTCCTACTTCACTGTGTACACTGACAAAACCATTGTGGCTTTTAATAATGCTCATGACAGTAGAAAGCCCTAAACCCGTGCCTTTTCCGACTTCTTTAGTAGTAAAAAATGGCTCAAAGATGTGGTTAATAATTTCTGAGGGAATACCTGTTCCTGTATCAGCAATAGTGATGACAACATAAAAACCAGCTTCGGAATTCCCATACATTTGAGCATAGTTTTCATCAATCCACAGGTTTTCGGCGGTAATGCTGAGAATACCACCATCGGGCATGGCATCACGGGCATTTACACAGAGATTCATCAGTACTTGATGCAGTTGTGTTGCATCAGCAAAAACTGTCCACAGATTGGGATTAATATCAGTTTTGGTTTCAATAGATTTGGGAAAAGTTCTGTGAGCAACCTGCGCGATATCGGAGAGCAAATGTCTGACTTGCACCAGTGTGCGGCTTCCTTCCACTCCGCGAGTAAAGGAGAGAATTTGCTGTACTAAATCAGCACCTCGCCTTGCACTACTTTCTAATATCTCTAGTAGCTGCTGACTATTTTCATCTAAATTGGGAAATTTCGCGGGTAGTAGTTGAGCAGTTGCCAAGATGGGCGTGAGAATGTTGTTGAAATCATGAGCAATACCGCTAGCGAGGCTACCCAAACTTTCTAATCTTTGAGTGCGGAGGAATTGCGCCTCTAGTTGCTTTTTTTGGGTGATATCGGTACTGACTTTGAGAATAGATTTGGGGTTACCGGCTTCATCGCGCATCAGCGTCCAGCGACTTTCGACGATGATGTCTTTGCCATCTTTGGTGACTTGCTGCAGTTCACCTTGCCATTTACCTTCTTTGGCTAATATGGCCTGAATTTCTGCGAATGATGGCGAAGTTTCCCCATTTTTCCCTAAAAGTAAAGTAGCATTTCTGCCGACGATTTCTGCTGTCGTCCATCCGTAAAGCCTTTCTGCGCCTTTATTCCAGAATAGGATATGATTTTTTAAGTTACAAACTGCGATCGCATCTATGGAGATATCCAATAAAGCTGCTTGTTCGTAGATTTTTTGTGCTGCTTGTTTGCGATCGGTAATATCTTCAAATGTACCGACATGGCCTAAGAATCGTCTTTCTGTGGAATACATTGGGCTAGCTAGCGCCCGCACCCAGCGAATTTCATCTTGGGGGGTAAGTAGCCTATATTCATCAACCCAAGTGCTTTGTTCTAAGACTGTTCTTTGCCAGTCCTGAGAAACTTCAGTTCTATCTTCTGGGTGAACAGCTTGAATCCAACCGTAGCCTACACTCTGCTGTTCGCTAAAGCCGGAAATGTCATACCATAGAGGATTGCTATATATCAGCTGCCCTTGGGCATCAGTTTGAAAGATAGCTAGAGGAGCTGAAGCACAGAGTGTGCGGAAGCGGTCTTCACTTTCTCGAAAAGCTTGTTCTGCACTATGCCTTTTATAGCGTTCCTGCGCCTCTCGCAACTCTCGCTCTACCGCAGGCACTAGGCGAGCCATATTACCTTTAATGATATAGTCGTGCGCCCCAGCTTTCATGGCCGCAACCGCAATATCCTCGCCAATTGTGCCGGACACAATAATAAATGGTAGATCTAAGTTTTGGCTTTGTAGGAGTTCTAGGGCTGCTAAACCACTAAAGGCAGGTAGGCTGTAATCTGCAATGATGATGTCCCATAATTTTTGATTAAGGGCTGCCTGCATAGAAGCTGCGGTATCAACACGCACATATTCAACATGATATCCACCCCGACGTAACTCTCTTAAAACTAGGAGAGTATCATCTTCAGAATCCTCAACAATTAGAACACGCAGGTGGGGTTTCATTTTAACTGACTTCCTAAACAGGCGGTGTCTCGTTCATTAGGAGCCAGTACATTCCAAGTTGCCGGACTGCTTCTGTAAACTGGATAAAATC
The DNA here is from genome assembly GCF_963874875.1 of Tolypothrix tenuis PCC 7101. Taxonomy (NCBI): domain Bacteria; kingdom Bacillati; phylum Cyanobacteriota; class Cyanophyceae; order Nostocales; family Tolypothrichaceae; genus Tolypothrix; species Tolypothrix tenuis. Next base: position 3,217,448 of record NZ_CAWNJS010000001.1, read on the forward strand.
TACAGGTTTGCGAATATAACTGTTGCAACCCAAACTATAACTATTGAGTAAATCTTGTTCTTCGCTAGAAGTGGTGAGAATTACTACAGGTAATAAGCTAGTGCGTTTGTCTTCTCGCAAGCGACGCAATACTTCCATCCCATCAACGCGGGGTAGCTTGAGATCTAACAAAATCACAGTCGGTTTAATGTTAATATCTCGACCAGCATGAATTCCAGTCCCAAATAGATAATCTAGCGCTTCCACTCCATCACGAGCCACTACTATCTCATTGCTGATGTGATTGCGCCTGAGTGCCCGAATAGCTAAAGCTTCGTCATCAGGATTATCTTCCACCAACAAAATCATCTTATTGCTTATGCTCATCCACCCACCTCCTCTGCTACTAATGTAAAGTAAAAAGTAGCGCCCTGTTCCACAATTCCTTCTGCCCACACCCGGCCACCATGCCGATGTACAATGCGTTGCACTATGGCAAGCCCAATGCCTGTGCCAGGAAATTCATCTATTCTGTGTAGCCGTTGAAAGGGGCTAAATAACTTGTTGGCGTAAGCCATATCAAAGCCAGCACCATCATCGCGAATAAAGAAAACGGGAATGCCACTTGCTTGAGTGATAGCGCCAAGCTCAATTCTGGCTTGAGTATGCTTGCTGGTGAATTTCCATGCATTATCTATTAAGTTTGTCAATAGCATCTGCAAAAGTCGGCTATCTCCTCGACCCATCAGTCCTGGTTGAATGATGTACTCAACCTGTTGTCCTGGATGACTTTCTTGCATTTCTGTGCAGATTTGCCTAGCTAATGCACTTAAATCCACAGATTCCATCTGCATCTCGCTACGCATCAACCGGGATAAGTTCAGCAAATCATCAATTAATTGCCCCATCCTCTGAGTCGCTGACCGAATCCTTCGGAGGTAGTCTTGGGCTGTGTCATCCAATTCTCCTTCGTAGTCTTCCAGCAGGGCTTGACTAAAGCCATCAATACTACGTAATGGGGCGCGTAGGTCATGGGAAACTGAGTAGCTAAAAGCCTCTAGTTCTCTATTTACTGCTTGTAGTTCAATAATTGCTCGTTGCAATCCTTGGTTGAGGCTCAGAACTGCTTGTTCTGCTTGCTGGCGTTCTTCTACTTCTGCTTGGACATCGGCTAATAGTTCGGCGTGCTGTAAAGCCACAGCTAGATGATTGGCAATTTGGGTAGCAAATTCAATTTCTGTATTGTGCCATGTTCGGGAAGTACGACATTGGTGTATACACAGCAATCCCCAGAGGTTATTACCTTGTAACAGCGGCACTACTAAGTTAGCTTTGATGTGAAATTGCGCCAGTACCTGAATATGGCAATCACTTAGCCCACAACTGTAAATATCGGCAACAGCTTGCACCCGTCCCTGCTGATATTGAACTGCAAACTGCTCGCCAAAGCAATGATCGTGGATTCTTTGTGCCATCGCTGATGGAAAAGCTGGGTCTACATCCTCAGAAACAAATTCTCCATCATCCCAACCAGAATCGGGATAGAAACGAAACATCCCCACTCTATCTGCTAGCAACAGTTGGCGCACCTCTGTGGCTGTAGCTTGAAAAATCGTTTCTAAATCGATTGGTTCTCGCAGACGAGTAATTACACGAAATAATGCTTTTTGCTGCTCAATCAGGAAATTGGCTTGATTAATTTCTTGGCGTAAGGATTGGACTTCTTCTGTAAAAATCTGCTGGATATTTTGGAATACGTCTTCATCTCGGCATAAATCCCGCAGTTTTGCCAATCTCTCTGGGTTCATTCTTTTTATTTGGGTGCTGGTAGTGGTTTTTGGAGAAAGGGAACAGGAAGAGTTAGTAGCGATGAGAGTATTGTAGGCGATCGCATAGCTCTAAGTGCTGAGTTCTGAGTGAAAATCCCACTCCCCAATCCCCATTACCCATTACCCAGTCCCCAATCCCTAAACCCTACTTTGCGGAATTAGCCGCCTGTGAGGCTTTGGCATTTGCTGGCGCACCACCCATGCGAATCTCAGATGAGAAGGAAGCCATACTAAAACCATCTTTGCCTTTGACGACACTTACCCGCATCCGTAAGTTAGGGCTAGCAAACCATAGGCGTTCTTCAGACCAAATGGTTTCAGATTCAGTAGTTAAGGTTAAAGCTTCATCACTGCCTAGCTTATAACGTCCAGTGAGTAAGGACTTCTCCCCACCACTCATTTTGTGCAGTAACTTACCTTCATTAGATTTATCTTCATCTGGTACTAAAACCAACACTGAAGAGCCACTATATTTTTCTCCCTTAAATTCCTTAGTACCGTTCCAAGTAACTTTAGCACCACAGGAAGCTTTACTAGAGTTAACTTCGTGCTGTTCGCACAGTTTGATTACCTCTGGATGGTCTGCTGGCAAAAACTCAAAGATAATATCTGATTTATTACCTTCGGATTTTTGTGTAGCTACAAAGTGACTAGTACGATGAGAAAACCATTTACCAGCACTCAACTCCAAAAACTCTTCTATATTCATCATTAAAACTGCCCTGCATCAAAATGCCGTAAATCCCACTTATTAAAAGGTAGCAGGAGGCGTTACTAAAGAAGTCTGAAGTCTATCAATTTTGGATTTTGGATTTTGCGAAAAGTTGAGCCAGTGCGTTGGACGGGTTCCCCGGCTTGTAGCAACTGGCGTTGCGTGGGTGGGGGAACCCGACTTGAGGAGGCAGTGCTTTGGGCGGCTTTGCCGACTTGTAGCAACTGCCGTCAAACTTTCCTTGGCGTAGCCTCTCCCTTTGGGAGAAGAAGGATTTTGGATTTTTACAATCCTTCACCCTTCTCCTGCAAAGACGCTACGCAAACACCTTTCACCCTTCCCCCTTTACCCTTCACCCTTCATTTGCTTCAAGTCTTTGTAGGGAATAGCTTGCAGCCGCAGCAACGTTGGGATTGCTATCTTTTTCTAGATATTTCAAGGCGGAAATACTCTTGGGAGTGGGAAGATTGCCTAAAGCTTCTGCTAGACGTTGCCGCACTAACCAATCATCGGATTGAGCAAAGCGTAAGATGAGATCTACAGATTCAATATCTTTAATTTCTCCCAGTGCCGCGATCGCAGCTTGATGTAATATCACTTCATCACTGTCTAAGGCTTTAATTAAAATCTCATGGGCGCGGGGGTCTTTAATATTACCTAAGGAGACTGCTACGCTAAAGCGCACTAACCAATCTGTATCCTCATAAAAAGCTCGTGACAGCACTTCAAAGGCTCTCGCATCGCCCAAATAGCCTAAAGCGCCCGCAGCATCAGCACGAATGCCATAATCTGGGTCATTCTCCAGAATTTTTACCAAAAGTGGGTAAGATTCTGGGGTTTGCTTAATTCCTAAAGCAAATATTGCCATTGAGCGCAATTGCAGCGATTCATCATCCAATACCTTTTTGATTAAAGGTAAAGCATCCTCTGCTGGAACATCGCGCAGATTAGCCAAGGCTACCATGCGATCGCGCAGGTTGGGGCTTTCTAACTGGTCAGAAATTTCCTTTAAGGTGAGAGCAACCATTTAGATTAAAAAAATTTGTTTACTTATCTTTACTTTACAAAATAAATTCTCATAAAGCCCATTTTCCCATTGGCGGTTATCCGAAGAGGTAGGGGAGCAGAGGCAGGGGGCAGGGAGCAGGGGGACAAGGGGAATAATTTTTAACAACTCTTGTACAGACGCGATTCATCGCGTCTCTGCAATTCTCGTACAGATGCGATGAATCGCGCCTCTAAAAGTCAACATTTCACTCAATGACTGGTTTTCTGGCTAATTTAATTAGTTTTCGCTTAGTTTTACTTTCCAGGCGTTTTTTTTGAGAACTGCGAGTTGGTTTAGTAGATCGGCGTTTTTTCTTGATGACAACTACACTGTTAATGAGTTCTTGGAGTCTTTGTAGAGCTTCTTCCCGGTTCTGTTCTTGGCTGCGGTGTTCTTGAGCTTTGATGACAACAACTCCCTCTTGGTTAATGCGTTTGTCGTTGAGCTTGAGTAGTTGCTCTTTATAGTAAGTCGGTAATGATGAAGCCTCAATATCAAAGCGTAAGTGAATAGCTGTAGAAACCTTGTTAACGTTTTGACCACCTGCTCCTTGTGAGCGAATCGCGCTAATTTCGATTTCGCTATCGGGGATGATGATATTGTGAGAAATTTGTAGCATAACTTAATATATAGCATCCAAATCGCGTAGGGGTAGCCTGTTGTAGACATCGCCCTACACTGATTCATTGAAAGCGACGGGAAACTCTATCCACTTGGGGCATAGGGCATTGGTAGTTTCTTCCCCATGCGCCATGCCCGATTCCCCATGCCCTATGCCCGATTTAAATATTTAAATCACGCAAAGCCAGACGAATTTGCTCTACACGCCTGCGGTTGACACCCAAATCGGAATCGCCCAAGCGAGATGCTGAACGCACATGAATTACTGGCTCATTGGGAGGTAGATAAAACTCTACATCATCAACAAATTTGAAAATGCGGCTTTTAGAAAGAGCATGGATGTAATTATCTGTCTGTTCGACAATTTCTGTGCGGGGAACAACACCGAGAACCTTGATTAAGACTTCTCGCGCTTTGTCCCTATCTAAATGATACGGAATTGGGTCAATGGCGTGTTTTGCATCAGCATCTTGGCTGACAACACAGTTAGGGGAAGCCGGACAAGAACTCAGATGACCATTATTCACTCCCAAACTAGAAGCAGCAGCCCAAGAAACGGTAGGAAGGATAAAACTCATCATCAGAGTTAAGAATATTGCCAAAGTAATACTCCTCAAGCGTTGCGGCGTGAAAGCTCTTAGCAGACGATGCATGATGAATTTATTCCTCAAGGATTGAATAGCACTCAATTATTGTCCCTCATTTGGTGCGATCGCCCCTTGAACGCGATTCCTCGCGTCTTTGGAAATTATCACTTTCAAAATTGGTTCATTTCCGTTCTTAAATACCCTAATTATTTTGTAGCTTATTCTGGTTTACCGAACATATAAATTCGAGTAGACCGTACTTATTTAAGCTGTTTTATTGAGTGCGGTAATCATCAAATATTGAGTGATAAAAACCGAATTTACACTTTTAGTTACTATTCATAATATGAATATGTAAGCGAAAAGAGAACCGCAAAATAAACCATTAAAGAGAAAGTATTCAAGAGGAAAATTTATGACAGTAGTTCGTTGGAATCCCTGGAGAGAAATTGACACCCTACAACGTCAACTCAATGACCTTTTTGAAGAAACTAGAGTTCCATCTGCTGGGGTTGAAAGAGGCGGAGTTAGAGTTCCTGCGGCTGAGTTACAAGAAACTGAAAATTCTATTCTGCTGAAGTTAGAAGTTCCAGGTATGGAAGCGAAAGACCTGGATGTGCAAGTAACAGAGAAAGCTGTTTACATTAGTGGTGAACGCAAGCAAGAAACCAAAGCTGAAGAAAAAGGCACTACCAGAAGTGAATTTTACTATGGTAAATTCCAACGTTTAATTCCTCTACCTACAAGAGTGCAAAACACCAGCGTTACCGCAGATTATAAAAATGGAATTTTGCTTTTGACACTGCCCAAAGTAGAAGCAGAAAAAACTAAAGTTGTCAAAATCAACTTAGACCAAGCATCTGCGTAAATCTAATTCCAACGAATGCACAGTTTTAATGTCTTTGCGCGTTTAGTGATTTAATCTAAATCCAAGCTCAGTTGTCTGAATACAACTGAGCTTTTTTTATACTTAATATTTGTTATTTGTCTAATACTCAATTACCAATTACCAATTACCCATTACCAATTACCCATTACCCATTACCCATTCCCCATTCCAATGTCTAACTTGTTGCCGATGACAAGCAGGGCTGAAAATTGTTGCAATAAGTCAGTCGGTGGAAAGAAACGAAACTATGTTACGAAACATAAATAGGCTTAAAATCCTTACAAATGACAATTTACTAAGGACGAATGACAGCCAAAGCCAGTTATATAGAACTTACGCCGACCACTAAAAGCTAGTTTTGCCCAGCAGTAATCATGACAAACCGCGTTTTAATTTTGGGAGGAAGGGGGAGAATTGGTAGCAGTGTTGCTCAAGATATCGCCACCCACACCCAAGCAAAAATTACAATTACCGGACGTTCTCCAGGAAATGAAGGGGATGTAGACGCGAGGTGGCTAACTACCAAACAGGACTGGAATCTGGGAACAGAGGTAGAGTTTTTGGTGTTGGACTTAGCGGAAGTTGATAGACTGCAAGAAGCGATCGCAAATTCCGATTTAGTTATCCACTGTGCTGGCCCCTTTCACTACCGAGATACTAAGGTTCTAGAAATTTGTATAGAAAAAGGTGTCAACTATTTAGATGTCAGCGACCATCGGTCTTATACTAGTAAAGCTTTAAATTTGGATGCACAGGCTGCGGCTGCTAATGTCACAGCAATTATTAATACGGGGATTTTTCCTGGTATTTCTAATAGCATGGTGCGTCAATGTGTAGAGCAATTGGATCAACCCGAAAAAATTCACTTAAGTTATTTAGTATCAGGTTCTGGTGGTGCTGGTATCACTGTGATGCGAACAACTTTTTTAGGGTTACAGCATCAGTTTGAAGCTTGGATTGATGGCAATTGGCAATTAGTTAAACCATATAGTGAAAGAGAAATTGTTAATTTTGCATCCCCCTATGGACGGACTGGGGTTTACTGGTTTGATATGCCAGAAACTTTTACGATGCCCCATTCTTTCCCTTCTGTGAAAACTGTAATTACAAAATTTGGTTCAGTCCCCGATTTTTATAATCACATGACTTGGATAGCAGCGCATATTTTCCCGAAATGGTTAATGCAGCGTCGCGCCATGATTGAATTTCTATCTCATGTCAGTCATTTTATGACAGATGTGACTAATCCTTTTACTGGGATTGGGGTAGCAGTACGTGCCGAAGTTACAGGGCAAAAGCAGGGGAAAACAGCCGTTTATTTTGCAGATTTGATGCATGAAAATACTGCTTTAGCTTCTGGTTGTGGTACAGGCAGTATCGCTCAATTGCTACTAGAAGGCAAATTCAAAAAACCAGGAGTTTCACCTGTAGAAGAAGCATTACCAACAGATTTATTTATAGAAACTATGAAAAGTCGGGGGATTGAAATTTATTGTAATTGGTAGGGAATGGGGAACTCGGGGCCCCCTCTGGGGATAAGGGGTAATGGCAATACTGCTCGGTTAAGGATTTTATACTCGGAATTTGGTTTGGGGAAAAGGTGAAAGGGTAAGGGTTAAAGGTTTTTCTTGCCCCTTTTCCCCTTCCCCTTTCCCCCTTAACCGACAAGTATTGGGGGTAATGGGGACTGGGGAACTCGGGGCCCCCTCTGGGGATAAGGGGTAATGGGGATTAGGGATGAGGAAAAATCTCTATTACCAATTACCAATTACCAATTACCAATTACCAATTACCAATTACCCAATGACAAATGACAAATGACAAATGACAAAATATCTTTAATCTTTTACTTCTAAGAGTTGTTTAATTCTGGTTGTGAGTTGATTGAGTTTGATGGGTTTGGGGATATAGTCGTTTGCGCCGGCTGCTAAACATTTTTCTCTATCGCCTGGCATGGCTAAAGCTGTGAGGGCAATGATGGGAATATTGACGAAGTTTTGCTCTAGTCGGATTTGCTTGATTGCATCTATGCCATCCATTCCTGGCATTTGAATATCCATCAAAATTAAGTCGGGAAGTTTGGTTTTGGTGAGAGCGATCGCATCTTGACCATTGTTTGCCAAAATTATCTTGTATCCTTTTGCCTGTAAATAACTAGAGATTGTCAAAACATTAGCTTCGTTATCTTCTACTAATAAAATTAGGGGTGAATCTTCTACTGTTTCTTCACAGGTGGAATTTAGCTCCGGTGATGAGTTGACTGGCTCACAAGAAGATTCCCAGAGATTGTTACAGGGTAAGTCAACAGTAAAGCAACTTCCTACACCTAGTTCACTCGTCACTCCTACTTTACCGCTATGCAATTCTATAATCCGCTTGGCGAGGGCTAGCCCTAAACCAGTACCAGCGTATTGACGGTTTAAAGCACTATCAATTTGGATAAAGGGTTTAAATAATTTTTTGATATTTTCTGGGGCAATCCCAATACCTGTATCAATGATGGCAATGCGAATGAAACTTGTGAGGGATGTATTTTCTACTTCTTGGGTGAGTTGTTGACGATTCACTTCTAAGGTAATTCTTCCGCCTTCGGGTGTGAATTTTACAGCATTATTGAGGAGGTTAATTAAAACTTGGCGGATGCGTCGTTCATCGAGCAACAGTTTTGGTAATTGTGGCGGAATTTTTACTTCTAATTGAATGCGTTTTTGTCCGGCTTGTTGTTTAATGAACGCTAAACTGGATTCGCAAAGTTTACGCATAGCTATGGGAGCATATTCTAATTGTAGCTGCCCTGCTTCAATTTTAGATAAGTCTAAGATGTCGTTAATTAATTCTAATAGATGTTCTCCACTGCGTTCAATGGTTTGCAAACTCTGCCTTTGCCTATCATTAATTGTGCCTAATATCTCGTCTTGCAACACTTCCGACATACCCAAAATGGCATTGAGGGGGGTGCGTAGCTCATGACTCATATTGGCCAGAAATTCATCTTTGAGGCGGGTAGCACGGGCGAGTTCGGCATTGGAAGTAGCAAGTTGTTCGTTTGTGAGGTAGAGTTGAGCTTCTGCTAGTTTACGTGCAGTCACATCGCGATCCATGCCGCGATAGCCGCGAAATTCTTTATTGGCATCAAAAATCGGAACTCCGCTCGTTTCTAAAGTAACTAATCGTCCATCTTTATGGTAATTAGTGTTTTCTAAACATTGAAAAGGAGCTTGTACAGAGATAAATTTTATAAACTCCTGTGATACTTTTTCTGCTTCTTCTTGTGGCATTAAATCAAATGGAGTTTTGCCGATAAATTCCTCGGGAGAATATCCTAAAAGATTGATAATTTGCGGACTCACATAGGTATAATAACCAAACTCATTTGTTTCCCATACACAATCACTAGATGTTTCTACAAGATTCTGAAAGCGTTCTTTGTTGTGCTGAAGTTCCAATTCTAATTGTTTGATAGCGGTAATATTTCTGGCTGTGCCTACCAGGGCATAAACTTCTCCATTGTCACGTTTTAAGGGAACTTTAATCGTATCAAAAGTATTAATTATACCTGAAAAATTAAGAGTTTCTTGGATGCGTAACAATTCTCCTGAGTTAAATACTTGCTGATTTTTCTGGACAAAATATTCTAATTTTTGGTCTAGAAATAGTTCAAATAAAGTTTTTCCTTCTATTTGCTCGTGAGGTTGCTGAAATAATTCTTGAGCAAAACTATCGTTACAATAAATAATTCGCATATCCTGACGCTCTATGACAAATAAATAGTCGGGAATTGCATCAATAACAGCTCGTAATTCGGCGGTACGCTGGGTAACTTCTTCTTCTAAAGTTTGATTTTGTTTTTCTAAAATTTCTAGCAGGTGATCGCGCTCTTGTTCTGTTTGTTTACGCTCTGTAATATCTTCCCCGATGGCACCAATGCGATAAATATTCCCAGCCAGATCTTTGATGGGGAAGCATCTACCCCAGATCCACCGAATTGAGCCATCCGGTCGAATGATGCGATACTCTTCACTAAAGAATCCCTTGCCTCTTGCGGCTTCATAGGCACCAGCAATGCGGGGTACATCATCTGGGTGCATTGCAGCCATCCAAGAGTCGGGATTTGCATACAAGCTTTCTCTGGATCGCCCCCAGACTTCTTCGTAAGTAAGGTTGGTATAAAGTAACTCTCCTGAGTCAACCTGGCGCAGTAACATGACTTGGCGGCTGTTTTCGGCAAACTGGCGAAATTTCTCTTCACTATCCCTCAGTGCATTCTCAGATTTTTTGCGTTCGGTGATGTTTTGCGTCATGGCGATACCCGCAATTACATTACCCTGTTCATCTCGCACTGGAATATGATGTATTAGGTAAAATTTATCGTGATCTGGAACTTCTGCGATCGCAGATTCCCCAGCTAGTGCTTTTTGAAATAGAGGCACGAATATTTGACATACTTCCGGGGGAAAGATTTCCCAAATTGTTTTTCCTTCCATTGCTGCTTTGCTCAAACCTGCCCTAGCTAGTTCTGAGCCTCCTATTAGTAAGTAGCGCAGGTCATGATCAAATAGTGCGACTGTACCATTGGGAAAGTTATCTATGAGGATGCGATAAAGTTGCTGGCTGCGGCGCAAAGCTACTTCTGCTTGTTTGCTGGGAGTGATATTAGTAATTGTGCCGACATAACCAATCACCTTTCCTTCTGTATCTGTTTCGGGCACAGCTTGCCCAAATACCCAAGTTTCACTGCCATCCGGTTGCACAAACCGATATTCTAAACACAACCTTTCGCCTGTTTGAATTAAACGATGCCATTGAAACTCAACTAACTCTCTATCTTCTGGGTGCAAAGTTACTAGCCATCCGCACCCTAAAGCGGCTTGGCGAGTTAAGCCTGTTTCCTGACACCAGCGTTCATTGACATACAAACAATTTCCTTGAGCATCTGCACGGTAAATGCCAACGGGGGCGGATGCAGCTAGGGTGGCGTAACGTCGTTCGCTTTCCTGTAATGCTTGCTCGATTTCCTTGCGTTCTGTAATATCTTCATAACTAGCGACAACGCCAATAATTTCACCCTCAGCGTTGTGTAATGGTATTTTATTGGTGCGTAACCATCTGTGAAGATTACCGATTTTAGTAAATGGTTCTTCAATATTAAATTTGGGCTGACCAGATTCCATGACGAGGCGATCATCTGCTTGATAAAGTGCTGCTTGCTCTCGCCACACCATCTCAAAGTCTGTTTTGCCAATAATTTCTTGAATAGATGAATGTCCGCTATCTAAAAGCAATTGGCGGTTGCATCCCATGTAGCGGCAGTTTCTATCTTTCCAAAAGATAGCTATGGGTAGGCTATCCATAACGACTTGCAAGAGAATTTGGTTTTCTTGGAGTGCCTTTTGTGCTTTTTTGTGTTCGCTAATATCTCGTCCTTCAGGAATTAGCATGATGACTTTTCCTGATTCATCTTTCACCGGACGAATAGAAAAGTCTACGGTGACTATTTGACCTTCTGCATTCAAAATTTCTACTTCGTAGCGGATAAATTCACCTTGGGAGGCAAGTGCGATCGCTTGTTTTAAACTGTTCTCCTCTGTGGGAGCAACTGTCAACCAATTAATTTCCCACAACGGGCGATTGATCACATCTTCTAATTGCAATCCCCGAAAATCTAAAGCTGTTTGGTTGATCTCAAGTACAATTCCTTCAGTTGTTAATAGCCCAGCAAATTGAAAACTGTGATTGAAAATAGCCCGAAATCTCTGTTCGCTCGCTTGCAATTGTTCTGTTCGTTCTTGTACCTTATTTTCTAAAGATTTGTTGAGATTTTGCAGTTTTTCATACAGTTCTGCCTGTTGGATGCCTACAGCTAGCTGCACAGCAAGTTGCTGAAGTAAATCTAGTTCATTTGTTTGCCACTCACGAGTATGGCTGCACTGGTGGGCAATTAGTAACCCCCAAAGTTGATTTGTCGGATCTCCCTGGTTGTTTGCTTCTGTATTCAGCAAAATGGGTACAACCAGAGTAGCTTTAACTGCCAACTGCTCTAGGAATTCGATATGGCAAGCTGTGAATTCAGCATCATGAATATCAGAAATTGCTCTAATTTTGCCATCACCATAGGCTAGTCTCTGATTTTCTCGAAAGCAAGTGTCGTTGATGTGATGGTTGAGAGAACTTTTCCACGGAGATAGTACTGATTCAGCAGAGATTTTGCCATTTACCTCACAGTCAAACTGGTAGACAATTACCCGATCTGCTCCCAGAAATTCTCGCACCTCTTGCACTGCTGTTGCCAAAATTTTCTCTAAGCGTAAAAACTGACGGATGCGGAGTAACATTTGTGCTAACAACAGTTTTTGTTGCTCTTGCATCTGAATCTGCCGCTTGAGTTGAGTTTTCTCTAAGACGGTATGAATAGCACGGCAGAATCCAGTTTGGGTAAGTTTTTCCTTGATTAAATAGTCACAAGCACCACCTTTGATGGCTTGAGCTGCGATCGCACCATCTAAGAGCCCCGTTAACATCATTGCTGGTAGTTGAAAACTATCAAATTTTAGCCGTAACTTGTTGAGAAATTCTAAGCCATATACATCTGGCAATCGATAGTCTATCAGTATTAAATCTGGCTGGTTCTGCGTCAGGTAGCTCCATGCTTCTAATCCTGTCTCCACCTCAACTACATCATAGGTGGCAGTTGTATCCTGTTTTAAGTAACTGCGGTATAAAGCCCTATCTTCTGGAGAATCTTCCAGAATCAAAATTGAGTAGTGAGAGATTAACATGGATGATTTTATTTATGTAATTACACTTAATTGGATTGGTTAAAAAAGTGGAACACAATGTATCTGTCGGTAATCTTATCTGCAATTAGAGGTTCTTTGATAGACAAAAAGCTAAGAACTTACTGAGTTAAATTTTGGTGCAAAATTTTACAATCATTCAATAAATATATTGCATATTGTTGAGAATAAAAACCACAGTAAATAAATTTATTGAAAGCGGCGGGAAACTCTATTCCCTTGTAAGTGGGGAGAGATAGTCGCCCCATCGCATAGGGCATGGGGCATTGGGCATTGGCAACATCTTTCCTATGTCTCGCAAAAATAATAAAATTTTGAAAAAAGAATGTGACCGATGAGTAGTAGGGGCACGGCACCAGTAAGATAATTGAATGTACCAAAAGATTGTAGATGCCGTGCCCTTACCAAGAATTTATCGGTTGCAAACATGATTTGAATTGGTATAAGTGATATTTTTAATACAAAATGAGGGCAGGCAAGATGCCTACCCCACTAGAGATTGAGCAGATTTAAATATTTTTTGGTTAAGGAGAAAAAGGGGAATGGGAAAAGGGAAAGGGGGAAAAGGTTAAAGGGGAAGGGGAAAATACAAAACTAGGACTTACGCACTGAAAGCTGAAACCCCGATCCCCCCTAACCCTTAACAGGGGTTGGGTGATCTGAGTGCGTAAGTTCTATAAATTCCCCCTTACCCCTTCCCCTTACCCCCTTCCCCTTTCCCCTTTCTTTACCCCCTCCCCACCAGGCTAGCAACGACTGTGGCTAACTCTGCTGGTTCGATAGGCTTAGGTAAATGAAGCTGATAACCTTCTTGAATGGCGCGCCTTCTATCTTCAGCCCTTGCATAGGCGGTGAGGGCGGCGGCGGGGATATTTCCGCCTTGTTCTGGGGGAAGCGATCGCACTTTGCGGATGAAGGAGTAGCCGTCTTCCTTTGGCATTCCAATATCGCTGACAATGACATCAGGTTGCCACTGGCTAATTAGTTGCATTGCTTCTGAGGCGGATGCGGCGGTTTGCACTTCGGCTTGTACTTGTTGCAGGACGGTGGCGATAAATTCTCGGCTATCGGCTTCATCGTCTACAATCAGGACACGTACGCCAGCTAGGGAGGAGTTGAGGAGTAAGCTGGAATCTGTTTCGCTGCTTTGAGGTAAACAAATATCTCCTTTAGCTATTGACAAAAGTGGCAATTTGACAGTAAAGGTTGCGCCTTGCTGTTCGCCTGGGCTATCAACTTGGACTGTACCACCATGCAATTCGACTAAATGACGGACAATAGCTAATCCTAGCCCCAATCCCCCATGCATTCTGGTACTGGAACTGTCTGCTTGGCGGAAGCGATCGAATACGTAAGGGAGAAATTCAGCACTAATGCCAATTCCGGTGTCGATTACTTGAATTAGCGCGTAACTAGTTAAATTACCTTGGAATTTTGCCTCAATTTTACCTAACTTGATGTCTACCTTACCGCCTGGAGAGGTAAATTTGATGGCGTTGGAAAGCAAATTCCAGATAATTTGTTGTAAGCGTTCCGCATCGCCAGATACTAAAAAGTCCGCATCCAGCTTTTGTACTGCGTTTAAATCGCTGAGGCTATAGGTTTTGTGGCTATTTTCTTGGATAGTAAAGTGCAAATCGATTTCTTTGGCTTGGGCGGCGAGGTTGAGAGTTTCTAAGCCTGATTTAATGATGGTAATCAGATTGCAAGTCGCAACTGTGAGGCGCAATTTACCTCTAATCATGCGGGAAATATCCAGCAAGTCTTCAATTAGCTGGGTTTGCGCCCTGGCGTTGCGTTCGATTGTTTCTAGGGCTTTGGCTGTTTGCGTGGGGTTGAGGTTGCGGGAACGCAGCAATTGAGCCCAACCGAGGATGGCGTTGAGGGGCGATCGCAGTTCGTGGGACAATATCGCCAAGAATTCATCTTTCATGCGGTTGGCTTCTTGTAATTGCTCTGTTTGTTGCTGCAAGGAACTAATTAACCGGGCGCGTTCCATTGCGATCGCAATTTGATCGCACACTGCTTGCATCATCCCTTTTTGATTTTCTGTGAAGCGGGTGCGGGTGCGGGAACCAAAGGATAGGGTTCCTAAAACCTGTCCTTGTGCTATCAAGGGGTAACTAAAGTAAGCTTTAATCCCGATAGAGCGAATCAATTCTGTTTTGGGATCGGTTGATTCTTGGACATTCTCTAATGCTGTTTGACAACGGGTTTGGGCGGTAGTACCGCATACGGCTGCACCCACTTTCAAGTATTCTATTTCCTTTGCTAGTTCTGGGGTAATGCCTGTGGATGAGGCGAGATGCATGACCCCAGAGTTATCTTCAATTAAATAGTTTAGGTATAAATCTAAGTTAATTTGCTCGGCAATTTTGCGGAATAAACTATCAACCAAAGCCACAGGGTTCTGGCTGGATAATAATTCATTGGCGGTATGGAATAGTAACTTTAACCGTTGATTATTAATCGATAAGGCTTTTTCTACATCCTTAATATTAGTAATATCTTGGAACACTAATACACAGGTAGCGGGATAACCATGCATTGCTGGCATAGTATCGGCATATATCAGTAAGGAACGCACACCTTGGCTGGTATGCCAGTCTACTTCCAAACCATGCAAACGTTCTCCCCTAGCAACGCGCACCCCTGGCATTTGCTCATTGGGAATGCGATTGCCATTGGCATCGGTGAAATGGTAATATTTATCGTATTCTAATGCTGGAATATCCTTGGGAAATTCTCCCCCAGCTAGTTCATCAGCTGCACGATTGGCGAAGGTAACTTTTGCTGTTCCTGGTTCAATAAACAGCAATGGCCTCGGCATGAGGTTGAGTACATCTTCTAGCCATCTTTGCTGATTTCGCAGCACTTGGGCGTTTTGCTTGCGTTCTGTAATATCTAAAAATGCCCCAATGCAGCCTCTAGTATTCCCTTCTTCGTCAAATAGAGGTGCAACATACTCCACTAATGTCAAGCTGGTGCCATCTGCCTGCAGAATATCAAATTCATAATCCAGTACTTCTACACCGTGAATTGTGCAGTACTGCATGGGCAGTTCGTCAATGGGAACTTCTTTACCTTCGCGGTAAACTTTAAAACCAGGTTTTTCGCCTATTGGGGCAATTAATGAGGCGTTGTTATCTGGGGAAATTCCTAATTTTTTGGCGAAAGCGGGGTTTACTTTGATATTGCGGCACTCTGGATCTTCAGCTATGCCAATGCCTATGGGAATGACATCAAGTAATGTCTGTAACTCCGTAACGCGGCGCTGGAGATTTTTATTGAGTTCTACTATTTGTTCCCTGGCTTGTTGGCGTTCGCTCAAGTTAATAATAAACGCCACAGCTTCGTCACGGTTTTCTCCTGTGAGTACAAAACCGACATACACGGGAATCAGACTACCATCTTTGCGGATATATATTTTTTCGTATGGCGTACAAGTACCGTTGGGATTGGCTTTGGCTTCGGCGATATGTTCCTCATCTAAATGCAGATATTCTGGGGGTGTGATATTACTCCAACTAACTTTCCCAGCTAATAAATCTTCTCGCGTGTAACCAACCATCGCCAAAAATTCATCGTTCGCCTGTTGGATACCGCCGTAAATATCGCCAAACAAAATCCCAATAACATTTGCGTCGAAAAAGCTTTTGAGTTTTTCTTCGTAAAATTTGAGTTCACCTTGAACGCGATCGCGCTGACGACTGAGGCGTTCGACAACAGTTGCGCTTTGCCAGATTAAAATCACAAAAATCACCATAATAATTATGGCAAACAGCGATATGGCAAAGGCTGTATCATAACCGCCAGCTTTTTGTCCCTGAACAATTAACCACCCCAGTAAAAAAGGTACTGCGATCGCCGCCAATAATAACCGCCGGGACAATAAACCACTGTCGGTATTGCTTGTGATTACTCGCATTAATCCTTGGTTTGGATGTGTCCACATAATTCCCAGACACAGCACAATAAATGTCAGTGCTGTGTGTATCGCCATTGAGGTTGTGTAACGGGTTCCATATAAAATGTTGACTTGATAGGCATAGCCAATCACCGCCTGCAATGAAATTAAACCAGCTATAAAGGCGAGAATTTGGGCATACCAATAGCTACGGTGGGTTTTTTGATGCACCAACAACTCTAATGCTCTCCCAACTAGCATAAAGTTGAGTGCAGTGTTGAACCCCATTCTCCCTGGATGTACTGTCAATAAAGCATGGGGTGCATCACGGAATAAAAACTCGTCAATTCCGAGATTTCCCCCAAAGACATATTGCAAAACTGTTAAGAAACCAATTAATGTGACTGCTACCACACACAGCCGAAAACACCAATGGTAGAGAGTGCGATGCTTAACACCTTGATTGAGATTTAATTTCAGGGCTAACCACAGCGACACGCCAGATAGGATTAAACCTACGGCTGTATTAGCCTTCATCGTTACTATGTTGCCATAGCAGCCACATTTAAGAAATTCAATGTCAAAACTCCAACCAACGAGTACAAATACACCTACAACGATGGCGATCGCACTGCTTACTTGTACTATTAAAGAGTTAAGGGCGGCTGGAGCGAGAACCTGCAAACGCAAGCGGTTTACTTGTAACACGTAATTCGTAATTCGTAATTCTTAGTTCGTAATTAAGAAAGTATTTAGAGTTTTTACTCTATCTTTGTGTGAAATGCAATTACGAATTTTTCATGTTGTTTTGGGGTTAACATTACTAGCGATATATGCTACAGGTAGTTGACGCAAAGTTTCATCTACCTATATACATATTTTATTATTTCAGAGGTAGGACAAAAGAATTTTAAATTTTAAGAAATCTATACTGAGATAGATTTTAGGGATTTCCAAGAAATAAATTATTCCATCTTGTGGGGCGGGCATCTTGCCCGCCACATAAACTGGGCGGACAAGATGTCCACCCCACAATAAATACTGGGATATTTTTTTATATGGAAGTCCCTTAGGAAATAATTTGAAAATGGGCATGGGGCATTGGGCATTGGGCATCGAGAAACACCATAAGTCTTAGGTAGGGTGTGTTACGGCTATTAATGGATATGGGACACAAAGACAATTAAATTTAGCCGTAACGCACCGCCGCAGCGATGGTGCGTTAAGCGCTAGTAAAGCATCATCTTTCTCGGTGCCGTACTCTCTGCTAACGCACCCTACAATATCAGGGTTACTTTATAAATCATCTCTAAGCATCAATTTCTGAGAATTCCCAGCGATAACTTCCCCCATCATCAGTAAAACTTTTTTCGCCCACACCCACTAGTTCCACAATGACTTCTCGCTGTGGTTGTTTCCAATTTCCTTCACGTTGATGAATTTCGACAATTGTTTGATTTGCTTGTGTAGATACAGTGATTTTTCTTAAGGAAAAATTCTGATTTTCTGCATCGTTTTTACCGTCATCTTCAAACAAAACATATTCATTATTTCCAGGCCAAATACGTAAATGTAATTGGTCAATTGGCTGCTCATCTACATATTGCCTTACTGGTTGCATGGGAATAATTGCACCACCCCGGACAAACAGTGGCATTTTTTCTAATGGTGCATGGGTAAGAATATGGGTAGGGCCTTGATAACGCTCATTACTCCACCAGTCATACCAAGTGCCAGCAGGTAAATAAACAGCGCGATATTCCACACCCGGGCGATAAATCGGTGCCGCCATCAGCGAAGCGCCCAGCAAAACCTGATCGTAAAGCGTGTAGGTTGTGCGATCGCACGCAAAATGATAAACTAAGGGTCTTAAAATCGGAGCGCCTGTCTGTGCCGCTTCCCAGAAAAGATTGTAGATATAAGGCAATAGCTGATAACGCAGATTAATATATTCTCGACAAATATTTTCTGTGCGATCGCCAAATACCCAAGGCTCATGACGCGCCGTAGACATCGCCGAATGTCCGCGCATCAGTGGGTACAACATCCCCACCTGCATCCACCGCGCGAATAACTCCGCCGTTGCATTCCCCGCAAACCCCCCAATATCGCAACCCACAAACCCCACACCCGAAAGCCCCATATTACAGAGCATGGGTAGCGACATTTCCAAATGTTCCCACAGCGATTGGTTATCGCCCATCCACACCGAAGACCAACGCTGCACCCCCGCATAACCAGAACGCGTCAACACAAACGAACGCTCTTGCCGATGACGCTGCAACCCCTCAGCACAAGCCCTCGCCATCATCAACCCATACAAATTATGCACCTCCAAATGCGTCACATCATTTTTGAATTTTGAATTTTGAATTTTGAATTCTTTCTCTCCCTCATCTCCCTCATCCCCAGTCCCCAATCCCCATTGCCCCTTATCCCCAGAGGGGGCCCCGAGTTCCCCAGTCCCCAATCCCCAGTCCCCAGTCCCCAGTCCCCAGTCCCCAATCCCCTCATCCCCCTGCGGCGCATCCAACGGAAACCAAATCTTCTCTCCCCCATCCCCAAAGGGACGGTTATCAATAGCAGGTTCATTCATATCATTCCAAATCCCTGCTATCCCGATATCAGTCAGGCTTTTTTGTAAATCGCCCCACCACTGACGCACATCAGAACGTAAAAAATCGGGAAAAACAGATTTTTCCGGCCAAACATAGCCGTGAAACAACCTACCATCAGCTTTACGGACAAAATAATCGTGATTTATCCCCTGATCGAAAACGTGATAATTGGCTTCCGGTTCATACTTCACACCCGGATCAATAATTGTCACAGTTTTAAAACCATCTTTAGCCAAATCACTTACTAACTTTGCGGGATCAGGGAAACGTTGGGGACTCCAGGTAAAAACACGATAACCCCGCATATAGTCAATATCTAAATGGATGACATCGCAAGGAATTTGACGCTGGCGAAATTCTCGCGCCAGTTCGCGCACCACAGTTTCCGATTCATAACTCCAGCGACATTGATGATAACCCAGCGCCCATTTTGGCGGTAATGGCATTCTCCCTGTTAGCTGCGTATATGTACGCAAAATATCAGCAGGTTCCGGGCCATAAATAATATAGTAATCTAACTCATCTCCGCGCGTTTCCATCTTCCAAACACCGGGTTTTTCCGCGCCAATATCAAACTGACTCCAAAAAGTTGTGTTAAAAAAGATGCCATAGCCAACATCTGGACGCAAAGCCATAAAAAACGGAATGGCTTGGTACATTTCATCAGTCAGCGCATCGTAATCTAAAGCATCCGTCGTCCAATTAGTTTTAACTTCGCTGAGTTTATCGAGAAAACCTGTGCGTTCGCCAAAGCCATAAAAATGCTCATCAGCAGCAATTTGCTTCCAAGCTGCAACCGCACCCAAACGCCAACCCATCCCCATGTCTAAATTATCTTGGGCAAAGGGACGATTAGCCTTGTCAAAACAGACGATGCGACTCTCTTGCTTTTGTAAGCAGATACGAATTTGCTCAGTGGTAATTTCTACCGCTGCTTCCGTATCTTGCACCTCAAAAGGAAATGTCGGCCATTGCGAATCATCCAACGCCACCGCCCAAGCACGACGAGGTATAAATTCTCCTGTAGGTGCAAGCCTAACCCGCAGCAAATTGGGTGCAAGTACACTAATTTTCAGCCGCGAATTACCACAATCAAAATCAATAGTGCGATCGCCTTTGGCGCTGCGCTCCGCGCAATCGCGCCAATGTACACCTTGTACACTACCAATAGTTGTCCAAGGTTGGTTAGTTGTGGGTAATTTTCCAAAATATTGTGGCATGGGGACTGGGGATTAGGGACTGGGGACTGGAAATTGGGGAACTCGGGGCCCCCACGACCGCAGGGAGTGGGGATTAGGGGTAATGGGGATTGGGGACTGGGAATTGGGGACAAGGAGACAATCCCAATTACCAATTACCCAAATCTTGTACAGACGCGATTCATCGCGTCTCCGTCTCTGCGACAGCCTTCAACTCTGCTAAACTACAACGCAAACGCGGTTGATCAGGATTTGTCAAATCGAGTTTTTCCCAGGGGACTGTATAACCACCGTGGATTTTACGCGCGCCTAAGAGATGCAGAATTCCTAAACCGATTGTCCAGGCGGATAATCTTTCTAAAATTGCAGCGTAGCCAATAAGATATTCTTGAACAACCCAATCTTCGCCTTGGGGTTCGGCGCGGACTTCTTCAATGCGTCCAATTGCTTTACCAGTGGAGTCTAAAACCTGTTTACCAAGTAGCAATTCCAAATGAATTTCTTGATCTGCCACGATTATTCTCCTGGGATGCGTTGGATAATGCGATCGCGTAGCCATTTTTCATAGGCTAATGCTGGGGTTGCTTCGGCTTCTAAATCTACTTCCACATCAATCCCCACATCTCGCACCTTAGAGAAGGGAATCCGAAATGGTTGACTATGTTTAGCACCCCATTTAGTGGCAATTGCTGCTACCCAATCAGCCAAATTCGGATGTAACCTTCGCGCCAGGGTAGTTACTCCCACTTCTATATATGTTAATCTTGGCGCTTCTCCATCCCGCAATTCCATAACAATCCCATCAACCTTACCCATTTTGCGTTGATTGTGGTCTACCAATTGATTATCCAAAACATCTCTAATAATATCCATATTCTTACACTCTTCTTTGCGCCTCTACGTGAGACAAAAAATTTATGCAAAATTAAAATTATCTAATAAGATTACCCTCCTATAAATTCCAAAGGAATCGCCACAATCGCCATCACAAACGCCAGCACAATTGTAAATATCACCACACCATTACTAATCCAGCCATTGCGATATTTACCTACATATAATTTATCGTTCATTAACACCAAGAATGGCACAATCACCGGAGGTAAAATTACTGCTGTAATCGCCATAGAAAATAAAGTTAATTGTAAAGGGTCAATCCCAAATACCATTAATAAAGATGCTAAAAATACAAATACTGTATACACCAAACTAAACCGCGCTGCATCTTTAGGTTTGAGATTTTCGCCCCAATTCCAACCAAAAGCTTGAGCCACAATATAAGCAGTATCTAAAGTCACTTCCAATGCAGCACCAAAGCAAGCAATTCCCAGCGATAATGCAAATAAAACAAAACCCCAATAACCCAAAGAATCTGTCAACATCAACGCTGCTTGTTCGTAACTATCAACCTCAATTCCTTTAGGTTTTAGTACCAGTGCCGCCACAATTAGCACCCCTAAAGATACAATACTACCAAAGCCCATACCCAAACTAGCAACGGCACGATTTACGCCAATATGTCCTTCATCCCATTTATCTTCAACTGCCCCAGATGAGTAAAAATAAAATAGATAAGGGCTAATTAATGCTCCTAAAATACTGACTGCTATAAATAAATAATGTGCAGTATCTTCTTTGGGTAATGTCGGTAATAAACCGCTACCAATTTCTGTAAGCGATGGATGTAATTTAAAAGTTGCGAAAACAAAGACTAAGGTAATTAACCCCAATAAAGAAATACCATTTTCAATTAATCCAAAGGTTCCTTTCCACAGTAGCAACCAAATAGCAAAAGCCACAGGTAAAGCAAACCATTGAAAACTAATTCCGGTTAATAATTGCAGTGCAATACACACGCCGCCGATTTCTGCTGCTAATACCAGAAAATCAACAATAATTTCTGCAAATAAAGGCAGAACATAAAAGTTAAACCCAAAGCGTTCCCGCACTGCTGCTGCTAATGTATGCTTACTAACAGCCGCTAATCGCCCAGACATTTCCACTAGAAAAATTACACAAATTGTTCCTAAAATAATCACCCAGATCAGTTGAAAGCCATAGATAGATCCCGCCTCTGCTGCTGTAGCGATCGCACCTACATCCAGAAAGCCGCCTATACTGGTAACAATGCCCAATGCTATTTCCAAAATTTTCTTCATAGCTTTATTCTGGTTTAGTCTTGAGTTGTTTCAGTGCTTGGCTTTCTACTGCTAACTCGCTCAGTAATTTCTGCACTTCTGAACGATTTTTTTGAGCAATCGCTGTAGAAATTTTTTCTGTTTTATCTGCTAATCGTAAAACATTATCTACAATTCCAGATTTATCATTTGTTGGTATTTTTTCTATATTCTCTTTTTCTTTCACAATTTCTTCTTGAGCTTTTTTCAATGTTGTTTGAGCATATTTATTTGGTACATTATCATGTATCCATGCATCACCCACCATATAAGCTGTTGCTGACCAAGAAGAGACATTTTGTATGTCCTTATTTAGGTCTTTATTAGCAGATTTATTGCTACAAGACACTAAGCCTATCATTATTAATAGAAAATTACTTAGTAATATAAATTTTCCCATTTTGCTATTTTTAGATGAATAGTAATTGCATATAATATATTTTTGGCATTATGCTGAGAGTTGTGTACATCTCTCTAATGAAAGATTTTAGAAATACACATCAAGATAAAAATTAAATTTTGTAAAAATATTTAGCTATTATCAAACCAGCTTTTACCAAAAATATCCCCGACTTCTCCAAGAAGTCGGGGATATGCATCATTTACCAAGTTGATAAAAACTGTCTTAAAAAGACACTCATATTTCATGAATTTGTAAAAAATTACTAATCAAAAAAATAAAATCTGATTATTGCCAGAAATAATGAGCAAAATAAAAACTTTACCAATTAAATTTTCTATTTATATTAACTAATACTATATTTAAAAATTTTGGAATTTTAATTATAATAATTTCTGCATTTTGCAAACACATCCCCATAAAAGTAGATTTATGCTTCTATCGCAGTGTAGATACATGATAAATAAATAAAAGTTTACACTCTTAATTAAGAATGTGCTGGAAGTAACTTTTCAAGTAAGTTCTGGTAAAGGTCGAAGATATACGAAGGCCTAGGAAGACAAGGAAAAATACAGCTAGTAATTTTTCCTTGTACCTTTTCTTAGAATTCATTGTTAAAAGACCCTTCCCACAGCGATTAATTATTTTATTTGGAAGTCCCTACCCTTGTATAGTGCTAATCGGCGTTCTGCGGGACGTGCCAATATTGTGTAGGCGGCGTAAGAAGCGATCGCAAATATTGCCATCACACCAGACATAGCGATGACTTTGTCAACACCTTCGGTGAACGCACTGTGTCCATCATAAAGGAAAGCTACTAACCCACTTGCTATGGAACCACCTAGCATTTGCAAAAATCCCACTACGGCGGCTGCAACTCCAGCACTTTCTGGTACTGGCTGGATGGCACCATGTATGGCATTGGGTGAAATTATGCCACGACAAAAGGTAACCAGCACCAACAACGGCATGAGTGTAGCAACTTGCGCCGCACTACTCATGGATATTACAACCAATGCCACACTGCAAATGACACCAAGGATTAAGCTAATGCTGAGTAATCGTGAAGGTGGCACACCTTGCATACTCCAGCGCCCATTTAAGAAAGAACCCACCATAATCCCAAAGGCGGTTGATGCAAATAGCCAACCATAGACTGTAGTGGAAACACCGAAAACATTGAGCATCACCAATGGCGAACCAGCGACGTAGGCAAACATACACCCAAAGTACAGGGCATTTACAAGGGCATAACCCAAGCAAATAGGATTGCTGAGAATATACCAGTAATTCTTAATCAGCCGACGTGGTTTAATCGCATTGGCATGACGCTGGGCTATAGATTCACTCAATCCCAACGCCACAGCCATGACCAGCAGTAATCCTCCCACAGCCAGCACAGCATAAATTGCCCGCCAAGAAGCATAGGTGTACCCCGCCACAGGTAGCGCCAAAATCCACCCACCAATTGTAGGCGCAATCATTGGTGCTGCACTCATCACCAAGTTGACATAAGAAAGTTGTGCCCGTGCTTCTTGTCCTTCAAATAAATCTCGGACGATCGCTAAGGTTACCACCATCCCAGCACCAGCACCAGCACCCTGAACTAAGCGCCAAGCAATCAAAGTCTCAATCGATGGTGCTGTAGCACAGACTGCACCAGCTAGGGCAAATATCCCACAGCCTGCGAGTAAAACTGGCTTACGCCCATAACGATCAGAAAGCGGCCCAAAACCAAGTTGTGCGATCGCAAAACCCAGCATAAACAAACTCAGGGTTAATCCCACCGTGCCTGATGATGTTCTTAGCGCTGCACTAATCTGAGGGAATGCTGGCAGTCCCATATCGATTGACAATGGCGGTAGTGCAGAAAGCGCCCCCAGCAGGATTGTAAAGCCTAGAGATTTGGGTGGAATTCGCATTTTGTTAGCTCGCTCAAAGTCTATGGGTAAACTCAGCTTTTCATTACCTTGTCAGATAAATGAAAATTTCAGCGAACACCCATCTCATTTGCAGCTTAAATTCTAGCAGTCTCTTGGGGGTAGGCTTGTCCGTGCCATCCTATGGCTTTTATTTCCCCATCAATAAAGTTACAGAATCAGAGTATGCAGTCTCAAACCTAACGACTAAAACAGCCTTGAAATCCTTCCCAATGACAAATGACCAATGACCAATGACCAATGACAAATGACAAATGACCAATGACAAACGACAAATGACAACCTCAGCCAATTATCTTTAATTTCGCCGACCTAAATTAATGCACCAACCCACCACGCAAAGCCCTAACAGCCGCTTGCGTTCTATCAGAAACACAGAGTTTACTCAAAATTCCCCGCACATGAGTTTTTACAGTACCGATAGTCAAATACAATTTTTGAGCAATTTCTGCATTATCACATCCAGCAACAATTAACTCTAAAACTTCCATTTCACGTTGAGTTAAAGAAGAAGTTTCTATAGTTTTCTCAATTTCTGAGTCAAGACCATCAATTAATACTCTTTTGCCACTGCTACCGGAAACATCATCTTGGCGTACCTGCTTGAGTACAATATCTGCTATTGTCGGGTCAATCCACGGGCTACCTGTATAAGTGGTTTTGACTGCATCTACTAACCTATCTCTGTCAATATCCTTCATACAGTACGAATCTGCCCCCGCCCCAAAAGCTGCTAACACAGCTTCCTCACTGTTTTGCATTGTGAGAATGAGAATTTTGGTAGTCAAGTCTGGATTCTGCTGTTGAAATTGCCTGTACTTGCGAGTTAATTCAATCCCATCCATATCAGGCAAACCGATATCGATAGTGGCAACATCTGGCTTCAGGGTCAACAAAAGTTGCAATCCATCCGTAGCGTTGGCAGCCTCACCAACAATTTTGATATCTGCCTCAGCTTGTAAAGCAGCCTGTAAGCCTATTCTGGTAAGGTTGTGGTCTTCAATCACAACGACCTTAATCTCACTCATGGCTGTTACCTCTACCCGGATCTATCTAAAGTACAGAATAAAATATCTTCGCTATTTTACTGTGAAGTTTATACCAAAAGGAAGATGATGACAAATCCACAAAGAAATACATCTACCATAAGATATAAAAAATTATTTCTTTTCTCATGCAGCAAAATGTTTATCTAAATCTTTTGGAAATAACACTTTGATGCACCTACCAATAGACTGATGCTTGTATTTAAAATAAATTAATTCTCAGATAAAGTCTGGAGATAGATGACAAAAAAAATTAATTCATTCACAAGAATTGTATCCCAAAAAGAGTTAACTTAATAAAACTAATTAGTTTGTTGTCTAAACAGCCATGTCAATACCTCAATCTGTAAAAAAAGATAAAATTTTAGTTGTTGATGACGTTTATGACAATTTAGTACTACTAGAAACAGTTTTACAAGAAGATAGCTATGAAGTTATCTTGGCGCAAGATAGCACCAATGCTTTGGCTATAGTTGAGCAGTCACCACCAGACTTAATACTTCTGGATATTATGATGCCAGAACTCGATGGTTATGAATTTACGCGCCGCATTCGACACAATACAAATTTGCCCTACATTCCCATATTATTAATTACCGCTCACATCTACTCTAGCGTTGTCGAAGGATTAGATGCTGGTGCCGATGATTTTATTCGTAAACCATTTGATCCCGATGAGCTAAATGCGCGGGTTCGTTGTCTTTTACGTCTCAAACACACTATAGATGAACGCGATCACATGGCAAGTTTACGAGAAGATTTTGCCTCGCGATTTACTCATGATTTACGCACACCTCTTGCGGCTGCGAATAGAGTCTTAAAATTAACCAGAGAAGGAATGTTTTGTACTGTCACATCAGAGTTTGCCAAAATTATTGATACGATGATTGGTAGCAATGAAGATTTGCTCACAATGGTCAATAACTTACTGGAAGTTTATAGACATGAAGCAGGTTCTAAAACCTTAAGATTATCTACTTTTGATATTCAACAATTAGTTAGTGAAGTAGCTCAAGAATTGAAGCCACTGGCAGAAGAAAAAAACTTAGTTTTAAAAGCTGAAATTACAGAAAATCTGAATGTAGACTCAGAAGCATTAACTACAGTTATAGCTGACCGAATAGAAATTAGAAGAGTATTAACTAATATTATTGGCAATGCCATTAAATTTACCGCAACAGGTTATATATATGTGCGGTTAAATGTAGAAAAAAATTATGTCATCGTCCAAATTCAAGATACAGGCCCGGGAATTTCTCAAAAAAACCAAGCAATTTTATTCGAGCGATTTCGTCCAGGTAAACATTTAGGTTCAGGTAGTGGTTTAGGACTGTATCTCTCTCGCTGCATTATCGAATCCCATCAAGGTTCGCTAACTGTGGAATCTGAACCTGGTAATGGCAGTATATTTACTATCAGTTTGCCTCTTGCCCAAGCCAGTAAGTTAGAAGTAGAAGCATAAAAATATTTATCTTAATTGCCTAAAGCAGAATTACTTGATGCTGAATAGTAACAATCAAGCCTGGCGGAGATATGGCATTAATGGAGCAAAATCGGCGATTTGCTGAGGCTGTTAGTGTTTTTTGTGCTGAGTGTAAAATCAATCACAATCAGAAAGAAACTGCCAAATCATCGATTTTTATAGTATGTTGCTAAAACGGTGATCGAGCCACAAGTAATAAAACTAATTAAATTACCGTACATCAAAATCAAATCTTTTTGATAATATCCGTAGAGGATACCATTGAACTGAATCATATTAAAACCTGCAAAAGTAATTAAAGAAATATCCCTAGCACTTTTCTTTTTTAAAATCCGCAGAGCTTGTGGAATAAACAGACTAGCATTAAATATAAAACCTAAGCCAAAAAATAAAGTTACTAACTCTCTCATGTTTAGTATATAAAACTTAGTATTCCATCATATTAAACTTGAAATTTTTTGCTTTAAGATTTTCCTTTAGATGTAATTCATATATATTTATGATTCCAACCATAGAATGATGAATGGCATCACAATATATGTATAAAACGTTAATCTCTAGGCTGATTTTTAGTAATGCGATCGCTGCTTTATTTATATGATAATAATTCGGGCGGTCGCAATTTGTAATTTGTTTATATTTATCCTAACTACTCTAATATCAATAGTTGCGCCATTAAACAATAAATATTGCAAAGTAATACCTTTGAGTAGCGATTTCAAACTTCATTCAGCCAATTTAAAATACTAGCTTTGCTATCTACCAATCCCTTATAAAATAGTGACTCTGGTGACATAGACTCAATTGCAGCACATAGCTTAAACCGTAATAGGGAATCTTTTTTGATTAAACTGCAATCTCTGAAATAAGTCCGAATAGTAAATAATGCTGCTTCATACTCCGGTAGTCCCCAAATTACTTGTCGCTCAATTCGTAAATAAAGCTGAGGATTTTGGGCATCAAAGTCTCTACCTTGCCATTGATTAACCGATAAATTAGGTGGTGGTGCGGGATGATGATTAAGGCGGGTGTCAGTACTCAAACCCCAAGCAAAACGCACCATAGGTTTACAGCTAATCATAGTATTAGCGATCGCATCTGCCCGGCGATTAATTTTTTCCATACCAGCCACAGGCTGATGTATTTCTGCAAAGTTTTTACCAATTTTTTCCTCAGCCGCCCAATGATTGGGATAGCACAAGTGAACTGCACTCAGCCAATTGCAACCATCCCTACCACGACAAATGACTGTCAAGTCTTCTTGCATTTGGGATGCTAGAGCATCAAGGGTAGAACTGTAAGCTGGAAACACTGAACTATTCTCGACTTGCTGTAATTGCCAGTCTGCATCTAGCCAAAGCGTTTCTTGGGTGAGTCGGCTACGAAATATCAAGGTATTAGCCGTTGATTTTTGGTAATCAAAGTATTGTGGATGATCTTGGGTGAGTAGCTCAACTATCAAACGAGCGATCGCACCTGCCACAGCCTTAGAATATTTATGAGTTTGGTAGTATTTACTTAACCGTTCGGCACGTGCCAAAAGTTTAGCCTGACGGTAATGTGCAAAATTTTCATCGATTTGAAATACTTGCCCATCAGCTTCACCATTACCAAAACAAGTGCCAAAGGCCATCATACCTGGCTTGACTTCGTAGCGTCCATTCATCAACGGGAAGTAGCAAGCCGGACTATTGCAGGCTTTTAGTTTCTGCGTTTCCACAAGCCAGTGATGTAGAGGAGTGCCATTATAGATGCTTGCATAACAATTTTCGCATGAGTTGAGATTTTGTAGTGCGATCGCAAAACTTTAACTTTGTGGTTCTATCCCTAAAAATATCTCAAGTAATTTTTCTAATTTTTGTAGAGTTGACAATCCCTAGATATTTAGTAAGCCAATACGGTTTGGATAAGACAAATCTATTGACGTTTAAATCATGTAGAGACGCGATTAATCGCGTCTCTACAACCCCACTGCCTTTCCCTCTAGAATATATGTGTCGCCAACAATATTTGATTTGGTATTCTAGGGTAGAACAGATAAACCAAAATTCTACAATTTAAATACGTAATAGCTGATTTGGTTATTTATATAAAATGACTTAAATTTGATTTATGCAAAAGGGAAAAATTGTAAAAATATTACTTTGTTCCATTTCCCTTTTACCCTTGTCCAAAAACTATTGTCTCATAATACAGCTTACAAACTGATAGTTTGTGCTGCAAAATTTGCTTGACTATCCCAGTAATCAACCTTATTAATCTGCACCTTCAACAAAGCAATATCAGGTTCATTTAATCCTTGCGGAAACCAAGCTTGAAGTTCTGGCTTCCATAGTTCTTGCATCTTGTTGCGGTCTTGAACTAATTCTGCACTACCCGATACTGAAACATATCGCTTTTGGTTAGGTGAGGAGAAACTGAGATTGACTTGCTGACGATGCTCAATTTCAAATACTTTATGGGAACTAGCATTGGTAAAAAACCACAGTGTCCCATCAGGCTGAATATCGCTACTCTTTTCCATCGGACGACTGTGCAAGCTACCATCCTCATCGACTGTAGTTAACATACTACAACCAATATCTTTAATCAGTTCACGCAGTTGATAAATATGTTGATTTTTGTCGGTAGAGGTTGTCATTTACCGTACTCTTTTTTTGAGGTTTTTCGTTGACATGGGAATTAAAATTAAACCCATTGTCCTTGCTTGGAAAATTCCTCTTTTAGTATCAACATTTTTGATTTTTAATTACCTGTGTCTACAGATAGAATTACTATGACATTTGGAAAGAGCGTAACATTGTTGCGCCCTTTCCAAAGATGTGAGAGCCTTCATTGTGATTATTGACCTGAAGGTTTCCAACCCCGACGCTCTAGCATTTGCCGTACTTCTGGGCTGGGATTATAGTTATAGCCGTAAGATGAACGCTCGGAATCATCCATAATTTGAGGCGTAAGCAATACAACCACCTCTCTACGTTCATTGCTTCTGTTGGTACTTCTAAATAGCGAACCAATTAAGGGAATATCACCCAAGATAGGAATCTTAGAGACTGTTGTCCGGTCTTGGTCTTGAATAATACCTGAGAGAATCAGTGTCTGACCATCTCGTAGACGAATCATCCCAGAAGTCAGAGACCGTTCAGATACTAAAACGATTTGACCATTTCCTGTATTTTGTGATGCTGTCGGTGCGCTGACAGTAGGAGCAACCGATAGAGAAACAAAACCATTGTCATCAATCCGCTCAATTTTCACATTCAGGGTTAAGCCAACTTTTTGTTTCTCAATTTGTCTTTCAGTTCTAGAGCCACCGGAAGTATCTGTTGTTTGTAGAGTAATGTTCCCTACCACTTCCTGAGTCAGGTTAACAAGAGCCTGCTGACCTTCTTGCACAATCAAAGTTGGGTCAGTCAAAATCTTAGCATTGCCATTTGTTACCTGAGCTTGCAAACTAGCAAGTAACCGTTTGGGGAATTGATATAAAGAAGGTAAAGATGCCGTAGCCGTACCCAGAGTACCTTGTGTAACGCTGGTGCTACCATCAGCATTTCTTGTAACTATGTTATCCGTTGCCGGAGTGATCTGAGAAAAACCTGGTTGTAAAGGATTAGTATTGCTAGGAGAAAGAGGCTGGTAAAAATTTCCACTGCCTGGATTTTGGCTTCTAGTGGTTGTACCATCTGGATTGACTATGATCGTACCTGGGGTAGTTCCAGAAATACTGACAGTGCTATTTGGATCATAGAAAGGTGAGCCTGTAACAGGATTAGTAATAACTGGTGTATCATTAACACTAGTTGCAGCCTCAGAAGCAGTAGCAGGTCTAGAACCACCAAAATTGAGAGATGCTGCACCATTATCAACAGCAAAAAAGTTATTCCCCACACCAAACGAGAAACTAGTGTTGTAATCCTGGGTTCCTGTGAGGTTAACATCAATAATTTTGACGTTGACTACTACTTGACGACGACGAATATCAAGCTGAGTCAATTGAGCCATAGCCATATCAATTAATCTAGCAGGCCCAATCAAAGTAACAGAATTTGTACGCTCATCTCCTAATGCCTGTAAACCTCTAAGTAATGGGTTAGAGTCCTTAAAATCAGCTCTTTGAGTTTCTAGTTTAGTTTCCGTAGTGGTTTGAGTTTGGGTAACTGCGGCGGTGGAATTACCTACAGGGACAGCACTCACGCTAGTAACAAGTCGTTCGCGGCTAATAGCACTTTCTGCACCTAGACCAACTAAAAAGTTGAGAGCCACTCCCACTGTCACCTGATTAAGTCGCACGTTCCGCATCACGGTATCACGGGTAGAGTTGGGTAGTTTAGGGCCAACAAAAATAGTGCGACCACTACGATTAGCCTCTAAACCACTCAAACGCAAGACATAGTTAAAAACATCTTGTACTGGTTCGTTTTCTATATCTAAGGAAATAGTTTGCCCTCCAGCCGCCCCACTTGCTTGACCACCAGAAGACGCTCCCCCGCTTGCTCCTCCTACATAAGCTAAATTCAGACCAGCCGCACGGGAGAGTAGTGATAGAACCTCACGCACAGGAGCATCTCGCAGTACTAACCTAGGCACGCGCTCCTGAGTACCTAAGTCAATATTTACTGGAGAAGCATCAATATTGGAGATAGCAATATCACCTACTGGTGGAGCAACGGCTCTAGGTAAGAAAGGAGGCCCCTGATTCGGAGGTTGACCCGGGCCAGATGGCTGTGCAGGTTTACCGTCAATGGTAATTTCCGGGTTGGGGACTAAAACATCCGGTTTTTTACCTGGTAGGGGTGCAGCAGGATTAGATGGCGGTGTGGGCGTTGTTGCTATTGGTGCTGGTGTTGTTGGATTGGGCTTTGATGCTGTCGTATCTCCGGATGGGCTAAAGCCTAAAGTAATACGATTATCTTTTCTGCCTACAGGTTGGCTACTAGGGGCGTTGTTGCTTCCAGTTACCACCACCCGGATGCTGTTAGCATCTAGCTGAACAATTTCAACTGAGGCAATTCCTGAAGCGGGGTTGTCTTGGCGGAAATTATTGCCTTGTGGTAAACGTAGTTGAGTATTAATAATATCTGTAACTAAGGCATTTCCTCTTTTAGTTGTGAAAACTTGCGGACGCGAGCCAGAGGAAGTTTTCAAAATAACATTAATTCCACCATCAACTTGACTTAGCTGTACGTCAGTAATTTGGGTAGTATCTGCCCAAACCGGTTGAGCTGCTAGAAAGATAAAAGCAGCAGTACCTAATAATAAACTATTACCGTGAAGCTGTTTCACAGTTCATTCCTCACCTGATAAAACCTTGTTGACAAATAATTTTTGATCGGAACTTAAGTACTGAAGCTGTTAGCTCAAGCCTACTCAGGTAGACTTAAAACTAAGTTTGACCAGAATTCAGATCTCTGGAGATAACTTTAACTATAGACCCCTAGATTGCACATCTATAGTGGTTGTTGTCTTGATACCCCATTCCTATTTCCTAGTTCAGTACTATTCGCTATTTCTTTGTAGGAGCAGCTTTAGCAGCAATCATTGCCCTTTCTTCAGGGGTAAGTGGCATTAATGCTTGTAGCTGGAAAGAGGTCGTGATTGATGCCGGCCCACGCTTGGGAATAGGCGCACCTTTTTCTGATGTGGCTTTAGGCGGTGGAATCAATATCGATTGATAATCTTTGAATATTAACAAAGGCTGTAAACGCTCAATGTTACGAAGAATCGATTGCGTTTGTTCATAAGTACCTTCAATTTCCACTTGGATAACACTGCGTTTTAGCTTGCCATCCGCCTGTATGCCCAAACTACCATCCGTAATCGGTTCTGGTTGCTGTGTAACTGGCACAAATTTTTTCAGTTGAGCCTTGACTGGATTACCAAGAATTTGAGCATTACCAGTTTCAATTAAACGATTCATATCCAGTAACAATGTATCCAAGGTTTTTTCGTTAGAAAACAAACTTAAAACCTGAATTTGTTGCTGTTTTGCTTGCTCTTGCTCTTGTTTGATTTCGTCAATCTTTTTGACACTAGCTTTCTTTTGATCTACTTGTCCTTGTAATTCATTAACTTTTGTTTGCTGCTGTTGATAGTTATCCCAAGCTGGCATTAATAAGTTAAAGGCTACATACAATGCACCCAAAAGTCCTACAGAACCAACCAAAATCCCGATGATTTTAGGTGTAAAGCTAATTCCAAACAGAACGGGAGAGGTTGGGGATTCTAGAGCAAACTCTCCGTTTTGTTCTGCAAAATTCAAATCGTCACTCAGCGTCATTTTGTAATGACTCCTGTTTTTTGGATACTGCGAATTCGAGTTACTAGTCCCACTGTGCCTTTTTGTTCTAACTCCCGAATTAACTCAGAAGCTGGAACATCGCTCAGACTTGATTGAATAGTGTATTTCACTACTTGAGGTGGCGGAATTTTGACACCATTGGTATTAGTAGCATCTGTTGAAGATGCAGATGGTGCATTGACTAACTCAGCAGTCTTAATTTTGCTTTCTGAGGCTTTTAAAAAGTGAGACTGTTGCAGAGTTAACAAAAAGTCGTTGACATCGTTAAAAGAACGAGCTACGCCGTTAATTTCTATTCCTCCAGCAGGGTTTCCAGGAGTAGTCCCTGCTGCTTGACCCTGTCCTTGTACTGGACGAATCGGTGGGGTTTGCTTGATGTCCTCTATTTGTACGTTTGCTGGTATACGCTCGCGCAAATCTTGTAACATGGCTGACCAAGGACGAATTTGGTCAAAAACTGTGACTAAACCTTGCGTTTCGCCTTTAATTTTGGTTGTCTCTTCTTTAATTTTATTAATACTTGCTAGTTCTGTGTCTAACCTCTTGCTTTCTTGATCTAGTTGTGCTAAATTTTGCTCTAACTCAGAGTTCTTGGCTTGCAACCACCACCACGCCCCTCCTACAAGGGTGGGTAAGCAAATGCCTACAGCTACCCCTATATATAATGGTGTCATGTTGCCAACAGGCAGCTGAATTTTGACTCCTGGCTTTTTAGTAGCCGTATTCTGGTAATTTGGACGGTCTTTAAGGAAGTTAATATCCAAACTGTACATTCTGTTATACCTCCCGCATTCCTAAACCCAGTACTGTCGCTAAACCAGCGCGTTGTACTGCAGGGTATTTTTCCTCACTAACTTCTATGGACAAAGATGTTATCGGATCGATTTGTGCAGTTGGTAAGCTTAATCTTTGGGTGAAAAACTCATCTAGCTGTTGCAAGCCACCACCAGGGCCAGCTAGAAAAATTTGCGCTACCTCCAGATTTTCACTTTGATTCAGGTAAAAATCGATGGAACGACGCAGTTCATCTGTGAGTTCTCCCAAAACTCTTAATAAAGCTGCCATACCCGGATTAATATCGGTTAGCCCAGTTTTTCCGCCATCGGCGCTTGTTGTCATAATCGTCATGCCGTACAACATTTCCATATCTCGGCTTGCAGGTAGACTCATAGCCTTTGAGAGGGCATATTGCATTTGATAAGTACCGATGGGTACAGTACGTGAAAATTGCGGCACTCCATTGACAATAATGGCAATTTCTGAACTATCAAACTCGATATCAACCAATACTGCGGCTTCTTGGGGACTGAATTGTCGTAGTTGATCGCGGATTGTCCGAATCATTGCAAAACTGTTGATTTCTAAAACATCGATTTGCAATCCAGCCTGCTCAAATGTATTAATATATGCTTCCGTTACCTCCTTACGTGTAGCTACTAAAAGTACTTGTACTTTTTCAATACCATCCTCATCTACAAAGTACCCAAGTTTTTGATAATCCACATCAGCTTCTTCACGCGGATAGGGTAAATACAAAGCTGCTTCATGGTTTAGTACCATTTCTCGCAGTTCTTTATCATCTAACTCTGCTGGTACAGGTATTAAGCGGACAATTGAATCTCGTCCTGTGACCCCAGTAGCAACCCGAGAAGCTTTAATTTTGCTTTCAGCCAAACCCTGCTGAATTAACTGCGCCATTGCTGGCGCATCAGCGATTTGACCATCCATCATTACACCCTCGGGAACTGGTATTGATGTTAAGGCTTCTACTTTTAAGCCTTGACGTTGTTTGCGTAATTGAACTATATTCACCCTTTCTGGTGCTAGTTCAATACCGACCCCTTTATTAGATTTGCTAAACAGACTATTGAAGCTTTTCACCACTTTGATGCCCGTTGCACTACTAAATTGATAAGTTAAATGATGCTAAAAAACGTTCTTGGTACTAGGTAATTGATTTAGCCTATAATCTCGACAATTCTGCATAAGCTTTTCACTCAAAGCAAGCGTAAATATACTAGTAAAATGTTTAAAACTTCAAAATTCAGGCGATTGACTGTTTGTGTACTGCTCGGTTTATTGACTAGTTGGATAGTCAGTTGTAGTACAGGAAATGTTGGCACGGGAACAAAACAGGCTGCTGGGGGAGCAACAACGATTGAGTTTTGGACAATGCAACTCCAACCTCAATTTAATGGTTACTTTCAGAACCTGATTGCAAATTTTGAATCACAAAACAAAGGTATAAAGATTAACTGGGTCGATATACCTTGGGCAGCAATGGAGAACAAAATCTTAACAGCTGTCTCAGCAAAAACGCCACCTGATGTTGTGAACCTCAATCCGGATTTCGCGTCTCAACTTGCAGGCCGAAATGCCTGGTTAGATTTAGATACAAAAGTCCCAAATGAAGTACGTTCATCCTATCTGCCAAATATTTGGAAAGCTAGCACACTCAATGGTAAAAGTTTTGGTATTCCCTGGTACCTCACTACCCGGCTAACTATTTATAACACTGATTTATTAAAACAGGCAGGTATCAACAAAACACCGAATACTTACGCAGAATTAGGGCAAGTGGCACAACAAATTAAAGATAAAACAGGGAAATATGCCTTTTTTGTAACTTTTGTTCCGCAAGATTCCGGAGAAGTTTTGGAATCATTTGTGCAAATGGGAGTCACCTTAGTAGATTCCGAAGGTAAAGCAGCTTTTAACTCACCGCAAGGTAAAGCAGCTTTTCAGTATTGGGTAGATTTATATAAAAAAGGGTTACTTCCAAAAGAGGTTTTAACTCAAGGACATCGCCATGCAATAGATTTATACCAAGCTGGAGAAACAGCATTTTTAGCTTCCGGCCCTGAATTTCTGAAAACGATCGCCAATAATGCCCCAAAAATTGCTCAAGCCTCTGCGATCGCACCTCAAATTACAGGTGATACTGGTAAAAAGAATGTGGCTGTGATGAACTTAGTGATCCCTAAAGACAGCAAGTACGCAGATGCTGCAGTGAAATTTGCTCTGTTTGTCACTAACGATCAAAACCAATTAGCTTTTGCTAAAGCTGCTAATGTTTTGCCATCTACCGTAAAATCACTGTCTGATAGCTACTTTAAAGATGTTCCTACTAGTGCGACAACAGTAGACAAAGCAAGGGTAATTAGCGCTCAACAACTACAACAGGCAGAAATCTTAACACCGACTCTGAAGGATTTTAATAAGTTGCAGAAGGCAATTTATGAGAATCTGCAAGCAGCAATGTTAGACCAAAAAACAGTAGAAAAAGCTGTAGAAGATGCAGCGCAACAGTGGAACAATCGCACATAGAAATTTTCATTAAAAGGTAAATAGTTGGTATTTAAGGAATCGTGCAATCCACCAACCATTACCAATGTGAAACATCTTGAAAACATATCAATGATTATTTAGGGGCACAGAGATTTGCCCCTATTTTATTTGTTTTATTCTTTTTATGATTAATTAGCGCAACATTTAAAAATTTCAAATAGCTTAATCAGGCTTTTATTAAATCACTATTACTATTTACACTCAGCATTTTGATTAGCGTAAGGGCACGGCACCAGTAAGATAATTTGATATGCCAAAAGATTGTGGATGCCGTGCCCCTACCGACCCATCTGTCGCGTTCTTTTTTCAAAATGGTATAACTAGAACAATATACTGCTCACGCTGACATTAATTGCTGGAGGCGTTTTGGTTCATCTCCCAGCCAATCGGGATTTTTGGCAGTACCGTCGAAAATGGATGAAGTCTTGAAAGGTTCAAACTCGCCGCGAGATCCAGCGTCTGCGGTTTTAGCTAACAATGTTTGCACCTGCTCCTCTGTCATCGGTTGAAATGTGTCTACAGCTTTGAATGCTTGGTCGAGAATCTCCATATTGTCGATTCCTGTAATTACCACTGAGGTGGGTAGATTCAGCGCATAGTGGAGACATTCAATCGGCGTTACCGTCTTGGACTTGAGCAGAATCCCATTCGCCATACTTTTCATTCCCAAAATACCGATGTTTCGTTTGACTAGTTCTGGTACAACCAGCTTGGCGAAACTCCGATAGTGTGCGTCCATCACATTTAATGGCATCTGAGCTGTAGCAAATTTAAAGCCGTAATTGTCTGCGACTTGGAGCATATGCAGATGAATTTCGGGGTCTTTGTGCCCCGTAAAGCCAATGTAGCGGAGCTTTCCAGCTGCTTGTGCTGCAACTAGCGCCGCATTTGCTCCCTCTTCATCAAAAACCCGATGCGGATCATCAAATCGCAGGATTTCGTGATGTTGTACCAGGTCAATGCAATCGACTTGTAAGCGTTTTAAGGATTCATCGAGCTGTTTAGTAGCTTCTTTTTTAGAGCGTCCGTCAATTTTTGTCATCAGAAACACTTTGTCTCGATAGCCATCATGGAGCGCTTTCCCCATGCGAATTTCACTCTCACCTCCGTTATAGTCCCAACTGTTATCCATGAAGGTGATGCCCCGATCAATTGCTGTACGAACAAGCCGTATTGCCAACTGCTCATCTACGTGTTTCAAGCTGAGATGCCATCCTCCCAATCCAATTGCAGAAACTCTCTCTCCAGTACTACCAAGTTCTCGATATAGCATCTTTGTTTCCTTTATTTTAGTTTTTACAAATATTTCTGAAGTGGTCTGAAAACCAAACTTGCGTTTGAATAACGTTGACATCTTGATCGAAAGTTGAATTAGCCAATATCCCACTCGTAATTTATTCACGAGTAGGATATTGAGTAATTCACCCACCAACACCCTGAGCCTGATTAATTAAGCAGGTACTTGATCCTTATGGGCACGATTCCAGTGACGATGTTGAGCGATCGCATTGATAAATGACTTGGCAATCTCATTCGCATCGGCACTAAGAGCAGTCACTACGCCTTGATCGTCTTTTAACGACGAGTCAGATAGTTTTACTCCTGGAAGCTCAGCAGCTTTGAGTAAATCAACACCTTCCCCTGTGGCAGCGATTGGTTTGCAATGCTTAAAGGCTTCATTGATGAAATGCACAGCTTCGCCATTCATCTTCAAAGCTTCCAGACTTTTTGCACCGCCAGGTACATAAATCGCATCAAACATCGGTGAGGCACTTGTTAAGAAGGTCTTGTCCACTTCAATTTCTTGACCATCTGCACTTTTAATTTTGCCTTTGAACTTGGATACAACTTCTGCCATTGCACCAACGTCTTTCAAGGCTTGCTTGATAGCCATAATCTGAGCAGCATCTACTCCATCTGCTGCCAAAATTGCCACTTTCCGACCTTTAGCAGTTTTCGTCGTATTGTTTTGGCTTAGTGCTTCGGAACTTTGTCCGTGATTTTTGACTGTCACTGCGCTTGGTGCAGCGACTCCGATGCCTTGGGCAACTCGTTTGGCTAATTCATGATCCACATGGTTGAAGCGATCAACCATCCGTTCGCGCACTCCTTGATCGCCAACTTTGCCTAATTCAAAATGAGCCGCCTCTATTAAGTGTTCCTTCTCCACAGGTGAAAGGCTGTTCCAGAATAGAGTGGCTTGGCTAAAGTGCTCTTTAAAGCTAGGGCTGCGATCGCGGACTTTATGCCCTTCTACACGCTCCGGATAATGCACATATCCACCTTCCGCTGCTGTACTCACCTCTGGACGATTTTCACCCAATGAATTAGGCGAGTAGTTGACGCGGCTAGTCTTAATTTCCATTTGCATCCGCCCATCTTGTTGATTGTTGTGGAACGGACAAACCGGACGATTAATTGGCAAATGGGCAAAGTTTGGACTGCCTAAGCGATGTAGTTGCGTATCGTGGTAAGAGAATAGCCGACCTTGCAAGAGTGGATCGTCGCTAAAGTCAATTCCTGGGACGACGTTGGAGGGTTGAAAAGCTACCTGCTCGGTTTCTGCAAAGAAATTATCTGGGTTGCGGTTAAGAACCATTTTGCCGACGGGACGGACAGGAACTAATTCTTCAGGAATGATTTTGGTTGCATCCAAAATATCAAAATCGAATTTGTGCTCGTCTGCTTCTTCAATGATTTGCACACCGAGTTCGTATTCTGGGTAATCACCCATGTCGATAGAATCCCACAAATCGCGGCGATGAAAGTCGGGGTCTTTACCAGCGAGTTTCTGTGCTTCGTCAAAGACATTGGAATGTACTCCTAAAAGCGGCTTCCAATGGTATTTCACAAACCGAGATTTACCTTGTGCATTCACCCAACGGAAAGTATGTACGCCAAATCCCTGCATCATGCGGAAGTTTCTCGGGAGAGTGCGATCGCTCAAAATCCACATAATCATATGGGTTGATTCGGGAATTAGTGAGATGAAGTCCCAAAAACTTGGATGGGCTGTTGAAGCTTGCGGCATCTCATGATCCGGTTCTGGCTTGATCGCATGAACTATATCAGGAAACTTAATCGCGTCTTGAATAAAGAATACTGGAATGTTGTTCCCAACTAAATCATAGTTGCCATCTTCAGTATAGAATTTTACCGAAAACCCTCGTACATCCCGCACGGTGTCCGCTGAACCCCGCGAGCCGCCTACTGTTGAGAAGCGAACAAAGACGGGTGTTTTGATTGCTGGATCTTGCAAGAATTTAGCTTTAGTAAACTCTGCCATTGATTCGTAAGGCTGGAAATAGCCATGAGCACCCGATCCCCGCGCATGAACCACTCGTTCTGGAATGCGTTCTCGATCAAAGTGTGTCAGCTTTTCTTGAAAGTGGAAATCTTCTTTTAACGAAGGGCCGCGTGTTCCTACTTTGAGCGTATTGTCGGTATCGTTAATTTTTACACCTTGATTACTTGTGAGTTTCTCGTCTGCATCTTTACGATAGGGTTGTAGAGCTTCATTTTTGGTGTTTTCATTAACCTGTTGCTGCTCAGTCATAAAAATCCTAATTCCTGATTGTATTTGAGATAGCTCCTAGAACTCGTACCAATTCCCAATAAGTGAAGAAGCAGGGGAGCTCTTAGCAGGGGAGAAAAACCACCCACAAGGGGGAGCCAGTCTCGTGGGCGGCTCCGCCGACTTGAGAGAACTGGCGTTGGGGCTTCAACCAAGGGAGAAAAAGGAGCAAGGGGGCTTTTGCCCACAAGGGGCAAGGTTTGTACCTTTCCCCCTGCCCCGTTCCCCGTTCCCCCTGCCTCTTATCAAGCCAGATTTAAACAGGGTTTGCAGCTTTAGATCTGTGCTTAATACTTACTTATAATTGGTGAATTCTTTTTTCTTTTCAGACGGACTCAGCCAATGATTAGCCTTCACCATAGTAGAAAATCAATTATAGAAGTGCTTCCCTCTATTGATGGATGACACCTATGCATTGGGAGTTAGTCACCAAACATTTACTCTACAAACTAGTATCGCCAGGCGGGATTCAAAATTCTCTCTTGGAAAGTTCTGTTTTCTCTTTTGAGCATTTGTGCAATTCTAATTTTTGTTAACTATCGCCAGATGAATTGATGCTCAATGCATTGGGCTGCAGCTGCTTATAGAGTCTTTCCGGCAAAAGTTGCGCCCATTAATTATCTCGAATTGGGATTTGAATTACAAATTCTGTACCTACACATGGTTGTGAATAGCATTCTAGTTTACCACCGTGCAGTTCGTTCACAATTTGGTAACTAATTGATAAACCTAAACCTGTACCTTTGCCTACTGCTTTGGTGGTAAAAAATGGGTCAAATACTTTATTTCGCACTTTCTCGTCCATTCCTATCCCATTATCAGCAATCCGAATTTCCACCCAAGATTTATCAATAATTTTAGTAGTAATATGTATTTGTAGCCGCTTAGTTACTTCCTGTTCTATATTAGCTTTCTTTTGTTTTAGTAAAGCATCTTCTAAAGCATCAATTGCATTGGTAATCAAGTTCATAAATACCTGATTCATGTGCCCAGCGTAGCACTTGATTAATGGCAAATTTTCGTAGTTTTTAATAACTTCAATACCAAAATAATTATCTGCTGATGCTTTGAGACGACTGTTTAAAATCACTAAGGTGCTATCAATTCCCTCATGAATATCTACTGATTTAAATTCTGCTTCATCTAAACGAGAAAAAGTACGGAGTGACTTCACGATTTCGCAAATGCGCTCGGCTCCTACATTCATAGAGCGAAATAGTTTTTCTGCATCTTGCTTGAGGAAATCAAATTCAATGACTTGAATTTCTCGTTTAATTTCTACCTCTGGTTCAGGGTAATATTTTTGATAAAGCGCAATTAGTTTGAATAAGTCTTGAAAATATTCATAAGCATAAGTTAAATTCCCGTAAATAAAACTGACTGGGTTATTAATTTCGTGAGCAATTCCAGCCACCAGAACGCC
Source organism: Tolypothrix tenuis PCC 7101 (assembly GCF_963874875.1). NCBI lineage: Bacteria > Bacillati > Cyanobacteriota > Cyanophyceae > Nostocales > Tolypothrichaceae > Tolypothrix > Tolypothrix tenuis. The sequence goes on from NZ_CAWNJS010000001.1 coordinate 3,259,320, forward strand.
GAGAGCAGACATTTTCTCTGATTCTATGAGTTTCATTTGTAAAGCTTCGAGATTTTTGAGAGCAGTTTCTAGCTCATCACCTCTGTGCTTCAAAGCAGTTTGTGATTCTTCTAACTCGCGAATCATATTTTTGAGAACGCTTTCTCTAACTTCAGTATTGTTCTCTAATTGTTGTCTATCGGCTTCTGAACGCTCTAACTTTTTTCTCAGAATCCGAACTGTTTTTTCTAACTCTTTAAGTCTGCTCTCATTGTCTGTGGTTTCCATAAGCCTCTACTTTGTTCCTAGAAGCAAAGTCACAAAAGTTTCTTGGTGATAGTAAGAAGAACCATGAGGTTCTAAGGGTGCAAATTCACCGTAGGTGTAGAATCCACAAATGGGTACTTCTGCACGCAGTGCATTTTTTACGAGTTGATATTCTTCTTTGGCTCTGGTTCCTAAAAGCCAACGACGACAGCAACAAGAAAATAATAAAACTGCTTCTGGTTGCGTTCCGGGATAATTTGCTAAAGCATTTTTAAATGATGTTTCTGAGGCTGCAATTACATCGTCTCTACTAATATCTGTAACTTGAACCGTGGCTTGTTCTGGAACATTACCAAGAAAATTTATGCTACCAGTTTCTACATCGTAAGTATTAGGTACTCGCATATAATAGCGATCGCTCTCTCCTTCATACACAGCTAAAGGATGCTCCGCAGTCGGAGGGCGATCGCCTAAATAGCGCTCATAATATGCTAGTGCTGTAATACCTTCAATCTCGTAGAGGACGGTTTCGTGAGATTTGGTAACAATGCTTTTACTTCCAATGGGTTCCCAGCCACAACCAATTCCATAGGAAAATTTGATATCTCCAGAAAAGATTAAAACTGGTAGGGAATCGGTTAGTACTTCGTTGCAGAAAAATTGATAGGTTTTGGTAAACCTAAATTGATCGCCTGCTGTACCGCCTAAAATTGGCATTTCTGAACCTAAGGCTAGTTTTAATCCTTGCAGAATTAACTCGCCATTAGTTGTGGAACCATCTTCTATATAACTAGCTGGAACAGTAATACATAATTTCGCACTATTAGTACATTTTTGAGTTGCTTGTTGTACAGCTTGTTTAGCCGCCTCTAAAGGGTTACCTTTTGCACCATACCCCACACCCGCACGAATTTCTACATTGTCAGAGTAAAAAAGCATGAGTGTTAAAGAATCTTGTTGAAATCCTAAGCCTGAGGACACTTCGCCATCGGTAGTGCAACCAATCAATTCAATTTTGGGAAAGGCTTGGTTAATTTCTTTAACGATTAAAGCATGATCGAAATCAATAGCAGCAAATAAGATGCCTGCTTGAGGAATTACACCATCTAAATCGTTGATACAATGTTCTAAAACTTCTGTAATCGCATCTTGGGAATCGGGATCTTCACTATGTCCAACAACAACTTTTAGCATTTTTATTTCCTAGTTAAAAATATAGTTACAACTCGAATAGAGGCGATTAATCACATCTGTAACCAATAGTCAAAAATCATCAGATGATGACTCTATTGGCAGACTGATCATAAACTCGGCTCCTTTCTTTGGTGAAGAATTTACATTGATTGTGCCTCCATGTTTCTCGACAATAATTTGACGAGCAATTGCTAACCCTAAACCTGTACCTTTACCTACAGGTTTAGTAGTAAATAATTGCTTAAAAATCTTTTGTTTTACTTCTGCTGTCATCCCATGACCATTATCTTGAATACTAATAATTACCTGTTGCAAATTTTCAGTTAAACTAGTAGTAATAGTGATGTAATTAGGATGAGCTTGAATTTCTGCAAAACTGCGACCGATATTTGCTTCCTCTAAAGCATCAATGGCATTAACTAATAAATTCATAAATACTTGGTTGAGTTGTCCCGGATAACATTTAATTTGAGGAATTTCACCATAGTTTTTAATCACTTCAATAGCGGGGCGAGATTTTGAGGCTTTGAGGCGATGTTTGAGAATCAACAGAGTACTGTTGATGCCGTCATGTATATTAAAAGTAATGGGGCGATCGCTATCTGCACGGGAAAAAGTTCTCAGGCTATTACTGATATCACAAATGCGATTCACAGCATCTTGCATAGAAGCCAGCATCTTCGGTAAGTCTTTGCGGATATAGTTGAGGTCGATAGCTTTAATTTGACGTGCAATAGCAGTACTGGAATTGCTATATTCCTGTTGATATAAATCAATCAAGCCAAACAAATCCTTGATATAGTCCAATGCATAATCGATATTGCCACCGAGGAATCCTATCGGGTTATTGATTTCATGGGCGACACCAGCGACAAGATTACCCAATGCAGACATTTTTTCACTTTGCACCAGTTGGGTTTGAGTCTGTTGGAGTTCGTAAAGCGCTTTCTCTAAATCTTCAGCTTTTTGGCGTAATTGAATTTCTGATTCGCGTAAGGCGGCTTCAGCGAATTTGTTGGCGCTAATATCTATCAACACTCCATCCCAAACAATCGCACCATCAGCTTGCATTTCTGGGCGGGAAGCAGCTTGTGTCCATTTTTCTTTACCAGCTACTAAAAATCTGCCTTCCCATTGCCAAGGTGTTAAATTAGCGGCTGAATCTATAATCGATTGTTTAATGCTCTGACGTTCCTCTGGATATGTCATCCCAAACAGTACATCTGCGTCTGTGATTTCCTCTGGGTGTAAGCCAAACAGTTCATAGCAACCAGAACTTACATAAGAAAACGATGCTGAACCATCCACAGCGAGACGGAATTGATAAATCATCCCTGGGGCGTTTTCCGCCAATTTTTGCAACTGATTTTGAGTACTCTGTAAGGCTTGGGTGCTGTGCAGTAATTCTTTTTGGGCTTGTTGCAATTGTTGCAGCGATCGCTCTAACTGTTGGGCGTAATTTTGTGATTCTTGATACAGACGAGCATTTTCTAGGGAAATAGCGACTTGGGCGCACAGGAGATTCAAAAGTTCAACGCGATCGCCTGTAAATGCCCCAACTGTTAAGTTATTTTCTAGATATAAAATCCCAATCAATTTGCCTTGATGGAAAATCGGAGTACACAAAATACTCTGGGGGCGGTGATGGAGAATGTAGGGGTCAACCGCAAATGTGGGATGATCGATAGCACGATCAATAACTGCCGATTTCCGAGTATTTTTTACCGAATTAATCAGGGAAATTGGTACGGTTTCACTGTTCTCTAGAGGTAGAGATTGCAAAATAGTTGTGTGTTGTTGCAGTTGAGAAACACCTGCTATTAACCATTGATCACTTTGTGGTAGTAAAAGCACAGCTTTATCAGCGCCAGCATTTTCAATCAAAATTTGCAGTAGCGCCGTTAGTAATTTCTCCAGTTCCATTTGGCTAGAAAGGGTTTGAGAAGCTTTGAGAATAGTTCTTAAATCTAACAAAGTTGCAGAATTATATAATGTAGCGGCTTGCTTTTTGAAATCTGGGAAACTTGTCGCATTGGTTGACTGTTGGCGGATGGTTGGCAAAAGTTGTGGGTAGCGCTTTTCTAAATCATTGAGTTTAGCCACTGCACCCCAACGGGAATAAGCGTAGTAAGCATCAATCATATAGACTTGAGCGACTTTAGCTTTACCCCAATTGAGATAAAATTTAGCCGCCAATTCACAAGCGATCGCTTCTTCGTGGAGAAATTGGTTTTCCTTCGCTAGGGCGATCGCGCGATCATACATCTCCATCGCCGCAGACATTTTTCCTAATACCCGATGTTTCTCGGCTGTGACTAAACACCATTTATGTAAATAAGTCATGGGTGCATAATCTGCCCATTTTCGCAGCTGCTTGAGGTTTTGATTTACCTGCTGCAAAATCTTGGCTTGAGCCGATTTCGATGCTGTAGGATAAATACTGAGTTTCGCTAGCGCTTGATAAAAGCAAAATAGGGATGTGAGCAAGGTTCCCTGCGATCCAGCAATCCATTTTTCGGCTAATCTCGCATTTTCCACCGCCTGCTGTTCTTGCCCAAATAATACTCCTAGCCAAGTTTTCAAGGTATAAAGACGAGAAAGGGAATTGGCTTCTTGGGCTGCTAAATATTTCTGTTGCATGGCAATTTCATCATACACCTCACCCACCAAACAACAAGGATCTGCGGATTTTCCCATCAAGTTCAACACCAATTGTTGCGCTATGAGATGGTATGTCAGGGCTTTGTCTTGGTGCAGTTGTTGCAGTGATTGACTGTATTTAGCAAATTCTGCTAAAACTCTATCCAACTGTTCACCAGAATGCAGCAACGCCGCACAGTAACCAGCCGCGTTATAACTCGCATACTCAAGTTTGCCTGTCTCTAGCCCTGTTTGATAACCCTGCAATGAAGTCTCTAGGGTTGCAGCTAGTGGATCTTTCCAAATCCGAATCATATTAGAGAAGATAAATAATACTTCTGTGCGAAATTGCTTACCTAAACCGGTTTCCGTCAGCCTTAAACCCAGTTCGCCAAATTGATACCCAGTTTCTATATCACCCATCATACATAGAATAAACCCATAGGCGGTGTAGCCTGGGGCGACAAAAGCGGAATTGCCATAACTTATTGACAGTTCCAGCTGTTTCAAAATAATTAGTGGGTATAAATTGGGTTCGCACATATAGCTAGCTGTGACGATACTGCTTAACAAAGACATCTTTGCTAAAGCGGTAGGGTTTTGCATGGGAGGTAATGCGAGCACATCCTGGGGAGATTTACGCCCTAAAGCTAGCTTGATTGGCAGCCAAGCTAAAATTATCTGTAATTTTGTGGGTTTTTGGGGAAATTTGACTCCTAAATGTTTCAGCGCCTCTAACCCCATTGCGACTGATTTTGTTGGTTGATGATTGCTAGTAAAGCTATTGAGTCTAATTTCGTAAGCTTTGATTGTATCTAGTAAAGATTCAGCATTTTGGAAAATGACATCGATCAGTTGTTCCATTTGCAGAATATCGCCACTGAGATAAGCAACTTCCGCTGCAGCATGATAAATATCTAAACTCAGATGATATTGCCTTTGCCAGTGATTAGCAGGTAACAAACTTTTTGCGATCGCAAAATAGTTAACAGCCGCCCCATAAGCAGTAGCAGTTCTGGCTTTTTTCCCAGCCATGAAGTTAAGCAGGATGAGTTCTTGACGCTGTGCGGTGGTGCTAATTACCTCGACACCACGATTAAGATGATTGACAATATCAAAAATCCTGGCTTCCTGCTCTGAGGTAGGTATATGCTGTAGTAGTAATTGCCCGATTCTCAGGTGAGTAGATTGTTTACGATCATCGGGAATTAAGGAATAGGCAGCTTCATGGACGCGATCGTGTAAAAATTTATAAGTCGGGTTAACTGCTGATGGGGTAACGGATGTTGGTAAATCATCCGCATCAGTAAAGAACTTATAGATTTCACTAGTGGGAAGCAACAATCCATCCTGTAGTGCTTTCCACAAATCAACAGCCGTAGCTGCAGGCGATCGCGCAGCTGCGATCGCTAATGTGTTTAAATCAAATTGAGTGCCAATGCAAGCTGCCAATTTCAGCACATCTTGAGTTGCTGGTGGTAATTTCTGCAATTGCATTGCCATGAATTCCACTACATTATCAATCATGGCAACTACTTTTACCTGAGCAATATCACATTGCCAATATCTGGCATTGTTATCAAACGTAATTAGCTTTTCGTCGAATAAAAATTTCAGAAATTGCGTTGCAAAAAAAGGATTACCTTGAGTTTTTTGATAAATTAATTCAGTAAGTGGTTGAGCCACAATCTCATCACAACTCAATGTATCAGCCACTAAATTATTAATATCTGATTGAGAGAGATTATTTAAGGTAATTGTGTTAACTATTGACCCGTTTTTTTTAATTTCTTGCAACGTTAACAGCAACGGATGAGTATGTAAAATTTCATCATCTCGATAAGAACCAATCACCAATAGACTGCCAGCATCATTCATCAATATTTCTAGGAGTTTAAGTGATGCTAAATCTGCCCATTGTAAATCATCTAAAAATATTACTAAAGGATGTGCTTGAGTGGTGAATACTTGCGTAAAGTTTTGGAATAATAAATTAAACCGAATTTGAGCAGAGTTACCAGATAATTCCGTCACAGGTGGTTGTTTACCGATAATGTTTTCTAATTCCGGAATCACATCAATAATTACTTGCCCATTATCACCTAGAGCCGAGAGAATTTTGCTGCGCCAAAGTTGTATTTGGGCATCGCTGTCACTGAGAATTTGGCTGATCAAATCTTGGAAAGCTTGTACAAATGCCAAAAAAGGAATATCTCGTTGAAATTGGTTGTATTTACCTTTAATAAAGTGTCCCCGTTGCCGCACAATTGGTTTATGGACTTCATTAATAACAGCAGTTTTACCAATTCCCGAACAACCTGCAACGAGTAGCATTTCTGTGGCACCATTACTCACTCTGTCAAATGCTTGTAGTAATATCTCAACTTCGCTGGTACGTCCATATAATTGTTCAGGAATCAAGAAATGCTCATCAATATCTCGACTACCTAAGGAAAATTCAACTATATTTTTGGTTTTTTGATACTGAGTTAAACAAAGTTCTAAATCATATTTTAATCCTGCCGCATTCTGATATCTATCTTCGGCATTTTTTGCCATTAATTTCGCAATAATATTAGAAATAACCAGAGGAATAGATGGATTAATAGTATGAACATCAGGGGCGATTTTGGCAATATGTGAGTGTACCAACTCCATCGGCTCGACAGATGAAAATGGTAATCTTCCTGTTAACAGTTCGTAAAAAGTCACACCCAAAGCATAAAAATCACTGCGGTAATCTATGCCCCGATTCATTCTGCCAGTTTGTTCGGGAGAAATATATGCCAGAGTTCCTTCTAAAATATGGGGATTTTGTAGTTGGGGGGTTTCTTTTGATAACAGAGAAGCAACACTAAAATCAATTAGTTTTACCTGATGGGTTTGGGGATTAATGAGAATATTGCTAGGTTTAATATCTTTGTGGATGACTCTGTGACGATGAATTGCTTCTAAATGAGTAGCAATTTGCATAGCAACACTGAGGAAATCATGGATAATATCACCTTGTTTTTGCATTATCCAGTCTTGGAGAGAAATGCCCCCCATATCTTCCATGATCAGGGCATAACCATTGCGATATGCTTCCAGACTATAAATTTTGACAATTCCGGGTAAGTCTAAGTTTTTGGTGATGGTGTACTGGTTATGGAATTGAACAATTTCCTTAAAGCTGGGGTATTCACTCCGCATCAGTTTGATGACAACTGGCATTTTGTCTATGTTGCGGTTAGCTTGATATACCAGTGTTAGCGTACTCGCATAAATTGGTTTTGTAATTGAGTAACCAGCGATCGCTACCGTGCCATCAACCACCATGTTCATCAGCAAAACCTAACTCTTTGATAACTTCTCAGTTAAGTTTGCCCATCAAACCAGTACTAATCACAGCAAGTAACTAAATTTACAGAGAGATTTCTCTACTTAGCTTATTTTCACGGGTCTGAAGTCCTGACGAAAAATGATTCCTAAATTTTTACATTGCTTAACAAAGGTTGATGTATTCCCATTAATTTATTAATAAAACAGTGTTATAGAACTTAAATTGTAGAATAATTGAATGCAATAACATCCTCTGTATTGATATCAACTTTGAACATTAAAACTTTGGGTACTGTACTAATTTAAATTTGAGGTCTACTGTGTCTGAAGCTTTATTATTAGATTTAATTATCAAAAATGTGTGGGTAGTTCGTCCTCATAATGATACTGTCGAACTACTAGATTTAGGAATTAAAGATGGTAAATTTGTCGAGATTGCACCAAATATTAGTCCAGATAAAAGCCAACAAGTATTTGATGCCCAAAATTTACTAGGATTTCCTGGGGTTGTAGATGCCCATATGCACATTGGGATCTATCAACCTCTAGAACAAGATGCTGTAACAGAGAGTAAAGCTGCGGCAATGGGTGGCGTAACTACTAGCCTAAATTACATTCGCACAGGGCAGTATTATCTCAATAAAGGTGGCTCTTACAAAGATTTTTTTCCAGAAGTATTGGCATTATCCGCAGGTAATTTTTTTGTTGATTACAGTTATCACATTGCACCAATAGCTCAACAGCATATCGAAGAAATCCCGCTATTATATGAAGAATATGGAGTATCTTCGTTTAAAATATTCATGTTTTATGGCGGTTATGGTTTGCATGGTTTATCAGACCAGCAAAATCTCTTCTTAATGATTAATAAAGAGGAACGCTATGACTTCGCCCATTTTGAATTTATTATGCGCGGTCTCACTCGCTTAATGGAAGCACATCCAGCAGCGCGAGATAGTATTAGTTTAAGTTTGCATTGTGAAGTTGCAGAAATTCTCAATGCCTATACCAAAATAGTTGAAAATGATTCTAGCTTGAGTGGATTGAAAGCTTACAGTGCAGCCCGTCCGCCGCATTCCGAAGGTTTAGCAATTTGCATGGCTTCATATTTAGCACATGAAACAAACTGTGCAAATATCAATTTATTACATCTCAGTTCCCGTAAAGCAATGGAAGCAGCTTTAACTATGCAAACTGCTTTTCCTCATATTAATTTTCGGCGCGAAGTTACTGTAGGACATTTACTATTAGATGTTGATACTCCTAATGGGACTTGGGCAAAAGTTAACCCGCCAATTCGTCCCCGTGCTGATGTCGAATACTTATGGCAAGCAGTACTAAATCATCAAGTAGATTGGATAGTTAGCGATCATGCTTGCTGTTCTGCTGAACAAAAACGCAGTGCGAAAGACCCAAATAATATTTGGTTAGCTAAATCTGGTTTTGGCGGTACAGAATATTTACTTTCTGGTGTTGTCAGTGAAGGTAGTAAGCGAGGAATGTCTTACAATCACATGGCTAAGTTGCTATCTTGGAACCCATCAAGGCGTTTTGGCTTGTTAGAAAAAGGGGATATTGCTATTGGTTATGATGCTGATTTAGTATTAGTAAATCCTAATGAAACTTTTGTGGTACGTGCGGCTGAGTCGGAGTCACAACAAGGTTATACACCTTTTGAAGGCGCAGAGTTAACTGGTAAGGTTAAGAGTACCTTTTTACGAGGAAATTTGATTTACAACAATGGTCAAGTTTTAGGTTCGCCTACTGGACGTTATTTAAAACGTGCCCATAGCGGCTTAAATGCTTAGAGGTTGTTTGAAAAGTTTTTCCCTGTGATTTTAATTGCACTGTTACCCCCCTTAATCCCCCCTTGTCAAGGCAGGGCTGTTTCATTCCACAAGATGAAGGAGTTTGTCAATATCATGAGAGAGAAATCTGTGAGCAATTGTGATGGAATGATAACCATTGCGACGAAGAATATTGAGTGCGATCGCTCTGATAATGGAAAGATTAGCAGGAGCGTTGCCAAGACGGATTGTAGAACAATCCTCTTTGAAAACAACGTCTTTCACCCAGTGAAGGCAGTTTTCGATACCCCAATGACCACGAATACCGAGAGCAAATTCCTTGGCGCTGGCGATCAGACTGCTAATATAACAAACAATTTCATGATATTTCTTACCCTTTCTCGTACCAATTCTTTCGACCCTGACTAAAGATTTTATTCCAGTCCATAACGGGTCAATTCCATTGATATCATGAAAGACTTCTACAGTACGTGTTGTACATCTATCTCTAGTTTTTTCGGTCTCAACTATACGAGAAGTAGGTTTTTTTGTAGCAGCAATACGTTGAATATGACTATGTAGTTTGGGCTGATTATCTTTAACAGCAATGACATAATCATTACCGCCCTCGATAATTATTTGACAAGTTTTTTTTGACAATGTAAGGAATCAAAGCTCAAGACCACACCTTCTAGACCCAATGCTGTGACTAACTCTTGTACAACTTGAATTTCGCTTTTATGCTGGTTCTCAAATTTCTCCATCCCGATAACCAGCCCTTTTTTTCCAGCAAATACTGATACTATGCTCACAAAATTCTGATGAGATGAACTATAGTTTTGTACTGTACCCTTAATACTTTTGCCGTCTATAGCACACCATTGTGATACCTCTAAATCCACATAATTTTTTGCCCATTCATTAAATTTATGAGCCAGTTTATCGAAATCCACTCCCATGACTATACGTCGGATTGTTGAATATGAGGGAACCCCATGTTTTTGAATGCCAAATTTATTTATTAATACTCGACTATGCCTTTTGACGAAATCCCCCCATCCCCGATATCCCACGTATCCATTCATTGTTCCCATTATGACAAATAGCAACACCAGCCACAGTGGATGTCTTCGTCCATCAGTCGTTCTAAAATCTTCCACTTGCTTTAATTGTTCAATCAGATCTGCACCCATATTTTTTCCCCTCAACACTTGCTATTTTACGTGTTTTAGGGAATGAAACAGCCCTGCCTTGTCAAGGGGGGAGACCGGAAAATCCAGTTCCCTCACGCCACTTGCTACAACGGGGAGGCAGCCGCGTGGGCGGGTTTCCCGACTTGAGCGGACTGCCGTGGGAACCCCCGCAACGCAGTGGCTCCCCTTTCTAAGGGGAGGGCTAGGGTGGGGTAAAAAATATTTTATACACTACTACAGACTTTTCAAACATCCTCTTAATTGTATCGTCCTGAATTGGTAATCTAGGGAGTATAAAAAATGAGCCAACGTATCAAAAGAGCCTTTTTAGATACAGAAGATGGACAAATTCTTTACCGTATCGGTGGCGAAGGTGAAGCGATACTTTTACTGCACATGACTCCCCGCAGTAGTGATGAATTTAAAGAATTGATGCCGAGTTTGGCAGCTACGAACTTAGTCATTGCAATGGATTTAATGGGGTTAGGTGATTCTGACAAACCGCCCAGAGTTTATGCAGTTGCAGACTATGCCAAAAATGCGATCGCACTTTTGGACGAGTTAGGTATAAAAAAAGCCAGCATTTTCGGTAGTCTGACAGGAGGTTATATTGCTGGAGAAGTTGCAGCCGCCTATCCAGAAAGAGTGGAAAAACTCATTCTCTGTAATGTAGTTGGATTTGATGCAGCAGAACAAAACAACATTCTCCAGCGATATTCTCAGGGATATCAAGTGCAAGAAGATGGCTCTCATTTGATGGCAAGATGGCTATCTCGTGTTAATTATGTTGGCACAGGAGAGTTAAATCACCGTTGTGTTTTAGATGATTTAAAATCTTTCGATTCTACTATATATCCTGGTGTTGCAGTAGCAAATTATTGTCTTTCGGCTCCAGAAAGATTTCGTTTAATTAACTGTCCCACTTTGATTATGTCGGGAAATAAGGCATTAGAACCATTAGAAAAAGCTGGTTTAGCCAAAGCAGAAAATCAATCTTGGCTCAAGGAAGTAATTTCTCATAGTCAAAGTGTCGAATTAGAAGGCGGAAACCTGTGGATGGTAAATCAAATGTCAACAGAAATATTAAAATGGGTAGTCGATTTTCTGCAAAATTAATCATCGGCTAATCAAGATCCGTCTTACCCCACCCCAGTATTGTCTACAGCCAGAATATCCAATAAACATCCCCGCCCTGCTTGCGGGGCTACGGTGTACACACAAGTTGCTTCATCAGCATTGCTAATGTAACGGTTGACATTGTTAATGTATCGGTTGACATTGTTAATGTAACGGCTGACATTGTTAATGTAACGGCTGACATTGTTAATGTAACGGCTGACATTGTTAATGTATCGGTTGACATTGTTAATGCAACGACTGACATTGCTAATGTAACGACCTAAAATTATTTGCGATCGTCGATCATGACATCAAAGTGTTTAACTGTGGTTTCAGGGTTGATGAGATATTCATTATCTCTTGGAAGAGGTCTGACTTTTTCAATGTCGTTACCAGCAAACTTACGAATTGCATCTCGTGATTCCCAGTAAGAAATCACCGTAAATTCTGTATTATTGCCATTATTGCGGCGCAGGACTTGCGTCCCCAAATTACCAGGAATTGACTCGATTTTTTTTATTCCTGCTTCTACCAAATAAGTATAGTATTCATCTGCTTTCGATGTCGGAGTTGTACCATGCCAAATACGTGCAACGACTTTTTTGGATTGGGTATTAGCAGAATTATTTGGTACGGGTTCAGCTGATACTGCAATGGTTTCAATCTGTGTAAAAACAGCAAGTGGTACAATAACGGAAATCACCAATCCCCAAAGAATACTCAAAAAATTACTTGGTATTGTCATTAGGCATCTCCAAGTGTATCTGAAAATACTGTATATCTCTATAATAAATTTCTAATCAACTCGGATACTAAACCAGCAGCCATCATCCATCAAAGAAAGATTTAGTTTTATTAAGTACCCTATGGCACTCTTGGAACTTGCAATCAAATTTCCGAATACGTATTAAAAGTAGTTGATTTTTGGGAAAATCAGTCAGTAATTGTGCAAAATTAATTAAGCATTTTTGCATAGAGGGAGAGCAGAGAACCAAAATATAACTGTCAATTAAATATATAAATAAATTTGCCTACCTACTGAAAGGAAGACGATGAACAACGAATTACCATTGATTATCGAGTGTCGTTGTAACGAAATCACCAATCGCGAGGACAATCCTGCTTTACCTTACTCTCCAAAAGAGATCATCCGCGAAGCAGTTCGTGCTTGGGAAGCAGGGGCTTCAATTTTTCATTGGCACGGACGAGATCCAGAGAGTGGGACACCACGTAACGATGTTGAACTTTATCTCGAAGTGATACAGGGAATTCGTGAACAGACGGATCTCATCATCCATCCGACCCTGGGCTACATTACACAGAATCAGGTAGAGGATCGCGTCCGGCACATCTTGGCAGTGAATGATGATCCAGTGCTGCGGGTTGACATGGCACCCGTGGATTTTGGATCGCTCAACGTAGACTTCTGGAATCCCCAGGCAAAACAGTTCACCACCTACGATCAGGTATATGTTAATACTCGTGAAAACCTCAAGGCGGTGCTGGAAGTATTCAAAAAACACAATATCTATGTGAGTTCAGTTTGTTGGGACGTAGGGCAAATGCGAACAGCACGTTGCTTTCAGGAAATGGGACTGCTGCCCAAAGAAACGCTGTGGGAGTTTGTCTTTACTGGGGAAGTAATGCCGGCTGGCGCTGCGGTGACTTTACCGGGTTTGCAGGCTTTTATAGCTGAGGTGCCTGCGGGTAACCAGTGGTTGGTACTTTGTTGGAATGGAGATGTGATGAGGGTAGCATCCTGGGCAATTACCCTTGGGGGACACGTTGCAATTGGGCTGGGAGATTATGCTTACACTCGCTTTGGCAAGCCGCACCACGGTGAATTAGTCGAGATGGTTGCGAAGATGGCGCATACACTCGGTCGGGAAGTGGCAACGCCAGCACAGGCGCGTGAGATTCTCAAGATGCCGCCGCGACCTGCTGTTACAGAAAAGCTACAGGCAACTGTTAACTAATACCAGTTCTTTTAATATACAAGGGTGGGCGATGCCCACCTAAAAAGAAATTTAACTGCGATCGCTCAAAAATCATGACACAAAAGATTAAACGAGCTTTTTTAGATACTGAAGACGGACAGATTCTTTATCGCATTGGTGGCGAAGGTGAACCCATTCTGCTACTGCACATGAATCCCCGTAGTAGTGATGAATATCGCGAACTGATGCCACTCCTGGCTGAACATAGACGAGTCATCGCAATGGATTTGATGGGCTTTGGTGATTCGGATAAGCCACCCAGAATGTATACAATCGCTGACTATGCGAAAACAGCGATCGCACTTTTAGATGAATTAGGTATAGAAAAAACCAGCATTATGGGAAACCATACTGGCGCTTTTGTTTCTGGAGAAATAGCTGCGAGTTATAGCGATCGCGTTGACAAATTAATCTTAGGTAACGTAGCTGGTTTTGGTGAAGGAGGACAAGCAGAGCTATTTAGGCTGTATGAGGAAGGTTTTAAAATCAAAGAAGATGGCTCTCACCTGATGAAAAGATGGTTAGCCCGTTCTCGATATGTCGGCTCTGCTGAATTAAATCACCGTTGGGTTTTAGACGATTTAAAATGTTTTGGTCATCCTTTATATGCAGTTTGGGCTGTAGGCAATTACTGTCTGGATGCGCCAGAAAGATTTCGTGCCATCAAGTGTCCAACTTTGATTATCTGGGGAATGGATGATGTCAAAGAATTTGAAAAACTGAGTTTAGCAAAAGCAGGCGATCGCTATTTTCTGTCTCAAGCAATTCCTCATGGCAAAGTCGTAGAATTTGAACAAGGCACAATTTGTATGATGAATCAAATAGCAGAAGAAGTAGCGCAGGTATTAATCCCATTTCTCAATGATTCGGAATAGTTCAAACATCCTCTAAAACTGCTGTACACTTAATTTCTACAATTAGTCCTGGTGTAGATAAAGCACTGATGCCAAATCCTGTCCAAGTAGGAAAGTTATTAGTGAAATAGCGGTCTTTTACTTGCATAAACAGTGGCAGGTGGGGAATGGTAAACCGCTGTTCTGAAGCATCTGCAGGCGGAACTTGCAAATTACCGAGATTAACTCCTGTCACATGGTAAGTAATCATCTCTACCACATCATCAAAAGTCGCTCCTGCTGCTGTCAGTACTTTTTTCACATTCTCAAAAGTCTGGACAAATTGGGCTTCTACTCCCTCTACTACCTGTAAATTTTCATCGCGTCCCACTTGTCCTGAAATATATAAAGTATTGCCTACCTTAATGCCTGGACAGTAGTGATACTTTTCATATAAAATTTCCATGCCTTTGGGAATAATGACTTCACGAGTCTTTGCCATGTAAGTAGCTCCAAACTTTTTAAACTAAAAATCAGCCTCGTTTCACTTGAGAACGGCAGTTTTTAACCTCTCATACCAGTGACAACCGAACGCGCCGCATCGGACAGCATCCAGCCATCAGCAGCAGGTGTCACAAAATCATAGCCTTTAGCGAACAGTGCGCGACCCCCGGCAGCATTGAGACTGATGCCCCCAAGCCAACAATCGGAAGTGGAGCGGATTATCGCTTCAGCTTCCGCCATCAGCCTATTAAGTTCTGAATTATCTCCAAGCTTGGTCAGTGCAGGAAAATCATCCGCGATGTCTGCTGTCAAATCGCCTGGCCCTAAAAATACCATATCGATCCCGTCAACTGCGGCAATTTCCTTAACATTCTCAAAACCCCGACGAGTTTCGACGATAACGGCTATAAATAGGTTCTCTCGATAATTGGCAGGATAATCTGGCGCTGCCAAACCCCAGTTGGCTGCTCGGCTCTCCAGATAACCAATACCTCGGTGTCCGCCATGAGGTCGATAGCGAGTCGCGGCAACAATTGCTTGCGCTTCATCTGCTGATTCTACCGTCGGTACAAGTATACCTTCCACACCCATGTCCAAGGCTCGCTTGATATAGACTGGATCGTGTGAAGGTACACGCAAAATACAGGTAACATCTGTTGCCTGGGCGGCGCGGAGTTGCTCTACTAAGACGCTCATGTCCATAGCACCATGTTCATGGTCGATGATAAAGGCATCGAAACCACACATAGAAAGCAGTTCGATTGAGTCAGCATCTGAGAAGAAAATCCAGCAACCGATTGGTTGAGAATCGGTTTGGAGCATTTTCTTCAGTCTATTAGGTCTGAACATAATTTCGTTATCCGAGACATTACTTCTAACGCATCAATACCACCCAATCTCATTCATGAAAAACCAGAACTGGTATTTCTTCTAGGATGGAAGTCACGCTGCCAAGCCTTTTATTTACAGCATTTGAGCAATACTTACCTAAAAATCAGGATACTAGTACCGCAAGGCGGAATTCAAAATTCAAAATTCAAAATTCAAAATTCAAAATTCAAAATTCAAAATTCAAAATGAATACGCCGTAAGGGTTTCGTTGATTTGGAATGGGTGGTTTATTTCCGCTGAACTGTACTGGTCAGTAATTCTTCGCTGGCTAAAAATTAAACAATTATGTAGATAATCGCATTACTGAGTAACAATTCGAGGATGCGATCGCTTTTTTTATTTTTATGTAAGCAAAGTTAAAATTTGATAATTTAGTGTCAAATATTGAGCATAACCAAAGATAAAAAGTTAACTATCTTTTAAAAAACTTATTAAATTAATTGTTGTTTATTGGGAAAAAGACTTTTTCTACTTTTCTTTTCCCAATTAAATCACTACTGAAGTCTGCGTTTCACTTCTGCAGCTAAATCTGCTAACGCTACTTCTATTTGCTCACCTGTTTGCAAATCTTTTAGCGATGATTTTTGTGCTGCTGCTTCGTCAGCGCCAATAATTACACAAAATCTAATTCCTTGCTTGTCTGCTGCTTGGAATTGTTTACCTAAAGGGCGTTTTTCAAAGTTTGTAACTACGTTAATTCCTGCTTGACGTAACTGTTGTGAAACTTGCAAATAAGTCGGCATTAAATCTTCTTGCAAATTTACTACTACTAATTGCGCTGGTGTCGCAGGTAGAGTCTTTAGAATATCGGCTTTTAGTAAACGGCTAATTAAGCGAGTTAAGCCGATAGAAATGCCGACACCAGGCATTTTTTCACCGATAAACATTCCTACTAATTCTTCATATCTGCCACCAGAACAGATACTACCTAAAGCTTCATGTCCGATGAGAGTTGTTTCGTAAACTGTGCCAGTATAGTAATTTAAACCGCGAGCAATAGATAAATCAATACAGAAACGTTTTTCGGGAACACCTAAATTCCTTACTCCCGCAATTACTGTTTCGATTTCATTCACACCTAGACTTAATTGCTCGGCATCGGGAAGATTTTGTGAAAGGTGCTTGAGTTTATCTAATACCTCATCTACACTACCTTTAATGTTAATAAATTCAATAATTTTTTGGGTTTGCTCTGGTGAAATGCCTTCTTTATCTAATTGTTGTTTGACTTTGGCTTCACCAATTTTCTCTAAGTCATCAATAATGCTAATACAAGTTTTAATTTGATTTTCAGCTATTCCTAAAGATTGAAAAAATCCTGTAAGAATTTTACGATTATTTATCCGAATGACAAAATCACCAATGTTGATGGCTTCAAATATCTCGGTAATAATTGCAGGCATCTGAGCATCATAAAGCAAGCTGAGTTGACTGCGAGCCACCACATCAATATCACATTGGCGAAATTGGCGGAACCGTCCATCTTTGGCGCGTTCACCCCGAAACACAACATCCATTTGGTAGCGTGCAAAGGGAAAGGTTAATTCGTTGAGGTGGCGGGCAATGTATGCTGCTAGTGGAACTGTTTGATCGAATTTTAAAGCCCTAGCTTCAGAACCAGTTTCGCCTGCTTTGTCTCTTTCTGCTTGACGGTTTGGTGGCAGGATGGGGTCGATACCATAAATAATGTTATCACCCTGATTACCTTTTGCCTGTAGCACTTCTAAGCGTTCTACAGCCGGGGTTTCGATGGGCGTGAACCCGTAACTTTCAAAAACTCTGCGGATGATATCTAGTAAATATACTTCCAGGCGTTTTTCGCTAGGAAGAAACTCCGGAAACCCGCTAGGGGTAGAAAAATTAATTCTGTCACCTTTTGCCATAACCTTACACTGCCAGTTTTAGACTTGAGATTCTGCGAAAAGTTGCGTGCGGTGAACCACTTGCGGTGGACGGGTTTCCCGGCATAAGCAAAGTGGTGAATCCGTTCGCTGAAAGCGTTCCCGCAGGGTAGGAGGGTTCCCCCCGTTGAGCAAACTTTTCAAGACAGATTTTAGATGAGAATGAGCTACGCCGCATATAAACTGCGATCGCTCCTTTGTCGATGACTATCTATTTATGTACTACTACTAAAGTCCCAACTTTTGCCCAGTTGTACAATTGACGCGCCTGCTTAACTCGCAAATTTACACAACCGTGGCTAACTGGAGTCCCGAAATTGTTATGCCAGTAAGCGCCATGAATAGCATAGCCCTCATAGAAATACATAGCATAAGGGACATCAGGAATGTCGTAGTCTTCGCCCTGCATTCGGTTAAAGCGATACTTAGAATTAATTGTAAACTTACCTTTGGGTGTGGGGGTTGCGCGTTTACCTGTAGAAATACGGAATGAGTAAACTAAATTTTTACCTTCCCAAGCCAATAAGCGTTGCTCGGATAAGTCAATTTCAATCCTACGGGTGGGGGATTTTGGTTGAGGTTGAGATACTTTTTGCTGATTATCTATTGCAGCAGCGCTGGCTTGAGCAAATTTGGAGTCAATATTAACCGGTGACGACCAAGATAATAAAGTTGCCAATATCAACAATAAACTTGTACAGCAATTACTTGAACGATTTAACCCACTCATGCGAATTTTGGTTTGCATAAAGTTTCACCTTCTCTTCGTCTGCTAAATTTTGCTTCTTTAACCTTGAATCTTTCCGCATTTCTGGCACAATGTCCTTTTGGCAGAGATATATTGATTTTGTATAGACCGATCAGAAGATTAAATATTGGTTAAAACGATAATTTCCTAATTGCTGATTTGATTCATCAGTCGGAAATTTTATTTTTATAGAAAGAATTAATGAGTGACATATCATATTTGAATTAATTCATATATAGATATATCATGCAGATAATTTCACTACGGATAGAAAAATAGTTATTAAATCTGTTCGCTGGCTACAAATACTAATCTTGTTTAGCATCTTAATTAAGCGCTTCTCAACGCATAGTATAGCTAAACTCAATTAAATATTAATTAAGAAAATACGCAATATATGCTCAGGGTATTGCTACACAAAATAATTGTATTTGTGCAGTTTCTAATCACTCTAAATTATGAAATTAAAAAGTATATTTTTTTAGGTTGGGATAATAGACTTTAAACACAAGCGATTTTAGGAAAATCGACACTACTATATATTGCATTTCCACCCTGATTATTAATAGTGCTTGCTCTAAGATGTAATACAGGATTGTTTTAGATTTACATCCTGCTTTAGGAATGAGTTTATCAGTCTTATCCTCTATATTTTACTTCAATGTCACGTGTTTCTATTCCAGAGATTCCCAGGGAATTTTGATATGAAAATCTCTTCAGAATATTGTTTGAGGCTGGTGTTTAATTGCAATGAA
Organism: Tolypothrix tenuis PCC 7101; assembly: GCF_963874875.1. Lineage (NCBI taxonomy): Bacteria > Bacillati > Cyanobacteriota > Cyanophyceae > Nostocales > Tolypothrichaceae > Tolypothrix > Tolypothrix tenuis. The sequence continues at coordinate 3,278,449 of NZ_CAWNJS010000001.1, forward strand.
ACTCGCTATTTATGAATAAATACGGGAGTTCCTACTGATGCCCAATTAAATAACCACTTAGCATGATTTGGCGCAACATTTATACAGCCGTGGCTAACTGGCGTGCCGAACTTATTATGCCAATAAGCACCGTGAATCCCGTAACTACCTTGATAATACATGGTATAAGGTACATCTGGAACATCGTAATTTCTACCACGCATCCTCGTAGATTTGTGTTTGGATTGAATTTTAAACGAGCCAATACGAGTAGGTGTAGACTTTTTACCCGTAGAAATCACGATCGCATAAATAGGTGTTTTACCTTCCCAAGCTATTAGCCGTTGCTTAGAAAGATTAATTTGAATCCAGCGTTGATCTGATTGTTTTAGTGTCTCGATTGTTTGCGTAACGGTATCATCTTTGGCTTTGGGGGTAACTTCACAAATTCCAGGATTTGCCACAATCAAACTGAGTGCTACACCAGTCATAAATATGGGTAAGCGGTGTATCCATCGATGATGATTTTTATTTTTCATCGTAAATATACTTAATTATGGTGTTTAGGGAAAATTATCTGCTTCTACCCTAAAGTACCCTAATTGCTGTATTAATCTTTGCATCTGCTGACAAATTACTGACCAATTATTTTGTGTAACTAAATGTTGGGGGAATAATTGACTACTTAAACCAACAGCGATCGCACCTGCTTGTAAAAATTCTTTGGCGTTGTCTAAAGTCACTCCGCCAGTAGGAATGAGGGGAATTGCTCCAAGAGGCCCTTGCAGGCTTTTAATATAACTCGCGCCTCCTACCGCATCTACTGGGAAAACTTTTACACAACTAGCACCATGATTCCAAGCGGTAACAATTTCTGTAGGTGACAAAGCCCCGGGAATAATCGGTATATTTTGCTCTAAAGCAGCTTGAATCATTGCTATATCTACATGAGGCGCAAAAAGAAACTCTGCACCACAGGCGATCGCTTGTTGTAACTGCTGGACGTTAAATAGCGTACCAGTACCAATTGTACAGTTGGGTAATTCTGCACGAAGTTGGCTAATTAATTGCCCAGCGCGATCGCTATTCCAAGTAATCTCAATCAGTTGCATTCCCCCAGATGCAGCTGTCAAAGCCATTTGCCTTGCTAATTCCATCTTTGACGCACGAATAACTGCGATCGCGCGGTGTTGTCGCAATTTTGATAACCAAGCTTTATTTGTCATTTGTCATTTGTTATTTGTCATTGGGTAATTGGTAATGGGTAATGGGTAATTGGTAATTGGTAATTGGTAATTGGTAATTGGTAATTGGTAATTGGGTGTTTGTTATTCATTATTTCTCCCCCTGCTCCCTGCTCTCTGCCCCCTGCCTCATTTCCTCTGCAACTACAAACATCAATGGCTAACGCCTAGCTTGCTTCTTCAACCAAGCTATGGCATATTTTTATAAAGTTCTTTATTCCTATCGATTTACCGTAGTTTTTAGATAGATGATTAATTTTAGTGTTTAGAGGAGTTATAAAAATGGCAATGTTGAGTAATAAGCCCTTGAGCATCTTAGAACAGCAAAACACAGCAAAGTCCGAGGAAATCATAATTCACGCTTCCCAGCATATCAATCAAGGTAGCTTGTGGAGTCTTGTAAGAATAGCTGGTGCAGCAGTACAAAAATTCTGGTGGCATAGTAAAGCATACGGAACGATTTTTAGCGTGATGCTGCTGACCTTGGTGAGTATGATTTTCTTGGGTTTTCATTGGTATTCCCGCAAGTTACTTTCAGGTTTCAACATTGCTCAAGAAACAGTAGAATCTACTAGTAAATAAGTTGAAAAAATTACAAGCTATTTCCTATTTAGCTCCCAATTGGTTTGGTTTCTACGAAGCAGTGTTGGCTTATTTAGATCGGGTTTTGGGAGCAGAAACGCAATTAAAGCAGGGTGAATGCGACCCTTTATTAGATCCTCTAATTTTAAAAGACCAACTAGACTTAGCTTTTATTTGTGGATTACCCCTGATTCGTTACTCTCAGATAGTGTTAGATCAGTTGCAGCCTGTAGTTGCACCAGTGATGCAAGCAGCGCGTTATCGCAACCGTCCGATTTACTTTTCAGATGTCATAGTCAATGCTGATAGCGATGTCATCAAGTTTGATGATTTAGCTGGTAAAACGGTGTGCTACAACGATCCAGGTTCTAACAGCGGCTATAATCTGCTGCGTCATCGCTTGTTACAGGGAAGATATCCCCAACCATTTTTTAGCAAAGCTATACAATCAGGTTCTCACCAAAATTCTATTCGCTGGGTAGCACTAGGAAAGGTAGATTGTGCGGCTATTGATAGTGTAGTCTTAGAACAAGAATTACAGGATTTTCCCGAGTTATATCAATACTTGCGCGTAGTCGAGGCACTCGGCCCCTGTCCCATGCCGCCTTTAGTTGCAGCCCAGCATTTGGGGAAATCTCTAATTCAGGAGATACAGTTAGCTTTGCTTGAGCCGGATGCTGAACTACAAATAGCAATGCAACGAGTAGGAGTCAAGCACTTTGCGGCAGTGGAGCTAGCAGATTATAACGCGATCGCTGATATCTACAATGCCGCTCTCAAGGCAGGCTATGAGTCTTTGTGAGATTTATGACACCACAATAAAATTTTCTTAATAATTTTTTAGTGCGTATATAGTACAATTGTATTGTATATTGTTCTCAAATCGCGTTCCAGAGTAAATCCCTCAGCACTCCACTGGGGGATTTTATTTGAGAATAGTTGCTTGATAGTTGCAGTTTGCTATTCATGGGAAGGAATCAAGCTCATAAGTTCCTCAACTTTTCTGTATAAATTAGTAATCTTCAGTCAATAAAATAATTGTTTTTATGTGGTTAAAAATTTTACGGTCACAGAAAATTTTGGTATCGTCGGTTTTTGTCATGATGGGAATTACCTCTGCAAGTTATGCTCAAACAGTTCCCGAAAGCTTTGTGACTCCTAGCGGTAATATCCGGTGCATAGTAGTAGGTGAAAACAAAGATGCCCTACGCTGCGAAATTAACAGTGGACTCAAGCCTATACCGCCTCAACCTTATCCTCATTATTGTGAATATGATTGGGGAGGAGGGTTTTTACTATCTGAGTCTGGTAAACCTGAAATTCTCTGTATCAGTGATACCTTTGAGGCTAATTACAAATTATCTTACGGTAGTAGTTGGAAACAAGCAGGTTTCAATTGTTTATCGCAGCGAACTGGGCTGACTTGTACTAATGCTAGCGGTAATGGTTTCTTTCTCAGTCGTGAACGCTGGAAAATTATCAGTGGCGATCAATGATATTAGCGATCGCATTGATGCTTTACGGATGCGTTAGCGATAGCGTAACGCATCCTACGTGAATTTCAAAAATCAAATATGAGTCCTATCGCAGATTGGAGTAAGTTATAGAATATTTTCGGGGCAAAGATGTGCGCTCCTACCTGTTTACTTCATTTAGCTGGCGGATAGGAATTTGAACCAAAATTTCTGTTCCTTTACCAGGAGTGGAAAAACACTCTAATTTACCGCCATGTTTTTCTGTAATTATTTGATAGCTGATTGACATTCCCATACCTGTGCCCTTACCGACAGGTTTTGTAGTGAAGAAAGGGTCAAAAATATGCTGAATGATGGCTTCTGTCATCCCTAAGCCATTGTCAGCGATCGCAATTTTTATCCAATCAGCATTGATGACTGCGGTGGAGATGGTAATTTGGCTAGGATTTGCTGGAATTTCCTGGGATGTGCGGTGAATGTTGGCTTCTTCTATTGCATCGATGGCGTTTGCCAGAATATTCATCAATACTTGATTGAGTTGCCCAGGATAACACTCGACTAGCGGTAAGATAGCATAATCGCGCGTGACTGCGATCGCCACAGTACCAGGTTCAGGTTGTAACCGATGATGCAAAATTAGCAATGTGCTTTCAATACCTTCATGGATATCAACCTCTTTGATTTCCGCTTCGTCTAAGCGGGAGAAGTTTCGCAGAGATTTGACAATTTCGCGGATGCGTTCAGTTCCCAATTTCATGGAGGTGAGTAACTTCAGCAAATCTTCGCTGACAAATTCTAAATCTATATCGGCAATTTTTTCTGCGATCGCTGATGTAGGGTTGGGATATTCACTTTGGTATAGTTGCACTAACTCTAGTAAACTCTCCGTATAATCATGGACAAAATCGACGTTACCATGAATAAAATTAACCGGATTATTGATTTCATGGGCAACTCCTGCAACCATTTGTCCTAAGCTGGACATTTTTTCGGATTGAATCATTCGTGCTTGGGTTTGTTGCAGTTCTTGGAGAGTATTTGTTAAATCCGCAGTCCGTTCCTCTACGCGATGTTCTAATTGTTCATTGGTTTGTGCTAAAGCCTGAAATGATTCTTGCAATTGCTGCGCCATGTAGTTGAAAGCACGAGCCAGAATATCTAATTCGCGGACATTTGAGGATGCAACATTTTGCTCCAATTTGCCATTGGCGATCGCCTCCGCTGCTTGACTTAGTCGTAAAATTGGTTGAGCAATCCGCCTAGAAGTAGAAATTGCAATAATTGTGGCAATTACCAAAGCCCCCAAACACAACAGCATAGTTGTACGATTGTGGGCATGAATTTGTGCCATAAAATCCGATTCGGGTACAGCCACAACCACTAGCCAGTCCAAACCGTATTTGTCTCGCCACGGCTTGATTTGAAGAAACTGTTTTTCTCCATTGAAAACAATATTAAACTCTTGCTGATTCTGGATTGCTTGCAGAGTATGAAACCGCTTTTGCAAGCCTTGTGCTACTTTACGAATCAGGCGATCGGGAATGTCAAAAACGCTGTATCTTTCTACCTGGTTATTCACCTTGTACAAAATGGGAAAATTACCAGAACTCCCAACCAACTTACCATTACGCTCAATAATAAACACCTGGCCTTCTGGGCTAACTTTGAGGTGGCGCAGAAAATCACTAATACTAGTTAATGCCAAATCGATACTTGTAACGCCCAGTAACTTGCGGTTGTTGTCATAGAATGGAGCCGCAGCCGAAACTGCAATGTAATAGTCCAGCCCATTATCTAAAGAATTATCCTGCTTTTGCAGTGCTTTTCCTGCCTCAGTAAATTGGGAATTACGAATTTCCGCCGCTTTAATCTTACTCCAGGTCAACTTGCCTGCGGTGACGGTATCTTGATACCAAGGCTCAGTTAACGGATTAAAATCATAGCTTTGTAAAAGTTTAGCGCGCCTACCTTGAGCGTCAGCAACATAGTCGGAAGCTTTACCGCTGCTCAAGTTTTCATAGAGTACTAAGTCAACTCCTTTAATCCAACGTCCTGCACCAGCCTCTCTTTTATCGATTAAACTATAGCCAACATAGCTGAGATGAGGAAAAGCTTTGGCTTGTCTCCAAAAATAATGTCCGCTAGCTATGGGATCGTTGAGATTTAATTCGCGGTTAGCGATCGCATCTACATTTATTTGGGTTAATTGAATTGGTAATGCCAAATACATATCTAGGCGATCATCAACCTGCTGTCCAGCTTTATCAATCAACTGTTCAGCCAGATTGTTCACAGCTTTTTGACTATTTTTAAATGAGAGATACCCAACTAATCCCACAGCCGCAAAAATTTGCAGTACAAAGGGCACAATGAGAATCAAGTTGAGTTGTATCCGGTTATTTGATTTGGGAAGGTGCTTGTTGGCAGAATTCAAGGACATGATTTGAGCAAGAGTCTGGCATCATATTGCAACAAAGGCTGGCCATATAGTGCCCAAATCCCTACGGAAAACACCGATAATAGCAAAGTGCGATCGCTATCTCAACAAACCTGTCACGTAGCCCACTTATGATAAATACAGTTGAGTAAATGAACGTTCTGAGAAATCAGAAATACTTTTATGAAATTAGACCGCATTACCAGTAATCCCAATCGCATGAATGGACAGCCATGCATTCGTAATCTTCGTCTCACAGTTCGTCGAGTAATTGAACTACTAGCAATTTACCCTGATCGGCAAGAATTACGCCAAGAGTTTCCAGAACTGGAAGATGAAGATATTCAACAAGCCTTAATTTTTACATCTTCCTATTTGGATGATCGCATCATTGATCTACCCATCAACTATGAAACTGTTGCTTGATCAGGGATTGCCATACTCTACAGCAGCTTTGTTACGTGAAGCAGGTATCGATACCATTCATGTAGGTGAAATTGATATGTCCGTAGCTGAAGATACAGAAATCCTTCAAAAAGCTAGAGAAGAAGGACGTGTTGTAGTTACAGTCGATGCAGATTTTCATACATTATTGGTAATTGATGAAGCAACTTCTCCCTCAGTTATTCGCATTAGGATTGAAAAGTTACGTGCTCATGCTTTAAAAGATTTGCTGCTAACAGTCATCGCTGAGTGTCAAGAAGATTTAGAACAGGGTTCAGCTATTACAGTTGAACCCAATCGCATTCGTATTCGTCGTTTACCCTTGTTACCTAATAGGTAAACTTTCTTTAAAAAGATACAGTATTAGCCACTTACACAAACACTATTGTATTTATTTTGACTACCGCTATGGGGTAGCAGTTGCAGCCCACACTTGGGAACTAGCATCTGATGTCTCTGCTGTTTTCTTCTAAGATGCTTGTAGGGATGATGCATCTATAAAAGATGTGCCATCAACCACTGATTTTGAGACTAAACATAAGGAGAAAAAACTTATGGGACTTTTTGATCAAATTCTTGGTGCTGTTGCCAATCCTAATCAGCAAGGCAGTTTGGGACAATTGGGAAGTATTATTAGCACTGTAGATCAATTGAGTAATAGCACTGGTGCAGATGCTTCTACAATTCAATCGCTGTTGTCGGTTGTAGGTGGTCAAGTGCGATCGGCTTTACAAGAAAAGCAAGCTACAGAAGGTAATGAAGCTGTACAATCTGTAGTCAATGAATTTGCAGGGACTTCGCCTAATTCCGCAGCAGTTAATTCCATATTTTCTCCTGCGTTACAGCAACAAGTGGCGGAATTTGCGGCTCAACGCACGGGCTTGGATGCTGGGATGATTCAACAATTGCTACCCCAAATTGTGCCTGTGGTGCTGAACTTCTTGCAATCTGGAGCAAATACTCAAGGTTCCCAAGCTGGGGGAAATTCAGTACTTAGCAGCTTCTTAGATTCCGATAATGATGGCGATGTCGATATTTCTGACGCTATCCAAATGGCTAGTCGTTATATGGGCAGATAAATCAAAAATTAATTTTTGATTTTTAATTAAAATCTGTTTGTCACAACAGCGGTGAATAAGGAAGACAAGGGAGAATTATGGCAGAACCTCCCTTGTCTCCCTGAATTGTCTTTGTTGTGGGGATTGGAGATAAGAAAGATGAGGAAAATAAACAATTCAAAATTTTTCCTTGTTCCCTTTTACCAATTACCAATTACCAATTACCAAATGACAAATTCAACCATTCCCATCCAAAATTGTCCCTTCTAAATTAGCTTGCTCTAAATTTGCACCGTTTAAGTTGGCTTGGTTTAAGTCTGCTTGGGCAAGATTCGCCTGGGTGAGGTCGGCTACGGTTAAATCTGCGCCACTTAAATCGGCTTTATCTAGATTTGCAGCTACCAACGTTGCTTCGTGTAACTCCGCCTCACTCAGGTTAGCTTCAATTAGCTTGGCAACAGTTAAATCAGCCTGAGTCAAATTAGCACCATCTAAAACAGCCCCATCTAAAATAGCACCATCTAAAATAGCACCAGTGAGATTACTCCCAGTCAGGTCAGCATCACTCAAATTTGCACCGTTGAGATCTGCCTCAATCAGGCTAGTTTGACTTAAATTTGCATGGCTGAGATTCGCACCATCTAAAATTGCTCTATCTAAAATTGCTCCACTGAGATTGGCTTCTCTCAAATTGGCTTCGCTGAGGTTGACAGCAGTAAAATCTCTTGCGCCTGCGGCATAGTTAGAAAGAAGTTCTTCTGCTTTCATCATGATCCTCCGCTAGTTACTACTGCTGTTTGAGCGATGACAATCTGTTAGCAATGCTGGGTAACAGATAATTTCAAAATTATTTGTAATTCGTAATTATTTGTTCAGACGATAGTTAAACTATGTTATCTATTAATAATTTTTTTAGTTACCGCCTAAAGTTGTTATTTGATTTCACTCTTAGGATGGTTATGGCACCTGGCGAATTAAGGCTTTGTGGTAGAGAAGACGTTAAGTGTAGCGATCACGTCTTTTTTAGATAAGCTCATTACCATTCAAGTTAAAAGGTTAAAGGTTTTTTATTTCCCTTTTACCATTCTCCTTTTTCTTCTTAACCAACAAGTATTGGCTGTTGTCCCCCATAGCAAACAGATCTAGGTCAGTTACATAAGCCATGATTGAGTTTGTTTCTCGAGTCTATACTAGAACAATTCATTCAGGATGCTGAAAAAATGAGCCAGTCCATTGCAAGACTTCCCTGTGTTGTGACGGCTAGTGTACCACTGTCACAACGTGTTTACAGTTGTCCTAATTATGATTGATCAATTGACCGTGATGGCAAAACGGCAATTCAATTATCAAAATTTATGGAGCAGGCCATGAGTCAAAATTTACCAATAGATTCCCGTACTCAATCATCTAAACCACCTGGGCTGAAGCCGCCACTAGCTTCGGCATTAGCAAGTTTAGAAGTCCAGTTAGATCAAGAATTAGCCCGGTATAGACGCACACGTGATACCTCGAGATTAGCCAATCCTCGTGTAGTTAGTTATATTGGCAGTTCACCCCAAGCGATCGCACAAGCAATTCTCGAACAATCTCAGTCAGCAGATATTAAATCACCCACACCACCTGCACCTGTAACTCCAGATCCTGTGTTAGAAGCAGTTACGGATACAGTCAAGTTTGAGGAACTAGATCATCTCCAGTTATCCTCAACCCCAGAGGAGGCGACAACGCTCACTCCACCACCGCCACCAGTTCCGCCAATTCCAGCCAGCAGCATAGTACGTACAGAACAACTTGATGAGGATGATACTGTTCTACAGTCAGATGATCCACCAAGCGAGCCTGATAACTATTTAGAATCTAGTGAAGCGCTGTTACGTAGTGTCACCGACGAAGAATCACCAGCGAAACGCCCAAGTACAGCCAATGACGGTATACTTTCACCTTTAGGTATAGGTTCAATGCTGCTGTTATTAGTAGCAAGTTTGACTTTAGGCTATGTGGTATTTAATCCCAAAAGCTTGACACAGTTAAAGCTAAGTAACGTTTTTAATGGTAAATCTTCAGCACCTGCGGAAAATACAGCCAACGTAGAAACTAATATCCAAGCACCGCCGGAAACATTACTCACACCTATACCCAAGTATCCTAATCTAGCAGCCAAAGAGTTTCCGGAAGTTAAAGATCCTAATGATATTGTCGGCTTAACACCCAAAGGTAAAGCAAATCCCGCACCTTTACCTAACCAGATCCCAGCACAGCCAATACAACCCCCCGCAGGCTTATCTGCACCACAACCAGCAAATCCCACAGCAGCAGCGCCAGTACAAACGGTAGAACCTGCGGCTCCCATCAATTCGCCTGCACCATCACCAAACGCCGCCCCCTTCCAGCTAAATCCACAGACCAAACCTTCAGCAGATGGGTTTTATCACGTAGTCACCGATAATCAAAATGAAAGGTCTTTTGCTGCAGCCAGACAGGTAATTCCTGATGCTTATTTATCAAAGGATAACAAGCTGATTTTTCTAGGTGCTTTTAAAACTCAAAAAGAAGTACAAAAACATCTAGAACTATTACAAAAACGCGGAATTCAAGCCAGAGTGGAATAGCTATAAGTGGCGAAAATCTAGGCGATAATGAAGTAAATATCAATTAATTTAGCTTCTGCCCAGTACAGCATGATGGAAAGAAAAATACCATACCCTACCTGGCAAACAAGCTGGAGAGCAAACAGGGAACTCAGTGACAACATCATCCCAAAGCCTAAGCATAAAGTTTTTTGACTTTATAAATTCGCCAAAGGAGTTGGGTTGACTGGCACAAAATGAATGGAGAGCCGATATGGAAGTGATGAAGCGTATCCTACGGGTGTTTCGCGCTAACCTTAATAGTTTAATCGGCAGTACGGAAGATCCAGAGAAGGTTCTGGAACAAACCGTCTTGGAGATGCAAGAAAACTTGATGCAACTACGGCGAGGAGTAGCACAAGCGATCGCCATCCAAAAACGTACCGAACGACAAGCTGCTGCGGCTGATTCTACAGCCGAAGAATGGTATCGTCGCGCGCAACTGGCTCTACAACAAGGTAACGAACCTCTCGCCAAAGAAGCTCTGACTAAACGCCGAGTTTACCAAGAAACTGCCAAAACTCTTTCTGAACAAAGGTTAGAGCAAAATACTTTGGTGGATAAACTCAAACAGGATATGCGGACGCTGGAATTGAAAATATCCGAAGCTAAAACCAAAAAGGATATGTTTATTGCCCGCGCCCGTTCTGCTGAAGCATCCGCCAAGTTGCAAGAAATGCTCAACGGAGTTTCCTCAACCAGCAGTCTCAATGCATTTGAGCGTATGGAAGACAAAGTTTTGCAAATAGAAGCCCAATCAGAAGCAATCGCGCAACTGGGTGGCGATGATCTGCAAAAGAAATTTGCTTCATTAGAATCTAGCAATGACATTGATGCTGAACTAGCAGCAATGAAAATGCAGGTTTTTGATGATGCAAATAACACACCATCACAACAACAGCTACCCAAAAGTCAAGATTCTTGATCGTTGGGCAATTACTGAGGCGGGAGTATATCTTAACAATTAAGGGGTGTTGGGAGGTACTGTTCCAGACCGGAAAGATTACATTGGAATAAGTAGCTATTAAACAGTAAAAAGCTTAACTGTCCAACAAATTGCGTAAACAACACAAGGAAAAAACAAAGTTATGGGATTATTTGATCGGATTAAGCGAGTAGTCAGTGCCAATCTCAACGACCTGGTAAATAAAGCAGAAGATCCGGAAAAAATGCTGGAACAAGCCATCCTGGAAATGCAGGAAGACTTAGTACAGCTGCGTCAGGGTGTTGCTCAAACGATCGCGGCACAAAAACGCACTGAAAAACAGTACAATGATGCCCAAAATGAAATTAATAAGTGGCAACGTAATGCCCAACTAGCCCTGCAAAAAGGTGATGAAAATCTAGCACGGCAAGCCCTAGAACGTAAAAAAACTTACACCGAGACTGGTACTGCGCTGAAAGCTAGCTTAGATCAACAAAGTGGGCAAGTTGAAACCCTCAAGCGCAACCTCATCCAGCTAGAAAGCAAAATTTCTGAGGCTAAAACCAAGAAAGAAATGCTCAAAGCCCGGATTACCACCGCCAAAGCCCAAGAACAACTGCAAGGTATGGTGCGGGGTATGAATACCAGCAGTGCAATGGCTGCTTTTGAGCGCATGGAAGAAAAAGTCTTAATGCAAGAAGCTAGGGCGCAGTCAGCAGGAGAATTGGCTGGTGCTGATTTAGAAAGTCAATTTGCACAGTTGGAAGCTGGTAGTGATGTTGACGATGAATTAGCAGCCCTAAAAGCCCAAATGACTTTAGGCCCTGCTAGTTCAGCCAATCAACCCGCACTACCACCTCAAACACCCCAACAACAAAGCACACAGCCGAAATCCAATGAAGTTGTGGATGCTGAGTTGGAGTCTTTACGCAAGCAATTGGATCAGATGTAATATCTTCACCAAACTGATGAAAGCTCATCCCACGCCCTTTGGTTGTGGGATTTTGTGTCTGGGGATTGGGGATTGGGAACTGGGGATTGGGGATTGGGGATTGGGGATTGGGGATTAGGGATTGGGAATTGGCGGAAAGGGAAAAGGGAAAAGGGAAAAGGAAAAAAAGGGAAATTATTATTACCCATGCCCAATGCCCAATGCCCAATGCCCCATGCCCAATTCCCTATATGTCCTCAGTTTGGGATAGAGTATTTTGTGTGCCCATTTTGATAGATGCCACCTCATGGAGACTGCAATGAGTAAGGGTGTAATCACCGTAACTGATGCTGAGTTTGAAACCGAAGTCTTAACAACCGATCTGCCAGTGTTGGTTTACTTTTGGGCTTCTTGGTGCGGGCCTTGTCGGCTCATGTCACCATTAATTAACTTAGCTGCTACTAAATACAGCGATCGCCTAAAAGTTGTCAAAATGGAAATTGACCCCAACCCACTTACTGTAAAGCAGTATCAGGTAGAAGGCGTACCAGCCTTAAGACTCATTAAAGACAACGCACTTTTGGCATCCTCTGAGGGTGTCATTGGGAAAGACAAATTACTCAGCTTTTTAGATGAACATTTAAATAGTAATTAGTGAAGGGAAGGCTGAAGCATGAAGGATAAAATTACCCTACTTATCAATAGTGCATTTTTTTCGCCTACGGCGGCTGGTAACAATTCTCTCTTCATCCTTCATCCTTTATCCTTCCTACTTTCCAAAGTCTCAAGTCCAAATAAATGACAAAGCCCTTTACGGCGGGTGTAAGGGTATTGGGTGCAAAGTATATGCCAGTCTGATGTAAGACGGCAACGGATAGGTTTCCTACTCGAAATTGGGTTTAAAGAAAAGATAACAGGGTAAGAGTTAAAGATGTTTTCTTTACCTCTTTCCTCTTGTCATTTTCTCTTTTATCAACAATTATTGAGTCGGAAGTTAACAGCATCCTTGTTTGAGCCAATCAATTTTATTGAGCGAACTCATCTCAATACTGCTCGGTTAAGGATTTTAAACTCTTAATTTGGTTTGGGAAAAGGTTAAAGGGTAAGGGTTAAAGGTTTTTTCTTGCCCCTTTTCCCCTTCCCTTTTTCCCCTTAACCGACAAGTATTAGGGTTCATCTATACCAAGTCTCCAAAATTCAGTAACAGATTCAAACTCGGAAACCCGTGAGAAATCTGGCTTTCTTAAATTTTGAATTGTGAATTTGGAATTGGTTTTACACCGCCATTGTTTGACCTTTATTTTCTCCGTTTTGAATTTTGAATTACCCTTAGGGGTTGATTATGATTGAATTTGCAAAGCGTTTACAACCCCTGCAATCTAATGTGTTTGCAGATATGGATAGAGCCAAGGCGATCGCTTTGGCTGCTGGTAGAGAGATTATTGACCTGTCGCTAGGTTCTTCGGATTTACCAACGGAAGCTCATGTGATTGAAGCGATCGCGCGATCGCTTCATGACCCGAGTACACATGGTTATTTGCTGTTTCACGCTACTCAAGGCTTTCGTCAAGCGGCTGCTAGTTGGTACGAGCAAAAATTTGGCATTAAGGTCGATCCGGAAACTGAGGTATTACCTTTAATCGGTTCTCAGGAAGGTACAGCCCATTTACCGCTAGCATTGCTCAATCCTGGCGATTTTGCCTTGTTGCTTGACCCTGGCTACCCTTCCCACGCGGGAGGTGTATACTTAGCTAGCGGACAAATCTATCCGATGCCATTACGGGCAGAAAACGATTTTTTACCAGTATTGAGTGATATTCCGGCTGCTGTTTTAGCACAGTCGCGGATGATGGTTTTGAGTTATCCCCACAATCCTACAGCTGCGATCGCGCCTCTATCTTTCTTTAAAGAAGCAGTAGCTTTTTGTCAGCAACATAATATTGTTCTGGTTCACGACTTCCCCTATGTAGATTTGGTGTTTGAGGGGACTGGGGATAGGGGACTGGGAGAAAATTCGGCTTTAGTGCCCTCAATTTTGCAAGCTGACCCCGATAAAAGCATTTCCATTGAATTTTTCACCCTATCTAAGTCTTACAATATGGGTGGCTTTAGAATTGGCTATGCAATTGGTAATGCTGAATTAATTCGCGCTTTACGCCAAGTTAAAGCAGCCGTTGATTTTAATCAATATCGCGGGATTTTGAATGGCGCGATCGCCGCTTTGACTGGGCCGCAAGCGGGAGTGGAAAAAGCTGTTGAGACTTTCCGCAAACGTCGTGATGCTTTTATTAATGCCTTACATCGCATTGATTGGCACGTTCCTACCCCCAAGGCCACAATGTATATTTGGGCAAAACTACCTCCTACTTGGAGCCAAAATTCTCGAGAATTTTGTACTCAACTAGTCGAAAAAACTGGTGTAGCAGCTTCTCCCGGTACTGGCTTTGGTAAATCTGGTGAAGGATATGTGCGCTTTGCTTTAGTGCATGAGCCACCTTTGCTGGAAACTGCTGTTGAGAGAATTGCTGAGTTTCTGTAGGGTTGATGTGAGCTTTGGCTGCTTTGACGAATATTTATAGCATATTAGGGTGCATTCAATATATGTAATGCACCCTAATATTTTTCATAGAATTGCTCAGGTCTTGTTTTGAATTAATTTTGCCGATTAGCTCTGCTTTGAGTGCTTGTTATGGCCTTGAAAATGCAATCTATCTTGTCAACAATCGCATCTAGAGATAAATTGCCCATTCTTCATTACTAAAGAAGATAATTTGATTCCAATTATTTAATATCACAATTATAACTATAAATAGTTTAAAAAAATATTAACTTTTTGTGGAAGTGAGACTATTAAGATAATATTATGAAACATAGATAAACAAAAACTAAATTCGATTTATTAAAATTCCCACTGATTTGCATTCAGCAAATTTCTTATTTGACTGACATTTTCCCTAGACTTTGGCTAGATTCTTGTTGCGTATCTTGTGCAATAATTGATGTCCGAATTTGAAATTTTTGATTTTCCAAAATAGGGAAATTAAAAATTTTCCTAAATACATTTTCAACTCAAAAAGAGCTAAAAATGACAATAGGGTACGGAAAATTATGAGCATGAGAAACTTCAGTTCTAATTCCGTGAATATCTGGTTCTCATTATTTAGTGATTTAGCTGTAAAGTGCTTAAATATTGAAGGAGAGGCTCTCAGATTTCAATTAATCATGCCAAATTGATGGAAATTAATATCAGATTATAGCGAACAATGACGGCACAATTAATATCTTTTAATGAGCGATTACAGTCGCAAGCAATCAGACGAATTCTATTAATTGAAGACAATGATGTTAATAGAATGTTGCTCAGTGACTATCTCAACCACTTTGGCTACGATGTCCAAAGTCTTTCATTAGGCTCGGCTTTATTTACCACTGTCGAAAAATTTCAGCCAGAGTTAATATTACTGGATTTAAAATTACCAGATATTGATGGCTATTCATTGTTAGCCCAAATCAAGCAAAAACCAGAGTTTGCTAAAATCCCAATCATTGTAGTTTCAGCTTTTGCTTTTGAAATCGATCAGCAACGAGCCATAAATTTAGGAGCTTGGCGTTACTTTGTAAAACCTATCAATCTCAAAGCTTTAATGATGACAATCCAAGAAAAACTAGCTTGTTAAGCTACATCAGCTAAAAGTTGAGGGAGAAATACTTCAGGCTAAATGCTAGTTGCGTGTGTAGTTGATATGGGCGGGATAGCAGGTGAGGGAAACAACACAAAAAATTAATATTCTTTAAAATAGAAATAGGTGGATTTATGAAATTACCTAGATCTGTTTCGTGACAAAATCTTCTCCCACACTGGTTAAAGATCCAGAACGCCTAGAAAATCGTCTAGCTGAAATTCCACCAGAACCGGGTGTTTATTTTATGCGGGACGAAAGCGATCGCATTATCTATATAGGCAAATCGCGGAAATTGCGATCGCGTGTCCGTTCTTATTTCCGCGATGGTTACAATAAAAGCGATCGCATTGCCACAATGGTTAAACAGGTGGCAGAAATTGAATTTATCGTCACCGATACCGAAGCAGAAGCTTTGGCGCTGGAAGCTAACTTGATTAAGCAGCACCAGCCGTATTTTAATGTGCTGCTCAAGGATGATAAAAAATATCCTTATGTTTGCATCACCTGGTCAGAAGACTATCCCCGGATTTTTATTACTCGTAAGCGTCAACTAGGGAAAGAAAAAGATAAATTTTACGGGCCATATACAGATGCAGGTTTATTGCGCGAAATCTTACGCATCTCTAAGCGCATCTTTGCCTTGCGCCAACGACCTCAACCATTATTTAAAGACCGTCCTTGCTTGAATTATGATTTAGGACGCTGTCCTGGTGTGTGTCAGCAGTTGATTTCCCCAGAAGAATACCGGAAAACTGTACAAAAGGTAGCAATGGTATTTCAGGGAAGAACTCAAGAACTGATTGATATCTTGATGCAGCAGATGGAGAAAGCCGCAGAAGCGTTGAACTTTGAAGCAGCAGCGCGGATTCGGGATCAAATAGCTGGGTTAAAGTCGCTGACGGCGGATCAAAAAGTTTCCTTACCAGATGATACAGTTTCCCGAGATGCGATCGCCTTGGCAGCTGATGACCAACACGCCTGCATTCAATTATTCCAAATTCGTGCTGGGCAATTAGTCGGACGCTTAGGATTTGTGGCGAATGCACAAGCTGAATTTGGTGCTATTTTACAACGGGTGTTAGAAGAACATTACCAAACTGCTGACTCAGTGGAAATTCCCGCAGAAATTTTAGTTCAGCATGAGTTACCAGATAGTGAGATATTGGCGGATGTTTTAACTGGGAAAAAAGGTAGAAAAGTGACAATTCTTGCGCCCCAGCGCCAAACTAAGGCAGAATTAATCGAAATGGTCGAGCGTAATGCCCAATATGAATTGCAAAGAATGCAAAAATTAGGCGATCGCAATCAGCAAGCAATGCAAGATTTAGCTGCAATTGTGGATTTACCTGATTTACCCCACCGCATCGAAGGTTATGATATCTCTCACATTCAAGGGTCGAATGCAGTTGCTTCCCAGGTAGTATTTATTGATGGCTTACCCGCCAAGCAATACTATCGTCACTACAAAATTAAAAATCCCACAGTCACAGCCGGACATTCAGATGATTTCGCCAGTCTTGCAGAAGTAATTCAGCGTCGCTTTCGCAAGTACATTGAAGATCCACAATTAACGCGTGCGGGTAATCCTGACTGGCCAGATTTAGTGATGATTGATGGCGGTAAAGGTCAATTATCATCTGTTGTCGCCATTTTGCAAGAGATGAATTTATTAGAAGACTTGCGAGTTGTCAGTTTAGCGAAACGGCAAGAGGAGATTTTTCTCCCCGGAGAATCCCAACCGTTAGAAACCGATGCAGAACAACCAGGAGTACAGTTATTGCGGCGCTTAAGGGATGAAGCCCATCGCTTTGCTGTGAGTTTCCATCGCCAACAGCGTAGTGATAAATTAAAGCGATCGCGCCTAGATGAAATTCCCGGTTTGGGACACCATCGCCAAAAAGTGCTATTAGGACATTTTCGTTCTGTTGATTATATTCGGCAAGCCACACCTGCACAACTAGCGGAAGTATCAGGTATTGGGCCACGTTTAGCCCAAGAAATCTACGATTACTTTCATCCCTAAGATATAAGCACTTCTCAGTTAGAAAATAGCCAATTTATAAGGTGCGTTACGGCTTCAGCCTGACGCATCATTTTATATAGCAATGTATGAGGCGTTGTGATCATCTTCAATTTTTGAAATAACTCGATATCTTCTTTCCTGTTCCCCGTTTCCTTTAGACTATTGCTATATATGGCATTCAACCCAGCGCTTCAGCAGACCGAAAGTAACTTTAATATTCCTTAATCGATGCTGTTAAAAATCTTCAGCAGGTAAACAAGAAAATGATGGGTAATTGATAGTTGGGAGAACCCCAATACCGATTACCCATTCCCCATTACCCATTACCAACAACTAGACTAACAGACATCAGCAAGGCTTGGAACCATATAGATTGGAAGTTTTAATTAAATTATTTCCTGACTATTTAATCTTAATTTCAACAGTATAAATCTTAAGCAAAACTTAAAAAAAATCTTTTTGTAATCAAATATACAGTATTTTCCAAGTTTTGACTTTTTGCTATTAATATACTTACTATTTCTGGAGATCACTGTAAATAACGTGATATGAAGGTATTAGTAGCAGGGATCATTCCATCTCTAAATAGTGAGTATGCCAAAAATAAACTTATATATCTAAAGTGAGATGATAACTAAGGAGATAGACTAAGATAATAGATATACGATAGTGCTTGTTTGTACAAATTAAATTTTGTTAAAGTAATTAGCCAAATATATAGGCTTTTTATTAAGTGGTGTGAAACCAGTAAACATGACTGGTTAGGCTGACAGTGTCTTCTAAGGTAATTTAGTTACAATCAAAGGTTTTTAAAATGCAGACTATACAAAACATTTGCTGCCCAAACTGTGGCAGCGCGGCTGAACGTCACTATATTTTTGATAGTCAAATAACTCGCACACAATGCCCAACTTGTGACTATTTAATGATCAGTTGTACTCGCACTGGTAAAGTGATTGAGGCTTATGCCCCTGGTATTCACGCTAAAAGATAATGTCTCTGACAATTCTACAGAACTCAGCAACGATGGATATCTAGCAATCCCACAATGATTCGTAAAATTATCTGTTATGCGGCGTAAGCTTTCGTTAATTTAGAAAGATTTGCTTGCTTACGCCGTGCTTTACTAGGATTATTGTTTTTTGTAACTCTTTAGCGCTGCTAACTGCAATCTAGTTAAAAACTTGTGTAAAGCTGAGGGAGCAGAGTCAAACTCTCTTCTACCCATTATTGCTGAAAAGCTTTTTGCAAGTATGCCTTCCATTACCTACAATCGCACCAACAGTCAGCAGCCGGAAAGAATTATCCTTAAAGATTATGTTGTTCATCCGGGATTACACATTCTCAGCCACGAGCAGATAAGATTGGTGCGTGAGCAAATACTGCAAGATGGCAAGCTGGAATACTTAGTTAGTCAAGGTGTAATTAAATTGAGTGGTTGATACGCACCTGTATCAATACTGCTCGGTTAAGGATTTTCAACTTGGAATTTGGTTTGGGGAAAAGGTGAAAGGGTAAGGGTTAAAGGTTGTTTCTTGCCCCTTTTCCCCTTCCCCTTTTGCCCTTAACCGACAAGTATTGACACCTGTATACACTTGATTAAGTTTGCATGATTGACACAGTATCGATTCCTGGGTAAGCAAACACGGAAATAGACCATACAAATTGTGGGGTGGTGATTCCAAATAATTACCGCCCCACAATTGCATAAATGTTTGATAATTAGCTTTTATGAGCTTTTAATTCTGGATTTTCTTGGACATCAAGATTTACTGGCTCTCAGTTGTCCACAAGCAGCATCAGCGTCTAAACCGCGAGAATAGCGCACACTAACAGCAATATTTTGTTGCTGAAGGACATTGAGGAAGGCTTGAATGCGATCGCTACTAGGGCGTTTATAATCTACTTCTTGAATGGGATTGTAGGGAATTAAATTAACATGGCTTTGGAAACCCCGCAAGCATTTTGCTAGTTGCAAAGCGTGTTCTGGTAAATCGTTGACACCAGCTAGCAGGATATATTCAAAAGTTACACGACGACCAGTAATTTCCACATATTCCCGGCATTCTGCTAATAAATCTTCTAAAGGATAAGGGCGGGCGCTGGGTATGAGTTGTTCTCGTAGTGCTTGGTTAGGTGCGTGGAGACTCACCGCGAGAGTAATTTGGAGATGGTGTTGGGCTAACTGACGAATGCGATCGCGAATACCCACTGTAGAAACAGTCAGCGATCGCTGTCCAATCCCCACATCTTGATTGAGGGATTTCAGGGCGGCTAAGACATTTTCCGTATTTAACAACGGTTCGCCCAATCCCATGAATACTACATTACTTACCCGTTGCTGAAAATCTTCTTGTACAGTCAACACCTGATCGACAATTTCATGTCGTGCTAAGTTGCGCTTATAGCCGCCTTTCCCAGTAGCGCAGAAATCACACGCCATCGGACAACCCACCTGAGTAGAAACGCAGACTGTTAACCGGGATTTAGAGATTTCTCCCCCTTTCCCAAAACTGGGAATCCCCACAGTCTCGATAATTTGTCCGTCGGAGAGTTGCAGTAGATACTTAACTGTGCCATCCCTGGCTTCCGAGCGGTAATGTATTTTAGAACGTCCAATAGGAATTTCTGCTAAATCCGCACGCCATTGCTTAGAAAAGACAGTGATATCAGCAAGCGATCGCACGCCTTTGTGATAAATCCAATCATGCAACTGCTTACCTCGATAGCCGGGTTGTCCTTGCTGTTGTACCCAAGCAGTTAACTCGGTAACAGACGCACCTAGTAAAGGGGGAATATTTTCTAACTTTTCTGAGTTGGGTGAGTCAACCTGAGATACAAGCGGCGTAGCAGACATAAATTAATCAATCACAAATGGATGCTGAATCTCTATCCTACCGTTTATAGTTCAAATTGGTCATTGGTTAATGGGTAATGGGTAATTGGTAATGGTTCATGATTGATAGGGTGAACACTAATACTTGTCGGTTAAAGGGAAAAAGGGGAATGGGAAAAGGGAAATAAAAGACCTTTAACCTTTAACCTTTTCCCCAAAACCAACTTTGAGTTCAAAACGCTTAATCAAGTAGTATTGGGGTGAACACTACCAAATCTTTCGTTAAAACCCTAAGCTTTACTTCATCCTTTTTACACAATGGGAATTTGGATGCAAAATTCTGTTTCTTTGTTTGGCAAAGAGGTGCAGGTTAATTTACCTTGGTGCATTTCTACCACAATTTGATAGCTAACAAATAAACCAAGTCCAATTCCCTTACCCACAGCTTTGGTTGTAAAGAACGGATCGAAGATTTTCGCCATTACAGATTCAGGTATAGGCAAACCATTGTTTTTAATGCGAATATTCAGCCAAACTTCATCAATGATTTCTGTACTAATCCAAATTGTAGGCATTAACAGTTGAGATTGGTTAATTGCCTCCAGTAAAGCATCAATAGCATTATTGATAATATTCATGAATACTTGATTCATCTGCGCCGGATAGCACTTGATCAGGGGAATTCTGCCATAATCCTTGATAATTTGAATTCCCATCATTCCCGAATTGGTCGTGAGGCGATGACGCAGTAAAGTAATTGTGTGATCGATACCGACATGAATATCAACATTTTTAATTTCTGCTTCATCCAAGCGAGAAAAATTTCGTAACAATAGTACAACTTCTCGAATGCGATCGCTACCTGCTTGCATCGATTGCAATAGCTTCGCTAAGTCTTGTTGAATAAATTCTAAATCAAAATGTTTAATTGCTTCTTGAACATGTAGCGGCGTAACTGGATAAGCTTGCTGGTAAAGTTCTATTATTTGGAATAATGCTTCTGTATACTCTGATGCATAAGAGAGATTGGCATAAATAAAGTTAACTGGATTATTAATTTCGTGAGCAATCCCTGCTACTAATTGTCCCAGACTCGACATTTTTTCAGTTTGTACTAATTGAGCCTGAGTATATTTGAGTTTCTCTAGAGTTAATTTTAATTCATGGTTTGCTTGAATTAGCTCGGTATTGCGTTGTTCTACCCTAGCTTCCAGTTCTTCATTCGTTTGCTTCAGTAATACTTCTGCTTGCTTACGATCATTAATATGGATCAGTGAACCTGAGAATTCAGATTCATCACAAGGTTGAATAGACAGTTCTAGCCACACAATCACACCAGTTTGATGGTGAAAGCGGAGTTCTTGACAGACTTCTACTCCTGTTTGTAGCTTTTCTAAAGTTGCTTGCCATAAGTGCCGATCATTTGCGTCAATGAAATTGCTTAAAGGGCTACCAATGACATCTGCTACTTGATAGCCAAGGGTTTTAGTCCAAGCTTGGTTGAGGAATTTCACATTACCCAAGCGATCGCATTTAAACACAATTTCGCGCAGACTATTCACCAATTCTCGGTAACGCCGTTCCGATTCAGACAATTTCTCCATCAAACTGTACTGAATTTGTGTATGCAATTCATTGTTGAAATCTGACATTATGCTATGGTCAAACGCTGAAGTAATTCGGTGTGGTTGATAGTATCCGCGTACAAAGGGAAGACATGAGTATGATAAAATTCCTGCTCAAACACAGTGCGAGCAGAGGTGCAATCAGACAAAACTATTACCTGATAGCCTTTTTCATGAGCAGAACGACCTGTAGAATCGATACAAATTGAAGTCACCGCACCAGCCAAAACTACATGAGTAATCTCTTTTTCTTGAAGAATCTCTTCTAAATTTGTATTAATAAAAGCATTAAATCCTCGTTTTCCCGGAACTTCGAGAATGTTGCTACGAAATGGTAATAGCTCATCAATCATCTGCGAACCTTTGGAACCAACTTGAAAAGCCCCAACATCTTTAATAGTTTTGAGAATGCCCACAGGTTCAATTAATTCCTGATAGTTCGGCGTAAAAAAAATTGGTGTCGCAATCAATAACACTGGAGTTGCTAGCAAACATCGTACAAGCTCAACAGTGTTTTCTAGTACTTTGGTAGCTCTTGAAGATTCCTCAATTACATTATATAAAATCCCATCAGCAGCAAAGTAGTCATTTTGAAAACCAATCAAAAGCACAGCAGTACGTTGGGGTTGCATTGTATTTATCAGCATTTAGGATATACACACATTTCAGTAAATCGATGACTATAAATCACAACTATATTCAGAATAATAAAGCTTAGGGATAAAAATGAAAACCTATACCCTGATTCCTTTCTCAACTTGATACAGTTTGATTTAATCGTGCCTATTTACCTATATAGTCTTCCCATTTTCAGGGAGTTTATAACGATAAATTGATATACTTTACAGAGCGTCAAAAAGCTGAAATTGCGTCGATGGAGTTAAAGCCAGTCAAACCCAACAAATACAATAAAATTTTGCCTTAGAAAACGACATCCCAGCGACAATTTTATCTATTCTTCCCCGTTCAAGTCAATTTCTAACAATAAGTAATGTACAGCTAATCAACTTGTAGGGTGCGTTAGCAGCGAGAGTACAGCACCTATAAAAAAATACAGTTCAGTTAAAAAATTAATTGATCACAAAACCAAAAAACTAGTTACTCAACAAAAAACACAACAATACTTTTGGAGGGGGTTTGGGGACGCAACCGTCACCCAATCGGGGGTTTGGGGGATTCTCCCCCAATTCTTCTGGTTTCTTGAATAACTGACAAATCAATCGCTAATCAGCTTAACCCAAGCGTATTGACCTATAACAATGCTTTTCGTGCGTTACGCTTTACACCTAACGCACACTACGAAAAATTTCAATTTAATTTCTTACCAGCCATTACCCATCAAAATAAATGGTGCCCAATAATATGGATGTGTAAAGTTAGTAAGATTTCTTTTTGGTGTTATAGGTGCGCCTGGTACTGCTTCCACATTAATTGCACCTCGTTCAACATTGCTGTTTGCAGAATTATTACTACGCAATAAACTCAGTTGGGCTTGGCGTAAAGCTTGGGCTTTTGTTGGGTGGTTATCTTTAGCTAAATTTGCATAAAATTGCTGCATTAGTAAACTAGTGCTAGCATCATCTACCAGCCATAAAGAAGCCATAACAGCCTTCGCACGACGGTTGAGAAAATAAAAGCTGACACCAGGAATTTCTAATCCATCTTTTGCTGTTTCACCTAGTGCCGTTTCACAAGCAGAAAGCACTACCAAATGCACATCACTTAAATCTTCCAAATTATCAATTTTCGGAATCGGTAATTTTTCCCCAGTCCCTAAGACTAAATAAGAATCATCTTGTTTTCCTGGGACAAATACACCATGTGTAGCAATATGTAAAATATTATGGCCTTTCAAATTATCGCGTAAAGTCCGATAATCAAATGCCTGATTTAGATATTCTTGACCAGGATAAATTCCATTTTTATCAGTCGGTTTTTGGCGAATAATTGCATCTAATTCGGCGGGGACATTAGGTAAAGCATTAAATCCGGGTACAGCTTTAGATAAACCTAAGCCTAAAACTTTGGTATTGGCGGTTCCAGCCGGAAGACGCGAATCTGTATCTGTTAAGCCAGCAGAGAGAACTGTAGAAATATTATAGTTTTCTACTAGATATTGCTTACCATCAAATAACGCACTGATAGGTATATAACGTGCCGCACGATCCAAAGAAAATACCAAATTTTCAATTTTATTAGCTTTTAATTCTGGTTCTACTGGTTTAATTAACCAGTCATATAATTGCTTCCCGGTTGCTTTGACTTCATTAATATCAGAACTAGGATTTTGCAGCAATTTACGGAATTTATTGACTGTCTCTCTAATTTTTTGCTCACCTACAGAGACTTCTACACTTTTAACCACACCTCCTTTCGATACCCACAACAACCAAGTTTTATCTTCCACCACAAACACATTCATTAACACTGTTCCTGGTTGCGATTCGACAATTTTCTTACCTATACTTCTCAGGTCTTGGGTATCAAGATTACCTCGGTCTTTCGAGAGGCGATCGCGCACATTTTTCTCTAAATTTTGAATTTTCTGATTAAACTCAGAAATCAAAGCATCTCGTTCATCTGCTAATTTCGTTTTCTCTACACAATTATTCTTTTGACATTCATCAAATTTTTGTCCAAATGCAATCAAACTCCCATAATTTTTAATCAATTTGGCTTCAGTAGGAGTTTGACCCATTGGCTTGGGAAGATTCGCAACTCTGTTATTATTGGTAAATTCGCTTAACTCTTGTACCTTCAACAGTTCTAAAACTTGGCTAGCTTCTAAACTGCGATTTTGAGACAGTAATAAGTTTGCATATTCACGATAGATATCAGCAATATTCGTCCGATCCGCATCTTGCACAGATTGCAGAAAAGATGTTTGTAAGTCTCGTGAAAGCCCCCGATTTTTCTCCCTAACTTTCTCAATATCATTAATTGACTTTTGATAATAAGCAATCGCAGTTGTTTGTTGCTTTAAATCGCGGTAAATTCTTGCTAAACCTGCATATAAAATAGCTCGATTGCCAGAATAGTTTAATTTATCTGCAATAGTATTAGCTTGGTTATATGCATCAATTCCTTGCTGGTATTGTTTCGCCCTTCGATAAAACCCGCCTAGATATACCAGCATTTGCGCTTCTGATTGAGCATCTTGAGCATTTCTCGCTATTTGTACGCTTTTTTGAATGTAGTCTAGGGCTTTTTGGTTATCGTTTAATCCCCCATACCCAATACCTAAAAATAGATTATTCAACATCGAAAATTGTTGTTGGTAATAGGGGATGTTAATCTGAGGTACTAAATTTAACCCTTCTTGCGATGAAGCAATAGTCTTTTGATAGTCTCCTTGAATAAACTGATTAAAAGTCCAATACAACATAGATGTGGCTTCAATTATAGGAATTTGCTTAATCTTGCGAGCAATAGTTAATGCTTCTTGAGATAATTCGCTAGATTTTTGGTAGTTTCCTAAACTGATATAAGTGCTAGATAATGTCAATAAAGGTTTGACCGTCGCAGCCGGATTTTGACTTTTTTTAGCAAGTTCTAAACTTTTAGAAGCAAACTCAATCGTTTTTTGATATTCATCTACATTACTGTAAATCTCCGCGATCGCATTTAAAGCATCTGATTCAATCTCTGGATTTTTGATGTTTTTGGCAATTGTCAAAGCTTGCTCGGCTAATTCCAAAACCTGGCGATGTTCTGCATCAGTTACAGCTAGCGATTTAGAAGCACTAGCTAGAGTTAGTAATCCATTAGCTTCATACTCTAGATTTTTCAGTTCCCGCGATATTTGGATTGCTTGTTGCGCCAAGGGAATAGCTTTATTGTATTCTCCAGAAATATCATGTGATTTTGCTAGTAACCACAAAACACCCATTTCTGATAATTTCTTAAATTCTGCTAATGAATTACTTTGTTGCTGACCAGAAATATTAGCTAGTATTGTCCACTCATCTTCATTGAGATTACGTACAGATGCAAGCAACTGTTCCCCAATCTGGATAATTTTGGGATAGTCAGCTACAGCATCATAGGTTTGAATTAGTTGTACCATTACTGCTAACTGCAGCGTTTTTTGTAGTAATTCTGGTTTAATTGATGCATCGTTAATACCAGATAAACTGATTAATAATTGACTATCATCACTATTAAGTTTATTGGTTTGAAAAAACTCGAGTACCTGCTGCCCAAGTTCAATAGCTTTTTGGTATTGTTTTTGTTCGGTCAATACAGCTATTTGGCTATAAGATTGAAATGCTACTACATATTTAATTACATCGCCAAATTTAGTAGCTAATTGCTGTTGATATTCTTGCACTTTGGCAGTATTACCTTGAGCCTGATAAGCTTCAAACAACTGAATTAAAGACTGCAACTGCAACTCCCGGCTGTTGATATTCTGGGCGATTTGCCAACTCTGGGGTAGAAACTCCAACGCTTGATCATATTTCTTGAGGCTGTTGTATACCACACCTAAATTCAGCAGATTTCTAGCTTCTAAATCTCGGTTATTAATTTGCCTCGCAATTACCAAACTTTTCTCATAAGCAGCAATGGCTTTGCTACTATCTTTTTTGGCAGCATAAACATCACCTAATTTTTGTAGAGTTTGACCTTGTCCCGCCAAATCTTTAATTTGTTGATAAATATTTAATGCTTGTTGTAAAGATTGCAATGCAGCATCTAGCTGTTTAGTATTCGCTTGTTTAATTCCTTGCTGTAACAGCCGATTAGCTTGGGCTTGGCGATTGTTCGCGGTTGTGGATTGGGCTAAAGTATTTTTGAGCGATGGACGGTTATTAGCTGCTGCTGCGATCGGGCAAATTAAAGAAAGTATTAAAGTAAAGACGGTAAGAGATTTAACATGGTATTTCATGGCAATTCCTTAAATAGCAGTAATATAAATTTCGCCCTCAATCATCTATATCTCACAGACAGGGAGAACATATGCAAAAATTTGAGCGTCGAGCCATACAGTGAGATCAGCGCTTAATTTAACTATTGGGGAATGTGAGGAATGTCAAATCTTGTGAAGCGGAAAGTCCGCGATCGCCAATTTAAACGCCGACCTTTGGGTTTACTCTTGGTAGTATTGGCATGGAGTTTAGCTATGGGTTGGCTGTTAGCCTTAGCTAGCAACGTCCAAGGTGCTACCCCGACATCACAAGTGGGTACAGTTGACGTAGTACCTGCACAATACAAACTGGGGCAAGAATTATATGTAGAAAACTGCTCAACTTGTCACATCCCTATACCACCAGAAGTTTTACCCAGTCAAACTTGGAAAAGCCTCCTAGAAGACTCACAGCACTACGGCGCGCAACTACAGCCTTTAATCGATCCACCCCGCGTTTTAGTTTGGCGGTATCTGCAAACTTTTTCCCGTCCGCAACGCAAAGACGAAGAAACACCCTATCGCGTCAACAATTCACGTTATTTCAAAGCGTTGCATCCTAAAGTCAAGCTACAACGTCCTGTACAAATTAATAGCTGTGTTAGCTGTCACCCCAGCGCCGCAGATTTCAATTTCCGTCAGTTGAGTCCAGAAATGGAGAATTCGCCGTGAGGGGATTGGGGAAAAGGCGGATAAATGACTTTTGAGTAAAGACGCGATGAATCGCGTCTCTACAAGGCTTGGCTCTTGGCTGGATTTAGGCGTGTTAGGATCTGCAACAAAAATAAGGTGGCTTGGCAGATGAAAGCGATCGAAGTGACTGGTAAGATTGACGCTCAAGGAAACCTAATTTTAGATGAGCCAATTCAAGGAACAAACTATCCTCATCAGGTGCGGGTAATTGTATTGGTTCCAGAACCAGCAGAACCAGAAGAACTTGACCCTGACGATACACCAGTTGAGGAAATTAAAGCCAGCTTGAGGAGAGCCTTAAAGCAAGCAAAAGCAGGAGAACGTCTACCATTATCCCAAATGTGGGAGGGTATTGATGCCGAATGAACAGCCATCGGTATTTATCGATTTAACTCCTGAATATAAACAAAACTTGCGTAACCTATCTAAAAGATTTCGCAATATTCGCTCTGATGTTCAACCCATTATCGAGGAACTATAACAGGGAAATGTTGTAGGAGACAGGATTAGCGGTCTTGGTGAGGAGTATGTTGTTTACAAGGTGAGAGTTCGCAACAGTAATATTCAAAAGGGTAAAAGTGCTGGATACCGCCTCATCTATCAACTTGAGTCACCCACAAGTATTTTGCTATTAACGATTTATTCCAAATCTGACCAAGAAGACATTGCTGCAAACGAAATCCGCAATATTTTAGCTGATTTTGATAGTGAAGAAGGATGAACGCATGAGGGGGATGAGGGGGATGAGGGGGATGAGGGAGAAAGAACAATTACCAATTACCAATTACCCATTCCCCATTCCCCAACATGGGTGAAATCGCTACTTGAGCATGGTGGGCGTTCTCTGCCTCAGTCAGGGGTGAAATGATACTATGAATAGAGTTCTAACAATAAGATATGAAATAAAACCAATCATTTAGTAAACTGATTGGCCAGCGTTTTTGCTGTTTGTGAGTTAATTCTCATTTCATACCCATCAACAACCAAAATCGCTGGGTTGGGTTAAATTTTTATAATCTATTGCCGAAACTTTAATTCCCATCCCCCTCTATTTAGTGCCATAACCTGCCATGCTAAAAACTTTGTTGGGCGATCCCAACGCTCGTAAACTTAAAAAATACCAACCTTACGTTACGGAAATTAACCTCTTAGAGGAAGATATTAAAGCGCTTTCCGATGAGGAGTTAAAAGGCAAAACAGGCGAGTTTAGACAGCGGCTTGCCAAAGGGGAAACCCTTGATGATATTCTGCCAGAAGCTTTTGCCGTGGTTCGGGAAGCAGGACGGCGAGTTTTAGGCCTGCGGCACTTTGATGTGCAGATGTTGGGTGGTATTATTCTGCACAGTGGGCAAATCGCGGAAATGAAGACTGGGGAAGGTAAAACCCTGGTGGCGACTTTGCCAAGTTATTTAAATGCACTGACTGGTAAAGGTGTACATGTTATTACCGTGAACGATTACCTGGCGCGTCGGGACGCGGAATGGATGGGTCAGGTGCATCGCTTCCTGGGATTGAGTGTAGGTCTAATTCAGGCGAACATGATTCCCAGTGAGCGTCAGAAAAATTATGACTGTGATATTACTTATGTCACTAATAGTGAGATAGGTTTTGATTACCTCCGGGATAATATGGCCACGTCAATGGCAGATGTGGTGCAGCGCCCATTCAATTACTGCGTTATCGACGAAGTAGACTCAATTTTAGTAGATGAAGCGCGGACACCGCTGATTATTTCTGGACAGGTAGAAAGACCTACCGAGAAATATTTACAAGCAGCTGAAATCTCCTTTGCTCTCAAAAAAGATGAGCATTATGAGGTAGATGAAAAAGCGCGGAACGTGCTGTTGACTGATGAAGGCTTTGCGGAAGCCGAAAACCTTTTGGGTGTAACCGATTTATTTGACCCAGAAGACCCTTGGGCGCACTTTGTGTTTAATGCGATTAAAGCCAAAGAACTGTTCCTGAAGGATGTCAACTATATCGTCCGCAATGGCGAAGTAGTGATTGTTGATGAATTTACCGGACGGGTGCTTCCGGGAAGACGTTGGAGTGACGGTCTGCACCAAGCTATTGAAGCCAAAGAACACGTAGAAATTCAGCCAGAAACTCAAACATTAGCAACAATTACCTATCAAAACCTGTTCTTGCTGTATCCCAAACTGGGTGGAATGACTGGAACAGCCAAGACAGAAGAAGCTGAGTTTGAAAAAATCTACAAGCTTGAAGTCACCATTATTCCTACCAACCGGATTAGAAGACGGCAAGATTTGTCTGATATGGTCTTTAAGACAGAACCAGGCAAATGGCAAGCGATCGCCCGCGAATGTGGAGAAATGCACGAACTGGGTAGGCCTGTATTAGTCGGCACCACCAGCGTAGAAAAATCTGAGTATCTCAGCCAACTGCTGAAGCAGATGGAAATCCCCCACGAGTTACTCAACGCAAGACCCGAAAACGTAGAACGGGAAGCGGAAATTGTGGCTCAGGCAGGGCGCAAAGGGGCTGTAACTATCGCCACCAACATGGCTGGTAGAGGTACAGATATCATCCTGGGTGGTAACTCCGAATACATGGCTCGTCTGAAGCTGCGGGAATATTTTATGCCCCGGATTGTGCAGCCAGAAGATGAAGACACCTTTGGCGTACAAAGAGCATCTGGTTTACCAACAGGAAGCGGTGGCGGACAAGGCTTTGTCCCTGGGAAAAAAGTTAAAACCTGGCGCGCTTCTCCAGAAATTTTCCCCACTCAGTTATCCAAAGAAGCCGAACAGCAATTAAAAGAAGCTGTAGATTTGGCAGTGCGGGAATATGGCGATCGCAGTTTACCAGAATTAGAAGCCGAAGAAAAAGTAGCTGTAGCCGCCGAAAAAGCCCCCATTGATGACCCTGTAATTCAAAAATTGCGGGCTGCATACAACCTTGTGAAGCACGAATACGAACAATTCACCCACCGCGAACATGAAGAAGTTGTGGAACTAGGTGGATTGCACGTAATTGGTACAGAACGTCACGAATCCCGGCGGATTGACAACCAATTGCGCGGACGTGCAGGTAGACAAGGTGACCCTGGTTCTACCAGATTCTTCCTCAGTTTAGAAGATAACTTACTGCGGATCTTTGGTGGCGATCGCGTTGCTGGTTTAATGAACGCCTTCAACGTCGAAGAAGATATGCCCATTGAATCCGGAATGCTGACTCGCAGTTTGGAAGGCGCACAGAAAAAAGTCGAAACCTACTACTACGACATCCGGAAGCAGGTATTTGAGTACGACGAAGTGATGAACAACCAACGTCGCGCCATCTACGCCGAACGCCGCCGGGTACTAGAAGGTCAAGACCTGAAAGAACAGGTGATTACCTACGCCGAAAAAACAATGAGCGAAATCGTTGACTATTACATCAACGTCGATTTGCCCTCAGAAGAGTGGGAATTAGAAAAGTTGGTGGATAAAGTCAAGGAATTTGTCTATTTGTTGGGAGATATGCAGCCAAATCAGTTAGAAGATATGGCGGTAGCTGAAATTAAAGCCTTCCTCCACGAACAGGTAAGAATTGCCTACGACCTCAAAGAAGCCCAAATTGACCAAATTCAGCCTGGATTAATGCGCCAAGCTGAACGCTTTTTCATTTTGCAACGCATTGATACCCTGTGGCGGGAACACCTACAACAAATGGATGCACTGCGCGAATCTGTAGGATTGCGTGGTTATGGTCAAAAAGACCCATTAATTGAGTACAAGAGCGAAGGTTATGAACTGTTCTTGGATATGATGGTCAACATCCGCCGAGATGTGGTTTACTCCTTGTTCATGTTCCAGCCACAGCCGCAGCCGGTAGTGCAAACATCATCGGAGATGGTTTAACGCTGAAACAGTCTGTACAATAGCAAATATAAAAGGAATCGCAGTCAAGAAGTCTGAAAAACTTAGACCTCTTGGCTGATTTTTGTATTAAAAGTAAACAGCCTAATCCAATAATTAATTTCTCTTTTGTTACTCTGAAAAAAGAATTAAATCTGCAAATTGTGATATCAGTTTCCCTATCCAGAATCCATCAATTTCAGCCCACCCTTCTTTTAATATAAGCATTCTCTTGTTTGGCAATTGATTTTCATAGGTGAACCTAACTTGATATTTACCAGGCTGACTGTACCAAAAAATCCAAATACCTCCATAAATGGCATTGCCTAGAAACCGTAGATAATTTTCACCGTACCAATCAAATTTAGCATCCATTAAAAAATCAAAACTTTCTCCGGGTATGATTATCGGTATATCTGAATTTTCTACCTCTCTGGTTGCGTTTTTATTTAAAGACCTGTGCATAGCCTGTCCATGAGGATCTAATATTTCAGGCAAAATAAAAGGTAAGTCAAAGCGATAGGGTATTGATGCTTGATTAGTAATACGAACTCCAAATTGAACAGGTATTTCCTCTCTGTATTTAGGAAGAGTTACCATATTTTTAGGCATTATCGTTTCAAAGCAGATTCCATATACTCCCATACAATTGGGATTGTTGTGTTCACAGGATGACATATTAGCTAACCTCTGAGAATAGCTAAATTTTATTCAAACCAAGGAAGCTACAAAGCGTCAGCGGCAATGGCAATTTTAAATGTTGGGAAAGAGGAGTTAATCGACATTGGGTAAATGCAGCTAATTTCTGGTTGTGTGATGCGATCGCAGCACTTATCCAAAGCCAAGGTAACTTCACGTAGAATAAACTTATGATGTTTTGTAGGAAAACAAGATGGATACATCTATCCTCGATCAGGTAATTGAACAACTGAAAGTGATGCCCCAAGACTTACAATCGCAAGTACTTGAGTTTGCACGCTCCTTAGCAAGTTCCAAAATTCAAGGTGTACCCGGTTGGCAATTACTAAGTTTTGCGGGTGCAATACCAGCAGAAGATTTACAGCTAATTAGCGAAGCAATTGAACAAGGCTGTGAGCAAGTGGATACCGATGAGTGGTAGATATTTATTAGACACTAATATCATTATTGCTCTCTTCGCAAATGAAGTAGAGGTTAAAAATAGCCTTGCACAAGCAGATGAAGTATTTATTCCCAGTATTGCAGTGGGTGAGTTATTTTATGGTGCAAGAAAATCAGGGCGAGCAAAAGAAAATTTACAACGTATTGATGAATTTATTGCTAATAATACTGTAATTGAATGTAATACAGAAACGGCCAGATATTATGGTGAGGTGAAACATAAGTTACGTTTCAAAGGTCGTCCCTTACCAGAAAATGATATTTGGATTGCAGCACTCACACTCCAATATAATTTGACCTTAGTAACACGCGATGCTCACTTTCAGGAGGTTGAAAACTTACAGACAATCGCTTGGTGAATATTTCTTAGTTCTGCGGTATTTCAACTTTGATCGCAGCTAGCAACGCCATGTTCTATACAGTTAGATTGCTAAATTTTCTCGTACCCAATCTCAGGACTCTGAATTAATGTTGCCGTCATGGGTAAAGTGGGGTAGCTAGTGAACAATGTCCTTTTATTGATTGTAGTGCTTCCACGCTGTACCAGACGGCAAATTTCCGCCCTAAGCGATAATACTTACCTTGCCTGTATCTAAATCGTAACGACCTCCCACAATTTTGAGTTTGCCAGATTGTAAGCTTTCCTTTAAAAGACGCGATCGCTTTAAGCGTTCAATTTGATATTGCACATTGGCGACGACAGCGTTCTCTACTGGGTCACCTGGCTGATTTTTCACTCTAGCGACGGCTGGCTTAATGGCTTTGACAAAGGTACTAATATCACCTAGTAGTACTTCATTTTGCACGGCGGCGGTAACGGCTCCGCAACGCTCATGTCCCAGTACCATCAGTAAGGGTGAGCCTAACAGGGTTACAGCATATTCAATACTGCCACGGGCTTCTGGTGTGGCAATATTCCCCGCAATCCGGATATCAAAGATATCTCCGACACCTTGATCGAACAGAATTTCTACAGGTACTCGTGAATCTGCACAAGTGAGGATGGTTGCAAAGGGATGTTGTGCTTGCGCTACTTCCTGCAACCGCGCTGCTGATTGGTCGGGGTATTGGGGTTGATGTTCGACAAAGCGTTGATTTCCCTCAAGTAGCTTTTGCAATGCTTCATCGGGGCTGAGGGGTTGAGGCTTTTCTGCGGCTTGAGCCTGTGGAACTTGCCAAAGTAAGTCATGGGTAGATACCATCACCCCCAATGCGCCAGTGATTCCTAGCCGCAAAATGTCACGACGTTGTAGAGAATGCTTCATAACGATGCAACACATTTCATAGAGCGAATTTCCATGACATCGGAGATGTAACAAGTACCACCAAATTTGTTAAGCAGTGGTCTAATATTTTCCACCACAGGCTTGAGTTGCTCGGGCATACAAAAGGCGATGATATAGACATTATCAAGCATTGTCATATCTAAATCTTCTGCTCCCCCTCGTAATCCTTTGCCCGCAACGCCCCGGATTACAGCATGACCATGTACACCTGACTTGTCTAAACCATCTAATATTTTGGCAAGTTCAACGGAGTTGGCGATAATTTCTATTTTTTTAACTAGGTGCATATTATTACCTCCACAACAGGTTAATTCCGTACAGGTATAACGGAATACCCACAATAATATTGAACGGGAATGTGACTGCTAAAGCTGTAGAAACGTACAGGCTAGGGTTGGCCTCTGGAACAGTCATCCGCATGGCTGCGGGAACAGCAATGTAAGAAGCACTGGCACACAAAACAGCAAATAGTAAGGCATCTCCGCGAGGCATACCAATGAATTTGGAAATTGCCAATCCAATGCCTGCATTGACTATGGGAATTAGTATGGCAAATAAAATCAGAAAAAGTCCGGTTTTTTGCAAGTCTTTAATTCTTCTGGCGGCGACTAATCCCATATCTAATAAAAAGAAGGTGAGAACACCATAAAACATTCCTTGGGTGAAAGGTTCTAAAACGTGCCAACCATGTTCTCCTGTCAAAACACCAATCACCAGGCTACCTACCAACAGAAAAACGGAACTATTAAGAAATGCTTCTTGTAACACTTCTGACCAAGAAAATTCTCGCTTCTCATCTACTGTGAATATATTCACCAGGATCAGACCAACAATGATGGCCGGAGATTCCATGAGAGCTAAAGCTGCTACCATGTAGCCATCAAAAGTAATACCAAGCTCGCTTAAAAAGGCACTGGCGGTGATGAAGGTGACAGCACTGATAGAACCATAAGTTGCAGCGATCGCGGCAGCATCGTAAGTATCCAGCTTGAGTTTTAAGATAAAAAAGGTGTAAATCGGGACAAAACAAGCCATCAACATCGCTGCCAAGAGCGTCAAAACGACTTCTTGAGTGATGCCACTTTTAATCAATTCTACTCCGCCTTTAAAACCAATCGCAAATAGCAGGTATAGCGAAAATAGTTTGGGTACAGGCGGCGGAATTTCTAAATCAGACTTGACAAAAACAGCTGTCATCCCCAAAAAGAAAAACAGGATGGGCGGATTTAGGATGTTGGATATGATCAAACTAGCATCCATATTCATCCCCCCTGATGCTGATAAAACTGAAAATTAAAGGAACTTTGCATCTTTCAAAATTTAATGATTGACTCATGATGTATCGTGTATTGCTACCCCATGTCAATTGGGTGCGATCGCTCAATCTACTAAGCACACTTTTGTTTTTATAAATCTTAATTAATAATGCAAAAACTTTTATTTTTATGTAGTCAGAATCGGTTACGAAGCCCCACAGCCGAAGTGATTTTTGCAGAATATGAAGAACTAGAAACCGACTCAGCAGGGCTGGATCGTTATGCTGAAGTCCCTGTCTCCACAGAAGCGATCGCCTGGGCGGATATAATTTTTGTCATGGAAAAGTCACATAAACAAAAGCTAGCCAAGAATTTTCAGCCTTTTCTTAAGAACAAGCGAATAATTTGTTTAGATATTCCCGATGAATATGAATATATGGAACCCGCTTTAATTGAGCTATTAAAAAAGAAAGTACTGCCTTTATTAGGTAAAAAGGAGAATAAGTAAAAGGCAGAGGGGCAGGGGGCAGGGAGCAGGGGAGAAGTAAGAAACACCAATTACCAATTACCCATTACCAATTACCCATTACCAATTACCCATTACCAATTCTTTCCAATTCCAAAGCTTCTCTTACCCTTTGATGCTCTATTTTAAGTTGCTCGACTACATGAGCAGCATGATCCATACTATCAGCTATACCAATTGTTTCTATTTTTCTACATAATTGAGCAAAAATGACAGCACCAATTGTCAAACTGGCTGATATTAAAGAATGAGCAATTTGGCGAATTGCTAAAGTATCTTGTTGCTCAACTGCCTGAGAAATTGCTAATAGCTTTTGTGGTGTGTCGTCTAAATAACATTCAATTATCTCTACTAAAAGGTCAGGATCATCAATTGCTAACTCTTTTAAAGATTGAAAAGTTGTATTATCGATAGCGGGTAAAAGAGTTGTCTGAGAACTAGTTTCTGGTTGGGCAAAAGTCTGGATTTCTGAATTATTAATATATTGATTAATCTTCGATAAATGTAAGATTTTATAGTTGTCGAAAGCTTGAACAAGAGTCTCAGCACGAATTGGTTTAGTAATGTAGTCATTCATTCCAGCGCTGAGACACTCTTCTTTGTCACCTTGCATAGCATGAGCTGTCATAGCAATAATCCAAGGTTGGCTTTGAACCACGCATTCTTGACGAATCTGGCGCGTTGTCTCTAGTCCATCCATTTCTGGCATTTGTACATCCATAAAGACTAGATCGTAAGCTTGTCGGTGCAAAGCTGAGAGTGCTTCTAGACCATTATTGACGACATCAGCCCGATAACCTAAGCGCTCTAACATTTTTAAAGCTACCTTTTGGTTAAAAGCGATATCTTCGACTAATAAAATACTTAAGGGTAATTGTTGACTCAATTTAGAATCAAAGACTTGCGGTAGCGAAGATTGCACAGGTAAAACAGAAGTCTTTTGTCCGGCGAAGATGCGAATGCAGAGATCTAAAAGATGCGATCGCTTAATTGGTTTATTCAGAACACCGACAAAGTTTGATGTTGCTGGCTGTTCTGAGTTGGGTAATTCTCCCACAGAACTGAGCAACACTAGGGGTAAATCTTGACAGCCTGGTAAAGAGTGAATTTTTGCTGCTAGAGTTGAAGCATTCATTTGTGGCAGCTGCATATCCAAAATAGCTAAATCAAATTTTTCCCCAGAGGTAATATATTCCAATGCTTGCCAGCCTGAGGTTGCTGCACACACTTCCATACCCCAGTTTGAGGCTTGCAGGGTAATAATTTGGCGATTAGTTTGGTTGCAATCTACTATTAACAGTTTTTTGCTCGATAAATTTGGCTGCACAATATCAAGTTCAAATTTTTCCGAACTGGAAACTGCTTGTGCCACTATGGTGAAATAAAAGGTTGAACCGACTCCCACCTCGCTTTGTACCCACATGGTACCGCCCATAAATTCACTTAAGCGCTTGCTGATGGCTAAACCTAATCCTGTACCCCCATATTGGCGAGTCATGGAGGCATCAACTTGGCTAAAAGGCTTAAAAAGTCGCTCCATTCTATCTTTAGGAATGCCAATACCTGTATCTTTAACAGCAAATTGAATTTGGTATTCTTGGGGACTGATTAACTGTTGGGCTGTGACATAAACTACAACTTCCCCTGCTTCTGTAAATTTGACTGCATTACCCAACAGATTGATTAAAGTTTGTCGGACTCTGGTGATATCCCCCATAATTGTGTTTGGGGTGTGGCTTTCCATCAAATAGGCTAAATTGATGCCTTTGGCATTAGCTTGCGGCGCAAGTAAATCTAAAGCTTCTTCAATACATTTATCTAACTTGAAAGCATTTCTCTCCAAGTCTAATTTGCCAGATTCAATCTTCGAGAAATCCAAAATATCATTGATGATGGCAAGTAAAGTATCGCTACTGCTGCGAATAATTTCTAAAAATTCTTGTTGCTGGGGAGTAATTTTCATATCTAGCAGCAAGCCTGTCAAACCGATCACAGCATTCATCGGTGTGCGAATTTCATGGCTCATCATCGCTAAAAACTCGCTCTTGGCGCGGTTAGCGGCTTCTGCTTGCCGTTTTGCTTGCTCTAGGGCAAAGTTTTTTAATGTCAGTTCTTCTCGCTGGCGAGTTTCTTGTTCTAAAAGGTGAGCCTGTGCTAAAGCGATACCTAATTGTGCAGCAACGGCTTCAAATAATTCAATTTCTTCCTGATTCCATTGCCGAACATGACTGTATTGATATAAGCTAATGCCGCCGTTCGGTTGTCCTTGATAGGAAGTGCGGACAGAAAGCAGGGATTTTAGTCCTGTGGCTTCGCAGTTGAGGTTAGAGGCTTGGATTAACGGATCAGTGTAGACATTAGGAGAAGCGATCGCTCGATCTTGAGCAATGATCTGCTGAATATAGGGATGATCATCAATGGCAATCTCCATATCGAGCATGGATGTATAATCAGGTACAACATACTCTGCAACTACGGGAATTTGCGGTATAGGCTCACTCATGTAAGAGTGAATCAAACAACGATCAACAACAAATACTTTGCCAATTTGAGTAGCAGCTGTTTCAAATATTTCTTGGCTATCTAGACTATGGCGAATTTCTTGGGTGATTTTTTCCAGTAGTAGGGTATGTTGTAATTGTTTTTGCAGAGCTTCTTCCGCAAGTTTACGTAAGCGCAGCTCGTTGTAAACATCGCTGATATCAACACAAGAACCGATATATCCAGCAAAGCCACCATCAGTATGAAAGCGTGGTATACCTGTGTCTAAAATCCAACGGTACTCACCGTCAGCACGACGCAAACGGTACTCCATCTTAAAGGGTTGACGAGCATTAAATGCAGTCCAATAGGTATTAAAAGTGTTTTTTAAGTCATCAGGATGTATTCCCTTTGCCCAGCCATCCTTGAGTTCTTCTTCTAGGGTGCATCCGGTGAAATTTAACCAAGTTTGGTTAAAAAAGGTACTATTTCCTTCAGTATCAACCACCCATAACAATACAGGCGCACTATCTGCCATAATGCGAAATCGCCCTTCGCTTTCTTTTAAGGCGGCTTCGATTTGTTTGCGTTCGCTAATGTCGGTGTGAGAACCCACCATCCGCATGACATTTCCGGCTTCATCCCAAAGCGCTTTTCCCCGATCCAGAATCCATTTATAACTTCCGTCCTTACATAGCATTCGATATTCGGTTATGTAAAAAGGAGTTTTTTTCGCAAAATGGTCATGAACAACCTGCGTTACATCTGGTAAATCCTCTGGATGCACTCGTTTTGACCATTCATCCAAATTATGAGAAATTTCGTGGTCTTGATACCCCAACATTTCTTTCCAGCGCACAGAGAAAAAGACTTCATTGGTTTTGAGGTTCCAGTCCCAAATACCATCATTATTTCCTTGTAGTGCTAATTGCCAACGTTCTTCTTTTTCTTTGAGTATTGCTTTTGCTTGATTTTGCTCCAGAATTTTCAGCGCTAGTTCTTGATTGATGATTGCAATCTGACGATTGCTCAACATAGCAACTTGAGCAAAATAAACTAATAAGCTCATTGCGCCAGCTAGCCATAAGCCAGCAAACAAAAGAATTTCTGGGATTGGCGAATGCAAGTTGGTTAATAAATCGGAGGTAGGATCAACCTTAATTCGCCAGTTCAACCCATAAAATTCTACCTTTTGTTCTGTTTGCCAAGACAATAGCTCTGGTAGTTGTAAATCGTGGCTGTAAATCAACTCCTGACCATCAAATACCTTCAGTTTGTAACCTGATGGCAAATTGACAAATGATTCTAAAAAAGGTTGAATCTGCACAACAGCGACGATTAATCCCTCAAACTTATCTTCTTGAAAGATAGGTAGATATACAAAAAATCCTTTCTTACCAGGAGAGACATCGACAGTTTTCGTGAAAATAATTTGGCGGCGATCGCGAGCAGTTTTTAGTGCAGTTAGTTGTTGGGGTTGCTGACTAAGGTCGAGATTTTGTAGCGCTTCATTCCCAGCTAAAGGCACAATTCGCTGTACCCGAAATGCTGAATCTACCCATGCGATCGCTTGATACCCTGTAAAGTCATGCACATAGGCGGCTGCATCCACTTCCCATTCCTGTTGTGCAGCCACACCACCAATTTGCCAGTGCTTTCTCATCCGCTGCAATGCTTGAATGCGACTTTGTAGTTGGTTAGTCACTTGAGTTTGCACTGCGATCGCTTGCTGTTGAATCAGTTGCTCGACATTGTTTTTTTCTTGTGTTAATAATTTTTGCCAGAGTATAACAACCGCAACTGAGACCACAACACCAACTAACAATGACAGCAATGCTTGTTTGCTGTAACTTTTCACTGATTTTAACCAATGATATCCGTGCTGCCTCATTAATTAATCATCCTCTGGAACATAGATGCTTGTTCACTGCAAGAAATATAGGGAATAGGTGAGAAGTAATACTACTCGGTTGCAACTGATAATTTGATTTGGGCAAAGGTGAAAGAATTATGGTTAGAGGTATTTTATTGGCCTTTTTCCCATTAACCGATAAGTATTGAGCTAGGAGATGCTTCTGCTGATCAATTGGGTAATACCAACCTTTGGTGATTAAGAATGCTACAAAATATTAGCTCTCATCAGTTTTAGTTTTAATTATGGAACTGGGTAATAGTAATCGTACAATTACGGAGTAAATACATATAGATGTAGTAAAGTTAAGGTTATCTCCCTATCTCAATAAGAGGTGGCTGTGTTAATACTCATGACGGTTAGCAGTTTTAATAAAGTAGCGTTTTAACCAGATATTGGCTAAAAATGATTTTCCAATCACCAATAATTGCAGTGGTATTTCCTTATTTGATAGCAAGTATCCTGTCAATATTGCTACGTACAAGGAAATCTTACGGCAACTTTTACAACAGATAAATTAGGAACTCAATATTTATATATAAATATTTAGAAATTGATAAATATGTGGCTAGAAACTTTATTTTTAACAACAAGTTTGCTGTTACCAAATGAATCGTTAGCGACAACGAATCAGCAAAACTTATCATTAGTGGTACAAGCACAGTTACCTAAACAGGCGATTATGCCAAAAGCTGCTTTAGAAAGACTTTTAACTACTGAGCCTGTCAAAGCTGAATGGTTTACTTCTGAGTTTGTAGCTCAAGTACCGATAGCTCAAATTCAACAAGTTATTGCCAGCTTGAAACAGGGATTAGGCAATTATCAAAGAGTGGAAGAAGAAGGAAAAAACTACAAAGTTGTATTTGCGCGCGGTTATGTATCAGCACAAATTGCGCTAGATGGCAATGGTAAAATTGCCATGCTCTTTTTTCAACCACCCTCTAAGAGTTTAGAGGAAACAATGGCAGAATTTAAAACTTTCCCTGGAAAA
The DNA here is from genome assembly GCF_963874875.1 of Tolypothrix tenuis PCC 7101. Lineage (NCBI taxonomy): Bacteria > Bacillati > Cyanobacteriota > Cyanophyceae > Nostocales > Tolypothrichaceae > Tolypothrix > Tolypothrix tenuis. The sequence continues at coordinate 3,319,369 of NZ_CAWNJS010000001.1, forward strand.
GTCAGCTTTCTGGTTCTCGAAGGTAAATTAGAACGAGCAGCCTTAAATGCTACCACACCGCTAGCAGTGGGTTCCGCGTTTAAATTAGCAGTGCTACAAACCCTAAAATCTCAAATTGCTACAGGTAAGCGATCGTGGCGAGATGTGGTGGAGTTACAACCAGCTTGGAAGAGTTTACCATCAGGAATTTTGCAAACCTGGCCCGATCGCTCTCTTCTAACTTTACAGACTTTAGCGGCATTGATGATTTCTCAAAGTGACAATACGGCTACCGATAGCTTAATTAACATTTTGGGACGACAGGCTATTGAATCGCTCACACCCCACAACCGTCCTTTGTTGACAACGCGTGAGTTATTTTTGCTGAAAAGCGCGAGAAATCAAGAGTTATTAAAACGTTACCGCAGTAGCAATGAAGCTCAAAAACGCGCAATCTTACAATCACTAGCGTCACAACCTATACCTAAAGTCAGTGAATTTGAGGCAAATAAACCCATCCTGGACGTTGAATGGTTTTTTACAGCTAAAGAACTCTGTGAACTGATGACACAAGTTACCGATTTACCTTTAATGAGCATCAATCCGGGAGTTGCTAAAGCCGAAGATTGGGAAAGAGTAGCATTTAAAGGTGGCTCAGAACCAGGAGTTTTAAATCTCACAACTTGGTTAAAAGCCAAAAACGGTAAGCAATATTGTGTGGCTGCTACCTGGAACAATAACGCACCCTTAGAAGAATCTCGCTTTTTTAATTTATATAGTAGTGCGATCGCAGGACTAAAGTAAGACAATTTTAGATTTTGGATTGTCTAAGAATCCGATTTTATTTCTGAATGTAGCGTGCATTAGGTGTAGCCGTAACGCACGAAAAGCTGTAATACATCACATCATAAAAATAGTAGGGAATTTAATTATTTATAATTGGGACATCATAAAGTAAAACCTAAAATTAAACCTTAATATTTCCCAACTCATTTTATGATGTCATGTAATTATCATTAATCACTATCGTGATTTGCAGGTGCTTTAACTTGTAAATTATCACCCTGCTTTTTAACTGAAAAATCAGTTTCATTTTTGCTATTTTGAGCAAGACCAGCCGCACCAGCAATTGCTGTGCTTGCAAGTCCCAAACCAGCAGACTTATCGTTACCGTTGGATGAAACTAAAACAGTTACACCAATCACAGCGCCAACAGTAGCCATAAATATAGGAGTTATAGCCCGAATTAATTCTGGGGTAACATCTTTCATAGAGGTTTTATATGGGGTTAGTTGCTATCTAAATGTAGATACCCGCTATACAATTCAGATTCCAGAATTCATCTCATATTTTTTGAGATAGCAAAATCACAACTAATCTACTCAATACTTGTCGGTTAAGGAAAAAAATGTGAATGAGAAAAGGGAAAGAAAAAACCTTTCACCCTTAACCTTTAACCTTTTTCCCAAAACCAATTTTGATTTCAAAACGCTTAAGTGAGTAGTATTGCTACCCGACTAAATTTGACCAGATGCTAACTTTTGCAACCAATGTTGAGCTTCTGCATACAACTTAAACTTGCTTTCATCAGCACGAAACTCTGAAGTATGAACCATCCTTCTGCCATTCACCCATTTTGTACCGTGGTGTTTGTGTAGTAACTCGTGAAATAACACAAATTCAATTACAAATTCCGGTATATTGCCATCATCCAGAGTTAAACTCATCACGACTCTATCTCTAGCTGGCTCATAATGTCCGAATTTACGGTAAGTATTAATTTTGCTCCATGCTAGACGTGGTTTTGCAAGATTAGCAGCGAAATATTCTTGATTGATTTTGTCAAACAAATTATTTAAGTTATAAAAACTCCCTTGAGGATTTTCTGCGATGACTTCGGCGATTAAATCTAGTGTGAGCAGAACGCTACTATATTCTTCTGAGCTAGCAAAAGACCGAATCAGTTTTGTAGTCTCTTGATTTTTGCCCACAATTATAGATTTTACTACCGCTTCTAAAACTGCATCTGATGCATTGATAAATCCTTCGCTAATTGTAATATGAGTAAAATTATGAGATTTTTTACCTTTATATAATCCTGCTAAATTAGTTAATTCTACTTTTAACTCTATAGATTCTTGTTTATCTTTTGGCAAGATTTCTTGAGCTATTTGTCGCAGACGATAAGTACTATTAATGTGCAATTGTAAATTATATTCATCCGCTAAAAACTTGAGCCAGGAGTAAATCTGACGTGATGAACTAGCCAGATTAGCTGGTGTTGCTTGTTGAACAGTACAGATTTCTTCAATTCTGGTAACTGTTCTCGCAAAAATTTGAGTGAGTTTGTTAATTTCAGCAGAGTTTGGTGTATCAGTTGCAGCTAAATTAAAAATATTCTGTAAGATACTATTTTGTTGTGCTTTGATATTTTTGAGGCTAATAATTTTAATTGTCATTTGTTATTTGTCATTGGTTAAGGGTCAAGTGTCAAATGTCAAGGGTCAAAAGTTATTTATCTCAATTCCCATTACCCATTACCCATTACCCATTACCCATTACCCATTACCCAATCCCTAATACCTACCCAGTAAACTTGTAATTACACTAATCAGCTCATCCGGCTCAACGGGTTTAGATAGATGCTTTTGAAAGCCTGCTAAGAGTGCTTGTTGTTGATTGAGTTCTCCTGCATAGGCTGTTAAAGCGATCGCAGGAATAGGTTTTGCTTTTTCTGTTGGCAATGCTTTAATCTGACGCATTAACATATAACCATCCATTTCTGGCATTCCAATGTCGCTAAGTAATATATCTGGCTGTGATTGTACTAATGCTTGCATTGCTGCTGCTGCTGATGCTACTGCAGTCACATTTGCACCACTCTGTTCTAGTACAAAGCTATAGAATTCACGGGTATCGGGATCATCGTCCACAACTAAAATGTTAATTCCCGCCAACACTGCTGTATCAGCAGCCAGGTTAGCTGTTTCACTTTCACCCTTCAGCCTTCCACCTTCATCCTGCAAAAGTGGTAGCCTCACCGTGAATGTCGCACCTTGTCCTTCACCTGGACTTTCAGCGCTGACGGTTCCGCCATGTAGTTCTACTAGATGGCGCACGATCGCTAATCCTAAACCCAAGCCGCCAAACTTGCGAGTTGTGGTACTGTCGGCTTGGCAGAAATATTCAAACACATAAGGTAGGAAACTAGAACTAATACCTTTGCCTGTATCGCTCACGGTAATTTGCGCTTGAGCGTCAATATAATCTAGGCTGATATTTATTTTTCCTCGCTCTGGAGTAAATTTAACGGCATTAGATAATAAATTCCAAACTATTTGCTGTAAACGGCTAGAATCACCCAAAACTAAGCCTAAAGAGGCATCTAACATAGTATTAATTTGAATATTTTTGGCTACGGCTGCTAGGCGTACTGTTTCCATTGCTGCCTCAATCACAGATACTAAGTCAACAGCCGCCATGTTGAGATTAAGCTTACCGCGTAGGATACGGGAGACATCTAGTAAATCGTCAATTAGTTGCACTTGTAATTGAGCATTACGTTCAATTGTCGCCAAGGCTTTCTGCTGACTGGCTGGGTCAAAGTTATTGGTCTGTAAAAGCCTTGACCAACCGAGAATGGGATTTAGAGGCGATCGCAATTCATGGGATAACACCGCCAGAAACTCATCTTTAATGCGGTTGGCTTTTTCGGCTTCAGATCTTGCGGCTTGTTCTAGTTTCAAAAGGCGATCGCGTTCGGTTTCTGCTGCTTTGCGTTCGGTAATATCAATGACTGAGCCAATGTAACCAAGAAACTCACCATCCCAGCTTAACCAAGGAGTCGCTGCATCAATTACCCAGCGATATTCACCATCCTTGCGCCGCAAGCGGTACTCTATCCGAAATGCCTCATGGCGTTGATTAGCCGCTAAGAAAGCATTTTTGGCTGACTCGAAATCTTCTGGATGCACAGCATCTAACCACCCTAAACCTAGACCTGTTTCCTCAGTTTGTCCGGTGAAATTGTACCAGCTTTGGCTCAGGTAAGTACAACAGCCTGTGGGGTCAGTTACCCAAACCATCACTGGGGCGTTGTCAGCCATATTTCGGAATCGCTGCTCACTCTCTCGCAGTGCTGCTTCTGCTTGTTTTTGCTCGCTAATGTCTGTGACAAAAACACTGACACCATCAGCAAAGGGATAAATCCGATTTTCCAACCAGCGCCGCCAAGCAGGGTAATAATACTCAAATCTTACTACCTGCTGTTGGGCAAAGGCGTGATGAACTTGGGTATAAAATTCACTGTCAATTACATCGGGATATAGTTCCCAAATCACTTTACCGAGCAGTTCTTCTTTGGACTTGCCCACAAATACGGTTACTTGATCGTTCACAAAGCTGTAGCGCCACTCCCGATCTAGGACGTAAAACTGGTCTTTGATACCTGCTAGCACAGTTTCTAGGTGAGCTGTTGCCACCTCTGCTTCCAGCCTTAGCCCTTGCTCCCGTTGCATGGCTTCGTCCCGCAGCCGGGCTAGTTTTAAAGCAGCTTCCACCCGCGCCAATAATTCACGGGCAGAGAAAGGCTTAATCAGGTAATCATCAGCACCCGCTTCTAAACCCTCCACCCGTGCTTCTTCCCCCGCCCGTGCTGACAGTAGAATAATTGGTACATTTTTTGTCTGTGGCTCATTGCGTAGCGCTTGTAATAGTCCAAAGCCATCTAGACCTGGCATCATCACATCCGTCAGGATTAAATCTGGTACGCGTCTTTGAGCCGCAGACAAAGCCGCTAAACCATCCGCTACTGCTTCCACTTCATACTGCTGATTCAACAACCGCTTCACATAATCGCGCATATCAGCATTATCATCAGCCAAGAGAATCCGGGCAGAGGGAGCAGAGGAAGCAGAGGGGGCAGAGGGGGAAACTACTCCCTCATCTTCGACTATGGGTAGCCAACGTAGGGCTTCTTCTAGGTAAGAAGTGGCATTTAAGGCGGTGGAAGCTAGGGTGCGAGGAGCGCTGATGCGGTCTGGTGGTAAATGAGCTGACTCTGTAGGAATGGACACCGTAAAGCAGCTACCTTGTCCGAAAACACTAGTAACTTGGACATTTCCCCCATGCATTTGCACCAATTCTCTCACTAGTGATAAGCCAATTCCTGAGCCTTCAAAGGTGCGCCCTTGCGCGCCTTTAACGCGGTGAAAGCGTTCAAATAAATGGGAAATTTCTTCGCTGGGGATACCAATCCCGGTGTCTTTAACTTGCAACTCTACAGAGTCGTTTAGCCAGTGTAAGCTAACGGTGATTTCTCCGGTAAATGTAAACTTAAAGGCATTGGAAATCAGATTGAGGACAATTTTCTCCCACATATCCCGATCCACATACACTGGTGCTGGTAAGGGAGGACAATTAACGACTAACTGCATATCTGCTCGTTCAATCGCGGAACGAAATACACTGGCTAATTCGGCGGTAAAACTCGCCAGGTCGATGGGTTCGTAGGAAGCTTGGACTCTTCCAGCTTCAATGCGGGAAAAATCTAGCAAAGTGTTGACCAATTTCAATAGCCGCAGTCCATTGCGTTGCACCATTTCTAACTGTTCGCGTTCCTTAGCTGCAAGCAAGCTAGCAGCGTTATTTAAGGTTTCCTCTAGCGGCCCTAACATCAGGGTGAGTGGAGTGCGAAATTCGTGACTGACGTTGCTAAAAAAAACTGTTTTGGCGCGATCTAATTCTGCTAAAGCTTCCGCCCGTTTGCGTTCTTCTTCATAAGCTTGGGCGTTAGCAATGCTGGCGGCAATTTGGGCAGCTACCAGTTCGATAAACCCTTGATAGTTATTGTCAAATAACCGAAACGGATTTAAACCGACAATTAATATCCCAGCTTTTCCCGTTTGTCCTGATGGGGCGATGGGTACAGCTACTGCTTGATGTGGCGGTTGTGGCCAAGCACCTGTAGGGAGGTTGACAAAATGCAAAGGTAAATCATCAATTAAGCATGGTTTATGGGTTCTCAGAACTTCCGCAAACGGCCATACTGCATCATCAATAGCAGCAGTTTCGGGAACGGCTAGATGATCCCGCCCAATCCCAGAAGTTCCCGCGAGAAACACGCGCTGTTGTTCTGGATCTACCAGATAAATCATCGCCAAGGGTAGATCGTAAGGGTTCGTTGCTAAACAACTTGCACTGAGAGAACAGGCTTCATCGAATGTCCGTGCATCTACAGTCCGCGCCGCTAATTCCCGTAATAGTGCTAACTGACGTTCACTAATGATGCGTTGTGTATCGTCTGTGTTAGCGCAGATAATGCCGCCTGTTCCGCCTTGATCGTTGGGAACTGGGCTATAAGAAAAGGTATAATATGTTTCTTCTGGGTAGCCATTGCGCTCCATAATTAGTAGTAGCGCTTCGTCGTAAGTCCCCTCATTATTTAGCATAGCTGATTCAGCTCTGGGGCCTACCTGATCCCAAATCTCTCGCCATACATAAGCAGCCGGCTGTCCCAATACTTCTGGATGTTTACCACCCAGAATGGCTTTGTAGGCATCATTATAAAGATTAATTAATTCCTCGCCCCACCAAACAAACATGGCTTGGCGAGAAGTAAGCATAATTCTGACGGCTGTTTTCAGGCTTTGCGGCCATTGTTCTGTAGGGCCAAGGGAAGTTTGCGACCAATCCTTTGCTCGCATCCGCGCCCCCATTTCACCTCCGCCCAGCAGAAAGTTAACATCTGCACTGCTGGCTGACGACAACTTATTTTTTACACCTCCATCCTGATTAGCCATACAAATAAAGCCTACTCCTATTTGGGAAAATACATTATCCACAGGAATTGACCACGTTCACCTCATTGATTGAGTAGGCTATCAATTCGTTGCATTGCTCATTTAGAAGGTGTAACGCGTCGATTTTCCTTCATAATGCAATATATACTAATTTTTTCTGTAGATTAGGTCTTTTGCGATCAGCCTACAGATAGAGATGTTGTGCTTTGCTGTCATGGCAAGGTAGAGATGCAATTAATCACATTTCTACAAGCGCGAGATAGGGGAAAAAATGTTGGGTTGAGTCCAGAAATGAGAATGATCAGTTGGATGTGATTTGACGATGCTGAATTGCTCATGGGGAAGAGAAAATAGAGGGATGAGGGAGAAATAATTGATAATCAACCCTCAACCGCAAACAGCAAATGATCAAAGCCAAACACCGCCTATTTTGGGCGATTTTACTCTTAGTTACAGCGCTGATAGTGACGCTAGCGCTTTCCTTGTCTCAAGGTGCAGTACCTTTGAGTTTAGACGAATTGTGGCAAGCTATTCTGCACCAAGGCGATCGCATCAAGCAAACAATCGTCTGGGATTTACGACTTCCGCGGATTGTTGCAGCTTTAATTGTGGGTGCGGCTTTGGGAATGTCTGGCGCATTGTTGCAAGGAATGTTGCGTAATAGCCTAGCTGATCCTTTTATTTTGGGGATTTCTGCAGGTGCAGGGTTAGTTGTCATTGTGATGGTAGTGTTGCAAATTTTCCCCGCAGCGATTCCTCTAGCAGCTTGGCTGGGAGCAATTATGACATCGGCTATAGTAATTTTCCTCGGTCGCGCAGGGTCAGGAATTGCTGTAGAACGCTTGATTTTAGGCGGTGTGGCGGTAAGTTCTTTATTTGGTGCCGTGCAAAGTACGTTACTTTTAGTAGCAGAAGATGGTCAAATTCAAATTGCGCTGAATTGGTTAGTTGGGAGTTTGAACGGACGAGGCTGGAAAGAAATTGCTACGGCTGGGCCTTACATTATTGTGGCATTACTGGGCGGATGTTTGCTGGCGCGATCGCTCAACGTTTTAGCTTTGGGAGATGATTTAGCTTTAGGTTTAGGCGTATCATTAACGCGATCGCGTTTATTGATTGGTGGTGTTGCAACTTTACTCGCTGCTAGTGCAGTCAGTATTGGCGGTTTAATCGGCTTTGTTGGTCTTGTGGTTCCCCACGGTGTCCGCCTCATTGTTGGTACAGATCATCGCTTCGTATTACCACTTTCCGCCTTAGCTGGTGCATGGTTACTCATCTTTGCCGATTTACTCTCCCGGCTGGGAGCCATAGAATTACCAGTAGGTTCAGTCACCGCTTTGCTAGGTTCACCATTATTTATCTGGTTACTTTATCGCCGTTCGGCGGGATTGAATTAGTAGGCAACAAATTTATCAACCAGTATTTCTCACACTTGACTGCTAGATAATTAAGCTAGCACAACAGTGACCAATGTGAGTGTATGATTGACCACGACAGACTTTTTAAAGAATTGTTATCTACATTTTTTGTAGAGTTTCTTGATTTATTCTTACCACAAATCGTGAGTCAAATTGATAGAAGTTCTATCCAGTTTCTGCCACAGGAAGTATTCACCGATGTCACTTCTGGAGAAAGGAAAGAAATTGATATTTTAGCGCAAGTATATTATCGGAATCAGGATACTTGCTTTTTAATTCATGTTGAGAATCAGTCTTACACTGAGTCAGTATTTGCCAAGCGGATGTTTAAATATTTTGCTAGGTTATATGAAAAATATGATCTAGCTATTTATCCAGTAGTCATTTTTTCCTTTGATGAACCCAAGCGCCCAGAAACTCAAATTCACACTGTGACGTTTCCCGATTTAAAAGTCTTGGAGTTTCAATTTACTGCAATTCAATTAAATCGCCTAAGTTGGCGAGACTTTTTACAGCAGCATAACCCAGTAGCTGCGGCCCTAATGGCAAAAATGAATATTCCGGTAAACGAAAGACCACAAGTAAAAGCAGAATGTTTACGGTTATTAGCGACATTAAAATTAGATCCCGCTCGAATGCAGTTAATTTTGGGTTTTGTTGATACCTATTTACAGTTAAGTGCCGCAGAAGAAACTATTTTTAAAGCAGCAATCGATACAATGAACTTAGATGAAAAGGAGGAAGTTATGGAAATTGTCACTAGTTGGGAACAAAGAGGAATGCAAGCAGAAAGACAAGCGACCATTATTGAGGTTTTAAAACTCCGATTTGGTGATATTGATGCTGCATTAGAACAAATAATTCCTAAGTTAGCGCAGTTACCAAGAGAGGATTATTTAAGTCTACTTTGGAGATTATCTCGTGAGCAATTGCTGGCAAGATTTCAAAGTGAATAAATCAGAAATGGGGATTGGGGGCTGAACAATGAGTAAGGGAGAAATAACAAATGCCAATTACCAATTACCCATTACCCATTACCCATTACCAAATAATACTATGCCACTTGATTTACAAAACCTCACTGGCGGTTACACCTCAGATCCCATTATTCAAAACATTAACCTAACATTACAAACAGGAGAATGGTTGAGTTTAGTTGGTGCTAATGGTTCTGGGAAATCTACCTTATTAAAATTACTTAGTCGCATTCTTTCGCCGCAGCAAGGAACTGTGTTGTTAGATGGCAAAGAAATTCACTCCCAACCACCACATTTAGTAGCTCAAAAGTTGGCGTTATTACCGCAACAACAAACTGTACCTATAGGCTTAACTGTGCGACAATTAGTAGGCTTAGGACGTACACCCTATCAACCTTGGTGGCAATGGGAATTAACAGCTAAAGATAAGCAGAAAGTAGAAGCTGCAATTGCTAAAACCCAACTAGAAAAATTTAGCGATCGCCTGGTTGAACAGCTTTCTGGAGGCGAAAGACAACGGGCTTTTTTGGCTTTAGCTTTGGCACAAGAACCACAGGTTTTATTATTAGATGAACCGACAACTTATTTAGATATCAATTATCAGTTACAACTATTAGAATTACTCAAAGATTTAAATCTGCAACAAGAATTAACTATTGTCACAGTATTACACGAATTAAATTTAGCGGCGCGTTATAGTTCCCGCATTGCTTTATTAAAACAAGGTCAACTTTGGGATGTCGGTACACCAGCAGCCGTCCTCACCCCAGATGCGATCGCCCAAGTCTTCGGCGTAGAATCCGTTATTATCCAAACGCCTGTCGGTTTACAGGTTTGTGCGATCGCGGCTGTGTAATGGGAAGGGGGAAAGGGAAAAAGGGGAAGGGGGAAGGGGGAAAGGGGAAATTATTATTACCCATTACCCATTACCCATTACCCATTACCCATTACCCGTTTGTTATATACCTTCCCATTCATGGGAACACTAGTTAATAAATCAAATTTTATTAACATAGTGAGTTTTAGTGATATGGTGGGTGCATTATTTAAAATTCTAGGATACCAAATTGAGCAACAAATCTATGCGGGAGATAGAACAGTTGTCTACCGGGGAATTAGAAAGCTAGATTCACATCCTGTAATTTTAAAATTGATGCGGAATGACTATCCGAGTCTGAACGAAGTTATTCAATTTCGTAACCAGTACAATATTACGAAAAATCTCAATATCTGCGGTGTTGTTAAACCATACAGTCTGGAACAATATGGTAATGGCTATGTACTGGTAATGGAAGATTATGGTGGTGTATCTTTATCCCATTACCTGAAGCAACATCTTGTTGGGGGTAAGTTACCTCTAGGAGAATTTTTTCCGATTGCGATCGCAATTACTATAACTCTGGGTGAACTGCACAGACAACGCATCATTTACAAAGATATTAAGCCTGCTAATATCTTGATTCATCCTGAAACTAAGCAAATTAAAATTATTGATTTTTCTATTGCTTCTTTATTACCAAGAGAAAGTCAACAAATACAAAATCCTAATGTTTTAGAAGGAACTTTGGCTTATATTTCTCCAGAACAAACTGGCAGAATGAATCGGGGTATTGATTATCGCACAGATTTTTATTCTTTGGGTGTAACTTTTTATGAGTTATTGACGGGAAAGTTACCCTTTGAATCAGCCGATCCTCTGGAGTTGGTTTACTGTCATATTGCTAAAATGCCTATGGCATTGGGTAACAGCAAAGAAATTCCCCAGGTACTGTCTGATATTGTCATGAAACTGATGGCGAAGAATGCCGAAGACCGCTATCAGAGTGCGGCTGGTTTAAGATATGACTTAGAACATTGTTTTAGTCAATGGCAAAAAAACAGTGCGATCGCAGCTTTCGCACTAGGACAAAGAGATATTAGCGATCGCTTTTTAATTCCAGAAAAACTCTATGGACGACAAAGCGATGTTGAGGCTTTACTACAGGTATTTGACCGGGTTGCAGGTAATAGAGAACAGACAGCAAATTATAATTTATTATCTCAAAGCGAACTAGTTTTAATAGCAGGTTTTTCGGGTATTGGGAAAACTGCTGTAGTCAATGAAGTTCATAAGCCGATTGTGCGGCAAAAAGGCTATTTTATTGCAGGTAAGTTTGACCAGTTTCAACGTAACATTCCCTTCTTTGCTTTTGTGCAAGCTTTAGAGGATTTGATGTCACAAATTCTCACCCAAAGCGATAGCCAAATTGCTGATTGGAAAACGAAAATTTTAGCTGCATTGGGAGATAATGCTGAAGTTATTATTGATGTGATTCCTGAATTGAAAAGAATAATTGGTACCCCACAACCTGTCACAGAACTTGCTGGTAGTGCTGCACAACAAAGATTTAATCGCTTATTTCGCAAATTTATTCAGGTATTTGCCACTCCTGAACATCCTTTAGTGATATTTTTAGATGATTTGCAATGGGCAGATACAGCATCATTGCAATTATTAAAAATGTTAATGAGTGAAATTAAAATTAGAAGTTTATTAATTATTGGTGCCTATCGGGATAATGAAGTTACAGAGAACCATCCCTTAATGCTGACATTAGATGAATTACGTAATACTCAATTTCAAAATAAAATCACCACAATTACCTTAGAACCACTCACTGCTACAGATATCAATCATTTATTTGCTGATAGTTTAAGCTGTACCTTAAAAGAAGCATTACCTCTGGCTAAACTAATTTATCAAAAAACACAAGGGAATCCTTTTTTTAGCTTGCAAATGTTAAAAAGCCTTCATGCAGAAGGGCATATTAATTTTGCACCAGAATTTGGTATTTGGCGATATGACTTGCATCAGGTAGACAATTTAAAACTGACAGATAATGTTGTGGAGTTTATGGTGCAGCAATTGCAGAAATTACCAGCAGCCACACAAGATATCTTAAAGTTAGCGGCTTGTATTGGTAATACATTTGATTTAGAAACTTTAGCAATTGTCTATGAAAAACCTTTGGTAGAAACCGCCGCTAATTTATGGTCAGCTTTAACTGAAGGTTTAATTGTAGCTAGAAGCCAAACATATAAATTTTTCTACCAAGAAGATAATACATCTCAACTTCATAGTTATGGTAATTTTTTTAATGGCGATGATTATATTTATGATTTTCTCCACGACCGCGTCCAACAAGCTGCTTATTCTTTAATTGATGAATCCCAAAAACAAGTTACGCATTTGCAAATTGGTAATTTACTATTAAAAAATATTTCTGGTGATGCACAGGAAGAGCATATTTTTGAGCTTGTCAATCATTTGAATATAGGATTACAATTAATTACCGAACTAAGCCAAAAAGAGCAAGTAGTGCGATTGAATTTGCAAGCAGGATGTAAAGCTAAGGCTGCCACAGCTTACGCCACAGCATCCCAATATTTAGCAACTGCTATGCAATTGTTATCCGATAATAGCTGGTTAACACAATATGAATTAACTTTTACAATTTACAAAGAACTTGCAGAAGTTGAGTATTTAAATAGTAATTTTATTCAATCTCATGCCCTGATTAAAGAAGCATTAATCCAGGTAAAATCAGCACCGCAGAAAGCTGAATTATATAATCTATTAATTGTACAGCATACAATGCAAGCTGATTATGCCTTAGCAATTGAGGTGGGTAAACAAGCTTTATCTCTGTTGGATATTGATTTTTCTGATGCTAATATTAAATATTTGATTGATGCCGAAATTGCGGAAATTACCGCTAGTTTAGCCAATTGCTCAGTTATTTCGCTTTTGGATGCACCCGTAAATACAAATCCAATTTATAGTTCTGCCATTAAATTATTAATTAGTTTAGATCCACCTACTTATATTAGTTCCTCACTGGATTTATATATTTTTGTGACAGTCAAAGCGACAAATCTGTCAATTAAATATGGTAATGTGGCGGAATCGGCTAAAGCCTATGTTAATTATGGTTTTCTTTTAGGTTCGACTTTAGGAGATTATCGTACAGGATATGAATTTGGCATTCTAGCAACTCAAATAGCTGACAAATTTCACGATCGCGGTCAAAAATGTAAAGTAAATTTATTGCTGGGTAATTGGTTACATAATTGGAGTAAACCCGCGCATTTAGCAATTGCCATTAACAATACTGGCTACCAAGCTGGCTTAGATGCAGGAGAATTACAATTCGCGGGTTATAACTTGTTGGGTAATATATGCAATCAATATTTTCAAGGCGCTAACTTAAATCATATTCGTGCAGATATTAGCAAATTTCTGCCTTTTACTCACCAAACAAAAAATACATTCATATCTGAGATTTTAATCGAAATACAACAGGTAATCGCGCAATTAATTGGTGATTCTTCACAGCCATCTGCACCAGAATTACAGCAGATTAGTCAATCAGCAATGACGCTGGCGATCGCGCATCTTTTCAAAGCGCAATTAAATTATTTACAAGCACAATTTGATATTGCTTTACACCACATCACCCAAGCAGAAAAATATCTGCCGGCGATTTTTGGTTTTACGACTTCAGCTAGTTATCCTTTTGCTCATGCTTTAATTTTAGCGGCGCTTTATCCCCAAGCATCTCAAGAAAAACAACGTCAATACTGGCAAAATTTAATTAACCATCAAAATCAAATCAAAATTTGGGCAAATTCCTGTCCGGAAAACTTTGAGCATCGCTATTTGTTAATTCAAGCAGAAATTGCGCGGATTACCAACCGAGAATTAGAGGCGATGGATCTTTACGATCGCGCGATCGCCTCGGCGCAAATTCATGGCTTTAAGCAAAATGTCGCTTTAGCCAAGGAATTAGCCGGGAAGTTTTGGTTCGCCAAAGGTAAAAGCAATATTGCTCAACTTTATCTCAGCGAGGCAGTAGACGCTTACATCCAATGGGGAGCCATCTCCCAAGTTAAACTTTTAGAAGCACAATACCCACGCTTATTAAAGAAAAATCAAAATTTATCGCTGTTAGCAACTGAATCTCGCCAAAAAAGCATTATATCTACCACTAACATTAATTTCTCAGCACAACTAGACTGTGCAGCTTTTTTCAAAGCCTCCCAAGCGATCGCAGGAGAAATTCAACTCGAACAACTCTTGGCAATTTTAATGCAAGTCATGCTGGAGAATACTGGCGCGAAAAAATGCGTGCTGTTATTAACCAAGAACCAGCAGTTAGCGATCGCCGCCACAGCTAGCTTTGATGGAGACAAGATTCTCTCTCAAACTCATCTCTCAGCCATACCTTTAGAAACCAGCCAAGATATTCCCCTAGCCGCGATCAACTACGTCAAGCGCACCATGACACCCTTGGTAATTGATGACATTGCTAGCGAATCACGCTTTGCTAGCGATGCTTACATCATCTCCCAGCAACCGCGCAGTGTGCTGTGTACTCCCATCCTCAATCAAGGTGAGTTGATGGGTGTATTGTACTTAGAAAACCAACTGACAGCCGGAGTTTTCACCCGCGATCGCTTAGAAGTAGTGCAACTTTTAACCAGTCAAGCTGCTATCTCCCTAGAAAACGCCCAACTTTACACCGATTTATCGCAAACCACAGCCGAACTCCAACAAGTAAACACCCAATTAGCCGCATATTCTCATACTTTAGAGGCAAAAGTTGCCGAGCGTACAGCACAATTAAATGCTCAAACACAAGAATTAGAAACAGCATTTAAAAACTTACAAACTGCTCAAATGCAACTGATTCAGAATGAAAAAATGTCGGCTTTAGGACAGCTAGTAGCAGGAATTGCTCATGAAATTAATAACCCCATTAGCTTTATTTTTAGCAATCTTTCCCCTGCCACAGAATATATTAATGATTTAATTCATGTTTTGCAATGTTATCGTCAACAATATCCCCAACCCACGCCACAACTGCAAGAACAAATTGCTGATGTTGAACTAGATTTTATCACCCTAGATTTGCAAAAAATTCTCCATTCTATGGAAGTTGGCGCAGAAAGAATTCGTAATATTGTCGTCTCACTGCGAAATTTCTCCCGTCTGGATGAAGCGGAAATTAAAGCTGTAGATATTCATGAAGGGATTGATAGTACTTTGATGATTTTGCAAAACCTCCTGCAAGCAAAATCCGAACGCCCAGAAATTCTTGTCAGCAAACAATACGGAAAACTGCCCTTAATTGAATGTTATGCCGGACAACTTAACCAGGTATTTATGAACCTGATTATGAATGCCATTGAAGCCTTAGATGATGCCATGATTCAAGGAAAAATGACTGACAATCCTCAAATTTGTATTCGTACAGAACTGGATGAATTAGATAAAATCAAGATTTACATTGCTGATAATGGTATTGGTATTAATGACAGCATCAAGCCTTATTTATTTGACCCTTTCTTTACCACTAAACAAGTTGGCAAAGGCACAGGTTTAGGCTTATCCATCAGTTACCAAATAATTGTAGATAAACACCAAGGAATCTTAGAATGTCAATCAACACCAGGTGCAGGTGCAGAGTTTGTGATTACACTACCAATTCGGCGGACAAGGTTTAATCTCGGTGTAGATATTGAAAATATCTATATTTTAGAATCTGACGACACCTTGTAATTCTGATAGCATCTGCTCTAAAATATCTGCCATAATTTCTTGGTTTAAATCATGTAATATTCCTGGGCCATTGAGAAACTCTTGAATTGTAATTTTTTGTTCCTTAAAATCTTTTACAAAATCTCGAATTTCTGTAACTATATTCATTTGACTCTCTATTTCATCTAACATTTGATTAACCGAGTCCACACCTGCTTTGGCTGCTTTGCGATGATCTGCAACCATTGCTCCTTCTGGGGTATGTTTCGCCTGACGCAGTTCTCGTTTTAAATTCTCATATTGATTTTTTAAAATTTGGTTTTGCTGTTCGAGAGTCTTACATCTTCTAGTTAAATCATCTTCGCTATTATTATCAATAGATTCGCCTAATTCATGCTGACGTTCAATTTCTAAAAGTCTCGCTAAATCTCCTTCTTGGTAAGCTTTATTAATTTCCTTCATGATTTCTGTATGGTACATTTGCGTTTCGCTGTCTTTCACTTTATCTGGATGAAAGATTTCCGCTAATCTGAGAAATGTTTGGCGAATTTTCCGAGATTCATCTTTTCTCGTTGCCGAATTATCTCCCCATTCTTGCTGTCTTTGGTGATGTTGATTGCGATTTTCTTCACTCTCTTCCTCGAAATCAAACTCTTGTCGTAAATTTTCAAACAGTTCATCTATTTCTGTATCTTCTTGCTGACTTTCAATCTTAGGACTAATCACTCCTGCTAATTGCAGGTTCCGATAAAGTAATTTAATATTTTTTAAGCTTTGTTTACCTAATTTCCTGGTTGTAAATATTTCTGCAAATAGGGCATGAATCTCCTGATCTATGTCAGTCATTTGCTTTAACTTGGGAGTAGCGCGATGAAATATCTCCGTGGCTAAAGAGCGCATTTTTTCGACAAAATTTTTTAATTCTGTGCGCTTGCGCTTAATCTGTTTTAGTAGCGATTGATGTTCCTTTTCTAGCGCATCTAAATAGATATGTAACTCCGAGAGTGCTAATGGTGTAGCTTGCACTGAGTGAGATTTCGATGATTTTGTTCGCGGCATAAAATACCTAAAAAACTCAAGGGTTAAATAAATAACACAACTGTTAAGTTTAGAAGTTATTAGTTACAGAAGATACTTTCTAGATGATACATGATTGCTGTAATCAGTAATCGCCCAAAAATCAATTTCTGCGTAGAGGTAAACCACAATAGGCGACAAGTATATTTAATTTCTCATGTACAAGAGTGCGTTAGCGCAGAGAGGACAGCATCATCCAGAATTTTTGGTACTAGAAAGCGGAAAGTTATTAAATTGTTGTAAAAGCTACATTTTCCTGATTGAAAGCGGTTTTGTTAATTGCCAACTATAACTACAGACGTAGAAGTTAAACAATAAGAATAAATTTTAGGAAAAATTTAGAATTTTTATCGGCTTTCCCTTTCAGAATGAGCGCAATAGCTGTTGTAGTTCTTTTGATAATCAAGTACTATCTGACGAAATATCAATAAACCCCACTGGTTAATTCTAGAGGAGGTGATGCCTAAGAGGGTTGAGGTGCTATTTATGGTAATAGCAAATGTAATTCTAGCTATTCAACTGTCAAAACCATTGATAGCATAGGAATTTCACACTTTAATTGAGTAATATTTCTGATATTGCCATGTCTACTACTATTAGGTAGGTAACATTATGCATATGTCTATTTGGCTATTTATTGCCGCTACTTCTTATACTTTAGGCGCTATTATTCAATGGCTGCAACTGAAAAATAAACTCACCGAGATATATGAATATACTAATTTTCCCATAGTTTGGGCAGCAAATTTAGTGGCGATGTTTGTCTGTGGGATTAAAGCTTTGGTTTGGCCTTATATTTTGTTGCTCGATCAGGAAAATTAAAATTCGGACGTTGTATCTTTGCGGGATGAAATCAGAATTTTGAGCAACGCAAAAAGTTTATTCTTTGCGTCTACCCTGCGGTAAGCCATTTCGTGTCTATGCATCGAATGCTTGCAATAAAAATCATCCTATCAATCAGCAACGCCAGAATTTCTTAGGTTTCTTTATATAATTGAGTATGTTGGTGCGGCGCTTGGCGACAACACACCCTACAGTAATATTATTTTTAAATAAACTCTAATGTCTTTTGAACGCTAAAGTTAGAGAATTCGGCTCATCAACCGCTATACTATCGCTGGAGAGTGATCTGTAAAAAATAACTATGTTGCGGTTAGTGTTGACAGCTTTACTAGTGCTATTGACAGCCTGTGGTACGATTGGGCTGCTACCCACTAATCAGTTAGTGCAAAAAGCGATCGCACTTCAGCTAGAACAAACGCAACAACAACTTACCCAAAAGCTGGATTTAGACTTAAAAGGCTTTGATATTGAAAAGCTAGCAATTAGCGAACAAAAACCCCTCACCATCGAAAATTTACCTGCTTTCCGGGTGCGGGGAACCTACGACTTAATTATCAAATTACCTAAGAGACGCTTGACGCAACTGCAACAACCTTTTGAAGTGTATCTGCAAATTCAACGAGAAGGTAAAACTTGGCGATTGCTGCTACCCGAAAGGGGAAACAAAGATACCCAACCAATTTGGCATAGCTACCTCATCTTGTAGCTAATTGTGCAATTCTAAAAACTATCATAGGGATTACCGTAAAACTGCCCAAGCCTAGCCATGATTGAGGTAACAATTTCACTATAGGCAGGGCAATTATGTATATTAATTTTTTTGTGAGTTCTATTGTTGGAATTTTAGTTATAGTACTAGGGACTTTTGGCATCTTGCAATGGTTGCACATCCCTACTGGTAGCTTTCTCGATTGGGCTATTGCTGGTGCAAGCTTTTGGTGGCTGTTGGTAATTGTGACCGTACCTTGGAATGTGCATTTTCAAGCCAAAGAAGTGTTAGCAGAAGGCGCACAATCCAAAGAAAAGGGAATTCCCGTAGATGAGAAACAATTAAGGTATGTCAAACTTTTAGCCAAGCGATCGCTGTGGGTGGCGATCGCGTTACATATCATTTCCACCATTGGACTTTATACCCTCGCCGCCACAGGTATTAGTGCTGTAGGATACATCAGTTCCGGTGCAGCTTTGTTACTAACTGTGCTTCGTCCAGCAATCCGCGCCTACGAATATTTATACACAAGATTACGGATGATTCGCCAAGAATGGCAATATCCCCGTGAAGATATTATGGAACTGCGCGATCGCTTTTCCGTATTGGAAGAAAAAGTCAGATCCTTGGAAGAACAGCTGAATTCAGAAAACTCTTACTCAATTCCTGCAATTCAACAACGGTTTAGTGAAGAAACCCGCCGCGACTTAGCCAGAATCGCCGCCAACTTAGAAGAACTACGCGCTACTAACCAAACCGAACACGAACGATTATCCAGAGAAGCCAGAAATGCGATCGCGCAACTTTCCACCGACGGACAATTTCTCGATCATGTGCGCGAAATTATCCGCTTTTTCAAAACAGCGTAATGAGTGCTGATACCAATTCAAATAATGTTTGCGAAAACCTTAAATTGTAGGGTGCGTTAGCGATAGCGTAACGCACAGAGAAAGATGGTGCGTTACGGCTAATTCTCATTCTCTTAAGTTCCAAAATTCTTGCACAGCCGTAACACACCCTACTTAATATTTACTTTATAAATAGCTTGTTAATACCAGTTGTTGTCAGTTGAATCTGAGCAGATAAAAGCCTTGCAATAACAGCTGGGTGATTCCGTCCATAAAGACTCAGGTGATCTGTATCTAAAATGTAAATTGTCATGCCTCATCTGCTAATTCATTAGATTCTTTGCGGATGAAGGCTAATTTTTCCATGAAATCATCAAATGTGGGATCGTTGGCAAATATTCCCGCATATTTCATTTGAGGAATAGCTTCATTTCCTTGTTCTTCCTGATTCACTTCAATGGTTACAAACTTACCCTTTGCTAGTTGTGCTTGTAAGGCAGATTTAACATTAGATATTGCTTCTTCCTCAGTCTTTCCCTCAACAGTTAGATTTGGCATTTCGACTACTGATGCTACAAAATGCTGCTCGGATTGATTTTGCACAAATACGCGATATTCCATGAACGTTGTTTCCTAGAGTAAGATTATTAAAATTATCAAGCTCCAGAGGCAGAAAATATAAGAATTAGCTGTGTTAATTTGCTAATAAATTCTTCACTCTCATAAATCATAACAATCTAGCTAATTCAAATACCATATAAACGTTTTACCATCGCTGTAATTTTGGCACCATAATCTAAATCTGCTGACCATCGCCCAGATAATTGATCAATTAATGGTGCAATTCCTCGTGTCACAAATCGAAATCTGGGGTCTACAACTTCATTTACTAAAGGTTCTAAACTAGCATAAGCTTTTAAATGTTGGATATGTGCCCTCACGCCAATTCTGGCACTTTCAAAAGATGCTGCTTGTGTAGCACCACCAATTGTCCCTAAACCTGCAAAGTTATTTTGCTCGGGTTTAATATCACCACCAAAGCGTAAAAATCCAGTTTCTACACACATTTGGCAAAAGGCTATATCGTAATTAACTCCTTCTACGCTGGCTTCTTCTCGGTAAAGTTTTGGTATATCTGGAAATCGCACTAAAGCATTCTCATTATTGTTTCTCAAGAATACTTGTAACTGCACTTCTGAAGTGTTGCCATTGGAGACAATTTTATCTAACTGTCCGGGGCAAACTACTAAAATAGAACGTAGCTGAACAGTTTTAGTTGCCGCATCCCAACCCACAGAAACATTAAAGTCTCGCAGTTCAATTGCTTTAACATACACTACTTTATGATAAGTAATACGGCGAACTTCGGGAACTTTTGATAAATCAACTCGCAAGCGGTCAGCTAAATCAATGGGTATATAAGCATTACCATTCACAAGTATGCCTTTTTCGGCGTAATTTTGTCCGTTAATACTAATATTAATGGGAGGATAAGTTACCTCTGGTGTATTACCTTGACTGGGGTCAACTACACGACTCCAAGATGCCAAGCCATCTGCTATTCCTAAAGCAAAATCGCGGCGACGGGTTTGCAATAAAGACCTATCTTCAGGACTGCTGAGAAATCCTACTTGCATCAACAAAGAAGCGATCGCAGTTTGTCGGCAAAATGCTAACTTACCTAATCCACTATCAGTATCAGGTCTAACTCCGCGATTTGGTAATTGGGGTACACGGCGTACAAGTCCAACTAAGAGCAGTTCCGCATTGCTTTTACGCTGATCGTTACTGGCAATATAGAAGACGCTAGCTCCGCGCACATTTGGGCTAGTAGCTGCATCAGCGTGAATTTCTAACGCCACATCGGTGGAACGTCCACGAGCATTAATCCAGGCGATTGTATCCGCTGCACTCAAATCATCGGGAACAGACAAAACTTCAAAACTCCGCGCCCGCAGTTCTGTTACAATCAAATCCCGCAACAGAATCATTTCTCTAGCTTCTGTTGTCCCGCCTGCGATCGTCCCTGGATCGATTCCGCCAGCTTCTTTACCACCGTGAGCAGCAGAAATAAAAATACGCCCCATCTTCAGTATTTCCTCTTATAAGACTCAGCCTCAGCCATACTATCTATATTTCTTGGTTGAGCAACAACAATATAATATCCATCAGGAGTACCTAATCATTTCTCCTTTGTCTTTTCTCCCAAGTTTGTTGGGGATTGGGGACTGGGGACTGGTGATTGGGGACTGGTGACTGGGGAGATGAGGGGACAAGGAGACAAAGGGAAAAAGTAATTACCAATCACCAATTACCCATTACCCATTACCAATTACCCAATGACAAATGACAAAGGACAAATAACAAACTATGCAAATCCCCCGCTTGCACCCGGATACAATTGAAGAAGTTAAACAACGTGCTGATATTGTAGATGTCGTCTCTGAGTATGTAGTTTTACGCAAGCGCGGTAAAGATTTTGTGGGATTATGCCCGTTCCACGATGAGAAAAGCCCTAGCTTTACTGTTAGTCAGACTAAGCAAATGTATTATTGCTTCGGCTGTCAGGCTGGGGGAAATGCGATTAAGTTTGTGATGGATGTGGGTAAGCGTTCCTTTGCGGAAGTGGTGCTGGATTTAGCACGGCGTTACCAAGTACCTGTACAAACTTTAGAACCTGAGCAAAGACAAGAATTGCAGCGTCAGCTGTCTTTGCGTGAGCAATTATACGAAGTTCTCGCTTCTACAGCACAGTTTTATCAACACGCCCTCAGACAATCTGCCGGACAAAAAGCCCTACAGTATCTTAAAAGCGATCGCATTCTCAAAGAAGAAACAATACAGCAATTTGGCTTAGGTTATGCTCCCGCAGGCTGGGAAACTGTTTACCGTTATTTGGTAGATAGTAAACATTACCCAGTGCAACTAGTAGAAAAAGCGGGATTGATTAAACCCCGCAAGGAAGGGGGCGGTTATTATGATGTGTTTCGCGATCGCTTAATGATTCCCATCCGCGATATTCAAGGGCGGGTAATTGGTTTTGGTGGGCGAACCCTCACCGATGAGCAGCCAAAGTATCTCAATTCCCCGGAAACTGAGCTTTTTAGTAAAGGTAAGACTCTCTTCGCCCTCGATCACGCCAAATCTGGGATTTCGCAATTCGATCAAGCTGTGGTAGTAGAAGGATATTTTGATGCGATCGCTCTCCACGCCGCAGGAATTAATAATGTTGTCGCTTCTCTCGGTACTGCTTTAAGTTTAGATCAAGTCCGCTTGGTATTACGCTATACCGACTCAAAACAATTAGTTCTCAATTTTGATGCGGATAATGCAGGTACTAACGCCGCATCTAGGGCGATTGGCGAAATTGCCGAACTCGCTTATATGGGCGAAGTGCAACTAAAAATTCTCAACATCCCCGATGGTAAAGATGCTGATGAATACTTGCACAACCATAGCCCAGAAGACTATCGCCAACTTTTAATTAATGCTCCCCTGTGGCTAAATTGGCAAATTGACCAAATCCTCAAAGACCGTGATTTAAAACAGCCTACAGATTTTCAGCAAGTTACTCAAAGCATAGTAAAATTACTGAAAAATATAGTTAATAAAGATACGCAAAATTATTATATTTCCTATTGTGCGGAAATCCTCAGCTTGGGAGATAGCAGACTAATTCCGTTACGAGTCGAAAATCTGCTGACTCAAATTTCTCCTGCTAACAATACTTCTCAACCCATACAAATTAAAAAAAAATGGGAGAACAATAAAGCTTCCCAGGCTACAGTTACAACTAGCGATCGCGGTTTGCTAGAACGTGCAGAAGGCTTATTATTGCGGATTTACTTACATTGTCCCGAACAGCGCCAAACTATTTTAAATGCATTAGAAGAAAGAGACTTACAATTTAGCCTTTCTCACCACCGCTTTTTATGGCAAAAAATTATCGAGTTAACCATAGAGCAAGTAGACTTAATTTCCAATCTGCAAGATAGATACCTAGAATTAGCTGAGGATTTGAATTTAGTATCTCATTTGTTTCATTTAAATGAGAAAAACAAGAAAGATATCATGCGGACTCCGCAAGTAGTTCAGGCTGCGATCGCTTGTATGGAAAGGGTAATGCGAGAAAAGCGCTATCGTCACTTTTTGGAACTTTGGCAAGAAACCGATCCAGAAGCAGAACCAGAAAGATGGCAATCATATTATCAAGCTTTTTATAACGAAAAACTACAACTTCAGGAATTAGATCGTCAACGCCAATTTTCCATCACAGACTTGGTTTAGCCATTCAATTTGAGTTTTGATATTTCCATCAATCTGTAATTTGCCCAGAATCATTTGTAGAAGCGTTTTTGAAAAATACCATTTTGAAAAAAGAATGTGACAGATTGGTAGGTAGGGGCACGGCACCAGTAAGATAATTTGATATACCAAAAGATTATAGATGCCGTGCCCTTACAAAGAATTTATTTGTCGCAAATATTATTTGAACTTGGATAAGAAATATAAACTCTTGATGTATCAAATTTTTGATGAATACTAAAGTTATTTAATAGTTGATTTTGAAACTTCTATGAATGATGATTCAAAATTCTTTTTAATGTTTGGTTCAATGTTTGCGGGTATTGGCGGTCTATTTGCTGTTATAGGCATTGTTTTTTTCATTAATACTCACTCTTTTGTCAAAACAGCCGAATCTCTACCAGGAACTGTAATTGATTTCAAGTTACGTTCATCAAGAGATAGTAAGGGTCGATCATCTTCTGCTTATTATCCAATTGTTAAATTTACACCCAGTTCTGGCCAAAAAACTATATTTGAATCCCATACAGGTAGTAAGCCACCAGCATTTAAAAAAGGTCAGCAAGTAGAAGTTTTATATCACTCTCAAGACCAGGATTCCGTCATGATTAATTCTTGGTTTGAGCTATGGTTTTTGCCTACAATGTTTACTGGGTTGGGTTCAATTTTCGTATTGGTTGGAGGAACTGTACTAGTTATACCTTTGCGGAGGTTGGTAAGTTTGAAGTAACACACCCTTGTATCTTATACCAATTTGAAAAAAGAATGCGACAGATTGTAGGGGCACGGCAATGCCCATTGGTGTCAACTTAAGCTAAAAGCTATATACGGCGAGTGTTGTAAAAAAACCCTCGCCCTCATCCCCTAACCCCTTCTCCTGGGGGAGAAGGGGAATTAAATCTCTTGCTCCCCTCTCCTCGTGGGAGAGGGGCTGGGGGTGAGGGCGAAACCTTGCAACCAAGCGGGTTTCACGTTAAGTTGACAAGTATGGGCACTACCGTGCCCTCTAGAATATATTGATGTGTCGCAAATATTATTTTATTTAGTATTAGACGCGCGAGAAATTCTATCAAATTTTGCAAAAACTCCTAAAAACAACAACACCCAAGCTGCGATTTGCTTAGTGATTTCCTCTCGTTTATCTTTGCACACGGGGCTACAATTACTAACTACATACTCGCTATGTAATTAACTTTTTGTATTATCCCCCTCTTTACCACATTGAGGAAATATTAGCTTTCGAGTTGGGTGTTGTTGTTAGTTGGCGATACTGACTATCTAACAGCTTTTTTACCTCTTAACTAACTGGACTTTGTCAACTTGGCTGTTGTATTCGCCGCATGAAGCTTGATTTGCTTCATATTTTTAAAATAGCACGCTTAATTTCTGATAGATTCAGTATGAAAATAAACTTTACTTTTAAAAATATTTGATTTATAAATAGCAACAATTCTTTTCAATAAATGCGTCAGATTCTAACTGCTGGAAGTTCAGATAATTTTAAGGGCATAACCATGTTATGCCCTACCTAATCTAACCGAATCCTATAAAATTTTGGCAAAAACCTCTAAAAACAACAACACCCAAGCTGCGATTTGCTTAGTGATTTCCTCTTACTTCGGCGTTACAAATGGGGCTACAAAAATTATCTACATACTCGCTATGTAATAATAATTTACTTGTATCATCCCCCTCTTTACTAGATTGAGGAAATATGAGCTTTCGAGTTGGGTGTTGTTGTTAGCTGACGAGACAGACGAATTAACAGCTTTTTTACCTCTTAACTAACTTGTACTTTGTCAACTTGGCTGTTGTATCTGCCAGGGAAGCTTGATTAGCTTCATGTATTTAAAATAGCACGCTTAATTTCTGATGGATTCTACTGAAAATAAACTTTACCTACTTAGATGTTCTTACTCATCGATTGCAACGTTTTCTTAAAGATAGATAACCAAATATATAGCTAACCTAAATTATTGATGAGAAAATAGATTGCCTGACTCTACAGTTAGGGAATTTACCAAATAAAACCTCTGTTATCTATAAAAGGCGATCGCAGTTTTTACAGAGAATTCAGGACAAATATGCTCATGATTCTTTTAAGAAAACTAATTTACCACCTGCGCTTAACTTAAATTTTTGTCCGCGCCAGGTGATAGTGCTACCGACAAAGCCACTACACCAAATCGCAAAGTGGAACAAATCACGTACAGGAATAGCCCAAAAAAACTGTTTAGCGACTGAATCTTTCAGCATGGTTACGCCAACCACCCAAGCCATCAGCGATCGCATTATCCAGGTAATAGCGAGTACTACCCAAGCAAAAATTGATCCTCCCGTAGCTAGCAAAAACAGCAAGCTATTAACTGTACCGAAAGTAAATAGCAATCCCAGATAACCCCCAGGGCGAGAAACGCGGATACAACGCGCCCAACGGATTTGGCGCTGGATAACATCAGCCAAGGTGCTATCGTCTAAAACATGATCGACGATGTAATCAGATAGCACCACTTGATAACCAGCTTGGGCGGGTAAATAACCTAGTTGGAAATCATCAGCCAGATGATCGGCGATCGCATCAAATCCCCCCATCGCTGCTAAGGCTTGTTTGCGGATGACAATCGTAGAACCAAAGGCGAATTTAATCCCCTCCAGTTGATTGCTGACTAAAACACCAGGATGAAAATCGCAAGCTGTACCGATAGCTTCTAAAATTGTTACCCATCCTTGAGCCAGAGAACGGTATAAACAAGTAACTACACCAACTTTCTCTTCTTTGAATGGTTGAATGACTCGTTGCAAATAGTCTCTACCAACGCAAATGTCACTATCAGCGATGAGTAAAATTTTATGTTTCGCCGCAGTTACAGCATTCGCCAAATTACTGACTTTCAGGTTAGCGCCAATAATGCGATCGCTGACCACCAAATCAATATCTATATCAGGGAACTGCTGGATAATTTTATTGATAACTTCTATCCCCGGATCTTCGCGATCGCGCACCGCAAAGATAATTTGATATTGGGGATAATCTTGTTGGCAAAATGAAGCCAGGTTATTTTCAGCATTGCGATCAACGCCACAAATAGGCTTGAGGATGCTAACAGGGGGGTGGAATTCTAAATCAATATCACGGGGTTGGCGAAAAAAAGCGATCGCTGCATATATGGCAAAAGAGTAAAAAAAGATAGCTGATAAGCACAAAATAAATAGTAACGCTGGAATAATTGGGATTTGCAACCCGAAAACTGAACTCAACCCCACGTGAATCTCCTCAATAAGTGCGCGATTAAACGGTCGTCCTATTTCTTTCCAGATTTAATCTAAAATCCAAAATCGTCTCGGTCAACTATTCCATTAGATATATGACATTAGGAATATTGCTTTGGCGATCGCTCTTATTTATCTTAAGACTTAGGGTGCTAAATTCTTCTTAAGCTTTACTACCATAGCAGTAGGTCAATGAGATTTATCAAAAACTAATTTACCAACTCAAATATTTATAAATCAACTTGGCATTTTCTACAGTTTTATTTTAGTTAATTTTAATAATTAAAAGGTATAATTGCCGTGTCTTCATCTAAAATTATCGATAGAAAACATTCACAAATTCAGACTTTACCTAAGTGGGAATTTTGGCAAGGAGTTGGTCAAGTAACTGGTGGTACACTGCTATCAATAATTCTATTATCAACTTCTGTGATATCTGGCGGCTTAGTTGGTTTAGCTATTAGTTTTCGAGATTTACCAGATGTAAGACAATTACGCAACTTTTTTCCATCAGAAACAACTTATATCTATGATATTAAAGGCAAGCTTTTAGCCAGGATACATGGTGAAGCTAATCGACAAGTAGTGTCTTTAGATGCAATTTCTCCTAATTTAAAACGAGCTGTATTAGCTAGTGAAGATAGTAATTTCTTCGATCATCACGGTATTAATCCTGTGGGGATTGGACGAGCTGCGATCGCAAACTGGTTAGCTGGTGGTGTCCGCGAAGGTGGTTCGACAATCACCATGCAGTTAGTAAAAAATATATTTTTATCCCAGAAGCGTGCTATTACCCGAAAAATTGCCGAAGCAGTATTAGCAATTAGGTTAGAGCAAGTTATTACTAAAGACCAAATTTTAGAAATGTACCTCAACCAAGTTTACTGGGGACACAATAATTATGGTGTACAAACAGCCGCACGCACTTACTTTAATAAATCAGCGGCAAATTTGACTCTAGCTGAATCAGCAATGATGGCAGGTTTAATTCCCGCCCCAGAAGAATATAGCCCGTTTGTGAATATGAAATTGGCTAAACAAAAACAGAAAGAAGTACTGGGGCGAATGTTGGAATTAAATTGGATTAGTCAGCAAGAATATAATGATGCTCTCAACCAAAAAATCAAACTTGGTAAAATCAAATCTTTTCAAGGTAGCGCTTTGCCTTACGTTACCAATACTGTGGCTCAAGAACTAATTAAAAAATTTGGACGTGAAGCATTACTCAAAGCTGGAATGCGGGTACAAACCACAGTAGATACAGACTTCCAACTGATGGCAGAAGACACTATTAAGAAGTGGCATCAAATTCTTGAAAGTCAAGGGATATATAAAAATCAAATGGCTTTAGTGGCTATCGATCCGCGCACACATTTTGTCAAAGCATTAGTGGGTGGTATTGATGCCAAAACTAGCGAATTCAACCGCGCTACACAAGCACAGCGTCAGCCTGGATCTTCTTTTAAGCCGTTTGTTTACTATACCGCTTTTGCCAGTGGGAAATTCACACCCAATTCCACGATATTGGATACCCCAGTTAGTTATCGAGATGGTAGCGGTTGGTATTATCCACGCAACTATGATAATAGCTTTATGGGAGCAATATCGATTCGTACTGCTCTGTCCCTGTCCCGTAATATTCCCGCAATCAAGCTTGGTAAAGCTGTAGGGATGGATAAAGTCATTGAAACTTGCCGTACCTTAGGCATTATGAGTCCAATGGTGCCGGTAAGTTCTCTGCCACTAGGTGCAATTGGTGTCACACCACTGGAAATGGCTAGTGCTTATGCAACCTTTGCTAATTATGGCTGGCAATCACCAGCGACGATTATTGCCCGTGTGACTGATAGCAGTGGTAATGTGTTGCTAGATAATACTCCAAAACCGCAACTAGTTCTTGACCCTTGGGCATCAGCCGCCACTTTAGATGTGATGCAATCGGTAGTGAATGAAGGAACTGGTAAAGGCGCAGCTATCGGTCGTCCAGTCGCCGGCAAAACTGGTACAACTTCTTCAGAAAAGGATATTTGGTTTATTGGCACTGTACCACAGTTAACTACTGCTATCTGGGTAGGAAGGGATGACAACCGACAATTAGCTCATAGTGCAACGGGTGGTGGTACAGTGGCCCCTGTCTGGCGTGATTTTATGCAGAAAGCACTTAAGGATGTACCAGTAGAAAGATTCCAGCCTCCTTCTAAGTTTCCTCGGCCTAAATCCAATTGAAAAATAGATATTTGAGAAATGCGGATTCTGGTAGTGGAAGCCCTGACTGACTTAGTGGTGCTAGACAATACTGATAAACTTTTGTCTGCGAAACGTCTTGACCAGATTAAAAGGTAACAGCAAAGAAGTGATCAAGGTGTACTGAGTTTTTTCCAAAATCAAATACAAGTCATATATCTTTTGATATATGCAAATTTCATTGAATTTTCATTTTTTAATGAAACGCTATTGATAGTAGAAACGACTGCTGAAAAGCGATCGCTAAAAATTATGTTAGTGAGGGGAAAAATTCTGTGGTTGAGGCTTTACCGCCAGATGCTGCAACCTAGACGCTTGGCTTTCTTTGAAGCTTGTGTGATTGGTTTGGTGTCTGGATTGGCAGCAGTTGTATTAGGGCAAGCAGTAGACTGGGCAGGGGCATGGCGAGTTCATATTTCTTACCTTTGGCCTGCCTATTTGGTGTTACCTGTTATTGGACTCGTAGGCGGAGTCTTAGCTGGTTGGCTAGTAGAACGCTTTGCACCCGAAGCATCAGGTAGTGGGATGTCGGAAGTGAAGGCGGTATTAGCTCGTGTACCGATGCCGTTGAATTTGCGAATTGCTTTAGTTAAGTTAGTCAGCGCCACTTTAGTACTGGGTTCGGGAATGCCTTTAGGACGGGAAGGGCCGACTGTGCAAATTGGGGCGGCTTTAGCCAATCAACTGAGTAATTGGGTGCCGACTTCCCCAGAACATCGTCGTCAACTGATCGCCGCTGGGGCTGGCGCAGGGTTAGCTGCAGCTTTTAATGCGCCAATTGCTGGTGTGTTATTTGTAGTGGAAGAACTACTCCAAGATGTCTCAGGTATTACCCTTGGCACGGCAATTTTAGCTTCTTTTATTGCTTCAGTTATCTCTCGGTTATATGGCAGTCACAGCTTAGATCTGAACGTTAATTTAGCTGTGACACATACAACATTCTTTGCTCAGGAAATCCCTTTCTACTTGATTTTAGGGGTGCTGGCTGGGTTACTAGGAATTCTCTTTAATAAGAGTGTGATTGCTAGTTTGGCAGTTAACCGCCGCCTGCTACGCTTGAGTTTACCCTGGCGAATTGGAATTGTTGGGTTAATTACTGGTGTTGCGATCGCACTTTTGCCTGTAGCCTTTCGCAATCATGCTGGGTTGCGAGATCTGTTACTTACAGGTAGTAGTGATTCAGTATTGGCTGCGATCGCTTTTGTTGTTCAATTTAGCTTAATTATTTTAACTTACGGCTCTGGCGCACCGGGTGGTTTACTAGTTCCCACCTTAGTCTTAGGTGCTGCCCTTGGCTATTTAGTAGGTGCTACGCAAGAGAGTTTGCTGGGCATGAGTGCAGCCACAACCTACGCCCATGTAGGCATGGCAGCATTTTTTAGCGCTGTCTCCAAGGTGCCAATAACTGCTGTGGTCATGGTTTTTGAGATGACCACAGATTTTAATTTGGTGCTACCGTTAATGATTGTGTCTGTAGTTGCCTATTTAGTTGCAGAAAAAATAGACTATAGGTCGCTTTACGATTTGCTACTTGAATGGAAAGGCATTCACATTAAAAAAGAACCCGTTGCCGAGGGACTTTTAGCACAGTTAACTGCCGCAGATGTTATGCAGCGCCGTGTGGAAACTCTCTCTAGCAAAATGAGTATTGATGAAGCAGTACAGGCATTTTCCCATTCTCATCATCGCAATTTCCCAGTAGTGGAGAATGGCAAACTTGTGGGTATTGTGACTCAAAAGGATGTGGTAAATACTGGCTCACAGCAGTTAGCTCGTGATACAGCTATCAATGGGATTATGACACCAGAGCCAGTTACAGTCAGCCCCACAGCTACCCTGGCTTATGTTTTACATCTACTCAACCGTTATAACTTGAGCTGTTTACCTGTTACAGAAGGTCGCAAACTTGTAGGAATTATTACACGCACTGATATTATCCGCGTTGAAGCCGAGCGACTCAATGGTAATGTAGACAAAATTGAGCCGACCAAGACATTAGAACCTTCTTATGTAATTTACCAAACTCGCGCTCCGGCTATGAGAAAAGGCAGATTGTTAGTGCCATTGTCCCATCCACAGACAGCCGAGACCTTACTCGAAATGGCAGCAGCGATCGCAAAAGAAAAGCATTACGAAATTGAATGTCTGCAAGTGATTATAGTTCCACGCGATCGCTCTCCCTCTGAAACGCCAGTGTCAACTGCCAAAAGTCATCGTCTGTTGCAACAGGCTGTACAGTTAGGGAAAGATTGTCGAATTCCTGTGCATACACAAATTCGCGTTGCCCATGATGTTGCTGGGGCAATATTAGAGACTGTTAAAGAGCGACATATAGATTTAGTACTCATGGGTTGGAAAGGCAATACTTCAACTCCGGGTAGAGTTTTCAGCCGAGTGGTAGATACTGTGATTCGCCAGGCTGCTTGTGATGTTGTTTTAGTAAAATTAAATGACCATAAAGGTTTTGAGCGTTGGTTGTTACCAATGGCAGGTGGCCCCAACTCCAGCCAAGCAATCCAGCTATTACCAGCTCTAACTACCCTCAGTTCATCACCTGCGATTAAGCTATATCAGGTTTTCAAACCTACTGAATCTCAACCAGATACAACATTGCTCAACAGATATCTTCGCTTTCTTGAGCCGAGAGTTAGCGGTAAAGTGACTGCTACCCCAGTCTGTGCTAGTTCTGTTCCTGAGGCTGTCATTGATTGCGCCCAACAAGACTGCAGTGATGTGATTATCCTGGGTGCTAGTCGTGAAAGTCTTCTCAAGCAAGCGATTAACGGTAATATTCCTGAAAATATTTCTCGTAGAAGTAATTGCACAGTTATTTTGGTACGCAGTGCTACAGCTTAGGACTTGCAACTCAAAAAATATTCCATCCCTGCGGGACGCTACGCGAACGCTGTGTATGCAGAGGAAGCAGAGGAGAAAGAATCTCCCACTATGAAAATGGAATAATTTATTTTCTGGAAGTCTCTTAGGTATTTCCAAGAAATAAATTATTCCATCTTGTGGGGCGGGCATCTTGCCCGCCACATAAACTGGGCGGACAAGATGTCCACCCCACAATAAATACTGGGATATTTTTTTATTTGGAAGTCCCTTAAATAGGTTCTTTCTTGGTTATACCCATCAATATTTAAATGCGATCGCCCTGCTTAGTCCATGAGTATAACCGATTGTTTCAAATCATAACGTTGTTTATATTTCTCTTCGATTATATTTCTCATCGATCATCCCCATAATTGCCCATGTGCTATTTGTTGGCTATACCAGCACTACATCAAAAAATCCATACCACAAAATTTGACGGGAGATACTATGAGCAGCGAAAGCGGATGCCCATTTACGGGCGGAGGCCAGAAATTTCAGGCTCGTCATGTGCCGTCTAACCGAGACTGGTGGCCAAATTATTTGAATCTGAGCATTCTCCACCAGCACTCACCCCAGTCCAATCCTATGGGTGAGGCGTTCAACTATGCTCAGGAGTTTCAGAGTCTCGACTTAAATGCTGTCAGGCAAGATATCTATCAGCTGATGACCACCTCTGTTGACTGGTGGCCAGCCGATTATGGTCATTATGGGCCGCTGTTCATCCGCATGGCTTGGCACAGCGCAGGCACCTATCGGATTGGCGACGGTCGCGGCGGCGCGGGATCGGGTAGCCAAAGGTTTGAGCCACTCAACAGTTGGCCTGACAATGCCAACCTCGACAAGGCGCGGATGTTGCTTTGGCCAATCAAGCAGAAATACGGCAAGAAAATTTCCTGGGCTGACCTCATGGTCTTCGCTGGTAACTGCGCCTTGGAGTCGATGGGCTTCAAGACGCTCGGCTTTGCTGGCGGGCGCGTGGATGTCTGGCAGCCAGAAGAAGATATCTACTGGGGTTCTGAAAAAACCTGGCTCGGCGACGAGCGTTATAGCGGCGATCGCGTGCTGCTGAATCCCTTGGCTGCCGTTCAGATGGGTCTAATCTACGTGAATCCGGAAGGGCCCAACGGTGAGCCCGATCCGGTTGGCTCAGGGCGCGATATTCGCGAGACCTTTGGGCGGATGGCAATGAATGATGCAGAAACGGTGGCGCTCGTTGCCGGCGGACATACCTTTGGCAAATGTCATGGTGCGGGTGAGGCAACCCACGTAGGTCAAGACCCTGGGGGTGCCACCATTGTGGAGCAGGGTCTTGGTTGGAAAAGCACCTTCAACACGGGTGTCGGCATCGATGCGATCACTAGCGGTATCGAAGGCGCATGGACTCCCACGCCGACGCAATGGGACAACAGCTATCTCGAAACCTTGTTCAAATATGATTGGGAAGTTGTGAAAAGTCCTGCTGGTGCACATCAGTGGGCACCTAAAAACGGCGCTGGCGCGGATACGGTGCCTGACGCGCACGATCCAGCAAAACGGCACGCCCCCATGATGACTACGGCGGACATGGCCATGAGGCTTGACCCCATCTACGAGCCGATTTCACGGCATTATTACGAGCACCCGGATGAGTTTGCAGATGCATTTGCCAAAGCGTGGTTCAAGCTGACACATCGCGACATGGGGCCGCGATCGCGCTATCTCGGCCCGGAGGTTCCAGCCGAAGAGTTTTTGTGGCAAGATCCCGTCCCCCCAGTCACCCATGAATTGATTGATGAGCAAGACATCGCCGCTCTCAAAGGCAAGATTCTGGCCTCGGGACTGTCTGTTTCCCAACTCGTTTCAACTGCTTGGGCATCTGCGTCAACTTTCCGCTGCTCTGATATGCGCGGTGGCGCGAACGGGGCGCGCATTCGTCTCGCGCCACAGAAAGATTGGGAGGTCAACCAGCCGACCCAACTGGCAACGGTGCTGCAAACCCTAGAGGCAATTCAACAGGAATTTAACAGCTCGCATTCTGGCGGGAAGCAGGTTTCGCTGGCTGACTTGATCGTTCTGGGTGGATGTGCAGGTATCGAACAAGCGGCGAAAAATGCTGGTCACGACGTGACGGTTCCCTTCCAGCCGGGACGCACGGATGCGTTGCCAGAGAAAACGGATGTCGAATCCTTCGCCGTCCTCGAACCGGCTGCGGACGGGTTCCGCAACTATACCAGTGGTAAACACAGCGAATCGTTAGAGGAGTTGTTGGTTGATCGGGCACAATTGCTGTCCCTGTCAGCCCCGCAGATGACGGTTCTTGTAGGCGGCTTGCGCGTCCTGGGTGCGAACTATGGAGCATCCAAACACGGAGTTTTCACCCATCGCCCAGAGACGTTGACCAATGACTTCTTCGTAAATCTGCTCGACCTGGGTACAACGTGGAAGGCGACCTCTGAAGATGAATATGAGTTTGAGGGGAGCGATCGCAAAACAGGTTCACTTAAGTGGACTGGTACCCGTGTTGACCTCATCTTCGGCTCAAACTCTCAGCTACGAGCTCTCGCGGAAGTCTACGGCTCTGAGGACTCACAGCCGAAATTTGTGCATGACTTTGTGGCGGCGTGGGACAAGGTGATGAACCTTGATCGCTATGACCTCAAATAGTCGAAAGCGAGAAGCTTTTCGAGGGTTTCTCGGCGTAACTTCGCTCATTTGGCAATTGGGGGTCGAGATGGAAGCAAAAGAGCAGAAATCCTGAACTTGGGTGGAAGCTGAAACAAATATGAGGACAGTATTTCAACATAAATTGAAATACCGCCCTCAAAGAGTGCATGAATAATGCAGGAAGCAGTCCCAATGAAACAAGTTTCACCACCAAGCATATAATACCAATTCATAGGTGGCGAAGTGGCAAAGGCAGAATTTACCGATGCAGTTTTGGATGTGGCGCGGTGGTGGCAGTAGTAGCGTGGCAAAGCTAAAATAGTGCATGGCTCAAACTCTTGTGGGATGGGCATCTTGCCCGTCCTGGGCAGACAAGACTTCGGCGTGAGCGCTCAGTCGAACGCTGTCCACCCCACAAGAAAATTATATTGCCTCATTTTAGTCTAGACACGCCAGTAGGATGCGTTAGCCTCCGGCGTAACGCATCCTCCCAATTGTTAACTCTGTTTCATTCCCCATTTATCCACAGTTCTCAACTCAATTAAGTGGAAAAGGTAATTCACAGCTAAACCCAAACTAGCAATCACGACTAACCCAGCAAATACACGATCCGTTTGCAGTGTGTCTACAATTTCTTTCACGGTTCCGGGTACAGGTGTCATCACTGCAACTTGATGTCCAAGATAGACGGCTTCTTCTATGGAATGGGTGATTAAAATCAATGTTACCCCTGTACTGTGCCAAATATTGTTGAGTTCATATTGCAGTTGAGTACGGGTTAAAGCATCGAGTGCTGCAAATGGTTCATCCATGAGCAAAACTTGAGGTTTAACAGCCAAGGCGCGTGCGATCGCCACTCGTTGTTTCATCCCACCTGAGAGTTGATGCGGATATTTATCCCTGGATGCGGAGACTCCCACTAATTCCAGATATCTGCAAGCTTCAGCAATGGCGGTTTTACCTCTGGCTTTATTTGTCGTTTCCAACGCATAAACTACATTTTGCAATACAGTTTGCCAAGGTAAGAGCTGTTCAAAGTCTTGAAAAACAATCATTCTCTCGGGACTGGGTGTGGTGATGCGCTTACCTGCAATTAATAATTCGCCACTAGTGACAGGTACAAAACCTGCGATCGCTTTTAACAGGGTACTCTTTCCACAACCCGAAGCAATACTGCTCGGTTAAGGATTTTCAACTCGGAATTTGGTTTGGGGAAAAGGTGAAAGGGTAAGGGTTAAAGGTTTTTTCTTGCCCCTTTTCCCCTTCCCCTTTCCCCCTTAACCGACAAGTATTGCAACCCGAAGGCCCAATGATGGCAAACTTTTCTCCCGATTTCACACTAAAGTTAACATCTTGTACAGCCGTAAATTTCTGCTTACTATCTTTGTAGCTAATATGCACATTTTTAGCTGCAATCAACGAGTCTAAATCTGCCATAAATTAATCTCCACCAGCACCTTGAAGTGTCGGTAAAATTAATTCATCAATTGATTTTGGCTGCTTGTTTAGCATCCCTATTTCATGCATGAATGCGGCATATTTAAGAAAGGCTTTTGGCTCTGTACCGTAGGCTACAGCTTTATTCTTCAGCCATTTTTGATATTGTGCCACTGATACCTTACCGCCATCTATTTGCGAGAGAATTTTTGCAACCTCGGCTCTCATACTCATCCAAGTGAGCCTTGTTTTAATCCCTAATAGGGATTAAGTGAAGTTTAAACGCTAATGCTTGAGTAAGTGTGCTGGCAATGTCACGTTTCAATCCCTAATAGGGATTAAGTGAAGTTTAAACTTTACCTGGATAAGAAAATCGCCTTAACCTTCTCTTGTTTCAATCCCTAATAGGGATTAAGTGAAGTTTAAACAATAATACGCCCATTAGAAGCGAACCAATTTAGTTTCAATCCCTAATAGGGATTAAGTGAAGTTTAAACGAGCGCCAATACAAGGCAATGATGGACGAGGAAAAAGGTTTCAATCCCTAATAGGGATTAAGTGAAGTTTAAACCTCATGGAGTGAAAGTTGGAACTCCCACCACTGTGTTTCAATCCCTAATAGGGATTAAGTGAAGTTTAAACTTAAAGGAAGCAAAAAGCCGTTGTTACTTATCGAGTTTCAATCCCTAATAGGGATTAAGTGAAGTTTAAACCAAATTCTGATATTCCGAATTACACCCCAGATCCGTTTCAATCCCTAATAGGGATTAAGTGAAGTTTAAACACATTATCCTATTGACACTACCGACAATCAAAGTTACGTTTCAATCCCTAATAGGGATTAAGTGAAGTTTAAACGTAATAGGTTTATCAAAATACTGGAGGCTATTAGGTTTCAATCCCTAATAGGGATTAAGTGAAGTTTAAACGAAATTCAATGAGTGGGTTTTCGCCAAGAGTTGTGTTTCAATCCCTAATAGGGATTAAGTGAAGTTTAAACTAAAAATCCTTCACCCGAATACATAGAAGCAGCAAGTTTCAATCCCTAATAGGGATTAAGTGAAGTTTAAACTTGCCTTTACTAGCGTTTTTATCGCTAGCTATTGCTGATTCGTTTCAATCCCTAATAGGGATTAAGTGAAGTTTAAACGAAAGGCAGGCAAACTGGGGCATCGATAGTATATGTTTCAATCCCTAATAGGGATTAAGTGAAGTTTAAACACAGTCAGCACCCCTCAAACCCTTGCAAATCAAGGTTTCAATCCCTAATAGGGATTAAGTGAAGTTTAAACAGCGGAAGCCCCAAAGCCAATGTATATATAGTTTTCAAGGTACTGTTGCGCGGACAGTGCAATCATAACATAAGCAATAATGAAACAGCAAACCCAAAATAGCTGAAAGTCAATCTCTGTAAGGTGCGCGGGTGATTGGACAGCAATAAATCAGTAGAAGCCTTATATACAAATAGTTTTAACGGTTTTTGGTGAGATTACTTTTCTAACACCTACCCATCCGCGCATTCTGGCAAGAAAAGAGTATGGTTGCGGGCGGCTGATATTCAATCATAGCAGCACAGGCAATGCATTAGGGAAGGCTAAAACATCAATTATTGAGAGCTAGTTAATCGAAAAATTGGCTCGTTGGTTGTGAAGGAGAGCTGGTTGTGCGTGAAGGAGATCTGGTTGTGCGTGAAGGAGCGCTCATTGATAGACAACCCGATCATGTTGGTTATGAAGGAACCGATGTTCTCTATGGATGAGCGCTCATTGGTAGACAACCCGATCACGTTGGTTGTGAAGGAACCGATGTTCTCTATGGATGAGCGCTCATTGGTAGAGAACCCGATCACGTTGGTTATGAAGGAACCAATGTTCTCTATGGATGAGCGCTCGTTGATAGACAACCCGATCAGGTTGGTTATGAAGGAACCAATGTTCTCTATGGATGAGCGATCGCAAGCTATGTAGACGCAGTCTATCCGTAGAAATCGCATCCAGTAGTGCTAATTGTTGACTTTGTCTGATATGTATAGGCGCGGGTAAACTACGCAATTATACTCAGCAATGAAGTGTGTAAAGATATTTGTCCACTGCCTCACAAATCCCGTGGTTTTTGCGATTGCTACCCTGCGGGAAGGCTCCGCCTACGTCGTTCCTCTTGGCTGTGGACAGGCTTCGAGAGCGATCGCACAACCATTAGTTAGATGATCAAACCAAGCACTAGGGGGAATTTTAAGACTTGTGTGTACACCGTAGCCCACTAGGAGAGGGGAGCAAGAGATTCAATTCCCCTTCTCCCCCAGGGAGAAGGGGTTAGGGGATGAGGGCGCGAGGTATTTGTACAACGCCCGCCCTATATAGCTTTTAGCTTAAGTTGACACCAATGCATCTTGTCCGCCCAGGACGGGCAAGATGCCCATCCCACAAGAGTTTGAGCAATGCACTATTTTAGTCTAGACACGCTACTACATTCAATTCAGATTTTTGTTCACGTGTTGTGATATATAGCTCATGGTTATGGTGTTGTGCCCATTCTCTACCAGAAATCTCGACAACACAAATACTCATTAATGCCTTGGGATGATGTGAGGCTTGATATTGGCGATCGCTTGATTGTTTTAGCCACTAGCAATAGTTTACAGCGAATTGAATGGGGTGAAATGCTACCTCGCCTTTGGCAAGTGCAAATCGAACAAGCTGTGACTAGTAGTGCTATGGCTCATGCTGTAGAGAAAATCACCTTGATTACAGGATGTACTGCTGCTGATGTTCTGCAATGGATGAATAATTTGCCCACAGTATTACCAACACTACTTTATAAATACCAAGCTCAACATCTGGTACGCGAGTTAAAAAAATTACAAATTATTGCCAGCGTCATCTTGATTAAATAAGCCTGGAAGAAGGCAGTCCCAATTAAACAAGTTTCACAAGCCTTATATAATATCAAGTCCGGCTAATTACTTACGATATGGTTGGTCATTGGGAATTGGTCATTAGTAATTATTAAACTGGATTTTTCTTTCCCATTACCCATGACCCATGACCCATTACCAACCTTCACAGATATGATAAGTCCTCAAACGGACATGATATGAAAATTTAGCTTTGTTAAGGTTGAATTGATACTATGCTGTTGTAATTGCTTGAATGGCTAAAGGTGAACTGTCAAACTGTGTTAACAAGTCAGCTGGGTCATTGTAAATAGCGATCGCATTTTCTAATTGATCATCATCAAAGCCACCGCAACGCAGCGCAATCACATCAACACCAGCTTTATTTGCTGACTCAATATCATAAGGAGTATCACCCAGCATTACTACCTGGGATGCGGGAATGTTCAGCCTATCCAAAGCAGCTTGCACAATATCTGGAGCTGGTTTAGAAGATTCAGCATCGTTAGATGTGGTGGCTTCATCTTGACTGAGTAAGTCGTCAATGTGTCCTGCTTTTAGCAATACCGAAAGTTCTTGACTGCTGGCTGAACTAGCGATGATCAGGCGTAATCCCACAGATTGCATTTTCAATATTAGTTCCCGCGCCCCATTGGTAGGAGTCAGCTCTTTACTAAACTTGTTAATGATTAGTTCTTTGCGTTTATCGGCAATTTGCTTACCTTTACCTTGTTGATCCGAAAGTCCTGGCACAAATTTGGGAATAATCTGGTCGCCTCCCATGCCAATTAGCG
Organism: Tolypothrix tenuis PCC 7101; assembly: GCF_963874875.1. NCBI lineage: Bacteria > Bacillati > Cyanobacteriota > Cyanophyceae > Nostocales > Tolypothrichaceae > Tolypothrix > Tolypothrix tenuis. Next base: position 3,359,063 of record NZ_CAWNJS010000001.1, read on the forward strand.
GTCGGACTTGTGTAAACTTTACCTCATAGCCAAATTCTGCAAATGCTTCTACCCAAGCTTCAGCATGAGCATTATTACTAAGAATCAGTGTCCCATCTACATCTAGAATTACACCTTGGTATGCCATTGCAAATCTCTAGGTTACTTTAGTGCTTCTACTCTAGTGAAAGCTTTCTGTTCTTACCTCTATCTCGATTGTTACTTCTATTGGCAGAATTATATGGGGCATTGGGCATTGGGCATTGGGCATTGAGTAATGGGTAATGGGTAATGGGTAATTGGTAATTGGTAATAGATATTTCTCCCGTGCTTCCTCATCCTCCTCATCTCCCTCATCTGTCTCACCCAATCCCCAGTCCCCAGTCCCCAGTCCCCAGTCCCTAATCCCCAGTCCCCATTTATATGACAATAAATAAATTGCCGCCTTGCTGTACTTTGTAAACGCTGAAGAAGTAAATATGGTCAAACTTAATACATCTCCAGTGACACCTAGCACCGATTTATTTGAGCGTGTCGCTTCTCTGGCTGCTGACTTTGCTACTCGCGCTGCAGTGCACGATCTCGATGGTTCTTTTCCATTTGAGAATTTTACGGCTCTCCAGCAAGCGCAGCTCTTGAATTTGACTGTTCCTAAAGAGTTTGGCGGACAGGCTTTAGGATATGCGGCTGTCAGTCGGGTGATTGAAACTATAGCTAGTGGGGATGCGGCTACGGCTTTAGTGTTGACGATGCATTATCTCCAACACGCTAATGCTAGCCGTTCACGTCGCTGGCCAGAAGAGATTTATCAACGGTTGTGTCGGGAATCGTTGGCAGGTATTGCTTTATTAAATGCTGCCCGGGTGGAACCAGAATTAGGTACGCCAGCGAGGGGTGGATTACCTGCAACCACAGCTCAACAAACCCCAGATGGTTGGCTATTAAATGGTCATAAAATATACACTACAGGCAGTCCAATTTTAAGCTACTTCGTTGTGTGGGCGCGCACCACAGAGCCAGAACCGCGAGTAGGAAATTTTCTCGTACCTCGTGATGTTCCTGGTGTACGAATTGCAGAGACTTGGGATCATTTGGGAATGAGGGCTACTGGTAGCCATGACCTGATTTTAGAAAATGCCTTAATTCCTTTAGAATACGCTTTAGATATTCGCCCATTGTCAGCTTGGTCATTACCAGACCCCTTGCAATTAGCTGGTAATAGCCTGTGGCTGAGTGCTTTGTATCAAGGTGTAGCCAAAGCCGCCCGTGATTGGTTAGTAGGTTATTTAAATGAGCGATCGCCTTCTAACTTAGGAGCTAGTTTAGCCACTCTACCCCGCTTTCAAACCGCAATGGGTGAAATTGAAGCTTTACTCTACGCCAGCGATCGCCTAATTTACGGTTTAGCCCACGATATCGACCGCGCCGAGTATGATAACACCGTAGCATTACAGGCACATTCCGTAAAATATATCACCACAAGTAACGCCATTCGCGCCGTTGAAACAGGACTAGAACTAATTGGTAATCCTGGCTTATCACGTCATAACCCTTTAGAAAGATACTATCGCGACGTTCTATGCAGCCGCATCCATACCCCACAGAATGATGCGATTTGTATGTCGTTGGGTAAGAGGGCGTTGGGGAATGGGTAATGGGGATTGGGGATTGGGGAATGGGTAATGGGTAATGGGTAATGGGTAATGGGGCAAATTACTTTTGACCTTTGACCCTTGACCCTTGACCCTTGACCCTTGACCCTTGACCCTTGACCTTTGACCCTTGACCTTTGACCCTTGACCCTTGACCTTTGACCCTTGACCTTTGACCTTTGACCCTTGACCTTTGACCTTTGACCTTTGACCTTTGACCCTTGACCCTTAAGTTCATCGCGTCTCTACAATTGACTTTTCAACCTGTTGCTTTCCCTGCATACCTATGCAATACTCTTAGATGACAAATAAATACGGTATACACATAGAATTACCGTAGTTTTATAGAAATCTGATTTTGCAGCCATATTAAATAGGGATTATGCAACTACTTTGGTTTATCCCCACGCACGGAGAAGGACGCTATCTTGGTACTACTATAGGCGCGAGGGCAGTAAATTTTGATTATTGGCGACAAATTGCCCAAGCCATCGATCACTTGGGTTTTACAGGTGCTTTGTTACCAACAGGGCGTTCTTGTGAAGATGCGTGGATTTTGGCATCAACGCTAGCAACCCATACAAAAAAAATGCGGTTTCTGGTGGCGATTCGCCCGGGGTTGATGTCACCAGGAGTTGCGGCGCGGATGGCTGCGACGTTTGACCGGATTTCTGGGGGACGCTTGCTAATTAATGTGGTTACAGGTGGCGATCCCGTAGAGTTGGCGGGTGATGGTTTGCATCTTTCCCATGACGATCGTTATAAACTCACCGATGAATTTTTGACAGTGTGGCGGCAAATCGCAGCGAATGAAGTTACTAACTTCCAAGGCGATTATCTCAACATCCAAGAAGGGAAGATTTTATTTCCACCTGTACAGAAACCATATCCACCGTTGTGGTTTGGTGGTTCTTCTCCCATTGCTCAAGAAATTGCTGCCAAGCACGTAGATGTTTACTTAACTTGGGGTGAAACACCTGCACAAGTTGCCCAAAAAATTGCCTCAGTGCGTCGGCTAGCAGAAGCGCAAGGACGGACAATCCGCTTTGGTATTCGCCTGCACGTCATTGTGAGAGAAACTGAAAGTCAAGCTTGGGATGCAGCAAATAATCTAATTCGCTATGTAGACGAAGATGCGATCGCTAAAACTCAAGAAGCATACGCCCGTATGGACTCTGAAGGACAGCGTCGGATGCAAGAATTACACAAGGGTAGCCGCGACGCTTTAGAAATTAGTCCCAATTTATGGGCAGGAATTGGTTTAGTACGGGGTGGTGCGGGGACTGCTTTAGTCGGCGATCCCGATACTGTGGCTCAAAGAATGTTGGAGTATACAGACTTGGGGATTGATACTTTTATCTTCTCTGGTTATCCCCATCTAGAGGAAGCTTACCGTGTGGCTGAATTACTATTCCCACGCTTGCCTTTAGAAAATTTACCTGCGATTGAACCGCAATTCACAAGTCCGTTTGGCGAAATCGTTGCTAATCAGGAATTTCCCAAACCACAAATTAATCAGCCAACAGCTGCGACTGTAGATTAACAGCAAAATATTCTCAGGAGAACTTTAGAACATGGCTCATATTTTAGCGATCGCAGGTAGTCCTTCCCATCCTTCCCGCACCTACTCTTTACTGGAGTATGCTAGCAAACTGCTTGTACAGCAAGGCGTAACGGTAGATATTATCTCAGTGCGCGACATTCCAGCGGAAGATTTAGCTTATGGACGTTACGATAGTCCAGCTTTAGAAAAACCAAAAGCTCTGTTAGAAAAAGCTGATGGCGTAATTATTGCTACACCTATTTACAAAGCTGCTTACACAGGTGTCTTAAAAGCCTTCTTGGATTTATTACCCCAGAAATCCTTAGCCGGAAAAGTTGTACTTCCTCTAGCTACAGGCGGAACAATCGCCCATTTATTAGCAATAGAATATGCGTTAAAACCCGTGCTATCCGAATTAGGAGCGCGGCACATCCTAAGTACTATCTACAGTATAGATAAGCAAATTCAAGTACAAGCTGATGGCAGTATTCAGCTTGATGCAGAAATTGCCCAGAGATTACAGGATGTACTGTCTGATTTCGCCAAAGTGATCGATATTTCTGCCGCTACAAAAGAAGTCGCTCACGCCAACTAGCGCATAATCTTGATTCTTTCTGCTCCCAGTAGCAGTTTGGCTGCTCTTCCCAGACTGCTACTTTTCTCATGGATTGGGGGATTGGGGATTGGGGACTGGGGACTGGGAAAAAGCAGGGGGACAGGGAGCAGGGAGCAGGGGAGACATAATTAATGACAAATCCCAAACACCAATTACCAATTACCCATTACCCATTACCCATTACCCATTACCCCATGCCCCATGCCCCTTAATTTAATACCCTTGTCGCTGCCAAATTCAGACTTGCTGCGTCTGCTTTTAACTGGGTGAGTTTGGCAACAGTCGCGTCAATGTTTTTCTTGGCATCGCCAAACAGCATCAGGGTGTTGTCTTTGTAGAAGAGGGGATTTTCTACGCCGGCGTAGCCGCTAGCCATGCTGCGTTTCATGACGATGACGGTGCTAGCTTTCCAAACTTCTAAGACTGGCATTCCGGCGATGGGACTGTTGGGGTTTTCTAAGGCGCTGGGGTTGACGGTGTCGTTAGCGCCAATTACCAAAACTACATCTGTTTCGGGGAAGTCGTGATTAATTTCATCCATTTCTAAAACGATGTCGTAAGGCACTTTCGCCTCTGCCAACAGCACGTTCATGTGTCCGGGCATTCTACCCGCTACGGGATGGATACCAAAGCGAATTTTAACGCCGCGATCGCGCAGTTGTTTGACAATTTCGGAAACTCCATGTTGCGCTTGGGCTACTGCCATGCCATAGCCAGGGACGATAATTACACTCTTGGCGCGGTATAAGAGTTCTACTGTGTCTTCTATTGTGGTGGCGGTGAATTTGCCTGTAGGTTGTTCGCTACTTTCCGCAGTGGTGGTTTGAGCGCCAAAACCTCCTAAAATGACGCTGATAAAGGAACGGTTCATGGCTTTACACATGATGTAGCTGAGGATAGCGCCACTACTACCTACCAATGCACCTGTAATAATCAGCAAATCGTTGGATAACATGAAGCCGGCAGCCGCCGCCGCCCAGCCAGAGTAGCTGTTGAGCATGGAAATTACCACTGGCATATCTGCACCACCAATTGCCATGACGAGATGAACGCCTAAAACGCAGGCAATTGCAGACATGATTAGTAGTAGTTGCAATCCAGGGAGGGATGCTGTGCCGAGAAACTGGCTACCTAACCACAGGACAGCAACTAGCATCGCTAAGTTGAGGATGTGCCGCCCTGGAAGTAATAGCGGTTTGCTGCTGATGATCCCGCGCAGTTTGCCAAAGGCAACTATTGAACCTGTAAAGGTGACTGCCCCAATAAATACACCAATATAAATTTCTACTTGGTGGATAGTTGCTTCTACGGGGGTGAGTGGCGTTTCTTGGAGATAATTAGCAACGCCTACCAAAACCGCCGCCATCCCTACAAAACTATGAAGAATTGCCACTAGTTCTGGCATGGATGTCATCGCCACCCTTGAGGCGACAATGGCACCTACAATGGCTCCGGGGATCGCGACAGTAGCTAAGATACCGTAGGCGTTTGCCTGAAGGGTAAGTGTAGTAGCGACAAAAGCAATCAGCATCCCCACAATGCCGTAAATATTGCCTTTACGAGCGGTTTCCTGGTCAGACAATCCCCCCAAACTGAGAATGAATAAGGCGCTAGCTACAATGTACGCCACTGTCAGTAAATTATTTGACATAAATTTCTTCTATTTTTGGAACATCTTGAGCATTCGTTGCGTGACGAGGAAACCGCCGGAAATATTAATCGTGCCCACTAAAATTGCGATCGCGCCTAGGATGGTAGTAGCTGAGTTAGCAGATCCGGATATTTGCACCATACCGCCGATAATAATGATGCCGCTAATGGCATTGGTGACGCTCATCAGTGGTGTGTGCAAAGCAGGTTTTACATTCCAAATGACTTGCCAACCAATAAAGCAAGCTAAAACAAACACGGTGAAATGAGCTAGGAATTCTGGCGGTGCAGTGATGCCGATACCTACTAAGGCTAAAGCCACTATCAATAGCCAAAAAAAGTTAACTCCGCCCCCTCCTTGGGAAGTTTGAGAAATTGGTGCTGTAGGTGTAGTTGCTAATACTGGCGGCGTTTCTTTGACTTTTTCTACTACTTTCTCGACTTTTACCTCCACCTTTTTCTCAAATTTTGGTGCTGGCCAAGTAATATCACCCGCATAAGCGACTAAAGCGCCGCGCACTACCTCATCTTCCAGATTTACTTGGTATTTACTCGCCCCACCCATCTCTTCTAAAAGATGGCAAAGATTCGTCCCATAAAGCTGACTGGCTTGTTGTGCCATGCGGCTGGGTAGGTCTGTTAACCCAACAATTGTGACTCCGTTGTAACGGTACACTTCATGAGGATGGGTACAAGCGCAATTACCTCCCTGTTCTGCGGCCAAATCAACGACTACAGAACCCTCTTTCATACTCTCAACCATTGCTTGAGTAATCAGTATGGGTGCTGTTCTCCCAGGAATCAAGGCTGTGGTAATGATGATGTCAACATCCTTTGCTTGCTCCGCAAACAGTTCCATCTCTGCTTTGATAAATTCATCGCTCATTACCTTGGCGTAGCCACCTTCACCAGAACCATCCTCAGCAAAGTTGAGTTCGAGAAACTCTGCGCCCAGGCTTTCTACTTGTTCTTTTACCACCAAGCGGGTATCAAATGCCCGCACAATTGCCCCCAATCCTTTAGCTGTACCAATGGCGGCTAGCCCAGCTACACCCACACCAATCACCAATATCTTCGCTGGTGGAACTTTACCTGCTGCTGTAATTTGACCGTTAAAGAAGCGTCCAAAGTGGTTAGCGGCTTCAATTACAGCCCGGTAGCCAGCAAGATTGGCCATGGAACTCAAAGCATCCATTTTTTGAGCGCGGCTAATGCGTGGGATTGCATCCATCGCCAGCGCTGTAGCTTTGCGTTCTAGCAGTTTTTGCAGCAGTTGGGCATTTTGGGCAGGCCAAATAAAACCAATGATTGTGCTGCCCTCACGCAGCAAATCCGTTTCATCTTTGCCTAACTCGGGATGCATTTGGGGTGGGCGTACTTTGAGTACAATATCTGCCTCTGCCCAAAGAGTGGCAGCATCGGCAATAATGTGGCATTGGGATTGCCTATAGGCATCATCGGCAAAATTTGCCCCGCAACCTGCACTCGTTTCTACAAGTACATCAAAGCCAAGTTTTTGTAGCCGCTTGGCTGTGTCTGGTGTGACAGCTACACGCTGTTCACCAGGGTAAACTTCCTTGGGGATACCAACCTTCATGGGTCTTCTCCTTTTGATTTAGCTGAGTTTCCCAGAAAAAAGAAACGTGAAGCAATTCAAAATTCGCTCATTCAACAAACCCCTGATGAGAGGCTGTGCCAACGGGGTAGGGAACTCTTGAAGTAGGCAGAGGGGCAGGGGGAAGGGGGCAGGGGGAAAAAGAAAAATATTGTTGGGCAGTCCCTTGAACACCTGTGATCCAAATTGTAGATTGAAAATCTTGAACATCTGGCTGTTTACGGATTCTCAAACAATGCTGGCTATACTAATTTGGGATTACCTGTTAAGAGTTCGCTGTGAAAATGAAAAACTAATTTGTTGATAGTTATTCTGGCGGTTGGCTGTATGCAATTTCAATGTGGAGGTGTCTAAAGCGGTAGCAACTTCCACAAAACTTGGAAACAAAATTTCCTTGCTTTTTGCCTCCCTATTTAGGTTTTATGTTTTATTGAGTTGAATTACTTCTGTTAAAGATACTATTTACTGTAGTCTGATGGATCTAGATTTGTATCAATTCTTCACAAGCTTTTGTATGATGATTAAAAGATAAAACTTGTAGCAATTTGATATAAAACTGAAAAGAATCTTATTATCACAGCAATACACAAGAATGATATTAGCTTACTAAGCTGATGGGAATAATATTTTTTGTGTGCTGCAAATTTAATAGTATTTCCCAATCTAGGTAAGGTACGCCCATAAGGACAGGGCAGTTCCGTGCCATTACACCTGGCGATATAATTTTGTACCTTATCTGCATCAGAAACACCATAGAGTATTTCAACTCTGTGCAACTTCTATCATGCAAATATCGGGTTGCAGTAAGCTTACCCCAATCTAATTTTTGAGTTAGAAGACATCTCCTAGAGGTGGTATTAAAACCAAAATATTTTGGTATTCGACTGCAATTAAGGATTGCAAAACTACATTAATTGTAAATAGCTAAAAATCCTTCTAAGTTGAAGGATTTTTAGCTATAAGAAAGAAATTATCCTGAAAGTGCCAACTTTAAAAGTCGTTTCTCAATTTCACCCGATGTGACTTTTTTTAGTTTGCACAAACGAGGTAGAGATAGCGTACTCTTAATAATTAAGCAGGCATAGCAGCTGATTGAGTTAAACCAACAGCTTCTGCATATTTCAAATAGGTTTCAACAGAAGCGATAACGATCCGAGCTTCAATAGCTAGTAGTTCAATACCTACTAAAGAAACACGTACCCACGCATCTACAACGATACCTTTGTCTAAAATACGGTCAATAACTTCTGCCAAACTTGAAGAGGAATTAGTTTTTTCAACTGCCATTGTTTTTTACCTTACTCATTGTTGATTGTTAGTAGTTTCAGCTAGGTTTTATTCCTTCGCTTCCCACTGAATTAATATTAAACATACCTTGGTTAAATGTAAATAGTTTTGGGCAGAAAAATGTAAAAAAATATGCACTTAGATAGTTAAATTAAGGGAAATAATTGTATGCAATGTTTGAATTGTATATATTCTTTGATAAACAAGGAGCTTTTTATGGTGAAAATTGGTTGATTTTGATGATTTTTATGTATATTGTAGAATTCAAAAATTGCTAATCTTATTCAATGATAAATATGGGGTGAAAGCCCTACTGTATATAGATAATGCTTGGCTAGAGAAATAACAGCGTTTTTTTAAATCATCTCAAAAATTAAGTGATAATACGGTTATAAAAATATAAATATCTCGCTATAAAATAATTTGATATACTATTTAATATAGTTTTTAGCAGAGAAAATTTTTTGGAAATACCAGGTAAAAAAGCTATTACTTCTTTTTGAAGCAATAGCTTTTTTAATTATCTAGAAAAAGATTAATTATGTGCTGCAAAACCTCAAATCTCAAATCGCTGAGGGCGATCGCTTCTAGCTGAAAGTTATCAACTCAATATTTCCAGGTATTTGCTAGAGGCTGTTCCTAGGCGGAGATTTAGTCAAGAAGAGGAATTGGAGCAGGGAGGAAGACTGGGACGGAGCTTGGACTCCGCCCCGTATCAGCCCATATAGTTCAGTTAAGCTCATTAGCTATTGATTTGTCATTTATTAAAGAAGCTAGAAGAATTGGGGGATTCTCCCCCAAACCCCCGATTGGGTGACGGTTGCGTCCCCCAAACCCCCTCCAAAATTATTGTTCTGTTTTTTGTTGAGTAACTAGTTTTTTGGTTTTGTGATCAATTAATTTTCTGAACATTGAGGCTGCAGGGGGAACTTGGGGCCACATTTGGGGATTGGGGAGATGAGCAGTCGTTTCTGACGTTCTAACTGCAAAGCTGTTTTGACTCTTTCAAATTCCGCTTCTAACTGATGGAGTCGCTCTGGTAGATGGCTGATTTCAGAAAGAGCGATCGCTTCGATTTCTCGACAAATTTCTGTGAGATTTCTGGCTCCTAAATAGGCGCTACTAGATTTCCAGCTATGGGCTAGACGGTGTACAGTTGTGGTATCTCCTTGAATAACGGCTTCCCGCATTTGCTCCAGTATATGTGGGGAATCTTCTAAATAGCAGTCAATAATTTCTAAGACAAAGGTTTCATCGTCTCCAGCCATTTCGTAAATTTTTTGCATAGCTTGAGTATTAATGGCTGGTAAGTCTGCTATTGGAATAACGGCGGGATTTGTTAGTGGTTGATTGAGTGGATGGGATTGGCGATCGCTTCTGTTGGGTGGGATAAAACCACCATTGCTAGAAACTATCGGTACGCATCGACTTAAGGCTTGAGCTAGTATTTCAATGCAGATAGGTTTGCTGAGATAGTCATCCATCCCTGCTGCTAGACATTCCTCGCGATCGCCTTGTAGGGCGCGGGCTGTCAAGGCAATAATTCGCGGACGCAAACCCACTGGATATTTTTGGCGGATCAGCTTTGTGGCTTCTAATCCGTCCATTTCGGGCATTTGCACATCCATTAAGATTACGTCATAAGACAAATGCTGGATGATTTCTAGAACTTCCTTACCATTGCTGACAACATCAGCACGGTATCCCAATTGTTTGAGCATTAATAATGCTAGCTTTTGATTCACTGCATGATCTTCCGCCAGCAAAATTCTTAAGGGGAATTTTTCTGCCATTGCAGAAGTGAGTGAAATTAGATGAGATGGCTGGGTATTTGTGTGGCTAGTAGCCTGCACATTAGCTTCTCTGGTAGGTACAGGATAACTAGCCGGGACGCGAATCGTGAAATAAAAAGTAGAGCCCTCTTCCAGGTGAGTCTCTACCAACATTTTGCCGCCCATCAATTCGCTAAGTTGGTGTTGAGCAGCTTGCAAAGCCATACGTCCACTGAGTGATTTGCAAAGCACATAACCCTGTGACTCTAACATTTTGGCTAACAAACGTAGATTATCGGGGTTATCATCTATGAGTAGAATATTGGTTTGTGATGCAGATTTCAGTAAGGTATCCATTGGTAGTTGGAATTAAGGCCGATTGATAATAGCGATCGCTTTTTACAGAAAGCAATCAACTCCATATTTTCGAGCATCTGCAAGAAGTAATTCTCAGCAGCAAATCTTCGCCGTTATTTCGTCAAGTCTGTCAGCCTTAAGAGTCGCTCTCAAAATTTCTACATTTAATTATTTATATTGCACGGGAGACAGATTGTAAACTCAAATCAAGCTTATATTTAACAATTACCTCTACTTCATTAAGTCATAAAGTGTCATTCTCAATCATGCCATGATTACTTAAAGTCTGTAGTTTATCATATATGCCAATACGGTTAAGTGAAGAATAATTAATTGGAAGTTGGGTTGTAGCAAGATCCCGTAGGGTACAGAATGAAACCTAACAAAGTTGCCAAAATCTTGGGACGAGAAACATTAATAATTAAAAATTTCTGAAATCAAATTATGCAATTTTTAGAAATGATTTTTCCCATGCTTCTACAGCCAGAAAGTAATAATTAATCAAAACAACTAATACCGATTCAAATAATGTTTGCGACAGATAAATTCTTTGTAAGGGCACGGCATCCGCAATCTTTCGGCATATCAAATATCTTACTGGTGCCGTGCCCCTACCCATCTGTCGCCTTCTTTTTAAAAAATGGTATAACTAATACCAAATCATATTAAATTTGGCTAATTACTTAGGATATAGTTGGTCATTGGCTATTGGGAATCAGCAAAAAACGACAAATTTAAAGCAAACTGGCTACCAAATACCAGAGGAGAGCTACTCCTCCTTGATATGCTTGGGAACAAGGAGGAGGAATGACACTTTAATTATAATGTTGCGACTAGTTCCTTGAGGCGATCGCGTCCATCGTGAAAAACTGACCAACCATCCCCGACTAATATTGTTTCTACTTGAGTCAGGTTTGCCAATCTTTGCACAGATGCTACAGCTTGTTCGCGGTTTACTAGCTTTTCGTCTGGCAATATAGTTAATGTACCTGCTCGATGGGCGCGCACCAAGTCCCCAGTAATTAAAGTAGTTTCTTCTAGCAATAGCGCTAGTTCGCCTGGAGTTTTAGAACCTTGAAGTTCAATCACCTTTAATCCTGGGACTAATTCTTCGCTATCACTCAGCCAGCGATCGCAATTTATCGGAAAATTATCTTTTTCTGCTATCGGCCCTGCTATTTTAGCGTAGGTTTGATCGGCAATATCCTTCGCTGCTCTAGCATGATCGGAATTAGTCAGTACAATCCAAGCTACATTACCCAAAGAGTTTAAGTGATTCCAATCGTGATTGGATAAAGCTACCGGATCGATTAAGATATTGCCCTCTGGACGAATCCAGGCAATCCCATTAAAATCAATGTTTCTTGCGGGATTGAAAGTAGACCAACCATATAGATCCGGACGGTGCAGAGATTTCATATTTATTTTGGGTCAATACCTTCAATAATTCAGTATCCGTAAATTTAGGATATAAATCAAGCTAGTGTTGCTTTAAAGGAGTCAAGAGATGGAAAGACGCGAGCAATCACGTCTGTATTCAAAAGTCAACACCGAGATTTCTGATTTTTCCTCTATTCAGTTATGTACAGAGGTTGCAGTTGCAATTTCTACGGCAATGCTTGTCATACAATAAAATTATTTTACAGTTTTAAATACATTTAATTTTTTTAATCATACCTTTTTAAACTAGTACAGCACGGCGTAAATAAACAGACCATTCAAAATCAACAAAACCCTTATTCTGTCTTGATTTTGAATTTTGAATTTTGAATTCCGCCTTGCGGTACTAGTGCTTATGCTTTCTCAAGAAAATATTAAATTACATACTATATAACTCTGATGGGTGTAAAAAATCGATATGGCTATACTTTTTCTTGCTTTTTCCCTATTCCCTATTTCCTGTGCCCTGATTCAGCAAATAATTGCAGTAATTAAATCCCATTAAAAATAATATATGCAAATCTGCCAAAATCCCAATTGCTCCAATCCTTTTAGCTCCGATGGTAATAGATTTTGCACCAGTTGTGGAGGAAACAGCTTTGGTACGTTATTCAAAAACCGCTACCGTATTAATCGATTATTAGGTGAAGGTGGTTTTGGCAAAACTTATGAAGCCAGAGATATAGATAGATTAGATGCACCTTGTGTAATTAAGCAATTTGTGCCCCAAGTGCAGGGAACTAGCGCACTTCAAAAAGCTGCGGAAATGTTTAAAGAAGAAGCAAAGCGCTTGTTTGAACTAGGAGAAAATCATCCTCAAATTCCCCGGCTAGTTGCCTATTTTGAGCAAGGATTAAACTTGTATTTAGTTCAAGAATTTATTGCTGGAGATACTTTAGCTGCAGAAATGAAACAACATACTTTTAATGAAATGCAGATTCGGGAACTGTTAGCTGATTTATTACCAATTCTGCAATTCATTCACGAGCGTAGTGTCATTCATCGGGATATTAAACCAGAAAATATCATTCGTCGGAGCTACGATCGCAAACTGGTACTAATTGACTTTGGGGGTGCGAAACAAGTTACACAAACAACTTTAGCGCGCCAGGGTACAGGGATTTATACAATTGGTTATGCTCCCTTAGAACAAATGCAAGGCTACGCTTACCCAGCTAGTGATTTATATGCTTTGGGTGCAACTTGTGCACGGCTAATAACTCGGTGTTTACCGCTACAAGACCCCTATGGTAATCTTGCAGATGCTCTTTATGATGTTAGAGAAGCGCGTTGGCTGTGGCGAGAACGAGTTAAGGAGCAAGGGTTAAGCATTAGTGACGATTTAGGACGGATTATTGATAAATTGCTCAAACATTTTGTTGGAGAAAGATATCAATCTGCAGCCGAAGTTTTGCAAGATTTACAAGCACCTCAAATTAGTAATGTACCACCAACAATTCCGGTTACCCCATCTGCAAATAATGCTCAAGCTTATAACTTTTGGGGATTAGATAAGGCTCAACGCCAAGATTATCAAGGTGCAATTACAGATTTTAATCGCGCTTTACAAATAGATCCCAATTATTTTGAGGCTTGGTGTAATCGAGGTAATGCCTACTTACAAATAGCCCAATATGATGCTGCACTAGCAGATTACGATCGCGCTTTAACTATCAATCCTACCTTTGCAGAGGCATTGCAAGGAAGGGAGAAAATTTTGTCTATGCAGCGCCGAACTGTACCTGTGCAGTCGCAACTGCAATTCCAACAAGCGGTTTTCGCCTATAATTTAAATGGACACTCACAGCTAGTTAGATCTGTAGCCTTCAGCAGAAATTCTCAAACCCTTATTAGCAGTAGTAACGATAAGACAATTAAAATTTGGAATCTGCAAACAGGCAAACTGCAAAGTGTATTAAATGAAACTGGTATTTGGATAGTAACTGCGATCGCTCCCGATAATCAGACTGTAGTGAGTGGCAGTAGCGATAATACAATTAAGATTTGGCATCTGAATGCTAATAAACCCCAGCGCATTCTTAGAGGACATTCTGACTTAATTAATTCTTTATCCATCAGTCCCAATGGGCAAACTATTGTCTCTGGAAGTAGAGATAAAACAATCAGAATTTGGCAAGTAGAAACAGGAAACCTACAGCAAACTCTCCCTGTAAATGCTGGTTTTATTTACACCACAGCTATCAGTCCCGATGGTAAATTTCTCATTAGTGCTGGTAGTGATAAAGTAATAAAAATTTGGCAGTTAGACAATGGGCAATTACTCCACACTATTACAGGTAACCCTGGCTTCGTGCGTGCTGTGGCTGTGAGTTCAGCGCTACAAATCATCGCCAGTGGCGGCTTTGGCCCAACCATCCACCTTTGGAACCTGCTTACAGGACAACTACAGCAGCGCTTGGAAGGACATCAAGGTTTGATTCAATGTTTGGCAATTACCCCAGATGGGCAAACCTTGATTAGTGGTAGCAGCGATCGCACAATCAAAATTTGGAATTTAAAAACTGGTAAATTATTACAAACTCTGACAGGACATACAGCAAGTATCTTATCTCTTGATATCAGTTCCGATGGGCGAAATCTTGCCAGCGCTGGTGAGGATAAAACTATCAGGATTTGGCAAGCAGCTCAATAATGAATTACTAATTCGTAATACCCTGTGGGAAGCCGCTACGCGTCTACGTAATTCCAAATAATTAATGATAAATAGCTAGTACAACAAGGCAAAAGTAAAAAGGCAAAAGTAAAAAGAAAGAATGATGATTTTGTAAGCTTTTCGCTTGTTTTAAATAGGTGGCTTATTTCCGCCGTATTGTACTAGTGACCATTTATCATTAATTGCACTAAACTACTGATTTTTCAAGGTGCTAACCAAGAAAAAGGAGCAAAAGGAAGATTTCGCAATACCCAATAAGCTACAATAATTTTTAACATCAACCAAATCCAATTTGGTTTAATAAAAACTTGGGGAATTTTTTCACCGAGAATTACAGGCGCGCTGTAGGATATATAAGAATAAATTAAATATGGCAGTGCTAAAATCATCAACGGGTTCAAATCAAAAGCCTTGATGATATGCCCGTGGAGTAATTGATGTAAGCCTCGTAGCGTACCACATCCAGGGCAATATAAACCAGTTAGCGCTTTAAAGGGGCTAGGCGGGTAAATAGAAGAATTGCTCGGATTGAAAAAGTAGAGAATAATTGCAGCTACAACAATAACGCCCGACAGTGCTGCAACTTTAACAGTTCTCACAGATATAGAAGATGAGCGACGAGGAATAATGTTCATTGTTTGTAGATAATATTTTTGCAATTTTGAACGCTGCATAATTATTATTGCGGTGCTAAAGAAGCCAAAATTACTAGGAGAAAATAAATTAAAAACACAGCTAATCCTGAACCAAAAGATACCCAACACCATGTTTTGGCGCTTTTGGATGATTGCATTGCTCCTTCATAATCTCCTGCTTGCAACTTTGTATTCACTTGAGCAGCATAAACAATCGCCACAATTCCAAATGGTAAACAGCAGAAAAGTGTAGTTAAAATTGCTTGGGGCAAATAGTTGGGTACATTCTGAGATTGCATTAAAACACCTTTGCAATGTCATTAATCCGACAATATGCGTTTCTAGAACACCGATTCAGTATTCAGAATCATGACCAAAAACCAGATTTTTTGGTGCTGCAACCATTAATATTTGGTTGTATTCAGACGTTAAAACTGGGTTTTTCAGCCTCTTAATTTTATTAATGAATCGGTGTTACGGTAATACGTCTCTAAACGATATCAGAATTAGCTTTGGGACTAGAAAGCTGCTTCATAAAAATAAATACTTGAGTATAATGGCGCAACATTATTGGTACTCTTACCGCATTCTATTGCACTGTAAATTGCTGTATATAGCTAGGATGCAAATTACTTTCATAAAAAAATACTGACAAAATCCCCGACTTTTTCAAAAAGTCGGGGATTTAAATCTCGATAAAGATAATTACCATGTAGGATGCGTTAGCGATAGCGTAACTCATCCCGCGTGAATTTCAAAAATCAAATCAGATTTCTATAGATTGCTTCTTGATGCAAACAAAGAGAAAATGCCAAGTTTTAACAAAATTATAAACTCGTCATTACCTGAGCTAATTCTTTAGATAAATCTGGTGTATCTTGTTGGCATTTGCTAAATAAAACCCCAGCCAAGAAGTAATAATCACCAGAATAAAATGCCATCTTATGTCTACGCAACTCTTCAATGTGATTTTTTACTTTTGGTTCTGAGCTATAGTAGCCGAACTTTAAAGGTAAGACCACAAAGTTGTTGACAACATATCCGTGTTCTTGTGCTTGAGAAATTGTACTTGTAGGATTAGAAAAACTAGAGACCAAAACTAGCACATTTTCATAGCCTAAAGCCAAAAGATTATTAGTAATTGTAGCTCCATCTATACCACCAAATAATAGGGGCATATAGATATCTTTATCGGGCGCTGGCAGATAGGGAGGATTGGCTACAAGATATTTACCTTCTGGTTTATCCGATTGAAATAAACAAGAATTGTTGATAATATATTTATTGGTAAGATGATATTCATCAATTGTTAAATTAGCAGCTTTCCAGGCAGAAGTATTTAATTCAAATCCCTGGATTACACCTTCAAATTGGTTCCTTAAGAGTGAGTTGATTACCGGACTACCATCGCCAGAGCCAAACTCAACAATACACTCAGGATTTTGGCAATTTCTGAGCACTAAAGTTTCTAAACAATTTGAGTAAAAATTAGATTCTTCTGGGCAGAAAAATATATCTTTCATGTGACCTCGATGCAAGTTTAAGATGTAATCAGGCTTGAAGAAATTACTACAACTGCATTCAGGCAAGAAAAACTGTTTCTTTAGTAATCAAGCTGTTACTAAAGAAAGCCGTTTTTGAGCCAATGATTAGGGCTAAAGTCAGAATTTTTTCAGTATTATATTTATCGAATACTCACAGCAGCTTGTTCGACTTCACGTATGGAACGAACAACAGCTTTGGCGGCGCGATCGCCCATAAATTTTTCTTGGTCATAACCTAGTACTATTTCCCAAGCATCATCAGGATACTTATCTGCCAAGGGTAAAGCCACATCATCCAACATCCAACGACCGTGGCGTTCATCTTCCTTAATGTGCAGTTCCCAGTAACCCATTGCTGCTTGTGACAGTCCCAATCGTTGCGCTGCTGCTAAATAATTTCTGTAAGCTGCAGGGCCAGCTACTTCAAAATAGGTTAATGCACCGCTGTAACGGAGAAAATAGCGTTTACGCTGTGTAGTTAAAAAATTATGGTTATCACAAGCTAAAACTTCCCAAGGTACTAAATCAAAATAACCCTCAGGTTCAGTATTCATGCCAAACTCATCTAACATTTGGGCAAAAAATGTCGAATGCTTGCGAGGTAAACGACCGTTGCCGTATTCTTCCAAGAATACTCGCACCAGCGTACACTGCACTTCATTCGCTGCACCACCCAAAATGTTGGTCATGCGGCTACCTTCTACCAAGCCATCAAAAGATGCGATCGCTAATAAATGACGATAGCCAACCTCGCTCATTTCCTCCTGAAGATAGCGACTATCCGCCGATAATGGGGGATCGACATCCAAAGATGCGCGTTCAGTAAGTGCTTGTTTGACATGCAATTTTTGCAATCTGGGCAAGTCGAATTGTGCTAGTTCCCAAGCTTGCCAAGCAGCTTCAATTTGCTGACGACAGGATAACAAGTAAAGCGATCGCTCATTGTCATAATGTCGCAAATCGTCATACCAAAACAAATTCAGTCGATTAATTCGATAAAGTATTCTTTGCAAAAACAGATGAGCCTCTTGTTCGCCACAGCCATTTTCGTAAGCTGCACGAATCGCTATTGAAAGCGTCTGTTCAAAAGCCTTGGCTTTCTCTGCAACATTTTCTAGTTGCTCATCTAAATTTTCTGTTGCTAGCAGTTCTATAAACAGCTGCTCAACATAGTGATACTTAGTACGCTGTGTTTGAGTTGCGTGTGAATTATTCCCTGCTACCTTCAGGCTAGGGAACATAACCAGATTATTTTGCATGGAGGATTTAGTAGCTTTGCCAAGATGTGAAAAATTCCATCTCTACTACCTAAATTTCCACAAGTTGAGTAATCTCTACATCTTTCTCTGGTTATAAACAAAGATTAACTCTATAGAGACAGGGCATTGAAGCTGACAAGTGTATTCACTAGTCTGCATTCCAATGCCCTATACTCATTGACAATTATTTTGTATGTTACTAGATGCTTAGTACCCAGTTAGTAAAGACTTTCGCACCACAAAAATAGATTCACAGCCATTGAAAGTAAGCGCAACAAGATAACCTTATTAGCAGCTTGCTTGTAGCTTTCACTATTTTGAAAAAAGAAATTTCTGATTTACTCAATCATCTTGCTTGAATGATTTTATCTGCTACCCAGCATCTATAAATCAAAGCAAATTTTGCAAATAGCTAAGAGATAATTTAGGCTTGTGCTATCTGCCGCTACCACGTTCGTCAGAGGAATTAATTAACATTCTTGCCTTCCTTAATTTGTTTGCTAAATGTACAGAAGCATCCCACGACAAAAGATAGTCACACCATTTAGATCTACTCTTAATTTTTGCTTAAGCAAAAATTAAGAGTAGATGAATTACACTTGACTCAAAGGATTTGGCTAGCGCAATTCTTTTGTATGAGATATCTAATATCGCCACTTGAGAGAAAGATGTTTTGTGGCTATGCAGAGTTTCAAAGTCAACACAAAAGTTTAGAATCAACAAGGTTTGACTTTTGCGCGTCAGTTTTACCCTTCAGGTGAAGGAAACGCCACTTATAGCTTGCTTAACTGTATCAATCAGGTTTTTCTGAGAATTGAAACCTGATGGACTAAGACACTGATTGCTTGTGAATGTAGTAATTTTATATTTGAGATTAGTTTGTTGTTTGCTCAACGCCACTTTTTGACTGAGCAAATCAAGAATATACTCATTCCTCTCGAGGAGAACCTATGCCAACGCTACCGCTTCGCTAATAAAAACCTCAAAATGTCTGATTTCTACATAGCGGTACTAGGTAATTAGCAGATTTAATCAATGCCTGCATTCCAGACAAAACTTATTTCAGAAGTAATCACATCTCTGCTATTAATATTGCCGAAATTTCGTAAGCTGCTGGCATGATGCTTAATCATCCTTAAATTACCTTAAGAAGATGGAGTTTTGAGCTTGCTGTAATGATTGTTGGGTGGTTTTAATTTAATCTTTTACAAGAGTAATCAGCCTGCAGGCAAAGTCCTGTTAAATCTATTTTTTATTTGCATTGTAGCAATTTTTAAGATTTGTTATCTAAGCATATCTGTATTTTTGATTGTTTGAAAACAGAGTTTATACATAACTAACAGAGATTTATTGTCTAGGCAGACTTTCTCAAATTACTGAGGAAACGACTAACAATAGTGAAATACCGCAATAGATTTTTTAAAAATTTCTAGGATAGCAAATCAATTTCAGCAGTATAACTTAGGCTGATGAAGATTATTTTGTAAAGAGATTAAATATTTATACAGATAAAATTTTTCTAGAGAGATTAATAAAGTTATTAATTTACTTAAATCCTACAATTAGCAACAGAAGTTTTTAAAATTGACATGTAGTTCTTACTGAAATCTACACAAAAATCTTGACTATAGCGCGTATAAATACGCGAAAATCTCGTATGCATACGAGATTTCTATTTAAACATCCTTAAGGATTGTATTTTGTATATGGTTTTACGTGAATGCAACTAGTTAATAGCAATAAAAGATGCGATCGCGTCTTTTACCTTAGGCCCAACATCGTCTCTTGTATAGTATGTATGTCCTTCATCTATGTATGCAGATGTAGTATCTATCCATTGTGCAATAATATCCCTGTGAGCGTTATCTATGTCTTCACTCACTTTTATATTTGTATATCTATTTTTCCTGTCTTCTGGCCGCAATAAAACTCTACTGTCTTTATATGTCTCTCCTGGCTTCGCCTTAAATCTTTCATTTAAATCAAATTGCAGGCGTAAATACCGTTGAGATTCATATCCTCCCATAATTTGCCGACAAATAGTGCTATTAACCTCAGACGTAGGCTCCATAAAAATATCAGGAATATGTTGTGCCCAATCTAACGGCTTCCACTTGTTGATTTGCTCAAATTGATAAGGTTCGCCAGTTTGACCAGTTCCAATCGAAAGGATAGATATGTCTTCCATCTGGAGGTTATCTAGCTTATATTTGCATTTTGTTTCTTGGGAAACAACCCGATCCGAACATTGACTGATTTTCATAATTAAACTCAGCGCCGCCAAAGCCGGATTATTAGCTGATACGCCACCATCAATATGTGGAAATACCCAATTGCCAAATTTCTCTTTGTTAACAGGCTCTAAGTTATAAGGTGGAAAAAACGAAGGAGCCGCTGCCGAAGCGACACATAACTGCCATAAATAACATTCATCGTACCAACGGTAGCCTAAATCTGGATGACAATTTGTAAAAAATGTGGTGTTGCGATAAAGGGTATCGTAAGCCAAAATTAAAATTATCGGACTATCTATATCTTGAATTCTGCGGTATCCCAACTCATCTATCAAAACTTTAATCAGCCCTTCGTGAGAATATTTGCTAGGTGACAATGCCTCCAAAATGGGTTGTATGAACGATGGGAACCTTTTATAGCGGTTTTTAATTTTCAGGGGGAAGATGTATTTACCCTTATTCACATATAGATTTATTAGTTCTGCACTAGTTTTACCTAAAGCAATTCCCGCTGCTAAAATTGATCCAGTAGAAGTACCAGCAATGAGGTCGAAGTATTCATTTAAAGACTGACCTTTCTGTTTTCTAATCTGGTCTTCAACTTCTTGGAGTATACGTGCAGTAATCACTCCACGCATCCCGCCACCATCCATACTGAGGATTTTGAAGGACATAGTTATTCTCCTTAATTAGTGGGTAGAGTAACTTTTGGTGCATAGTGCTTCTGCTTCTAGATGATTTTAAGCAAGCTTACACATCACAAAGTTGGTCGCCAATGACACCTGTTCTCACCCGATACACTAATAACGTCAAGACTGCAAGTGACAATTCTACACGCTCTACTGAGTTTAGTCCTGTATTGAAAATGGGCATAGGGCATGAGGCATGGGGAAAACTTGTTTCCCATGATTAGCTGACTGGAAAGTGCTGAGTGCAAATCCCAGTCAGGTATTTTCTTTCCCTTTCTCCCTTCACCTTTTGCCCTTTTACCAACAAGTATTGATATTAGTTACAATATGTAGTAGACAATTTCATACTACAACTGTATTATAAATATTAGTTATTAGTCTTAATCACACATACTACAGAAATTCAATGAACCGCAGATTTTCCTCAACACATAAGTGCGCGATAGATTGCCGACCCAGCAAGGGTTTGGGTAATGCGATCGCATTCTGTAAAGCCGCTAGCCTGTATGGGCTATTGGCATTTGAGGGAATATATCGGTTTGTGGGCAGTAAATCTGCAAATCAAGGGATTTTAAGAGCGATCGCGCTCTGGCTAAATCCAAATCGACTGATACAGAGCGGGAGGTGCAAGTGCTTTCTTGTGCCAACTATAAAGCCAAGAGTATTAACTACTTGACCCCCGCTCCTGAATGACTAGAGGCGGGGGTTATTTTTTTGAGGAGTGAATTCACTTATGGAAGCTCAACCACAGACTCAGAAATCACACATATTACAAAATTCGGTGGTCGTGTTCTCTAAGAACTACCTACCATTAGCACGGGTTAACATTAAACGAGCCATTGTGCTTTTAGTCACCGGACAGGCAGAATCGTTAGAGTTTGGCAGTACTAAACTTTGGGAAGTTCGCTCTCCTAGCTTCGTACTACAAGTTCCCGAACATATTCGTCTAACATTTGGCAATCCTGAACGTCATTGGAAAGTACCACCTGTAAATAGACGTGAAGTTCTCAAACGTGATGGGCACACCTGCCAATACTGTGGAAGCACCAAGCGTCTCACCCTCGACCATGTAATTCCCCGTTCTAAAGGTGGTCAGCATACTTGGAACAACGTTGTTACAGCTTGTGAACGCTGTAACTCAACCAAGAGCGATCGCCTACCACATGAAGCAGGAATGGTACTTAAAACCAAACCCAAAGCTCCAATCCACCCAGCTGTCGCATTTGCAGAACAGTTTTGGAATGCACAACGCCTTACTGAGAATGAGTAATTCACTCCTAATACCGTTTAGTTAAGATATCTCTTCGTTAAGGCAGCAGAGAAAGAAGAGAAAGCAGAGGAGCAGAGGGAGAAATTCTTCCTCTGCTTTCTTTTTTTGGACATACTACAAGAACAAGATTCAATTTTTCATTTCAACTTTATTGAATTAATTCCCTTAAACCCAGTGAGAGAAAGCCATACAGCGATTACATAATCCTACCCTCTCACCCTCGAAAAAAATTTGTAGTATACCCTTGACACTTTTGTAGCATTTATGTAGTATAAATGTAGTGAAGCAAAAGAGCCTCTGCAAAAGGCACAACGCTAACACTTCTGAACCATGAAAACTAAATAATTGCCACCCAACGTGGGGGTGTAACTCAGTTGGTTAAGAGTGCCTGTCTGTCGAACAGGAAGTCGCGAGTTCAAGTCTCGTCATCCCCGCCTTGTAGCCTTTTGGACGAGTAGATTAAGTCGCTCTGATTCTCAGTCAGAGAGAAGCGGGTGCAACTCCCGTCGAGGCTTCCAAAAATGTCCAGGTCGCCTAATGTTAGGGTATTGGTCTGCAAAACCGACTGTGCGAGTTCAATTCTCGCCCTGGACTCCAAACGTTGCAGTGTAGCTTAATGGCAAAGCCCCAAGCTCATAACTTGGTATATGCGAGTACCCTTTGGGAAGCCGCTCCGCGTCTACAAATCTCGCCGCTGTGACCAATGCACAGATGGTGTAACGGCAGCACCAGGGTCTCCAAAACCTTTGGTCAGGGTTCAAATCCTTGTCTGTGCGTTCTACTGCGTGTCCTAACCTAAGAAGCTTACAAACTGGTCATCTGATTTTCTCAATCAGAGTAGGTTCAAATCCTACAGCCTCCACCAAACCTGGGGGCTGAAAAAACAGCTTCTCAAACTTGCATGTGGTAGAAATTTCACTCTTGGTGCCGTAGGCAAATTGGTAAAGCCACCTGTCTTTCAAGCAGGAGATTGCGGGTTCAATTCCCGTCGGCACTGCTGACTTGAGTTGGGATGGCAGAGAGCAGGACAACTGGTCTCTCCATTCCTTTATTTCACCCAGAAATCTCAAGTAATTACTCAAAGTTGAGGGTCGGCTCGCCTACTGGTGTGGGCAACGGTCTGTAAAACCGCCGCGTTTGCTTTGCTGGTTCAATTCCAGCCCGACCCATAGCGGGATAGAGTAGTGGTCACTCACAAGTCTCATAAGCTTGTCTAGGAAGGTTCGATTCCTTCTCCCGCGTCTGTTGGAGAGGTGGCTGAGTGGCTCAAAGCATCCTCCTGCTAAGAGGAAACGGGTTTTAAAAACCCGTCGCAGGTTCAAATCCTGTCCTCTCCGCCTTTGAGAACGTGGTGTAACTGGATAACACATCAGTCTACGAAACTGAAAAGTGAAGGTTCAAGTCCTTCCGTTCTCGCTTTATCCCCTAGTAGCTCAGTTTTGGTAGAGAGCGCTGGTCTGAAAAACCAGAGGTCGTCAGTTCGATTCTGACCTAGGGGACTGGCACATTGCCCCATAGCTCAATGGCAGAGCAAGCGGCTGTTAACCGCTTTGTTGTAGGTTCGAGTCCTACTGGGGCAGCCATTCATTGCCGAGTGGACGACTTGGAAAGTCGCTGTGACTCTGAATCACAGAGATGTTGGTTCGACCCCAACCTCGGCAACCAATTATTGCCCTGTGGTGTAACTGGCAACATCCCTCGCTTTGAACGAGGAGATTCCAGGTTCAAACCCTGGCAGGGCAGCCAAATTATGCTCCTGTAGCCCAATTGGAAGAGGCGGCTGTCTCAAAAACAGTCTATTTTGTACGGGTTCGACTCCCGTCAGGAGTACCAACGGGATGTGGCGCAACTTGGTAGCGCGGCAGCTTTGGGAGCTGAAGGTTGCAGGTTCAAATCCTGCCATTCCGATATGCCCTTGTGACGAAACTGGCAAACGTGCTGGTCTTAGAAACCAGATTTTGTGGGTTCGACTCCCACCAAGGGTACTGATACTCCCGTGGCGAAATTGGTAAACGCTTCCGTTTGAGGGACGGAATTGTTGCAGGTTCAAATCCTGTCGGGAGTACCAAATTGGGTCGTTGGCAGAGCGGATATGCAGCTGCCTTTTAAGCAGACTTATCCAGGTTCAACCCCTGGGCGACCCACCAAATTATGCCCCTGTGACCCAATTGGAAGAGGTGCCAAACTTAAAATTTGGAAGTTGCTGGTTCAAATCCAGTCAGGGGTATGGCTGAGATGAAGCGGTGGTCGCTCATTTGGACGACTACAATTTCTAGTTTCAGATCTATAAATGCTGGTGTAGCTCAATGTGGCAGAGCAATCGCCTTGTAAGCGATGGGTTACAGGTTCAACTCCTGTCACCAGCTCCAGAATGCGATCGTGGTGTAAAGGCAGCATCAGAGTCTTCCAAACTCACGGTACGAGTTCGATTCTCGTCGATCGCTCCAATAGTGCGGATGTGGTGTAAGGGTAACACTGGAGTATGCCAAGCTTCAGATACGAGTTCAAATCTCGTCTTCCGCTCTCGTAGCCCTGTAACTCAGTCGGAGAGTGCCTCTCTTACAAAGAGGAAGTCGCAGGTACCCTTCGGGAAGCCGCTCCGCGTCTACAATCCCTGCTAGGGCTACCAATTTATGGGAGTGTGGCCTAATGGATGGGCATCGATCTTCTAAATCGACCTATGTAGGTTCAAGTCCTACCACTCCTGCTGTATGGGGTCATAGCTCAACTGGCTAGAGCATCCGCCTTGCAAGCGGAAGGTTAGGGGTTCAAATCCCCTTGATTCCACTGTGGTGTCTGAAGCCAAAGTGGTCGCGGCGCTGGTTTGTGGAACCAGTCATTAGGGAGTTCAAGCCTCCTCAGACACCCCTGAATGGAAGATGCCGCTAAATGGTCGGCAACTGGTCTTGAAAACCAGGGTACAGTCAACTGTAGGGGTTCGATTCCTCCATCTTCCGCCTGCCACCAGAAGCCGAAAAGTGAGGCGCTGTGCTGATAACACAGATACAGGAGGGGCAGTACCTTCCTGGTGGATTAGCAAATGCGATCGCGTGATCAAAACATCCCTTGTAACTAGGGTACTGGACTTAGAAGTCTATTCGGCTAAAATCTATCAAGTAAGAGCGCGCGAGGCCAACGAGATTGGACGATAATTATCAAACTTACTTGAATCGGGTAGCAAGAATGACGCTACCAGAAGCTTACAGATCTCAAGTCCAGCATATTCAAGAATCTTCTAAATTTCAGCCAGACTCGGGTTCTAGGCAAGCAGCACCATTTCCCGGCTACACGCTAATTACCCCACCTGCGGGGGAAGCAACAGAAAACTCTGCTTTCTATACGCAGTTAAAAGCTTATCAACAAAAACTGTTGGAGTTACCTACCAATAGTGATTTGATTGTGCCTGTACCGGATAGTAGTTTCCATTTGACGGTGGCAGATTTAATTTGGGATAGTGCTTACCGTGATGCTTGTGAAAAAAATCCCCAATTTGAACAGCAGTTACATTCTTGCTGTGGGGAAATATTTCAGGAATATCAAAAATCTCTCACAGCTGATAGTAAACCTATTTATTGGCAAGTGCTGGGATTGATAGTCATGCCAAGAGCAATAGGAGTTTGCTTAGTACCACAGGATGAGCGCTGCTACGAACAGGTGATTAAACTTCGCCGTACTATTTATCAAAATTCTCAATTAATGGCTTTGGGCATTGAACAACATTATCATTTCACCGCCCATATTACATTAGGCTATTTTGGAGCAATTTCGCCAGAACTAGACCGTACCAACTTGAGTACTATGCTGTCTGATTTGAATCAACAATGGCTTTTAAATTCACCGGAATTTTTAGTAGATCGCGTTGAATTGCGAAAATTTGATGACATGACACGCTATTATCGTCAACCTGATTGGCCGACTTTAGCTATTAGTTAATAGTCAATATAAGGATGAAAGATGAAGTCTGAATTATGAAATTAATGTGCCCAAATGTAGATGGAATATAAACTATAAAAGCTGATTTTTTGTTTATTATTCCATTTTGCTGATACCAATTCTTATTTCATCCTTCATCCTTTATTTAAAATTCTTTTTGTTTATAAGCCAGATAAATCGCTTCTAAAAATTCGTCTGAGGAAACACCAGCAGGCATCTGCTCTAGGTTAATAATAGCTTGAACCTGTTGCGATAATTTTAGCGCTAGTAAAGATTTAGCTTTAGCTGACATTCCACTACGTCGTTGTAAATATTCTCGAATTACAGCAAAATCATCTGGTAATAAGGGAGATAAATCAGCAATTTCTATTAGTTGTGCGTGTAATGATTTTGCTGGTTCTGAAATAGTTAAAGTTGCTGTTCCGATTGGGATTTGGTCTTGAATCACAATTGTGCCTGCAGCTAAATCGCCTAAGCGCTTTTCTTGACGAGTCAACATAATAAAAAAAGCGCCGATAAATAAAAATTCATCAACGGGACGCAGTAAGGCACGTAAAGCTGCCTGTTGTAAACCAATTGGTCTACCATCATCTCGAACAACGCGAATTTTAGCAATGCGTTTACCAGGGGTTTGTCCTTGCCATAAAGTTTCTAGAAACACGAAATAACCTGCATAAATAGTAAAAGTGATGATGAATGCGATCGCAATCATCCACAAACCCAAAGTAGAACCAACAACCGTTATCCAAAAATCCGAAAATTGGACGACAAGCAGCCAAAAAAGAATGTAGAACCCCACCAAAATGAAAGCCAAAATATGATAATCAATTATCAATGCCCAGGCACGATTACCAATTCCTGCAAGGGTAAATTCTAGTTCTACACTTTCGGGAGTACGGAATTTAACACGGTTAAAAAGGTGCATAAGTAATTTAAAATTAGCTATAAAAAAGCAGTCCTAATTAAATAGGACGAGGAGTAGGTTGTTGACTGTTGACTCTAGTACAGACGCGATTAATCGCGTTTCTGTGGCTTTTGACTGTTTAAATTTCGCGATCGCGTAACTTTAAGCCTAAGCCTTCACGACGACTCCGCAGGTCATAATAAATTACAGCTTTGATGCTTTGCCAAAATGGAAGAACGGCTGCGCCACTGGCAAAACTTAAAGCCAGAACTAGCAAAAATACCAGCACACTCGCAGCACTGTTTCCCTGTTGCAGTAGGGGTGTGAAAATTAACTGAATAATAGTTGCGAGGATTTGCACTACTAGTTGAATCGGAAATGTGATCAAAACAGCTACAAAGCTAATCAACAGAATCCGCCAAACGTAACCTTGAGTTAACTCCCAACTCCGGCTAATGGTTGAGGTCGCATCAACATTATCCTCAATTGATAAGGGAACATCCACTAAATAGAACCTGGTTAACAGCCAAAACACTGCAACCAAAGCCGCAATACCTACAATCAAGCCGATTAAAACTACAAGCAATGTCACCGCAGGGCTGCTTTGTTGACCTAACCCTCCGACTACGACAGCTGATAAAACGCCAACTATCACAAATCCAAAGCTAATACCGAAGACAATTCCCATAGCGACAATCGCCATTAACAGCATTGTTAATAAAAATTGCCATAATCGCGAATTTACAAAACGTTCACCCTCGCTAATGCTTTCTGGTTGATCGACTAAATCGCCAAAAGCTAAACGAGAAATCAGCCCTGTCAGGGCATAAAATTTCGCCCAGCCATATACTGGAACAAGTATCCAAACGTAAGCTTTGAGGGCAAGTAAAAAGTAATCTTTGAGGTGAGAACGATACAATCTTATTCCTGCACTCACGACATTGCCCACACTCAGGGGTTGCATGGGACTAGGAGAACCAAAATCACCAGTCATGATGTTATATTTTCCTTGCAAGTACGGAGATGAATTGAGGCTATCTTAAATTACACTCACCCAAATCCTCCCAAAATTTATGAATATTCAACGTTGGATTGCGCGACGGGAATTAAATTGGCAGCGTTTGGATACCCTTTTACGGCAGGTAGAAAAAAAAGGGTTAAAATCGCTGCGGGCGATGGAAATTAGGGAATTAGCCAGTTTATATCGTTCAGTAGCAGCAGATTTAGCACGCGCCCGTACTCAAAAAGTCGGCAATACGTTGATTCAAAGTTTACAATCTTTAACGACTCGCGCCTATACGCAGATTTATCAAGGTTCGCGACGGCAGGAATGGCAAGCTGTATTAGAGTTCTACAAATGGGGATTACCTGCTGTAGTGCAGCAAACATTCCCCTATATCGCTATAGCTACGGCTTTATTTTTGTTAGGGGTGTTAGTTGCTTGGTGGTATGCTTGGCAAGACCCCAGCTTTATGCCGTTGATTGTACCCGAAAGTTTAATTTCCCGCGTGCGAGACGATCGCAAATTGTGGATGGGGTCAATTGTGGGGATCGAACCCCTAGCATCGAGCAGTATTATGATTAATAATTTATCGGTTTCCTTTGGGGCTGTTGCTGGTGGAATTACAGCCGGGGCATACACAACATATTTAATGATATTTAATGGTTTATTAATTGGTGCGATTGGCACATTGGTAGGTCAAAATCATCTTGCTTATCCCTTTTGGGCTTTTGTATTTCCACATGGTTCTTTAGAATTACCTGCTATTTTTTTTGCTGGTGGTGCAGGATTGCTAATAGCAAGAGCAATTTTGTTTCCTGGTAAATATCGTCGTCGGGATGCACTGAAATCTTACGGTTCCCAGGCAGCACAGTTAGTATTTGGGATTGTACCGATGTTAGTAATTGCTGGCACTATTGAGGGGTTTTTCTCACCTAATCCCAGCATCCCAGACCCTTTAAAATATCTTGCGGGGATGGGATTGTTTGTGCTTTTGGTAATGTATTGTAGTCGTAAGCGTTAAGGGGCTTCCAACTAAAAACTATCCTATCGCTAGGGCGAGCAGAGAAAGAGAAAGAATTTGTTCCATATCTTCGCCCTTTCTGATTGAATAATTTAATTTCTGAAAGTTCCTAATCAAGTCTCTTAATTAGCATCGCTTTTTCATCACTTGCTTTAAATTAGAATAGTAAGCCCTAACTAATACCAATTCAAATAATGTTTGCGACAGATAAATTCTTTGTAAGGGCACGGCATCCTCAATCTTTTGGCATATCAAATATCTTACTGGTGCCCATTGGTGTCAACTTAACGTGAAACCCGCTTGCTTGTAAGGTTTCGCCCTCACCCTGTGCCCCTCTCCCACAGGGAGAAGGGAGCAAGAGATTTAGTTCCCCTTCTCCTGCGGGAGAAGGGGTTAGGGGATGAGGGCGCGAGGTATTTGTACAACGCCCGCCCTATATAGCTTTAAGCTTAAGTTGACACAGGTGACTGGTGCCGTGCCCCTACTCATCTGTCGCGTTCTTTTTTCAAATTGGTATAAGAAATTAAACCCCTCCTTCCACGAGAAGAGGGGTTTAAATTTAAAATTTAATTACGAATTAGAAATTACGAATTACGAATTACTTTAATATCCTTCTTCTTCGTATTCTGGTTGTTTTTCTTTGACTTTCTTGGGAATATTTACTGGTTGGGGGACATCTTCCCACGCATCGCCATCTACATCGTCATAGTTGTCATATTCATCGACGTAGGGCTTTTTGTAGGGTTGAGCTTCAAATTTAGCGGGCTGCGAATACCTGTCTTTATCTGTAGCCTCACTCCAGTTGTCTTCTTCGTCGTCTTCTTCGTATTGAATCGATTCGTACTGGCGCGCTTGCATTACTTGGCGCTGGGGTCTTTCTTCTTCTACATAGTCCTCATCCCACTCTTCCCTGGCTACGGGTTCGGGGGTGTGAACTTTGGGCTTGGGTGGCTGTAATGGTACACCGCTGGGTAGTTGTTTGTCTGGGGTAACTGTGCGAGGCGCACTATAGCCGTATTCTTCATCATCGCTGCGATCCCAGGGGGCTTTGCCGATTCCCATGCGTTCTAGAACGCCAACTGTCAATTGATTGACGCGTTCTTCGGCTCCTTCAAATACAATTAATCGACTGGGGCCTGTGCTGACGATTTCATCTATTGAGAGTTCGTAAGTACTTAGCACTTGCTCGGGAATTTGTGGTAATCCCACAGAAGCAATGACTATAGAGTGAAGTTTGCCATTTTCACCATTGAATTTGAAGCCGCGTACTCTACCTAGTACTTCACCGGTTTCTGTAATTACTTCCCAGTTAATCAGGTTGCTTAATGCTTCAACTTCAATATCTTCGATTACGTCCTCGTTATCGACCAGGATGACATCACCAATCTGGCTGATACTGCTAAGGTACATATTGCGCGGTATACCAGAAATAGAGATCAGGCTGTCTCTCAAACCAAGAGCTACAACCTCTCGTTGGTCAATATCCACCCAGACTTGACTAACTATACCTACCCGCTTACCGTTGTCGCGGGTAATTACCTGGGTATTTAATATGTCGGAACGCCTAATTATCTGTTCAGAGGTCATTCTATACCGAGTCCTGATCTCGAATCCGGTTAATCTATACACTATTATTAACAAAAACTCAAGCAGATGTATGGTCGGCTTGCAATTTAATTCCCAAAACTTGGGTGTAAGCTCCCCGTGCTTGAGTAACGCCTATTGTGCGTTCGGCTGATTCTATCATCGGTCGGCGCAAACTCACAACTATAAATTGAGCTTGTTTAGCCTGTTGTTTAATCATTTTAGCTAATCGTTCTACGTTTGCCCCATCCAAAAACATATCGACTTCATCGAAAGCATAAAAGGGGGAAGGACGATAACGTTGTAGGGAAAAGATAAAGCTTAAGGCTGTTAAGGATTTTTCTCCCCCAGACATGGAGGCTAGTCTTTGGACTGGTTTACCTTTGGGGTGGGCGACTAAATTTAAGCCGCTGCTAAATGGATCTTCGGGATCGTCTAGTTGTAGGTAGCCGTCACCCTCGGAAAGGGTGGCGAAAATAGATTGGAAGTTCTCGTTCACTGCGTCGAAAGCTTCCTTAAAGGCGCGTTGACGTAATGTAGTAAAGTTTTCAATCCGTAAAAGTAATTCTGTGCGCTCCCCTTCTAAGGTTTCCAGCTTTTGCGTCAGTTCTTGCAGACGGTTTTGGGTGCGTTCGTATTCTTCCAAAGCCAGCATATTTACTGGTTCCATTGCTTGCAGACGTTTGGCAAGCGATCGCAATTCTTTCTGCAATTCTTCTAAGTCTACTTGATCGGGGACTTCCGGTAGGGGGCTGGGTAGTTCGGCGGCGACGGTTTGCAGTTGCTCCCTCACATTAACGATTTCCTCGCGCTTGGCTGTGAGGGTTTCTTGGAGTTTTTGCAGTTCCCATTCTAATTGTTGCTGACGCAGGAGGTGCGATCGCAGTTCTTGTTCGGTGCGATCGCGTTTTTGTTTTTCTTCGCCTAAACTCAGTTCCATCTGACTCAATTTCGCCTTAAGTGCGGCGATTTGAGCGCTGAGTGCTGAGTGTTGGGTGCTGATGAAGCTTAATTGATTTTGCTGGGTTTCTTGCTCATGCTGGTATTGGGTAATCCGTTCCTCAGCTTCTTGGATTTTTTCTTGTAAACGCTGTTGCTGGTTTTCGAGATTTCTTAACCTTTGCTCTGCTTCCCGTAAGGCTGTTTCTCGTTGTTGTAATTGTTGCTCTTGGTTTTTAATGGTGGCTTGGATTTGTTGCCATTCACTGGGGGTTTGGGAGGCTTCTAACTCCGCTAATGTTTGTCGCCATTGTTGCAACTGATTTTCTTGTCCCGGTAATTCCCGATCCAAAACTTCCAAGCGAGATTGCGCGGTGGCAAATTTTTCGCTGTTTTGCGCTAATTGCGATCGCGTATTTTCTAACTGCGCTGTCAAAGTTTTAATTTCTTTTTGCAGCTGTTCTAATTGGATCTGCTGTTCTCGCCTGGCTTGACGCGCTTCTGTAACTTCTTGCGCTAAGGTTTTGGTTTTGGCTGCGAGAGTAGAAATGGCTTCTGTACAACGTTCTAAAACTCTCTCAATTTCCCCCAAGCGTCTTTTTAAAGCGGCGACTTCTTCGGGTTCAGCCGCTTCGACGTTCCCAAAGCGTAACGCCGAACGCTGGGTGTTGCTACCACCAGTCATCGCACCGCTAGTTTCCAATAATTCCCCGTCTAAGGTGACGATGCGGTATAAACCTAAGTTTTTCCGCGCCTGTTCTAGGGTAGAAAAAACGACGGTATTACCAAAAACATAGCTAAAAACATCTTTATAACGGCGATCGCACTCAACTAAGTTTACAGCGTAGTTGACAAAGCCACTGGCTAAACGCAGTGTGGCATCTTGGGTAAATCTGGGAGCATTAATTTTATTTAACGGTAAAAAAGTGGCTCTTCCGGCGCGTTTCTGTTTCAGCAGTTCAATTCCCGCCGCACCAACACCGTCATCTTCCACCACTATATGTCCCAAGCGCCCACCAGCGGCAATTTCCAAAGCTAGTTGGTAACGGGGTTCAACTCTGCCTAACTGTACCACTAAGCCACAAAGTCCCGGCAATCCCGATTGCAAGATGACTTTGCTAGCTTGGGTTCCTTGAACTTCTTGCTGTGCTTGCGCTTGCGCTTCGAGTTTATCTAGTTGGCGTTGTTTTTCCCGCTGTTCTTGCAGTAAGCGCTTTTGCGTATCTTGTTGAATTTGCAGTTCTTGTTCTGTGGCTGCCAGGTTTTGCGCTAAATTTTGAATGGGTTCGCTAGAGGTGTTAAATTCTGCTTCTAAGCGACTA
Organism: Tolypothrix tenuis PCC 7101; assembly: GCF_963874875.1. NCBI lineage: Bacteria > Bacillati > Cyanobacteriota > Cyanophyceae > Nostocales > Tolypothrichaceae > Tolypothrix > Tolypothrix tenuis. The sequence continues at coordinate 3,391,985 of NZ_CAWNJS010000001.1, forward strand.
CATTCAGCTTGTTTTGTGGCTAATTCTGGCTCTAAGCTAGCCACCAGCTGGGTTTGTTCTTGAATTTGCTGCTGTAGCTGATCGTTGCGTTCTCTTAGCTGCGCTTGTTCGGTGCGTTGGGGTTCCAGCGTTTGCAGCAGCGTTTCAATTTGACGGTTTAACGCCGTTTGTTGCTGTACCCAAGCTTCCGAAGCCGAAGCAATTTCCGCCGCTGCTTGGCGAGAAGTTTCTAGTGCTTGTTGCGTCTCATCTCGTTGCTGTTGTAAGTAGACAATCGATTGCTTTTCAATTACCTGAGTTTCCGCAATTTGTTCGAGGGAACGTTGGTGTTGTTGAATTTCTTGCTGACTTTGCGTCTGGCGTTTCCCAGTTTCTTGAATTGCGGTGTCTAATTCGCTGCGCTGACGCTGGAGTTGTTTGTGTTCAGCTTCTTGGGTGGCGAGGGTAGATTGTACTGCTAACAGTTCCTCTTCCCCTAAAGCTTTAACATGGGCGTTGAGTTTATCTAATTCAACGGTGGTTTGCTCAATTGTAGTGTTAAGAGTTGTCAGTTCCGCAGACAGTTCTTCAGATTTGCGATCGCCACTTTGAATTTGATTAGCTAATTTTTCTTGCTGTGCTTGTAGGGAACGCCAGGATAACACAGCTTCCCAGGATTGTTTCGCCAAATATTCAGCGCGGAGTTTTTGATACTTTTCAGCTTTGGCGCGGTCTTGAGACAGGCGATCGCGTTGTACAGTTAATTCAGTTTCAATAATCCGACAACTATCTTCCTTTTCCTTCACCTCATCTAAAGTCGCCTTGGCTTGGTGAATTTTGCGATCAAACGCCGCTACCCCCGCCAATTCATCAATAATTTCTCGCCGTTCTCTGGCGTTCATCGAAATAATGCTAGTGACATCCCCTTGCAGTACCACGTTGTAGCCTTCGGGGTAAATCCGTAGTGTTTCTAAGGCTTCATGTAACTCTGTGAGGGTGCAAGAAGCGCCGTTAATATAGTAATTCGATGTATAAGTTCCCTGGTGCGTCACCCGTAGTTTTCTGGTGACACTCCACTCATTCGACGATTCGGGATTGGGAAGTTTGGATTTTAACTTGTCTTCCTCAACGTTCTCAACTTCCTCAACTTCCTCAATTTCTAATACTTCGACTTCCTCTATATTTTCTAGGCTTTGCGGCTTTGTATCATTGATTGAGACTGCATCCGAAATATCAAAAGTCACCGTCACACTAGCTTCTACAGTGGCACGGCTTTTAGCTGTTTGAGTATTATTGACCAAATCTGGGAGGCGATCGGCGCGCATCCCTTTAGAACTAGCGAGTCCGAGACAAAACAACAGCGCATCAAGAATATTAGATTTCCCAGAACCATTTGGCCCAGATATGACAGTAAACCCCCCCAGCAAAGGAACTTGGGTAGTACCACCAAAGGATTTAAAGTTTGTAAGTTCGACGCGCTTTACATGAACCATAGGCGCAAGGTAGCTGGGTTTATGAAGTAAAAGTGTAGCAAGGAAATATAGATTGTCTACTAGTTGAGCTAGATAATTTAGGTTTTATTGAACCACAGAGGCGCAGAGAACGCAGAGAGAAGGAAAGGGAGTTTAGCAGTACTGTGAAGCAACTGGATACTTTCCATACTGCTCGGTCAAGTATTTTAAACTAGTAATTTGGTTCAGGGAAAGGGTGAAAGGTTTTTTATTGAACCTTTTACCCTTCTCCTTTTGCCCTGAACCGACAAGTATTGAGTATATTTTTACTCACTCATCTTCACTCGTAGTTTAGTTAGCAAAATTATTTAAGCATCACCAGAGGATGCTTATCTGAACATTTGTACTAGCGTTAATATACCAGTCTGAGAGGATGTCTGAAAAATTAAGTTTTATCAGTAACGAAATTTATAAGTGTGAATTTGTCATTGAATGTTGTCAATTCTAGAGCAAATGTCTAACTCTCAAACTTTTTAAGAATTGCCGCGATCGCTTCTAGACTAATGGGCTTACTAATGTAGTCATCCATACCAACGCTTAAGCACTCCTGGCGGTCTTCTTGGCGTGCATGAGCAGTCATGGCAATTATGCGAGGTTGAGCAGCAGCAGGGAGTTCTTTACGAATCCGGCGGGTAGTTTCCAAACCATCCATTTCTGGCATCTGGATATCCATAAATACAACATCATATATTTGTCGTTGCAAAGCTTCTAGGGCTTCTCGTCCGTGATTAGCTACATCTGCGCGGTAACCTAAACGCTCCAGTAACTTTAAGGCAACTTTCTGATTTACTAACCCATCTTCTACTAGCAAAATCTTCAGTGGCACGTGTTGCACAGTTTGTTTCTCATGTTCTGAGACGGTTGCAATGGGTAAGCGGGAGTAAGAAGGGATAGTTGATTTGGGGTCAAGTTGGTTAGAGCCAGCACTACGAATAATTTCTAGTAAGGTCTGATGTAATTGATACTGCCTCACTGGTTTGTGCAAATAGGCATGAAACTCAGCCGCTATCTGTTTGACTTCTAGAGTTTGTTTACCTTTAGAACTCAGCATCACCAAAGGTAAATGTCGGTGTCTGGGTATGGCGCGGATTTGTGTTGTTAAATTGAGAATATTTAATTGCGGGCTATCAATATCTAATACCGCTAGGTCAAAAGTAGTTTTTTGGCGTATCCAGTGCAGAGCTGCCACATTCGATTCTACAGCTTGGACATATAGCCCCAAGGTCTCCAGTTGAGAAGTTAAGCATTTTCTTAAATTGGCATTAGCAGCAACTAAAAGTAATTTTTGACCACGTAATTCTAAATCAAAAATTATGGTGCTATTAATAGTAGCTGGATCAACTAATAATGTCAGATTGAAATAAAAAGTAGAACCTCTACTTACTTCACTTTCTACCCACATTCTCCCGCCCATCAACTCGCACAAACGGGTGCTGATAGCTAATCCCAATCCAGTACCACCATAACGTCTAGTCATGGAAGCATCAACCTGGCTAAAAGGTTTAAACAGTCGATCCAGGCGATCGCGGGGGATGCCAATACCTGTATCTCTAACTGCAAATTGAAACTCGTAGATTTGCGGTTCGGTGGATGTAGTTCCCCGGTGGAGGACTGATGGTTGGGCGGCGATCGCTACAACGATTTCCCCCTCATTCGTAAATTTCACGGCATTACTGAGCAAATTCCAGAGAATTTGGCGCAGGCGGGTAATATCACCAATAATTTGCGTTGGAATATCGGAATCTAATTGATACATCAATTCAATCCCTTTTGAGGCCGCCTGGGGAGCCAATAAGTCCAAGGCTTCCTCTATACACACCCGCAAGTCAAAGGGCTGTTCTTCCAGATCCAGTTTGCCAGACTCAATTTTAGAAAAGTCCAGAATATCATTGATAATCGTTAATAATGCATCGCCACTGTTGCGGATGGTTTCCACAAAATCCAGTTGCTCAGGCTCTAAAGGAGTATCCAAAAGCAGTCCTGTCATACCGATAATCGCATTCATGGGGGTACGAATTTCATGGCTCATAGTAGCGAGAAAATTACCCTTAGCGATATTCGCAGCTTCGGCGGCTTGTTTGGCAAAATTCAGCTGTTCATTCTGCTGTGCTAAAAGATAGGCTTGATGAGTTTCTTGTGCCAGTAATTGAGCTTGGGTAAGCGCAATACCCATTTGATCGGCAAGATATTTCAGCAAATCTACTTCCCATTGCGTCCATTGTCTGGGGCGATCGCATTGATGCACAATTAGTAAACCCCATAAATTTTCTCGCACCCGAATCGGTACGACTAAATTAGCTTTTACCTGAAATTGCTGTAAAACTTCTACATAACAAGGCTCTAATGTCGCTTCTTCCAAATCAGCAATCATTGTCGTCTTGCCCTGACGATACAGATTCAGGTATTGTTCTTTCAGACAGGGATCTTCAATGTTGTGACCAAGAGTTATCAACCATCCAGGAACTACAGCTTCTTGAATAATTTTGCCTGAACCATCTGGGTTAATTTGGCAGATAATGACGCGATCGCTCTGCAAAATTCGTTGTACTTGTGTGACTGTTGTCTGGATAATTTGCGGGGCTTGTAAAGACTGACGAATTTCTTCGGTAATTTGCTGGAGCAGCATAGCACGTTGATATTGCTGTTGTAGGGCTGCTGCTGCTTGTTTGTGCTTGGTAATATCCAAATGTGTTCCTACCATTCTCAAGGGTTTTCCTTGGGAATTGCGATGCACCAACTTACCCCGATCCAAAATCCACTTCCATTCTCCAGATTTACCAAGTAAACGTAGTTCTGCTTCATAAACAGGAGTTTCACCCCGAAAGTGGGCGATCAGTTTTTGTCGCATTAAAGCTAGATCCTCTGGATGGATCAAGTGATTTTTCGCTTTGATATTGCTTTCTATTTCTTCTGGGGCATAACCCAGCATATAAAACCAACGTGAGCTACGATATACTTCTCCAGTCCTTAAATTCCAATCCCATAGCCCCTCTTCTACGGCATCCAAAGCTAGCTGTAACCGTTCTTCGCTCAATTGAAGAGCATTTTGTGATTCCTTTTCTAAAGTGATATCGCGATATTTCCACAGATGACCATAAAATTTTTGCTCACCCACAATCGGAGCATAATCTTGGGCAATCGTTCGTCCATCTTTGAGTTGCCATTCTTGATGTACAACTACTTTCTTTTGCTGATGAACTTCATCTAAATACTGTACAAATTTTTCAGGTTCAGCAAACAGTTGCTTACAATTCTCCACTGCTTGACGACAGTCTAAACCTTCTAAAGCTGCTGCTGGAAAAGAAAGCTGAAACTGATCGCACAACTGCTGATTCACTAATAAAATCTTTTGATTTTCGTCTTCTATCAACACACCAAAATCTAAACTTTCTATCAGCGTTCTTAGTCTTGCGGTTGTGGCTTCTAATTCAGCTTGTTGATGTGTTGTGACATCTGTGAGATCTGGATTCTCAGTGGGTAATTTCACAAAATCATCAGGAACAGAGTCATATAAAGGAATATTATTGACTGGCAAATTTAGCTTTTGCAACTCAGCAATATCCTTCATTTGAGGATAACCATGAAACAGCACCTGATCAGATGCTTCCATGTATACCATCTCTCCCTTGAGATGGATTTTATGGTCGTGGGATTCCAAGAGAAATAGCGATCGCTCCCTACAACTAAGGCGAGTAACCTGGAAATTATCTTCTAAGTACGTATCCGCGATCGGTTCCAGAATACTTTTAATTACTTCACCTACCTGGACAATCTTCATCTCTCTATCGATCACCAGATGAAAAGGAAATAATGTCGTAAATTGCTCAGGGCTAAGGCTGAATTGTCTTAACTCGGTAGCCCGATCATTTGTCATAAGGAATGGGGGATTGGGGACTGGGGATTGGGGACTGGGGATTGGCGAGATGAGGGGGATGAGGAAGCAGGGGAAGGGGAGAAATTCCCATTACCAATTACCCATTCCCTATGCTCAATTCCCCCTATCTAAAACCAAAGCCAAAGGATGATACTTTCGATCATGCAGTCGCAATCGAACCGAGTGCTTGAGTATTTGTCCGGATTTGTGGCAATACAAGTTTTTAGGACACAAGATTGTTGTGTACCTACTCCACCCGATTGATTTTCACAGGTTGCAGTTGTTCAGATCCCCGACTTTTTCAAAAAGTCGGGGATCTATGACCTCTCGTAATTTGTTTGGCGGAATACTACATATCTGTGGCATTCTTGTTTCAAATTTGGTGTAATACCAGTTCAAATAATGTTTGCGACAGATAAATTCTTTGTATGGGCACGGCACCAGTAAGATATTTGATATACCAAAAGATTATGGATGCCGTGCCCCTACCTATCTGTCGCGTTCTTTTTTCAAAATGGTGTAAATTCCCCAATCTACTCAAATAATATTTCTCTTCCTCCCCCCTACTCCCTGCCCTGACAGGTGTAGGTATTTTACACGAAGGCTAAAACCCTGATGATTGCGTGGTCAATATGTAGGATGATGAATCTTAAAAAGGTGTGTTGTGTATGAATCCATAATTTTTGACCGACTTCTCGAACGATTATTCAAGTGTTCCAATCATTGGACAATTGAAAAGTGAAGTTTTGAGAGAGTTCAACACGTTGATTTTCAAGTATGGACTCATGCCCGTGCAAAAAACCTACACCTGTGAGTACTCCCTGCCCCCTGCTCCCTTGCCTAACTTTGCTCCTCATTCACTTCTTCCACGACTTCCGATTTATCGGTTAAAGGTTTGACTACTCGTGCGATCGCTTCTTGGACAAAAGCCTTAATAAATTCATCGCGGCGATTAATTTGAAACTGTCGCTGCACAACCTCTGTCATTCCACCATCGCCCCAATCTTGATCGTGACGAAAATATTCAATAAAGCTTTTCCCAGCAATTCGAGTTAAATAAGCTGCTGTTACGCCTTGAATTGCCCGCCCAACAATAAAAGTAGCTGGGTTAGTTTGCAAAGCTGTAGAAAGTAGTTGAATTGCACCTTTGACAATTCCTAAACTCGCCAGGGTTTTGGCTAAAGATAGGGCTAATTCTCGCCCTCGTTCCATGTTTAATTCACAACCGTAAATTCTACCGATTTCTACGACCATTTGGGCATTTACAGCCGCAGTTGCTAGTAAATCTACGACTGGTAAAGGCGTAACTGATACCACACCTGCACCAATCCACTGGAAGCGCTCCACTATTTTATCGGCTTGGCGGCGGCGTTGAGCATCAATGAGTTTCCGCGCTTCTTCTCCCAATCGCAGAGATTGCAAGAGAATATTATCTGCTACTAAATCTTCACCCTCTGCTCGTAAAATTGCCGCCATTCGCCGCAGCAAAGGCACAATATCGGCTTCTGGCTGAAAGATTTCACCTGTTTCTAATTGGGCAGTTTGAGGATTAGCTGCGATCGCTACCACATCGTTAGGGGCGATAAATCCCCGCACCCGTTGACGTAAGCGCGCCAAAATAGATTCTTTATCGTCGTCTGTATATAAATCTGTTTTATTGAGAATTAACAGCGATCGCTTACCAATTTCCGCCAAACCTTTGAGGGGTTCATATTCAGATCGCCGTAAATCATTATCGACAACAAACAATAATAAATCAGCTTCTGTTGCTAAAGCCCTTGCTAGTTGTTCCCGTTCTGTTCCTGCAACTCCTGCTTCTAAAATCCCTGGGGTATCGGTAATTAATATTTTCCGTTCCAATCCCTTCAACCGCAGACAATAGGTTTCTCCTACCTGGGTAGTACCCATTGGTGCATTCACCTGTCCTACCATGCGCCCCATAATGGCATTTACCAAGGAAGTTTTACCAGCACTTCCCGTACCGAATACTACTACTTGGATTTCGCCCCGTGCTAAATTAACTTCAATCTCCCGCGAGCGGCTGAGTAAAGCTTGTCTTGTCACCTCATCTTGAATTTGTGCCACCTGCTGGCGCACAGCTTGTAACGTCGAGGAAGCCGCATCAGATTTAGCAGCCGGGATTTGCGCTGGAGTCACACGCGGACGCTGGCGGCGAGAACGTTTTTCCCCAGCTTGTAGCACCATCACATAATAAACAAAAGCTGCAACTAATCCGGCAATCAGCACAATTAACAGCAGCAACAGCAAATTGCCCAGCAGTGGCGAATAAGACAACTGCCAATAAAGGCGTGATAGGGAATCAATCAGCCACAGGCTTAACCCCAAAATCACTATCAAACCAACAATCAGCGTTACTATGCGCGAGAGAGGCATGGTGAGTATTCAGTAAGCGGATGTTTTTTTATCTTAATGGGGATTGGGAGATGAGGGGGAAACGGGGAAAGGGGAAAGGGGGAAAGGAAAAAAAGGGAAATTATTATTACCGATTACCAATTACCGATTACCAATTACCAATTACCAATTACCAATTACCCAATGACAAATCCTTAAGTCGGTTTATGATCTAACCTTGTAGCTTGTTCTAATGCCGCTTTTTCTCTGGAACGGCGTGCATAAGGTTGTAGTTGGGTGCGATCGCAACCTGTGAGAATGCTCAAATTTTCTATAGTCATACCTCGCATTAACATTTCTACGCGCCAGGTATGTTGTGCTTGGGCGATGACTGGGGGTTGTCCTTGGGGTGTTAACATTACCTGAGTCCAGGTTTGCCAGTGAGTTTCAATTTCCGATGCAGAAATTGGTTCTCCTAGATTATTAAGAAACATAGCTGTTTGGCTGTCTTTACGACTTTTCAGCCATTTAATTAAGGGATTGTTTGTATAGGAACCATAGTGTTTGCCCATGATCCACTGATTTACAGGTACTTGGCGGACTAATCCCGGAGTAGTAATTTGTAAAAAGTGCCCTTGATCGTCATAAATTTGGTGCGATCGCTGTAAGTTAACTATTTCTTTGGGAGATAAACCAGCACCAAATAATACATACACTAAAGCATAATCTTGGATTCCCGCTTTCCTGGCTAGGCGGAATATTTCGTGGACTAAACTAGCAGGTAAATCAGCTACCTCTGTAGTGATGCTAGTTTCTGTGAGATTACTGATGGCTAACTCTGGTGAGGGTGACATCGCACCACGTAGAAACAATTCCACCAAAGTTTCTAAAAAATCATCCCGGTCATCCCAAAGTTCATGAAATTCGCTAGTAAATTCTATGACGGCATATCCCAACAGCATTCCATTCAGCATACTAGCTAATTTTTCTGCCGGCAGATAGGTATTTAGATGTCCTTGCTGAATTACCGTAGCTAGGTACTGGGCTACATAGCGGTTAGCTTCTGTTAATCCCTTCCCCAAGGCGCGCCGATTTTCTGCGGGGTATTGGTCAGCTTCACCAACTACAGATCTGACTAACTCTGGTACTCGCTCTAAAGCAAGCAAGTTATCACTTGCATAGTCCTTCAAGGCTTGATAAACACTACCAGGAGGACTAGCTCGGCGTACCAAAGATTCCCCTAAATTTTTGAAGACAGCAGATTCTTCTAAAACCGCTAACAGCAGTCCATGCTTATTACCAAAATGCCGAAATAACGTGACTTCGTTCACTTCTGCCTTTTCTGCAATTTGGCGAGTTGTCGTACCGCTGACTCCTTGAGCAGTAAATAGTTCCAATGCTGCTTGAATCAGACGTTGACGAGCTGAATGGGTGGGAGATGCCATAAAAGCACTAATGCAAGTACTACTTGCATATAATTTTCAAAGTTGTTAGGATAACAAATGTAAGTGATACTTGCTCTACTTTACTGTAACACCCTGATACAGAACGGGTAGATTCCTTGTAGGTTGTGCCGCGTAATAGCCAAATACACCCCATGCAAGAGTACATCCGTAACAAAGCAGATCGCTTAATTACTCATCAACAGGAATTTTTATGGCTGCAAAATCGCTGGCGTTCGCCCCTGAGCAACAAACGTCACTCCGTCTCAGTTGGACGAACGTAGTATTCTTTGGCACAGTTCATGCCTTAGCTTTACTAGCTCCTTGGTTTTTCTCCTGGTCAGCATTAGGTATAATGCTGTTTCTGCACTGGTTGTTCGGAAGTATTGGGATTTGTTTAGGCTATCACAGGCTACTCAGCCATCGCAGCTTCCAAGTACCCAAGTGGTTAGAATATGCGATCGCAATTATTGGCGCTTTAGCTTTACAAGGCGGGCCGATTTTCTGGGTGGGGGGACACCGCCAACATCACGCCCACACTGAAGATGTTAGTCTTGATCCCTACTCTGCCAAACGCGGGTTTTGGTGGAGTCATATGTTGTGGATTTTCTATCCCCGTGCCGAGTTTTTTGATTACGAAGTCTATCAAAAATATGCACCCGATTTAGCGCGTCAACCTTTTTATCGTTGGTTAGATCGCTACTTCTTATTGCTGCAAATTCCTTTGGGGATTTTGCTCTATGCGCTGGGCGGTTGGTCTTTTGTGATCTATGGTATGTTTCTGCGCTCAGTATTACTGTGGCATTCTACTTGGTTTGTTAACTCCGCAACTCACAAATGGGGTTACCGTTCCTTCAATGCAACTGACGACTCACGTAATTTGTGGTGGGTATCAATTGTGACTTATGGCGAAGGCTGGCATAACAACCATCATACTTATCCCCATGTAGCGAAATCAGGATTTTCTTGGTGGGAAGTAGATATTACTTGGTGGAGTATCCAAGTTCTTAAGACATTAGGTTTAGCTAAAAAAGTAATTATGCCTCCCTCTCAAAGCACAACACAAGTATAAATTACTATCAAATTAAAGCATCTACCCAGCCCATAGCGCGATCGCCTGTGGGCTATTTTGATTTTAGATTTTGGATTTTGGATTTGCGATCGCTATCTGTCTGTAACTGTTTATCCTCATATCATTTTGAAAAAAGAACGCGACAGATGGGTAGGGGCACGGCACCAGTCATTGGTGTCAACTTAAGCTAAAAGCTATATAGGGCAGGCGTTGTACAAATACCTCGTGCCCTCATCCCCTAACCCCTTCTCCCCCAAGAGAAGGGGAACTAAATCTCTTGCTCCCCTCTCCCACAGGGAGAGGGGCTGGGGGTGAGGGCGAAACCTTGCAACCAAGAGGATTTCACGTTAAGTTGACACCAATGGGCACCAGTAAGATATTTGATATGCTAAAAGATTGCGGCTGCCGTGCCCTTACAAAGGATTTATCTTCAGGCATTTCCAGAAAATCATACCAATTTGAAAAAAGAATACAACAGATTGTAGGGTAAGGCACAGCAGTACCCTACCATATAAATTCTAAAAATTCATTTTTGTTATTCTCTTAACTAACTCCAGCTTCAGCCTTTTCCTTCACAGGTGGTACATAGGGTTTCTCTGCACCTTGGGCGAGATATTCTGCTAGCTGGCTTTCTATTTGATCGCGTACAATTTGGCGATATTCCAGAAAATGCTCGTTATGGGCACAAGCTGAAAGGTAATGCTCGGCAACTCCAGGGTTTCGCTTGATCATGCTAAATAAGTGATGCCAGAATTTCCAGCGAGTTTCGCGTTTAATGCCTTGTCGCCAAATGACAATCAATAGCGCCTTAATTACTATCAATTCTGGCCATTTAAATGGTGCTTTCCAACTGGGCGCACCCATCATTAAAAAGCAGCGATAGGTACGATCCAAATACTTTACTGGATCGTATAAAGCACAAAATGCTTCTATGTATTCTCTCGCAATATCTTCCAGGGGACGGGTAGCAACAAAGTTCATCAAAGTAGTCTGATTGATGTTGCCGTCTTTGTTTTCCCGTAATCTGCCTTCTTTTTTCAGGCGATGCCACAAGGCTGTATTGGGTAGCGCTTGTAACATAGCGAAAGTAGTAGAAGGAATGGCAGCTTGTTCAGCAAACCGGACAATGCGATCGCCTGCACCTGCTTTTTCCCCATCAAACCCAATGATAAACCCAGCCATTGGGCGCAATCCGGCTTTAATGATGGTTTGCACTGCCTCTGTAAGGGAACTGCGAGTATTTTGAAATTTCTTCGTCAGTTGCAAGCTATCTTCATCTGGGGTTTCAATTCCCAAAAATACCGCCGCAAAACCAGATTCCACCATCAATTCCATTAATTCTGGATCTTGTGCTAAATCCACAGAGGCTTCGGTATCAAAGCGGAAAGGATATTGATGTTCTTGCATCCAAACTTTTAACTCTTTGAGCAACAATTTCACATTGCGTTTGTTGCCAATAAAGTTGTCATCCACCATGAACACACCCCGCCGCCAACCTAATTCATAGAGGTAATCCAACTCTGCTAACAATTGGGCTGGGGTTTTGGTACGTGGTTTGCGGCCATAGAGAACAATAATGTCGCAGAATTCGCATTGGAAGGGACAACCCCGCGAAAACTGCACGGACATCATGTCGTAAGCATCAAATTCTAATAAATCAAAGCGGGGTACTGGTGTGATTGTTACATCTGGTTTTTCATCTGTGCGGAAAGTACCAGAGGTTTCGCCCCGTTGAATCGCCTCAACGAACATAGGTAAGGTGATTTCCCCTTCATCGAGAATTAGAAAATCTGCGCCGACATTTTGCACTTCATGGGGTGTAGAAGTGGGGTAGGGGCCGCCCACGGCGACTAACTTACCACGCCGCTTTGCTTCTTGGATTTGGTCTAGCAAGTCCTGTTTCTGGACAATCATGGCGGAGAAAATGACGACATCAGCCCAAGCCCATTCGGCTTCGGTGACTGGGCGAATGTTGCGATCTACGAGTTTATATTCCCATTCTTGGGGGAGAATTGCCGCCACTGTTACTAAACCTAAAGGTGGTAACAAAACCTTGCGATCGACTAACGCCAAAATTTTTTCATAAGACCAAAAGGTTTTGGGAAATATGGGATACACCAGCAGGACTCGCATACAGTATCAATCCTCACACTTTGATTGTTATTTCACTTTAACGAAAATCAAGGCTCATTGACTTTTTATCTCAGCAGGTTCAGCTGTTTACTCAATTTTTTCCTCAGTTGAGAAAAGTTTTCGTCGCACAAGGGCAAAAAGAAGAATGTAATTGTATGGTCTTAAATCTGAGTATAAAGGTTCCAATCAAAGGTTAGATTCCCATAAATATTAGGTATTGATTGCTTATCCAAATTTTACTTCTTTGGGTGGTAGTAGTTTATCTAGATATGATTAACAGGTGATAACTTTGCCTTAATGTGAATCAGGACTACTCTCAGGTCAGCCCCTGTGCGTAAGTCAAAAGCCCCGAAATATATTTCGGGGCTTGTACCTTTTTCTTTCTGGTCACAGTCTTGCTTCTACATTTGAATAGGAATCTCAATTAAAAATTCAGTTCCTTCTCCTAATGTAGAAATACAATTGAGTTGCCCTTGATGCCTTTCCACAATAATTTGATAACTGATTGATAACCCTAAACCAGTTCCTTGTCCCACAGGTTTAGTAGTAAAGAATGGATCAAATATCTGTTTCTGCACCTCTGGAGTCATACCTAATGCATTATCTTTAATACTAATTAAAACTCTATCTTCTTTCACTGAAGTTTTAATTATAATACTAGGAATAGCAGTGGTAGATTGCCAATGTTCTACATTTGCTTTTAAGGCATAAATTGCATTATTCAGAATATTCAGAAAAACCTGATTTAACTGGTTAACATAACAACTAACCTTGGGCAGTTGTCCATAATATTTAATTATCTGAATATTAGGTAACTGACTATTGATTACTAACTGATGATTCAGAATCATTAATGTATTATCTATGCCTTCATGAATATCTACCGACTTCGTTGTTGCTTCATCTAGTCGTGAGAAGTTACGCAATCCTAGCACAATGTTTTTAATTCTCTCACTACCTACTGTCATAGATTGCATCAACTTAGGTAAATCTTGACATAAATACTGCAAATCGATAGCTTTAATTTTGGATGCTATAGTAGGATTTGCTTCGGGATATTGCTCTTGATAAACTGCAATTAAATTTAGTAAATCATCAATATATTGATTTGCATATTCTAGATTACCAGCTATAAAACTAATCGGATTGTTAATTTCATGGGCAACCCCTGCTACCATTTGTCCAAGACTAGACATTTTTTCACTATGAACCAATTGCGCTTGTGTTGTTTGGAGATCTAGCAGCGCTCTTCTTAATTCAGTGGTGCGTTCTTCAACTTTCCGCTCTAATTCATTATTAGCCTTTTGCAGAGCTTCTGCGGCTCTAGCTGTTTCTGTGGCAATACTAGCAATATGAGTAGCTGTTTTCAGAATTTCTAGATGATGCGGAGTCGGATGACAGGGAAATTTATGAGATATCGCAAATGTCCCTAAGACTTCACCATTGTGTGAAGTAAAAGGTGATGACCAACAAGCTCTAATATTGTAGCTCAAAGCGAAATCTCGAAAATCAGCCCATAATGGATCATTAGCAATATCATTAACAAATACTGTATCTCCTCTATAAGCCGCAGTTCCACAAGAACCACAATTTTCACCAATCATCAAACCATCAACACCTTTAGCAAATTCCTCTGGTAGAGTTGGTGCTGCTCCTCCCCGCAGTCGGCGTTTGTCCTGATCTACAACTAAAATTGAGCAATAAGCTCCAGGTAATTGTTGCTCTAATAAAATACACAGATTATTAAAAATTTCATATAAGTTAACTCCAAAGGCAACTTGTTCTAAAACCTGGCTTTGGGTATACACTAATGCTTCTGATAGCTTGCGTTCAATCGCTGTAGCTAAAACATGGGTTACAGATTGTAAAAAATGAATATCTTCAGGAGAAAAATCTCTGGACTCAGTAGCATATACTTCCAGAAAACCTAAAGGTTTAGTCGCACCAGTAATTAGTACACTTAAACCAGCAACACTTTCAGGTGGAGAAGGAATAGCAAAATGTTCTATCTGACAAGCGGCTGTATTAATATTAATAATTTTTTGCCTCTCGTCCAAGATTTTTTTTAATCCTTGATTAATTCCCACATGAATTTCATAAGCATCTGTGGTTAAAGACGATTCTCCAAGACTAGCTACTTTACGCAGAGAATTCCCATCTGAAAGTACTTGCCAAATTCTACTATATTTAATATTTAATATTTGAGATACTAAAGCGACTGTATCTTGGAATAAGTAGGACAAGTCAATTCCTGACAATGCTTTTTGTCCTAGTAAATTTACAGCGGCTGCATAGCTGACATTAGTTGATAAATTATCAATGCTATCGGAGTTAAGTGATTGTTCTGTGTTGCTGGATGAAGGGAAATTTAATTTCATAAAAAAATATTAATTATTTAATGTCTGTATTCATATTTCCCTAAAAAAGACTCCAAAGTTGATATAATTATCAAAAATTCAAAATTAAAGGCTATTTATCAAGTAAATATTAAATAGGTGTTGAGTTAGGTCGAGGGGCAGTATTATCTCTAACATTTTAGGAGAAGATGAATTTGCTAAAGTACTTGCTGTATAAGTCTTATAGCCCTTAAATACCTGAGATAAAAGCTTTGTTGATGGTGAATGCAACCGACCATTTCCTCGACCTATGCTTGATAATATTCCCAGCAACTATCCATTCTCTAATGTCTTTTCACACCACTAATTTTCAAGACATCACTCATAGTTGCACAGTAATTTGGTAAACCAAAACTGTCGGGATTGATAGCGTTTTCGTAGGTAAAATGGCGATAGTTCATACAGAATCTATCCCAAGCAGCCATCTGAATGCGGAAGACGGCAATAATTACATTTGCCAATGATAAAGATAGCGGAATGCGAAAATAAATCTTCTTACCTAGATAGGCGCAGAGTTGTTCTACGGCTTGGTTAACAGTTAATTTCTCTTGACCTAAAACTAACTTGCGGAGTTCATTTCCAGTAGAGGGATTTTCTATTAAATATTTGACTGTGGTAGCAATGTCTTTGCCGTGGATAAAGTGGAAACTACCATCGGTTTGCAAAAATCGAATTAAATTGACATATTTTGTAACTTCAGGAATCCCGGCTGTTAAATGAGAATAGGGTTTATTAGCATCACCACCCAAAACCAAAGTCGGAAAAACTGTAGTAATTTTCGGTGCGATCGCAAGTTTTGGTAGTTCCTGTAAACAGTGATACTTAGAACTGACGTAATCTGTGCCTATTTCCCCGGCTTCTTTGAGTGGTTGATTGTGACGACTTAAAACGCTAGCGGTAGAAAAGTAAATTACTTGTTCGCATTTTTCTGGGTCTAGCAGCTTCAGCAATTCTAGAGTTTTATTAACATTAATATTAAATGTTTGGTCTCCACCCCAAGCCGTTGCTGTTAGCACCGCCACATCAATTGTTGAGAGTAAGTCAGCGAACTTGCCAATTTCTTGCATATCACCTTGTAATACGGTGATACCTGGACGCGCCTGAGTGTTGACTTGGAGTTTACTGGGGTTTCTAACTAGGAGATACAGTTCGTAATCTGTTTCTTGAATTAAGGCTTCACTTATGTAGTGACCTATACAGCCACTTGCACCAGTCACTAAAATCCGTTTCTGACTCATAGAGAGTTTTAAGTTTTATTTATTTATTTATTTATTTATTTAATTTATTTAGTTGCGTGGAATGAATTTTTAGTTCCCAATGTAGCCTCAACATCAGAATATAAATTTTCTTCGTGTCTTGGTGTCTTGGTGGTTAAAAATGATTTTTTCACCACAGAGACACTAAAACACGAAGAAGAAAAATGTACAACAGATTGACAATTGCCTACACTAGTGCATTAAGTTGCTTTGCTGTTTCAAAGAAGAAAGCAACATTTTCTTCTGGAGTTTCTGGTAGTACGCCATGACCGAGGTTGAGAATATGGCCCCAGTTACCAGCTTTGCGAACAGTATCGAGGATGCGATCGCGAATAAACTGTTTGGAACCAAATAATACACCAGGGTCAAGATTTCCCTGAACTTTCACGTGCTTGCCTAATCTGGCCCTTGCATCTGCCATGTCTACTGCCCAGTCTACAGTCACAACATCTGCACCAGATTGTGCCATTCTTTCCAGCACGCCTGCACTACCGCTAACCAACAAAATTAAGGGTGTGTCGGGGTGGGTTTGCTTGACTTGCTCAAAAACCCGTCGCTGATATGGCAAAGCAAAGGTGTCATAATCTTGAGGACTCAATTGACCTGCCCAGGAGTCAAACATTTGGACAACTTGAGCACCACAGTCAATTTGGTAGCGTGCGTAAACTGCGATCGCATCTGCTAATTTCGCTAAAAATTGATGCAGAATTGTCGGGTCAGAAAACGCCATATTCTTGATGATGGAATAGGTTTTAGAACCTTTTCCTTCTACTGCATAAGCAGCCAATGTCCACGGCGCACCGACAAAGCCTAATACCGTTGATTGATTCCCTACCTCTTGACGCAACGCCTGCAATATGGTTTTTATAAACGGCAGGGATGCTTCGGGTTCAAAGGGACGCAGGTTATCTACTTGTTCTTGAGTGCGAATGGGCGAGTGAATAATTGGCCCTTTACCTTCCGCAATGTCCATGTCAATGCCTAAACCAGGCAATGGCGTTACAATGTCGGAGAATAAAATCACCCCGTCTGGTTGAAAGGCTCTCCAAGGCTGTAGGGAAACCTCAATCGCTACTTCGGGAATTTCTGAGCGATCGCGGAAAGAAGGATACTTCTCCCTTAAATCGCGATAAGCTTTCATGTACCTTCCCGCTTGTCGCATCATCCATACTGGAGGACGGTCTACTACTTCACCACGAGCTGCCATGAGGAGTCTAGGAGCTGTTGAGGAAACACCCATTTAACACTTCATCCTAAGTCACTTTTTTATGCCACTGTTTAGCTTATCATTCTGAGATCACGCTTTTTCAGGAGGCTGGTCTCACTCTCGTTTCTGCTTAACTTAACTTCATATGCAAGCTAATTCCAACACTTCTTCTCCTGTGACATCAACTCAGAATGTTGCCAAACCCGGAAAGTTTTTGATCCCACGTTCTCAAGCCAGAAATTTCTTGATCAAATTTACCTTCATGACCTGTGTGGGATGGGTTGTAGGTGGCCTTGCCAGTATAGCTTTAGAAAAGCTGCTAGATAGTGTTTCTCCTGCTTTTTTTTCAGATTCTCAAATGTGGATGAACTTCGCTAACTACCTCAGCAGCGTTGTCTTTGCCTTAATTTTCGCTGCCGATCAAGCCTTAGTAATACGGCAATATGTATCTGGTTGGTGGTGGATGCTAGCTACTAGCATCGGTTGGCTGTTATCCAGTAGCGTTGCTACAGCTTGGATTAACTATATATCATCGATTGCTGCATCTTTTAACGAAACTTTACCTCCTGAGGCGGTAGTAATTTTGGGGTTCTTGTCTACCATTTCCTATATTATTTCCGGTGTTTGGCTAGGACTTTGCCAATGGTTGGTGTTACGACGTTACACAATCAACGCTTGGTGGTGGAATTTTTTGCCTGCAGTTGCCTTCTTCTTCATCAGTACTTTAATTTGGTTGCTTTCTTTATTGCAAAATTTTATTCCCGAAGCCTACCGGACTTCGATATTGTATTGGAATGGGCAAGGATTTACAGCATTCATTCTGGGCTTTATTCCCGCAATTGGCTTGTGTACTTTAAAAAGAAAACAAAACCACAAGAATGTTATTCCTAGTTCATCCTAAGGTTATTAGGCAGCTAAATGCTGCTTATTTGTGATTTATCAGCATAATTTTAATGTCTCATAATAATTTTTTACAAAATCTTACTAAACCACCAGTTGCTGACAAACACCCAGAAGTTTTAGAGTTACATGGCGATCGCCGCATCGATAACTACTTTTGGTTACGTGATGTTGATAACCCCCAAGTCATAGCTTATTTAGAAGCAGAAAATGCTTATACAGCAGCGATGATGCAACACACAGAATCGCTGCAAACCAAGCTCTACAATGAAATGTTGGCACGGATTAAAGAAACTGACTTATCTGTGCCTTATCGTAAAGATAATTACTACTATTATTTACGCACTGAAGAAGGTAAAGATTATCCAATTTATTGTCGTAAAAAAGATAATTTATCAGCGCCAGAAGAAATACTTTTAGATGAAAACGAACTAGCTAAAGGACACGAATTCTTTAGTTTAGGTGTATTTGATATTAGCCCTAATCATCAAATTCTAGCTTACTCTGTTGATACTAGTGGATCTGAGCAATATACTTTATTTTTCCTCGACTTAACCACCAATCAATTATTACCAGAAACTATTCCGGATACCTATTTTTCTTTTGCTTGGGCAAACGATAATCAAACAGTATTTTATACCAAAATTGATGATGCCAATCGTCCCTATCAACTATTTCGCCATACTTTAGGTACTGATACTGATGCAGATGTTCTCATCTATGAGGAAGCTGATGAGCTTTATCATTTATATGTGGATAAAACCCGTAGTCAAGCATATATTTTGATGAGCTTAAGAAGCAGCATCACTACAGAAGTGCATTATTTAGATGCAAATCATCCTCAGGGGAATTGGCAATTAATTCACCCCCGGACTACAGGGATGGAATATGATGTTGACCATCATAGCGATTACTTTTACATTGTGACTAATGATGCGGCTACTAACTTTAAATTAGTAAAAACCTTAGTAGCTTCGCCCAGTAAAGTCAATTGGCAAACGGTAATTCCCCACCAGGAAGATGTTTTGTTAACAGGAATTAGTTTATTTGCAAATCATTTAGTCATTTATGAACGTAAAGGTGGGTTAGAAACTGCGCGAGTACAAAACCTATCTACAGGTGAGGAAAGTAATATCACTTTTCCTGAGCCTACCTATGAATTTTATGAAGGCAATAACCCAGAGTTTAATACTACAATTTTGCGTTTTCATTACACTTCATTTATTACACCGCAATCTGTGTTCGATTACAACATGGAAACACAGCAGCGGGAGTTAAAAAAAGAAACAGAAGTACTTGGTGGTTACGACAGAACTCAATATCAAAGCGAGTGGCTAATGGCTACCGCCGAAGATGGAACAAAAATTCCCATCTCGATTGTTTACAAACAGGGAATTAAAAAAGATAGCCAAAATCCTTTATTACTTACAGGTTACGGCGCTTACGGTTCTTCTTACCCAGCCACATTTTCCTCAAATCGCCTAACATTGCTAGACAGAGGAGTCGTGTTTGCCATTGCCCATATTCGTGGTGGGGAAGAAATGGGACGAAAATGGTATGAAGATGGCAAATTTTTACAGAAAAAAAACACCTTTACAGATTTTATCGCCTGTACGGAATATTTAATTAATCAAAAATGGACAGCGAGCGATCGCCTAGTCATTACAGGCGGTAGTGCAGGCGGTTTATTAATGGGCGCAGTTATGAATCTGCGTCCCGAACTCTTCAAAGCAGTAGTCGCCCATGTCCCCTTTGTCGATATTGTCACTACAATCTTAGATACTTCATTACCCCTCTCTGCAATGGAATGGGAAGAATGGGGTAATCCCAACGATCCAGTTTATTACGACTACATGAAATCCTATTCGCCCTACGACAATGTTGAGGCGAAAGATTACCCAGATATGTTAATTACTGCTGGCTTAAATGATTCTCGTGTCAAATATTGGGAACCAGCGAAGTGGACAGCCAAACTCAGAGAACTCAAAACCGATAACAATATTCTGCTGTTAAAAACTAATATGGGTGCAGGACATAGCGGCGCATCTGGACGCTATGAAAGTTTGCGCGAACTGGCTTTTGAGTATGCTTTTATTTTAGATAGGCTGGGACTAGGGACTAGGGACTAGGGACTAGGGACTAGGGACTAGGAACTGGGGATGAAAGCAATGTAGAAGCGCAGCGGCTACTCTTCTCCTGCGGAGACGCTATGCTAACGAGAACGCCTAACGACGAACCTGCAGGGTGGGAGACATACAATTTAAAATTGTGTCTTTTTCCCTCTCACAAACACCCAATGCCCAATACCCAACTATCTATCTTTGTTATTATCCCAAATGAGTTCTAAACGCTCTTGTGCTAATTTCAGAGCGTTTTCTGCTGTAGACTTACCCATTAGCGTAGACTCAATCGCTCTCCCAAGACTATCAGATAAACGACTATAGCCAGCAATAGTTGGTCGCGCATTAGCTACAGGCATTTGTTCCATAAAGACTTTTAACCAAGGCTTTTGGTTGAGATATTGTTGATACGCTGCACTTTCAGCAGATTTGATATTTACAGGTAAAAAACCTGTGCCAATACTCCATTCTGTTTGGAATTCTTCACTTAAAACATAGGCTAAAAATTCCATTGCGGCTTTCTCTCTAGCTGGTGTAGTTTTCATCACATAAAGATTTCCCCCACCTATAACCGTAGCTTGGCTGGTATTTGCAGGTATGGGAAAGACACCATAATCAACATCAGACTTGGTAATGTAAGTCCAGGGGCCTGTAATTTGCATCGCCACACGACCCGCAATAAAAGCATCCTCTTCATAACCCCGTTCTGGTGCAGAAAGAGTTGCTGAACCATCTTTTAAGAGGTCTTCCCAAAATTTTAAAGCAGTAACAGCACCGGGATTCATTAAATTTGGTTGGTTATTAGTAACTACTTCACCCCCAGCACTCAATAAAAAGGGAAACCAACTAAAAACTGTCCATTCTCCTTTTCCCAGAGGTAGTACCATTCCATACTGTTCTGGTCGGTTGTCGCCATTACTGTCTATAGTTAATTTTTTGGCAGCTTCTCGTAATTCTTTCCAAGTTTTAGGCATTTCTGTGATTCCCGCAGCTTGAAACAGCTTCGGTCGGTAAAAAATCCCCATATTGCTGGTGTAAAGCGGCACAGACCACAAGTGTCCGTCTAATTTTAATTCATTCAGAGAGTTGGGTATAACTTCCGATTTCATCGACAATTTGTCTAGCCAATCTTCTAAAGGTCGAACCGCGCCTAGCTCTACTAATTGACCTGTAATTTGTGGATAAAATGACAAAATATCTGGAGGTGCATTGCCCACAACTGCTGCTAAAACTTTCGGTAATTGTTGGTCTAAGGCACCTGCAAAGATAGATTCTATCTGGATGTGGGAATGAGTCTGATTAAATTTATCTACCAGTTTTTGAAATACATCCCGATTCACAGGTGGATTGATTCCTTGCCACAAAGTTAGATGGATGACATCATTGTTTTTCTTGACTACTTGCTGGCAACTAGACAAAAATATCAAGCATAAACTCAAGCTAATTACCAGAGTTATAAACTTCCGAGGATAAGCAATTAAATTGCGGAAAAATATTTTGATTGGTGACAAAAAAATAATTATGTTCATCTCAAGTATTTAACCAGCCGCGGAAATTTTCTCTACAAAAGTCTTGGTAATACTAGTTTCGGCTCTTGTATAGATATAGGTTTGTGGTTCGGTGATTTTTTGAGTTTTAAATATTGTCTCCGCACGCTGCCAAAAATCTGTATCTTCTCCATAGGGAATATTATTAAATCCCTTTAATTCAAAAAATACCTGTCTCTTACCAAAGAAGGTCGGCCCCAAAACGCATTCTCTTAAATTAATGGTTTTCCCTGGCTGGTAATAATCTGCTACCCAAATCTCTTCTTCAGAATCAAAACCTCCTTCAATTAAGTCAATTTCTGGATGGGTTTGCATATAACCTATGCGGGACTCTAGATGGTTGGGTTTGTAGGCATCGTCACTATCAATAAAAGTTATATATCTACCAAAAGATGCTTGAATGCCAGCATTTTTAGCATAACCAAGTTTCCTATTTTGATGTTTTAAATAACGAATATTTCTAAACTCTTGCAGATAGGGATTAACTATGGCAAACGTATTATCTTGGCTACCATCATCAACTATTACTAGTTCCCAATCTTTAAAAGTTTGGTTAATAACACTATTAATACAGTTGCTTAAATATTGCTCGCGATTGTATGTACATAAAAGTACAGATATTTGCGGTGAAATGTCAAAAATTATACTACTCATTAGACGTTATTGTTGTACCTGTTTCACGCATCAATTATCTATTCTGACAGGAGATGTAATTATTGGGTAATAATTACACTATTTTGCTAAATATCTAGCCTTATTTTTCTGCCATGATGCAAGTTGCAACTGGATAGTCGGGATGAAAAGCATCGAGTTGATCAGAAGTTAATTCTTCTACAGCAATTCCATGATAACTAGCTATTACAGTTATCGGATTACCGTAAACATATAACTTTTGCTGAGAATAGTTTCTAAATATCCAGGCAAAAGCATCAGGTAAAGGTCGCCAATAATCAACAGGAGTTGCATGAACTCTAATCGCACTTGGCACCATAGCGAAACATTTTCCGTCTGGCTTTAGCCAAGTATGGATATTTTCAACCGCTATCCAAGGCGCATAACAATGCTCTAAGACATTAAAAATAATTACTGAATCTAAAGAGTTAGGCTCTATCAGTGAGACATCGTGAACATCCCCTACTATATCAACTCCTGGGCCAGATTCTATATTCATAATTCGATAAGAACTACCTGGATTGACTTGATAAAAATCTTTATCTTTAGGGGTTCCTCCTACTTCTAGAATATTGCCAACTATTTCCGGTTTAATTTCTGTAATAAAATTACTGAGATAATATCTATCGACGGGAGTGCCTCTTGTTAATCCAAATGCTTGACAAATAGGCACAGTTTTAGATAAGTCTCCCCAATTTATTGAACCTGTGGCTGGAGATAGAAAACCAATACTTTCTAATTTCTCTACTACTTGACGAAAGTCTTCTATGGTGTCGATAGATGCTAAATCATGCTCTAAGTTAACTATAGAAAAGAATTGTGAGAGGACTTGATAAGTTTCTTGACTTAATAAGCCAAGTTCAAATTTCATTTCATTCTCGATAAAGCTCCGAAATCCTTTACCAAAAATAGTGATTTTGCTATCTGCTAAAGATACGATAGATTCTGTAATTATTGGCTGATATTGTGTTAGTTCCTGAATCACTTTCTCAGAAATTTGCTTTGCTTTTACTTCTTGAAAAATTTTATAGGCTGCCGCTAAAGAATGTTCATGAACAAAGATTTCGAGTGTTGTTAACCAAGACTGTGCAGCTATCAGTTCTGCTTGCCGCTGACTCCAAGCAAAAATTCCATATAAATGGCCATCTTCTATTTTCAAAAAGGCGTTGGCTACATATTTTTTCGGCATATAATTACTGACTCAAAGACTGCCATTTATTAAGGATTGCTTATGTATTATAAAGTATATAGGTATTAATACAAATAAATCTCCAAAGTTATGCAGAGGCGAATTTAGCAAATACGAGTATTTTGGCAATGCATAAGATAAATACAGCACAAGGTGGATAGATCCTTGGC
The DNA here is from genome assembly GCF_963874875.1 of Tolypothrix tenuis PCC 7101. Classification (NCBI taxonomy): domain Bacteria; kingdom Bacillati; phylum Cyanobacteriota; class Cyanophyceae; order Nostocales; family Tolypothrichaceae; genus Tolypothrix; species Tolypothrix tenuis. The sequence goes on from NZ_CAWNJS010000001.1 coordinate 3,415,805, forward strand.
TACTAAAGTAATCGATAACAGTCAAAAGTTATTTGTATAAAAACAAAGCAAATTTCTCAAATGTTCTTTGTTCTCTGTTTTCTATCTAGACTAGTTTTATAACTCATTTAAGAGCGCTATAGATTGAAGTTCAATCAGGTTCATTTAGCGTCAAAAACCTTAAACTGTGAGGTTGGGGAGCCACTGCGTTGGACGGTTTTCCCGGCTTAAAGCAAGTGGCGTTTGAGGAACGAAACCCAACATTTTTGGCGCTTTTGTGGGTTTCACTTCGTTCAACCCAACCTACATTTATCCTTAACTGAACAGTATTGGATTGAAGTTGACTTGAACCGAATAAAACTTTATTAAGTAATTTTACAAATACCCAAACTATGGCGAGTTTTCTATTGCAGTTTGTAACTATTGTGTGCAACCCTAAGGACTATTCCTTTAGACTGAATCTCAATTAGAAAGATTGGGATCAAGACAAATGCATTCGGTAAATATATTTTGTCACGAGTTTATTGTTGCTGTGTCCTTTGTTGCTTGTATTGCGGGTCTATTGTTACTTTGGGATGGCAAACAGCACAAAGATGAAATGGAAGAAACAGAGCAGATTCTCTTGAGAATGAGCTTCTCTTACTGGCTAGTTTACTGTATTGCTTTTGGCGTTGAAAAAATCATGGTACCTAGCTGGGAACCCATGCTGATGACTTTAAAAATTACTACAGCTTTGTCATATTTCTTAACATTTTCTTGTATTCTCAGTTTGCCACTTCATAGATTTGCGGTACATCAAGTAGAAGAATAGTTGAGAGCCAACAGTGCATAGTCAATTAACTATGGACTATTGACTACAGTGATTGTTAAATTTTCATGGCGATCGCGATCGCTTCTAAGAGGCTATCTTGATCTAAAGTCGTCAAGATAAATACCTCCTGTACAGTTTTTCCTTGACGGGCAATGACTTTATAACCCCCACGGATGGGTACGGATATACGCAGCTGTAATTTAGGAGCATGACCTCTAACTCGCCCAATTACGCCTGGGGTAACAGTTTGAATTCCTGGCTGCTGACACAGACGTTCTAATATGGGGATGAGGCCATCTATGTGGGTTGAGTGATTCCAGACGAGTCTACCATCATTGGGTTTGCCCATTCTAGTTAAGCTGCCTCTAGAGGAGCCATTGTTAAACCCGCCCGCCGTAGTTGTTGGTGATAGAGTTCCGCTGGTTCTTGGGGCCCTACCCAAACGATCGCTTGACCCTCAAAATGGATTTGGTTGGTCAAGTCCCACGCTTGATCGCTGCTCATTCCCGGAATATATTTCATCAAACACTCCGCCACGTGCTGAAATGTATTAAAATCATCGTTCAAAACGATTACTTTGTAATTTGGATAATGCTTGCGGGTAACTTGATTAGACCGTTCAGGAGCTATAGTTGGTGTTGTTGAAAGTCTAGTCACCATAAAACAGTTAATCAACCAATTTGTACAAGACTACAAATAACTAGTTTAGTTCATCCTCCAAAGTCAAGAGTGCAACTTTGGATTCAGAAATATTAGTAATTTTATTGACAAAATTTTATAGATGTGTTCATCAGTTACATATTGATATAAAGCGGATAGATAACAGGTAACAAGCTGAAAGTTATGGCGCGCAAGGGGTAAGCGTTAAACTGCCCCTTGTCTTAAATAGTACAATGAAAGTGTAGCGAGATCAGCTGTTTGCTGTACCAACCACTTCAAATGCGATCGCCATTGCTGCTAATTTCTTAGTATCAATCCCCCGTACACCGTTAGGGAGTTGAATCCCTTCAACATTAATCGCGCCCCGAGTCCCGGCATCTAGGTCATTAAGTAAACTATTTGTTACATCTAATAATTCATTAGTTACAGCTATGGGCGCACGCGTATTTTCGACTCCGCGAGATTTGGCAATTTCTTTTAAGGCTTTGAGAGAATTTCGCAGTGGTGTAGTGCTAGCAACAATTAAAGCTTCTGATACTCCTAAAGGTTCGCCAATCACCAGTTTGAAGGTATCGCCAGCAGAAGGAATGACTAACTTTTGTTTACCTTCTACCAAAGCAGCATCTTCTGCAGCTGACCAATTATTAGGAAAGATAATCGCCATTTCGCCTTGGGCATCAATTACCAAAATACTTATATATAGAGGTTGCGATTCGTTATTTTGAATTTGAAAAGCAATTTTTGTACCCAGAGGTAACTTTTGCAAACCTGAGTTAGTAGTTTGGCTGGATGTCCCCAAATCTACTTTTTGAACTCCACGAATAGGGAAGGTTTCCCCCAGTATTTCTTGACTACCGACAACATTCATCGTCGCAGTCACATTAATTCGCGATGAATTAGTATTGCCCAGCATTTGCTTGACAATCCGCGCTGCGAGTAAGGACTTGAGTTTAGGCTGTAAGCGCGTAACAGCAGCACTCACCGTTTCGTTACTTGTACCAAAAGAACTAGCAATAATTTGCGTCATTCCTGGTAAAAACAAACCAAAACTACCCACCACAGGTAAATTTGAGAGGCGACTTTTTTGTAATTCCTGAGATTTGGCTTCAGTCATGCGACCAAAAATATATTGCACCTCTTGTCTTCCCAAAGTTTTGGCTGCAATGCGGGGAATCGCCTGTAATGCTTGTTTAGCTTGTTGAATGTTATTTCCTAAAGAGTCATCTAGCCCAATTTTTAAAGTTAAATCACTAGGAATACTGCGAATCCGTTCTTGTAAGAGTGCGCCTGGTTGGAGTGGTTGCTTTTTTTGGGCAGCTTTTAGGAGTTTACCTTGTCCTGTTAATCCTTGACGAGACTGTAACTGAATTAATCCGCGATCGCTACCTTTATTATCCAAAACTGTGAAAATCGCATCTTGTTTAAATGCTTCCAGGCTTTCGGAATCTAGCCCACCCAGCCACAATTTTACCTGCTCACCATTGACTTGAGTGACTACCGCCTCAGCGGAGACAGCAGGTGTGCGCGTAAAGTAAATAGGTGCGCGAGTATTTTCTTTGCTAAAGTTAGATTCTAATTCTGGTTCTTGAAAATTGCCTGATTGCCTAGCGAAGATAGTTGTACTGCGGCTAATATTAGCGATCGCACGATTAATCGCTTCATCCCCTGGTTGTTGCCAAAGGTACTGAGTAAATAAATAAGTAAAAGCCCCAGCGTTAAAATCATCAAAAGAAGCATCAGCCGCATATTGATCGCGTTTAGCGCTGGCGATGACTACGCCTTTAGCAACGCCTTTTCTCCTCAGTTCGATAAATTTTTGTGGTGACAGTCCCAGTTTTCCTAACAATCGGCGTTGATATTCCAGTTCCGCCGTACTTGGTAAGAGTTTTTCACCACCATCAATGGAACGCACCCGAAAATTCCCCCGCTTTGCACCACCCGCATGACAGCTATCCAATACTACAGTTACATTTTCTGTTTTCAATGCAGACATTAGCAAAAACAATGTATGCCCCATAATGTGCTGCACCTGGCCTCCTTGCTGGGGATAGCCTGGTGGTAAATTCCCATCAATCGGAACCAAAGTGCTGTTGAGTCCATCTTCCGTGTCGCGATCGCGATCGCGTACCCGCGAACCATGTCCCGAAAAATGAAATACCACCACATCCCCAGGCTTGGCTTGCTTAATTAAATGTTCTTCAAATGCTGTTAGCATCCCTTTCCGGGTGGCTTTTTGGTCGGTCAAAGTTAAAATATCTTGAGGGTTAAAGCCAAAGCGGTGAATTAATAATTCGCGTTGCAACTGCACATCATTCACACAACCATAGAGTTCTGGTATACCCTTATACTCATTAATTCCTACTAACAGTGCGAGTTTCCGCTTTGTACTTTGGGCTAGGACTTGTTGATAGCGTTCTCCTTGCTGCATGATATCCCACTGGCTTAAACCCAAGGTTGCTAAAGCAGACCCAGCAAATTGCAAAAAGTGCCGGCGTTTCATATCAGCCATTATTCACTCCTCTCATGGAATTTTGATTTCTTAGCAATAAGACTAAAAAATCACAGTAATTTATCCCATTAGCCCCATAAAAGGAAGATGAGGGGATTGGGGAACTCGGGGCCCCCTCTGGGGATAAGGGGTAATGGGGATTAGGGACTGGGGATTAGGGACTGGGGACTGGGGAACTCGGGGCCCCCTCTGGGGATAAGGGGTAATGGGGATTAGGAGATGAGGAAGATGAGGGAAAAACAGCAATTACCAATTACCAATTACCAATTACCAATTACCAATTACCCAATGCCCAATGCCCAATGCCCAATGCCCAATGCCCAATGCCCAATGCCCAATGCCCAATGCCCAATGCCCAATGCCCTAAGTATTATTACGTGTTTATAAAATCTAATCTTTAAAATAATGTTAATAAAAAAAAAGAATGTAACAGATTCTTCAGTAAATATAAAAGATTTGGAGAAGAAGCAAAACGCCGAAATCTATCCCTAGAAAGATGTTTGCTCAGGTGTTGTTATTTACCGTGGAATAACTATCAGTAATCTTGTAAATGACTGCCAGGAGATAATTGCCGCCAAAATCAGCTTTCTCAAGCAATTTTTTCCTTAAAAGCCATTAATATAACTTTAGCCATAAAAACTGGTGATTTTCCGCAATTGTCACCAGGACGATCGCGTGCAGATTGTTTAATCTTTAACTATACTGCTAGCACGCTTGTATAGTAACTCCTCCTATGGCTCCTAAGTTTAACAAGATTAAATTTCCACTTTGGCATTATCTCAATCAGCCTTTATTTTGTAACCACACTAAATTAATATGGAATCCTTATATCTTCGCCGCTATCTGGCGAATTCAGCTTCTAGAAAGATGCTGGAATAAAGAGTGTGATGCTAAGGGCCCGCAACAGCATTAAAAGGGACTGGGGACTGGTGACTGGGTACTAGGAATTAGGAATTGCAAATCAAGAGGGTAAGGTAGAAAAACTCAGCACTCAGCGCTACAGTTGAAACTAAGCCTCGTCTAAGTGGCGAGGCTTTTTGCCGTCTAGTAAAGCACTGACAGTCATATCGCCCATGACATTGAGGGCTGTCCGACAGCGATCCAAAAACCAATCGACTGTAACTAACAAAGCTATATACTGGGTCGGTAAGCCAACGGAAGTAAATACCAAGGTCATCGTTACAAGTCCGGCATTAGGAATACCTGCAGCGCCGACGGATGCAAAAATCGATGTTAAGACAACTATTAACTGCTGTCCTAAACCTAAATGTTGACCCAATATTTGGGAAATATATAATGCAGACATCGCTTCATATAGGGCAGTACCGTCATTATTAAAGTTTGCGCCTACTAATGCGCCTAAAGAAGCGGAAGATTCTCTTAAACCGATTTTAGTTTGCAACACTTCAAAGGTGATGGGCATTGTCACCGTTGAGGAAGAGGTGGAAAAAGCTGTCAAAAATGCATCAGAACCACCCTTGAGAAATGCGATCGGGTTGACCCAAGAGCCAATTTGTACTCTAGTGAGATAGTAGCAAGCTTGTAAAAACAAGGCGACTAGTACGGCGACGATAAAGGCTGCTAAAGATTGGAAGGGCGCAAAACCTTTTTCGGCAACAGTTTTAGCCACAATTCCAAACACAGCCAAGGGAATTAAGGCTATTACCCAATTGAGAATCCGGATTACCGCCTCAAATAAAATACCGATGACATCTTCAATCGGTTGGTATGCTGCTTTACCTTCCACGATTTGTTCTGATTTTAATGCCCGCAGCACAATTCCAAAGGAAAGGGCAATCACAATTAGTTGGATAACGTTATTATCGACTAGTGGCTTGAGGATAGCATCGGGGACAGCATCTTTAAATAAACCCCAAGGATCGAGACTTGCAGTAGGTGCTTGTGCTTCGGTGGGGGCTGTTATATTTCCCCAACTCCCAGGGTGCAAGACGTTAGCTACTAGCAAACCGATTAAAATTGCTGCGGTAGTGTTAGTTAACAGTAGTACTGCTAGCCGTCTACCTGCTGTTCCGGGGATATTTGTAGTCATGAAGGTATGCAGCACTGCTACCAAAATTAGGGGTGTAGCTAGGGCGCGTAAAGCCTTCAGCACCAATTCTGCAGGAATTGCTAAGTTAGTAATCAAAGTAGCATTACTGGGGCTGGGATTCCCCGCACCTAGGGCAATTCCTAAGCCGACAGCAAGCGCTAGGGCGACGACAATTTGCAATGTCAGAGGGATACGCAGCCACCAAGGACGGGTTTTGGTCTCTAGAGAAGTAATACTCTCTGGTTCAGTCATTGCTTAATTTGGGGTAACTCTACTGCTGTAACTATTTAAACATCACTTGCGGAAGTGAAAATTCTGCAAACGCGTTAATCTAAGATCCCATTGCTTTCTTTAGTGAATCCTACTCCAGGGGGTATTTTTTCTTTCCTGGGAGATATTGTTGGCTTGTGGTTGGAGACTGATATGTCCTTTGTCCCTTTGCATATTCACAGTGACTATAGCTTGCTTGATGGTGCCAGTCAGCTGCCAGAGTTGGTTGATCGCGCGATCGCCCTGGGGATGAAAGCGATCGCCCTCACCGATCATGGTGTGATGTATGGCGCGGTGGAATTGATCAAAATCTGTCGTAGCAAGAATATTAAACCCATTCTTGGCAACGAAATGTATATCATTAATGGCGATATTGAAAAGCAAGAACGCCGCCCCCGTTATCATCAAGTTGTCTTAGCTAAAAACACCAAAGGTTACAAAAATTTAGTCAAATTAACTACTATTTCTCACCTCAAAGGTGTACAAGGAAAAGGCATTTTTTCTCGCCCTTGCATCAACAAAGAATTATTAAAAGAATATCATGAAGGTTTGATTGTTACTAGTGCTTGTTTGGGCGGAGAAGTTCCCCAAGCAATTATGAGTGGTAGACCAGATGCAGCCCGTAAAGTTGCTCAATGGTATAAAGATGTATTTGGTGATGACTATTATTTAGAAATTCAAGACCACGGTTCCCAGGAAGACAGAATTGTTAATGTAGAAATTATTAAAATTGCTCGGGAATTAGGCATCAAATTTGTTGCTACAAATGACTCTCATTTCATTTCCTGTTATGACGTAGAAGCACACGACGCTTTGCTATGTATTCAAACAGGTAAGCTGATAATTGAAGAAAATCGGATGCGTTATAGCGGCACAGAATATCTCAAATCTGCTGAAGAAATGCATCTGCTATTTCGTGACCATTTACCAGATGATGTAATTGCCGAAGCTGTGGCGACGACTGAAGAAGTAGCAGATAAAGTTGAGCCATACCAGATTATGGGTGAGCCGCAAATTCCCACTCCACCGATTCCTTCTGGTCATACTGCTGATACTTATGCTGAAGAAGTTGCATGGAACGGACTTTTAGAAAGATTAAATCGCAAATCCCGCAACGAAGTCGATTCAACCTATAAAGAAAGGTTGGAATACGAACTCAAAATGATTCAACAAATGGGATTTTCCAAATACTTTTTAGTTGTTTGGGATTATATTAAATTTGCTAGAGATAATAATATTCCAGTTGGGCCTGGACGGGGTTCTGCTGCAGGTTCATTAGTTGCTTATGCGATGCGAATTACTAACATTGACCCCGTACATCATGGGCTACTATTTGAGCGTTTCTTGAATCCCGAACGGAAATCCATGCCTGATATTGATACGGATTTCTGCATTGAACAAAGAGATAAAGTTATTGAATATGTCACTGAGAAATATGGCGCTGATAAAGTTGCTCAAATTATTACCTTTAACCGTTTAACTTCCAAAGCTGTATTAAAGGATGTTGCCAGGGTATTAAATATACCCTACGGAGAAGCAGATAAAATGGCAAAATTAATTCCTGTGGTGCGGGGGAAACCAACTAAGTTAAAAGTGATGATTTCTGATGACACCCCAGAACCAGAATTTAAAGCCAGATACGATAATGATGAGCAAGTTCGCCACTGGATTGACATGGCGATGCGAATTGAAGGTACTAACAAAACCTTTGGTGTTCACGCAGCAGGTGTGGTAATTTCTGCCGATCCGCTTGATGAAATTGTGCCGCTACAAAGAAATAACGACGGTTCCGTCATTACCCAGTATTTCATGGAAGACCTGGAATCAATGGGTTTGTTAAAAATGGACTTCTTGGGTTTGCGGAACTTAACTCTAATCCAAAAAACTTTGGATTTGATTGAAGAAACTAAAGGTTATCGTGTTGATCCAGATGAAATTACAGGCCAAGAAAGAAAAGCTCAAAGAATATTAGCTAAAGGTGAGCATAGTACTTTGCCTAAAGATGTACAAAAGGCTTATGAATTATTAGAAGCTGGAGAATTAGAAGGAGTATTTCAGTTAGAATCCTCTGGGATGAAACAGATAGTACGAGATTTAAAGCCTTCTAATATTGAGGATATTTCTTCTATTTTGGCACTGTATCGACCCGGCCCATTAGATGCAGGGCTAATTCCCAAGTTTATTAACCGTAAACACGGACGAGAAGCGATTGATTATGAAAGTGTGATTTTAGAACCGATATTAAATGAAACCTATGGCATTATGGTCTATCAAGAGCAAATTATGAAAATTGCTCAAGATATGGCTGGATATTCCCTAGGACAAGCCGACTTGCTGCGGCGCGCTATGGGTAAAAAGAAAGTTTCCGAGATGCAAAAGCAGCAAGAAAAGTTTATTGATGGTGCTACTAAAAACGGGGTGAAAAAGCAAGTAGCTGAGAAATTGTTTGACGATATGTTAAAGTTTGCCGAATATTGCTTAAGCTACGATACAGAAGTTTTGACGGTAGAATATGGCTTGATTCCTATTGGTGAAATTGTCGAAAAATGCCTGGAATGCAGGGTTTATAGTGTTGATGCTAATGGTAATGTTTATACTCAACCGATAGCGCAGTGGCATAATCGCGGTAAACAAGAGGTTTATGAATATGCTTTAGAAGATGGTTCGATTATTCGGGCAACAAAAGACCATAAATTTATGACTACTGATGGTCAAATGTTACCCATTGATGAAATCTTTAAACGAGGGTTAGATTTGTTGCAAGTTCCCCATTTACCGGAGTAATATCAAATAATTTTGGCGGTACATCAATATATTCTAGAGGGCAAGGCAGTGCCCACCTGTGTCAACTTAAGCTAAAAGCTATATACGGCGCGTGTTGTACAAATACCTCGCGCCCTCATCCCCTAACCCCTTCTCCCCCGGGAGAAGGGGAACTAAATCTCTTGCTCCCCCAGGGGAAGGGAAATTAAATCTCTTGCTCCCCTCTCCTGGTGGGCTATCCATTATAAACATCTTTCTTAACATTTCAAGGGTGTTAACTCTCGTCTCTAGAACCATGATTTTTGCGTTCTTAATTCTCAATAAAACCCCATTTTTAGCGAGAAGAATACACGCGAATTTGTCAAGCCTGCCTAAACTCTCATTCTCTAAGATGCTTATAGAACAAGGGTTTTAAGATTGTAAAGAAAGATGTGGGTAATGCATAGCCTGGTGGGAGAGGGGCTGGGGGTGAGGGCGAAACCTTGCAACTATAGCGTTTCCTAACCTACTGAGGTACACCCAAATCTTGTTGAACAAGGTTATTAGCTTTGGAAATGTACTTCACCAGATTGGGAACCGCTATAAGCGGGTTTCACGTTAAGTTGACACCAATGGGCACTGCCTTGCCCCTACAATTTGTCGCATTAATTTTTCAATTTGGTACTGTTAATTTGCATCAGCTATTTGGCAAATTAATTCCCAGGCTTGTTGCACGTTTAACTTTTCAGTAGTTGCTTGCCCAATCGACATTCTTAAGGTAACTTTTTGGTCAAGCTTGGTGGAAATTAGGTAGATTTTACCGGAAGAATTGAGACTGTTGACTATGGTTTGGTTGATGCGATCGCCTCCTTTGTGGCGGAAACATACCAAATTTAATGGTGGATTAACAGCTAATTCAAAGCGTGAATCTGATTTTACCCACTCTGCAAACTCTTGGGCTAAGGCTATATGCTTACGGACATAATGCTGTAACCCTTCAATTCCGTAATGGCGAATCACAAACCAGAGTTTGAGGCTGCGGAATCTTCTACCTAAAGGAATTTGCCAATCTCGGTAGTCAATTACTGCACCGGATTCACTGGCTTGATTTTTGAGGTACTCCGGTACGATGGAGAGAGACTGAGTTAGCTTGCTTCTATCTCGCACGTAAAAACAAGTACAGTCAAAGTTAGTCAGCATCCATTTGTGGGGGTTAAAGCAATAGCTATCGGCTAACTCTAAACCTTGATGAATCCAGCGGTACTCAGGACATAACGCTGCTGTACCACTCATTGCGCCATCAACATGAAACCAGATATTGTATTTTTGTGCGATCGCTCCTAACTCAGGTAAAGGATCAATTGCATTGGATGAAGTTGTACCCACAGTAGCAGCTAAATAAAAAGGCGTTAACCCCGCCGCAATATCCTGTTCAATACACTGCTGTAGTGCATCTGGACAGATGGCGTAATTTCCATCAACCTCGATTAAACGCAAATTCTCACTGCTGATTCCCGCAATTTTAAATCCTTTCTCAATAGAAGAGTGCGCCTGAGTTGAGGTGTAAGCAACCAGTTTACTAATATCTGCTGTAGTTTGTTCTCTAGCCGCTACCAAAGCCACAAGACTAGCACTGCTGGCGGAATCTTGAATTACTCCTCCCCCTGTTTCACTGGATTTGAAATGCAAGGGTAACTCCAGCATATCTACTAGCCAATCAAGAACATGGGTTTCCAACTCTGTACAAGCGGGAGAAGTAGCCCATAACATCCCTTGTACACCCAAACCAGCGCTGAGTAATTCACCTAAAATTGAAGGTGCAGAAATCCCGGTAGGAAAGAAAGCAAAGAAGTTAGGCGATTGCCAATTTGTTAACCCTGGAACGATAATTTCATCGATATCTTTGAAAATCTCTGCAAAAGATTCCCCTTGCTGCGGGGGAGAATTTGGTAATTTTGCTCTAATATCTCCAGGTTCAACTTGAGATAGTACAGGCAGTTTTTCTACATTCTCTAAATAATCGGCTATCCAATCAATAGTTTTATATCCCCACTGACGAAATTCTGCGGAAGACATATGGTAGTTTGGCTTTTCTTCCATACCCTGTATTTGCTATTGCTGCGATTAACTGCAATTATTTTGACGTAAATTCCGTAATGTTGCATTTAGGTGTTGTATTTGGCTATGACAACATCCTAGCGACCAATAATTTCGTCAATAAATAAGGTAGATTTGCTGCAAATTACATGAAGTTATTATCATCTTTAGTTACACTTTCCGCAATTGCAATCACAATTATGCCTACAGTATCTTTAGGAGCATCAGAATCAACTTCTTTGTGCCGAGCGCTAATGTTTCAACAATATGATGAAGTTCAACAGATTGTAGAAAGCGGCGCAAATCCTAATGAAATTTGTATGATAGGAGAAGAAAGTTTTCTGCCGCTTCACGCTGCTATTGCTGCTGGTAATGAAGAACTAGCAAAATTATTAATTGCTAAAGGAGCAGATGTCAAAGCTAAAAACTCTAAAGGAGAGACATCTTTACACTTTGTTGGTAGTTCATTAACGCTAGCAAATTTGTTGATTGAAAAAGGACTAGATGTTAATGCTACAAATAATAATAAATTGACACCTCTGCATAATGTTTATGGTCAATTAACTCAGGAAGTAGCACAAGTTTTAATCGATAAAGGTGCTAAGGTGAATGTTAGGAGTGATGAACAGCTAACACCTTTGCATTTGACAGTAGCACAAGGAAAGCAGGAAGTAGCAGAGTTATTGATTGCCAAAGGTGCAGATATCAATGCAAGAACCATCATCAACTTTACACCGCTTCATTATGCTATTAATAGACCAGAATTTGCAAAATTACTAATTAATAAAAGAGCTAATTTTTATATTAAAGATAATAATGGTATGGCGGTCATTCACCAGCAATCTCTAGATAAAGAAATTTTAGAATTACTGATTGCTAAGAAAGTAAATGTTAATTTCAGAAGCAATGATGGTAAAACTCCACTGCACCACCATGCGAGAAACCCAGAGTTTACCAAGCTATTGATTACTAAAGGTGCTGCGATTAATGCCAAAGATAATTTAGGTAGAATACCATTACACTACGCTATGAAAGAAGCGGGTAAAATCATGGTTGAAAGAGGTGCGAATATCAATGCTAAAGATAAGCTTGGTAGAACACCATTACATACAGCAATTTTAGCAGAAGATTATTACACCCTCGATTTTATCGAATATTTATTGAGTAAGAAAGCCAAGGTAAATATTAAAGATAACGAAGGTAAAACGCCACTACAATTAGCTTTGTCTCGTAATAATTCGGCGGCTGTTGAATTACTGAAAAAGTATCGAGCTACATTAAATTAATTTTATTTGGTTCGTAGTCAGAAAATTAAGGCTAGATAAATTGTTTGTAAGGGCACGGCATCCTCAATCTTTTGGCATATCAAATATCTTACTGGTGCCGTGCCCCTACCCATCTGTCGCGTTCTTTTTTCAAAATGGTATTACTAAATATCGTTCCTACCCCATAAACCTACAAGTGCAGCAATACCCAAGGCTGCAAATGCTAACGCGCCCCATTTTAGCGGTGGATTCATATCCAAACTTTCCAAGAAACTGGGTATAGACAAGTTCCTAAAGTCGCCTTCAACTTTGTCATAGCCTGTAATTGGCTCAAAAACGTTATTAGGCGCGTCTTCTGATTTCGGCTCATTGGTACGCTGTCCTTGAAAAGCGATCGCTAATAGTAAAGAATCAGCTAAAAGTGGGGAAATCCGTTGTATAAAATCTAATATTTTACCCGCATCTCCAACTACAAAATCACGGGTAGGATGTTCCGCCGCGTAGAGAATGGCATCGGCAACCAAACTAGGTTGGTAATATGGGGGTACTCCTGTCGGCTTCACCCCTAATTTAGTGCCAACTTTATTGTAAAAAGGTGTATTGATTGTTGCAGGCAGGATCGAGGTAACGCTAATAGGCCATTTTTCGTGTTGTAATTCCACCCGTAAAGCATCTAGGAACCCTTCTAAACCATGCTTGGCTGCAGAGTAAGGGCTTTGTAAAGGTAGACTGCGCCTACCTTCCATTGAAGAAATATGAATTAACGCTCCCCGTCCTGTTTGTTTGAGATGAGGTAGCGCCGCCATTGCACCATATACCTGTCCCATCAAGGTTACATCGACAACTCTGGCAAATTCCTCTGGTGTAATTTTCTCAAAAGGAGCAATCACACCAGTAGCAGCCGCATGAACCCAAGTATCAAGCTGTCCGTATTCTGCTACAGTTTGATCTGCGATCGCCTTTACCTGCTCAAAATCGCTAACATCAGCAATTACATACTTAGCCACACCACCCAAACTCTGAATTTCTTCCACCAGGGACTTTAGCCCTGGTTCACTACGGGCAGCAACTACCACCTTTGCACCACGTTGGGCAAACTTTAGCGCTGTATCACGCCCAATCCCACTTGAAGCACCAACGATGGCTACCACCTGCTGACTAATTGGCTTTAATTGCATGGTTAATTATTGTTAACTTACCTTCCTTTTAATCAATAGGTGTGTTTTTAAATTGCTTCATCCCTCGGTAGGCTTAGGTGGGGGATTGGGGACTGGGGACTGGGGATTGGGGACTGGGGATTAGGGACTGGGGAACTGGGGAAAAGGGAGACAAGAGGAAATATTGATTACCAATTACCAATTACCAAATGACAAATTAATTTCGCCACAAGGCAATTCCACCTAATAACCCCGTGATATTAGGGATGAGTTTGACGTTTAAGGGTAGCTGGAGATTTACTTTCACAGCTTCACCGCCGCCGATGTAGAGGCAATCATAATTAAACAGATGTTGTAAAGATGCGATCGCTTTTTCTAAACGCCGATTCCATTTTTTCTCACCAATTTTTTCTAACGCCGCCCGCCCTAACTGTTCTTCGTAAGTCTCGCCTTTGCGGAACTGATGATGTCCCATTTCCATATTTGGCACTAGTTTGCCATCGATAAATAAAGCCGAACCAAATCCTGTACCCAAGGTAATGACTAATTCTACGCCTTTACCTGCGATCGCCCCTAGCCCTTGCATATCTGCATCATTAATTACCCTGACAGGCTTATGTAACTGTTGCGACAAAGCCGTTTGTAAATCAAACCCAATCCAATCACGATCTAAATTGACTGCTGTTTCCGTCACTCCATAGCGCACTACACCCGGAAAACCCACAGAAACCCGATGAAATTCACCTTGAGAGGCTGCTAAAACGACAATTGCATTAATTACAGTATCCGGTTTCGCAGGTTGCGGTGTCTCTAAACGCGCCCTTTCTGTTAAAGGATGACCTGTAATATCCAATACCATTGTCTTCACACCACTACCGCCAATATCAACAGATAAAGTGCGAATTGAGCCGTTATCATCAACCATTGAAGTTTTCTCCTAGTTAGAGTGTATTCTTTGGCTATTATGCTCTGCTAGATATGGTTCAGGGTCATATATTCCGAGAGTCTTTACAAGTTGGGGACTGGGTAATGGGTAATGGGTGAATCACCAGCACCAAACACCAAACACCAAACACCATTAATATAAAATTGACGCGATAGTAGTGCAATGCATAGTTTTATTCCCCCGGAACGGTTTTTTCCCTACCTCAGTTGGACTGACATTGAGGCGATGTCAAATAAGGAAAATGTGGTGATTATTCAACCAGTAGGGGCAATTGAACAACATGGCCCGCATCTACCTTTAATTGTCGATGCTGCGATTGGTATGGGAGTACTGGGAAAGGCGCTAGCAAAGCTGGAGGCTGATATTCCTGCCTATGCTTTGCCTAGTCTGTATTACGGTAAATCTAATGAACACTGGAACTTTCCAGGGACAATTACCTTGAGTACGGAAACGTTGACAGCCACAATTATGGAATTAGGTGACAGTATTTACCGTGCTGGGTTTAGAAAATTAGTGTTGATGAACTCCCACGGGGGACAGCCGCAAGTAATGCAAATGGCAGCGCGAGATTTACACGTGAAGTATGGAGACTTTGCGGTGTTTCCGTTGTTTACTTGGCGTGTGCCTCATATTACTAAAGAATTACTGACTCCGAAGGAAGCAGCACAAGGTATGCACGCTGGAGATGCTGAAACTAGCTTGATGCTAGCGCTTTTACCAGAACAGGTGAAGCTTGATAAAGCCGTTGCTGAGTATCCCCCAGCACAGCCAGAAGATAGCTTGCTAAGTTGGGAAGGTAAGCTACCTGTGGCTTGGGTAACAAAAGATATCAGTAAAAGTGGTGTGATCGGTGATGCGACAACAGCAACTAAGGAAAAAGGCGATCGCATTCTCGAATCTGTTTCTGATGGTTGGGTGCAAGTTATTCGCGAGATTTATCACTTTCGTCCACCCCAGAGTTAAGGAGAAGGGGCAGGGGGCAGGGAGCAGGGGGAGAAAGAACTATATTATTTGAGTAATCTATTTTCTGTAAGTGAGAAGCCTAGTGCAGACTGGCAGAAATAACTAATCAGTAGAAAATTCAACTCAGTACTCAGCACTCAGCACTACCATCACGACTGGTTAGAAACTTTTGCCGCAATGCGCTAAGAGACTTTAGAGGCTGTTTGTTTATTGGCTGAGGTGCAGATATTTAAGGGTTGAGCCGATCGCAAGACTGCATCTAGTAATCCGGGAAACAAGGCTTCTAAATCTTCACGCCGCAGGCTGTTGATGTGCTGGGTTCCTTCTTTATGGGTTAATACGACTCCCGACTCCCGTAAAATTTTGAAGTGATTTGACATTGTCGATTTGGCGATCGCAAAATCAAACCCCGCACAACACTGCTTTCCCTGGGTTGCTAATAACCGCACAATCTCTAGCCGCACCGGATCGCCCAATGCGTATAACACTCCCGCTAACGAAATATCTTTTCTATCTGGATGATACAAAAATCTCATAGTTGCACTATCTCATAAAATGACATATATTTTACTTATTCGATAATATCGAACAATAGAATTAAATACAGGAGGACAATATTATGTCATCCGTTACAAATGTCACGGAAGCTACCTTTAAGCAAGAAGTCCTTGAAAGCCAAGTTCCGGTATTAGTTGACTTTTGGGCACCTTGGTGCGGGCCTTGCAGAATGGTTGCTCCAGTTGTAGACGAGTTAGCTACCGAATACGGCGGACAGGTGAAAGTGGTGAAACTGAACACAGATCAAAATCCCACCGTAGCCAGCCATTACGGAATTCGTAGTATACCTACACTCATGGTATTCAAGGCAGGCAGACAAGTCGATACGGTCGTGGGTGCGGTTCCTAAAACCACTTTAACCAAGACTCTATCACAGCATATTTCCTAAAGTTAACAGCCTAGGGTGAGCTGTTTATATACCCTGAAAGGCTAACTGTAGGGTATGGGGCATTGGGCATTGGGCATTGGGCATTGGTAATAGGTAATAGTAATTTCTCCTTGTCGCCTTATCCCCAATCACCAGTCCCCAGTCCCCAGTCCCCAGTCCCTAATCCCCAATCACCATGTCTTTAATCTCATACTTAGCGCGTCGTTCGGTGCACTATGGCTGGTTTGTTGCGGGTTTAACATTTTTAGCTTTGTTAGTAGCCGCAGGAATTCGTTCTGCACCAGGAGTTTTGATCGTACCTTTAGAGCAGGAATTTGGCTGGAGTAGAGCTACTATATCTTTGGCAATTTCCCTCAACTTAGTACTTTATGGACTGATTGGCCCTTTTGCTGCCACATTCATGGAGCGTGTAGGGGTTCGCCGGATAATGGTATTGGCACTAACTGCGATCGCTGTTGGTGTAGGCTTAACCACTTTCATGTCAACTTCTTGGCAGTTAGTTTTGCTTTGGGGAATTATTGTTGGTAGTGGTAGCGGTGCGATCGCATTAGTATTAGGTGCTGTTGTTGTCAATCGCTGGTTTTCGGAACGGCGAGGTTTGGTTTTGGGGGTTCTCACAGCCAGCACAGCCACCGGACAACTGATATTTCTGCCAATCTTAGCCTCTTTAGTAGAGCGTTTCGGGTGGCGGGCTGCATCTCTTAGCCTAGCCGGGATTGCGCTTGTAATTACACCTGCGATCGCCTTATTCATGCGCGATCGCCCGGCGGAAATTGGTTTGCGACCTTTTGGCGATCGCAGCAATACTGAGGAAGTATTACCACCAAAGGTTAATTCTATTGCTTCCACTCTCCGCAAACTTTGGCAAGGTGCAAAATCACTCGACTTTTGGCTGTTATTTGGTAGTTTTTTTATCTGCGGTGCTAGCACCAATGGACTGATTGGCACCCATTTAATACCAGCTTGTATTGATCATGGTATCCCTGAAGTTAAAGCTGCGGGACTATTGGCGATTATGGGGATTTTTGACTTTTGCGGGACAACTATCTCCGGCTGGCTGTCTGATAAATATAACAATCGCTACTTACTTTGCTGGTACTACGGATTACGTGGTATCTCTCTAATTTTCCTGCCATTTAGTTTTAACTTTTCATTCTACGGACTGTCAGTATTTGCAGTCTTCTACGGACTCGATTGGATTGCTACCGTTCCCCCAACTGTGCGTCTTGTCAGCAATATATTTGGGAAAGAGAATGTCGGCGTGATGTTCGGTTGGATTGTAGCGGGACATCAACTCGGTGCAGCTACAGCCGCCTTTGGTGCAGGAGTGCTGAGAACTTTATTAGGTAGCTATTTTCACGCCTTTATTTTGTCAGGTGTTCTCTGTTTAATAGCCGCAGTCCTAGTACTGCGAATTGGACAACATCCTACTAAAAATAATTCAGTGTTGCTGATGGAAAATATGAATTAGTTTCACGCCAAAGGCTGAACTTGCAGATTAGCTGCAAAAAATCATATTGAATTTCATATCAAATTCAGCAACCCCAATTCACAACTATCAGTGCATTATTAAAGGAGAATTGCACCTATGGCAAAAACAGCTTTGATAGTCGGTGCTGGTAGTGGGCTGAGTGCCTCTATCGCTCGTTTATTGGCTAAAGAAGGATACCAAATAGCTTTAGCAGCTCGTCGCATTGAAAAACTTACGCAACTCAGCAGTGAAATTGCAGCCGTCAGCTTTGCTGCTGATGCATCAAAACCAGAGGAAGTAAACCAGTTATTTATCGATGTCGAAAATAAACTGAATACTCCTACAGTTGTTGTTTACAATCCCAGCTTTCGAGTACGCGGGCCGTTAATTGATTTAGATCCTGGCGAAGTTGCCAAAACTTTAGAGGTAACTGCCTATGGTGGCTTTTTAGTTGCCCAAGCTGCCACCAAAAGAATGTTACAGCAGGGGGGTGGTGCTATCTTTTTTACTGGAGCCTCAGCCAGCATCAAAGGTTATCCACAATCAGCACCCTTTGCAATGGGTAAATTTGCCCTGCGGGGTTTTGCTCAAAGCATCGCCAGAGAACTTGCACCCAAGAATATTCATGTAGCGCATTTTGTGATTGATGGTGCCATCCGTTCTGCAGAACGCTTAGATCCAGTAGACAATCCCGATAGCACCCTTGATCCAGATGCGATCGCGCAAACTTATCTCAACATTCTCAATCAACCCCGTAGCGCCTGGACTTGGGAAGTTGAACTCCGCCCTTGGGTTGAGCGTTTTTAAAGATGGGGAATGGAGAATGGGGATTGGGGACAAGGAAGCAGGAGAAAATCCCTATTACCAATTACCAATTACCAATTACCGATTACCAATTACCCAATCCCCCATGCCCAACAAAAAATACTAAACAGGGAAAATACCAATGATTGACCTTTATTACTGGACGACTCCTAACGGACATAAAATTACAATTTTCTTGGAAGAAATTGGACTGCCTTATAACATTATTCCTGTGAATATTGGTGTCGGTGACCAATTTAAGCCAGCGTTTTTGCAAATTTCACCTAATAATCGTATTCCAGCAATTGTTGACCATGAACCTGCAAATGGAGGCGCACCAATTTCTGTTTTTGAATCTGGTGCAATTCTGTTGTATTTAGCAGAAAAAACCGGGAAATTAATTCCCCAAGATGTGCGGCAACGGGTTGAAGTGCTGCAATGGTTATTTTGGCAAATGGGCGGTTTAGGGCCTATGGCTGGACAGAACCACCACTTCAGCCAATATGCACCAGAAAAAATTGACTATGCGATTAACCGCTATGTCAAAGAAACTGGACGCTTGTATGCAGTGCTAGATAAACGATTAGCCGATAGAGAATTTGTAGCTGGCGATTATTCAATAGCTGATATTGCAGCTTATCCTTGGATTGTTCCTTATAAAAGCCAAAATCAAAAGTTAGAAGATTTTCCCAACTTGCAGCGTTGGTTTGAGGCAATTAAGGCACGTCCAGCGACAATTCACGCTTATGAAAAAGCAGAAGCATTTAAAAATCAGGCGCTAGATATTGAAAAGTCGCGAGAGTTGTTATTTAATCAATCTGCACAAACAATTCAGCGCTAAAAGTTCTTGATAATAGCGGATTGTAATAACATCTGGTGTAGACAAACCAGCTAGGGGCACAGCAATGCTGTGCCCTCAAAATAGTATGTTTTAAAATATTTGAAAACTGCTACAGGGCACGGCACCAGTAAGATAATTGAATATACCAAGATATTGTGGATGCCGTGTCCCTACAGATAATTTATCTGTGACAAAGATTATTTGAATTGGTATAAGTACTTTAAACCCTATATTCGGGCAGGTTTTTCTTAATGTTGCCTGTTCCCTGTTCTCTCCCTAAAGAGCATGGTAATCTCAATTACAGGACTCAAACAGTTAACATGACCTCAGTCAGCTATCCACCTCCTGTAGATCGCCTTTTGAGCTATGGTGATTGTCGCAAATACAAAGAATGGCCAAATTATGTAGCAGAGCTTGGTCTTAAATCTGAGCATATACCCGATTTAATTCGGATGCTTACTGATGAAGAATTAATTTGGGCTGATTCTGATAGTGATGAGGTTTGGTCTACAATTCATGCTTGGCGCGCATTAGGACAGTTAAAAGCAGAAGATGCGATCGCACCACTGTTAAATCTGTTTGAAGAAATGGAAGATGTTGACTGGGTTAGCACTGAAATGCCACGAGTATTTCAAATGATTGGCCCAGTGTCAATTCCAGCACTGAGTGATTATCTGGCTGACGATCAATATCATATCTATGCTCGAACTACAGCAGCAGATTGTATTAGTCAAATCGGCCAGCACTACCCAGAAGCACGGACTGAGTGTGTTAACGTTATTACCCAACAACTAGCGCTATTTGCTAGCAATCATGCGGAATTTAATGCTTTTCTCGTTGCTAACTTAATTAGTTTGCAGGCTGTTGAGTCTGCTAATGTGATTGAGCAAGCTTTTGCGGCTAATTGTGTAGTTCCTTTTATTGCGGGTGACTGGGGTGAAGTACAAGTTGCAATGGGACTGAAAACCCGTGAAGAAATCCCAGAACGCAGGTTCACTCAGCAAGAGATGATGGATTATTTTACCTCTCTTGATGAAGCTGTGGACGATTCTAAAAATTCTCGTGGTTTTACGCCAGCAGCTAAACCTGCAAAGAAGAAGTCAGCTAAAACTTCTCGCAAGAAGAAGAAATAATTCATAATACTTTTACCATTTGTGCTGCAATTTGTAGAACAAATAAGTGTTTAGCAATTGAGAGATGTAGCTCACAAAATATTCATGGTTAAAAACGTTTTTGGAGTTCTACCTATTATCTAAATAAATACAAATTTAAGGTAGGGTGTGTTACGCCGTTCGCTTTTCATTATTTATTGATGCTAAGTCGGTGCGCTGCGCGACCACACACTCGACAAATACCGATATTTTTATAATTAAATCTAATTATTATAGTTACTTTTTAGTAAGTACCTTACTTTGAAGTACCTACTTTTCATAGTAATTGAACGTCAGTTAAAGTCAATATAGAGAACACAAAATTTAGTTGATTTAAAACTCAACAGCCGAAATCTTGATTTTAATCTTGAGAGGAAAATACTATGAATCAACCTGTAATTTTTGATAAAAAGCCTACTGTTATAGAGCTAGAGGCAGGTACTTATTATTGGTGTACCTGTGGTAAATCCCAGAATCAACCTTTTTGTAATGGTGCTCATAAAGATACTGAATTTACTCCTCTAGCTTTTGAAGTAACTGAGAAAAAAACAGTGGCTTTATGCCTATGTAAACACAGTGCTAATGCTCCCTATTGTGACGGCGCACATAGTAAGCTTTGATTGTAATTTTACAGCCTCATTACTACCGTTTCTTATTATTATTTTGATGATTCAGGAACGCACTAAAAACATGGTTACAGGTGCGTTACGCTATTGCTAACGCACCCTACATGAATTTCAAAAATCAAATAACAGTCCTTTGATTAATCAATCTGTTGCCTTGCATCAACCGCTAACGAGTGTATTTCAAACTTTCTACTTTGCCTAAAAACTTATCTGTGAAAATGCTCATAACGGTGCGCTTGCGAATGTTAACATTCGCGCTCAAAGACATACCTGATTGCAAAGGCACTTCTGTGCCATTGATATTGATAGATTGCTTGTCTAAACGAATTTCCGCAGCAAAACGATAGTAAGGATGGGTTTGATCCGGTGGTAAAGCATCCGAACCTACACGCACTAATTGCCCTTGAATATCACTGAATTCTGTGTATGGGAAAGAATCAATTCTGACATCAACAGGCATTCCAGGTTTGATAAAACCAATATCATTATTGGTAATGAAAACTTGCGCTACCAGGTTTTCTGGCGGCACAATTTTGAGAATCGATTCACTGCTGTTATAAACATAGCCAGAACTACGAGGCTTGAGGTCAAACACAATACCATCATTAGCAGCTCGCAGTTCTTGGTATTTCATATTTACCTCGAGTTCCCGAATTTCGCTGTTAAGTTCTTGGATTTTTTTGTTGTTTTCAACGATGACTTTGGTAAGTTGACTATCAATATCAGCGATGCGCTTTTCGTTATCGGCTATTTTGCTGAGTAAATCTTCTTGAGAAAGGGCGATCGCATTTTCTAGTTTCCTTTGCCCTTGAGCGATCGCTAATTTTAGCCGTTCTACTTCCTGTTCGAGGCGGTTTACCTCTGCACGGCTAGCTTCTGCTGCTTGTTGTTTTTCTAGGTAAGGTAAGCGAGCAAATGCGCCTTTATCTACAAGGCTTTCTAAATTGTTAGCAATTTCTAGATTTGTGGACAGAGTACTTCTAGCGTTAATTAGTTGTACTTGCGCTTGATTTAACTGCCGAGTTAGCTGTTCTCTATCCAAGCGCACCGAGTCAATGCGAGTTTCTTTTTCTAATTGTCTAGTGAGTAAGCGCTGTCTCATCTGTGGGTTTAAGTCGCGTATTCCTAAACCTTGGTTTAATTCTGCACGAAAAAGTTGATTTTCTTTGACTAACGCGGCACGGTTTTCGGTAAGTGCTGCTAATTCTGGGACTTCCTTCAAATCTTGCCAACTAGCATTAGCCGTGAGCGATCGCATTTGCGTCTGATAATATTTATTTTCTGCTGATAAACTGGCTCGCACAGCTTGCAGAGAAGTTAATTTCGCCTTACTAGCGGTGCGATCAAAGCTTACTAATAAGTCACCTTTTTTGACTCTTTGCCCTTCTTGGACGTGAATCTGATCAATTACACCGCCTACTGGCGCTTGAATTTCTTTGACAAATCCTTTGGGTTCGAGTTTACCTTGCACTGGTACAGATTCGTCAATTTTGGCAGTAGCAGACCAAACTACGGCAAAACTTGTAACTCCGACTATGCTCCAGACTATGGCATGAGACCAAGCACGAGACTGTTTTAAGATGACAGGTTGATCGAACTCCTTTTTTTTCTCCTTCTTTTCCGGCCAAGGTACATCCGAACTAAAAATACCTGTATCGCCTTGCAACAGCAGCTGCCATTGACGTTGGGCATCAGGAAAGCGTTTCCAGATAATTAATACACTGCCAACGATGAGCATGAAGAAAAAACCACCCATCGGCAACAGCAAATCTATTTGTAGAGGCCGAACTTCTGCAATTTGATTGAGATGATTGTATTTATTCGTGGGATTAACGAATGTTTCTGTTTGCGTTTGCGCTACGGAAGTCTGTTGATTACTCTCTTGAATTGGCGGTGAAAATGCTACCTCCATGCTTTCTGGTTGGCTAACGCAAGCACTCGTATCAGATGGTGGGGGAGTGGTTTCGTCAGCACGAATTTCTTGGCAATGATTAGCAGGTGTTTGCGAAACATTTGAACATTGTGTGCAAGCTAACAGCAAAGATAAATCTGGCATAGTTCTGCTTGGTGGTTTTCTTGGTCAAGGTTCAAGGGTTAAGAGTCGAGGGGCCAGAATCAAAAGTCAAGGCGCAAAAGTGATTGTTTATGTCACCTTTACTGCTGCATCTGTTGAGTTCTCAGTCCCATTCTTCAATACCCTCTATAATTGCGATTCTTGTTGTTGAAATAGACAGTAATAACGTCCTTTCATAGCCATGAGTTCGGTATGTGTTCCTTGCTCTGCAATTACACCCTGATCCATGATGATGATTGTGTCGGCATTTTTGACGGTGTTCAGACGGTGAGTAATAAATAAAACGGTACGGTCTTGAAAGAACTCCATCAAATTCCGACATACTTGTTGCTCAGATTCGTAATCTAAAGCACTAGTAGCTTCATCGAGAATTAATAATCTCGGATTTTGCAACACAGTGCGAGCGATCGCAATTCGTTGACGTTGTCCCCCAGAAAGGGCGGAACCTCTTTCGCCAACTTGGGTGTTGTAGCCGTTAGGTAGTGCCATGATGAAATCGTGGGCGGCTGCGGCTTTGGCAGCAGCTATGATTTCTTCGGTAGTTGCGTCTGGTCGAATGAGCGCTATATTTTCTTGAATTGTTCCTTCAAATAATAAAGTATCTTGTAGCACTATCCCAATTTGACGACGCAAAGAATTTAACTCTACTTTCCTTATATCATAGCCATCGATTTGAATTTGCCCTGCTACTGGTTCGTAGAGACGGGGTAATAATTTTGTCAAAGTACTTTTACCAGAGCCACTTTGACCGACTATACCGACAAAGGTTCCAGGGGCAATATCCAAATTAATATTGATTAGTTTTAAGCTATCTTCTGGATTAAACCCAAAGGAAACTCCTATGTATTTAATAGCACCTGCAATATCTGGGAGTTGAATATTGTTGCGATCGCTGGCGTTAACTTCTGGCGCTGTATCTAAAATATCACCGAGGCGTTCTATGGATAATGCGACTTCTTGGAAGCTTTGTGAGAGTTGAATTAAACGCAGCAGTGGACTGGTAACATAACCAGCAATAATTCGGAAGGCAATTAACTGTCCTAAACTCAGTTGATTGGAAATCACTAAATGCGCGCCTACCCACAATAAGACAAAGCTCGAAAATTGATTTAAAAATCCACTAATAGAATTGGCGGTGCTAGAAGTGAGGACATTCTTAAACCCGGCGCTAATATAACGCGTATAGCGATCGCGCCATTGCCAACGAGATTTTAATTCAATATTTTGGGCTTTGACTGTTTGAATGCCAGTGAGAATCTCCACTAAATAAGATTGCGTATCAGCGTAGCGTTCGGCTTTTTTGCGTAATTGTTGCTGGACAATCGGCACCACAAAAGTTGTGAGGATGGCAAACAATGGCACGGTTGCCAAAGCTACGAGGGTTAAAACCCAACTATAAAACAACATGATGCCAATATAAATCACGGAAAATACGGCATCTAAAACTACAGTTAATGCTGTACCTGTGAGAAATTGCCTAATATTTTCTAGTTCATTAATTCTCCCGGCTAATTCTCCGACGCGGCGACGCTCAAAATAATTTAGGGGTAATCGTAACAGATGCTCAATTACTTCGGAACCCAAACGAATATCGATGCGGTTGGTGGTGTCGGCAAATAAATAAATTCGTAAACTCGTTAACGCTGCCTCAAATACACCAATTACTAACAGGAAAATCCCTAAAAGATCCAGAGTATCGAGGCTTTTTTGAATTAAGACAGTGTCGATAATGATTTGGGTAATAATTGGGTTAGCCAAACCAAATATTTGTACAAAAAAAGAAGCCACCAGGACTTCCATCAACACCAAACGGAATTTATAGATGGAAGGTAGGAACCACCTTAAACTAAATTTTTCTGGGCGATCGCCATCTGCCTGTTCTACCGTTAATACTGGCCCGGATTGTCCCCAAATATTGGCAAACTCTGCGGGTGTATATCTGGCTATCCCAGTTTCTGGTGCGGCTACGATGATTTCCCGTTCAGTAATTTTGTACAACAGAGCCAAATTTTCTTGGAAGTAAATCAGCGCTGGCGCACTCAAGCGGTTGATCACATGAGATGGAACGTTAACTAATTGGGCTTGCAAACCCATCATTTCCACCACTGCGCCGACTACTGGGAGAGTAATTTGCTTGTGGGTTTTGAGTTGGTTGGTTAGAACTTTGCGGATTAAATCCCGGCGGAAAGAACCCCCCAATATCTGATTCAACATCTGAAAACAGGCTAAAGGCGCATCAATGGGCCCTTTTCCCGACACGAAGATAGTTTGTGCTGGTGCGAGATTTTCGCTGTATGGATCGGGTGGATATTCTGGTGCTGGCGCAATTTGTAACTGCGAAGTCTCTTCCTGAGGCGCATCCCAGGGAATACCTAGTATGCGAACCTCTGTAGTACTTTGCCAATATCTACCCTCGCGCGGCAATAAGCGAAAGCCGACACTCATATTATCAATAATGCCAGCACTGAGTATCCACAAGTGATCGCGATCAAATTGCAGAGAATTGATTTTTCCTGGTAGTAAATTCACCACCAATGTATCTTGCCAAAGTTGGCGCGCTAAATCTTTAGCGTTAAAGCTGGTATCTGGATGACGCTGGAGTTCCTGACTTACAAGTTCAAAAACTTCGATAATGTGGGAATGCGATCGCACCGCTTGGGCAAACTCTGGTTCTTGTTCCATTAATTGCATAAATTCCAGAGAATCCAGAGTCACGGCGATCAGTTCGGACGATGCCATAACAGCCTCGCAACTTATGCCTCGTACCAATCCCAACCAACCAAGGAACTCTCCTCTTTCAACAACCGTTAAACTACTGGGAGAGTTAGTTTGTAAATCGTGCCCCAATACCCGCGCTTGTCCTTGATAAATTACCATTACTTGCGCTGGCATTCTTTCCCTAACTAACATCCACTGTCCGGTACGATATTGCAACAGTTGGCATTTAGCCGCAACGTTTTCTAAAGTTGCTGGTGAAAGTTGAGTAAATGGCGGAGTGACAGCGAGAAATTCGATTATTTCGTTTTCAGTAATACCTTGCTTCATCCCATCTGATACCCCACGCAATTGTTGACAGCTTGTCTAACAAGTTTGGATTGGGCAATTTTTTGGTTAAAAATCAAAATTAAAAATCCAAAATCTAAGATCCAAAATTCAACATCCAAAATTCAACATCCAAAATCTAAAATCTAAAATTCTCTAATTCGGTTTTGATTTGTGTTTGTATCCAAGCTTCAAATAGTTCATCTAGTAAATGCTGCTGCATCGCTTCATCCAACTGTGCGGGCAGAAATTGTTCTAAGCGAATAATCACATACCAATCAGCGATTAACTGAGGTTTCCAAAGTTGACCAGGTTGACTAGCAAAGAGAATCTTTTGAATTATGGGATGGGGTTGAGATAAAGGAACTGGCCCAACAACGCCTCCTGTTTGGGCTTCAGAACCTTGGGAGTATTGTTGAGCAATAGTTGCAAAAGAATTCTCTTCTTCCGCAATGCGAAAATATAGCTCTTGGGCTAAACCTTCATCTTGGGTGCGAATCATGGAATAGACAACTTGGTCTAAATCTGATTTACGTTGCAGAAAATAAGACTCAAGCTTATTTCCCCACATCTGCATTTGAAATTTACGGATTAATAGAGGACGAATTGCTACTTCATACATGATTGCTTCCGTTAGCTGATTTTTTTGCAACCATGCGGCTTGTTCCTCCAAAGAGGTGAGTTCGTAGCGTTGACGGAAATTTGCGATCGCCGAGAGTGTTTCTGCTTCTGTGCAGTTAAAGGGTGCGATCGCTTCGTCGATCAGTTTGGCACGTAGTACCTGCGGTAATAGTTGGTAACGATTCAGCAAAGACAGCAATTTTTCTGCCTGAAGAATTTCGTTCCCCGCTTGTAATGTTGGTGTTGTCATAATTTCTGACTAGCACTTTGGCATTCTAAGGTTTGGGCAGAAAACTGTGTATCTCAACGCTGTGAGCGTATCTAAAACTACTAAGAGTCCTTAAACCCATCTCTTGTTCTGTTCAGGAATTTTTAATCACATCCGGAATTTTTTCAATAAGCCTTTGTAAATTTTTTTAGTCTCAATTCACGCCTGCTTCTTGAAAGCTTTACATTATATCCGCTTTTTAGAGTAATTTATTACAGCTATACTGAGACTATACTGGAATTTTATAAAATTTTTAGTTAATTAAGTTACTAAATGACTAATGAAAATATCTCCGTGTAGCTCATAAATAAACGCGCTAATGCTTGCAAAAATAAAAAATTATGTATAAAAAACAGAAATAAAGATACTGTATAAATTGTTTTTTGAGTACCATGTGACGGTTTATCGACCGTCACAAAGCTAGTGTCAAAAAAGCTACGGTATCTTTTATCCTGAGGTGAAGCGAATGATGTATTACTACTTACATCTTTTCCTCTACCAACTACGGTGTCTGAATCCATCTGCCAGAACTCATACCAATTCTCTAAAATTCGGCAACACATACACCCAAACTTTCAAATCCAGAATCGGCCGAATTTTCATAAATTACCAATTGGTATGAGGCATATTTACAACACCCCTAAATGAGGAAGTCGCTGGAGAGGAAAGCCTCTCTAACAATTAGCTTAAATCTACCCACTACAAGACCTTGCAGTTTTACGCAAGCTTGTGACAGTTTTGCTTTTACACCCCAAATTGACACCTCTTTCAATGCTTGTTGGTTAAGGGGAAAAAGGGGAATGGGAAAAGGAAAAGAAACAACCTTTCACCCTTAACCTTTAACCTTTTTCCCAAAACCAATTTTGAGTTCAAAACGCTTAACCGATTAGTATTGACACCTCTTCAGGTTTGCTTCTACCAAACATTGCAGGCAAACTCATCTCCTGCTGAATTCATGTGAACAAATCTTTGTGAGGATAGATTCATGGCCACAACAACTAGCCCAACATTTGAACAAAGAGTTTTAGAACTGACCAATGTAGAACGCATCAACAATGGTTTGAAACCTCTGCAAGGTAATGCAGAACTTAACTATGCTGCCGATCAATATGCAGAATCGATGGCAAAGAACAATTTCTTTAGTCATACCGGGCTAGATGGTTCGCAAGCCTGGGATAGAGCCAAAAAAGTTGGCTTTGAAGCCCAAACAATGGGAGAGAATATAGCCAAAGGCCAAAGAACACCAGAAGAAGTTGTAGCAGCTTGGATGAAAAGTCCGGGACACCGAGCAAATATTCTCAATCCCAGCTTTACTCAACTAGGTGTTGGTTTTCAAGACAACTATTGGGTGCAAAACTTTGGTAGCAATGATACCAACCCTGCAAGTTATATTCCAGGTTCTCAACCAAGTCCCACACCAACTCCTACTCCCACCCCAACCCCAACACCTACCATCGGTAAAGAAATCAAGGGTGGAGACGGTAACGATGTCTTAAATGGTACCGCAGGTAATGATGTGATTTGGGGTGGTAAAGGTAACGATATCATCAATGGTGGTAATGGTAGCGATCGCTTAATTGGTGGAATCGGCAGAGATAAATTAACTGGTGGTGCTGGCGGCGACACCTTTGTTTATCAAAGTCTGCAAGACAGAGGAGACACCATTACTGATTTTTCTGTGAGCGAAGATAAAATCGACCTGCGCCAAATTTTTAGTGGTCAAGCTTACAATAGCAACAATAAATTCAGTGATTTCATCAAATTCCAACAATATGGATCTAATACTATTGTTGGCATTGACGTAGATGGAAACACAAAACCAGGCGGTTTTCAGGGCTTTCTCCTCTTAGAAAAAGTAAATCCCTCTAACTTAACCGCTAAGAACTTTATCATCTAATTCTTCAAGTTCCTCCGCTCCACTTTGCAGAACAGGGCGCAATTATTGCGCCCTTACTTAATTTGCCAAGAGTCAAATGTCAAATGTCAAATGTCAAAGGTTAAAAGTTATTTCTTCTTATTACCCATTCCCCATTCCCCATTCGCCATTCCCCATTCCCCCTTATCCCCAGAGGGGGCCCCGAGTTCCCCAATCTCTCACTTAGCACCACTATTCAGCCGATTCCAACCATTCACCACTACCACCAAGTTTTGCGGTAATTTATTTTGTGAAATATCGCTATATCTCACTGTTCCCTCTCGGCTAGTCAGCGTAAAGGTAATATAATCAGCCGCACCTTGAGCCACTGGATAACTCAAATTTTTAAATTCACTAAATTTTGCGCTTTCTAATAATCTGAGAAATTGTTTTACCTGTTGGGTAGAAACGCGGCGAACGCTACGTTCCGAATCATTAGCATCACCAATTCTGACCCGAATCAAGCTTCCATCTTGGAGTAGAACAGTTTCATAAGTTCTCCCAGTAAAGCCACCGCTAGAAATTTGCCGAAATACAACATTTTGATCTAAAGGTGCTGGTAATTCATTCGCAGGAATTGGGACTGCGCCACTTGTATTGTTATTAGAAATAGGACTATTCCGCAGTCGATTCCAAGCTTTGATTACAGTTCGCAAATTCTTTGGTAATTGGTCTTGCGAAATATTGTTGTACTTTACAGTTCCTTCTTGACTGGTGAGAGTGTAAGTAATGTAATCAGCCGCACCAATAGGCGCTGGATAACTTAAATTTTTGAATTCACTAAATTTTGCAGTTGTTAGTAATTGTTGGAACTGTTGCACTCTGACAAGAGAAACCCGGCGCACTTTCCGTTCCGAATCGTTAGCATCGCCAACTCTCACTTGAATCAAGCTACCATCATTGAGTAAAACAGTTTCATAAGTTCTCCCAGCAATACCACCACTAGAAATTTGTCGAAATACAACATTTTGATCTAAACGTGGCGGTAATTCATTATCAGGAATAGTTACTGCTTGAAGTGTACCAGTATTAGCATTCCCTCCAGCAATTTGGCTGGCTTTTTCATTAAACCTAACTACGGAACCTACTTGATTAGTGTGATAAACCCATTTTCTTTGGTTATTAGATACGACAACTCGCCAACCTGGAACTAAAGCTTGAGTACAAAGTTCGTCAGGTTGAGCTAGTTCTAAACAACCATTACGCCAAGTCCGTTGGCTTGATTCCACAACTTCTAGTTTTTGGGTTGAGACTACACCTCTACGGGATAAATCTTGTAGCACCGCATTCACTACTGAACGTGGTAAGCTGTTTTGTCTAGCATTGCCTTTAATAGCTTCCTTTGAGGTTTCTGCTGACAAATTAACAGCCGCAGCACTACTAGTTTTTATGAATGTTAACCCGCTACCTACAGATAAAATTCCAGTTAAAACTAAGGCAGTGAAAATCCTGGCTTGATTTGCGGTACGAGACGCACCCAAAATATTTTTCATACTAAAGTAATAATTAGTTATTAGTAGAATAATTTTTAGCGATCGGTCTCATCAAAATTCATGAGACATATCACTAGTCTGCAACTATAGGATTCCTAGTTTATTTTTGCAATCCCTCTAGTCTGGACATTGCCACTTTATCTAGATTTTGTGGGTATTATTCACCCTAAACTACTTGAGATTAAACAAGCGTCTATCTTCTGAAGCAGATGTGAAGATAGACGCTGATAAGTTTATTATTTGTTCCTGAATTTTTACAGCAAGATTTTTACCAGGTCAACACAACCCAAATTTATGTAGTTCAGCTGAGCGGCCTTAGCCATATCATACACTCAGCTTTACTAGATATGAAATTTAAAATTATCAAGAGCATTAAGCACTGAATAGTTGCTGATTGTCTGGCTTATTCAATTGATCATGAACAGTTGCCCAGTCATGGAGATTATTGATATAGACTGAGATGGAAATTGACATTGCTGGGAAAAAATGTATTAAGCACTGAGAGCAGTTTGTTCGACAAGTTGGCTGTTAGGCATATCAAATCTAATAGTACTAGCTGCCCAATCTTTTAAATCAGGTGCTAGCCACACTAGTTTCCGGAGAATTTCATCATTTACCCATAAAACTAAGGGGCAATGAAATTGTTTGCGGAACTCATCTCGCATGAGATTTGTACTCACGATGAGTTCATTAATATCTACTACAGATTCTAAACCGCGTACCATTAAAACATCTGGTTGGGCAACACCCAGTGTAGTTGAAATAGTGGTATACAGTGTCTCTGCCCCAGGTGGGAGGATGATCTCTTGGATCTGCACTGAGGAGAATTCTGTTAACAGATTTAATACTTGTTGTTGTCTATTAGCTGAATTACAAGATACCAAAATTAATGAAAAAGCACCAGCAGAAACCATCATGGCTCTTGCAAGCCTTTTGGTGGCCGCAATGGTATTTCCCATACCATCTTGTGAATTACTGAAGCTACCCATTAGTAAACCCTGCCTTTGGTCTTTAAAAGTATTAAAAGTACCTTAGCCATTTCAGTTTAAATTGTTGATCAACTTAAGAGCCAAGGTATTTCTGGGTAAAAATTGATAACAATTTATTTGATGACCTATAGTAATCCTACGCAAGATTATCAATTAGAGTATGCAGTGCATGACCCCACATTTCCGAAAAAATAATGCGATTGCAGGTATTATAAGTAACAACAATTAGTAGTGCCGAATATATAAAAGTGTGGTGTATAAAGGCTGTGAAGGTTGTGTGGCAAGGAACGAGGGGGATGATGGTGCTGAGGAGGATGAGGTAGAGAATAGAGCAGGGAACTAAAAGGAAAAAAGTAATACAAAAGAACTAGTAACTAATAACAAAATCACAAATCACAAATAATAAATAACAAAAGAGCAACATCTATCCAGGTATTCTAGTCATGGTTTATGTTATGAGTTGCCTGTAACAAATGTTGAACAAATTTGGAAAGTGGGTAGTGAATATTGGTAAATGGAATATTTGGCATCAGAGAAAACAGGCATTATTTGCCATGATAGTTACCCTCAGCATGGTAGCTACAATAATGCTGTCGTTTCCCTTAAATGCTCAAACTCCGCCAGTGCGATCGCTCGCTACGGAATTAAGAGGTGTATGGTTAACAAATATTGATAGTGATGTGCTATTTGAGCGCGATCGCCTAAAAAAATCTTTACAACGGTTGAGCGAATTAAATTTTAATACCGTATACCCAACAGTTTGGAATTGGGGGTATACATTATATCCCAGTAAAGTCGCCGCTAAAGCAACTGGGCGATCGCTCGACCCCACACCAGGACTACAAGGGCGAGATATGCTCAAAGAAGTTGTGGATGAGGGGCATAAACAAGGTTTAACAGTGATTCCCTGGTTTGAATTTGGCTTTATGGCTCCTGCTGATTCTCAATTAGCCAAACTTCATCCCCAATGGCTCACGAATCGCAGTAACGGTACGCGCATTGTCAAAGAAGGAACTCATGACCGAGTTTGGTTGAGTCCTTTTCGACCAGACGTACAACAATTTATGCAAGATTTAATAGTTGAAATCGTTAAAAATTACAATATCGACGGCATTCAATTTGATGACCACTTTGGCTTGCCCTCAGAATTAGGCTACGATGCTTACACAGTAGCGCTCTATAGAAAAGAACATGGCGGACGTGCGCCTTCTCGCGACTTTAAAGATCCAGAGTGGGTGGCTTGGAGAGCGAATAAAATTACCGACTATATGAAACGGGTATTTACAGCCATCAAAGCAGCTAAAAAAGACTGTATAGTATCCGTCGCCCCCAATCCCCAACGTTTTTCCTACGATTTCTTTTTAGCAGACTGGCAGAAATGGGAACGCCTGGGATTGGTAGAAGATTTAGTCTTGCAAATCTACCGTGACGACTTGAGTGTTTTTATTAGCGAATTAGAATACCCAGAAGTCAAAGCCGCACGCAGCCATATTCCCGTGAGTATTGGCATTTTATCTGGGTTAAAGGGCAGATCTATACCCATGCAGCAAATTCAAACCCAAGTGCAAAAAGTACGCGATCGCAATTTTGCTGGGGTATCATTCTTCTTCTATGAAACTCTCTGGAATATGAGTAAAGAAAAACCCTTAGACCGCCAAACCAGCTTCGGGCAAATGTTCCCCACACGCACAGCATACCCGAATCTGTTAACAGGCTGGAAACCTTAGAGTTAATTTTTCTAATATTAAGCTCATCCCATACCCTTATTAGGGTATGGGATTTTACGTTGACTTTTGACGCTTAACAGTCATCAGTCATCAGTCATCAGTTAACGGTTAACTAGCTTGCTGTCCAAACCGTCTTTGTAATTCAGCTTCTGCTTGCTCAATTGTCATTGGCACATGATTTGAAGATTGGGCACGCTTCCTGTCGATGTAAACATGAAATGCTTCATCATCGTTGCGATGCTCCAAAATATAAACTCTTAACTGCTCTAGAGGCATTTGTTGAAAGTTAGGTTGTGTCATAACCAAAGAATTTCTCCGGTTGGTGTTACCTCAGCTTCTATGGAATTATCCGCCAAGATATAAACATTTCTGGTACGTTCGTCCAATCTCACAAGGTCTATTCTTTTATAAACCCTAGTAACTTGAGCGCACACCCGAATTGCGGATATTGCTTGTTTGGGTGTAGGCTCCATACACTTCCTTGATTATGTGATTTTAGTGCCATTCGACTCAGAGTACTATCCTATACCTAAACGCCCAGCTAAGGCGGGAGTTAAGGGTAAGAGAGTGCTAATCATCAAAAAGAGTGCTAAAAGACCTAAACCGGCTCTGGCATCATCAGGTTCGCTAATTTCATTCAGGCTGGGGCGTTCTAAATCCCGTTGTAAGAACAGAATTAAAATTGCCCAGTACATGGCTAAAGGATTAGCCAAGGATACTATACCCAGCAAAATTAAGGTTGCCAAGCTAGCTCTACCTGCGGTTTTGCGCCCGTAAATCGCTTGCACAATGCGTCCGCCATCTAATTGTCCGGCTGGCATTAAGTTTAAAGCGGTGACCACTAACCCCAGCCAGCCAATCACTACCAAAGGATGGACATTTACCAAGGGTGACTGTAAAGCCGAACCGAGAACAACTCGCGCCAAGCTACCTACTAGAATTGAGCCTTGGAAAAACTGATTTGGCACTTGGAATAAACTGCCTTGGTGAGACAGCAACAAACCAGCAATCAGCATTAACAAAGAAACAATTCCACCAGCCGCAGGCCCTGCTAAGGAAATATCAAATAGTACCGTGCGGTTGGGTAATAAAGACTCAAACCGCGTAATCGCCCCAAAAGAGCCAATTTGCACAGCCGGGAGAAAGAAAGGCCAGCTAAGACGCACATTGTAACGTTGCGCCATTACCCAGTGACCAATTTCATGGGCTACCAAAATTGTTAATAGACCGAGACCAATAGGTAAGGTTTCTGGCAGGCGTTGTAGTTGTCCAAATAAATCAAAACTCAGCAGTATTCCCGCCGCTTCTAAACTAGTAGCAACTGTAGCCAGGAATAAGATGACAGCAAAAGACTTTTGCGCCAAGTTTGTGGGACGCGGATCGTTACGGCTAGGCAGAACAATCACCACAGGTCTGCCATCGGTATTCTCTACCAAAAATAAACGATAGCGATCGCCTATTCTTTCTTGCAAACTTGTACTCAGGCGATTGTGAACTTCCTGCGCCTCTCCCCGCAAATTACCTTTAAAAATTGCGCCTTCTTGGTAGGCGATGGTTTCTGTGGCAAAAAATGTGTCAATCCCAAAAATGCCCTTAATGGCGTTTAAATCATCTTCAGGGATTGTGAGTACTTCAACTTTCAATTCCGCAACGCCTACGGGAGGCGGGGCATTTTCTGTGGTATTGGTTTCAGATGAAGCCTCAGCCGCCAACCTTTGATTTGCCTTTTGTTTGAGTAGAGCATCTTGTCCAGCTGCACGCAACTGCTTCCCTAAATAGATGTACAATCCAGCAGAAGCCACCACCAAGAACAATATACCCACTATGTTGATGTAGATTCCGGCTGCAAACAAACCAAAAAACAACAGCCAAGGAGCCATCAACACCACCGACTGTAACCAGGCAAAGATTCCCAGTTTACCAAAAGGTTTGGCACGATAAAAGCCCCAACCTAAAATGGCGAAAGCTACCAGCACAATTGTCGCAACAATAGAAGTTTCCGATAAAGTAAACATCTCCAAACCTTTGCTTTTGAGACCGAGCTGAGTAACAGTCCGGTATTGCAGATACATTAATTAATCTATAACGCCGTCTGTTCCCGGGGTAAGGGTTAATCAGAGTTTCTTTCCCTTTCTCCCCTGCTTCTTCAAAAACCCCCTGATAATAAAATCAGGTGTTATCTCTCTATGCTATGTATTTAACTTGGTTAGACAACAATAGTTGGCTGATTGAAATTGCAGGTAAAAGCATCCTACTCGACCCCTGGCTAGTTGGTAGCTTAACTTTCGGTAATGTAGATTGGTTTTTTAAAGGCTCTCTATCTCAACAACGCCCAATACCAGAAAATATTGACCTGATTCTACTTTCTCAGGGTTTGCCAGATCATGCTCATCCGCCTACACTCGAGCAGCTTGACCGCAAAATTCCTGTTGTGGCTTCGCCTAGTGCAGCTAAAGTAGTGCAGGGTTTGGGCTACAGCTTTGTAACGGTCTTAACTCACGGTGAAGCCTTTACATTAAATCATCAAGTAGAAATTAAAGCTGTTCCCGGTTCTGTTGTGGGGCCAAATGCAGTCGAAAATGGTTATCTCCTCAAGGAGTTGGAGAGTGGTTTTACCCTGTATTATGAGCCACATGGTACACATTCCTCCCAATTAAAACAGGCTGCACCAGTTGATGTGATCATTACACCGATTGTTGACTTAACACTACCTTTAGTGGGGCCCATTATCAAAGGGACAAACGGTGCTTTAGAAGTAGCCAAGTGGTTACAACCCCAGGTAATGCTACCTACAGCCGCAGGCAAAAATGTCATCTTTGAAGGCTTGATACCTAAATTTCTTCAGGCTGTGGGCAGTGTGGCAGAATTTCGTTCGTTACTCGCCAAGAACAATCTCACCACACAAGTAATTGAAGCATTACCAGGCGATCGCATTCAATTGCAATTACACAAACGCACTGTAGCTATTTAACTTTTTTGCCAAATCCACTGGGAAGTTTTGCGGCTTTCACAGTGGTTTTATTCGCCACATCCTTAATCATTTGAATATGCTTCGGGAGTAAATCTGCCAAATTGTAACGTTCAATTACTGTTTTGCGGGCATTAACTCGAATTTGCGCCATTTTGTCTGGATGATCTAATACTTCATCAATGCGGTCAGCTATCTTTTGCGGTGAGAAGAAATCCACCAGCAAACCGTTTTTCCCATCTTTAATAATTTCCGTCACTGGCCCGGTATCAGAACCTAAAACTAAGCATCCTGTAGACATCGCCTCAATCATTGACCAAGAAAGTACAAACGGTCTGGTTAAATAAACATGGACAGATGATGCTTGAATCACTTGTAAATACTGGGCATAAGGCAAAGCACCTGTAAAATGAACCCGTGATAAATCTAGGGGTACTTTTTTCAACATCAGCTCTTTGTATGTCATGCCATCCGGTAAAGCTTTGCCATAGCAAACTCTGTCTGAGCCAACAATTACCACATGGCAATTCGGTCTTCGTTCTTGAACATAGGCAATAGTTTCCATAAACTGCGGAAAACCGCGATATGGTTCCATCCCCCGTCCTACATAGGTGACAATTTCATCAACACCTGAGAGGTCAAGATTAGGTAGTACTAATTTAGCGTTGGGGTTGGGTTTAAAAAATTCTGTATCCACTCCATCGTGGAGTACAGAAATTTTGCTGTGAAATTCTGGGGGGAATTGGGATCTTTGCCAATGAGTTGGTGACAAACCGCGATCGCAAGTATATAAGTCAATTAATATCGGTGAATTTTTTACCCGAATCCGCGCCACATCATCAACGCTGAGTGGCTCTGTGGGGTCAAAATCTGCATCTGAGCCATGAGCATGGTAAAACCACTCAAAATAACAGATAAGTGGTGTATCAGGGAATGCATCCTTCATAAATAAAGTCGGCCCCCAGCCAGAATGACCGCAAATTACATCCGGTACAAAGCCTTGTGCTTTGAGTTGTTCCGCTAGCTTATATACTGCTTGTCCATGCAAAACAGCATTCTCTAGAGATTGCACATAATGATGGGTTGTAGGATGAACATTGCGGTTGGGTTCAAAAATAACCTTATAGATACCTGGTAAAGTCACATCTCGATTTTTCGTCCCAAAGACAACTTTGTTTTTGGGGTCTTGAGCGAGAGTTAGCGCTATATGGCGGTACTGCGCCGGAAAATTGTTATGGAGAAAGAGAAATCGCATTTTGGGGATGGGGGG
>NZ_CAWNJS010000001.1:3453501-3651432 GCF_963874875.1 Tolypothrix tenuis PCC 7101
ACTGGGGATTGGGTAATGGGTAATGGGTAATGGGTAATGGGTAATGGGTAATGGGTAATGGGGATTGGGGATTGGGAATTGGAGATAAATAACTTTTGACCCTTGACCCTTGACCCTTGACCTTTGACCTTTGACCCTTGACTCTTAACCAATGACAAACTAACTAATAATTAGCCGTACAGGTTTGTTTTGGAGTTGGGGAGTAATCAATTTCACTCGTTCAACTACAGAAATCATGTACTGGTAATCTGGGATTTTCCCATTGGGTACATATCCAACTTCTTGCGCTAATACTGAAGGAAACTCGCTCATGGCTTTGCGGATAAACTCTTGGCGGTTGCGTTCCACATTGGGGCCAATCAAAACTACACCCGGTGGTACATAGTGCGGGTCTGTGTAGAGTACGCGAAATTCAGTTTGTTGTAATTGTGATTTATAGAGATTAAATTCCGCAATTGACAGCGCACCAGCTGTAGCCTTACCTATAGCGACCCATTCCATAACGGTTTTGGGAGTAGGTGCAGAAACTACCTCAGCCAGTATCAATCCATAAAGATTAAATAGGGGGAAATAATATCCTGTGGCTGAACCCTGCTGACCTAAAGCTACTGTTTGACCTTGTAGCTGTTTCAAGTCCGTGATGGGGCTATCTTTGCGAACCACAAAAATCGAGCGCAAATTACTCACACCTACTAAAGGAAATAATGGCAAGTATTGATAACGCGCGATCGCAATTGCTGCTAACCCTGGTGGTGCAAATACTAAAGACCATGCACGGGATTCCAAGCGCTCAATAGCTTTATTCTCATTAAAAGCAGGCTCTAGCTTCACGTGTGATTTGGTTTTTTCAGCTAAGTAGCGATTAAATTTCGCGAATTGGTTAATTATTTCTTCACCGCCACCGTAGCTAATACTACCTACTGTTAATGAACCAGAAGGCTGCTGTTTTGATTGACATCCTTTTACTGCCAAAAACAGCATTTCTAACAGAAAAATTCGCCGATATAATTTACGAGACATTACTAATTTTGTTTATCAAGAAGTATTTTGATTTTTGGCTAAATTTCTCTAAATCTAGCCATAGAGTACTGTAAATTAATATTTGTTTACTTTTGAAGTATCTGCTCTAAACCAG
Source organism: Tolypothrix tenuis PCC 7101 (assembly GCF_963874875.1). NCBI lineage: Bacteria > Bacillati > Cyanobacteriota > Cyanophyceae > Nostocales > Tolypothrichaceae > Tolypothrix > Tolypothrix tenuis. The sequence continues at coordinate 3,454,637 of NZ_CAWNJS010000001.1, forward strand.
TTATAAGTAAATTTAGAAGTAAGAATTAGCGGCGTTATCTTTAGGTGCTAATCTGTAAAATTTTGTATAGAAACAATAATTATGCTTGACAAAATTAAAAACTTAAAAATCGGTACTAAGTTTAATTTGCTGTTGATTATCGTTTTTATCATTAGCATTGTAGTCAGTGGTACTGCATTATCAAGTGTACTGCAGAGGAGAGCGCAGAATGAAGTTACTGATAAGGCACTAATTCTCATTAAAACCATGAGTTCAGTGAGAAAATACACACAGGATCGTGTTAATCCCTTACTAGCGCCTCGCCTGGAGACTGAACCAGTATTTATCTCAGAAACAATTCCAGCTTTCTCAGCAACGGAAGTATTTGAAAATTTGCGTAAGAATGAAGAATATAAAAATTTTCTTTATAAAGAAGCGACTCTGAACCCTACTAATTTACGCGATAAAGCTGATCCTTTTGAAGCTCAAATTGTGGAGCGATTCCGAAACAATCCTAAACTACAAGAAATTTCAGATTTTCGAGAGTTCCCTGAAGGAACAGTATTTTATATTGCACGGCCTTTAGCTGTAACACAACAGACTTGTCTGCGATGCCATTCTACTCCCGATCAAGCTCCTAAAAGCCAATTGGCTACTTATGGTTCGACTAATGGCTTTAACTGGAAACTGAATGAGATTGTAGCTGCTCAAATTATTTCCGTCCCTTCAGAAGAGGTTTTTAATAATGCTCAAAAAACTTGGGTTTTGCTGATGGGGCTGTTAATTGTTATCTTTGCTGTGGTAATTGTGCTCATTAACTTTTTAATCAAAAAAACTGTAATTGAGCGCATTAGAAGAATAGAAAGAATCGCTCAAAAAGTGAGTACAGGTGACATGGAATCTAATTTTAATGAAGATTATAAAGATGAAATTGGTGGATTAGCAGCAGCTTTTAACCGCATGAAATATAGTTTAAAAATTGCTATGGATATGCTGAATCAGCAAGGTCAGTAACCAAGTAAATTACTCAACATCAACAAAATAAACGCTGTTGAAATTCCAACGATTTTTGGCGATCGGGAATTTGTGCAGATAAAAGATTTACCAGTTCTAAAGGTGTAATATTTGGCGAAGATTTTATCGCTTTTTGCACAAGAAAAGCACCCATTGGGCCAATTAAATTTACTAATTCTTGCTCGCATTTGCGGACAAAACTATCGCTAATGGTTGGGGTGGTGGTTTGAGGTGCATTCTTCGGCTGAGATTGCGATTTATTAGTAGTTTCTCTCAGAATTAATCGAGACTTCTCTTCAAATTCAGTTTTCTGTTGTCCAGCAAGATGCTGGGTCAAATTATCTATTACCTCTTGGTAGCTATTTGCAGATGCAGCGATTTTCCTTAATAAAGTTGGTGCGAGAGGCCCGACAAGTTCTAACAGCATATCTTCTAAATGCTTCTGTTGTTCAGGAGTCAGAACTGAAGCTGTGGGCTGCTCAAATGTATTTTGTGATGATAAAATCTGCGGTAGCTGAATCGCTGATAATGGCGGTTGCGTGAATTGATTTTCGATTTCTGTATCACTATTAATCTCGAGATTGCGTAACGCCTCTAAAACTTCGGCAGCAGATTGATAGCGTTCTTTAAAATGGTATAACACCATCTTAGATAACACGGCAGCTAAACCAGGGCTGACGTTAGCTTGATTTTCCCAAAGAATTTCTCCTGTATTGGGATCTTCCTGAAGTTGTCTCGGATGTAACCCAGTCAAAGCTTGGATACCAATAATTCCCAAAGAATAAATATCACTATTAGGACGGGGTTTACCTTGTCCCTGTTCTGTAGCCATATATCCAGGGGTACCAATGGCAATTGTAGTTTCTACATGTCCTGTAATTGCTGTTCGTAATTGAGTTTGAATTTGCTTAACTGCGCCAAAGTCAATTAATACTAACTTAGAATCAGTTTGCCGTCTGATAATATTATCCGGCTTGATATCTCGATGAATAACTTGATGCCCATGAACAAAATCTAAGATACTCAAGATTTGTTGCAGAAGTTGAACAACTTGCTCTTCTGTCCAACGTCTACCTGGTAGCAGTTCTGCTTTCAAAGAATATCCTTCAATGAATTCTTGCACCAAAAAGAACTCTTGATTTTCTTCAAAGTAAGCTAAAAGCCGAGGTATTTGGTCATGATAACCCAGTTTTTCCAGGGTTTCTGCTTCGCTGGTAAATAAACGTCTAGCGGTGGTGAGGAATTCAGGATTTTGGGTAAAAGGTTTCAAATGTTTGACAACGCACCTGGGTGAACCTGGCCGATGAGTGTCTTGTGCAATATAAGTTTGACCGAATCCTCCTCCTCCGAGAACTTGGAGGACTTGATAGCGTCCGTCTAGTAAATTTCCTAACATAGTATGACTTGTCTAAGTCCTCACCTTAATCTTGACATAAGTACCACCTTAGGCAGCTCCTATTGAGCAAGAAGCCCCAGACTTGTATCGCTACTAAGTCAGTCAACCATCAAAATGCCAATTTTTTGGGCTTTTAACCTTTTTTAGTTAGTTTTGTGATCTTTCTGCAATGGTGATAGTTACGCAAACCATTCAAAATCAACAAAAAGCTTACTCTATCTTAATTTTGAATTTTGAATTTTGAATTTTGAATTCCGCCTTGCGGTACTAGCCTTTTTTTGAGTTTTCCCATGACGCGCATCCATACTATGACCACAGACAAACACAAGCTGCCAGATGCAACGTCTATCTCCATCATGGTAACCTCAAAAATTGTAGAGTGCGATCGCGTATTTTCTGCAAATGCATCACTTTTAATCTAATTTTGTGCTGGATATATGTAAATACTCAGCTAGGTTAATAAATATTATCTTATCTTGTAAATACAATCAATTATTAGCTTATTCACTAAAATCAATATTAGTTCGCGCTGCAAATGAACTAAATTGCCACTACCATTAAGTGTAGTTATTTTCTTCCCAAAAGAATATTGAAAAGTTGTGATATCGCATTAATAATTATACTTATGGTCTATATCCGCTCAGATATTGTCTGGAAGTTTAGCTAAAAATTAATCAGTTGATTATCTCGAGCAATACTTTTTTTACTGTTTTTCTTAAGCAATGCATCAAATTATTAATTCATAAATCTTATAAAAATATTTTCATATTAAATTTTCTGGGCAATTACTGGAGTCTCTCGACAATACCTAAAAAATAATTTTGAGTTTATTAATTTGTGATAGCTGAAAAGCTAGCTTTGCCCTATCCCCGTTAAAAAATCAAATTTATGTATCTTCAACCTCTATCAATAAAAAGGTTTATTTAGAACTAAGCATTGCTCCTCGGCAATCCGCTAGTTACAATGGTAAAGAACAGCTACATAGGAATAGATTTGCGGGAAAAATACTCACTATTATTGCAAATGCTTGGACGTTGAAGTAATCACAACACTGAGCACTATTCTTGGTGGCAACTGAAGAAGCTGGTTTACCAAATACTATTAAACTTTAACCAAATTATCTGAAAAAAAGAGTATCTTATTGTACAAAAATCAATTACTAGTATAAGTTTGCGTAAATAAAGCTACAATTTTAAATATGCATAAGCCGCGATATTTGACTACAAGGTGTTACTAGTTTGATACCCAGATATTTCTGATATTGGTTAACCAAATGCTTTAATAATTAGCATTCTAGAAATTAGCTTGCTATATTGTACTAAATAACTATTCTGGTGAGGTGGGGAAAGCTGTGCGGGATGATTTACAAGGGTTGGAGATTAGTCCGAGAGATCTACAAAACCTGACTAATCTGCCTGTTAAAGATGAACTCATAAATATCATTAATCCTCTGGGACGCTTTGCCAAGCAAGTTATAGAAAAAATTAAAGGCACTGAAGGCGCAACTGTAGTTTTTATTAGTTTTTCTATTTTGGTTGGTTGCTATCTAATATTCGATTTTATTATTAGATTATTTGACCTATGGCTGACTGCACCTTCTTGGTTAGTGTTTATTGTCTTGGGTTTCTGGGCTGGGGGAGTGACACAATTAGTTTTATATCTTGTGTGGAAAAGACGAGCTAAGTTCCTCAAAGCAAATATGACAAATTCTTTGCGGATTCTCTTAAATGATGTTGATAGATACAATGCCATTATTAAAGCTATAGATATTAATGACCAAATCGAAGATGCTGGTAATCCAGAGGTAACCATTCATCAAAGGCACAGAGTGATTGAAGCTTTAAAACTTACCAGAACCGATTTAGTACGTGCGCTCAAAACAGAAAAGGTTTTGAGAGAAAATAAAAATTTTATTCTCAAAAATAGCGAGCTTTTTGTGAATAATTTAGCCACTTTAACAGCAATGCAAGTAACCGAACAAGCTACTGAACATGGAAGATTACTCAATGAAGCTTTGCAAATTGCTTTAGATGTGCAACACGAAATGAAAAGGTTACAAAATCAGTCGGAAGGTTAATAAGGTTTGTCATTTGTCATTTGTCATTTGTCATTTGGTAATTGGTAATCGGTAATTGGTGTTTGTTATTTTTCCCCCTGCTCCCTGCTCCCTGCTCCTCTGCTTTTTCCCAGTCCCCAGTCCCCAGTCCCCAATCCCCATTACCCCTTATCCCCAGAGGGGGCCCCGAGTTCCCCAGTCCCCAGCTTTTTTACCCAAACGCACCATAGCGGCGATTCCCGTTTTAACATAAAGATGTGTTAAGTAAGCGATCGCCTATCGGCATGGACTGGAAAGAAATTCAAGGTAACTGGGTACTCGTCCCCCTCAATCCCATCGGTATCATCCATTTCCTCGGAGGTGCATTTGTCGCTACTGCACCTCATTTAACTTACCGTTGGGTACTAGAACAACTAGCAGAAAAAGGGTATGTTGTCATTGCTACACCTTTTGTTAATACTTTAGATCATATTGCGATCGCAAATTCTGTACTGCTCAACTTTGAGCGAGCCTTAGAACGTCTCCGCGATTCTTCTTCTTTACGCAAGCTGTATCTTCCTATTTATGGAATTGGACACAGTATGGGTTGCAAACTCCACTTATTAATTGGTAGTGTTCTGGGCGCAGAACGTGCAGGTAACATTCTCATATCCTTTAATAATTACGCTGCGAAAGATGCGATTCCTTTAGTGGAACAATTAAATTCTGCTTTAGCAATTGAGTTTACCCCCACTCCCCTAGAAACAAATAAGCTGGTGCAAGAACGCTACAATGTGCGTCGCAACTTACTGATAAAATTTAGCAATGACACCCTTGACCAATCAGCAGCATTAAGCAAAATATTACAAGAACGCTTTGCGGAGATGGTAACGGTACAAACCTTGCCAGGAACTCATACTACACCTTTAGGCCAAGATTTGAAATGGCAAACAGGAGCATCTTTCACACCTTTGGATGCTCTGGGACAATGGTTTAAGCAAGAAGCATACCGTGATTTGAATCAACTCAAAAATGCTATGCTTTTGTGGCTAAATCCGCTTTCGCCGCCATAATTTTTTATGGCTGTTAAAAGAGAATGAACCCTAACTTCATGAATTATTGATTGCTGTTAGGGGTTTGAGTCAATACAGTTAGGTTAAGGGGGAAAGGGAAAAGGGGAAAAGGATTGAATCCACCATTACCCTTTTCCCAGTTCCTGATTACAAAAATTATTCAGGAATTATATACAACTCATATTTAATTTTTGAAATCAACTCTATGTCCTTTTTGCTTATTACCTTTCTCCGCAAGTGATTTTAGCAACCATACATAATTGCTATAGCAATTACTAACTAGTGCTTCTTGCTTTTTTATGTTTAAAATACTAGTAATTGACGATGACTATTCAATAGTAACCTTCCTCAAAAGAATGTTACAAAAGCAAGGGTATGAGGTAGTCACTGCTAGTAATGGTGAGGAAGGAATTGCCAAAATACTAACTTTTCATCCGGCATTAATTATTTGTGATTGGATTATGCCTGGGTTGAATGGTTTAGAAGTATGTCATCGAATTAAAACAGATCCCAAGCTATCTACTATCTTTTTTATTCTCTTAACTTCTCTAGATTCAGTTGCCGATCGCGTCAAGGGTTTGGATGCTGGAGCCGATGATTTTATCTCTAAACCTATTGAGCAATATGAGTTACTAGCCAGGGTAAGAGCCGGATTAAGATTACATATATTGAGTCGCGATTTGCAAACTCAAAAGCAGCTGCTAGAAGCAGAATTGGCAGAAGCAGCAGAATATGTGCGATCGCTTCTACCGCTACCGCTAACGGAACCACTAACTATTAATTCCCGTTTTATTCCCTCACGACAACTCGGCGGCGATTGTTTTGATTACTACTGGCTTGATTCCGAGTCTTTAGCAATTTATCTATTAGATACAGCCGGACATGGACTCAAAGCCACCCTCCCCTCAATTTCTGTACTCAATTTGCTGCGATCGCGCGCTCTTGGTAACCTGAATTACTATCAACCAAGCTGTGTACTAAAAGCCCTCAATGAGACTTTCCAAATTAATGAGCAAAACGATAAATACTTTACTATTTGGTATGGAGTATACAACAAAGTTAAGCGACAGTTAATTTATGCAACTGCTGGACATCCACCAGCAATATTAGTATCTGGCAAATCTGTTAAGAATACTGAAGTTCAACTTTTGAGAACCCCTGGTATGCCAATTGGAATGTTTCCCGAGGCGAAATATATTGATGGGTTTTGTAATGTTGAAGCCTACAGTAATCTTTATATTTTTAGTGATGGTGCTTACGAAATTACTAAACCAGATGGGAAACTTTGGAGTTTAGACGCATTTATTCAGCTCATTATTAGCTTACGCAATAATGTTGAATCTCCTCTTGAGGAATTATTAAATTACCTCATGGCTTTGCATTCCCAAGAATCTTTTGAGGATGATTTATCTATTATTGAAGTTAACTTTGATTAATTTTTAGCCAGTAAAGTTTGATGAAATTCAGCCTGATTAGGAAATATTTCAAACACTTGATCCATACTTGTCAATTCAAATAATATTCTTACTTGCTCATTAAGCGAGCAAATAGCCAGCTTGCTATCTGAGGCTCTCAATGTTTTAAAAGCTAATACTAAAGTGCCTAAACCAGAACTATCCATAAATGTGACATCTTGAAAATCAACTAATATCGTTTTTGCACCCTTTTCTATTAATTGATTAAGACTTTGACGTAAATCTTGAGATGTCGCTGAATTAATAACACCACTAAGTTTAACCACTTCTACACCTGGTTTAAGCATGATATTTTTATCCTTGATTTTTGTAAAGAAAAGCGTTTGTTATTGTATATTATTATATAATTCTAAGTCATTTCATAACCTTTAAGACTGATTAATGACCATCAATTATCAATGATGGCTATCAGTAAAATCTGAATCTATAACTACAAATTATCAACAAATCAATAACTACTCGTCATAAGCTGCATACAACACCCCCAAATCTTAGCAGCCGGGGTCAAGGGTAGATTGCTTCTATATTTTATCTTTCCCAAAATTAGCAATTTATTTCAGAGGTTATCTGAAATTTTATAGATCTACTTGCTTGATTCTCTATCAAATAATCTAGTTTCATACAGTTAAAGAAAAATATACTCAAGTAAAAATTAAGTTAACCTATTGTTAACCGTTTGCCTATAATGCACGGAGATACAAGATTTTAAGGCTTTTCTCTTGCTATATAAAATTACAGTGATTTTTATTCCTCAATAGGGTTGACTTGAGCTCGATATAATAGTTTGTTGCCTTGTCGGTAACCAATGTTACAAACTTTAACTAGTTCTCCAGGTTGTGAACTTCCTTTTTTCAGTTGGTGCCATTGAGGATCGTAAGGTACTTCTTCATCTACAGATGCGATCGCTTCTATTCCCCAAAGTTGTAATAATTTTTCTAATGGCTTTTGCACCAATGGTACAACTTTAATAGCTGCTAGCTGCTGATTCTCCTTTGCTCTCTGTGCTGCTGTGGGCCATTGCAATAATAAAGGTTCTAAGATTTGTATACTCGTCTGCTGAAACTCTTGCTGCAATAACTCTCGCTGTTGTGCTAACGCTAGTTGCGATCGCTCATATTCTCTTTTTAAATTATCAATTTCCTGTAATAAATTTTGCTCATCAGTTCTCAGTGCTGAGTTATGATTCCTGAGTCCTGAGTTACTTGAATTTTCTTCTTGCTCGCTTGAAACTGAAAAACTATTTACTAAATCATTTAATGTAATTTGTAGTGCTTGCGACAATTTAAGCAGTATATCTACTCGCATCTGCTTTACCTTTCCCTGACGCAGTCGCAAAATTTGGCGCTCTGACACACCAGCAGTACGACTCAGCTCTTTAAAACTGGAAATACCCACTTGTTGCATTAAATCCTGCAACAAATGGGTGAAATTATTATTTGGCATTTGGTATTAGGTGTTTGGTGTTGGGTAATTGGTAATTGGTAATTGGTAATTGGTAATTGGTAATAGAAAGTTCTTCCTCATGTCCCTCATCCCCAGTCCCCAATCCCCAGTCCCCAGTCCCCAGTCCCCAGTCCCCAGTCCCCAGTCCCTATTCTTCCAACAAACTTCTCAGCATCCAAGCTGTCTTCTCATGTACTTGCATCCGTTGCGTTAGCAAATCGGCGGTAGGTTCGTCATTGACTTCATCGACTACAGGAAAGACAGAACGCGCAGTTCTGACTACGGATTCTTGTCCTTCTACTAAGAGGCGAATCATTTCTGTAGCTTTAGGAACTCCAGGAGTTTCAGGAATTGAACTAAGTTTTACATATTCACTGTATGTTCCAGGTGCGGGGTAGCCAAGTGCTCTGATGCGTTCGGCAATTAAATCCACTGCTAGGGCTAATTCTGTATACTGGGTCTCAAACATTAAGTGCAAGGTTTGGAACATTGGCCCAGTTACATTCCAATGGAAATTATGCGTTTTGAGATACAGGGTGTAGGTATCAGCCAACAGCCGAGACAATCCCTCAGCGATTTTAGCTCTACTAGCATCATCAATACCAATATTTAGAGTTTCTGGTTTAGATGGCATAATTTTCTCCTAATCGGTTATTAAATTTAGTTGTCTGTTGTCTCTTGCTGCTTTTTTTGATTACCCATTGACATTGAATCATGCTAAGTGCATCTTGAGAACGCTACGGGGAGCTTTACGGACTCTAGCTAAGATTGTTTCTTTACCTAGACGCTGGCAAGCTTCATACCTATGGCAACCTGAAAAGCCATAATAGAGTCCTTCTACTTCAAGGACATCAATAGGTTCTTGTTGTCCGATCGCAGCAATCGATTCCATTAAGGCTTGTACTTTCTGCGGATCGTTTCTCCGGGGCAACGGCCGCTTTATCTGGTTGAGTGGAATTTCTTGGATTTTAACCATAAGGGTTTGTCTAGCTAATTCCCTTCTGTGACTATATATAAATCATAGTCGTTATGACTTCGTTTTGCAACCTTTGGGGCAAAACCGGTAATGGTATCATTGGAGCAATCATGCGACAAAACCAATTCGTTACAAAGCAACGAGCAAACCTGCCCCAACGCCGCACAGCGAGGGATAATCAGCTTTCTCATAAGATTTTGTACTGGCATTTCCCCCGGACTCTACTAATAGGGTTTTGCCTATTAGGGCTAACTGCGGCATCTGGCTCTGAGAGTAGAAGCAAGGATGTAGTATTAAAAATTGGGATTGTGCAAAGGTTTGGAGAGCAACCCACAGCCAAGCTGCAATTAGAACCAAGTAAAGGCGATCGCTTAAAGCTGAGATTTAAGACAGGTAACCGGGAGCAAACTTTAGTTACCCAAAACCCTGTCAAGCTAGAAATAGCAATGCAAGCTTTACCCCAAGCAGCAGTTGATGAGGTATTAGTTTTAGGCACCTTCCGTACCTTTGAAACGGCTGAAGATAGCGCTCAAAAATGGCGCGAACAGGGAATAGAGGTAGAAATTGCCCAGCCGGAACGCTGGCAAGTTTGGGCAAAACGAGATGTTTACAATACTCCCTTACTAAGAAGGTTGCTATTGCAGAGCTTGCAAGCTTCCGATCAGAATAATCTGATATACCTGGATACCAAAGTTTCCCAAAAAACGCCGTTAGTGAGTTGGGTAATCAATGGCAACCGCTACAGCCGGAATAATGTAAAAATTAGCACTGATAAAAATTTAATTCGGGTAAATAAAACTGAAAATCCTGATCAGGCTCGGCTTTATGCTGGTGAGATGAACTTACAGCCTAACGCTTATGGTACGTATACTCTGGTTAATCTAGTACCATTAGAAACATATTTGCGGGGTGTTGTCCCTAATGAAATTGGTGCCAATGCACCAAAGGCATCTTTGGAAGCACAAGCGATTCTAGCTCGTACTTATGTTTTAAGGAATTTACGTAGATTTGCGGTTGATGACTACGAATTATGTGCTGATACGCACTGCCAAGTTTATTATGGGTTAAATGGCGTAGCACCCAATACGGATAAAGCGATCGCAGCTACTAGGGGTATGGTGTTAACTTATCAAAACCAGCTAGTAGATGCTCTCTATTCCTCCACTACAGGCGGCGTGACTGCTTCTTTTAGCGATATTTGGAATGGGGATGATCGTCCTTATCTCAAGCCAGTAGTTGATGCTTCTTTGAATATCTGGGATTTATCTAAACAGAATTTAGCAGATGAAAATAACTTTCAGAAATTTATTACTCTTGAAAAAGGATTTAATGAAAGCGAGTGGGATCTATTTCGTTGGCGCAAAGAAAGCAGCATAGAAGATATTACTAAGGACTTGCAGAAATTTTTGCGAGTGAAGAAAAGCCCCTACAGTAAATTGAAAAGTATTCAAGCCATGTCTGTAGTCAAGCGTTCTGCTAGCGGACGCATTCTCGATTTAGCCATCAAATCAGACATTGGTGTCTTCACTTTACATAAAGACGAAGTACGTAGCGCCTTTGCTGCTCCTATTAGCACGCTATTTTATTTACAACCCCTCAACAAAGGCAAACCAGAACTGTGGGGATACGCCTTTGTGGGTGGAGGATTTGGACATGGAGTTGGCTTGAGTCAGACTGGCGCGCAAAACCTAGCTAAGTTAGGTTGGTCAAACCAAAAAATTCTGCAATTCTATTATCCGGGAACGCAAGTCAAACTTCTCAGCGATGAAATTAAACCGTAAAACTGTTGTTGAGTAGAGACGCGATTAATCGCGTCTCTGCAACTTTTACCGCCTGAGTATTCATCTAGAGGCTGCGCGTTTGATTGCAGCACTAGATGAATGCGGGAATTAAATCAACCTTTTAACAGATTTGTGATTCAGGCGGCTAATTCTTAGTACAGTTCTTCTTCTTTGTGAGTTTCGATGGTGCAATCAGACGTTGGATAAGCGACACAGGTCAGAACATATCCAGCTTCAATTTGATCGTCATCTAAGAAAGACTGATCGCCTTGGTCAATAGTACCTTTTACGAGTTTACCTGCACAGGTAGAGCAAGCACCAGCGCGGCAAGAATAGGGTAGGTCAAGACCAGCTTCTTCAGCAGCGTCTAGAATATAAGTATCGCTATCAACGTCAATTGTTGTGTTAATGCCTTCAGCTTCGCTGACTAATGTTACTTTGTAAGTCGCCATTTCAGTAATCCTCTCTTTTTGCAAACGGCAGTATAAGTTATCCTAAAGCAAAGGTAGGCAAAGCCCACGGCTGCTCTTATGGGATTAGCCGCATTTAAAATTTGCTTCAATTCTGATACTACGAGAAAAAGAAAAGGATGTAACTGGAATTTGTCCGCGATTAGTAATGAAATTTAGTTATTTAATCCTAATAAGTTTTGCTTATATATTTAATCCCTTATTAAGGCTGTTATTAGAAAAAGTTATCGTTACTCTCAACAAAGATCAATGATTTGATGGCGGGGCATTGGGCATGGGGCATTGGGCATTGGGCATTGGGCATTGGGCATTGGGCATGGGAAAGACAGATTGTTAGGTATTTCCAAGGAATAAATTATTCCATCTTGTGGGGCGGGCATCTTGCCCGCCACATAAACTGGGCGGACAAGATGTCCACCCCACAATAAATACTGGGATATTTTTTTATTTGAAAGTCCCTTATGCTGGGTTGTGCAAAAGCTGACAATCGTTCCTTGATGGTATAAGCCCCCCTTTCCCTTTTCCCTCGCCCCACCTTTGGGTTTGAGTCCCACGCCACAGACATTCCCTGTTGCCCGTTAATCCAAAATCCTCTCTTGGAAAGTCTGAGCGGAGGTTTCCTCCGCTCAGACTTTCCGCAAAATCTAAAATTGTTTGACGTGGAGATACTCGGTTTTTTCAGGACTTCTACAAAACCTTGCTTTACGTCCAACCCGCAGGATATGGTATCGTTATTTGCGCCGTCTAAAATCTCTGTATGTAATTAGCTTTATAGGCGGAATAACTTTGAAGAGTGCTGAGTTAGAATACCGCCCACAAGGAAGTTTACTTTTATCCTGGGGTTCAGTAGTTCCCAATAACGGAAAACCCGTCTTTTGGGCTACTTCACTAATTACATGAGTTTGAGTACTTTTTCTGCACTCAGGACTCAGGACTCACTGCTCAGTACTGGCTTTACCCATACAGAAAAACTACAAACAGAACTAGTAACTGTCATGTACAATTCCGAGGCATCTTCAAAAACAGCAAAAGTGCGGGTAGGGCTGGTTGGTACAGGGTATGCGGCAAAGTTTCGCAGTGAGGCTTTGTTGCATGATGCGCGATCGCATTTAGTGGCGATCGCGGGCAATGAATTAGCAAATACGGAAGCCTTCGCGCAACAATACCAGGCTGAAGCTGTGAGTTCTTGGGAACAGCTAGTAGAAAGAGACGATATCGATTTGGTTATTATTTCCACCATTAACCGAGATCATGGAACGATCGCTCGTGCTGCCCTCACTCATGGCAAACACGTGATTGTAGAATATCCCTTAGCTTTGGATGTCGTAGAAGCTCAGGAAATTATCGCTTTAGCCAAAGCCAACAACAAAGTATTACACGTTGAACATATTGAAATTTTAGGTGGACTGCATCAAGCTTTACGGCAACACATAGAGAAAGTGGGGCATATCTTTTATGTTCGCTACAGCACAGTTACTCCACTGCATCCAGCACCCCGCAAATGGACTTATAACCATGAGTTTTTCGGTTTTCCGCTAATGGGTGCGCTTTCGCGATTACATCGCCTCACAGATTTATTTGGTGAAGTCTTTTCAGTGAATTGCCATCAACGCTTTTGGCAAACAGAAACAGACTATTTTCAAACCTGTTTTTGCATTGCACAATTGTGCTTTACTAGTGGATTATTAGCGCAAGTAGTTTATGGTAAAGGCGAAACCCTGTGGCAACAAGAACGCAAATTTGAAGTTCATGGTGAACAAGGCGGATTAATTTTTGAAGGCGAAAAAGGATTGTTTGTGCAAGCAGGGGAAACAACACCCATAGAAGTTGGAACCCGTCGGGGTTTATTTGCTAAAGACACTACTATGGTGTTAGATCATATTCTTGATGGCACGCCTTTATATGTCACTCCAGAACAGAGCTTATACACCTTAAAGGTTGCTGAAGCTGCCAGACGAGCTGCGGATACAGGCTTAACTATATTTATCAAAGATATTTAAGACATTAACTAAACTCTATGAGAACCGAAACAATCGTTATTTTATCTCAACGTGAAATCGAAAAGATGCGGAAGGCGGGACGTTTAGCAGCCCAGCTTTTACAGCATCTCGAACCAATGGTGAAGCCTGGGGTGAGTACTCAAGAACTTAATGATGAAGCCGAACGCTGGACACAAGCACATGGAGCCAAAAGCGCACCTTTAGGTTACAAAGGCTTTCCCAAATCTATTTGTACAAGTGTGAATGAGGTGATTTGTCACGGCATTCCCAATGTTAAACAAATTCTCCGGGATGGTGACATTATTAACATTGATGTTACGCCAATTGTTGATGGTTACCACGGCGATACATCGAAGACATTCTTAGTAGGTAATCCTGCACCAAAGACGAAAAAATTGGTAGAAGTGACAGAGGAATGTCTGCTGCGAGGAATTGCGGAAGTCAAACCAGGTGCGCGCATTGGCGATATTGGTGCAGCCATTCAAGAGTATGCAGAAGCACAAGGCTTTTCTGTAGTGCGTGATTTTGTCGGACATGGCATTAGTAACGTATTTCACACTGCGCCAGATATTCCCCACTATGGTACACGTGGCAAAGGTAAAAAGCTGAGAGCAGGGATGGTATTTACAATTGAGCCAATGATTAACGAAGGTACTTGGGAAGTTGAAGTTCTCAGCGATAAGTGGACAGCGGTGACGCGCGATCGCAAACTTTCAGCACAGTTTGAACATACGATTGCTGTGACTGAAGATGGTGTGGAGATTCTCACTGCACTTTAGGGAATTGGTAATTGGTAATTGGTAATTGGTAATTGGTAATTGGCTGTTTAGTCATTACCATTGCCAATTGAATTTAAGTAAGCATTGAGCTTAGGGGATAATTCTTCGATGATTGGTTTGAGAATATTTACTTGTTCATTTGTTAAGAGATTTCGCCTATAAGCTAGTCGCATCCAATGAATTGTTTCATTCATCGAACCTCTAGCAATTTTCACAAATCTTTTATTATCTTGAAAGTTATAACGTCCTCTTCCCTCTGCAATATTGGCTCCAATACTATCTGCTGCTCGTATAATCTGTTTGCCAATTGTATCTTTCGGAAAATTATCCCATCTTAAAACTATTTTCCAAATTTCATTACCTAACTTTTCAGATAATTTATAAACCTGTAAATCTTCAAAATCAGGCCGCCCCATATTATTTCTCCAATAACTAATCACCCATTGCACTACTTATAGTTTTCCCAGAAAAATACCTAATCTTGCCTCAGTATGCCCGTAAAATGAAAATTTATTTCAAGTAGTGGAAGGGGAAAAGGCAAGAGTCAAAGGGAAAATTGCAGAGGAGTCATCACAACTCCTCTTTACCAATTACCAATTACCAATTACCAATTACCAATTACCAATTACCAATCACCAATTACCAATTACCGCCCCAACTTATTAGGAATACCCTCACAACCGCCAGGAATTGTACTTCTAGATTGTTCGCCACACCAAGCGCAGCAATAATAACGTGCTGAATCAGTCATTCGCTGCACATCTGTAAAATCGGCATTTTCTACGACAGCGCCAGTGTGTTCGCCAGTGTGATAATTTGGCGGTTCGGTGCGGCTGCGGGGTGATGCTTTTTCTACTGAACCATAAAAGAGACGTACTCCGTTTAAATCGGCGTTGCGGAGTTTGGCATCATATAAAATGGTACGGGAAAGGTTGGCTTTGACTAAATCACAACCGCTGAGGTCGGCGCGGACAAGATTAGCTTCGCTGAGATCAGTCCAGCGTAAATCTGTACCAGCTAAATCTGCGCCAGCTAGCATTACGCCTAAATCGATGACACGCACACCTTCGAGACGGTCTTCAGCATATCCACCAATACCGTTAAGAATAGCTCTTCCCAAACGCCGATCGCGTTTTAGGGGTGTAAGTAATTTGGAACGGGAAAGAAAGCGGAGAATCTTCGCTTTTCCGCTACCATCAACACTACTAAAAATTGCGGCTGTGCGTCCTTCTGCAATTGACCTTTCTTGCGGCCAATCTTCTAATAGTCCTTCTTCATCTAAGACTAAATCGGAAATACCTTGAAAATACGAGTCGATTGTTTGCTGCTGAGTAATGATATTTTGTTGCACTGTCAGCAGATTTTGCTGAATTGTTAAGTCTTTGGAAATGACGTATTGTCGCCAAGCTACGTAAACAGCAATGATGGCGATGAGAATTTGTCCCAAAGCGCCGAACCATTCCGCCAAAGTTCCAGAAGCTTCCCAATTAATTTTGCGTCCGGTGGCTAATAAGCGATCGCCTAAACCCGAAAATCTCACAAAGCCAATGAGCGCTACAATTAGTCCGATAAACGCAATGAACAGCGTTCTATCTTGGGGTGTGAACCACTTGATGAGCAGATTTTGCACCCAAGGCCAGAGCATCGCTAGGGATAATATTAAGGTGATCAGCGTTCCGAAAGCACCAATAAACCAGTTATTCAGGATTAATCCCAGGATAGTAATTGCGATCGCTAATAAAGTAAGTACTAATGCTCTGGTTTTGACAGAAAATTGATTGCTCTTTGCTGGCTGGAAAAAAGAACGAGCTTGTTTAAGTGCTGCGGTATTTTGTGGCGATTGCAAAGCGGAAATTGCAGCTAAAGCCTGTTGTGTCGCCAATCCTTCTGGTGTCAGGTGATGCTCACCTGTACCACCATCAAAATCATCTGGTTGTAAATCATCTTCTGAGAAGGGTTCTGGGGTTGGGATGTCGGAAGAGTTGGAATCATTCGTCATTCTTTCTATTTTGCCCCACCATACTCAGTTCAGCGTGATATGCGTCTAGACAAATATTTTCTCGTTAGGGCTGTCCACGGTCAAGAGTCAAGAGTCAAAAGTCAAAAACTACACCCGTGAGTTGATCAACGAATACTATAGAATCGCGAATGAGGCTTTTTTGCTCGTCAACGAGGTTATTTTGCTCGTTAATGAGGTTATTTTGCTCGTTAATGAGGTTATTTTGCTCGTCAGCGAGGTTATTTTGCTCGTTAATGAGGTTATTTTGCTCGTTAATGAGGTTATTTTGCTCGTCAGCGAGGTTATTTTGCTCGTCAGCGAGGTTATTTTGCTCGTCAATGAGGCTTTTTTGCTCGTTAATGAGGTTATTTTGCTCGTCAGCGAGGCTTTGAGCTTCATTAGACTTCTTGCACAAATACAAAACTTACCCTCATCCCCCAGCCCCCAATACTGCTTGGTTAAGGATTTTCAACTCGGAATTTGGTTTGGGGAAAAGGTGAAAGGGTAAGGGTTAAAGGTTTTTCTTGCCCCTTTTCCCCTTCCCCTTTTACCCTTAACCGACAAGTATTGCCCCAGCCCCTTCTCCCGAAATTGAGAGAAGGGGAGTCGATATCAAAGTCCCTCTCCCATGCTTGAGAGAGGGATTTAGGGTGAGGGCAAAGATTCATGCAAGAGGTCTATTTTCAAGGTAAGGTGCGTTACGCCGTAGGCTAACGCACCAGAAATTCTCATGTTACTGGAAGCCAAAACAATCACATACCCAACAATTCCATTGTCTACCTAGATCTGAAAGTTTGCGATAATATGGCGCTAAAATCAGCAACTCAGATTTATGACGCAGGATTTTGCATTATTAAAGCGGATATACAATGCTTTTGACCCATTTCGCCCCTTACCCGCAGGAGATCCGGCTTATGTTGATTGTACAGAAGTGCGGGGAGATGGGGACATATTAGTAGAAGTCGGCAGAGAGATTTTATATTCAGATAGAATGACCTCGCAACTGTATGCAGGTCATCGCGGTGCGGGGAAATCTACAGAATTGCTGCGGTTACAAAAATATTTAGATGAGCAAGGTTGCTTTGTAGTTTATTTTGCCGCCGATGAACAAGATATTGAACCAGAAGATGCCCAATATACTGATATTCTGTTAGCTTGTACCCGCCATTTACTAGAAGCATTAAAAGATAGTACTTCTCCAGCTAGTTTGTTGAACTGGTTAAGCGAACGTTGGCAAGATTTAAAAGATTTAGCATTAACTGAAGTTTCCTTACAAAGCTTAAGTATAGAAGGACAAATTTCCCAATTTGCTAAATTAACGGCAAATTTGCGAACAGAACCCACCCAACGCCAAAAAATTCGCGAGCGTGTCAATCCGCATACAATTACTTTGATTGCAGCATTAAATGAATTTATTCAAGATGCTAAAAAGCATTTACCTGCAGGATATTCTCAACTTGTATTAATTGCTGATAACTTAGACCGGATTGTACCGATAGCTCAAGAAGATGGACGCAGCAATCACGACCAAATTTTTCTTGACCGTAGCGAACAACTGCAAGCTTTAGATTGTCATTTGCTGTACACAATACCCATTTCTTTGCTGTATTCCAATCGCGCTGCAGACCTAGCCAATATTTATGGTAATACTCAAGTATTGCCGATGATAATGGTGCAAACGCCAGATAATCAACCATATCAACGGGGAATTAATAAAGTTACAGAAATTCTGCAAAAGCGTCTGAGTTTAATCGACCCAAGCTTATCGATAGTCGATATGTTTGAGCAGCGAGAAGCTTTAGAAAGACTGTGCCTGATGAGTGGAGGTCATGTGCGAAATTTATTATTATTAATGAAGGAGGCGATTAAATACACTAACAGCTTACCCATTCCTACCAGAGCTTTACAGCGCTCATTTAGTGAGTTGCGAAATACTTATCGAAATACAGTTTTTGCTAATGAATGGGAAGCACTGACAAATGTGTATCATTCTAAAGAAATAGAAAACGATTCATTGTATCGAGGTTTATTATTTAATCGCTGTATTTTAGAATATCGTTATTTAAATGGAGATGGAGAAAGTCAAGTTTGGTATGATATTCATCCTCTCATTAAGGGAATTAAAGAATTTCAAGATACCTTTAATCGATTGTATCCAGCATAGAAATAAATACAGATGTTATGAACAATACTTTCACAAAAATGCAAGAACCTAGTACTAGCTGCAAGATCCCCGACTTCTTGAAGGATGCAGCTGGCGAATAGGGGGTAAGACCCCTCAAATAAACGATAAAACAAGGCTTTCAAAAGGCGATCGCATTATGAGGATTGCGTCTTAAACCCTATAAAATCGTGGTGGTGAGGGGTGTCACCTACCATTCGCCAGCTGTATCCTTGAAGAAGTCGGGGATCTGACCCCTCTTTACCCTATCAGGTATTACACAGCTAAGATTATGACCCTAAAACTGACTGATTGGGATGAGGATTTACCATCAGAAGAAGATGAAGAATATCAAGCTTTAGTCCGTACACTGAATTTTACAGAAAGTTTTGGCTTATTATTTGTCCGTTGCTCTCCGGCTGAAGGTGAGCAGTTAATTGCTAAAGTAAAAGAAGATATTTCCAATAAAAATATTGAAGTACTACGACTTGAACAAGACGTTGATAATTTATATGAAATAATTAATACTTTAGGCAATAAAGAACAAATAAATATTTTATTTATTACAGGGTTAGAGCATTCGTTTTATAAATATGAAGAATGCAAAAGCTTAATGGGTTGGAATAGTAGAGATATTTATTTATATAGTTGGAATGGTGTTCCGCCTGTTTTAATTAACTTAAACCAACAGCGAGAACGGTTTAAAGAGAACTTTAATATCTGTTTTGTGTTCTTGCTACCGATATTTGCAATTAAATATTTTATTCAACGTGCGCCAGACTTTTTTGATTGGCGTTCAGGCTTGTTTGAAGTTCCTATAGATTCAGAAACTTTAGAACAAGAGTCATCACGCATTATTCAGGATGGAAATTATGAAAAGTATCTCGCTCTAACTCCAGAAGAAAGAACTCAAGAAATACTAAAAATTCAAGAATTAATAGCACAAACCTATCAAACGCCTGATCGTCAATATTATTTACTGATTAACCTGGGGAGTTTGCACTTAGCTGGACAAGATTACAAAGAAGCGATGGATACCTACGAAAAAGCACTAGAAATTAAACCAGATGACCGCTATGCTTTAAACTTAAGAGGAATTGCGCTATTAAATTTAGGACGCTATGAAGAAGCAGTTGCATCCTATAACAAAGGCTTGAAGATTCAACCAGACCAGTATGCTTGGTATTTCAGGGGGAATGCGCTCAGGAATTTAGGACACTATGAAGAAGCGATTGCATCCTATGACAAAGCACTCGAACTTAAACCTGATTACCACCAAGCTTGGTATTTCCGGGGGAATGCGCTCAGGAATTTAGGACGCTATGAAGAAGCGATTGCATCCTATGACAAAGCACTCGAACTTAAACCTGATTACCATCAAGCTTGGTATTTCCGGGGGAATGCACTAAGTGATTTAGGACGCTATGAAGAAGCTATCGGCACTTACGAGCAAGCCATCCAGATTAAACCTGATTTACACCAAGCTTGGTACAACAAAGGCAATGTACTGTCTGCTATAGGACGCTATGAAGAAGCTATCGTATCCTACAACAAAGCATTGGAATTTCAACCTGATGATCACGCAACTTGGAAAAGCAGGGGAATTGCACTCCAAAATTTAGAACATTATGAAGAAGCAGTTGCATCCTACAAGAAAGTGCTAGCAATTAAACCTGATGACCACCAAGCTTGGGGCAATAGGGGAATTGCACTAATCCGTTTAGGACACAATCAAGAAGCAATCACATCATTCGATAAAGTATTGGAAATTCAACCTGATGACTACCGAGTTTATTACAATAAAGCTTGCTGTTATGCACTTCAAAGTAATATTGAGCAGGCATTAGAAAATCTGCGACAAGCAATTAACCTAAATCCTGATAAATATCGAGAAATGGCAAAAACTGACTCTGATTTTGATAGCATTCGAGATGATGAGCTCTTTCAAGCATTGATTCAAGGATAGCTAATGAGTAATGCATCTAATCTATAAGAGATAAAACCCCACCGCTACAATATAAATACAATCAACATTTTGCTAGTTACCTTATGACTCTCAAAGAACTAGAAAATCAAATCCTTGCACTACTGCCAACAGAAAAGGCGGCAATTATCCAAAGCCTAACTCAAAGCATCAATATTGGAGCAAAAGGTATTACTAAAACTCCTGGTGTTTGTGGTGGAGAAGCCTGTATCGCTGGAACTAGGATTGCAGTTTGGCTATTAGTCGAAGCACGCCGTTTGGGAATTACTGAAGTTCAAATTTTGCAAGATTATCCACATATCAGCGCAGCAGATTTAGTTAATGCTTGGATCTATGCAGATGCTTATCCTGAAGAAATTGAAGCAGCTATCCGTGCTAATGAGGCTGCTTAAATCATGGCACGTTTATATGCTGATGAAATGTTCCCTCAGCAAGTGAGTGAATTATTACGCACGATGGGGCATGATGTTTTAACAGTACAAGAAGCTGGTAATGCAAATTTAGGTATTCCCGATGAGGAAGTGTTAGCTTTTGCAATCAGCGATAATCGAGCTGTTATTACACTAAATCGTCAAGACTTTATCAAACTGCATAAAAGCTTACCAGAACATTTAGGTATTATTGTTTGTACAAATGATGCTGATAGGTCGCGAATGGCAACTCGAATTAGTGAAGCAATTAATCAAGAAGAAACATTAACAGGTAAGTTGATTCGCGTTGTACGCCCTAGCAATTGAAAGCGATATCAAATTTGCTCTCTCACCCATTTCCTAAATGCTCTTAATGCTGGACTTCTCCCCACAGTTCGGCTTTGTTCAACAAAACGAAGAATTGTTTCCACAATAGGCAAATTAGGAAAATTAGGACTAATTTCTGATTGAATATATTTACCATTCCGAAAAAGATTAATTTGTAACTTGCCATCTTCATATAACCAAAGTTCAGGAACTCTTAAAGCCTCGTAAGCCTCCAGTTGAGTTTTAGAAGTAACATCAACTTCAATTACTAAATCGGGTGGTGGATCAACTGTTAAATCGATGCGCTCTTTACCAATCATTTGAGCATGATTTTGAATGTAAAATGAATCATCTGGCTCTACACCACAAGCCATATCTTCACGTTTAAAGGTGGTTGAGCCAAAACTTTCGCAATCAATCTCTAACTCCTCTAGCAAAATTTTGACTAAATCCCCAATAATAACTTTAGCTACTTCATGCTTTGGTAATGGCATTCTCATCTCCAACGTTCCCTGGCTGTAAGCTAATCGCGCTGCTCGATGGTCGCCAAGTTCTTCTAAAATTGCTTGAAATTCTTGCCAATTAACATTGTGAAGTATCACTCTGTGTCCCGGCGGAACACTTAATTGTCGTAATTGAAGTGTTACCATTACTAACCACTAAATTGAAGTCGTAGGGTGTGTTATGCCGTATGCTAACGCACCATCCGAGATTTTCGGTGCGTTAAACTTCGTTATAACGCACCCTACTAAAATAAATCTCTTCAACAAATCGCCCTGCACTTATGAGCACAGGGCGATGATTTTAGATTAATTGTAAATCCCAACAAAATTATTTGCTGTTACCGTTACCGTTGCCGTTAGCATGACCATTGGTATTGCTTTGCAGTACACGTTCAGCGAGTTTTTCTGGTACTTCTTGCAGATGGTCATATTCCCAGTGGAAGGAACCAACGCCGAGAGTGAGCGATCGCAGTTCTACAATAAAGTCATGCATCTCTGCTTGGGGTAGGTATGCGGAGATATTATCCCAACCTTGCCAATCGTTTCTGCCTTCGTAACCTAAGATTTGCCCCCGTTTACCACTGAGTAGTTGCAAGGCTTTGGAGGTAAATTCGCTGGGTGTGGTTACTTGCACTTTCAAAATCGGTTCTAGGAGGGTAGGTTGGGCTTGGGGTACTCCTGTTTGCATTGCCAACCTAGCAGCTTGTTTAAAGGCTTGTTCGGAACTATCAACGTTGTGGTAGGAACCATTGGTTAGAGTTACCGCCACATCCACAACTGGGAAGCCCAAAGGCCCATGTGCTAGAAATTCTCGCACACCCATTTCCACGCCAGGAATATACTGTCTGGGAACGACACCGCCCACAATGGTTTCCCGGAAGTTAAAGCCTTCGCCACGGGGTAGGGGCTGAATATCTAGGAACACATCACCAAATTGCCCATGTCCACCGCTTTGGTGCTTATAACGCCCATGAACGGCTGCTACAGGTTTGCGGATGGTTTCTTTGTAAGGCACTTGGGGCATATGGGTAGTCATTGGCAGGTTATATTTCCGCCGCAGTCTATCTAAGGCGACTTGCAAATGAATTTCGCCTTGTCCCCACAGAATTACTTCATGGGTATCGCCGTGCTGTTCCCAATTGAGAGAAGGATCTTCCTCTAATAGTTTGGTGATGGCGCTGCTGAGTTTTACTTCATCGTTGCGCTTTTCGGGAGTAATCGCCAGGGCGTAAACGGGTTCTAACTGTTCAGCTTTCGGTAAATCTGCTTTTAACTGTGCATCTGGAGATAGAATATCTCCGGTTTTGATGCCTTCTAAACGGCTTACAGCTACAATATCGCCAGCTAAAACTTCATTAACTGACTGCTGTTGTTGTCCCATTAAGCGATAAAGCCCACCAGCACGCACGCCATTGAGGACAATGCCATCAGTTAATTTGCCTTGCCAAACACGGACTAGGGAGAGTTTGCCACCTTGGGGAGTGTAGAAAGTTTTTAATACTTGGGCAATTGGGCTATTGCTGGCTTTAGTTAAGCGACGTTCGGCTGTAGTTTCTGGTTCTGGTGCTTCCCGTACCAAAGCTTCTAATAAAGGTCTCACACCATAATCTTGTTCTGCCACACCAAAGAAAACGGGGACTACTAAATCTGCCCCTAATTCCATTTTTAAATCCTTGAGGATTTCTTCTTGGGGTGGTTCAATATCTTCTAAAAGTTCTTCCAATAAGTGATCGTCAAAATTTGCTAAAGCTTCGAGCATTTCTGCTCGTGCAGTATGTTCTTCTTCTTTTAAGTTTTCGGGGAACGGAATTAAGTCTGCTGGTGCGCCTGGATGATATTGATATGCTTGTTCACTCACCATATCAATAAAGCCTGTGAGCTGTTCCCCTTGCATGATGGGATATTGATGGGCAACTAGGGGACGGCTGGAAACGGCTTTGAGGGCGTGTAATGTTTCGAGAACATGAATATTTGCCCTGTCCATTTTATTAACAAAGACGATGTGGGGAATTTCCCAATCGTCTAGGAATTTAAATAGAGGAGCAAGGGTGAGGACGCGATCGCGGATGGGTTCGCAAACTACAATTGCCGCATCGACTCCCATTAAGGCATTATAAGTTTCTTGGGCAAATTCAACACTTCCGGGACAGTCCAGAAAGTTAAAGCGCAAGTCGTTATATTCAGTGCTAGCAGCGCTGACTTCTACACTCATGTGGCGATCGCGCGATTCGTTCGCACTATCTCCAACTGTGTTACCATCCTTAACACTGCCTTTACGGGAAATAGCCCCTGTGACAAATAACAAACTTTCTAATAAGGTTGTTTTTCCACTTAAATAAGGGCCGACAATTGCAACATTCCGCGAACCCGATTTTACTTTTTCGTTCATAAAACCTCCCTGGCGGTAAGTCACCACTAACCGCATTATCCTGTGTATTCAGGCATAGAAAATGGTTCTCTTTAAGTACGCAACTGGTACAGCTATCTTGTGGTTTAAGAGTCAAGAGTCAAGAGTCAAAGGTCAAGGGTCAAAAATTCATGTTTTTTGGACTTTTGACTGTTGACTTTGGACAGCCTTCACGAAAAAGATGTGACACTTGCGTAAGTCCTTAAGTTGAGAATCATCTCCTCTTTAATCAGTTATTATCCTCCCTTTAATCAATGCAACGAAAAATTGTAGCCTGTTGTAAGATTTAGCTAAAGAAAAGTTAATTAAATCAAACTTTAATACCAAGAGTTGAACTTTTGTAAAATCAATCCCTATCAGAAGAATCTTTGTGAAGAAAAATTAACTAAAGGCGGAATTATTCAGGATAAAGCATGAAAGATGAAACTAACAGACACAGCAGTTGTCATCAGTGGTGTAGGTAAAATCAAGAAAAGTTAATCTATAAAATGTTTTGCTATTTTAGGAAATACCAAAAAATCAATTATCCGGCAAGTAGGGGCATAATATCCACAGAATTTCGAGCAAATAGACCCTTACTCCCTGCCTTGCCTCTACAATTATTTATGTATTGTTTTAATAGTAAATCTCTGCAATCTTTATATAATTTCCGCCTAAGTATATTAATAACTTTAACTTTGCTCTGGGGTAGTTCTATCTATATTTCCACTAGTTTCGCCATCACCCCACCGGAGTTATTAGCACAAACTACTAGCCAAGGAGCAGTAGACTTATTAAATCAAGGCTTACAGGCAATTCAAGCTGGCAGAGTACAAGATGCGATCGCTTCATTTAGAAAAGCTATCCTGCTAGATCCCAAACTAGCCCCCGCCCACTACAATTTAGGGCTAGCATTGCGGCAGACTGGACAATTACAACCTGCAGCAGATGCATTTTATCAAGCAACCCAAGCAGATCCGAAATTTGCGCCCGCTTTTGCTAATTTAGGCGGAGCTTTATTAGAAGGGAATAATTTGCAGTTAGCGAATGATTACTTACAACGAGCAATCGAACTCGATTCTAAACTCGGTTTTGCCCACTATAACTTAGGATTGCTGCGAGAACAGCAACGAGATTGGGAAAGAGCGATCGCATCTTTTAAAAAAGCGATGCAATATAGCCAAAATGCCCCAGAGCCAGCCTATCATTTAGGATTAGTTTATCTGCAACAAGGCAAAGTTGATCAAGCTAGAGAAGCCTTTCGCCAAGCATTAAGAGTTAATCCCCAATATGCGGAAGCACATTACAATTTAGGTTCAATTTGGTTTCAACAAAGTAAATGGCAAGAAGCCTTAGAAGCCTTCAGAAAAGCAGCCACAGCTAACTCAAATTATGCCAACGCTTATTATGGTGCAGGTTTAGCATTTATGCAATTAAGGCAATATGCACAAGCCGCCCAAGTCTTTCAATATGCCAGAGATTTATACAATGCTCAAGGCAATCCTCAATGGGGAAAAAATGCCCAGCAATTGTTACAACAAGCACAGAATTTCAATTACCAACCTCGCTAAGGTGCGAAGGATAGATAGTAAGCAACAACAAAATTATCGGATGAACTAGAACACCGATTGCTTAATTAAAAATAAAGAATTCTGCGAGGATAGGCACTTTTAGGTATTACGTTTTCAGCCTAATGATAACTGGTGCCTACACTACAAGTTAAAGAATAATGAATCGATATTCTAGTTGGTAATTCTCAATCTGTCACCATTGTCATGGTATGCATATGCAAAAGCGCGTTAAAAGCCGATTTCTATTTTGCGATCGCTGGTTTGATCGCCATGCGATTGTTCGCAACATGGAGGCTTTTCAAGACTTAATTGTTATAGTCTTATGTTTAGGTTTATTTGCTGTCATGTTACTGCAATTATGGGGGATATTAATTGCAATTACACATCAACTTGACTACAAAATAGTGACAGCAAAAATACTATTTATTCTGATTTTGGTAGAGTTATTTCGGCTGCTCATGGTTTATTTACAAGAGCATAGTATTGCTGTTGGTGTCGCAGTCGAAGTCACAATTGTATCAGTTCTACGAGAAGTAGTTGTTCACGGTGCCTTAGAAATCTCTTCAATTCAAACAGCAGCAATTTGCGGCTTATTATTCATTTTGGGTGCGTTATTAATAGTGTGTGCAAAAACACCACACATGGATTGCATGAGCGCTAACACAAAATTTTGCCCTATTGTCTATCAAGGAAGTAGAGAAAAGCAAAATCTAGAGTTTCAATACTCACGTCGATGTGATGAAAATCAGCCTTTGGTGTAGGGGTTTGGCGTTTGTCATTTGGTAATGGGTAATTGGTAATTGGTAATTGGTAATGGGAATTTATATTCGTCTCCCAATCCCCAGTCCCCAGTCCCCAATCCCCAATCCCCAGTCCCCAATCCCCAATCCCCAACTCAGGAGTAATTTTTTCTACGCTTCTGGGAAGATGAAGCCTCCTTTGACGGTAGGTAGAAATTAGTTAAGAACCTAAAGGAGGGTAAATTTTATGGCTACAGGTAACGGACAATCTCAACAACCGATTAGCAACCTAGAGTACGATTTTGTGACTGTGCTGCACAATAAAGCAGAAGCAGTTAAAGCTTACGATGTTTACATTAAAGACGCGCAGGAAGCTAACTCTCAGCCCTGTGTAGAATTATTCCAAAAATTGCGGCAGTCTGATGTTGAGCAAGCTCAAGAAATCCGCAATCATCTGCAACAAGTAATGCAGCACGGTAAAATGTAATCTATTCGGGGCATAGGGGATAGGGCATGGGGCATGGAAAAGAATAAAAATACCCTGTCCCAAGTCGGCTTTCCTGCATTCTCTAATTAATAGACAGCAAGCCGCAGGCGCTATCAACTATGCTGATTCCCTGCGGCTTGTTGCACTTGTTGCACCGTCAAATGTCAAGCTTGGGCTAATTGCAATACTTGTCGGTTAAGGGGAAAAGGGTCAGGGGAAAAGGAAAAGAAAAAACCTTTAACCCTTACCCTTTCACCTTTTCCCAAACTAAATTCCGATGTTAGTTATCTTGAATTGCACTGACCTACTTAAGAGAGTTTTTTTATTTTAAGTTTTGCACCTTCGGCGACAATACAGGGATATAAATAAAAGCAAGTAGTTAAATATACTCTTGCTGGAGGATTTGCGATGAGCGATCGCCGGAAATATTTCACCTGGCTGCTGGTGTTAGTTCCTTTGTTTTCCTTACCTGCTTTACCTTTGGTTACGGTTACAGCACAGGCGCAAACTAATCTAACTCGCAAAGATGAGGCTGTAAAAATTTTTAACTTAGGTTGGCAACAGGCCGAGCGGGGTAACTATTCGGAAGCATTAAAATTATTTGAGCAAGCTTTAGCAATTCTGAGAGAAATTAAATATAGTGTCGGTGAAGCTACAGTTCTCAATGATATTGGCGAAATTTACCGCAGAGCTAATCAGTATCCCCAAGCTTTAAAAGTTTTAGAGTCAGCTTTAGTAATTGTTAAACAAATTGATGACAAAGCTGGACAAGCAGCAAATCTCAATAATATCGGCTTGGTTTATCGCGACATGGGAGAATATACCAAAGCATTAGAGTATTTTCAACAAGCGATCGCCATCAGCAATCAAGCTGGTAAAAAACAGCAGCAGGGCTCAATGCTGTCTAATATTGCATCAATATATAACAAATTAGGAGAGCAGACTAAAGCCTTAGATTATTTGCAGCAAGCTTTAGCTAATTACCAGCAATTAGGCAATAAAGAAGAACAAGTAATCATGCTCAATTTGATTGGTTTAAATTACCAAAACCGAGGAGAATATCCCAAAGGATATGAGTACTTTCAGCAAGGTTTAATCATTAGCAAACAAGCTGGTGATCAATCGGGTCAAGGCATATCTCTAAATAATATTGGCTCTTATTACTACAACTTAGGTCAGTATGCAAAATCTTTAGATTTCTTAGGACAAGCTTTAGCTATTCGTCAACAACTGGGTGATCAATCTGCCATCGCCGTCAATATTAGTAACATTGGGGAAGTTTACCGAATGTTAGGACAATATCCCCAAGCGCTACAAAATTTCCAGCAAGCTTTAACAATCCAAAAACAAATTGCAGATAAAGATGGAGAAGGAACTACTATCAATAATATTGGGCAGACTTACAGCGATTTAAAAGACTATAATCAAGCCCTCAATTATCTTCAACAAGCTTTAGCAATTCGTCAGCAAATTTCTGACCAGGATGGTTTAGGTGAAACTCTCAATAATATTGGCGACCTTTACCGCCAATTAGAAAATTACGATCGCGCTTTAGAATACTTTCAGCAAGCTTTAGCAGTTAACAGAAAAATTGGTAACAAACCTGGGGAAGCTGGCAATGTTAATAATATGGGCGAAGTTTACCGCACATTACAACAAGATGCAAAAGCTTTGGAGTCTTTTGAGCAAGCTTTAGCTATTGTGAAAACAATTGGTGACAAAGCTGGAGAAGCAAAAACTCTCCACAATATTGGACTAATTTATATTCATCAAGGTCAGTATCCTGAAGCAGAGAAAAACTTATTTGCTGCCATAGATATTTGGGAAGCTTTACGACCTGGATTAAGCGATGCTCAAAAAATTGCTTTCATCGATACCCAAGCAAATACTTATCGCTTTTTAATTCAATCCTTAATTGTCCAAAATAAAATTGAAGCTGCACTAGAAGTAGCCGATCGCACTAGAGCCAGAGCATTTGTGGATTTATTAGTCTTAAAGCAATTAGAAAAACCAAATGCTCAAATCAATATCAAACCTCTCAAGCTGGCAGAGATTAAAAATATTGCTAAATCTCAAAATGCTACTCTCGTAGAGTACGCTACAGTTGAGGAAGATAAACTTTATATTTGGGTAGTTAACCCTACAGGTAAAATTTCGTTTGAGCAAGTTAATTTAAAACAATCTCTCAAGAGTCCTTTACAAAAATTGGTGTTAGCTAGCCGTAATTCTTTAGGTGCAAGGGGTAGGGGTATTAATATTTCACCAATCAACGAACCCCCAAATTCCGGTAGCAAAAAAACCCAGTTAAAGAAACTCTATGAAATCCTCATTCAACCAATCGCCAAATATCTGCCTACAGATCCTCAATCTCGTGTAATCTTCATTCCCCAATCATCGTTGTTTCTGGTACCATTCCCTGCACTACAAGACCAACAAGGTAAATATTTAATCGACAAACATACTATCCTGACTGCACCAGCGATTCAAGTTTTAGACTTAACTGCCAAGCAACACCACAATATCCCCCAGTCTGAAAAAGATATATTGGTGGTTGGCAATCCTATCATGCCTAAGCTGCCGATAGCAAATGAGATATTGGAACCATTACCCGGTGCGGAAGCAGAAGCCAAGAAAATTGCCAGTTTATTCAAAACCCAAGCAATTATCGGTAGCAAAGCCACAGAAACATCAATGGTCAAGCAAATGAACCAAGCTAAAATCATTCATTTTGCTACCCACGGCTTACTTGATGATTTTAAAGGATTGGGCGTACCAGGTGCGATCGCTCTTGCTCCTACTCGTCAGGATGATGGTTTACTGACATCCGGTGAAATTTTGGATATGAAACTCAACGCCGACTTGGTTGTACTGAGCGCTTGCAACACTGGAGGTGGTAACATTACAGGCGATGGAGTGATTGGTTTATCACGTTCTCTCATTACTGCTGGGGTCAAGAGTGTAATTGTTTCACTGTGGTCTGTATCAGATACTTCTACCGCCTTTTTGATGACTGAGTTTTATCGTCATTTGCAACACAATCCCGATAAAGCTGCGGCGCTGCGAGCAGCAATGCTCACAACCAGACAAAAGTATAGTAATCCACTAGATTGGGCTGCATTTACTTTGATTGGGGAAGCAAAGTGAAACAATTTTAGATTTTAGATTTGTTTCATACTGGAATGCTTCTTTATTGGCTCGATAATTTATTCAATTTTTATCTCTAAAATTCACGATGCTGTGAAATAAAGAAAAATTTCAACCAAAGCACTGATTACCAAATACCCTAAAATATCATGAAAATTATTTTTAAATTGGCGATTTTGTCTTTTGCCAGCTTTGCCGTATCTATGCAAATTGTGTCGGCTCAAACTCCCAAAACTACAGGTGATGCGCGCATCAAAGATATTTTAGATAAGCTAGGGGCTAAATATGAGTTACTACCTGATGGAGATTTTAAATTATTAATACAAACCGAAAATAAACGCAACCAAGTAGTATTTATTGAATCCAGAACCGAAAAACTCGGCAACTTAGAAATTCGTTATATTTCATCTCCAGGATATGTAACTAAGGGAGCGATTCCCACGGAAATTGCTAACAAGCTACTAGAAAATAGTGGTTTAAACAAAATAGCTGCTTGGCAAGTTTTGACTAAAGAGCAAACTCACATGGCTATATTTACTGCCAAGATAGCAGCCAATAGTGAGGCGGAAACTGTGAAAAATACGCTTTTAGCTGTGGGCTATGGTGCAGATGCAATTGAAAAAGAGTTGACAGGTAAGGATGAATTTTGAATAACAAGGGAACAGGGACTTGCAAATCAAAAGTAGGAGGTGCAGGGGAAGCAGTAACAATAAAACTAATTTCACCGCATAGCGTCTTTGAAGGATTCACCTGTACCCCTACGCTTAACCAAGCTGGGCTTGCCGCAAGCATCTGAACTTCGGTGACTCAGCACTCTCAACTTAAGAGGCGAATTGTCTGTAGCTAGAACTTGGATAAATGGTATAAATACCTGATAAAAAAGCGATCGCACAAAATCCATTACCAGCTATAATGATTGATTTTCAAGAGTATGTATTCATGTGTGAGACGTATAAATACTTATATATCTTGTATATTTATTGCATTCTGACTATGTCTATACTGGATAATAAATCATCCAAATTTTATGAAAATTTTCAACAACGCCAATTCAACAAACCCAACGGGGTTGGGGGCTGGGTAACTCTGGCCCCACGACCGCAGGTAGTAGGGATTAGGGGTAATGGGAATTCGGAGAATGCAGACGCGAAGCCGTGAGCGACTCTGGTGGACGGGTTCCCCGGCATATAATGAACTGTAGGTATCCTCAGAATTCACCCATTCGCCTTAGCGTCTCTGAAACAGAAGGGCTTCCTGTAGGTTGGGAGATGAGGGGACAAGAGGAAATAATCATTACCCATTACTCATTACCCATTCTCATAATTAAAGATTTTCTTCACAAAAAAAATGCAAACTTTTAAGCGCATTAGCTGATTGCTGTAATTTTGAACCATGCCACAATACAGGTGTTATTGCGCGCACAATCTATTGTCTCCTGATCATCAATCTATTGAATGAAAGACTTCTGCTTCTTCTCACTTGAACTATAGATTAATCTCTAACCTATCTATATGTTAAGTAAGGTTTTTAACTTGATGGATATGGAGGTACAATCGCTTGTGAAACGCGATCGCGTTAACAATTGTGCTGTATGAGTCACCCCTCCCTACTAACTATTTTGCTAATTGACGATTGTGCTGAAGATCGGGTGACTTACCGTCGCTTTTTGCAGCACGATAACCGCTATATTTATCGCATTTTAGAGTTTGATACAGCAACCGCAGCAATGAACTGGTGTCACTACGAGACACCAGATGTGGTTTTGCTGGATTTTGCGTTGCCTAATGGTGACGGGTTGGACTTTATTCGGCAGTTTAGAGAACATCTAAGAAATACGCAATCGGCTGTGATTATGGTGACTGGGCAGGGAGATGAAACTATTGCTGTGCAAGCAATGAAAAATGGAGCCCAGGATTATTTACTCAAAAGCCAGCTGACAGCGACAATTTTGCACAGTGCCATTCATTATGCAGTAGAGCAGGTGCGCTTATTACGGCAGCTAGAACAAAGTCGAGAGCAACAACACTTAATTGCAGCAATCGCTTTAAGAATTCGCCAATCTTTAAAGCTAGAAGAAATATTGCGGATTACTGCCAAAGAAGTACGCCAGTTTCTGAAAGCAGATCGGGTATTAGTTTATCAATTTCATCCGGATATGAGTGGCACTGTGGTAGCGGAATCAGTGCTTCCTGGTTGGACGGTTTCTCTGGGGACAAAAATTCAAGATACTTGCTTTCAAGAAGGATATGGAGATAAATATTACCAAGGAAAAAAACAAGCAATCAATGATATTTATCAAGCGGGTTTAACAGATTGTTATTTACAGCTATTAGAACAATTTGAAGTCAAAGCCAATTTAGCAGTTCCCATTTTGGTGAAGGATAGTTTATGGGGATTATTAATTGCTCATCAATGTTCGAGAACGCGCAATTGGGAAGCGATGGAACTAGAGTTACTGGATCAGCTAGGGGTGCAATTATCACTGGCAATTCAGCAAGCAAATGCCTATGAGCAACTGCAGACAGAACTCACAGAACGAAAATGGATGGAAGCAGCGCTGCAAGCTAGCGAAGAAAAGCTGAAGCTTACCCTAGATTTTGCTCATATTGGCTATTGGGAGCGGAACTTTATTACCGATGAAATATTTGCTAGCGACAATGCCATTCGTTGTTTTGGCTATGAAAGAAAGAGCATCAACGTTACTAATGAAGAATGGTTGAGCTTTATTCATCCTGAGGATCAAGAATGGGTACAACAACAACTACAGCAAGCGATCGCTAACAAAACAGATTATGTTGTGGAATATCGAGTAGTATGGGCAGATAAAAGCATTCACTGGATATCTTCAAGCGGCAGGGCAGTTTACGACGATAACGGACTTCCATTAGTGATGCTAGGCGTTTTGATAGATATCAGCGATCGCAAACAAGCTGAAGAAAAACTCCGAGAAAGTGAAGAACGTTTCCGCAGCACCTTTGAGCAAGCAGCAGTAGGAATTAGCCATGTATCGCTGAGTGGGCAATTTATCCGCCTGAACCAAAAGTTTTGTGACATTACCGGCTATCCTTTAGCTGAACTCCAGAAATTAACCTTTCAGGATATTACCCATCCAGACGATGTGTTAGCTGGTTTACAGCAAAGTCAAAGACTAATCACAGGAGAAATTCAGACCTTTTCTTTAGAAAAGCGGTATATTCGCCAGGATGGAGCGATTGTCTGGGCGAATTTGACTTGTTCCCTAGTACGCGATCGCTTTGGCGCACCACAATATTTCATTTCTGTGATCGAAGATATTTCCCACCGCAAGCAAATGGAAGCAGAACTCCAACAGCATCAGGAGCGTTTGAATATGGCTCTAGAAGCTGCTGGTATGGGTAATTGGGACTGGAATATTGCCACAGGAGAAATTTATTGGTCGCCTAACCTGGAACGACTATTTGGTATAGTTCCCGGCACTTTCAACGGTAATTATGAAACCGTTGTGTCCATTATGCACCCAGAGGATCAAGAATCAGTTTTACAAGCAATTAATGCGGCTGTTTATCAAAAGCAAGAATATAACATCGAATTTCGCTTTATTAAACCTGATAGTACAATTCGCTGGGCACTGGGTAAAGGAAAAGTCTTTTATGACGAGCAAGGTAATCCTACCCGGATGATGGGGATTGATTTAGACATTACCGAGCGCAAACAAGCGGAAGCTACTCTCAAGGAAAGTGAAGAAAGATTCCGCCACATAGCAGACAGCAGCCCGGTGCTGATTTGGATGTCGGGAACTGACAAATTATGCCACTATTTCAATAGCAGTTGGTTAGAATTTACTGGCAGAACTTTAGAACAAGAACTAGGTAATGGTTGGCTAGAAAAAGTACATCCAGAGGAATATCAATATTGCCAAGAAACTTATATTAATGCCTTTGATAACCGCCAAGAGTTCCAAATTGAATACCGCCTGCAACGCTTTGATGGTGAATATCGTTGGATTTTAGATAAAGGAGTCCCCCGATTTACCAGTGAAGGCGAATTCTTGGGCTATATGGGTTCCTGCATTGATATTAGCGATCGCATTTTTGCAGAACAAGCATTACAACAACTCAATCAAGAACTCGAAGCCAGAGTAGAACAACGTACCGCCGCTTTAAAAGAAAGCGAAGAACGCTGGCAATTGGCGCTTAAGGGCAGCAATGATGGCATTTGGGATTGGAACCTCAAAACTAATGAGGTGTTCTTCTCAACTCGCTGGAAAGAAATGCGAGGCTT
The DNA here is from genome assembly GCF_963874875.1 of Tolypothrix tenuis PCC 7101. Taxonomy (NCBI): domain Bacteria; kingdom Bacillati; phylum Cyanobacteriota; class Cyanophyceae; order Nostocales; family Tolypothrichaceae; genus Tolypothrix; species Tolypothrix tenuis. The sequence goes on from NZ_CAWNJS010000001.1 coordinate 3,489,030, forward strand.
TACTGAGGATGAAATGGATTCCAATATCGAAGCATGGTGGAGCAGAATTCATCCTGATGATTATGAACGGTTTAAAATAGCATTGAATGAGCATTTTGCTCAAAAAACGCCATTTTTTGTGGATGAATACCGAGTAAAGCACAAAAATGGCTCCTACATTTGGGTATTAAACCGGGGTCAGGCTTTGTGGGATGAATTGGGTAATGTCATTCGCATGAGTGGTGCTACAAAGGATATCACCGAACGCAAACAAGCAGAAGCCGAGTTGTTGGCCCTGAGCAGTCTGCAACAGGCAATTTTGGATGGCTCTGATTATGCGATTATTTCCGTCAATTCTCAGGGCTTGATTCAAACCTTTAATAGTGGTGCCCAAAAGATGTTGGGCTATACAGCAGAAGAAGCGATTAATAACACTCCAGGACTGTTTCATGATTTGGTAGAAATTCAGGAACGCTCAGAAATTCTCTCAAGAAAGTTAGGTAGACCAATAGCCTCGCCTATAGAATTTTTTATCATCAAAAACCAAGATGGCACTTACGAAGACGAATGGACATACATCCGCAAAAATGGCGATCGTCTTCCGGTTTTGTTGTCAACAACTTGTTTGCGAAAACCAGATGGTGAAATTTGGGGATTTCTGGGCATTGCTAAAGATATCACCCAACAAAAACAGATGGAAGCGGAACTCAAAAAAAATGCTGCCCATCTTGCTAGCGCCCAGCAAATTGCTCGTTTGGGTAGTTGGGAATTTGACTTTCAAACGCAACAAATCTATTGGTCGGCAGAAAGCTTTGAGATTTATGGACGCGATCCTCAATCTGGTATGCCAACCTATGCAGAGTTACGCCAATTAATTCATCCAGACGATCTCTCTCTCCATGATGATGTGGTAGAGCAAGCCCGTCAACAAGGTACATCTTACGAGATAGAATATCGTTTTTATCACTCCAATGGCAGTTTGCGCCATGCACTAGCACGAGGCGAAGTCATTTTGGATGTCAGTGGCCAGCCAAAACAGTTTATTGGTACAGTTCAGGATATTACCGATCGCAAACTGGCAGAAGAACAATTACGCAACCTCAGTGATCGCTTATCTTTGGCACTGAAAGCAGGTGCAATTGGTACTTGGGATTGGGATATCATCCACAACCAAAACCACTGGGATGAGCGAATGTATGAGCTGTATGGTATTGTGCCAGGGTCTGAAGGTTGGGCACTGTATCAAGATTGGTTAAATGTCATACATCCAGATGATCGTGCTCAAACTGAAGCTAGCGCGGAAGCTGCGCTGCGGGGAGAAAAAGACTTAGATATAGAATTTCGCGCTATTCACGCCGATGGCAGCATCCGCTACATCAAAGCTGCGGCTATTTTGCAACGTAATCAGCAGGGTGAATTACAACGAGCAGTAGGTATTAATTATGACATTACAGAGCGCAAACAAATAGAAGCAGCCCTGCGTGAGAGCGAACGCCGCTATGCAACCTTAGCTGAAACATCACCAGTGGCAATTTTCCGCATTGATGCAGAAGGGAATTGCGTTTACATGAATGAACGCTGGAGCGAGATGACTGGTAGACCAACTGCATCGGCATTAGGAACGGGATGGTTAGATGCAGTGCATCCAGAAGACCGCGAATATATGCTTTTGCAAAGGTCACAATCATTATCAAAAACCCCAAGATTGATTCGCAACGAAAGCAGGCATTTACGTCCAGATGGCAGCATTACCTGGGTTTACGCCCAGTTAGTACCTGAAACTAATCCCGATGGTAACTTAATTGGGTATATCGGTACACTTACGGATATTACCAGTCGCAAACAAATAGAAGCCGCCCTGTGGGAAAGCGAACGCCGCTATGCCAGTTTAACAGAAGCCTCACCAGTAGCTATCTTCCGACTAGATGGGGATGGGCAATGTATGTATGTTAACGAGCGCTGGTGTGAAATGACAGGCAGACCAGCCGAAGAAGCAATGGGTTACAAATGGTTAAATGCTATCCATCCCGAAGACCGCGATCGCTTTCTTGGTAATATGTCTGATTCATCTGAAACACAAAGATTGCGGCAAGATGAAGGCAGACATTTACTTCCAGATGGCAGCATTTCCTGGTTTTACGTCCAAGTGATCACCGAAACCGACACAGAAGGTAAAATTATTGGTTATGTGGGGACATTAACAGATATCACTGCACGTAAAGAAGCAGAAATTGCCCAGCAAGAAAGTGAGAGGCGCTATGCAACTTTAGCAGAAGCTTCTCCAGTAGCTATTTTCCGCTTTGATCCTCAAGGTAAATGCCTTTATGTCAATGATCGCTGGAGTGAGATGACAGGCAGACCAACTAAAGATGCGATGGGGTTCAAATGGTTACAAGCTATTCACCCAGACGACCGCGATCGCGCATGGCAGGAATGGTATCGATGGTCACAAACATCTCAGCTAGGAGAAATCTACCGTAGTGAAGGCAGACATCTGCAACCTGATGGCACTATTACCTGGTATTACTGCTATGTACTAGCAGAAACTAACTCCGAGGGCAGCATCATCGGTTACATTGGCACTTTGGCAGATGTCACCGCGCGCAAAACAGCAGAAATTGCCCAGCAGGAAAGCGATCGCCGCTATGCCACCTTAACCCAAGCTGCGCCAGTAGCGATTTATCAATTAGATTCTGAAATGAACTGCATTTATGTGAATAATCGCTGGAGCGATATCACAGGTAGACCAACTGAAGATGCGATGGGTTTAAAGTGGTTAGAAGCTATTCATCCAGACGATCGCGATCGCATGGGTAAGGAATGGGCAGCATGGGCACAAACATATAAACCAGGAGAAGTGTTCAAAAATCGAGGTAGACATCTTTGTCCTGATGGTATCATTACCTGGTTTGACTCCTATATGCTACCGGAAACTAACCAAGAAGGTGAGATTATTGGTTACATCGGTACCATTGTCGATATTACAGATCGTAAAGAGGCAGAACTTGCCCTCCAAGAAAGCGATCGCCGCTATGCAGATTTGGCACAAGCAGCACCAGTAGGCATTTATCGGTTTGATGCCGAAGGTAACTGTGTGTATGTCAATGAGATCTGGAGTGAGATGACAGGGAGACCTACACAGGAAGCATTAGGCAAAGAATGGATCAAAGCATTGCACCCAGACGATCGCGAGCAACTTTTAACGGCTACATCAACATCTTTTGCACAAAAAAGCAGGAAAACTAGTGAAGGTAGACATCTGAAACCCGATGGTAGCATTAGCTGGTTCTATAGCCAAATGGTGCCGGAAATTGATGCCAATGGTAATTTACTAGGTTATATTGGCACACTCACAGATATCACTGTTCGTAAAGAGGCAGAAATTGCCCTCAAAGAAAGCGAACGCCGCTATGCCACCTTAGCAGAAGCAGCACCAGTAGCGATTTTTCGCTTTAATGCTGAAGGTGAATGTATATATGTCAACGATCGCTGGAGTGAGATGACAGGCCGAACAGCCGAGTCTGCATTGGGTATGGGATGGGTAGATGCCTTACACCCAGAAGACCGCGATCGCATCTCACAGGAATGGGATAACGGCTTTGACCAAGGAAAATTTACTCAACATGAAGCCAGGTATCTTCACCCCGATGGAACTATAATCTGGCACTACTGCCAAGCAGTACCTGAAATTAGCGAAGATGGTAGATTAATGGGCTATATTGGCACCATAACAGATATTACTGACCGTAAAGAGGCAGAAATTGCCCTCAAAGAAAGCGAACGCCGCTATGCCACCTTAGCAGAAGCAGTGCCCGTGGGGATTATTCGATTTGATGCAGAAGGTAATTGTATCTACGTCAACGAGCGCTGGTGCGAGATGACAGGACAGCCAATACCAGCAGCATTGGGAATGGGATATTTAGATGTCTTGCACCCTGAAGATCGCGATCAACTTTTGATGGAATGGTCTCAATGGAGGCAATTATCTCAGCCCAGAAGACTTTTCCAAAGAGAAGGCAGGTATATTCGCCCAGATGGTAACATCAACTGGTTTTCTGGTTATGCATTACCCGAAATCAATCCCGATGGTATCGTTGTGGGGTATGTTGGTACACTCACAGATATCACTGAACGCAAGCGCAATGAAGATAAACTGCGAAAATTGTCGGATAGGCTGACCTTAGCAGTTCAATCGGGCGGATTCGGCATTTGGGAATGGGATATCGTCAATGATGTGCTGTTCTGGGATGAGCGGATGTACGAACTTTACGGCGTGCAACCTTCTGAGTTTGATGGAGTATATGAAACTTGGATTCAACGCATTCATCCAGAAGATCGCGCTGCATCTGAAGAATTTAGTGAGCGAGTACGCCAGGGAGAGATGGAATATAATACGGAATTTCGTGTTGTTCATCTCGATGGCAGCATCCGCTATATTAAAGCCTACGCTCTGATCAAAAGAAATCAACAGGGTGAGGCACTCAGAATGGTGGGTGTCAATTATGACATTACAGAACGTAAATTAGCGGAACTAGAACTTATCCGTAACCGAGACTTACGGGAAGTAATTTATAACGAATCTACTGATGCCATCTTTCTCGTAGATCCGCAAACTCTACTAACTATTGATTGTAATCGCCGGGCTGTAGAATTGTTTACTGCTCATCATAAAGGAGACCTGATTGGTATTGCTGGACACACACTTCAGCACCAGCCATTTTCGGAAGACGAACTAGCAGCTATTGCAGCGGAGATGGAGTCAAAAGCCTTCTGGAGCAGAGAAGTTGAATATGTCAATTATCAAGGCGATCGCTTTTGGGGAAACATCGCTTCCAAACCAATTACCGTAGCAGGACGGAGACTAAATTTAGTCCGCATCACAGATATTAGCGATCGCAAACAAACAGAAGAAATACTGGCAACATATACACGCGAGTTAGCAGATTTATACAACAATGCCCCCTGCGGCTACCATTCTCTTGATGTTGACGGTCGATTTGTCAACATCAACGATACAGAGCTGCAATGGTTGGGCTACACCTATGAAGAAATCATCGGACAACACTTTATTGACTATATTACAGAAGCCAGCCGCCCAGTATTTTTAGCCAGCTATCCGCAATTTAAAGAACGCGGCTGGGTGAAAGACCTAGAATTTGACATGATTTGCAAAGATGGCACAATTTTGCCAGTGCTGCTGAATGCAACTGCTGTCAAAGATGAAGATGGTACTTTTATCTCTAGCCGTTCCAGCATCTTTGATATCCGCGATCGCAAACAAGCAGAACGAGAATTGCAAGAATCCCGTACAATGCTGCGCTTGGTACTAGATACAATTCCCCAACGCGTATTTTGGAAAGATTGCGAATCGCGTTATTTAGGCTGTAATCCTAGTTTCGCCAACGATTGTCAGCAAACTCCCGATGCAATTATTGGCAAGACAGACTTAGACTTAACTTGGTCAGAATTCGCATACCTCTACCGTGCAGATGATGCCTTTGTCATCAACACCAAAACCGCCAAACTAGGCTATGAAGAACCAACCGTCAATCTCAATGGTGAGCAAATATGGCTGCGAACCAGTAAAGTACCCTTAACTAATAGCACAGGTGAAGTCATTGGTATTTTGGGTTCTTACGAAGATATTACTCAACGTAAACAAGCCGAAGAACAACTGCAGCATACAAATCAGCAGCTAGCACACGCTAACGTCGAATTAGCTCGTGCTACCCGCCTGAAAGACGAATTTTTGGCAAATATGAGCCATGAACTGCGAACCCCACTTAATGCTATTTTGGGAATGTCTGAGGGTTTGCAAGAAGGCGTGTTTGGCGAAGTCAATGAACGACAAATTAAAGCCATCTCTACCATTGAGCGCAGCGGCAAACATTTGCTTGAACTGATTAATGACATTTTAGATTTATCTAAAATCGAATCTGGAAAACTAGAACTGCAACTGAGCGATGTTCCTGCCAGAACTCTGTGTGATGCTAGTATCAGCTTCATCAAACAGATGGCTTTGAAGAAAAATATCGGACTCAGTACTCGGATTGCCGACAATCTGGGCAATATTTATGTAGACGATCGCCGTTTGCGTCAAGTCCTGATCAACCTCCTCAGCAACGCCATTAAATTCACTCCCGAAGGCGGTTCAGTCAGATTAGAAATCTCTCTGGAAGAAGCAGAGGAAGCTAATTCCCCCTCATCCCCCCACATCTGCTTCTCCGTCATTGACACTGGTATCGGCATTTGCATAGAAGATATCAATAAGTTATTTCAGCCCTTCATCCAGCTTGACAGCAGCCTCAACCGACAGTACAATGGCACGGGTTTAGGATTGGCACTTGTACAGCGGATTGCTACCTTACATGGCGGAACTGTCTCAGTGAGCAGTAAAGTCGGGGAAGGTAGTTGTTTTACTGTTCGTATTCCCTACAACACCAACGATCCTTTGTCCACAATGCAAGTAACGGCTCCATCACCCAGCCATCGCCTTCCTGCGGATAATACTCAAGTTTTAATTATTGAAGACTCCATTCCTGCTGCCGAGCAAATTACTCGCTATCTCACAGAAATGGGGATGCAACCTAATGTCTATCCACGCGGCGAAGGCTCTGTAGATGAAGCACTACGCATTCAGCCTGCTTTCATCCTTTTAGACTTGCAATTACCAAACCTTTCCGGTTGGGATGTGCTCAATCAACTGCAAAACAACCCACAAACTAAAGAGATTCCAGTCATCATTATTTCTGTAGTAGACGAGCGCACCAAAGGATTGGCTCAAGGAGCTGCGGAATATATAGTTAAGCCAATTACTCGCCAACAGTTTCAAGCAACCCTAGAGAAACTGCAATATATTCCCAGTCATGATTCCACAGCGTTGATTGTTGCCCCACAAGCAGCTGCTAAATCGCCGCTAATTCTGCTGGCAGAAGACAATCAGGCAAACATTGATACAATGTCCGGTTATCTAGAAAGTCGTGGCTATCGCCTAATTTTGGCAAAAAATGGTCAACAAGCCCTTGAAGTTGCCAAATTTCAACAACCTGATTTAATAGTAATGGATGTCCAAATGCCAGTTATGGACGGAATAGAAGCAATGCGCCATCTCCGTCAAGACCGGCAATTTGACCATGTGCCGATTATTGCATTAACAGCTCTTGCTATGCCAGGCGATCGCGAAAATTGTTTAGATGCAGGAGCAAACGAATATTTAAGTAAACCTATTAAACTCAAGCAGCTAGCAGTCACAATTCAACAACTTTTAGGAAGGTAACGGAAATTGCCGATGGATACTAAAGCTTCTATTTTGGTAATTGATGATGAACCCGATAACTTTGATGTTGTTGAAACACTGCTAGACGGTGAAAATTACCAGCTATATTACGCACCTAGTGGAAAGCAAGCCTTAGAACGCCTCGAAAGTTTTCATCCCGATGTCATCTTACTAGATGTGATGATGCCAGAGATGGATGGCATGGCAGTCTGTCGTCATATCAAATCCGATCCGCAATGGCAAGCTGTGCCAATTATTATGGTGACAGCATTAACCGATAAAGAAGATTTAGCGCGTTCTTTAGCAACGGGTGCAGATGACTTTATTAGTAAACCAGTTAACGGTGTCGAGTTACGCGCTAGAGTGAACTCTATGTTGCGGATTAAGCAGCAGTACGACAATTTGCAATCCTTGTTGAAACTGCGAGAAGATATGGTGAACATGATCGTTCATGATATGCGTAACCCGCTATCTAGTATCTTTCTCTCCACTGATATTCTCCGGTTACCAGGTTTAACACCACAGAAACTGCAACGTAAACTCGAACAAATTGCGATCGCTTCCCAGCAACTACAATTATTAATTGATAACTTGTTAATCATGGCCAAGTTAGAATCTGGCAAAATGATTCTTAACTATTCAGAAGTAGATATAGGCGATCTGTGTTTGTTAGCTGTCGCTGATGTAGAAGCAATTACTGCTCAAAAGAACTTGAATTTAGTGACAGAATTACCTAAATTTAAAGACAATATCAAAGTCGATGCCTCTATTTTTCGGCGAGTACTAGATAATTTGCTCTCTAACGCCATTAAATTTTCACCTTCCAACTCAGAAATTATTTTGCGGGCAGAGTATTTAGAATTAGGTGGAGTAAAAGTACAAGTTGCTGATTCCGGCCCTGGAGTTGCCAAAGATTTAAGGCAGAGTATTTTCGAGAAATATGAGATAGGCAATCTCATGCAAAATGTTTCGCAAATTGGTTTAGGGTTAGCCTTTTGCAAAATGGCAATTGAAGCACATCAAGGCAGTATAACTGTTGAAGATAATCATCCTCGCGGTACTATCTTTACAGTATTTCTCGCTAACAATGCCCAATAAAATGCTTGAGCAGATTTCATAGTTAAAGTAGGATGCGTTAGCGATACGTTAGCGATAGCGTAACGCATCATTGCCAAAGCTGAGATTTTTCACAAATCAAATCGGATTCCTATAGTTAGTTCAGTAGGGTGCATTATCAGAGAGTATGGCACCGAGAAAGATGATGCCCTGCGGCTAAGTCCCACTTTCTTAAGTTCCGAAATCATTGCAGTTTATAAATAGCCTTTTAACCGGATAATCTCTTATCTTTAACTTGGTTAGAAGTAGCTTCTAAAAAATCAGTAAAAACCTGAATAAACTTATGTATTCCCTCACTACCGCCAGCAATTAAACCACCAGTTAATAAGGCATCTAAACAACGAAATATACTTATTTGAATAGGGTTAGTTGTATCAATAATAATTAGTGGTTCGATGCAGCGAATACCGATAGCACTGATTAATAGACCGCATAATAAAGATGTCCATAGAGCGATTATTCTAGTATCTGACTTGTAAGCTAATCGTTTGCGCTCTTTTTCATTTACATCTTTAATTCTGGTAGTTAAATCATCAATATGGGGTTGTAACTTTGTCAGTACATCTGCTGGAGTTTGACTAAAATTTTGGATTAGTTGCTGTTCTAACGTACTTCCGCCTGACTCATTCACAATAATAGGGTTAGGGTCTAAAGGTGGTATTTGATTTTCTGCTTGCTGTTCTGGAATCAGCTTCTTTCTTTCGGCAATGATGGCATTTTGTTGTTGAATACTCATTTCTAACTGTTCTGTAGTTGGCCCGCGCCAGGTAGTAATAAAAACTTCTAAAGAACGCTCCAATAAAAGAGAAATGAACAGAGGTAAAGTGAGTACCTGTACAACATCTTCAAAACCAAAAGATTTCAATAGCAATGGTTGTGGTGATAGCCAAGCAGTAAAAGTTACTAACAGAAAACTAATAGTTATCAATAAGAAAAATAGCGGAGATTCCAGAGAAATTTTGAGCAACATCCCTATAGTCCTGTTCTACCCACAATACCTAAGACACAGGGAAATGGAGAATAGCAGGAAGAAATGGGGACTGGGGATAAGGGACTGGGGACTGGGGACTGGGGACTGGGGACTGGGGACTGGGGACTGGGGATAAGGGAGATGAGGGAGATGAGGGAGAAACATCAAACACCCAATTACCAATTACCAATTACCAATTACCCATTACCAAATGACAAATGACAAATTTAGATTCCCGCACCATCTAAAAAGTCTTCGATGACGCGATCGCTTTCGGTTGTGCTGGGGTGAGGTTCGGGAATATGTACGTGAATGGGCGAAAAGTTGGACTCGGCTTGCAATTGTTCTAGCTGTTTCTCTAAAGATTTTACTCTTTCAAATAAGGCGCGGATGGCTTCTGCTTCTACGTCGCGGACTTTACCGTGGGCGAGAATATCGCCACTAAGATTGTTTTGGCGGGTTATCCTTCCGGGTATACCGACGACAGTACTATCGCTGGGTACGTCTCGCAGTACTACAGAACCTGCTCCTACACGCACGCGATCGCCTAATTGAATATTTCCTAAAACCTTAGCACCTGCGCCTACAACTACATGGCTACCTAATGTGGGATGGCGCTTACCGCTTTCTTTTCCAGTCCCACCAAGGGTTACGCCTTGGTAAATCAAAGCATAATCACCGATGATTGCTGTCTCGCCAATTACTACTCCCATACCGTGGTCGATAAATACACCTTTACCAATCACTGCACCTGGGTGAATTTCAACCCCAGTCAGAAACCGACTGATATGGGAAATCAATCTCGGGATGACAGGAAGCCCGATTTTATAGAGCCTGTGGGCTAGGCGATGAAATAGCAAGGCTTGCAGCCCAGGGTAACAAAACAATACCTCTAGCCAGTTACGAGCTGCGGGATCGCGCTCATAAATTGTTCGCAAATCAGTTAGCAACATACATCAGTTGTGGATGAGATGGTTATTCAGAGGCAGGGGTGCAGGGAGCAGGTGAACCAGCGCGGTCTTGGGGGTTTCCCCCATGAGCGACTGGTGAACCCGAAGGGGAGCAGGGGGAAGCAACGAGTACTGCTTGTAACTGCGGAATGACTCTACAGCAGTCTCCGTTGCTCCGTTCTCTACTCCTTGCTGTTTCATGGGTAGGGTTCTGAAATTTTTCTGAAATATTCAGACTATTTATCAAAATTTTATAAGATAATCTACGGTAAGTCGATAAAATTATGAGTATTTGTGAAACAAGTTACGTTGCGTTTAAGCAGTAATATTTAGTTTCACATAAATCCCGGTAAATCCATCGACCAACGGTAGTATATTGAGTACAGACTTGAATAGCCAAAACTACGCTCTCCTGGATCTGTCTTCCAAAGTTGAATACGCTCTGCTGGCACTTTTAGAGTTAGCAAGCAACCACAGCAAAAAAGTTCCTCTCACAATGAGCGAAATCACCGCCAAACAACCCATCCCAGAACGTTATCTCGAACAAATTTTGACCAACCTGCGGCGTGCTGGTGTGGTGCAGAGTCAACGTGGCTCGAAAGGCGGTTTTATTTTAGTTCGTGAGCCTTGGCAAATTACCTTACTGGAGATTGTCACGGTGGTGGAAGGTGAGCGCAAAGACAAAGACAGCTCCACATCTCCCACTCTGGAAAGGAGTTTAGTGCTGGAAGTTTGGGAGCAAGCTAATACAGCCTCAATACAGGTTTTAAATAGCTACACACTCCAAGACTTATGCCAGCAAAGAGAAGCTCGTTTACAGCAGAGTCCCATGTATTACATTTAGTTACGCAGGAGTACCCCTTATGCGGATAGCCAAAGATATTACACAGTTAGTCGGACGGACTCCTTTAGTTCAATTAAATAAGATTCCCCAAGCTGCGGGCGCGCTTGCTCAGATTGTGGTGAAGCTAGAAAGCATGAACCCAGCTGCTTCTGTTAAAGACAGAATTGGTGTCAGCATGGTGGAAGCGGCGGAAAAAGGCGGTTGGATTGAGCCAGGAAAAACCATTTTGGTAGAACCAACCTCCGGTAATACAGGGATTGCTTTGGCAATGGTAGCCGCCGCTAAGGGTTACCATCTTATTCTAGCGATGCCTGATACGATGAGCCAGGAACGCCGCGCTATGCTCAAAGCCTATGGCGCGCAATTAGAATTAACGCCTGGAGTTGAAGGGATGCGGGGAGCGATCGCGCGGGCTGAGGAAATTGTTGCCAACACGCCTAACGCCTATATGTTGCAGCAGTTCCGCAACCCTGCTAATCCCAAAGTTCATGCTTTGACTACCGCCGAAGAAATCTGGGCTGATACAGATGGACAGGTAGATATTCTCATCGCCGGAGTTGGTACTGGCGGGACAATTACAGGCGTTTCTGAAATTATTAAACAACGTAAGCCCAGTTTTAAAGCGATCGCAGTTGAGCCTACCAACAGCCCTGTCTTAGCAGGTGGTAAACCAGGCCCCCATAAAATCCAAGGAATTGGCCCTGGATTTGTCCCAGCAATTTATCGTCCAGATCTCGTGGATGAAGTGATTCAAGTTAGCGATGAACAGGCGATATCTTATAGCCGGCGGTTAGCTAAAGAAGAAGGATTACTATCAGGTATTTCTGCAGGTGCAGCTTTATATGCAGCCCTTGTAGTCGCCCAGCGTCCAGAAAATGAGGGACGTTTGATTGTGATGGTGCAGCCTAGCTTCGGCGAACGTTACCTCAGCACCTCATTGTTTAGAGATCCAGAGGAAAGCGAATGGTTAAGTAAAGTCTAAATATCATATCCGTTTGAGGACTTATCATATTTGTGAAGGTCGGTAATTGGTAATAGGTAATGGGAAAGAAAAATACAGTTTAACAATTACCACTTCCCAGTTCCCAATGACCAACAAGACCAAGCATATCGTAAGTAATTAGCCGGACTTGATATAGTGCCTAATTTTTGTCAACTTCTTGGGCATTTTCATGATTTTTTAACAAAATCGTCAAACAAAGACAACTTGCACCTAGCTTTATTAGGCTTAAAGCTTGACTCTTCAATACAATAAAAGCACCTAATCCCATCAGAACAAAAGGCACGATGTTGTTGCCATAGTGAATTAAGAAATTCGCTATTATTTTCTGATGGGTTAGTTGGTATGTAGCGTAACACCATATTCCCAAAAGCAGAAAGAAAATAGCAATCATTATCAGTAAATTTTCTAAATTATTGTTAGCAAATAAAGGTACATAAACACTAATATTATCGCTGCCATTAGCAACAGTCAGCGATGCCACAATTGCCATATTAGAATCTTCAAAGTCGGCAATTGCTGTTACTACTTCCTCTGTCTGTTTTGCTTGCCAATTTACCAAGCTACTAATACCAATAGATAGGGGAAGTAAGCCAAGTAAGCCAATCCAATTTGGTGGTAGAACTAACCCTCCAAAAAAGCCAGGAAGACTGATAATGATTAATATAGTGAAGCCTAAATATTGCCCAAAAATTATATGACGAGGACGGAAATTAGGATTAATTTGGGCAAAAAAGAGCAACAAAATTACAATATCATCTATGTTTGTGGCGCTAAAAGCAGCAATTGCGGTGCTAATTGTTGTGGTTAACTCACTCATATATTTAGGGATATAACCCAATACGGTTCAGTTAAGAAAATTAATTGACAACAAAACCAAAAAACTAGTTACTCAACAAAAAACTCAACAATAATTTTGGAGGGGGTTTGGGGGACGCAACCGTCACCCAATCGGGGGTTTGGGGGAGAATCCCCCAATTGAGCTAGCTGTTTCCACAACTGACAAATCAGTCACGAATAATCTTATCTGAACTGTATTGGGATATGAGCAAAATCCTAACTACGAGAGTATTTTATTAGACTTTTAGGAGTTCTTAATTTGGTATGGTGTAAATTGTATCTTTTTATCAGCCACCATGAGCCAGCTTGGTACAGCTTTTACACAAGGAATAATCGCTTTTGCAGCTACAAATATCGATGACATACTAATCTTACTGCTATTTTTTTCGCAAATAGATAGTAACTTTCGACGGCGACATATTTTTATTGGTCAGTACCTTGGTTTTGCGGCGATTATCCTGGCTAGCTTACCAGGATTTTTTGGTGGTTTAGTCGTATCGAGAGAATGGATTGGATTACTGGGAATACTACCAATCGTCATTGGTATTAAGCACTTATTAGAGAGAAACGAAGATACTACAGAAGTGCAAACAGTATCTCATGATTTTACACAAACATCACCCCATAACCGCATACTTGCTCTTATTTGGAGTATTCTGCATCCTTATACCTATAAAGTTGCAGCCGTGACAATTGCTAATGGTGGCGACAATATTAGTATATATATTCCTTTATTTGCTGGTCAGAGCCTGAGCAGCTTAGGAGTGATTTTAATAGTCTTTTTTGTAATGGTAACAATTTGGTGTGCGATCGCTTACTTTTTAAGCCGTCATCCTGCCATTGCATATATTTTAAGTCGCTACGGCAAGCACATCGTTCCTTTTGTATTGATTGGCTTGGGGGTATTTATTATGTACGAACGCGGTACATTCAGCTTACTACCTTGGTTTAAGTAAAGTATGCTGTCCCTCAAGAGTCATCGCCTGCGATTTTTTGGGAGAATTATTTAGTTTTCAAATTGTATTGATCAATTAATTGAGTGTGAGATTACAGTCTCCACCAATATAAGGAATATTGACTGTAAATATTGTTCCTTGCCTGACTTGACTACTAACAGTAATTGTACCTTTATGTAAATCTACACACCGCTTGACAATTGATAAACCTAAACCAGTACCGGAGATTGTACCTACATTCCGCGCTCGCTGGAAAGGCTGAAATAAGTTCACTTGGTCTTCCTGCGGAATACCTACTCCGTAATCTTGAATTTGAAAAATAATATCACAATCTTTGACTATTATTTGAAAATCAATCATACTCTCTGGCAAGGAATATTTGAGAGCATTATTCAACAGATTAGTCAGTATTTGACGAATCAGTTTTTGGTCAATTTTAGTAGTCAAAGTTGTAAGTTGCTGATGGTTTTTAGTAGCAGTAAAAATAATTCTATGCCCGTAGCTATTGGCTTCTAAATCTGCTACTAAATCATGGCAAAATTTTACTAAATCTAATGTTTCTAGATTTAACTGCAACTGCTCAAGGTCGGCTAGATTAAGCATCAATACATCATCAAGCAACTGAGTCATATGTTTAATGGCTTTCTCGATGCGTTCTAAATGTTGCTGTTGCTTTTCTTGGCTGACACGATAGCTATAAGCTGCTAGGTATTCAGTAGAGGAGGCAATAATAGTTAAAGGGGTACGAAATTCATGGGATGCTGTAGAAATGAATCGCGCCCGCATTTGGCTAAGTTCTTTTTCTTTCCGCAAAATTTGCATCCGCTTGATGGCATATTCAACCGTTTTGACTAATAATTGGGATGAAATTTGTCCTTTGACTAAATAATCTTGTGCCCCCACAGCTAAGGCTTCTAGAGCTAGTTTTTTATCTGGCAATCCGGTGAGAACTACAATTGGCAGATGTGGAACTGCTGCTTGCATTTGAATAACAGTATCTAGACCTTGCGAATCGGGTAATGAGAGGTCTAAAAGAATCACATCAAATTCGCTATCTTGTAGTTGTTGGAGTGCAAGATGCAACCGTTTGAAATGAGTTATCTGCCAGGACTGAGCATCACTATCCTGTAATATTTCTGTCAATATTGCCACATCAGCAAGATTATCTTCTACAAGCAGAACCGCGAGTATATCACTTTCCATAAATTATCTCACCCAGACCATCACAAATTTTCCAGTCCTAAAATAACAACTATTTTTTAATAGAAATATAATTCACCAAAATTAAAATTTAATTTTTAATTTTGCTTGTGCAGATAATCATCTTGCAATCTCAAATTGGCAATTTCAATTATGCTGATGAGCGGGTAACTCAACAAGTGCTAACCAAAAATACTCGATTGATCTGACAACCTGGATAAATTGCTCTAGATCAACTGGTTTGACAAGGTAGCAATTAACGTTGAGCTGATAAC
This sequence comes from Tolypothrix tenuis PCC 7101, assembly GCF_963874875.1. NCBI lineage: Bacteria > Bacillati > Cyanobacteriota > Cyanophyceae > Nostocales > Tolypothrichaceae > Tolypothrix > Tolypothrix tenuis. The sequence goes on from NZ_CAWNJS010000001.1 coordinate 3,504,436, forward strand.
TCTTGAGAATGTCAGTTTCAGCCGAGGAAGTGGTCAAAATTACAATAGGAATACTTTTGAGATTGTCATCTGCTTTGATTTCTGCTAGTAATTCTCTACCATTTTTCTTTGGTAAATTTAAATCTAGCAGAATTAAATCAGGGCGATTGACATCTGTATATTTTCCGCGCCTATATAAATAATCGCTGGCTTCGGCTCCATCTCGCACAATATTTAACTCATTGAGGAATTTACTTTCGCTCAGAGTTTCTGCTATCAAGACGGCATCACTTTTGGAATCTTCGACAAGTAAAATTTGGAGTACTTTGAATCGATTGTAAGATGACATATTCAATTCTAATTACCAATGGGAACTGTAAAGTAAAAAGTAGCTCCTTGTCCAAGTTGCGACTCTACCCAAATTCTCCCACTATGCCGTTCTACAATCTTTTTGCAGATGGCTAATCCTAAGCCAGTACCAGAGTACTCATCACTAGCATGAAGCCGTTGAAAGATTCCGAATATTCTTTCGGCGTACTGTGGTTCGATGCCAATTCCATTATCTTGAACAGTGAATACCCATTCTTCCTGGGAACTCGCAGAAAGCGGGCTGCAATTTTCAGGGAAATGTTGCTCTGTCAATGATAATCTATTTTTATGAGCAGAAATATATACCTTTGGGGGGAATTCACTACGGTATTTCAAGGAATTGCCAATTAAGTTTAGGAACAAATTTGACAGTTGGGTGGGATCGGCAAGCACAGTGGGTAAAGGATCTGCGGTAATTGTGGCTTGAGTTTCAGTAATGGTGATTTGCAAATCTTTTTTAACCTGTTCGAGTAAGGCATTACAATCAACTGATTGTAACTTTGGTTGATAGCGACCGGCTCTAGAGTAGGTTAATAAATCCCTGACGAGTTGCTGCATCCGGATTGCGCCATCGACAATAAACTCGATATACATATCTGCTTTCCCATCGAGTTGTCCTTGATAACGCTTTGCTAGCATTTGTGTAAAACTAGTGACGGCTCTGAGCGGTTCTTGTAAATCGTGAGAGGCGACATAAGCAAATTGTTCTAGTTCTTGATTGGAGCGTTTCAGTTCTTCTGCTAGTTTTCGGGATGATTCCTCAGCTTCTCTGAGTTCAGTAATATCGCGAGAAATTGTCATAACAGACTCAACTTCACCATTTACTCCCAACTCTGGAACTACGTAAGTTTGGTAAACTTTCCACTCATCTTGGTGAGGAACTCGAAATTCATCTATCTGCATTTTGCCTGTGGTAAAGACAGTTTCTAGGGATGCTGTCCAAAAATCAGCAATTTCTTGGGGATAGCCTAAATCTACTGGTGTTTTACCCAGATAGGTTGTGACTGGAATTCCCGACTGTTGTGTACTAGCAGGGTTGACATAAAGATAACGATATTGGCGATTATGCCGGCTAATGACATCGGGTGTATTTTCTACTAATGTCCGAAATTCTTGTTCCCGTTTTTGCAGAATTGCATTAGTTTCCAGCAGTTGCTTGGTACGTTCTTGAACTTGCAGTTCTAGTTCATCCCGTGCCATTTTGAGTGTTTGCTCTGCTTGCTTTTGCAGAGTAATGTTCTGCGACATGGATAAACCTGCAAATATTTCTCCTTGCTCGTTGAATAGGGGGAGTGTATGGATTTGATAAATAGACTCGCCAAAGGAAAGTTCAAAAATTGTGGTTTCTCCTGCCAATGCAGCTCGATAGTGTGGTTCTAAAACCGCACTAGTTTCTGGTGGTACGGTTTCCCAGAGAGTATGTCCCTCAAGTTGTGCTTTTGTCATCCCAACTTTGGCTATTTCTGTACCATCAGATAGCAGATAGCGTAAATCACGGTCAAAAATGTTAACTCCACCATTGGGGAAGTTGTGAGCTAGGGTGCGATACAAATATTCACTCTGACGCAGTGCTTCTTTGGCTTGTTTTTGTGGTGTAATATCATCACCAAAAATGATAATGCCACCAATTTCACCTGTAGCGGTATGCCAAGGATGAATTTCCCAGCTAATCCACTGCTGGGTACCATCGGCGCGAATAAACAAATCTTCATCGCATTGTTCACTGGCTCCAGCTAAACAACGTTGATGGATTTGTCGCCAGTTCTCGGGAATTTCGGGAAAAATTTCGTAGTGCGATCGCCCAATTAGAGATTCCACTGTATCGAGCTGATAGCTATCTACCCATCGTTGACTAGCTATGAGGTAGCGCATATCTCTGTCCAACATGGCAATCCCAGCCGGTGCATACTGGGCAAATAGGCGTAAAGTGGCTTCGCTAGCTTGCAAACTCTGTTCTGCTTGTTTGCGTTCGGTAATTTCTTCACACACTATACTGATACCAATAGTGCGTTCGCCATCTTTCAATGGTAGAAAGCTTTCTAACCAAGTCCGTTGCACACCGGGTTGAGCTGGAGTTTCCCCAGTTATTTCTATATTGAGTACAGGTTTGCCTGTTGTCAAAATGGAGCGTAACAGTTGTTCTGCGGCATCTGCTATATTAGGTAGCAGCTCTTTTACTGTCCGACCGATATGTGCATCAATCGGAAAACCATTGATTTGGGCTAGGCGTTCATTAATCCGCATAAAGCGCAAATCTGGATCTAAAACACTTAAGCCAATGGGGGCTGATTGGTAGATAGTTTCAATTTCTGCTAGTTGACGCTGCAGCTGAATTTGATTTTCCCTTAAGGCTGCTTCTGTGCGTTTGCGTTCGGTAATATCTCGACAAACACAGAATCGCAGAACATCTCCTTCCCATTCCACAATATTAAAGCTAATTTCCACATCGTAGACTGAGCCATCTTTGCGGCGATGCTGAGTTTCTAAAATCCCACTGTCGTAATTCCGGCAGTTTTGCATCATAAGCTGTAGTTCTGCATGGGTGTAGTGAGCATCCCAATCAAAAATACTGATTTTGGCAATTTCTTGGGAATTATAACCTAGCATTCCTGCAAATCGGGGATTGGCATCTAAAACGTTACCTTGTTTGTCTAAAATGACAATGCCATCAAAGGAGGTTTTAAACAGGGTTTGAATCCGCAGAGATTCTTTAGCTAACCTTTGTTCAGCTTGTTTCCGCTCCGAAATATCTTCAAAAGCGCTGACAGTGGCGATAATTTGCCCATCTCGATCCATAATTGGCGCTGCACTCACAGATAACAGGGTGAATGTGCCATCACCTCGGCGGTAGCGTATTTCTTCACCTTTAATGATTTCACCAGAAAGCAGCGAACGGGCTAGGGGATACTCTTGGGGTTGATAGGGTTGCCCATCTTCGTGAATTGCACCGTAGTTAATGTACTCTTGGTAAGTCTGGGCTTGTAATAAAGGATGCCGCAACAGCCTGACGGCTTCTTGATTGTGAAACAGTTGTTTTCCTGAAGGAGCCTCTGCGATCGCCACACCTAAAGGCATTTGTTGCAGGACTTGTTCTAAGCGGCTGCGTTCCGCTTCTAACTGTTGTAGTAGTTGATTGCGTTCAGTTTCGGCTTTTTTGCGCTCAGTAATATCTCGTACTGCCGAAATCCTCACACTCCGCCCTTGATACAAGCTTTGTTTACCTACTACCTCTAATTGAATGAGGGTGCCATCTTTTTTAATCCCAGTAATTTCATAAGGCAGTTCATACTGGTTCTCAATATGATGCAACAAAGTTTCTCCAGATTCCGGCGTGAGAAAATCGGTCGCTGATTTACCGAGCACTTCTTCTAAGGTATAACCAAACATTCGGGCGAACCCAGCATTGGCTTCAATAATTTTCCCCTGCTCTTTCATCAAAATGCCTTCAAACATGGCATCTACTAAAGCAGAAAATCGCATTTGGCTTTCTTGAGATGCTTGTTCTGCTCTTTGACGTTCTGCAATTTCTCGGCGCAGGGACTCATTAACGACGGCTAACTCCTCACTGAGTTGGCGTAATGCTGCTTCTGCTTGCTGGCGTTCTGTAATGTCTCTGCTGGTAGTAATGACTGCCTCAATTTCTCCGTTATTTCTTTCAATGGGAGAAATCACATATTCATAGTACCTAACTCCATTAATCGTGGGGAAACGAGTTTCACCTCGGATCGGAATTCCCGTCTGCAATACAGATCTGCGTTGCAAATCGTATACTTCCATAATGTCAGCTGGAAATCCTAACTCTTGCCAAGTTTTACCTAGCAATTGCGCCTGTTCCAAACCCAAAGCTGCTAACCCTGCGGGACTGGCATAAACATAGCGTAAGCTGCGATCGCTAATGTAGATATGATCGGTAGAAGCTGCCAAAACCCGATCTATCAGCCCGATCTGCTCTGAGAAAATAGAATTCTCTTCGCTTGCCATACAGTATCCTCAAAAGTTTCGCCGGTAAGCTAATACACATCTAGATTGCATATTTTTTTGTTCGGGTTGTCAAGGGGTCACGTCGCTGCGCTCCGAATTCAAAATTCAAAATTCAAAATTGGTTTTGGGAAAAGGTGAAAGGGTAAGGCTTAAAGGTTTTTTCTTGCCCCTTTCCCATTCCCCCTTCCCCTTTTCCCCCTTCCCCCTTCCCCAACAACTCTTGCTACATTCCAGAGGCGAAAAATTTCTATCTCTTAATAAATCAACCAACTCTGCAAAATGATTGAGTATAATTGCATACTATGTTTTGGCGTTGGGAGAACCCGCTCATGGATAAATCAATTGTGCAGTTGGTTGACGAATTACCAAGTGATAATATCAGCATCAAGGTTTTAAACGCTCTCAATTATGTTGCTCCCGGACAGTGGAACAACCTGGTAGGTTTTGACAATAGTGTACGTGCAATTACGGGGGAGACTGACCCAGCAGTTATTCAAAGAATCCGCGATCGCGCTGTTTCTCTCTATCACGATCCGCAAAATGGCTATCAGATGGCGGTGAAACTATATCAAACCATCGATAAAGCCGACACAGCTATGGCGACAGCAGCTTTAGCGAATAAAGTGGGTGAAAAAATCGGTTTTCTGTCTTTTTTAAGTAACATTACTCCCAAAGCAGACGTAACTCAAACTATAGATTTAGTTTTAAAAATTGCGATTGAAATTATTGCCTTCTCGAAAATAAATGGTATTCCTAGTCCTAATCCCCAAGAATTTGCTAAATCTCTAGCCGACAACTATCAAGATGCTTCCCTGATGCGGATGATAGCCTTAGTCTGCATAGATGGACTACTACCATTAGGGCCTGATTTTCTGGGCAAAATTCACAGCATTCTTACTGGTGCTGATGTCGGCGCAGTCGCGCAAAATCCTGTATTCTTAGCAGTTAATACCGCTTTGCCTGGTAATAATCCCTCCGAGAAATTTGGTTTTATTACTCAAGCTTTCAACTCCGTACAAGGCTGGATGAATGGCTTAGTAGCTAAGACAGGTTTAACACCGCAATCGATTACTAGCCATTTAGGTAACTTTATTCAGATTGCTGATGATAACTTAGATTTTGTCGCCGCATTCTTGGATCAAACCACCAATTACTTCGAGCATACAGGCATTCAATCAGTAGCACGCGCCATAATTTTGCGATCGCACTCCTTAGTGAAAGCCGAAACTCCCCCACCAGCACTACAGGCTAGCACAGCACCCTCATCGGCGGCTAAATCAGGTACTAACCAGTATGGAGTCAGCAAAAATGTAGAAGTTTGGGACGAAGAGGAAGAAGATTGGTATCAAGCCACAATTGAGAAAGTCGAAAATGACCAATTCTTTGTCAATTACATTGGCTACGGTTCATCCTACAACGAATGGGTAGGCGAAGATGAAATTCGCATTCGCGAACATGGCTCATCCGATAGCAATGGATTTGCTGTGAATCAAAAAGTCAAAGTTTGGGATGAAGACAACGAAGATTGGTATTCCGCCAGTATTCAGAAAATTCAAGGACAGCAATATTATGTGCATTACCTAGATTATGATTCTTCCTATGATGAGTGGGTGGATTTGGAAGAAATTAGGTAATTCGTAATTCGTAATTCGTAATTCGTAATTAGATACCCGACTTTTTCAAAAAGTCGGGTATCTTTTTGTTGATGAAGCAGATGGCGATCGCCTCAATAATTAAGACCAATTTGAAAAAAGAATGCAAAATATTGTAGGGGCACGGCAGTGCCCATTGGTATCAACTTCAGCTAAAAGCTATATACGGCGCGTGTTGTACAAAAACTCTCGCCCTCATCCCCTTACCCCTTCTCCCCCTGGAGAAGGGGAATTAAATCTCTTGCTCCCCTCTCCTGGTGGGAGAGGGGTTGGGGGTGAGGGCAAAACCTTGCAACCAAGCGGGTTTCACGTTAATTTGACACCACTGGGCATTGCCTGCCCTCTAGAATATTATTGATGTGTCGCAAACATTATTTATCCAACTCCGCTAAAAAGTCTTTCACAGAACTGTATGTGATTCCACCTTCTGCAACCTCTTGGCGAATTTCTTGGACTTCTTCTAAAAGCTGCTGGCGTTGTTTTCTATGCAAGCGTTTTGCTAAAATTTCCAGTAATAATTGCTGTTCTGCTAACGATAAGGCTTCCGCAACATCGATTGCCTGTTGCAGTCGAGAAGTTTGGGAAATATCTGTCATTTTTGGCGCAAATTAGGTTAGTCAGACTAATTTAATCATAGTTGCTACTTTCTAAAATCGCTCACCAATATCCCAATTCTGGGCGATCGCTCTATTTATCACCAAACAAAAGAGCAATCGCCAGAATCATACAGTTAACCAATTAAGGTAAAACAACAGAGTTTTGCTTACCATTGTTATTTGCACCATTCAAAGCTGTAACTGTACCCTCTGATGAAGGTTCAGATTTTTTAGAACGGCGGGATGAACTCTTGCGTAGCTTACCTCCCGCCTGGGTATATTGCACACTATCTTTGCCATAATTAGTAGCCACACTCATTAACATCTTTTCGGAATAGCTACTTAATTCTTCTTCACTTTGAGCGATACGAGCTGCCATTTCATCTAAAGTAGAAAGTAAATTATTGTAGTTTGATAGCTCAGTCTGCAAACTTTGAATGCGGCTGTCGTATTCTGTTAAATTCAAGCCATTACCAAAGTCTAGCGTCTGGTTAATCCAGCGCATTCCGCCAATTCGCCGTAAAGCTTTTTCGAGAATAGGTGAACCGCGTTTTTGTCTCGCCATAATAATATGCACTCCTGAAGAAAATCAGAGTATGACTGCGTATAATCTAGCCAATACAACAATGAATTTATATGAGAAATAATTCGGAAAATTAATCGCAAATAAACATCAATTTGATTATTTTTACTTATTTATACTGAAATTTTTAAAAAAAGCGTCTTCAATATCGTTTTGAGCGTCTTCAATGTCGTATTGAGCGCCTTCAATATCGTATTGAGCGTCTTCAATATCGTTTTGAGCGTCTTCAATATCGTATTGAGCGTCTTCAATATCGTATTGAGCGCCTTCAATGTCGTATTGAGCGCCTTCAATGTCGTATTGAGCGCCTTCAATGTCGTATTGAGCGCCTTCAATGTCGTATTGAGCGTCTTCAATATCGTTTTGAGCGTCTTCAATATCGTATTGAGCGTCTTCAATGTCGTTTTGAGCGCCTTCAATATCGTTTTGAGCGTCTTCAATATCGTTTTGAGGGTTAAATTATGATTTTCCCTTGCTTAACCGGACTTATGGCAAAGGCGATCGCACAAAGTAGGGTGTGTTGTCGCGCAGCGCAACGCACCATCAACAATTTAAGGCGATAACTTCTCTACGAGACGCTACGCGTAGCTTGCTTCCCCGTAGGGATACGTTAAGCTCCGCTAACACATTACCAATAAGGAAATACACTCAGGTGTTATGCGGATTGTTGATCGGCGCTGCTTTCAATATGACGACGCAAAACAGCGTTGATGAGTGTTTTATATTCTGAGCCTTGAGCTTGAAACCAAGCTATTACATCTGGGTCTAATTGAATCAAATTTTTAGCTTGAGCCGCCGGAATTCGCAATGTTGCTTTTTCAAAAAATTCATCAGTTAATGGCGGAATATCTGAATAATCAATGTCTTCATCTAACATTGCTGCATTAAGGTCTAGGGAATGTTCATTGGGCTATCACTTAATTATCTCCCATTAAAAGCGATGTCTACGACGGGCTACGCCTACGCACTTTTGCTGAAGATGAGAAAAGCGCGATCGCACTGGTTAAACATTCTTTGCCTACTCTGAATATTTTTCATACAAATCAATACCTTTGTCAGTATCGGCATGACCTTCTTAAATAATGCGTATATAATGTGACAATTCTAGCTTAAACGCGCAATAGCTTGTCCTTAGGCATTCTATCTTCATTTATCTTGAATGCATTGGACTTAGAACACCTTTAGAACAGTAAGTAATATTCCAGTAATTATCCATGACTAACGAAGAATTGCTACAGGTAATTGAAGAAGCAGCAAGAAATAGTGTCACCGAACTTAATCTCTCAGGTTACGGGTTAACGATCTTACCACCTGAGATTGGAAAATTGAGCAACTTGCGATCGCTCAATATCAGAGAAAATCAACTGAGCAGTCTGCCAAGTGAAATTGGAAAATTGAGCAACTTGCGATCGCTCAACCTCAGCAGTAATCAACTGAGTAGTCTAGCAGGAGAAATTGGACAACTGAGTGAGTTGCAAACACTCGATCTTAGCTTTAACCAACTGAGTAGTCTAGCAGGAGAAATTGGACAACTGAGTGAGTTGCAAACACTCGATCTTAGCTTTAACCAACTGAGCAGTCTACCAGGAGAAATTGGACAACTGAGTGAGTTGCAAACACTCGATCTCAGCTTTAACCAACTGAGCAGTCTACCAGGAGAAATTGGACAACTGCTTAACTTACACCTACTTGAGCTACGTAGTAATAAACTAAGAAGTCTACCAGGGGAAATTGGACAACTGGGTGAGCTGCAAACACTCGATCTCAGCTTTAACCAACTGAGTAATCTGCCCTACAAAATTGCAAAACTTATTAACTTACAAAGTGTAGACATTAGCAATAATCAACTGAGCAGTCTGCCCTACGAAATTGAAAAACTTATTAAATTGGAAACGTTTAATCTCCGCAGCAACCAACTAAATAGTCTGCCTTTGGAAATTAGACAACTGCCAAACCTCAAAAAGCTAGACTTACGTAGCAATCCACTCCCCATTTCACCTGAGATTTTAGGGACAAACAAGCTTTGGGAAGATCCAGGTGATGTGAATGAAGTCCTCAATTTCTATTTCCGAGTGCAAGATCCAAATGAAAGTGAACCCTTCTGCGAAGCAAAACTCTTAATTGTCGGCGAAGAGAACGCTGGCAAAACCTCCTTTGCCAAGAAAATTCAAAACGAAAACTATTATCTACAGCCAAAAGAAAAATCAACTGAAGGTATTGACATAATTCCGTGGCACTTCATACAGAACAATAGTAATAAAGATTTTCGCGTTAATATCTGGGATTTTGGAGGTCAAGAAATCTATCACAAAACCCACCAGTTTTTTCTCACTGAACGTTCTCTTTATGCCTTAGTTGTTGATACTCGCGAAGAAAATATAGACCTTAACTGGTGGCTTAATATTGTTAAACTGTGCGACGAAGATAGCCCTGTTATCATTATTAAAAACGAAAAAGATAATCGTGAGTGCAAAATTGATGAGGGCAAGTTACATGGAGAATTTACCAATTTAAAAGAATTTTTGACTACAAACCTAGCTGACAATCGTGGTTTACCAGAAATTAAACAAGCTATTCAATACTACATAAGCAGACTACCCCATGTTTACGATCCTCTGCCAAAAATCTGGCTGAGAGTTCGTTCTGCTTTAGAAAACGACTTACGCAACTACATCACTTTAGAGGAATACAAAAAGCTTTGCCAAGTTAATAATTTAACAGACACTGAAGATATGCTGCGGCTAAGTCGTTATTTGCACGACATCGGTGTTTGTCTACACTATCAAGATGATTCTCTACTTGAACAGTATGTCATTCTAAAACCCAAATGGGTGACTGCTGCCGTCTACAAAGTCTTAGACAATGAAAAAGTCCAGCAAAATAAAGGTGAGTTTAGCAAGAATAATCTCAAAGATATCTGGAAAAACAAAGAATACACTGATATGCGAGGTCAACTGCTGGAACTCATGAAGCGATTCAGACTTTGCTACGAAATTCCTTATAGTCCTAGCAATTATATTGCACCACAACTACTCAGTGACAAGCAACCTAAATATAATTGGGACAAAACTCATAACTTGATTTTGCGTTACAAATACGAGTTCATGCCCAAAGGTATTATCACTTGCTTGATTGCTACGAGACATGATTTGATTGAACAAAAGCTTGTTTGGAGAAATGGTGTTGTTCTCAACAAAGATGAAACTCGTGCTGAAGTAATTGAAGATTACGAGCGTAAAGAAATCAAAATACGTGTAACAGGAATCACAAAGAAAGTATTACTGGGAATTGTTAACGACGAATTACATCAAATTCACCAGTCTTTCAAAAAATTGAGTCCGCAAATTTTGGTTCCTTGCAACTGCAAAAGCTGTACAGAAAGCCAAACACCTCATGATTACCTATTTGAAAATTTATATAAGCGTTTAAAAGCTGGTCGCTATAAAGTTGAGTGCGAGAATAGCTATGAAATGGTAGATGTCCGCAGGTTAATTGATGATGTTAATTTGCTACCTGTAGAAGTAGAACAGAAATGTAATCCCCAAGTTGAATCATTCCAAAATCAAGCGATGATCAATTACCATGATTTTCAAATATTAGTAACAGCAGACCGCAAAATTCGCGCTTCCTCAGCAGAACAAGGCGAGGAGTGGGGTGAATTGCGCTTGGAAATGAACGAAATTGATCTGGCATTACCACTAATTGAGCAGAGACAGACAAATGCCAAATTGATCAAAGGACTAGGTAGTAAACTTTACCAAGCGCTTTTCCCTGTAGATATTCGCGGTCAATTGCGGGCTACAATAGCAGGTGCACAAGCTAATGGCTACGAGGTACGCTTGAGCCTTGTATTTAATTCCCCAGAATTAGCCGCTCTCCCTTGGGAATTTCTTTATGATGAGGCTACTAACACATTCCTGGCAAACAATACTCAAACTGTGCTTTCGCGTTATGTTGATGTTCCCCTACAAAAGCGCGAACTCAAAGCCGCAAGTCAACCGCTTAAAGTTCTACTAGTCATCTCTAGCCCAAGTAACTTACCGCCATTAGACGAAGCTGGAGAAGAAAGCCTCATCCGTGATGCGCTGGCAAAACACATAGACTCAGGCACAATTGAGTTAGATGTGCTACAAGAGGCTACTATCCGCAATATCAATCAAAAGCTACACGAAAAGCCATACAATGTTTTACACTTCATCGGTCACGGTAAATTTGAGAACAATAAAGGCTATATCGCCCTAGTAGATACCGATGGCAAATATAAATTATTAGATGATGAAGGCTTTGCCAACTTCTTCTTAGGGAACCGCAGTTTAGGTTTAGCTGTGCTAAATTCCTGTCAAGGCGCAGCTGTATCTTCCAATCAAGCATTTGCAGGTATCGCACCCAACCTAGTACGCCGAGGAATCCCTGCTGTAGTCGCCATGCAATACGAAATCCTCGACACCACCGCCAAGCTGTTTGCAGATGAATTTTATCGCACCCTCGCCCTTGGCTGGCCTGTAGATGCAGCGATACAAACCACTCGCAACGCTATTTCAATGGAAGTCGGCTTAGATAAACCAGACTTTGCGACACCAGTGCTTTATATGCGCGCCAAGGATGGAATTATTTTGGCTAAAGAAGTATGAAGTGTAAAGGCTAAAGGATAAAAAGCAATTGAGATATACAGGGTATTTCACGTAAATTAATTACACGCGTAGGGGCGCGGCAATATCCATACGTGTCAACTTAACGTGAAACCCGCTTGGCGACAACGTTCTGCCCTCACCCCCAGCCCCTCTCCCTCAGGGAGAGGGGAGCAAGAGATTCAATTCCCCTTCTCCCTGGGGGAGAAGGGGTTAGGGGATGAGGGCGAGGGTTTTTGTACAACACTCGCCGTATATAGCTTTTAGCTTAAGTTGACACAAATGGGCATTGCTTTGCCCTCTAGAACATTATTGATGTGTTGCAAACATTATTTGATCTGGCGGTGCGTTAGGCTAAAGTCATAACGCACCCTACTGAAGATTTACTTTTCATCCTTCATCCTTGAAACTTCAGCCTTTTCACCCAGTGTCTTTGCCAAAGAATTGTGGCTAAGTTAACGAATAAACAAGTCATCGCCAGGCATAGCAAGATATAAGTTGGCAGCATCACTACACCAATTTCAAACCAAGTATATACGTGCCATACCATGATTAAGGCAAAAATACTGGCAATTCCCGCCGATTGCCATACTTGATGTGATGGGCGATGAATTACCGTCAAGATAATTGTCAAAATTGTAGCTAATAGGTTTGCAGGGACAAGAAACGCACAAATACTGACGCAGTTGGCGCGAGAGAACTCAGCTAAGGTGTGGAAATCGAGCATCAAGTTGTTGGGATAATGTTCGCTTATACTAACAAATTTAATATATTTCAAAATAATTGAACTAACCTTAGCATGATATGAGAGTGTAGCAATCAATTGTGTAACATAATTTAAATTAATTACGGTATTTAAAAATGTTAATCACATCATTAATAACTGGATGGTGGGTAATCCCCACCATCACCAAATCATCCCATCAAAATTACTGTATCAATGACGTGAATTACACCATTATCAGCTTCAATATCTGCTGCTAAAACTGTGGCGTTTTTCACTTCAAATCCGTCAGAACAATCAATTTTAATCGGTGAACCTTCCACAGAAGTAACCGTGCCCAGTTTTGCTAAGTCAGCCTGCATCAGCTTTCCAGGCACTACATGAAATTTTAAAATCCTTGTTAACTGAGGAATATTTTGCACTAGAGTTTGAATAGTTCCTGCTGGTAATTTAGCAAAAGCATCATCAGTAGGAGCAAACACAGTAAACGGCCCAGGACTTTTTAATGTCTCTACTAAACCAGCAGCTTGTACAGCAGTTACTAAGGTTTTAAACGCGTCATTGCTAACGGCAATATCTACAATATCAGCCATTTATTTATCCTATATTTGTGTATGTCATCATAAAGGATAGTAAACCATTTTTAAGTTTTATTACACAAGGTGAGTAAAAAATTAGGTGCAATTATATAACACTTACACGCGAGTGTATTCTTGTTAGGTATCTCTTGATGATCAGCATAGAAAAATATCATTGTAGGTAAAATGTCCGAGCGTAGTTACGCCATTTTAGGTACTGGTGCATTAGGTGGTTTTTATGGTGCCAAGCTGCAAAAAGCTGGTTTAAATGTCCACTTTTTGTTGAGAAGTGATTATGAATATGTCAAAAAATCGGGTTTGCTGGTGGAGTCAATTGATGGTGATTTCACACTGACTCAAGTCAACGCCTACGATGATGTCGCCAAAATGCCACAATGCGATGTGGTGGTGGTGTCGCTGAAAACTACACAAAACCATTTACTACCGCAGATGTTACCGCCCGTAGTTAAGGAGAATGGGGTGGTTTTGGTGCTGCAAAATGGACTGGCGGTAGAGGAGGAAGTTGCCAAGATAGTTGACAATGTGACTATTATTGGTGGGTTGTGTTTTCTCTGTTCCAACAAAGTTGCAGCTGGACATATCAGCCATCTCGACTATGGACAAATTACCTTGGGAGAATATGCTGCTAACTACAATCCGATGGGAATTACACCCAGGATGCAGCAAATAGCTGATGACTTTACTAATGCAGGTATCGCCATCGAGTTAACTGAAGATTTATTACTGGGGCGATGGAAAAAGCTGGTGTGGAATATTCCCTATAATGGGCTGTCTGTGATTCTCAACGCTAGAACTGATGAGTTAATGGCGAATATGCACACCCGTGAGTTAGTTGAACAGGTGATGTATGAAGTTAGCGCTGGGGCGAAGACGGCGGGGAGGGTGATTGCTGAGAGTTTTATTCAAACTATGTTGGATTATACGGTGAAGATGAAGCCTTACCGTACTAGCATGAAGATTGATTATGATGAACGCCGTCCTTTAGAAGTGGAAGCGATTTTTGGGAATCCGTTACGGAAGGCGGAAGCGGCTGGGGTGGATTTACGGTTGATTCGGTGTTTGTATCAGCAGTTGAAGTTTTTAGATATGAGGGATGGGTAATGGGGATTGGGGATTGGGGATTGGGGATTGGGGATTGGGGATTGGGGATTGGGGATTGGTAATGGGTAATTGGAAGACGCGATGAATCGCGTCTCTACAATTGTGGGTTTACATCAAAGTTGCGAGGAGTTCGAGTACTACACCGTTTGTCCAGCCGAAGCCGACTTCGTTGGAACTGTAGCCAAAGCAAATTTCGTCGGAAACGTTGGCGGAACAGCGTTCTACGTCGTATTTTTCGACTAGGCTACCGCGACGCTCAAATTCTTTAATTACCATAGCTAAGAATTTACGGGCAATGCGATCGCCTTCTTGATGATAGCCGTAACGATGCAATCCTTGGACGGCAATTAATGTTAAGGGTGCCCAGCCAAAGGGTGCATCCCATTGGTTACCTGTAACGCGGGTGCTGGTAAATAATCCGCCTGGGGCTTCAAATATGGAGAGATTTTCTACGACGCGTTTAGCTTGTGCGTCGGAGGCGACTCCTACCCACAGGGGATAAAAGGTGGTAGCAAATTCGTATTTGCGGCGTGTTTGAGTTTGAAAGTGATAGTCGAGATAAAGTCCCTGGGCTTCATCCCAAAGACATTGATTCATGCGATCGCGTCTTACTTCTGCGCGATCGCGCCATTGTTGGGCTAGTTGCTCGTTACCGAGAATATCATTGATTTGCGCTAAGTCTTGTTCCATTTGGTGAAGCAAGCTGTTGAGGCAGACGGGCGCATAATGGATGATATCAATACTAAAGGGGCCAAAGCGATTGCTGATATCAAAGCCAGATTCGCGCATGGTGCGATCGCCTTTGTAAAACAGATTGCTTAATTCGTCTGTTTCTCGGTCATAGTAAAGACTGACATCATAATCTTCGATTTCAAATCTTTGATAGTATTCTTTGACGCGTTCATAGTGGTTTTTTCCTTCTTCATCGCGTTCGGAGAATAAAACTTCTGGTGCTGGGCCTTCGCCTAAAGCATAATATCTGGATAACCCGGTGGCGGGGTTGAGGTGGGGCGGTACTACCCAGTAATAGTAAAATTGCTCTAATAGCGGTACTGTTGACCTCAGCCATTCTTCATCTTGGCTGTGCTGGAACATCGCCAAAACCATCAAGCTGAGGACTGGGGGTTGCGATCGCGACAGCATATATGTACGGTTAGCATTAAGGATGGTACCGTAATGCTGTACTTGGTAAAGTAGCTGATCGACTTGGCTTTGGGCTAAATCTGATTCGCCATCCCGTAATAAGCCTAGCAAAATAAAGTAACTGTCCCAGCCGTACATTTCGTTAAAGCGTCCGCCGGGAACAACGTAATCGCCGGGGAGATATAACAATCCATGTTCTTTGATGGCTTCAGCTTCGGGGGGTAGGGTGCGAATTTCGATTTGGCGGACTTCGTCTTGAGAAAGCGATCGCTCTAAGACAGACTGAACATTGGGACAATCTTCTCTAGGGGAAATGTATATAATCCAAGGGCTATCTGGTTTGTGTTCTAGTTTGGCATCTTTGGCAGATTGCAGTAAATGTGAGTGCGATCGCCTTAAGGTTTTCCAGGTTTTTTTGATATATGTTCTGACAGCGTCGATTTGTGTGCTGGTAAATGGGGATTGGGTGGAAGTTTGAGGTGTCATAAGCAATTTATGAGGAATTTTTTCTCACGCAGAGGCGCAGAGGCGCGGAGGAGAATGAAAGAATTAAGCGCTAATGTTTGCGACAAATAAATTCTTTGTAGGGGCACGGCACCAGTAAGATAATTTGATACACCACAAAATTGTGGATGCCGTGCCCATCTGTCGCATAATGGTATAAAAAATATTTCTCTGTGTTCTCTGCGCCTCTGTGGTTGTTTATCAGGAAGGGTTTAGCAGTGCTCATACGTGTCAACTTAAGCTAAAAGCTATATACGGCGGGTGTTGTACAAATCCCTCGCGCCCTCATCCCCTCACCCCTTCTCCCCCAGGAGAAGGGGAATTAAATTTCTTGCTCCCCTCTCCTGGTGGGAGAGGGGCTGGGGGTGAGGGCAGAACGTTGTCGCCAAGCGGGTTGCACGTTACGTTGACACCAATAAGCATTGCTAAACCCCTACCGTTAACTCAGAACTCTTGTAGAGACGCGATTCATCGCGTCTCTACAACTAATTACTCATTACTCACTAACAACCCCACAGGAAAATGCGCCAGTGCTGCGCCGATGGATAATGTTCCTGTCGCTTCTAGAGATTGCTGAGTTATTACGTTTTTCCAGGTGGCGGAGGTGACTTTGGGTAATTGCAGGTGTGTATCTTGCCATACCGATTCGCCTAAGGGATATTCCCCAGGTTGAATGAGGCTGGTGAGAAAACGCGGGGCGATCGCGATCGCTGTTTGGTTTCCCTGCTGTCTGGCAAAGGCGATGATATGATTGGCGTGGGTTCCGTGAATTTCTAAGGGTAGATATTCACCATCTTGGAATAGTTGTAGGTAATCGATTCTGGCTTTTAGGGCTTGTACTGTTAAAAAGAGTTTGATTCTCCCATCGGTTTTGGCGGTGAGTAATTCCTGAATTAAGCCGAGAATGTCGGTTTTGATTTGCTGTTTGATGTCGCTTAAATAACTCCGCCGTTGTTCAAAATCTACAGGACGACGGTTATCGGGATCGACTAAGCTGAGTTCCCAAAGTTCGGTTCCTTGGTAAAAGTCGGGTACGCCAGGGGCGACAATTTTTAGTAGAGTTTGAGAAAGGGAGTTGAAGATGCCATAATTAGCAATGCGCTGTTGAAATTCGCGGAAATCTGTGAGGAAGTCTTGGGAGATTGATGGATCTAGAACTTTCTCCACAAAAGCTGTACAAGCTTCTTCATACTCGCTATCGGGACGCAACCAGGCTGTATGTACTTTCGCTTCCCGAATCGATTTAATGATGTATTCTTTCACCCTTTCCCCAAAGGATGATAGTTCATGTTCCGCGAAGGGAAACGCCCCAACTAGGGTTTGATAGAGAAAATATTCATCATTGCGATCGGGCATAGTAGCATTTTTGCGTTTGCTTTTTTGCCCTTGATTCATGCTACTCCACTTGTTAACTCGCTGTTCCCACTCATCGGGAATTTCCGACAGCACATTTAACCTGGCGCGCACATCTTCACCCCGCTTGGTGTCGTGGGTGGCGGTGGTGTTCATGGTATGAGTCCAAGTTTGTTGGTGCTTGTGGTTAAAGCTATGAAATTCGCCCAGGGAAATACCAAAGTGACTGGGATTTCCGCCGACTTCATTGAGGGAGATAAAGCGGTTGTAGGAATATAATGTGGTGTCTTCTACGCCTTTTGCCATCAAAGGCCCGGTGTATTGCTGCATCCGCATGACAAAATATAGCCATTGTTCCCGTTCAGTTTGCGTTAGGGAAGAATCAAACTCCAGTAGCATCAGCTTTTCAATGAAGTCCATCTCATGCTGTAACAAAGGCGCTTGGACTTTGGCTTGGCGAATTACTTCTTCAATGTAGGCGCGATCGCTCTCATGGATGCCGTCAGGTGTAATATAGGTGCGGTAAATAGGGAAGAGAGTCAGAATTTCTGCGATCGCTCTTTTTAAGCCGTTGACTGTAAAATCATTGCCAAAGCGATATTTGCTGGAGATATTCTTTAACAAAATCGCTAAATTATCAACGTCGCCGGCTAAGTTCTTTTCTAGAATCAGATGCTTATTCTTATTGACAAGGGATGCATAATCTACTTTTGCACCGATAAATTTCTGGTAAATCTGCTCAAATTCTGACTCGTTGGCTGATTGACAGAATACGCCATTGATATAGTTTAAAAAGTCATAACCAGATGTACCTGCGATTCTCCAATTTTCTGGTAAGTCTTCCGTCAGTTCCAAGATTTTCTCAACGGTGATATAGACATCACCCATTTTTTCTTGGAGTCTTTCTAAATATTGGCTGGGGTTATACAGTCCGTCAATATGGTCAATGCGTAAGCCTGTAAATTTGCCTTCTTCTACTAACTTTTGAATTAAGCTATGGGTGTTATTAAAAACCCGCAGTTCTTCAACTTTTACCGAAATTAATTCATTGACCGTAAAGAAGCGGCGATAGTTCATTTCTTCCGCGCCCACTTTCCAAAAAGCGAGGCGATAAAATTGCTCTTTAAGGATGTCATCGAGCAAATTAAAGCTTTCGGAATTACCTGGTTCACCGTTGAATGTTTTCAGGTTCTCGTCAATGAACTCGCGGATATCGTCATTGCTAGTATATAGTTCCCAAACTAAACCTTTAATAAAGGCGATTTGGTCTTGACGCTGTTTACCAGCTACCTCTGAGGGGACATTTTTCAGAATGTAGAGAATCCCTAATAATTTAATAAAATCTGGATGATTGCGCCCTAAAGTCCGGGTGAGTTTACCCAGATTATGAGTCAGGAATTTGGTATAAGATTCTAACCGCAACGGCAATTTTAAACTGTAATAATTAACAGTTAACCCGTTTTGTTCATATTGTAATTGAATGTCTCCCTTTTCTAGGGAAACACCGTAGAAGTCTCCCAGCAAAGGCGCGAGTATGCGCTGTTCGCGATCGCCAAAGGGAACATTCCAGCATAAATCGAAGTAGTCGGTATAGCTGGAATCTGGCCCATGTTCTAACACATCCATTAAGTAGGCGTTTTCGCTACTATAAGCCATGTGGTTAGGTACAATGTCTTGTAACCAGCCCATACCAAGGGATTGGAGTTCACTGACTAAGGCTTCAAAGGATTCGGTACTACCTAATTCGGGGTTGAGTTGAGCAGCATCTACGACATCATAGCCATGCGTACTCCCGGATCTAGCTTTGAAGATGGGGGAGGCGTATAAATCGGAGATACCTAAATCAGCGAGGTAAGATGCGATCGCCTTGGCGTTGTCAAAGTTAAATTGGGATGTAAATTGAATTCGATAAGTAGCTTTAGGAATTCGCATAATATTGTTGTTTTAATGGGGGAATAAGGGAAATATTCTTTGCGTCTTTGCGCCTACCCTGCGGGAACGACTGCGTCGAAGGCGTGAGACTTTTTTTAACGAACCACAGAGACGCAGAGAACACAGAGAAAAGAGAAATTAAGCTTCTAATTCATACAGCACTAAACTGTGAGGTTGCAGTTGCAATTCTTGTCCTACAGCTAAATTATTAGGTGCTGGTGAACCAGGGCCAGCCCATACTGTATCAGCAGAGTCTAATTTTTTATGAGCAGTGCTTGCAATTGGTAAAGTTAATGTTATGGGAGATTGATTAAAATTCATGGCAAATATTACTTGATTAGCTTCACTCCAACGCCGCACTATGACTAATTGTTTCTCTTCATTGCTATTTGCTTCGATGCAATTGCGGTCTTTTTTCAAAAGTGCGGGGTGGGTTTTACGCCAATTAATTAACTCACGATGCCAATCTAATAAAACCTTGTGTTTACCTTCATTGCGTAATTGCCAATTCATTTTACAACGCAAAAAAGTTTCTGCTGATTCTGGATCTGGTGGATCTTCATCGTAGTGAAACGCTGCAAATTCTTGTTTACGCCCTGCCCTGACTGCTTGAATTAAATCAGGGTCAGAGTGACTCACAAAGTACATGAATGGTGCAGTTTCGCCGTATTCTTCACCCATGAATAATAAAGGTAAGTAAGGCGATAGCAATACAGCACCAGCAGCTAATTTTAATCCTTCAAAAGAAATGCGATTCCACAGGCGATCGCCTTTCATTTGATTGCCGATTTGGTCGTGATTTTGGATGCAAACGGAAAATTGAAATGGGGGGCGATCGCGGCAAGGGATACCATGAAATCGTTTACGATGGGGTGCATACAGCCAATCGTAGACAAAGGTATCTTGGTAAGCTTTGGCTAGTTGAGTGCATTCGCCATAATCTTGATAATACCCTTGGCGATCGCCTGTTAACAGTGCGTGTAATGCATGGTGAAAGTCATCACTCCACTGTGCATCCAGTCCATAACCACCTAATTCTGGCGGACGAATGATTTGGGGATTATTTAAGTCACTTTCGGCAATTAAATAGCGTTTGCAATTAGCATTCTGGCAAAAATGATGTACTGCTTCCGCTAATTCCCACAAGAAATGTTTTGCGCCTAAATCGTAAATCGCCTGAATCGCATCCAGCCGCAAAGCATCAATATGAAATTCTCCCAACCAATACAGCGCATTTTGGATGAAATAATGACGCACACCTTGACTGTGGGCATCATCGAAATTCATTGCATTGCCCCAAGGGGTTTTATAGGTTTTAGTAAAATAAGGCGCAAATTGACCCATATAGTTACCTTCTGGGCCAAAGTGGTTATAAACCACATCCAGCACTACCGCAATCCCATGTTGATGACAAGCATTTACAAGTTCCTTTAAATCGGCTGGCGTACCGTAGGAATTTTGCACAGCAAACGGGTAAACGCCATCATAACCCCAGTTGCGATATGCTAAAGCAGGTTCAATATGGGTATCTCCGGGGAACTGGGCAATAGGCATAATTTCAATGGCGTTAATTCCCACTTCTCTAAGTTCCGCCAATCGGGGAATGATCGCTTTGAAAGTACCTTCGGGTGTAAATGTGCCTACGTGAAGTTCATAAAAAATCATCGCTTCCAAAGGCACACCAGTCCAGTTATCATCTGTCCAATTAAACTGCGGATCGACAACTTGCGAGGGGCCATGAACACCTTCGGGTTGATACTGTGATGCAGGATCGGCAAAAGCATTTTCGCCATCCAAAACATAGCGATAAAGCGTATCAGGATAAACATCATTTACTTTGATTTGCCAATATCCCGCTTCTATATGAGGTTTGAGTGGAATTATCTGTTCTTGTGGTGTTAAAATTTGCACCGCCACGCTATTTAGCGTAGGCGACCAAACTGTAAACTCACACTCTCCGTTACCCAAGTAGTTAGCACCAGTCCTCACGCAGTATCCTCCCGTTAGATAATGTGTGCCGAATTGTGGCTTGACTTTTGTTTATCCCAATTCTGCAAAATCTAGGAACAGATTTAATGTTTAAAAAATCAGATTAAATCTGACTTTCTCAATTACAAAATAGGAATTGGTAAGCAAAAAATCCTGCCAGATAGCATCATGGATTGTCTAGCAGAGAATTTACCAGCACCCTCAGGCGGATTTTTTTCAGCCGAAAAGCTTGTCTATTCACCTATATAGAGAAGATTCATGAAAGAAACTCTATCGAATTGAGTAATTTGCTCAAATTACTTGATATTGACTGACAAATTAAGAATCAGTACCCATGAGAAAATGCAATTATGAGCATCTCTGAATGAGTACAGCAATATTTACATGATTGATCACGACCGTTTATTTAAAGAACTTATTTCTACATTCTTTCTCGAATTTTTAGAATTATTCTTCCCCCAGGTAATGGCTTATCTAGAACCTGAATCATTAAAATTTCTAGACAAAGAAGTATTTACCGATGTTACTGCTGGCGAACAATACGAAGCCGATTTAGTAGCACAAATCAGATTCCGAGAACAAGAGACATTTTTTCTCGTCCATATCGAAAACCAATCCTACCCCCAAGCTGATTTTGGGCGGAGAATGTTTCGATATTTTGCGCGCTTATTTGAAAAGTACGCATTACCTGTATATCCCATCGTGATATTTTCTTACGACACCCCACGCACACCCCAAACGAATATTTACCGCGTAGAGTTTCCCGACAAAACAGTTTTAGAATTTAACTATGGGGTAGTTCAACTCAATCAATTAAACTGGCGTGACTTTTTACAACAAGAAAACCCTGTAGCCAGCGCCCTCATGGTGAGTCCAGTGCTGAAGGCGGGTTTCCCGCCGTAGGCAACTGGCGAACCCGAAGGGCAAAATGAATATAGCACCCTCAGAACGTCCCCGAGTCAAGTCTGAATGCTTGCGTTTGTTAGCAACTTTACGACTTGATCCAGCCAGAATGAAAATGATTTCTGGCTTTGTAGACACTTATCTCAAGTTAAACGCAGCAGAACAAGAGATTTTTAAAACTGAGATTGCTAAATTTGAACCAGTCAAACAAGAGGTAGTTATGAAAATTGTTACTAGTTGGCAATTAGAAGGCAAACAGGAAATAATTATACGCCAACTTAACCGAAAAGTTGGTGCGATCGCACCAGAATTACAAGAACAAATTCTCCAATTACCTAATACCCAATTAGAAGATTTAGGCGAAGCGTTGTTAGATTTTAATAGTCAAGAAGATTTAGTAAATTGGTTGCAGGGAGTGTAAGAGGTTGTTTGAAAAGTTTTTCCCTGTGATTTTAATTGCACTGTTACCCCCCTTAATCCCCCCTTGTCAAGGGGGGAGACCGGAAAATCCAGTTCCCTCCCCTTTCTAAGGGGAGGGCTAGGGTGGGGTAAAAAATATTTGATACACTACTACAGACTTTTCAAACATCCTCTAAGAGTAAAATTAAGTGGGATTAATGCGCTTTGCTATCCAATAAAACAAAGATGGCAAATATCTTTTAAAATACACCATCAAAATATCAGCACCGCCAATGTAAACTTCTCGCTGCTGGCGATAAATACTTTTGATAATTTTTTGCGCGCAAACCTCAGCCGTCATCCCTTTTGCTTGCCCTTCATCCATTTGCTGATATAAACTGCCATCAGCAGTTAAAGCATTAGCTGAAATATTAGTGTTAATTCGACCAGGACAAACTATAGTAATAAAAATATTATTTTCCGGTTTTAATTCTATCTGTAATGTCTCAAACCATCCATGTAGCGCGTGTTTTGAAGCTGCATAAGCTGAACGTAGCGGAAAGCCAAATTTTCCTACGAGGCTGGAAATGACCGCAATTTGTCCGCCACCTTGTTTAATCATATATGGCAGAATCTTTTTAGTTATATTAATCGTGCCAAAATAGTTGACTTCCATAATTTTTCTGTCAACTATCTCTTGAGTATCAATAGCTAAAGAACGTTGACTAATACCTGAATTATTTACTAATATATCTACTTTGCCATAATGATCTATAGCTGTATTAACTGCATTCTCTACGGCTATATTATCGGTAATATCTAAGGGAATAATTAAACATTCACTCTTGATTTGCTGTTTAACTCTTTGCAATTCTGCTTCTTTTCGTGAGGAAATAATTAGCTTTGCACCTTGATTAGCAAATTGGTAAGCTAATGCTTCACCAATCCCAGAAGATGCGCCAGTAATCCAAACAACTTTATCTAAAAAAAGCATTTTCAAAATAATAAACTATGAATTATATAGGAATCTGATTTGATTTATGAAAAAATCTCAGATGCGTTACGCTATCGCTAACGCATCCTACGTGAATTGCGACTGAAGTACAAATAAATTTATCTGTGTTCATATTCTTCTATCTGCGGTTAATATTTTGTCAAGTTTTGAATAGCAATGCTGTGAGATTACAAGCAATGTAACCAATCGCCCAAGGAGATTTATCCTTTAATAGCAATAGTATCTGATTTAGTGTTTCTGGTAGAGTCGCACCATACAACCGCCAGAGATTTTCGCGCAGTTGATGCAAAATGCGATCGCCTACAATATCATCGCTACCGGGACGCAGTAACCAATGGGTTCGCAAAAGCTTAAAATGATGAATCTCATGAGTCTGCGCTACCTGTTGCATCTCTTTTGCAGCCTGTTCTACCAATTCATCGGTGACAATTTTCATCACTAAGGGTTGCAAGGTAAATGAGGCTTCACCCATACCCACCCATTTTTCTAAAAGCGATCGCCTTTCTAATGCCATAATTGCTTCTAACACCATCGCTGGATCGATGGATATCAGCAGATGGGTTTGCAAACGCGAGAATGATATAGGTTCTTGCCAAATAGCTAACCAATACAGAATATCCTGTTGTAATTCCGAGAGTTGCTGGAATTGCTGTTTCAAGATAAAACGTAAGCGATCGCCAATCACTAAGGTATTCTGACTCAAAAATGCTGTGATATTCCCCGCAAACACAGACTGAATTAATGGGGTGACAAGTTTCAGCGCTAGGGGATTACCGCGATAAAGTTGAATTAACGCTGATATTCCCAGTTCTTTAGTGGTAAAGCCTCTAGATTGCAATAGTTCTAAAGCATCGGCTTTTGGTAAACCCTTGAGATTTACACAGTTGTTGATTTCAATCGCACTTGACTGTTCGCGACTGGTAATCACGATACAACTTTGATGGCGATCGCGGCTAATTTTCTGGATAAATTGAGTATATTCTGGCTGCGACAAAACCCCATCTAAGTCATCCAAGATTACCAGACAGCGACGTTTGTGTAGGTAGTGTAAAAGTTGTGCTGTTCCTTGCTGGATATCATGAACAACAGTTTCCTCAAAGTTCTGCACTAGCGTATCCAGCAGCGATATTAGGGAAGGTACAGTAGAAAGCGATCGCCAAATCAAACAATCGAATTTTGACTGCATCCGATCCGCCATAGCCAGCGCTAAAGCAGTTTTACCAATCCCCGCAATTCCAACAATAGTAACTACTTTACAACCAGCTAAAATCCATTCTTCTAGTTGCTGCAATTCCTGATTGCGTCCATAAAAGCTTTCGACATCCGGTGCATCATGCCAATCAATGTAAGGTTGAGAGAAGTCTGCAATAACTTCCAATTCTACCCCAGAAGCATCTGCGATCGCTTCCCAGTCGGTAATCCCAACAGCTGTACAAATAGCAATGAAAATTTCGCGCTGAATGCGATCGCCTTGCCAAAATCGACGTAAAGTAGCTCTAGAAGTATGGGCATCTTGCCACCATCTCGCCGTACTAGTTTTCGTCCATCCTAGACGTTGGCGCGCCTTGTCTACAATTGTTAATCCTGCTGTCGATGCCCTCAACGAGTTTGACATACAATTTTTATATGATGGATGACACCAATGGGCACCAGTAAGATAATTTGATACACCAAAAGATTGTGGATGTTCCCTACCTGCCCATCTGTCGCGTTCTTTTTTCAAAATTTTAAATTATAAAGGCACGGCATTGCCGTGCCCTTACAGTGTGTTTTACTACCATCAGCCATTCTTTTTATCATGAAAAATCATTTTATCGCCTTGTATAGGCGGTTAATTTCCTGTAATCCAAACATCACCTACTAGGAATAGGTTGACCAAATTCAACTACTTGAGTTTCTGAAATATTAGGTTGAGAATTGGGAATTGTAGGAACAGGAAAATTAGGGCTGATAACAGGTGCAGGGCTGTTAAAATTAACTGGTTGATTTGGCACAATTGGCGCTGGAAGATTAACTGGTATTTGGGGTGAGTTGTTAGAAGTAAGGGGCGGTACAGTCACAAAGGGTTGCGACTGGTTATTAGTTATTGGAGGTAAGTTGTTAACAGGTGGTGGTAACGTCAAAAATGGTGATTGTTGGTTATTACTTATTGGTAATTGATTAATGGGTGTTGGCGGATAGTTAGATGGAATTTGAGGTAGATTGAGAGGTTGAGGATTTACAGGTAAATTATTAGGTAACTGCGGATAGTACCCTGGTTTGACAGAGTTTTGAGCAGTATTAACAGCAGGACGTAAAACCCAGCGATTCGGGTTTTTCTTAGAAGTGGGTTGCAATTTTAATTGATTTGGATCTAAAGAATTTCCTGGTGCTAAATCTAAAACAATGCGAGTCACACCTGCATTTAATTGAGAAATGCGAACTCTCTGAATCTTACCGGAATAATTTTGTTGAGTGGGAACATACCCTAATTTGGTATTGGGTAAATCTACAACAATGCGCGCAGGTTGAGCTAGATAAAAGTATTTAGGAGTTCTAGCTGCTGATAGGGTAAATTCCAGTTGCATAGCTTCTGGAGAAAAGTGCCAATTATCCAGCCTAGCTAATGAGCCTGTCACATTTGTAGTAGCAGGTTGTACAGGTAGATTGGGATAATAGGGGGGTCTGATTTGCTTTGCTGCTGATTGAGCAATACTACTACCAGCTTCTAGAATCATTGCTGTAGATATACTCAACAAGCTGATACTAATAAGCCGCTTGTAGAATTGAAAAAATTGTCTATTCCTCACACCTTTGACCATGATTTTTAGCTCTTGATTGAAAAACTCTCTACTAGATTTAGAGTTTTAGGATTAAGATGATTATTTTAATTTATCTCAGCATAAAATTTGGAAAGCTGAATATTTTTCATCATCCTGCTGTTAATGCTTTTTCACTGACTGTGATTTTTCCTGTGTTTTTTGTGGTATTGCCGTAAATTTGAAACTTTGCGAGCTACCACCAAGGGTTAATTGTCCAGTAAAATTACCTTTATCTAGTAATTGCATTTGCATTTTAGCTGAGTGAAAAGGTGCATTTTGAGTAGAAGCAATATTGCACAGAGCAGAACCCTCTATTTTGCCAGATAAATTTAATTCTTGGTTTTTCAAAATGCCTGAGAGAGGATGACTTTTTTCACTGCTGGTAGCATTTTCCGAGTTATTATCTGCTGGTAATAAAGAAGCATTTACATAAATCCCTGATTGTTGAATTTTGAGAATTGGAGCTGCTGTTTGATTACAGGTAGGTAGCTTTTCATCTAAAGCCAGACGATAGGAACCGTTGATTACAGGAGGAGCTTTGAGATTGCTTTCTCCGTAAGCGCTCACAGCTTTAAATAATAAGAGAACTGAACTGATTGCTATGCCATAAAAGGCTAAGGATTTAACGTTGAAATGATTCATGGTTTTAGCTCCTAGCTGCTGATTCTGGACTACTAACGTCAGGAAGTACAGAGGCTAAATGGGAGGTAACTTGACTGTAACGTCGGGTAATCAGCAGTGAAGAACGACATTGAATAGCGAGTTCATCTGTGTATCTTCCTAGGGTTTGGCGTTCGATACCCCACGCGCGGCTAGTACCAGCAATTGTCAAATCAACAGACTCGGAAGCTTCAACTACAGCTTGGATGGGATCTGGAGCTTCAATCATCTGAATTTCAATGCGATCGCGTACACTGTTTGGTAATTGCTCCATCATGATTTGTAATTCGTGGCTCATTTCGTCCTTAACCTGATTTTCCGCTCGTACCTGTAAAATCCGCAACATACAGGTATCTCTGTTAATCAGCAATCTTAAGGCAAGTATCAAGGCTAAATCATCATGAATATTGGCAGAATAAGGAACTAGTAAGCTTTCTAGTCTTTCTCCTCCCCGGTCGATAAATACTGCTACATCTACGGGTGCAGTAGTAAGAATTTGACCAACTCTCCCACCTAAGCGATTGTTACTAAAAGCTGGGCGGTGCCATCCTACTAAAATTAAGTTAGGTTGCTCAATTTGGGCAATCTGGGCAGTTTCTCTAGCAACGTTGCTTGATGTGCGGATAATAGGATGCACATAAGCACGAGAAGTTGCAGGTTCGAGGTTATTAATTAACTCTTCTAGCTGTTGGCGACGTTGAGCAATTAAGCGGTTAGCCTCAACTGGTGTACTTTCAAAAGCATAGTCTTCTTCAAACTCAATCAAGCTGAGGGGATGAACCACAGCAGATTGACGATAGTTGAGAGCGATCGCAACTGCTAACTGTAATAAGCCTTTTTGGGTGCTAGGATTAGCAACTGGCACTAAAATTCGGTATTCTTCAGTAATTCTAGTTGGTGTATCAGTTTCTTCTTCTAATTCTGGTTCTACTACATCTAACCTGATCAGCTTCTTGGGATAAGTCCATTCCAGCAGTGGCGAGGTCATAAATGTAGTTACCAATGCCATAATCACCAGCATGGTAAACAGTAAGGGTGAAACTACACCTAACTCGAGTCCAATATTGAGCACAATTAACTCAGTTAAACCGCGAGTATTCATCAACCAACCAAGGGCTGAGGCTTCCCGCTTATTAATTCCACTGACACGAGCTGCAACATAAGTCCCAATATACTTGCCTGCGATCGCAACTGCTAAAACTAATGCACACAGTAACCACAATTCTGGACGGTTGAGCAAGCCAATTTGCGTCCGCAAGCCACTATAAGCAAAGAATACTGGGAGCAGAAATACTAAGACAAAATCTTCGGTTTTCTCTGCCAGTTCTCTCACCAAATCTGCATTTTTAGGCATTGCTGCACCTAGTAAAAATGCACCAAAAATCAGGTGAATGCCAATTAATTCGGTAACTAGAGCAGAAGCCACCACTCCCATGTAAATTAACGCTACTACCATTTGGCTTAAGCGTCCCGTGCGTTGGTGGTAGGTAGCCAGCCGTTGTAGGAACCAACGCCCCACAGTTAGCATAAAGCCGATGTAGAGAATGCTTTCGACAATTGTCGGCCAGGCACTGATAATATTACCTTCTCTAGCAACTGCGATCGCTACTGCTAAGACGCACCAAGCCGTCACATCATCCACCGCCGCACAAGTTAACGCCAAGGTTCCCAAGCGCGTTCCTTGCAAGTTGTTCTCTGTAATAATTCTCGCCAGTACCGGAAATGCGGTAATTGACATCGCCGCGCCCAAAAATAGGGCAAAAGCGGTAAAGGAAACACTAGCATTAGAAACCAGAGGATAAAGCAACACTGCGAGCAGCGTTCCTAAAGAAAACGGCACCAAAATGCTGACATGAGAAGTCAAAACAGCTGTTTCTAATTGTCCGCTCAGGTATCTGGGATTCAGCTCTAAGCCAATCAGAAACATAAAAAATATCAGTCCCACCTGAGACAGCACATTTAAAAATGGCACGGCTTCGGGCGGAAACAAGGTAGCTGCTGCTGATGGAGCTATCAAACCAAATAGAGAAGGGCCGAGCATAATCCCAGCTACAATCTCACCAATTACCAGCGGTTGCTTAATTGACTTAAATCCCAGTCCTACTAGCCGAGACAGTCCAATAACAATCAGCACCTCAAACAGAACGAGTATTACTGTGTGCATAGTTTCCTCGCAAGTGACTATCCGGTTTCCCTAAGATGATTCTTTATAACACTCAAAAATGTCAACCTTTTTATACTGGGGCATGGGGCATGGGGCATGGGGCATGGGGCATTGGGTAATTGGTAATTGGTAATTGGTAATAGCAGAGTGATGCAATACTTGTTGGTGAAGGGGAAAAAAGGGAATGGGAAAAGGGAAAGAAAAAACCTTTAACCCTTAACCTTTAACCTTTTCCCCAAAACCTATTTTGGGTTCAAAACGCTTAACCGATTAGTATTGCAGAGTGATGTGTCATTTCTCTTCTGCTTTGTGTGCTATCTTCTCTTTCTTCCCTTTCAATCCCTATTTTGAAAACATTAAATTAATTTAAAATCCCTAATCCCCAATCCCCAATCCCCAATCCCCAATCCCTAATCCCCAATCCCCAGTCCCCAGTCCCCAATCCCCAACCCCTAAGCCAGAGATTTCTCATACCTCGTACCTTGCAACAAATAGGCAACTAGTGGTGATGCCATTAATGTCGTCACGATTGCCATAATAACCATGATAGTGAATAAAGTTGGCGTAATAACTCCTTGTTCTAAACCTATATTGAGGATAATTAACTCCATCAATCCTCGAGCATTCATGAGCGCCCCAATTGTTGCTGATTCTCGCCAAGTTTCGCCAGCTATTTTAGCCGCAAGCATACAAGCAATGCCTTTACCAAGAACAGCGATCGCAATAATCAAAAATGTAATTGCCCACAAAGTTGGTGTATTTACTAATCCTATTTGTGTATTCAATCCTGAGAAGACAAAAAATATCGGTAATAAAAAACCTGTCGTCAAAAATTCAGTGCGATCGCGTATTTGTTCGGCAAATTCCCCGCGCGGCATTGCTGTGCCTAAAATAAAGGCACCAAAGACTGCATAGATACCAATAGCATCGGTAAACCAAGCCCCAAACATCAAAACTGTTAGTACTAAAGTTAATGTTTGAATTGTCACTCCACCATCTTTATTTGTGATGCGAGTAAAGATAGTTAAAGCAGGTCTACCGACAAAAATTGTTAATAAAACATAGCCAATACCACCACCAATCGCAAAAGCGGCAATACTAGAATTAGCATTTAAACTGGCTAACACAATAGCCAGTAAACACCATGCAGTTGCGTCATCTATAGAACCTGCGGCTAGAGCTAAAGTGCCAAAAGTGGTTTTTGCAATTCCCCTTTCATAGAGCATCCGGGCTAACATCGGAAATGCGGTAATCGACATCGATGCACCCAAATATAAAGCCGCAGCCCAAGGAGTTACACCAGCTTTAAAAAGGTCGCCTTTACTGTATAAGAAAAAAGCTGCGATCGCGCCTAAACAAAAAGGTGCAATTATCCCAGCCGCAGACACTAAACCTGCACTTTTAAGACGCTGCTTAATTAAATCAGTATTAAATTCTAAGCCAATCAAAAACATATAAATTACTAACCCAATCTGACTGATAGCGAAGAGAATCGACATCGAAGGATTGGGAATTTTGGCTCCCGTTGCTAACAATATTGGTGCTTTGGGAAATAACCACTGCTGTAAATCTGGAGTAATTAAACCTAGTAATGATGGCCCTAACATTACCCCCGCAATCATTTCACAAACAACATCAGTTTGTTTGAGATATCGCGTACCAATAATAGTCACGATGCGACAAGTCACCAAAATTATTGTTAGTTGTAGCAATAGCTTGAGAACTAGCTCAAAATTAGACATTTGATTTCCCTTATTAAAAATGGGGAGATTCAGCAAAGTATCTATAGTAATCTTAGGCTAATTAGAGGCATAAAACTTTGCTAGATGCACTGAGCTTGGCTGCAAAATATCAATATTTTGCAATTCTACGTAGCAGTACTTATCTATTTGTAATAAACGCCAAAAACTGTTTTTATACCGACATCCAGGTGATCCAGATACACAATCAACCTCAAAAGTGAGCTTTTTTACAGATTGCGATCGCGCTTTAAATGTTTTATAACCAAACCTATATCTTTATTCTCATCTCAACGCATTAAGTCTGCATTGATAATAACCTGCTGCAAGCCCTATCCTTCTTTGATCAGAGAAACTACCTATAGCTTGCTTCTCTGTACTGGTAAGGTAACAGCTACCCCTAACCACTCCGCATCTATCTCAATATTAATTACAATCTATGCTGGCGTTGAGCTTCCCACCTCCCAGCACCCTTAACTCACGTAATTACGAATTACGAATTACGAATTACGAATTACGAATTAATAATCATGAGCGCTAACGACCAATTTCTTCGTCCTGCTATCGAAACAGATGCTTGCTGTATGAGTGCAATTCATATTGCTGCTATCAAAGCGCTACCAGCAACTTTATATTCTGAAGAAGAACTGTTAGCTTGGCGAAACTACCTAGACCAACCTGACGGTGCTAATATTCTCAGGAGTATGAAAATCAAAAATTGCTGGGTTGCTGTTGATAAAAATGTAATTGTGGGATTCACTAGTTACATTTTTGATGAACTCATAGCATTATACGTGCATCCTAAACACCAAGGGCAAGGTGTTGGTAGAGCCTTAGTTAATCATTTTTGCGAAGCAGCTAGCAAGCAAGGTATAGAAAAGGTAATTACAACTGCTAGCCTTTACGCTGAAGGATTTTATAGGAGATTGGGTTTTAAATTTATCGAAAAAGCGCCTCATTACTTAAAAAGAGGGATGATTGTTCCAGTTAGTAAAATGAGTAAAAATTTGCTTCCTGCGACCAAGTAGGATGCGTTAATAACGCATCCTCTATTTATGATGATTTCTATATAAAAATTGAGTATCTCTACTCTAGATTTAGAGTCAATAATACGCAGACTAATGAATATTAGTAAATAATGTGGTTTTAACTACCTTCTGATGTGGAATTAGTAAGATAAACTTGCCAGGTGGATGTCATCAAACTCCTATATGGAGCTTACTAACAACAAAGGATAAAGCTTAACCATGTCTAAAGAAATAGCCAAAGTAATTTTATGGGAAGAGAACGAAAAAGAGTATATTAAAAAGTTTTATGACTTACAATTTGTGCCCAGAGTTGGAGAGGAAGTTTACCTTAAAAAGGAGAAATGGAAAGTAACTAGAGTTGAACATGATGTAGAAGTGAATGAAGTTAATGTCTACATGGAAATCATTAAAAAAGTCCATAAAGATAAACCATCTAATTCTTAATACTTCCGGAAATTCTGTCCTACCTCAGCTTTTATTCCCTCTTCTCTCTTCCCTATTTCCTCCATCAGCAAATAATTTCAGCCATCATATCGGCTTACGATAACTTCTTACCTGCAACATAGATAATTTGCATAAAGCTGCTAAGGGCGAACCTATTATATACTCAGCAGTTTACAGAATTATCTTAAGTAAAGGTATAAAGTTAAATGACTAGTAAACAGTTATCTCTCAGCAAAATAGCAGTATTCATAACTGCTGTAATTTCCCTGAGTTTCCCTTCTACTAAAACTCCAGCCTCTTGTGCTGCTCCCCTAAATGGTGGAGACTTTGAAGCACAAACTAACCAAAGAATCAGCAGTCCTTGGGTTGGGGAAGGTAGAGTTGGCGTTGATATTGGATTAGGCTACAGCAATAGGGGTAAAAATAATGTCTGGATGCGGAATGTTTCGGGATGGAATGGTATTCGTCAACGCGTCAGACTACAACCCAACACTCAATATAAGTTAACAGCATATATCCGCACATCAGGCAATGTTACAGATGGTTATTTTGGAGTGCGAGATGCTCAACAGAAGGTTTTTTCCGAAATCAAGTTTGGTAGTTTACCTCGCTACACACCTATGACACTGTCATTTAGAACTGGCAATGAAACTGTGTACAATATTTTCACGGGATTTTGGGCTTTAGGTCAAGATAGCTGGGTTCAGGTAGATGACTATAGCCTGACAGGTGGTTCCTGTGAAGATGTGCAACTAGTTCCAGCAAATAATTAATCATTGTGGGAGACGCGATGAATCGCGTCTCTACAAGATAGGCTGGTGATTTGCGATCGCACACCAAACAATGGAGAATTTTACAGGAGCGATCGCCTTCATAACTCCATCATTTCACCTCAGAACAGGAAACTTCAAGCTAGAAACAGGAATTTTCTCGTTTGGAACAGGAAACTTCGAGTTCAGAACACGAAACTTGAAGATGAAAAACTCCACCCACAAGGGGATGGAGTTTTTGGGCATTGGGAATTGGGCATAGGGGAGGCAGTGCGTTGCGGGGGTTCCCCCCGTTGTAGCAACTGCCGTCATGGGAAAGAAAATACCAATGCCCAATGCCCTATGCCCCAAGCGGCGGGGCGGCTATCCCTCTCCACCCACAAGGGGATGGAGTTTCCCGCCGCTTTCAATAAAAGCTTGATTTATCAGGCTGAGAACTTGAATTTTACTTTTCTGAGGAGAGGCGATCGCGAAGATATGCTAAATTTTCACGTACAGTCATAGTATGGGGATGATCATTGGTGTCAACTTAACGTGAAAACCTCTTGGCGACAACGTTCTGCCCTCACCCCCAGCCCCTCTCCCATCAGGAGAGGGGAGCAAGAGATTTAATTCCCCTTCGCCAGGGGGAGAAGGGGTGAGGGGATGAGGGCGAGGTTTTTTTTACAACACGCGCCGTATATAGCTTTTAGCTTAAGTTAACACCAATGGGGGATGATTCACCCCTAAAGTTTGCTCACAAATATCTAAAGCTTGCACATACAAAGGTTCGGCTTCGCTGTATCTAGTTCTATAGTGGTTTCAAAAGCCTTGGTAAACACTAGGATGGCGATTCCCCCAGCAGTAAGTGTCACAGGCTTCATATTTTCGGCAAGAAATACGAGATGATGCTGATGGAGATTCTAATCTAGCTCAACTGTTTTGGGAAGAAATCATCCAAATTAATTAATATTTACGCTGGTAACGCGGATTTTAAGGCAATTTGCAATTGAGTAACCAACATTTTTGATGGTAAATGCCCATCCCGTTGTTTTATAATTCAATACCGTTCAGTTAATATCAAAAAACTTAACCTGCGTAGGTTAGTTTGAGGAACGAAACCCAACAAAAACGCGAAAATGTTGGGTTTCACTGCGTTCAACCCAACCTACAATTATCTAAAGTTACCTTTCTTTTTCTCTTGTATCTCTATATCCCAGTAATTTTCCCGAATCCTACATTAATTCATATAAATGATATTTCTTGAACTCGTATTACAAAACTTTGGCCCCTACGCTGGTAAACAAGTAATCAATCTTGACCCCAGAAATCATGAAAATTCTCGCCCAATTATTCTGTTAGGTGGAATGAATGGTGGCGGAAAAACCACCCTCATGGATGCAATTCGCCTAGCGCTTTATGGTCATCGCGCTCAATGTTCCACTCGTGGTAATTTAAGTTATAGCGATTTCCTAACTCAATGCGTTAATAGCAAAACCGATCCCGTAGAAAAGACGCGCATTGAATTACTTTTTGAACATATCGAAAATGACAAGCCAGTAAAATATCGCGTTGTCCGCACCTGGGAAAAAAATCCTAAAGATGGTAAAGACCATTTAGGTATTTTAGATGCTCATGAATGGTTAGATACGGCTTTAGTAAATATTTGGGATGAATATATTGAAAATCTCTTACCTTTAGGAATATCTAACTTATTTTTATTTGATGGCGAACAAGTTAAAGAACTTGCAGAACAGGAAATACCACCGCCAATAGTAGTGGATGCGATTAGCGGACTTTTAGGTTTAGAGTTAGCCGATAGATTAGCGGTAGATTTAGATATCCTAGTCAATCGCAAACGCAAAGAACTTGCTGATACTAAAGATTTAGCGAATATTGAAGAAATTGAAGATAAATTGAAAGAACTACAAGATGAGTATCATCAAGAATCGCAATCAATTACATCTCTCCAAGAGAATTTAACAGCAGCGGAAGCTAGACAACAAGAAGCTGTACATAAATTTATTTCTGAAGGTGGCAAAATTGCCGGGGAACGCAGCCAATTAGAGAAACAAAAGCAAGACAGAATCACAGAAACAGAAAAAATCCGCCAATTATTATGTGATTTAGCCGCCGAATTTTTACCTCTAGGATTGATTACACCGCTATTAAATGAAGCTTACAAGCAAGGCGAAGAAGAATTTCGCATTCAACAAGCGAAAGTGGCGCATGATTTATTAATTGAGAGAGATAAAAAGTTACTCAATTTGATTAATCAATTAGCTATTGAGCAAGCAGCAGTAACTCAAATTAAAGACTTTATCTCCCAAGAAAATCAAGATTTAGATAACGCCGCCATTGCTGAACCTTGGCTATTAGCTGACACAGAAACCCTACATCAATTAGATAATGTTATCCATCATCATCTGGAATATGCCAAAACCAAAGCGAAAGATAAAATTACACTGCTTAATTCTCAAGAAGAAGAAATTATTACCTTAGAAAGACAAATTCAAACCGCCGCCTCACCCGAAGAATATCAAAGATTAGTTGATGAATTACAACAAGCACAACAGCAAGTTGCAGAAGCTAAAGCCGCTTGGGAAATTACCAAACGTCGCTTAGATGAATTAGCAACGGAGATTGAAAATACCAAAAAAAGCTTAGAAAATTATACAGATACAAATCTTAAACTTCAAAACAAAGGACATATTATTGAATCTGCGGTTAGAGTCCAAGAAACCCTCAAACTTTTCCGCGAGAAATTAACCCTGAGAAAACTCAACAAATTAGAAGTTGAGGTGACAGAATGCTTCCGCTATCTGTTACACAAATCTGATTTAGTTCATCGCGTGGCGATTGACACTAACACCTTCAGCCTTTCGCTTTACGACTTAAACGGTAAACCCGTCCCCAAACATCGCCTTTCTGCTGGCGAAAAACAACTACTGGCGATCGCATTTCTTTGGGGTTTAGCTAGAGTCTCCGGTCGCCGCTTACCAGTAGCAATTGACACCCCCCTTGGTAGACTCGACTCATCCCACCGCAGTAACTTAGTAGAACGCTACTTTCCCTCCGCTAGCCACCAAGTAATTTTGCTTTCTACGGATACAGAAATTGGTAAAAAAGAAGTAGAGACACTGAGAGAAAATGAAGCGATCGCTCACGAATATCTCCTCGATTATAATTCTGCCACTCGTCAAACCACAGTGATCAAACATAAATATTTCTGGTAATATTTTTCATCTAAATCATCGAGTGATGAGCTTATTACCAGAAGAATTAATTGCAATTGATTTCCTCTCAGATATTTACAATATATCTAACAACATTCGAGCAAAGGATACGCAGTTATGATATCGCCATATCTACAAGAAATAGAGCGTGACCTAAGTAATCTGTCATTAGAGGAACTAGAATGGCTCTTAGAACGTGTTGAAAGCAAAGTGCAAGAAAAGAAACAATTATCTCATCAACTGGCTAATGTGCAATCTATGAATCAACAACTAGCTGCGATGGCTAATGATTTAGATATTCAGAGGGAAATTGCTTCTATTAATCATGAGTTTGGTGTTACGGAAATGGATGGACTATAAAAATTGTGGCTATCGAAAGAGGAGAAATTTATTTTGTCAATCTGAATCCAGTTCAGGGTCGAGAACAGTCAGGAACCAGACCAGTTTTAGTTTTATCTATTGATGCTATTAATCAATTACCTTTGGTTGTAACTGTAATTGTTGGGACAAAAGGTACAAATATTCAGCGCGATTACCCTACAAATATCAGAGTCTTACCAAGTGATAGCGGATTACCTATTGAAACAGTATTTTTGTGTTTTCAAATTCGTTCTTTAGATCCAAATCGCTTTCCTGAAAAACCGTCTGGGAAGCTTTCAGACTCAAAAATGCTCGAAGTGGAAGCTGCTGTTCGCTACTGTTTAGGTTTGTAACCAGCGACTACTGCAATTCTCGCTCAAACTCTTTATTTATAAAAATTATGGAATCACCTATCGAAAGATTTAAACTTTCCCAAACTGCAAAAGACCAACTACTTAAACTGCGACGCAACACCAAAATTGACCAATGGAATATATTATGTCGTTGGGCTTTTTGTCGTTCTCTTGCAGAACCCACACCACCTTCCCCTGTACCCATCCCCCAAGATAGCAACGTGGAATTAACCTGGCGCGTTTTTGGTGGCGATATGTCCGATATCTTTCTCCTCGCCCTCAAGCAACGCTGTCACAACGACGGTTACGCCACCGATAAAGAAACCCTAGCTAGCCAATTTCGCTTGCATTTACATCGGGGAATTGGTTACTTAGCCGGTGACCCAAATATCAAGAAAATTGAAGATTTAATTGAACTAGCGCTAAAAGATTGACAGGATATTAGTTAACTGTTGACTGTTAACTGTTGACTGTATTATGCCTGAAGCGTTAGAAATCGAGCGTCACAGAGCTGCGATCGCACGTACTGATATCTCTCGTCCGGTACGATTAGCTATAGAATGGTCAATCCTCAATCAGGAAACGACTTTCTTTGACTACGGTTGCGGCTATGGTGGCGATGTCCAGCGCGTGGCAAATTTAGGTTATACCAGTGGCGGCTGGGATCCTTATTATTATCCTGATGAGCAAATGACCGCCGCTGATGTTGTCAACTTGGGTTATGTCCTGAACGTTATCGAAGATACCCAAGAAAGGCGGGAAAGCTTAATTAAAGCTTGGGAACTTACCCACAAAGTCTTAATCGTCGCTGCACAAATTTTAATTAACGCCCCAAGTAAAACACAAATAGCTTACAGTGATGGAATTGTTACCCGGCGCAATACTTTTCAGAAATATTACGAGCAAGAAGAACTGAAAAGTTACATTGATGAGGTACTGAATGTAGATGCTGTACCCGTAGCTTTAGGTGTTTATTTTGTCTTTCGCGATGAAGCCGAAAAAGAAAGTTTCAAAGCCATCCGCTTCTTTTCTCGCACTTCTACGCCCAGAGTTCGCATTCCCAGCAAGCGCTTTGAAGATTACCAAGAACTACTTGCACCATTGATGGCATTTTTCACCCAACGCGGGAGATTACCAGTCAAAGGAGAATTGAGCAACGAACAGGAACTACTGAGTGAATTTGGTAACTTCCGCCGTGCCTTTGGTGTAGTATTACAAGCTACCGATGAAGCAGAATGGGATGCGATCGCCTATCGTCGTTCTCTGGATATTCAAGTTTATCTCGCCCTCACCCACTTTGAGCAACGCCCCTCATGGCAGAAACTCGCCCCAGAAATTCGTCATGACATCAAAGCCTTTTTTGGCAGTTACGAAGAAGCTTGTGGAGTTGCAGATCAAAAACTGTTTAGCTTAGGAAAACCCAGGGTAGTGCAAACAGCTTGCGAAAAAAGCAAAATTGGTAAACATACCCGTGGGGCATTATATGTCCATGTTTCCGCCCTTGCAGAACTCGATGCTTTACTGCGAATCTATGAAGGCTGCGCTAGCCGTACCATCGGGCGTGTAGATGGTGCTACTTTAA
Organism: Tolypothrix tenuis PCC 7101; assembly: GCF_963874875.1. Classification (NCBI taxonomy): domain Bacteria; kingdom Bacillati; phylum Cyanobacteriota; class Cyanophyceae; order Nostocales; family Tolypothrichaceae; genus Tolypothrix; species Tolypothrix tenuis. The sequence continues at coordinate 3,543,002 of NZ_CAWNJS010000001.1, forward strand.
TTAAATTTTGCACTGATAAACCGCAAATTTGCTATCTCTTTTACCCCGAATTCGACACAGACCCCCACCCTGCCTTAAAAGCCAGTATTATTATTGACTTCCTAACCTTAAGAATTACTCACCGCGACTACGAAACCCGAACAAATCCCCCAATTTTGCACCGTAAAGAAACCTTTGTGACACCAAACTACCCACGCTACGAAGAATTTGCAAAACTCACCCAGCAAGAACAGCAACTAGGACTACTCCAGCAAAAAAGCGAAATTGGCACCCGTGAAGGCTGGGAAAAATGTCTCGCTGCACACAAGGTAGAAATTAGGGGGCATGAAGTTTATCAAGTTTAATTGGGGTATGGGGTATTGGGCATGGGGCATGGGTAATTGGTAATTGGTAATTGGTAATTGGTAATTGGTAATTGGTAATTGGTGTTTGGGGTTTGCCATTAATTATTTCTCCCCTGCTCCCTGCTCCCTGCTCCCTTACCTCATCCCCAATCCCCAGTCCCCAATCCCCAATCCCCAGTCCCCAGTCCCCAATCCCCATTACCCCTTATCCCCAGAGGGGGCCCAGAGTTCCCCAATCCCCAACCTTCCCGATTTGCGTGGAATCCTCTAGTAATGGCAAGATAACTGCAATTCGCAACAGGTGAGGAGATACCAAAACGAAACTATGAATCCACTGCGATCGCTATTGGAAGTTTTTGGTAGCCGCAAGATGGCGGCTTTATTGTTTCTGGGGTTTTCATCGGGGTTACCGCTGCTATTAATCGGTAATACATTGAAAGCTTGGATGACTGTGGAACAGGTGGATTTGGCTGCTATTGGGTGGTTTAGCCTCGCTAGTTTGCCTTATTCGTTAAAATTTTTGTGGTCGCCGTTTCTTGATCGCTTTACAATGCCATTTTTGGGACGACGGCGGGGTTGGTTAGTGGTGACGCAGCTGGCTTTAACAGTAGCGATCGCAATTATGGCATTCCAACAACCCAAACAAGCATTACAGCTGCTAGCCATTAACGCTATCGTTATTGCTTTTTTGAGCGCAACACAAGATATTGCTGCTGATGCTTACCGCACTGACGTTTTAGAAAAGCTGGAAATGGGGGCTGGGGCGGCGGTTTTCATTTTGGGATATCGCATCGCTTTGTTAGTGGCTGGTGCTTTAGCATTAATCCTGGCTGATAGAATCCCTTGGTCATCGGTTTATTTATTGATGGCAGGTACGATGGTATTGGGGATTTTTGCGACTTTATTTGCACCAGAACCAGAAGCAATTAGCCCTCCCGCCTCGTTAACCGATGCCGTCATTTTACCCTTCGGTGAATTTTTCCAACGCCGAGGAGTGATTCAAGGCTTTTTGGTTTTATTGTTCATTACCCTTTACAAGCTGGGTGATGCTTTACTGAGCAATATGACCACCCCATTTTTGCTGCAAGTGGGTTTTACCAAAACCGATATTGGCGCAATTCAGGTAGGGATGGGATTAATCGCTACCATTGTGGGGGCACTGGCAGGCGGTGCAATTTTGAGTAGAATTGGCATCAACCGTTCGCTTTGGGTATTTGGCGTTTTACAAGCTGTGAGTAATTTTGCTTACTTATCTCTTGCTTACACAGGGAAAAACTATCAAGCTATGGTCTTAGCCATCAACATCGAACAGTTCTGTGGTGGTTTAGGAACAGCTGCTTTTGTGGCATTTTTAATGAGTCTGTGTAACCAGAAGTTTTCGGCAACTCAGTATGCCTTACTTTCCAGCTTAATGGCTGTCAGCCGTGATATTCTCGCATCTCCCGGTGGAGCGATCGCACAAAATACAGGTTGGCCGTTATTTTTCATTATTACTATCGTTGCTGCTGTGCCAGGATTATTGCTATTACCAATATTTGCCCCCTGGAACCCTCAACCAGTGGCAATTACAAGACCAGGACTTGAGGAAGAAGAAGAGGATGTATGGGGAACCAAGTAGTGATTATTGTCGGCACGTTTATCCTTTTGGTTACGGGCCTGCTACTAGGCTACGTTCTCTCACAGTTAGTTTTGGGGTTTTTAGGCTTTAACCTGCTAACTCTTTTGGGAACAATCAGCCTGATTTTAATTTTTGGCACACTGTACTATGTTTTATTTTGGCAATTGCGCCGCCAGCAAGTACAGTCATTTAATAGCTTCAATAGTGAAATCACACAACAAACAGCCCAAGAATTCCTCACTCATAACGATTTGAGAAATGATCTCGTGGCGCGGCTAGATGGTGATATAGACACTGCTGAACGCTTAATTGAACAAGCCAGGGAGAATTATCCGGGAATGTCTGAAAATTGGTATGTAGAGAAAGTGATTGAAGACTTGGATCGCGATCGCCGATAACTTCTACCCAATAACTTCTTGTGAGTTAGGGACTTCCAGAAAATAAATTATCCAAATATAGTCCGAGAATATTTTTATTCTCCCCCTGCTCCCTGCCCCCTGCCCCCTGCCAAGAAAGCGATAGTATATTTTTTTAGTTGGAAGTCCCTTATCCCCCGAACATCGCTAAAATAAACCAAGAAAACTTTACAAATCTCTACAACTAAGTTCGTAGACCTACCTTGCTCCCTCACATACATATATGGCTATTTTTCGTCAATACATCGCCCCTTTGCTTGTAGTGCTAGTATTTATCCTCGCCCTTGTAGCAGTCAGCGCCAGGATATTTTTACCTTCTGATATGGCTGCACCTGCACCAATTGAAGAGGTAGGGGTAATTTTGTCAAGTATTCACAGTGCCTAACCAACTGCTACCAGGGTACAAAATCCGCCTCGGCTCCAGCTTGGATCGAGCGCTACTGGTAAAGTTCATGCAACGCAGTTACCAGGATATATTTCCCCAGGCGGATTTTTCCCATCTCGCCCAAACAGTCGAGCAGTACTTTTCTAGTAAAACCCCCTTGTGGTGGGTAGAAGAGGCAGAGGGAGCAGAGGAAGCAGAGGAAGCAGAGGGAGAAAAGAAAATATTATCCCCCTCATCTCCCTCATCCCCCGTCGCTTGTTTATGGGTGGGAAATGCTATCGATCAAGTCACTGGGACTCGTCATGCTCACATTTTTCTGCTTTACGTTTTGCCAGAATATCGGCGGCGGGGTATTGGTACAGCGTTGATGAAGTATGTGGAAAATTGGGCGAATCAAAGAGGCGATCGCCAACTGGGGTTACAAGTCTTTCAATCTAACCAACCAGCATTGAATCTTTATCATCAACTTGGTTATCAAACCCAATCCCTGTGGATGGTAAAATCACTCAGTACGGAAAAATAGGCTGGAATTACTCAATTAGCAGTCAAGATTCACAGAGACGCGATTAATCGCGTCTGTACAATAGTCAAAATTCCAAAAATTTTGGATTCTTGACCATGAACACACTTTAAGAAAAAATATGACAATTGCTTCAGCCCTAATAAACTGGTAAAAAATTCCTATTTTTTTGAATTTTGAATTTTGAATTTTGAATTCCCCTCTTGGGGTTTGCCTTCTTGCACTATTATGTATGACGAAGACGACCTAAGCCTACTTGATATAGAAGACGAGCTAGAAAGTCCCTTGGATCGAATGGAGCCGTTAACTGCTGAGTCAGAAGTGGCAAAACCAGATCCCGATGTGATGCTAGTTCTCTTAGAAAATGACCAACCGCAGCAGAGAATGCTAGCGGCGCGTGCTTTTTGTGACATTGAAGATGCACGTGCTACGCCCCATCTCATCCGGCTGTTGACTGATACCTGTCCATTAGTGCGGGTGAGTGCAGCCTATGCGATCGGGCGCAATCCCAGTAAAGATGCAGTAGAGCCGTTAATTAACCAACTCAACCGAGATTGGAATGGCTATGTCCGCAAAGGTGTAGTTTGGGCTTTAGGAAACTGCCGCGATCGCCGTTCCTTAGCGCCCCTAACTGATGCTTTAATAACAGATATTTCCGCAGTGCGCTTGTGGGCTGCTAGTGCCTTAGCGCAAATGGCAGATGTTGGTTATGAAGCAGTTTTAGGCGCAATTCCACCACTAATTGAAGCCTTGGTCAAAGACCCTGTAGCCGCAGTCCGGAGTAACTGCGCTTGGACAATTGGGCAATTGTGCCGCGAACTTCCATCTAACATCGTTTACGCCACAGCTATCGACGCTTTAATTCAGGCTTTTGCTGAAGACAAAGATTTAGGCGTGAGAGAAGACGCTAAAGCCTCACTATTAGGTGTAGGCGACCCCCGTGGTTTACAGTTAATCGAAACCTTAGAACAAGAAGGTTGGTTTTAAGGAACTAGGGATGAGTGTTTCTTCTATTCATAGTTGATGGCGCACCGCCTGTGCGGTTACTCTCACCAATCAATATCTCAATTTTGCGTAATTTTGACCGCAAAATAGCAAATGCGATCGCTAAAATCACAACTGCGATCGCATTTGCTATAGAACTCATATTTGATTGTTAAAACTTACGTAGGATGCGTTAGCGATAGCGTAACGCATCTGTGGCTGAAATTTTTCAGAAATCAAATCGGATTCCGATATTTCTCGTAGGACTTGCTGAAAAAGTCTTATAGCCACGATAACAAACAGGTGATTTTGCAAACTTCATTAAAAGTTTTATCACTGTGAGTGACTATTTATTAACATAAATATCAGATTTTTAATTATTTTAAAAATCTGCATATTACTCCTGTTAAGTACTGACAAATAAATACTTCTATTAGAAGTATTGACACGGCTATCAAGTTTCAGTTTTTTGACGACAGGATTTATGTATGCTGCAATATAGTGAAAAGCCCTGCTTGGTTTGCAAGAAGAAGATTCGTTACCGCATGGAAGTCGAAATCACCGCCAATGGAACTAGTAAAATTTATTGGCAACCAATCGGTGCTACACCAGATCAACCGGATATCAACAAATGTCCGATATGTCGTCGCCAGGTTTCTAGAATATTCGGTTATTCCTTGAAAGCCTGTCTAGCAATTTAAGCCAACACAATAACATACAGCTTATTTCAGGTAAATGGAGTACATGGGTAGGGGCACCGCAGCCCATACGTTTCAACTTCAGCTAAAAGCTATATAAGGCGCGTGTTGTACAAAAACCCTCCCCCTCATCCCCTAACCCCTTCTCCTGGGGGAGAAGGGGAATTAAATCTCTTGCTCCCCTCTCCAGGTGGGAGAGGGGCTGGGGGTGTGGGCAGAACCTTGTCGCCAAGCGGGTTTCACGTTAAGTTGACACCAATGACGGCAGCCGTGCCCTTACAATTATCTGTACATTACCAACTAGCAATCTGCTGTAAATTATCCTGTAGCTTAGGGCATAGCATCAATCAGATATCTGTATCATTGAAAATCTGTGGATGCCGTGCCCTGATCATAATTTGGGTGTTTTTAAAATTACCAATTACCAATTACCCATTACCAATTACCATAATTCTGAGTTTTTCCTGAGTATATGCTGTATTTATGTTGGGCTAATTTCTAGAATATTTTAAGTCGCAACTCAGCCTGATATTTGGTGAGTACAGGATACTCCAGACAGCAAATAGAGGAACTCAATTATTGTGCAGGTAGGCACGGGGTGATACTGATGCAAACTTCAACCCAGGAAGAAATCAGATTAGCAGCCGCCCGAAATCATGAAGCGCATTGGCGCAGGTGGGGGCCATATTTAAGCGATCGCCAATGGGGAACGGTACGAGAAGATTATAGTCATAACGGTGCAGCGTGGGACTACTTCACCCACGATCAGGCGCGTTCTCGGGCTTACCGTTGGGGTGAAGATGGGATTGCCGGGATTTCGGATAATCATCAACGGCTATGTTTTGCGATCGCACTTTGGAATGGCGAAGACTCGATTCTCAAGGAAAGAATCTTTGGCTTGACAGGAACTGAAGGTAATCATGGCGAAGATGTCAAGGATTATTACTTTTATTTAGATAGTACGCCGACTCATTCCTACATGAAGGCGTTGTACAAATATCCCCAAAGCGCTTTTCCTTACGAAAAATTAGTTACAGAAAATCAAAGTCGTAATCGTCTCCAACCAGAATTTGAACTATTAGATACAGGTATTTTTGACGAAAACCGCTATTTTGATGTTTTTGTAGAATATGCGAAAAATTCTACTGAAGATATTCTCATTCAAATTAATGTAGCTAATCGCGGCCCCGAAACTAAAACATTACACCTCTTACCTACTCTGTGGTTTCGCAATACTTGGTCTTGGAATGGAGATACTAATAAACCTCACCTGAAGCAAGTAAATTCTGGTAATAGCTGGCAAATTATCGAAGCTTCCCATCCCACTTTAGGTAATAGATGGTTGTATTGTCAAACATCAACCGAAATTTTGTTTACAGAAAATGAAACCAATAATCAGCGATTATTTGGCTCTCCTAATACCTCTGCCTATGTGAAAGATGGCATTAATGACTATATTGTCTCAGGTAATAAACAGGCTGTAAATCCCGAGAAATTTGGGACGAAAGCTGCACCTCATTATGTGCTAACAGTTGGTGCAGGGGAAACCCAAACTATCAAATTACGCTTGAGTGATATACCAAATTTATTTGAGCCATTTAACTCAGAATTTGATGCTATTTTCTTAAATAGAAAACAAGAAGCCGATGCATTTTATCAACGGATTACACCATTTCCCCTGAGTGCAGATATGCGAAATGTGCAAAGACAAGCATTTGCTGGGATGCTGTGGAGTAAGCAATTTTATCACTACATATTAGAAAATTGGCTAAAAGGCGATCGCAATACACCACCGCCACCACCAGAAAGGCAAGAAGGCAGAAATCATGAATGGTTTCACCTCTACAATGAAGATATACTTTCTATGCCTGATAAGTGGGAATATCCTTGGTTTGCAGCTTGGGATTTAGCCTTTCATACTATTCCTTTGGCAATTATTGATCCTGACTTTGCCAAATATCAATTAGATGTGTTAACGCGGGAATGGTATATGCATCCTAATGGGCAAATTCCGGCTTATGAGTGGAAATTTAGTGATGTTAACCCGCCTGTTCATGCTTGGGCAACTTGGCGAATTTATAAGATTGAACAAAAGATATATGGTAAGAGCGATCGCCAATTTCTAGAAAGAGTATTTCAGAAATTGATGCTGAATTTTACTTGGTGGGTAAATCGCAAAGATGCTGAAGGTAATAATGTCTTTCAAGGGGGATTTTTAGGGTTAGATAATATAGGAGTATTTGACCGTAGTGCTACTTTACCTACAGGCGGACATATTGACCAATCTGATGGTACTAGTTGGATGGGGATGTATTGCTTAAATATGTTGGCAATTTCACTGGAATTAGCAACAACCAATCCTGTTTATGAAGACATCGCCACTAAATTCTTTGAACATTTCCTCTACATCGCTGATGCAATGAACAAAATTGGCGAACTGGAAGCTAGTTTGTGGAATGAGCAAGATGGCTTTTACTACGACGTACTGCATTTAGCAGAAAAACAGATTACCTTAAAAGTCCGGTCAATGGTAGGGCTAATTCCCCTGTTTGCTATTGAAACGTTGGAACCAGAAACTATTAATCTGCTTCCTGGCTTCAAAAGTCGCTTGGAATGGTTCATTAAAAATCGCCCAGACTTACGGCAAAATGTCGCCTGTATGGAAACTAAAGGCATAGGTGCAAGACGATTATTAGCAATTGTCTCACGGGATAAACTCAAAAGTATACTGCAAAAAATGCTCGATGAAAATGAGTTTTTTAGCCCCCACGGTATTCGTGCTCTTTCTAAATTTCATAGCGAACATCCCTACATTTTTGATGTTGATGGTAGCCAATTTCGCGTAGATTATGAACCTGCAGAATCTAGCAGTGGCTTATTTGGTGGTAATTCCAACTGGCGAGGCCCTGTTTGGTTCCCAGTGAATTTTCTGCTGATAGAATCACTGCAAAAATTTCATCATTACTTAGGCGACAATTTCTTATTAGAATGCCCTACAGGTTCTGGTAAAATGATGACGCTTTGGGAAGTTGCCTCGGAACTATCTCAAAGATTAATCCGAATTTTCTTACAGAATTCTGCTGCACAACGACCCGTTTATGGTAATACACAAAAGTTTCAAACTGATCCACATTGGCGCGATTTAATTTTGTTTTACGAGTATTTTCATGGTGATAACGGCGCAGGAATCGGTGCAAGTCATCAAACAGGATGGACAGGTTTAGTTGCCAAACTCATTCAGCAATTTGGTGAATATGAAGCCCAAAATCAAGACCCTGAGATAGATAGAAAAGGTCAAGAAATAGCTTTAGTATAAAAAGCTGAAGTCTGAATTATCAAGGATGAATATAAAGTTGATTATTTTATCATTTATCATTCAGACTTTATCTTTCACTTAAACCCCAGGAGAGCAGAAAATTGAAGACTGAAAATAAAGAGCATTCACGGCTGCGTTGGATTAATTTAAATTCAGCGATCGCATCAGTCGATGAAGGTGCAGATATCATGGCGGGACTGACTCAAAATCCCAAAACTTTGCCTTGTCGTTACTTCTATGATGACCGTGGGTCGGAACTATTTGAGCAGATTTGTGACCTAAGAGAATACTATCCTACTCGCACCGAGCAAGCAATTTTAGAAACCTACGCTGCTGAAATTGCTAAGATGACAGGCTCTTGTCATTTAATAGAATTAGGTAGCGGTAGTTCGCGCAAAACTCGCCTATTATTAGAAGCATATAGCGAGGTAGTTCAAGAACTACAATATTACCCCATAGATGTTAGTAGCGGTATCCTCAAAACCACCGCGTTAGATTTGCTTGAGCAATACCCCAAATTAAAACTTTGCGGTTTAGCCGGAACTTACGAACAAGCCTTAGCCGAACTTCCCTCCGCCGAATTAGAAAATCGGATGTTAATTTTCTTAGGAAGTACTTTAGGCAATTTAAATGACGAACAAACTCACAAATTCTTCACCCAAGTACAACAAGCATTAAAACCAGGAGAATTCTTTTTATTGGGAGTAGATTTACAAAAGTCGGTAGAAATTATCGAAGCAGCTTACAACGATTCTCAAGGAGTAACTGCTGCTTTTAACTTGAATATTCTCAACCACATTAATCAAAGATTTCAGGGTAATTTTTCCCTCAACAATTTTGCTCACTGGGCTTTTTATAATCAAGTAGATAATCAAATTGAAATGCATCTGCGGAGTCTAGTTAATCAAACCGTTTTCCTAGAAGCTTTAGATTTAGAAGTTTCCTTACAAGCAGGAGAAACAATTCGCACCGAAATCTCTCGGAAATTTCACATCCCCACATTAATTTCGGTTTTAGAAACCCATGCATTTCAAACGTTACAAGTATGGACTGATCCGCAATCATGGTTTGGCTTGCTACTTTGCCAACGCCAATGTACAAATACTGAATGTCCTTAAACTTTAAATGGTGTTGACTGTTGACTGCTGACGGTTAACAGTCAACAGTTAACCAACTAACTCCTCTACGCGAGTCTTTCTGACACCAATTCTCCAAAATTCAACAAAATATGCAAATTCGCCAGCCCTTATAGAGTTAGGCTTTCTTAATTTTGAATTTTGAATTTTGAATTTTGAATTGGTATTATCCCTCCTTAATTTGCACACCTGCTTGAACTGGGTCAAAATCTTTGGGGAAATGAGTATTGCGATCGCAATCTGCTTTATCTAACTTTGCACCTGTTAAATTAGCTTGGCGGAGATTAGCTGAAAATAACAAAGCACCGCGCAGGTCGGTATCTTGGAGATTAGCGCGACTCAAATCTGTAAAACTCAGGTCGCTACCTCGAAGATTCGCACCGCTGAGATTAGCATGATTTAAATCGGCATAGCTGAGGTCAACACCTTTGATGTCAACCCCCTGTAAATTAGCCTTACCCAATTCCGCCTTAGTAAAGTTCCGTTTTCCCGCTGCGTAAAGTTCTAGAATCTTAGCCGCAGTCTTAATGGGCTGTTGAGAATCAGTTTGAGTCATAGAACAGCGACAACCTCATAGGTTGTTTTGTTAGTACTGTAAGTTACTTTCCTATTACTTAATCACAAAAATTGTCTATTCCGGCCATTCCTCACGAGTTCCTCAAGTTTTTCTCCTAGGGTCAAAAATATATAAAACTCATAGGAGGGCAAACTCATGCCATCCCTGAATTTATTAACTGTTTTTAATCCCTCAAATTATTGGCGTAGCGGTAACTTTACTATACCCTGGCAAGCGATCGCCCAAAAATTTCAAATTTCGCCGGCAGAACTTGTATTAAGCGACCTCCGCGACTTAACACATCAACCTCTCAAAGCCCAAATCGACCGCATTGATCCAGAAGATCCCTCCCGTGACACCTTAGTTTTTCATCTATCTCAACCCATTCCCCCAGGAACGGAAGATTATGTCTTAGCCTCAACTTTCATTCGTTTAGACAGAGGTAAACCCATACCGCCTGGAGTAGGTGAACCATACTTAGAAGTCGTCTACGGTTCCGATGGGCGAGAACGGGGAGTCAGGTTTGTGAATAATCGCCTGATTATTTGGTTTAATTTCATCCCCGCACCTGAAGATAATCAACGCAATTGGTTTTCTGGTTCAGCCAGCAGCGTCCAGTTAGACCGCCAGGAAATTCTCGATCCATTTCGCGCTGCAATGGGTGAATGGTTGGGACAAGATCCAGAAAAGCGCTGTATGCAAGTAAGTAAACTCCACTTACCAGGAATCGCTTCTCCCAAATCACCCAATTATCAAGTCTCTTTGTTCAATCATTCCTATCGACTGGTATCTCAATCTAGCGGCCCTGTACGTGCAACTATTACCATTGCTTCCGAACCCTTCGATTATATGGGGACAGATCCAGTGACAGGTCAAAATCGCCATTTAGTCTGTGAACTTTATCGGGTAATTAGTTTATATGCGGGTGCAGATTATTTGATTGAAGAATTATTTATTAAAGGAAAACCCAAAGCCCAAGAAGACAGAATAGAAGGTGCAGAAATAGTCAATCTTGATTTTGGTGTAGAATATTTTGCACACATGAATCTTGGACAAACACAAGATATAGAACAAGTCTTTCCTGTACCTGATTGGTTCGCTGTTGGTTCCACAACAGACCCTTATGCAGCTTATGGTTTGGCAACTAGTTTACATATAGAAGCGATCGCACACCCCTACGAAGAAAATACAAGCCGTTTTTCTTGGCAGTTGCTACCAGGTAAATCTGTAAAATGCCTACATCTATTTATGCGCGGTCAACCACAAGGATTTGATGCACAAGTCGGTCATGCTTGGTATGAATTAATCTATAGACCCCTGAATGCAGAAATTTACCAAGATACCGATGTCAAAATTCCACTGCAAAATACCAGATTAGTCACTGCTTGAAAGTGCTGAGTGCTGATACCAATTCAAATAATATTTGCGACAGATAAATTCTTTGTAGGGGTACGGCACCAGTAAGATATTAGATCTGCCAAAAAATTGTGGATGCCGTGCCCTCTAGAATATCATTGATGTGTCTTTTCCACCTTTCCCTTTTTTAAAAGAAAAACAACCTGAATAAAAAATCCCATAAATAATAAAGAACAACCCCATAGATGTGTGAGGTTGTTTTGAATATTTGGATTCAGCTTTTTAAGTAGAGGCTGGAGTTAGGACTAGATGTTGTTCCAAACCTTGTATTTCATACTACTGTGATTGTTTTCACATCAGGAGTCCGCTTCAGCCAGTTTTAAATGTGTCCAAAAGCAACAATATAATTCGTAATTTGTAATTCTTAATACGAAACTTTTGTCCACTAATAACCTATGAGATGCGCGCTACCAGATTTTTCATTTATGGGGTTTGAAAACACCTCCTCATCTCTAGCCTCTGGCTTCTAGTCCCTAATCTCTAGCTGCTGCATAAACAGGCGCTTCTGTAATTTCTGGTTCAACTGCGCTCAGATGCTGCTCTAAAATATCCAAATTGCGAATATTGGATTTGTAAAAAGCGTCAAATAAATCACCTACTAAAGGCACAGTACCAACAACTGCTTCCAAACCCACATTGAAAATCATTTTCGTTAAGTCTTGGCGTGGTATACCAAATCTTGTAGCTAAAAAGATAATGTACGCAGAAAACGCTGTACTAATTAAATCACCAGCACCAGGAACTAATCCAATAATTGGGTCTATACCGATACGAAAACCAATTCCTGGAATGCGTATAGATGTATCCATGAGGCGACTGAGTTTGCGGATGCGATTAAGAGTAGCAAGGCGTTTGGCTGCGTCCATAATTTAAAATATTTGCACTACTTTATAAATTGCCCGATTTTGCCTTGCTTGTCTTGTATCGTGAGAAAGAGCAGCTACTAAGCTAACGGATGTAGTTTGGATTTTAATACCACTTTGAAAAAAGAATGCGGCAGATATACAAACCCAAAATCTTGTTCTGTCTAGATTCTTAATTTTGAATTTTGAATTGTGATCAACATTATTTCAATCGGTATAACTTATATTTGAGCTAATAAAATAGGCTCAGGCTTTTGAGTAAGGATTTGTAACATTTCATGGACGTGTCGTTGTCAGAGAAAGTAACCCTACTACGAAATAATAAATAGTTTTACTGCTTACGTTACCTGCGGGATTGTCAGTGAGCGTTATTGTTAAATCATAGAACTATTTGGGAATCTTAGATGTAATCCAAACAGTTCCTCTGGCCAAGTTCTATGCTCTCCATCACTGAATCTCTGTCTGAGCCACCGTTCCACCTCCCGGGTTACACCCTCATCGAGCAGATATATCAGGGTTCTCGCACCGAGGTTTATCGAGCGATGCAAACGGCTCAACAGCGTCCAGTGGTGATTAAGGTGTTGCGGCGAGAGTACCCCAGCTTCAGCGAATTGGTACAGTTTCGCAACCAGTTTACGCTCCTGCGGGGCATCACCGATGCCCACAAAGAACACCAACCCGTAGCGGGAGTTATTCAGCCCCTGAGCCTGGAACCTCTGGGGAAAAGCTATGCCCTAGTGATGGAAGATTTTGGGGGGATTTCGCTCAATCACTATGCCCATCAGCGCCCCCTGGAAGTAATCGAAGTGCTGGCGATCGCTGTTCAAATCGCCGAAATTTTGCATGAGCTGCACCAACATCGGATTGTTCACAAAGACCTTAAACCCGCCAATATTCTGATTCATCCCGATTCAAAACAGGTCAAGTTGATTGACTTCAGCATCGCCTCCCTGTTGCCCAGGGAAACTCAGGAAATCCAGAACCCAAATCAGTTGGAAGGAACCCTAACTTATCTGGCTCCTGAACAAACGGGGCGGATGAATCGTGGGATTGATTATCGCGCCGACTTCTATGCGCTGGGTGTGACGCTTTATCAGTTGTTAACTGGACAGTTGCCATTTCAATCAGATGACGTGATGGAGTTAATTTACTGTCATCTGGCGAAGCGCCCCGCCCAGGTGCATCATCTGAATCCGTCAGTGCCGCCGATGCTCTCGGAGATTGTGTTCAAACTGATGGCCAAGAATGCGGAAGACCGCTATCAAAGTGCGATCGGACTCAAGCACGACCTCGAACACTGTTTGCATGAATGGCAAGATACAGGAAATATTGCTGACTTTAGATTAGGGCAGCGGGATTTAAGCGATCGCTTCTTGATTCCCGAAAAACTGTACGGTCGTGAAGCCGAAGTTCAGCAGTTATTAGCAGCCTTCGAGCGCGTCGCTAATGGCAAATCAGAACTCATGCTGGTGGCGGGATTTTCTGGTATTGGTAAAACAGCAGTTGTCAATGAAGTGCATAAGCCGATTGTCCGGCAACGGGGCTATTTCATCAAGGGCAAGTATGACCAATTCAATCGCAATATTCCCCTCTCCGCCTTCGTCCAGGCATTGCGAGATCTGATGGGGCAATTGCTGTCTGAATCGGATGCCGCCTTGGAGCAGTGGAAAAACCAAATTCTGACAGCCGTGGGTAATAACGGACAAGTCCTGATCGACGTGATTCCAGAATTGGAGCAGATCATTGGTAAACAGCCTGCGGCTCCCGAATTGTCAGGTAGCGCCGTCCAAAACCGATTTAACCTGCTATTCCAAAAGTTCATTGAGGTTTTTACCACTCCAGCGCATCCCTTGATCATCTTCCTGGATGATCTGCAGTGGGCAGATTCCGCCTCGCTGCAGTTGGTCAAACTGCTGATGAATGACAATGGCTATCTGCTAATGCTGGGTGCTTATCGGGATAATGAAGTCTCGCCCGTTCATCCCTTCATTTTGACTGTGGAAGAACTCAAAAAAGCTCAGAAAACGGTTAATACAATCACGCTATTACCGCTCACCTTGCAAGACATGAGTCATCTGGTTGCAGATACCTTAGCTTGTTCGACTCAACTGGTTCAACCACTGACTGAGTTAATCGATCGCCAAACCCAGGGCAATCCCTTTTTCATCACCCAATTCCTCAAAGCAACACATACAGCAGGTCACATCACCTTCAATCAGGAGCGGTGCTATTGGGAATGTGACATCGCTCAAATCAGTGCTGTGGTATTCACCGATGATGTAGTAGACTTCATGGCACAGCAGTTGCAAAAATTGCCACCGGAAACCCAAAATGTGCTGAAATTAGCAGCCTGTGTGGGAAATCAATTTGATTTGAATACGCTGGCGATCGTTTCTCAACAATCCCAAACCGAAGCCGCAACTGCACTGTGGAGAGCGTTGCAAGAAGGCTTGATTATTCCCATTTCTGAAACCTACAAGTTTTTCCAGAGCCACGAAACCCAAACGGCTCAACAGAATATTGCTGTACCCTACAAATTTCTGCATGATCGCGTCCAACAAGCAGCTTATTCTCTCATTCCTGAAACTTTAAGAAAATCAACTCACTTCCAAATTGGTAAACTTCTGCTGGCTGATGTTTCCCTAGAAGAACAAGGTAGCAAAATTTTTGCGATCGTCAATCACTTAAATCAGGGCTTTGAACTTCATCGCAGCCAGGAAGAACATTCAGAACTTCTACAGCTAAACTGTCTTGCCGGAACAAGGGCTAAGGAGTCTACTGCCTATGGAGTTGCTGTCAACTACTTTACAATGGCTGAAAGTTTGTTACCTCCAGATAGCTGGCAGCAATGCTATGAAAAGTCTTTAGAAGTTTATTTTAATTTGGCAGAAGCTAAATATTTGTCCGGAGATTTCTCATCTTCTATGGCAATTATTGAAACAATTTCTAGCTTTGCCAGACAACCAATTGAAAGAGCTGAAGCTTTTAATCTGGCAATTCAAATGTTCACATTGCAAGGAAAGTACCTCCAAGCACTTGAGTATGGACAAAAGGCATTATCTTGCTTGAATTTTGATTTATCAGAAATCGATTTATCGGCAAAACTTGCATCTTACCAACAAGAAATTCAAATAAAATTAGCGAATCGCCAGCCAGAGCAATTGGTAAATGAACCAGAAGCAACTGCTCCAGATAAACGCTTGATTATCAAAATATTGAATAATTTAATTGTACCCGTTTATGTTCTACAAAAGCCAGAGCTATACTTTTTCGTTGCATTATCGATGGTTGCAGTATCTCTCAACTTTGGCGTAATAGGTGAATCTGGAAACGGATTTTCAGCCTATGGAATGTATCTGGGATATTATCACAATGACTATCAATCTGGCTATGAATTTGGAGTACTTGCAGAAAGTTTAGCCAAACGCTTCAGACAAGCAGATAATCTCTGCAAAGCTTGCTATATGCTAGGGAATAATCTCCTTTCCTGGGTGCGTCCTTTACGTTGCTCACTGCCTATTTTTGATCAAGGATTAGTCGCTGGACTGCAATCTGGGGAGATGGTTTTCTCCGGTAATCTTTTGATGTACAAGCTGCTCAATTCGTTTTATGCAGGAGACAGCGTATTAGAAGTTCAGCAAAATCTTCCGGAATATTTAGAATTTTCTGCCAAGAAACTCAACTATCAACTTGCCGTAGATGTCATCTCTGGATTAAAAATTTTGCTCCCTGATCTGACAGCTAATCTTACAGAAAATCTCCCAACTGAGGAGCAGCATCTTGAGGTATGTAAGAGCAACAATAGCGACTATGCAATTTGTCACTATTTGCTGCTAAAAACTCAGGTCTTATGTTTTTATGGGCGTTATGCAGAAGCAGTGGCAGCAGCTGAAGGGGCTGAAGACCTTGTTGGCACTATTACCGGAAAATATCAAGTCGCAGCTATCAATTTTTATCAATCTATTGCTATAGCTGAATATTGTCGGACTCATTCTCTAGGTTTAGACAATAGTTATATCCAAAAAGTTAAATCAAATCAAGCGCAACTGAGTTTATGGGCAGTGAGTTGTCCGGAAAACTTTGCTCATAAGTGCGCTTTAGTAAATGCGATTTTAAGCATTTTATTGGGACAGAAAGCAGAAGCAATTGAACTATTTGATCGCGCTATTTCTGGTGCTAAAATCAACGGCTACCTCCAAGAAGAAGCCTTAGCCAACGAACTTGCAGCTAAATTTTACCTGGAGTGGGGCAAGGAAAAAATTGCAGCCAGCTACCTGCAAGAAGCTTACTACTGCTATGCTCGCTGGGGAGCTAACGCCAAAGTCAATGACCTGGAGCAACGCTATCCCCAACTGTTACGCCCGATTTTGCAAGCCCAACATAGCCAACAGACGATTTTAGAAACTTTGGCTACCATCTCGGCCCCTAACTATTTACACTCCTCTACCAGCAGCAAGAGTTCTGCCAGCAGTAGTATCAACACCACGCTCGATTTCGCCACCTTGCTGCAAACCTGTCAAATTCTTTCCAGCACAATTGATCTGGATGAATTGCTGAGTATCCTCACCCAAACCATGCTGCAAAACTCTGGCGCAGACAAATGTGCGTTAATACTTTGCCAGCATGGGCTATGGCAAGTTCGGGTGATCGCCGATCTTGAACAAACGACTCTGCAAGTTGCCCCCCTGGAAAACAACAACAAGGTTCCTGCCAAACTCATCCAGTATGTTAAAAATACGATGACCACCGTTGTTGTAGATGCGTTAGAGACTGATCTGCCGGTGGTGGGTGAATATTTGCATTACCATCAACCCCAGAGTGTGCTTTGTATACCAATTCTGCGTCAGGGCAATTTAGTTGGCATTTTGTATCTGGAAAATCAGACAACTCGTGGCGTGTTTACCAGCGATCGCATCCTTGTACTCAATTTCCTCTGCACTGAAGCCGCTATTTCTCTCGAAAATGCCCGCCTCTATCAACAAGCCCAAACCTATGCCCAGCAGCTAGAGCAATCCCAACTGCAAATTGTCCAAAGTGAAAAAATGGCATCATTGGGCAATCTAGTTGCAGGTGTTGCTCACGAAATCAATAATCCCATTGGTTTTCTCAATGGCAGTATCAAAAATGGCAAAGACTATTTGAAAGATTTGCTCAATCATCTCGCGCTTTATCAAGAATACTATCCCAATCCTGTCCCATCAATTCAAGACAATGCAGAAGATATTGATATTGACTACCTGATTGATGACTTACCCAAGCTGCTGGACTCCATGGAAGGGGCGACTAATCGCATCAAAACTATCAGCATCAGTCTGCGTACTTTTTCTCGTGCTGATACAGAACATAAAGTCAGCGCTAATCTGCATGAAGGTCTGGATAGCACGCTATTGATCCTCAAGTATCGTCTCAAAGCCAATGAGTTTCGTCCGGCAATTCAAGTTGCTCAAAACTATGGCGAATTGCCAGCTGTGGAATGTTTCCCCGGACAACTCAATCAGGTGTTTCTAAATATCCTGGCTAACGCCATTGATATGTTTGATGAAGTTGCCCACACTCATTCTTTTGAAATACTCACAGCCCATCCTCAGACAATCATCATTTCTACAGAAAAGGTGGCAAATCAAGTGATAATTCGGATTAGAGACAATGGCAAGGGAATGAGCCAGGAAGTACAAGCCAAAATCTTTGATCATTTGTTTACCACCAAAGCGGTAGGAAAAGGAACCGGATTAGGATTGGCGATCGCCCGACAAATTGTTGTAGAGAAACATAACGGCAAGCTAGAGGTGCAGTCTGCGATCGGGCAAGGAAGCGAGTTTTGTATCTCAATACCGTTGCCAAAATAAAGTTATTGCTTTTCGGTTAAGGGGAAAAAGGGGAATGGGAAAAGGAAAGAAACAACCTTTCACCTTTTTCCCAAAAGCTATTTTGAGTTTAAAACGCTTAACCGAGTTGTATTGCCTCACAAGCCTGAGCCTATTTTATTAGTTCAAATTTTTGCCAAGTTCACTTATGCGCGGACGTATTCATCTCCCTTCCACAGGCGTTGAACTCTCGTCAATTGGCTAAGGTATTGTTATAGAAACTCATATTTTGTAGCTAGCACTCAACACTCAGCACCGGAAAATACTGCATTACAATTATTAACAGCTACTTCACATTTCTTTAAATCATGCAGGTAACAACAGCGCCTTCTACCACTCCTATACCTGGCCAATACTGGCAATGGCGCGGGCATAAAGTTTACTATGTACGAGCCGCAGAGCAACAAGCGCAACGTCCACCCTTGTTATTAGTGCATGGGTTTGGTGCTTCTACAGACCACTGGCGCAAAAATATCACAGGACTGTGCCAAGATTTTCAAGTTTTTGCGATCGATTTATTAGGATTCGGGCGTTCAGCGAAGCCGAAGTTAGATTACAGTGGCGACTTGTGGCGTGATCAACTGCACGATTTTATTAATGAAATCATCGGTCAAAAAGTAGTTTTAGTAGGAAACTCCCTAGGTGGTTATGCTTCTTTGTGCGTTGCAGCACAATACCCCGATAGTGCAGCTGGTGTAGTTTTACTCAACAGTGCAGGCCCCTTTAGCATCGAAAAGCCAACATCTGAGCCGGAAGCTTTGCAATCACAAATTCAGCCTCCCAAACAGGAATCAGGATTGCAAAAGTTACTAGGCGATGGTGTGAAGTGGATGTTTCAGCAACCTTTAGCCCAGTTTTTATTATTTCAATACGTGCGTCAACGTTGGGTAATTCGCCAAACCCTAGAGAAAGTTTATTTAGATAAAACTGCAATCACAGACCAGTTAGTAGAAGAAATTTATCGACCAGCTTACGATGCTGGTGCATTGGATGTGTTTGTCTCAGTTTTTAGTACTCCTCAAGGAGAAAAAGTTGATGTATTGCTAAAACAATTAACTTGTCCTTTATTGTTGTTGTGGGGAGAAGCCGATCCTTGGATGAATGCTAGAGAACGTTCTCAAAAGTTTCGCCAATATTATCCACAACTACAAGAAGATTTTTTATCTGCGGGTCATTGTCCTCATGATGAAATACCAGAGCAAGTTAACTCTCTTTTACGAGATTGGATGTTAGGAAATACCCAGCTTTTCAGCATATAAGAAAGCACATTGAGACTGCAGGGGATGAAGGGATAGAGACGCGATGGAGGGAGAGAGACGCGATGAATCGCGTCTCTACAATTTTTGACTCAGGACTTTAAAGCTAGTCACTCTGGTCAGAAAATAAAATTAGAAGAATTTTCTTTATTAATTATGCGTGCAATGATACTAGAGGCACCACGCCAACCTCTGCAATTAGCAGACTTACCAGTGCCGAAACCCAATCCAGAGCAAGTATTAATTCGCATCCACGCCTGTGCTGTTTGTCGCACAGATTTGCATATAGTTGATGGAGAATTGACTCATCCCAAATTACCGTTAATACCTGGGCATCAAATAGTCGGTACTATAGAAGCAAAAGGCGATCGCGTTGAGCAATTTACTATTGGACAACGGGTTGGTGTTCCTTGGTTAGGTCACACTTGCGATCGCTGCCGGTATTGCCTTTCCCATCGTGAAAATCTCTGCGATTATGCTGAGTTCACAGGTTACAATATTGACGGCGGTTATGCAGATTACACTGTCGCTGACCATCGCTTCTGCTTTCCTCTAGACCCTAGTTTCCCAGACTTGCAAGCTGCACCTTTATTATGTGGCGGCTTAATTGGTTATCGTGCTTATCGCATGGCTGGCGATGCAGAAAAAATTGGCTTTTATGGTTTTGGTTCAGCCGCCCATATATTGATTCAACTAGCTCGCTATCAACAGCGTCAAGTATTTGCTTTTACGCGTAGTGGTGATATTGAAGGGCAAGAATTCGCCCGTCAATTAGGTGCAGTTTGGGCTGGAGGCTCAGAGGAATTACCCCCAGAACCCTTAGATGCGGCAATTATTTTTGCTCCCATAGGTAAATTAGTTCCTGCTGCTTTACGGGCAGTCGCTAAAGGAGGTACGGTAGTTTGTGCAGGCATTCACATGAGTGATATTCCCGCCTTTCCCTACGAAATTTTATGGGAAGAAAGGGTATTAAGGTCTGTTGCTAACCTGACTCGTCAAGATGGCGAAGAATTTCTCGCTTTAGCACCCAAAATTCCCATCCATACAGAAATTAATAGCTTTCCTCTAACTCAAGCAAATGAGGCGTTAGATGCTCTGCGGAGTGGCAAAATTACAGGGTCAGCAGTTTTAGTAATTTGAAAAATTGGTGTTTGGTAATTGGTAATTGGTAATTGGTAATTGGTAATTGGTAATGGGGATTTATCCTCTGTTTTCTTTGCTCTCTTAAAGATGCTCAGACTATCATGCTCTACCTGTTTATAGAAAATTCGCTCTTTTTTTTGGTTACAACATTAATTACTGTAATTATGGGCTGGTCATGGAGGAATGCCAAGCCTATGACTTTACCGCAACCTTTGCCAGGATGGTACAAAATCTGGTTTGGTACGATACAGCTATTTGGAATTGTAGTGCCACTAGTAGTAATGCTGTTGTGGGGTATAGCATGGGGCTACAACAGCGTGTTGACTGTATTACTGTGGTATTTTGTGATGCTGGGGTTACAAATTGTCGCGGAAATTGTGACACTGAGAAAGTTTCACTCAGTCACTTGGGTAATGGTGCCTTATTTATATTTGCCTTACCGTATTTGGCAGCTATATGAGGGTTTAGGAATTATTGGTTCGCAACCAGAATTGATGTGGGTAAGAAATTTATTACTGTTTGAAATTGTGTTGTGGACTGGTAACTATATTTTAGATGTGTCGCGGTTGCCAAGATTGTTTAACTGGCCAGTTCAGGAAGATTCTCTGGAAGTAACTAAGCACAATTAAACCGAACGATGTAAAGTTTTGTAGTACAGACACAATTACCAATTACCAATTACCAATTACCAATTACCCATGCTCGAACCAGCAAGCCCAACTAACAGATGGGTAAATACAATCGATTCTCAAAATCCTGAAGTTATTGCTCAAGCCTGTCGGATTATCGCCAAGAATATTTATTGTACTTTGTCTACTTGTTCGGCTGATGGCTATCCTTGGGTTTCGCCTTTATTGTTTGCCTATGATGAGGACTGGAATATTTATTGGAGTTCCGCGATCGCATCTCAGCATTCACAGCACATATACAATAATCATGGCAGAGTTGCGATCGCGATTTTTGATTCCAGCATTTCTGAAGGTGCAGTAGAAGGTTTATATCTGACTGGAACTGCATCACAGTTAAACCCAGACGCAGCCGAAACGGTATTGCAGTTGCTTTTGCAGCGAGCAACTAAAAAGCATAATCGCACAGCATTAGACTATTTAAATGATTCACCCCGCAGGTTTTATCAATGTAAACCCCAAGAGGTTTGGATTACTGGTAAACGAGTAGCAGTTGGTAATCAATTAGTGGATACAAAAATTCAATTAAATTTGTCAAACTTAAGAGAAGCAAAATTGATTGAGCAATCACAAATTTGAATTGCTAATTAAACAACTGGTACACTAATCTTCTGGTTTAAGAGTCAACAGTCAAGGGTCAAGGGTCAAAAATTCAAGTTTTTTGGACTTTTGAATGCCAGTTCACTCAACGGAGGGAACCTCCGCACGTGACTGGCTCCTCTTGACTCTGGACAGCCTCAACGAAAAAAATGTGACACTTGCGTAAGTCCTATTGGTATAAAACTTAAAATTTTAAAAATAGTATTGAGAAATATTTCAGTGATGAATTTAAAACTTTCACCTTTTCCTCTTCTTTTATTTTGTCTTCCTCCTATGGATATAAATTAAATGTTAATTCCTGCCATATCCGAGAACAAACTTATATTTTCTTGTCAAAATCAATTTATTTTATTTTGAAGTCTTAAAATCTAAATTTATAGGCTTAAGTGAGAATCTTCTCAACTAAAGTTTGAGACTGGGCAAGACGACAACAGTCAAATTATAGGTTCAAATCTAATTTTTAAAATAGGAGATGGACTGTCATGCCACGACAAAATGCTGCCCAACTTTTAAAAGCTGTAAAACAGGATCAAGCATTAAAGCAAAAGCTAAAAGCAACAGCTAATCCAGAAGCTTTCGTCCAAATTGCTCAAGAGCGCGGTTACGACTTCACAGTCGATGAACTAGAAACCGAACTAGACAAATTATCTGAAGAAGATTTAGCAGGTATTGTCAATCCTGGATGGGGGCCTAGACGGCATATTCATCCAAGATAATCATTGTCTATAGGACTCTGATTTGATTTGTGAAAAAATCTCAGATCGAACTTGATGCGTTAGCGATAGCGTAACGCATCCTACTGAGATTGCAAATATAGATTGACAAGGGAAAAGGGAAAACTCGAACGCTCAGTTTATAGACTCAGTATGGCAGTTCTTCTCCCCTGCTCTCTCTTTGAGTAGATATTTTTGATAGTTGGAAGTTCCTTGTAAATCCTCTTGAGAGATGTGTGCCAATGAAAAAACGCCCGGGAGTGTTGCCGTGTTTCCACCCCAGGCGTTTTTTCTTTTCAACTTGCTCCTCACACACAAATAAAAAATATCATTACTGTCAACAAACCACAAGTAGAGTGAGTGACAGTTAATTAACTGTCACAAGTACAGGAGCTAAACTAGTGTAAAAAGTGTCTTACACCAGTTAATACCATAACTAAGCCTAATTCATTGGCAGCTTTGATGGAGTCTTTATCGCGCAGGCTACCTCCCGGTTGAACAATGGCTGTAATTCCCGCCTCGGCTGCTGCGCGTACGGAATCATCGAAGGGGAAAAAGCCATCACTGGCGAGAAAGCCGCCTCTGGCGTTGTCTCCTGCTTGTTCTAGAGCGATTTTTGTGGAGCCAACGCGGTTCATTTGCCCTGCGCCTACTCCTAGTGTAGTGCGATCGCGGCTGACAACAATAGCATTCGATTTAACGTGTTTACAAACTTTCCAAGCAAAGAGTAATTCGGCTAATTCGCTTTCTGTAGGCTGGCGTTCGGTGACAACTTGCCATTTGCTAGTATCAGAAATCGCATCATCAGCAGCTTGTACCAAAAAGCCACCTGCGATCGCTTTTACTGTTTCTTTAGGGCCAGTGGTTAAGTCTGGTAAAATCAGGACGCGCACCTTGGATTTAGCTGTGAGAATTGCCTGAGCATCGCCTTCACAGCCTGGAGCCACCACACATTCTAAAAATGTTTTGGTTAATTCCGTTGCTGTCGCTTCATCAATCGGACGATTTAAGGCAACAATACCACCAAAGGCAGAAACCGCATCAGCATTAAAAGCCTTTTCATAAGCTTCTTTGAGAGAATCACCCACAGCCACACCACAGGGATTAGTGTGTTTGAGAATTGCTGCGGCGGGAGTATCTGTAAATTCGGAGATAATCCGGCGTGCGGCTTCTAAATCCACCAAGTTATTGTAACTAAGTTCCTTACCTTGCAATTTACTTGCAGCCGCCCAACCAGTGGGAGTACTACCTGTTTCATACCAAGCAGCCGCTTGATGGGGATTTTCGCCATAACGCAGAGATTGCAGGAGTTTGCCAGAAATGCTGTATTGTTGGGGTAAAGATTCACCATCCTGGGCTTTCATGAGGTAGGATGCGATCGCTTGGTCATAGCTAGCAGTATGTAAAAAGCCCTTTAACGCACACTTTTGGCGAAATTCTAAAGAAGCTTCACCATTGTGTTGACGTAGTTCTTGTAAATATTCATCATATTGGGCAGGGTCACATAATACAGTCAAATGAGCAAAGTTTTTTGATGAAGCCCTTAACATCGCTGGGCCGCCAATATCAATTTGTTCGATGGCTTCTGGTAATGTTACACCTGGTTTGGCAATAGTTTCTTCAAAAGGATAAAGATTAACTACAACCAAATCAATCGGACGAATTTGGTTATTTTCTAAATCTGTAATATCTTGAGGAAAATCCTTCCGTGCCAAAATCCCACCATGAATTCTAGGATGTAAGGTTTTAACTCGACCTCCTAAAATTTCCGGTGAACCCGTATAATCAGAAACCTTTGTAACAGGTATTCCCGCTTCTTTAATTGCTTTAGCGGTTCCGCCACTGCTAATTAAATCAAAGTTAAATTCTTCCACCAAGCTGCGGGCAAGGTCAATTAAACCAGTTTTATTAGATACACTCAGCAAAGCCAGACGCGCCATAATTCCCCAGTTTCCTTTGGTACAAACATTGAAAGACAGAAGATTATTTTACATGGGGGATTGGGGATTGGGGATTGGGGAAGGGGGAAGGGGAAATGGGAAATGGGTAATGGGTAATGGGTAATGAGTAATTGGTAATTGGTAATTACTATTCTCCCCTTGTCTCCCTTATCCCCCTCATCTCCCTCATCCCCAATGCCCAATGCCCAATGCCCAATGCCCAATGCCCAATGCCCCATGCCCAATGCCCCATGCCTCACTTTGCATTAGGATTATTTTTTAACAGCGATTAGTTATTTACTGATGACTCAAACTTTAGAATTTATTTCAGTTCCTCCAGAAACCGAACAAGCACCTTTGGGCTTAATCGTAACTTTACATGGTTGGGGTGCGAATGCCGATGATGTGGCATCGCTATTACCGTTTTTTAACTTGCCAGATTATCACTTTGTCTTTCCTAATGCGCCTTATCCTTATCCCTATGCTCCTATTGGTAGGGCTTGGTATGATTTGAGGTCAGAAAATATGTATGAGGGTTTGCCAGAAAGTCGGCAAATACTGACAGATTGGTTGCTATCTTTAGAAGGTGTCACAGGTGTGCCTTTATCGCGGACAGTTCTCAGTGGATTTTCGCAAGGGGCCGCAATGACATTAGATGTGGGATTAAATTTGCCTTTAGCTGGTTTAGTGGCAATGAGTGGTTATTTGCATCCTGATGCTGGCAAGGTAGCTAAAAATAGTTTTCCGCCGACTTTAATTACACATGGTACACAAGATCAGGTTGTACCCCTTTTAGCAGCAGTAAAAGCCAGAGAAACCCTAGAATCTATAGGGGTAGAGGTGCAATACCAAGAATTCCACATGGGTCATGAAATTGGTCAACAAATGTTAGACCTGCTACGGAATTTTGTGGTGAATGCAATTGCCTAATCTCAATTGTAATTTTTTTACAAATTAACGTATAAATTCGGAAAATTTTTACAAAATCCACGCCATCTAATGAGTAAGATATATTGGGTGGCCGTGAAAAGCATAACCCAACCCATGCTGGGTACGAATGCTGCATAAGGGAGGGGCAAGCATTATGAAAACTCTAGGCATTTCCAGAAAAGAAATTGCTGCCATGACTGCAGCAGAAGTTGAGGAGCTAGCTGCACGTCTAGAGCTAGATAATTATAGCAATGCTTTTGAGGGTTTGAACGATTGGCATCTACTGCGAGCGATCGCATTTCAGCGGCCGGAGTTAGTGGAACCCTATATCCACCTCCTGGACTTAGAACCCTATGACGAAGCTTGAATGAAGGATAAAGGATGCAGGATGAAACTACCTGGCTGACATCTTCCATCCTTTTCCATGACTGTAGTGTCTATTCATCAACAATAGTTTAGGCATCAGGATGAAGCATGAGGATGAAAGCAACTGCACATTTACCAAATACTCTTCATTTCAGCCTTTATCCTTTAGAATTCATCCTGTTTACCCATGCCTAATTCCATATCTAAAGTTTTAATTGGTGTAGGTGGGGGTATCGCCGCCTATAAAGTTTGTGAATTAGTTTCCTCGCTGTTTAAAACTGGGGTAGAAGTACGCGTCATTCTCACCAATTCAGCGCAAGCATTTATCACCCCCCTAACTTTAGCTACCCTTTCCCGTCATCAGGCTTATACAGATGATATGTTTTGGCAGCCAACTCACTCGCGGCCATTACATATAGAATTGGGTGAATGGGCAGATTTGCTGGTGATTGCGCCCTTAACAGCCAATACACTCGCCAAGTTAACTTATGGCATGGCTGATAATTTGCTCACAAATACAGTGCTAGCTTCTACCTGTCCAGTCTTACTAGCACCCGCAATGAATACAGATATGTGGGAACAGCTAGCAGTACAGCGCAATTGGCAGCAATTGTTGACAGATAGTCGGTATCATGGGATGAGTACAGCATCAGGATTATTAGCCTGCGATCGCGTTGGTGCTGGAAGGATGGCAGAACCTCCAGAGATTTTGACTTATATTCAATCGCTATTACACACAGGCGGTAAACGAGATTTAGCCGGGAAGCGGGTATTAATTAGTGCTGGCGGAACGCGAGAATATCTTGATCCAGTTAGGTTTATTGGCAACCCATCCACAGGTAAAATGGGCTTGGCTTTAGCTCAAGCTGCCTTGCATCGTGGCGCAAACGTCACCCTAGTTCATGGCCCTGCTAGTTGGAATGTCCCCTTGGGAGTGCAAGCAATTCCTGTAGTTAATGCGGAAGAAATGCAGCAAGTCATGGGGGAATATTTCACCAGTGCAGATATCATAGTCATGTCCGCCGCCGTCGCAGATGTCAAACCCAGAGATTATAGTACCGAGAAATTACCCAAGCGATCGCTTCCCCAATCTTTACCCTTGGAATCTGTACCAGATATCGTCAGTCAATTAGCCAAACTCAAGCAACCACATCAACAATTAATTGGATTTGCAGCTCAATCTGGGGATATTATTACCCCTGCTTTAGAAAAGTTACAGCATAAAAAATTAGATGCCATTGTTGCCAATCCCATCGATAAAACTGATAGTGGTTTTGGCAGTGATAATAATCAGGCAGTATTTTTAGATAAACAAGGGAGACATAGAGAAATTCCACCTTGTTCTAAATTACAAATGGCACATCATCTATTTGATTTCGTTTCCAATGGAAAAAATTAATGCTCTATGGGGGCAGTTTCTGTGATATGTTCACATAGCAACCAGATATTTAATTTCAATCTGTCCTGACAAAAGTATACATATACAAAACTTTACATATTTCAGTAAAATCGCATCTACTTACCTTAAAATTTGCAACGCAAAAACACACTTAAAATAATCATTAATCTGAATTTTTAGATATGTTTGTACTGTAGCGCTTACAGAAAAGTATTTACGCAAAATCATTTATTTTATTGCGAGAGTTCACAATTACAAATGTATATTTAGGTTGGCAGTACTAGTTAAAATGTGCTGCTATTTTGTGGTAAAAAAAGCTAGTAATATTGAAAGTCTGTAGATTTATTGATAGCCAGGAAGTCAATACTACTTGGTTAAGGGGAACGGGTTAAAGGTTATTTATTTCCCTTGAACCATTCCCCTTTTTCCCCTTAACCGACAAGTATTGTACAGGAAGTGTGGTTGAGAGTTAAGGTTAAATTTTATGGTCAAAGCTGAAAAATAAGTAATATTTTGCGTTAAAGTGCAATCACTACCAACATTACCTATGTGGGTGGTCTGAGTCATTTGACGATTGAATAATATTCCTCATAGGGCAAAAGCTGAGAATATTGGTATTTTAACTTTTGAACCTTAGCTACTTAGTTGAGAGAAATTTAAAAAATCATTTTAAATTCCTTGTAGCGGTACTAGTACAAGTCGGCGTAAATAAATAGACCATCTGTAATTGCTAAAAGGCTTGTGGTATAAGTATTCTTTCTTTTGACTTTTGACTTTTTACTTTTGCCTTATTGTACTAGTGTGTTTACCAAAGCGAATTCCCAAATCCGATACTGTCTCTGTTAATAGTTATCTATTTTTTGTTCAAAAACTATAGTTATAACCTGGGATGAATTTAACTTAAAAATCACAAAATTAATACCATGATAAAAAATCATAATGATCACCAGAAGAAAATTCCAAAAATTATCTTTTTTCAGCCTATTATTATCTAGTCTAAAAGGTTGTGCCAAGTTAGATAAATCTGATTTAAAACTTAATTCTGCTGTCACCAATCCAGAAACGTTTATCCTGTGGGAGCGTGGATACTTACCAGGAGAAAACCAAGGCATTCTGCAGTTAGTAGCAGCATGGAAGCAACTCACAGGAAAGAAAGTTAATTTAAAGTTGGTTTCCGATGATTTTATTGAACAATCATTATTAGAAACTTGGAAAAATCCTAATAATGTTAAAGCTCCTAACATTATATTTTCAATTACTTTTAATCAAATTATTGCACCTCTATTGGCATGGGAAGATCAGCTGCTCGATCTATCAGATTTGATTGAGCCGATCGCATCCAGTTTTGATCCAGACGTATTACCCCAAGTCCTTTATCACAATCAAGTTCGGGGCGATCGCAGTTACTATGCCTTGCCTATAGGACAATCGGATGCTTATATCCATTATTGGAAAGACTCCCTAGCGGAAATCGGATATACCGAAACCGACATTCCCCAAGAATGGCATCAATTTTGGCAGTTCTGGAAAACTGCACAAACCCAATTGCGATCGCATCAACACCCTGATTTATACGGTTTGGGTTTGTGTATGTCTGCAAACGGCTTTGATACCATAGCCGCTTTTCAACTTTTTTTAGATGCCCATAATGTCAAAATCGCTACTCATCAGAACGGAATCGTTCTTAATAATACGAATAACAGAAAGGATTTCATTGCTATCATTGAGGAATTTGCTGATTTTTACCGACAAGGCTATGTGCCAACCGATACTCTAACATGGTCGGGTTCAGGTAATAATATTGCATTTCTCAACCATAGAATCCTGATGACCCTCAACATGACCTTATCGATTCCTCGATCCCAAAAATTAGAGAATAATCAGTATAACCAGAATGCCGCAAAGCGATATCGAGATATTGGTACCTTGGCAACCTACCCCAAAAAACTAGACGGCACAACTTTGCAAGCACCTAGAGTACTTAACCAAATTCTGGTTCTCAAACACAGCCAAAACTCCCAAGATACCTTAGACTTTGTGCAATATTTGCTGAAACCAGATAATATCCGGCAACTTATTCACGGATTCAACGGCCGAATTTTGCCGACGATGCCACAACTGTTAAAAGATCCCCTGTGGCAAGATCCATCCGATCATCATTCCGCAGCAGCGCTGGCAATCTGCAATCGGCCTCGGCTACCTGAGTATGACAAACTGCACCCCATATTCAGCCATATTTATATGCAGCAACTTTGGGCACAAATCATTCACCGCGTGATTTGCAAAAATGCCTCACCTACCGAAGCTGCTAACTGGGGAATTGAGGAGATCCAAAATATTTGGCAAAGCTTTGAGAACAAACTATGAGTATTTGGAATCGCAACAGTTTATTATATCAACTGGTCTATCGGTTTTCTGTCATTTCCTGGATTGCTATTGGGGTGAGTGCTGCTAGTTCCTCATGGTATTCTCGCCATGATTTGCAGAGAGAAGTTGTCAACAGTTTAAACAATTCCTTAGATTTTCAATCTCAAGAACTGGATTACTGGGTAAACTATCAATTGCGGGATGTGCTGCAACTTGCACAACAAACTGAGATTCGAGAAGCTGTGCCAAAACTCCTAGAACCGCAAAATTCCCCAAAGCGAAAAGCGGCTGACGAACGTCTGAAACAGTACTTAAATCGAACCGCAGCAATTAAATCTAATCTTCGCAATATTTGTATTACAGAAAATAGCGGGTTTGTGCTTTTTTGCTCAGACTCTTCACACAAGAGATATAAATATTTACCCTCAGGTTATCCTGTAACTTATTTAACAGAAAAAAATCTGGTTTCCATCGCGCCTAATTTTTATTTAAATTCCGAACAAAAACCAACTATTACAATAGCGACTCCCTTAAACGATAGTTTAGGGATGCAAATGGGAGCTATGGTGATGGATCTCAATTTGGCAGAACTCCGAAATATATTGTTAGCAAGCACCCTCAAAACTAAAACTCAAGCCATTTATTTGGTGGGAGAATCTAACTTAAACGCTGTTGCTTTCTTAAACACAGCAGCTTTTAAGTTATCCAAAGCAGCAAATTTATCTGCCACTATCCCATTAAAAAGCGAAGCCATTGATCGCGCGATCGCCCAGCAAGATGGTATGGGATTGTACCTCAACCAGTACGATGTATTGGTGATTGGGGTGTATCGTTGGTTGCCCAAGTATAATTTGGGATTCATTGCCGAAATGAGTCAAGAGGAAGCCTTTGCCCCCGCAGATCGTTTAGCCTTAAGCATTGTATTGTTTGGCTGTGTGGCATCTGCTTTCTTAATGTTGGCGATTTATTTGCTGTCTCGGCAGATTACCCAGCCGATTCTGGACATTAGCAAAGCTGCGGAACGTTTAGCACAAGGAGACTTAAATCAACACATACCGGTGATTACTCAAAATGAAGTAGGCATTCTCGCCCAAACATTTAACACTATGGCCAAGCAATTGAAGTTAGATCGAGAAAATCTCGAACAGCGCGTGAATGAGAGAACTGTAGAACTAGCTGTAGCCAAAGGTCAAGCAGAATTTGCCAACCAAGCCAAAAGTGAATTTCTGGCTAACATGAGTCATGAACTTCGCACTCCCCTGAATGCTATTCTCGGACATTCCGAGGCATTGCTAGAAAACATTTTTGGGACACTCAACGAACGTCAACAAAAGTCAATTTTCAGCATCCACAACAGTGGAACACACCTTTTGGCTGTGATTAACGATATTTTAGATGTTTCCAAAATTGAAGCTGGTCATCTAGAGTTGAATATCTCTACTGTAGCGATTTTATATCTCTGTGAGTCTAGCGTGGCGTTTGTCAGGCAACAAGCGCAGCAAAAAGAAATTCGACTACAAACAATCCTTGCGAGTGACTATGAATATATTGCCGTGGACGAACTGCGGATACGCCAGTTGCTGATTAATCTGCTGACGAACGCCATCAAGTTTACCCCATCTGGCGGGCGAGTCACCCTAGATGTTCATCTGGAACAAGAAGTTACAAATTTGGAATCACAATCTCCCACCACAGAAGAATTTCTTTGTTTTTCCGTCAGCGATACAGGAATTGGTATTCCCGAATCCTTTCAAAATAAGCTTTTTCAACCTTTCGTTCAAGTTGACAGCAAACTCAATCGCCGCTATCAAGGCACAGGCTTAGGATTAACCTTGGTGAAACAAATTGCCGAGTTGCATGGGGGTTCAGTCAGTTTATCTAGCGAGGTAGGAAAGGGCAGTTGTTTTACAGTTCGTTTACCTTCAAGCTGTCTTTCCACAGATATTTCCTTGCCGAATCCGCCTTCTCAATCAGATATTCCAGCGTTCAGCCCAACAGATATCTCAGAACCAAGGGGAGATAAACCTTTGGTTTTGTTAGCCGAAGATAACGAAGCCAATGTCCTCAGCATTTCCTACTACCTGGCGGCTAAAGGTTTCCGTCTGCTGGTGGCGGGTAATGGCGAAGAAGCGATCGCAATTGCTAAAACCCAACATCCCGACATAATTTTGATGGACATTCAAATGCCGGGGGTCGATGGTTTAGAAGCGATCGCACGCATCCGTCAAGATAGTCAACTTTTCCATATCCCCATCATTGCACTCACGGCTCTGGCTATGCCTGGCGATCGCGAACGTTGTCTAGCTGCTGGGGCTAACAACTATTTAGCAAAGCCTGTTAAACTACAATACTTGGAAATTAGCATCCGGCAATTGCTGCAATCATCTCAATAACAATAATTTTTAATACTGAGCTATTTACTATATTTAATTTAATTAATTTATGTTGACCTTTACCCAACTGAAACCACCTGATTCTGATGCTGTAGTTAGCTTAACTTTACCTCTCACAGCCGAAGAACGCACCCGCAGCCGCCATCGTTTTGAAACAGCAGATGGTCAGGTTGTATTTTTGCGTTTACCTAGAGGTACAGTTCTGCAAGATGGTGATATTCTCCTAGAAGAAACCCAAGATATTTTAATGAGAATTAAAGCAAAACCAGAACCAGTAATAACTGTTTTTGCTAATACACCACAGTTATTATTAAGAGCCGCATATCATTTAGGAAATCGCCATGTTCCTGTAGAAATTACAATTAATTATTTACGCTTATCTCACGACTCAGTTTTGCAAACAATGTTAGAACAATTAGGGTTAGAAATTAAAGCAGAAATTTTACCATTTCAGCCAGAACAGGGAGCTTATGGACATCACGCTCACTGATAACTCTTTTTTAGCTATTTTGCAATTAACTAGCCCAGCTTTACCCGTGGGAGCATATAGTTATTCGGAAGGATTAGAAACTTTAGTTGAACAAAATACTATTACCAATCAGCAAACCCTGCAAGACTGGTTAGCATCTCAACTAAGTTATGGTGCAATTCGCATTGAAGCGGCGGTGATGCTCAGAGCTTATAAATCAGCGAAAATCGGAGATTTAGCGGCATTAACCCATTGGAACCATTGGTTATCGGCTGCTAGAGAAACCACAGAATTACGCAATGCTAGCTGGCAAATGGGGCGATCGCTCATGCAATTACTTGGTAAACTACAACCAGAAATCATGCCCATAGTGAATGCTGTGGGTAATCCTAGCAATTATGCGATCGCCTTTGGTATTGCGGCAGCTCATTGGCAAATCAACATTCAAGCTGCTGTACTAGGATATCTGCATAGTTGGGCGAGTAATTTAATTACCGCTGGTGTCAAACTGATACCTCTAGGACAAACCACCGGACAGCAGTTACTACTAGACTTACAGCCATTATTAAATATTGCAGCAGTAGAAATTTTAGCTTTAGAAGATGATGAACTCGCCTGTTGTACTTGGGGCTTATCCCTTGCTAGTATGCAGCATGAAACGCAGTATACAAGGTTGTTTAGGAGTTAGGGATTGGGGACTGGGGACTGGGGACAAGGGAAAAATAACAAACCCGCAATTACCAATTACCAATTACCAATTACCAATTACCAATTACCAATTACCAATTACCAATTACCAATTACCAATTACCAATTACCAATTACCAAATGACAAATAACACTTTTCGAGTAGGAGTTGCAGGCCCGGTTGGTTCGGGGAAAACTGCGTTAGTAGATGCTTTATGTAAGGCTTTGCGCGAACAGTATCAAATTGCTGTAGTGACCAATGATATTTATACTCAAGAGGATGCACAATTTTTGGTGCGTTCTCAGGCGCTAGCAAGCGATCGCATTTTGGGTGTAGAAACGGGTGGTTGTCCCCATACTGCAATTCGCGAAGATGCTTCGATGAATTTGGCCGCAATTGAACAATTAGAGCAGCGATTTACTAATTTAGATTTGGTATTTTTAGAAAGTGGCGGCGATAATTTAGCAGCTACATTCAGCCCGGAATTAGTTGATTTAACCATTTATGTCATCGATGTCGCGGCTGGTGATAAAATCCCTCGCAAAGGCGGGCCAGGTATTACTAAATCTGATTTATTGGTAATTAATAAAATCGACCTTGCGCCTTATGTCGGTGCAGATTTAAATGTTATGGATAGAGATGCTAAAAAAATGCGTGGCGATAAACCCTTTATTTTTACTAACTTAAAAACTCAACAAGGGCTAACAGAAGTAATTCAATTCGTCCGCAAACATATTGCCTAACATGAATTTAAAAAATGAGTCACATACATCTGATACGATTAATTTTGTATCACAGTTATGGTGGAACCTAATCTTTTGGCAATAATGCTGTAACTGAGGCGATTAGAGTATCTAAATCAATAGCCTTTCTTATAAATCCGTTAATTTCCACATGATTAATATTTTCAATATCAAATTTATCTATTCCTGTAATCAGGATAATAGGAATGGACTTAAGTTTATGAGATTGTTTTATTTTTTGAATAATCTCTAATCCGCTAATTACAGGCATTTTCAAATCTACTATTAATAAGTCTGGTAAATCAGGCTTATTATCCAGAAAATCCAGCAATGCTACACCTGAAAGAAAGATTTTGCTTTTAAATCCATGTATTAAAAGTGCCGATTTTAACCAGAGTGTATTTTCTACAGAATCATCACAAATAAATATTTGTTTTGTATGGTTATGCATATATATAAAATCATGATTAATTATAAAAGATTAGTTTGATTCAAAGATTTATAATACTTAGATATTGTATGAATAGAAAATTATTATTTAATAATATTTACATGATGAAAAATTTTTGTGATCAAAATCACAAAATAAAGTAATTAAAATGTGCTTCTGTACGTAGGAAGAGAAAAATATTTGCCAATAAGCATGAAAGGATGATTATTTGAGCCTTGGCATGGAAATTGAGTCTATAATCGCCTGTAAGCCTTGACTTTCAAGTAAAATTATGGAGTTTAATTAAAATGTCAGCATCACAACTACTCGAGAAGCATTGAAATACACAAATCATAATAAAAAATATGGTTATATAGATAAATAAAAATTTTTTCTGCTTCTGTTTTACCCTATCTAGAAATTTATCGACAGAATGATGCTGATATGTACACGAGACTATAAGCTAGTACAAGCGAACTATTAAAATAATGGAATGTCTGACTTAATTCTATTTTGGCATCGCCGCGATTTAAGGATTTCTGATAATACAGGACTAGCCGCAGCCCGTAAACAAAGTCCTAAGGTAGTAGGAGTATTTTGTCTTGACCCGAATATTCTCCAACGAGATGATATTGCGGCGGTGCGGGTAACTTATATGATTGGCTGCTTACAAGCATTACAAAAGCGCTATGCGGAAGCTGGTAGCCAGTTGTTAATACTTCATGGTAATCCCATGCAAGCAATTCCCGCCTTAGCTACGGCGTTGAATGCCAAAGCTGTGTTTTGGAACTGGGATGTAGAACCCTATTCTCAAGAACGCGATCGCACTATAATTGATGCACTCCAAGAAAAAGGCATTGCATTTTTAACAGAAAACTGGGATCAGATACTGCACTCGCCAGCAGAAATTCGCACGGGTGGTAATGCCCCTTACACTGTTTACACCCCCTTCTGGAAAAATTGGATTAGCAAAGCCAAGGCTAAACCAGTAGAAACTCTGCAAAATGCCGAAGGGTTAACAGCCATTGAACAAGAAATTGCCCAACAAACTGGAGCAATACCACTACCAACCGCCAAAGATTTAGGATTTATCTGGGATGGTGGATTAGTTCTTCCCCCAGGAGAAACTGCAGCGCAGGAACGGTTAGAGGAATTCAGCGCTAGTGCGATTAATGAATACCAGGAACAGCGGAATTTTCCAGCTATGGATGGCACATCGCAACTAAGTGCAGCTTTAAAGTTTGGAGTAATTGGCATTCGCACCGTTTGGCAAACTACCCTAGAAGCGTTAGAAAATAGCCGTAGCGACGAAACCACAACCAGCATCCGCACATGGCAACAAGAACTAGCATGGCGGGAATTTTATCAACACGCTATGTATCACTTCCCGGAATTAGCTGAAGGTGCATACCGCGAAGCCTTCAAAAACTTTCCTTGGGAAAACAACGAAGAACATTATCAAGCTTGGTGTGAAGGTAGAACAGGTTACCCCATTGTTGATGCAGCCATGCGCCAAATGAATGAAAGCGGCTGGATGCATAACCGTTGTCGGATGATTGTTGCCAGTTTCTTGACTAAAGACTTATTAATCAGTCCGCAATTGGGAGAAAAATACTTTATGCAGAGATTGATTGATGGGGACTTATCTGCCAATAATGGTGGTTGGCAATGGAGTGCTTCTAGTGGCATGGATCCCAAACCTATACGTATTTTCAACCCAGCTAGCCAAGCACAAAAATTCGATCCAGATGCCGAATATATTCGCCAATGGTTGCCAGAATTGCGGTCTATAGATACAGAATATTTAGTTACGGGTAAAATCACACCACTAGAACGCCGTGCTGTCGGCTATCCTGACCCCATTGTGGATCATAAGATTCAGCAAAAACAGTTTAAACAGGTTTATCAACAGCAAAAAAACTAGCTTGAAAATGGGCATAGGGCATTGGGGATGAGGCATGGGAAAGACACATACATTTTCATGCTTGGTTATGCCAAAACCTAGCGTGAATGACTGACATGAAGAATTAATACCGATTCACCAGAATCCTAATTATACAGATAGATTTTGCGTAGGGGTTTAGCAATGCTCATTGGTGTCAACTTAACGTGAAACCCTCTTGGCGACAACGTTCTGCCCTCATCCTGTGCCCCTTGAACACCAACAGAGGGTAGCAAGAGATTTAATTCCCCTTCTCCAGGGGGAGAAGGGGTGAGGGGATGAGGGCGAGGGTTTTTGTACAACACGCGCCGTATTATATAGCTTTTAGCTTAAGTTGACACGTATGAGTAATACTAAACCCTATATCTGAGGTGGTATGAAGTGCGATCGCATCAAAATAGGACATAAATATTCTAGTAATCTTTCTAGATAATGAATATCTCTACTCATGACGATATTTTCTAGGTAAATTACCCTAAATAATAGGTTCAAACTAGATTTTTTTTGTCACTTTTAGAATTTCACAATTTTAGAAAAATATCAAATCCTTGCAGAAGATAGTAATTAACAGCAGTAACCTGCTAAATGCAAAATCTGATATTTTTCAGTTACCCATGACCTTTTTATTGAATTCTAATAATGTCTGCGATTATTTAGCTAGACATAACCTTTGTTCTCCAAGCGAAACAAACCAGATTGACATAGAGTTAAAATCTGCTAAAAATTTTAATTTATTAGTAACACTGCCAAATCATCAAAAGCTGTTAGTCAAGCAAGAACGGCACAATCACGCAGGGAAAGCATCGGGAGAATTTTTAAGTGAGTGGCGCATTCAAGAATTTGTACAAAAATTTCCCGAATTAAATTATCTTCGCCCTTCTCTACCAGAGATACTGCATTATGATGCAGAAAATTCCATTATGGTTTTTACATTTCTGGATGATTATCAGGATGTCATGGAATTCTATACCCAGGAAAAATCTTTTGATAGTGAAATCGCTGCGGCAATTGGTACTTTTTTAGCTGCTATCCATCGCTATACTTTCAACAAGCAAGAATATCAAGATTTCTTCTCTCAAAATCCTGATAATTCCAGAACAGATATGGTGAGAAATTTAATCCGGGGGTTGGAACGGATAGAACCAGAAATTTTTGGTTTAGTACCTGATGATGGTTTGAGATTTTTTGCCCTATATCAACGCTACGACAGTTTAGGAGAAGCTCTTATAAACTTGGGTAATACTGTTATTCCTTGTTGTTTAACCCACAATGATCTGAAGCTAAATAATATATTAGTCAATAAAAATTGGCAGCAATCAACTGACAGCATTATACGCCTAATTGATTGGGAACGTTCTACTTGGGGAGATCCAGCTTTTGATTTAGGAACACTTATTAGTAGCTACATACAATTATGGCTAGGTAGTTTAGTTATTAGTAAATCTTTAAGTCTTGAGGAATCTCTAGGTTTAGCGATGACTCCTTTAGAAAAACTTCAGCCTTCAATTGCTACATTAAACCAAGTTTATTTGCAGACATTTCCAGAAATTTTAGAAAACCGTCCTCATTTCTTGCTACAGGTAATGCAATTTACAGGTTTTGGTTTAATTCAAAGGATTCAGGCAATGATTCTGTATCAAAAATCTTTTGGCAATACAGGAATTGCTATGCTTCAGGTTGCTAAAACATTATTATGTCGCCCAGAACAATCAATGCAAACAATTTTCGGTGCTAGTGAATTAACTCAACAACCTGCTTTGACAGCTTAGTATATTTCCTCATAATTAAATTATTATGCGATTACTTAACTCTGTTCATAGTCAGCTTCAAGCTGGGGTAGATAGTCGATTACTGGATGTTCTAGAAGATATTATAACCAATATTGAAATTAAGTCTGATTTCTCTATTCTTCATCCAGATTATAAGCCATTTGACATACCTACTGATACTGTTGAACGCTTCCACAAATTGCCTGAAGCAATACAAAAAAAATATTTCAGCTTGCAATTGCGGAGTTTTCTGTATGGTATTTATTACAACGGTTCAATGCGAAGCGAACTTGCAGTAGATAACGAAGAAAATAATTTAGCTTTAGATTTAGAAAATAATACGCTTTTTGGAGTAGATGTATTTTTTTATCAACAGTTACATGACAGTAATTTTGGCAAGGGATATTTTCAGCGAGGTTGGTCAGTTTTGAAAGAAGAAAATGATGGTAGTTTAGTGATAAAAAAGGGTGATTTAAGGCTACATATTCAAAGAGATAAGCATTTACTAGAGGCTGATAAATCAGCTTCTGTAGGTGATATAATAGCAGTAAGAATGCCAAAAAATGTGGTACAGAGTGGCTTTTATATGGCGGTTGGTAATGCTGGATTATATCGCAATCATGATTTAAAAAATCAAGTGACTGTGCGAATATATTTCAATTTAACTCCGTCAGGTGCTATTAACGTTATGGGCAACCTAACACAGTGTTTGAATAAAGAAAATATTCCTTTTCAATTTAAAGTTTTGTACCATCCAAAAAGTTATAATCGTTACGATTCAGGTGTTTTATATTTTGACAAGCGGGATTATGCAACAGTAAGGCAATTTTTAAATTACATTTATATAGAAAATAAAAGAAACTTTAAATCTGAAATCCCTCTATTTACTAAAAAACTAGCACCAGGTTTAGGTTTAGCAGAAGAACCAGATAAGAAGTTTGCTGAACGAGAAAGTTTTGGGGTGAATCGCTGTCAGATAATTGCAAATGGTTTGTTAGAAGCTTGGTATCAGGGCGATAACTCGCCTCAAGGAAAGATAAAGGCAATTATTGGACAATTTTCACATTTAGGAATTGATTTAAAGCGCGTTCATCTCAACGTACATTCCGAGGATATTTACCAAGTTTTAGCTTAAGCAAAGAATATTTATATTTTAGAAAATGCTGTTAACAGTATTCAATATTTTTAGCGTTCAGTCCCAAAATGTTTTGGGACTGAATTTTTTATGCTTTTTATAGCTTGAAAGTTAAAAAGTGATATATCTGATTTAGCTATGTCTTTGCTCAAGCTAATATTTATTATAAATATACATTTTGATTACAAATTGCTTGAAGACAGGATAATAGTGAGTATATTTAGCTAATTTTTCCAATATTTTATGACCCAAACTATACTTTTTAAGTCCTATTTATTAGCTACTACTATCTAGATATAAGCATTTAAATTAACTACAATGTAATCATGAATCAAAAATGAATTAATGATTCTAAGTAAACAGCATATCTTGATTGGAGATAACTCAAATGGCTGATATTAAAATTCATGACATTGTAATTACAGGTGCTGAATTGTTTCTCGATTCTGAAAGTTTTATGAACGATTTAGGGGACGATGAAATGAATATACGAGGAGGAGATTGGAGTACCCTCAGTAAAGCTTGTGCCACTGTTGGTAAAGATGAATGGAGTACTTTTAGTGGTGGGTGCCGAAATGACGATGTACCAGAATTCCTACAATAGGAAAGCATAAAAAATGATCCTAAACTAGTTGTACATTATTAGTATTAGGATATGTTTAAGTGGTAATATTACCCAACATATCTTTAGATACTCCTAATTTAGGAGTATCTAAAATGATTTTGTTAATTAAAAATGGCTGAGTTATTTTTTGTTAAATATAAAAGAAGGAATATTTTGTGATAGGTAACCTTAGTTATAATAATTTATTTGATTACTTGATAAATAATCATCTGTCAAATAAAGAAGATTTAGAGGGCAGCAAACTTGAATTAAAAGATAATAATAATTTTAATTGGATCATCGAATTACCCAATAAAGTGGGTAAGCTATTTGTTAAACAGATGCCTCATTATAGGCAAATTAATATCGATAACAGGATTACTAAAGAATGGCATATTTATAATTATTTAAGCATCAATAAAGCCTTAGATCATACTTCATATTTAATTCCAGAAATACTGCATTTTGATAATCAAAATTCTATACTTATATACAAATTAGCCAATGATTATGTTACTTTAGAAAGCTATTATAAAAATCTGAATACCTTCTCTGATACCATTGCTATATTGCTGGGAACTACTTTAGCAAAATTGCATTTCGAGACAATGAATTCTCAAGAATGCCATAATTTCATAACAAAGTTTTCTCAAGATAAGCTTCAGTACCAACTTCCTTATCCTGATTACCTTTCTGATTATATTATTAAATATTTGGAGCCTGAAAGTTTACATAGAACTCCAGTGCAAGCTTGGAAATTTTTGGGTATTATTCAACAAGATGAAAATGTCAAAAAAATTATTAAAGAACTAGTACTTCATCATGAACACCTCTGCTTAACACACAATAATATTCAATTTAAAAATATTTTCATACATAGGAGTTTAGACCAAGATGGGTTATTCGCAGGGTATGAAGAATCCAAAAATAGTCTAATTAAGTTTATTAATTGGGAAGCTTGTAGCTGGGGAGATCCAGCTTGCGATTTAGGCAAAGCAATTACAGGTTATTTTATTTTTTGGCTCAATAGTATGATTACACATCATACTATTGAAATTAAAAAATCTATACAGCTAGCCACAATTCCTTTAGAAGTTGTTCAACCTTCAATCGGAGCTATGATCAAAGCATATATAAGTATTTACCCAGAAATTTTAAATCACTATACAGCATTTACCAAACGAGTAGTACAGTTTGCTGGGCTAGGTTTAATTAATCAACTACTAGAAGAATTTCAATTGCAGCCAGAGACGGCTCGAAATCACCAGAAAATTTATTTTTATATTGCCAGACAATTGCTCTGTCAACCAGAAAAATTCCTATCAATTTAATATATTCGACTAATTTATAAATCACAATATCTGGAACAGTATATAGGATTATTTATAATGCAATTAAGACAGACTTTACAAGATATTGTTTGCAATATTGAAATCGAGGAATCTAAATTTCGCATTAGGCATTATCACTTTCCGCCTATAGAAATTGATCATAATAATATGGTACAATTAAAAAAATTGCCTCAAAAAATTCAGTATGAGTATATAAATTCAAAATTATTAGAATTTATATATGGCATTTACTTTGAAGGTTCGGGTGTAACAGAAGAAAATTTTGAGACGGATAATAACGAGCAAGTTCTGAAAAAAATAGCCTCCAAAGGAATCGACTGGGAATTCTATGAAGAACTAGAAAAAAACAACAAAGGACAAGGTTGGTATCATCCATCTTTTCATATTTTAAGACAGGAAGTAGATGGTAGCCTTATAGCAGAATTTGATAACGGTATTCTACAAATTCTGCGAGAGCGTCATCTACCTGTAGCCCTACAATCAGCGATTGTAAATGATGCGATTTCAATATTTCTACCTTCCAGCTTTATTAATAAATCTAGGTATAGAGTAACTGGCGATGGCTTTGGTGGTTTACCACCAGCAAAGAATTTCTATTATACATTACTGGTTTATTTTAACTTCAGTTCTGAAGCGGCAGTTTTTGCGATGAACTGTATAACAACAGAATTCAATGCGATTAAATTACCCTTCGTATTTGAGGTATTACACAACCCTTTGAACTACAGATTTTATAATTCAGGAATACTCAAAGTTTTTTCTGAAAAATACGATTCAAAACTATACAAAAAGTTTATTTTACCACTTTTAAGAACTATTTATGAAGATAATAAATCCCACTTTCGGGAAGAAATTCCGATATTTACCAAGAAAATTGCACCTGGTATTGGTTTATCCGAACGTCCAAATTCACAAATAAAGTTTAGAAATATAATAGATTCTGAAGGTAGCTATTGTGAATTTGTTGCTGATGCTTTGATAGAAGCCCATCAGAATCAGGATAATTCTTCACAAAGCCGAATGGAATATATACTTAGAAAATTTGAAAAATATGGAATTGATATAGAACGTCCTTATCTCAATCCAAATGCGGAAGATATTTACACACCATTGGTATAAACCAACAGTGTGACAAATCCACTTATGTGTTAGTCATCAAATAAAATTCAGGTGTATGTATCGGGATTAGGATTTAGGCTATTGCTCTGCAACTCTTTCAAAACCTCTACTTGCTCTATTTTGTGCTTCACCCAATCGGCAAAAAATGCTGATATAATTTGATAACGCAATTTCTCACTCAATTCTGGTTGAATAATCTCTTCCACCATAATTAAATGTACTCCCTTAGAAGTAATAATCGGCTTAAGAAGCTGGGGAGGATTAGCAGCAAACACAGCAGCAGAAATTTCTGGCTTTAAATCTTTACGATTTACTTTTCCTCGATAGCCACATTTGCGACGTAATTCTATATCTTGAATGTATTGATTAGCTACATCATAAAAACTAGTCTCACCTTCTTTAATTGCATAAAATAACTCCATTGCTAAATCTTCATCATCCAAGATAACTTCATATATAACTGCACCAGCATATTCTAGTTGATTTTCAAAAAAATAGGGTTCAACTTTATCTGCAAACAGATGTTGAGCTAATTTATTAGCTAGTAAATTACGATAAACTAATTCTTCAAAATCATCTAAAGATAAAGCGTGTTTATCCAACCATTTCCATGTATCTTCAGCAGTTTCCAAGGCATTCATTAACCGGAAATTATCTGCTGCTTTTTGCAGTTCTTCAATCTCTACTTGAATCCCCATCTCTGATATGGTGGTTTCAATTATCTTATGGGTAATAATCTTGTCAATTAAATCAGGAATTTGGCGGTATTGTTTGACAATATGCAGAATATCTTGGTTGCTGATTGTGATGGTTTGTGACATAATTTGGCTCCACAAATAACTGACAGTTATGCAAATATCGGATGAGCTATTAAGTTTTAGCTTCCTTGTTGCAACTGTTTAAATGGGTCTAGTAAAAAGTCAATAATCCGACGCTGACGAACAATTACTTCTGCGGTTGCTGTATCACCAGGACGTAAAGGTGTACATTTATTTTTACTAGGAATACAATTACTTTTCAGGGAAATTTCTAAATTATATGCAGCAATTTTCCCATTAGGTGTATCAATTTCTAATGTGGTTGGTGAAATCTCTAATAACTCGCCTTCAATAATTCCATAATCTTGAAAAGGATAGGCATCAAATTTAAGTTTTACAGGCAATCCTTTGCGTAAAGAACCACTTTCAGATGTAGGCATTTGTGCCCGAATAATTAACGGTGAATCTTCGGGAGCAATTTCTGCAACCATTGTTCCAGGTTGAACAACTGCACCAGGACGCTGAATTGGGAGTTGAAATACTCTACCCGCAATAGGAGATTTTAAGACTCGTTGCTGTAATTGCAATTGCAAGCTGTTAATTTGACTATTAGTTTGAGCAATTTCTGCTTGTAAGGTAGTCGTTTCTGTGTCTAAATTTTTTAATTGCTCCTCGCTTTTGAGTACAGCCAATTTTCCTGAATGAGTTAATGCTTGATAACTGCGTTTTTGCTCTTTTAAGCGCAAATATGCTTGTTCAATTTCTGCCTTGGCTTGACGAATTGTACGCTGATAGCTACTCTGTTGTTCGGCTAGGCGGAGATTAGCTTGTTTGATATCTGATTTGCTTTGTTCGTATAATCTCTGCCTGTCTTTGGCGATATCTTGCTTATCAACAACATTAATTTCGGGGATAGCACCTGCTTGTTTAAGTTTACTGTAGCGTTCTACTTCTCTTTGGGCACTGGCTAAACTATTTTCTAATAATTTATTTGCCGTGTGAGTTTGTTCGATAGTTTGTCTTGCTTGATTAACTTGGGTAATTTTTTCGGTTTGTTGAATTTCATAGGAGTTTTTCAAAGCCGTTAAATTTTGCTGTGCTTGCTCAATTTGGGCTTGTTTTTCTAACTCTTGAGCTTGATTTTGTTGGCGTTGAGTTGCTAAGGAGACGATGATTTGATTTTTCAGCAGATTTAATTGCGATCGCCTATTTAATTGTCCTTCTAATTTCTCCTTACTTTGGCGCAAATCAGACTTAACTAAGTCTGCATCTAATATCATGACAGGTTCTCCAGGTTTGACTAGATCACCTTCTTTGACTGGGATAGATGTAACCGTCCCTGGTACAGCACTATCTAACTTAAATGTTTGACCTTTTGGCTCAAGTCTTCCCCTAGCTGTACCAGTTTCATCTATTTTCGATAACATCGCCCAAGGTAAAGCAATAGATATAAAACTGAGCAAAAAATACAACATACCCCTAGTCCAAACTTGGGGCAAGCTATCTAGTAAATCTTTA
The DNA here is from genome assembly GCF_963874875.1 of Tolypothrix tenuis PCC 7101. Classification (NCBI taxonomy): domain Bacteria; kingdom Bacillati; phylum Cyanobacteriota; class Cyanophyceae; order Nostocales; family Tolypothrichaceae; genus Tolypothrix; species Tolypothrix tenuis. The sequence continues at coordinate 3,587,438 of NZ_CAWNJS010000001.1, forward strand.
GTATATTCAGACAAATCATCAGGCAATTGATTGATGTTTGTAGATGATGTATCTGCCTGTTCGTATTCATTGATGGTGTTTGCTACTTCGCCGTTAAATATCTCGGACATAAGGTCTTTTTTGTTAGAAATTTGCAATTTATGGCAATCCTATAGCCCAATACAGTTCTGCTAAAAAAATAGTAATTGATTTGCCAGTTGTGGAAACAGCTAGCTCAATTGGGGGATTCTCCCCCAAACCCCCGATTGGGTGACGGTTGCGTCCCCCAAACCCCCTCCAAAAGTATTGTTTTGTTGTCAATTAGTTTTCTTAACTGAACTGTATTGTCCTATAGGCATCCGGTTTGATTTAGAGAAAATGCTTGTTGAGACTCTTTCAATTTAATAATGAGACAAAGATATTGGTAGAGGTTTAGCATTGCTATAACCTCTACGAAAAATATATTTGTATCAATATTTTTGGAATTAGTATTAGAAATTAAACTGGGAATAAAGATATACTAAAATTTTCTCAAAAATCAAATATTTGAAAATATCATGCTTGACTTTTAGAGATGCTCAATTTAGGCTGATGCATCTAACTGTTGTTGATTGAGATAGAAATAATGTCCGCGTTTACTCATCAATTCTTGGTGAGTTCCACTTTCAATTAATACGCCTTTATCCAAAACCAAAATTAAATCGGCATTTCTGACAGTGGAAAGACGATGAGCAATTACTAAGGTAGTTCTTCCCTTAAGAATTGTATTAAAATTCTTCTGAATTATTCTTTCCGATTCAGTATCTAAATGGGAAGTTGCCTCATCTAAAATTAATAAGCGAGGATTATCTAATAAAGCTCTAGCTATAGCGATTCTTTGTCTTTGTCCTCCTGAAAGCATTCCTCCACCTTCACCAGTTTGAGTTTCATAGCCCATTGGTAATTTTTTAATGAACTCATCAGCACCAGCTTGAGTTGCGGCTGCAATGATTTCTTCTAATTTTGCGCCGGGATTTCCTAAGCTAATATTTTCTCGAATTGTACTGCCAAATAAAAATGTATCTTGGTCAACTACTCCAACTTGTTGGCGTAAGGAACGTAAGGAAATAGTAGTAATATCGCATCCATCAATTAATATTTTGCCATCGCTAGGGGGATATAAGCCTAAAACTAACTTAGAAATCGTAGTTTTTCCCGAACCACTGCGTCCTACTAATGCTACCATCTGTCCGGGTTGAATATGAAAACTGAGGTTTTCAATCACATTAGTATCACTTTCTGAGTGATAGCGAAAGGTGACATTGTCAAAGCGGATGTCACCTTTAATTTCAGGTAAATTCTGTTTGATTTGCTTTTGTAAATTTTCCTCTGGTTCGGCATCTAATACATCATTAATGCGTTCCATAGCAATTACAACTTCTTGCAGTTGGTTCCACAATACTGTTAAACGTTGGAAAGGAGCAATAATCGTATTTAACAGCATATTAAATGCCACAAGCTGTCCAATTGTTAATTTATTTTGAATGACTAAATGCGCTCCAAGCCATAGCATAGCTGTAGTGGCAATTGCTTGAATAGCATTACTAAAAATTTGCAAGCGATTGCTAATAATTTGCCCAGAAAATCCAGTTTTAATGGCTTTGTGCAATAACTCTTCCCAATGCCAGCGTACTGTTTGTTCTACGGCTGTAGATTTCACTGTTCGCACCCCAGAAATAGCTTCAATTAGATAGCTACTTTCTTGGCTATAAGCACTAAATATTTCACGGGAAATCTTCTTTAAGAAGGGTGTTGCAATCAAAGCTAGTAAAAAGAATGGCGGTACAATTAATAAAGCCAGTAATGCCATTTGCCAACTGTACCAAAACATTAATCCTACATAGATAAATACTGTGAGTAAATCTAAGAGGATTGATAAAGCTTCTCCAGAAAGAAAGCGTTGAATTTTGCGATTTTCTTGGACGCGAGAAATAATATCTCCGACATAACGTGTTTCAAAGAAACTTAAAGGAAGTTGCAAAGTATGACGGATAAATCCGACAATTAAAGCAACATCTAGCTTATTGGCAGTATGGTCTAGTAAATATTGCCGCAAACCTGTTAGTGCTACCCGAAATAAACTAAAAATTAGCAATCCTAAACCCACAGCCGTTAAAGTTAACTCAGAACGCTGCACCACCACTCTATCGAGAATAAATTGGGTAAATAAAGGGGTAATCAATCCAAATATTTGGATAAATAAGGAAGCTAAAAAGACTTCCAGTAACACCAAACTGTGCGGTTTAATTAACTCAAAAAATTGCCAAAAGGGTGTTGTACTTTCTTCCGTATCTTTTAAAAGGGCTGTGGGTTGCAGTAGCAGTGCATATCCAGTCCAATCTGCTTTAAATTCCCGGTGAGTCAGGGTACGCTGACCAATGGCTGGGTCTGCAACTATGACATATTTATTGGTGATTTCATAGACAACTATATAATGTTTGCCCTCCCAGTGAGCGATCGCAGGTAATTTTTGCTTGGCTAATTGGTCGAGACTGGCTTTTACGGGTCTTGTGTTAAATCCGATACTTTCGGCTGCGATTGACAATCCGCGCAGAGATGCACCGTTACGATCCACATTGGCAATATCTCGCACAAAATTGACACTAAAGCGCTTTCCCCAATAACGCGACACCATCACTAAACAAGCTGCACCGCAATCTGAGGCACTCTGTTGGGCAAAATATGGATAGCTTTTGGTGACCCGTTGCCATAAATGCCCGACTCTTTGTGTAGGGTTGGGAAAGTAGGCTTTGCTAATCTTTTTCTGAGAATTACTTGCTGGTAGTGGGGAAGAACTTGTGACGCTTGGTTGTTCAACAAGCTGGGGAGATGGGGGTTCATTGTCAGACTTAACAAACAGAGAATTTCGTGCTTGTGCTTGGGTGCGTAAATGTGCGTAAATTTCTGGATATTTGCCTATCAATGGTGACAGTGCTTCATCAGTAAGGAAAGCTAGGTGTAAATTAACACTAGCTCTGGCTGCATAAGCTTGAAAACCAGCCTCTCTAAACAAGGTAAATTCCCCAAATGATTGTCCTACTTCCAAAGTTGCAATCAATTCACCTGCATCATCGAGTAATCTGACTTTACCTGCAAGTACAATGTAAATACCCGCTTCAACATCGGTTCCTTGCCAAAATTTTCCTACCTTGGGAGTAAGATATTTCACTTGTTCAAGGCAGTGCTGTAAGTCTTCTGAGGAGAGAGAATTACCCAAAACACTGCATAGTTGCTGCACAGACAGCGACTCTGAGATATATTGCGCCATGAAATCCTGAACTGGTACTTACTGTTTCTGCGTATTTATTTTTCTGATTCCAAAAGAAAAAATCCCGTAAAATTACGTGATTTTTCGGCTTTAAGGTCAGAAATCAAGATTTTTTGTCCTGCTGTTTTCTCTGTATGTTCACTCTGAGATAAAGTAGGTTTGGGGATGGTTGATAATCCCATTTGTTTGAGGACGCGTTTAAGATGGCGATCGCTCACATCAATTCCCAATTCTTTCGCTAAATGCTTTCGCAACCAATTGACTGTCCAGCGTCTAAACCCATAGCCACAATCCCTAGGATTTAGAGAAAGTAACTGTTGTAAGCGTTCCAAATATTCCTGATTAATTGCTTTTGGGCGACCTAGAGGGCAATCTTGCCATTGGTGCGCCATCCCAGTACGGGCAATATGCATCCAGTGTCTTGCGGTCGCTGGAGAACATTTTAATGTCTGACAAATTTCGGTTTGAGTTTTGCCCTCATCCGCCAACAACATAATTTCGATTCGCTGATGATAAGACTCAGACAAATCATCTTGTAAATTTTTTTGCAGCTGTTTACGCTGAAACGGTGTTAAATACTTACCTGTTCCCATATTTGGGAGATTAACTTCAGGTTGCTCAAAATCTTTTGACATCACGGTATTTGGCTGTTGATTCCCTATAAATTGACTGTAAACTTTTATGCACCCTGAGAGTTAAAGTAAAAACAACCGTAGAATTCGGTATATCCTAAGTTATTTTTGGTACGCTGCATGATGCAGACGTAAGTTTTTTTCGCCCAAAAGTCAATGCTTTGGGAATTGATACTAGTAACTACACAGATAAGAAATTATTTTCCGTAAAGATTTTATTGAGTACAATTAAGCGGGCAAATGCGCGATCGCATAGGGGTGGGAAAAGGGGAAGGGGGAAAGACAAAACCTTTCTGCGACTTCTGCAAGAAGTCTATTATGTAGGGCGTTTAGTCGCAAATGAGTTGAGGTCAATCAATTACCAAACTCCAAATGACAAATGACAAATGACAAATGACAAATGACATGGGATGCTTATTGAGCGATTAGTGAGATTTGCAGATGTCTGTTGTTTCTAGTGTCACTGTTACTGTTCCCGCTACCACTGCTAACTTGGGGCCTGGTTTTGACTGCATTGGTGCAGCTTTAACGCTGTATAACAAAGTTAAGTTTACACGTCTGGATGCAGGCGGGTTAATTATTCAGGTCACAGGTAAAGAAGCAGAAGGGGTAAACACTGATGAAAGTAATCTGCTCTATCAAGCCTTTGTCAAGTTATATCAACATATAGAGCAGATACCGCCGAGTGTGAAAATTGAGATTGATTTAGGTGTACCTTTGGCGCGGGGTTTAGGTAGTTCCGCAACAGCAATTGTTGGTGGTTTGGTTGCGGCTAATCAATTGGCTGGCGAACCACTCTCTCAGTTGCAGGTGATGGAATTAGCGATCGCAATGGAAGGACATCCTGATAATGTGGTTCCCGCCTTGCTGGGGGGATGTCGTCTAGCTGCTACCAGTGCTGAGGGTTGGGAAATTTGTGATGTTCCCTGGGATGAAAATGTTGTGCCGGTGGTGGCGATTCCTGATTTTGAACTTTCAACTCAAGAAGCGCGGCGAGTTCTCCCTACAGAGTTTAGCCGTGCAGATGCAATTTTTAATACCGCTCATTTGGGTTTATTGTTGCGGGGCTTGGCAACTGGTAAGGGAGAATGGTTAAAGACGGCTTTGCAAGATAAGTTACATCAACCTTATCGTCAAGCATTGATTCCTGGTTACGATGCTGTGAATCAAGCTGCTGTTGCTGCTGGTGCTTATGGCATGGTGATTAGTGGTGCAGGGCCGACATTGTTGGCTTTAGCAGATGCACAACATTCTCCGGCTGTAGCAGCAGCAATGCAAACTGCTTGGCAAACAGTAGGAATTACAGCTGATGTGCGATCGCTTTCTTTGGATAACCAAGGTGCGAAAAGCCTTAACGAAGGATAAATAGGAATTATGCAGCAGATTCTCTCAGAAATAGCAGGGCTTCGCCAACAAATTCAGGTTCTCCAGCAAGAACGTGCTACTCTCACTATTAATAATGTAGTGTCGAGCGAGAATGATTCACCCATCGCCATAGCTGAAGCTTACCGTCGCTTTGCTAGGGAGAATCCGCAATTAGCTGTGGAACTCAAGGGAATTGATGATGCGATCGCAGCTTTAGAATCTCAGATAGACCAAAAACAAGCTGAGTTAGCTCGTTGGCAAACTGAATCTAAACGACTTACTCTAGAGCAACAGCTAGAAGAAGCGAGAAACTTAGCACAGGTTCATGCTCAACGCATCAATCAACTTGCTGGAGAACTAGCCACAGAAATTCGCCTATTAAAATCTTGCGCCGATGAGTTAAGTCCCCTTTACTGGCAGGTTTACTATAAACCATTTATTACCGGCTTTAAGACAATCTCAGTTCCTCATGTGCGTTCCGACGGCGACGTGTGGACAATTGTCAATCGCATCGTCTAAGGGACTTCTAGGGACTTCCAACTAAAAAAATATCCCGTCGCTGAGTAGGCAGGGGGCAGGGAGCAGGGAGCAGGGGGAGAAAGAAAAATATTATCTAAGTAAATTGGATAATTTATTTTCTGGAAGTCCCCTAACTAAAAAAATATACTATCGCTTTTTTGGCAGGGGGGACTCCGGGCGACATTGGTGTCAACTTAAGCTAAAAGCTATATAGGGCGGGCGTTGTACAAATACCTCGCCCTCATCCCCTAACCCCTTCTCCCTCAGGGAGAAGGGGAATTGAATCTCTTGCTCCCCTCTCCTGGTGGAAGCTACGGTGTACACACAAGTCTTAAAATTCCCCCTAGTGCTTGGTTTGATCATCTAACTAATGGTTGTGCGATCGCTCTCGAAGCCTGTCCACACCCAATACTTGTCGGTTAAGGGTAAAAGGGGAAGGGGAAAAGGGGTAAGAAAAAACCTTTAACCCTTACCCTTTCACCTTTTCCCCAAACCAAATTCCAAGTTTAAAATCCTTAACCGAGCAGTATTGTGTCCACACCCAAGAGGAACGACGTAGGCGGAGCCTTCCCGCAGGGTAGCAATCGCAAAAACCACGGGATTATGTGATTACCTCGCTGCGCTCGTAATGACAATTTCAGGGGTCTATAAGGGACTTCCAACTAAAAAAATATCCCGTCGCTGAGTAGGCAGGGGGGCAGGGAGCAGGGAGCAGGGGGAGAAATCGACTTTGGGGCTTCCGCAGTTGCAATTTCACTTAATCCCTATTAGGGATTGAAACAGGAATGCGCCGCTAGCAGAACCAAAAGTTAATCGTTGCAATTTCACTTAATCCCTATTAGGGATTGAAACCAATTCTTAAAGTGTATTTAGGTTCCCATTTTAAGGTTGCAATTTCACTTAATCCCTATTAGGGATTGAAACCTTTTTAATAACTCAATACTAATTTGGCTGAAATGTTGCAATTTCACTTAATCCCTATTAGGGATTGAAACATAATTACCCTAATATCATGAAATGCCCATGACTTTGGTTGCAATTTCACTTAATCCCTATTAGGGATTGAAACACTTCACTTCCTGATGAAGCCCCCGCCGACAACTTGTTGCAATTTCACTTAATCCCTATTAGGGATTGAAACGCAACTAGCGGGGTGATTTCAGCTTTTTTCATGGATGGTTGCAATTTCACTTAATCCCTATTAGGGATTGAAACGATCAACAACTCCCCCATTCTTTCCACTTCCGACAGTGAGTTGCAATTTCACTTAATCCCTATTAGGGATTGAAACTAACTGATACTACCAAAAACCGCTCAATTGTGCGCGAAGTTGCAATTTCACTTAATCCCTATTAGGGATTGAAACAATCAATCGGCGTATGGGGCAATACAGGGCATTCATGTTGCAATTTCACTTAATCCCTATTAGGGATTGAAACTTCTCAAGGATGAGGGCTACCGAGCGTTAGGGGAGTTGCAATTTCACTTAATCCCTATTAGGGATTGAAACTGACATCCTATCGTAGACACGCTATATTAGAAGAGGTTGCAATTTCACTTAATCCCTATTAGGGATTGAAACGGGCTATTAATCATTGATGAATGTAGCCAGGTATTGTTGCAATTTCACTTAATCCCTATTAGGGATTGAAACAAACCATTAGTCCAGGGTTTTACTGTAACTGCTACTCTCTTAGTTGCAATTTCACTTAATCCCTATTAGGGATTGAAACGAATATCTTTGCTAAACCCACCTCCATCATTGTGGTTGCAATTTCACTTAATCCCTATTAGGGATTGAAACTGAGATTTTGAATTTAGGAATTAATCCTGAAAATGTTGCAATTTCACTTAATCCCTATTAGGGATTGAAACAGAAGGATTTTTACAGCCATTTTGAGCGCTTGATTTGTTGCAATTTTACTTAATCCCGTGGTGTTTGCGATTGCTACCCTGCGGGAAGGCTCCGCCTACGTCGTTCCTCTTCACTGTGGACAGGCTTCGGGAGCGATCGCACAACCATTAGCTAGATGACGAACCCAAGCACTAGGGGCAATTTTAAGACTTGTGTGTATACCGTAGCCTGGTGGAAGAGGGGCACAGGGTGAGGGCGAAACCTTGCAACTAATAGGGTTTCACGTTAAGTTGACACCACTGGTAGGAGCGATCGCTCCTACTCCCCTCCGACTGCTAGGTTAAATTACTTGCTTTCTTAACTACTTCCTTTAACTCTTCAAAGGAGATACTACCGTCTTTATCTCCATGCATAGCTAGCAATTCCTGGGGGCTACTGACACCTGTTTCAGCCGAGATAATTGCACTTAAACCAGGGCTTAAAAAAAGCTCATTGATGGAGATTTTGCCATCTTGATCGATATCCAAGGTATTAAAAAGAGATTGAAGCTCTTGCTCGGTTGCCATGACTTTCTATTAGAATTAATTTTTAAATTTAATATGTAAAAATTAAATAAACTTATATCCTGAGACATAAAAACGGGTATCGCTGGGGCTTAGAGGTTATTTATGAAAAACTTCACCCACAAGGGGATGGAGTTTTAGAGCATGGGAAAGGGCTTGCTCCCCCTGCTCCCTGCTCCCTTCCCCCCTGCCTCTTCCGATCATGGGTAAGAGTTTCCAATGCCTAATGCCCAATGCCCAATGCCCAATGCCCAGATTTAGATCCCCTGATTACGAATTACGAATTCTCCCAATGCTGCTACCAGCTGATCGATATGCGTTGCTTGATGGGTTGCCATTGCAGATATGCGGATGCGGCTGGTGGGGACTGTGGGGGGACGAATGGCTGGGGCAAAAATTCCCGCTTCTTGTAAAGACTTACCTACTGCTAATGCTGCGGCGGCGCTGGGCAATTGAAAACATAATATAGGTGATGCTGAAGGTAGTAATTTTAATTCAGCTACCTGTGCTTGCATTAGCTTTTTTAAATAATCGACATTTGCCCACAATTGAGTGCGGCGTTGTGGTTCTTGTTGTACTATCTCAATGGCGGCTAAGGCGGCGGCTGTGTCTGCGGGTGAAAGGGCTGTGGTGTAAATCCAAGTGGGGGCGCGATTGCGTAAAAAGTCAATTAAGGTGGCACTCCCGGCAACATATCCGCCTAAACTACCTAAAGCTTTACTCAATGTGCCAATTTGAATTAGTTGCTTCCCCGTACAACCAAAGTGTTCTACACAGCCTGCACCAGTTTTACCTAGTACGCCAGTGGCGTGGGCTTCATCTACTAGCAGCATACAGCTAAATTCATCAGCTAAATCTAATAGTTCGGGTAAGGGACATAAATCACCATCCATACTAAAAACGCTATCGGTGAGGATTAAACAGCGTCGGTAATTTTGTCTATTCTCAATTAACTGATTTCTTAAAGCTGTGACATTACAGTGGGGATATTCAATTACTGCTGCACCACTGAGAATTGCGCCATTTTTCAGGCTGGAGTGATTGTACTGGTCTGAGAGAATTAAATCGCGCTTACCTACCAAAGCTGCGATCGCACCTAAATTGGCTAAATACCCGGAGCTAAATACTATAGCATCTTCTGTTTGTTTTAAAGATGCGATCGCACTTTCTAATTGTCTATGTAATTCTCGATGTCCGCTAAGTAGTCGAGAACCTGTGCTTCCTGTGCCAAATTCTTGAGTAGCTGCAACCCCGGCTTTAATTAATCGCTGATCCCCTGCTAACCCTAAATAGTCATTGCTGGCAAAATTAATTACTTCTCGCCCCCCTAGTAACACAGTAGCACCGGGAGTTCCATTGATTGTTTGTACTGAGCGATACCAATCTGCCTTACGAATTGTTGTTAAAGACTGCTCTAGCCAAGCATAAGGATCTGTCGCCATATTTAACACTCAGTACTTACAATTTAGCACTCAGCTTGACTGCTCAGATGAGCGATCGCTTGTTTAATCCAGTCTTCCACATAAGCGTCTTTGGGCAGTCCAATGTCTTCGCCAACGACGTGCAAGGCGTGGCTAACTTCGTTGGGGGTATAGCCCAAAGCAAAGAGAGTCATTTGCACTTCTTCGAGAATACCTGGTGCTGGCCCGCCTGTGGCGACGAAGAAACCAGCTGATTTGCGCCATTCGATCAGTTTGCTTTTCAGTTCCAAACAAATGCGTTCAGCGGTTTTCTTGCCAACACCAGGGGCTTGAATGAGAATTTGGATATTAGCAGCGATAATTGCTTGGACTAAATCGGGTAGTTCCAAGGTGTCTAATAAAGTAATTGCTAAGGCTGCACCAATACCACTGACGCTTTGCAAGTGGCGGAATAAGTCCCGTTCTGCTGGGGAAGCAAAGCCATACAACAGGGGTACTTCTTCCCGGACTTGGTAATGGGTAAAGATTTGTACCATTCCCCCCGACTCCGGCAAAGACTTAGTCAGTCGTTGGGGAATTTGCAAATCATACCCGATGTTATTAACCTCAAGGGTCAGAATAACGCGATTATTACCAATTGTTTGAACACCAGCTACGATACCTTTGAGATAACTAATCATTCTAAAAATCCAAAATATTTTAGTCCTTCCAGAATGCCACCTGCACAAAAATCTTGTGCGAGGTAACGGTGATCAGCGGGATATTGATTGTGCCACTGAAGTAACTCAGGGCGCGCATTCCCGACAATAATTCCCCGTTCGTTGCCTACAGCGAATAAAGCAATATCGTTACCTGAATCGCCACAGACAACAGTTTGTTCGGCTGCAAATTTCCACTTTTGACGTAAAAATTGCATTGCCTGACCTTTATCGCTGGAAAGGGGAACAATGTCAAGATCAATTCCACTGCTGTAGATTAACTTTATCTGTAAATTATATTTTTGCAACTGTAGCTCAAGTTGCGATAAAATACCAGGTGCTACTGCTTGTTCTAAGAAAAAACTGACTTTAAAGGGACGCTGTTCGGAATCTGGTTGCAAAATTAACTCAGGATATTTTTCAGTTACCGATAATACTACATCCCGATCCCAACTCTGCGAGAGAATTTCTGACCAACTACTATCAGGGGTATCACTACCATCGAGGTAAATTTCCGTACCCACAGATAGCACGAGGGCATCTGGTTGCATTAAGTTTTTTTCAATTTGCAATTCTCGATATAATTTTGGCGATCGCCCAGTTGCATAGACAATTCTAGTACCGTATGCTTGGCGATGTTGCTCTAAGCGATCGCTTAATTCTACAAGTGCTTCATCATTGCCAACAAAGGTATGGTCTAAGTCAGTAACAAATAAAAAACGGCTCACAGCAACTCCTTAGGTTAGATTTTCCACCAACAACTAAGCTAAAACATAAGGGACTGTGAAAGAAAAAAATATCTATCGTTTTCCGTACTTTTGGCGCTGATGTGGGATGCGTTACTTCCACGCCAAATTAGATCCCCGACTTTTTGAAAAAGTCGGGGATCTGGGCTAAGACGCAATACGGTTTAAATGTAGGATGCGTTAGCGATTAGCGTAACGCATCCAGCCTCTGTTATGAATTTTTCGCCATGATTTTGGGATTATGCAGACGCGATGAATCGGTTGAGCAGACGCGATGAATCGCGTCTCTACAAGATTTAAACGTCAACTATCCTAAAAACAACTTGTAGGCGGGGTTCTTGTTTTCATCCCAATACTGATATCCGAGGGTATCTAAAAATGCTTGCCACTCTGCCATCTCTTGCGGTGGGACTTGGATACCAACAACAATTTTTCCGTAGTCTGCGCCATTATTGCGGTAGTGGAACATACTAATATTCCAGTTGGGACTCATGGAACCGACGAATTTCATTAACGCCCCTGGGCGTTCGGGGAATTCAAAGCGGTAGAGTAATTCATGTTCTGCTAAGGGTGAATGTCCGCCAACCATGTGGCGCAGATGCAGCTTTGTCAGTTCGTCGTCGGTGAGGTCGAGGGTTTCAAAGCCGCAACTCTCAATAGTTTCTCGCATCTTAACTGCATCGGCGCGGTTTTGAACTTGCAAGCCGACAAAAATATGTGCTTCTTGGGCGCTGGCAATGCGATAGTTAAACTCAGTTAAATTACGATTGCCGATACATTCACAAAATTTCCGCAGACTTCCCCGTTCTTCGGGAATGGTAACGGCAAAAATGGCTTCCCGACGTTCCCCCAGTTCGGCGCGTTCAGCCACAAAGCGCAAGCGGTCGAAGTTCATGTTCGCACCGCAAGCGACAGCGACTAAGGTTTGTCCCTCGATTTGTTCGCGTTCCGCGTAGGCTTTAGCAGCTGCGATCGCCAATGCTCCTGCTGGTTCTAAAATGGAACGGGTATCTTCAAATACATCTTTAATAGCGGCGCAAGTATCATCTGTATCTACCAAGATGATTTCATCTACATATTGCTGACACAGGTGAAAAGTTTCCTCCCCGACTTCCCGCACTGCTACGCCATCAGCAAATAAACCCACCTGAGATAATCTCACCCGATGTCCAGCTTTCAGCGATTGACTCATCGCATCTGCATCCACTGGTTCCACACCAATTATCTTGATTTCTGGACGCAACCGCTTTACATAAGCCGCAATCCCCGCAATTAATCCGCCACCACCAATGGCCACAAAAATAGCATGGATGGGTTGCTGATATTGCCGTAAAATTTCCATACCGATGGTTCCCTGTCCGGCTATGACATCGGGATCATCAAAGGGGTGAATGAAGGTAAGCCCCTTTTCGGCTTCTAGTTGTCGCGCATAGGCATAAGCATCATCATAGGTATTACCATGCAATACCACGTGTCCACCCCTAGCTTTGACTGCATCCACCTTTACCTGGGGTGTGGTTACAGGCATCACAATAATTGCTTGCGTTCCCAAGCGACTGGCAGATAAAGCGACACCTTGGGCATGGTTACCAGCAGACGCAGCAATTACACCTTGCTGTAATAAATCTGGTGGCAGGTTTACCATCTTGTTATAAGCGCCACGCAGCTTAAAAGAAAATACTGATTGCATATCTTCCCGCTTCAGCAATAGCTTATTGTTCAGTCTGCGTGAAAGATTCGGTGCATACTCTAAAGGTGTTTCCTGGGCAACATCATATACACGGGCAGTGAGAATTTGAACCAGGTAGTCACAATACATGAGCGTCAAGGGGGTAGCAGATGCCGGATGGAGAATAATTGTACGCTACTTTTGGGGATTGGGGATTAGGTAATTGGTAATGGGTAATTGGTAATTAGCTTTGGTGGTAAGTGTTTGATAGCTGTGAATGAATTAGGACTTATGCCTATTGAAACCAAGAATGCGATAAATGGGTAGGGGCAAGGCAATGCTCATTGGTGTCAACTTAAGCTAAAAGCTATATAGGGCGGGCTTTGTACAAATACCTCGCGCCCTCATCCCCTAACCCCTTCTCCCCCGGGAGAAGGGGAACTAAATCTCTTGCTCCCCCAGGGGAAGGGAAATTAAATCTCTTGCACCCCTCTCCCACTGGGAGCTATCCATTAGTCACATCTTTCTTAACAAAGCTGAAAGCCATTTATAGGAGTAATTTCACGTTGAGGATTCTTAGCTGTGGTTGACAGAGTGAGAAAAATATGTATCCATATGGATTGTTGTTGACATACCCTTGCGGATTTTGTTGATTTGGCTAGTGGGTTAGCCGGGCTAATTTCCAAGTAGCAGCGATATCATGTAATCGTCGCAATCCACGCCAAATAGTCTTAACTCCAGGTTCGCCATCGCTTTTGCGCCCTAAAAAACCACCGAGAGTGGCAATCATACGTACAGCTTCTCTAAGAGTTGGTGGCTTTTGAGGTGGAATCGGATTTTTAGTAAAATGTACGCATAACGACTGCCATTCAAATATCTCTAAAACAGTTTCACAACTAATATCTGGATTATGTCTGGCTTCGTAAGTGAGCCATAATAAACGCCAAGCGACAATTGAATATGTAGCTAATGCCATATTGATTCGCTTTGCAGTTTCGAGTTGTAATTCTTCGATTTGACAACCGCTTTTTAAAGCATAGTGGTAGCGTTCAATTAACCAACGATAGGTATACCATTTGACGCAACGTATGGCGGCGGAAAAATTCTTAATTTCTAGGGTCGTTAATAATAGCCAACTAATCGGGCTAACACCTACTGGTGGATTTTCTTCTTCTGCTAAAATCACCTGTAATTTTACTGGTTTAAGTTGTGAACGTGCTATGTGATGCCGTGGTACATCTACTTCAAATGTTGCATATTTAATGATTAGTTTTGCAGTTCTAGCTGCCGCTTCTGGATTACGTTTTACTTCTACTAATAATGTTCCCCCTACTGAGGTAGCACGGATTGCTTGATGTAAATACTTGGCTGTGTGATTGACTTTTCTATTGTGGGTTCCCCGGATGAGTAAATGTGAATTTCTCGGGCGTTGTTTCCGAAATAAGTCAAATATATCAGCTTCGGAATCTCCCATAGTGACAACTGTTGTTTCTGTGGGCACAAACTCTTGTGTTCTCTCTAATCCATCTAACCATCTTTGACTTTCTTTTTCTTGTATTTGTCGTTGACGGCGTTTTTTCGCTATTCCTAAATCTTCTATATCTCTTGTCCAAACTTGTTGATTAATGATTCCCAGTGGTACTCCGTTTGTACTGGCTGCAAACGCTGTATGTACTTTTAATCCCAAGCTTTTTCTATGATCTAGATAACCAATTCCTCTTGTCGCTGGATGTTTTGTCAAATCTATATTTGTTGTATCCTGAATCATCAACACTGTCTCATGTTCTTTGATTCTAGAGACTGTACTTTTGATATGGGCATTCCTAATATCATCTGCTTCAAAGTATGGTGAATTCCAAAAATCATACGCTGCTGTGGTTGCTGCTACATTTCCACAAGCTTGCGGTATGCTCGCACTAGGTTGTGCTGCTAAATCTTCCACTATCCTTATTAAACGTTTATTTCTTCTTGCATCTCCTAAGTCTGCTTGTCTCAATTCTTCTGATGCCCACTTTTCCATCTTCCATTACCCGTTTTTACTTCCCATGACAAAACTATACCTACTCAGCTTTCTAGCTATTTTTAAGTAAATTGTAGTTTTGTTGAGAAAGATCCGGGTAATGGATAGCACTGGGAGAGGGGCTGGGGGTGAGGGCGAAACCTTGCAACCAAGAGGGTTTCACGTTAAGTTGACACCAATAGGCAATGCCGTGTCCTCTACAATCAATATATATATTGATGTGTCGCAAACATTAAGTCATACCATTTTGAAAAAGAACGCGACAGATGGGTTGGTAGGGGCACGGCATCCACAATTTTGTGGTATACCAAATTATCTTACTGGTGCCGTGCCCCTACAAAGACTTTATTTGTCCCAAACATTATTTAAATTGGTATCAGTCAGTGGAAATCAACCCAACTATATTAAAAACATAAATCGGCTTGAAATCCTTACCAATGACAAATGACCAAGGACTAATGACAGCCTCAGCCAGTTACCTTTAATTTCGCGATAAATATTTAAAGTGGTATACAGCAAGGAACCACAATACATCCACCCTCAGCTTTGGTTTGGAGAGTTTGCGCTGCTATTTTACATGATTGAAATCGCTGGGGAACTGTTTTGATAGCTGTCATCAAGTCTTGATTAATTAGAATGTGCTTTACGTAGTCTGAGCAAGATTCGCCTCCATATAGCAAGCGATGGGGACAGGAGAAACCTTTGCGCGGGGAAAGATGTTTTTGATATATATTCAAAGATGCGATCGCAGCTTTGGTAGCCACAGTTTCCATCGTACTAACTGCCATAAAACAAGCCGAATCAGAAACTACGATTTAATCTTGTACTCCAGTTAGCAATGATAACTCTATCAAAAGGCCTAACTTCAAAATTCCTGAGAGGCGGGGGAAAGGGTAAGGGGTAAAGGGGAAAGGTTTAAAACCCTTCCCCTTTCACCTTTTCCCCAAAACCAATTTTAATTTCAAAACGCTTAACCGAGTAGTATTGACCCATTAACCAACTCTCAAAACCAATGATACCAGCAATCATTGCCTTTCTCATTATTGGCATAGTTATCACCGCAATTTTAATCAGTCCCCTGTTAATTAAACAGCACCGTAAACGTTTAAAATCTCGTCCTTTCCCACCTCTATGGAATGCCATTATTGAAAATAATCTGCCGATTTATCTCCAACTTTCACCCCCAGAACGCAGACGGCTACAAGGACATATTCAAGTCTTCTTAACCGAAAAGCAATTCATTGGCTGTAAAGGATTACAAGTCACAGAAGAAATGAAATTAACTATTGCATCTGTGGCTTGTTTGCTATTACTGAATGAACGAGGTGAATACTTCTCAAAATTGCGTTCAATTTTAGTTTATCCCAGCGCTTATTTAGTAACTGAAACCGTCGCGACTGGAGAGTATGTAGTCGAAGAAAGGCGAGAAGCTAGATTAGGTGAGTCTTGGAGTCGCGATCAAGTTGTACTTTCTTGGGAACAGGTGGAGCAAGACACGCAAAACTGGCAAGATGGACATAATGTAGTGCTGCATGAATTTGCCCATCAATTAGATCAAGAAGATGGTAATTCCCAAGGTGTACCTATTTTACCGAATAAATCAGATTATCCAATTTGGGCGCAGGTAATGACAGCAGAATATCAACAACTCTGCAATGATGTGCAGCAAGGCGTGAAAACTGTAATTAATAGCTATGGTGCAACAAATCCCGCTGAATTTTTCGCCGTCGCCACAGAAACCTTTTTTGAGAAGCCTCAACAGTTGTTACATCAGCATCCGCGATTGTATGAGTTACTGCAACGTTACTATCAAGTTAATCCTCGGCAATGGGGATTTAAGGACTGATAAATAAAGATTTAAGGTAGGGTGTTTTATTGCTGAGGGTACGGCACATTAAACATTTGATATTGCGTCGGTGCGTTGCGCTGCGCGACAACACACCCTACATTTACTATGCCCAATGCCCAATGCCCCATTCCCTATTTTCGCTATAACTCAAATTTAGCACTCAGCAATGTTTCGGCTGCAGATATAGCAGTTGCGATCGCATTCTCAATGGCAATATCTTTCTTGGGGAAGATGATATTTTCAGAAACAGTACGTTGAGCAACTACAGCGCACACAGCAGCAGCGGCAAATTGGTAAACTCCTGCCATTTTAAATAGTGTGCCGCATTCCATTTCATAGTTCAAGATATTTAAATGGCGATATTCTGCGGTAATTCCCTGTAGCGATCGCATTAAATATGGATTGGCTGAATCCATGCGTTCTTGTCCTTCATAAAAGGTATCTACTGAAGCTGCAATGCCTAAATGATGCTCACAGCCTAATTTTCGTGCTGCTTTTACTAAGGCGACTGTAAGAAATGGATCGGCTGCGGCTGGATACTCAAGAGGTGCAATATCATTAGCTGCACCTTGGCGACACAATGCGGCATTGCTAATCACAATACTACCAACGGCTACATGAGGTTGAATTGAGCCGCAAGTACCAACGCGAATAATTTGCCGGATTCCTACCTGGACTAATTCATTGACTACAATACTTAACGAAGGCGCACCCATGCCACTGGTCGCTGATAAGATAGGGCAACCATTGGCTAAATATCCTAAATAACTATTCAGCCCCCGATTATCTGATAACAATTTCACATTTTGCAAATGAGTTTGGGCGATCAGAGATGCACGTTCTGGATCGCCAGATAATAGCGCTAATGTGGGAGGTTTTGCACCCAAATCCGCTTGTTCAAAGCCAATGTGGTAAAAGCGTTTACTGCACATAAGGCAACAGAATTTAGTTCAGAATCATCTTAAGTAACTAAGTAGGCACTATGATGATGTTCTTTGCAATTCTTGTAAAAGTTCGGTGCTAATAGGCGATGTTGCTAAAATTGGATGCTTAATACCTCCCCAAATACTTCCACTGCGGAGACGATGTAAGGCTAATATCTCTGGAATTTGAGCAGAAATTATAACTTGCGGCGGTGCGAGTTGACCAAGCGATCGCGCCCGTTGATAATGATATGACTGTGATAACGCCTCATCTAGTTGTTGCGCCAGGATTTCTTTTGAGGTTGCTGCTGAATCGAGTAGTAAAATATACTGTGGTGGTTCAGCAAGACTGACTAAGCTTTTAAAACAGCCTTCCGGTAAATTCATGCTATGCAAAGCATGATGGACAAAGTTGGATTGCAACTTCTCTCCCACTAAATCGCTAACAGCTTGATGTCTTCCCAGAAACTCTAAACAGGGGGTTTGGCGATAGTAATGCGTTACTCGGATGCGATCGCCTATACGATAACGATACAAACCGCCTTTCTGTGACAAAATTATGGTGTATTCTTCTCCCTGTTGGAGTTCGTGTAAGCGATACACCGAACCGTTATTATCCTCAAACTCAAAAAACACTTCATCCAAAACCGGAACATAACCCCCAGCCGCAATTAAGGGAATCGTCATCGGTGCTTCGGTGGCTAGCAATCCCTTACCTTGAACCAACACACCCGGAAACTGAGATTGCAACCCTTTGGCTTGATCAGCGGCGTTAGCGCTATCCCAACAAGAAATCAGCTTTAAATTTGACCATAATTGCGTCCAAGGTATCGGATTTTCGCCCAGAAGTTGCAGGCGATGTCTACGACGGGCTACGCCTACACGCGATATTTTATTGTGTAATTCTTGCTGTAATAATTCCTGATTTTCTTGAATATATTTTAAATGTACTTGTAGAAAACTCGGACTCCAAATTGAAATAATTTCTAATTTTTCTGCCTGTAATAAAGCCAAAGCCAACTGATGTTTAAATTCTTGGGCATTATGTAGGTGATTAAGGTTATTTGGCATTACTAACCAAGGACGCAGCAACCACCGCAACCAGCCATCTAAATAATCTAAGTCATCTTGTAAAGATGAAGCATCCGCAACATTTAATTGCGGCGAGATACAAGCGTAAATTTTACCTGTAGAAAATCTCGGGCCATTTTTAATTAAATCATAAGCCCACACACAAAACATTTGATTAAATGAGCGTCGTAAAGACAGAGTGTAGGGAATCCATTTTATCGCCCCACTACTACCAGAGGTTTTTTCATAAAATAAAATTGGTTCGGTAGTTAAAGGTATTTGCTGACGCTTTTCTTGTCCTAAAATCCAAGGCTCTAATGTATCGTAATCAACAATTGGCACATCTTGCCAATCTTCTACAGAGCGAATTTTTAAAGCTTTGCCATAGTCGCTAGCCATCAGGCGATCGCAAATTTCTTGCTGCACAGATAGTTGTGTTAATTCTGGATAATTTAAAGCTCGCTCAAAGCGTCGGTAAGCTGGTGCAAAAAGTTTTCCAAATAATTGAATAATCGAACGCATAATATCAAAATTTACAGATGATTTTATACTGTGTAATTTTTGGATTAATTTGAAAAATATCTAACAATTATTCCACCTTTGTATTAGGATAAATATTTGTCCCAGCCGGGACAAACGTACCATCACTAATCACGACACCAGGAACAAGAACGCATCCAGCACCCACAAATACATCGTTACCAATTTTGACTTTATTGACATACAACATTAAGTCTTGTTTGCGGGGCTTAATTATATGAGACGAGATAGTGACACGATGTCCCATAACTACGCGATCGCCTATTTCAATTAAACCGCGATCGGCAATTTCTAATCCTGGTGTCCAGTAAATATTTCGCCCTATTTTAGCACCCCACAATCGCAACCAAAACGAAAATGCACCTGGAATCAATCGCAATATTGTTTCCAATACGGGGATTGCAATATAAATTACCTGAATTTGATGACTACCCCACCAAGGACTATATGAGTTACCGCGTAAATAACTAATACCTTCCTGTACAGGATATATCCATTGATGTAAGCGGTAAATTAGCAAAGGTAATCCATACAAAGAAAATAACACTGCTAAAATACTAAAGATACTGGGTGAATAGGCAAGGTAGATGATAGCAGCCCCAGTTAGTATTAATATCAAGGTAGGAAAAAATAAAAGAATTGTACTTAAAAAGGTCATAAAAATAGGGTATTGGGCATTGGGCATATAAAGAGATATGCTTATGCCTTTTTTGTAAATCTTATGAAAATGGAAATAAAAGTTTTTGGCTTAATGTTAAGGAAGTAGAGATTCCGATTACTGATGGTA
The DNA here is from genome assembly GCF_963874875.1 of Tolypothrix tenuis PCC 7101. Lineage (NCBI taxonomy): Bacteria > Bacillati > Cyanobacteriota > Cyanophyceae > Nostocales > Tolypothrichaceae > Tolypothrix > Tolypothrix tenuis. Next base: position 3,607,382 of record NZ_CAWNJS010000001.1, read on the forward strand.
AATCTTGGGTTTCATAATAAGTTTTATGTAACTTATCCCACAATTTCAAGTTAGCACCATAATTGCAATTAAAAACTTCACTGCAATGATGCCATGCATGATCCTGGGGTAAGATTAGCCAGGGAAATACAAATTGATATAGCCAACTATTTTCATCAATCATCAAGCGGCTATGTCGCCATAAGTCTAAAGCAGAAGTTAGACTAACCCCTAGTAAATAAGCCGTTGAATCGGATAGAAGATACAAAAATAAAGTGTGTATCCATAAATAAACAATTAGCAAACTTGTCCATAGCGTATTACGAGAAGTGCCTAATACATCCATTTGTGTCACAGTATGATGCACTTGATGTACTGACCACAGAAATTTACTATGTAATAAACGATGATTCCAATAATATAAATAATCTACTAATATAAAACTAATTATAAAAGCTAAAATAGGTGCAATTTTTAAAATGCCCTGTGAGTTGGGTAATAAATGATGGTAAAGCCCGTAAACTACAGTAGCCTGCAATAAAGGAATCACAATTCCTTGAATCATTAAGCCAACAGTATCCAAAAGCCAATCTTCACGATTTTTTGATTTGAGTTGAGTTCGCCCGAATTGATTATTAATTGTCCATACAAGCAAAACAATAAATGTAATAAAAATGATAATTTGTGCTAGGTTATGCATAATTAATTACGAAATATTCTTAAACCCAAAATCTTACTTTTACCGATTGATTTGGTAATAATCTCGGGTCTTCTCTCCGAGAAATTGCTGTTATAATTGACTCTACAAATACATGAATTGTGTCCGCAGGTGTATTAGAAAATTGTGTACCGTATTTTGCGATCGCCTCTCCCTGAATCCCTAAAATTTCAATATCCTGGCGGATAATATGTTGAGCAGTCCACCACACCAACGGACGCGCTAGTTTGTTCCAGATGCCATAGTTGTAAGTGACATCTGTATAAACCAGAGTGGAATTATCGGTTTCTGGGATAGATTGGCTGGTAATGAACAGATGGCGATCGCGTCCCATGTGATATTCCACAGAGGTAATATTGGGCATATAAAAGCGATCGCAATGTTGAATCTCTGCACTTTCACGATTAAGAAAACGGCTATACCAGCCTAAATTGCTGGTTTCATGGCGATACTCTACTAAAACTGCACCATTTTCCCTTTCCACAGTCATTTCTAGCTTTTGTTGGCGAGAGGTACGAAATACGCCAGGATGTACAAAAGCTGTGTGGGGAATATCAATAAAGTTCTCTGCACAATTAGTGACATTGTTAGCAAAACGATTAATTACCCGCACCGTTTCCCAACCAGCTTCTCCATAATGTGGCATAGAAAATGGCTGAAATTCTTCGCGGGGAGTTTCCGCTAACCGCACATATATATAACCATCCTGTTCTTTAGTAGCGTACCGCTTGGCTTGACGCTGCTGGGAAGGTTTGAAATCCTCGCCCTCAGATGGAACTGCAATCACCTTGCCATTTTCATCGTATACCCAACCATGATAAGGACATTGCAAAGCCCCTGCACAGACTTTACCAGTTGATAGACGACTGCTGCGATGCAAACAGCGATCGCGCAACGCTACAGGTTGTCCATCTTCGCCACGAAATATTGCTAGCCACTCACCTAAAACGGTTCTTGCTAATACCTTGTTTGGTTGTAGTTGCTCACTGAGTGCGACAGTATACCAAAAATCTGCAAATTGCATGGTTGATAGTGGGGATTGCTGAGAGCGATCGTATTTAAATTATGACAATCTCTCTGCTCCAAGAGTGCTAATTTACAATTAAAGATGGTTTGGTGCGTAATGTAGAAACTAAGGTTAAATCTCAAAACTAATACACAAAACTGTACTACTCTTGCGTAACTAAGTCAGTGAGTAGTTAATATGAAAATTGTTCAAGAGGTTTCTTTGATCAGTGTTGGTAGTTTTGAAGAATCAAATGATTGGTCTATCATTAGGAATGAAATTCGGGAAGCTATTTCCCTAATCGTTAATCCTCCTGGGACATTCAGCTTTACAATTAATCCAGCAAAACATGGTAATGGTGTTAAACCAATTAAAGAAGCTTGCATGATTGCATTGAGAGAAAGATTTGGATGGAGCTTGGAAACTCCAATTAATTATGCAACCAAATCCCCAGGAAAGGTGGATGCAACAAAAATCATTGATAATTATCGTTTTGCTCTGGAGTGGGAAACAGGCAATATTTCCTCAAGTCATCGAGCAATTAATAAAATGATTCTGGGGTTGTTACGCGGTGTTTTTTTAGGTGCAGCTTTGGTACTTCCAAGTAGAAAACTTTACCCTTATCTAACTGATCGCATTGGCAATTATGAAGAGCTAGAACCTTACTTTGATGTTTGGCGAGCCGTTAAGATTGAAGAAGGTTTTTTGGCAATCTTCGTAATTGAACACGATCAAATAGACAGCAGCGTGCCAAAAATTACTAAAGGTACAGATGGACGTGCATTAGTCTAAAAGCTATGTAGAAAAGGGAATTGGCAGTTGTGATGCAGTAGTTTTATTTGGCTTCGGTTTTTTGCTTCCCCTTGCCGATTCCCATTGTTCTAGAACCCCATTAGCTAAATCGGTTAGTCTTTCTACTGCTGGATTTGTATCACCAATTTCTGAACCAATCCAGTAACGATGTAGCCTTTCTGCTGCATAGAATGTAGTACCAGAACCCCCAAATGGATCAAACACAATTTGACCTGGATTCGATGCCATTGCGATGATTCTTTCTAGCATAATCGGTGCAAGTTCGTTTGGCACTCGTTTTTTGTGCCGACGATGCCGAACTGGTGGGATATCAGTCCACATTTCTTCTGTTAATGTCCATAAAACTTCAGAGGAATTAGCTTCGGCTGTATCGTCCCAAACATCTTCTGGTGTGTCCCAGACATCCATTAAATTAATACCCTTTTCATTAAGCTTTTTTCGATGTCCACCATAATCACGAATTTCTCCGCCACAATGCCGACAAACCTGGATAGGAGTATAAACCTTATTGAATACTGTCGGCTCTCCTTTTGTGTAATAAATTAGACCATAGTGTGCAGGAGACATCTTTTTTCCTCTAGGAAATGCCTTCGGCATTCTGCAAGCAATCCAATGACGAAACCACATCCCTTGACGATTCAGATAAGCCCCATACTCTATACACCATTTAGGTAGATTAAATATAAACAAACTTCCACCAGGTTTAAGTACTCGAACACACTCACCTATCCATTGTTGTGACCATTCTAAATACTTATCTACCTCCATGCGATCGCTTACACCTTCACCATATTCTTTACCAAGATTAAAAGGTGGATCGGCAAATATCAGATCTATAGATTCATCAGGTAAGACTGAAAGCAGTTTCAGACAGTCTCCTAGATAGAGTATGCCATGCTTACTCATGTAAACCTGTTGCAGCCCTTGTTGACTTGCAACCTCAGGTGTAATTACTTGAAACGGAAGCATTTATTTAGTCTTGAGTAATTAGTATAGCTTGAGTCTAAAAACTCTATTGTCAATTGTCAATAGAGTTTTGTTGAGCAGTTGTACTGCGTGGCTGATAAGGTTTTCCCACAGGTTGATTTTTGTATCTCTCAACCTCAACAGTTTCTATGTAATAGTAATTTCCTAGTTTACGAGCTACAATCTGACCATTCTTAATTAAGTCATGAACTCGCTGACGGGTAACATCAAGTAATTTGGCAGTTTGAGCTACTGATAGTAGTTCGGGGTTATCATTTGAACTGGAATCTGTCATACGATAGGTTTGCATTGCTCATTGCCCTCAAATGCTACCAAAATCTCTTCTGGTAAAGGAGCAGTAAAGTCTTCCGGTACTATGAACAGTCCTCGATCCTGCCCTAAACTATCGCTTCGGTTTGATGCGGCGCGGAACGGAACTAACTTTGCGATCGCAATACCTTGGTTAGAAATAATGATTTTTTCTCCTAATTCTACGCGTGACAACATCTCTGTAAAATTTGTTTGAGCTTGATCAATATTTACAGTTTCCATAAAATTAAAAAACTCAGCCGTTAAATTCAATGTAAACAACCTCATTGTTCTATTTTACGAATTTCGACATCAGCTATGATGTCAAGTTGACAAGCTAATCTTACATTGGGATGGTTCGGTACTAAGGTATTCAACATTTCCTGTTCATCAGGTAGGGGAGGCGAAATTTCACCAATCACCTCAACTAAACAAGTTCCGCAAATACCAGTGCGACAACCAAACAATACAGGTGAATTTTGAATTGTCAGATACTCAGATAAATTTTGATGAGGTTGCAGATTTATGGGGGGATAGTTAGTTCCCGGAAAGGATATTTTACAAAGTTCAGGCATAATTAATCAATTAATGCACAGGGATAAAACTTAAAATCTTTACCATTAAATAGCTTGCGATCGCACAATTTAAATTTGCAATTAAATAAGCAGGATTAGGCATACAATTCGCACATTGTATACCCAATCGATTTTATTTACCTGGCTGGCTTTTTGCGTCAAACATCAACATTTATCTGTTCTATCTGTCTAGCAGCTTTCTCCCACAGCTTTGCTGAATGTTCGTCTTGCCAATGAGTTCTCAAATTTTCTGCTTTTTTGTGGCATAAGCGCTCTAACATTTCTAAAATAGCAGATAATGTCAATTTATCAAGTAATGTTTCTAGAATCTCCATATATTCTTTGTGCATGATATGTACCTCTTGGATGTCCACTGATATATTCTGACAAAAGCTATGTAGATAACTTTTGTTTTATCAAATATATAGATTAAGATTTATTTCAATTTCGATAATTTTGAAACCTTTGAAAAGCACTTTTTTGAGTTGCTAGATATCGAGCCAGGGAATTAGCTCCCATAATTGACATTTCTCGATTTTGCTGCCAAAGATAATCGAGCTTTTCGACATAGACTTTATAAGATGCCATCGCTTCTTGATGGGTGGAAAAACTGCGATGCAAGCCTTCCGATTCTTCGGTAAAACAGCGACGAATCATTTCTTTAGCATCATTATCACTCATAGAAAAAATTGGCGATCGCAACAATTTATAAATCTTGTCATACAGCGCTGGGTCGTACCAGAAAATTCCGTTAATCGCTGCTGAAAAGTGAAAGTGATCGCGCTGACATCCAATCAATCCTAAATTAGCAACTAGGCTCTCAAATGCCGTTGGTGGAGGCAGGCAGGTAACGACATCGTGAGATATAATTGTCGAACTATTAAAATGAAAGCTCTCATCTAGAAAGTGGTAGTAAGAGATTTTCGCAGGAATAGGTGCAGTTTCAGAATAAGGATGTTTTTGATAATAATTGCTGAGTTTATGCTGTACTAATTTGCCATTTAGTGTCCGCACTCCTCGGACTGTAAAATACTGACAAGCTAAAAAGGTATTATTTGCAGAAATCAAACCGAAGTATTGCAGTTGAATTTTTTTCCACCAAGTTTTGAGAGCGTTTGTGTCAGCATAAACTATCGTTTCGGTAAACGGGCCGCGCATGGGGTAAGTAAATATCAATTCTCCAAATAATGCTTGCTCAACCTGTTTAGCAATTGTCCGAAAAGCATTGATATGCGCTCTTTCTTGAGAGGATTCTAAATCTAAGGTATCACAAATTAAGCGGAAATCTTCATGAGCATAAAGTCCGGCTGCGCTAGTTTGATTAAAATATATTGTGGCAATTTCAGCAGAAACTATTTGCGAATAGTATGCTACCCAGTAAAGGTGATTTAAAATGACACGTTGATGTGGGCTAGATTGTTCCCATAAAGCTGTACCGTAGAGTAGGGAAAATTCTTCAGGATTCCAATATTCTTTTTGGCAATCTTCATAGCGAAAATTAGCTGTTGCTTCATCCATTAAAGCAGTATGATCTTGCTGTTTGTTGCGAGTGTGGTTAATTTGTAATTTACGATAGGTGGTTGGATTTTCTGATAGTTTTTGAATAGTATTTTGCATATCAAAGTTTTTACGTTGTGATGAGAAGTATTAATTAGGCTCACGCAAAGAAGAGTAAGAGGGTTAATAAACGCATTGATGAGGGGGGAGTGGTGAAAATGCGCCGCGTTCCTCTAAAGCTTGTACAATGGCTTCTGCGGATGCACCACCCATGAGCGATCGCAGTATCTCTAATCTGGTTCCACTGTGGGTTTTGGTATCGAGTTCTTCGAGGATTTGGATTTTTTGCGATCGCGAAAGATGTCCTTTTACCTGCTCAATGGCTGATAGAACGCTTTGCGGCCCTACTTGTACCATAGATAGAAAGCTAGCTAAAATCTCGATTGCGGCTGCTTTACTTGTTGCTGAAACAGGATTGCGGTTAAATAGCATTGTTCCTGTACCATGATGGCGAGATTCGGCTTGGAGAAAACTGAAGAAAAGTTCCGCGAGGATAGGATGATGACACTCTTTAGACAAGCGGCGGTAATGGCTTAATCCCCATCCTTCTAAAACTACTTGCAGCACAAATAACAATACTGTTTTGTCTGCACTTTCAACTACTTCTGCTAGTAACTTTAGAAATGGATCGTTGCTATTAGTAGATGCAATTTCTGGTAAAAAATTAATGATTTGGCTGAGGTGAGTAGCTTCATCAGCGCTAAACAGTGCATAAAGCATTCTTTCTTCCACTGTTTCTGCTAACAATACCATTTTTGCCATGTAACCAACGCCAGCTTTCTCGATAAAATAAGATTCTGCTAATAGGCTGCGATTGGTAAACTGAAGTATGGCAGATTGTTCATCTAAACTCGCTTGTTGAAAAATTTGGACTTGATGTAAATTAAAAAATTTTGCATCCCAATAATTTAATTGTGGTTGTGAAGTCTTATCGTTTTGATTAGGTAATGCGGCTGTTAATATTCGCCGCAGTTTATCATCATAATTTATATGCGGTAAATCTATTCCGGCAATTTTATAGGACAAATCAATGTTGTTCATGTTCAAATAAAGATGCAGATGAAATAGGAGAATCAACAGTTTCCCAAGTTTTCCAGGTTAAAGCTTTTTGCTGATTAACGTGCTGAATAAATTGCAGAATAGATTGATCTGCTTTAATAGGTATTTTTAAATCAAATTGAATTGTTTGAAAGACTTGAGTATCGCCTTTAGCAAAGTAATTACCAACCTGTTGCGTTAACCACAGTAATACACGATTTACACTCCATCCTAAAAACCCATTGCGTTTGCGAGTTACTAAAATTGTTTGCCCTTCTGTTTTGCCATCTTCTAACATTCGCAACGCAAAGATGATATAGAAGTGTAAAAAATCTGGGCCTAGCGTTACAGTTCCAGTGTTGCCATACCAATAGCACATACTATATGTAACTTCATTGCGATATAGAGGACGAATCAGGCGAATTAACCAGGAATCATCGCCTCCTCTTGTAATGTTGCTGAAGGTAATAGCATTAGAGTTGAGGTTTTGGGAATCAAAGACAATTTCTAAAGGTAAATTATGTACTGTATTGAAATGGTGAGCATCAATTGCATTAATTAATAACACATTGGGATGGCAATTTTTGACAAACCGAGTCCCTAATATATAGTCAAATTCTACGTTTTCTAGTTCCGGTACAAAAGGTAATTTACTTGGCTTATCTTCTCCTACCCAAACCCAAATCATGCCATATTTTTCTGCCGTTGACCAAGTTTTAATACATACAGGTAAGGGTTTTCCCAATGAAGGAACCTCTACACAAATTCCGCGCTCATCATATTTCCAGTTATGAAAAAAGCAGCGAATTCCTTCACCTTCTACTTTACCTTCTGCTAAATGTGCGCCCATGTGTGGACAATAAGCATCTACTGCTATTACTTGTCCGCTAGCTCCGCGATAAATTGCGAGATTTCTACCTAATAATTTTACAGCTTTTACTTTGCCAATCTTTAATTTTTTGGATGGTAATGCCCAATACCATCCCTCAACAAATAGTTTTGGATTATTAAAAATAGAGGTTGTGCTAGTAGAATGCATATATTTTATAGTCTTTTATTACAAATATCTAATTATTTTAAAATAGGAAATATATATGACTCATGTTTGATTTTTAAATCTCAGGTAGGATGCGTTAGCGATAGCGTAACGCATCAATGCCAAAGCAGAGATTTTTTCATAAATAAAATCGGATTTCTATATAATTTAAATTAATTTATTGGTGGTGCGTTACGGCGAAGCCTAACGCACCCTACGATTGAACTATCTACACTCAATGATTTGGTGTTGATCAGCAGTTAATTTCAATCATTTAATTCCAACAACTCTGGAGATTTTAAATTAGCCGCTACAGGTTGAGAATGTTGAGGAGTAATAGAGTAAATAGCATCTGTTGTTGTTTCAAAGCAATTAGATAATCCAATTGTTTGTAACAATCCCGAACGTTCTAATAACTGTTGAACCTGTGGCTGTAAACCTGTGAGAATTAAACGACAATTATGCCTTTCCAAATCATGATAAATATCCTCTAAAGCCACCAAGCCTGTTGTGTCCATATTCGGTACAAACCGCAACCTCAAAATTAAATACTTCACTTCTGGTTGCTCTCTCAGGAAAGTAACAAACCTTTCCGCAGCACCAAAAAATACAGGGCCATCTACACGATAAACCGCAATTTCTTTGCTTAATTCTAAAGGAATCCCGGGAGGAAATACTTCGGTTTCTGGGATTTTCGCCAAGCTTAAATCGCTCATGCGCTTGATAAATAATGCGCCAGCTGCAATTAATCCCACTTCTACAGCCAGAACCAAATCAAATAATATTGTGACTAGCCAGGTGAGAATCATCACCGCAAAGTCGGAGTAGGTAGCACGTAGTAGTAAGCCAATAGCTTCCCATTCAATCATCCGCAGACTAACTACCATCAAAATCCCTGCCAAGGCTGCTAAAGGAATCTGTGCTGCGAGGGGTGCTAAAGTTAACACAATCAGCGCTAAAGCAACGCCGTGAATTACGCCAGATAACCGGGTTTTACCACCAGAACGGACATTAACCGCAGTCCGCGCGATCGCACCTGTGGCGGGAATGCCACCGAAAAATGGAATAATGATATTGGCTAAACCTTGACCAATTAATTCGCGATCGCTGTTGTGTTTTTCGCTCACAGTCATCCCATCAGCCACGACTGCTGACAGCAAGGATTCAATACTACCCAGTGCTGCTAAAGCCAAAGCTGGATTAATCAGTTCCCGAATTAAGCCAAAATCATTCCAGTGAGGAATACCTTGTAGCATTGGTAAAGCTTGCGGGATGGCTCCAATAGTGGGAACATCGAGATGCAAATAAGATGCGATCGCAGTTGCTAACACCAACCCCATCAACGAACCGGGTATTGTAGTATTAATCTTGGGCCATAGAATATTAGTTGCAATTACCAGGATTGCTAATAAAACTGCTGCCCAATTTAACGCTTCTACATGAGTTAGAGTTTGCCAAAGTCCCGGCAAAAAATGTTCTTGACGCGGTAGTTGTAAGCCAAAGAAATTATTTAATTGACCACAAAAAATAATAACGGCAATCCCATTAGTAAAACCAGCCGTTACCGGATAGGGAATAAATTTAACTAATTGTCCAAGTTTAGCGACTCCTAAAGCAATCTGGATGATTCCAGCCATTACCCCAGCAATCCAAACTTTCTCTAGTCCGTACTTGGCGACAATTCCCACCAAAATTACAGCCATTGCACCTGTAGGGCCTGTAATTTGTACTGGTGAACCGCCAAAAATTGCTGCGACAATTCCTGCCACAATAGCAGTGTACAGTCCCGCCTTTGGTTCTACGCCACTAGCCACCGCAAAAGCTAATGCTAAAGGTAAGGCTACCACAGCAGCCGTCAGTCCTCCCGCCAAATCGCCCCGCAGGTTAGTAAACAAGCGATTGACACCAAAAAACTGCGGTGCTTCTACAGTCTTAGCTATTACTATCTCTTCACTTTTAACTTTCATACACTAGTTGATAGACGCATAGGTTTTAAATCAGAACCGAATCTTGCACAAATTCTAACAGCGATTCTGAATGCCACATTCTTTGTCCAGCACGTGTAAGATTGTCATAACTGATTTCAGTTAAACACACCAATTCATCCCCTTGGCGATAATCTGGGTTTTTTTGTTCAAAAAACTGGATATGGGGGTTATTCTGTCTTCCTGTAGGAATTTCAATTAAATTCTCGCGCAGAATCTGCGGATTTTGGAAGCGAACAATACCACTGGCTTGTTGATAGGAATCACCATAATATTGCTGTCCCAAACTCGCTATCAGGTTGGTGATATGGGTAGGTGTAATGGTATTGTGGCGGGGGTAAAACTCTTGCCAAAAAGTTGGGAGAAAGCGGTAAGTACGAAAGCCAGAACAAATTAGCAGCCAGTATAACTTATTTTCTACATAGTGTTGGCGCAGAAAATTCACAGCATTAATCCAAGAACGCGGTAGCGTTGTACTCGACCAAGCACTAGGATCAACAATCGTATCGCCGGAATAAATTACACTAATTCGCTCTCCTGCAAAAGTAGTCTGGCTCAACATGAGAGTTGAAAAGCCTTTCAGGGTGTGGGTGATGTCGTCCCGCAACAACAACACCCAGTTTTTGCGCTCTAAATCAGCCTGAAAGTTATCCCAGGTTACACCTTTAAAATGATTATCTAGCAGCGCATACATAGCAATGCGATCGCTTGGGTGCAAATTTTGAACAGGAACCAGCGAACTCTTCATTATCGGTAATTACTTAAAAATAATTAGATACAAGTTATCAATTAACACTTTAACGAGTCGGTCGCTAAAGTTACATACTAATGTGACAGATTTTCAAATGGTTATTGAGTAGATTATGAATTATGAATTAAAATCAGAAGTATAAGTAATATGTGTTAAATGTATATCTTCGATATAATTTGTCACTAAAAACATTATTAAAGCCTTTTATAGAACACCATAAAAGATGGTGCGTTATCCTATGGCATAACACACCCTACGATTTAAATTTATTAGCTTAATTTTGAATCTTAACTTTTGAACTTACCTCAGATTTTGACCATCGAGAAGGTTTTAGTTGGTTTACATACTCCATATATTGAGCCAATGGCTGATCGATACTCAAGAGCAATTTAGGATTAAAGCGAATATTCTCGTAAATCTTGCCGTCTTCATCTCTGAGCATATAGTAAGCCAAGCGAGTACAAAATAGCAAAAATTTACTCAGCAGATATCCCACAATTCCTTTACGTTTTGCAGTTACATAAATAGGTTGAATGCGCGTTCTTCCTGGTGCAATTGGAGTGTAAGCATATATCATGTGCAATGGCGGAAACAGCCGCACATTTTTCATCATTGTTAATAAACCAATGCAACCATTAGCATAGCGCATCGAATATTCATAGGTAGAACCTAGAAATCTTTGTCCTAACTTTTCTCTCCAGGTTGTTTGAGGAAATTGCCCCCGCATTGTAAAGTCAATTTGTGTACCTAATTCGCTGCGATGTAGCGACAAATTCATTTTGATATCTAAATGATGAATTGTTTTTAAATGTTGAGCATCAATCCCATTCATCATACAAATATGGTGATGGCAACTTCTTTCAAATGCAGTATCAGGTTGTGCAACAATTTCTTTACCTTTCAATTCATCAAAATCAGCCACACCTTCTGGAGCTACAGCATCAGGATAAACCCAGATAAAACCATACTTTTCTTCTGTTGCATAAGCCTCTACTTTCGCTTGATTCGGAATCGCTGATTGACAGGGAATATTTTGACAAATTCCTGTTTCATCAAATGCCCAATGATGGAAAGCACAGCGAATCCAATTACCATCAACCTTTCCAATTCCTAAATCTGTACCCAAATGTGGACAGTAAGCATCTAAAGCTCTTACTATTCCATCTTCACCACGAAATATGGTAATTCTTTGACCACAAATTTCTACAGATTTGGCTTGTTTTTGGGCTAATTCTTTACTAGTGCAGGCAATATACCAACCCTTAGCAACTATATTCCAATTATTAAATATTTGCATAATTATTTATATTTTTACTTCATACTTCATCTTTAGAATACTGATAATTATTCAATATTTCTTGTTTTTGGCGAATATCATCTTGATATTTACCCATGATTACCCTAAATAGCATTTTACCTAAACAGTAAGAAGCTCGCCAAGAAAACACAGCATCTTGTAAATCTATATGGCTACGCTCAAATAAGAAATGTCCAGTTAACCCAATTAGCTGAGTTAATGGTAAGCCTAAGAGTAACCATAAGTTTTGCAGCTTCCAAGCAGAAAACAGTAATCCGTAGAAAAAGAATATACCTACAATATGGAAAGCTATATTAATAGGATGCTGATGTTTGAGAACAAAAACATCCCAATAATCAGTAAAAGGATGATCCTGAATTTGATTATTAATTCGATTTCTCAACTTGGCTTCCTATATTGCGACAAGGTCAAACAATTTTGGATTTTGGATTGACTCCATAGATAAATCTAGAGGCTTGAGGATTCTATAGCATTTTGAAATTAATTTTATTTGCGTTCAAAAAAATCGACAATTTTCTGCCTGAACTTTGGGAATTATAAAGCAGAAAACCTTAATAATCCCAAATTATGCAAATCTGTCAAAATCTTCATTGCTCAAATCCCTTTAACCCTGATAGTAACAAGTTTTGCATGAGTTGCGGACACAGCAACTTTGGTAAGCTACTGGGAAACCGCTACCGCGTCTTAAAACTATTAGGTGAAGGCGGGTTTGGCAAGACTTACGCCGCAGAAGACACAGGTAGATTTGATGATGCTTGTGTGATCAAACAATTCTTTCCTCAAGTATCGGGAACCGCCGCATTAACTAAAGCAGCAGAATTATTTAAACAAGAAGCAAAACGTCTGTTTGAATTGGGAGAAAATCATCCTCAAATTCCTAGGTTATTGGCTTATTTTGAACAAGGCTCAAGCTTATATTTAGTACAAGAATTTGTTCAAGGACAGACTTTATTGGCAGAACTACACCAACAAGCCTTTAGCGAAGAACAAATTCAGCAACTTTTAGTTGATTTATTACCAGTTCTGCAATTTATCCACGATCGCAACGTCATTCATCGAGATATTAAACCAGAAAATATCATGCGTCGTCAAAAAGATGGCAAACTCGTGTTAATTGACTTTGGTGGTGCAAAACAAGTCACCCAAACGAGTTTAGCCAGACAAGCTACAGGAATTTATACTATCGGTTATGCGCCAAGTGAGCAAATGGCAGGATTTGCTTCTCCAGCCAGTGATTTATATGCCTTAGGTGCAACTTGTGCGCGTTTGTTAACTCAATCCTTGGCTACACAAGATGCAAATGGTAACCTCTGCGATCGCCTTTATGATCCTTATAATGCTCAATGGTTATGGCGGGAAAGATTGCAGGAAAAAGATATAACGATAAGTGATGAGTTAGGACAAATTATCGACAAGTTACTCAAACACGTGGCTAGGGAAAGATATCAATCGGCAGCAGAAGTTTTACAAGATTTGAATTTTAACAAGGCTAAAGTTGCGCCGTCTTTATCTCCTCAGAGTCCTAAAGTGATTAAAGTAATCCCAAAATTTAAATCTTCACTTTTTCAAAGTAGCCAAGTAAGTAATACTTTACCTCTAAAAACATTTGAATTTGATGTAATAACAGTAGATACAAGAGGTAAAGAAATTAGCCGTAACCGTAGTAGTGCACAATTCTTTGAAGAGGAATTAGGGAGCGGTATAACTCTAGAAATGGTATCTATTCCTGGCGGTAAATTTATGATGGGTTCATCACTAAAAGAAGGACATGAACGTGAAAAACCGCAGCATCCAGTTAAAGTTTCTGGCTTTTTCATAGGTAAATATGAAGTTACCCAAGCCCAATATAAGGCAATAATGGGTAGTAATCCATCTAAATTTAAAGGTGATACACGACCAGTAGAAAAGGTTATTTGGAATGAAGCAATAGAATTTTGTGAAAAATTAAGCCATAAGACAGGACGTACCTATCGACTACCCAGTGAAGCAGAATGGGAATATGCTTGTCGTGCTGGAACTACTACACCTTTTTATTTTGGCGAAACCATTACTAGTAATTTAGTCAACTATGACGGAAATTATGTATATGCTTCTGAGCTACAAAGTAACTATCGTAAGCAAACAACACCAGTAGGTAGTTTTCTACCTAATGCTTTCGGTTTATATGATATGCACGGTAATGCTTGGGAATGGTGTGAAGATTATTATCATGAAAATTACCAAGGCGCGCCTATGAATGGTAGTGCTTGGTTAACTGCTGGAGATGGTATTTATCGACTACTGCGTGGTGGTTCTTGGTACAATGTGCCTAGTTATTGTCGCAGTGCGAATCGCATTTGTGCTGGAGTAGATAATCGTAATCTATACATTAGTTTTCGTGTCGTATTTAGCAAGTAAGCAATTCATCTTTAATATTATTTTCATAGGATTAAAAATTGAAAATTTCTGAGTTACAATTTTAATAAATTGGTGTTTCAATTAGTAGTAGTAAATGTAGGGTGTGTTGTCGCGCAGCGCAACGCACCGAGACAATATCAACGACTCCAGGTGCGTTAGCCTACGGCATAACACACCCTACTTTAAATTTAAATTTGTTTATATACATTGAAATTTTCTCGTCAATTTACTTAATTAATCAAGTCATTTTACTATATGTTTATAAGATACTTGACTCTTCATCTGGTCAATTACAACAAAACGAATATCCCGCTTTTCTGCAATTAACTTCATACCTGGCTGTTGCAAATTTAAGAAATCTAATCCTATCTCTTTACCACTGATTAAAAACTCAGTAGTAGCAACTTTATAAGTTCTTTTAACGTCAAGTGGTTGACCATTAATTAACCAACTTCCTGAATTGGTTTCTTGAGTAACTTTGGCTGTTTGCAAATAGCCACCAGTACCTTTATTAAGTTGTCCTTGATCCAATACCCTTTTTAACAGCGCACCATTTATCTCTATCGCCACAACTTTACCGCCGAAAGGTAGTATGCGAATCACATCATATTGAGTAATTGGGCCTGGTGGAATCACATCATCAATCCGAATTGAACCACCATTAAATACGGCTAAATCGGCATCAGGTAATTCTTTCAACATCGCCGCCGCAATTAAATCTGTTAACTGAGTGGATTTATTGCGAACGCTAGATTCTAAACCATCTAAAGCAAATGGCAGTTTCGCGATTTGTTGATCTGGATTAAAACCGTTGGCGCGGAATGCTTGATAACCTTTTTCTAGCCATTCTCTAACTACCTTTGCTGTTTTTGGTTCGTCGGCAATTTTTTCGGTAATTGGTACTAGCCGGGAGTTAACTGCCAGACTTTTTTTAACAGTATCGTAAGTCAATTGATGAATATAAACTGTACGAGCATTAGCATCAGCTTTAAAAATCGGTGTCAAATCTCGACCCCGCCATGCCTGGATATTTTCATGCTCATGACCACCTAGAATGATATCAATTTCTGGTACAGCTTCCGCTAATTGGATATCGCTGCTATAAGGCAAATGGGTAATGGCAACTATAATATCCGCTTTTCCTTTCAGTTCCTTCACTTGCTGTTTAGCTGTGGCAATGGGATCTGTATAACTAACGTACTTAGCCGGATTACTATTGAGGGTAAGACCAATTAAACCTACCCTGACTACAGCACCGCGATCGCCTTTCACATTCAAGACGATGGAACGAGGTACACTTTTGAAAGGCTGTCCTTTGCTATCTGATACATTACTCGATACCCAGCGAAAGCGAGATTCTTGCAATCTTTGATAGAACAGGTTTTCTGGTAAATCAAATTCATGATTACCAAAAGTCGCATAGTCAAAGCCAACAGCATTCATCACCGCTACCATTTGCTGACCGGCTAGGGGTACACCATTAATTTTGGCTGTTCCTAAAGCCGAAGGGCTAAATGCATCTCCTGCCAACACCGTGTATGTACGAGGGTTGGCTTTGTAAAGTTGTTGACGTAGTGTCGCCACACGCGCCAACCCGCCACGAGTTCCCCCTTCTACTGGTGTGATTTCATAGATGTCATTTAGTTGCAGCAGGTTAATATCTACAATTTCCGCAGATGCTGGAGTAGCTAAAGCTACCGTCGCCAATAGCTGTAAAACAATGCTGCATCCCTTCGGGATTAGTTTCATATTTGGCTGGTAATCACTTTGAATCTACGGAATTGATTTTACATGAGTTGGGGAGACGCGATGAATCGCGTCTGTACAAGAATCCCCAATCCCTAACTCCCAATAGCTGTTTGTCCCTGGGTACCGTAGCGATTGACTGCGGAAATGGCGACGCTATCAATCTTAGCTGGGGAGTTAACACTATTGAATAAGTAAGAAGTTTGCGCTCCGGGAAGGATGGTTGTATTCCACTGATTGCCAGTTTTGGTTTGCATTACCCACAACCAAGCTTTTTCTGGTGCTGGAGATTGCCAAGTAAGTTTATTGATTTTACCTGTAGTTGTATCTCGCTCAACGTTGAGTATCGGTTGAGCAGGTTGCGTCTTGTCTAACCAAGGAGAAGCAGGAATCAGCGCAGGAGTGGAGTAAGCTTCTTTTTCCAGTAGATTGGAGATGCGATCGCGGTTTTGCATAATCGGCTTCATACTATAGTGAATGTTGCCTGTTGAGCCTGCAGAATTACGCGTTGACTTAATTTGAGAGATAATTTCATTGGCTGGCCAAGCAGCAGAACTGCGATCGCCTACCCGACTGGTATAATTACCCGGCCAGATATGTCTTCCTTGTTGGTTCTGCTGAATCCACCAATTGAGCAAAACCGGATAACTTTGTTGAACTTTGTCAATTCTCCAATATAACTGCGGCGAAAAGTAATCTAACCAGCCATTAATTAGCCATTGACGGGAATCAGCATATAACTGGTTGTAAGCATCGAAAGACCCACCGCCATTAAGACTCTTGGTCTGAGCAGGATAGCCTGGCCGCCAAATACCGAAAGGACTAATACCAAACTTGACCCAGGGTTTTTCCTGTTTAATTGCTTGATAGAGATGCTGCACTAATGTATTGATGTTTTCCCGTCTCCAGTCATCACGGCTGAGTTTCCCTCCAGTTTTCTGGTATTTCTGCCAACTGGATGCGTCGGGAAAATCTATTGTACCTCTAGCATTCTGTTCTGGATAAGGATAAAAATAATCGTCAAGATGGACTCCGTCTATGTCGTAGCGCTTGACGACATCCATCACCACATTGACAGTATAGTCTTGA
This sequence comes from Tolypothrix tenuis PCC 7101, assembly GCF_963874875.1. Taxonomy (NCBI): domain Bacteria; kingdom Bacillati; phylum Cyanobacteriota; class Cyanophyceae; order Nostocales; family Tolypothrichaceae; genus Tolypothrix; species Tolypothrix tenuis. The sequence goes on from NZ_CAWNJS010000001.1 coordinate 3,624,665, forward strand.
ACTTCTGGTTCACCGGGATCTAGCCAAAGATATCTACCATACTTCTTCACCCACTCGGGATGCGCTTTACTAACATGGTTAGCCGCTACTGCTGATTTTGATTGACCGTGACGGGCGCGGTAGGGATTAAACCAAGCGTGTAATTCTATGCCGCGCTTGTGTGCTTCATCAACTGCAAAAGCTAGGGGGTCGTAATTTGGGAATGGTGCTTTACCCATTTCTCCGGTCAAAAATTCCGACCAAGGTTCATAAGCAGAAGCATACAAAGCATCAGCAGCCGGGCGCACCTGCAAAATCACTGCATTCAATTTTAAAGACGCAGCGCGATCGAGCATAGCAATTAGTTCTGCTTGCTGCTGTGATGATGTTAATCCTGGTCTGGAAGGCCAATCAATATTAGCGACAGTCGCAATCCATGCACCCCGAAACTCTCGTGTTGGTTGAGGAGGGAGAGCCTGAGATTGTATTGGGGGAAAGGTTTCTGCGGAATAGACTGCGGGTGTAACTGTCAGTAGTAATGTAGTAATAAAAATTGCTATTAAATAGCAGTAACGTAGTTTTTTACGGAATAACAAGCGAAACATTTTGATCATTGGGAGTTGGTGAGGAGAAGCAAGTCGGGAGGATGAGGTAGATGAGGAAGCAGGGGTGCAGAGGAAGCAGAGGAAGCAGAGGAAGCAGAGGAAGCAGGTGAGAAATTTCCATTACCCAGTCCCCAATCCCCAATCCCCAGTCCCCCATTCCCCATGACGACCTTATTTTATGAACCATTCGTTTGACAAGTAGCAGGCAGATCTTGTTCCCTGAAACTATTGCTGTGCCTGAAAAACTGATAAATTCTGTTTATAGAATGGAATAATAAAGGGTTAACAATATCCATTTCTTTCTTACCCCTGGAGAGCGCTAGCCAGCAATCGGTAATTATATTTCATGAATCTGATTTATTTTCTTTTACGTTCTTCATGGGGACTTGTTGCGATCGCGATCGTTACTGGATTCCTGAGTGGTGGTAGTAGTGCGGGATTAATTGCCCTCATTAGTTCTGCTGCTAATCCCGGTACCTCGTCACCCCTCACAGTTATAGCTTGGGGCTTTGTTGGTTTAGCCATAGTTGCATTAGTTACCAGTATCATTTCTCAGGTGATGTTAGTTCGCCTCTCACAAAATGCCATCTTGCAATTACGGATGGGTTTAAGCCGTCAAATACTGGGTTCGGAGTTAAGCCATTTAGAACATTTAGGTAATCCTCGACTATTAGCAACTCTCACAGAGGATGTACAAGCTGTAGCGAATGCGGTGTATATCATTCCTTTCCTCTGCATTGATATCTCAATGGTTTTGGGTTGCCTGGTGTATATTACTTGGCTATCTTGGGTTGTACTGTTCTCTGTTATTGTTTTGATGCTGGTAGGTGTAGGCAGTTGTCAATGGTTGTTGAATAAGGGCGAGAAATTGCTGGCGTTAGCACGTGAGGATCAAGATGTTTTATTTAAGCATTTAGGCACCATTACGGGAGGAGTTAAGGAACTTAAACTTAATTATCAACGCCGGCAAATATTTTTAACCAAAAACCTCCAAACAACAGCCGATAACTTCCGCAATCACAATGTCCAAGGGCTTACCCTATTTGCTACCACTACAAGCTGGGGAAAGCTGCTATTCTTTTTTGCGATCGGTTTTTTACTGTTTGCATTACCTAAATTACTAACTATTAGTCCACAAACTCTCTCTGGCTTCATCTTGACCTTTACTTATTTGATGTTGCCAATGGACAATATTATCAACAATCTACCGCAAATCAGCAAAGCTAATGTCGCTTTGCAAAAGATAGAATCTCTCGGTTTATCTTTAGCGAGTCGTGCGGAAGTATCGACAACAGTACCCCCCAAGTTTAAATCTACTTGGCAGACTCTACAACTGAAGGGAATTAGCCATACATATTACACCGATCAAGAAGATAGTAGCTTTATTCTTGGCCCTATTGATTTAAAATTGTCTCCGCAAGAATTGGTATTTATTGTAGGAGGTAATGGTAGCGGTAAATCGACTCTAGCAAAGCTAATTACTGGACTCTACATCCCCGAAAAAGGAGAGATTTTATTAGATGGCGAGCCAATTAACGAACAAAATAGAGAATGGTACCGCCAGCATTTTTCTGTAGTGTTTTCTGATTTCTATTTATTTGATGAACTTTTAGGCATAGAAAATCCTGATTTAGATATTCAAGCTACAAAATACTTGCAGCAACTGCAACTTGACCATAAAGTAAAAGTAGAAAATGGCAAACTTTCTACCACTTCTCTGTCTCAAGGACAGCGTAAAAGGTTAGCTTTACTCACAGCTTTATTAGAAGATAGACCAATTTATCTATTTGATGAATGGGCAGCAGACCAAGACCCATTATTCAAAGAAATATTTTACACTCAGCTATTAGCAGAATTGCGAGCTAAAGGTAAAACGGTGATTGCAATTAGCCACGACGATCGCTATTTCCATTTAGCGGATCGGGTCATCAAGTTAGACTACGGTAAAATTGAGTATGACCATGAATATGGCAAATAATTACTTGCTGGCATTTTGTTATATAAATAGTATTTGATTGATGAAATACACAGGTGCGTTAGCCAAAGGCTAACGCACCCTACAAATGAATATCACGTACTTTAGCGAGATTTAGAACCCCGACTGTTTCAAAAAGTCGGGGTTCTGGGCAACAACGTTTACTTGAGTAAGTGCTACTCCACTATATAAATACTAAAGGTTATGGGCAATTTTACTCGCAAGAATCCTAATTATCAATTGGGTAATGTATTAGGGTTTTTGCTAGGTACATTGTCTTTTTTTATGTGCGGTAGTGAGTTTATCTTGAGTACAGGTTCCTTCTGTTCAAGTTGTCTGGTTTGGAGATTTTGAATTTCTCTCTCCATCAAATATTGCCCTTGTCTAAAAAATTGCTCGGAACTTGATGGTACTAAGTCACGAGATAAATGTTGCGCTTGTTGTGGCGTTAAACTGGGAATTTGTTGAGCATTAATAGCATTTTGACCTGCTAATAAAAAAGCTGTGGAAAACCCCAATGCTGTTACTTTGAAAAAGCGGGTAAATATCAGGTTCAACATGATTTATACCTCTCTACCATAAATGCTAGTTCAAACCATGTTGTATTGGTCTGACTACTACTAAAATAAAATGATTTACTGGTGATAACCTCCTGCTAATGGGTTAATTCATCAACGAATTCAACATCACAATATTCAGGAAATTATCACAAAATAATTTTCTCTTAGAGGTTGTTTGAAAAGTTTTTCCCTGTGATTTTAATTGCACTGTTACCCCCCTTAATCCCCCCATGGAAAGGGCTACGGTGTACACACAAGTGCTAGTAAACTACTATCTCAAGGAGTTGGGGGGAGTAAAAGGTGGTGGAAAATCCAAAAAATATCCAATTTCTAATAATATAAACATATAAGGACACAACAATGTTGTGTCCCTATATCTGTTGTATTCTTTTTCAAATTGGTAGCAATTATCCAATTCCACCAAATTAAAACAGCTTTCTTTCCCCCTGCTTCTTCAGTAAAATTTTAGAATCTATCCGTTTCTTGAGCCGGCGCAACTGCTCCTGGTTGAGACATAAAGAAGTTTTGCGCGGATTCATTTTGGTATATGCATCTAATATCAGGCTTGTCAGTATCTAAGTTACCTGTAAAGCCAAAAGTATTTAGGCGATTTTTACATTCTCTTACTTGGTCAGATGTTACTAACTTGCGCTGCTCTAAAAGTGCCCAGTTATTTTGGCGCAGAACGCATCCAGGGCGCATACTTGGTTGAGCAACATAAACATTAAACGGGTTAAGAGTTACGAAAAGTCTAGCGTCCATCACCATAGCGCTGGCTCCGTATTGCACACAAATTTCAGGGTTCGGTGCTTTAGTATCAATAAATTCACGAGAAGCCACGTTAGATGGGGACAAAGTAGTTGTTGAGCTAAAAGCAATGCCAATCCCAATCCCCAAGACAAACACTCCCCCCAAAATTGCTATGGTGGTGAAGTTAAAGAGGGAAGATTGTAATGGAGAAGATTTAGAACTATTACCTGGTCTAGTGGGTGTACGTCTCATTGTCGCTGGTTTACCTTCACGCCTCAGATAGCAGGGAGTTTTTTACAATGCTCTCCCTATTTAAGTATGACGATTATTGCGCGGAATTGCCTCCTAGTTTCTAGACTTTTTACAAATATAGGGTGTCAAGGGTGTGAGAAAGCAGGGGGGACAAGGTGGATCAGGAAACTAACGTAATTCTGTAATTATTTGGTCAAAGTTACGGGTATATACTTTTTGATTATATTCTTGCCACTGTTGCTCTGATGAGTAAGGGAATAGCGTTAATGTGGCTGCTTGAATATACTCCATAAACGGGCGACGAAGACGCTCATATTTCTCGAAAGCTGTGGCTATAGCTTGTTTGTTATTCCAATCATTTTCTTTGGCAATATGATTAATTAATGTTGTAACTGCCATAGCATCTTCAAGACCTTGGTTAGCTCCTTGAGCCATAAAAGGAGGCATACCATGTGCTGCATCACCAACTAAAATAATTCTTCCGGCACTCCAGGCTGGGAAAATATTCTCAGCACCAGTGGCACGATGAATGTAATACGGACGTTGCAACATATTTTCTGGAGGAGATAGCTGCACTAATTGTTTAAGTTCATCGGGATAACCTGCTTTTTCTAACTCTTGCAAAGCTAAGTTAATCAACTCCTTACCAGACTTACCTTGCAATGAGTTTAAGGGTACAGGCAGATGTAATAAATAGAGAATGCTTTGTCTGTTAATTAACATCATTCTCGGACATTCACTAAAAGAATGCTGACTGGCTAAGTCGTAATTAGCTACTGTTAAAATTGGTGAGCCTGCAAAAAATTTCTCTTCAAGATGCGATCGCAGTTCTTGTGGTATGTCGGGTATTTCTCTACAATAGATGGCAGCAAACCCAGAATATTCTGGTTTGGCAAAACTTTGGTAAGCGCTATCTACATAAAGTAGCCTACGAACTGTAGAGTTGATACCATCTGCGGCAACAGCTATTTTAGCTCGGAATGATTTTGTGACTGAGTTTTGATAGACGCTGTCTAAATTTTGGGCTAATAAATCGTTATTTTTTTGTCCATCTGCCCAATGTGCATAGGGGTTAGCTTCTACGCTGGCATCAGAAAGACAATCGAGGCGAACGCATCCCAATTCTGGTTCATCCACAACATTGATGCAACGATGATTTGGTTTAACTTGGTCTTCGGGAAGCAGTTTTCTTAAGGTACTCTGCAAATCATACCAAGAAATTGAAACTCGACCCTCACCATAATTTTGAAACCAAACATCAAAACTCAAAGAAATTGACCTAACTTTTTTTCCCTGGAAGTTTTTAGAAACCCATTCTTGAGAAGGCTTAGGAGGATTTTTTTCAGAAGCTTCGGCAGTTTGCTCTTTATCAGGCTGCGGAGAATTAACGAAAGTCAAGCTCGCTGTTTTGACTGCTTCGTAGGCGTTAGGCTCTAAATATTTCAAAGCTTTTAAACCATTAGGTAGAAGATCCACAACTTGGCCAACCTGACGAAAAGCTCGAGCTTGGTCTATGACCAGAATATTTGCAATACCACATTTGCGTAAACCAATGGCAGTGGCTAAACCTACAGGCCCAGCACCAACTATGACAACATCGTAGATTTTATTGATAAATGTATCTGCGGAATATGCTGTAGATTGGCTTTGTGGAGTATTCATACACAAATAGTCGATACTAAGCTATCAAGTAACATAGCATTCAGCGAGAAAATTCAAGGCTATATTAATCGACCCCAGTAATACAAATTCTCCAAAATATGGCTACATAGGGAGCAGAGGGACAAGTTGATGAGCTTGCTAACTATACATGAAGAAATATAAAGTAATAGTTAAAACAAGTTGAATATATAACTATAAAAAGTGACATCTTCTAGACCGCTAATCAGGGGCACAGGCTTTAAAATCTCGCAATTACAAATTCTCTTGGCTGATAGCCTGACAATTTTTTGGGGAGATTGGCTAGATTTACGTATAAGAATAGTGCAAATTGCCGCATCAGGCTTAATATCTCCACTAATATATATTTTAGCCTTTGGCTTAGGCTTAGGGAGTTCAATTCGTCCAGGGTCAGGAATTGGTGGTAACTATAATAACTACCTAGAATTTATTCTGCCGGGGATGGTGGCCTTATCATCAATGACCATCAGCTTTGGTGGCACCACATTTTCAATTTGTGGCGAGAGGTTATTCACTAAAACCTTTGAAGAATTCTTGTTAGTCCCCATACAGCCCATAGCATTGCACATCGGCAAAATGCTGGCAGGAGTTGTACGGGGATTGATGACTTCTGGCTCTGTAATTTTAGTGGCGCTGCTGTTAACAGGTAACTGGAACTTTTTGCATCCACTTTTTCTGTTATTACTGGTACTCAACTGTACCGTGTTTGCAGGGTTAGGGGTAATTGTCGGGTTAACTGTGCGATCGCTCGAATCGGTAGGCTTCTACAACAACTTTATAATTATCCCTATGTCGTTCTTAGGAGCCACCTTCTTTGACCCTAGTACTTTACCAGTTGCCCTCAAAGTTTTAGTTTACCTATTACCCCTAACCTATACCAGCATTGGACTACGGGCAATCACCCATTTACCCTTATCCCAATTTCCCTGGTACAGCCTGCCAATATTATCAGTAATTGCGATCGCACTTACTATTTGGGGTGGCTATAAATTTGCTCATTTACAAGATTAGGGCATGGGGCATTGGGCATTGGGCATGGGTAATAATTTCCCATTTCCCGTTTCCCGTTTCCCTTTCCCCAGTCCCCAATCCCCAATCCCTAATCCCTCTTCTTCTGAATCCCATTGAGGAACATGGGCACAAATTTCTCCATAAAAGTTTGGGGATCGCGCTGCCAAGCTTTTTGGGCTACTTGAATTCTTACCATTTGCAACTCAGGTGCTAGCAAAGTTTGCGGTAAGCGTTCCATGAGGTACTGGGGACGTTGCCAGACTGGCATCTGATTGGCTATTTCCACTAAGGTAGCAACTCGCCGCAGCTCTGCACCGAGAGTAATATCCATACCAGATTCAAAGGCAGCTTGCTCAATTGCAGCATACTTGCGCTTGGCTAGCTCGACTTTTTGCCGATGTTCTGGACTTTTATCAGCTATTTGCGCTAACCAGCGATTACCCCAACGCACGTGTCCAGCTTCTTCTGGCAAGATTTTTTCGATGGTTTCACGAATTTTAATGTTTTCTTCAGTTTGTGGTGCTTGTTTTAAGGCGTAGATATGAGCCGAGAAATACTCACAGCCTCGCTTCTCGGTAATGTTAATTGTGGCTAGGGTAGAAATGACAAAATCTTCTAAGTTGCCCACTGGGTCTTGATTTTCTGAGTCGAGTAAGCGCTCAAATTCATCAATGTAGGAAGAACCTGGTGGTTTGCCAATATCTGCTCCCAAATCGACTAACAAGTCGGTTAGCCACATTGCATGACGCGCTTCATCAGAGATGTGGTGCGACAAATCCTTAATGAGTTGCTTTGGCTGTCCATTGAGATGTTCTATTAGCTCAGTCAAGTCTTTACAACTGCGCTGCTCACTATAACGGTAGCGGTTGAGGGTGATGAAATGCAATTCGCGATCGCTTACTACTCTTTTAAGCACATCCCGCGCACTGATTGCGTTCTGAAATTTCCGTGGGTAAATAACGGTCACGTTGCTTCGCTCCGAATTCAAAAATTAAACTTTCAGATGTCAAAAATCTGCTTGGCTATTGCCCATTCCCTAGTAGTCTGCCAACCCAAAAATGTTAGGTGGAGGTTGGGGAAAGGTTAAAGGTTAAAGGGAAAAGGGTAAGGGACAAAAACCTTTCCCCCGCCAAGTTGCCTTGGCGTACTACTAGTGATAAATCACCAATGCCCAATTACATTTCTCAAATTTCTGATAGTACAACTGTTCAAACATAAATAAGTGTAACGAATAAATCATCAATCAAGAGATAGGTGTGGATTGGGAAATTCTAGCAATCTCACGACAAACCTCTATCTCCGCGGTGTTTCAAGCATCTGGGGAATGTTGGCTGTTGGTTTGGGTTCTCATAAACAGCCAGAACATTGTTAACTTTTATGAAAAATATCAATTTTGTAACTTTGGTTACAGAATTATTTGGTATATTAAATAAAGAACGAACATCCATCTATTATTTATACAAAAAACCTAGGGAGGCCTTAGTTATGTCTATTCAAGAAAAATCTCGTGCAATCATGGCGCGTCAATACCAAGAAGTCAAGAAGCGCCAACAATCTATGCTAATGCGTAGCGCACAAGAACTCGGTCTTCCTGAAGAAATGTCTCACTACTGGAACCCCATTCAAGGTAAGGTTGACCAAGATGCTCGCGCAATTTATGGTAGCAGCCATGCAGGTATGAGTTAGGCTGTCAGGGTTCTTGTCTGATTGTTGTTGCGTGAGAACTAAATAGCCAATGAATGCAAAATCAGGTGTCACAAGTTGTAGACACAACTGAAATACCCCCTTGTTACCAGGGGGTTTTGCATGGCTATGATTTCCGAATTACGAATTATTTTTATTTGTTTTACACAAGTTCTGAGCGATGTCTTGGCGAATCTGTTGCAATTGTGGAGATGGTTCGGCTACGGAGTAGGCTTGTTGCAAAGCATCTGACCATAACTGAAGATTAGCAAAATACTGGGCTTTTGCTAAGGCGATCGCTTCTTTTGTCGCGCCTTTGGTTTGGAGTTGCTGTTCTAGAGTTTGTAATTCTGTGGTGATGCGATCGCGTTGTTGCGTCTCCATCACTTGAAATGATACAGAAGGAAAGGGATTGTCACCACGATACACGATCCACTCATAGGTTTGACCGGGTTGTAGTTGTGCGCCTGCGTAAGTTGTACTCTGCTGATTCTCCACAATCGGTTGATTCCACAAATCATCTGTATCGCTACCAGAGGCGCGGACTATGATATTTTGGATTTGACCTTGCCAAACAAATAAAGGGCGATCGCTCCAAATTTGGGTAGTTTCATTTGGTAACCCAGGAGAGATGGGACAAAAATTGTTAGTTCCACGTGCGGCTGAACGTCGCCGTTGACGCTGGAATAAGGTATTAAGATTAAATACATCTTGCCAAGCAGCGATTTGGAAAGTTTCTCTACTGAATGCTGTTTCGGGAGAAATTACCACAACCGGAATACTTACTAGTGTTGATGCTGCTGCTAATAATAGGCAAAATTTCACTACTGAAAGCTTATGAGTATTTTTTGCTTTATGAATAAACTTAGTAATACCTGAAGTAGCTATGTCGGGGTAGATTTTTTCAGTAATTACTAATAATTTAGGTAGCAAATTTCTGTTAGGCATCACAATATTTCCTCCTCAATACAGGTAAATATCAATCCCAAACACAAATCAAAGCAATTCCATTAATTTCTATAGTTACCAGAGGTGCGTTACGCTATCGCACCCTACTGGACTGACAAGACTAAAATGTGGCAATATAATTTTCTTGTGGGGTGGACATCTTGTCCACCCAGGACGGGCAAGATGCCCATCCCACAATAGTTTGGACAATGCACTATTTTAGTCTAGACACGCTACTACCAACCACCAACAAAATTGAGCATTATAGCTCATAATATCGGTTTGTATGTTGACGTTTAATTCGTTAAAAGTGTGCCCTATTGTTATAAAAATTTAGTAGGATGCCTTAGCAGCGAGAGTACGGCATCAGCGCGAAAATCTTTGGCGCTTTCCTGAGATTTTTTTATAAATAAAATTAGATTCCTAAATTTCTCCTGCTATTGTTAATATGCTGCGGTTCATGGAGAAATAGAACAAGGTGAACTCAATTTTTAGCAACCTGGAAAGAGCGTAGTAATTCTCGATAACAGACAAACCAAAAATAAAGTGTAACGTTAAGTCCGCTTAACAATTTAGGAGTACCTTCTAATAAGCTAGGAGTACCATTACCGCTTAAATGTAGTGAATCAACTGTAATAGCGATAAATAATAAAACTATACCAGCCGCCAGTATAATGTATGGTGTTGACTTTATTTCTTTTCTAAAAGCTAGTCCGTAGAAGATGGCAAAAATCGCATATATACATATCGTTACTAGCTTAGGAATACCAAATGAGCCAATAATTATATGAATGCGATAGATTTCGTTAATTAGAAACCCAGCAGTTAGAATAGCAGAATAAAGAATAAACTTATTATTTTTATTATTAGGTTTAATTTGATTGAGTAAGCTAAAACTAAACGCACAAACTACGGGTGGGATACAACATAAGATTTGAAAACTATGTGTTAACAATCCTGCGCCGGGATATTCTGGGGCGGGAGGTGGTAGGAATAACCCTCCGACTGATACATCAAATACTTTATTATAAATACTTAAAGCAATAATCAATAGTAAACAAAGGCTATTAAACCCAACAATAGTTTTGGAGAGTGACATATATAGTAATGATTGGAGCCGGGAACATCAAAAGATTATTGCTAAGACAGATATCAGTTTAGTTAGTTGTGAAGGTGAAAGGAAAAGGACTAAAGGTGTTTGTTTCCCCCCTCACCTTTTCGCCTTTCCTTTTTCCCTACAACCGAACTATTGAGATAGATATCTGAATCTACACTCTCTATATACAATTGCGGGTGAATATTTTTCTGATGGATATTCTTTAATTTCTAATTCTTGATGGAAAATTCATAATTCAGAGAATTGCTTCTTGAATATTGGCACCGTTGAGGTTAGCGCCTTTGAGTTTAGCACCTCTTAAATTAGCTCCTCTAAGATTAGCTCCGGCGAGGTTAGCACCTTTGAGGTTAGCAGCTGCTAAATTTGCTCCTTGTAAATCAGCTTCGCTCAAATTAGCCTGAAACATATATGCACTACCCAAGTGAGCTTTGCTAAGATTAGCTTTGCTAAGATTAGCTTTGTAAAGGTAAGCGCCAATTAATTCAGCTTCGTGGAGGTTGGCTTCGCTGAGATCAGCTGCAATTAAGTTAGCTTCAATGAGGTTAGCAAAACACAAGTTAGCGCGAATAAGCTTGGCTGAAGCTAAATCGGCATCTTTTAAATTAGCATTAGTTAAATCAGCCCCAATAAGATTAGCATTTGCGATCGCAGCACCGCGCAGATTAGCTTTACTTAAATCGCAACCAATCAAATTTGCATTGCTGAGTTCTGCTTGTGTCAGGTTAGCACCACTGAAGTGAGCAACGCTGCAGTTAGCTGCACTCAAGTTAGCTTCAACTAACTTGGCATTTTCTAGGTTAGCACTACTCAACTCAGCACCACTGAGGTTGGCGCGCACCAGTAAAGCATTACTTAAATCGGCTCTAGCCAAATTTACCCCTGCAAGGTTTGCACCCCTGAGGTTATCACCAGAGAGGTTTGCACTACTGAGGTCTGGTTCAATTTGCTCATTTTGATTTCGCCATTCCAGCCAAATAACTGCACCAGCTTTCAGTAAAGCCAAATGCTCTCGATTCGCCATTGTTGCTCCTTTACTCCTGACGACCCTGGGGATTTGTCCGACCTGTAACGTTTTCAATTGCAGCTAATGCACCAGCTGCACCTGCAAGAATATCTCTTTCTTGTCCGCCTAAGTATAATCTGCCAAAGCTACCAACAGCTTGCACTTCTAGAATATTAATCGACGCAGCTTTTTCGGCTTCATTCGCCGCCAGCGCCGCGTAAGCAGCCGGTTCAACTTCTAAAACATAAAGAGTTTGACCAGCTAATAAAAGTTGTCCCCGGCGGGTACGATTAATTAGTTGGGTTTGGTATGCATCAATATTGCGGATAATTTGGCTAGAAACCACCCGTGGTTTCAGACATTCTTCTCTTCTTACACCTAACGCTGCCAAAATCGCTTGACCTGCCGATCGCGTTTCTCCTTGCGAGCTAGAATGAACTTCTAAAAGGCCATAAAGTCTTTCAACTACCTGTACTCCCGGACGCACAGAAGCAGACTTCAAGGCGATATCGGTAATTTTGTTAATTTCAATCCCCGGAGAAATTTCCACCCACAGCGATGTATCCCCAGGTAATGGTAAGAAACCTTGAGCTACTGTTCCCATATATGCTGCGTGTTGAGGTTGCAGGTTGTCGAGAAATACGAAACTGCGTAGTTCTATTCCCAAGGTATTGCGCTCCAATCATGGGGGTAAATGTAATCTGTTGCAATATATGAGTGTGATATTAATGTGGGATGGTAGTCAAGAGTCAAAGGTTGCAGAGACGCGATTAATCGCGTCTGTACAAGAGCCAAACAATTTTGGACTGTTGACACTTGACACTTGACAACCTCCACGACAGATTAAACTATATGCGCCAGTACCTGAGATTTACCCAATTCGCTGACTAAACGGTGTGCTTGGTGTTTGTAGAGGGGATATTGTAACGTTGCTGGTAGTTGCTTCATCAGGGTTCTGGCTGTTTGCATATCGCAACCGGAAACTCGCGCCATGACTGCTGCACCTTCAAAGGCGGCTTCTGGGGAAAAGGCTGATTCTACGCGGACTAGTAATTGGGGAGGTGCTAAACTTCCTCGTTCCACTCGCTGTAATCCTGCAATAGTTGCTAAAACAATTAGGCGATCGCCTACCGCCAATCTGATATCATCGGAGGGCATAAACTTCGGGATTTGCTGGGTAGCTTTGACGTGGAGAATCGGTACTATGCCATAACCGTAAGCAATTTCCCCTAGCAATTTGCCATTGAGGGTATCATTAGTTTCAATTTGATATTCTGTAACTAATGTAGTTTGGTTGTTGAGGCGAAACAAATTCAGAACATTTTCACCAAACGCCGCCGCCACAAATGCTTCAGCAGCCAGGGCATAAACACCTAAAACTCTAGCATAAGGTAGTAATTTCGCGACATTCTCGCTAAAACCGGGGTCTAAAGTGCGAATTACTAAATTAGCCGTAGGATTGCTAGCATGGGTCATTAATGCAATTTCTAAGTTTGCTACCTCATCATCAGTAACAACAAGCACGCTTTTGGCTGTATTCAAATTAACTTTACTGAGGGCATTTTTGATATTGCCCTGAATTAACGGCAAGGTAGATAATGTACCAGGGTCAATTTCATTAGCAGTCACACCTACTAACGGTTGCTTAAGTTCTTGTAATAGCTGGGCTACACGTTGACCAACTCTCCCTAAACCAATTAATACTACATGATCTGCTTTGGGAATTGGGAGACGACGCTGGGAAAATTGAAATTTAGCAGCTAATACTCGTTCTGTCATGACAGCGTAGAGAATACCGACAAACACTGTACCCGCTACAGTTTGGCTGATGCTAAATAAATGCAACCACCAAGGAATTTTAAAGGGTAATTGTAGCTGTCCAAATAAATTATCGTAGCCGCCAATACTCAAAACTAAAGAGACATTTAACGCATCTTGGAAACTGAGTTGGGGATATTGCAATTTATAGAGTAAAGTTCCACATAAAAATAGACTCACCATAAACATCCCGCCAACTAATACTACACGGCGGATTTGGCTACTTTCCTCCCAAAACTGAAGCAGCGCATTGTGGATATTTTGCCACTTCATCGCAGTCATTATGGTAGGCAAAAATTGCTGGCGACTGCTAGCAGGTTGTATTGAGCGAGTTGCTAGGGGATCGTTGACTTCAATATAAGCAACCGTATCGCCTGGCAATACTTGAGTATTTGGTTCCCATTTGTGAAATGCTTGAGGTAGAAGATTTCCAGCTTTAGCATGAGCTAAAATCCGGCGATGGGCTGTATTAATTTCTGATAATAGGGAATGTTTAGCCCAAGGATGGGAAGCATCTATCTGTGTTCTAAATACTCTCAGCAAATGATTTTCTAAGGTGAAAAAGCTTCTGGTTTCACTGCTTAAGGCTGCAAGGGCAAAGCTTTTAGCTGGTAATTGCGTAGCTTCAAAGGCGACAAAATTACCCAGGTTGTGACTGAGTAACTCATTGAGATTTTCCTGTGCGGAACGAATAACTAAGCGAATTTGAGGATTAAGCGATCGCGCGGCAAAGGCGGCAGCTATATTCACACGCTCATTACTAGTTACAATCAGAATGGCTCGACAATTTTTAATTCCTGCTTGCTCTAATATCTTTGGTTGGCGACAATCACCAATGATGAAATCATCTACTAAATCCGGTAAGTCGGGAATTTCCCAGCGTTGATTAGTGGTAATTTCAATAGCATTTACTTTTGCGCCAAACTCTTTCAGGACAGATACGCAATATTGCCCTAAGTTTCCTAGCCCACAAACTAAAAAGAAGTTGGCATTTATCGTGGCATTTTGTCCCATAATTAATGTTGTTTAATTCTAGGATATAGCTCAATACGCTTCATTTAAGCTCATTAGCGATTGATTTGTCACTTATTAAAAAAGCCAGCAGCATTGGGGGAGAATCCCCCAAACCCCCGATTGGGTGACGGTTGCGTCCCCCAAACCCCCTCCAAAATTATTGTTCTGTTTTTTTGTTGAGTAACTAGTTTTTTGGTTTTGTTATCAATCAATTTTCTTCACTGAACTGTATTTGGATATAGCTAACAACACCTAGTTAAAGTTGGCTGCAATCTTAAAATAAATCGGCTGAGACGTAAATCGTTCTGTGTTTCTTAATTCGTAATTATTCACCCAATAATATATGTCGCTATATCTTTTAAAAGCCAATTTAAGATATAGCAAAACCTGTATATTGTCGTAATTCTTCTGGATGGAAAGCTAATACAATATCTTCTTTAGGTACACATGCAATTTTAAAGTTAAATATCACTTGGAGTAAGATAGCATCAGCAATTATACCGCTAAAGGTGGATTTTCTTCACCGAAATTAGCCACTTCTACAAAACGTGCAACAGCTAAATTTTTTCTATTACTTTTAATTCTTTCAATTTCATGCAAGGTTTCTGCTGTAAGGTAACTCTCACCACATTCAGGACAACTGATAACAGGAATATTTTCAATTACTAGTAAATCCTTACCTTTACCATAAGTCCTAGATACTTTACGAATATTTACTCCTTCGTTGCCACAAAAGTCACATTTCATATAATATTTTCTCGTCTTATAGTTGATATACTGTAATGATAACTAACTTTCCTGTAGCACCTAGCTTGGCAACAACTTCCACTTCTAAGCCATCTTGATTTGTACCTCGAATACGATATTTTGATTCGGCAGTTACTTTGTCTTTTTGACGTTCTAGGATTTCGCCTGAAAGAATAGCTTGTTCGATATCGTAAATTGTGAAATTGTCATCGTTCATTTCTTCTTCTGCGTGGAGTGTCATTACATATTGAAGTGATGTAACTTTCTCTCGCATTCTTTGGAGAATTTCATCGAACATCGTATCTGTTAATTACGGATTTTCTCGTACTACAAAATTCTACACCTAATAGGGAGAATACCTAGTACGAGGTATGGTCAAGCTACAACCCGCAAGGCTTCGTAGAAAATGATGGGTTTATAAATCTTAAAAATTGTCTGTAAGCTTTAATATGTTAAACTTTACAAGTCTCGACGCGAGAGAAGAGACCACGCCCAACCCACCCCCCATTCCACAACCCCCAAACCGACCGACCCCCACCCCACCCCAAACCATAAAGGGAGTTGGGCTACAGGTGCTGTGAGGTCAAACGTCATGTCGTTGTAGTACATCCACTCTTGCTCGTTCTTCCAGCCTACTGTTTCACCGAAAGCATCCCAAATTTTCTCGTTATATTCTCTAGTTCCACCCAGACTTTGATAAATCCGCTTTTGCACAGAAAAGCCAAAGCGCCCATTGCTGTATTTTACCCATAACTGGTCTATCGTGCGGAGGTCTTCGCAAGGAAAGTTATCAATATGTTCATCATCAAGCAAGCCTTCATTTTCTCTCCCAGCTACAGCTAGCATTACTCGCCCTGTTTCTTGATCCGCTTCTTTCCACTCCCCTGCGGCGAGTAAGTCACGCAGTCTTGTGTAGTACAGTGATTGATTGGGTGTCCATTGCATAGGTAGATTTGGTGGAGTTTAGGGATATTTTTTGCGTAGTATTGTAGCGTTATTCTATTATGCGTGGAATAGCTGATTTTAAATATATCGATATAGGGCTGATATTCTAGATGGATACCTGTGGTAGCGTTGCATATTTACAGGATGATTTGTCTTACACATAGATGGAGAGAAAATGATTGACCTACCGTTTTGGTAAAGGTGCGTTACGGCAGAACCTAGATATACGTGGGGTTGCAAAGATTTTTGCTGCCGTAACACACCCTTGTATATTGAAAATCAAATATGAGTCCTATTAACAATTACCAATTACCAATTATCAACAATATCGTAAGTAATTAGCTGGAATTGATATAACCCTACATCTACAGCTTTTTCAAGTAGATAAAGAACATAGATATAGACACAACAATATTGTGCCTATATCTATTATGTTTCCTGTTCTTGATTGTTGGCAGAAATTTGGCAGTTAGTTCCACTTTCAAAGAAAGTGAGATTCACTTAACTTGCTAAATTTACAATTTGGTTCTAGAAAATGAAATTCTTTGTGGTCAGATTATTGCTGGAAACGTTACCCAGTGTCAACAATTTCTGGAATTGATTGGGAGTGCTATCACCACCTGCATTAACACTCACAACCGTATTAGAACCAATTTGTTCTTTTTTCACATAACTACTGAAAGGATTAGAACTTTTAAAATTGGTGCCTTCAATAATTTTGTTGAGGTCAATTGTATCTGCTCCAGTATCAAAATATTGAATCCAATCGCCTTTTTCTGCAATATTTTGATAGACAAATCTGTCTTTACCTCCTGAGCCATGTAAGATATCGCTACCTTTACCACCAATCAAAATATCATCACCTTCACCAGCTTGGAGAATATCGTTACCATCACCTCCTTTAAGGATATCGTTACCATCACCCCCTTGGAGAATGTTGCTAGTTGTAACACCTTGGAGAGTGTCAGCGCCTCTAGTCCCACGCATGAGATTAGGCCCAGACATAGTGGTGTTCATCGCAGTTGCATTTAACTGGCTAGATATCTCGAAAGCGCCAACATCTACTTTGCTATCTCGCGCCATCCCTCGTGCGTCAATGGTGGGTATACCAGCACCTACTTTACCAGTATTAATAGCGGGGCTACCAGCTAGAAGAGGATGAACTAGCATACCTGCGATATTTTGTAAGGTGCCAACAAGAGGGTCAACTATCCGACTACCTGAAACAACGCGACGACCTTGTTGAGGTGCTGGAAATTCAATGTTTCCACCGCCATCTTGTAGTTGATAGCCTACTTGTTTTTGTGATGCATCACCAGCATTATTGTTAGCAACTATGGAATTAGTGAGGGTGACAGCAGCAGATGGATCGCCAATCCAAACTGCCCCACAAGCGCGTCCGGCGAAGTTATTCACAATAGTGGAATTCGTAATATTGACAGGGGCAGTTTTATCGGTATTGACAAACAGTGCGCCACCAGCATCATTGGTTACTTTATTCCCAGAAAAGGTGCTATTAATAAAATCTTTCTTTCCGCCACCATCTAACCATACAGCTCCTCCTTGTTGGTCTGATGAATTATTGGCAAATGTAACATTACGCACTGTCAGATTATTATTTGCTCTTAACGCGCCTCCGCGAGCAACACCTTTACTACCCCAGCTGGCTGTGTTACCTATAACTGTGCAGTTTTCCAAAAGCATCTTGTCTGCACCGTAACTATAGAGGAAGAGTGCGCCGCCTTCTCCTTTAGTTTTATTGCCTTCAAATCGACTATTCCGAATGGTAATGGCACCACCCACAGGAGTACCTGGCCCGACTGGGTCGCCTCCATCAGTAAAGACTGCACCACCGCCAATATCACCAGCTGAACTGTTATTTTGGAAGAGTGATTTGTCTACAGTTAATTTCCCTAAGAGGCTATAAATTGCACCACCATTAACACCTTTGTTATTGGTGAATTTACAAGCTTGAACAGTTAGATCGCCAGAACCTCTTGTGGCGATCGCTCCAGCACTAAAGCCAGATTTCGTTAAAGTACCATCATTGCTGTCAAAGCTGCTGTTAGTGACTACGCCTTTACCGCTATAGCCGATATTGATGGCTCCGCCTTCACCACCGCGATTGTAGTTAAATTTACAGTTATCAACTGTTATGCTGCCATAGTCAACAACTTTAACAGCCCCACCTCTTTCGGTTGAGTAACCGTTGGAAATGCTGAGGTTCCGCAGCGTAGCATCGATATGTCTGCCTACTTCAAATATTCGTGTGGCATTATTGCCGCTAATTTTTAAATTTGCTGCGCCTGCACCATCAATTGTCAAATTCTTTGTAATGTTAAGTTGCCCACTTGTGAGTGTAATTGTTTTGTTAGCAAGAGTAGAGGCAAACTTGATAGTGTCACCTGCTTGTGCAGAGGCGATCGCAGCTCGTAAAGAACCTGCTCCGTTATCGGCAGCTGAAGTTACATTAATAATAGCCATGCTTTGAATTCCCTTATAGAACAACGGTTTGTCATCGACTATTTTGAGAAAATCACAGCTTAGTTGTGATTTATCAAAAGTCGATTCATCGTTTCAAACGATGGGATTCAGAGCACCCTGTTTTGTAGATATCTTCGAGCTAAATTTTGAACTCCAAATAGTTGGAAATATTTAGCTCATATTTACTTAAAATTTGCTAACATCACCAATTTTCCCTGATTTACAGATGCAGCAATTCATCCTTGTGTTGATTTAGTTGATTCAACAGGATTAGCTTTATGCACATTTTATAACTTCACCCAAACTTTTATCGCTATGATAAAATTACGTAGATTTCAGTTACCGAAGTAACTTTATCTATTTTCTTTTTTCCAGCCAAATTTACTTAGACGATGTTACACAATTTGTGTTCTTTATGCAACCTTTATAAAAAAATAATCTGAAATTTTTATCACTAAATTGCATATTTATAGGCTATTGAGAGCAAATTAGAGAATAACTATGTAAGAGTGAATAAAAATTAGTAGAATATCCCAAAGCGAGGAGTTAGTGATGTTTTCAGTATTTAGGTTGCCAAAAATGTTGGTTGCGATCGCAACTCTTTGCTTAAACAAATATTGATGTAGAGTAACGTATCATTATACATCATATTCACATAGATTACCGCTTTACTGACATACTGATAATTAAAACGATAATTCTTCTACCTCAGCCTGAGATATTGTTAATTGTGGTGCATCAGTTCCAAATAAATATTCTCTAAACGTACAGGCTGACGGGCTATAGAATCAATGGCTATCCCCTCGAAGCGTGCAATAATTTCCTTTAATTCCAAAGGTTCAGGTAACCAAAAGGCCAAATCGTTACCATAACGCCGATGCGTGAAACCATATTTTTCGGCGCGTGCGATCGCTTGTGCTTCAAACTCAGTCTGCATTAACACAATTTCTTGGGCTGGAATCAATGTACGTAATTCTGCTAAACTACCCTCAGCCAGAATTTGACCATTTTTCATAATTCCAATTCTCTGGCAAAGACGCTCTGCCTCATCTAATAAATGAGTTGTGAGCAAAACTGTAATTCCTTGATTTTTGAGTTGGCGGATTAATTCCCAAACTTCATATCTGGATTCAATATCTAAGCCTGTAGTCGGTTCATCTAGAATTACTAGCTGTGGTTGATGTACTAAAGCGACTGCAATATTTAATCGCCTTTGCATTCCCCCGCTGAGTGTCTCTACAGGATGTTTTGCTTTATCTAGTAAATTGACAGCTAACAGAGTTTCTCTAATTCTTTGCTGACGAGTTTGGCGGTTTAAACCGTAAATATCACCAAAAAACTGGAGATTTTCTTCACAAGATAGGGTTTTGTAGAGTAAATTTTCTTGAGGTGCAACACCAATTATTCTTTTAGTAGCGGCGGAAATAGGCTGATTATTAATGGTAATATCACCACTGTCTGCATTCAATAAATTACAAATAATATTGATTGTTGTGGTTTTACCTGCTCCATTGGCACCTATTAAACCGTAAACTTCTCCTGGCTCAATATGCAAATTTAAATTCTGGAGAACTTGGTTTCTACCATAAGATTTATTTAAATTTTTAATAGTTAGCATTTTTATTTTTTATAATCGCCTTTCTACTATCAGCATCCGCCGATAAGATAGCCAGCCACCAACAAACATAATCATAGCAAAAACCAATAAAAACCAAAAGTGTGAGCCTATATCACTGATTCCTTCACCCTTAGATGAAACTCCTACGAGGGCTTCATTCATGTGATAAATAGGATTAAATTGAGCGATATTAATTAAAGTCGGAGGAAATAAAGCTGCTGGTAAAAAGGCTCCACCAAGGATTAACAAAGGTACTCCAAAAGCTGCTACTAAAGAGTTAACATCTTCAATACGACGTGCTAATTGTGTACCTAAAATAAAACCTAAACCCACATAGGCAATGATAGTTAATAAGATAATAATTAATCCTAATAAAATAGAGCCTTTAAAACTAGCACCCCAAAAAGCCGCAATAGTATAAATTAATATTGCCTGACCGATACCAATGCAACTATGGGCCAGAAAAATTCCCAAAAAGTAGGAAATCCCACTTAATGGAGCCAAAAAAAGCCGTTTGAGGGTTTTCTGTTCTCTTTCTGCAACAACAGTGGCGACAGTTCCACCCAAACAGCTAAAAAACATTGCTGCACCTACCAAAGTTGAGGGTGCAGCATATTCAAAAGCAGTATTGATGGGGAGTTGTGCCCGTTCTGCTAAAATAAATCCGCTGAGAATTAATACTGAAATCGGGAATATACTCCAAAAAATTAAGCTGCGTCTGCGGCGCAACAGTTCAATTAGTATGCGTTGAGTTACAGCTATAATTTCACGCCAATATTTCATAGGAGAAGGAACAGAGAACAGTAAAACACCACATTCTAGACTTTGCTTGGTGCGTTGCGCTACGCGACAACACAACGGCAATAAAGCGGGAGGAACATCCACACCGCTTTTTGCCTCTCCTACGTGAATTTTAAACATTAAATATGAGTCTTATCAATATAAAACGCCAGCCTGATGACAAGCTGGCGTTTTGAATTTATTAAATTCAGGGATAAAAATAATAAACTGAAATTCCCTGGGGTTACTAAAAAATTGACAGGTATTTTACATTTACAAAGCGCTGCGGCGAGTTAGTAAGTTCCACAAGAAAACTGCAACAATTGCGCCCAGAACAGCTACTATAACACCTGTAATGCTGAGAGTTGGTGCGGCTAATGCCAGAGTTCCCGTACTGAAGAATACTCCTAAGCTACCACCAACAAATGCACCTATAATGCCTAGTAAAATTGTTCCTAAAATACCGCCGCCTTGATGACCTGGGTAGATAGCTTTAGCGATAGCGCCAGCAATGAGTCCTAAAACAATCCAAGCAAGAATGTTCATGGTTTGTAAGTCGATAAAAAACTTTTTGTTTTAACCTTTGTTGAGTTAAATCTAACACCTCAAGCTTGGCTATCATATCTACCGTCAGAACTAACTTATGCTAGCCTGGAGAAATAGCTACAATTCTAAATAAACCTCATCCATCTTGAAAACTGGAGTTTTCGCAGAAAACATATTACTGTGGATAGGTGGTGTGGTAGAAAATCAAACAGGAATGCTAAAAGTAGAATGCGATCGCTGGAACCAGAGTGCCTCAATCTTAAGAGAAGAAGCCTTAAGAGCAGATCATGCTAGGACTCGTGAGCGTTTAATGGCACTGTATGAGATATGTAATGGAAAAAGTGCGACACAAGTAGGTCGAGAAACAGGACGCAATCCTCAGACAGTAATGGAGTGGGTGCATCGTTATAATCGTTCAGGTGTGGAAACACTAAAATATCAGCATACAGGCGGTTATCCCCCCCTTTTTCACCAGATATAAACTTTGCAGTCGATAGCGAAATTCGTAAAGCCCTAGAATTGGCAGCAATACCACCTCAACATAGACAACACAATCAAGCACAACCGCCCCGTTGGACATTAAAGCGGTTAGTTACTTGGATTGAGAAGGAATTTAATCTTAAGTGTTGCCGTGAATCAGTGCGTAAAACTCTGAAAAATTTAGGTTTTTCGTGGAAAAAAGCACGTAAACTCTTGAATAAAGCTAATAGTAAAAAACGTGCTGAATTTCTGGCAAAACTTCAAAACTTACTGGATGATGCTCTCCATAATGGTCATTTACTGATTTTCATCGACGAAGCCCACATTCATCTTGATAGCGATGAAGGTTATGGTTGGTCAATCAAAGGTGAGCGTTTTTGGGTTAGTTCTAGCTCTCCACCGAAGAGAAAAAGTTTCGTTCTATGGAGTCTATGTTTACAACTATGCCAAAGTCAAGATTTTTCCTTACCTCAAGGCTGACCAATTCAATACGATTGATGTTTTAAAGCATTTGAGAACTGAATTTAGCGAGCGCGACATCACTTTAATTTGGGATGGTGCTCCTTATCATCGGGCACAAGCTGTAAAAGAAGCGTTGGAGGTTTTACAAATCAACTTGGAACCCTTGCCTGCTTATAGTCCTGACTTTATGCCTGTTGAACACTTATGGCAATGGTTACGTGAAGATGTTACTTATCACATCTGCTATCAATCCGCTACTGAACTAATTGAACGAGTTCATGTCTTTGAACAAGATATCAATTCCAATTCCTTTGAAATTAGCGATCGCTTGTGGGTGAAAAATCATCTTGACCCTGATGAGGAAAAACTACGGTTTTCAAGTTAGACGAGGTTTATTACCAAGATGTTTTCACATATTATTCTAAAGACAGGTGGCGACCTGTTTTTTTATGGCAAAAATTCGGCATTTTGGCAACTTTTGCAATTTTAGCCATGTTATTGTCAAATACATTGAGGATTGACCCAGGTTGCAACATCATAAATAGGAGCAATGAACTTTATTGTTGTTTGCCATCTACTAATCCTGACGACCTATTAAACTTATTTGTGTATTTTTCCAGAGTACAAGGTGTATTACCGCTTTCAAGCTATCTGGACGGGATAATACCCGTCTTTTATTATGCTTTGTAGCTCATACTATTGCGCTTTAATAATGATTAAAATACGTGGTTAGAGGATTTAGCAATGCTAAATACCTACGGAAAATAATCTATCTCAGGATTCTCGTGAATTGGTATAAATAGAGTTTGCTGAACAAGTCATAAAAAGAATTGCAACACTCTACTTAATATTGAAAAATTGGCATAAAAATCCACAAAAAAGCCAATATTAAGCAGCATATAATAATGCTGGAATTTGTTCTAAAACTTTTAATGCTTTTAAAGAACCACGAATTAAATTACTAGCAGCAATAGGCTGTCGGAGTAATGTAATTGCTAAAGGTAAGGGTTTTAGCGAACCATCAGCACTAATTGCTGATGTGAGGTTAGGGATATCATGTTGACAGTCGTCGCTGACTACACGCAACATAGCTACAGAAATGCCCAACAGATTGAAAAACTCTAACGCCGCATATCCTTCCATATCTACAACATCTGCACCTGAAATATCTGCAAGATGGCGTTTTTCTGTAGCCTTACAAATGACGCGATCGCTTGTTAGTCCTTTGACTAAAGATATTGCTGAGTTGTGAGTGCTGAGTGCTGAGTGTAATTGAGAAGTGAAAGCGCGATCGCACTCTTGTACTTTCCCTTGATAAGTACAGTTCTCATACAGCACAATTTTGCCTACAGGGTAGTGGGGCGATAAACTGCCACACACACCCATAATTAGCACTCTCACTTCTGAATAATTGAAAACTGTACTATTAGCTTGCAATTGATGCAAATATGTAGTTAAAGCTTTCATCCCCACAGGTATAGGCGTAACCGTCAGCGCCGTACTACTAATAGTTTTTTTAGTTTTAAAGCCTTTTATTACAGCTTTAAACTCTGCACCTTGGGGGACAAGAATTATATTGGGCATTGGGTATTGGGCATTGGGCATTGGGTTTTTGGTAATAGCTAATTGGTAATTGGTAATGAAGATTTCGCCTCTGCTTCCTCTGCTTCCTCATCCCTATTCCCCAGTCCCCAATCCCCAATCTCCAGTCCCCTCAACCTGTTTGCGGGGAATGAATTGCAAAGTGCGTAATGCCATCCTAGCTAGCTTGGGCATTAATTCTGGCTTGAGCAATCGGGAATCATACTTACTCATACGCAGGTGATTTTCTTGGATACATACACTCAGAAACTTTTCTAAGGTGAGGTCGTCGGTGAAAGTACTAGCCCCGGTAGCGGTGAAACCAGTACCACTGGGATCGGCATCGCCAAAGGCAGTAATTAAATTACTGAGTGCTTTGCCATAATACCAGCCTGTTTTTGTGGTTCGCAGTGGCAAAAAACCTTGATGGCGTTGAATTTGGATATAGGTAAACCAGTTGACAAAAAACACAATATGACGTGCTTCTTCGTCTAAAATTGGATCGAAAATTGTGAAGAGTGCTTCAGGGAAGACTTTAGCGTTACGGGCAATACCAAATAGCCCAAAGGCGAAGAAGGAATCTAGACATTCTTCAAAACCAAAGGTTATGAAGGCTGGCTCAATATTTGCTGATATCTCAACTGGGGGGCGTTCTGGCATTTCAATGCCATAGCGATCAATGAGTTTTTTAATTAAACGGGCGTGACGCGATTCTTCTTTTCCTTGGAGAGCGATCGCTTCATGCAATAAAGGATCGGTGACAGTGGCAGCATAACTGCTCACCATGACACCAGCTTCTCTTTCAATATCTAGGGCTTTCTCCCAAAAAGGAATCCCTCGCAGGCGCGCCAAATCTGTATCATTTAAATCGGGCCAAGGGAGATGCTCAGGCTCATACTCCAAGTGAGTATCTAAAAAACTGCGGCAGAATAGTTCTTTATGTTCAATAGAGCCAAGTTTCATATCTGAAATTCCCTGATGTATTTAATAATTCACTATTTCAGGATGGTGAAATTAAGCAATATTGCTGTCTGGCTATAGATATAACTCGCAAACTTTGGGTGTTGTACTGTAGCATGACTAATAATTGTGTCACCCGCACGATGATTTTCCAAGATGGTCAAGCCTATTAGCTCAAAATCCGCACGAGAGCGCTTTAATATTTCTAGATTGGCGATTGAATTTTCGTGGTTGACGGTAGGTTTTTGGATTGCTGTGACGGTAGCCGGGCTATTAGCTTTCAGCTCCCTCAAGTATGCTTTGTTTCCAGATATTACCTTTCCTGTCGTGGTGGTAAATGCTACCGCCCCTATAGAAATGGCTCTGGATACGGAGACAAAACTAACTCAACCAATAGAAAAGGGTTTGCAATCTCTGGAAGGACTTGAGGATATCCGCTCATCGACTTATCCAGGGCAAACTGCTGTGAGTTTGTCTTTTGTGGTTGGTACAAACCTCGACAATTCAACTCGCCAAGTTGAAAAGGCGCTGAAAAAGTTAACCCTGACTCAGGGAGCAAATTACAAAATTATTCCGCTGAACTTGAATGAGTCAGCTGCCATTAGTTACGCCATCGAGAGTCCCTCAGGGAATCTTACGGATTTGACGAAATTGGCAAAAGACCAAATAGTTCCCGCGATCGCTAAAGTGCCAGGGGTGTTAAAAGTAGCACTATTGGGTACTGCTCATACATCACCTCCCCAGTTATCAGCAAATGCAGGGGCTTTACCAACAGGTGGGGCTACTTTAGTTAACTTTAATGGTAAAGATGCTTTAGCATTTCAGGTCATCAAAAAAGGCACCGCCAATACATTAGAAGTGGTGAGCCGAGTTGAGAAAGAAGTCCAAAAGCTGCGGACTTCCCTCAAAGATGTCACACTCACCTTAGCTGCGACTCAGGCTGAGTATATCCGCAACGCCACCCATTCCACAATCGATGCTTTGATTGAAGCCATAGTCTTGTCGGTAGTGGTGATTTTTCCGTTTTTATGGAACTGGCAAGCCACCTTAATTTCCGCTCTGGCAATTCCCACATCTTTGTTGGCGACATTCATCGTCATGGCGTTTTTTGGCTTCAACTTAGAAACCATCACCCTGTTAGCCTTAGCTTTGGTCATTGGTAGTATTGTCGATGATGCGATCGTGGATGTGGAAAACATCATGCGGCACGTCGAAGACGGCGAAACTCCCCGTCAAGCTGCACTTGCTGCTACCAATGAAATTGGGCTGACAGTTACCGCCGCCACCTTCACCGCCGTAGCAGTATTTCTGCCAATTGGGTTGATGGGGGGAGTTATTGGTCAGTTTTTCAAGCCATTTGGAATTACGGTTTCTGCTGCCATGCTAGCTTCATTGCTAGTCGCCAGAACCTTATCGCCTGTACTATCAATTTATTGGCTCAAACCCCCCTCTTCCCGTTCCCGTCGCCGCGAATCTCATCTATGGATTCGCTTTGCTCAAAGTTACCGCGATTTGCTGAGTTGGTCATTAGATCACAAGCGAATTGTCATGGGGTTAGCTTTAATCAGCTTCATTGGGGGTATCGCCATCATTCCCATGATTCCCAAAGGCTTTATTCCCAAACTCGATCGCGGCGAATTTAACATTACCTACACCGCCCCATTGTTGAGTTTACCTGAGCATTTGAGAGCAGCGCAGGAGGCAGGGGGACAAGAGGCAGGGGGCAGGGAGCAGGGAGCAGGGGGCAGGGGGCAGGGAGCAGGGGGGAAT
>NZ_CAWNJS010000001.1:3651474-3720724 GCF_963874875.1 Tolypothrix tenuis PCC 7101
AATATAAATCCCCAATTCCCAGTCCCCAATTCCCAGTCCCCAATCCCCAATTCCCAGTCCCCAATCCCCAACCCCTTAGACGATTCTTTGCAAGTTGCGAGGAAGTTGGAAGAGGTGGTGAGAAAATCGCCTGCTGTGGCAACTGTATTTACTACCGTGGGTTCTCGGGAGGGTGAGCCGAATAAAGGCACGCTGTATGTAAAACTGAAGGACGACCGCAAAATCACCACTGCAGAACTCCAGGATCAATTTCGTTCCTCTTTGCCGAATCTGCCTGGGGTAACTACCAGTGTGGAAGATATTCAATTTGTGGATACTGGCGGGCAAAAACCTTTGCAGTTGGCGTTACGTGGGAATGACCTCAAAGCCCTGGGTAAGGCAGCTAAGGATATAAAAGACCGTTTAGTAAAATTACCGGGATTCGCTGATGTCAGTGTTACAGGTGATAACAATCAAAGCGATCAGATTTTTCAAATTGAGCGTTTAAATAACCAGCGTGTGGCTTATATTAGCGCCAACCTGGGCAAGGATATGTCTTTAGGTGATGCTACTGATAAAGTTGTAGCAGAAGCTAAAGCAGTGTTACCAAAAGGTGTTTCCTTAGACTTAGGCGGAGACTCTGCCCGTTTAGGAGAAGTGTTTGGCAGCTTTGGCACTACCTTAGCTTTATCAGCACTGTGTATTGTGGTAGTACTAATTTGGCTGTTTAAAGGCTGGGTAGACCCCTTAGTAATTGGCGTTTCTTTACCCTTAGCTATAGTAGGGGCAATGTTGGCGCTGTTAATTACTAAGAGCGACTTCGGCATGATTTCCCTGATCGGCTTTGTATTTT
The DNA here is from genome assembly GCF_963874875.1 of Tolypothrix tenuis PCC 7101. NCBI lineage: Bacteria > Bacillati > Cyanobacteriota > Cyanophyceae > Nostocales > Tolypothrichaceae > Tolypothrix > Tolypothrix tenuis. The sequence goes on from NZ_CAWNJS010000001.1 coordinate 3,652,307, forward strand.
TGTTGGGTATCGCCAATAAAAATGCCATCTTGATTGTTGATTACATCAATCAATTGCGGAAATCAGGGCTAGAACGGAAAGAAGCCATTCTCAAAGCCGGGCCAGTGCGCCTCAGACCAATTATGATGACCACTGCGGCGACAATTTTAGGCATGGTACCTATTGCCTTGGGGTTGGGAGCAGGTTCAGAATTGCGATCGCCTATGGCTGTTGCGATCGCAGGTGGTTTAGTAAGTTCCACTGTCCTGAGTTTAATTGTTGTGCCTGTGGTCTACGTCATCTTAGATGATTGGTTTCCTCGGTTCAAAAAGCGAGGTAATAATTAATGCAGGTTTTTGTAACCGGGGGTACTGGTTTTATTGGTGCCCATTTGGTGAGGTTGCTGCTGCAAGAAGGATATACAGTCAAAGCACTGGTACGCCCTAGCAGCAACCTGCAAAACCTCCAAGGGCTAGAGGTAGAAATTGTCAAGGGCGATCTCAATGATGGAGATTTGGCAGAGAAAATGCAGGGTTGTCAATATTTGTTTCATGTTGCAGCCCATTATTCCCTTTGGCAAACAGACCAAGAGTTACTTTACCGCCACAATGTCCAAGGTACGCGCAACGTTTTAGCCGCAGCCCAACAAGCTGGAATTGAACGCACTGTATATACCAGTTCCGTAGCCGCAATTGGGGTCGGGGAATCTGGTAAAGTCGTAGATGAAACTCATCAGAGTCCCTTAGAGAAATTGGTTGGTCACTACAAAAAGTCAAAATTTCTGGCGGAACAGGTAGCAATGCAAGCAGCTAGTACAGGTCAGGAAATCGTTGTGGTCAATCCTAGTAGCCCAATTGGGCCCTTGGATATTAAACCTACCCCCACAGGGGATATTATCCTGCGGTTTTTGCGGCAGCAAATGCCCTTTTACATGGATACTGGCTTGAATTTTATTGATGTGCGAGATGTAGCCAAAGGTCATTTACTAGCATTAACGCAAGGTAAATCAGGCGATCGCTATATCTTAGCTCATCAAAATCTTACCCTGAAGCAACTTTTAGAACAACTCGCCCAAATCACAGGTTTAAAAGCCCCGCAAAAGGCTGTACCTGCTTGGCTACCCCTAACTGCTGCTTGGATAGATGAAAAAATTCTCGCACCATTCGGTAAATCGCCCTCAGTCCCCTTAGATGGTGTACGCATGGCACAACAACCCATGTACTACGATGCATCAAAAGCAGTCAGAGAATTAGGCTTACCCCAATCTTCCCTCACCACAGCCCTCAAAGATGCTGTCGATTGGTTTGTGAGTAAAGGCTACGTCAAACAATTTTAGATTTTGGATTTTGGATTTTGGATTTTGGACTTTGGATTTTGGATTTTGGATTTTGGATTTTAGATCGACAATTTGATATTTGTTCCACCCAAGGCTGTGCTTGCACCAAAAACAATACAAAATCGTTCGACTGAGCGCTCACAACGAAGTCCCAAATTTAAAATCTAAAATTCGGAGGGTCAAATAAATGTTCTAGAATTTCCGTAATTACCAATTACCAATTACCAATTACCAAATTGTTATTAGTGGTGTTTTAACCAACAGAGGAGTGAACAGAAGTAATGGCGATTAATTTACAACAAGCTATAGATATTGGGAAATATCTAGTTACGCAACGCTTGAAAGGACGCAAACGCTTTCCTTTAGTATTAATGTTAGAACCGCTTTTTCGGTGTAACTTAGCTTGTAATGGTTGTGGTAAAATCCAGCATCCACCGGAAATATTAAAGCAAAATCTTACCCCAGAACAGTGCTTTGCTGCTGTGGAAGAATGCGGCGCACCAGTAGTTTCAATTCCTGGGGGAGAACCGCTAATGCATCCCCAAATTGATGAAATTGTGCGGGGATTAGTGGAACGCAAGAAATATATTTACTTGTGTACCAATGGTTTGTTATTAGAAAAAAGCCTCGATAAATTTCAACCTTCTCCTTACTTAACTTTCAGCGTTCATTTAGATGGAATGCGCGAGTTACACGACAAATCTGTTGATCGCAAAGGCGTTTTTGATATTGCTGTTAAAGCCATTCGTGCTGCTAAAGCTAGAGGTTTTCGCGTTGCAACTAACACCACCATTTTTGATGGTACTGACCCCAAAGAAATGCATGAGTTCTTTGAGTTTCTAGAAACTCTGAATACAGATGGGATGATGATTTCTCCTGGTTATAGCTACGAATTAGCACCAGATCAAAATCACTTTCTCCAGCGCGAACAAACACACGCCTTATTCCGGGAAATCTTGGCTCCCCAGAAAGCAGGCAAGAAAAATTGGAACTTCAATCACAACCCCTTATATTTAGACTTTCTCACTGGCGAGAAAGACTACGAATGTACACCTTGGGGTAGTCCTAGTTACAGCGTTCTCGGTTGGCAAAAACCCTGTTACCTATTTGGTGATGGTTATTATGCCACCTTTAAGGAATTGCTAGAAGAAACCGACTGGAGCCAATACGGCCGCGCCAGTGGTAATCCCAAATGTGCCGATTGCATGATGCACTGTGGCTACGAACCCACAGCCGCGATGGATGCAATGCAACCACAAAACATTGCCCGTTCTCTCGGTACTGTGTTTGGTAAATAACTGAAAAACTCCCACACTTTAGCAAGCAAGAAGCGTGGGCTCAATACTACAAGGGATAGCATTTTGAACTCAAAATTGGTGAAGGGGAAAAGGTGAAAGGTTAAGGATTAAAGGTTTTTTCTTTCCTTTTTTCCATTCCCCTTTTTCCCTTTAACCGACAAATATTGAGTGTGAGCTACTCAATACTCATCATTTATCTAAAACTGATTTTTCTTTGCTCCCATTTTGCTCTCGAACAGTTGCTAGCCCATGTATACCTATTGCTGTAATTACTCCTCCCAGCAATCCCCATGTGCCATCAGCAAATACATTAATACGATGCGCTAAAGTCCGATGATAGGCGTAATCTAACTGCCCATAACTAACTTTTGCACCTTTTGCTAGCCTTTCTACATTGTTCTCAGCTTTTCCTAGCGCGTCATAATCCAAAATAAACCAATACAGCGATATCCCCACCACTGCTAAACCAGGCATAACTAAAGTAATTAGAAGAATTGCTTTGCGAGTATTCATATAAATTAATTTAGGGTTTGGTATTTGGTATTTGGTGTTTGGTGTTTGGTGTTTGGTGTTTGGTGTTTGGTGTTTGGTGTTTGGTAATTGGTAATTGGTAATTGGTAATTGGTAATTGGTAATTGGTAATGGTTATTTCCCCTTGTCTCCTTTTACCCTTATCCTCGTCATCCCCCTCACCTCCTACTCCTCAACACCAATGACATTACCATGAGTCTGTGTTAAAACTTGGCTGAAAAAGTTGATACAGATTACGTTTGAGTAGGTGGGACGGATTTTGAAAATCATCCTCATGGTGTTGGCTTGGAGTCATCGCTTTTGGCAATTTCACACCATGAACAAGAGATTTTGGCATTGGTGGCAAATGGTATTGTCTGGGATTTTATGTGTCATTTTTTTGACATTCATTCTAGCTTTGCCAATCTATGCAACTGATACGCCATCAATTGACACCCTCAAGCAGCAGCAGCAACAAGTTCAGCAACAACGTCAGGATGTAGTTCAAGAACGCGATCGCTTAACTAATCTGCAAGAAGCCGCAAAAAATCGCCTCAATGGGTTACAACAAAATCTGCAAACCACTGATAGCCACATTCAAGATACGGAATTGCGCTTAAACCAAGCTAGTCAACGCTTGCAAGAATTGGAGACTGATTTAGATGTGGCAGAAATTTCCTATGAAGAGCAACAAGTAGCCACAGTTGCAAGATTGCGTTTTCTTCAGCGATCGCCTGCTAGCCAGGGATGGGGAATTTTACTGCAAAGTGAAAATATTAGTGATTTTATCAGCCGTCGTCATCAGCTAAAGTTGGTCTACCAAGCAGATCGGCAAATTTTGGCAAAACTTAATCAGCAAGCCAAGTCAATTAATCAACAAAAAACCGCAGTAGAACAGCAAAAAAACGAAATTGCCCTGATTCGTCTGCAATTACTAGCACAAAAAGCTGATTATCAAACGCAAGCGCAGTCACAATTAGAGTTAATTGAACGCCTAAATAGCGATCGCTTGGCTTTAGAAGCAGCACAAAACCAACTAGAACAAGATTCCAAAAATATAGAAATTCTCATTCAACAAAAGATTGCAGAAGCGCAAGCGAAAACCAACAGTAACAGTAAAAGTGTGATTATTCGCGGCACAGGAATGTTCGCATATCCCAGCGATGCACCTACCAGCAGTCCTTTTGGCTGGCGAATACACCCAATTCTCGGCTATCGTCGCTTTCACGCTGGGCTAGACTTTGCCGCTAGTTATGGTAGTACAATTCGTGCGGCTGATTCGGGAACAGTAATTTTTGCTGGCTGGTATGGCGGTTATGGAAAAGCTGTAATTATCGACCACAGCAACGGGATTACTACACTTTACGGTCATACCAGCGAATTGTTCGTTTCCGAAGGACAAGGAGTACAACGCGGACAAGCGATCGCGGCTGTGGGTTCCACTGGTTTATCTACTGGGCCTCACCTGCATTTTGAAGTAAGGCGTAATGGCACACCTGTAGATCCCGCCAGTTATCTTTAAGCTTGAGGAGTGCGATCGCAACTCATCTGCAAATTTTATCCCTGGCGTGTTATAATCGAAAAGATTAAGGGCGCGTGGCTCAGTGGATAGAGCAACAGATTCCGGTTCTGTGGGTCGGGGGTTCAAATCCCTCCGCGCTCGTTTTGTTTTACATTGACTAATTATTTGTCCGCGTTGACAGATTAGTGTCTTTGGTGAATTATAAGAGACATTAAACCAAGCTTGTGAAGATACAAGGTCTTGTAGTTACTAAATAGTGGAAGCAGAAATTAAAACTTTTGCTGAGTAACTAGAGCAGTGCATGGGCTATGAACAAACTCTAGGGTGAAGTTTGCTGACTAAACTTACTTGACTAAATAGAGAAAATATTGTTGAGCAAGTATGATTTCATTACGGTTAATTTTGTCTTTATGCAATTGCTAATTAACCTCATAAATTAAATACTTTTTTGATATGAATTTAGCAATAGCATGATTTTTGTTGCTAATTAATTTGTATATATGTTGATTTTTTTAATAAGTTTAGATTCAGTTTATTTACATTTTGGAATTGACATTTGATGCAAAAATATTCTGTTTTAATGATATTAATAAAATATTTTTAATGATAGTAAATAAATTGTGTCTACTTTGAGTCATAATAAATAAAATAGTTCTTATTATAACCATCTGATTGTGATCCAAACGACTCAGAACTCAAAAAAGCAGGAAAATTTAGTCAATCCAGTATTTGCCAATCATGAAACTTTTCATCCTAGGTTTGGTTGGTTGAAAAAAGGATTCGATGCAGCCCAGAAAGATCCAAGTATTTTCTTACAAGATGATGCACCTGTACGTCTGGGCGTTGGTAAAAATATGGTACGTGCTATTCGTTATTGGTGTAGTGCGTTCAAAATTCTTGATAAAAATAGCTTACCAACAACATTTGGAGAAAAACTGTTAGGAAACAATGGTTGGGACTCTTATTTAGAAGATCCGGCATCTTTATGGCTATTACATTGGAATTTGTTAAAGCCTACTTGTGAAGCGGCGGCTTGGTATTATATTTTTAATGTTTTTCGAGATTTAGATTTTACCAAAGAAGATATTTTGGCAGGTTTAAAAGATTATATTAAAAGTTTCAATAAAACGATTGCTGATTCTTCTTTTATCAAAGATGTCAATTGTATTTTACGAATGTATTCAGCACAGGATTTTATTAGAGATAATACCCCAATTGAAGATTCTATAGATTGTCCGTTTAATGAATTAGGTTTAATTCGCAATTTCGGCAAAAGTTATCAGTTCAAAATTGGCTCAAAGTCTAACTTGCCAGCATCAATTATAGTGGCAACTTGTTTAGAATATGCGAGTTGGGCAAATCAGGATAGCAATACAATTACTATTCGTAAGTTACTTTATGATGAAGGTAGTCCAGGGATGGTATTTAAACTGACGGAAAATATTTTATGTGCAGCCATTGAAACAGTTGCGAAAGAATTTAATACGATAGTTTTGGAAGATACTGCTGGACTCATTCAGTTATCATTACCTAATGAACCAGATGTTGTAGCTGGGGAAATTTTAGATAATTATTATAATTCCTAATGAAAATGAGTAAAAATATGACTAACAAAAAGTTATCCCACTATTTTAGCCTCCAGCGTCGCTATTCTCGTTCCATTAATTTAGAAAGAGATTTAGATAGTGTGGAAGCTTTAGAAGGTTATGTGCTAACTAAAAGAGCAATTGATTCTCTAAAACGTATTTTAAATAGTTTTCATTCTGATGAAGGAAATAGGGCTTGGACTTTAACCAGTGTTTACGGTACTGGTAAATCTGCTTTTGCTCATTATTTAATTTCTCTGGCTGCTAATTCTCAAAGTAAAATACATCTGAAAGCTTTATCAATAGCTGAAAATAAATTGGGGAAAGATAGTGAGATTTATCAATTAATTGAGGAAAAAATTCACCCGACAGGATTAATTAGGGCTGTAGCTACAGGACAAAGAGAACCGATTAGCCATACCATTATTAGAGCTTTATTAACAGGAGTTAATAGTTTTTGGACTCCTAGCCAAAGAAACAAAATTAATACTGTGCGTCAGTTAGTAGATTTAGAAGCAGAAATTAATGAGGGTGGTAAGGTTGATAGTAGAGAAATTCCTAATTTGGTGTGGGAATTAGCTGAGGAATCTCAAAGTGGAATTTTCCTGGTAATTGACGAATTAGGAAAGAATTTAGAATATGCTGCTCATGCTCAAGGTGATGAAGATTTATATCTTTTACAACAATTAGCGGAATTACCACAAAATAAAAAAAATCCTATTTATATTTTAGGAATTTTACACCAGGCTTTTGCAGAATATGGTCAAAGATTAGCAACTATTCAAAAGAATGAATGGGCGAAAATTCAGGGAAGATTTGAAGATATTTCTTTTACTGAATCATCTGGACAAATGATGAGTTTGATTGGTGAAGCAATTGACTCTACAGCAGCAGATAATATCAGGATTGCTACTCAAAATTACGCTCAGGAATGGTTTGAAAATTTAGAATCAATGCTTGCAGATGAAGAAGTAACTGAGCAAATTATCCAAAAAGTTTATCCATTACATCCTTTATCAGCTTTGGTGTTACCAAGCCTTTGTCAAAAATATGCTCAAAATGACCGTTCTTTGTTCACATTTTTAACTAGTAGTGAACCATTATCGTTTCGGAATTTCTTAGAAACAGTCACTCTGAAAAACCATGAATGGCCTTGTCTGAAATTGTACCAAGTTTATGATTATTTTATTGAATCTGCGGGGATGGGTTTAGCTTCCCGTCCTAATTTGCAAAGATGGGTGGAAGTTCAAGATTTAATTAATGATGCCAAACGATTAGAAGAAGATAGTCTCAGGGTACTAAAAACTATTGGTGTTCTCAACCTGATTACAGTTACAGGTTCGATGAGGGCGACAAGAACTTTAGTATCTTTAGCAATGTGCAATATTCCCTCAGCAGCAGAGATTAATTATTGGCAGGAAATTATTGATAAACTGTTAAAACAAAATCTCATTACTCATCGTCGTCAGTTAGATGAATTACGAATTTGGCAAGGTTCTGATTTTAATGTTGACAGTGAGTTAAGTATATATATAGAACAAGAGCGATCGCCTTTAGTTAAACTATTATCTATTCACCGTCCTCTTAAGCCTTTAGTCGCACAACGTCACAGTTATCAAACAGGGACTTTGCGTTATTTTGAACGCCATTATTTAGATAAATCCCAAGATTTGAGCAATTTAAGTTGTAATAGCTTAGATGCAGATGGTTTTGTGGGGTATTGGGTAGATGAAGAACTTCCTACCGCTGTTCCTTCCACAACTAGCAATGGGAAACCATTGGTGATTTTGAGTGCAGCTAACTTAGATATTTTGCGAATTCGTACCCTGGAGTTTGTGGCTTTAAGTAATATCAAAAAAACAGCCAAAGAGTTACAAACTGATGGGGTAGCGCGTAAAGAGGTAAATTATCGCCTGCAAGAAGCGGAAGAATTTTTAGATGAAACCCTCAATCAGTCCTTTAGTATTGGGGGAAATCAGCAATGTTGGGTTCAAGGAAAAGTTGAGAAGCTAAACAACATTAGCGATTTTAATAGTAAGCTGTCTGAGATTTGCGATCGCGTTTATCATCGCAGTCCTATTTTGTGGAATGAATTAATTAACCGTCGAGACTTAACCTCTCAAGGGGCGAAAGCTAGACGTGAATTGATTCAAGCAATGTTGGAACATCAAAATGAAGAGAAATTAGGCTTAGAAGGTTATGGGCCGGAAGTCAGTATGTATTATTCTCTGTTAGAAGAAACAGGGATTCATCGTCAGGAAGAGGGATATTGGGATTTTTATCCCCCATCGGAAAATTCCGGGTTAAATTCTCTGTGGGAAGCAGTTGAGGATTTTTGTTTAGCAGCCACAGAAAAAAGCCAAACCTTTGATTTGCTATATCAGCATTTAGCTACACCTCCATTCGGTGTGAAACAGGGTGCAGTTCCGGTAATTTTGGCGGCTGTACTGTTACACCATGCTGATGATTTGGGATTGTATCAAGATGGGACATTTATTCCTGTATTGGGAACGGAACATTTTGAGTTATTAGTAAAATATCCTGAACGATTTGCAGTTAAATATTTTGCAGTCGTGGGATTAAGGGCAGAAGTCTTCAAAGAATTAGAAGCGATTTTACGCAATCCCCAGTTTAAAAAATTAGGTAAGGTGCGTAATGCCACTTTATTAACAGTTGTGACTCCTCTTTATCAATTTGTTAAAAAACTGCCTAAATATACTCAACAAACTAAAAAGTTAGCAGATGAACCTAGAGCAATTTTAAAGGCATTGCAAACTACTGTTGAACCAGATGAATTGTTGTTTAAGGCTTTACCAGCAGCTTGTAATTTACCCTCAATAGGGATTGAAACTGGCGATGATGGTGTGACTGCGAAAACTTTACGTACTAAGTTAGTTCATGCCCTCAGAGAGATTCATACAGCTTACGATCATTTATTAAGTGATTGCCAAAAACTCATTTATGAAGCTTTTGGTGTGAGAAGCCAGGAAACAAAACTCAGGGAAGATTTGCGGGTAAGGGCGAATTATTTGGCGGGAAAATGTATTGAACCTTTACTAAAACGGTTTATTCGTGCAGCCTCAGATGAGGCGAAGAGTGATTCTCAGTGGTTAGAAGCTTTGGTGATGATTGTCGCAGATAAACCTGCGGAATCTTGGACAGATGATGATGCGACTGCATTTGAAATGAAGTTAGCGGATTTGGTGCGACGGTTTAAAAATCTGGAAGCTTTGCAAAAGGAAGTAGCCGCCAAAGGGGAAGGTTTTGAAGCGCGACGAATTACTATGACTCGCCCTGATGGTCAGGAAATCCATCAAATGGTATGGGTAGATCATGGTAGAGAATCGCAGGTTGAAAAAATCGTTGACAAAATTCTGGCGGAATTACCTGACGATCAGCAATTACGCCAAGCGATTTTAGCGAAGTTGAGTGAACGGATTTTAAATCCTAATGTGGGAGATGGGGTGACGAAGATTGAGGAAAAGCGAACTGATGAAATGAACAAGAAAAAGTTAGGATAAACAAGATCCCCGACTTCTTGAAGAAGTCGGGGATCTGAACCTCTCAAATTTACTGTTAATTCATCGGAAAAGTTAGGTTCAAAATCTTGACCGTGGTGAGTGGCTGTATTTAATTTTGAATTTTGATATGAAACAAATTATCCTTGCAGAACTTCCCGAAACCGTTCAAAACCTAATTAACCAAGCCCAAAAAACAGGTGAAACCCTGACTATCATCCAAAATGGTGTCCCCTTCGCCATCATTTCCCCCATTCCAAAAAAATCTCTCTTAGAAACCCTTTCCACTCTTGAACCATTGGACGAAGACTTTCCCGATGTGGACGAAGGATTATTACCCTTAGATGATATCGATTTATAAAAATGAGTTATTTATACTTGTTAGATACAAACATTATTTCCGAACTAATTAAAAACCCTAGAGGAGTGATATTTTCCAAAATTAAAAGCGTCGGAGAAGATACAGTTTGTACAAGTATTATCGTAGCTTGTGAATTAAGATTTGGGGCAAAAAAAAAGAATTCTCCAAAGCTTATAGAAAAACTTGAAATCATCTTAGATAGTATGGAAATACTACCCCTAACTCATCCCGTAGAGCAATATTACGCAGAAATCCGCACAGATTTAGAACAGCAAGGTCAACCGATTAGTGGTAATGACTTATTAATTGCTGCTCATTCTTTAAGCCTTAGTCTAACTCTTGTGACAGCCAATGTTCGTGAATTTTCCCGCGTTTCTCATTTAAAAGTAGAAAACTGGCTTAACCCTGATGAAGAAAGCTAACAAGTATTAAGTAGGGTGCGTTACCCGTTGCTTTAACACACCCTACATTTTAAGTTCGACTTCTGATAATGATTTATCTCTGTTGTTGGTTTAACCAAGTTTCTAAATCAGCAATGGTAGAAAAGTCTAGTAATGATTCTCCTAGATTTTCTAATTGTTCAATCGATAATTCTTGAATGCGATCAATTAACGATTGATTAATTTCCCCAATCCGGCGATTGAGTAACCGTAATATTAAATCTTGTTCTCCTTCTCTCCTTCCCTCTTGCTTTCCTTCTTGCTTGGCTTGTTCTCTATCTCTTTGATAAAGCGGTTCTAATCGCATAACTAACTCCCTATCATCTGCTGATAATTCTTGATTGATTCTCAAGTTTTCGCGCAAGTTATAAACTAATTCAAGAGTGGCCTTTTGGTATGGATGATTTAATGGTAACGCTTGCAATTCTATAATCGCTTGTGACTGTACGTTTCCTCTACATAAAAGCCTCAACCATAATGTTTCCGGTGTTTGTGGTAGTTGATGTATGGCGACAATTGCTGTCCGTAGTGCATCTGGGAGAAAATGTACTCCTGATAACCAATCTGATTTTTGCACAGTCCCAAAGCTAGATAATCTAGTTTCAGATACTGTGGGAGTCAGAATCCACAATTTGGGAATTTCTGAGTCTTGAAGTTTGGTTTTGTTGGCTTTAGCTTCTCGTCGCAGTGAAGCTTTTACTTCTAATAGTTTGAGGATACAGTCGCATATTTCATCGGTAGAGGCTGGATTACGGAATGGTTCTATAATTGCGGGATTTTCGGCAAATCTTCCTAGTAAACCCAAGATTTGTAAATTAGAGTTTTGCTGTTTAGCAGGAGTAAAGAAAACATCTATTTCTTTTATCTCTCCTGAGACTTTTTCTGATGCTTTGACTTCTCCGTAATCTTTGAGTAACTCTTCTAGATAGTCTTTAGCAAATTTGTCATGTATGAAGCGTGTCATTCAGTTAATAGTCTAAGTTTTTGTTAAGCCACTCCATATCCTGTATATGGACGTTTATATGGTGGTTGCAAACCGAATACAATATCTTCCTTTGGTACTCCCATCTCCAAAAGTTCCTGTGCTAAATCTATATCTGTCATATTCTGCTGAATCCAGATTTTGCCATTTTTAATATCAAAATGAATGATACTGTGATACACACGGCTTAAACCATTCCAACCTATACGCATTAACTGATAATGGTCGTGTATTGTATCAAATATTAATTGATTTTCGATTTCTTCATGGTTATATTTATATTTGCCGTGTTGAGTTAAAATATTTTGGATATATTGACGATAATTTTCTAGCTTTTCCATTCCAAAATTACCTCCATTATTGGTTCGTATACTATTAGTTTTAATTGATGTTTTCGCACTGCAGTTTTAGCAAGCTTTGTCTGAAAAAATGTTTCATGGGCATCAACCGGAATTGCTAAATATAATCTACGTTCTGGCTCATTCTCTTCGAGTGCAATTTGATAATTTAGGAATTGCCCTAAAGCTGTATGAAAGTCACTTACTGCAGAATTACTGGCAAAAGTTTTGATTTCTACAGCTATTTTTTCTCCTTCTCTTTCTGCCGCTATCAACCGTTCTGCACCTAGATCTATTTTAAGCGTTACTTCCTCAAATTCTATTTCTAATGGATCATCGGTAACTATCCAATTTTCTTTTTGAAGTGCATTTTTGACCGCTTCATGAAATAAATCTCTAGCTGACATCAGCGCATCACTTTGTTGATATGAAGACCTGTATATTCTATCAAATGTACTCTTGAATATTTTGAAGCGTAAGAGTTAGTGCGATCGCGCGGGATTTTAAAAAAGGCGATCGCACTTCTTATTCAAACTTCTATTTCTTAAACTTGCTATCTAATCAAGACACTCAAGACATCGCCAGATTCGCCTAAGTTACCAGCTTTTACGGGTTTAGACCAAGAGCCTACTTCTGCATAACCGATAGTATGCAAGAGATTGATAGTCCTCTGCACTACATTAGGACTACCGACTAGCAGGTGTTTTATCTTTTCTTTGCTTACCTGGACTTGATTGCTGCTGTTATCTTCTAATTTCACAAATTCTTGCGCCATAACGCACCTGTTTAATATTGCAGGGTGGGATTAATGTTTTTCATGTTTATTGTACAGTACGTATAATACGTACTGTACAAAGGGAATATTGAAACTTAACGATTTATGATGAGTCTTGATGATGTGTAAAAGTTGTGTGTGACAGAAAAGCGTCAGGGACAAGAGTATCTGGGTTTCTATCTTCCACAGGGGAAGAAGGATGTGTTTAAGGAGTATTGTCAATTTATTGACAGTACAATGAAGGATGAACTGGAGAAGTTTATTGACCAGTGCATTTGTGATCCTAAGTTCCAGCAATATTTAGAAATGAAGCGTCGGTTAAAAGAGTAAGTAATGTTGCTTTCTATACACTTTCCGAGTTATGGTTTTTCCTGAAGCGAACTCAAGTATATAAGCGTGATGCAATAGTTTATAGCAGCGCAATCATAGCAGTAATTTTACTTAACTTTTTACAAATAAGTCAAAAACACTACACATTGTTAATGCATATTTGCTAAAATATTAGCATTACTAATATACTTGCCAAGAAGCACTAAAGAATTAGCATGGCAAAGCAGAAAGTTAGACACATATTAGGACTTTCAGGGGGAAAGGATAGCACTGCTTTAGCGGTATTACTGCATCAGGAAATTCCAGAGATGGAATATTTTTTTTGTGATACCCATAAAGAATTACCAGAGACTTACGAATATCTTGACCGCATCAAAGCACGGTTGGGGATTAAAATTCATTATCTTAGTGAAAACCGAGGCTTTGACCATTGGTTAGCTATTCATGATGGTTTATTACCTTCTCCCCAAATGCGGTGGTGTACCGTCAAGATGAAAATTAAGCCTTTAGAGGATTTTGTGGGAGATGATGAGGCTATTAGTTACATTGGCATTCGTGCTGATGAAAACCGTGATGGTTATATCTCCACTAAACCTAATATTAAACCTGTGTTTCCGTTTAAGGAAAAGGGTTTAGTTAGGGCTGATATTATTCGGCTATTAGAAGAAAGTGGAATTGGACTCCCTGATTATTATCGCTGGCGCAGTCGTTCTGGGTGTTTCTTCTGCTTCTTCCAACGCAAGTATGAATGGGTAATGTTGGCGCAGGAACATCCTGATTTATTTCAAAAAGCTGTTGAGTATGAAACTAATCATAAAGATGGTAGAACCTATACTTGGACAGATGGGGAGACGCTGCTAGAACTTCTAAAACGCAAGGATGAAATTATTGCTCAACATGAGAAGTTAATGGCTCAAGAGAAAAAAGCAGCACCTAAACGTCCTTTATTTGAATCATTAGAAATAATTTTAGATCAACAGGACGATGAGTTACCTTGCTTATCTTGTCATTTGTAATTTTGATTCATCTAGTAAATATAATACAAACCATAATTTATGAAATTATTTACTTGAATTATACGCTCAATAATTTATGTCTCAGGGTGTAATTTTATCTCCTATAAAACATAAAGCTTCAAAAATGGCTAATGATTTATATGATTTTGCTACTCAAAAAGATGCTATTTCTGGGTATTTTGAGAAAGAGTACGAATTGAATCTTCAATGGCTACCTCAATACGTTGAGGATTTCCCTAAAGTTATGGGAAAAATAATGTTGAAATGGGAAAAATGCAAATTTGTTTCAGCATCTCAACAGATGATTCCTGAAAAGCATGGAGTTTATTGCTTTTCTATTCAACTAGGTGATCCATTTCCTGACACAATTCATATCCCTCTATATATTGGAAAAGCAGCACCAGGATATTTATCAGAAAGGTTTCAATCTTATTTAAGGGAAAAGAACAACATCAAGGGACGTTCAAAATTAGTATTTATGTTAAATAAATACCGTAATCAGCTATTTTTTTGGTGGTCTGAATTACCAAGAATTTATGTGGACACAGTAGAAGAACATCTTTTAATGTGCTGTAAACCTCCCTGTAATGAAAAATTTCCTTCTCGTGAAAAATTATGGGGCAAAGCATTCGACTAATTACTATTATTTATTAAAAAGGAGAAAATTAATGGCAGATTACGTTCCAGCATTAAAAGCTCGTATGGGTGATTGGCAATATTATGTAACGGTCATGAAGCTTGGTAAAGTTTCTCGTGAATGCCGACTTGCAGAAGAAATTCATGCAAATAAAGATTTAGATGAGTTAATCCAAAGAGCAATACAAGATCGTGTTCAAAAAGAGATGGTTCCCTATCTTTTAAATGAATCTCAGCGATTTTATGGAGCGTTAGTTGTAGCTGTTTATGGGGGAGATCCAGAATTTTCACCAGTTCGAGTAGCTGAACATCAATTAATAGATGATAGAGATAAATCTAGCTATGGTTTTGGATTATTACGTTTTGATGGTAGCCAAATCTACTATGCTTTAGATGGTCAGCATAGGTTAAAGTCAATACAAGAAGCAATTGCTAAAAATCCAGACCTTGCTCAAGAAGAAATTAGTGTAATTATTCTTAAACATGAGCAAACAAAGGAAGGTTTAGAGCGAACTAGAAGATTATTTTCCACACTTAATCGTCGGGCTAAACCTACATCATCAGGTATGAATATCGCCATTGATGAAGATGATAGCATAGCTATTGTTAGTCGTAGATTAGTTAAGGAAAATGAAGTTATTAAGGGATTAGTTTTAACTAGTCTAGGTTCTAAGCAAATATCTCCTGCTAAATCTCATGATCCTTATATTACAACGCTAGCGGCTTTTTATGAAACTAATGAAATTTTGCTGAGTGCGTATGAAGGTGGTTTAGAGATTGATAAGAACTTCAAACAGTTCAGACCTTCTAATGATGAGCTTGATGCTTATTATAATTTTTTGGAAAAGCTTTGGATACTAATGCTAGAAAAATGCCCTGGTTTTACACCTATTTTAAAAGGAAGAAAAAAGCCAGGGGATATTCGTAAACGTATGGATTCGGAAGGAATTTTAGTTTTAGATAATACGGGAAAGCCAATAGCAGGAGGAAGTGTTTTTGCTCGTCCTATTGGTCAATTTGTTATTGCTGAGGTAATCAAGTTAGCCTTAATTCAAGGAAAACCGATGGAAGATACAATCGAAGCAATTATGACTAATATATCAATGGATATTGATCAATCTCCTTGGGTTAGAGTTATTTGGAATCCATCAATACAGAGAATTATGGGTACGCAATCTGAAAGACAATTGTTAGTATCAATAATTAGTCATTCTCTGGGATTAAAAATAAAATGGAAAGTACGAGAATTGAAACAAAAATATCGTGATAATATTGAAGATCAGAAAGCATCACTATTATCACCCATAGCATGGTCTGGAAATCAAAATAATACTTCTACTGAGAGTGAAGATGATAGTGAAGAAAATGAATTTATGGAAAACGAATAACGATAACTTGTTTATCGAAGAATTAAAAATGAAAGGTGTTAATTGAACTTCAACGATTTACTATCAAAAGCGGATGAAGAAACACTACAGCAATTATTAGGTAGTGCAACTTTTCATCTGCTCAAACTCCTAGAACCTAATTTAGTTCATCCTAGTAAACACAGTTTTCAGGAGTAAGGTGCGCTAAAACCACGCACGATGCACTAGAGATGATGCTACGTTAATGTTAAGAGTTTCTTAACCTATGACTACACAAAATAACATAATTTACCTCGATTACCATTCAACTACTCCCGTTGACCAGAGAGTAGCCCAAAAATTCATGTACTATATGACTACGGCTTTTGGTAATGCTAATAGTGTAGATCATGGTTATGGAGACGAAGCAGCAAAAACAGTTAAACAAGCTCGTCAACAAATAGCAGAATTAATCAACGCCTCACCCAAGGAAATTATATTTACATCTGGTGCAACAGAAAGTATTAATTTAGCAATTCAAGGACAAATTGCACAACAAAATACTCCTGTAAAAATAATTGTTTCTCCAGTCGAACACAAAGCCGTTTTAGATACCTGCAAAGCATTAGCTAACAAAGGACTGGCGGAAATTATTTGGTTAAAAGTCAATAAACAAGCGCAGATTGATTTAGAACATCTGGAAAAAGTCTGTACTGATGGTGCTTCCTTACTTTGTGTGATGGCGGCGAACAATGAAGTAGGGACAATTTACCCCATAGAAAAAATCGGCGCGATCGCATCTTCCTACAATATCCCTTTTTTATGTGATGCTTCCCAAGCAGCCGGGAAAATTCCCCTCAACTTCCACGACTGGGGTATTACTTATCTAGCGATTTCTGGACATAAACTTTATGCACCCAAAGGCGTTGGTGTGTTAGTGGTGAGAAACGGCGTTCATCTGCAACCGATGATTTACGGTGGTGGACATCAACAGCGAATGCGATCAGGTACGCTGAATGTACCCGGAATAGTTGGCTTAGGGGAAGCTTGTAAATTGAGACAGTTGGAGATGGAAGTAGATGAAACTGCGATCGCACTTTTGCGAGATCATCTGCAAAAGCTACTCCAAGCGCAAATTCCTGATTTAGTGGTAAATGGAGACTTAAACAACCGTTTATCGGGTAATTTGCATATTTCTATCCCTAGCATTCCTAATAGTGCCATGATTGCGAGAGTTCGCCATCAGTTAGCCATATCTACAGGTGCGGCTTGTTCATCAGGTGTTGTTGCTCCTTCTCATGTTTTACAAGCGATGAATTTAGCAGAAAATATCATTGAGGGTGCGTTAAGAATTGGGATTGGTAAATTTACAACCAAAGCAGACATCGAAACAGCATCTTCTGTAATCATCAGCGCAGTCAATGAAATTTATCGGCTTCTATTGGTGTAACTTGCCCATTTTCGAGTGCTGACTGCTAACAGTTGACAGTTAACAATAAGTTAGGGACTTCCAAGAAATAAGTTATTCCATCTTGTGGGGCGGGTATCTTGCCCGCCATATCAACTGGGCGGACAAGATGTCATTGGTGTCAACTTAACGCGAAACCCGCTTTGTTGCAAGGTTTTTGCCCTCACCCCCAACCCCTCTCCCACCGGGCTATCCATTAGTCACATCTTTCTTTACAATCTTGAAATGCTTATTTTGTGGGCATCTTGAACACTGAGGTGTCAAACATACTTGACAGATTAACTCTTAGTCTTCTCGCTAAAATTAGGTTTTTATTGAGAATTGATGACGAAGGAATCAGGGTTATAAAAAGCGTGAGTGAATACTCTCGTAAATGTTGAGAAAGATCCGGGTAATGGATAGCCCACCGGGAGAGGGGAGCAAGAGATTTAATTCCCCTTCTCCCAAGGGAGAAGGGGTTAGGGGATGAGGGCGAGGGTTTTTGTACAACGTCCGCCCTGTATAGCTTTTAGCTTAAGTTGACACCACTGAAAAGATGTCCACCCCACAATAAATACTGGGATATTTTTTTATTTGGAAGTCCCCTACCTGAGTGCAGAAACTCCCATCGGCCCACGAGTTACGCCTAGCTGATTTTGCAGCTTCAACTCCCGCCAGAGTTGGGAACCTGTAATCTCTCCCCGAAGCAGTTGACTGTAGCAATGTATAGTTTTACTCACCTGCGCTGGGGTTTCATTGACAAACTCAATCCGGAAGTGGCGTAATCCCAAATCTATCAAGCGCTGTACGTACTCGGCTCCTGTTTGAGCAGTGCCGTTAAATACAGTATTGCGACAGCCGACATCAGCTTTGAGGACATGTTCGCTACCAACACGGTCTTTTAATTTCACTTCATGCTGTTCGCAGGGTCTGCCACAGTTAGTGTAATCTGTTCCCTGGGAGAGAAAAGCGCAAAATACGCAATGCTCCATGTGAAACATCGGCATATGTTGATGAATTGTCACCTCAAACCATTGGGGCGGACAACTATGAAGTAAGTCTTCGAGTTGGCTAATATTCAGGTCATAGGATGCGGTTAAGCGTTCCAAACCATAGCGCTGGTGAAAATAATCTGCGGTTAAGGCGTTTGCAACATTCAGCGAAAAATCTCCAACACAACGGTCTTGGGTAAAAAACTGCAGTTGATCGTAATTCCGCACCAAATAGCCATCTGCTTGGGAGTCCCGTACTTGTTGCAAAATCCAATTTTCCCCGGGTTTGGTAATTCGCGGAGGTGCAACCCAGATGGTGGGGTATTGGGCATTTTTTATATTCTCCCCTGCTCCCTGCTCCCTGCCCCCTGCCTCTTGCCTTACCATTTGCACGGCTTCGCGATAAAAGCGGGGATCTTCAAATTCACAGTACAGTGTTTGGATTCCGGCTTGGAGTCCGGCTTGGAGTTGCTTAAGGTTCCTTACTAAAACGATAAGTGAGGGAGATGTGGGGGATTTAGGGGATGATTTGGGGAGTAGGTTTTGTAAAGAAGCATGATCGTTGAGTTCCCAGCGTTTGGGTTGACGGCGTAATTCTTCTAGCTGCGTCACCATTTCTCGGCGCATCCGGTTTAACTCACTTACAGGTAGTATTAATGCACCATTGAGATGATTGGTTAGTTTTCCTAAACAGAAGGGGGTATTACCTAAGCGACCTAACTGTTCGTGCAAACGTTCTGTAGTTAGGGGTTTGGTGTGCGCTTCTACTAACGGTATTGTCGAATCCACTTGCACAACATGACCTTGTCCATCGCGGGCGATCGCAGTTAGTGGTTGATCGACTTCGCCGTAAATTTCTAAGTCAATGGGACGCTGAAATTGGGGGTTATCTCCCGCAAAGCTTTGACGTAATTGCTTATCTAGTTCTGGATCGCTGGTTTTCCAAACGCGATCGCCTATATGCACACGGCGGAAGTTGAGGTCACTGCGGCCAAAGGTAAGCACGGCTTCTTTACCTTTCTGTACTACTGCATAAACTCGCCCGCCTTCTTCCTTGGCTTCGGGATGACCGGCATCGAAAACAATTCCATCTCCCGCTTTCACTGGTGCTTCTAGGGTGATTGTTACCTGTTCATTGCGAATGCGGGTAACTTCTCCTAGGTACACCCCACGTTTTTTGCCAAACCGCGCATGAACTAATTCTTGGTTGTTAATCCCATTAAACCAGCCTGTGTAGATACCGCGAGAAAATGCCATTTCCAAGTTGTATTGTTCTTCAGCAGCATGGGAGGGTTTGCGCGCCTTTGGAGTATTCGCTGTTAATTCCTCCATCACCCGATCCAAGGCTTGCCGATAAACGCGGGTAACATTCGCCACATACTCTGGAGTTTTCAGCCGCCCTTCAATTTTGAGACTTGTTACTCCCGACTTCACCAAATCTGGCAGAACTTCTAACCCTGCAAGGTCTTGGGGGCTGAGAAGATATTTGCGATCGCCTAAATTAACTACTTCCCCATCTGCTATTAACTCGTAGGGCATTCGGCAAGCTTGGGCACATTCGCCCCGATTGGCAGAACGTCCACCTAAAGCTTCACTAGTTAAACATTGACCGGAATAAGCGACGCACAAAGCACCGTGAACAAAGACTTCTAAAGGCAAAGAAGTTTCTTTTTGGCGTATTTGCTGGTGAATTTTGTTAATTTCCTTGAGGGAACATTCACGGGCTAACACCACCAACTGACAACCGAGTGACTGGGCAAATTCTACCCCAGCCGCACTGGTAATTGTCATCTGCGTAGAAGCATGGATAGGAAAATCAGGTGATAGGTGACGGATAAGACGACATATACCCACGTCTTGCACAATGACTGCATCCACACCCGCAGCAATAATCGAGCGCAGATATTGCTCTACCTCTGGTAGCTCTTGCGGAAAAATCAGCGTATTAACAGTGACATAACCCTTCACACCCCGCAGGTGCAGAAAAGCCATCAACTCTGGTAAATCCGCCTCAGTAAAATTTTGCGCCCGCATTCGCGCATTGAAGCGATCCAAACCGAAATAAATTGCATCAGCCCCATTTTCGACAGCAGCTTTCGCGCAATCCCAGCTACCTGCTGGTGCGAGTAGTTCTGGACATTGCAGAGTGGATACAGTGAGTTGAGGAGTCAAAGAGCGATCGCTTTTCATCAGGCTGGGAAAGTTTAACTAGCACCATAGTGATTCTATCTAAAGTTCATGGGCAAAGGAGGCGATCGCTTTGTTAATCTCTCTTCCCCAGCGCACTCTGCGGTTCGATATAAATTG
Source organism: Tolypothrix tenuis PCC 7101 (assembly GCF_963874875.1). Classification (NCBI taxonomy): domain Bacteria; kingdom Bacillati; phylum Cyanobacteriota; class Cyanophyceae; order Nostocales; family Tolypothrichaceae; genus Tolypothrix; species Tolypothrix tenuis. The sequence goes on from NZ_CAWNJS010000001.1 coordinate 3,673,026, forward strand.
TCTCTAAATGACTAAAAAGCGGTGCGTGATTTTAGGAAATTATAGATTGCGATCGCAATTGCCAAAAGTAACAATACATGAATTATGTTGCCTGCAATATGCAATGCTAATCCTAAAGCCCAAAAGATAAAAAGTACAACTGCAACAGTCCAAAGTACACCAAGCATAGTTTTTTCCTATAAACTGCGTATTTGAATAAAATTTTAGAGACCTATTCAATTTATAGTTAACTATCTTGCGGATGAATTACGGCTATTTATATTGATAGATTTTTATCAGATAGTAATAGATAACAGCCAAACGAGAAATCCTAAGGCTTATAACTTAAGAAGCCAGTATAGTAGTCGGTCGGGAACTTGTACCGATTTATTTTTACTAAAATATTTACCTAGTCGTTTGCTGTTTCTTTTCTACGCCAGTAATTTCAGCAATTAACTTATATAAACCTCATCCATCTTGAAAACTGGAGTTTTTGCAGAAAACATATTACTTTAGATATGTGGGTGTGGTAAAAAATAAAACAGAAATGCTCAAAGTAGAATGCGATCGCTGGAATGAGAGTGCCTCAATCTTAAGAGAAAAAGCCTTAAAAGCAGAACATGCTAGGACTCGTGAGCGTTTAATGGCACTATATGAGATATGTAATGGAAAAAGTGCGACACAAGTAGGTCGCTCAACAGGACGTAACCCTCAGACCATAATGGAGTGGGTACATCGTTATAATCGTTCAGGCGCGGAAACACTCAAATATCGGCATACAGGTGGTTATACCCCCCTTTTTCACCACAGATAGACAAAGCACTCGATTCGGAAATCCGCAAAGCCCTAGAATTGGCAGCAATACCACCTCAACACCGACAACAGAATCAAGCACAACTGCCACGGTGGACATTAAAGCGGTTAGTAACTTGGATAGAAAAGCAATTTCATCTCAAGTGTTGCCGTGAATCAGTGCGTAAAACCCTGAAAAATTTAGGTTTTTCTTGGAAAAAAGCACGTAAACTTTTGAATAAAGCTAATAGTAAAAAACGTGCTGAATTTCTAGCAAGACTTCAAGGCTTACTGGATGATGCTCTGCATAATGGTCATTTACTAATTTTCATTGACGAAGCCCACATTCATCTTGATAGTGATGAAGGTTATGGTTGGTCAATCAAAGGTGAACGTTTTTGGGTTAGTTCTAGCTCCCCTGGAAGAGAGAAGGTTTCGTTCTATGGAATCTATGTTTACAACTATGCCAAAGTTAGGATTTTTCCTTACCTCAAAGCTGACTAATTCAACACGATTGATGTTTTAAAACATCTTCGGACTGAATTTCCCGAGCGCGACATGACTCTGCTGAAGGGATGGTGCTCCTTATCACAGGGCACAAGCGGTCAAAGAAGTATTATCAGTTTTACAAATCAACCTAGAACCCTTACCTGCTTATAGCCCTGATTTTATGCCTGTTGAACACCTGTGGCAGTGGTTACGTGAAGATGTTACCTACCATACATGCTATCAATCTTCTACAGAACTGATTGAACGGGTTCTTTTATTTGAACAAGATATTAATTCTCACCCCTTTGAAATTAGCGATCGCTTGTGGGTGAAAAATCACCTTGACTCTGACGAGGAAAAACTACGGGTTTCAACATAGACGAGGTTTAGCTACCAAGAGAATTTAACCCTAGATATACCGGAATGCAGAGATACATGGGATCGGAACCTGGAGGATACATTCCCGCCGCATCGTAGTTCCACATTCGGTAGATTTTAATTTGTTGCTGTTCATCTTTAGCGGCGCGCAAATTCAGCGTTGAAGCCCGTTTCCCTAAGCCATAAATGCGTTCTTCCGTCCGCAGTTGTGCTTGATGAATCCAGCCTTCGCTTTTGCATTGGGGTGGTAGCGCGGATAACTTGCCCAGAGCGATCGCAAAATTTTAGGCTACCATCTATTTCAGCAATTACTTTGAGCGCATGACTGGAAACAGAGTAGTTATTCTCTGTTTGTTCCAAGTTGTTTGCTACTTCCGGCCATTCATGGTGTTGAATTCCGTAGGGTATCGGGGGTATTCCCGGTTTCCAGTTAATTCTGACTAAATCTTCCGTAAGAAAACAAACTTCTAACTCTGCCATTTCAAAATAGAAGTTAGCGCCCCTAGCTTTTGCTTCAGCTCGGAGTAATTTTCCTGGTTGATCAAAACCTGGTTCTGTGGGTAGCTTAATAAACTCACACTCTATGCTATTGCGTTGACGTGTGTACAAAAATGCTTTGGGAGCATAACTTGTATAGAAGAGAGAACCAAATAAAAACTTTAATTTTAATTTGATTTGCTTGAATCTATCCATTAGGAATATGCTCCAAGATACATTAATCTTCAATATTTTGAGGAAGTTTGAACCCGTTATCAGTTAGCTCAAGCTGAATTGTAAAATTTTGCTTTCACAGGCGATCGCAATTTATATCAAACAGCAACTCTTGATTTTGAAGCCTGAAAAATTTATCATCCCTTTAGCCCAGCCAACTCTTCAATGATTTGCTAATTTCAGGCAAAAAGTTAATTGATCTTGGGTGGTATTTATATTTGATATTTAATTAAAAAAAGCAACCCTAAGATTCCGCATCTCTCTTAGGTTGGAAGAAAAAACTCCAGATTAAAGTTGAAAATTGCAAAATATGTCGTTAACGCTATGCCTCAGCGTCGCTATACACAGCCTCTTTTCTGGAAGAAAAACAATTTAAAAGCTAGCCTAAGCACCTATGCCTAATATTTTGCATTAATTTAATTTAGTTACTTAAGGCTTATTTTCCAGCTTAATTAGCTATTTAGCTTAAATTAGCTATAAAATAGTTCAGTATGTAGTAAAAAATTGTAGCTGTCACAAAAGCATCTATTTCCCAGAGACTCAGTAGATAAATTTGATAATTGCTATTTTATTACTACAATAATAAAAGTCTCAGTTTGTGCTTTTTTGCCATCTTATGGAACTTCTAAAGACTTTGTATGTCATAAGTAATGTGTGATTTAAAACTGGTATTTTCCTGAACAAATGCCACTTATTTAAGTATAAATACGATGGACTTGTAATCCTTTCTGTCTGAATATATACTTTAAATAGCATTTGCTATTAAAGGCTTGAGTAAGAAAATTTAAAGTTTATATGAAAAATAGAAAATCTTTACCAAATCTATTTATCAAATGCTACCAGTAACATGTTACGTATTACTGTAATCATGTTTGACTGGATATTTATACAGTCAAATTTTACCTAAGTTAAAAACTATACTTTCTACTCAATATGTTGGGAGAAGATGAACAACATCTCATGCACCTCCTGCGTAAGCGGCTTGCTTATTACTTGGAGAGGCTGTCAATTAGTCGCCGCAGTCACGCTTTACAGGAAGAACTCACTTGCTTGAGCCAGCTAGCAGCTATTTACGAAAAACTATTTAACTTTGCACAAGCTTTAGAGTATCATAAGCTGCTTCTTGCCTTATCTCAGCGGATGGGTGCTAAAGATTGGCAAGAAATAGCTTTATACAATATAGGTAATTGTTATTTTCAACTGCGACAAGACTATGATGCGATTAAGTATTTTACAAAATTAGTCAAAATTACTTGTGAGACTGAGAACAGAGTCTTACACATCGCCGGAATATCAGCTTTAGGAACTAGTTACCAAAATTTGGGACAGTTTGAAATAGCAATTGAGCATTTCAAAAATCAGTTAGCTATTAGTTACGAAATAAATCAACGCATTTGCCAGAAAAGTGCTTTGGATTCTCTAGCCAATGTTTATCAGTGTCTAGGTAATTACCAAGAATGCCTAAGATATAAACAGAAAGTTTTGTTAGTTGCTCAAGAAATGGAGGATATCAAAGCTATAGGCGATGCCCTAGGAAATATAGCTGGTATTTATCTCCAATTACAAGAGTGGCACCAAGCAATCAATTTTTGTAATAAATCACTGTTGCTAGCGAAAGCTATTGATAATCAAAGCCTGGTGATGATTAGCTTTAACATTCTAGGACAGGCATATAAAGCACTGCATGATTATCATCAAGCAATAGATTGTTTGACAACTTCTCTAAATATTTCTGATGAACTAGGCGAGTCCAGAGTCCGCAGTGTAATTTTGCACGGATTAAGTGATTTGTCCAACAAAATGAATTTATCTGAGCCAGCAAGAGAATACAATATTGAATCTTTAAGTATTAATGCAATTGGTGTTACACATCATCATTTAGTGAAACAGGATTGTGCTTTAGCACCTTATCAGCAATCTGTAAATCTTTTGCAAGATATGGGAAATCAGCAAAATCAGCAACAGCTATTATTTAATCTTGGTTATATATATTATTCATCAGCGCGATTCTCTCAAGCGATGGGATTTTTACAGTCTGCTTTTATCCTCGCTCAAGCTCAGAAAAATCATCGAGAAGCAGCCAAAATATCTCTGACTTTAGGGAATAATCTCCAGAGACTACATCATTCTGAAGAAGCTATTTATTATTACCGTTATGCATATAAAATTTATCAGATTTTAGGAGATAAATATCAAATCCAAAAGATGTTAAAGTTTATGGATAAATTAGGATTGAAGTTATAACTATAGACGATGCGTTAGCCTTCGGCGTAACGCATCCTACAAATATTACAAAAGATACTTTTCAATATAGACATTTTATGAGAAATTGCAAAGCATCACATTAAGCTAAATGGTATAAAAGTGCGTAATTCTCAATTGCAGCGCGTTGCATTTACCATCTTTTCTCTGAGCGTTCTGCTTCCTAGCCAAGTTGTATCAGCTGCCTTTACTATACCCTTACGCAGTAAACAAGGGATGGTGGTATCAGCACATCCCTTAGCGAGCGATGCAGGGATTTCGATGTTACGCAAAGGTGGGAATGCAGTTGATGCAGCAGTAGCCACAACCTTTGCAATTTCTGTAGTTGAGCCTTTTTCTGCAGGAATTGGTGGGGGTGGATTTTTGCTGATGCATTCCGAAAAAACTGGCGAAATGAAAGCGCTGGATTTTCGGGAACGCGCACCCATCAAGGCTACAAGAAATCTTTACTTAGATGCACAAGGTAAGGTGCGTCCGAATGCAAGTATCAACGGTTATTTGGCAGTAGCGACACCAGGAACGGTGGCAGGAATGTATGAAGTGCATCGCCGTTATGGTAAGCTGCCTTGGCGAGAGGTGATAAAACCTGCGATCGCACTCGCCAAAGATGGCTTTATCATCAGTCCTTTGCTAACTTACCGTTCTTTGCCAGCTCTGGCAAATCGTAAGCAAGTAATTCTTAGCAACCCAGCAGCGCGAGAAATTTTTACTCGCAATGGTGAATATTATCAGCCAGGGGAAAGGTTGGTGCAGCGTGACTTAGCCAAAACTCTAGAAGCGATCGCTCAAAATCCCCAAAGTTTTTACACAGGTAATATTGCTCAAGCGATCGCTGCAGATATGGCTAAAAATGGTGGTTTAATTACTTTGGCAGACTTAAAAGCCTACAAACCGATTTGGCGGACTCCCATTTGTGGCAATTTTCATCAAGCTAAAATCTGCTCAATGCCACCACCTTCTTCGGGAGGAGTTCACCTATTGCAGATTTTAAACATCATTGGGGACAGCAATTTAAAATCTTGGGGCTGGCATCACCCCGATGCTTTACATCTGATGGTAGAGGCAATGAAAATAGCTTACGCAGATCGTTCCCAATATTTAGGCGATCCTGATTTTGTGAAAGTACCTGTACAGCAACTAATTAGCACCCCCTATGCTAAAAAACGCCGTCAAGAAATTAACATGGAAGTTGCTAAACCTTCGACACAGATCAAGCCGATAGACCAAAAAACACTACAACAGTTTAGTCAGGCTTTACCATTAGGTTTAACGCAACGAAGTCATCCAAAATTTTCGGAATCGCCAGAAACTAGTCATTTAACAGTTGTAGATGCACAGCACAATGCCGTTAGTTTGACATTTACAATTAACCTTGGTTTTGGTGCAGGTGTCGTGACACCTGGAACAGGAATTGTGCTGAACAATGAGATGGATGATTTTGCTGCTGCACCTGGTGTACCTAATGCTTTTGGCTTAGTTGGTAACGAAGCGAACGCCATCGCACCTCGCAAAACGCCGTTATCTAGCATGACACCTACAATTGTCACTGAAAATGGTCAGTTAAAAATGGCTGTAGGTGCGCCTGGTGGTAGTACGATCATCACTCAAGTATTACAAGTTATCCTTAACGTGTTGGAATATGGCATGGATGCTGGTGCAGCCGTTTCTGCGCCGCGCATACATCACCAGTGGCTTCCCGATGAGTTGCGAGTAGAACCTTGGGGTTTGGATGCTCTGACTTTACAAGAGTTGCGCCGACGTGGACATAACATCAAGGAAACAACTCCTTGGGGTAATGCTAATGCGATTGTAGTAACCACAGATCGCAATTTAGAGGGAGCAGCCGATCCTCGCGGTGAAGGTGCCGCTATCGGTTATTGAATGTTCATAAATTTAAGTCCACAGTTTTCAGGATGAACTGTGGACTATTGATTTTGGATGATTGAATCGGAATAATTATTGACAAACTCGTTGGCACGCGCACTGGGTACAAGAGTCCAGCCAGCCTTCAGCAATTTTTGATAAGTTGCCCAACCTTTAGAACCACCGGGTATTTTATAATCGGGAACAGCATATTCCCTACAAGCGTTGTATGGCCGCCAAGGCTGATTAGGTGAAACTTGCAAATGCAAGATTTTCTCCCCATCAGCACCTAAACTAGATAACCAGCACATTTGTCCTTGCATGGTAAACTCCTTTGCTTTAAGCATATATTGCATATTTGCAGATTTTTGTCAATACCCACATCACCCTTTGGGATAATTTTTCTGCTTAATTGCGATAGCTGTAAATTTCCTATTGGTTGAGAACAGATAATTACCCACAAGCCGTTAACCCAACGGACTTTTTCCGCAGGCCCATAGTAACAGAGTCAACCAAGTCTTCTACTCTTCCTTGATATAGGGTGAAGTTTTTTTAATAGTACTTGCGGTTTTTGCTAGTGTATGTAGCAAGAGCTACTATTTGAAGTCACAAGTGATGGTTCACATATTTGTTTTTCTAGTCACACAAGTCGGAATTACTTATATTTGCTAATGTTAAAGCTGTGCAAGCTCAGAGTTACGAGATAGCTTTACTTGGCTGTATCCTTGCCACATCTGCAATTCAACCGAGAGGAACAGCGAATTTAGCAGCTAGGATACTTGCCAGAAGTGGAATTAAAAATTGGGGGATTACAACGATGGGGCATATAATTTATCGCCCACAATAGTACGAATTTCCCCGACTAACTGCTGATAGCTAGACTCAGACAAAACTGGTTCTGCTGCTTGGATATCAATTGGTTGTGCTAAATCAATCCAAGACTTGCAGCCACCATATTGAGAAAGATAGGGAATTTCCTGTACTTGTGAGAGTTTATAAGTCCGCAGCAGGAGAATATACAAAGGCTGACGAGCTTTCCATTTTAAGCGATCGCTAATAAAATACTCATTCCAAATATGGAAGGGAAGCAACTTGTTTACTGTTGACTCATCCCTTACAGGCAAAATATCGGTAATTTCCGCCCAACTACCGATGCGAACCGTTTCCGGATGCCAGCCAGATGTCACTGGGCATACAAGATTAGCATACTCAGATTTGAGTAGAAAAGTTTGTTGATGCTCAAATGTAGGGTAGAGTAAAACCTGGTGATGAGCAACTTGAAAACGTCCATTTTGTTCATGGATACCGCCTTTGCGAAGCAACATAATAGTGTTGCCATTTTCTAAGGCATCAATAGCAACTGCCCATTCTTTGAGTGCATGAAAAGTTGTGGTCAAGTTCATGGATATCTACTTTAACTCTGATTTAATTTCACGCTAATACCGTTACAGTTTGAAACTATCCAGGGATATGAATTAGGAACTATGGAAAAGCGAACTCTCGGAACATCAGAAGTCAAAATCACACCTATCTTAATGGGTACTTGGCAAGCTGGTAAAAGAATGTGGGTAGGTATTGAAGATGATGACTCTATTAAAACTATTCGAGCCGCATTTGAAGCTGGAATTACCACAATTGATACGGCTGAGGTCTATGGTGATGGACACTCTGAACGCATTGTAGCTGAAGCTTTATCAGATGTGCGATCGCAAGTTGAGTACGCCACAAAAGTTTTTGCAAACCATCTTAAGTATGACCAAGTCATCGCCGCTTGCGAACGGTCTTTAAAAAATTTAAAAACTGACTACATAGACCTATATCAAATTCATTGGCCATCTGGTGCTTTTAATACGGAAATAGTCCCAATTGAAGAGACAATGAAGGCTCTTAATTCTCTGAAAGAGCAAGGAAAAATTCGCGCCATTGGAGTTTCTAATTTTTCTCGCGAGCAATTAGCAGAGGCTACCCAATATGGCAGAATTGATAGTTTACAACCTCCCTATTCTCTATTTTGGCGACCAGTAGAAAAAGAGTTAATGCCCTATTGTGTCGAACATCAGATTTCTATTCTCGCTTATTCACCTTTAGCCCAAGGATTATTAACAGGTAAATTTTCTCCCGGACATCAATTTGACCCAGCCGATAATCGTGCTAAAAATAGGCTATTTCAAGGTGAAAACTTTGAACGCGCTCAACAAGCTTTAGATAAACTACGCCCCATAGCAGAAAGCCATAATGCTACCTTGGCTCAGTTAGCCCTAGCTTGGTTAATCGCTCAACCACAAACAAATGCGATCGCAGGTGCGCGTTATCCCCAACAAGCAAAAGATAACGCCGTGGCTGGAGAAATCAAACTTTCAGATGCAGAAATATCGGAAATCGATACTATTGGGCGCATCGTTACCGATCATCTCGATGAAAGTAAACTCATGTGGGAATGGTAACCCTACCTTATATATAAGGTAGATGATCGCGATCGCCCCCAGCATGACTGTCTTAGCCATATTCAGCTTGCAGAATTTGGGAACAAGAGAAGGGGAAAAGTTTGGTATTTTCCCTTTCCCTTTCCCCTTTCACCTTTTCCCTTTGCCCACCTGCTGTTTCTAATACCTCACTCAGAAAAGATTCGCTACATATCAACCCTAGTCGTATACAAACTTCAATCTGTATTGCAGAATTAAACAAAACATCAACTTTAGTTAACAACAGTTTTCTCCTAATGCCAGGAGTGATATCTTGATATTCATAAGACACCAGATAACAAACAACCAAACCCAAAGGGCAAATGACTCGGTGTCTCCTGTCAGCAGCCCAAGCAAGTTTCAGCATATTCATAGTTAAGTGGCGTAAAGTCTTTAAACAAAAGGCAAAGCCAAATCCCAAAGCGGAAAAACAAAAGGTGCTGAAGTTGTTAGTTGTTAAGTCCACCCTAGTTGTTGATTTCTCCACCTACTTATTAAAGTTAACGATTTGAAAACAGTGAATTCGAGCGAACCTGGTCACCAATGACCAGGTTTTTGAGTTTTATATATCAATTTATCTGGCATTTGGGCGATTTTTACTGCTAATTTTCGTCAAATTAGGGAAAATTTCTCGCTAGGAATACAATAGACAAAAAATATCTAGCTGGGAGATTTGAATGAGTATTAATAGGTGTTGGCAGAAAATTACTACAGCAATATTTATAACTCTACTTGCTGCATCATGTGTGCCAACTTCTAATAGAAAAATAGAGCAGACACAAGCTAATACGACTCAAGAAAAAAAGGTACAACAAAATATTACCTATGGCGATTTAATTATTAAAGCGCAATCAGATTATCTAATGATTCCTGTAACTCTCCCCGGAGAATATCTAGAGAAAGACAGCGATTATAGTATTTCGCGTTCTTCAGGTAGAGAAAACCAATTGTATAATTTTATTTTTTATCATAAACAAGATGGAGAAAGCCATCTGTTATTAAATAAAAAAGCGCTGATTAATAGCTACGAGTTTTTGGAAACCAAAATACCAGGTAAAACACCTACGCGATTTTGGTTATATAGAATCGTCGAGCAAGATACTAACGCTGATAAAAAACTTAACAGTGCAGATGCGATCGCAGGTTATCTATCTGATTTATCAGGCAAAAATTTGCTGCAAATCACCCCGAATAATACTCAAATTCTGAATTGGGTAATTGTTCCCAGCCAAAATGCTTTATTTATTAAAGTTATTAAAGACTCTGATAATGATAAAAAGTTTACAGCAAATGATAAAACAAATTTTATGAGAGTCAATCTTGACAAACCAGCTATGGGCACGGAGATTATTAGCGATGCCATAGAGCAAGAAATAAAATCCCAGATTTTTAAGTAATCTCAACAATACCTATTAGGGTTCCTATTTGATTGCTGAAATGCTTATAGGGTGGAATAAGATATACCAATTCAAATAATTTTTGCGAAAAATAAATGCTTTGTAGGGGCACGGCATCCACAATCTTTTGGTATATTCAATTATCTTACAGGTGCCGTGCCCCTACCATTCATCTGTCTTAAGCAAACTTGCGTTTCAGATCCCCGACTTTTTGAAAAAGTCGGGGATCTAAATCTTGCGACAGTCAGCAAAATTTACCTTTAAGGCGTGTTAATTCCTATATCTATATATAAACTGAAAAATTATCTCCTCTATTCCCCTAGTTCTTCTGTTTTCTTCTGGTACACTTCATCACTCGCGTTGACTTCTGAATCAAAAACCTTGGAGAGAAGAATCGGCTAGCTTCATAATGAAGCGAGTACACACTCCTTAGTAATTAATACTTATCAATTTCCTGTATTTGGCTACTTTACAAGATATATCGCCTTAGACATAATCACGAATATAACCAAAAAAGGTGGCAAAGCCGCCTTTTTTATGGAATTTTCACATTCTCTATAAATATCTAAATCAAATAAATAGAAAGATTGACCCCACATTGACGTTGCAAAACTTTACAATTAGAATGGTGGACGGCAAAACCGATGAGTATTTATCTCTACCAAAATCTAAAGATTTGCTAGTATAGGGATAAATTACGTTTACAAAAGTACAAATTGGTTCATATACTGCAATTAAAAGCAAAAACGCAAAACGATTGTCATAAGTGATGAGTCCTATTCAAGTTCCTTGGCTGACAGCCATAATTCTCTTGCCCCTGATGGCATCAATAGCCATCCCCTTTATCCCCGATAAAGAAGGTAAAACAGTCCGCTGGTATGGTTTAGGAGTAGCGCTAGCAGACTTTGCACTAATGATTTATGCCTTTTGGCATAACTATGACTTTCAAAATTCAAGTTTCCAACTAGTAGAAAAATATTCTTGGGTACCACAGTTAGGTTTGAATTGGTCTGTAGCAGTTGATGGCTTATCAATGCCTTTAGTGTTACTGACCGGCTTAATTAACACCCTCGCAGTTTTCGCGGCTTGGAAAGTAACCAACAAGCCGCGTTTATTTTATGGATTAATGCTGGTGATGTACAGCGCCCAGCTTGGCGTGTTTGTCGCTCAAGATTTACTATTGTTTTTCTTAATGTGGGAAATCGAGTTGGTACCTGTGTACCTGCTGATTTCTATTTGGGGTGGACAAAACCGCCGCTATGCTGCAACTAAGTTTATTCTCTACACTGCTGCTGCATCAATATTTATATTAGTAGCTGGTTTTGCAATGGCATTCTCTGGAGATACCGTCAGCTTTGATATGGCGACTCTGGGAATGAAGAATTATTCTCAAGCTTTGGAATTATTAGTTTACGCAGGTTTCTTAATTGCCTTTGGTGTCAAATTACCAATTTTCCCTCTACATACTTGGCTACCTGATGCACATGGTGAAGCATCTGCACCTGGTTCCATGATTTTGGCTGGTGTGTTGCTGAAGATGGGTGGTTATGCATTAATTCGCTTCAACATTGAAATGCTACCTAATGCCCATGTTATTTTTGCACCAGTTTTAGCAATCTTAGGTGTAGTAAATATTGTTTACGGTGCTTGTTGCGCTTTTGCTCAAACTAACCTCAAACGTCGGTTGGCTTACTCTTCAATTGCCCACATGGGGTTTGTGTTAATTGGGATTGCTTCCTATACAGAAATTGGGATCAGCGGCGCTGTTCTCCAAATGATTTCTCACGGTTTAATTGCTGCTAGCTTGTTCTTCTTGTCTGGTGTGACTTACGAACGTACCCACACCTTAATGATGGACAAAATGGGCGGAATGGGTAAAGTAATGCCCCGCACCTTCGCTTTATTTACAGCTGGTTCCATGGCTTCTCTAGCTTTACCTGGAATGAGTGGCTTTGTTGGCGAATTGATGGTGTTCTTGGGTATTGCTAGCAGCGATGTTTACAGTTCTAGCTTTAAGGTTGTAGTTGTACTCCTGTCAGCTGTAGGTGTAATTTTAACTCCGATTTATTTACTGTCGATGTTGCGTCAAGTGTTCTACGGTAAGCAAACCGAAGAGTTACATTTAGATAACTTCATTCCTGATGTTAAACCCCGCGAACTGTTTATCACCGCTTGTCTTTTAGTTCCCATCATCGGAATTGGTTTGTATCCCAAATTAATCACTCAAACTTATGATGTGAAGACAGTAGAAGTAGCTGCTCATGCACGCCAAGTTCTACCAGTTGTGGCTCATCAACAACCATCTAATCTCTACTCACGTCTGTTTAAAGCTCCAACATTAGCTGCTTCTCAAGTAGAAAGTTTGGTTAATATTACTGAGTAATTATATTTTTCTCTAAGGGTGCTGCAAGTAAATTCTAAATATGAGGGGATTAGAGGGGTGGTTGTGAAACTGCCCCTCTAATTTTATGAAGCTTCAAGCGTGAGAGTTTGAGTTTGAAGCATACATTATGGGCAAACTAACCTAGCGATCAAATTGTATTTGCATAGGGGAATACCGTAATGTACGCATCTATCAATATCGATCAACTAAGAAATGCTAATATTTCTCCCACAATACCATTCGAGCACCAAAAGGATGCTTTTGAAGCCCTTAGCAAAACATTTAAGTTTGATAGTCAAAAACCAGGTAGTGGAATATTAGCCCTTCCTACAGGTGCTGGAAAAACATTTACAGCTGTTAGGTGGTTATCTAACCATGTAATTCCTAAAAATATCAAGATACTTTGGTTAGCTCCTTCTTTCTATTTGTTAGAGCAAGCATTTGATACTTTTAAAAAAAATGCCAGAGATATTCCCGAAACTAAAAAAACATTAAATATTCGCTGTGTTTCTAGCCATCCTTCTCATGCAAATGCATCATCTATACAACTGACTGATGATATTGTTATCATGACGATACAAACAGCTATCAAAAATTTACATACTGATGCCATAGATAGATTTGGTAATAAGTTTGAGACAGCTTTTAGAAAATTTATTGATAGTTGTAGAGAAAAAGGGCTTTTTGTCGTAGTTGATGAAGCTCACCATTCACCTGCTTATGGTTGTAGAAATTTATTAATTGGTGAGAAAGATTCTGCGCTAGGACTTAGAGGACTACTTCCAAACTTACATCTACTTGGTTTAACAGCTACACCAACTTATAATGATAAAACTAGAAGAGGTTGGCTTTGGAAAATTTTTGAAAATGGAATTATTTATGAAGCTAATAAAGCCAGCTTAATCACACAAAAGGTTTTAGCCAAACCTAATTACATTGAAGTATCAACTGGTAAAGAATGGGAAGTAGATGACACATTATATGAAAGGTTGGTTAAGGAACATAAAGACCTTCCAGAGTCAATTATAGATAAGCTTGCAACTGATAAAGATAGAAATAATTTTATCGTACACACTTATCTATCAAATAAAGATGCTTACGGTAAAACTATTATCTTTGCAGATCGTTGGTTCCAATGTGTTTATATAAAAGAAAAGCTTTGCGAACAAGGCATTAAAGCGGATGCAATTTATTCTCATATAGATGCCGATCCTGGCTCTGCTGAAGCACGAAATAAACGGACTCAAGATGATAACAAAAGAATTTTAACTGAATTCAAGGATGGAAAGCTTGATGTATTGATCAATGTAAGAATGTTAACAGAGGGCGCTGATGTTCCTAATGTTCAGACGGTATTTATTACTCGCCAAACAACAAGCTCTATCTTAATGACTCAAATGATTGGTAGAGCATTACGGGGCGAAAAAGTAGGAGGTAGCAGTGATGCAAATATCATTTTATTCTTCGATGAGTGGAAACGTTTAATTGATTGGGCAGAACCAGAAGTAGGTGGAACAGAAGAGGATAAAAAAACTTATGTAAGAGGTCTTTATCCACTGGAATATATCTCAATCCGTCTAGTTGAGGAATTATCAAAGTTCATAGACGGTATTATAGATGTTCCAATGGAATTTAAGAAAATATGTCCAATTGGTTGGTATAAAACTGAAATTGTGTATGCTGATTCTGACAGTAACCATGAATCAATGGAAGCATTTACTGAATTTGTCATGGTATATGAACACACACAAGCTAAATTTGATTCATTTCTCCTCTATATTTACTCTACAAATTTAGCAGATGAATGGTCTAAAGAGTATCTAGATAATGAATTGGTGCAGCCTCAGATTGAACAATGGATAGATTTATGGTTTGATTATGAAACTGATAATATGGGAAATAAGCTTAATTCAGATTTAATTAAGATTGTTCGTCATATTGCTCAAAATCAATCTTTGCCGTCATATTATTCATTTGAGGAGAGAGAAATTTATGATTTAGATAAAATTGCTAATCAAGTAATTGAATTTTCATCTCGATTAAAACATGAATATCTCAGTAAAGAGTTCTCAAAACCTGGAACATTGTGGAAAACTTTCTACAAAAGTTCGATTCGATTTGAAACAGCAGTGGACGCAGCTATTAGAAGCATTATTCATCGTAATATATATGCAAATGAAGAAGGACAAAATTTTGTAACAATAAATACTCCAGATATTATAGAGTTAACTGAAGAAGAAAAGAAGCAAATTAAAAATCGAGATGGTCGTAGATGTCTATGTTGTGGCTTAAAAGGCGAAGAAGATAACTTACAAATTGATCATGTTTTGCCATTCTCTATGGGTGGCAAAACTTCCATAGACAACTCACAGACTTTGTGTGGTAAGTGCAATAGACTTAAAGGCAAGAATGAAATTGATTTTCGGATTAAGGTAACGAAATTAAGAGAGCCAAAAAAACTAAAAGAGCTTAATTTATCATTTCCATATGCAATACTAAATGATAAAAAACGCAAAACTCAGATAATTATAACAAGAATAGTAAATTTCTTTTACCACTGCCAAGCTGTTTCAAAAGTTAATCTGCAAGGCTCAATTTGGGAAATACATTTGTATGCTGGTAACAATCCTGCATGGCTGCTTCAACAAAAAGCGGAACTTCTCAAGTTTATTAAAGATCAGCTTGACTACCATGTGCAAGATATTAAAGTTACGGCACTTGATAAAAGTGAATAGGAAGTCGATAGGCACTTGCAAGTAATAAAATGGTCGGCTATCAATGGTGCGTTGCGCTTTGCGACAACGCACCCTACGAGAGAAAGCGATATTTTGCTGTGTTATGCGATCGCAGTTTTGCGATTCGAGATTCCGCTACTATAATGGTATATTTTTTAGCTGGAAGTCTCTTAACCCAAGCCTATTGATATTTAACCCAGCTAGAACTTCAAATGCTACTTGACTCTAAAGCCCGAGATGGTAGTTGATGCTGTTGTTTCGCCACTAATTGAATGCTGCGATTTGGCCCTGTAACTAAACCACGCCGCTTCGGACGAATCTCAAGATTCTGATCAACTAATGCCAAATCCCAACTTGAGAGAATTTTCGCTAGTATTACTTTCATTTCAAATTGGGCAAATGCCATGCCTATACAGCGTCTTGCGCCACCGCCAAAGGGCAAAAATTCGTAAGGTGAAAATTGACGTTCTAAAAAGCGTTCTGGTTTAAATTGCTGATGTTGTGGGTATAAATCTTCGCGTTGATGGGTGAGATAAATGGAACCTAGTACGATTGTGCCGGGTTCTAGGTCATGACCACACAAAGATACTGGTGTTTTGACTACACGTGGGAAAGTTAGCATCCCCACTGGATAAATCCGCAAAGCTTCGCAGCAGACAGCGTTGAGATATGGTGATTTAAAAACGCTACTGGGGTCTGAGTTCTCACCCAAACTATCGATTTCTTGTACTAGTTTTTGCTGAACTGATGGTAATTTATGAATCCAGTACAATGCCCAGGTGAGGGCTGTGGCTGTGGTTTCATGTCCTGCTGTTAACAGCGTCATTAATTCATCGCGTATTTCTTCGTCAGTCATGGCTTCCCCGGCTTCATCACGCGCCGCCATGAGTAAGCTGAGGATATCTGTGCGCGATGGGTCGGGATTTTCGCGTCGTTCCTGAATTTCTTCATTAAGGAGTTGATGAACGCGCTTTCTGCGGCGCAAAAATCTTCCCCAAGAACTGCGGGGTCCAAAATCTAGGCGCAGAGCAGGAAAATAAAGTTCAACTACCCTTAAGGGAGAGTTTTCGTTGAGCATTGTCGCTAAAACTTGCTCTAACTCTTGGGCACGTGGCCCTTCGTATAATCCAAATACAGCTTGCATAATCACCCGCATGGTAATGATTTGCATCGCTGACCTAGCACAGAAGGGTTTATCTATCTCCCATTGGCTAATTACTTGCGCTGTGACATCGTGAATTACTTGGCCGTAAGTACGCATTCTGTCACCGTGAAACGGCGGCATTAATAACTGGCGTTGACGGCGATGTACTTCTCCACTGACTGTAATTACAGAATTTTTCCCTAGCATTGGTTCAAAGACTTTGTTCCAATCGCTGGGGGCTGCAAATTCCTTGGTATCGCTGGTTAAAATTTGCTGTAGCGCCTCGGGGTTGCTCACAAACACCACAGGCGGATTTAATTGCATAGTAAAAATATCGCCATAGCGTTCGGCACAAGCTGCCATAAACGGCATGGGTTGAAAAATCCACTGAAGCATCTGGACAAACGCTGGAGATTTGGGGCCGTTGGGTAGTTTCATAGGCTTGGTCTTGTGGTTTATTTCTGTTTTGCCAATGAAGCACAAAGAAAAACATTAAATTTTTTGGAATGACTCATAGAAGCTGCTTATCTTTGTGTTGCGAAAGTGCAATAAACTGTTACAACCTGGAAGTTGTAAAATTTTTGTTAATTTGGACGAGCATCTCCAGTTTCTCCTCATCCTTTTAAGGTATTCAGCATGACAGCAACCACGCCTAAAGCATCTTCAGCGCTTCCTAATTTTTGCGAAGGAATTCAATATTTTGGGGAAGCGTTACCAGGTTTTGAAACCTATGGTGCCAACCCTGCTATAGAATCAGGCAAAGTAGCGATCGCAGATCCGAATGATCCAGTAGCCGTATATCAAACTTTACTGGCTGCCGATGCTCTACGTTACCTGACGCTACAAATCACAGGTAGTAAAGCTTCTGGTCACCCTGGTGGATTTGCTAGCCAAGCGGAAGCTTACGCGGCTCTCGTCATGTTAGGGTACAAAAACATTATTACGGAAGTCGGTCACCACGCCCCCGGATTTTATAGTGCCATGTTCCTCGATCGCTCTTTAGAGGATATGGGTATTTTGACTGTCCAACAATTGCGCGATCGCTTTCGTGAAAAGCATGGACTATTAGGGCATCTTTCTGGTTACATACCCGGTATTCTCGCACCTGCGGGGCCTTTAGGACAAGGGCAACACTTCGCCATGTCCGCTGCACTGCTGCATAAAGATAAATTATTCCCCTTCACCGTTGGGGATGGTGGGTTAGGTGAACCTTATATTATGAGTTCAATGGCTCACTTTAACACTGCTTATCCCAGCGTTACCAATTTCTTACCTGTGCTGGTGTGGAACGGTTACAGCCAAGAACATCACAGTATGGTTTCCCTGAAAACCAACGAACAGATGACAGCATACTGGCAAGGTAATGGTTTTGCCGAAGTTGTGTTAGTTGATGCCAAGGAATTTGACGACCAAAACCAAGCTGGTGATTATGTTGATAGTACCGCTTTTTCCTTTGAGCAACGGTTAGCCTTTACCAAAGCCGTACTTTTGGGAGTCGATCAAGCTGCACGTTCTGCTTTGAATGGTAAGCTGACAGTCTTCATTATTAAACAACTCAAAGGTGCGGGAGTTCACGCCAGAGGGTCAAAATCTCACAACCTTTATCCCAAAGATACGTTAGATGCTCCCCATATTATTAACGCGTTAAAAGAACGTGCATTATCTGCGTCAGCTTGGCAAATTGTGCGGACAAATGCCGAACGTGCAGGAGGTGGCCCTGCTGCGAAAACCGTGGTAACAGAATTTGAATTACCATTACCAGATTTAGGCGAATTACCTTTAGAAGAATATGCAGTAGGTGGCGAACCAAAAGTTTCGACAACTGCAATGGGAAGATTAGTAGGAATCGTCGGTAAAAAAGACCCGAATTTCTTAGTAACTAATGCTGATGGTAACGAAGCATCGGGAATTGCCAATATTAACCAAGCATTGAAGATTATTCACCCCACAACCGACGACTTATATAATCAAGCACCAACCGGACAAGTTTATGAACCATTGAGTGAAGATGCTTGTGCTGGTTTAGCTGCTGGTTTATCGTTAATGGGTGCCAGAACTCTGTGGTGTTCCTACGAATCTTTTGCCATCAACGGATTACCAATTTGGCAAACTGTTACTCAAGCAATGGCAGAATTGCGCCGTCAAACTCCTTCAACAATTACATTATTTACTGCTGGTGCATTAGAGCAAGGGCGTAATGGTTGGACACACCAACGTCCAGAAATTGAAGCTTATTTTGCTTCCTTAATGCGAACTGGCAATGTATTCCCATTATTCCCCCCTGATGCTAACAGTATTCAAGCTTGTTATGACTGGGCATTGCAAACAAAAAATAAAGGAATTGTGATTACTGCAAGTAAATCACCTTTGCCAATTCGCACTACTTTAGAACAAACTCGTCAAGGTTTACGCGACGGTGCAGTAGTATTGCATGAAGTTCCAGGCGATAAACAAGTTGTGTTTGCTGTCATTGGTGATATGACACTAATGCCAGTATTTGAAGCCGCAGCTTTTTTAGAAACTGAAGGTATTGGTGCCAAGATAGTTTCTGTGATTAATCCTCGCCGTTTGTATCGTTCTAATGATACTGCTTGGGATACTTGTTCGGAACCTGATGGTGGTTTCTTAGATGATGCCAAATTTGCCGAATTATTTGATGGCGATGCGTTAATTGGTGTTACTGGTGGTGCGCCGGCGATGCTAGAACCAATTATGTTGCGGAGTAATTCTAAGCGCGATACTTTTGCATGGAAGCGTGGGGAAACTACCGCGAGTGCTGGTGAGTTGATGGCGTTTAATGGGTTGACTGCGGAGGCGTTGACGAAGCGGGCGATTGAATTAGTGCATTAATATTTAGGCTTGAAATTTTAACCGCAGATGCACGCAGATGAACGCAGATAAAGAAGCGTTTTGATGAGTGTATTCGCGGTTTTTTTTCAATTAACGCTGAAGTAAATTAATATAGAGACACTTATAATAAGATTAATCACTATAGTTAATTTTACTAATTCAGCGACAATGGAAAACGAATTACAAGAATTACTACTATCTAAAAAAGAGTTGAAAGAATTAACAGGAATATTTAATGATAATAATCTACCTATTTTTCAAAAGTTTGTAAATTTTATAAAAAATATATTAATATTTATTGGAGTATTTATAACTTTAAAATTTATCTGTTACATTTTCTTTTATGAAGAAGATGCTGAGTTTTTTAGTTTTGTAATAGCTTTGATTATAGGTTTACTCTGGATAATAAGTGCTTATATTAAGCATCATAAATTTATTATTAATAATTTTAATGGACAAAATCAAATAAATGAACAATTAAATAACTTGCTTAAAGAAGTAGAAAAATATAATTCTTTAATTAAAAATATAACTGTTATCCAAGAGCTACAAAATATTGGACATAATGTAAGTTTAGATAATAAATCAAATATAATTGAGGCAATTAAAATAACCAGAAATGATTTGATCCGTGCTTTGAAAACCGAAAGAATTTTAAGAGAAAATCCTAGTTTTAAACCTGAGGAATTTTCAATTAATCTGGATAGTATCAGAGCATTGCAAACTGCTGAACAGGCTGACGAGTATGGACGTTTATTCAATGATGCTTTGCAAGTAGCTATGAGCGTACAAGAAGAAATGAAAAAGTTACAAAGTAAATATTAAGAAATAAATTAATTTTTCTAGTTATAAGTTGTTGTCTTCTGTAAAATGGCATAAATTGCAATTATCTAGAAAAACAGATTCATCTGGTAGGTTGGGTTTCGTTCCTCAACCCAACATCTTAAAAATTTATCAATGTTGGGTTGAACGAAGTGAAACCCAACCTATAAGAGATTGCTTGATTACAAGTAGCGTAACTACTCAAATAGTAGCTATTGTAAATTATTCGTGAACGACCAGATCCCCGACTTCTTGGAGAAGTCGGGGATCTGAGACTTGGCTACTTTTACAGGGTAAGGATGTAATATAAGTTAAATCTTCAACAGCTTATTACACATCAGATTCAATCATGACTACAGATGCAGAATATCAAGCAGAAATTATCACCTATGACTGGGATAATTTAATGATATTATGGGCAGAAATCAAAGCAAAGAATACCTCAAATTTTTGGGATAAAGGTAAAGCATTAGAATATTTAATTTTACGCGCCTTCCAACTTGATGGTGCGGAGGTGGCTTGGCCTTATAGTGTAAAAATTCAAGATACAATAGTAGAACAAATTGACGGAGTGGTATATACAGACAGCCTCGCCTGTTTAATTGAATGTAAGGATGAAACTAAAGAAGTTAATATTGAACCTATAGCCAAGCTACGAAATCAATTATTACGAAGGCCAGCAGCAGCTATTGGAAGCGTGTTTAGTTGCAGTGGATTTACAGAAGCAGCAGTAACATTAACTGGATTTGTAGCACCTCAAACTATTTTATTGTGGGGAGGACAAGAAATTGAATATTCACTAGCCAATAAATGTATATGTAAATTCCTAGTCAAAAAATATCGTATCTGCGTGCAAAAATGTATCCCTAATTACGACATTACAACGGAGATTTCATCATGAACCTGGCATATCTGATTACAGAAAATGATAAAGATATAGAAATTTTACAGAGATTACTACCGCAAAATCTAAGTCAAAATATCAAATTTATAGCAGGTGAAAGTTCTTATAGAGCGCGTTCTTTAGCTAGTTCACTTCTTGCTACTCGGAAAACACCTGTTGCGCTTGTCTTAGATGCAGATACAGATAACGAATCTCAAATATTTGAAAGACAAGATTTAATTAATTATGTATTAAATCAGGCATCATCGGGGATACCTTATCAAATTTTTCTGGCAATTCCTGAATTAGAAATTGTATTTTTACAAGATAAATCATTAATTGAAAAAATAGCTCAACGTCAATTCAATGATTTAGAATGGCAGTTGGCTAAAAGTAAACCTAAAGAATTTTTAGAAACAGTATTCGGCAACCAAAAGTCAATAAATACCAGAATATTTGAATATATAAATGATGAAGAGATTAAAATATTGCAAGAAAGCCCATTAATACAAGAAATAATTAATTTCTTATCATCGCTTATTCCGTCTTCTGTTTCCATAAAATAAAATCGTAAAAACTGCCGTACCATTGGAAAAGTAGTTTCAGAAATTCACCCTTGTGCAAAGTATCAATAACAGATGCGATCGCAGTGTTCGCATTAATTCATCACCCGCGATCGCGCAATCTCTCTTCTACCAATGGGACGTACTTGTATGCTGTGGAGTGAAACAATTGCCACAGTTTCCCCATCCAGTGTGACAAATTCAACCTCATATCCTTTGCCACCCTGATGTACTAAAACAACTGTACCTATATCACCTTGTTCTAAACTATATTCTGGGATATCACTAGTCAGAATAACCCTATCAAGTTCTTGAATCATTCTTCTCTCCGTTTCAGTGGGTAGGAAGTAACAAACTTAGGAATAGTTTCCCCTGTTTCAATAAACCA
The DNA here is from genome assembly GCF_963874875.1 of Tolypothrix tenuis PCC 7101. Taxonomy (NCBI): domain Bacteria; kingdom Bacillati; phylum Cyanobacteriota; class Cyanophyceae; order Nostocales; family Tolypothrichaceae; genus Tolypothrix; species Tolypothrix tenuis. Next base: position 3,695,127 of record NZ_CAWNJS010000001.1, read on the forward strand.
AGCCGAAAGAATCACAGGGTTTCTGCCATCCGGTGATAGCAGTGTACCTTCTACAGCATATCGAGTTCCAAATGGTGAATCTTCAATCTTTGTAACATCGTTATCAACAACATGATTTAGTAATGCTTTAGCAAGAGTTTCCCAGTCATCTACTGAAAAACCAAACGCAGTGAAAAACTTTTCCTTGCCGCGCCCATCGGGGTGAGTTGGCGACAATAGATACTCAGTAATTTTTCGTTGTGGCACAACTGCAAGTTCATAATTAGGCAGTTTCAATCCGCCTCTCCTACATTCTTATCTTTAGTTTATCGGCAGTTGAGTCTTAAATTATCTTATCGACAATATGCGCCTAACACACCCTACATCAATTTTATTGTTAATTTATAAATAGCCTCTTACTATTGTTTGGTAGTTATTCGATAAATCCAGCGATCGCACTTTCGCAACAGGCGATCGCTTTATAGTATAGATATACAATACTAATTCTTGACTCGCCCGTTAGTTGACTCTGGTAAAATTGCAGTCGGGACGGGTTGAGTAGCGGGAACCTCTACAACTGGAGGAACTGGCGAAGTTAATTTTTGACTACCACGCTTGCGATTAGAACCGCCAGCTTTGGAATATTCCATGCTGTTTTTACCATAGACAAGTATTGCAACCCAAGTAAGTTAATCATCAAATTCACTTACAGTAGCCGCCACTTCATTTGCTTAACATTCAATTCCGGTAAAATTTAAGCAGCAAGGCTATGCAAGAAAATCTTTTTACAACACATGGCAACAAAAAAATTAGAAGCTTTGATCACCAAAACTGTCAAAAAAGTAATTAAAAAAGAATTAGGAAAGCTGAAAAAAGATAATTTGGTAATTGCATCAAATCAAACTTCTAATACATTGGCAGAAATAGAGAAAGTTAAAAATGATAATTTAGCGCTGGCATCAAATCAAGCGCATAATACATTAGATAGGTTTGTAGCCAAGGTTGATAATTGGCAAGCAAAAGATTCTAATGAAGAAATTATTGATGAGATATATACAAATGGTTATCTTAGTTTGCCTTCTAAAGAAGATGCAGAACTTGAGTGCAAGTTGCGAGAACTAAAGTTTAAACAAGAACTGAGAAAAGATTGGATATTATTTCTTTTAAAGGATGTAATAGTATATTCTGCCACTATAATCTTTATATTTGCTGTTGCCGGATTTTACTTATTTACTCTGATTACGCATCAGAGATATTGAGGCAATTGCTATTGCATAATATTAATAAATAATGGATATGCTGCATTTTTCACAAGCAGCAAATGTAGGGTGTGTTACTGCTGTGCAAGGATTTCAGAACTTAAGAGAGTTATAATTAGCCGTAAGACATCATCTTTCTCATACCAATTTAATGTGAAGTTGCACATATCTTGATCCCCCTAAATCCCCCTTCAAAAGGGGGACTTTGATTCTTTTCCCCCCTTTTTCAAGGGGGATCGAATTTTATGCAGCTACATAAAGAATTTGCATCAGTACGTTATGCGATCGCTAACGCACTTTACAATTTAAGGTTTACTTTATAAACCATTTCTAAGGGCCTACTCTGGTTACTTTCATACAGCCGTGACCATTGTTGTAAACTTGCAAAATTGGGTACTGATCTGAGCGAACTAACAAAGCTACATATTGTGATGCACTTGCAGCACTATCGCAGATAGTTGTTGGCTCACCAGACCGAAAAGCCCGATCCGACCATGTACACTCACCAGGAGATAAACCTTGGGGTGCTGCTCCTGGCCCAGCTTGGAAATTGATTCTTACACCATTATTACCATTGTTTTGTATACTCAGCGTACCACCACCACGACAGGTTAAGGGATAGCTCTGTTGTGCATGAGCAGTATTTATCGTCAGCATGGGGGACAAAATAGCAACTAAAGCTGCCATCTGGGAAACATGAGAAAATACTTTCATCTTCTGACTCCTAAAAATTAAAAATTTAGTATTAGGCTGCGTTCAATAAGTATTAGGGTTGATGAAAAAGTTTTATGCAATTAAGTAGATGCGCTGACCCTAATTAAAATTTTCGCTCGGCCCTAACGCATCAGCTTAGTTTAGGGATAATCTTTAATATTCCTTGTCAATATCTATATAATGATGACGATAGGATAGTATTAAGTATTAGAAACCCTTAAGTAGGGTGTGTTACGGCTGTGAAAGGATTTGATACTTAGAGATAATGAAATTTAGCCGTAACGCACCGCCTCATGGATGGTGCGTTAGGCGCTAGGATAGTTTTTTCGTGACAAATCATATTGGAAATGAGCGCCTAACACACCCTACTTTATAAATAACTTTTAAGGAAAAGCTACGGCTTTGATGAGACATATGGCAAAAGTTTCAGACATGGTATATATCCTTGTCTGAAACTTTTGTTAATTACGAATTACGAATTACGAATTACGAATTACGAATTACAAACTATTTTGGCGTTGTTTCGGGTTTGGGGGTTGGTTTTAAGTTTTTGGCTTTGTAGAAGGTTTCTAAACTATCGCGATCGCCTACGAAACGCCAGTGCCAAGGTTCATAACTGACACCTTGTGCATTATCTTTAGGAAAGGACATTTCAAAACCAAAACGGGCAGCGTTTGCTTCAAGCCACTGATAAGCTTTGGTATTGTCAAAGTTAGCTTGCAGATTAGTAGCTGGGACTGCGCCATCACCAACATCTACAGCATAGCCTGTGTGATGTTCGCTATGACCAGGAGGCGCACTGAGCGCTGCTCTTTCGGCTGGTGTTTGATTGCGTTGCGCGCCCACCCCAAAAAATAACTGCTCTTGTTCTTTTACAGAACGGAAACCAGAAATTGGTACTAAAATTACCCCAGCGCTGCGTGCTGCTTGTTTCATCTCTTGAAACTTTTCCGCAGCAGTTTTTCGCATTCTAATGCGTCCACTACCAGGAATTACTGCTAGTTCTGATTCTGGCGCTTCTGCGTATGTTAAATGTCCTAAGACAGTATCAGTATTGGTACTCTGAGAGTTAGCAGAACTTTCAGATGTTGGTGTCGGTAAACTAGTGGGTGAAGGTTGAGAATTGGCTGTTCTTTTGGGAGAAAGAATGAAAAAGACAAAGCCACTACTCACAGCAAGCAGGACAAATGCTAATACTCCCCCAACCAGCAAAACCATCGGTTTTAATCCCACCTTAGGTTTAGCATCGGGAGCATCGCGTAAAGCTGCTGGAATATCATCACCAGAAGCAGCCGAAGAGTGTTGAGGTTCTCCAGAAAACCCAGCTTTATTCAAGAGTTCACTCCTGCTTTTTTTGAATAGCCATAACAGATTGTAGACTGGAAAAAAATAAACGCAAGCGTTAGATTTTACGTCAGCGTTTTTAGGTGCAACCTTGATAAATCTTTTAGCACTATATGTCAAGTTAGTGGGGCTAGTCCTAATTGGATTTGTCCTCGGACGTAAACTACCAAGTACAGTTCCTTCAGGTGTAGCTTACTTCCTTTTTTGGGTAGGAGTACCTATAAGCATTGTATTTTTTCTATACAAAACCGACTTATCAGGGCAAATTTGGATTGCACCTGCGATCGCATACCTTGCCATTTTCCTAGGGGCTTTTTTGGCTTGGCTAGCAATTAAAGGACAAGCCTATCTCACAAATACCATGCCGCAGCCACCAACTCAAGGAAGTTTCCTATTAGCAGCGATGGTAGGGAATACAGGTTATCTCGGCTTTCCTATCACCTTAGCAATGGTAGGAGAAAAATACTTCGCTTGGGCATTATTCTACGATTTACTCGGCACACTCTTTGGTGCTTATGGCTTGGGAGTAGCACTAGCAGCTAATTTTGGCAATATTAAGCATAATTATGCAGAAGTAGCCAAAGCAATAGTGATTAATCCCGCTTTATGGAGTTTTGGCTTTGGCTTACTGTTGCGACAGCTAAAAATTCCCTTTGCAGTGGAATTTTGCTTAGATAAATTGGCTTGGACATCTTTAGCTTTATCCATAGTATTAATTGGGATGCGACTCTCACAATTAAAGTCTTGGAGCAACATCCCCAAAGTAGGAATGAGCTTGGCAATTAAAATGTTAATAGTTCCCTTACTTCTAGGTTGCACATTACCGTTTTTTGGTGTCACTGGTTCACCTGCCAAAGTAATCGTACTACAAATGGCTATGCCCCCAGCCTTTGCTACTCTAGTACTTGCCGAAACCTTCAATCTTGACCGCGATTTAGCTGTCACAGCCTTAGCAGTAGGCGCAATAGTATTATTAATTACATTACCAGTTTGGCTATGGCTGTTTTGAAAATTGGGCATAGGGCATAGGGCATAGGGCATAGGGCATGGGGCAGGGAGCAGGGGTGAGAATAAAAATATTCTCGGACTATATTGGATAATTTATTTTCTGTAAGTCCCTCAACACAAAACAGCACAATAATTTTGGAGGGGGTTTGGGGGACGCAACCGTCCGAAGTTTTGTGGAAGGAAACCTTCCCCACAAACTTCACCCAATCGGGGGTTTGGGGGAGAATCCCCCAATTCTGCTGGCTTAGTTGATGGTATGGAAGCCCCTTAACCCAAGCTTTCTTTCGTCATGACGAATTGTATAACTTTAATCTTTACACTTCAGCCTTTATTTGATTCATTCTTGCTGCTAAATCCGCAGGATTCATATATTCATAAGGTTCAAAAGGTTGGTGAATCCAGGGATTATCTGATAAATAGTCTACATAGTAATCCGGTTCTATCACCGAACAAGATTTATACCAAATTACAGCCGTGCGAATATCTAGAATTGCGCTTTCACTATATTGCTGTAGCCAAGGGATAGTTTGCTCGAGTGTAACTCCAGAATCTACCAAATCATCAACCAGCAAAATCCGCGAACCTAAAGTTTCCGTAGTCATGGTGATATGGCGAGAAAAGTTTAATGCACCTCTTTCTTGCTTACCTGGGCCACTGTAAGATGATGTTGCTAAAATTGCCAACGGTTGGTTATATATACGGGAAAGAATATCTCCAACTCGCAGTCCGCCTCTGGCAAGACAAACAATCTGGTTGAATTGCCAACCTGATTGATAAATCTTAGCAGCCAGTAGTTCGATTTTTTGGTGATAATCTGACCAAGAAACGTAAAGGTCTGGCATAAGGGATGTAGTTTTTGGCTAATACTGAAAGCACACGCAAATTCTCTATTTTAATATGAGCGCAAGATATTATGAATGATTCTGCTGCCGATGGTTCTGCTTATAGTGAAAAACTGCCATTTAAAACCAAACTAGCCTATGGTGCAGGTGATTTAGGCCCCGCGATTACTGCCAATATTGCCATATTTTTTCTCTTGGTTTTCTTTACCAATGTCGCTGGTATCCCGGCGGGTTTGGCTGGCAGTATTTTAATGGTGGGTAAAATCTGGGATGCTGTCAACGATCCATTTGTAGGGTTTCTGACTGATAAAACAAAATCTCGTCGCTGGGGTCGTCGTCTGCCTTGGTTATTATACGGGGCAATTCCCTTTGGAGTATTCTTTTTCTTACAGTGGATTGTACCACCATTTAGTGTTTGGGGTTTGTTTTGGTATTACGTCGTGATTGGGTTAATTTCGCAGGTGTTTTACACCGTGGTGAATTTGCCTTATACAGCAATGACACCAGAACTCACCCAAGATTATGACGAACGTACCAGCCTCAACAGTTTTCGCTTCACCTTTTCCATCGGTGGCAGTATTTTATCTTTAATATTGTCAAAAATTGTGTTTTCAGTAATTAGCGATCGCGGACAACAATATATAGTATTAGCCGCAGTTTGTACTGTAATTTCCGTCTTAGCCTTATATTGGTGTGTTTATGGCACACGCGATCGCGTATTAGCATTTGAAGCTAAACGCATTCAACTAGAAGAACCTCAATCTCTCCCCTTTCCCGAACAAATCAAAATCGCCTTTACCAACAAACCTTTTCTCTTCGTCATCGGTATATATCTCTGTTCTTGGTTAGGCGTACAGATTACAGCCAGCATTATTCCTTATTTTGTCGTTTACTGTATGCGTCTGCAAGAAGCGGATGTTCCCACAGTGATGATTGCTGTCCAAGGAACAGCGCTAGTCATGCTATTTTTCTGGAGTAATTTAAGTAAGAAAGTTGGCAAAAAAATCGTCTATTTTCTCGGCATGATTTTATGGATTATCGCCGCCGCAGGACTTTATTTCTTACAACCAGGACAACTTACCTTAATGTACATCATGGCAATCATGGCAGGGTTTGGTGTCTCTACAGCTTATCTCGTTCCCTGGTCAATGATTCCCGATGTCATTGAATTAGATGAACTGCAAACCGGACAACGCCGCGAAGGAGTATTTTATGGTTTTATGGTGTTGCTGCAAAAATTTGGTTTAGCCTTCGGCTTATTTTTAGTCGGAAACGCCTTACAAGCTTATGGTTTTAAAGAAGCAGTAACCGGACAAACTGCACTACCTACACAACCAGAATCAGCATTACTCGCTATTCGCCTCGCAGTCGGCCCCTTACCTACCGTTTGTTTAATTGCAGGTTTAGTCCTAACCTACTTTTACCCCATTACCCGGGAAATGCACGCCGAAATTATGATGAAACTCCAGCAACGGCGAGAAAAAGCCGAGTGAATTTCCAGCCAATATTTCTACCAAATCTATTTTTGCGTAGGCGTAGCCCGCCGTAGGCATCGCAAAACTAACTCTTGCTGGTGTTAAACTAACTTTTGCTTTGACATCAGCTGCTATTGCTGATGTTAAAGTAGCTTTTGCTAAAAAAATATCTATGATTGCAAGTGCAATTGCTGCGATTGCTGATGTCAAAGTAGCTTTTGCTAAGAAAAAATCTATGATTGCAAATCCCATTCCTGCAATTCCTAAATCATAGAACGATTTAGCCCCATTTAGAACAAATCGCCAAAAAAATTTATCCCCAGCGTTTGGCGTTTGGTAATTGGTAATTGGTATTTGGGACTTCCAGAAAATAAATTATCCAAAATATAGTCCGAGAATATTTTTATTCTCCCCCTGCTCCCTGCTCCCCGCCCCCTGCCAAGAAAGCGATAGTATATTTTTTTAGTTGGAAGTCCCTTTATTATTTTTCCCCCTGCCCCCTGCCCCCTGCCCCCCTGCCTTTTCCCATTCCCCCTTCCCCAAACTCAACCTCCCAACTTTTCCCCCCGAATCGAATAATCTAACAACTCCATCGGGTGAATTACAGATATATTCTTACCTTGCAATTGCAAATGCTTAGTAATCTGCAATGTGCAACCAGGATTAGCAGAAGCGATTAACTCTGCACCAGTATTTAGTAAATTCTGCACTTTTTGCTGACCCAATTCTTCAGCAACTTCTGGTTGCAACATATTATAAACACCTGCACTACCACAACACAAAGCTGCATCCAAAGGTTCACTTAACTTCACCCCAGGAATTTGGCGTAACAACTGACGCGGTTGCACACTAATCTTTTGCCCATGCAGTAAATGACAAGCATCTTGATAAACTAAATTCACAGGTTTATCAGTAATCGGCAACAATTTTGCTGTTAAACCTACGGTTGCTAAAAACTCTTGAGCATCTTTCACCTTAGCAGCAAATGCTTGTGCCTTTTCCCGATATTCTGGGTCATCCGCCAAAATATGACCATATTCCTTCAATGTATGCCCACAACCAGCAGCATTGATAATCACAAAATCGACATCAGTATTAGCAAAACTATCAATCATCTGTCTCGCCAAAGCCTTTGCTTGTTCCGTTTGTCCCTGATGTTCAGGAAGCGCCGCACAACATCCTTGGGATTGGGGAATCACCACCTCACAACCATTCGCCGTCAACACCCGCACCGTTGCTTCATTTACAGGAGAGAAAAATAGCCTTTGCACACATCCCAAAATTACCCCCACACGGTAACGTTTCTCTCCTTTTGCACGGATAACAGTTGGTAGATTACTTTGAAATGTTTTCAATGTAATTTCTGGCAAAATCGATTCCATTGCTGCTAACCGGGGAGATATATTTTTTAGTAACCCTGTAGCGCGAATAAATTTAGAAACCCCTAACTTTTGATAAGCCAGTAATGGTATAAGTAAGATTCTTAAAAGGTCGGGGTTAGGAAATAAAGTAAATATTAATTGCCGAACCAGCTGATCAGGTAAACTGCGGGAATAATTGCGTTCAACTTGATGACGAGTAGCAGAAATTAACTTGTCATACTGTACACCAGAAGGACAAGTTGTTACACAAGCCAAACACCCCAAACAAGAATCAAAATGTTCTACTGTCGCCGTATTAAGTGCAATTTCACCTTCATTAATCGCATCCATTAAATAGATACGTCCCCTGGGAGAATCCATCTCCTTACCCAACACCCGATAACTGGGACAAGTAGAAAGACAAAATCCACAATGTACACAACTATCAATTAACTTGGGATCTGGTGGATGACTTGCATCAAACCCCTGCAAATTTTTGATACTCGCCGTATTATTCACAGAATTTTCCGAAACTTGCATATTACTTTTTCCCCTCTTTTTAAGTGCTGAGTTGCAGAGACGCGATCCATCGCGTCTGTACAAGAGTCAAGAGTAAAATTATTTGTGCCTTATCCTAATTAACTGAATTTCCCAATCCCCAATCCCCAATCCCCATTACCCCTTATCCCCAGAGGGGGCCCCGAGTTCCCCAATCCCTAGTCCCCAATCCCCAGTCCCCAATCCCCAATCCCTAAATCCCCCCAACAAACCGACCTGGACTTAAAATATTTTTACTATCAAACTGTGCTTTAATCCGACGCATCAAATCTAAAGCATTACCTTTGTATCCCCAAACATCAAATTTTTCTTTTATATTAGCTGGCGCTGCCAAAATCGAAAGAAAGCCACCGTAATTTTGACAAATATCGCGGATTTGCAAAACTTGCTTTTGGCTATCTAAGGACAACACTCCCAACCCACTACTAATATGAATCAGTCCCATTTCTACTCGACTGAGAACTTCTACAGCCGCGCTAGGTAATACTCCTATTTTGCAGGTAATCGGTAAATTTGCAGCATCAGAGTGCATTTCTTCTGGCAATCTCTGCCATAAATCAGCCTCTTCCTTTTCTTGATAAATTACTCCTGCCAATCCCAACTGCTGCCCGACTTCTAGTAATCTATTTGCCTGTTCTTTGACACTCTCACTAATACTTTGGAAGCGAGCAATTAAGCCTAATCCATTACCTAATCCTAAACTATCAACCAGTTTAGTAGATAATAAATCAGCCTGGGTTGGTGTTAATGCCGAACCTCTCAAGGTAGCAGCCGCTTGGGATATCGCCGCCTCTTCGCCAGTTAATACTACTGTCGCTGATGTCTCTTGCTGGGGGTAAACCCTAAAGGTAACTTGAGTGATAATTCCCAATGTGCCATAAGACCCAGTAAATAACTTCATCAGGTCATATCCAGCCACATTTTTCACAACTCTTCCGCCAGCTTTAGCAATTTCGCCATCAGCACGGACAAAGGTAATACCTAACAACTGGTCGCGTACACCACCATAACGTTGTCTAAGAGAACCTGTATTCGCTGTAGCAACTATACCACCAATGGTTGCTAAATCTGGTGCAGTAGGGTCAAGGGCGAGAAATTGGCGATGATTAGCCAAAATACCTTGAAGATGAGAAAATTTCATGCCCGCTTCCACTGTCACCGTCAAATCACCAACGGCGTGTTCAATTAAGCGATTGATGTGTTCTGTACTCACAACCACATCAATATTTTGAGCTAAATTACCCCACCCTAATTTACTAGCACTACCGCAAGGAAGGACACGCCAATTTTTACGGTGTGCTTCCGCAATAATCGCCGCTAGTTGTTCCTCGGTACGAGGATAGACAAGACAACTGGGAGATTTTCCCCCAATTATTGCCTTTTGGATTGATTCTTGAAGTGTGGGTGGAATATTTTCCCAAAAGTAAACAGCATTTTCTTCGTTGACGATAGATGCCAGACAAGAAGCGATCGCATTCATCAGTTTATTTTTTACGTCCTACTTCTAATTTACTGGCTAAACTCACTAAAAAAGTGCTCAGTTAAAAGTGGTGCCTATGCTTACACTACAAAAGTTCAGATAATTTGTTACTAATATTACTTATACATACATACTATATTTAAGCAATATTACGGAAGTAAAGATAATATTTATGACTTAAGCTGGCTACAGCAAATTGTCACCTTTTGTCTATATAACAAAATATAGATAAACAGAGGGGATAAATTGGAGATTGAATTATCAGGGTAGCAATGTTATTAATTTTTTACAATAAAATCACAATCAAGTTATTTGTGATACCACTTATCTACTCATATAACAGCAAAATTTGAGGTCATGAAAAATTATGCATAGCATTGCCATTAGGATTGTAGCAGTCAAAATTCTCTCGTCATTTTCTGTATTTGTGTAATCTAGTGGTTCACCACATAAGTTATGAAGGGTTGCGAGGTGTCAGATCCCCGACTTCTTCAAGAAGTCGGGGATCTCGCAGCCTAGCAAAATTAATGTGGTGGAGTAATAGGTTGGGAATGCTGAAAATAATTCAGCGCTAGAATCGATTTCAAAATCATAGTTCATAAATGGGTTTTACCCAAACTCTTAAGATTTTTAGCTTTTCTCCTGGCAATCAGCGTAGTTTAAATTTTATATTTTGACTTGAGAAGACAAAATATAAAATTTTTGATTTGACATAAAAGCTAGTTTTAACCTGATAACAATTTGCACTTCTGAAACTCTAAATTTAAGCCGAAATCAAGGCATAGTGTAAATAGTAACCCCTAAATTGGTTGACCTGAATATATTGGTTGTTGAAAAATTATCTTCTAACAATTTGTAATTAATAGCCGATTAATTACATTTGGTTAATTGATATTATTCATAGCTAATATTTCTAGTAATGATTCGCTCTCCATAAATAAATTTAATCATTATTAAATACCAATATGTCACTATCAAACTATGCAATTATAGACTCTATTCTAACTTTTGCTCCTGATACTCCAGTTGAAAAAATTATCAGTTATATGGAGCAAATTAGAGAAAACATTGGCATGGAAAAAGGTATATTTGTGACTGACTCCAGTTTATATACCTCGCATCCCCAAGTAAAAGTATCTACAGCACAATCCATTCCTCAAAATGCACATCACCGTAACCTGAATTTAGCGGTTGATTGTGTATATGTGGTAGATAAATCACATTTATTAGGTATATTCACAATTTTAAATCTGCTCCGGCTGATGACTTCTGGCATGAATTTAGCCACTATGAAGATTGCCGAAGTCATGCAAAAACCTTTAATTACTTTAGAGCAGGATTTTGATGTGAACAATATATTGCCACTAATGCAGCAATATAACATACGTAATTTACCTATTGTCAATGATATTGGGCAGTTATTAGGAATTATTACACCAGAAAGTTTAGCGGTGGGTTTACAAAAAGAACTTGTCAAAATTCGAGCAGATTTACAATTAGAAAATGTCCAGCACCGTTCTTTAGAAATAGCATTACAAAATGCTGAAGCAGAATCTGAACTACGCGTTAATCAAGCAACTGCAGAGTTAATTAAAGCCAATAAAAAGTTACAGCGAGAAATAAGCGATCGCATTGCTACAGAGGTGCAATTGCTGCAAACAACTTCTGACTTACAAGAAATATTTCAAGCCTTTCCTGATGTATATTTTCGTATTGACAGGGATGGGACTATCCTCAGTTATTACGCTAAAAATACCTCAGACTTGTATGTAGTACCAGAATTTTTTTTGGGGAGGAGGGTGCAAGATGTTTTCCCTCCCAATGTTGCTAGTAAATTTATGACTGCAATTCTGAATTCACAGCAAAATGGAGCCATTTTTACTATTGAATATTTATTATCTATTGCTGGTAGAGACGAAAGCTTTGAAGCCAGAATTTTACCTTCAACGCAGCAACAAATTATCGCCATCATTCGCAATATCACTGAACGTAAGCAAGTCCAAGAAGCCTTACAAACAGCCAAAGCAGAATTAGAAATTCGCGTAGTAGAAAGAACTAAAGAATTACAAGATATTAATAAACGTTTGGTGCTAGAGATTAGCGAACGCCAGCGAATTGAAGAAGCTTTACGATATCGAGTGGAATTTGAAAAACTAACTACTGCGATATCTACACATTTTATCAATCTTGCACCTAATGAAATTGAAAATGGTATCAATCAAGCATTACAGTTGATTGGTGAAATTACAAATGTCGATCGTGCTTATGTATTTGTATTTGCAGATAGCAATACCTATGAATGGTTTGCAGCATCCTTAGCAGGACAAGTTCATAATTTACAAGATATTAGTAATGCAGTTTTATCTTGGGGAAGAGACAAACTCAGCAATTTTGAAACTATTCACATTACTAATATTGATGATGTAGCTATTGCAGTTAATACTCACACTATTCAGTCACTCATTATGGTGCCCATAGTATGTAGTGGTTTATTAATTGGTTATCTGGAATTTGATTCTGTAAAAGCTGCAAAAACCTGGACAGAAGATAGCATTATTATGCTGAGAATGGTTGGAGAAATTATCGGTAATGCTTTAGAACGCCTGCGAGTAGAGCAAGCATTACGAATTAGCGAAGAAAGATATATTAGAGCTATTAGTGCGGGGAAAGTTGGAATATGGGAATGGAATATTAAAACTAATGAAATTTACATAGATCCCAATTTAAAAACTATGCTTGGTTATTCAGAACAAGAAGTTCCTAAATATTTTGATGATTGGCTAAAATTTGTGCATCATGATGATGTGGAATCGGTTAAAAATGCAGTATACACATATTTAGCAGGTTTAACTCTAAAATACGAAATTGAACACCGAATGCTAAAAAAAGATGGTAGTTGTATATGGTTTTTAAGTCGAGGTACACTACTGCGAGATCCTCAAGAGAATATCTGTTTTTTAGCTGGTTCCAATACTGATATTACTGCTCGCACACAAGCAGAAAATAAACTTAAGGTATCTCTAAAAGAAAAAGATATTTTATTGAAAGAAATTCACCATCGCGTCAAGAATAATTTGCAAATAATTTCTAGTTTATTACGTCTTCAATCTAGATATATTAATGATGAACAAGCCTGTGAACTTTTCCAAGATAGCCATAACCGTGTCAGAGCTATGGCAATAATCCATGAAAATTTATATCAATCCAATAATTTATCAAAAATTAACTTCTCTGATTATTTAAGAAGTTTGGTTAATAATTTATTGCGTTCCTACGGTATAAAAATAAATATCAAAAGTCACTTAAAAATAGATAAAATTTTTCTCAAAATTGATACCGCTATTTCTTGCGGACTAATTATTAATGAGTTAGTTTCTAACTCTATAAAATATGCATTTCCTGAAAATCAAGATGGGGATATTTACATAGAAATGTTACAAACAACTAAAAATCAATACTTCTTAAATATTAGTGATAATGGTGTGGGAATATCTCAGGATATAGAAGTTTATAAAAATCAATCTCTTGGGCTGCAATTAGTTTGGAGTTTGGTTGAACAGTTACAAGGAACAATTACATTTAATGCCTCCACAGGAACTTCATTTACAATTACTTTTAGCGAACAAAGGTAGAAAATTATGCAAGAAAAAATCTTGGTGGTTGAAGATGAAATAATTATTGCTTTTGACATTAAAAGTTGTTTAGAAAAAGCTGGATATATTGTCCCTGCAATTGCTGCTCATGGCAAACAAGCAGTTGAAAAAGCTGCAGAATTACATCCAGATTTAATTTTAATGGATGTGATGCTTAAAGGTGATATGAGTGGCATAGAAGCTGCTGCTGAAATTGGTCATCTGTTTAATATTCCAGTCATTTATCTCACTGCATATTCAGACCAAACTCATTTACAAAAAGCTAAAACTACACAACCTTTTGGTTACATACTTAAACCATTTGAAGAAACTCAATTAATTACTACCATTGAAATTGCTTTAAACAAACATCAAATAGAAGTAGTAATGCGTGAAGCATTAGAAAAAGAAAAAGAAAATAGAGCCATTAAAAATAAATTTGTTTCAATGGTTAGTCATGAATTTCGTAATCCTTTAAATAATATTTTAACTTGTACTGAATTATTATCAAATTATAGTTTGCACGGGAATGATGAAAAAAGACATGAATATATTAGCCATATTCAAAAATCAGTAAAACATCTAGATAATTTATTGACTGATGTTTTACTGATGAGTAAAGACGAACCCGAAAAATTACAATTTAATCCAGCACCTATAGACTTAGAAGCTTTCTGCCAAGATTTATTACAAGATATCCAATTGAATGCTAATGAGAACCACAAGATTATATTTACTGTTCATGGTAGATTAGCAAACATACAAAATAATCTCTCGGTTGTAGATTCGCATTTAATTAAATTAGATGCGAAAATGTTATATCATATTCTCAGTAACTTGCTCGCTAATGCTATCAAATATTCACCTTTAGGTGGAAATATTACTTTTGATGTCTTTTACGTATCGGGAGAAGTTATTTTCCGGATACAAGATGAAGGGATTGGCATTCCTGAAGCGGATCAAGAAAATTTATTTAATTCGTTTCATAGAGGTAGTAATGTCGGGAATATTCCTGGCAATGGGTTAGGGTTAGCAATTGTGAAATATTATGTTGATTTACACGGTGGTAATGTTTCTTTTGCTAGTAAACCGGGAATTGGGACAACATTTATTGTAAATTTGCCTATTAGTAATTAGTCGTTAGTCATTTGTTATTAGTCATTTGTCATTTGTAAAATTCTGAGAGATTTGTTGTGTTGAATCATCTATAGCAAACTTAGAGTTTCTTAATTTTGAATTGTCTTATACCAATTCACGAAATTATTGATACAAATGAATTCCTCTGCTTCCTCTGCTTGCCTATACCTATTATTTTTAAAGACACATAAATGCTTTGTGAGGGCACGGCACCAGTAAGATATTTGATATGCCAAAAGATTGTGGATGCCGTGCCCCTACCCATTTGTCGCGTTCTTTGTTCACAATGGTATGAAATGGTATTACCTGTATGATGGTGCGTGATGCCTGAAGCTAAATATTATGGCATCACACACCCTACTGTTGGGAGAGAATCTTTAGACGTTGACTGTATCTCTAATTTTGTCTGACGAATAATAAGTAGGGTTATCGCCAAATTTAGTTGCGATTAGCGATTCTGCACCTGTAATCAATCTCGCTCTACGATTTTGGGTAATGTAATTCCATGCCCACTGAATTATGACTATTAGTTTATTGTCAAACTCGATTAAAAAGTATATATGCACTATGAGCCAAAATAGCCAGGCAAAGAAACCTCTGAGTTTGATAAAACCTAAATCTACAACAGCAGTATTTTGTCCAATGATAGCTAAACTACCTTGATGATTGTAATTAAATTGTGGCAAAGTATGACCTTGTAGCCTTTGTTCAATTAATTGAGCTACATATTCTCCTTCTTGCTTGGCTACTGGTGCCACACCAGGTAAAGGTTTACCATCTTGATGAGAGAAATTGGCTAAATCACCCACAACAAAAATATTGTCATATCCTTTAATACTTAAGTTAGGTTCAACAATTACCCTACCTGCACGATCAAGTTCAGCACCTGTATGTTCGGCTAAAACTTTACCCATTGGCGATGCTTTCACACCTGCTGCCCATAATATAGTTTTAGAGGCTATTTCTCTTTTGTCATCGCCTTGTTTGATGGTAACAATATCATTTTCAATATTCGTTACCAAAGTTTTGGTTTGAACAATTACACCTAATTCTTTGAGAGATTTTTCTGCGGCTTGCGATAATTCTGGTGCAAAAGGTGGGAGGATGCGATCCAAACCTTCTAATAGCAAAATTCGGGTTTCTGAGGTGTCGATTTTGCGAAAATCTTCTTTGAGAGTTTTGTAAGCTAACTCTGCGATCGCACCTGCTAATTCTACCCCTGTAGGGCCGCCACCCACAATCACAAAAGTTAACCAAGCACGGCGTTTGACGGGATCGCTTTCTCTTTCGGCGGCTTCAAAAGCCTTAAAAATCCGGCGACGCATTTCTACTGCATCTTCAACAGTTTTTAACCCAGGTGCAAATTCTTCCCAGTCATCCTTACCAAAATAGGAATGCTTCGCACCAGTAGCCACAATTAACGTATCGTAGGGTATTGCTTCACCATCTACCAAAACTTTCTGAGCTTGAGGATCGATATCATCAACAGATCCCAACAATACTTGAGTATTTTTGCTTTTACTCAACACCGATCGCAACGGTGAGGAAATATCAGCAGGTGACAAAGTACCTGTAGCCACTTGGTAAAGCAGTGGTTGAAACAAATGAAAGTTCCGCTTATCAATGAGTGTAACGTTCACCGGAGCTTTGGCAAGTGCTTTTGCCGCATACAGTCCCCCAAAACCACCGCCAACGATAACTACTTCATGTGGTGGGTTATTGTCAAGCGAATTTGCCATAAGAAATATTTCCTAGTGTTACGACTGATGTAACGATTATTAAGAAATTAGTAACAAAATTGGCAAAATCCTTTCTGTTCGCTTGGCACAAATTAAAAAATGGTAAAAGTTAGCAAGTATACAATTTTGGGTAATGGGTAATGGGTAATTGGTAATTGGTAATTGGTAATTGGTAATTGGGGTTTGGTGTTGGGTGTTTGTCATTAATTTTTTTCCTCTGCTCCCTGCTCCCTTGCTTTTCCCAGTTTCCCTCATCTACCCAAATGCTCAATCTGCCATTTCTTCTCGCAATAAGGCGCGGAATCCGGCTTGCTGAAAATGTTCGTTGGCGGTTAAGGCTTCGGTAATTCCGCCGTATTGCATGACAATAAAAGATACGCAATCAACAAAGCTCCATTCTTTTTCGGAGCGATCGCAATATAGTTGAAAAGCCCTATCGTAGAGTTCCGGCGATAAAGGTACAATTGCAACTTTTGAGTCGGCGGCTAGGGCATTTAATAAGGTAACTGCACCATGACGAAATGGCTGTTTGCATAGGAGATTGCCGATTTCTAGCATCACAGCTTGGGTAGTTACCAAGCGTGTACCGGCGGTTTCTAAAATTTCTGCGAGATGCACAGCACGTCTATGTAATTTATCTTGCGGTGCAGATAAAGCGATCGCAAATGTTGTATCAAGAAAGACTTCAGACTTCATGCTGAATTTCTGAACCTTATAAATATTTGTCGATGTTGGTAGACCAATCAGTCGGCCCTGAAAGATTCAGCGATCGCGCGGTCTGCAAGAATGATACACTTTCCTGCTTCTCAGGCGGTAAAATTTCGATACTCAACCGCACACGAGTATTGTTTGGTAATGCGATCGGTTCAGTAGGATAGAATACTCTGCCATCAAATACGGCTGTGATTGTATCTGCCATGATATTTCCAAAGCGCTGCAATAATATCCTAATCTGGTTGTGTACAGAGGGGGGAAGGGGGAAGGGTGAAGGGTGAAGGGGGAAAGATGAAATTGTATATTTGTTGTGGGGTGGGCATCTTGCCCGCCCAATATATGCAAGTTAAATATGGAAGAGCGTAATTCAAAATTAATCACAGACGCGATTAATCGCGTCTCTACAACTTTTGACTCTGTTTTTAAATCTTGCAAGATACCCAAATACCACGGCCATGTTTGGTAAATTCATCGATGGTTTGCAATGACAGTTCGTGATTGGTCATATTTTGCAGCATTGCTAAAGGTAGAGTGAGAGAATTTGCACCCGCTTGCAGGGAGGCTACTGCTTCTTCTGGAGATTTGATACTAGCCGCCATAATTTTTGTATCGCTACCTTTGACTACATTAGCCATTTGCTGCACTAAAGCTATGCCATCACCTAAAAGTTTAGTAGCACGATTAACATAGGCGATCGCATATTTTGCACCCGCTTCTTTGGCTATGGCGGCTTGTGCTGCACTATAAATTCCTGTCACCGCACAGGGAATTTCCCCCTGTAATGCTGCAACCACCTGAAAACCAACTAATGCTGCAGGAATTTTTAATATAGTTTGCTGACCAATAATTCCAAAAGCCGCCCGCCCTTCTGCTAACATCTCATCAAAATCAGATGACATTAACTGATAAAACAAGGGGCCTGTAGTTAACTGTGCCAATCGTTTGAGTGTAGTCTCTACTGGTAAATCGCTTTTTGCCAAAAGAGTTGGGTTGGTCGTGATACCCTTTACCCAACCCAATTCTTTAGCAGCCTGGGCTTCAGCGATAATTGCCGAATCGAGATAAATGCTCACGTTTTGCTCCAAAGAAAGGTGTTTTCGCTGTCATTCTACAGCTGATAGGAAGGGGACTGGGGATTGGGGACTGGGAAAAGGTTGACAATTCAGAACTCAGAACTCATACCAATTTGAATAAAGAATACGACAGTGTTGTACAAATCCCTCGCGCCCTCATCCCCTATACCCCTTCTCCCGCAGGAGAAGGGGAACTAAATCTCTTACTCCCCTCTCCTGGCGGGAGAGGGGCTGGGGGTGAGGGCGAAACCTTGCAACTAAGCGGGTTTCACGTTAAGTTGACACCAATGGTACAACACGCGCCGTATATAGCTTTTAGCTGAAGTTGACACATCTGGGGAGTATCGCAATATTCAAAATGACCCAGCTTTCTGGAAAACTGGGTCTTGGTTGGAGGTTTACACAAGGATGAAATCGGTGAGGTCAATTAGGTTGACGGTGATGCCATTGAGATAGGCGAGGACTTCATTGCCCTTGCTAATCCTGACCCGGGTGCCATCCTGTAAAATCGTCAATTGGGCAAAGGCAAGACCCCCTGTTAAGCCAATCTTGTCTACGCCATTCTGGAAATCGGTTATGGTATCGGTGCCTTCCTCTGTTGCCAGAATAAAGGTATCATTGCCAAGATTGCCGGTGAGGGTATCGTTGCCGAGTCCGCCGCGCAGTCGATCGTCGCCATTGTCGCCGAACAAGACATCATCGCCTGCATTGCCGAACAGGATATCATTGCCGTTACCACCCCGGATGGTATCGTTGCCCGCTGCACCTTGAATTGTATCGATGCCGTTGCCACCGTTGAGTACCAAACCAAAGTTAATCGTTAAGATGTTGGGGGTGGGGTCAGTATCAACACCACCGTTGGCAGTACCGCCAGTATCCTGCACGCGGAAGGTGAAGCTGGCAGGGTTGGGAGGTGTTGCGGGTGGGGTGGAGAAGGTGGGGGCGAGGTATTGCAACTTGTTAGCCGTGATATCGGCGACAGCAATCGATTGATTGAGGGTGACATTGACACCATTGAGGGTGAGTCGCCCGGTTGTGGGTAAGGAACTGATGATTACGGCTTGCAACGAGTTTGCAGGGGTATCGTTGGGGTCAGTGAAGCCGAAGTCAGCGACGGTGAAGGTGTAGCTGGTGCCTGTCGTGATGGTTTTATCCGTACCGGAGGGGGCATCATTCACCGGGGTGACATTGACGGTAAACGTATTGGGCGTTGCGTCAAGGTCAATGCCGCCATTGGCAGTACCGCCGTTATCCTGCACCTGGAAAGTGAAGTTGGCATAGTTTGCCCCATTGGCATTCTCAGCGGGAGCGAATTTGAGTAGTCCGTTGGTGATATCGGTGACGGAGATGAACTGTTCTGTGGTGACGGTAGTGCCATTGAGGGTCAGGCTGCCAGCACCGGAGAGTGTACTAATCTTCACCGCAAGTAGGGTATTGGCAGGCGTATCGCTGGAGTCGCTGAAGCCAAAGTCCGCCGTGGTGAAAGTGTAAGCGGTATCTTCCAGGGTCGTCACGGTCTTGTCTGTTCCAGCAGGGGCATCATTCACCGGGGTGACATTGACAGTAAACGTATTGGGCGTTGCGTCAAGGTCAACACCTCCATTGTCAGTACCGCCGTTATCTTGCACTTGGAAGGTGAAGCTGTTGGAACTTGTGCTGTTGGCAGCTGGGGAGAATTTGAGCAGTCCGTTGGTGATATCGGTGACGGAGATGAACTGTTCTGCGGTGACGGCAGTGCCATTGAGAGTCAGGCTGCCAGCACCCGGGAGTGTACTAATCTTCACCGCAAGTAGGGTATTGGCAGGCGTATCGCTGGAGTCGCTGAAGCCAAAGTCAGCCGTGGTGAAGGTGTAAGCGGTATCTTCCAGGGTCGTCACGGTCTTGTCTGTCCCAGCGGGGGCATCATTCACGGATGTGACATTCAGGGTAAGGGTATTTGCTGTGGCATCAATATTAACGCCGCCGTTAGCAGTGCCGCCGTTATCCTGCACTTGGAAGGTAAAGCTGGCATAGTTTGTGCCATTGGTATTCTCAGCGGGAGTGAATTTGAGCAGTCCGTTGTTAATATCGGTGACGGAGATGAACTGTTCTGCGGTGACAGCAGCCCCGTTGAACGTCAAGCTGCCAGCACCGGAGAGTGTACTAATATTCACCGCAAGTAGGGTATTGGCAGGCGTATCGTTGGGGTCAGTGAAACCAAAGTCCGCCGTGGTGAAAGTGTAAGCGGTATCTTCCAGGGTCGTCACGGTCTTGTCTGTTCCAGCAGGGGCATCATTCACCGGGGTGACATTGACAGTAAACGTATTGGGCGTTGCGTCAAGGTTAACGCCTCCATTGTCAGTACCGCCGTTATCTTGCACTTGGAAGGTGAAGCTGTTGGAACTTGTGCTGTTGGCAGCCGGGGAGAACTTGAGTAGTCCATTGGTGATGTCTGTGGCACTGATCAACTGTCCGGTGGTGACGGCAGTGCCATTGAGGGTCAGGCTGCCAGCACCCGGGAGTGTACTAATCTTCACCGCAAGTAGGGTATTGGCAGGCGTATCGCTGGAGTCGCTGAAGCCAAAGTCTGCCGTGGTGAAGGTGTAAGCGGTGTCTTCCAGAGTGGTGACGGTCTTATTACTACCAGCGGGGGCATCATTCACGGATGTAACGTTGATCGGCACTGTAAACGGAGTAGAGGTAAAGCTGCCATTGTTGTTGAATTGGTAGGTGAAACTATCTGTCCCATTGAAGTTAGGGTTGGGGGTATAGGTGAAAGAGCCGTCTGGGTTGAGTGTGACCGTACCATTGCTAGGATCACTCACCTTGGTGGCTTGCAGGGCGCTGGTATCCACATAAACATCATTAATCAAGACCCCGTTTAAGCGATTGACCGTGAGCAGATTATCTTCAAGCACGGTGTACGGTTTGACGTTCGATGCCTGGTTACCACTGAAAATAATCCCACCATTGAAAGCGACGGTGGGAGCTTGTGCCACTCCTGCTTGGCTCACGAGGTCAGGGGTAATGGCAAAAATTGCCCCCCCAATGCCCTGACCATTATTTGCTCCGGTGCCCCCGATGGCTTGGTTATTGCTGAAGATGGTATTGGTGAGGGTGAGAGAGCCAGCCCGGATAAAGATCGCTCCACCCAAGCCAGCTCCACCGCCACCGAAGCCACCGCTGCCACCTTCGCCGCCGGGAGAGTCATTGCTGCGGCCGCGGCGGCCGGTGCCGCCGCGGCCGCCACCGAAGCCACCGCTGCTACCACTGCCACCGAAGCCACCGCTGCCACCTTCGCCTTGACCGCTACCGTCAGGGCGGCGGCGGCCAGCAGCACCGCCGCCGCCACCACCACCACCACCGCCGCCGCCGCCACCGAAGCCACCGAAGCCACCGAAGCCACCACCGCCACCACCGCCACCGTCGCCACTACTGGCACCGCCGCCGCCGCCGCCACCACCACCACCACCGCCACCGCTGCCAAAGCCACCGCTGCCGCCATCGCCACCGATGCCACCGATGCCAGCACTGCCGCTGCCGCCACTGCCGCCGCTGCCGCCGAGGAGACCGCCACCACTGACGCCGCTGTCGCCGCCGTTGCTGCCGCTGCCGCCGCTGCCGCCGCTGTTGCCACCACTGCCACCGTTACCCCCGATCGCCTGGTTGTTGCTAAACGTGACATTTGTGGTGCTTACCGTACCGTTATCAATATACAAAGCACCCCCAAAACCACCATTGCCGCCAGTACCTCTTGTTCCATCTGCGCCTTTAGCCACTCCACCTGTCAGCGTCATGCCAGAAAAGCTGACCACGCCGCCATTCACTGTAAAAATTTGATTGCCGTTGCCGTTAATCGTGTTGTTGTTCCCAACAAAGGCAATGTTGCTGCTGATGGAGGTCAGGACACCGCTCAAACTGATTGCACTAGTTAGGGTAATGGTGTCATCGCCAACTTGTGTGTTGGCATCATTAATCGCGGTATTCAGAGACGCAAAATCACTGGCTGTAAAGTTGGCTAACACATTCTGATACGCTGCCTGCGCCCAGTCGGACAGTGGGGTTGCCGCTTCAATCTTGCCTGTACTAAATTCCAACTCCCAATCACCGCCCAGGGCAGCGTTCCCCGTCAAGTCTGTTGATGCTGCCACATCTGCACCCGTCAGCGCCGCAATCTGGCTGACAAAATTCTGTCCTGTGGCATCTGCCGCCACATTACAGCCAAATAACAGAAAATCTCCCTCCTCACTCAAGGAACTAGCCCAGGATTGCAACAATCCAGCATAGTTCCCCAAGTTATCCCCATTCAGGCTGGTATTGCCCAACTGCAACGCCCCATCACTGCCGTGAGAAAACACCGACACCGAGGAGAGATTTTTGTAGCCTGCTAACACCTGGCTGATCTGGCTCAATTCATCGCCATTGGGATTGAGGACATACACTGCCGTACCAGGGCTGACTCCCGCCACCAGGGTTTGATAATTTGGCAATTCCCCATCCACAAAAGCAACAGCACTGGCACTGCTGTTAAAGGATAGAGGCGCAGAGAATGGGTCAAAAGCAGACACCGAATTTGGCTGTATGGGGTCTAATCCAGTCAGGGAATGAGGAATTGTAGAGAATGAACTTTCGGAACTCAACATAAACACTCCTTATTGAAAAACATCAAGCCCCAGATTTTGCAGACATTGCACAAAAGACAGGGATGATGAGTATTTGGTCACAGCAAAGCTTTCCGCTCGTTCACAGATGAACTCGGAAGATTTATTGGTCAGCTATTCTGCTATTAAGTTGCAGAATCCATCGTGCAATTAGTTGACAGCGCCGCACTGCGATGCCCTGAGCTTGTCGAAGGGAGCCTGTCGAAATGTTGATAGTTGATAGCCCTGATTACTTAGTTATGTAATTTAGCCGCTTATTAGCTGAATATGAGAAATTTTAAGAGCTAACCTCAATATCTTTTCATAAAAGATTCGATGACGCAGTAGATTTACTGAATCTTTACAAAGGCTTGATTAACAATACCTTCGCCAAAATCAGCTAAGGTGTACACACAAGTACTATCTGTAAGGGTAAAAAATATTTGATACATCAATCATGACTTTTCAAACATCCTCTGAGGAAAGCCACTATTGAGTTAAGAAAAGCCACTATTGAGTTGAGAATAGCCACTATTGAGTTGAGAATAGCCACTATTGAGTTGAGAATAGCCGCTATTGAGTTGAGCAAAGCCGCTACTGAGTTGAGAATAGCCACTATTGAGTTGAGAATAGCCACTATTGAGTTGAGAATAGCCGCTATTGAGTTGAGAATAGCCGCTATTGAGTTGAGCAAAGCCACTATTGAGTTGAGAATAGCCACTATTGAGTTGAGAATAGCCGCTATTGAGTTGAGCAAAGCCGCTACTGAGTTGAGAATAGTCGCTATTGACTTAACGATAGTGGCTTTTGTTGTTGGTTGGCGAATTTGCGATCGCCATCAATCAATACTCCGCCCCGGTCAAGCGCCCTAGAAGGGCGGGGCTTGTACCCATGCTCCGCTTCTCTACGAGACGCTACGCGTAGCTTGCTTCCACGAAGTGGTACGCACTCGCGTTGGGGGAAAGGGTTTGCCACCTGTGTCAACTTAAGCTAAAAGCTATATACGGCGCGTGTTGTACAAATACCCTCGCCCTCATCCCCTAACCCCTTCTCCCTCAGGGAGAAGGGGAATTAAATCTCTTGCTCCCCTCTCCTGGTGGGAGAGGGGCTGGGGGTGAGGGCAAAACCTTGCAACCAAGCGGTTTTCACGTTAAGTTGACACCACTGAGGGCTTGCTCCCCCTGCTCCCCTGCTTCTTTTGACATTATCGGCGTTGCGTAAGTCTAACCTTATATATAGTGAATATATTTCGTGGGCAGAACCACAGGATGGGGTGAGCGATGGCAGCAAATTATACAGTTAAGAAAATCAAGAAATCCCTTCATGAGGCTGGTGTTAAATTTGTCCGCATTCTTTGGTGTGATAATGCCAACATTATTCGGGGAAAAGCTGTGCATTTAGAGATGCTGTCTCACTATTTTGAACATGGTGTAGGCATATCTGCAGGGGAACAGGGCATACCTGTGATGTATGATGCGATCGCACCTGATTGTGGTTTGGCTCCTGTGGGTGAAATCCGCTTGGTTGCAGATTGGGATAGCTTGACACCTCTACCCTATGCGCCTGGTCATGCCCGTGTGCTGGGAAATATGATCCTTGATCGGCAACCTTGGGCGTTTTGTCCGCGCCATTTTCTTAAGGAGATGATTACCGCAGCCAAACGTGAGGGATTGGAAGTAAAAGCCGCTTTTGAAAACGAATTTTATCTATTGCGACAAACATCTGAGGGCATTGTACCTACAGAATCCACGGTGTTTGCTGCTACTCAAGCAATGGATATTAATCGGGAGGTGATGGATGCGATCGCAGATGCTTTAATTGCCCAAAAAATCCCTGTAGAACAATATTATCCAGAATCCGGCCCTGGTCAGCAGGAAATATCTATGCGTTATACTGACGCTTTGCGTGCCGCTAACTACCAAATTGTATTTCGAGAAACCGTCAGAGCGATCGCCCGTCATCACAATTTGACAGCTTCTTTCTTACCCAAAATCTTTCCAGAAGCAGCGAGTAGCGGTTGTCACATCCATCTTAGTTTGTGGCGTGACGGGCAAAACATTGTACCCGATACCCAAGATGCTGCAGGTCTTTCCCAAACAGCCAGAGCATTTATTGCAGGTATTTTGCATCATCTACCAGCACTGATGGCTATCACTACCCCTAGTCCCAATTCTTACCGCCGCATTCGTCCTCATACTTGGAGTGGTGCTTTCCGTTGTTGGGGAATCGATAACCGCGAAGCAGCTGTCAGAGTTCCCAGCGACCCAGAATTTGGTAATCCGACACATTTTGAGGTCAAAACTGTAGATGCAACCGCGAATCCTTTCTTAGCTATAGGTGCAATCATTGCAGCCGGACTAGACGGGATAAAACGCCATCTTGAACTTGCCAACCCCGTCAACGAAGACCCCGGAAATTTACCCATCGAACAGCGCACAGCCAATGGTATTGACCCCTTACCTACAAATTTAGGGGAAGCGTTAGACCATCTTAGACAAAATAACGTCTTATTAAATGCGTTAAATCCCCAATTATCACAAGCATTTGTCGCAGTCCGTCAAGCCGAATGGCTAGCAATGAAAGATTGGGACTTAGATGCAGAAGTAAAGTTGTTATTGGAGAGGTATTGAGGGGATGGGGGACTGGGGATTGGGGACTGGGGAC
>NZ_CAWNJS010000001.1:3720766-4225353 GCF_963874875.1 Tolypothrix tenuis PCC 7101
AATCCCCAGTCCCCAGTCCCCAACCCCCATGCAACTCAACCTCACCGACATTCCCCTCATCGATCAACACGCGCACAATATACTGCGGCCGGAAGTAGCAGCGCGTTATCCGTTTGCGGCTGCTTTTACCGAAGGATATGACGAGGAAATAGTGAATCATCATGCGCGCCACACGTTCTTTTATCGGCGCAGTCTGAGAGAAATCGCGGCTTTATTGGAATGTGAAGCAGAAGAAAGTGCGATCGCAGCGCGGCGGGAAAGTTTAGGATTAGAAAGTCTGACGCGGCTTTATTTCCAAGCTGCGAACCTAGAAGCGATTTATTTGGATGATGGATTAGAAACTGAAAGTATCTTACCGCTGTCATGGCACGAACAATTAATTACCGTCCGCAGAATTCTGCGGTTGGAAGTGATAGCAGAACAGCTAATTCCCCAAGTTGCCAATTTCGAGGATTTTCTCGCCAGATTCCACAGCGAAATCGATCCACCGCCACCTGGAGTTATTGGTTTTAAGAGTATTGTTTGTTATCGCAGTGGCTTAGATGTCCAGCCTGTAACTTATGAAGTGGCTGCGTCTCGCTTTGATGAAATTAGACAAACACTCAATAATCAACCAGTGCGTCTGGTTGATAAAGCTTTGATTGATTTTTTACTGCAAGAAGCCTTGTTAATTGCGGCGAAATATCAGCTACCTGTGCAGTTACATACTGGTTTTGGTGACCCCGATTTAGATTTACGATTAGCTAATCCGCTAAATTTGCGATCGCTTTTAGAATTACCCCAATATCGTCAAGCGCCTTTGGTATTGTTACACGCTGCTTATCCTTTCATGCGAGAAGCGGGGTATTTAGCTGCTGTGTATCCCCAAGTCTATTTAGATTATGGTTTAGCCATCCCATCTTTAAGTGTATCGGGAATGCGTGAAGCCATCAGACAATTGTTAGAGTTAGCGCCTACTAGTAAACTCATGTATTCCTCTGATGCTCACTCAATCCCCGAATTGTATTATTTAGGGGCAAAATGGGGTCGCCAGCTATTACAAGAAGTACTTAACCAGGCTATTCAAGATACCGATATTACTCTGAAAGAAGCAGAAGCGATCGCTCTAGCAATTTTACGCGAAAATTCCTTATCTCTGTATCAGTAAGCCAGGGGGCAAGGGTCAGAGAAAAGGAATAGTAGTGATGAGTCTACAAATTAAATAATTTATGTTTACGATTTCCCCTTAAGGAAGACTTACTATCTTCCAGCCCCCAAATTTAACATCTTACTCCTAGCCTAATTACAAGTTATATCCCAAGGTGAAATACCACAACCAAGAAATGAAGAGCTATCTTTGCAGTCAACTGTCAACGGTATTTTCAAGTCATACCAAATTGGAATGCTAGGAGTTAAATTGAATTTAAGGTGTAGTATTGCCGACTAAATTACCTTTATCTTTAGATGTATGCAACTCGCTAGTGGTAACCACGATATTGTTAACAGCATTAGGATTGTTAACAGTTTTGATTTCTACAAAAGCTTCGCGATTTGTAATCAATCGAGAGCGACGGTTACGAGTGATATAGTTCCACGCCCATTGGAAGACTACTAGTAATTTAGTGTCAAATTCAATTAAGAAGTAGATGTGAACTACTAACCAAAATACCCAAGCTAAGAAACCTGTGAGTTTGAGGAAGCCTAAATCAACAATGGCT
Organism: Tolypothrix tenuis PCC 7101; assembly: GCF_963874875.1. Classification (NCBI taxonomy): domain Bacteria; kingdom Bacillati; phylum Cyanobacteriota; class Cyanophyceae; order Nostocales; family Tolypothrichaceae; genus Tolypothrix; species Tolypothrix tenuis. The sequence continues at coordinate 3,722,464 of NZ_CAWNJS010000001.1, forward strand.
AAATTCTGCCCAATCATCGCCAAACTACCGACGTGATTGTAATGGAATGGTGGCAAATTATAACCTTGGAGTCGTAGTTGAATGAGTGTGGCTACATACTCACCTTGTTGTTTAGCTACAGGTGCAACACCAGGTAAGGGTTTACCATCTTGATGGGAGAAGTTGCCTAAATCTCCAATTACGAAAATGTTGTCATAACCCTTAATAGTCAAGTCTGGTTCAACAATCACACGTCCAGCTTTATCGCACTCTACACCTGTACGTTTGGCTAAAACTCTGCCCATTGGCGAACCTTGCACACCAGCAGCCCACAAAATTGTTTTTGAGGGAATAGCGGTGATTTCGTCGCCTTGCTTGTAAGTAACGATGTCATTTTCAATATTTGTAACTCTGGTGTTGGTTTGAATATCCACACCCAATTTGCGTAGAGATTTTGCTGCTACTACTGATAAATCTTGTGAAATGTGTGGCAGGATGTAATCGCCACCTTGTAATAAGACAATTTTCGCTTCTGAGGTGTTAATGTTGCGGAAATCTTCTTTGAGGGTTTTGTATGCCAATTCTGCGATCGCACCTGCTAATTCTACCCCTGTAGGGCCACCACCCACAATCACAAAGGTTAACAAAGCACGGCGTTTTTCTGGATCAATTTCTTTTTCTGCAGCTTCAAAGGCTGAAAATATCCGGCGACGCATTTCGATCGCATCTTCAACAGTTTTCAAGCCAGGGGCAAATTTTTGCCAGTCATCTTTACCAAAATAGGAGTGGTTAGCACCTGTCGCCACAATTAATGTATCGTAAGGTACTACTCGCTCACCCATGATTACTTGTTGTGCTTTGGGATCGATATCGCTTACTTCTCCCAGCAACACTTGTGTATTCTTACTTTTGCTGAATACAGATCGCAATGGTGAGGAAATATCAGCAGGTGAGAGAGCACCTGTGGCAACTTGATATAAAAGCGGCTGAAATAGGTGAAAGTTACGTTTATCGATGAGAGTAACGTTTACATTTGCGTTAGCAAGATGCTTTGCTGTATATAGTCCACCAAAACCGCCGCCAATGATAACCACTTGATGTGGTACTTTCTTCTCAAGTTTGCTTGTCATAAGACATATTTCCTTCTGTTAAGAAGCCGTAACTATTCTTAACAAATATGTAACAGGATTTTGATAGAAGTTGCGGTTTCTTTAAAAACAATTAAGAAAATAAGAAAAGTAGCTAAAGCTACTAAATTGTAAAATTCTGCGATCGCTTGCAGCCAGTGACCTTTATTAGCTGATTTTTGCCACAAAAACCGTAGTTTTTATGACATACATCAGCAATACCAATATCAGACTCATATTTAATTTTGAAATTAAGTAGGATGCGTTAGCGACAGCGTAACGCATCCCTAGAAATGTTAATAGTTGATTTTAAAATCCACATAGCGATCGCTAAATTTTTTATAGTACTCAAATATGGCAGACTTTATTCAAATAATTGGTATTACACCCTGCTTTAAATAACTCTAAACTTACTGGTTGACTAACTGTCTTTCACCAAACATTAAACTTTTAGCTCTGCACAATCAATAACTCTCATTGTGCCTGTACAGCTTCTTTAATACCAAAGTTAACTTCTTGCAGATGTTCCTTGATGTATGAAAGCAAAGCATATACAAAAACAACAATGCCGAACATCTCACAGAACTCTTCAACAGCTGTAATCATTGCATAAGTTAGATCTAAATGATATATCTCTTCATGTCGCCCAGCAAACATTTCTGCACCTATGGCACCGCTAACAAAGATAGCACCAGCAACAACAAATAAAAGCCTTGTCTTTTTGGGAAGATGAATCAAAAATTTGAGATAAGACAACACAAAAATAATTGTTAGGGGAATACCAACAGCAACCCAGCCGAAGTGAAGAAACCCAGTTCGGCTAATGTGTGACCCTAAAATTAAATCTGCATTCTCATGAATCATCGCTACTTCATCTATAGACATATACAAAAAAATAGCCGCTAAAACTTTCCAATGGAGGATGTAGCGAGTACGGGCCGTCTTTTGAGATTTAGCAATTAATGCTAAGAGCAGCGAACAAAATAATAGCATTATAGATGAATACCATGTGGGAATATTAGAATCCTGACCCACATCGAACAACCTGACTAATCCAAAAACTCTACCATGACCAATAACATAGGTAGAAACCTGTCCAGCAAAGCTGATAATGCTTAGAGCTATGACTACTATGGTCAGAAGTATGCCAACTCTTCGCGGAGAAATAAATAACGCTAGTCTCACTAAGTGTAATTTCCTAAAAGCGAAACATCAATATGAGTATTTTAAATTTAATTAATCAGTATTTAACTTGGATTTAACATTTAGTTGTTTGAAATTTAAATTTAAAAAAATACCATCAGAGCATAATCTTCTTAGTAAGTAAAATCAAGAAAATAATTGATAAAATTACCAATTTTATAGATATTAAGAGTTTTTATCGACTATATAACCCAAAAGTCCCGTTTTTCACTTTAAAAAGCTCAATTATTCCTAATAAATTCTGATTCATGTGAGGCGGAGAAATAATTTTTATTTCTATCCTGAGAGAGATGACTAACTATTTATATTAAGATGCAACTTTTCCGTGCAAACAATTTATCTTGCCCATTGTTGCAAGATATAAGCATAAAAAGCTTCTTTATCTACTTGATCCATTGCATAAATCTTGCGACCACCAGATACTACTTTAGTTCGTCCTTGGCTAGACCCAGTAGTAATAATTTCCGTTTCCCATTCTCGCAGTTGATAAAATTCTGGATGTCCTAGATAAGCCGTCGCCAACACATCCCAAAAATAATAATCTTGCGGAATAACTAAGGCATAACATTGCCCTGCCAAGTCAGAAATAGGATAGTGGCGTTGCTTTCCCATTTTTTGCACTAAATCTGATGTTACAGGTACATTATTAGTTAAATCCAAAGGACACATAATAATTTCAATTTGGCTTTCCCATACCCGCGCTGCAGAAACTGCGTCCCAATAAACATTCCATTCCGCAGAACCATCTTGTCCTGGTTCCCAATTTTTTTCTACATTTCCAGGGACATTTAAAGCACCCCCCATCCAAACAATCTTGTGAATTTTCTCCTCAATATCTGGTGCTTGATCTAAAGCCGTTGCTACTGTAGTCAATGGCCCTGTTACCATCAGTGTTACTGGTGCAGTTGCCTCACGCAACACCTTCACCATAAAATCTTGCCCTGTCTCCGCAACCAAGCGCGTTTTAATAGTTTCGTTTTGATTGAGAATTGGGAGATGGTCAACTACAAAAGAATCACGACGATAGAGATAAGGAAAAGCATTAATACCCCGCACCGTGCTTTCCGCCACCGGGATATGCGAAAATCCCATCAAGTCTAAAATTTTACGCGTAGCACTAACAGCAGGTTGCACATAGCAATCAGCCGGAGTCACAACCACACCCAGTAATTCCACATGATCCATCGTCAACAACAACATAGTTGCTAGATAATCATCTACACCGCCATCGTGATCCATTAATACAAGTTGTTTAGACATATAAGGAGCATTAAATATGGATGAATTTATGCAAGCTGCTATTCAAGAAGCAAAACAAGGTAGACAAGAAGGGGGAATTCCCATTGGTTCAGTTCTTGTCAAAGATGGCAAAATTCTCGGCAGAGGACACAACAAGCGCGTACAAGATGGTGATCCTGTAACCCACGCCGAAATTGATTGTCTCCGCAACGCCGGAAGAGTTGGTAACTACAGAGGTACAACACTCTATTCAACCTTAATGCCATGCTACTTATGCGCTGGCGCAGTCGTGCAATTTGGCATTAAAAAAGTCATCGCCGGAGAATCGAGAACCTTTCCAGGTGCTAAAGAATTTATGATATCTCACGGCGTAGAAGTAATTGATCTGAGTCTAAATGAATGCGAACAAATGATGAGCGAATTTATCGAAACTAATCCCGAATTGTGGAATGAGGATATTGGGAAGTAGTTATTTGTCATTTGGGTAATTGGTAATGGGTAATGGGTAATGGGTAATGGGTAATGGGTGTTTGGGGTTTGTTATTAATTATTTCTCCCCTGCTCCCTGCTCCCTGCCCCCTTGCTTGGAAATATCAGCGTGCTATATTAATGCATCGGGATGCAATGCCATTGTATCGACTGACATTGTTTATGCATCGGGATGCAATGCCATTGTATTGGCTGACATTGTTTATGCATTGGGATGCAATGCCATTGTATTGGCTGACATTGTTTATGCATCGGGATGCAATGCCATTGTATCGGTTGACATTGTTTATGTATCCGGATGCAATGTAATTTTAGGAGCCAATAGCCCATCTTTTACTCCCTCATCCCCAAACTAAACCCCCCTCTCCTTCAGAAACGCATCAAACGTCAACCTATCAGGTAAGGAAGTTTGCGCCCCTGATTTTGTCGCAGCTAAAGCACCTGCAGCCGCACCCCAAACAACCGCTTGGCGTAAAGGAAGGCCTTCATAAAGCGCAGCAGCTAAACCGCCATTAAAAGCATCACCCGCTGCAACCGTATCTACAACCTGAATGGGAAACACTGGGACAAAGAAACTTTCTTCCGCAGTGGCGCAGAAAACACCCTTAGCACCGAGTTTGACGATCGCACATTTCACTCCCCGTTGCAATAAAACTCCAGCTGCTGCTTTTGCTGACTCTTCGTTATTTACAGGAAAACCAACCAATTGCCCAGCTTCCACTTCATTGGGTGTAATGATATCTACTAGGGAGTAAAGTTCATCTGGCACATGAGATTGTGCGGGTGCAGGGTCGAGAATTACTTTGACTCCTGCTTGATGTGCTGCTTTCGCCGCAGCCACCACAGCAGCCAGCGGAATTTCAAATTGTAAAAGTATTGCGGTGCTATTTGGTAATAAATCAGACAATCGCTCTACATCTTCTTGATTGACACACCCATTCGCACCAGGAATGACAATTATTTGATTTTCACCTTTATCATCGACTGCGATCGCAGCTACTCCCGAACTGACATTTTGGTCGATAGAAACATTTTCAGTTTCTACACCAGAGTTTTGCAAATTGTATAGTAATTCTGAACCAAAACTATCTGTACCTACACGCCCAACCATCTGAGTGGGAACTCCCAAACGTGCCAGCGCGACAGCTTGATTTGCACCTTTTCCTCCAGCAACTTGCAAAAAGTTATGTCCTAATAACGTTTCTCCCGGATTTGGCAATCGGGGTACTGAGGCGACTAAATCAATATTGATGCTGCCAAAAACAATAATACTCATAATGCTGATGTGAAAAGTGATTTAGCCCCATCCTACAGGAGGCGATGTCTTGGCAACACCTCAATCATCTGAATTACGTATAACTTTAGCGGGCAAGATGTCCACACCACAAGAGTTTTATGATTAATTTTTGTAGTTAATTTATTGCCTTCTTTGTTTAACTCTTAATGAGCAATAAATAGTCTAAAAGTTAAGTAAAAATCACAAATTTTTATGTCATTTGGATGAATACTTTATCTCTCCTAGATGAGATGTGTTGTGATACAAGATTGTTTACGTTTTTAGCAATCAGTTTAATAAGCATCTGAGAAATCAGAGTTTTGAATTTAGTAAAAGATTCCCATTGAAAACCCAGATTAAACTCAACTGTCTTAATTAGGAATTATGAATTACCCATTACCAATTGGTATAACTTCATTATTGTTAACAGCCACGGTTTTTATAACTCCGTCTCTCGCCTTGAAGACAGTTAACCATCAAGGTATGCAATCCTCTACCCCAGCAACAGGATTACAAAATAACCAAGGTGAATATTTACTAGCGCAATATCCAAGCAGTTGTCGTCGAATAATGGCTAGGAATGGCCTTTACGTTTTGCAAAAGCCAACAGTAGATAGCCAAGTGGTTGCGCTTTTAGACTATGGCACAAATGTGACAATTAGCGATCGCGGCAAAAATGGCTGGGTTCCAATTACATCTCCTGTCAATGGCTACATCTTACATACTAATTTCCTTAGTTCATGCCAAGCCTCAAAAGCTGCAACACCTCCTGAGTTAAACTTTTGCCGCAAAGTAGCTGCTGATGGTGGTTTAGTGGTGCGAACAGCGCCTTCTAGTAATTCAGCAAGGGTGGGCGTTATCCCTAATGGTAGAAATGTTGTCATTGCACCGGGAAAAAATGGTTGGCTTCCGATTTCATCACCTCTAATGGGCTATGCACAGTCAAGATACCTTGCTTATTGCCCTAAAACGCAATAACCAGGACTTGATACTAATTCGTAATTCGTAATTGCGAAAGCTGTTCCGCGTCTACAAAATTAACGAAACGCTTACTCTGTCTTAATTTGAATTTTTTAGTACTCTGTGGGAAGCATAAGGTATTTTGAATTGGTATAACCTTAGTTTTCCCAGAGTTAGCTTCGCTCAGTTTTACTAATTGGCTCTCAGTTTCTCAACCGCATAAAGACTGAACCACCAAGAATTAATTAAACTCCCAGCTTGCTTGCACAACTGAAAATTTAACCATAGCCCCCTATATATACCAAAACCGCCCTAAACTATCTAGAGGGCGGCTTTGAGAGAAGAATTGTACATGGGGCTTTATAGCTTTATTGCCCCGGTTTCTGTATAAGAGGTTCTGTATGTATGTGTATACAAGATGCTTTTGACCCATTCCGGAAAAAATTTAGAACTTGTATGTTCCCATACTAGAGTCTGGGTAATGGGGAACTCACCCAGAGCGTGGGGATTAGGGGTAATGGGGGATGAGGAATATAAACACCAAATACTAAATGACAATTGAAAGTAATAATTTGCAATGTTAATATTTAGACTATAAATAATATTAATTAATCAATTTTTGACATTACATAATTAATAAAAGAAGTACATTAAATAAATTGAATAAATGAGCTTGCTCTGCCTAGAGAGTGATTTTATCGCCGGAATTAGCTAATTCCTTTTCATTCTCCAGATTGATGCGAGCTTTAATAAATCAAGATAAAAATAAATTATCGAACTTCAGATGAAGAGTTAACAACTTCAAATATCATATAACTCTTGAATAAGAATTATTATAAATGAATTTGTTATTCGAGTTATACGGAAGTTAATTTCTTCGCTAGGTTTATGAGCAAAAATCGAGATGGAAGCATTCCTAAAAAAGGTAATTTCAATTAACCGAATTTAGGTAAATCCTTCTGGGTTTAAGTACAAGTTATGCGTTTTAAGCGCTGTTATTGAGGAATACACATGAAAATTATTGCTTTGGTTTCATCCATCTTACGTCCAGTACGTTTTTTAGTTCTCGCTTTTACCTGCACACTGCTCTTTGTGTCTAATGCATTCCCTGCTTTTGCAATTGATAGCTATCAAAGCAATCCAGAAGAAGCCACTACACAACTTCTGGAAACTCAACGCAAGACTGACGAAGTAGGCAGATCTAACCCCCCAGGATTGAAAGAAGTTCAAAAGAAATCAAATGAGGGACTGAATGAAGTTCAGGGTGATGCAGATATTGACAAAATGAAACGCCCTGAAAATTCGACTAGTTCAACTTCAGTAGAAGATAATATCGAAAACTTTTTGGAAAAAGTAACAGGCAAGAAGTAAGCTCTTATTAGCCTCAGACTAATAGTCTGAGGCTAAATTATCATGCTCTCCTGTTTCTAAATCTAAGCTAGCATCGGGTTATTTTCCTAAATAATTTATAATCTCTGAATGAAAGAAGCATCTTGATAATCGTGAAGATTCAAGATGCTTCTTCCAATCTATGAACAAATATAGGAATCCGATTTGATTTGTGAAAAAATCTCAGTGCGGATGCGTTACGCTATCGCTAACGCATCCTACGCGAACTTCAAAAATCAAATATAAGTCCTTTAAATACAAACAAAATAATAATAATTACTTCAGATTGTAAAATTTAAGCATCTGCCTATAAGCAGAAAAATTAACTATTTCATTGAAATTAAAAATAATTAACATTATTTCTGTAGGCTGATGTAGTTTAAGGCTGAAATTTGGACACTTAATAAATAAGTTCGCCAAAAAGAGAGAAATTTATGCCTAAACCAAACATAGGATTAACAGAACAACAGCGTCAAGGTGTTATTGATTTGCTAAATCAAGATTTAGCAGATTCTTATGTGCTGTTAGTTAGAACTAAAAAGTATCACTGGGATGTTGTTGGCCCTCAGTTTCGGACTCTGCACCAACTATGGGAAGAACACTACGAGAAATTAACTGAAAATATTGATGCTATAGCAGAGCGGATTCGGACTTTGGGTGGTTACCCTGTGGGTACATTAGAGGGATTTTTAAAGATTGCTACCCTTAAAGAAAAGGCTGGACAAGTTCCGACAGCTACAGGAATGGTAGCTCAACTAGTAGAAGATCATGAGCAGGTAATTCGTAACCTCAGAGAACACGTAGAGCGCTCTAGCGAAGATTTCAATGATGAAGGAACTGCTGACTTCTTGACTGGATTGATGGAAGAACATGAGCAGATTGCTTGGATGCTGCGCTCCTTTATTGAAGGACAAGCATTAGAAGCAACCAGCCAACCTTCAGCCGCTGATACTCAAACTCCTGTAGGTGTATAGCTAATAAAGCAGGTTCAGGGTTAGGGATAAGCGCGACAAGTTTTCTTTTAACTGAAAAGTATTGAAAGGGTAAAGGTTGCAATTCATCCTTTACCCTTTTTAACCTTTACCTTTTCCCCACCATAAAGAAATAAAAAGTTGCAATTAAAAGATTTAAGGAGATTCAAGTGGCAGAAACCTATATAGCAGAACGTACTATTTCATCTGTATTTAAAGAACAGAAGCAAGTTGATGATGTAATTCGGCGTTTGTTAGATCGGGGTGTACCGAGAGATCATATTTCTGTTTTGGGTAGAAACTTTCAATCAGAAACTCGAATTGCTGGGTTTATTACCAAGAGAGATGTAATTTTGGGAGGTTTAAGAACAGGGGCAATTTTTGGTTCCTTGTTTGGTTCCTTTCTCAGTTTGCTTACGGGTGTAGGCGTACTCTTCATTCCCTTTGTTGGGCCAATTGTCGCCGCAGGCCCCATTAGTGCGGTGTTACTGGGGGCTGCAACGGGTGCGATCGCAGGTAGTGCTGGTGCGGGATTAGTATCAGTGCTTACGGCTTTAGGAATGCCGGAAGATAAGGCTACAGTTTACCAAACCCGCTTACAAGCTGGTGAGTTTTTATTAATGGCAGAAGTTCCAAGCGATCGCACTGGCGAATTTCAATTATTATTAGAAAGTGCTGGCGGTGAAGAAATTCACAGCAATGAGAAAATCTTAGCTCGTCCTTGTCCTGGCCCTTGTAACCGCCCAGAAGACTTATCGCCAGAAGTTCGCTCTCATTTATCGAATGAAGCACAGCGCACTTTTATTGAACGCTATAACGTCACCTTAGCTGAAACTAGCGACGAGTTCACATCTGAACAAGCTGCTTGGGATGCAGTGCGTCAGCAATTTGATGAAGATGAAAATGGTGTTTGGTCACAGTCTAAGATAAAAGCTTGATTTTGAAAATTAATTATAAATCCAGATAAAAACAGATGAATGCAGATTTATCTGTTTTTATCTGCAATTTGAGCAAAAATAATTAAGCGCTGATACATACTAAATAACGCTAAAAAATATATAAAGTTACTTTATTTTGTACATACACGATTAATCGCGTCTCTTGAAGCGCTAGGGCAATTTATAGCTAGCAACACGGATAGTTAACTTACCTTTGTTGGGGTCTTGGTTAAATACAAATGCCCCTTCTTCCGTTTCCCCGCCAGATAAGAAGTCTATCTGTTGTTCCCCGGTTTCTGTAACTTTGCCGTTAATTTCTAACTCAGCCATGATTTGCACTGATTCGGCTGTATCTCCACCTTTATTGATCACCTCAAAAGGGACATAAAACTGTCCATTAATTTGGCGCGTTCTTTGTTTGTTAATGATGGATACTATGGGTGGTTGATTTTTGTCATTTAGCCAAGTAAATCCCACCAACCCGATAATTACTGTGAGAATAAATGAAGCAGCAGTAAATGTAAGCCATTCAGCAAGCGATCGCTCTTCATGCTGGTTATCTTGATTCTTCATATCGCTAACCTGCCAGCTGCACCACCAATGGTTGCAGGTAACCCTAACATTAAAGTGTGATCTAACCACATTGTCCAGGGGTCACTCAAACTCAACTTTTGAAAGAACCACAGCATCAACGCAGCGGCTAATAATGAAACTAAGTAAGACATAATGGTTTCGCTTGATGGGCGTTGAAAAATTCCTTTTTGCTGTCTGCGCTTTTGCTGATCGGAAAAACCTGCCTGAAACACTATGCCATAGGAAATCACCAATGATGTAGCAATTATTGCTAGTAACCACGGAGGTGATACTGTGGCTGCTAGCATGGGAATTTCATCTGTGGGGGCAATGTTAAATGCAATTACGGTTGCACCAATAAGAGTGGCACCTAAATCGGAGAGGGTGGCGTGTAAGTTACTCCATTGTTTCTGAGTTGTTTGCCTTTCAGTATTGGTACTATCAGTATCCCCTAAAAATTGATTAGCTAATGCTACACCAAGAGTAAATGGTACACTTTCAAAGATGATTTTGCCTAGTGCTTCTCTCAGAGAAGTTTGCGGTGTCAGTTCTTGTAATAAAAAGAGCATAAAGCTAGAGCAAGCTAGCCCGATCGCCATTGCTTCTATAGTATCTATTATATCTTCGTAAGCTCGTCTATTATGTCTGCGTTTGCGGAAGCCTTCTGCTTGGTTAACTAAGAACACACCAATAAACATTAATGCGATCGCTAACATCATCATCGGTGGTTTTGCTAACGAGCCAATCCACCATACTTCCATTGTGTACAATAAGGGAATTCCAAACAAAAAGCCGCCACAAGTACCCCTAATGATGTCATTAATCTCACTTTTCCATATATTTTTTTGGCGATATTTTTTGGACACTACTAAATTTTCCTTTCAGTTATTACTTACTGAGTTATTGTTAGTCTAAAATAAGTAATTAATTGGTTAATAATCAGGAGCGATCGCTTACTCAATCATGGGTGTAAGCTAATTCCAAATCCTTATTTGATTGATAATTTAGGAAGATTTTTATTATTTATTATAGAAGCTGCTAATTTTGCATCTATCTTGGGTAGAGAAATTAAGAAAGTCATGTACTTTCTTGTGATAGATGCGAAGGTTTTATTTTCTAGTCTAAATTATTTCTGTTACTAATAATTCAACTTAACTAAAAAAGCAGGTAAAAACTTATGAGTATTGAAAAAAGAGTAGAAGCTACCGCCAAAAATATCGAAGGTAAAGCTCAGGAAATAATGGGAGAAGTAACTGGTAACCCAGCAGATAAAGCTGAAGGACAAGCAAAGCAAGCTGAAGCCCAAGTTACACACACCACCGAAAACATTAAAGATGAACTGAAAAAGGCGATAGATTAGTTCTCTCGGTGACAATGTTGGGTACAACCTTTGATACTAATTCGTAATTCGTAATACCCTACGGGAAGCGCAAAGCGCTACGTAATTACAGAATGTTGACAGAATTTAAGCTTCGAGCCTTACGATGTATTACTGAATTGTAGAGAATTGGTATAAATTGTAGAACTCCATTTCTGTAAAGAAATTGGAGTTCTATTGTTTTAAGAAAGGTAATAGGTTAACTCTAGCCATGAGCCTGATATTATGTGCTTAATAACTGCTACGACCAGTTAATAAGCCCCATAAGAAAATAGCAATTATTGCGCCAATGACAGCAATAATTAGACTAGGAATACTGAGAGTCGCAGCAGCAAATGTTGCCCCTGGTGGACTCAAGAAAGAAACTAAAGTTCCTCCAATCAAAGCACCAATTATACCTAAAACCATTGTCGAAAGAATTCCGCCACCTTGACGACCTGGGTAAATAGCTTTAGCTATAGCACCAGCAATAATACCAAGAACAACCCAAGCAAGAAGGTTCATAATTTTCTGTACCAAATGTAACTACTAGGTTATTGATTACAGTCTAAAGTGACTTCTGCCATAAGAGATAAGTATAAATTGTAAAAAAAAATTGCCTGATACTTCTTAAAAAAAAAATTGCGATATATACCTAGATAAAATTCTGCAAATAATCATCCAAAAAATAAATTCTAGGCTTGGTATTTGTACTATTTAAGCAACATAGATATCCAGTTTTTTTCGCAACTTAAGATTACTAAAAACTCGCAAAATATCACATACAATTACGGAACAATGGGCAGGGAACAGGTGAAGAATTATAGCAGTTTGCAATTAAATAAAGTACACAACCAGAGAATTAAAGATAAAAATTCTTGTTCTTCCTCCTGCCCTTCGGGTTCGCCACTTGCTTTATGCCGGGGAACCCGTCCACCGCAGTGGCTCACATCCTGCCTTGCCATAGCGATAATTTTTAACACCGAGCTGACTTGAAAAAGCAGGGGAGCAGGGAGCAGGGAGCAAGGGGGATTAATGAATTTTTCATGTCTTGTGGTGTATGTAGTTCATGATGGCTACTTACATTGCCGAACATTTTTTGGTAAAAAGAAGATGTACAAACCCTGATATTTCGCTACATAATCCTCAATTGACCCGTACATTTATCTCTACAGTAAGTATTAATGTTTCGTGTAAATCCAGACAATCTTGATCTCATTCTGCTTGAAGAAGCTGTATGGGTTTTGGTTGGAGAAGTCAATCTACCGAGTTACGACTTTTCTCTTTCTCAATTCTTTGCTTGTCGTCGGCCGTGGAATCGCCCTGAGCAAATTACAGCAATTGGGAGATTTGGGGCAGTAACTAATTACGATGAGCTATATCAACAATTAGCAGCAGATGGTATATTCTTAGTTCACTCACCGGAACAACATCTTCTTGCTAGCGAGTTACCGCGTTGGTATCCTCTGCTGGAAGGACTAACACCCAAAAGTTTCTGGTTTTCGGAACCACCAGATATTGCAATTTTAGAACAGACAATTGGACTACCGCTTTTTCTCAAAGGTAGTCGTCAAACCAGCCGTCACAAAGCCGCACTTTCAATCATTCGTTCGTCTGAGGATTACTACCGAGCAATCAAGGCTTACAAAGAAGATCCGATTTTGCATTACCAAGACCTTGTTTGCAGAGAATTTGTCCAACTAAGACCTGTACCATCAGAGTTGACTGAGAAAATCCCTGCATCTTTCGAGTTCCGTTCATTTTGGTGGCAGGGGCAATGTGTGGGAGCAGCACAATACTGGTCAACCTCTTATGATTGGAATCAACAAGAACAGAAAGCAGCTCTCTTGGTTGCTAGTGAGGCTGCAATGCGCCTCAATCTACCATTTGTGGTAATTGATGTTGCACAAACAATCACTGGTGAGTGGATTGTGATTGAGTGTAATGATGGACAAGAGAGTGGATATGCAGCTATTTCTCCGTTTACATTGTGGCAAAATTTGATTGCTCAGGAGAAAGGATTATTTGGTAACAAAAAATTGGGGTAACTCTGAGACTCCAGAATTACCCCGAATTTAAATTTTTAATTTATAGAAGCGATCGCTTATGCAAAAGCGGCAGTTTTGACATCGTTGTTTGCCAGAATTTCTTGCAATTCATCAGCATCTACTGTTTCTTTGTCAACCAGCATATCCGCGATTTGGTCGAGGATGTGGCGGTTATTGACTAATACTTCTTTGGCGCGAGCATAAGCTACATCTACCAATTTGCGGACTTCTTCATCAATAGCGGCTGCTGTTTCTTCCGAGAAGTCACGCTCTGACATGATATCGCGACCGAGGAACATATTACCTTGTTGGCGACCAAGAGCTACAGGCCCTAGTTTGTCACTCATCCCAAAGCGGGTGATCATTTGACGGGCAACACGGGCAACTTGTTGCAGGTCATTAGAAGCACCAGTGGTAACTTCTTCTTCACCAAAGATTAATTCTTCGGCAATTCGACCACCTAAAGCTACTGCCATTTGGTTTTCCAAATAAGCGCGGCTGTATAAGCCAGTATCCATCCGGTCTTCGCTAGGAGTAAACCAAGTTAAACCACCAGCACGACCACGAGGAATGATGCTAATCTTTTGTACTGGGTCATAGTCTGGCATTAACGCACCAACTAAGGCGTGACCGGCTTCGTGATATGCAACCAAAGTCTTGCGCTTTTCGCTCATAACGCGGTCTTTCTTCTCTGGGCCAGCTAACACGCGGTCAATTGCGTCGTTGATTTCATCCATCGAAATTTCAGTTAAATTCCGCCGTGCTGCTAAAATAGCGGCTTCGTTTAACAAGTTGGATAAATCTGCACCAGTGAAACCAGGGGTACGGCGCGCAATTCTATCTAAGTCCACATCCTTAGCTAAGGTCTTACCACGAGCGTGAACTTTGAGGATTTCGCTACGTCCAGCATAGTCGGGACGGTCTACCACTACCTGACGGTCAAAACGACCGGGACGCAACAGCGCTGCATCTAGTACATCAGGACGGTTGGTAGCAGCGATAATGATGATACCGGTGTTACCTTCAAAGCCGTCCATTTCGGTGAGTAGCTGGTTGAGGGTTTGTTCCCGTTCATCGTTACCACCGCCTAAACCAGCACCCCGTTGACGACCTACCGCGTCAATTTCATCGATGAAGACGATACAGGGAGCATTGGATTTAGCTTGCTCGAACAAGTCACGGACGCGGGAAGCACCCACACCCACGAACATTTCTACAAACTCAGAACCAGAGATAGAGAAAAATGGTACACCAGCTTCCCCAGCAACCGCACGAGCTAGGAGGGTTTTACCTGTCCCTGGAGGGCCTACTAGTAATACGCCTTTAGGAATTTTGGCACCAACAGCAGTAAAGCGATCGGCGTTCTTCAAAAAGTCTACGACTTCATTTAATTCCAGCTTGGCTTGGTCAATACCAGCGACATCACCAAAGGTAACCTGAGTTTGGGGTTCCATTTGCACTCTGGCTTTAGACTTACCAAAGTTCATGGCTTGGCTACCAGGGCCACTTTGAGCGCGACGTAGTAAGAAAAATAAGCCTACTAGAAGCAATACTGGGAAAAATAAGCTACTTAACGCCTTAAACCAAAATCCTTCGTCGGTTTGAGGCAAAACAGAAATATCAACGCCTTTGGCAGTAAGAGTATTAATTAAGTCAGGGTCATTGACTAATGTGACTACTTTTTTATTACCGTCTCTAGATGTAACCAGGGCTGTAGAACGGTCTGCACTTAAACTGACTTTATCTATTCTGCCTTTTTCAACTTCTTGAATAAATTGGCTGTAACGTAATGGTTCTCGGCTTTGGGGTTGCTTATCAAAAAACGCTGTCCCTAAAGCAATTACAACTATAAAAAGCAGTGCGTACAGCCCCGCGTTTCTCCATCTTTTATTCACTGAGGTAAATCCTCCTAATATTTTTCGTGCGATTGCTTCCATGTGTCATTTGTTATTTGTCCCTTGTCATTTGTTTTATGAATGACTCTGAGTAAATAACTCATGACTGTGGCGAAGCAGGGGTTTCCCCTTGAGGTAACTTTACGTCCCATTCTCAGCAGAACTGGGCTGTTTTGCCACCTTTTGGTAACGTCTCTAAAAGAGAGGGTGTTTTTAAGAATTATGTTAACTTATCTTAACGTATACCAAAATGGTGACGTTGTCATGCTAAAAAAAACTCCTGAGCAATTGAAAACTAGAATGGTGAGGATTATATTGTAGCGACCCAACAGGCTGGTGAACGGTATGGATAGGGAGGATTTCCACTACAGAGTTAGTGTAGGCGATCGCTGTAAATTCCTTGACTAACTCCATTGTCCAGGGTTCCTCTTTTACCTGTTGCTGCTGGGATTGCAGCCATTTTACAAGCTGCGATCGCACAATTCCTGGCAAAATTCCTCCAGTTAAAGGCGGTGTCCACCAAAAACCATCACGCCAACCCCAAAGGTTCCCAGTGCTAGTTTCTAGCCAATTTCCCGCTTGATCGACTAAAATCGCTTCTTGAGCAGCTAAATTGAGGCTGATATTTCTGGCTAACCAAGGGCTTAAGTAATTACCAGTTTTATGAGAAGCCAGAGTGCGATCGTATTCTGCACTGACAACGGTGCAAACGACTCCATTTGCTTGTTTTTCGCTTAAATCCTCTGGTAATAACCTACCCGTTATCCACTCCCGTCCATCAGGAAACAGGGTAATTCTGAGAATCGGAAAATGTTGCAGTAGGATTTCCGCACCTTGACGTACCCGATTCCAGTCTGGTTGCTGCCAACTAAAAGCTTTGAGCGAAAATAGTAAGCGATCGCAGTGTAAAGTCCAGTGAGTTAACCTGCTATCGAGCGAATTCTCATAAACCCGCATCGTAGTAAAAATCGTCGCCCCATAAAGTAACCCTGGATCGTTAATGCTTAATTCTAGGGTTTGGGATTCAATTAATTGACCGTTGTACCAGTAAATGAAATAAATTCGTCTTTCCTCAGTAACTATTGCGGCTGATTCTAGTACTTCTTCCATCCCAAGGGAAGAAATGAAAGTATGTTCATCAGTAAATTGAATTTTCTGCTAATACCAATAGGCAAAGAATCTCATCGGTAGAGAAGGGAAAAAGTATGGTGCTGACGACGAACTGAAGACCAGAGTATAATAATTGGCTTCTCCTTGTGCCTTCTGTCTCCGTAATAATAACAACGAGATGTATCAGAGGACAAGAAAAGCGAAATTCCATGAAACAGCAAAAAAACCTATTCAGCCATCTCACCGCGATAGAAAGAACTAGCTTGTCATTTCCAGCACAATATTTATTAAATCAAAACCTGCTACAAGGCAAAATATTAGATTTTGGTTGTGGCTTGGGTAATGATGTGAAAATCTTGCGGGAAAAAGGCTGTGATATTACAGGTTATGACCCTTATTATTTTTCCCAATATCCTCAAGGACAATTTGACACAATAATTTGCTTTTATGTTTTAAATGTGTTGTTTTCTGAAGAACAAGCTAGTGTACTCATGGAAGTAGCACATTTATTGAAACCAGGGGGTAAAGCTTATTATGCAGTGAGGAGAGATATCAAAAAAGAAGGTTTTAGAGAACATTATGTTCATAAAAAACCTACCTATCAATGTATTGTTAAACTACCGTTTCATTCTATTTATTTAGATGACAGTCGGGAGTTTTATGAATATCGGCATTACAACCACCAACGCAATTCATCTAATAATTGTCTATTCTGTAATCCCTATACACATTTAAAACTATTAACAGAATCTGCAACTGCTTACGCAATTTTCGATGGCTATCCCCTCAGCAAAGGACATATTTTAGTTATTCCCAAACGCCATGCGAGCAATTATTTTGACCTACCTTTTAAAGAACAATCTGCTTGCTGGTTTATGGTGAACAAAGTCCAAAAAATGCTCAAAGCAGAATTTAATCCTGATGGCTTTAATGTAGGAATCAACATTAATCGAGTCGCCGGACAAAATATGATGCACGCCAGTATCCATATAATCCCGCGTTACAAAGGTGATGCTGTAGGTGCTAAAAGTGGAATGAGAAATGTGATTCCTAAAAAGATATCTATTTGATTTGGTAATTGGTAATAGTTATTGCTCATCAGGGTCTATACCCAGCGCTCTTAACCTTTCTGCTAATTGTTGAGCGCGTTGCTCTGCTTGTTGAGCACGTTGCTCTGCTTGTTGAGCCATTTGTTCCGCTTGTTGAGCACGTTGTACTTCTTGTTGAATCTGTTCTTTTGGTGTGGGGTAACGCTTTCCTTGCTCGTCGTACCAATACATCCATTCCCGCGTTACACCAGAATAGTTTCCTCGTTCGCAACCAATTCCTAAACCAATTTCTGGTAGCCAAATTGGGTTTCCTGTTTGCAATTCATAAGTACCATTAACTAACTTATATACTTCTAAACGTGCTTTACGACGACGGCGAGGAGCATAAATTACGTAGTAAAGTACGCCTAATTCTGCATATTGTTGTAACTTAGCAGTGTATTCTTTGCGATAAGTTTGGGAAACTACCTCTAGCACTAAAATAGGTAGAATATTTTCTTCCCACAACACATAACTGGGACGTAATTCTTCGTCATAAAAACGCTCTACTCCTAAGCTCAGAAAGCCATCGGGTACAATGGGCGGTTCATCTGGGTGATAATAAATACCCATATCTACGCCAAAGAACCAGTCCATGCGTTCTGACCAAAGAATCAGCAGTATTGCTTTTAATAAGCCTGGTATTAATTCTTGCAGTTCATTATCCACAGATGTATCGTCAGAGTCGGGCAATTCTTCAGCAGAAGGCAAGTACCTCGGCAGGTTGTAGTTTAACATGGCTGATTTTCCCAAAACTCACAAAAATTATAGCGATTTGTAGGGGTTAGGGAGTAGGGACTTCCAATGAAAAAAATAACCAATCGCTATGCAGGCAAAGGAGCAGGAGGCAATCCAAAATCTAAAATCTAAAATCTAAAATTCTCAATCCCCAATGCGTAAGCGATAATTACTCCATGTGTCCTTAAACTTACGTGTATGATATGTTGCCTCAATTCTTCTTGCCATAACCCCCCAAACCCGGATGGTACAGAGTTTTGTTCAAACTGTGGCGTTCCTTTGGTTATATTGCGACACTATCGTCCTATCCGTGTAATTGGTAGCGGAGGATTCGGTAAAACTTACCTGGCTGAAGACGTTGAAAAGTTTAATGAACTCTGTGTAATTAAGCAGTTTGCACCGCAGATACAGGGAACTGGCGCACTACAAAAGGCAACAGAATTATTTGAGCAAGAAGCGAGGCGTTTACAACAATTGGGAGAACATCCCCAAATACCAACGCTATTGGCATATTTTGAACAAGAGCAGCGTTTGTATTTGGTGCAGCAGTTTATTGATGGGGAGAATTTACTGGATGAATTACAACAGCAAGGTACTTTTAATGAGCAGAAAATTCGAGAATTATTGCTTGAGTTATTAAATATTCTGACAACAGTTCACCAACAAAAAGTAATTCACCGAGATATCAAGCCACAAAATATTCTTCGGCGTAAATCATCAGCTACGAAGGGAAATATCATTCTGATAGATTTCGGTGCTTCTAAACAGTTGAGTGAAACTGTCATGACTCAACAAGGAACAACCATCGGTTCTTTTGGTTATGCTCCCTTAGAACAAATGCAAGATGGACAAGTATATCCAGCTAGTGATTTATATAGTTTAGGTGCTACTTGTTTTCATCTTTTAACTGGTGTTGCACCTTGGGAATTATGGAAGCAACAAGGCTATAGTTGGGTTGCTAATTGGCGACAGCATTCGCAGCAATTAGTCAGTCCACAATTGGCAATGATGTTAGATAAGTTACTGCAACCAAACTATGAGGAAAGATATCAATCGGCAGAAGCAGTATTACAAGATATTAATGATGTAAATTTCCTTTTAGAAATGCCCGCTACAGTGGCTCATCCTCGGCCAGTCTCTACACCACCGGAACTTCCGCCGACAGCAGCTTATCAACCCCTAATATCAATAAAGAGGCAGGAGGAAATAATTTCTCCAACAGTAGTAGATTTAGCTAAACCAAAACAGTATTTCAAAATACCATTGTTACTTAGTGGCGCTATTTTGTTACTAAGTTTGGGAGGATATGGAGTTTGGCAAATTCGTAAACCTCTAGTAGATCATACAGTTGCTTACGAAAAACTCGCATTAGCTAATAGTTTAACTGCTCATACTGAGTGGGTTAATTCTCTAGCTATTAGTGCCGATGGCGAAACTTTAGTTAGTGGCAGTGCCGATAAAAGTATTAAGAGTTGGAACCTAAAAAATGGTGCTTTAAAAACAACTCTTAGTCTACATTCTGATGTAGTTAATTCGGTTGCTATTAGCCCTGATGGTAAAACTGTAGTTAGTGGTAGCAAAGATGGCAATATCAAAATGTGGAATTTGCCCACAGGGACATTGAAAGCAACTCTTCCTAGAAGTGAAGCAAGGGTTAATGCTGTTGTTATTAGTCCAGATGGACAAACTCTAGTAAGTGCTGGTGGAGATAATAAAATCAAGATTTGGAATTTGCAAACTGGAGAGTTGAAACATACTCTCAACGGACACAATAATTCAGTGATGGCTCTTACGATTAGCTCAGATGGGCAAACTCTAGCAAGTGGAAGTGCAGACAGCACTATCAAGATTTGGAATCTGCAAACTGGGGATTTAAAAAATACTCTGATAGGTCATAAAGATGTCATCTTTGCTGTTGCAATTAGCCCAGATGGGAAGACTTTAGCTAGTGGAAGTTACGACAGAACAATAAAGATTTGGAATCTACCAACTGGGGAGTTAAAAAATACTCTTACTGAACATCGCTATGCAGTGAGTTCTGTAGCAATTACCCCGGATGGACAGACTCTTGCTAGTGGCAGTTGGGATAATACTATTAAAATTTGGAACTTACAAACTGGATCTCTAAAAACTACTCTCACGGGGCATAGTGATTTAGTTTATACCGTAGCTATTAGCTCAGACGGTAAGACTCTAGTGAGTGGGAGTAAGGATAAGACAGTTAAAATTTGGCGAATTACGGAATAGCAGCAGACTTCAGCAAACGTTGCTGTCCAGATCCCCGACTTTTTGAAAAAGTCAGGGCTCATAAGTCCCGCTAAAGACAGTCAACTTCATCCCTAGATATGGCTACGTCTACGCACTACCCCTGACAGTGATAAAGTGATACTCAGCAGTACTGTGTTGCTGGGGATGAATTCAACCGCAAGTGGTATTCCTTAGCCATTGTGTAGCCCGAAAGAAATACAGATAACTCTTAACGATTAATAAATATATCTATACTGTCCCCTATTCATGGTTTATATTTACCCAAAGGTGACACGAACAGTCACTGATATTCAAATATAGGAGGCAGTAACAATCAATTCAAATTCTGAAACTCAGCACCTAGCATCAACAAGGGACAAGGTGAGAAAACAGAAGCAGAGGTGTAGGTAGAAGAGTATATTCTGACTTGCAACTCAGCACTCAGCACATTTGGCAGCAGCGCCATATCACCCTTGTAACTGATACATACCCTCAGTGCGAGGTGTCAGTGTAAGGATAAGTTGATATTACAATAAAGAATTTTTGCTGAATTGCAACGGATAAAGACTAAACTAAAAAGTCTTGTGCAGCAAAACTTGTAGCTTTAAACAAAGTAATCATGTCCAAGGTTCTTGTCTCCGATCCTATTGACCAGGCTGGAATTGACATTCTCTCGCAAGTAGCAACAGTTGATGTCAAAACAGGTTTAAAACCAGCAGAACTGATAGAAATTATTGGTGAGTATGACGCGCTGATGATTCGTTCGGGTACACGCGTCACCCAAGAAATTATTGAAGCCGGCACGCAGTTAAAGATTATCGGTCGTGCAGGTGTGGGTGTGGATAACGTGGATGTCCCTGCTGCCACACGCCACGGGATTGTGGTTGTAAATTCTCCTGAAGGTAACACGATCGCAGCAGCCGAACACGCGATCGCGATGATGTTGGCTTTGTCTCGTCACATCCCCGATGCAAATGTCTCGGTGAAAAAAGGTGAGTGGGATCGCAAAACTTTTGTCGGCGCGGAAGTTTACAAAAAAACTCTCGGTATTGTTGGGTTGGGTAAAATTGGTTCCCACGTCGCGGCTGTAGCTAAGGCGATGGGAATGAAATTGCTAGGTTACGATCCCTTTATTTCCACAGAACGAGCTGAACAAATTGGCTGTCAATTAGTTGATTTAGATTTGCTCATCCAGCAAGCAGACTACATCACCTTACACATCCCCAAAACTTCAGAAACAGCGCATTTAATCAATGCCAAAACCCTGGCAAAGATGAAACCTACTGCCCGGATTATTAACTGCGCCCGTGGTGGGATCATTGATGAAGCAGCTTTAGCGGCGGCAATCAAAGAAGGTAAAATAGCTGGTGCAGCCTTAGATGTATTCGAGTCTGAACCATTAGCCGAATCGGATTTGCGATCGATTGGTAAAGACATCATCCTCACCCCTCACTTGGGAGCATCAACTGCAGAAGCGCAAGTGAATGTGGCGATTGATGTGGCTGAACAAATCCGCGATGTCCTCTTAGGACTCCCCGCACGTTCGGCTGTGAACATTCCCGGACTCGGCCCCGATGTCCTGGAAGAACTCAAACCCTATATGCAGCTAGCAGAAACCTTGGGGAACCTCGTAGGACAGCTAGCAGGTGGACGGGTGGAATTACTCAACATCAGACTGCAAGGCGAACTAGCAACTAACAAAAGTCAGCCTTTAGTGGTAGCATCCCTAAAAGGACTGCTATACCAAGCATTGCGGGAACGAGTAAATTACGTCAATGCCAGCATTGAAGCTAAAGAACGGGGAATTCGGGTAATTGAAACCAGAGATGCCTCTGTACGTGACTATGCAGGTTCCTTGCATTTAGAAGCTACAGGCACTTTAGGAACACATTGCGTTACCGGTGCTTTATTAGGTGACAAAGAAATCCACCTAACTGACGTTGATGGTTTCCCCATTAATGTCCCCCCCAGCAAATATATGCTGTTTACCCTGCACCGCGATATGCCGGGTATCATTGGTAAACTCGGTTCTCTACTTGGCAGTTTTAATGTCAACATTGCCAGTATGCAGGTAGGTCGCAAAATCGTCCGTGGTGATGCGGTCATGGCTCTCAGCATCGATGATCCCTTACCAGAGGGCATTTTAGATGAGATTACCAAAGTACCAGGCATTCGGGACGCGTATACAGTAACACTATAAAGTGCTGAGTGCTGAGTAGCGAGTTCTGAGTAGAAAAAGAATCAGCTCAGAACTTTCTCATCACTCAGCACTCAGAACGGGCTAAACGCCCCGCTACCGCTAACAGCACTGAAAAGATGGCAAACACCTGGTGGGAATTACAGATATTATGTGAACCAGACCTAGAAGATACAATCTTTTGGCGACTGGAAAATTTTGGCTGTCGTGGTACAGCAATTGAAGGTAAAGGCAATTCTTCACTCGTAAAGGCTTATTTACCAGAATTTCAGGTAGATTTGTTAGATTTGGCAGCACTATCGTTGTGGCTACGACAAGATGCGCTATGTGTAGGGTTATCAGCGCCAAATTTAAACTGGCAATTAATTGATGAAGAAGATTGGGCCACTAGCTGGAAACAATATTGGCAACCAGAGAAAATAGGCGATCGCTTTTTAATTAATCCGGCTTGGCTACCATTCCCAGAATCCACAGAGCGCTTAGTAATTCGCCTCGACCCTGGTGTAGCATTTGGAACAGGCAACCATGCCACAACTCAGTTATGCTTAGAATCTCTGGAAATGCGGCTGAGTCAATTACCTAAATCATTTGTAAATTCGGAAACTCAGAAAGAGCCAATAGTAATTGCCGATATTGGTTGTGGTTCTGGCATCCTTTCTATTGGCGCAGTCTTACTAGGGGCAGAAAAAGTTTATGCAGTGGATAATGACCCGTTAGCAGTTCAATCCACCTTCAGCAATCGCGCCCTCAACGACATTAGCCCAAAACGCTTGATCCCAGCAGAAGGTAGCGTAGACATCCTCAAAAAACTGATTGAAGCACCAGTAGATGGCATCGTCTGCAACATTTTAGCTGATGTAATTATCGAATTAGTCCCGGAAATCACCGCGATTAGCAAACCTAGCACTTGGGCAATCTTCAGCGGCATTTTACTTGAGCAATCGAAAGCCGTAGCTGATGCATTAGAACAACACGGCTGGGTGATTGCTACTTTGTGGAAGAAGAAAGAATGGTGTTGTTTGAATGTGAGACGGTCGTAGGGATTGGGGATTGGGGATTGGGGACTGGGGACTGGGGACTGGGAAAAAGCAGGGAGCAGGGAGCAGGGGGAAAAATAACAAACACCAATTACCCATTACCAATTACCAATTACCTATTACCAATTACCAATTACCCAATGCCCCATGCCCCATGCCCCATGCCCTAAAGCTTAGTTTGCAGATGTTGGACTAATTGCGGTGCTTGCATTACACCTTCAATTTTGTCTACTGGTTGACCTTGCTTAAACAACATTAGGGTGGGTAGGGCGTAAATTTGATACTTGGTTGCTAACTCTGCATATTTTTCTGTGTCTATCTTCACAATCCGTAGACGGTCTTTTAATTGGGCATTCACTTGTTCCAAAATTGGTACCATCATCTGACAAGGGCCACACCAGTCCGCATAAAAATCTACCAAAACAGGTACATCAGAATCACTCAGCATTTCTTCAAAGCTGTTGAATTGTTTTTTAGTAGCCATGTGACACACCGATTTTCTCTTGTTTGATTTCAATATTAATGCGTACTTTCAAGAAAAGGTGTAACATCATTATTTTGTTTTAAAGTAATTCATCTACATAAAATATCAAACCTATGTAGGATGCTTTAACTTGACTTTTACTGCAGCAAATTTGTGAAAATGTTGCATTCCAGTAAACGCCTCACAACAGAAAATTTAAGGTTTATTTTATAACTTAATATTCTTAATATTTAATAATTCATATTCATAATTCATATTATTTTTGGCTGTTTAGTTATCAATACTCCATCTTTGCAACAACCTAAAAAACTCTTTCTCCCCCGTCCTCTTGTACAGACGCGATTAATCGCGTCTCTGCAACTCAGCACTACTAAAAGCACGCCGTCTTAAAACTTCTAGCAGAGTTAGAAAGCTTTGGGGTGGGGGGGCTGTTACCTCAATTAAATCCCCAGATAAGGGATGTTGTAACTTCAACCGCCAAGCGTGTAATGCTTGACCAGGCAAATTTACCCCAATGGAACGACCAGAACCATAAACTGGGTCGCCAACAATGGGATGCCCAATTTTGGCGCTGTGGACGCGAATTTGATGGGTGCGTCCTGTTTCTAGTTGAAAGTGAATTAATGTGTAATTACCAAGCCGTTCTCGGACTTGCCAATGGGTAATTGCATTGCGTCCGCCTTCTTCGATGGGAACCACTGCCATTTTTTTGCGGTCTTGGCGGTGGCGACCTATAGGGAAATCTATGACACCATTTTCGGCTTTTGGCGCACCGTAAACAATACCCAAGTACTCACGTCTTGCAGTTTTAGCTTGGAGTTGTGCTTGTAGGTGTTTATAGGCGATATCTGTTTTAGCGATCGCGATCGCACCAGTTGTATCCTTATCTAAGCGGTGGACAATCCCTGGACGTTGCACACCTCCAATTCCCGGAAGATTGGGACAATGTGCTAATAAAGCATTAACGAGAGTTCCATCAGGATGACCGGGTGCAGGATGGACAACTAAACCTGCGGGTTTATTGAGAATAAGTAGCTGGTCATCTTCATAGAGAATATCTAAAGCAATATCTTCTGCTTGCAGTTTTAGGGGTCGAGCTTCTGGTATTTCCAGAAAAATGCGATCGCCTGTTTTCACATTGATTTTTTTCGATGTGCAAACTTTACCATTCAGCTGCACATTACCCTGTTCGATTAACTGTTGAATGCGCGAACGGGATAAATCTGGTAACTCTTGGCTAAGGTAGCGATCGAGGCGTTCGCTGCTGTCTTGGACTTGTAAATTAAATTCGGTCACCCTATCTGGAAGTGCTGCTAATTAAGTTGATGCTAGTTAATTTTAACGAACCAAAGCACCAAGGGTATCAATACTACAAGGGATAGCGTTTTGAACTCAAAATTGGTTTTGGGGAAAAGGTTAAGGGTTAAAGGTTTTTATAACCTCTTCATAACCTATCTTTTATTGACAATCCGGTAGTCTAAAATTCCTGACTCAAATGCTATGGGCAAAAGCTAATTGCCTAAAATGCATCTGCGGATTCAAAAATAGTTGAGGATATCATGAAAAAGCTGGGTTACTCAATGCTTCAACGCATTGTTACTACAGGTTTACTGCGGAATATTTGTGTACTAGGTTTGACTTTACCTTTCCTTGCATCTGCTACGAGTTTGGTAATTGCTGGAGAGAATGAGAATTCAAATTCGCCATATACAATCGGACTCTGGGGCGATCTACCTTACTCCGAAGCACAGGAGGTTGGCGTAACCAGACTAATCGAAGATATGAATTCGCAAAAACTTAGTTTTACTGTTCATGATGGCGATCTCAAAGCCGGTTCTAACAGCCTTTGCGATAATGCTCTGTATGCCAAAGCTCTTAGCTATTTCAATTCTCTAGAAGCACCAGCAGCTTTCACACCAGGTGATAACGATTGGACTGATTGCGATCGCCCTTCCAATGGTGCATATAATTCTCTCGAACGCCTTGATTATGAGCGTCTGTTATTCTTCAGCACGAATTCTTCCTTAGGACAGCGTCAGCTAACGCAAGAAGTTCAGAGAGAGCCTCTATGCCTTGGTTTCAAAGGTGCAATGCCCTGTGTGGAGAATCGTCGTTGGACGGTTGGTAGGGTTACCTATGCAACACTTAATATCCAGGGTTCCTGCAATAACCTATGCGATACCGCACCCGATCCAGAGGAATACAAGGCAAGAAACACAGCCAATATTGCATGGATGAAAGAGACCTTTAAAATAGCAAAAGAACGTGGCTCGGTAGCAGTTATGTTGATTTCTCAAGGAAATCCAGGGTGGGATAAGAGTGACCCAACTAGAGCACCTTTGCGCGATCCTAAGACACTTGTGCAAACTGATGGACAGCCTGATGGTTTTAAGGACTTTTTATTAGCGTTACGCGATGAGGTAATCTCGTTCCGTAAGCCAGTTGCCTATGTTCATGGTGATTCACACTATTACCGAATTGATAAGCCATTTTTAGATGCTCAAGGTAGAAGGCTTGAGAACTTTACTCGCGTTGAAACATTTGGTGACAATCAGGCGAATGGCACCAACGATGTACAGTGGATAAAAGTTACTGTCGATCCTCGTAGTCGAGAAGTATTTTCTTATCAGCCACAGATTGTTCCCAGCAATCGAGTAGCGGTTCCAGCTCCGTAATAAAGCTAGTTTGAAAGTAATTAATATAATTGTTGCTAGCGGAGGATCGCCAGATGTAAGTCAATCCCCGCCTAGCTAATGCCAAAATGTAATTTGGCTCAATTGTTAAAGCTTGGTTGCAATATCCTATGGCTTCTTGATATTGTTCAAGTCGATAGCAAGCTAAACCCAACCCATGTAATACTTGTGGATTTTGCGGTTTTAGTGCAAGCGCTTGGTAAAAAGTATCTAAAGCTTAGTGGTAATTTCCCCATCCAGTTGGTCATTTCCTTGCTGGAGCAACTCTGATAGGTTAGGGCTTACAGTCATTTCCTACTCTTGAGATGCATTGTTTCTATTATTACCTATACATAGAACCACTAAAGAATTCCTGCGCCATTGGTAAAATCTACGTAGGTAAGCCAGCGCCATGTGCGGGGTTAAACTCACTCCAAGGGGTGAAATTGCCCTTTAGTGGCTCAATTATTCTTCAATATATGATGCCTGTACAGGTATTAAAAATCAACTAAAAAATGATATCCTCTGTACATTTTTTAGTTAACCGGATAAACCAAATAAATATTTATTTTTGAATAACATTTTTAATGTAGATAGCTCTATTTCATAATTCCTTCATTCACTTTTCATAAAATTCACATATTTCTTTTCCCTTTTTATGATTTTTGCAGTAACCTAAGTTTTAGTAGGGAAGTTACTGAATATTTACTATTGATCTGAAAAATTGCGAAGCGTTGCGATCACAGGCTAATCCTTCGTCGAAGCCACAACATAGCAATTTCAAATCTAGTTGAGTAAATGTTCTTGCATCGGGCCTTTTGACCCTTCAAATTGTGCAGATTGGCTATTTTTCCCTTATCAAAGCAAAATGTGTTGCTATTGCTGATGAAAAGCTTGCCTGCTGCGAAATTGGTTGCCGTTGCATCTTACCATACACAATCTGCGTATCTCATACAAACTGATTATTCCTCGGTGCTAAGTTACCATAGTTGTGAAACAAGTGATAATTTTATCCAAGTTTCTAGAGAGAACCACTACGATCTCCAATTTGGTAAAATATTAGGGTAAATATTTACTTAGTTACAATAAATACAGTTTCACAAATTGGAGACATCCTCAAGGTTAACTAGTTACGTAATGTCAAATGTCGCTAAACAAGCTCATTAGCAATGATTTCATGCAATTAATGCATGAGCAATGCGCTCCTTGTAACGCTGGCGTTACTGTGAGATGAGCTAGATTAGCGAAAGATACAGAAAGTAAAGCTGATTTTTGGAATACTGTTTCCTGGCAGTAAGTATAGCCATTTTGCTATTTGGCAAGAAATAGTATGGCTGTTCTACTAAGCAATAGTGCAGTTCAATGCACTATCGCCTAACAGGGAGTGGGGAGTTGGGAGTTAGCAAGATTTACTTCTACTCGCTTAGAGGCAAAGCGCTATGTCTATCTGAAAGCACTTCTAACTTGATCCCTGTAATGCTCAGAAAGGGTTTCCAAAAATTTCGATTAAAAATATTGCTTTTATCTTAGAGCCGTCCCAATGAAGACACTTCCTATTAGTAGATACAGGTTTTTTCAAAAGCTACAGCCATTATCTCTCTTAAAAAAAATCACAAATAAATCTGTAACTGGGTGTTTGCAAGTATTCAGCCCATCAGGGTCTTGGTCAATATATATAGAAGAAGGTAAACTGATTTACGCTTGCTACTCAGAAAAAATGTTTGAGTCGCTTTACAAAAATTTGCAGCGTTTAAGTCAGCAAATTTCCACTCTTCCCAAAGGAATCGATCAGCAACTGCGGGCAATTTTTGAAACAGGAATCGAAAATCAAGCAATACCAAATCCAGATTATCTAGCTATTTGTTGGTTAGTCAATCAAAAATATCTTAGTTCTTCGCAAGCCGGAATCATTATTGAACAATTGGCGTTAGAAGTGCTTGACTCATTTTTGAAGTTGGAAGAAGGTAGTTACGAATTTATTCCCGAAAGCTTTTTAGATGATTTGCCAAAGTTTTGTTATCTCAATTTACGCCTACTAGTTGAACAGTGTCAAAAATATAGAGGAGCAGCTACTTTTGGGGATAAATCATCACTATCTAAAGGTCATCTTAAGCCGCAATTTTCCCAAAAGCCAGGTTCACAATTTGCACGTCAAACACCATCGCCATCTTTAGGTACAACTCCACCAGTTTTCCCAAAACAAGGTAGTCATCAAGTTGCAGAAACCTCCGATAATTTAACTGCGAACCTGCAGCAGACAGATAATCAGTTTCATCAACTTGAGCCTGCAACTACAGACCAGAGACTATACACTATCTTCTGCATTGATGATAGCCCCAGCGTATTAAATGCGATTAAAAGTTTTCTAGATGAGCAGATGTTTTCTGTGATTGGAGTCACAGATTCATTAAAAGCTTTAATGGAAATTCTTCGCACTAAACCTGACTTAATTTTATTAGACATTAACATGCCACATCTTGATGGGTATGAATTATGTTCTTTATTGCGTAAACATTCCCAATTTAAAAATACGCCTGTAATTATGGTTACAGCTAAAACAGGGTTGATTGATAGAGCTAAAGCCAAGATAGTTAAGGCTTCTGGCTATTTGACTAAACCTTTTACGCAAGGAGACTTGTTGAAAATTATCTTTCAACACATGGTGTAATTTCGCAATCAGAAGTATAACAATACCAAACCTACTTATTTTTTTGGGAGGTTGAGGGTTGGGTATTACTTGGGCTGGCAAGATTCTCATTGTCAAAGACTCTCTGCGAGAATGGGAACTGATGAGTTATTATCTCGGAGACTGGGGTTACAAAATAGTTAAAGCTTCTGCTGCTAAAGAGGCTTTAGAAATAGCATTAGAGGAAAGACCAGATGCAATTGTTACTAATGTGGTAATGCCAGGAATGAGTGGATTTGAATTATGCCGCTTCCTGAAAATAAATTTAACTAGTCAAAAAATGCCAATTGTGATCTGTAGTAATAAAAATCAGGCAGTTCATCATGCATGGGCTAGAAAACAAGGTGCTGATGTTTATTTAACTAAGCCTTATACTCCCGAAGATCTACTAAGTGCAATTAAAGTCGTGACTGATTGGAACTACATTATATCATGAATCGTAAAAAAATAACAAGCGCTGAAATTTATAGTAAAAGGAATAACAGTAAATAAAGAATAAAAATATACCTGAGTTGGCAACAATTAAATATGAGTTCTATCTGGTGCTAGTAAATTAAGTACATAAGTAAGGACGCACAACTATACGTCCTTACAATAATCTGTAACTCATCGAACTATAGATGTTAAATTATTCTGGGAATTAAGTAGTAAATTATCATCCCAATTCAACAGTTTAGCGATTTCTACAGGTAGCGTCACTGGATTGAATGGCTTAAGTATAATACCTGAAATTTTATACTGTTGCAGAAATTTTGGATCTAGCCATTTCGCATTTGCACTCAGCAGCACAACAGGAATTGCTTGAGTTTTGCGAGTGCTTCTAAGTTGTTGTAGAAACATAAAGCTACCACGCATCCCAATATCCAAGACAATTGCATCAGGCCGCTCTGTTTCTGCTTGTTCTAATCCTGATAATGGAGAATCGGCTGTGAGAATGTCCCAATTAGCTAAATCTTGCAAGCAAAGTTCCAAAACCTCCCTGACAATCAATTCATGATCGATGAGTAAGATTTTTCTAGTATTGATAGCGATTTTCTCCACAGTCTTCATTGAATTAGGCTCCAAAAAGGTAAAATTCATCATCTAAAAGAAATTTAGTGATGCAAGATATATAGTTGGTTAAAAATGTGCTAATTTTTACATATTTTCTTGAATAAATCGGCACTATAAATGCTGGTGCTGGCATTTTGCTAGTAGTGCGACTTAGAAGCGAAACAAAGTTATACCAATTCAAAACCAAGCCAGAAATAATAATAGTTACGGAATGTATCTCTGCCACATTGTTTTTTCAAATCGGTAGCACGCTGAAATATTTTTTACAAGTTTCTGACCAACACTCATAGCTTTATCCTGTAAGTTGAGAAACTTTGATGCACTCACAAGAAAGATAAAGGATAAAAATAAAGAACTAATAAAGAAATTAATATTCTGAGAAATAATACCAATTAAAATAATTTTCCAGCACTTTCAATTCAATCCCAGCCGAGAATATCTGCAACTTGCTGGGAAATAGTAATGGGTTCAAAAGGTTTGGAAATGACTCCAGCAATTCCCATGCGTGCAAAGCGATCGCGATCGCTGGGTAAAACTCTCGCTGTCAATAAAATCACTGGTATCGATTGGCTGACATTATGTTGTTGAAGCTTCTCAAACACCACAAAGCCGTCCATATCAGGCATAGATACATCCAACAAAATCGCATCAATGGGTGCTGTTTGAGCAATTTTTAACGCTTCCTTCCCTGATGGAGCTGTCAGTGTTTTCCATCCCCCTAAGTCTTCTAAACAAGCTTGTACTAGTTCTCGGAGGTGATCGTCATCATCAACAATTAATACTTGTTTGGTCATTTGTTATTTGTCATTTGTTATTTGTCATTTGGTAATGGGTAATGGGTAATTGGTGTTTGTTATTTTTCTCCCCTGCTCCCTGCTCCCTGCTCCCCTGCTTTTTCCCAGTCCCAATCCCTATTCCCTAGTCCCCAGTCCCTAGTCCCTAGCCAATGGTAGAGTGAAGAAAAAGGTGCTGCCTATACGCAAAGTACTTTCGGCCCAGATGTTGCCACCGTGTTGATCAATGATACTACGGCAAATTGCTAGGCCTAAGCCTGTGCCGCCTTTATCGCGGGAGTCTGAGGCATCTACTTGCTGAAATCTACCGAATATGACTTCTAATTTGTCTTGGGGGATACCACGCCCGCGATCGCTAACTTTAAATAGTACCCAATTTATTTGCTGTTCTACACTCAGGGTAATAGTAGAATCGGCAGGTGAAAATTTAATGGCATTACTTAACAAATTGGTGAGTGTTTGAATAATTGCATCTGCGGCTGCCAAAACTTTAGTGTCGGTGGAGTGTACTTCTAGGGTAATATTTTGCTGTTTGGCGATCGCCTGTACTCCTTCTACTGCTTGTTGAATTAAATCAGCTGCATTGTAAGTTCTTTTATCTAAAACTGCACGACCTGATTCTAGGCGTTCTAAATCAAGAATATCGTTAACCAAGCGTACTAAGCGATCGCTGTCGATGGCAGCAATCTCGATCATGCGTTTGAATTTTTCTGGTTTGTTGTCGTAGACACCACTATTTAACAAGCCTAAAGCAGCGCGAATTGCAGTTAAGGGGGTGCGGAGTTCGTGGCTGACAATACTAATAAACTCACTTTTTATCTGCTCAATTTTGTGCTGTTCGGTGATGTCCTCCGCAATTCCCGTCATGCGAATTATCTCCCCAAGTTCATTTCTAATGGGGAAAGCGCGATCATGAATCCAGCGGATGGAACCATCAGGCCGAATAATCCGATACTCTATGTCGTATTTTCCTGTTGTTATTTGTTCCCCAAAGGCAATTTCTACAAGTGGGCGATCGTCTGGGTGAATAGGATCTAACCAAGTTAAGGGGTTTTCATATAAACTTTGGCAGTTTCTTTGCCAAATCCTTTCATAACCTTTGCTCACGTATAGAACTTGCCCAACTTTCAGATCTGAGATCCAAAACACTGCTTGAATGTTGTCTGCAAGTTGGCGAAACTTTTCTTCGCTTTGGCGCAAAGCTTCTTCCATAGCTTTGCGATCGGTGATGTCTTGATGAACCGCAACTAGAACATCGCCATATTGGGGATGAGTGAATACACAACAAGTTGCACTACACCAAAATGGAGTCCCATCTTTTTTCACATTATGGACTTCATAGGTGGCTTCACCCTTTGATAAAACAGCAGTGCGAATGGCTTGATTGACATCTTCAGCAGTTACCGATTCAGTGGCATAGTTGACAATGGAAACGTGCTGACCGTTAAGTTCGCCAGAGTTATAGCCAAACATCTGCTCAAATTTAGGGTTAGCGTAGACAATAATGGCATCAGTAGCGCGGATCAAGCATACTCCTTCAGCCATATTGCGGGTAATTACAGCCTGAAACTCCAGTAGTTGAGCCTGTTCTAAAAGAGCGAGTTGGGTTTTTTGCTGCTGTATTATCGTTTCTAGCAAGCGCTCATTTGTTTGGGTAAGTTGCGCTGTTCGCTCTGCTACTCGTTGCTCAAGTTCGGTATTCAGTTGTTCTAGGGCAATTTGTGCCTGTTTACGTTGTGTAATATCATCACCAAAAATGATAATGCCACCAATTTCACCAGTAGCATTATGCCAAGGCCGAATTTCCCAGCGTATCCACTGTTGGCTTCCATCTAGGCGGACAAACAATTCTTCATCACATCTTTCAATCGCCCCAGCCATACACCTTTGATGAATTTGTCGCCATCTTTCTGGAATTTCCGGAAAAATTTCATAGTGCGATCGCCCAATGAGCGATTCTATTGAATCGAGCCTGTAGTCATCTACCCATCTTTGGCTGGCTATGATGTAGCGCATATCGCGATCAAACATGGCAATCCCAGCAGGTACATACTGGAAAAATAAGCGTAAGCTTGCTTCCCTTTCTCGCAATGCTATTTCTGTTTGTTTGCGCTGAGTAATTTCTTCGCACACGGTACTGATACCAATGATGCGTTTGCCATCTTTTAACGGCCAAAAGCTTTCTAACCAAGTTCGCTGTACACCTGGTTGAGCTGGAGTGGTACCAGTTAGTTCGACATTGAGAACAGGTGTACCTGTTGCCAAAATGGGAAGTAACAGTTGTTCAGCTGCGTCTGCCAATTCAGGTAGCAACTCTCGTATGGTACGGCCAATATGCGCTTCTACCGGAAACCCATTGATTTCTGCGAGTCGCTGATTAATCCGGACAAAGCCCAGATCAGTATCTAAGACGCTCAACCCAATTGGTGCTGATTGGTAGATGGTTTCGATTTCAGCCAATTGGCGCTGTAGCTGAATTTGATTTTCCCTTAAGGCCGCTTCTGCTTGTTTACGCTCTGTAATATCTGTACAAGTACCGATCCACTCCTGCAGATTGCCATTAGCATCAACCATTGGCACACCCCGAACAGCAAAATCGCGGTAGTTGCCATTTTTCATGCGGATGCGAGATTCAATTGCATATACAGTGCGA
Source organism: Tolypothrix tenuis PCC 7101 (assembly GCF_963874875.1). Taxonomy (NCBI): domain Bacteria; kingdom Bacillati; phylum Cyanobacteriota; class Cyanophyceae; order Nostocales; family Tolypothrichaceae; genus Tolypothrix; species Tolypothrix tenuis. The sequence goes on from NZ_CAWNJS010000001.1 coordinate 3,756,667, forward strand.
TTGATGGAAGATGCTTGCCAGGCTTGAGCAGTGCGATCGCGATCGTCTGGATGAATTACCTCCAGCCAACCCCATCCTAAGCATTCCTCTGGAGATTGTCCGGTGATTTCTTGCCAATTGTCCGGGACTGCTATTGTTCCCCCCTCAGTATCGGTGCGCCAGACAATCTGCGCTGAGGCATGAACTAATGCACGATATCGCTGTTCGCTTTGCTGCAATGCGTCTTGGGCTTGTTTGCGCTCATCTATCGCCATCACAGTTCCAGTAATCCGCACAGGTTGATTTGCTGCGTCATAAAATGCGTGTCCCCTGGATTCAACCCAGTGGATGCTACCATCTGGCCAAAGAATGCGATACTCATTCTGGTAGTTACTATGACTTTGTAGTGCCTGTTGTATTTTCTGGTCAACTGTTGGGCGATCTTCAGGATGCAAGCAAGCCTCAAAAGTTTCATATCTACCATCAAAAGCCCCAATCGCCAAGCCAAATAACTGTTCTTGTTCTGGCGACCAAATAATTTCTCCCGTTACCAGATTCCAGTCCCACATCCCCATTTGTGCCGCAGATAGCGCCATCCGTAGCTGATGAGCATTTTCCTGCGCTAATTCCTGGTTTAGTTTTTGAATCTTCTGTTTACTTTTGAGAAAGTTGCTAGTCAGCAGGTGAATAATCAAGGCAACCAGTAGGAAAAGTATCACCCGCAATATATCTGGCCATAATGACTTCATCCCCATCTGGTATTTAGGAGGAATTAAGAAATAATCAATTGCCAGTGTGGAAAGAACAACTGTGACAATTCCTGAACGAGAGCCACCATACCAAGTACTGACAATTACAGCTATATAGAAAAACGCACTGATGGGCTGAAACAACAGCGACTCCACCCAAAGCGACAACAAAAGTGCGATCGCTGTTGAGCCAATAGCTACCCCATAAGATAATAATTTAGAATGAATTTTCATAACTTTTTCTTATGGCTTATAGGGTGTGGGTAATGGGTAATGGGTAATGGAGTGTATCATTATTATTTCTCCCCTGCTCCCTGCCCCCCTACCTTACTCAGTCTCCCTCATCTCCTTAAAGAACGTAGTCGTTCAATGCGACTCAGTACCCTGGTTACCAATTCTGGCCCTAATACTGGCTTGGTAATAAAATCATCGGCTCCAGCAGCAAATGCTTGTTGAAGAAATTCTGCTTCGGTATGAACTGTGACCACCAAAATTGGTAAATCGCCCCATTTAGCATCCTGCCGCACAATTTGACACAATTCTAAACCACTAATTTCAGGCATTTCTACATCTAGCACCACTATATCTGGTGATGTTGTAATTAACACTTGCCAAAAATGCTGAGGTTCGTTCAATGTTGTTACCTCTAGCCCCCAAGGAGTCAGTAAGGCGGCTAATGTGGCTAGCATCACAAGGTCATCATCGACAATTAAAACCTTGGCTTCTGTGATTTTGGGCTGAGTTAAAACACGGGCGATCGCTTGAAAAATTTGCTCAGTAGTAGCAGGTTTGTGTAAAAATTGCCTTGCGCCTAAGCGTGATACGGCTAATCGATCAGCAAGACTATCTCGCGCCGTAAAAACCACAATGGGTAAATTTGGCGATTTTGCTGCCATTTCCCGCAGTAGTGTTAAGCCGTCTTCTTCTGTATCTGGAAAAGATAAATCTAGTAAAACAGCGTCAGGAGTTTCAAAGACTAGGAGGGAGCGCGCTGTAGTTAAATTACCAGCGATTTTTATTTGCATTCCCCAAGCCTGGGCTTCTATCCATAAACGCTCAGTCAGCAGAGTATCATCATCAATCACCAACACAACATGAGTTTGACGCGGTGGAGTTGGTAGTGCGATCGCCGGCATTGGCGGTTTAGTTAACTCTTGTTGCAACGCCTTTACTAATTGACAAAATTGTGTAATTTCATCATCTGTAAGAATGCGATCGCTACTGAGTAAATTTTCTAATGTTCGCGCCAGTTGAGAACCGTGGGAATAACCAACAGACCCCATTGAGCCAGCTAACTTGTGAGCCTCATGCTTTGCTTGTTGCTGTAAATCTTGGTGTAAATTTCCCTTTAATAGTGCAGTTTTCGCTTCCTCCAGCACCACCATCCGATGACTCAAGGAATTAATTAATCGTTCTAATACTCGATTAATAGCCGTTAAATCTTGAGTAGGGGATTGTTTTTCACTATCTTGATGTTCTGCAATAGAAGCAGGAGTGGGCGGAGATTGTAAGCGATAGCCAATACCATATACTGTTTCTAAAATATCCTCCATCATCCCTGCGGCTTTGAGTTTTTTCCGCAAATCTTTAATATGCGTCGTTACAGCGTTCTCAATTGGTGCATCATCAAAGCCCCAAAGCCTATCTAAAATTACCCTCCGGCTAAAAATGCGATTCGGGTTTAGTAAAAACAATTCCAGCAGCTTGTGTTCTGTAACCGTCAGGGAAATTACCTGAGTATTGTAAGTAACTTTACCTGAGATTTGGTCTAAACACAGATGACCCCAAGTTAACTTGGAAGATGAAAATGCCCCACTGCGCCGCAATAAAGACCGAATTCTCGCCAGTAATGCTTCTGGTTCCCAAGGCTTGATGACATAATCATCAGCCCCAGCATCGAAACCTGCCACAATATCTGCATTAGAATTATTCGCTGTGAGTAACAAAATAGGTTTACTATAGCCAAGCGATCGCAGCTGGCGACACAAACTAATGCCATCTACTTGGGGAATATGCCAATCTAGCAAAATTAAGTCATATTCCCCCGACATGGCTAACTCTAGCCCAGTTTGCCCATTATTTACCAAGTCGATATTGTAATGATTTGCACTCAGAAACTCTGCCAATACCTGACTGAGTAACAAATCATCCTCTATCAGCAAAATTTTCGTCCGATGCATTCTTGGTTGGCTTTTTACAGCAATTATTTAGGTTGCTGAGTCCAGTTCAGCAAGATTTATCACAGATTGCAAGTCCTAAAAAAATAAAAATTTATCATATTAAAAGGGAACAGGGTAGTTTAGGATGGGGATTTAGGGACTTCCAAACTATTAATACCAATTTAAAAAAGAATACGAAAGATTATAGGGGCACGGCAATGCCCATACGTGTCAACTTAAGCTAAAAGCTATATACGGCGCGTGTTGTACAAAAACCCTCGCCCTCATCCCCTCACCCCTTGTCCCCCAGGAGAAGGGGAATGAAATCTCTTGCTCCCCTCTCCTGGTGCTATCCATTACCCGGATCTTTCTCAACAAAACTACAATTTACTTAAAAATAGCTAGAAAGCTGAGTAGGTATAGTTTTGTCATGGGAAGTAAAAACGGGTAATGGAAGATGGAAAAGTGGGCATCAGAAGAATTGAGACAAGCAGACTTAGGAGATGCAAGAAGAAATAAACGTTTAATAAGGATAGTGGAAGATTTAGCAGCACAACCTAGTGCGAGCATACCGCAAGCTTGTGGAAATGTAGCAGCAACCACAGCAGCGTATGATTTTTGGAATTCACCATACTTTGAAGCAGATGATATTAGGAATGCCCATATCAAAAGTACAGTCTCTAGAATCAAAGAACATGAGACAGTGTTGATGATTCAGGATACAACAAATATAGATTTGACAAAACATCCAGCGACAAGAGGAATTGGTTATCTAGATCATAGAAAAAGCTTGGGATTAAAAGTACATACAGCGTTTGCAGCCAGTACAAACGGAGTACCACTGGGAATCATTAATCAACAAGTTTGGACAAGAGATATAGAAGATTTAGGAATAGCGAAAAAACGCCGTCAACGACAAATACAAGAAAAAGAAAGTCAAAGATGGTTAGATGGATTAGAGAGAACACAAGAGTTTGTGCCCACAGAAACAACAGTTGTCACTATGGGAGATTCCGAAGCTGATATATTTGACTTATTTCGGAAACAACGCCCGAGAAATTCACATTTACTCATCCGGGGAACCCACAATAGAAAAGTCAATCACACAGCCAAGTATTTACATCAAGCAATCCGTGCTACCTCAGTAGGGGGAACATTATTAGTAGAAGTAAAACGTAATCCAGAAGCGGCAGCTAGAACTGCAAAACTAATCATTAAATATGCAACATTTGAAGTAGATGTACCACGGCATCACATAGCACGTTCACAACTTAAACCAGTAAAATTACAGGTGATTTTAGCAGAAGAAGAAAATCCACCAGTAGGTGTTAGCCCGATTAGTTGGCTATTATTAACGACCCTAGAAATTAAGAATTTTTCCGCCGCCATACGTTGCGTCAAATGGTATACCTATCGTTGGTTAATTGAACGCTACCACTATGCTTTAAAAAGCGGTTGTCAAATCGAAGAATTACAACTCGAAACTGCAAAGCGAATCAATATGGCATTAGCTACATATTCAATTGTCGCTTGGCGTTTATTATGGCTCACTTACGAAGCCAGACATAATCCAGATATTAGTTGTGAAACTGTTTTAGAGATATTTGAATGGCAGTCGTTATGCGTACATTTTACTAAAAATCCGATTCCACCTCAAAAGCCACCAACTCTTAGAGAAGCTGTACGTATGATTGCCACTCTCGGTGGTTTTTTAGGGCGCAAAAGCGATGGCGAACCTGGAGTTAAGACTATTTGGCGTGGATTGCGACGATTACATGATATCGCTGCTACTTGGAAATTAGCCCGGCTAACCCACTAGCCAAATCAACAAAATCCGCAAGGGTATGTCAACAACAATCCATATGGATACATATTTTTCTCACTCTGTCAACCACAGCTAAGAATCCTCAACGTGAAATTACTCCTATAAATGGCTTTCAGCTTTGTTAAGAAAGATGTGACTAATGGATAGCTCCTGGTGGGAGAGGGGCTGGGGGTGAGGGCAGAACGTTGTCGCCAAGCGGGTTTCACGTTAAGTTGACACCAATAGGCATTAGCGTACTTTCTAGAATATATTGATGTGTCTCAAAAATTATTTGAATTAGTATAACTACTTACGCTTTGGTGCAGTTCCCCAAACCTTAATTTGTTTATCAAAACCTCCACTGGCGAGCATTTGACCATTAGGGCTAAAAGCGATCGCACTTACCCAATCGGTATGGCTACTAAGTGTATTAATTAACTCGCCTGTAGTTAAATCCCACAATTTAATACCATCTTTCCCAGCACTGGCGAGAGTTTTGCCATCGGGGTTCACAGCAATGGCGTTTACCCAGTTGTTATGTCCGGTTAAAGTTTGGATGAGTTTGCCAGTCTGAATATGCCAAATTTTAACTGTGCGATCGTGGCTAGCTGTAACTAGGGTGTTGCTATCGGGTGTAAAAGCTACAGCACTAACTAAATCGTAATGTCCAACAAATGCACGAATTAATTTTCCTGTACTTAAGTTCCACAGTTTGACCACGCCCTTATAGTCACCACTCACTAAGGTTGTACCATCAGGGCTAATTGCTAAGGCATAAATTAAGTTATCAAAGTTGACTAAAGTACCTAAAGGACGTTGTTGAGGCAAATCCCAGAGGCGAATTCCATCTATCCCACCACTGACAAGAAGTTTACTATCAGGGGATACTGCTAGGGATAGTACATTTGTGCTGTGCCCGACAAAAGAGCGTTTAAATTGCTGATTTTTGAGATTCCAAAGATTAATCGTGTAGTCACTGCTACAACTGGCTAAGGTTTGTCCGTCGGGTGAAATCACCAAAGATTCGACGGCTGTTTTATGTGCTTTGCGGATAGTCCCCACCCGTGCGCCTGTTGTCAGATTCCACAAGCGAATTACACCTTCATTTTCGGCACCGCCACTAGCAAGAGTTTTGCTATCTGGACTGAAAGCTAAGGATTTAACAGTTCCCCCATGCCCTTGCAGGGTGTAAATTAACTGGGGATTGGCAAAGTTGGTTTTAGCTTGTGAGTTTGTTGCTGTTTCTGTAGCAGCATAAGCAGTATGAATGAAGACTTCTTTCCAGATTGCCACTGGAAGGATTATAGAAGCCATAAACGCCAGAACTATATACGGGCGCAGCACAAAATAGCCCCTAAATTTTCCCTCACTGCTCACAGTTTTTCTCACTTTCTAACGCCTGTTGCTACCCTACTCTACTCTTGAGTCAGGTGCCCTCCGAGGGTCTACTAGTTATTCTGTGAGATTCAAGAAGTTATTCAGGAACACAAGATATTACCCACCCCCAAAAATTTTAGGGTAAGCACTCAGCACTGTTTACTGGGGCGGTTTTTTCTTCGTCACCGTCAACATCGGTAAAGTTGGGCTAGATGAGCGTGAAGGTAAGTAATGTTGTACTACAGGCTCTTCAGGCATAGGAGGGCGGCTTTGGTACATACGCCACAGTTTCCAACCGATGCTAACTCCAGCTATCCCTAAGCCAAAAGTAAATAATGACCAGCTATCATCTAAGCCACCAATCAGGGCATCAACTACGCCCATCGTAATAAAAACACTTATTAGCGGTTCTTTACGGTAGGATGACTTCAAAAAACGAGGTAAGAGAACGTTCATCACAGCTTGGTTTAATCCAGTTTAGCTTTATATGTAAATATATCGAAAATCCCTAACTTGCTATCAGGCCTTGATTGGCCCTGCTGATGTCAAGGCGTTGAAAGTATTATAATTTTATTAAGTAGGAGAGGAAGTGTAGTAATTTACCCTCTTGCATATAGTAATTGCCAGTCTAAGTTGAAAGAGCTGAGTTGGAGAGACGCGATTAATCGCGTCTGTACAAGAGTGCTGAGTTCTGAGTAAAAAGAATAATTCCCAGTCCCCAGTCCCCAATCCCCAGTCCCTTTGTAGACGTTAAGTCTTCGGAGGTAGTTTCGCTATTAATTACTTAAGTTAAAACCAGCTGGTTGTTCCAGCTGGTCAAAACTCTCTAATTACTAGCTTAAAACTTGAAAATCTGTGCTTCTACAGCAGTACTATTTCAGACCGAGCCATGATAACACACCTTGATTGGTGATGTATTCAATTACCACCATCAAAATAAAGCCAATCATGGCAGCTCGACCGTTCAAACGTTCGGCATATTCATTAAAGCCTAACTTTGGCTCTTCGAGTTTGGGGGTAACGGTGGGCTTGGGTTGTGTCATCATCAACAATTCCTCTCTTATTTGTCGGCAAACTAAATTTGATTGTTAGATGTCTATAGACACTGCGGCTGGAAACAGGGTATAGACATCAGCACTTCTGTGGGTGTGGAACTGAGTTGCTATGCTTGAATCGCCAGCAAGACAGCTTCAGAAGTCCAGCAGTAGCTGCTTGAATCGAACCTTTGTAAACCGTTGTTTACAATTATTTATTATTCTTTATATATTTTAGGCAGACAAGGGTAATAGTCAAGGGTACAGTTTGGCAACACTGTCACAGAAGGTAAGGAACTCAGAGCAATTATTAGCTATCCCTAATACGGAAGTAGCCACTCTGAGACTGGCAGGCTAAAGTTAAACAAAAATTAATTAGAGGCTGTAAATGGAAATCGGCGTTCCTAAAGAAACTAAGGATCAAGAGTTTCGTGTAGGGTTGAGTCCTTCGAGTGTGCGGGTGTTGCGCGAAAATGGTCATCAGATTTTCGTCCAAACCCAAGCTGGTACTGGTGCTGGTTTTACCGATGAAGAGTACATGAGTGCTGGGGCGGAGATTGTCCCCACACCAGAAGCGGTTTGGAATCGGGAACTAGTTGTTAAAGTCAAAGAACCTCTAGAAGCTGAGTATAAATTTTTGCAGAAAGGGCAGATATTATTTACTTATCTGCATCTAGCAGCCGATCGCAAATTAACTGAGAGTTTAATTGATTGTGGCACTTGTGCGATCGCTTATGAAACTGTAGAACAGCCTGGTGCAAATAAATTACCTTTGCTCTCTCCTATGAGCATTATTGCCGGTCGGCTATCAGTACAATTTGGCGCAAGGTATTTGGAACGTCAGCAAGGTGGACGAGGTGTGCTTTTGGGTGGTGTGCCGGGGGTAAAACCGGGCAAAGTTGTGATTTTAGGCGGCGGCGTAGTTGGGACAGAAGCAGCTAGAATGGCTGTAGGTATGGGTGCGATCGTGCAAATTTTGGATGTGAATGTCGAACGCTTATCCTACTTAGAAACTCTATTTGGCTCTAGAGTTGAATTGCTTTATAGCAACTCTGCCCATATCGAAGCCGCCGTTAAAGAAGCTGACTTGTTAATCGGTGCGGTTTTGGTGCCTGGACGTAGAGCACCAATATTAGTATCTCGTGAATTGGTACAAAAAATGCGTCCCGGTTCTGTAATTGTGGATGTGGCTGTTGACCAAGGCGGTTGTGTAGAAACTTTACGCACTACCTCCCACACTAACCCCATTTACATTGAAGAGGGTGTGGTACATTATGGCGTTCCTAATATGCCTGGTGCAGTACCTTGGACTGCTACCCAAGCGCTGAATAACAGTACCTTACCTTACGTTGTGCAGTTAGCAAATCTTGGCATTAAGGCGCTGGATGTTAACCCTGCATTAGCTAAGGGTGTAAATGTCCAAAATCATCGCTTAGTACATCCTGCTGTACAGGAAGTATTCCCCGATTTGGTAAGTTAAGGCGCGACGCGTGGAAATTGGCTATTAACTCGTTAGGGTAGTCAAGAGTCAAATGTCAAAGATAGGGCACAGCAATGCTCATTGGTGTCAACTTAACTTGAAACCCGCTTGGTTGCAAGGTTTCGCCCTCACCCCCAGCCCCTCTCCCTGTGGGAGAGGGGAGCCAGAGATTTAGTTCCCCTTCTCCTGCGGGAGAAGGGGTTAGGGGATGAGGGCGCGAGGTATTTGTACAACGCCCGCCCTATATCGCTTTTAGCTTAAGTTGACACCTCTGAGTAATGCTGTGCCCCTACAATGATTGTGAAATATTATTTCTGGGGATTATATCTGACTATAATCCTTTAGATTTTCGGAATTCGCGGACAACATCTTTAATATCCTGTAGTTCACCTTCAACTAGGTAATTTAATTGCCGCATTTCGTCTGCGGAAATTTTACCAGCTAGTTGAGCGATCGCCTTTTTTAACTGCGGATATTTTTCGAGGATGTCTTTGCGGACAATGGGCGTAGCTTCATAAGGTGGAAAATACTGCTTATCATCTTTTAGCACCACTAAACCCAAGCGGGCAATTTGCCCATCAGTGGAATTTCCCGCTACCATATCTACTTGTTTTTGAATTAATGCGCGATAAATTAAGCCTAAATCCATAATTTGCGGTGGTTTCGCAAAACGTAAATTATAGGTTTTCGCTAAACCCGCAAACCCATCTTCCCGTTCTAAAAATTCATAGCCAAAACCGCCACGCCATTGGGGAGTATATTTAGTAGCTTCCGAGAGAGTTTGTAAATTGTAGCGCCGCGCATCTTCCCCGCGAATAGTCATGGCAAAAGTGTTTTCAAAACCCAAACTGGGCATTACTTCTAAATTAAATTGTTGGGCGTAGGCTTGCTTGAGTTTTGCGTAAACTATTTTGGGGTCGTTGACTACTTGTTGTTTTAAAATACCTGTAAAAGCTGTACCAGTATATTCAATATAAGCATCAATTTTCCCTGCTGTAATTGCACTATGGCAGACAAAAGAACCACCTAAGCGGGGGCGACGCGCTACTTTTAAATTAGTTGTGGCTTCGATTTGTTGGGCTAAAAGCTCACCTAAAATATCTTGTTCGGTAAAATCTTTAGAAGCGACAATAATATCGCCACTACTAGTTGTATTAGTATTAGGGCTACAACTAGCTATCGCAATTACTAAAGCAAGCGTTAATAGGCATAAACTCAGAAATTTTTTCATCTTTAAAACATTGCTTTTAGCCTTTAACTTTTAACTTTCCTTCAATCCAACCAATTGCTAAATCAGCAATTAACGCAATTAATGCAGCAGGAACCGCACCAGCTAAAATTAACTGATTATTGACTACTGCAATCCCCCGAAAAATAAATACACCTAAACCACCAGCACCAATAGCAGCAGCAATGGTTGCAATCCCAATAGCAATGACAGTGGCGACTCTTACCCCAGCTAAAATTACTCCCATTGCTAAAGGAATTTCCACTTGTAATAACAATTCTTTATCTGTCATTCCCATGCCTTTTCCAGCTTCTCTAATTGCTGGATCTACACCAATAATGCCAGTATAAGTATTGCGAATTATCGGTAATAAAGAATATAAAGTTAAAGCCACAATTGCAGGTACTACGCCAATACCACCAATTATAGGCACAGGAATTAATAACCCAAATAAAGCCAAACTGGGAATCGTTTGTAAAATATTAGCAATACCTAAAATTGGTTGGCGGAGTTGGGTTTGACGGGTAATTAAAATACCTAAAGGAATACCGATTAATATAGCAATTCCAATCGCAATGCCCACCATAAATAAATGTTCCAGCGTATGCTGCAAAATTTCCGGGGCGTACTTAATCAAAAAGAAATCTTTCATAAATTGTCTTGCAGAGAATGCAGACATTCGAGGAAGGCTAGGCTTTCGGGATGTTGCGATCGCATAAATTCATCCTTTGTCCCTAATACTACCAATTCTCCCCCATACATTAAACCAATTCGTGATGCCAACACAAATGCTTCTTGAATGTCGTGGGTGACAAACACAACGGTTTTGCCTAAGTCTTGTTGTAAGCGGCGAAACTCTTGCTGAATTTCCAGCCTGGTAATTGGGTCGAGTGCGCCAAATGGTTCATCCATTAATAATACAGGCGGATCGGCTGCTAGCGCCCTAGCTACGCCCACCCTTTGCCTTTGTCCCCCCGAAAGTTCGTGGGGATAACGCCCAGCAAATTGTTCTGGTGCTAAACCTACCAGGTGCAATAACTCATAAACCCTTGTTTTAATTTGTTTTGGTTTCCAACCTTCCAAAGTCGGAACTAAACCTACATTGCGTTCCACTGTGAAATGGGGGAATAAACCAGTCTCTTGAATCACATAACCAATCCTGCGCCGCAGTTTAATTTCGTCCCATTGCGTTGTCGGGATACCATCAAATAACACTTCCCCGGTGGTAGGCGTAAACAGGTGATTAATTAATTTCATCGTTGTCGTTTTACCGCTACCACTGCGCCCCAGCAATACTAGTGCTTCTCCTTGGCGAATCGAGAAATTGAGATGGGATACCAAAGGGCGATGGTTGCGGCTAAAGGTGACATCACGGAATTCAACAGCGATTTGGTGATTTTCTGGCATGATTTACCTGGTATTTTCTTGAGCATCCTATGAGTGTCAAAAATTCTAGTAGTTTTCCGGAATCGTCAAAGCTACCGTTGTAATCATTATCAGACAAGCAACTATACCGAAGTCCTATACCGAAAAGTGCGGGGACATACCCCAATAAAAACCCAGTTGTGACGACTGGGTTTTTGTTTGAGAGTAACTTAATACCGGATTTCCCGCAATCTAGCCATGCAATCTCAGTGGATTTAAGGACACAAAATTGCTGGGGTGAGGAAGTTCAGTAGTTATGCGGAAGCGGATAGGGCATTGTTTAAATCATTATTAAACCAACATATAGAAAAGTCTTATACAGAAAGTACGGGGATTAACCCCAACAAGAACCCAGTGAAAACCACTGGGTTTTTGTTTGAGAGTGAATTACTGCAAGGGTTTTCCGCAATCATGGCAATTGATTATCCGTAGATTTAAGCACAAAAAATTGAGGCTGTTAATAAATTCAGTAGTTATGCGGAAGCGGATAGGGCATTGTTTAAATCATTATTAAGCCAGCAACTAATAAAAAAGTTTTATACAGTAAAGTGCGGGGATTAACCCCAACAAGAACCCAGTGAAAACCACTGGGTTTTTGTTTTATATGACATTGCCTGCATCGTCATTGATTATCAGTAGAATTAACCACTAAAAAGTAATGGCTTGAATAAGTTCAGTATTTCTGCGGAAGCGCTTAAAGCAGATTATTGTAATTATTAGTCCAACAACTTATATATAAGCTTTATAGAGTAAAGTTTAGGGATTAACCCTAACAAAAACCCAGTGGTTTTCACTGGGTTTTTGTTTTAGATATTTTTCCTCATCTGCTTATTAGACCTCTTGCAAAAGTGCTTTTTCTAAGAGATGGGTCAAGGTAAAATACAAAACCTTTCCCCCTTCCCCATTGACCTTTTCCCAAACTTCTTGCAGAAGTCCATTTTACTTGGTAGTTACTTAATTACTAGCCATTAACGCCTTAGTAGCAGACTCACCAGCTTTGACTAGCTTTCGCTTGAGTTGGAATATCAATAATCCCACAGCACTCCAATAACCCAGAATTGACAGCAATGCGGTGATGGGCGATATTGAGTTTGTGCCAGGCGCGATCGCAAAAATCGGCCCAATCACTGAAAGTAAGTAGAAATAATTGTTGTCTCTGACGTAAGGGGAGAATATAGCTAAAACTATCACTGGTACTACAATGAGAGCAGCAACAGTAGCCGCAGCCCAAAAGATTCTATGCTGATTTTTGGTGAGTAAGAATAGTTGAGCTATTGATGCATAAAGCATAGCTAAACTACTAGATAACACTAGAGCGAAAATTGCTCTGATTTTTTCATCAAGTTGGACGTGGGAGAGGATAATTAACCCACAGATAGCAATAATTGCAATCATGGCATTAATAGCGATCGCTAACAAGCCGGGGCTTTTTTCACCCCAGATCAAATCCTGCACTAGCTTTCTACCTACTACTCCTTGAGAATTGGATGTGCGACGATAACGCGCCCAATCTTGGAGGGGTTGACGATGAGGATTGAGTGCAGCAATTAAATAGAGAAACAGCCAAAAATCTAAGAACAATAAGCACATGAGATTTTCAGCTAAGAGATATTTGCTGGTACTTCCCTCCAAAACTAATTTTTGCCAATTTGCACATCCCAAAGTCAGCAATGCAAAGCTAGCAGTTAATAAATAACTCTGCCGCTTACTCAACATTGTGGTATTGGGGTCACGAAAGCAACGTTGTAAGGAGTGCCAAATAAAATAGGTTCCTAAACCGTAAATCAATAAAGCAAAGCCAAGTGTTGTGATTAGGTTCTCTCCCAAAGGTAAAGCAAACCAATGAAAATTGTTCAGCCTTGTATCGGAATACCGAAAAACAGCACTAATTGCCGTAGTGGGAATTAAGGAAGTAGGATTAATTAGCCTAGCAAAAACTAATGGATATTCATTTGGTATTGCGGTAACTGCCATTGGTGTAGTCACTAAAAGAAAACCTAAAGCAACACCACCACCTAACCAAGCTTGAAACCCTCCCAACCAGGAACCAACTAAGGCAAATAGCAAGGCGCTGCTATAGTATAAAATCCCCGCAGCAACCACTACTGCATAAAAGCTGAAAATCTCAGGAAACGAAATTTGCCCAGCTAAACCTAAGCATATATGCAAAGGAAGCGCTAAGATTACTCCAAGATAAAGTAAAATCGGCACGCCTAACATTTTGCCCAATAAAATACTTTGAGGCGTTTGGGGACTCAGGCGAATAAAATTGAGAGTTTCACGCCGTTCTTCAGCAGCTAAATCATTAATAATTAGGTAAGTACCAGCAACTAAAAGTGAAATAGAGCCAATAATCCCTAGCCAGGTAAATACATCTAAATACCACAATTGCCAGTTGATAAGGAGATTACCAAATCCATCTACAAGGCATTCTCGTGAATTATATTCGAGTTTACCTGTGCAATATCGGTCAAAGGAATTGTATACAAGTTCGAGTTTTGTAGGTAGCTGGGTTTGAAAATACATAAATATGATAAATTGACCCAGCAATGAAATACCACCAGCAAGTATTAAATTGCGCGGCTTTAGTCTTCCTTTCAGTTCGCGCAACAGTTGCGGATTCCAATCTCCTACTTGATTCATCCAATTTAGATTCATATGAAAAGCTCTCTTTTGGTGTTGGGTGTTGGATGTTTGGCTTTTGTTATTCCTTTGTCTCTCCTTCCTTTTAACGTTTTGCTAACAAGGCTTTTGTAGCAGATTCTCCTGCTAATTTCATCTGCTTTGCTAATTTGATATTTAACAAAATTAGGACAGTTAATTCAGCTATAAATGCCTTAAAAACTGTGCTTGTGGCAGCATATTCTAAACCAGCCCAAGGAAAAGTAGAGAATAGCCATGCTACTGGATAAGCTGCGGGTTTAATATTTAGGATTCCGAGAAACAATGGTGGTAGGAAGACAGCCGCAACTATAGTCCCCACTGCCCACATTGAACGATTAGAAGTTTTCATCATTAGCATTAATTGGGCTAAAGTTGCATAAATCATCATTAAGCTAATGAAGAAAGCCACAGCCAAAATTGCCTTCAATCTGCCAATCTCATTTACCCAGTTTATGGCATTGTTATGATGAGTATTCAACATAGGTGCAAGTACAATCCAAACTAATAATGGAGTAGTTGCGATCGCTAAATTAATCAACATTGCCAATAGTGCTGGACTTTTTTCATCTACCAGCCAATCTGTGAGCGCAAATTTCCGCCAAAATCCTTGAAAATTAGCAACTTTTTCATGTCGATATCTTGCCCAATCTTGGATAGTTTGTCTGTGAGGTGACAAAATTACCAGTAAGGAAAGTAATAGCATGATATTAAAAAATGCTATTAATCCCCAATTTTGACCTATTTGATAGTTCAAATCATAATAACAAGGAATAGATTGACTACCTCTGTAATCTGGGCAGTAATTGTCAGAGTATTGCAGCGTAAATCCCCAAAAAATTACTTGATAACTCGTCACCAACAAATAACTCTGAACTTTATTCAAAATTGCGCCATCAGGATTACGAAAGCGGCGTTTCATTCCTTCCCAAGCCCAGTAAATGCCTACACCATAATTAAATAAATGTAAGGCAAGTAGACCAATCAGATTTTTACCAAGTGGTAAGTAAAAAAACTGTATTTCTTGTATTGCTGGTTCCTGATATCGGGGTGTGAGATATCCCAGCATACTCGCAGGGTTTAATAAACTTAACCAAGCGAGTAGATTGCGAAAATCTGCACTATAAAATAAAGTCTGCAAAGTTACGCATACGAAGAGGAGAACTAAACCACTTCCTAACCAAGGTTGAAACCCACTAAACCAACGACTAATTAAGCCAAATAGTAATGCATTACTGTAGAAGAAAACACAACTAGCAGCCAGCACTATATAAAAAGCTAGAATCGAAGTAAAGGGAATTTGCGCCGCAATACCTGACAATAAATGTAAAGGTATTGCTGCTAAAACTATGAGATAGACCAGAATCGGCACACCTAACATTTTGCCAGTTAAAATACTGGTTTCTGACTGCGGACTAAGACGTAAAAAATTCAATGTGCCGCGACGTTCTTCTTGCCCTAAATTATTTATCAGCAAATAAGTCCCAGCAACTAAAAGTGTGAATATAAACATCACACTCAGCGTCATAAATATATATTTCCAGTGGTCTTGCCACCACATTTGCATATTTATTTGCTCGGCTGGGCAAGAACTTTGATATAAGATTTTATCAAGATTGTCGATTTGCTGTTTCAGGGATTTTTGTTCTAACTTTAAATCCGGGATTTTCGCTAATAAATCTGAGTTTAGACTCCCACTATAACTATTGATTTTGGAGTTAACCTGCTCAAGACTTTGATTGAGAAAGGTGCGATTTTGTTGATAACCATCAGCAAGATTGCAGTATATGCCTGACATAGCATATGTTTTGCTAGGCAACTCGCTGATTTGATATATATAAGTCCCTAGTTGAGTTACTAGGGATATTGCCAAGGCAATTAAAATATTGACAGGTTTCAGGCGGCCTTTCAGTTCGCGCAACAACTGCGGATTCCAATCACCGATTTTGTCTAACCACTTGAGCATCATAGATAAAAGCTCCAAACAGAGGAATTAAGAATTATTGCGGAATTTAAGATGCTTGCTTGTGCCCTAACTTTAAGAAAATGGTTTCTAAATCTTCTTGGGTGCAGTGAAAATCAGTAATCGGAATGCCAACATGAATTAGCGATCGCAATAACTCAGCGCTATCTTCCTGCTTACCTGAAAAGTTAATTCTGACGCTGTTTTTACCAGATATTACTTCCCATTCTTCCACCAAAGGATGATGTTTTACTTCCCGCAGTAATGTTTCTAAATCTCCCAATGTAGACAACACTATTTGTTGACGGGATAGTCGCTGGTAAAGTTGTTGCAGAGAAGCACTTTCTACTAAAAAGCCTAGTTCCATAATTCCCACAGAAGTACAGAGTTCTGCTAAATCGCTGAGAACATGGGAAGAAATCAAGATTGTCATTCCCGCTTCTTGCAAAGCCTTAATGATTTCCCGGAACTGCATCCTAGCGATGGGGTCAAGACCAGAAACAGGCTCATCTAACAGCAGTAAAATCGGTTCATGAATAATCGTTCGCGCTAAACTTAAGCGCTGCTTCATCCCCCGCGACAGGGTAGAAATTAAGCTATTACGCTTATTACCAAGTTGTATCAGTTCTAATACTTCATGCAGACGTTGCGTACGACGTGGTTCCCGCAAACGATATAGCCGCGCAAAATAATCTAGGTAATCCCAGACTGTTAAATCCTCATACAGTGGGTAGTCATCAGGTAAATAGCCTAGACGACGCTTGAGAGTGGGATTACTTTTGTCACGCAGCAAGCGATCGCCATTAATATAAATCTCACCCGTTGTTGGCTCCTCTGCGGCTGCTAACATCCGGATGAGAGTTGTTTTACCTGCGCCATTCGGCCCAATAAGTCCGTATACTTCACCTGCTTGGATCTCTAAATCAACATCATTGACCGCAACATGGCGATCAAATTGCTTCGTCAGTCCAGAGGTACGAATTGCTAATTCTTTTACCATACCTGCTTTGGTGCGGCTTGTGATTATAAGTTAACCTAACCTGTCTCTACAGTATTTGCCAGGTTCGTTTCAGAAATGGAAACCAGGTTTACACAAACTTAATGTTATTAAGTACTAATACTTCGCTCAATCAATACTGTTTTTATTCAATATTCAGTATATTTTCTACTGGAACCGGATGAATAATATTAGGAATCCGATTTTATTTCTGAAAAAATCTCAGTACCATGTATTGTAGTCAGCGCTTTGCGTTAGGGATTAGGTTTAACACACCAAAAGAATTGAAAGATAGGCATAAATATTTATGTCTCCACAAATGATTGATATGTCAAATAATATTGAAATAAGTCTAATACCATTTTGAAAAAAGAACGCGACAAATAGGTAGGGGCACGGCACTAGTATGATATTTGATATGCCAAAAGATTGCGGATGCCGTGCCCTTACAAAGGATTTATCTGTCGCAAACATTATTTGGATTGGTATGATTTTTGTCTACATTGTTTGCATAAAACACAAAAAATTTGTATTCGCCGACATTATCCACGAATACAACTAGTAATTACTATTGTTATATTTTTGGTAAATATTAATCGAGTAAATTTTACATATCTTTGTTTGGTTGATGGAATTTTGCCATTCTCACCAACGGTTTTTGTGCTTGTATTGCTAACAATTCAGGTACGGTTACAAAACTATATCCACGCTTTTTCAGAGTATCAATAATTTCTGGTAAAGCTTTAACTGTATTTGAGCGATTCCCACCACCATCATGCATTAATATCATACCGCCTGGTTTTGCGCCTTTGATAACATTATTAACTAGCCTGGATACGGGAGGACGACGATAATCTTGAGAATCATCCGACCACATTAATATGGCATAATTATTTTTTTTAGCGTAGTCAGCTACACCATTGTTCAGGATGCCAAAAGGCGGACGAAATAGAGATGTTTTAACTCCTGTAGTTTCGTATATCTGTGTAGCAGTAGATTCAATCTCACGCTGTGCAATAGTTGGGTTCATCTTGCGATACCAATGATGCCATGTGTGATTGCCAATTGCATTACCAGCCGCCACTTCCTCTTTAACAATTTGAGGAAAATAATGCACCATTTCTCCTACACAGAAGAAAGTCGCTTTAATATTTTCTTTCTTCAGAATTCCTAAAATTTGTTCTGTGTATTTAGGTGCAGGGCCATCATCAAAAGTCAGCGCAATAACTTTATTTTTATCGGTTACTGGTAACTGCTCAACTACTTTTCCTTGAAATGCTTTTGGTACTTCAAATATGTGGCTGTCTGTGGAAGCAACAGCGTCTCCATTGAATGCCAAATCTTGCTGATTAATTAACGCTTTGGCTGTTAGTGACTTTGACTTATGAATGTGCATTTGATGGTCTGTTCGACCCATCAGCCAATACAATCCCGCACCAAAAGTACAAACTCCGGCAATTAATGGGATAAATATAATTCCTCGTCTAACCGAAGATTTCTTATCTGCCACTCTAATTCTCCTTCAACCACTGTGGATGTCTAAGGTAAGGTAGACATACTTTTAAGGGCCAATTACGTACTAAGTAAGAGATTGTAAACAAAAATTGCTTTGATAGCTAATAACTTTGCTCACATCAGATAGCTTTTCATACGTTTACCTTTCACAGAAAGTATAACTACATTATTCTGATTTACTGATTTAGCAGAGTTGTCTATATCTGTATACTTACAATAACGCACGAAAAGCATGGCTACAGGTGCCGCACTCTCGTCGTTAACACATCCTACATCACATTATTTATTTACATTTGTATAACTAAGATACTGAAAAAATTTTTGTTTTATATATAACATTACATGAAAATAATAAAGTAGGTAGGACAGATGCCTACCTACTGTTACATTTGTATGATTTAGGTTTGTGTCACTATCAGCTCATCATTGATGCAGGGACTACAGGATCAATTCCATTAGGTGATGAACCACTGATTGAGTAACGATGTTCGGGAACCGGATAACCAGCCTCGCCAAAGGTTTCACGTATAACTTTATTAGTGTCGAAGTAAACTTGCCAGTAATGGTCATTATTGCAATAAGGACGTACTGCTAGTACGGGGCCTGCCATATTGAAATCAATAATTTCTACATCAGGTGCAGGACTTTGCAGAACATTGGGGATTTGGCTAATTTTGGCTTTTAAGCGTGCGATCGCATCGTGATGATCTACAGCATGATGCAGTTGGGCTAGTAGGTCAACCCGACGGTAGGGATTAGCAGAGTAATTCTGGATATTGTCAGAAAAGATTTTATTATTGGCGACAATTGTCATCACATTATCAGGCGTATTGATATTAGTTGTGAACAGCCCAATTTCTGTGACAGTTCCTGTAACGCCTGCTGCAGTGATGAAATCACCAATTTTAAATGGGCGAAAAATCACTAAAAATGCACCAGCTGCAAAGTTCGCCAAAAGTCCACCCCATGCGGCACCAATTGCAATACCAGCTGCTGCTAACAAAGCTGCAAAGGAAGTGGTTTCAATACCAAAGAATCCGAGAATTGCCACAACTAGAACAATTCTCAGGGTGACAGAAATGATATTGATAATGTAGGTAATCAGTGTTGGATCGACGTGTTGAACTTTGAAAGCACGACGTAATAGCTTCAATCCAAAGTCAATCAAGCGTTGAGCTACAACCCACAACAGGATAGCGCCTACAAGCTTCAAGCCGAACTGCGTTAGCAACGCCAAAGCAACCTGACCAATTTCCTTAAAATTCATAATTTCTTGTAGTTTATGCCTTCTTAAACACAACAAACATACAGTTTTTTATCTCAAAAATGTCTATAAATACTTTTTTTTTAATTTTCTTGCGGGACTGTATACCCAAATAGAAAATCGTTTTATAAAAATTGTTAGATTTACTGAAAATAAAAGTGTTGTAGATGTAATCTTTAATCCCCAAATATTACTTGCAAATTCCAGATAATTGAATAATTCTGAGTCACAAATCCTGTTAACAGAATATGAATACTCTTTTATAGGCTGCGGCTGAAGTATAAAGTATCAAATGATTCAGCTTCT
Organism: Tolypothrix tenuis PCC 7101; assembly: GCF_963874875.1. Taxonomy (NCBI): domain Bacteria; kingdom Bacillati; phylum Cyanobacteriota; class Cyanophyceae; order Nostocales; family Tolypothrichaceae; genus Tolypothrix; species Tolypothrix tenuis. The sequence continues at coordinate 3,776,608 of NZ_CAWNJS010000001.1, forward strand.
ATTTCTGGTTATTATTGCAAAATAAAGCCGTAACGCTCAACAAAGAGGACAAGAGGCAGGGCGCAGAGAGTAGAGGAAGAAAAATTATTACTCAATGCCCAATGCCCCTTGTAATAAATTGATAGCTCCATTAGTGCAGATTGCTCGCTATGATATTTAATCTGTGAGCATTTTTGCACAACTCAACATCTACTTAGTAAACAGCAGCTATGACCCAAAACTACCGCATTACCCTACTTCCCGGCGATGGCATTGGCCCTGAAATTATGGCCGTAGCGGTAGATGTGCTCAAAATTATAGGGCAGAAATTCGATTTAAAGTTTGATTTCCAAGAAGCCCTCATTGGTGGTGCAGCAATTGACGCTACCGGGGAACCTTTACCAGCAGCTACTTTAGATACTTGCCGCAATAGCGATGCTGTATTGCTTGCGGCTATTGGGGGTTATAAGTGGGATACCTTACCATCCAATCTCCGCCCAGAAGCAGGTTTGTTAGGATTGCGCGCGGGTTTGGGATTATTTGCGAATTTACGCCCAGCGAAAATTTTGCCCCAATTAATAGATGCCTCCACTTTGAAAAAGGAAGTTGTAGAAGGCGTTGATATTATGGTGGTGCGCGAACTCACAGGGGGGATTTACTTCGGTAAACCCAAAGGAATTTTTGAAACTGAGACTGGAGAAAAGCGCGGTGTAAATACAATGGTTTACACCGAATCAGAAATCGATCGCATTGGCAAAGTCGCCTTTGAAGCCGCACGCAAACGTGGCAAGAAACTTTGCTCGGTAGATAAAGCCAACGTTTTAGAAGTATCGCAACTGTGGCGCGATCGCATTACTCAACTTTCCCAAGAATACCCTGATATCGAACTATCTCACCTCTATGTGGATAATGCCGCCATGCAGCTAGTCCGCGCACCTAAGCAGTTCGATACCATTGTTACGGGTAATTTATTTGGCGATATTCTCTCAGATGCTGCTGCTATGCTCACAGGTAGTATTGGGATGTTACCCTCAGCGAGTTTAGGTGCTTCTGGCCCTGGTGTATTTGAACCAGTACATGGTTCAGCCCCGGATATTGCTGGACAGGATAAAGCCAATCCCCTAGCGCAGGTATTGAGTGCCGCCATGATGTTGCGTTATGCTTTAGACCAACCAGCCGCAGCAGATGCCATTGAAAATGCCGTCTTCCAAGTTTTAGAACAAGGCGATCGCACTGGTGATATTCTCTCACCTGGTACCAAGCTTTTAGGTTGTCGTGCAATGGGCGAATCATTAATTAAGGCAATTGGGTAGGGCATGGGGCATGGGGCATGGGGCATTGGGCATTGGTAATAGGTAATAGGTAATTGGCATAATTATTTCCCCTTTTTCCCCTTCCCCTTTTCCCCTTCTCCGTTTCCCCCTCATCTCCCAGTCCCCAGTCCCCAGTCCCCAAACTGCAACAAAACTTGACCATTTTGGCAACCGTTACGGAAACTTTCATATAAACTAGAGACAAATCTAGAAAGCAAATAACTGAATAGTGTACGCTTTACGTCAAGGATACGAAAACTATACTGCTCCCAAAAACCAGCATTCCCAGCCTCCTTTGGTTGATCCGGCTGTCATCCGGGCTGCTGGTCAGATTTACTATACTCTTTGTGAAGCGCATCCTGAAGTAACAGGACAAGCCACAGGAGTAGCGATTAATCGCACTACCCATCGTGGCAAAGTGGTTTTTACTAACACTCCAGTGCTGTTACCACAAGAATGTTTTGTACCACTAAATCAAATTGAATCTCATATGTATTAGTCAATAGTCAACAGTCAACAGTCAAAAGTTGCAGAGACGCGATTAATCGCGTCTGTACTCAAAAGTCAACAGTCATGACAAATGACCAATGACAAAGTACAAATGACACATGACTAATGACAAAGGACTATATGGACATTTTGATGATTGTCCCGGCGAGTTTGCTCGTCTTCATTTTGGGTGCTTCTATTGGTAGCTTTATTAATGTTGTGGTTTATCGGCTGCCGGCGGGGTTGTCGGTTCTTTGGCCTCCCTCCCGTTGTCCCCATTGCCTCAACCAGCTCAAAGCTTACGATAATGTACCCGTTTTGGGGTGGCTGTGGCTCAGAGGTCGGTGTCGTTATTGTAAAAATAAAATTGCTGCCCGTTATCCTGTGGTAGAAGCGGTAACGGGCATAATTTTTGTACTAGTTTTTTTACTATTTAAAGTTTCTATTTTGACAATTGGCTATTGGGCTTTTTGTAGCTGGTTATTAGCCCTATCACTCATAGATTTAGATACGATGACTCTACCCAATCAACTGACTCAGTCGGGTTTGGTTTTGGGGCTGATATTTCAAATAGTGATTGGTTTTTTCCCAGAAGGTAGCTCTGTGGGCGCAATCAAACACCTAATGATGGGGATTGTGGGGGCTGTACTGGGCTTATGGTTATTTGATGCGATCGCACTTTTGGGTTCAATAGCTCTGGGTAAAACTGCAATGGGAGCTGGAGATGCCAAATTAGCGGCGATGATGGGAGCCTGGCTAGGTTGGAAATATTTACTCTTAGCTGGTTTTATGGCTTGTGCTGTGGGAGCTTTAGTAGGTGGTGTGGCTATAGCCCTGTCACAGCGCCGCTTTGGACAGAAAATACCCTTTGGCCCGTTTCTGGCTTTAGGAGCTGCGATCGCTTTATTTGGCGGGGAAGCAATTTTATCTGTTTACCAGGGGTTATTTTTTCCAGTAACGTGAATAGAGGAGTCAAAAACCAATTTAGCATCCAAAGTTATCAAATTTCATTTTCTCCAGCTTCCCTTAACAACCCATTAAACCATCATAAGAAATTTCTACCCCCTATGACTGTAACCGCAATTACGCCACCGCCCCTTGAGATTTTGGTAATATCATCCTGTGACCTGTATTACCCTCTTAAAAAGCTGATTGCTCATCACCTTATAACACTAATTCTTGATTTGGGAGCAAGTATACCCTGGCGGGGTTGGGAAAGAGCATCCGGTTTAGGGGTAAATATGCAAACGCTTGTGCGGATACCTTCACAAGAACGAACCAACAACACACTTGTGTTGGCATAAGCATTTTCGTTAAGCTGGCAACCAAAGATGCTAAATAAGGTCTGAATTGCTTACAAGCGTAATTTGACGATGTAGTCAATAGTCAAGAGCCAAACGGGATGAACAAGTGTTTCTTTCCCCTAGCGGAGCCACCAAATCCTCCGCATCCCCTCTCTAGTCCCAAATCATAACTTTGAAATGAGGACTTTTACCCTGTAATCCCCATCGCTTCTTGGCCCGTTTTCGACCTCATTACCCACTTGATAAGATAAAAATGGCAAACAACGAAGAATCACGCGGTTTAAAGTCTCTATTGGATTGGTTTGCGAATCGACGGAAATCCGGAACCACCAGCATGGAACGTCAAGAACGCGAAATCGCTGATGGATTATGGCATAAATGCGCTAAGTGTGGTGTATTGGCATATACAAAAGACCTGAGAGCAAATCAAATGGTTTGTGCTGAGTGCGGTCATCATCATCGCGTGGATAGCGATGAACGCATTCGCCAATTGATTGACCAAAACACCTGGAGACCGATGGACGAGCATTTGCGTCCTACCGATCCTCTGGGATTCCGCGATCGCAAACCCTATAGCGATCGCCTGCGGGAAATGCAGGACAAAATTGGTTTAATTGATGCAGTCAAAACAGGTTTAGGCGAAATCAACGGTTTACCTGTGGCTTTGGGAGTCATGGACTTCCGTTTCATGGGCGGTAGTATGGGTTCCGTTGTCGGCGAAAAACTCACCCGCTTAATTGAGCAAGCCACCCAACGCCGCTATCCTGTAGTAATTGTCTGCACTTCTGGTGGTGCCAGAATGCAAGAAGGAATGCTCTCTTTGATGCAGATGGCGAAAATCTCCGCAGCGCTACAACGCCATCGCGATGCCAAACTTTTATATATTCCCGTTTTAACTCATCCCACCACTGGGGGTGTCACAGCAAGTTTCGCCATGTTGGGCGATATTATCCTCGCAGAACCAAAAGCCACAATTGGGTTTGCTGGTCGGCGAGTGATTGAGCAAACCATCCGAGAAAAACTCCCCGAAGATTTCCAAAGCGCTGAAGATTTGCTCAAGCATGGCTTTGTCGATGAAATCGTTCCCCGGACTCAGTTAAAGAATACTCTATCTCAGTTGATTGGCTTACATCAGCCCGTACCCACCGCCCCCCACATGGTTTTGTGGGAAACCATGAGTTTGAGTTCTAGCGCGGCTGAATAGGAGAAATGGGGTAAGGGGTAAGGGGAAAAGGGGTAAGGGGGAAAGGGGAGAAAATGCAGCGTTGCCATTCTTGTGCCTCCTCTGCCCCTCTGCTCCCTCTGCTCCCCCACCTCTTCACTGATGGGGTTCTTTGACAAACATGAGAGGTAAAATCGCTAGGAGGCGACAGGCGCTAGAGAGAGCGAATAAGCCTAGTAAGCCTCCTTGTTCGGCAAATTGGGCGATGAAGCCACCAATGGTTGTACCTAAAGCACCACTGACACCAGCAACAGCAGATGCGATCGCAAAATAGATAGACTGGTTTTTTACTGGTACTATCCCCAGTTGCATATTGTTATTGCACAGATCAATTGCTGCACATGTGCCACCTGTAAAAATATGCAATAGCGGTAACCATAGCCAAATATTCCAACTATTAGCACTGACACCCATCCACAACACAGGTGTAAGTGCAACCAAAATTCCAATTACAATCAAAATCCGGCGATTACCGATTTTATCTGCCAATTTACCCCACAGGATAATCAAAAGCATACTCGCTCCCGCTTGCAAGCTACCGTAGAGCGTCACGCAACTTACATCTAAATGCAGCCGATCTAGCATATAGAAGTTGAAAAAAGGTGCGCTGATATTCACAGCCAGCATCCAGAAGCCAAAATAAAGCAGAAACCTTAAAAAGTTAGTGTTACTCCAAATGCTAGCAACTTCGTTGTTTGGGGTTGCTAGCGCACAACTTACTTCTAGTTCTGGTGTAGTAGATTCACTGATATGCTGATACTTTACAAGACTAGTATTTTGCACAGCAGGATTCATATCTATTTGAAAGTACTGACAGCCCAAGCTGATAATCCCGAACACAATACCTACAAACAGAACTACCCCGTAACCTTGTAAAGTTCCACCATACCAATGAGATACAGCTAGCCCCGCCAACGGTACGCAGAGCAAATTAGTCAAGCTAGCTGCACTATTGCGAATGCCAAAATACCTACCGCGCAACCGCCGAGGCACAATCATCGCTAGCCAACTCAGCCATGATGCACTTCCTAGTCCGCCTAAAAGACTGCTGAACAAGACCACTAACAGCGTTAATCCTACTAACTGGGAAGCAGTCAAACCTATCCAGCTTGAGCCAATAATACCGATGCCGAGAATTAGCCACAGTAACCGAGCAATTCCATGAGTTCTCAAAGAATAGTAGAAACGGCTGCTGCTGCGTTCTGACAAGTACGCACCCAATGGCTGAACTAAGTTCACCAGCATAGGAATCGATGACAGCATTCCAAAAACTACTGGACTAGCACCCAATTCCAACAGGAAATTGCTCAGTAAAATACCACCTGTAGCCACACCAAAAACTGTGGCAAAAACAGCATCCAGCGTTGAAGCTTTCAAGCTAGTGCGAATCGCATCCTTATAAAGCTGCGAATTGCTTTTGGTGGTAGAAGTTAGTGTTAATTGCGGCGTAGTAATCTGGCTAATTTCCAGAGTTACAGGCGCAGCTGTTTCAATCGGAACAGAAGTCATAAATTAAAGTTTTACGGATGACATACCGTAGATGAGTTTTGTTGCCGATAATTTCTCGTCATTCTAGCTTGCATTTCTCAATAAAAATTCAGATTTAGAAATATTAGGCATCAATTAGAGACGATATAAGTAGAAATAGAGAGATTAGCAACTCAAGGCTGAAATATGAAGTATGAATTCAATTCAATAATCAACTTAAGCCATTCATAATAGGATACAGATTAAGCAATTTTTATCAACTGCTAAATCCGAGAGATAATCACGAATTTATTGTTTTTTTCATCCTTTATCCTTTATCATTCATCCTTTTTAGTGATGAGAAATAGTTGGTTCAAGTTTTGGGGACTAATAATTGCGATCGCGATCGCAATTATTAGTTGCCACAGTCTAACACTACCGAGCGCATCCACAAGAGTGACGGTCAAACTTAGTGGTTGGGGCGGTAATCCTGTGGAACAAAAACTTCTACAGCAGGTACTAAAAGACTTTGAAGCACAGCACCCCAAAATTAAAGTCAAATATGAGGTCATTTCAGACCAGTACATGGACGTAATCAAGACTCGCTTGGTGGGAGAAGCTGCACCCGATGTTTTCTATCTGGATGCGCTAGAGGCTCCTTTCTTTATGAGTCAAAATGTCCTCGAACCGTTAAATACTTATATCACTCCGGAATTTGATTTAGCAGACTTTGAACCTAACCTACTCAATAGCTTCAAGTACCAAAACCAAATTTACGGTTTCCCCAAAGATTATTCCACTTTATCGCTGTTTTACAACAAAAAAGCTTTTGCTGAGGCTGGTTTGAGTAATCCTCCCAGCACTTGGGAGGAATTACGCAACTATTCTGAGAAATTAACAGGCAAAATCAACAAATATGGCTTTGGAGAAATTCCTGAATTAGCGCGTCAAGCTTATAAAATTAAAGCCTTTGGTGGACAAATTATTAATCAAAATGATTATGCCACCTTTGCTAGTGAACCAGGCTTGCAAGGATTGCAGTTAGTTATAGATCAGTATCAAAAAGACCGTTCCTCTGCTCAAAAATCTGATGTGGGCACAAACTCAGGTAGTGAAATGTTTGGTCAGAGTAAGGTAGCAATGGTAATTGAAGGAAATTGGGCAATTCCTTATTTGCAAGAAACCTTTCCTAAACTAGAGTTCGCTACCGCAGAGATACCGACGATTAATGGTAAAAATAACACTATGGTGTTTACAGTTGCCTATGTAATGAATAAACAAGCCAAACATAAAGCAGAAGCTTGGGAATTAATTTCTTATCTCACAGGTAAACAAGGGATGCAAAAGTGGACAGGGAAAGGGTTTGCACTCCCTACGCGGAAATCTGTAGCTGAGAAATTAGGCTATGACAAAGACCCGTTGCGATCGCCTTTTGTTAGTGGTGTCTCCTACGCTACACCTTGGCAAGCTGGCAAATATCCCGCAGCAATTGTCAATAATTTTGATAACCAATTTATTAGCGCTTTATTAGGTCAGCAACCATTAAAGCAAGCAATGGTAAGAGCGCAAACAGCAGCGAATAAGCAGATTCAGGCGATGGAGTAGGAAATTAATAAAGATTAAACGCAGAGGAACGCGGAGGTTGGCGCAAAGTATCGCAGAGTATTTTCCCAGCTAATTTAGCCTGCTTCAACCAAATCAGGAAGGCGAACCTTAACCTTTTTCAAATACTACATCTTCGTAAAGGTCAGCCATTGTACCTTCAAATTTAATACTCTGTAATTCAAATGATTTATCTGCGGCTGTGTAAGATTGTAAAACCCATAAACCTTGCTCATTACGGCGGAAACACTCAACTCGCTGACGTTTGGTGTTAATTAAAACGTACTCTTGCAGACTTTCTAAAGTTTGGTAATCAGCGAATTTATCTCCTCGGTCAAAGGCTTCGGTAGAGTTAGATAAAACTTCGACAATTAAACAGGGAAATTTTTTATAAGCAGGAGTTTCGCGATCGCGTTCGTCGCCAGTCACCATTACATCAGGATAGTAATATCTATTCAGAGATTCGATGCGTGCTTTCATATCGGCGATGTAAATACGACAGCCTGAACCGCGTACATGATTACGGACAAGCGCAAACAGGTTTCCCGCAATCGTAACATGGGAGTCCAGCGCTCCAGCCCTTGCGTAAATATAGCCGTCGATGTATTCATGCTTGATGTCGCTGTTTTCCTCCATTTGCAGGTATTGTTCAGAGGTGAGGTAGATTTCAGGTGAAGCAACCATAGTTAAGACCTCAGAATTTAGCAAAGGAATTTCTTGATTTTATTTCTATATAGAACTGATATTTGATTGTGGCAAAGCTTAGGTATACCTTTCTCCTTCTTTACCCTGAGGGAAGGGTGAATTGTTCCTTGGCTAATAGTACCTTGAGCCAAAAAAGAGCGATCACTCTCAATGTTGGTTGCAAATAGTCATTTTTTAGAAATTTTATACTATTTACCTTAGTATTATTACTGTGGTTGCTTATTAACATTATTAATCCGCTCAACCAGAGATAGTCATCATAAAATCAACAAATTTTCATCAGAAATTCATAATTAAATCATCAAAAATTTATCTATTTTTAGATAATCCTCATGAAGATATACTTTCGATGAAGTTAGCAATTATTATTTTTAAGATTTCAAGAACGATCAACGAATCTTAACCTGATATATACGTAGAAAGCTTATATTTTACGCAAAGCAATTTAGCAATTATTTGTAGATAAAAAATTATGGCTGCCATCAGGATTAATGTAGGGGGACAAGCATATACAGATGGACAAGGTAATCAGTGGCTTGCAGATCAATATTTTTCAGGTGGTAACACCTATGGGACAACAGCTGCGATCGCCAATACAGTTGAAGACCCTCTTTATCAAAACGAACGGTGGCTGAATGACTTTTCCTATGCAATTCCAGTAGCTAACGGAGACTATACAGTTAAGCTGAAGTTTGCGGAATTGTTCTTTAATGCTGCTGGTCAACGCGTCTTTGATGTGAAAGCAGAAAATAATTCAGTAATTACTAACTTGGATATTTTCAAAGAAGCTGGTGCTAACACAGCTTTAGATAAGTCTTTCACAGTTAAAGTTGCTGATGGCACATTAAATTTAAATTTCCTCTCCAGTATCAACAATGCCAAAGTTGATGCGATTGAAATCATTCCCGTTACGACAACTCCAACTGCACAGGTAATTGTGCAACAGAGTGGTGGAAATACTGCAGTGACCGAAGGTGGCGCTACTGATAGTTACTCATTAGTCCTCAGCAGCAAACCTACCGCTAATGTCACTATTAACCTGGGGACAACTGGTAATCAAATTACTCTCGATAAAACTAGTCTGACTTTTACTCCGAGTAACTGGAATACAGCACAAACAGTTACCGTTAAAGCCGTTGATGATACTGCTGTGGAAGGAACTCACACAGCTAATATTACCCACACCGTCAGCAGTACAGATAGCAAATACAATAATCTCGCTGTAGGTAATGTTGTAGTCAATATTACTGATAACGATACTGCTCCCACCCCACAAGTAATTGTGCAACAAAGTGGCGGAAATACTGCGGTGACCGAAGGTGGCGCTACTGATAGTTACTCATTAGTCCTCAGCAGCAAACCCACCGCCAATGTCACTATCAACCTAGGGACAACTGGTAATCAAATTACTCTCGATAAAACTAGTCTGACTTTCACTCCAAGTAACTGGAATACAGCACAAACAGTTACCGTTAAAGCCATTGATGATACTGCTGTGGAAGGAAATCACACAGCTAATATTACCCACACCGTCAGCAGTACAGATAGCAAATACAATAATCTCGCTGTAGGTAATGTTGTAGTCAATATTACTGATAACGATACTGCTCCCACAGGTAAAGCCATACGTATTAATGCAGGTGGCGCTGCTTTTACAGATGGACAAGGTAATCAGTGGCTTGCAGATCAATATTTTTCAGGTGGGAATACCTATGGGACAACAGCTGCGATCGCCAATACAGTTGAAGACCCTCTTTATCAAAACGAACGGTGGCTGAATGACTTTTCTTATGCAATTCCAGTAACTAACGGAGACTATACAGTTAAGCTGAAGTTTGCAGAACTGTTTTTTAATGCTGCTGGTCAACGCGTCTTTGATGTGAAAGCAGAAAATAATTCAGTAATTACTAACTTGGATATTTTCAAAGAAGCTGGTGCTAACACAGCTTTAGATAAGTCTTTCACAGTTAAAGTTGCTGATGGCACATTAAATTTAAATTTCCTCTCGAGTGTCAACAATGCCAAAGTTGACGCGATTGAAATCATTCCCGTTACGACAACTCCAACTGCACAGGTAATTGTGCAACAGAGTGGTGGAAATACTGCGGTGACTGAAGGCGGTGCTACTGATAGTTATTCATTAGTTCTTAGCAGCCAACCCACCGCCAATGTCACTATTAACCTGGGGACAACTGGTAATCAAATCACTTTAGATAAAACTAGTCTGACTTTTACTCCGAGTAACTGGAATACAGCACAAACAGTTACCGTTAAAGCTGTTGATGATACTGCTGTGGAAGGAACTCACACAGCTAATATTACCCACACCGTCAGCAGTACAGATAGTAAATATAATAATTTTGCTGTGGGTAATGTTACAGTCACTATTACCGATAACGATACTAATACTAATCCCACTCCTACGCCTGGAGCGATTCGGATTGATGTAGGTGCAACTCAAAGTTTTACTGATACTCAGGGTCAAATATGGCAAGCCGACCAGTATTTTGTTGGAACTAGTAATATCTATACTGTCACAGCACCTATCGGCAAAACAGAAGATGACCTTTTATATCAAACAGACCGTTATGCCCAAAACTTGGCTTACGAAATTCCCGTAGCAAACGGTAACTATACAGTCAATCTTCACTTCGCAGAAAATTACTGGACTGACTTCGATCAACGGGTATTTGATATTTCTTTAGAAGGTCAGAAAGTTTTCTCCAATGTAGACATTTTTAAACAATCTAAAAATGCTTTCTTCCCAGGAAATAACTCTGCTTTAGTGTTATCTGTTCCTACCCAAAATGTTAGTGATGGCAAACTTAACCTGAATTTAGATGCGACTGTTGACAACGCCACAATCTCAGCGATTGAAATCATTCCCGTAACTGGGTCACAAGTTATTTTGCAACAAACGGGGGGTAGTACTGCAGTTGCGGAAGGTGGTGCTGGTGATAATTACTCATTAGTTTTAAATAGCAAACCCACCGCCAATGTCACAATTAACTTGGCAACAGACAAAGCTAACCAAATCACCCTCAACAAGAGTAGTTTCACATTTACTCCTGATAACTGGAATATTGCACAAACTGTTACTGTCAATGCCGTTGACGATAAGTTAGTAGAAGGTAATCACACAGTCAATATTAGTCATACCGTTACTAGTGCCGATAGCACATATAACAATCTCAGCATTCCCAAGGTTGCTGTTAGTATCGCAGATAACGAAACAGTTGCCATCAGCTTTACGCAAAAAGTAGTAGCGACAATTAATGAGTCCACACCTGCTGGCCCTACTACAGGCGCTTGGGGCCCAGATGGCAGACTTTACGTAGGCGATTACGATGGCACTATTAGAGCATACACTTTCGATCAGAATTACAACGTTACCAATACCCAAGAGATTACTACTCTTAAGGGCTTATATAACAGTGACATTTTAGGTATTGCCTTTAACCCGTATGATACCTCTGATGCACCTAGTATTTACGTAGCTCATAGTAAGCTCTATGCCAATCGTGGCGGAGCTTTTCCTCAGACAGAACTTTCGCCTTATAGCGGTCAAGTCTCGATTCTGCAAGGAACTAATTTTTCTCAGTTGATACCTTTAGTAACAGGTCTACCAACTTCCAACCATGACCACGGCATTAATGGTTTAACTTTTGATAATAAAGGTGATTTATACATCAATGTTGGTGGTAACACTAATGCCGGGGTTACCAATGACAATATAGGTGGTATTCCAGAATCTCCTTTCTCTGCTGCTATCCTCAAGGCAGAAATTTCCAAATCTACCTTTAATGGTAAGGTTCAGTATTCTTTACCATCGAATTTCCAACCGCCAGCCGGATTGACTTTTGACCCAGCTATTAGTCAGGTGTTTGGAGATAAAGCCACTGTGAAACCGGGTGTTGACGTGTCGGTTTACGCTAGTGGACTGCGGAATCCTTATGATGCAGTGTTTACCACCAAAGGATTACTTTATTCCACAGACAACGGTCATAACCCAGGCTTTGGAGATATTTCTACCTCAGCTACAACTCAGAAACCTGCAACTGGTGCTCCCGATGAGCTAAACCTGATTGAACAGGGCAATTATTATGGTAGCCCTAACCGCAATCGCGGCATTTCAGATCCTCGTCAGAATGTTTATTACGATCCATCGCAAGCGAGTATTCCAGGAGTATATACTGCTCCCATCGCTACCAATATGGCTTCCACTAATGGTATAGATGAATATCGAGCTACAGCATTCAATAATCAATTACGGGGGAATTTAATTACCCAGCGCTGGAATGCGGAAGTTTCTACTTACCAACTATCAGCAGATGGTAAGACGGTACAAAAAATCGATACTATCAATAATGTTGGTGGTGGGTTAGATATCTTAACAGGCCCAGGTGGTGCGCTTGTGGGCATAAACTATAGTGATAAAAAAATCACAGTTGCGACTCCTAATGATGCTGCGGCAATAGGTGTCACCGCTTACGATATCTTTCCTTGGCGCGCACCTGCTAATAATGATGCGGGTAAAAATACATTTGTTATTGGTGGCAAAAACTTTGGTACTTTGGCGAATACTCAAGTAATTATTGGTGGTAAGACGGCAACGATTACAGAAGTTAACAGCGAAAGAATTAAGGGTATATTGCCATCATTTACTAATACCAATCCCATTGATTTGTTAGATGTAACTGTAAGCAGTAATGGTCAATTTTCAACGATTGCAGATGCATATTTACCACTATATGGCTCTGCTACATTTGTGTAATGAACCTAGAGGTTGTTTGAAAAACGATTGGCTGTATCTGTATACTTATTGATCCCCCGTAATCCAATACAGTTGAATTAAGCTTTTTAGCGATTGATTTGTCACTTATTAAACGAAGCCAGAAGAATTGGGGGATTCTCCCCCAAACCCCCGATTGGGTGACGGTTGCGTCCCCCAAACCCCCTCCAAAATGATTGTTCTGTTTTGTGTTGAGTAACTAGTTTTTTGGTTTTGTGATCAATTAACTTTCTTAACAGAATTGTATTTCCCCCTGCTCTTTGCGCTTGTCAGGTCAATAGGGGGATTTATTTTAGCATTTTAGTGAAAGGTTAGAAAACTGCAATAAAAATCATATAGGACTCATATTTGATTTATGAAATACACGTAGGGTGCGTTATCACGAAGTGTAACCACCCTACACATACTTAGATTTTTTCAATAATCAAATCGGATTCCTATATCAATGTCGGCTAATTACTTACGATATGGTTGGTCTTGTTGGTAATTGTTAAACTGTATTTTTATTTGCCATGACCCATGACCCATTACCCATGACCCATTACCCATTACCCATTACCCATTACCCATTACCGACTTTCACAGATATGATATCAGACATACTATATGGAAAATGGCGATTAAATTTATTTATGCAAACAGTCTTTTTATTTGTTTATACATATAGTGCAAGAAAGGTGTGACTTTATATATTTTCTAATAGAGTTTTGCCAGTTGTCTGTTCCCTCTTTAGATTAATCATTGCTGCACTACAAGCTTTTACTTTGTGGGAAAAATTAATAACTCTCTCTATTAGGTGACAGTTACACCTATCAGTAAAATATATATCTTTATTGAAAATTTATAAATTCCTACTCATGTATTTAGAGAAAATTTATAAATTTTGGAAAGTTATAAGCATTCAATTTAAGACTTGTTTTAATCTTTAAAAAAACCTCATAAAAAGTTTACATATCACCTTGTTTTAGGTTTAGCTTTTCCGAGAGATTAAGTAAGAAATTGTTTGGAAATGACAACAATGGTTACCAAGATCCTCCGGATCAATACAGGTGGTGCAGCCTACACTGATACTCAGGGTAATCTCTGGGAAGCTGATAATTATTTTTCTGACGGTAACACTTATACTACAAATGCGGCGATCGCCAATACTGTTGAAGACCCCCTTTATCAAGACGAACGCTGGCTAGATAAATTCTCTTATGCCATTGCTGTTGATAACGGCGACTACACAGTTAACCTCAAGTTTTCCGAACTGTTCTGGACTGAAGCTGGACAACGTGTCTTTGATGTAAATGCCGAAAATCAGTTAGTCTTTGATGACTTGGATATTTTTAAAGAAGCGGGTGGTAATAACATCGCTTTGGACAAGTCTTTTAAGGTTAAAGTCACTGATGGGATTTTAAATTTAGATTTCTTGGCGAGTGTCAACAATGCCAAAATCGACGCGATTGAAATCATTCCTGTAGATACAACACCCGCGCCAACACCGACACCAACGCCCACACCCACACCAACGCCAACGCCCACACCCACACCAACGCCCACACCAACGCCAACACCCACACCAACGCCAACACCAACGCCAACGCCGACACCCACAGCCACAGGCAAAACAATTCGTATTAATGCAGGTGGTGCAGATTACAAAGATAGCCTGGGTAATCTTTGGGAAGCAGATAATGATAAGTATTTTGATGGTGGTAACGTCTATAGTAAAACTGCTGCGATCGCCAATACTGTTGATGACGGCCTTTATCAAGACGAACATTGGTTAGATAAATTCTCTTATGCCATTCCTGTTGATAACGGCAAATATACAGTTAAGCTCAAGTTTTCCGAACTCTTCTGGACTGGAGCTGCACAACGTGTCTTTAGCGTAAGTGCTGAAGGTAATCCAGTAATTACTAACTTAGATATTTTCAAAGAAGCGGGTGGTAATAACATCGCTTTGGATAAGTCTTTTGATGTTACAGTTGCTGATGGCACACTGAATTTACAGTTTTTGGCGAGTGTCAACAACGCCAAAATTGATGCGATTGAAATTACTCCTGTAGATGCAACGCCAACACCCACACCAACACCCACGCCAACACCAACACCCACGCCAACACCCACACCCACACCAACACCTACACCCACACCAACACCTACACCAGAGGCTATTCGCATTAATGTAGGTGGTAAAGCTTATACTGATACCAAAGGTAATAAATGGGATGCAGATCAACCGCAATATGTGGTTGGTGACAGCAACGTCTATACCACCGCTGCGGAAATTGGCAAGACAGAAGATGATCCTATATATCAAGACGATCGATATGCCGCAAAGCTAGCTTACGAGATTCCCGTAGCAGCTGGTAACTATAGAGTAAATCTGCACTTTGCTGAGAATTTCTTCACTGACTTCAATGACCGCATCTTTGATGTTTCCATAGAAGGTCAGAAGGTGTTCTCTGATGTAGACATTTTCAAACAATCCAAAAATGCTTTCTTCACAGGTAATAACTCAGCGCTAGTACTATCTGTGCCTACTGTGACTGTTACCGATGGCAAGCTGAATCTTAATTTGGATGCCAGCGTTAACAATGCTCTGCTCTCAGGTCTAGAGATTATATCACTCACTGGCCCTCAGGTGATTTTGCAACAAACACAAGGCAGAACTGAGGTTACAGAAGGAAGTGCTGGTGATAGTTACTCGTTAGTTTTGAATACACAACCGACAGCAGATGTCACAATTAATGTAGTTAAAGGCGATCGCTTAGTTACAGACAAGACTAGCCTGACCTTTACTCCTGCTAACTGGAATGTTCCGCAAACGGTAACTGTCAATGTAGTTGATGACAAAATCGCCCAAGGTGCCGACAATCTCACCATTTCTCATACTATCTCTACTACAGATAGTAACTATCAAAATCTCACGATTCCAGAACTTCCTGTCAGCGTCAACGATAATGATATCGTTGCCATCAGCTTCACTAAGAAAACCGTAGCTTCAATAGCTGCACCCTCAACTGCAGCTTGGGGGCCAGATGGCAGATTATATGTAGGTACTTACAGTGGTGAAATCAGAGCTTATACCTTTGATGAAAAATACAATGTTATCGATACCCAAATCATCACCACAATTCAAGATAAAGCTGGCAACAAACCAAACATCTTGGGTATTGCTTTTAACCCTTACGATCAATCTGGTTCTCCTAGTATTTACGTTGCCCATACAAGGCTTTATGGTAACGGTGGTAGTGCGTTTCCTAAAACAGAACAGTCATTTTATAGCGGTCAAGTTTCCATACTAGATGGGGCAAATTTCTCCAACTTGACAGCTTTAGTCACAGGACTACCAACTTCCAATCAAGACCACGGGATCAATGCTTTAACATTCGATCAAAAAGGCGATTTATACATCAATGTTGGTAGTAATACTAATGCTGGTGTAATTAACAGCAACATTGGTGGTTTACCAGAATCGCCTTTGTCTGCGGCTATTTTAAAAGCGGAGATTTCCAAACCTGGCTTTAAGGGTGATATCAAGTATGTTCTGCAAAATCCCCTACCTCCTGGTTATGAAATCCCAGCAGGATTAACTTTTGATCCGGCTGATAGTCAAGCATTTGGTGATGTTGCCAATGTTGTACCGGGTACTGACGTTTCAGTCTATGCAAGTGGTCTGCGAAATCCCTTTGGGGCAGTTTTTACTACCAAAGGATTGCTTTATGCTACTGATAATGGTCATAACCAAGGCTTTGGAGAACTTTCTATCTCAGCTACAACTTCTATCCCTGCACCCGGTGCGCCAGATGAACTAAACCTGATCAAACAAGGTGAATACTACGGTTCTCCTAACCGCAATCGTGGACGCACTGATGATCGCCAAAATGTTTTTTATGGGCCAGATAAACCAAGCACTGATAAATATACAGCGCCACTCACAACTTTTGCTTCTTCAACTAATGGCATTGATGAATATCGGGCAACAACTTTCCAAAGCCAATTGCGCGGTAATTTAATTGCCCAGCAATGGAACCAAAAACTTTACAGCGTGGCTTTATCAGCCGATGGCACAAAAGTTATCAAAAATACAGTCCTCAATGCTGATTCTCCCGTTGCAGATGGTTTGAGTTTAGTAACTGGGCCTGGAGGTGCAATTCTCGGTATTGACTATGCTGACAATTCAATTACCGTTGCGACGGCAGATGATCTTTACATAGTAGATACTACTGCTTATGATATCTTCCCTTGGAGAGCACCAGCAGCAGGTGGTAATACATTTGTGATTGGCGGTAAAAACTTTGGTGGAGAAACTGAAGTTTCAATTGGCGGACAAGCTGCAACTATCACTTCAGTTTCATCCCAAAGAATTAAAGGAATTCTCCCCAACTTTACCACTAACCAATTCCTTGATCCCAATAAGGATGGATTGTTAGATGTAGTTGTGAAGAGTAATAATCAAACATCTGTAATTACAGATGCATTTGCACCATTAAATGACAGTGCAATCTTTGTTTAATGAAACATCTAATTATACTGGGCGCTGCTAGCAATCCTATCTGATTTGTGAAATATAAGGTATGAACATTTCATTAATGATTTAGGAGTACTATTTAGTGGTTCTAAATCGGTTTTCAGATATTACAGGGACACAAATAATTTGTGTCCCTATTTTCATTTATAAATTAGAACAATTAGCTGTTATTATCATGTCTGAACCCAAGAATACCATTTTGAATACATAACATGGCAGATAGGTAGGGCACGGCATCTACCATCTTTTGACATATCCAGGACTTACGCAACTGGTACACCAATCTTCTGGTTTAAGAGTCAAGAGTCAAGAGTCAAGGGTCAAAATTCAGGTTTTTTGGACTTTTGACGGTTGACCCTGGACAGCCTAAACGAAAAATAATGTGACACTTGCGTAAGTCCTAATATCAAATATCTTACTGGTGCCCAGTGGTGTCAACTTAACGTGAAATCCACTTGGTTGCAAGGTTTTGCCCTCACCCCCAGCCCCTCTCCCACCAGGAGAGGGGAGCAATAGATTCAATTCCCCTTCTCCCTGAGGGAGAAGGGGTTAGGGGATGAGGGCGCGAGGTATTTGTACAACGCCCGCCCTATATAGCTTTTAGCTTAAGTTGACACCAATGACTGGTGCCGTGCCCCTACAATCTGTCGCATTCTTTTTTCAAACTGGTGTAATTAATTTTATGTAACTACTTATTCATTTGCGTAGGCGTTCGCGTAGCGTCTCGTAGAGAAGCCCGCTGTAGGCATCGCAAACTCGCCCACCAACAACAGAAGCCACTATCGTTAAGTCAATAGTGGCTATTCTCAACTCAATAGTGGCTATTCTCAACTCAGTAGCGGCTTTGCTCAACTCAGTAGTGGCTATTCTCAACTCAATAGTGGCTTTGCTCAACTCAGTAGCGGCTATTCTTAACTCAATAGTGGCTATTCTTAACTCAGTAGCGGCTATTCTCAACTCAATAGTGGCTTTCCTCAACTCAATAGCGGCTATTCTCAACTCAATAGCGGCTATTCTCAACTCAATAGTGGCTTTCCTCAACTCAATAGTGGCTTTCCTAATATTTCCATACCTCTTGTTTTTGCCTCTTGCCTTCTTAGCTCGACTTTATCCATTTTTGATTCAATCAAGCAGCGTAAACAGCAATATCCCGCAAACGTTCAAATAAAGCTACAAAGAATTTATCTGCCGCAAACATTATTTGAATTGGTATAAGACTCATATTTGATTTCTGAAATACACGTAGGGGAGCCAGTCGCTTGGGCGGGTTTCCCGACTTGAGCGAACTGGCGTTGTGTTGTCGCGCAGCGCAACGCACCAAAGCCCAGAATAAGGTGCGTTACACTTCGTGATAACGCACCCTACTGGCGTGTCTAGACTAAAATAGTGTATTATTCAAACTCTTGTGGGATGGGCATCTTGCCCGTCCTGGGCGGACAAGATGTCCACCCCACGAGAAAATTATATTGCCACATTTTAGCCTTGTCGCGCCACTACACATACTTAGATTTTTTCAATAATCAAATCGGATTCCTATATAAATTTTATATTTTAGTGAAACGTGGTATTACTCTAAGAAAAAAGAAAGCGCTCAGGAAGGAGCAAGACTAAAATTGTCAAATCATGAAACTGTCTCTATAAACATTCCCAAGCTTTCGATTATTATTCCTACGTTAAATGAAGCAGCAAATATTGCAGAGGCAATTATCACAACTCAGGGCAGTATAAATACAGAAGTAATTGTGGTTGATGGTGGCTCTCAGGATGACACTGTAGCTATAGCCAAGTCATTGGGTGTGAAAGTTATCTTCTCATCTCCTGGGCGGGGAGTGCAAATGAATGCTGGTGCTGTAGCTGCTGGTGGTGAGATTCTGCTGTTTCTCCACGCAGATACTCGCTTACCTGCTGGCTTTGATGGTATGGTGCGGACTGCACTCCCACAACCAAAAACAGTGGCGGGTGCGTTTAAGTTGGGGATTGATGCATCGCCTTGGGGTATCAGGTTGGTGGAATGGGGAGTAAATTTGCGATCGCATTTTCTCCAAATGCCCTATGGCGATCAAGCTATTTTTATCACTAAATCAATGTTTCAGCAAATAGGCGGTTTCCCTGAATTGCCGATTATGGAAGACTTTGAACTCATTCGCCGTTTAAAACGCATTGGTAAAATTATCATTATTCCCGTACCAGTTCTCACATCTGCGCGGCGATGGTTAAAAAAGGGAATTTTTCAAACTACCCTGATAAATCAAATTGTAATTATCGCTTATTTACTGGGGGTATCACCTGAGCAAATTCGTAGCTGGTATCGCCAGGGAAAATTTAGAAAGATTTAAGCTGATTCTCAGGGAAGTAGAATATTTTGGTTGTAGATAGCAAGACGCTCAACAGTAAACAGGCTCATAACTGATAACTGAAAATGCCAAAGCGCCAATTGTATCCTAAACCGAAATTTTTACTATTAGGTTGTCTAGTTGCCACAGTCATCATTGCTAGCCAACGTCTCAACATCCAAGAAATATTACATACATTAATCGCGTCAGTTAACAATCTAGGCTATTTTGGCCCAATTGCTTTTATCGCCATTTACAACTTAGCCACTTTACTATTTATACCAGGTTCTATTTTAACTTTAAAAGGTGGTTGTTTATTTGGTGTTTTTTGGGGTTCTATTTATGTCCTAATTGCTGCCACCATTGGAGCTACTTTAGCTTTTTTAATTGGTCGCTATCTTTCACGAGATTGGGTAGTACAACAACTAGAAAAACATCCTAAATTTAAAGCGATTGATTTAGCTGTGGCTCAAGCAGGATGGAAAATTGTGCTACTAACTCGCCTTTCTCCTATCTTTCCTTTTAATTTATTAAATTATGCATTTGGAGTCACGCAAGTTTCCCTCAAAGATTATATATTAGGTTCTCTTGGGATTATTCCGGGAACTGTGATGTATGTTTACATCGGCTCTTTAGCGACAAATCTGACGATGCTGAATACAAACAATCATCCTCAAAATTCCCAAGCTCAAATTGGGGAATGGGTGATACAAATCCTGGGATTAATTGCTACAGTGGCGGTGACTGTATATATAACCAAAGTTGCTCAAAAAGCTCTCAAACAAACTGTAGCAACAGTTGAAATTACTGATGAGAGAAGTAACGAAAATTAACAAATAGTTCGATTTTTTTACGGTATTAATTTTATTTAAATTCTTATAATTATATATCACGATGAAAAATGCGATTGCACGTCAAACTGTCTTATTATTTACCTGCTCTGTATTGTTGATAGGCTGTGGTAAAAGTAGCAGTACGCATAAAACTTCCACAACTAATTCTACATCAGAAGCTACTAATGCAATACCAATAGGAATTGCATTTGCTCAAACAAGTAATGTAGCATTACTCGGTCAAGAAGGCACTGATGGCGTAAAAATTGCTGAGAAATATTTTAATGCTAAAGGAGGTATCAATGGTAAACCAATTAAATTAATCTTTCAAGATACTGGCGGCGATGAAGTGGGAACTGTTAATGCTTTTCAAACTTTAATTAATCAAAATAAAGTTGTAGGAATTATTGGCCCTACTTTATCACAGCAAGCTTTTAGTGCTAATCCCATTGCCGAACGCAATCAAGTTCCAGTTATTGGTGCATCAAATACAGCTAAAGGGATTCCCGAAATTGGTGATTATGTGGCGCGGGTTTCTTCCTCGGTGGCTGTTGTCGCACCTTATGCAGTGAAAGCAGCGCTTAAACAAAATCCGAATATCAAAAGAGTGGCGGTATTCTACGCTCAAAATGATGCTTTCAATAAATCAGAAACAGAAATATTTCAGAAAACAGTTAAAGATTTAGGATTAGATTTAGTTACAGTTCAAAAATTCCAAACTACAGATACCGACTTTCAAACACAAGCCAGTAGTGCCATTAATTTAAAACCAGATTTAGCAATTATCTCTGGTTTAGCTGTTGATGGCGGTAATTTAGTTAAACAATTACGAGAACTGGGATATAAAGGAATTATTATTGGTGGTAATGGGTTTAATACATCTCATATATTTTCAGTCTGCAAAGCTCTTTGTGATGGCGTGATTATTGCCCAAGCTTATAGTCCAGAATATCAGAGTGAAATTAACACAGCATTTCGCAAAGCTTATTTTGAGCAATATCGTAGAGAACCACCCCAAGTCAGCGCCCAAGCCTTTACTGCGTTACAGGTATATGTAGAAGCGCTGCAATCTTTAGATAAAAAAGGTAACATTACTCAACTTTCATTACCACAACTGCGTAAAGCATTAAATCAAGAACTACTCAAAGGAACTTATCAAACTCCTTTGGGTGAAATTGCTTTTACATCAGTCGGTGATGTCATTCAGAAAGACTTTTACGTTGCTCAATTGAAGATGGAAGCTAACGGGGTGAAAGGAAAATTTGCGTTTTTAAACATTAAATAAAACAAGTATCTCACTCAAATGAAATACACTGTTTGATAAATTTATTTGCTAAGAGGTTATTTATAAAGTAAAAATAAAATTATTGTAGGATGCGTTAGGCGCTGGTTTCCAATATGATTTGTCATGAAAGAACTATCCTAGCGCCTAACGCATCATCCACGCGGTGGTGCGTTACGGCTAAATTCCATTGTCTCTGTGTCCCAAATCCTTTCATAGCCGTAACACACCCTACTTAAGATTTACTGTTTGACAAATTTATTTGCTCAGGCATCTACCTATACAATCAGGCTATTTAAAAATGATATATTCTCATTACTTTAAAAAAATCCTTTTATTCACATTTATAGCAATCAATATTGCCTTTATTTTCAACAATGATACAGCATTAGCACAAGAAGCAAATACCTTTAATCCCCAAGTAATTTTACGCGATGCTTTGCAATGGATTGATAGCCTTGGTTCTGTAGGAGCGATCGCTTTTATTGGACTATATATTATTGCTACCGTTGCTTTTTTACCAGGTTCGATTCTTACCTTAGGTGCTGGTGTTGTCTTTGGTGTAGTTTGGGGTTCGCTTTACGTATTTATTGGTGCAACTTTAGGAGCAACTGCAGCTTTTCTTGTAGGACGTTATTTAGCGAGAGGGTGGGTTGCAAATAAAATTGCAGGTAATCAAAAATTTGTCGCTATTGATCATGCTGTTGGCAAAGCAGGATTAAAAATAGTCCTGTTAACGCGACTTTCTCCGATATTTCCGTTTAATTTATTAAATTACGCCTTTGGGATTACAGGAGTTTCTCTTCAGGACTACTGTATTGGTTCTGTAGGGATGATTCCTGGAACCATTATGTACGTTTATATTGGTTCTTTAGCTGGTAATCTTGCCAGAATTGGCAGTGAAACTCAACCTACCAATTTAACAATACAATGGGCAATTCGCATAATTGGTTTTATTGCTACAGTTGCAGTCACAATTTATGTAACGAAGATAGCAAGGAAAGCTTTAGAAGAAGAAGTCAACAATAATTAAAAACTTAGCAACAATCAACAAATGTCTAATTTAGAATTTGAAAGAGTGACAGTCCGCCCAATGGATGAATATAACCAAACTTTGGTATCCCACGTTCATCCACCGGATTGGGTAAATCCCAAGCCTGCTGATATTTATGACTTAGTAGTAATCGGTGCGGGAACAGCAGGATTAGTTGTGGCTGCGGGTGCTGCGGGTTTAGATTTGGGTTTAAAAGTAGCATTAATTGAAAAGCATCTCATGGGTGGAGATTGCTTAAATGTAGGTTGCGTTCCTTCAAAAACTATTATTCGCTCGGCTCGTGTGGTGGGGGAATTGTGGGATGGGAAGGAATTAGGAATTAATATTCCTCAAAATATTGATATTGATTTTCCCGCAGTTATGGAGAGAATGCGCCGCATTCGTGCTGGTATTAGTCCCCATGATTCTGCTGCACGCTTTCAAAAGTTAGGCGTTGATGTATTTTTAGGTAGCGGTCGATTTGCGAGTAAAAATACTGTGGAAGTTGAAGGACAAACTCTGCGGTTTAAAAAAGCAGTAATTGCGACGGGAGCAAGAGCCGCACAACCAGGAATTACAGGAATTGAAAAAGCTGGTTATTTAACTAATGAATCGGTTTTTTCCTTGATTCAAAAACCAGAACGGTTAGCAGTAATTGGGGGTGGGCCGATTGGTTGCGAATTAGCGCAAGCTTTCCGACGCTTGGGTTCTGAGGTGGTGCTTTTACATCGCAGTTCTCATGTTCTTAATAAAGAAGATGCGGAAGCTGCGGAAATTCTGCAAAAGGTTTTAATTAAAGAAGGAATTCGCCTAGTACTGAATTGCAAATTAGAAGAAGTCGTCACTGTCACCGAAGGTAAGCGCCTGTATTTTTCTACCAACGGACATCGGGATTCTGTAACTGTAGATGAAATTTTAGTGGGTGCGGGACGCGCTCCCAATGTCGAAGGGTTAAATTTAGAAGCCGTTGGGGTAGAGTACGACAAGCAGCATGGTGTAAAGGTCAATGATTACCTGCAAACGACTAATCCCAAAATTTATGCAGCCGGGGATATCTGCATGAATTGGAAATTTACCCATGCAGCCGATGCAGCCGCACGCATTGTCATTAAAAATACCTTATTTTCGCCCTTTGGTTTAAGTCGTAGCAAACTCAGCAGTTTAGTTATGCCTTGGGTAACCTATACTGACCCAGAAATTGCCCATGTAGGATTGTCAGAACAAGAAGCCAAAGATAAAGGCTGGAATATCGAGACAATCAAAATTCCTTTTAGTAGTGTAGACCGTGCGATCGCAGATGGTGAAGAGTCAGGATTCCTGAAAATTCTCCACAAAAAAGGCTCCGATGAAATTCTCGGTGCAACTATTGTCGCTCGTCATGCAGGGGAAATGATTTCGGAAGTAACTACAGCAATTGTCGGTAAGTTAGGTTTGAACAAGTTAAGCGGTGTCATTCATCCCTATCCCACCCAAGCAGAAGCGATTAAGAAAGCTGCTGATGCTTATCGGCGCACATTGTTAACAGAAAATACCAAACGCCTTTTAGGTTTTCTCACCAAATTGTCTTAATCTGCGTACTCTTTGAGATTAGGCCTGGATTTCAGAGTTTGAATTTGTTGCCGAAACATTAGGATGCGTTAATAACGCATCCTACTGGACTAACACACTGATAATTTACCGTTGCTGCTGTTCTTCCAGTAAAATTACTGAAACAAAAATTGATTTTCAAAAAATTAAAAAATAGTTTAGTAATTATACGATGTTTTTCTCTGAAGATAGTTGTACTTTTAGAAGGGCAACAAATTAATCAGAGGAATTGCAGCAATGGAAGTACTAAATAAATCTCAATTGCATCACAGTTTATTTAATCAAATACGATATCAAATTGATGGTATCGAAATCCATAATTCTCATCTGGCTAAACTATTATGTACAATTATTCCCTCTAATTGCCCTTTTGAAAAAACTGTCAAAGTTTTAGGTCATACGATTTTTCAAATCCCACCTTTGTGTAAACTCAACCCTTTCTATGAAGAAGTAGTTGGTCTGCGTTTTAAGTGTTTGTCATACTTAGTAGATGAATGTGGAGAAGATGTCACAAAATACTGCTAAGTAGGTTTGCGAAATTAAAGATAATGGTCATTTACCTAATTACCGAGTTTTCTAATTATTATAGGCAGTAATAGTATTTGAACATTCCGCTAATCTCCTTTCCTTGTATCCAAATGTAAAATAAGGATGAAAAACATATTAGTATATGAATATATTGAAAGCAATCGCCTAATATTTTTATTGATAAATAGACCTAGACATAAAACCTTTCGGCTTTGAGAATGTAGCTGAGATTTAATCTATTGGTGAATTATGGCTAATTGGTATTAGCGGAAAAATTATAGCCCTTTGCAACAAGAATACGACAGATTGTAGGGGCACGGCATTGCCCATACGTGTCAACTTAAGCTAAAAGCTATATATGGCGAGCATTGTGCAAAAACTTTCGCCCTCATCCCCTAACCCCTTCTCCCTCAGGGAGAAGGGGAATTAAATCTCTTGCTCCCCTCTCCTAGTGGGAGAGGGGCACAGGGTGAGGGCAAAAACCTTGCTACAAAGCGGGTTTCACGTTAAGTTGACACCAATGGGCATTGCCCATACGTGTCAACTTAAGCTAAAAGCTATATACGGCGCGTGTTGTACAAAAACCCTCGCCCTCATCCCCTCACCCCTTCTCCCTGAGGGAGAAGGGGAATTAAATCTCTTGCTCCCCTCTCCCTGAGGGAGAGGGGTTGGGGGTGAGGGCAAAACTTTTGCACAAAGCGGGTTTCAAGTTAAGTTGACACCAATGGGCATTGCCTTACCCTCTAGAATATATTGATGTGTCGCAAACATTATTTGAATTGGTATTGCTATAGAAAGCCGATTTGATTTCTGAAAAAATATCAGCTTTGGGGCTGATGCCGTACTCTCGCTGCTAACGCATCCTACTGGACTGACACAGCTAAAATGTTGCATTAGAACTAACGGATTCCTCCTCCTCAAAAACTGGATAAAGATGTTGCAGTTTCACCCTGGCATCAAGAGTAGAAAACTGCCATATTTTGGAAAATCAAATCGTCTTTCTCTAGCCCCCGCTCCACAATTTATTTGATTTTGGTGTGAATAAGTATGATAAACTTTGAATTAATTGAAAAATTTTTCATATCAATAATTATTCAAACTATATCTCAGGGTGAATGACAGACTCTAAAAATTTATCATCTCCAGACTTTTGTGCGCGTCAACTAAAAGTTTTAGCAGATGCTACACGTCTATCTGTGCTGAAAATTCTCATGGAAGGCCCCAAACACGTAGGGGAGCTAAATTCTGTCTTGAAGTTAGAGCAGAGTTTACTATCTCACCATTTAAAAATATTGCGGGATGCAGGTTTTGTGGAGGCACAACGAGATGGGAAGGCGGTACTTTACCATTTTGTTTCTACTCATCGTCAAGACAACACTGGTAAGGCAATTGATTTAGGTTGTTGTCTCCTTTCTTTTGAATAAAATTTAGCAGCAATTTGGCGATGACAAAATTTAAACCCCTAGCGTTAATTACTGTCGGTTTAACAATTGGTTTAGGACTACAATCTTGTACGCAATCTGCTAAAACAACAACTCAAGCAACCAATAAATTACAAGGAAAGTTAGTTTTAACCGGTTCGAGTACGGTAGCACCTTTGGCAGCCGAAATTGGGAAGAAATTTGAATCAGAACATCCGGATGTGCGAGTCGATGTGCAAACAGGTGGTTCTTCTCGCGGGATTGCTGATGCACGCACAGGTGTTGCCAATATTGGTATGGCATCTCGGAGTTTGAAAACAGAGGAAAAAGACTTAAAAGCTTTTGCGATCGCACAAGATGGTATTGGTATTATTTTGCACAAAGAAAATCCGATAAAATCCCTGTCAAACCAACAAGTTATCGATATTTATACGGGTAAGGTTAACAACTGGCAACAATTTAGTGGTAAGAATGCACCCATCACAGTTGTAAATAAAGCCGAGGGACGTTCTACCCTGGAATTGTTTCTCAGCTATTTCAAACTCAAGAATAGCGATATCAAATCATCGGTTGTGATTGGGGACAATCAGCAGGGGATTAAAACAGTCGCAGGTAATCCCAACGCTATTGGCTATGTATCTATTGGTACTGCTGAATTTAGTATCAACAACGGCGTACCAATTAAGTTATTACCCCTGAATGGAGTCGCGGCTAGCACAGAGAATATCAAAAATGGCACATTTCCCCTGGCGCGCCCGCTGAATTTGGTTACCAAAACCCAGCCGCAAGGGTTAGAAAAAGCATTTATCGATTTTGCCCAGTCGCCACAAGTCCATGACATTGTTAAAAAACAGGATTTTGTCCCCATCTCAAAGTGATAACCTTCTCCTGTGGATATTACGGCTATTAGCTTTAATTACAGGTATTATTGTTATCTTAATTACTGCATTCTTATTACTTGAAGCCTTACCCATCTTGCAACAGCTAGGATGGCGGCGTTTTGTCAGCGATCCATCTTGGCATCCAGTGCAAGGATTTTATAATCTGCTGCCGATGCTATGGGGAAGTTTGTTAGTCACACTCGGTTCCGTTCTGTTGGCGACACCTTTAGGCATTGGTTCAGCAATATTTTGTCAATATTATGCCCCACCTGTGATTGCCAGATTGTATCGCACCTTAATTGAGTTACTGGCTGGCATTCCTTCTGTAGTTTATGGTTTTTGGGGTTTAGTTGTGCTTGTGCCACTAATTGGGAAACTGCAATCACCAGGAACTAGCTTGCTAGCAGGAATCGCCATTTTGACATTGATGATTCTGCCCACAATCGCCTTAACCGCAGAAGCCAGTTTCGCGGAAGTGCCGGCTGAGTATCTCCAGGGTGCAGCCGCCTTGGGAATTTCTCGCTGGGCAACAATTAGCAGCGTAGTTGTACCAGCAGCTAAATCTGGCTTATTTACGGGTTTGATTTTGGGAACGGGAAGGGCGATTGGAGAAACAATGGCGGTGTTGATGGTTTGTGGCAATGTAGTGCAAACACCTAAGAGTTTATTTGACCCCATTCGCACCCTAACTGCCAATATAGCTTTAGAAATGGCTTATGCCACAGGCAATCACCGTTCCGCCTTATTTGTCAGTGGCTTGTTGCTGATGGTAGCGATCGCTATTTTAGTAGCAGTGGCGGAAACTATTAGCCAGAGAAACATCTATGGCTAAAAAATCCCTGCCATTACCTACCTTATTACTGTGGGCGATCGCATTCTTGATTACCGCAGTTTTCTGCTGGATTTTCAGCGATATCTTAGGGCATGGTTTAGGGCAAATTTCCTGGGAATTTCTGACAACAGCACCGGAAAATGCTGGGCGCGAGGGGGGAATTGCGCCGATTTTGATTTCTACTTGTTTGATTTTAGGTGTTTGTATGGCAGTTTCTCTCCCCCTCGGTATTGGTACTGCTGTGCTACTAGCCGAATTTACCACCAGCGAAAGTGTCTTTGGGCGTTTAGTGCGTCGTAGTTTAGATGTGTTGGCGGGAGTGCCATCTATAGTTTTTGGCTTGTTTGGCAACGCTTTTTTCTCCATCAAGTTGGGATTGGGCTTTTCGATATTGTCTGGTGGGTTGACATTAGCTTGTATGGTTTTGCCTATCTTGATTCGTTCCACAGAAGCAGGGCTGCGGGCTGTTCCCCTGGATTATCGTTTAGGGGCTGCAGCTTTGGGATTATCTCGTACCACCACATTAGGGAAACTTTTATTACCAGCAGCTACACCAGGGTTAGTTGTCGGTTTAGTGCTGGGAATTGGCAGGGCGATCGCAGAAACAGCTGCATTAATTTTTACTAGTGGCTATGTGGATCGAATGCCAGAGTCGTTACTCGATTCTGGGCGATCGCTATCGGTTCACATTTTCGATTTATCAATGAATGTCGCAGGTGGAGATGCTAACGCCTATGCCTCGGCTTTGGTGTTGTTGATTTTATTGTTGCTGATCAATGGCATCGCAATTTGGACAGCTCAATTTTGGTTAGCGAGGAGGATCGCATCTTGATCGAGAAATCTCAATTTCTGCAAAATGCTCCGTTATCTTTGCCTGCAATGCACACCGAGCAGCTGAGTTTATATTACGGTAAAAAAGCCGCGTTTACAGATATTACTATGCCAATTCAGGCAGGTAAAATTACTGCCTTAGTGGGGCCTTCTGGCTGTGGCAAAACCAGTTTTTTAAGTTGTCTAAATCGCTTAACGGATTTAATACCCCATACCAAAGTTAGCGGCAGCATTCGCCTAGATGATTTAGATATCCTCAACAGTCGGATAGATGCGATCGCCCTCCGTCGGCGTGTGGGAACAATCTTCCAAAAACCAAATCCTTTTCCCTTTTCTATTTGGAAAAATCTCGCATTTCCCCTACAAGAACATGGTGTCAAAAACCGCGAAAAAATCAAGTGGCTAATTGAAACTACCCTAGAAGATGTCGGACTGTGGAAAGAAGTTAAAGATAGGTTGCATAGTTCTGCCTTATCTTTATCTGGTGGACAAAAGCAGCGTTTATGTATTGCCCGTGCTTTAGTTTTGCAACCGGAAGTATTACTATTTGATGAACCTTGTAGCGCCCTCGATCCCATTTCTAGCGGCGTAGTTGAAGATTTAATTGCCAGTCTGCGAGGACGTTACACCGTGGTAATTGTCACTCATAACCTCGCCCAAGCCAGACGTATTGGCGATTACGCTGCCCTATTTTGGGTACAAGGAGAAGTAGGAAGATTAATTGAATATGGTACAGTCGAGCAGATTTTTACAAATCCACAACATGATTTAACATCTGCTTATGTCAATGGTATTCGTGGGTAATTTATTATCAAGCAAAACTCAAAATAGATACAATATTTAGAATTTTCCAAAAATTTCTTAATCACCAATTATCAATCATCCTAATGTTTATCATTCCTAGAAACCCGGCAATGTTTAGGATATTCAATATAAGGAGTTAAAATAGAAGATTTATCTAAAAATTCTTCAGCATATTGATTTTTATAGAAATCTGCTTCTAAAGGATTCCATTCAATAGTTGAGCCGTTTTGAAAGTTAAAAAACCCTTTATTGAGAAGTACTTCTCGCGCTTCAATGAATTCAGGTAAATTTTGTATTGCCTGTGTAGTTAATTCCGAAATGATTCTATCAGCTATACCAGCCAGCTTAGTTGTATCTCCATCGAAATTATTTTCGGCAGCATTATCAATCAAATGAGATAGAATATCCTCTCGCTGCATTCTAATGTGCGCCACTGAATCTTCATCCCAAAAGCAGAAATGCAAGATTCTATCTAACGTATCAATACATAAAATTTTACCTTCTGAGTATCTTTCAATCAGAAAGCCTACCCAGTTAGCTTCATCAGCATTGATAGTCTGTTTTTCATAATTTGCATCTAACGGTGTTCTGTCCTTAGCTTCGCCCATTATGTAATACTCCCTAAACCTAAAATTATTTCTCGCTTTTTCGCTTCAGATGAGGCTTAATAACTTAACACTCCCAAGAAATTTTTAACTGTTATTTCTCAATATGCCCAAAACCAGTTGATTTATCTCGGTTTTTGGTGTTTGTACCAATTATCCATTACCCATTACCCAAAATTGCTATGACTGGCTTTTTGGGTTGGCATCTGGGAATTATCAATATAAGCAATCATCGTTACCTGTGCCACAGGCTGATTTTTTTATGTCATTAATGCTCAGGATGGTTAATTTGACGGCAATAATTGCCAGATTGTGTGATTGATATTTTATGCGTTATCAACTAATTCGTCAGCACAGTGAAGAAGATTGTGGCGCAGCTTGTTTAAGTACAATCGCCAAACACTACGGTCGGATTTTTAGCCTTAACCGTGTCCGTGAAGCTGTAGGAACGGGACAACTTGGTACTTCTTTGTTGGGGTTAAAACGTGGGGCACAAACTTTAGGGTTTAATGCTAGAGGAGTCAAAGCTGCACCAGAAATTCTCGATAAATTACAGGAACTACCGCTACCAGCGATTATTCACTGGCAAGGTTACCACTGGGTAGTGTTGTATGGGCGACGGGGTAAAAAATATGTAATTGCCGATCCGGCTGTGGGGCTGCGTTACCTAGCAAAGCATGAACTCATGGCGGGGTGGGGAAATTGGCTGATGCTGTTAGTCGAACCAGATAGCGATCGCTTTTTTGAGCAAGAGAGCGATCGCATTGGTAATTTTCGGCGGTTTCTGCAGCCAGTCTGGAATTATCGCGCTATCCTCGGCGAAGCATTTCTGATCAATATTTTTGTGGGACTGCTTTCCCTGATTTCTCCGTTTCTGCTGCAAATTCTCACCGATGATGTGCTGGTGCGTGGTGATACCAAACTGCTAGTAAATGTTGTCTTAGCAGCGATTGTGATGAATCTGCTCAGTAGCAGTCTCAGATTAGTGCAGTCTAATCTAATTACCCATTTTGCCGGGCGGCTGCAGTTAGGATTGGTATTAGAATTTTGTCGGCAAATTCTGCGCTTACCTCTGACATACTACGAATCTCATCGCAGTGGAGAAATTATGAGTCGGCTGCGAGATATTCAAGAAATTAATCAGCTAGTTTCTCAATCTGTCATTGGATTACCCAGTCAGTTTTTTATCGCGCTGATTTCCTTGGGTTTTATGTTGTTCTACAGCATGAAACTGACTTTTTTAGCTTTAGCATTTTCAGCGTTGATGACATTATCTACATTGCTATTTTTACCTATATTGCAACGTAAATTTCAAAACTTATTAATCTTAGAAGCAGAAAACCAAGGGATTTTAGTTGAAACTTTTAAAGGCGCAATCACCTTTAAAAGTTTATCTGCTGCGCCACAATTATGGGAAGAATTACAGACTAAATATGGCAGAGTTGCCAATTTAGGCTTTAGAACTATGCAGATTTCTGCAATTAATAATATTTTTTCGAGCTTGGTATTTACAGTTAGTAGCGTTATCCTATTGTGGTTTGGCAGCAGTCTGGCGATCGCTAAAGAATTAAGCATAGGACAATTACTCGCTTTCAATAGCATGAACGCCAATTTTCTGGGGTTTCTCAGCACAGTCATTGGCTTTGCTAATGGGTTGGTGCGCGCTAGAACTTCCATTGAGCGATTAGCAGAAGTTATTGATGCCACTCCTGAAAATCAAGGATATGAGCAAAAACCTTGGGTAAAAATTCCGGCTAACTCCGATATTATTTGCCTTGATATTAATTTTCACCACGCTGGCAGAGTTGACTTATTAAAAGATTTTTCCTTAACCATTCCCGGAGGGAAAATAGTAGCGTTAGTTGGTCAATCCGGCTGTGGTAAAAGTACATTAACCAAACTAATTTCTGGATTGTATCCGTTGCAATCTGGCAATATTCGGATTGGTGATTACAATTTGCCCGATATATCTTTAGATTCGCTACGTCAACAAGTAGTGCTAATTCCCCAAGAAGCGCATTTTTGGAGTCGTTCAATTATTGAAAATTTTCGTTTAAATGCTCCATACACTAGCTTTGAAGCGATTGTTAATGCTTGTAAAATCACTGGCGCTGATGAATTTATCAGCCGCCTACCCGATAAATATCAAACTGTCTTAGGTGAGTTTGGCGCAAACCTCTCCGGCGGACAGCGTCAGCGTTTAGCCATAGCTAGGGCCATTGTCTCTGACCCATCGATTTTAATTATGGATGAATCGACAGGGGCTTTAGATCCCGCCAGCGAATCTTATCTCCTAGAGAAATTATTGAGCGATCGCTATGGTAAAACTACAATTCTCATTAGCCACCGCCCTCATGTCATCCAACACGCAGATTGGATAATTGTCCTGAACGAAGGCCAATTAACCGCCCAAGGATGTTTTACAGATTTGCAAGCTCAACCTAACAACCCCTTGTTCTTCTTAAATTTTTAGGCAACCTGGATTGAGGATTGGGGATTGGGGACTGGGGATTGGGGACTTCCAACTAAAAAAATATCCCGTCGCTGAGTAGGCAGGGGGGCAGGGAGCAGGGAGCAGGGGGAGAAAGAAAAATATTATCTAAGTAAATTGGATAATTTATTTTCTGGAAGTCCCTTGGGGACTGGGGACTGGGGATTAGGGAGATGAGGGGAAAAAGTAATCACCAATTACCCATTACCAATTACCAATTACCAATTACCAATGCCCAATGCCCAATGCCCCATGCCCAATACCCATAACTTTAGTAACAAATCAGTAATAATTTACACATTTACATTGAGCAAGACCTATTATATAAAGCCGTTGGGTCTTTCAAGGAGGTTGTGCATCACGAGGCTAGGATTTTGTTGTAATTTACGGAATCTGATTTTGTCTTGTGTTTCTATGTCATGTCCCAACATAAAAATGCCCTAGAGAGGAACTCTGCACTCTGAAAAGACCTGTTCTAAAACATAAAGTAGAAAGTTTTCTAGATTAAACAAAATAGGGACACACCACCTGCATTAGTTTTTACTCCTTTGAACGGTGGATGATTACCACTGTTTGCCATCACTTAGTTTAAAAGGGAGAATACCTGAATATGGCTCGAAATAAGAAGAAATCAACAGGTTTTAACTGTGAACATCCAGGGTATTCCAGATGCCCTATCTGTTGTATTATTCCGCCACACATACTAGAAAATGTTGCTGTTAATGGTAACCCTGAGCAACGTAATTGGGCTTTTCAAACATTAAACGTTTCCGCACAGTTGCGCGGTAGAAGAAATGTCATTGGTTCTGTCTCGTTTGCGCCATCCCCAGGTGTGAAGCGCCGGACTATTTATGATGCTAAAAATTCGGAAAATTTACCGGGGACATTGGTACGCGGTGAAGGAGATCCACCCAGCAGCGATCCTGCAGTTAATGAAGCCTATGATTCTGCTGGTGCTACTTATGACTTATTCCATGAAATATTTGACCGCAATTCTATTGATGATAAAGGATTACGTTTAGACTCTACCGTACATTACGGTGTCAAATATGACAATGCTTTCTGGAATGGCGACCAGATGGTCTATGGTGATGGTGATGGGGAATTATTCCAACGCTTTACTAAGTCAATTGATGTCATTGCCCATGAACTAACTCATGGTGTGACTCAGTACGAGGCTGGTCTACAGTATTACGGCGAACCAGGGGCGCTTAATGAGTCATTTTCTGATGTTTTCGGCGCTTTAGTCAAACAAAAAAGCAAAAATCAAACCGTAGACCAAGCAGACTGGATTATTGGGGAAGGTCTTTTAGCACCAACTGTTAAAGGTATTGGCATTCGTTCCCTAAAAGCACCAGGAACAGCCTACGACGATCCAGTCATGGGTAAAGATCCGCAACCTGCTTTGATGAAAGACAAGTATACAGGTACGGAAGATAACGCTGGCGTGCATATCAACTCAGGTATCGCCAACTATGCTTTTTATCTAGCTGCAATGGAGATTGGCGGCTATGCTTGGGAAAAATCTGGCAAAATTTGGTACATAACTTTGCGCGATCGCCTGCGTGCTAATGCTAACTTTAAAGCAGCAGCTACTGCAACTATCAAAGTTGCTAGCGAACTTTACGGTAACGATAGTAAAGAACAAAAAGCTGTACAGAATGCTTGGCAAAAGGTAGGTGTGATCAAATAGTGAATGGTGAATGATGAATCATCAACAAGTAAAATTTTCATAATTCATCATTCGTGATTCAAAATTTACACTGTTTTGTCCTTTGTTGTTACACTGGAAGATAACCATCGAAATCTTCCAGTTTTTTTATTCCTTCCCCTAGAAAGCACAACGGAGAGCAAAAAATGAGAATCTCCTTTGAACGCACAGGCGGCTTTGCTGGAATTAGCAAGAAAACAACTGTTGATACCGCTAATCTCCCGCCTCATGAAGCAAACGAACTCCCCCGACTAGTGGAAGCTGCTGGTTTATTTAACTTACCTGAAAAAATTACTTCACCTAATCCCCAAGCGGATCGCTTTCAGTATAAGTTGAAAGTAGAAGACCAAGGTAAGCAACATACTGTTACTGTCAGTGAGGCAGCATTACCCGGAACTTTAAGACCCCTGATTGAATGGCTGAATCAAGTAGCCAAGCGTTCTTAGGGACTTTTCAATTAAAAACTTTGTAGGCAGGGAGCAGGGAGCAGGGAGCAGGGGAGAGAAATAGCCAGTAAGGTGGAATAGCACCTAATTTAAATAAACATTGCTGCTCAGACCCCCGACTTTTTGAAAAAGTCGGGGGTCTAAATGCCGCTAAAGTAAGTGCCATTCAACCCTTGTATGCTTAACTTCTGGATAAAGCCATCACTTCATCAGTTGTTAAAGCTTCCCAGGCTGTACCTTTGTAGCCATAATCAAAAATTTCGGGATGCAACATTTCTGCCAAAATTTCTAGAGAATCTACTAGCCTTGGCCCTGGACGGTTAAAATAGGCATTGCCATCGGTAATGTAGACTCTACCAGTTTGGGCAGCATGAAGTTTTTGCCAGTCCGAACTTTGAGTTAATAACTGCGCTTCTTGGCGAGTGCGTTCTAAATCCCAACCGCAAGGCATAAAGATAATGATATCGGGATTGCTAGCTATGAGTGTTTCCCAAGGTAAAACAGCCGATGGTTGACCTGGGGAACTAAACAGCGTTTGCCCACCTGCCAAGTTAACTAATTCCGGAATCCAATTAGCAGCTGTCATCAACGGATCGATCCATTCAATGCAAGCAACTGTAGGTACTTCTGTTAAAGAGAGTCCTTGGATTTTCTGTTGACAAATTTTGACACGAGCTTCTAGGTTTTCTATTAACTTCACTGAGTCTACCTGGAAGATATTACCGATGTGCTCAATATCGTTCCAAATATCTTGCAGCACGTTGGGTTGCAGAGAAATAATTTGGGGTGAACTGTCGATGAGACTGGCAACTGCTGTTTCTACATCTTCGAGGCTGACTGCACAGACATCACACTGGTCTTGAGTCACAATATGGGTGGGACGTAATTGCTCTAAAACCTCCGTATTAACTTCATAGATGCTGAGAGCTGATTGTAATAAATCATTCACTTCATCGTGAATTTTCCGGCTGGAGGCATTAGTATTGATCCGGGCTGCGGTACAAATGGGGCGATCCTGAATCTCTGGGGGATAATCACATTCGTGCGATCGCCCCACAATTGCGTTACTCAAACCCAGTGCTGCTAAAATCTCTGTTCCACTTGGAATGAGAGAGACAATTCTGACGCTGCTATCTTTCATTGCTCCACCTCTGTAACAGCTGCTCTATTCATAATTGTCGCAAAATTTGTGACCTAGCGTATCTCTCTAAAAGAATACACTGGCTTTTCAAAGATTTTTTTAGCAAAAATTAGCAATAACTTGAATAGCAAGGATCAGGAGAATTTAGGTAATAAATTTGCAACATTTTGTCAAGCTCACATTTCAAAAAACCTAGACTCTTCTCGCTTCACTCTTAATTTCCATAGCACGACAAAATCAGCAAGTTAGCGCGATTCAATCCCACAATGTAAAGTTTTATAACAGCGCCCAAAAACGAAACTATAACAAAGTTGATTCTTGTTTTATTTCACTTTCTTAATATATTTATAGACAATTGTTAACTTCCTTATAAGTATATGTACTAGTTGGATGAAATTTCCTGAGTTTAATGCATATATAAAGTGTGGTTTTCATTGTCTTAGGCTGAAAAATTTATCAATAGATGTAATGTTCTTGAATTTATTCTTAAATAATGCTAATTGTGTAAAAACCGTATTTCATCTCCTGAGATGCGTAATAGCGGGTCATTAATAGACATCGCTTCCAAAGTGGCAATCATTGCGATCGCTAAGATGGGAGATGAAGTTTGCAGCTTAGTAGCTCTGAGTTGATTAGCACAGAACTATTGAATAAAAAGTGAATTACGCCTCAACTTTTGCGGTGGCGGTTGCCTAAACAAGCGACAACCAACAGCATAAATGAATACTGAACACCAAAAGTAACTGTATGCTACACCCAAAGCCAGTTATGAGGTACAGTTATCGTCTTTATTTAATTTGACTGAGCGCCAAAACAAAGCATTGTTCGGCTTAAACAACGTTTTAATGAGTCATCTTACATCATAGAGGAATGATTGTCTATGCAAACCATAAATTCTGGCAGAAATGACAGGTGATGAAATTACTTCTAATGGGAACTGATTACCACAAACTTTGTAATTTTGTCGATAATTTTCAAACCACGATTTTTAACAATTATTGAAGCCCTGAAGGGGAAATAGGCATTTTTAATTCATATCAGATCTAAATTGCAAACCTGAGTAACAATACTACCCTCCAGATCGTCACGCTAGAATCACAGGAGTTAATAGTAAAAAATATACTTTCCGGGTCTGAAAAAACCTGTGAAGTAATTGTATTTATTAAAGATGACTCTACTTTCCCCGTAGAACTCCAAAGCAAAATTATTTCTTACGCAGGTTAAAAAATGCATGTGGTGGCAGCTAGAGATATTACAGAAGCCAAGCAGTCCCCGGGAGCTTTGCAAACTCGAGAACATGCTCGCCGAAAACAAAGTCAAACACTGGTGCAGCTAGCAAGAAGTAAAACATTCCAACAAGGTAATCTCAATGCAGCATTCCAAGAGATTACAGAAGCTGCTGCTCGCACGCTCAATGTGCAGCGAGTTGGTGTATGGTTATACAACCAAGACCACTCGACATTAGAATGTATTGATTTATACGACTTTAAAACAAAAGAACATACCTGCGGCTTGTCGCTTTTGAAGGCCAATTACCCTGATTATTTCCAAGCTTTATCAGAGGAACGCAGTATTGCTGCCGATGATGCCATCAACGATATGAGAACTCAAGAATTATCCCAGTCTTATTTGTCTGTGTTGGGTATTGCGTCTTTGTTAAATGCACCAATTTGGCTAGGGGGTCGGTTAGTAGGAGTAGTTTCTCACGAACATTTAGGCGAGATTCGCCAATGGACTTTAGAAGAAGAGAATTTTGCTGGTTCAATGGCAGATTTTGTCAGCCTAGCGATAGAAGCCAGCGAGCGTAACGCTGCAGAGTCCGCACTGCGCCAGAGTGAGGCCCAATTCCGAGCAATTTTTGAGTGTTCCTCAATCGGTATCGGACTCATAGATATGAAAGTAGAAATAGTGGATGCTAATCCAGCATTATGCCAGATGCTAGGTTACAGCCGTGAAGAACTATTTGGGCAGAGGTTTACCAATTATATTTCCCAGCAGAAGGGAGATTTAGAGCTTTTTGGACAACTTGTTTCTGGCATTAATCAAGATCCAGAAAAACTTGTACAAAGAAATCGCATTGAGATGGAAAGACTTTTCCTTCATAAACAAGGAGGGTTAGTTTGGACTCATCTGTCAGTTTCAGTTATTCGTGACAGCTACGGTAACCCTGCGTTTTTCTTAGCTATTGTTGAAGATATTACCGAACGCAAGCAAACTGAGTTAAAACTGCGCGCCTCCCAAGCAGCTGCAGAAGCAGGGAGTCGTGCCAAAAGTGAATTTTTAGCGACCATGAGCCATGAACTGCGAACACCCCTGAACGCGATTATGGGTTTATCGCAATTGTTGCAACAAGAAATGGTCGGCCCTCTCAATGAAAAGCAGCAAGAATATATAAGTTGTGTATATAGCAGTGGTCAACATCTCTTAGCCCTAATCAACGATATTTTGGATCTATCTAAGGTAGAAGCCGGGAAAGAAGAACTGTTGCAGTTACCTTTACTAGTTAGAGATGTGTGTAATTATGTGATATCTACAGTATCAGACCAAGCTTTAGATAAGGAATTGGAACTGAGCAACGAAATTGACTCAGAAGCCGAGATTTTTATTGGAGATGAGCGGCGAGTCAAGCAAATGCTACTCAATCTACTGACAAATGCAATTAAATTTACACCAGCAGGTAAGGTATCCTTAGAAGTTAAAAAAGTCAGTAATGGTATTACTTTTACAGTTGCTGATACTGGTATAGGCATTGATCCTAATAATTTTCAATTTCTCTTTGAACCATTTAAACAGCTTGATAGCCGCTTAAATCGTCAGTATGAAGGTACGGGTTTGGGTCTAGCCTTAACACGCAAATTAGCACGTTTGCATGGTGGCGATGTTACAGTGGAATCGGCTTTGGGTCAAGGAAGTCGGTTTACATTGTTTCTGCCAGATCAACCTTATAGTGGTTCGTAATGGGTAATGGGTAATGGGTAATGGGTAATTGGTAATTGGTAATTGGTAATTGGTAATTAATGATTACGAAAGTAAGCTATAGATTGAGCAAGAGCGAACTGCAGGCATAAAGCTCAAGATTTCGTAGTGCTTAAGCTAATTTTTGTCAAAAAAAGCCGCCCTAGTGGGTGGCAAAAAATTATCAGTACAGCTTGAAGTTGTGTAGTAAGCAGCAAAGTGCTTACTACCTAGAAGACTACTAGCGATCGCAATTAGCAATCGTAGTACAGGTAAAATTCGTAGGGATGAGGACGTAGTTGTAGCTGCTTAACTTCGTTAACTAGTTTGTACTCGATCCAGTTTTGGATAAAGTCTTCTGTGAATACACCGCTTTCAGTCAAGAAGGCGTGATCATTTTCCAGAGCTTCTAATGCCAGTTCCAAAGAACCAGGAGTAGAAGGAACTTTTGCTAGTTCCTCTGGAGAGAGTTCATAGATATTTCTGTCTAAGGGTTCACCAGGATGGATTTTATTTTTGATACCATCAATACCAGCACAAAGCATAGCAGCAAATGCTAAGTAAGGGTTAGAGGTAGCATCTGGGCAACGGAACTCTAAACGTTTAGCTTTGGGGTTAGAACCAGACAGAGGAATCCGCACAGAAGCAGAACGGTTACCTTGGGAGTAAGCCAAGTTAACAGGTGCTTCATAACCAGGTACTAAGCGCTTGTAAGAGTTGGTGGTGGGGTTTGTGATGCCCAACAATGCTGGTGCGTGTTTGAGGATACCACCGATGTAATACAGTGCCATGTCACTCAAACCAGCATACTTATCACCACCAAATAGAGGTTTGCCATCCTTCCAAATAGACTGGTGACAGTGCATCCCCGAACCATTATCACCAAAAATTGGTTTTGGCATAAAGGTCACGGTTCTACCATATTTCTTGGCAACGTTTTTGATGACGTACTTATAAGTCATCAACCAGTCAGCAGCTTCGATGAGCTTACCAAAGCGGAAACCCAATTCGCACTGACCACCAGTAGCAACTTCATGGTGTTGTTTTTCAATGGGTACGCCGCAAGCTGCCATCGTCAGCAGCATTTCTGTACGCATATCCTGGAAAGTATCGGTAGGCGCAACTGGGAAGTAACCTTCTTTGAAGCGTGGTTTGTAAGCGAGGTTAGGGCCTTCATCCTTACCAGAATTCCAACGACCTTCTACAGAGTCTACGTAGTAATAACCTGAGTTGGCAGTTTGGTCAAAACGGGCATCATCAAAGATAAAGAACTCAGCTTCTGGGCCAAAGAAAGCTGTGTCACCAAGGCCAGTAGAAACTAAATAGTCTATGGCTTTTTGGGCAATCACGCGGGGACAACGGTTATACCATTCGCCTGTGCGAGGTTCTTTAATGCTACAAATTATACTTAGAGTTGGCTCTTTCATGAATGGGTCGATCCAGGCAGTGTTTGGATCTAAAACCATTGTCATGTCTGATTCTTCGATGCCTTTCCAACCCCTAATACTGGAACCGTCGAAAGGTACGCCATCAGTGAATGAACTTTCATCGATTTGGTTGTAGTACACGGTGAGGTGCTGCCATGTCCCTGGTGTATCGATGAATTTCAGATCAATCATCTGAATTTTTTGGTCTTGAATCAATTTCAAGACTTCTTGTGGGGTTGTCATTGTTACTCCTTCTCTGCCAATTAAATAAACTCAAACTAGAATCTTTAAACCACGCTGACCCTGCTGAGATGAACCCAATTGTGACACACCTGGAATATCCTAAGGATATGACATTAGGAATTTTTGTAGTCTTTGTTACAGATTCTCCAGTTTATAGCTTCTATTAACCTTTGCCTTATACCTGTACAAAAATCGAACATACCATCTCAGAGGGGTCAACTTTGGCATAGAATCCTTAAATAGCGGGTAGATTGTTTTGTGCCGATTCTATATTCTAATTGGCACAAAAAATGACTGGTGCATGAAGCAGCCAAATTAATATCAAACCATAGATAGTTAATGATTGGGAGAAATCGGAATGCGCGATGCAGTAACAAGTTTAATTAAGAATTATGACGTAGTTGGTCGGTATTTTGACCGGGATGCACTCGACAGCCTTAAATCCTATTTTGCAAGTGGTACCGCACGTATCCAAGCTGCGGCAACAATCAATTCTAATGCGGCTGCAATTGTCAAGCAGTCTGGTTCTCAATTATTTGATGAACTACCAGAATTGATTCGTCCTAGCGGCAATGCTTATACAACTCGTCGTTATGCTGCTTGTTTGCGGGATTTAGATTACTACTTGCGCTACGCTACTTATGCTTTGGTTGCTGGTAACACCAATGTCTTAGATGAGCGGGTTCTGCAAGGGCTAAGAGAAACTTACAATTCTTTGGGAGTCCCCATTGGCCCCACAGTACGTGGTGTGCAGATTATGAAGGAAATTGTTAAGGCACAAGTAGCAGCAGCAGGTGTCACTAATACCGCTTTTGTAGATGAACCTTTTGACCATATCAGTCGTGAATTGAGCGAAAATAATATCTAGATATTTGGGGCAGGACAAATGTCCAACCCCTCAAAATATCGACAGCAAACCTCCTTTGGAGGCAGCTAGATTCAGGAATGTGGGTTAAATAACCTGCAATATTTGTAGGGTACGTTAGGTGGCTGATTAATCAAAAATCTGGGGTCATGAGGTGACGATTTCGCACTTGGCACTTTACATCAAAAGTTTTGCATTTTATTTGATCTACATTCCTTTAGCAATTCGCTTTTTACTACTGCATAAAATACAATAAATTATCAATTTAAAAATAAAATTTAATATTTCCCAGGTTGGATTTACATACCTTCAGTGAATCCATAATCTTGGTAAAAAATTAAAATAATTCTTTATTTGTCAATGAGCAATTGTGCTAAAAATTTTGAGGGATATGCCCTCAACTGTGAATATGACTTTATCTGTTCAGAGGCGATCGCTTCATATTAATTAACAAACCCTCCTCAGCAGTTCACAGTCATATTCAGTAACAAAAATTAGTAATATTCGATTAGCATTGGCTCCTCAGGGACAAAACGCGAAACAAGGTTAGTTTTTTTACCTAAAGGCTTAAAAGAGGCGATCGCAATTGGAGTCTTAAGCTTTGTTAACTCTTGAATTTCCCAAAAAACTGCCCACCGGGGTTTATCGGCTGTAGTCGATGGCGGCAGAAACTTTGATTTACCTGAATATCTGCCATTGCGAGAATTTGCATGACCAATATATAAACCTCCCCAAGAGACTTCCGAGTTTAGAGGTTGATCCGCACGGTCAGAAGCATAAATTAATACTTCTACCGTCTTTTCTCCACGTAATTCATCTGCTTTGCGGAAAACTTCAAAAGCCATGCTACCGAAAGCGACTTTGATAATTTCATCGCTGAGTTCATTTTCTAGCTTTTCCATTGTGTCTAATGCAGACAGCAAATGCATCTCCGGAACAGATGCCAGAATCGCGAAAGAAGTTGTTTTAGCCATGTTCTGTTCCTATTTGTGTAACCTTGTAATTATAATTACGTTTTATGCTCACCTTGGTAATTTTGGCAGAATTATAGGTTCCTAAGTTAGAAGCCAATACGGTTCAGTTAAGAAGATTTTCTGTTGAGGCCAGAGGAGGCAGGGGGGCAGGGAGAAGGGGAGAAAAGCAATTACCAATTACCCAATGCCCCATGCCCATTTTCAAAACAATAATCGATGCCGCAATTGAGTAAGTTATTCCTTGGAAGTCCCAAATCCGGCACAATAGAAAATGCTCATGCTCATCTAGTTGATTTTTTGGCTAAACAACGACTCGACACACTCTTAGTAGAATTAGGTTTATGTACTTCTCGCGCCTTAGCACAGCGACTCATCCAGGCGGGAGAAGTCAGCGTGAATCAGCAGGTTGTTGACAAGCCTGGTACAGAAATAGATATTACATCTCACATTCAGATTAAAGAGCGATCACGGTTTGTTTCCAGAGGCGGTGAGAAACTAGTTAAAGCCTTAGAAAGCTTTGCCATTCCTGTAGAAGGGCGCATTTGTATAGATGGGGGAATTTCCACAGGTGGCTTTACCGATTGCCTGCTACAAGGTGGAGCCAAATTAGTTTACGGCATTGATGTTGGTTATGGACAAGTTGATTGGCGCTTGCGAAATGACTCTCGGGTGATTTTGCGAGAACGCACCAACTTACGCCAACTACAACCACAGCAATTGTACGCTGAAGCTGACCCCATACCTGATTTAGCAGTCGTAGATGTATCGTTTATTTCCTTAGCTAAAATTTTGCCTGCCTTGTGGCAACTCACTCAAGCGCCTCGCGAAGCAGTATTATTAGTCAAGCCTCAATTTGAAGTTGGCAAATCCCGTGTAGGCAAAAAAGGCGTGGTGCGCGATCCAAACGACCAAGCAGACGCGATTTTCCAAGTGTTGCAAGTGGCGCAAGCATTAGGTTGGAAATACCAAGGCTTAACTTGGTCACCCATTACCGGGCCAGCAGGAAATATCGAATATCTTTTATGGTTGAGAATGGACAGCGAAACACCATCGCCTGATTTAGAAGCAATTCAGCAAATCACTAAATCAGCTGTGGCTGATTTGAGGGAATAGGGGGACTGGGGACTGGGTATAGGGAATTGCTTATTTCTCCTTGTCTCCCTGCCCCCTGCCCCTTTTCCTCTTATTTGACCCTTCACCCTTCCTAAACGTCGTATATCAAGCACTCGATTGCTTCTGGATGTTGTTCGCAGTAACTTTCTAAAAAGGTTTTGCGTTTTTTAGCTTGTTGTTGATGAGCTTTTTCAGCTTGCAATTCTTCGACAATTTCCCATGCTACAGCGCAATTAGTAGAATCACTGCCGTTGCGATCACAGGTAGAACGGGCTTCATTAATAGCTTCTAAAATCGCTTGTTGCAAAGTTTTAGTGCCATTTTGATCGGCAGTCACAGCAGCTTGAACTACTTCTAAATTTGTCTGCATGATACTTTTACCTTTATGTATTGCGATAGAGATGAGACTGCTTGTAAAAGATTCTTTCGCAGTACGTTCTATTTTGACAAATATTATTAGAAATAGCTTCAATATAAGGGCTTATTTCAATA
The DNA here is from genome assembly GCF_963874875.1 of Tolypothrix tenuis PCC 7101. Classification (NCBI taxonomy): domain Bacteria; kingdom Bacillati; phylum Cyanobacteriota; class Cyanophyceae; order Nostocales; family Tolypothrichaceae; genus Tolypothrix; species Tolypothrix tenuis. The sequence continues at coordinate 3,820,831 of NZ_CAWNJS010000001.1, forward strand.
TTTCTTGAAAATAGCTGGATGTAAAAAAATAATCAGTAAATATAAAAAATGCAACAATCAATAGATATAAATTTGCTGATATCTTTCGGAATACGAGAAATTATTGATAACCAAAGTAACTATTTTCTCTATTTTTACTGACTTAGTTATAGCGTGAAAATGCCTACTATGCCTCAGTAGAGGCTGAAAGCGATTTATAATTTTTACTTTTTGGTGTGTTTTGCCACTGTTGTTTAAATAGATTTTTTTGTTTATAAGTAATGTGATATTTGCCATTTACTTTTCTTTACAAATGGAGGTAAGCACTCAAAACTTAATCTTTTCTTTGTTGTTAAGATAGGTAATTAATGTCAGAATGAACCGTCCGTTATTAGGGATTGTTTGGGATTTACTCAGCACCCTATTGTTAACCATTGTTGGTACTTTTATTGCCAGCGCACCTAGTATTAACTTACTTTCTAGTGGTGTCGGGTTTATTTCAGGAATTAGCGCCTCATATTCTGGAAGACTCGACTCCCTATTTGCTAATAATTCTTCTGTTGGAGTACTGGCTATTTGTGTAGCCGAGGGCAATTGTCAGATTGATGGCAGCAAAACCAAGAACTATTTTCAAAATATTGATCCAGGTAACGGCTTGATAAATAGAGGTTGGTGTTCGGATCAAGGAAGAGGTGGTTCTAATCTGGCAAATGCAGATGCTGGATGTCTCAGTCGCACAAAAAGCCGTATTCCCCGCCTCTTCGAGAGAATGAAGCGCGTAGGACTCAATCCTGAACAGTACGAAGAAGCATTTGTGAATGCAGCTGACTTATGGAATCAAGCTTCTCCCAGAGTCAGCGATGCTTTTCCCACAACCTTTCGTGCAGCACTTAATCGAGGATTGCAGGGAAAAGAAGCGATTTTGTGGGCACGTGTGGAGGCTTTTCGCGATGATTCTGGAGAACTATCAGCTGGCAACATAAATCTCCAAAGAGGTGTTTATATAGGTTTGTTTGGTATATGTGCAAACCCTCAAAACACCTATTATCAAACCCGCTTGCAGACTTATCCTTTAATGTCAGAACGCTGGCGTTGGTCTTGTATTGCGCTTGATCAAAATAGGAGAGTCGAAGCTATTCAACGTGTTTTTGTAAGTATTCAGTAAAGGATAAAGGGTGAAGGATATGCCCCTGCGGGGAAGCAAGCTACGCGTAGCGTCTCCGTTCGTGTTAGCCTCCCGCAGGGAAGGACAAGGGTGAAAGGCATTTCCAAAAGGGAACAAATAATTACAAATTTAGTTTCCTCATATCCCTCATCCCCCTTATCTTCTCAACCTCCAACCACCAATTAACACAAAGCTTTGTTGGGGTTTGCGATCGCCTGGATAGTCAAGTGCGATCGCAGCTACTGGTTCATACCCTCGGGGAATCTTGCATAATCCCTTTGCTTTGCCTGCATCAAAGCCTGCAATTTGGTGAATAAACCAAGGGCTGTGGTTTGCACTGAAAGACTGGAAACTGCTGTGCTGAGGACAGGGGAGAAAACCTTTAACATGAATGTAGGGTCTGAAAACCCAGATGCTCAATTTGTGCAAGTTGAAAACAGCTAGGATTTAATTTCAAGCTGTTTCCTGTGTCTTGCTTCCTTAATTCCTTTTGGTATTAAAACTATGTATCCAGCTGATTTTATGCTTGCTTTAAAACCTTGATGGGAATCTGAATGATAAATTCAGCACCTTCTCCAGGGGAAGAAATGCACTCTATTCTTCCACCATGTTTTTCAACCACAATCTGATAACAAATTGCTAATCCTAACCCCGTTCCTTTACCTACGGGTTTAGTAGTAAATAAATGGTCAAAAATTTTCTGTTTGACTTCTGCTGTCATTCCGAGACCATTATCTTTAATTTGAATCACAATGTTATCCTGGTCTTCACTGAGCTTGGTAATTATGGTAATACAATTGGGATTGGCTTTCATTTCATCCATACTCCATCCCATATTGGAATCTTCCAAAGCATCAATAGCATTGGCTATCAAATTCATAAACACCTGACTAAGTTGACCAGGGAAACATTGAACTGCAGGGAGTTCGCCATATTTTTTTACTATGTCAATAGCAGGACGACTGTCTGAAGCTTTTAAACGGTGCTTGAGAATTAAAATCGTACTGTCGATGACTTCATGGATATTACAGGTAATTGCTTTTTGAGTGTCTGCTCGAGAAAAAGTACGCAAGCTGACACTCACGTCATAAATGCGATTTATACCTTCTTGCATTGAAGCAATTAGTTTAGGCAAGTCTTCACGCACATAATCTAAATCTATAGCTTTAATTTTTTTGGTAATTTCTGCAATAGGTTCGGGATACTGCTGTTGATACAAGCTAATTAACCCTAGCAAATCTTGGACGTACTCTCTGGCTGGTTCTAAGTTACCAGCAATAAAACCTATTGGGTTGTTGATTTCATGTGCTATTCCTGAGACTAAACCACCTAAAGTAGACATTTTTTCACTCTGTACCAATTGCAATTGCATATGCTTGAGATCAGAGAGAGATATTTCTAACTGCTTGCCATAGTCTTGTGCTTGCTGATAAAGTCGCGAATTTTCTAAAGAGATAGCAGCTTGGGATGTGATTAAATTCAAAATAGTAATGCGATCCCTAGTAAATGCATCTGTCGCCAGTTTATTCTCTAAATACAATATCCCAATGAATTTACCATGATAAAAAATAGGAGTGCACAGAATCGATTTTGGTTGAGATTCTTGGATGTAAGGGTCTGATTGGGAAATCGCCTCAGCAATAGCATCATTGAACACTAGAGGTTCCTGGGTTCTGGCAACATAGTTAACGATAGAAATAGGAATATCTTGACTATCACTAACTGAGATAGATTGCCGAACCACGGAAGAATTATTTGCAGTTTTTATCGCTTCTATAAACAATTCATTCCCTCTCATTAATATGAGGCAACATTTTTGAGCTGCAGCATTTTCTAGAATTATTTCTAAAAGAGTATTTAGTAATTTATCTATAACTATTTCACTGCTAATTGCTTGCAAAGACTTAACTACAGTCGCTAAATCCAAAACACCATTGCTGTGGCTTTTACTGTCTAAGTGATTAATCTTTGTTGTAGCAATAGTTCTAGTTGCATCCATTTCTATATCTTTGATAACTTCATTCCGAATTATCAAATTAGAGTAGCGTTCATCCAAATCTTGCACCTTTGCTATAGCTCCCCAACGTATATAGCTATAGTAGGCATCAGTCATATATATTTTGGCAATCTTCTCTTTACCCAAATTTAGATAAAATTTTGCTGCTAGTTCATTTGCTAAGGCTTCTTCTTGGATATAACCATTCTCTTTAGCTCCTGCAATAGCAATATCATATAAATCTATTGCTACCTGGATTTTACCTAATATTCGTGCTTTCTCTGCCTCAACTAAATCATATTTATTTTTAAAATTACTCAATGATTGCTTCATCCATTTATTCATTTGAGCTTGATTCAACTCTACCTGTTTTAAATATTGCCTTTGTTTTTCTACTGAGGCATTATTGTAGAGAGCTAAAAGAGCTAGAGAATGATAAAAGTTATTGGCAACATAAATTAATAATCCTGCATTATTCGCATGGGTTTCTTCTGCTATTAATGCATTTTCTATCGCTAAATCATATTCATTAAATAAATAACATATAATTGTTTTGCATCCATGATAAAATCCTTTAAAAGAATAATTTTTTGTTACTTCTTGTGCCATTGTTCTTTCATCAAATGCTTCGCCAATTAAGGCAGCTTTATTCAATGATATAGCCTGTAAATTTAAAGCGGCTTGTCTAAAAATACTTGTAGCGGCTGCTAGTGTTTCAAGTTTTAACTTTTGCATTAACTTGATGTAGCCCAAAATCTTCTTATCTACAATTTCTAAGTTTTCTCCAGACAGCAATGAATGGTAACCTGCAATTACCGCACAATAGCCAGCATTTTCTATATTTCCCATTTCCAGTCCACTATGCATCCCCTCTACAAGAGAAGCTATTGTGTCTTTAACAGGCTCTTTAAAAAATCTAATAGTGGCATTAAATACAAAGTAAACTGTTGCTTTCAGGGAGTTAGCATTCTTATTTGCCAAGGACTCTACTGCTAACTTTCCTAATTTATATCCTGCATCAAAATCACTGAACTTATCAGATAAAATTGAACCGTAAGCTACATAACCATAAGCTGAAACAGGCGATTTGCCATATTTAACAGATAACCTTACCATTGCCAATACAGAAAGTACAAAAATTAGAGACCCAGCTTGACTAGCAGCAGGTACAATTTGTAACAAAATTTGCATAGCTGCTAATTTATGTGGGTCAGACATTTCCGGCAAGAAAGCTAAGTCTTCTATTGGTTTACCTAATAATGTTAATTTAGTCTGAATTATTGCTAAAATAACATCTAATTTAGTTGGTTGTTTTGGTAATTTTACTCCTAATTCTTTGAGGACTTCTACACCAATTTCTAAAACTTTTGGCATTTGATTTTCTGCCATATAGCTTAACATTTTTATCTCATATATCTTTACCTTATCTAATATATTTTTGGCTTGTTTAATTGTTAAATCGCCTAATAATTTCGATTGATTAAAATTACCAATTAAATATTCTGCTTCTGTCGTTTCAACATATAAATTTAGTGTTAATGTATAGTCTTTATGCCAACTATCTATTGTTAAAAGTTCTAAACCTGTATTTAAATACTTGACCGCAGTTTCATAAGCTGTAGCTTGTTTAGCTTTTTTACCAGCCATAAGATTCAGTTTGGCTAGTTCATCTTTTTCAGATTGTTGAGTAAGTAAATCTAAACCAAAATTAAGCTGGTTGACAATATCTAAAATATTTTCTACTAGAGATTCAGATGGTGTCTGCTGTAATAGTAGCCGACCTATTTTTAAATGAGTTGCCTGTTTTTTATCCTCTGGAATTAGAGAATAAGCAGCTTGCTGAACTCTATCATGTAAGAATTTATAACCAACTTTTTTACTATCAAAAGTCCAATTACCTGAATCTTCTTGTTCAAAAACTAAAGGTATACGATAAGCATCATTTAAAGGTAAAATTAACCCAGAGTGCAAGGCATAATCAAGCTCATTAGCACTATTGATAGGAGATTGTTCACTTACTATTGACAGAACATCTAGAGAAAATCTACTGCCTATACATGCTGCTAACTTTAATATGTTTTGTGTAGTTGCTGGTAAGCTTTGAATTCTGCTAGCTACCAGTTCTACTACACTCTTATTAATAATACCTATTGCTTGGATTTCATCGATATTCCAATGCCATGAAGCAGTTAAAAAATTAAATACTAATAATTTTTCTTGGTAAAGTACTAACAGTAACTGTGTTAAGAAAAAAGGATTACCGCCCGTTTTATTATAAAGTAAATCGGATAAATTTTCTATTTTAGCCGAGTATTCATTTAATGCCTCTGCAACTAAATCATTTACATCATTGACCAAAAGCGGTTGTAAAACAACATTATTAACAACAATATTGTTTTTTTGAATTTCTTCTAATGTTTGAATTAATGGATGTACAGAGCTAACTTCATTATCTCTATAAGCTCCTATTAAAAGTAAATATTCGCTGTTAATGTCAGTAATCAGCACTTCCATTAGCTTCAAAGTTGCTGAGTCTGCCCATTGTAAATCATCTAAAAATATGACTAGAGGATGCTCTTTTTTAGCGAAAACACGAACAAATTCGCTAAAGACCTGATTGAAGCGGTTTTGTGACTCTGATGCTGCTAATTGAGCTACGTTTGGTTGTTTACCTACAATCAATTCTAATTCAGGAATTACATCAATAATAACTTGCCCATTAAAGCCTACAGCCGCTAAAATCTTACTACGCCATTCTTCAAGTTTAGTGATATTTTCAGTCAAGAGTTGCCTGATTAATCCACTAAAAGCTTGAATCAGGGATGCATAGGGCATATTACGTTGAAATTGGTCAAACTTCCCACTAATAAAGAAACCTTGAGCGCGAGTAATAGGTTTATTGACTTCGTTAACAACAGAAGATTTCCCAATTCCTGAATAACCGGAAACCAATATAAGTTCGCAACTTCCCTGACTAACTCGTTCAAAAGACTCCAAAAGAGAATTGATTTGAGAATCTCTTCCATAAAGTTTTTGAGGAATCAGCAACTGACTCAAAACATCTAAACGACCAGGGGTAAATTCAATGATTTTGCCTGTTGTTTTTAAATCTTTCCAACAAATTTCTAAGTCCGCTAAAAGTCCTTTTGCTGTTTGATAACGATCTTCAGCATTTTTTGCAATTAGTTTCCCAACAATCGCCGCAATGGTATTCGGAACTTCTGGATTTAATTCCTTAATCTCTACAGGCTCTTTGGCAATATGGCAGTAGATTAATTCTAAGGGGTCATCACTTTCAAAAGGTAGTTTTCCCGTCAGCATTTCATAAAAGGTAATACCCAGAGAATAAAAGTCACTTCGGTAGTCGAGAGTACGATTCATTCTCCCAGTTTGTTCTGGAGACATATAAGCCAAAGTACCTTCTAATTGCTTGGGATTAGCTAATTGTGGTGTTTCTTTATTGAGTTGTGAGGCTATACTGAAATCTGTAAGTTTGACAACACCTGTTTCCGGATTAATAATAATATTGCCTGGTTTAATGTCTTTGTGAATGATATGATAACTATGTACTGACACTAGAGCTTGTGTCATTTGAAATGCAATATTCATAAAACTATCTAGCTCTAATTTCCTAGTGCTAAGTAGTTGTTTAAGTGATTGTCCCCCAAAATCTTCAAATACCAGTGCTAATCGATTTTCGTGGTTTTCTAGCCTCAAAACTTTGACAACATTTTCTAAATTAAGATTCTCTGTAATTTTGTATTCATGTTTTAAATTGATAATTGCATCTAAGGATGGATACTGTGCTTTGAGAATTTTTAAGATAACAGATTGTTTGTCGATTTCTGATTTTGCACGATAAATAACTGTGTCATCTCCTTCATAGAGAGTTTCGTTGATTTCGTAATTTTGCATAAAAGAAAATGTCAGCATTACAATACCCTTCTTAGTAAGTTTTTATCAGACCAATTTTGTATGAAGGCTGGCCTACAAAAAAACCAGCCACCAACAGCACCAATTACACCAGAAAATAAGAGATTAAGACAATTTAGCGCAGTTTCACACAGAAACGGTATAAGTTTAGAATTCCCATTTGGACGCTAAAATCACCTCTTTGCCACTTTCCGTTTCTGCAACTTGCCCATAAGCAATCATTTTTGGGAATGTTTTAGTCTGAAGACATACTGAAGTTGGATGTTGAAATCTCGAATAATCAAAGGTTTTGAGATTCTACATTACAGAACTTTACAACGTGGGTAATTTTGAACGTATTTTGTCCTACCCCCAATTAGCTATAACCTAGTAAAAAAATTTATGAACTATATACTGCAATATCGAGCCTTCTTAAAACCTCATATTAGTCTTGAGAAGGCTATAACACACCAATACAATGAAGCTAAGGAACTTCTATAAATGGTGTATGAACCTTGATGGCTTCTGTAGAGGTGTCGGCCACAAAGCTAGGCATGTATTTATAAATCAAAGCTCTGTCTATTGTTGGGCACTGGATGCCATAATCCTTTATGGCATTCAACGTATCATCTACTTTTAATATCAGAGTTCGATGATGTACTTCCAGAATAGTGCTGCGGTTCTGGTACACTTTTTCTTGGAAGAAGGAAGTCAAAGGATACAAGGAATTAACAGGTGTTAAAGTGGAGAGCGCATTCAACCAGTTTTTGGGTGAAATTTTTTGTAAAGGATAGCCTAACTCGTGAATGAACTCAAATATCTCTACATTACTTATTTCATTTTCCCGAGGGACAACAATATTGTAATTACCACCTGTCCGCTTTGGATCTAGGGAAACAGAGGCTATCAAAGCAGCAACATAGTCAACAGGTACGGGAGTCCAGTATTTTTCGGGCCAATCTGGGTACATACCCATCTGAATGCAACCTCTAATAAAGCGGTAGAATGTATCATTGAGGTTAGCAAAGCCTGTTTGCCTATGTCCAGAAATAAAACCAGGACGGTAAATAGAGACGGCTAATCCTTGTTCTCTTGCGGTTTTTACCATACGTTCAGCAACCCATTTTGACCGTATATAGCCACATTCTACGGACATAATTGGTGCGCTGATATCAATATCAAAATCTTCAGTAACTTCATTAATACCTAGTAATGAAGTTAATGATCCATAGACAGCGAGAGTTGATAAGTAATGCAATGTTTTGTGGCGATGGTGGGCTGCTAAGGCAATTATGTTAGCAGTACCATTGACATTTGGCTTTTTAATTGCTGAATAAGGTTTGATGTAATTAGTGTCAGCAGCTACATGATAGATTTGATCAACTTCTTCGCCTAGTTTGTCAAATACCACTGATGGTAGTTGCAATTGTGGCTGCTCGATATCTCCAGCGATCGCATATACTTGTGACAACTCTGCTGTTGGCAACTGATACTTCACAAAGGTGGCAAGGAGCTTTGTCATTGCAACTGTATCGCTTTCAGCTCGCACTATACAGTAAATTTTTTGATATTTACCTTTTTGCAGCAGTTCATGTAACAGGTGTGCTCCTAGAAAACCTGTTGCACCTGTAATTAATGCACAATCATATTTATTTTGTGGTGTCTGTTGCCAAACAGATGTATTTAATTGTGGAGAAAGTTTAGCTTCTACTTGTAAGTCAATCTGTTGCTCATCAGCTATATTGTTAATTTTGAGTTTATATTTTTCTAACAGTTTTGCTAAATCAGATGGAGTAGGATATTCATAAATTAAGCGAGAAGGAAGAGATACACTAAAATCACGATCAATCGCATATAATACATGGGCTATACAGAGTGAGTTGCCACCTATATGAAAGAAATTAGTGTCAGGAGTACAACTACCAGTAGGTAGCTGTAAAGCTTGATCAAAAATCGCAGCAATTTTAACAGCGTTATCTATAGTATTAGCGATAAAATATGGTGTTTGTGGTAGTTCTGGTAAAGCATTACGGTCTACTTTACTGCGGTTAGGTAGCAAAGGCAATTCATCAATGAAAATAAACCGAGCAGGTACCATATAATCTGGTAGTTGTTCCGCAGCAAATCTTTGTAGATGCTTGTCAGTCAAAAACTCTCCAGTTTTAGGAACGATATAGGCAACAAGCATTGAAATCCCATAGTTTCCTGGTATATTGCTAGTTTCTATTTGTACAGTTTTAATTGCTTTCACTGTGTTTGCCTGTACACCAGGGTGTTGGGCAAGTACCATTTCAATAGCTTCTAATTCTATCCGCTTGCCTCTTATTTTGACTTGATTATCAGTTCTACCAGCATAATGTAGTAGCCCCAGATGATCAGGATCTTCATAAACGATATCACCAGTTTTATATATCTTGCCTAAACCAAAGGGGTTATCTATAAAAGAAACATTTGTGATATCTGGTTTGTGGAGGTAGCCTTTAGCTACTCCTACACCACCTACATATAACTCGCCTTTTTCACCTCTATTACAAAGTTTTAGTTCTTCATCAAGAATGTAGAGTTCTACATTCGGTAATGCGTAACCAATGGGTAAATTAATATCCTGGGGCTGAAACTCGTAAATTGTGCAACAAACTGTAATTTCTGTTGGCCCATAAGCATTGAAAAAGCGGGTATGAGGTGAAATCCATGATTGAGCAAGTGATGCTGGGCAAGTCTTGTTGAGTATTGTATTGATTTTGCCTAACAAAGGTGAAACCCATGCCTTAGCAAGTGATGTGGGACAAGCTTCACCACCTACTACCACTGTTTGTAAATAAGGCAACTGATCCCGAAACTGAGTGAGCGTTGATAGTACAGAAGGTGGTAGCATCGCCCAATTTATTTTTTGTCTAGCAATAAAATTTGCCAACGGTTTTCCAGGAAGCATTTGCTCTCTTGCACCCAGAACCAAAGTTGCTCCACCACATAAGGCTGTGACTACTTCCCAAATCGCAGCATCAAAGCTAATTGAGGCAAACTGAAGTAAACGTAACCCTGGTTTAATCTCAAAAGTACTACAGCTTGCCAATGCTAAATTTAGTAAACCCTGATGGGTCAACATTACTCCTTTAGGTACACCAGTAGATCCAGAAGTATAAATAATGTAAGCTAGTTGCTCTGCTTCTACTAATTGAGGTGTGACGAGAGGTAGAGTTGATTCCTGCCAGACAGAAGGTGTATCTAAAAAACATATATTCCCATCAATACCACTCTGGCGTAATGCGGGCTCAATATCAAAAGCAAACTTTTGTTGTGTCAAAACAGTATTTAGTTTTGCATCAACAATCATATAACTGAGCCTCTGACGAGGTAAATCTGGATCAAGGGGAACAAAAGCTGCACCTGCTTTTAAAACTGCATAGATAGCAATAACCATTTCAAAAGAAGGTTCTATACAGAGTCCAATCAAACTGTTAGATGTTAACCAATTTTTGGCTGTCAAATATTGATACAAGTGTTCTGCTCTCTGATATAACTCCCCATAAGTCAACTGTTGCTCTTCCAGCACTAATGCAACTTGGTCTGGATATTGTTGACAAATAAAATCCAGTAGGGACACTATCGATGAATGAGATTGTAAATATTTTAAATTGTTGTTTTGTACAGACATATTTCCTAGTTGAATTAATGATCCTTAATTAGTACTACATTCCCTTTGTATGAATGCTGTTTTTCTTAACATCTAATCATTTGATTGATGTCAAGCAGCTTTAGCTATTTATTGCTCGAAGATATAAATACTCTTAATTAAGAAATTATTTTTTTAGTTACTATTAAAATATTTTCATGTATATCTAATGTTGATGATTTTAATAACATTAATATAGTCTCTAAATAGATTATGGCATACACTTTATTAAAATAAATGGTGTTAATTCAATCTTCATTAAGAAACCAAAACCAGCTTTTTTAATTATTGATTTATAAGTAATTTCACTACTTATTCTGTTTTTTTAAGAGTAACTACTGAGATAATTTATATATTTTTTAATTTTTTGTAGAAATGAATATGTATCTGCTCAATAATTTCATTGAATCGAGATGAGCGGATGAAAAAATATCTGGGCTTTTGTCCTAGGATTCATGGTTATCGGTGGGATCAGTGTAATCTGCGATCGCTTTAGACACAGAAAATCCCCAGAGACAAGAACGACAAATTACATGGTTGCACCAAATTCAGCCTGTTGAGGTCAAGGTATTGTAGATGCTTGCGCTCACACTGTCTTAATAGATAACAAAGTAATACCACCAGCAGCCGATTTGCTGAGAGCGATCGCCATGACCTTAGACTGTCCCATACCACCATTTTTAAATTCGCGGTGTTTCCACAGCTAAACCATCTAATGTCAAGCCGTGATTGGGAGTTGGAAGGGAGACAAAGTCAGACCAGCACTGCGGGAGACTTGCTTTCCCTGAAGGGAAAATTTTTGACTTTTGAGTACAGACGCGATTAATCGCGTCTCTTTGACCCTTGAGCAAATATTAACCGCACAACTCAAAATATCAATCCCATCACCAGATTTTTTCCTGAAGAATTTGTTGGGAACTGGATTCAGGTAAACTAGCGTCATGGGCGGAAGAACAAGTTAATAGTGAAGACTGTTCAGGAGTGCAATTAATTTTAGTTTTTTACTCAGCACTCATGACTCAACACTCAAAACTGTTTCGCTGAGAGGTGAGTTATTAACTTAAAACTCTTCCAGACAGCTTTGCTTGCTACCGTATAGTTCCCCTTTTCATTCTGGGGTGAGGTAGTTAACAATGGGTTGAATGTGTTTCAAATGATTCAACTTTATGCCTAGAACACCGAATGAATACGCAGTACATCTTCTATTAGAAAGTGGTCACCGCGAAGAAGTACGTTTCCCTACGATTCAAGAGTTCCAGAAGTGGTATAGTGGCGAACTTGTTCCCAAGGCAGCCTCTAATGACTTTATTAGCGTGCCGATCAAGAATATTCAAGGGGAGTATATGGTAGTACGCCCATCTCGGGTTGTCGCAATTCGAGTAGAACCAATTTTTAGTTCTAGTGTTGAAAGATTTAGCTAAATGAACAGAAAAACCCTTGCTTTGCTTTCTTTAAGTCTAGGAATTACATTTTTAAATACATTTTGGTCAGCTGTGGCTCAGATTCCTATTTACCCACCGCCAGAACAGACTCCGCCAGCGATACCCATCCCAGTACCGCCAATCACTCCCGAAATTGAACCACCACTTAAACCGATAGACTTAGAAAGCAATTGTACCCCTAGCTCTGCTTGTTTGGGTTGGGATGAGCAAATTTGGGGTAGCAGGGTGAAACGCGGCGATCGCAAAGCGCTGTTAGCAGCCATTGATAACAGCTTAAGTTATTTAGAAAAAGATAAGGCGATCGCTGCTTATCAACAATATCCAATTAAAGAAATTACCTTAGATCGGGTACGTCGGAGTTTAATTCGCTTCCGTCAGTTGGTGGTTAAATCTAAGTCACCAGCGCAACTGCAAGCTGCTGTGCAGCGAGAGTTTACCTTGTACCAATCTATAGGGAATGACGGCAAGGGTACTGTTAAATTTACTGCTTACTACGAGCCTGTTTATCAAGCTAGCCGCGTCAAAACTGCTGAATACAAGTATCCCCTTTATCGTCTACCACCTGATTTTGATAAATGGGCTAAACCCCACCCAAAAAGAATTGATTTAGAAGGAAAAGACGGATTACTTGGCGATAAAAGCCAGTTAAAAGGTTTAGAACTTTTGTGGTTCCGCGATCGCCTCGATGCATACATGGTTCATATCCAAGGTTCTGCCCAAATTCAATTAGCTGATGGTAAAAAAACCTCTATTGGTTATGCAGGTGGCACAGATTACCCTTGGACAAGTATTGGTAGAGAACTGGCAAAAGATGGCAAATTGCCCCTTGATGGATTAACTATGCCGCGTTTAATCCAGTTTTTTAATCAAAATCCCCAAGAATTGAGTAATTATCTGCCTCGCTGGGAGCGATTTGTCTTCTTTAAAGAAACTAGTGGTGGTGCAGCCACAGGTAGTATTAATGTCCCCGTGACAGCAGAACGTTCCATTGCTACCGATAAATCCCTGATGCCTCCAGGCGCGCTAGCCTTGATTACTGCTTCTATTCCTTATCCTAATAACTCAGGTAGCTTAGAATATCGTAGAGTTAACCGCTTTGTCCTAGATCAAGACACAGGTAGCGCCATCAAAGGCCCAGGAAGGGTAGATTATTTCATGGGAACTGGCAAATTAGCAGGCGATCGCGCCGGTATCACAGGCGGTAACGGCTCATTATATTATTTACTTTTAAAAGAATAGATATTGGGCATGGGGCATTGGGCATGGGGCATTGGGCATGGGTAATAGAAATTTGTCTCCCAGCCCCCAATCCCCAGTCCCCAGTCCCCAATCCCCAATCCCCAGTCCCCAATCCCTAATACGGCGGATAACCAAAATCATCCTCATCCGCGTAAATATAAGAACTAGAAACACCTGCCATCTCTACCTTAGGTGTTTCTATTTTCACAGCTTCCTTACCAAACTCTTTGTGGTCTTCAAAAGACTTGCAAATTATTGCAGACTCAGGCGAATCGGAAGCTATTAAATATTGTGTTAATGTCCCAATTGTTGGATGTTTAAAATCTACAGTAGAAGCCACCAGGACTGTATTTGGTTCAATGCCTCTTTCTTCACATTCAATTATCGGCGAAAAAATACCGTGAGCGTGGAATAACGGGCCTTTTGGCGTTAGGGGTTGCTTTCTGTAACCAGCATAAGCCTTTTCTAATTCAGCCACAAAACCACTTACAACTTTACCTTGTTGATATTCACAGTAAGTTTTAGCAAAACTTGCCCCAGCTGCACCATTAAGAGTTAATTGTAATGGTGTGTCATGTAGGAATTTTTTATCCTCACCTACTATAAAAATTAGGTAGCGAGTAAAAGTTTTAAATTTAAGTTTATCTGCTAAAAAAGCATCATAATTCTCTTTAAGTGTACCCAACTTCAGACCTGTTTCCCGGTCTTTGACAGACAATGGCCCCCGTCGCACAATTACTAAATTGGGGGTAGGAGTGATAAATATAGTTTCCACTCCAGAGCTAAATTCATGCTCTACCTGTTGCCAATTATCGTCTGGCTGAAAGCCTACAGCTTGGGCATTATCGAGCTTAATCGCCAAACCGTAAGATTGAATACCATCTGTGCCATACCGAGGATTAATCATCTGACACCAGGGGATGACTTGAGAAGGCGGTGCATTAAATTTCTCGTCCTCAAAGTCGAACTTAGCAGATGCTTTCATCGTTTTAGGCTATCGAAGTGTTTTGCTAAATAAGTGTATCAGCAGTCAACAGGAAAGAGTCAAGAGTTAAAGCCCAAGGGTCAAATCTTTAACTACTTTTATACTTTGGCTACTAATAATACTTTTGTACCACCTATCTAGTATATCGAGTCAATTCTCAAGTTTAATTCTTGCAGCAGTTCTTGAGGATGTGTGGCTACAAATTACTGCGTATTTACGAATTAAAATACAAAATTCGCTAAAATCTGCTGATTATTAACCATAAAAACTCCATCCCCTTGAGGTTGGAGTTTCTGGACATAGGGAATGGGGCATCATGGGCAAGAAGTTCCCAATGCCCAATGCCCTAAGTGGCGGAGCAGCTATTCCTCTCTACTCACAAGGGGATGAAGTTTCCCGCCGCTTTCTATGAACTTTAGGGTAAAACTTCTGGCTCAGATTCTCTCACGGCTAAAGTAACAGGGCTAAGTTTCTGAGCATTAGATGCTTCTAAAATAGGTTGCTGATTTGCTGTTGCTTCAGCCAGAGTAACTTTTTTGCTGACTGCTAAATTATCGCGCTGGTTGATGAGATAAATACTAATTAAAGTTAAGAAAACTCCCATCCACTGTAAGGGACTGAGGACTTCTGAGAGGAAGAGATTACCAAAAAGTAGCGCAAAAATTGGTGTTAGGAAGGTAAGAGAACTGAGACTGGTGAGATTACCACTAGAAGCGAAGTAGAAAAATAATCCGTAAGCGATCGCACTACCAAATATTGTGGCATAACCCAATGCCAGCCAATCGGATGTAGCAAGATTTTGCCATTGCTGGGATTCTACAACTGATGACACCCCCCATAATGGCAATCCACCGATAATCATGTGCCATCCTGTAGCTACTACGGGATCTGCATAGCGACAGACAAACCGAATCAATACTGTTCCTACCGCCATTGATAACGCAGCTAGCAACATTAACCACTCACCGCTAGCAAATAACTGTTGCCAATTACCGATTGTGACATTTACACCAGAACCCAGAAGATGGAAAATCAACTCATCGGGCAAGCCAATTAAACTGATACCAGAAACTCCCAATCCTAACCCCAGCCATCCCCAAAAACCAATCCGTTCTTGAAATAGCCACAACGACAGTAAAGCTACAGCCAAGGGTTGAGAATCAATCATCACAGATCCCAATCCGGCGCTAGTTCTCACTAGTCCCTCTGCCAAAAACCCTTGAAAAAGAGTTCCATCGATTAAAGCAAATAAGGTAATCCATAACCATGCACCCCATCCCTTGGGTTGGGATCTACCCATCAACGCTGCTGCTACGAGAATTAATATCCCAGCTGGTAGCAAGCGCACTCCTGCCATAAATAGTGGTGTGGTATGGGGTATCACTCCTTTCATTGCTACCATTGCCGTACCCCATAAGAAAAAGGGAGCAATGAGTAGTAAGTAAGCTAAGGGAAATCGAGATGCACTGATTTTCAGATGCATGGTTTTGCTGATGCCTAGATTTACAGATGCAAAATTGCTTTAACTAATTTTACCTAATTATGTCTTTTTGTGAAGGAAACAATACTCATACCTAAATTTTGGATTTTGCCAATTTGCAAAAAAATAAGGGCTTGTGCCCTTTTGTGCGAAATTTCATCTCTAAAATCTCAAGCAGCTTTAGCTATGATTTGGCCTGAAATTAATTGATGAACAAGAGAAAACGTGAAATGAAACTAATTCCATCTTCTTGATTGGTGATTGGGCGATGAATTTTGCAATTTTGAATTAGCAATTATGAAAATGCGAGTACGTCGTTATTAGAGAAGGGTTTGAGGATTGGTGAATTTCTATTCTGTAGGTTTTTCTGGTGGCTCAAACTTATAACCATAACCCCGAACAGTTTTAATAAATTCGGGGATAGTGGTATCAACTTCCATTTTTTTGCGGAGTTGACCAATATGTACATCAACTACTCTTCCATCTCCCACATAATCGCAACCCCAAATTTTCTGGATGAGCTGAGGACGACTCCAAGCTTGACCTGGGTGGCTAGCCAAAAAATGTAAAATATTAAATTCTAGGGCAGTTAATGATAGAGGTTTATCGTTAAGTGTTACCTCTCGCCCATCAGGATTAATTGCTAACTGTTGAAAGACGAGGCGTTGTGCTGGTGAGGTGTTGACTGTACGCATACGCCGCAACAAAGCTTGGACTCGGACTTCTACTTCAGCTAGGCTAAAGGGTTTGGACATAAAATCATCAGCACCTGCAGCCAAGATTTTAATTTTATCAGCTTCGTCAGTTCGGCTACTTAGTATCATCACTAAAACGTTAGTGCGCCGTTGCATTTCCTGGCAAAGGGTATAGCCTGTGCTGTCTGGTAAATTCCAATCGAGGATAACTAAATCTGGTTGAAATTGATCGAATAAATTTAAAGCAGTCTTACCATCTGCTGCCGACTCAATATGATATTTTCGACTTAAAAAGCGATATATGAGAGTTCGGACACCGTAGTCGTCATCTACAACAAGAACTTTGGGATTAGTAGCAGGAACCATCACCATAACTTTCTAGCCCATCATTTATAGTCTATTGTCTATGTGGCGATTTGATATGCGATCGCTACTTTGTGAAATGCTACCCTCAGAGATTATTTGCACCCGAAATAAATTGTGTAGTGCTGAAATTATTCCCATCCTAACCTCAGATGCTTACGTATATACTTATGGCTTTCCGTCAGGTAGCGGTTGCTCACCAAACATTGTCATTATAGTACTTGATTTGACCGCAATTAACTTTTTATGATATCTAGTGAAGTACTTGACCATAATTATTATCCTACAAAGAAAGATTTCTGCCGAGCTTGTGATATTTTTAATTACCAGTCAGTGAACTTCATACTCAGAAATAAATCATGAGCAAGCTCTCAAATACCTAGAAAATCTGATAATTATTGGTTAATGTTAATTGAAGCTAACGTAATATTTTTGACAATATTATTGATTCTTGAAATCATCAGAAACAGCAAGCCTGAATTCACTTATGCAATTTGTAATTTATTTGACTTAGCTTACTCATTTATACATTTCAATTTAGTAGTTATTAAAATTCATCCCGTATCATTTTAAATAATACTTGTTACTTGTATAAGTGTTTTATAATACATTTTTGAAATATCCTAGTTAAAACTTGAGGTCAATTCCAATTATGGAGTTAGGTAAATAGGCTAATTATGTTTATATATTTTTTCTATAAATACACTAGTTTTTGATAATAGATTGCAGATACATGAAACCAAAAAACTAATAAATTGAAGGCATTTATTCTCGACTGAGGAAATACTTACTGTTGATACATAATTCAATTTATAGTTTTGAAGTTTAAATTCACAGCATTACTAAAAAACCACTACATAAATAAATTAGCTGTGACAAATTACTGTGAGGATAAATATAATACTTTGTTTATTTCATAATTCCGACTTTAGACTTTAGCTTTTTTGTACTAGTCTATCTCAAGAGAGAGTTTGATAATCTTCATACCAGGGAAAGAGAAAATTAAAGTATTTTTTTAGATAAATTGCTGTTAACGTAATCAGCAAGAGACAATTATGGCTAACAATTTAGTAGATAATATCATTCCCGAACAGCCACCCATTGAACCACAATCTGATGCTCATGTTGTTAAAGCTCGTTTGGAATGGGGCGAACCTGCTTTTACAATACTAGATGTGCGCGATCGCGAATCTTTTAATGAAGGTCACATCTTGGGTGCAATGCCAATGCCCACAGATGAAGTTGTAGAAAGAGCTGCATCATCTATAGATAAAAGCCGTGATATTTATGTTTACGGTGCTAATGAAGAACAAAGTGCTCAAGCTGCACAATCTCTGCGTTCTGCTGGGTTTAAGCATGTATCTCAGCTAAAGGGCGGACTTGGTGCATGGAAGGCAATTGGCGGCCCAACCGAAGGTTCTATTGAAGCTATGACCCCTCCAGGTCGTGGTGACTATAACGTCGTATCTCGGTTAAAAGAACACACAGAAACCCAAACTAAAGACGTATAGTTTGAAATTTTTCATCAGTCATGAGTGGTTAGTTATTAACTAATCACTCATAAATTCCCTCTCTGCACCTACCCTGCAAAAATGTCTTTGACGAAGCAAAGAATGCAGAGACAAGTTAGTAGACTTCTTGCAGAAGTCTGGAATATGGGGAAAAGTTGTGTATCTTCCCCTTCCCCTTTAACCTTTTCCCTTTTCCCACCTCTGGCAAAAAGCACTTTTGCCAGAGGTATAGTTATTTGTTATCGTCGATATTCATCACCACAATCGCCAATTAACTGATATAAATCCCGTGACTGGCTAGACACTGCATCTATCTTATTTAAATCTTCCTCATCTAAGTTGAAACTAAATACTTTGGCGTTATCTTCTATATGCTCAGATATGCCCAGCCTCGCACCAACAATCACACCTCCGACAGATGGCTTATCTAAGATATAGCGTACTGCCACATTAGAAATACTGACTTTGTGTTTATCAGCAATAGATTTCAGAGTCGTAAGTAACTCTTGAAATAATTGCCAACCACCCCAAGCATCAATCATATTTTTATATTTTTTCAAGCTAACTGTGGTTAGATCAAATCCTCGGGGTTCTGTTTTACCTAAATACTTTTCTGACAGCCAGCCACCGCAAACTGTGCCGTAAGTAAATAATTTGATATCGTGCTGTTGACAAAACTCTATCATATTTACTTCCGGGCGACGGTCAACTAAAGAAAATTGTACTTGGTTAGAAACTATTTTGATCCCTGCTTCCACTATAATTTGCAGGTGTTCAGTATCAAAGTTAGTTAAAGCTAAATGCTTAATTTTGCCCTCAGTTTGCAGTTCTGCCATATATTTGAGTGCATCGAGGTAGTTTTTATCTTGATATTCCCACCAATGAAACTGCATTAAATCTAATGACTCCACATCCATCCGCCGGAGGGAAATATTAATATTGTCCTCGACGATTTTTTTGGTCATCTTACCAGGACGAGGCACCCACTTTGTGAAGGCTTGGATGTTAGCTAAAGCTTCTTTACCACGAGTAGCAATAATTTGTCGGCGGAATTCTCCAATTAAATCTTCGGCGGGGCCATAATGATCTGCTAAATCCCAAGTAGTAAAGCCTGCATCTATATATTTAAACATAGTTGCAATAGCGAATTTGGGATTTATGCGTCCATGTCCACCAGAAACTTGCCACATTCCATTTAGGATGCGACAGATATTTAAATTAGGGGTAAATTGCAGATAGCTTGTTGTTGGTAGAGTCACGTCGCTTCGCTCCAAATTCAAAATTCAAAATTCAAAATTAAAGACATTACGGATAAATCCGGGGGTTTTAATTAATGCTGTTTCACGTTTTTCCCTAAATGAATTTATGGGATTGTATCCTTGTTTTCTGAGGTCACTTGAGAAAGATGAATTATAAATTAACGCCAGTCTTTTGCAGATTGTTCTAAAACGTAAGCAGCAACATCTTGTATTTGCTCTGGGGTGAGGCGGTCTTTATAAGCTGACATATTATTTTTACCATTGGTAACAATGGATGATATTGCCTCTAGAGAATCCATACCATATTTCTTGAGAGCTTTTTTCTTTAAAGTCTTACCACGCCTAACGATATTACCACCGTTAATATGACACCCCACACAATGAACCTCGAATATTTGTGCGCCATTAACTAAATCTGCTGCATAAGCAGAGGATGTGAAAATACTTGTCAAGCTCAAACAAGTAATCAATAGCAACTTGATGAGTTTGTTTAATTGCTTTTTCATATAATCAACATCATTTTTTACTTATATATCAACTGGCATTTTATAAAGATTCAAAGTCTGAACTAAAGCCAACAAACTGCTGACATTCTTCTACAAAAGACTCAGCGTCGCTCACATCCTCAATTTTGTATACCATAATGCGCTGACCATCTGGCATTTTTTTAGAAGTAATGCAATCACCAGAATATTTATCTGCTAGTGCTTTAAATTCACTACCATAGATTTTCCATGCTTGACCAGAACAAGTGACATTTACTTTCCACATAAGAACTTTATTTGCGTATCAACAGATATTAATCATCTCACAAAAGGGAATTTGTGAAAAATACAGTCATTTTCTGTCTAAAGGAAGTGCCCGACTGCAAAAGGCTACACCATAATGTGAATAGAGGATGATATCTACAAAATTTTATCCAAATTAGCTAAATACCTAGAGTGGAAAATGCCTAACAATATCAAAGAGAAAATTCAAGCAGACTTGCAACAAGTTAAAGAAACTGGACAGCTAAGAAGCGATCGCATTAGAGAAATTGTTAAAGCCGCAGTTTCTCAAGTAAGTTCTGAGTTTAAGGCTGGTTCTATAGAACTGCGTACTATTGTCAAAGATGCGCTTTCGGCTGTCATTGAAACTTTCCAAGAAAGAGGTAGTGAAATCAAAGAAGAAGTGACAGCTTCTATTGAAGGTGTATTGGAAGGCGTTAATAGCAGCAGACATGAAAACATCGCTAAAACCCAGACAGAAATTAAAAAGCTACAGTCTCAACTAGATAGTGAAGAAGAACAACTGCAAAAAGATGTTGATGTAATTTTGGCTGAGATTGAAGAGACTGGTAAGGAAACTTCTACTAGTACAAAAACCGTCCTTGATTCTGTCATTGATGGGATTAAAGATAGTGAAGAAGCAGCTTTGCTCAAGAAGCGCTATGCTCAACTGCAAGCACAACTGGCTATTGTGAGAGCTAATTTAGCTGCACGCTACGGCGGACGCTCAGAAGAAGTGAAAGATTACTTGGAAGACGCAAAGCATTGGTATAATCAAGCTCGTCCCCAAGCAGAAAATATTGCTACTCAAGTCGAACAGAAGCGATCGCAGCTCGATGATAAACTGGGCGAAGCTGGAAGTGCGATCGCGAAGAAGGAACGTCAGCTAAAACAGGCTTTAAGAGAGTTGCTGCTAGCGGCGGCGGAATTATTTAAGGACAAAGATAATACTGCTGATAAGCACAAACTCCCCCCTGCTTAATACCTTTGCTTGTTTTCCATAATAGATAAATATCCCTGGCTTATTAAATAAGTTGGGGATATTGTTTTATGTGTGGAAAAAATTTTAGTAATGCACTGCATTATCTAAGCTGTGTCAGTTCACTACATATAACGCAATACGCTTGGGTTAAGCTCATTAGTGATTGATTTGTCACTTAATTACAAAAGCCAGATAAATTGGGGGATTCTCCCCCAAACCCCCGATTGGGTGACGGTTGCGTCCCCCAAACCCCCTCCAAAATTATTGTTCGGTTTTGTTGTTGAGTAATTAGTTTTTGGTTTTGTGATCAATTAATTTTCTGGCGTTGCATATTTGCGGGATGAATTCAGACTTCTGGAAAAAGCTAAAAGTCTATTGTTTGCAACTTTGCGCCTACTCTGCGAGAACGACTTCTCTACGAGACGCTGCGCGAACGTCGAATGCGTGAGACACAAATCATCCCATCAATCAGCAACGCCAATTTTCTTAACCCAAGCGTATTGACATATAACAGAACCCCGACTTTTTCAAAAAGGCGGGGTTCTGGGCAACAACTTTTGTTTAATTGAAATTAGATAAACAAAAAAATAGGGTGGGGACTGCCACCCTATTATACTTTGATTGAGAGGAGAAATTCGATGAAACCCTGATACCGTAGCCCGAAAATCAAAAATTAAAAGTCACAATTTAAAAAGGCTTTGATTTGGGAATTGATGACTGTTCTAAATAGGAGCTTTTATTTCTGGCTGAACTGTGTTTAACTACAAAGTTAATTTAACCAGTGTCATTTTGAATAATGGATATGTAAATTGGTAATGGTAATTACTTGTCGAGAATTAGTTAATACTCATTACCAATTTAGCGTTGTTAGTAGATGCCATCCTGTCTGTTAAATTGCTCATTATGCTTGGCAATCACCCAAACTGCATGAATACTACCGGGAAGCCAACCTAGCAATGTGAGCAAGATGTTAATGAGCAGAGTTGGGCCAATACCAACTTCTAGAAAAACTCCTACAGGGGGTAACAACAGACCAAGAAGTAAGCGTGTTAATTTCATGGGTTTGATTCTAATGTTTGATGTGGGTTACTTGCATTTCTACGATTGTCATCGAATTATTAAATCTACTTACGGAATTAAATTAATTCGACAACTGCTAATTGATAGCGAAGTATTAGAGCAGTAGTATTTCTACTGTAACGACTTATTAGCTGGAAGGTAATTCTCCCTTGTTATTTGCAGTTCCACTACCCAAAGCCAGGTTCTTTTCTGCAAAGTAGTTGTTAATGAAGGTGTTAGCAAAAGATAGAATTACTGGCCCCAAAATAAAAGCGAGAATTCCGTGAGCAGAAAAGCCAGGAACTAAGGCTGCTGCTATAGCGAAACAAATGCCGTTAACTACTAGCGAAAAAGCACCAAAGCTTAAGAAATTAAGCGGCATAGATAAGGTAGAAAGTACTGGCTTGACTGAGCCATTAATCAAACCAATCACTAATGCTGCAATGATTGCAGCGGGAAAATTAGCAATATTAACGCCTGGTACAACTAAATCTACTATTAATAGACTCAAAGCTGTTGCTATTGCTGTTAAAAATGGCCCTAACATTGTTTTTACCTCAGAAACAGTTGATTGAGCGTGTGAACTTCATGTCACTATCATGTACTAATCAAGCTGTTGGTACATCAATAAGAGGATAGATTCTTGTTCTATCGTTTGGATGAAAAATTCGGCTGTAATTTTATCATTTGATTGTTTTCTGCTAAAATCTTTGATTAGGGTGGAGTATTATATATAATTTAATTTATAAAGAAAAACTTAAATTCTGACAATTAATTTATATCTGAAGCTCTCAGTATTTAGTTTATAAATAAACACCAAAAAAAATATCAAAATATTTAATTAAAAGAATTATTGCTTATAGTAAAGCGAAGATTTATATAAAACTTGTTCTTGATGGGTTTCGAGAGTGCAATCAGAGGTGGGATAAGTCACGCAGGTAACAATATAGCCAGCTTGTATTTCCTGGGGACGCAGAAATTTCTGCTCACTTTGATCGACTTCCCCACTAATGAGTTTGGCAACACAGGCAGAACATTCGCCTTGCTTACAACCAGATGGTAAGCGAATACTATTGTCTTCTGCTATGTCGAGAATATATTGATCATCTGGTACTTGAATAGTGCGGTCTAACCCTATTGTCGAGTTGATCAGTCGAACTTGATAAACTGCCATCTGTGATTCCCCATACTGTTATTTTGGCTCTTGGAGGCAGAAAATCCTCTCTTGTGCTGCTTTAATAATAAAATATGGCACCTTAAACCCTTAAACTTAAATAATTGGCGGTGCGTTGCGCTGTGCGACAACGCACCCTACGACTAGCTTTGTCTTACGGCTTTCATCGACAAACTAATTCGCTTCAATTTTTCATTGACTTCTAGTACTCTAACTTTCACAACTTGTCCGACTTTGACAATCTTTTTGGGATCGTCAACAAATCTATCAGCCAGTTGGGAGATGTGGACTAAGCCATCTTGATGTACGCCGATATCTACAAATGCGCCAAAGTTGGCGACATTGGTGATGATACCTTCTAATTCCATTCCCTCTTGTAAATCTTTGATTTCTGTAATTCCTTCTTTGAAGGTCGCATATTTAAACTCAGCACGAGGATCTCTACCGGGTTTTTCTAGTTCGCCGAGGATGTCGCGCAGGGTTGGTTCGCCTACAGTATCGGTAACGTATTTTTTCAGGTTAGCCTTTTGCAGTTTAGCGGCGATTTGAGTTACCTGATTTAATGGTACGTTGAGGTCAGATGCGATCGCTTCTACTACAGAGTAACTTTCTGGATGCACGGCTGTATTATCCAAGGGGTTTTCACCGTTGCGAATCCGCAGGAACCCGGCTGCTTGTTCAAAGGCTTTTGGCCCTAGTTTTGGCACTTTTAACAATTGACGGCGATTTTTAAAGGCTCCGTTCTCGTTGCGATAGGTGACAATATTATTGGCAACGGCTGGGGTAATTCCCGAGACAAAGGTTAAAAGTTCCTTAGAAGCCGTGTTTAAGTCTACACCGACATAGTTAACGCAGCTTTCTACAGTTTCATCTAACTTTTTCTTCAGCAACTTTTGGTCAACATCGTGCTGATATTGTCCTACACCAATGGATTTGGGATCAATTTTCACCAGTTCCGCCAAGGGATCTTGCAAACGCCGACCGATGCTAATAGCACCGCGTACGGTAACATCTAAATCGGGAAATTCTTCTAATGCCACTTTACTAGCAGAATATATAGATGCACCCGATTCATTGACCATAACTTTAATCGGTTTGCGTTCTAAAGTTTGCAGCACTTGGGAGACAAACTCTTCAGTCTCACGGGAAGCTGTACCATTCCCAATAGCAATTAATTCAATTTTGTACTTTTCAATCAGATTTTTGATAGTTTGTGCAGCTTTAGTCCGTTGTTCGGCTGCTTGATGGGGAAATACGGCTTGATATTCCAAAAATTTGCCTGTTTGGTTAATTACTGCTACTTTACACCCAGTTCTAAACCCAGGATCAATTGCTAAAGTTGGTTTCATCCCCGCAGGTGCAGATAATAGCAATTCCCGTAAATTCGTTTCAAAGGTTTTAATCGACTCAAAATCAGCGTAGGCTTTCTTTTCGGCTATTACTTCTCCCATTAAAGAAGTTTTCATTAAGCGATTAAATGCATCTTTAATCATCCCTTGGTAAAAATCACGGATAGCGCGGACTTTGGTTTTAATTTCCTGAGATTCGAGATAGGAAAGTACCACATCTTCATCAAAGGCGATTTCAAAATTTAATATTCCCTCGGCTTCACCCCGACACAAAGCCAAGATATTATGAGGTGCAATATTTTTCACCTTAGCTTGATAGTTGCGGTACATTTCAAATTTCGTTGTTCCCTCCGGATGTTCATTTTTAATCCGCGAAGAAAATACACCCGATTCTAATAAGTAATCCCGAATATATGCCCTTGATTCGGCTCTTTCGGCAACTTCCTCCGCTAAAATATCAGATGCGCCTTTGAGCGCTTCTTCCGCAGATTTTACGCCTTGAGTTTCCGAAATATATTTAGCTGCTTCTGTTTCTAAAGAAGCAGACACAGGATTTTTGACATTCAATGATTTAATAAATTCTGCCAGCGGTTCTAAACCTTTCTCTCTGGCGACAGTAGCGCGGGTGCGTCGCTTTTGTTTATATGGTAAGTATAAATCCTCAAGTTCTGTTTTTTGTAAACTAGAAGTAATCTGCGCTTTTAGTTCATCAGTGAGTTTACCTTGATTGGCGATCGCATTTAGAATTACCGCTTTTCTTTCTTCTAATTCTGTTAAGTATGTATACCTATCCGATAAATTACGCAATTGAACTTCATCCATTTCATCGGTGCGCTCTTTTCGGTAGCGTGCGATAAAAGGGATTGTTGCACCCTCTGCTAAAAGTTCCAGCGCATTTTGCACCTGATAAAGTTTAAGGTCTAGTTCAGTTGCCAGTAATTGAGGAATGTTCAGCATTGAGTGTCTAAATCAAAAACTTAAATTTTGTAGGTAATTATGCTATATCGTTCGGCAGATGCCAGCACAATAGCGTTAAGCTAATTTACCAGAAGATTATCAAATATGAATTTTTTACATGATTATTTTACATACTCTGTTGTAAGGTAATCCTACAGAGAGGTAAAATGAACCAAATTATCCCAACAGATTTAATCTGTTTATATCAACGTTACACCTTTGATTTCAGAGGTTAGGAAAAATGGCTTTGTTTTTTTTGGTTCCACTATGTACCGCTTTGATAACTGGCTATTTTGTTAAACAATCTACTGATGAAATAGCCTACATCGCTGGTGTATTTGGATTCATTTGTTTTATTTTGAGTTTGGTATTAGCACCTTGGCAAATCCAGCTATTACTGCTGATTGTAGTCCTGCTAGGTACTAACAGGCTCTTATCTAAGCAATGATATGCTTACAGGATGCTATGGAAAAACAACATAGCTAATGAAACAAATTAATACATAAAACCGAAACAAATCTCTACTTAATAAAAGTCGCACAGCCTAGAAATTAATCTTTATTCCTTTGGGCTTAAAAATGCTGTGTATTGGTTTTGAGTGATTTGTCTTGTGTCCCACTGGTTGCCCTTTTCTTTATTGAGGATGGGGTTAAATTTTGTGTGGGCACTTTTTTGTTTGCACTTGTTTCCTTAACTGCAAGTGCCACAAATTTATCATACCTAAATATTAGTGTTATGCCAAGCTAGTAATTAATAATTCGTAATTTGTAATATTCGCCAAAGCAGAAGCAGCAAGCTGCGTAAAAGGGGCTAAGGAGAGAGATTTTCTCACCCTGATTTGTAAATAATCATATAATTGTCTAAGTATAAAAATAGGGAAAGATGCAGCTTGAATTAGATTAAGGGATATTAATAGATAAAATCCTGGTATAAATATCCTAATTAACCCAAAATTATCCATGATTATCAATAAAAGTAAATTATGAACGGCTGAGAGTGTGGGAATCCAGATGCTGCTAACATCACTTCCTACACCAGAATTCATACATCAATATTTCTCTTTCCTTTGTAGGGAAAGAATTGAGTAATAGTCCAATCAGCAATTACCAATCACCAATTACCCATTACCTGCATCGATGAGGCTACTTGAGGAAAAAATATGACAGCGCACATCCTTTTAGTTGAAGATGAAGTTAAGCTGGCGCGATTTGTTGAATTGGAATTGAATAGTGAAGGATATCAGGTAAGCGTAGCCAATGATGGTATCCTCGGCTTGACCTTGGCAAGAGACTTGTCGCCGGATTTAGCAATTCTTGATTGGATGCTACCAGGGCTTACGGGTTTAGAAATCTGTCGTCGTTTACGCGCCACTGGTAACTCAATGCCGGTGATCTTGTTGACAGCCAAAGACGAAGTTAGCGATCGCGTAGCTGGTTTAGATGCTGGTGCTGATGATTATGTAGTTAAACCATTTAGCATTGAAGAACTATTAGCGAGAATTCGCGCCCATCTCCGCCGTACCCAAGAAACAGATGAGGATATTTCCCAGTTTGAGGATTTAAGTTTAAACCGCCGCACTCGTCAAGTCTTTCGCGGTAAACGCGCAATTGAATTAACCGCCAAAGAATTTGACTTGTTAGAGTATCTGATGAGTCATCCCCGCCAGGTGTTTACAAGAGACCAAATTCTCGAGAAAGTTTGGGGTTACGATTTTATGGGAGATTCTAATATTATTGAAGTTTATATTCGCTATTTACGCCTGAAATTAGAAGAAAATAAGGAAAAACGCTTAATTCATACGGTGCGTGGTGTCGGTTACTCATTACGAGAGTAGAGAACAGCTAAATAGCCGCGATGAGAACTACATAAAGTTTTTAAGGAAAAGTTTAAAGGTTTTGTCTTGGTTTACTTTTCCTTTAAATTTCTGGTATGGATAATACCATTTTGAAAAAAGAACGCAACAGATGGGTAGGTAGGGGCAGGGCATCCACAATCTTTTGGCATATCAAATATCTTATTGGTGCCGTGCCTCTACAAAGAATTTATCTGTCGCAAATATTATTTGAATTGGTATAACAATTGCTGAGGCTGTAATTTGAGTGCGATCGCACTCTTAATTATCAAGCAAATACATAGCTCTATAGCTAGTTATGTGTTTGCATTACTAAAAACTCTCTTATTTGTAATCAAAACAAAGACAAAGGTACCTTTTATACATCTATTGCCAGGATATAACCCAAATTGTGAAATTTTACCCTTGAATGTCTGCATTGCATTTCAGAAATACTTTTGTAGCGGGTTACATTCTCAATAGTCTGCTTCAACGATAAAAGATGAAGTTTGTTAATAGTCTGTAACATTAAATAGTCGTAGCTAGTATGGCTTGAGAAGTTTGAAACAGCCTTCTGTTAAAGGTTTTCAATCTCAAATTGATATACCAAAGCCTAGACTCCATACAACTACTAGTATAAAATGTTTCCGTCATCTACCTTTAGGTTAGATAAAGTGTTCTTGATGTTGAAATGCAATACTTTATACAAAATTCACAGATAAATGTATGGTTTTTACAAAGGCTTTACGCCTGTCCGAGTTTTTACTTAAATAATGGAAGGGTATGCAAAAATCAGGTGGGCATCTGCATGTGATTGCTGAGTAATAACTTCTCAATTTGAGATTTCCCCCACGCTTGACAGCAGGGACAGGAAGACAGGATTTTGGATGATAGATTTTACAGCAAGTCTAAGCAGAAGCTACCTTTGCTTATAACTTTGCAACACAAGTTTTTTAGTTGAGCTACTTTGGTCTTAGGGAAATACCAACAGAAGCAAGTGGCGTTAAGATTAGGGTCTTTTACCATTTTTTAAATCTCAATCTTTCAATCCAAAATCTGTCTTGAAAAGGTTGCTAAATTCGGGAAACCCACGCAACTTTTCTGTATATATTTGGGTCACAGCATAACAACTCAGCAGATGAATGTTTACCAACTTCAAAAGAGCCTAATGTATGCAATTCATTAGGACATTTTGCAGATGGCAAAAACCTGATGCCAATCATTTTTGAATGGAGACTATTATGGCTTTTAAAACAATAGGGCTAGGATTAGCCTTAACTTGCGGCACCTTTGCTGTAGGTAGCACATTAGCACCAGCACAAGCAGCTTTTATTAATATCGTCGGAACTTCTAATTTTCTCAATGGAGGTCAAAATTCGCCAGCAACAGATACAATTTCTTTTTCCAATGGCAAAGTTGAGAGTTTCGGTGGTGCTCTTTTTTCGGGTTTAGCATTAAATTCAAAGGTTAATGTAGCCTCTGTTAACCTCGCTAATCCTACCAATATACAAGTAGATGGAGCAGAAACTAAAGCAAAGTATACAGGCACTTCCTCAAATCCGTTCCTAACATTTTTGGGTGATCCTGGTCTGACTTTTCAAATCAATAACTCATTTAGTGTTACCAGAACAAGAGACACAGATTTCAATACTACATCTGCAAAATTTAATTTCTTAGGAGCGTTTTACAAAAATGGTCAATTTCTAAGTAAAGGGATTGTGACTCCAAATGAAATTACTGGAAAGTCAGGTAGTTTCTCAATGACTATTGAGTCACAAGATGTACCAGAACCTTTCACAATTTTAGGCTCGGTAACAGCTTTAGGTATGGGAGTTGCGTTGAAGAAGAAGCAAATTCAAAAGCTGAAAAAAGAAAAGGTAACAGCTTAATTACTTAATTTCAAATTCTCTAATAATGAGTAATTGAAATTCAGAAAATCCCGAAACGCTTGTTATTTACGTGGATTATCATAGTTGCATCTCACCATTGCTCTACCCAAAGAAAGAATGCCACTTCTCTGTATTTCGTAAATTTGTAGTTTCATTGGAGATACTACTATCTTTGACGAATTTACGAAAGGCTGTAATCAGCAGGTGATTCAAGTACTTGATAGTTACAGGGTGTATTTTCTTCAAGATTCAATCAAGCCCTGAGACACAAGAAAATACATCAAGCCATTTCTAATTATTTACATAAGTTCCTATTTTTCACCAATTAATTATCTAACTATATGCAGCAATTAAAGTTTGATATTATCAGTGCTTTCCCGACTAATAATTAATCGCAAAATAGATAAACCCAAAATTATCAAGAATAACACTAGCCCAATTGTGCAAGCATAGCTAATTTCTAAATTAGTGAATGCTTGCTCATATAAATAGTAAACTATGGTTTTTGAGCTATTAAGTGGCCCTCCCTGGGTCATGATATATACTTCTTCAAATACTTTGGTGGCTGATATCGCAGAAATCACAGCTACCAAAGCTAAATATGGTTTCATTAAAGGTATCGTAATATCTAAATGTTTGCGAATACCATCAGAACCATCAATAGCTGCGGCTTCGTAGACATCACCCGGGATGGATTGCAACCCAGCTAAGTAAATTACCATGTAATAGCCTAGGCCTTTCCAAATAGTCACAGCCATTACACTTGCCAAAGAAATTGGGAGAATGCCAAAAAGTTTATTAGGGCTAGTTAACCAAGGAATTCCTTCGGGAAACATTCCCAAAGCTTTGAAAAATTGATTCAGTAAACCATTTTCTGCATAAAGCCATTTCCATGCTATGCCGGCAACAATCATGGAAATGACTACTGGTGTATAGTATGCAGCTCGAAACCAATTCATTCCCCTAAGTTTTTGATTAACTAAAATAGCTAACCCCAAAGGCGCAATTACCAGAATAGGCACTACACCGACAAGATAGAGAAAGGTATTGGTTAAAGTTTGCCAAAAAACGGTATCTTGCCACAGCTTGAGGAAGTTAGCAATACCTATCCATTGCGGTGGTTGGGAAATATCTTCATAACTAGTAAAACTTAAATAAAATGCTTGCAATGCAGGCCAAAAAACGGTTAACCCTAAAATTAGTAATGCGGGTAGCAAAAATAAATAAGGGGTTAGCCTCTGTTTGATTAACACCCAATCTTTAGATGACAATTGATTCATAGAAGGATAAGGATGAAGGAGAAATTAAAGGGCGGTTAGAAACTACGTCTATATAGGTAAAGCTAAGTTGGGTTTCAAATTCCCGAATGGCTAATTAATTGATCTCGCTAACGACGCTAATTCATATTACACGAGTCAGATTTCGGTTCAGATCAACACTGAGCACTACAGGGGGAAATGTCAGTGGCGCTTGGGAATCCTGATGAACTGTTAAACATTCATAACATTTGTAATACAAATGTAGTATAATGAAAATGTGATTGCTCTAAAGCCTGCTGGGAGTAGGCTGAAACTGTTTATTGCTTGAGCAAAAGGACATTTTTATGATTCCCCGAGAACGCATCCGCAATATTGGTATTTCTGCTCATATTGACTCTGGTAAAACTACATTATCAGAGAGAATTCTCTTCTATACAGGCAGAATCCACGCCATTGAGGAGGTGCGGGGAGGCGGCAAGGGTGCGACGATGGATTTTATGCCAGAGGAAAAATTACATGGCATTACGATTACCTCTGCCGCTACCACCTGTCAATGGCACGATACGCAAATCAACTTAATTGATACACCTGGACACGTGGATTTTACGATAGAAGTTGAGCGTGCTTTGCGGGTATTGGATGGGGCGGTAATGGTTCTGTGTGCTGTAGCGGGCGTACAGTCCCAGTCGATTACCGTCGATCGCCAGATGAAGCGATATCGTGTGCCGCGTATAGCATTTATCAACAAAATGGATCGCATTGGTGCTAATCCGTTTCGGGTGGTGCAAGCAATGCGCGATCGCTTGCAGTTAAATCCCTTGTTACTTCAGTATCCTATCGGTAGTGAAGACAAATTTCTGGGGGTTATTGACCTCATAGAAATGCAAGCTTCTTACTTTGAAGGTGAAAACGGGGAAGATTGGGTGAAAAAGCCAATTCCTGACGCACTGCTAGCAGAAGCGCAACAAGCCAGGGAAAAATTGCTTGATGCTTTGTCGCTATTCTCGGAAGCCATGACCGAGATGCTATTAGAAGGTAAAGAAGTTCCTCATGAACTGATTTGGCAAACCATTCGCCAAGCTACCTTGAGTTTGCAACTCACACCTGTACTTCTGGGTTCAGCATTCAAAAACAAAGGCGTGCAGAATTTGTTAGATGCGATCGCCCTTTACCTCCCATCTCCCATAGATAGGGAAGTCGTCAAAACGGTAGAGTCTGTCAACCTTTACCCCAATCCTGACGATCCCTTAGTGGCCTTGGCATTTAAACTAACTGTGGAGTCATTTGGACAGTTAACTTATACTCGAATTTATTCGGGAACTTTGAAACAAGGCGATACTGTATACAACTCCCGCACCGGACAACGAGTGCCAATTGGCCGCTTGGTGAGAATGCACGCTAACAAGCGCGAAGAAGTGAAATCTGCGGAAGCTGGCGATATTATCGCTCTATTGGGCGTAGATTGTGCCTCTGGCGATACCTTCTGTAGTGGCGAGCCACTGGTATCTTTAGAGAAAATGTTTGTACCAGACCCAGTAATTACACTGGCTGTAACACCCAAAAAACAAGAAGATAGCGATCGCCTTTCCAAAGCCCTCAACCGCTTCCAAAAAGAAGATCCAACGTTCAAACTCAGCATTGACCCAGAGTCAGGGGCAACTTTGATTTCTGGCATGGGTGAACTGCACCTAGAAATCTATCTAGAGCGCATTCAACGGGAGTATAACACTGAGGTATATGTTGGTACACCCGCAGTAGCATATCGCGAAACCATTGGGCAAAAAGCTCACTTCGATTACCGACTGAAAAAACAAACCGGGGGTTCTGGACAATTCGCCCATGTCACAGGCTGGATTGAACCGACAGATGAACCGTTTGTATTTGAAAGCAAGGTAGTTGGCGGGGTAATTCCCAAAGAATTTATTCCCGCTTGCGAGAAAGGTTTCCGCGAAGCCATGCAATCAGGCCGTTTGGAAGGTTATCCCGTGACAGGGATCAAAGTTGTGCTAGAGGGCGGTTCATTTCACCCCATAGACTCCTCCGAATTGGCATTCCGATCAGCATCCCATCAAGCCCTGGATGAAGCGATCACTAAAGCCAAGCCCTACATCCTCGAACCAATTATGTTGGTAGAGGTGGAAACACCCAACGAGTATTTAGGTAGAGTCCAGGGAGATCTCTCCTCCCGTCGAGGCTTGCTATTAGGTTCCGAAACCATGCAAGCATACTCCGTCATTCAGGCGGAAGTACCGCTAGTACGAATGTTTGGTTATTCTACAGATTTGCGATCGCAAACTGCGGGAATGGCAACTTTCACGATGGAATTTGCTTGTTATAGGCAAGCAAGTACGTAATCACTTTTAACTGTTGACTGTTGACTGTTTTACGGGCGGGTTTCATTTACACATCTCATGGTTAAAGGGTAAAGGTGAAAGGTTTTTCTTTCTCCCTTTCCCCTTTACCCTTTTCCCCTTAACCGACAAGTATTGCTTACTGTCCCAATTCTTTGATGTTATTCATCACTTGTTGGTACAAATCCTTGTTACCCTCACTTTGAAAAATATCTGCGGCTTGCTGTAAGTCTTTGAGTGCGCCTGGTTTATCGCCTTGGGCGGCGCGGGCGTTTCCGCGGTTGTTGTAAGCGGGGCCAAAGTTAGGATTGATGCGGATAGCTTGATTGTAGTCAGAGATTGCGCCCTGTTGGTCGCCCTTAGCAGCGCGGAGATTGCCACGATTATTGTAGGCGATCGCATATCTGGTATTGATGCGAATGGCTCGATCAAAATCTTCTAGCGCGCCGTTGCGATCGCCTGTGGTAGCACGAGCATTGCCACGATTATTATAAGCCTCCGCATAACTAGGAGCGAGACGAATGGCTTCGTTATAATCTGTGATCGCGCCTTTATTATCTCCGATTGAGGCTTTGGCATTAGCGCGGCTATTGTAGGCTTCGGCATCATTAGGATTAATCTTCAGCGCTTCGTTATAATCTGCGATCGCTTCTTGTTTCTTCCCCGTGTCAAATTTAGCCAGTCCCCGTGCTTTGAACGCTACACCATATTGGGGATTCAGGCTAATTGCTTGATCATAGGATGCGATCGCTGCTTCTGAGTTACCTTTAGCGTGTTGACTTTGTCCTTGAAGATAAAATTCCACTGCCTTTGATGTTTTGGCTGGGCGACGGCTGGGGGGAGTTACTCCAATTTCTGTTACTAATACATCACTATTTTTACTACAGGAAAGGTTAGTAATTGTACTCAATATTGACAACAAAGCTATGGTAAATGCTCTGCCTAACCTTGTCCACTCTCTATCAAATAATTGCAGTTTCATACGTCGTTTTAATCCGCCACCCTCCCTAAATTCATACTTACTTTTAGCTATATCTGGAAATAGTGATTAATTGTAAATGCATCTAGCAATCCCGTCTAATTTATGAATCTTACTTTTTTAATGTAGACGTGAAGCGCCAATAACGCCAAGTCAAGTCAGAGAAAGGCGATTACATAAATCATGAATAACTGCTATTTACTCTAGGTTTAGATACAAGATGAAGTATAAATTTGCAGCCCCAGCTTTCCGACTTATTTCATCCTTTTCTTGCGTAGATGTTACTAATATTTGCTGCCCTAGCACTCTATGCAGCATCATATTAGACCCAGAGTCACTGTTTACAGGCAAAAATAAAGTATAAAACTGTTATTTTTCCCGATTATCTATTTAGTTCTCGCTTGCACAAAGTTATGTTATACGCGGCGAGTCCTATTTTTGCCGCTTTTCATTATACGTTTTAAAGCTGATTAAATTAAAATTTTTATTGTTTTTACAAAATCTTTATCTATATAAAATTTTCAATTAGAGGGACGCATACACTTAAATTTAAGTGTATCTATGTGAATGAATTAAAATTTTGGATTCTGGATTTTGAATTTAGCATTAATTAGTTGCATATACCATTATCTGCCAGTAGCTTTTTGCTGTTGAAGTAACAGTTTTATTTGAAAATAGATGTAATTCCGGAATTTTTTAATCGCTCTCAGCCTCGCTTTCGGGGCTTTTTGGTATTAACCGCCAAGAGGTAGTTTCATCCACCTCTACAGAGAGTTGTTCTAAGTTTGTGCCTAAATCTTTTTGCAGTTTCTGAGTCAGGGGGATGGGAAAATCTAAATCAATCCCTGCGGTTTCTACGAGTCTCATAAGTTCAGTAAATGCCACTTTTACTGTTTTGCGCTCATATTTAGTCAGCTTGCAATATGATGTTTCCGAAACATTTTGTATCTGCATAGCTTTTTTAATGCGTTCTTGCAGATGCTCTAACTCAGAGTTTAATATGTGATGTTGCTGTTCAATTTCCGTATATCTAGCACCAAGTAATGCTAAATCTTCTGTAGCCGGATCGGGATTTGTTTGAAATTGTAACTCTAGTAATTTTAAATGTACTTGAGCAAGATATATACAATCTAAATACGCATAATCAATTTGTGCGTCAGTTAAAGGACGCTGTCCCCAATCGCTATTTTGCTCTTCTTTATCAATATTATTAAAAGCACAAAGTGCTGTAGCTAAAGTTTGCAGCTGATAGTTAGGTACTGGCAAAAGGTAGTAGGGAATTTTTTTAGCCATTTCTAAGGTACAAGTAACATTCTTAGCTTGCTTATTACCCAGAAGTTTCAAATCATAACTAGCATTATGAAATACCTTTTCAATACTAGGATTGAGCATAATACTGTCAATAAATTCCCCGACTATCTCCGGTTTGCCTAGAACATCCAAAAGATAAACGCGATCGCCACTCATATCTGAGGGATCATCTAAAACCTGAATCAGCGAGAGTTTCGGTTGACGACTTTTATAATCAGCGACTTCTGTATCAATCCAGAGAGTTTTAGCGTTGGTATATTTAGTAATAATGGCATAAATGTCCCTGGCGTAAGTAAGGTAGGGCATGGGCTAAAATTTCCTCGGATTGGCTGATACTTCAGTTACAATAATGGATTTTTGGGGCATTGGTAATTGGAATGCCTTTTATTTTCCAATACGGCTTAGTTAAGCTGATTAGCGATTGATTTGTCACTTATTAAACAAGCCAGAAGAATTGGGGGATTCTCCCCCAAACCCCCGATTGGGTGACGGTTGCGTCCCCCAAACCCCCTCCAAAATTATTGTTCTGTTTTTTTGTTGAGTAACTAGTTTTTTGGTTTTGTTATCAATTAATTTTGTTAACTGAATTGTATTTTCTTGTTTTCAGCTTTTCCCCTCATCTCCCTCATCTCCCTCATCTCCCTCATCTCCCTCATCTCCCTCATCTCCCTCATCTCCCCACACCGATATTTACTGGGTAGTCTCTAGAACCGTCCGCCGCAACTCTGGGAAAACCTTAGATACTTTACCCAGCACATAATCACCATAGGTTCCTTGAAAGTCATGAACGCTAGACTGATCCCAACGTTCTGTGCGATCGTCTTTGGTTATTACCCCATCTAGGGGAATTGGCTTTACCTCAACATCAAAGTTGGGATCGAAAAAGAAAGGGAACGAAAGGCGATCGCATCCTGAAATATTCTGTACGCGATGAGGCGTTGAACGATACAAACCTCTAGTCATGCGATCGAGCATATCGCCAATATTGCAGACAAAGGAACCGGGGATTGGCGGCGCAGCTACCCAGCGCGATCGCGATTTCACTTGCAATCCGCCGGAATTATCCTGTTTGAGGATAGTTAAAACGCCGTAGTCTGTATGTTCGCCCACACCCCAGCGATTTTTACCATCAGCAGGTGACAAATCTGGGGGATAGTTAAAAATCCGAAATAAGGTGAGGGGATCTGATGTATAACGTTCAGCAAAATAAGATGCTTCTAGCCTTAAGCTAAGAGCAATACTAGCCATTAAAATGTGCCCCAGTTGCGTCATCGCCTCCATATATTCCAGCACGGTTTCGCGGAATAAAGGGATATTCTCAGGGAAGAGATTAGCGCCATGCATAGGGGTATTGGCTTGTACGAGTGGGTGATCGTTTCCTAGTTCTGCACCAAAGTAAATACCTTCCTTAATATCAGGCTTACCCGATGTCAGTTCGCCCCCAACTGGGAAATATCCCCGCCAAGCTTTACCACCCAAAGCCATAGGAATTGCCATTTTAGTTGCTAAATCCTGGGCAAAAAACTGGCGGCTGAGTTGTTCTAGCCTTTGCTGCAAGCCTTCATCTACACCATGTCCCACAATATAGAAAAATCCGCATTCACGACAAGCTTGCCCAATTTCCGATGCCACTTTTAGGCGATCGCCTTTTCCCGAAACCAAGGCGCTAATATCAATTAGCGGCACTTGTGAAAATCCTTCATCCACAACTTGTAAGCTATTCATGCTACGATCCTCCTCGTTGTGTGCGGTGTATAACACTCACATCACAAGAATTATGACCAATTATTTACCTGTGTATCAATCAAAAATCTAATATTGAATGATTCGAGCTATTCTGTTTGATTTAGATGGAACTTTATTAGATAGAGATGCTTCTATCAAACATTTTATTACTCATCAATATGACCGTTTTCCGGCGGAATTAGATAAAATTGCCAAAAAAGATTATATTAGTAGATTTATCGAATTAGATTGCCGTGGGTACGTTTGGAAAGATAAAGTTTACCAAACTCTTGTTAGAGAATTTGGCATTGAAGCGATTTCATGGGCAGATTTGCTTGAGGATTATGAAATAAATTTCATGCATTCTTGTATACCTTTTGTCAACCTGCTAGAGACACTAGAAGCTCTCACTAAAGCAGGATATTTATTAGGAATTATTACTAATGGTCTTGGCAAGTTTCAGCAGCGTACCATTCAAGGTTTAGGCATTGAAAAATATTTTCAAACAATCTTAATTTCAGAATTTGAAGGAATTCGCAAACCGGATGCAGAAATATTTCTGCGTGCTTTACGTAACTTAAGTATACTACCAAATGAAAGCGTATTTATCGGAGATCATCCTCAAACAGATGTGATGGGAGCTAAGAGGATGGGGATGAAAAGTATTTGGAAGAGAGACTTAGGATGGCAAGCACCAGAACATCCGGATGCAATTATTGATAATTTAAGCGAATTGCCTGGGATCGTTGCTTCTTGGTAAATAAAAGATATCCATGCTGGTATCTTAGAGAGAAAATTTGAGTAATGTAAATTTGTAAATCCTAAATATTTTTCCATAACTTGTATTTATTAATATAAAAAGAAAATATATTTGCTACTACTGATTGAGCAGCATAAATTAGAGATATAGCAATCCTAAATTATCAAAACCAGATTCATTCCCCACTTTAAAATAGTTAGGCTTCTAAATAATTGCTTTTTTATAACTTAGGGAATATTGCTATATCATCCTCAAAATGCAACACACTTTATGAATGCACATATTACTACCAACCAAATCGACTGGAATCCTATTCTTAGCCGCATGAACTATGCTGCAGGTCAAAGTTTACCAACTTATACCGGAGACTTGAAAGCCGCATTACTCAATCATGCTGGACTGACAAGTCATCCCAAGGGTGAGGAAGCGTATCAGCTAGCCAGAGAAATGGCTCGACTGACGACCTTCTGCGATCCAGAAATTGTGTATTGGTTTTCTCGGCTTGTATCTCTGATGAATGATTAAAATCTGGGTGTTGGGACGCTAGCTGAAAAATGAGCATGGGGCATAAAAAGACAGATTTTTATGCTAGATTGTGCCAAAACTGGGCGTGAATGGCTGACTTGACAACGGTAATCCAATTTTGGATGGGAAATTACAATACTAATGGTTCAATAGGCACACCGTAGAAAGTGCTAGATGATGCTATAATTATGCGATTTAACACTTAATCTGCGATCGCTGTTTGGTGTATAAAAATCTTAATATATTTTTTATTCAACGAAAAATACTGACACCGCTAAGGTTTTGATTAGGCGCGTCAACAGTCTTAAGAATTAATTCTAGGTAGTTCCGGAAATTGGGTGGAAATTACAGAAAAAGTAGATTAGGACTACTTACGAAGTAACCAGCTCATGACCCACCACATGATCGGTAAAGTACTACAAAGGCGTTACCAAATCGTTCAAAGCCTAGGTGCAGGAGTATTTGGACAAACCTATATTGCCGTAGACATAGATTACCCCGAAAACCCTAAGTGCGTTGTTAAACAGCTCAAAGTGAGCAATTGTCAACCTAGTTACCTGGATGACTTAAGGTTACGTTTTCTCACGGAAACCGAAACTCTCAAGCGTTTGGAATGTCACGACCAAATTCCCCAACTCATTGCTTGCTTTGAAGAACACGAACGTTTCTATTTAGTGCAAGAGTTTATTGAAGGACATTCATTAACTGAAGAACTACCCATCAATAAAAAATGTGGTGAGATTTGGAGTGAAGCCCAAGTTGTCGAGTTTTTAGAAGATGTTTTAGGAATTTTGGATTTTGTTCACTCTCAGGGAGTGATACATTGCGATATCAAACCAGAAAATTTAATTAGGCGCGCTGCTGATGGCAAATTAGTACTGATTGACTTTGGTTCCATCCAGCCAGTTGATTTTGGTGAAGATACAGAATTACCTATTCAGAATGTTCCGGTTACTTCTTTGGGTTATATCCCACCAGAGCAATTTATTGGTCAAACACAGCCTAATAGCGATATTTATTCTTTAGGTATAATTGCCATCCAAGCTTTAACCGGAATGGCACCATTACAATTTAAATTAGATCCTTATACAAATGAGATTATTTGGCATACTCCGCAAACACAAGTTAACGATTATTTAGCTGCTATTCTCAGCCAAATGATCCGCTACGATTACGAAGACCGCTTCCAATCTGCGGGTGAGGTACTGCAAATCATCCAAGAAATGCGGTGGGAAAATGAGTTACCCCAACTAGAAGCACTATATAGTCTGTCTCTACCACCCGAAGAACCTAGTGATAGCAATATCGTCGCAACTCCTGTTCCACCGCAGAAGTCTGCACCATTACTCACAGGAATGAGAGTTGGTTTGGCGGCTAATTCTGTATTGCTGGGATTGGGTGTATATTCATTATTTACAACTTCTCCAGCCTACTCCGATAAAGAAACTTTATATAAAGCGACAGAAGAATATCAATCGGGAGATTTAGAAGAAGCGATCGCACTCGTTAAATCAATTCCCACCCAAAGTAAAATTTATCCAGAAGCTCAAGCCACAGTTGAAGAATGGCAACAGCAATGGCAAGTAGCTGCTGAACAATACCAATTTGCAGAAACCGCCTTCCAAGCTGGTAGATGGTCAGATGTTTTAGCGATCGCGCCTAAAGTTCCTGATATTTTATATTGGCAATCTAAAACAGATAAACTAGTGCAGCAGGCACAAGTCAACATAGAAGCACAAACGCAAGATTTATTAGCTAAAGCTTACGCAAGCGCAAATAATAGAGATTTTTCTACTGCTATCACCTATCTGCGTCAAATTCCTCAAGAAAGTGCTGCTGGTGCGATCGTGCAGAAAAAATTGGCTGAGTACGATAAAAAGCAGCAAATTCGAGCTACTTACTTTTTACAAAAAGCTTACAACAAAGCCTCTGCTGGTCAATTTGATGATGCGGTCAAATTCCTGCAAAAGGTTCCAAAAAATACTACTGTTTACGCGCAAGCTCAAATGAAACTCAATGAGTATGCTCAAAAGCAACGTCTGCGCGGTCCAAGTAGTAAAGTAGCTGTATCAAAAGTAAATTCAGCTTCTAGAAAAACACAAGCTGACACCCGTTACTACTCAGCTAGTAAGATTGACAATTTATATTAGTCAATACCCCAAGCTACACGTGCAAAATTCTTTAAATCTCAATAAGGGCGCACATCTGTGCGCCCTTATTGCTGTGTTAATACATGGCTTTCTGAATTTTGAATTGATACTACTGTTTTGGTGCGAGAGGATTAGGAATAGTAATGATGGGAATAACTAGAGGTTTTGATTTTTCCGCTTGCAGTTGATTTTGTGCTTGCTTGCTGGCTTCAATGGCTTGTTGATAGTCTGGCTTGTATTTGATGGCTTGTGCATAAGCTGCGATCGCATCTTGGTAGCGTTTCAAGTTTACTAGGGCATTGCCTTTGCTATACCAGCTTTCGTAATAATCTGGTTTGTAACGAACTGCGCGATTATAAGATGCGATCGCATCTTCGTATTTCTGTAAGTTAAATTGCGAATTGCCTAAGTTATACCAAACTTGGTAATCGTTACGCCGCAAAGAAATGGCTTTATTATAAGAATCAATTGCTTGTTGATAGCGTTGGCTTTGATGTAGTGCCCAACCCCTACTATACCACGCTTGGAAATTTCCGGGATTAGATTTAATGACTTGATCAAATGATTCTACTGCTTCTGGATAACGCCGCAAACTCATGAGAATATTGCTTCTCGATAACCAGGCTTGATAATAATCAGATTTATATTGTACTGCCCGATCATAGTCTTTTAAAGCATCTTCGTAGCGTCCTACATTTACTAAAGAATTGCCGCGATTATAGTGGAATGAGGCATCATCTGGCTTTAATTCTAAGGCTTTATCGTATGCCGTAATTGCATCATCATAGCGTTTTAAATTATGCAAGGCTAAACCCTTATTTTCCCAAGCAATCTCATAATTTTTTTGAATTTCAATTGATTTATCGTAAGCTTTGATGGCGTTATCATATTGTTTTAAACTACTCAAAGCTTCACCTTTAGCATTCCAAATTTCGGGTGAGTTGCCTTCTAGTTGTAAGGCTTTGTCAAAAGAGGCGATCGCTTCTTGGTAACGCTGTAAATTTGCTAATGCCAAACCTCTAGCGCTCCAAGCTTCTACATAATCTGGCAAAATCTGGATAGCTTTATCATAAGCTGTTAGTGCTTCTTTATATTGCTTTAATTCTGCTAAAGTTTTACCTTTACCATACCACCCTTGAGGGTAAAGTGGTCTAATATCAACAGCTTTATCATATACAGCTAATGCATCTTGATAGCGTTGTAAATCATATAATGTATTACCTTGTTTATATAATTCTGTAGCGTTATTTGTATGAATACCATCAATAATAAATATCCCAATTGCCCCACTGACACCTAAAATAAATGTAGCTGCTAAAATCTTGTGCAGAATTTCTTTTTTTAATTGAGGATTGGGCAAATTTTTAAACGGCAAGGCTGGAATTAAAGCAACTGTTTTAGCCGCAGGTTGTGTTAAATCTTTGAGTGCTTGTAATGCTTCTGTTGCAGAATTGTAGCGCTGCCGGAAATCATAACAGACCATTTTGTTTAAAACTTGGGCGAACTCTGGCGATACTTTAGTATGACTTTGCCAGATAATTTCATTAGTATCAGCATCCTTTTCTAATTGTTCTGGTGGTAATCCAGTTAAAGCTTGTAGAGCGACTATTCCTACCGCATATATATCACTGCTATATTTAGGATTTCCTTGTGCTTGTTCCCCTGGTAGATATCCCGGAGTACCAATAGCAACGGTAGATTTAGTATGTCCTTGTGGTGTAATTACTTGTGAGGAAATTTGTTTAACTGCACCAAAGTCGATTAACACTAATTTCCTATCTGATTTGCGGCGCAGTAAATTATAGGGATTGACATCGCGGTGAATTACATTTTGTTGATGAACAAACTTTAAAATTTCGAGAATCTCCATCAACAAAGAAATTACCTCAGTTTGAGTCAGAATTTTCCCTGGTGTTAATTCCTGACTGAGATTGTGTCCTTCAAT
This sequence comes from Tolypothrix tenuis PCC 7101, assembly GCF_963874875.1. NCBI lineage: Bacteria > Bacillati > Cyanobacteriota > Cyanophyceae > Nostocales > Tolypothrichaceae > Tolypothrix > Tolypothrix tenuis. The sequence goes on from NZ_CAWNJS010000001.1 coordinate 3,863,543, forward strand.
AAATTCCTGTACGAGATAGAATTCTGCATTTTCCTCAAAGTATGCTAAAAGTTGAGGAATACAATCATGAGTACCTAATTTATACAGAACTTGAGCTTCTGTATCAAATAAACGTCTAGCCGTTTCTAAAGTTACTGGATCGTTGGCCTGAGGCTTGAGTTTTTTGACAACACATTGAGGAGATCCCGGCAATTGAGTATCACAAGCAACAAAGGTTTCCCCGAACCCCCCACCACCCAAGTGGCTAATAATTTGGTATCTTCCTACAAGTGTGTTTCCCAGCATCAGGTTTGCCTAGTTAAGTGCAATATTATCTGATTTCAATATTGGCACAGGGGAACCGGATGGGTGTTGGGGAGATGGGGATTGGGGACTGGGGACTGGGGATTAGGAAGACGGGGGAGATGAGGAAGATGAGGGACATAAAATAATTTTCATTGCCAAGTATATAAATGAGACTGAAATTTTTACTCAGCACTCAGGACTCAGCACTTTCAAGTCGAGGAAGTAGAGGAGAAATTCCCATTACCAATTACCAATTACCAATTACCAAATGACAAATGACAAATAATGATTCCTATTAATGATAATATTCGCATTCGTCATCGACCGATGATTACTTACTGGCTGATTGGTATTAATATTGTAATATTTTTCTGGGAAATCAGATTAGAATTAAGCGATCAATTAGGCGAATTTATTCAAAGTTGGGGTGTGATACCAGCGCAGATTATTGACGGAATTATCAATGCGAGTGTTAACCCAGCAGCTTGGGTAGTGGTAGGCTGGCGATTGCTTTCTTTGCCAGTAGCAATGTTCCTACATGGTAGTTTTAGCCAAATATTAGGTAATCTACTTTTTTTATGGGTTTTTGGTAAAAGTTTAGAAAATATTCTCGGTCATGGACGCTATTTAGGATTTTATTTATTAACTGGCATTTTTACAGAATTAGTACAAATATTTTCTGAAACTAATTTAACAGTTCCCTTGATTGGCGCAAATGGTGCGATCGCAGCTGTTTTAGGGGCTTATATTGTAAAGTTTCCTAAAGCCAAAATCGACAGTATTCTCCCCTTAATATTCATTTATATACCTGCTAAATTACCTGCGTTTGCCTATTTAATTTGGTGGTTTATCCAACAGTTATTTTATGGAATTGGTAGTTTAAATATTCCCCCTGTGGGGGTTAATCAATTCAGTATTGCTTACTGGGCGCAAGCGGCAGGATTAGTGATTGGTGCCGTCTTCATGCGATTACAGAAGTGAGTAGGGGCTAGTATTTAAGTTTCAAGATAGTTTCCTTTCCCTTTTCCCTTTTACCCTTCCCCTTTTCCCTTTCCCCCAAAAATTACTATGGCTTATGCTGCCTATAAACAGGTACGGCTATTGCTATAGGTTTTTGTCATAAAACCGAACTTACCAACTGATAAATTTGCACTAATCTATTAATTAGGAAGCTTGAGATTAAGCTTTAAGAAATAAAAAGTTAAGTGCTGACAACAACAAAAGTTTTTACCTACAAGCAAGCTTGAGATTAAGCTTCCTCAAACCAAACATTGCTTCTTAGAGGTGATAGTATGGCACTTATGCGTTGGAATCCATTTCGGGATATTGACCGTTTAGAACCATTCCGTGAAATTGATACTTTACAACGGCAAATGAACCGCTTGTTCGAGGAATTAATGCCAACAACTAACGGTGGTGAAGGTATCGGATTTGGCTTCGTCCCATCTGCGGAAATGGAAGAAACTGATGATGTAATTCGCCTAAAACTTGAAATTCCTGGCTTGGAATCAAAAGATATCAATGTAGAAGTAACTACCGATTCAGTTTCTATTAGCGGTGAGAGGAAATCTGAAACTAAGACCGAAGAAAACGGTGTAGCTCGCTCGGAATTCCGCTATGGTAAATTCCAACGGGTGATTCCCCTACCGTCCCAAATTCAACATGAAAAGGTAGAAGCCGAATATAAAGATGGCATTCTTAAACTCACTTTACCGAAAGCAGAAGCCGACAAACAAAAAGTTGTCAAGGTAAATATCGGTTAATTAGGTTTTGGCTAAGGTTGCGATCGCACTTTGACTCATCATCGAGGTGCGATCGCTTTTTGTTGGAAGTGGGCATGGGGCATGGGGCATAGGGCATTGGGCATAGGGCATGGGGTAATTGGTAATTCCTCCCCCAGTCCCCAGTCCCCAGTCCCCAGTCCCCAGTCCCCAGTCCCCAGTCCCCAGTCCCTAACGCCTCACGGAATTAGCAACCTCAACTTCCCGATCTAAAGCTGCTAGGGGGTGCTGGGTATCGAGTCTTAAAACCTGTGCTTCTAATTTGTCACAGCACTCTCTTACTAAACGCAAACCGTCATCTCGCGAAAGTTTGGCGGTGGTGGGGGTAAATTCTTCCAAAATATCCGCTTCTATACTGTGATAATGGTCTAGTTGCGATCGCAATTTTGTTAAATACTTTGTACCTTCGCCGCCATCTGTAATGGCAAATTGCAATACAGAATCGAGGTAAGCTTGAACTTTCGGGTGTTTAACTCCTTCTGTCGCCGCAGCATACAGTAATTCGCCATTTAAATATTCAAAATCTGGCACCCACAGATAATTTCCGCTGACTTCAAAGGTATATAATTCTTTGGCTGGTCTAACTGTTAGGTGCTGACTTCTGACTCGATGGGCAGCTTTTTCTAAAAGTGCAATTACAGCAATAATTACTGATGGATAGTTGCTGTCAATACATCTAATTTCTACAGTACCCAGTTTATTAAGCCTGATGGGATTCCATGCTGATTTAAGTAAGCTTCCTCCCGCCTTTAAAAACTGCTGGCGTTCGATTCCGGCTTTATCTAAGGCTTGCAGCCAAGCATAATAGCGGGCAAATTGCTGCTCAACTAAGCTTTCTACGTTTTCGGCATAAGGCATCAATCCGCCGACTGGCTGTAAATAAGTATATACGCCATCCCAACCAAAGATTTCGCTACCGCGATAACGAATTGTGTGGGCAGCTAGCCCAATCGCCTCACCCTCATAAAAAGGACAAGCACGCGCCAAAGAAATTAATGCTGAGTCAAAAGCCGTAGCCAAGTTGTAGATATTAAGTAGTTCCTCTCGCTCTGTTGCTGTAGAATCGTAGGATACAGCTACACGCGGATCGATGACTCCAGGCGCTACTTCTAAATGCAGGTGTACACCCGTACATTTCCCAGCGTGCAAAAAGCGATCATAGCCGACTGTCCGCGCTTGGATATGATAATTCGGATGGTCGCGCATCACTGGCATAATATGCAAAGGGTAGCTAGAGAGAGGATAAAGCCGTAAACCCATTTGCCGCGCTACAACTAACGCCAATTTGAGATTTTTTAAATACTCTGTAGCTAGCTCTGAACCAGAGTAAGCTGGTGGAGTATTAATTTCTACAATACTTTTGACGAACTCTGGCACAAAGTAATTAGGGTTTAAGCCTTGAGTCTCCGCCATCAAATGACAACCCTGCAAAAATTCATCGCCACGATTGCTGAGTTCGCCCGTCTCATCTACTAGGAAAAACTCTTGCTCAAGACCCATGCGACGTTGTAATACATCCATAATCCCAAATATTTTGTTAATAATGAGGTTACGGGTCTTGCCAACGTTTGAAATTCTTGAGAGAAAGGTAACTGTTCAGTTCAGCAGTTGAGCGATCGCATTAACTCCAAAACTGGAAGACCCTATCAGTAAATATCCCAATACCCAACAAGCTGATTGCTACTCGTGGATAGTTGTGATTGATCAAAAAATAATGCTCAAATTCTGAACAAGCTTTATTGTCCTATATCAGCCTCCACCGATATCACTTTCGCAACAGAGCTACAAAGTCGGGTAAAGGAAGATTTGGGGAAAGGTAAAGGGTTAAGGGTAAAAGGGTTCTGGCTTTCTCGTGAACCAATCCGTATTACACCAAGGCGTTGGGTACAAATGAGTTGATGTTTTCTATAAATAAGAACTCGTTCATAATTAAGGTCAACTCGTTTTTCATAAATGAGTTGATGTTTTCTATAAATGAGAACTCGTTCATAATTAAGGTCAACTCGTTTTTCATAAATAAGTTGATGTTTTCTATTAATGAGAACTCGTTCATAGTTAAGGTCAACTCGTTTTTCATAAATGAGTTGATGTTTTCTATAAATGAGAACTCGTTCATAATTAAGGTCAACTCGTTTTTCATAAATGAGTTGATGTTTTCTATAAATGAGAACTCGTTAATCGAAAACCTGAAGGCGTTCACTAAAAATGCCTTCAGGCTCTCTACAAATGGGTTAACGTTAGCATTGACAATGATGCGTTACGCTGTCGCTAACGCATCCTACTTTTGGACTCTTGACCCTTGACTTTTTGACACCCTTTACAAATTACCTACCAGCAGCGATTTTTCTTTCAATCACAGAAATTCGCTCTTTTGTTCCTGGGTGATCGCTTAAAAATGATGGTTGGGAAGGCTGGTTAAGTAACTTCTTCAAGAATGCAGGCATCGCTTTTGGATTGTACCCGGCTCGTTTCATATACTGCAAGCCTTTGTCATCGGCGTTATATTCGGCTTCGCGGCTATTGGGTAAATCTACAGCCAACTTGTAGGCGATCGCAGTGACAGCGCTTTGGTCTAAACCAGCTAGTGAAGCTGCGCCTTGCGCTAGTTGGGATTGTTTCAATTTATTGATCAGGTCATTGTTGCAAATATGACCTATTTCGTGACCCATCACTGCTGCTAGTTGGTCTTCGTTATCCGTTGCTTTTAATAGTCCAGTATTGACATATACATAGCCACCTGTGGTTGAGAAGGCATTAATACTAGAATCTTGGACTACATAAAAGTGAAAAGGAATTTCTGAACAGTTACTAGCTCTAGCTAACCTTTGACCAACACGGTTAACATAAGCATTAGTTTGAGAATTTGAATCTAATCTGTAATTTTGCTTGACCTGCTGGTGAATATTTTGACCTAGTGTAACTGTTTGCTTTGGGGAAACGTTGGAAAGTTGCAACAACTGAATTCCATTAAATAGTAGCTGACCCCAGGGAACTGCACTGGCTGGCGCAAGAGAAGTTAACCCCACACCTACAGCAGTACCCATGCCTAATAGTACAGAAACACCTTTACGTAATTTCGGAAGCATAACCAAAAATGAAAAGTTAACAACAAATGAAAAGTCAAGTTTGTGTATTTTATCTATGCATTAAATTACAAGTTATTATCAAAAAATATTAAAAAATCTTTGATGCAATTATGCTATCTAAGAGCTAATAGCAGTTATCTCATTTACCTTGATAGGTAATCTCTATTTAATATTTTAGCTAAAAAACTGCCAAACGAGCCAGCACAAAGGAGTAATTTGATTTGCTAAGTCATCATTTTACTATCAGTCCTGAGTCAGTTGCCCAAAGCGACTGGATGTAAAATGAATGAGCTTGCTTATATTGAATTTTTGAAATTCACGTATAAATTAACGTAGCGTCAGCGTAACGCACCCCTTTCAATTCTTATTCCTCAAGTTGTAGCGTTGCAGAAGCATTAGCTAACACCTACGTAATTACGTCATGAATGAGGATTTAAACCCCACCCATAACGGCACAATCTGTCTTAGCTTAGGGACTCTAATCCTCTGTTTAATTACGAATTACGAATTAGTAATTATGTTGAAGTTGTTAAATTTGCGTTTTGATAATCTAAATATTTTTGTTGTAATTTTTCGGGGACTGGGACAGGACGATTATTTTGAGAACTGAGAAATGCTCCTTTTTGTATAGCTACCGCAGCTATCACATTGTTAGCTAATATTTCTGCTTGTACAGTCCACTTCAACCGCCCTAAACTACCTACCCATAAACGACCTATAACTTTATCAATCAGTTTTACTGGACGTTTATATTCAATTTCAGTCCCAGCAAGAATAGGTATATATCCTTGCTCAATTTGTTCATCAAGCGGCAAATGTTCATGTAAAAACTTTAAACGTAAATCTTCTAGCCACCTGATATAAACTATGTTGCTTACAATGCCTGCAAAATCAATATCATAAGTTCTCACAGGAATGGCAAGTTCTACTTCCAATGGTCTTTGCAAGTTGTCAATCAATAACATAATTTCTCCTGCTTGGAAAAGTTAAGACCATACGGTCTTTTTATTTACAAAAAAAAGCATGATCAATGTAGCTATAGCTAAATACAGTTCAGTTAAGAAAATTAATTGATAACTAAACCAAAAAACTAGTTACTCAACAAAAAACCGAACAATCATTTTGGAGGGGGTTTGGGGGACGCAACCGTCACCCAATCGGGGGTTTGGGGGAGAATCCCCCAATTCTTCTGGCTTCTTTAATAACTAACAAATCAATCGCTAATGAGCTTAACCCAAGGGTATTGAGCTATAGCTATGCCGTACAATCCACAGATACAATGAGCTACAAAATTTGCAATGCTTAAACTTCCACTTGATAGTTCAAAATTAATTCATCTCCTGGTAATCCTCTAATACCCCAGTTATATTTGGGTGTTTCAAAAAAAGTAATCTCAATATCAGCTACAGCAATATTAAACTGTTCATTAATCTTTTTAAAAAGTTGGCGAATTAACTGTTTTTTAGTTTCCACAGAGCGTCCTTCAAACATCACAATCTCGATAATGAGATATTGCTGCGACCTATCCGAAGGATAGTAAAAATCATTTGCCTCTAGTGGAAAGAAGCGATAAAATCGTTTTTCAGGACTAATTTGTAATACATCAATTAAAGCACTATGAATAGTATTGGATAATTCCGCTTTAATCGGGTTTAATTTATCTGCTAAACCATATACTTTGACTTGTACCATGATTTTTTATATGAGCTAAAATTACGAATTTCTTTGATTATTGATGTATTGATTTAGGTGATTAATCGCCCTTTGCATATGAATCGTATCATCATATAACTTACTAATCATCATCGCTCCTTCTAGGGTGGCAATGATAATAGTGGCAGTTTCATCAGCATCTACCTCAGCGCGAATTTCACCTCTAGAAATTCCTTTTTCTATAATTAAGCGAATCAGTTCTCGCCAAGAATCCATCGCTTTTTGAGTGCTTTCTCGTAAGGCGGGATGAGCATCATCACTTTCAATTGCAGTATTTAATATTGGACAACCTCCTTTGATGGGTGGGTTATCTACAAAACTGCTAAATACTCCAATAATGGCTTGTAAACGTTCAATAGCATGGCGTTTACTACGCAATGCAGCTCTAGTATGCTGACTTACAGAGGCGATCGCAAAATCAAAAGCCTGTAGTGCTAAGTCATCCTTACTTTGAAAATGATTGTAAATTCCTCCTTTTTGCAATCCTGTAACTCGCATGATGTCCGAAATTGACGAGCCAGCGTAACCCTGTTGGTTAAACAGTTCTGCAGCTTGTCGAATAATTTTTGCTTTTGTTTCTTCGCCTTTGGACATCTAATTATTTAAGACCACTTGGTCTTAAGTAATTTATCATGGTCAACTATCAAGAGTCAAAAGTTATGGGGCATTGGGTAATTAGTAATTGGTGGTGGTGAGAGGGAAGAGGGAACAGGGCATTTTTTTAAATTTTGAATTAATTCTCCCCGTCTCTATTCCCCCTAATCCTAATCCCTACCCTACTTTTTAACTCAATCCTTGAGGAAGGACAAAAGGTCAGCGTTTAGTTGGTCTTGGTGGGTATTGGTCAGTCCGTGGGGCGCGCCAGGATAGATTTTCAATGTGGCATTCTTCACAATTTTGGCGGAAGCGATCCCTGCAGCATTAATAGGCACGATTTGATCATCATCGCCGTGAACAATCAACGTTGGCACATCGAACTTTTTCAGATCTTCGGTGAAATCTGTCTCCGAAAATGCCTTAATGCAGTCAAACGTGTTTTTGTGACCCCCCTGCATCCCCTGCAACCAGAACCAATCACTCATCCCCTGGGAGACTTTAGCACCAGGGCGATTGAAACCAAAAAATGGGCCGCTGGCGAGGTCTTTGTAAAGTTGCGATCGGTCAGCAAGGGAAGCAGCGCGCAGCCCGTCGAACACCTCGATGGGTTGTCCATCGGGATTATTTGCAGTCTTCAGCATGAGCGGCGGCACTGCAGATATCAATGCAGCTTTGCTAACTCTTGCTGTACCATGACGACCAATATAGCGGGCGACTTCACCGCCACCTGTGGAGAAACCGATCAGAGTCACTCCGTTCAAATCTAAGGTTTCAATTAAAGTCGCCAGGTCATCGGCATAGGTATCCATTTCATTGCCGTTCCAGGGTTGGCTTGAGCGCCCATGTCCCCGGCGATCGTGAGCGATCGCTCGATATCCGTGGTTTGCCACAAACAACATCTGCGCTTCCCAACTATCGGAACTTAGCGGCCAGCCATGACTGAAGACAACAGGCTGTCCTGCACCCCAGTCTTTGTAATAAATTTGGGTGCCGTCTTGGGTCGTGATTGTACTCATTATGAAAGCCTCACTGAAAATTATGTGGGAGCTAAAAGGGTTAACTCCGATTTCAATCTATAGTCGTTATTCTTCAGGCATCTAATACATACCACTGAATTTATGGATTTAAAACGTAATTTGCTCATTGTGTGCTTAATTTCTTCCTAAAGATAGATTTTTCTCCGTGTTAAACTTCTTTACCGTAGGCTGCTCGTATATATGGACTCTTACCTAACAGATTTCTATGTGTTAAAAAAGTAGAGTCAGTCTAAAAGATTACCGCACCGTACAAATTATTAGATTATTGCTGACCTACTCTTAAAGTTATTTTTCGTCGGTCAACTAAGTCTTGAGACTGTCAGGGTATGTTTAATTAGAAAGTGTAGGATAAAATGATAGTGACAGACTCTAGCTACGTATTTGCTAAGTCACAAAATTCTCCGGAACTGAAAAGACTGCAAACAATTGAAAAAGTATTCGATCCAGCAACTCGCAAACAATTACTAGCAACAGGACTGACAACAGGTTGGCGATGTCTGGAGGTAGGCGCAGGGGCTGGTTCTATTATGCGATGGATGGCAGACATCGTTGGTGAAAGTGGCAATGTTGTGGCTGTAGACATGGATACTCGGTTTTTACAAGGCTCTCAGCCATCGAATGTAGAAATCTTACAAGAGGATATTCGGTATTTAGAACTGGAGAAGCATTCTTTTGATTTGATTCATGCTCGTTTTGTTCTCGTCCATATCCCCGACTTTCAAGTTGCATTATCCCAAATGCTCAGTATGCTGAAACCAGGTGGATGGATTTTACTGGAGGAGCCTGATTTTGCTGCTGCTAGGGCAATTATAGGAAATTCACAACTACTGCATTCAGTGAATCGAGTTAATCAAGCTATCTTGCAGATGTTTGCGAATAAAGGACTTGATTATGCTTTGGGTGTGAAGTTACCTGCTATTTGCCAAAGACAAGGATTACATCTGTTATCTGTAGACAATGATACACCCTTAGCTAATGGTGGTTTTGGGATAGCAACAGTGATGAAGATGTCTGCTATGCAACTTGCACAGGCTTATATTGCAACTGGTCAAGCTAATTATGAGGATATTGAAAATTATTGCCAATTTGCAGATGATCCCAGTACTTGGGCTATTTATCACGCCACTGTGGGAGTTGTGGCGCAACAATCTGCATAATTTATTTTGGTGTTGCATCAATGAGGGATGATTTATCTTAATACCAATTCAAATAATCTTGGCGATACATCAATATATTCTAGAGGGCACGGCAAGGCCCATTGGTGTCAACTTAAGTTAAAAGGCTTGCCCCACAAGCATTTTACCCCTCCCCTAACCCCTCCCCTTGCCAAGGGGAGGGGACGTTTTGGCTTTAGACAAAACTGGGGAGGGGTAACGCGGATCTTGATTGTAGGCGATTTGATGCAAAATCAAGTCTTGATGAGGGTTTCACGTTAAGTTGACACCGATAGACCTTGCCTTGTCCCTACAGTCTGTGGCATTCTTTTTTCAAATTGGTATTATGCACAGATGCAGAGAGAAGAAGTTTTAAATTTCAATCCGTTAAATTTCATTCCATCATTGAGAAACTAAAAGATGTGACTCTCCACCATGCTACGAATCACATCTTTAAAGGTTGTCAAATAGCCTTTGTTATCACTATTATAATTACTTTTTTAGCTGGCACTTAACCTTTGCAATAATTCTGTATATTTATCGAAATAAGGCTCATTCTCAATCATGCCATTATCGGTGCAGGGATATTCATTGCCATCCAACCAGACTAAGGTAAATGGATTAATTCTTTTCTCTTTTGCCAAAACTTTAGCTGCGAGGACAACTAAATAATTAGAGGTGACAATATCTCCACCTTGTAGTTTTAAGGCGAAGTCTTCTGCTAATCCATCGGGCACAGAGTCATGTTCAGCGTTGTAGTAAAGTTTAGACATTGTAGTCATGCTTTGGAATAATGTTGGCGTTTAAAGTCCATGAAACTGACTCCATAAATTAGTTATGTTGATGCTTTTACCCTGGCATACATAACGGCATTTATAGGTTCTGCTTGTTTGGTTATGCTTCCATCAAGCTAAGATTTCATTGAACCGATCAATTATATATTCATTTCTTTTTTGTAGCCTCTTTTGGTGATGAGGTAGGGCAAAAAATCTTGTGTCTCTAGAAATGATTGATATTTTGCCAAAAAAAATTAAATTGGTAAAAATATTTATAGTCAGGAATTTCGCTTTAGTTGGAAGGATTCAAAGTCTCGCTAAAAGTGTTTGGCACAAAAAACTTTAGGTTGCTTGGGTAAGGTGACTGTCACAGTAGTTCCTTGATCAACTTGACTGGATAATGTAATCTTTCCGCCATGTAACTCCACGCAAGATTTAGCGATCGCTAATCCTAAACCTGTCCCTGGAATTGTCCCGACGTTACTTCCCCGGCCAAAGGATTGAAATAGGTGTTCTTGGTCTGCTATTGGTATGCCAATGCCTTGGTCTGTGATGGCAAACATCACTTCTGATTCTTTGCCCAGCAGCCGCACTTCTACAGTACCTCCCTGGGGAGAATACTTAACTGCATTGGACATTAAATTGACAAATATCTGCTGTAACAGTCCGCGATCGCCCCAAAAATCTTGGTAATTTCCACTGCTATGAAAAATTAATTCATGGCGATCGCTAATTAGTTCTTGCTCTTGTTCCATCAAATCACTGAAAAATTGCAGCAGATTCAGGGGTATGGGCTGAAATCTGGTTTTGTCGAGTTCGATTTGGTTGACCATCAGCATATTATCCACAAGTTTGGCCATAGACCTAGCTTTGTGTTCAATAATTCCTAGTAACTTCTGTTTTTTCGGATCGTCTAAATGCTGACCATGTTTAATCACAGTCGATGCTGCTGCCAAAATCGAAGTTAATGGGGTGCGATATTCGTGGGAAACTGTGGCGACTATTTGAGATTTAAATGCATTGAGTTGTTTTTCTTTGGCTAATGCAGCTTGAGTTTGGGCGAGTAATTCTGCTTGTTGAATTGCGATCGCTAATTGTACTGACAATTCATTAAGCATTTCTACTTCATCAGTTTGCCAACCTCGCTCTCCGGAACTGTGGTGAGCAATCAACAAGCCCCACAGCTGATCTTCCTGCTGATCATTGTTACTTAAATTAATGGGAGCTACTAAATTTTCCTCGTTTTTAAATTGTTCTAACAACTGCAAATAAAAATTACTCCAGCCAGCATTGTAGAAATCAGACATGGGTAATTTACATCCCCAATGTTGGCGTTCTCCCCCCACCTGATTACAGACATTTTGGATGTTATTGTATGCTGGGGCAGATTCACAACACTCAATTGAGCAAGCTACAGTTTTACCCTCAATATCTGATGTGAACTGATAAACCATGACGCGATCGCATTTGAGCAGCTGTTGTACTTCTACTACTGCTGTGTTTAAAATCTGCTCTAAGTCAAGAGACTGGCGGATTCGCAGCGCTGTTGTGGCAATTAAACGCTGTCGTTCTCGATGTTTGTAGAGTTGGGCTTGTAAATAAGATTGCTTGATGGCATTGCGAACAGCTAGTTGCAGTACTTCTGGTTTGAGGTATTGCTTGACTATATAATCTTGGGCACCCCGTTTCATTGCTTGGACGGCAACCTCTTCATCACCCCGTCCTGTGAGCATAATTACGGGTATAGGAGCCTCAAATATTTTTTGATTCAACTTATCAAAGAAATCCAAGCCACTCATATCAGGCAGGCAAAAATCCAGCAGAATCACATCACAGCCAAATTCTTGACATAACGCCAAGCCGCTTTCTGCACAGTCTGCCTCTAAAATTTGGTAGGACTGATAGGGATCTTGTAAAAGATATCGACGATAGATTTTCCGATCCGCTGCACAATCATCAATAATCAGTAGCGTCGATTTGTCCAACATAAAAGTATGAGGATCTGCGAGATTAATAGAGTTTTTGAGAACTAGGTGATTACCCAATATTTCTCGGTTAAGGATTTTCAACTCTTAATTTGGTTTGGGGAAAAGGTGAAAGGGTAAGGGTTAAAGGTTTTTTCTTGTCCCTTTTCCCCTTCCCCTTTTGCCCTTAACCAAAAAGTATTGGGTGATTACCTATTGCATAATTCTAAAAATAATCTAAAATAAATATAAATAAAATCTAAAATTTGTTGAAAAAACTTAAAGCGCTCGGCTAACTTGCCGGAAATATCACTCCAGTATTTAGTTATCAGCATTTAGTTGTCAGCAACTAGTGGGTAAATCCTAGAAATAGCCACTGAGAGGGGGAAACGACGTGACGCGAAGAGCCAAGAGATCGCGCAGACATAGAAATTTAGACACACTGAGAACAACCATCCAGTGTGAATATTCAACGCCAGCACTAACCGACGGATACAATTTGCTGCTGTATCCTGTTCCTCAGCCGGAGTTGCTATCTAGTATTTCAGCTATCGAATATACACAAAGTTACTCTCAGGCTGGCGGGGTATTAGCCTCTAGCCAATAGGCGACAAACGCTTGAATTGTCTTTTGGAGTTCTTGTGCATCCATCGGCTTAACAAGATAACCATTTGCGCCCTTTTGGTAACACAATTCAATATCCTTAGGATTTGATGAAGTAGTGAAAACCACAATCGGGATTTCTTTAAAACAGGTGTCTTGCTTAAGCCTTTCTAAAATGTCACGACCATCAATCCCCGGTAAATTGAGGTCAAGCAGGATCACAGAAGGTTTAATACCCACAGAAGATTTTTCATTGTTGCCCGCTTGATAAAGTAAATCTAAGACCTCGTCTCCATTGGTACAGCGATAGATAGGGTTTTGCACAGCCATGCGACGCATTAACCGTTGCAGCATCCTAAAATCTTCATTGCTGTCCTCAACCACGAGTAGAGGTTCATGAAGTTTCGTTGTCATCAGTTGTCTTAACAAAATGCAATAATTAAAAAGATTTTTGTTACTTATCTTAAACTATTACAGCGTAAAATAAAACGTTGAGCCAAGGCCAACATTAGACTCAAGCCAAATTTGCCCGTTGTGCAGCTCAATAATTTTCTTAACAATCGCTAATCCTGCACCAACTCCACCCCCGAATTTTTCTTGGGAGTGGAGGCGCTTAAATAAGCGGAAGATAGTTTCTCGATGATGTTCGGGAATCCCAATCCCGTTATCGCGCACGTAAAATACAGGTGCAGAATTTTCGCCTGTCTGTTGTTGTGCAGCATCTAGATAGCCAATCTCTACCCATTGTTCTGCTTTATCGTTATATTTCAGCGCATTGCCAACCAAGTTACTAAAAACTTCGTTTACCAACACAGCATCACAGGAAATTGTTGGTAAAGGTCGAGGAATGCGAATATCCAAAACCTGAGAGTATTGGCGACTAGCATAAAAGATATCAATTACTTGGTTGATTAATTCGTTAATATCAGTAGCTTTGGCGCGTAGTTGTGCTTTTCCTAATTGTGCTAGTCGCAACAAAGCATTAATCAGCGCTTCCATCCTTACTGATAAGGTGACTACTGTTTCTATGTATTCAATCCCCTCAGCATCAAGTACATGGGCATAGTCTTCTATCAGCACAGTTGAGTAATTATAGATACCCCGCAAAGGTTCCTTTAAATCGTGAGATGCAGCGTAAGCAAAGGAACTGAGTTCACGGTTACTGCGTTCCAACTCTAGGTTAATTTTGGCTAACTCATCGGCTTTAGAAAGTACAATCCCTACGATCGCATTTCTGAGGGCGATCGCACTATCCAGTTCCGATTTTTTCCAAGGTAGGGACGTTAATTGTACTGTTTCCTGCCATTTGGCAAAAGATTTTCGCGGCCCCAAGGTAACATTACCATCAACATCAAGGTGAATAGATTCATTGGGATTTCCTGCCCAATTTACCGTTTGCATCACTTCCGGGCGAAACCAGAGAATGTAATAGCGCCGCACTTGCGAAATCCGCAGTAGCAACAAGCCGCTAGCAGTATCTTTAAAGACAATCCCATCGGGGTAAAGCTTGGCTAAAGAATCGGTATAAAATAAATTTTCCCGTACCTGAGTATCTGCCCATTCAATTAAGGACTGAACTTGCTCAAGATTGGGTGTTACGCCCACCAAGGTAATTTCATTATCCAAACAAACTGCGGCACCAGCAGCACTGACAACATCCAGCAAGCGGATTTCTGGTTTAATCAAAGCATCGATAAAATTATCAGCTTGGGAAATAGAGGCTAATAATTCAGACTGGAGGGCTTTTAGCTTCACCTCATAGTCCCATTCCGAATGACTAACCTTGTGTGCTAACTCTGAAGAGACAATTTGTCCGAGAAATTCGCAGATTTTTCGCACTTCGTAAGCAAGATACTTTGGTGTGTGATGATGGCAAGATATTAAGCCCCAAAGCTTCCCTTCCTGCATTAGCGAGATTACCAATAACGCCCTCACACCCATATTTTGATGAAATTCCACACAACAAGTATCCACACCCCTGAGTACAGACAAGGTTAAATCTAGAGGTTGATGGGTTATGGGGTGATTTATGGGTACGAGGTTCACTGCTTGAGCATTGAAATCTGGAATAAATCGCAGTTTGCAGCGGGTATATAACTCTCTACTCTCGATAGGAATATCTGTTTCGGGATAATGCAGGCCTAAATATGGTGGTAAATCCTCCTGTTTAGCTTCCGCAACGACAGCACCAGCCCCTTGCCCATCAAATTGATACGCCATTACTCGGTCAAACTCTGTGATTTTGCGGAGTTCTGTCACCACCAGATCTAAGAATTCTACCAGATTAGCAGTATTTTGCATTTGGGCGATCGCATCACTTACCAAACCATGAAAACTAAAGAAACTGATTTCGGAATTAGATGCGGTAGCTTCCAACTCCACAATCAAAACATCTGCTGTGCGGTGGACAATACAATCAAAAAATTGTTCTTGATGATTAGTGATGATTGCTACTTTATAACTACTAACACTACCAATATTTTTTTCCCAGCACTGCTTGATAGTTGCAGTTTGTCGAGCATCAAATAAGCTGTCTAAAGATTGACCAAGCAAATCTTGGGTAGCTTTGCCAAAGTATTGCTGTGTATTGTTACTAACTTGCAGAATCTCTAACTGGGAATTCAGTGCCAGTAAGACACCATGAGGTTGAATTGAGCCAGCTAGATGAATCGCTCTGCGATCGTGGTTAGTCAAAAAAGGATTTTGGGCTGTAGTCTCTTCTGACTGGCTCATAAATTTAGTTTAGTGGCAAGCTTATTTTTGCAATGCCGCAATTAAATTTTACATTTCTTTAAACCATAACAGAAAAATATATACTCAACGCAATAAAGCACGCTTAAAAATTATGTTTTGTAGAGAAACTGGTGCTGGGGTGGGTTTCCAACAGAATGTCCTCCGCTCCAGGTAACTCTGGTATTAGCAACGTACTTGTCATAAAAAGTAAGCTACGCGTAGCCTCTTTGCCAGGAGACGCAGCGCTACTCATTCGTTGTTTCCACATTGTCGTTTCAGAAATCAAAAAGTAAATTGTAATCGTTGTTATTTATATTAATGACCAATGCTAGTATTTTTTATTCATGGTGTTGCTGAATCAAAAGTTAAATTTGCCCAAGATTTAAAACATCTCATTAAAGACGAATTATCACAACGTGGTAAAGATTTCCCATATTTCCATTCTGGATTTTATGCTGATGTTTTAAATAAAAAAGACAAAATCTGGAATTGTATTGATAGAGATTTAAAAGACCTGAAATCACAAAATCCTAATGTTAATCTTCAAGATATATTTCGCGGACAAGAAATAAGAAGGGAATTTATCTCTGATTTTGTAGGAGATGCTTTCACATACCTTAACCCAGAACGAGGTGCGAAAATCCGAGAAGCAATTGCCGGGCATTTAGAAGATTTTGTCAACAATCATCCTGAAGACAAAGATTTGCATATTGTTGCCCATTCTATGGGAACTGTTATTTTATGGGATATTTTATTTTCAGATAAATTTCAACCTGGTGATGCGGCATTTAAATTTCGCTCATTAATACTTGAAACAGTGAAAATAAAAAGCATTATTACTATGGGTTCACCTATAGTTTTATTCAATATGATGTTAGATATTAACCCTGAACATGTTAATAAGTTTGCGCTGTTATTTCATCAACAACCTATTAGATGGACTAATATTATTCATTCTTCAGATTTAATTGCCTATCCTATCAGCTCTAGCTTAAAAATCAATGGAGTTTCTAATTTATCAGTACAAGATAAATTTATATCAACTGGTGCTAATGATTTAGAAAAGACTGTACGTGGATTAGCTGAGTTTCCTGCTATTGAAGCCGCTAGTAAAGTAAATCCAAAAATCAATCAAGCTTTT
Source organism: Tolypothrix tenuis PCC 7101 (assembly GCF_963874875.1). NCBI lineage: Bacteria > Bacillati > Cyanobacteriota > Cyanophyceae > Nostocales > Tolypothrichaceae > Tolypothrix > Tolypothrix tenuis. The sequence continues at coordinate 3,880,413 of NZ_CAWNJS010000001.1, forward strand.
TCTTTGGCAGCGATTGCTTCTGGTGCAGGAGATGGTCATACTAATTATTGGAAATGTACTCAAACCGCAAAAATTATTGTAGATAATATGTTGGGTGATGAGGAAAAAATAATAGATATAGTTATTGAGCGTCTCAAGAAAGTTTCTGGCATGACAATTACATTATTAGAGGATACAGAGTCAGCACATAAAACAGATCCAAAAATGGATAAGGCTTGGGAGCAATACTTTGGTAAAGTTGATAAACTTAAAGAGCATTTTTATTTTGCAGATGGCAGTGGCAAACTAAGAATGCGAGATAATATTGCTCAAATACCTCATGTTTCTGTCTATAATGAATTAGGTAATTGTCAATTTAAGGGTTATGTTGGTTTAGTTCATGCTAACGGACTAAGGCAGGAAGTAGAAGCTATTAAACAAAAATACTGTTAAAAGTAAATTGATTCAAGAGTAAGAGGTTATTTATAAAGCATTGATGATGTCTTACTACGCAAGTAATTTCAAAAATCAAATATGATAAAAAAGCGTTGCTTTCCTAATAGCAACGCTGAACTTGAGATAATCAAAAAAATCTATCTTCCGCCAAAGTAAGATGCTAAAGCCTCAGAACCACCAATAAGTTGTCCATCAATAAATACTTGGGGAACTGTTGTTGCACCTGTAATCGCTTTTAAAGAATTAGTAGTAACATCCTTACCTAGGACAATTTCTTCATAATTCAAATTATGCTCCTTGAGCATTTCTTTTGCGCGGGCGCAGTAAGGACAACCTACTTTAGTAAACAGGGAAACTAGCTTCGGTTTTACTGCTTCAGGGTTAATGTATCGCAGCATTGTTTCCGCATCAGATACCTTAAAGGGATCGCCTGGCTCTTCGGGTTCAATGAACATGTTGTCAATTACACAATTTTTGACAAGCATAGAATAGCGCCATGAGCGTTTACCAAAGCCCAGTTCGGTTTTATCTACTAGCATTCCCATACCTTCAGTAAATTCTCCGTTACCATCAGGTATTAAAGTAATATTGGTGGCTTCTTGGTCTTTAGCCCATTCATTCATGACAAAGGCATCATTGACGGAAATACAAACAATATCATCCACGCCATTTTCTTTAAATACATTCGCCAACTGGTTATAACCAGGTAGATGGCTAGAAGAACAAGTGGGTGTAAAAGCACCTGGTAAGGAAAAGACAATCACTGTCTTATCAGCAAACAGATCATCAGTGGTTATATTTATCCATTGGTTTTTTTTACGAGTACGGAATGTAACATTAGGGACTCGTTGCCCACGGCGATTGGACAGCATAAGGCCTCCTTAAATAATCAATTTATTGAGAGTTTCAACAGTCAAAAGGCTTATATTCTTAGCTTTTGACCTGTTATGCATGAGATTTTAATTTGTCGGGATATACTAGTATAATTTTCAACTTCTTAACAACTTTCTTGAGTAATAAAAGCCAGGGAATAGCCTCTAACCTCTAGAGTGAATAAAAGGTGCGATCGCAGCTACAAATTCTGCAGTAGATTCATAGGGAAGGACATTGCGCCCAGTCAATTTAACTCCTTGTCCTTGGGGTAAATAAGCAAGGTAGTTAGCTAAACGTTCGTCTGGTGTTTCTGTTTGCCCTTCTTTGCTAATATTTGATGCTTTATCGCCAACAACTACTAATGCTGGTTGTTGAATAGCAGCGATATCATGACTATAATTCTGTCGCCAAAATCCAGCTAAAAAGGAAAATACTGCATGACGATTGGCGGTATTTTCTGCACCTTTAACTAAAGCGTTTAACCACTCTTGATCGGCTGTCTCACTGCTAGCAAATAATTGACGAGTGGAAAAAGAGCGCAAAAAGTTGGGAGTGCGCGCATAGCGATAAAAAGCATTACCCAGAGGTGAATCAAAGAGATTCCAAGCTAGCTTTTGCTGCCAAGCTGGAGATTCTTTCGTCATAATCGGCCAAGCTGGAGGACTAGCAAATACTAGGGAGTCAATCAAGTTTGGTTCTATCTGCACTAATTTAATTGCAATACCCAATAAAGCACCTTGCACTATAACAATTACAGGTGTTTGCACAATATTTTTTAAGAAGTAATGCAACTGTTGTGCCCAATCGCTAGGAGTATAAGCGATGTGAGGCATATCACTTTCACCACATCCTAATAAATCAGGATTATAAATAAGATTACGATGCCCTGCTTGATACCATTCACGACAAAATCTTTGCCAAAACTGCCGCGATAATCCCACACCTATGGGATGAATTAATAATATGGGTATACCTTCAGAATTTACATTGTTAGGTTGATGAACTTCGTAGGCACAGCGATAATTGTGCCAAGTGTAAAATTGTGTTTGATGTGCTAACATTTTTAATTTTTTTAGCTGAAAATTACTAGTGATAATACAATTTTTAACTATTTTGTCTCTACTGTACTTAATAAATTACCAGGACTTACGCAATTGGTACACCAATCTTCTGGTTTAAGAGTCAATAGTCAAGAGTCAAGGGTCAAAATTCAGTTTTTTTGGACTTTTGACCGTTGAACGCCAGTTCACTCAACGGAAGGAACCTCCGCACGTGACTGGCTCCCCTGGACAGCCTAAAAGAAAAATAATGTGACACTTGCGTAAGTCCTGATTACATTAAAAGCCTGTACGAGAGGATAGGCAAAATAAGTAAGAGTATATTTGAGGAGTATTAAATACAGCATATTTCAGGTAAATGAATTACAAGGGTTGCGGCATAGCCATGTTTCAGATAATTATATGTAACTCAGTAATTTGCAATCTGCTGTATATAGATTTAAAAATGCATCTTTCTTAAGTTAGAGATTTTTAAATGATAATTGTCAATATTTGATTTTAACTTGTTTAGGCTAGGGTTTTGTTGTGGATAAGTAACTAATTAAATTTTATATACAAGTATTAAATATTCGTAGATAAGTCTCGTAAAACCCTGATACAGTAGGGCTTCTTGAGCGCATAATTAAGCTGATGTGAAAATGCCGATATACATAATATGCTTTTTCATAATAAAAATTTATGAGTTTATGAAAAACCAGTCACTTATTAAGCTGTAAATCATCCCTAAGACAGTAGTTTTATACCTATATTTTATATATCAATTATTTTAGTAATTATAGTTTTTTGGCAGTATTGCATAATTTAAATTTCTTAAATAGCCAATACTGAATGCGGTAATTACCTCAATAAAATTAATTACACATCCTCTATTCCTTTGCCTTCACCTGGAACTTTAATTTTGCTCAAGCACTTGTTTACTAGCTTTCAGTAATCACAGCACTGGATATGCTAAGGAAAAAGTGATGTCTGCTTTACCTCTCAATAGTCAGAATCTCCCGTACCCCGATCCTCTACATCCCATCATTGTTCACTTTGTGATTGCGATGGTGTTTTTCTCGTTTTTCTGCGATGTTGTGGGCTATTTCACCCGCAATGTGCGTTTATTGGAGGTGAGTTTCTGGAATATGTTTGTGGCTGCGATCGCTATTTTTATGGCGGTCATCTTTGGTCAATTTGAAGCGGGTTTAGCCAATATTTACGCAGCTGCACAGCCAACGCTGAATTTTCATACAATCATGGGTTGGTCTTTAGCGGCGATTGTTGTAGCGATCGCAGCTTGGCGGTTAGTGATTCGCAACCGCCGTACCCAAAAAATACCACCTGCTTATCTCGGCGCAGCAACATTTTTAATTTGTCTGATGTTCTTGCAAGTGTACTTGGGAAGCAAACTGTTTTGGGTGTATGGCTTTCATGTAGAGCCAGTTGTGGAAGCAATGAAGCGGGGAGTCTCGGGATGAACTCGCAGCTTATCGATCAGTTGGGATTAAAACTCACTGCTAACGGACTACCCTACGAAATTCCTCTACATCCCCAACTAGTGCATCTAACATTGGGTTTATTTATTATTGCCATCCTCTTTGATATCGCAGCCACACTTTTTCCTATAGAAAAACCGATTTTTAAATTTTTAGGTCTTCCTGCTATCCGTGCGGGTCTGTTTGATGTCGGTTGGTACAATCTCCTAGCGGCGGCGACTGTAACTTTTTTCACTGTGGCGGCGGGATTTTTTGAGCTACTGCTAGCAAACCCACCAGTGAACGAAAAGAGTGCTTGGGGTTTGAGCGCTCCTTTGACAATGCTGTTACATGGTTTAGGTGGCGTGTTGTTGTTAGCAACTATGGTGGGAATGGCTGTGTGGCGAGGCTTACAACGCTACCGTTGGCGCAAAGAGTCACCAAGACAGGTGCAGTGGAGTTACTTGTTACTAGGGATTGTCATCCTCGGAATTTTATATGTTCACGGAACATTAGGGGCGCAATTAGGAGAAGAGTTTGGCATTCACGTTACTGCTGCAAAATTACTTCAACAGGGCACAAATCCTGATGTATTCCTCAAATAATTATGCTTGTTTGTTCTTTGATTGTGGTAACTATAGCAAAGGTAATTTTGGTGCCAATTCAGCTACTTTATAACATTTTGAAACAAGAACACGACAGATGGCTAGGGGCACGGCACCAGTAAGATATTTGATATGCCAAAAGATTGTGGATGCCGTGCCCCTACAAAGAATGTATCTGTTGTAAACATTATTTGAATTGGTGTTATTTCAGTATTTTGTTCATGTAATGTCATACCAATTCACGAAAGTGCTGCTACAAATCACTTCCTCTGCTTGCCTATGCTTACCATTTTGAAAATGAAGTGATATGAGTGTTTCTATTTTCCATACTCTACATTTAGCAAGCATAAAATCATTCAGAAAATCGATGTTTTTCAGGAGTATTCAATGAACTTGTTATTTCAACAATTACCAGGCTCAGAGTTAGCACCCAAAACAATTCAAGAAACCCCATCACCAGGTGCAGCACAAGACCCGCTCATTGCCAAAAATCTGCAAAAAGGGCAGTATGTCGGCATTATTGGGCTAGCGATCGCACTAGTTGCTGCGGTGGGATTTTTTAGTCGCAGAGTTGAATATGCGATTTTGCTAGCTGTTATTCTCAGCTTGGGTTTAATTGCTTTCTTTCTATTTCTCTAAGCAAGTTTATCAAGAGTCAAATGACTCTTGATAGCGGTTTCTATATGGGTGATTAAATTAACCGCAGATGGAAGAGGATATAGACGCGTAGCGGCTTCCCGCACGGTACGCAGATGCACGCTGATAAATTGTTATTTCAGCAGATTGATTATGCGTGAAAAATAGCAATTTAGATTTCTAAAACTTTTGCAAGGGGAGAGATTTTATGAACAGCACAGTTCATCAAACTGTAATTTTAGGTGGTGGCTTTACAGGGTTATTTACAGCCTTACATTTAGCTCACGAACATTATCCTCGTTCTGTGATATTGATTGATAAAAATGAGCGTTTTTGTTTTAAGCCATTACTTTATGAATATTTTGATGGCGAAATGGATAGCTTTCAAGTAGTACCCCGCTTTTCGGAATTACTTCAAGGTAGTGGTGTAATTTTTGTTCAAGATACCGTCGATTCTATAGACCTGCATCAACGAGAAGTAAAATTAGCTTCAGGAAATTCTTACAGCTACAGTAATTTAGTCTTAGCTTTAGGTAGTGTGACTGGCTATCATCAGGTTAAAGGCGCTCAGGAACATGCTTTCCCGTTTTGGACACAAGCAGATGCGATCGCACTCGATAAACATTTGCGTGATTGTTTACAAAGAGCCTTGCAAACTGAAGATGCAGAACAACGCCGAAAATTGCTAACTGTAGTGATAGTTGGTGGTGGTGCTTCCGGTGTAGAAATGGCAGCCACTCTAGCAGATTTTCTCCCACTTTGGTATAGCGCTTTAGGGGGAAATCCTCAGGAAATCCATGTAGTTCTGCTCAATCATGGTGAAAAAATTCTCGACGGCGATATTAACGATCCACTCCGTCCCAACGCCGAACAAGAATTACAAAAACGCACTGTACCAATCGAAATTCTCAGGGGAGCTGAAGCGACTGCGGTTAACTCCAACTCTATTGAATATAAAACTAACGAGCAAGTTAAAACTTTACCAACCTACACCACAATCTGGACAGCCGGAACTTCCAACCATCCATTAATTCAAGACTTACCAATTCCCAAAGAACACCGCGATCGCCATAATCATCCCCTAGTTACGCCTACTATGCAACTGCTCGACTTTCCCGAAGTCTTTGCAGGTGGTGATTGTGTAGCAGTTCAGGGTAATTCCCTACCACCTACAGCCCAAGTCGCTTATCAACAAGGAGCCACTATTGCCAAAAATTTAAAAGCGATCGCTCTCGGAGAAGAACTGAAAACTGTGAAAGTTAATATCCGAGGAACTCTCTTAAAGTTGGGGTTAAATGATGCGGCTGCTAACCTTTTCAATGTTTTTGAAGTTGCAGGTGAACCCGCACACTTAATTCGTCAAAGCACTTATTTAACACTATTACCAACACCAATTCATGACTTTAAAGCTACTGAAGAATGGGTGCATGATGAGATTTTTCACCATCACTTAGACAATCAAGATGTTGGTAAAAAAGTTGTACAAGCAGTGGAATTAGTAGGTGCTGGAGTTGTAGGCGTTTTAGCTGCCAGAAGATTATTGAAAATGCTGGGCGATGAAGATAAAAATCAGACTTCTTGAAAAGTAATTTCTTTACAGGACTTACGCAAAAGTCACGGAATTACGTCATTACGAGCTGTGCGACGTAATCGCTTTAAATTATGGGATTGCTTCCCTACACTCCGTTCCGGTCGCAATGACAAATTTTGCTTGCGTAAGTCCTGAATCTGTATAGTTCAGTTCAGAAAATTAATTGACAACAAAGCCAAAACACTAGTTACTCAACAAAAAACCAGAACAATAATTTTGGAGGGGGTTTGGGGGACGCAACCGTCACCCAATCGGGGGTTTGGGGGAGAATCCCCCAATTCTGCTGGCTTTTTCAACAAGTGACAAATTAATCTCTCATGATCTCAACCCAAGCAGATTGGATCATATTGAACTAACAGTTTCCCTCGCAGCTTCTCGCAGCCGTTCCACATCGCGCATCGGTGGTGCGCCAAACAGCCGCTTGTACTCTCTGTTGAAATGGGAAGCATCCTCATACCCCACTTGGTAAGCAGCACTGGTAGCGTCCAGGTTTTCCCCCAACATCAGACGGCGAGCTTCCTGAAGCCGCAGTTGCTTCTGTCACTGCAAAGGACTCATTGCAGTGACAGACTTGAAGTGATGGTGGAAGCCCGAAACACTCATTCCCAGTTCTCGGGCAATGCTTTCAATTCGCAGAGGTTCCTTGAAGTCTTTACGAAGTCGCTCAACGGCTCTGGCGATGTGGTGGGTGTAACCACCCAGAACGGCAATATGACGGAGCCTGTTACCTTGTTCTCCCATCAGGAGCCGATAAATGATTTCCCGCTTAATCAGTGGTGCCAGAACATGAGCTTCCGCAGGGGAATCTAGAAGCCTGACGAGCCGCACCACAGCATCTAACAGATTTGCATCCAACGGACTGACATCTATTGCTTTCACATCAGCACGGCTGCGCGATGAGGGATACCCTGCCTCAACCATGACTGAGCCAACGAGAGTGGGGTCGAGATCAAGGCGAAGACTCAGGTGCGGTTTTTCCTTGGAAGCATCCAAAATTTGGCTGACAATCGGCAGTTCGACCGTAGCCAGTAGATAATGCATTGGGTCGTACAAATAGCGATCGCTCCCCAAAAGCACTTCTTTACTACCTTGGGCAATTACACAAAAGGCAGGCACAGAGACACCATGAGAGCATTCCCCAGGTGAGGAGGAGCATTTGAAGTGCAATCCTTTCAGTGGTTCAATCATCCCATCATTACGGATAGCCTGTGAGATGCGCTCTGTCAGTTCGTCTCTGTTGGCTTGCGCTCTATCTGCCTCGCGCTTTGCCTGCGAGTCGTTGATTAAATCTAGATCAGACTTTTCTCTCGTTTTGGCAGCGTTCATTTCCAAGTTTGCAGAATTGTACAACGATTTTAGACGATTGTTCTATTGCTTGCCTTTGAGGATTCTTACAATTGAAGCTAAAGCAATAAAAAATGATTCCGACTTCTGGTAAAGATTCTAGATTTTTATTCAACATAAAACTCAGTTTTGATTGAGCAATAAACTTGCCTACTGACAAACAAAATGGTGTCAAGGCTCACCTTGCTTCTTAAAAAATCTCATCCCCAGTGATAGAGGAGACGATAAATGTTCAATCTCTACGATTGGGATAACAAGCAAAAAGGCATCAAGTGAAGGAATTAAGCAAATGGATATCAAAAGAAGTGGCTCACAGCCTTCCGCCAAAGGGCCAACCGAGTATTTTACTGGCACTGTCCGCATTGATCCCCTGTTTGAAGCACATGAGCCAGCACGCACATCTGGAGCCAGTGTCACCTTCGAGCCAGGCGCTAGGACAGCATGGCACACCCACCCGTTAGGACAGACTCTAATCGTCACGGCAGGCTGCGGTCTTGTACAACGCTGGGGCGGCCCCATTGAAGAAATTCGTTCGGGGGACACGATCTGGTTTGAGCCAGGTGAGAAGCATTGGCATGGTGCTACCTCAACCACAGCGATGACGCACATCGCCATTCAAGAATGGCTTGATGGTAAGCCTGTGGACTGGCTGGAAAAAGTCAGCCACGAGCAGTATGGAGAAATATCTTAGTGTTTTTGAGATGGTTTGCCATCAAGGGGAAAAACTGTCAGCAGAAAATGCTGATTTTGCTTCTTACCCTAGTGATGTCCCTGAGTTACTCAGCTTGCCGTGCCGACAACAGTATGACTAGCAGTGCCTCATCAAAGATGCCGACTGAAATATCAACCAAGCAGGCAGACAGTATGAAGATCAACATTAAGGTCAAAGACAAAGTCGTTACAGCCACTTTGCTCGACAGCAAAACCACTCAAGATTTTATTTCTCTGCTGCCATTAACGCTGACGTTAGAAGATTACGCGAAAACTGAAAAAATCAGTTATCTGTCAAGAAAATTATCCACAGAAGATGCACCCCCGGGCAGTGATCCTGCTTTTGGAGATATTGCTTATTACGCTCCCTGGGGTAATTTGGCGATGTATTACGGCGATTCTGGATACGCCAACGGGCTCATTATCCTCGGAAAAATAGATGGTGGCATTGAGGCATTTAATGTGCCTGGCTCTGTAAAAGTGACAATCGAGCTTGTTGAAAGAAAGTAATCAAGGAATAAATAATGATTAAAGACAAAGTTGTAATTATTACTGGTGCATCATCAGGTATTGGTGAAGCAAGTGCGAAATTGCTTGCCAGCAAAGGCGCAAAAGTTGTGTTAGGCGCGCGACGCGAACAACAACTAAAACAACTGGTTGATGCAATTAAAAGCGCTGGCGGACAAGCAGTCTATCAAGTGATGGATGTGGTTAACCCATCTGATAACGCTGAGATAGTCAAGTTTGCCAAGGAAACATTTGGAAGAGTCGATGTTATTTTCTTGAACGCTGGCATCATGCCAACTTCTCCACTTTCGGCATTGAAAACTGATGAATGGCATCAAACGGTTGATATCAATATCAAGGGTGTACTAAATGGTATCGCTGCTGTGTTACCAACGTTTATTAGCCAAAAGTCTGGGCATGTGATCACAACTTCATCGGTGGCTGGATTAAAAGCTTATCCTGGTGGTGCAGTGTATGGGGGGACGAAATGGTTTGTCCGCGATTTCATGGAAGTTCTACGCATAGAATCTGCTCAAGAAGGGACTAACATTCGGACTGCAACCATTTATCCTGCTGCAATTAATACTGAGTTGTTAAATCAGATTACTGACAAAGATGCGGCTGAAAAAATGACAGCGTTGTATAAGCAATATGGCATCTCACCGGATAGAGTAGCCAATGTTGTGGCGTTTGCGATTGACCAGCCAGAAGACACAAACGTGAACGAATTTACAATTGGCCCCACCACACAGCCTTGGTAAGAATAGTGCGGTTGGTTAATAGCCAACACCGTTGAGGTTTTCGGACGACCTTTAGCACAAACACAGGAGTTCAAAAAATGCAGAAGCGCAAACTGGGAAACAGCAATTTAGAAGTTTCAGCGATCGGGCTGGGCTGTATGGGAATGAGCTTTTCTTATGGCCCGCCTAAAAACAAGCAGGATATGACTGCTCTCCTTCAGTATGAAGCAGCCAGAGGAGGTAGGAACGAGATCCTTCAGAAGACCTGCGTTTTGAGTCATTACCAGTGGTTTTTCTGGCTGCTAGAGGGATGAGTTGCGATCGCGGCGTGGGTTACCCATTTCTCGTAGGGTAATACTGCCGTAGTCCAGAGGAGAACTCGCAGATTAACCCAAAGCGGTGTACCCAGTTCAAATAGGTTACTTAAATATCATTTGTGGGTGAATCAATTGATAGCCAGCATCCTTAATTTTTTGATTTGATACCCAAGCATTATAGGGACGATTATTTTGCAGCGAAGCATCCCATTTAATTGGAGGTAGATTGTGCATTGTTAGCAAAGTTTCAAAAAATTCACGGCTAATGAGATGTGCATCGTCAACTACATTATAAATTCCTTGCCAATTGTGTTGGCGCGCAAACTCAATTACACCCACAATATCATCAAGATGAATCCAATTGGCGACATCATCACCATTACCAGGACGACTAGTACCAGCAAGGCGACCAAATATTTTGATTAGTTCTCTACCTGGGCCATAAATGCCGCCTAATCGTAAAATACAAACTCCCAGATGTTCGCTAGCTGCTGATAGCAAAACATCTTCAGTTTCCTTCATAATTTTACCATTAGTAGTGCTAGGGTTAGCTGTAGTTTCTTCATCTACAAACTCACCATTTTTGTCACCATAAACAGAATAACTACCTGTGTAGATGAGTTGCCGCACATTTGGAAATTCTGGCAAAATAGAGGCTAAAGTTTTGGCAGTTTGCAAATAAGCTTCTTCATAAAAATCAGCGCCTTTTGCACCCACACTTAACAGCACTACATCTTGATTTGCTAATACTTTTTTTAGCCCATCTGCATCATTACCTTTAACTAATGCAACTTTTTGGGCTACTTGTTCTAATGTGGATACACGTGTTGGTGTAGTTGTGCTTGCAGTCAATACAAAATTCATTTTTTGCTGCCAATGTTGAGCAACGGCAGAACCTACATAACCACAACCAATGATTGCAATGTTCATGATTTCTCACAACAAATTAATCTAGATTACTATTTTGCTAATTCGTTTTCAATTGTGGCAATTAATTCTGGTGAATATGGTTTGACGCTGCTTTTAAAACGAGCTACAACTTCACCTTGCTTATTAACTAAAAATTTTTCAAAATTCCAAGCAACAGGCCCCGTAGGCTCAACTGCATTGGTAAGACGAGTATAAAGCGGGTGCTGTTGGGAATCTTTAGCATGAACTTTATCAAACAGTTCAAAGCTCACTCCGTACTTGCTCGTACAGAATTGTACAATTTCTTCGTTGCTGCCCGGTTCCTGTGCGCCAAAGTCATTGCTAGGAAACGCCAAAATCCGTAAGCCAGCGTCTCTATACTCTCGGTTCAACCTTTCTAATCCCTCATATTGAGACGTGTAACCACAGTAAGAAGCCACATTCACAATCAAGAGTACTTTGCCAGCATACTCACTCAGTAGCTTATCCTCACCGTTGATGGTTTTGACTGTAATGTCAGAAATGTTGGTACTCATCTTAAATGGATTTTTTGATAACTATTGCCAAGTTTCCCACATTGCTGGCAAAGTTTTTTGATGAAAAAGGGATTGGGGATTAGGGATTAGGTACTGGGGATTGGGGAACTCGGGGCCCCCTCTGGGGATAAGGGGTAATGGGGACAAGGAAGATGAGGGAGATGAGGGGGAATTACCAATTACCAATTACCAATTACCAATTACCCATTACCCATTACCAAACCCCCAACTTATTGATGAATAGAACCATCAGGCATAATAGCGCCGGCGAGGTTAGCTCCTATCAATTTAACCAGAAGGCGATCGCCTGAGCGAATCCGCGCTCCTGTTAAGTCAGCGCCTCGCAAATCAGCGCCACTTAAATCTGCTCCAATTAAGTTGGCTGAACGTAAATTCGCTTCTCTCATATCTGCTAATAAGAGGTTAGCTCTAAATAAATTGGCTTCCGATAAATCTGCACCTCTGAGATTCACTTTGTGCATAAATGTATCGCTGAGGTTTGCACCGCTTAAGTTGGCAAAACTCAGGTTTCTCCCCGATAAATCTTTGTTGCTCAAGTTGGCTCGACTAAAATCTTTACCACTCAAATCTGTATTTTTAGATGATGGTTCATAACCAGTTTGAGGTGGCTTTTTTGGTTGAGGCGGATGTGGCTGATGTGACGGATGTGGCGTTGAGTATGTTGTCGGTTGATGCTGGTGCGGGTGTGAGTATGTTGTTGGTTGATGCTTGACTTTGATAGAACGCAATTTATCACGCGCTTCGTTAATCGCTTTTAGCTTATCTTGCGCCTTTTGTTGTAAACGGAGATTGTCTTGGGGAATGCGATCGGGATGCCATACAAAAACCAAATCTTTATAAGCCTGGTTTACTTCTTCAAGTGTTGCTCCAGGCTCTAATTCCAAGACTCTATAATACCGCTCCAACTCGCTCATAGGGTGTTTTTGTGGACAATCAAGTTAATAATTAGTGATGCATCCGTCTGTTGGCTTAATTATTTATTAAATTTGACTTTTTACGAATATTTTATATCTCATATAATTTAAGATAGCGTATTCAAATACTCTCTCTAATAAAGTAGAGGAATTTTATCAGGTGCTTTTGTAATTGTAAAAGCCACCTGCCCTTTATTTTTGTGCTTAATGATTTGCTCTTTTAACATTGTCTAAAAATGGTAACAAATTTTTTGTTGCTTGACTGGACAATCAATTCTTAGCGACGCTCCTATTATTGTAGATAATCTCACTAGATAGAATACTGGCTGCTGATTATGGGCTTAAGTTCATAGCAAGCCAAATTTGCCCTTTCTCCAAATTTGAGATGAGAGACTGGGGATTTCTGTAGCAACTACTTGTATAGCCAAGTCCCACAGAAAAAAGTTTCACATAGGTTATTATACAAGCCAATAGTGACTAACTCAGTCCATAAATAACCTTTCTCTTAGCTTAAGGGCTATTAATCGGCCACTATGAACTGGTTACACCTAGAGGCAATATCATAATTCTTCATCTGTCTGGGTGTAAATACTTCATAATGGCTGATTTACATAAGTAGAGACTATGGCCTAAGGACTAGAAAAGCAAAATTTTCTGGCTTGGTTGTAGGATTTTACCGCAATCAACTGACTGATAAATAGGTATTAGGGACTGAAAATTGGCAAGTAGAACGAAGACAACGTAGATAAACAATTCAAAGTCTGTTCATTAAGAAATTTATTTGAACCTTGACTTTTGAGTATAGACAATAAATTTTCTTTCGTTTTGCTGTATGCAGTTCATTAATGGTTACTTAAATTATTGGCAAAATTAGATAGTTAGGAGTCGATAGTTATGATTCATTTTTCTCCATCTGTCTATCTTGTGATTTATCCATTTCGCCAACGATTTATAGCTCTTAAATATGCTGCAATTGGAATTTGATAAACCTCAATACAAATCCAAAGAATAATTGCTAAATGTAACAAAAAAGTTAATATAGTCCAGATATATGGCAGCCAGGTAATAAATTCATGGGGAGTGGGGGGAAAATTGTAAGCGACTATGCCAATTAAAGTGGTAGGTAGGAAAATAAATGCGATCGCAGCTAGCCCATAGCCCCAACCGAGTTCCACACCTTCTAATTGAGCTTCTGTCCAACTAAAACCATTCCAACGCCAAATCAATGGCGGTTGTCTGGAAGGCATTTTTAGTTGCTGCTGTTCTAGATTGACAGTAAAAATTTCTTGGCAGAAGTCACAAGCCATAGCTTCCATCAATGGCATACGAGTAATTTTACCAACTCGACAGACTGGGCAAGGGTAAGCGCCTTGGTAGTCGAAAGATGTAGCTAAAATTTTGGAACGACGCATCATAAAACAGAAGTAGGCTAGTAATGTAATTGAGTTGCTGCAACAGTTAGCAGTTACGGGCTAAGTAAAGAGGCATGGGAGCAGGGAGCGGGGAGCAGGGGTGAGAATAAAAATATTCTCGGACTATATTTGGATAATTTATTTTCTGGGAGTCTTTAAGAGCGGACAAAGAAGGAGAGAGCTTCTTACCCATGCTCCACTTCTATACGAGAAGCTACGCGTAGCTTGCTTCCACGAAGTGGTACGCTCCGCACAGAGGAAAAGGGCTTGCTCCCCCTGCTCCCAGCCCCCTGCCCCTTTTCCTCTTTTGATTATTACCTCCATAGCAGAATAATATATTTGCCAGTTTTGTAAGTTGCGGAATTGTCAAATTTTTGAGACTTCAGCAATTCCCATAGCCATCACCTAAAAATATTTGTCAGCTTATCTAAATCTTAATAGTTACAAGTCGGTGACAGGACAACCCATAACCTAGGGATGATTTGGAGAGACGCGATTAATCGCGTCTCTCCAAGAGTTAAAAGTTATTCCCCTTGTCTCCTTGTCCCCTTGTTCCCTTAACGAGCAGCTTTTAACCGCACACGACAAGACGAGGTCTTGACGTAAAGAACTGTGTCTGTTATCGTGGCTCTTATATTAGGTTTACATCGGTTTACATCAAAAATTATCTAGTTAAGTACTGTAATGATTTTCAGCAGCAAATCCTATTTTTATTTTTGGCAAAAGGCGGTTCACCGGCGGTGAATAGTTTCCTAATGGAAACCGCCAGGTGAACCGCAGAGCAACCTCTGCGGTTTTTGTTTTTTCAGGAGTATCTCGTCGTCATGATCTATTGCGGTAGCTGGTTTTATAGCTTTTACTTTTGGCCCAGAGCAAGTTCCGGGTAAATAGCGTCATGTCGATTCATCACAACGCACCCGGAACTCACAAGATGAGATTCCGGGTTTTTTGTTATCCATCAACCTCATAATCCAAACACAAGGAAAATTTCACCATGATTAATGCTCAACTCGCCGCTCAATCCCATCCTAGCCACCAAACAATTGTCAAACTCTCAGAAACAGTTAGTTTCGGTGGTGAGGAATTAGTGATTATTGGTGGCCCCTGCACAGTGGAAAGCTTAGAACAAATGGAAACAGTCGCCCAAAAGTTAGCGGCTGCACCTGTACAGGCTTTGCGTGGTGGTGTCTACAAACCCCGCACCTCTCCCTACGCTTTCCAAGGTATGGGAGAAGCAGGATTAGAAGTTTTGGCAGAAGTGCGATCGCGTTACAATATCCCAGTCGTCACAGAAGTGATGTCAATTGCTCAAATTGAAGTAGTCGCGGCTCATGCTGATATGCTGCAAGTTGGTAGCCGCAATATGCAAAACTTCGACTTACTCAGAGCTTTGGGACAAGCTGGGAAGCCAATATTACTCAAGCGCGGACTGGCGGCGACAATTGAAGAATTCGTCATGGCTGCTGAATATATTTTGAGTCACGGTAATCCGGATGTGGTGCTGTGCGAGCGAGGTATCCGCAGCTTCGATAATTACACCCGCAATGTACTGGATTTAGGCGCAGTAGCAGCTCTCAAGCAAATTACTCACCTACCTGTGATTGTAGATCCATCCCATGCTGTAGGTAAACGGGAATTAGTAGCACCTATGGCTAAGGCTGCTATAGCTTGTGGTGCAGATGGCTTAATTATCGAATGTCACCCAGAACCAGAAAAATCTGTATCTGATGCACGTCAAGCCTTGTCTTTAGAAGACATGGTGAATTTGGTTACAAGTTTAAAGCCTTTAGCCGCAGCAGTTGGACGCAATATTTCCGATTTAGGGGTGGGTGTAAAATCTGCTCCTATTTTTTGCGCGGTGGCGTAAGGTGGGGAAGGGGGAAGGAGGAATGGGTAATGGGGATTGGTAATTGGGGTTTGTGAGAGGGAGCGGGAAACAGTGTATTATTTTGAATTTTGAATTTTGAATTTTGAATTGATTTGTCTCCCTCATCCCCTCATCGCCAATTAAATAGGAATTTCAATGACAAACCTAGCACCTTGCCCTAAAGAAGATACACAATTTAATTTCCCACAGTGTTGCTCAACTATAATTTGATAGCTGATGGAGAGTCCTAAGCCAGTACCGGAACCAACTGGTTTAGTAGTGAAAAAAGGATTAAATATTTGGGATAATGTGGCTTCATCCATACCCAAACCATTATCTATAATTGAAATTCTGACTGCTTTATTATCTGCGACTGGGGATTGGGTAATTGGTAATAAAAATTTCTCCTCTGCTGATCTTTCTCAGCCTACATCCCTATTAGTTCGCCAACAATTTCATAAAGTTTCCAGTTTTATCAATATAGCCACTATAGACATCTTTCTCGTCAATTTTGACGAGAGCTACTCCTTCTGAAAAAGGTTCAGCTTTGTCATATTCCATCCGGACAACAAGTTTCCCTGTGGTATCAATGTAGCCGTATTTGTAACCCATTTTAACAGCTGCCATTCCTTCAGAAAATGACTCCACCCAATCAAATTGAACCTTGAGAGTATTTTCTGTTGATGTACTTATCTCAGTATAATTATTGATGCGCCGATGACTAAATGTATTCTTTTTAATTTCTTTTGGGTCTAATTTTCCGGCGGGTTGAGAGTAAACACCAGATTTGAGAACGGTAGCTAAAGCATAATTATCTTCTCGTAAACCTTCATAGAAAAACATAACTTCTCCTTGAATACCAAGACAACGATTAGTTTTGATGGCAGTTTCTAAATATTCTGGAGTAATTTTATAGGTACTTTTCTTTAGAAGGATAGCTGGAATTAGTTGTGGCAATTTCTGTTGGGTAAATTGCTTAGATATTACCTTATCTATGCCTGTTTGATAAAGGTTCAATTCTTTATCATATATCTGTGGATGAATTAAATCGACTAATCCCCAATCAATCCAAGTTTGCGAATCTTGGAGGTAGTTTTCATAACACCAAGGATAATTATTTGGCGACATAGAAATAATTAAGTCGGGGTTGACATTAATTACTGCACGATAGAGGCGGTGTAAAAAATGGGAAAGAATATCCGCCCGCCATATTACCCATTGTCGCCATTGTTGTCTCCATTCTGAATCTTGCCAGAGTGGATCTAGTGGTTCTTTTGGATCTAGAGGATTTCTTCTTTTTGGCGGTTTTGGTGGTGATTGACCAAACTCATCTTGATAGCGTTTAATAGTTTTTTCATCATAACCACCTTCCATAGGAAAAGCAGGCAAGTGATCGTCTCCTTGTATGCCTGCAATGCCGTCACCATACTTATTTACAACTTCTAAAAATATACTTAATATAAATTCTTGAACTTCGGCATCGAGGGCATTTAACCAATAATAATCATTAACAACTAGGGGTTTACCATCAACACTATAAGCTGCCCATTGAGGTTTTGCTTGAATAATTTTTCCGCCATCTCCTTTATAAGAACTCATAAAGCCATATTCAAACCAAGGAATTACCGCAATATCAAATTTTTTGGCTTCTGTAATTAGTTCTTGTAAAGGATCTCTATTTTTAAATTCCTGCCGAGGTTTTATCTCTATGCCAAATTTTTCTTTCATTACTTGGCTAGGATAATTAGTTGAACCTTGATTCCAGACAACGGGAAATACAACGTTAAATCCAGTGTCGGCGAGAAATTTGATCGCCTCGGCAATATTGTCTTTAGAGTCTAATACTTTACTATCTGTTGTAGTGAGCCAAACGCCGCGAATTTCCATAAATGATATCGAGTTTGATGCTTGGCTTGGGGTTTGATTTTGGATATTCGTGCCAATTACCAATTACCCCTTACCTAATCTTCAAGTAGCAAATTTACCATGTTCAATACGGCGGTGTGATGAGAATTATAGAAGAACCAGCTTAAAAGATTCTAAAGATTGCACCTATGGGCATAGGGCATTGGTAATTGTGAGAGGCAAGAGAGAACAGGGAACAGAGAATTTCTGTGATATTTAAGCCCCGTCACGACCTACCACCTCTAGGCGGGAATCTCTCAAGGGTAGGTATTTTGTATTTGGCAATTTTTTGGCTATTTCAGCCGATGCTTGAATCCTGGCCGACTTGAAGGGAAGTGCCGTCGCGTTGTAGCAAGTGGCATTG
Source organism: Tolypothrix tenuis PCC 7101 (assembly GCF_963874875.1). NCBI lineage: Bacteria > Bacillati > Cyanobacteriota > Cyanophyceae > Nostocales > Tolypothrichaceae > Tolypothrix > Tolypothrix tenuis. Next base: position 3,898,612 of record NZ_CAWNJS010000001.1, read on the forward strand.
CGTTATGGCTATGAAAGGATTTGGGACACAGAGACAATAGAATCGCAGGGTACCTCTGCATGGATGGTAATGAAAAAATATTTATGCAAGTGATGAACAATGAAGAATTTAAAGCACTTGTATTTGAAAAATTACTATCCAGTATTTATGAAACTCTCAACAGCGAACAGTCAGAATAGTCATATACAGATTGGCATTACCCACAAAAGTTATCTGATATTTGCAACAGTTAACTTTTCTCTAAACCAGCGTCTTTAAGCCAATAGACCTAACTTTTTACCGTTGTCTTTAGCTAAACGAATTAAGTTCTGTCTCTGCTTTGATTCAATTCCGACACGATTACAAAAATTAGTGATTGTTTGGGCGTGTAAACCAATAGCTTTACCACGTAACTGATTAAATTTAGCTTTGCCCATCCATTCACGGAACAATATTACTAATGGTGCAAACATTTTTTATCTCTCCTGATTGTCAAAGTTATTTGTAAATAGTTAGTGAATATGTAGATATATGCGGTGGCGATTAGCTAACGCCGCAAGCAACCAAAACTAATGCGGTGACTAATAAAGTAGCGACTCCAGCCTGGAAACTATAACTACGTTGTTCCTCATTTGAGGGATAGTCTGCGTAGTAGATTTGGGGTTCGTTTGCATAGTTGTTGAGAATGCCGTCTTCGTTAATGGTGGTGTACATAGTTTTTTGCGCTCGTTAACTTATGTAAATTAATGTAACGAAATTGTTACGAATTGACAAGAAGGCTTGACACAGAAAAACTTATACCTCCGATAAAAGATATTTATAAAAGTGAACAAAAAAAATCCCTAGCTGAAAGCTAAGGATTGACAAGCAACTATGTCCAATGTGCGTTGGTAGCAGCGAAGGTTAGGACAGGGGTTAAAAACCTTTACCCTTTACCCCTTACCCTGCCTTCCTTTTAAGCAAAGCGCCAGCGACCAACTGTACCATTATCTAAATCAACAAAGTATAAATTACCGTCTGGGCCTGTGTTAATTTGCACCACGATTTGAGCATTCATAGCAAAGGTTTCCACTGATGTGACATTGCCAAGGGAATCGAAGCTGATATTGCGGACAATACCTTGACCCAAATCATTGAAGAACAAGTCTCCCCAATATTGTTCGGGAAATGCAGTGCCACTGTAAACATCACCCATGACGATCGCATTAATTCCGGTAATGCTATGGTTAAGGGCATAAATGGATGGTGTTGTAGTTTGTCCACTCGCATAAAAGGCTTGGGATTGGGGTAAATCTTTGTAGCCACTAGTCTGGAGGCTAATACCACTACCACCTTCATAGTAGGGCCAACCATAGTTTGCTCCCGGGCCACCTGCATTGATTTCTTCCCACTGTGTCCAACCTACGTCACCGATATAAATCTGTCCAGATTCAGGAGAGATGGTAAACCGGAAGGCGTTCCGCAATCCATATTGGTAAACCTTAGAACGGTTACTGTTAGGATCTCCGTTGTAGAAGGGATTGTCTGCTAAACCCTCACCAGTAATCGGGTCAATCCGCAAAATTTTACCAGATAAGTTATCAATATCTTGGACACGATATGTCCGCCAGTCAACTTGGTTGTAGGAAGTTCCATCGCCATTGCTGATATAGAGTGCGCCATCTGGGCCAAATCTCACAGTCCCAACGGTGTGGGTTGTGCTGTCAGCAGCCAGGAAATCTTGGATATTTTGTCCATTTGGCAAAATACCAGCTGGGGCTGCGTTAAAGTCTACGGTGCTGTTAACAAATGCATTGAAATTGTTCCAAGTACTATTTTTACCCAACAAGACAACTTCACTACCAGGTATAGCGGTGGTGTAGTTGGTACTAGGATCAGCCGTGACTCGAATGAGGCGGGCGGCGCGATTACCTTCTTGGTCTGGCCCTGCTAAACCACCGTTTTGGTAAACTTCTGGAGGATCGTAAGTAAAGGCCAAGTAAACATAAGGATTGTGAATAAAATCGGGATGAACAGCAATATCTAACAAGCCGCGATCGCTGACATTATTAACTTGGCGAGATATATCGATAAAGGGAGTTGCCAGTAAAGCACCATTTTTGAAGACTTTGACAACTCCACTCTTTTCCGCCACAAACATGAGTTGTCCATCAGGCAATTGTCCAGCAGGTGTCCAGTCTATTGCTGTTGGTTGTGCTAACCCAGCGATTAAAGTGTCTGTATATAGTTGACGCGAATCTGGTAGCGGTTGTGCTTGGTATAGTTGCTGGATTTCTGCTGCCCCTAACGCCGTATTATAAATTCGGACATCGTCAATTTGTCCTTGGAAGTAGTTATCAACTCTGCCTATATTGAGTTGTTGCGTTGTCGTTGGTTTACGTCCAGCAAAGTCATTTGTAGAGTACACTTCCTGGCCATTCACATAAGCCTTGTATGTGGTACCGTCAAATGTAGTTACCACATGGTTCCAGGCATTGAGTCTCAACACATTTCCTGTGGTAAAGGAGTTCCAGTTATTACCATCTCCAAACCCAGCATGAATTTGTATTTGGTTATAAACCCAAATCCCTGGATAACGTTGGTTATTGCCAGTACCGGGTGGCTGATATCCTAGAACGCCATAATAGCCATTATTTGTAAGGTTAGAATAAATCCATACTGATTCTGTAAATGTGCCATTACTTAAATTTAGAGTGGGGTTGCTTGCTATATCTACGTAGTCATTAATGCCGTCAAAGTTTAAACTGTTGGGATCGTTAAAGTTCAACAGTGGTACTTTTGTAGTTGGGCCAGTGGGTGGGGCAATGTTGACGTGGCTACCGTTGTTATTAAAACCGGAGGAATCTACGACAGTAGCACCAATAGTACTTTCATCCAATTTCCAATAGCCTACTAATCCTGAGATATTCTCGTTGTCTACTATCGTAATTTGAGCAGTACGAGGTGCTAATAAACTTGCGCCACCAGTGATGTTATCAATTGCCAAACCAAAAGTTTCATTTGGTTCTGTCAAATTATCATCCAAGATAGGAATGACAATAGATTTGCGGGTTTCACCAGGAGCAAATATTAGTGTCCCTGTTTGTCTGATATAGTCTGCGCCGGGAGTAGCGGAACCATCAACTGTTTGATAGTCAACGGTGACAGTGCCTTCGCTTCCTTGTTGTCTGAGGACGGTGACAGTAGCAGTGCCATTACCTTCATTGACGGTGATCGTACTACTTTCCAATCCAATGACACCAAGTCCGGGGGTAGGAGTCGGAGGGGGAGGTGTGGGTGTAGTTTGCTGGGCCAGGGTGCTAATTTCCGCGGCACTGAGGGCGCGGTTATAAATTCGCACATCGTCAATTTGCCCTTGGAAGTAATTATCAACGCGTCCAATATTTAGTTGTTGAGTCGCAGTTGGTTTGCGTCCAGCAAACTGAGTAGTAGTATAAACTTCTTGGCCATTGACATAGGCTTTATAGGTAGTGCCGTCAAAGGATGTGACTAGATGATTCCAAGCATTGAGCTTGAGTACATCACCTGTGGTAAAAGAGTTCCAATTGCTGCCATCGCCAAAACCAGCATGGATTTTTCTTTGGTCGTAAACCCAAATACCAGGATAGCGGTCAGAATTTGAGTTACCTGGCTGATAACCAATCACGCCATGATAGCCATTATCTGTAATTTGCGAATATATCCATACAGATTGGGTGAATTTACCAGCACTTAAATTGAGGCTAGGATTGCTCGCTATATTTACATAATCATTTACGCCATCAAAGCTTAAACTGCCGGGGTCTGTAAAGCTGAGGCTAGGAACATTTGTTGATGGGCCGCTAGGTGAGGCGATATTGACATGGTTACCGTTATTCTGAAAACCAGAGGAATCAATGACGCTGGCACCAATAGTAGTTTCATCTAACTTCCAATAACCCACCAAACCGGGATTATTTTCGTTATCTATAATTGTGATTTCCGTGGTTTGGGGTGCTGATAACGTTGCACCACCAGTGATATTGTCAATGACAAAGTTAAAAGTTTCATTTGCTTCTGGCAGTGTGTCATCCAGAATTGGAATTGTGACAGACTTGCTAGTTTCACCAGCAGCAAAGGTCAGTGTGCCTGATTTACTGGTATAGTCTGTACCAGCAGTAGCATTCCCATCAACTGTATGGTAGTTAACGGTGACAGTGCCATCACTTCCCTGTTGCCTCAGTACAGTAAGAGTAGCAGTGCCATCAGCTTCATTGACTGCGATCGCATTATTTTGCAGAGTAATTACACCAGGCTTGGGAGTTGGGGATGTAGATGTTCCCATCTGTGCGAGGGTGCTAACCTCTGCAGAACTCAGGGCACGATTATAAATTCGCACATCGTCAATCTGCCCTTGGAAGTAATTATCAACACGTCCAATATTTAGTTGTTGAGTCGCTGCTGGTTTACGTCCAGCAAACTGAGTAGTAGTATAAACTTCTTGCCCATTGACATAGGCTTTATAGGTTATGCCATCAAAGGATGTGACTACATTATTCCAAGCATTAAGCTTGAGTACATCACCTGTGATAAAAGAGTTCCAGTTACTACCATCGCCAAAACCAGCATGGATTTTTCTTTGGTCGTAAACCCAAATACCAGGATAGCGTTGACTATTTCCGGTTGTTGGTTGATAACCAATCACGCCATGATAGCCATTGTCTGTAATTTGCGAATATATCCATACAGATTGGGTAAATATGCCACCATTCAAATTGAGGCTAGGGCTACTTGATACACTAACGTAGTCATCCACACCATCAAATCGTAAAGCACCGTTAACCTGGCCTGTAGACCACTGGGGATTAGGATTATTTACCAGAGTGCCATTGTTATTTTGAATAGTATCAGTTGCAGTTAAACCGCTATTTTCATTAAATTGCCAACGCGCAACTAAACCATCATCAATAGCAAGGTTAGCACCATCATAATTAGCAATAGCAGCTTTGTTTAATACATCAAGACTTTCAAGGCTACCAGTTGCTACTTCTAAATTCCAATCTCCTCCGAGTTTAGAATTACCTGTGAGGCTATTGGAAGCAGCAATATCCGCGCCAGTTAATTGACTCAACTGTTGGATAAATAACTCTCCTTCTGCACCTGCGCCCACATTACAGCCGTAGAATAATACATCAGTATCGGCAGTAAAAGCATTACTCCAACTTTTGAGCGCATCGCTATATAAGCTGAGGTTTTGGGAATTCAAATTTATATTGCCAATTAATACATCTCCTACATTTCCGTGGGAGACAATATGTACACTGACAACGTTTTGATAATGCGCGAGTACATCTGCAATTTGTGCTACACCATCACGGGTAGGGTCGAGTGTAAACAACTGTGCATTACTAAAGCTTTGAGTCAGGCTAGAATTGTTAGCCAGCGCAGCATCAATAAAAACTAAATTTTGGCTGTTAGATAACCCAGCATTATTTAAAGAAGTGTATGTTCCCTGAACCAAAGAATTTGACTCTATATTTGGAGAATTTAACATTTTATTTTTAGTAGATCTAACCTCAATGAGTCCAAAAACATAATTAATTTTTGGACTCATTGCTGTTGGGGAAGGGGAAATGGGAAAAATTTTGGATTTATTGCTGTGTTTTAAAAAAATAAAGAAGGCAAAAGAATAATGCACTCATGAAAGTTGTTCATGGTGCAATAGTATTTGAAATCAAACTTTTTAAGACATCAAAGCATTACTAAATGATAAAAATATATTAGTGGTTCATGTGCAATTCAATATCGCAGAACATGAATATATGTCATGGCTGTGCAACCAGATAATGATTTGTTAATTTGGCAAAAATAGTTTTGTAGATATACGCAGCAACAGCGATATTTAACTCATGAATTAGAGAATTGTGCTTTCAGTCCTTCTACTGATTAAGTAATTATCATTGGAACCTATGTTTATCTTTGATGTCAATTTCTGTGATGGCTTTTATTGAAACATTCACATTTATCCTACTTTTTTGCTATAAAAATTAAATTCTTTTGAAGACAAGCTCAAATTCACCATAAAAAATACGTATTCATGTTCAGCTTGTCTGACGAATATTTGTCTAAATAAAAAGATTATTAAAAGATTATTTAAAATTTAATTATTGGTGGCTATAAGATTAGTTGTATGCCAAATAAAGCTTTTACAAACATAAATTTATTTAAAAGCAAGATATGAAGATAAACTTTATGTTTGTGAGGCTATTTATACTTTTTGTAAATGATGCTTGCTATAAAGTAAGTAAGAGCAAAACTATTAGCGATCGCTTTCTGATTACTGGGTAGCTAATTGGTATTGAAGTTAAATGAGACAGGTAGGTAGGATACCCAACGACCGCAAAATTTAAGATACAGAATCTCAAGGTAACAAGAAGAAAAATCCTAAGTTGGATGTGGAATATCGCACTATCTTTTAGACTAAGGGCAGCAAACTTGTTCAAACTGCCTTAGGAAGGTGGACTTTGTGACAGAGAATCATCATTTAACCTCTAACCTTCAGGATATGTCGCGTCGGGAATTGCGAGATTTAGTGCGAACTCAGTTACAAATGCTGTTGGAAGAGGGAGATTTACGAGGGGCTAAAGCAATTTTGGTACCTGTACAGCCTGCGGATATTGCTGAGGCTATAGAAGGTTTACCAGAAGCAATGCACGCTTTAGCGTTTCGTTTGCTTTCTAAGGATGAGGCGATCGCAGTTTATGAATATCTCGACTACAGTATTCAAGAACAGCTACTGGAGGAATTGAAAAGTCAGGATGTGCGGGACATTGTCGATAGAATGTCACCAGACGATCGCGCTAGGTTATTTGATGAACTCCCTGCAAAAGTTGTCAATCGTTTGCTAGAACAACTAAGTCCGGCGGAACGCACAGCCACAGCACAACTCTTGGGTTATGAAGCTGATACTGCTGGACGGATCATGACTCCAGAATTAATCTCTCTGAAAGAGAATTTTACGGTATCCCAAGCTATTGAGCGAATTCGCCGCCTCGCTAAGGCTAGCGAGATGATTTATTACCTTTACGTCACCGATGCTGCTAGACATTTGACGGGGATTGTTTCACTGCGGGAATTGGTAACATCCCAACCGGATCAAGCGATTGGCGAAATTATGACTCGTGATGTGGTATTTGTCCACACCGATACAGATCAAGAAGAAGTCGCAAAGTTGATTCAACGATATGACTTTTTGGCGGTACCTGTGGTTGATCGAGAACAGCGCCTTGTCGGGATTATCACCGTTGATGATGTGATTGATATTTTGCAACAAGAAACCACTGAAGATATTTATGCCTTGGGTGGTGGTGTGCAGTCAGGGGGTGATAATTACTTTCAGATGAATTTAATGGAAGTGGCACGCAAACGAGTTGTCTGGTTATTTGTCTTATTAATTACTAATACTGTGACGGGGACAATTATTAAATCCCAAGAAGATATTTTGGCTAAAGTCGTTACCCTGACAGCGTTTATACCCTTATTGACTGGTACTGGCGGGAATGTAGGGGCGCAATCTTCTACGGTAGTTATTCGAGGGATGAACACCGAAGAAATCCGGATGTTAGGGCCATTGCAGGTAATTGCACGAGAAGCGATCGCGGGTGCATTATTAGGTGCCATGTTAGGTACAGTCGCCACCGTCTGGGCTTACTTTCTCCAAGGAAAATTAGAAGTTGCGATCGCAGTAGGAACTAGTTTGGTAGCTATTTCTGTTTTGGCTTCTATTTCTGGTTCCGCACTACCGTTTTTATTTCGCTTACTCCGCCTCGATCCTGCTTTAATGTCTGCACCATTTATCACCACAGCAGTGGATGTTTTAGGTGTTTTAATCTATTTCAACTTAGCGCGGGTAATTTTAAATTTATAAAATTTGAGTAATTATAGTAAATTAATTTTCGTCGCACTGTACTAAAGAAATATACCTGATTTCCTCTATTAGATATATGTATTATGTAAGTTCGTAAGTTAGCTTGAAACCAGTAGATTTTAAAGGTGATAAAAATGTTGAGAATATTAATATCAATTCTGATGTTTGTATTCTTATTCTTGTTCGTAACTTCTCCCTTTGCTGCCTTTGCTGGTTTAATGCTGATCTTGTTCATCGCAGGTGCTATCGTGTTATTAGGAAATATTTTCCAAGCGCTTCTGGGTACTGATGGGAATAGTTAGTAGAGAATTATTTCTTTTTGAGGCAGGAGACAGGATAGAAAATAAGATTTTTTATTTTTACAGCATATTTCAGGTAAATAAGGTATATGGGTCAATACGCTTGGGTTAAGCTCATTAGCAATTGATTTTTCAGTTATTCAAGAAGCCAGAAGAATTGGGGGATTCTCCCCCAAACCCCCGATTGGGTGACGGTTGCGTCCCCTAAACCCCCTCCAAAATTATTATTCGGTTTTTTGTTGAGTAACTAGTTTTTTAGTTTTGTTAGTAATTAATTTTCTATGGGTAGGAGCAAAGCAGTGCCTTATCCTGACAATTATCTGTACTTTAATTCTCTAGTTGTGTATCTTATTGAGTTGCAAAATGCTGTATATAAAAATCAGAAATTTGAGTGGATAAAGAACAGAGAAATAAAAATTTGGATAAAAAATAAATTCTCACAAAGATTGCGAAAAATATGTAGGCGCACAAAAATTTTGTGCCATCACGAATTATTTAATGTCTCGCGAACATAATTTAAATTGGCAAAAAATCCAAAATCTAAAATTGTTTGACAGATTCCTACCCTGCGGAAAGGCTGATAAAAATTTCTAAGCTTTCAATTATGATAATTACCCATTACCCATTACCCATTACCCATTACCCATTACCCATTACCCATTACCCATTACCCTTTAATCTCTCATTAATCCATCTAACAAAACAGCAATCATTTCATTAACAATAAATTCCTTTGGTGCAGCATTAGCAAATGTAGTGGCAAAAGGCAGACTTTCGATTACAGACAGAAAGAATCCTGCTAGTAATTGGGGACGTACATTGCGAATTTCACCCCGTTGTTGTGCTTGAGCAAATATTTGACAAATTGGGTCAAAAATGCATTCAGATGAGCAAGCAGATAACCTGGCAGTATTTTCTGCATCTAACAAAGGCATATCTGTATGTACCATGCTCAAAAAATGGATGGGAGGCTGAGAGATAAACCACGCACCAACTGCAGATAATTGCGATCGCAAATTATCCTCATTTTCACTGATGGTTTGCTGTAAACCCAAGCGATGGCGTTCAAACATTCGCTCGGTGACGGCTACAAAAAGTTGCTCTTTGCTGGGAAAATGATAGTACAAAGAAGCCTGACGGATACCGACTGCCTGAGCAATATCCCTCATTGTGACTGTATTGTAGCCTCGGGTGTGAAATAGGTGTTCTGCTTCATCAAGAATGCGTTCTCTTCCACTAGATGAGACTTGTTTTGGAGAGTTGCGATCGTCTGGCACTCCCAAACCTACCTAACGTTTAGTAGTCAACTTTTAAATATTATATTACACTGTCATCTAAAGGATGAAGTGTGAAGTATGAAAGCTGAAGTCAAGAGTTTTCTCAAGCATCAATGCATTAAATATGATTTTGGCATTTATTTTGTAAAATAATCAGCTGATTTTTGCATCCAAATTTCTAGATTGATCGTCTGTAGTAAAAATAGCCTGAACTAGCAAATGTGAGGGTAAATTATTGACAAAAACAACCTTAAGCCATGTATAGCAATCCTAAATGCAATATTTAGCTTTTGCATCAAGGTTTTTGCAAGTCAACACCCAAAACGAATATTTTTACACCTGCAATAGGATGGCTATAGTTTGTCCTTTCCTCACGAAATTAAGCTGCTGAGGATTAACACTGAAATGGGAAAAATACTCCATAAAAAAGGCTAGCTAATAGCCATGATTTCATGCCAGTAATTTATCATCAAGAGTTAATTCTGTAACCAAATGAGCCAATTATCGAATTTGCCAGAATCATCGCCTATTTCCCGCCGCACACTGCTCAAGTGGTTCGGTATTGGTGGTATCGCTGGAGTAACTGGATACTCTCGTTTCAGTAAGCCACAACCAACTGTTTTTCAAAGAGATACCCTAAAGTTACCAAGAATATTAAATCAACCAAAAACTGTAGTAGTAATTGGGGGTGGATTAGCAGGTTTAGCCTGTGCATACGAATTGAGTCAGAGGGGATTTATGGTGACACTTTTAGAAAAGTCCCCTCAACTCGGCGGCAAAATTGCTAGTTGGCAAATTGAGGCCGTTGGTGAAAAATTTATGATGGAACATGGTTTTCATGGCTTTTTTCCCCAGTACTATAACCTGAATGGTTTAGTGACAGAATTGGGGATTAAGGATCATTTTCAATCATTAAACTTTTATGCAGTAGTTTACCGCGATCGCAAATATCAACCCGAGGTATTTCGCCCCAGTCGTTCAGCCTTTCCTTGGAATATTATAGATTTAGCGATCGCATCTCCCAATCGTTTGCAGTGGGGGATTAATTTAGTTAATTTCAAACATTTACAAGTTTTTCAAGCGATTACGGGTTTTGAGCGAGAAAAGAATTACCAACGTTTTGATAATATATCTGTTGCGGAATGGGTAAAATCTGAATTTCCCCAAGGGTTATACGATTTATATTTTCTACCTTTTGCTAAATCGAGTTTAAATGCACCAGATTTAATGAGTGTGGGAGAATTGATGCAGTTCTTCCATTTTTATTTTTTTGGTAATCCAGAAGGGTTAGCTTTTAATGGTACTAAAGACGATATGGGAACTAGTTTAGTTCAACCTATCGCTAAGTCAATTATCAGCAACGGTGGTAAAATCATCACTGGTGCAAACGTGAGTGAAATTGCTGCTGTTGAAGAGAAGTTAAACTCTCTAAAATATTTTGTAGGTAGTAATAACAATAGCGTTCCTTTTTGGGTAAAGAAGAACTCAGTTGTTACTGATGAAAAAATCGAATATTTTGGTGCGGCTGATGAAGTATTTGCAGCAACCGTTGGGAGTAAAGAAGCGATTTCACTTACCTGTACCCATCAAGGTTGTACTGTGAAAAAAGCTGAGGATGGTAAATTCCATTGCCCTTGTCATGGTGCGGTATTTGCGGCTGATGGCAAAGTTTTAAAAGGGCCAGCGCAACGAGATTTATCTAAGTTTAAAATAGCGCAAAGGCAAGATACAGAATTACAACTAATAGCAGCTAATCAAACATCATCCTCCCCAGAGACAATTACCGCTGATTATTATGTCTTTGCGACTGATGTACCGGGAGTACAGCAACTATTTAAACGGATGAACGGGGATGTCGAGGAAAAAGTGCGATCGCAAGTGGCAAATTTAAGCATCGCCGATCCATTTGCAGTGTGTCGTTTTTGGTTTGATCGCGATTTTGAATGGGAACAAAGCAATTTTACTTCTCTATCTGGCTACCAGCTAACTGATAGCATTACCCTGTATCACCGCATTCAAGAACAATTTATTGACTGGGCACAGCGTACAGGTGGTAGTGTGGTAGAATTACACGCCTACTGCTATAAAGAAAAAGAATTTCCTACTCAAGAAGCATTGTTAACTACTTTTGAGCAGGAATTATACGAAATTGTCCCGGAATTAAAGCAAGCAAAAATTCTGCATCGAGAATTAGTTAATCAGCATAACTTTTCTGGATATCCACCTAATAGTTACGCAGAACGTCCCGAAACTAGCACCAGTGTTGCTAATTTAATTTTTGCTGGTGACTGGGTAAAAATGCCATTTCCTTGTGGATTGATGGAACGCGCTGTGAGTAGCGGTTTATTAGCAGCCAATGAGATTTTATCGCGTGAAGGGTTACAGAGGCGATCGCTTTTGTCTGTGAATCCAGAGGGGTTACTGCAAATTTAAGTTGATTTGTGAAAATTTGCGGTGTTTAGATTCCTGACTTCTGTGAGAAGTCGGGAATCTAAATTTTGCAGTCATGATTTATGACTATATCTAAATACAGTTAAGTTCAGAAAATTCATTAATCACAAAACCAAAAAGCTAGTTACTCAACAAAAAAACAGAATAATAATTTTGGAGGGGGTTTGGGGGACGCAACCGTCACCCAATCGGGGGTTTGGGGGAGAATCCCCCAATTGAGCTGGCTTTTTTAATAAGTGAAAAATCATATCTATTTAGCAGAATTTAACCCAATTACCCCAATAATTATCAACGCTATAGACATGAGTTTTATACTACTAGCAGATTCGCGGAAGAAAATAATACCAATCAGTGCAATTAATGTAGTTCCTAAACCAGCCCAAAAAGCATAAGCAACACTCACATCAATTTTTTGCAAACATAAAGTCATACAAGTAAAACAAAGCCCATAACATATAAAAATTGATACTGAAGGAACAATATTAGTAAATCCCTCGGACAACTTCATGCAAGTTGTACCTACAACTTCAAAAATTACTGCTCCAATCAAGTAAAACCAACTAATTGACATATTGATAATAAAGGCTGGGTGAGGCTGGATGATAAATAAGAGCCTTTTATTATCTCTACTAAAAAGATAAAAATCAATAAGTAAAAATATTGTGATTAATTATATAAAATCACCTGTATCAATATACTTGTAGCAATTAAATATCAAGTAGTATAGCGTAATCATTGACTGCTGTATGTATATTTTAAAAACTCAAGAGGAATACTATATATTTGCGGCTTCTTTAACCAAGATATAATTATTTAGGTTGTGCTATTTATCTGAAGGTGGAGATAAATAAGTATGAAAATCTCTCGTTTAGTCATTAGTTTAGCAAGTGCGATCGCCTTTTTAACCGCGACTGGTTACGGCTACGTGTTTATTTTAGGCGCGCCGCAATTAGATGCACCGAAAGCACAAGCAAATACAGGGTTGGAGTTTCAGCTAAAAAGCTTTAACTCCCAAGCAATGGGACAAGTCCGCAACTATGGGCTAATTTTACCGCCTGACTATCGCCAAAATACCCAAAAGCGTTATCCTGTTATCTTTTTATTACATGGTGGACATGATAACGAACGTGCTTTTGCGGATAAATATGCACTGTTAGACGTACTACATGAACTTTATCAAAGTAAAAAATTAGCCCCATCAATTGTAATTACACCTGATGGTAATGACAATCGTGGTTCTAGTCCTTTGTACGATCCAGATTATTTTGATGGCCCTAATGGCAAAATTGGTACTTTAATCGGTTCGGAATTAGTCAAAGTTGTCAAGTCAAATTATCGCACTTTAAATAATCCGCAATTTTGGGCGATGGGAGGTGTATCTTCTGGAGGATGGGGAGCATTTAATATCGGGTTACGCTATCTGAATAACTTCAATGTTTTGTTTAGCCATTGTGGTTATTTTACAGATAATAGCGGCCCCCAAAATAGCCCCGAACAAATTGTGCAAAAATTAGCTATTCCTGAGCAAAAGCGATTGCGAGTGTATCTTGATTCTGGACGTAGCGATGTGGAATTTTTAGCTTCCACTCAAGCTTTTCACAAGACTTTAGATAAATTAGGTGTTGCTAATGTATTCTATGCCTTTCCTGGCGGGCATGGTGTATCTGGTGAAGATTTTGGCTGGAACTATTTTCACAAACACCTAAAAGATTCGCTTTCGTATGTAGGGAAACAGTTTAATAATGCAAAATTTAAGAATAGTAAATAAAGAAATACTTTAACAAACAATTATAGGATTCATGTTTGAGTTTTAAAGCAACCTAAGTACGCTTTTATTTCTTCCCGGTTTCCTGTTCTCCTACTAAACAAATAATTTCTGAAATTAAGAGGTATTTATAAATCATGGATGGTGCGTTACGGCTAAATTTAATTGTCTCTGTGTGCCAAATCCTTTCATAGCCGTAACACACCCTACTGTTCTAAACACTTGAAATCCTGACAAAAGCCAAAGGACAAATGACAGCCTCAGCCATTTATCTTTAATTTTGCCGACCTACTTAACTCATCATCAATGAAAAATGACTTCTAAATTAAAAACCAAAATCGGACTGAGGATTGCAGCTTTTCTCACAGCTTTAGTCGGATTAGTCAACTTGGTTTCTGCTGTTACGCCAACATTACCTGAACGCAGTCATTGGTTAAAGCAATTATTACCCTTTGAAATTCGCGCTAGTGGACATATTTTTGCAGCTTTAACTGGGTTTGCATTATTAGCATTGGCAACAAATTTATTGCGGCGAAAACGTATCGCTTGGTTACTGACAATTGGTTTATTAGTAATTTCTATTATTAGTCATTTAGTCAAGGGTTGGGACTATGAAGAAAGTATACTTTCTGGTATATTATTGGTGCAATTAATCTCCATGCGCCATGTATTTACTGCTCAGTCAGACCGTCCTTCAATTGCACGGGGAGTTAGGGTATTATTAGGCGCTTTACTATTTACTTTGGCATACGGCACAATTGGATTTTACTTGCTGGATGGCAAATTTTCGGTGAATTTTGATTGGCAAGATGCAATATTTCAAACTCTCGCCATGTTTTTCACAGAAGATAATGCGGGATTGCAACCCAAAACTCGATTTGGCAATTTTTTTGCTGATTCAATTTATGTAATAGCAGCTTGTACGTTTATCTATGCATTAGTCATGCTATTACAACCAGTTTTTCTGCGTGATTCCGCAAGCCTAAACGAACGCCGTAAAGCTAAAGAAATTGTCGAAAAATATGGGCATTCTTCTTTAGCAGCTTACACCTTATTAAGTGATAAAAGTTATTATTTTAGTCCTTCAGGTCGCAGTATCATCGCCTATGTTCCCAAAGGTAGGGGTGCGATCGCATTGGGTGATCCCATTGGCCCCATAGAAGAACGTCAAGAGGTAATAGCCGCTTTTGGGGAGTTTTGTCAGCGTAATGATTGGTATCCCGCTTTTTACCAAACCTTACCCGATGATTTGGATATTTACATTTCCCTGGGTTTTCGGGTACTCAAGATTGGTGAAGAAGCGATAGTAGATCTGGAGACTTTTACTTTACAAGGTAAAGCTGGTCAAAAATTTCGCTCTGCAATTAATAAGTTGACAAAACTAGGATATGAAGTCAAGTTTTACCAACCACCAATTGCTGATGAATTATTACGTCAGCTAAAACCTGTAAGTGATGAATGGTTGAAGATGGTACAAGGTTCAGAAAAAAAGTTTTCTCTGGGTTGGTTTGACGAAGCCTATTTACGAGATTGTGTAATTGCTGTAGTTTACGAACCCCAAGGAAAAATTACTGCCTTTGCCAATATTGTGCCAGAGTATCAAAATAATGAAGTTACTTTGGATATGATGCGCCATCGTCCATCAATGGAAAATGGCACAATGGACTTTTTATTTAGTTCCATGCTCCAGTATTTTAAAGAGAAAAATTACGATAGTTTTAATTTTGCACTTTCTGCTTTAGCTGGTGTAGGTGAAACTCCAGAATCACGCCGTTTAGAGAAAGTATTAGGCTATCTCTACGAACATTTAAATCGCTTCTATAACTTCAAAGGTTTACACGCCTACAAAGAGAAGTTTCGTCCCCGTTGGGAACCACGTTATTTAGTTTATCCCAGTTTGAGAAGTTTACCCGATGTAGTTGTGGCATTAATTCGTGCCGATTCAGGCGATCGCCTTCTCGATTATTTCAAACCTGGTGCTTAATTTAATACAGTTCAGATAATAATTAACCGCCAATATACGCCGATAAATCCAATTTATATTATTATCATTTCTACTTCTATTTTCCCTCCTTACGCAAATATTTTCAGGAATCAAAGCTAATTTCTATATATCATTTAATTGGTGCATCAAACTTGGTTGTATCAAAAGCATATTTCTATAACTTTTGTGACCAAACTTAGAATATAAGCTCAATGAAAATTCATGAAAATTATTTACGTTAAGTTTTTGTGTGCATCTTAAGTAAACAGCAACTTCAATGAGAAAATTTGGACTTATCGTCTCAACAAATTTACTGAAGATATGGACGATCGCAAAAAAGCTCTCCAGTCTCTTGCTAATGCCCGTTGGCGAGTATCCCTGCTGCTGAGTGGAGCCATGATGGTGATTTATTTTGGCTTTATTCTGCTAATTGCCTTCAATAAACCATTATTAGGTTCATTAATCTTGCCAGGACTTAGTCTTGGCATTTTGCTAGGTGCATTAGTAATTGTCTGTGCATGGATATTGATTTTTCTTTATGTGCGCTGGGCGAATACTAAATACGACGATCGCATCGCTAATCTGACACGTAAGTAAGCGCCAATAACTCGTTCTCTATCAAAAAATCAAATTTGTAATCAAATATGGGCATCAATAGTTTGTGGTACAACTTCCCACTAGCTGTAGATAATCTTACCAATTTGGGGCACTTCAACCCGTTGGCGATCGCGTTTTTCATCTTGTTTGTGGCGACTTCCCTGGGTATTACCTATTGGGCGGCAAAGTTAACTAAAAGCACCGTCCACTTCTACACAGCCGGAGGTAATATCAGCGGTTTCCAAAATGGGCTAGCTTTAGCTGGTGACTTTATGAGTGCAGCTAGCTTTTTAGGAATTGCTGGGTTAGTCGCCCTCAATGGCTTTGACGGCTTAATTTATTCCATCGGCTTTTTGGTAGGCTGGCCGATTGTCATGTTCCTGATAGCCGAACCACTCAGAAATTTAGGTAAATATACTTTCGCTGATGTCGTTGCTTATCGCTTACAGCAAAAGCCTGTACGGATTGCAGCGGCAATTGGTACCTTAGCAGTCATCAGCTTTTATTTAATTGCCCAGATGGTAGGTGCAGGGGAACTAATTAAACTACTATTTGGCTTTGAATATGAATTAGCCGTAGTCATCGTTGGTGGCGTAATGATGGCTTATGTGATTTTTGGAGGGATGATTGCTACTACCTGGGTACAAATTATTAAAGCTGTTTTATTGTTAGGCGGAACAATATTGCTAGCGATTTTGGTACTAGCAAAATTTGGTTTTAATCCCCTGAATCTCTTCGCCGCCGCTGCTGATAAGTACTCTGGTGTATTAGCCCCAGGTAAGCAAGTTTCCGATCCCCTAGATGCGATTTCTTTGGGGATGTCGTTAATGTTTGGAACTGCGGGCTTACCCCACATTCTCATGCGATTCTATACAGTACCCGATGCGAAAGCAGCGCGGGTTTCTGTGACTTACGCCACGGCTTTTATTGGCTTTTTCTATCTCCTCACCTTTATTCTCGGCTTTGGGGCAATGGTACTAGTAGGTCAAGATGCCATCAAGCAAATTGGCACTGGTGGTAACATGGCTGCACCGATGTTAGCCGAATTTTTAGGCGGTGATGCCTTCTTAGGCTTTATTGCGGCTGTTTCCTTCGCCACAATTTTAGCGGTAGTTGCAGGTTTAACACTTTCTGGAGCAGCCGCATTGTCCCATGATTTGTGGGTAAATGTCGTGCGCGGCGGTCATGCTAACGAATCAGAACAGCTGAAAGTCGCTCGTGGTGCCACAATGCTGTTAGGTGCATTAGCCATATTGCTAGGTATTTTGTTTAAGGGACAAAACGTAGCTTACATGGTGGGTTTAGCATTTGCGATCGCAGCTAGCGCCAACTTCCCCGCCTTACTGTTATCAATGCTGTGGCGACGCTTCACTACTAACGGTGCTGTAGCCAGTATGTTAGTAGGAACCCTCTCTTCTTTAGTGCTGATTTATTTCTCTCCCACAATCCAAGTCACAATCCTCAAACACGCGACAGCACCTTTTCCCTTAAAAAATCCTGGCTTGGTGACTATTCCCCTAGCATTTATTGTGGGGATTGTCGTCTCCCTTCTCTATAGCGAACAAGAAGCAGAAGAAAGATTCGCAGAAGTAGAAAAGCGCATCGACCTTGGTTCCCAAAGTTGAAATGTTTGCTTAGAAATTCAGGGATTATTTATGAAGGGATGGGAAAAACTCTCATCCCTTTAGAATATTTGTCAATTAGCAACCAAAAGAATGCTCTCAGTTCCCATTTCGTAAATTTTTTTAGCAAACTCTTGTTTGCGATTCTTGAATAAACTACAAATCTATATATAGATAAAATACAATGCATATCATAGATTTATTCAATCATTGATGAAATATCACACCATTGATGAACTCCTGAGTAATAATCAGTCTTGGGTTGCAGAAAAACTAGCTCTAGACGCAAATTACTTTAACAAGCTGTCAAATGGGCAAAAACCTCCTTTTTTGTACTTAGGTTGTTCTGACAGTCGGTTACCCCTGACCAACTTTACCCGCACAGAACCCGGAGAGTTGTTTGTACATCGCAATATTGCTAATCAAGTTTCGCTCACAGATTTAAACTTCTTAGCGGTTTTAGAATATGCGATTTGCCATCTTCATGTGGAACACATTATTGTTTGCGGCCACTACGATTGCGGTGGGATTAAAGCTGCGTTAGAGGGAAGAACCACCGGCATTATTGATAACTGGGTAAATCCCATTCGGGAACTTTATCTGCAAAACCAAGAAGAGATAGACGCTTTACCAACCAGAGAAGCGCGTCTGAATTTTTTAGCAGAAATCAACGTCCTAGCTCAGGTAAAAAATCTCTACCACACTCCCATCTTGCGGAAAGCACTCCACGATCAAAACGCCCCTAGCATTCATGGTTGGGTACTAGACATCAAAACAGGGCTAATCAAAGACTTGCATGTCTCAACTTTACAATGGCAATTAACTTCATCTTCCTTGTTGTCTAAACTGCCTTTAGTTACTATGTCTGAGATGCATCCTACAGATGGGGTTGCGGGTTGTTGTTGCGAACAAGCCAGTGAGTTAGGTTTATCTACAGTTGAAAATTAGGTTGGAGATTGGGGACTGGGGAATAGGGATTGGGGATGAGGGGAAGCAGGGGAGAAATTTCCATTACCAATTACTAATTACCCATTACCAATGACCAATTAGCAATGACAAATAACAGTCAGATAACCTTGATATTTATTATCAAGTCTGAGTATCCCTGCTGATTTCCCACGATTTATCTACTGACAAATAGTCTAGTAACTATTGGCGATCGCTCGTCAAATTGTAGTAGAAAAACATGGTGGTAGCTTAAATGTGTGGTCTGAGTTAGGTCACGGAACTGAGTTCACAGTCCAAATTCCCATCAGTCTTCATTCTTGACTTTCAAAAATGAATGAAAATCGCTTCCTCTGGGTTCCAATCAGCACCTTGACAGAACTCATCCACCCAAGAAGAGACAGTAGTAGCATTACTAGGATGTGAAAGTTTGACTTTCTTGGGTATGGGTGGTAACTGCACCTTCAGAGATTTACCATTGCTAGGACGCTTGATAGTCACACCAAGAGATTGCAATGTTTTTTCATTGACAGATAAGTAGGTAGGCTGGAGTTGCGATCGCTCTGGTTGCTGTTCAGGTAAAATCTCATCTGTGGGTTTTTCAGCAACTAGCGTTGTAGCATTAGACTCTCCACTCACCGCCGTAGCCACTGCAACCGATGATTCCGGTTGGCGATCGCGAACTACGCTATTAGTTGTAAAAGATGGTACAGCAATGTTTGTGGGAGTGCGATCGCTCAGGAACGGTTCGGAATTGAATACTCTTGTAGGAGATTCAGAAGTTACTGCTAAATTCTCAGTAGCTAATAATACAGGCTGCAATTTATCCTGAATTTCTGCTAAAGGTTCAGCAGAAAATTGGTCAGCAACAATAGCATCCTCTTTATTAATTAAATCTAACTCTTTGTCAGGATTGAAGTTCAAACCCAATGCCCTAATTATTTCATCAGGGTTATTATTGAGTTCCATAATAAAATCAAGTATCTGATCAAACTCTGGTTCTAAAACCGATAGAGTAGCCAACATAAAACCCGATGAAGGTCGGCGCAGACCATCATAAGTAGCCCAAATCCGCATTTTTACTAACCAGGGCCGGTTTTGTTGATAGTAACTCAGCCACTTCATTTTTAACGATTGACGTAGCTGCTGAATGTTCATTGGCTTCCTCACTTAAGTCAACAAAGAGTGCAGACTTGATATTTTTAAAACAGATTTATACCTGGGGATGAAACCGATAATAAAGCATCTGCTGGACTCTTTGATCACCAATTAAATGTTGTTCTACCAATAGAGGTACTTCGCTTGGTTGAACTCGGCTATACCAAACCATCTCAGGTAATACCAGTACCATCGGCCCGCTACCACATTGTCCCAAACAGCTGCTACGTGTAACGACAACACCGGGAACGGGTAAAGCAGCAAAAGCCGCTAACACATCTGCTGCACCTTGTTTTTTACAGGTGCGGTTTTGACACACCCGCACGCATTTTGGCACAGCAACAGGATCTATTGTCGGGAACTGTGGGTGAGTAGTATTTGACATGGAAATTGGGGACTGGGGATTAGGGATTGGGAAGATAATTAATTATTTTTGACTCTTGTACAGACGCGATGAATCGCATCTCTCCAACAGACGCGATTCATCGCGTCTCTACAATTTTTAACTAATCTACGGAAAGTCCTTTAGAGGCCAGCCATTCGCGGTTGAATATGCGGGACTGATAGCGGGAACCACTGTCACAGAGAATGGTAACGATGGTGTGTCCTGGGCCTAACTGCTTGGCTAATGCAACAGCCGCAGCCACATTAATCCCTGTGGAACCACCCATTAACAAACCATCTTTTCTCAGCAATTGGTAAACTACTCGCAAAGCTTCTGGGTCATCTATCTGGATTGCATCGTCTGCGGGTGCGCCTTCCATATTAGCTGTGATGCGACTGTTACCAATCCCTTCAGTGATGGAATTACCTTCCATCTTGATTTCACCTGTTTTAATGTAGCTGTAAAGTCCGCTACCAAGGGGGTCAGCAACAACACATTTAATTGCAGGATTCTTTTCTTTTAGGTAAAGTGCGACACCAGCAAATGTCCCACCAGTACCAGTTGCAGCTACCCAACCATCAATTTTCCCGTCTGTTTGTGCCCAAATTTCTGGGCCTGTGGTTTCATAATGGGAATTGCGGTTAGCTAAATTATCAAACTGATTTGCCCAAATCGCATTGTCTAACTCCGCCGCAATTCTGCCAGATAGCTTAACGTAGTTGTTGGGGTCTTTGTAAGGAACAGCGGGAACCGGACGAACTTCTGCACCTAGTGTTGTGAGTGCGTCTATCTTTTCTTGGGACTGGGTATCAGGAATAATAATTAGGCATTTGTAACCTTTGGCATTGCAAATATGCGCCAAACCAATGCCAGTATTACCAGCTGTACCTTCAACTACTGTACCACCAGGCTTGAGTAAACCTTTCTTTTCTGCGTCTTCAATAATATACAGTGCAGCCCGGTCTTTAACGGAACCACCAGGATTGAGAAATTCGGCTTTAGCTAAAATTTCGCACCCTGTTTCTTCACTAAAGCTATTGAGGCGAATCAGAGGTGTGTTACCAACTGTGCCTACGAAGCCATGTTTGATATCCATATTTAAGCGTACCTAAATTATTTTCTATAAAAATTTTGGCGTATACTGGCGGCAGTATTTATAGTTTTTTTAAGCCTTCCATATCTAATTTTAGCTTGCAATCCTATTTGAAACTTTTCCCAATCCCCAATCCCCAGTCCCTAGTCCCCAATCCCCAATCCCCAGCAAAGTAGCGATTATACCGAGGCTTTATAAATTTTAGTAAAATAAAATACATCTATGTGACATGATTACTTAAATCATGTCATTGTCCTAGACGGAGTGGACAGTAATGGAAAGCGATCGCAATCAAGAACTGGAACAGCGCGAACGTGAACTTCGACAACGAGAAGTAGAATTAAGACTCCGGGAAATGGAAGCAGAAATTAATCCACCTGTTTATAAAACTGTTAAGCATCAGCCGGAAAAGCTATCTCAGCCGTTGTTGAAAAATATCATGCTGGGTGCAAAGTTGTTTGCTGTTGCTGTAGCGGTGCTGGTGGCGGTGAGAATCGCCGCAGCTTTGGCGGGGATGATTATGTTCGCTGCGCTGGTGTGGCTAGTTTACAAGCTGTTTCTGGAATCTTCTAAAAATAAACCTTAATTAGGGTATGAATCTGATGAGTAATCAAGTTGCAACTGATCAATTTATCAACGATTTAGAACGGGTTGCACAAGTGCGATCGCAGATGGCTGATTGTTTAAGTAAACTTGCAAATACAATTAATCAAGCTGAATTGGTTGGGGAATCTTCCTCAGGAAAACTCAGCCTAGAACGAGATATTGAAGATATTGCAGCAGCCAGTAAAAATCTCAAGCAAGGTGTATTTCGTCTGTTAGTTTTAGGCGATATGAAACGCGGTAAAAGTACGTTTCTCAATGCTTTAATTGGGGAGAATTTATTACCTAGTGATGTAAATCCCTGTACCGCAGTCTTAACTGTATTGCGCTACGGGGCAGAGAAAAAAGTCACAATTTATTTTAATGATGGGAAAAGTCCCCAAGAATTAGATTTTCAAAGCTTTAAATATAAATATACTATTGACCCTGCTGAAGCCAAAAAATTAGAACAAGAGAAGAAACAAGCATTTCCTGATGTTGATTATGCTGTAGTTGAGTATCCTTTAACGCTATTAGAAAAGGGTATTGAAATTGTTGATAGTCCAGGGTTAAATGATACGGAAGCGCGTAACGAATTATCTTTGGGTTATGTAAATAACTGTCATGCTATCTTGTTTGTAATGAGAGCATCACAACCTTGTACTTTAGGCGAACGGCGTTACTTAGAAAATTATATTAAAGGTCGAGGCTTAACAGTATTCTTCTTAGTCAATGCATGGGATCAGGTGCGGGAATCATTGATAGATCCTGATGATACAGAAGAGTTAAATGCCGCAGAGAATAGATTACGACAAGTATTTAAAGCGAATTTAGCAGAATATTGTCATGTAGATGGTCAGAATATTTATAGCGAGAGAGTTTTTGAGCTTTCCTCAATTCAAGCGCTAAGAAAAAGATTGAAGAATCCGCAAGCGGATTTACAAGGAACTGGCTTTCCAGAATTTATGGGAGCATTAAATACTTTCCTCACCAGAGAACGTGCGATCGCAGAATTACGACAAGTCAGAACTTTGGCGAGACAAACTTGTAATCACACCCGCGAAGCTATCGAAAGACGCTTACCTTTACTGGATAAAGATGTTAATGAATTGAAACAGAGAATTGAGTCTGTAGAACCGGAGTTTAACAAACTGACGAATATTCGCGATCAATTCCAAAAAGAAATTATCAATACTAGAGATACACAAGCAAGAACAATTTCAGAATCTTTTCGTAGCTACGTTTTAAACTTAGGGAATACCTTTGAAACCGATTTCTTGCGCTATCAACCAGAATTAAACTTACTTGACTTACTCAGTAGTGGTAAACGAGAAGCATTTAATGCAGCGCTGCAAAAAGCCTTTGAACAATATATCACTGATAAATTTTCGGCTTGGACTTTAACGGCTGAAAAAGATATTAATGCAGCTTTTAGAGAACTTTCTCGCAGTGCTGCACAGTATGGCGCATCCTATAGCCAAGTCACAGACAAAATTACCGAAAAATTAACTGGACAACAAGTAAAAGTTCATTCTACAGGTACGCCAGAAGATGATAAATCTCCTGGTTGGGCAAAATGGGCGATAGGATTGTTATCCTTATCACAAGGAAATTTTGCAGGTGTCGCCTTAGCTAGTGCAGGGTTTGATTGGAAAAATATCTTATTAAATTACTTCACTGTAATTGGTATTGGCGGCATAATTTCGGCAGTAACAGGGATTTTTCTCGGCCCTATTGGATTTGCATTGCTAGGCTTAGGAATAGGTGTTTTACAAGCAGATCAAGCACGTAAGGAATTAGTCAAAACTGCGAAAAAAGAATTAGTGAAACATTTACCACAAGTAGCCAACGAACAATCTAAAACTGTATATGATGCAGTGAAAGAATGTTTTGACTCTTATGAACGAGAAGTTACTAAGCGCATTAATGATGACATCACATCTCGCAAAGCGGAATTAGATAATTTACTCAAGCAAAAAGCCTCACAGGAAATCAATCGTGAAAGTGAATTGAAGAGGTTAAAGAATTTACAAGAAGCGGTGATAGAAGAATTGCGAAAGATTGAAGCTGCTTACAGCAATTTATTAGCTTACTATAGCTGAGATAATTTCCTTTGCTTTGAATTTAATTACCCAGATACCCGACTTTTTTAAGAAGTCGGGTATCTACATCCAAGGAAACGAGAAAATAGGTAAATATGCAACCACAATACCAAGATTATAAAGAGCTAATCAATTCTCTAAAATCTGCATCTACATTACTAGGTTTAGATAGTAAATCACAACTACATCAAGATATAACTGCGATTTCTGATTATCTAGCTAATCCTAACTTTCAGATTGCGGTATTTGGCCCTTTTAATCATGGTAAATCTACGCTGCTCAATGCCATATTAGGAAATCGCACTTTACCAATAGATTTAATTCCCACTACTGGCGCAGCAATTAGCGTTAAATATGGGACTGATTTACAAACTCGCATCATCTTAACAGATGGTACTGAAATCGAGCGCGATGGTACAGAAATTTTGCAGCAGTTTGCCATTTTGGATGGTAACAGACAGATGCGCCAAGATGTTGCATCTGTAGAAGTTTTTTGTCCTCATCCTTTTTTAGCAAGAGGTATAGAATTACTGGATTTACCTGGTACAAATGACAGAGAAGCACAAGATAATTTAGTCCGCGATCGCCTGCTGACTACAGATTTAGTTATACAATTACTTGATGCGCGCAAGTTAATGACTTTAGGCGAACGCGAAAACCTGCGAGATTGGCTATTGGATCGGGGTATTAAAACCGTTATTTTTGTGGCTAATTTTATTAACTTACTCGAACCAGACGAGCAGCAGCAAGTGCAAAATCGTTTGCTATTTGTTGCAGAAAGTTTTCGCGCCGAATTACCGCCAGGGTTTAGTAATTTATATCGTGTGGATGCTTTACCAGCGTTAAGAGCTAGATTAAAAGGAGATGTGGCTCTAGCTACTAGTAGTGGGTTAACTACCTTTGAAGCAGCTTTGCAAAATATTGTGGGTATTTTACAACAAAATCGCGGTAGTGTACGCTTACCCAGAGTACAGGCGATCGCATCTCAAATTCAATTAAGTTTAAAAGCTAAAATTGACCCTCTTCTTAGCGAAGTTAGCTCTTTTGATGACAAACAAACCGCTAAAATTGCAATTAAACAAAAAGCTGAAAATCTTATTCAGCAAGGTTTAAATAAGAGTATTGCTGATTTACGAACTTGGCTAAATTTAGACTCATTACTTAAAAAATATCAAACTGATGCCACAGTAGCAATTGCTGAAAATAATTTTAAAACTTGGCAAACAGATACCTTAAAAAAAGACTTAACAGAGTTACAACGCTCGATAATGAAATGGCTATATCAAGCTTATGAATTTTTTCAAGAACAAAGACCAGAAGATTTATTGATTACCTTACCCAGCGAACCCCAAATTAATCTACCTCCTAAGCCAAACAATAGCAATGATTTAAGTGAAACTGGGACGGTAGCAGTTGGTAGTGGTATTGGCTGGTTATTAGGTGGGCCTGTTGGCGCAGCCGTATTAGGAAGTATTTCTTATTTATTAAATAAAAATATTCAAGATGCTGACGATAAATCAGCCAAGGAATCCTATCATCAGCAAGTTGCTCAAATTTGCATAAATGCAACTGAAGATTATTTCACTGAATTCAGTAAGCAAGGATTAGCAATCTTAGCTGAATATGAACCAAAAGCTAAAAAAATAATCCGCTTTGTAGGTAGTCAAGAACCACTAGAAATTGCTAATAAGCGGCAAAATTTACAGCAGTTGCAAAATAATTTTAATCAATTACTGCAAGAGTTAAATAAAGCTAAGATACCTGCTAATTATCAACCTTATCGAGAAATACCAAAATACACGCCATATACCCCACCAGCAGAACCAGAACAAAAGACTTACGCAAAAAAAGTGAATGATTCTGCATCCTCTACATATCGCAGTTCTACTCACCGCGTTAATACTCCTCCCCCACCCAAGGCTTCAGCATCTCCCAATCCAGCCGAAGTAGAAGCAAAATTTCGCAATTGGGAACTCGATGAAGAAATAGCGCGGATGAAAGCAGAAATGCGTTCTCCGGGTTATCAAGCTAACAAACAAAGCAATACAAATCAAAATAACAATACATCTCAGCAGCCTAAAACTCAAGCGGAAAAAGACAAGATTACTCGCGCTTATTCAGTTTTAGGATTGCAAGCTGGTGTTTCATTAGCTGAGATAAAACAAGCTTACAAGACTTTAGTTAAAAAATGGCATCCAGATTTATTTGTTAATCAGCCACAATTACAAAAACAAGCTCAAGAAAAAATGCGGCTAGTTAATGAAGCTTATACAATTTTGTCAGAAAAATCTCAATAAAATTATAATATTTTGGATAAAAAGTTATACTACCAAACCTTACTCATATTCAAAACAAACCCAGGTAACACAGCATTGCCGCTAATAGTATTAGGATTATCTAAACATTCTGCTGGGTTACCAGGACGATAAATATAAACTTGACGATGTTTGCGATCAATTAACCAGCCTAACTGTACCCCAGGTTCTCTCATATATTCTTCCATCTTGTCCTTGAGAGGTTGAAGATTATCGCTAGGCGATCGCAATTCAATCACAAAATCTGGACAAATAGGCGCAAACTTTTCTTGTTGTGCAGATGAAAGACTATTCCACCGTTCCAATTTTATCCAAGAAGCATCCGGGGATCGATCTGCACCTGTTGATAACTTAAAGCCTGTACTAGAGTCAAAACAAATACCTGTACCATCTTGTTCTGACCATACATATAATTGACCAGCTATATTGAAGTTACGATTCCCTGATTCTGAACCCGTAGGTGGCATAATCGATATTTCTCCCAATTTATTACGCTCAATGCGTAAATCGCGATTCACCTGACAAAACTCAAAGAATTGTTCGTCTGTCATTTGCATTGATGGCGGAATTTGCAACACCAAGGGAGATGAGAACATAATGCTTACCAGACTAACTTTTATCTTTATTCTGACCTAAACAAGCAAAGGCGCAAAGTTTTACCTTCGCGCCTTGACAGCAAAAAGTTTGAAGTAATAAGACTTACTTGTTAGGCTGAGGAGTCAAGCGCAGATAGGGTTTAACTACCTCGTAACCTTTGGGGAATTTTTCCTTCAATACTTCTGGATCTTTAAGTGAGGGAACAATTACAACCTTATCCCCGTCTTTCCAGTCAGCTGGTGTCGCCACACTGTAATTATCTGTCAATTGCAGAGAATCAATTACCCGCAACAGTTCATCAAAGTTGCGTCCTGTGCTAGGAGGGTATGTGAAACTCAGGCGTAGCTTTTTATTGGGATCAATAACAAAAACAGATCGCACTGTCACTGCTGCGTTGGCATTAGGATGAATCATATCGTACAGGTCAGAAACCTTACGATCTGCATCTGCCAAAATTGGGTAGTTGAGAGTAGTGTTTTGGGTTTCTTCAATATCACCCACCCATCCGTTATGGGATTCTACATCATCAACGCTGAGAGCGATCGCTTTGACATTGCGCTTGTCAAATTCTGGTTTCAGCTTGGCAACTGTACCTAGTTCAGTGGTGCAAACAGGTGTATAGTCAGCAGGGTGTGAAAACAGCACAACCCAGCTGTCACCTGCCCATTCGTAAAAATTTATGTCGCCGTGTGTAGAGGCTTGCGTAAAGTTGGGTACTGTATCACCTAGACGGAGAGTCATGAGAACTTCCTGTAATTAGAAAGGCATTAAGTATTCTACTATGTGATCGTCACATAAAACCCCGGTTCACCAATCGGGTTAAGTGCCTGGTAAAGAAATGTGATTTTACGTAATTTCGTGTAAAGAAGCTCAATAAAAATAGGGCATGGGGCATTGGGCATAGGGCATGGGGGATATGGAACAACGTTGTTAACGCAGAATTTGCTGGTATGTCGAAATCATTTGACGAGCGATCGCATCCCAGCTGTAATGTTGTAATGCATATTGCTGGGCGTTGAGTCCCCGACGCTGGCATTCTGCGGGGTTTTGCAAGGCTGTTTGTAGTAAATTGACTATTACCTGTACATCTAACTCCCCAACCCATCCCGATTCGCTTTCACTTACCTGGTGACAAATATGCACCTGATCGGAAATTACCACAGGTATCCCGGCTACCATCGCCTCAGCCACCGCAATGCCAAAGTTTTCATAGTAGGAAGGCAAAACGAAGACATCAGCAGCTTGTAGTAAAGTAGCTTTTAACTCACCTGTAACGAAACCTGTAATTGTAGTGTGCGATCGCAGTGGAGAATTTTGGATCTGAGAAATGATACTTTGTTCATAATCTGGATCTTGGGGATTTGTCCCAGCTAAGACAAAGTGAAAATTACAACCAACAGCTAACAGCTTTTCTAGCGCAGGGATTAACAAATTCAACCCTTTTTTGGGGTCAATTCGCGACATGAATAATATTACAGGTACATCCTGGGGAATCTCCAATTTTTGCTGATGTGTTGCTAATTTTGGCGAAACCACACCCAAAGGAATCACCAAATCTTGCGTCGCTACTCCAAATCTGGCTGATATTTTTGCTTCTTGATGACTAGTAAAATGAATAGCCGCTGCACCAGCTAAATTTTGACGTTCAATAATTGCGGCATAAATCTGTTTTAATAACTTTTTCTTGCGTAAATCAGATGGATCGAGAGTGCCTAAAGGACGCAAAATATAAGGTAACTTTTGCTGACGGCAAATAGTTGCAGCCGCACTACTAACAGGAGAAAATAAAGCATGAATATGGGCTATATCATAATCACGAGCGTGACGTTTTAACCACTTAAGTAAATCTAGCGAAAACTTATAACGACGAAATGGCGCACAACGGAAATAGATAATTTCATAACCATCTTGTTTTATTGCTGCATTTAAAGGAACATCCAGAGGTTTTTGTCCAGTATCGCCATTACTATCAGTTGTAATTACCGTAACTTCCACCCCTTCCTTTGCCAAAGCAGGAGCTAACCCTAATACCATTTGACTAGGGCCGCCATAAATAAGAGAAATAGAAGGAACAATATGTAATACTTTCATAATTTTATCCTTAACATAAATAGCTCTGATAAAACCTCCGCACCCCTTTGCGTTAAAAAATAAAATTCAACAATCTCTAATAAAATACATTTCAGTTAAGAAAATTAATTAATAACAAAACTAAAAAACTAGTACAACAAGGCAAAAGTAAAAATTCAAAAGTAAAAAGAAAGAATACTTATACCACAAGCCTTTTAACAATTACAGATTGTCTGTTTCTCTTACAAAGTTTGGCGGGACGGAAACCGACACCGCCAACTTTGCGCTATTTACGCCCCAGAGTACTAGTTACTCAACAAAAAAAACAGAACAATAATTTTGGAGGGGGTTTGGGGGACGCAACCGTCACCCAATCGGGGGTTTGGGGGAGAATCCCCCAATTCTTCTGGCTTCTTTAATAAGTGACAAATCAATCGCTAATGAACTTAACCCAAGCGTATTGATCTCTAATAACTCTTGACAAGTTCTCGATAAAACTCTAATTGCTGCTGTGCCAAAGCCTTATTTGTATATTTATCCATTGCTTTCTCATAACCCATAGCCCCAACTTTCTGCCTTAAATCCGGATTATCAATTAATTGCGTTAAGCAATTAGCTAAAGCTTGAACATCACCTTCTGGAAAAATCAAACCAGCATCCCCAATCACATGAGGAATTTCGCCAGAATTGGAACCAATCACAGGCACTTTACAAGCCATCGCCTCAATAATCACATGACCAAATTGTTCTTTCCAGCCAGCCGCAGTTAAGGTTTTAAATTTGTAAGTGGTTTCTGATGGTAGTACCAAAGTATCCATTAAATTGATATATTGTGGTACAACATCGTGGGGAACACTTTCAATGATTATAACTCTATCTTGAATCTGATTTTCTGCGGCTATTTTCAGGATTTCTGCCTGTAAATTTCCTCGCCCCAGCAACAGTAATTTCCAAGGTTTATTTTTGATAGATATTAATGCTTGCAACAGAGTTAACAACCCCTTTTCTGGTACGAATCTGCCTACAAAACCAACTACAAATTCATCGGGAAAAATCCCCAATTTAGCTGCTAACTCTGGTTGACTATGGGGAGTAAAAACACGTTCATCTACACCCAACTGTGGCATCACCTTAATCAGACCCTGGTAGCCTCGCTGTCGTAAAACTTCTGCCCCATCCTGATTACCAGAAATAATACCGTGGCTATTATCTAAATTAAATTTTTCTAATAAACCAACTGGAAATTTGAGTTCATACGGCAAATTCCACCAAGTAAAAAATATATTTTTCGCCTGCAAACCCAAAATTTTATTTAAAATAATCATCTGAGTATAAGCCAGTCCCCTAGAAGCTTGCTCTACTTGAATAACTTGAGGACGAACCTGCTTTAACAAAGCGATTAAATCAGCCCCAAATGTGAGCAAGCCTTGATGATTTTGGCTAAAATTAGAAACTGGGACTATTTTAAATGTCCCTTCATCCCTATATTCAGTTTCAATAACTTTATTTTGTACACCACCAGGTCGCCAACTTTTAGGAACAACAACCGTTACTTCAATTCCAGGTTCTAATTGCGATAAAGCGCGTAACTTTTCACAGTTTAAATCTACAATATAAGTATGACTAGCAACTAAAATTTTCATATTTCATTTAATTAATAAACGTAGGGTGCGTTAGCGACAGCGTAACGCACCATCAACTATTGGAATATCGCCCTAACACACCCAACAAATTGGAGATTTTTTCAATAGGAATTCTCTATATCTGCGTACCCTACGGGAAGCCGCTACGCGTCTATATCCTCTTCCATCAGCGGTTAAAAATCACTAAAACTCCGGATCAAGCCGACTGTAAATTTGCCCATCATTCCATAATGATTGAATCACAGTCCCCACAGCCTTGAAAAAACCCAAAATATAGAAAAAGCCACGAGTCGCGATTTTGATGGGAGAACCGCTTTTATGACAAGGAGGTCGCCCTAGTACGTGACAATCAAATAAACGGGCGTAGAGACGTAAAGCTTGGCTAACGGTCAAGTTTTTCAACCCCAGTAAAAAATGATTGTGGTAGAAAGTGAGTTGATACTGGAGCGATCGCATACTAATATCATGACAGCCTCCAGTTTCTTCACCCAAATGCACTAAATCGGCTTCTGGGTCGTACCAAATCTTATACCCTGTCTGTCGCACCCGCAAACAAAAATCCGATTCTTCCCGTACCGCACTACCGCGAAACCTTTCGTCAAATCTCAGCCCATATTTAGTAAAAATTTCCCGCCGGAAAGACATATTACAACCCCTCGCGGTTAATACTTGCTGGGGTTTGATGGTGTGAACTAAATCTATGTGATACCAAGCAATTCCAGGATCCATTGCTTGGGGAGGTAAATATTCAATTTGCAAATCTCCCCCAGAATCACCTAATTTCATTCTGTCAAATACTCTGCCAGCTACAGCCCCCACCTCTGGATTTTGCACATAGTTTTTCACATGGGCTGATAAAAAGCCAGGTTTTAATTGGACATCATCATCAATAAATAAAATTATTTCACCTTCTGACCGCCGCACCCCATAATTTCGCGCGCCTGGTAAACTCGCCCAATCTAAGCGAAACCATTTAATTTTACCTGCTGTTGCCATTTCTTCCAGATAAGCTTGAATTTCTGGTTCATGCTTTGGGGTTTGGTCTACAACTATGACTTCAAAATTGCCATAATCTTGTTTGAGAACATCTGCAATACTATCTCGTAAAGCTTCTTCACGATAATAGGTAGGGATAACAATAGAAATTAAAGGTAAATCACTCATATTTTTATATAGAAAATAACCTTTTAGTTCAAAGCTGCGGCTTCTGCATACAAATTATCAAATAACTCATTTTGCTTTTCGGCATTATGGTTATTTTTCATTTGATTTAATGCACCTGTACTAATATATTCATAATGTTCTTGTTTATCTGTTCGCTCAAGAAAATGTAAGATTTTCTGCAATGCTTGCTCTGCTAAATAATCATAGGTGCTATTGACAATTTCCCAATATTCATCAGTCTTAGTTTTTTCCCCATGTAACCAATCATTCCAATGCCGAATTTCATTTAGTGGTAATTTTAAGTGATAGCCATTTTCCCCATCATGAACAAACTCTGGTAGGGCACAGATATTAGTAGTAATCGCCGGAGTTGCAACCGAAAATCCTTCGATGACACTATAGCCGTAGGTATCATGTAAGGTAGCTAAAATTTGAAAATGACTTTGGGCTAGTAAATCTAAAACTTTTTCATTGGGAAGGCTTTTGTGAAAAACCACATTATCCAAATCCAATAGTTTTAAATCTGCTGTATATTTTGACTGGTCAGGAAAATCTGTAGGTACTCCAGAACCACATCTTAAATTAGAAATGATATGTACCTTAATAGGTAACCCTAAAGACTCAGCTTTTTTAGCTAATCTTAAAGCAACAATTCCACCTTTTCTCGCCAAATGGTTACCGACAAATATCAGTTCAATTGTTTCCCCATCTTTATAAGTTTTAGGTTGACTAGCTTTAATTGCAAAATTAGGATGAATAACGGCTAATTTATTTTTTAATTCTTCGCTAATATTCCATTCTGCAACGCGATTTATAAACCTCATTTTAGCATAATCAGAGATGGCAATGATTTTTTGACAATTTTTTAGTGCTAAACGGTTATTTAAAATTGGATAAGCTATTTCTTCTAATTTATTTTTGGGATTTCTATATAAAAATCTATGGTCTTCAAAAGTAACGAACCAAGGTTTATTTGTATATTCAATTCTATTGAAAGCGTGAACAACTTGAAACTTTTTCCAGAAAGGCTGCCAATAACTAAAGCTATTTAAGGGATACCAAATTTTTTCTAAAGGATATCTTCCGGAGGGAAATTGTTTAGGGCGAATTAATATATGTTGAGATTGGCGCGGCAGGTTAGGAGTACTGAGATGTTTTTCTCCTGCTATAATTACTTTTGCCATTTTTGATATATTAAAATTAAGAATTATTAGTCAAACTGAATCTAGCCTAGTCTACAGTTAGGTATCTGCCATCAGGGAGTTTACGGGAGTGTTCTAAGTAGTTCTTCGCAGTGATTTTGAGGAGGTTTAGGAACGAACCGCAAAGTACACAAAGTACACAAAGAAAGAAGGAAAAGAAGGGAAATAGAACAGTTAACTCACCGAGTAAAATTAATGGGACAAATTACTAGTACCGCAAGGCGGAAGTCAAAAGTGAAAAGTCAAAAGTGAAAAGTCAAAAGTCAAAAGTCAAAAGTGAAAAGTCAAAAGATTTATATATCTGGGCTTTTGACTGTTTTAAACGGTAGCTTTATTTACGCTATGTTGTACTAAGTAAATTCTACCTTGACATTAATTTGGCAATTATAGAGGACGCTTTTTATTTACTTGATTCTGTGCTTCACTACTTGCTTTTTCTTGTTTATCTATTAGTGGTAATTTAAACAGAACTCCGGCATAAAACCAGTAATAAACAGCAACCGGATCGACATCTAAAGGATAATAGTAAGTGTTGTAACTAATAAATAAGACAAATACCCACAAAGCAGCAGCATGACTGCGTAAATTCCGGTTTTTGATGGAACGATATGTTTTAAAGGCTGATGTTGTAAGGGCGGTGACTAAACCTAAAAACCCCAACACTCCAACAATTCCTACTTCATACATTACTTTAGGATAGTAAGTTTCTATGAGTTTGGTAGAACCCATAGAACGAGCAGAATTAGTAGCCCTTCCCAAGCCATTTCCTAAAGGGCCAACATTTTTCAAGTTGTCTTCAAATTGCTGAATAATAAAATCTTGGGGTGGTGAAGCTTCCCAACGGCTGGTAAAACTCTCGGTTCTTTCTTGAACTACAGCCGGGTTAGTAACCATTGCAATCCCCAGAATTACAGCTAATCCTATACCAATGGGAATAAAGCGTTTGAGGTTGGCAATTTGACCAGTTAAAAATAGCAAAGCCACAAAACAAGTTGGGACTAAAGCTAAGGCAATTCTCTGCCCAGAAATCACCGCATTAATAAAGACTGATGCTAAGGAACCTAACCCAATTAATCGCCAAAAGATAGAAGGATCTGTGAAGCCAGTAGCAAAGGTAAAAAAGGTACTAGATATTAAAAACCATGCCCATTGCCAAGGGGCAACAAAGGTTCCAGGTAAACGAATAACTCCTTCTTCTGGACTATATAATAATGAGCCGCCAAAGTAACATCGAGCCTCTAACGTCGCTCTAAATAAGGAATCACCTTCAAAACCTCTGGTACCTTGGCAGACACCAGTTAGTAATAATAAATATTGAATAACTCCCAATACACAACAGATAAGTGTGAGGACAACTTGTAAGCGTGATAATAATAGAAAATCTTTTTTATTACGAATAAAATAGTAAGCGCAAGTAATTAGGGGTACATAACCTAAAAATACTTTTAATCCTAAAATTCCCAGACCTATAGGAAATTCTTGTGGTGCTTTTTGCAGCGGCCCTACAGCGGGTGGATTGAACTGTTGTCCAGCATTCACAAAAACCAAAGTTAATAAACACAAGCCCAATAAAATCAACAGGGGTGTTTTAATTGCTTTGGGAATAATGAAGGGTAATCCTTGCTTACGAGAACTTTGCCAAACTCCTATTAAAGCAGGAACATAGAAAGCGTCTTTAGCCAATTGCAGTACAGGACTATTGCCCAGGTAGTAAGTGATAGTACCGCCAAAGGGGATGTAAATGATAAAGGCAAGCAGGGCTTGACGAGGATATTTATAAGATAAAGCTAGAATAATAATTCCTAAAACACCAGGAACTGCTACCTTAATTCCACCAACGAAAAATAGCAGGATACCAAAAAAGACACCGCTAAAAGAGGCGGCGGTTAGTAAACTAGTGAACTCTTTTTTTGCGATGTTAGCTTGGCGCTTTTGGGCTAACTGTTCTTTCAGACTCAGCTGAGGTTTTTCTGATTGCGATCGCTTTTTTGATTTGGAGGATTTTTTCTTGGGTTTCGCCATGAGTTTCAGTTCTGAGTGCTGAGTTGTGAGTCTATGTAACTCAGCACTTCAGCACTGGTTATCCTAGATGTTGCTGGACTTGTGATACCAATTCATTTGTCCAATGGTTAGTCAGTTCTGCATTGGCCGCTTCCACCATAACCCTGATAACTGGTTCTGTGCCAGAAACACGGACTAAAATTCTGCCAGCATCACCCATTGCTGCTTCGGCTTGGGCGATCGCTTTTTGTAGGGGTTCGCAATCTTTCCATGCTAAACGGCGATCGCGGTCTAGGACTCGCACATTCCGCAATATTTGGGGGTAGGTTTGGAAGCTTTGGTCTACCATGTCATGTAGGGAAATGCCAGCTTCTTTAATTAATGCTGCTATATGTAAGGCTGTTAATAAGCCATCACCAGTAATGCCATAATGACGACACAAAATATGACCAGATTGTTCGCCGCCTAGCATTCCGCCATGACGCAGCATTTCGGCTTGTACATACTGATCGCCGACGGCGGTGCGAATTAATTGACCACCAATTTGTTGCCAAGCCTTTTCAAAGCCTAAATTGGCCATAACGGTAGAAACAATCAAATTCTCTGGTAATTGTTGCTTTTGCTGTAGATGGCGACCCCAAAGGTAAAGAATGTAATCGCCATTGACTTGTCTACCTTTACTATCTACAGCCAAAACGCGATCGGCATCACCATCGAAAGCAAAGCCGACATCCGCATTGTGTTCTTGAACAGCCGCTTGCAAAAATTCTAGGTGAGTAGAACCACAGTTAACGTTAATGCGATCGCCATCTGCTTGGTTATGCAAGCAAATTACCTCTGCCCCCATTTCTGTAAATACCGCCGGGGCTAACCCAACTGCTGCACCCCAAGCTAAATCTAAAACTATCTTCATCCCTTGCAGATTCACCACACTCTGTAAGGGTTGTTTTAAAGCCTCGCTATAATCCCCAATTAACTCTTTACGTGAATAATGCCGTCCGCAATGACTGACATTCGCCACAGCTGACATATTACCCCGCAGTCCCGCCTCAATTTCGGCTTGCAATGCTAGGGGTAACTTTGCACCATTTCCACCAAAAACTTTAATTCCATTATCCTCTGGGGGATTATGACTGGCAGAAATCATTACACCACCAATGGCATCACTCACACTGGTAAGATAAGCAACGCAGGGAGTAGGGCATAATCCCAAATGCCAAACTTCTACACCTGCTGCAGTTAACCCAGCACTCAAAGCCATTGCCAACATATCGCTGGAGTTTCGAGAATCCTGTCCCAGAATAACTGGCCCTGGATTAGCAGCATGACTACGCAACACAATTCCCGCCCAAAAGCCTACCTGCAATGCTAAAGGCGCATTCAGTAAGTCTCCAACTTTGCCACGAATCCCATCTGTACCAAATAAAGGATTTTTGGGCAGTACTATTAAATTACGCTCAGAATTGCTTTCAATATTCTCAGCCGCAGTCAAACCTTTTTGAATGCCGCCTTGAGTCCGAGTTATAGATGAAACCATAATTTTAAAAACTCCACACACTCACACAGGAGAATAACACTTTACACTTTGTTAAACAATTTTGGGGAATGGGGCATTGGGCATTGGGCATTGGGCATGGGTGATTGGTAATGGGTAATTGGTAATGGGTAATTGGTAATGGGTGTTTGTTATTTTCCCCCCCTGCTCCCTGCTCCCTGCCCCCCTGCTTTTTCCCAATCCCCAGCCCCCACTATATACTTCTTTCTTTGAGAGACAATTGATTTTAAACAGACTGTTATTCAGTAAAAATACTTATGAATATTCATAGCTAATTATAAAGATTTCCTAAGCGATTCATTGCCTGAAATTGATAATTAGTGTCTGCAAGCATCACTAGTGTTGATGATCGGCTTGGTTGTCAACTTAATTATTATCGCTAAGTATTAACACGTTAAACTAATGTATACTGTAAAGATATGGTAAAGAATGCTATTAGTTAGTACTCATCCCTCAATAAGACTATTTTTGCCTAAAAAAGCCGATTAAAGCCTAAATGAGACAATGCAAGCTCTACATTAAAAAGTGGGAACAAAAGTTGACTACAGCTGAGTCTGTTAACTAGGCAAAAAGTAAAACTTCTGCTTGCTTAAGAATTTTTAATATAAATTCTCATCAAATGGTTCTAATGTAACGTTTTAATGGCCTTTTTTAGCCAGTCATAAATAGACACTCCGGTAGTTGACCTTTTAAAGTAGAGAAATTTAGCATGAGTAGCAATTTAGCAAGCAAATTGCGTGTAGGCACTAAAAAAGCCCATACGATGGCAGAAAACGTAGGTTTTGTCAAGTGCTTTTTAAAAGGGGTGGTAGAAAAAAGCTCGTATCGCAAGCTAGTTGGCAATTTCTACTTCGTCTACTCAGCGATGGAAGAGGAGATGGAAAAACATCGCGACCACCCAATTGTTAGCAAAATTTATTTTACCGAACTCAACCGCAAGCATACCTTAGAACAAGACTTAAGTTTTTACTACGGTAGTAATTGGCGCGAGCAAGTACAACTATCTCCAGCAGGAGAAGCTTATGTAAAGCGCATCCGCGAAGTATCTGCAAACGCACCAGAGTTGTTAATTGCCCATTCTTACACCCGTTACCTGGGCGACTTATCTGGCGGTCAAATTCTCAAAGGTATTGCCCAAACAGCCATGAATCTGAATGATGGCCAAGGTACCGCCTTCTACGAATTTGCAGACATTACCGATGAAAAGGGATTCAAAGCTAAATATCGTCAAGCTTTGGATGAGATGCCCATTGATGAAGCTACAGCCGATCGCATTGTTGACGAAGCTAACGCTGCTTTTGGCATAAACATGAAAATGTTCAATGAACTAGAAGGCAATTTAATCAAAGCCATCGGCATCATGTTGTACAACACCCTCACCCGCAAGCGTACACGTGGCAGCACCGAACTCGCTACCGCCGAATAATACCAATTCAAAATTCAAAATTCAAAATTCAAAATAAAGAAAACTAAATTTTCTCAAAGTTTCTGAGTTTGAATCCGTTGCTGAATTTTGGAGAATTGGTATAAAAATTAAATCTTCCTAACCTTTAGGGGCAATTTCCCTGGGGTCACCTGATTAAAATTAGGCGATCGCAGAGAAATTGCCCCTCTTGTCATTTGTCATTGGGTAATTGGTAATGGGTAATGGGGAATGGGTAATGGGTAATGGGTAATTGGTAATGGGTAATTGGTAATTGGTGTTTGTTATTTTCCCCCCTGCTCCCTGCTCCCTGCCCCCCTGCTTTTTTCCCAATCCCCAATCCCCAGTCCCCAGTCCCCATTCCCCATTCCCCCACAATCAGGGAAAATGCAAATGGGCAACATTCTAATTAAACAATGGCTACAAAAATTCCTGTCACAGTAATCACAGGCTTCTTAGGTAGTGGTAAAACCAGCCTGATTCGCCACCTGCTACAAAATAACCAAGGACGCAGAATTGCGGTGTTAGTCAACGAATTTGGCGAACTGGGTATTGATGGCGAATTGTTGAAATCTTGTCAAGTTTGTCCCGAAGATGAAGATGGCGGGAGTAATATCTTTGAATTGACGAACGGTTGCTTATGCTGCACCGTGCAGGAAGAGTTTTATCCCACGATGCAGGAGTTATTAAAGCGCCGGGATAGCATCGATTGTATCGTCATCGAAACTTCTGGTTTAGCTTTACCAAAACCGTTAATTAAGGCTTTCCGTTGGCAGGAAATTCGTACTGGTGCAACGGTGGATGCAGTGATTACCGTCGTCGATTGTGCGGCGGTAGCAGCGGGGACATTTGCCAGCGATCCAGAGGCGATCGCAGCCCAACGGCAAGCAGATGATAGCCTAGAACATGAGACTCCCTTGCAAGAACTGTTTGAAGACCAGCTAGCTTGTGCAGACTTGGTAGTTTTGACGAAAACTGACTTAGTGGATGCTGAGACTAAAGCTAAGGTTGAGGAGTTAGTCAAACAAGAGTTACCCAGAGTAGTGAAGATTGTGGAAAGCGAAAACTCTCAACTCGACCCATCCATTTTACTGGGATACCAAGCTGCTGTTGAAGATAACCTAGATAGCCGTCCCAGCCATCACGACACCGAAGAAGACCACGATCACGATGATGATATTACCTCAACTCACGTGATTTTAGACCAGGCATTTGACCCCGAAAAACTGCAAAAACAGCTAGAAAAACTGACAAACCAACAAGAAATTTACCGCATTAAAGGTTTTGTGGTTGTGCCAAACAAACCCATGCGCTTAGTTATGCAAGGCGTAGGGAACCGATTTGATAAATTTTACGATCGCCCTTGGCTACCAGAAGAGGCTAGGCAAACCCGCTTAGTGTTTATCGGTCGTAATTTACAAGCTGCGGAGATCGAATCGCAACTTGTAGCATTTTGATGTTGTAAAAGAAAAAACTTGACTTTTTAGACCAAATTGTATGTCTGGATACTATTTGTTGACAAAAGTCAAGGTAGATTTAACCAGTGCAAAGGAGTGTCAAGGGTGCATTTACTAAATATTTAGCCTTTTTCCCAGAATTGTAACGAGAATTCAATAAATCAATGCGCTCGCCTGCCGAGTATACATGAACGCCAAACCGACAAGTGCGATGTCTACGACGGGCTACGCCTACGCATTAGTTTTATCACATAAAAAATCTACCTCTGTTTTGTTAATCACAACAAGAGGTAGGTTTGTGTGGAGAGGATACAGAATAAATAAGTTATCAGAAAGTAATTCAGTTACCTATCAAAGCATCTTGGTAGCATCAATGATTAACATTTCCCGCGAAAGATATTGATGGTATCTCTAGAGTAATCGAAGGAAAACTAGGGAAGCTAGGAAAACTAGGAAATGTTGGTTGAGGATTTGTTGGATTCGCTACAAAGCCAGGATCGGGATTGCTATCGTAAGTTTTTTCTTCAGTACTAACTGTTGCTATTCCACCAGCAACGTTATCTAATTCAGCTTCAGAAAGTTCAATAGTAATAATATTTGTGATTTTTGCAGACATCATTTTCTCCTGATAATTTAATGAGTTAATGTGTAATTTCCAATTTGAGGTAGACGCAAAAACCTGGTATTGATGAAATATTGAAGTGCGATGACACCAGGTTGTTAATTTTATAAATTAGTTACCAACAGTTAGTATTTGACCAGAATTGCTGATAATTTCTTGAGCATTAACTAAGGTAGTAGTACCAGCGCCACCGGGGCCTGCAATTGTTTGTTGACCTACTGCGAGATTTTTTTGTTGGAAGCTAGCACCAGTAAATAGTCCTAGATTTTGACCACCGCTGAGAATAAATTCACCAACACCGCCAGCAACGTTATCTAATTCATCTTCAGAAAGTTCAATAGCAGCGATGTTTTTGATTTCGTTAGACATGATTTTACTCCTTGCAATTTAATCAGTTAATGTGTAATTTCAAATTAGATGTGGAAGAAAGAACCTGGTATTGATGAGAATTAGTTACCAACAGTTAGTATTTGACCAGAATTGCTGATAATTTCTTGAGCGTTAACTAAGGTGGTTGTACCAGCACCACCGGGGCCTGCAATTGTTTGTTGACCTACTGCGAGATTTTTTTGTTGGAAGCTAGCACCAGTAAATAGTCCTAGATTTTGACCACCACTGAGAACAAATTCGCCAACACCACCAGCAACGTTATCTAATTCATCTTCAGAAAGTTCAATAGCAGCAATGTTTTTGATTTCGTTAGACATGATTTTACTCCTTGTAATTTAATCAGTTAATGTGTAATTTCAAATCAGATGTGGAAGAGATAACCTGGTATTGATGAGATATTAACCAGGTTGTTAATGATGAGAACTATTGACTAATAAACAAACCTTGACCAGAATTGCTGATAATTTCTTGAGCGTTAACTAAGGTGGTTGTACCAGCGCCACCGGGGCCTGCAATTGTTTGTTGACCTACTGCGAGATTTTTTTGTTGGAAGCTAGCACCAGTAAATAGTCCTAGATTTTGACCACCGCTGAGAACAAATTCACCAACACCGCCAGCAACGTTATCTAATTCATCTTCAGAAAGTTCAATAGCAGCGATGTTTTTGATTTTGTGAGACATGATTTTACTCCTTGTAATTTAATCAGTTAATGTGTGATTTCAAATTAGATGTGGAAGAGAGAACCTGGTATTGATGAGATATTAACCAGGTTGTTAATGATGAGAACTATTGACTAATAAACAAACCTTGACCAGAATTGCTGATAATTTCTTGAGCGTTAACTAAAGTGGTAGTACCAGCACCACCAGGGCCTGCAATTGTTTGTTGACCTACTGCGAGATTTTTTTGTTGGAAGCTAGCACCAGTAAATAGTCCTAGATTTTGACCACCGCTGAGAATAAATTCACCAGTACCACCAGCAACGTTATCTAATTCATCTTCAGAAAGTTCAACAGCAGCGATGTTTTTGATTTCGTTAGACATACTTTTCTTCCTTGTTAATTGTGTAATGTTTTAAGATTTAGCAGCTTATTTTAACCAGGTTATAATTTGTTTTATCTTGGTTTGTTTTCGCTGCGCTTTTCGTTTCGCTTCATGTGTTCATAGTAGGGAATTTAGCCAGGGAACGTAATCGGCAGAAAGTTCGGATTGTAAAAAGATGGATCTCAATCAAACTGTCTCCAACTAAAGTTGGATATCGAAAGATGAGGGAACTGGAGAAGCGTAGACACGCAGTGGCTTGTCGTCAGACATCGCTTTTATAGTTGCATTCCCACCAGGCGGAAAGCGGCTCAACACCCAATACTGCTCGGTTAAGGATGTTAAACTCTTAATTTAGTTTGGGGAAAAGGTGAAAGGGTAAGGGTTAAAGGTTTTTTCTTACCCCTTTTCCCCTTCCCCTTTTACCCTTAACCGACAAGTATTGGCTCAACACCTTTCCCCTTTACCCCAGTGCGAATAAAGACTTGTTGCAGAATGCTGGAAAATCTGATCGAGTGAATGGGTCTGAGATATATGAATTAAAAGAGACCGTTGATGGAATTTGCGAAAATGCTGGGACGTTTTAAACTTGCATCTCAATTTACGCTGCTACTCACGCTCATTTTTATTGCGGGAATTGGGCTGGGTGGATTTGCGTTATCTAAAGCACTGGAACAAAAAGCTTTAGGAGAGATGAATGCACGCGGACAGATGGCAATACAGATAGTCAACTCGGTCAGAAGTTACACCAGTAATGATATTGCGCCCCTAATTACTCAAATTACCGATCCGCAAAACGAATTTATCCCCGAAACTGTACCCAGCATCGCCGCTAAACGAGTCTTTGATAATCTCAAAGCCGATTGGCAGTATAAGGATTTGATTTACAAACAGGCGACGCTGAATCCTACGAATCTTAATGACCAAGCTGACCGCTTTGAGGCAAAATTAATTGAGCGGTTTGAGAGCGATCGCACTTTAAAAAGTCTCTCAGATTTACGCTCCCAAGCAGGAGAACAGTTATTTTACACGGCTCAACCATTGGTGGTTAATAGTTCTAGCTGTCTTAAGTGTCATGGTAGCCCAGAGCAAGCACCCAAAAGCCACGTCGAACGCTACGGTACTCAAAACGGTTACGGCTGGAAGCTA
Source organism: Tolypothrix tenuis PCC 7101 (assembly GCF_963874875.1). Taxonomy (NCBI): domain Bacteria; kingdom Bacillati; phylum Cyanobacteriota; class Cyanophyceae; order Nostocales; family Tolypothrichaceae; genus Tolypothrix; species Tolypothrix tenuis. The sequence continues at coordinate 3,941,366 of NZ_CAWNJS010000001.1, forward strand.
AATCAAATTATTGGTACTCAAATTATTTATATTCCAGCTAGCGAAGTCTTCGGTAACGCCCGCAACGCACTTTTCCTGTTCATCAGCATATTCATTGGCATTTTTGCATTAGTTCTAGTGTCCATTAACTACTTACTTAAGTGGAGAGTAATTCAACCTTTAAAACCGATGGCTCAACTTGCCCAAACAATTAGCCGCGAAACCGTTAGCGCCAGCGAAGTCCGAGATTTAGAACGCCAAGGACTCACCGAAATTGCCCAACGTACCGACGAACTAGGGCAACTGGGAAGGGTATTTCAGAAGATGGTACGCGAAGTTAGCGATCGCGAACAACAATTATCCGCACAGTTACAGCAATTACGTGTAGAAATCGATAATACTAAACGGATAAATGAAGTTCAGGAAATTGCTGAGAGCGATTATTTCCAAAAATTGCAACAAACAGCAAAAGAGATTCGCAATCAATATGGAAATCCCGAAGAATAAGCCCTAACCCACACCAATACTGCTCGGTTAAGGATTTTAAACTCTTAATTTGGTTTGGGAAAAGGTTAAAGGTTAAAGGTTTTTTCTTGCCCCTTTTCCCCTTCCCCTTTTCCCCTTAACCGACAAGTATTGTAACCCACACAGGTGAGAACTGTAATCTACAGCATCAAAGATAATTTCTATTACTAAATATCGGAGTCAAAAAAATGGCAAAAATTATTTCTATTCACTCATTTCGTGGTGGTACAGGTAAATCTAACGTAACTGCAAACCTCGCAACTGTGTTGGCGCGTGGAGGTGCGCGAGTAGGAATTGTAGACACAGATATTCAATCACCTGGGATTCACGTCCCCTTTGGTTTAGATGAAACTAAAATCAAATACACACTTAATGATTACTTATGGGGACGTTGTGCAATTGAAGCCGCCACCTATGATGTCAGTTCTGTATTTACAACACGCAAAGGTTGGTTTACCAATAATCGCGGCAAAATATATCTAATTCCATCTAGCATTAAAACTGGAGAAATATCTCGAATTCTGCGTGAAGGATATGATGCGCGTTTACTCAATGATGGATTTCGCCAACTCATGCAGCGTTTACAGTTAGATTATCTATTTATTGATACTCACCCTGGCATTAACGAAGAAACTCTACTTTCGGTGATTATTTCAGATATATTGCTGGTAATTTTACGTCCCGACAAACAAGACTATCAAGGAACAGCAGTAACCATTGATGTGGCACGTAAATTAGAAGTTCCTAAAATGCTATTAGTAATGAATAAAGTATTACCTAGCTTAAATACTCCATCTTTAAAACAACAAGTTCAAGATATTTATAAAGTTCCTGTTGCTGGGATTTTACCTGTGTGTGAGGAAATGTTTCATTTAGCTAGTAGTGATATTTTCTCTATGCGTTATCCAGAGCATCCTTGGACAAAAACTATCAGTGTTATTGCTCAAAGTTTAATGGAAAATAATCAACCTGTAAATAATAATATATTCACCCGAAATAGGAGATAGGTAAGGGATTGGGGACTGGGACTCGGTATAAAAGACAGCACATTGAAAATTAGTTAGACGCAAGTAATCGCACGGGTACAAAATTTTGTGCCCTTACCGTTTTTTTAAATTAAAAACTCTACCAGATTGGGATAGGTAGGGGCACGGCACCAGTAAGATAATTTGATGTACCAAAAGATTGTGGATGCCGTGCCCGTACAAAGAATTTATTTGCCGCCAACATTATTTTAATTAGTATATTTTTGTTTGAAAATCTGGAAATAGCGTTTTGTTCAATGTTTTAAATACAAAATAGGTATTACGCTAATGCAACGGTAAACTTAATTTTAATAAAGCTCCTCAGAGAGTCATTGAGGAGCTTCGCCATATTAAAACAGCTAATGACTCAATCCTGATTTGCGGCTGCACCTACAGCAACACCAGCTACACTACTAATTAATGCCACACCCACAGAACCTGCTGCTAATACGGCTCCTAAACTGGTCAGCTAATACGAGTTCTATTCCCAATCAAACAGCCAAAAGATTTAATAAAAGCGGAATAATACGCAGCTTACCCATTCATTTATCTCAACGATATTATTCTTTTGTAAACCACCAGGGCAACACTATAGCGATCGCACAGAATACCCACTAAAGGCGATCGCTTAGTGAGAGATAAAGCAAACTATAAGTAAGCAATTTACAACAGATATTCCAAATCCAAAATAGATATCCTCATGTTATGGAATTATATTGAGGGTGGTGAGGTTAGCTAGAGCAGAAACATCACTCACCTGCGTTTGTCTAATATCTAGCAATCTGAGGTTGGTGAGGTTAGCCAGAGCAGAAACATCGCTCACCTGCGTTTGTCTAATATCTAGCAATCTGAGGTTGGTGAGGTTAGCCAGAGCAGAAACATCGCTCACCTGCGTTTGTGTAAGATTTAGCCTTTCGAGTTTGGTGAGGTTAGCCAGAGCAGAAACATCGCTCACCTGCGTTTGTGTAAGATTTAACTCTCTGAGGGTGGTGAGGTTAGCTAGAGCAGAAACATTGCTCACCTGCGTTAGTCTAAGATATAGTTCTCTGAGGGTGGTGAGGTTAGCTAAAGCAGAAACATTGCTCACCTGTGTTTGTGTAAGATTTAGCTCTGTGAGGTTGGTGAGGTTAGCTAGAGCAGAAACATCGCTCACCTGCGTTTGTGTAAGATTTAGCTCTGTGAGGGTGGTGAGGTTAGCTAGAGCGGAAACATCGCTCACCTGCGTTTGTGCAAGATATAGCCTTTCGAGGTTGGTGAGGTTAGCTAGAGCGGAAACATCGCTCACCTGCGTTTGTGTAAGATATAGCAATCTGAGGTTGGTGAGGTTAGCTAGAGCAGAAACATCGCTCACCTGCGTTTGTCTAAGATTTAGCGATTTGAGGTTGGTGAGGTTAGCTAGAGCGGAAACATCGCTCACCTGTGTTTGTGCAAGATTTAGCTCTCTGAGGTTAGTTAAATTAGATAACGGATTTAAGTCACGTAATTTTCTTACAATTGTAATTGGAATCGGAATGTAGCTGGATTTTTCAATGACTGAGATTTTGCTCCAATCATCAACAAAGCTCGCTAGTTCTTGAGCCACTGTGACAGTCGAATCCTCTAAAAACTCTTTCAAAAGCTCGCTGGCTCTCTGATCACCAATTAATCCCAGCGTTCGCACACAGGCTGCACGTTCTGGTGCTTTCCAGCTTGCTTTCTTTTTAAGATAAGGTATGAGCGCTTCACCACAGGATGCTAAGACTGTAGCATCCGTCATATTTTGCGGTGGCAACAGTTGTTCTGATAACTTGGTAAAAGCTTGGCTAATTTCTGAATCATTTAGTTGGTAGGCATTTGTGTAACACCTAAGGAAAAAGAACTGCTGGGATCTGATTTTTGCAGCTTCTAATCGTGCTTTTTTTGACCGTGCTTTAGCGGGAGCATTTAAAGGAGTTTTTTCCAGAATTGCTCTTACAAGTTCAGTAGCAAAGCTAGAACCATCTCTTGGTAGCGCCACAGCAAACAAAATAACAGGTTGCCAGGAAGCTTCATCAGTGTGATTTGCTAATGTCTGAACATCACCGATATTAACAAAACGTTCAGCTGCGAGGAACTCTTTTAAAGTATTGTGCAGAAATTCAATTTGCTCACCTAATACTTGAAGCATCCCACTGCGCTCAACAAGTGCTTGAAGAACATTGGCAGCATTAATATTAGAAAGCTTGTAGCTTTCTAAAGCTGTACTAATTTGTTCTTTAGCTTCAGCCTCAGTAATCGCAGATACACCTGAACTAACCATGTGGTAAGCAAGTTGAGACAGCAATCCTTTGCGAACCCGAAATTCTAATTTTCCATAGGCTTCATCAATCCATTTTCGGGCTTCACTGCTCAAACGTTCCTTATCTCGGCGATCCAGCAGCATTTCACACAGCTTTTCGCATAAATCAACAGGTGTTTCTGGAAGGTTCTCATTTCTTACCCGATGAAGCGCACAAACTACTGCACAAAGCAAAGGATTACTGGTCAATCGCGCCACAGCAGGGGTAGCTTCAAGTCGCTGTTTTAAGCGTTTAGCCAAAGGTCGTAAATCAGCAGGTTCGTTCCAATTGCGTAAACGAACCTCCATTGCCTGATGCCATTTATCAATAAAGGTATCTCGGTCAGCAGGGGTCATTGGTTCAACCCGCGCAGAGACAAACCCAAGTTCAATAAACTCAACTCGTTCAACTGCTTCAGGGCGTGTTGTCACCACATAGTAATTATCTGGGTAAGTTTTCATTAACTGACGAATTTCCCGCATAGTTTCATCCCGTGCTTGCTGCGGAACTTCATCTACACCGTCAAACATCACCAAGGCACGACCATTGTTTAAGATATCATCAATCCAATTTGCAGGAGGATCGGGTAGCTCTTTTGCTAGTAAAAGAGGAAATTCACCAGGTCGGGGCAACTGACCTTTAGTGTAATCCCGCAAGCGAATAATAAAGGGAATTTTGTCTCGCCAGTCACCAGAATTATCTGGTAATTGAGTATCCGCCTCTCCATCAAGCTGACTCAATGAAGGCTTAATTAATGATAATTTTTGTTTTGCTGTGTCTCTAGAAACAGGTTCATCTTTAGCAGATTGAACAGCTGCCCAACGCAAAAGGGTGGTTTTTCCACTACCAGCGACTCCACGTATCAGCAAACGCTTTTTCACACCAAGATTATCAAAGACCTGCTCTGCTGGAAATGTATTTGAATCTTTAGCTGTTAGTTCGTTAATATCACCTTCTAATTCTTCTGCTTCTGTAATCTCCTCATCTTCATCAGACAAATTCAAAGATACATACGAAACAGTTAGTGAATATTCCTTGGACTCTCTAGGTACATCAATACCAAAAAGCTGTACATAATCTAACTTATTAACCACAGCTTTACGATAACGAACCTCATAATCTTCGGCTCGATCAACTTTACTCTCAGGATTAATCTCAATCTGAATATTATCTATTGATACTTCTACAGCAGGGTTAGAGTTTTTTTTTGCAGCTAAAGAACTACATAAATTTTCTATCCAAGGCTTTAAATGTGTTAACTTCCAACATCCTAAATCATCTGTTTGCCCATAAATAATGCGAGGAATCCAACCCGCACCTGTAGAATCATATTGGCGCAACCAAACCTCACCAGTTCCTTGTTCAAAGTCAAGCCGCACCAAGTTATAACCATTGTTTTTACTTTCAGACCATTCATGACAAGCACCTGCTGAAATAACTGTGTGTCCGGTTGCAGCATTAGTACGAACAAAATCCTGATGTTCATGCCCATGTAGAACAAAAGGAAAATCTCGTTCTAATTGCCTACCAAAGCTTGGGTTTTCTTCAGGCACTAACCAATTTGTAGGATGATGTAAAAGCGCAATAGCAAAATCATTCTTGGGAAGTTTGTCCAGCAGAGTTTCCAACTGAAACCTACCTCCCATCCATAATCGACCCATTTCTGCTCGGCCAGATCCTGATGATGACCACGCAGAATTAAAACCAGCAATACCAATACGCAAATCAGCAACTTCACGCGCATCTGCATAAATCAAATGCTCTTTTCCTGTCAGTAAATGGTCATAACCATAAGTTTGGAGAAAGTGAGCATAATCATCTAATCGACCAATAATTCGTTGCCAATCTATACCAATATCTTTGACAATACTGGTAATTTCATCAAGTGAGCTAATACTCTCTAATGCTTGTTTCTCGAATTTCGATATTTTATTTCGATTAACATCATGATTACCTGGTACAAGAAAAAGGTTCCGTTGCTCAATTACTGGATCAAAAGATTCTCGAACTGTTGTTAAGAAATCGTGAGCTTCACGAAATTGTTCAGCTATTGATTTTCCGCCACTATCCCCAATATGCCCAAACGCAGCATCACCCGTAAAAAAAATCAAATCTGGTCTTAACCCATGCTGCTTCTGCATTTTCTTAAGATCCTTGCAGAGAGTATCCGTAACTCTTTTAGCATCCCAACCAGTTCGCGGTTTACAAGCATGGAGATCTGAAAGATGTAACCAGGTCAGTGTTTGAGCCATTGAGAGAATTCCTTATTAACCAGCCTCAAATTAAGGGAATTACCTTCCAAGCAATTAGAAGAAAAACAATTTCTAAAATGTAACTGATAAACACAGTGGGATTTAGCAACCCGTCCCAAATATAACCTTTACGTTTGGGAACTGTAACCCGTTTTAATGAATAACTCCAGCTATTAAAGATGGCAGGCCCTCTCAACTTGCAGCTTTCCACAAGGATGGTTTCAATTTCGGCTACACGGGGATAAAACCCACGCTGAAAATGCTTCCACTGACTCTCTAAAACCCAAAAAAAGATGGGAATGGCGCAGCCAAGCAAAGCAATAAGACTCTTATTCTGTTGCAGTGCAAATAGAATCACGGCACCAGTTCCAGTGATACCAAGGGCTTTAATTGCCCAAATCTGCTTATTGTAATCTTCAATGGTATTTTGCAGGAAAAAATATTCCTGCTTCAATAACTCCATCTCAAAATTATCTAAAGGATTAGCGTTAGAAGAGGTAGAAGGTTGAGAATCAGACATCAGTCCTACAGTAATAACACTTATAACCTATAACATATTACTTGATAAAACTCATATATACATATAATCATTGAATTTTAGAGTTTCATTGTGTCATATCATGTCCGGTAAATGATTTGTCATTACTTAGCTGACTTCCCGCAGGGTAAGTAGCGATAGCGAAGTGAAGTAATCGCAGAGACCTTGTAATTGCTACTCTTCGAGAACACCTTCGGCGAACGCTCCACTTCGTTCTGCTCGCAATGACATATTAAGGGTAATTTGCCGGACATCTTATCAATCTAAAATCCAAAATCTAAAATTGATTCACTCCATAACTGGTTGAGTGCGCGCGTAAGAGTTTAAAAATACACCAAATAGGATTGCAAAAATCAGGTCAATAATACCCGGAAGTAAATAAAAGGGATGAAGATTATTGATTAAAGTGTGATAAAACAGCACAAGAAAAACTGAACATTGCGCGATAATTCCCAGTTTTATAATGCCATGATTGTGGGAAATATCGTTACCAACCAACCAATAGCCAATCCCGATAACGAATACTAAACCGAGAAATAAATGTGAATATTCACTATTTAATAGGGGCTTTTTTCCCACTAACTCACGAATCCATTGGTCGGATAATAGCAAAAACACAGATTCAACCCAATTAATTATGGCTTTGAGTTGAAATATATATTTCCAATTTTTTGATTATTCATGATTGCACAGAAATCCAAAATCAATTTTGAGAAAAATTTGGTTATTGTTTAAGTTGTTGCTTGCTTCTAACTGTTTTAAAATTTTTAGCTATTTACTTTTAATGTTGACGACTAAAGTTATGACGGACTCAGGATTATTTTAAGGCTAGTAGCTGATTGCTCAATTGTTGGAGTTGATGGTGAACCCAATTGCTACCCTTGGCTGTACATTGGGGACAAATATCTCCATAGCCTTTGCCTTGGTCATTGCAGACAATTAATCTCGCTGCCAAAATCTGAAAAGTTTGATGGCAAATTAAACAAACTTGGCTAGTTTTTTCTGTGTTGCATTATATTTGAAATTGCCTATTTTTTCTCTTAATTAAAGGCAGTTAAATAAATTAATTCTTGAGCAAAAGGATAAAATAACTTGCAGAAAAATGATTAACGTTTCTGACAAACCGCACCTACAAATAGATGCGGTTATTTATAGAAAAGCTGTTCTTTGAGCGATAGGTGAATCATTTTTTGGTAAAGAAAGCTACTTTATCTTGACCTTGGGTCATATAAGCACAAGCCATGTGTGATGAGTTATACGCCCAGCCTATGCGTCCTTGACGGTCTACAAGGATGCACCCAGCCTCACCTTTAACTTTAGATTTCAAAGCATCAATCGCCATCTGTGCAGCTTCGTCTGGATGTCTGTCTCCAGTTAAAAAATCGATCGCAGTTTTCGCCAAAACTACTGGGATAATCGACTCGCCATCACCTGTGGTTGAGCAAGCACCTAGTTTATTATCGGCGTACAAGCCAGAGCCAACAACCGCAGTGTCACCAACGCGACCTTGTTGTTGCTTGGTAGTACCACCAGTTGAAGTACCAGCAGCTAAAATACCGCCAGCATCTAAAGCTACGCAACCTACAGTGTTAGGGCGATCGCTTACTTTCTGATCTTCCTTCCACTGTTGCCACTGCTCTTCGGCAATTAAGTCTTCTTTTTTACACATCTCCGCCCCGCAATCTATGGCGAAGCGTTCTGCACCCCGCGCTACTAGTAGCCTGGGTTTATCATCCATAATTTTGCGTGCTACTGAAATTGGATGACGGACACCTTGAACTGCTGCAACTGCTCCCCAACTTAAAGAACCTTCCATGATCGCTGCGTCTAACTCTACTTCGCCATCGCTGTTGAGAGTGGCACCCAGACTGGCGTTAAATGTCTGGTCTGCTTCCAATACGCGAATAGCTGCTTCTACGGCTTCTGCAGCACTACCACCACTAATCAGTACTGCCCAACCTGCTGCTGCTGCTGTACAGCCTGCATTGTTAGCCGCAACTTTGTCATCAGAAATGGTTTTTGCTCCACCATGAACGATGATCGTCGGTATCATAGGATTTCCTTTAGTTAATATGAGTTTTGGGGTATGGCGATCGCCTCTAGAGGTTTGTCTATTAATTGCAGCGATCGCATTTTTAATGTTTCTAAACCTAAGCGCTCAATTGCAGATATAAACACCGCTTCGGGATACATTTGTTGAGCTTCCACCAAAGTTTGCCTATATACACGGTCAATTTTGTTAAAAACAATCACACTCTTGCCAGGAATTTCAGGCATATCTGCGAGTATTTCTTCCACACTCACAATATGGTCTTCCCAGGCTGGATGGGATAAATCTACGACATGAAGCAAAGCATCTGCTTCAACCACTTCCTCTAATGTGGCGCGAAATGCATCCATTAATGAGGGTGGGAGTTCGTGAATAAACCCGACTGTATCTGTAAGTAGAATTGACCGCCGTTGTTGTGTTTTCGGTTCTGTAATTACTATTTTGCGTGTTGTTGGGTCGAGGGTGGCGAAAAGTTGGTCTGCGGTGTAAACCTCCGCATTAGTTAGCACATTCAACAGTGTAGATTTACCTGCGTTGGTATACCCAACTAATGCTAAAACCGGAATTTCTTGCTGTTGTCGTTGTTGTCTAATCCGGGCGCGATGTGCTTGTAATTGGTTGACTTCTTGTTGCAGTTGAGCAATTCGCCGTTGAATTACTCGCCTTTCTGTCTCTAGTTTTGTTTCACCAGGCCCCCGCGTCCCAATTCCCGCGCCTAATCTCGACATTTCCTGACCGCGACCGCGTAGCCGAGGTAACATATATTCGAGTTGCGCCAATTCTACTTGTAATTTACCCTCTTGAGTCCGCGCGCGTTGAGCGAAAATATCCAGAATTACTTCTGTGCGGTCTACAACTGGGATACCTATTTCTTGCTCTAAATTGCGGGCTTGAGATGCAGAAATATCGCGGTCAAAAACAATCAAATTGGCTCCCACTTTTTGAGCTAAAAGTGTGATTTCTTCTACCTTTCCCTTACCAACAACTGTTTGCGGATGAGGGCGATCGCGTTTCTGTTGCATTGTATCTAGGACAATTCCACCAGCGCTTTCAACCAAATGCACCAGTTCAGCAAGCCCATCTTCAAAGCGTCGGCTAGAAATATCTTCTGTTTGTACTCCTACTAACAACACTTTATCTTGAGTAGATCCGATGTCTTGAGATGAAAATACCCCCTCTCCTGCATCAGTAATTTGATCTTCCCATTCCGCAACTAAAACATCAAATTCTTGTTCGGTGAGATCATCTAAAGTCAAAGGAGGTGAAACCACCCAAGGATTCTCTGGATCGGGGAAAAGATAAGCTAAAAAAGTGTCGTCTACTTGACTATCAACTACCGTCAAAAAAATTAGAGCATCTAAGCGTTGGTGTGTCATTGCTACTAATGCTGCATCATCAGGTGGTTCTGATTTAAATTGAGTAGTAATGCAACGAATTCCGCTTAAACGGTTTGCACTGCGACGAGGTAATTCATCAGCTGGAATTTGAGTTTGAATTGGTGTACCAATCGCAACTCGGATAACTTGTCCACGCCGATTGACATAACAACAAATTTGATGATGGATATCTTTACTCATCTGCGCTAAAATTTGAGCAAATTCCGGCGTAATAAATCTATCTCCTGGTTCCCGTTGCTCGTAAAGCTGCTGTAATCGTTTGATTTGGCTGGCTCTTATTCCCTGCGTATTGCCATAAATATTTTGCATACTGTTAACAGGTGAAAAACTTATTTGAATCTGGTGTTTTTAAATCAAAAATGAAGGGTAATTTCCAATACTGCTCGGTTAAGGATTTTCAACTCGGAATTTGGTTTGGGGAAAAGGTTAAAGGGTCAAGAAAAAACCTTTAACCCTTCGCCTTTTGCCCTTAACCAACAAGTATTGAGGTAAGTTCTCTTCAAAAAGGGTTATATTATGCCTACTTAATTTATAAATATCTCTCTTAAACCTTAGTTGAATCTATCAATCGGCATAAGATTGATTATGCCTCTACAACTAGATAACTTTGGGATTGAGCGACCTGTTCAATCATTTAATTCTTGAATATTCTCTGCCTATATACAGATGGCAGTTGCCACCAAGATACATGGGGATATTCGTGATGTTCTTCATGGTAACCAAAGTGATAGCAAGCGATGAATGACCAAAAACTTGGCAAGGCAATTGTTTGGCTACAATGAGGATAAATGTAACCTGTTTCTGGTTGCCGATGAGGTAAATATGTGCCGAAATAAAACAGTTGGATTGAACTTAAAATTGGCGGTATAATCCAAAATAAGATGAGATTTATTTCAGAGATATGCAAAACATATTTAGCTAAATTAAATACAATACTCAGTAATATTAATTGCTGCCAACTAGAGTATTCTAACATGAAGCGAAAATACCATGATATAGGATTTTTTTGCTTGCTATCATGAAAATCAGGGTCAAGTTCGCTAGCTGGATGACGATGATGCAACCAATGCTTTTTTAACATCTTTTGATACGGGAAGAAAGCGTAAAGTGCTACAGTTAGCGACCCAATAAAATTATTAATTTTTGGATTTCTGCGAAAAACCGACCCATGCATAGCATCATGTGCAGTAATAAATAGCCCTGTATACAGGAACATTTGCCAAACTATCGCTATGGGCATCAACCAAATTGGGAAATTGACATAGTTAATGCTAAGTAATAAAGCTAAACTACCTGCCCAAAGGCTAATAATCAGGATAGCAATTGCTAACCCATAAATACTATCTTGCTGAGTGGTAAATTCTTCAACTTCCACATAATAGCTAAGTGGTTTCTCACAAATATTCAAGCCGATACCCCTTTTGGTTCACAACTTAAATTAGAAAATTAATTGTAGTTCTTCAGCTTTTTTATAAAAAAGTTAAAGCTTTATAGCAAAACTACTGAAATCAATATCTAATTTAATGTTCTTATTTTATCGATGCCAATATAGTCTCGTTTCTATCTTTAGGTGCAAAAGTAACATCTTCTCTGTCTAACTCAAAGATAAATACATTGATAGAAAAAGCTTAATTATCTAATTAATTGGTATCGGATAATTCTAAATTATGTATGTATAAACAATTTATATCTCATTTATCAAAACTATAGTGAACTTGGTAATTGGCAATAGTGATTGGCAATGTGGAATTTTATTTCAATCTCATACCAATTTGAAAAAAGAATGCGGCAGTAGGGGCACGGCATTGCCCATTGGTGTCAACTTAAGCTAAAAGCTATATACGGCGCGTGTTATACAAATACCTCGCGCCCTCATCCCCTAACCCCTTCTCCCGCAGGAGAAGGGGAACTAAATCTCTTGCTCCCCTCTCCTGGTGGGAGAGGGGCTGGGGGTGAGGGCGAAACCTTGCAACCAAGCGGGTTTTACGTTAAGTTGACACCTATGGGCATTGCCTTGCCCTATAGAATATATTGATGTGTCGCCAACATTATTTGAATTGATATAAAATCCAAAATCTTTTAGCTTCTTGCTTCCAAGTAGCGAGAAATTGCACTATCAAGGTGTGGCATTAATTCAGCGCGACTGCTACCGAGAACACTGTAAGCTGGGCGGGGAGCGATGAAACCTAGTTCTTGGCTAGGTACAGAAATTAGACTATTGACGCTCACACCTGCTTTTTTCGCTGCTAACCGTGCTAAATCTGCCCAAGCGACAGCACCTTTATTAGCTAAGTGCCACAAACCGTTTTCGCCATCAATCAGTAAATCTAGGCTGGTATGTACCAAATCCGGTACATAGGTAGGTGAGACGATCGCATCTTCTGCGGCGACAAAAGTATTACCAGCTGCTAATTGTCTCAAGGCAATGGTAACGAAGTTATACTCATCCCAAGGGCCAAAAAATGCACTGGTGCGAATTACTAAAGATGCTGGATAAGCTTGTAATACTAGCTTTTCTGCTAAAACTTTGCTGCACCCATAGACGTTGAGGGGAGCAACTGTATCAGTTTCCACATAAGGATTAGACACAGTACCATCAAATACTAAATCTGATGAGAAAGTTAGCAGTGCGATATGATGTTGAGCGCAAGCAGCAGCTAAAATTGCTGGGCCTTCTGCGTTTATTTTTAAACAGATGTGGGGTTCGCGTTCTGCGTCATCTACCCGCACATAGCCCGCAGCGTTCACAACTGCCCAAGGTTGTAATTCGGTAAGTACTTGCTCAATGGAAGCGGGATTGGCAATATCCATATCTTGGCGTGTCAGCAGGCGATATGAAATTCCCCGCACTTCACACAACCGCGCAAAAGCCCTGCCGAGAGTTCCTGTGGCTCCAATTATTGCTAGGGGACGAGAACCATTACCCCCTCTACTCCTCTGCCCCTCTGCTCCTCTGCTGTTGCCACAGCTAACTGCTGGATACACCAAACGGGCTGGACGATGCCACCACCCTGGGGTTTCGAGTATGGGGTGATTGGGTTTGCGTCCTGCGGCTAAATCTTGCACCATTTTGGCGATCGCAGTTTTTCTGGGACTTCGCGATCGCAAATCAAATACGCCTGGCTCGTAGTATCCTACACAGCGAGTTAGTAAACTATTCCAATCGTAACTGCCCAGAAGCGACCAAACCGTTACCGCACGCACATCTGCGCCCTGGTCTTTTAGTTCTTGGGCTGCATTCCACACTTCCTGGAGCCAGCGTAATTGTTCTTCACGGGTGCAACTGAGGTGAACTTCTGTGACAGCTAGGGGTAGTTGATAGCGTTCCCATGTTTCTTGCAGCAATGTGCGTGGCCCTGCCAAACCTTCGCTGCAAACTCGCACAGCTTCCACATCTGCATAATTGTCCCGCCCATTACCGCCATGCGTCCAGGCGGGATAATTTTCTAGATGTTCATCTAAAAAGCGCTCGCTTGTTAGGTAATGGTTAATGCCGATAATGTCAGGGGGACAGGTATTTTGTAAAAATACTTCTAGTTCAGCCTCACTGATACCACAGTAGCGTAAGTAACCCCACATCGGATGATTTGGAGTAATTCGACCGCACAATAAATCTAAACTTAACCAGCGTCGCTCGTTTTCAAATTCTGCTTGATACGCCAGTTTTGGTGTACTGTAAGTTTTACCCAAATCTTCGGTTTGTACCAATTGGGCATTGGGGTTTACTTCGCGGATGGCTTGCATTGAAAGTGCGATCGCTCGACATTCCCCTAATAAAGCTCTGGCAAAAGTTAAATCGTCCCGGCCGTGAGGATACCAATGTCCATACATCCCACTGAATCTGGCGGTTGTTAGTGGCTCATTGACAGGCGTGTAATGTGTCACCCAAGGATAGCGTTCTGCTACTGCACGGGCAAAAACCGCTAATTTTTCTGGAAACTCTGGGTCTATCAAGCTGGTATCACGCGGCCCGCTACCATGATGCACTAATCCCACAATTGGACGAATACCCAGTTTCCACAAGCGTTCCAAGCGTTCATCCGCCCACGACCAATCAGCATTCTCTAAACCATTAGGCGCGATGCGTTCCCACAGTACCGGATAGCGGATTGCCTGTATACCTAGTTCAGCGAATAAATCCAGGTCATCCAAGCGCGTTGCATGACCGTTGCGTTCTAACTGATCGAAATACTCTTCACCCACACGATTAACCGTACACTCGACACCAGCCCACACTTCTAGGGGAAGTGACGATTTGAAAGCAGAAGCCATAAGTTATACCAATTCAAAATTCAAAATTCAAAATTCAAAATTAAGAATCAAGACAGGACATGCGTTTGAGGCTGTATATTTGTCGCATTCATTTTTCAAATTGGTGTTACAACTCATACCAATTTTGGATGCAAAATCATCACCATGTAGGATGCGTTATTAACGCATCCTACCCGTGTTTTCAAGCTTTAACCGCAATTTGCTTGTACACAGAAAGAGCCTGAGCTACACATTGATCCATGTTGTAGTATTTGTACGTTGCTAGTCGCCCAACAAAATATACTCCTGGTGTGCTATCAGATAGCGCCTTATACTGCTTGTACATTTCGTTATTTTCTGGACGTGGCACAGGGTAGTAAGGGTCGCCCTCAGCTTTAGGAAACTCGTACACAATACTAGTTTTATTGTGTTCCTGCCCAGTCAAGTATTTAAACTCCGTCACACGAGTATAAAGCTGTTCATTGGGATAGTTAATAACTGGCGCTGGTTGAAACACAGCGGTGTTGTGTGTCTCGTGCTTAAAATCAAGGGAACGGTAGGGTAGTTTGCCGTAGCGATAATCAAAGAATTCATCCACTGGGCCAGTGTAAACCATCTCCCGGCAAGGAATGGCTTTTTGAATTTCTTGGTAATCTGTATTCAGCATGACTTTGATATTTGGGTGATTGAGCATATTCTCAAACATCCGCGTAAAGCCGTGCCGTGGCATTGCCTGATAAGTATCTGTAAAATAGCGGTCGTCGCGGTTAGTACGGGTGGGTATCCGGGCAATTACTGACTTATCCAGTTCTGAAGGATCGAGTCCCCATTGCTTGCGGGTATAGCCTCGGAAAAACTTTTCATACAGTTCTCGACCAACTTTGCTAACTACCACATCCTCACTAGTGCGGATTTGTTCTATGGGTTCAGCAAGTGATTCATAAAATTCCTTCACCTCAAATGAATTGAGACGCATACCATACAACTTGTTGATGGTGTCGAGGTTGATAGGAATAGGAACAAGCTGCCCATCTACACTAGCAAGAACGCGATGTTCGTAAGAACGCCATTGTGTAAAGCGTGAAAGGTATTCAAAGACTTCGCGGGAGTTGGTGTGAAAGATATGCGGGCCGTATTTATGTACGAGAACTCCATGCTCGTCATAATGGTCATAAGCATTGCCACCGATGTGATTGCGCTTGTCTACAACCAGCACTTTTTTACCAGAATGAGTTGCTAGACGTTCAGCAATGACGCTACCGGAGAAACCAGCACCGACAATTAAGTAGTCGAAGACAAAATCTCTGGTGATGATATTTGGTGCTTGTGTACCTACCGCACCTTTAGAGTTAACTTTGTCTTCAGTATCACGGGTTGCGATCGCAGAATCAATCAGTTTCATCATTGCAGCCCAAGTCCGATCCCAAGAAATCTTTTCTAAAAAGGTATCTACTTCAGTTAACCATTCTGAGGTTCTGGTATCTTCTTGCATTGCTTTTTCAGCAGCGGCGACGAATTCAGGAACTGTGTCTGCAATTCGCACCAAATTTGACTCTCCATAAGGACGCACCACATCTTGAATTGATGTAGATACTACAGGCCTACCTGCGGCGAGATATTCTGGAGTTTTGGTAGGGCTAATAAAGCGTGTTGACTCGTTCAGCGCAAACGGTAGCATTGCTAAATCCCATCCCGCTAAATATGCAGGTAGCTGTTTATAGTCTCTACTACCGAGATAATGTATATTCTGGCGCTGTGGTAAAGTGGCTGGATCGATTTTGACAACTGGGCCAATAATTACTAAATGCCAATCTGGACGGCTATCAGCAATCCCAGCAAGTAATTCGATATCCATCCGTTCGTCAATCACGCCAAAAAAGCCCAGGCGCGGATGGGGAATGTGGGCTTGATCTGCTGGTTCTTGCAGATGTCTAGCTTGGGCAAAATGTGGCACATCTACACTGCTAGGAAAGGCATAAACGTTTGGGTGCTGGTTTACCTTACTTTCGTAAAGGCTTTGTCCCCCTGTAAATACTAAGTCTGCAAGGCGGAAGAGTTCGGCTTCGTAATTCTTTAAAGTTGGGGATGCGCCTTTGAATGCAGACAACTCATCCATGCAATCGTACACCACAGCTTGGGGTTGCAAGTGGCGAGTAAAGGCGATCGCCATTGGCGTATAGTACCAACAAATGTATTTGTTAACTTTCTGTTCTGTCAACAATCCATCAATTAGTACTTGTAAATCTGCATTGATTGCTTCTTGGCTGATATTTTCTGGTAGATGTGGCACAACCACAACTACTCCACTCCCATCTTCATTGATATCTAACCTGGCTAAGGGATCAGCAGAAAAAATTGGCTCTTCAATAAAGAAGACTCGCTTTCCTTGAGCGCAACGGCTTAGAAGATGTTGTGGTCTTTGATAAACAAAATTCCAACGTAAATGAGATAAACAAATTATATCGGGAGTATCTTTAAAGGTTTCTGTTGGTTGAGTTTTTTTATGGGATGAACTCGAATGTAGCAGTGATGTACCTGATGATGGCGTTTCGTCTATTTCTCTTTGTTTTGTTTTAGCTGGCTGTGCTGAAATGATATTACGGGCACTGTTGTTTTTGACTTTAGCTTTCTCACTGGGCATAAAAGCTTGCTCTCATTCCTTAAGTTTATTAATCCTGCTAGCAAATCTCTAATACCTTTTCGCTATAAGCCAGCGCCAAAAACACTTTCAGTAAAAGTTTGCAACCTATTTTGGCGCTTTTTTATCTCGAATTGGTATAACAAATATTTTGGATGCTTCTTTATAAAAGTAATATTTATACTTTGTAAGTATCATCTATCAAAGTAGATATAGGTTAAATATATTCTTAAATCTCAAGTATTAGAAATATATCCATATCAAGAGCAGAAAATAAATTATCAACACATATATTTATATATGTGTTGATGTCAGTTATATCTAGAAAATTCAAGGTTATGCTATGTAAATAGGTGTTAGCCAATCAATCATTAAAATTATTTGTAGCGTCTAGCACAAATGATTTTATTGTTGCTAGTCTTTTTCTTAATTTACTAATAAAATTAGCCTGAGTCTGTTCGCTTGCGTACATAAGCAATTTAAATTTATATCTAGATGCGTTAATACGCATCCCCTGAATCATCTGTATCGCTCGTGGGGGGTGGTGCGTTACGCTACGCTAACGCACCCTACTGGACTAACTAGAGGCGATCGCATCACTAACTACTCTCAACTTTTTTTCCTCGTAAGGGGTAAGTAATTTAAAACTCAATGTTTGGGCAATTTATAAATATTTCTTTTTAAAGTTTCCATCCCCGTGAGGGGTAAGTGATTGAAAACACCCATAACCTACAAAATTCAATTTCTCAATTATTAAGAAAGCAAAAGCAGATATTGCTTTCTCAAAATGCCCTTTTGCTTTCTCCTTTGATGATATTTAGTAAGCAAAAGCAGATATTGCTTTCTCAAAATGCGCTTTTGCTTTCTCCTTTGATGATATTTAGTAAGCAAAAGCAAATATTGCTTTCTCAAAATATCCGTTTGCTTTCTCATTTCAGTATATTCAGCAAGTAAAAGCAGATATTGCTTTCTCAAAATATCCGTTTGCTTTCTCATTTCGGTATATTCAGCAAGTAAAAGCAGATATTGCTTTCTCAAAATGTCCTTTTGCTTTCTCATTTCGGTATATTCAGCAAGTAAAAGCAGATATTGCTTTCTCCTTTGTGTCAGTGCATCACCGAACACCATCATCACTGTGTAGCCAAAGCTATTAGAGATTTGCTAAAAGTACGTTAGCCGTTCGCGCTAGCGTTGGGTAGCAAAGAGAAGGCTTTTGCGGAGCGATCGCTCTTAATTTATATGCTAACTTTTATTATTGTTTTGGCTTTTGGTTTGTCTGTAATACTGAAAATTTAATGTTTCCGGCTTTCAAAATTCTAAGTGTTTTGTTATACTATTACTCAACATTACAGTACCTCGAAAACTGAATATAACGTTTCCTGGTGAAAGTTAAAGTATTGGCTTTTACCTTTCACACGCAAATTTTTAGCGGGGGTATGCCAATGCTGGAAACCCTTATTCTTTCGTTGACCCCCGCGAATCGCTTACTGAGTAAGGCTTTAAGATGCTTGGCGTGGTGGCTTATTGTCAGTAAAGTATGCTTATTGATAGTAAAATTAGACCCCCCGCTAAAATGACACTTTCAAACCCAGTCATAGCAAGTGTTCTAAAAGGGTAGGGTTTTCAATTCATCACCCCTCACGGGGATGGAAACCTCGAGATATTATAGGGGTTAATAAAATTCCTATAACCCGTTTTCAATTCATCACCCCTCACGGGGATGGAAACCATACTTATAGGGATAGGGGGGAGGCATTCGCCATATGTGTCAACTTAAGCTTAAAGCTATATACGGCGAGTGTTGTACAAATACCTCGCGCCCTCATCCCCTAACCCCTTCTCCCGCAGGAGAAGGGGAACTAAATTTCTTGCTCCCCTCTCCTGGTGGGCTACGGTGTACACACAAATCGGAGTTATTTTGAGATCCGGGTTTTACCCCCCTTAATCCCCCCTTGCCAAGGGGGGAAACAAGAAAATCTAGTTCCCTCCCCTTTCCAAGGGGAGGGTTAGGGTGGGGTAATTCGAGGAATGGTAGTGATGCGATAACTTGTGTGTACACCGTAGCCTGGTGGGAGAGGGGCTGGGGGTGAGGGCAGAACCTTGTCGCCAAGCAGGTTTCACGTTAAGTTGACACCAATGGGCATTCGCTTCCCTCGTTTTCAATTCATCACCCCTCAAGGGGATGGAAAGTTGTTAGGGATTCCATTTAACGTAGCAGTTACTATGCACATTATCCTGTCTGCTTTGTAACTTCTTTGTCACCCTGTCGAGTATTTGATATAAAAAAATGAAGTATTCAAATTTGAACACTTCCTAAAAAGCATTGAGATATTTGGTATAGCTACTTCCGTGGTACTGATGATTGCAAGGACTCACATATATATCTGTCCTAATATTGCTCGGTTAAGAGATTTGAATTCAAAATTGGTTTTGGGGAAAAGGTTAAAGGTTAAGGGTTAAAGGTTTTTTCTTTCCCTTGAACCATTCCCCTTTCCCCCTTAACCCACAATTATTGATATCTGTCGTTACTTTTCTTTATTTGTACTTGAGCGAATAGCTTTATCTAAATCTCGCAGTAATTCTTCTTCTGCGTCTCGTTCTTGCTTGAGTTCGCGAACCATTTCTTGACTGGAGCCAATTAGCAAACCAGCAGCGCCACCGATAATGGCGTATTTTGCCGCCAAATCCTTATAAATTGGGCTTGTATAGGGGGAAGGAAGTAAATAGGCAATAATAAAACCTATTCCTGCGCCTAATAGTGCAGTGACAATTCCAGAGAAAGCGATCAGTTTGGCGTTCATTTGCTTTGCTCCGATACTTAAAACCCCTGTTATATCTTGTTTGGTTAAAGACTCATCATAAAGACTATGGGGAGCAAGGGGAAACAGAGAAACTCTGTTTTTGCACAGATGCCCGTATCATGATTAATTAACCAGACTTGATATGAAATTATTGGGGTACACTTTCATTGTCTCAGTGTATTTCTCAGTCGGATCTGAATCTTTAAAATTTTTTAATCAGCTGATATGGGTTTAGAGTTAGGTGTGTTAAGTACGGAGTCGGCATAATAGAAATTTGCGATCGCTCTTGGCTAGGATTTCAATATCATCTAGCTGGGGTTAAGCTTATTAGTGATTGATTTGTGACTGATTAAAGAAGCCAGAAGAATTGGGGGATTCTCCCCCAAACCCCCGATTGGGTGACGGTTGCGTCCCCCAAACCCCCTCCAAAATGATTGTTCGGTTTTTTGTTGAGTAAGTAGTTTTTTGGGTTTGTTAAGCTAAACCACATCTAATTTGCACAATCTGAAATTGTATTGTCAACTTAAGGTGAAACCCCCTTGGTTGCAAGGTTTCGCCCTCACCCCCAGCCCCTCTCCCTGTGGGAGAGGGGAGCAAGAGATTTAATTCCCCTTCTCCCGGGGGAGAAGGGGTTAGGGGATGAGGGCGCGAGGTATTTGTACAACGCCTGCCCAATATATGCAAGTTAAATATGGAATAGCTGATCAATTAATTTTCTTCACTGAACTGTATTTTAATATCACCAGTCACAAGAGCGATCGCAAACCATGTTTTGAGCCAATTAGAATTTTCTCCCTCTGCTTTCAATGCTTGTGGGTTAAGGGGGAAAGGGGAATGGGAAATGGGAAAGAAAAACCTTTAACCCTTAACCCTTAACCTTTTCCCCAAAACCAATTTTGAATTCAAATCGCTTAACTGAGCAGTATTGCTCTGCTCCCATTTACCTGGAATCACCGGAACCGCGCTCATCACTACTTCCTACCGCAGCCGCTACTTGTTCCTCTTGTATATCAGAGTTAGGCGATTTGGTTTGATGAGCAGGTTTGCGTTTTAAGAAGCGTTCTTCTAAATTCTTGATGATCACATACAAAACTGGCACAATTAGCAAACTTAAGACGGTTGATACTAGTAATCCCCCAAATAATGCTGTTCCTAATGACCAACGGGAGGCGGAACCTGCACCGGAGGCGACGACGAGAGGGAAGAATCCCAGCAATGAGGCGCTGGAAGTCATGACAATTGGTCGAAATCGCTCTTGGGCGGCTGTTAAGGCTGCTTGGGTAATTGTCATTCCTTGCTCAAAGGCTTGGTTGGCAAACTCGACAATTAAAATGGCGTTTTTGGAGGCGAGTCCGATCAACATTACTAAGGCGACGTTGGCGTAGACATCGTTTACCAAACCGCGCAATGATAGCGCACTCAACGCCCCTAACAAGGCTAAGGGTACGGTTAACAGAATAATTGCTGGGTCAACATAACTTTCATATTGAGCAGCTAAGGTGAGAAAGACCATAATAATCCCGAAGCCGAAAATTAGAATCCCCAAGTTACCTGCGGATAACTCTTCCCTGGCGGTTCCTGTCCAATCGCTACCTACGCCTGGTAATGCGGTGGCGGTTACTGTTTGCTGCATTGATTGGATTGCTTGTCCGCTACTGTAACCCTGCGCTTCTCTACCTTGGATACTGATGGAACGGAAGCCGTTGTAATGAGAGATCACAGATGGCCCTGTAATGGGTGTGAGTTTGGCTACTTCACTCAAGCGCACCATTTGATTGTTTGCCGATCGCACATAAAGTTGATTAATATCATCAGGCGATCGCCTATAGTTGCCCTCAGCTTGTACATAAACGCGATAGCTCTGCTGTCCCAAGGTAAAATCATTGACATACTGGGAACCGATGGCTGCGCCTAAGGTGTTGATAGCTTGTTGAAAATCAACATTGAGTGCTTCTAGGCGATTGCGATCGAAGTCGATTTGAAACTGGGGTGTACTGGCGGTAAACTGCGTAAACACACCACCAGCTAGGGATGGTTGCTGGTTGGCTTGAGCAATCACCGCTTGGGCGTTGGCGAAGAAGTCATCTATTGTTAATCTGCCATTGGTGCGGTCTTCTAGTTGTAATTCAAATCCCCCCAAGGTACTAAAACCTTGAATTGGTGGGGGATTGACTGCGGTGATAATTGCTTCTGGGATGGTTTGAAATGCGCCATTAATTCGCTTTAAAATTGCTGAGGCGCTTTGGTTTGGGTTGGTGCGTTCCTCCCAAGGTTTCAGTTTGGCAAAGAAGACACCGCGATTTGAGCCGCTACCAGCAAAACCAAATCCGGAAGTTGCAAAAACATTCTCAACTTCTGGTTCTTTTTGCAGAACTTGTTCAAGTTTGGTAATTACCTGATCTGTATAGTTGAGGGCGACTCCATCGGGGCCTTGAATAATCCCTAAGACAATACCCTGGTCTTCATTAGGTACAAATCCGGTGGGGACATGGGTGAACATAAAATAAGTCCCAAATAATCCCACCACAAACAAGGCGACGACAGCATAACGCAGGCGAATTAAAAAACGGACGATCGCCAGAAATCTATCGATAATCCATGCCAAAATCTGATTGAATTTGGTAAAAAACCAGCCCAAGGGGCCACGTTTGGGTTGCGGTGGACGCAGCAGAATTGCTGCCATACTGGGACTGAAGGAAAGGGCGTTAAAGGTGGAAATGGCGATGGAGAAGGCAATGACTAAGGCGAACTGCTGATACATTTTCCCGGTAGAACCTGGGAAAAATGCCACCGGAATAAACACCGCCATCAATACCAGCGATGTTGCAACTACCGCCCCTGTTAGTTCTTCCATTGCTTCAAAGGAAGCTTGCAGGGGCCTAACTCCCTGTTCAATTTTACGAGCGATCGCTTCCACAACGATAATCGCGTCATCCACAACTAACCCTGTGGCTAAGATTAAGCCAAATAAAGTTAAATTGTTGAGGGAAAATTTGAATATGTAAGCAAATGCTAATGCGCCAACTAGGGAAACCGGAATTGCCACGATGGGAATAATTGTGGCGCGCCAGTCTTGGAGAAACAGAAAAATCACCAAGACAACCAGAAAAATTGCTTCCGCCAGAGTTTTCACTACTTCTTCTAGAGAAGCTTGCACAAACCCCACAGTATCGTAAACTACTTTGGTTTTTAATCCGGGTGGAAACTCTTTGCTTAACTCCTCCATCTGCGCTTCAATGTTTTTCGCCACATCTAGCGCATTACTTCCCGGCGACTGATAAATTGCTAGCCCAATCGCAGGTTTACCGTTATTTCTAGCATTACTGGCGTAAGTCTCCGAGCCGAGTTCCGCACGTCCCACATCTCGGAGTTTTATTAAATCTCCATTACTCCCCGCTTTAATTACCAGGTTCTCAAACTCCGACGCATTTTGAAACTGACCATTTACCCGCAGGGGAATTTCATAGCTTTGACCTGGGGGTATGGGTGCTTGTCCGATAGTTCCAGCCCCAGCGAGAATATTTTGCGATCGCAGTGCTGTGGCTACATCTGCTACGGTTAACTGACGACTCGCCAAGGCATTGGGATCGAGCCACAACCGCATGGCATAGCGTTTTTCACCAAAAATCGTCAAATCACCGACTCCTGGCGTTCGCAGCAGTTGATCGCGTAAATTTAGGTCAATATAGTTACTAATAAATAGCGGATCGTACTCGTTATTTTCGGCATAGAATGTATACACCAACAAAATACTTGTGGAAGCCGTTTGTGCTGTCACGCCAAGTTGCTGCACGCTGGTTGGTAAGCGGGGTGTCGCCCTGGCGATGCGATTTTGGACGTTAACCTGAGCAATATTTTTATCAGTTTCTGCACCGAAATATACTGAAATTTGACTGCTGCCGGCAGAACTGTTCGAGGTCATGTATTGCATACCCTCGACACCGTTAATTTGCCGCTCTAGGGTTGTAGTAACGGCACTTTCAACGGTGGCAACATCTGCCCCTGTATAGTTCGCTGATACCTGAACCCGAATTGGGGCAATATCTGGCAGATAATTAAGCGGTAGTAGCGGAATACACAGGCACCCCAAAAGCAGAATCACTAGGGTACAAACGGTAGTTAATACCGGGCGTTTGATAAAATTGTTCGCGATCGACACGCTCAAGTCTCCTGGATTTAGGATTGGGGTTGAATGGGTGTGCCTTCTCTCAGTTTGAGAATGCCAGAGGTAACAATTGTTTCGCCTGGTTTAAGTCCTTCCAGAACTTGATAATTCGTTCCTTGAATATCACCAAGACGTACTAAACGCTGATGCACAATTTGCTGTGGCTTGTCGTTAACAGTTGTGTTTTCTGTGACAAAGACAAAACTTTGTCCACCAATCCGAGAAATAGCAACAGTGGGAATTAATATCCCTGGTTGGCGATTCCAAATAATCCGCGCCTGCACATATTGCCCATCGCGCAATCTTCCTGGGGAATTATTAAAACGTGCCTTGCTTAAAATTGATTGTTGATTAGAACTAACTGTAGGAGAAATATAGTTAATTGCCCCCGTACCAATTACTTGCTGCGTCGTTGGCTCGACTAACTGCACAGGTAAACCAACTCGCAGTTGCTTCAAGCGATTGGAAGGTACAGAGAGATTTAAATCCAGGGCATCATTTTGAATAATTGTGGTGATAGTTTGCCCAGTGGAGACATAATCCCCAATTTTTACAGGAAATTCACCGACTATGCCATTAATCGGTGATACTACACGTTTAAGATTCACATTTACTTGCGCCGCCGCCGTACCCGCTTGGGCTTGGCGAATATTCGCCTGGGCTTGCCTAATGCCAGCATTAGCAGCAGCAACTTCCTTATCTGCGGCTTGTAAATCTGCGATCGCAGCTTGTACATTATTCCTGGCAATATCTAACTGCTGTGTTGCCAATGCTCCTTCACTGACTAATTGTTGGGTGCGGTTCAATTGGGTTTGCTGGAGCTGAAGATTTGCTGCTACCTTCGTACGCTGTGCCTGGGCTTGTTGTAGCTGTGCTTGGGCTGTTTTTAACCCTGCTTGGGCAGCATTAGCGGCGGCGATGGAACTGGCAACATTCGCCTGAGTCTGATCCAAACTCAAAGATGCGATTGGTGTTCCCTTCTGCACCCTTTGCCCGCTAGATACGAGAATATTTTCAATTCGCCCCTGAATTTGCGGTTGTAGCGTCACTTTTTGCTGTGCTTCTAAGGCTCCCACAAAATTTGTACTTTCTTCAGTTGTGCTAGTGCCAACTTGCTGAACTTTCACTGGTAATGCTGCATTTTTAGCACCTGCGGCGGGAGCAGATTGAGTGGGAGCAGCTGCACGCTGATTACCAAAACGAGAAAACACAGTCATCCCGCCAATAGCTAAGACTATACCCAGCCCTAACCCTACCAGCAGCCCTTGCTGTCCTGAAAGCCTTCTGAAAGCGGAATTATTGATTTTAGGATTAGGAGTTTCCATTAGTGCAACCTTCCACTACCCAAGCAAAATTAATTAGATGTAATCGGTAACTGACAGCGTTGTTCAGATAAATGACGTACACAGGTAGGGGCACGGCATTACACAGTGGTGTCAACTTAAGGTGAAACCCGCTTGGTTGCAAGGTTTCGCCCTCACCCCCAGCCCCTCTCCCACAGGGAGAGGGGAGCAAGAGATTTAGTTCCCCTTCTCCAGGGGGAGAAGGGGTTAGGGGATGAGGGCGCGAGGTATTTGTACAACGCCCGCCCTATGTAGCTTTTAGCGTAAGTTGACACCGATGGGCATTGCAGTGCCCTTACAATTATCTGTACTTCGCCAACTTGACAATCTGCTGTATTTATTAACTAGTTATTCATCGTCAAATTTATGTGAATTTGCTGGGGTTCAGCTCCCCGACTTCTTGAAGTCGGGGAGCTCGCAGCCCAACATTATTAACGCAACAGCCTTTTAAAGCGGAACAATTAATTATTAGCTGATCTAAATAATTAATCCTCCCACCTGAGTAGGAAAATATTCACCTCAACTCTCAATACTTGTCGGTTAAGGGGAAAAGGGGCAAGAAAAAATCTTTAACCCTTAGCCTTTCTCCTGCGGAGACGCTACGCGAACACCTTTTCCCTAAACCAAATTAAGAGTTTAAAATCCTTAACCGAGCAGTATTGCCTCAACTCTGGACAACAGAATTCGCTTTTGTACTCCCAATCAGTGCATCCATACTCCAAACATCTGACGAGCCTGCAAAAGCCTTCAATCTTGGCTTGTAATCACTGGTGAGACTTGATTCCAACTACCAGAGAACACATATGTTTCTAAAGGTTTGCGGCTGCGTAACGCTAACTCTCGTTGCTGTAACCTTTCTGAGAGAGTTTGTGGATCGCCAAGATAACCAAGGGCGATCGCAGCTACAGGCTCATAACCATCTGGAATGCTGTATACTTCTTTGGCTTTAGCTACATCAAATCCCGCCATTTGGTGAATAAATAGCCCTAATGCCATTGCTTGGATTGCTAAAGTAGTCGTCGCTGCGCCAACATCATGAAAAGCGTGCCGATTTTCTGCACCGTTGCGCTCAAAGTTAAGTTTGGCTACAGAAATCATCAGAACAGGGGCATTTTTCGCCCATTCTTGATTTCCTTCTGCAAGGCAATCTAATAAACGTTGAAATTCTGTTGGATTATCTTTAGTAGCAACAATAAAATTCCACGGCTGCTCATTGTAAGAAGATGCTGCCCATCCTGCTGCTTCTAAAACTATGCATAGTTTATCTGTTTCCACTGGTTCCTCAGAAAAAGCCAAAGGACTCCACCGTTCCCGCAGCAATTCTTCAACTGGATATAGAGTATCAGCAGTTTTGTTAGTCATGAGCAGCTCTTTTCGGGTAGCAATATTCATTAGAACTTTACCTCAAACTTTTATGCGCGCAGCAATCTATTAATAGTGTGAGTCACAGCTAGCTAAAAAAACTCCACCCTGAAGGGGATGGAGTTTAAAAATAGGCATTGGGCATGGGGCATTGGTAATTTATTCTCCCCCTGCCCAATACTACTTGGTTAAGCGTTTTGAACTCAAAATAGCTTTTGGGAAAAAGGTAAAAGGTGAAAGGTTGTTTCTTTCCCATTCCCCTTTTTTCCTTTAACCGAAAATATTGGAAGTCCCTTACACGCCTTGATAGGGTGATAGGGCTAAAGTTTTTGTTTCTTCATCCAGGAGAAAGCGATCGCAAATTTTAAATAGTTCTACCTCAGTTTGTGCTTGACGCATCAACCGCAGGAAAAGCCCTTCTGTATCTACGCTTAAAGCAATGTAATTCAGGAACATTTTCAGGTAGCCCACCCGCGCCCGCTCTGGTATATTGGGTGCTTCTGGGGTTTGCCATAAACGCTCAATATAGTTGCGTACTTCTATTAATGGCATGGGTGCGATCGCTTCTCCTCGTAAAGCTTGACGAATTTGATTAAACAACCAAGGATTCCCAATCGCCCAGCGTCCCACCATCACACCTGCTGCGCCCGTTTGAGCAAGTACTTCTAGAGCTTTTTGCGCTGAGTAAATATTACCGTTAGCAAGCACTGGGCAATTTACCCACCTTACAGCTTCCGCAATCAAATCATATTTGACTGGGCCGTGGTACATATCTTTGACTGTGCGACCATGCAAACTCAGTAAATCAATGCTGTGGCGATTTATCAAATCTAGAATCTTGTAAAAAGTATCTGTATTTTCAAAGCCTACACGCATCTTGACAGTTAAAGGGCGATCGCTGACGGCTTGTCGTAATTCTCCCAAAATCCGATCCACTTTTTCTGGCGTGAGCAGCAATCCACCCCCAACTTGCTTGCGATAGATTCTTGGTGCTGGACAGCCCATATTCAAGTCAACGCCAGCAATATTATATTTGCAGAGTTCTTTTGCTGTTCTGACCAAGTCTGGAATGCTTTCGCCAATCATTTGAGCAAAAACGGGTCGGCCTGTGTCGTTTTCGGTAATTGCTGCCAAAATGCTACGATTTAGCCGTGAAGTCTCATTAACGCGAAAATACTCGGTAAAGAAATAGTCAGGGCTGCCGTATTGGGCAATGACTTTCATAAACCACAGGTTTGTCACATCCTGCATGGGTGCAAGCGCAGTGAGAGGTAAGCCTGTTTGCAGCGATTGAGGGAGCGATACCTGGGACGACATAGAAGATGAAGAGCATTCGACAAAGCATAACTCTATCAAAAAATCGTTGCTGCGGTTCTAGCTATTGTGAGGGACTTTCAAGTTGTATAGACAGAAGGCGGGGAACGGGGAAAAGAAAAAGTTGTGTTGAGTCCAGAAGTTAGAATAAATTATTTTTTGGAGCTTCCTGAGAACTATCCTCTATTTATGAAGGGAAAAGCAACAGTTATCAAGAACTATATTTGATTTTTGAAACACAATTACGTATGTAAATTCTAAGATTCTATATACAGTAGATGGCAACCAAATATCGGAAAAACTAGGGATTAAATATAAAAATATATGCTTCTCTCTCCTGCCTACTGCAATCTACCTAAAATCAAGCCAATTCGTACATCATAAAATTGAAAAATACTGGATCAAACACGCTGCTTTATGCGCTTCTCTCTACCAAGTAAAAAAACTAGATAAAAACGCTTTTTAAAAAAGGGAATGGACAGCCGCATATCAACAGCATGGTTTCTGCTCACCCGATTTTCAAATACCCTTTTTAGCTCTGCTAATTGCACAGGAGTAAAAGTAGCTGCTGTTTGAGGAGGAATACGGGCGAAAAACTTTTGTACAAATGGATCGGGTTGTGAATTAGGTTTAGTCAAACGGTTTTTTGGCATATTACTTTCCTGGTAATAATCAATTAAGCAATTCGTAATTCGTAATTACAGTTAGATTTCATGGTTTTATTAGAAATCGGGACTGTGTTGATAATCCCAACACTTACCATCACTCCAAGTTCTATTTGTGTTTTCACATTCTGATTGGTCGGAAATCCAAGGAATTGAAGTTGGATAATAAGCCTTGGATTTGGCAGTGCGATAAGACAAAGCAAAAGAAAATATAGTATAGCTAGAAGCAGAGATAATTCCGAGAATTGCTATGAGAAACAAAATATTTTTAATAGTCCAAAAAGGATATAACCCTTTTTCATAGCGTAAACGCTTTTGAGAACGGCGTTCTGAACCTCCTAGTAATACCAGATAAAATCTTAATCCGGGAATTGGTACTGAAACTCTAATGTCTAAAGAATGACGATTCCAAGAACTTGAGCCAAGACCCCTTTGTATAGCTGCTAATTGCTCTGTTGTAAAGGAATTTGCTACTTGGGGGTCAATTTCAGCGAAAAGCTGCTCAAAATTAGGATCTATATACTGAATATTTTTCATAGTTACGGTGTTGGAATATACATAGTTATTACATAAGTCCTTTCTTTCATTCCGGACAGATGCTTCGCTTCATCAGGAACATAATCAGGCTTTAAAAATACTTCACATAAGTAGAGCGATGTGATTAAAGATAGCTGGAGAGGGCTGTCATTAGTCATTAGTCATTAGTCATTGGTCATTGGTAAGTAATGGTTTCAAGACGCGATTAATCGCGTCTGTACAACTCAGCACGCTTCAAGTTCTATCGCAGGATAGATAAACACATACACCCACTGAAAGATAATCACTGTTAGCAAATGCTATAAAATCAGCGAATTTCTTCAGTTTTCAGTTCCTAATCGAACTCTTCTAAGAGCAGTTGGCTACAAAATTGAGAATCGTTGTGACGATAGTTACATTGAATCTTAATGTATTGACCGGAAGAGGCAGGGGGGAAGGGAACAGGGAGCAGGGGGGAGCAAGCCCTTCCTCCCTGGGTGGAGCGGAGCAGAACATGGGTATCAAGCCCCGCCCTTCCAGGGCGTTCTTGCTGGGGCGGAATACAAGCTCCGTCTCGGTTTCCCCCCTAGCCCCCTGCCCCCTGCCCCTTTTCCTCTTTTTGACGCTTAAGCAACTTCACACCAGAGCAAGAAATTGAACGATGTACCAGAGATTAACCCTCAGAAGTAGAGTCAGATACTACTAGAGCAGTACTTTCCAGAAACGGAGTTAAGTGTTTGATGACTGAGGCAGATTCACAATTTCTCAAAGGCGATCGCAGCAGGTGGAAGGTATTGCTCACCAAACTGTTACACTATGGCGTTGCCTTATTATCAGTTGCCTTAGCACTGGGGATCAACCTGAAGTTAAGTCCGTATCTGGATGCAACGCCAACTCCACTATTTTTCGTCGCAGTCATGGTAAGTGCGTGGTATGGAGGTTTAGGGCCAGGACTATTAGCAACTGCTGTGTCTACGGTAGTAATTCATTACTTCTTTGTTCAGCCTATCTACTCATGGAGTGTTTCTAATTCCGCCACTTTGGTGCAAATGAGCGTTTTTATCATGGCAGCTTTACTGATTAGTTCGCTGAACGAAGCACAAAGAGCAGCAAAAAGAAAGGCTGAGGCGAATTTGCAAGCATTAAGGCGAAGTGAGGCAAGGTTTGGTTGTTTGGCAGAGTCCAACATTATTGGGATTATTGTAGCGGATTTAAACGGCCCCATCCTGGAAGCAAACGATATATTTCTGCAAATGGTGGGCTACACCCAAGAGGAGTTAAGGTCTGGTCGAATGCGTTGGCGGGAGATGACTCCCCCAGAATACCTTGAAGCGAGCGATCGCGCTGTGGAGGAGCTGCTTGCAACTGGAGCCTGTACGCCTTTTGAGAAGGAGTATATTCGTAAGGATGGTTCTCGGCTTCCGATACTGCATGGTGCTGTGATGTCGGGAGAAAATACCGTTGTCGGTTTTGTGCTTGATATTACTAACCGCAAACAGGTAGAAGAAAAACTACAACGCACGAACCAGACGCTACAAACTCTTATTGATCTCTGTCCAGTTGCCATTGCTTTTCTTGATCCCCAAGGGATTGTCAAGTTGTGGAATCGTGCCGCCGAGCAAATTTATGGTTGGAGCGCAGAGGAAGTAATTGGGCAATTTATGCCCACTGTTCCCCATCGCCAACAAGAATTTCTAGCCAGTATTCAAACAGTATTGAGTGGGCGATCGCTCCATGCAATTGAAGTTCAGCATCAGCGCCAAGACGGGCAAATGATCGATGTGGAGATTTGGTCTAATTTAGCCCATGATGCTGAGGGAAATCCTGGTTGCTTGGGTATCGGTTGGGACATCACCCATCGCAAGCAAGTAGAATCGGCACTCCGCCAAAGTGAGGCTAGATACCAGGTGCTAGTTAGTAATATGCCAGGAATGGTTTATCGCTATACTCCCTGTACCGATGGTTCAGCGGCTTTTACTTATATTAGTTCCGGCGCACGGGAATTGGTGGAATTGTCACCAGAGACAATTGTTCAGGATGCAAATGCTTTTTTCCGCTTAATTCATCCTGATGACTGGCCATCCTTTACAGATTCTGTGGCGATCGCTATTGCTAATTCACTACCTTGGGAATGGGAAGGACGGCTGATTACACCATCGGGACAACTGAAGTGGGTTCAGGGCCGTTCTCGTCCTGAGCAAACTGAATATGGTAAAGCTTGGGATGGTCTATTTTTTGATATTACCGATCGCAAACGCGATGAAGCAGCTTTACGCCGCAGTGAAGAACGCCTCCGCGTCAGTCAAGAAATTTCCCTTGATGCTTTTACTATTTTAGATAGCGTGCGCGATCAAACCGGAGGAATCAGGGATTTTGTTTGGACTTATGTCAATCCCAAAGCAGCCGAAATTCTTAAGCATCCTGTGGAAGAACTGCTAGGAGCATATTTGCTGGAAGTGCTTCCTGGTAATCAATTTAATGCCGAGTTGTTTCAACGCTATGTCCAGGTTGTAGAAACGGGCAAAGCCCACGACATTGAATTATTCTACAATGCCGACGGGATTACGGGATGGTTCCGGAATATGGCAGCGAAGCTAGGAGATGGAGTAGCTATCTCGTTTGGCGATATTACTAGACGTAAGCAAACGGAGACAGCGCTGCGCGAAAGTGAAGAACGTTTGCGATTGGCTTTAACAGCCACCAATCAGGGACTTTTCGACCTCAATGTGCAAACAGGTAATGGTGTAGTTAGCCCAGAATATGCCCAGATGCTAGGTTACGAGCCAGAAAAATTTCAGGAAACCAACGCTCAATGGCGCGATCGCGTGCATCCCGATGACTTAGCATCAACTTATCAAGCCTATGAAGATTATATTGCTGGCAAAATAGATATTTATCGTGCCGAGTTCAGACTGCGAACAAAATCAGGTGCTTGGAAATGGATTCTTTCCATAGGTAAAATTGTCTCCTGGGATAGCCAGGGTAAACCTTTGCGAATGTTGGGAACCCATACTGACATTACCGAGCGTAAACTTGCAGAAGCAGAGCGAGAACGACTACTAGCACGGGAACAAGCAGCCAGAGCAGAAGCAGAAACCGCCAACCGCATCAAAGATGAATTTTTAGCGGTGTTATCCCATGAATTGCGATCGCCTCTCAATCCCATTCTCGGTTGGTCACAGCTACTCCTGGCAGGTAAACTAGATACCAAAACCAGCCAACGCGCGATCGCAACTATTGAACGCAACGCCAAACTGCAAACCCAACTAATTGACGATTTACTCGATGTCTCCCGGATTCTACGCGGTAAACTGGCTTTGCAAATTTCTCCAGTCAATATAGTGACAATTGTGGAATCTGCTTTAGAAACCGTGCGCCTAGCAGCAGAGGCAAAACAGATTCAAATTCAAACAGTTTTCACAGATGATACCTTACAAGTATCTGGAGATAGGGCAAGACTACAACAAATAGTCTGGAATTTGCTGACTAATGCCGTTAAATTTACATCAGAAAATGGACAAGTTGAAATTTTTGTAGAGCAAATTGGCAACCATGCCCAAATTCAGGTAAAAGATAATGGTAAAGGTATCAGTCCAGAGTTTTTACCTTACGTTTTTGATTATTTTCGCCAAGAAGATAGCAAAACCACCCGCAGATTTGGCGGATTGGGTTTAGGTTTAGCGATAGTTCGTCATTTAACTGAACTGCATGGCGGAACCATTTATGTAGATAGCCCCGGAGTTGAACAAGGAGCAACCTTTACAATTCAACTACCCCTAATATCTAGTTCCGTTGCTATTAATCAGGATGGTGAACTATCGCCACAAGTTTTCAGTTTAAAAGATATCAAAGTTTTAGTCGTTGACGATGAGCAAGATGCCCGTGAATTTGTCGCTTTTTTATTAGAGCAGGAAATGGCAACAGTCGTCATGGCAGCTTCTGGAAATGAAGCTTTAACAGCTTTAACCCAATTTCAACCCAACATCATTCTCAGCGACATCGGAATGCCAGATATGGATGGCTATATGTTGATGCAAAAAGTGAGAGCCCTACCACCAGAACAAGGCGGATTAATTAAAGCGATCGCTCTCACAGCTTATGCAGGAGAATACAACCAAAAACAAGCTCTCAAAGTCGGCTTTCAAAAGCATATTGCCAAACCAGTAGAGCCAGATATTTTAATTAAAGCTATTTGTGAAATGATTAGGGTATAGGGCATTGGTAACATAGTTCACGTAGTAGACTGACACAGCCCACTACATTAATTTAATCTGAGACAAAAATCATCCCATCCATCAGCAATGCTGATTATTTAAATATTTTTTGTAAGTCTAAAGCTAAATATTTAGAAAATTTTATAAATAGTAATTTACTTAATATAACAATATGTTGAATTTATTAACTAAAACAAATAGTGCTTAATTCTCAAAACATTTGTGGTCTTACAGCTTGATGTAAAACTTGCTGCAAGACCACTATAAATGAAATCTCAACGAGATTAACCAGTAATGGAGATGACCCTAAATTTAACATGCTCACCAATTCACGAGAATACCCAGAGAATCAATTTTTGATTATTTTTTCCTATCTCCCTGGCTCTTCATCATCAATAAATTTGATGAGTTGGATAATTTCCAGCAAACTTTTCCAAAAACCTAGTCTTGGCTGTTCTTGATCTGGTTCTTCATTGAGTTTTGGTAGTTCAGGGTTTTCGAGCCTTTGATTCTGAAAAACGAGATTACTATTACTCATTTCTTCATTAGCAAAATTCTCTTTGAGATGTGTTTTCAAGCCTTTATCTTGAATATTCACTATATTTCACCTCTTCTCTTCTATAGTTTTAGTCTACCGTTTTATGACATTAAAATTTATTGTTTTTTGATTATATTTTCCACGTAAGTGCTAAACATCTTCCCGTAGTTGGAGCGTAAAGCTCAATAGCCATCCCTAATGAGTTCTAAATGAGACAAAGAAGAATCAGCAATTCTCCAATCCCAGTTTTTCAAATCTTGTCTCTGATATGGGAATACTAGCTATGTAATTATCAAAACACATACCTGGTTGTGAATTATACCAATCTTCTAAAATTCAGCAACAGATTCAAACTCACAAACTCTTGTTGTATGTGAGGTTCCTAATTTTGAATTGGTATTACCTGTACTTGGGAAGGCAAATACTTACGCAGGATCAAAATGGTAAAAGATATCAAAAAGCAGAATGCAAGCACAGTTAAGGCTTTCCCATTACAGATGGTTCTGATTGTTCCATTTGTACTGCAAATTTTCGCCGCAGTCGGTTTGGTAGGCTATCTATCATTTAAAAATGGACAGAAAGCAGTGCAAGAGTTGGCAGATCAATTAATGGATCGAACCAATAGCATAGTTGAGCAGCACCTCAATTCTTATCTAGCTATTCCCCACAAGGTTAACCAAATTAATGCTGATGCTATTGCAATGGGGTTATTGGATGTGCGCGATCGCCAAACCCTGAGCAAGTATTTTTGGAAACTTATGCAAGCTTACGACCTCAGCTATATCGGTATCGGGTTGACAACAGGTGAAGGAGCCGGAGCCGCCCGTTACGATGGAAAAACAGTCACCATTGATGATTGGGGAGCTAAGTTACCGAACAACGGCAAAAACTATAGTATCGACAAGCTAGG
The DNA here is from genome assembly GCF_963874875.1 of Tolypothrix tenuis PCC 7101. Lineage (NCBI taxonomy): Bacteria > Bacillati > Cyanobacteriota > Cyanophyceae > Nostocales > Tolypothrichaceae > Tolypothrix > Tolypothrix tenuis. Next base: position 3,976,146 of record NZ_CAWNJS010000001.1, read on the forward strand.
TAATCGCACTAATATTAATAGCAATTTTGATTACAACAATTTTAATGAAAGTTGGTACAAAGAACCAATCAAAGCAGGTAAACCTATCTGGTCGCGCATTTACAGTTGGAATGGGGCTAGCGAGCCATATATTACTGCTGCTACAGGTCGCCCCATCTACGATGCTCAAAACCGATTGCTAGGAATGGTTGGTGCAGACATTCACCTGTTGAAACTCAGTGAATTTTTGCGGCGTTTGGATGTTAGCCGTTCGGGACAGGTTTTCATTATGGAACGGAATGGAATGTTGATTGCCAACTCCAGCAATTATCAACCATTCACCGAAGTCAATCATCAAATTAAACGCTTGCAAGCTACTGACAGCCCAGACCCTGTAATCAGAGAAATTGCCAAACAAATTCAGCAAACAGGGCATAGGTTTGATGCGATTAATGAACCTAAAAAATGGGAACTGGAATGGCAAGGAGAACGTAATTTTGTCTATGTTAACCCTTGGCGCGATCAATATGGATTAGATTGGTTGGTGGTGGTGAGTGTACCAGAAAGAGTCTTTATGACTAGCATTAATGCCAACAACCAATCTACCATCGCGCTTTGTGTAGGGGCATTAGCTGCAGCAGTTTTCATCGGTTATTTCACCTCAGCTTGGATTACTCAGCCGATTTTACGGATGAAATTAGCCAGTCAGGCGATCGCATCTGGTAGATTAGACCAAAAATTTGCCACCAGCAATATTCAGGAACTGAATATTCTGGCCCAATCCTTTAATTACATGGCCGAACAATTAAGCGAATCTTTTACCGCATTAGCAGCTAGTAAAGCAGAACTAGAAGACCGAGTAGAAGAACGTACGGCTGAACTGAAAACAGCCTTAACACAATTGCAACTCACCCAAGCCCAAGTCATTCAAGGAGAAAAAATGTCTAGTTTGGGTCAGTTAGTAGCAGGTGTAGCCCATGAAATTAATAATCCAGTGAACTTTATTCACGGCAATATTACCCACCTAAACGAATATACTCGAGATTTACTGAGGATGATTCACCTCTACCAAGAACGTCATCCGGAAGACGATCCAGAAATCCAAGCCCTGGCGGAAGAAATCGATTTAGAGTTTTTGACCGAAGATATGCAGAAAATGCTATCTTCCATGAAAATGGGAACCGATCGCATTCGCAGCATTGTGCTATCACTACGAAACTTTTCTCGCATAGATGAAGCGGAATTTAAAGCCGTGAATATTCATGATGGAATTGAAAGTACATTGTTAATTCTGCAACATCGTCTCAAAGACAAGCCAGAACATCCAGCAATTGCAGTTATTCGCGACTATGGCGACCTACCGCTTGTAGAATGCTATCCTGGGCAACTCAATCAAGTTTTTATGAATATTTTGGTGAACGCCATTGATGCTTTAGAGGAAGTCAACAGCAAGCACACCCAAGAAGAGAATCAGCAAAACCCCAGCCAAATTACCATCCGCACTTCTGTTAGCAATACTCAATGGGTAGAAATTGCGATCGCAGATAATGGCCCGGGAATACCAGAACAGGTAAAAAACCGCATTTTTGACCCCTTCTTTACCACCAAAGCTGTAGGTAAAGGCACAGGTATGGGCATGGCCATCAGCTATCAAATTATTAAAGAAAAGCATAGTGGTAAATTAGAATGTTTCTCAACCTTTGGTCAAGGAACAGAGATGAGAATACAAATACCAATTCAACAAAACATTGTCAATTAAATAGAAAAGTGCCAATAATTAAAGGTTTAAGGAAATACTTGGCTGTATATAAATTTCTTCACGCCTCACAAGATGTATTTATACTGCAATACAGTGCAGTTAAGCTCATTAGCGATTGATTTGTCACTGATTCAAGAAGCCATCTCAATTGCAATACTTGTCGGTTAAGGACAAAAGGGGAAGGGGAAAAGGGGTCAGAAAAAACTTTTAACCCTTACCTTTTCACCTTTTCACCAAACCAAATTCCGAGTTGAAAATCCTTAACCGAGCAGTATTGAGAGCAATTGGGGGATTCTCCCCCAAACCCCCGATTGGGTGACGGTTGCGTCCCCCAAACCCCCTCCAAAATAATTCTTCTGTTTTTTGTTGAGTGACTAGTACCGCCGTGAATTCCAAATTAATACAGAATAAGCGTTTTGTTGATTTTGTAGACGCAAAGTGGTTTACCGTAGGGTATGGTCTATTTATTTACGCCTTGCGGTACTAGGTTTTTAGTTTTGTGATCAATTAATTTTCTTAACTGAACTGTATTTATTGATAGGTCTATTATCTTGATACCAAGTGTTAGTCACGTTGATTTTTATGAGATGATTGTCATCAGTTAACTTGACATTGTATATAGTAATTTTTTTAATTTCTAAATTAATTAAATTTCCTTTTCCAAAACGGATTTGTAGAAGCTCATCTTTTTCTAAACGTTACAAATTACTCAACAACCAAGGCACAACATCTTCTACATTACTTACTTGTTCACCTGGCGGTATAGCTGGACGCTTTACCATCACAACTTGGATACCAAGTTCTCGCGCCGCAATAATTTTGGCATAAGTGGCATCACCACCACTATTTTTGCTAACAATGGTATCAATTTTGTGTTGAATGAGAATTTCTCGTTCATTATCTAAAGCAAAAGGGCCGCGATCGCACAATACTAAACCTGGTGGAGTCAATGCATCAGGGCTAGGCGGATCGATTACCCGCATCAAAAACCAAATCCCTTCTAGGTGTGCAAAAGCGCTGAGTTCTTGTCTACCAACAGTCAAAAATACTCGCTGTGCTTGATTTGATAGTGCTGCGGCTGCATCGATAATGCTATCAACTTCAATCCAGCGATCGCCATTTACCTTTTCCCAAGCAGGACGATTGAACAGCAACCGGGGGATACTAACCTCAGCCGTAGCCGCCGCCGCATTCCAAGAAATTTGACTAGCAAAGGGATGAGTAGCATCTATGACAAAATCAATACTCATCTCTTGCAAATAACTAACTAATCCCGCCACACCACCAAACCCGCCAATTCGCACATTACCAGATGGAATTGACGGTTGACGAGTACGACCCGCTAAAGATGCGATCGCCTCAACTCCTGGGATAGTAGCAACTCTTGCAGCTATTTCCGCTGCATCTCCCGTCCCACCTAAAATTAAAACTTTGGCATTTGTCATTTGTCATTTGGTCATGGGTAATGGGTAATTGGGTGTTTGGTGTTTGGTGTTTGGTATTGTCCAGTGGTGTCAACTTAACGTGAAACCCTCTTGGTTGCAAGGTTTCGCCCTCACCCCCAGCCCCTCTCCCACCAGGCTATCCATTACCCGGATCTTTCTCAACAAAACTACAATTTACTTAAAAATAGCTAGAAAGCTGAGTAGGTATAGTTTTGTCATGGGAAGTAAAAACGGGTAATGGAAGATGGAAAAGTGGGCATCAGAAGAATTGAGACAAGCAGACTTAGGAGATGCAAGAAGAAATAAACGTTTAATAAGGATAGTGGAAGATTTAGCAGCACAACCTAGTGCGAGCATACCGCAAGCTTGTGGAAATGTAGCAGCAACCACAGCAGCGTATGATTTTTGGAATTCACCATACTTTGAAGCAGATGATATTAGGAATGCCCATATCAAAAGTACAGTCTCTAGAATCAAAGAACATGAGACAGTGTTGATGATTCAGGATACAACAAATATAGATTTGACAAAACATCCAGCGACAAGAGGAATTGGTTATCTAGATCATAGAAAAAGCTTGGGATTAAAAGTACATACAGCGTTTGCAGCCAGTACAAACGGAGTACCACTGGGAATCATTAATCAACAAGTTTGGACAAGAGATATAGAAGATTTAGGAATAGCGAAAAAACGCCGTCAACGACAAATACAAGAAAAAGAAAGTCAAAGATGGTTAGATGGATTAGAGAGAACACAAGAGTTTGTGCCCACAGAAACAACAGTTGTCACTATGGGAGATTCCGAAGCTGATATATTTGACTTATTTCGGAAACAACGCCCGAGAAATTCACATTTACTCATCCGGGGAACCCACAATAGAAAAGTCAATCACACAGCCAAGTATTTACATCAAGCAATCCGTGCTACCTCAGTAGGGGGAACATTATTAGTAGAAGTAAAACGTAATCCAGAAGCGGCAGCTAGAACTGCAAAACTAATCATTAAATATGCAACATTTGAAGTAGATGTACCACGGCATCACATAGCACGTTCACAACTTAAACCAGTAAAATTACAGGTGATTTTAGCAGAAGAAGAAAATCCACCAGTAGGTGTTAGCCCGATTAGTTGGCTATTATTAACGACCCTAGAAATTAAGAATTTTTCCGCCGCCATACGTTGCGTCAAATGGTATACCTATCGTTGGTTAATTGAACGCTACCACTATGCTTTAAAAAGCGGTTGTCAAATCGAAGAATTACAACTCGAAACTGCAAAGCGAATCAATATGGCATTAGCTACATATTCAATTGTCGCTTGGCGTTTATTATGGCTCACTTACGAAGCCAGACATAATCCAGATATTAGTTGTGAAACTGTTTTAGAGATATTTGAATGGCAGTCGTTATGCGTACATTTTACTAAAAATCCGATTCCACCTCAAAAGCCACCAACTCTTAGAGAAGCTGTACGTATGATTGCCACTCTCGGTGGTTTTTTAGGGCGCAAAAGCGATGGCGAACCTGGAGTTAAGACTATTTGGCGTGGATTGCGACGATTACATGATATCGCTGCTACTTGGAAATTAGCCCGGCTAACCCACTAGCCAAATCAACAAAATCCGCAAGGGTATGTCAACAACAATCCATATGGATACATATTTTTCTCACTCTGTCAACCACAGCTAAGAATCCTCAACGTGAAATTACTCCTATAAATGGCTTTCAGCTTTGTTAAGAAAGATGTGACTAATGGATAGCCCACCAGGAGAGGGGAGCAAGAGATTCAATTCCCCTTCTCCTGTGGGAGAAGGGGTTAGGGGATGAGGGCGCGAGGTATTTGTACAACGCCCGCCCTATATAGCTTTTAGCTTAAGTTGACACAAATGGGTATTGTCCCCCCTCATCACCCTCATCCCCCTCATCACCCTCATCTACCCAGTCCCCAATCCCTAGTCCCCAGTACCCAATCTCCTCATCTCCCAATCGGGGGAATCTTCGCCAAAATCCCCTTTTTCAAGGCTGTTGGGCGTTCTGACCAAGGTAGTAAACCATCAGGCTTGCTGTAGTATTGACTAGCGCATTCCAACACAGCAGATGCACAATCATCCACAGCCAAATCACCAAACAGATATGTAGTTTTACCTTGTGCAGCCAAGGCGACAACGCAGGAACGGTTACAAGCACTCATGCATTCCACTTGCTGAATGGGAAACTGATCTCGCAACTCCCAATCTTGTGCCAGAAATTCCAGTTTTTGTAATAGTTTTTCCCCACCACTTTCGCCTACGCGTTTCCCATCTTGCCAAACACTGGCACAGGTTTTGCAAACAAAGAGAGTATGGGAAGACTCACCCAAATTACTAGTCGCAGAAATATTCACAGCAGTCATCTGTACCTCGCAGATGTGAGAACAAAACAATCAACATTGGTGGGCGTTCTGACTTACACAATTGAGAAATTTCGACTACTAATCTCAAATTGCTTCACAGTTGCGGGACAGTGCCGGATTTACACCGAACTTTCCCCGTTACCTCTGATGGCTGATCCCCACCAGAACCAAGTGACCTGTTCGATCATACACAACTCTGCGTCCCTGTGTGTTCACTCTTTGAAAGTGCTGAGTGCTGAGTTCTGTAAAGCCCTGCGGACATAGCTTTAGCCCATACATCAATACCATTCAGTTAAGAAAATTGATTGACCACAAAAACAAAAAACTAGTTACTCAACAAAAAACCGAAAAATTATTTTGGAGGGGGTTTGGGGGACGCAACCGTCACCCAATCGGGGGTTTGGGGGAGAATCCCCCAATTCTGCTGGCTTGTTTAACAAGTAATAAACGCTAATGATCTTAACCCAAGCCTATTTGCCCATACTGTTCATAGGGACTGTAAAAACATAAAAAAATCCCACGCCTTCAAGACTTGGGAATTTAGGTTTTATATTCAATTCAGGCATTAAAATCTTAAACCTACACCACCTTGCAAAGAAAAAGCAGTACCACCACCATTGCGGTAAGCATCAAAAGCGATAATTGCGTTACCAAAAAGTACAGTGTTGCTATTAGGAACGGTGTAATCAATTCCTGGTTGCAAAGCAAAGCTAATCTTATTCCCCACCGGAGATGGATCGTCACCACTAGCTAACGCCAATCCTGCACCCAAATAGGCATCAGTTTGCCAGTTAATGGGGACATCGTAAGAAACCGTAGGCACAATTGCTGTACCATGACCAATCAAAGCTTGGGCACGAAAAGAAATCGGTGATTCCAAAAGCTTATAACGAAAAGCCACCACCCCGCCAATTTGAGCCCCATCGCTCAGTCCCACAGAAGGGCCAACACCAACATAACTACCATAAGCAACTTGAGCTTGTGCTGGTTGAATGCTTGTAGCCATATTTAACAGCGAACTAGCCCCCAGAACTACAACCAAAGACCGGAGATGCTTCATTGCCCGTTTCCTCACACCATCTGAAATTGTAATGGTTCCTTTTAATACCTATGTTATCGCTGATGTTGGGCATTAGGCATGGGGCATTGGGTAATGGGTAATTGGTAATTGGTAATTGGCATTTTTTATTTCTCCCTCATCCCCAATCCCCATTACCCCTTATCCCCAGAGGGGGCCCCGAGTTCCCCAATCACCAGTCCCCAATCCCCAACCCTACGGACAACGAGGATGAATCCCGCCTTGAGTACAAATGTAAGCAAGCTGTTTGGAATCTAGGTTTTTAGCTTGAGAAAAATCAACTCCTTGCACTACAGCGGAAACGGAACCTTTAGATGGTGTTTGGACAAATTCATCTGCTGGGTCTTGTTTGCTGGGTGAAAGAACTGCATTCTTAAAATCAGCGCCAGCAACGTTTGCTCCCCGTAAATCAACAAGGCTCAAATCAGCATTTTGCAAGTTGGCGTTTTCCATTTGAGCAGAACGCAAAACTGCACCAGTCATCCGAGTAGCACTTAAGTTCGCATTGCTAAGATTAACACGTTCTAAATCAGCACCAGATAAATCTGAGCCTTGCCAATCGGTTTTGGTTAAGTTGGCATAGGACAACTGAGTGCCTATAGCTACTACACGACCTAAACGAGCTGCATATAAATCAGCTTCGTTTAATTTGGCATCACCTAAATCTGCTCCAGTTAAGCTGGCATTTTCTAATACTGCACCACGCAAATCGGCTCCCACTAGCTGGGCACTGCTGAGGTTAGCATTAATTAAACGGGCATCAGCTAAATTAGCTCTGTTGAGAGTGGCGCGGCTCAAATCGCTACGGTTCAACATTACACGGCTGAGATTAGCATCGGTGAGATTGGCTTGCTTCATCTGCACCTGAGTTAAATCAGCAATGACATCGTCGTAGGTGTCCCAACGACCATCTTCACCCACACTGCGAAAACGACTGCCTTTAAAGCTAGCTTGATTGAGGTTGGCAGATTTGAATTTAATTCCAGATAAATCAACGTTTTCTAAGACTAAGTTGAACGAGGAATTTTCTCCAGAACCGACGACACCTAATTGGCTGCGACTCAAATCAATGCCGTTGCTTTGACCACTGTAAACAGCGAGAATTTTGTTGATGGCTTTTTGATTGAGTTGTAATCTCTGGATTGCATTAGTACCTGCAGCCCCCATTTCCCCAGCAATAATTTGATTTTGAGTTTTTAGCTCAGGTAAAGCTTTAATCCCAATATTTGCCAAAGCTTGTTGTATTGTATCCACTAGCATAGGGTTGGTTTCTTTAACTAGTAGATCTGCTAAAAATTTAATTGCTTGGGGATCGTTGAGAGTACCCATAGCTACAATTGCACTGCGGCGTTCTTCAACAGTAGCAAATGAGCTAGAGTTCAGCTGTTTTACGAGTTCTAGAAACTGTTGTCCGTTGATTTGCTGCGATTTACGCTGTGTTTCTTGAGTTTGGATGTAGACTTGAGTGCCCACTAAAGTGGTTAACACGGCTACCATACTCACCAGTGTGACACCCATCAATGTGAGATTAGGATTACGCCGAATCAGTGCCACGAGGGGATGTGCTGGTGTATTGTCTGATGCTGTGGCTCCTTCTTGATCGTCCGCCAATGACTCAGCATCACTGCTGACAGCGGCTTGACTTTCGCGGCTAGCATCTGAGAAGGAAGCTGGTAAAGGGCGAGTAGCATCTACTGTATAAGTACCTGCCAAAATATCATGTATTGCCCGCCGCCCATTTTTTGCAGGTAAGCCAATTCCTTCAGAGGCGATCGCTAATAAGGCCAAAACTGCGAAAATTCCTAAGTTAGGAAAAGCTAAACTGTAGCGCCACAGCAGATAGGCTACAGATAACGGTACAGTCCAACGCCCTAATCCTTCGCGGATGACAACTGCGCCAAAACCCGGCGCTTTTCCTTGCTCGTTCACCACTTTAATCCCAAATCGACGTTTGGGAATGGTGCTACCTGTTTTTGCGAGTAGAAAGAACTGCCATGTCGAAAGTGTCACAGGCCCTAATAAAGCCAGGCTCCACAAAATATTAGTTGGCCAAGCTACGTTACGAATACCATAGCTCACAGGTAAAGCCAAAGGTCTAGCGATCGCTCTTTCTGTTACCACTAAAACAGGATTCAGAGGTACACGGTTCAAATCACTTCTGGAATTGGCATACACTCCCAAGCCGAAGGGAACCAAACCACTGGCAACCACCAGCGTCATTTCTGTCGCCCAAGCTGCAAAGCGCTTGCTTAATAATGGCAGTGAACTCGATTTTTCTGGGTCTTTTGACCTACTAGATTGATTATTACTTCTCCTAACAATTGGGGTCGCCATCGTATAATTCCCTTTAACTTTATTTCACACCACTACGGGATCGTTACAAATAGACTATTTTTTCTGCTGAAAACTATTAGACACAAAAAATTTGTATCCAACATACACCAACACTGCCAACACTGCCAGGCTAATTACAGAAGCTACAAGTTTTAATACTGTTTGCAACATTGCAATACCTACTACAGCCGTCACGCCTAAAAATACTATCTTTTTAGTTCCAGACAAGGTATTGAACCAGCTTTGCAATTTTGTTAGTTGCGAGTTTAAACTCTCAAAACTAAACTCAAATGGCTGTTTTTGTGTTTCTGGCTGGGAAACCTCTCTTGGGGAGGAATTAATCTCTGCCTCTAGGTTTTGGAGACGACGTTGCAAATCTTCATCAGGTTGAGGATTCATCTATCTTTTCTACCTCAGCTTATAAGCGGTTTTGTCTGTGATTCTAGCTAATGTATGTGTTTGCTAGACATTTTTAGTCAAGGCAGAGTATCTTTTTCTTAAAAAAGTACAGGCATAAATTTTTCAAACAGCTTCATGGCAAGGATTTCATGATTTATCATTGCTAATCCGGAAATTCCGAAATAGTACGGGACTTGCTATAAAACAAAGATTGATCAAGAAAAATCATACTGGTAACTTTGGTATATCACTTACCAGCAAGTGTGATTTATTTACAAATACTTACTATGCAACAACTTTATACTTTTTTCATCTTATTGAAGGTATATTTTTTTCTTTGAAAGATAAAATTTTATACTCTGTATTAGGGAACACAAATTTATTAGCATCGTCTCAAAACTTAGATTATGTTTAACAATATCGCTCGATCACAGTCGGGAGCATTAATTTAATAATATGAAAATGCACAGATTATTTACGGTTGTTCCCGCAGCTTTGGCGATGAATTTAGTTTTTACTGATGCTAATTTCGCCAAGAATCCCCCCAGCGTCATTAATGCCAAATTCCGGACAGAGCCGCTAGTTTTAAATGGCAATTCTGGCGGTTCTGTGGCGAGTAATTGTGGCAATATTCCCGCTGAACCCAGCCAAGTTATTAAGGTGGAAGAGTCACTACCTTATTTGCGCGTTACAGTTGAGAGTCAAGGACAACCAACGCTGCTGATTAATGGCCCTGGAGGACGCTTCTGTATTCAAGCAGATAGTTACTCCGGCGGAAAAGCAGAGATGTCTGGTTTCTGGCCAGCAGGAGAATACTCTTTTTACATCGGTGAATCATCAAAACGACAGTATAACTACACCCTCTCAATTTCGCAACAAAGACCGTCTCAATAAGACGGTTTTACTCACTGTTAGGATGTAGTTACGAGTGCTGAGTTTTGAGTAAATTAAGATTTGATTACAGAATAAAGCAGAAGGGGAACAGGATTTGTCGTTGACTTTTTCCTGTTCCCCTTCATCATTGAGAATTTATAAATAACCTGTTAATGGCTGTGGCTTAGATATAGTACATGAGTTCTTTCTCTCTGTGTTTGAGCCGTCGCTCACATAGGTCTTGCAGGGTATATTTTTCTAAAACCGCATTAGCCGCTTGACGTGCTTCCTGCCAAACTTCATTAATGATTTGAGTCTCTAGAGTTTTGGAATTTTGCTCAACAGTCGGTACAGCAGCATCTACTCCTTCAATACTGCTCCAAGCTTCTAGCAATGTAATTTTTCGCGGATCTCGCGCTAAAACATAGCCACCTTTGGCTCCGCGTATGCTCTTAATTAGACCTCTACGCCTTAAAGTTGCTAGCAATTGTTCTAAATAGCGGTTCGGTATATCTTGCAGCACTGCCATCTGCCGAATTTGTAGAGATTCACCACTAGGGTAACAACTAGCCAACTCTAACAGAGCGAGAAGTGCGTATTCAGATTTGTTAGAGAGTTCCACAGGCGTAATATCTTAAATTTTATAGGATGTTTACTTACTGTTGACTTTTTTCTCTATATGTGAATCTAGAAGCTTAAAAATCAACTTTTAGTTGACTATTTTAATTTTAAGTTTAGAGACTCCCAATGATAGAAGCAATTATTTTTAGTTTTTATTTTAATAAATAAAAGTGATTGATAAATTTTAGGCTTTTCCAGTATAGCCGATTGGTGGAGTGGTAATTGGTCATGGGTAATTGGTAATGGGATTTGTCGTTATATTATTTTTCCCACATCTTCCTCATCTCCCTTATCCCTAGTCCCCAATCCCCAGTCCCCAATTTTGTTAAGATTGCCTGTTCTCGTTACAATGTATTTTTGAAACAAAATACAACAGAATGTTACAAAGCGGCGAGGAGTTCGGTAAGTCCTCCTTGTATTGATTAACTTACCCTCTTCAAAAACTTTGTGGTTGAGTCAGTGATTTTCAGGCTCATACACCTAATTGATATGATTCTGAGAGCATTTTCAGGTTGCTATCAGGGTTAATTCAGGGTTATGGCTGATATTAGTGAATCAACAGGCGAAGTTGGTAACAGGGTAATGAAAAGGCGATATCTTCTAGAAGCTGGTGCCGTTATGTTTGGCACCGTATGGTTATCAAATTATCTACGTAGGAAACCAAAAGTTATGACAGCTGCAAAGAATAATGAATTTGAAATCGCCAAAACTGAGGAAGAATGGCGCACAACGCTGACACCAGAACAGTTTCGGGTGCTGCGTCAACATGGTACAGAACGCGCTGGTACCAGTCCTCTCGATAAGCAATATGCGGCGGGGGAATACCTGTGTGCAGGGTGTGATTTACCCTTATTCACCTCAGACACCAAATTTAACAGTGGTACTGGCTGGCCCAGTTTTTACGCTCCTATTGAAGGCGCGATCGCTACCACTATCGATAAATCGTTTTTTATGACGAGAGTTGAAGTGCATTGTAGCCGATGCGGTGGACACCTGGGCCATGTATTTAATGATGGCCCTAAACCCACTGGTAAGCGCTACTGCATGAATGGTGTATCTTTAAAGTTTGTTGCTAGCTAATCGGCAATTTTGATACAAGAACCGAAATAGAGCAAGCATTAGGGCTATTTAGTGGTCACACAAGTGTCGCCACTAATTATAATCAAGTCGCTGAGTACTGAAGATTTAATATTATGTGCCGTTTACTTGCTTACCTCGGTTCGCCGATTTCTTTAGAACGTTTACTATACACACCAGAACATTCCTTGATTGTGCAGAGTTATCAGCCTCAGGAAATGATTTCTGGAGTGGTAAACGCTGATGGCTTTGGGATTGGTTGGTATCATGCTCAAAAGGATACCGAACCATTTATCTACAAACATATTTTGCCGATTTGGAATGACCAAAATCTGCCATATCTGAGCCGCTATGTGGAATCAGGGCGGATTTTAGGCTATGTGCGTAGTGCGACAACAGGCCAAGCTTTAGATTTTAGTAATTCTCAGCCATTTCAGTATCAGAGGCTGTTATTTACTCATAATGGCAGAATTGAGAATTTCCGCCAGACATTATATAGACCGATTCGCAATCAACTGAGCAATGAGATTTACCAATCAATTAAGGGAAGTACAGATTCAGAACATATCTTTGCTTTACTGTTAAATCAGTGGCAATCTCACCCGGCTAAGAGTGTAGAACAGGCTTTACACATCACATTATTTCACTTGTTGGAATTAGCAGCAGAGTATGAAAGTGATGTTTCTGCCAACATCATTTTAAGTGATGGCGATCGCCTAATTGCTTGTCGCTTTAGTAGTAAATCACCTGCGCCTTCTCTTTACTGGTTAGAGAATGATTCAAATTTCCCAGATTCGGTAATTATTGCTTCTGAACCGATATTTAATGGTAATTGGACAACTTGCCCAGAAAATAGCATCATCAGTGTGGGAGAAGACCGTGTTATCCAAGTTGAGCATATCTAGTGTCAGAGAAGATATTATTCTTGTATTTATTGAATGTCGCAAAAAAACTCTGACACTGTTTGAGGGTATGGATAGACAGACATTCTGTCATCAACCCCATCCAGATTTTAGCCCTGTTGGTTGGCACTTAGGTCATATTGCTTACATTGAATCTTTGTGGTTGCTAGAACACATCGCAGGTTTACCATGTTTGTTTCCGCAATACTGTCAGCTGTTTGCAGCTGATGGTTTACCCAAAGCCAAGCGTGTGGAATTACCTGATTTAGGGGAAATTCTTAATTACCTAGATACAGTCAGAAGCAAAGCTTTAGATATCCTCAAAGTTGCTGATGTTGAGCAACATGAACGGCTGTGGCGCTTTTTAATTCAACACGAAAGCCAACACTGTGAAATTATTAGCATGGTGTTGGAATTAACAAAACTTCCTTTAAATAACTTACACCCTGATGCTGTTAGTCCAGCTGCGCCTCATAACCTGGAAGAAATGATTCAAATTCCTGCAGGTGAATTTGAACAAGGTAACAACTCTATTGAGGCGCTAGATAACGAATCTTTGGCACATAAGGTATATTTAGACACCTATTATATTGACCGCTATCCTGTAACTTGTAGACAATATCGCGCATTTATGGAGGCTGGCGGCTACCAAAATCCTCAGTGGTGGTCAAAGGCTGGCTGGGATTGGTTACAAACTGAACAGGTAACTCAACCGCTATACTGGCAGGGAAATATTACTTGGGATAATCACCCAGTTTGGGGTGTTAGTTGGTACGAAGCAGAAGCCTATTCACGGTTTATCGGGAAGCGCCTACCCACAGAAGCAGAATGGGAAAAAGCAGCTAGGCGGAATCCCCAAACAACAGTAATAACTGAGAATTGTAATTGCGATCGCCTAATTGGTAAAACTACCCCTGTTGATGCTTACCCTGGTGGACAAAGCGCCTATGGTTTATACGACACCTTAGGCAATGTTTGGGAATGGACAGATTCATGGTTTGATAGCTATCCAGGATTTAAAAGCTATCCTTATACAGGTTACTCGCAAGTTTATTTTGACCAGAAGCATCGCGTATTAAAAGGCGGAAGTTGGACAACTCGTCCTTGGGTACTGCGCCCAAGTTTTCGTAACTGGTATTATCCAAGTGTGCGTCAGGTTTTTACAGGGTTTCGCTGCGCTGTTAGTAATATATAAAAATAAATTTGGTTTGGGGAAGAGGTTCTTTTTCAATACTGCTCGGTTAAGGATTTTCAACTCGGAATTTGGTTTGGGGAAAAGGTGAAAGGGTCAGGGTTAAAGGTTTTTTCTTGCCCCTTTTCCCCTTCCCCTTTTGCCCTTAACCGACAAGTATTGGGTTCTTTTTTCTCTATTCCCTAAACAAAATCTTTGATTGTTGAAGAAATTCCGTACATTGATCGCTGAAGTTGAGGCTAGGGAATGCCCATTAAAACTATGATATAGTGGGCATTTCTCACCTCATGAATATTTAAAACACCAAAATATTCATCCTATATAGTGATTCTAAACCCTTCAAAAAAATCACTATGAGTCAAGTATCTAATAGTGAAATCATTGACCAAATTGTTGCAGGTGCTGTTCAGGATCAAGCTGCTAAAGCACCAGGCTTACGTCAAGCTCATGCGAAAAGTCATGGTTGTGTCTGGGGTGAGTTGGCGATCGCAGATAATATTCCTGAGAATCTGCAAGTTGGTATTTTCAGCAAGGTTAAAACCTACCCCATCTGGGCAAGATTTTCTAATGCATCTGGCCCCTTAAGTCAAGGACAACTCCAATCTGACAAGAACCCTGATGGTAGAGGCTTTGCAATAAAAGTTCTCCAGGTGGAAGGGAACAAGGTGTTAGAAGATGAACCAAACACCCAAGATTTTGTACTGATCAACCATCCTGTTTTCTTTGTGCGAGAGGCTCAAGATTATATTCGTCTAGCAGAAGTAAAGGCTGGTAAACTTTCCCCAGAATCTTTTGCGTACGAGTTTGGGATTTTGCAACAAATTGCTGGTAAGAAAACTCTCAATCCTTTAGAAATTCAGTATTGGAGTGCTACACCCTACCGTTTGGGAACCCAGGCGATTAAATTTTCTGCAAAACCGCAAGTTATAAATACTGCTGATTTACCTATCCCAGATTCTGATCACTATTTGCGCCAAGCTTTAGTCAATACTCTGACTATAGAAAAGCGGGATGTTTATTTTGATTTCTTGATTCAACTACAGCCTGATAATGATCCCAAATGGGTTGATGATCCTACCCTCCTCTGGGATGAAAATATCTCTCCATATATTAAAGTAGCAACTATCAAAATTCCGGCTCAGGAATTTGATAATAGCGATCGCAAACAGTTCGATGAAAGTCTTTCTTTTACGCCTTGGCATACTCTACCGGAACATGAACCGTTGGGTAGCGTCAATGCTTCTCGGTTGAAGTTATATAAAACTATTGCCCAGAATCGCCGGGAACACAATCAACAGGTGATTACTGAGCCACAACCCTACGCCATACAATCATAAATTTCCGCAATAATACTGGGTTTTCCCAAAAAGTGATTACTCTTAAGATAAGGGTAATCACTAACAGTTACTGCATACAAAAATAGCCCCTTTTGGGGGCTTTTGATTTGGTACATGTTCTTCTGAGAGAATTTGACGATAATTCAGGTTTCGGTATAAGTAGTTCTGTATATGTCCCTATAGTAGCAGCTCAATTAGGAGATGCTAAGGGCGATCGCTTACTCTTCAAATTTACTTCATCAAAACTGCACAAGAAGAATACATACCGCTAAACTAGACGACATTGAGCCAAAAATCAGCAGTAATGATTTTGCCATTGCGATTAAACTGGCCCCAAAGCTTGTACTTTCCTCGTTGGGGAAAGCTAGTCATAAAATGAACCTGTCCAGTTGGGGTAGTTTTGAGTGCGTGAGCATGGATGTAATCTGCTGCTGTTAGCTGCTTGGATTGTCGCACGATAACTAAATGTCCGTTCTCTCCCAAGTAAGGTTGTAAATCTGTTAGCGGTTGCTTGCTAGCAGCGTCTTGTAATTTAAACATTAAAGTAACTTCTTGACCTGCTTTTACAGTAGGTTCAGAAAGAGCGAGATTGACTTGAGTATCGTTGAAAGTTTTACTACGCTTAATGTCAATTTCTGGAGCCGGAATAGTATTACCTGAAACTTGTGCTTGCAATACTGAGACTTGTTCTGTTTTTCCAGTGGGTTTGTAATCGCTGAAAAATGTGTAACCACCCGCTTGTGGAAAACTAGCTGCTACTTCAAATTGTCCATTATTTTTATATGTGGGATGAATATGGCTAAAAAATTGCAAATCATCACTGACAACAATTAAGTGCATCAGCTTTTCTTGGAAAGTGTCAAAATTGGTAATTGCCTTACCATTTAAATCTTGCACATCAATAGATATGGGAATCGTTTGATTTGGGGAGATGTGACTAGGAACTTTGAGTTTTGCTTGAGTTAATATTTTCTTCTCTTCATGATTTTCATCGTGATGAACAGTGTCATGGTTTGAATGTTCTCCATAATGCTTATCAGTCATTGAAATATCCTGATGTTGATGCGTGCTTACAGATATTGCTTTTTCATCAACTTTAGTTAATGATGAGCAGCTTTGAGCTAGCACTAAAGTAGTAGTTATAGCAATTGCATTTATAAATCTCTTCATTGATTTGGCTCCATTTCTTAATTACTCAAGTCATCTCAAAAGGTTTAGCTAGAGAGTTAGTACAGAAATCTAAGTGAATTTTTAAATTATCTACTTAACTCAAAATCACTTTACATACTCTAGTTAACTGGAGAGTCAAGAGGTGATATGTTTTTTGATTTAATGAGCCAAGAAAAGAGCGTCTATTTTGAATGCTTAAAAAGAGAAATTTAGTAACGCATAATCAATGCGGCGGCGGTGCGTTAGGCGCTAGGATAGTTTTTGCATGACCAATAATATTGGAAACGAGCGCCTAACACAACGCCAGTTCGCTCAAGTCGAGGCAGCCGCTTGCGGGGGTTCCCCCCGTTGTGCGGACTGGCGTGGGAAACCCGCCCATGCGACTGGCTCCCCTACAATAATTAATAATTACAGCAGATTGCAAGTTGGCAAGGTACAGTAAATGTTAAGTAGGATGTGTTACGGCTTTGAAAGTATTTGGGACACAGAGACAATGAAATTTAGCCGTAACGCATCATCAATGCGACGGTGCGTTAGGCTTGATAAATAATCTCTAAATTTATTTATTGATGTTCAATAATTGGACAAATAGTTGCATGATTATTATCAGGTTTAATTTCCCAACCAGACAGCAATCCTGATAATTCTTGTCTCAAAATCATTAATTGTTGAATTTGTTCATCAATGGCTTTTACCTTTTGCTCTAGTTTAATTTTGATATGCTCACAAGGTAAGTTGCCGCTATCATGAACATTGAGAAATTCTTTAATTTCCGATAAGCTTAATCCCAAGCTTTGAGCGCGTTTAATAAAGTGTAGTCTTTCTAAAACATCAACGCTAAATAATCTAAATCCGCCTTCTGTTCTGCCTGATGATTGGAGTAAGCCAAGTTCTTCATAGTAGCGAATGGTTTTAATTGGTACACCACTTTCCTTGGCAACTACACCAATTTGTTTTCCTTCTGCTTGGGCTAACATACTTACCAAATCCTCAGTGAGATGTGATTGCTGATTTTATACTAAACTCTCCATTGAACTGGAGAGTCAAGCATCAAAAGTATCATTTCATCAAGCTCATGAGACACTAACTGGAGTTGAAGCAGTTTCTTCAGTTGCTTCTGCGGCTTGAACTGCGATCGCACCCCGAAACATATTCATTCCACAAGTGAAAATATACTCACCTGGTTGTTCGGGTGTAAATTCCACAGTTGTAACTTGATTCAGGGGTAAATCTGCGGCGATGCGAAAGTCTGGAATCAGGACTTTTTCTAAACAACTGCTGGGATCTGTGCGTGCAAATTTCAGTTGGACTGGTTTCCCGGCTTGGACTACAATTCGGCTGGGATCATATCCGCCATCAACAGTCACAGTTACTTCCTGAATATTCTCATCCGTTGCAACTGCTTTATGAGACTTGGGTTTACTTAGCAAGAACCACCAAAGTTCTAAGCCAATTAATCCCAAGCCACCGAGAGTGACGGCTATTTTATTTCCTAAAGGCTGATCGATACGTTGAAATTGATTAGTTTGGACTGTTGGTGATGAATGGCTTTCATGAGATGTTTGGGCAACAGCTTTACCTGATGCGATTCCAAATACAATGCCTAAGCTGGCTATAGTACTGATGAGGGTTGTTTTGTTCATAATTATTGGTAATGGTATTGGTAATGGGTAATTGGTAATTGGTAATTGGAATGAAGAATTTCTCCCCTGCTCCCTGCCCCCTTGCCAAAAAAGCGATCGCATATTTTATTAGTTGGAAGTCCCTTAGCTGAGGGTTTTAGGTTGGAAGTTGCGTAAACGCAGGGCGTTGGTGACTACGGAAACTGAGCTAAAAGCCATTGCTGCACCGGCGATGATGGGGTTGAGTAACCAACCGAAGAAGGGGAAGAGAATTCCGGCGGCGATGGGAATACCAGCAACGTTGTAAATGAAGGCGAAGAAGAGGTTTTGCCGAATGTTGCGAATTGTGGCGCGGCTGAGTTGAATTGCTGTAACTATGGCTTGTAAATCACCAGAAATTAAGGTGATGTCACTAGCTGCGATCGCAACGTCTGTTCCTGTGCCAATTGCTATTCCCACATCGGCTTGTGCTAAGGCTGGTGCATCATTAATACCATCACCAACCATTGCCACAATTGAGTGCTGAGTTTTTCTTCTGCTCCTCTGCTCCCCTGCTCCCCTGCTCCTCTGCTTCTCTGCTTGCAATGACTTAATCACCGCCGCCTTTTGATCGGGGCGGACTTCGGCTAAGACTCTGGTAATACCGACTTCACGGGCAATGCTTTCGGCGGTGCGTTGGTTGTCGCCTGTGAGCATGACTACTTCTAAACCGAGTTTTTGTAATGCTCTTACAGCTTGGGGTGATGTGGGTTTAATGGCATCAGCTATCCCCATGACTCCTTTGATTTCGCCGTCTACTGCTAACCATACGGCGGTTTTACCCAGGTATTCTAAGCGTTCTTTGTCTGGTTGCAAGGCTTGAGTGTTAATACTCAATTCTGCCATCCAGCGTTGTGTCCCAATTTGCACCAATCTGTTAGCAACCCTACCTTGGACACCACTACCTGCGATCGCAGCAAAATCCTGTACAGAGGCAATTAATTGCATTTCTTGAGTTTCAGCATATCGTACAACTGCTTCTGCCAACGGGTGTTCGGAATAGCGTTCTACTGAGGCGGCTAGTTGAATCAGCTGCATTTCGTTGCCGTTAGCTGTGCCGTTGACTGTGACAAAATCTGTGACTGTGGGTTTACCTTGGGTAATTGTGCCTGTTTTATCTAAGACAATGGTTTGAATTTGGTGTGCGAGTTCTAAGCTTTCCGCGCCTTTAATTAAAATGCCGTTTTCTGCACCTTTACCAGTACCAACCATGACTGAGGTAGGTGTGGCTAAACCCAAAGCACAAGGACAAGCGATAATTAACACCCCCACTGTGGTCATCAACGCCAAGGTAACATTACCCATGATGTTGTACCAAATTATGAAAGTGAGGATGGCGATCGCAATTACTGCTGGCACAAACCACCCGGTAACTTGGTCTGCTAGTCTTTGGATGGGGGCTTTTGAGCCTTGAGCTTGCTGCACTAGTTGCACAATCTGCGCCAGTACGGTATCTGCACCTACTCTGGTGGCGCGAAACTTAAAACTACCAGTTTTATTGATGGTTGCGCCAATGACTTCATCCCCTGGTTGCTTTTTCACAGGTACACTTTCACCAGTCACCATCGCTTCATCAACGGTGGATGTCCCGTCAACTACCTCACCATCAACGGGAATTTTCTCCCCAGGACGCACCAGCACCACATCACCAATTTGCACTTGCTCAATCGGTACATCAACTTCTCGCCCATGACGAATTAACCGCGCAGTTTTCGCCTGTAAACCAATTAACTTGCGGATAGCTTCGGAAGTTTGCCCTTTAGCGCGATTTTCAAACAGCCGCCCTAATAAAATTAAGGTAATGACAATCGCCGCAGTTTCATAATACACATCTGCTCTCAAACCCTGGGCAATGAAAAAGCTAGGAACTAAGGTGGCAAATAGGGAATAGAAATATGCGGCACTAGTACCTAAAGCAATTAACGTATCCATTGTCGCAGCATGGCGCTTTAAGGCTTTCCAGCTATTGACGTAAAAGGAATAACCACACCAAAACTGTACAGGAGTTGTCAGCAATAATTGCAGCCAAGGGTTATGCAACCATGTAGGAATTAAAGGCAGGTTTAACCCTGTCATCATTGGTAGCGAACCAATTACCAACACAGCGCTAATAATCCCGCCTAATATCACCTTACGTTGCAAATCGCGGGATTCCTGCAGGCGATGTTGCTTTTCCTCATCATCTTCTCCCGCCATCAAGTTTTGTTCTTGTAGGGGAAAAGCAGAATAACCTGCTGCATCAACTGCATCTTGGATAGCTTGTAAATCTGTTCTTTTGGGGTCATAATCAACAGTTGCCTGTTCTGCCCCAAAATTCACACTACATTCATTCACCCCAGGGACAGAACGAATTGCATCTTCTACACTTCTGGCACAAGAAGCGCAACTCATCCCGCGCAACTTCAATGTGGTATTCTTCATTTGCAGACTCCAATGATCAGGTTCAAGACTGCTTTTATCTTGAATCCTCCAGTGAACTGGAGTGTCAAGCCCCTGGGGGGAATTCAAAATTCACAATTCACAATTAATAGCGACTGTAGGATGTGTTACAGCTATGAAAGGATTTGATACACAGAGACAATGGAATTTAGCCGTTCCTGATCGCGATCACTGCGATAAAAAGATAACGGGAAAAGTCAGAAGCCCCTTCTCTTGCAAAGACGCTACGCGTAGCTTGCTTCCCCGTAGGGGTAGACCTTTTCCCGACTTCTGCAAGTCCATTTACCATAGATGTAATCTGGCTGAAAGTTTGGCAGGAAATTTTGCTGATACAAAACCGTTATCGTTTACTCCAGGTAATTGGGAAGGGAGGATTCTGTAAAACCTACCTTGCTGTAGATGAGAATCAATTTCCTCCTGTTCCGTGCGTTGTGCAACAATTTTCGCATCGCCATCCAACACCAGAAAGCTTTGTACAAGTAGCACAGCAGCTAAAACTACTAGGCGAACATCCTCAAATTCCGGCTTTACTTTCCCATTTTCAAGATGACCAATATTGCTACTTAGTACAAGAATTGATCGCAGGCAGTAATTTGGCTACCATACTGGAAGCAGAAGGAACTTTCAGCGAAAATCAAATTTGGCAACTGTTAGCAAGTATATTACCTGTTCTCAAATTTATTCGCGATCGCAATATCATCCACTGCGATATCAAACCAGAAAATATTATCCGCACTGCTGCTGGAGAATTAGTCCTAGTTGATTTTGCCGCAGCTCAACTGGTGAGCGTAATTGACCAGTTGATCAGTAAAATTTGTATCGGTAGCCCGGAATATATCGCACCAGAACAAGCGAGGGGAAAAGCAGTTTTTGCTAGTGATATTTATAGCCTAGGTGTCACTTGCATTTACCTACTCACCGAAGTTTCGCCCTTTGATTTATACGATGTCGCCAATGATTGCTGGGTTTGGCAAGATTATCTGAGACATCAGGTAAGCGAAAGACTCACAAAAATCCTTAACAAACTGCTGCAAAAATCCCTCAGCCGCCGCTTCCAATCTGCTGATGAAGTCTTACTAGCAATGGGAATTACATACAAAACCAATAATCTGCGTTCATCTGCGTTTATCGGCGGTTGGCAATGCATACATACCTTCAGTGGCATTCCTAGCGCCTGTGCAGGGATAAACTGTGTTAGCTTCAACCCTGAGGTCACAACGTTAGCCAGTGGCGATGACAAAATTATTAAATTTTGGGACGTAAATAGTCAAAAACCCTTAGCTACCCTATCTGGACATTCCCAAGCAGTAAAATCAGTTGCATACAGTCCTGATGGCAAACTATTAGCCACAGCTAGCGATGACCAAACTATCAAATTGTGGGATGTCAATCAATTACAAGAAATTTATACCTTAGCTGGACATTCACACGCCGTTAAATCAGTGGCTTTCAGTCCTGATGGGCAAATTTTGGCTAGTGGGAGTTGGGATAAAACAGTCAAACTGTGGGATGTAAATACAGGCAAAGAAATTTCTACTTTGAGTAAACACCAATTACAGGTAAATTCCGTAGCATTTAGCCCTCAAGGGCAGCTTTTAGCCAGCACCAGTTTTGATCGCACAATTTGCTTGTGGCAGCTTTCGGAAGCGAGAGAATTTAAAAACCGCCCAGATTACACCTTGTTAGGCACCCTTTCGGGTCATGCATGGGCGGTTTTGACTGTCGCTTTTAGTCCCGATGGAAAAATTTTAGCGACGGGTAGCGACGATAACACCATTAAATTGTGGGAGGTAAACACTGGTCAGGTAATTACCACACTGTTAGGCCATTCTTGGTCAGTTTTAGCCTTGGCTTTCACATCGGATGGCACAATGTTGATTAGTGCCAGTCGCGATCGCACTGTTAAACTTTGGAATGTTAGCACAGCAACAGAAATTGCTACTCTCTCTGGCCATGCCGACTCTGTATCTACTGTTGCTGTCAGCCCTGATGCACAACTGATTGCTAGTGGCAGCAGGGACAAGACCATCAAATTGTGGCACCTTGTAAAACAGCAGGGCAGCTAATGCGGCAATATCAGGCGCTACCTGTAAATGCCACTTCGGGAAACTTCAGTTGCGCTTCTGCCATCGGACGGTTTCTGCCTTCCTCTTGCCAGTAGTTAATCACTTCTGTGGCTTTGTTGAGTAACTCAACACGATCCAAGTCACTAATCCAGTGTTTAGATTCTAGTTCCTTCTTTAACTCTTCCCAAGCATCATTTCTGGGCCAGAAAAAGTACTTGGTTAAAGGACTGGTGCCCTTACCTACAACTTGGTCTACTGCGAGAGCAACGTTCTCGTCTAACCAAAGAATTTTCAAAATAAACTTGGTCAATCACACCTCCGGAGTATATCCCAGCATTACTTACTAAGTCAGCGATCGCTTATTTTAACGCAATACCATACCAGATGGGTAAATAGTTTGGGCATTGGGGATGGGGCATGGGGCATTGGGCATTGGGCATTAGTTATGAGGAAATTCTAGAAAATAAATTATTTTGCTTAAATTCGTTGGCTGTGAACTGTCAATAATAACTATGGAATATTTTTTGAATTGGCAAGTCCCTTAATTTAGAGGAATTGTGTGAGAAGGCCTGATTTTGAAGATTTAGAGGTTTATCAATTAGCTGAAAAGCTAGCGAATCAAATTTGGCAGATTGTGAAGGTATGGGATAATTTCTCTCAAGATACTATGGGTAAGCAAATTGTTCGCTCTGCTGATAGTATTTGTGTCAATATAGCAGAGGGCAGAGGTAGGTATAATGACCAAGACAATCGGCGTTTTGTCAAAATTGCTAGAGGTTCTTTATACGAAACTATCAGCTGGTTGCGATTAGCCTACACCAGAAAGCTATTGACAACTGAACAGGTAAGCATATTAAAGCCATTTCTAGATCAACTATTACCCAAACTCAATGCTTATCTAAAAGCTATCGGCAATAGAGAATAGAACAAACTTCTTTATGCCCTATGCCCTATGCCCCATGCCCCATGACCCATGCCCTATATTTATGACAGAAAAATTCTCACCAAAAGCGATCGCAGTTTTTGATATTGATGGTGTGATTCGTGATGTTAGTGGTTCCTATCGTCGCGCGATCGCAGACACTGTTGAGTATTTTACCAATCAAGCGTATCGCCCCACACCATTAGAGATTGACCAATTGAAGTCTGAAGGTGTTTGGAATAATGATTGGGAAGCATCCCAAGAGTTGATTTACCGTTATTTCCAGAGTCAAGGACAGCCGCGAGAACAACTACAACTTGATTACAACGATATAGTTACCTTTTTTCAATCCCGTTACCGAGGTACAGATCCCAACAATTTCACTGGCTATATTTGTGATGAACCCTTGTTATTACAACCCAGCTACTTAGAACAACTCACGCAAGCGAATATTGCTTGGGGATTTTTTAGTGGTGCTACTCGTGGTTCGGCTAACTATGTTTTGCAAAAACGTCTGGGTTTACAGTCCCCAGTCTTGATTTCAATGGAAGATGCACCAGGTAAACCCGATCCCACAGGACTTTTTGCGACTGTACAAATCTTAGATAATGGCTGTGATGCTTTACCTACTGTGGTGTATGTAGGAGATACCGTAGCTGATATGTACACAGTAGAAAAAGCGCGCAATCAGCAACCGCACCGCACTTGGATTGGTGTAGGCGTTTTACCCCCTCATGTGCAGGAAACCGCAGCGCGTCGTGATGCTTATGCTGAAACCCTCAAAAAAGCAGGCGCAGCTATAGTTTTGAGTAATGTGCAAGAATTAACACCAGAGCAAATTCAAAAATTAGACGGTTAAGCTTTTGCATCTGACTTTTATAATTTCATAGGTAATACCAAAACTATGATTTTGCGCGAATCGGGAAGCCCTTATGGGATCAGGAACATTTTTGATTCATATCCGGCGTAAATTACGAATTACGAATTGGTATTACCCATGATTAAAAGTTTCCGCCGCCGTTAGAAAATAGTAGCCCTAGCCCTTTGATTTCTGCTTACTGTATGCTTAACGCTGGTAAGCGTGCATTCATTTGGGCAAACAATTATGACATCAGCACCGCAATTGCTGACTGATCCATTTTTGCAACTACCAACTGAAAACTCAGTGCGAGTAGTTTGGTTTACAGAGTTCGCTGGTAGTAAACATACAGTCAATTATGGGGAAAATCTCGCTCAGACTGCCCGAGCAAGTACAATTAAACTGAGTCGCACCAGAGAAGATCAGCGATCATATATCGGCAAGCAAGCTGGAGATGGCCAAGTTTATCAACAACCTGTTTGGCGTGATATTTGGCGACATGAGGCGGAAGTAACTGGTTTAACTCCTGGTGTGCGGGTGAATTATCAAATTACGAGTGTGCGGGAAGATGGGGAAAGCGTCAGCAGCGAGATTTTTACCCTTGCACCTAACCCCAAACCAGGGACACCATTGAAAATTTTACTTACCTCAGACCATCAACTCAAACCAATGACAGCAGCAAATCTGCAAAAGGTGGTTGAGACAGTAGGCAGAGTAGACGCTGTGTGGTTTGCTGGTGATTTAGTTAATATAAGCGATCGCGCTTCCGAATGGTTTGATGATCATCGCGGTGGTGCGTTCTTTCCTGGGTTACAAGGACGCGCTAACTATGAAATGAACCACGATGGCGTAAAAACTTCCTATACTGGCGGTAAAATCATTCAACACGCACCCTTGTTTCCCTGTATTGGCAATCATGAGGTGATGGGAAGATTCCAAAGAACTGCAACATTGGATGATGAATTTAATGATACGATTCCCCGCGCTGTAGCTCAAAGATTATATAGCGATAAATCCCTAAAAGATAATTCTTTTAATACCGATACTTACGAAGAAATTTTTACTTTACCAACAAGTAAAACAGGCGGAAAGCGATATTATGCTGTTACCTTTGGTGATGTGCGCTTGGTCGTACTTTACGCAACTAATATGTGGCGCAGTCCTTACTTGAATGGTAAGTATAAAGGTAGATATGACGAAATTACCCAAGATTTCAATAATCCTGAAAATTGGGGTTATGGACAGTTAATTTATGAACCAATTGCTAAAGGTAGCCAGCAATATAATTGGCTAGAAGCAGAACTGAATAGCAATGAATTTAAACAAGCAAAATACAAAGTAGTAATGTTTCATCATCCACCCCATACTTTGGGTGATAACATCGTTCCAGCTTACACAGATCCAGTGCAAATAATTGAACGAGATAATTTTGGCAATATCAAAGCAGTGCGTTACGAATATCCTAAAGATGCTGATTACCTCATCCGCGATGTCATGCCTTTACTAGAATCTGCTAATGTGCAATTTGTTTTATATGGGCATTCTCATTTATGGAATCGCTTTGTTAGTTCTAGTGGAATGCACTTTTTAGAAACATCCAATGTTGGCAATTCTTATGGTGCAGCTTGGGGTGAGAGAAAGCGAGAAGTCCCATCTGGATATCAAGAAGAATATGTTATATCTGGTGACCCAAATGGTCTAGAGCCAATAGTACCAACAATCTCTCCCTTATTAGGAGAAGATGGTAAAACCATGCCTTATATTGCAAGTAACGACATCACAGTTTTTAGTATTTTCGATACAGCCACAGGTACAGTTAGCAGCTATCGTTTTGATACTCGAAAACCGGATTCTCAGGTAATTAAGTTTGATGAGTTCACGCTGAAAGCCTGATGTAGGGTGTGTTGTCGCGCAGCGCAACGCACCAAAATTGTTTTGTTTCGCTACAGATAATATCTTCTATATTTCAAATAAACAACCCAATTCAAAATCTAATCCAATTTTGAAAAAAGAACGCAACAGATGAGTAGGGGCACTGCACCAGTACGATATTTGATATGCCAAAGAATTGTGGATGCCGTGCCCTTATAAAGAATTTATCGGTTACAAACATTATTTGAATTGTTATAAAATCCAAGATTGAAAATTATATCATCTTGTCGGTTGGACATCTTTTCAACCTTCCCAGTTCAATTTAGAACAGCTAATTACCACAGGTAATTGCACGCTAACATCAGTTCCAATTAACGGCTGAGACTGAATACAGAATTGACCACCATGAGCATTTACAATGCGTTTAGTAATAGCAAGTCCCAAACCCGTACCCTCTGGTTTTGTTGAGAAAAATGGTTGAGAAAGCTTGCAAATAATTTCTGATGGAATATGATTGCCATCATTATGTACATTAATACAAACTTCCCCAGGTAGCGCAGTATTTACTTCCCACCTGATAATATCTCCATCCGCAACAGCTTCACAAGCATTGCGGACAATATTAATAAAAACTTGTTTCAGCTTGTCTTTATCCCCAGAAATTGTAACCGCAGAAGATGCAGGGATAAATTCAATTTTTCGGTTTAACGCTTCTGGCATTTCCTGGATTGTTAACAGCAAATCACGAATAAAATCATTCACATCCAATTCACAAAGCTGCAATACTTGAGGTTTAGCGTAGAGCAAAATTTCACTTAGTAGCCGTTCTAAACGACCAGCTTCGCTTAATGCTAAAGATAATCTCTCTTGAGCAGCTTCCGTCAACATAGTTTTCTTAAAATACTTCAATCCCATCACCATAGTAGTTAAGGGATTGCGAATTTCATGGACAATAATCGATGAAAATTCACCAATGGCAGCTAATCTTTCTTGTTCCACTAACTTAGCTTGTGTTGCTCTCAATTCTGCTGTACGTTTTTCCACTTCTGCTTCTAATTTTTGATTAAATTCACATTGTTTTTGATATAAATGATAGTGATCGATTGCCGTGGCTGCACGTTCCGCAAATAGTTCTACAATTTGAATCTCATCAGATGTAAATTCACGTGCTTGTTGATGAAAAGAGCAAATTGTCCCAAATACTTGACCTTGAGAAGTTTGCAAAGGTATGCCTAAATATGCTCTATAACCTTCAGCAGGTTTGCCATATTTGGGATTAGTAATAGCATCCTCAACGGCTAACGTCCGCTTACTTTCCATGACTGTACCAATTAGCCGACCATGTAATGCATAAACACGCGGTGCATCTTCAGGTATTTCAAGACTACTGGCTAAAATAGTTTCAAAACCTTCTTGGCAAAAGGTAACAACAGTCCAATCAACTGCTATTAACTCGCTAACTCCGCAAGCAATATTATGCAAATAGCTGCTTAATTCACCAGTCCGATAATTTAAAGAAGATAAAAGCTCAATTATTCTGCGTTCACGCTGCCAAGATTGGTGTTGTACCAATATTTGGCTATTACTGGTGTTGCTCATGGATATAAGTTACCGGATTTATGAAAAAGAATGAAAAAATTAATGAATAAATTTCCTCTACTCAATAAAAAGTAGAGATTACAGGGATTTTATAGCCAAATTCTACTAGAGATAGATGCCGTGCGTATACAGCACAGTTATGAATATTTGCTTAAATTAACTTAAAAATATGCAATGCCAACTCAAAATTGAGATTTTGCTGAGAAAACTATAAGAAATTTCAGGGTAAAATTTCAGCTTCAGCCCTGAAATTCCTTAGTTAAGCATAATTTTTATCTTGAGTAACAAAGCAATAATTACTTTAAAGGTTAAGCAACAGGATTTTGAGTGATGCAATTCAAACCTTTATTAATAGTTAGTGCTGTTTCTCTAATCGTAGTTAGCTGTGTAGGAAATGTCTCGAAAAATCAGGATATTGTTAATGCATCTGTGAGTCCAACAGCAACTGCTCAAAATGTCTCTGCAAATAAATCTGGTGCTTTTATTTCTGGTGAACACACAACTCAAGGCATAGTTCGCATTACTACCAAAAATGGCAAATCTGTTCTGGAACTAGATAAGTCTTTTAAAACTTCTACTTCCGGCCCAGATTTAGTAGTCATCTTACATCGTTCAGATAACGTGCTGAAATCAACTCAGCCGCCAGCATATCCTTTAAAAAAAGATGATTATGTGATTATTGCACCTTTACAAAAATATAGTGGTGCTCAAAGTTATGCCATTCCTAACAACATTAATTTAGCTGATTATAAATCAGCCGCTATTTGGTGTCGGAAATTTAATGCCACTTTTGGCGTAGCGCGGTTGAGTGGTTAAAACTTACCTAAAAAATTAGAATTGCTGACAAGGAAATAATTATGAAATTAGCAGGAAAAGTTGCTTTAGTTACTGGTAGCAGTCAAGGAATCGGTCAAGGAATTGTACTGCGTTTGGCTCAAGAAGGTGCAGATGTTGTGATTAATTATCGCTCTCATCCAGAAGGAGCAGAGGAAACCCTAGCAAAGGTAGAAGCTGCTGGTGGTAAGTGTTATATGGCTCAGTGTAGCCAATCTCACGGTTACACAGTTCAAGCAGATTTAGGAAGTGTAGATGAGGTACAACAATTAATTACAGAAAGCATTCAGCATTTTGGTAAATTAGATATTTTGGTAAATAATGCCGGAATTGAAAAACACGCACCATTTTGGGAAGTCTCAGAAGCCGATTATGATGCTGTAATGAATGTCAATTTAAAAGGAGTTTTCTTTGCCACGCAAACTTTCGTAAAACATTTACTTGAAACTAAAAGAACGGGAAAAATTATTAATATTAGTTCCGTCCATGAAGAATTACCATTTCCCAACTTTACGGCTTACTGTGCCAGTAAAGGCGGGATGAAAATGCTAACTCGCAACTTAGCAGTTGAATTGGGTTCTCTGGGAATTACAATTAATAATGTTGCGCCCGGAGCAATAGAAACTCCAATTAATACTAAACTTTTAAATAACCCTGAAAAATTGGGCGCACTATTACAAAATATTCCCCTTGGACGTTTGGGACAACCACAGGATGTTGCTTCTCTAGTTGCATTCTTAGCTTCTGCTGATGCTAACTACATTACAGGTAGCACCTTCTTTGTTGATGGTGGATTGTTATGGAACTATCAGGAACAGTAGATAAAAAACTATGTTAAATTCATCTTTATTTATTCCAGTCATCCTTGGCACTCCCCGTCAAGGTCGCCAAAGTGAATATGTCGCTAAATTTATTGTGGAACAAGTTGCCACACGCGATCGCCTGGAGACTGAACTGATAGATATTAGAAATATAGCGATCGCAACTGATGATGCAGGTGAATCAATCAAAGATCCGCAATTTTCCGCCACCATTGAACGCGCCGATGGCTTAATCATTGTCGCACCCGAATACAATCATGGTTATCCTGGTTTGCTAAAGCACGTACTTGATACCTGTCTTAAAGAGTATATCCATAAAGCCGTAGGGATATGTGGTGTGTCAGCAGGTGCTTTTGGCGGTACCAGAGTCATTCAAAACCTTTTACCTGTAATGCGGGAGTTGGGACTGGTGACGATTTTTTATGACCTTAACTTTAGCGAAGTTCAGACTTTATTTGATGAGTCAGGTAATTTAATTGACAAACCAACATACATTCGTCGAATGTCAAGGTTTATGGACGAGTTAATTTGGATGTCAACAGTTCTCAAATATGGACGGGAAATAATGAATTTGGAATGAGGAGATTGGGGATTAGGTAATGGGTAATGGGTAATTGGTAATGGGTAATTGGTAATTGGTAATGGGGAAATCACTAAAAACCCAACACCAAACATCATAGGAGGAAATAAGCATGACTATCAATTTACAAGGAATATTACAGCAGCCAGGACAAGGTTCTGCTTACTGGGTGCTGGGGGATTTATATACTTTTAAAGCGGTGGGTGAAGATACAGGTAAAGCCTACACTTTAGTTGAGATGATTGTTCAACCCCAACATGGGACACCACCCCATATTCACACTCACGAAGACGAAGCTTTTTATATTCAAGAAGGTGAATTAGAATTTCAGTTGAATGAACAAACCTTAATAGCAACAACTGGTACTTTTCTGCATTCTCCTAAAGGTCAACTGCATAGATTTACAAACCTTGGTACACAACCTGCAAAATTATTATGCTGGGTGACACCAGCTGGTTTAGAGAAATTTTTCATGGAAATAGGTGTACCTGCAACAGAAATGTCGCAATCACCTACTGTTACTCCTGCAGATATCGAAAAAATTATGGTATCTGCACCAAAATACGGTTTAGAAATTATTCCTCCACAAACGGAGAATCACTAAATTTGCGAGTTTGGATTTTGGATTGGTATTTAATAAAACTATAGGGATACAAGGGAGAATAAAAATTTTTATCCTGTGTATCCCTAGCCATCTCAACTTGTTAAATTCATGGCGCTTTAAGCTTGCTGATATTGCACGCTGTCATCAAATCCATATTTAAGTTGCATCATTTCCCACTTAATATTTCCACCATAAAATATTTTAAAATATTTTATAAATGCAAAATAGATGTGGGTTAAATGAATCAAACAATCTTATATATTTTCATGCTGACTTACACCTTTCACTGATGATAAATCTGAGTAAGAAAAATTGCGTAGAGATAACATCATGGAGTTAATGCGTTCAGCTTGTAGCTTCATTGATAACAAAATTTTAGGTAAGTGATTAGTCAAAAAATCCAAATTGATTGTTTCTGTCTGATAACAAATTTCCCCAGTAGGGTGAGGGTAATACAACTGGTAAAGACGGATCAGTTCTAGCAGTTGATGAGTATAGTCACTGAGATCAGAAAGTTGAGCATAAATAAAATTAACGGGGTTTCTAATTTCTTGTGCTACACCTAAGGCCCATAGCCCTAAGCTAGACATTTTTTCGCTTTTAATTAATTGTGCTTGTGTTTGTTGGATTTGCTGTAGGGCTTGTACTAACTCTTCAGCTTGGGCTTTCGCAGCAGCTTCTGCTGTGCGACTGCTTTCATATAATTGTGCTTGTTGAATGGCGAGTACTGCTTCATCTGCAAGATGTTGCATTAAATCCATTTCCTCATCTTGCCAATTTCTGGGAGCAAAACATTCATGGGCAATAATTAACCCCCATAATTGGTTATTCATCGTAATTGGGACAATCAGATTTGCTTTAATCTGCAGGCTCTGTAAAAACTCTCGATGACAAGGAGCCAAATCTTCGGAAGCTACATTGTTGATTGCTCTAACTCTTCCCCTGACGTAAAGACGAGCATAGTCTTCAGGGAAGCATTCTAATGGGGTTTTCATCCCCAAAATAGAACGCAAGTTATTATCTGCATCTTCAACAATGACTTCACCTTCTAATTTTTCTAGAATCTTGTAAATTAACACCCTGTCTGTTTTCAGCAGTTTCCGCACTTCCCGCACAATAGTTTGCAAGGTAAGCTTATAGTCCAAATTACTACGTATTTGATTGGCAACTTGCTTAACTACCCTAGTCAGTTCTAAAGATTTTTGCAGTTGGGCGGTGCGTTCTTCTACTAAACTTTCTAGATTTTCATTTATAGCTTGTACCTGTTGGTACATTTGCTGTTGTTGGATAGCGATCGCAAATTGATCAGCTAAAGCTTGTGCTAAAGTAATTTCTTCTGGCTTCCATTGGGGTGCTTGTCCTTTTCTTTGCTCTAGCCAAGCTGCAAATGAAAGTTGGGGTAGCTTTTGCTGCTCATTAGTGTCGCGGTGTCCCGCCCACATAATTTCTATCTCAACTTCCTTGCGGAAAATACTTAGAACTCCAAGAAAATTTTGACGGTAGTTTAGGGGAATTAATAACATACCCCTAATTTGAGTAGATTGGAACGCAGGAGCTAACTCTTCCCAATGTGGCTCTTTATATAAGTCATTAATCGCCCAAATATTCCCTGTTTTGCTCTCATTCATCCAATCTTGCCATAAAAGATGTTCTTCCATGACCATCCTGGCTGATTCATCTGGTAGTGATGGTTGCTCACCGATGGTATATGACTCTTTAGTTGACTCGATATAAAGTCTGCCACCTACCCCACCCAAAGTATTAATTGTTGCTTCTAGGGCAGTTTGCAATTGAATTGTGGGTTGGGAATGTAAGAGATTGGTAATGCGGTTAATGACTACTTCTCGCTGTTGTTCTGCACGCGCTTGACTGAGTAGGGTACTATGAGCGATCGCTACTGATATTTGATCGGCAGCTTGCTGTACTATTTGTAATTCCTGCTTCATATCTGTTCGCGGTGTGCTGTGGTGCGATACCAACAATCCCCACAGGCGAGGTCTTGCTGTTTGCTCTTGGGGATCGTGGTGTAAAATTGGCACCACTAGGGAAGACTGCACACCCATTGCTGTTAAATATTGAATATGGCAAGAGTCTACTGCTCGATAATAAATATTTTCGCTACTCAAGGATTTACCAGTATCGGGACTATCTAGCGGCGATAGCCCAATTCGGCCATTGGCTACATTCACAATTGAACGTTGTCGCGCTCTCAGAAACATATCACGCGCTTCTTGGGGAATGTCCCCTGCGGGGAAATGCAAACCTAACAGTGATGGTAGACGCTGTTGATGTATAGATTCAGCAACCACTTCACCACTACCGTCGCTATCAAATCTATATACCATTACGCGATCTGTGCCCAGAAAGGAACGAATTTCTGCAACACTGGTAGTTAATATGTCTTTAAGTTCCAGTGATTGCCTAATCCTAGCGGTTATACGATATAGTAATCCTTCTTCGCCTGTTCCTGCTGCCAATTCCTGTGAGTACTCAGTCACTGCTGTCATTTATTTCTACGTAGGTATAATGTATAAGTACGTAGATGCCCCCTGATGTTTTCCACCACAAAGCCTGCTAATCCGTTGGATCGTAATTAGCTGCCTTGCATGATTTTGCACGCTATTTGCACATTATAAAAATTTATCAGTTTTAATCACTTCATTACTACAACATTTCCTGCATTCAGTATTGTTACGGTTTATGAAGTAAAAAACTGTGCCAATTCTACTTATATATACCCATTATCGAACTATGGTAGCAGATCTTCCTGTATCTAATGGCTGAAATATGAATAGGGATATTTTTGATCAGTAATTACCTCATCTAATATTTAGCTCTTCTTCAAAGGCTTCCAACTAAAAAAATATGCGATCGCTTTATTGCCGTAGAGACGCAATTAATCGCGTCTCTATGTGCAGGGGGAGAAATCAGATAAGCTAAACCACATCTAGTTTGCATAATCTGAAATTGTATATTTACTTGTGGGGTGGACATCTTGCCCGCCCAATCTATGCAAGTTAAATATGGAACAGCTTATTATCTCTTGTAAATTAGATAATTTATTTTCTGGAAATTCCCCCAGCTATTCAGCATTAACCTTTGTGATGATTCCGCATGGCTTTATGGATTTTCTTCCAGCGTTCTTTCTCGGCTAATTGCGCCCGTTGGTCTTGTTTGCGGGCAAGATAGTTCAGTTCTTTTTGCAATTTTTGGTAGCTGAGAAATCGGGAATAATCAAGTGTTCCGTCAAGTAATGCTTGTTGCACGGCACAATCGGGTTCGTTATTGTGTTGGCAATTACGAAAATGGCATTCTGCGGCTAAAATTTCGATGTCTGCAAAGGTTCCTTGTAAGCTTTCATCACCTGCCCAGATTTGAATTTCTCGCATTCCTGGAGTATCGATAATTAAGCCACCTGTTGGCAGTAAGATTAATTCTCGATTTGTCGTTGTGTGTCTACCTCTGTCGTCACCGCGACGCACTGATTGTACGGCTTGCACTGATGCACCTTTAAGTTGGTTAGTCAAAGTAGATTTACCTACACCAGAAGACCCTAATAAAGCCACTGTTTGTCCTGGTTGAAGATAAGTTTTTAAAGCATCTAATCCTTGATTTGTGGTGGCACTCAATGCCAAAATTGGTACCCCAAGAGCAACAGCTTCGACTTCAGATATATACTCATCTAAAGAGTTGCACAGGTCTGCTTTATTTAAAACTATGACGGGATTTGCACCACTTTCCCAAGCCAGAATCAAATAGCGCTCAATTCTTCTGGGGTTAAAGTCGCCATCAAGTCCACACACCAAAAACACCGTATCAATGTTAGCTGCAACAATTTGTTCTTGAGTTTTACTACCAACGGTTTTTCGGGAAAACTTGCTTTTTCTCGGCAAAATTCCGTGAATAGTTGCGCTTCCCTCTGACTCTCTCGCCTGAATAATTACCCAATCGCCAACAGCCGGAAAATCTTGCGGTTGGGTAGCTTGATGTCGCAGTTTACCTGTAACTTCGCCTGTGAGTTCTCCCTGTTCGCTATAGACGATGTAAGTATTTCTGTATTCAATAGCAACCCTAGCAACGCTAAAACCTTGTTGGCGATAGGGTGCAAAACTGTGAGTAAAAAAGTCACTCCAGCCTAAAAAATCTAAATTCATTGAAGTTTCCTCGATGTGTGCTGCTTGCTATACACAAGGCGCACAGAGGCGGACACTTTTTTAGATGAATGTCTCTAGTGTCTGTAAATTCGAGTATCATCCCTGTAAATGGAGGACTGAACGAAAATCTCTGCGCCTTGTTGTGGTTGAGTTTGTGAAGAGAACCCGGACGGCTGGCAATTCATTCATGATTCTTCCTCTCTGATGTACTACAAGAATAATCTACATTACTACATTATCTCATTTCGGCAAATCCCTAACTTACAAATACTGGGTGATACCAACTCAAATAATGTTTGCGACAGATAAATCCTTTGTAAGGGCACGGCACCAGTAAGATATTTGATATGCCAAAAGATTGCGGATGCCGTGCCCCTACCCATCTGTCGCGTTCTTTTTTCAAAATGGTATGAGTTCAGAATTTTTCGTCATGATTTTGGGGTTGGAAAGACGCGATTAATCGCGTCTCTACAGGATTAGCTCACTTCTTGCGGCGTACATAGCTAACCCCATCAAGCCAGATGACACTTTTGGGGTCTGTGGGATCGGTAATTAAGATGCGACGTTCGCTTGAGCCATCATCGTAATTAATGTATAGTATCAGCCCTTCAACGCGATAGCGACCGCGCTCATTAGGTGCTATGCTGCCGGTAGCAAAAGAGTCGTTACTGGCACCAGCACCTTGACCACGCACGACTCGGCCATCGGGCGAAAAGCTATATTGCTGCCAAGCTACAACTGACTGGCTACCTCCAATCGCAATGTTACCTGTGCCAGAAAGTGAGCGGAATAATCCGTTAAGCTTAAAGTTATTCGGCAATTTCGGATATGTCTTCGAGAAAGGTAGTGCCTCCCAGCCGTCCTTGTTTGCCAGTTCTATTTTGCCACCTTGACTGCGCCAGCGCGTCCATTCGTCTGGTTTGGCGCGTTTGTGAGCTGCAATCCCACCGCTAAAGGATAGCCCTTCGACGTTGGTGAGCGCATCTCCGTTGCGAAACAGCACAACAGGATAGATATCAGTGGTTAAGAAACCACCAATACCCATGACTGTGCGTGAATTGAAACCAAAGCTGTCAATCTGCTTCACAAGTTCGTTGTCTGTTGAGGAAGTAACAGACTCTGGTTTTTTGGCAGCAGGCTGTTCTGCCTTTTTGGGTGTTTTGGGTGGTTTACTTACTGGCGAGAGCAGTTGTGGCGATACTTTGGCAAATTGAGCATCGGGCATTCGGGACACCGAAAGCGCCACAGAGCAAGGATTGATATTGGCGTTTTGAGTGGTGATTTGTTTGGTAATTATAGATAGAGCTTGATCGAGTTGTTGCTTTTGGGTGGGGTGCCGATCGAGTTCAGGTAAGCGAGCGCGGATTTGAGCGACACCGTTGGTAGTTTCCCACGCTTCGACTTTAGCAGCATCGCTAGCGGTGAAGCCACTACCCTGCTTGCATTCCGTGGCAAAGTAATCGAATGCCATCACAGTCAGCGCGGCTTTCATAAATGGCTCACTTGTGACATCAGTATTTTGGGCGTAAGCACTCTGCATCGCAGCCACTGACATCACTAGAGTCATTGCCATAGCATTTACTCGCATAAAAACTTCCGTATCCTCACTTAACGGTTTAATTGAACGGCAGTAGATATCTTTAGCACCCATAGGTGCAAATTATCTCTGTTTTTTCCACTCTCATAAACCGTTATGCCGCGATCGCTTAACAATTATTTATCCTCGTGGCTGTAATTGTTGCATCTGAGGATAACTAGATTGTCAGCGGTGCGATCGCCAAAAAATGCTCAACTTAGATGTAAACCACCATCAACAGGTAATGCGACTCCAGTAATAAATGCAGCTTGCACAGAGCATAAAAAAGCTACGGCTGCACCAATTTCTTCCACAGAAGCCCAACGTTGCATAGGTGTATTTTCGATTCTATTTTTCATAGCATCGCCATCTACTCCGCCTCTATTAGCAGTGGCAAATTCCCACGCGTCAGTTTTCACAAAACCAGGAATAACTACATTGACTGTGATTTGTCGTGGTGCCAGTGCTTTAGCATAGTTTCTTACCAAAAACTCAACAACTGCTTTCGCTTGACCTGGCATGACATAGTCTAATCTTGGCGTTTGAGTATTGTTACATCCTGGAGAAGATATTGCTACTATATAGCCGTTTTTGTCTTCCATGTAATTGATAGCTTTTTCGACACATCTAATCAAGCATTTAGGATAGACATTCTGATAGTAGTCGTACTTGTCAAAACTATTCCACTTACCAGTACCTAACAATCTAGTTGAATCATTAGTAGCTAAAATTGCTCTTTGAGATTGAGAAGATGTGGTTGTGCCGACGTATAAACCAGCATTATGAATTAATGCTGTCAATTTACCGCCAAAATCATCTTCTACACATTGAAATATTTTTTCAATAGTAGATTCTTCTGCTACGTCGCCTTTAATCAGGGAAACTTTGCAGCCATAGTTTAATTCCAGTTTAGCTTTCGCAATTGATGCTGCTTCTTCATTGGAATTAAAGCCAAGTATCAAATCATAGCCATCTTTTGCCAAATGCTGCGATATTCCCCAACCAATGCCACGGGTGCCACCTGTAACTATTGCTAGTTTTGATATCATAATTTATCTCAATTAAGTTAAAAAAATAGAAATCAAAATTTCAGGATAGATTGTACTGTATCCATCCAAAAATTTTCTTCGCCTATAAATTAGCAATTAACTCAACAAAAGCCAAGAATTGTAATGAATTTAAATAATCACTTATATTTATTTTACAATTGCAATTGAAGTGAATTAATTGATTCAGAAAAATGATTTACAGGTTATTTATAAAATCGCAGTATGCAGGTAAAAAAACCATAATTTTATGCTTTCAATTTCTGGCACATTAAGAGAATTTATTTAGCTAAAATGGATTTAACCTGTAGCATCGATATTATTTTCTTGATTCTTGAGGTTTTGATACCATTTATCGCATTTTCCTGGTAATTGATGTGTTTTGCTGCCAATATCCCCGACTTTTTCAAAAAGCTGGGGATCTAAATCTCGCTCAAGTAGGAGGATGTGTTAGCGACAGCGTAACACATCCTAAATCTTGCTAAAGCTTGTTGTTGATCCGATTCTCCTGCATCAGCTGTGAGTGCGATCGCGGGGATTTGTCCGCCTTTTTATGCTAATACACCAAAAGTATCAAGTTAAATTATGAACTAGTAATCGATTAGGTACGACGCAATTTTAAGAGCTTTATTAAAGTTACCGAACCGCATCTATATCTCAGTATTGGTCATATTTTCCCAGGAATTGAAAATTAGTTTTTATTTCTTACCCTGATAAATAACCATTTTGCTACAGTCAATTAATGCGGCAGATTTACCACAACATAATTGGTAACCCTGCGATGAAGGAAGCTATACTAGTCCACAAAGTAAAGCTTTCAAGATTGCCTTCATCCAGCGCCAGACTCATTTGCTTTAGGGCTGATAATAATGCTACTAATAGCACAAGGAAGAATGCAAAATATCTGAAAATAACCATACTCTGCGCTACTTATTTTAAAAGTAAACCTAGTAAGTTTTTAACAGTATATTTCACTCTTTTTTGTTGTCTATTTAGCGCTTTATCGGCTAAAATTTTAAATTCAGCAATCCGTACAGAGGAACATTCAATCCACTGAAATTCTTGCTACCAGAAGGAAGTTAAAATTTCAAATAATTCTTTATTAGGAAAAAACATCTAAACCATAGTTTTGATACAGAGTTTTAATTTTTTCTTGGATAAGCGATCGCACATTTTCTGGTGCGACAATTACACAATCGGGTGCATATTGCATTACCTCCCGAATAAACCAAAAGGTACTAGAGACACGCCTGACAACGCGCTTGACTTTTGCTTTATCTGGTAGCCATTCATTGATTTTGTCTTCGAGTTTGGCTTGATAAGCAAAGGCTAAACCAGCTAACAGATGCATTTCTACATCTATCTCTGCTAACCCAGAACGTCGCCACTCACCAACAATCGGCGAAACAGCAGCATCTTGAATCCGATCTAAACGTAAACTCCAATTGTGCTGTAAGTCTTCTACATCCAAGTTACCCTCAGTCTCTTCACACCAGCAATCAAGATATTGGCGCTTTTCGTGGGGCGTAACTTTGGCGTAACGGACAGTAAAATTCCAGATATGCTGTCTCGCATCTTGATAACTCAGTTGAAATGGTTGCTCGCGTAAAATGTAACGATCTATTTCTAAACGCCAAGCTGGGGGTAAGTTTCCTAAAAAATTGTCAATTTCAGTACGCAGAGGTATAGGTAGTTCGCTACGCTCAAGTAATAATTGTGCTATTATCTGCGCTTGCTCATTTTGCCCAATATCAGCCAATGCAAGCATTGCACGATGAACAGCACGCAGACGCGATTCTGTCCAGTCATGATTTTTACCAATAATTAAATGATGACGAGCGATCGCTTCTATTAGTTTAGAGATATTTGGGCGATCGCCCCACTTCATCCCAAACTCTAGCGCTAAGTTTTCTAACTCGGCTTTATCTCGTTCTGATACCGATAAAGTTATAGACTGACCCTTTCTACTCATTTTATACGGACACTTTTATACGGATATATCTTGTCAACTTCTATTTTGCGTGCCAATATTGTTTTTAACAACCAGTTACGGACACTATTTAAGTTTATGTCCGAAAGTTACAAAATTAATCTCAAATCTGTTTATTCCCAAACAGTCCCCACACCCAAAGGTGTACAATTACCCCAAGATTGGTCATTATCTTGGCATCAAGCAGCAACTTTAGAAGCTTTGCGAGATCCAAATATTGATGTCATCTTCAACACCGCCATGACAGGCGATGGTAAAAGCTTGGCTGCATATTTAGAAGTGCTTCAGGGTGAATCTTCGGCTATTGGACTTTACCCAACTAATGAATTAGCGCGCGACCAAGAAATACAAATTCAAGGCTATATAGCAGCATTTCAACCTGCAAATCAACCCCGTGTAGTGCGACTCAGTGGTGCTGATTTAGAAATATATGCAGAAAATGAAGGCTTAAAGAAAAGTGCTGCGATCGCAACTCTCACCAGTCAACGAGAAGCATTATTAACTAACCCTGATATTTTCCATTATTTACATCGCGGTGCTTATATTATTAAGGGTGATAGTCCAGATAAATTATGGGGCAGAATCGATAAAGATTTTGATTTATTTCTTGTAGATGAATTTCATGTATTTGCTGCTCCACAGATTGCCAGTATTATTAATACAATGTTATTAATTCGCTGCACCAATCGCCGCAAAAAATTCCTGTTTCTTTCAGCCACCCCAGATAAAAATTTAATTACTAAACTAGAAATAGCAGGTTTTCGTTGTCGAGAAATTAATCCCCATGAACAAAATAAATATCAATTTCCTGAGACTGAAGAACAAGAACAGCAATTAAAATCTCAAGGATGGCGGCAAGTAGCAAGACCAATCGCTTTAAATTTTATCCCATTAGAACCAGCTTTTAAAGCATCAGAAACTTGGTTAAAAGAAAATGTTGATTTGATTGTCAATCAATTTCAACAATATCCAGGTAGTAAAGGCGCAATTATTCTCAATTCTATTGCGTCCGTCAAGCGATTAACTCCATTTTTTCAAGAAATTTTACAGCCTTACGGTTTAAAAGTAGGCGAAAACACCGGACTTTCTGGGAAAGCAATCAAAGAACAAAGCCTTGCTGCTGATTTAGTTATTGGTACAAGTACAATTGATGTAGGCGTTGATTTTAAAATTAACTTTCTGATTTTTGAATCATCCGATGCAGGTAACTTTATTCAACGTTTAGGTAGGTTAGGCAGACATGATGGCTATGACAAAGAAGGGCAGAAAATTCAGTTTGCAAATTTCACAGCTTATGCGCTTGTACCCAACTTTTTAGTCGAGCGTTTATTTCAGGTAGAATCTCCACCCTTAACAGTTAATTGTATTTGCGATCGCCCATTTTTACAAAACACCATTAAAGAGCAATATCGCCAAATTAATGATTTTCAGGGATATTATCGCCGTTGGGGTGCTGTACAGTCTTTTTGGTTATGTTGTCAATTAAGCGATCGCACTATTCAACAACAGTATGCCCAAAGCCGAGATAAATTTCAAACAGTCAGCGAGCAAGTATTTAATACCAGTTTGAAATCGATGGCGGGACGGATAAAAGGATGGGCTAAAGAATGGCAAGAAATCTCTGGAAAATCGGGAAATCCTATTGCTGAAGATGCTGCTAGTTTTCGTGGTTCTAGTCCTTTGCAATGTGGTTTATATGATTTAACCGAAGCCAACGAAGTTGATAGGTTTAAAACCTACGACTTACCAGGTATTTTGAGCAACTTAGATATTGAAATGTGGACTGAGGCGGCATTTACACGGACACTGAAAGAAACCGCACAACGCACCGGACAACCTATTGCCAAAGGTAGATTTGCCCACTGTCTAGCATTTATCAAGCTGCGTTCTTACCGTGAGGAACGGTTGAACTGGAAATTTACTTACCCCGGCGACTTGCAACCAATAGCTGATGCTTGGAAAGTCCAGGTTTTAACAGGTATAGAAGTTTGGCAACCAGAAAACCAATGGATTAGGGAGATAAACAAACGCTTAAAAACACAGGGTTTGGTATGTTATGTGCTTCGCCGTCCGGTTGCAGAAGTGCGGATGCGGCTACGGCTACCGATGCATTTTCAAATTTACCCGATTAGCGACAAGTACAGCGTTCATGATGCTAACACACCGTATGCGATCGCGTTTGGTCACTCTGCACTGCTGCTAGATACGCTGGCGTACACCTTTAAAAGTAAAGGAGATGAGACATGGATTGCTTGAGGTTTCAATCCCTCATAGGGATTTATGGGATTCAAAGTCTAAAGGCAGAAAAAGGAACAGTAATACGTTCACAGAGTATTGTTTCAATCCCTCATAGGGAGTTAGAGTATGTTATTGCCTTAGACTTTGACTTACAGTATAAGTATAGTACAAACTCTTTAGTCAAGATAAAGAAGTTTGTGTGGTCAATACACTGTGAACTGAAATTACTGTACCTTTATCTGATACAGGCAAATGCAAAACCAAAATGCCGACCCCCACCTGTTGAAATGCGTACTTAATGCTGACATCAATCAGCTCCAACAGATTAACCAAATGCTGATTCATCGGCTTGTTGAGGAAATCTACAAGCATGACTGTCGCATCAGTACTTTAGAAAAGCAAAATCAAGAAATATTGCTAAAACTTAACAAATTAGAAAATCTCACAAACGCAAATACTAGTCAGCTTCAAGAAAACCAAGAATTAATCAGTTTTATAGAAGCAGAAATTCCATATTTGAGACACCTAGTTTCCAAAAATGAGGACTTAGAGAATCGTTTGGCTTTTCTCGAACCATCAGACTAAGGTGTTGTTTGCAGTGTACACGACATCAACAATCTAATTTCAAAACACTTATTACACCTATTAGAAGTTTATCCCTGGTTTGACTGGGAAAATGTGCAAGCCTGTTTAGTATATGCACCTCAGTCAGTTCGCGATCAATAAGTTGAAACTTTGTCACTATGAGTAAACCAATTCCAGATGATTACACAAATCTACTAGTGCAAGTAAAACAACGCATACGTTCTGCCCAGTATGAAGCACTGAAGGCAGTTAATAAAGAACTCATTGCGCTGTACTGGGATATTGGGCAGATGATTGTTACCCGACAACAGGGAGATAGTTGGGGTAAATCTGTAGTGGAACAGTTAGCAAAAGATTTACAGACAGAGTTTCCTGGAATTACTGGATTTTCTACTGCTAACCTCTGGCGGATGAGGCTTTTTTATGAAACTTATGCCGCGAATGAAAAACTCGCACCAATGGTGCGAGAAATTGGATGGACTCACAATATAGTCATTTTTGAGAAGTGCAAAGATGACATAGAACGGGAATTTTATATCAAAATGACTCGTAAGTTTGGTTGGACAAAGAATGTTTTGATTCACCAAATTGAGAATCAGACTTATGAAAAAACTCTGCTAAATCAAACCAATTTTGACCAGACTGTTTCAGCAGAGATTCGCAATCAATTAAAACTTGCAGTTAAAGATGAATATACTTTTGAATTTTTGGAACTAGCAGATGAACATAATGAACGACAGCTAGAGGAGGCAATTTTAACAAGAGTTGAACC
Source organism: Tolypothrix tenuis PCC 7101 (assembly GCF_963874875.1). Lineage (NCBI taxonomy): Bacteria > Bacillati > Cyanobacteriota > Cyanophyceae > Nostocales > Tolypothrichaceae > Tolypothrix > Tolypothrix tenuis. Next base: position 4,019,321 of record NZ_CAWNJS010000001.1, read on the forward strand.
ATTTTTACAGGAAATGGGTGGAATATTTGCTTTTATCGGTAGTCAATATCGCTTAGAAATTGATGATGAAGAATATTTTATAGATATCTTATTATATCATCGCAGTTTAAAGTGTTTAGTAGCAATAGAACTGAAAATAGGTAAATTTTTACCTGAATATGTCGGTAAAATGCAGTTTTATCTAGCTGTTTTAGATGACAAAGTAAGGCTAGCTGATGAAAATCCTTCCATTGGAATTATACTTTGTAAATCTAAGCAGAGAACGATTGTTGAATATGCACTGAAGGAGTCTAATAAACCAATTGGTGTAGGAACGTATCAAATAGTTTCAACACTACCTCAAGAATTAAAAAATCAGCTTCCGGCTCCTGAACAAGTTGCCAAATTACTCGAAGGATTTGAATAAAGTTTTAAAATGAGTAAATGAATGTTGACGATTATTCAACAAACTGGAGGATCATCAAATGCAAGACCACACTCCAACAATTGCAGAACTGCAAGAATTAGCCTCACAACTTCCTGAAAAAATTTCTTACTTAAAAATGTTAGTGCTGTTTGGTTCTAGAGCTACTGGTAACGCCAACGCAAAAAGTGACTGGGATTTTGCAGTTTTATGTGATGAAGAACAGCGTGAAGCTTACATAAAAAATAATATTTCAGGTTTGTTTGAATTACCTATGCTGCTTGGCGAAGTATTAAAAATCAATGCTGACCACATTGATATTGTAGAACTTAATCACTGTGCTGAATTGATAGCACATTTCGTTGCTCGCGATGGCAAAGTTTTGTATGAATCTGAATCTGAAGGATTTGAAAAATTTAAACAAAAAGTATTACTCAGTAAATCAGAGCTTAAAACAATTGAAAATCATAAACGACAAAATATTGAGAATTTTCTACAAAGATGGGGCGTATGACAAATATAGATACTGTAATTGTTACAACTCGGTTAGAGTTTATTGCTCGTTATCTTGACAATCTGAAAAGATTCGAGGCAATTACTTGGGATGATTACCTCAATAACATTGATAATCAATTAATTACAGAAAGACTATTGCAATTAATGACTCAAGCTGCGATAGATATTAACGATCATATCTTGTCAAAGCTAAATCCAGGAAATTCAAATACTAACTTTGAAGCTTTTATTGAGCTTGGTAAATATGGTGTCATTACTCCCGAACTAGCAAGACAATTGGCACCATCATCTGGATTAAGAAATCGTCTTGTTCATGAATATGACGATATAGATCCGCAGCAAGTTTTTAAGGCAATTAGTTTCGCCTTACAGCAATATCCACTGTATGTCAGACAAGTCAACTCATATTTAATTTCTTTGAGTGAAGAGAATGGCTAAAAAAAGTAAAGCTGCAAAAGCCTCGGATGAATATCAGCAATTATCACTTTTAGATATAGAAAACACTGCAAATGCTGAATCATCAGATGAAGATTGGTTATCAGGTGATTTTGGTTTTGATAGTGATGGCGATCGCACTATCGAAACAAAACAACAATTACTCACACTCAAGCTACTGCAAGAAGCGATTACAGCGCAAAATCCTGATGATATAGTCATGGCAGATTTTGCCCAATATGTTTTACCAAATCTGCTAAAAATAGCAATTGGTGTCACAGCTAAAGGTGGTAAATTCTTTGATGAAATAGACCAACAGCGAGAAGCAGCAGGTAAAACTAAAGTTAGACGAGATAACGCCGCAGATCAATCACTCAATACACACTTACTCAACGGTTTATTTCCGGCAAATTTAATTGAGAAACGCTTAGAAAATCTGGATACAACTATTCGGCGCGTAGTCAAAGAACGAGAACGACGCTTAGTCATTGCTGGGTTCATTTTACATGACTTTGAAAAATTCCCCGATGTTCCAGAAAATTGCCGCAAATTAGCCTTAGCAGAACATCGTCAAATTATTGATGAAAAAGTCAAACAATTAGGACTTAATAAGTTTATCAATCCCGATAATCCAGAAGATTACAAAGAATATCTAGACGATTTATTATGTTTAGCTTACAATGCTCAACGTCGTTGGGATACTAACTGGAATTTTTCGGAATTTGGCTTAAATCCTGTTCTTAAAGACCGTACTCTTCGCTGTCTTGCTGATTTAACTTGTTTAGCTGATTCTCTCGCTTCTATTGTTAAACATCCTCAAGATGCAGAAAATCCGAGATTGCAAGAAATTATTCATAATCTCAGCGATGGACAACTGAAATTTACCTATCATCGTATTGCTGAGAACCGGGGTGTTTTAACTAATGTTGTTAATAATGCCGTAATTCAAGCTTATACAAACCTTAATACCAATGAGCAGATATACTATGAACCTTTACTATATCTGCCAACAGGCGTAATTTATCTCACTGCGCGTAATGCTCCTTCTCTATCTACAAAAGACTTACCAGACCTTGTAGTTAATAATATTAAATCCCTGTGTCAAGGACAATTAAAACTCAGACAAACAGGATTTGGTCGTGATGGTAAAGGCATGAAATATGCCGAATATTATAACTTATTTTTTGACTCTCCCGGCTTAATGGAAGTAGCTTTAGATGCAACATTACGCATTTTAAGTTCTACTAAACCATCTGTTGCTAAAAGTCGTAGTGAGAATTTAGTTAAGTTTCAACAACAAGGCGTTTTACCTGCTGAGTTTGATTTTAAATTTACCGATGATATACGCATTGATCAAATAGCAGAATTTGGCGATTTAGTCAGTCGTAAAATTTGGGATGAAGCTGTTAACCGGATTGAAGCAATTCGCAAGAAAGATAAAAAATTACCAGCTATACCTGCTTTTGATTTAACTCATAAAGTCGCTGAATTTTGGAATTTAACAGAATATCTCCCTGAGATTCGCCACATTCAGCGTATTAATGAAAGCCTGAAAGAAAACAAGTTAAAAGGTAATACTGGCGGCGTACCTTATGAATGGTATTATCTCGCTGCTAAATATTTAGAAGCACATCCAGGCGTGGAAGATGTCAGGGAAATTTGCCAGCAAGTTATTGAATATTTGACAGGTTTAATTTCTCCTATCCTCTCTCAATATCAATTACCTGATGGTTGGGATGACTTACGACAATGGGTATCAAGAGTTGTGATGTTACCAAATACAAATCAACAATCATCATCTGAAACGCAAACAGAAAATTTTCTCAATGAGTTAAGTAACTATAATGCTGCTAAAAAACCTGGAAGGGGAAGACAATTAATTTGTTCAATTTCTCATTCTGCTTATACAGTAACAGAGCAGATGGAATCAGCAGTTTTATTTACACCGCAAGTTTATACAAATAAACAAATGTTAGGTGGTTCTAATGCCAAGCGCAATATTTCCAGCATTGCAGGTGTGGAAATGATGTTGCGACAAATTTTGATGAATCAAACTCAAGCAGTAGGTAAACGTTTTGAAGATGGTAAATATCGCTATCTCTACTTTTATCCAACTTATTACTTTACCCCAGAAACTAATAAGTTTTTACAGAAAGCTTATAGTGGTGTAGCTCAAACTCGCTTTGATACTAGCATCCGCAATCATTTTATCTCCAAAGATTTTCAAGCGAATTTAGATAAAGAAAATTATCAAAATGTAGATAGTTTCTTAATAGATGAAAATCTCGATAATGAAAAAGACCGGACATTTAAGCTTACTTATCCTGAAGACCAGCCTTTAACATTTTATTTCATGGCGCTACCTCCAGGACGAGACAGCACAGATACGGAATCCTGGGTTATGCCTACTTGGTTAGCGTTTGCTTTCCCGATGATTTTAGATGTCAAAACTGTAGTTTCAGAATCGCCAATTCCACCTTTTAATGATGGTGCAGAGTTTGAAGAAAGCGTTTTTCTTGATAGTGCGCCTCATGCTTTTCGTGCTTTGGTAAAAAGAGATAGGTTCCGTTTAGACTACATTCTGGAAGGTTGGCAAGAAAACGGTATTCAATACCCTGCACCCCTGAATGTCTTGACTGCTGCTTATGCCATTCATTTAGATGTGAATGCGCGACAAGGTAAATCTGGTTATGATGCCAACTGGGGAAGATTTAGCGAATTAGCCAAGGATTTAGAAACTAGTCCATTGTATGTATTTTATTATCTAAATCGTTGGGCACGTAACCAGGGAGTTGAATCAGCCAGAGTTGAAAAAATTCGGCTTTACACCTATCATTTTTATCCTTGTTTTGACCCTTATGCAAAATTTGACTACACCAAAGAGGAATTAATTGTGGGAGAAGAATCAAGTCTCAATCATCCTAAGAAGTTAACGGAACTTTATCGCCGTTTTTATAGAGCTAATAAGCGATATAATCCCAAAGCTAATGCTGTATTAAAACCGATTGATATTGCATCTGAAACTATACTTAAAGCTGAGTTAAGTGTATTTCGCGGTGAAACATTAGTTACAGCTGTAGCCGCCGAAGTTTTTAAACTCATGGATCGCGTTCATTCTTCCACTGCTGAGGGACGTTGGGTAATGAGTAAACGGGAGGAAGAACGACAAGCGATTTTAGATTTTGCCCAGTATTTTGTAGTTGAAGTATTTGAAAAATCTTTTGCAGGCGATCGCGCGCGTTTAGCAGGCCGTCAACTCAACTTAATTCGCGATACTTGTGAATTTATCTATCGCTTAGAAGACGATAAAGAAAACATAGAGAAAAATCAAAAGTCACCGGAATCAGATAATCAATAGATACCAGCTATTCTCAGCTAAAAACTCTGCCAATCACATTAAATAATCATATTGGAGAAATATCATGGCATTGCTCAAAACAGTTGAACCTAAATTATTTCAAACCGCAATTCCCTACAAACCAATGGGCAAATATGTCCACTTTTTAACTATTCGCATCACCGAATCCTACCCATTATTTCAAACAGATGGCGAACTAAATAAAGCCAGAGTCAGAGCAGGAGTCAAAGATAAAACTACAATTAGCCGCCTGTCAATGTTCAAACGCAAACAATCAACACCAGAACGTTTAGTTGGACGAGAATTGTTGCGTAACTATGGTTTAATGACTGCTGAAGAATGCGAATACAACGTTAACTTTGCAATGGATAATCCTGATTGCATTATTTATGGATTTGCAATTGGTGATTCTGGCTCAGAGAAATCAAAAGTTGTGGTAGATACAGCATTTTCAATAACAGCTTTTGATGAATCACACGAAACTTTTACCTTGAATGCTCCTTATGAAAATGGGACGATGGCTTCTAAAGGTGAAGATGGTTCTAAACCAGGGGAAGTTACTAGCAGAATTAACCAGCAAGACCACATCAGACCGCAAACTTTCTTTCCTAGTATTGTCACATTAAAAGACCCAACTGAAGCTAGTTTTCTTTACGTCTTTAATAACATCCTACGGACTCGCCATTATGGAGCGCAAACAACCCGTACAGGACGCGTAAGAAATGAGTTAATTGGTGTTATATTTGCTGATGGAGAAATTACTAGCAATTTGCGCTGGACTCAAGCAATATACGACAAAATGCAGTCAAATAACAGTATAAATTCTCCTGAACCTTTAGATGAAGATGATGTCATTACTGCTGCTAAAAGTGCGATTGAGGAATTAATGAATGATGAATTTATCGTTCATACTGACTTTATTGGTGAGACTTTCGTACCCTTGCTAAGTGAAGTTAAAGCACTCACAAATAGCGAAGCAGGCATAAAATCAATTTTACAAAAAGCTGATGCAGAAGCTAAAGAATACGCCAACAAACACATCAGCAAAAAGAAATCGACTGCTAAAGCAGGGTAATCGCTATGCCAATTATTTATTGCTGTCAATTAGAATTACACGACAGCCTTTATTACGCTACTCGTGAAATCGGCAGATTATACGAAACAGAAGCGGTAATTCATAATTACGCACTCTGCTATGCATTAGGCTTAGTTGATAGCGAAGTTTACTCTACCACTGTAGCTGACGAACATTCCTATCGTTACTTTTGTCCTGAACAAGTTCCCAAATATGCGGAACATTTAACGCCGCTAAATCAGCAGGGAATTTATGTGACACCTGGGCGTGCAGTTAATCATACTGCAATTCTTAATACATGGAAATATGCGAATAATAACTACCATGTAGAAATGGAGAAGACGCAGAAAAATATTCCTAGTTTTGGTAGAGCGAAAGAAATTGCAGCAGAAAGCCAATTTGAGTTTTTTGTAATTTCTCAAAAGCCAATCAAGTTACCAAAATGGATTCGCTTGGGTAAATGGATGAGTAAGGCTGAGGTGACAATTGAAGAAGCTGGCAAAATCAATATAAAAACAGGTGACTTTACTTTTCGTCATCCATTGAATCCTCTGGATGTAATGTTTACCCATCAAGTTATCAGCTATGATGTGATCAATATGCCCCCAGTAAGTCTGATTCAAAATGTAAGTATTTGCCAAGGTGAATATTACGAGTTGGAGCATCCCAACACAAGTGAAAAATTGCGCTTACCTGCAAAAATGCAGTATCGACTTAAAGCTTAATTTCTAGCGGTGGGCAATCCCCACCCTACATCTATCATTTTAAATTATTCATGCCTTACAGCCTTGTTTTAAATCTTGTCCCCCAGTCTCCCATCTACCCAGAATTCTTGACTGGTAGACATTTCCATGCGCTATTTCTTACTCTCATCAGTTCTGTAGATCCCAGTTTGGGAGAATATCTGCACTCATCAAACGCAGATAAAGCCTTTACTCTTTCACCATTGCAAATACAACGACAACCTAAACCACATCACCAAACGTTGCAATTTATTCATCAAAAACCTATTGCGGCTGGTACTCACTGTTGGTGGCGTGTTTCTCTACTGGATGATACTTTGTTTAGCAAATTAACTCCATTGTGGCTAAATCTTAACCCAGAACATCCTTGGCATTTAGGTTCGGCAAACTTGTATATTACTCAAATTCAAGGTACAGCGCAATCAAAGCAACCTTGGGCTAATGCTTGTAATTATGCACAACTTTATGAACAAGCATCAAATAAAGAGCGCAATCTTAGCTTTAGTTTTGCTACGCCTGTATCCTTCCGTCAAGGTGGATATGATACCTTTCTTCCGGTAAAAGAATCTGTATTTAATAGCTTACTTAACCGTTGGAATAAATATAGTGGAATAGAAATCTCTAGTATTCCTATTGAATCAATTTATCCGAGTGCTTTTGACATTAATACAGAAGTCGTCAGTAACTATGAAAGTAAGTTCATTGGTTGTGTTGGTGCAATTAGTTATCGGATTTTAGGCGATGTTGAACCTTTAGCAATTAAGCAAATAAACGCTTTAGCTGATTTTGCATTGTATGCAGGGTTAGGGCGGAAAACAACGATGGGTATGGGTATGGTGCGTAGGGTGTGAGGGAGATGAGGAAGATGAGGAAGATGAGGGGGATGAGGAGGGAAAATTTTTGTGAGTAATTTATGGCTGTTAGATAAATGATTGTTTTTAATACATGAAATTAAGTTATGAATGAAATTGATTACATTCCAATTGCGGCGTTAAATCAATATGTTTACTGCGCGCATCGCTGTTGGCGGATGTTTTGTGCAGGAGAATTTATCGATAATCAATACACAATTGAAGGTACAAGTTTACATGAACGAGTTCATACAGTTGGTGAAGGACAACGTGAAGATACTTGGCAAATCCGAGCAATTTGGTTGAAATCTGATAAGTATAAACTGATAGGTAAATCTGATTTAGTTGAATCTGAAAATGGCACATACTATCCAATTGAATATAAACGTGGTCGCAAGGGTGAATGGGATAATGATGAAATGCAAGTCTGCGCTCAAGCTTTGTGTTTGGAGGAAATGACGGGGAAGAGTATTAGCACAGGTTATATATATTATGCACATTCACATCAACGTCAGTTAGTAGAAATTACTCCACAATTGCGTCAAAGTGCGATCGCAATAATTGAGGCAGTTCAAGAATTGCTATTGACAGGCGCAATACCAATACCCATAAAAACAAAACGCTGTGATGGTTGCAGTCTTTACGCTTCATGTGTGCCACAAGCAACTGATAAAGTCAAGCGTTATCAAGAAAGTAATTAATATCAATTCGTAATTTGTAATGTATGGTGTGTTATCGCCTAGCGCAACGCACCGATGTACATCAATGATTACGCAAATATTTCTATCGTTTGTAATTGAGTTTGAGATTTGATTATGGGCACAGTTTATATTACCCAAGAAGATGCTTTTATTGGGAAGGTAGATGAACGTCTGAATGTTAAGTTTGAGAAAAAGACAATTTTAGATGTACCTTTGCTAAAAATCGATGGTGTTGTGGTTTTAGGACGTGCTACTGTTTCACCTGCTGTCATTTCTGAATTACTTGAGCGTCATATTCCACTGACATTTTTGACAAATACAGGTGGTTATTTAGGGCGTTTAGAGCCAGAGGTTACTAAAAATATATTTGTTCGCAAGGCGCAATGGCAAGCGGCGGGAGAATCAACCCAAGCGATTCATTTGGTACAGGGTTTTGTGCGCGGTAAACTGAAAAATTATCGCCAGGTTTTACTGCGACGACAACGCGAATCTACAGATTTAGATTTATCCAAGAATATTACTCGCATTGAGCAGGCGATCGCACCAATTGAAACAACTCATAATATCAATTCGCTGCGAGGCTTAGAAGGTGCTGGTAGTGCGGCTTACTTTGGCTGTTTTTCTGAGCTAATTCTGGTTCCAGAATTTGATTTTAATGGTCGTGTCCGCCGTCCGCCTACCGATCCGGTGAATTCTTTACTTAGTTTTGGCTATGCGTTGCTGCGTCATGATGTGCAAGGTGCAATTAATATTGTTGGCTTCGATCCATATTTAGGATACTTGCATTGCGAACGTTATGGTAGACCATCTCTCGCACTAGATTTAATGGAAGAATTTCGCCCTTTGGTTGTCGATACGGTAGTGTTATCGGCTTTAAATAAACGCTTGCTGACACCTGCTGATTTTGTTACTGAACCTTTAAGCAGTGCAGTTTCTCTCACTTCCACCGGACGAAAAACATTTCTACAGTTATACGCACAGAAGAAATTATCGGAATTTAAACATCCCGTATTTGGGCGTAAATCTACTTATCAAGAAGCCTTTGAATTGCAAGCTCGATTATTAGCGAAATACCTTATGGGCGAAATTGAAAAGTATCCACCTTTAATTTTGAAGTAAATTTTAGAGAGGAAAATTACCGATGAATGTTGTTATATCCTACGATATTTCCGAAGACAAGCGCCGCACAAAGATTCATAACATTCTCAAGTCTTATGGGCAATGGGTGCAGTATAGTATTTTTGAATGTCAGTTAAATGACACCCAGTACGCCAAACTGCGATCGCGCTTGCATAAGTTGATTAAAAGCGATACGGACAATATCCGTTTTTACTCTCTGTGTAGTTGCTGCTTTGGTAAGGTTGAACGTATTGGCGGCGAACCAGTCCCCGATGATACTATTTTCTTTGCCGAATGCGCGGAGGGGTAGGTGTGGAAAAACTAGTTATCCCAAAAATTAGGTGAAACTATTTCTCTGTAAGGCTCTCACAGTTTAATTGATATTCAATCACCCGCGCGCCTTACAGGGATAGACTTTCAGGAATTTTGGTTTTGCGTTTTCACTATTGCCCGTGTTATTATGGCGCTATCCGCGCAACAGAACCTTGAAAACCGCATATAACTTGACTTTTAGGCTTCCGGTGTTGAAATTTCAAATAATCCCTATTAGGGATTGAAACCCAATAAATACAGTATTGTAAAGATTGCTTTATAGTTGAAATTTCAAATAATCCCTATTAGGGATTGAAACATTCTGAACAGAAATCAAAGAAGTACTAGCAGAAGTTGAAATTTCAAATAATCCCTATTAGGGATTGAAACTTGGACTTCCGCGCTTGAGTCTGAGGTACTTTGGAAAGTTGAAATTTCAAATAATCCCTATTAGGGATTGAAACATTCTCCTAGATTTTCCTCCACTTCCTCAATGTAGTTGAAATTTCAAATAATCCCTATTAGGGATTGAAACAAAGTCTCGCTTGCTCCTAAATCAGTAAGAGACGTTGAAATTTCAAATAATCCCTAGTAGGGATTGAAACCCATAGAAATAATTATTAGCTGTTACTTGATTCCGTTGAAATTTCAAATAATCCCTATTAGGGATTGAAACTCAATTTATTGAGCAAGTTGAAAAGAACATTAGGGGTTGAAATTTCAAATAATCCCTATTAGGGATTGAAACATTAGTCATTGGGTATTGGGCATGGCGATCGCTTGTGTTGAAATTTCAAATAATCCCTATTAGGGATTGAAACGCCTTATATACTGTGGCCCCTTGATATGGAATAGCAAAAGGTTGAAATTTCAACAACCCCCTATTAGGGATTGAAACTTAAAACCGCCGCAAGCAGCATCATTTACTAACTTGATTAAAGTTGAAAGTTCACAAACTTATACCATTTTGAAAAAAGAACGCGACAGATGGGTGGGGGCACGGCACCTATAAGATCTTTGAATATACCAAAAGATTGTGGATGCCGTGCCCCTACATGGAATTTATCTGTCGCAAACATTATTTGAATTGGTATTACTCTTTTTTGAGTTTTTTACCATAAGTAAAATAGCAACTCCTGAACGGGTTGCTATTTTACTTAATAAGGCTAGATTTACACTTTATTCCGAATTAATGGTTCAATTTATCATGTTCGTCTTGGGTAACCCGGTAGACTTCCCTATCTACCATATGAATTTCATATACTGCATCTTTGCCTGGGAAAAATAAAAATCCTGGCTCTTTTTCTTCTACCTCTACTATTTCTGAAATTGCATTAGGATTAATCTCAACATGAATGCCATCTGTTGTTGTTAAATCTACAGGTTTCATGTATACCTCCTTGCTCTGTAGCAAGCTGTATCTCTAATGTCTTCAATTTAATCCTAATACAATGACATTTGGATGAATCAATGAAGCAAAAATACTTAACCTTTTATGAGATGAAACTTTAAGTTTTTAAAACTATAAAATAGTTTAGCTAAAAATTAAGCACTTAATTTTCTCATTATCATTACTGTGAATATTCCTATAACTTAATCTCTGTTGTTGCTGATAACTGATACTTGTACATTACTGAATTTAGCACTATTTAGATTGCTTACTTTTTGCAGAAATCGGTATTTTGGGCAGATTTTTTGCTGAAATTATAGTTTATACAGGCAGGTTATCCTATTTTAAATACTCTAATTAAGTAATTTATTTTTAATAAATTAAAAGCTAAAAATACTACTTAAAGCTATAAAAATAGAAATTAAATTTTCAGTATGGGAGCTACTGCGTTACGCGGGTTGAGTTGCGTTGTGTTAAGCCTATGAAAGAATTTGAAGTTTAGAGGCAATGATATTTTGCTGTCATGCACCAGAATTATGCAACGGTGCGTTAGGCGCGAGAATAGACGCTGCGTGATGAATCATATCGATAATATGCGCCTAACACAGCCTACATCTGAAGAGTAATCAACTATCGATTGCTGAAGAAAATTAGCGATCGCCTATCACCAGTCATACTATTGCTGGTATTCTGAAAGCGGCAAGGCCATTACCAGGAAATTGACAAAGCAAAAGAAAAACAATGGAAGTCGCTACAACCAGAGTTCCCCGTTGGTTCGTTCGCAGAGATATTGATGGTTTATTTGGGCTGGCGCTGGATAATTTTATTCAAATTTTATTGATTGTTAGTTTGTGCCAAACAGTGCTGGGCTTTCCGGCTGAGTTAGTTTATGGGCGGATTTTGCCAGGAGTAGCAATCAGTTTGATTGTGGGCAACTTCTATTATGCCAGGTTAGCCAAAGAGCAAGGTAAACGCGAACAGCGCGATGATATTACAGCTTTGCCCTATGGAATTAATACTGTCAGTCTTTTTGCTTATATTTTTCTGGTGATGTTGCCTGTAAAATTGGCAGCAATTGCTGGTGGCTCATCTGGCGAACAAGCGGCTGAATTAGCTTGGCAAGCGGGTTTGGTGGCTTGCTTTGGTTCTGGGTTAATAGAATTTGCTGGGGCTGGGATTGGCGATCGCCTCCGTCGTTTGGCTCCCCGTGCAGCACTTCTTTCTACTTTGGGCGGGATTGCAATCACTTTTATTGCCATTGGCTTTCTCTTTCGTACCTTTGCTAATCCTGTAGTTGGCTTGGTACCGCTTGGTGTAATTCTGGTAACTTATTTTGGACGAGTGCGATTTGGCATACCCGGCGGCTTGTTGGCTGTGATTTTAGGAATCGCCCTGGCTTGGGGAACAGGTTTAGTCAGTTGGGATCATGCCAAATTTGCCGCTACTCTACAACCAATCAAGTTCTATCTACCTTCTTTATGGTTAGGAGAATTATGGAATAGTCGTTCAGTCTTTTTGGAATATTTCAGTATTATTCTCCCAATGGGGCTATTTAATCTAGTTGGTAGCATCCAGAATTTAGAAAGTGCAGAAGCGGCGGGTGATAACTATCCAGCTGCGCCCTGTTTAGCGGTGAATGGAATTGGGACTTTGGCGGCTGCTATTTGTGGTTCCTGTTTTCCTACTACTATTTATATTGGTCATCCAGGCTGGAAAGCTTTAGGTGCAAGGATTGGTTACTCAGTTCTCAATGGCATCATCATGGGCTTGCTTTGCTTGACTGGAACCGTGGCGATGCTGGCTTACTTTGTTCCTGTGGAAGCGGGGATGGCGATTGTATTATGGATTGGCATTGTGATTGTTGCTCAAAGCTTTACAGCTACCCCATCGCACCATGCACCTGCTGTAGTTGTTGGTTTGTTACCGGGGATTGCTGGTTGGGGCGCACTCATCGCCAAGAATGCACTGCGCGCCGCAGGTTTGGGTACGGTGGAAAAACCTTTTACCCCATCGCTGATTGAGCAGTTTAAGTTGAGCGATACATATATTGATGGCGCTTTTGCTCTTGAGCAGGGGTTTATTTTTTCTGCCATGATTTTAGCGGGCATTACGGTTTACATTATTGAACGCAAGTTTCGCTATGCTGCCTATTGGTCTATCATCGCAGCTATGATTTCTTGGGTTGGGTTAATGCACAGTTATCGTTGGACTGTTGCAGATACAGTTGTGAATTTTGGCGCAGGAACAGGTACGCCTTGGGCGATTGGCTATCTTTTGCTGGCTATTCTCTTTTTCTATGTCGATTGGCAAGAAAGACGGAAAAATTGAGTAATTTATCGTTATTTCACAGCATAGCTTTTGCTTCCTCTCATCTACAACAATAGCGGTTGAACTTGCATATCCTTGAGGGTAATCGTAAAATTTTGCTGTTGTGCGATCGCAATGAAGGAAATCACGGCTTCACAAGCCACCGCAACGGTTAACATTACCAAGTTGCGCGCCAAGGGATAATCACAGATATCATCATTCACATCAGAAGGAACCCGATAAACTTCATTCCAAATTACCTCTGCATAATCGGCTGATAGCCCAACATGAAGACAAGGAATATGAAATTTCTCTGCATAATCCTTGACTGCTTGACGGGCGATACTATTATCAAAAACATCGATAATTAACTGACTATCTTTGAGAAGTTGACTGGTATTTGCTGGTGTCAACTCTTTAGTTTTGCCATCAATTTTTGTACCAACGGCACGATATAAATTATTCGCCAAAATTTTCGCCTTAAATGCGCCTACATCGGAACGGTAGTAAGGCTGAGTAGAAAGATTACGTTCCTCAATGCGATCGCAATCAATCACAGTCAGTTTATCAAAACCAGACCGAGCCAAGTTTTCTGTGATGTTCGCGCCTAATGCGCCAGCACCACAGATAGTAACAGGATAATCCTTCAGCTTTTTCATCACAGCATTGCTGCGGTAAAGCTGTTCGTGAAAAAAAATAGACATAATTCGTAATTCGTAATTAATAAATTCACCAGTCTTGTTGTTCGATGACACCCACTAAGGATTGCAAATCAAAATCGCGATCTCGTCCACTCAAACAAATACCGGAACTAATTACAGTCAAGTCTGTTTTTGCGATCGCACTTGTATGGCGAATCCCATCAGCAGTACGCCAATTCACTGTCCAGTAATCACCATGATCTTGGAATTGGCTTAACTCACCACCCCCTTGCTGTAACGCTTTACGCAATCGCTTTTCATCCTGTTGGGGTTGACTAAATTCCGCAATTTGCTCAGTCGCTAATTCATAGACTGTACGCATCTCTGGAGTCATACCCTTAAATTGCAATTCCGCAACCGGAGTTAATTCCTTAATCGCAGATTGCAGAATTTCCGTAATCATGGGATTGGTACGGCGATCAATCTCCTCAAACCAGCAAGACTGTCCATGACAACGGCTAATGATTTGCTCAAAAGCCACACCCTCAGTTACCAAATGAACTGCGATCGGCTTTACCACCTTCAACCGTTGACGCATATCAACTTCATTCACAGGATATGCTAACCAAGTTTGTCCCCGCAGTTGGTATGCTAACCGCAGTCGAATTTGGGGAAAATGTTGCAAGTATTCTGCAATTTGGGGTAATTCTGCTGATTCCACAACCCTTGCTGTTTTTGCATCCACAGGCTGAAAGATACCCCAACCTGCAAATTGACGCGGCTTTGGCGTGAAGGTGTAAACCATTCCCGCTACCTTTGTGCGAACTCGTCCACCTTTGACACAAGGCGCAAGGAATTGAGTGGCAGACAACTGTGCTTCCGCATCAGCAATTTTACTGATTAGCTTACGGATATCAGGCATAAATAATACTAATTTATATAATGCAAAGCTAGATAATACTTTCGCAAGATCAATTACTCTGTGTCTCTGTGGTTAGATTAATTATTTAATTACGAACTACGAATTACGAATTACGAACTAAGAATTAATCTGCGTGCAAGTTAATGGAGCATTGCGTGTTCTCAGCTACTAGAGGGACTCCGCTGGTGAGTTGTTACACACTCTTTCAAAGGTGGCTACTTTTAAGCCGACTTTCCAGGTTCTTCGCACTCCCCGTTCACACAATACTACTATTTAAATAATGCACTCAGTATATTAGGAATTGGTATATGTCCAGTTAGCAAATCTTTTAAGTAAGAACTATTAATTACAATAATATCCATTCGTACAAAGACTTCCAGATTATTACTTGAAATAACTTGAACTAAATCTAACGGTGCAGATTGAAGATGCTTTGGTAGAGAATATTCATAAATTACAAATGGTACTGGCTGCAATATTGCCTTGTCTAGAGAAATTTCACCTGTACCTGAATTTACATTTTTTGGATCAAAACTACAAGAATAAAGCTGCGCTGTAGTTACAATACACGGAACAATTATTTGAGTTTCATAATTCAACTGAGGAATAGGATTATAGGTAGCCTGTTTTTGGCTATGTTGTGTTTCCTCCATCCATATTGCTTGTGTAGCTAGAGCAACTTGATAAGCGGCATCTGTTACAGCAGCATTTGAAGTTTTTGTTTTTTGACCACTTTTCCAAGATTGATAGTCACCACGAGTTTCCCTCGCTTCACTAAACAAAGTAACTGAATTAATTGGCAACTTAAGCAGATGAGTGTTTACATCCCATCCTAGATTCGATTCTTGTTTTGTTAGATTATCTATGGCACGAACAACAAACTGTCTTTGAGCCATTTCTCCCCTTTTAGGAAAGAAAACCCAATCTACAAAATCTGGATTATTCTTTTTACATTCGACTATAAAAGTCACAATTTTAGAACCATCACGCAGTTCAACTCTAATATCGAGAGCGCTTTCCTTACCTCTAAGATGTCCATTGGGAGGAGGAAATTCTACTGGATAGTTAGTTGACACAACTTTTAGATCAGGTACAGACCGAAACAGATCCTCGCACCAATGTTCAAAAAACACACCATGAATATTTATCGAATGTATTGTCCATTCCTGATCAGTCTGTGGATTTACCATAATGAAATTCTGTTATGTCAACAATTTAATGGCAGCAACAACATTAAAAATAGCACTGCCCACAAATTTATTTAATGAGCAATGCCATATTCTAATCTTACTTATCATCTCGCACAGGTAACGGCAGATCCATAATCTCCATCAACAAATCCAGGCGAGAGGGACGCGCTAGGAGTGGGACAAGGTTCGGTAAGCTGTAGTAGTCACCCGCGAAGGTAAAGGTTTCTACAGGTGCTTGTTGCTGCTTCAGTTGACTCTCCAGCCAGTTGTAATGAGTACCTACACGGACAATCACTACATTGGGGATTACCGCCAATTCTCGGCAGTAGGTCTTGTAGACTTCACTGAAGTAAGGTGTAGCATTTTCACCTTCATCAGTCACCAAGATGATTTGGTCTACTACCTGCTTTTTCTTCCGCATTGCTTCCAATGCACAGCCGATACTAGTGCTACCACCTGCTCTGATGTGCTGGAAAGCACGCTCCCAGTCAGTTAACTCTTTGCCATTAGCGGTAATAGCGTAGGGCATAGTATCGAAAGCATAGACATACAATTCTGCTTGAGCGATACCAGAGATGAGGGCAGCTAGTTGCTTACCAACTGCGATCGCATTCTCCATAGAGCCAGATTTATCTACAAGTAAAGCAGTAGGACGAGCGATCGCACCACGCCGTTTCACCTGCTCGTTGGTGACTTTTTCCAACTTCGCAACGGTGTCTGCATCGAAATCTGCTCCATCTGCGGCAATTTGTGCTTTAAATGCTGCTACACGCCCATTCTTAGATGCTTCCTCCAGTTTGGCATCAATCAGCTGCTTGACTTCTGGATGATCCATTGCACCTTTCGCCTGGAGAGACTTGAGGTTGTTGATTACTTCCTGGGGAGTCATGCTATTGATTAACGCCACCAAGACAACTGGTGTTAGTTGCTTGATTGCACCGATAGCGATCGTATAGGGAATATTGAATTCCACAATGAATTGTGCTTGTTCTGCCGGAGTTTCCGCCTTTGCAAGTTGCTTCAGCACATGGGCTAAAGAACCTTCTGGCGGAGTATCACGGAAGAGAATCGCATTTGCTCGTTCATTGGGCTTAATGTGCAGTGAAGCATACAGGTGCTTCATCGCCTTACGTCCCCGCAAAGCCGCGCGATCGAATAATGCAGGATTGCTTTCCCTTGCTTTCAGGTAACGCCGCACCGCAGTCCGTGCTGAACGAGGTAGTTTATTTTGTTGCTGCTTCATAAAATCCACTACACGAGCCACCTGATAAGGCGGAAACTCCTGCAGCATCATAAATCCAGCATCTCGGTGTTCGGTTAAATTACTATTTAATAAATGAGCAACAAATACTTCTTTATGATCGCGGACATCTCCATTGCGTTGATACCAAACTGCTAGGTGTCCGTAGAACAGGGGATCTAATTCAACAATTAACTTATGCACTTCTGCGACTTGCTCAAGCTTGCGGTGAGGGGTTGTGAGCAAACTATTGAGCATTTCCAGGCGTAAATCGCGTTCTGCGGTATTCATGATAACCTCCTCTAGTTGTAATGAATGAGGAGGCAGATGTTGCACGCGGGGCGATAAATTCACCGCGCAAGTTGTAGAAGCATTGTGTATAACTGATTCAGAGTTATGTAAGCTTCTGCGATCGGGGCGCGGCAACAACTGCCAATAATAAAGTTAGAAACTCTCTATTTCTTCACTTCGCGTTTTTTGCGTCCTTCTCTTCGAGACGCTGCGCGAACGCGGTTCGTTTAAAAAAAGAATCTCACGCAGAGTCGCAGAGACACAGAGACGAAAGATAAGACTATTGGAGAGAAACAACGGCTCCAGTTTCCTCTAGCTGTTGCCTGAGAACTTGGGCAGTTTCTTGGTTTAATCCTGTCTGCACAACTTTAGGAAGAGAGTCTACAAAATCCTTCGCTTCCTTCAATCCCAAGCCTGTTACCGTCCGAATGACCTTGAGTAAGGTAATCTTTTTCTCTGGCGGAACCGATACCAATAACACATCAAATTCCGTCTGAACTTGTAATTGAACTTCATCTTCATCTCTTCGTTCAATTTGAATCAGCTTCGGTGTAGAAATATCAACATTGAAGGTTGCTTTAATCTGCTTGACTAGTTGAGCAGTTTCATTGAGATTTAGAGATTTGATTTGTTCTAAAATTTCTAAGGTTTTCACAGACATGGCAACCTCCAATGAGTTGCAGTTAACTCATAATTGATAATGAATAAAGGCACTTCGTGCAAGTTGAAAAAGCTGTTGATTCACACACAGGATTTGAACCTGTAATAGCTTGATTATAAGTCAAGTGCCTGTTCCAATTCGGCTAGTATGTAAGCTTTTTCGGTTAGGGCACGAAGTGAAAATTTTATTGTTTAGAAAGTAGTTTTAAAATAACTCGAAGCTCTTTCTTGTTACATTGTCGTTTACTCACAGCATAAGATGGTATGCCGCAGTAATAACGATGCCAAAGAATATGGGTTAAACCTTTTGAACTATCCTTTGTATCATGATTTGATTGTTGGGGGAAATCTCCAAAGGTAATGAGATACCAAATATCATTCAGTTTTTGGTATTCATGATAATCATCAATGATGATAAAGTCAGTTTCTTGCTTGCTTTGCCACGGCTTGCTAGGTACTTTCTCGACTGCACAAAGAATACCAGTTTCCGGATGGATATAGAAGCGATCGCGGTAACCCCAACCAAACGAAGTTCGATATCCTCGGTAAGGCTTCCGATAAACGACACCATCAATGATTTCTACATGACGTTCAACGTAATCCCATATATGACCAATTACGTGCTGTCCTGCCATTGTATTATGGTCTAATCGTTGGCAGAGTTCGCTGTAAACGGTGTTCCAAGGCTGTCCGACTTTGGAACGTAACAGCCGACGCAGAGGGCCAAGATGATCGGAAAGATACTTTGATTTATATCTAGTTTTAATCAAGTAATGATTAAATAATCCATCCTCAGTTGCATCTTGGGTGAGTTTGTATAGTTGCTTTTTATAGCCTGTCTGCTTTTTTAGAGGAATTCTTGCTCCACGCCGAGGACGCTCAATCACAATTTCGCTCAAACGATGTTCGCTCATAACTTATGTAGTTGAAAGATATGTAGTTGAAAAATAGGTTTACAGATTGATTTGTTAGGCTACATAAGTTTGCGGACATCATGAAATTCACCTCCATATATGTGATTGAGTTCAGGTAATAAATTAATACAATTGGCATAATTAGAATTCCGCACAAGTTAGCAAAGCAGTTTTGCACAGTTGCCTTTACCATTTTGGCTACGCTCCCATAAGCGGGAGCGACAGGAATCGAACCTGTATTCCGTTTCCGGATAGAGTGTGTATGCTTCACAAGTTGGGGCGCGGAATAAAGCTAATAATTCGTAATTCGTAATTACATAAGCTAGATTTAATTTGGTGTTTGAGATAAATTATTCCGTGCAAGTTTAAGAAGCTTTTTACAACTACGGTCGCTCTTACCAAATATTGGCAGTGGGCACGCATCTTAAATCTGCGAGAGACTTAATCATGCTTCGCTAGTTCGATCGCTCGAATTTTACTACCTTAGAACCGTTCTCAATGTATATGTATGCTTCTTATATTTGGGCACGGATGATTCAATTTTCCCAGGACTTTTTACCCATAAACCGCTTCAGGACGAACAATTAAATCACCACTAGGACGACGATCGATTATGTAAGCTTCTAGGCGATCGCTATTTACATCCAAATGACGAGCCACCTGTTCCTTAACAGCAACATCATTCATCCCAGTGTTAATTCCTAGCTGTGTTTCTGTCACATCAACAGAACGCCCTTCAAATCTAATATGTACCACTGTGATCACCTCCCTTTTAATTACGAATTACGAATTACAAATTATTTAAGTGGATCTGATCGGGATTGAACCGATACCCTCCCTGTGAGAGTTGCACTCACACCTCATGCGAGTTGAAAAAGCTGTGATTACAAACGCAGGAGTCGCACCTGCAACTTATCGCTTTGCAAACGATCGCTCTACTATTGAGCTAGTATGTAAGCTTTTTCTGTTAGGGCACAAGTGACATCCAGGAACTCTACCGTTAGAGCTGCAGACCCAAGGAAAGTATGTTTGCAATGCTCTAATTCAAGCGATCGCAACTTTAATCTAAGTTAAAGCAAGTAAAAACCTCAGAAACTTTTAGTTTTGCCTTTGCTCGAAACTTTAGTGTTCATAATACGAACGTAATACAAGTGCTACAGGATGTCAAGGGCATACTACAAATTTTTTTGAGAAGCGATCGCGCAGTCAAGCTCTTTTATCCCTAGTTACAGAAGTAGATATAATTTTTGTAAGCTTCCCCGCACTAAAGTGACGGGGCTTTCAGCAGCCCTGAGCTATCTGTGCTGAGATTACAACACAAATAACCCGAACCTCCAGGCAGGCTTACGGACTGCCCCAATAAAGAAATCATTTTTGCACCATTCAAATCAGCGTCACCATGCCAGCCACAGTTACCACAGTTAAAACGTTGATCCGACCTCAACCCAATGTGCAAACATTGGTGGCAAGTTTGGCTTGTGTATGCTGGCGGCACTGCGATGACCTCAACTCCTTCCTTGATGCTTTTGTACTCAAGGAAGTATCGCAATTGATAAAACGACCAAGAATTAGACCGTCTGCGTTCAATTTTGTTTCTAGGTTGCTGATTGGTGCGTTCCCTGATCCCAGTCAAATCCTCAATAGCGATAATTGCATTTGTGCTTTTGGCTTGTTGAATAATGCGATAACTGATTTGATGGTTGAGCCATTGCTGAAATCTTCTCTCACGCCCCGACAGCCGTGGCAAAATCTGCCTTGCCCTACGGCGAGTAGACCTTGTGCCTTTCGTGGCTTTTCTTTGGAGAGATGTCCTAACTTTGGCGTATTTATCTCGAACTTCTGTTATCTGCTTCCCATCCCATTTATCCCCATCACTGGTTACGGCGATGTCCCGTCTCCCAAAATCCACTCCAATAACATTGGTTGGCTTGAGTGGTTGCGGGGCTTCATTCTTGATTTGAATATGAATGTAGTAGGAACCATCTCGATGCTTACACAACTGCGCCGATGTTGGTTTTTTGCCTTTGAGTTTACCTCGCTGGTAGTTGCCAACATCCAACTTAATATGCTCTCTGCCTTCCATCAATGTCAGGCTAACAGTCCAGTCTTTCTCCCTAAAAGCAAAAATTCTAGCGTCGTAGTCGGCGCTAGTTGGCTTGAAGAACTTAACTGGCTTGTTCTTTTGTTTGGCAGTTTTGCGGTTAGCTCCCACTCTGGCACAAGCCCTGACCGCCAAATTAGCAGACAACCCAAACAACGAACGCAAGTCTTGATAAACCAAGCTTTGAATAGTCGTCTTGCTTGTGATTTGGGGCTTAACCTGCTCATTGGCGTAGTTGCAAGCATCTGCAACCGCTTTCAGTGTTGCTTCAATTTGGGCAACTTGCTGAGTGGTAGGGTTGAGCTTGCAGACCAATGTCAGTACTTGTTCCATGACATTGATTTTATTACACGTGATGGCTATTTTTAAATAGCCAAGTCGTGTTTTCTCCGCGCACTTAAAAGTGCGCGGAGGAAACATTCCCGTGAGGCTTTAGGTGAATTATTGAATAGAAAAATGACAGATAAATTCAACTTTTTTCAGCAGTGGTATCCTCTCTCACCAGTCGAAGATTTAGCTTTAGACCAACCCACTTCAGTGACACTTTTGGGAATGCGTTTAGTTATCTGGAAACCTAAATCATCTCAAAGTTTCCGGGTATTTTTAGATCAATGTCCCCACCGCCTTGCTCCCCTAAGTGAAGGACGCATTGATGACAAAACAGGAAATTTAATGTGTAGCTATCATGGTTGGCAATTTGATGAGCAAGGAATTTGTACTCATATTCCCCAAGCGGAAAATCCAGAACTGATCAGCAAGAATAAAGAAAATCTCTGCTCTGTAGTACTACCAGTTCGTCAGCAACAAGATTTACTGTGGGTGTGGCCAGATGCACAATCCAGCGAACAAGCAGCTAACACACCTTTACCGTTATCACCGCAAATCGATGCGGCTAAAGGCTTTGTGTGGTCTTCTTTTGTACGAGATTTAGAATATGACTGGCAAACCTTGGTGGAAAATGTGGCAGATCCGAGTCATGTTGCTTTTGCTCATCACGGCGTACAGGGCGATCGCGCTAAAGCAAGGCCATTACCCATTAAAATTGTACAATCAACACCACATTTAATTGAAGCGTCTTCAGACACACGCTTTCCCACAACCATCACTTTTGAACCACCTTGTCGTTTGGAGTATGCAATCCAGTTTGGTAAGGCTGAAAAGCAGGTAGGACTGGTAACTTATTGCATACCAGTATCTCCTGGTAAATCTCGGATTGTCGCTCAGTTCCCTCGTAACTTTGCCAAAACCCTCCATCGTCTTCGACCCCGTTGGTGGGATCATATTAGCGAACGCAATGAAGTACTTGATGGCGATATGGTGCTGTTACAGCAGCAGGAGTATTTTCTACAACAGACACAATCATCCCAAAGTTGGAAAACTTTTTATAAGCTACCTACAAGTGCAGATAGGCTAGTGATTGAGTATCGGAATTGGTTTGATAAGTATTGTCAAGGACAGTTACCTTGGAGTCAAGTAGGGATAAGTATTCCAGACATTAGGCAGATCAATGAAAATCGCGAACAAGTTTTGGATCGCTATAAACAGCATACACAGCATTGTAGTAGTTGTCGCCAGGCGCTGAAAGTTCTGCAACGGTTGCAGGTAGGACTTTTGGCATACTTTGCTATTACTGTTTGCGCTGTTGCTCTCCTTAGCGATGCATCACGAGTTCAGCTAGGTTTACCTCTAACTCTAACAGCACTACTAAGTTTAGGAATTTACGCTTGGTTGAAATTCAAGCTGATTCCTAAGTTTTACTTTGTAGACTATATCCACGCACACAGATAGGGATTGCAGCAACACTTTTCGTGCGTGAGGTGTAAGCCGTAACGCACCCTACATCTGAATAGCACTGTCTTAAGCAAAAGTTGCTACCCCGCTCCCCGACTTTTTCAAAAAGTCGGGGAGCTAAATCTCGCATATTACTTAAATTTTTCGGAATTCAAATCGGATTGCTAGATTTTTTAAGAATTATACTAATTTGAAAAATTATGGCGATAGATAGCTTGCTAAACGCTCAATCAATCTTTCTCAATCCCTAATCTAAAACCATAAATTGTATTAAACAATCATGCTCATGATTTATTATTAATAATTACCAGCGCTACTCAATATCTTAAATTATGACTCAATCAAATAATACCGGAATACTGGAAAAGTTTGTCAATACAGTAATGGGGGTAAAAACAGAAAATCAACAGCAGCCTCCAGATACATCAATTGCTACTACGCAAGCACTGGATATTAGAGCAGTTTTAGTTTACAAACTAGGGACTTTTTTACAAATAGCAGCTATGACGCTGGCTTTACTGGGAATGGAAAAATTAGTCATGCTGATTGATAAAAATACTCACCTACCCAGTTGGTTCAGCACTTTATTAGCTGTATTATTTTTCGCATTATTAAGTATTCGTTCGCGAATTTTTTCACCTTTAGATAATACCCGTTCTCGTAAGACCTATGACCAGGTAATCAGACCGAGATGGGCACCTCCACCTTTAGTATTTCCTATAGTTTGGATGATAATTGCAGTTTTGCGGGTAATTTCTTCTGTATTAATTTGGCAGCAAATGAATCACCAATTTTTAGCACTGCCTTTAATTTTATTTGTGGTGCATCTGGCTTTAGGAGATACTTGGAATACGATTTTTACTGTAGAACGGAGATTAGGCGCGGCTGTTCCTGTGGTTATTTTAGGGCCTTGGTTATCTGCTGTAGTAGTAACGGCAATTTATTGGCAAACTAATCCTGTAGCGGGAATGATTCTCTCGGTTTCTTGTATCTGGCTAACTGTAGCTGCTGTATTAGTATTTAGAATTTGGCAATTAAATGGTTCAGAGCCATTGTATCCTTTAAAACTCACACCAGTGGAAAAATAAATACTCAAAATTAATTGTGACATCCATAACGGTAGATTAATTAGCAATCTACCGTTTTTTAAACTTTTTAATTCTATGCATAAATCTATAGATAGATTGACAGAATTCTGACCGAATAATTTTAGATTTTAGATTTTGCGTTCGCGTAGCTTGCTTCTTTGCAGGAGTATGCAAAATCTAAAATTCAAAATGGTATGAGATATCTGCAATCTCCCAAAAGTGTTATGCATCATTGGCTGATGATGTTAAATTTCCACCCAGGCTTACCACCAATTGGTAGAGGACTCAAAGCCCTACTTTGTCATAGTTTTGAGACAAGAAATCTGGAACAAGGAGCAGCAGGACAAATGCGATCGCACATCCTATTACCCGAAAGTCGTTTTGTTGTTCAATCCCCATGAGTAACATGATAGGGTTTATTCGCTATCGTCTAAAACCGTCCACTTGTCAAGCAGGCGTAACTTTTGTTAACCTAAGTCTAGGATTATAGATCAAGCTAATGTTGCAAAACACCGGAGAGTAAACATAATGGACATCCCAATGGATCTGAACTTAGAGCAGAAATTCAACCTCAAAGTTTACGAAGAGCAAATTAAGAGCTTAAACCAGGAAGAATCGCAAAAGTTGCTTTTAGAAGTAATGCGCCAGTTAATGGTCAAAGACAACATGATCAAGCATCTTCTCAAGCAGGCGTAGCTAACTGGGAATATTTGTGAGTTTCCCACAGCACAAATAGGAACAAAAGGATATGCAAAGGCTTGTCTAGATTAGACTGCAAGCCTGCTCTTTTTTTTAATGCCATTTATAAATAGTTCGTTTTAGTGCAGCTCATCCGTAAGGCAGCTCACCCCATAAAATTAATTACAACTTATTTCTTATTCACTCCCAATCCCCAATCCCCAGTCCCCAGTCCCCAATCCCCAGTCCCCAATCCCCAATCCCCAGTCCCCAATCCCCAATCCCCAATCCCCAATCCCCAATCCCCAGTCAGGGTTGGGGATTTTTTGTTAAGGATTGTTACTTAGTTTCTCATAACTGAGACTGGGATAGGTTTCATCTTTTATGTTCTATATTGTCTTGTTCAGAGAACAGGCAATCAAGTTTCAGAGAAAACCGAATTTTTAAGGAGAGCGAAATGCTTGATGCTTTTTCTAGAGCTGTAGTTTCAGCAGATGCTAGCACCTCTACCGTATCTGATATTGCTGCTCTGAGAGCCTTCGTTGCTAGTGGTAACAGACGTTTGGATGCTGTAAATGCGATCGCAAGCAACGCTAGCTGCATGGTTTCTGATGCTGTAGCTGGAATGATCTGCGAAAACCAAGGTTTAATCCAAGCTGGTGGTAACTGCTATCCTAACCGTCGTATGGCTGCTTGCTTACGCGATGCAGAAATCATCTTACGCTATGTAACCTACGCTCTATTAGCTGGTGACGCTTCAGTTCTAGATGATCGTTGCTTAAACGGTTTGAAAGAAACCTATGCTGCTCTAGGCGTACCCACCACCTCTACAGTACGTGCCGTTCAAATCATGAAGGCTCAAGCTGCTGCTCACATTCAAGATACTCCCAGCGAAGCTCGTGCTGGTGCCAAATTGCGTAAGATGGGAACCCCCGTTGTTGAAGATCGTTGCGCTAGCTTAGTTGCTGAAGCTTCTAGCTACTTCGATCGCGTAATCTCTGCTTTGAGCTAATTCATTGCCACTTGCAATTCACTCAACAGATTGACATCCAACACAGTTTAAATAAAAAGCCTTTTGGGAGATTTAAGAAATGAAATCAGTTGTTACCACCGTAATTGCAGCAGCAGATGCCGCAGGTCGTTTCCCCAGCACCTCTGATTTAGAATCCGTACAAGGTTCTATCCAACGCGCAGCTGCTCGTTTAGAAGCTGCTGAAAAGCTAGCTAACAACATTGATGCAGTTGCAACCGAAGCTTACAACGCTTGTATCAAGAAGTATCCTTACTTGAACAATGCTGGAGAAGCTAACTCCACCGATACCTTCAAAGCTAAGTGCGCTCGTGACATCAAACACTACCTGCGCCTCATCCAATACTCCTTGGTTGTTGGTGGTACAGGCCCATTGGATGAGTGGGGTATTGCTGGACAACGTGAAGTTTATCGCGCTTTAGGCTTACCTACTGCTCCTTATGTTGAAGCTTTAAGCTTTGCTCGTAACCGTGGTTGTGCACCTCGTGATATGTCTGCTCAAGCATTGACTGAATACAATGCTTTACTAGACTACGCTATTAACTCTCTCTCCTAGTTAATTGCCACTCTTGTTATTGAGTAACGAGGGTATGTGATGACCCTACAAACCTAGAGGTTCTTCGCTCTTTGCTTTGCCTGATAAGGTTGAGTAATGGTAAAGAATCTCTGGGTTTGTTTTGTTATTGGTAATTGCTAATTGGTAATTGGTCATTGGTAATTGGTCATTGGTGATTCATATCAAGTCTGGCTAATTACTGACCATATGGTTGGTTTGGATATTGAGAACTGGTAATTGGTATTGTTAAACTCTATTTTTCTTTCCCATTACCCATTACCCATTACCCATTACCAACCTTTACAGAACTAAAGAATATTTGCTGAAGGCTGAACCACTAACAGCTAACATTTATATATTATGGATAAACGCTTTTTTAATTTCTTTAATCTCACAGAAGACCAGGCGATCGCTCTTTTGGATACACCTCAAGACCAATTGAGCGAGAACGATTCGCGCTATATTGCGGCTTCTCATTTAGTCAACTTTCCTACAGAACGCTCAATTAACGCCCTCATCCGTGCGGTGCAGCAAACTGACCCCTCGTTGGATAATCGCATTGTCCGCCGCAAGTCGGTAGAGACTTTAGGGCGATTGCAAGCTGAGTCAGCTTTACCAGTGATCCGTACCTGTCTGTTTGATGAAGACTGCTACACCGTGGAAAATGCGGCCTGGGCAATTGGGGAAATAGGGACTCAAGACCCGGATATATTAGAGGATGTGGCGCAATTACTGGAGAAGCCAGGACAAACCTATCGAGTAATTATCCATACATTAACCAAGTTTAATTATCAACCTGCCCTAGAACGCATTCGCAAATTTGTGAATGACAGCGATCCACCTACAGCTAGTGCTGCGATCGCCGCAGTTTGTCGCTTAACTGGCGACTATTCCCAAATGGCAAAAGTGGTGCAGATATTGCAGCATCCAAATGTTTTAGGAAGGCGGTTATCTATCCAAGATTTGATGGATGCACGTTACTATGATGCAATTCCTGATATTGCCAAATGTCCTGTATCCCTAGTTTTTCGGCTGCGAGGCATTCGCACATTAGCAGAAACGGGAATCTCTGAGGGGGCAATTACTTTTGCTAAAATTCAACCCTATTTAGAGCAGACATTATACGACCATCCCCAGGATTTGAATTTAGTCCATCGTTACGATCGCCTCCCCACGTTGGAAATTTTAATTCGCGGCTTGTACGAAACTGACTTTGGACGCTGTTATTTAGCAACTAAAACCATTTTGGAGCATTACGCCGATGCTGCTCCTGAGGCTTTATTTGCTACTTATGCCGCAGAAGCAAATAATGATTATGGCGCTCATTTTCATGTAATTAAGTTGTTTGGTTGGTTAAAACATACCCCAGCCTACGATTTAATAGTAGAAGGCTTGCATAACAAACAACCACAATTTCAAAAATCACGAGCAGCAGCTGCGATCGCACTCGCTGAACTCGGAGATCCAAAAGCGATTCCCGAACTGAAAGCCTGTCTAGAAACCAAAATATGGGATCTGAAGTATGCCACATTGATGGCACTAGAAAAACTGGGTGATATCAGCGAACATAAACAAGCAGCACAAGATAGTGATTGGCTAATTGCCGCTAAAGCCTCAAGCACCCTGAAAAATCAAGAAATCACAGCCTAATTTTTCTTTTAAAAACAATGCCAACAACAGAAGAACTATTCCAACAACTAAAACACCCCAACCCCCACCTCCGCGACCAAGCAATGTGGGAATTGGCGGAAAATCCTGATGAAACAACTATTCCCCGGTTGATGAGTATTCTCGATGAAGAGGATACCACTTATCGACG
Organism: Tolypothrix tenuis PCC 7101; assembly: GCF_963874875.1. NCBI lineage: Bacteria > Bacillati > Cyanobacteriota > Cyanophyceae > Nostocales > Tolypothrichaceae > Tolypothrix > Tolypothrix tenuis. Next base: position 4,047,452 of record NZ_CAWNJS010000001.1, read on the forward strand.
GGCTGCTGTGAAAGCCTTAGGTGCGATTGGCCCTGATGCAGTGACACCGTTAGTAGAAGCCTTACTCAATAGTGATAATGTTACCGTTCGTGGTAGTGCCGCCAAAGCACTGGCGCAAGTTGCTATTAATCACCCTGATGTTCCCTTTGCTGCTGAAGGCGTACAGGGTTTAAAAACTGCTCTGGATGACCCCAATCCCGTAGTCCATATTGCTGCTGTGATGGCGCTAGGTGAAATTGGTTCTCCTGTGGTTGATGTTTTAATTGAAGCATTACAAACTACAGATAACCCAGCGCTAGGAATCTCGATTGTGAATGCTCTTGGTTCAATTGGCGATAGTCGAGGTGTGGAGGTTTTACAATCCCTAATTGAGAATGAATCAACCGATTCCTATGTGCGTGAATCCGCTACTAGTGCCTTATCTCGCTTAGAAATGACAACGAAGTTTCAGCGGGGAGAAAAATAATCTTCCTAGAATTATGCGATCGCATCTTCAGGAAATGGATAATTAAACTGTATGACAAATTAATTTTCTCACCCAATGTCAGATTCCCAAGCAATTAGTGCCGCAGTCGCTAAACTCTACAATACCTATCCCTTCCCTCCAGAACCGTTATTAGATGAACCGCCTCCTGGTTATAACTGGCGCTGGAATTGGCTGACAGCGTATAACTTTTGTACCGGACAAAAACCCTCACGGAACAATGTCCGCATCCTCGATGCTGGGTGTGGTACGGGGGTGGGAACAGAATACTTAGTCCATCTCAATCCGGATGCGGCGATTGTAGGCATTGATTTGAGTGCTGGCGCATTAGCTGTAGCTCAAGAGCGCTGTCAAAAATCAGGGGCAACCAGGGTAGAATTTCATCATCTGAGTTTGTTTGATGTGGAGCAGCTTCCGGGTGAATTTGATTTAATTAACTGTGTGGGAGTTCTGCACCATACCCCTGACCCCATTCGCGGGATTCAAGCCTTAGCGAAAAAGCTATCGCCTGGTGGAATCATGCATATATTTGTGTATGGTGAACTGGGGCGTTGGGAAATTAAATTAATGCAAGAGGCGATCGCACTTTTGCAAGGCGATCAACGAGGTGATTACACTGATGGCGTAGCAGTGGGCAGACAAATATTTGCTGCTTTACCAGAAAATAACCGCCTCCGCCAGCGCGAACAGGAACGCTGGTCTTGGGAAAATCAACGCGATGGCTACTTTGCAGATATGTATGTCCATCCCCAGGAAATTGATTACAACATCAATACAGTGTTTGAGTTAATTGATGCGTCGGGGTTGGAGTTTCTCGGCTTTTCTAATCCCCATATTTGGAATTTAGAACGATTGATTGGTCAAGCGCCGGGATTGATTGAACGTTCTCAAAATTTAAGCGATCGCCAACGCTATCGGTTAATTGAGATCCTCGATCCGCAAGCAATTACCCACTACGAGTTTTTCTTAGGACGCAGTCCCATTCATAGAGAAAATTGGACATCCGATGCCAAACTGATGTCTGCAATCCCAGAACCGAGTCCTTGCATTCAGGGATGGCGAGATAGCCAACAATTCTTTAATCAAGACTATCAGATTGTGCGTTTAAATGATGCCGAGTGGCAGTTTCTCCTCGCCTGTGATGGAAATCAAACAACAGCGCAAATTTTGCAGTCAGTGGATGCGAGTTTAGCAGATGTGCGATCGCTCCAAACACAGCAAATCATTCTCCTAACTCCCACAAGTCTATGAGTAGTATTCTAGAGAATTAATCCAATTAATGATGTTCAGTGATTATCTCTCTGCCATTAAATATCTCAATTCTTTATAAAATTGCTCCCTTCTGCGTTTAATTAAGCGATATCGCTTGTATTTGCGAATGTAGCTTTTAGCTATCGGCTTCATTAGAAGTGCGAGTGCACTCATCAGGATGATAAAAGATACCATTAGAATGATTATAGAAAAAGCAGGGTTTGTACTTATGTTGCTTGAAAATACGGGAATTACTGAGGAACGACATCCGTATTTTTGTGTATTTATTTCAGCAAACATGGCGCACTATTTCAGTATTTATACTATTTAAGCTTTACATAGTAAGAATTACAGGGATTAGGGACTTCCAACTTAAAAAATAGACAATCACTTTGGGGAAAAGGTTAAAGGGTAAAGGTTAAAGGTTTTTTCTTGCCCCTTTTCCCCTTAACCGACAAGTATTGTGACAGATTGTAGGGGCAAGGCAATGCCCACCTGTGTCAATTTAACGTGAAACCCGCTTGGCGACAACGTTCTGCCCTCACCCCCAGCCCCTCTCCCACCAGGAGAGGGGAGCAAGAGATTTAATTCCCCTTCTCCCGCGGGAGAAGGGGTGAGGGGATGAGGGCGCGAGGTATTTCTACAACGCCCGCCCTAGATAGCTTTTAGCTTAAGTTGACACCAATGGATAGTGCCTTGCCCTTTAGATTATATTGATGTGTCGCAAAAATTATTTGAATTGGTATGAGTTTTGCAAAGAGCGATCGCTGCTATCGTGGAGCCTAGACATTGGCGAACGGAAAAATTCAAGGCGGCAGAGAAATAATAATAATTGGAATTGAATAAATATTTGTATAAGCGCACTAAAACAAGTTTTTACTCGTCACAATTTAGCTGCCAAATACTGGAATTTTAATTAAATGTTGCTTAACTGTCTTAACTGTCCTTGTATTGTGATGACAAATCTGAAATCTTAGAATCAAGAAGTCAAGCAATTTTGGATTTTAAATTTTGGATTTTGGATTTTGGATTAACCCCATGCACGCCACTATTCAAGCTAGACGTTAATTTTCAGCAATTATATAAGCAACTGCAATAGTAGCTTACCCCAATCAATGCCTGGTACTGCCTGGTGTTGTAAAACTTTGTGCTGACTTGTCTTGAGTCTTAACTAAACCCACATTCATTGTGAAAATCCGCTAATTTTAAGACCACAAATCATGCTAAATATATCCACATAACAACGGCAAGTTCAATAAATGTGTAGTGGTGGGGTAACACCTGTGCAAAAGAGATTTGCCAAAAAATATTCAATAAATCAAGACGAATTAAATCATGACAGTGAGATGAAATTAATACGTTTAAATAAACAATGACTTCAAGTAAGCAACCTTTTGATTTGCCAAGTTTTTATGTACCTTGGCCTGCACGACTGAACCCAAATCTGGAAGCAGCACGGGTACATTCTAAAGCTTGGGCTTATGAAATGGGAATTTTGGGCGGGTCAGAGGAATCAGAAGATTATGGAATTTGGGATGAGCGCAAGTTTGATGCTCATGACTATGCCCTATTGTGCGCCTATACCCATCCAGATGCCGATGAGTCTATGCTCAATCTGGTAACTGACTGGTATGTTTGGGTATTTTTCTTTGACGATCACTTTCTTGAGCTTTATAAGCGTACTCAAGATATGAACGGGGCGAAGAAGTACCTCAATAGACTACCAGCGTTTATGCCTGTGCAGCCCCAACAACCATCGCTAGAACCTAGCAATGCTGTAGAAAAGGGTTTAGTAGACCTTTGGAATCGCACCATCCCTAATGCCTCCCAAGACTGGGTAATCCGATTTTCTGAGAGTACTATCAATCTTCTCAAAGAATCTCTCTGGGAACTCGCTAATATTAGCCAGGATCGAGTCGCTAACCCCATTGAGTACATAGAAATGCGTCGTAAGGTGGGAGGAGCACCTTGGTCAGCTAATCTAGTAGAACACGCGGTGAGGGCAGAAATTCCGGCTGCGATCGCCCCTACTCGACCCTTGCGCGTGCTCAAAGATACCTTTTCTGACGGGGTACATCTACGAAATGACATCTTCTCCTACCAAAGAGAAGTGGAAGAAGAAGGGGAAAATGCTAACTGTATCCTAGTCTTAGAAAGATTCCTCAATGTGAGTACCCAAGAGGCGGCCAACCTCACTAACGACTTACTCACCTCTCGGGTGCAACAGTTCGAGAACACCTTTGTCACAGAGCTTCCTTCCTTATTCGAGGAATATAGTCTGACTCCTGATGAGCGGCTGAAAGTAGTTTTATATGCCAAAGGACTTCAGGACTGGCAATCGGGGGGTCATGAGTGGCATATGCGATCGAGCCGCTACATGAACCAGACATCAGATAAATCTTCTATAGGAAGCTGGTTTTTAGGTGGCCCCACTGGACTAGGTACATCAGCAGCTCGTCTCGGAGCTTTATACGATAGTTTGGGACTAAAACGCTTCCAAAGCTTTACCCATGTTCCCTACCAGCCTGTAGGGCCAGTAACTCTGCCGCAGTTTTATATGCCCTTCTCTACCAGTTTGAATCCCCATCTACAAGAGGCTCGGCGGCACTCTAAAGAATGGGCGCGGCAAATGGGAATGCTGGACACACTGCCAGGGATGCCCAGTATTTATATCTGGGATGACCACAAATTTGATGTAGCAGACGTAGCTTTATGCGGTGCTTATATTCATCCCAATGGATCTAGTGCTGAGTTGAATATAACGGCTTGTTGGTTGGTTTGGGGAACCTATGCCGATGACTACTTCCCCGCACTTTATGGTTATAGCCGCAACATGGCAGGGGCGAAAATCTTCAATGCTAGACTATCGGCCTTTATGCCTTTGGATGATAGTCCCCCTCCCGAACCAACCAACCCAGTAGAACGTGGTTTAGCAGATATTTGGCTGCGGACGGCTGGGCCGATGACACCAAATAATCGTCGTCTCTTCCGCCGTGCGATCGAGAGTATGACGGACAGTTGGTTATGGGAACTAGCGAACCAGACGCAAAATCGCATTCCTGACCCCATCGATTATGTGGAAATGCGCCGTAAGACCTTTGGCTCCGATCTCACCATGAGCCTGTCTCGACTCTTCCAAGGAGACGACATTCCACCAGAGATATTCGCTACCCGAACCATGCAGGCAATTGATAACTCAGCTGCTGACTTCGCCTGTTTAACGAACGATATTTTCTCTTACCAGAAAGAAATCGAATTTGAAGGAGAGATTAATAATGGTGTGCTAGTGGTGCAGAATTTCCTCAACTGCGATATCCCCCATGCTGTCGCAGTTGTTAACGACCTGATGACCTCCCGTGCTGTGGAGTTTGAACATGTTGTGGCGACTGAACTCCCTATTTTATGTGATGATTTCGGCTTAGATACAAATACCCGTGAGAAACTGTACGGATACGTTAAGAGACTAGAGCAGTGGATGTGTGGGGTACTCAAATGGCATCAAGCAGTAGACCGCTATAAGGAATTTGAATTGCGGAATAATTCCACAGAAAAACGGTTACTCCCAGTCCCCACAGGCTTAGGCACTGCAGCGAGCCAAATTAGACCAAATACAAATATCGGTCAGCAAACAACTCAAATTAATGTTCAGCCAGTATTGCAGAACTTACTGAATGGCCCCACAGGGTTAGGTACTTTGGGTACCAAAATCAGCTCGTTGTTCAGCACAAAAGATTAGCGCAATCGAGTTTCCTTTGGGAAAGATTGTCAGAACTTGGTTTTTTCTAGTAACTAAAAAGTAGAGGATGGAATTGTGACTTATTCTAGCGATCGCAATATTGATGCAGAAAATCAGCAGCCCCAGTTAACATTGAGTACGGCGGCGGCGCGTAATTTGGCGACAACAGCCAAATCTGCACCGCAGACCCAGGAAATTACATCCCGGTGGTTATTGAAGTTGTTACCGTGGGTGCAGACCAAAGGTGGTACTTTTCGAGTTAACCGTCGCTTGAGTTACACCGTAGGTGATGGGCGGATCAGTTTCACCAATACTGGAGCAACAGTGCAGGTAATTCCCCAAGAACTGACTGAATTGCCCTTGCTGCGCGGATTTGGTGAAGTTGATGTCCTGACAGCCTTAGCCAGCCAATTTCAACAGCAAGAGTACGCCCCAGACGATGTCATCGTTGAGATTGGCCAGCCAGCCGATCGCGTGATTCTAATTGCTCGTGGTAAGGTGAACAAAATTGGTATTGGCAAGTATGACGAGCAGATCGTCTATGATGTCCTAGCCGACGGCGACCATTTTGGTGATGAAGCGATAGCCCAGTCAGATGATACCTGGCAGTATACCCTCAAGGCAGTCACCAGAACCATAGTTTTGTCATTGCCCCAACAGGCGTTTGAGAGACTAATCGGACAGTCTGAGGCCTTGCGTACTCATGTTGAACAGTACCGCACCCGCCTGAACCAGCCACAAACTCCTGAAGGTGAAGCTGCTATTGAGCTGGCAACCAATCATCCCCAAGAAGCTACATTGGCAGGAACCTTTGCTGATTACGAACTTGCACCCCGCGAATATGAATTGAGCATCGCTCAAACGATATTGCGAGTCAGTAGCCGAGTTGCCGACCTCTACAACGAACCCTACAACCAAACAGAAGAACAACTGCGGCTAACTATCGAGGCATTACGGGAACGTCAAGAATATGAGTTGCTCAACAACCGCGAATTCGGATTGCTGCACAACGCCGATCTCAAACAGCGCATTTACAGTCGCACTGGCGCACCTACACCCGACGACCTAGACGAGCTATTGACGACGGTATGGAAAGAGCCGGCATTTTTCCTCGCTCACCCTCGGACGATCGCAGCCTTCGGTCGGGAAGCCAATCGCCTAGGTATTTATCCCCAAAGTGTTGATATCAATGGCAATCAAGTTACAGCTTGGCGCGGTGTACCTATCTTTCCTTCCAACAAAATTCCCATCACCAATAACCGCACTAGTTCCGTTCTTTTGCTCCGCACAGGTTTAGAAAAACAAGGCGTGATCGGTTTACATCAAACTGGTATTCCTGATGAATATCAACCAAGCTTGTCTGTCCGCTTCATGGGTATTGATGAAAAGGCAATCATCTCTTACCTAGTTACCGCCTACTACTCTGCAGCTGTCCTCACTCCTGATGCACTTGGCATCCTTGAAGATGTGGAAATCGGACGCTAAAGATTAGGAGTGCTGAGTTAGAAGGCAGGAAGCAGGAGGCAGAAGTGAAGAATTATCTCCCTATCCCCCTCGTCTCCCTGTCCTCTTTTACTCAGCGCTCTTGATGTACTTGAATGAGTAACTAACCTGAGTTCGGGATAAGCTGAAACCCTTATTACACCGTTGCTGAATTCTAGGATATGTCAACGTGCTTGCACTGTTTCAGGCGTTTAACGTTAAATCAAACTCCTTAACCCGAACTGACGTTAACTAGAGGATGAGGTAATGACGGATTTTCTGGAATCGAATAGCTCAGTTGAGGATAGACAATCTCAACTAAGCTTGAGCAAAGATGCTGCACGTAATTTGTCTAAAACAACCAAATCTGCACCACAGACGCAGGAGATTACCCCACGTTGGTTGTTGAAGATGTTGCCGTGGGTACAGACGAAGGGTGGCACTTATCGTTTAAATCGGCGATTGACCTATACTGTGGGTGATGGGCGGTTGAGTTTTGCCAACACTGGAGCTGAAGTACAGGTAATTCCCCAGAAACTAACTGAATTGCCATTGCTGCGAGATTTTGACGACACTGATGTGTTGAATGCACTGGCAAGTCGATTTGTGCAGCAGGAGTTTGCGCCTGGTGAGACTATAGTACAGTCAGGTCAGCCAGCCAATCAGCTGTATGCGATCGCTCATGGCAAGGTGAACAAGATTGGTGTGGGCAAGTATGACGAGCCGCCTTTCTTGGATATGTTGGCTGACGGTGCTTATTTTGGCGAACAGGTGTTGCTGGGGTCACAAAGCAATTGGAAGTTCACAATTAAAGCTGTAACCCAATGCACAGTATTGGCACTACCACAACAGGCATTTGCAGAACTGCTCAATCAGTCCCCAGGATTGCAGGCTCAAGTGCAGCAATTTCGGATTCGTGCCGCAAAACCCCAAAATAAGTACGGAGAAGCTTTAATTGCTTTGTCCTGCGCTCATCCTACAGAGACGACTTTACCACAAACATTTGTTGACTACGAACTCTCACCCCGTGAATATGAATTAAGCATTGCTCAGACTGTGTTGCGAGTCAGTACTCGTGTTGCGGATTTGTACAACGAACCTTACAACCAGACCCAAGAACAATTGCGGCTGACTGTCGAGGCATTACGGGAACGTCAAGAATACGAATTGATCAACAACCGCGAATTTGGGTTGCTGCACAATGCTGACTTCAAACAACGCATCTACAGCCGTACTGGCCCCCCTACTCCGGATGATCTGGATGAACTAGTCACGCGGCGGCGGAAGTCGAAATTCTTCCTGGCTCACCCCCGTGCGATCGCAGCATTCTGTCGGCAGTGTAACTACCGAGGCATCTATCCATCAACCATTGACATCGATGGGAGTAAGATAATTACCTGGCGCAATGTCCCGATTCTTCCCTGTAATAAAATCCCGATTACTAAGAATCAGACCAGTTCTATCCTGATACTCCGCACTGGGGAGCAAGACCAAGGCGTAATCGGTTTACATCAAACTGGTATCCCAGACGAATATCAACCAAGCTTGTCTGTCCGCTTCATGGGTATCAACGAAAAGGCGATCATTTCCTACCTTGTTACTGCTTACTATTCGGCAGCAGTTCTTGTCCCTGATGCACTTGGCATTCTCGAAGATGTAGAAATCGGACGCTAATACCATTGCGCTAATTTTTGAAATTGCTTTTTTACCTCTCCTGCCTACCCTGCTCAAAAACAGCCTATCAATGCAAACTACTACAGAGACTAGTTTTAATTTAAAAGCTTATTTATCAGAGCGGCGAGCTTTAGTGGATGCAGAACTTGAGCGTTCAATTACTGTAACTTATCCAGAAATTCTGTATGAGTCTATGCGTTATTCTCTATTAGCTGGAGGAAAACGCCTACGCCCCATTTTGTGTTTAGCAAGTTGCGAACTTTGCGGTGGCACATTAGAGATGGCTATGCCTACCGCCTGTGCTTTAGAAATGTGTCATACCTTTTCTCTGATCCATGATGATTTACCCGCTATGGATAACGACGACTATCGGCGAGGTAGGTTAACTAACCATAAGGTTTATGGCGAAAACATTGCCATTTTAGCTGGAGATGCACTTTTAGCTTACGCTTTTGAGTTTTTAATTGGGCAAACAAAAAAAGTTCCCGCTCATCATCTGTTACAAGTCGTGACTAAGTTAAGTCATACTATGAGTGCAGCAGGTTTAGTCGGCGGCCAAGTTGCAGATTTGCAATCTGAGGGGCTAGAGAATATTGACATCAAAACCCTCGACTATATTCATACTCATAAAACTGGAGCGTTGTTAGAAACCTCAGTTCTTTCAGGGGCGCTGTTAACAGGAGCGAGTGATGCTGTTTTGCAACGACTTTCTGTTTATGCTCATCATATTGGTCTAGCTTTTCAAATAGTTGATGATCTGCTTGATATCACCGGAACTCAGGAAGAATTAGGCAAAACTCCAGGAAAAGACCAAAAAGTACAAAAAGTAACTTATCCCAGTTTATGGGGAATTGAGGAATCAAAACGCAAAAGTCAAGAATTAGTGCATCTAGCCAAAGCTGAACTTGCTAGTTTTGGAAATCGGGCACAACCGCTAATGGCGATCGCGGATTATATCGTCGCCAGAACGCAATAATCTTTTTATGAACTACCCGCCCTTACTTCGTTGAAGGGCGGGTAGTTCATAAAATACAAATTAATCTATAACTTTCGGTTACCCAATAGTTCATAATTATTTGTTGGAGATGAAAACCGCATCGCCAGAATCTTATGAGCCACTGCTAATGAGACAGGCATCACTGATAATCGATTTCCTGTTCTCACCACCATTAATTCTTCAGCGCTAAATTCCTCTTTTAGCGTTGACAACAAGATAGGATAAGAAAAAGTTTCCACGAATTCTACTACAACTGTTTGCCAACGAGGAGATTCGAGACTTGATTTTGGGTCGTAGTAAGTACTATTGGGGTCAAACTGTGTGGGATCGGCAATACCCGTTTTTACTACACGCATTAATCCAGCAATACCAGGAGGATTAGTGTTGGAATGATAGAAAAAAGCTAAATCTCCTGGTTGCATTTGGCGCAGAAAGTTACGAGCTTGATAATTGCGAACGCCATCCCAGATAGTTTCGCCTTGCTGTTGTAGGTCAGTAATACTATAAACTTCTGGCTCTGATTTCATTAACCAATAATTCACTGTTAGCTATTCTCCTGCGCTTGAGTTGGTGGCTGAAGCATATTATTTAGCTGTTGAAATATGTTTTTTAATATTGGTGTATATGGTGTCATTTTTGAGCCAATAATTTTGATAGATGGATAGGTTTGTTGCTTCTGAAAACTCCAGCAAAATTAGTTGTATATGCACAAAAATTGTGCAGTATTAGAAGTATCTTTGTACAGGCATTCAAGGCGGATAAAATTGTGCTTTTGTGCAAGTCGATACAAAGTAGCTTGAGTTTCGGGGAAATCATATTTATACACATGATTTTCAATTATCGATATATCTTGAGACGACAATTCTGTCCAATTTTGATGCATATTTTCTGAGTAGCGCTGACAATACTGTTCTTGGGTTTCCTCTTCTTGACGCACTATGTCAATCAAAATAAATATACCTTGATTTTTCAGGAGATGAGATATTTGCTCTATAAGCCTATCTTTTTGTGCAAGATTGAGGTGATGTACAACAAAAGAACTCATAATTACATCAAAACTTTGCTTTTGACTTGCAGCTAGTTCCTCAAGCACTGTAGATATATCGTCTTGAATGAAAGTTTGTCTACACTGAATTTGTGCCATATTGCGTTGGGCAATTGCCAAAGCTGTTGCCGATAAGTCAATTCCCGTATAGTCGGTAATATTAGTATCTAATAAAGCTTGAACTGTTAAACTAGCATCACCACATCCCAGTTCAAGTAAAGAAAATGGTTTTTGAAAATAATCGGTTAGTAATTTATGCAAAACACCAGCAATTTCTTGGTGTTCCATATAATTATTAGTTAAAACCTTTTCATAACTTACCCAATTTTTTTTAAAGTAATCATCAGATTGAGTTGGGAGATTATTCATCAGCCAGCATCCGTATGTTTTAAATATATTGAAAACTCATCCTGATTTTACAGGAATAATGTGTCTAATAACAAAGAATTACTTCAATAATTAGAAATGCGATCGCTCCTTCTAAACTCAAACGCTTCTTACGATGCTTGTGGTGTTCTGGAAAAATCACAATCAGCTGACTTTTTATCTGTACTGGTAGCGTTTTGGTGAGGAATTTTAAAAGGTGAGACAGAAATTCCTCTAATCAGTTCCACCCTAAGTCTAGGCTGGATTACCATTCTTTAAACTTTTTTAACATTTTGGGCTTTACGCACTGCTTTTTTAAGTGGTATATCTGCCGGAATTTTGACTCGCAACTCAGCACTTTCCAGTCAGCAAGCTACCCAAGCAGATTCAACTATCAATTCCTGTTGATAGCGTTATTCAACATCAGGTTGATGGGAATACTAATAAAAAACTCCACCAACAAGGAGATGGAGTTTTTGGGCATGGGGAATCGGTAGTTTCTTCCCCATGCCCCATGCCGCCCCAAGCGGCGGGACGGCTGTCCCTCTTAACCAACAAGGGGATGGAGTTTCCCGCCGCTTTCAATGAAACTAAGGAAAAGCCAAATTAGGTTATGTATAGATGGAAACCGTGAACTCTACTCCCATCATTGCAGGATATGAAATTAGCTCTCAACTGTATGCTGGCGCTAGAACCAATGTATATCGAGCTATCCGCCAATTAGACCAACTTGCAGTCGTGATTAAACTGCTGAACTCAGAGTATCCTAGTTTTAACGAATTACTACAATTTCGCCATCAATATACAATCAGTAAAAATCTCAACATTGCTGGAATTATTCATCCCTTATCCTTAGAAACCTATGGCAATGGTTATATTTTGGTGATGGCAGATACCGGAGAAATTTCTTTAAGAGAATACATTAAAACATCAAATATCTCTTTAGCAGAAGTTTTAAATATTGCTATTCAATTATCACAGATTCTTCACGATTTACACGAACATCGCATTATTCATAAAGATATTAAACCAGCAAATATTTTAATTAATCCTGAGTATCAGCAAATTCTAGTTATTGACTTTAGTATTGCTTCATTACTACCCAAAGAAACCCAAGAAATTAAAAGTTTAAATGTTTTAGAAGGAACTCTTGCTTATATTTCTCCAGAACAAACAGGCAGAATGAATCGAGGTATTGACTACCGCAGCGATTATTATTCTCTGGGTGTAACATTGTATGAAATGTTAACCGGAGAGTTACCATTTAATTGTGATGATCCAATGGAGTTGGTGCATTGTCATCTGGCGAAAATACCTGCAGCATTAGGGAACAGGGAGGAAATTCCGCAAGTAGTTGCAGATATGGTGATGAAACTGCTGGCAAAAAATGCCGAAGATAGATATCAAAGTGCCTTGGGATTAAAGCATGATTTAGAACTTTGTTTAGCTCAACTCCAAGATACAGGAAGAATTAAAGATTTTGAAATCGCTCAGTGGGATGTGTGCGATCGCTTCCTGATTCCAGAAAAATTATATGGTAGAGCAGGAGAAGTTAGCACTTTGCTGCAAGCATTTGAGCGGGTGGCTCAAGGCACATCAGAAATCATGCTAGTTGCTGGATTTTCCGGGATTGGGAAAACTGCTGTGGTGAATGAAGTCCACAAACCAATTACCCGTCAACAGGGTTATTTTATCAAAGGTAAGTTTGACCAATTCAATCGGAATATTCCTTTATCGGCTTTTGTGCAAGCTTTACGTGACTTAATCGCACAACTGTTGTCAGAATCAGACGCAAAATTAGTAGAATGGCGCAATAAAATTTTGCAAGTTGTCGGAGACAACGGACAAGTTTTGATTGAGGTAATTCCCGAATTAGAACAGGTAATTGGTAAACAACCGCCTGTACCAGAACTATCAGGAACTGCGGTGCAAAATCGGTTTAATTTACTGTTTCAAAACTTTATTGCAGTGTTCACCACAAAGGAACATCCTTTGGTGATGTTTTTGGATGATTTACAGTGGGCAGATTTGGCTTCGCTACAGTTAATTAAACTGCTAATGGAAGACCAAAACTATCTGCTGTTGTTGGGTGCTTATCGAGATAATGAAGTGTCAGCCGCACATCCATTTATATTGACAGTAGAGGAACTCAAGAAAGCAGGTAAGGCTGTTAATACTATTACTCTTGCACCCCTTTCCTTAAGTGATACCAATCAGTTAGTTGCTGATACTTTGCATTGTCCCACTGAGCGATCACTTCCTTTAACAGAATTAATCAATCGCAAAACTAAAGGTAATCCCTTTTTTATTACCCAGTTTCTCAAGGCTTTATACGAAGATAAACAAATCACATTTGATCGCCAGCAAGGTTACTGGGAATGTGATTTTGCTCAAGTTAATGCGCTATCTGTGACTGATGATGTAGTGGAATTTATGGCTACTCAGTTACAAAAATTGCCTCTTGATTCGCAAAATATTCTGAAGTTAGCTGCTTGTATTGGTAACTCTTTTGATTTAACTACTTTAGCAGTTGTTTCCCAACAGCCACCCCAGACAGTAGCAGATGCTTTGTGGCAGGTTTTGCAGGAAGGATTGATTTTACCGCAAAGTCAAGTTTATAAGTTTTATCTCAGTGATGAGCAAGAAGTTCAAACTAACAATATCGAAAATGTTGCTTATCGCTTTCTGCACGATCGCGTCCAACAAGCTGCTTATTGTTTAATTCCCCAAGACCAAAAACAAGCGACTCATTTGGCGATTGGTCAATTATTGCACACGAACACACCTACAACTCAACTAGATACATATATCTTTGAAATTGTCAATCACCTGAATATTGGCATTGATTTAATCACTCAGCCTGAGAAACAACTGGAATTAGCTCAACTGAATTTGCTGGCGGGGCGCAAAGCCAAAAGTGCGATCGCCTATAATGCTGCTGTGAAATATTGCACCCAAGGTATTGATTTACTATCCGCCGATGCTTGGAGGGAACATTACCAATTAACCTTAAATCTGCATAATGAGCGTTTAGAAGCTGCTTGCTTGAATACAGACTTTGACAAGCTAGCTACATGGGGTGAGGTGGTGTTGCAATCTGCTACTTCTTTGCTAGATAGCATCAAAGTCTATGAAGTCCGAATGATGGCATTCCGGTCGCAAGGTCAATTTGCCAAAGCCGTTGAAACTGGGTTACAAGGATTGAAATTACTCGGTGTGGAATTTCCCGATCAGCCAACTACGGCAGATATTGGCACAGCAGCCCAACAGACAAAACAATTATGGATGGGGCGCACACCCATTAGCTTGCTGGATTTACCTGTAATGAGCGATCCGCATCAGCTAGCAGCTATGCAAATTATGACTACATTGGTGTCCCCTGCGTACATTGCTAAACCGACACTGTTACCACTACTTACATCCAAGCAAGTGGAGATGGCTATCCAATTTGGCAATTCATCTATTGCTATTTTTTCCTATGCAGACTACGCAGTGATTCTTTGTGGTTTGATGGGAGATATTGATGCTGGGTATGAGTTTGGACAACTGGCATTAAAGTTACTAGAACAATACCAAACTAACGCCTTGAAAAGTAGGGCTTACTTTATTGTCAACAGCTTTATTCGACATTGGAAAGAACCATTAAATCACAGTATTCCCTGGTTGCTAGAAGGTTATCAAAGTGGTTTAGAAACCGGAGATTGGGAATGCGTGGCGTTGAACTTAGACGCATACAGTCAGTATAGCTATTGGAGTGGTCGAGAATTAATTGGTTTGGCTGAGGAAATGGAGAATTATCGGCAAGTCATCAGCCAAGTAAAACAAGAAGCAACGTTAAAATATCTAGAGTGTTACCAACAAGCGATTCTCAATTTATTAGCAGAAGCGGAAGTTCCCTATTATTTACAGGGCAAAGTCTTTAATGCTGCCCAAATTTTACCCAGCTTGCAAGCTACCAGCAATCGCACAGGGTTATTCTATCTTCATCTCAACCAAGCTGTTCTGTGTTATTTGTTTGGAGAATATGCAACGGCCTCACAACAAGCAGCCTTAGCCGAACAGTATAGCAATGCGGTAATTGGCTATTTTGTCGTAGTTGTGCAAGTTTTTTATGATGCTTTAATTCATCTAGCAAACTACACTGATGCTAACCCGGAAGAACAATCGGCTATTTTAGAGCGAATTAATGCCCATCAAGAAAAACTCCAAACTTGGGCTAATCATGCACCCTTCAATCATCAACATCGCTCTTCACTTGTAGCCGCAGAACACTATCGAGTGCTTGGTAAATTTGCGGAAGCGATGGAATATTATGATTTAGCTATTGCCCAAGCCAAAACCCATGGTTATCTGCAAGATGAAGCACTCAGCAATGAACTAGCAGCTAAATTTTACCTCAGTTGGGGTAGACAGAAAGTTGCAGCCAGTTATATGCAGGAGGCATACTACTGTTATGCTCGTTGGGGCGCAAAAGCCAAAACTGAGGATCTGGAAAATCGCTATCCCGATTTACTGCGGATTATTCTCCAGCAGAGAATACAACCATTACAAATGCTGGAAACATTATCGAGCGGCTTTAGCCCTACAATCTCAGTGCATAATTCTACTGATTTGAGTCGTTCTTCTAGCAGTGAAATCAGTAGCTTTGATTTTGCAGCTATCCTCAAAGCCTCTCAAGCCATTTCTGGCACGATTCAACTAGATAAACTGCTGCACCAATTAACACAGATTATTCTGCAACATTCTGGGGGCGATCGCTGTGCCTTAATTCTACCTAATACTCAAGGAGAATGGTTAGTCAGGGCTATTGCTACACCCGAAACCACAGAAATTTGTGCCGAACCTTTAGAGGGTAACCCCAACTTACCACTCAAGTTGATCCAGTACGTCAAAAATACTCAAGAAATGGTGATGATTGAAGAACTCAAAACCAATTTACCTGTAATTGATGAGTATTTAATTCAAAGACAGCCAAAAAGTTTGTTGTGCTTACCAATTCTCAATCAAGGACATGTAATTGGGATTTTGTATTTAAAGAATCGCTCAACTAGTAATGTATTTACTAGCGATCGCATCCTCATTCTCAATTTTCTTTGTACTCAGGCAGCTATTTCTCTGGAAAATGCCCGTCTTTATCAAGATTCTCAGATTTATGCTCAACAGTTAGAGCAAAAATCTCAAGCACTAGAAAATGCACTGCAAGAACTGCAACAAACCCAACTGCAAATGATCCAACAGGAAAAAATGTCTGCACTTGGTAATTTAGTTGCTGGGGTAGCTCATGAAATGAACAATCCCCTCGGCTTTATTGCGGCTAGCCTCAAACAAGCTAAACCTACTTTGGCTGATATCACCGAACACCTAAAACTATATCAACAAGCACTACCAAATCCGGAAGTAGAAATTCTCGATCATGCAGAAGAAATCGACTTAGACTATAGCCTAGAAGACCTACCAAAAATGCTCAATGCAATGGTCATGGCTTCTGACAGATTGAAAAATATTAGCACCAGTTTAAGAACTTTCTCCCGTGCTGATAAAGATTATAAAGTGCCATTTAATATCAATGAAGGTATTGATAGTACAATCTTAATTCTTAAACATCGCTTGAAAGCAAATGAGCAACGTCCAGAAATTGTAGTTGTCACTAATTACGATAATTTACAACCAATCTTGTGCTTTCCTGGACAATTAAATCAGGTATTTATGAATATTCTCGCTAATGCCATTGATGCTGTAGATGAGTCAAGTATTGGCAAAAGCTTTGAGGAACTCAAGCTCAATCCTCACAAAATTCTCGTGAGAACTGCCATTGAAAATCATACCTTAAAAATTTCAATTGCTGATAATGGCCCGGGCATCAGCGAAGATGTCAAAGAAAAGATATTTGACCATTTATTTACGACCAAAGCAGTAGGGAAAGGCACAGGATTAGGACTTGCGATCGCACGTCAAATTGTAGAAGAAACACATGGGGGAAAAATTGCAGTTAATTCTGTTTTAGGGCAAGGAACAGAATTTATAATTTCTCTGCCTCATTAAGGTACTTGCAACTAAATCAATATCCTATTGCTAGGGGTGGCAGAGGGAGCAGAGGAAGCAGGGGAGCAGAGGAGGACATTCCTTCTGCCTCCTGCCCTCTGCCTTTTCTAGTAAATGTGAAATGTCGTCTGCTCTAGACTTTTGTAAGCATCAGGTGATCACAGTTGGCTGTTCTCTACCTGTGAAGGTGCGAATCTGAGCAATTTCATCAGCGATCGCAATTAAATTTCCTAGTGCTTCCTGGGGATCGAGGTTTTGTTTAGCAGTATCTGGTTCGTAAGATTCCAGATAAATTCGCAAAGTTGCGCCTTGGGTACCAGTACCAGAGAGACGGAAGACAATGCGGGAACCATCAGTAAATCCAATTCTGATGCCTTGATTTTCACTAATGCTGCCATCAACTGGGTCGGTGTAGCTAAAGTCATCGCTATACTCAACCTCATATTTACCAAATTGTTTGCCTGGAAGGTTTGGCATTTGCGATCGCACATTGTCAATCAAGGCTTTGGCTTTCCCCGCATCAACTTCTTCGTAATCGTGGCGAGAATAGTAGTTGCGTCCGTAAGCTTGCCAGTGTTCGCGGACAATCTCTTCTACAGATTGTTGCTTTACTGCGAGAATATTTAGCCAAAACAGCACTGCCCACAGTCCATCTTTTTCTCGAATATGGTTGGAACCAGTGCCAAAGCTTTCTTCTCCACAAAGAGTAGCTTTACCTGCATCTAATAAATTACCAAAGAACTTCCAACCAGTAGGTGTTTCGTAGCAGTCAATCCCCAGCCGTTTTGCTACTAGATCTACTGCTTGACTAGTAGGCATAGAACGTGCGACTCCTGCCAAACCATCCTGATATCCTGGCACTAGCTTGGCATTGGCAGCTAAAATTGCCAAGCTATCGCTGGGGGTAACAAAAAACTTGCGTCCCAAAATCATGTTGCGATCGCCATCGCCATCGGAAGCTGCACCAAAGTCTGGCGCATTTTCTCCATAAAGGACTTCTACTAAGTCATGGGCATACACTAAATTCGGGTCAGGATGTCCGCCACCAAAGTCTTCCAGAGGTATACTGTTTTGCACGCTACCTGCAGGTGCGCCCAAGCGCTGCTCAAATAGGGCATGGGCATAGGGGCCAGTCACGGCATGAAGTGAATCTATGCACAGCCGGAAGTTCCCAGAAGTTAAGAATTGGTGAATGCGATCGAAATCAAACAGGGACTCCATTAACTCTTGATAATCTTGCACGGAGTCAATGACTTCTACAACCATTTCACCCAGTTTAGATTCACCCAAGGTTCCTAAATCCACATCTGGGGCATTTAAGATGTAATATTTGTCAATAACTTTGCTGCGGGCATAGATAGCCTCTGTCACTTTTTCCGGTGCTGGCCCACCGTTACTAATGTTGTATTTTACACCAAAATCACCCTTTGGCCCGCCAGGATTATGGCTGGCAGACAGGACAATACCACCTAGCGCCTGGTATTTGCGAATTATGGCAGATACTGCCGGGGTAGACAAAATTCCATCCTGACCAACTTTAATTCTAGCCACACCGTTAGCTGCGGCCATTTTCAAGATAATTTGAATAGCTTGGCGATTGTAGTAACGTCCATCACCACCTACAACTAAGGTCTGTCCCTGTAAGCCTTCGAGAATATCAAAGATGGATTGAATGAAGTTTTCTAAATAATGGGGTTTTTGAAAAACACTCACTGCTTTCCGTAGTCCAGAAGTGCCGGGCTTCTGATCAGGAAAGGGGGTGGTATCAAATGTCTGGATATCCATTGTCATGTTTTCAGAACTGATTTTTTGCTATTTGAGGAAGCCACACAAAGGTATGATACGGCGATTGCTCTCCAGAAAACTGATTATTCTCGGTGCTTAACCTGTTGAGATTTGATAAATTCTTTCAATAGTGAGTTGTCCCGCACCCTAATCATACCTAGTGCTAAGTAGTTACAGCTTCGCCCGTAGGCATTAATTCTTACTCAGTTTCGCTAAAGCGTACTTTAGCGAATGATCAGGAAATAGGCCAATACGCTTGGATTAAGCTCATTAGCGATTGATTTGTCACTTATTAACAAAGCCTGCAGAATTGGGGGATTCTCCCCCAAACCCCCGATTGGGTGACGGTTGCGTCCCCCAAACCCCCTCCAAAATTATTGTTCGGTTTTTTTAACTAGTTTTTTGGTTTTGTTAAGCTGTTACGCATTTAAATTGTATATTTCGCGCTCAGGTGGTCAAGAGTCAAGAGTCCAGGGTCAAAGGCTAGCTTGGACTTTTGACTTTTGACCCTTGACAGCCCTAACGACAGAATATTTGATCTAGGCGCGTATCAGCTTATCAATTAATTTTCTTAACTGTAACTGTATTTGGATATAGGCGATCGCCCCAGAGAAATAGGTTTCAATCCCCTTTAGAGGAAGATACCTTTTCGCTTTACTTAAGAGCATTGCTAACTAAATTTACTCTTTGCTATCGTTACTCTGCCTGTATGCAAAGGATGGAAATTAATCAAAACACCGTATGGAACCTATTTTTGTTTATATTACCTGTAAAGACCGTGCCGAGGCTTTACAGGTGGGCAAAGCCCTAGTTGAAGAACGCCTCGCCGCCTGTGCCAACGTGATTGATGGGATGGAAAGCATTTATTGGTGGAAAGGTCAATTGGAAGTGGGTAAGGAAGCGGTTTTAATTCTCAAATCCCGCAATGATTTGCTGGAGGAGCTAACAAAAAAAGTTAAATTAGAGCATAGCTACGAAGTGCCTTGTGTGGTAGCTTTGCCCATCAAAGGTGGGAATCAGGACTATCTGAATTGGCTGCTAGGGGAAACAAAGAAAGAATAGGCTTTAAACCCCAATAAAGTTTAGATAAGCCTTTTTCTCTCCCTCTGCTGGCATAGCGTAAAGCCTACGGCATAGCTACGCTGAACGCGTAGCGTCCCGCAGGGATGGAATATTTTTTTAGTTGGAAGTTCCTTACTCTCTGCTTTCTGCCTCATCTGTCGAGTAAAACTGTTGGGCGTAAAAACGGGCATAGCGTCCTTCTTGAGACAGGAGGAAAGTGTGGGTACCAGCTTCCACTACCTGCCCTTGTTCTAGTACAAGAATGCAGTCAGCTCGCCGCACGCTGCTTAAGCGATGGGCGATAATAAACACGGTGCGGTTCTGCATAACTCGCTCCAGCGCTTCTTGGACAAGTGCTTCTGATTCTGAATCTAAGGCAGATGTGGCTTCATCTAGGATGAGAATTCGTGGATCGTTGACAATTGCGCGGGCGATCGCTAATCTTTGGCGCTGTCCTCCAGATAGATTAACCCCACGTTCGCCTACCCAGCTATGGTAACCTTGGGAAAACTGGCTGATAAACGAGTGAGCATTAGCAATTTTCGCTGCTGCTTCTATGGCGGATAAATCTAATTCTTCCTGACCGTAACCAATATTTTCGGCGATGGTTCCAGAAAAAAGAGTAATATCTTGGGGAACAATGCCAATTTGACGACGCAAGCTAGTGAGTGTGACATCGCGGATATCGATATCATCAATGAGAATTTCGCCTGCTTGCGGGTCATAAAAGCGAAGT
This sequence comes from Tolypothrix tenuis PCC 7101, assembly GCF_963874875.1. Classification (NCBI taxonomy): domain Bacteria; kingdom Bacillati; phylum Cyanobacteriota; class Cyanophyceae; order Nostocales; family Tolypothrichaceae; genus Tolypothrix; species Tolypothrix tenuis. The sequence continues at coordinate 4,068,112 of NZ_CAWNJS010000001.1, forward strand.
AACAAATTAATTAAAGTCGATTTGCCCGCCCCAGAAGCACCAACTAAGGCAATGACATTACCTGGTGCAGCGTGTAGATTGAGATCCTTGAGGACTGGCTGACCGGGATTGTAGGCGAAATTGACATGACGATACTCTATCTTGCCAGCAATTCGCGGTAGTTCCTTAGCATTCGGTTTTTCGCTGAAACTGGGCTGCTGCGCCATCAATTCAAATATGCGTTCTACAGAAGCCTCGGTCTGTTTGTACTCGTTGTAATTGCTAATCAAGAGGTCGATGGGCTGAATCAGTATAGCTACAGCAGCTAAGAAACTGATAAAGCCTTGAGGTGTCAATTGATTTTGCGAAATCTGCCATCCGCCCAACAGAAACAGCAGCATAATGCTAACTGCTTCTAAAAAACCCACAACGGGAAACTGCAGCGATTTGAGTTGTAGAGCGCGATACTTAGCTTGGCGATGTTGTTCGGCTTCTTGATTGAATCGTTTGACCTCATACCCTTGGGCGGCAAAAGCCTGAACCACGCGAATCCCGCTAAATACTTCCGTTAGCAGCGCCGACAAATTAGAAACCTGATTTTGACTTTGGCGAGATAGCACGAGTAATCGCTGACCAAATGCGCCAATCAACCAAGCCATCAAGGGAGCTAAAATCAAACCAGCAAGGGTGAGTTGCCAATTCAAGTAAATCATGTAAATGGGAATGACAATTAACTGCAACAGATTGGAAAGAAACTGATGCGATAACTTGTCTACAATCTCACCGACGCGATCGATATCTTCAGTTAACCGATAAGTGAGGTCTCCTGTCTGTGTAGTTTCAAAGTAATCTAATCCGAGTTTGTGCAAATGTGCATAGACCTGCTTACGCAGATTTAAAACCATATTAAGAGCAGCCGCAATCATAAAGACATTCTGCCCGTACTGGCAAAGCCCTCGCAGCAAAAATACCAAAGTAGCTAGCCCCAGCCAGTAGGCAATCTGGTTAACATTACCCTGACCGACAAAAAAAGCCACCTGACCTGCTAGATAGGGCAGTGCTAGAGTGAGCAACACAAATCCTAAGATGCAAGCGAATCCCCGAACTAACAGCAGCCATTGGGGCCACAGATAAGGTAACAGATGCCAGTAGCTAGAGCGGACTTTCATAGTTTAATTTTTGATTGTTATCCTTATCTTGATGATTGAAGTTTGCCAGCATCAGCAATTTTGTCAGGGGCTGGTCATAAATCTCAAATTCGGTCACAATCTCCTGACAATTGATACCTTCTGCCCTCTGCCCGCTGCCTCCTGCCTTCTTGAATCAATTTCTCCTAGAGAGTTGAGCAAAAAGCGGGCTATTCTTTCAGATGCGCCGGGAGTGCCAAATCGCTCAGGGCCATTTTTTTGACATTTAGCGAGATAGTCTGCATCTTGTAAAGTCTCTACTACACGTTGAGCCGCTTGTTTGAGTGTCTCTGGAGTTGCTGGCCCAGTGCCAATGGTTTGAGCAGAAATGCCCAATAGCCGCGTTTGCGCTTCTGCAAATTGATAGGTAAATTGCGGCCCTTCGCCGGGAATTTGAATAATCGGTTTGCCGATCGCCACTGCTAAATCCACTGCCAAACCTGCCATACCAATGACGAGATTAGAGTGATATAAGATATCACTAAAAGCATCTGAGTAACATCTAACTTCTACCAACGGTAATTCCTCAGCAGAACTTCCTGACAGAGAATAGGTAAGTCTGCCTTGGGATAGTTGCCAACCTTGACTTTGAGCAATATTTTCTAGTTCACCCATCAAATTAGGAACCAACGCAGCGCGAAACTGCAATCCAGATTCAGGCATCACCTGGGCAATTTCTTTCACCAGTTGCAACTGCAAACAAAAATTTCTGGCGGCTTCTGGCATTCGTGATCCAGGGAGGAGTGCGATCGCAGGGATGTTTGGTTTGAGGTGCAAGTCTTTGCCAGCCGGAACGAGGCGATCTAAGGCCGGAATACCACCAAACTTAGCTTTAGCTATACCTTGCCGTTGCAGATCGAACGTTGTATGGGCATCTCTGGTAAAAACTGCCAAACAGCGAGCAGAATTCAAATCGTGCCACAACAAAGGATTGATCCGCAATCGCCCTTCATACAAGGCAGAAAGACAAGAAATAAATGACACGAAAGGGCGCTTTGTTAAATAAGCAAATGTTTGGGAGACAAAATCCCCAGTAGCCATAATCAAATCGCAGTTAGGAGCATACTGCAAAACCGCTTGTAACTGTCGCCACGTTAACCCAACTAATCCCGATTGGAAATCTTTGAGTAAATAGAGGCGCTTCATGTAAAAGAATCCGCCAGAGGGCATAGTTTGTGTTGGGCCAATAATCGGAATCTTCAGGCTGCGGTAAGCTGTTCCTTCCCCTACAATCGGCATTGCTGCCATCTCAATAGAAGGAGATAATTGCCGCAGGGTTTGAATAACATGAGAAGTGTGGTTATCCTCTCCGTGCCCGTTACTAATAAACAAGATTCGTTTAGAAGGCATCTTGGTATTTGGATAAATCTGTTCTTTTTTGGCAATCCTGCTAGGTCTCATGAGAGCAAACTAAACAGGAACCTCAATTGATCGAGAAAGCATTGCTGGTTTTGAAGATTATTGTAGTTAGCTGATTGATAGGGGCTTTCTCACATTTTTATTCAAAAAGAATCATACGATAAATTTGTAATTCATCGCATCAAGCGGATAGCAGCTCCATGAGGAATGAAGACCCAGCCGCAAGAACGTCAACCTAACACAACATTACAGGTATAGAGAATACCTTACACCAACTGAGGTGCGATCGCTTCTCCAAATATTTCTGCTCTGTAAGAGTTACAGCCGTTTTTATACTGCATGACTGGGTTAATTAATTTACACAGCAATTACCTCATTTTGGCTAATTATTTTGGCTCTTATAATATATTTTTTAATATTTTTATAATGGTTTTATTGTTAAGTATCGCTGTAAATTTAATAACAACAAAATGTTAATATGAGCATGAAAACTAATTAAAATCCCCGACTGATGATCTTATCAGGGATTCCTCAGCCAGGGATTAACTGTTAACTGTAATATCTGTCCGTTGGAAGTTAGCGCTCGTTCGTTAGGACAGCAGTTAACAGTTAAATAAATTATAGTTTCTTTGATTAAAACTAAGTATAAATACCAACAAACACACTACTGGCTATGAATGGTTGGTAGTAGGATGTGTTAGCAGCGAGATTACAACATCCGCGCCAAAGCTTTTCTTGCGTTACAGCTTACTGAAATTTGTTCAGAATAGGACTTACGCAAGTGTCACATTTTTCTCGTTTAGGCTGTCAAGAGTCAAGAGTCAAAAGTCCAAAAAACCTGAATTTTTGACACTTGACCCTTGACTGTTGACTCTTAAACCAGAAGTTTGGTGTACCAGTTGCGTAAGTCCTGCAGAAATCAAATCAGATTCCTATATTTTGAATTAGTGTTACGAGATTATTTGCAGTTTCAATCCCCTTGCGGGGTTGTAAAATGTTGAATTGCTATTTCAATCACAACTGAATTACATAATTTTGAATTCACACTGCTACTATTATGTCAAAAAACTAATTGTTAACTATTCTATGTTTAACCTAACATAATATTACAAATCTACAATGATGACTGAAGATGTTGGAAATGAAGCTAAAATAGTTTCTTCAGATTTATTTTAATTCCTTATGAAAGAAATATTACATCGAATTGAAAATTGGTTGAAAAATAATTTTTCTGAATTATTAGACACCTTAAATCCGGGAGCAACTGCAGAAGAAATTCAAGCGTTAGAAAAGCAAATACAAAGCGAGTTACCTTCATCATTTAAAGAATTATATAAGTGGCATAATGGACAGAGAAGCGGAACTTATCCAGGATTATTTTACGGCTTAGAATTCTTATCCTTGCTAGAAGTATCTGCAAATTGGCAAGTGTGGGCGCAACTTGTGGATGATGATATCAATAAGCATATTCTCTGCCAATCTTATAGTCCGGGAAAAGTTAAAGAAATATATGCTAACAAGAAGTGGGTGCCTTTTGCTTTCGATTGGGGTGGTAACCATTTAGGAATAGATTTAGATCCAGGAGAGCAAGGGATTAGGGGACAAGTTATCAATTTTGGCAGAGATGAAGAAGTTAAATTTATTTTCGGAGATAATTTAGAATCATTTTTAAATTGGTTTATTACTCAACTAGAATCAGGAAATTACATTCTCAGTGCTGAGGAAGATACAAAGAGTTTTAGTACTAAAAACCCTCAGATGATCCATTTTCTTGATTATTGGAAAGTGATTACTCAGGGCAAGCTTTAATCAATTGACATCTCAAGAATTTTAAATACTAGTATTTTTTAGATTTGTCAATGGAATGTAACATAAATTACGATGAAAAGGCGATCGCATGATTTATATTGCGTCGCCAACCCTATCAAATTATGGTGAGGTTTGATACTCCTCACCATCTGCATTCTTTGAAGACTGTATTGCAATCCAAATTATTTCTTGGCTGTCAACCCCCTAGATTGCTCTACTAGGCGAATAAACTCATCTCGATAACCTTCCTGGTCTTCGCCCTTACCTTGAGTTGCCAATTTCATCACCAAATCATAGTTTGCATTTCCCTTATACTCAGAGTCACGTAGCAACATCCCAAAGGTAGCTACCGCAGCAGCAAATTTCAGGTTCGTGGAAGTTAGCTGTTCAACGCTGACATCATTATCTTGGATGGTTTGGGTAATTAATTGACTGGTATTTTCTTGGGGTAATTTATATCGCAGTTTCACCTGCATCAACTCATTGCTAGCAGTATCTGCTGGTTTGATAGCAGAAGGCTGATATCGCAAGGGGTCTACTGTTGGCAGTTTAACATCGCTGTTAATGCCAGTAGGAATGATTTCATACAGCGCTGTCACAGAATGACCCGCCCCAATATCACCTGCATCTTTCTTATCGTCATTGAAATCTTGGTTTTGCAGTAGGCGGTTTTCGTAGCCAATCAAGCGATAAGCCTGAACTTTCGCTGGATTAAATTCCACCTGAATTTTCACATCCTTGGCAATGGTAAATAGAGTGCCCCTGAGATCGTTAACTAAAACTTTTTTGGCTTCCAATAGAGTATCGATGTAGGCGTAGTTACCGTTACCCTTATCAGCCAGTTGTTCCATTTTTGAATCTTTATAATTGCCCGTGCCAAATCCCAACACAGTCAGAAAAATACCTTGCTCTCGCTTCTGTTCAATTAATCTTGTCAGTTCGGCATCACTAGAAACCCCGACATTAAAATCTCCATCGGTAGCTAAAATAACTCTATTATTACCAGACTTAATCAAGTTTTGTTTAGCTATTTTGTAGGCGAGTTCAATGCCCTCACCACCAGCCGTTGAGCCTCCAGCCTCTAAACGGTCAATTGCTGCCAAAATTTTTGATTTCTGACTACCAGGCGTAGCAGGTAACACTAATCCCGCATTCCCTGCATAGACTACCAAACTCACCCGGTCTTCAGGACGTAGTTTCTCTACTAGCAATTTGAGGGACTGTTGCACCAAGGGTAATTTGTTGGGTTCACCCATAGAACCGGAGACATCAATCAAAAATACTAGGTTGCTAGGTGGTAAAGTTTGACTTTCTAAACGTTTACCTTGCAAACCTACCTGTACCAATTTGTGTTGCGAATTCCAGGGAGCAACCGCAACTTCTGTAGTAACAGAAAAAGGGCGTTGGCTCTGCCCGCCGTAGGCATCGCCTTTTGGTTGTGGATAATTGTAAGTAAAGTAGTTAATCAATTCTTCAATTCGCACTGCATCCTTGGGCGGTAATTCTCCCTGAGTAATAAACCGTCGCACGTTGCTGTAGGATGCTGTATCTACATCAATGGAAAAGGTGGAAAGAGGATCATTACTGACGCGGTGAAAGGGATTGTCATCAATCCGGTTGTAGTTTTCTGTGTTGAATCTACCCGTTTGTGGTTCAGGTGCAACCCTTCCTACATTCCTAACTGCTGAAAGTTTAGGGCTGGCGGGGCGGTTAACAACTTGCTCTTGAGCAGTTGCGCCAGAGGGAATCGTAGGGAGTGGAGGTATCAGTGTGGGTAAAGGTTGAGTCTTGCGATTGTCTTCAGCAGGATTGGTGTTACTAGCAGCATTCAATTCCTCTGTTTGTTGTTTCAGGGTTGCTAACTCTGGGGCGAATTCGGATTGCAAGCGTTGTAGGGTTTTGAGATCCGCTGGCGCAACTGTACTGGGATTAGTGGCTATTAGCTCATTACTCCGATTCACACAAGCATTTAAGACAGTGGCAAACTCAGTCCGAGTTATAGGCCGAGTGCCAAAGTTTTGGATGGAAACAACGCAACTATACTTTTGTACCAATGCTTGAAGTGATTGGTAGTCGGGGTTATTGGGTGGAATAGAGGCTGAATTTTGAGGAGTCTGATTAGCTGGAATCGCAACCGTAGGAGGCTGACGTAAAATTGCAATTCCCACTGATGGTATCAACAATAATATTGTTGCAATGCTGATTCGCTGCCAGATTTTGGATGGAATCGGGTAAGACATGGCTAACTTCTCACACTAATTCTGGTAATGCCGCAAAACTTCATAGAATGATGGCAACCCTGTTGAAATACACAGGATTGCTATTATCTAAAGTTTTTATTTATACCAATTAAAATGATGTTTGCAACAGATAGATCATTCGGAGGGCAAAGCAATGCCTTGCTCCTACAATCTGTCGCATTCTTTTTTAAAATGGTAATACCTAGAATAATCTGAAACCCCTGAGGATTTGCTCACCGTTACAGTTTTGGTAACTATAAAATTGCGATAAATTGCGATCGCCAGTCATTATAAAGTTACTCTGAGATCGCGCCTTAACGGCCAAGAAGGGAAGAGGTTTTTCAACTCGGGGATAATACAATCTTGAAAAGTGATGTTCTGGAAACTATTGATTACTGGTTATGACCCTTCAAGTCTACGGGATTCCCAACTGCGGCACTTGCAAAAAAGCTGTGACATGGCTGCAAGCCAACAGCATTGACTATGAATTTAATAACACTAAAGAAAATCCACCCACCCGCAAGCAGATCCAAAGCTGGGTAAAGTCTTTGGGTTCTGCTCCCATGCGGAATACCTCCGGTCAATCCTACCGTGCTTTAGGTGATGACAAGAAGACCTGGACAGATGAACAATGGATTGAGGCTTTTACTCAAGATGCAATGCTGCTTAAACGTCCGATTTTTGTCAAAGATGGAACAGCCTTAGCGGTAGGTTTCAAAGATGAAAAACTCATTCGCGAAAAATTAGGGTTTTAATCTCCATTGATCGGCGATGAATTTTTTCTAATCTAACGCACTATTTTAGTCTAGACACGCCAGTAGGTTGGGTTAAGCACAGCGCAACCCAACATTTGAACGCTTAAGCTAGATTTCGATGTTGGGTTTCCTTCTATCAAACCAACCGACAACTCTGGTGATAAATTCGGGTTATGATTTTTTCCCACAAATTATTACTCATGTTTTTTAGTATCTTTTGACAACCACAGTAATAGTTATCTTTAAAAAGCCTACAATTGCTAACAAGACTAGTAATTTTATGCTAATCAACCTTGAGCTAATAAATCTTTTAAAGTCAGGTATTATAAGTATTTTTTCTTATTTCAGGCTTCACTCAATATAACTTAATATTATTATTAGCAAAATTTTGATATTTTCATTTTTAGTTAACTGAATTAAACAATTAACTCTCAGCATCCTAAATTAATTGTGAAAAATATTCTTCAAATCGAACTAGAGAGCCGCAAAAAACATAGAGAGATGAGAAATATATACTTACACAATTGGTAGGGTTGCTTCATTTGTATACTTAGCAGAAATTTGTTATGAAAAAGAGACAACAGGTTTTTGGTGGTATTATCTTGTGGGTAGTACTGGCATTCTTAGGTGTCGCTCTCCAATATTTCTACAACGTTTTACAATATATTTTCTTTCTCCGAGTACCTATCATTGTTGGCTTAATGCTGTTTTTCTTGCCCAAGGTTGCTGTTGACACTGGTTTATCACCAATGTTGAAAAACTTGTTTGTCCTGCGTGCTAATAATCAATTAATTTTAGTAATTGGAGGTGCAGTTTTAGCAGGACTTTCGACAATTCAAGTTTTGGATGTAATTTGGTATAACTCCCAGATTCGTTTTGATGTACCTCGGTTACCAGAAATTACAGCAATTCCAGAAATTATCCAGTATTTATGCGCTATCATCTTGAGTCTTCCTATTATCATCAAAGCGATTCAGCTTTCTAAAAAAGAAATAGAAACAGGAGATAAAAGCCAGGAATTTTGGGGAATTATACTCGGCATAGGTTTAGGTATTTTAGTGATAGTCACAGACTACTTTGCTAAGATTTTCTTTAAATCCAATCAATCTTTAAAACAGGTATTATTGGCATTAATCGATTTTTTACCGAAAAGGATACAAAAAGGTTATATAGATGAAGCTGGGGGTTTATCTTACGGTATTGCTGAAATGGTAGGGTTTTCCTTACTGATACTAATGATTTATGGCTTTGGTTATATTATCTTTAAACCTCGTCCAATTACTAACAGATTAGAAATACCTGCGCTTTTTTATATCACTCTAATTTTGTCATTGATGGTTGTATGGCTAGGAGGAATTTCCTTCTTTAATGATGTGTCTCGCATTCCCACATTCTTATTATTCTGTGTTATTTCATCTGCATCTTATAAAATTTTTCAAGTAGACCATTTTTACAAAATCTACCCATTAAAAAATAAATTGCCAAAACCGACAGATGAAAAATGGATTGATATTATCCATAAACGGCTAGAAAATCAACAAAGTGATGAGAAAACTTTAGTAGTAGTTTGTGCAAGTGGCGGTGGTATTCAAGCCTCTGGATGGACAACTCAAGTTTTGACAGGTTTACAAGAAGCAATTGGAAATAAATTTACCAAAGCAATTGGTTGGATCAGTGCAGTTTCTGGTGGTTCTGTGGGCACAATGTTTTATTTGGATAGATTTGGAGCGCAAGGTTATCCAGATAAATGTGAATTAGCAAACATTTTTAAAAGCGCTACAGAAGATAGTTTGGATGCTACAGGATGGGGGTTAGCTTATCCCGATTTACTTCGTTTTATTGGATTACCTTTTGTTGTGCCAAAAGAAAAGGATAAGAATGATCATGCCGAAACTGAGCAAGATCGAGGTACAGCTATCGAAATAGACTGGAAAGGAGAAATGGAAAATCCCGATGAAAGTTTAGGTAGCTGGAGAGAGAAAATTGACGAAGGAATCATTCCTATTCCTATTTTTAATGCCACCTTAGTTGAAGATGGACGGCGTTTTTTAGTTAGTCCATTGACTTTTAGTAAAGAAAGTCAGCAAGAAAATCGCACCTCTATAGACTTTAACAAGCTCTATCCAGAATATGACATTGATGTGACTACAGCTGCTCGATTATCTGCTACTTTTCCTTATATTTCTCCTGTGTGCTGTCCTAGTAAAGAAACCAATTGGAATTATCATGTAGCTGATGGTGGCTACTTCGACAATTTTGGTATAGTTACTAGTATTGAATTACTGGATCAACTTTTAGAGTCATCTCACAATAGCCAAATCAAAAAAGTTATTTTATTACAAATAAATGCCTTTCCTGATAATGAGTTACCAAAACAAGAAGAAGGCGCTCCTGGATGGCAGATGGAAGTTATTGGTTCATTACTTGCTTTATTGAACGTACGTAGTTCTACACAAAATGGCAGTAATTCATTAAATATCAAACTTTTGAAAGATAAATATGAATGTGGTTACAATCATGCTGATAACGAAATAAGGCTGCAATTTTTGAAGGAAAAATCTTGTAAAAAAGGGATAGAAATTAACCACGTTAACATTACATTTCCGCCTGGCAAGATTAGTCCTCCACTTTCTTGGCAGCTAACTCAAGAACAAAAAGAAGCTATTCAAAATTCTTGGAAAGAGTGGGAGAAAAATAACTGTGATGTAATTACAAAAATCAATGAAGCTATCCCACCTGTAAAAGATATTCATTTAGAACATGATTTAGAATCATCTACAAACTGATTGTGGTCAGCTGTTACCGAACAAAGGCAGAGGGCAAGAGGAAAAACATTTTTGCCTTCTGCCATCGGTTTTAAAGCCCACGGCAGTTGACAGCAATAGTTGGGTTTATTCCAGCGACTTACTTAGCTTTCAAGATAGATGTTGGGTTGCGCTGCGCTTAACCCAACCTACATCTGCTATGTGTGCAGCTTGTGAGAAATACAGGTGATAAATTCGTAATTGAAAAGGTCAAATTTGCTCATCAAATCGGCTGCGAAAGCCTCCGTATTTTATCCAATATTGTTTCAAATTGTGGCAAGGTGTATGTAAACTGGCTCTTGCCTGATAAAGAATCACTTGACGATGAGCGCCCATCCAAATTTTGTCAATTGGCTCAACCGAAATCACAGTACCTCCTAATGCTCCTACACATTGGGAAAAGCGTTCGATAGCACTATAATCTACAGTTGCAAAAACAAAGAAATTACCCGAACAAATTAAATGCCGACTGCGAATCCAGCACTGCATTTTCTTCTGTGCTTCTGGAGGTAGCATATTTGCTTTTAGAGGCAGATTCGGCAGGGAAAAATCATAGGATATTTGGGATTTCATCTGCAAAACTCTCCCGCTTTTCAAACCGTAATGGCCCAAAGGTAGATCCCCAAACTTGTTGGTGTGTATTCACATCCATACCTTTATCTAGGCTTACCCACGTGGTTTCTGTAATTTCAACGTAACTATCTAGATAGGTCTGGCAGCCATTTTTCTCAATTAAGCATAGGTTTCCAGGTTCAACACCGCCGATAAATTTATCTCCCTCGCGTTTAAAAATCATCGAGCAATGATATCGGCGTTCAATACAATTTGGGGTAATAGTTTTGAGAATATTTAAGTCTCGTGCTGCACCTGCGTAATACAGTGCTTGTTTTAAGCTGTAATTTTCGATATAAATTTCATCGCCCTGATCGATAAGACGATGGACTCCCTGGCGATAAGGTCGCCACAAATCATAATCATATACTTGTTCCGAATAAAGCCCAATTCCTGAGAAGAATTCAAACGGTAATGGGCGAAAGAAAACATGAATATGGGCGTAATCTTTAGAATTTTCAAATGCCTGTTTATAGTTGCTGAAATCACCTGCCATCCAACGAGCCAGGGTGATTAAATTAGGCGATACAGTGTCAGAAATTTTTGGTAATGAAGAGGTCATAACTAGATGAGGATAAATAAACAATCCCAAAATCTTCTTGTCAAGTTGCTCCTCTTGGACAAAGCCCAAGACTATACTTTCGGCAAAATTCAAAATGATGACCTGAATACCAATTATCTAAAATTGAACAACAGATCCAAACTCATCAATGCTTTGGCTATGGCTTCCTAATTGTGAATTGCCATAACCTATGCACCAGTGTTTATGAAAAAATGGCATGGCAAAGCTAACGCGATCGCGTTTATATATAGACTGCACGCACTGAGGTTGTATCTATATGACTTGAAATATGGTCAGATATAGTTTATTTCTGAATATCCTGGCGGATTTCTGAAGAAAATGAAGCAGTAACAACTCCTGAACCAGCACTAGTTTTAATTAGGGAAACCCGACAACGAACATTGGGGTTAACAAACCAGATTTTCTCTTCAGCAGCGGCGCGATCGTAAGCGGTGACTAACACAAATGTGCCATCTTCCGTAAAGTAATAGTCGCCAGCAGCGGCGATTGTTTCTGCATAGCCTTGATCGCGTAGGAGTTTACCGCGATGGGGACGATCTGGATCGGGGATGGGAACTAAGACACAGGTGCCTTTGATTTCACTATCATCCCAATCTGATTGGCCTTCCCAAGTCATGCGAAATGGGGAAACCACAGTTTGAGGATCGATATTATAGCTTTTACATAAGTCAATCACTGCTGGATCGTCATCTGGAAGAGCAATGATATCTATCTCAGACTGTACAGCTTCAAAGTGACCGAATGCTAAATGATGGGCACTACGTTGCGATCGCCAATGCCCTATAGAATTTGCCACAAACTTTGTAATATTCATCAACACTTTGGTTTCCATTTTTAGCTATTTGCTTTGGGATAGGAGAAGGTTCCCATTGACCCCTAAAGATTTATCCAGTTCAGTTAAGGACATTTAGTGGGTTAGGCAGGGAATGCAGGGGGAGAAACAGAAGCTTATCTGAACTGTATTGCCATAGCTTGACTATTGACAAAATGTTAGAGGTGAGGAACTTCTCCATTGCTAGCGTTAAGCTATTTCCGCAATACTAATAATCTTGCCTCCTGTTTTCTGGATACTTTGAATTTTCTGGGATAGCTGATTGTATCCCACTTCAAAGGTAGCTACGCTCTTGGTCACCCTAGCACCAAAATTGGCTTTGGATACAGAGATTCGGAACCTCTTACCTGTATTGCTAGCAGCACCAGAACCAGCAGCGGGAGCAACAATTTTGGTGGCAAGATTAGAGCCAATATCGCTAATCAATTTTGCCGATTTACCTAGATCGTTGGCAGCAAATCCCCGCATTAACGCGAAGGTACGGTTAAAACCGACATTCTTAATCCCGGCTTGGGTACGATTACCACGAGCAGAGGGCACAATATGGTCGCCAAAACTCCTGATATATTCATCACTATCAATGTAGGAGTTGATTTCTGCTGCGTAACCTTGTGTGTTGTAAATTTGCACGTGTTCTGCAATTTCCGCTTGATCTTGCGGGGCGCGACCGAGCAAATGTTTAAAGTTCAATTCAATAAAACGATAGGGAGAAGAAGTTTCAAAAAACAATGAACGATATAGGTCTGATTGAGCCACTGCTCTGACGAAACCGGAAACAGTAATATCACCATTCCGCAATTGAGACTCAGCACTGGTCAGCCGTTGATTTTCAAATATATGAGCATTGCCCAAAACCTGGCGATATACGGCTCTGATCGTTGCTTGTAGATCCTCTTCGGTGGCGTTGGGGCGTAATTCAACGGACTCGGTTTCTATCCAAAGTGCCATATCAAATGCCTCCTAAATTTAGGATTTTTGTGGGTGTTTTTGAAAAATTGCAAATTAAAAAAGTTAATCATCATTACGAATTACTAATTCGTAATTCGTAATTCGTAATTCGTAATTCATAATTCGTAATTAAACTGAGGGTTTGAGTCCCTGACTTCTATAAATCTTGCTGTTACAGGTGGGATTTAAATTCCCATCCATAATGTAATTACGAATTAGTAACTACGAATTACGAGTTGTTAATACTAATCAGTTCAACATTTAGAACAGACCAGTATTGATGCCCACCTTGTTAAAGGTTAAACAATTTCAGTAATGCTGACGATTTTGCCAGAAGTACGATTAATCCGCTGAATTTGTGGAGTCATCTTACTAGCTGGAACAATGTACTCAGTGGTACTGATGCGTCGGGGACTGTCGAATTTGGAACCTTGCACCAAGATTTTGAATCGTTTTTCAGTTCCGGAGCCAATGACGGTGGATGAAGAAGCTTTAATCGCGTTGGCACTGTTAGTAGCAACAGCATAGACCAATTGAGCAGATTTAACTGCACTATCAATTTGGGCAGGGCCGCGATCGAGAGCAAATATGCGGTTGTAGCCGACTTGCTTGGAGTTGGCTTCGCTACTTCTACCACGATAGTAAGGTACTACGTTTTCACCAAAGGCTGCTTGATATTCACTGCTATCGATATAGGAGTCAATTTCCGCATCGTAGCCTTCAGCTACAGTCCGAACGATGTGTTCGGAAACTTCTCTTTGATCCTGGGGTGCGCGACCAAGCAAATGCAAGAAGTTAAGTTCTACAAATCTGTAGGGAGCGCAGGATTGGAAGTAGCGGTTGCGATAAAAATCAGACTTGGCAACGCTGCGGACAAATTCCCGCACGGTGATGGAGCGATCGCATAATTGTGATTCTGCTGTCACCAACCGCTCACTCTCCATAACATGAGGGTTGCCTAAAACTTGTTTGTAAACTGCACGGATAATAGTTTGAACTTCCTCTAAGCTACTAGAGGGCCAAAGTTCAAGAATTGTTTGGGATGCCATTAAAATTTCTGCTCCTCAATTTTTTAAGTTTGCACCTAATTTATACAGGAGTGATACTTGCGATCACGCCGCCTTGCTGGTGAATCCGTTGATACTCTTGAGAGAGCTTTTCGTAGGGCACCAGAAAGACTTGGTTAGAACGGCGAAACTTGGAAATATTATTGAAGGTTTTGGCACGATAACCTGTAACTTCAATGCGGTAAACTTTGCCACCAGCACTAGCATCGACTCCAAGACGGGTACGCGCACCAGTAGGTGGTGTAGAGAAGGTTGCTCCAGCGCTAGCAGGTGAAATTACTGCTGTTGGTGTGCTTTGAATCACTAATGCATTTAGCTTAGGAGCCTTGCCAGATAAGTCACCCTTTAGGCTGCTGCTAGAAGCACCTCGTACCAGTTGGAAAGTATGAGTAAATTGCACCATGCTCTGAAGCGCTTCGGTTTTATAGCCTCGGATGTAAGGCACAATGTTCTCACCAAAAGTAGATTGATACTCATCACTATCGATATAAGAATCAATCTCAGCTTCAAACCCTTGAGTATCAAGGATTGTGCTGTGGGAGCGCATTTCTTCCAAATCTAGTGGTGGACGACCCAATAGATGGCGGAAGTTGAGTTCAATGGCTCGGTAGCGCGCACAACTGGTGAAAAAGCGAGAACGATATAGTTCAGATTTAGCCACTGCTCTGACAAACTCGCGGACGCTCAACTCACCCCGCTTAAACTGGGATTCAGGCACAGCAAGCCGCTCACTTTCCATCACATAGGCATTACCTAATACTTGCCGATAGACTGCCCGAATGATTGTTTCTGCTTCTTCTTGTGAGCGACCTGGTACCCACTCAACGGGAGGAGTTTCATCAAATAGGCTGACTCCCAAGCGTGAAGCTGGTCCAAATGGCATTAATTGTTTCTCCTGTTAACGAAAGTTTAAGAAAAGTGTTTCGATTTGTAAATAAATTTCAGATTGCTCACCCAGGCTCATCAATTCTCTGGATTGATTTATGACAACCCAAATTATCAGCTTCCATAAGCATGAAAGCTGTGATTTCCTAGATGCTCAAGGTTTTAGGCGTTTTATACGCTTTGTTATGATCATTTTCTTATGAGCGCGGAAAGATGTACATCAAGATTTGTAAATCTTGATGAAATGAGAGGATTTTGCACTCAGTTTGCACAAACGATTTGTATTGGGCATGGGGCATGGGGCATTGGGCATTGGGTAATTGGTAATTGGTAATTGGTAATTGGTAATGGTTATTTCCCCTAGTCCCCAGTCCCCAGTCCCCAATCCCCAGTCCCCAGTCCCTAATCCCCAATCCCCAATCCCCAATCCCCACTTCACTCTGTCGCCCCTGCTTTGATTAATAAATCTACGGCTTGAGCAGATCTAAATGAATTACGGGCTTCACTCAATGCTGTCGCACTCCAGCGATTCTTGGGGCGGAAGTCTGCGCCATGTGCTAATAAAATCGTCATAGTTTCTAAATCGCCTCTGGCTGCTGCCATCATCAGAGGAGTCCAACCACCGATGTTGGCAGTATTGACCTCAGCACCCAGTTCAATCAATGCTTTGACTGTATAGGTATGCCCATTATCGGCTGCTAAGTATAATGCTGTGTCACCAATTTTATTGATGGCATTTATCTCAGCACCCATCGTCACTAGACGTTGCACAATATCTGTTTGACCACGCCGCGCCATTGTCATTAGCACAGTCTCTTCGTAGGAATTGCGATCGCCTATATCAGCACCACTATCGAGCAGCAAGGAAACAATTTGCGAGCGATCGCTTTCTGCAGCGAACATTAAAGCTGTGTAACCTGCGGGATTTTTCACATTCACATCAGCATTATGAGCTAGCAGTAATTCCACGATATCAAAATAACCCTCTGTAGCAGCCCACATCAATGCTGTATTACTGGCTCCCAAGGCTGTAACACCCCCGGTAGTATTAGCGTCTGCGCCCTGGGCTAGTAAGCTTTTGACAGCAGTAGTGTCACCTTTAACGATCGCGCGGATCAAATCTTCGTTGAGAGAAGCCATTGTTTAAGTAATTCGTAATTGATAATTCTTAATACCCTGCGAGTTCTCCGAAGGAGTACCCGCAGAGTAGACGCGTAGCGTCTACGTAGTTACAACGTTACCTGATTGTGCAGTTCAAGAAGCACTACTAAATCTTTGCTATCTTTGCTCGGTAGGTTGTTTGTACTAATTTTAATTACGAATTACGATTATTTTCTCAAGCTGTCTTTATTTCAACTTTGAATACACTGTCTGCAGGTTTCTGAGCAATAGTACTATCCCAAGCTATTTTCTGCAAAAATGCCTCACCAGAGGGAGTTTCTACTACATCTACACCCCAGTTTCCTGGTTGCAGGGCATCAGGAGAATCGCTAGTGGGAGGAGTGGTTTTTATACCACCTAAAACCAAAATTTCTGGGTTATTGTCTGCACTTAATTGATGCGATCGCCGTTTTTCTGCTAGAGCCTTAGCGCAGAGTTCACCAACTTGCTGCGGCGAAAATTCATCGGTAGGGAATAAAATTTCTACAGTCCAATGAGGATGATTCACCAACCTGCATTGTAGTTGTTCATAGACACTCAAGCTCGATTTAAATACTTCAGCAAATTCTTCCCGACTGAGGGCTGGTACTGTGTCAGGAATAACATCAAAGTTATGAGAGAGCAGCATTCGCCCTTGAAATTGATTCAACATTTGGATTCAGCATAATTACAGCTAGGGTTTCAGTGGCTTGAGACTTAGTAGCTAGTTTTGAGGATGGGTATTACATTTTGCTATGGAGAACTTTGTAGAACACTCAAGCCATTGCTATTTTCTAACCATAGTAGAATTAATCACCTAAAGAGGATTCGTTAAGTTTATTAACTAAATCAGCGCTGAACCCAAAACCTCAAATTTGCACCGTTAAGAAACAAGCCTCAAGCCCAACAAACCTGCAACAATTAAGCCAATACAAAAAAAGCGCTTCATCTCAGCAGGTTCTCCAAACAAAACTACACCCAGCAAAGCCGTACCTACTGCTCCGATACCTGTCCAAATTGCATAAGCGGTACCCACTGGTAAAGTACGGAGTGCTTTTGATAGCAACAAAAAACTCAGTATCATACAAGCAACAGTAACGACGCTAGGAGCTAGCTTGGTAAATCCTTGTGTATACTTCAGACCGATTGCCCATCCCATCTCTAGCAAACCAGCAATCAGAAGGTAAATCCAAGCCATTGTTTTTTCCCTTACCCACCCAAATGAGACACAATTTTATTCTGCTTGAATTATTACAGGGAAGAGGTAATCAGCCTGTC
Source organism: Tolypothrix tenuis PCC 7101 (assembly GCF_963874875.1). Classification (NCBI taxonomy): domain Bacteria; kingdom Bacillati; phylum Cyanobacteriota; class Cyanophyceae; order Nostocales; family Tolypothrichaceae; genus Tolypothrix; species Tolypothrix tenuis. The sequence goes on from NZ_CAWNJS010000001.1 coordinate 4,085,590, forward strand.
TTTCATAAGGAAGAATATTTTCTGTTATCCTAAACTCAAGTTTTTAGCAGCTATTTTTTAGCCAATCAAGACTAAAGTAACCCCGACTCGTAATTATCATCTCAAAGGATTTATCATATATAGCAATACAGTTCAGTGAAGCTCATTAGCGATTGATTTGTTACTTATGAAAGAAGCCAGATCATTTGGGGGATTCTCCCCCAAACCCCCGATTGGGTGACGGTTGCGTCCCCCAAACCCCCTCCAAAAATATTGTTCTGTTTTTTGTTGAGTAACTAGTAATCCATTTAAGATAATAGGGAATAGCACGGTATCGTAAGGGCACGGCATCCACAATCTTCTGGTATATACAATAATCGTACTGGTGCCGTGCCCCTACAGATAATTATTGTGTTGCGAATATAATTTTAATTGGTATTATTTAAACTTTGGCTATGGAATTAGTGGTTTACATTACCATAAACTTTCATAGGTAAGCTCTGGATTGTTCCAATGAGTTTCTGCTAAAAATTCGCTAAATGTAGTCAAAAGTCCGGGAAATTCTTGCCTTAATTGCTGAACATCAGCTTGATAACCTTGATGGCGATACCACTGAATTAAATTGAATAGTTCTTTTTGCCAAAGTAACAAGAAAATCCAAGCGGGTGTTTCTTTATGGATAACTTTTATTCCCTGCGCTTGCGAGAAAGCCTCAGCCATTTGTTTAGGTGTTAGCACATCACCAGCTAACTCAATTTCTCGCCCAATATATTGAGCAGGATGTTGAATTACATAAGCTGCTACACGCCCCATATCTTTAGTAGTAATTAAATGTAGCGGTTTGTCAGGCTGAATGGAAAATGGGAAAGTTCCCTTGAGGATAGAAGGACGGGTGTATTTTTTCCAAAACTCTTCCATAAATAAGCAAGCCCGCAACATGGTTGTGGGTAAACCAGCAGCTTTGAGAATTTGCTCGACTTGATACTTTTGCTCGATATGGGGAATACCAGAATTTCTTTCCGCCCCACCTGCAGAGTTGTAGACAAAATGTTGGATATTAGCTTGTTTTGCGGCTTGTGCAACTTGCTTTGCTCTTTCAACTTCTTGAGGATCGGCTTTGCTACTATCTCCAGATGTGGCGTGACAGTAAACAGCAGCAACTCCTGTAAAGGCTGCGGTAAGGGAATCTACATTATCTAAGTTAGCTTCTACTAACTCAACTCCCGCATTATTCAATTTTGCTAGAGAAGGACGGTTCAGGTCAATTTTCCTAGTAATGGCACGCAGGTTTGTTATACCCTGTTCCAGAAAGCCTTTGACAACATTTCCACCAGTTCCACCAGTAACGCCGATGAACAATATTTTATCGGACATTTTTTTACCTAGAGTTTAGTAATTTAAAAATATGCCTGATATAGAAGTTGTAGCAAATATTCAAGATTTGGTGTTCAATCTTGAGTCAGTACTTGCTGTACGCATAATGGTAGATATTAATAGAGCAGATAGATTTCAAAAAACGGCGTTAGGAAATTTTATTTCAAGCTCAGGATGTAATAATTGTCCAATCTTCTATCTGTAAATTAGGAGCTTTGGCAAAATCTTTACTATTGCGTGTAACTAAAATACCGTTTATAGATAATGCGATAGCTGCAATACGTAAATCTCTTGTGCCGATCCGAACTTTGTGGTTAATTAATTCTCGATAATAATTGTAAGCAGATTGATCAAAATCTAAAACTCTGAGCTTGTTAAGGTATTCAATACAATCCCTTAACCCTTTGTAAGCCATAATTAAATTTTCCGATTGTGGAGATTTATCATTATATTTATTAATGACATTTAGCCATCCTTTCATTTGCTCTTCTAGTGTGACAACTGTAATGGCTAGATTTTCAGGATTTATTTGATTAATCCGCTGTTGTAGAAGTGGATGTCCCCTTTGGAGAAGTGATAAATGGTCTGTATCTAGCACCCATACAAATGTCACTTGAGTTAAATCCTATATATTAATTTGATTCTAATCTTTTTCCTGTTCTGCGCTAATTATGTGGCGTTCGGCTTCTATTTCAGCTAACACTTCATCAAAAAGAGGATTATCTTTATACATTCCTGCTACTTTTATCCAAGGATTTTCAGTTTTAAGAGATTGTATTTGTAGAGTAACAAGTTTTGAATTACTCAAACGCGCTTGTAACATATCTTGTAAATTTTCTACAGCTTCTTTTTCCGTTTGACCTATACTTTTACAATCTGATAAGCCTATGAGGGTGGCGCTAAATGTACCATCTTGATTTTTTTCAATTAGCGCATTATAGCTATCATATGAAGCATTGATCAAAGAGTTAAAACTAACCATATCTTTTTACTTACATCGATATGTTTTCATGATAAACTATCTGGCTTCCTAATTTTGCTCAAAATCATTGAGCGAAAATGGCAGCTACAGCAATGCTTTCATGTCAGATTACAACAAAGATGCTTGTTGCGATCGCTCATGAAATGTTGGATCGGTGGCTAGTCTGGGTTGAAGAAGCTGAACCTGTACCAGAAAATGCACGCGAAGCCTTAGCCAATCGGGATTTATGGCTGCGTCGTAGCAGTGCAGAACGCGATCCAGATAACCAAATCGCTGTGCAGATGTTTGGTGAAGAATTAACAGATAAACTTGTGCGATCGCTCTGGGGTGCTGATCGTATTCTTAAAGGTGGTAGTTAAAATTTCCACCCCATAATCAGCATGACAGCCCACACTGATAATATAAACTCATACCGAGCTTTGGCACTGCAAGTTACTTGCCATGCAGTTAATCAAGCAAGCGATCGCACTGAAGCTCGTGCTTTAATGCAAGCTACTATTAACCGCTTGGCACAACAAATTGCTGCGAGTATTGCTTTTATCGGTTTTGACTGTCGGTTAATTGTTTTACCTGAATATTTTCTCACAGGTTTCCCTTTGGGTGAATCTTTGGCAGTGTGGTCAGAAAAAGCCTGTTTGGAAATGAACGGTGCTGAGTATGAATCTCTGGGTAAAATTGCTCAAAAGCATCGGATATTTTTAGCTGGTAACGCCTACGAAATCGACCCCAATTTTCCCGGGTTATACTTTCAAACCTGCTTTGTCATTGACCCTTCGGGCACAATTGTATTGCGTTATCGGCGGTTAAATTCGATGTTTGCGCCGACTCCCCATGATGTTTGGGATAAATATCTCGATTGCTACGGATTAGAAGGCGTTTTCCCCGTCGCCAAAACTGCGATCGGCAATTTAGCCGCTTTAGCATCAGAAGAAATATTGTATCCAGAAGTAGCGCGATGTTTAGCAATGCGCGGCGCAGAAATTTTTCTCCACTCCACATCCGAAGTTTATAGCAAAGCACTCACACCCAAAGACGCAGCTAAAATTACCCGTGCCGTAGAAAATCAAGCTTACGTAGTATCTGCTAATACCGCAGGTACCGCTAATAGCCCCATCCCCTTTGCTTCTGTTGATGGCGGTTCCAAAATTATCGATCATCGCGGCATAGTATTAGCAGAGACAACCACAGGCGAAAGCATGGCAGCATTTGCAGAGATAGACCTAGCAGCATTACGCCGCGATCGCCGCAGACCAGGGTTAAATAATTTACTTTCCCGCCAGCGATTTGAACTCTACGCCCAGAGTTATCTGCAGTCACAATTTTACCCACCAAACACTATGCTGGAAACAGAAGTAGACCGCAAACACTTTCTGCAAACCCAGCAAGCAACCATAGCGCGGCTAGCTGAATTAGGGGTGATTTGAGGGATTGGGGACTTGGGAAGGCAGAGGGGCAGGGGGCAGGGAGCAGGGGGAAATTGTTAATTCCAATTACCAATTACCCATTACCAATTACCCATTACCAAATGACAAATGACAAATAACAAATAACAAATGACCAAATCAATAGATGTTCGTAATCCTCGGACGGGAAAATTTGATTATGTGATTATACCGCCGCCGCCGAAGTTGCTGGCGCAGTTGTGTAATCGGTTGCGGCGATCGCAAGTTCGTTGGCAACAGATAGGTATTGAAGGGAGAGTAGAAGCCTTACAGGAATGGAAACAAGCGATATTAGCAGGACGCGATCGCTTGACTGAGGCTTTGGTGAATGATACAGGAAGATTATCTGTCTCGGAATTAGAAATTGACTCGTTTATTTCTAATATTGACCGTTGGTGTCGGTTAGCACCAGAACTATTACAGGAAACTGCTAAAAATACATCGATCCCGTTTATCGCTCTGCAACAAACATCTGTTCCTTATCCCCTTGTAGGGATAATCAGCCCCTGGAATTTGCCATTATTGCTGTCTACGATTGATGCTATTCCTGCATTGCTAGCAGGTTGTGCTGTTGTCGTCAAACCTAGTAAAAATGCTCCCCGCTTTGTCGCGCCATTAATATCAACCATTAATGCTGTGCCACAATTGCGCGATGTGTTTACTTTTGTAGAAGGATCTGGGGAAACAGGAACAGCTTTAATTGATCATGTCGATTTAATCTGCTTTACAGGTAGTACCAATACAGGACGCAAAATTGGCGAACTTGCAGCCAAAAAGTTTATTCCGGCTTTATTAGAATTAGGGGGAAAAGACCCGGCAATTGTTTTAGGATCGGCTAATTTAGATTTAGCAACTTCAGCAATTTTATGGGGTTCAGTTGTTAATACCGGACAGTCTTGCCTTTCCCTTGAGCGCATTTACGTTGCCGAATCTATATTTGAGAAATTTGTCGCCCAGTTAGTAGCTAAAGCCCAAAAAGTAAAATTAGCTCATCCCACATTAGAAAGTGGAGAAATCGGGCCGATTATTTCCGAAAAACAAGCAGCAGCAATTAGCGATCATCTTTTAGATGCAATCGAAAAAGGTGCTGTAATTCACTGTGGTGGTAAAGTTGAAGAATTGGGCGGGGGCTGGTGGTGTCGCCCTACAGTGTTAACTCGGGTGAATCATTCCATGAAAGTGATGACTGAAGAAACCTTTGGCCCCATTATGCCTGTAATGCCATTTTCTAACATTGAGGAAGCAATTGAATTAGCCAATGACTCTATATATGGATTAAGTGCGGCTGTATTTGCACAACCAGAAGAATTAGCCATAGAAGTTGCCCAGCGAATTGATGCAGGCGCTATTAGTATTAATGATGCAGGCCTGACCTCAATCATGTACGAAGGAGAAAAAAATTCTTTCAAATTATCTGGTTTAGGTGGCTCACGCATGGGTGCAGCAGGTTTAAAAAGATTTATGAGGAAAAAAGCCTTTTTAATCAAAACCAATTCTGCAAATGACCCTTGGTGGTTCGAGAATAGTTAAGAAAAAATTCAAATGTGGTAATTTAACATTCAAACCTGATAAGTGATATCAAGTCCGGTTAATTAATTATGATGCAGGCATCTATGCGAAAACAGTGGTATCAACTTAACGTGAATTGCAAGGTTTCGCCCTCACCCCCAGCCCCTCTCCCACAGGGAGAGGGGAGCAAGAGATTGAGTTCCCCTTCTCCCGGGGGAGAAGGGGTTAGGGGATGAGGGCGCGATGTATTTGTACAACGCCCACCCTATATAGCTTTTAGCTTAAGTTGACACTAATGATTGAAAATAGGGTAACTCTCAATACTTGTCGGTTAAGAGCAAAAGGGGAAGGGGAAAAGGGGTAAGAAAAAACCTTTAACCCTTACCCTTTCACCTTTTCCCCAAACAAAATTAAGAGTTGAAAATCCTTAACCGAGCAGTATTGGGGTAACTCTCTTTTCCCCTGCCCCTGCGGTCTTCATTATAAGTTTTTAACCGAACACAATATGATTCCTAGCAGCTAATTTCAAGGAGCTTTGTATGTCTACAATCCGAGAAGGAATGCCCGTGCTTGTCCGTCACGAAGGAGATTGGGTAGGCACGTATACAATAGTAGATAATGCGGGGAATATTCTCGATAAGCATGAATCTCACCTCAGCTGCCAGTTTCCAGAAGATTCCACCTATCCTTACTACCAAATTAATCGCTATAAATGGGCTAACGGCAAGCAAGAAGAACATCAATTTCCTGGCACTTATAAAGATAAAACCCTGTTTTTTGATACCGAGCGCATTTTAGGCAAAGCCTGGGAAATAGATGATTCCACAGTAATTTTGTGGTTTGCTTATAAAACAGCCCCAGACATGAATTTATATGAAATGATTCAAATTAGCCCCGATAACAACTATCGTGCCCGTACCTGGCATTGGTTTAAAAATCATCAAATTTACCAACGGACTTTGATACAAGAGGAAAGGTTGCGTTAAGGGGAATGGGGAATGGGGATTGGGTAATAGTAATTTCTCCCTGTACCCTTGCCTAGTCTATTGGTGTCAACTTAACGTGAAACCCTCTTGGTTGCAAGGTTTTGCCCTCACCCCCAGCCCCTCTCCCACCAGGAGAGGGGAGTAAGAGATTTAGTTCCCCTTCTCCTGCGGGAGAAGGGGTTAGGGGATGAGGGCGCGAAGGATTTGTACAACGCCTGCCCTATATAGCTTTTAGCTTAAGTTAACACCAATGGGCACTGCCGTGACCTCTAGAATATTATTGATGTGTCGCAAACATTATTTGATTTGGTATGAGTTTTGTATTCGTGCAAGAAGTCTAATTTATTGGGACTAAAAGCTAGACAAGATTTGTAAGTGGTTTTATCATTATGATGAATTTAACAGCTTGATGTTTGGCAAGTCGAAGTGAGGGCGAAAACCCTGGGGGATATGCCAAAATCGCCAGAACCTTGACAAGTGAATAATTACAGCGTTTTAGCAATCAAAAAAGTTGCAAATTAGTTTCAATAAGGTGGGCTGAAAATGATTAAAATTTTCGATCTGCCAAAATGCTTTCCAGGAAGCTTGCTCTGGTTAGGTTTCAATACCGAGCTGTTTCCACAACCTATTCCCCCGCAAGGGGATTGAAACTCTTTTCTCTGACACTTTATAATTTACAAAGCATCTGTTTCCACAACCTATTCCCCCGCAAGGGGATTGAAACCTCCTTCTGGAACACTAAATATTACTTCTGCATTAGGTTTCCACAACTTATTCCCCCACAAGGGGATTGAAACTCTGATGCTAACTCCATTAGCTTTGCAATAATCGGATCGTTTCCACAACTTATTCCCCCATAAGGGGATTGAAACAAGAAATCTACTAGTGTAGAACCATTCATCCTTGAGTTTCCACAACTTATTCCCCCGCAAGGGGATTGAAACCCATCTTCATACAAAGAAACCAGAACGTTTCCATTCTGGGTTTCCACAACCTATTCCCCCGCAAGGGGATTGAAACAGCTACTGCGCCGAAATCGATAATTGAAGTTAACATTGTTTCCACAACCTATTACCCCGCAAGGGGATTGAAACGCGAATGTGTGACGATTAACGTATGGCTTACGATATGTTTCCACAACTTATTCCCCCGCAAGGGGATTGAAACATAAAACTATTACTCATTCCCAAAATCTCAGCGATGTTTCCACAACCTATTACCCCATAAGGAGATTGAAAGGATAAACACCATCTGTCAAAGAAAGTCTTCGCCTTGTTAAAGAAAGTCTTCACTTTGTTAAAGAAAGTCTTCGCCTTGTTAAAGAAAGTCTTCACTTTGTTAAAGAAAGTCTTCGCCTTGTTAAAGAAAGTCTTCACTTTGTTAAAGAAAGTCTTCACTTTGTTAAAGAAAGTCTTCGCCTTGTTAAAGAAAGTCTTCACTTTGTTAAAGAAAGTCTTCACTTTGTTAAAGAAAGTCTTCGCCTTGTTAAACAAAGCTCTAATTTTTGCAAATACGGTGTTCAAGTGCGATCGCCTCACCAGTCATCAACAATTCTGGGTGAGGGAATGCGATCGCATCACCCTAAAGAGAATGAAAACACTTGAGTAGCAACGTTTCCGCTTGCAAGGCTGATACCATTTTGAAAAAAGAACGCGACAGATGAGTAGGGGCACGGCACCAGTAAGATATTTGATATGCCAAAAGATTGAGGATGCCGTGCCCTTACAAAGAATTTATCTGTCGCAAACATTATTTGAATTAGTATGACTTTGCGATCGCATTTCCCCGCAAGATGATGAAAATTTAGCTAAAAATTCTAGGCGATTATAAAAAAAGGGGCACAGCACTGCTGTACCCTCAAGAATCATTTATCTACCGCAAATATCATTTAAAGTTCACGTAGGATGCGTTACGCTATCGCTAACGCATCAGTTAACGTAGGATGCGTTACTAACGCATCCGTGCCAAAGCTGAGATTTTTTCAAAAATCAAATCGGATTTTTATACATTTTGTTAGAGTAGTGAATTTGTCATTAATTTACCGATGAGGAGTCATTACAAGAACTGTTGCTACTTTCTAACGTTGACAAATCATTATCTACAACTCCATCCCATGAATAGTTACAGATTTTAGTGCGAAGTAATGTACCAAGTGTCACGTTAATTGCGATGGCAAAGGAATCAATAAAAACGAGATTCACAAAGCGATTAATCATTTAACCCTCTTGAGGTAACGGGAGCATCCAGTGATACTTGCCCTATGACTACAAATTGTACAATGGCTTTTCCAGAAATATACGGGCTAAATTCTAAAATTTACAACATATCGTTGAGTAATATCACTCATGATACCCTATAACCCCTGTGCTGCAACCATCTTGAGCGCAACATATATCAGATAGCGGTTCATCTCAATTTTATTTTTGGAAGTCCCTAATTAAAAACTCATACTAATTCAAATACTGTTTGCGACAAATAAATTCCATGTAAGGGCACGGCACAAGTAAGATAATTGAATATACCAAAAGATTGTGGATGCCCATTGGTGTAAACTTCAGCTAAAAGCTATATACGGCAGGTGTTGTACAAATACCTCGCACCCTCATCCCCTAACCCCTTCTCCCTCAGGGAGAAGGGGAATTGAATCTCTTGCTCCCCTCTCCCTCAGGGAGAGGGGCTGGGGGTGAGGGCAAAACCTTTGCACAAAGCGGTTTTCACGTTACGTTGATACCAATGGTGTATGTTCCCTACTCATCTGTGGCATTATTTTTTCAAAATGGTATCAGAACTCAGCACTTTCAATTCAATGGCGAACGGATATAACCCCATTTTCCCCCGTCAAAAGTGTAGTCAATAACAGGAATATTAGAACTATCAAAGCCAATATTTTTTATCCATGTGCCAGCTACATTTACCATAGCCATACCATCCTGAAAACTCAAAGCATTAGGCAGTTCTACCTTGATAATTGACTTGCCATTTTTATCTATATAGCCAAATTTATTGCCAATTTTCACCAACGCTAACCCTGATGAAAATGAGCCTAATTCTGAGATAAAGTTACCCGCATTAGAGGCTAATTGACTACTCGAAATGACCAATTTCCCTGTTTTATCTATAAAACCAAAACCTTGTTCTGAATATATGCACGCCAACCCCTCAGAAAAATTCTTAGCATCATAAAATTGCGGTGCAATTATTGTTTTACCAGTAGAGTCAATATAACCCCAATTAGAAATCCCATTTGCACTAAAATCTACTGCTGCTAATCCTTCAGTAAATGGCTTGGCGTTATTAAATTGAGGGGAAATTACCACTTTACCAGTTTTATCTATATAGCCATATTTATTATTTACCTTAATAGCTGCCAACCCAGAAGCAAAATCTGCAATATTATAAGGTTGTGGTTCAATCACAAATTTACCAGTTTTATCAATAAATCCTGTTCTTTCTGAGTCAATTCGCACCGCCGCCAGCCCATCGGAAAAATTATTCACTTGTAATGAGTTAGCACCAGGATAGGTAACTGTGAATAAAAGCTTACCAGTTTTATCAATAAATCCTATTTTATCTTCTACCTGAACTTGTGCGACTTCCTCAATAAAATCTGCTGGTTGTTGGATAAATTGTGCTGGGATAACTAAGTTACCTATTTTGTCGATATAACCCCATTTATCCCCAATTTTCACAGGTGCTAATCCAGAAGAAAATTTCTGAATTCCATCAAATTTAGCAGCTATCACTAATTCACCTGTTTTATTAATAAATCCATACTTTCTATTAACTTCTGCACCCGCTAACCCTTCAGAAAAATTAGTAAATCCTCCCATTTCTGGCGGAATTGTAAATGGTGCTTTACCACCAGCAATGTATTCTAAAGGTATAGTTCTGGCTAAGTTTAAAGATTGACAGATAATTGCTGCTGCTTCACCTCTAGTAGCACCTTTATTCGGTTGTAGTTGTTTAATATTGGGGTAGTTAACTACTATCCGCCCAATTGTACCTGCAGCTAGGGATTTTCTTGCATAATCTGGAATCTGTGCTTCATCATTAAAATGCTGTTTGAGTATGGTTTCTGGATTATCTGGAGTACTGAAATTGAGATGGTTGCTCAGAATTGCGATCGCCTGTACTCTGGGGATAGCTTGAGATGGTCTAAAAGTACGGTCTGGATATCCGCTAAAAAATCCCCGTTGATAAGCAGCTTGAATGGCTTTATATGCCCAGTGACTATTGGGAACATCTTTAAATTGCATTCCTGGGTGTTTGACTTCGCTATTAGGAAAAGCATTTAATAATAAAACCGCAAACTCAGCCCGATTAATAGTTGACTGGGGGCGGAATGTTTGATCCGCATATCCTCTAATTACATTGCGTTCCGCTAGTTGGGTAATACAATCTTTGGCTATTTGATTTTTAATATCAGAAAATGCTGCAGCTTTAGATATGAATATATGACCTAATAATGTAACAATCAGTGAAGTGTTGGCAATTAATTTTAAGCTGGTATTCATCTAGTATTTTGTAATAGCTAATATAAATGACATTCCTGGTTTACCCTTATCTGTGAAGTAAAATCACAAAACAAACTATTCTGCATTAAAGGAAATATATTAACTGTTGTCAATAGTCAACGAATTAAAGTAGGATGCGTTAGGCGTGAGCCGTAACGCATCTCAATTGAATGAAATTTTATTACCAATTAAATAATATCTAAAAATATTAGCTTTTCAGCCTTTTGTTTATAATACTTTCTAACCACAATACTGTGGCGCTACCTATGGCATAAGCAATTATATCCTTCCAATCAAATGAACTGCCCAATACTACAACCGCAACCTTATAGTTTTCTAATCCTAAAACCTTGACAAAATTAAAATATTGCAGAATTTCGATAACACAAGCAAATACAAAAACAGATAAAGCTAAAATTCCTGGTTTTATCTGCCAAAAACTTTTCACAAAGCAATAAATTAATATAACTACTAAAACATCACCGACAAAAGGACGTATAAAACTGTCATTAAAGAAAACAGCAATACACACCTCTATTACAAATAGTAAGAGCGTTAGATATAAATATTTTTTATCGAATTTAAGCATCTGAGTAGTAAAAAGTAAATCTGTAGTATTGTTTAATTTTATGCTTATACCAATTCAAAAAATGTTGGCGATAAATCAATTCTTTGTAGGGGCACGGTACAGCGCGAGTTGTACAAAAACCTCGCGCCCTCATCCCCTAACCCCTTCTCCCTCAGGGAGAAGGGGAATTGAATCTCTTGCTCCCCTCTCCCTGAGGGAGAGGGGCTGGGGGTGAGGGCGAAACCTTGCAACTAAGCGGGTTTCACGTTAAGTTGACACCAATGGGCATTGTCCCCGCCCTTACCAGCCTATTTGTATCAAAATAAAAGTCAAATCACAATAAAAGCGCTAAAATGAACCCCATTTGACTGTTTGCTGGTCTTTTTTGGCAGTCTTAACTACTCGATATCCTTTAGAAGTCGCCCAATCTTGAGCAGCTTTTTCTAATGTTGGTTCGCCACAATTAAGATAGGCAAGAGCTAAATTTTTATTGCCGTCTTCCTTCAAGACTTTAACCAAAGTTTCTGTCGTATCTTTGCCACCAATACTAATAAAAGAATATAGGGCATAAGATAAAGTCCGGGGGTCTTTTGAATCTAAATCTTTGAGCAAAACGCCTTTTGTCATCTCCCAATTATTACGTAATTCTTCTCCTTTACTTTTAGCGATTAATAAATGCACTTTATCTGCATCTGATACTGCTTGCCAGTTAAGCTTTTCTAAAGCTACACCAACCATTGGGCTAGATGCCCAATCAGTTAAATTTTTGGTTAATGGTTCAATTGCTTTCGGATCGCCAATATCTGCCAAAACGCTAGCCGCATTCGTCCTCATCCTCGCGTCGGGTTCTTTTAGTGCTGCTAGCATTGGTTCTAGCGCAGGTTTACCGATCGCACCCATAGCAATTACAGATGCAGGATCGTCCTTTTTAAAGCCAGGTAGCACTTGATCGACAATCTTGGGATTTGTGGCGGCGATATCTTTCAGCCCAGTTTTAGCAGCGATCGCAATGCGGGAACTAGGATGGTTGACATTGGCAACTAAAGGCTTAACAGCACGGGTATCTTTAAGTTTTCCCAGTGCGATCGCAGCTGCTGCATGTGTTTTAATTTCTGCAGAAGATGCTGATGCTTTCACTGGAGTATTCAGCACAGCAATTAAAGGTTCGACAGCTTGCTTATCTCCTAAATTTCCTAATGCTTCGGCTGCTTGATCTGTGCCGAAAGTTGGCGGCTTTTGGATATAACCAGCTATCAGTTCTTTGACATTTTTTTCATCTGCTAGACGCTGAACTTTAGAATCCTTTACAGAGTCTAGATTGCAAGCGCTCAGAGTCAAAACCAACAGGCTAGTACCGCAAGGCGGAATTCAAAATTCAAAATTCAAAATTCAAAATGAATACAGCATAGGCGTTTCATTGATTTGGAATGGGTGGTTTATTTACGCCGACTTGTACTAGTTGCAATTATATGTTGTTTCATAAGATTATTTTGTTGGTATCTCGGTTACATAGTTAAGATATTTAAACCCTGTCACAGTCGATAACTGAAGTTTTTCCATAGGGAATAGATTAATGTCACTACAACATCTAGCTGCATTTTTTCGGAAAACAAATTTGCCAGATTGAAGTCAAATTAATTAGAGATTTTTTTGATACTCTTTTTGTACATAAATTACACGCATCAATGCTAGTTAGGAGCATTTACTAACCTGCTCGTTTGTTTAGTAAGTATCAGCCTTTGAGCCGCAAAGGTGTATTGCCTACTTTATGGTTAATTTTTAGAAACAATCTACTCTATTAACCTGCAATACACTATAAATTGACGCTAAGTATTTTGTGTATTACAATAAATATATCTTTGTAGTATAGTATTGTAATTACAATCAAATGAACGATTCTCGCTTGCTAAAAATCAGCAAGTTCCTTAGCAAACATCTGCGGCATAAACCCGCAGATATTGGCATAAAACTTGCCTCTGGTGGCTGGGTTGAGATTAATCAACTACTAACTGCTTGCGCGAAAAACAAGTTTCCTATCACTCGCCAAGAATTACAGCTAGTAGTAGAAAGCAACGATAAACAACGCTTTTCTTTTGACTCCACAGGTACGCTAATTCGTGCTAACCAAGGGCATAGTGTAGAAGTTGATTTGCAATTAGAACCTGTCGTACCTCCAGATGTACTTTATCACGGTACAGCGAAACAATCTGTAGAATCAATTTTACAAACGGGACTCAGTAAAATGTCTCGTCATCATGTGCATTTATCAAAAGATATTGCTACAGCTAAGAATGTGGGTGCAAGACATGGAAAGCCGATAGTTTTTGCTGTTAATGCGGCTGCGATGCATCAGGCTGGCTATATCTTCTACTGTTCTGATAACGGTGTTTGGTTAGTAGATAATGTCCCACCTGAGTATTTACAAATAATTTAAATTTTTAGTAATAACAGTTAATTTATATCAAAAATTAAACAAAAAAATATGCAAATTCATCTTTATGCCCAACAGGGAGATATTGCCGGAGTTGCAAACCAAATTAGCAATGGTGTTGCTATTGATTCTCTAGACGAAGATTTTCAGAAAACGCCATTAATGTTTGCAGTTAGTAGCTCTGATGCAGGCATAGATATGCTGCAGTTTCTTGTAGAACATGGCGCAAATGTTAATGCTATGGAACCAGAATCTGAACATACTATACTCGACTTGGCTGTACAGTCAGGAAATATAAATAAAGTCCAATTTATTCTCGATGCGGGAGCGGATATTAACTATCAAACAGAGAATGGATATGATGTCTTAATTCAAGCAATGTATGGTCGAGATATTTTGCAGGATCAAAATTTAATCTCGATTTTAAATTTACTTATATCTAGAGGTGCGGCTGTTAATGGCAGAAGTAGCTATGGTGAGACTGCTATTAAAGTAGCTGCTCATGTAGGTAGATTTGATGCTGTCCAATTACTATTAAATGCAGGCGCTAACCCAGAGCAGTTGGGATGGACAGAATTAATGCACGCTATAGTTTTTGGAAATTTAGAACAATTAAAATTACTACTAGAAAAAGGCGCAAAACAAGATGTGTGTGATAGTTGGCAGAGAACCCCTTTTTTATTAAGTATTCAAGTGGGTGAACTAGCAAAAACAAAATTACTGCTAGCAATGGGAGCAAACCGCAATGATGTGGGAATCTCTGGAAAAACGCCTTTAATGTATGCCATAGAAAACAATCGGCACGATATCTTACAGTGGCTAATTGCTGAGGGATTTGATATTGAAGCCACTGATGATTTTGAGAACACTACGTTAATGATGGCAGCAGAAATGAGCGCCACTGATTGCGTCAAAATTTTACTAGAGGCTGGGGCAAATCCTAGCAGAATCGATAAGTACAATAATACAGCTATTAAAGTCGCTAATAATCTGGATATTGTCAGAATGTTAGTGACAGCAGGGGAAAATTTGAGCGATATTAACGATAATATGCGGCGATCGCTCACCAAAATTGACAACAATAAATTTTCATTATCACAATTATCTCTAGAGCAATATTTGGCTGGCAAACATCCGCGCTTTGGCAAAACAAATCCAGAGTTAATGGACATACCTTTTTGGCAAGCGATGATTTGTGAAGGTTGTTCTGCTTATAGAGCAAAAAATATTTTTAACGATACTGATAATTGGCAAGATAAAGCATGGTGCTATCAACGCTTTGGCAGAACTATTACACAATTACCAGATGGCAGAATTATAGAAATTGCTGGCGAACATGAAGACTATTATGACCCTGATTTTTGTATCTATAACGATGTTGTAGTTTACCAACCTGATGGCAGCTTCCAAATTTTTGGTTATCCTCAAGATGTGTTTCCGCCAACAGATTTTCACTCTGCCACCTTAGTTGGCGACTACATATATATTATTGGTAATTTAGGATATGCTAATGCAGCCATATCCGATGAGACTCCTGTATATCGATTAGATTGTCATACGTTCAAAATAGAAAAAGTAGAAACTACTGGCGATAAACCAGGCTGGATCAGCCGTCACAAAGCTTACTATAAAGAACCGGGGGAAATTTATATTACTGGCGGGAAATTGTTGGTAATTCAGCAGGAAAAATCAGAATATATAGATAATTTGGATAGTTACTTCTTAGATTTAAACAACTTCACTTGGAGTCGAGTTATTCAAAATAATTAATTCTTGGTAATATAGATTTGACTTAATACCAATTCAAATAATTATTGCTACAAATAAATTCTTTGTAGGGGCACGGCATCCACAATATTTTGGCATATCAAATATCTTACTGGTGCCGTGCCCTTACTACCCATCTGCCGCGTTCTTTTTTCAGAATGGTAGAATTTTTGGCATAATTGTCGCTGATCCAAACTGCAAATTAAAAGACTTCAGCCCGTGAACATAGCTAGAGCATCCAGTTCATACTAGAATTTTTATCAGTAATTAAAGAACTATCATGAAATATCATCACCTCAAAACTAGTATTTTGAAAATTTAACTGCGATAAAAAATCTCTTGCCAACTGTTCTACAGTAGTGCTTTGATAATCAGCAGCAAGATGCAAACCCAATACTAAACGCGCAGTATTCTGCATCTTTTGAATACCTGTCCAAGGTCGCACAAAAATACCAAGTTGCTCAAGCTGAATAATTAAACCAATGATGTAACCTGCTAAAATACCGCAGGATTTTTCTAGCTCATGCTCATCTTGATTACTCACCTTTAATATCAAGAATATCTCTGATTCTTGGTTTAACTCAATTGGTTCAAATAAAGCTGTCCACTTCTGTTCACCAGCTAAAATTTGCTCAGTCAGTGTTGCACCTCTAGCAAATTCGCTTTGCATTATCTGTGCAGTAGAACGGGTGACATTCCGAGCAGTATTCTGACATGGTTCTATTGATGTGACTACAGGTAGCCAGTCTCGTGGTGATTGTACCTGATATTGTCTACCTACATTTGTAAGTGCAACCACCTGTTGCCAATCATGATGGTGCAAAATTTGGAAAAAATTAGCCAGTAATTTCTCTAAGCTTAGTTCTGACTTTTTGTCAAATTTACAACAAAAAGCGCAGAGTAACGCCCAGGAAAAACCACCCAGGAAACCCCAAGCATTACCGTAAATATCTCTGGCTTTAGCCCAGGCGCGTACTGCTCGCAATAGCTGCCGGAAGGTGTCAAGTGATACATATTTACTAACTACCTCAGCAATTAAATCTGCTTCCCAGCAACCAACAATAGCTTTTAAGCTGATGGGGTCAAGGTTTTGCGGATTTTTCCTCGCCAATTGGTAGTTTTCTGCCCTTGCATAAAGCAAATCTAAGGATATTCCTTCTAATTGCAGGCGCAATACTGGGACTCGTGCATCTAATACTAGTTGAGTTTGGCACAATCCTTGCAAACGTTCTTGGACGCTAACTAGAAAAGCTTCCCCAGATAAATAAGTGGGAATCACACACACAGCATCCAAATCGCTGTCGGGACTTTGTACACCAAGACGCGCTGAACCTAATAACTGTAGTGATGGTTGAAAACCCAAACATTCTGCACAAGCTTGAGTCACAACTTCTAACACTGTGTCACGCTGTAATTGCTGTGCTGGAGTTAGTTCTGGTTCCAAGTTATTAACCAACTTCCCCAATTCGGAAGAATGGGTGACTCTGCTTCCTCCCAAATATATAATATGTCTCACCACAAAAGGCTCATCACCCCTACGGCTAATTAAGGCGATAGAGTCAACTGTAAAACTAACTGGATGCCATTGCGGTAACTCAGCCAAAGCTGCTTCCGGACTGGGGAATTGTCCGACGCTGAGGTGGGGTGTAAAACCTGCTTTTGTTTTGCTGCTTTGTTCGTTACATTGCGGAAACAGATTTTGCAGTACCTTCTGTAACTCATGCAATGCGTTTTCTGGCTGGACAACAGGACGCAACCATGCTGTAGAACTTTTGCGGTGTGTAAATGTTTGAAAGTCGGTTAAGGTAATTTGAAATGGTTGTAGTTGAGCAAGTGCAGGCGCAATAATTTCTACGGCCTCGGCAAAATAAGATTCTGGCAGAAAACCGTAAAGTAAATTAATATGAGCCATCCACCGCTCAACTCTGGCATCATAACGTTCACGGATGGCTTGGATTGCAGGTAAAACATTGTCTGGCGGAATCACAACTACAGCACTTTGATAAACTGGGCGGACTGTAGATAGAGGAGACACATCACTCGGATTCAGAAACACAGGCTTCTGTGTACTTAGCCCAGTCTCTGTTTCTCCTTGTGTTTTTGCTCTGAGAACTGCACGAAGACCAAAATGATCTGATGGATAAATTTTCCCCTCTGTATCTGCTATTGGTTCACAAGCAAATAAGTTAATTGATTGCGCTTGCCAATCATGGTTTGGATTGAGCAGTAAAATGCGATCGAGCCTAACTGGTATTCCTGTTAAACTCATCAACGCTGCTAAGGCGTTGCGTTGCGGGTCAAATGTATAACCTGCTGCATCTGGATGTAGTTGTTGCCAGATATCAATATATCCAGCACCCATTAATATCTCTTCTTGTTCGTTCCCTCGGGTATTGAAGTCACCAGCTATTAAGCTATTTCCTGGTAGAGTTTGCAGATATGCAACTATGGTAGATAGCTGATGCTGGCGTTTTTCTAGGGCATTTTGCGCGTAATCGCTGGTTAAATGCACGACTGCAATGTGCAATAATTGACCGTTAATTTCACAACTCCCTACCAGTACCCGCTTGTGTCCAGAAAATTGATGTTCAACGAGTGTAAAAGGCAGACGCGACAATAATAAATTACCGTAAGGTCGCACTTTTTCGGCTGTGCTGGATTCGGAAATATAATAATTACGTACCCAAGTTTGCGATAAAAGTAACTCTACTAAAGCTGGTGTCGCTTCTTGGATGGCGATGATATCTGCGTTACATTGACGTAACTGCTCAACAATTGCTGGTAATCTTTTTTCAGTTGCGATTTTCTCCTTGTCGTAGAGGTCACAAAGCACGTTAAAACTAGCAATTGTCAAAGTTTCTAAATTGATGGCTGCGGCTTTTTGTGTATTTATTTGCCAACCTTGGATATCGTATTTATAAACGGGTCGCGGAGTAAATATTGCTGTACTATCTAATACAGTGATAACTTTTTCCCCTGTATTTTCTCTAGTCTCGCTTTTCCACGCCGCCGCAGGTAACTCTCCACTGGAAATTAAATCTAAATGCTGTTCCCGATCCCAAACAACCACGTCTTGGCAACGGATATAACGGATGCGATGCCAAGGTATATCCCCATCTGTCGCCCATTGGGTTAGAGGTTTTTCTCTGATTCCTGTAGATGCAAGGCGTTCTTGATAACCGACAACAAAAGCACTGCTTTTAAGACGCACATCCCAGATAATGCGATGGTAAACTTCGCGACTGGTTGCCATTTTTTTCTTTTCTGATTTTGACATCTTCCCTTTTTCTGTAATCAAATAATTTCGTGACGAAATTAAACAAATAAGCAAGTTAACATTCGCCACTTGCACCGAATTTGATTGAGACGAGGGACTACATATACTTTTACCGTAGGTTTTTAATGTATTACTTTTATAATACATTATACTTCACAAGGTGCGGCAATGGCAAAACTGCGATCGCTAGTTTCATCAAAACTCTTACCACCTCCTATTAATGGATCAAACCCTGTCAACTATATTTGCGGTGTGACGCTGCATAGATAGCTGAGGCGAAACTACATCAGGAAAGCTGGCAAAATTACGGCGTACCCAATCCATACCCACTTCATTATTGAGTTTAATTTTCTGAAGTGTATCTGGATAAATTTTGCCAAGAATATCTGCATCTTGATCCACTACAACCTTGCCAAACTTGAGATAGGTACTGCTAAATACCTTAAAAGCCGGGTGCTTGGCTTGACCAAACAGTAAAATGTAAGTTCTGGTGCGATTTTCAGCTTCTGGCACAAAGATGTGACATTGTGCTGCTTTACCCAAGGGCATTTCTCCATGAAAAATCACCAAAGCAGGGAAATGATTTTCCAAGTGTGCCTTAATGCTGGTGGGTAGCAGAAATAAATCTGGTTTTCTGAGCTTTTCTACTAAACTGTAGGGGGCTGTGGGCATATCATAAAAGGCATGGGAGTGATGCCCATGATCAATGAATTGATGAAAATTGACTTCGGTAATCCGAAACAATTCCCGGTGGGTACCATTTTGATGATTGTAATCGTGCATATTCAGCAACATAGTTAATAGATCTGTCTCTACGCTTCTATCTGCGGTATGCCCAATAAAGTTGTGAGTGTTGGCAATGTCATTCAGCACGCTGGGAACAGGTATTTTTGGCTCGTATCCTCCATAAGACCAGATAAAATCCCCTTGAATGATTAGTTCTAAGGGTTTGAGTAGCGGTAATGTTTTCTTGCTCGATCCAGGTAAAACAGTGCAGCCGGAACTATCAAATTTCAGCGCATGAAAAGGACAAACTACGGTACTTGTGCTATCGCTTTCGGCTTCACACCATCCTGCTGATAGCATTGCGCCCATGTGTGGACAGGCATTCGGTAAAGCATGGATATCTCCATTCCCATCCTTCCACATCACATAGTCAGCACCATACAAAGATATTTTCTGGGGTTGATTCACTGCCAGCATAGACTTGTGCGCTAATAACCAAGGCGCACCGGGAAGCATAGACTGCATAGAGTTCTCCGCAAGCAAGATATAAAATTGTGAAATATCCGTCGTGTTTTTAAAATATGACAGAAAATTCACATTTGTCAAGTAATCTTCGTCGTCAACCCAAACAGCAGCGAGGTAAAGAACGAGTCGAAAAAATTTTGGATGCAGCAGCAGTAGTATTTGATCAGATGGGCTATGAAGCGGCTACTACTCATTTAATTGCAGCAAAAGCAGGGACAGCGATCGGTTCTCTATATCAGTTTTTTCCTGATAAAGCTGCCATTTTTCATGCAATGGAATTACGCCATATCGAGCGAGTTCAGGTTTTATGGGCACAGCTAAACACACCAGAAATTATCGCTTTACCTCTGCGGCAAATGGTACATAGGCTTGTAACCGCCGTAGCAAAGCTGTTTGAGCATCCTGTATCAAGGGTAGTGTTTGTGCAGTTTTATATGAAACGCGAGGTTTTTCAGTCGATTGATGACAGTATGACTCAGGAAGCAATTGACTTTACTTCGAGTCTTTTGCAGCCGAGAAATCCAAATTTAAGTGAGGCACAGCGTAATCTCTTAGCAGAGGTTTGTGTTCACAGCAGTAATGCTCTGATTTTGTCAGCACTGCGTAACCCCGATCAACAGCATCGCCAACAACTAGTGCAGCAGATTGAGGATTTGTTGGTGTCGTATTTAGAGCCGTATGTAGGGGATAGTCGGTTGAGTCATGTAATGAAAGTAATGAAATGTCCTCATTGTCGATCGCAGCAGTTGTCTAAAAATGGCTATCGAAGAGGGAAGCAGTGCTATCTCTGTAAAGAATGTGGTAAACAGTTTGTAGCGAATTAAGAGCGATTTAAATATCTGCTGATTGAGTACCGCCTGTAACTGTATCTCATGGGCAATACTTGTCGGTTAAGGGGGAAAAGGTTAAGGGGAAAAGGGCAAGAAAAGACCTTTAACCCTTACCCTTTCACCTTTTCCCCAACCAAATTAAGAGTTGACAATCTTTAACCGAGCAGTATTGATCTCATGGGGTGCGATCGCGCTAAAAACCGCAAATCATTCTTTTAACTTCCACAACAGAGTAGTACCGCAAAATTTCCCTATAATTCAGGGCTTTGTTCAATACTTGTCGGTTAAGGGGAACAAGTGGGCAAAGGGGAAAAGACAAAACCTTTCACCCAGCTAGGCTTGACACTGCAATTGCTGTCAAGACCGGCACAAAACTTCATTAAGTTTCTTTACTTTTTGTTGCAAATCGTTAATACTACTAAATAGATTTACACAAATAAAGCTGTAAACGTCAGTTAAGCGTTGAGCTTGATCATCCATAAACTCTTAATTAAGGTTCACTTATGCCGTTTACCATCGATTCAGCTCGCGGTATTTTTCCTGAAACACTGACTGCCGATTCAGTCCCAGCAACCATTGCTCGCTTCAACCAACTGAGTGCTGAGGATCAGTTAGCGCTCATCTGGTTTGCTTACCTAGAAATGGGTAAAACTATTACCATTGCTGCTCCTGGCGCTGCAAATATGGTATTTGCAGAAAACACCTTGAATGAACTCAAGCGCATGTCTTTCCCGGAACAAACTCAGGTAATGTGTGACCTAGCAAACCGTGCGGATACGCCTATTTGTCGTACCTATGCAATTTGGTCTGTAAACATCAAACTTGGTTTTTGGTATCGGCTTGGAGAGTGGATGGAGCAGGGTATTGTAGCTCCCATTCCACAAGGTTATCGACTCTCGGCAAATGCAGCAGCAGTTCTGCAAGCAATTAGGGATCTAGATGCAGGACAGCAAATTACCGTGCTGCGTAATTCTGTAGTTGATATGGGGTATGACCCTAGCAAATTGGGCAGTTTTACCAAGGTTAGTGAACCTGTGGCTCCACCCAAAGAAATGGCTAAACGGACTCCTGTCACTATCGAGGGGATAGATAATCCAACCATCTTAAGTTATATGGATAACTTAAATGCCAATGACTTTGATGCGTTGATTGAGTTATTTACTCCCGATGGTGCCCTGCAACCTCCCTTTCAAAAACCAATCGCAGGTAAGGAAGCAGTCTATAGATTTTTCCGAGAAGATTGTCAGAACCTCAAGTTAATACCACAGAGAGGTGTGTCTGAAGCCGTAGAGGATGGTTACACTCAGATCAAAGTTACAGGTACAGTGCAAACTCCCTGGTTTGGAGCTAGTGTGGGTATGAATATGGCTTGGAGATTCTTGCTAACTCCTGAGAATAAAATCTTCTTTGTAGCAATAGACTTACTAGCATCTCCCAAAGAGTTACTGAATTTGGTTCGCTAGTAATAGAAAGAAACAGACTTAGGAAATGAGGTGATAGGGCAATACTTGTTGGTTAAGGGGAAAAAGGGGAATGGGAAAAGGAAAGAAACAACCTTTAACCCTTAACCTTTAACCTTTTCCCCAAAACCTATTTTGAGTTCAAAACGCTATCCCTTGTAGTATTGGGTGATAGGGTGATCAATCCTCTTAGAGGGCAAAGCCCTACACCTCCACAAATGATAAATCTGCGGTTTGATGCAGTACACTATCAAAAATTGTATTAGAGACTTCCAAGTAAAAAATATTCCATTACTATTGTTGACGGTTGACGGTTAACTGTGAACTGTCAACCGTTAACGACTTTAACGGAATAATTTATTTTTTGGAGTTCCCTTATGAAGTGAATTTGCTCTCTTGGAGGAGAGTATTTTGGGATGGGAGCATGAAGGTAAACGAAGTTAGCTGGTCTGATTTAGAACAAGAAGTTGCTCAAGCCGCCTTTCAAAAAGCATACGAGCGAGAAATCAACGCCCTGATTCAGGACGTTCGCGACAACGCCGTTCAGATTTCCGAATTGGAAGATATCTGGCGTTTGCATAACTTTCTGAGTGCCAAAAGACACGAGATTGATGGTAAGTATGATTACAACTATTCAGTTCTCGTATTTGTTTTTGCAACTCTGATTAAACAGGGATGGTTGCATCTAGATGAACTCAAGGGGCTGGATCAGGATAAACTTACTAAGATTGGCTCTCTTTCCCGGATGTAGCTATTAGTAATATCAAGTCTGGCATTAGGGCTGATGCAGGGAGGTAGACATGGGGAGTTTTTTGATCAGCAATTAGACTGGTATGATATTTCTTGTGCAAGTGATCTTATGCTGATGTGACTTCGCGCGTAGATGTGGAGTGGCTTGTCGTCAGCAGCGAGATCGCTCAACAATATTTCTCTTTGATGGATAAAACCTTGTCCGCTATATTGAAAGTGTATCGCCTACTCCTAAATTGAAATTACTCTGCATGGATATCACGGCTACATTGAATGAGATTGCAGCCCTCAGTGTTGAAGAGCGAATTCGTCTTGTGCAAGCGATATGGGATAGCATTGCAGCCGAGCAAGCTTACCCTGAATTGACCCAAGCGCAAAAACGGGAGCTTGATGATCGGATTGAGGACTATGAAAAAAATCCAGATAATGTATTGACTTGGGAAGACATCAAAGCATCTGTTAAAAGACAACGATGAATTATGCATTAGTATTTCGTCCAGAGGTTCGCGAAGAACTAGATGAGGCTTATACTTGGTACGAAAGCCAACAGCCAGGGCTGGGTGACGAGTTTTTGGACTGTGTGGACGAAATACTCAATCGAATTTGCCAAATGCCAGAGTCTTACGCAGTCGTATATAGAGACATTCGACGGGCAGTAATCCAACGCTTTCCTTACGCTGTATATTATCGGGTTGTATCGAGTCGGGTCATTGTGATAGCCATTTTTCATGGTCGGCGCGATCCAAAATCTTGGCAGACGCGAACCTAACAACCCCAATACAGCAAATCAGTAAGATATCTTGTTACCAATCATCTTCATTGGATTGGCGCTCAATTTGCGCGATCGCTAATTTCGTCAAAACGCGCACTACTTCCTGCTCATCATTAAGTAGTGCTTGTAATGGTTCTAAAGCGGCGCGATCGCCAATTTTACCGAGTGAATTAATTGCGGCTTTCCTCACATCTAAATCGGTATCATGAATTGCCAGAATTAAATGCGGTACAGAGGGAGGATAATTAACTTGTCCCAAGGCTGCGGCCGCTTCGGTGCGAATCAGCGCTTCTGGATCAGTTAAAGCAGAAACCAACAGGTTGCAGGATTTTTCATCTGACTGCTCTTGCGCCACATGACCAAGCGCCCCAATTACAGCACATCGTACATCTAAAGAGGCGGCGTTCAATGCTTTATATAAATGGTCTGCAGCTTCCGAACCAATAAATGCCAACGCCCATGCAGCATGACCTTTAATATCTTGTGGATGTTTGTCTGATGCCAGAATTTCTAGTAATGCGGGTACAGACGCTTCTCCTGTCCTAGCTAAGGCCCCGGCTGCTGAACTTCTGACTACTGTATCTTCATCATTCAGGAAAGCATGAAGCAAGTTTGGCACAGCGCGAGGGTCAGAGATGATCGTGAGTGTCTTCGCAGCCGCCCTCCGCACAACTACATTGCTATGATTTGCTAATGCTTCTACGAGAAATGGCGTTGCTGGTTCACCAATTTCACCCAAGGTTTCCGCAAATCGCAGTCGCACCAATCCTCGTGGATCTCCTAAACCCTCCACGAGTTGTTTGAGAACTGTTTTATCTGTAGCATCGAAGGTTTCGAGTGTAATCTGCTCGTTTACCCTCTGAACCAAAGCATCATTTTCAGCTTGCACTTGCAGGATGGGATCTTCCGTTGTTGGAGCTTCTGAGTTGAGTGATTGACTCATCACAAATTCCTTATCACCGCTATTTTTCAATCCTCTAATTACCAGATGTCAGACTAGACTGCTGCTGGCGAAGTGACTCAAGGGTTGCGTCTAGTTGAGCCAGCTGAGGTTGCAAGCTAGCAAGTGCTTGTGCCTTCATCACTTTAGCCTTTTGTGCCATTGACAAGGTATCGTTAACTAGACGTTCCCGATATTCTTCTAATTCTGCGATCGCTAAATTCAGTTCTTCAGAGCTTGCTGGAGCGTTGGCGGTGAGTTCTGTAGTATCAGTCATCTTGATTGTGTTTCCTAAAATTAGATTTAAAATACCCTTGTTAGATTTTCTCAGATTCAGTTACCAACAAACAAAAGTTTTTGAAAATGGGCATGGGGCATTGGGCATGGGGCATGGGAAATTTGTTTGCTGATTCTCTTATTAATTTCTAACCTTAGAGTTTTTGCTTTATTTGATAGCTGATGTGAGCTTTCTTTCTAAATCAAACAAAAAGCCGTGGATATATTCTTCTGTCCACTCAGTACCGTAAAAACGGGTGAACATTCCTCTGGCTGGGTCTTTTTCGGCACGATAGCGGAGATAACGCAGTTGCGCCTGTTCAATTTCTGCTAAATATTTAGAGTTCGTTACAGGTTGTGCTTGGTCAACAAAATCTAGGTAGGCTTGTAGATAGTCTTTAAAGGCTGCAAATACATGAGTTTCTACTACCTCTGTTTGCTGTGGGCGCGTCCAGAGAAAGGCTGGTGAGAAAAAGGGTTGGGCTTCTTCGGGAAAGTCGCCCCCCCAAGGTAGATGCTGCTGATGTGTCTGGAAAATTGGCAGAATAGGCTGGGTATATTTCGCCTGATAGTCCAAATCATCCCGAAATAAAGGTTGCATATCGAGGGCTATTAAGTGCCCTCCAGGTAAGGTGACTAAATCTGCACCAAAGAAGGGTAAATCGTAATTCAGGTGCGGGAAAATCACAAAATTTAACACCTGAAGTGAGTTACCACCTTGTACATGGGCAGCTCGAATTTGGCGGAGTTTGGGGCTTTGATAAGCATAACTAGTTGTTAATACTTCCTCTTGATGCTTGCCTTTGCCTACTGTTGCTTGCTTAGACTCAAACCCAGTGGGGATGGGATAAGGCTGCAAATTCAACCTTTCTTGCAACAGTGCGATCGCATAATCTAAAAATGGCTGATAGAGAGTCAACTTCGCTTCGCTCCGAATTCAAAATTCAAAATTCAAAATTCAAATATCACCAAGGTTATGTTGGGAGGATATAGATGTAAATTCTTATTTGGCTACAACAGCTGCTAATGGCACAGCATCTTCAAACAAAAATTCATACAAAAATCGCTCTGACCATTGATGTCCAAAGTAGCTGCTGAACAAACCAGATGCGGGATCGCGATCGGCACTATATTGATCGTAGTCTTTTTGAGCTTTGACAATCCGTTGAATGTCTGACTGATCAATCAGAGGTTCGGCTTGCGCTAACATCTGCCAGTACAGGTTTAGATAGTCTTTAAATGCCTCAAATACTCTCGTTTTGACTGTTTCTGGATCGGTTTTGGCAAACAATAGATATTTGGAGAAATATTGATTAGCATCATAAAATTTCATTTCCAAACCTTGTGCTAAGTCTGGATACTTATCATGCAAGGTTTGCAATGGATGGATGTACTTCCTCAAGTAGGCTTCATCTTGAAATAAAGGCTGGAAATCCATCACAATCAGATTCTTCACCTGACCGAAAGACAGAAAGTCAATGCCGAGTAGAGGCAAATCATAGTAATGACTGGGATAAATCACACTATTCATAATCTGGGCGCTTGCACCTGCATCGATGTATGTATAGCGAATTTTCCGCAACTCTGGGCACTGATAGCACCAACTCTGAATTGTGGCGGGATTTCTGCCGCGATCGCTCACCTGATAGTCTAGTCCTGGGGGAATGGGGCGACTCTCCAATGTAAACCGTTGCAAAAGCGATTGTTCCAGATGCTCAAGGAAGCACTTATACATAAAAGTTAGAGACTAATTTGCCTTAATCCCAGAGAATACGGGATTCACAAATTCGCCGTCTCGAATATGTTAAACAAAGTAACGATCCTTAACGTTAGCCAGAGGTGCATAGTGCAATACCTAGAGGATGCGATCGCCAGAATAATTACTTAGTAGGCCTCGCCAGTTCTTGAAGATTATGAGTGACCAGAAAAATCATGGGAGGTAGTCACCTTTTGCTTTCTGCACTTGCAGCTTTTCCCAAGCAACTGCCAGATCTGGTTTCTGTTGACGTTTGAAATTTGAAAATCCTATTTTTTGTGTCTAAACTATCATCAAATATGCCAAACTCTTATTTTTACGTTGATTGATGACATATAGACAGCCTTGAAAACCCTTGTAAAGAATGGTTTATAACTCTTCGGACAAGTCTAGTCACATAATTTATCAAGATTGCTGCTGGCGCGGGGGTACAAATTTCCAATCACTGATGATATCTTCACATTCCTTGTAAATATCTATTAGCTCTTGCTCAGAAGACAGCCCTCCCAAAAACTTCATCAAACCAACATTGAGATGTCTAGTAGCACGGCGAAAGTTATTTGCTTTTTCGCCAAGATTGATTGAGTTTACCACTCCAAATGACAAAGCGCTAATAAAAGCAAATATGCGTGTGTAAAAGTCTCCTAGCTCATGTGTAAAAGTCGCAACGATAAGTGATGAGCCGATCGCTAATATCCCTAAAGAAATATGAACAAATTGTAAGCAATTAGCCCCAAAATTCCAGGTACGCTGATATCTTTGCATTTTTGAAAGCAGATCTTTGTTATTACTCATATTTTCTTCTTGCCATCAGGCAAATAAAGTCTGCCCATAATATATATCAGCCATCCTAGCTGATGATATCGCTTATAGACTATAGCAATCCTATTTCAGTTGTAAAAAATATCAGTTTTGGCTGTTGGCTGTCAACGGTTAACAAACTTTTAGGCAATAGTTGACACATCATTTAGGAGTGCTACACATCAACTCAGCACTAATAAACTAATCCGATTAATATTGATTACAAAGTCACCTTTAACCACCCAAAAATCTCACCTACGGTCAACTCTAACCCACTACAAAAATCTGGTACTGGCAAAACAGCAGCACTATTTTCAAAAGGTAAAGGTTGTCGTCCAGCAGGATAAGCAGCTATGAATCGTTCATCAGGGTCAATTAACCATCCCATTTGTGTACCGTGGTTGAGAGCATATAAGATTTTTTTTGTAACTTTTGTATGGCTTTGCTCAGGGGAAAGAATTTCGATTATCCAGTCGGGTGCGATAGTGAATGTATTGGCAATATCACCATTTTCATCTACAGGAAGTCTTTCCCAAGAGAATACAGCAACATCAGGAACTATAGAAAGTCCACCAAATGTGCAGCGTAATTCTGGAAAAGCCCAACCCATCTTTTGGATTTTTACAACAGAATTGATTCTCGGACATAGTTCTCCTTGAATCGTACTATGTTTTCCTTGGGGCATGGGTTTTTCAATGATTTGTCCGTCGATATACTCTAGGCTAGGCTGAGTTTCTGGTAGTTTAAGAAACTCTTCTAAGGTAAATATTGTATTTGTAGCTTGTACCATTGCGATCGCATCCTCAAATTAGGATTATTTTTTTTACATAATTAAGTCCTAAAACTTCTAAAATCTTTGGTAAAGTTACCAACTCGCATATCATGATTTTTCTGAATATGAGGGGAATAAAGTGCTTTTTACATTTTAACTTGCTGTACATTTGCTCCCAATTATCTATGTGAAAATCATGATGAAACTCTAGATAAATTTTGTTGTACCATTTGGGCTAAATTTGCCTCTGTCAAATAGCGTCGTTCAGAACAATAGGTCATTAAATACACACCATTCATCATCCGTACTGTACTGACACGCACTCTAAAATCATCGGTCATAAACCAGCAGCGTTCTTGACCTTGGTTGGTTTCATACTCAGTATCGATGGTCAAAATACCATCTTGTCCAAACCAGTAACGGCTAACTACTGGAATTCTTTCTACATAGCCTTGGTTCCGCAGCAATTTTCCCGATCGCCCAGTCTCATCATCTGGGACATCAACTAATACAGCAGCACGATCCGGATCAGGTTCGCGATCGTCGTCGTGTTCTTGCCACATAAAGCTAGCGCCTCCCTTCGCACTAGCTGGATCGATACCTTGAGATTCGCAGATGGTTTTCACCCGTGGATCGTCGAGCGTAATGACTTGCACATAAAGCTTTGATTCTCCCGATTGATCTGCTACTGCATCAAAGTGATGCACTGAGCGCTGGGTAAACCATACTCCTTCACTCTTTTGAAAAAACTCCATCATAGTCATTGGTTGTACAAAAGGCATAACTGCTCCTTTAATAAAGTGAGAAGTGGGTTCGCGTAGCGTCTCCGTAGGAGTAGGTCGCGGTACAATACCCTAAATAATCTCACGATTTCAATCCATGATCAGCACGGAGACTCATAAGACACCCCAAGAGGTTTTGGCTGTCCTCAAGGCTGGGGTTGCTCTCATCCAGAAAGATTTATATCAATTCAACCTCAGTGGTTTAGAACTACAAAGAGCCAATTTGCATCAAGCTACTTTGATTCGGGGGAATCTTAGTAAAGCAGATCTGAGTGCAGCAGATCTCAGTAGTGCTGATTTACGAGCAGCAGATCTGTGCCAAGCAATTTTAAAGGATGCCAATTTAGAGGGAGCTTGTTTGTACCGAGCCGATTTGAGTGGCGCAGACTTACGCGGAGCTAATTTGACCGCCACCAAGCTATTAGGTGCAAGATATGATAGCCAAACTTTATTTCCTGAAGGCTTTAATTACAAATCCTCTGGGGCGATTGGGCCAAATGCCTATCTGAATGGTGCTCAACTGAATACAGCTAACTTGCGTCATGCGGATTTGCAGGGTGCAAGTATGTTAGGAGCATATTTAGGTGGGGCGGATCTAACTCAGGCTAATCTTCAAGGCGCACGGCTAACTCAGGCTGACTTACGGAAAGCCTGGCTAACTGGAGTATCTTTACGCAATGCTCGGTTAAATGGAGCTAACTTAGCAGGGGCCGATTTAAGAGCAGCAGACTTGACTGGCGTTGAGTTCGAGCAACTAGAAAGCATTGCTGGAGCAGATTTTACCCATGTTCAGGGGCTAAGTGACGAGATGCGATCGCGCCTCCTTAGTCAACCTGCACAAGAGCTAGATACACCTCATGCTTTAACTCGTCGCACTACACGCGCCAGTCTGGAAGTTTGATGATGGGAGCAAAGAGGACAAAGAATTCAAACGTCTCTCCTGCTCCCCTCTTATGATTTAATCGCTGTCCAATCTTTTTTCAACAAAGCGAGAAAGGTAGCAATACCTTTAGAAAATCCTTGGGGGTCAGGTAGAACATACTGCGGAAATTCCTCAAACGGCCGCCAAGGCTCTGACGAATTATGACGCAGGTACAAAGCGCGATCGTCTCCCTCTAATTTCCAGAGCATTTGACCGCCAGTAGGAATTTCAGCCATTTATTTCTCCTATGTTGCAAACAAAAATACTGAGTTACAGTTTGCTCTTTCCCAATTCTGCCAGTCCTAATATTAATTAATGTCAAAATTGCTACATTTTTGCTAGACTTTTTGATTGAGTTGCTGTAAAGCATGAATAAATTATAGGTAGCCATTACTGAGTTAGGTACAACTCAAAGACAGATTTTTCTTTTCCACCTGGCGAGGGAGTTGTCGTTTTTCGTTTAGCCCTCTGCTCCCTACGTCAAGAGATGAAATTTTCGGCATTGCTGATTGATGGGATGATTTTTATCTCACGCATTCGACATTCGCGCAGCGTTGCGTAGAGAAGTAGTTCTCGTAGAGTAGGCGCATAGACACGAAGTGGCGGAGGGTAGACGCAAAGAATCGACTTTCAGCTTTTTCTAGAAGTATGAATTCATCTTGCAAATATGCAACACCAATCAAGATGTAGGTGGGGTCAAAGCCTTGCGGAAAGCAGGGCAAACGCATCTAAATATTGACAAAGTGGTGGTTAAGATGTGTATAAAGTAGTACAGATAAACTATTAAGGTGTTGAGGGGGCGATCGCTGACTGAGTGGGGGTAAGCCATCGGACTTTAATGGTAAAGTCATTCTAAAAGTAGAATAAAGACCCATAAAGCGTGAAGCTCAAGCCCAAAATCACCATTACTGACCACTTTGCACAGATGTCAGATCCCAGAGTAGATCGTACAAAACGGCACAAGTTAATTGACATTATTACAATTGCCTTGTGTGCAGTGATATGTGGAGCAGATAGTTGGGTGGCAATTGAACTGTATGGCTGCACGAAGTATGAGTGGTTAAAAACGTTTTTAGAGTTACCAAATGGGATAGCATCTCCTGACGGAGACGCTACGCGAACACAAGATACATTTGCGAGAGTATTTGCACAGTTAAACCCGCAACAGTTCCAAGAATGTTTTTTGTCATGGATGAGATCAATACAAAAGATAACATCAGGGGAAATAGTAGCAATTGATGGCAAGACTTTATGCGGTTCATTTGATAAAGCATCTGGGCAAAGTGCCATGGAAATAGTTAGTGCCTGGGCGACTAAAAATAGAATTTTACTAGGTCAGGTAAAAGTAGATTCTCAGTCAAATGAAATTACAGCAATTCCCGAACTATTAAAAGTGCTAGAACTGTCTGGATGTATTGTGACAATAGATGCAATAGGCTGCCAAAAAGAGATTGTGAAGTTGATTAACCACAATTGGCAGTAACAATAATCACAGTATATATTAGAGAAATCAAAAAATACTAGCTAATCTATCCTGCTCCTCTTGCCTAATAAAACTGAAATTGAACTAACCATCTACTAATTTTCAAAAGTTTTGTCGCTCAACTCAGAAGAAGTATGACGCATTTTTTTATTTCAATTAACAACAGAAAATATACTTATAGTTTAGTATTTTTTGTAACTATAATTTTTAGTGCGATCGCTTTCAGTAGGGTTATCATCTCACCGATACTGGGGAGTAATGAAGCAGTAACACCTCAGCCAGTAGTTGCAACTCCAGTAGTACAAGCAGTAGCCGCTTTGGGGCGTATAGAACCGGAAGGAGAAGTCAGGCAAGTGTTTCCGGCTTCTACAACAGAATCGGCCCGTATCCAAAGACTACTGGTGAAGCAAGGGGACAGGGTAAAGGTGGGGCAAGATCTGGCAGTGTTAGATAATTATGCCCGTCGTTTAGCATCTGTGAAAATGGCAGAGGAAGAAGTGCAGGTGGCTCAAGCCCGCTTAATGCAAGTAAAAGCAGGAGCAAAGCAGGGAGATTTACAAGCTCAACAAGCAGAAATCGCTCGATTGGAAGCAGAATTGCACAATGCCCAAGTCGAGGAATCACGATATCACATTTTGTATAAAGAAGGGGCGGTTTCAGCTTCGCAATACGATAGCAAACGCCTACAGATGGAAGCTGCACAACGATATCTGACTCAAGCCCGTGCTGCGTTGAAGAGTTTGGCAGAAGTACGTACAGTGGATGTGCATTTGTCTCAAGCAGAGGTAAAACAGGCAAAGGCCAAGGTGGTGCAGGCTCTGGCAGAGCTGGACTTGAGTATAGTACGAGCACCACAAAATGGACAAATCTTGAAAGTGCAAGCTTTTCCCGGTGAATTGGTAGGGACTCAAGGCATCGTGAGTTTAGGTAATACAACGCAAATGGTAGCGATCGCAGAAGTTTACGAAACGGATATCCGCAAAGTACATCTAGGACAAACAGCAACAATTACCAGTCCTAGCCTCACCAAACCGCTCTCTGGAAAAGTCTCTCAAGTAGGTTTAGAAATTGGTAGCCGAAATGTATTAGATACAGATTCCCCAACAAATGTAGATACTCGTGTAGTAGAAGTAAAAATTCTCTTGAATCAAGAAAGTAGTCGTCGTGTAGCAGGAATGACGAATCTCAAAGTTGATGTATCTATAGAAATGAAAGATTAAAATCCCCTTTTATCAGGTATGAGTATAACGATTTGCTGGAAATAAAAAAGTTAAAACCGCGAAGCATAGCTAACATTCAACTCAAAGTATTTTTTAGCTTGTTAGAGAAGTATCAGGATTTTATAGTTCATGATTCAACGTTATTTAATTGAACTGCAAAAAATTCCAATTGCTTGGTTACAATTAAGCTATCAACGCAATCAAACTATTGCGGGAATTATTGGCATCCTTTGCATTACATTTCTATTATTTATTCAAATAGGACTGAGAAACGCATTTTTAGAGGGGGCATTACAATTACCTTTAAACTTCGATGCAGATATTGTTTTAATTAGCTCTCTCTCTTCAACGGCACTGCAACCAGTAACTTTTTCTTCAAGACCTTTATATGAAGCACTAGCATTGAAGCAAGTTCAATCTGTTGCACCAGTTTACATCACATCAACCCAATGGTACGACAGAAACAACTCCCTTTATCGTATTAGAGTTAACGTTCTAGGTATTCCTTTAAATGTATCAACACTTAATTTGCCAGGAGTAAAAGAAAATCTGCAAAAACTACAGAAGCAAAAATTTGCTTTATTTGACCGTAATGCCAGAAATGAATTTTATCCCATCATTGCCGAATTTCATTTAAAAGGAGAGTCTTCCGCAGAAATCCAAGTGGGAAATACTAGCTCGTTGAGAGGACTTAGGGTTGTAGGATTTTTTGAATTAGGGGTTAATAATGCTTACGATGCTAGTTTTATTATCAGTTCAACAACTTTTAGTGAATTATTCGGACGTGACAATACCAAAATAGATATTGGTTTTATTAAATTAAAGCCGGAGTATAATTCAGATGTAGATATAGAGCAAACTATTACAGAATTAAGGAGTTATCTACCTAGAACTATTAAATTATTCTCTAAATCTGAATTAATCAAACGAGAAAGAATCTTCCATGAAAACAATTCTCCAATGGGTTTTATCTTTCGTTTTATTTTGATTATTGCTGTTGTTGTCAGTATTTTTATTTTATATCAAATTCTTTATGTAAAAGTTACGCAAAACCTGCGTAACTATGCAACATTGAAGGCTTTAGGCTTTAGTCAAAAATCTTTAATTTCTGTAGTTATCCAGGAAGCATTTATTTTAGTAATTGCTGGATACATTCCAGGGATAATATTATCTAATTTAGCATATTCATATCTAATTAATGTAACAAAAATATTTATTAAAATGAATTTACAAACAGCTTTGTTTGTTTTATTATTAGTATCTTTAATTTGCTTAATATCATCAGGTTTTTCTTTAATAAAGGTTAAAAATGCAGACCCAGCGGATGTTTTTAAATAAGTTCAATTTAATTTAACACAATTTATGAGTCAAGTTATTCAAATTAAAGAACTTAACCATTATTATCAGGAAGGCAAGAGAAAAAAACAAATTTTATTTAGTATTAATCTTGAAATCCACTCCGAAGAAGTTGTGATTTTAACTGGAGCGTCTGGTTCAGGGAAAACGACACTTTTATCTTTGATGGGCTGTCTACGTTCTGTGCAAGAAGGTAGTCTTAAATTGTTTGCTCATGAATTAAAAGGAGCTAACGAAATCGAGCGGATGCAGATACGTAGACGAATTGGTTACGTTTTTCAGCATTTCAACTTATTAGATTTTATGACTGTTCGTCAGAATGTCATGCTGTCTCTAGAACTACAGGATAATTTCACACTTCAAAATGCAATTAGCAAAAGTACAGAAATTATCAAAGCTGTAGGTATGGAAAAGCACATGAATGCTTATCCAAGGGATCTTTCTGGTGGGCAAAAACAACGGGTAGCGATCGCCCGCGCCCTTGTCCACCGTCCGCAATTAATTTTGGCAGATGAGCCAACATCTTCTCTAGATGGACAAACAGGAAAAGAAGTCGTCGAACTGATGACAGAACTGGCGAGGGAACAAGGGAGTGCTGTTTTGATTGTCACCCATGATAACCGTATTTTTGGCGTGACCAATCATATTCTGCGTATGGAAGATGGCAAACTAGATTTAGACTATCAGGGCCGACTATCTGTCGCTCTACCGACCTTAACTGATAAGCAATTAATTGAGTTACTTCCTCAATTAAAAATGTTGACCTTCCAACCTGGTGAAATTGTCATCCACCAGGGTGACTTAGCTGATAAATTCTATATCTTGATGGAAGGAGAGGTAGAGGTAATTCAAGAAGATTCGGATTCAGAACCAAAATTATTAAAAAGATTAGGGCCTAATAGCTATTTTGGTGAAATAGCGTTACTTCACGAAACTACACGGACAGCAACAGTACGGGCGGCAAGTTACACTCCAATAAAAGTTATAGTTTTTGAACGAACAGATTTTGAGAAGATGGTCAACAGTTCCGAAATGACCCATGCAGTTTTGAATTACCAAGCAATGAAAGCTGGACGGACGCAAATACAAACTCCTGATAGTGCATCTATACAACTTCGCCAGAAAAAATTAAAAATCCTTGAGGAATACTGTAGGGAAGCCTCAAGGACTGAACTTGATGTGTTGAACGAGTTGATTAACGAGCTATCCCAGCAAGCTAGGCATAGTAAATAATGCTTGTTCTTTAACTAGGAAAACTTTTCATTCTAAAGAACATTTGTCTTAATATTTTTGGTAGCCAGAAAAAATAATCATATACTTGTTGTGCCTGGCTGTACAGCGAAAATAACTGTGTTTCACTCAATAAAGTATATGGTTGGACTGCTTTCAAAATTCCTGCAAATTTATCTGTTGCTACAGCTGTAATTGCACCACTAACTACATGAGATTGTAAGTGTGGAGGTAATCGCCAGTTGATTGTAGTATCTGGCTGATGTATCACAGGCTCAACATTTCCCCGCCATGCAACTCCCATAAGTTGCATAGTTTGATAAACCATTGTATGCCAACCCTTAGCTTTCAAATAGTCTAATCCTTGGGCTACATCGGGAGAACTCAAATCATGAAATAAAATTAGAGCATCATCTTCTGCAAGTTGTTCGCAAACTATTGCATCATTGAGTGGTGCTGGTGCTTCATGATGACCATCTATAAATATTAATGACCATTTCCGTTGCAACTTATTAGCTATCTCTTCTACTGTTTGAGGGCTGTATCCTGCTATTAAATTCACCGATTCCTTAACACCTGCCCGCTTCAATGACTCTGTGACACTTTCATTAAATAATTGTTCGGATAACATAGGATCGATGACATCTAGCTTTACTCCTCCTAGTGCCAAATGACAAGCTGACCAACCCATCCAACAGCCTATTTCTAAAGCTTTCTTACCTTGAAATTTTAAAGCTGTGTTGTAGAGAATATGAGCTTCATCTCGGCTAACAAACCCAACATAAGACCATCGCCGATCTACATACCAGTTATGAGAAATATCCCGTCGCAGGTAAAGCCAAGTAGAATCATATTTATTTCCTAAAACCATATTAGGAAAACATGAATCTGGCTGAACAGTATAAAACCCTGGCGACACATAATCTCCCTTGGGAAATGAGGTAGATTCAATGTCTTTTACTGTTATTTCACTCATTTAGCACTTTCATCTAATGTTTGAACTTACTGAGGCAGGCAAATCTACTAAGATTCACATAAAAATAAGGATTCCCAAGCACAACCTGAAAATATCAAATCTCAAAAATTAACGGTTCGATGTTATTGCAGGGTTGGATAAATGGTTGTGCTTGGGCTTTATCTTGATAAATTTAAACATTCCACCTAATTAGGAAAAAGTGGAATCGCCAACTGAAAGTGCTTCTAAGTCTGCAATATCTCATTGCAGACTTAGAAATTTTTTTATGAATGCTTGGTCGCCATGACTATCCCACAGCAGATATTCATTGCTCCCTATGCCCAGGGAGTAGGAGATAGCGATCGCTTTGCACAAGCCACAGGATTGGATTATGTAGAAGAGTCATCAGTAGGAGAGTTTGTGCTGGGGTCACTACCCCCTAGAGAGGTTAAGACGAGTGGGGTTGAATCAGTGGAAGTTGATGAAGCCCAAGTTCCCCTAGTGCGTGAGGCTTTGAGCAATTTCCTCCACCGAGTTTACAACGATTTACGCAACGTAGGAAAGACATCCCGCGATCGCGCCCTTAACTTTGCGGCTACCAATATTTTCCAAGCGGCTGCCACTTTTGCCCAGGCGATCGCTCAAGATCGTCAACTCGATATCATTACGGTTGAAAAAAGTCCGTTCTGTCGCCTCAATAGCGATTGTTGGGACATCAGGCTGGAGTTTTATGATCCAGACAGCAGTCGTCGAGGACGCAAAGTTTTTTGCTTTACCATTGATGTGGCGCTAATTATGCCAGTAACTATCGGTGAAATTAAAAGTTGGTCTTTACCGTCTCGCTCAAAGGAAAGTTAGGTCTTAGACTGACTTTCCTCTGTGTAGATATACTAAACAAATGTCAAGAGATGAGATTTTCCATTGCCGCCCCTACCACCCGGTGATCAGCATCTTGTCGCAGTTGTGCCAGCGCTTGCTTGGCTTCAGGAGTATTAAAATGCTTGAGGGCATAGGCAACTCGTACCCGGATATATTCATACTCAGCGTTTTTCAGGTTTAGGAGTTGAGACAAAGCGGCTTCAGACTGACGAGAATTCGCTAACCACCCTAGCCCATCTATAGATGCTTCTTGAACTGCGGCATCGTCACTTTCTAGACCTAGCATACACACTTCTAGAACTTCTTCTGGGCAATCCATTTCTACTAAGGCTGCCAAAATACTGCGACGTACCAACCAGTGATCGTCTCGTAAAAACGTCTGCACTAGATGAGAGGCAGAAATTTGTCCAAATAAGGATAGAGAATTAGACGCTTCGGCGCGGACATTGGGGGTGTTATCAAACTTCATAATTTGCAACAGGGCAGCAAAGGATTCTGAGGTTTTTTGCTTACCCAACTCCCTAGCAACAAAGGTTCGTACCAAAAACTCTGGATCTTGCACATGGCGGTTGAGTAAAGGAACAGCAACATCGGCCGGATAATCTTGTAGGGCAGAGATTGCCTTGAGGCGGTATTGAAAATCAGGGTTTTGCAGATTGGTTTCGATTTGACTGAGATCCATAGAATCTTAATTTTGAATTTTGAATTGGTATAAGCAAAGTCTCAAACCGTTCTCAAACCCATTCGGGAATGGGAAAGCGTTCTCCTTTGAGATAAGCGTCAAAATGCTGCTTAAAGTACAGTGTACTGGTCATGTTTGCTTCGTTACTCTGGTCAGGAGTAAATTCATATATTGGCACTTGTGCGCGAATCAGTTTAATCAGGTTGGGATGCAGTTGCTCAAAGGATTCAACCCGAGTTGTTGTGGTCTCAAATCGTAAGCGAGCTGGATGAGCATAACCTAGTTTCATCCAAGGTAACCAAGGACAATCTCTTGCCCAGGTAGCGGGAGGTAGATTCTTCACCCCTGGTCGGGCAATGTGGCTGGTGAAGTATTCTGTGCCATTAAAGGTTTCACCAGGACAATAATCTCGATATTGGGGATCTGCTGCTAATGGATGAGGATAAGTGAGGGGAATTTCTACAACAGAAGTAACATAATCTTGTCCTTGGGGAATTACCGTCGTTTTCGGTCGCACAGCCCCCTGGACTATGCGATTGGCAATATGGACTATCGCCACAGCCGGACGAGTCGAATCAGGTTGCCATGTATGCAGAATTTCTTGGGTATGCGGATCGCAAAATAGACCTAACTCTCGATTGATCCGATAACCCACCTGGCCAAACTCAGGATCGGGACGAATGAACACTTTGGTTGCATTCATCCCAATAATCGAGAATAATTTCTCCCGTTGATGCTTACTTGTTTCTTGCCAAAAGACTTCTCCCTCCCAGCGATAATAAAGCTGCTGACCATGATTATTTCTATAGAAATCTAGGTTATTAACTGTGTAGTCTTCGGAATTGTTCATACTTTGCCTGTTGAGTTTCGCAACAAGTTACCGCTAAAGTTTTACTAATAGCTTACTTATGAGGCTATTTGCCATAGCCCTGCTAGAAGTTTAAAAAAAGGCAAGTTCTTTCCAATCAATTAATACTTTTGAAAATCCCCGAAAACCAAAAGGATAGAAGCCCTCAACTTCGTTATGAGGATAATGAATTTTGAACAGGACTTACGCAACTGGTACACCAATCTTCTGGTTTAAGAGTCAACGGTCAAGGGTCAAAAATTCAGGTCTGTTTTTGACTCTTGACTCTTGACAGCCTAAACGAAAAAAGATGTGACACTTGCGTAAGTTCTATTGAATTTTGAATTAGGAGCGAAGCGACGTGACTCAGGCACAATTGACTGAAAAAGTTCGAGAACTGATTAAAAAAGCCAGAATTGTCAGTTTTGCTACTTGGCAAAATACCCATTCAGCCGAGGCTATTCAGCTATTCCAGGCAGCTGACGATCAAGGATGTTATCTTACTGATGAAGATTTGCAGCAGATTCAACAACTTGGATCGGCAAATACAGCACTCATTCCCGTAAGTCAGAAGTTACGCGATCGCGTCTCTGAAATTGTCGATGAAGCCAGAAGCCAGGTATTAGCTACATTCCCCAACATTACCCAACCTGGTGGCGGGCTCTATCCAGCAATCAGAGCCGATGCTTGTTGGCGTGATTTTTGGCACTTCTTACGCTGTATTACTTATGGTATTGCTGGTCAGCATACCGACTATACAAGCTCTGACGGCTTACACTATATGCAACTTTTGTATCAAGAATTGCAAGTACCTTTAGATGCAATGGTTGTCGGGCTAGAAGGCATTAAAACTGCCAGTTTAAAGCGAGTGGAACCGAAACAGCAAGCAATTGTTGCTCCTTATTTTGAGCATTTGATTGAGCAATTAAAGCAATTTCGCTCAGGAATTTCGGCTACCAATGGAGAATTCGACTAATTTGCTCCGGTAGATCCAGGGAGTTAAAGGGTTTGGTAATGACACCACTAACTCCCAAATCATTAAATTGGCGCTTTTCTGCTGTTTGGGCTTTAGCAGTCAACAAAATCACTGGAATTTGTTCGGTTTCCGAATGAGACTGGAGTTCTTTAAAGGTAGCAATACCATCCATGTCTGGCATCATCACATCCAGCAAAATCACATCTGGTTTTGCGGTTTGGGCAGTTTGGATGCCTTCAAAGCCAGAACTAGCAGTGAAAACTTCCCATCCAGCAGCCATTCTGATGCCAAATTGCACAACAGTTTGGATGGTTTCTTCGTCATCAATAATTAAAATCCGCTTGGTCTGCATAGCTCCCCCCTCATTGGATATTGGCGTACTCAAGGGTAGGTAATGTGAATGCAAAAGTGCTTCCACACCCTGGAGTACTCTCAGCCCAAATTCTGCCGTTGTGTTGTTCAATTATTTTGCGACAGATAGTCAGCCCTAAACCAGTACCACC
This sequence comes from Tolypothrix tenuis PCC 7101, assembly GCF_963874875.1. NCBI lineage: Bacteria > Bacillati > Cyanobacteriota > Cyanophyceae > Nostocales > Tolypothrichaceae > Tolypothrix > Tolypothrix tenuis. The sequence goes on from NZ_CAWNJS010000001.1 coordinate 4,125,862, forward strand.
TTTTTTGCGGGAATCTGAAGAATCTACTTGTTGAAACCTTTCAAAGATCCGTTCGAGTTGGTCAGCAGGAATGCCTTGCCCTTCATCTCGCACCCGAAACACCACTTCTTTGGGGTTTTTTGAGGAGCCTTGTTCTTGTTCTACTGTTAGCCAAACAGTCCCCCCAGGCGATGAAAACTTAATTGCATTACTAAGTAGATTTGTCAAGGCTTGCAAGATATAATCGGCATCTGCCCACACAGAAATATCTTGTGGTTGTCTGACTAGAGTTACTTCTTGCTGCTGTGCCATTGCTTGCATAGCCTCTGCAGCTTGGATCATCAAACTAGCAGCATTACAGGCTTGGCACTCCATAATGACTTTGCCAGACTCAATTCGCTGTAAATCGAGGACGTTGTTGACTAAACGCACTAACCGTTCAGTACTGTCATCAGCAATTCCTAGCATTTGTTGTCCTTCAGCCGAGAGAGTACCCAATCGCCCTGTAGCTAAAATTTTCAAGGCACTGTGCAAGGAAGTTAGGGGAGTCCGCAGTTCGTGACTAATGATAGAAATGAATTCATCTTTCATCCGTTCAATAGCTTTGCGATCGCTAATATCGCTACTCAGCGCGAAAAATCCCTTAACCATGTTTTCGTTATCCAAATCCGGGATGTAAGTCACATCAACCGCTCGCCAACTCCCATCTTTTAAAACAATATCATTTTCATAGTTGACCGCTTGCCCAGATAAAGCTGTTGTTACATAAACTTCCATTCTTTGGTAGCAATCTTCTCCCCAAACCTGACGCAGATGGGAACCATAAATTTCTTGAGGAGATTGTCCCAGCCAATCTTGATATGCTTGATTATTAAAACGATATTGCTGTTGATCGTCTACATAAGCAATCAGTACTGGCAAGGCATTGGTAATCAATCGCAATTGTTCTTCACTCTGTCGCAGTGCTGCTTCCGCCTGCATCCGCACATTAATTTCCTCTTGCAATTCGGCGGTGCGCGCTGCTACAACCTCTTCTAATCTTTCTAATAATTGGGCTTGAGATAAAGCAATACTGATTTGATCCGCTAATTGCTGCATCAATTCCAACTCAAAATCTACCCATTGGCGCACGCTGTCACATTGATGCGCGATTAACAAACCCCAAAGCTGATTCTGGGAGTTGGCATTGAGGTTTTGCACAATCGGTACAATTAATTTGGCTTTGATATGGAATTGATCAACAAATTCCACCAAACAATCTGCTAAACCCGCTGCTGGATCATGTACATCAGCGATCGCTCTTACCCTTCCTTGGGCATATAGTTGTTGATACTCTTGGGGAAAAACTTCTTGGGGAAATTCCAGATCCATCAGTGTGGGATAATCTGGTAACACTGATTCGCTGATGGTTTTGCCTGTACCATCCGGTAATACGTGATAAATTAGCACGCGATCCGCTTGGAGAATCCGCTGCACTTCTGTAACAGTGGTATGCAGAATTTCCTTGAGCTGCAACGACTGGCGAATTTTTAGCGTCACTTCCGAAAATAGTTCCACTCGCTGCTGTTGCTGTCTTAATTCCGCCTGCATTGATTCCCGGCGTTGACTAATATCTCGTAATAACAGCAGATGACAGCGAGGAAGGACATTAGGTGTTAAGGTATATTCCATCTCTCGCTGGGTTTGAGCAGCAGATACAACTAACAGCTCCCCCATCAATAATTTTTCTGGTGGAAAACCCACAGACTTGGGTTGACGAGTAAATTCCGCAGTAACGAAATTAGATAAAGCTTGCCCTTTGAGTTGCTGACGTGGTAGCCCAAGTAAATCACAAGCAGCAATATTCATATCTACGAAACATAAGCGATCGTCAATTAGAGCGATCGCATCATGGGCGTTCTGAAATAAAGTTTTAATCAAGCGCTTTTGAGTTCGTCGTTGATGTTTAGATTTCTTCGCGCCGGATTGCTTTAGCTGCTTCGAGGAACTTTTAGACACCTACATCTGTACGTAAAGGGACATTTCCATTTTTTACTGAACTTATCTCAAGTTCAAATTTGATTAATTTATTTTTGGAAAAGTTAACACTTTGTATACAGCAAGCAAAAAAACGACGATGCGATCGCACTACATTCCAGTCCATCCTGGAATTGGCTACAGCAGTTTTACCGACGCATTTAAGTACTCCTGACGCTGAGTAGTTCCATTAAAAAGGTGTTGGTTACTAAAAATAATTGAGCGATGCACCAGATTGGGTTAGCGAAACTGTGGGTTGCTGAAAGATTCGATTTGGTAGACTGAAGGCAATGATTGCGCTAAGTTGACCTATGACCACTGCGATCAACCAACCAATACAACAGAAGCCACTTAGCTTTGATGAGTTTATTGCCTTTTATGGTGGCGATAACCGCTATGAACTGATCGATGGAGAGGTGTTTGACTTGGAACCAACAGAGGTTGCAGCTTTCATTACCGCAAAAATCTGTGTGCAGATTGATGCAACAGGCTTACCTTGGTTTGTCCTTCAGCGAGGACTATTGCGCCCTTCTAATATTGGAATGACTGCATTTAGACCTGATGTTGCAGTGGTCGATAGAGACGAACTTACTAAAGAACCGCTTTGGTCTGACCAATCGATTCTGACACTGGGTAGTTCGATTAAATTTGTGGCAGAAGTTGTAAGTAGCAATTGGCAAAATGATTATGCCCGTAAGGTTGAAGACTACGCGGTTTTAGGAATTCCCGAATATTGGATTGCAGACTACGCAGGTAGTGGTGGTACTCGACACATTGGGAAACCCAAACAACCTACCCTGTCTATCTGTACGCTAGTCGATGGGGAGTATGAAATTCAGCAGTTTCGAGGCCATCAGACTATCGTTTCTCTAACCTTCCCCAATTTAAAACTAACGGCTGAACAGGTTTTGAGGGCTGGTAGATGAAAAGTGTTGAGTTAAAAGACAGCTCACAAGGGGCGGGGCATTAACGTTAGTAAAGCACGAAGAGCTTTGGCGCTGATGCGTTACGCTATCCCTAACGCATCCTACTGGACTGACACTGAGAGGGTAAAATTGCCGTTGCTATGTATCAATTCTTATGAACAGGACTACAAATAGCTTTAATATTCCGGTTGTGAGTGAATGTATAGATTATAAATTATGCAATCTACAATTTTTATAGAAAATACCGCATACATCCTCATAATTTCCTCAGTTTTTACAGATAATCTAACAATTAGGGTTTTAGTGCAGTAAATTCATACAAATTTGAATGGTAAATATTAGATTTGTTTACGAGTAACGCATCAACTTTACAAATCTAAACTTGTTTTAATACTTATTTATGTTCAGGCATGAGTAGCTGTAATGCCTGATATTTTAGGGTTAAGAAAAGATTATATAGAAGTTTCCCCATCATCTAAGTATTTATGCTATTGGGTTATCTGTTACCCCACTAAAACTGAAGGGAATCCTAGTTGAAGTCAAAACACTCTTCCTAAACTATGACTTCTCTAGCAGAGCAATTTCCTAAAGTTTCTGGTTATACCTTGGTTGAGCAATTGTATCTAGGTTCTAGGACGGCTGTCTATCGAGGAGTGCAAGGATTGCAGCAAAGTCCGGTGGTGATTAAGACACTAAGACACGATTATCCTAGCTTCAGCGAATTAGTGCAGTTTCGCAATCAGTATGCGATCGCTAAAAATATTGACATCCCAGGTATTGTTCAACCAATTAGTCTAGAACCCTCTGCTAATGGCTATGCTTTGGTGATGGAAGATATCGGGGGTATCTCTCTACGTCATTACATCCAGGCTTCCCCTCTGACTGTTGAACAATTCTGGCCGATTGCTCTGCAAATTGTGGATGTCCTCCACCAGCTCTATCAGCAACGGATTATTCACAAAGACATTAAACCAGCTAATATTCTGATTCAACCAGCAACGGGGCAGATTAAGCTGATTGACTTTAGCATTGCCTCGCTATTACCCCGCGAAACTAGAGAGATTCAAAATCCCAATGTTCTAGAAGGCACTCTAGCTTATATCTCACCAGAACAAACTGGGCGAATGAACCGGGGGATTGACTATCGCAGTGATTTCTATTCCTTGGGAATTACCTTTTTTGAACTGCTGACGGGAAAGTTACCATTCCCAGTAGACGAGCCAATGGAAATGGTTCATGCTCATCTAGCAAAGCAACCCCTCTCTATCTGCGATTTCAACTCCGATTTGCCGATCATGCTCAGTGAAATCATTCACAAACTGATGTCCAAGAATGCGGAAGACCGCTATCAAAGCGCTCTTGGACTAAAGCACGATCTGCTGCGATGCCAAGAAGAGTATCTTATTGCGGGCAAACTCGCTTGGTTTGAGTTAGGCGAATGGGATATTAGCGATCGCTTTTTGATTCCCGAAAAACTCTACGGACGAGAACCAGAAGTGCAAACCTTGCTCGACGCTTTTGGACGCGTTGCTAACGGAGCCTCGGAACTGATGCTAGTGGCAGGTTTTTCTGGTATTGGTAAAACAGCCGTGGTCAATGAAGTCCATAAACCGATTGTGCGTTGGCATGGCTATTTCATCAAAGGTAAATACGACCAATTCAATCGCAATCTGCCCTTTAGCGCCTTTGTTCAAGCCTTCCGCGATTTGATGGGTCAACTATTAAGTAGTGATGACGCACAGTTGCAAGATTGGAAAGCAAAGATTTTAGCGGCAGTGGGTGACAATGGCCAAGTGCTGGTCGAGGTGATTCCGGAACTCGAACAGGTCATTGGTTTACAACCCCCCGTACCAGAACTCTCCGGTAGCGCTGCTCAGAACCGTTTCAATCTGCTATTTCAGAAATTCATCACGGTGTTCACCACAAGAGAGCATCCACTGGTGATTTTCCTGGATGATTTGCAGTGGGCTGATTCGGCTTCTTTGGACTTGCTGAAGCTACTGCTGACCGAACGTGAGCGAGGTTATCTGTTCGTTATCGGAGCCTATCGGGATAACGAAGTCTTCCCGACTCACCCCTTGATGCTGATGCTTGACGAGGTCAAAAAAGCGGAAACTTTAATCCATACCCTCACTCTGAAACCCCTGAGCCAAGTCGATGTCAATCAGTTAACGGCAGATACACTCAGTTGTTCTCTGGAACTAGCTCAACCGCTAACAGAATTGCTCTATCAAAAAACCAAGGGTAATCCCTTCTTCCTCACCCAATTTCTCAAAGCACTGCAAGAGGACGGCTATATTTCTTTTGACTCCCACACCGGACATTGGCAGTGTGACCTAGCAACAGTGAAGTTACTCGCACTCACAGATGATGTTGTCGAGTTCATGGCCCTGCAGTTACAAAAATTACCTGTTGCCACCCAAACAGCTTTAAAACTGGCGGCTTGCATTGGCGCTCAGTTCGATTTAGCTACCCTAGCGATAGTCAATCAGCGATCGCCCGAAGATACTGCGATCGACCTCTGGAAAGCTTTGCAAGAAGGGGTAATTTTGCCCATCAGCGATGTCTATAAGTTCTATCAGCCATCAGAACTGCAGGTGGCAGAAGTCCAGCAGCCATTATCGTTTAACTGCTCTTATCGCTTTCTCCATGATCGCGTTCAGCAAGCTGCTTATTCCCTCATTCCTGACGAGCAAAAACAAACCACTCATTACCAGATTGGACAACTGTTGCTGCGACAAGTTTCCCCAGCGGCTAGAGAAGAACGCATTTTTGAAATCGTCAATCAGTTAAATTACGGCACCACGCTTCTGAGAAAACAGCAGGAAAAAGACGAACTCGCCCAACTCAACCTCACAGCTTGCCGCAAAGCTAGAGCCGCAACAGCATATCAAGCTGCCCGTGAATATGCCTCCGTAGGACTGCAACTGCTGGGAGGAGAAGCATGGCAACAGCAGTACGAAATGACCCTAGCTCTGCATAACTTAGCTGCCGAGGTTGCTTTCTTGATTGGCGATTTTGAGCAGATGGATCGGTGGATTGCAGAGGTAATTGAGCGGGGAAAAACACCTCTAGAACAGGTGCAAGTCTACCAAGTCAGAATTCAGGCATTAGTCGCCCGCAATCAATTTTTAGAAGCGATCGCCATCGGTCAATCGGTCTTTCAAATGTTGGGCGTGAATCTGCCAGATGAACCCACCCTAGAGGATATTCGGCTACTGAAACAGGAAATTGATGCCTTAATTGGCGATCGCGCTATTGAATCATTTATTGATCTGCCGCCAATGACCGATGCCCAGCAGCTCGCGATTATGCAAAATGCGGCTCGGCTCACACCTGTCTGTTATATGACAGGCTCCAAGCTCTATTTCCTCATAGTTGCGTTACAGGTCAAATTATCGATTCAATTTGGCAATAGTCCGGTTTCAGCTTATTGCTATGCAGGTTACGCCTTCCAACTGAGAATTCTGTGGGGAGACATGAGCAAGGTGCCTCAGTTTGGGCAATTAGGATACCAACTTGCCTCAGAGCCAGATGCCAAAAATATCCGACCTGCAACAGCTTTGTTAATGGGGGGATATGTTGGTCATTGGACAACTCATCTGCAAGAAACGCTGCCTATTCTGTTGGAAGGCTATCAAGCCGCATTAGAAACTGGCAATCTAGAATTTCTGGGCTACGATGCCCAGTTGTACTGCTTGAATGCCTATTGGTGCGGTCAACCACTCGCTGAACTCGAACCCCAAATTCGTGCCTATTACCAACAGTTGTGCGACCTCAACCAATTCACAGCAGCAAACTGTATTTTGGCTTATTGGCAAGCGGCGCAAATTCTCTTGGGTCAGTCAGAGGCAGAAATTCCCTTACGCCATGATGCTTATGAAGAACAAGTCCTGGCTGAGGCTAAAGTTGATTTTTACCGACTCTGTTACTTTTACCTGTATCGCTTCACCTTGAATTACTGGCTGCAAGACTTTGTCAAAGCCGAACATGATGCGGCTCAAACCCGCCAATATTTAGCTGGGGGAATGGGAAATATTGTTGAACCGCTGTTATATTTCTATGATTCTCTAACTGTGCTTGCCACTCCACCTGAATCAATGACGGAGTCGGAACCGCGATGGCAGCGAATGCTAGAAAATCAAGCCAAGTTAAAAGAATGGGCAGATTACGCTCCCATGAATTACTTGCACAAATATTATTTAGTTGAAGCGGAACAACATCGCGTTCTCGATCGCAAAACGGAAGCTATAGAATTTTATGACCTAGCGATCGCAGGAGCCAAGGCCAATGGCTACCCTCAAGAAGCAGCCCTTGCCAATGAACTAGCAGCTAAATTCTATCTGGATTGGCAGAAAGAGCGGATCGCCCAAGCTTACATGATTGAAGCCTACTATAGCTATGTGCGCTGGGGAGCGAAAGCCAAACTCGCCGACTTGGAAACTCGCTATCCGCAACTGCTGGCTCCCATCCTCCAAAAAGCGCAGACACCACTCTCTATTGATGAAACCTTATTCACCACTGCAACTGTCACCTCAACTAGTACTTCCTCCACCAGTCTTTCTGATTCCCTGGATCTATTTGCCATCCTCAAAGCTTCTCAAACTCTTTCTAGTGAAATTGAGCTTGAGCAGTTAATTGGTACTCTCTTGCTAACAGTCATGCAAACTTCAGGTGCTACCCAATGCACTTTGATGTTGAGTGAGGGGCAAAATCTCACGGTTCAGGCTAGATCCACACTTACAGAATCACACCAAATCGAAACGGAGATTCTGCATCCAGCACAGTCGCTTGTTGATAGTGGTATAGTGCCCATCAGTCTGGTAACAAAAGTCAAACGCAGCTTGCAGGCTGCTGTGATTACCAACGCCACGCAAGATTCCCTATTTATCGGTGATGCCTATATCCAAAACTGGCAGCCCAAGAGTCTGCTGTGCAGTCCCATTCTGCGACAAGGCAAGTTGTTGGGCATAGTCTATCTAGAAAATAAGTTGGCAACCGGAGCTTTTACACGCGAACGCGTTGAAGTACTGAATCTGCTTTGTGCCCAAGCTGCGATTTCCCTAGAAAATGCTCGTCTCTATCAGCAAGCCCAAGCTTATGCTCAACAACTAGAAGAATCTCAACTACAGATTGTGCAAAACGAAAAAATGGCGACTTTGGGTAACTTGGTAGCAGGGGTTGCTCACGAAATTAATAACCCAGTCGGCTTCCTCAACGGCAGTATTAGCAATGCCAAAGATTATGTCAAAGACCTGTGTGAGTATTTAAATACCTATCAGCAGCACCAACCGCCTATCGAATCGGTAGCCGAATTAGCCCAAGAGATTGACCTAGATTTTGTATTGGAAGACTTACCAAAGTTAATTGACTCAATGAAAGGCGCGACCGATCGCATCAAAATCATCAGCACTAGCTTACGTACTTTTTCTCGTGCTGATACGGAACACAAAGTTAGAGCCAACATCCACGAAGGGTTAGATAGTACGCTGTTGATTCTCAAGTATCGACTGAAAGCGAATGAACATCGCCCTGCCATTAAAGTGATCCGCAACTACGGTAATATCCCGGAAATTGATTGCTTCCCCGGTCAGCTTAACCAAGTATTTATGAACATTCTGGCCAATGCAATTGATATGTTCGATGAAATGGCACAGCAAACAACCTTAAAAGAGTTAGAAACTCATCCTCAAGAAATTACAATTCAAACTACATTATTATCGGCACAAAATACGGTGGAAATTCGCATTATTGACAACGGTAAAGGCATGAATGATTCAGTCAAATCTAAGATTTTTGACCATTTATTTACCACTAAAGAGGTTGGTAAAGGTACGGGTTTAGGTTTAGCGATCGCCCGTCAGATTGCCATTGAGAAACATGGTGGTCGGCTGGAAGTCGAGTCCCAATTGGGAAAAGGTTCTGAGTTTTTCATCTCCCTCCCGGTTCGGGGTTAATGCAAATTTTGGATTTGAGCCTGGGCGCGGATGCGTTACGCGATCGCTAACGCATCCTACGTGAACTGAGGCTTGTTTCCTAACGGTGAAAATTTGAGATTTTGGGTTCAGCGCTGATTCAACATCATTTTGAGTATCAGATGCATCAATTTATCAAGTGCGAGCGATCGCACTTGAAAATAATGCCTCATAACCAAATTGTTGATTCTGAGACATTTGACAATTACTCTTATTGATTTAAAACTTCTTTTCTATGTTGGGGTGCAGCAGCTACCGCAGCAACTTCTGCAAGTAAATCCTCAGCTACCCCCATCTCCTTTAAGGTTTCCATCAAATCTTCTGCTACTGCATCAAAGTGTTCGTTGCTTAAGCCTTGTTTTTCTACCAACTCTTTATGAGCTTCGCGCATATAGCGACCGTTATATTTATCAGTTCCGCCAAAAGCATAAGTCAGAAAATCTTTCTGGTGTTCCCTTTGCTTCACCATATCCACATCAGCAAAAAAGTGCTTGATGCGATCGTCCTGCATAACTCGTTCATAGAATTTGTCAACTGCTAAGTTAACAGCAGCAGCACCACCAAGTTTTTCAAATAATGTCGTCATAATTGCAGCTCCATTATGTCCGCATATAACGTCGAACTAGATCAGGAAAAGGCACAATTGCATGATTCCCCGCAGCGAATCTGCTTTTTTCCATGAACTAATTTATACTTTCAAGATTAAAATTATCACAAAAAACACACTTTAATAAATCACAAAAATTAATTAACTACCGCTAATGATTTAAAATCATCACAATATTTGATGATATATAAAGATGACAAAAAACTATTTTCTGAGATTTGATATTAGCTAATCTCCAAATCTCTAGCAGGAAATTTCTTTATTAAAATAAAAACGTACTGATTTACTATACATAACTGTCTCCTAGCCGAAATCCTATGAAAAGTTTATGAAGGTGAACATTCGCTGTATCCTCAAATAGGAGTATTTTGCACCCATAAACTGCTGTATGTCTGCTGCACAAAAACTGCGAGAGTTATTAGCGCGTCCTGAAATTATTGTTATTCCTGGGGTTTACGACTGTCTTGGTGCTAAACTAGCTCAACAGTCTGGTTTTGAAGTAGTGGCTACTAGTGGCTTTGGTATTGCTGCTTCCACACTGGGTTTACCCGACTATGGTTTTCTCACCGCTACGGAAATGCTTTATAGTGTCGGGAGGATTGCTCAGTCAATTACTGTACCCCTCATAGCTGATTTAGATACTGGCTACGGTAACGCCTTGAATGTGATGCGTACTATCAAGGATGCTGTACAGTTGGGTTTAGCTGGCGTGTTGCTAGAGGATCAGGAATGGCCGAAAAAGTGCGGTCATTTTGAAGGTAAGCGAGTAGTATCCTTAGAAGAACACGCTGGGAAAATTAGAGCTGCTGTAGAAGCGCGTGGTGATAGTGGTTTAGTAATTATTGCCCGTACCGATGCGCGCGCACCACTGGGTTTAGAAGCTGCGATCGCTCGTGGTCGTGCTTACATTGCTGCTGGTGCTGATGTACTATTTGTAGAAGCCCCCCAGTCAGTTGAAGAATTAAAAGCGATCGCCTCTGCTTTTCCTGATGTCCCACTGGTAGCTAATATCGTTGAAGGTGGTAAAACTCCAGAAATTTCGACTGCACAGTTACAGCAATTAGGCTTCAAAATTGTCTTTTTCCCTCTCACCGCACTGATGGCTGTTACTCATGTCATGAATGCTTGTTTCCAGCATTTAAAAACACAAGGAACCACTGCCAATTTACCAGACTTGGTAACTTTTAAAGATTTTCAAGAACTGATGGGTGTTCCTGAATTTCTGCAAACGGAAAAAAGATTTGCGGCGGAAAAATAAACCAGCAGGATTGCGAACCTCTAATTGAAATCAAAACTCCCAGCGATAATATAGACATAACGAATGCTACATCAGCAATTATGACTCAAGCTCTAGCAGCACCTATTGAAGGTTCTCGTCTTGTTCTTTATGATGTCAGTTGGCAAACCTACGAGAAGCTTTTAGATGCATTTGCTGAATATCCCAAGCTGCGAATGAATTATTATCAGGGAACATTGGAATTGATGACACCACTACCAGAACATGAAACCTATGCCTGGACTTTGGGTCGGTTAATTACAGTGCTAACTGAAGAGTTAGGGATGGAAATTAGAGGTTTAAAATCTACTACCTGGCGTTCACAACCAAAATCTGTGGGCAAAGAAGCTGATGAATGTTTTTATATCCAAAATGAAATAAAAATTCGGAATAAATTAAATATTAATTTAGAGAATGACCCACCACCGGATTTAGCAATTGAAATTGATATAACCAATCCTTCGATTGATAAAATGGCAATTTATGCTGAATTAAAAGTTCCTGAAGTTTGGCGATATGAAGCAGGGAAATTAATTATAAATATTCTCACTAATACGGGTTACATAGAATCAAATACTAGTTTAGCTTTCGGCACATTTCCCATCAAAGAACTCACAAGGTTTATGCAATTAGACTCACAAAAGGGAGAAAATGCCAGAATGCGAGAGTTTCGGGATTGGGTAAGAAATGCTTGCAAAGATGCTATGCAAAAAGAATAAATGTAGGGTGTGTTGTCGCGTAGCGCAACGCACCAACGCATTATCAACGGCTCAAGGTGCGTTAGCCTACGGCATAACACACCCTACTGGCGTGGCAAGCCTTAAATGTTGCAATATAGGATTCATATTTGATTTTTGAACAAATACGTAGGGTGTGTTGTCACGCAGCGCAACGCACCAAAGCCTAGAACACGGTGCGTTACACTTCGTGATAACGCACCCTACATATACTTAGATTTTTTCAGAAATCAAATCGGATTCCTATATAAATTCGTTTGATCCGATTTCATATGGGATGAATTTTTTCCAATCTAATGCACTATTTTAGCCTTGCCATGCCACTACGTTTATTACTTCGCCGCCGTTTTGGTATCAATGTTCTCACCTTCCAGTCTCAACCTCTTTAATTCACATTAGGCGTGAATTACGAATTATTCACCACTGTTAAATCGAACCAAAAAGTTGTACCTACTCCAACTTCGCTAACCAAATGTACTTGGCTGCGATGTCTTTCGATAATATTGCGAACAATGGAAAGACCTAAACCTGTACCTTCAAGGGTGTGAACGCGATTTTCTACGCGGAAGAAGCGGTCAAAAATCGCTTGTTGGTCTTCTGAGTCAATGCCAATGCCTGTATCAGAGACTTCTATTCGCACAGGTAGCGGCTGATTGTGAGAATTCAAGGTGAAATCTAATTGATAGGCGCGGATAGCTACTTTACCCCCAGCAGGGGTAAATTTGAGAGCATTCCCCACTAAATTAGCTAATACTTGTAGTAATAAATCATAATTACCTAATACTAAGGGTAACTGTGGGGCTACTTCTTGAATTAATTCAATGCCTTTATCTTTGGCATTTAATTGATAAGTTCGTAAGGTTTGCTCAATTGCTTGCGATAAATCTACGCCATCAAAATTGTAGGCGCGACCTGATTCTAATTTGGATAAATCTAAAACATCATTGACTAAGCGTGTTAGGCGATCGGTTTCATGATTCACTGTTTGTAAAAACTCTTGGCGCTGTTCTATACTCAAGTCTTCGCCGTAGTCATGTAATGTTTCGATAAAAGATTTGATGTTAAATAAAGGTGTTCGCAGTTCGTGAGAAACATTGCTGATAAACTGACTTTTCGCTTCGTTAAGTTCTACTTCACGGGTGATATCTTGCACTGTAATAGCAATACCTTTAATACTTTCCCGTTGTAAATTTAAAACTGTAGTCAGCAGAATTCTGATTGTGCGTTTGGTGGGTTCATTCAGCGCAATGCGAAACTCAGCACTTTCACATTCACCAGCAGCCATTTCATATAAAGGCCGGGTAATTTCCATTTGCACAGCAGACGGCAAATGATACAACACATTGCTACCTACGACCTCTTCATTTTCCCAGGCAAAAATGCGCTGTGCTGTGGGGTTGATTAAAATTACCTGCATATTATTGTCAATCAACACCGCACCGTCAGCAATGGTAGAAACTAGAGTTTCTAACTTGGCTTTTTCTGCCGTTAGTTCCTCAATATTTTGTTCTTCATAGCTTTCTAAACGCTGTGCCATGTCGTTGAAGCTTAAAATTAACTCTCCTAGTTCACCTCCTAGGGGTAAGTCAATTCGTTGTTTGAAGTTTCCGGCTGCGATTTGTTTCACGCCTACCAGTAGTTCTTTAATGGGTTTGGTAATTGTTAAAGCATTAATTACCCCCGCCAAAATTACCATTACCCAAATGGTGATAAAAACAGCAATGGTCACATCGCGGGTGAAATTGGTGGAGATAACAGCAGTTTGATTGGGGTTAATGCCGATCGCCAATACACCCAAGTATTTTTTATTGACGATTAATGGTACAAATACATCAGTTACCGCACCATCAGGTGTCATGTGTTGCCGTACCATCGGCTTGTCACCATCCCCAGGGTAATCTTCTGGCAGTTGGATTCGCCGTTCAATGGTGAGGGAGTTTTTCACCTCCGCTTCCCAAAAGGGAATGCCAAAAAAGATGTTCCCTGTTTCATCAGCGTAAAGCATATAACGCACGCTAGAGGTGCTGCTATAGAAGCGTTGGGAAAATTGGGCAACTTCAGTGAGATTTTGGTCAGCCACTAGAGGGGCGACATTGGCAGCTAGCAGCAGTCCCAAGTCACGACCGAAGCGCGTGTCATTCATCCGCGCATCCTGTTGAATTGTATTCACCGCCCAAAAGGTCAGACCACTCATAACTAACGAAACCACCAAAGTGGCAACAGCTAACAGCTTCGTCTGGAGGGTGAAATCTGACCACCAATTCGCGATCGTTTCTCGGATTGTCTTCACAAGAGCCAGCATCTTAAATAAAAGTTGTTAGTAGTTTTATAAACCCCAACAACTAAAAAATTAACAGTTAATTTGATCAAAATGTAGAGTTAAGGAGATTTTAAGGATGAATTGCACTTCATCCTTTAACCTTTATACTTCAGCCTTTCTCAGCACTCTATGACCAATATCTCTACGGTAATACATTCCTTCAAAGTCAATTGATTGAATGCCGACGTATGCTTGGGCGATCGCTTCCTCAAAATTACTGCCAATTCCAGTAATATTTAATACTCGTCCGCCATCGGTTACTATTTGGTTTTGCTCATTGAGCTTAGTTCCGGCATGGAATACAGTCACATTATCAGTTGTTGCTTGCTCAGTACCAGTAATTACCTGTCCTTTTGCATACCCTCCGGGATAGCCGCCAGCCGCAGCCACAACGGTAGCCGCTGCTCCTGGTTTCCAAGCAATCGGGGGCATTTCGCCTAAACGCTGTTGTACACAAGCTAAAATCAACTCTTCTAAAGGCGTTTCTAAAAGTGGCAGAATTACTTGGGTTTCGGGATCGCCAAAGCGACAGTTAAATTCCAAAACCTTAAAGTCGCCATCGGGTGAAATCATTAACCCAGCGTACAGCACACCTCGGTAATCGATGCCTTTAGATTTTAAAGTTGCGATCGCTCTTTCTAAAACTTCTTGTTGAACTCGCGCCATCAATTCTGGTGTGGCGATTGGTGCAGGGGCGTAAGCTCCCATCCCACCAGTATTTTCTCCAGTATCGCCTTCCCCAATTCGCTTATGATCCTGTGCTGGGAGTAAAGGACGAATGGTTAAGCCATCAGTTAATGCTAAAACCGAAACCTCTTGCCCAATCAAACATTCTTCAACAACTACAAATTCCCCAGCACTGCCAAATTGCCCCTGAAAAATCGCATCAATGGCACTGTGGGCTTGTTCTACCGTTTCCGCTACTATGACACCCTTACCAGCCGCCAAGCCATCAGCTTTCACCACAATCGGCGCACCTTGGGCTTTTACATAGGATTTAGCGGCGGCGGCTTCTGTAAAGACTGCGGCTTTAGCTGTGGGAATCCCCGCTTCTTGCATCAAAGCTTTTGCCCAAGCCTTACTAGCTTCAATTTGCGCCCCGGCTTTGACAGGGCCAAATACCATCAATCCTTTTGCCTGGAGATAATCTGTAATTCCCTTAGCTAAAGGCACCTCTGGCCCCACTACTACCAGACTTATGCCATTTTCCAGCGCAAATTTACTAATTCCCGCAAAATCATCCACGGCTAAAGGCAAGTTTTGACAACCTGCCATACTTGCCGTACCCCCATTTCCAGGGACACAAACAACTTGCTCAATTTGCTTAGATTGCAGCAGTTTCCAAGCCAGAGCGTGTTCGCGCCCCCCATTCCCAACAACTAAAACTTTCACAGATTTCCTCTTGCATCCCTTGGGCTACTCGCGGATCAATTTTTTCATCAATTCCGATCATCTTGCAAGGCCTGGGGGGAAAAGGGGCAGGGGGCAGGGAGCAGGGGGGAAGGGGGAAAGGGGAAGTAGGGGAGAAATAATTAATGACAAACCCCAACCGCTCAATTAGCAATTACCAATTACCAATTACCCATTACCCATTACCAAACACCATAGTCGGCAAGTGATATAGTTTACCTTCTGTGAAAACTAGTAGTTGGCGTTATCCCTCTTCTGTCACTTTCCGGGTATTCTGAATAAAAGAATAAAAAAAGAAAACCCTGAAAGGTAAGTAGGGCAATGGATGTAGAGTTACAAATCCTCAAACATTTGGCGAGAGACGCTCACCCAACAGTTGCGATCATAGATGAATATTGTGCAGAGTATAAAGAGTTCTTTAAAGAAGTAAGGAATTATGAGTGCTTCAAATATTTACACTTGGGGATAATATCAACTATAAAAAGAAAATCGTTACCAGAGATAGCGAAGGTAGTGAGTATAAATTCGCCACAATCATTACACCATTTCTTAGCAAATTCAAATTGGTCAGTAGATAAATTAAAACAAAAAAGATTAAATAAATTGAAAAAAAAATTAGATGGTCGTGCAATTACGTTAGTAATAGACGAAACAGGAGATAGGAAGAAAGGGAAGAAGACAGATTATGTAGCTAGACAATATCTAGGAAGCGTAGGTAAGGTAGATAATGGAATAGTTTCAGTCAATGCCTATGGAGTTTACGATAACATAACTTTTCCATTAATCTTCAAAGTATTTAAGCCAAAAGGAACCCTAAAGGAGTCAGATAAATATAAAACTAAAATAGAGTTAGCATCAGAAATCATTACAGAGTTAATGGAATCAGGCTTCAATATTGAATTGGTATTGGCTGATAGTTTATATGGTGAGAGTAGCCAATTTATTAGAAAAATAGCTGAATATAATTTAGGCTATGTAGTTTCGATTAGAAGTAATCATGGAGTCTGGTTACCAGCAGGGCAAAGCGTTAGAGCGAATAAGTGGTGTAAATTTGAGAGAACATTTAGCAATAAAAAATCAGAGGATAGATACATTAGGGAAATAATTTATGGTAAAAAAAGAGCCATAACTTATTGGGAAATAACCACTGATCCAGAAACCATGCCGGAAAATTCTACCTCCTTTGTGATGACGAATCTTCAAGGTAATTTAAAGAAGACTTTAGGGGACTTATATGGATTAAGAACCTGGGTTGAATATGGGTTTCGACAGTGTAAACAGGAACTAGGCTGGACAGATTACCGTTTCACTAATTTCCTACATATTGAGAGATGGTGGGAGATTATTTTTAGTGTTTATACAATGATTAGTTTAAATTCTCCAGTCTTCTTAGGCTTCAATCAAGCTCGTCAACTTCCGACTGAAGCACCAGACAATAGTGATATTGATTTTTCTAATCATCCACAATGGAATCATGAATCTGGATGGAAGAATACTTTAAATAATCTGCGTCTTATTATCCAACCACTTTTACTATTTTGGTTAATTTATCCCTGGTTAAGTATTTTCCCCAATTCAGATTTGTTACTGGGATTCAATCATCTAATTGCCGCAATGAATCAATTTAAACCTTGTTATGCTTCTGGATAATTTAGCTTCTTTACTACTTGCTTATTCCGGAAAGTGACAGAAGAGGGATAGCCTCTCGTAGAGAAATGTAATTATGCAAACTTGGGCGGTGCCTAATTTTTGATATTGCGATGATATCATCGAGATATTAAATTACTATTGCAAAGATTATGGAACCGAAAATCAAGGAATTTCCGGCGTTCAAAGTCAACGGCTTTATCATATTGGCTGTGGTGATTGCGATCGCCTTGCTGGGTGGGTGGTATCTTTGGTCTAGGGTACAGGGGCTAGAAGCTTTACTGGCAAGAGGTTTAAAAGTTACTGACTTGATTGGTGAAGATAGCGCCGCCGAATTTCTTGCGCCCTTAGCTGCGGCATTAATTGCGATTGTTATTCCATCAATATCAGGATTCTTCAGCGTTGAGCCGAACCAAGCGGTAGTTTTGGTGTTATTTGGCAAATACATGGGAACGGTTCGCGAGTCAGGTTTTTGGTGGACAAATCCCTTTGCTAGCAAGAAAAAAATTTCGTTGCGGGTACGCAACTTTAACAGCAAAATTATTAAAGTTAACGATGCCGAAGGTAGCCCGATAGAAATTGCTGCGGTTGTTGTTTGGCAAGTTTTCGATTCTGCTAAATCTAAGTTTGCAGTGGATGACTATGAAGAATTTGTGGCGATTCAAAGTGAAACTGCGATTCGGGCGTTAGCGATTCGCTATCCTTATGACAGCCCCGATGATACAACCACACCATCGCTGCGGGGAATCCCCGATGAAATTGCTCAGGCTTTGCAAAAAGAACTCCAAGCTAGGTTGGAAGTTACAGGTGTGGAAGTGATTGAAGCCAGGCTTTCTCACCTTGCTTATGCACCAGAAATCGCGCAAATGATGCTGCGACGACAACAAGCAAAAGCCTTAATTGATGCGCGTCGGCAGATTGTCGAGGGAGCAGTAGGTATGGTAAATGAAGCTTTGAACCGTCTGAGTCAAGAACAAATGCTGGAATTGGATGATGAGCGCAAAGCCTCTATGATTAATAATTTGTTGGTTGTCTTAACATCGGAACAAACCGCCCAACCCGTGATCAATACTGGCACCCTATACAACTAGGAAATGGGACAAAAAAAACGATTTTTGCTACGTCTGGATGAAAAACTTTACGAACGGCTAGAAAAATGGTCTTCTGACGAACTCCGCAGCGTCAATGCTCAGATTGAGTTTTTGTTAGCAGAAGCCGTCAAAAAAGCAGGACGCTGGAAAGATGAGCCAGGTAAGGCAGAGGAAGAGTAGTGACAAAACAGGGTTAAGGGCAAAAGGGGCAAGAAAAAACCTTGAATCCTTACCCTTTCACCTTTTCCCCAAACTAAATTCCGAGTTGAAAATCCTTAACCGAGGGTTATGAAGACGCGATCAATCGCGTCTCTACAGGATTTAAACATCAACCTGCCCCCTGCCCCCTTGCCCACCTAAGCGGGAACGACAAACTTTTGGCTACCAGCTAGCCCAAATGCGGCATGAATGACTTGCAAAGCTTTACTGCCTTGTTCTTGGGCGACTACACAGCTAATTTTGATTTCTGAGGTAGCAATCATTTGAATATTGATTTGGTTCTGCGCTAGGGCTTCAAACATTTTCGCGGCGACACCGGGTTGTCCTACCATACCTGAACCAACGATGCTCACTTTAGCGATCGCACTATCCAGAACAACTTCACCCCAGCCATATTCTGCGGCTGCTTGAGAAAGCAACTTCTGGGTTTGTTCCCCATCCATACGGGCGACGGTAAAGGCGATATCTCTTCTGGCAACTCCATCTACTATGCGGCAGCGTTGAGATTGAATAATCATGTCCACGCTGATGTTGTGCTGTGCCAATAATCCAAATAGCTTCGCTGCCATTCCGGGGCGATCGGGGACTTGGCGAATTGCCAGCCGTGCTTGGTTCAAATCTAAAGCCACGCCACGGACGGGGGGAGAATCGGGCAGAGGGGCAGAGGGGCAGAGGGGTAGAGGAGAAACAATGTTTCTGTGATTTGTCTCTACTGTTTCCTCTTCTTCGGCAATTTCAAAGGTGCTGCGGAGTGCGGCGACGGCGCGATCGCATTCTGCGGCGGAAACTACACAGCTCACCTTGACTTCGCTGGTAGAAATCATGTGGATGTTGACACCTGCTGTCGCTAAGGTGGCAAACATCTGGGCGGCTACACCAGGACGGCCAATCATCCCTGCACCGGAAATGCTGACTTTGGCGATATTTTCCTCAATCATCACCTCAGCTTCTTCGCTGTTGTGAGAGTTGCTTCTGAGTGCGGGGGCGATCGCAGATGCGACTGCTTCTGCTCGTTTTAATATGGGTGTTGTTACAGTGAAGGCAATGTCATTAGTATTACCTTCATGGATAGATTGAATAATCAAATCTACATCTACTTGTTGACGGGAAATTTCCCCAAATAGCCGAGCGGCAACGCCTGGTTTATCTGGTACGCGCAACAGAGCTACCCTAGCTTGGTTGGTATCAAATTCTATACCATCAACTGCTTTGGCAATTTCCAAATTCACAAGCGATCGCCCGTGAGGTTGGGGCGATGTTACCCAAGTCCCAGGGTCTTCAGTCCAACTTGATTTCACTACTAAAGGCACACCATAATTCCGGGCAATTTCCACAGCCCGGGGATGTAAGACTTTTGCTCCCAAGCTGGCGAGTTCCAGCATTTCATCACTGGTAATTTCTGCCATCAGTTGAGCTTCGGGAACTAAGCGGGGGTCTGTAGTTAGAATCCCGGGTACGTCGGTATAAATTTCACAGAAATTTGCTTTTAAGGCGGCTGCTAAAGCCACGGCTGAAGTATCAGAACCGCCACGCCCCAAGGTAGTAATTTCTAATTCTTCTGTGCTGGATATCCCTTGAAACCCAGCTACGACAACCACTTTACCTTGATTGAGGTAACGTTCCATGCGCTCGGTTTCAATTCGCAAAATTCGGGCGCGGGTGTGTTCGGCTTCGGTAACAATTCCTACTTGCGCGCCAGTCATAGAAATTGCAGGTTGACCAATTTCCTGCAATGCCATACTTAATAATGCGATCGTTACCTGCTCACCGGTAGAAAGCAGCATATCCATTTCGCGGCGGCTAGGATTATTAGAGATAGCATTGGCTAACTTCACAAGTCCATCGGTGGTTTTCCCCATCGCAGAAACCACCACTACTAGAGAGTTTCCGCGTTGAACAGTCTTGTAAACTCGCTGTGCAACAGCTTGAATACGTTCGACTGAACCAACAGATGTACCACCGTATTTCTGAACTATGAGCGCCATAACTTTTGGGAAATCAATTTTGCTGCTTTGCTTGTATCAACGACACCACCGATTTGGCAAGCCGAGCAAGGCATTACCAGTTATTTAGTTTACAGAAAATTGCGCTGCGTCTCACAACCTCTGTGATATATGTTATGGATTGACCATAATTTTATTAAAAATAGTTTACATTTAACAGTCTGATTGTGATTTATCGACTATGTCCATGAATAACTAAACGAGAATGAGTAATTGAGAATATTTAGACCACAAAGAGCTAGTAGCTCTGTGCGAACCTGATTGAAAAAATGCAGTTAGCATTAGCTTTAGAGCTAAGTGTCACTAAGTTTATCAATCAATCGTCTCAAGTACCTCAGGAATTGACACCACAGAATCTACGTCACATGAGTCGAAAAGCCAACAAAGTATTGAAGCAGTCTGGAGTGATTCCTTATAGAATTCAAGATGGCAAAATCCAAGTCTTGCTGATCACAAGCCGCGATCGCCAAAACTGGGTAATGCCAAAAGGTGATATTCCTGAAGGTATGAGTCCACCAGATTCAGCCGCGAAAGAAGCTTGGGAAGAAGCGGGAATCATCGGACAGGTAAATACTCGTGAAATTGGCACTTATAAATATCGCAAACAAGGTAAAAATTATCGCGTCAAAATGTATTTATTACCAGTGCAAACCCTGAGTGAAGATTATCCCGAAGCTGGGTTTAGAGATAGACAGTGGTTAGATATTCCCCAAGCCATGCGGCGAATTAAAACTACTTCGCTGAGAAGAATTTTACAAGGATTTCTGTTGGCGGAAGTGATGTTTTGAGGGACAAATCAATTCAAAATTCAAAATTCAAAATTCAAAATTAAAGAACTCTTGGGGATTAGGGGTAATTGGGGATTGGGAACAAACAATTCAAAATCCATGCCCAATGCCCAATGCCCCATACTAAATCTGTTGCCGCTTAATCAATTGACTAAACAATCCAGGTTGGGCGGCGAGTTCGTCAAAATTACCTTGTTGTACTAAACGCCCATTTTGCAAAACATAAATGCGATCAGCGTTGCGGATGGTGCTGAGGCGGTGGGCGACAACGATGCGGGTAACGTTTAGTTTCTCTAAGCTTTCGCTAACAATTGCTTGGGTACGATTATCTAGGGCGCTGGTGGCTTCATCAAATAGTAGGATGCGGGGGCGTAAAGCTAAAGCACGGGCAATTAATAACCTTTGTCGCTGTCCTCCGGAAAGGTTTGTACCACCTTCACTAACTACTGTATGCATCCCCATTGGCATGGCGTTGATATCATCAGCTAAACCAGCCATGCGTGAGGCTTCCCAGGCTTCTTCCATTGAAATGACGGCGTTACTGGAAATATTGTCAAAAATGGATGCAGACATTAAGCGGCTGTGTTGCAATACCACACCTAATTGACGGCGCACGGCGTTAATATCTAATCCAGCTAGTTCTTGCCCATCATAATAAATACTACCAGATTCTAGATTTTCAAAACCTAATAACAATCGGAATAAAGTAGATTTTCCACTTCCCGAAGGGCCGACGAAGGCAATAAATTCTCCGGGTTCTGCCCGTAAGCTGACATCATCTAGAGTCAGGGGGCCATCAAGACGATAGCGAAAGATGGCATGGCTAATTTCGACTTTGCCAGATAATCTGCCTGGGTCGGCTTTATTAGTATCGACTTCTGGGGTAGCTTTGAGGATGGGTTGGGCGCGTTCCCAGAGGGGAAGGGCTTCTAAAACATCAACTACGGTGGTACTTAAGCTGGTTGCACCACTAATAAAGGTGCCAAATGCAGCATTAAACGCTAGGAATGTCCCTGTAGAAAAACCACCGCCACTGGCTTGGGACTGTTGCAATAAACTGGTGGCGAAGCCAAAAATAATGGCGGGGGTTAAGGCGGAGAGAAGATTGTTAATGACAACTAAATTATCGTCAATACTCTGAGATTCTAAGGTTAAATGTAGCTGCTCGCGATATTGTTTACCCCAGTAAGCAAATGCTCTTGATTCCGCGCCCACTGTCCGGAATTTGGACACACCGTTGATGATTTGTACCATCATCCCAAAGAGTTTACCCTGCATATTTAACAAGGGGCGGATTTTTCGTAGTGTGAGAATCCCAGTCACAATGGTGACAGTGACATTCACTAAAGCAACCAATACAGCAATCATTGCCAAAGGTGCGCTGTAGTAAAATAGTAAGCCTAAATTTAACAGCGAGAAGACGCTAGAAAATAAAGTTTTGAGTAAAGTATTGCTGAGTTTTTGGCGAATCTGGCTAATTACAGAAACCCGCGCGCTTAAATCACCGATGGAAAACTGGCGGAAAAACGATGCTTGCAGGTTTAATAATCGATCCCAAATTGCCGCTTGGGTGGAAGTATCGGCAAAGGTTTCCAAACGCATCAGCGCTATGCCTTGGGTAAGCTGAAATAGCGTTGCCCCAAAGGTAGTAGCTACTAAACCTAAACCAATTTGGAATAAAAGCGCTCTATCAGCATCGGGAATTGCTTGGTCGATGAGAATTGCTGTAGCTTGGGGTGTCACCATACCCAGGAGTGTAGTTGCAATTCCGGCAAATAATATGGTAAATAGTTCTTTATAATGCCCTTTTGCTGCGAATTGGATCAGAGAGATAACTTTTAAAGTCTCTGGTAGGGGGCGGTAGAAAGTATATGCAGTTGGCGATAAAGTTTGAGCAATTTTGCGATCGCACTTCACCCGTTTCTTTTCTATAGGGTCGATGAGTTCGTAACGAGTCTCGGAGACGGGTAATACTGCAACCGGGCGATTATCTCCCAATGTATAAGCCAACAAAGGGCCGCTATCACGATTCCACCAACCATCCCGCAGAGTAATGCGGCGGATGCGGATACGGGAAGCGCGGGCGATCGCATCTAAGGGATCGCGGACTCTGCGTAAATCTTCCGAGTTTGCTGGGGGACGAATGGTAATATCCAAAACTCTTCCCACCGCCCCAGCCGCAAATAATAGCGCTTCTTCGGGAGTTAGGGCAGTTTTTAACGGAGAAGTCGCAGCTTTTTCACTTTCAAACAGATTCGCAAACTCATTCAGGGTAGTTGCGATCGCTTGATTATTCAGATGCGCCCGTTCTTGGAAGCGAACTAATTCAGCTTGGTTATGTTTTTGTTCGAGTTGCTGGAGTCCCGTTAAAACGTAGCTTTGAATTTGCTGTACGCCATCTATCAAGGTTTGATTATCAGTGATCTCTGCACTCCCTACCGAGTCAATTTCGACAATCTCCCGCACTTGTAACCAAAGTTGAGAATTTAAGGGAATGCGCCCCATCTCCGAATTAAATTCTAAATCCGGGAATCCCAGTAAATTCGCTTGTCCCTGTAATACCTTCACCCAAGCGACAGAATCATGTGATACTTGAAACACTTCATTATCACCCAAAACCGCGCAACCTGGGGTTTTATTGGGTGTAGGGATAGTTCTAGAAGTAATTTCTGCTACAGCCGAACCCAGATGATTTACCCAACGTTCCACCGCTACTGGAAGTTCCGCACCTAAATATTCTGGTGGAACTGGCAAAAGTTCCGCATCACTAAGAGCGATCGCCATGATATGATGCTGCCCATCAGGTGATGTGGGTTTGGCAGAAAACATCGCTTCACCTGCTTTAACGCTAAATAAATAACGTCTTCTACCTTTAGCGATACCGTGCTGAACGTTAATTGCAAATAGTGCTAGAGAACCAGATTTGACCACCCAAACTTTTTCTGGGTTGTTGAGTAATAGGGGGTCATTACTCTTAAATTCATAGGGTTCTTCAAATAAGTCCATCTGATTTTCTTCAGCTAGCATAATTAAATTTATATCAAAATATTTAGGTTTAATTTGAGAAATTACTGGCGTAGGGAGGTAACAGGAAACAGGGAAGAAGCAATAAAAGTTAATGTAATTTTGTTAAACAACAAATATGAGTAAGATATGTGCTGCTTTTTCTTTGCGCCTTTGCGCCTTTGCGTGAGATAAAAAGATAATAAACGAACCGCGAAGACACGAAGTACACAAAGGAAGAAGATAAGAAGTAGGATGCGTTAGCGATAGCGTAACGCATCGTTGCTAAAGCTTTTCTTGGGTTACGGCTTACTGAGATTTTTTCAGCTTTCCAAAACCCCGCCTTCGCTTTTAATTAATTCTAAATACGGCCCTTCAACAGTACCCAATTCATCGTGAGTACCACGTTGCACAACCTTACCGCGATTGAGAACTATAATTTCATCACAATCACGAATTGTACTCAAACGGTGAGCAACAATGATGCAACTACAACCCCGCAATCTTAAATTTTGGTCGATAATTTTTTCCGTTTCTGCATCTAACGCACTTGTCGCTTCATCCATTACCAAAATTGAAGGATTATTCACTAAAGCGCGGGCGATTTCTAACCTTTGTCTTTGTCCACCACTTAAATTCATTGCGCCTTCTAATAAGTCTGCATTGTAACCGCCAGGAAGTGACAAAATAATTTCATGAATTGCGGCATCACGGCAAGCTTGCATCAGGTTACTATCAGGAATAGTGGTGTCCCACAACGTCAGGTTCTCACGCACAGTCCCAGCAAATAACATAATTTCCTGTTCAATTGTGGCGACAGAATTGACTATTACCTCACGGGGAATATCTTTTTTCAGTTCTCCATCAAACAGAATTTCTCCCGCCCAAGGTTGATAAAGTCCAGATACTAACTTCGCTACTGTTGATTTTCCCGAACCGCTACCACCAACTAAAGCTACACGTTGTCCTGGTTTCAGGGAAAAGCTAAAGTTTTCAATTAAAGGTGCGGCGGTGCGGTTGTAGCCAAAGGTGATATTACGCAGTTCTAAATGTCCTTCCAATTTGGGATAAGGAAGCACAGATGCAGAAGATGGTTTGCTGTCTACTTCTGTGGGGTTAAATAAAACATCATCTAACCGATTTAAATTACCTTCGAGTTCTTGTAATTCCCCGCCTAAAGTTACTAGTTGGTTGACTGGTTGCATAAATTGCTGCATCAAGGATTGAAACGCAATCAGCATCCCAATAGTTAGCGCCCCATCCATGACGCGCAATCCCCCCACAGCGAGTAATAACATGGAGGTGATACCAGATAAAAATGATGGTAATGTTCCCAAGCCTTGATTAATGCTGTCCATTTCTTGACGCACATTAATTGACTTGGCGTAATATCCCGCCCAGCGAGTGAAAAAATCGGACTCTAAGCCGGAAGCTTTCAAGGTTTCCATACTTTGCAAACCTGCGATCGCCACCCCGCTAACTTTACCTGATTCTTGCATCATGCGAATATTGGTATCTACCCGCAATCTCCCTACCCACTGCAAGGCTACTAAGTTCACGAAAACAAAGGCCACGCCAATGGAAGTTAGAATGCGATCGTATTGCCACATGACAATACCGTAGAAACACACCATCACCGCCGAAATTACGGTTGTTGCCAGTTTACCGGATAATAAACTGGCTAATCGGTCATTGAGTTGAATCCGGCTGCTAATTTCCCCAGCAAAACGTTGATCGTAAAAGCTGACAGGTAAATGTAGTAAATGCCAAATAAATTTACTTGACATTGACATTGATAATTTAATTTTCATCCGCCGCAATAACTGTAATTGCAAGCGGGTTAATAAGCCAGTAATTAATGCTGTAAATAACATTCCAAATATTAAAGGACGTAACCAATCTTCCCGCCCTTGAATTAATATTTGGTCTACAAACACCTGGGAAAAAGTCGGCATTGCTAACCCAGGAATTACTAGGAAAAAACCAGCTAATACACAATATAGTAAAGAAGCATAAGACCCACGCAACCGGGAAGTTAAAGCTAAAAATAAACTCGGCTTACTTCCTCCCTTTTTAAACTCTGGGCCGCGTTCAAATACTAAAACAACACCTGTAAAAGCTGAACTAAATTCATCTAAAGTAATTCTACGCCTTCCCGTTGCTGGGTCATTGAGGAAAACGTGATTTTTAGTAAACCCTTCAACAACTAAAAAATGATTAAAGTTCCAAAATACAATATAAGGACAGGACATTTGTTGCAGTGCAGCTATGTCTGTCTTAAAACCCTTAGCTTGTAAGCCGTAACTCCTAGCAGCATTGAGGACATTTGAAGCTTTACTTCCATCCCGCGAAATCCCACAAGCTTGGCGTAATTCTGCTAGGGGAACAATGCGCCCATAGTAACCTAAAATAATCCCCAAAGCTGCCGCCCCACATTCTACTGCTTCCATTTGCAGTAAGGTAGGTGTGCGGCGAATGGGTTGAAATTTGGGTTTTATTTGTGATAGCTTTTGCCGAACTTGATCAAACATAAGCGTGATAGATAGCTTTCACCATAGAGAGAATCGCTTCTCAGCCTTCGTTCTTAACTCAATATTTCTCAGGAGGGGTAACTTATGCAGTTTGTGGCAATTTCAGGACTGCTAGGCTGCAAGATACCGCAAAAGTTAGGAGAAGTTTTGCGGTAAATGTGAGTTTTATTACGATTAGCTTTCTTGAATCGCCGATTTATAGATACACCACGGCTATACCAGAGTACGCAGATAATAACCAAGATGAAGATTTAGGGTGTATTATACCGCAGGCTAATGTACCATTTGAGCTAATCGGCATTTAAGTTACATGATCGGGGCGGGTGTTGTACAAATACCTCGTGCCCTCATCCCCTAACCCCTTCTCCCTCAGGGAGAAGGGGAATTGAATCTCTTGCTCCCCTCTCCTGGTGGGAGAGGGGCTGGGGGTGAGGGCGAAATCTTGCAACCAAGCGGGTTTCACGTCAGTTCACCACGTGCTGCCATTTTACGTAATTATCAACCTTAACCTTGATGTATTTACAGTAAACTGGGCTTAATTCTCAGTAAAAATACATTATCTTAAATCTTGGTATTCAAAATCACCAAATTCACGCTATGGCAGACACATCAGATATTAAACTGACAATTACCTTTATTGACCCAGATTTAGACGAAGAAGAAAAAGACCAAGAAGTCGAAAGGCTTCTGAGTCAAATGAAAGAACTTGATGAGGTAGAAGAAGTTAACCGAGTAGCTGAAATCAATGCGCCAGTGGGAAGTAAGTCAATCACAGGCTATGTTGTAGGTCAACTGGTTGCTTTGGTGAAATCGGAAAGTGTCAAGCAAGTTTGGGGTTTTCTTACTGACCGTTTAGGTAACAAACCCATTGAAATAGAACTAGAATTTACCAAAGAAAGCGGTGAAAGCAAGAAAGTCAAAGTCAAAGCCAGCAGTCGCAAAGAATTAGAAGCAGCAGTAAATGCTATACAGGAAATTACAAAGGTGTAGATAGGTAGATGGCAAAGCTAGCATTGCTGATTGGAATTAGTGAGTACCAACCAGGGTTAAATGCTTTACCTGGGGCTGTACAAGATCTGAAAGCAATGCAGCGAGTTTTACAGCACTCAGAAATGGGCGATTTTGCCGATGCTGATATTACAGTGTTGGAAAATCCCCCACGCCAGGTAATGGAAGAAGCTATTGAAACTTTGTTTTCTGGTCGTGAAAAGGATGATTTAGTATTACTGTATTTCTCTGGACACGGGATTAAAGATGAAGCTGGCAGATTATATTTAGCAACTAGCCAAACCCGTAAAAACCACAAAGGCGGACTCATTCAAACTACCGCCACTGCTGCCAGCCTCATACATGGGATGATGGAAAATAGCCGTTCTCGGCGACAAATAATTATTCTTGACTGTTGCTTTAGCGGTGCTTTTGCCGAAGGAATGAAGGCGAAAGACGATAATACTGTAGATATTAAAAACCAACTGGGAGGAGAAGGACGGGCGGTACTTACTTCTTCCACGGCTACTCAGTATTCTTTTGAACAAGAAGGAGCAGACTTATCGGTTTACACCCGCTACATTGTAGAAGGAATTGAGAAAGGTGCAGCTGACACCGATAACGATGGCATGATTTCTGTAGATGAACTGCATGAATATGCCCGTAAAAAAGTGCAGGAAGCAGCGCCGGCAATGAAGCCAGAAATTTACGCTGTAAAAGAAGGTTTTAAAATAAAGTTAGCAAAAGCTCCTGTAGGCGATCCGCAATTGGAGTACCGTAAGGAAGTAGAGCGAAGTGTAAGAGATGGTCAAATTTCGCCTGTGAGTCGTCGCATTCTCAAGCGTAGGCAATTTGAATTGGGTTTGTCAGTTGAGGTAGCAGCCCAAATTGAAAATGAAGTTTTAGAACCTTACCGCAAGTATCAAGACAATCTCAAGGAATATGAAGAAGCGCTAATTGAGGCGATACGGGAAGAAGGTACGCTGAGTCAGCATACATTGAAAGAATTGAAGCGGTTTCAGCAACTTTTGCAACTTAGAGATGAGGATATTGCGGAGATTCAGAAAAGAGTTACCCTACCCCCAACCCCTGCCCACAAGCGAGGAGGGGAGCAAGAAATGCAGGGAAATTTTAATATTGAGGTTGCAAAAAATACTAAGCCTGAACCGCCTAAAAACCAAGATGACCTCAGTTCAGAAAAAGGCGTAGACTATACCAAACTACGCGACTTGCTAGCCGCAGGGAAATGGAAAGAGGCTGATTATGAAACCTATCTTGTAATGTTGCAAGCGGTAGGGCGTAAGGAAAAAGACTGGATTAGGGATGAAGAACTATTAAACTTTCCCTGTACCGACCTCCGCACAATTGACCGCCTATGGGTAAAATATAGCAATGGACGCTTTGGCTTCAGCGTTCAAAAGGAAATTTATTTGAGTGTAGGCGGTAAGCCAGACGGCAAGTTCTACGAAGAAGCCTGGAAGAAATTTGGCGAGCACGTAGGATGGAGAGTGGAAAGTTTCTGGATTAGTTACACAGAAGTTACTTATCATACCTCAGCACCAGACACTATCCCGGTCGCGATATACACAAGTCGGTGGGATGGGGGAACCGGGAGGGGGTTCTCTTGTCTCGCATCAAGACTTGTAAACTGTAACGTCTAAGGTTTTCAGAGATTTATAAAGATTTTTTACAAGCCCCTTATGCAGGGTATAATCAACCTTCTCGTATTCCAATACCTGGCACTGGGGGCTGATAGCAGTTTGCCTGAATAAATATTTCTGCTACCTCATGCACCTCAGTATCTTCAATTACTTTTTGCTTATCCCAAGGTAAGTCGCCAAGATGAATTACCTGGTAGGGGCACGGCATCGATAAGATATTTGTGTAACCGAAAGTCTGTGGATGTTCCCTACGATAGATGTGGTTCAAATATGCGAAAACTGTTGTCAAGTGCGATCGCTCTTAACTCTACATGAAAATGCCCAGGCATAGCCCACCTTTGGCATTGCTAACAAACTTTAGTCCTCAACCTTACAACATTAAGAACAAAACCTTGACCATTAAGAACAAAACCTTGACCATTAAGAACAAAACCTCGACCATTAAGAACAAAACCTTGACCATTAAGAACAAAACCTTGACCATTAAGAACAAAACCTCGACCATTAAGAACAAAACCTCGACCATTAAGGGTTAAAGTTTGAACATTAAGGGTTAATGTTGAAGCGATCGCCTACTCAGGCAGTGTTATTGTAAGAAATATTTGGAATTGACAATTACCAAAACAAATGACTATCACTGTCAATGCTGCTGAAGCAACTACCAAATTTGCTGAACTTCTCAGTCAGGTATTGCTAGGTGAAGAAGTTTTGATTGCTGAACAGGGAGTTCCTGTTGCACGTTTAGTTGCGATCGCAAATACTACTTCTCCTCGCATTCCGGGCTTAGATAAGGGTAAAGTATTTATGGCATCCGACTTTAATGAGCCTTTACCAGACGAAATTTTGAGTGATTTTGAAAATTCTCACTTTATTTAGTAATGAGAGCTTTACTGGATACCCATGCATTTATTTGGTGGGTTACAGATGACTCTCAGTTATCTGTTACTGCTCGTAACGTGATTGCTGATTCAGGTAACAGCCTATTTTTGAGTGTGGTAAGTGCCTGGGAGATTGTCATCAAAAATAAACTAGGTAAACTAGCTTTACCTGAAGCTGTAGAACAGTATATCCCAACTCGTTTGGCTATGAATCGCTTTGAAAGCTTACCCATTCAGATGAGTCATGTTTTGCAAGTAGCCAGCTTACCAAATATCCACCGAGATCCATTTGATCGGATTCTGATTGCCCAAAGCCAAGTAGAGAATTTGCCAATTGTCACAATTGACCAGCAAATTACACAGTATGCTGTTCCAACTATATGGTAATTCAGACCTTACCCTATCTGTTCCAAAATGCGATCGCTCTTAACTCTACATGAAAATCTGTAGACACAGACGCGATGAATCGCGTCTCTACAAGGGTTGAATTTTAATTTAAGCCTGTCCAAGTTTTGAGGATTGGGAGAACAAAGGTAATGGGGGCGCGATTTTCTACTGTAATCCGCACAGAACTGGTGGTTCCAGGGGTGATTTTTTGATCTGGCCCTTTGGATGATGACCAACGATAACCGCTATATGTGGAAGAATCTTGCTCCATTTCTGTAAATACTGCCAGTTGTGGCCCTTGGGAGATAATGCTAGTGACAATATCTGGATTGCCGATTAAACTAGCTGCACCTTGTTGGGTGATGGGGAATGCAGAGACGTTGGCGACTTTTCCTAAGATACCACCTACTTCTTCGCGTTTGACTGTGGAAGGTGTGATTTGCAAAGGCATCCCTGGTTTAATTTTCTTACCTTCACTCACAGGTAAAAAGGCAACGTTAACTAACTTAGCATTTGATTCTTGGGCAGCAATTGTACCAATTCCGGCACCTGCTTCTAATAGTTGTCCGGGTTTAGCGGTAACTTCTAAAACTGTGCCGCTAAAATCACTAACAATTTGAGTGCTGTGCTGTAACTGTAATTCTAATTGAGCAATTAGGCGTTGGGTTTCTTGAATTTCCTTTCTGCGGTTGGTATTGGTATTAATATCTTGTTCTTTTTGGCTAGCTTGACGGCTATCTAAGGCTTTGATTTGCGCTTGCAATTCGTTAACTTGATTGAGATTATTGAGATAGTCCCGTTGGGCGCTGGCTTCTTTTTCATCTAGTTGATTTAACTGCGATTCTGCTTCATTAATTTGGGCTTGGGCACCAATAAATTCTTGACGGGCTTGTAGTACTGTATCTTGAGGCACAGCCCCTTCTTTGAACAGTGTTTGACGGTCTTCCCAGCGTTTTTTCAGTGTGGGTTGTAGTTCCCGTAAGGTATCTAAGCGTTGTTTGAGAGTTTGGCGATCGCGTTTGATTACTTCTAAGCCTTTTTCGCGCAATACTGGAGTTAAGGATTGCACTGTTTGCAAACTTTGCTGTAAAGCTTCTTTTTGGCGCAGTGTGGCGCTTTGTTCTAAACCAGAACGTTCTATTTGGGCATTATTTGCGGTTTGGTCTTGCGATCGCAGTTGTGCAAGTTTCTCGTAAGATAGCTGCAATTGTTTACGTAATTCTGTTTGATCGATTGTGGCGAGAACTTGACCTTTTTTGACTTTATCGCCCACTTGCACATTTAAGGATTGAATCCGTCCAGAGTTCGCAGCTTGAACTGTGACAACCTTGCTGGGATAAACTAATACACCGCGACCTGTAACAATAATGGGGATGCGTCCAAGTATACTCCAAGCAAGACCCGCCGCTACTAAAGAACCCAGCGCCACCAAAGAAAACCAGCGTTTAGGGTTAGTAACCTGAATTAGTTGGTCTAATTGTTCGGGAGAAGCTACTTTTTCTAAAGCTTCTTTGCGGAACATATTATTTTTCTGTGTTTCTTGCTGGGGAACCATTTTATTTATCCTTTGATGATGGGGGGACAAATCAATTCAAAATTCAAAATTCAAAATTCAAAATTACAGAACTCTTGGGGATTGTGAGACAAAGGGAGAAATTCTTTTACCAGTGACTAATGACAAATGACTAATGACAAATAACAACCCTTGCCAGTTATATTTAATTACGCCGACCTACTAAATTACTCAATTCCAATGCGTTTGAGCATCCATTCAAACCGTGCGCCGGCTAGGGCTACCTGTCCCAGAGAATTAGTAGATAGTTCATTGCTGTAAGATTCTTCTAGGGATTGACCGCTGCTGTAGGTTACTCGCCCATATCCGAGGCGTTGTGCGATCGCTTGTTGTTTGTCGGCTAGTAAAATCGCCAAAACTCGGTAAAATCGAGATGCGAAGCCGACATCATGCAGCAGTTTGGCAGATAACCGCCAGCGAGGAATGGTTAATACCCGTGAATCCTCTAATGTCTTGACTGTTACTGCTGATGGTTGCACTTCGATAAACGGAGTCTCACCGAGAATATCACCGCGCCATAAGCGCCCAAATTCCTTTTCAAATACTTGATTTTCACTATCTTCTAAATTAGAAAAAGCTTGTGATAAGGGGTTATACTCTGTTTCTGCGGCATTTAAAGTCACAGAACCATCTAGTAAAATATATAACGCTTCTATAGGTCTACCGCTACGAATTAATACGTAATTTGCGGGAAATTGTTCGACTTTTCCGGCTGTAATTAACCAATCCAAATCGCGATCGTGTAACTCTGCAAACACAATCAACGCTTCTCTGAGTTGCGGTTGGCTTAAAACTACTGTGCTATTTCCCAGTTGATTGATCATTTGCTCTAGGCGATTTGCCAAAAGCACTGCACTAGCACGGTAGAGATGGGCGGCAAAACTCAAGTCTTGCTCTAGTTTAGAAAGGAGGCGAGTTCTGGGAATCGTCAACACTAAAGATTTGCTAGTAGCGCTAACGGTAGTCGCTGGTAAGTAGGTTTCCACAAAGGGAATTTCCCCTACCATCTCCCCATTAGATAACCGCGCAATTTCTCGCCCTGATAAAGTTCCGCCTTCCAATGCTGCAAAAGCACGACCCAAAGGATTTTTATCAGCTTGTGCTAGAGTAACGAGCAACGCACCATCTAGCAGAATATGCAGCGCTTCTAGAGGTTGATCTTGCTGAATCAGAACCGTTCCCGGCTCTAATTCCACTTGCTTACCAGCCGCCAACATCCAATCTATATCTTCATTACTAAGTTCTTTAAGTAACACCTCTGTCATTGAATCTTCTCCACACTCCAGGGATTCCAGGACAATTAGACTTTTAAATGTGATTAATTAATAAAGGGGAGACAAATTTGTCTCCCTCATAGCGTTATCTTCTACCAAAGAGTTTGGAAAACCCTTGGAGAAAGCTCATGGCATCACCAACGGAGCCAAAGCCCAAACCAATCAATTGAAATGCAGAAGAAGAGATAGAAGAAGATTGATAAATGGAATTACCCCCACGCCGACGGGAACCGCGACGAGCAGAGAAGACATTTCTTTGCTCAAAAGTCGCACCTGATATAAAAATATCAATCCCACCCGACACTTGGTCGAGTTCTTCGTCTGTTAATTCAATAGGAGCGTTATTTATATCTTGTTCATTAGACATTGTTTTTTCCTCTGCATCGCTGCTGTAATTACATATCTCTGAAGGGTGAGAACTTATGCAGAAGTTGAGGGACTGGGGACTGGGGACTGGGGACTGGGGACTGGGGACTGGGGATTGGGGATTGGGGACTGGGGACTGGGGAAAAGGGGAAGGGGAAAAGGGGAAATTATTATTACCAATTACCCATTACCTATTACCCAATGCCCAATGCCCCATGCCCAATGCCCACTCCTTAAAGAATGGGATGAACTTAATTTTTATTTTTGACTCAGAACTTAGCACTCTTGTACAGATGCGATTAATCGCGTCTGTTGCAACTCAACACTCGGCACTTATTGCTCACTACTTAGAAGTTTACATCAGTCTTGTGATAGAGCTTATGTAATATCACTCGCGCTTAACAAGACTAAAGATGAATTGTCAAAACTGCTGTGAATCGCTACTAAATAGTTTAAGTAGGCGCGATTAAGGTGAAATATATAAAGTTTTGTATAGGAAAAGCGGAAAGCATAGGGCTAAAGGTTCTTCCCTTTACCCCTTTACCCCTTCCCCTTTACTCCTTTACCCCTTCCCCTTTACCCTCATCGCCCCCCTACTTAACAGCACTGCAAACAAAAGTGAGAAGCATGGAAACTAAACAGCTAGGAAAAACGGGTATCTCCGTGAGTGCGATCGGCTTGGGTGGTATGCCAATGTCGATATCGAATCGCCCTGCTGAATCTGAATCAATCGCAGTTATCCATCGCGCTTTGGATTTGGGTATAACATTCATTGATACGGCTGACTCTTACTGCTTAGATGAAGCAGATAAGCACCACAACGAAAGACTGATTAACAAAGCACTCAGCAGTTATAACGGCGATGTTAGCCAAGTGGTTGTCGCCACCAAGGGCGGATTGATGCGTCCTAATGGGAACTGGATACGCAACGGGAACCCCAAACATTTACGCGAAACTATTCGTGAAAGTTTTCAGGCTTTAGGTGGTAGTAAACCGATAGATGTTTGGCAATATCACGCCCCCGATCCCAAGTACACAATTGCAGAATCCCTCGCACCAGTTAAGGAAGCGGTAGCAGCTGGTTTAATTCGGTTTGTGGGAGTTTCTAATTTTTCTGTGGAACAAATTAAGCAAGCGCGGGATTTAGTTGATGTTGTCTCCGTGCAAAATCAATATAATCCTTGGGAACGACAACCAGAACGCGATGGTGTATTGGAATATTGCGAACAAGAAGGATTAACCTTTTTACCTTGGAGTCCCTTTGGTGGTAGTCGTCGCCATCAAAACTTGCAAGATATTCCTGCGATCGCTAAATTAGCTCAAGCCAAAGGTGTATCAGTTTATTGCATTGTCCTAGCCTGGCTGCGTGCCAAATCCCCCGCAATCCTACCCATCCCCGGCGCTAGCAAAGTTGCCAGCATAGAAGACTCGGTAAGCGCAATCAATGTCAAACTATCAAAAGAAGAAGTTCAAAAAATTGACCAAGAAACGTAGTAATGGGCATAGGGCATGGGGCATGGGGCATTGGTAATTGGTAATTGGTAATTGGTGATAGGGACAAACACCAAACACCAAACACCAAACACCCAACACCAAACACCCATTCCCAATATGTACCTAATTTGGGGTAAAATCAAAAGCCTGCCAATAAATGATGCTTGCTGACAGGAGATGCGCTATGGCCCGGATGTACTATGACGAAGATGCCAATTTAGACCTTTTGGCGGGAAAAACCATTGCAATCATTGGTTACGGTTCCCAAGGTCATGCTCACGCCCTTAATCTTAAAGATAGCGGTTTAGATGTAATTGTAGGGCTATATCCGGGCAGTAAATCAGCTGCCAAGGCGGAAGCGGCTGGATTAACAGTCAAAAATGTCGCGGATGCTGCGAATGCTGCTGACTTTATCATGATTTTGTTGCCTGATGAAGTGCAAAAGTCAGTTTACAAAAACGAAATTGAACCCAATTTACAAGAAGGTAATGTTTTAGCTTTTGCTCACGGCTTTAATATTCACTTTGGGCAAGTTGTACCACCTGCAAATGTAGATGTGGTTATGGTTGCACCTAAAGGGCCAGGACATTTAGTCCGTCGGACTTACGAACAAGGGCAAGGCGTACCAGCGCTGTTTGCTGTTTATCAAGATGCTAGCGGTCGGGCACGCGATCGCGCTATGGCATACGCTAGAGGTATTGGTGGTACTCGTGCTGGTGTTCTGGAAACAACTTTCCGTGAAGAAACCGAAACTGATTTGTTCGGCGAACAAGCAGTATTGTGCGGTGGCTTGAGTGCTTTAATCAAAGCTGGATTTGAAACTTTAGTAGAAGCCGGTTATCAGCCAGAATTGGCTTATTTTGAATGTCTGCACGAAGTCAAATTAATTGTTGACTTAGTTGTAGAAGGTGGTTTAGCCAAAATGCGCGACAGTATTTCCAATACTGCGGAATATGGCGATTACACCCGTGGCCCTCGGGTTGTGAATGAACAAACCAAAGCTGAAATGCGGAAGATTCTCAGCGAAATTCAATCCGGTCAATTTGCCCGGGAATTTGTGTTAGAAAATCAATCTGGCAAACCTGGCTTTACCGCTATGCGTCGTCAAGAAGCCGAACACCGCATTGAAGAAGTGGGCAAAGATTTACGCGCCATGTTTAGCTGGCTGAAAAAAGTCTAATTCCCTCAATTATCAACCGAATAGGTCAACAAGAGGGCAGGAGGCAAGAGGGAAGACTGGGACGGGGCTTGTACCCATGTGCATTGGTGTCAACTTAAGCTTAAAGCTATATAGGGCAGGCGTTGTAAAAATACCTCGCGCCCTCATCCCCTAACCCCTTCTCCCTCAGGGAGAAGGGGAATTAAGCTGTTACGCATTTAAATTGTATATTTCGCACTCAGGTTGTCAAAAGTCCAGAGTCCAGAGTCAAAGGCTAGCTGGGACTTTGGAACGCCAGTTCACTCAACGGAGGGAACCTCCGCACGTGACTGGCTCCTCTTGACCCTTGACAGTCCTAACGCCAGAATATTTGATTTATGTGCATATCAGCTTAAATCTATTGCTCCCCTCTCCTGGTGGGAGAGGGGCTGGGGGTGAGGGCGAAACCTTGCAACCAAGAGGGTTTCACGTTAAGCTGACACCAATGACCCATGTGCCGCTCCGCACTCGCGTTGGGAGAAACGGCTTGCTCCCCCTGCTCCCTGCTCCTTTTCCCCCTGCCTCTTCTGTCCACAGCATCACGTGCATTACCACTGACAATCTGCTGTATGACTAATATTTCCGTACCCAATCATGATTGGAATACTGCCCTGTATCAAGATAAACACGCCTTTGTCTGGCAGTATGGCGAAGACTTGTTAAAATTACTCAATCCTCAATCTGGGGAAGCAATTTTGGATCTCGGCTGTGGTACAGGACAATTAACAGCAAAAATTGCTCAAGCCGGGGCTGAAGTATGGGGAATTGATCATGCCCCTGAGATGATTGAGAAGGCTAGAAACAACTATCCTCATCTGCACTTTGATATTGCTGATGCGACCAACTTTCAAGTTGAACAGCCTTTAGATGCGGTGTTTTCTAACGCTGTTTTACATTGGGTGAAACAAGCAGATTTAGCGATCGCCTCCATATATGAAGCACTCAAACCAGGGGGACGGTTTGTGGCAGAATTTGGCGGGAAGGGGAATGTACAGGCGATTGTCTCAGCTTTGAATAGCGCCATCACAGCGATGGCAATTCCCGAACCACAAACCAGGAATCCTTGGTATTATCCCAGTATTGCTGAGTATGCTACTCTCTTAGAAAAGCAAGGGTTTGAGGTAATTTATGCTCACTTATATCCTCGCCCAACTGTGTTAGCCGACCAAGAAGCAGGTCTAGCCAACTGGATTAAAATGTTTGCCGGCACTTTCTTTGTGGGAATGTCTGCTGAACAACAAGCACAAGTAATTCACCAAGTAGAAGATACTTTGCGTCCGACACTATATCAACAAGAAAATTGGACAGCAGACTACCGCAGAATTCGGATTGTGGCTATTAAAGTCTAAATTATCTATTTATGAGCGAAAATGGTAGGTAAATGGCTGGCGATTGTTGGTATTGGTGAAGATGGATTACAAGGATTAAGTGCGATCGCCCGTTCCCTAGTGGATCAAGCTGAAATCATAGTAGGAGGCGATCGCCATTTAGCAATGCTTCCTAGCAACGATGAACGCCATAAAATTACCTGGGCTTCCCCCATTAGCAATTCAGTAGCCGAAATTACCCAACGTCGCGGCCAAGCTGTATGTGTCCTCGCTAGCGGCGATCCCATGTGTTACGGAATTGGTGTGACTTTAACAAAACAAATTCCTCTCTCCGAAATCACAATTATTCCCGCACCTTCAGCTTTCAGCCTCGCCTGTGCCAGATTAGGATGGTCATTAACAGAAGTAGAAACCGTCAGCTTGTGCGGTCGTCCACCTGCCCTGATTCAGTCTTATATTTATCCTGGGGCACGACTACTAATTTTGAGTGCAGGTAAAGATACACCTGGGATTGTGTCCAAAATTTTGACACAACGCGGCTATGGTGACAGTAAAATTACGGTTTTAGAAAGGATGGGTGGTACACAAGAACGAATTGTAGAAAGTACCGCAGCATCTTGGAATCAAACAGATATCGCCGCTTTAAATGCGATCGCAGTTGATTGTGTGGCTGATTTTGGGGTTCTATGTTTGCCCAGAATCCCAGGATTACCAGATAACGCTTATCATCACGATGGCCAATTAACCAAACATGAAGTTAGGGCGATTACCCTAGCTACCCTAGCACCAATACCCGGAGAACTGCTGTGGGATGTAGGCGCTGGTTGTGGTTCAATTTCTATAGAATGGATGCGGACTCATCCTCGATGTGGTGCGATCGCTATTGAACAAAACTCAACTAGACTGCAATACATTGCCGATAATGCAGCCGCTTTAGGTGTCCCAAACCTGCAAATTGTCGCCGGAAAAGCACCAAATTCTCTGCAAGATTTACCGCAACCTGATGCTATTTTTATCGGTGGTGGTGTAACAGCAGATAATTTATTTGATATTTGTTGGTCAGTACTCAAACCAGGTGGCAGATTAGTGGCAAATGTCGTCACTATTGAAGGCGAACAAACTTTATTTAAATGGTATGAAAAAGTGGGTGGAAACTTCACCCGCATTGCCATACAACGTGCCGAACCAATCGGTAAATTTTTAGGCTGGCGAGGAATGGCACCTGTTACTCAATGGATAGCAATAAAATCTTCTGCGATAAATCAATAATTTATTTGCCAATTTTATCGGCGTTGATCTGCGGTTAATTATTTATTGTTTATTCATTTTTAAATGCGATTAACTCAGAGGCAGATTGAATCAGCAAATCTTGCTTAATATCTTTAAGCGCATTGTTGATTGCCTCTTGGAGTGCGATCGCCCTTCGCCTGTGAAGGCATATCGGCAAAAACTTATACCAACTCAAATAATGTTTGCAACAGATAAATCTTTTGTAAGGGCACGGCATTCTCAATCTTTTGGCATATCAAATATCTTACTGGTGCCGTGCCCCTACTTATCTGTCGCGTTCTTTTTTCAAAATGGTATTACAGCAGTTTTCATGTATTTAGACCACACGCTAATATCTGTATTTCTTTGTTCCTTTGCGCCTACCCTGCGGGCACGACTGCGTCGAATGCGTGAGATATTGGCAGTTTAAAGCATTTTGGCTATACGGAGCAGTCGAACCTCGCAAACATTTTTTGAATTGGTATTACTTTCGTGACTAACCATGTCTTGAGGCTAAAAAAATCCACCTAGATATTAAATTATCAGGTGGACTTGTTCAATATTTTTAGTGGATCCGAGCAGAGTCGAACTGCTGTCCAAATTGGGTATTGACCCTCCGCTCATTCACAGGTTTAGCCTATCTGACCCTCAAGGCGGGAATCGTTCATTATCCCGAACGTAGGATGCTCTGATTAAGTCTTAGCTAGCAAGTCAACCAGAGAATACTTGCTAGAGCATCCGTTGGGGTTGGTCTCTAGCCCTTAACGGAGTCGGACTAAAGACGCTCGAACCTATAAGAGGCTATTAGGCAGCAACTAGGGCTTCCTTACGAGCAAATTTTACGATATTGTTCGCATTTACTTTTGTTTTGAGCCTTGGATTTCCGAGAGGAGACTCACTCTCGACCTGAATCACAGAGCAGCGTTCGCCAACCTGTCGAAACCGTGACGGACCCATGTTCTTCATACTTCAATTATAATACGCGCTTTGGGAAATGTGTGTTTTGACAAATAATTTTCTGAGCAGCAGCTTCACAGGCAACAGGTCACTTGCTCAGGGACTGGCGGGGCAGAGATGCGATTAATCGCGTCTCAACAAGCAGGGGGGACAAAGAATATATTCTCGGAGTACATTGAATAATTTATTTTCTGGAAGTATCTAAGAAATAAATATGTAGTTGATGAGGGCGCTGCAATTATATCTTTTTGTATAATTTATTACATTATATTTTGCGTCGTTTTTAACGACTTCAATTTGCAACACTTTATTAAAGCGACTTTTGTCTGTTGAAGTGGGAAGTTCAGCATTCGGAAAATACGTAGTTTTTTGCTATTCAGATACGAAATTACAGTATAATTTCGGCTTACTAATGTGCTTGGGCATCAGTATGATATGACCAGACATATATAAATAGGTACATTAATTAGTCATTAAAGCTTGGGTACGCGCTCAGATTTAATCAGGGTGCATGAAAATATTTTGTCAATATTCAAGAGGTAATGGCTATTCGCCATAATTTTGAATTGTTTGTCCTCCTCTCCTTATTTACTTCCCTATTCCCCAGTCCCCATTCGTGAATTTGGTGTTCTGGTCAGTTAAATACAGAAACAATCTGCAGCGTCTTTAGATATTACTGATTTTAGTGTTGGGAAATGGACTTGTTAAGCTTTGATCGCTAACTTATACATGACGATTCAAGCGTTGTTTCAGGAGGTAAACAAACAAAAGTAAAAATTATTATAAAATCTTATGCAGAATAAATGTGTTTTTTTCAGCCAACAAATATTCAGATCCAATTTTTTATTAAAGCCTCTAAGTTTCAGCTTTGTTTTAGTAGCAGTTTTGGGTAACTATCAAAATACCTATGCCCAAACAGCTAATCCTCAAGCCTTACCACCTGGGAGAGTAGAAGAAGTTCCGGTGACACCATTACCTGCGGATATGCTACCGCAGCCACCAGAAACCAATCCCAT
This sequence comes from Tolypothrix tenuis PCC 7101, assembly GCF_963874875.1. NCBI lineage: Bacteria > Bacillati > Cyanobacteriota > Cyanophyceae > Nostocales > Tolypothrichaceae > Tolypothrix > Tolypothrix tenuis. The sequence goes on from NZ_CAWNJS010000001.1 coordinate 4,166,778, forward strand.
ACTACCTCCGCCACAATTACCAGATCAGTCAACTCCCTCGCAAGACGATCCCAATGCTAAGTTTCGAGTAGAGCGCATTGAAGTTGTTGGAAGTACAGTTTTCAAACCAGAACAGTTTGCCGCGATTACAGCTCCTTTTGTGGGCAAAGAACTCAGTTTTGTGGAGTTGTTACAAATTAAAGAAGCAATTACCAAGCTGTACAGCGATAACGGTTATGTCACCACAGGCGCATTGATTACGCCGCAAACAGTAGAAGCTGGGGTCATCAAAATTCAGGTGATCGAAGGTAACGTCCAAGAAATCAAGATTAGTGGTAATCGGCGATTGCGTAGTCAATACATTCGCGATCGCATTCAACTGGGTGCAGGAACTCCCTTGAATGTGCCGCGCTTAATCGAAAAGTTGCAACTACTCCGCCTCGATCCACGCATTCAAAACCTCTCAGCTGAGTTACAGATGGGGGTAACTCCAGGAAGCAATATCTTACAAGTCGAAGTCCAAGAAGCCGACACCTTCAGCCTCACAGCATCTTTAGATAATGGGCGATCGCCTAGTGTCGGTAGTTTTCGCCGGGGTGTGGATCTCCAAGAAGCCAATTTACTCGGTTTAGGCGACACTCTCAGTATCGGATACGCGAATACCGATGGTAGTAATACAGTCAATCTGAATTACACCCTCCCGATTAACGCTCACAATGGTACACTCTCTTTCGGCTTGAACAAGGGTTGGAACAGAGTAATTGAAGAACCATTCAGCGTTCTTGATATTCAATCAAATACCACATCTTACGAATTTGGTTATCGACAACCATTAATACAAAAACCTTCTCAGGAATTAGCGGTGGGGCTGTCGTTCTCGCGTCAAGAAAGCCAAACTGAGTTAGGTATTGATAATATTGGGCCGTTTAAACTTTCACCCGGCGCAGATGCTCAAGGAAGAACCAATATTTCAGCCTTCCGCTTTTTTCAAGAATATACTCAACGTACTACCAGCCAAGTTTTTGCGGCGCGATCGCAATTTAGTTTGGGTGTAGATTGGTTTGGTGCGAATGTTAATGCAGATGAACCAGATAGCCGCTTTTTCGCTTGGCGAGGACAGGCGCAATGGGTACGACAGTTAGCACCAGACACCCTATTTTTAGCGAGGGGAGATTTACAACTAGCAGCAGATTCTCTTGTACCTTTAGAGCAATTTGGTTTGGGTGGACAATTAAGTGTACGGGGCTATCGCCAAGATACATTACTTACAGATAATGGAATGTTATTCTCCGCAGAATTTCGGTTACCGATTCTGCGTGCCCCAAAAATGGGGGGAGTACTACAGCTGACACCCTTCATTGATGTAGGTAAAGGTTGGAATGTTAAGGGTAACGATCCATCTCCAAGTACTTTGGTAGGTACTGGTATAGGGTTGCTATGGAAGCAAAACAATAACTTCTCAGCCCGTATAGATTGGGGTATTCCCTTGACATCTGTAGAAGGGGAAAAGCGTAGTCTCCAAGAAAATGGTTTGTACTTCTCAGTACAATATTCGCCATTTTGATCAAAGCGAGATAAAACCTTTGAATATAGCGCTCGCTCATTTCTGGGTATGTGGACTTAATTTATTAAGTCAATTTGAACTGTGGGCTATCAAGGGTGAACTACAAAAGGAAAACAACCTCTATGCAATTGGGCTGGCTAAAGAACATATTGAACAGTGGAATAGTTGTAGGTGCTACGCTTCTTTGGAGCAGTGCTACTAACGCTCAAGTGATACCTGACAACACACTCAATACCAAAGTTTCTGAAAGTAACAATAACTTTATTATCATCAACGGTACCCAGAGGGGAAATAACCTATTTCATAGCTTTAGCCAATTTTCTATACCTACAGGTAATTCTGCCCTATTTGACAATGCAAGCGATGTGCAGAATATCTTTGCCCGTGTCACAGGTGGTAGCTTGTCGGATATTAATGGCATAATCCGCGCCAACGGTAGCGCCAATTTGTTTTTGCTCAATCCTGCTGGTATTCTATTTGGGCCTAATGCTCAATTGCAGATTGGAGGTTCGTTTATAGGGACAACTGCCAATAGTATCGTATTTGCAGATGGCTCGAAATTTAGTGCAACAGATACTTCTTCATCTCCCATATTAACTATTAGCGTTCCCGTTGGCTTACAACTGGGCAGTAATCCGGGTTCGATTACTGTTCAAGGACTAGGAAACAATGCCCAGTTAAGTGAATCGCTTCGGGTATCTGGACTCAACCTCGGTACCAGTGGATTACAACTCCAATCTGGAAAAACCCTAGCATTAGTGGGTGGGAATATTGCTGTAAATGGAGGACTACTCTCTGCACCAGGGGGAAACATCGCATTGGGTAGTATCAATAACGCCAGCCTTGTTCTCAATTCTACTCCTCAAGGATTTACGCTGACTTATCCCAATGGTGCGAGTTTTGGCAATATTGAGCTTTCCCAACGAGCTTTAGCTTCTACACATGATGTCACCAGAGGAGGTGGAGGAGCCATCCAAATCCAGGGAAAACAGGTAAGCATCCAAGATGGTTCTCTGATATTAGTACAAAATCGCAGTAATCAAGCTGCTGGTGATATTACCATCAACGCTACAGATTCTTTAAACATCATTGGCAAGTCTGCAGATTTTAAGAGTTCTAGCAGTTTAGTGAATGAAACTATATCCTCTGGTGCTGGGGGGAATGTTATAGTCACGACACCACGATTGAATATTGATCGCGGTGGGTATATTTTAACCCGTAGCTTTAGCGCTGGGTCGGCTGGCAACATTGTAGTCAATGCTGATGATATGCGGGTCAATGGTTTTGCATTTGGCGATCCTTCCGCTTTTCGCGCAGTGAGCCAGGTCTCAGCCGTTTCCTTTGGTAATGGCAAGGGCGGAAATATTGCCATTTCCACTCGAAATCTCTCTGTTGCAGCTGGAGCCAATATTGCCGCCAGACCCTATGGTGTTGGTAAGGGTGGTGATGTCAATGTGAAGGCAGATACAATTCAAGTCATAGGTGCGGGAGCGCCAACAGGTGTTTATTTTACTTTAATTTCTGCTGCTACATTTGGGCCTGGTGATGCAGGGAATTTGACAATCGATACCCGTAAGCTGTCCGTTGAAGGTGGCGGTAGAGTATCGGCTTCTAGCATCATTTTAGGAAATGCTGGTTCGTTGACTATTAATGCCTCTGAATCAGTTGATGTGAGTGGTGTCAAAGATGCAGAAAATCCCAGCTATATCGGTACAGCCGTGCTTCCTGTTGGTGTGTTTAGTACAATTTCCCGTGCTAATGCAGGTAACACGACTATTAATGCCCCAATTTTTAAGATTAGTAATGGTGCTAAAGTTTTTGTCGAAAACCTGGGCTCTGGGACAGCTGGGACTCTGCACATTAATGCCAATATTCTCAAACTCGACAATCAAGCAAAAATTTCAGCATCCACAAAAGCTGGAGAAGGAGGTAATATCGACCTCCAACTACGAGATTTATTACTCATGCGTCATGGCAGTTTGATGAGTGCAGAAGCAGGTGGTAGTGGTAATGGTGGCAATATCACAATCAATGCTCCTATAGTTGTGGGTTTAGAAAATAGTGACATTGTTGCTAATGCTGTCCAAGGACGGGGGGGTAATATTGAAATCACCACTCAAAGCATCTTTGGATTGAAGTACCGTGACCAACTGACTCAGGAAAATGATATTACTGCCAGTTCGCAATTTGGCTTGAGTGGTATAGTTCAAGTCAATACTGTTGGTGTTGATCCCAATTCTGGTTTAATCGAACTACCAGTAAATATTACTGACCCGTCGCAGCAAATTGCTACAGGCTGTGCTGCAAATACTGCTAGTAGTTTTGTAGCCACAGGAAGGGGTGGTTTACCACAAAATCCTATGCAGGAAGTGATGAGCGATCGCACTTGGTCTGATATTCGTGATATCTCTGCATATCGAAAAATTGGTGAGAGAATTACTCACACACCCAAATCACCAACGGTTTTAATCGCAGCTACATCTTGGCATCGTAACGCTCAAGGCAAAATCGAGCTAGTTGCTCATCAATCTCCTACTCAGGTGCAACCATCATTAACCTGTGCTGCACTTCCTCACATTTAATTTTTCTATAGATAACATAGTATTTTTCAATCATTAATGTTCAGAACAATACCGTTTGGGGAATATTAAATGCATACTAGCGAAGATTGAAGGATGCAAGCAATGATTACGAGCTTAGTTTTGGTTAATCGCCTATTGACAAGCAGTGCCATATTGCTGCCATTAGGAATGATTTTTCTAGGAAACAACTTTGCTAATGCTCAGGTGATATCTGATGATACTACTAATACTTTTGTTAAGCCAATTGGAAATAATTTTACTATTCTTAATGGTATAGAAAAGGGTAATAATTTATTTCATAGTTTTAGTAACTTTTCAGTTCCTGCAGGCGGTTCAGCAACTTTTGATTTAACAAATACACCAAATATTACTAATATATTTAGTCGAGTGACTGGTGGAAATGCTTCTGATATTAATGGATTAATTAGCACCCTCAATAATCATAACCCCGTCAGTTTATTTTTAATCAATCCGGCGGGAATTGTATTTGGTAAAGATGCGGCATTGAATATTGGTGGTTCATTTGTTGGTACAACAGCCAATAGTATTAAATTTGCTGATGGCACAGAATTTAGCGCTGTTAAACCAAATACAACTCCTTTACTGACTATGAGTGTACCTGTAGGTTTACAGATGGGCAGTAATCCCGGTACAATTTCTGTTCAGAACACGGGACATCTTTTGACATTTCTAATTCATCCTTTAATTTCTTCTCCAAATACTAGTAATAATCCTGTAGGGTTAAGTGTTAAGACTAATAATAATTTGGCATTAGTAGGGGGAAATATCACTTTAGATGGTGGCGTATTAAATGCACCTTCTGGACATATTGAACTCAGTAGCGCTATTAATGGTACAGTGAATCTCAACACGTCAACTGCTAATTGGAGTTTTGATTATAGTAATCTGCAGCAATTTGGTAATATTCAGCTTTCGCATCAATCCCTAGCTGATGCTAGTGGTAATCCTGCAGGTTCGATTCACTTTCAAGGTCGAAATATTACTTTAAATGACGCTTCTGCTGCCTTATTAATTAATCAAGGAAGTGGTAATGCTGGCGATATTAGCGTTAATGCTAGTGAATCGTTAATACTGCAGGGAAGCGGTACTATTGGATTTCCTCAAACTCTGTTGCGTGCTGATAACTTTGGTGATGGTGGCGGCGGTAATATCGTGGTTTCTGCTGCAAAACTATTGCTGCAGGATGGTGGTTCTCTTCATGGAATTAATTTTGGTGCAGGCTCAGGAAGTAATATATTTGTAGATATTAAAGATTTGCTTCAGCTTGAGGGAGTATCGCCGGTTAGCGGATTTGCTAGTTCTTTGAACACAATTACTAGAGGTTCTGGGAAAAGTGGTGATATTGGAGTTGTTACCAAAAGATTACAGGTTTTAAATGGTGCTGTAATTGGCAATTCTCCTTGGGGAAATGGTTTAGGCGGAAATACTACGATTAGTGCCAGCGATTCCATTGAAATTAGCGGCGAAAATCCCAAAAATTTAGCTGAAAGCGTCATAGTTGTTGGTACATTCAGCCAAGCAAACGCTGGTCATTTAACTATTAATACTCCCAAACTTAAGTTGCGAGATGGAGGGGGTATAGTTAACTCAACTGTAAATAGCGGCAATGCCGGAGATTTAACTATCAATGTTTCAGACACTATTGAAGTTAGTGGCGTAGGAAGTATTTCCGGTCTTCCAAGCCGCATAGGTGCTAGGGCAGAATTGCTTGCACCACCCATTCGGCAACTATTTGGCTTACCAGATGTCATTACAGGTAATACAGGCACTCTGACTATCAATACCCAAAACTTGCAGATTACCGATGGTGCAATTGTCGGCGTTGATCATCAAGGTGTTGGCAATGCCGGAAAACTAGAAATCAATGCAGGTTCAATCCGGCTTAATAATGGTGGTAGCTTGACAGCAGAAACTTTTCAAGGTGCAGGCGGTAATATTTTTATTCAGTCAAATGACTTGATTATGCGTCATGGTAGTTCAATTGTGACGAATGCAGGTGGTATTGGCAATGGTGGCAATATGACCATTAATTCTGCTGTGATTCTCGGCTTAGAAAATAGCGATATCGTTGCTAATGCAATCAAAGGTAATGGTGGTAATATCAACATTACAACTCAAGCCATTTTTGGACTGCAATATCGTCCTCAACTGACCACAGAAAATGACATTACAGCCAGTTCTCAATTTGGCATTAACGGTACGGTTGATATTAACAATTTTGGTGTTGACCCCAATTCAGGCTTAGTTGAACTGCCCGCAAATGTTACCGACCCATCCCAGCAAATTGCTACAGGGTGTTCTGCAAATACTGGTAGTAGTTTTGTCGCCACGGGAAGGGGTGGAATACCACAAAATCCCTCTCAGGAAGTGAGGAGCGATCGCACTTGGTCTGATATTCGTGATATCTCTGCATATAGGAACATCGGTGAGGGAATTACTCACACACCCAAATCACCAACAGTTTTAATCGCAGCTACATCTTGGCATCGTAATGCTCAAGGCAAAATCGAGCTAGTTGCTCATCAATCTCCTACTCAAATGCAATCATCATTAACCTGTGCTGCACTTCCTAACATTTAATTTTCCCAACATACTAGTTCTTAATCATTAGTGTTCAGAACAATATCGATTGGGGAATATTAAATACATATAAGCGTAAATTGAAAAATGCAAGCGATGTTTACGAGCTTAAGTTTGGTTAATCGTCTATTTACAAGAAGTATCATATTGCTGCCATTAGGAATTATTTTTTTAGTAAATAACTTTGCTCATGCTCAGGTGACATCTGATGTTAGTACTAATACAATTGTCAATCAAAGTGGCAAAGATTTTACTATTCTTAATGGTACAGAAAAAGGTAATAATTTATTTCATAGTTTTAGTAATTTCTCAGTTCCTACAGGTGGTTCAGCAACTTTTGATTTAACTAATACGCCAAATATTACTAATATATTTAGTCGAGTTACAGGTGGTAATGTTTCTAAGATTGATGGATTAATTCGCACCTTCAATAGCAATAACCCAGTTAGTTTATTTTTGATGAATCCTAATGGTATTGTATTCGGGCCAAATGCCAGCCTGAATATTAGTGGTTCGTTTGTTGGGACTACAGCCAATAGTATTAAGTTTGCCGATGGGACAGAATTTAGTGCTATTGATACCACCACAAAACCTCTATTAACAATGAGCATACCTGTGGGGCTACAACTGGGAAGCAATGCTGGAGCGATAAAAGTCCAGGGAATACCAGCAAATAATATCTTTTTCCGTCCTTTGCAAATATTTAAAGCTCAAACAGTTGCATTGGTTGGTAGCGAGATTGACATTAATTCCGCCAGTTTCAGCAATCCGGACGGAAGAGTTGAATTATGGGCTTTACGGAATGCTGAAGTTGGGTTGAGCAATCAAGCTAAATTGCAATTGACTAGCCCTATTTCTGCCGATTGGGGAACAGTTACACTCAGCCAATCTTCCCTTGTGGATACCACTGGGTTGAATGGAGGAGCAATTAACATCCGTGGACGAGGTTTAACACTCAAGGATGGTTCAACAATTTCTTCCGGTACGGGGAAATTTGGTCAAGGAGAGGGTATAAATGTCAAAATCACAGAATTTGTAGATTTGTTGGGACTTTCTAGCTCAGAGAATTACGATTTACCTGGATTATCTACTAGTCCATTGGAAAGTGGGGCAAAGGCAGGAGATATTACAATAGAGACCGAGCGTTTGCGGATTGCGAATGGAGCTTGGTTGCAGTCCCTCTGCAATGTCTTAGCTCTCGATCCTTTGACTGCCACTTTTACTTTTAAAACAATTAACGATGCTAGCACTGGAAATATTAATATTTATGCCAAGGATGTGGAAGTGAATGGATACAATCCATTTGTCAATCCTGACTTTGGTATTGCTTTGTTTCGTCCTAGTGCTATTACCACCTTGGTTAATGGTGGTAATAGGAATAATAGTGGCAATATCACCATTGAAGCTGATCGAGTCCGCTTGCTGAATGGAGGTAGGATAAGCACCGATTTACTCGGTTTTGGATTAATTACCACCGGAAAGTCTGGCGATATCTCAATTAAATCTGCTGAGAGTTTGGAAATTTCTGGAGTAACACCTAGTGGACTTAATGGTGCTGTTATCAGTTCGATTCAACCTTTTGCAGATGGTCAAGGTGGTAGTATTTCTATCAATACTGGGCGTTTGGCTTTGTCCAATGGTGGAACTATCTCTAGTGCTTTATCAGGAAGTGGCAAGGCTGGGAATATTGCAATTCAGGCAAATAATGTAGAAGTCAGCGACCCGGTAATCGATAGTATTAGTTTTACAGTGAGTGGTATCAACGTTGCAGTAGCTAAGAATGCGATCGGTCAGAGTGGAAATATTCAGCTAACAGCAGACAGCTTACGTGTGTTCAATGGTGGACAGATTACTTCCTCCAGCCAGGGTCAGGGAAATGCTGGTAGTGTTAACCTACAAGTGAAAAATGTTGACGTACAAGGAACTTCGCAAAACTTAGTTAATGGTAGCTATCTCAACAGTGCGATCGCTGCTTCTTCTGATAATAGCTTTGCTGCGGGGTCTGTAAATATCACATCAGATACAGTGCGTGTCAGGGATAATGCGGAAATTACTGTGAGTAATACAAGCAGTGGCGATGCAGGCAACCTAAATATTACTGCTAATAACATCTTCCTCGACAATGGCGCAAATCTGCGTTCTGAGGTCAATGGTGGTGGTCAAGGTAACATCTACCTTAATGCCAATGATGTACTGCTATTACGGCATAATAGCAGCATCATTACTAATGCCCTTGGGGCTTCCACAGGTGGCAACATTAATATCAATGTGGGGTCGATTGTCGCTGTGCCAAAAGAAAACAGCGATATTTCGGCTAATGCTGTACTAGGAAGCGGTGGTAATATCCAAATCACCACTCAAGGCATTTTTGGGTTGCAATTTCAAAACCAACTTACGCCTAATAGTGACATCACTGCCAGTTCGCAATTTGGTTTAAGCGGCACAGTTCAAGTTAATACTATCGGTGTTGACCCCAACTCAGGTTTAGTGGAATTACCTACGAATATTACTGACCCATCGCAGCAAATAGCTACAGGGTGTGGAGGTAATCAGGGGAGTAGTTTTGTAGCTACAGGAAGGGGTGGAATACCACAAAATCCTATGCAGGAAGTGAGAAGCGATCGCACTTGGTCTGATACTCGTGACATCTCTGCATTCCACACCACAAAACCAGCACAAGCCCAAATATCTCAACCATCAAAGCCTCTTGTGCAGGCTACATCTTGGCATCGTCGTGCTGATGGCAAAATCGAAATAGTTGCCCCTCAAACTGCTAATGTACAACCATCTCTAACTTGTGCTGCTGTTCGGGATGTTCAGTTGCTTAACTTTTAGGAATTGCTCACAGAGATATTCTTTGTGCGTAACCCATTGTTTTGTAGCTACAGGAAGAGGTGGAATCCCACAAAATCCGATGCAAGAAGTGAGAAGCAATCGCACTTGGTCAGACATCCGCAATCTGACTGCATTCCACACCACACAACCAGTACAAGCCCAAATACCGAAAACACCACAAGTGCTTGTCCAAGCTACATCTTGGCATCGTAACGCCAAAGGCAAAATTGAGTTAGTTGCAAGTCAATCTCCGATTGCGGGACAACCACCATTAACTTGTGCAGCGATTCCCTTAAGCAAACTATAACAAATCCCACTCTGAGGAAAGCAAGTTATCGACTATACCATTTTGGGAATTCTAACTCAAGTTAGTTTAAAGGATAATTCAAGGTATGAGAGCGATCGCTTATTTATCTACATTCACAATTGGGTTATGCACTGCTGCATTTTCCCAGACTGCGATCGCTCAGGTGACATCTGATGCTACCACCAACACTATTGTCACTCCTTCAGGCAATAATTTTACAATTACTGACGGCACTGCCAAAGGTAATAATTTATTTCATAGTTTCAGCAATTTCTCAGTCTCTCCTGGTGGTTCAGCAACTTTTGATTTAGTCAATACACCCAATATTACCAACATCTTTAGTCGGGTAACTGGGGGAAATGTCTCCGAAATTAATGGATTAATTAGCACAATTAATAGCAATAATTCCGTCAATTTATTTTTAATGAATCCTAACGGAATTGTCTTTGGTAAAGATGCCGTTTTGAATATTAGCGGTTCATTTGTCGGAACTACTGCTAATAGTATTAAGTTTAGCGATGGTAGCGAATTTAGTGCTGTAAATATCACAACACCTGCATTATTAACTATTAGTGTACCCATTGGTTTGCAGATGGGTAGTTCGCCGGCAATTCAGGTTCAAGGTAAAGGCAATGATAGTATTGTCCCGACGAAGAACTTGGGGATAGTGACAAATCTGGGGAAAACAATTGCTTTAGTAGGGGGAGACATCAAATTTACAGGTGGTGTCATCACTGCACCTGTAGGTCGAATAGAAATAGGTGCAGTCACCAGTGGTATAGTGAGTCTGATACCCTCACCCAGTGGATGGCAGTTAGGTTATAGCCAAGTTACAGATTTTGGCGATATTGAATTTGCCCAGCGTTCTTCATTGTGGAATCCCTTTCCAGTGGGTAATCCATTTGGCGGTATTCAAGTAGTAGGTAGAGATATTCGCCTCGATCAATCGCAAATAGCAGCAGCAACAGCAGGCACATCACAGGGTGGTAATATTACGGTGCAAGCAGCGCGATCGCTTTCTTTGGGTGGAGTCAATGCTAATGCTTTTGCTCCCAGTGCTTGGATTGTCAATCAGGTAGCACAAGGAGCCACAGGAAAAGGCGGAAGCGTAAATATTCAAGCTGGGGATATAACTTTACAAGATGGTGCGGCAATTGAAACCTTCAGTCTAGGTAAAGGTGCAGCAGGTCAAGTGCAAGTACTAGCAGATACCATTACTGCTACGGGTGCAGTTGCCCTCAAATCTCCCTTAGCACCATCTGGTAGTAGCCCTAGCCGCATCGGTAGTCAAACCTATACTTTGGGAGATGGGGGAGATGTGAGCGTAGTTGCTCGTAAACTCACTCTCAAAGATGGTGGTTTAGTAGGAACCATCGTCTTTCCCGGTGCTACAGGAAAAGGCGGAAATATTTCTGTGGATGTTGCTGATGAGATTTATGCTACCGGAGTGAGTTCTATTAGCTTAACTTCTAGTGGTATAGATACTTACACATTCAGCAGTGGTAAGAGTGGTGATATCAAAATTTCCACAGACATCTTGAATCTGATTGATGGTGGAACCGTTTTTACTTTCACTTCTCGCTTGCAAGGAGTACCAGGAACAGGTAGTGGTAACACAGGTGATATTTCAGTTGTGGCACGCAAAGCTGTGAACATTGCGGGAACATCACCAATTTCACCCACTTTGATCAGCTTTTTAGGGACTTCTACAGCTGGTTCCGGTAATAGCGGCAATATTTTTGTAACTACAACTAACTTGTCAGTGGCAGATGGAGCTTCCTTGGGAACAAGTACGCTGCCGATTATTGGTAACTTTGGCGATCCGAGCCAGTCCAATAATCTGGGAAATAGTGGCAATATTAGTTTAAATGTCACAGAGGGTATAACCGTCACTGGAATCAATAAGTTTACACTAGCTCCTAGCGGTATAGGAACTGTGACCTACGGTAATGGTCAAGCTGGTGATGTCACAATTCAAACTAATCAATTGCAAATACTTGATGGTGGAGCGCTTGCTAACGCCACCGCCAGTACTGGTAATGGAGGAGCGTTGACAATCCAGGCAAATGATATTTTAGTAGCAGGAAAAAATGTCCGTGCCTCTGTGATTGGAGCCAGCGCTGCTATTTTAAATGCAACTACCCGTAAGTTCTATAATCTCCCCGATGTACCCACAGGTAATATTGGTGTATTGAATATTAATACTAACAAGTTAACACTTCGCAATGGGGGTAATGTTAACGTCGCTCATGAAGGGACAGGTGACGCTGGACAGTTAAATATCCAAGCCAATCGGATCTTGTTGGATACTGGAAATATTAAGGCGACAACTGCCTCTGGACAAGGCGGTAACTTAAGATTCACGGTGGGAAATACGCTCTTGCTTCGCAATGGAAGTAAGATTACCGCCGAAGCTCGCAGTAATGGCAATGGTGGCAATATTACAATTAATGCACCAATCATTGTAGGTTTAGAAAACAGCGATATTATTGCCAATGCTGTTGATGGTAATGGCGGTAATATTCAAATTAACACCCAAGGCATCTTCGGACTAAAATATCGTTCCCAACTCACCCCTGAAAATGACATCACTGCCAGTTCTCAATTGGGTATTAATGGCACAGTCAATATTAATAATTTCGGTGTTGATCCTAATTCTGGTTTAATCGAATTGCCAACGAATGTCACCGATTCATCTCAACAAATTACTAGTGGTTGTTCTGTAAATACTGGCAGTAGTTTTGTCTCTACAGGAAGAGGTGGTTTGCCACAAAATCCGACACAGGACTTGAGGAGCGATCGCCCTTGGATTGATTTGCGTGATATCTCTGCATTCCACAACACACAACCAGCACAAGTTCAAATTTTCCAACCTGCCAAGGTTCTTGTGCAAGCTACATCTTGGCATCGTAACGCCCAAGGTCAAATTGAGCTAGTCGCAGCACCATCTCCTAGCAATATACAACCACAATTAACTTGTGCAGCGCTTCCCCAGAGTTAATTTACGCAGTCAAAATAAATAGCGATCGCCTCCCTGCCTTCGGCTGAGGAAGGGGAATTACGCGGAATTAGTTAAATTTGATGATAGTTAGTTAATTCAAAGCCGCTAGCTATCAATGCTTGGCGCACCTGCTGACTTAATAATGCTGCAAGTTCTACTTCGCCGGCTCCTGATGGGCCGTTTAGGGGTTCGCCTGGTTGAATGACTGCGGGATGGGAATAAATCTCTACTAAGTCTGCTTGAATTTGCGGGATTAGACCTAGCAAGTATTCCTCACTCATATTTCCAGTTTGCAGCAATCCATAAACGCGATCGGCGTATTTAATACCGTGTGAGTTGAGTAAATTTTCACCATAGCTGCGGAGTCTGCCAAATACTCCTGACCACACTAATTTATTCAATAGTCCAGCGCGGTCAAGCTTGAGTGTCATTGCTAGTTCTTCCGATGGCAAACGGATGACTCGAATATTAAATTCCTGGGCTAATTCCACCAAAATCCGCAATACTACGGGATGAGTATGTAAATGTAAATGCCCATCTATATGAGAAAGAGTCAGCCCAGTGTCGCGGAATTTTGTTAACTGGGCGCGGATTTCTTGCCGCAATTCCTCACGAGCAGCAGAATGAAATTGATAGCGTAACCCAGCTTGAAAAGGACTCTCGGAGAAATTACCCCCAGAGTCTACCAAATGGGGAATTTGGGAGGGTGGGAGAGCAGACTTACCGCACACCAGCACTAAATGCAAGCCTACGGCTAAATTAGGGTGATTACCTGCCCAAGCGATCGCATCTTCGGCAGCATCTCCAGTTACCATCAAACTGGTACTAGTTAATACACCCTGTTCATAAGCTTGGATAATTGCTTGATTGACTCCACTAGAAAAGCCAAAGTCATCAGCATTAATAATTACATGGCGGGGGTTTGGCATTTGGTAATGGGTAATTGGTAATTGGTAATGGGTAATTGGTAATTGGTAATGGGTAATGGGTAATTGGTAATTGGTAATTTGTGTTTCTCCCTCATCCCCCTCATCCCCAGTCCCCAGTACCCAATCCCCAATCCCCAATCCCTACTCCCCAACCCCCGCGTGTGCAGCAGTCTGCTGATTGCGGCGTTCTCTCAGGTAGGAGAAGAACTCTCCGCCTTCGCGCAGGCGACGTACCATCATCTGGCGGTCTGTAAGCATTTCTTTGACAATGGGGATAATTGCTTTGGGACGGAAGTAGAATTTCCGATACATACGCTCAACTGCATCCTCGATTTCTTCACTGGAAAGCGTGGGATATTGCAGGGTTGAGGTTTGAATACCGGAGTTAGCTACTAAAGATTGGTTAGTAAACCAGCCGTTAGCCTGTGCTTGTTCGTAAAGTTCTGTACCGGGGTAAGGTGCAGCAATTGAGACTTGAATTGTATGGGGACTGAGTTCGCAGGCGAAGCGAATTGTCTCTTCTACGGTTTCTTGAGTTTCAATTGGTAGACCAATAATGAAAGTGCCATGCACAGTGATCCCTAGCTTATGGCAGTTTTTCATAAATTCCCGCGCTACTTCTAGCTTGATGCCTTTTTTAATGCGGTTGAGAATATCTTGGTTACCAGATTCAAAACCAACAAGCAGCAAGCGCAAACCGTTGTCGCGTAGGGTTTTTAGGGTATCGTAATCTAAATTGGCACGAGCATTACAACTCCAAGTGAGTTTGAGCCGCTTCATGTGTTCGCTAATTGCGATCGCGCGATGTTTGTCGATGGTAAAGGTATCATCATCAAACATATACTCCCGCACTTTGTCACCAAAGATGGCTTTGGCTTCTTCCATCTCCCGTCCTACAACTTCTGGGCTTTTATGACGATATAAGTGACCGCCAATTGTCTGCGGCCAAAGGCAGAAGGTGCATTTTGCCGGACAACCGCGCCCAGTGTAGAAGGAAATGTAAGGATGCAGTAGGTAGCCGATGAAGTATTTCGTAATATCTAAGTCACGGGCATAGGTAGGAAGAACGCTGGGCATAGCATCCCAGTCATGGATTAATGGCCGCTCCTCATTGTGGCGGATATTAGAATGCTTATCGCGATAGCTAAGACCTTTAATATCTTCCCAGGGCAGACCCTCAGCTAGTTCTTTGCAGGTATAGTCAAATTCATTGCGACAAACAAAGTCAATAACTGGATGATCCCGCAGCGTTTGCTCTGGCAATACTGCCACATGGGCCCCAACAAAACCAATCTGCACATCTGGATTTTGGGCTTTAATGGCTTCAGCACACTTCACATCATTCGCTAATGAAGGTGTACTAGTGTGCATGATTACCAATTCGTAATCCTTAGCAATTTTCAGCACATCTTCCACAGTCTGTCCATGCGGTGGTGCATCCACAAGCTTACTACCAGGCACTAAAGCCGCCGGTTGCGCTAGCCATGTGGGATACCAAAAGGAAGTAATTTCGCGTTTAGCTTGGTATCGCGAACCTGCACCACCGTCAAATCCATCAAAAGAAGGAGGACTGAGGAACAAAGTTTTCTTCATTGCAATATAGCTCTCCTTAGTTAAGGTAATGGGTAATGGGTAATGGGTAATGGGTAATGGGTAATGGGTAATGGGTAATGGGTAATGGGTAATGGGTAATAGAGATTTCTCCTTGTCCCTAGTCCCCAGTCCCTAGTCCCCAGTCCCCAGTCCCCAGTCCCCAGCCCCTCATCAGCTAGCTTTCATATTCACATCTATAAATTTCTTGAGGAGTGCCAAAACGTCGGTACGGCTGAGTTTTTCTTTACCGTTAGCTAAGGCATCCAGGGTTCCATGTGCCAAAGTGAGGGGAATTTGGCAAAAGTCTAAAGCCGGGCCGGGTGGCAGGTGTTTAGTGTAAGCATCAGCCAAGGCTAAATTGCGGCGTGCGTATTCATGCATATTTGCGGCAGTCCAACCTTCAGGATAAAAGTCTACACCCCGTTTCAAATCTTCCGTGTGATTACGTAGGATATTCACTGCTTGTAAGCCACGACCAAAACCTATGGCTTGAGTACGGTTAGTTTCTGTGCTGTCATACCAAGCCCATAAATCTGATAGTAGTAACCCCACCGCCCCTGCAACCCCAAATGTGTAACGATCTAAATCTGATTCTGTTTTAATCTGCCAATTTTGTTCGGCCCAGTACGCCATCCGGTCTGCCATTGCCGCGGTTGCATCCCAAATTCGCGGTGCGATCGATTCAGGTGCTAATATTGACCATTCTCTAATTCCGAGGGTAACTTCTGCTAAAGTATTCTCGTAACCACTAAATCCTGAGGAGAAGGCATCAACCGCAAAGCCATCTACGCCTGCTTGTAATGTCAAGCTAATTGTTCTTAATAGCTGCGCTTTAGTTTGGTTATCCAGTTCTGGATGATCTTCAATTTCATCAATAGCTCGCATACACAAGTATGCTGACGCTACTGCTTCTTGTAATCCCGAAGGTAAGATACTAATTGGTATATAAAAAGTTCGACTAGTTTCCTTCAGGATTTGCAGTGCGTCTTGACGTAAATCCATGTTTTCACTCCTCTCTTGATTATCACACCACATGAAGTTTTGGGTTGTTTGATGATACTGGATCTAGTTTTTACTAAACCTTAAAAAATGTATTTTTGCTAGTATTTCCTCTAAAAATTAATAGTTGCTGGTATCACAATTAACAAAAATCTCAAATTATTTAAAGTCTAGTCTAGTATATAGGCATTTAGTGACAAAAATGCATAGTATATGGGATGGTATAGCTATCATCAACTTTTCCTGTAAATATGAACTATTATGCTGAGAATTAGGCAATTAACTGCACAGTTTGCCAGTCATGAACAGCTAATATTAGATGGTTAATAGCCCTGGTGTCTATATGAAGTTGACTAGAATAGCATAGTTATTGTATCTATAGAGACAACTAAGCAAAGATTTGTTCAAGGATAATAAGAATCTCAGACTACACCAAGGTCTAGATTGTGAGCAAGAGCAGCTAGGTGAATTTTCGGGAAAAATAGTTGGCGAACATAGGCAAACATAAATATTACCGCAAGTACTGATAAAGTATAGATATTAATCACGATGATCGCGCACAAGTAGTTCCCGGATATTGAAGCGAAAAAATTTAAGCGATCGCATCTTGAATATCAAATCAAAACCAACCATCATAATACAGATATTTTGTTTATTAAAGCAGTACGGCACTAACCCTACTATAGAATTGAGCTTTAATTTGTATAAGTTAATCAGACTCGACTATTGATTGCAGAGCCTTAACCCCACACTTTATTCTCGCATTCCTGGAGCTTTTGTGATTAGGGGGAGAGTAAAATCAAATTATCAGCGCTAAAAGCAGGCAGAAATAATCATACAGATGAGATTGTCTATAGCAAGCATCAAATTGGTGGGTAAATAATATAAATAATCAACAATTTACTGTTCTAATAAAATAATTTTAAAGAATAGGTAATACTATGATATTTTTTAAACTCAATGATTAATGCCACTTACTTTGGCGAGATTTAAATACTCGACTTTTGCAAAAAGTTATTTACCTGTGGAATCATTGCCCGGAGCATCCTTAGCCAATGTTTAGGATTTAGAATAAGGGATGCGTTTGTGATGAAACTGCTGCCAAACTTGAACAAAAATATAAGCAATTTGAGACATATCTTCCCTGGTTAATCCTGAATCTATCAACTGATGATCCTGCCAACGTGCTTTGAGGATTTTATTGACCATTGCTAGTGCTGCTTCTGGGGTTGCATCTTTGAGCGATCGCAACGCGGCTTCACAAGCGTCAGCTAGCATGGCAATTCCGGTTTCTTTTGACTGGGGAATCGGGCCCTCATAGCGAAAATCTGACTCGTGCAACACTATATCAGGATGATGTTGCTGCTGTTTCTGTGCTTCATTATAGAAATATGCAATTAAAATCGTGCCTTGGTGTTCGGGAATAAAAGCCTGAATAGCACTAGGTAGCTTATACTGACGAGCCATAACTAGCCCTTCACTCACGTGCTTTTTAATAATTTCCGCGCTTTTCCAGGGATCGTTAATCGCATCGTGTTTATTCGGGCCTGCCATTTGATTTTCAATAAATCCTAGGGGATCGTGCATTTTCCCGATGTCATGATATAGAACTCCAGCCCGTACCAGTTCTACATGACAATGTAATGCTCTGGCGGCTGCTTCTGCCAGGGTGGCTACAAAAACTGTGTGCTGAAAAGTCCCAGGAGTTTCATGGGCGAGGCGTTTTAATAAAGGCCTGTTGGGATTGGACAATTCAGCTAAACGAATTGGTGTGACTAAATCAAATGCAGTTTCTAGGTAAGGGCTAATTCCTAGGGCTAAGATGCTCCAAAGTAACCCAGCCAAACCATTGAGCATGGCTGTACCGAGAACAGCATACCAAAGAGGTGCGATCGCAGTATTCACCAATAAGTAAACACTTCCCTGGGTCAACCCAATTAAAATTCCCAAGGTAGCTAATTCTTCTCGCGTTCGTGGTGCTTCTCTCCCCGGAAATCGCCATTGTCCCGCCATTAATCCGCCCAGAATGCCGCTGGTGGCACTTGGTATTAAATCATGCCAGCTCAGTTCTGTGCCAATTGAAAGTAATATTCCTAGTAACCCCATTACAGTACCGCCAATTGCTGAACCGTAAAAGCTACCCAGCAGTAAACCGATGGCTGGTAAACCTGTAAATGATTTGGTCAAAAATATCAGCAACGGCGCACTGAGAGTGAGGAAAATTATTAAGGCATAATCGCTACTTCTTAACTTGGCATAAAACCGTCTTTCTACTAACCTAAACACAGCTACTGCTAATCCGACTATTGCTGTGAAACGCGTTAGTTCCACCCAGTCGATGCTGCGTTGGCTCAAGCGAAAGTAGTCTAATAGTACAAAATCAGCCTGAGTAATTTTTTCTCCCGCCTTGACAATCGCCTCACCTTTTTGAATGCTGACTATTGTTGGTTCTACAGCTTGTGCTGCTTTTTCTGCAATTACCTTAGTTTGCTCAATATCTTTAATCAGGTTAGGAATAATTACCGTTGATAGCAATCGATTTGCTAAAGGTTGCGCTGTTTTGGGAACAGATACACTTACCTGCATCGCGATCGCAGAGTTCAAGTTATGAGCTGATAAACCTGGATAGATACCCTGTGCTAACATCCGCTCTAAAGTCTGATGCATTTGGATTTTAGCCTGTTGCCAATCTGCATCAGATAAATTCAGAAAGGTAGCATCGTAAAGGGTTTGCGGTTGGGCGCTGGTATTTTCGCTCAGAAAATTGAGGGCGGTATTATAGCGCTGACGAGCTTGAGCGATCGCTTTTAAAACTTGAGATAAAGCCACAGAAGAGTTAGACTGTCGATAACTTCGCAAATTCTTCACTGCTTGCTGTTGAGTAGAATTTAAGCCAGTCAGATTGCTATTTTTCGCCAAGGTTTGCAATACTGTTTGCCATTGAGTTTCTGGTGCTTGTCGCAAGTAAGTTTGCGTGGCTGTGGACAAGATTGCAGTTCTAATAATAGGAAATTTTCCCAACTTATCGCGAATTTGGTCACCTGTTGCTAATAATTGCTCAAGATGTTGTTTAATTTGCTCATTCACCTGTGAATCGACAACCCACACCGCCAATGCACCGCTACGCGCTTCTCGGCGTTTTTCCCCTGTCGTTTTTGCATCTTCAACATGGGCTGAATTAGGCGCGGTGAGTGTTTGAGGCGCTACCTTTCCCACATCGAGTTTTGGTTGATTATAAAAACGGTAGCCTAACCCACTGGAGAGAGATATTACAACCAACACTAACATCCCAGCAGTAAACAGTCGGTTTTTCAGATAGGATTGCTTACCCTGAAGTGTAGTTTGCCTGTAATATTTAGGACTTAACACAATTTTGGTAACTTTTCAGTGATGTTTAAGGGAATTGTTTGCAGATGATCAAACATTATCTCTCCTACTCAAGGATAGCTAAATTAGTTGATTTGTTCCATTCACAACATTAGGGGCTTCCACTGAAAAAATATACTATTGCTCTCTTGAGCATGGGAGTAGAGGAAGCAGAGGAAGCCGAGAAGGAAAAATATAATTATGACCTTGGCTTTCTTAACTGAATAATTTACTTTCTAGAAGTAACTTAGGGAAATTCAGCAAAAAGAATGCATCATCTTTCTAGCAGATTATTTACTACAACATTTCCCTAAATCAGCGTTGATACAGATGCGTTAAGCTAACGCTAACGCATCCTCCCTGTATTCCAAAATTCAACATCAGCATGGTAGGAGTAATAATACCTAATATATCCAATTGCGCTTAGGTAAAAATTACTTTTTTCTCTTTCATTTCAGGAATAAATTGAGTTTACTGAAAATTTAAGGAAAAAACAGACACATATTTTTTTAGCAGTTTACGTAACTGTTTTGCAAATACTTTTAAGAAGCAGATTCCAGAAAGAACAACATTTAATGCTGGTATCTAAAATGCAATATATATAATTTACTAGCCGAATGAAAATTAAAATTTATTTTGTGAGGAAATGCTGAGAGTAACTCTGATTACATTTTTATAGCTGCTGAATTAGGAACTATATAATGCAGACCTTCACTGTTAGTGAAATCTAAAAATGAACTTTAACTCGCAGAATGTTAGCTCAAAGCGTAAGTCTAAAAATTTCAATAACCCAGAACGTTTTATAGAGGGGTGGTATTGGGCAATTCCTTCTCATCATCTGCGGGTAGGTGAAGTAAAAGCTATCACTTTATTAGGCAGAGAACTAGTAATTTTTCGAGGAAAAGACAAAAAAGCAATTACCTTTGATGCCTATTGTCCTCATTTAGGTGCTCATTTAGCTGAGGGTAAAGTTGAAGGTAATGAACTGCGCTGTTTTTTCCACCATTGGAAGTTTGATCGTGAAGGATTTTGTGTTGAGATACCTTGTTTAGATGAACCGCTTCCTATAAAGTTAAATGCTTGGCATACTGCCGAAAAATACGGCATGATTTGGGTCTGGACTGGAGAAATTCCACTACAGCCTCTACCTTTTATTCCTGAGTTAGAACACAAAGAATGTGATGTGGCAATGGTATGTCATTTTGTAGCTAAATGTCATCCCAATGTAGTGATAATTAATGCTATTGATACCCAACATTTCAACACAGTTCACAAGCTACCATTAGGAATAGTCTTTGAAAAAGAAGAACTCAATCAAAATGCTATTACTTTCAGTAATACTACAAGAGGTAACGAAAATTCCTGGCTAATTAAGCTGATTCGTCCTTTTTACAAAAATGCCATTACCTATAGTATTTGCTATTGGTACGGTAGCACTAACATAGTTACAATGGGCCCCGATTTTTTGCATTTTTATATCATGTTTACCTTACGCTTGCTTGATGGGGGAAAGGCTGAGGGAAGAACGATATTAATGATGCAGAAACGTAAGGGAATTTTTGGTAAATTGTACAATCGATTTATGCTATGGCTAGTTAATATTTTGGGTCGGGATTTTTTTAACGATGATTCTAAAATTTTTGAGACAATTAAGTTTGATCTAAAAACTCCACTCAAAATAGATCAGCCAATTATGCAATTTGTCAACCACCTAGAAAGGCAAACAGCACTTTGTTGGGGAACTTGGCAACCAGCGCGATCGCTTCGTGATGCAGAAATGAGAGACAATCGCGATAAATGGCGAGATGATTTCAATGATTAGCTATTGGCCTATACCGCAAAATAAATTCTCTCACGTATTGTAGGGTGCTGGATGCTGCTGAGAGGCGATCGCATTTACCTGTATGCACCCTACATCACATCTAGAAACCAAAATTGGTTTTGGGGAAAAGGTTAAAGGTTAAAGGTTTTTTCTTCCCCTTTTCCCCTTAACCGCCAAGCATTAGACATCTCCAGAAATGAGGTATTGACCCTGACTGTACAAGGCTTTTATATTCTTTTTCGGAGATGTCTATTAGATAAGAATCTATAAGAGCAAAAATAAATGTAATTTGATTTACCTTTATAGTTTGCATTTTTGTTTTTAATTATTTTTTAGGCTACCATTTACATAAAAAGAAGTGGCAAAGCCACTTCGTAATTCCCAGGTAGAACCTAGAAACGAGTATAACCATTCTAAAAACTCGAAATCGTATAAATTAACACTGATTTACAGTATCTAAATTTTCTAGTAAGCATAATTGCTATGCTGACTTATTATATATTGCACATTTTCTTGTTTAGGCTGTCCAGGGGAGCCAGTCACGTGCCGATGTTCCCTCCGTTGAGTGAACTGGCGTTCAAAAGTCCAAAGTCTAAAAAACCTTAATTTTGGACATTTTACCCTGGACTCTTGACTCTTGACTCTTGACTCTTAAACCAGAAGATGAGTGTACCAGTTGCGTAAGTCCTGTTTGTAACAGCCGATCAATCTTCTGCTAAGACTTGTTTTTCCTTTGGTAATAAAGAAGTTTCTTCTACAGGTTGAACCTTATTTAAGGGGTTAGCTGCAATCAAGTGAGGTTTGATAATTAAACTAACTCCGATTGACCAGGCGATCGCAACCAGCCAACCTGCCAAAATATCACTGGGGAAGTGAACCCCTAAATAAAGCCTTGTCCAAGCGATCGCCAAGACATATAAGCCGCCAAAAAGCATAACTAACCAGCGCCAGGGTTTATCCTTGCTCAAAATTACTAAAACTACCACCAAAGTCATACTTGTCATAGCATGACCGCTGGGAAATGCATAATCAAATTCCGGCGCACCAGACACCCATAGTTGCGGACGGACTCGATGCATTAATTCTTTAGCAGTGCGGTTGATGATCAGACTTCCGAATGCGGTGGTGAGTAAATAAGTCAGCGATCGCCACCAGCGTCTTTGCCAGAATACAATGGCGATCGCAGTAAATATCGGCAATGCAGTCCAAAAAGATCCACACTTTGTCAAGATAACTGCTATGACATCTAATTGTGGTATGGCTTGAGAATGAATTGCCAGCAATATCGGCACATCCCAAGGAAAACCGCCTTCATTCTGCCATACCTTAACTGCCAAAAGTTCAAATAGCTGAAAAGGTAAATAAACTCCTATTAACAATATTAATAAAGAACGCCAATGAGCTATAAGCAGCTTTTTGAGAAAATTTAGCGGCCAAAAACCTTCTGGATTAGCTTTATTTGTCCCTTCCATCTTAAGTACACTATGGCTGTCGATTTATAGTATTTTTATCGAAAGACTATTGTGAAGTCTACTACCTTAGTACAGAAAAAGTTATGGGTAAAGGGGAAAGGGTAAGGGGTAAGGGAGAAAAACCTTTCCCTCTTACCCCTACACCTTTACTCGCCAAGTTTCCTTAGCGAACTAGTAACTTAAAAGTTTCAAAATTGGCAACTTGAGGGTGAGTGCGATCGCGCTATATCTTGTAATGCGTTTTGTGCAGTTCACCTACCTGGAAAGGATACAAGCCCTTAAATTTATTTATGGGTGTTTTTAATTTTGAATTTTGAATTTTGAATTCGGAGCAAAGCGACGTGACTAAATATATTCTGGCGTTTGACCAAGGTACTACTAGCTCGCGCTCTATTATATTTAACCGTGATGGCGATATGCTGACGGTTGCTCAGAAAGAGTTCACACAAATCTTTCCGCAACCAGGCTGGGTAGAGCATGATGCTGATGAAATTTGGTCTTCGCAAGTTGGTGTGGCTAATGAAGCCTTAGCGCGTATTGGTATTAAAGCCAGTGATATTGCAGCTATTGGCATTACCAATCAACGAGAAACTACTATAGTCTGGGATCGTAAAACAGGTAAGCCGATTTACAATGCGATCGTTTGGCAGGATCGCCGCACTGCTGCTGACTGCGATCAACTGAAAGCAGAGGGACTTGAGACAACATTCCAGCAAAAAACAGGATTAGTAATCGATGCTTACTTTAGCGGCACTAAAGTTAAATGGTTACTTGATAATGTACCTTACGCCCGCGAAAAAGCCGAACGCGGAGAGCTAGCATTTGGAACTGTCGATAGCTGGTTAATGTGGAAACTCACTCAGGGAGAACTCCACATTACAGATGTCACTAATGCTTGCAGAACCTTGTTATTCAATATTCATACTCAGCAATGGGATGATGAATTGCTGTCCATTCTCAATATTCCCCGTTCCCTGCTGCCAGAAGTGCGGAGTTCATCAGAAGTATATGGATATACATCCGAAGGTATTTTTGGTAGCCGCATTCCCATTGCAGGTATTGCTGGAGACCAACAAGCTGCGACTTTTGGGCAAGCATCATTGCAATCTGGTATGGCGAAAAATACTTACGGCACAGGTTGCTTTATACTGCTAAATACAGGAAATCAGCCCATGCAATCTAACCACAAGCTACTAACTACAATCGCTTGGCGCATCAATGGACGTACTGACTACGCTTTGGAAGGTAGCGTATTTATTGCTGGGGCGGTTGTGCAATGGTTGCGTGATGGACTGGAAATTATCAAACACAGTGCAGATGTAGAAGCCTTAGCAGCTAGCGTTCCTGATACTGGTGGTGTGTATTTTGTACCTGCGTTCGTCGGTTTAGGCGCACCTTATTGGGATAGTTACGCTCGTGGTACGATTACTGGTTTAACTCGCGGTTCAACTAATGCCCATATTGCCCGTGCAGCCTTAGATAGCATAGCCTACCAAACTGCTGACGTAATTGAGGCGATGCGCCAAGATTCCCAGCTACATCTGCGGGAACTGCGGGTAGATGGTGGTGCATCTCGCAATAATCTATTAATGCAATTTCAGGCAGATATTTTAGGTGTACCCGTTGTGCGTCCCAAAATTACCGAAACTACAGCCTTGGGTGCTGCTTATTTAGCAGGTTTAGCGATTGGTTATTGGGAAAGCGAAGCCGAAATTTTGCAACAATGGCAAGCCGATCAATGGTTTGAGCCGAAAATTAGCGCTGATCATCGTTTAAACTTACTAGACTCATGGCATCAGGCGATCGCGCAAACGCGACATCGGTAATTGGTAATGGGTAATTGGTAATTGGTAATTAAGAATTACGACGGTTGCAAGTCTTTAAGCTAGACGTTCAATTAAGCGATCGCCTACACGTAAAGCATTGGCGATAATTGTCAGAGTTGGGTTAACAGCAGCGCTGGAACGGAAGAAACTACCATCAACTACATATAAATTATCAACGTCATGGGTGCGGCAATTGATATCTAAGACTGAAGTTTTGGGATCTTCACCAAAGCGACAAGTTCCGCATTGGTGCGCCACACCTTGCAAAGGTAGTTTTTTGCGGAAATAGAAGGAGGCGGGAATAATTTTTTCACCGCAACCAATCATTTTTAGTACTTGCGTCCAGCGATTGAGTAGTCGGTTGTAGGCTTCGGTGTTGTTTTCGGTGTAATTTAACTGTACAGAATTATTTCTCAGCGTGACACGATTGTTAGGATCGGGTAAATCTTCAGCAGTCAGCCACCAGTCTACCGAATGAGTTGCGATCGCTTCAAATGTATGTCTTTCTCGAAACGACAGCCCTAAAACCGATGGCGATTCTTGAGCAATCATATCAGCATTGACTTTGCCTAGTAATTGTACATGACCCATTGGATAATCATAATCTTCATCACCCCAGTAAAAATCATTAATTGCTAGGGTTTTTTGAAAAGAGGTAGGATTGGATTTTAAACTGACTCCAATAATCGCGCCATTTTGATGCTTCATGAAGTTGCGTCCCACCTGATCGGAACTATTAGCCAATCCATTTGGATGCTGATCGTTAGCTGAACGTAACAACAAAGCCGCAGAATTAATTGCACCGCAAGCAACAACAACAATATCACTAGAGAAAAAGTGAATTTCTCCGTTAATTTCTGCTTCTACAGCATTGACTTCTCGCCCAGAAGAATTTGTATGTAATCGGTTTACCTTAGCTTCGGTAATGAGCGTCACATTATCATACTTTTCTGCTGGACGCACACAATTAACATCTGCATCAGCTTTCGCATCTACTAAACAAGGAAATCCATCACAAGTATTGCAACGAATGCAATTACTTAAACGACGATTAACTTCATTTAGCTTAATAGCAAGTGGCAGATAAAACGGATGATAGCCTTCTATTTTGAGCGAATCATGTATTTCTTGAATTCGCGGTTCATGTTGAATCGCAGGATAGGGATAATCTTCAGTTGCGCCTGGTTCAGTTGGATCTAAACCTCGCTTACCGTGAACTTCGTAAAGCTTTTCTGCCTCAGTATAATAAGGTGCAAAATCGCGATATTTTAAAGGCCATTCCGGCGAAATTCCACCCTTATGAATCACTTGCTCAAAGTCTTGTTTGCGCCAACGAAATAGCGCACCACCATAAACTTTAGTATTACCACCGACAAAATACCCTGTACCGGGATGAATAGCATTTCCTTTTTGGTCATACCAAACTTCGTTAGTATGATAGCGGTCTTTTTGCACGACTTCCACCGTATCCCAGTTAGCTTTTTCACGTGGTAAAAAAGCCCCACGTTCCAGAATTAGAATTTTTTTACCTGTGGGAGCTAAACGATAAGCAAGTGTACCACCACCTGCGCCAGTACCAATAATGATGACATCGTAATGTGCAGTAGCCATGAATTTTATTCCAGTAAAAGAGAGAAATAATTACTAATTCGTAATTCGTAATTCGTAATTCGTAGTTCGTAGTTCGTAATTCGTAATTAGTAGTCGGCCTCAAATCATCATCACCAATTACCAATTACCCATTACCTATTGCCCATCCCATCACATATCATCCATCGCATTATTAACAGCATAATTAGCCATTGCTTCAGTGCGGCGGCGGCTCATTTTCTGCTCATAAGCATCGTAGGCAATACATATCCAAATCAATGTCATGAAGAGGATATTTTTGTTAAAACTTTCTGCGCCATTAGGGAATAAACTTCCAGCGGGGATAATGCCAAATGCCAAAATGATGCTAAAAGTCATGAGAATTAATAGTAAACCTGTCCACCGTACCCAATAGTTAAGTGCAAACAATGCACCTACTAAAATTTCTGCTAAAGGTAATAACCAAGCATAAGGAATTGCAATTAATGAAGGTAGCGGCCCTATACCTTCCCAGCCCGGAGGAATTCCTGGGCCAATTATTTGCAGTTTTTGTGTGATTACAGTCTGATAGAAACCGTTAGCGACATTAAAGTTGAGATAATTAGCAATCCCAGAAACGAAAAAGAAAAGCCCCATGATAATGCGATTGAAGCTAACAGCAGTCCGCAGGTTAAGTAAGTATTTCATTGATGTACTCCTGAAGATTAAATAAGGGTGATTTCAAGCAGAAAAGAGGGATGAGAGCAAAGCTTATTGAGGAGGGGGTGCAAGTTGATTGAGTAGAGTTGGTACCCCTGTCCAATGCAGATTTTGCTGAAATTGCGTAGGTTGAGCAGCGCGCCATACTAAGGGAGTAGCAAAAATCACTCCCGCCGCTAAGGTTGCAACCCCAGATAGCCAAGGCGTTTGCCCTAGTTGCATATAAGAAGCAGGACGATGACGCTGGAATAATTCATCGGTTAACCACTCAGTTGTAATTTTGCGATTATGAGCGGCGTTTGGTAATAGTTGTAAGTATGTGGCTTCGCGAATTAGATGGCCGGGTTGTCCTGGAATCTGAACTTTGTTGAACAAGTTCGCCACGCCTTCATTGAGTCCCAGTTTCATCAAAGTCCCGCGCATTTTGATTTCTACAGGAATAGGCGATTTACCTTCGCGCTGACGCTGGATATTTTGCGCGATCGCAATTCCTTGTTGATAAGCTACTTGTGCAGTAGGTGGTTGCGGATCATCTCTATCTGCAGCACAGTCTCCAGCTGCAAATACTTCAGGAAAATCTGGAAGTTGCAATGTCGGTGTCACCAACAACCGCCCGCGATTATTTGCAACTGGTAAGTTCATCAACAACGGATTAGCAGTTGTTCCCGCCGTCCAAGCGATGGTTCCCGCTTGCAAAATTTGTGTTTTATTATTTTGTTGATACTCAACACCATCTGCTTGAATTTTGCTGACAGCTGCATCAAACAGAAAGTCAACGGGAATTATACGCCCTTTCAACGCACGTTGAGCGGTACAACGCAAATGGCTATTTACATCTCCTTTGAGAATTTCTTTACTGCGGTTAATTAGCACCACCCGAATTTCCGCAGCATCGCCGCCTAATTCGTCGTACCAAATAGGTAACAAATCTGCTAATGTACAAGCTAATTCAATCCCAGCAGGCCCCGCCCCAATAATAGCAACAGTCAGCAGTAGCCGGCGACGCGCTGGATCTGAAGTTTGGATTGCTTGATGTAGACGGTGACGTAAGTGTTTTCTCAGTGCGATCGCCTGTTCTCCAGATGTAAAAGGCATGGTATATTCTGCCGCACCAGGAGTATTAAAGTAAGTTGTTTTGCTACCAAGTGCTAATACTAAGTTTCTATAGTTAAAAATCCTACCTGATGCTACAGTCACTTGGCTTTGCTCTAGATGAATTGATTTCACCGTATCTTGCACAAAAGTGACACTACTACTTGCTAGTAGTTCGTTGTAGCGAGGGTAAACTTGAGCGCTATGTAGTTCACCGCTGAGTAGTTCATACAACAACGGTTTAAAACTGAAGCGATCGCGCTGTTCAATTAAAACTATCGGATGTGTATATTTTCGCTGGCTAAGATGTAAAGCTGTAAATAATCCAGCGAAGCCACCTCCCAAGATGACTGTAGCTTGAGACGCTTGCTGCATAAGTTTATGAGTTGCTGTGAGTGAACTGCTTTCAGTATCAAGTTACCTAGCAACCCTTAAGTTATGAACAGCTAAAGCTTGGCTGAGAAATTTAATGGAATTTCCGATTTAGTTTTCACGATTTTCTCAGGAATTATTCAGATAAGGAGGGAATTGGGAATTGGTAATGGGTAATGGGTAATGGGTAATTGAGAAAATTACAGCGATCGCCTCACCACTTCACCAAAAAAATTAGGATAGGCATTACCCACCCTAATTTTTCAGTATATATATTTATTTGGAAGCATCTAACGGGCTTATCACCACCCGTTCAGAATAAAATTCCCAGTCCCCCAATAAAGTTCGGATAAGTATTTTGCATCTCCCTCGTGATTTGGGAAAAGGGTAATGGGAAAAGGGTAAGGGTGAATTCAATCCTTTTCCCCTTTTCCCTTTCCCCCTTAACCGAACTGTATTCCCCAGTCCCCAATCCCCAATCCCTACTTACAACGGACGATAAACACGATAGTTAATACTCGGGAAAATATTATCCATCAATTCGACTTTTTCTAACCAACCACTATCAACTTTGCCAATTTTTACATCATCGTAAATTTTATTGAAGCGCATCAAGTGCGATCGCGTTCTTCTCACCGCATAAGGAACCATTGTTCCTGTCCGCATAATAAATGCCCAGTCGGAAGATTGTGCTAATAATAATTCCCGCGCTGCTTGGTTTAAAGCCTTCCATTGCAATTCATCTTCTGGTTCCAAGTGCGAGATTTCAATCATCCGTTCAGCCGCTTTGTGCAAATGGGGATAAATCCAAGCATTGGTATCGTTTAACCAATATTCATGGAATCCTTTGTAACCCCAGCTTGACTGCGAAGGACGACAAACTTGTTGAGTCGGCTGTTCGCGTAAATAATCTGCTAAGTGCGTCATGGCATAGGTTTTTTGGTCATACCATGATTTACGGAACAGGTAATCAATGAACCAGGGGCCTTCATACCACCAATGTCCAAATAACTCTGCATCATATGGCGAAACAATAATCGGCGGACGCTGCATTATCCCATGTAGATGTTGAGCTTGTTGTTCCCGATTATACATAAAGTTAGCAGCGTGTTCTGCTGCCTTTTCTCTTGCCCAGTAAGGGTCATAAAGGGCTTTGTCAGAAAGTCCTAAGCCACGTCCAGTAATTTTATGATACTTAATACCCGTATTTTTACGCTGACCGTTGGGCATAATGTAGGGCTTAATATACTCATATTCTGCTTCCCAGCCCAAATCTTTGTAAAACTCACGATATTCTGCTGCACCAGGATAGCCCACCTCAGAAGACCATACCTGTTGAGAAGATTCGTGATCGCGTCCAAAAGCCGCCACACCAGTTTCCGTAAAGATGGGGGCATAGGTGCCAAACCGAGGACGGGGGCGGGCATAAAGAATACCATGTCCATCGGTGAGGAAGTAGCGCAACCCTGCATCTGCCAGCATCCTCTCGACACCTTCATAGTAAGCACACTCAGGCAACCAAATGCCTCTTGGTGGTTTACCAAAGGTTTCCTCATAGTGTTCACAAGCTACTTGAATTTGTGCCCACACCGCCTGTGGATACATTTTCATTAGTGGTAAATAGCCGTGAGTAGCACCACAAGTAATAATTTCCAGGTTATTTGTATCTTGGTACTCCTTAAAAGCAGTTACCAAATCACCCTTATAGCGTTCCCATATCTGACGCGCTTCGTTAAACTCAGTAGCGTAATGTTCTGCTAAATACTTCAAATGTCCATTATGAATATTACGCTCCGCTTCTAGTTCGATCAGTTCTTCTAGTTGGGCTAAGTGTGCATCATAACGTTCTTGTAAGAGAGGATCGCGGAGCATTGATACCAAAGGTGGTGTCATGCTCATCGTGATTTTAAAGTCGATACCGTCTCGCTTTAGTCCTTCAAATACTTTCAATAAGGGAATATAAGTTTCAGTAATGGCTTCATATAGCCATTCTTCCTCCAACACATAATCACTTTCTGGGTGACGAACGAAGGGTAGATGTGCGTGGAGAACAAGCGCGACGTAGCCTATAGCCATAATTATTCTGGGGTGGTACGTGGAAATTGAAGGTCGAGGGGTTTAGCAGAAATTAACAATATTTTAAGACTTTATTGGAGTTGTGACATTAATTAATGATTTTTTCTCTATAAAATATCGTTGCACAAAAAAATAATTGCTATCTCTACCAAAAATTTATGTTGTGTAGTGGCGAGAGACTGTTCGGTTGCTGTCTCATTCCGCCAAATCTTAATGATGTAGAACTTGCAATTCTCGCTGAGAATTACAAGTTCTAGCCCTAACGTCGAACTACTAAATATTAAATATTGCCTGTATCAAAGCATATTGAGTCTTCAAGATGCCAGACTCTCTTAGCTCCAAATACTGATATGTTTCATCACCTGTAAGGCTTTAGTTTGACAATTAATAAATAAATTTTATGGTTTGATGAAAATTGACAATTAAAATAAAACTGTATAGCTTTAAAGCTATTTACGCATTAATTTAAAAAGTTTATCGATTAGATCAAGTTAGTATAATTTTCCTATCAAGCAAGTAGTTGCATTAGGCAAGTGTTAGCATAAAGCTATCCTATAATGTAAATCTTGCCTACAAAGTCTTTACTTTGTAGGTTTCCTCATGTTAATATGACCCTCATCAAAGTCTGTCAAAGCATTTATAGACAAAGTATTGCGCGTTTAAGCGGCTCATTCTTCACTGTCTTGGTATAAATCCTGCAACGCTTGCAGTTGCGTCTTGCGAGCCACACGACGATATTTTTTACTTTCTAATTTTGGTTCGTACTGAGCCTGACCTTTGCCTTTAGTTTTCAACTTCAGTGTAGATTCGGGGTCTGCTTGTTGTTGACGCTGAGTTTGATAGGCGATCGCGTCAGACAAAAATTCCAAATAATGTGGATAGCGTTCCCAGTCCCCCCGAACAACACAATCAGGCTCTTCTCGATGCAGACAATCACTAAACCGACAGCTACCTGTAGCTAACCGCGCTCTTGCTTCGGGGAAGTAATGCACTAATTCTTCGGGAGTACAATCAAGGTCAGGTTGGTTAAAGCCAGGAGTATCCGCCAGTAACCCTTGAGTGGGCAATTCAAATAATTCTACATGGCGAGTAGTGTGGCGACCGCGAGCTAATTTACCCGAAACTTCACCAACACGCAAATTAACATTGGGCACTAGTAAGTTAATTAAACTTGATTTGCCCACTCCTGACGGGCCAGCGATTACAGTAATTTTATTATTTAGACATTCAGATAACTGGTCAATATTTATACCATTTTTTACACTAATGAATATGGGTTTATAACCCCACGCGACCAGGCGATCGCTAATCTCCTGTTGCATCTGTGGTGAAACTAAATCACTTTTGTTCAGGCATAAAAGCACATCTAAATTAGTAGATTCCCCTTTCACCAAAAAGCGACTTAACTGATACGGTTCCAAAGGCGGATCGGCGACAGCAAATACCAGCAAAATTTGGTTGGCATTAGCAATTGGTGGACGGTCTAACTCAGTTTGGCGGGGTAGTACATCCGCGATCGCCCCACGTCCCCCAGCCCAATCGGGTTCTTCAACGACAACGCGATCGCCCACCATTACCTGTTGACCAATTTTTTTCAAGCGCGTTCTGCGGGTACAGAGAAGCATCTGGGGAGAGGGAGAGTCAGTGAAATGTTCATCTGCTTTTTCCTCCTTATCCCCTGCATCCAGCTGTACTTGATAAAAATTTGCCTGTACAGCTAACACTGTACCGAGTAACTGTCCAGTAGCAAAATTAACTTCTCCTGTCATTGGGCGATCGCCGGACGGCGTACCAACAAGGAAAAATAACCAGCACAATCTGCAATTTGTTCCACCTGATAGCCCGCCATTACCAAGCTATCAGGCACTTGCTCAATTGGTTCCCCAGGGTCTAGCCAGACTTCTAGCAAACCTCCAGGTGGCATTTTTTCCAAACATAATTTTGTCCGCACAAAATTAATCGGGCAAGGAGTCCCGCGTAAATCAAGTTGAGCATCAGGAGATGAGAGAGAAGATAGCTGCATTACTTAAATAGATTACCCAAGAATCCTTCGAGACCACCTTTACCAGTGCGGTCTCCCTTAATTTTAGCGAGCTTCTCTAACAATTCTCTCTCCTCTGGGGTTACCTTGGTCGGAATATCAATTAGTACTGTCAGCAGATGGTCACCCCGACTTACAGGATTACCTAAGCGTGGGACACCACGATTTTCTAACTTCATCACTGTATTCGGCTGGGTTCCAGGGGGGATGATTAATTCCACTGGGCCGTCAACTGTATCTACCTCTAAACGGCAACCTAAAATTGCTTGCAGGTAACTAACTTTAATTTCCGAAAGAATGTTAATGCCATCCCGATGAAATTCTTCGTCTTCATTCACGAATAAGTAGACGTATAAATCTCCTGGAGGGCCTCCTCTTTGTCCTGCATCTCCTTCTTGAGAGATTCGCAAGCGCGTACCATTATCCACACCAGCAGGAATGGTAATTTTCAGTTTCTTGGTGATTTGATTTGTGCCTTTCCCATCACAAGCTTCACACTTATCTTCAATCACCATCCCCGTACCATTACAGGTAGGACAAGTGGAAACTTGGGTAAAACTGCCAAAAGGTGTTCTAGTTACACGACGTACTTGACCAGAACCGCTACAAGTCGAACAAGTCCTCGGCCGAGTTCCTGGTTTTGCACCAGAACCGCTACAGATATCACAGGTTTCTAGATGAGAGATGCGAATTTCTTTTTCTCCGCCAAATACCGCTTCTCTAAAATCTAACTTCAGGTCTAAGCGCAGGTCATCACCCCGTACAGGCCCACTGCGTCTTCTTTGTGTTTGACCGCCCATTCCACCAGCAAAGCCGCTGAAAATGCTTTCAAAGATATCAGCAAAGCCTTCACTTACATCTTGGAAGCCAGCAGCGCCACCAGAGACTCCGGCTTCACCAAAACGGTTATAACGTTCTCTGATTTCTGGCTCAGAAAGTATTTCATAAGCATGATTAATTTCCTTAAACCGCTCCTCTGCTCCCGGTTCTTTGTTCACGTCTGGGTGATACTTCCGGGCTAGGCGGCGGTAGGCTTGTTTGATTTCTTCTTTGTCGGCGTCACGAGAGACACCCAGAATTTCATAATAGTCGCGGGCCATATAGCAAAGGTAAAAGTTAGAAGGAAGAAAGCAGAAGAGCCTATGCTGTAAACGGGTTTCCTGGCTGGTTTGCCGGAGGCATTCCCGCAGGTTAGCATATGGCATGGTAGAAGCAAGAGGGCGAAAGGTAGAAGTTAATTTTTGTTAATAATTGATTTTACCTTTTCCCCTTTACAAAAATCACCAGCATATATTTAGCAACAGGTGCTTTGATCGTGGAAGACGATCAAAGCTATGGAAATGATGAGCAAAGCAAATTTCTGCTCTCTTTTCTCATTGCCTGAGGCTGTCTCTTTTACAATTGTGCTACCTAGATAGGAAAAACCCCGCCATCTACCAGAGGGGCTACCCGCACTAATAGGTGTGGAAAACCCCCCATCTACATTTTGGTATCTGTGCTGGGACACTTTCTAGCCCACGGCAATTCGCTTCTACAATCTAGCAAAATTTGGTCTTAGGGACTAGGGGCTAGGGATTAGGGACTGGGAAATACCTTTCTTAATTAATTGCTGATATCAATACCCATTACTTAATAGCCAATTTCTAATACTCAATATTTAATTGCGCTCAATGCGAATTTAAAAACGCCTATGATGACATAAGAGTTTCTAAGTTAGCCTGCAGTCTGATTTTTGTTTCTATCTACAAAACTACAAACTTTCACGGCTAAATTCACATTAGAAGTTAATACGTAATTTCTCAGATTTAGTACTTAATTGCCTGTCGCCTTTTTTCTATTGCCAATTCCCTGTCGCCAATCCCCAGTACCCAGTCTCCAATCCCTAATCTATCGCCTCGTAATCAGCCTGTGCAGTATTTTCCTCATCAAAATCAAAGTTAAATTCTGGTATTAGTGTGCCACTAATTGGTTGCTCTGCTTGTGAGGTAAACAGTTCTTCGGAGACTTCTTGTCCCTCCTCAAGTTGGTTATTAGCACGGTTGTAGACATTGGCACCAATGGCAAATAAAGTTTTTTGAAAGTCATCTAAATGCTGCTGAAATTCCTGTATAGAAATACTCGGGTTAGTCATTGCAGCTTGCAGTTGATTGACTTTTTCATGGGCCAAAACTTTCATATCTTCGCCAATTAAGTCGCTATTATCTCTGAGAGTTGAATCGTAACTGAAGAATAGATTCTCGGCTTGATTTTTAAGTTCTACTAGTTCTTTACGCCGTTTATCTTCTTCAGCAAAAGCTTCAGCTGCTTGCCTCATTTTCTCTACTTCGTGGGTACTCAAGCCACCTGTATTGGTAATGCGAATACTTTGTTCTCTACCAGTACCTTTGTCTTGGGCACCAACCTTGAGAATGCCATTGACATCTATTTCAAAAGATACTTCAATTTGTGGCACACCACGAGGGGCTGGAGGAATTCCTGCTAATAGGAACTTACCAAGACTTTTGTTATCCCGCGCCATTGCGCGTTCACCTTGCAGAACATGAATTTCTACTGAAGTTTGCCCATCCACTGCAGTGGAAAACACCTGGGATCTGCTAGTAGGAATTGTCGTATTACGTTCAATGATTTTGGTAAAAACTTCTCCCAAAGTTTCAATTCCTAAAGATAGGGGAATTACATCCAATAGCAGGAGATTATCGACTTCTCCACCAATCACACCTGCTTGCACAGCCGCACCTAGCGCAACTGCCTCATCAGGGTTAACAGAGCGATCAGGCGTTTTACCATTGAAAAACTTGATGAGGGCGTTTTGGACAGCCGGAATGCGAGTAGAACCACCAACCAAAATGATCCGATCTATATCTTGCGCTTTGTGATCGGCATCCTTGAGCGCTTGAATCATCGGTTCAATGGTGGCTTCAATCAAATGGGCTGTGAGTTCTTCAAATTTCGAGCGACTGAGTTCTAATTCTAGATGCTTCGGCCCTGTTTCATCAGCAGTAATAAAAGGCAAGTTAATCGAGGTGCTAGCCATGCTAGAAAGTTCAATTTTTGCCTTTTCCGCCGCTTCTCTGAGGCGTTGCAGTGCCATCTTGTCTTGAGAGAGGTCGATGCTTTCCTGTTGCTGGAAACGTTCAATAATCCAGCGAATCACGCAGTCATCAAAGTCATCACCACCCAATTGATTATTGCCATTGGTGGCTTTGACTTCAAAAACTCCATCTCCCAGTTGCAGGATCGATACATCAAAAGTACCGCCTCCCAAGTCAAATACTAAAATTAACTGTTCTTCGTTGTGCTTATCTAAACCAAAGGCTAGTGCAGCCGAGGTGGGTTCATTAATAATCCGGAGAACTTCTAACCCAGCAATTGTACCTGCGTCTTTGGTAGCTTGTCTTTGAGCATCTGTGAAATATGCTGGTACGGTAATTACTGCCTGAGTAACAGCTTCACCTAAGAAATTTTCTGCATCTTGTTTGAGCTTCTGCAGAATCATGGCAGAAATTTCTTGCGGTGTATAGTTCCGTCCGCGAATTTGCACATCAACAGTATCATCGCGCCCTTTCACACATTGATAAGGCGATCGCTCGCGTTCGGCTGAGGTTTCTTCCCAGCGACGACCAATAAACCTTTTAATACTAAATACTGTGTTTTCGGCATTTGTAACGGCTTGTCGTTTAGCCAGCTGACCAACCAAGCGATCGCCTCCCTTGCCAAATCCCACAATACTAGGAGTAGTGCGTCCACCCTCGGAATTAGCGATCACCACCGGTTGACCGCCTTCTAAAACTGCAACGCAACTGTTCGTAGTACCTAAGTCGATCCCAATAACTTTTCCCATACTATCCAGTATATTTACGTACTTATGCTGCCGTGAGGCTTTGCGGACTATCTTATGTTATTTTTTTGCTACAGGCTAACACTCACGAAACCGCTTAAGAAAATCTGGTTACTGGGGGTAAGCAAGAAGTTACAGCATCGGATCGGTAAGTGGTTACTTTGACTTTGGGGCGGCTTCTTTTCACAGAGCCGCACCTTGTGTGAGAGTTCCCACTAAATAACGGCTTGCTAAACTTCGGCTAACCGTCAACAGACCTACTTTGATTAGGATCTGTGATGCTCGCCCTTGCAACAACCAAGGCACTTTTGGTCAGTGAGGCGAGCAACTACAGATTAAGAGTTGTCAGAACTCGACTGATTATCTTGTGCAGGTAATGTATCTTCCTTGGGAGCCGCCACCTTTACCATTGCATGGCGCAGTACGCGTTCACCCAAGTAATATCCGCGTACTAACTCTTCTAACACTGTTCCTTCTGGATGTTCATCCGTAGGTTCGCGCATTACGGCTTCATGCAGATTAGGATCGAATTCTTGACCTTCGGGACGCATTGGCGATACACCTAAGCGTTTTAAGCAGTCTACTAATTGCTTATAAACGCCTTGATAGCTTTTATGAATGGTCATTTCGCTATCAGTTTGGGGTTTGAGGTGCGATCGCGCCCGCTCAAAATTATCGACTACTGGCAGCAATTCCGTAATCGTATTCCGCTTCACCTGTGCTTCTAAATCTTCTTTTTCTTTTTGGTTGCGTTTGCGGTAATTCTCAAAATCTGCCGCAATTCGCAGATATTGAGTACTGCGCTCTTCTAGTTGTCCTTTGAGAGACTCAATTTGTTGAGTCAATGCTGCTAAAGCTGCTGCTTGCTCTTCAGTTTTATCAGACGCTGCAACACCATTGTCAGGTGTGGCTGATGTATCTCCTGATACATTTGTTGTGGCTGCTACTGGCTCAGTCACCTCGCTGCCAGATTCGTTAAAGTTGATTTGGGCTGCGGAGTCGCTCATCATTGCTTGCTTTACCTCTATTGGTTCACCCAATTGCTGGCTTGTATTGTTTACCTGTTTATTTTCGTCTATCATTGTCCACTCATCCCAGATACTATTTACGGCAAGATTTCACCACACAAATTCAGGTGGTTTTCTTGCTCATACTTTTCCTGGAGTGATGTCACCGTCATCTTATTGTGACAAATGGTGAACCTATTAGCGTATATGCTCCTAGGGCGGTAACCCGAACGTCGTTGCTGGAGTGAGATGCGATCGCCTTTTACCTCAATTATTTTACTTATAAGTTATTTTTTTTACCATATTGAGCATGAGTATGGAGCGTTTGTTATTTGGTATTTCTCCCCATTACCCATGACCAATTACCCATTACCTAGCCTCCATCTCTCAGCATGAAAAATATTTAGTGATAATTTATTCACTGTAAATGAGAATTCTGTGGCACAGCCTGGGAATACTTTATTCAGAGGTTTTCCCTACCATTGCTCATATATGACTTACTCGTCACCGCAACGGCGCAGTACCGCTCTAACCACAAAAACAGAGTTTTCGCCCTTTGGCAACAAGCTAGTACAGACTGGCTATGTTAATAACGAACAGATGAGACAGGCACTCATTGAAAGCCGCAAATCTGGCACACCTTTAACAGAGGTGCTGGAGTCAATTACCGGGCGGCAACTCTCACCTGAATTAGTTAGACAATACAAAAAACAGCAGTTATTTGAACTAAAAATACTATACGGGGTTGAATTCCTTGATCCGGAAGTCAACCAACTTGCTAATACGATGGTGGGGAGGTTAATTGAAACCCTCATTCCCGTAGACATTTGTCGTCGCCATCGCTTAATCCCACTATCAAAACATGACGACCAAACCCCACCTTGCGTTTTGGTGGCGATGGTCGATCCGGATAACCTGGAAGCTTCAGATGACCTCAACCGCATCTTGCGCCCACAAGGTTTAGCTTTGCAGCGCATGGTAATTACCCAGGAAGATTACCAACAGCTGATTAATCAATACCTAGATGAACTCGCAATTAGGCAAAAACATCTAGAACAAGAAAAGTTTACAGATATTAATCAAGATTTAGAAAACCTGAATAATCTTGATCTCGATGATGCTCCTGAAGATATGGAGGCTGATTTAGGAGCAGCGATGAAGGGTGCAGAAGATGCACCAGTCATTAATCTCGTGAATAGAATTCTGGCTAAAGCCTTGCATGAAAAGGTTTCGGATATTCACATTGAACCGCAGGAAGAAAATCTCCGCATTCGTTTTCGTAAGGATGGGGTGCTGCGTCAAGCGTTTGACCCCCTACCGAAAAAAATCGTGGCGGCGGTGACAGCCAGGTTTAAAATCATTTCTAGCTTAGACATTGCTGAGAGACGGTTACCCCAAGACGGACGTATCCGGCGGATGTTTGAGGGACGTAAAGTGGATTTCCGCGTCAACACCTTACCCAGTCGCTACGGGGAAAAGATTTGTTTGCGGATTTTGGATAACTCCTCAACTCAACTCGGATTACATAAGCTGATTACTGACCAGGAAACCTTAGATATTGTTAAGGACATGGTCAGCCGTCCCTTTGGGTTGATTTTGGTTACAGGCCCTACTGGTTCTGGTAAAACCACCTCGCTGTATTCAGCATTGGCAGAAAAGAACGATCCTGGAGTCAACATCAGTACAGTAGAAGACCCGATTGAGTATAGTTTGCCAGGGATTACTCAAGTACAGGTAATTCGGGAAAAAGGACTAGATTTTGCTACCGCTTTGCGGGCTTTTTTGCGGCAAGACCCAGATGTGTTACTCGTAGGTGAAACCAGAGACAAGGAAACTGCCAAAACAGCGATTGAGGCAGCCTTAACAGGTCACTTAGTATTGACCACCTTACACACCAATGATGCCCCAGGTGCGATCGCGCGTTTGGGAGAAATGGGTATTGAACCTTTCATGGTTTCTAGTTCTTTGATTGGTGTGTTAGCACAACGGTTGGTTCGGCGTGTTTGTCCCGATTGTCGTATTCCCTATACTCCTACAACCGAAGAACTGGCTCGTTATGGTATGTCTGCTTCTCAAGAAGTGAATGTCACTTTCTACAAAGCTAATTCCTTGCCCAACGAAACCCAAGCGGAAGCGAAAGCCAGCGGTCAACAAGTATGCTCCACTTGTAATGGCGTTGGCTATAAAGGGCGTTGTGGTGTTTATGAAGTGATGCGAATCACCGAAAACTTGCAAACTCTCATCAACGAAGAAGCACCAACGGAACGGATTAAGGAAGTAGCAGTAGAAGAAGGGATGAAAACCTTGCTGGCGTACAGCTTAGATTTAGTACGTCAAGGCTCCACCACCCTAGAAGAAGTTGAGCGAGTCACCTTTACTGATACCGGTTTGGAAGCGGAATTAAAAGCTAAACGCAAGAGTGGTCTAACGTGCCGCACTTGTGATGCCACATTACAACCAGAATGGCTAGATTGTCCCTACTGTCTGACACCTCGCTTTACTGATTAGTCAAACATCAAAAGTCAAATAACAAACAACTAGGGAGACGAAACTATGGAGATGATGATTGAAGATTTGATGGAGCAGATGATTGAAATGGGGGGTTCGGATCTGCATTTATCCGCCGGGTTACCACCCTATTTCCGAATTAGTGGCAAACTCACCCCCATAGGCGACCATGTATTGACTGCGGATCAGTGTCAAAGGCTGATCTTTAGTATGCTCAACAATACTCAGCGTAAAACTTTAGAGCAGACCTGGGAACTGGATTGTTCTTATGGTGTAAAAGGCTTGGCGCGTTTCCGCGTCAATGTTTATAAGGATCGTGGTTCCTACGCTGCTTGTTTACGCGCCCTCAGCTCCAAAATTCCCAACTTTGAAAAATTAGGGTTGCCAGATGTAGTCCGGGAAATGACAGAGAAGCCCAGAGGACTGATTTTGGTAACAGGGCCTACTGGTTCTGGTAAAACCACTACCTTGGCAGCAATGATTGACTTGATTAATCGCACCAAGGCGGAGCATATTTTGACTGTAGAAGATCCAATAGAATTTGTGTATGAACCAATTAAAAGCTTGGTTCACCAGCGACAACTTGGTGAAGATACTAAGAGTTTTGCTAATGCTTTGAAGGCAGCTTTGCGGGAAGATCCAGATATTATTCTGGTTGGGGAAATGCGGGATTTGGAAACGATTTCCTTGGCGATTTCTGCGGCGGAAACAGGTCACTTAGTATTTGGAACTTTGCACACCAGTTCAGCTGCACAGACTGTTGACCGGATTATTGACGTTTTTCCCCATGAAAGACAAACCCAGGTACGGGTGCAGTTATCTAACTCCTTGGTAGCTGTGTTTAGCCAAACTTTGGTACCAAAGAAAAACCCCAAACCAGGTGAATATGGTCGGGTCATGGCTCAAGAAATTATGATCATTACTCCTGCTATTTCTAACTTGATTCGCGAGGGGAAAACATCTCAAATTTACTCTGCAATCCAAACTGGCGGTAAGTTAGGTATGCAAACACTAGAAAAAGTTTTAGCTGATTATTATAAAGCTGGAGTTATCTCCTTTGAAGCTGCTATGTCTAAAACTTCTAAGCCTGATGAAATTCAACGTCTCATTGGTGGTGCACCACAAGCAGCAGGTGCAAAACCAGCTGCTGGTGTTGCTAAAGCTCATTAATGAAGCATAAAAATCAAGGTGCAAGGGAGAACAAGATAAATAATTAATTACTGTTGACCCTTGACCCTTGATATTTGACCCTTAAACTATTTTAAATTGATTAATCTATGCCTACCTATGTTGCCCGTGTGCGGGACTCACAAGGAAAATCTAGAACAGAAAAATTTTCGGCTGAATCATTAGCTCAAGCCCGTACTAATCTGAGAGACCAAGGTTTAGTTGTTCAAGACTTGAAAGAGTCTAAGGGCGGATTCAGCTTTGATTTGCAGAAATTTCAGACATCAATGGTCAAAGTTACTGTGAAGGATAAAGCGGTTTTCTCTCGCCAATTTGCTGTTTTGACAAATGCAGGTGTAGCGATTGTTAGAAGTTTGGGAGTACTTTCTGAGCAGTGTAGCAATCCTAAATTAAAAGTCGCTTTGAATGATATTAGCAATGATGTTCAAAGCGGGACAAATCTTTCCGATGCTATGCGGAAGCATCCTGATTGCTTTGATAATTTGTATGTCAGTATGGTGCAAGCTGGGGAAATTGGTGGGGTGCTAGACGACGTATTAAACCGATTAGCGAAGCTGTTAGAGGATGTAGCACGCCTACAAAACCAAATCAAAGCGGCATTATCTTATCCTGTGGTTGTTGGTGTTTTAGCAACATCAATCTTTGTTGGGATGACTGTTTTCCTAATTCCAATTTTTGCCAAAATATTTAAAGACATCGGTATAGATTTACCTCCTTTAACACAATTTTTGATGGATTGTAGTGCAATATTACGCAGTTTATGGTCTGTCGTAATTATTGCTGGATTTATCGGTTTATCGATTGCCTATAAGCAGTATTATAAAACTGCTGTTGGTAAACTAACTATCGACCGTATTTCTTTAAAGGTGCCTTTATTTGGTGATTTGATTCAAAAATCATCAGTTGCCCGCTTTAGCCGTACTTTTGGGTCATTGACTCGTTCTGGTGTACCTATCCTTACTTGTTTAGAAATTGTCCGGGATACATCAGGAAATCAAATTGTTGCTAATGCTATCGATGCCGCCCGGATAGAAATTCAACAAGGAGGCATGATTAGCGCTGCTTTGCAAAAAGAAGCAGTGTTTCCCGCTATGGCAATTCAGATGATTAGTATTGGTGAAGAAACCGGGGAATTAGATGGAATGTTAATGAAAGTTGCTGACTTCTATGAAGATGAAGTTGAGCAAGCAGTTAAAGCATTAACTAGTGTTTTAGAACCACTAATGATTGTGGTTTTAGGGGGTATGGTCGGTACAATTTTGTTAGCAATGTATCTGCCTATGTTCAAGGTATTTGAAAAGATGGGCTAA
Source organism: Tolypothrix tenuis PCC 7101 (assembly GCF_963874875.1). Lineage (NCBI taxonomy): Bacteria > Bacillati > Cyanobacteriota > Cyanophyceae > Nostocales > Tolypothrichaceae > Tolypothrix > Tolypothrix tenuis. The sequence continues at coordinate 4,209,375 of NZ_CAWNJS010000001.1, forward strand.
GAATGTCTAAAGGCTAAAGGATGAAATTATCTCATAAGTCAGATTTCATCCTTATACCTAACATTTTCTAATTCATATTTCATAGTTCATCTTTCACAGAAATATGCCTGTGCAAAAATCTGATTACGAAGCTAGCTTGGCGGAGTATAGTAATCATCTGACTGCGATCGCTTTATTAAAACAGCATCGACCTTACTTAGAGATGGTTCCTAGCCTGCGCCGTCCAGATGAAAGTGTGATCGCCATTCCTTTGCCTATTGTGCGTTTGCGGCAAATTGAAACAACAGCCACCCACACAACTTGCTTACCCTGCGATGTAGCAATTCTGATGTGCGATCCTGAGTGGAAAGTGAAAACGGGAGCCGAGATTGTAATTTTTATTCATCGTCCCCATGAAGACTTTTCGGAATTATTGGGACGTTGGCGACAAACTCAAGTTCTCTTAGACACAGATTATGAGTGGCTGATGCCTGAACGCCACAGTCATATTTTGAGTGAAGGAGCTAATACTGTATATCCTTTATTTTTACTTTTTAGTGAGACTTCAGAACGCATTCAGCGAGGTCTTTTAGGAGCAGAACTGCCATTTATTATCCAAAAACCCCAACCCATTTTTGAAGAGGAAAGCAGGAATGAAGAGGGTTTAGAGATTATGGATTAGGAACTAGAGTGATGTGAAAATTAATTCTGCTTTGCATGAAATCTTTGCTAGGGGCGAACAGCTGTTCGCCCCTAGATTATTTCTAGAGATGTTTAGGAGTGATTAGATTCAGACAGTGAAATCACAGACAAATTCCATTACTTCACAAATTGAGGCATAATTTCTGCGGCGGTAAAGATGCCATAGATGCCACGTTGATGCAATTGTTTACCTGCTTTGAGATAGCCAAAAGCTGGGCCGCAGACGTTGGCTGCCATGCTGGTTTCATCCCCTAGGGTAAAGGTATGGGTAGAAATTTTACCTTCAAAAGTACGCCCTGTGACTTTAACGTTTGTACTGAGGGGCTTTTTGGGATTACGTGTATCGACTACACCCCCAACAGTAACGCGATCGCGCCCTACTATGCCGGCAAACTCTAACATTACATCATCGGCGTGTTCCATATTCTCTAAGGTAAGCACGCCATTGGTTTTATCTAGTAAGGCTTCTACTTCTGCGTCGGTCATCATTCTGGCTGCTTCTACTGTATAACCAGGCATATGACCAATATCTTCGCGAACGGTGGCGCGATAAGCTTCCCAATTGGCAATTCCCACACCAAAAGTAATTTCCACTTTGTGAATTTCGGCGTAGCTTTGGGCGGCTAAGGCGGCAGCGGCTGTTAATAGTCCTGGTGTTGCACCACACCCTGTCATGTAAGTAATTCCCGCAGCTTCTAGTTCTGCTTTCATAGATAGCAGTTGTTCTACGGCAGTGGTACGCTTAATTGCATCCACCAATACACCCCGCCAGCCAGATTTAATAAATTCTTTGGCTACTGAGGGAATAAAATCATTAGGCAGGTTGGGTAAAGCTAGAAAATAACCATCTACAGGTTGAGCGCTGGCGATTAAATCTTGAATACTATTGTTTGTTAAAGTGCCTACAGGCTCTAAATAACCTAAAGAACCCTGAGCTTGGTAGGTTTGAATGCAAGCATCTGTTTTTAAACCCTCAGCAGCATAGGCGTAACCCTTTTGATCTGCTGCTGCGACTAAAATCATTTCCCGTTTACCAGCCAGTACCTTGGCGGCTGCTTGTCCGAGTCCACCGAAACCCAGTACTCCTACGCGTATCGCTGGTGAAATATTTAGAGAACTTTTGACTTGTTCTGGATTCATAGTCAATTTGTAGAGTTGAATCGACAGCCTTTATCCTTCAGCATTTCAGCTTGTGGCCTGTGGCTGATGGCTTTTAGCTATAGAGGTTAATTATCATTCATTATCCGGGGTTCTACCATTCCTAAAATTGTTTTTTACTAAAATTTCTTGGTAAGTACTTTTTGGTTAAGGGGAAAAAGGGGAATGGGAAAAGGGAAAGGAAAAACCTTTAACCTTTCCCCTGAATTAGTTGATGTCAGTATTTCTGAAAAATTAGGTAGCTGGATAGCCAGCAGCAGCTAATGCTTCTTTAACTACTGTTTCTGAAGCTTGAGTATCTATAGTGACAAGCTTAGTTTGAGGATCTGCTTGAATATTTGCATTGGCATCGACTACTTTAAGTGCATTGGTAATGTTATTTGCACAAGCCGAACAAGCCATATTGGGAACTGTGAGTTGAAGTGTCATAAGTTTCAAATGTTGAAGAAATAATTAATCAAGACCAGGCTTGATACCATTGCTGCATCTGTTGAATTTCAGCAGTTTGCGATTAGATGATAGCTTGAGCGAGGTCAAGAATTTGTGTATGGTTAGCGCGATCGCCAACCATCTGTGCCATCATTACAGATGATTCATGGTGAGGAATCATTTGCCGGATCAATTCCATACTTATCCTAAACTCTCTAGTCAGGTGGAGAGTCTAGCTAGATTACAAGCATTTTTGGAAAAGTTAATATTTATTGGAAGTCGGCGGGAAACTCCATCCCCTTGTGGGTGTAGAGGGATAGCCGCCCGCCGACTTGGGGCATTGGGCATTGGGCATTGGGAACTCTTCCCCATTCCCCATTCCCCATTCCCCATTCCCCATGCCCTAAAACTCCATCCCCTTGTGGGTGGAGTTTTTCATTTACGCAAGCTCAATCGCTGCTGTTACCAAATTGGCTAATTTTTGCGCTGCGCCTGCTTCACCCCGGACATTGCGTAGCTTGAGTTGCATTTCCTGTAATTTTTCGGGACGAGTCAATAAATCTAAGACCATTTCTCCAATTTCCGGCGCTTGGAGATGTCCCACAAGTTCAGGTACTATCTCTGACTGTGCCCAAATATTCGGCCAGGCTAACAAACCTTTGCGTCTCAGAAATAGCCAGTTGATGACCTTGGCAAAGGTCGAACCCAATCCTGGTAAATTAGCTAGCAAACCTGGTAAACCATCCCAAGAACGCATAGCATCAAGCTGTTGGGTGGGGAGTAAAACAATCATTGGCACAGCTAAAGCACCGAGTTCGGCTGTATTTGCGCCTACAGTAGTTAAACAAATACGACATTGAGATAGTAATTTATAGGCTGGCGTTGCTTGTGAAAGTTCTATATTTAAGCCGTTAGCGGTTTTGAGTAGAGGATGATGTTGGCTATCTTCTGAGACGATTAAGGAAGCACCAGAGCAGCCAAAAGTTTTTATAAAAGGATTTTTTTGAGCATCAGCAAAGCTAGCTAAAGTTTGTAAATCTAAAGTGGGTGCTACGGGAATGACAAACTTAGTTTGAGGCCTTTTTGCGTGGATGTATTCTGCGATCGCTAATGTTAATGGTACTCCTTGCGCTAACTTTGCAGCTTTTGACCCCGGTAATAAACCAATGATTTCTGTGCTGACTCCTGAATTTTGAGTATGAAGTGAACTCTGCGCTTCTAACATCAAATCACCCACAACAGTAAATTTGTGAGCATATTTCTGAGGAATACGTTCAGCAACTTTCGGTGTCATCACACCAAAGCTATCAATAAAGCTGTACCAACGAGCATCCCATTCGGCGTAAATTACTGTTTTGTAACCAAGTTTTTTACCGATGACAACAGGAAAAAATTGATCGCCACCGAGAAAAACTACGACTCCGAGACTTCTCCAATCCCAATTATCAACAGTTTTTCCCCAGAGTAAAAATTGCCAAAAATGCTCTGCTCCCTGAACTCTATCAACTTCTGGGTAAGAAAGAGCGATCGCAGCTTCTTTGCCACTAGCATGAGGACAGGGGGATAAAATTACAGAAATCCTCACAGTAGAGCGATCGTTACCCAGTTGTTCCCGCAATGCTTTCACTACTGGACGTACCCAAGTTGTTACTTCCCCTGGGCCATTGGAGAGAATCAGAATATCTACTGGAGTCATGAGTTAATTTTGAACAGTTGAAAGCTATTAGTTAAGAGCAAAAAATTAAGTAATTCGTTCCTAAGTTATGAAGGCACGATACTATTGATATAATTGCAGACTATGTTTGATAATGTCTGCAAATTTCTAGCCGAATCATTTTCTAGTGATTTTGCAACTTGGCTACTCAATGAACCAGTTACACTCACCAAACTTAGTCCATCAGAATTATCCCTCGAACCTATCCGTGCGGATGCACTAATTTTGTTGCAGTCAGAGGAAATTGTCCTCCATATCGAATTCCAAACTAAACCTAAAGCCGATATTCCCTTTCGGATGTGTGATTATCGCTTACGGGTGTATCGCAGATTTCCTCATAAGCAAATGCGTCAGGTTGTCATTTATTTACAACCTAACGATTCTGAGCTAGTTTATCAAACGGAATTTGCCTTAGAAAACACTTTTCATCGATTTGAAGTTATTCGACTTTGGCAACAGCCAACAGAACTATTTTTGAGTTCTCCAGGTTTGTTACCTTTTGCAACTTTAAGTCAAACTAACAATCAAACACGAACCTTAGAACAAGTTGCTGAAGCTATTAAAGCAATCAATGATACCCGAATCCGAAGCAATGTTGCTGCGTCAACAGCGGTGTTAGCTGGGCTAGCATTAAATAAAGACGTGATTAATAGAATTTTGCGGAGTGATATTATGCGCGAATCTGTAATCTATCAAGATATTTTACAAGAAGGGCTTAAAGAAGGAATAGAGCAAGGTATAGTACAGGGTATTGAGCAAAAAGCGCAAGAGGTTGCTAAAAATATGCTCAATGAGGGAATGGCGATCGCATTAATTGCTCGCGTTACTGGTTTAACGGTTGAGCAAGTTGAACAATTACAAGCTCAAACTGATGATAATCAACCTGCATGATATTGTGCGATCGCTAATTTTAACCCTACCCCTTGTGTTTAGTTGCTAGCAAATCAGTCAATGCTTCCACCAAAGTTTGATTTTGTTCATCCGTACCAATGGTGATGCGTAATTTATCATCTAATCTTGGTTGTTTGAAGTAGCGAATTAATATTTTCTGTTCCTTGAGTTTTTGATAGAGGTATTCTGCATTTCCTTGGTGAGGCTGGACTAGTAAAAAATTTGTTTGGGAATCCCAAACGAGAAAACCTAATTTTTTCAAGTCTGATGCTAGCTGATTTCGTGATGCTTTAATTTTGGCGACACAAGAATTTTTATAGGCTTGATCAGTGATAGCGGCTGTCGCCACAGCACAGGCGATCGCATCAATGTTATAACTATCTTTAACTTTAAATAATCCATCTAATAACTTAGGATTTGCTATGCCAAAACCTAAACGCAATCCTGCTAAAGAATACCCTTTAGAAAGTGTGCGGATAATTATGACATTTTCGTATTCATGGACTAAATCTAAAGCACTTGATTCTGTAAAATCTACATAAGCTTCATCAATTACTAAAATCCCCGATAATTGACTGGCTAATTTTCGCAGATCTTCATTTGGAACTACATGACCTGATGGACTATTAGGAGATGCAATAAATGTGACTGAACCATCAGCAGCAATTAATTCTTTTAAAGGCAAACTATAATCTTCTGGATAAGAAATCTCTAAAATATCTGCTGCTTGCATCTCAACTAATGTGCGATATAACACATAAGTTGGCATCGGATAAACTACCTTACGTCCTGGTTCAGTACAAGCACGAATAATGATGCTTAAAATTTCGTCACTACCATTACCAACGATAATCCAATCGCTAGGAACGCCTAAAACTTTACTAGCAGCTTGGCGAAACTCTCCCCCAAATGGTTCAGGATATCGCCGCAACCATTCACCATCAATATTCCGCAGTACTTCTAATGCTGCGGGTGAGGGTGGATAAGGGTTTTCGTTGCTATTGAGTTTAATAATTTTTGTCCCTCTTGGTGGCTGTTCGCCAGGGACATAGCTAGCCATTGCATCTACATTGGAACGGAAATATTTCGTCATAACCTATGTATCTTAGAAAAACAGGTTGTCAAGGAATTTTGGATTTTGGATTGTCTAAATCTCGCATCCGAATTTATCATCTAAAAATTCCAAGATTAATTCCCACCTACAATTCCTAAAGATATCGTTTTTTGGTGAACAAGAGCTAGACAATAAAATGATGAATGTGATGCATTATTTCCATTGTAGATTTTACTATACATAAATTCTGCATTTCGCAAAGTTTATGCATAGTTTGTCTTAATTCTTTCTTGGGGAATCACGATCGCAAATTCTGTATAGCCTGGAGTAGAATGACATTCTAGTTGTCCTTGATGCTTTTCAACGACAATTTGATAACTAATAGATAAGCCTAATCCTGTACCTTTACCAATACCTTTGGTGGTAAAGAAGGGGTCAAACAAACGTTGGCGAACAGCTTCGCTAATACCGGGGCCATTATCTATAATCCGAATTACAACTGCTGGTGCAGACTGCATATTGTAGGGTTTATGATAAAATTCCTCTCTACCTTCAATAGTAGGGTCACCTTTGTTTAATTCTGTGCAAATTTTGATTTGGCTGGGATTTTCTAATATTTCTTGAGGCGATCGCTGGCGATCGTACTCTTCTAAAGAGTCTATAGCATTAGCAATAATGTTCATAAATACTTGGTTTAGTTGTCCTGCATAGCACTCTAATAGCGGTAATTCGCCATATTCTTTGATAACTTGAATTTGGGGACAACCATTTTTAGCTTTAAGGCGGTTTTGCAAAATCATTAAAGTACTATCCAACCCATCATGAATATTTACGTGCTTAATTTCCGCTTCATCAAGGCGAGAAAAATTCCGCAGAGAGAGTACTATTTCCCGAATGCGGTTAGCACCCAGTTTCATAGAATTTAATAGGTTGGGTAAATCTTCTATAATGAAATCGATATCAGCTTCTTCTATTGCTGCTTGTAATGTCGTCTCAAGTTGAGGATATTGTTGTTGATATAATTGCAATATATATAGTATATCTTCAACATATTTGGTAGCTGGATTTAGGTTCCCATAGATGAAATTAATGGGATTATTTATTTCATGAGCAATCCCGGCTACCAGTTGACCCAAACTAGACATCTTTTCTCGGTGAATGAGTTGCGCTTGAGCTTGCTGTAATTGCTGTAGGGTTTGTTGAAGTTTTTCTTTTTCTTGAATTAAATCAGTTGTACGTCGCTGTACACGATTTTCTAATTCTTGATTTACTTGTTCTAATTTGCTTAAGGCTTCTTGTAATGATATTTCTGTATTTTTAGGTTGATTAATATCTATAATAAAACCTAGTAATTGTGTCACTTCTCCTTGAGAACGCACAATATTGACAATATTCTTTACCCAAATCCAGTTACCATCAGCAGCTAAAAACCGATACTCAACTATGTAATTATCTTGTTGGAGTGCAGCAACTTGCTGATGTTCTAACACATGGGGTAAATCTTCAGGATGAATGTGCGATCGCCAGAATTGCGGTTGATACCATTGTGCCAATTCATAACCAAATAAATCAATTGCTTGTGGCCCTACATAAGTAAACTTATGAGTGCTAGCCTCTGCTTCCCAAGGGACTAATTTGACATTTTCTACTAGTCGCTTGAGACGTTGGCGAGTTTGCTCTAAGTCTTTTTCTGTCAGCTTACGTAGTGTAATATCATTGGCGATAACAGCATAGTTAGTAGTGATACCTTCGGCATTAGAGATAGCTTGACCATCTACAAATAGCCAATGTTCTTGCTGATTATTTGATATATAAGAAAACTCAAATTTAAAGCTTTCGCCTTTTAGCAATTGTTCGCGGATATAAGCTTGTTGAATATTAGTTTTTTCATGAGATGCCAGTACAGAAAAAAACTTTTTTCCTATTAAGATTTCTGCTGGGATTTCTGCAAGTAGCACTAATGCTTCATTGACCCACTCTATACGTCCAGATCTATCTGTTAATGCCATAAATAAATCGTTGCGATTAGCTAAGGCATTAAACATAGTTAAGGGTAAATTTTGTGAATCAACTAACATTCCCATAACTCCTGTAACTATGCTGAAACAGCATCACGTCTCCCTGCTACGTATGCCAAAAGCAGCTTACTAATATCGTCACGCACCTGACGAAATATTTGCAGTTTTTCTATTTCTGTACCTGTGGCTTCAGCTGGATCAGGAAAGCTAAAGTGATGACGTTTAATAGATGATAGTAAAGTAGGACAACTTTGGTCTGCATGATCGCAAACTGTAATTACAGTATCAATTTTTTGGTCAAGAAAAAGATTGATATGTTTACAATAATTTTGAGAAATATCTATCCCTATCTCTTGCATCACTTTTACAGCCAAAGGATGTACTTCTTTAGCTGGGTTCATTCCTGCACTTTGAGTTGTGAATAAATCATCAGCTAACTCTTTCAATAACCCTTCAGCTATTTGGCTACGACAAGAATTACCAGTACAAAGAATTAAGAGAAGTGGTAGATCCATCTTCTATATTCAGCAATAAATATTACTCTGAATCTTAACTTTACATACTTGATTTTGCCGTCAGGGAAAATACACAAACCGATAAATAGTAAGAAAAAGGGAGGTTTTTAGCCTCCCTGGTTGTAATTTTTGAAATACTACATGAACAATTTTTAGAAGCGATCGCGGTGTCGGCGTTGTTCTTCAAAGCGACGTTGACGTTCGCGTTCAATTTCTAGCCTGCGTTGACGTTCGCGTTCAATTTCTAGTTTGCGTTGGCGATCGCGTTCGAGTTCTAGCCTATGCTGGCGATCGCGTTCTAATTGCTGTTCCCGCCAGTCATGTCGTTCATTACCTCCAAGAATTACTTGAATTTGAGCCGAAGCTGGTTTTGCTAACACACTTGAAGCTAGCACAACACCTAATACACCGGATGCAAGAATCCTTTTCATAAAGAAAATCCTTGAATGAAATGTAAAGTTAATGGAAGAAAAAGAAGCCACTAACGAGTAGCTTCTAAGAAAATAAGGAACATGAACACTAATTGCTATTGACTTATCTTTTGCCTTGAGTTGAGCTATGGTTGCGAATAGAATCGAGTAGAGTACACCTTAACTTTTCAGAGGCAAATTGATAGTTCCATCTCAAGTGGTAGATTCAAGTTATTATTAAAGCTGGTTTTTCTCAAAAATGATTCAGACTAAAGTCACGAATCTAGCCATGACTAAAGTCATATAAAAATTTATTTTTATTAAAAGCTTGGGGGATGCGTTAATAACGCATTCTACTATATCAATATGAAAGACAAAATTAGTCACAAATCATCTTTATCCAAAATTTTAATCATAGCTTTGACTCTGAGTACTACTCTTAGCAGTTGTACACCAGAAAAAAGAACTATGTTGCGATTAACCGCAGAGACTTTTCGTAATCAGGCGGTTGATGCGATCGCATCTGTAAAAAAAGTCTACCAACTGAACGAATTACCTTTAGATGCTGAGATTTCTCGTGATTTTGTAGTTGAGCAATTACTTAGCGATCGCAGAATTAATTTTGGCGATCCGAGGGAAGTAGATAAAATTATTATGGGAGAAAATCAATCAAATAATCAGCCGTCAGATTTAGAGCGAGAACTTGATGCTTTGCAATCAGAATATGACACAGCTATAGAGATTTTTAACAATTTAGAAACAATCGACTATGGTAGTGCAAAAATAGTATCTCAAACTGCCCAACCAGCGCGATGTTTAACAGTCAAAATGCTGCTTTTGGCTAAACAAATTCAGCAAAAGCCACCAAAACCAAACAATCCGCAACGGGTGCTAATTGGTTTGAAACTACAACAGTTACAAAGAAAGTATAATAATCCTAATACATATTCCCAAATCGGCCCAGAAGAAATTAAGCGTCAAGTTGCTGAACAAATAGATGCATGGTTAAAAGTAAATGCTAGCGAACAGCAAATACTAAATGAATCCATATCTAGGCTGTTAATAGCAGCTGATACAGGTAGAAAACTCTCAAAACTTATTGATGAATACCCTTCTTTGAGTTTTGAAGCGATCGCAACTCGAATTACTAAAATTGTTGGAGTAGCTAACACCATTACTGGTAGAGACTACAGTTCAGTTCTATCGAGAATTAATAGTATTGAACAATCGATAAATGAAGATAAGACTTTGCAATATTTTCTCCAAGAAGTATCTCAAAAGAATTTACGTTCGCAACCTTTAAAAACTCAATTATGTCAAAACTAATAAAAATTTATCAGATATGAAAAATTTAGACAATTTTGATGATTCTGTAATTACAGAAAGTAAGGATATTTTAGAACAATTGCGAGATATAGTTTTGCAATTAAAAGCAGTTCCCAACAATCATATAGATGTGTCAAATCTAGACAACATAGAGCAAGATTTACAAAATATTCTGCCGCAGCTTCAGTTTGCACTGCTCAATGCTCAAGAAGAAAAGAATTGGCAACAAGTCAATAAGCTAAGGGAAGCGGTGCGCGAATGTAAAGATACACTTAATAGTGTTAGAGCAGCAATTATTAGAGCCACAATTATCGGGATTAATCCTAGTAATATAGCTGAAATGCAAAAAATATTGCAGGAAATCAAGTCAAATTCTCAAACTCAATCGCAGGTAGAATATATTGTTTATGTACTTCGCTTTATGCGAAAACTGTTTATGTAGTGAAAATAAAATATTATGCTTCGTTAAATTATGCATCTCAATTCTTGCAATGCATATTTCAATATGCAAAAATAAAAATCATATTGAACTCATAATCAAGATAAACTTTGCGCCCTGAGCATTTTATCGCAAGTGAAATTACTAAACAGAAAATGGCGTAAACTAATTTTGGGCTTAAGTTGCCTGTTACTCATTATTGCTTGTAATGGATTGCAACCTACAAGCACCACAAGCCCGAAGTTAGAATTAAAAACTCTGAAAGTGGCTACAGACCCTACATTTGTACCATTTGAGATGAAAAATGCCAATGGAGATTTAGAAGGGTTTGACATTGATTTGATGAATGCGATCGCACAGGTAGTCGGTTTACAAGTTCAATGGGAAAGCCTACCTTTTGACGGTATGATTTCTACTTTGCAAGCCAAGAGAGTAGATGCAGCTATTAACGGAATTACAATTACTGCAGAACGCCTGAAAACCATTGACTTTTCCCGACCTTATTTTAAAGCAGGACTTGCGATCGCAGTTAGAGAAAACAACCAAAATATCAAAGATTTAAATAGCCTTAAAGGTAAAAAGATTGGCGTACAAATTGGCTCAACGGGTGCAGATTTTGCTAAAACAATCCCTAATGCCAAAATTAGTACATATAACTCCGGCCCTGATTTCTTTCAAGATTTACTTAATGGTAATGTTGATGCGGTAGTCGGCGATGCCTTTGCTACTTTATATGCAATTAAAAACGGTAATCTCAAAGGTATTAAAGTAGTTACCAATTTACTTACAGAGGAATACTACGGGATTGCTACACCTAAAGATTCTCCTTATTTAGCAACTATTAATCAAGGTATAGGTATTTTGCTATCTAATGGCACTTATCAACAAATTTATCAAAAATGGTTTAATATCAAACCGCCGCAATTACCAGAAAAAGTATAGTAATTAGATTTAAATTTAAAAAAATATACATATTAAGTAGGATGTGTTAGGCGTAAGCCCTAACACATCAAAACTGTATAATTGTAGTTATATAGCAATCCAATTTCATTTCTGCAAAAATCTCAGCTTTGGTATTGATGCGTTACGCTATCGCTAACGCATCCTACATGAACTTTAAACATCAAATATGAGATGGGTAGGTAATACCAATTTGAAAAAAGAATGCGACACATCAATATATTCTAGAGGGCACGACATCCACAATCTTGTAGCATATCAAATTATCTTAATGGTGCCGTGCCCCTACACAGAATTTATTCGTCTACTCTTTAGTAAATCCAATCATTTCATCAGTTGGTTCATCCAGCATTTCTGGTACTAAAGCAGGGTTAGATCTACGTTCTTCTGCTGATTGTTCTCGAATTACATCATCCATTTTTGCTGGATGCTTAATTTTATCCAATACCTCTGGACTTAATTCTGATGCATCAGCCTCCGGATTCATCTTTTCGGCTTGGCTAGGAACAGTTTCTTTATTCATGAATATTTCCCCAAATTTATACGCCAAGCTTAGATTTTCTAGTTACTAAGCACACACTATCTGGAGGCTTAAATTATTATTAGCTTAAAAATGGGCATGGGGCATAGGGCATGGGGCATGGGAAAGAAAGATTTTCACGCAATGCTTGGAAGTAGAACAGAGTTTCATTAATCAAAACCTGACGATAACTTGTGCTTAGTCTACAGTTTAGGATTAGCAATGATTGGGCGCAGCCAATAACCTTTACTATAGAAGACGTAAAGGTTCTGTATATTTCGTTTCAAAACAGGAAATTCAGCAGTGCTACCAAATAAGCCCCCAGCGGGGAATCAAACTCAACGTTGGACATTGTCTCAACTTTTTGGCTTGGCGAGGCGCAATCCGCTAATGATTTCTAGGTGGGTTCTATGTTGGGCTGCTGTGGGGACTGCGAGTGGTATATTTGCTGGTGTGTATTGGAATGTTTTAGAACTAATTATTCACAAACTCCAACGCTTTGAGGGTTTGAGTCTGCTGTTAGTAATGCCACTATGTGGTTTATTAGTCGGCTTGGTGATTCATTTTCTGGGAAATCCCGGCGAAATCGCGGTGATTGTCGATAATATCCACTTTCGCGGCGGAAGGCTGGATAGTCGAAAAAATCCCTCCATGATTCTCGCTTCTCTAGTTAGTATCTCAGCTGGTGGGAGTGCTGGGCCAGAAGCGCCTCTAGTGCAAGTAACTGGTTCTTTTGGTACGTGGGTAGCCGATCGCTTTAAACTTCAAGGAGAAGATTTGAGATCTATGAGTTTAGCAGCAATGGCAGCTGGCTTTACTGCTTTGTTTGGTTCTCCTTTGGGCGGTGCAATGTTCGCTTTAGAGATTTTGCACCATCAGCATATTGTGGAATATTACGAAGCTTTGATGCCAGCGATTGTTGCGAGTTGCGCTAGCTACTTGGTATTTGCAGCAATTACACATTTAGGAATTGCACCTACCTGGAATTTCCCTCAATACAACTTAGCCAACATAGATGATTTTGCTTTAGCGATCGCCTTTGGTATTCTAGGTGCAGTTGCGGGATGGATTTTTATGGCGATTTTTCGTTTTTGCGATCGCGCTTTTTCCCGTATTCCTGGCCCTATCTATTTACGTACCACATTAGCAGGTTTAGGATTAGGCGCTTTAGCCGTTGTTTTACCGCTTACTCGGTATTTTGGCCATGAAGAATTAGAATCTGTCGTTAATACTAATATTCCGGCGATGTTTTTGTTGATATTAGCCTTGGGTAAAATGGCTGCTATCAGCATGACTGTTACAGGTGGTTGGCGGGGTGGATTTATTATCCCCTTATTTTTTACTGGCGCTTGTATAGGTAAAGCCGTAGCACTCTTAATCCCCGGAGTTCATCCAGCTTTAGCAATGATTTGCACAATGGCGGCGATTAATGCAGCTGTGACACGCACACCCATTAGCACAACTTTGTTGCTATCAAAACTCACTAACTTTAGTCCCTTCACACCAATACTCTTTGCCAGTTTAATGGGATTTTTCCTCGCTCCAAAAGTTCCCTTGATTGCATCTCAATTGAAGCATCAAACAGAGGTAGCTAATTAATTTTGGCATGGGAGTGGAGGGCAGGGGGCAGGGGGCAGGGGGCAGGGAGCGAGTAAATATTAATTGATTTGGATTACTTCTTCCCAAAACAGTTGAGCTAAATTACAATCTCCATCAGCATAATCTCGTATTTCTTGCGGAAAATATGGAGCCTGTGACACTCACTGCTGCGGGAATCGCCACCCTAGTGTTTACCAAAGCTTTTGAAACCACTATAGAGAAAGCAACAGAAAGTGTTCTGAAAAAATTGGAACAGCTTCGCCAGAAGATTTTGCAGAAATTCAAGGGTACGCCCAGAGTAGAAGCAGCTTTGGTAAAAGTGCAGCAAGGCTCTAAGGAAGATTTAAATGTGGTGGCTGCTTATTTGCAAGAGGCGATGGACAAAGACCCCAAATTTGCGGAAGAAGTGAAAACCCTGGCCACAGAAATTCACCAAGAAATTAATATTGGTAAGGTGGAAGGCAAGAATGTGCAGAATGTTTACGGTGGCGAGGCTTTTCAGTCTAATGATGCTAAGGCTCCCACGATTCAAGGGGGTAGTAATCACACTATTAATATTACCTATAATAATTCCCCCAATTGACTAAAGTCGCCTGAACGGGAACAGGTAAAGCCTCATCCCCAGAGTGAAATACCGCAAAATTTCCCCCTGAGTGGGGTAGTGGAATTTGTTGGGCGTGGGGAAGAATTGCAAACACTCCAGCAAATGTTGCAGCAAAATCAACAAGTAGCGATTGCGGCTATTGCGGGGATGGGTGGAGTTGGGAAAACAGAACTGGCGTTGCAATATGCCATTGAGTACCGCGACAATTATCAAGGTGGAATTTGCTGGTTGTTGCCCAAATCTGGGGATATTGGGGTGCAAATTGTCCAGTTTGCGAGGACGCAGCTAGATTTAAACCCGCCAATAGATGTAGATTTACCCGCGCAAGTGCAATTTTGCTGGCGGCGTTGGCGTGAGGGTGATGTGCTGCTGGTGTTGGATGATGTTGCTGATTATCAGGAAGTTAAACCTTACTTTGTGTCGCTATCTTCTCGGTTCAAAATCCTGATTACTACTCGCCAGCATTGGGGACGAATAGCAGAATTACCCTTAGATGTGCTGCAACCAGAGGCGGCGCTGGAATTATTAAAGTCAATTATTGGGGTAGAAAGGTTTGAGCGGGAAAATCAACGCCACCCCCAAGTAGCATTACAGTTATGTGAGTGGCTGGGATATTTGCCCTTGGGTTTAGAGTTGGTGGGGCGGTATCTGGCGCAGAAACCAGATTTATCATTTGCAGAAATGCAGCGACGGTTGGAGAAAAAGCGACTAGAACAACCTGCGCTTAATAAACCAGAAGCCGACATGACAGCAAAACGGGGTGTGTTAGCAGCCTTTGAGTTGAGTTGGCAGGAATTAGAAGAAAATGATCAACAACTGGGCTGCTTATTGAGTTTATTTGCAGCCGCACCAATACCTTGGGTGTTGGTGGAATATTGTTTACTAGAGGAAGACGAGGAAGATTTAGAAGAAATTAGAGATGATAAGTTGTTGAATTTGCATTTACTCCAGCGCAAAGGTGAGGGAATCTATCAACTACACCCACTATTGCGGGAGTTTTTTCAATATAAGCTGACAGGTTTAGATAAAGCAGAGGAATTTAAGCATTCTGTTTGCGGGGTAATGGTAGCAGTTGCTGAAAATCTTCCTCAAACCCCTACCCTTGAGCAAATTAATGATTTCACCCCCGCTATACCTCATATAGCTGAAGTCGCAAACAATCTCATTCAATATGTCAGTGATGATGATTTAATTTCGCCTTTCTTCGGTAATGCTAAATTTTACAGTGGTCAGGGATTGTATAACCAGGCTGTAACTTGGTGTGAGCAGTGTCTAGAAGTTACCAAAAACCTCCTAGGGGAATCACA
This sequence comes from Tolypothrix tenuis PCC 7101, assembly GCF_963874875.1. Lineage (NCBI taxonomy): Bacteria > Bacillati > Cyanobacteriota > Cyanophyceae > Nostocales > Tolypothrichaceae > Tolypothrix > Tolypothrix tenuis. The sequence continues at coordinate 4,225,000 of NZ_CAWNJS010000001.1, forward strand.
TCCAGATATTGCTACTAGCCTCAACAATCTGGCGGAACTCTATCGTTCCCAAGGTAGATACAGCGAAGCCGAACCTTTGTATGTGAAAGCTTTAGAACTAACGCAACGAAGCTTGGGGGAATTACATCCATCTTTTGCTACTAGCCTCAACAATCTGGCGCTACTCTATCTTTCCCAAGGCAGATACAGCGAAGCCGAACCTTTGTATGTGCAAGCTTTAGAACTAATGCGACGCAGCTTAGGGGAATCACATCCATTTGTTGCTACTAGCCTCAACAATCTGGCGGAACTCTATCGTTTCCAAGGTAGATACAGCGAAGCCGAACCTTTGTACGTGCAAGCTTTAGAACTAAT
>NZ_CAWNJS010000001.1:4225395-4434457 GCF_963874875.1 Tolypothrix tenuis PCC 7101
GATGTTGCTAATAGCCTCAACAATCTGGCGCAACTCTACAAATCCCAAGGCAGATACAGCGAAGCCGAACCTTTGTATGTGCAAGCTTTATCACTCAGGCGACGCAGCTTGGGGGAATCACATCCAGATGTTGCTAATAGCCTCAACAATCTGGCGGGACTCTACGATTCCCAAGGTAGATACAGCGAAGCCGAACCTTTGTATGTGCAAGCTTTAGAACTAACGCGACGCAGCTTGGGGGGATCACATCCAGATGTTGCTACTAGCCTCAACAATCTGGCGCAACTCTATCGTTCCCAAGGAAGATACAGCGAAGCTGAACCTTTGTATGTGCAAGCTTTGGATATTTGTGAGCGTAGTTTAGGAGTGGGTCATCCTTCAACAATAATAGTACGAAGCAATTATGCTATTTTCTTAAAGCAAGCATATCTTTAAAATAGCATTTGCTTCATCACTGTAAAAATTCAAGTTCTCAACCGCATCAATCAAGCTTTTATCTCCGAGTTCCGTGTTCAGAACTTGAAGTTTCCTGTTGCAAACGAGAACGTTCCTGTTTTTAGCTCGAAGTTTTGTGTTCAGAACTCGAAGCTTCCTGTTCCAAATGAGAACATTGCTGTTTTTAGCTCGAAGTTCCGTGTTCAGAACTCGAAGTTTCCTGTTGCAAACGAGAACATTGCTGTTTTTAGCTCGAAGTTTCCTGCTCTGAGGTGGAATGATGGAGTTATGAAGGCGATGCTCTCTCAAAATTGAATAAACTTGGTGTTAAAGATAATTATATCGACTGTCTTAAAAGTCAAGCGATGCACTTGACATTCAAGACAGCCGCTACCAGCACAAAATCTGAATCTTATTATTTACAGTTTTTATTATTTTTTGATTTTTAACAATGAATTAAGAATCAAAATCTATCTTTTGGCTGAAGTATTTGCGATACCAATATCAATATTCTGATAATAAGTGCTAAAAATAGATTTATTTTTGGCAGATAATCTTACTATTTATGCTAATAATCACACATTTATGCCAATAATCACACAAATCTAGATTTTTTAGCACATAAGCTGTTAAAAGTATTTATTCGCAAAAGGAGTAATCTTGATATTTATCAAAACAACTGAAAACACAGTTTAAATTAAGCTAGGCTGACAGTATCCATTTTGAAAAACTTTTAAACCGATAGCTTTTTAAACCTGTAATTTGTGATTGCAGTAGATTATCTTGTCGCGGCATGAGTTCAGAAAATTAATCTAAATTACAATAAACTACTGTTTTTCAGGTTAAGGCGGTTTATATAGCAGTTCTCAATCAGTTGTATAAAATAGGCTAGATTTATAAATTATTATTTCCTGTTCCCTAACTCAACAAGTAATTTTACAACTACTACTAATATTGCTATATAGTTTTTCATCTTTAATATAGGACTCATATTTGATTTGAATTTCAGGTAGGATGCGTTAGCGATAGCGTAACGCATCAGCGCCAAAGCTTTTCGTGCGTTACTATAATTTGCGGTTATGAGCCGCCATGAGAATTTTATTAGTTGAAGATGATGAAGCGATCGCAGAACCACTTGCTAAATCTTTGACAACTCAACACTATGCTGTTGATGTTGCCAAAGATGGGCAAGAAGGTTGGGATTTGGCAGAGTTATTTACCTATGACTTAATTCTGCTAGATGTGATGTTACCCAAGCTGAACGGCATTAATTTCTGTCAGAGATTACGTGCAAACGGTAATCAAACACCTGTTCTTTTATTAACCGCCCAAGATAATAGTGTAAATAAAGTCATGGGTTTGGATGCAGGTGCAGATGATTATGTTGCCAAGCCTTTTGATTTTCAGGAATTATTAGCCCGTATTCGTGCTTTATTACGTCGGGGTGGTTCTACTTTACCGCCGCTTTTAGAGTGGAAAAATTTGCGCTTAGATCCCAGCAGTTGCGAAGTCACCTGTGATGGAAAACTTGTGCATTTGACTCCCAAAGAATACGGCTTGCTTGAGCTTTTTCTTCGCAATAGTCAGCGAATTTTTAGCTGTAGTGCCTTAATAGATCATCAATGGTCATTTGAAGAACCGCCTACAGATGATACTGTCAGATCCCACATCAAAGGTTTACGGCAAAAACTGAAAGCAGCAGGAGTTGCAGACGAGCCTATTGAGACAGTTTATGGCATTGGCTATAAACTCAAGCCAGAACAAAAGAATGTAGACCAAGATAAAAAAGCCAAGGGATTAGGAAAAACCAAATTAACCTCCTCATCTCCCTCGCCTGTACCACAACAAAATCAGGTAGCGACTGGGGTGAGCAAAGTCTGGGAAGCAGTAGCGCAGAAACTTGAAGAACGAGTGGCGACGAATGAGCAAGCCTTAACGCTTTTGCAACAAGGTCAACTTAGTGAGGAAATGCGAGCTAGCGCGAGAATGGAAGCTCATAAGCTAGCTGGATCTATGGGGATGTTTGGTTCTGATGAAGGTTCTCAGTTAGCGCGAGAAATAGAATCTCTGTGGGAAATTCAGACTCCGCTTGAGCCGCAGGTAATACAGCAGCTATCGCAATTTGTGGCGGCGTTGCGTCAAGAATTGCAACTGTTAAATTCTGAGTATAAGCAGGAGTCGCAGCCAGAACATCCCGTACAAGGAAATGGTGTTTTTGGGCATAGCGAAGAAATTACCAATGCCCCATCCCCTATGCCCGAAGCGGCGGGGCGATTGTCTGTTTCCACCCACAAGAAAATCGAGTTTCCCACCGCTTTCAATCAACGCCCCTTACTGTTGGTTGTGAATCGCGATCGCAAATTAACTGAAGCTTTAGCCAAAGAGACTGATATTTGGGGCATACAAGTACGCTTCGCACAAACTGCGCGATCGCCCATTTCCTCCGCTAGAGAATTGATTGCTGAATATTCCCCAGATGTCGTATTACTCGACCTTGGCAGCACTGACACCTCAGAAACTAATCTCGCTTTACTAGCAGAACTCAATGCTAGTAACTCCTCAATACCAGTGATAGTTTTAACAGATAAAGATAGTTTGCTTGACCGGGTCAAAGTGGCGCGCTTGGGTGGTAGCGGGATTTTACAAAAGCCTGTTTCCCCTATCCAAGTATTAGAAACAGTAAATCAAATATTACAGCGCACTCGCCCTACAGCAGCAAAGGTGATGGTTGTCGATGACGATCCCCATATCTTAGCTGCTCTGCAAACCTTACTCGTGCCTTGGGGAATGAAGGTTTACACCTTAGAGAACCCCTTGCGGTTTTTGGAAGCGATCGCAGCTGCTCAACCAGATCTGTTGATTTTAGATGTGGAAATTCCAGAGATTAGCGGTATAGAACTATGCCAAGTTGTGAGGAATGATCCCCAATGGAGTGGGCTGCCCATCTTGTTTTTGACTGCTCATAACGATACCAAAACTAGACAGCAGGTCTTCGCCGCAGGTGCCGATGACTACATCAGCAAACCCATTGTTGAACCAGAACTAATTACGAGGATACTAAATCGTTTAGAGCGATCGCGCTGGCTACGCAATCTCGCAGAATTGGATGGACTAACCCAGGTAGCGAATCGGCGTAAATCTACTCAGGATTTAAATTGGTATCTGCAATTAAGCGATCGCCACCAACAACCGCTTTGCTTCGCTATTGTGGAGCTAGACAGCCTCAAAGAAATTAATCACAAGCATGGTCATGCAGTAGGCGATCGCGTGTTATCCCAACTAGGGGAACTGTTACGACAAACTTTCCACACTCAAGATGTAGTTGGTCGTTGGGGAGGTACAGAATTTGTGGTGGGAATGGCAGGAATGACCAAAACTGATGGAGAACGGCGGCTTTTGGAACTGCTCAAAAGGCTACGCCAAATTGAATTCACGGGTGCTAATAGCCAAAAGTTTCACGTTACCTTCCGTACAGCCGTAGTTGAGTATCCTCAAGATGGTGCTAATCTGCAAGCGCTTTATCAGGCGGCGGATCGGGGAATGGGGAATGGGTAATGGGGAATGGGTAATGGGTAATGAGTAATGAGTAATGAGTAATGAGTAATGGGTAATGAGTAATGGGTAATGAGTAATGGGTAATGAGTAATGGGTAATGAGTAATGAGTAATGGGTAATTGGGTGTTTGGGGTTTGTCATTAATTATTTCTCCCCTGCTCCCTGCCCCCCTGCCTTACTCCGTCTCCCCTTATTGTTAAGGTAGGATGCTATATGTTTGAATTATTAGATATTTTTTTTACATCTATAAGCTTTATATCTCAGTTAAATTACCATTTCGGCAATCAAGGGTTGATATGGTTACATTTGTTATCTGATTGCTTAATTTCTCTGGGGTATTATGCGATTTCTGCGATATTGGTCTATTTCGGGAATCAGCGCCAAGATTCGCCTGCAAAAAATCTGTTGCTGTTGTTTGGAGCGTTTCTAGCGGTTTGTGGCACAACTCATCTGATGGCAGTTTGGACATTTTGGGATGCAAATTATTGGGTATTTGGGGTTCAGAAAGCCCTTACTGCAATAATTTCAATTTATACTTTTGTAGCGCTATTAAAATTATTGCCCAAATCCCTAGAAAAACCTAGTAAAACTGAGTTAGAAGCAGCTAATCAAAAATTGCAGCAGCAAATCAGCGAATATCAAAGGCTTGAGGAGGCTTTGCGCCAAAGCGAATATCAGTATGTAACTTTAGCTCAAACCGCACCAGTGGGCATTTTCCGTACCGATGCTGCTGGAAACTGCACTTTTATGAATGAGCTAGCCTGTCAGATTATGGGTGCTTCTTTAGAAAAGGCGCTGGGAAAAGGCTGGATAGAATCATTGCATCCAGAAGACCGCGATCGCGTGATTAGGCAATGGCAAGAAACTACACAGCAAAACTTACCCTTTAAATGCGAGCATCGTTTTCGCAATCCCCAGGGTAAAACTGTTTGGGTGTTAACTCAAGCAGTACCGGAGGCGGGAAGTCAAGGAGAATTTACAAATTTTATTGGCACTATTACAAATATTAGCGATCGCAAACGCACTGAAGAAGCTCTCAGTCAAAGTGAAGCCACCCTCCGCAGCTTCTTTAATAGCGCCTCAATGCTGATGGGAATTGTGGAAATTGTGGATCATGATGTCTTGCATATTTCTGATAACCTAGCAGCCGCGAACTTTTATGGACTAACACCAGCCGCAATGCAGAATCGGCTAGCCAGCGAAATGGGTGCGCCGCAAGAGTATATCAACCAATGGATTGAGAAATATCGGGAAGCTGAACACACCCATGCTCCCGTTCGCTTTGAATATACTCACGAGACTCCCACCGCTAAAAAATGGCTGTCAGCGACAGTTTCAGCAATTAATAGCGATTGCAGTGGTCGTCAACGATTTTCTTACGTAGTTGAAGATATTAGCGATCGCAAATCAGCAGAGGAAGAATTACAAAAACAAGCATTTCTCCTGGACTTGACTCACGACTGCATCATGGTTCGCAATTTCAACGGTGAGATTGACTTTTGGAATCGTGGTGCAGAGGAGATGTACGGTTGGACGAAACAAGAAGCGATCGGCAAAATTTCTCATGATTTCTTGCAAACTCAATTTCCCCAACCGCTAGCCGAAATTGAAGCCGAACTTTTGCAAACCGGACGTTGGTCAGGTGAACTCGTACATACTAAACGTGATGGTACTCCTATTGTGGTGTCGAGTAGTTGGGCGTTACAGCGCGATGAACAAGGTAAACCAGAGAGAACTCTGGAAATTAATAACGATATTACCGAACGCAAGCGCGCTGAAGAAGAACTTCGCCACCTCAGCACAGCCCTAACAAGCGCAGTAGAAGGTATCTCACAGTTAGATAAGGAAGGACGTTATATCAAGGTCAATCCCGCTTATGCCAACATGGCTGGTTATCAGCCAGAGGAAATGATTGGTGTGGACTGGCTATTGACTGTCCATCCAGAAGATGCAGAAAAATTGCGGGTTGCGTACCAACAAATGCTAGTTAATGGCAAAGTGGAAGCGGAAGCTAGAGGCGTGCGGAAAGATAAAACAGTTTTTGATAAACAAGTAGTGATGGTCACAGCCTATGATCGCCAACAGCAATTCATCGGCCATTATTGCTTTATGAAAGACATTAGCGATCGCCGCGAAATTGATCGCCTCAAAGATGAATTTGTCTCGATAGTTAGCCATGAATTGCGAACACCCCTCACTTCTATTTCCGGTGCATTAGATTTATTAGCAGGTGGAGTGCTGCAAACCCAACCAGAAGAAGCGCAACGGATGTTAAATATTGCGGCGAGTAATACCGATAGGCTAGTACGTCTAATTAATGACATCCTCGATATCGAGCGCATTGAGTCTGGTAAGGTACAAATGACTCCGGAACACTGCGATGCTGCCGATTTGATGAATCAATCAATAGAAACAGTAGAGGAAATGGCAGAGCAAGCAGGGGTAAAATTAGCAGTTTATCCCCTATCCGCGCCCCTTTGGGCTGATCCAGACCGCATTATTCAAGTTTTCACCAACTTACTCAGCAATGCGATTAAATTTTCCCCTGAGGGTTCTACGGTTTCATTGAGTGCGGAAATTACAGCCGAGAAAGCAGCACCCTCCAGCAAACAAATTTTGTTCAAAGTTAAAGACCAAGGTCGAGGTATCCCAGCAGAGAAACTAGAATCGATTTTTGAGCGTTTTGGACAAGTTGATGCCTCAGACTCCCGCCAAAAAGGCGGTACAGGTTTAGGTTTAGCTATTTGTCGCAGTATTTTGCAGCATCATCAAGGGCAAATTTGCGTTGAAAGTACCTTAGGAGAAGGCAGCACATTCTTCTTTACCTTGCCTATTGCCTCAAAAGATGACACAGAAACTATAGAACCAGAAAACACAGGCGATCGCAAAAATATCAATCCATCTTTACTTCCAACAGAGAATAAATTCGCTGTTCTCCCTTTAGTAATTGAGTGTGACGATGACCCCTCAGTGCGGGTTGTCGTGCAAACCATGCTAGAACGACAGGGTTATCGCGTCTTAGCAGCTGCATCAGGACAAGAAGCTGTAGAACAGGCAAAATTGCATCATCCTGATGCAATTATTCTCAACTTGATGATGCCAGATATGAACGGTTGGGAAACCCTAGCGATTCTCAAACAGCAGCCACACACCCAAAACATCCCGGTGATTATTCTCAGTGGTTTGTTACCCGATGCTCATAAAAGTCTGCCACACAACATTAGCGACTGGATTGTCAAACCTCCCACTAGCAAGTTGTTGTACCAAGCCTTAGAAAAAGCTACCGCTAGCCAAAATCAATCAATCAAAGTTTTGATTATTGAAGACGACACAGATTTGGCACAGGTATTGATTGCTTTATTCAATCGTCACAACATCCTCACCTTTTATGCCCAAACCGGAAAAGAAGCTATTCAAGTCAGCCAGAACATCATCCCTGACTTATTAGTACTGGATTTGGGATTGCCAGAAAATGACGGTTTTGCCGTAGTCGATTGGCTACGACAACATCAACGCCTATGTCACGTGCCTTTAGTTGTGTACACAGCACGCGATTTAGATGATAGCGATCGCGATCGCTTAAAGTTAGGGCAAACCCTCTTCCTCACTAAAGGGCGCATTACTCCCCAGGAATTTGAACAGCGAGTGATTAACTTACTCAACCGCATGATTGGTAGCAATAGCCAAGTTAGCCCCTCCGGAGAATTCAAAATTTAAGCCGAAAATTCTCTCCCCTACTCCCTCTGCGGCCTAAGGTGTACACCAAGTCTTATAACTTAGCCCCGTAAAGTTTCGATCCTCCCTGATTCCCCTTTTTAAGGGTATTTAGGGTATCTAACCAAACGTAAATCATTTTTTATAAAGACCAGATAAATTATCTATTAAGAATACATTAACCTTCGTAAAAATACTGGGATATTGCTCTGGTACATGATAAATTTTCATCAAATTTAAGTATTAATCATGAATTGTCTAAATTAGTAATCAATAAAAATACAAACAAACGTTTTATTGATTAGTCATGACAGTATCGGGGATTTTCCCTGAAACTCTTATGCTTAGGTAACAAACGTCATCAGCTGATTCCTCTTTAGGGTGTCTAGGTGCTTCTATATTTCTCTATGTACATCATTGGTTTTCTTCTCCCTAATGCCAAAATGCTGATTACTAATTCCCAATGAAAAACTCCACCCACAAGGTGATGGAGTTTTTGGGCATTGGGAATTGGGCATAGGGGAGGCAGTGCGTTGCTGGTTTCCAGTATTGTGCAAACTGCCGTCAGGGGAAAGAAAATACCAATGCCCTATGCCCTATGCCCCAAGCGGCGGGGCGGCTATCCCTCTCCACCCACAAGGGGATGGAGTTTCCCGCCGCTTTCAATGAATAGTAATTGGCAGCTTTTTTATGTTCATCTCTCCAATTCATAATTAATACTGAAATTTCACATCAATTGTGTACATAGCTCTGGCAACAATCGCAAGCTATAACAAATCACTTTATCTATTCCTGGATTTAATTAAGGTATGAACATGAGTCAAGAAAAATATTTGATGACACCCAAGCTACATTCTATTTCCCATAATCAATCACGCATTTTGATAGTATCAATGCGTGAAGTTGCTAAGTTAGTAGGGTTTTGTAGCTTATATGAATTTGAAGATGTCATCTGCGATGCTGATGCTGCTGATATGCTCACACCTTTGAGTACAGATGATGGTATCGTTAGAAAAATCTACAAATTAGCTAAGTATTTAACTAATTCTAAAAAATTAGCAAATTTCTTAGTACCGGGAACTAATCCATACTTTATTGAACAAGAGTATGAATTGTTTTTTCCAGTATTTAATTCTCCCTTTGAACTTTTCGCACTACACGCGTTTAAAAATTGGCGACAAAAATGTAGCCAAGCAGTTTGTTATATAGATGAATTTTGGGAAACATATCTTCAGCCATCCAGTCTCTATTTTCTGGAATATTTAAAAGATTTCGACCATATTTTTCTCGGCAATAAAAATTCAGTTGAAGCAGTTGCTAAAATTACAGGTCGTCCTTGTAGCTATCTACCACCTGGGATTGATACATTAAAATTCTGTCCATATCCACAGTTACCTCACCGCAGTATTGATGTTTCCTATTTGGGTCGGCGTTCACCTGTAACTCATCAAGCTCTATTAGAGTATGCACAACAGCAACAAATTTTTTATTACTACGATACAATCAAAGTCTCCGGAACTAAAAATGCGGCTAAACAACAAACATTTGCGGTGAATAATGCCCGAGAACACCGCATTTTGTTTGCTAATTTAAACAAGAGAAGCCGTTATTTCTTTGCTAACCGCGCACGCATTAACGAAGCAGAAGCGACAAAAAATAAACAAGAGTTTGGCCCACGCTTCTTTGAGGGTGCGGCTGCTGGTGCAGTCCTCATTGGTGATCCACCAATGACAGAGGAATTCTACAAACATTTTGATTGGCCGGATGCAATTATCAAAGTTCCCTTTGATGCTCCAGAAATTGGCGAGATTATTTCTGATTTGGATTCACAGCCTGAGCGCTTGGCAAGAATTAGCAGAGATAATGTTGTCAATACATTACTCCGACACGACTGGGTATATCGCTTACGCACAGTATTTGAGACAATAGATGTTAAACCTAGCCAAATCATGTTAGCTAGAGAAGCTAAGTTAAAGAAACTAGCTTATGAAATCCAGCACACATCAAATGCATCATTAGTTAATTAGAAACTCATGATTATTTTGTACAAGCCATTTTAAGTGCCTTGTGTATGGGGAAAGTAAATTGAAACTTTTCCCATTTTATTTTTGCAGAATCAAATTATATTCAGGACTTACGCAACTGGCACAGTGATCCTCTGGCATAAGAGTCAAGAGTCAAGAGTCAAGGGTCAAAAATTTAGGTTTTTTGGACTCTTGACATTTGACCCTGGACAAACATAAACGAAAAAAATATGACACTTGCGTAAGTCCTAATATTTTATAAAATATTCGGCTGATTGATATTTATGATTGAAAACATAGCAATTTAAAATCAAGAATGCAACAGTAGGGAGACAGCAATGCTGTGACCTCTAGAATATATTGATGTTTCGCAAACATTATTTGATTAAATTTTAAAAAGCTTTTCAGCAAAAGATTAGCAACTAACCTATAAGTTTTTCTAAATTACTGACATTCTCTTACTCCTTGTCTATTTTTAGATAGTAGTGTATAGATATAATTAAAATTTATTCTGGCTCTACTAGGTTCTCAAATTTCATAATTCTTTAGTTTCTAACTGTAGATTACGTGTTTTGATATAAGAAGTTCCTCAAAGCTTGTGAAAGTCAAAAATCACATTTCAAAATTCAATTTTCAATCATAAAAATCCTAAATTTGGGAAAAGAAACAATTTACTAGCGACAAGTAGCTTGCTGTAAAACACTTTATTAAATCAGGGTAATATCATGACCAACAATAAATATTTAATAAAACCTAAATTTAATTCTTTTTCTAATGAAAAATCACGCATTTTGTTAGTATCAATGCGTGAACTGGCTAACTTAGTGGCTTTTTGTACCTTATATGAATTTGAAGATGTACTATATGATACCGATGCTGTTGATATGGTTCAACCATTGAGTGCTAACGACGGTATCTTAAGAAAAATCTACAAACTAGCTAAGTATTTAACTAACTCCAAGCAATTGGCTGAGTTACTTGTTCCAGCGAATCATCCATACTTGCTTGAGCAAGAATATGAACTATTTTTTCCCATATTTAATTCACCCTTTGAACTATTTGCCTTGCATTCGTTCAAAAACTGGCAGCAAAAATGTAAGAAGTCTGTTTGTTATATAGTTGAATGCTGGGAATCTTATCTCAAGCCATCCAATAACTACTTCTTTGAGTTCTTAAAGGATTTCGACCATATTTTTCTTGGTACTAAAAATTGTACAGAGGCAGTGGCTAAAATTACAGGTCGTCCTTGTACCTATCTACCACCTGGGATTGATACATTAAAATTCAGTCCCTATCCTGTATTACCTTATCGTAGTATTGATGTTTGCTATTTGGGTCGTCGTTCATCGGTAACCCATAAAGCCCTATTAGAATTTGCACAACACCAACCCATCTTTTATTACTACGATACAATCAAAGCTTCGGGCACCAAAAATGCCGCTAAACAACAAACATTTGCTGTTAACAATCACCAAGAACACCGCAGTTTATTAGCTAATTTAATTAAGAGAAGCCGCTATTTCTTTGCTAATCGCTCACGAGTGAACGAACTGAACACAGCAAAAATTAACCAAGAGTTTGGTTCTCGTTTCTTTGAGGGTGCTGCTGCTGGTGCAGTCATGATTGGCGAACCACCAACAATAGACGAATTTTACAAATATTTTGATTGGCCGGATGCAATTATCAAAATTCCCTTTGATTCTCCTGACATCGGTGAAATTATAACTGACTTAGATGCTCAGAGCGATCGCTTAACCAAAATTAGAAAAGAAAATGTTGTCAACTCCCTACTGCGACATGATTGGGTACATCGCTTACGAACAATCTTTGAAGCAATTGATGTTCAGCCTAGCGAAATCATGTTATCCAGAGAAGCTGAGTTAAAAAACCTAGCTAATCAGATTCATCTGTCTGATACATCATTGGTTCGTTAGTAGGGGATTGGGGATTGGGGACTGGGGATTGGGGACTGGGGACTAGGGACTGGGGATTGGGGACTGGGGACTGGGGACTGGGGACTGGGGACTGGGGATTGGGGATTGGGGATGAGGGAGATGAGGAGAAATCTCAATTACCCATTACCAAATGACTAATGACCAATGACAAATGCCCCATGCCCAATGCCCCATCCCCCCTTTTCCTGTAAAATCAAGATCCTAAAGACTGTGGATCGGGAGAAATTAGGGGTGTCTACACTCGGCGTAAACATTGACCACATTGCGACTATTCGACAAGCACGGCGAACGGTGGAACCTGACCCCGTAGCAGCAGCAGTGTTGGCAGAATTGGGGGGTGCAGATGGGATTACTGTACATCTGCGGGAAGATAGACGGCATATACAAGATAGGGATGTGCGACTTTTACGGCAAACAGTGAGAACGCACTTAAATTTAGAAATGGCTGCTACCGAGGAAATGCTAGGAATAGCCCTCGATATCAAACCAGATTATGTAACTTTAGTACCAGAAAAACGGGAAGAAGTAACCACAGAAGGTGGTTTAGATATTGTTGGGCAAATTACTAAAATAGGTGAGATAGTTGATAAATTGCAGAGTGCTAGCATTCCAGTAAGTTTATTTATCGATGCCGAACCTTCACAAATTGCAGCATCTGCCAAAGTAAAAGCGAAGTTCATAGAACTGCATACTGGGCAATACGCTGAGGCTACCGATGAAACAAGCCGCCAGCGAGAGTTAGCCGTGTTAGCTAAAGGGTGCGAGCAAGCAATTCAAGCAGGATTGCGCGTTAACGCTGGTCATGGACTGACCTACTGGAACGTTTATCCTGTGGCGATTCTGCCAGGGATGGAAGAACTCAACATTGGTCACACCATTATTAGTAGAGCAGCTTTGGTAGGTTTAGAAAGAGCTGTGCGTGAGATGAAGCAAGCTATCCGAGGAGAACTGTAAACGGTGAACAGTCAACAGTTAACAGCTAACAGTTAACTATGAAGAGTGCTGAGTTAAAAGTGCTGAGTCCTGAGTTAAAAAAACCAGCTACAAGCACTGCAGTAAGTGCTTTGTGTATCAAGGTGAGTACTTTTTACTTGACTCAGTACTCAATCATTGCTTAGAGGGGTCTTAACTGCGTAATCCAAGAATTGGGGACACAATCTTAAGCAAAGACTTCTATGAGCGCAACACAATCTAACAGTTTGCCACTTTGGGTACAGGATCGAGATAAAGTTATTGAAGGAAGTACTGGTGCCGAATGGCGCTATCAGGAACCACCTGATTATTCTCGCTCTAAAGAGAATTTGGCTAAAGAAAGTACGCGTAATCACTTAGAGGGTACTCTAGAAGCGATCGTACAGAATTTGGTCAGAAGCTTTGAGATGGAGGTATCTTTCAAAACCAACCCACAACAGTGGTTGTCTGTTGTTAATGACCAATTTCGTGTGAGTACTAATGGAGGTCAAGAATACACCGCTACAGATTTAGCAGCCCAAGGTACTTACAATCTATTTATGGCTGATTCAGAGCATTACAAAGCTTCTGGAGAAACCTTTGAATCATCCGCTCAAATCTTCCACTCAACATTTCCGCAAGGCTTTCCTTGGGAAGTTTTGGAAGTGTACTCCGGGCCACCAACCGTAACATTTAAGTGGCGGCACTGGGGACATTTTAAAGGTGCATATAAAGACCATGCACCCACTGGAGAGACAGTAGAAATTATCGGCATGAGCGTTGCCAAAGTTACCGATGACTTGCGGATAATTTCTGTGGAACACTACTTTGACAATACGCTGTTTTTAGAGAAGCTGACAGCTGGCGGCAAACTCTCAAGTAGTGAAAGCAAGGCAAGTGCTTGTCCCTTCAGTTCTTGGTTTAAAAAACTCAAGCAGAGTTAATTTTTAAGGGTACAGTTTATATACTGTACCCTTGAGTTAATCGTTAATAACCAAAGGATCAAAATGGCAACTTACTATTACGTTTTGGCAAGTCAAAAATTTTTAATACAAGAAGAACCTTTAGATGAGGTACTCAAAGAACGTACCCGTCACTACCACGAACAAGAAAAAGAAATTGATTTTTGGTTAGTAAAGCAACCTGCATTTTTAGAAGCACCAGAAATGGCTGAAATTAAAGCCAAGTGTCCTCAACCTGCTGCTGCAATTATTTCTACCGACCAACAATTTATTACTTGGTTAAAACTGCGATTGGAATATGTAATTGTCGGCGAGTTTGAAGCACCTTCGGCAACAATCTCCGATCCTTTAGCATCTCTTGCTACCGTGTCTTAATATACTATGGGGCATGGGGCATGGGGCATGGGGCATGGGTAATGGTAATTACTTGTTCTCTCTTTCCCCTTTCCCCTTTTCCCCTTACCCCTACCCCCCGGGGAACAAAATATACATTGACGAAATCTTTTAAGAAAATCTTCTTTATGTGTGAGGCTGTTGTGCAGAGATTTCCGTATTTACTACATACTGTAGTATTAGCGATCGCAGGATTGATTAATGGTATGAGTTCTGTGAACGCTCAACAAGCTCTTCCTGCTTGTCAACCTCCAAATGCTGGCGAATATCTATTATTAATAGTTAGTCCCACAGCAGATAATCAAAAGCAACTGCGTAATGCCTTGCCCAATGAACTAAAAAGTACCACCTGTCAATACCTCAGCGATACAGTTACTAGGATAGGTGGTTTTAATAAAATTGATGATGCTCAACGATGGGCAAGATATATCAACAATATTGTCGGTTTATCTGGCATTATCACCACTAAACCGGCAGATGTACAAGCGCCTCAAAATATCAGCTTTAAGCCACAAACCCTGGGGGAAGGTTACGCCGTATTAGTAGATTATTTCAACCGCCCAGAATTGGCATCTGATGTAGAAAAAGTGGTGGAAGGTGATATAGGTTTTGCTTCCTATGGACAACGCCCTTACTTGTTGGCAGTTTACACTACTAACCAAAAAGAAGCTCATAACACATTGAAAAAGCTCAATGAACGCGGTTTTGTGGCTTATTTGGTTGATAGCCGCAAGGTGACGCTACTACGTTCAAATGTGCGTTGATAGTAGCTAGATAAGGCTTGGGAAACTATTATCCTTGATTCTGTGTTCCCTGTTTCCTGTCCCTTGTTCCCTCCCTAAAAAAGTCATTTCTCCTAATTAAGTTAGATTGCGATATTAAGAGTCAATAGTTACTGGAGGCTGAACTATTGACTATTAACTATAGACTATTGGCTAATAAAAAAGACTTAGCTAAGAAAGATATGGTAATTCCCAAAGCCGACCCAGCTATTACTTGAACTGGTGTGTGTCCCAGCAATTCTTTCAGGCGGTCTTGGGTAAAGTCATGTTTATCATCAAATAATTCATCAATCATTTGATTGAGTATTCGCGCTTGTTTCCCTGCGGCTTGGCGAACTCCAGCTGCATCGTACATGACAATGATGGCAAAAACTGTAGCCAGAGCAAAATCAGGCGATGACCAACCCAGAGTTTGCCCAACACCTGTTGCTAAAGAGGTAACTAGAGCCGAATGAGCACTAGGCATACCGCCTGTGGTTACTAAAACACGAACATTAAGTTTGCGATTTTTAACTATCTCGATGACGAGCTTCATCGATTGAGCAATTAAACAAGCTATCAGAGCAACCAGCAGCACCCGGTTGTCTAAGATGTCGCCTATGTCCTGCATGGTATTTTGGGGATGTTAGTAAATATTAGCTATTAGCAGCAGTTATTTTTTGAAAAACATTTTGGATGCAACCCAACAACATTAAGCCACTTGCTAATACCAATTTTGGATTTTAGATTGAAAATCTTGAATTTTCAAACATAGCACCTCTGCCACTTTGATATAAAAACTGGAGGAAAATTCGCAATACGGTGAGTCTCAAATCCAAAATTGACCATCGCGAAGCTGGCAGTTAAAATCACAAAGTTCTGATGTCTGATGACAATTTATACCAATTCACTACAAGCAGGTAACAAATTCAAACTCTAAAACCTAGATGCTGTCTAAGTTACTCAATTCTGAATTTTGCATTTTGAATTGGTATTACCCTACGGGCTACTAAGTGAGATTACGGAATTAATGAGTAAAATTCCCGTAGGGGTTGACTTAGTGATTGCGGCTGATAATAAAATGAGCGATCGCTTTTAAAGGTTGTGCTTTTTCTCCAAATACGTCTAATTCCGCACATGCTGCTTCAATGAGCTGTTCGGCTTTAACGCGAGATTCTTCAATTCCCCACAGGCTGGGATATGTAACTTTCTGGGCTTTCAAATCCTTGCCCGCAGTTTTGCCTAATTGTTCTTGAGTGGCGGTGATATCTAAAATATCATCGACAATTTGGAATGCCAGACCAATATTCTGAGCGTACCGAGTTAGTCTTTGTACATCTTCAACAGATGCTCCCGCTAAGATACCACCACAAACAACACAAGCCTCCAAAAGGGCAGCTGTTTTGTGGTTATGAATGTAATTCAGCGTCTCTAGGGAAGTATCTGTTTTACCTTCCGATTCTAGATCCACTACTTGACCCCCAACCAAGCCAGCAGCCCCTAATGCCCTAGCAAGACGCGCTACTACCTGCAATACTCTATCTCTAGGGACAGTTAAAGGGGTGGCGATGGCGACATATTCAAAAGCATAAGCCAACAAACCATCACCAGCTAAAATCGCGATATCTTCGCCATAAACCTTGTGGTTTGTCAGCTTACCCCGACGGTAATCGTCATTATCCATCGCTGGCAAATCATCGTGAATTAATGACATTGTGTGGATCATTTCCACCGCACAAGCTGTTGGCATTGCCATTTCGATTGTGCCACCCATCATTTCACTGGTAGCAAGGCACAGGATAGGACGTACACGTTTGCCACCAGCTAAGAGAGAATAGCGCATCGACTCGTAAATCTTCTCTGGATAGGAAACGGGAAGCGCTTGATCCAAAGCAGTTTCACAAAGCTGTTGACGCTCTTTGAGATACGCTGATAGGTTAAACGTGGCTGTCTCTGGCATCTTTTTAAACTTATCAGTTGCTACCATTCTGTAAAATCCTGAAATTTTGGTATTTTTGTCATATACGTCACAATTTTAAGGGGCTTTGGATCTCAAAACATGAGTAATTAAGAGTTAAGAATTAGGAAGAATAATTCATAATTCATAATTCATCGCTCTTGATTCCTTGCCGCCTTAAATAGCTAGCAAATGTATTTTGCAACAACATAGCGACAGTCATAGGGCCAACGCCTCCCGGAACTGGGGTGATAAACTCCGCCACGCCAGCTGTCGATTCCCAGTGGACATCGCCGACTAAACGACTTTTGCCACTAGCATCGGTGACACGATTTATCCCCACATCTACCACAACAGCGCCCGGTTTCACCATTTCACCAGTAATCAATCCTGGAATGCCTACAGCTGAGATGAGAATATCGGCATTCTGGGCGATCGCTTTTAAGTCTTGGGATCGTGAGTGGGCAACGGTAACGGTAGCATCAGCGTCCACAAGCATTAACGCCATTGGCTTACCTACCAAAATACTACGTCCCACTACCACTGCTTGTTTTCCTGGCAAAGAAATTTTATATTCTTGCAGCAGCCGCATCACACCAGCTGGTGTACAACTCCGTAAACCTGCTTCTTGGCGCACCAATCGCCCCATATTCACCGGGTGCAATCCATCAACGTCTTTATCTGGCTCAATTTGATGCAGCAAGCGAATAGAGTCTAAATGTGGAGGTAAGGGTAACTGTACAAGAATCCCATCTACCTGTTCATCTTGATTGAGTGCTGCGATCGCATCTTCCAATTCTGCTTGAGTGGTTTGGGTAGGAAAATGCTTACCAAAAGAAGCAATACCCACTTTAGCGCAAGCTTTCTCTTTATTGCGTACATAAGCAGCGGATGCGGGATTGTCACCCACCATCAGCACTGCTAACCCAGGGGGACGACCAATTTTTGGTTGTAACTCTGCAATACGTTCTAAAAGTTTGTGCTGAATTTTTTCAGCTAAGGTTTTACCATCAAGAAGTTTGGCAGTTTTTGTTTCCATGAGAATTTCCAGCTATATTCGCCTTAAGTCCAAAGACCAGTATCTAGCCGTTTGTGGCAAAGTCAACAGTCATCAGTCAACTTTGGCTATTGACTATGATGGTCTTGTTATTTTATGCCTTAGCGTCTGTCAAACAACAAAATCATATTATCTTTGGGGGTTGGGGAATGGGGAATGGGTACTGGGGAATGGGGGTAAAAGCCAAATGACCAATGATCAATAACCAATGACAAATAACAAAGGACAAATGACCAATGCCAAAATTTTCTCAGATTTCCAGTATTTTTGCTTATCGATTAGGGTTGTTATTTTTTCTGGTAGTAGGACTTTTTGGTTGTGGTAACGTCACACAATCTGGTTTTGGTGTGGGGAATTTGCGTATTGGTAGTAACGTTACGCCAATTCGGGAGATTAAACCAGAGCAAAACAACCAGGCTACAGTTTATATCCAAGGTAAAGTAGAAAGGCAAGTACCCCTAGCAAAACGCTGGGCGTATCAAATTGATGATTCCACTGGCAAAATTTGGGTGGTGACCAATCAAACTAAGTTGGCGAAGGGAGACCAAATAGTGATTAAAGGTAAAGTTCGCTATAAAAGCATACCCCTTGCTGGTAAGGAGTTTGGCGAAGTTTATTTAGAAGAAGATTCTTAAATTTGGGACGAATTATATAACTTATATAAAAATTTATGGAAAATCAGCAGGTACAGGTTGCGATCGCAATTCTCTACCAAGACAACAAGTTTCTTATGCAGCTGCGGGATAATAACCCGAATATTCTTTATCCTGGCTACTGGGCACTTTTTGGTGGACATATCGAGTCTGGAGAAACGCCAAATATTGCTGTTAAGCGCGAAGTTTTAGAAGAAATTGGCTACGATTACCCAAAGTTTTCAGAATTTTGCTGTTATTGGGATGATAAAGTCATCCGTCATGTATTTCATGCACCGCTATTAGTGGATTCAAATCAACTCGTGTTAAATGAAGGCTGGGACATGGGCTTTTTAACACCAGCAGATATTCGCCAAGGTACTTGTTACTCAACAATTGCTGCTGAAGTCAGACCTTTAGGGCCAATGCATCAGCGAATTATGTTGGATTTTATAGAAAGCAATCTACATTGTGAAGCGTAAAGATTTGGAATCATATAAAGGGTCAACAATTGTAGAGACGCGATGAATCGCGTCTTTACTCACGAGTCATTCAATTATTACCCCTTCCAGGAGTTCCGTAATTTTGAATTTTGAATTTTGAATTTTGAATTGATTTGTCCCCAATCCCCCGGAGTAACCACTAATGCAATCACTCAACAAACTACCGCGATGGTTAAATATAGGATTGGCATTTCCTATTATTATTCTTAATGGTTGGTTATTACTTCAGGTTGTGCAATATTTTCAACCTTTAGTAAGTATTTTTGTTGCCGCTGTCTTATTAGCTTTTGTGTTGAATTATCCCATCCAATTTCTGCAAGAACGTGGGGTAAAACGTAACTTAGCTATTGGCGTAGTTTTACTTTTAGCTGTGGTGATTTTAGTCGCTTTAGGTATTATCTTAGTACCGCTGATTATAGAACAGCTGAATGAATTAGCGAATATTCTTCCCTATTGGGTTGATTCTGCTGGTGAACAAATCCAGGCTTTTCAAAATTGGGCGGCGACACAACAACTTCCTGTAAATTTGTCTGGTATAGCCACGCAAATTTTGGATAGATTTTCTAACCAACTGCAATCTTTTACCGGCAGAGTTGTTAGCGTTGCTTTTGATACTATTGGGATTGTTGTCAATGTGCTGCTAACAGTAGTTTTGACTGTCTACATGGTATTAAATGGCAAGCGTTTATGGGATGGAGTTTTTCAGTGGTTTCCACATCATATTGGCCCAAAAGTAAGAGAATTTTTAAGAGAAGATTTTCATAATTATTTTATTGGTCAGGCTACATTAGGTGCAGTGTTAAGTGTAGCGATGACTTTGGCATTTTTCTCGCTACAAGTTCCCTTGGCGCTACTTTTTGGAATTGGGATTGGCTTTTTCTCCCTCTTCCCTTTTGGTACAGGTATAGGTATCACTATAGTTAGTTTTTTAGTAGCATTACAAAATATTTGGTTAGGGGTAGAAGTATTAGGAATAGCAGTAGCAATTGACCAAGTAAATGCTAATTTTATTGCCCCTCGAATTCTTGGTAATTTAACAGGCTTAAATCCTGTATGGGTAGTAATTTCTTTACTAATAGGAGCTAAGTTAGGCGGAGTATTAGGTTTATTAATTGCGATACCCATCGCTAGTTTTATTAAAGATTTAGCAGATGGCTGGCGTGATGGTGTATTTACTCAAGTAATTGTATCGAATGACAATATCAAACATCATTCACCCGTTGAGGTAGGGGAATAATAACAATTCAAAATTCAAAATTCAAAATTAAGAAAGCTGAATTTTACAGGTGTTTAAAAGTTTGCAGCATCACATAAAATTAATGGTAGGGGTACAATATGTTGTGCCCCTACCCAATGTTGAATTCTTCTTATATAGCTGTTCTCATCCTAGTGAGGTACAAGCAAGAATAATTAACCGCAGATAAATGCAGATGGAAACAAATAAATTTGTACTTCACTAGACTAGGAAACGCTATAATTGCCTGTTTATTATTATGGTTTTTGGGTGGCGATCGCTAATTTTGCCCCCTGTACCTGGCGTAAATTATCCATGACAGCCACCACTTGACCGTGACTAACTCGTTCATCGGCGTTGATGATTACCAGTGCTTCTTGCTTATCAGCCATCAATGTACGCACTTGGGCTGATAACACATTTAGGTCAACTTGTTGGCGATTGACGCTAATTTTTCCCGTTGCGTCTACTGTGACATTAATCGGTTCGCTGGATGCTTGTTGTTGTGCAGAAGCAGCTTTGGGTAAATTAACTGGTAAACCTTCCGACCGAGTTAAAAACAGGGTTGACATGATAAAAAATGTCAAAATCGCAAAGATGACATCAATCATCGGTACGATATTAATTTGGGCTGGTAAATCTGGTTCATCGGGTAGGCGCATAGGGTTTCTCTCCTCGTTCATAGCGACGGCGGTAAAGCAATTCTAACTGACCTCCATACTCTTGAATCCAAGCGATTTGGCGCATATAGAGTCCCCGAAAGGTATTGGCAAAGAAAAGTGTAAAGATAGCAACTACTAATCCTGAAGCTGTAGAGACTAAGGCTTCACTAATCCCACTAGTTACACCTGATGTTTTTGTACCACCAACATCACCAATATCTAAGGAAGCAAATGAGGTAATTAATCCTAAAACAGTACCGAGAAGCCCTAATAAAGGTGCAAGACCAATGATAGTATCAAAAATGTTTTGAAAGCGCTTAAGTAAGGGAATTTCGGCTTGAGATTCGCTTTCTAATGCTAAACGAAATTCCTCTGGGGTTGGTTCTTCCAATTCTAAAGCGGCGAGAAAAATTCGCGACATCGGTAAATCAGAATTTTGTTGCAACTTATCTAAAGCACCAACTACATTATCTAGGCGATAAAGTTGTAATACTTCTCGCACTACGCGATTTTGGCGAGTATTTATCTTAATCCAAAACTTCACTCGTTCGATAATTAGCGCCACCGCCAACACCGAAAAACCTAGTAGCGGCCACATGACCACGCCGCCAGCCGTAAATAAGTTATTAAATGACATTTATTATTTTTCTACTCCTCAACTCTCTTAAAGTAGCAAACTGCTATAGAAATTCTATTGCAGTTGTGAAATAAATCGGTTTTGGCTGTTGACTGTTGACTGTTGACTGTCAACAACCTGACATAAAATATTTCACACATCATTTTAAGATGGCTATATGATAACTCTCAAGACATTACTGTGAGTTAATGTATCTGTCAATATTTGACAATATGTCAAAGCCAGATGATTGATTTTTTACCTGGAATTTGTGTTTAAGCAAAGAGTTGAATTACGAACTACGAATTACGAATTACGAATTATTTTTTAGTTGTCCATCTTCCATATAAATAATGCGATCGGCAATATCAAGGATGCGGTTATCATGGGTAACTAGCAAAATTGTACAGCCTTGTTCTTTAGCTAATTTTTGCATTAACTCCACCACATCGCGTCCTGACTTTTTATCGAGTGCGGCTGTTGGTTCATCTGCTAGTACAATTTTAGGATGGCTGACTAAAGCGCGGGCGATCGCAACCCGTTGTTTTTGTCCCCCAGAAAGACTTTCTGCGTAATAATCTACACGGTGTCCTAATCCTACACTTTCCAACATGGCGATCGCTTTTTTGTCGATGTTCTCATGCAGAAACTCATCATGTAACTCTAGAGACATCCGTACGTTTTCTTTAGCTGTCAAAAATGACATGAGATTATGGGCTTGAAAAATATACCCAATCTGGCGGCGTAGCTTAGTTAACTGCTTTTTACTAGCACCGCAAATTTCTTCCCCTAAGATTGTTAAACTACCTGATTGTGCCGATCGCAGTCCACCCATCAAAGTTAACAAGGTAGTTTTACCTGAACCAGAGGGGCCAGTCATAATCACAATTTCGCCAGCTTTAATTTCTAAATTAATATCAAATAAAACTTGTTTTTTTAGAGAACCTTCACCGAAGTAATGGTTGAGGTTATTAATATTAATGACTGGTTTTAAAGCTAAAGTAGTGGATGTAGTTTCGGGGAGCATAAATATTAAATAAGAGTCAAGAGTTGTCGGTGAGACGCGATGAATCGCGTCTGTACAAGAGTTAAGGAAATTAAAAAATATCGGCGGGGTCGGCGGCGCGTAATTTTCGCATGGCGATCGCACCCGAAAAAGTACACATGATGATGGTCAAAATAAAGACTGTGATTGCCCGTTCTACTTTCATGAAAATGGGCAATAATGTTGCAGCGTAGGTTAGCTGATAAAGTCCCAGTGAAAGGAAAAAGGAGGGTAAAAAACCTAAACAAGCTAAGAATAATGCCTCTTGCAACAGCACTCCTAATAAATAGCGATCGCTATAACCCATTGCTTTGAGGGTGGCGTATTCTGGTAAGTGTTCGGAGACATCGGAATACAGGATTTGATAGACAATTACAATCCCAACAATAAACCCAACTCCTACACCCAAGCCGAAAATAAAGCCAATACCAGTACCATTGGCCCAGTAACTTTTTTCAATCTGGGCAAATCCTTCAGTAGTCAGAACTATGACATCATTAGGTAAACCTGCGGCTAATTGCGATCGCACTTGTTCATGATTTGCGCCAGGTTTGAGAGTAATTAACCCAACTTCAATTTGATCGGCTTTGCGGTCAGGGAAAAGTTGTAAAAAAGTAGAGTCACTAGCAATTACATTCCCATCCGCAGCAAAGGAAGCACCATTACTAAAAACACCTTTGACATTGATACCTTTACCATTTAATTCAGTTTCAAATTTGCCTGTTTGTTTCAAAATAGTGGCAATATCCCCATATTCCGGCCGTCCTGCTTGGTCAAACATGACTTGATATAACTGTTTCAAATCATTTTGATGTTGCTGAACTTCTGGGAATAAAAAAGCGGGTTTTGCTGGATCAATACCCCACACCAAAATTGCACGATCCAGTCTTGTTTGGGGATTTCGCCATTGTCCGGTGCTAATATAAACCGAATTTACCGACTGCACACCGTCATAACTTAATGTTTGATACAATCGCTCACGAGAAAAGCTTTTAACTGAAAATAAAGTTTGAAATTGCGGATTAATTAAAACTAAATCTGCCTGTAAATTACGATGAGGTTTAACGGCTGCATCAAACAGCGCCCCTTCAAAACCTAACTGAATAAACATCAGCATATCGGCAAAAGCAATACCTGATACTGCTATTGCCAAACGAGTTTTTTCTTTCATTAACTGCCGCCAAGCTAGCGGAGTTTTGCGGAAGAATTTAGACAACATCTAGAAATCATTCCTTAATAAATTTAGGACTTACGCAAGTGTCATGTTTTTTTCGTTTAGGTTTGTCAAAGGTCAAATGTCAAGAGTCCAAAAAATCTAAATTTTTGACCCTTGACTCTTGACTCTTATACCAGAGGATCATTGTGCCAGTTACGTAAGTCATGAAATTGCTGTTCATCTGCTTGTGCTAATTGGCGTTGTCGCATTAATAGAAATAAAGGCAAGCCAAAGGAAACGCCAACTAAAAGATTACAAAAAACATAAACCCAGAGATTTTGCATTTTTAGCCGTGTCCCTTCCCAAAATATCAATGTCCAAAAAGTTAGGGAGGAAACAATCACATCCATGCCAAAAAAACCAGAAATTTGATTAGCAAATAGCTGTTGCCAAAATAGTTTGATATCCAGCCCATGTTCTAAAACAAAAGGTAGAAATTGGGAGTAAGGTAAAACGAAGCCCAGAATACAAAGGAGAAGATAGATAACTTGAATCATGATGACATTCACCTTCGATAATTACTGATTTCCGGAATATTTCGCCAAAATTCACTTTATATCGAACATTCGTTATCCTTTACGGCAAACAAACTTTATAATTCAATAGCTGTCTGTACTTGCAAGTTCGTAAAACCAGCAACTCGCTTGCTATCTTCTTTGTTGAGACGAATTTTTACCTCAATCACTCGGCTATCGAGGTTTTCTCCTGGTTGGTTGCTGAAAACATTTTGCCGATTTACCTGCAAGCCAATCTGAGAAACCTGACCACGCAGTTCACCAGTAAATGCTTGACCGCTAATTACTGCTTGTTGCCCCAGTTTGACTTTGTTAATATCGCTTTGATAAACTTCTGCAACTGCAATCATTTGGTCTGTTTGGGCAAAGTCTGCAATCCCAGAATCCCCGATTTTCTCCCCAGCGCGGTAATGTATTTTGAGAATTTGTCCAGTTGTGGGTGCTTTAATGTAGGCTGCGGTTAAGTCAGTTTGGGCGCGTTTGAGAGATGCGATCGCATTTTCCACTTCCGTTTGGGCTGCAGCGACATCCACAGGACGAACTTCGGCAATACTGTTAAGTGTGGCTTTGGCTTCCCTAATTTGCTTGTTACCAGTAGCGTTAATGCGGTTAAGCCCTACTTTAGCTTCGGCGATTTGTCTCTTCGCAGTAGTATTGATGCGGTTGAGAACAGCTTGGGCTTCATCTAGTTGCTGTTTGGTGGTTTCTACACTCAAACGCTTACTATCAAATGCAGAATTAGAAATCGCCCCATCTTTATATAACTGTTGGTAACGCAGATATTCGGCTTGGGCGTTATTTAGTTCCGCTGTCAGTTTTTTAATTGTCGCAGCTTGGGCGATGCTATCTCCTTGCCATTGTGCCTCTAAACGCGCGATCGCTTCTTCTTGACTTTGGCGATCGCCAATTGATTGCGCCTGTAAACGTTCCACAGTAGCTTGCTGCGCCTGAATTTCACCCGTTTTCGCCCCCGCTTTCACTTGCGCGAGTTTAGCTTGGGCGACTTGTACTTGTTTTTGCGCTTGTAGTACCGCAGTTTGCAAGCGATCGCGTGAATCTAAAATTGCGATAACTTGCCCAGCTTTCACGCGATCGCCTTCTTCAACTAAGATTTGGGCAATGCGATCGCCATCTAAAGCTAACGGTGCAGACAACTTTATTACTTCAGCCTCTGGTTGTAGTCTCCCTAAAGCAGTTACTTTCTGTACAACTGGCGCAGTTGGAACCATTTCCGATGAAGCTGTTTTACCCAACTGTCCAAATTGAGAAACAGCATAAACAGCAATTGTCCCTGTAATCGCAGTAGCCGCAATTACTAATGCAATTACCCCTTGATTTTTTGGTTTTAATAACAGCCGATAACTCATACCATTTTAGATTTTGAATTTTGCGGAAAGTTGCGTGCGGGGGTTCCCCCCGTTGAGCAAACTTTTCAAGACGGATTTTAGATTTTGTAGAAAGTTACATCGAGGACATATAAATATTCTTCCCCATTACCCATTACCCATTACCCCTCCCCAACCACCAAATACCCCATCAACATTTTCCCCAACAATGCACATTGTTCATGAAAATCAATATTTTCATCACCCCATAATTTTTCCAGAATTAAACCATTGACAAAACTCAATACAAAGGAAGCCAAAACCGGATCTTGAATACCTAAGAACTCATAAACAGCTTGTTGATATCGTTGATTAGTACGCTTCAATACACCGCTACTTTGGATAGTTTTAGAATCTTGATGCTGACAAAAATCAACCCAGATATAAGTCCACTTAATAAAATAATCTTCGTTTTTTACTAAATATCTTGCCAATACTTCCATCGACTCTGGTATTGATTTTTTTTCTCCTAACTCTGCTAATGCTAGCGTCACATCTTGCTGACAAATTTCTTCTAGTAATTGCTCAAATAAAGCTTGTTTACTGGGAAAATAGTGATACAGCGTCCCAGTAGAAACCTTTAAACCTTGAGCAATTTGCCTCATAGTGATGGCACTGTAACCTTTTTGGGCAAATAAATCGAAGCACTTGCCGAGCAGTTCCTTACGGTATTGTTCATGATCAACAATTTTGGGCATAAGTGAGCTTATTTATATCGAACGCTCGTTATATATAACGATACAATCCTTAACGCGGAGTTGTCAAGATACTGCCTTAGTTTTGGGTTAAGGGGGAAAAGGCGAAGAAAACACTAAAGTTTCCACCCAATAGTTGTCGGTTAAGGGGGAAAAGGGGAATGGTAAAAGGGAAAGAAAAAACCTTTAAAATATATTTTGCTTTATATGTTAAGGATAGGAATTGAAAATTTATTATCTTGCTTTTACCAATAAATTAGCCAAAAAATTTATTCTTTTCTTTATTAAAAAATCGTTTTATTTGGCAAATTTTAGGGAAGTATAAGCTGGATAACAACTTCCTATAAAATACTGTTTCAGGCTATGAGACTGGCAAACAATACCGACACACATCCATTACCCCTGTTACCAGGCTATGAAATTCTAGAACAACTTTATGTGGGTAATCGGACAAAAGTTTATCGAGGAGTGGAAGAGTTAAGCCAGCGTCCTGTAGTGATTAAATTGCTGCAACAAGATTATCCCAGCTTCCATGACTTGTTACGTTTTCGTAATCAATACACAATCGCTAAAAATCTTCATCTTCCTGGTGTGATTTGCCCCGATTGTCTCTTACCTTATGGCAATGGCTATGCACTGGTAATGGAGGATTTTGGCGGTATAGCGTTATCAAAATATACACAAACTCATAAATTAAGTTTATTAGATTTATTGGTGATCGCGCTGCAACTAGCCGATATTCTTCATGAGCTTTATCAGCATCGGGTAATTCATAAGGACATTAAACCCGCAAATATCCTAATTCATCCAGATTCCAAACAAGTCAAATTAATTGATTTTAGTATCGCTTCCCTATTACCGAAAGAAAACGAAGAAATCAAGCACCCCAATGTATTAGAAGGCACATTAGCTTATATTGCACCAGAGCAAACCGGGCGGATGAATCGGGGCGTTGACTACCGTACAGACTTTTATAGTCTAGGTGTGACGTTGTTTGAATTGTTGACGGGAGAATTACCTTTTACTAGTAACGATCCTTTAGAACTGGTGCATAGTCACATTGCCAAACCTGCACCCAGGATAGACGAAATTAATTCAGAAATACCAGAAGCGATCGCGCAAATTGTCGCTAAGTTAATGTGTAAAAATGCCGAAGACCGCTACCAAAGTGCTTTAGGCTTAAAATATGATTTGGAAATTTGCTTAGAACAGTTAAACCAAACAGGACATATTCAACAGTTTATCATTGGGGAACGGGATATTTGCGATCGCTTCTCCATCCCCGAAAAACTCTATGGGCGAGAAGCAGAAGTTCAGACACTATTAGATGCTTTTGGGCGAGTCAGCAGTGGTAACTCAGAATTACTCTTAGTAGCTGGTTTCTCTGGAATTGGTAAGACGGCGGTTGTCAATGAAGTTCATAAACCAATCGTCCGCCAGAGAGGCTATTTTATTAAAGGTAAATTTGACCAGTATAATCGTAATATCCCCTTCTCTGCATTTGTCCAAGCATTTCGGGATTTAATGGGACAGTTGCTTTCAGAATCGGATATCCAACTACAAGCATGGAAAGCCAGGATTCTTGAGGCTTTGGCAGATAATGCCCAAGTAATTATTGATGTCATCCCGGAATTGGAATGTATTCTTGGTATACAACCACCTGTAGCAGAACTATCGGGTACGGCGGCGCAGAATCGGTTTAATTTGCTGTTCCAGAAGTTTACTCAAGTTTTTACCACTCCCGAACATCCCTTGGTGATGTTTTTGGATGACTTGCAATGGGCAGATTCTGCATCTTTAAAATTGATGCAGTTGTTGATGAGTGAGAGGGAACAGGGGTATTTACTGCTGATTGGGGCTTATCGGGATAACGAAGTATTTCCCGGACATCCGTTAATGCTGACTTTAAACGAAGTCAGCAAAGTAAAAGCTACAATCAACAGAATTACTTTAGCATCTTTGAGTAGAAGTAGCCTGAATCAATTAGTGGCAGATATGCTCAAATGTGCTGAAACCTTGGCACAACCTCTAGCAGAATTAGTCTATCAAAAAACCCAAGGGAATCCCTTTTTTGCCACACAATTTCTCAAAACTCTGCATCAAGAGCAATTCATCACCTTTAATATTCAAGCTGGACATTGGCAATGTAATATTACTCAGGTACGCGAGGCTGCATTAACCGATGATGTGGTAGAGTTCATGGCCAAGCAGTTGCAAAAATTACCTGATGAGACTCAAAATATCCTCAAACTGGCAGCTTGTATTGGTAATCAATTTGACTTGAATACTCTCGCCATTGTCTCGGAAAAATTGCCGCAGCAGGTAGCAACTGACTTGTGGCAAGGGTTGCAGGAAGGATTAATTTTACCCATCAGTGAAACCTACAAGTTTTTTCAAGGGGATGGTTTAAATGATAACTATACTGATGCGATTAGCGTTGCTTACAAATTCTTACACGATCGCGTCCAGCAAGCTGCTTATTCCCTGATTCCCCAACAAGAGAAACAGGTTGTACATCTGAGCATTGGTCGTCACTTATTAAACCATACATCTGCTGAACAATTAGAGGAGCAAATTTTTGATATCGTCAACCAATTGAATATTGGCTGTACGCTGATCAATGATACCCTAGAGCAAGCAAGGCTAGTAGAGCTAAATTTAAGAGCCGGACGAAAAGCGATCGCTACCACTGCCTACGATACTGCTACCTATTGCTTAAAATATGCCTGCGATTTACTACCAAGTGATAGCTGGCAAACTCAGTACGATTTGGCATTAGCTTGCTACAGTAGCGCGGCTGAAGCTGCTTATCTCAATACCGATTTGGCACACATGGAAACTTTGGCGGAAATTGTCTTGCAACAAGCTCGTACTTTGTTAGATGCTGCCAAGGTATATGAAATTAAAATCGATGCTTACACAAGCCTTGGTGAATTTACCAAAGCTTTAACCACGGGTTTAAACTTTCTCCAATCTTTTGGGATTGAATTTCCCAGTCAGCCGAATAAACAAGATTTTGCTGATTTTCTCCAGCAAACCCGACAGCAATTAGCAGGACGTTCCACAGATGAGCTGTTAAACTTACCTGTGATGACTTCGCCTCAATTCCAAGCACTGCTGCAAATCTTAGTTAAGATTAGCCCAACTACATACTTAGCATCTCCACCCCTGTATCCCTTGATTTGCTGTCAGCAGGTGCAGCTATCCGTCACCCACGGTAATATTCCCGCCTCCAGCTTTGGATATGTGGTTTACGGATTATTACTTTGTGCTGTAGTTGGTGATATCAAAACAGGTTATGAATTTGGTCAATTAGCTTTACAGTTATTAGATAAATTTAATAATCAGGAATATGCCGCTAAAGTTTTATACATGACCAATAAGTTTACTGTTCACTGGGTGAAAAATGCGGCGACAACTTTACAACCATTACAAGAAGCCTATACCCTGGGACTAAAAGTTGGCGATCTTGCTTATGCTGGCTATTCTGGTTATACCTACGCCTTTCATGCTTATTTTGTCGGTAAAGAACTCACAGCCTTAGAAACAGAATGTCAGGCTTACAGCATAGGCTTGGCAAACATCAAACAACAAGCACTTTTAGGCTATTTGCATATCGTCCATCAAACCGTTGCCAATCTCTTAGGAAAATGTGAGAACCCAATTAAATTAGGAGGCACAATTTTTGATGAAGGGGTAACTTTAGCCAATCTGGAAAAAGCCAACGACAAAACGGGGTTATGGCATTTCCATATGTGCAAAGTAACTTTAACCTATTTATTTGAGTGCCATGACCAGACATTTTATCATTGTCAACAAGCAAAGCTAAATGCTGGCGGCGGTACTGGGATGTTGAATGTACCAACACTGTATTTTTATACAGCTTTAGCCTGTTTCACCCAGTTATCAGCAAATTCTCAGACAGATGAGTTATGGTTATTAATTGCGGATGCGAAAGAAAAGCTGCAAAATTGGGCTACCTATGCACCTATGAATTGCCAGCACCGATACGATTTGATTTGTGCTGAAGAACAGCGTGTTTTAGGACATCCACAACAAGCAATAGATTTCTACGATCGCGCTATTTCTTTAGCTCAAGAAAATGGCTATATCCCAGAACAAGCGATCGCTAATGAACTTACTGCTAAATTTTACCTTGGTTGGGGCAAAGAAAAAATTGCTGCTGTCTATATGCAGGAAGCTTATTACTGCTATGCTCGTTGGGGAGCGAAAGCAAAAAGTAACGATCTAGAACATCGCTATCCCCATTTACTGCGCCCAATTCTGCAGCCAGTTTCCCAACCCCTGAACCTGTGGGAAAGCTTGACAAGCACAATTACACAAGATATTTCCCTGAATACCTCAGAATCTAGCCTGGGTCATAACACAAACATCAATAACGCTATTGATATTGCCACTATGATCAAAGCTTCTCAAAGTCTATCTGCCACTCTACAACTTGATGATTTACTACATCAACTCACAAAAATTATTTTACAAAACTCCGGGGGCGATCGCTGTGCTTTAATCTGTCCTAATGGCGATGGTGAATGGCAAGTTGTCGCTATAGCTACACCAGAAACTACACAACTTTGTTCAGAACCACTCGATGGTAATCCTAATCTACCTGTGAAATTGATTCAGTATGTCAAGAACACGCAACAAATCGTAACGATTGACAATCTCAAAACGGATTTACCCGTTATAGATGAATATCTGATTCGTCAACAACCAAAGAGTTTGTTATGCTTGCCAATTATTAGCCACGGACAATTAATTGGCATTGTATCCTTAAAAAATCGCTCAACTAGCGGCGTATTTACTAGCGATCGCATTTTCGTGCTTAACTTCCTCTGCACTCAGGCGGCGATTTCTCTAGAAAATGCCCGACTTTATCAAAAAGCACAAACCTACGCCCAAAAACTCGAACAATCGCAACTGCAAATAGTTCAGAGTGAAAAAATGGCATCTTTGGGTAACTTAGTCGCCGGTGTCGCCCACGAAATCAACAACCCCATCGGCTTCCTGAATGGCAGTATTAATAATGCCCAAGAATATGTCCAGGATTTACTCGACTATATCGCCCTATATCAACAATATCATCCCGATGCTGCTCCACCTGTGCAAGAAAAGGCTCAAGACATTGATTTAGAATATCTCAGTGAAGATTTACCAAAATTACTTAATTCCATGCAAGGTGCAAGCGATCGCATTCAGTCTATCAGCACCAGCCTCCGCACCTTCTCCCGTGCTGATACTGAGTATAAAGTCAGGGCTAACCTGCACGAAGGTATCAACAGCACAATACTGATTTTGAAATATCGCCTGAAAGCTAATGATTTCCGTCCCGCCATTCAAGTAATTACCGAATATGGTCAGTTACCAGAAATACAATGCTTTCCAGGTCAATTAAATCAGGTATTTATGAATATCCTGGCTAATGCCATTGATATGTTCGATGAGATGGCGAAATATCAATCTTATCAAGAAATAGCAGCCCATCCGCAAAAAATCACGATTCGCACGGCAATGGGAGAAAATCAAGTTCTCATCTCGATTGCAGATAATGGTAAGGGAATGAGCGAAGATATCAAAGCGAGAATCTTCGACCATTTATTTACCACTAAAGGCGTAGGTAAAGGTACAGGCTTAGGATTAGCGATCGCCCGTCAAATTGTGGTAGAAAAACATGGTGGCAGCCTAGAAGTGCAGTCTGAGTTGGGTAAAGGCAGCGAGTTCAGCATTCAGCTGCCAATTTAAATAAGCCTTTCTCTAATCCTCCATCCCTTATTTTTCCGCTAGAGAGTGTTTCTTCATATCGTCTAAATTACAGACTTCTAAAGCTCGAGAATGAGTTGATGCAAGTACAACTGGGGGAGCAACGCCAGCTTCTAGCGCTTCTTGCCAACGAGCTGCACATAAACACCAGCGATCGCCTGGCTTCAATCCGGGAAAATTAAATTGAGGAACAGGCGTGCTGAGATCGTTTCCTTGAGATTTAGTAAATTCTAAAAATTCTGCTGTCATTTGAGCACATACAACGTGCATCCCAAAATCTTGTCCGCCTGTATTGCACAACCCATCTCGGTAATAACCAGTCATCGGAGAAGTACAGCAAATCTCCAGATTGGTTCCTAGTACGTTTTTAGCTTCCGCCATAAACACCTCAGCTTCAGTCACTTCATTCTGTTATTAAAGTAATACCAAATAGAGGGGCATGGGGCATTGGGCATGGGGCATCGGTAATTGGTAATGGGTAATGGGTAATTGGTAATTGGTAATTGGTAATTGGTAATGGGGATTTCTCCTCTTTTCCCCTCATCTTCCCAGTCCCCATTACCCCTTATCCCCAGCTACGGTGTATACACAAGTCCTAAAATCCTTGCCGCATAAGATGCAAGCCTTAGTAGGTAAGGTTTTGAGATTATCAATTAGATTGTCAATAGTCCTAACTTATTGATAAGCATTTAACGGAAAATCAAGGATTTAAAAAATAAATTTTCGTTCTTGTGCGTCAATTTGATTCCCAAACCAAGATGTGTATACACGGTAGTTATCCCCAGAGGGGGCCCCGAGTTCCCCAGTCCCCAGTCTCCAATCCCCAAACAGAGGTTCTAATCTACACACTAGATGCATAAGCAATTAACATTTGGAAAAGATGTAGCCTCTGCCATGTAAGGAATAAAATAGAGACTCTAAAGGCTTATTTCTTCAGGAATAGGTGATTTTGTACTTGCTAATTACGTATTTTTACTGTAGCAACACCGTGTAACATCCGTGTAATCTGGAGCGCAATGTCTTTTCATTATCTCAACCATTGTGAAATCCATCCTACAGACCTATTTAGAACAAGAAATCTGGGTATTAATTAGAGATAAATGGTATTTCGCCACAGTTATCGGAGTTTGGGATGATTTGTTGTGGTTCAAGCACAGAACTTACAACAAAGAGACAGAGGAGGATACTCTGTGGGAAATGATTGTCAAAATCAGTGAAGTAATTGCGATTGATAAAGTTCAGTCTGTTGTTAGCAGAAAACCAGACGTATTTATTTCTCGTCTACTGGAAACCGACAAAAATGTAACTAATCCTCAAGAACATGAAAGCTAGCTCTTGATATGTTCAGGGGAAAAGGTAATGGGGAAGGCGTAAAGACGATTTCGTAATTTCTCCTTTGTCTTCTAAATATCAATATCCGGAATTGATCAATTTAACTTGAAGTGTTAATTGTCTTTTTCATACCTTGTGTATGGCAACGCACCCAGGAATTCGTTTAGAATTTCTGGGTGCGCTTAGTAGGATTTTAGACATCCTATCCTAGGTTGTATTTTCCTGGTCGCTAAAAAAAATAGTTGAATAAAAATTAAGTAGTGTGAAATTTAGGAGGACTTAAATGGGATTGAGCGAAGAACTCTTGAACCCAAACAAAAAAGATTTGCTTGTGGATGACTGCTGCACGATGATCGAAAAACAGATTGCTTCAAAGTCAGGTTTAGGTGGTATGGCCCTCAAAACTGCCTTTGCTGCACTTAAGGGGGTTAAACCAGGATATATCCCTTACGTTGTTGAGCAGCTGCTACCGCAGTGCTTTACAGCAATCGATCCTATCTGGAGTGAAGGGGTAGAGAAAGGCGATCCGGTAGATTACTTGGTTGAAAGCCGCTCTCGCGCAGCTGATGCACTGCTGAGTGTTACCGATCAGAGGGTACAAAAGAGTACTCGCTCCATTGTTCGCGGAACTTATGACAAGTTTCGCGGTTCTGCCAAGCAATATGTTGAGGACGCAGTGCCAGATTTTGCTCAGGTTATAGGTAAGCACGCTCAGAACTAAGCAAATAATTAGTAATTCGTAGTTTGTAATTCGTAATTAAATTAACTACTAGCTTACCTAAATGGGATTGGGCATTGGTCAATACTTGTCGGTTAAGGGCAAAAGGTGAAGGAGAAAAGGGGCTAGAAAAAACCTTTAACCCTTACCCTTGCACCATTTCCCCAAACTAAATTCCGAGTTGAAAATCCTTAACCGAGCAGTATTGGGGCATTGGTGACTCTTCCCCATGCCCCATGCCCAATGCCCCATGCCCAAAAACACCATCTGAGCATATAGTGAGCACAAAGGTGAGCACTTTTGCCCAATAAACTTACCTACGCTAGAGACAGGAAATAAATAGCGGTAGGTAATTTATATGACTCAAACTTTAGAACGCCAAGCTGGTGGCTTATATATTCAAACTTCCAATCAACAGCAAATTGCTTTTCCCCTTAAGCACACGGAAGTACAAGCGCAAGTAGCGGGCAATATCTCGCGGGTGGAAGTTACCCAAAGCTTTGAAAATCCCTTCACAACTACATTAGAAGCTGTTTATATATTTCCGTTGCCTGATGAGGCTGCTGTTGATGATATGCTGATTCGCATTGGCGATCGCACTATTCAAGGTAGTATTAAAAAGCGCCAAGAAGCACAGCAAATCTACGAGCAAGCTAAACAACAAGGACGCACGGCTGGGCTGCTGGAACAGGAAAGAGATAATATTTTTACTCAATCCCTCGCTAATATCAAACCCGGTGAGCAAATTGATGTGATTATTCGCTACACCGAAAGCCTAAAATTTACGGCGGGAAATTACGAGTTTGTATTTCCTATGGTGGTGGGGCCGCGTTACATTCCCGGAACAACCATTGAAGACAATACCCAAGGTGGCGGTTCGGCGGCTGCACCGATGTTGCAAAATCAAGATACTGACTTAGTACCAGATGCTTCGCGCTTGAATGCACCGATTTTACCTGCGGGTACTCGCTCTCGCCATGATATTAATGTCACGGTAGAAATTGATGCGGGGGTGGAAATTCAAGATATTTCCTCACCTTCTCACCAAATCCAAATCGCCTATGAGGGACAACGAGTAAAAGTAAAACTGGCAGGTGGAGATACAATTCCCAACAAAGATTTGATTTTACGCTACCAAGTAGCAGGCAAAAGCACGCAAGCAACTTTACTCACTCAAAACGACGAAAGAGGTGGACACTTTGCCGTTTATTTAATTCCAGCTATCCAGTATCGCCCAGAACAGCTGGTTCCTAAAGATATGGTGTTTCTGATTGACACCTCCGGTTCTCAAAGTGGCGCACCGTTAATGCAATGTCAGGAATTGATGCGGCGTTTTATTAATGGGTTGAATCCTGACGACACTTTCAGCATTATTGATTTTTCTGATACTACTCAGCAACTTTCACCTGTTCCCCTCCCCAATACCCAGCAAAATCGCGCCTTAGCAATTAATTACATCAATCAATTAAATGCGGGTGGCGGAACAGAAATGTTACGCGGGATTCGTGCAGTGTTGAACTTCCCTGTTACTGATCCCGGACGCTTGCGGAGTATTGTATTACTAACCGATGGCTATATCGGCAACGAAAACCAAATTTTGGCAGAAGTGCAACGCCATCTCAAACCAGGAACCCGCCTCTACAGCTTTGGTGCAGGTAGTTCGGTGAATCGTTTCTTACTCAATCGCATTGCGGAATTAGGACGAGGTATGGCGCGTGTAATTCGCTATGATGAACCAACTGATCAAGTAGTGGAAAAATTCTTCCGCCAGATTAACAATCCTGTCCTCGCCAACATCAACTTGCAATGGGAAGGTGATGGTGCATCCCCAGTAATGTATCCTTCCATACCACCGGATTTATTTGCAGAACAGCCGTTAGTACTATTTGGGCGCAAACCAGACAGCCGTGCAGGAAAATTGCATATTACTGGCATTGCTGCGGGTGGTACGCGCTACCAACACACCTTCCAACTGGATTTTACAGCCACAGGTAATCCTGCGATCGCTCAACTTTGGGGTCGTTCCCGCATCAAAGATTTGATGAATCAGATGGTGATTGGTGAAACTAAGCTAGGCGTTGAAGCTGTTACGGATACAGCCCTTACCTATCAACTGTTATCGCAATATACAGCCTTCGTTGCCGTCAGCGATGATGTGCGTGTTAATCCCAGCGAAGCTTCTGTTTCTGTGCAAGTACCTGTAGAAATGCCTGAAGGTATTAGCTATGAGGGCATATTTGGTAGTGCTGTAGCACCAATGATCAGTACTCCGTCTACTGCACCTGAGTTTCTGCAACGCCGAAGAAGACCTGAGTCTATGGCTCAATCAGCCCCAGCCCCCATATCTCCCCCTGTACCAATGGCAGAAATGCCACCAATGGCAAAACCATCTTTTGACGTGATGGATTTATTTAAAGTAGAAAAGAAAAAGGCTAAAAAGGAAAGTAATTACCCAATTCCAGGTGGAGGAAATTTTGGAACCACAGATGCAGAGTTGGAAGAATTGGCAGAGAAACTCTCAGAAATTGCACCTGTTTATCGTCCGCAAATTGTGAGTATCTCAGGATTGGATCAACAAATGCTTTCTCTGCTTACTCAACATTTACAATCAATTCAGTTCTCTACAATTTTCACTGGCAATTTAGTATTTGAGTTGCAAATTAGCAAAGGAAGGGTGAGACAGGTAGTGCTTGATGAGCAGTTGTCTTCTCTAAAAGAACATGAAGTAATTGAAAAAATCAGGCGATCGCTTTTAACTTGGCGAATACCCAGAATTTTTACAACCACAGTCATTCTCACAATTCAAATGCAACAAGTCTAAACTAGTAGTTCAACACACAAATATTGACAGATGTAGATTGGGAAAAGGGCAAAGGGCAAAGGGGAAGGGTTTTAAACCTTTACTCTTTTCCCCTTACCCTTTCCCCTGACTGTCAACACAACTTTGGCAGACTACTAAAAAATCAGGTTTTCCCGGTGCGATCGCATTATTTAGATTACGTCGTCAACCCCATAACATCCTGTGAGTCAGGGATCATACCCCCACCAGATATATCCTAGATTTCGCGGGCATAAGAAATGCCCAATGCCCACTGGTGTCAACTTAATGTGAAACCCGCTTGGCTGCAAGGTTTCGCCCTCACCCCCAGCCCCTCTCCCACCAGGAGAGGGGAGCAAGAGATTTAGTTCCCCTTCTCCCTGAGGGAGAAGGGGTTAGGGGATGAGGGCGCGAGGTATTTGTACAACGCCTGCCCTATATAGCTTTTAGCTTAAGTTGACACCAATGCCCAATGCCCCATGCCCCATGATATTTACTTCAAACTCCCAACACAATCTTGGAGTCGTTGGAGGAAGCTGTACTCACCATCGCGGAATATTCGCCGTTATAGTTGGTAAATGCCGATGGCGCTCTGCGAATATTAGACAGACGAATTTGCCAATCAGAAACTTCTTCGTAAGTAAGATGACGAGTATTGGAAGTAGTTGTCCATAC
Source organism: Tolypothrix tenuis PCC 7101 (assembly GCF_963874875.1). Taxonomy (NCBI): domain Bacteria; kingdom Bacillati; phylum Cyanobacteriota; class Cyanophyceae; order Nostocales; family Tolypothrichaceae; genus Tolypothrix; species Tolypothrix tenuis. The sequence continues at coordinate 4,262,984 of NZ_CAWNJS010000001.1, forward strand.
CCCCCAAAGACAAGTATCTTCAAACTGCAGCATTCCTGTTTTACGTAAGTTACAAGATTGCGGAGTTCCGGGTAAGGGAATAATGCTGTAGCAGGAAGTTTGAAATTCTAATTTTGGGTTAATTTCTACTAGTTCATCCACCAGTTCCGAAATAGCTTCCTCCAGACGCAACAAGTCATCATGGTCATCATCTGGTAGCCCGATAATGATGCCATAAGTAACAACTGGTATACCAGTGCTAACTACAGATTTCATCAATGTACAATGCTCCTGCCAAGGTAGCAGTTTCTTATAAGCTTCTCGTCCAAAAACAGGACGTTCAGCCGGTATATAAGCCAAAGGACAACCAACTTTACCGTCCCAACCAAACAAGGCTGCAATTAGTTCTTCATCTGGTCGGAGGTCGCTGCTTTCATAGTTGCGTCCAGCACCGAGAGTTGTTTTCCGCAGTTCTAAACCATTGGGCCACATGAGAGTGATTCCCATCTCCCGCGCCCCATTGGTAATTTCCAATATCTCCTCTCGTCCTCCAGGGAACAATCCACGGGCGAGGAATTGATCGGAACCGATATTGATCGACACAGCCCCCGCCTGTTTCTGAATCTCTAACCATTTCAGGGCTGTAGCTGGAGACATTCTGCGAAAGCCAGTCCCGTAGGTGGGTGTCATGCAAAAATCACAGGTGCGATCGCATCCAATGTCTGCAACTAAGGAACCAACAGGTACAAATCCTTGGACGTTGGGGAGTGTCCCTAAGCATTCTTTTGCTACTTCCAAAGAGGGTAGCGCCCACTCATCAGGACTTTTGGCTTTAGTTTTGCGAGGATATTGTTGACCATCGGCGAGAATCACACCTGTGAGTTCTTCTCTTGGAGTTTTTCCCAGTACATAGTCGAAAATCGCCCAGTTTGCTCCGCCGGATTTATCCTGAACCACTGCTGTTGCGCCAGCTTTGAAGTAGTGGTGTGGTTCCGCTAGCGCATCCGAACCGCCAACCACAATGGGGCGATCGCCTTTGGCTAAATGCTCAATCAACATACAACTGACTTGGCGGTCTTGGGAGAAATTGACTGTAATACCCCAAGCGTCGAATGCTTCGGGGTCGAGGGCGGAAATTTTACCCCCGACGTATGTTTTCCGCAGGGTCATCCCTTTCCAGACAATCTCTCCAAACTCTTCACTATAATTGTCATCTCTGAGGTTGACCAAGCGGGCATCAAATCCACCAGCTTGCAAGTCAGCTAACAATACTTGCTTACTAATTAAAGAGCGATGTCTATATAAAGAAGTCCAATTTTTGCCGTCTGCATCGTAAAGTCCTGTTGCGGGCGGTTCAATCAGCCCAATTGTCGGACGCTTCTTGTTTGTCATAGTCGAGGGTGCAGTATGGGAGATAAACGCAGAGTTATTTTGCTGTGTCATATTGGCACTCTTGAAGGAACAGTTTGCAAGTTCAATATTTAGGCGCTCGCTAAAACTTTTATTTATTCCTCATCAAAAAAATAACTAAACCTTATATTGATTGCAGGTAAATTAAACTCTTTGGCAAAGAATTAAGCCAAACCATTGCTGTGGATCTGTCCAAGTTTTTACTGTTTTTAACCCTTGCATATCCAGTTGTTTTTGCATATTTGCTAAATCAAACTTCCGCGAGATTTCGGTGAGAATACTTTCACCTGCTTCAAAGGCGACTTTTAAATCTAAAATTTCTAGATTCACCCAATGCTTTTGTTGACAATGGAGATACATTTCAATTTGAGAATCAGCTTGATTATAGATAGCTTGATGGGTGAATAAGTCGATATCAAAATTACCCTGAAAACGCCAATTTAAATGCGAGAGCATATTTAAATTAAAAGCTGCTGTTACTCCCTGACTGTCGTTATAAGCTGGCTCTAAAATTTCTTTGGGTTTTTGCAAATCAATCCCTAAAAGAAAGTAATCGCCTATTTGTAATGTCCTTGAAATTTGTTTTAAAAATGCATGACAATCTTGTGGCTCAAAGTTACCCAGAGAACTACCTAAGAAAAAAATCATCCGCCTATAGGCGAATGTAGATTCTAGCTTGACTAATGCTTGTTCGTAGGTTGCTATTAATCCATTGATAGAAAATGTCGGATATTTTTGCTTGAGATTGAGGACAGTAGATTTGAGGATTCCTCCACTCACATCGATAGGTATATATTGACAATACTTAGCAATTTTTTGATAAGCATCTAACAAAAACAGTGTTTTTGTAGAACTACCACTACCTAATTCTACTAGTTCACAAACACCTGTAATTTGAGCAATTTCATCGGCACATTTCTTTAAAATTAAGGCTTCTGTGCGGGTTGGATAATATTCTGGTAGTTCACAAATTTGTTCAAATAATTCTGAACCGCGATGATCGTAAAAATACTTTGGCGGTAATTTTTTGGGAACTTGATTTAATCCTTGAATGACATCTGCACCATCTTGATTAATCAGATCATGGTGAATCTTAAGACTTATTAAAGATGTAACCGACATTTGTTTTTCTGAAGTACTGAATGTTGGACAAAATTACAGTTTTGGCTACTTTTCTACAGAAAAAGTAGACCTAAAGTGAAGTCATCTCAAAAATTTGAGTTTTTATAGCAATCCGTGCAGGAATTGCAAAATTACTTATGAAGCTAGGGAACAACCAACAAGTAGCAGCCAACAGAAAAGAAAAACTTACAAATGTACTCTGGCTTTCAAAAATGAAAGAAGATTCTTATACAAGCTAGAGTAAATACCCGTAATAGTATATTCACATTTAACAGATAAGGTCAAGTCAAAAATAACCACACTTCCGTGAAAAACAATTTTTCTGCATTTTTATTGATGTCAAAGTACCACTGAGAATGAGATTCAAATAATTTCGTGAATTGGTATTAGCAGAGGGAAGAATTGTTTTTTCTTACGCTGTTCTAAGAAAGTCAGGCCCCTTCTGTAACTAGCTCTTCCCTTCTTTGCACTACCAAGTCGATTTGTGCGTTCATTTCCGATTCTGTCTGAGATAAAGTCCCAAAAAAGTCGTAGTGATTCAAAGCTTCCAAAATGCCCCAAGTATAATCTCCCTGAGCAAAATAAACTTGTGGATAGCTACGCAACTTTTCCAGTTCTTGACTGTAGTTCCCCACAACGACAGCTAGAGTATTACCTGCAAGCATCGATTCATCATTTCCTGACGCACCTGCGACTAAGAAGCGTTTGATTGGCAATCCCCACTTCAAAGCACAATAACGGATGGCATCGCCTTTAGAAGCGCGGATGGGAACCAAATCGAGATACATATTGTGGCTATAAATACCTTTGACATGGAGCTTATGCCGTCGCAAATGACGCATAATTTCTCGGTAGCTCACAGATTTTTCTTCATCAATAAAGTAGCTAATCTTGAACTTACCTTGACCTTCTGAGGGTTGTAGCATCACTCCTGGTAGTTCTGCCATTGCTTGGCGCACTGCGTCTGGTTGCCAACGATAGCTAATATGTCTTTGCCAGTTCATATCCGGAATTACCTGGGGGCCATAGTAAATCTCGCTACCTGTGGAGACAATGAGCAAATCTGGCATAGGAAAGCGATATTCCTCTAGCATCTCTAAGGCGCTGTCGAGGTTGCGTCCAGTCGCAATACCTACTCCAGTGGTGTGACCCTCATTATTTAATCGCTCAATTAACTGTTGTAGTGCTTCTGGGTCACCTAAGAGAGTATTATCAATTTCACACACCAAAAAGCGATCGGCAGTGGGTAAGCGGTTTGTTTCCGGAATGTTCCAATCAGTGATGTTACTAGCTGGCCCTTGCCGAAAAGGACTGAGTAAAGATTGGACTCTTCTTTGCGGTAATTGACGCACATTTTCCAGATAGCGCTCTACGTGGGTATCCCAAGAGAAATTGTCACGTACCCGACTTAAGCCATTACTAGACCAACCCTGCCATTTTTCGGTATCAGTTAATGCTGTTCGCAAAGCATCTTGAATCTGTTTAATATCGAGGGGATCGATGAGCAGACCATTATCACAAGCTGCGAGAATATCCCTTGGCCCACCATCAGATGTGGCAATAATGGGTACACCGCAAGCTGTAGCTTCAATTAAAGTTAAACCAAATGGCTCAGTTAATGCTGGATTAATAAAGACTCCCCGGGTTTTTGCCAACAATCGATAGAGTTCTGGTACTTCATCAGCACCGTGGTGTTTGGGATAGGCGATATAACCGTAAAGGTCGTAACGGTCTATCAACTGGAAAATTTCTGTGAGTACCTGACGCGGCCCTGATTCCATCGTAGTGATGTCATCTCGGTTACCTAAAACCAAAACTAAATTCGCGAGCTGACGCAACTGTGGATCTTCCCCATAGGCTTTCACCAAAGTACCAACATTTTTCCGAATCGCTGGACGGGAAAGCGCCATAATCATCGGCTTTTGCGGGTCTTGGAGAAATCGCTGCAAATCTTGATAAATAGGCGGTTCCTGCCAATTTTCCGGAACTGGGTAGAAGCGTTCGAGTGCTACTCCTGGCGCAATGACAACCATCCGTTGCGGCTGATAGTGGTCGTAAATGCCATACTGCTGTGTAACTTCTTGATTAGTACTAGCAATAATTAATGCTGCACTAGCAAGAGTAGTTTCTTCCGCTTCAATTCTGGTAGCCATATGAAAATAATTTTCAATGACTTCCGGCTTAGTTCCCTGTTCTAACAATCGTTGTTGTTTCACACGTCCCAGGGAGTGACCAGTATGCACTAGGGGGATACCTAACCACCCCGCCACCCGACAACCAACATATCCTGCATCGGCATAATGGGTGTGAATTACATGAGGTAATTTACCAATTTGACGCAGATGTTTGAGTAATTCATCTGCGAAGTTATCCAAATGAGGCCAAAGAACTTCTTTGCGGAGATAGCGACGCGGGCCGCAGTTCAGACGAATAATTTGAGCTTTGTCAGAAAGAACTTCTACAGGTTTGGCGTAGTCAGGACTGACTTTTGGGTCGTTAACTAAACGAGTAACTAGGTCTACACGTTCAACTTGAGGGTGTTTCGCTAAGGCTTGAGCAAGTTCCACCACATATTTTATTTGCCCGCCTGTATCAGCATCTCGTCCTAATTCTAAATTGTGACCCCGAATTAACCCATGAACGCTGACTAGTAGAATATACAACCCTGAGCTATGTGACATAGTGCATTCCTCGTCATGACTGCATTCCAGCCTAAGAACAGCATCTATTACAGATAACTGTTAATCGCTACAGGTAAATAAAATTATCCAGGTATTTGCAGATTATAGAACAGATTTACTGTGAGGATATCAGGGGATACAGCAACTTGGCGTTCCTCCAACTGGAAATTGCTGGCTCCTTGACTCAGTTTCAACAGTGAAAATCCACAGCAAAAACAGCCCAAACAGGCTCTGAGTATAAGTGTATAGAGAAACCCATAATGGTATTCATAGAGTATACTCAATGATTCACTGTGGAGATTTCTTAGCCAATTCATCATCAATTAGATGACACCAAGTAGTTAGAATGTTATCTCGGCAGCATTAGATCAGGCTTATCTAAAACGTGAAGCTATTTGTTTATCACACCCCGGAATTGACTCCAACAGATCAAGCCCCAGAATGTGCGATCGCAGTCGATGTTCTGCGAGCTACTAGCACAATGGCTACAGTTTTGGCGGCTGGAGGCGAAGCTGTACAAGTGTTCAGCGATTTAGATCAACTCATGGAAGTCAGTGAAAAATGGCCCCCACTCCAACGGCTGCGAGCCGGAGAACGTGGCGGTGCAAAAGTCGCTGGCTTTGAATTGGGTAATTCTCCTCTAGATTGCACACCAGAACTTGTACAAGGGAGGCGCTTATTTATCAGTACCACTAATGGTACACGTGCGTTAAAGCGGATACAAGATGCGCCAACTGTCATAGCAGCAGCCTTGATCAACCGTGCTGCGGTAGTGAAATTTCTCCTAGAAAAGCAACCTGAGACAGTCTGGATTGTGGGATCTGGTTGGGAAGGTAGTTTTTCTTTAGAAGATACAGTATGTGCAGGTGCGATCGCCCATAGTATTGTGCAACATACTCAACTATCACCAGATGACATTGCTGGTAATGATGAAGCGATCAGTGCGATCGCTCTCTACTCTCAATGGCAAGATAACTTATTAGGACTTCTACAACACGCCAGTCACGGCAAACGTTTGCTGCGCCTTGATTGTTATGAAGATCTAAAATACTGTTCCCAAACCGATATTTTAGATGTGTTGCCTATACAGCAGGAACTGGGAGTATTAAAATCTCTTGGTTAATAATTATACCAATTTTAGATTTTAGATTTTAAATTTTGGCAGCAATGCCTTGCATGTGTTTTCAAGGCTATCAGTTCAGTTCCCAAACTTAATGGAATTGCCCTCGCGTCAAACGACGCGATTTTAGGGACGTTGTTCTCAACGTCTCTATACTATTGCAATTTGATTTTACTTTTGCTCTACAATACCAAAGCTCGGACTATTGAGCTTTTACGTGCTAATTAAGTAGCATTAGCATAAAATAATACATTATTTTAACTACTTAAATCAATATTACAAAGCATCTTCCACAGCTGTCGTGCTATTTGTCAACAGTTAGACTAGTAACCACAGGTAACAATCAAAGGAATACTATGATGAGTGACCGTGATTACACATTGATTATTGATAAAAGCGGCAGTATGTCCACTCCTGACCAAGCGGGTGGTAGAAATAGATGGGAGATAGCCCAAGAATCAACTTTAGCCTTGGCGAGAAAGTGCGAGCAATTTGACCCTGATGGCATCACTGTTTACGTGTTTTCTGGCAGATTTAAACGCTATGATGATGTGACATCAGCAAAAGTCGCGCAGATATTCCAAGAAAACGATCCGGCTGGGACAACAAATTTAGCTGGTGTACTCCAAGACGCACTCAATAACTACTTTAAGCGCAAAGCTGCAGGTAAAACCAAACCCAATGGCGAGACAATTTTAGTCATTACGGATGGTGAACCAGACGATCGCAAAGCCGTATTTGAAGTGATTATCAATGCTACCCGTCAGATGGAGCGAGATGAAGAATTAGCCATTTCGATGATTCAGGTTGGTTCAGATCCCCAAGCTACTAAGTTTCTCAAAGCTTTAGATGACCAGTTACAAAGTGTTGGTGCTAAATTTGATATCTGCGACACTGTAACTTTAGACGACTTAGAAGATATGAGTCTTGCAGATGTATTGATGAATGCGATTACAGATTAATCATATTTAATTCTGCCAGGGTTATCTAAATAAATTATGAGCAATGATTGGAGATATTAGCCATGCTAGAAAATCGGGATTACACCTTAATTATTGATCAAAGTGCTAGCATGGCTACCACAGATCAAAAAAATGGTACAAGTAGATGGGCAGCATTACAAGAATCGACATTTGCCTTAGCTGCTAGATGTGAAGAGTTCGACTTAGATGGTATTACTATTTATCTATTTGCCAAAGCCTTTAAGCGCTACGACTATGTTACTGCAGCCAAAGTTAAGCAAATTTTTACAGAAAATATCCCTGGAGATACGACCAATTTAGCAGGTGTATTGCAAGACGCAATTAATAACTATTTTAAACGTAAGGCTGAGGGCAAAACCAAGCCAGCAGGCGAAGTAATTCTAGTTGTTACAGATGGGACACCAGGCGATCGCCAAGCAGTATTTGAGGTAATTATCAATGCCACTAAGCGATTAGACAATCCTCAAGAATTAAGAATTTCTCTGATTCAAGTTGGTGCTGATACTAAAGCAACTAAGTTTCTCCATGCTTTAGATGATGAATTACAAAGTGTTGGCGCTAAATTTGATATTTGTGACACCATTACCTTAGAGCAATTAGAAGATATAAGCCTGACAGACGTATTAATGCAGGCAATAAATGATTGAGTAATCACTATTTTTCTCTCGGATGTATAGCAAAAGCCTAATAGCAATTAATCATCAGAGAGAAATCATAAATTTCGCGAATTATCTTTAGCTGCCCTATTTAATTCAATTTTGATTAGATACTTGGAGACATTAGAAATGCTAGACAATCGTGATTACACTTTAATTATTGATAAAAGCGGTAGTATGGCTACCCCCGATCAAAAAGGTGGTAGAACCAGATGGTTAGCTGCACAAGAATCAACTTTAGCCCTAGCTAGTAAATGCGAACAATTTGACCCAGATGGGATTACTATTTATGTCTTTTCCGGCAAATTCAAACGCTATGAAAATGTGACATCTGCGAAGGTATCACAAATTTTTCGAGAAAACGATCCATCGGGCACTACTGATTTAGCAGGAGTGCTAAAACACGCAACTGATGATTACTTTAAACGTAAGGCTGCTAATCAAACTAAGCTCAATGGTGAGACAATTTTAGTAGTTACTGATGGTGAACCAGACGATCGCAAAGCTGTCATGAAAGTGATCATCGAAGCTTCCCGGAAGATGGATCGCGATGAAGAGTTAGCTATTTCTTTCATTCAAGTGGGTACAGATGCTAACGCTACTCGCTTCCTCAAAGTCTTAGATGATGAACTTCAAGGAGCTGGTGCCAAGTTTGATATCTGCGACACCGTTACAATGGAAGATATGGAAGACATGAGTCTTTCGGAAGTGCTACTAAATGCCATTAATGACTAAAGCCAAGTAGCTATCATTCCTGCTGTATACCAATCAGGGATGAAACAGGACAAGGAACTATGGGCTAGAGACTAGTACCGCAAGGCGGAATTCAAAATTCAAAATTCAAAATTCAAAATTAAGACAGAATAAGGGTTTTGTTGATTTTGAATGGTCTGTTTATTTACGCCGCGCTGTACTAGTATAGGCATAAAGTGGTATTAATCTTGTTTACAGGAATCAGACAATGGATGCCATTGATAAGCTGTTAGCTGAACTCAAAAATGAATATCAGGAACCACAACCCTCTCAACCTCAGCCACAGCCACAGCCTCAGCTAGGTATAGCCCAACCTGCAATTCCAACATCACCAAAAGCAGCCTCACTAATTGATAACCTTTTGGACGAAGTGAAAGCTGATTTTGCCCAAGTCGATGCTGCTGAAGAATTGCAACGACAGCAAGAATTAGAGCAAGAACGTATTCGCCAAGAAAAACTGAAAGCAAAACAACTAGCAGCTTTGAAAAAACAGGCAGAAGAATGGCTAGCTAAATTAGATCAATTTTCACCTGAAGGGCTGTGGTTTGAAAGATTTGCTGAAGGATATCCTTCAAAATTAGCAGCAGCAATTGAATATTTGCAAAACAATTTGTAGGATGCGTTATTAACGCATCCTATTATATTTCTTCTTCCTGTTCCATCCCTACGCAAATAATTTCAGAAATCAAAGCGGATTCTTATATAGCACTGCAAGTAGGTGCAGAATTGCTAGATACGGGAGGAATAGTATTCGGAGAATTCGCTATTAGCTCTAATTGTCCATTACTATTCATTGTCCATCCTTGAGCCTCAATAATTACGGATGGCGTATTTTGAGATATTTGCGGCAACACTTCTTGTTTTTTGCCTCCTACTTTTTGCTCTACTCCTACTTTTGGAGACAACTCACGTAAATCTGTCCAAATCGTCTTACCAATGATAGCGTCAGTAGGATTTTCTGGTAATCCACCCCTTCCTGTGACGACAAAATTATTAGCGCGATCGCCTCGACAACTAGCAGCAATTTGTTGAGTAGGATCTATAATATCTTCTGACAATTCTATGTTGGCAATATTTTTACTGGTTTCTAAGTTAGTAATGGTGACAATACCATTCACCCCAAATTGTGAACTAGCATCAATTTTGCTATCTACAGAAAAGAAAATACCTTGAGTTTGTATTTGAATATTACCTCCTGGCCCAAATACAGCATTAGCTCTAATATCACTGTGATTGTGAGCTAAAACAAAATCAGAATTAATATAAATATTGCCACCGCCACCATTACTATCTAACACACTAGTACTAATTAAACTATTGTTATTGAGCAACAATAAATTACTCGTTAAGTTTAAATTACCACCACCAGTTTTAGTAGAAGTTGCAACAATGTTGCCTTGATTAGTTTGTATTTGTTGGGCGTTGATCGTAATATTTCCGGCTTGACCCAAGCCTGCACTATTAGTAGATATGCGAGCTTGATTAGTTAACTTCAAAATATCACTTGTAACTTGAATATTACCGCCATTGCCTTGTGATTCTGCTTTAGCTTCGCTAAAAGCACCCGTAAATGATCCATTACTATAGCCATCAAAAACAATAGAAGGGGCATCAATATTAATTAAACCTGCATTGCCTTTGCCTGCAGTACTGGTAGTTAAGTAAGCTCCAGTTGTAAATTCTAGAGAGTCAGCATTAATATTAATACTGCCACCATCACCACTGCCTTTAGTGTCAGCAGATATTTGACTACCATTGCGAGCAGTTAATGATTGTTGCACATTTAAAAATATGTTACCGCCACCGCCAGATAATGTAGATGCGGTGATGCTAGCAGGATTTTCCGAAGATGTGTTATCTAGTACAATGGCACCAGCTGCAATTTGAATATTTCCAGCTTTTCCTTGCCCTGGGGAAATACTAGAGTTAATGCTGTGGAAATTACTAGCACTAATAATGCCCCCATCCTTAAGAGTTAAATTATCAGTTGCGATCGCTAAGTTACCGCCATCACCATTGCCTTGAATAGCACTAGCAAATAAACCACTGCGTCCTTGTTTGCTAAACCCTACAGCTTCTATATCAGTAGCTTTAACTGTCAAGTTACCTGCATTTCCAGAGCCAGCAGTACTACTAGCAATTTGACCTCCATCTATCAGGCGCAAGGTTCCAGTATCTAAGGTTAAGTTTCCCCCGTTACCTGTAGCATTGGAAGTGACAGTAGTGAATATCAGGCTAGGAGCTTTACTAGAACTACCTATGAGTTCTACATCATTTGCCTGAATAGTTAAATCTCCAGCATTTCCAGAACTAAACGTACCTGTGCCAATTTGAGCGCCATTGATCAACTGTAAACTCTGAGTATCAATGAATAAATTGCCTCCCTTACCCGTAGCGCCTGATTCTACATTTGCTAATAAACCAGTGGGTAACCCTCCTGGAGAACTACCACTTAGTTGCATCTGATTTGCTTTCACTTGCACAGTTCCTGCATTGCCAGAGCCAAAGGTTAATGCTGCTATCTGTGCGCCACCAGCCATTTGCAAGCTGTCGGTATCAACCAACAATTGACCGCCATTACCCCTGGCTCCTGATTCCACATTGGCAAATAAGCCACTGGAACCTACACTAGCTGCGCCTCCTACTAACTTTATATCTTTTGCCTTAACTGTTAAAATTCCCCCATTTTTTGAATTGAAGGTGCTGACTGCCATCCTAGCGCCATCAGCAACATATAAGTTTTGCGTATTAATAGTTATGTTACCGCCAGTTCCTTGGGTACCAGATTCTGCATTAGCAAATATGCCACTAGGAACCCTACTCCGTGAAGCACCAATTAACTGTATATTTGTCGCGTTTAGTTGAATATTCCCAGCATTTCCGAAGCCAAAGGTATTAGCAAATGCCTGTGCGCCACTATCAATTAATAAGTTATCTGTTTCAATTACTAAGTTACCGCCATTACCTGTGGCTTCGGGTGCAACTGGTGTAAACAAGCCGCTAGAACCCGCAACACGCGAACCACCAGTCAATTTTACTTCTTGGGCTTTAACTGTTAAAGTTCCGGCATTACCAGAACCAAAGGTGCCACTAGAAATCTGAGCACCACCAGCAACCAGTAAACTTTTGGCATCAATAAATAAATTGCCGCCATTACCGGTGGCTCCTGGAGCCACATCAGTAGATAAATAAGTGATAAAAGAAATTGATGATAGTGAACTGCCACTGACTGCTACAGAATCTCCTTTGATGTTCAGCGTTCCGCCAGAACCATTACCCAAAGTATTTGCCAACATCGCAGAGGCATCTTTTACCTGTATATTACGCCCCTGTAACTTGATAGTACCGCCACTATTGCCGCTAACTTCTAGGGAAGCTGCTTGCGAAAGGCTAATATCTTGAAAACTATTAACATCCTCATAGCTCAATTCCCAACCAGAGGTAATAGGATTGAGTTTGACAAAACTGTTTGTGCCAACACTTCCTAGCTCAATTCGTCCTTCTTTTGCAGTCAGATTACCCCCTGCGATCGCAACATTCCCACCTACCAAAGCCAGGGTTTTTTGTGATTGTACCTGAAGTCCCACAGGTCTATTGTCTGTAATTACAGCAAAGTTATCTGGATTCAAACTTGTATTATTTCCTGGGCCATTAACAGTAATCATGCCTGTCTTAGTCGGCCCATATTGCAACCCCAGCGGCAGACTAACTGTAAGTAGGGGGTGTGCTTGAGGACTGGTAGCACTAAACTCACTACCATCAGTAAATTTGATGCTGTTGGCTGTTGAGGCAAGAAAAGAACCACCAATATTTAAAGAAGCATTAGCGCCAAAAACAATACCATTAGGGTTGATGAGAAATAAGTTAGCTGTGCCTTGGGTGCGAATTAAACCATCAATATCGGAGATATAGCTGCCGGTGACGCGGCTGATAATATTTTGAATATCAGTAGAGTTATTGAAAGATGATGTTTGTCCTGTAAGTAGGGAAAACTGTTCAAAGCTATGAAATAAATTATTACCTACTCTAGTGCCACCATCGATGTTAAAAGTGGCACCATTTGTAGTGACAATTGTATTAATAGGTAGAGTACTATCTGGAACTACTTGTGCTGCAGCATTCAACCTGATATTTGCTAACGACCATACAACAAAAGGTAAGCCCAGCAAAATTTTGAGGTTGACAAATTTGCTCTGTTTTTTCGTCGTTAGCATAGTTGTTGCATTTCTCTTGTTAGACGACATCATCTTAGCTACTGAGTAACTAAAAGTCTTCTCTAATTTCAAAAATTAGATAACTGATTGCTCAAAAGATGGCACTGATTTGCTCGCGGCTTGATCTCCCCTTCAATTAAGGGAAATGTGTGTTAGAAGAACCCCGGTTTCTTCAAGAAACCGGGGTTATGGGTTGTTGTTTATCTGAACCGCATTAGGAGACACCCAAGATTCTGAATCAGTCCAGTATCGTTACACAAATTCGCCGAAATTTCTTTGACCAGTTATACCGGAGTCATTCCAACCTCTACTACCAGATCCACCACCAGTACCAGATCTACTACCTCCAGTCGACACCCAACCACCTACAACTAGTTCGGCTTCTTGATCGCTGAGTTCGCTTAATTTAGATAGCTGGATCGTTTTGCTATCTTGTGGATTTTTTTGATAATTATTTTTTTGAATTTTTGCTTTCATATTACTCTTTAACTTTTAGTTTAAATTTCTTGGATTTTTCAATTCATATTTTATTTTTAACCAAGATTAGTTGACAATTTTACCCTTGTAATAGCATGGGATAACTAGTACCGCCGTGAATTCAAAATTCAAAATTCAAAATTCAAAATGAATACAGCATAGGCGTTTCATTGATTTGGAATGGGTGGTTTATTTCCGCCGACTTGAACTAGGATAAATATTACCAACCATCACTACCGCCAGAACCACTACTACCACCAGAACCCCCACTACCACCAGACCCTGTGCTACTCCAAGCTAGTGATGTTTCGCCTGTATTTGATTCGGAAAGAATGGCAATGCTAACTTTTATGATTAAAGTCTCTGTACCGCCTACTACTAATTCCAATTCTTCGTCGCTAAGTTCAGTCAATTCTACTAGTTGCATAATTTTGCTATTTTCCTTTGCTTTTATAGAATTATCTGGCATTAAGGTCTTCATAAATAGGTTTTGTATATTGATAAATATGTTTATATATTAACGGTATTTTTATGTAGGAAACACTCTTAAATAACTTATTTTTGTAATTTTAATATTTAAGGTGAATTTTATAAAAATTATTTGTTGATGCCGTATAAATACTTTGTTTTAGATTTTTATGTCAGATTTTTTCTGATGTGAAGAATAAAGCATTGCAGTATTTAAAGATGGTTAACAGTATTTTTGCGTAACTGCTTAGAGCAACTTTATCTAAATTAAATAGTGAAACATCACATCTGAGTCAAAATATCTAGTATTGCTCAAAAAATTATTACCATTTGAGTCTTTGATGCTATTAGGGTTTGATGCTGATGAGTGCTCAAAATAGGCGATCGCATATTTTGAATGCTTCTGCTTGTACTGCGCCGATTTAGGATGCGATACCTGCAGTAAATAGACGAAAAGCTTGTCTTTAACTACCTCTGTAGCGTTATGAATCAATTTAAATTGACAAAGCAGCAATTATATTGTCGCAATCCGACAAACTACTCAAGTAAAATAGCTGTACTTATCATTTCATTAATGTTCTTATTTGATGAACAATCCTCAGTATTTATGGTTACCATCACTCAGAGAAGTAACTTTGTTACCAAATGAAGTTCATATTTGGCGGATAAATCTTGACCAATCAGCAGCAGAGTTACAATACTTGGCAACAATCCTCTCTAGCGATGAATCTGCTCGTGCTGAAAGATTTTATTTTCCAGAACATCGCCAACGTTTCATTGCTGGACGTGGTAGCTTGCGGACTATATTAAGTGGTTATTTGGGAATTTTTCCCCAAGAAGTGCAGTTTGATTATGAACCTCGTGGTAAACCATTATTGGCAAGTAAATTTTCTTACAGTGGATTGACGTTTAATTTATCGCATTCCCAAAATTTAGCTTTGTGTGCAGTTAGTCAAAATCGCCAAATCGGGATAGACCTAGAATATATTCGCCTCATGTCAGATTTGGAATCTCTGGCTCAACGGTTCTTTTTACCAGGAGAATATGAACTAGTGCGATCGCTATCTCCAGAGCAACAATCTTCAGTATTTTTTCGCTATTGGACTTGTAAAGAAGCTTACTTAAAAGCCACAGGCGAGGGCATAGCAAAATTAGAACAAATTGAAATTTCTCTCACGCCTACAGAATCAGCTAAGTTACAGACAGTACAAGGCTGGAGTTTACTAGAACTACCCGCTGCTGACAATTATGCAGCTGCTGTGGTTGTAGCTGGTGTTGGCTGGGATTTGAAATGTTGGCAATATAGAGAAGTTAAGGATTAGGAATTGGGGAGACAAAGGAGCAAAGAATTTAAAATTCTGTGTTACACATCAATTATCTGTAATAGCGTACATCTGTGCTTATATCTGTATCTTTATTTAAGCAAAGTAATATAACCCGAAGACTTATCATACTCTATAGCCATCCGATTTGATTTCTAAAAAAATCTAAGTATGTGTATGGTGCATGATCACGTAGACTCGTTCGACGTTCGCGCAGCGTCTCGTAGTGAAGTCGTTCCCGTAGGGTCAATACAAAGGTAAGCGGAGCTTATCACAATTTGGGGGAGCGATCGCACTTTGAAAAACAGCTTTGGTTACCAACGAGCGCTCATCCATAGAGAACATCGGTTCGTTCATGACCAACGTGATCGGGTTGTCTATCAATGAGCGCTCATCCATAGAGAACATCGGTTCGTTCATAACCAACGTGATCGGGTTGTCTATCAATGAGCGCTCATCCATAGAGAACATCGGTTCCTTCACAACCAACGTGATCGGGTTGTCTATCAATGAGCGCTCCTTCGTTGAGAACATCGGCTCCTTCATAACCAACCAGATCTCATTTGTGACCAACCAGATTGATTTAGTCTTGTGTTTCTGTTGGGTGGGGTTGGCGGTCATTGGTGTCAACTTAAGCTAAAAGCTATATAGGGCGGGCGTTGTACAAATACCTCGCGCCCTCATCCCCTAACCCCTTCTCCCCCGGGAGAAGCAGGGCTGATTCATTCGATAAGGTATGTATTTTGTCAATATGATTGGCGATAAATATTCGGGCAAAAGTCATGAATTATTGACCATATTGATGCCTAAGATTGAATGCCAATTGAATACCTTGCTGATTTTTCATCTCCTGAACCCTTGATTTTTCAAGGCTTTTAGGGAATGAAACAGCCCTGCCCGGGAGAAGGGGAACTAAATCTCTTGCTCCCTTCTCCCTGTGGGAGCTACGGTGTACACACAAATCGGAGTTATTTTGAGATCCGGGTTTTACCCCCCTTAATCCCCCCTTGCCAAGGGGGGAAACCGGAAAATCAAGTTCCCTCCCCTTTGCAAGGGGAGGGTTAGGGTGGGGTAATTCGAGGAATGGTAATGATTCGATAACTTGTGTGTACACCGTAGCCCTGTGGGAGCGGGGCTGGGGGTGAGGGCGAAACCTTGCAACTAAGAGGGTTTCACGTTAAGTTGACACCTATGGTTGGCGGTGCGTTACGCCGCAGGCTAACGCACCCTTGTGATTGAACTCTTTAAGCTGTCGCCGCTAAACCATTGTGTCGCAATAAAGGCGCAGTACTTGGTTCGCGTCCCCGGAAGGTTTTAAATACCTCCATTGGGTGCTTGCTACCACCCAACGCCAGCACTGTATCACGGTAGCGTCTACCTGTAGCTTTAATAGCACCTTCGTCTTCGAGTCCAGCTTCTTCAAAGGCAGCAAAAGCATCAGCGCTGAGAACTTCTGCCCATTTGTAGCTGTAGTAACCTGCCGCATAACCACCACCAAAGATGTGCCCAAACGCACATAAGAAAGCATCTTCTGGTAATGGGGGTATAACGGTGGTAGTTTTGGCTATGCGATGGCGGACATCAGCAGGGGTTTCCGCTCCACCCGGACGATAGCGAGAGTGGAGTTCTAAATCAACACTGCTAAAGTGGAGTTGCCGTAACATCGCACTACCACTCATATAGTTGCGGGCTGCAATCAGCTTTTGGTAATAATGCTCTGGTAGCGGTTCACCTGTTTCATAATGCTTCGCCATACCAAACAAAGTGGGGCGTTCGTAACACCAGTTTTCCATGAATTGGCTGGGTAGTTCGACTGCATCCCACTCGACGTTATTTATACCAGCCGCGCCAGTATAATCTACTTTGGTGAGCATATGCTGTAAACCATGTCCAAACTCGTGGAATAGGGTTTCCACTTCATTGAAAGTCATTAAGCTGGGCTTGCCATCAATCGGAGGAGTTTGGTTACAGACTAAATATGCTACAGGTAAACGAACGCTACTACTACCGTTTTCTGTAGTTCTACCACGATTAATGCAGATATCCATCCATGCACCACCACGTTTTTCGGCGGGGCGGCTGTAGGGATCTAAATAAAAGTAGGCTATGGGTGCGCCTGTTTCATCAGCTATTTGGAAATAACGCACATCCTCATGCCATACTGGGGCTTGACCATCGGCGGGGGTGACTGTAACGCCAAATAAGCGATTAACTAAGCCAAATAAGCCATCGAGAACTTGGGGAAGGGGGAAGTAAGGGCGTAATTCTTCCGCAGTAAAGGAGAATTTTTCTTCTCGCTGACGTTCCGCCCAGAAGCTAATATCCCAGTGTTTTAAATCTTCGGCTTCTTTTGCGCCTTTGGAGGCTGCAAAGGCTTTGAGTTCTGCTAAATCTTTGACGGCTGCATCATAACTGACGCGACGCAGTTCTTCTAACAGCGCTTCCACTGCTTCGACATTGGGAGCCATTTTACTAGCTAGGCTCAATTCCGCAAAATTCTTAAAGCCTAGTAACCCAGCTAGTTCTTGGCGTAATTCTAATATGCGGACAATTAGGGGATTATTATCTAACTCGCCGGATGCAGCACGACTAATAAAAGCTTTGTACAACTGTTCGCGTAAATCTCTGCGGGTGCTGTGCTGCATAAAGGGGCCATAACTGGGGAAATCTAAAGTGATGCGCCAAGGGCCGTTTTCTGGTGTCGCATTTTCTTCCCCAGCAGCACGGGCGGCTTGGGCTGCTAGGCTGAGTAAGCTTTGGGGTAAGCCGTCGATTTCTTCTTTAGCGGTGAGGGTTAAGCTAAAGGCTTTGGTAGCATCGAGTACATGGTTAGAGAACTTACTCGCAAGTTCTGCTAACTCCATTTGAATGGCGTTGAAACGTTCCTTTGCTTCTCCTTCTAAGCCCACACCAGAAAGTTCTGCATCCCGAATCGCAGCTTCCACAATTCTTTGCTGGGCTGATTCTAAGCTGTTCCAAGCATCACTAGCACGGAGAGCCTTAAAAGCATTGTAAAGAGGTTGGCTTTGACCCAGTTTGGTGATAAATTGCACCACATCTGGTTGCACTGCTTCATGAGCTTCCCGTAGTTCTGGGCTATTTTTGACACCCATTAAATGGTTAACTATACCCCAACTCCAAGACAGCTTGTCTGAGAGTTTGTCTAAAGGTTCTACTAAACCACTCCAAGTAGGCTGGACATTCTTTTCTAAAGCAGTCAGTTCGGAATCCAGTTCTGTTAACAGTTCCTTGAAAGCTGGGATTACTTGTTCCGCTTTGATTTCTGCAAAGGGAGGTAAGCCAGCACCCTTGAGTAGGGGATTCTGAGAAAGAGTAGCACTTTGAGTCATGATTGTGTGTGAGATGCGATCGCTCTTGGTTAATTATGATTTTTGTTTATATTCTTCTAATGTAGCGATCGCAGTGCGTTTTCGGGGGGTTGGGGGTTGGGGATTGGGGATTGGGGACTGGGGACTGGGGATTGGGGATTGGGGACTGGGGATTGGGTAATGGGTAATGGGGAAGGGGGAAGGGGGAAGGGGGAATGGTGCGTTGCGCTACGCGACAACACACCCTACGTTTTATCAATAATAAAAACAAAGAAAATTACTCTAGGCTAGTTGCAAATAAGGACATTTTTGTAAAAAGCTAGATGCTTTTTGACGAGCATTATTATTATCAACATTTACGGGTGTGGGGCGGATAATGCCATTAAATAAATCATCCAAACCGTAGGGTGTAAAAAATTCCCATTCTCCTTGAGCATTTAACCGCACTCCTACAGCCGTTGCGGTATGTAACCATTGGGAAATACCGTCTTCTGTACTATTGTAGGTTCTTTCGCCATCACGCCAACGGGCAAAGCTAGCTTGATTTTTGACATCAAACTCTTGGTTTGGAAACTGTTCTTGGAGAATAGCTTTTGCTGTGAGTTCTTGGGAACGGTTTCCCTGGATATCGAAAAATGCAATATCAAAGTCTTTGATGACTAAAGCGCAATCATTACCAAAAATTGCCCGCCAAACAGTATTTCGCACCGCACCGCCTGCTAACCACCAGTCAGGTAGGTTAAGTTGTGCGATCGCTCTTAAAATTATCCCTACAGGTGAATCAGCCAGAATCATCTGTAAGCGAGTGTTACTGTTCATATCAAAGTTCAGATAATTTTTAGCTAGCAAGCGAAAATATTACCATTCATCTTTGCCGAAGTTTGTTTAATTATTCATTCGTAGTATAAAGGGACTTCCAAATAAAAAATATCCCAGTATTTATTGTGGGGTGGACATCTTGTCATTGGTGTTAACTTAACGTGAAACCTGCTTGGTTGCAAGGTTTCGCCCTCACCCCCAGCCCCTCTCCCCCTGGAGAGGGGAGCAAGAGATTTAGTTCCCCTTCTCCAGGGGGAGAAGGGGTTAGGGGATGAGGGCGCGAGGTATTTGTACAACGCCCGCCCCACAAGATGGAATAATTTATTTCTTGGAAATCCCTAAACATCGAATAATGGTGCGTCAGTCCAAAAACTAAATTTAATTTTTAATTCAATTTAAATTTTTGAATTATGGAAGACTTATTTGCCAGCATCAACCTGACTCTAAATCAGGAACTACCTTCTATTACAGAGTCACAGCAAGCACTGTTTACACAACTCAGCATAGATGAAAATCAACCAGGGACAATTCTGCGTGATTTCCAATCTTTAATTGATTTTATTCAACCAAAAGGGGTAGAAGTCAGTAGCGTTAATCATCTTTTGCCACTAAAAGTATTATCGGAACTGAATTTACAGTTAAGCCACCCAATTGATACTAAACTGAAACGCCCTGTACAAAAATCATATCCTTACATTAATGGGCTTTATCTGTTATTACGTAGTTCAGGAATCGTGCAAATTAAATCTCAAGGTAGAAAACAATTTTTAGTATTAGATGAAGCTGTTTTAGAATCTTGGTCTCGGCTCAATTTTACAGAACGTTATTTTACCTTATTAGAAGCTTGGTTAATTTGGGGTAACAACGAAATTTTAGGTGAGCGTCAAGATACATGGAATAATTTATTTAAGTGTATTCAATTTTGGGCGCGGATTCCTGACCAAGGCTTAAAGTTTGCTAAATATGACGACCAACAAATTCTTGGTTATTATCCTGGGCTACATAATATTGCTTTATTAGAACTATTTGGATTACTAAGCATTCAACAAGCAAAAGCTCAAGAAGGTAAGGGATGGCGCATTAATAGTGTAGAGCGTTTACCCCTTGGTGATGCGATGTTTAGGTTACTTTTCCCAGTAGGGATTATAGGCAAATTTGAGGAAGAGATAAATATAAGTTTTGGACAATTACAGCCTCAGTTTCAGCCATTCTTTCCTGAGTGGCAAAATAATTTAATTCTTCCCAAACAAGGATTTACTGATGGTATTTATATTTTTAAAGTATCGGTTGCTAAATCTTGGCGACGAATTGCTATCCCAGCAAAAAGAGAATTAAGCTGGTTAGCTAGTACAATTCTTGATGCTTTTGATTTCGACTACGATCATCTATATGAATTTAGTTATAAAGACCGTTTTGGTCGTACTTGTACAATAGCTCATCCCTATACAGAATCACCTCCATTTGCAGATCAAGTCCGCATTGGTGATTTACCATTAGAACTGGGGACAAGTATGACTTATCTTTATGATTTTGGTGATAATTGGAAATTTCATGTGCAATTAGAAGACATCCAACCAACAGATAACAAAATTAAAAAAGCCAAAATTTTAGAAATTCACGGTGACGCACCCCGACAATATTGGAGCGAAGATGATGATTGGAATGAAGATGAGTAATATCTTATTCAGTTAAAGACTTACCATAAGAGATGATTTAAAAATAAACCTTAAATTGTAGGGTGCGTTACGCTATCGCTAACGCACCGAGAAAGATGGTGACACGCTTTAACCCCTTACGGGGATGGAAAATATGTATGATATTTATTCAAGTTAACAGTGATATAAATTACACCATAGATTTTGTTTTAGTACCCATAACTTGTTTTGCGATCGCACTGATTGTTTCTGTCCAAGGATGATTGGGATACTGTAAGCTGAAAATACCACTACTGCCTAAATTAAACATCTCTTCACTCACAGGTAAAATTCCAGCTACAGGGGTAGCGTAGGTATTTTGGATTTTTTGCCGTAAATCACTAAAATTTAAAGATGGTAGTGCTTTATTAACCACTAAAAGCATTTTTGGTACTTCTAATTTCTTAGCCACATCAACTGCTACGGCTGTCCCTTGGTAATCTTGTTTATCTGGACGTAGAATCAGCACCAAGGTATCAGAAAGAATAATCGACAGCAAAGTTTCTTCGTTAATACCAGGGTGAGTATCAATTAATAAATAATCTAGTTTTAAACGCTTGACTAAATGACGTAAACCATCATTCAGCAAGCGCGCGTCATAACCTTCGCGTAAAATCCGAGAAATATCACTCATTTTAATACTAGAAGGCAACAGATAAATATTTCCCTGACGACTAAACAAAGATGGTTTTTGTTTGAGAACAGAACTCACATCATAAACTGCATCTTCAATCGCACAACGTCCCCATAAATAATCATTCAGAGTATAGCGAATCCGTGCTTCTTCTAAGCCAAATAAAACATGAATACCAGGAGATTGAATATCCGTATCAACAACTCCTACTCGCTTTCCAGAACGAGCAATTAAAGTAGCCAGATTACTTGTGACGTTTGATTTACCAGTTCCGCCACGGAATGAATGCACAGAAATTATTTCAGACACGATAAAACCTCAATTATTTGGTGTTGGGTGTTTGGTGTTGGGTGTTTGGTGTTTGGTAATGGGTAATGGGTAATTGGTAATTGGTAATTGGTAATTGGTAATTTCTCCCCTTTTCTCCCTGCTCCCCTGCCTACTTCACTGATTCCCCGCATTGCGTTTACTTCTCATAATCCTTGCTTCTTCTTGCAATTGTTGGAATGATTCTGAACCCTCAATTTCTGCAACTTGACGCGCGCGTCTTGTTTCATCAATTTCAATTCGTAGTTTTTGCAATTGTTGGGTCATTTGTTGTTCACGAGCATAAATTTCATGCATCATGCGTTGAAAAACTCTTCCCATTTGTCCTAACTCGTCATTACGTTTAACAATGGGTGTGAGCTTTTGACGGTCAAATTCTTCAGCTTCTTCGGAACTAATTTGAGACATAGTCATTTTCTGAGCTAGTTGCGCCATCGGTTTGAGGGGTTGTAGCACATTGCGTTTCAGTAAATAATTAATTAATAAAATTACTATAGCGAAGATGCCAATAAATAAACTAATAAATAATATAAAAGCTCTATTAGCATCATCAAAAACTCTTTTAGCAGGAAGATATATAATTTGTGTGCCGATAATTTTATTGAGTTCCCAGCCAAAGCCATTTTCGGAACCGTAACTTAAAAGATGGCTTTTTGGTGCAGCATTCGGAGTGCTATGACAACGTAAACAAGTCGAGTTTGTAAGTGAAAAAGGACGAGCAGTATAGAAAAGTTTCTCCTCAAAAGAGTCACGAAAACCAGAGATACTTTTTAGCTCTGGTTCATCACGAAATCGTTCAATAATCTTCATTTCAAAATCATCAGCTTTATCCCTTAAATTTGTTGGATTAATGTTGGCATCTTTATAAAAGAAATCTTTAAAATCTGGATTTTTACGAAGATTTTCAAATACTTCCCTAACTGCAAAGCTAGGAATGGTTTCCGGAATAAACGTCGATTGAGTATCAACCATCGGTAGCAGCAGCGGACTAATCTTGGTATTTGTATAGTTCCTTACCGAGCTCATCGTTTCTGCCACAATTTGGCTACGATACCCGATTTCGGTTTCCGCCTTTTGCTCTAGTGCATGAGATAAAGCAAAACCACTAACTGCGATCGCACAGAGGAAAACCAGCGATAGAAGAAAGGTAAATTTAGTTGCTAATTTAAATCTGTTCAACATTGCGGTTTCCTCTTTGTTTATAAAATGGCTACCAATTCATGCACATTTAATTAATTGGATATTTTGAGTTTTTATTGTTTTTTAAATTATTCAACCACTAACCTTTGCTAATAGTATTTATTCCCATAAATTAATTAAGCGGGTTTAGCGGTGTTTAGATCCCCGACTTCTTCAAGAAGTCGGGGATCTGGATAACAGGCAACAAATCACAATTCATAATTACGAATTACGAATTACGAATTCATGATCTATGTCTATTCATACTGCTAGAAACGTGGAATTTCCAGGGTTAAAGGTAAACTCACTACTTTTGTGGGAACTAGTCCCCTTAGCCTATGACTAAAGTCTTAGTCCTAGCTAAACCCCATAAGCGAAAGTCAGACAGCTTCTCTTTACTTCGCTTAGATAGAATCCTAGACGTTTTTCAGATGTGGATAGGGGAGTTGAATTCGTACTATAGGGACATCAAGCAAGGAAAGCGAAAGCAAACAACAAACAAATCGCTCTCGGCGCTGGATTCAACACAAACTGAAACAAAAAGTTGCAGGACATCAGATTCACTGGCGAAAACCTTCCTGGGCTTCCTGGTAAGTTCTTGAGTGCCTAGTAATTATACGGTGCATCTATCAATTAATCTCGCTCATTAATACAACATAATCTCAAAATTAAGGAGAAAACATCATGTCTGACAACATTAAGCCCGTAGAATTATCTGCTGAAGAACTAGATATAGTTGCTGGTGGTGCAGCTATCGCAACTAATGCTGAAAATCGCAACTTCAGTGATGAGCAGGCTAGCGCAATAATTATTGGTGCTAACGGCGGTATTGCATCCTTCACCACTCAGAAAACTGCTGTCTCTGAACAAAAATTGCAGGATATCAGATTCACAGGTGATGATCTTCCTGGAATTCCTGGTGGTTTCTTTTCAGCCTAGTAATTGAGCTGGTAATGAACAAAATGAGTGAAGAGTTCACACTCACACCCCAATGAACACTATAAGGAGAACGACAATGACAATGGAGAACTTACAGCCCCATGAAGCGCTGGAACTATCCAACCAAGAACTCGATGATATTGCTGGTGGCGCAACTACCGATGTGTTTGGCAGAACTCTCAATGCTGAGGATACTCAGCTTGGTTTTGTAGAACTTCCTGCAACAGGTGGTATTAAAAGCGTTAGCTTTCAACAGAGCTTTTTCTCTGAGCAGGAGCTTCGAGAGTTTAAGGAAACTGGTATTTCTTAGATTAAATTTTTCAGTTTGAAGGATTGCAGCAGGAGGGTTGATTAACCAAGTTGCTGGCAGGCTCACGGTAATTTCCCTCCGCCTCATTCAACTTTAACACGTCACATCAAGGAGCTTATATGTCTGGTGACGAAAATATTCCGAATGATGCAGCCATCGAACTAACAGATGAGGAATTAGATGAAGTAGCAGGCGGTTTTAATTTGCGGTTGACAGCTGCGAGATTTCACAAATCCACAATTGGATCTGCTCAAGAAATATCACTAGGCAGAAGAAGTTCAGCAAAGTCACTGTTTCAAGCAGAAAACATAGAATCCGCCCTACTACAAGTCACCATCACCGATGCCTCAACTGAAGATCTCAAAGTTCTTGGAGAGTTGTTTGGAGATGCATCTGCACTCGATGGTTCTGCATAAACGGAGTTTTTGAAATCAATGAATTGCAGTTGAGCAAGTTTTGTTCAACTGCTTTCTGAAATTGTTCTGTTGTCAACTGAAGGATGAAGGCTGAAGACTGAAATTACTTCAATCAATAGAAGATGGGTCATGATTCAGAAAAAACTTAATTGTTTCAACTAAAGCTACTTCATTCTTTTTTCTATTAATCAATGTTGAATTGCAAATTAATCACAAAGGAGAAAAAATCATAATGGAAAACGAAAAGCCAATGGAATCACAAGAGTTATCAGTTGCCGAACTAGCAACAATTGCAGGTGGTATTGCTGTAGGTGAACCTTATCCCGGTCAGTATCCTAAAGGCGATATTTATAACGAAGTGAATGGTGCGATCGCAAAACAGTTAGAGAATATCAAAATTCCTAATTGGAAAGATAAGTATGAATATTCTCATACTTACAACAGCGAATCATCCAGTTCATGAGCAGTGTTGAGTTTTGAGTTCTGAGTATTAATGAGGATTCCTACTCATTACTCACCACTCAGCATCGGTTAAGTGATGGGGAGATTGATCGGTAGTTATTTCTGCACTCCCCATTTCTCTCCCGTTAGCAGAACAGAAGGAATTGAAATTATGACAGAAGTTCTACTGAAGGAACTCACAAATAGTGATATTGACTGGATATTAGCAACGGGTCGGAGAGAAGAAATTACTGCCGGCACGATTCTCATCCGCCAAGGGGCACCGGTTGATGCGCTTTATATTTTACTCGATGGTGCATTGTCCGTTTCTGTTGCTCAAGCTGACGATAACCCGATTGGTCGAGCATTTGCAGCCTTAGAAGGTGGTGAATTGTCAGGACGGGAGATTACAAGACTGACAAATGGGGAAGTGGTAGGAGAAATGCCTTTCTTAACATCCTACCAGTCTGCAACGACAATTAAAGCTGCGAAAAAATCTCTAGTGTTGATGGTTCCGCAGCAGGAATTGGTGAAAAAACTCCAAGAAGATATTACCTTTGCGGCTCATTTTTATCGCGCGATCGCAGTTTTATTGGCTCACCGTTTAGAGCAAATTGTCAGCCAAATTGGCCAAAGTACCATTGTGTTATTCCAACCGCAAATCCGCGAAATTTTATTTACATTTGCGGAATTAAGCGATAGCGATATCGGCTGGATGATTGCAGCTGGCGAAGCTAAGAGAATTATGGCAGGAGAAGTTTTATTTCAAGCCGGACGACCTGTTGATGCTTTTTATATTTTATTAGATGGCAAAATGGTGGCTTCCACCGCCGAAGATGCTAGCAATCCCCTCACCCGCGCCTTTTCTAATTTAGAAAACACAGAAACCATCGAAACAGAATTTGCCAGATTATCGCGTGGTGACATGGTAGGCGAAACTCCCTTTGTGGAAGCCAGTCCCCCACCAATGACAATTCGCGCCATTGAAGATGCGATCGTCCTTTCCATTCCCCGTTGGCGATTAGCGGCAAAATTGTTACATGATGTGGGCTTTGCTGCCCGATTCTATCGAGTGTTAGCGATATTGTTAGCAGACAAACAGCAAGGAATTATCAATCGCCTGGGTTACGGCAGAATTACATATAGTTCAGGTAAATCTTTAGACAGTAATCTCACTTATGAAGATGAACTAAGTTCCGGCTTCTTAGCGCAAGTAACCCTAGCAGGAACGCGGTTTGATTGGATGTTGAAGCAGTTGAAAGCTAATTGAGCAGAGGGGCAGGGGGCAGGGAGCAGGGGGAGATGTAGACGCTTTGCGGCTTCCCGCAGGGTGGGGGATGAGACAGAAATTCCAATTACCAATTACCTATTACCCATTACCCATTACCCTTTCCCCCATGCCCAATGCCCCATGCCCCATGCCCTATTTATATTTGGAGTCACTATGGTTACGGCTCAAAAAAACAATATATTTCGTAAAGAAGCACTGGATCGCTTATCTTCCCCGGAACGGCTGGATCAATTGATGCAGGTGGTGCAGCCGAAGAAGTGGATTCCATTGGCGGCTTTGGGTTCTTTGGTGGCGGTGGGTGTGGCTTGGAGTGTTTACGGTCGCATTCCCATTACTGTGAATGGACAAGGGGTAGTGGTTTTCCCTAGTAAGGTTGTGCCTTTTCAGTCTCCGAGTTCTGGGCAAATTTTGAATTTGTTTGTGCGTCCAGGCGATCGCGTGAAGAAAGGACAGGTGATTGCAACTATCGACCAAACGGAATTGCAAGAAAAGCTGGATTTATCAAGGGCGAAGCTTTTACAACTGCAAGAACAAGACCGCAGTGCCAATTCATTGCAAGCGCAACGTACAGTTTTGGATCAGGGTGCAACGCAACAACAGCGTCAAGCACTGTTACAAAGTTTAGACACTACTAAATCTGTCACGCCAATTCTGCGGGAGAAGGGTTTAGAATCGATTCGCCAAGAGAGGCGGACTTTAGAGCAACAGTTGGAAACAACGCGCAAGCTAGTCCCCACTTTTCAAGAACGGTTTGAATTGCGGCAACAATTACGGCGTGAAGGTGCTGTGTCTAGTGATACCGTGCTGCAAGCGGAGCAGGAATTTCTCAATAGTAAAAGTCGCATTGATGAAATTCAATCACAGCTAAAACAACTGGATGTGAAAGAAGCCGATGCCCAAAGGCAATATTTAGCGAACCTCAACGCTACTAAAGAACTACAAGCCCAGTTAGCAACATTAGATACTAAATTAGCTTCCCAAGCCGAACAAGATTTAGCGATCGCCACCAATCGGAAAAAAGAAATTCAAGACACCGAAAGAGCGATCGCGCAATTAAAATCACAATTAAAAGATAGAAATAAGGTTATTAGCAGCTTCAACGGTCAAATATTAGAACTGACCGTTGTTCCCGGACAAAGCTTAGAAGAAGGGGCGCGTATTGGCACCATCCAAGCTCAAGATTCCACTGATAAGTTAGTGGGAGTCGCATTCTTCCCAGTTAGTGAAGGTAAGAAGATTCAAAAAGGTATGGAGTTGCAAATTACTCCCTCTACTGTGAAGCGCGAACGCTTTGGGGGAATCGTCGCCAAGGTCACTAGCGTTTCGTCGTTCCCTGTCACCAAAGAAAGTGCATCCAGCGTTGTCGGTGGTGCGGAAATTTTGCAAGGCTTAACCTCACAAGGGCCGCAAATTCAAGTCTTCGCTGAACTCGATGCAGATCCTTCAACTAAAAGCGGTTTTCGCTGGTCATCCTCAAAGGGGCCAGAAGCCAAAGTCACCTCAGGAACCACCACCTCAGTCCGCGTAAAAGTTGACGAACAATCACCAATTTCTTTTGTTTTCCCCATACTCCGTTCTTGGAGTGGAATGTATTAATTGGGCATGGGGCATTGGGCATTGGGCATGGGTAATTGGTAATAGTAATTTCTCCCTTTCCCCTTTCCCCTTTTCCCTTTTCCCAATCCCCAGTCCCCAGTCCCCAGTCCCCAATCCCTCCTCACGACAAATCCTTACTGAACACGAATCATGTGGCGAACTCTTCAATCCCAGCTTGGGCGTAGATTAAAAAAAATTCGGCGGCTGATTAGCCCTCCCGATCGCCGTCGTCGTACTCCTACTCTGTTACAAATGGAAGCGGTGGAATGTGGTGCTGCCGCATTAGGAATTATTCTTGGTTATTACAATCGGGTTGTTCCTTTGGCAGAACTCCGTCTAGCTTGCGGTGTGTCGCGGGATGGGAGTAAAGCATCAAATATTCTCAGTGCAGCCCGGATTTATGGGATGCAAGCCAAAGGCTTTAAGGTCGATTTGGATGGGTTACGCAAACTCGAATGTCCTTATATTATCTTCTGGAATTTTAACCATTTTCTAGTTGTTGAGGGATTTAGTAGAGATAAGGTTTATCTTAACGATCCGGCTACTGGCCCCCGCACAGTTTCCCCCCAAGAATTTGATCAGTCTTTTACTGGTGTCGTCTTAGTTCTGGAACCAAGTACAGAATTTCGCCCAGGTGGACGCAAACCCAGCCTGACAATAGCTTTATGGGACAGATTGCAGAGTTCGTTGGGTGCTTTGGTTTACTGTGTGATCGCCGGATTATTATTAGTAATTCCAGGGTTAGCTATTCCCGCTTTTTCGCAAACCTTTGTCGATCATGTCTTAATTGAAGGCAGAAATGATTGGTTGCGTCCCTTAATTCTCGGCATTATTTTAACTGCTATCTTAAATGGTTTTTTAACTTTACTTCAGTTGCAATTTTTACGCCGTTTAAAAATTAAGTTGGCTGTGGGGATGTCTAGCCGCTTTTTGTGGCATATTCTCCGCCTACCAGTGAGTTTTTACGATCAACGGTTTGCGGGGGAAATTAGCAACCGCGTTCACCTCAACGATAATTTGGCGAATTTGCTTTCGGGGAGATTAGCTACCACAGTGATTTCTATTTTCACTGTCGTCTTTTATGGCGCGGTTATGCTGCAATATGATGTTGTTCTGACTTTAATTGGTCTTGCCTTCGTCATCGTCAATATTACCGTGTGGCGCTGGGTTTCTCGGCAACGTGTCGATGCCAATATGCGATTAATGCAAGAACAAGGCAAAGTTAGCGGTGTCGCCATTTCCGGCTTGCAAAGTATGGAAACCCTGAAGGCTTCAGGGCTAGAGTCAGAATTCTTTTCCCGGTGGGCTGGCTATTATGCCAAATCGATTAACGCCCGTCAGGAAATGGATACTACTAATCAAACTGTCGGTGTTTTACCATCATTTCTCACCTCCATTACCTCAATGCTGTTGCTGGTGGTGGGAGGGTTGCGGGTAATGGATGGCGTACTCAGTATCGGGATGTTGATTGCCTTTCAAGCCTTAATGCAAAGATTCCTCGAACCTGTGAATAGTTTGGTGAGTCTGGCTGGTGAACTTCAGGAAATGGAAGGTAACCTCAATCGCCTAGATGATGTTTTACATAATGCGATCGATCCAGCAGTGAGTGAAGAAAAACCCCTACCAGCAACTTATGATGTACCGAAGGCAAATGTGCGGTTGCAAGGTTATGTGGAACTCAGCAACATCACATTCGGTTATAATCGCTCCGCAGCTCCCTTAATTGAAAATCTTAATCTTTCACTCAAACCCGGTCAACGTGTGGCATTAGTTGGTGGTAGTGGTTCTGGTAAGTCAACCGTCGCCAAGTTGGTATGTGGATTATATGAACCTTGGGCTGGGGAGATTTTATTTGATGGGAAATCGCGAAAAGATATTCCCCGTTCGATTATTAATCATTCACTGGCGCTGGTAGAACAAGATATCTCGATGTTTGCTGGTAGTGTGCGCGATAATCTCACCCTTTGGGATTCGACAGTACCTTTTAGTAATTTGGTTCGCGCTTGTAAGGACGCAGAGATTCAGGATGTAGTGCTTTCCATGCCTGGTGGTTACAATGCTGACTTGGCAGAAGGGGCAACTAATTTAAGTGGGGGACAGCGTCAAAGGTTAGAAATTGCTCGTGCTTTGGTGAATAATCCGGCAATTTTGGTGATGGATGAAGCTACAAGTGCGCTGGATTCTGAGGCGGAGAAGTTAATCGATCGCAAGCTGCGGGAACGGGGTTGTACTTGTATTATTGTTGCCCACCGCTTAAGTACAATTCGCGATTGTGATGAGATTATTGTGTTTGATCGCGGCAAGGTGGTGCAACGGGGTACTCATGAGCAATTGCAGCAGGTGGAAGGGAAGTATTTGGAACTGATTCGCAGTGAAGGCGAAGCGGTTGAGGCGGAGTGAGAGAGGCAAGGGGGCAGGGGGCAGGGAGCAGGGGGAGATGAGGAGGATAATTTTTAACTCAGAACTCTTGTACAGACGCGATTAATCGCGTCTCTGTAAATGAACTACATCTTTTTTATTTCACGTATAGACGCGGAGCGGCTTCCCGCAGGGTAGGCACAGCGAAAAGTTCCTCGTTCGCGCAAGCGTTCTGAAGGAAAGCCGGGTTCCCCGGCGTAGGAAACTTTTCAAGACAAAGGCGCAAAGTAAGAATGCAAGGGGAATATCATACCATTTCTCTAAATTCAGGCTACAGATAATTCTCCCCCTGCCCCCTGCTCCCTGCCCCCCTGCTCCCTATGTGTAGCGATATTTTGGAGAATTGATATTATGTTGGATCAAGTTCGCATTGTTAGCTTGCCGGGAGAATATTATCAAATCAAGGGTAATGAGCCGATTATTCTGGATGATCCGGAGACTATTTGGGTTGTAAAATCTGGTTCATTGGCAGTATTTGCTATTCCACTGAAGGAAGGGGTGGCGGAAGGTACTCGCCGTTATTTGTTTACTACTCGCACCAGACAGGCGATGTTTGGTATTCCTAGCGATTCGCAACCATTACCTTATCAATTGGTGGCGGTGTCGATTGAGGAAACTGAACTTTTAAAGGTTTCGGTAACAGATTTTCGGGAATTTCTGGCTGATGGTCATGGTGAAGCTTTAACTTTAATTGAGGGTTGGATTGAGCAACTAGGACTGGCTTTATCTGTAATTACTCCCCCTGGTTTACCGTTTCAAGAGGAAGGGGTACGATATTTTTCCCTGAGTAATGGGCAAATTTTTCAACCACAGCGCGAGTTGGTATCTTGGGTACAAATCCAAACTGGTTATGCAACTTGGATGGGGTTTGAGGAATTGTTGATTACAGGGCGATGTCTTCGACAACTCCAAGGGAGAACGCAATTTTTGCCCTTGAGTGCAGATATGTGGTTCCAAGCTGAGGATATGGTTGAACTTGAATCTCTCAGTACTGCTGATATTCACGATCCTGATACTCTGCTGGCGGGGATGGCGCACCTGCATATATATGTTTTGGGGAGCTTGTATCTTTTAGAACAGGAGGAAACTGAGGCAGAAGCCCAACGCTTTCAAGAACGCCAACACCTCAATTCTCAGGTGATGGAGGAAACGCTGAGTGAGTTAGCTTTTTTACTTAAACCTGCCGATAGTGGTAATTTTGAGGTAGGAATTGTTAACGATCCTCAGCAAGCTTTGTTGATTGCGGCTGGTGCGGTAGCGCGGACTTTGGGTGTAACCATTCGTCCGCCGGCGAAGTCGGAAGATATGAAACGGATTCAAGATCCGCTACAAGCGATCGCCCGGGCTTCTCGTTTGCGAATGCGAACTATTTCGTTACAAGGTAAGTGGTGGAAGAAAGATAGCGGTGCGATGCTAGCTTACACCATAGAAGATAATCACCCAGTAGCGTTGTTACCTGTATCGGATACCCGCTATGAAATGTTCGATCCCATCAGGCGATCGCGCACGCTAATTAATAGTAGAACTGCGGCGAGATTGGCGCAGACTGGTTACACTTTTTACCGCCCCTTACCAGATAAAGTTCTCAGTACCCTGGATTTGCTAAAGTTTGCGCTGGAAGGACATTACCAGGAATTGATGGTTGTCGTGATTGCGGGTGTGGCGACGACTTTATTAGGGATGATTACCCCCCAAGCTACCGCCATCTTAATTGATAGTGCCATTCCCGATGCCGATCGCGGTTTATTAGTGCAAATTGCTTTAGGACTTTTGGCTACAGCTTTTGGTAGCACTCTATTTCAACTAGCCCAAGGTTTCGCCATTATGCGGGTAGAAACCTTTGCTGATGCTACTACCCAAGCGGCAGTTTGGGATCGGCTGTTGAATCTCAAAGCTTCTTTCTTCCGTAAGTTCTCAATTGGGGATTTAAATTCCCGGGTGAGTGCAGTAAGTCAAATCCGCCAAAGGCTGAGTAGTACAGTTTTAAGAAGTATATTTACCAGTTTATTTGCATTATTAAATTTAGGATTGCTGTTTTATTACAACGGTTCCCTAGCATTAATTGCTTTAGTGGTAGCGCTGGTGAATATTGGTGTCACTTTATTTTCCGGTATTTCCACCCTGCGGAAAGTTCGCCCCTTACTAGAATTACAAGGACAACTCTTAGGGGTGATGGTGCAGTTAATTAACGGTGTAACTAAACTGCGAGTTGCTGGTGCAGAAGCCCGCGCCTTTGCTTTTTGGGGTAAACAATATAGTCAGCAAATTAAATGGATGCTGAGTACCCAAAATATTGAGGATATTGTGGCGGTAATTAATAAAATCCTGCCAGCATTAACCACAGCTTGTTTATTTTGGTTTGCCACTAGTTTAATTCAGGAATCCCAATCAGGTGGTTTATCTACAGGTGTATTCTTAGCATTTAATGCCGCATTTGGGACTTTTATCGGTGGTGCTACTAGTCTCAGCAGTACAGTTGTAGATGTGCTGCAAATTGTGCCATTGTGGGAACGCGCACAGCCGATTTTGGCAGCTAAACCGGAAGTAGACACAGAAAAAGCTGATCCAGGGCGACTTTCTGGGCGGGTAGTAGTGGATCATGTGATTTTCCGCTACCGGGATGACGGGCCTTTAACCTTAGATGATGTTAGTATTCACGCGGAACCGGGAGAATTTATCGCCTTTGTCGGTGCTTCTGGGAGTGGTAAATCCACACTATTCCGCTTATTACTAGGATTTGATGCCCCAGAATCAGGGACAATTTACTTTGATGGGCAAGATTTAGCAGGTTTAGATGTCCATGCAGTCCGCCGACAATTAGGCGTAGTGATGCAAAATAGCCGCTTAACTTCTGCCTCCATCTTTGAAAATATCGCCAGTGGTGCGACAATCACAATGGATGAAGCCTGGGAAGCAGCACGGATGGCTGGCTTTGCTGAAGATATTGAATCCATGCCAATGGGAATGCACACCGTAATTAGTGAAGGTGGAAGCAACCTTTCCGGGGGACAACGCCAGCGTTTATTAATAGCGCGATCGCTTGTTTTAAAACCCAAAATTCTGTTATTTGACGAAGCCACCAGCGCTTTAGATAACCGCACCCAAGCCATTGTCAGCCAAAGCTTAGAACGGTTAAAAGTCACCAGAATTGCGATCGCTCACCGTCTCAGCACCATTCGCAATGCTGATCGTATCTATGTATTCCAAAATGGCCGTGTTGTTCAAGAAGGCAGTTTTCATCAACTCGCCAATCAACCAGGACTCTTTGCTCAATTGATGGCTAGACAGAAGCTTTAGTGGAGTGCGATCGCCTTTCTGCGGTGACAGATTGTCCGCAGTACTTGTCGGTTAAGGGGAAAAAGGGGAATGGGAAAAGGGAAATAATACCAATTTAAAAAAATTATCGTTGATTGTAGGGGGTAGTGCCCAATACTTGTCGGTTAAGGGGAAAAGGGGAAGGGGAAAAGGGGCAAGAAAAAACCTTTAACCCTTACCCTTTAACCTTTTCCCAAACCAAATTAAGAGTTTAAAATCCTTAACCGAGCAGTATTGCGGTAGTGCCGCCCTCTAGAATATATTGATGTGTCGCAAACATTATGAATTGGTATTACGCAAATTAGAAAACAATATCTGCTTTTGAGAAAGCAATATTTGCTTTTGCTTGCTGAATATACTGAATTGAGAAAACAAAAGCTGCTTGTCAGAAAGCAATATCTACTTTTGCTTGCTAAATATACCGAATTGAGAAAGCAATATTTGCTTTTGAGAAAGCAATATCTGCTTTTGTTTGCTAAATATACCGAATTGAGAAAACAAAAGCTGCTTGTGAGAAAGCAAAAGCTGCTTGTGAGAAAACAATATCTGCTTTTGCTGATTAAAAAAGTAAAAAAGCTTAGTAGGAAGCAGAAATTCTAGGCTTAATTACATAGTTCCATTCACCACGAAAAGATTTGTGCTCAATAGCAATAGTATTAAAATCTTGGTCTGTAAATTTGATTCCTGTTTCGTGGCGATTTTTATCTAACTAGCTTCTACCACTGGAATTAAACATCGAAATTATACTTTTTCTTGAGAAAATCTCGAATATTGTCGTTCGGCTGTTCACCATAATTAGAGGCAATTACCTGACTGTAATCCTCAAGATCAATAGACTGGTTAGAATCTAACGCAGCTAGAAATTCTTTTTCTCTGTCTGGTTCCACTAGCAGGAAGTAATATGCCCACCGCCCTGTACTATCCTTGGCTTTCAGTTTATGAATATTATGCCCATTGTTGGCAATATAAATCTCTTTGATACGTTCACGGAGCTTTGATACATTTTCTTCATTCCATACCTTTCTATTTTTATGACAGCGAACTTCATTAACTAAATTAATCAAATTAATGTCTGTAGATTTAATAAGTTCCTTAACTTTCAAAGTAGCAATCTCGTTTGCTGCACGCCTTTGGACTAGGCAAGCAATTGATATTGCTTGTAATTGCTCATCTGGCAACATTGCAGATTGTTGCAAAAACGGAATAACGTTTTCTCCAGACTGGCAATTAGCTCTCACAATTATTTCTATCTTTTCTACGTGAGAAGTAACTGGGAAAGATAGTCCCCAAAACAAATGACTCATTGTGTAAGAGTTAAGGCAATCAAGTCTTAAACATTCAAGTGCGATACGGAAGTTATGATAATTTTTAACTGAGTTCTGCCTTAAGCTAAAACTCAGTGTTTCTGAAATTTGTTTTCTCTTGATCTTTTGTTCAGAAGTAAACTCAGCACCTAATCCTTGAGGTTCCATATCCAGAAGATGGAGCAATGCCTTTAACTGATAGGAGCTACGCCAAAGGTCACGAAGTGCAATTGCTACTGCTGTCAGAGTTACACTATCGACATGATGCTCTGTGGTGATAGCAAGTAGCCTGTCAGTATCAACATCCTGAAAATGCCACCATCCTGGTTTACCATCCGGTTCACGAGCTATCATACTAATCGCAAATGCTGCTGCAATTCTTTCTGCTGCACTTGTCTTTTGGAGCATATAAGACAGTCCATACAGAACTCCCACAAAATTAGGAATCAGCTCAGTCGGAGATTTTTGATGATATGCCCGCATTGCTTCTGCGATACGATATGCAGCAAAAGAGCGTTCAAATAAATCTGACGATCTTAGCCCCTCCAAAACAGCAGTTACAAAGGAGTCGTTTAGAGCATTGTTTGCAAGCTTAACTGTGTCAATTTCTGATGGAATCTCGTTTTTGGGAGAACCACAGTAGTAATGTAAAAGTGCAACCCACTTTAAATGGCTACTATCGCTACATGGAGCCTCAGAATGTAATGCCTGTAGATAAGAAGCCACGCCGTCTATTGGAGTTTGAGCTAAAACCGAATCGACGAGTTTGGAGTACTGACTCTTAGGTAATGAGGGATTTAGTAATGCAATTGCATAAGCTTCGCCTCGAATTTGACTCAAGTGCCCCAGAGGTAGGGCTATGCCATTTACTGCAACCTGAGTGGCAACGTTAAACAATATATCTAAAATACTAGCTCGCTGTGCTGCTGAACTCCCTGGGTTCGATCCAAATTTGTCTGCTATGCCCTGCGGATCAACATGGCGTTGCCATATTTCAATCGTCTTTTGAAGAAAAGCGTCAGGACGCTCTTGTGCAATTGTTCGACAAAGACTTTCAGCAGAAGAATCAGATAATGTAGATAACGATTGAAAAATAATTTCTTGCCCAAGCAAGTCTGGTTCAAAAACAGGTACTTCTTTCTTTAAGATACTTTGATTGATCCCAAAGAGTTGCTCCATTTTTTTTCCTGACCAAGTCTTGGGAGCAACCCGTTCCAACACTAAAGAGTCTATGGGGGCTATGAATGTTGATAAAGCCAACACACAGACACCATTTTCCTCCCCAAATAATCTTTTGGCTTGCTCTACAATCACCTTGGCGTAGTCTTTCAGCTTTTCGTTCCAAGTTTGTGGATACCGACCTGCTAGTGCTAGAAACGCAGGTAGACCTCTTGTATCGGCTATCAATTTTTTGGCTTCATCTTCAGAAATGCTGTGATCTCCACTGCTGTCCAATATATGCTTTTGCTGCTTTTGGTCTTGAAGAGGATACAAAGGAATGCCTGAAAAAGGAATTAGTTCAGTAGCTTTGACAGACTGTAATGGTGTGCCTACTTCTTTTACTTCACCTAATCTGCTCTCTCTTAACTCCTTTAAGCTTTGATCTCGTTCAAAGTTGGTAGATAAAGGTTCAAGGTCAGTGTGAGCCAAAAATAAGATTCTTATGATATTTTCACAATCTTTCCAAGCTAGCTGTGCTCGATACAAAAATGCCCATAATTCGTCACCAAAATTTTCAGCGTTATCAATAACGATTACAGTTGCTTGGCTTGGATAATAGTTAAGTAATTGATATAGCTCATTGATTTCATCTGGAGCGAATCCTACAGTCCATTGTGGATTCTTACTTTGCAACTGAATTAACCACTCTTTTGCTAAACGCGATTTCCCTATACCATGCTGCCCATACAATACCTGCCAACTAAAAGGCTCAGGTCGTTGAATGAACTCTTCTAATCGTCTCAGTTCTACCTCTCGCCCTACGAACTGAATCGGTTCAAAAAAACGACGCCACGCATCAAGCTTGCGTTTAGGAGCTATCAGTAACGTATCAGGAAGAAAATCCTTACCAGTTGTGGAATTTACTTTGTTAGTATCATCTATACTCTTAAGTGACAGCGAAAGATTTCGATCTCCAAGTACCAACTCACAAAAGTCTGGATCTTTGGCTATGACTGAAATGGGTGTTGCCCACAAAGCCTTCTCCGCAAAAGATTTGTTCGTTTCAACGACGACACCAACTAAAAATTCATTTACAAATAATGCAGTCCCACTAATCCCTTTCCACTGATCAGGAGAGTTTGGAATAGGACTAGTAACTTGTAGTCGCAGCTGTCCTAATTTCAAGCCAGAATATCTACTTAAGAATCCTTGAAGCTCCTCAGGATTCTGAAAACCGTTGATTTTCTGAACAACAGGGAAGCCAATGCCTTTTGCTTGTACCTGTGTGTTTACCAATTCCCCAAAATATGTAATGTTTCGCTGATTTAGCTTGAAGCTCGACTTGCCTTCTTCAAGTTTAAGAAGAGCAAGATCATATTGTGGGCTATCCCAACATAAATAACATCCTTCTATTATCCAAGCAGTTCTTCCTTGTTCATAATCTCCAATTAAACGCATATGATAGCGTTTTCCGAGAATTCCTCTCTCGCCAAATGGAGCAATAACATGATGAGCAGTCAGAATAAGATTATCTCGAATCAAATAGCCAGTTCCACCTTGACTACGATGTGGGTCGTGCAGTTCTGTGACTCGGTTAGGATCCATATAAATTAATCAGTTCAGCACTATAAGGCAGACATTTAGCCAGGAAGCTGTTCTTGTAATTGTGAGACTCGGATTGGCTGACCCGTTGCATCAACAGCTTTCAATGTCAGTTTGAGTTTATGCTTGCTAGCATCTTTAATTTTAGAATCCACACCCCCTCCAAAGATATACCAGTTAATTTTTCCAGAAACACCTGATTCGCCTTCTGCAATTACCTCCAATTCGAGTTCAATTGATTGAAGGTCAAATTGCAGACTTTGATTTTTGCCTTTTTCCTGAGCGAGTCTGAGTTCTTCCCGGAGGTTCTCGATCGCGTCACTCAGTTTTATTAAGCTCATAAAACTCCTTACTTTGCATTGTATTCAAACTATTTCCCAGTCCGCTTTTCTAAAGAAAAGCCTTACCTTTCTATTGTGTTTTTAGAAATCTTATAAAAGTATTACTCTTCAGTAGTCTAAAACTTCACTTGTCCATTGGCATTATTTTGATTGTACTTGTCAGCAGCAATGCTCGCCCGACCTAAAAGCATATTAATAACTCGCTCATTATCTGTTTTGAGCTTTCAAAGGAATGCTACCCCTATTGAGGCTTTAGGGACGAGTGCAAGGTCTTTGTGCGGAGCCAGCTAGTTAGATATTATACGGAAATTTTCCGTATAATATTTTTATAAATCCTAATATATCAAGCATTACAGCTACCTTCTTTCTGGATATACGGAAAACTTATTTTTTTAACCCCTGTTTTGGATATTATACAGAATTTTTACGTATATTCACCCTTTACGAGATGATTATTTTGGCTCACAGCTAATAACATTTCTTCTTGGTTGCGATGTCGTTTCTTACCTGTTTTAGTTTAAAATTAAGTCTAGTCTCAACTCCAGTTAATAACGCATCCCACTAAACTTGTGGTGCAGTACATTGAAAGAAAGACTTGAGATTGTCAACCGTGGAGTTACTAACAATACAGGGAAAACCTGCCAGCATTCTGGGATTAGCAGGACAATCGATAGATGATGCTGATGCTGTTTTGTTGGCATTTACAGCCGGAATCAATTACTTTTTCTTTTACAATTCAGAATCTGAAAACTTTTTGGGTGGCTTAAAATCTCTGTTAGCAACAAAGCGTGAACAAGTATTGGTAACGACCGGAAGCGAAAGCCGTGATCTAAAATCTTTACGCCATTACTTGGACTCTGTGCGCCATGATTTAAATATCGATCAGCTAGATATATTTTTTCTGGAATATGTCTCCCCTGCTGACGACATAAAGCAGATTCAGGTAGTACTAGATCAACTTCGTTTGTGGCAAGACTCTGGAGTTGTGCGCTATGTGGGAGTTACCACTCATAACCGAACTATTGCTTTAGAAATCATCCAGCGCCATCAATGTGATGTGTTGATGCACCGTTACAACATGGCACATCGTAAGGCGGAAGAACAGGTATTACCAGAGGCTCAAAAAGCTAATATTCCCTTAGTAGCCTTCACTTGCACTCGTTGGGGAACGTTACTTCAAGGACATCCTTATTGGCAAGGAAAACCACCCACCGCAGCAGACTGTTATCGTTACGCGCTAAATAACTCAGCAGTGCGTCTAGCATTGACTGCCCCAAAAACTAAGCAAGAATTAGTAGAAAATCTTTCTGTATTACACTCACCCCAACTGTCAAATCAAGAAATAGCCCAATGGCAAGAGTACGGTGACTTGATTTACGGTAATGGGCAAGATGCATTTGATACTCAATGGATTTAATATTCCTTGTAGGAAACATAATCAACGTAATTCGTAATTGTGAATTTTAAATTACGAATTACGTAGCTTACTTCTCACCAGAGGCGAGTATTACGAATTAGCGACTAAAACGTCTTTTACCCTGCCTGTGCTTGGCAACTTCTTTGCGCTTGCGTTTTTCCAGAGGCGTTTCAAAGTGACGATGCTTCTTCATATCGGGAAAAATTCCCGCCTTAGAAACTTCTCGCTTAAATCGGCGTAGGGCTGATTCAATGTGTTCATTCTCACCCACTACTACTTGGGTCATTATCTCTCCTACTAAACTAAACTAACTGCTTAAACTGATCGAGCATTCAGTTGACTAAAGTGCAATTTTGTTACACTTTTTGTCAAACTTGAAAATTTGCTGGTAAAGTTTTAATGCTTCAAAGCTTAGTAGCGGTTACGAGAGCCACCATATCCGCCTCTACCGCCAGAAGAACCACCTCTGTCTTCTCTGGGTTTAGCTTTGTTAACTTTCAGGTCACGACCCATCCATTCAGCACCATCAAGGGCTTCAATTGCAGCCGTTTCTTCAGCATCACTTCCCATTTCTACAAATCCAAAGCCACGTGGCCGTCCTGTTTCACGGTCAGTAGGTAGTTGAACGCGCTTCACAGTGCCATATTCTGCAAAAACAGCAGTCAAAGCATCTTGGGTAACTTCGTAAGAGAGGTTGCCTATATAAATTGACATTAGATGATCTCCAAAATTATCACATTCATTGAGACTTAAATTTCGGAGAAAAATCTGTAAATACCAAAAGGGAAAAGCCTGTCAATACTAAAAACAAAAATACTCACCGAATTAATTCTCGTTTTCTAGGATGACATATAAGTTAATTTTTTGCATCCTGTAGATGCTTGGTGAGTTAGTCATGATATGAACACAAGTAGAACTACCTGCCCAAGTCAGTCTTCTCCATAAGGCAATACTTGTCGGTTAAGGGCAAAAGGGGAAGGGGAAAAGGGTAAAGGTTTTAAACCCTTCTCCTTTGCCCTTTTCCCTTTACCCAATCTACATCTGTCAATATTTGTGTGTTGAACTACTACTTATAACCGACTCTTACTGGGAAGTATAATCATCGCAAAATAAGGCACTTCCGCCGGATCGACTTCATCTAAGGGTACAATTCTTTGCTGTGCCATTGTTGCCCGTTCAATATATAACGCCCGCGAAGCTAATCCTAAGTGATGTAAAATATCGCGTACTTTGGTAAAGTGACGGCCCAATTTCATAATTGCGGCTGCATCTGTTTTTAAAAGTTGTGAGATCAGTTCTTCCTCTGGTAGGGGTGCAGGCAAAACTGTGAGAACATCGTTGTAGTAGGTAAAAGGTACACCCAAAGCTACCGGACAAGCCATCAGTG
Source organism: Tolypothrix tenuis PCC 7101 (assembly GCF_963874875.1). NCBI lineage: Bacteria > Bacillati > Cyanobacteriota > Cyanophyceae > Nostocales > Tolypothrichaceae > Tolypothrix > Tolypothrix tenuis. The sequence goes on from NZ_CAWNJS010000001.1 coordinate 4,304,089, forward strand.
AGGAAACTCCAGGGACAACTTCGGTTTCGTACTTCTCAGATAATCGTGTGAATACATACATAAACGAACCGTAGAAAAACGGATCGCCTTCGCATACTACTACTACATCCCGCCCAGCTTCTAGATGTTCTGCAATGGGTTCAATTTCTTTGTCATAAATTGACTTGGCTTTTTCTGGTTCTAAAGCACGGGGGAGGTGATAGAGTACCTCAATTTGATTCCCTGGAAGGTATGGCGCAATAATTTTTCTAGCAATACTTTCTTTATCTGCTGCTGATTGATACGCAACTACAGGTGAAGCTTGCAGCAGCCTTAGGGCTTTTAGGGTTAAAAGTTCTGGATCGCCTGGCCCTATGCCAATTCCATAGAGACGACCTTTAATTGACATATATTATTCTTCCTCTGTTGCTAGGGCGTTAACTGCGGCGGCGGCGATCGCACTCCCGCCACGCCGACCATGTAATGTTAAAAATGGTACATTACGGCTATCTTCTGCTAGTGCGGCTTTCGACTCGGCTGCACCCACAAACCCCACAGGAAAACCCAAGATGACAGCAGGTTTGGGGCAACCCTCATCCAGCATTTCCAATAACCGGAATAAGGCAGTAGGCGCATTGCCAATGGCTACCACTGCACCTTCGAGATGCTTGCGCCATAATTCCAAAGCCGCTGCCGATCGCGTAGTACCCATTTTCTCAGCTAATTCTGGGACTTCTGCATCGTAAAGCGTACAGATAACTTGGTTATTTGCAGGTAATCGTCGCCTTGTAATTCCTTCAGCCACCATCCGGCAATCACAGAGTATGGGCGCGCCATCAGCCAAAGCTGCCCGTCCAGACTGTGCTGCTGTGGGTGAATATCCCAAGTCAGTGACAATATCCGTCATTCCACAGGCATGAATTAAACGTACTGCAACTTTTGCTACATCCGGAGGCAATATTTCTAGATTTGCTTCCGACCGGATAATGGCGAAAGAATTACGATAGATTTCCTTGGCATCTTGGATGTAGTCAGGCATTGGGGATTGGGGATTGGGGATTGGGGATTGGGGGTTGGGGATTGGGGACTTCAGCCTTCATACTTCAGCCTAGACTGCGGCAAGCCGCTACGCGTCTATATCCTTCATCCTTCGATTGGCAAATTCCTTGAAAGACTCATCAAGGTTGAGGCGTTGGGTTTTATATACTAGCAGCATCTTTTCTATGAATGCGGGCATTTTCGCCACAGTTACAAATTGATATTCGCGACCAAATTTTTGTTCGTTGTCGCCAACGCCTACATAAACTTGATAACCTTCTAGTTTTTGATTGTTTTCCTCAATGCTGACACCGAGTAGGGTAATATCACTTTTGCTGTGCTGGGCGCAGGATTTAGGACAACCGCTAAAGTATATATTTACAGGGCTATCTAGGGAAACGCGAGTTTTGAGATATTCTGCCAATGTTAATGCGTCGCCTCTGGTGTCGGTAGCTGAGGAGGCGCACCCTTTGCTACCAGAACAGGCAACTAATGTACTGTTGATATTGCTGGTGGAATAATCTAATTCCAAAGCTGCTATTTGTCTTTGTACATCAGCTATAGATTGTTGGGGAATATCGCTTAATAGTATGTTCTGCCAAGGGGTAAGCCTGAGAGTACCCTTACCGTATTTTTCGGATAACTCCACTAATCCTAATAATTGCCTGGTTTCTAGGCGACCTAAGGGTAAAACAATTCCTATATAAAATAAACCTGGCTGACGCTGGGGATGAATGCCGATATGTTGAAATTGAGGTTCTGATTTCGGTTCCCATCTCTGGGTTTGGGGGGAAGAAAGCGGAAAAGCTAGATGCTGCTGGACTTGTTGCAGATAATTTTCACAACCTATATTGTTCAATACTTCTCGCAGGCGCAGTTTATTTTTACTTGTAGGATCGAGATGAGCTAGGTAAACATCGGCTAAAGCTGCTAAAACGGGTAAACATTGCTCTGGTGGCAATAAAATTCCTGTATCCTGGGCTGAGTTACCTTTTGCGCCGACACTCAAACACAGGCGGAAGTAAACTTCACCATTTACTAAGACGGCAGCAAAAACGATATCATTAACGCGATCGCTTACCGAAACTATGCCACCACCATCAAAGCAGACGCTAAATTTGGCAGATAGTCCTGATAGTTGTGAATTGGCTGTGATGTAATTGTCCCAAGCTGTGACAAAGGGACGGGTGTCGATCAATTCCTGGGGATCAATCCCAGCCGTTGGACTGGTCATGATATTGCGGATTTGATCTACAGTTGTGTTACTACAACCTAAACCTAAAGCTTGGAGATGCTGCAACACAAGAGCATTGATCCCCTGATGGATTTCGCGCACTTGCAAGTTAGCGCGATTAGTCACATCGACATAGCCACGTCCATATTGATCAGCGATATCTGCGATCGCCTGACACTGTTGACTATTTAAAATCCCACCAGGTATTCTAATGCGGGATAAAATACCATCTTGAGCAGGGGTGGCGTAGAACAAGCCAGGACATTTAGTAGATCCAGACAGCAAAACTATAACTCCTTCCCTGTGCGACGCAGGGATGTAGATGATCTATGTCTGTTGAGGACAGCTTGAAAGTTGGCATTCTGACTTACGCAATTTTGGATTTTAGATGCTGAATTTTGGCTAATTCTCTGACTCCTGATTTTTGTGAGTCCTCGGTTGCTAACATACTCCCGACCATCAAAATGACAATCTAAAATCTAAAACGGCTTTACAGCTGCGGCACAGTCCCGGACTTTCACCGGCGTTTCCCAACCCCAAGCTTTAGTAATTTAGCATGAGAAGGTAGTGACAATTATCGCTGCTTGATATTTTTCATCAGCTGAATAAGATTTATTTAACCAAGCTATACATTTTTAAATTTAGAATTTATAGGTATCTAATAGCTATATTCAGTTATAAAATCTCATCTTAAACAGCTTAAATCCATAAAAATCATTATTGCACGGTTTTACTAGGTATTATGCCAAAATATATCTTCTAGCTATAAATCAAATTCGCCGCTGAGTATTCAAGATTCTCTAACTTCCGCTTGATCAATTGTGCGTATATTATCCGTCTATCACGGTTAAACTTAAAATTCTGTGGAGACGCGATTGATCGCGTCTCCACAAACCCAAAATCATGACGAAAAATTCTTAACCAAACCCTATTGCGTGCCTTACTCTCAGCAGTAACATACCCTAATTGTTTCAAAATTAAAGTTTTATTGCTAAATCTTTATTGAAAGCGGCGGGAAACTCCATCCCCTTGTGGGTGGAGAGGGATAGCCGCCCCGTCGCTTGGGGCATAGGGCATAGGGCATTGGTATTTTCTTTCCCATGACGGCAGTTTGCACAATACTGGAAACCAGCAACGCACTGCCTCCCCTATGCCCAATTCCCAATGCCCAAAAACTCCACCCACAAGGGGATGGAGTTTTTCATTCTCCCTAATCCCTGTTCCCTTAAATTAGCTATTTTGCTCTGCCCTTTTCAATATCATCTAAAGCCTTTTCCGTACGTGCATTCGGATCGCTTCTCAGATCCCAATTTGGAAACAACCCAGCAACAAATTTATTGATGGCTGTACGAGTCTGTAAGCTGGCAGAACTTAAGGGTTTGGGTAGAAAACTGTCTCCAAAACCTACAAATATCAAGAACAACAAAAGCAACCATGTCGTAGCTGTCTTACGCATTGTTTGATACCCAGCAATAGTAGATCAATAGTCTAATCGACATTTTTGCAAAACAGCCATATCTTTTTTCTTCTTTGAGCTACCTCAAAGACAGCATAATAAATTCCTGGCAAAGTGATGGTAGATGAGTTCAGAGGTTCACACAGATGACCAAACTTTCCCTCAATTTGCAAACAGCTTCCGGACACCAAGTTTTAGCAGCCGCAGGTAAAAAATATCTGCGTCCTGGTGGCAGAATAGCTACAGATAAATTGCTCATGTGGGCAAATTTACAACCAGGCGAAACAGTTTTAGAGCTAGCTTCTAGCTTTGGTTATAGTGCGATCGCTCTTGCTCAACGCTACCATGTAAAAGTAATCGGCATAGAAAAGAATCACGAAAGTGTAATTCATGCCCGTGCTAATATTAGCGCTGCTAGGTTAGACGACCAAATCGAAATTATTGAAGGTGATATTTTTCATCTCGATCAAATACCAATTAAGTTCGACTATGTTTTAGGAGAAGCTATTCTCACGATGCAATCTCCACAGGGGAAAGCTAAACTTTTGGCGGCAATTCATCATCACCTAAAACCTGGAGGAAAATTCCTCTCTCATGAACTATTAGCATCTAATAAAGAAGCAGAAATTCGTACTGAATTAGCTCAGGTAATTCGTGTGAATTCTACACCGCTTTCCGCAGCTAACTGGATTACAGCTTTCACAACAGCCGGATTACAAGTACAACAGCATCATACTGGTTCCATGAATTTATTGAATTGGCAACGAATGCTGCAAGAAGAAGGTATTGTCAACACCATCAAGATTTGGTGGAATATCTTAACGCAACCATTAATCCGCCAGCGTGTTTTAGAAATCCGTCATGTCTTCCATAAATATCATCAGGAATTAGGCTACATCCTCATATCTGCTGTTGCTCAATAACATTATTTATCTGCTGCCATCGTCGTTTTATTATTCCTGACAAATATGACTTCCACAATCACAAATAACCAATTTTTTGTTACTCAATTGCAAGCAGAAATTGAATATCCCCATAGTGGAGTTCTCAGTAAAGTACTTTTGAAAGACCAAGTGTGTCAATATACCTTATTTTGTCTAGCAGCTAATACAGAAATTTCGGAACATACCTCCACTCGTAATGCCACAATCAGCGTCATTGAAGGTAAAGGTTTACTAACTTTATGCGGTGAGAATATTGTCCTAGAGCCTGGTGTTTTAGTTTTTATGCCTGCTAATGCACCTCACGCCTTACAAACTGCAGAAAATCTCAGCTTTTTACTCATACTTTCCGAAAAAGCATCAGATAACAATTAATTTTTGGATAAAGAACTATGCAATCACTAATTTCTACTTTCGCCCAATACTCAGATATTGCTCAACCTCAATTAGAAGTAATACTATCTCACCCACTCAATGAATTTTTGAATTCACCGGAATTAACGCAAAAATTAGACAGTTTAGATAGTCCTTTGCTCAAGGAAACATTACCCACAGCCGGAGCAGTTTTAGCCAAAGAACTACCACCTTTTTACAACTGGCTAAAAAATGAATTAGGTGTGAAGCGCGTTCCTGAGAGTCCCGATCACACAACAGCCTGGGTAATTGGTTTTGTTCATCATCGCGAAAGTTTAACTAACTTAGTGGATTTACACCGTCCCGTACCACGTGCGGCTTTAGAGGCTTCCATTCCCCGCTTAATAGCGTTATTTAATGGAGTGCAAAACGCCAAAATACGTCAGGAATGGCAAAAAGCGATCGCAATTCTTTGTTTAGTTCTGGTAGTCGCAGCCCGGGAACAAGATAAATTAACTGTACCTGTTTAGGCTAAAACCAATACTTGGCGGTTAAGGGGAAAAGGGGAAGGGGAAAAGGGAGAAGAAAAAACCTTTAAGCCTTACCCTTTAACCTTGTCCCCAAACCAAATTCCGAGTTGAAAATCAGCGAACGGACAGTATTGAGGCTGAAACACTTTCAGGAGATAGCAAACCAAAATTGTACTGCTGGAATGCGATCGCCTATGAATGAAGGGAAAGCGATTTTTACGTAGGGTTACACCTACGTACTTTTTTTGGATCGCTAGAATATAACCAAAAAACCATAGTCGTTGATCGAGCAAGTGCGAAAACATCAATTCATTTACATTTTTGTGGCGCTGAGTTTAATTGGTATCCTAGGTTTTTCTTACTTCAGCCGCAAGCGATCGCGAATTCCTGTTTGTCAGTCATCAAAATTTATTGCTACTAAAGGTCAAAAATACTATGCCTATCCTGAAAAAATAGTAATTCAGCCTTGGCGCGGTCAACATCACGTCTATGCTGTATTTGCAGTTCCCAATCAATATAAAACTGACTATGTAATGCAAGTTACATTACCTGACAATGATACAGACTGCGGAACTATACATAATATTCCCAGTGCAAACAGTGAGGGCGTTCAAACTCCTCCCGGACATTACTTAGTTAAAGGGTATTTAAATACACGAGTTGCTCTGTGGCTAATTGCCCAAGGGAAGGTAGGTGAACTGCAGCAACCCACCAACTGGAAATTAGGCTACGGTGAGAAAATCCCTAAAAAGCGTAAGAAAGCTGCGTTGGGGATAGATTGGGGGTTGGGGAGATGAGGACAATTACCAATTACCTATTACCATGCCCAATGCCCAATGCCCCATGCCCCATAACATCTAGTCATAAAGCATACACAAAAATAGGCCTGATTTGACAACTGTATTTGATAACCTGAAAGATACTGTACTAGAGAAGCTTTATGAACCGGATGTTTCGCAAATATCATCGCCAAATTGCGATCGCTTTATGTATACCCTTATTTTTAACTGTGCTTACTGGTATGGGCTATACCATCGTAGATGAATGGTTTCACCAAGGTGAGTTAGGAGAATTTCTGCTGAGTATTCATACTTTTGAGATATTACGTTTAGGTAAAATCTATCCAATTTTGAATGGTTTGGGATTAGTAGGCTTGCTCATCACTGGTTTAAGTATGACAGGCTTATTTCGCAAACGCCCAGAGCAAAATAACTAGTAATTTCAAGCGAAATTAAAAATTCAAATTTGATACAGCGTAAGTGTTTCAGAAATTTTTCATAGTTAGCTAATTTACACTGTAGTGTAATCATACTGCTACGCAGGTGTTGCTGATTTTTGGTATGAAAATAACTTTGGATCTGGTTCAGAACTTTGTAGAAATTGTTCATGAAACCTATCTAAATTTAGATTCATACTGAGATGCAGTAACGCCGTTCGTCAAGCCAAAAAAAAGACCCCCGGTGATTAGCCAGGGGATTCTGCAAGTCGGTATTGTCGCACAAAGACATTCGCGAGTTTTAAGATACCAATTTCATAATAAAAATATCTGCCAAATTGCCAAATCTAGATGATGAGGGGATTGGGGACTGGGGACTGGGGACTGGGGAGAAGGGATGATGGGGATTGAGAAGATGAGGGAGAAATAACAGATACTCATTACCCATTACCAATTACCAATTACCCATTACCCATTACCAATTACCCATTACCCATTACCCATTACCCAGTCCCTATTCCCCAATCCCCATTAAGCGTAAATATTTAGCAAAGAGAATCAAATGCTACTGCAATAGTTGAAACCTCAGTTTTTAATCAAACATTATCTTAAAAAAATCTAAAAAAATATGTTGAGTATCCCTGTGAATCTTGGTTTACCCCGTGTGCCAAGTTTAGTAACTTCTTTACCGGGGCCTCATGCTCAAGCAATTATAGAACGCGATCGCGCTGTCACTTCTCCTTCTTATACAAGAGATTATCCCTTGGTAGTGGCTAGGGGTGAAGGTTGTATGGTGGAGGATGTTGACGGTAATGTTTTCTTAGATATGACTGCAGGGATTGCGGTGACTAATACTGGACACGCCCACCCGGAAGTGATTGCAGCTATTCAATCACAGTCAGCAAATCTTCTACATATGTCGGGGACTGATTTTTATTATGAACCGATGGTGGAATTAGCGGAAAAATTAGCTAGTCGCGCCCCTTTTCCCGCAGGTGCTAAAGTATTTTTTACCAATTCCGGAGCGGAATCTAACGAAGGAGCAATTAAACTAGCTCGATATTACACCAAGCGATCGCAAATCATCGCATTTTTAGGCGCATTCCACGGACGGACTTATGGTGCAATGTCTCTGACTGCTTCTAAAGTAGTGCAAAGACAAAATTTTGGCCCCTTTGTACCTGGTGTCACTCATATTCCCTACGGTACTCACGCCAGCTTAGATTATTTAGAAAAACATTTATTCCCGACGATGTTACCACCACAGGAGGTAGCAGCAATGGTTGTCGAAGCGATACAAGGAGAAGGTGGCTACATCGTACCCGAAGATGGTTTTTTACAAAGAATTCGGGAGATATGCGATCGCTATGGCATTCTGATGGTAGTTGATGAAGTGCAATCGGGGATGGGGCGCACTGGATGCTTATTTGCCATTGAGCATTGGTGTGTGATGCCTGATATTATTACCACAGCCAAAGGTATCGCTAGCGGTTTACCTTTAGGTGCAATTCTCTCTCGCCCAGAATTAATGACTTGGCCGCCAGGGGCCCATGCTACAACATTTGGAGGAAATCCCGTAGCTTGCGCTGCTGGGATTGCGACACTAAGGCTTTTAGAAAGTGGTTTGATGGCTAACGCCTTGCAAATGGGAGAGTTATTACAAACAGGTTTAACTCAATTACATGAAAAATTTCCCCGCCTATCGTTACCACGGGGTAAAGGTTTAATGGTAGCGGTGGATTTATACAATGAAGAAGGTAATCTTGATCGTAATCTGCGCGATCGCATAATTCAAGAAGCCTTCAAACGAGGTTTATTATTGCTTGGTTGTGGTAAAGCCGCAATTCGTTTTTGCCCACCTTTAGTTATCGATAGCAATCAAATTCATATTGCTTTAGATATTCTCTCAGATATCTTCAGTTCCTAATTGCACATTATAAATTTATCAAACTCTTGTGGGGTGGGTCGGACAGCCCGCCCTTATAGTGAAACTTAAATACTGATAAGCTTACTCAGTTGCAGTTTTTTGTACTACCTTGGAATTAATAGATAGCCATTCTATTGACTACTTTCTCATCGTCATAACAGATACTAATTTTGATAGCAACTTCCTACAAAAATTAACCTTTGACTCTTGACTTTTGACCTTTGACTCTTAAATTTATGAAACCCCAAATAGCCCTTCATCTCTTTTCATCGCTGTGGGAAGAATACAGCGCCAGAGTCAGTTACGCCCGCACCTATCAAGAAATGATTACTGCGGCGGGTGGAACTGTTGCAAATGACCACATTGCTTTACGTTCTTTGCGTCTATCTCTCGATACGCCAACAGGTAAAGTTGATTTGGGAATTAATTATTTGGAACAATTAGCTACAGCTTTAGGGTATGTAGCAGCAGGGGAATATATTTTCCCAGAAACTCATTTGTATGCTCGTCATTATAGTCATCCTCAGCAAGCAGAATTTGATTTGCCTAAGCTATTTATTAGCGAGTTAATTGTAGATGAATTGCCTGATAAAATTATTCAACTCATCTATCAAACAGTATCATCAATTGATCACGAAATCATATATTATCTACAAAATTCAATCAAAGATAATGAGGATGAAAAAAATATTACTCAAAAACTGCAACAAATATTTACTCGTCCTTGGAAAACACCCCAGCGTTCTGTTGTGGAAGAGGTGAATCAAGTAAATCAATATGGTGCTTGGGTGTTGTTGCATGGTTATGCAGTCAACCATTTTACAGGCTATGTCAATCGCCAAAATACTGCAAAATACCCAGATATTGACGCTACAGTTGCAGGTTTAGTTAACTTGGGCGTTCCTATGAAAGCGGAGATAGAGGGTAATATTGCTTGTGGCTTGCGCCAAACAGCCACGCAAGCTGTAACGGAAATGGTAACTGTTTTAGATGATAGCAATAATGCAGAAATTCAAATTCCCTGGACTTATGCTTATTATGAAATCGCTCAACGTTATCCTGTAGAAATAGAGCCAGGAAAACCTCTACTTTTTGATGCTTTTTTAGGTAATAATGCCCAGCAATTATTTGAAATGACAAGGTTGTCTGGTAATGGGTAATGGGTAATGGGTAATTGGTAATTGGTAATTGGTAATTGGTAATTGGTAATTGGTAATTGACGTTTAATGTTAATTAAGCCTTGAAACACTTATAGCATAAGAGGCGTTTCTAATTCACATTAGGCGTAATTACGAATTAAGAATTACCAATTATTAATTAGTTTGACAGCTACCATCGATACAGAATGAAGATTGATAGATACTGTCACGTTTACCGAAGATAGTATAACGATTATCGCGGATTTGTTCGTAAAAGCGATCGCCTGCCCACTTCGCCCCAGGTAATGCGCGATAAGCATCGACAAATACACTTCCTAGCGGTAATAACTTGCCAATTTCTTCTGCGGCGTTACTTCCTTGCCAACGTTTTGCTGGTGCATTAGCATCAATCAACATCATCCCCTGTTCGCAATCTTGGGGTGTAATGCCAAATTGGGCGAGTGTCTGTTCATCTTGCATGGGACTGTAACGAAACAGCTTACCTTGATCTAAGCTCTCTAATAACTGCACTAAGGTAACGCAGAGATTGCAATTGCCGTCGTAGATTACGTAATAATTCATTATCCTTGTTTATACCCTTAAACGAGCGGTTGGCTTTAAAATGGTGAGATTATATTGCTATATGTAAATTTAACTTAGCTGCTCATTCCAAGAGTATCTACAGTCTTTAAAAGATTAAGTATAGCTTTACACTGGAAACTGAGTACTTGTTAGGGTGAGAATAATGCCACCAGAGAAGGTTTTAACGATTGATTTTGCTCAAAAAGATGCCTGTTCAGCAATTCTACCGCGATCGCCACTGCTTTCTAGCTTCGATGCTCAGTGGAATGGTATTCGCCTGGAACATCATCGACAGCCTGGTTATGAAACTCCAGAACATTATTTTGAACAGCATCTGATTATTATCGCCTTAGACCTCAGTGGCATCAAAGTTGAGCGGATATTTGATGGCAAGTTGCAGGTTGAACGCATCAACTATGGTGATGTGGTAGTAATTCCAGCAAATACCAATCACTTATCAAGGTGGAAAACAGAAGGAGAATTTTTAATTATTAGTCTCGAACCTGTTTTATTCACTCGTGCGGCTTTCGATGCTGTAGATTTACAGGGCTACGAGATTGTACCCCACTTTGCTGCACCTAACCCGATGATTAAACAGATAGGACTGTCACTGCAATCAGAATTAGTATCAGGTGGGCTGGGTACTCGTGTTTATACTGAATCTCTAACCACTACACTCTGTATTCATCTACTTAAACATTATTCTGCATCTAATAATATAGTTTCTGAATATACCAAAGACAGGGGACTGCCACGGCTCAAGTTACGACAAGCTGTGACATATATTCAAGAACATTTAGAGCAAGATTTGACTTTAGCTGAAATCGCGGAAGTTACAGGTATGAGTATGTACCATTTTTCGCGGCTATTTAAACAATCAACAGGTTTTGCACCGCATCAATATGTTTTAAATTGTCGAATTGAAAGAGCTAAAAAGTTATTAACTCGTACTGAACAAACTATAGACCAAATTTGCCAGCAAGTAGGGTTTCAAAGTCAAAGTCACTTTACATACGTCTTCCGAAAATCACTAGGAACAACACCTAAAGTTTACCGAGAAAAGGTGAAAATTTAGGATTTACAAATCAATTAGAGTAGAAATTTTCTACTCTATTACGATCCGCGATCGCCTTTTTGGTGGTACATTCAACACCATAGACAACCATCGCCTCTGAGAGAGCTAATTGCAAATTTTTGTCTATAAATAAACAAAATAATTGATTATCAGCTGATTTCCATCTGTCTCAGGGAAGTTTCGCTTTATGAAGCCCTATTTGTAGACTGATTGTGTTGAACCAAGCAGATAACACCCATGAGCGACAATAAAATTGCTTCTCGTCTTTATCCCACTCGCATTGATATTCCTGCTGAAGCTAGAGAAAAAATCGTGGTACTTCTCAATCAAACTTTGGCAGCATCTTTGGATCTCAAAACTCAAACAAAGCAAGCGCACTGGAACGTTAAAGGAACTGACTTTTATCAGTTGCATGAATTGTTTGATGAAATTGCAGGCGAATTAGAAGAATACATTGATATGTTTGCGGAACGTGTCACCGCTTTAGGTGGCTACGCCCTTGGTACCGCCCGCGCCGCCGCTAGCAATTCCATTTTGCCAGAATATCCTTTTGATATTTTAGATGGTAAAGACCACGTAACCGCTTTAGCAGACCGCTTTGCACCTTATGCTAAACACCTGCGGGAAGCTATTAACCAAACTGATGATTTAGGTGACCTAGACACCGCTGATCTGTATACTGAAGTTTCCCGCACCATTGACAAGCGTCTGTGGTTCTTAGAAGCGCACCTACAAGTAGCAGAAATCAAAGGCGAGAATGGCGCGTCTACTTTCAAAGGAACTCAACAGCCAGCAGGTGTGAGATAATAGCCGAAATCATCTTGAGTAAAAAGTAAAATTAGACCTATGAGCCATCAAATTGGTCTAAGAGATGATTGATAAAGTAAACCTTAAATGTAGGGTGCGTTAGCGATAGCGTAACGCACCGAGAAAGACAATTCCCTGCAGCTAATTCTCAATTGAATAACTCTGTTAATGGAGTAGTAACTTTTTGGTAAGTACGCCACTTTTAAGTGCGTACTTTTATTTTATAGGTACATACTTTATGATTTAAATAGTTAAAAAACGGGTTTGAGAGTATGTGCGTTTGAAGAATTAGATTGTTGCATAGGCTGGTAATTGGTAATGGGGAATTGCTAATTGGAAAAACCAATATCTATTTATCAGCCATCAGCCGAAATTGATAGAACAGACAATTATTTAACGAACAAATTTCAAGAATTACAAAAGCAATAATAAACAACCGTTGGATATTCAAATTTTAGATGCTTCAAGATTAAAACTATTGTATGATAAGCATCTGGCTTTCCCATTCACACAGATTCAAAATCTAACATAAGCTGAATATTCAATTTTAAGATTCAAATAAACCTGAGGTAAATGTATGTCTCAAAATACTAAGACTCTCGTAGTTCATAATAGCAACTCACGCGGTCATACTAGAATTAATTGGCTTGATAGCTACCATACATTTTCCTTTGGTAGTTTTTACAATCCCGAGCAAATGGGATTTCGCTCTCTGCGGGTGATCAATGATGATACCGTAATTGGTGGCGCTGGGTTTGGTACCCACGGTCATCGAGATATGGAAATCCTCACTTATGTTTTGTCTGGTGCGCTAGAACATAAAGATAGCTTAGGTACAGGTTCAGTCATTCTTCCTGGTGACGCACAAATTATGAGCGCTGGTACCGGAATCACCCACAGCGAATATAATCATTCGTCAACAGAACCAGTCCACTTTCTGCAAATTTGGATTTTACCTAACAAGCAAGGGCTATCTCCTAGGTATGATCAAAAAGCGTTTTCTGTGGAAGAAAAGCGGGGACAACTACGCTTGATTGCTGCGAAAGATGGGCGAGATGGCGCTGTAACAGTTCACCAAGATGTGGATATATACGCATCTGTGCTAGAAAGCGGTGATGTTGTTAATTATCACGTGAAAAGCGATCGCTATGCCTGGTTACACGTAGCCCAAGGTACCGCTACCCTCAATGGTAAGGAACTCAAAGCTGGGGATGGTGTACAAATTAGCGGCGAAGAAACACTCGAAATCAGCAGCAATTCGAGTGGAGAAGTCTTACTGTTCGATTTGGGCTAATCGTTAGGCGCTAAACCCAAAAGTGCTGCGTGAGGGTTGGGGATAGGGAAAAGGTAAAGGGGAAAAAGTTTTTTATCCCTTACCCCTTCACCTTTATCCCGCAACGTTCCCTTGACAAACTACTAGCTTGCTAATGTAGAGTGTCTCCACAGTTTGGAATAAAATCAGATTAATGGCTCTGTAATTGATTTACAGAGCCATTTTTGCTTTGAAAGTGAAGTTTATTGAAGTAGTGAATAATTTTGTTCACAAATATAAAAGATTCCTTAAGACATTTATTTTATCTACCCAAGGTAAGAAGTAGGAATTGCATAAATTTTGCACATTAAAGTAAAGCTAAATAAGTGTTAGTAACATAAAAAATGAATTATTTAAAAGATAGACATAAATTTTTACAAAAAGAACGGCAATTGCTACATACAGAATTAGTTAAATACGGTATAGACTACGATAAAGCTGCTAAAGCCGCCCAGATACTAGCCGAGAAGAAACCAGACGAAGTCTTAACACAGGAAGAAATTCAACTTACCAAAGAAGTTTGTGAGTTGTGGTTAAAACAGCGCAACCGCTTGGCTTCCATTGATAAAGTAATCAATTAATTTGTCATTTGGTAATTGGTAATTGGTAATAGATATTTCTCCCCTGCTCCCTGCCCCCCTGCCTCTTTGTCCCCAATCCCCCCTACTCAGGTATCACTGGACTAATAGGACTCAAGGGTGCAGTAAAGACATAATAGATGACTCCAGAACCGAGGATCATAATAGCAAGACTGAAGAGGATGACCCAGCGATCTGTTGGTTCGTAAGTATCTTCTTCAATATCGCGACGAACTGCAAAATAATGTCCTGTGGAAAGCCACACCGTAATTAAACCAACTAAGGAGAATACTAAACCTAACTTCCAGCCAGTTCCCGGATGAGGTAGCAAAGGAACTTGAAAGGCGCGTAACCGGACGATGACGACTCCAAAACCTAAAAGCGCGATCGCAGTTCGCATCCAAGCTAGGTAGGTGCGTTCGTTAGCTAGGTGATCCCGGATGCGCGATGGATTTAATCTTCCTGGCTTTTTCTTCTCTTCTACTTTTTCAGTATTATTTGATTCGCTATTGTCTAACTTTAATTGCATCAATAACGCCCTCATCCCCAAAAGCAATATTTTTCTAACAATGTCAAAATCATCGCCAATCTTGTTTTAGAAGATTGGCAATCTGCGTGCTAATAGCACTTTTGAAATATTTTTGATGGTTTTAGGGACTTCCAAATAAAAAAATATCCCAGTATTTATTGTGGGGTGGACATCTTGTCCGCCCAGTTGATATGGCGGGCAAGATGCCCGCCCCACAAGATGGAATAATTTATTTCTTGGAAGTCCCTTAGCATTTATCTTAATATTATTTTAAGGCTGAGTTCTCAATAAAACAAGCCTAATTTTTTCAGAGCTAATTTCAGCATTTTATACTTTAAGAAATCAGCCAAAAGTAGAGATTGCTTAAGATGTATCTTCTCTTATTTTGGCTGTAATTCAATATTACAGAAAGTCATTGCTGTTAACTCAAAAGCTATTATTGGTAGTCACATTAGTAATGGGTGTATTTATCTATGCCTGTAATACCTTAAGGATTGGAAATGATAAATAGTTTATTCTGCTTTGCTAACACAACCTACGATAGATGATGTTTTTAATTATATTGATATTCAGGAATGGCTGAGTTCACTTTTAAAGCGGCTATAAATAAATACAGTTCAGTTAAGAAAATTAATTGATAACAAAACCAAAAAACTAGTACCGCAAGGCGGAATTCAAAATTCGTCTTGAAAAGTTTGCAAGGGCGGGGGGGAACCCTCCTACCCTGCGGGAACGCTTTCAGTGACAGATTTTAGAATGAATGATGCGTTACGCTCCGCTAACGCATCCTACGGTCGATGATTTTTTCATGATTTTGATAATTTGGAATGAATGAGTTCACTTTCAAAACGGCTGTAAACAACTTTAATTGGATACCAAGTCGAAAACCAGTACAAATCTTGCATAACTTTTGTACAGTTATTATTATCTGTTTCAAAATGGACTAAAGCTAAATTATTTAATCCGATTACTTCTCTGCCATCTTGAAACCAAGATAATTTCCAAAAAGCTAAATACTGTAACCACTCCCATTTGTGGCTTTTCGCTTGTTCTTTGGCAGTCATTAACCAGGAAATATTGGTGCTAAAATCAGCAGTTTGGGTGCTGGTTCGGGAAATCCATTCCATTAGTCCATGCCATTCTGGAGGACGGTGTGATGAAGCATCGCGGTAAGATTTTCTGCGAGAAACTTCTACCATATAAGGGGGATTTGTCCATCCTAACCATTGACGACTTTTTTCTGGTAACAGCCATTGTTTGAGTCTTGTATGAATAATTTCGGTAATAATTTCTTCATTCTTAAACGCACTAGCTGTTAATTGTACTAATACAGACTTTTTCTCAGAACCTATAGATTTTCTGGTATAAGATAAACGGACAACAGAGCTGTAGTGAATATCTCCAGATAAGACTATTACTTGTTGGCGTTGTTCAAATAATGTGGTGAGGAATTTCGCTAAGGCTTCGTAATTAATATTCCAAGCATCACCGACATCTACACCATAAACTTTCTCTCTTTTTAAATGCCAATGGTGAATCCAATCTATTACTTGTAAACCAAATAAATTGGTCGGTGCAATCACAAATGTGGCTTGCATTTGTGACAGTCCTTTGGGTTTATGGGTGGCTTGTTCTAAAGGCTGAGAAAGTTGCTGCGTAAAGGCTGGAGGTGATAGTAACATTGGCGGCGCTATCGGTTTTTGATCCGCAGGGTAACCGCGCCAGGTACGTGTATCTAATACTATGACTTCATGGCAAAAACTGCGGACTGTATAATGCCAAGTTAGGGCTTCTGGGTCTCGGTCTAAGACTAAGACAGAATCATATTGTACAAATTCCGGTAAACCTGTGCGGGGGTTGGTAGGTGGCATTCCTAAGTAACGGGCGATCGCATCCCACGCTACCATATTCATTCCCCCAGAAGCAGACCAATCGGCGGCGGCTTGTAATAATTTCTCCCCTGGTTGACCTGGGGTAAATTGCTTGGGTGTGTTACCCCAAGCTTGAAATACTGCATAGGCTAACAAGGCATTTTGCACAGTTCTGCGTCCTAGGGGTTGTCCTAGTACGCGCAAACACCAAGCTTGGTTGAGATTCCAGTCATCGCTAACATCATGGTCATCGAAGATAGTATAAACGGGAATGTTCGCCATCGCCCGCCGCACTTTCCACAGGGTATGGATAAATTGCTGCATATCCTGCACCTCTTTATCCCAACGGCGGCTGACTCGATGACCGTGCATTACCTCCCGTCCTTTGGGTAAGCTACTGGGCCAGCAGGCTGGCGACCATGACAATATATAAGATGCGTAATATTCACCCAAACTCAGTAAGTGGCTGCTAACTTTGGCGGTTTTATTATGTAACCCGGCGGTGAAACCAGCTTGGTGAGTGGCGATATCTGCACGATGTCCGGGAAGTAGTTGCTTAGGTGTGACATAACTGGGGTCGGCGGCTGTTTGCTGAATCAAAGGTAACCGTTCCTCCCAACCTAACAACGCATCGCCTAACTGAGAAGAAACCCACAACAGCGGATCGGCGACATCATCACCATAAATTTGGTCGCCTGTGAGGAAAAGCTGATGGGGTCTTTGGCGGGGTTGGTTAGCGGCTGACTCAATTAAACAATCGAGAATTGGTAACGCATCAAAGCCATCACCGTGGGGTTTGCGACAGGAACCATGCACGATGCGTAAATCTTGTAAATCCGTGGGTGGAAGGGCAAATGTGGGTTTTTGATGATCAAAATAGCTGATGTTGACTGTGGGAAAGCGGCTAGAACATAAGGCTTGCTGCAATGTTTGCTGCTGGGTAGATGATTCAATAAATTGCATATCGTATGCATAGATGCGATCGCAACTCAATAAATACCTACCAGCAGATTCCGCCGTGACGACCACAATATGCAGCGATTTTCCCAGAGCATAGGTGGCACGTCTTCCCTCTAAAAGCAGATTTGTGATTAAATTCCCGTGGTTAGCCGTGTCATAAACCTGGAGTACCACCTCACAAGGACGTTGCAACGCTACCCAGACTGTAACGGTGTCGGAATCTGTTTGTTGTAAGATAGGCCCCGCCAGAATTAGCGGCGATGCTTGTAAAAACTCTGCTCCAAATAAATCGTTCATTGCCAACTATGCAAGCCTTGTTTCCATCGTATTGCTATAGTCGCGCATTTTATCTGCAAAGTCTTGACGAGTAACCGCTTTGATGATACAAATGTACTACTAAGCGGTGCAATTTTGGATAAGAATTTAAAACTCTCAACAGATAAATAGCATTTTTCAGCCCACAGGAGAGCAAATTTCATGAGACTATCGAAAATGGACTTGAGTAGCTTGATTGCGATCGCTCATTCTGACGGACATTTACAATTATTGCTTGACCGGGGCGACGAGATAGAACTTTTAGAAATTCCCGCACCAGTTCAAGCTTACGAGGGTTTGGTAGAACTGAATGAGATTGTGGCTGAACCTGCGGCGTTTCCTGAATATGAAGAACCGATTGCGCTGTTACCTGTGAGTCACTCCGTTGCGGGGGTTCCCCCCGTTGAAGGAAGTGACGAACCCGTAAGGGTGAGTTCATCAATGGCGGCTACCATTGCTTACGATAGTCACGAGCAAACTTTGCAAGTTGAGTTTAAGAGTGGTGCTGTGTATGAGTATTCTGGGGTAGATGAGGAGACTTGGGAAGATTTTTACTCGGCTGATTCTGTTGGTAGCTTTTATAATCAGCATATTAAGGGGAGATTTGACTGCGAACGGATAGATTGAGAAGGGAAATATCGGAATTATTCATGATGTGATGTAGATTATGAGGGCATGGCAGTACCTACCTGTGTCAACTTATGGTGAAACCCGCTTGGTTGGAAGGTTTTTGCCCTCACCCCCAACCCCTCTCCCACCAGGAGAGGGGAGCAAGAGATTTAGTTCCCCTTCTCCTGCGGGAGAAGGGGTTAGGGGATGAGGGCGCGAGGTATTTGTACAACGCCCGCCCTATATCTATATAGCTTTTAGCTTAAGTTGACACCAATGGGCGGTGCCATGCCCCTACGTAAGGTGGTATGATTTGGTACGAAGATGCATATAGCGATTAATTATGCGATCGCATTTCCCAAACATCGCCCTTTAGATAAATTTTTCGTAGGGGTTTAGCACTGCTAAACCCTCACCCGCCTATTGGTATGGTTATATGACTGAAATAGCATAATTGACCGAGAAAAATAACCAACTGTTCACCTTCAGAAGGCGGAATTTGCACCTCAAAGCATAAAGGTTGGAGTTCAAAGCCTGAAGCTTGCAGCTTTTATCTCGAACATTGCAGTTTTTATCTTGGTAGTTGGGCCTTTTAGCCTCAACGTTGCAGCTTTTATCTTGAACGTTGCGGCTTTTATCCTCAACATTGCGGCTTTGATGCGGAAAATTGCGGCTTTTATCTTCAACGTTGCGGCTTTTTGCTGGAAAGGTGAGAAAATGAGCAAGAGCGATGCCTGCGGCGGGCTACGCCTACGCACTTTGATGGCGACTGATGAGTAAATTAGCAACAGTCATGGTGATAGGAAGGAAATTAAAACAGGCGATCATACAATTCGCGGCTTGTTTAGCTTCGCTTGCCATGAAAATTGCCTAACCGGACTCCATATTATCCCCATTCGCCACAACTGACTCAAACAAAATCCGCATTTCTTAATTACGAATTACTCTTTTGTGGCTTGCAACTGTAAAAAATTCACCCGTCCTGATGCATCGCCAGCAATAAGTCTCACCCCATCAGGTGCAACAACACAGCAATATATTGTCTGATCCCCTGTGAAAGTGGCAATTACTTCCCCATTTTGCCAATTCCAGACTTTGAGGGTTCTGTCATTAGAAGCAGAAATCACATACTTGCCATCTGGACTCAGAGCAACTGCTATTACTGACCTACTATGACCTTCTAGGGTATGCAGTAGTTCACCAGTCTGCCAATTCCAGACTTTGAGGGTGTCGTCATCAGAAGCAGAAATCACGTACTTACCATCTAGAGTCAGGGCAAATGCTCTTATCGAGCTACTATGATTTTCTAAGGTACGCAGTTCTTCCCCAGTCTGCCAATTCCAGACTTTGAGGGTCTTGTCATCAGAAGCAGAAATCACGTACTTGCCATCTGGAGTCAGGGCAACTGCTCTTACCCAGCCACTATGATTTTCTAAGGTACGCAGTTCTTCCCCAGTCTGCCAATTCCAGACTTTGAGGGTCTTGTCACCGGAAGCAGAAATCACGTACTGGCCATCTGGAGTCAGGGCAACTGCTGTTACTGGGTAACTATGACCTGCTAAGGTACGCAGTAGTTCACCAGTCTGCCAATTCCAGACTTTGAGGGTGTCGTCATAGGCAGCAGAAATCACGTACTGGCCATCTGGAGTCAGGGCAACTGCTGTTACTGAGCTACTATGACCGAGTAAGGTATGCAGTTCTTCCCCAGTCTGCCAATTCCAGACTTTGAGGGTGTCGTCAGAGGCAGCAGAAATCACGTACTGGCCATCTGGAGTCAGGGCAACTGCTCTTACCGAGCCACTATGACCGAGTAAGGTACGCAGTTCTTCCCTAGTCTGCCAATTCCAGACTTTGAGGGTCTTGTCACCGGAAGCAGAAATTACGTACTTGCCATCTGGAGTCAGGGCAACTGCTCCTACCCAGTCACTATGACCGAGTAAGGTACGCAGTTGTTCACCAGTCTGCCAATTCCAGACTTTGAGGGTCTTGTCATCAGAACCAGAAATCACGTACTTGCCATCTGGAGTCAGGGCAACTGCTCTTACCGAGCCACTATGATTTTCTAAGGTACGCAGTAGTTCACCAGTCTGCCAATTCCAGACTTTGAGGGTGTCGTCAGAGGCAGCAGAAATCACGTATTTGCCATCTGGAGTCAGGGCAACTGCATATACCGGGTGACTATGACCTGCTAAGGTACGCAGTAGTTCACCAGTCTGCCAATTCCAGACTTTGAGGGTCTTGTCATTAGAAGCAGAAATCACGTACTTGCCATCTGGAGTCAGAGCGACTGCATATACCGAGTCACTATTACCTTTTAAGGTACGCAGTAGTTCACCAGTCTGCCAATTCCAGACTTTGAGGGTGTCGTTATGGGAAGCAGAAATTACGTACTTGCCATCTGGAGTCAGAGCAACTGCTCTTACCCAGTCACTATGACCTGCTAAGGTACGCAGTAGTTCACCAGTCTGACAATTCCAGACTTTGAGGGTCTTGTCATCAGAAGCAGAAATCACGTACTTGCCATCAGATGTGAGGGCGACTGCATATACCGAGTCACTATGACCTGCTAAGGTACGCAGTAGTTCACCAGTCTGCCAATTCCAGACTTTGAGGGTCTCGTCATCAGAAGCAGAAATCACGTACTTGCTATCAGCACTCAGGGCAACTGCATTTACCCAGTCACTATGACCTTCTAGGGTACGCAGTTGTTCACCAGATTGCCAATTCCAGACTTTGAGGGTCTTGTCATGGGAACCAGAAATCGCGTAATTGCCATCTGGTGTCAGGGCGATCGCCTGAACCGAGCCACGATGACCAACTAGAGTACGTACTAAGGGGCCGCCAGGGGAAGTTAAAATGGCTGTTTGCGGAAGTACGCAAGGAGTTTTACTTTGCTGCGCCTGGTTTAACAATCTTTGAATTTCTTCTCTTGCAAAACCCAGCAACCGCCCTAATAATTGCCCCGCCAATTGCTGTTTATCCTCATTTAAAATATGTGCCGACAGCCTCAACGCACCTTGAATTAACTGTAAATTCTCATCTAGGGGCAAAAAATCATAATCTGCTAGCAAAGCATTAATATTGATGTTCTCCAACTTCCCCTGCAACCAGCGAAAATCACACAGCAGTTGTTTTAATTCTTCTTCCCTTACCCCAGCCAGCAAGTGATAGGCTAAATTCTGCAAAATATAACCGTCATTTTCTAAACTATGCCAACCTTCGGGGTATTTTTCGCTGTAAGCATTCAACAGGCGATTGTGTAAAAACCCTATCCCCTCACTTTCGGTTGCTAATTTCGTGTACTGCTTCCTCACATAATCAAACTGCAAGTCATGCAACCGCAAATTTCCCGCTTCATCCCGCAAAGCCAGAGATTTACTCACCAATTCATCAATGACATCTTGTGTATCAAACTCATCTAACCCCAAGGGTTGCCAAAAAGTCTGTAAAACTGCTTCTGGTATGGGTGTATCTTCCGGAAAGACTGCAAAATCTAAATATCGCTGTTGGCAATTCTCATCCAAAGCCGCCACACTGACAGCAATAGCTTTGAGTAAATCGGGATAAGGATAATCGGGAAACTGTTGTTTGATTTTCTCTAAATCAGCACTCCGCAGTCTTTCTAAAATATTCTGCCAGCGATTTGCAGGTTTAGAGCGCATCATCGCGCCCACCATCGCCAATGCTAAAGGCAAATACCCACATTCTCGTGCTACCTGCAAAGTAACATCATTGTACGGGCTGGGTTGCAAAATCTCCGACTGATTTGCCCAATTCGCCAACAGTTCTAACGCCTGTTGTTCACCTAAAATTGCCAGCTGATATTCTTCCCCTCCCAACCCCGTGACTATCGCCCCATCACGGGTGGTAACTAACATTTGACAGCGTTCCCCCAACACATCAAACGCCGTCGCATCATCCAAACGCCAGATATCATCCAAAATCAGCAAGCAAGCTTTCTGTGCAAATAACTCCCGCAACCGCGCTTTCGCCAATCCCACCTCGGTAAACGCCGCTTGCTTCTCACCCAACGCCGAAGCAATATAAGATTGCCAAGTTAAAATCTGCGGCGTTTGTCCAAATGTTACCCAAAACACCCCATCAGGAAACGCCTTTCTCACTTCTTCATCCCGCGCTAAGGCTGTAGCTAAGACTGTTTTGCCAATTCCGCCCATGCCTTGCACACCAATCTTGCGACTTTTCCCTGTAATCCCCACAGGTTGCTTTGTTGGCAATAATACTTTCTGTTTTAAGGGTGCAAGTTCTTCAAGACGGGATAAAAAGTGCGGTGGTAACTCTGGGACGTTGGTAAGATTGCCTAAAGTTTGGTGATGGGGTGTTAAATTGGTTTTTTTTTAAGTTCAGGTATCAACTCGCCAGATACACCAGCTAACTCAATTGCATTCCGCGCAATATTAAAAGCAAACTCTACAGGGGAATTTTCATCATATTCGGGATTATAAGCCAGAAGCCCATCGTAAAAACCGACAACAAACTCAATCGCGGCTTTATCCTCGATCGCATCATTCATCCCAATTACATAATTAATCTGTTGGGAAATAGCCTCAGCTTGAACTTCGGAGTAACAAGCATTCAACAGCACACATTCTACTTGTTTAGAAAACTGTCCAAACAACCCAGCTAATGCTTCACCCGTAACTAGCTGTGCTTCTCCCGCTTCATCCTCAAAAGCTAGTCCTTGTATCCCTGCACCATGCCCAGAAAAGTGGATAATATTCGGTCGATAATCCAAAATAGCGCGGCGAATATCCCTCGGACGGACTGCTAAATCATACCGTAAGTCAAAGTTCTCTCGATTTAGCGACCTTTGCAAGCCTTCCTTAATATCACGCAATTCTTGATCGAGGCGCAATCGTGATGTATTGCTAGGATTTGCGGCTAATATCAGAATTTTCTGCGGTTTAACAGTCATTGCCAGGGATGGGAAGGGCTGTTTTTAAGTATACATCTTGGGAAGGGGCATGGGGCATGGGGCATGGGGCATGGGGAAGGGGGAAGGGGGAAGGGGTAATGGGTAATGGGTAATTGGGTGTCGGTAATTTCTTCTTGTCTCCCTCATCTCCCCAGTCCCCAGTCCCCAGAAGTTATTTAATTTTGAATTTTGAATTTTGAATTTTGAATTGATTTGTCCCCAGTCCTCAATTGACAACTATATAAAGGAGAAAGGGGAAAAGCACAAAGAGAAATCACCTTTCTCCTTTAACCTTTCCCCTTTCCCCTATAACCTTACATATTTAGGCGGCGAAGTTATCAGCCGCAAAGTCCCAGTTAATTAATTGATCTAGGTAATTTTTGATAAATGCAGGACGGGCATTTCTGAAGTCGATGTAGTAGGCGTGTTCCCAAACATCTAGGGTTAAAATTGCCTTTTTACCATAGGCGAGAGGGTTCTCGGCATTTGGTGTTTTGATAACTTTTAAAGTACCACCATCATCAACCAACCAAGCCCATCCACTGCCAAACTGAGTTGCAGCAGCGTTAGAGAACTCTTCTTTGAACTTATCGTAGCTACCAAAATCTTTATCAATCTTGTCGGCTAGTGCGCCAGAAGGTTGTCCGCCTCCTGCTGGTTTGAGTGAGTTCCAGAAAAAGGTGTGGTTCCACACTTGAGCCGCGTTGTTAAAGATTCCTGCTTTAGAAGCATCTTTAAAGGAAGTTGTGATTACTTCTTCTAAGGATTTATCAGCAAGTTCTGTACCATCAACTAACTTATTGAGGTTGTCTACATAAGCTTTGTGATGCTTACCATAGTGATACTCAAAAGTCTCACCTTTCATGCCATACGCCTCTAGTGCATTAAAGTCGTAGGGTAGGGGGGGCTGTGTAAATGCCATTGTGTGAAATCCTCTCTTTACCGTTTTCCAGTTTAAAGCTATTCAGATGTTTAGGAAATTACAGCTTTTATGTTGGTAAGTTTGATGCCCTAAATGTTGGCACATAAAACTTAACATGGTAATTTTACTACCAAACTGAAAATTAAAACTATAGATTTTTTGCAATAGGTAAAATCAGCAATCCTTTGGGGAGAAATGCAAAATTCACCAACTCTCTATTAAGGGCACATCTAGAATTGACACGCTAATAGTGGGAGATGGGGCCTGATGCTGCTGGGTGAAAGTCAAGAGTCAAAAGTCAAAAGTCAAAAGTCAAAAGGGCTAGATTAATAGGTGTTTAATGTATTTTCATCTGGTTAGATATTTGTCCTATGCTGCGCTGAATTTCGGTCTAGCCCTTCAGATGGTGGTTATTGCTGGCAAAAAAATATTAGTTGGGTTTTCACCTCAGTTTTAAATAGCCATGTTCAACCATTCTATTTAGCGCCACTTCTAAGGCTAAAAACTTCTAGCCCTGGAAATATTAGTTCAATAATTTAAAATCTATCTTTAGCTAGATGAATTTATCTAGAAATGAATTTATATTCAAACATCACTAAATTTAGTTGCTAGCGACATATTAATTTGCGATCGCAAAATTTTCGCAGACATACATGTCTTCATCAATTGTTGGCTCTATCAGAGCAAGTCGTAGCTAGGATCGTTTTTCCCAGGTTTGTACAGTTTAGTTAAAAATAAGTGCTTGGAGACTGGCGACTAGGTACTGAAGAATAGCGTCTTTCGCAAATTGCTTGGGGTTGAAAACCTAAAATCCCAAAAAATTTTCAATCCCAATTACCATTCCTCAGTTCCCAATCCCCAGCCCCCAATCCCAGGTGAATCAAAGAGATGACAACTGTAATAATCGCTCTTGGCAATAGTCAACAATTTTAGCAGTAACTTCAGATGCGCTAAGTCCATCGGTTTGGATTTCGATAGCATCTGCTGCTTTTTGCAAAGGTGAAACTTTGCGCGTACTATCTTTCCAGTCACGTTCGGCAATGTCCCGTTCTAACTGTTCTAGATTAACTTCCGGCAGATTTTGTTTTTTAAAGTCTTCCTGGCGGCGACGCGCACGTTCAGTTACAGAGGCGGTTAAAAAGATTTTGACTTCTGCATCCGGGAAGACATGAGTTCCAATGTCTCTTCCTTCTGCAACTAAACCACCTCTTTTTCCCCAGCTTTGCTGTTGTTTGACTAAGGCTTTACGTACCGCAGTCTGTGCAGCGATGGCTGAGACTTTAGATGTTACCTCTACAGTGCGAATCACTTGGGTAACATTAGTCCCGTTAATCCAAACCTGTACAGGAGATTGTAAATCTTGGCTAGGAGTCAATTGAATTTCACAAGAACTAGCTAATTCCGCGATCGCACATTCATCATCTATGGCAATACCTTGTTGCAGCACCAACCAAGTAACAGCACGATACATAGATCCGGTATCTAGATACACCAGACCGAGTTTTGCTGCCACTTGCCGCGCCACAGTAGACTTACCTGCGCCGGCTGGGCCGTCAATAGCGATGATGGGTAGGCGATCGCTTAATAAAATATTGTCAATCAACCTTGTAGAACCAAGACGAGCTGCGATCGCGAGCATTCCTTCCTCCTTAACTGTAACTAACGACATCAATGTATTCGGCTCAACCAATTCAATATATTCCACTAAAGCATTAGTGACCATCGCTACTTCTTGGCGAACAGCCGCTATCAGCTCCTCGCTGTTGCGAACCCCCGCGTTGAAAGCAGCTTTAGCCTGCTGCAAGCCACGATATAAAACCGCCGCCTGCTGTTTTTCCGATGCACTCAAATACTGATTGCGAGAACTGAAGGCTAGACCCGACGCTTCGCGCAGCGTGGGACAAGCAACAATTTCTACCGGAAAATTCAAATCAGCTACTAACTGTCGAATAATTGCTAGTTGCTGACCATCCTTTTGGCCAAAGTAGGCTCGGTCAGGTTGTACCAAGTTAAAAAGCTTGGTCACAATCGTGGCCACACCTTGGAAATGACCTAGCCGAGAACCACCGCACAAGCCTGTTATCATAGCAGAAGGAGGGATTACTTGTGTAACCTTCGATTCTTGTATACTCTTCTGCAAAACTCCCATTTCTTCCGGAGTCGGAGCAAAAATTAAGTCAACCCCAGCTTGTTCGCACAGTTGCATATCAAGCTCTAGAGTCCGGGGGTACTTGTTATAGTCTTCATTGGGAGAAAATTGCAGCGGATTGACAAAAATACTAACAATCACCGTAGAATTTTCTTGCCGCGCTCGTTGCATCAAGCTTAAATGACCTTGATGTAACCCTCCCATTGTTGGTACCAAACCGATAGCTGTCCGATCCCAGCTAGACATTTCATCTAGAACCAGATCGTCTGGAACCAAACATTTACTTTCCAAGCGGCGTTGAGTTAAAAAGCAGCTTAAAGCTGCAACTGTTGTCAGCAGGCGCACAAAAAACCC
The DNA here is from genome assembly GCF_963874875.1 of Tolypothrix tenuis PCC 7101. Classification (NCBI taxonomy): domain Bacteria; kingdom Bacillati; phylum Cyanobacteriota; class Cyanophyceae; order Nostocales; family Tolypothrichaceae; genus Tolypothrix; species Tolypothrix tenuis. The sequence continues at coordinate 4,330,899 of NZ_CAWNJS010000001.1, forward strand.
CTAGTTTTTATCGATCCCTCCCCCGTTAGTTTATATCTGAAACTGGGGGAAGATTTGTTCAACTAGGGGAATTTATAGTGATAGCGAATCGAAACGTAAAGAGTAGAGAGTTGAAAGTGGGTAGGAATTTTATAAAAAAGTATTAAGTTTCGAGAATTAGGGATCAAGGCAAAGAGAACAAAGGAACTCTTCAGACTTCAGCCTTAATCCTTCAGCTTTTCTTATCTGCCTAATACTTCAATCTTAACGGGTGCAACACCACTACCCATCATTCCTAAAATCCGCGCCGCACCAGCAGAAAGGTCAATAATTCGACCCCGAATATATGGGCCACGGTCGGTAATAGACACCACTACAGAACGACCATTGCGGGTGTTAGTTACACGTACTCTTGTTCCAAAGGGCAAGCTACGGTGGGCAGCAGTCATGCCTTCGGGATGAAACCTCTTGCCACTAGCAGTGCGGCTGCCAGAGCCATCGTAACCATACCACGAAGCAATGCCACTTAGGGTAATTCGCACTGGGCCAATGGCAACTTGCTGTGGCAGTTTGGGTAATGATAATGGCGAACGATTTGGTAAATTACTAATTTCGCTGATGGGAGATGCATTGCCCATGAGTCTCCGCATCCGGTTGGTGGCTTGCAATGCATCTTGTGCTAAATCATTGGTGGAATTTGCTAGGCGGGTATTTTCATTGATTTCCACCAATTCTTCGCCCTTGATTTTGATCGTATAGCGATCGCCTGATTTTTCCAGATCGGAGGCACCTTTGTTCTGGCTTTGATTGGCAATTTTCCCTTCGCCGCCTCCTTTCCAGCTGACACTAATCTGACTGGCATCTACACCGTCCCGTAGCAGCTGGTTAATCTTTGTTGCTATTACACCAGCTCTTTCTACTGGGTCATCGTGAGTAGCGCTGATTTGGTTACCTACATCCGTCAAATTCCCATTACTTGCCACTTTGATTGTATTGCTAGCAAGAGGGGCGTAACCTTGTACGCCCCCAGGGTTGTCAATGACTCCAACCTTGCTATCACTACTCTGGGCTGATAAAGAACTCAGAAAGGTAATAACAGGAATATTTCGGATAAAAAGGGTTGCCGCCTTACGACCTGCAACGCTGTGAGGATGAATTTCTGTAATCACAGCATCAGAGGTTGGTTTCCCTACTGGGGATTGGTACTCTCCTACTTTGACAACCTCACCAGCAGGTGATGGTTGAGAAGCAAGAGCATCTCCCTTGGTTGTTTGAGTGCGTCCAACTGAGGGCATCCCTAAAACAGTTAGAAACACGGCGACAATAGTCCACAAATGTCTTTGATTCATGCGTCCGATTTTAAAGCGACTGTAGAACAGAGGTTTTACGGTTCGTGGGATTATGCACCAGTAAAAGTGTTGTTCCCTTCAACTCGAACTCGTTCCGCTTTCACTTTTCTGTTTTGTAACTGCAACAGACTAACACGAACCTTTGAGCTTGGGGATCAGGGTTTTAGCGTAAGTCTTGGTAACTTTAGCAAAATTAGATCTTATTTTCAAGGCTCAAAGCTTTCTCAAATGCGGATTTCGGCTATGTAACGTTTTTTTTGATAAGTAAAACTTTTCTTATGAAAAATTAACATTTTCGTGAGTAGAAATTGAGCCAGAACTGCCAAATTTTTCACCCAACATTGCTTATATATGTAGCTTTTCAGCCCTCCTAGATTAACGCAAAACATTAGTAGAAAATATATAACTGATTATTTTAAAATTTGCGAATATATACTTATAAGACTTAATTTAATTTAATTTTATAAATCTTCAGATTGGTTTTGTAACAAGAATTACAGAATAAAAAATATAAACCTCACATTAACTTCATAATAAATTAAAAAGTTATTTTTGTTACATATCTCATGATCAGGATAAATTCATTGTCAGTTAAACAGAAGTTATATAATTAACTTTAGTTTTTAGACCGACTCAGCATAAATACTCTAAAAATATTATTGTATAATATGTGACATACTTATAATTAAGTAATTTCAAAAGAGACTCAAGCCATCAGTAGCCGTCATCAACTACATATATCAGCAGCGATCAACAGGCTTAAAGCATAGGTCACAGGAGATGGTATCGATTTGTTGTTGGGGAAAGGGGAAAGGGTAATGGGTAATGGGTAATTGGTAATGGGTAATGGGTAATTGGTAATAATAATTTCCCCTTTTCTCCCTTTCCCTTTTTCCCCCTTCCCCAATCCCCAATCCCCAATCCCCAATCCCCAATCCCCAATCCCCAATACATGAAAATAAAACCACATTTTTGCCTACAGTAGTTGATTGAGTATGATTTTTTAAAGCAAGCTGTAAGCCTCATGGCACACCAAGGAAGTTTAGAAATAGTCGCATCGCCATTTCCCGATGTTCTTAAGGAATTGCATTCCAAGTACAAGTCGCTGCGAGACGGTCTAGTAGCAAACTACATTCCAGAACTAGCAAAGGTAAATCCTGACTTGTTTAGCATTTGCATTGTGACGGTAGATGGTCAGGTTTATGAAGTTGGCGATTATGAGCAACTATTTACCATTCAGTCGATTTCTAAGGTCTTTGCTTACGGATTGGCCCTTGAGGATCATGGCCGAGATTATGTATTGACTAGGGTTGGTGTAGAACCGACAGGAGATGCATTCAACGCCATTATCCTTGATGAGCAATCCAATCGACCACTAAATCCGATGGTAAATGCAGGTGCGATCGCTACTACTAGTTTAATCAAAGGTGCTGGTGCTACCGAACGCCTTAACCGGATGCTGGATATGTTTAGAAGATACATCGGTCATGATGTATTCGTTGATATTTCTGTATTTACTTCCGAACGTAGCACCGGACATCGCAACCGCGCTATGGCTCATCTCATGCTCAACTTTGGCATGATTGACCAAAATATTGAAGAGTCCTTAGATTTATACTTTCAGCAGTGTGCGGTAATGGTCAATTGCCGTGATTTGGCAGTCATGGCAGCAACTTTAGCCAACAGAGGCATTAACCCTATTACTCAGGAACAGGCAGTAAAAAGTTGTTACATAAAAGACATATTGAGCGTTATGTACACTTGTGGGATGTATAATTTTGCTGGTGAGTGGGCTTATAAAATCGGTATTCCTGCGAAAAGCGGTGTTTGTGGCGGAATCTTGGCTGTTGTTCCCAACCAAATGGGAATTGCGGTCTTTTCGCCACCATTAGATGTGCGAGGTAACAGCGTGCGCGGGGTTAAGGTATGTGAAGAACTTTCCCAGCAACTAGGCTTACATCTATTTGAGTGTTCTGGTAAGGGTTCAAAGTTTGGTGAAACTTTCTGTCCACCACCTGCAACAGCATGATGGTGAATCAACACTGGAAAAGGTAGCATTTACAACCAAGCCAAAATCTCCACCTTCCCAATTTTATGTTCAGGATTAAATATTATGGCTGAAGAAAAGACCTACCTAGAGCTTTCTGAAGCAAATGAAGGCTCCCATAAATTTTATGAAGTCATCATTAAAGATACTGAAGTGACAATACGCTATGGTCGTATTGGCGACTCAGGGCAAACTCAGAAGAAAACTTACCCCACCCCAGACAAAGCTAAAGCCGAAGCCAACAAGAAGATTAAAGAAAAATTGGCGAAAGGTTACGAACCAGCCGTCATGGGTGTGCGTCAAAAGCGTTCGGTGACTCGACGCGCAGTTACTAGTACCACCTCAACAGCACAACAAGCGCCAATCCTGTGGAAATTCAACTCAAATTCTGCAGCCTTTGGCATCTTTATTGACGGTAATCGTTGCTGGGTGGGTAATCAAGCAGGTCAAGTTTTTGCGTTGAATCATCAAGGTCAAGTTATCAACCAGTTTAAGCTGCCTGATGGAGTGAAATGTTTAGTGGCTGATGATATCTGGATTTATGCTGGCTGCGATGATGGCAACGTCTACGACCTGACAGGGAAGTTACCAAGGGTTGCCTATAATATTGATGAAAATGTCGATATTTTTTGGCTCGATATTAACAATGGCTTGTTAGTCGTTTCCGATGCTAACGGTGGTGTCACGACAATCGATCATGAAGATGAATCACAATGGACGCGTTTAAGTCAAGGTCAATCTGGCTGGATGGTGCGTTGTGATGAAGCTGGTGTCTATCACGGTCACTCTCAAGGTGTGACCATGTATGATAATCAAGAAGGTCGGATGCTTTGGCATCAACAAACAGGTGGTGCTGTATTATTCGGTTGGCAAGAAACATCAGCCGTTTACGCTGGTGCAAGTGACCAAAAAATTTACTGTTTTAGCAAGCAAGGTAAAGCTGGCCCAGTTTACAAGTGCGACGCATCTGTTTATTCTTGCGCTACAGCAGCAGATGGTAAGTATGTGTTTGCTGGTGATAACAGTTCATCCATCTACTGTTTCAATGAATCGGGGGAACGCCTGTGGAAGCTTTCTACTGGCTGTGCTTCAGCTTTATCGATGCAGTTTTTTGAGAACCACATCTATATAGTTACCACCGATGGTTCTCTAGCTTGTATAGATGCTAGTGAAGCTGCGATTCAAGCTGCTCAAGCAGGTACAATTCCCCAAGCAGCTATTATTAAAGCACCAAAAGGAGAAGGCGCAGCACCTTCTGCGGTTGTCGAAACTACAACCGATACCAGCCAAGGCGTAATTGTTGAGTGCTACAAAGAGGGAAATAAATTGAGAGTCCGCGTTGTCTCGCCAGGGTACAAACCCAATTGGAAAGTACAATTCCCTAAAGATATTCGCCAAGAAGGACAGCGTTATCTTGTAGAAGAAATCCGCGAGTCAGCTAGTGGTGGCTTCTACCGTGCGTTCGGTGATATTAAAAAGTTAATCTAAGTCTGTCAACAGTCAACAATTAACAGCCATGATTACTAGTTATGCAATTTAAACGTGCATTAGCTTAGACAATCTCTTTGTTGTTGGGAAAGATTTTTCGCCAGTAAAGCTACATCTTCCTGGGGTAGCGAGGATGTGCTATAAAATGACAGTTTGTGCTTTCGGGAAGTGTAGTCATAAAAAATGGCAAATCTATCAGACTTTACAGGTAGCTTACCCCGATGGAAGATACTACCAGTGGCAGCAAAGACTACTGTACCAGCTGGGCCTAGACAAGATTTATAGTTAGCAGGTGATATTATTTGTTGCATAGTTTGATCTTGAATATAGCCATGATGATATTTAAGTAATTGAGTTACTGATTCTGTTACAGATATGGGGAGATATTGAAAAGGCCCGTTATCTTCATCCATATCATGTAAATAAACAATAATTTTCAGTACTTTTTTATCTTCTTTATCTATATGCCATAGCCTAGATTTTTGCTCTATTTGGTTGGCAATATCTCTACGAAAATATGCTCCATGATAGGCTACTGGTAAGCTCAGATAATTCTCTACTATATTAATTAAACGTTGTTCTACTCCCCAAATAAAAATCTCTGGATGTGCCATAATTTGTTGGGAAGTTGCATGAACAACGAATTCATTGTGATTATCTGTAAGCATTGGTGGGATTTCATGCATCAGGTTTTCTGCTGCTTGAAACATCTTAGAACTCGATGATATTCCCAAATCTGCTAATGAAGTAATTACGACTCCTTCAGTATTTAGAGTTTCAACTATACTTTGGTCAGTCGCAGAGATTAGCGGTAAATTTGCAATATGCATTTTCACTAATTTTTGATACTCAATCTCTGCCTGATGCTGCAAAAATGGCAGATTATAGATATTTCTGAGAAATTTATTTTGTACCTTTTGAAACATGGTACTCATATATTTTTAGCAAGCTTAATATGTAAGCAAGATGATGATTTGGTTATGTATTGTATGTACCTTTTTCTGGGTTTGTCCAAGTATTTATCTCTGAATTCACAGAAAGTTTATAATAGCTTTATAAATTATTTTTACTAATTAGTATTAGTGGTATAGCTTAAAAATAAATTAAAGTTAGATATCTAACAATGAATATTTCCGTATCTGGAGAAATATAGGATTATCATTAGCTTTCAAATAACTTCTCAGTAAATTAAATTAAACAATGATAATACTTATCCCTCAGCATATCTTATCTCCTAAGATATGGTTAACCATAATTGGATAAATTTAAACACTACCTTTAGTTAGATATTCAGATATTAATTGAGTCGGGTTTCATAAAATTTAGCCACTTGGAATAAGATATCAGCGTTTTATCATGGCAAATTGATAATATTAAGTTCTCATGTAAAATAAATTTCTAATTAAATTAACAATCACGCATCAATTAATAAAAATTCTTTTATAAAGAAATATAAACTGCTAATTACGCTAAACCTAGAAATCAAGATACTATCTAAGCAAAGCTCGAAATCTCAGTAATCGTTATTGTGGCTGCAAAATTGTCCATGAGCGAATTTTGCAGAGCCTGAGGAGGCATAAATCATGCATAAACAGTGGAAGTGCGATCGCTAATTTAGCCCTAAGCTTATCCATTCGCCTCCAAGCTTAAACTTTTAGCTTTTTTGTCAACTACCTAAAGATGGAAAAAATGGCTGATAAGTTTAGCCTTTAGCTAGTTGTTAAATTCAAGCGATCAATAAAAAATAGTAAATATCAAAATGATGTGCTTTTTCGTCAATAAATACTAGACTTATGCTGCTGAAAAATGATGTAATTAAGCTTTTTCAAGTTAGTCAGATAACTTCAATACCTGCTTTGTAGTTTCCAGACTGAGTTACTTAACCTAAATAAATTTAAGAATTTGTACTAATTCTCTTTATTTGGGAAACATCGCCAGATACTCTGAGCAGTCTTACTATTGCTGAGTTTGATCTGTGGTTCTAGAAAAGCTCAACTCTCATCACACAGTTAAATTTGCCTCTATCTGGCAAGCATTTAAAAATACATTAATGAAATGTAATGGTAGGTGGTTATAGAAAATTTATTATTTAACATTTCGCACTCGTAGTTTTAGCTCATAGGCAAAACCCAGCATCATCTCAAGATGTGTTTCCACTTCATTTCGCGTACAGCACTTTGCAAGATTCAATCAGGGAATTGAGAGAGAAACGACTCTACTTGTTTTTGGAGGATATTTTCATGTTTAATTGGTTCCGTGCATCAGTAAAAAGCAGCTTCCTCGCTTTGGGGATGATCGCTGCTACATTAACTCCTATTGTCATTTCTATACCTGCTTCGGCTCAAGATACTTTTCCATCAACAGGTAAGACAACATCAGGTACTACAGCACCAGCTACTACAGCACAAGCAACAACAAACTTGTCTGATGTTAGTTCAGATTACTGGGCGACTCCATTTATTCAAGCCCTAGCGCAAAGAAACGTAATTGCAGGGTTTCCTGATGGTACTTTTAAGCCAAATCAGGCTGTGACTCGGGCTCAATTTGCAGCCATGATTCAAAAAGCCTTTAATCAGAACTCAGTTCGGCAATTACCTGCTGGTGGATTTTCTGACGTTCCCGCTAACTTTTGGGCAGCAGATGCGATTCGGGAAGCCTACGAAACAGGCTTTATGTCAGGTTATCCAGGAAATGTATTTTTACCCAATCAACAAATTCCTCGGGTACAGGCGATCGTTGCGATTACAAGTGGTTTAGGTTTAACTAGTAACGATAATGCATCTAATGTATTGAACACTTACTATTCAGATGCTGCAGGAATTCCCAGTTATGCCGTCAATAGTGTGGCAGCTGCAACACAAGCCAATATTGTAGTTAACTATCCAGAAGTTAAACAACTTAATCCACAACAATCTCTGACTCGTGCTGAAGCAGCAGCAATTTTGTATCAAGCTTTAGTTAGACAAGGACAAGCACAACCTATAGCTAGCAACCTTCCCGCTGCTAGCTATATTGTTGCAGGTAGTACTACTACCACTCCCCAACCTGGTGGGACTGATATTGTTTCCTTAGCTGCATCTAGCAGTTCTTTTACCACACTAACTTCTTTGTTAAAGACAGCAGGTTTAGCTGATACTTTACAACAAGCAGGCCCATATACAGTTTTTGCTCCTACAGATCAAGCATTTGCAGCTTTACCACCTGGGACTTTACAGCAATTACAGCAACCAGAAAATAGAGAAACATTGATTAAGCTGTTAAGATACCACGTCCTTCCCGGTCAATTAACCTCTAGCCAGCTATCAACTGGTCAAGTTAAGACTATTGAAAATGACCCTGTAAATGTTCAAGTTGATGCTGCCAACAATCAAATTGCGGTGAATGGTGCAAGAGTTATCCAGGCAAATGTCCAAGCTAGCAATGGTGTAATCCATGCGATTAACCAAGTTTTAATTCCACCTAATCTGACTGGTCAGCAGCCAGGTGGCACGAATGGGGGAACGACTGGCGGAACGACTGGTGGTGTAACACCTGGTAGAAGCACCCTGGGTGGCCCTAGCTATATAGGTGTTGCTGGTAACATTGGGTTGACAGGTACTAATGCTCTCAGCGTTGGTAACTTCTCAGTAATTAGTAAACTCGGTCTGACACGTAATATCTCAGTTAGACCATCAGCGATATTTGGGGATAATACCTTAGTGTTAGTTCCCGTAACCTTAGATTTCAGACCACAAGCAGAACCAGTTACAGGACAGCAACGGTTCCCCATCGCTCCTTTTATAGGTGCTGGTGTAGCTATCGATACCTCAGGTGATACTGATATCGCTCCTCTGGTCACTGGTGGTATAGATGTTCCTTTAGGTTCTCGATTTACAGCCACAGGTTCTGTGAATGCAGCCTTTTTTGATGACACAAGTGTTGGTTTAACATTAGGCGTTGGTTACAACTTCTAGTATTAATTGAAAATAAGTTATGCCTGATGTGAAATAGAAACCCCTATTATTCCATCAGGGTTGATAAATTGCCTCAAAACTTAGTTTTGGGGCAATTTATCATATTGCAAAGGTGTAAATTATACATTTGGAAATAATAACCCGACATTTGGGTAGGGAACATCCAAAATCTATCTGCATATCCAATATCTTACTGGTGCCGTTCCCATACAATTACAGATTGTTGTAACGGAATCATTTCCATTCAAATAATGTTGGTGACACATCAATATATTCTAGAGGACAAGGCATTGGCTTGCCCCTACGATGTGTCGCATTCTTTTTTCAATTTGTATTAGCTAAAAAGCTAGAGAAGTTAATATAATACCAATTCAAATAATGTTGGCGACAGATAAATCCTTTGTAAGGGCACGGCATCCGCAATCTTTTGGCATATCAAATATCTGACTGGTGCTGTGCCCCTACCCATCTGTTGCGTTCTTTTTTTTAAATGGTAGAAAAAATATTCTTTTTCCTGCTGTATTCTGCCTCGAAACTAATTAATTTGTAACTTCTGTAATTTTAAAATGCTGTATTTGTACATCATGGCTATGGGAATCTGCTGTAAGTGATTTCCTCAGTCACTGTATTTTGATGAGATTTTAAGCTGAGAAATGGGAATTTTAAGATGAGAAACTATCAACAAAGACTAAATAACCACTCAGCATTTTATGTAGGAAACTATGAAAATTAGTCACAAATTAATTTTGGGTTTTGTGGGGATTGCAACTCTTACAGGAGCCATTGGTGCGATCGCAGTTGAGCAGCAATCCCAGGCGGCTAAATATCTGGCTCGACAGGAAGCTGAAGAAGTAGCGATGCTACTGGGGTATTTCGCGAATCATGAGTTGGAAGTGCAAAAACCGCGATCGCCTATGGAAATGTTAGCCAAGTTGCAAAATCATGTTTTAGCGCTACACAACCAACGCCAACGTGATATAGAAATTGTAGACCGCAATAAAATTATTTTGGCAGATGTAATTCCTGAAGATATCGGCAAAAAATTGGATCACGATCACAATAATGAAGTTGGTCAAACTATTCAAGATGGGAAAGCCAGAGCTTATATTGAAATTAGTGATGAGTATCCCCAAGGAATTTATTTAATTGCTGTGCCTTTTAAAAATAGTCAGGGTGCAACTATTGGTGCTGTAATTTTGGAATATACGCCACTCTACAAAGCAGCAATGGCAACAGCACAAAAAAGTATTTTAGCAACATCAATTATCACTTTGGTATGTGGTTTACTAGCATTAATAGCAGGTTCACTAATTGCTAATCATATCTCTAAACCAATTCAAAAACTTCAAAAAGCTGTTTTGAATTTGGCTGCAGGTAAACTAGATACTAGAGTTACTATGAATTGCCAAGATGAAATTGGTGAGTTAGCTATCGCCTTCAATAAAATGGCTAAGGATCTGCAAAGTTCTCGCTGGGAATTGTTGAATACTAACGAGCAATTGCGCGATGAAATTTCCGAACGTCAGCAAAAAGCAACAGAACTTCAAGCAGCTCTAAAAAATCTGCAAAATCTGCAAAAAACGCAAGCTCAATTAATTCAATCTGCAAAGATGTCTAGTCTGGGACAATTAGTAGCAGGTATTGCTCACGAAATTAATAATCCAGTTAGCTTTATTCACGGCAATTTAACTCACGTAGAAAAATATGCTGAAAGCTTGATTAATCTTATAGAACTCTACCAACAACATTATCCCAATCCGGTGGCAGAAATTCAGGCGGAAGCTGAGAATTTGGAACTGGAATTTTTGCAGGAAGACTTACCCAAGACTGTTGATTCCATGAAAATAGGAACTTGTCGGATTCGGGAGATTGTGCGATCGCTTCGCAATTTCTCACACATAGATGAAGCTGAATATAAGGTTGTAAATATCCATGAGGGGATAGATAGCACTTTGTTAATTTTGCAACATCGCCTCCAAGCTAAAGCAGGTTTACCAGCTATTGAGATAATTCGAGAATACGGTAATTTGCCTATGGTGGAATGCTATGCTGGACAACTCAACCAAGTTTTGATGAATCTGTTAGCAAATGCCATTGATGCTTTAGAAGAAGCGAATAGCAAACGCACCACTCAACAGCTAAAAGATAATCCTAACCGCATTACCATTCGCACATCTATCATCGATTCCCAGTGGGTACAAATTGCGATCGCAGACAATGGTATCGGTATACCAGAAACAGCGCGCCACAATCTGTTTAATCCTTTTTTCACAACTAAGCCAGTGAACAAAGGTACTGGAATGGGATTGTCTATCAGTTACCAAATCATTACAGAAACACATGGTGGCAAACTAGAGTATGTCTCTACTCCAGGTGAAGTAACTGAGTTTATCATTCAGATTCCCACTCACCAAAAAGTTCTGGCAACAGTTTAAATTTGTAGGAATAGTTTTGAGGAGGCAATCAATAGCAAAATTTTCAATTTACCTATTGGGTATGTAGAAACACTGACCGATTGTCGTAGCAATTTTATTTATATATTAACTGGATATTTTGTAACTAATAATACATTTTCAAATGTATATTTGCAAAGTGTAGATAAAACTTATATAAAAAGATTAAGAAAATACAAATATTTTAAAGCTTATATTGAATGTTGCTAAGTTTACCAGTTAGAGGCTGAAAAACGGGAATTTTACTATATGAGGCTGTTTCCAACACTGGATTGGCCTCTCAGCACTATTGGGTATGTAGCAAGAGATGAAAATTAGTCACAAATTAATTTTGGGGTTTCTGGGGATTGCATCTCTTACAGGAGGAATTGGTGCGATCGCAGTTCATCAGCAATCACAAACAGCTAAGTATCTTGCTCGACAAGAAGCTGAAGAAGTAGCCATGCTACTGGGATATTTTACAAATCATGAGTTGGAAGAGGGAAAATCACAATCGCAATCTGAAGTTTTATCTCGGTTGCAAAATCATGTTTTGGCGCTACACAAGCAGCGTCAACGCGATTTAGAAATCGTAGACCGAAATAAGATAATTCTGGCAGATATAGTTACTGAAGACATCGGCACAAAATTAGAGCACGATCAAAATAATGAAGTTGGTAAAACTATTCAAGATGGTATAACTAGAACTTATATTGAAACTAGTCCTGAATATCCACAAGGAATTTCTTTAATTGCTGTTCCCTTTAAAACAAATCAAGGTGAAACTATTGGTGCAGTCATTTTGGAATATACACCACTTTACCAAGCAGCAATGGCAGCAGCACAAAAAAGCATTGTGGCAACATCAATCATTAGTTTAGTGTGTGGTGTGCTGGCGTTAATAGCAGGTTTCCTCATCTCTAAAAACATTTCCAACCCCATTAAACAACTCCAGCAAGCTGTTTTAAATCTGACTGAAGGCAAATTAGATACTAGAGTAACTATTCATTCCCAAGATGAAATTGGCGAGTTAGCTACATCGTTCAACAATATGGCTAACGATTTGCAAAAGTCTCGTTATGAGTTACTTGATGCTAACGAGCAATTGCAAAATGAGATTACTGAACGCCAACAAGCAGAAGGCGAACTTCAGGAAACTCTACAAAATCTGCAAAAAACCCAAGCTCAATTAATTCAATCGGAAAAAATATCTAGTCTTGGTCAATTAGTAGCAGGTATTGCCCACGAAATTAATAACCCTGTCAACTTTATTCACGGCAATTTGACCTACATAAAAGAATATGTTGAAAGCCTAATCGACTTTGTACAACTATACCAAAAGCATTACCCCAACCCAGTTATAGAAATTCAAGCTGAAGCCGAGAACATTGAACTGGAATTTTTGCAAGAAGACTTATGGAAAATTTTAGATTCAATGAATATGGGAACATCTCGGATTAGAGAGATTGTGCGATCGCTTCGCAATTTCTCCCGTATGGATGAAGCTGAATATAAAGCTGTGGATATCCACGAGGGGATAGACAGCACTTTGTTAATCTTGCACCATCGTCTGCAAGCTAAAGGCAATTTACCAGAGATTGAAGTAATTCGAGAATATGGTAATTTACCTTTGATTGAATGTTATGCAGGACAACTCAACCAGGTATTTATGAATATTTTGGTAAATGCAATTGATGCTGTAGAAGAAGCCAATACCAAGCGTAGTAATCAACAAATAAAAGACAATCCCAGCCGCATTACTATTCGCACATCCCTGATAAATTCACATTGGGTAAAAATTGCGATCGCGGATACTGGCACAGGTATACCAGAAACAGCGCGTCACAATTTATTTAACCCTTTTTTTACAACTAAACCAGTGAATAAAGGTACTGGGATGGGATTGTCTATCAGTTACCAAATCATCACAGAAAAACATTGTGGCAAATTAGAGTATGTCTCTACTCTAGGTGAAGGAACTGAGTTTATCATTCAGATTCCCATTCGGCAGACAGTGATAGCAGCAGTGTAAACTGTCAACCAATTTCACCCCAAACCTAAGTAATTTTGCAGTGCTTGACGCATCACATCTACAGGTACAGTTTCTTGCTGCAACCAGAGTTTTAAGGCTGCTGCACCTTGTTGCACCAGCATTTCTAAGCCATCAATGGCGATCGCACCTTGTTGTTGGGCGAGTTGGAGAAATTGCGTTGGTTTAGGTATATATATCAAATCGTAGGCGATCGCATTTGCTGGTAAATCAGCTATTTCTGTCGCACTCACAGGCGATTCATCTACTTTGGGATACATCCCAATTGGTGTGGTATTAACTAACAAATTAGCTTGGGGAATTAGTTTCGTTAACTTATCCCATGTATGCACTTGCAAATTTGCACTGACTAAGGAATCAGCCCAACTATCATAAAATTCTGCTAATCGCTGTTGATTGCGCCCTACAACATGAATTTCGGCAAAACCTAGCTGCTGACAACCTGCAACCACCGCCCGCGCTGCGCCACCATTACCTAAAATTACAGCTGCTTTCTGACTCCAATCTTGCTGATATGTAGTTTGCAAAGGGGAGATAAAGCCTTCAATATCTGTGTTTGTACCTACCCATTGGTTATTTTGACGACTCACAGTATTAACTGCGCCAATGGCTTGGGCAATAGGAGTAATTTCTGCCAATAGGGGCATAATTGCCTGTTTGTGAGGAATTGTCACACTAAAACCCACAACCCCAACAGCCGCAAAACCTGCGATCGCATCTGCTAAATTTTCTGGTGCGATGGGAAAGGGTAGATAAACAAAATCTAATCCCAATTTGGCGATCGCAGCATTATGCATCACTGGTGACAGCGAGTGTTCCACCGGATGTCCAATTACCCCAAGAAGTTTAGTTTTTCCTGTAATATGCAACATATTCTAGCCGTCAGAGATAGGCTTCGCTTGTGTAGACGCAGACTTCTAATCTTGACATAAATTGGGGGATTGGGGACTGGGGACTGGGGACTGGGGACTGGGTAATTGGTAATTGGTAATTGGTAATTGGGTGTTTGTCATTAATTATTTCTCCCCCTGCTCCCTGCTCCCTGCCCCCCTGCCTTCTCATTCAATTAAAATACCTCGACTTCATGCTGGGGACTTTAACGTTGGTGTGGAATGAGTGCAGAATTTCCATGAGGATATTTTGGCTACTGCGTTCTGGTTCATTCTTGCGCGGGTGGCGTTGGATGTAAGAACCGTCTGATTGCAGTTCCCAAGCTTGGCGATTGTCTGCCAGCATAATTTCTAAAATGTCTTGTAAGGTTTGGGAAATTTTGGCATCTTCAATTGGTGTGACGGCTTCTACACGCCGATCTAAATTGCGGGGCATCCAATCGGCGCTGCCGATGTATACTTCATCTTGTCCATCATTGTAGAAATGGAAGATGCGCGAATGTTCTAAAAAGCGACCGATAATGCTAATAACCCGGATATTCTCGCTGATTTCTGGTAAACCTGGACGCAAGCAGCAAGTACCACGCACAATTAAGTCAATTTGTACCCCGGCGGCTGAGGCGGCGTAGAGAGTAGTAATAATTTGCGGATCAACTAGTGCATTCATTTTGGCAATGATTCGCCCGGGTTTGCCGTTTTGACAATGTTCAATTTCCCGCCGAATCAATTCAATCATGCGATCGCGCATACTAATTGGTGATACTAGCAGCTTGCGGTAAGAATGCTGATGGGCATAGCCTGTTAAATAATTGAATAAGTCAGTTAAATCTGCACCTAAGTCTTTGCGACAACTAAATAGTCCTAAATCGGTGTATAACTTCGCTGTTTTGGGGTTATAGTTACCAGTGCCGATATGCACATAGCGAGAAATCTTGTCCCCTTCCCGACGCACTACTAAGGCAATTTTGGTGTGAGTTTTTAATCCCACTAAGCCATAGACAACATGAACCCCAGACTTTTCTAATCTCTGTGCCCAAGTAATATTATTTTCTTCATCAAAACGGGCTTTTAATTCTACTAACACCACAACTTGTTTACCACTTTCCGCCGCAGCCATTAAAGAGTGGAAAATTTGCGAATCGCCAGAAGAACGATAAAGTGTCATTTTAATGGCTAATACATGGGCATCGCGGGCAGCTTGGGCGATAAACTCTTCTACAGAGGCGCTAAAGGATTCGTAGGGATGATGTACTAATAAATCATGTTGTTGAATGATTGAGAAAATATTTTCTCTACCTTCACTTTTCTGTGATTTCTCTATAGCAGTGGATTGATTGAAGGCACGTAATTTTGTAGGAATTACAGGTGTCCAAGGTGGATCTTTAAGTTCGGGTAACGGTAAAGCCATGAAGGACATTAAATCCTTCAAATTCAATAGCCCATCGATTTCATAAATGTCACCTTCTGTTAATTCTAATTCTGGGAATAACATTTGGCGCATCGACTGAGGCATGGATTTTTGAATTTCTAGCCTGACTCCACAACCGCGAAATTGTCGCCCACGTAATTCTTGCTGAATGGCTAAGAGTAAATCATCAGCTTCCTCTTCTGCTACTGCTAAATCCGCCTTCCGAGTCAGGCGAAACTGATGATATTCGTTGACAATCATGTCTGGAAATAAGGCTTCTAAGTTGTGCGCCACTACCTGTTCAATGGGCACACCTATCCAATGATTTGGTATGTCATTTTGCGCTTGTAGATCATGAGGTAATTCAATAAATCGCGGCAGAATATCGGGGACTTTGACTCTGGCAAATTTTTCTTTTTTAGAAACTGGATCTGTCACCACCACTGCCAAATTCAGGCTGAGATTTGCAATCAGGGGGAAGGGATGGCTGGGATCTACGGCTAAGGGTGTCAGCACTGGAAAAATTTGCCGTTGAAACAAATCTTGCAGGTAAGCGCGCTGTTCTAAGGTGATATCTGTGTAATTGAGCAGATGAATACCTTCTTGTGCCATTTCTGTTCGCAACACCTTCTCAAAGTACTCGTGTTGCTGGATTACCATCGGACGGAGAATTTGTGCGATCGCATCTAATTGTTCTTGAGGAGTCCGTCCATCGGGAGTGCGTTTACTTACCTGCGCTTGGACTTGTTCTTTAAGAATTGCCACGCGCACCATAAAATATTCATCTAAATTGGAACTAAAGATAGAGATAAACTTCAGTTTTTCTAATAATGGTGTCCGCCGATCCAATGCCTCATGTAAAACCCGCCGATTGAATTCCAACCAACTAAGTTCACGATTAAAGTAATACTGTGAATCACTTATTTTAATCACTTTGTTTATCGGTTTGGCTTGGGTCATATCCATTTTTCATTTATTTACAGAAAATTCAATGGAACACAAATACCGATACTCTATTTAGATTAATGAGATAAAATGGCTACCTATTCTGTTGCTTTACAGGACATTTTATCTTAGTCAATTAATTAAACTTCCATTAGATTAAATAATTTACATGAGTTTTATTAAGGTTACTTTAAGGCAACTAATTTACTATGTAATCTAGATAAGATACAAAGTAAATATATTATGAACATCCTTCCTTGGTAAGGTATTTAGGGAAAGGTCAGATTATTTCTCTTCAACATAGCTCGTTAATTGCCTTGGCAATAATCATCTGCTTCACCTTAATGAAATTCCAGAAAAAATCGATGATTTTTTACTTTCTTACTAAAGTAATTTTGCTTAATTACTTTTTAACTTAACATCACCCCATAGCTTCTTATTTATAAGTTAACAAAAGATTAATTTTGAGTTAAGAAAGCTTTAATACTAAAATTTGGGTTAGTAATGTAAGGTTTTTAACCACATAAAATTTTATGCGGTTAAAATAATTTTTATTTGATACATGAGAAAATTAAAAATCCTCAGTCTATTGCTTTATTGAAGAAATTTACTGAGTTTATTATGGCTAAAAGTAATACTAAATAAAAATTTTAACCTAATTATTACTTAATCATTAATAGTAGTTCCACTAGTATTAAATTTCACATTTGATAGTTACAGGATTCTGCTTTGATTGCTGAAATCTACGTAGGGTGGAATGGTACTTATACCAAATCAAATAATGTTTGCGACATATCAATATATTCTAGAGGGCAAGGCATTGCCCATACGTGTCAACTTAACGTGCAACCTGCTTGGTTGAAAGGTTTCGCCCTCACCCCCAGCCCCTCTCCCACCAGGAGAGGGGAGCAAGAGATTCAATTCCCCTTCTCCCTGAGGGAGAAGAGGGCGCGAGGTATTTGTACAACGCGCGCCCTATATAGCTTTTAACTTAAGTTGACACGTATGGGCAGTGCCTTGCCCCTACAATCTGTCGCATTCTTTTTTCAAATTGGCATTACTTAAGCAAAAGTTGCTGCTCAGATACCCGACTTTTTGAAAAAGTCGGGTATCTAAATCTCGCTAAGGGATTTTCAAGAAATAAATTATTCCATCTTGTGGGGCGGGCATCTTGCCCGCCACATAAACTGGGCGGACAAGATGTCCACCCCACAATAAATAATGGGATATTTTTTATTTGGAAGTCTCTTAATATAAGTTTTCTTGCCTACTGCAAAGTATTGTTGTGTATCTACACCTGTAAGCTAGTTATCTAAAAAACTGTGATTGTTTTCTCAAAAGCTGCTTTTGCTTTCTCAAAAGCAGCTTTTACTTTCTCTCAAGCTGCTTTTGCTTATTCAATTCGGTATATTCAGCAAGCAAAAGCAGATATTGCTTTCTCTCAAGCTGCTTTTGTTTATTCAATTCGGTATATTCAGCAAGCAAAAGTAGATATTGCTTTCTCTCAAGCCGCGTTTACTTATTCAATTCGGTATATTTAGCAAGCAAAAGCAGATATTGCTTTCTCACAAGCTGCTTTTGCTTTCTCCTTTGCGTAATTCCCTCAAAAATATCATTATGACTATGTAACTAAATTTTTTGGCTTTTCAAGTTACAAGTAATTTGTTATACTATGCCCTAATCGACACAGAACCTTGAAAACTGAATATCAAGTTTCCTGTTGAAAACAATAGTGTTTATTTTAACTATTGACACTTAAATTTTTCGCGGGGGTAGGCTAATCTCTGAAACCCTGATACTTTCGTTGACCCCCGCGAAAAGCTTGCTGGGTATGAGTTTGAAGTACCTCAAACTATGTCTGATTGTCAATAATTTATGCTTGTTGACAAGCAAATTAGACCCCCCGCGAAAATGGGTATCTCTAACCCTTTCTGGGTAAAGCTTCCAAAAGGGTAGGGTTTTCAAATCATTACCCCTAACGGGGATGGAAACATAGCTTGCAAATCAACTAGTTCTGTATTCAACAATGGTTTTCAAATCATTACCCCTAACGGGGATGGAAACGGTTATGAGCCATGTAAAAGCTGCCATGTTTTGCCAGAGTTTTCAAATCATTACCCCTAACGGGGATGGAAACCAACTTAGTCTGCCCCAACCTTCGCCTGCTGATATAAGTTTTCAAATCATTACCCCTAACGGGGATGGAAACCTGTCACTTGGACAGTTGATGTAGAATTTCATTTTTTTGGTTTTCAAATCATTACCCCTAACGGGGATGGAAACCTACTTGGAAAAACCATAGTATCCATGCAATGATAAGTTTTCAAATCATTACCCCTAACGGGGATGGAAACAAAGCTTGCTTGCGCTACTACACCTTCCATTACTGGTTTTCAAATCATTACCCCTAACGGGGATGGAAACCACTAAGTTTTTCAAGTCATCGGTTGTACCGTGAAAACAGTTTTCAAATCATTACCCCTAACGGGGATGGAAACCTAAAATTCTTTCCCTTTCTATTTGGGCATCCCTTAAAGTTTTCAAATCATTACCCCTAACGGGGATGGAAACTTGATTTCAAACTTTCAATCAAATTTTCAAAAACATTTAGTTTTCAAATCATTACCCCTAACGGGGATGGAAACAAAAGTGTTTAGCCTGTCAGAAAACATAGCTTCCAAAAGGTTTTCAAATCATTACCCCTAACGGGGATTAAAACAGCCATGAAAAACTCAGCAAATATTTGACGGTGCGTTACGCTGGCGCGATAACACACCCTACCAAATTACTAAATGTGATAGAAAAATGTTGATATCCCAGCGATCAGTTTTTTGCACATTAAACAGGTTTTTTAACCGCCTTCTGCTGTTTGGTTAATTCGATCATCTCTTCAAAACCGAAGCGATCAACCAATTCAATTAATGCTTTGGCAAGGCGATCGCTTTTTGGGGGAATTTGCTCAATTAATCTCAACACTTCTTTGCTGTTAACTCGCAGCGCTGCTTGATGCAGTTGTTCTATCCATTCTCTCGGCATTACTTCTAAGTCTGCAACTGTTAATGAGTTGGTGGGGGTGGATGCACTATTAGTAGATCCAATTTCCATATTTTGCTGCTGGTTCGCTGCTTGGGCGTAAACGTAGCGCACACCCAAGTGTTCCGCCATTTTGTCAAAGATGATATTTGCCCGGAAGGGTTTGCGAACAAAGTCATCAAAGCCTAAGGATAAGGCTATTAACCTGTCTTCTTCAAAGGCGCTACCTGTTAAAGCCACAATGACTGGCGGCTGATTACCTGCGGCTTTAATATGTTGAGTGGCTTCAAAGCCGTTCATTACAGGCATTCTAATATCCATCCAAATGAAATGGGGTGCCCAACTTTCCCAAAGGGCGATCGCAGCTTCGCCATTGACTGCTTCTTTAACTTCAAAGCCGATGGGGGTTAATAATTCTACCAATAACCGCCGATTTTCTAGTTTATCTTCCACAATCAAAATGCGATAACTGGATTGCCCTGGTTCTAAGCCGATGACTTGGCGAGTTTCTTGGGGAGTGGGCAAAGTATCTAAAATTACTGCACGGGTGGGGATATCAAAGGTAAAAGTTGAGCCTTTGCACAGTTCGCTATTCACCCTTAAATCTCCCCCCATGAGTCGCACAAATCGCTGGCTGATGGGTAATCCTAAGCCTGTGCCTTCCTGAGATTTGTAACCTGTTTCAGTTTGCACAAATGGCTCAAATAACTTCTCAAAGTCTTTTGAGGCAATGCCGCAGCCTGTATCTTCAACGCTGAAGCGCAGGGTAACTTCTTGGTTGGGAATGATGATTTGTTCCCCGGCGTTCACACGTAATGTTACTGTGCCTATTTGTGTAAATTTAATCGCGTTGCCGATGAGATTCACTAGTACCTGACGAATTTTACTTTCATCGGCGTGGATGTATTGGGGTACTGTGGGCGATCGCTCGACTATTAACTCTAAGCCTTTGGATTGGGCTTTGAGTGCAAACATTTGTTGCAAGCGTTCTACCAAGTTCCACAAGTCAAAATTGGTTTCGTTGAGGGTGACGCGACCGGCTTCAATTTTGGACATTTCCAAGACATCATTAATTAATGTCAGCAAGTCTTCGCCACTGCGGTTAATCGTATCTATATAGTCTTGCTGCTGAGGATTAAGTGAGTGATTTCGCAGCAGCAGTTGGGTAAAGCCCAGAATAATATTGAGGGGTGTTCTCAGTTCATGACTCATGTTCGAGAGAAACTGACTCTTAGCTAAGTTGGCAGCATCCGCCGCCTCTTTAGCTTGCTTGAGGGCAATTTCAGTCTTTTTCAGCTTGCTAATATCACGGGCTACCCACAGCACTGTATTCTCAGATAATGGGGAAACACTGGCTAAAAACCAAGTTTCGCGATTCTTCACAGCTAAGTGATATTCCAAGTAAACACTCTTGCGCGATTTATCAGGTTTATCTGGCTGTTCTCGCAACAGCAAAGCTTGTTGAATCGCATCATAAATTAGGTTGGCGACATCTTTGGGTAAAACTTCGTGAACTGTTTTCCCAGCCCGGTCTACATCTGGTTTATATGTATAGGATTGGGTTTGCACATATTTGAGATAACGTCCCTCGCTATCAAACACCACAACCATATCCGTCATGGCGGCGAACATTAACCGCAGTTCCGCTTCGGATTTAGATAGCGCTGCTTCTGCTTTTTGGCGATCGCGAATTTCTTGCTGAAGTTGGGCATTTTTCTCGCCTAGTTCTGTGGTTCTTTCGACTACACGGCTTTCTAATTCTTCGTTGGTTTGCGCTAAAGCGTCAAAGGAGGCGCGCAATTGCAAAGCCATTTGGTTAAAAGACTGTGCCAATTCATTTAACTCGGTGGTGCTTTGCACAGCCACTCTTTGATTCAAATTACCAGATGCGATCGCTTTGGCTGCACTTCCCAGTTTCAAAATCGGCTGAGTAATCCAACGCGCCGTTAACATCCCCAATCCCGTTGCCAGTACAAATGCGGCTAGACAAAGTATAATCGTTGTCCGCGTATTGGCATTAATTTGATCCATAAAATCGGCTTCTGGAACCACCACCACAATCAGCCAATCCAAACCCTGCTGAGTTTTCATCGGCAGAAGTTGTAAAAATTGCCTTTGACCTTTAATGTCAAAATCTAGTTGTTGTGGTTGAGCAATTTTGGTGAAGTTGCCAAAATGTTGTTGCAAATATGCGGCGGTGTTGCGCGTCAATGGATCTTTGCTATCTATCGCCTTGATGCGCCGAGGATTTTGCTTAGTAATCGGCGCTTGGGGATTTTCAATTTCGTAGGGTTGTTGGGTGGTAGAACTCCCAACCATTAATCCTGTTTGCGGCTCAACAATAAAAGTAACACCAGAACGTCCAATTTTCAGACTGCGGAGAAATTGACTAATTTCAGTTAAAGAAAAATCTACAGCCGCCACACCTAAGAGATTTTCGCGATTGTCATAGATGGGTAAACTAGCATTTAAGACATATTTAGGTGTTGCAAATAGTCGATAAATTCCCCCCCAGTTCGCTGTTTTAGACTTAACTGCTGATGTATACCAAGGACGAGTTCGCGGATCGTAATTAGGTCTAAATCTTAAAAGTTTTGTATGATTTCCCGGTCTATCTGCGGCATAAATTCTAATCTCGTGATTGGTAGATTCCCCAGAAAGCTTTACTTGAAAGCCACCATGATCACCCTTTTCTACAGCAACGTGTTCGCCATAGTTGGAGCCAATATAAACCGCCGTCACCGTATTAAATGTTTCAATTTGATACCAAAGGTGTCTTTCTAATGCTGCTAAATCTTGTAAATTTATTTCACCCAAGCGGATGGCATTAGCATTGAGTTGGTTGATTTTATGAGGCGTTTCTACATAAGTTTTGAGATACTGCTGAATGCGAGATATAATTTCACTGCGGAGTCTTATTGCTACGTCATTAACTGCCCGTTGCCCATTGTAAATTGATAACCATCCAGTCAACCCAACAGCCAAAGAAATTTGCAAGATAAAAGGCACCACCAGCACGTGACGCAAGTGTAAACTTTTAACAGCTTTCGCAAATTGATGGTTGAAAGGACGCATCTTTAAACTCCTGCAATGAAACAGGTTGTTGACTGTTGACTGTTAACAACCCTTCATGTAAAATTTCGCAAATCATTTAATATTGCTACATTTTTTACTTAGGGATTTCCAGAAATTAAATTATCCAATTTTCAAAGACCAGACCATAATTGTATTCTGCCTCCTCTGCTTTTTATTTAGCTAGTAGGATGCGTTAGCGATAGCGTAACGCATCCGTTCACGTAAGATGCGCTGAGATTTTTTCAGAAATCAAATCGGATTCCTATATTAATAAATGTAAATTGTAGAATGTCTTCGCGAAAAGTTTGTAAGCGCTGCTAATAAAATTAATTGCAGTAGAGCCATCCTATTTGATTAATAAAATTTATTAAAATTCTTTCCCATTACCCATGACCAATTAGCAATTACCTTGATATTGAAAAACAATAAAGTAAAACATTTTAATAAATTTAAATTGTAAAATATCTGAGAGCGATAATTAATAATTCTCTGATGACGTTGAGAAGTATGCAAATTACCCAGTCAAACAAAGGAGACATTCTCATCATTGATGACACCCTAGATAACCTGCGGTTGCTATCAGCAATGCTGACAGAACAAGGTTATGAAGTGCGGAGTGTTACTAATGGTGCGATGGCATTAATTGGCATCAAAGCTCAACCACCAGATTTAATTTTGCTCGATATTAGTATGCCGGGAATGAGTGGCTATGAAGTGTGTGAGCATCTTAAATCCGACCCCCAAACACAAGAAATTCCTGTAATTTTTATTAGTGCTTTAAATGAGGTATTTGATAAAGTAAAAGCTTTTGCTGTGGGTGGTGTAGATTTTATTACTAAACCTTTTCAAATTGAAGAAGTTCTCGCCCGCATCGAAGTCCAGCTAAAACTTTGCCGCTTACAACTGCAACTCCAAGAACAAAATCAGCGCTTACAAGAACAAGAAGCAGAACTCAGGCGATCGCTTGCACAAGAACGGGCACTAAATCAACGCATTGAGGAAATGGTAGCCCTAGAAGAACGCAATCGCATCGCCCGCGATATCCATGATTCTCTGGGACATTCTTTAGTAGCGCTGAATGTGCAAATGGAAACAGTATTAACACTGTGGCACAGCGATTCCGAACGGGCGTGGCAGTTTTTAGTCGAAGCCAAAAAACTCGGTTCCGCCGCCTTGCGCGAAGTGAGAGAATCAGTTTCCGCTATTCGTTCCGATCCACTCCAAGGACAATTACTCGAAACTGCGATCGCCAACCTTGCCGAGGAATTTTCTCACCTTACCGATATCCTGCCAGACTGCGAAATTGATTTATCACAACCCTTATCTAATACTGTGAATCATGTAGTATTTCGCATTATTCAAGAAGGATTAACTAACATTTATAAATATGCCAACGCCACAAAAGTACAAATCAAAATCCAAACCAGAAATGATGGATTATTACTCTTACTGCAAGATAACGGCCAAGGCTTTGATTCCGATCAAGCCGTAACAGGCTTTGGACTGCAAGGAATGCGCGAACGCACCGCCGCAATGGGTGGACAGCTAGATATCTTCAGTAAACCCGGTGCTGGGTGTCGAATTATGGCACACTTTCCCAGGGAGGAGTAGGGATTGGGGACTGGGGACTGGGGACTGGGGATTGGGAAGATGAGGGGGATGAGGCAATACAGTTTGGATAAGACAAATCAATTGACGTTTAAATTCTGTAGAGACGCGATGAATCGCGTCTCCACAACCCCAAAATCATGACAAAAAATTCCTAACCGAACCGTATTGGGAGATGAGGGAGAAATAACAAATGCCTAATACTAAACATCTAACACCGAATACTCAATGCTCAATGCCCGATGCCCAATGCCCCATGCCCAACTTAATTAAAGTCTTACTTGTTGAAGATCAAGAAATTGTACGGCAGGGTTTGAAGACGCTTTTGGAGTCAAAGCCGGGTTTGCAAGTGGTGGGTGAGGCAAATAATGGCAAAAGTGCGATCGCACAACTGAAAACATTACAGGAAAGTAACCAATTCCCTGATGTAGTGTTGATGGATATCAGAATGCCTGAGATGAATGGTGTACAAGCTACACAGATAATTTGTCAGCAATTTCCAGATATTAAAGTTTTGGTTCTAACTACATTTAACGATACAGATTATGTTGCCGAAGCGCTGCGTTTTGGTGCTAAGGGATATTTGTTAAAAGATACTCCCGCCGATGAACTTGCCAAAGCAATTCAATCAGTTCACCAAGGCTATACCCAATTTGGCCCGGGAATTGTCGAAAAAGTGATTGCAGAAAACTCTTTGACAAAGGCAAACTCATCCAAGCCATTACCACCAGGCTTAACGGAATTAACAGACAGAGAACGAGAAGTATTGTTATTGCTAGCAGCAGGCGCAAATAACCGCGAAATTGCCCAAAACCTGCATTTATCTGCAGGAACCGTGAGAAATCACATCACGCATATTTTAACGAGAATGAACCTGCGCGATCGCACCCAAGCTGCGATCGTTGCTAATTCCCACCGCACTTGGCTAGAAAACTCTGAACCCTCAGATAATTCGTAATTTTTCATTCAATAGATCAGCAAAAATATTAAAACCCATCTCATTATTTGAGATGGGTTTTGCAGAAGTTTATTAAAATCACATTCAGGTTAATAATACCAATTTCAAAAAATGCGACAGATTGTAGAATCACGACACTACCGTGTCTTCTAGAATATTATTAATGTGTCGCAAATATTATACCAATTTAAATAATGTTTGTGACAAATAAATTCTTTCTAAGGGCACGGCATCCACAATATTGTGGTATATCAAATTATCTTACTGGTGCCGTGCCCCTACCCATCTGTCGCGTTCTTTTTTAAAAATGGTATTAGTTACCTACAAACAAACCTTGACCAGCACTGCTGATGATATCTTGAGCGTTAACTAAAGTTGTGGTACCAGCACCGCCAGGCCCTGCAACTGTTTGTTGACCTACTGCCAGATTTTTTTGTTCAAAGCTGCTACCTGTGACTAAACCAAGACTTTGACCGCCACCTAAAACAATTCCAAATCCACCAGCAACATTATCTAATTCATCTTCAGACATTTCAACAGCCGCGATGTTTTTGATTTCGTTAGACATGATTTTGCTCCTTGCAATTTAATGAGTTAATGTGTAATTTCAAATGAGAGATAGAAGAGATAACCTGGCGTGATGAAATCTTTAATTATGACCAAACCAGGTTTGTAACTTTAAGAATTAGTTACCTACAAACAAACCTTGACCAGCACTGCTGATGATATCTTGAGCATTAACCAAAGTTGTGGTACCAGCACCACCAGGCCCTGCAACTGTTTGCTGACCTACTGCCAGATTTTTTTGTTGGAAGCTGCTATCGGTAAATAAACCAAGATTTTGACCGCCACCTAAAACAATTCCAAATCCACCAGCAACGTTATCTAATTCATCTTCAGACATTTCAACAGCAGCGATGTTTTTGATTTCGTTAGACATGATTTTGCTCCTTGCAATTTAATGAGTTAATGTGTAATTTCAAATGAGAGATAGAAGAGATAACCTGGCGTGATGAAATCTTTAATTATGACCAAACCAGGTTTGTAACTTTAAGAATTAGTTACCTACAAACAAACCTTGACCAGCACTGCTGATGATATCTTGAGCATTAACCAAAGTTGTGGTACCAGCACCACCAGGCCCTGCAACTGTTTGCTGACCTACTGCCAGATTTTTTTGTTGGAAGCTGCTATCGGTAAATAAACCAAGATTTTGACCGCCACCTAAAACAATTCCAAATCCACCAGCAACGTTATCTAATTCATCTTCAGACATTTCAACAGCAGCGATGTTTTTGATTTCGTTAGACATGATTTTACTCCTTGCAATTTAATGAATTAATGTGTAATTTCAAATGAGAGATAGAAGAGATAACCTGGCGTGATGAAATCTTTAATTATGACCAAACCAGGTTTGTAACTTTAAGAATTAGTTACCTACAAACAAACCTTGACCAGCACTGCTGATGATATCTTGAGCATTAACTAAAGTTGTGGTACCAGCACCACCAGGCCCTGCAACTGTTTGTTGACCTACTGCCAGATTTTTTTGTTCAAAGCTGCTACCTGTGACTAAACCAAGACTTTGACCGCCACCTAAAACAATTCCAAATCCACCAGCAACGTTATCTAATTCATCTTCAGACATTTCAACAGCCGCGATGTTTTTGATTTCGTTAGACATGATTTTGCTCCTTGCAATTTAATGAGTTAATGTGTAATTTCAAATGAGAAATAGAAGAGAGAACCTGGTGTTGATAAACTATTGAGTTGTGAGCTAACCAGGTTTTTAGAGGGATAATTAGTTACCAACAGTTAGGACTTGACCAGCATCGCTGAAGATTTCTTGAGCGTTAATCAAAGTTGTTGTACCAGCACCGTTAGGCCCTGCAAATGTTTGTTGAGCAACTGCTAGATTTTTTTGTTGGAAGGTTGCACCAGTACCTAAAGAGAGGCTTTGTCCGTTACCAAGAACTATTCCTAATCCGCCAGCAACGTTATCTAATTCATCTTCAGAAAGTTCAACAGCAACGATGTTTTTGATTTCGTGAGACATAACTTTTCTTCCTTGTTAATTGAGTGATTTTTGAGATTTTGCAGCTTGTATAAACCAGGTTATAATTTGTTTTACTTTGGTTTGTTTTCGCTGCGCTTTTCGTTTCGCTTCATGTGTTTATAGTAGGAAATCTGCCCAAGGAACACCATCGGTAGAAAGTTCGGATTCCCAAAAGATGGATCTCAATCAAACTATCTCCTACTAAAGTTGGATATCGAAAGATGAGGTAATTTCCTGAAGCGTAGACACGCAGTGGATTGGAGACTGGGGATTGGGGACTAGGGACTGGGGACTGGGGACTGGTGATTGGGGATGAACAGACAAGGGGAAATATTTATTACCAATTACCAATTACCAATTACCCATTACCAATTACCAATTACCAATTACCCAACCCTTCACTACTGACATTGTTGATACAACGATAATAAAGTACATTCCCAAACTAAACGCGGCTGGGCGTAGCAAAGTAGAGATTTACGTGCTTTTTCTAGCTGTTGAATAATGCTTAATCGATACCATTTATGCCAGTAAAATTGCTGAAGATAATCAACTAACCAGAGTTGCGCTTCTGTATCTAAATCTTTATCAATCGCTTTAGCTAACTCCAAAGCTTGACGGTATGATGCAGGTGCTTTTTTCACAGCTTCGAGTAACTCAGGGGGAATAGCCTGTAGTTGCTCGTAAGATGCGATCGCACTTCCTGGGCTACCTGCTGCTATACTCAGCAATGCCTGATTTTGCAAAACTTCTCCATGTCCAGATTGAGTCAGTACTTTAGCTAAAGACTCTCCATCTAAGCGATAAAAGGGAATACGCTGACAGCGTGACACTAAAGTTGGTAATACAGCATCAGGTGTCGGTGCAATTAAAATCAACGTCGCCTTTCCTGGTTCTTCCAGCGTTTTCAGCAAAGCATTAGCTGCTGCTTCCGCCATTGTCTCCGCTTGTTCCAGCACTACAACATTTCTCGACGCTTCCAACGGCGGACGACCAAGAAACTCTGTAATTTGCCGAATTTGCTCTAACCTAATTACAGGCGGTGCTTTACGCTTTACACCTTTTTCTGCTGCTTCTTTTGCTGTTAGCCTTTGACCTTGGTATTGGTAAGTTGGCTCTACCCACAATACATCCGGGTGGTTACCTTGCAGCAAGCGATTATGTAAAGACGCACTTAATTTTGTTTCTACATCATGAGAAAATAGCAACTCAATAAAGCACCTTGCAGCTAAACTCCGTCCCACCCCATCCGGCCCCACAAATAGATAAGCTGGCGCGACACGGTTTTGTTTCACAGCCTGAGTCAGTAACTCTATCGCTTGCTGTTGTCCTATAAGTGGTGCAAATGGGTCATTGGTCATTTGGTGTTTGGTGTTTGGTGTTTGGTGTTTGGTGTTTGGTAATTGGTAATTGAAAAATTCCCCCCTGCTCCCTGCCCCCTGCCCCCCTGCCTCACCCAGTGCCCAATCCCCTACCCCCACGATAGGCGATCGCGCAAAACTTGTTGAATTGTTTGGTGTACAATTTCTTTACTCAAAGTGCCATCGATGGGAATAATTCTTTCGGGATCAGCTGCGGCTAATGCTGCATATCCTTGCTGTACTCGTTGATGAAAGGCGATAGTTTCTTGTTCAATTCTATCTAAAGCTGCTTCTCCACCACGTTTGCGTGATAGTCCAATTTCAACATCAACATCTAACCATATAGTTAGGTCGCTGAGTAAACCACCAGTAGCAATATAATTCAATTGCTCTATTAAACTCATATTCAACTGCCGACCATAACCTTGATAAGCTATGGTAGATTCAATATAGCGATCGCATAAAATATATTTCCCTTGTGCTAAATGCGGTTTCAGCTCTTGCTCTACGTGTTGCGCCCTGTCAGCCGCATATAATAATAATTCTGTCACTTCTGCAATGGGTTTATTATCTGCTTTTTCAAGCAACAAGCGGCGCAGATCTAAACCTAATTCTGTTCCCCCTGGTTCTCGTGTAATTACTACAGAAATACCAAGGTTTTGCAACCACTCTTGACAAAGCTGCATTTGGCTAGTTTTACCGCAGCCTTCTACCCCTTCAAATACAATTAATTTACCTTTCATCCTTGGTTGATTTCCATACTACTTATTTTTCAAATTTTGCTTTATTCAGCTACCAGGTATGTTGATTGCTACTAAATACTGGGAATTCTAAATAGTGAGGGTTAAAGAAATTTCTTCATACCGCTACTTATGTCCTATTTTGATAGTAAAACTTTGCATACATTACCATTTTGTGGTTTAACAAGAAGCTTAAGTTATTGGAAAACTTGGGCTTTTGGGCTGACTTCCCATCTCGCTTGGACATCAGTAGTTCCATCTGTTCATGCTGCTTTGCGAATTCAAGCTATTTTGGTCTGGGTTCCCGCTGTGATTGTGGGGATGCTGCTGAATTATCAAATCAAACATTTAGGTAGAAATTTACTGGATGTAGCTGGATCAAATCCTAACTATACCACTTATTTGTGGCATATTTTATTATTTGGTTTCTGTTTACAAGGTTTAGCCTTTTAGCCTTTTATAGCCATAGCCCTGGCTTTTTTCTCATCAATGGGCAGCTTTTAATTTTGTTGACTTTGCCATATTGCAAGCACTACTTTAACTTGGAATAAAAAAGATGCTGTCTATTGAAAAACAGTTGGGTTCTGTGCTGAATAACGATAATTTTCTCCAGCAGTACAAGCAAGTTAAAAATTTGAAAACACAATTAGTGTTAATAATGACAACTTTGGCTATAGGAATTATTGGTATTACTAGCTATCGCATAGTTAGAGGTTTAATTCTAGAACAACTTCAGGAAAAAGCACTACTTCAAGTTCAAAAAGGAACTGATGAAATTGATCAATGGTTAACAACTCGCTCTGCCGAAATCCAAACTATTGCGAATACAAATGTTGTGCGTTCTCTCAATTGGTCGATTATTAAACCATATTTGCAAGCAGAGGTGAAGCGCCTGAATGAATTTTCTAAGTTTGCAATATCATTTCCTGATGGTTCCTACTACAACACTCAAGTAGATAAAAGCGAAGCTAACAATAAGGATCGAGATTTTATTCAAAAAGCATTAGCAGGACAACCCAATATTTCCGATCCTTACATTAGCCGTACTAGCGGATTTCCTGTCTTTGGAATGAGTTCTCCCATTCGCCAAAGTTATGACCCAGCCAGTCAAACCATTGGAGTTTTAAACGGTAGCATAAAGGTAAATCGTATTAGTCAGGTAGTTAATCAACTACACTACGGTCAGAAAAGTTATGCTTTTGCTCTCAACTCTCAGGGACAGGCTATTACTCATCCCAACCCAGCATTGATGTCAACAACAGAAAAACCAGGCCCCAGCTTCTTAGAGTCTAGCGATCGCAACTTAGCTGCGATCGCTAATCGGATGGTAAAGAAAGAACAGGGAATTCAACTGATATCCATTGATGGCACAAATAAGTATATTGCCTATGTTCCTCTCAAACAAGTTAATTGGTCAGTTGCTTTAGTTATCCCTCGCGAGAATATTGAATCTCAATTGGGTGCACTAAATTTACTTGCAACTATATTAGGTGGATTACTAATTATTGCTGTCATTATTGGTTGGCGACAAATACAATTATCTGCTCAAATGAAAGCCCAAGTCATGCTATTAAGTCAGCAAAAAATAACGCTGGGAAGTCAAGCGCAAGAACTAGAGCAAACATTACGAGAATTACAACAAACTCAAATTAAATTAGTTCATACAGAAAAAATGTCTAGTTTAGGACAATTAGTGGCTGGTGTAGCCCACGAAATTAACAACCCAGTTAGCTTTATTTATAGTAATATCAACCCAGCTAATGAATATATTCAAGATTTACTCAAGCTACTGCAACTTTATCAACAACATTATCCCGACCCAGTATTAGAAATTCAAGATGAGTCAGAAGCTATAGATATTGATTTCTTGGTAGAAGATTTACCAAAATTGTTGAATTCTATGAAAATAGGCTCTCAACGAATTAAAGAAATTGTACTATCCTTACGCAATTTTTCTCGACTAGACGAAGCGGAAATGAAAGCGGTGAATATTCATGAGGGTATTGATAGCACTTTGATGATTTTAGAAAATCGCCTCAAGCCTAACTCTGAGCATCCGCGTATTGATGTCATCAAAAACTATGGTGATTTACCGCCGATTGAGTGCTATGCAGGACAGCTAAATCAAGTATTTATGAATATTTTAAGCAATGCTATTGACGCTTTAGAAGAATCCGCGATCGCAGATAAATCATTAATGCCTAACGAAGAGATCACAATTATTAAACCGCTGATTCAAATTTTTACAGAGATGGGAGAAGATAAGCAAGCCATTATTCGGATTGTTGATAATGGCATAGGTATTCCCAATGATTTACAACAAAGATTATTTGACCCGTTTTTCACTACTAAACCTGTTGGCAAAGGTACGGGATTAGGATTATCTATTAGTTACCAAATTATTACCGAAAAGCATCAAGGGCAACTGCAGTGTATCTCATCATTAGGCAAAGGCACAGAATTTGTGATGACAATTCCTCTAGTTCAACAAATGAATCCTCACATTACTTGAGATACTAATTAACAAGCGATCGCACTTTGATGATACTGTTTTTTAGCCAGTGCGATCGCCTCACGCACAAGAATAGATATTTGCGATTTTCTTGCACTTCGTAGGGTGCGTTAGCGATAGCGTAACGCACCGCGAATTGTTAATAGTACATTGGTGCGTTGCGCTACGCGACAACACACCCTACATTCTTTCTAATACCTCAATTCCCAACAATGAAAGCCCTAACTTTAAAGTTCTCGCTGTTAAATTGCACAGAACTAAGCGAGATGTCCGCAAAGGTTCCTCAGCACCCAAAACTTGCACACCTTGATTACGGTCATAAAACTGATTAAACTTCTTACTCAGTTCATACAAATATTCACATAACCGATTCGGCATTAAGTCTTGTTCGACAGTATTAATTACCTCATCGAGTTGCAGTAAATATTTTGCTAATGCTAATTCTGTTTCATGTTGCAACAGAACTTTGGCATTATTTCCTAACTCTTCAAAGTTAATCCCACCCTTACGGCTAATTCCCTGAATCCGTGCATAAGCATACAGCATATAAGGTGCCGTATTACCTTTTAAATCCAGCATTTTGTCGTAGCTGAAAATATAATTACTGGTGCGGTTTTGGCTTAAATCAGCATATTTTACGGCACTGATACCAACTACAAGAGCAACTTTATTAATGAATTCTTCTGTTTCGTTGCGTTCTTCTTCTTTCAGTCTAACTTCTAAATCTGCACGAGCTCGAGAAACTGCTTCATCTAACAAATCCCGCAGTCTAACAGTATCACCTGAACGAGTTTTAAATTTCTTCCCATCTTCCCCCAGTACCAAACCAAAAGGAACATGAACTAATTCCACATCTTCAGGAATCCATCCAGCTTTACGTGCTACCTGAAAGAATTGGGCAAAGTGGTTAGATTGTCCAGCATCTGTGACATAAATTATGCGCTTGGCTTCATCTTTTTGAATCCGGTAGCGTAAGGCGGCTAAATCTGTTGTTGCGTAGTTATAACCACCATCAGATTTTTGCACAATCAAAGGTAAAGGTTCACCTTCTCTATTAGTAAACCCGTCCAAAAATACACACTGCGCCCCTTGGTTTTCTACCAGCAATCCAGACTTTTCTAAATCTTCGACAATTCCCGGTAGTAAGGGATTGTAGAAAGATTCACCCCGTTCTGTTACTTGAACATTGAGCAAATCATAAATTACTTGAAATTCTTTTCTTGATTGTTCGCACAGCAATTTCCAAGCATGGATTGTATCTTCCGCCCCAGCTTGTAATCTCACAACTTCTTGTCTGGCTGTCTCTTGGAAAGCTTCATCTGCATCAAAGCGCTGTTTGGCTTTGCGGTAAAAACTCACCAAATCGCCAATATCTAAAGCATTCGCGGTAGTTAAAGCTTCTGGGTAAACTTCTCGTAGGTAGGCGATTAACATCCCAAATTGAGTACCCCAATCACCCACATGGTTTAACCGCAAAACATCATGTCCCTGAAATTCTAAAATCCGGGCAATGCTATCACCAATAATAGTTGAGCGCAGATGCCCAACGTGCATTTCCTTAGCAATATTCGGGCTGGAAAAATCGACAATTTCGCGCTGAGGTGTTTTGGCTGTGGATACACCTAATCGCGAATCGGCGTGAATAGCGTTGATTTGTGCTTCCAGGTATGAGGTTTTCAGCTTGAGATTGATAAATCCCGGCCCAGCAATTTCCGGCGCTTCGCAGATTTCTGACACATCTAAATTATCCGCGATCGCAGTTGCAATTTGTCTGGGTTGCTTTCCTAGCCTTTTACTCAGGGATAAAGCCACATTCGCCTGATAATCACCAAACTTAGGATTGCTAGCAGTCACCAAAATCGGATCTACTCCAGCATACTCAGCGCCAAACGCAGCCACCAAGGCCTGTGCAAATTGTTGTTTTAGTTGTTCTTGTGTAGCGTTCATATATAAATGTTATCTGTAACAGGCGTAATGTGACCGTTGAAAGGTAGATACTCTCAGGAGCTTGATTATTTTAACCTTAAAATATGGTTACCATTACTAACTCAAGACTGTCATGGTACAGTACAACCGCCTTGACTGTCTGCCATCATCGGCAGAATTGCCCGATGCTGACGATACCCTGGTAGATAACAAACTGCAAAATCTCATTCCTAATTTATCTTACTGGTGCTGTGCCCCCGCTACTCATATTTCAGATGAATATTGCATTAATAGTTATAGTTTTATGATTTTTCATGTAATCTGGCTGTTGCTGCTGCTCGTACAACTCGATGTGCATCTTGCAAGAGAATTTGGAGAATTTCTGTGGTTACTTGCGGATGTTGGCTAATAACATAACGTTCATACCAAGGAAACGAACGTAATTTTTGTAAATTTTGAGCTAAATATTCAATAGGTGCGGCGGGATGTTGGAGAAGTGCCAAACGAAATGGTATTGTATCAAGACTATAAAACCTTGGTTCAATCAAATTAGCTAGATATTTACTTGCAACTGTAGGCGCAATTTGAATTAATTTTTTAACTGCTGCTATAAAAACTTTATGTTCTTTACGCTTATGCCCACGCTGATAACAGATATACTCATAATGGTCATATTGATAATTATTAGCCAATTTTTCTAGTATATGAATTGGGGTATTGCTATTATTAGCAACAGCTATTTGTACAAATTGATTTTTGTCTTGGGCGAGTTTTTCTAAGCAATTCTTACTCTTGGGACTACTATACGCCTCTATTATCCGAGGATTTTTGGCAACGGCTTCGCGGATCAGTACTGATTTATGCTTGGCTAGTTCAGCTAATTTTGGCAGTGGCGTATACTCATCAATAGCCTCGTTGTATTGCAGGATAAAATTACTTGTATTTGCAAATTTTTCTTGGTAGATTTTTAAAGCATATTGACGAACTTCCGAATGTTTATCGTACAATGATTTCTCTATAAATTCTGATGGAATATGGGGATTTTGTAACATCAATAAACGTAATCGATATTCTTTAAATTTGGTTATTCTCTCGCAAACTGCATCAGAGATATGAGGATGAGCAGCTACTGCTGCATATACATCTACACTACGAATATCTAAAATCTCTAATAATAGTTCCGAAGATAGATCATGATTGCAGACCACCTGTTGACAAATATTACGTACTGCTTCCCAATAAATATTAACTGGTGTAATTCTCAGCAGTTCTAATAATTGAGGAATTGGAGTCATTGCACTTGTGGCTAGTGCATATTGTGCTTGTTGATGTATTTCTTTGATTTGAGTTCCTTCATAGCTATGTGGTTCGCTAAAAAGTCTCCAGTGTAGATAAATATTATCAGGTTTGGTCTGAGACAATTGTAACTGTAATTGTCGTTGTAATTCTTGTGGAATAGCAGGATTATAGGCAAGCTTTTGGAGTATACAGTTATCTTGGTTTTGGTAAAGCAGCAGTAAAATATCTAATGGAGTACGAGGATTTTTAGCTACATTAGCCCGAACAGATATATTGCGATCGCCTGATAATCTCTCCAAACATTCTGGCGGTGTTTGGCTATTTAATGCCACTGCTTGACGAACATAAACGCTCTGATCTTGAGCTAGCTTTTGAAGTATATCTAAATCAGCACGAGGATGACTAGCAACACATTCTCTAATTCTCCAATCAGCAGATTGCGCTAATGTGTTTAAGTCGCTTAATTCTAAATTAGGATGTTTTGCAACTCGCCATCTAATAAATGACCATTTACTTTTACAAAGTTCCCGTAACTTTTCTATTTGTGTATGGGGATGAGTGGCTAAAAATCTTTCTTGGAAAAAATCATGAACAATTGACCGTGGTAAACTAGGATTCCGCATAGCCGCTTCTCGTATGAGCCGACTACGGTGATCGGCAAGTTCAATTAAGCATTCAACAGGTGTGTTTTTATTTTTAGCAACTTCAATCAGAGTGGTAATTTTAAATTTTGTATTTAAAAATTGCCGTAAATATGCTGGTGGAGTCTCACTAGATTTAGCGATGACTGTTTGCACATATTCTGAAGTTTTAGTGAGTTGCAAATCTGGTGTAATTCCCAACTGCCACAAAATAAATTGATAATAGTATCCTTTAGAATTATTGCAGGAGTAACATCCCACTTCTGCAAAGTTAGAAAAGCTCGCCGCAATAATCTGTGGTAATTTATTTTCTGCATATTCTTGCCACCCTAAATCCATCTCTCCCGCAATGTTGACGTGCATTTTGATTAATTCATGAATAAACGCATCGCCAGAGGTATTTTCTGCCGCTAATTCTAATACTTGTTTACTAACTTGAGGATTCTGCACAATTCCCAATAAATGATAATGATATCCAGAAATGGCGAATTTGTGTAACCATGCTTGAGGGGCATCGTCACAAGCTAAAATCTGCTGTAGAGATGAGCCAGGAATTACTGATTCTGGATTTTCTAAATCTAGTGTAGAGAAAATAGGATTGTGAAGAAAATCTTGGGGAAACTCTTCTGCTAGGAGAAATAAAATATAGGTTGGAGTCTGGGGATTTTTGGCTACAGCTTGACGGACTTTTATATCTTGATGTCTTGCCAATTCTGTTAATAATTCTGGTGTAGTATTCAGATTTTTGGCAACAGCAATTTCTGATTGATCACTGACTTGCATCAATTTCACCACTCATTATTTGAGAGACTAATATCCTGTTGACTATTGAGGAACAGCTTTACAGGTTAATTGTGTTGGTATGGGAATAGAAGATTGATTAGCTACTAGTTCAATTGTACCATCAGTCCGACGATGTACCCCTGTTGCTTGGACAAGAGGCTGTGGAGGTGTATGTATTTGCGCTTGTGCTGGTTTTATGGTGTAGGATGCAGAGATATCGCGCACATCAGACCAAGTGCGATCGCTCCTCACTTCCTGGTTTGGATTTTGTGGTACACCACCCCTTCCTGTAGCGACAAAACTACTACCAGTACTTCCAGAACAACCCGTAGTAATTTGTTGTGATGAATCAGTCACATTGGCTGGTAATTCTACTAAACCTGAATTAGGATCAACATCGACGTTATTCACTTCGACTGTACCATTCACCCCAAATTGGGAACTGGCAGTAATATCATTTTCGCTTGTCAGTTGCGGACGGGATTCTAAACCAATAATTCCTTGAGTAGCTATGTTAATATTACCACCTTTACCTTGGAAGGCATTAGCTGTGATATCGCTGTTTTTTAAGCCGATAATGATGGGTGCATTGATGTTGATATTACCGCCGTTACCATTACCTTGTGCCGTGGAGGTAATTTGACTGCGATCGCGCATTAACAGCAAATCTTTGACTTGTAAGCTGATATCACCACCATTACCTGATTCTGTTTGCGCTTGAATTAAAGCTTGATTTTTCAATTGGATTTGATCGGCAATAATTTGCAGATTTCCGGCATTCCCAGTACCTTGACTAGTAACTGTGACTGTTCCGCCGTCTGTGAGTGTGAGTTTTGGTGTAGTAATACTCACATTACCTGCATTTGCTGTAAGGATATCTGGCAAATCAAAGAATTGACGTATTTCTGGACTGAAACGCACAACAGCAGAGCTAATACTACTGTTATTACTACTACCACGACCACTAATGGCGATCTCTTCACGAGCATTGATTTGGACATTGCCGCCATTACCGACAAATAATGCCGATGAACCAATTATTCCACCATTGAATACTTCCAAAGTCCCAGTATCTAATCTTAAATCTTTGGCATTACCGTCAGCAAAGGTAGTGATATTAATCACACTAGGAACTCCAAAAGGATTTTCACCCATAACGGTGGTGTTTTGGTTGCGAATCATCACCTGACCAGTTGACCCACTACCCAATGTTACCGATGATAATGAAGCTCCTCCAGAGATGAGTAAATTATTTCCATTAATCAATATATCTCCAGCCACCCCTTTTCCATTCGTGCTTGTAGTAATGGATGTCACTCCAACAGGATTTAGCAGTGAAAAACCAGATAACTCTATATCTGCGGATTGAATCTGGATGTTACCACTGTTAGCAGTTTCATAAGTTACAGTAATAATTGCTGAACCTTCTTGCATTATTAACCGGGGACTAAGAATATTAACATTGGCGCTAGATCAAGTTCCCAAGGCTTCCGTACGAATCCAACTGCCGATTTTTGCATTGGGTGTGGTACCAATAAGTGCGATCGCATCTGATGCTTGTAAGTTAATATTTCCACCAGGAAGATTGCCGTAATTCTGGGATAAAATCAACGAACCATCGGTCAGTTTTATATTTCTTCCTTGGAGTTGAACCCCACCAGAGTTAAACCCACTCACATCTAATAGTGACTTTTGCGCCATTTGAATATCAGCAAAACTTTGTCCTTGCTCATACTCCAATGTATAACCCTGAGTAATCGGTACTAAACTAACTAATCCTGCACCTCCCAGACTCCCTAATTCTATTTGACCCGTTTGAGTAGTCAGAGTAGCACCATCCAACGTGATATTTCCACCCACCAATGCTAAAGTTTTTCCTGACTGTACTTGTAATTTTGTGGCGCTAGGATAGGGAATTACAGGTGAAAAACTATTAAGAGTATCTAGGCTATGTCCTGTACCTTGGACTTGTATCGATGCGGGATGATTGCCCATTTGCAAGCCAACAGGCACGCTCATAGTTAATAATGGTTTAGCGTCAGGATTGACAGCACTAAATTCTGCACCGTCAGCAAATTTAATACTATTAGCTGTTGTCCCTATAAATGAACCACCAATATTTAAGCTGGCATTTGTCCCAAAAATAATCCCAGATGGGTTGAGTAAGAATAAGTTGGCATTACCCTGGGCACTTATGGCACCATCAATATTGGAAATGTTACCACCAGTGACTCGACTGAAAATATTTTGAATATCAGTAGCATTGTCAAATGATGCAGAAGCACCTGTGGGGATAGAGAATTCACTAAAGCTATGAAATAAATTGTTACCGACCCGAGTACCTTCAGTAATATTGTAATTATTACTACCATTCACCACAGTCCCCAAGGTGCGATCAGGAGTGACTTGTGCGTTAACACCATTGTTGCAAATCGCAGAGATGCAGATTGCACTCAGAATACCAAACCCCACAAATGTTAATTTCATTCACCGATTTCTGATTTTTTGTGACGTATATATTGTTCCCAACTAAGTAAATTTGTAACTTTGATTAGTTATCGGCTACAGCCGCACAGGTTAAGGCTGGTTGCACACCAAGAGAAGATTTATCTGCAACTAATTCAATTTTACCTTGGGCGTTACGATGCCAAGAAGTAGCTTGGACAAGAGGCTGAGGAGATGTAGATATTTGGGCTTGTGCTGGCTTTGTGGTGTGGAATGCAGAGATATCGCGTGTATCAGACCAAGTGCGATCGCTCCTCACTTCTTGCATTGGGTTTTGTGGTATTCCACCACGTCCTGTAGCGACAAAACTACTACCAGTATTTGCAGAACAGCCACTAGCAATTTGCTGTGATGAGTCAGTCACATTTGCTGGTAATTCGATCAAACTAGAATTGGAGTCAACACCAAAATTATTAATATCGACTGTACCATTTACCCCAAATTGAGAACTTGCAGTAATATCACTTTCGCTGGTCAATTGCTGGCGATATTTTAGTCCGAAAATACCTTGAGTAGTGATGTTAATATTGCCACCACGACCTTGAACGGCATTGGCGATGATGTCGCTGTTTTCTAAACCAACAATCACCGATGCATTAATTGAGAGGTTCCCACCATTACCTTTGCCCGCAGCAGTGGCGGTAATGAGGCTATCGTGACGCATAAACAAATTATCTTGCAAGTTTAATTTGACATTCCCCCCGTTGCCAGAGATGGTGGATGCACTGATGGTACCTTGGTTGTCGAGAAAAATCGAATTGGCATTTAGGAGCAAATCTCCTGCACTACCAGGCCCGTCGTTTTTTACGGTCACAAAAGCCCCATTTGTGATGCGTAATGAAGGTGTATTAATTGTGAGAGAACCTGCATTACCGCTAGGAATGGGAGGTAGTCCATAAACTGCTTGAGTGACTGAATCGACAATCTCCGCAGTTGAAATGATGCGGCTAGGTGTAATTGAACCAGTGCCTTTACCATTGATATCTACGGACTCTGACGCATTAATGATCACACTACCAGATGAACCGATAGCCAAGCTGCTAGACCCTAGAGCGCCACCGTCTCGAACTACTAATCTCGATGTGTTGACGAAGGTGTTATTGGCATTTCCAGAATTGAGAGTTGTTGAACTCATTACACTCGGTAACAATGTAATTGAGTTGTTACCAGCAATTTCAATTAAGTCTTTGGCATTAACCCTTAACGTTCCAGCCTGTCCAGAGGCTAAGGTTGTAGAGAAAAAAGCAGCACCATTGAGCAGCCTCAGGTTGGTAGTTGAGACTGTAATATTGCCTGCATTGGTGAAGTTAGCTGTACCTGTGATGAAGGCGGACAACTGCGTGGGATTGCTAGGGGCAAAACCACTGATATCAATGGAGTTGGCAACATCAGCTGTAATATTGCCACCAGATCCTTGGGTAAACAGCCCAGTTTTAATTAGTCCACCATCTTGGATAGATAGCCGCCCAGCAGAGATGGTAATATCACCTGCTTGACCGATTCCTAAATTATCAATTTGAATGGAACTTCCAATACTGCCATCAGGTGAGTTCCCTGTGAGGTTAAGGGACTCGGTGGTATTGATTGTAATTCCTTTTGACGATTGTGTCCCCAAGTTTTGCACGAGAACAGCAGAACCTGTGGTTAAATTGATATTCCGTCCTTGAATTTGAATCGAGCCGTTAGTTCCACTGGCATCAAGTAGCGATCGCGCATCGAGATTGATATCCTTGAATTGCTCGACTTTTGAGTAATCACCCACCCAATTTTGTCCAGTGCTATTGAGTGCAACCTGCCCATTGCTGACACTGCCTATTTCTATATGCCCGCCCCCATTAACGGTTGCAATCCCACCGACGAACTTCACATCACCGCCAATCAATGCCAATGTATTACCTGCCTTGACCTGTAAGCCAATGGGATTCTGGCTACGATCTGTAGGGATGTATAATCCGCTAATCAGGCGATGTCCACTTCCTTGCACAGTAATTCCTTGGGAATTTGGCCCCAACTGTAAGCCGATGGGCACAGTCATTGTCAACAAGGGCGGCGCAGCAGGATTAACTGCACTAAATTCTACCCCATCAGCAAACTTAATACTATTCGCTGTGGTTCCCACAAATGAGCCACCAATATTCAACGAGGCATTTTGACCAAACACAATCCCAGATGGGTTGAGTAAGAATAAGTTGGCACTACCCTTGGCACTGATGACACCATCTATGTTGGAAATATGACCACCAGTCACTCGACTAAATATATTTTGAATATCAGTAGCATGATCAAATGATGCTGAACTACCTGTAGGTAGGGAGAACTCACTGAAACTATGAAATAAATTGTTACCGACACGAGTGCCATTGGTGATAGTGTAATTATTAGTGCCAGTCACTAAGGTGTTTAGGGTGTTGTCAGGAGTGACTTGGGCGTGAACACCATTGTTGCAAACCGCAGATATGCAGATTGCACTCAGAATACCAAACCCCACAAATGTTAATTTCATTCACCGATTTCTGATTTTTTGTGACGTATATATTGTTCCCAACTAAGTAAATTTGTAACTTTGATTAGTTATCGGCTACAGCCGCACAGGTTAAGGCTGGTTGCACACCAAGAGAAGATTTATCTGCAAC
Source organism: Tolypothrix tenuis PCC 7101 (assembly GCF_963874875.1). Classification (NCBI taxonomy): domain Bacteria; kingdom Bacillati; phylum Cyanobacteriota; class Cyanophyceae; order Nostocales; family Tolypothrichaceae; genus Tolypothrix; species Tolypothrix tenuis. The sequence goes on from NZ_CAWNJS010000001.1 coordinate 4,372,570, forward strand.
TAATTCAATTTTACCTTGGGCGTTACGATGCCAAGAAGTAGCTTGGACAAGAGGCTGAGGAGATGTAGATATTTGGGCTTGTACTGGTTTTGTGGTGTGGAACGCAGAGATATCGCGGATGTCTGACCAAGTGCGATCGCTCCTCACTTCCTGGTTTGGATTTTGCGGTCTTCCACCCCTTCCTGTAGCGACAAAACTACTACCTGCATTGGCATTACAACCACTAGCAATTTGTTGAGATGAATCAGTAAAATTTACTGGCAATTCTACTAAACCAGAATTGGGGTCAACACCCACAGTATTAACTTGCACTATACCATTTACCCCAAACTCTGAACTGGCAGTAATATCGTTTTCTGGTGTCAGTTGCGAACTGTATTCTAAACCAATAATTCCTTGAGTAGAGATGTTAATATTGCCACCTTTACCTTGAACAGCATTAGCCGTGATATCGCTGTTTTCTAAGCCAAAAATGATCGGTGAATTAATGTTAATATTACCTCCGTTACCGTTACCGCCTGCGGTGCCAGACATCAAGCTATGCTGACGCATCAACAAATAATTTTGTAAGTTTAATTTGATATTTCCCCCATTACCAGAGGCAGTGGATGCAGTTATGTTGCCTTGTGTATCTAGAAAAATAGAGTTGGCATTAATCTGCAAATCCCCAGATATACCAGGCCCATCGTTTCTAACAGTTATGTATGCTCCATCTGTGATAGTTAATGACGGTGTGTTAATGATTAAGGAACCTGCATTACCTGTAGGAATTGGAGGAAGTCCAAAGAAAGCTTGAGTGATTGGATCGAGAGTTTCTGCGGTGGAAACAATACGACTAGGCGTAATCGATCCGGCACCTCTACCTTGAATATCTACAAATTCAGAAGCATTAATTATGACACTACCAGATGAACCTGTAGCAACAGTACTAGACCCTAAAAATCCACCGTCTCGAACCACTAATCTGGATGTGTTAACAAAGGTGTTATTGGCATTTCCAGGGCCGAGAGTTGTTGAAGTCAAAGCACTCGCTGACAAGATTATCGAGTTGTTACCAGCAATTTCGATTAAGTCTGCTGCATTCACTCGTACCGTTCCAGCCTGTCCAAATCCTATGGTTGTAGAGGATAATCCAGCACCATTTAAAAGCCTGAGATTGTCAGTTGAGACTGTAACATTACCTGCATTAGCGGAGTTAACTGTGGTTGTTGTGATTGAGGATAATCTGATTGGATTGCTAGGGGCAAAGCCACCGATATCGATTAAACCTGCTACATTGGCTGTAATATTGCCCCCAGATGCTGCGGTAAACATCCGAGTTGAGATTAGTCCACCATTTTGGATCGATAGTTGCCCCGCAGATATGGTAATATCACCCGCTTGAGCAGTTCCTAAATTGTCAGTTTGGATAGCACTCCCTATGCTTCCATCGGTGAGATTACCGATCAGATTCAAAGACTCCATTGCCCTGATTTTAATCCCCTCAGAGGCTAATGCACCAAAATTTTGGATTAAAATAGCAGAACCATCAGTCAAGTTGATATTTCGCCCTTGTAATTGGATTGATCCGCTATTCCCACTGGCATCCAGCAGCGATTGCTGGGCGAGATGGATATCCTGGAATTGCCTTACTGTTGAGTAATCCCCCACCCACCCGGTAACATTGGCATTGATTCCAACTTGCCCGTCGCTGATACTCCCTACTTCTAGATGTCCACCTCCGTCGGTTGCTACAATCCCACCTGAGAAATTCACCCCATTACCGATCAGTGCTAAGGTATTGCCTGCCTTAACTTGTAAACCCGTAGGATTCTGAGTGCGATCTAAAGGTGTAAAAATCCCACTTTTGATCCGATGTCCTAAGTTCTCGACAGTAATCCCCTGGGAATTTTGACCCATCTGCAAACCAATGGGTACATTCATTGTTAATAATGGTTTAGTGGCAGGATCTACAGCACTAAATTCTGAACCATCAGCAAATTTAATACTATTAGCAGTTGTGGCAACAAATGAACCACCAATATTTAAGCTGGCATTTGGCCCAAAAATTATCCCAGATGGGTTGAGTAAGAACAAGTTAGCACTACCCTTGGCACTAATTAAACCATCAATGTTGGAAACTTGACCACCAGTCACACGACTAAATATATTTTGAATATCAGTAGCATTCTCAAATGATGCTGAACTACCCGTAGGTAGAGCAAATTCACGGAAGCTATGAAATAAATTATTACCGACACGAGTGCCATTGGTAATGCTGTAATTACTACTACCAGTCACATCAGTTCCGAGGGTATTATCGGGAGTTACTTGTGCGTGAACACTATTGTTGTCAACAGCACAGATACAGATTGTCCCATAAACAACAAACCCGACAAGAGTTAATTTCATAACAGTTCTAGTTTTTATTACGTATCTATATTTCCCAATTCAGTAAATTTCATAACATTTATTAATTATTGGATACAGCAGCACAGGTTAATGCTGTTTGTACCTGATTAGGAGATTTATCGGCAACCAACTCAATTTTGCCGTTGGCGTTACGTCGCCAGCCAGTTGCTTGAACAAGTACCTGTGGAGGTGTAAGTATTTGTGCTTGTGCTGGTTTTGTGGTGTGGAACGCAGAGATATCGCGGATGTCTGACCAAGTGCGATCGCTCCTCACTTCTTGTGCTGGATTTTGTGGTATTCCACCACGTCCTGTAGCGACAAAACTACTACCTGTATTTGCATTACAACCACTAGCAATTTGTTGGGATGAGTCAGTAATATTTGCAGGTAATTCTATTAAACCCGAATTGGGATCAACACCAACATTGTTAATTTCCACTGTGCCATTGACTCCAAATTGCGAACTTGCTGTGATGTCGTTTTCTGATGTGAGTCCGGAACGATATTCTAAGCCTAAAATACCCTGTGTAGTGATGTTAATATTGCCACCACGACCTTGAACTGCGTTGGCTATAATATCACTATTTTCTAATCCTACAATTACAGGTGAGTTAATCGACAAATTACCACCATTACCTGTACCTGTAGAAGTGGCAGAAATGAAGCTCCCATGCCGCATCAGCAGGTCATTTTGCAAATTCAAGTGAATATTTCCCCCGTTACCAGAGGCGGTTGATGCAGAGATGCTACCTTGGTTGTCCAGAAAAATTGAGTTGGCGTTAAGGAGCAAATCTCCCGCCTTACCGAGTCCTTCGTTTCGCACACTAGTATATGCCCCATCTAAGATCCGCAATGAAGGTGTGTTAATAGTGAGAGAACCTGCATCACCTTTGGGAAAGGGCGGAAATCCATAGATAGCTTGAGTGATTGGATCGGCTATCTCCGCGTTGGAAACGATGCGGCTCGATAGTACTGAACCTTTAGCCTTACCCTGAATATTCACGTACTCAGAAGCGTTAATTATGACACTACCAGCCGAACCTGTAGTCAGGGTAGTAGACCCTAAAAATCCTCCATCCCTAACTACTAATCTGGATGTATTGATTAAAGTATCATCGGCATTACCAAAACCTACCGTTGATGAACCTATGGTAGCTGGTGAAAGTGTGATAGGGTTGTTGCCCACAATTTCGATTAAGTCTTTTGCATTAATTTGTACTATCCCACTTTTTCCTGAAGCGGCGGTAACAGAGAAAATAGCTCCATCCAAAATCTTGATGTTGCTAGATGAGACTGTAAGATTACCTGCGTGGGTAGAACTCAATGTGTATGTTTGCAAAGTAGACTTGTTACCATTACTGGGAGCAGAACCATCCAAAACTATTAAGTCTGCAATATTAGCTGTAATATTTCCCCCAGACCCTTGATTAAATATCCCGGTAGCGATTAGTCCACCATTTTGGATGGATAACTGTTTGGCAGAGATGGTTATATCACCCGTTTGACCTGTGCCTAAATTGTCACTTTGGATAATACTTCCAATACTGCCATCGGTAACATTCCCCGTGAGATTCAAAGACTCACTTGCCTTGATTTTAATACCCTCAGAAGCTCTTGCACCAAAATTTTGGATTAAAATGGCAGAACCATCGCTCAAATTGAGATTTCGCCCTTGTAGTTGAATCGAGCCATTGCTACCACTGGCATCAAGCAGCGATTGGTTTGCAAGGTGGATATCGTTGAATTTTGGTACTGCTGAATAATCTCCCTCCCATCCTGTAATAGTAGGTTTGAGTTTAACTTGACCCTCGCTCAAACTCCCTACTTCTAGATGTCCACCTCCATCAGCGCTAACAATCCCACCGGAGAAATTAACTGCACTACCGATCAGCATCAGTGTATTGTTTGTTTTCACTTGTAACCCAAGAGGATTATTGCTGCGATCTGCGGGAGTGAAAATGCCAGTGGTTAAGCGATGTCCGCTATTTTGGACGCTAATCTCTCCTGAGTTTTTCCCCATCTGCAAACCAATCGGTACTTTCATGGTTAACAAAGGAGATTGAGTTTTGTCAGTGCTGAATACATTACCATCATCAAATTTAATACTATTAGCAGTTGTGACAACAAAGGAACCACCAATATTTAAGCTGGCATTTGGCCCAAAAATAATCCCGGCGGGGTTGAGTAAAAATAAGTTGGCATTACCTTTAGCACTGATTTGACCATCAATATTGGAAACCTGACCACCAGTCACACGACTAAAAATATTTTGAATATCAGTGGCATTTTCAAATGATGCAGAACTACCTGTAGGTAGGGAGAATTCACTGAAGCTATGAAATAAATTGTTACCGATATGAGTGCCATTAGTGATAGTGTAATTATTACTGCCAGTCACTAAGGTTTTGAGGGTGTCATCTTGAGTTACTTGGGCGTGAACACCTTTGTTGTAAATCGCAGATAAGCAGATTATACTCAGAACACCAAATCCAACAGATGTTAATTTCATTCAGCTATTTCTGATTTTTTATTTCGTATTGATTGTTCCCAATTCAGTATGTTGCCTAACATTGATAAGAGGCAGGGGGCAGGGGGAACGGGGCAGGGGGAAAGGTACAAACCTTGTCCCTTGTGGGCAAAAGCCCCCTTGCTCCTTTTTCTCCCTTGGTTGAAGCCCCAACGCCAGTTCTCTCAAGTCGGCGGAGCCGCCCACGAGACTGGCTCCCCCTTGTGGGTGGTTTTTCTCCCCTGCTAAGAGCTCCCTGCTCCCCTGCTTCTTCACTAATTTTTGGATACAGCAGCACAGGTTAATGCTGTTTGTACCTGATTAGGAGATTTATCGGCAACCAACTCAATTTTGCCGTTGGTGTTACGTCGCCAGCCAGTTGCTTGAACAAGTACCTGTGGCGGTGTAAGTATTTGTGCTTGTACTGGTTTTGTGGTGTGGAATGCAGAGATATCACGAGTATCAGACCAAGTGCGATCGCTCCTCACATCTTGCATTGGATTTTGCGGTACACCACCCCTTCCTGTAGCGACAAAACTACTAGCAGTATTGGCATTACAACCACTAGCAATTTGTCGTGATGAGTCAGTAATATTTGCAGGTAATTCTATTAAACCTGAATTGGGATTAACACCAACATTATTAATATCGACGGTACCGTTAACACCAAATTGAGAACTAGCGCTAATATCGTTTTCTGATGTGAGTTGAGAACGGTATTCTAGCCCAAATATACCTTCAGTAGTAATGTTAATGTTCCCCCCGCGACCGCGGACAGCGTTGGCAATAATATCACTATTACCAGAGCCGATGACAAAGGGAGTATTGATGCTAATGTTACCACCATTGCCTGTACCGCCAGCTTCGGCGTTGAGGAGACTCTGATTGCCCACTCGCAACAATTCAGACAGATTTAACACTAAGTTACCGCCATCACTAGAGACTGTAGAGGCGTTGATTTGAGCATTTTGGCTGAGAATGAGCGATCGCCCGCTAATCTCCACCGTCCCACCATTACCAGTTCCCGTGCTGCGACTGGTAATTTGTGAGCCAGTTTGTAAATTCATGCGATCGCCTGCGGTAATGTTTAAGTTACCTGCTTTTCCTGATTGAGATGAGGCGGTGGAAACAATCGCATTGTCAATCAAATCTAAAGTACCAGTGTTAAATTTTACCGTACCACTGTCACCAATACCCGAAGATTGACTACTAATGTTGCTTTGATTAAGTGCGATCGCGCTAGCTTTGACATCAATTGCACCTGCATTGCCCATACCTGCGGTGTTGCTGGATATATTACTTTGATTATTGAGTTGCAAAGTGCCTGTGTTGAGTGCAATTTCTCCACCCTTACCGCTACCACTTGTACTGGCTGAGATTGTACCATTGTCAAGTTCTAGGGTATTAGTTGCCTGAAGCTTGATTCCTCCTGCATCGCCACTTTCACCCAAGGATTCGCTACTAATGGTACTTTGATTGAGTGCGATCGCTTTTGCTATGACATCGATTGCACCTGCATTCCCCATACCTGCGGTGTTGCTAGAGATGATACTTTGATTGTTGAGTTGCAAAGTACCTGTATTCAGGGCAATCTCTCCACCCTTACCACTACCACTTGTACTGGCTGAGATTGTAGCATTATCAAGTTCTAAGCTGTTAGCTGCCTGAAGCTTGATATTTCCCGCATCACCACTTTCACCCAAGGATTCGCTACTAATGCTGCTTTGATTGAGTGCGATCGCATTAGCTATGACATCGATTGCACCTGCATTCCCCATACCTGCGGTGTTGCTGGATATATTACTTTGATTGTTGAGTTGCAAAGTACCTGTATTCAGGGCAATCTCTCCACCCTTACCACTACCACTTGTACTGGCTGAGATTGTAGCATTATCAAGTTCTAAGCTGTTAGCTGCCTGAAGCTTGATATTTCCCGCATCACCACTTTCACCCAAGGATTCGCTACTAATGCTGCTTTGATTGAGTGCGATCGCGCTAGCTTTGACATCAATTGCACCTGCGTTACCACTACCTGCGGTGTTGCTGGAGATGGTACTTTGATTGTTGAGTTGCAAAGTACCTGTATTCAGGGCAATTTCTCCACCCTTGCCACTACCACTGGTATTAGCTGAGATTGTACTATTATCAAGTTCTACGGTATTAGCCACATTAAATATAATACCGCCCGCATTGCCACTGGCAGATGTTGAGGAGTTAATGGCACTACCATTGAGGAAGGAGAGGCGATCTGTGGTAATGTTGATGCTACCAGCTTGTCCAGTACTGTTTGTAGTAGTAAAAATTTGACTGTTATTCAATGTCGTTAAACCAGGACTGGTGAGGGTGACATTGCCGGCGGAATCCCTACCTTTGGTGTCGCTTTCAATCTTAGTGTTAGTCAGGGTAAGATTCCCAGCACTACTAATGTTGACATCGCCTGATCTCCCTGTCTCATTAGATGGAACTATTGTTACAAGTGAGAATCCTGCCTGAATGGTCATTGGTTTACTCGTTTGGATTGCTAGATCAGTGACCTCCAAATCTCCCCGTCCCAAAATCGACACCGCCCCCGCCTCAGCAGTAGAAGATGTTGTTAATATATTCAGTCCAGATATCCGGTTTTGAGCATCTAATGTTACAAAACCACCATTTTTTGCCGTTCCTTGGGGCGCAACGCTAAAACTATACAAGCTACTGCCGTTGCCCAGAATATCTCCATTTTGTGCAGTTAGGGCAATATTACCACCCTGACCGCTATTCCCTAGCTCTGAATGGGAGAATGATACTAAGTTGCTCTCATTTAAGATGTTGCCATTGATTGCAGTTAGGGTGATATTACCACCATTGCCACCACTTGATTTGGAGTAAGATATCAAAGATATCAAATCTTCTTCGCCTTTGATAAAGAGGTTACCATTGATTGCAGTTAAGGTGATATTACCGCCATTGTTATTTTGACCAAACTCGCTCTCGGCGAATGCGTATATATCGCTGTCGCTAATGAAAGAAAGATTGCCGTTAGTTGCAGAAAGAGTAATATCTCCAGCACTTGCAGACCCATCTAAGCTGGATACAAATGAAGCTATGGAGCCACTGACAGAAAGATTGCCGTTAGTGGTAATCACGGTAATATCGCCACCATTCCCACTTCTAAGGAATGAGGAAGACGATGAGTTTAGATAGCGAATCGAGATATTGCCATTAGCCAAAATCTTAATATCTCCGCCATTCCCACCATTCTCAAAAAAACCCAAAGACCCAGACTCAAAACCTTCGGCGACAATATCCCCAGAGGCAGTTAAGTTAATTGAACCACCATTGTCGTCTGTCATAAAACTCGATGTCCTGACACGCTTCACCCTAATACTTCCAGGCGGCAAACCTGCCACTGTCCCCGTCGTGAAGCCCAGTTGTGGCAAATTCGATGTCGGTACTGATGCCACTCCTGCCCGCAAAATCGCCGCCGGCTCAGTTGTGAGTATCAGATAATCTGGGTCAGTTCTGGGAACGCTCACATTAGGGTCGGTAATCACAATATTACCCCCCTCAATACTTCCTGTGGCTTCCACCTTCAATGCTACCCCTGTGTAGTCACCAAACACCACATCCCCATTAGCATAAATTATCGGGTCAAACAAACTCACAAACGTCCCTGGAGTTCCTTCTAAAGTCTCAAATGAGAGATTACCACCACTGAGGAAATGTGCATCCCCAGAAATATCCCCGTTGCTGATCAAACTCAGATTACCCCCACTCACAAGGGCGGCTACTGGATGGTTCAATGCCAGGATATCAATGTTTTGATTCCCCTGAATTGTTAAGTTTCTCCCTGCTTGGGCGAGAAATGGAGTTGTGAGAGTATCCCTGATTTGTACTGTGTCTTGGGCTTTGAGGGTTAAATCTCTCCCTGCTACCAGTTCTCCTTGTAAGTCCAGGCTACCTGCTTCTAGTGTCAAATCTTGTCCGGTGGTGAGGTGACTTTCTACTCGCATCGGTGCGGAATTCTGCCCCATCTGTAACCCCATTGGTACACTCATGGTTAACAATGGTGGATTACTGGGATTTGTGGCACTAAATTCTACACCATCGGCAAATTTAATACTATTAGCTGTTGTGCCGACAAAGGAACCACCAATATTGAAACTGGCATTTGGCCCAAACACAATGCCGTTGGGGTTCATCAAAAATAAACTAACTAGATTATTGCTATTGAGGGTGCGAATCAACCCATCAATATTGGAAACATTACCACCTGTGACGCGACTAAATATGGTTGTAATATTTGGTGTGTTCGTTAAATCAAAGGTGGCGCTACCACCTGTTGGTATAGAGAAATTACTGAAACTGTGGAATAAATTATTTCCTTTATCAATGCCATTGAGAATCGTAAAATCATTACCAATGGCGTTGACAGTAGTGTTAGTTGTGCCATCAGATGTGACTTGAGCTAGGGTTGCTACTGAGAGCGTGGAACTGAAGCAGCCAGTAATTAATGCTCCTAGAAGTAACTGGCTCCAGACAGTTGTACTGTTGTAGATTGCTCTCATGATCAACACCTTTTTGGAATAAACTACTTGAATTCATAGTTCCCTTATAAGTATTATTTCGAACATTATAAGATTTTGAAAAAAGAATGCGACAGATGGGTAAGGGCACGGCACCAGTAAAATATTTGATCTGCCAAAAGATTGCGAATGCCGTGCCCTTACAAAGAATTTATCGGTCGCAAACATTATTTGAATTGGTATTATTAAATTTGGTTAACAGCCGCACAAGTTAATGATAGTTGCATCTGCGAAGGAGATTTATCGGCAACCAACTCTATTTTGCCGATGGCGTTACGTCGCCAGCCAGTTGCTTGAACAAGTACCTGTGGAGGTGTAAGTATTTGTGCTTGTACTGGTTTTGTGGTGTGGAATGCAGAGATATCGCGGATGTCTGACCAAGGGCGATCGCTCCTCACTTCCTGGTTTGGATTTTGCGGTACACCACCCCTACCTGTGGCGATAAAACTACTACCACTGTTATCAGCACAACCACTAGCAATTTGTTGTGATGAGTCAGTAATATTTGCAGGTAATTTTATTAAACCAGAATTGGGATCAACAGCAACATTATTAATATCAACTGTACCGTTAACACCAAATTGAGAACTGGCAGTAATATCGTTTTCTGATGTGAGTTGAGAACGGTATTCTAGCCCAATAATTCCTTGAGCGGTGATGTTAATATTACCGCCTTTACCTTGGAAAGCATTAGCTGTGATATCGCTGTTTTCTAAGCCGACAATAGTGGGTGCATTGATGTTGAGATTACCGCCATTACCATTACCTTGTGCTGTGGAAGTAATTTGACTTTGATCGCGCATTAAAAGCAAATTTCCTACTTGCAAGCTGACATCACCACCATTACCTGATTCTGTTTGCGCCTGAATTAAAGCTTGATTTTTCAATTGGATTTGATCGGCAATAATTTGCAGATTTCCTGCATTCCCACTACCTTGACCAGTAACTGTAACTGTGCCACCATCTTTGATTGTGAGTTTGGGTGTAGTAATACTGAGACTACCTGCATTTGCCGTCAGTATATCTGGCAAACCAAATAATTGACTTAATTGTGGACTTAAACGCACAGCAGAAGAATTGATATTACTGTTATTACTACTACCACGACCACTAATGGCGATCGCTTCACTAGCATTGATTTGGACATTACCGCCATTACCTATAAATAATGCAGATGAGCCAATTGTGCCACCATTTAATACTTGCAAGTTTCCAGTATCTAATCTCAAGTCTTTGGCATTGCCATTAGCAAAAGTAGTGATACTGATATTGCTATACACTCCAAATGGATTTTCACCCATGACGGTGGTATTTTGATTGCGAATCATGACCTGACCAGTAGAGCCACTACCAAATGTCAGTGAGACTAAGGATGCTCCGCCAAACATGAGTAAATTATTCCCATTAACCACGATATCTCCAGCCTCTCCTTTTCCAAAAGTGCCAGTGGTAATGGCTGTGACTCCAGTGGGATTCAGGGGTGTAAAACCAGATAACTCTATATCTGCGGCTTGAATCTGGATGTTACCACCCTTAGCCGTTCCATAAGTTAAATTACTTATTCCTGAACCTTCTTGCATGATCAACCGGGGAGTAACAATACTGATATTGGCATTGTCTCCAGTTCCCAAGGCATCCGCACGAACCCAAGTGAAAATTTTCGCATCGGGTGTGGTACCAATAAGTGCGATCGCATCTGATGCTTGTAAGTTAATATTCCCACCAGGAAGATTGCCGTAATTCTGGGATAAAATCACCGAACCATCGGTCAGTTTTATATTTCTTCCTTGGAGTTGAACCGCACCGGAGTTAAACCCACTCACATCTACTAGTGACTTTTTCGCCAGTTGAATATCAGCAAAACTTTGTCCTTGCTCATACTCCAATGTATAACCCTGAGTAATTGGGACTAAACTAACTAATCCTGCACCTCCCAAACTACCTAATTCTATTTGACCCGTTTGAGTAGTCAGAGTAGCACCATCCAAACTTATATTTCCACCCACCAATGCTAAAGTTTTTCCTGACTGTACTTGTAATTTTGTGGCGCTAGGATAGGGAATTACAGGTGAAAAACTATTAAGAGTATCTAGGCTATGTCCTGTACCTTGGACTTGTATCGATGCGGGATTCTGTCCCATCTGCAAACCAATGGGTACAGTCATAGTTAATAATGGTTTAGCGGCAGAATTTACAGTACTAAATTCTGTCCCATCAGCAAATTTGATGCTATTGGCAGTTGTTCCTATAAATGAACCACCAATATTTAAGCTGGCATTTGGCCCAAAAATAATCCCAGATGGGTTGAGTAAAAATAAATTAGCACTACCCTGGGCATTGATGGCACCATCTATATTGGAAAGATTACCACCAGTCACTCGACTGAAAATATTTTGAATATCAGTAGCATTGTCAAATGATGCAGAAGCACCTGTAGGTAGGGAGAATTGACTAAAGCTATGAAATAAATTGTTGCCGACCCGAGTACCTTCAGTAATGTTGTAATTATTAGTACCATTCACTACAGTCCCGAGGGTGTGATCCGGAGTGACTTGGGCGTTAACACCATTGTTGCTAACAGCAGATATGCAGATTGCACTCAGCACACCAAACCCGACAAAAGTTAATTTCATTAGTCCAGTTCTTGTTTTTATTACGTATCTATTTTTCCCTTGTGGTTAAATTTTGTAACATTAGTTTCCGGCTACAGCCGCACAGGTTAAAGCTGATTGCATCTGCAAAGGTGATTGATCTGCAACCAACTCAATTTTGCTGTTGGCGTTACGTCTCCAAGAAGTTGCTTGGACAATTAGGGATTTCCAAGAAATAAATTATTCCATCTTGTGGGGCGGGCATCTTGCCCGCCACATAAACTGGGCGGACAAGATGTCCACCCCACAATAAATACTGGGATATTTTTTTATTTGGAAGTCCCTTACCTGTGGAGGTGTAGGTATTTGGGCTTGTGTTGGTTTTGTGGTGTGGAATGCAGAGATATCGCGGATATCTGACCAAGTGCGATCGCTGCAACACCTGGTCTACTGAAGCCCCAATTGCCTGAAATTCGGGAATATCCGCACTTTTAAGGCGGAGAGTGTCAACACTCTCCAGCATCATAGTCAGGTACAATCCTTTCTACATTTCGCAGACTGCGCCAGGTATATCCAGCAAAACCTAGAAGTACGCCCAAGAAAGAAAACAGAGTATATTGGAGTGCCATTCCTGAACTTGAACTATTACCGAATAAGCTGCCAAATATAGGTGCTAGTATACCTTCAGGCATCATTGCTGGGCGGAAAAAATTATCTGCTAAAGGCCCAGCAATTAATAGTCCCAGAGGTGAAGCTATGAGAGTGAATAGATAGCGAGTAGCGAAAACTCGACCTTGCAGATTAGGTGGTACTTTAGATAGCCATATTACTTGATTTGAACTAGATATCCACACCCAAAATACAGAGGATAAAAACCCTGTAATCATCCAAATTGAAGGTAAATTTGCCAAGCTAAAAACCATCATTATGCTGTAGTGCAATATGATGCCTAGTAATAAACCATGAATGCGGCGTTTAAAGCCTCCCCAGATACTCAGCCATAAAGCACCAACTAGACCACCTAAACCAATAACAGATTGAATGCTGGCAAACACTGTGGGATTGCTACCACTACGCGCCAAAAGGAAAGACGAATGTATGCCAAATAAAATAGAATCAATTGAGTGAAAAACGAATAGGAATAATAGAAGATTCAGTAACCCATTACTTTGAATAATGTAGCGTAAACCAAACGTCAAATCTTGCCAAATTTTTACCTTTTTTACATCGATTTCACTTGGTACAGGTTGGGGTATATGTACAATGCAGATGGTAGCGATCGCCAAAATAAATGTAACTATATCAAATGATAAAATACCTTGGAGTCCAATTAGGTAATAGAAGCCCCCAGCTAGGCTTGGGGCTATGATATTTGAGCTAAATTGTCCTATGTGTTCACTCATCACCACAGCCCTAGTGTAATGCTGTTTTGGCACAACCAGAGAAATTGAAGTTGAAAATGCAAAATATTGCAAGTGACGAAAGGGGCCTAGGATGACAGCAGAGGCGTATATATGCCAAATTTCTAAGTGATTAGTTAGATAAAGTAGAAATATAATAATCGTAGAAATACCCGATGCTGCATCTCCCAAAATCATCAAGAGTTTGCGATTATAACGGTCAACAATTATCCCAGCAAATAGAGTAGTAATTAATCTAGGTAATTGGTTAAAAAAGATGATTAATGATAATGAAGTTGCTTGACCTGTAATATTCCATGCCCAGAGTGTAATGGCAAAGTCAGTCATTTCGGAGCCAAGCATTGATAGCACTTGAGTACTCCAAATGAGAAGAAATGTGCGGAAGTTTGGTTGATAGAAATTTTCTGATTTCAAAGTTAAGCTCCTAAAAAAATGACATATAAATTTGCCATTTTTAAACCATCTTTTTACTTATTGTGTCACTCAAAAATAAGTAATATAGATATATTTGATAATTTATTTAGACTAATTATCCCAAATAATTATTAATTTGGGATAAATTACTATTAAAAGCAGGATGTTCTTCCCAAACATTGCATATTTTCTGGGTATATAACCACATATTAATATTAATAGTAGTGGTAAGAGATAATGCTTGATGCCACCAAAAAGCAGGGATAAATAGTATATCACCTGGATTCAGAACAGCTTCTAATCCATGAATTTCGCTAAACTTGGGAAATATTTCTAAGTTTGGTTGCTGTGGATCGATAGGACTTGACCAAAGCTCGTCATCAATTTTTTTGACATAAAGTTTTTCTTGTTCTTCGGGTGCAAATAATAAAAATACTTTTTTACCGAATATTTGAGCATTAAAGTTATGGTCTGGGTCGTTATGGATCGTTGATTTTTGATTAGCTGCTCCTATCCAGATACGAACATCAAAGCCGCTATTTTCAGGAAAATAGTTAGGAAAACTAAAATGCGGCTTTAACTGGTCAAAATATTCTTGAGCTTGGGGCGAAGTTAAAGAAAGATTGCCAAGATATGATGGACGTTGAGTATCTGTATTGAGTGATTCAATACTATCTATATAATCAGCAACTGATATTTCTGTTAGTGCTGTTGATTTCCCGAAAAATACATCAAGTTCATTATCGCTGCATCTCACGGGAACAAGTACATTTGCAAACATACTTTTGAAGGTGTCCGGGTTCCACAAAAAACAAGCTGGCCACTCATTGGCAACACCAGAGATAATTACTGGCTTGTCTTGTAATACAAACTCTTGCTGGAGTTGTTCTACTGTCGGTTTTTCAATGCGTTCTATAGGTTGAAGTTGCATATTATTAGAATTTTGTGAGTGAATTTTGCAGGCGATCGCGCTGGAATAATTGGCACGCAATTCTACAAAAAATATCCTGAGCGCAAGTCATTGATACTATTTTTCACAGCTTGAATTATGTAATTAATATCTTCATCTGTATGCGCTGTTGATAAGAAGCCACTACCACCTCGGCTCAAAAATCCTCGCTTGATTAAATGATAAGTTAACAAACTTAAACCCAGTGGTAGAGATTGTTCGGAGTTCGTAGTATTTCCAGAAGTAGCAGGGCCAAATAATGAGCCAAAATTAATCATCTTCACGGGTATTTTTTCAGCTTCAAAGTAGGCATTTAAAGTATTAACAAACCCTGCTGTGCGTTGATTTAAATTTGATTGCAACGTAGCACCTTGAGTTTTGAGATACTTCAACACAGCTTTTGCAGCAGCTAAAGATAAAGGATGCTTACAATGTGTCCCTGCAAATAATGTTGTTTCTATCTTAGGGAAGGAAGCATCACCATAGTGCCACATCCCACCATCAATTTTATCCATATAGGCAGCTTTACCAGCGATAACACCTATAGGTAAACCGCCACCAACAATTTTTCCATAAGTAGCTATATCTGCTTTAACACCAAACCATGCTTGTGCGCCACCTGGATGAATTCGGAAACCTGTGACCATTTCATCAAAAATTAAGGCAATATCTAATTCTGTTGTTAATTGTCTAAGTTGATGAAGAAATTCTTGTGGTTGTAAATCAACACGACTAGTTTGTACAGGTTCAACTAAAACAGCAGCTAATTCATGTTTATAAGTTTCTATTAATGCTAATGATTGAGGATTACCATAATCCAGAACTAAAACATCTTCAGCAATTTTAGGGGGAACACCTGAAACTGTTGGTAGTATTTGTAAACTGCCATTAATTTCTTTATTATCAACTAAAGTAGCATCAGAATGACCGTGATATGAACCAGAGAATATTGCTATTTTATTGCGGTTTGTAGCGGCTCTGGCAATACGAATAGCTGACATCACAGCTTCCGTACCTGTATTGCTAAAAGCCACTCGTTCCATTCCAGTCATTTCAGCGATTAACTCAGCAACTTCCCCAGCTAATTCTGTTTGAGGGCCAAGTTGGATACCTTGTTCTAACTGTTCTATTAACGCTGTTTTCACAAAAGATGGATTGTGACCAAACAGATTTATGCCAAATCCCATTGTTACATCTACATATTCATTACCATCAACATCCCAAATTCTGGAACCACAGGATTTTTTTGCCACAATGGGATAGCACATTTCTTTTAGTGCTAAGTTGAATCCTGCGGGAACTCGACTATCAGCTAAGGTAAAACGATAATTCTGTGTCAGTTGTTTAGATGTTTTGGTAAGTTGGTTGTAGTCATTGATGAATTGCTGTAAATAATTTTTTTGTACATCCTCTGGTGAGCTATGAGGTTGCTGTAATTTAGAAATTATTTTTTGCATATATTTCAGTTGCGTTGGGAACAGAAACAAAATTATGACGAACTAGGTGAGAAAAATATGTAGCAAGTAGCTTCTCATCTGTGGTTGGACAAACAATAGAAGTATCTATGAGTCCTCTTTGTGTGTTGCTACAATCAAATTCAAGAGCTACAAAGTTGGAATTTTCAGGTATTGATGCTGATTCACTACTCTTTGTGAGAGTAAATAAGGGAATTAAAGGATATAAAGGATGATCCGGAAAATTATCAGCAATTTTTATTAATTCTTTTTGCCATTGCTCCTCAGATAATTGTTGCAGTGGATATCCAAAAGAGCGAACTACATTAAACAATATCTTCAAGTTAAGAAGCTGTGGATTTAGTACGTGAAAAGTATTGTTTAAAGATTCTTTTTGTCTAGATAAATAAACAATAGCTTTGCTGACATAATCTACAGGTGCTAAACTATCGAAAAATTCTTGTTTGGGAACGCTACCTAGTTGGACGCATCCTATCAGTAATCTGTAGAAAAAGTCATTGGGATTAAATGCACCTGTCTTGCTATGTCCTGATATTCTTCCTGGTCTGTAAATGGAAATTGGTAAGCCGCGATCGCGCGCAATATTAATTAACTTTTCTGCTACCCATTTACTTTGAGTGTAACCACCTTCTGGTATTGGATAATCATCTAGGTGAGATTCTTCGCTAACTAACTTAACTCCAGTACCTGTAGTTGGAGAAAAAACGCTAATAGTAGAAATGAAATGTACAGGTTTAATTTTTATTTCGCTGGCTAACCTTAAAACTTCCTGTGTTCCCAGCACATTAGCAGCTTTGAGTGTGGAGTATGGTGAAGCATGATGCACCCATGCACCATTGTGATAGATAACATCAATTTTCTTGGCTATTGCTGTAAATTGTAATTGCGAAAGTCCTAAAAGCGGTTGAGATAAATCACCTACAACTGGAATAATTCTATAACTTTGAGATTCATTCCAAATGAAGTATGATTCTAGAGCGCGGCGTAGTTTTTGCTTTCCTTCCTCTGCATTAGCAGCACGAACCAAGCAATAAATATCTGCTTGCGTTTGTTGGAGTAGTTCATCTAGTAGAAAAGCACCTAAGAAACCTGTAGCTCCTGTTAAAAATATACAAGCAGGATTAGTTATCTCTTCAATTTTTTTACTTTCACAATTGATTGCTGGATCAAGCACAGCATCGGCTTTAAAATTAAAGGTAGGATGATGAATATTTACAGTTTCTAACCTCTCAATAAGAGTTGCTACTGTGGGTGCATCAAATAGCGTTTGTAAGGGCAAATCTACTTGAAAAACTTGGCGAATACGAGCAAATAAGCGCATAATTAATAAGGAATGACCCCCCAACTCAAAGAAGTCATCATAGATTCCTACTCGTTCCAAACCAAGGACTTCTGCCCAAATTTGTGTGAGTTGTTCTTCTTGTATATTACGTGGAGCTACATAAACTTTTTCTAGCTTTGAATGAGACGCTGCAAATACTGGTAAGAGTTTACGGTTAACTTTGCCATTAGTATTTAATGGTAATGTTTCTAATGGCACAAATCCTGTAGGTAACATATACTCAGGTAGCTGATTTTGTAAAAAGCAACGCAAGTCACTGACTGTAATTGTTGATGCTGTTTTTGGAACAAAGTAAGCTACTAAAAACTTATTACCGCTATTATCTTGTTGTATGTTTACAACTGCTTGGCGTACAGCAGGATGTTGAGAAATAACTGCTTCTATTTCCCCTAGCTCAATCCGAAAACCTCTAATTTTTACTTGTTGGTCAATGCGTCCCAAAAATTCAATATTACCGTCTTCCAAATAGCAAACTAAATCTCCTGTTTTATAGAGATATGAGTCAGGTATTTTACTGTAAGGATTAGGGATAAATTTACTAGCTGTTAAATCTGGACGATTATAGTAATGCCGCGCTAAACCGTCTCCACCAATATATAATTCACCAGGAATACCAACAGGAACGAGTTGCAAATTATTATCTAATATGTAAATCTGGGTGTTGGCAATAGGACGACCAATAGGAACAGAATTTTCTATCTGGCTATCAGCAGTAATAGGATAGCAACAGGTAAATGTAGTATTTTCTGTTGGGCCATAACCATTAATTAGCTGACAGTCTGAATATGCTTTTAAAAACTTCTGTACATGGGTCACAGATAAAACATCACCACCAGCTAAAAGTTGTCGTACTTGCTTTAAATCTTCTAGTTGTTCATCTACAATTAGGTGAAATAAACTAGCAGTCAGCCATAAAGTTGAAACTTGATATTGTTGCAGAACTTTTCCTAAATCTGCCAATAAATTTGTACTGTCACCGGGGAATAAAACTAGCTTTCCACCATTTAATAAGCTACCCCAAATTTCAAAGGTGGCTGCATCGAAGGAAATAGGCGCAGCTTGCAAGAATACTTCTTGTGCATTCAAGTTAGCGTAAGTAGTTTCTTTCACGAGCCTGACTACACCTTGATGAATGATGCTCACACCTTTAGGCGTTCCGGTTGAACCGGAAGTGTACATCATATATGCTAAATTCTGAGGAGTAATTTCAGTGAGCAGATTAATATTACTCTCTTGGCTAATAGTATCTTCTTCTTGATCCAAGCAAATAACTTTAACCGAGAATTGGAATAATTTTGTTAATAACTTGTTTTGGGTTAATAATACTGGTGTCTGTATATCTTCCAGCATCCAGGCTAAACGTTCTGATGGATATGTTGGATCTAATGGTACATAAGCACCTCCAACTTTGAGAATGGCTAGTATAGCAATCACCATTTCTAAGGAACGTTCTAAGCAAATAGCAACTGGAACTTCTGCTTTGATATTTAGTTTTCTGAGATAATGTGCTAACTGATTGGCACGCTGATTTAATTCTTGATAAGTTAATTGCTGTTCTGCAAATACTACCGCCACCGCATCCGGTGTTTTTTCTACCTGTTCTTCAAATAATTGATGGATGCACTTGTGTTTGGGATAATGTGTTTGGGTATTATTCCATTCGATTAATTGTTGATGGATTTCGGCTGCTGTTAATAAAGGTAATGCAGATAGAGATTGGTGAGGATGAGCAACCATACCCTCTAATAATGTTTGCAGATGCCCTAGCATTCGGGTGATGGTGACTGTATCAAAGCGAGAGCGATCAGCTATGCTGGGCGTTTCGCCATCGCTCACAATCTCTAACGCTAATTCTGTACCTACCCCTGCTTTAATTGTGATGGGATAGTTTGTCGTTTCCACAGACCGCACATTATGAATCTGCATTTCTGTAGCCCATGCTTTTAAAGAAGCGTCTACAGGGTAGTTTTCAAATACCAAAATACTCTCGAACAAAGGCAAATCTCTAGGAACTTCACTCCATCCCTGAACTTGCACTAAGGGGCTGTATTCATACTGCTGCGCTTCTACCTGTTGCGCCTGGAGTTTTTGCAGCCAAGGAATCAACAACTCATCCCCAGAAACCTGCACCCGCACTGGCAAGGTGTTAATAAACAGCCCCACCATTGCATCAGAACCAACTAATGCAGGTGGACGACCCGCAGAAGTCGCGCCAAAAACAACATCTTCCTCTCCACTATAACGGCTGAGGAGTATAGCCCAAGCTCCCTGTACTAAAGTATTTACTGTAAGCTTGTGCTGTCGTGCTAAAGATTGTAGTGCAGCAGTTGTGGCTGGTGATAGCTTGAGTGACTGCTCATCATATCCTGTTGCGGTATTTGCAGAACCACTTACTCGCAGCTGTGTCGGTGCAGTAAAACCTTGCAGAACTTTGTGCCAAAATGCTTCTGCTTTAGTTAAATCCTGCTGTGTTAGCCAAGCAATATAGTCTGCATAAGGGCGAGAACGTGGTAACGCTACAACTTGCCCATGACATAGTGCTTCATAAGCCTGGAATACTTGCTGAAGTACTAAAGCCCCAGACCAGCCATCTAAAATGAGATGGTGGCTACTCCAAATAAAATGATAAGTTGCTTGGGCTATCTGTATCAGGGTCAAGCGCATTAGGGGTGCTTGAGAAACATCAAACCCTTGCTGACGGTCAACTTGTAAAAACGCTTCTAGTTGTTCTTGTTGTTCAGATACGGGGAATGCTTGCCAGTCTTGTTGTTGCCAAGGTAACTCTATATTTCTATTGACTACTTGAAATGGCTCTTTATGCTGCTTCCAGTAAAAAGATGTGCGTAAAATAGGATGCTGATTGATAACTTGTTGCCAAGCTTGCTTAAAAGCTGCAATGTTTAGGCTTTTACTAAAGGTATAACAACTTTGAACCACATAAACCCCTGATTCGGGGGCGTACAGGGTATGAAAGAGTATACCTTGCTGCGTAGGTGAAAGTGGATAAATATTTTCAATATTTTTCTTGTTCATTAATAGTTACCTGATTGATAATAAGTTCTTTTAAAAAACCTCTGCGTTGACAAAAACTATAATTCGATTTCTGCCATTAATTCATCTAATTCTTGTTGACTAAATTGCATCTGGGGGAAATCTGAAGGAGTGAACCCACCAGCGTTGGGAGACTGACAGTGGACAATGAGCGATCGCAATGCTTCAATGTATCCTTGAGCTAGTTTTTCTACTGTTGCTAATTCATGTAATGCTTTGCTGTAAGTCCAATCCAGCCGCAACTGTCCTCCGACAATTAATCCATTCACCTCTAGCAAACAGTTACGCTTTCCTCTAGAACTTTGGGTTGCTCCCGTTGATTCCGTCGCAGGTTGAAAAATGGAGGTTTCAGAAATTACTTGGTCAAATTGACCTAAATAATTAAATGTCACCTCTGGTTGGGGTAAAGCTTGCAATTTTTCCGCAATTGATTGTTCGCTGAGATAACGTAGTACGCCATAGTTAATTCCTTTCTGGGGAATACTGCGTAGTTGTTCTTTTATTGTTTTTAATGCTTCTCCAGGGTCAAAAGCTGCTGTAATATCCAATAAAACTGGAAATATAGTAGTAAACCAGCCAACAGTACGGGATAAATCAACGTTTTCTAAAATATCTTCTCTTCCGTGACCTTCCAAATTAACTAAGAGGGAACTATTACCAGTCCATTTTTGAAAAGTTTGGACAAGAGCAGTTAGCAAAATATCATTGATTTGAGTTTGATAAGCTATCGGTACTTCATATAATAAAGATGTCGTTTCTGCTGGAGAGAGACTAACTGAAACTGTACAGGCTGAAGCAACAGTATTTTCTCCGTTGGTAAAGTCAACAGGTAAAGGAGAAATATTTTGATAATGCTGACTCAACCAATAATTAATTTCTGATTTAACATCTGCTAAATTAGTATATTCTTGCAGTTTTTCAGCCCAACTTTTTATCGAAGTTGTTTTGGCTGGTAGTTTGATTTCTTGACTCTGAAGCAGTTGTTGATATGCTGTTTGTAAATCTTCTAGTAATATTCGCCAAGAAACTCCATCAACTGCTAAATGATGAATAATAATTAACAGGCGATAAGGTTGATTTTCTCCCAATTTAAATAATGCAACTTGCACTAATTTTCCCTGAGATAAATTCAGGCTAGCTTGGAGTGCATTAGCTTTCATTTCTAGAGTCTGTCTCTGTTCAGGTTCAGATAAATTTGATAAATCAACGATAGTAAAAGGCGTGATTTTTTCAGGTGCATTAATGCTTGATTGCAAACCGGATGTAGTTTGTACAAACTGCAAGCGTAAAGCATCATGATGAATCAGTAATTGCTGTATAACCTGTTCTAATAAAATTGGGTCACAACTCGAATCTACTGCCAACATTACCGCCTGATTCCAATGGTGGGAATCAAGCAATTCTTGTTCAAAAAACCAATGTTGAATAGGAGTGAGAGCCAAAGAACCTGTAATAATTCCTTGTTCGTTAATAATGTTTGTCTTAGGAACAGCTACCAATGCTAAATCAGCAATGGTTTGATATTCAAATATCTGTTTAGGAGTGAGTTGTAAACCTGCTTGATTAGCTTTAGCAATCATTTGCAGGCTGAGAATAGAATCTCCACCTAATTCAAAAAAGTTGTCGTTAATCCCAACATTTTCTAACCGCAAAACTTCAGACCAAATTTGCACGAGGGTTTCTTCAACAGGAGTGCGTGGTGTTGCAAACAGAGCTTGTAAATCAGGTCTAGCGGTGTCTGGTGCTGGTAGTGCTTTGCGGTCTACTTTGCCATTGGGTAAAAATGATAGGGTATTTAATGTAATAAAAATTGATGGCACCATGTAGTCAGGGAGAGTTTGTTTCAAGAAACTCCGCAGCTCACTAACTGTAGGTGACTGTTCCTGACTAGGAATAATATAAGCTACTAAGCGTTTTTCTCCTGGTACATCTTCCCAAACTAAAACTACAGCTTGTTTGACTTGTAGGTGCTTGGTTAATTGGCTTTCTATTTCTCCTAGTTCAATCCGGAAACCCCTTAGCTTTACTTGTCCATCAATGCGTTCAATAAACTCTATATTTCCATCTGGAAGATAACAAGCTAAATCACCTGTTTTGTATAACTTTGTCCCCGGAAGAAAGGGATTTGGAATAAATTTTTCATCTGTCAAATCTGGACGGTTGAGATAACCCCGCGCTAAACCTGCGCCAGTAATGTAAATTTCACCAGGTACACCGATAGGAACAGGTTGGAGATAAGAGTCTAAGATGTATACTTGGGTATTTGCGATCGCCTTCCCAATCGGTACTACATTTTGCTCATATCCTGGCTGACATCGCCAATATGTTGTATCAATTGTTGCCTCTGTTGGGCCGTATAAATTACAGAGTTCAATACTGGGTAAAATGCTGAAAAAGCTTTCCTGTAAATCACTTGCTAATATTTCTCCACCACAAAATACTCGCCGTAGGCTATGGCAGTTGTATATTTTTGGTTCTGCTAAGAGCGATCGCAACTGTGAAGGTACGAACTGTACAATACTTACCTGCTGTTGTGTAATCAAATCTAGAAGATAAGCATTATCTTGATGTCCACCGGGTTGGGCTAAAATCAAGCACCCTCCAGCTAACAAAGGTGCATAGAATTCCCAAACCGAAGCGTCAAAACTAAACGGTGTTTTTTGCAGCACCCTGTCTGACGCTGTGAGGGGAAATTCTGACTGCATCCACAGCATATGATTGCAGATGGCGCGGTGGGGAATCATCACACCTTTGGGTTGTCCTGTGGAACCGGAGGTGTAAATTACATAGGCTAAGTTTTGGGGTTGAACTTGGCTGTTTGGGGTTTCGCTACTGTGTTGAGCAATGATATTCCAATCTTGGTTTAAGCAGACTATCTGCGCCTCTGTTTGCGGCAATATATCCTGTAAATGTTTTTGAGTTAGTAATACCGATACATCTGCATCAGCAAGCATGAATGCCAAGCGTTCTACAGGATAAGCTGGGTCAAGGGGTACATAAGCGCCACCTGCTTTGAGAACCCCCAACAGTCCTACGACCATTTCTAGAGAACGTTCTACGCAAATCCCCACCAAGCTATCAGAACCTACACCTAAGTTTTGCAAATAGTTTGCGAGTTGATTGGCTTTGCTATTTAACTGACGATAGGTTAATTGTTGATCTGCAAAGATTACTGCTACAGCATCCGGTGTTTTTTCTACCTGTTTTTCAAATAACTCATGAATGCACTTGTTGAAGCTATATTCTGCCTGAGTGTGATTCCAAGCCAACAACTGATGTTGCTCATTTGCCGTTAGTAAGGGCAGTTGTGCTATTTGTTGGTCAGGATTGGCAACAATACCCGCAAGCAATGTCTGTAAATGCTCTCCCATCCGGGTAATAGTGGCAGCATCAAACAAATCAGTATTGTATTCTAACCCACCCCTGATTCCTGACTCAGTTTCCTCCATTAACAAAGTCAAATCAAACTTAGCGGTGCTAGTTTCACTTGGCAAAGTCTGTAAAGTTAAGCCTGATAACTCCACTGCCGACATTGGCGCATTCTGAAGCACAAACATCACTTGAAATAGCGGTGTATGGCTCAAATCACGCTGGGGCTTAAGTTCTTCCACCAACAAATCAAAAGGTAAATCTTGGTGGTCGTAGGCTCCTAATGTAACTTCGCGCACTCTACCTAGCAGTTCTCGGAACGTGGGGTTATCTGATAAGTTAGTCCGTAACACCAATGTATTGACAAAAAAGCCAATTAGCCCTTCTATTTCCGAGCGATCGCGGTTAGCAATTGGTGAACCAACTACAATATCTCCATTACCCGTGTAGCGATATAGCAGCACTTTGAAAGCTGCTAACAAAGTCATAAACAGGGTGCAGCCTTCCTGCTGACTCAAATTTTTGAGATCAACAGTCACATCCTGCGGTAATTGGAAAGATTGTACAGCCCCTCGGTAACTTTGGACATGGGGCCGCGATCGGTCGGTGGGTAACTCTAAAACTGGTAGGTTGTCTCCTAATTGCTGTTTCCAGTATTCTAGATGAGTTGTCAGCACTTCACCTTGTAACCATTGTCGCTGCCAAACAGCATAGTTAGCATACTGAATAGGCAATTCTGGCAGAACAGAAGGTTTGCCACTAAAGTAACTTTCGTAAAGGATTGCAACTTCCCGCACCAATATATCTGTTGACCAACCATCACTAACAATGTGGTGCATGGTAAACAATAAAATATGTTCTGCTTCAGAAAGACGTAGCAAAGTGCTTCTGACTAATGGCCCAGTTGTTAAATCAAAAGGTTGTGCAGCTTCCTGATTTGCTAACTTTTGTGCCTCATTTTCTCGCATTTCGGCTGGTAAAGCTGTCAAATCAATTAACTTAATCGTCAGCTTTTGTTGGGGATGAATTATTTGAATTGCTTCGCCATCCAGAACATTAAATGTAGTTCGTAAAATCTCGTGACGCTGGATGATGGCGTTAAAACTCTGTTCCAGTGCGGCGATATTAAGTACACCATTCAAACGTAAAGCAGCAGAAATATTATAAAAAGGGCTATCTGGTTCTAACTGATTAAGAAACCACAAACGTTGTTGGGCAAAAGATAGTGGTAACTTCTCCGAACTCTCCCTCACAGAAATCGTTGGCATTTCGGGAGATGTGATTCCTTCCTCTTCGAGCAAATAAGCAAGTAGTTCTAGTTTTTGTGCGTCCATCATACCCTCACCTGTTTAGCTGCTTTCCGGTTTTCAAGTGCTTGTTGTGCCTCTTCCGCAGACATCCCCTCTAGCTGTTTAACGATTTGTGCTATCTTTGCCGTCATTCCTGGTTTAGATTCATAAGCAATTAGTTTTTGGGATAATTCCGCTACTGTGGGTGATTCAAACAAACAACGCAGAGGTATGTCTAATTTAAAAGTTTCTCGAATGCGGGAGATAACTTGAGTTGCTAACAAGGAGTGTCCACCTAAGTCAAAAAAGTTGTCGTAAATGCCAACTCGCTCAACCCGAAGAATTTTCGCCCAAATGCCTATCAATACTTCTTCAATAGCGTTACGAGGAGGTACAAAACTATCTGGAAAAGTGACTATGTTTGTGTCAGGTTTGGGTAGTGACCGCCTATCTACTTTACCATTTGGTAAAAGTGGTAATTTTGGCAGAAATACAAAAGCAGAGGGAATCATATATTGCGGCAGCTTTGGTTTGAGAAAATCACAAAGCTGTGAAATTTCCAATGAAGGAAATGATGAATTTTGAATTACATAAGCTACCAAGCGTTTATTTTTCGGTTCATCTTCTCTAGCGATAACTACAGCTTTTGCCACAGCCGGATGTTGGCTAAGTACTGCTTCAATTTCTCCCAGTTCAATCCGAAATCCCCGAATTTTAACTTGATTATCTGCTCGACCAACAAAAGCAATATTACCATCAGGTAAATAGCGCGCTAAATCACCAGTTTTGTACAAACTTGCGCCTGGGTGATGACTAAATTTATTAGGTATAAATTTTTGGGCAGTTAACTCTGGGCGGTTATGATAACCTCTAGCTAAACCCTCACCAGCAATATAAAGTTCTCCACAAACGCCAATCGGTACTGGCTGTAAATAAGAATCTAAAATGTAAATTTGGGTGTTGGCAAATGGTCTGCCAATGGGTACTAACTGTTCTGTTGATAAATTTGTGCTAGAACTTTCGTAATAAGAACTATCAATTGTGGTTTCAGTTAATCCAAAAGAATTAATTAGTCTTGTTTGTTTACCGATAAATGATTTATTTTTTTTGTACTCACCACCATACCAACTATCAGAACCGCAGATGAGCAGTTGCATAAAATCTAGGCTCTGTTGGCTCTTTTCTAAATACTGGATCAGGTTATTTAAAACTACTGGTACAAATTCAGCACAGTCAACTTTTTGTTGGCACATCAAGGCATATAATTTTTCCGGTTCTAGTAGGAATTCACGCGGACAAATAACTAATTTGGCACCAGAACATAAAGCCCGAATGAAATCGCCTGCAAAAACATCGAAGGAGAAATTAGCCATTTGCAGGTGACAAGTTAAAGATGGCAGTTGATAAGCTTGCTCCCAGCTATAATATGCATTGACAAGGCTGCTATGGTTCACCATCACACCCTTTGCTTGACCAGTAGAACCAGAGGTATAGATGAGATATGCTAAATTTTCGGGTGTAACTTTGTTGAGTAAATTTAACTCTGATTCTTGAGCAATGAACGCCCAATCTGCATCTAAACAAACTACTTCACCTTGATAAGCTGGAAGTGCATCGACTAAATGTTTTTGAGTTATTAGTACCTGACAATTTGCATCTTGCACCATGTAACTTAGGCGCTGTGCAGGTTGGTCTGGATCTAGGGGTATGTATGCACCACCAGCTTTGAGTACACCTAAAACTGCGATCGCAATTTCCAGGCTGCGTTCTACACCAATCCCTACTAAGACTTCTGCACCTACACCTAATTTTTGTAAGTAGCGTGCTAACTGATTCGCACGTTGATTTAGTTGTTGATAGGTAAGACTTTGTTCTGCAAATACTACAGCTACTGCATCAGGTGTTTTCTCTACCTGTGCTTCAAATAGTTGATGTATACATTGCTGAGGAAACTCTAGCTGGGTTTGATTCCACTCTACTAGTAGTTGATGTTTCTCGGCTGCGGTTAAGATTGGTAGTTCGTGAAGGCGCACCTCTGGATTAACCGCCATTCCTGACAGCAATGTTTGGAAATGACCTAACATTCGCGTAATGGTAGCAGTATCAAAACGAGTGCTATCCCCAGCAATTCTAATTTCTAACTCAGACCCAGGAATAACGCTAATAGTTAGGGGATAACTGGTGTAGTCAACGGCGCTGAGAGTCTCAATTTCTAAATTTTTTCGCCAATCAGACAACGCCTGATCTACCGGATAATTTTCAAATACCACAATGCTTTCAAATAAAGGTAAACCTCGCGGTATTTCACTCCAACCTTGAATTTCTACCAGTGGAGTATATTCATATTGTCGGATTTCTAATAATTGATGCTGTAACTTTCCTAGCCAAGAAAGTAACGACATTTCTGCGTCCAACTTCACCCGTAAAGGTAGGGTATTAATGAATATTCCTACCATTGACTCGGCTTTTGGTAGTTCTACTGGACGACCGGAAACTGTCACACCATACACTACCTCATTCTCACCACTGTAGCGGCTCAGAAGTAAAGCCCAAGCCCCCTGAACTATGGTGTTGAGGGTTAGTTGATGCTGTTTTGCCCAAGATTTGAGGGCGGTTGTTGTTACAGGTGAGAGTTTGAAACTTTGTTCAATATACTTTTCTGGTTGAGCCGACAAACTGTGAACTTGGAGATGAGTTAAACAAGTGGGTGCTGTGACTCCTTTAAGTGTTTGTCGCCAAAAAGCCTCAGCTTGAGATAAGTCTTGCTGTTGTAACCAAGCAATATACTCAGCGAAGCGATCGCCAAATGGTAAGGTAATTTCTTCACCCTGACACAACGCTTCGTAAACTAAAGCAAAATCTTTGAATACTAACGCTCCTGACCAGCCATCAAGGATAATGTGGTGAGAACTCCAAACGAAGTGGTAATGTTCCTCACCCAAACGAATTAAAGTCAGACGCAATAGAGATTCATCAGATAAATTAAAACCCAATTGGCGATCGCTCAACAACCAAGCCTGGAATTTCGCTTGCTGTTCTTCTGGATCTATCCCCCGCCAATCTAATTTTCGTAGAGGTAATTGGACTTTTTTATTGACAACTTGTAGCGGTTTATCAAGTCCTTCCCAGTGAAAACTAGTACGCAAAGGTGAGTGGTGAGCCACGACTCTTTCCCAAGCTTGTTCAAAAGCCGCAATATTGAGCATTCCCCTTAAGCCATAGCTCAACTGTACAAAATAAGCACCAAATTCGGATTCATACAAGCTGTGAAAAAGAATACCTTGTTGGACGGGGGAAAGTTCGTAGATATTTTCGATATTAACTGTATTCATTGATTTGTCTCCTAAGCTTTTTGGTTGAATTTTGCCAACAATTTATCCAAGTCTTGTTGATTCAACTTGGCTTGGGGGAAATCTGAAGGGGTAAAACCAGCAGTTTCAGGAGATTGGCAATGAATAATGAGCGATCGCAATGCTTGAATAAAACTATTCGCCAATTTTTCCACTGTGGCTTGCTGATGTATGGCTTTGCTGTAAATCCAATTCACTTGCAATTTTCCGCCCGTAACAATTGCTACAACTTCAATTAGATAAACTCGATTACCCCGCAAACTCCGCCCTGAACCTGCGGATTCTTTTGCAGGCGCAAATAGGGAAGACTGGGACATTACTTGGTCTGTTTGTCCTAAATAGTTAAACAGAACCTCAGCTTGGGGTAAGGTTTGGAGTTTTTCGCCCTCATCGCTGAGGTAACGCAGTACACCATAACCAAGTCCGCGATTAGGGATTGCACGGAGTTGCTCTTTGACAGTCTTCAAAGCATTCCCCAAATCTGCAACATTGACTAAATTCAGCAGCACTGGGAAATGGGTAGTAAACCAACCCACAGTCCGCGATAAGTTCACATCCGCAAAAATATCCTCTCGTCCATGTCCTTCCAGTTCCAGCAGCAGGGAATTTTCTGTTGTCCACTCTGCAAATGCTTGTACAAGTGCTGTCAGCAACACATCGTTAATTTGGGTGTGATAAGCCTGATGTATATCCTGTAGTAAAGCTTGGGTTTCTTGTTGGTTGAGGGAAACTGTCACAGTACGAGTTTCAACTAGTGTATTTTTCCCTTCTGTATAGTCTACAGGTAAGGGCGAGATTGGTTTTTCTAGTTGCTTCAACCAATAATTTAACTCTTGCTTGATAGTTGCAGATTGAGCATATTCTTGCAAACGAAAAGCCCACTCTAAAAATGAAATTGTCTTGTGTGGTAAATGTATCGCCTCACCCTGACTTAGCTGCTGATATGCTGTTTGCAAATCTTCGAGTAAAATGCGCCAAGAAAGACCATCAACAGCTAAGTGGTGGATGATAATTAACAGGCGATCGCTAGTTTTTGCACCTAATTCAAACAATGCAAATTTAACTAACGGCCCATCTGATAAATTGAGGCTGGCTTGCAATTCGGTGGCTGTTTTTTCAATAGCAATTTTCTGCTCAATTTCTGGTAACGCTGATAAATCTATGCGGGTGAATATTGCTGTTTCTTCCGCAGCAGAAATAATTTGTTCCCAACCAGATGCTTGCTGATGAAACCGCAGCCGCAGTGCATCATGATATTCAACTAAATATTGTACTAACTGCTCCCACAAATTGATGTCATTACCTGGCTGTATTTCTAACAGTAAAGATTGATTCCAATGATGTGCATCGGGTTGATTTTGAGCAAAGAACCAATATTGAATCGGTGTCAATGGTACTTTACCAGCGATTAATTCAGGTGCTGCGGGTATGTTTTTGCTCTTAGTAACTACCAATGCTAATTCTGCAATCGTGGGGCGGTCAAAAACTTGTTTAGGTGTGAGTTGTAAACCCGCTTGATTAGCTCTTGCAACAATCTGAATACTCAGGATAGAATCGCCGCCTAATTCAAAAAAATTATCTTGAACACCAACCTGTTCTAGCCGTAATACTTGCGCCCAAATATCAGCTAATGTCTTTTCTATAGCAGTGCGAGGAGCCACAAAATTTCCTGATAATTTTGGTTCTGGCAAAGCTTTGAGGTCAATTTTACCATTAGGCAGTTGGGGTATATTGTTGATACGTACAAAAGCCGAAGGAAGCATATATTCTGGGAGTTTTTCTGCCAAAAAATGGCGCAATTCGCTCAATGTTGGAGCTACTTGTCCCGGTTGGGGAACTATATAAGTTACTAAACGTTTTTGAGTTGAATTTTCTGCTCTAGCAATAACTAAATTTTCCCGGATGCTTGGATGTTGAGCTAATGCAGTTTCAATTTCGCCTAATTCAATACGGAAACCCCGAATTTTTACTTGCTGGTCAATACGACCGAGAAATTCTATATTTCCATCTGGTAAATAGCGTGCTAAATCACCTGTTTTGTAGAGACGGCTACCTTCGTTAAAAGGATTGGGAATAAAACGTTCTGCTGTTAAATCAGGACGGTTTAAATAACCTCTAGCTAAATTATCGCCGCCTATATATACTTCACCAGCTACACCTAAAGGAACAGGATGTAAATTCCGGTCAAGTAAGTAAATTTGGGTGTTTGCAATTGGTCTTCCAATAGGAACTGAATTAACTATTTCTGGCGAACAGCAATGATAAACACTACTCCAAACTGTGGCTTCTGTGGGGCCATATTCGTTAAATAAGTCTGCTTGGGGAAGTTTTTCGAGGTGACGATTCACCAATTCTAATGGACAAGATTCACCAGCCGCGATCGCACTCCGCAACGAACTTAATTCTTGTTGGCTTGCTTGTTCTAAAATGACCTTATATAAGGAAGGTAAACCTAATAAATGAGTTACCTGATTTTGGCTAATTAAATTGAGTAAATATGATATATTTTGCTCTCCATCTACTTGGGGGAATACCAAAGTTCCCCCAGAGCATAATGTCCAGAAAATTCCAGCGACGGAACTATCAAAAGCAAAGGAAGAAAGCAATAAGAAACCACCTACAGGTTCTTGATAATAATTAAACCGCGCCTGTGTGGAGTTGACTAAATTTTGATGAGTGATTTGTACACCTTTAGGTTTACCTGTAGAGCCAGAAGTATAGATAACATAAGCTAAATTGGCAGATGTCATCGCCACCGCAGGATTATCTTGACTCTCAAATGCTATTGTTTCCCAGTCACTATCTAAGCAGATAATTCTGGCTTGAGTTTCTGGTAAATCTTGCAGTAAAGATTGCTGAGTTAATAATACTGGCGTTTGCGTATCTTGCAGGATAAATTCTAAGCGTTCTGAAGGATAGTTTGGATCTAATGGTACATAAGCACCACCTGCTTTTAAAATAGCAAGAATACCAATAGCTATTGATAAAGAACGCTCTACACAAATCCCCACTAATACTTCTGGTTGAACACCTAATTTCTGTATGTAATGAGCTAATTGATTAGCCTGTTCATTTAATTCACGGTAGGTTAATTGCTGGTTTTCAAATACCACAGCAATATTATCTGGGGTGCGTTCTGCTTGCGCTTCAAATAGCTGATAAATTAATTGAGATTGATTGTAATCAACTTGGGTATTGTTAAACTCAAATAGTAGTTGTTCAAGTTCGCGATCGCTTAAAATTTCTAAATCACTAATCGCCGCAGCAGGATTAATAATTACACAAGATAATAGCTTCTGAAATTGCGAGATTAAACGTTGAATGTCTTTTGAAGTAAATAAACTATTATCGTACCATAAATCAACAATTAAATTATCTGCTTGGCGAACACAAGATAATTTAAGTTTGAATTTGTCAATACAAACATACTCTTTTAATAAATTAAATGTGACTGTATTGGCAGATACTTGCTGTGCTTGCTCTATAAACTCAAAACAATATGGAAAGCAATTAACGCCCAAGTTTTTACTAAAATCTTGCCAATCAAAATAATCTTGCCATTGATGACCTTGACTAACTGCTTTTTGAACTTCTTCCCATAATTGGTTAAATGATAAATCAGGCTGTAACGAAGACGCTATTGGTAAATATTTTGCAAATAACCCAATAGCAGGTTGTAACTCTTCATACTTACGACCATCATATAATTTAGCAACAACTATGTCAGGATGATCGAGATTCCGCCATAAGATAATTTGCCAGCAAGCTAATAAGAAATTACTTAAATCATCAGTTGGTTTTTGCAAAACTTTCTCAATATCAACTGAAAAATTTTTATCTAATTCCAGCCTGCAAAATTTTGGTTCAAAAACTGCAACATTCTCAAAGCATTTTTGCTCAAAAGGCAACTTCGCATCAAAACAATTAGAAATTTCTTGTTGTTGCCAGTATGCTTTTCCTAATTTAGCATCTTCTGCTGTGAGTAATTCATGTTGCCATTCTGCAATATCCGCGTATTGCAATGCTTTATTAGATAATTCCTCATGATTGCTATTAGCTATATAGCAACGGCTAATTTCCTGTACTAAATTACGCAGTCCAACTGCATCATTTATCATCCCTGGCAAACTTACAAGCAATATATAATGATTAGGCGCAAATTTAATTAACTCTACTTCGGTAAAATTTAAATTTTTAGAACTCTCACTAGTCAAAAATAAATTTAATTTTCGTTCTTTATCGTCATCAGCATAACTAGCCCAATCATCATAAATAATTGATATATCTTGATGTTCAGCAATTACCTGTAACGGAATCATCATCCCTGGTAGACATTGAAAACTGGTACGCAGTATTTCATGTTGATTAACAACATCCTGTAAAGATTGCTTGAGAATCTCTACATCCAAATTACCATCGATAGAAATAGCACACTGAGCAACATAAGAATTATCTTGAGTAACCGCTTGTAATTTCCATAAACGCTCTTGCTGTGGAGAAAGTCGATAACCTGCGACATTTTCTGTTGGCGAAGTATTGTTGATAATTTGCATAACTACATTCCTCTAAATAACTTTTATTTTTAATTACTTTCCCTGTCTGCATAATCTTTGCACCACTCTGCGTTTAAAAAGCAGAATTAGTCAACGGATCAGCCATCCCCACCACGACCTTACGTGACCCCTCAAACGACGAACGACCATGAGCAACCGACATATTATCTAACATTAATAAATCCCCTGCTTCCCAAGGGAATAAAACCATTTCTTGCTGATAAGCTGCGCGTAATTCTGCTAACACTTCCGGTTCAATTGGTGAACCATCACCGTAATAAGTATTATTTGGTAAATCCTCTTCCTTAAACTCTGCTAATAAAGCATTTCTGAGAGTAGGTTCGAGAGTGGAAATGTGGAAGAAAGTTGCATGATTAAACCACACTAATTCACCAGTTTTGGGATGTTTAGCGACTGCTTGACGTAGTTGACGAGTCCGCAAACGATCCCCAGTTTTCCACTCAAATTCAATATTGTTTTTTCGGCAATATTCTTCAACTACAAATTTATCTCTAGTTTGAAATACAGTCTGCCAAGTTAGCCCAAAACCATCATTATAGTTACGGACATACAAGACTTTTTTTTCAATAAATTTTTCCCGAATTTGGGGATGAATGCGCCCAAAAATATTGCGACAGTCTGCAATTGGTGTTTCCCCGCCTTGTTGGGCTGCAATTAAACAACCAAAGTAGATTTTTAACGGCCAAGTTAACCAATAAGTACCCTCGTTATGTAAGAAAATACTTTGCTCGGCAGGGTAGTCTGTTGATGTGTATATTTTATCACCAACTTCATGTCTTGGGGAAGAGCGATCGCGGTATTCTAGCAACTGTCCGCTAGAGGTTAATTTAACAAACTCATTGAATAAAGCTGTTGTATTTATATTAAAATTTCGGAAAAGTAAAGCTCTATGCTTCAACAGCAATGCTTCAATAATCTCTTGATTACTGGCAGCCCATTCTAATAAATTGACCCCAGCTATCGCAGGTTTTACTACCAAAGGAATCCTACTTTCTGGTAGTAGTTGCTCTGTTTCAATGAGAGTATTTTGAGATATTGTAAAAGTTTTGCGAGTGATATTTCCTAAGTTTCTCATATTTTTATCAACTTGGCAATGCTTTACGTTTAGCAAGTTTCAATTTCTGAATACTTGATTTTTCTATGTTTTGAATTTCTACATGATTTACTAATTTCTGATTATCCCCAGCCCCAAAAATCTTGTATTCTGCATTTGCAGATTGAAATATTTCTATTAGAGTCTGGGCGTAATCATGAGAAATTTCCTCTATTTGCTGGTTACTTAATTCAGCAGTATTACAACACAAGGAAAGTTCAATTTGATCAGAAATTACATTTAACCTAAACTCAGCTAAAATCGCAAAGTCTGTAATGTTAAATCCCTGAACATTTAATACTTCTAACTCACCCAATGTTTCCAAACGCTGGTAAACATGAAAGTGAGTAAAATTAAAACAAGTTTCAAAGCGGCGTTCTCCACCTAAATCTTTTTGAATCTGAGCCATTGGATACCATCGGTAGGGCAATAACTTCTGCTCAGTTTCAAAAGCTTGAAATATCAAATCTATCCAACTACCTTGAGGCAGTTTCATCCGCAATGGTAAAGGGTTGAGAAAAAGCCCAAGACAGCGAGTACCATCACTTGTTTCTGGTCGCCCATTCGATGAAATTAGGGTGACTACTTCTGGCTGAAGGCACAGTTTGTTAATTACTCTCAAGTGGGCAGCAAACAGTACGCTTTTGAGTGGAACTTTAGCAGATTGAGCTAGTTTTTTCAGACCTTGAGAAACTTCAGAATTAATAGCTACTTGCACAACACAAACTTCTGAATTTTCCTCCGCAGAACTTTGGGAAATGGGTTGACGAGGTATAGTTGTCTGTGGGCTGTCATGGAGCTTTTGTATCCAATAACTTTGGCATTCCTTTGACTGGATTGCTTGTTTTTGCAAAGCTACAAAGTTACGGAAGGCGTTGGCTGGTGGTGGCGCAATTGGAGAAATTTCTTTACCCAACAGAAAGAAATATAGTTCAAATAATTCAGTTAACATAGAAGCCACACTCCAGCCGTCGAGAATAGCATGATGTTCGGTAAAGCTAAACTGAAATGTTTCTTCGCTACGGCGATGGATTTGAAAGCGCAAAAGTGGTGCAATTGTGCAGTCAAACTTGTTGTTTTTCTCGGCTTCAAACCAAGAAGATAGTATTTCTTCTTGTTCTGCAACAGATAAGTGGCGTAAATCCTCTAACTGACAAGGAACAATAACAGTTTTATAAACTAACTGTAACGGTTCGCTAAAATTACTCAAATCAAAGGAAGTACGTAGCACAGGATGGCGGTTTGCCAGTTGTTGTACGGCGGTATGTAATTTCTCAAAGTCGAGAGGAGCTTTGAGATGAATGCTAGAGACGTTGTGATAAGCTTTGGTGTTGGCACTATACTGACTGTGAAACAGCATTCCTGCCTGAAGCATCGTCAGAGGGTACGCATCCTCTACATCTTGGGGTAACTTACACAAATCCTCTTCAGATATCAGGTTAAACGCTTGGACTTGTTCTGTAGTAGCACTGCTAACTTTTGCCGTTGTCAGTTCTTGAGCTAGTTGATGTATGGTTTGATGTTGAACTATCTGCTGTAGGGAAAGGCTCAAGCCTCGCTCTTTGGCTTTGCTCAATACTTGGATACTGCGGATGGAATCTCCACCTAAAGCAAAAAAGTTATCGTGAATACCAACCTGTTCAACACCCAGGACTTGCACCCAAATATCTACCAACACCTTCTCTTCGGGAGTGGAAGCAGCTACATAAGCTTCGTCTAGTTCTGGTCTAGCACTATTTGGTGTAGGTAACGCCTGACGGTCAACTTTACCGTTAGATGTTAAAGGCACTGCCTCTAGCAGCACAAATGCTGATGGGAGCATATAATCTGGCAGTTGGACTTTCAGCCAGTTTCGTAATTCACTGGTGGTTGGAACCTGTTGGGAGTTGGTAACAATGTAAGCTACCAACTGTTTGTCGCTGGGTTGATCCTCTCGCACTAAAACTACAGTTTCCCGCACTGCTGGGTGTTGTCTGAGGAGTGCTTCAATTTCCCCTAGTTCAATGCGAAACCCTCGGATTTTTACTTGATGGTCGATACGTCCTAAATATTCTAGTTCTCCATTGGGTAAGTAGCGAGCTAAATCGCCTGATTTGTAAAGGTGTGCGTCAGGCTGGTTACTATAAGGGTTGGGAATAAATTTTTGGCTAGTTAATTCGGGACGGTTGAGGTAGCCTCTAGCTAAACCCGCGCCACCAATACACATCTCTCCAGGAACCCCAATCGGTAGTAATGAATTGTGCTTATCCAGGATATATACTTGCAAGTCTGGAATTGGACGACCTATAAAACTACCATTTGCTGTTTTTAAATCTGCTAAAGTTAGGGGACGGTAGGTGACGTGTACAGTGGTTTCAGTAATACCGTACATATTCACCAACTGCGGCGAATCATCTCCGTGACGCTCAAACCAAGGCGCTAAACTTTGGATATCAAGTGCTTCGCCACCAAAGATTACTAAGCGCAGGTTATTAGCAAAGGTCTTGTCACAAGAAGCAGGGGAGCAGGGAGCAGGGAGCAAGGGGGAAGACTTGGAACGGAGATTGCACTCCGCCCCAGTAAGAGCGCCCT
The DNA here is from genome assembly GCF_963874875.1 of Tolypothrix tenuis PCC 7101. Taxonomy (NCBI): domain Bacteria; kingdom Bacillati; phylum Cyanobacteriota; class Cyanophyceae; order Nostocales; family Tolypothrichaceae; genus Tolypothrix; species Tolypothrix tenuis. The sequence goes on from NZ_CAWNJS010000001.1 coordinate 4,409,521, forward strand.
GGAAGGGCGGGGCTTGATACCCATGTTCCCCTCCGCCTCTTTGGTCAGATAATTCTTCTTGCTGCATCAATTGGCGGAAAGCTGATGGTGTTTGGTTAAGAATCGTTACCTGCTCTTGACACAACAAGTCACAGAAAGATTGCGGTGTGCGGCTGACCAAGTAAGAAACGACTACGACTCTTCCGCCATAGCAGAGTGCGCCCCAGAGTTCCCAAACCGAGAAGTCGAAAGCATAAGAGTGGAACAGCGTCCAGACATCATGTTCATTGAAATGGAACCATGATTGAGTTGCTTGTAACAGACGCACAACATTCCGATGAGGTATCAATACACCCTTGGGCTGACCTGTAGAGCCAGAGGTGTAAATGATATATGCTAAGTTTTCTGGTGTTAAATTTTTAATATCAGGATTTTTAGTGCTTTCTTGAGAAATGGTGATCCAGTCGGAGTCCAAGCAAATGACCTGGGCTTGATGTTCTGGTAATTTTGTTACTACATCTTTTTGGCTAATTAATACCCGAATTTGGGCATCTTGCAGTATGAAAGCTTGCCGTGACTGAGGATAATTTGGATCTATCGGCACATAAGCACCACCAGCTTTGAGAATAGCTAACAGTCCAATTACCATTTCTAAGGAACGCTCAACGCAAATTCCCACCAGTACCTCTGTCCCGACTCCGAATTTTTGGAGGTAGTTTGCTAGTTGATTGGCTCTTTGGTTCAGTTCCCAGTATGTCAGCTTTTGGTCGGCAAATACTACAGCTACTGCATCTGGTGCTTTCTCTACCTGTGCTTCAAATAGCTGATGTATGCAAAGATTTACCGGATATTCAGTTTGGGTATGATTCCACTCTATTAAGCACTGGTGTTGCTCTCTCTGGGTTAACAACGGTACATCCTTTAACTGCTGCTCTGGATTTGCTACCATACCTTCTAGTAAAGTTTGCAAATGTCCCAGCATTCTGGTGATGGTAGCAGGCTCAAAGGAATGGGTATCGCTGTTAATCTGAAGTTGTAATTGCTCTAAAGGCGCGACAATTAGACATAGAGGATAGTTGCTGCGATTAACAGCACTAAATCCCTCAATCTCTAAGTTTTCTTTGCCTTGGAGTAAGGAAGAATCTACAGGATAGTTTTCAAAGGCAATAAAACTTTGAAATAAAGGTAAGCCTTGAGATATTTCGCTCCATCTCTGAATTTGTACCAAGGGAGTATATTCATATTGTCGTGCTTGGGCTTGTTCAGCTTGCAGGTTTTTCAACCAAGAAATAATAGATTCATCTCCATGCACCCGCACCCGCACAGGTAAGGTATTTACAAATAACCCAACGGCTGATTCTACCCCTGGTAAATTAACTGGACGACCGGAAGTATTAGCCCCAAAAATAACATCATCTTCACCAGAATATCGGCTCAGAAGTAAAGCCCAAGCTCCTTGGACTAAAGTATTGACAGTAATTTGATATTGACGTGCAAAAGATTTGAGTTTTTCTGTAGCTGCTACCGATAATTCAATTTTCTGCTCATTATATTCCTGATTACTAGATGTATTGGCAGCAAATTTATCTACTACCAAAGCTGTCGGTGCAGTAAATCCTTTGAGGGCATTTCGCCAAAAATTTTCTGCTTGCGATAAATCTTGCTGTCGCAACCAACCAATATATTTACGATAGGGAAAAGCAGGTTTTAAGTATGGATTTTGATTAGTAGATAATGCTTGATAAATTTCTAGAAATTCTTTGAACAACACAACCCGCGACCAGCCATCCCAAAGGATGTGATGATTACTCCAAATGAATTGGTAAACATCATCAGCCATTTGAATTAACGCTAACCGCATTAAAGGCGGATGTGAAAGTTCAAAGCCGCGCCTTTGTTCTGTTTGCAAAAAAGCTTCTAGTTTTTGTTGCTGTTGTGCTGAATTTATCCCTCGCCAGTCTTGTTGTTCAAGAGGTAGTTCTACTTGTCGATGTACCACTTGCATAGGTTCTTCTATATCTTCCCAGTGGAAAGAAGAACGCAAAACAGCGTGCCTTTTTGCTAATTGCTGCCAAGCTTGCTCAAAAGCCAAAATATTCAGATTGCCTTTGAGGGTAATATTGTAGCGATCGCAATACACTCCCGACTCTGAATCATAAAGTGTGTGAAAAAGCAATCCCTGCTGTGTAGGTGAGAGTTTATATATATCTTCAATGTTTTCTACTTTCATAAAAATTTTAATACCAAGTTGGATTCACACAAAAAAGACCCAGAAGACAATTCCCAATCCAAAATCCGTCTTGAAAAGTTTGCTACGGAGGGAAACCCTCCTTGCAACTTTTCGCAAAATCTAAAATTGTATTACCTACTCATTTGGCTAATTTTGGCAAGCAGTTTGTCAAGTTCAGTTTGGCTGAGTTCTGCTTCTGGAAAATCTGAAGGTGTGTATCCTCCAGCATCTTGTGATTGGCAATGGCTAATTAAGCCGCGCAGTGCTTCTATAAAATGAGTAGCCAAGCGTTCAATAGTATTGGGGTGATGAATGTTCTGGCTATATGTGCAATTCAATTGCAACTGTCCATGAGTCACCATTCCGTCAATTTCTAGTAAATGGCTACGGCTTCCTTGCAAACTACGGTTGGGGCCAGTAGTTTGGGCTGCAAGTTGAAAAATAGAAGTATCTGGTAATACTTGGTCAAATTGCCCTAAATAGTTGAATTTCAACTGCGGTTGGGGTGTAGCTTGGAGGCTGCTATTTTGGCTCAAGTATTTTAAAACACCGTAATTTATGCCATTGTGCGGAATATTACGTAACTGCTCTTTAATAGTTTTTAAGGCATCTCCTGGTGAGAAAGCATCGCCTAAGTTCAACAGAACTGGAAATTGGGCAGTAAACCAGCCGGCTGTTCGCGATAAGTTGACATCGGGGAAAATCTCTTCTCTTCCATGTGCTTCGAGGGTGAGGAACAGTGAATTATCTCCTGTCCATTGGGCGCAAGCTTGAACTAATGCTGTCAGCAAAACATCATTAACTTGGGTTTGATAAGCCTTTGGTACTTCTTGTAACAGGGCTTGCGTTTCTGGGTTGCTGAGTGAAACCGATACAGTTCCCACAGATGTGACTGTATTTGCAGCTTGATCATCTGTTGGCAAGTTAATAACTGATTGCTGAATTTGATTTTGCCAGTATGGGAGTTCTGATTCTAACTCTAGAGCCTGAGCATATTCATTTAACTTTTCTGCCCATTGCTGGAAGGATGTAGTTTTTGCAGGTAGCTGTATTTTCTGACCTTGGCTAAGTTGCTGGTAAGCTGTTTGCAAGTCTTCTAACAAAATTCGCCAAGAGACACCATCAACTACTAAATGGTGAATGATAATTAACAATCGAGGTGGTTTATCTTGACCAAGGTCAAAATAAGCAACCCGGATTAAAGGGCCAGTAGAGAGGTTGAGGCTGGCTTGTAATTCAGTAGCAATAGATGTAATGGCTTGTTCTGCGTCTAGTTTGTCTGCTAAATCAAATCTGCTAACAGGTACTATCTCGTCAGGTGCAGCAGTAATTTGTAGCCAACCATTTTCCGTTAGTTGAAAATGCGATCGCAACGCATCATGATGTTGTAGTAATTGCTTAATTACTTGTTCTAATATCTGGAAGTCTAGATTCTGCCGTACCTCTAGCAATACTGACTGATTCCAGTGGTGGGGATTGGGTAAATTTTGGGCAAAAAACCAATGTTGTATCGGGGTGAGGGCTACTTCTCCAGTGACTAAGCCTGATTCTGTCTTAATAGGCTGAGTTGTTTCGGCTACTGCTGCTAACTCGGCGATTGTCTGATGTTCAAATAATTGCTTAGGCGTGAGTTGCAAACCTGCTTGATTCGCTTTCGAGATTACCTGAATGCTGAGGATAGAGTCACCGCCTAACGCAAAAAAGTTATCATCAATGCCTACTTGCTTTAAACCGAGAATTTCTGCCCAAATTTTGGCTAACAATTCCTCTTGCGGTGTGCGTGGCGCAATATATGTTTTTTCTAGTTCTGCGGCGAGTTCTGGTGCGGGTAATGCTTGATAATCTACTTTGCCGTTAGCTGTGAGGGGAATGGCGTTAAGGATGACAAAAGCAGTAGGAACCATGTACTCAGGTAATCTTTCCTGCATAAACTGTCGCAAGTCGTTAGTAGTGGTATGCAGAGAAACCACATAAGCAACCAAGCGTTCCTCACGCACAGTGGCTACAGCTTGCCTAACTGCTGGGTGTTGGCGCAAGATAGTTTCGATTTCTTCTAGTTCGATGCGGAAACCATGAATTTTTACTTGGCGATCGCAACGTCCTAAAAATTCGATGTTACCATCAGGCAAATAACGGGCTAAATCACCAGTTTTGTACAAGCGGCTTCCTTCAACCTCACTAAAAGGATTAGCAATAAACCGTTCTTGAGTCAATTCAGAACGGTTGAGGTAGCCCCGCGCTAAGTTTGCGCCACCAATATACAGTTCCCCTGGTACAGATATAGGAACTGGTTGCAGATGTTCATCGAGGATATAGATTTGAGTGTTAGCAATCGGACGACCAAGAGGGACTGTTTTTGATTGTGCGGCTTCCTGTTGCACTTTATATGTCAGCACACCAATAGTAGTTTCTGTTGGGCCGTAGTGATTTAAAATTTGACAAATCGGTTTTAGCTGCTGAACTTGTTTGACTAAATCCCAACTTGCGGCTTCACCACCCAGAATCAGTAATTGAGAGGGCAAAATTTCTTCAGGGTTAGCCACAGTTAACAACGCATTCAAATGAGAAGGAACTATTTTCAGACAATCGATAGGATGGCGGCGACAATATTCCGCTAACGCTACGGGGTTAGTAGCACGTTCTTGGGAAATAATATGCAGACATCCGCCTGTACATAAAGCAGAAAATATAACAGTATTACCTAAGTCAGCCGCCAAGGTAGAGACAGTTGCAAAACTAGCAGCATCAGGTAAATCTAGTTGCTCTAAAATACCTTGGAGATAGTTGCATAGTTGGCGATGTTCAACTGCAACGCCTTTTGGTATCCCTGTAGAACCGGAGGTATAGATAACATAAGCTAAGTTTTCACAGGTGACGCTGCTAACAGGATTTTTGCAACTGGTTTCAGCTTTCCAATTATCGAAACAAACTACTTGCGCTGTATGTTCTGGCAAATTTACAAGTAATGTTTCTTGAGTCAATAAAACTTGTATTTGAGAATCTTGCAACATCAAATTCAAGCGTTCTTTAGGCAGAGTTGAATCTAAAGGTAAGTACGCGCCACCTGCTTTGAGAACTGCCAAAATAGCAATTATTGAGAGACGAGATTTATCTAAATAAATCCCTACCAATACATCAGGTTTAACTCCTAACTGTTGGAGATAATTAGCTAATTTATTTGCCCGATGATTCAATTCACGGTAACTAAGCTGTTCATTCTCAAACACCACAGCAATATTGTCTGGTGTCTTGGCTGCTTGTTCTGTAAATAGCTGGTGAATGCACTTATTTTGAGGATAATCAGTTTGGGTTTGATTGAAATCAATTAGTAGTTGTTTTAACTGATGAATAGGAAGAATTTCAAGCTTACTAATTGGGTAATTTGGATTAGCGATCGCACTGCTTACTAAGGTTTGAAATTGCTCGGCTAAAATTGCGATCGCTCCAGATGTAAATAAATTATGATCGTAATCAATTCTTAGATTTACACAGTCATCTTTAACAAAGCCAGAAAGCTTAATATTGAATTTGTCAATACAGGCATAATGTTTATAAACTGAGAACGTTAAATCATTTAAGTAACGTTTTTCAGGGAAATCTGTCAATTCAAATAATATTGGAAATCCGTCAGATAAGCTATCTATTTCTTCAATAATAAAATATTCTTGCCATTCATGAGCATTTTGTGTAGCTTGTCTAACCTGCTCTATAACTTCCTCAAAGCTTAAATCTGGTGTAAGGCGATGAGCAATCGGGAGATATTTAGCAATTAAACCAAAAGTGTCTTGTAATTCTTCATATTCTCTACCATTACTAATACAGCCAACTATAATTTCTGATTGCTTGGTGAGTCGCCACAATAAAACCTGCCAGCATGACAAGAAGAACTCATCTAGAGAATAGTCTGCTTTAATAATGTTGCCATCAATTATAAATTCCCAATATTGTGGCTGAAATGCTCCTTGAATTTGGCTTTGATTTTGGCAAGGAAGCTGCAATTGAAAGACAGCCGCAAAATCTTTCTGAAGCCAATAATCTTTAAAATTTTCTGCTTCTGGTTCGATTAATAATTGATTTTGCCATTCAGAAAAATGAGCATACTGCACAACTTCTGTGTCGAAACCATCACTATAAAAATCGCTAATTTCCCTAAACAAATTCTTTAGTGTATCGCTATCAGCACATAATGCTGGTAAAGTAATCACTAAAATATGTTTATTTATCGATAGTTTTAGTAGAGATGCTCGTAAAAGTGGTGCTTGCTCTAAATTAAAAGGCTTTGCAATTTCATCTTGACAAGCCAAATCAATTGCATCTGCTTCTGCATTAATTAAATCTATTTCTTGCCAGGAAAAAATACAGCTATTTTCTACCACCATAATTGGCAGTTTCAAGCCTACCACCTTACAGAAGCTGCTGCGTAATATTTCATGGCGTGATATAACTTTTTTTAAAGCAGCTTTTAAAGCTTCTTTGTTTAAATTCCCTTCTAGCAAAATAGCAGTTTGAGCAACATAAGCACTGCTTTCTTGTTGCAATAACCAAAGCTGCTTTTGCTGCAAAGAAAGTCGAAAACCATTCATAGTTTCACTTAGCATATACTTCCTTCTTCCTCTTTTGGCTTTGCAATATTATTACTGTGAATCATTTCTCCCATTGCTACTACAATTTTGCGTTGTCCAATATAGGGGGAACGACCATGAGCGCATAACATATTATCTAACATGAGAATGTCTCCTTTTAGCCAGGGAAAGCTAGTTTGAGACTGTTGATATACTTGATTAATTTCTGCAATTACATCATCTTCAATCGGAGTACCATCGCCGTAATAAACGTTGCGGGGTAGTTTTTTCTCATCAAATAAAGATAATAAAGATTCTCTCGTTTTTATATCCAAATAAGCGATGTGGTGTAATTGAATTTGATTAAAGAATACTGATTCACCAGTTTGAGGATGTACTGCTAATGCTGGACGCACTTGGCGAGTAATTAAACTATCGTCTCCATACCATTCAAAACTAATTCCAGCTTGGCGACAGTAATCTTCAACTACGCTTTTATCGGAAGTGCGGAAAAAATCTTGCCAGATCACATCTAAATTATTCGTATAGTTACGAACATACATAAATTGTTTTTGGGCAAGTTTTTCTCGTAATTTTGCTGGGAGAATTTTATAAGCTTTGCGACAGTCGATAATTGGTGTTTCTCCGCCTTGTAGTGCAGGTTGAACGCAGAAAAACCAGATTTTTAAAGGCCAGCAATGCAAATGAGAACTTTCGTTATGAAACAGTATGGCTTTGTCGGCTGGGTAAGGAGTAGAACCATATACTTTGTTACCTTCACCAGTGCGGGGTAAATCGCCATAGTCACCAAATAAATTTGGACAAACTGCGCCAGCAAAATTTTCAAACTCTTTGACTGTATTAGTTTGAAATCCTCTAAATAAGATAGCACCGTGCTTTAATAATTCATTTTCTATAAATTCACGGTTACTCTTAGCCCAATCTGCTAAATCAACGTCATCAGCTAAAGGTTGAATTACTACAGGAAAGGTATTACCCGCTTGTAAATATGTGGTTTTGACTAAATTTAGTGATGATAAATTGATACTGGTAGGAGTAATTTTAATAAATTTTTCTCGATTAAAAGCCTTGCGCTTGTTGTTTTGCATAGCTTGTTGTTTCTTTTCAGCTTCAGTCAATATTTCTAAACTATTAATTCGGGCATTAGGTTGTTTAACGATATTGTTTAGTAGAGTTTCAAAATGACTTGCCATACCAGCGATACCTACGGCACGCCTATCGGCGATCGCACTTTCTGTAAATAGTTCGCTATTATAGCGCCAGGTGCTAGTAATTCCTTGAGGAGTTTTGGTTAAAAATACTGCTAATTCAAACCTGGCAGTGTCATTTCTCCAGAACCACTCTTTCAATGTCAATCCTGGTAAATCTAAAGAGGGCATCGGAGTATTTTGCAGAACAAATAAAACCTGAAATAATGGTGATGTATTACTCAAACTCCGTTCAGGTTGTAAAGCTTTAACTAATTCCTCAAAAGGTAAATCTGGATGAGCATAAGCTTCTAAAGTAACTTGGCGTACTCTTGCCAGCAATTCTCGAAAACTAGGATTACCGCTTAAATCTGTACGTAACACTAACAGATTCATGAAAAACCCAATTAACGATTCTGTTTCAGCCCGATTACGATTAGCAATATCTGTACCAATAACAATATCTTCTTGTTTGGTATATTGCAATAATAATACTTGAAAAGCGGCTAACAAAGTCATGAATAGGCTAACGCCTTCTTGATGACTTAATGCTTGAATTGCTTGTGCTAAGTTAGCAGGAATCAAAAAAGATTGACTAGCACCACGATTAGTTTTAACTTCTGTACTTGGGCGCACTGTAGGTAATTGCAGCACTGGCAAATTATTACCAAGTCTTTCTCGCCAATAAGCTAACTTTTGGGCTAAAACTTTTCCTTGCAACCAATTTCTCTGCCAAACAGCAAAGTCAGCATACTGAATTTTTATTTCTGGTAATGGAGAAGGTTGATCATAATAAAATGCACGATATAGGGTACTTAACTCTCGAATTAATACTCCTATAGACCAGCCATCCCAAACAATATGGTGTACGGTAATTAATAATATATTCTCTTCCTGACTAAGCTGAATTACTGAAACTCGAATTAATGGTAACTTTGTGAGGTCAAAAGGTAACTCAGCTTCTTGTTGAGCAAATTTTTGTGCCTTGGTTTCTCGCTCATTTTCTGGTAAATTGCTGAAATCTACTACTGATACTTTAACTTCTAAATTTGCAGAAATTATTTGTACAGGCTGTCCATCTATTGTAGTGAAAGTAGTACGCAAAATCTCATGGCGGCACACAATTTCATTGATGCTTTTTTCTAACAATTCTATATTGAGATAACCAAGTAATCGCAGAGCAACTGGTTCGTTATATGTAAAACTATTAGGTTGTAATTGTTCTGCAAGCCAGAGTCTTTGTTGAGCAAAAGATAAGGGTAGTGGCTGATTTCGCTGTACAGGTTGAATTACATCATCTTGACGTAATACTTGTAAAATCTCTGCCTTACGTTCACGTATTTGAGTCAGTAGAGTTGATGTAATTGTACCTTTGGGAGCATTATAGTGTAACTGCTGTCCTTCTACCCAAAGTTTTACGTCTAAACTTTCAATTTCCGATAAAAACTTCTTGATATTTTTCATAGTACCCCTTGTTCACGTTCGCTTGTTTCTAAATTATTTTTGTCGTTGAATAAAACAGGGATAGGCGATTGTTTTTGGCAGTATTCAGCTAATTCAGCAACAGTTGGGGCTTCAAACAATGCTGCTATTGGAATAGTTTTATGCAATTTTTGTTGAAATTTATTAATCAGAGTCACTCCAGTTAAAGAATCTCCACCCAACTCAAAGAAATTATCATAAATGCCAACTTGATTAACGCCGAGTAACTCTTGCCACAGATTAGCAATTTCTTGTTCTATCTGGTTACGGGGAGCAGAATAAACACTGTTTAACTTTGGTCTAGAATGTCCCAAAGATGAATTATCTTTTTGTTCTATAGAAGTGAAGCTAGACCATTCTTTAATTCTTATTTCTAGGTTTCTCGTAGACACAACAACCTGTCCTAGTTCATCCCAAGCTAAGATGCTGTTAAAGACTTCTACATCATCTTGTGGTGTCATTATTAACTCAGGATTCAGAAAAGATATGGATTCATTTTTGACTGATAAAAATGGTACTCTTCCATCCCAGTTAACGCTAATCCAAGGAATAGAATGTATTTGATTATGTTGGGCAACAAAAGCATCCATAAATAGGTTTGATGCTGAGTATGCACTATGTCCAACTCCACCAAAAATTGAGGCTAAAGAAGATATTAATAAACAAAAGTCAAGTTCTTTATTCTGCAAAACTTGTTGTAATACTAACAAGCCGTATACTTTTGCTTGAAATTCGCGATCGCATTCCGCTTCTGTAATTTGCTCAATCGGTCTCATTCTCTCGGTTAAGCTAGTCGCCACGGAGTGAATCACACCATTAATTGCACCAAACTTTGTCTCTGCTTGCGCTATTACTTGTTGCATTTGCTCTAAGTTAGCAGTGTCCGCCTGCACTACCATTACCTCAGCATCAAGGCTTTCTAACTCCAGCAGTTTGCGAATTTTACTACTCGTAGTATCCTCTTTTATTAGCCATTGAGACCATTCATCGCGCTGGGGAAAATCAGAACGCCCTGTCAGAATTAATTTGGCTTGAAAGTTCTTTGCTAGATGTTCTGCTAATACTAATCCCAAGCTTCCTAGCCCACCAATAATTAGATAAACTCCTCCTGTTTTGAGTTTTGGCGTTTTCGGAATTGCTGGTAAATGTACTTGTTTAAAAGTTTGTACCCAACGATGTCCACCTCTATAAGCAACTATGCGATCGCTTGATAAATTGGTGAATTCAGTTAGCAGTTTTTCTGTCAGTTTTTCTTCTTGCCAACTACCTGATTTTGGCAGATTAATATCAATACTACAGCATTGAATATTTTGATATTCTTGCCCAATTACCTTTACTAATCCCACTATAGTAGCTTTTTGGGGACAAAGAATTTCATCTGGTCTGACAGCCTGAATATTGTTGGAAATAACTTTAATTTGTAGTTTATTTGACTTATTTTCTGTTTGCAAGGCTTTGGTAAGAAACAGCAAACTGTAAAATCCTCTATCTTGAGCAGCTTGCACATCTGCAATTGCTAATTCTGTCTCATTTACAGGGGTAATACTCCATAAATGCACAATTTTGTTAGGTAAGCAATTCAGAGTCCGTAGTTCCTGAACCAGCCTGTTGTAGTCGCTTCTGTGTCTAGGGTTAATTGTATATGAGCGATCTCCTTGTTGTTCTGTAGCAGTAAATTCTTCTCCCAACGCAACGGTAATGATATTTTGTCCTTGCAGTTGTAATCGCTGTACAATGCGATCGCCTAAACCACAATCATCGACAAATACCAACCAGCGTTCTTGTTTGTGATTATTTATTAGTTGAGAATGAGGTGGTAAAGAACGTTCCCACGATGGAATATAAAACCAATCAGCTATATCTAATTTGCTATCTTTCGATTCGGTTGCTGATAGAGAAGCTTGAGCGAGTAAAATATGTTGTCCAAAAGCTTCTGTCTCTGAAAAAGCTGCTACTTTAGTAAAACCATGCTGATGAAGTAATTCTTGCCACTGTTCTTTAGAGAAGAAAGGATTTCCTTGGCTGCGTTGTTCATCTTCTAATGGAGACATCAGCAAACCGTCAGTAATATCAAATTCTAACTGAGGTTGAGTAATTTCTTGAATTAGGAGAAAACCACCAGGTGCTAATAGGGAACGCACAGTATCAAGTGTTTTACCTAAATCTTGAGTAACGTGTAAGACGTTAACAGCTATAACGATATCAAAACTCTGGCTTGTATATCCTTGCTCCGTCAAAGATTTCTCTATATCGAGAAACTTATATTCTACAAATGGATAGTCTTGAAACTTCTTTTTCGCTTCTTCTAGGAAAAAACTACCTACATCAGTAAAAGTATATTTAGTTCTTTGAGATGGTAATAAAGGTAATAATTCCGCAGTTGCAATACCTGTCCCACCGCCAATTTCAAGAAATCTTAAATTAGCCTCTGACGGTAGCGATTGCACTAATTTTTCTACAGTTGCTTTGATAATACTATTATAATATTTATCACTCAGGGAATTTTCTCTAGCAATTTTTCCGTCTTTAACTAAGGTGGCAAAATGCAATTCTAACGGCTCTTGTTCGCCGATTAATAAAGCAGCAAGGTGTTCGCCATAATTTTGGACGAGTTCAATTCTTTGTTGTGTATCTGTCCATTTTATTTTAATTTCTGCTACTAAATTATTAACTTCGGTTTTAGATATAGGCAGAAGATTACTAAAACGAACTGCATCTTGCTTGAGATGTCCCCGTTCTAGCAAAACTGTTAGCCAACGACACAATAATTGTCGATAACGAGGTAAAATTCTGCCTTGTTCTAACAACTCATCTAAGGAATATTTATCAGATATATTGCTGAAAATTCCTAAATCCTGCAAAGCAAGATTCATATAAGTGACACATAAATCTTCTAAATGATGTTTGTTAGCTAAGTAATTTTGTTCATCAAATGCAGAAATTCCGCGAACAGACTGATCTTGAGCAGCTTCAATCAATGATTGCCAAAAATCTGATAATTTCTGATGTTCGTGAGACTGTGTAACAGAAGTTTTTTGAACGTGCCAATAACGCTGACGCTCAAAGGGATAAGTTGGCAAAGGAAGGCGCTGACGACGTTCATTAGTATAAAATCCTGACCAGTTTATTGAGGCTCCTGATAGCCAAAGGCGACCTAAACTATTGAGTAAAAAAGCAATATCTGACTGTTTTTCTTGCGGATGAGGTAAAGAGGAAACTATTACCCTATTAGTTGACTGCTGTTTAGCAAAGGTAGATAATGTTCGACCTGGGCCTACCTCTAACAAGATGCAATTCTGGTCTTTAAATAATTCAGTAATACCTGCTGAGAAATGAACTGTCTGACGTAAATGTTTTACCCAATAATTAGGATCTGTTGCTTGTTGATTTGTAATCCAAGTTCCTGTGACATTAGCAATAAAAGGCATCTTTGGCGGATGCAGTTTAACTTTAGCTACTTCTTGTCGGAATGCTTCTAAAATAGATTCCATCATCGGCGAATGAAAAGCATGGGAAACATGGAGCCGACGACAATTGATGCCTTTCTCTAACAGCTTTTCTTGAAAAAGATTAATAGCATCATGGCTTCCAGCAACCACACAAGCAGATGGTGCATTACTAGCAGCTATAGATAATTGTTCATTTAATAAAGCTTGAACTTGTTCTTGGGGTAAGGAAACAGCCAGCATAGAACCAGGAGGAATTTTCTGCATTAACCGTCCTCTAGTTGCTACTAAAGCCAAAGCATCTTCTAAAGAAAATACCCCAGCCAAACAAGCTGCTACATATTCCCCAATGCTATGACCAATCATTGCTTGCGGATGCACACCCCAAGACATCCATAATTGCGCTAACGCATATTCAATGACAAATAATGCTGGTTGAGCAATTTGAGTTTGTTTGAGTTTCTCGGCTGCGACTTCATTATTTTGGGGATAAATTACTGTTCTTAAATCTATCCCTAAGTGAGGTTTTAATATTTCACAACAGCGATTAATTTGTTCACGAAATATGGCTTCGGTTTCGTAGAGTTCTTTACCCATGTTTGCATATTGAGAACCTTGTCCCGGAAACATAAAAGCGATAGATTGCTGACAGGGTTCTTGGTAATTTGTCAAAACTCTTTGAGAATCTTGCTGGCTTAAGGCTGTGATTGCATCGTCGATATTTTCACATACAAGAATGCGGCGATGGTTGAATTCTCTACGTCCTAATTGCAGCGTATAAGCTACATCTGCCAAGTTTAAATCAGGATGCTGTGTGAGGTATTGAGCCAGATTTTTAGTTGCAGTTTCTAAAGCTGAATCAGTTTTAGCTGAAAGCACTAACAACTGATAATTTATTTCTTGCTCCAGGTCGCCGAGGGTCGCGGAGGCTCTGCTCCTCTGCTCTATTTCTTCGAGAATGATATGAGCATTAGTTCCCCCCATACCTAAGGAACTGACACCAGCGCGACGAGGATTTGCGCCTGTTTGCCATTCGCTCAACTTAGTATTGACGTAAAACGGACTATTAGCAAAATCAATTTGGGGATTGGGTTGTGCAAAATTTAAGCTGGGTGGAATTAGCTTATGCTTGAGTGCTAAAGCTGTTTTAATCAGTCCAGTCACTCCCGCAGCAGCATCTAAGTGACCGATGTTAGTTTTGACTGAACCGATCGCACAAAAACCTGTTTTATCTGTAGTGCTACGAAAAACTTGCGACAGTGCAGCAATTTCAATCGGATCGCCTAAAGCTGTACCAGTACCGTGAGTTTCAATATAACTAATTGTCTCCGGCTCCACATTAGCCAACATCATGGCTTCTGCGATCGCTTCGGCTTGGCCATCTACACTCGGTGCTGTGTAGCCAACTTTACCAGAACCATCGTTATTAATTGCGGAACCTAAGATGGTTGCATAAATGAAATCACCATCGGCGATCGCATCCTGGAGCCTTTTCAGTACAACAACTCCTACCCCATTACCAATAACTGTCCCTTTTGCTCTCGCATCAAAGGCGTAACAATGTCCGTCCGGCGATAAAGTTCCTCCTTCTTGAGCTAGATAACCTGTTTTTTGAGGTGTATGAATAGAAACCCCTCCCGCCAAAGCCATATCAAATTGATAATTCAGCAGACTTTGACAAGCTAAAGACACTGCAACTAATGAAGTAGAGCAAGCAGTTTGAACTGTAATACTCGGCCCTTTAAGATTTAATTTATAAGATACACGAGTACTCAAGAAATCTTTATCATTACCAATTAATGTTTGGTAAGATGTCGCTGAACCTACTTGATCAGTATTGAAGTCAAAGGAACAATAATTGCTAAGGCTAGCTCCAGCATAAACTCCAATGCGACTATTACATCTTTGGCTGTCATAACCAGCATTTTCTAAAGCTTCCCAAGCAGATTCTAAAAATAAACGGTGTTGGGGGTCTGTGATTTCAGCTTCTTTGGGATTAACTTCAAAAAACGCCGCATCAAATAAATCAATGTCTTCTACTACACCACCAGCTTTGACATAATTGGGTTCATTTAGTAAAGCTGGCTCTATTCCCGCAGCAATTAATTCTTCTTCCGAAAATGCAGAAATTGACTCGACACCCTCTTTTAAATTCTGCCAAAATTGTTCTATATTTTTTGCTCCTGGAAACCGCCCAGCCATTCCAATAATGGCAATTTTTTCTATTGATTCTTGGATTTCTGTATTGCTCATTTTACCAGCTTCTCTAACCCTTTAGGTTATTATTTTCAGGAGAATTACTCAAAAGCTTTTGTTTAGTTTTGAAAGCAGTTCTTTGCTTTTGAGTACGTTCGCGTATTGATTGCCAAGGTGAATCTTGCTTGGAGTCTTGAATTAAATATTTTGCTAAAGAATCGATTGTTGGATGTTGAAATAACTCAATAATAGATATTTCCTTATTCAATGCTGCATCTAGCTTTTGCTTTACCTGAACTATCAGCAAAGAATGACCACCAAGGTCAAAAAAATTATCATTTATCCCGACTTTTTCTAATTTTAATACTTCTTGCCAAATATTAGCGATCGCTCTTTCAGTTTCTGAACGCGGAGCTTGATAATTTACAGCTATTGTTGGGCGCAAATCTGTAGGAATTGGCAAAGCACTACGATTTATTTTACCATTGGGCAACAGTGGCATAACATCTAGTTGCACAAATAAAGTCGGAATCATGTAATTTGGTAAAATTCCTTGCAAATAATTTCGCAGTTCATTAGTTGTAGTTATCTGTTCCTCCTCAGAAATAACATAAGCTACTATTTGTTTATCTAATGCCAAAACCACAACTTCGCGTACTGCTGGATGTGCGATTAATACTTTTTCAACTTCGCCTAACTCAATACGAAAACCGCGAATCTTAACTTGATAATCAATGCGTCCCAAATATTCTAAATTACCATTTGGGAAATAACGAGCTAAATCTCCAGTCTTATATAAACGCGAACCTAATTGACTATCAAAAGGGTGATTAATGAAGCGTTCATTAGTTACTTCTGCTCTGTTGAAATAACCTCTAGCTAACCCAGCACCACCAAGATAAATTTCCCCTTTTACACCAACTGGTACTGGTTGTAAATTAGCATCTAGTAGATAAATTTGTGTATTGCAAATCGGGCGACCTATATTTACTGCCTTATCCTCTTTCTTGACTAAACTATATGTAGAATAGGTTGTATCTTCGGAAGGCCCGTAAAGATTGACAACTTTTTGAATTGCATCATTTTGATAAATCTGTTGCACCAGTTGATGTTGGAGTGGTTCGCCAGCTAGATTAACAGTGCGTACTGAACTAGGTAAACCATTAACTCGCAGTAATTCGCTGATGATACTTGGAACTGTATTTACTAAGCTTACTTCTTGGGCAGCAGTCGAGTTAGGTAGATGCAAAGCGTTTTCTACTAAAATTACCTTTCCACCCCAACTTAAAGGCACAAATATTTCAAATACCGATAAATCGAAGCAAATAGAAGTTGAAGCTAATACTCCTGCAAGTTCATGATCACTAAATACTTGTCTTGCCCAGTGTAATAAAGCAATGCAACTACAATGTTCAATTGCAACGCCTTTTGGTTTACCAGTGGAACCGGAAGTATAAATAATATAAGCTAAGTTTTGCGATGTTACTTCACTGAATAAATTTTCTTTACTTTGGGGTTCTAATAACTGCCAATCACTATCTAAACAGATAGTATTAATATTACCTGTAAAGCCTTTAGCAAAATGTGTTTGAGTCAGCAATATCTGAGCTTGACTATCTTCTAGCATGAACGCTAAACGTTCTTGAGGATATTTAGGATCAAGTGGTATATAAGCACCACCAGCTTTCAAAGTTCCTAACAATCCAATCACCATTTCTGGTGAACGTTCCATGCAAATACCTACACAAACTTCTGGTTTGACTCCTAATTTTTGTAAGTAATATGCTAGTTGATTCGCTTTGGTATTTAACTCATGATAGGTTAGTCGTTGATTTTCAAATACAAGCGCAATAGCATTTGGAGTTTTTTCTACCTGTTCCTCAAATAACTTATGAATACACAGGTGTTGCGGATAGTCTGTTTGAGTCTGATTCCAATCAACTAAAATTTGCTTGCGCTCGAATGCAGTTAACAAGGGTAATTCTGCAATACTCTGAGCGGGATTAGCAACTATACCTTCTAGTAATGATTGCAAATGTCCTAGCATCCGATGCATTGTATCTGCACCGAACAAATCAGTATTGTATTCCAAAGTGGCAATTAACCCCTGTTCTATGTCTTCCATAAACAGAGTTAAATCAAACTTAGCTGTGTCGTTAAAACCCTCTGTAAAAGTTATATCTATATCTGATAACTTTGGCGTTGGTAATGGTACGTTTTGCAGAACGAACATCACCTGAAATAGGGGATTGTAGCTTAAATGTCGTTCTGGCTGTAGTTCTTCTACTAATTTGTCAAAGGGTAAATCTTGATGAGTATAAGCTTCTAAGGCGGTAGCTTTTACTCGTTGCAGCAATTCTCTAAAAGTGGGTACACCATCAAGGGAAGTACGCAATACTAAAACATTGACAAAAAAGCCAATTAATGATTCTATTTCGGCTCGATTGCGACTTGCAATTGGAGAACCTACTAAGATATCTGTTTGCCCAGTGTAGCGGTATAGTAAGGTTTTGAATGCTGCCAGCAAGACCATAAATAGAGTAGTACCTTCCTGCTGACAGAAGTTTTTCAATTCTGCACTCAAGCTAGGTAATAGAACTAATTTCGCTTGAGCACCGTTGAAGGTAGGAAACACCTTTCTTGGACTATCTGTCGGTAAATCTAATATTGGTAAATTGCCAGATAATTGTTGCTTCCAATAAGAAACCAAAGTTTGCAATCTTTCGCCTTGCAACCACCCTCTTTGCCAATAAGTAAAGTCTAGATACTGTATTGGTAATTCTGGTAATGGTGAAGGTTTGCTATTGACAAATGCTTTGTAAGTTTCAGTTAGTTCGCGGATGAGGATACCAATAGACCAACCGTCAACAATAATGTGGTCTAGAATCAAGACTAATTGATATTCTGCTTCCCCTAAACGCAGCAGTTTAGCACGCAATAGAGGTTGAGAAGATAAGTCAAAGGTTTGCTGGGCTTCTTGAGTGCGTCTATCCTCTGGTAATTGTTGTAAATCTTCAACAGCCAATTTAATTTTTAGTTCTGGCTGAATAATTTGAACAGGTTGCTCGTCTATAACTATAAAGTTTGTTCTTAGTATTTCGTGGCGGTTAATAATTTCATTTAGACTTTGCTCTAGAACTGCAACATTCACACCTCCTTGCAAGCGAATGATCAAGGGAAGATTGTATGCAGGTGTATCAGGCGCTAACTGATGAATAAACCATAGTCGTTGTTGAGCAAAAGATAAGGGATGATTTCTGCTGTTTTTGGAGACTGGAAGAATTGATTGTGAGGAAATTGCAACTGTGTTGAGTTGAGCCAGTATTTTACAGGAGAGTGATAGTACACTCAACCCTGCAAAGAAGTCGGCTATGGGTAAGGTAATCTCTAAATCGTTTTCAATGCGGTTTTGTAGTTCAAAGGCTTTCAAGGAATCTAAGCCAAAGCTGCTGAATGCTTGTTCTGGGTTAACTTCAGACAATGGGATAGATAATACTCTGGCTACCTGTTCTTGAATGTATCTCTCTAATAGTGGCTGTCTTTCATTGGGAGCCAGATGCAACAAAACTTGGCGTTGTAGTGTATTATCGTTAACTGCAACTTCCGCAGTTTTTCTAATATTGCTGGCAACTATATCTAAGTTATTCCCTAGAAATGCTGCCTTCGTTGCACGGCGTTGAATCTTACCACTGGAGGTTTTATAAATAGTGCCAGGTTTAATCAAAACTACTGCATAGACTTGAATTTCATGCGCTTCTGCAACAGCCTGACGAATGGCGTTAATTACTTCTTCATGATTAGGTTTGGCACGAAATTCTAATTCTTGCACTACCACTAAACGTTCTTCATTTTCTACCTCAACCGCAAAAGCAGCACAACTACCCAAACGCAAAGCAGGATGACTGCGTTCTGCGGTTAGCTCAATATCTTGTGGGTAAAAATTGCGACCACGAATAATAATTAAATCTTTAGCCCTCCCTGTAATAAACAGTTCGCCATTATCTAGAAAACCTAAATCTCCAGTCCGTAAAAATGGCCCTTTTCCTGTATCTTTGAGGTACGCACAGAAAGTTTGTTCTGTCTCTAGAGTGCGATGCCAATAGCCTTTACCCACACTTGGACTAGCTATCCATATCTCTCCAACTTCATCTGCTTGACAGCGAGTGCAATTTTCTGGATGGACAATAACTATTTGCTGTTCTGGAATGCTATAACCACAACTAACAAAGGTTTGGTTATCTTGATTTGTACTACTCTCGCGTACTTGATTTTGGGAGAGTGCAACTTTATCAACAGTTTTACTACGAGGTAAGGCTTTTTTAGCAACACCAGAAACCATCAGAGTAGCTTCTGCCATACCATAGCAAGGATAAAAGGCTTCTGGACGGAAACCACATTCTGCAAAAGTGGCGGCGAATTTTTCTAAAGTCTCTTGTCGGATAGGTTCTGCACCGTTAAACGCAACACTCCAACTGCTTAAATTAAGTGTGGCACGTTGCTCTGGGGTAATTTTATCAATGCAGAGTTCATAGGCAAAGTTAGGCGCACCACTAGTAGTTCCTTGATAGTGGGAAATTGCTTGCAACCAACGATATGGACGCTGTAAAAAAGCAGCCGGAGACATTAATATGCAAGGGAACCCTCCATATAAAGGTTGGAGTATGCCACCAATGAGTCCCATATCATGATATGCAGGCAGCCAAGAAACAAATTTACTCTGTGGTGAGTGTTCCATGAATTTATAAGTCACAGCTGCGTTGTGCAGAAGGTTGCTGTGACTTAGCATCACTCCTTTGGGTGTGCCTGTAGAACCGGAGGTGTATTGCAGAAATACTAAAGAGTCTTGATTAATCAAGGGTGCTTGCCAAGCAGTTTCTATTCCCAGTTCTAAATGATCAGTAGCTAACCACTGAAATCTGTCGTTGTCACTGATTAAGGATTGAAGTTTGGGTAAAAGGGTGCTTGTGGTCAGAGCAACTGCTGCTTGTGCATCTGCGATAATAGCTTGAATTCTGGGTGTGTTGCGTTGGTTGTGCGGTGGGTAAGCGGGAACTGCTACCACTCCAGCAGATAAACAACCAAAAAAACCAGCTAAAAAGTCCAGCCCTGGTGGGTACAGCAGTAATGCACGTTCGCCAGCCATACCCATTGATTGTAGTTGCGATGCGATCGCTCTACTACGTCGATCTAGCTCTTGATATGTGAGTGTGATTACTGTATTTTCCCCATCTTGCAAAAACCTAAAAGCTTCTTTGTGCGGCTGATATTGGGATCTATATTGCAGAATCTCAATCAACGTCGAACAGCTATAGCCATTATCCTTTAAGTCATTAAAAGGTTGAACCATTTTATTCTCAAGAGCTAGATACCAATGCTGGACTCAATTGCAAGCAAACGCAATCACAGTCATTTAATTCTCTACCAATAGCCAAGTGTCACCGCTTTCGGCAGAACTTATTGCTATTTATTTTCAATTACCTTAATCACACTAATGCAAGTAATTGGATCTTTCAATCCCTTATATATAAGAATTACTTATAAAATAATGGCCAGACTATTGGATTTAGATTTGAAAAAATATTTCTATCTTTAGATGGATGTAAATAATATTAAAGTAATATTCAGGTTCACTACTATTCTGTGCCATGTCCAGAGAATAGCCCATTCATAGGCAAATTTTTTGAGCTAGCAGCAAATTTAGCTGCTAGTGTTAGAGTTTGTTACATCCTAAAATTTTGCGAAATATTTGCAAAAGACAACATTTAGCCCTAGGGTTTACATATTGACATTTACTTGCAATAATTTGACCAATATTATTGATGACAACCTGTGAGTTGCGATTGGGCGTGAAGACAAGAATGAAACTAGAGCTAATACTGTCAAGCTTGTTACTTATCAGTTCTGTTGTTGTAGGGGATACTACTGCTGCTCTGAGTGAAGAAGTCTTAGAGAAAGATGCACAGCTTTTAAATCAGTCAATTGAGACGAGTGCAAAGATTAAATCAAATAAAAAAATCCCCAGATTCAGTGAAATCAAGGGTTCTTTCAGGTTAGCTCAGTCTGCAACACCCAGTTCGCAGCCTGGAAATCAAGTTATAGAAATTACAGGAGTCAAGATTAATAGCACAGCTACAGGGATAGATTTGATATTAGAAACTACCTTGGGCGAAAAGTTAGAAGTAAAGCCAGAAATTGATGGCAAAACTTATATTGCAAACATTTCTAATGCACAGTTACGCCTTTCTAGTGGTCAGACCTTTCGCCAAGAAAAGCCAGCTACAGGTATTGCAGAGGTAATTGTCAGTAATCAAGATGCAAATAGTATTCGTGTGACATTGATAGGTGAGGAAAGCGCACCCAAAATTGAACTGTTTGATAGTGATGAAGGTTTAATTTTTGGCGTAGCATCAGAGGCTACTGCTGCCCAACTGCAACCACCACAAACACCAACTCAACCATCTGCCGAACAGCCTCCAGAAACACCGTCAGCGCCAACAGATGAACCAATTGAATTGTTGGTTACTGGTGAGGAAGACAGATATAGAGTCACAGAATCTTCAACTGCCACTAGAACAGATACACCGATCCGCGATATTCCTCAATCAATTCAGGTTGTACCTAAACAAGCGATTGAGGATCAAAAAGCGGTACGTTTAATTGATGCACTCCGAAATGTTAGTGGTGTTTTTAGTAGTAATAGTTTTGGCGGTACGATAGATAGCTTCAATATTCGGGGATTTGACGATGCAACTATTCTGCAAGATGGCTTCAGACAAAGTAACAGTGATGGTAACTTCTCATTGCGAGATCCCGCGAGTATTGAGCAAATAGAGGTTTTAAAAGGGCCAGCTTCGGTTCTATATGGCAATGTTGAACCGGGGGGTGTAGTCAATGTAGTGACTAAAAGACCTTTGGCTGATCCTTTCTATAGTGCAGAATTATCTGTTGGTAGCTATAGCTTTTACCGTGGTAGTTTTGACTTCTCTGGGCCGTTAACTCTTGATAAAACCGCTCTTTATCGGTTGAATTTAGCTTATCAAAATGCTGGTAGCTTCCGCGATTTTGTCAATAGCGAGCGAGTTTTTGCTGCTCCTGTGTTTGATTTTAAGCTTGGCGATCGCACTAGTTTATCGATTAATACTACCTATCTATACGACGAACGGACTTTGGATCGAGGGATAGTTGCGATCGGCACTGGAATTGCTGATCTGCCCCGTAGCCGATTTTTAGGGGAACCTGGTGACTTTCGGCGTAGTGAGCAATTTGGTATTGGCTATCGTTTAGAACATGAGTTTAATGACAATCTCAAACTTCGTAACGCCTTTCAATTCTTACAAAACAATGAAAAAGTCTTGAATACGAATGCAACACAATTAGATGAAGAGACTGGCACTTTATTCCGTGACTACTTTGATAGTGCCAATGAATACAAGATATATGCGATGCAGACTGACCTCACAAGTAAATTTAAAACAGGTTCAGTCAACCATCAGCTGCTATTTGGTTTTGATTTACAAAGAAATACATCAGAAGGTTTTTTTAGAACCCCATCTGATGCGTTTGATACCTCTATAGTGGAGCGCCAAACACCCAGCATTAATATCTTTAATCCCATCTACAATGTATTGCCTCCAGATATTTCATCCTTCATCTTGCTTCGAGATGACATCACTACAACAGATAATTTAGGTATTTTCTTACAAGACCAAATTGCCCTGACAGATAATCTCAAACTTTTAATTGGTGGAAGATTTGATACTGTTACACAAAGCCGGAATGACAAGTTAGAAAATACTGAAACTAGTCAATCAAGTGAAGCATTTAGTCCTCGTGTAGGTATTGTATATCAGCCTATTCAACCGATTTCACTCTATGCCAGTTACAGCCGTTCATTCTCTCCTAACAGTGGTATTAGAGCCGATGGTTCATTGCTGGAAGCAACACGTGGTAACCAGTATGAAGTAGGTATTAGAGCCGAATTGACTCCAAAGTTGGCTGCTAATCTGGCGTTCTACAACATCACCAAAACCAATATCGCCACTACAGATCCTATTAATCCAGCATTTAGCATTGCTGTTGGTGAACAAAGCAGCCAAGGACTTGAATTTGATATTTCAGGAGAGATTTCCCCAGGATGGAACATCATTGCTTCTTATAGCTATACGAACGCTGAAATTAGTCAGAGCAATGATCTTCCGGTTGGTAACAAAGTTCCTAATGTGCCACACAATAAAGCCAGCCTCTGGACAACCTATGAGTTTCAAAATGGTGGGTTTAAAGGATTTGGTTTAGGGATGGGATTGTTTTATGTAGATGCACGAAAGGGCGATTTAGAAAATAGTTTTGAATTACCAAGCTATATCCGCACCGATGCGGCGATTTATTACCGTCAAAATAATTGGCGAGCAGCGATTAACTTCCAAAACTTATTTGATACTCGCTATTTTGAAACTAGCGAACTTGGCCGCACAACAGTAATTCCTGGCGCACCGCTAACAGTTATTGGCTCATTTGCTATCGAGTTTTAACATGAAAATTCGTCATCTGGCTTTTCAGCTACATCGCTATTTAGGGTTAGCTGCTGGACTCATTATTATGGTTGTCGGGTTGACAGGTAGCTTGCTGGTTTTTGAAGAAGAAATTAGCCATTTGCTGCTGGAAGTTCAGTTTGGCAAAATTACACCTCAACCACAGCAGTTCTCAATATTATCTATTATTGATAATGTGAAAGCTGCTTACCCCGACCCCAGCTTGAATTTGAGTTTCTTGGAATTACCCCAAACACCAGATGAGCCAATACATATTCAATTGCAATCCCCAAAAAAACCGACTTTAGAAGTACTAGTCAATCCATACACAGGCAAAATTTTAGGCGATCGCTATAGTGATTATGCGATCATGAGTGTAATCTACAATCTCCACTATTCCTTACTAGCTGGGGATATTGGGGTTGCAATTGTTGGGATTGCAGCGCTTTTATTATTCATCCTCAGCATTACAGGAATTATCCTTTGGCCTGGTTGGCGCAAGCTATTTACAGGATTCAAGATTAAATGGAATGCTCATATCAAACGCACCAATTTTGATATCCATAAAGTAGCTGGAATCATCACAGCCATATTTCTTGGTCTAACTGGTTTCACAGGGTTTTGCTGGAATTTTTATTCTTATGCAGAACCTGTGATTTATGGTGTTACTTTTTCATCCAAACCGATAGAACCGACATCCCAACCCATCCCAGGTAAATCACCATTAGCTTTAGCAGAAATTTTGCAACTTGCTGATGTTGCTTTACCAGATGCGATTACCACTTATATCGGTTTCCCTAGCAGCCCTGAAGCTGTATTTATTGTCGGTAAACGATTTCCTGAAGAAAAGGAAGTTTGGCGTAGCCGAGTGTATTTAGATCAATATACAGGGAAAGTATTGCAGGTTCGCAATTCGCGATCGCTTTCTTTTGGTGACGAAGTAGTAGATGCTTTTAATCCTCTGCATTTTGGTACTTTTGGCGGACTACTCACTCGGATTCTGTATATTTTTGTGGGTCTTTCTCCGGCTATTTTGTTGGTCACTGGCTTTGTGATGTGGCGTTATCGTTATCGACGTAAGGCAAATCTCACAAAGCTGTCCACAGTGCTGGAAGATAGACCTTGGACTTAGGGACTTCCAAATAAAAAAATATCCCAGTATTTATTGTAGGGTGGACATCTTGTCATTGGTGTCAACTTAACGTGAAACCCTCTTGGTTGCAAGGTTTTGCCCTCACCCCCAGCCCCTCTCCCACCAGGAGAGGGGAGCAAGAGATTCAATTCCCCTTCTCCCTCAGGGAGAAGC